>OY970281.1:422500-5357122 GCA_963715875.1 uncultured Acidobacteriaceae bacterium | reverse complement strand
GGTTGGAAAGATCCCAACTCTTCGCCCGCATTCACCGAGCGCCAGGTTGCCTACATCCACGCTCTCGGATTGCAAGACCCTTACACTCCACAAATCATCGTCGACGGAACCAGCGTGCTGCCCACGGGCGATCCACAAAAGACCAGCCAACTTTTTCAGGAAGATGCGGCCACGCCGAAAGATCCCGTGCGCATTGGCGACGTGACCATCGATCCCGGCAATGCCGGCGTCTTGCGAACCCACATCGAAGCCGATGGCAGTTCCGACAAACGCAATGCCGAGGTCTTTGTGGCCGTCGCTCTCGACCGCGTGCAGTCGCAGGTGCTGCATGGAGAAAACGGTGGCCGGCGCTTGACCCACGTTGCGGTTGTGCAGCAGCTCACAAAAATAGGAAAGCTGCAAAAGGGAAAGACTTTTTCCGAGAACGTCCAGTTGAAACTCAAGCCCGGCACCGATCCCAAAAACGTTCGCGTCGTCGCCTTCGTGCAGGAGCCGGGTCCCGGCAAGTTGCTGGGCGCAGCTCTACGCAAGCCATCCATCTGAAATTTCGCAACCCCGGTCAGAATGAAGCGAATCTCACTTCCCTGAAATCAGGTTGCGCAGCTTGCGAATCGCCCGCGGAATGTCTTCCACCTCAGTGCTGCCGAAACCCAAAACCAAGCCTTGTTGCGCGGGCCCGAGATAATGCCATGAGAGTGGCCACACGCGAATGTCCTGTTTGGCGGCGCAATTCGCGATTTCCACATCGTCGGCACAATTCTTCAGGGTGATCGTCAAATGCATGCCGGCCTCGCTCCCAACCACCTCCGCCATCGGCCCAAGTTCTTTGCGGATGCTCGCCACCAATGCGCTCCTGCGCTCGTGGTACAGAACTCGCATCCTCCGAATGTGGTGCGCGAAATGCCCCTCGCCAATAAAATCGGCAAGCACTCCCTGGTTAGAACCCGGCGGGCCCAGATCCATCGCCCGTCGAATGCTGACAAAACAGTCAACCAGATCGGTGGGAATCACGATGTACCCCAAACGCAAAGACGGAAACAGAACTTTGCTGAAAGTTCCGATGTAAATCACGCGGGCGTTGGCGTCGAGCCCTTGCAACGATGCGATCGGCAAACTCTCATACCGGTATTCGCTGTCATAGTCGTCTTCGATAATCCACGATCCCATTTTCTGCGCCCACTCCAGCAGTTGAAAACGCCGCGATGCGCTCAGAGTCACTCCGAGCGGAAACTGATGCGACGGCGTAACCAGCGCGGCCCGTGCATTTCGGCTCTTCTTGATGCCGGCGGCAACGTTCATGCCCTCCGCGTCCACCGGAACCGGCACAAGTTCACAACCGGCCAGCGTGAAAACATCTCGCGCCAGTCGATAACCGGGATCTTCGATCCAAACCCGGCTGCCGGCGTCGCATAGCACGCGCGCAGAAAGTTCGAGCCCCTGCTGCGATCCGCTCACGATCATGATTTGTTCCGCTTCGCAGCGCAGCGATCGCGAGGTTCGCAAATAGCTCGCAATCGTTTCCCGCAGCGCCATCGATCCCATCGCGTCGCCGTAATGAAATGTGCTGGCGCCGGTCCTCCGCCATTGCCGCGCGACCAGTCGCGACCAGACATGAAGAGGGAAGCGCTCGATCGCGACTTGCCCTACGCCGAAAGCTCCCCAACCCTTCAGCCATGGCGAATCTCTTCGCGGGATAACAAAACAACGCTTCGCCCGCGGACGAGGTCCCGAGCGCGTTCCGTCAACCGGCGTTCCGCGCTGCGGTGCGGTTGAGGTGAACTGGTCGGGCAGAGAACCGGACACCACCGTTCCTGCGCCAATGCGCCCTTCGAAATATCCCTCCGCCAAAAGCTGGCCGTAGGCATTGAGAACGGGAAATCGGGAAACCCCCAGTTCTGAGGCCAACGCGCGCGTCGACGGCAGGCGCTGCCCGGGGCGCAGAGTGCCGCTCACAATTGCCTTGCGATAGGCGTCATATATCTGGCGGTGCAGGGGTGTCGCAGCTTTCCGGTCGACCGCGATAACGGGGAGAATTCCCGAGGCAACTCTCTTCATTTTCGCGCATCATAATGGTTATGCCGAAGTTCAGTCAAGTGGGCTTTGCCACTGACCACTTCATGCGCCACTCTGTATTTGCATCTGCATCCTGATCGAGTTTTCTATGAATATGTCAGCACAAAATTCGTTCGCGGCCATCGCGGCAGAGCCGCCGGCCCGGTCGTTGGAGGGTTTCTCGGGCCTGCAGGCGCTGCCCCAGCAACCCTCTCCGCGCGTCGCTATCAAGGTGAAAGGCAGGATTCTGTTCATCCATCTGGGGGACGTAGTCGCCGTCCAAGCCGAAGGAAACTACGTGTCGCTGCAGCGCAACGGCAGTTCTTTTCTCTTGCGTGAGTCCATGTCGTCGGTGGCGGAACGGCTCGAACCCTACGGCTTCATTCGCATCCATCGATCGGTGCTCGTGAATACCTCGTTCGTGGAAGAGATCAAACCGTATTCCACAGGAGAATACGGCCTGCGGGTGAAGGGAGGAAAGGAATACACGGTCACCCGCACCTACAAGAAGAATCTGAAATCTCTAGCGGAGTTCTGGATCGGCACCGGCACATTCTTTCCCGACGAGGCGCACACCTAGGAGGCGCATCCCTAGAAGGTTGCTGAACCGGGCGCAAGTCAGAAGTAAGAAGTCAGAATGCAGAAGTCAGACATAATTGGTTTACTTCTGCATTCTGACTTCTGCTTCTGACTTCCGCCGTAGCTCAGCCCGCTAAATCACCGTCCCGCCGCAATCCTCGCTTTTTCCTTGCGGCGTGCACGCTCCGCCTGCATCTCCTGAATACTCTGCGCCACCAGCGGCGAGTAAAGCGCCTTCACCCAGTTCGGATTTTCCCACGCCGGCTGCGCGCTCGCGCCGCCCTCGAACTCCTGCAGCGCCTGATCTTGCTGCTGCGCCTGCCAATGCGCCACCGCTCGTATGATGGCCTGAGTCGGCTGGATGCTCTGTTCGTAACCCGCTCCCTCCACGGTTTGCAGCGCATCTCCATATCGACGCACGTCGATCTTCGCCCAGGACAATTCCAGCCACAGATTCGGATCGGCGGGCCGTTGCTGCTCCGCCGCCGTTATCAGGTCCACCGCCTTCTCATAGTCCCCGTTCCAATAGTGCCACCAGCCCAACTGCCCCAGCCACAGCGGCGCCTGTGCATCGCCACTCAAGTTGAGTTCTGCCTCAAGCTGGCGCGCAGGCTCAGGTTGACCCGCCAAAAGATCCAGCCCAGCCGCCGCCACGTCAGCCTCTCGCGGCTTCCGGCCAGAAACGCTGTCGAGCCAGCGCCGGAACTCCGCCGCCGCACTCTTACGGTCAGCCGCCCCCAGAGCCTGCGCATACGACGCCACAATTTCCGCACTCGAAGAATCCGCGTCCAGTATCTTGCGATAAGCGTCCGCCGCTCCGGAAAAATTCGCCTGCGCAAACTCCGCCAGCGCCAGCACCTGGAAAGCTCTCGGCTGATCCGCCCGCAGTTTCAGTGACTGGTTTGCCATTTGCTCCGCCTGCGCATATTTCCCGGCTTCCAGCGCTTTGCGTGCTCGCGCCGTCGCGAAAATGTAGGCCACTCTCAGTTCGCGCTCCGCGCGCGGCGACCAGCCCTCGCTCGCGATCATCTTCTGAACCTGCGCGATCCGCTCCGATGGCAGCGGATGCGAACGGAAATATCCTGCCATCGTCTGCAGCGCCACCTGCGACACTTCCTCCTGCGGAGTCTTCGCCTTGGCCTGATACTCCTTGTACAGGCGGTCGAAGGTTTCAAACATCCGGATGGCCCCGCTGGCGGAGTATCCGGCTTGCACCGCCAACCGCGTACCCTCGCGGTCGGCCTCAAGCTCCTGATCTTTGCTGTATCCCGCTTCGAATATTTCAATGGGCAGCGCGATCAATGCGCCCAGCGGAATCTTGTGCAGCGCCTCCTGCTGCTGCAAGCGCTCGGCGCAATGGTAGTGATCGATGTGCTCGATCTCATGGCCGATCACCGCGGCCAGTTCGTCTTCGCTGTCCATCAGCGCGACCAGCCCGCCACCCACGTATACATGCCCGCCCGGCAATGCGAACGCATTGATCAAGTTCTGGTCGGGAAGATAGTGAAACGTGTAGGGAAGTTTGCGATGCGCATGTGTGGCCAGATCCGCCCCAACTCGCGCGATATAACGCTCGACGATGGCGGTTTCGGCGCCCTCCGACTCTTTCCTGGGGGTGTAAAAGCGTGCCAGTTGGTCTCCAATGCGAACTTCTTCTGCGTCCGACATGCGCGTGAAGCTCACCGGCATGCGCGTCAGTTCCTGCTCGGTATCGGCGACCAAATACAAAATCGCTGCAGGACTGGCGGGCGCGTCCACCTTCTGCCTCTCGCCAATGACGACGGCAGCAACGCCCAACAGCACAATGCCCGCGAATAGAATCCAGCGCTTCATAAATATTGCCGCAGTGCCTCGCGATTCTTGGTGTAAAGGAATGACACCAGCAACAGCGCCGCCCCCAACACGATGAATGTCAAATAGCGGTCGCGCGGATCAAGTCTCCACACATCGACCAGCAAAATCTTTCCCACGCACAAAAGCAGCAGGCCCAATCCTGTGAGCCGGAAGCTGCGCTCCGCAAGCCAAAGCGCCAGCACGAAAACCGCTACGCCCTCTACGCCCCAGGAAAGCGTGACCATTCCATGCCGCATCTCAATCGCCAGCAGCACCGTCAGAAGCCCGACTGCGATAAAGAAAAAGACCTGCTCCGGCCGCCGCACCACCGATTGCAGCATCCGCACCAGCCCGGTCTTTCCGCTCTCTTCATTCTTCCTGCGAAGTTGAAATGTGATCGGCAACGCCGCCACCAGCAGGGCGACCACGGTTCCCACCGTGATCCAGCGGCTCTCCCAGCCCGACGCCGGAAAGTAACTGCGCTGGTAGAAATTGTGCAGCACCGTGCGGAACAACACTCCCACCGCCATCAGCAGCCCCTGGTAGAGAAACACTCTGCGTTCGCTGCGCCACGCAATCGCCAGCAATCCAAAAGCAAGCGCAGCCCACGCGGCCGCCACCCAGTCCGCTTCCAGTTCAAAGCGCATGAGCGCCGCGAAGCTGGTCGTGCCCAGCCAGCAGCAGATTTCCGCCACTTTGAATTTGCGCTCCGCTTCGACTAAATCGCCGTTCTCATGCAACCGCCAATAGGCGTAATAAAATCCCAGCGCCAGCGGGACCACCGTATAGAACCGCGGGCTGATCTCCCCGGGATTTCCGGCGGCATTCAGATTGACGATGAAAATTCGACTGAAGCTGGCGGCAAACGCAACATAGCCCTGCAATCGCAGGCTGAGTTTCCTTCGCGTCAGTCCGAGTTCCAGCAAAACCAGCCCGCCAACGAGCCAGGCGTCGGCCACGCTCACCGAACGCAATTCATACCAGGCCAGCAACGCCAGCAGGAACGATGCTGCCCAGGTATAGGCCGCACCCGCAAATCCTGCGGAAGAAAAATGCCATTTGCCAAGCGCAAAATCGCCGCCGCGCTCGGTGTCGCCGGCCCACGTCGAGGTCACATACAAGAAAAGGGAAACCAGCGCGACCGTGAGCAGCCGCAAACTCAGGCCGTGATACTTGTCGGCCCCTTCCAGATTGATGCCAAGAATGCGAAGCACTGCGATGATTGCCAGAAAATTCGCCTGGTATCGTAATTCCGGCAATGCGAAGCGGCTCCCGGCAAACGCCAAGCCCATCGCCAGCGCGCACCACGCCACTGCGGTCCAACTTTGCGGGAACGCGATCCACGCCGCAATCAGCATCATCACGGCCCCAACGTAAGACAGCCGCTGCATCACCTGCCGGTCGGGAACTCGCTCAAACAAATCGCTCCACCGCCGCAAGACCCAATGCGCGTTGAGATAAAACGCCAGGGCTGCCACCACGAAAACAATCGCCAGCGCAAAATCAGGACGCAAGTCGGCATCGTCAAAGCGCCTGCCGAAGATGCGCGCCGCGTCCACGCCGATCATCTGGCCCGCAACCACCAGCCCAGCGAGAATTCCAAGGCGGCGGAAGACAATTTCTTTCGTCCACACGCCGATCAGCAGAAGCGCCTCGGCTTCCACCAGCCAGAGCACCGACAGGCTCATCCCGGAGTAGCGGAACGGAAATGCCGCAATGAGAAGCACCACTCCCAGCGTGGAAAGCACAATGAAAGCGCTTCGCCGCCGCCGCGTGACCGCCAACTGGCCCAGCAGAGTTTCAATCGCTCCTATCGCCAGCAGCGCCCAGAACGCCCACTCGGGATGCGTCGATTGATACTTGAACAACGCCAGCAGCAGAGCCGTGTTCAACAGCGCGGCCACAGTGGATATGCGCTCTTTCTTTTGATCGCTTGGCCGGCGGAACACATACGACATGCGGAAGATCAGCCAGTACAACGCCAGGATTCCCGCGCTCGCAACGAATTCCGGAAAAGGATGGTGCTTGCCGTGCATCGGCTCGATGATCGGCCGCAGCCACAAATAATGATTCAGATAGCTGGCCAGAATTCCAAACACTTCCAGCTCGAACCATTGCATGCGTCCGACAATCACCACCAAGCCCGCCGCCAGCACCGCGCCGGCCGCGAGGCTGTACACATTGGAGTGGCTGATCGAAACTGTCAGGAACGCGAGCAGAAACGCCAGTCCGGTCACGACCTGCGACCGGTAGCGCAGAGTGTGCGCCACCATCGCGGCCGCCACCGCCAGCATCAGCACGAGGTCGATGGCCTGCGACGAAAGAATCTGCGCCGCCGGAACGTGATACATCGCGTACGTCGTGAAGAACAGCAGCGCCCAACCGCCTCCAATCCCGGCGCGCGCCAGAATTCGGTAACGCTCCTTCCGGTCAAACCAGATGCCCGCGGCCAGCATCACGCCACCGGTCGCGAACCCAACCAGAACCTTGCCCGCCGGACCGAGCGTCCTCAATTGGTAGGCGAGAAAGAATGCGATGCCCAGCACCACCATCGCCACGCCCAGCTTGTTCAGCCAGTTCGTGCCCAGCATCTCTTCGATGTCGAGAGCTGATTTGAGCCGGTCGGCAAGCGAAGGCGCGGGTGGCGGCGCAGCAGCAGTAGAGATTGGTGGAGTAGAGGAGACGGGTGGGCGAACCGGTGGGACTGCTTGCTCGGGGGCGGGGGACCCTGGCGTTGCCGGTTCGGCGGACTTCTGCGTGACCCAGCTTTGGGCAACGCGCACCGAATCTGAAACGTCCGCAACCGGAGCGGATGGCGGCACCGATGGAATACTCGCTGCGGGAGATGCCGGTGACTGCGCCTCTACAACCGGCGCCTCTACAACCGTAGAAGAAGGTTCAGATTGCTTTGCCGCAGCCTGCTCCGCCGCCGGACTCGCAGGCGCCGCCCGAAGCTTCTCCACCGCGGATTCGAGCGCATAGATCCTCGACGTAGATTGCTGCCAGCGCTCTTGATCCTCTCGCCGCTCGCGCTTTCGGCTAAGGTTGACGCGCCAGAGCAGCACCCAGGGACCAAACAGCACAAACAGTACGATCCCGCCGATTAAGATAACGCTATCCAATTGCGTTCCTGCTCGAACACAGGAGAGTACACGAGCGGCTGCGATTCCGCTAGCTTATTGCCGCATTTGGATGTTCTCAGGAGGAGTTACCTTGCCGGATGGCTGAACCTAAACCGCCACGATGGATGTCACAGAAATCTTCTTCCCCTTCAGCGTCCCAGAGAGCCTGACACGCCGTCCCGCAGCCTGCTTCAACGCAGCCGGATCACCCTCAAGCACGTAAAGTTCGTCGCCAACCACCAGAACAAACTGCTCACCGCCGTGGACGCACATTCGAGTACAATCCGCAGCCGACTTGCCAATTGCCGCGGAATGTTTGGCCCCGCAGTGCGAGTCGGTGATTACGCCCTCATAGCTCTGCGCGTCATCGGCGGCGGAAGCTGCACTGCCGGTCTGTTTTGGCTGAGCCTGAGGAGCCTGAACTTGGCTCGGCTGCAGCTCTCCGGTTGCCGCTCCGGCTGCCGCTCCCAATACTGCGATCAGCATCGCCAGGACGAAAGCCGCGGCACTCACCACGGCAATCATCTCAATCCAGAAACGCGCTCTTCTCGGAACCGACATCGTAACGGACAATCGACTGGAAACCGCCCCTCGGCTCGAACCCCCGATCCACGCTACCCTCTGCCCCTTCGTGGCCATATTCATGAGAGCAACTCGATGCTGGCGACATGCAGAATGTCACCCTTCGCATCCAGCGCGCCGCTAATTTTCACGCGCTTGCCCTCGTATTGTTTTGCTTTCTCCTGGTCGTCAAGTTGATACGCATTATTCGCCGATACTTTCAATACGTACGTGCCGGCGCTCTTTTCGATCGTTCCCGTGAAAGTCTGCGCCGCTTGCGGCGTGGGTTGTGCCGCCTGTGGCGGCGCGCTCGCCGGCTGCTCGGGCTGCGCGTCCGGCTGTTCGGGCCGGTTCGGCGGAGGCAACGGCTGCGGCACCGGTTGCGGCTTCTGCACTTCCGACCATGCAATCAACTGCGGCCCGACCACATCCGGGGGCAGCTCCGATCTTGTTTTTGTCTGCGCCCCGATCAGCGGGACGGCCGCACATAACAAAAACACCGCTACAAAAAGTCCAGTCTCCCGTTTCATAAATCCACCTCCGAAAGACGAAGCTAAAGGCGCAACTGCCGTGCCATCGCAGACCCTTGATTTCACAGACGATGACGCTCAGGCCCCGCGAAAATCAGGTAAACCTTGCTCATGCTCTGATCCTTTCTACCGGGCCGCGGGGCAGCCTTCCATACACCGAATTCCGCAAATACCGTGGGACGTTTTGTGGCCGCGCAAAAGTCTTCCACAGGGCCGACAAAATTTCCCCGCACAGATACAGGATTCACTGTATGGGCAGCTTTTCTCTCTTTGGCTAGTCTGATGGTCTACACGACAAACGCCCCCATCGGCAGGTGCCAGTTCACTGGGAGAACAGGCACCTGCTTCCTTTTGCGCCGAATTCTCTGCGCCGAATTTGCAGATCGCTTCGGCCCGACGCAAATCGCTCGTATCCGAAAATTCTTGTGGATATCTCAATAAATACGGCATTCACCGGATAGCATTCCTGATGCGCTTTCCTTAGGGTATTTAAAAGGGCAGACTGAACGAAATTTCCCCGGCACAAGAGGTTTTTATGGAAAACAAAACCAGTTCCCGACCCGCTGTGCGCAGCTGGCGAGAGCTTTATACCGTGGCATTATTTGAAACCGACCGCGATCGCATTCCCGTGCGTATCGCTGAAGCTGAGCGCGCCATTGTGGCCCGGGCGCGCGAACTCTTCGCCGCTGGCTCTGACACCATCGAAGAAGATCAGGCTATGGATGATGCCTTGTACGCTCTGCGGGCCCTGCAAACCTGCCTGGATTTTCGCGCGGCTGCCTGACCGGCCGCGAACCTGAACTCTGAAGATTTCCTGGGGATTGCGAAAGGCGAATTCGGAAAGGCGAATTCGGAAAGACGAATTCGGAAAGACGAATTCATGGACGGGCGCGGCCCCGCATGCGCGAGACCGCGCCCTAAACAAACTAACTGGCTTTGCGCCGCCGGGTAACTTCTTCGTGTTCTTCCTGGACTTCTACTTCTTGATCTGACGTTTTCGCGTTCTCCGCCTTTTGTTTGTCCGCCGCCTTCTTGCCGGCATCCTTCACGTCGCCCCAGGCTTTCTGCACCTTGCCCTCGGCTTGTTTCAATGTTCCTTTCGCCTGTTGCTCGCTGTCTCCAGTCCATTCGCCGACCTGGCGCTCCGCGCGGCCAGCCACGTCTTTCACCTTGCCTGCCACTTGATCTTTGTTCATCGGTAATATTCCTTTCCGCTTTGAATTTTCCGTACTCGACTTTCCTATACGGGGTTTCGGCCCTGAATCAACCGAATCAACACCGCAACCACCGCCAGGACAAGCAGGATGTGAATGAATCCCCCCAGTGTGTATGAGGTGACCATGCCCAACAGCCACAGGATCAACAGCACGACCGCTATCGTCCAAAGCATTGGAGCTCCCTTTCTGGAGAGTTGTGGAATCACAAAACTCTCCAACCGAACTGGAGTGTATGCGGAGAGCAAGCGCCTTCGGAATCCAGTAAAGGCCCTAACGGACTCTCAATCTAGCTTTAAGGAATGCCACCGAATCAAGCAGAAGCCGCGAAGAAATCCCCAGAGTGGTATGTGATCACTCGCTCACACCGAGAGCAGTGGGGGAATGCGCAGTAGACATCTGTCTTGCTGAGCGGAGTCGGGACGACCGCAGGGAGTCCCGGCGCAGTCGAAGCACCCCTACCAGCACCACGAACCCGTCCCTCTCAGGGTTTACCCGATCCCAAACAAGAACATGTGGAGACAGCCGCCCTCGGCTGTCCAGAGTAAGCCCAATCGCGCATCGAAAGGAGAAAGCCAGCCAAGACCAGCCGCGAAGCGGCGCAAGAATACAGCCCACCGCGCAAGCGGTGGGTCGAGATAGGGGAAAATTAGGCCAGCCCCCGCGGGGCGAAAGAGCAGCTGACCGCACGATAAATAAAGCGCGGCGGAGTCGAAGCAGACTCCCACTCAATAAATCTGCACAATCCCATTTCGCACAGCATAGAGCGTCAGCGCCGCCACCGAATGCAGATCAAGCTTGCGCATCAGATTGGTGCGGTGCGTTTCGGCCGTCTTCACACTCAGGCTCAGAGCCGTGGCTACTTCCTTGGTGGTCTTGCCCTCGGCGACCAGCTGAATCACCTCCCGTTCCCGCGGCGTCAACACCTGCTGCCCGTTAGGGTCATTGTCGTCATGAGGACGCAGATAGCCGTCGAGCATCATTTGCGCGACCCTCGTCGTGAAGAACGTTCGCCGGTGCTGCAGCGCTTCCACCGCCGCCACCAGATCGCGTCCGGCATCGGACTTCAGCAGAAAGCCGCGCGCGCCCGCGGCCAGTACTTCTCTCACCACTTGTTCCGAATCGTGCACGGTCAGGATAAGAATGCGCGCCTCAGGATCCGTCGCCAGTATCTGCCGCGTGGCATCCAGCCCATTGAGATTTGGCATTCCGATATCCAGCAGCAGAATGTCGGGGTTCAGGCGGGCGGCGAAGTCCACCGCCTCACGGCCATCTTTGGCTTCGCCGCAAACTTCCCATCCTGCCTGAATTTCAAGCAGCGAGCGAATGCCCTTTCTCGCCACCTCGTGATCGTCGGCGATCAGGATTCGTAACAAGCTCATATTTGACCTCCGGCAGCAGAAAGGAATTCGGCACCTGGGCTTTTCGAGCGCTTGAGCAATCAAAGGCGAACGTCTTTAACAAGCACGGACAGTGCCAAATCCGCGACTGGTTTGAGTTCCAATGAGTTAGCCGAAATTCTCCACAAGAATTCAATGTAAGTTTTTCTCTTGGGTGTGTGGAATACATGGGCAGGAATCGCCGCAATCTCAGGTCTTTGCCGTAGGCCGTTGCGGCCCCGAAGCCATCGTGCTTGTGCGGTGCAAACACACTTCTACCACTCTCAATGCAGGTCGCCCAGATGTTCTCTAGGCGACTGTCGTCTCCGGTGGATGTTGCATCTGCGGCGGCATCTGGATCTGGATAATGTTGTTCTTGATCGCGTACACCACCAGATCGCGAATCGAATGCAGGCTGAGTTTCCGCATGATATTGCTGCGATGCGTCTCCACCGTCTTCGTGCTCAAGTTCAGAAGCGTAGCCACTTCCTTGGAACTTTTTCCTTCCGCCAGAAGCTGAGTTACCTCGCGCTCCCTCACCGTCAGCGTCGGCAAGCTTGGAGGTTCGTTCCGCGAAATCGCCTGTCCCTTATCCAGAAAGCCCGCCAGCACCAGGTCGTTCACCCTCGGAGTGAAGAACATCCGCTTGCTCTGCAGAGCTTCGACCGCCGAAACCAGATCGCGCGCCGCGTCGGACTTCAGCACAAAACCGCGCGCGCCCGCGTCCAGCGCCTCTCGAATCACTTGATCGGAATCGGTGATGGTCAGAACGATGACTTTGAAGTGAGCGTCATGCTGCAGTAACTGGCGCGTGGTGTCGAGCCCGTTCAGGAAGGGCATGCCGATATCGACAATCACCACGTCCGGCTTCAACTGCTTGGCCAGTTCCAACGCCTCGCGGCCGTCGCGCGCCTCCCCGCACACTTCCCAACCTTCATGTTTCTGGAGGAGAGAGCACAATCCTCGACGCACAATTTCATGATCGTCGGCCAACAAAATTCGCAGTTTCATCTCAACCCCCTGGAAATCGATCGATTCAAATCCGGAGAATTCAATTCGCGACCCGTGAACTTCGTGCCAGCGCGGTAAAAACTTTATGCTGGCTTACCGCTTCCACCGCCTCCAACAAATCCCGGGCGGCGTTTGACTTCACTACATAACCCCTGGCTCCCGCGTCCAGGGCCTCCCGCATCATCTGCGGGGAATCATGCTGCGTGACAAAAAGCACTTCTGGATCGGCTGTCTTCCGCCTCTGCTGAATCTGCCGGCACGCTTCCAGCCCATTCATTCCCGGCATCGTGACATCCAGCACCACCACGTCGGGATGCAAAGCTTCCAGCTTCGTCAGCGCTTCCACGCCGTCCGATGCTTCTCCCACGACTTCCCAACCCTGGCGGCCTTCCAGAAGAGTTCGCAACCCTTGCCGCACAATTGGATGATCGTCCACAAGCAGGATGCGGACCGCCATAAAGCTCTTTGACTCTCTTGAATTTGCGTCGTGTAGATTCCGTCGGTTCACGATGGACCCGACATCGCTCTTCCCCACTGGGGCGAAGCTTTCGTGAACCTCCTAGAACTTATCATGCTGGCGCTTGCCCTCCGAATACAGGGAATCCTGTATTCTGGGCCGCATCGCACCCCCGTATCTTAGCCGCTAACTGCCCGCACCGACGGGAAATAGGTCTTCTCGTGCAGCAAGGCGTCCACCGCCTCAACGATCGAGCCGACATCCGATTTCGCACACGCCCCGCGTATCCCCACCCTCCGCGCCTCCTCGGCCAGTTGGGTGGACAGATGAATCGTGATCATTAGGATCGGAATGGCAGGATAGAGTCCGGAGATTTGCCGCGCCACGTCCAGCCCGTTGATGTCGGGCATCTGGAAATCCAGCAGGATCATGTCTGGAGGATTCTTGATCACCCGTTCAATCGCTTCTCCCCCGGTGCGAGCTTCATCGCAAACTTGCCAGGTACTTTGCTGCTCGAGCAGGGACCGGAGATAGTGCCGCACTGCCGGATTGTCGTCAACCACCAGAATTCGAACCAAGCGGCAACTCCCCCTACACCACGACTCTGTTTCAGTCCCGGCATTATTTTTTTTCGAAACTCTTTCTAATCCTTGACGATAGGGGCCTGATCTGGACCCCGCAATACCCTGAACTCCCTAGCATTCGGGTGAACACTTGCCTCACGCTCACCAGATTCCCTTATGCAGCTCACCTCTCCAATCCGTGGCGTCATCCTGAGCGTAGCCGTTTTTCAGGCGAAGCGAAGGATCTCCCGCTCAACGGACTCGGCGCGTAAGCCAAACCCCACCCTCACCAGATTCCCTTATCGCTTCCCGTCAGTTTCAGTCCCAAGGCCGCCGCCGCAGCCAGACCCGGCAGCAGGCTCAGCCGGAGCGCGTTTTGCAGTTCTCCGTTGCGCAGCAGTGTTTCCCACTCAGCGGCGTAAAGTCTTGCCGCCTGGGGAAAAATCGGGATTCGTAGAAACTTCTGCCGGAATCGAACTCGTGTATTTCCAAACCGCGCCGCACCCGTTACCAGGGACGGCAATTCGATCCCGCGGCCCCGAAATTCTTTGACATACTCGCTGACGATCACCAAGTAGGTTGCCAGCCCGTCCCAAAGCCCCGCAGGCTCGGCTAACGACTGCAGATACTCATAGTCAATCGTCTCCGTTTCCAGCAACCGTGCGGTGTCGGCGATGTCACATAGCCGCAGGTAAAAGTGGCGATACATCCGCTGCAGCGTGCTGATAATCAGGCGGTCTTCCGCCGCCGGCACTCGAAAACTGTGGGAGTCGAATTGCTTTACTCCAGAGCGCGCGACCAGTGAATCGGTGATCGCCACTTGCTCCCCCGTCTGGCCCAATCGTCCCACGTGCACTTCCACCAGCTCTGGCAGCCCCGGAACAACGAAATTCCATTTATTGGCCAGCCGGTCGCCCCAGCTGCGCTCGTCCGAGTGCGCTCCGAAGCGCTTCGCCATAACGGCAACAATCTCGCCACTCTCCGCATTCGAGTAGAGATCGAGATCGTTCCCCAAGTCGGGCCAGTGGTCGAGAGACTTGATGACGATCACGTCCCCAACCTCTTCCAGTGCCTTGCAAATGGGAGCGAGATGCGAGACTGCATGCTGAATGCGTCCCTGTTCCTTCGCCAGCGCGCGCTCAATCCATTCGGTGCGCTCCTTCCCGTCCGCCGCCATCGCTCGCCCTAAACCCGGCAGGGCGCGCATGATGACGTGATGAGAATTTGCCAGATTCCACAGATCCCCAAAATCGCGCAGCCCGAACGGAGCAACCACCGGAATCAACTCCTCGACGCTGCTGCATGCCCCCATCCGACCCGCTGGCAAATGACCTCCTTCGTCGCAGAGCACCAGCGCGGAGAGAAGGTCGATACACCCGGTCGAATTCGCTGTTCCACTCATCAGTGCGTTTCTCCTGTGCGTTTTGGATGTGAAACCGCACCGCCGGGTTGTGGAGAAGAAAACGCAAACCACCCCGCTGTAACGACCCTTGTCATCCTGAGGGACGGGGTTATCGTCCCGAAGGATCTCCATCTCCACAGACCCGTCCCCCGTGACCCCCCCGTGACTGGTCAGACCGCAACCCCTCTACAGACTTTCATTTAGGTACTTCCGGTATCTACCCTATTGACTTTTTTCCGAGGTATAGTGTCCCCGCTCGACCCAATCCCAACTCAGAAGGATCCAACCCATGAAGCGCCCTTCGGTGTTCATCTGTGGCCCCCTGTGTGCGAAAGCCGCCGCTACGGCAATCGCCAGGTCAGCCAGGGTAAGCCAACTCTCCAAACTGTATTGCCGTGCTCTCGCCTTTACGCTGATTGCTGTGGCAGCCTGCATACCCGCCGCTCCCAACGCTTTCGGCCAGATTAAGTCCACAATCACTTGTCCCTCAGGCCATGAATATTGGGACGTCCTCAGCGTCATGATGATGGATCCCGGCTTGGCCACCGGATACCACATGGAAGGCCTCACCAACGGCCTGCCCTCTTCCTACATGTACACCACCTGGGATGCCAGCGAATCCAAGGTCTATTACACAAAAAATCCTCAGGGCAATCCCTGGGACATCAACCTCTACGACTCCGACTACATTTATCAGTGGGTCACGGAACTGGACGAGTGGAATGGCGTGAACCACTGGAACGATCCCAAGAGTTGCCGCAAGTTCAACAGCGGCAGCAGCACCAGCACGGCCGATTTCTCCATGCGCTGGGCTGCCCGCTGTGCCGCTCCGGGAGGAGAAGGCAGCGCGATCTGGAATCCCCCTCCAACCGCAACGCCCAACAATACCAACTACTACACTTATGTGGACGAGGTTTTGCAAACCCACGCCCAGAACCTGAATTATTCCCGGCTGAAATTAACCGTCACTGACACCATCAACATCACCGACCACCGCGCCAATCCCCCGTTGCAGTTCGCCATCACGATCATGCCGCTGCAATATACCTACAGCTGTAGCGAGACCCACGTGCTCAATTCCTGCAAGTACCGCGAAGTTTTTGACTACGGTGTGGATACGACCGTGAATCCAGTGGACAACGTCAAGCACAGCTATGGATGGGTCCGCTGGCGCTACTACGTCAACTCCACCGGCGGAAACCCAGCCGTGAACGCCGACTGGGTTCTCTCCAATACCTCAACCAACGACCAGCTAATGGCCGGCCAGGTAACCCCGAACTTCCAGTGCTTCTAGCGCATTTAGCCGCGAAGCGGCGAAAGAATGCAGCCCACGGCGTAAGCCGTGGGTGAGAAGCGAGGGAGAAACAAGCCCCAGAGGGGCGAAAGAGCAGTTCTCACGCAGACTCTCTAGCCCCTCTGGTCGTCTTTCCTCTGGACCACCATCGCCGCCAAAGCCCGCATCTTCGCATCCCACGCCTAATCCGGATTCATCTCCATCTGCAACGCCGGCAACGTCGGCAATTCCGGATGCTCCTGATCCCGCCACACTACCCCAAAACACTCCCCCTCACTCTGCGCCCGCCAAACGCTTCCATCCTCATACTTCACCCGCGTAGGAAAGAAAACCCAAGCGTGCACATCCTTGGCGCTGGCCGCGTGACTCCCCGGCCTCTCCAGAGTCAGTTCCTGCCCCGGCAATATCACTTTGTCCGACGACCACTCCGCGTTGTAAGGCTGCCGCAAATCCTGCGGCGCAAGCAGCATTTCCGAAGTCAGCGTCATGCTCGAAATTGCCTTGCCGCCAATATTCTTGACGGTCAGGCTAGAACTCGCCGGGCTCTTCCAGAACTCTCCGCCATTGAACTTCACCGGGCAGGCTCGCGCAGGCGGAGCGTAGATCGTGTAAAGCGCCATCATTCCCGCCTCCATGTGATCTTCCACGTGACAATGGAACATCCACGTCCCCGGATTGTCGGCAGTCATGTCCACCGCCGTCATGCTTCCCGGCAGCAGTTCAATCACATCAGTATTTCGTCTTCCATCGCTAACAATCTCCCCGTGCCAGTGCGGAGTGTGCACGTCGATCTCGTTTCCCATCCCCAACAAATACCAGCGCACTTTCTCGCCCTGCTTCATGGTCAAGCCGGGAAGATTGCCAAAAATAAATCCGTTGATGGCATAAAACAGCACCGGCGGCTTGGCCGTAACTTCGTTGAAAATCATGAACGACGCAATCAATTCGCGATCCACATCTTTTGGGGATCCATCCGGCTTGGCTTTGCCTTTCGCCGTCACAAGGATTGGCCCCAGCAATCCCGCATTGATCTCAACTCCGGGGTCAACATGCGAGTGATACCACCACACCACCGAACTCAACTGCCCCGGCCCCGGCCCGCTGCCGGCGTTGGCAAACCAGTGATATGTAAAACGGCTTCCCGGGCCGACGCTGGCTCCCTTGCCGAAAGGCAAGTAGTACGACCCCTCATTATCCTTGTCGTAACGCAATCCGTGAGGGTGCAGGTCGTGAGGTCTGTTTCCGCGATTCAGAAACTCGACAACGATCTCGTCCCCCACCTCGGCCCGAATCACCGGACCGAGAATCCCCAGCCACTCCGGCTGCGGCTTCCGAACCGTAAAACTTCCGTCTGTGTATTCGATAAAACGGCTTTTGTTCCATCGCAGCTTCACGCCGTAGGGTTGCGGGATCGCGCCGCCATTCAGCAGATTGCGGCCGCTCGGAGCGTAGTCCCAGGTCACATCTTCGGCCGCGATGTAGTAATGCCGGGTGGTTGCCGCGCTGGAGGAAGCGGCGCAGAAACAGAAGGAGAAGACGAACAACAGGCCCATTGCTCGCTGGATTCTCACAGAGGGCATTATGCCATTGCAACGATCATTTGCAAATCACGTGTGCGCGGCAGCAAAAAAGAGTTCTTGTTAATCCGACCAAAGCGAGCGACAGCAAAAAGCCTCTGTCATTCCGAACCGAAGCGAGCGACAGCGAGCGTAGGGAGGAACCTGCTGTTTGCCGGCGCAATCACGAATGCCCGTGTCCAGCATCCGCCTTCGTCTCGTTACAGTGAGGCACGCCGCGTTCAATCGCCGTTCCTTCTTCGTAATCGTTCCACGTCGCGATGAGGATAAACGGAATCGGATGCGACGCCTCATCGTTCTCCGAAAATACATCGAGAGTATCCGAAAAAGTTTTGCCGCACCGCGCATCGATGTGCCGGTTCAGGCTCCACGAGGCCTTGGTGTCGTTGAATCCCGGCCACACACCGCCCACCGTCACCGCGTCGGGACGCTTTCGCATCTTCTCGTAGAACCTCTCCAGATAATCTTCGCCCCACGCCTGCCCGTCCGCGCTCCAACCCTTGTGCCCCGGTTCCACCCACGCATACTCGCCGTCGAAATCTTTCGCGAACATCGCGGGAGGATCGTCCTGATAAACGAAGATCGGCGGCGACTCCCACTGGTTCACCTGCTGCCTCACCTGGTCCCAGTCGGTGTGGCCGCGCTTGGGAAAAACAAACACCACCGGCCTCCCGCGGTAGAGCAGGTATGCATCGCGCCCCGCGGCGCCGGGCCCGATGTATTTCTTGTAGGCCATATCCATCGCTTCCAGAGCGTCATCGGTCGCGTGCCCGTTGTCGTCCTGCGTTTCGTCGTACATAAGCGCGACCTGAAAATGCTGCTCGCTGGCAATGCGTTGCAAAAGCGCAGTGCTGCGATCGAGAAATGGATGCCGCGGCCCGTACCAGTCCACCACGAACGCATCGATGCCCATGCTCCGCGCACTCTCGATCTGTTTGCGCAGCACGGCCGGATCCTGGCTGTTATAGCCGACGTTGATGTGATCGGGATCGCCGAACCACGGCTGGTAATCCGCCAGAATTTTAGGATTCCCCGGCAGGCTCGAAACTTCCTTCAGCGACACATTCCGGCGCGAGTGCGCGCACCCGCCCGGAACCGCGCTCACCACCGCCAGACATGCCAGGAAAAAACACTGAAAGGGTTTCATCGAGGTTTCGCTGACACTTCCTCGAGATCGCGAACGTACCACCGGTCTGCGCCCGGAGTCATCACCACCATGTATTCATGCGGCACATTTTGCGTATCCAGCAGCTTGTCCCCGTCGAATGTTTGGATCTCCAACTGAGCCTGGTCGCGAAGCTGCATCGCGGTTCCATCCATGGAATAAAAAATCGCCTTGAGCCGGTGGCCGTGGTCCACAATCCGCACGTGTACTCCCGTCCGTTGCTGATCGCCGATTCTTCGCGCCAGCCGCTCTTTTGCGAAACCCACAAATTCGTCGCCCAGCCTATCCGTCCGGCTCGACTCCAGAGCCGCCTCCAACTCGCGCCACGCCTGCGAGTAATGCTGCGCGATTGTCGTCCCGGTGAGCTCTTCGATCGGCCGCGGCCCCAGATCGTCGGCATCGAGATGAACCTCAGGCGGCCGCGCCTGCGGAGCCGATTGCCCGATCGCCAGAACGCAGGCGGCAACGACCATGCCCGCAGCCTTGAGCAGCCGGCTCGATCTCATCAACCCCCGCAACACATCCCGCGTCTCCTTCATAGGCTTCCTTTACAAACTCCCGCTCACCGCCAGCTCATTGCCCAGCATGACGCCGCACGCTACGCTGATTCGCGCCGGACCGTTGACCCTGAATTGCGTCCGCGCAATCCCTTTCTTGATCGGCGTATCCACCGTGCTCTTGCCCCCACGGTCAATCTTGGTGAACGACACAACGGTGCCATCAGGCAGGGCATTGCCGCTGCAATCCCGCACGGGATCGGTTTCTAGAATCATTTCCTTCCCGCTCGGAATCGCTTTCACCTGCAAGGTGCAAGCCTCGGCCGCGACTTGTTGGATCATGCGCGCCTCTTCCACCTTTCCCAAAACCGCCGTCACTCGCACCGCTCCCTCGTGCGGCGTAGAACTCATGCGGATCCAGGCCACGCCGTCGTGCGTGGAGGCTTGTCGCGAAAGACCCTCGCCGCTTGCCGGAGCGATGCGGAAATCCACCGTCACCGGAGTCAACACCAGGTTGAAATACTTGTCGAATGCAAACGCCGTCGCATCAATCGAACCGGCAGTCGATACCGGCACGCGCGATGGATGCAGAAAAAAGCTTAAGCGCGACGCGGACGCGGCCTTCACTTCGAAGATCGCGGAATTGCAAGATGAGTCGCAAATCATCACATGGTACCGCCCCGCCGCTTGCACCTCGCTGGACTGGATCTGCAACTCGCTCCCCAGCGTCACCGTGCGTTTCGCAACGTAATCGGGCCCGATCAGATACAGAGTCGCTTGCCCCGAGCCCTCCACCGCGAACGAAAAGCCCGCGCCCGCCTCCACTACCGGAGGCACTCGCAGGTCGGCCCCGCTGGCCCTAGCTGTCAGGGCGCACAACATGGCCAATCCGGCCAGGTGCGCGCATGCCGCGAAATGGCTTCTGCGCTTCATGGCTAGCTGCTCGTTTTCGAGTAGTGATTGACAACCACGCGATAGTTTTTCAGCTGGCTGGCAACGTCATCTGGAATGTTGACTGCGAATGGCACTGGCACTTGCGGCATCAGCGCCTGATCCACATAGCCATCCGAAACCCAGATCACTTTTCCGGTCGCGTCGTAAAAAGCCGCCAGCACCTGTGCGATATTAACCGTCCGGCCGCTTTGATTCACCAGTTCGCCTTTCAGAACATTCCGGTCCAGGCCGTCTTTGCTCACCGCCTGATCGCTAACCGCAATCACCGGATCGGCGCTCGCCGGAACCAGCAGCGCGCGTGCATCCATGCGCACGCTCTTCACCGCATCCATGCGAACCCCGGGAAAATCGATGCGATAAGGCGACACTTGTTTCGGCAGCAGTACATGCGAAATCAGATCGAAGCTGCCTTCCTCCTCGAGCGGCGAACCGTCCGCCTTCAGCAGCGTCGCACTCACATTCAGGTAAGCGGGAACCGTGTCCTCATTTTCAACTTCTCCAAGAATCACCACCCGCCCCGGTCGCGAGATCGCATTCATCGACGTGATGCGCACCTTCGGAGAATCCACATCCTGCGCGCCCCAGCTCTGCGAACCGTTCCGCCCAATCACATCCCAGCGCAAATAATTCACCGCGATCACCTGCGGAGGCACGACCGGAACCGATTCCTTCGGCCACACCACGCGCCACACCGAGCCCTCGCGGCGCACGTGCAGGTCCCGCACATCGTCCAGCGAACCCACCGCGCTCGACCAGTTCATGCGCACCCGTACCAGCGCCTGATCGCGATCCGCGTGTCGCGGCGAAACATCCGCCGTCTGCAGCGACGAATACGTGCGCAGGCTGCCATCGCTGCCCGCCACATCGCGAAGAAAGGAGGCGAAATCGATATCGCTCGCCGGATCCAGTGCGTCGTACGCCTGCTGGTAGTTGTGCGATTGAATCTGGCTCATCAGCGCCTGCACCGCCGCCGCCGGAGTCGCCGCGGAAAACATCGCGCGCTGCTGCAACCCTCCAGACTGCAGCCAGGCAACCGCCACCAGAGCCACGGTAACCACCGCGATAAACCCGGTCAGACCCCATTTCATGAGCGCACCCCGCTGGCATAAATTCGCTCCGGCACTTCTTCCGGAACAGTAACCATTTCCGGTATGCGCCGCGGTTCAACCAGCAACCACGAAAACAAGATCGCCAGAATGCTGCTGCCAATCGGCAGGATTCCCCACATGATTCCTTCCCAAGGGGCCGGCATCGCGTCCGACGGAATCGACCGCGCCGGAGGCGCGTCATCCTTGGACCAAACTGTAATCGATCCGGAATCATAGGTCTCGATTTGCCGCCAGCCGCCGAACACCAGCAGCGGCTCGTAGAACGGATCGTGCATGAAAATGAATTTCAAACCGTAGTGATTGCCATGCAGCAGCATGGCGCGCAGCGAGTCCATTCCCGCCGCCCCGAAATATTTCGCGCTGGTCAGTTGCGCCGTCCCGTATCGCGTCATCTCGGGCAGCAATCGCGCCGAATTGTATTCGCCGTCCACGCTGTTCGCGGTCGAGTAGGTCGACACCTTGGATTGCGCATTGCCGAACCCCAGCGTCAGATAGCGGTACTGATCGTGGCCATCGCGATTCAGAAACGCGACCACCGAGTCCACATTCAGCGAACTCGACGTTTTGAAAGGACTCCACGTGATCCAGCCGAGTGTGAGCGCCAGGCTCGCCACCGCGGCCAGACTCACTGCAATCGCGCCCTGGCGCGGGAATCGATCGATCACTTGTTCCACCAGCAATCCCGCAATCGGCAGCGCCAGCACCGTCGCCCACAGCGTGAAGCGCTCATACGTGAGAATTTCGAAAGCCCGGCCGAAGATCCAGCGCGGAACCGGCGTCGTGCCTCCCAGCGCGATCAGGAACGTAACCCAGAACGCCAGCAGCAGGATTCGCAGCCGCGGGTTCGATGCTCCCTTGACCACGATGAACGGCAACGCCAGCAGCAACGCGCCATACGGCACGAGGAAATAATTCACCCCGAAGATCCAATTCATCAGGAAGTTGGACCGGCTCGCGTGCGGGATCGGCATCTGCTCGATCGGGTGCTTGATGATCGAAATCCAGTACGGCAACAACACCACGCCCGTACCCACGCCGGCAATCAGCGCGAAAACGATTCCACGTCCAACCACCGAACCGCCGCTGCGCCCGCGCTCGCGCCCGTCATACCAGGCCAGGCACAAAACCGGCAACGCGAACAGCACCGATCCGAAAATGAGCGTCACGTGATGCGCCGAGGCCGCGGCCAACGCCAGCGCAATCCCCTTCAGCAGCGAGCGCCAGCTCGCGGTTACGCACCATGCATAAAAATACGGCAGCGCCAGAAAATACAAAGACGCGGAAAGAGTGGTCGGCAACTGTCCTGCCGAATAAACCAGAAATGCGACGCTGCCCGCAAACACCGCGAGCACTCCCGCATAGCCTGCGGCGCGCTCATCCACCCAGAGTTGCGCGAACCGGTAGGTGCCGACCGCCAGAAAAATCACGGCGGCTAGCTGCACCAGCATGAAGGCTTCTTTCAGCCCCACCAGAAACGAGAACAGCGCGATCCACTGGTGGACCAGCGGCGGATACGTGGTCTGCGAGAAACCCGCGAACCACTTCTCGTTCCAGGGATTGAACCAGTGATGGACGTAGTGCGACGCAAAAAAGATGTGAAGGTTGGCGTCGTACGAAGTGCTCGCCGGTAACTCCATCAACAGCAAAGGACCGTGAATCGCCAGCGCCAGCAAAACAATGGCAGCCAGTGGAATCGGCCGTTGCCAGATGCTGCGATCAGCCGGGAGCGGAAATATTGCCTGACGGGCCGTCATGAGTCGCAACGTTGGTATCCGAACCTCCCGGAAAGGTTGCCGCATTCTTGCCTCCAGGCGCCGTAAAAATGCCAACCGCATCGCGAGTTTTCTGCATCTGAGCCACGACGGAGGGGCAGGTGTACCTACCCTACCAGCCGGATTCTCTGCCAAGAAGTCTGGGAGGCGGAATGGTGCAATCAGCTTTCAGGGGCTCAGTGCGGCTTGCGTTATTGCTCGTGGCCGCGACCTGTGCTGCCCAAACTTTCGATGTGAACGGACAATCTTCTGCCACATCGCAATCGACAAATTCCACCTCGCCCAAGCCCGGCAAGAAACATGCCGCGCAAACCCCCAGCAAAGAAGCCGGAATGGGCTGGGGCTCCAGCATCGAGGTAGCGCGCGAAGCTCGCGCCGCGCAGGCGGCGCTGCAGCATGGCGATGCACGCGAGGCAGTCGCTCACGCCCAGCGCGCCGCCGAGGCCGCTCCGCAAAATGCCGATCTTTGGTTCACGCTCGCGTATGCGGCACGCCTCACGGGACAATATTCGCTCTCCGTCAACTCTTATCGTCGCGGCCTCGCCGTCAAGCCATCGTCGGTGGAAGGCCTCTCCGGTTTGGCGCAAACCTACGCCCGCATGGGACGCAGCGCCGATGCCCAGCAAGTGCTGGAACAGGTTTTAGCCGCCAATCCTAAAAGCGCCCTCGACCTTCAACTCGCCGGCGAACTTCTGCTCATCACCGACCCCAAGCAGGCGCTCGACTATCTCCAGCGCTCCGACGCAGTAAAGCCCGCCTCTCGCACCGAGTTGCTGCTGGCCCGCGCCTACCAGCGAACCGGCGACAACAACGCCGCTCACAACATGCTCGAGAAAGCGCGCCACGCCGCTCCCAACAATCCCGAAGTGCTGCGCGCGGTTGCGTCGTACTACCGCGACACCGGCGAGTACGACGCCGCGGTTCGCATTCTGAAAGACTTGCATCCCAAGGATGCCGGCACGCTCGCTGAACTTGCGTATTCCTATTCGCTGGCCGGCGACCCTCCTTCCGCAGCCCGCGTTTATGGTGAAGCGGCCAGCAAGGCGCCCCGCGACATCGAGATCCAACTCAACGCCGCGCAGGCCATGCTGAACGCCGGTGAATTCGGCAAAGCCGCCGACCTTCTCACTCACTCCGCAACCCTCAACCCCGAACACTATCGTCTGTATGCATTGCGCGGGCGCCTCGACGCCTCTGAACATCGCACCGAGGACGCCATCCACGAATACGAGGCCGCACTCCAGCACTTGCCTCAGGAAGTTCCCGAGGGAGTTCTCTATCCCGTCTCGCTGCGCGTCGATCTCGCCGACCTCTACCGCGACGCCGGAGATAGCGCCAGCGCCGAGCGCGTCATCAATGCCGCATCCGCCACACTTCGCACCATCGATCTGCAGGGAACTGCGCGGCCGGAATTTTTGCGGCTTCGCGCCGCCACAGAATTTGCCGCGAACGATTCCGCATCAGCCGAAAAAGATTTGCAGGAAGCTCTTCATCTCGAGCCCCACAACGGAGTGTTGCTTCTCAACTACGCGAATCTCTTATGGAAGACCGATAGAAAGGAAGACGCGCGCAAGGTTTACCGCCAGGCGCTGGCCATCGATTCATCGAACGCGGCTGCACTCGGCTCGCTCGGCTTCCTTTCGCGGGAAATGAATGACGACGAAGCCGCCCGCGGCTATTTCCTCGAGCTTGAAAAGAAGCACCCCAACGACTACATCCCGTATTTGGCGATGGGCGATCTGTATAGTTCCGGCCGCAAATTCGACGACGCGCAGGCAAGTTATGAACACGCCTTCGGAATCGCGCCCTCGAATCCGTTGATCATTGCCGGCGCCATCAATGCCGCTCTGGAAGCCCACCGCAACGACCAGGCCAAGCAGTGGATCGCGCGCGCCTCCGGCACAGTGCTTCAAAATCCGCAGGTCATGCGCGAGCACGAACGCTACCTGACCATCACCGGAAACTACGCCGAGTCAGCCGGTCTCGGCTACCAGGTCGTCGAAAAACTGCCACACGATCGCGAGGGCGTCGATTATCTCGCCTATGATCTTCTGTTTCTCAATCGCCTCGACGATGCGATGAAGGTTGTCGACCGCTTTGAGCCCGTGCTTAAAGACGATTACGATCTGCCTCTTATCGCCGGACACGTGCACGCCTTCCGTGGCGACAAAGAAGCCGCAGTTCAGGACTTCACTCAAGCCCTCGCCATCGATCCCAAGATGGCCGTCGGTTACATGAATCGCGGCTTCGTCTATAACGACATGCGCCTGGCCACGAAAGCCGAGCCGGATTTCCGCAAAGCTCTGGAACTGAATCCGCAATATGGAGACGCGCACCTCGGCCTGGCTTTCTCTCTTCTCCAGTTGCGGCGTTCCGGACCCGCGCTCAAAGAGGCCGAAGCCGCCGCCCGCCTGTTACCCGACTCCGAAAGTCTGCATCTGGTCAAAGCCGAGGGCTACCGCCAGCGCGCCATGCTCGCTCCCGCCGAGGCCGAGTACCGCAAAGCGCTGGCGCTCAATCCGAAAGCTACAACTTCCTACCTCGCCCTCGCCGACGTGCAGTATCGCGCGCATCAATACGCGGACTCTGCCGAAACTCTGCACAACGGTCTCGCCGTCACGCCCGACGATCCCATGCTCACGGCCGAACTGGCGCGATCGGACGCGCGCCTCGGCCGCTCCGCCGATGCCATGCAGGCTATCGATTCCGCCGTACAAAGCGGTGGACGAGATTACAAAGTCCTGTTGATCGCGGCCGACGCGCTCCGCATCCTCGGCCATCGCGACCGCGCCATGACCACCTACGCTCGCGCGCTCGAGACCTCCGACGAAAATCGTCTGCAGGTCCGCCTCGCTCTCGGGCGTCTCTTCGCAGAAGAAGGCCACGCCTCCGACGCGCAGCAGCAAATCGCACTCGGCTTTGCCGAGGCGCGAGTTGCGCCCGTTGACGTCACCGCGCCGGATGACTACCTCAACGCCGCCGATATTCTCATGAACATCCACGAGTTCCCGCTGGCGCAGAACATGTACGGTCGGGCCCACGCCATGGGCGCTGACGATACCGCCGTGGCCGTGGGCATGGCCAACGCATCGCTGGCTTTGGGCAACACGCGCAGCGCGGAATTGCAGCTCGCCAGCCTTTCCGGCGATCCCGAACGAAACAGCAACTTCGAGTTCCTGATGGCTCAGGGCAACGTCTACCGCCAGCGCGGCGAGGGCGATCGCGCCCTCGACTCCTTCACCCGCGCCACTCAACTCGACCCCGAGGATCAGGCCGCGCACGACGCCGAAATCGAACTCGCCGAAGAAGAGGGCCGCCCCATCACCGATCACATGGGCATTCGCTCAGACGTGCGCGTGGACCCCATATTCGAAGACGAGAACATTTATCAACTCGACGCCCGTCTCTTCGGCGTGCAAAACGTAAAGTCTTTGTTGCCCCCGCCGCGCCGGTCCGTCGAGACCTTCGTCGATTCTCATTTTCAATTCCGCCCCGATTCCTTCCCCCTGATTCAGGGCTTCGTCGCCGAGCGCAATGCCCAGGGCACCTTCTCGTTTCCCAACGAGCTTCTCATTCAGTACCGCAATACCTTCGACACCATTTTCAATGTTTCGGTGGTACCCATCGTTCAACTCGGCGATGTGAAGCTGAGCATCACGCCCGGCTTGCAGTACACCGTTCGCCGCGATACCACCTTGCCGACGTTCTTGAATCAGAATCTGTTTCGCCAGTTCCTCTATGTCGATAGCAATTCGATCTTCGACTGGCTCTCGTTTTCCGGCAGCCTGATTCACGAAGCCGGTCCCTTCACCGAGTATTCCCTGCGTTCACGGGACTATTCCGGCTCCATCGATTTTCGCGTCGGCCGTCCCTGGGGCAAGACCGCCCTGCTGACCGGCTACAACGCCCGCAACTTGCTGTACGAACCAGGAGTGAGCACCGATTACAAGATGGTCACCGAGTATTACCAGACCATCACCTACGCCGGCCTTGAACGCAAGTTTGGTCCCCACTTCCGCGTCAGCGCAGTGGCGGAGTTTCTCCGCGCATGGCGCATCGAAACCCTCGAATACGCCATCGCCCAGACTCTTCGTCCCCGTTTCGGTCTGGACGCGCAGTTCAAACAGCACTGGGCGATCTCTGCCTCGGGGGCGTGGTCCTCGGGACGCAGCTTTCACGACTACGACAACCTGACCACGAGCTTCATGCTTTCCTACACCCGCGATCACGGATTCGGCCGAAGCAATCGCTCGGAAACGGCATCCCTCGGGTATCCCCTGAGATTTTCCGTTGGTTTTGGACAACAAAGCTTTTACAACTTTCCCGGACATGCGAGCACCCAATTTGTTCCCGTGGCCCAGTTCAGTTTCTGAGCTGTTCCTCACCTTCCGCGCCAGATGCCGAAGGACGGCAATTTTCTTATGACGATGTCTTCAGAAGCGCAGGTGGCCGCGGGGTTGAACGATTCCGCAATATCGAGCGGGCGCGTCGTGCGCGGCAGTGCCGTCCTGTTAACCAGCACCGTATTGGTGGCCATCACCAATCTGCTTTACAACATTCTGATCGCGCGAATGCTGGGCGCATCCGGCTTCGGCCACGCCTGCGCTCTCTACACCTTGCTCATGCTGGTGACAGCCATCACCCTGTCATTCCAGATCATCACTTCCAAGTTCATCGCTCGAAGTTCCGAAACCGCGGTCCGCGCCCAAATCTACGCCAGCCTCCTGCGCCGCGCCTGGCAAGCCGGCCTCGCGATCGCCGTACTGGTCGCCGCCGGCAGCGCCTACCTCAAATCCTATTTCAACTTGCCCGAGCAACATGACCTGGTGCTGCTTGCGGTCGCTGCCGCGGTCTATGTACCGCTCGGAGTTCAGCGCGGCAGGATGCAGGGCCGTTACCACTTTGGCGGCCTCGCTATGAACGTGGTCATCGAAGTAGCCGTCAAGTTCCTCGGCGCGATGCTCTTCCTCCATTACGGAATGGGCGTGACCGGGGTGATGATCGCTGTGCTGCTCTCCATCGTCGCCGCCTACCTTGCCGGCGGTCCCGGCTCCGAGTACCGCGCTCTACCCGGAACCATAAAAATCGCACCCTTCGGCGAGAGCATGCAGGCGGGACTCTACTTCGCGGGCCAGGTGATCATCAGCGATCTCGATATCTTGATGGTGAAGCATTTCTTCCCGCCCGCCGAAGCCGGTATCTACGCCGCAATCGCTCTCGTGGGCCGCGTCGTGTTCATGCTCTCGTGGTCGGTGGTGAGCAGCATGTTCCCGGTGTCGGCGGCGACTCATCCTCAGCGGCGCGAAGGGCGTTCCGTGCTCTATACCGCGCTGGCTCTGGTGGGCGCAGTCGTTTCCATATTCATCGCGGGCGTGGCTCTGGCCCCGGCCGCCGTGTGGAACTTGTTGCTCGGAAAAGAATTTCTTCTGAGCGCCGTAGCCCCATTCTCCTCGCTTCTGACTGAGTACGCCTTCATGACCGGCATTTATTGCATCGCGGTCGTCGTCATGATGTATGAGATCTCGCGCCGCATCGGCACCGCTCCCTGGCTGCAACTGGGCGCCAGCGTCCTCATGGCGGGCGGAATCTGGCGCTATCACCATTCCCTGCGTGAAGTGATTGTGGTGCAGTTGGTCGTGATGTGCGGACTGCTTGTCACCGTCACCATTCCGCTTTTCCGCGCCCAGGACGAATCGCGCGCCATTCCCCCCACTTGGGGATCGCTGCAGATTATCCGCCCCGTGCCCGAAGAAAAAATCGTCGCCGAATTCTTGCGTGGCGAGTTCTATCATCCTGTCTTCGATCCCTATCGCCAGGACTTTCAGCGCCTCGTCGACCACCCCGACTTCGACGACGCTTACGAGAATTTCATCCGCCGCACCTTGCTCTTCCGCCGCCGCGGCCGCTTGTGGCGGGAACTTGCCCCCGGCACGCAGTGGTTTGAGATTGAACTGACCGCGAACGACCTGTCGCGCCTGCGCTCTTTTCCCCGCAACGAGTGGATGCGTTTTGCCGGCGGCGGCTTCTACCTCATCGATATGGTCCGCCGCATCCAGGAGGCTCGCAATCGCGGGCGGCAGACCCACTTCCTCAAAAAGCTCGGAGCCATCGCCAACGACCTCCACGAAAGCCACGTTCCTGACGCGGTTTTGCTCATTGGCATCGACGAATTTCAGGCCCTGACCATCATCGAAGGAAATCACCGCATGGCCGCGGCCATGCTGAGCATGCCCGAATCCGCCCATCGCCGCTTCCGCTTCTATTGCGGATTGTCACCGCGCATGAATTTATGTTGTTGGCACAAGACCGACCTGCGCAGCCTCACCCGTTACGCCCGCCACACGCTGCGCTATATCCACGACTACATCTTCAACGATGCCGATCTTTTTGGGGTTTTGATTCCTGCCCGGAAGAAACTCGCTAAAATCAGCCCTCCCGAACGCCGCCAGTGACGCCACGCACGAGTGATTGAGTTGCTTAGAAGCAATTTCGTAAATGGCATCGGGGACGCGCGGCTTCAGGTCTTGAGCTTGCCTCGATCGAAGTAGAGTTGACATTCGCCCCGGAGGGGCATCCGAGGATAGCCCAGCGCTTCAGCGCTGGGTACAGTGGAAGATTTGAACGAGTCCCGGAGGAGTCTGTGTCATAGCTGGATCGGCGTCGGAGAAGTAGGTAGTCGACGGCAGGTTTAGCCGCGAAGCGGCGCAAGAATGCAGCCCACGGCGTAAGCCGTGGGTGAACGTGGGAATAAACACAAGCCCCAAAGGGGCGAAAGAAATGCTACGACACAGACTCCGGAAGGACGACACAGGTACTCGCGCCTCGTTCCGCACCGCATTGATGAGATCGCTTACTGATTCGATTGCGAATGCTGCGGCATGACTGTGAGTGTCCGCACTTTGTAGCGCTGCCCATCGAACTCCGCGTTAATGCTCACTTCTACGCCTTCCCGCAACTGCCGCAGAGTGTTGCCGTCCAGCGGATCGATGGCCAGCTCGCGCACGCTTTGATCGGAATCATTCGAGATCGCCAGCAAACCCGACCGCAGATCGACGGCCATAACCTGTCCCTGAAAAGTGAATGAGCTTCCCGGTTCGGCCAGTATCTCAATGCTGTTCGCCGCCTTTTGTATCGGAGAAAACTGTACCCGCACCAGCGTGCCGGGAGTCAGCGCTTCCAGCGTCGCCGCCTGACCCTTGCTCACAACCGTCGTAGCGCCGCTAACCCGCAATGAAACGCCTTCCGGGCTGATGGGATCGCTCAGCGAAAGCTCAGACTTCGCCGCATCGTAGCGCACGATCTGCCCGTTGAACTCCACCGCATTCGTGCTCGAGGGATCGGTTCGAACCGATCGCGCGAAAAGCTTTCCCTGGTCGTTCACCGTGTCGACTGACACCACCGATCCGATGCGTATGCTGCTCAAAAGCACACGCGCATTCCCCGAAACAAATGGAGTTTGCGGATCGAATCCGATTCGGACGTCGCCCCCACCGAATACGCGAATCACCAGCTGGTCGCGCACCGGATCCACCCGTTTCACCAAGCCGCGTACCAAGCCAACCTTGCCGCGCAGAACGCGAGGCGAGGTCAGGCTGTTGACGAAAGCGGCCTTGGGCGGGGCGTTCTCGCCAGGCGCTGCGAGTGCGGCCACTTGTGCCTGCGCGCACCCAGCTATCAGGATCATGCTCCAAAAGATGTTTGCCATCGCGCTGCTTGGATGCAAAATCCCGCAACTGCGGATGAGGCGATTCGACCTCAGGTATTTACTGTATCCAACCGCAACCATCTCCCGAACATCACAATGTCGCCAAAGTGTGACCAAACTTTATGAACCTGAACCAGATGAGAATATCCGCGGTGGCAACGGGGCTGCTGCTGTTCCAGCTTCTCGCCGCGCCTCCTCGCGGATTCGCCGGCGATTTGCGTGTCCCGCTTCCGCAGCGCAACACCTCGACTCCTACCCAGAAATTAAATCGCGAGGGAGTTGCCGAACTGAAGCACGGCCATCAGGAAAAAGCCAAGCGTCTTTTCTATCGCGCCTATCTGCTCGACCCGGATGATCCCTTCACCCTGAACAATCTCGGCTACATCGCCGAATTGGAAGGCGACGCCGAGCGCGCCCAGCGCTTCTATGCCCTGGCCGCCCGCGATCATACCGACGCCATCATCGATCAGTCCAGCGAAGCCGCGCTCAAGGGTAAACCTTTCGATGCCGCGTATCGCCAGGTGGAAAGTGCCGACAAACAAGCTGGCCAGATCAACCAGCGCGCCATCCTGCTGCTGCAGGAAGGCCACGCATTCGAGGCGCGGAACCTGCTGCAGTCGGCATTGCAGCGTTATCCTCGCGATCCATTCCTGCTCAACAATCTCGGCTACGCGTTCGAGTCCGTCGGAGACGTCGAAGGCGCTTTGCGATCCTACTCCGCCGCCGCCAGCCTGCACTCCACCGAGCGCGTAGTGGTCACTCCGCGCGTGAAGTGGCGCGGCCGCCCCATCAGCGAAGTTGCCGCTACCAACGCCACTGCCATGACCCAGCTGATCGCTCGCGGCGAGGGAACTGAAGCTGCTGCCGCTCGCTTGAATCTGCGTGGTGTGGCCGCGCTCAACGACAACAACCCGTCGGCCGCGCGTGACTTCTTCTTGCAGGCTTATCATCGCGACGCGCAAAACGCCTTCACGCTCAACAATCTCGGTTACATCTCCGAACTCGATGGCGATTGGGAAAGCGCCGAAGTCTACTATGAAGCGGCTCGCACCGGCCGCGACGCAAAAGATAAAGTGACCTATTCCACTCGTCGCGACGCCGAGGGGAAAAAGATCGATACTCTTGCCGATATCAACCAGATGGATGTGGGAGCCACATTGCGAGCGATGCAGGACACCAGGCGCCGCGCCCATCCACCCATCGAGCTCAAGCAACGCAATGCCGCGCCCATCAATGATGAGCAGCGCGCAACTCCCGTGCCCCCGATTGGCGTGCAGGCCCCGGCATTACCAGCCTTGCCCCCGCCAAACGCTGAACAGAATCGGAACGAGATGCCACCCACTCCGCAGCCAAATTCCTCAGCCCCGCAGAACTGACCACGACCTCATGAATAGGAATTCCTAGCCGCGAAGCGGCGTCAGAATACAGCCCACGGCGTAAGCCGTGGGTGAGAAGTGGGTAAGGGAACAAGCCCCGGAGGGGCGAAAGAGCGCTTCCCACGCAGACCCTTTAGACCGTGAGAACCGTTACGCCATCTCGCTCGCAATCTCATCCTCGTCCTGCCACCTTTGAATCGTCTCTCCCACCGCGTGCGCCCGCTCTTCATCCGGCCTTTGCAACGGACCGCCGCGCCGCCGCAGGTGCGCCACCGCTTGCAATGCCTGCACTCGCTCCCGCTGCCGGAATGCCCCAATGTATGCCCGCACCACGTGCGGCATGCTCATCGTCAGGCCCGCGGCATAACTTCTCCACGCCATCGCTCTCAACTCATCGGGCGAATTCAGAGCCAGCAGCATCTGCTCGACCAGGCTGTCGGCATTACTGGCCTTGAAGAACCGAATCGCAATCCGCTCATGCTCCGCCAGTTCCTTGAAGTCATGAATGTCGGAGGCAATCACCGGAACCCCGTACTGCGCCGCCAGATGCGCCACCCCGCTCGATCCCGCCGATGACGTGTACGGCATCACCGCCAGGCTGGCGTTGCGAAACAACTCCGCCACCGCATCCTCCGGCACATATCCAAGAAATTCGATTCGATCGCTGGCATGCCGCTGCGCCATCGACTGCACGTAGCCCGGAGTCTTCGGATGATCGCCGCCGCCAATCACCAGTTTTACGTTGGGATACATCGCCGCCACTTGAACGAATGCCTCGATCAAAAGTTCCAGGCGTTTGTACGTTCCCCATTTTCCAAACGCAAGCACGCGGTGCACCGGGTTTCCCCGCCGGCTGAAGTCTGGCGGCTCCGGCTTGTTCGTAAAGATCCCATGCTGCCGTGCCGTAACCCGGCCGCGATGATACTTCTCGTCCAGGATTCGCCGGTACGCCGGCAGCAGCACCGACAAAGAGTTCGCGCTCAGCAGCAGATGCGTGGCCAGCCAGCCTCCGGCGCGATACAGCCGCGGAGAGCCTACCGCGGCATCACCCAGATCGACCGTCTCGAAAAGCTGATGCAACGTTACGTGCGAATACACTCCCAGCAGGCGCGCCGCCGCCGGAGTCGCCAATCCCAGCACCGCCGACAGTGGACGGTCTCCGAAGCTGGCAAAACCCAGGTTGAACCACGCCACTTCCGGCTGCAGTTTTCGAAGCGCGCGCAGCAGCGTCGCCGCATTGCCGCGTCTTCCGAATCCCCAGCACCGAATTACTCGGAAGCCCGGCAGTTCCTCGGCGGGTTCGGAAAGATAATCCCCCAGCACTGTCAGCTCGACGCACCGCTCTTCTCGAAGCTGCTCGGCCAGGTGGTAGCCGTATTCGTTGAGGGCGTGGCGGCTCGGGGGAAACGAAGTGATGAGCGCGATCTTCACGGCGCGCTCGACCGCAACACCAGATCCCGCGAGAGCCGGCTCAAGAGATGCAGATAGTGAAGCGCAACGGTGGCGTTGGCCTTGCTTCTCCCCGCTCGCCGCAGGCCGAAGTGATAAGCAACTTCTTTCGTGCTCCGGATCCGTCCGCGCACCAGAATTTCCAGCAGCAGCTTGAATCCCGTGGTCTGGAACGTCAGCCCCTCAATGCAACGCCGATGGATAATGAAAAATCCCGACATCGGATCCGTCACCTGCAGTTGCTTCCTGTGAATCAGCGGCGCCGCCACCAGTGTGCTCAACCGTGAAACCGCAGCCCGTAGCGGATTCCAGCCCGTCGTTCCGTGATCGCGAGCATACCGGCTGCCAATCGCGATGTCGGCTTCTTCCGCCGCCTTCAACAGTTCCGGCAACAACTCCGGCGGATGTTGCAGGTCGCCATCGATCACGCCCAGCAGCTTCGCGCGCGATTGGCTCCATCCATACAGGACCGCGCCCGCTAGTCCGCGTTCTCCAGCCCGCGACAGCAAACGGATCCGCTCGTCTCGCTCCGCCCAGCCGCGAACTTGCTCCACCGTTCCGTCGGTGCTGCCATCGTCGACGACAACGATCTCGTATTCATATTGTGTCGATCCCAGCACGTTTGTAAGTGCGCCGAGCAGACGGTTGATGTTCCCCGCCTCATTCAGCGTGGGAACCACTAGCGCAAAACTATTTTCAGAAAATCCGGGTATCATTCAAGGCCTCGCGTGCATTGCGCGCAAAGCTTGGATGGGCCGCTACACCCCGGTGGTTGGGTGATTTCGCACCCTACAGCAACTCTGACGACGGGCTACTGCGCAATCCCGAGGAAGACGAAGAGGACGCGCCACTTTTTCTCTCCGGCAAAATATCCCGGAACAGCCGCGTGTCGCGAATGTGCAAATTAATTTCACTTTTCACTTCCTCCGGCCCCGCCGGTTCAATCACGATCAACTCCGGAGCCAGCTCCCGCAGCCGCAGAAAACTCTTGCGGTACTCGTGCATGAACTCCAGAGGATATTCCGGCTTCCGCTCAAATGCCTCGATCGGCGAGGCATCCAGGATAAAAGCGAGATCCGGAACCGGTGCCTGCATCAGCAAACTTTTACCGTACATACGCGCGGCGAACGAGGGCGCATAAATGTTTGCCAGCTGGTCGTAGATGTAGCGGTCAAAAATCACAACGTCGGAATTTATGGCGGCCTCACCCGCCAGCACGTGCCGCAAGCGCGCCACATCCAGCAGATACAATCCTGACCGGGCCGCGCGCAAATACCATTTCCGCACGTGCTTGCTATTTCTTGGAGTGAACTCAGGAGTGAACGACCCCTTCGCCCCTCCATGCACTTCGCCAGAATCCACCGCGCGCGTGCTCACTCCCGCGCGCATGTTCGGCCACACCGCAACATGGTCCCAGAAGGTCAGCCGCAACACCCGCAGCCCGCGCTCCTGCAACATCGACGAGAGGTTCTCGATCTGCGTGGTTTTTCCAGCTCCGTCGATTCCCGAGAACGTAATCAGAAATGGACGAGCCCTCGCGCCTTTGTCGAACGCCCGAGCTTCGCCAACTGCAGGATTCATGGCCGAACCGATGAGGTCACGCCCGGCGGCCGGCTTGGGCTTTTTTCCGACAAGCCGACAGCCACTCCGATGGCGATGGCAGCGCCCGCCACCAACCCCACTTTGATGAGCAGCGAGCGACGATTATGCTGTTTCACGGGCGCCACTGCTGCGCCCGCAGGCTGCGCCACGGGCGCGCCCTTGGCGTTGGCAGCCTTGGCGCCGGCTGCCCCGGCAGGAACCTGCGCCGGCTCTTGTGCCGGCGGATTCTGTGCCGTCTGCGATTGCGGCGCATCCGGCAACGAATCGTCCTGCTTCGAACTGCTATTCCCACTCTGCGCGCTTTGCCCGGATTGCGGTGGGCTCGCCAACAAAGGCATTTCGCTCGCTACCAGAAATGCCCCCGTCAGCATGGCAATGGAGACGAATTTAGAAAATGTGCGAAGTGACAACCTGATTCCATTCATTCACGCACCTCAAGCATCTTGCGATTGACCAGCACGTGGATCTGTTCTTATGTTGCCGGAGACGATCCCAAAACCAAATTGCAAATCGGCCATGGCTTCCGTCATCGAATCGAACACCGGCGCCAGCGAAGCGATACGGGTGACCTCAAGCAGCACGCGGATCACGCGTGAGCCCGTGACAAACACCACCACTTTGTCGCGCCCCGCAACTTGCGCCACACTCTCGAGCAGCAAATCGATGTCTTCATAATCGAGCGTTTTGCAACCTGAGAAATCCAGGATCACAGGAGCTTCCGAAATGCGCAGAGCTTTTTCCAGATCGCTGCGCAGCGCATGGCGGTTCGCGAAACTCGATCCCCCGGGGAAAGGCAAAACTGTGACGGCGTCCGTTTTCACAATTGGACCTGCAGCCACGGCTGCGATGCCGTGGAGAATGGCGCAAAGCTCCACGCCGAGGCGCTCTCCGCATCCTGAACATCTGCGCTCTCGGGCAGCGGCTCCCGTTGCGCTTCCCGCGGCTGTAGCCGGGCCGCCAGCCCCGCGGGTTGCAAATCCGCTACTGCTCCCCATCCCAGGTCTTCCAGAAATCTTCCATCCACCAGCCCTTCTCGAATCAGAAGTCCCGGAGCCAGATAGGTGCAGGGCAGAACCGTAGATCGCTCCACGGTAGTTCCGCAGTCCACGATGCAATCGCGTTCCACCGAAGCAAACGGTCCTATGGTTGCACCCGCCCGAACAATCGTTCGCGCTCCGATATAAGTTGGGCCGATCACGCGCGCGGAACCCGCCAGCTCAACTCCTTCTCCAATCCACACCTGGTCGCCAATCTGCTTTCCCAGCGGCCGCATCGCACACGCCCCGGTCAGCGCATCGCCCACTAATTCCTGCCGCTCCCGCGGAGACAAAATGCGTTTCGCATATCCGCGAAATTGATACGGGATTCTCGCCTCGGCCTCAACCCGCGCCGCCTCGCCTTCCAGAGCGCACCGGTCGAGCAGCGTCACTCCCAACTCCCCTCGCGCATCCTTCGCCTCGGTCATCGAGTTGCGCCGCTCGCGATGGAAACGAAGCAGATCGGCGAGATCCATTTCCGCGTACGATTTCAGTTTGATCATCAGCAGCCGTTCGATCCCCTGCCGCGCCAGACCAGCCAGCGCCGAAATCGCACCCTCGTCCCGCGGGCTTGCTGTAAGCCACAGGCTTTGCACCCCCAGCTTGCGGATCGGTTCCATCCACGACCGCAAAACATCGTTGCCCAGTATCGGCATCCGTGAGGAATACGACGGCCGCGTTTTTTTCGAAACTTGCGGTGCGCGAGGTTGCGCTTCATGAATCGCCTTCAAGTCTTCCCGCCCGGGAACCATTACGACCGCAGCCAACTCCACTGTTCGTACCTCCCTCCAAAATCGCCCGCCCCGGGCGACAAGTGTTCCGCGACTCATCGCGCCGTTTTTCACTGCACGCGATCGGAGCATTTGTTAAAGCGTTGTTAAGATGTAAAAGTTGTCTCTGGAAGATGTCTTCGGAAATTGATCTGCAGTATCGCGGGACGATATCTCGGTGAAACCCCTTAATCCACGCCGGATTCCCGGCCATCGGGGATTACTTTCGTCGGCATCGGGGACTACAACTTCTGATACCCCTCTTTTTCTCGAAAATGCTTGCGGCAACCGCCTCATCTACGTAAAATCGCAGAAATCCATCCAGTAATTCCTGTAGTCGCCGCTCCGCTACTACCTTACGATCGGAGTGTGTTTATGGTACGGTACGTCCTCATTTCAGCATTTCTTTCGGGTGTGGCCTTTGCCGGTGTTACGGTTTCCGCTCCCGCCAACGGAAGCCAGGTAAGCACCTCTGTCCAATACACCGCCACCGCGACCACCAGTTGTTCTAAGGGCGTCTCTGCCATAGGCGTCTATTCCGCTCCCGGCGTTCTGGCCTACAGCACGTCCGGCAGCAGCCTCAACCATCAGATCTCCTTCAGCCCCGGAACCTACGAGACCACCGTTCAGTCCTGGGACAATTGCGGCGGCTCCGCCAAAACGCCCATCACCATTTATGTCTCCTCGGCCGCCGCCCAGGTGCAAGTCACCGCCCCTACGGATAACTCCAACGTGTCCGGTGACGTTCAATACACCGCCACTTCCACCACTGGTTGTTCCAAGGGCATTTCCGCCATGGGCATCTACACTTCCCCGGGCGTCCTCGCTTATACATCCCAGGGCGCGAGCTTGAACACCACCCTGTCTTTGAACGCGGGCACTTACCAGACCGTCGTGCAAGAGTGGGATAATTGCGGCGGCAGCACCTACACGCCTGTCACAATCACGGTTGGCGGTTCCAGCAGCGGCGGCCAGGTGACCGTAACCGAGCCGAAACCCAACAGCAACGTTGGTTCTTCGGTTCAATTTATCGCCACCGCAACCTCCTCTTGCTCCAAAGGCATCTCTGCCATGGGCATCTATACCTCTGCCGGTGTGCTCGCTTACACCACGGGTGGCGCATCGCTGAACACTACCTTGAGTCTGAGTCCCGGCACCTACCACACCGTGGTCGAAGATTGGGACAATTGCGGCGGCGCTTCCACCGCTCCCATTACCATCACCGTCGGAAGTGGCGGCGGAGGAGGAACGACCGGCACTTTCACCAATCTTCATCAGGAGCCAGGTTGGAACGGATACGGCCTCTTGCCGCCGGACTACGGCATCTGCAGCAGTTGCTCGCCCGCTGGCCCCAAAGTTTCCTGGTCGATGACGCAAAACATTTCTTCGCCCTCGCGCAGCGGAAACGCCACCAAAATGGATATTGGCGGAACCACTGACTACGCCGATGTCCTCTGGAACAATCACCTGATCGGCAATTTCTCAACCCAGGGCATGCCCGATTACGATCAGACCATCATCCCCAATCTCTACAACTTCACCTACGACGTTTATTTCTACATCGAAGATCTCGGCGCCTCGCAGGCCCTCGAGTTCGATATCAACGAGTTCGTCGGCGGCAAGTCCTACATCTGGGGACATGAATGCCGCATCGATGGCGGCAATGAGTGGGATATCTGGGACAATCCCGGCAAAAAGTGGCACCCGACCGGCGCTAGCTGTAAGCCTTTGGAAAACGCCTGGAACCATCTCGTTCTGCAGGTGCAGCGCACCTCCGACAATCGGCTCCTGTTCCAATCCATCACTCTCAACGGAGTCACTTCCACCCTCAACTACTATTCAGATCCCACCGACACTTCGTGGTATGGCGTGACCATCAACTACCAGCAAGACGGCGACAGCAAACAGTCGTCCTACTCCGTCTGGCTGGACCAGCTGAACTTCTCCTACTGGTAGACCCAGTTTTTGTCGTCCCGAGCGGAGTGAGTGCGGAACGAAGCGAAAGCGCTCACCCCACTTTTGTCATCCTGAGCGGAGTGAGTGCGAGCGAAGCGAAGCACTCACGCAGTCGAAGGATCTCTACCCTCACCCAACTGTGGTGGTGCGATAGGGATGCTTCGACTCCGCCGGAACTCCCTCCGGTCGTCCCGACCCCGCTCAGCAAGACAGCGATCTTGCCTTGCCGATAATTTTAGTTTTGTCATTCTGAGCGGAGTGAGCGCGGAGCGAAGCGGAAGCGCTCACGCAGTCGAAGGATCCCTATGGCCACCCGACGCCCAACGCCGCACCCGGCCCCTACGGCAATTTATCCAGATAGCAAGCCCCGCCCATATTCTGCGCGGGCGGACTCGGCGGCGTCGTCCACGGCGGATTCGTGAAATCGAAAAACTCCGTCATATCGATTTGCGCCGCATCCCTCGCCGTCAGCGCCGCCACGTTGAAACGGGTCTCGATCAGCTTCAGAATCGCCGTCGTATCGGCCACACTGTGCGAAACATAATTTTGCTTCGCGAACGGCGACACTACGATCAACGGCACCCGGTAACCGGTATAGACAAAATCGCAAGTCGGCCCTGTGGTCACCGTACAAATATCATCCGGAAGCAGATCCACCGGCTTAATTCCGTCCGGCGAGACCGCTGGTTGCGGCGACACGTGGTCGTACAGCCCGCCCGCTTCGTCATAAGTCAGGATAAACGCGGAATCGCTCCACGAACTGCTCGTCATCAGCCCGTTGATCAGCGTTGAGACAAAGTTCGCTCCTAGCTGAATATGATTCGGCTGCGTGTCGGTGACTGATGGATGCTCATCCAGTCCAGCGTCGGTCGCCGGTTCAATCTGCGCCACTTGCGGCAGTGTTCCGTTTTGTACATCGGTAAAGTATTGAGTGAGGGGAGCGATATTCTGAGGATATTGCGTCGGAATCGTCTGTCCCCACTGAAAATTCCGCACATAACTTAACGTCAGCAGGCACGCCGCATCGTACGGAGGTCCGGTGCACGTGCTTCCGTCTGTGTCCACGTAAATCTTCCAGCTCACTCCCGCGGATTGCAGTTCCTGAAAAATCGTGGTTGCCGTCAGCAGCGGAGTGTCAGCGCTGTCGGTGCCGATCGGATACGCATATCCCCCCGACGTCCCCGCAATCAGAAACTCCCGGTTCGGTTCGGTGCGCGTCATTGCGGGCATGAACCAGCGATCCGAGGTGCCGAATTTCGACGCCATGTAATAGTAATAATTCAGATCGCCGCCGTCGTAGTACCCCATCGCCCGAATACCGTTGGTATCGTTGAACGGTGGCACGACGTCTCGCCCATCCTTCGCCGCAGTCCACACAAAGCCGTTCAACGTTGCCGCCGTATCTCCGACCACATCGTTGAAATCCCAGTCCACGTGGCTTTCATTCCACGACGGGCTTGGGTTCTCGATGCACTGCGTGATCAGGTGATAGGAAGTAACCAGATTGCTCGTGTCAAACGTGCACTTCGCCGGCGGAGGCGCAGTGGGATCGCAACCTGGAATCGCCGGCGCTGCCGCGAACAGCGGAGCTTGCCCCGACGTTGGATTGAATTGCGGCAGCCCGTCGAACGACTGGTCGGGATAGCCGTTCTGCGCCCAATATTGCCGCAGCGCCCCAAAATAGTGATCGAACGAACGATTTTCCTGCGCCAGAAAAATGATGTGATTCAGTGAGGTGATGGTTGCGGGTGGTGGCGGCGGAGAAGTCGGCGCCGGACCTACCCCCGGCACCGCCGTGCAGCCGCAAAGAAGCACCATCCAACCCACGGAGCAGAGTGCACTACCGCAGCGGAAAGTGGACATGACTCGGCAGATTCCTTTCGTGCAGTTGCAATTTCTCCTGTTAACGCCCGCTACCTCATCAGCTGAACGACGGAGACTCGTCAGCGCGATGCGCGGCCGCTCGCCGCATGATTCGCCGTTTCGGAAACAGCAGGTCCCGCATCTTCATCTTCGCTTTGTGCAGCTGCGATTTCGAATTGCCCACCGAGCAATCCAGCATCTTCGCGATTTCATGATGCTGGTATCCCTCCACTTCGTGGAGAGCGAAAATCTGCCGGCATCCTTCAGGAAGCTCTTTCATCGCCCGGCGCAGCGCAATTCGGTCCACAGTTCCAGTGAGCCGCAGATCGGTCGTTCCCACATCGCGCCGCAACGACGGAGACTCCGACGACACCGGCTCGTCCAGCGACACCAGCGGGGGCGCCTTTCGCCGGCGCAGCTTCATCAGCACCGTGTTCACCGCCACCCGGTAGAGCCACGTCGAAAATGCGGAGTCGCCGCGGAACGAACCCACGCAGCGAAACACCTGCAGAAAAGCCTCCTGCGTCAGATCTTCCGCCTCCGCTATATCTTTCGTCATTAACAGGCACACCGAATACACCCGCTTTTTGTGGCTCTGAAAAAGCGTTGCAAATGCCTGCTCGTCGCCCCCCTGCGCACGCTGAACCAGGCTGCGTTCCGTTTCCACCGGAACCATGGTTTCGCTGCTTGGAATCATGTTGGTATTCGTCGCGGAAATTACGCAAGTCGCCACTGTTAGTCTCCTTCGTTCCAACTAAAGTGTTTGATCGCTGTTGCTCTCGCTGAACCCGGGAGCTCTCAACTTTCAAAGCGAGAGTAACGGCAACTGCTCGCGCATCCCATCAGGCTGCTCCTGTAATTGATTCCCATCGTTGCTGTACAGAAGGAGCCAGTCAAAACCTGTAGATTGATTTATTTACGCGCCCGCGCGAAACCTTTAGTAGCGGCTAGTGTTCGCGGATCAGCAAATATGGGGTCTGGCAAATGTGTTTTGGCAAATGTGGTTTGGGTGGGTCGGACAAGTGTGGTTTGGCCTGTGTGGGTCGGTCACTCCTGTCCGACAGTTTTTGACTTTGACTTTGACTTTGCTCTGTGACTGTCGCTGAGACAAATCCCCCTGTCATGCTGAGCGAAGCCGGGACGACCGAAGGGAGTCCCGGCGCAGTCGAAGCATCCCTACTAGCGCCACAAGCCCGTCAGCGCTCCCAGCCTTAGGCACGCCGAACCGCCAATCAATACAACTTAAACCCCACCTCGACACTAATCTGCACATTCACCGGATGCCCATCCTTCAGCGCGGGCTGAAAACGCCACTGCTTCACCGCCGCAATCGCCCGGGCATCGAGTCCAAATCCCAGGCCCCGCACCACACGAATGTCGCGCGGATTTCCCTGCTCATCGACGATCAGCCAAAGCACGCACGTGCCCTGCGTCTTCGCATTCCGCGCTTCTTCCGTATATTCAGGATCGGGCGTTGCAATCGGCTGCGGCGCAGAAATCCCGCCGCCGACCTTGTACACTCCTCCGCCAATTCCGCCACCGCTGCCCGCGCCCACTCCCGGCCCGTGGCCCACTCCCACTCCTCCACCCGATCCCGAGCCGATCCCGCCTCCCGAACCGATTCCATTCGAAGGCGGAGCAGAGGGCATCGCCACCGCTGACGGATTCCCCAGGCTCGGCATGTGATTGTCCGCCATCTTCACCTGCGGAGGAATCACCACCGTCGGCTCCGCCGTAAGTTTGGGATGTTCATTGCGAAGAATGATCTGCGGAGGCGTAATCTGCTGCAGCGCCGTCTTCGGCAATCTTCCCTTCGGCGCCTGCAGTTGATCGTGATCGCCACCACCGCCGCCGCCACTCACAATTGTTTTCGCAACCGGCAGCGCATAAGAATCCGGCGACGGAGCGATCAACGTTACCGTCTCGTGCTTTTGAACCTGCTGCACCACCTGGTGGCCGAAAGTCGCCGCGCCCAGAATCGCGCCCAGAAAAATCACGTGCATCACTGCGGATCCCACCAGACCGTTGGACCGGTAATTATTAAACTGTCCCCAGATCGCATCCGGCGCTGGTGCTGAATTCCGTCGCACCGGTCCTCTCGGGTCCCGTTTCGTCCGTTCCCGCTCCCCGTAAAGTTTGTCCAAAGTCGCCGATGTAGAAACTGGGAAAAATGTATTTGCCGTTTGGTTCGGACTCTGATGGTTCGACATTGACGCTCCTCAATAAACCCCTAACCCCACAATTAGAAAATTAGCCGCGATCCGGTTCCATGCCGAATCGCGGCCTTCCCTAAAGCCTCCCAACCAGAAGAAGCACCAGCAGCACCACCACTACCAGTCCCAATCCTCCGCTCGGGTAGTATCCCCACGATCTGCTGTAAGGCCACGCCGGCAAAGCTCCCAACAACAGCACCACGAGAACGACAAGCAGAATCAGCGACATTCGAAATCCCTCCGATCCTTAGGTTGACCTCTTCTTTCGTTCAAACCCCCGAACCCGGCCTGCCGAAACAAGCCGGGCTCAGAAAAGTGCTGCCAGCGGTCCGCTTTAGCGGCTGGCAGTCACGGGCTTCCCCGGTGCAGGCTTCAATTCAGTGTGTTCTCTGGCTTGCTCGGAATACTTCCGGATCGCCGCCAGAAATGGTTGACTGTCCTGTTTGGGAGTGACCTTCCCATTCAAAATGTCTGAGAACGGTTCGAATTTCCCATACAGAATTCGGGTTTCGTCCTTGTCCTGGGTCAACACCGCCCCGTTCAAGTCGATGCCGGCAAAAATGCCGCGCGCCCGCGAGTAAGTCAATACTTCCGCCTTCATCTTCCAATCCGTATCGGCGCCGGCATCGCGCCCCACCGGTCCGGCGGCCGCCGACGCATCTGCGCCCACCTTGAATTTGCTGGCCAGCAGGTGTTGCATCCCTTCCTCATTCGTCACCACCATCACCAGGTTGACCGCCTGGCCGCCGAGTTGCAGCCCCCAGCTTCCACCCGTAATGGTGATCGGCGCCGGAGCGCTCCATCGACCGTTCGCCGTACGGCAACTCGCCACGCCTTTGCCGTGACTCCCTCCGAACCCCACTGCGATCTTCACCATCGACGGAATCACCGCGATGCACTTCGCATCGTGCATCACCTTGTCCGGAATCGCCTTGTCCGGCGTCGCCATCACTTCATTCAGAACGTTGGCCGACGCCTCCAGACGTTTATCGATATCCGATTGATCTTTGTCTTTGTCATCGGCAGCCCAAGCCAGGCTGGCGAATAGCAGACACGCGGTGCCTAGCACCAGAAAAATGCTCGGGAACTTCTTCCAACTGTTTCTCTTCATAAGCGGACCCCTTCTTTTTGCGCTTGCAGCGTGCATTTGGGATAGACCTTCCTACCCGCTCAACACTAGCTTTCCCGCCCGCCTTCTTCCATCCGGTTCACGCTGTAAAACTCCTCCCTTAGCACCGCTGTCGCTTCAAGAAATAGTTCCCGCACCCTACGCCCATCTACTGCCGCCAACCGCCGCACATACCCAAATCCCCGTACGGATAGCTAATCTCTGTCATGCTGAGCGAAGCCGGGACGACCGACGGGAGTCCCGGCGCAGTCGAAGCATCCCATTTACCGGCGCCGCGCGCGAGAATTGTTCAGTCAAAACCACCCACGCCCCCGCAACCCCCCTGTACTTCCAACTCGCTTTTTCCTCAACTTCTACGGTCATTCCCGTATACCCCGCACCCCTCCCGCTCGATAAGCTAGCTAGTCGGAAAGGCGGCAATGCGACTACTCAGTGTTCGGCTGATTGTCTCCCTCATTGTCGGCATCACGCTGGTTTCTCTCGCCTTCTCCTATTACGAAGTCGTCGGAGAAAAGCGCGCTCTGCGCAGTGATCTGGAGCGCCGCGCCGAAGTTCTCGGCGAAAGTGTCGCCGGCAATGTCGAGAAATCCTGGGAAGGCGGATCGGTGCACGGACTGCAACGCTACGTGCAGCGCTTTGGCAATCGCGAACACCTCCTCGGTATCGCCGTCTATGACCGGCAGGAGAAAGTCGTCGCCATTACCTCCGAATTAGCCGGCATCCTGACTACGGCTCCGATCGAAGTCACCCATGCGATGATCGACGGGCGCGAAGACAGCTCGTTCGTTCATCTCGGCGGAACTCCCGTGGAAATCCTCGCTTTGCCCCTGCATCGCCAGGACGAGATCAGCGGTGGCTTGGTCATCGTCCACGATGCCGGATACATTCGCGCCCAAAGCCTGCGCGTATGGCGCGAAGCATTTCTCAGAGTGCTCGTGCAAGTCTTTCTGATCGCCCTCATCACTTTGCTCATCGTTCGTTGGAGCATCACCGGGCCCATCGCCCGCGCCGCCCAGTGGATGCGTGCCCTTCGCACCGGCAGAGTTTCCTCCCGTCAGCAGATGCCTGACCTGGATTTATTCCGCCCGCTCGCCCGCGAGGTTGCAACCCTCGCCGAGAGTCTCAGTCAGGCGCGCAATGCCGCGGAAAACGAAGCTCGCTTGCGGGAAGCTTCCGAATCCATGTGGACCGCCGATCGCCTCGCCGTGCAAGTTCAGGCTCGACTCGATGGCGGCCATTTATTCGTGGTCTCGAATCGCGAACCCTACAGCCATCATCGCAATGGAAAATCTCTTGAAGTCATCGTTCCGCCCAGCGGTCTGGTCACCGCTCTGGAACCGGTTCTCGACGCCTGCGACGGAACCTGGATCGCTCACGGCAACGGAGACGCCGACGCCGAAGTCGTCGACTCCCACGATCGTCTTCGCGTTCCTCCCGACGATCCCCGCTACACGCTCCGCCGCGTCTGGCTGAACAAGGAAGAGGAAGAGGGCTACTACTACGGCTTCGCCAACGAAGGCCTCTGGCCGCTTTGTCACATCGCTCACACTCGCCCCATCTTCCGCGCTCAGGATTGGCAGCACTATCAGGACGTCAATCGCAAGTTCACCGATGCCGTTCTCGAAGAGATCGAGGATGTCCGCAAGCCCGTGGTCCTTGTGCAGGACTACCACTTCGCCTTAGTGCCTCGAATGATCAAGAAGAAACGGCCGGATGCGCGCGTCGCGATTTTTTGGCACATTCCCTGGCCCAACCCGGAAGCCTTCGGTATTTGTCCCTGGCAGCGCCAGTTGGTCGATGGCCTGTTGGGAGCCGACCTCATCGGCTTCCACATTCAGTCGCACTGCAATAATTTCCTGCAGACCGTCGACCGCACCGTCGAATCGCGCGTCGATTGGGAACACTTCTCGGTCTTGCGCCAGAATCACCGCACCATCGTTCATCCTTTTCCGATCAGCGTCGACCTCACCGATGACGAGTCTGCCGAGACCGATAGCCACGCCGACTATTTTGAACGCTCGACCCTGATGCACAACCTCGGAGTCGAAGCCGCATTCATGGGCGTTGGCGTCGATCGCGTCGATTACACCAAGGGAATCCTCGAGCGCTTTCTTGCCATCGAGCGCTTCTTGGAAAAATATCCGAAATATCAGGGACAGTTCTCTTTCGTGCAGATCGGCGCCCCCAGCCGCACTCACATCAAGCGCTATCACGATTTGCAGGCGGAACTGGAACTCGAAGCGGAACGCATCAACTGGCGCTTTCAGACTGGCAAGTGGAAGCCCATCATTTTTCTAAACCGGCAGCATAACCACAAAGAAATTGAGCGCTACTATCTCGCCGCCGATCTCTGCCTCGTCACTTCGCTGCATGATGGCATGAACTTAGTGGCCAAGGAATTCATCGCGACGCGCCGCGACGAACGCGGTGTGCTGATCTTGAGTCAATTCACCGGCGCCGCCCGCGAACTCCGCGACGCCCTCCTGGTAAATCCCTACGACATCGATCAGACGGCCGAAGCCATCCGCGCCGCCTTGGAAATGGAACCTGAAGAAAAACAAATGCGGATGCATCGCATGCGCAAAGTGATTCGTGGACAAAATATTTATGGCTGGGCGGCGAGTTTGATTACTGAACTCTGCGAACTCCGCCTCGATGCCTCCGATCATGCGCAAGAGAGCTTTCGCGGGAGCGTGATCACTGCGTGATCCGAGCGACTGATTACGTCCGCGAACGAGGGCTTACGCCCGAGGCCAAGCGTGAAATCGAAACCCTTTTCACCGCTGTGGCCCGCGCCCCCCGCGCGTTGCTCATGCTCGACTACGATGGAACCCTCGCCGCCTTCCAAAACGACCGCACCCAGGCCTTTCCCTACCCCGGCATCGCTCCCGTGCTGCAGGCCATTGTTCGCAATGGCAAAACCCGAGTCGTCATTATTTCTGGCAGAGATGCCGAGGACATCCTCCCGTTGCTCGATGTCGAACCTCAGCCTGAGGTCTGGGGCCTTCATGGATTGCAACGTCTCCTGCCGGATGGATGTTCGGCCTTGTTGCCCCTGGATAAGCACACCCTGGATGCGCTGGCCGCAGCCGCGACCGCGCTGCGCATCGAACATCTCGAACACACTGCCGAATTTAAGCCCGGCAGCATCGCCGTGCACTGGCGAGGTTTAAGTGCCAGCGACGCGGAATCCGTTCGTCAACGAGTGCTCACAAGTTGGGCACCGGTGGCGAAAAATACTGGCCTCCATTTGCTCGAGTTCGATGGCGGCATCGAGATTCGCCCCTCCGAGGTCGACAAGGGCGATGCCGTTCGCATCCTGATCGATGAAATGAATCCCAATACTCCCGTCGCATATTTGGGAGACGACAACACCGACGAGCACGCCTTCGAGGCCATGGATGGCCGCGGGCTCAGCGTCCTGGTGCGCCCGCAATGGCGCCCCACCGCCGCTCAGTTCTGGCTCACGCCGCCCCATGAACTTCTTGATTTTCTTAACCAGTGGCTGAAGGCGTGCCAGCCGCGGCAACCATCGCCGAACCAGAACATCAAGGAGGTGAACGCGTGAGCGCGACCGCAACCACAACTCCGAACATCGTTCATCTTCCAGTGAAGCCTTTCTACTTCAATTCCTCGGCTCACCTTCTTCGCATTACCAGGTGGAAGGCGAATAATCTTTCGGAATTCCTCGGCGCCCTGCGCCACTGTCCCGAAAGTTCCATCTTCCAGCACAGCTTTCGCACCCTCCAGGAGCATCACTTCATTCGCGAAGGATTCTCCAACGATTTCGCCCACTGGGTGCTTTCCGCCTGCAATGAGCCCGGCCTCGCCGAAGGCTTGGCCAGCGTCGATATTCGTGAATTTACCTCGCTCGCGGACCTTCGTGAGCGCTTCGTGCAGATCGTCGAGAATTTTCTTCAGAGTTCCCCGGCCGCCGCGCAACGCTCCGCTCACGAGACTTTTTACTTCTGCACCTCCGACATCGTGGTCATCCCCACCAATTTCGTGGCTCATAACCTGATGGAGTTTGCCGAAGGCTTGCGCGGCGTCAGCTTGCACTCGATCCATCACCACTTTATCGAGGCTCGTCTCCGCCTCAAGCTCATGTCCAATGATTTTTCCCAGTGGCTGCACCAAACCCTGGGCCTCGCCGAACCGGCCCGCCAGTTGAACCGCATCGACATCTACACCGCAACTCTGGAAGACGTTCGCCAGCAGGCCGTTCGCATCGTCGAGCGGGCCCTGGTGCAAAGGCACGCCTAAAGGCACACCATCATGGGCCCCGTCCAACCCCATACCGAGAGCGAAACGGCCGCCGCACCTTCGCAGCCCCGCCATAGCATCGCTTCTTCAGCTTCTTCCCCCGCCGCGCCGCCGCGCCCCCAGCCAAGTGAGAAACCGCCCGCGCCCGCCCCTCCGCCTCACCTCGATGACTACAAGGCCATCGTCGGCGCTGCGGATGTCGATGAACTCCATTTCCTCGCCGAGCAAGTAAAAGGCAAAACGGTCAAGATGGTGAACTCCACCGCCGTCGGTGGAGGCGTCGCCGAAATGCTCAACCAGCTCGTCCCCCTGCTCGATGAACTCGGGATGAAAATTAACTGGGAGGTCATCACCGGCGGCAACGATTTCTTCGAAGTCACCAAGGCCTTTCACAACGCGCTTCAGGGCAGCGATTACAAGCTTACCCAGCAGGCCCGCGACGTTTTCTTAACGCACAACCAGCTGAACGCCCAGCGCATGCAGTTTGCCGAGGATGTCGTTGTCATCCACGACCCGCAGCCCTCCGCGCTCATTCGCGCCCGCCACGAGAAATCAGGCCGCTGGGTCTGGCGCTGCCACATCGATTTGTCGAACCCCAACGTCGAAGTTTGGGATTTCCTTCGTCCCTTCATCGAACAATACGACGCTGCCATCTTCTCGTCGCAATCGTTCACTCGCCAGTTACCCATTCCCCAATACTTGTGCTATCCCTGCATCGATCCGCTGTCGGAAAAAAACAAAGAACTCGATGACAGCTTCGTCCAGAAAGTTTGCGACAAGTTCGGCATCGATCGCTCCCGGCCCATCATCACTCAGGTCTCGCGCTTCGACCGCGCCAAAGATCCGGTCGGCGTGATTCACGCTTTCAAGCAGGCTCGCAAGCATGTCGATTGCCAGCTCGTGATGGCCGGAGGAAGCGCCACCGACGATCCCGAGGGCGCCGCCGTCCTCAAAGAAGTCAAAGAGGCCGCCGCCGAAGACCCCGACATTATTATTCTCGACCTGCCTCCCTGGTCCGCTCTCGAAATCAACGCCCTGCAGCGGGCATCGACCATCATCGTGCAGAAATCCATCAGGGAAGGTTTTGGATTGACCGTCACCGAGGCTCTCTGGAAGTCGAAGCCCACCATTGCCGGCGCGGTTGGCGGCATCCCCAATCAGATCATTCACAAACTCACCGGAGTGCTGGTGCACTCCGTCGATGACTGCGCCCGCCAGATGCGCTATTTATTGACCCATCCCGATTTTGCCCGGCAACTCGGCCAGAACGGCCGCGAGCATGTGAAGGAAAATTTCCTGATGACCACGGACCTGCGACGCTGGCTAGTCCTCTTTAGAATTCTCCTAAACCAACAAAAATAAACTCATGTGGAGACAGCCGCCGCTGCCGCAAACGCAAATGTGGGGACAGCCGCCCTCGGCTGTCCAGGGCGCAGCCCGCAAGCTCCTATCCCACCGGCAACTCCGCCGTCACCAGTGTCCCGCCCGCATTCGACCGGACCTTCAGCATTCCCCCGAGTTGCCGCAGCCTTTCCCGCATCCCGCTGATGCCCACGCCAGAAGCCGCCTGCGCCGCTTCCTTGAGCATCTCTTTCCCCGGATGGCTGACCTCGACCCACACATGCTCCGCCGACTTGCGGATGCGAACCGTCGCATTCCCGCCTTCTGGAACCTGCTGCGCATTGGCCAGAACTTCCTGCACCACCCTGAAGATCGCCATCTCTTTTTCCCGCGGCAGCCGCCCAAAATCTTTCGCAATCTCCAGCGTCACCTGGATATTTCCGCGCTTGGCAAAGCGCTCCGCATACCACTGAATCGCCGAAGGCAATCCCATTTCATCCAGTGTGGGCGGATGCAGCAGATGCGAAAGCTGCCGAACCTCGCCCAGCAGCCTATCCACAAGGCCCGCGCTATCGTTGATCAGTTTGGTTTCGCGCGCATTCGCCGGCCGCTCCCCCTCGCGCAGCACGCTCAGGTTCATCGCCACCGACGCCAGCACCTGTGCCATGCTCTCGTGCAGTTCGTGCGCCACCCGCCGCCGCTCTTCATCTCGAATCAGCACGAGCTGGCTGGTCAACGTTCGCAAACTCGTTTCCGCGTCTTCCCGCCTCCGGATTTCATCCACCAGTTGCACGTTCTTGCACTGCAACTCCGAGGTCCGCGCCTGCACGTGCATATCGAGTTCCTGCCGCAGCCGCTTGTGTTCCGCCACTTCCGTTTCCAGTGCTCTGGCCTTCTGTTGCAACTGCGCGATCGTTCGCAGGCGCTCATCTTCACTCGCCAGCGCCATGTAACCTTCCGTCGGAATGACAGCCGAGTGTTCGTTGCAGACCTGCAGCAGCAGCTCCGCATCCTCTTCGCGGTTGAAACTGTTCATCGGATACGCACAGAAAAGTGAGAACGAAAGTCTCTGCGCCAGGTTGTTCCACAAGCGCTCCAGTTGGATCGCCGCTTTAGCCTTGCCCTCGGCCCACAGCAGCGCTACCATTTCGCCGAAGATTGCCACTCGCGCTCGGTCCCCGCCCGCCGCCTCCGCAGCTCGGGAAACGATTCCTCCCACAGTTTTCTGGAACCGCTCTTCATTCGGCCAGTCCTCGGACATGAATGTGGCCAGAACCTGTTTCGCGTCCAGCAGCACGAATCGTCCCTGCTCGATCGCGCCCGCCACATTCAGCCCTCGCCCACTCAGGTTTTGCAGAAGGCCGTCACGATGCGACTCGGTCGCAACCACAATGGCGGCATCTCCCGCCTCCAGCGCCTGCCCAATATATTCGCTGAGTTCTTCAATCAGAAACCGGTCTTGCGAATAGAACTGCACCCCATGCTGACTGTTGCCGTGCACCGACCACGAACTCCTCGCCGGCCCATGCAGATGTTCACCGCCCCGCGTCCCCACGCAGTCCCTCTTTTCCTGACCCCGCCTACTAAACAGTAGAAAGTCGCCCGGCGCTTTCACCTGTCTTCGCCGTGTCTAGAATGCATCACATTTCGGGTCGAAGGGCATACAGTCATTCCCGTATTTACCCATAGGGTCCATCTGAGGCGGAGCAAATATGCGCCGCCGCCGCTCATCATCGATGCCCCTGCAACTCAAGCTTCCGATGACACCGGACCGGTCCCGCCACTTTTCGCGCCCCCGGCTGGGATCGTCTCCTCCGGGTCCGCTGCGATCGTGACTTCCACCTCTGCCCCCGGCTTGAGCCGCACCTGATGGCCGTTCTCGTCGGTCAAATTGTTTTCGATACGCAATTCCCGGTAAAGGTGCTCGGCGCCTTCCACGGTCAACTGCGCCTTTTCCGTTTCGCGCGCAAAGCGCGGCTTGATAATTTTCTCGACAGTCGCGGGCAACGTTGTGCTCGGCTTTTCACTCATCAGATACCTCCTCGTCTCATCGCTTCGAAACGGCGTCGTTATTTTGTGGAACATCCTCGTGCTCGCCTTTGTGCCTGAAATCCAGACCAAAGTGCGGCGCCGACTCGGTGCCGCTAATTCTGATCGGGACCTCTGTGCCCGCCCCATCCTTGCTGAAGAACGGATCGATCGGCTTCAGAAGAATCGATTTCCACCCCGTCGTCAGCTGCGAGACTTTCGCCTCCAGCCGGGCTTTGCCGTGAAAGTCGAATTTCTTTCCATCCAGGCTGTAGTCGCCCGTCATATCGATATGGGTTCCGGGAATTAGAAAGTGAAGCAAGGAAAATGACAGCACGCCATTCTCCAGCTTGAACGCGCCCTGCAAATCTACCGGCACATTGTCCTCATCGTGCGCTTGCGCCTGCTCCCGCGCTTCCTTCGGCTTGCCCTGGCTTCGCAGACTCCACGAATCCAGCCGGCTCTGCACTTTTTCATTCGCAAAGTGCCCGCCCGGCACATGGAACGTTCCATCCAGCTTCAACCGGTCGGCCACATCCGCGTTGCCCGGACTAAGGCTCAACTTCGTTTTCATCTCCACCGCGCCGCTCATCACCGGAGGATCGGTGCGCACGCCCAGGTCGAGCAGGTCTTCAATCTGCGCCCGCCCCAGCTTCACGTCCAACTCGATGTCATGACCCTTCGGATTTTCCGCCCGCACCACCGACCCCGTCGCCGTAAACGACGTGTGCAGAAAACTCGCATTCACCGGCCGAAGATATGTGTCCCCGCTGGTGCCGTCCACGATGGCGTGAAATTCGGTGTGCAGCGCCACCGGATGCCCGCTGCTCGCAATGCGGAAGTCCGGCGTATCGGTTTTCCCGTGCACCGCAATATTGCCCAGAGTTCCCGAATACGCCCCGGTCGATGAAAGCGTCCCACCGATTCCCTTGATCGTGCCCAGATCGGCATTGCGAAACGAGTAGTCGCCCTGCACCGGCGTGTCTCGCGGGCTCTGCGGCTGCCACGGCCCGAACAATCCCGTCAACTGAATATTCCCCACCGGCTTCGGATTCACCAGCGTGGCAGTGAACTGCAGCGGTTGCCCCGCACCAATGTCCTTCATCCTCAGATCGCCGATGGCAAACTCCAGCGGGCGCTTGCCCGGCTTCGAAGTATTGATCAGCAACTTCGTGTCCTCGCACACAAACTTGTCCACCACGATCGACAGCTTCTGTGTCTTCGAATCGAATTTCTTGATTTCCCCGCGATCTTCTTTCGGCGGGATATTCAAATCGAGTCCTTGGATGTAAACCGTCTCCACGTGCATCGGCGAGCGGAACAAGCTTCGCGCCGTGCTCTGAAAACGGAATCGCTGCACGCTGATCAGCGGTTGCACTCCCGGCTGGTACGGATTGGGGTCCGTAGCACCAAAAACTTTCAACCCGCCCCCGGAAACCTCAATCCCGTTGAGCAATGAAACATGAAAACTATCCAGCTCCACCTTGCTCTGGAACCGGTTCGATAACGAGGCAATCACCCGCTTCCGCAGGATCGGTTCCGCATGCGTCAGCACAATCCTCACCGCGATCCCCAAACCCACCAAAACGACAAGCACGCCAATGCCAATCCCTCTCCACAGCCGCGCCCGCCTGGATTTCTTCGTGCCGCCTTTATCGCGCACTGCCATCTTTGCCTTTCAGAAAATGTTCGAACCTGACGCAACTACGCTCGCGGCTTTCTTTTCCAGCATATCCCCAAAATAAAAAGTCAGAATGCAGAAGCGAAAGCGGAGTTCCTTCTACATTCTGACTGATTGCTTCCGTTTTCGTTTCCCGCGTCACCCGCCGCCAACCCCGCCGGCCCACCCTTCACGCTGCCAGGCTAAAACCGGAATTGCGGCCCGAACGTTGCCCTCAAATTGTTATGCGCGCCGTTGTCGAAGAAAACGTCGTCGCCAACCTCCGCCCGAATTCCAATCGGTCCTGCGAACGCTTCAAACCCTCCCCCCGGATACAGCGCGAAATCTGTTTTCCCGTTGGTCAGCCCGACCGTGTTTGTAAAACCCACAGTCGCATTCTGATTGGTCACCGTAAAATTATCGAATCCCACTTTGCCCGTAACGAAGAATCGGAACGGCCCTCTTCCGGTCTGAAACTTTGGTCCGAAAAAGCCGTGCAGCGTGTGAAACTTCGTGTTCACCACTTCCGTAGTGATCCCATTCGTAAACGTGCTGGTGTAATTTCTGTCGAAGTCATAAGCCATTTCGGCTTCAATCTGAATGTCGCGGTGTACGTTAACTCCCACCCGGCCTCCAACCCCAACAAAGTTTTGTACCGGGTTTGAATCGCTGAAGCGGAAGTAGTCCGCAAAAGCCCCAACTTCTATGTGGTCGAGATGGTCCTGCGCCATCATCTTCGGTACACCCCCAAGAACCATCGCCGTGCCCAGGAAAATCCAGAGACAATACTTCATGTTGTTTTTCTCTCCGTTAAGAATGTTGTGTACACACACTTCACCTCATTCACTCGCGGAGAAAAGAGCGCGTACCAGCAAGAACTGCGACTTCGATGCGCTTTTGGCCGAAGGAGGTTGGTTTCCACGGGCACCGGCGAGCCTCAAAACACTTTCGATTTGCAGGTTCCACTTCGCCCGCATCGACATCTAAAAAACAGATGGATCGCCACTCGTCCTCGGCTCGAAACGTTTATAAGGAGATCGTTCCATGAAAACATTCTTAACCGGCATCCTTGCGGGATTGTTGCTTTGCGCCGGCGCCCTTGGTCAGAACCCACCCGCGCCGCCAAGCAACGCGCAAACTCCGAGTTCGCAGAACTCCGCCACCCAACCGGCGCAACCGGCTCCATCGCAGTCCAGTCCGACTCCACACTTCGCGCCGGGCAGCGTAATTCCCGTGCAACTCACCAAAACCATCGACGTCAAGAAAGTGAAGACCGGAGATCAGGTCGAAGCCAAAGTCACGCAGGATATGAAGTCCGGGAGCGGGGAAGTGGTCGTTCCCAAAGATTCGAAGGTGATCGGACACATCACCCAGGCGCAGGCTCGCGACAAGCAGCAGAAGGAATCTGAGGTTGGCATCGCTTTCGACAGCGCAGTCGCGAAAGATGGAACCGACTTTCCTCTGCCCGCCTCGATCCAGGCCATCATCTCCCCGGCAGCCTTGAATCCCAACGCCAACGCTAACAACGGCGGCGAAGGCCCGGCCAATCGGCATCGATGCCCAGTGGCGGCAGTGTGCCCATGGGCGGACGCCAGCCCGGCATGAACACTTCGCCGCCTCCGCCGACCTCCTCCAGTCCTGCTCAATCCACGGATTGGCCGAAAGCCCCCGGCAACGCCACGCCGGCCATCACCGGCAATACTCAAGGCGTGGTCGGCATCTCGAATCTGAAGTTGTCCACCTCAGACGCAGTGCAGGGCTCTATCGTAAGCTCAGAAAAAAATAACGTGAAGCTCGAGAGCGGCACGCTAATGCTCTTGCGCGTCCATCAATAAAAATCGAGGGGGTCTAGAAGTCGCAGGACCTGGCCGACCCTGGTACCACCACGAAAAAGGCTGCCCCACCCGTGGCAGTTTCACGGGTGGGAATTCCTGCTGCCGATACCGAAGAGCTCGTAACAAAATTTGACGCACGAGAAGTCTGAGAAATCCGGGAAGGGAATCAGTCCACCCGCGATGAAAGACTTTCTTTCCACTCTCCCATTTTTTACCCTCCCTCGCGCGCCTTCCCGCGCTAAACGCCTCATTCGCAACCAACGTCCGCCTCTCCAACTTTGGCAAATCCCTTGCAACACAGAATGCGACCTCGGAGGGTTTACTATGCAAAAAATTCTGCTTCATCTCATGCTCGCCGCCGCCGCATGCGTCCTGACCTTATCTCTCACCTCAGCGTTGCACGCCCAGCAAGCCGATCAGGATCCCGCGCCCGCCACTCCTCATCAAGCCGATCAATCTGCGCAGCCGCAATCCCAATCCAACGAAGCCCAAATGCCCGCGTCAGGCGACGCCACCACCCATGAAGCCAAAACATTTTCCGGCCGCATCACCAAGGAAAATGGCGATCTCGTTCTCAAGGATCCGGTGACCAAGGTCAGCTATAAACTCAGCGACCAGGACAAGGCCAAACATTACGTCGGCAAAAAGGTCAAAGTGACCGGCAAACTCGACATGAACAGCAACACCATTGAGGTCGATAGCATCGAACTCCTTTCGTAGGCGCCTGGTTTCTGCCTCAGGCTTCCTTGGACAATCCCATGAGCGGAGAACTGCGAACCAGCCTCCGCTCATGGATTGAACCAGTAAATGGATTGAAACCAAAAAAATGTTTTCAGAAATTAATTCGCCGCCTCAATACGACCTTCCCACCGCCATCACATTTCTCATGGCTGGCCTCGGGATCGGCTCAATCATCGCCATTCTCCTCACTCCTCATCCCCCACGCCCCGTGCTCTTACAGGCCAGCACCAAACAGCCCAATCCCCCTTAAATTCGCACCCCGCAGGACTGGAAGCCATCTCACTCTGCAAGCCGTGTCACTGAGGAGATTGGGAAGGGCACGACGTTAGAGATTGGAAATGGCACGACGCTAGAGATCGGGAGGGCACGACGTTAGAGATTGGAAAGAGCACCACGTTAGAGATTGGGAAGGGCACGACGTTAGAGATTGGAAGGGCACGACGTTAGAGATTGGAAATGGCACGACGTTAGAGATTGGGAAGGCACGACGTTAGAGATTGGAAAGAGCACCACGTTAGAGATTGGGAAGGGCACGACGTTCAGTCGTGCCGTTAAGGGCTAACGTAGAACGCGGGCTTTAGCCCCTGAGGGGCGATTTCGTGTTCTTTATATCCAAAATATCTTCTAGCCACTGTGCAACTTCTTGCCTTACAGCAATCACAGTATTGCGCCGCCTCAAAGAAATGTTAATCATCAACACAGTGGGCTCTTACGTCCAGCCTTAGTACCCACGCTTTTGCACGATGCGCTCGAATTGGCAAGTACGAACGGGTTCCGCAGGAAGGGTCGTCCTGGCCATCGGCGAATTATGGCCTTATGCCTTTATCTTTGTTTCCCTTACCGGACTCGCCTACATCGCTTTCAACGCTTTTCGCTAGTCTCTCCCCGTTGCCCTTAGTGTGTTTATTTCCAGAAATACCTCACCCTCTGGATCGCATGCAGCCTTCGTCTCCGCGTATCCTGCAGGTGTCTGGCTGGAGTTGCGAGGGCAAATGCGCATCGTTGATGAACGAGCCGAGCTCGACGACCTGCTCCTGAAGCAGGCTGAGACTCTCAAGGCAGAAAAACTGGGAGACATCTCCGTAGACGAACTATTTGAATATGAACGCCGCTATGCGAGGATTCTCGAACTCTGCGGCAAAATCCTGGGCACAAAAGACCTGGACGCCTGACCGCGGCCCAGCTTCTCAGGCCGCGATCAACGACTTACTCGTCACCGGCAACCTCGCAATCACAATCGTCCCTCTCGAATCCGATTGGATTTCCAGACTGCCACCCAATTGCCTCAGCCTTTCCCGCATCCCTCGAATTCCTACTCCCGGCATTCCCGCTCCGTCCATTTCTTTCCGCTTGTCCGGCGGGATTCCTTTTCCCTCATCCTCGACTTCCACGCTCATCTGCCGGTCGCCACGCGTGATCCGAATTCTCGCCACCGAACTTCCCGAGTGACGATGAATATTGGTCAGGCATTCCTGCACCACGCGGAAAAGTGCCGTCTCCAGATCTTGAGGCAGCCGTCCCAAATCGTCCGGCAGATCCAATCCGACCTTAATCTTGCTCCGTTCGGTAAATCCTTCCAGATACGATCGCAGCCCGGATGCCAGCCCCACTTCATCCAACAGCGGCGGATGCAGCAAATGCGAAATCGTGCGCAATTCTTTCGACAGTTCCTGCACCAGATCGAGGCTCTCGAAGATGGCCTTCGTGGCCTCGGCCGTCCCTCTGTCATCTTCCGCCTCTAACAAACTCAGGTTCATGCCCAGCGCCGCCAGAATCTGCCCTGCGCTGTCATGCAACTCGCGCGCAATGCGCCGCCTCTCCTGATCCTGCAAATGCAATAGCTGCCCGGATAGCACGCGCAAATTTTCTTCAATGCGCTTCCGTTCCGTGATGTCGCGAATCGCCCCCATCACCAGCGTGCCTTCATCGCTCTGCAACGGACTCAGGCTGATCTCCACCGGAAATTCCTGGCCCTCGCGATGCAGCCCGAACAGTTCCAGCTCCGCCCCCATGGACCGTACTCGCGGCTCCTCGAAAAATCCGCTGCGATGTTCTGGATGCCCTCGTCGAAATCGCTCCGGAACCAGCTTCTCCACTTCTCGCCCCAGCAATTCTTCCTGCCGGTACCCAAACAGCTTTTCCACCTGCGCATTCGCCAGCACAATCCTGCCCGCCTCATCCACCACCACCATGGCGTCCGGCGCCGCCTCCAGCAATCCTCGGAACTTCGCTTCCGCGCGCTCCCGTTCCCGCACCGCCGCCGACTCCGACCGCAGCTTCTCTTCTGCGAGAATTCGTTTTTCGAATTCACTGTGCGCCTGTTGCTGGCTTCTCGCCGCGGTTCTCATCACCCGCACCACCAGCACATAAACGATGATCGACAGCACTGCAATCGCCAGCGCCGCCGCCATCGTCGCCCATTGCCCCCGATTGGCCAGCGTTGCCCGCACCGTCAGCTGCCGGTCTTCCTCCTTCTCCATCTCCGCAACTACGCTGCGCAGTTCGTTCATGCGCTCGATGCCCACCCCCGAAAGCACAACCTGCCCCGCCTCCAGGTCTTTCCCCTGTTCGTCAAGCCGGATCGTTTGCCGCAGTAAGGCCAGTTCCGCGCTTTCCAGTTGTTGCAGCTCCTGCATGCGCTTCTGCTGCGCTGGGTTGGATTTCGTCAACTCCTCCAGCCTCGCCATCCGCTCCTCGATTTGCGAAGTTGCTTCCTTGTACGGCGCCAGGTACACCGGATCGTCCGTGATCAAATATCCCCGCTGCCCGGTTTCCGCATCCACCACCAGTCCCAGAACTCCGCGCAATTCTTCCTTCACTTCGTGCGCCCGCTGAATCTGGTCATTCAGGCGGTCGTATCCCAGCGCCGCCCGGCACGTGTAGGCGACCACCGCGAGAGTTAGGAATAATCCAGCCGTGAGGATTAGGAGCAGACGCCGCTGCAGACCCCCGAACATTGCAGCCACCCCCGATTTCTGAAGGGAACCACTCGAACGCTTTCCTTCGACAATCGAACCCTTTCAGTTAAACAGAGTTTCGTACAAAGTGAAAACGAAGTCACGCGAAAATCCGGACTCAGGGAATCCCCTAGTTTGGCATAGGGGTTTCCCCGATCAACACTGAATACTGCAATGCTTTTTCAAAATGCAGCAGAACCGCCGCGGCGATCTCTCACCCCGCTCGCCGCAACGCCGTAAACGCCGCCTGAGGAGGCATTCGCGCCGATACGCTGGATTCAACTTCCTCCTCGATCGCTTCCTGGCAGCGCAGGCAAAACTGCGTCCACGGCACCGCCTGCAATCGCTGCTTTTGGATATCCTCGCCGCATGTGATGCACACCCCGAACGTGCCGTCAGCCACTCGCCCCAGCGCCGCATCGATCAGCCGCAACACCGTCCTCCGCTGGCTGCTGCACTCGAACAACGACTCCTTCGACATGCTGACGACGCATCGGTCCGCGCTGTCCTGGGGAGAGTCCACCTCCAGCGATCGCGTTTCCTTTTCCATCTGGCCGAGGAATTCCATGGTTTCCTGACGCTTCACTTCCAATTTCTTTTTGATCTGCTCGATCTGTATTCGTCGCATAATATTTCCTCTTTTTCGAATCGCCGCAAAAGCGGCAGTATGAAAAACTCGTTTTGATTTCTCAGCTGTGGATGTTGCGCGGCCCACTCCCGCCCGCAGCCGTCAGCCGCGATTTGCTCTTCTCCCTGAACGTCGCCGCAGCCGATAAGTTTTTCGAACCGGTTCCCCGCTGCGAATCGCTAAGCGCCTGCCGCGCCGGAAAATCCATCTCATCTCGCTTGTTCTCCGGAAGCGGCTTGTCCCGCAGCAGAATTTCTCGCAGCGTCCATTCGATGCGGTCCACACTCTCCGCAATCACTCGCACGCCTTCCTGACTTCCTCCCGACTCCGCGGTTAGCGAGATCGCCGTCAGCGCATTGCGGATGTGATGATTCATCTCCGAGATAATCTGCATGCGCAGCAACTCCGCTTCGCGCCGTTGATTCGCGGCGCGCACCAGTTTTGCTGTCAGCAGCGCCACCACCACCGCCGCTGCTCCCTCCGCCAGCAGCCGTTCCCAGCGCCGCCCTATATCCGGCACCAGCAGGTAATACATAATTTCCGTCACCAGAAATGAAACCAGCCCAACTCCAACGGAAATCACGCCTGCCCTCACTCTGTGGCGATCGATCTTATTCGTCTCAATTTGCTCGGTATGCATGGCAACCTCCCAATGCGTGACGCGATCAGCGCAACCAGAGAAAATTGGCCAGCTCCTTTGTCTTGTCGTAAAGAGCAGGCCGCGGCTCCAATGGCTTAACACGGAAGCGCGGTGGCCGGTGGTCGATGCGGAACCTCTAGCAGACGGGTGGCGGGCGGTTATAAGGAAGGCCGTTGATTTGCAACTTCGGGAGTATCTCGGTAGCCGGCGATAAGCGCACAGCCCCGGCGGCTGCCGGCAGCCACAATCCGGCATCGGCCGGTGCGGTCCATTCCGATCGGTTCGGCTCGAAGCGCGGCCTGTGACCGCGGTTCGATACCGCGCGCTTCGACTGTCCCGAACGAATCGACGCGCTCGCAGATCTTGAAACCCGCGGCGAGTCGATCGCGGACGTTATCTCAGAAAACGCAGGCGGCACATTTCGCGTCGCCAGCAGCGCGAACACAGCCGCTAGCGCGAGGCTTGCCTCAATGCAAATCCTAGCCCGCCCGCTCTTCCGCTTATACCAATGTGCCGCCATCCCTGAACCTTACAGGTATGGATGACCACAATCCGAATTTGGATACCTCAAAATTTCTCAACTCCCCCTGTCATTCCGCCGCGCGAGCGAAGTCCCCTACCCCTTGTCATTCCGACGCGCGAGCGAAGCGAGACAGGAGGAACCTGCTGTTCGCCAGGATCGGGTAGCGAATCTCCGTCATGCTGAGCAGAGCCGGCACGACCGGAGGGAGTCCCGGCGGAGTCGAAGCATCCCTATCTGTGCCACGGAGCCGGTCCCGATACGAAGGTGTTTCCCCACTAAAGCCACCCCGCTACACTCCCGTCACTTGCCTGCCTGCATCTAAGTTTTGTATGTTAGTAGTGAAATCGAGAATGTTGCGCTTCACCCATCTCGAGGCTTCGCCGCGCCGGCGCTGGCATGCACTGGTGGTTTTGCTCGCCATGTGCGCCCTCACCGTGAGCGTAGCCACCCGCTATTGCTCCCCGCGAAACTCGTCCGTATCGGCAATCAAAACGCTGCACCAGCATTCTTCGCCTGAAACCGCCCGCCAGCGCCTCACCAAAGACGCGGCTGACTGGATGCCGCCGTTCATCCACTCCGTTCTGTTTCAGGCTCCGGCTTCCTATCCTCCCATCGCGCACGATGGGCCCCCCACGCTCACTCTAGTTTTCGAGAAAAGCCTTTATAACCGGCCTCCTCCCCGCTCCACATCCCTCGCCTAAATTGCACTCACAGCAACGCTGCAGGAGCATTTCCATCTGGCATGTCGGATTTCCCTGCAAACGTCGCCCCTGATTGCATCATCCTAGGTTCGCATCGATTGCGCCGGTGACCCCTCTTTTCCGAGGGGCGTTTCGACCGAGGAGTATTATGAAAAAAACTTTGACAGCCATTTCCGTTGCTGGCCGCGGGCTCTCGACCATGTTCGACTCGCGCAGCAAACAGGAGCGTCAATCGGCCAAGGTGCTGGGACAGAAATTCAGGTGTGGATTCTGAATCGATTTCCTGAAAGGAACGCGCATGGCCATTCCACCTGTATTAACTGAAGAAGATCTCGACGCTCTTCGCCGCATCGACACCTGCATGGTCGCCAATGCAATCGAACGCTTCGGCCTTCGGCTGCGCAATACCGGTTTCACCAACGCCGGCATTCATTGCATGTTTCCCGATGCCCCGCCCATGGTGGGTTATGCCGCCACCGCCCGCCTCCACTCCGGCGAGCCGCCCATTCGTGGCGCGACCTTTCGCGATCGCCGCGACTTCTGGAATGCCGTTCTCGAAATTCCCGAACCCCGCATCCTCGTCATGCAGGATATGGACCATCCCCCCGGCCGCGGCGCGCTTGTGGGCGACGTCCACGCCTCCATTTTGAAAGCTCTCGGCTGCATCGGATATTTGACCAACGGAGCCGTTCGCGAACTGCCTTCCGTGCGCTCCATGGGCATTCAGTTATTCGCCGGAAGTGTCGCCGTCTCTCACGCCTACGCTCACATTTCCGAAGTCGGCACACCCGTCATTGTGGGCGATATGGAAGTCCGTCCCGGAGACCTGCTGCATGGGGATCGCCACGGCGTCGTCACGGTTCCCACAGCGATCGCCTCTGAGATTCCGGAAGTCGCAACCCGGCTGCAAAGCGCCGAGCAAAAGATCATCGAGTTTTGCCGGTCAAGTTCTTTTTCCGTGGCGAAGTTGAGCGAGATCATGAAGTTGATGGGATAGCCCCCGCCCTTCCAGTTGTGGGATGGCGGCCCGAAGACGAAAAAAATATTTGTTTCGAGAAAAAACGAATGACACACGTTCCAAGCTCCAACCCGGCGCGAGAGCACAGCAGGACGCGGCGTTTCTCTGTACTGGCTGTCCTTGCAATCATGGCCGTCAGCCTCTCCTCCTGTTCAGAAAGCGACAAGCGCGTCGAGGCTGCCCCGCCCATCACCGTTGGCGTTACCCGCGTGGTGAAAAAATCTCTCGGCCGCCAGATCACCCTCTCTTCCGAACTCGTCCCCTTCCAGGAGATCGACGTTTACGCTAAGGAATCCGGCTTCGTCAAGAAACTCGATGTCGATTACGGCTCGCGCGTCAAAGCCGGCCAGGTCATGGCCGTTCTGGAAATTCCAGAACTCGAAGCCCAGCTCCAGGAAGATCAGGCCGAAATTAAGAATGCCAACAATCAGGTCGTTCGCGCCCAGCATGAACTCGAGCGCTATCAGGCCCAGTACAAGGCTCTGCACCTGCAGTACACGCGGCTCAATGGAGTTTTTCAGAGCCAGCCCGGCATCGTCGCCCAGCAGGAAGTCGATGATGCTCAGGGCAAAGATTTGGCCGCCTCTTCTCAGGTTGACGCCGGCCAGGCTGCCTTGGAGGCCGCCCAGAGCCAGCTCGGCGCAACCCGCGCCAAACTCGCTCACGATCAAAGCCTCTTTGACTATTCCAAAATCACCGCGCCCTTCGCCGGCATCGTCACCGAGCGCTACGCCAATCTCGGAACCCTGATGCAAGCCGGAACCGGTTCCAGCACCCAGGCCATGCCGCTGGTGAAGCTCTCGCAGGACGATTTGTTTCGTCTCGTCATTCCCGTTCCCGAGGCTTATGTCCAATACATCCGCATCGGCGACCCGGTCAACGTTCGCGTTCCTTCGCTGAACCGCACTTTCCCCGGCAAGGTCGCTAGATTCTCCGTTGACGTGCGCTCCGATACCCGCACCATGCACACCGAAGTTGATGTTCCCAATCCCCAGCGCATCTTGCTGCCCGGCCTCTATGCCGAAGCCGATCTCCAGTTCGACCGCAAGGACAACATTCCTTCCGTTCCCGTCCAGGCCATAAGCCACGAAGGCGGTACCACAACAGTTCTTGTCGCGAGCGCGGATGGAACCCTCGAGCGGCGCCCCGTGCAAGTCGGCATTGAAACCAGCAGCGATGCTGAAATCGTTTCTGGATTAAACGAAGGCGAGCAGGTAGTCGTCAGTGATCACAGCGGCCTCAAGCCCGGCCAAAAAGTTCACCCCAAACCCATAACCGTGCCCGAGTTCAATCAAGGCAATCCGCAATGATGAAAGCAAAGCAACGAAGGTTCAGCCGCGAAGCGGCGCAAGAATGCAGCCCACGGCGCAAGCCGTGGGTGGAAGCTGGGAACAAAGACCAGCCCCGAAGGGGCGAAAGAGACGCTATGACACAGACTCCGCAGGGGACGCCATCCCCCGCCCGGCGTAACTCCCTCTACCGAATGACGATTGGATAACTATGCCAGGATTTTCAATTCGTAATCCGTATTTCATCATTGTCATCTGCCTCACTCTGCTGGTGATTGGAGTCACCAGCATTGTCCGCATGCCCATCGACCTGTTCCCGCCGATTAATTTGCCCGAGGCGGTGGTCGCCACTTTCTACAGCGGCATGCCTCCGGAGGATATCGAATTCGATATCACCGATCCCTTGGAGCGCTTCTTCACCCTGGCTGCCGGCATCGACCACATGGAGTCTCGCTCCCTTCTCGGCGTCAGCATTATCAAAGTTTATTTTCAGCCCGGAACCAATCCTGACGCCGATGTCAGCGAGCTCTCCAACCTGGCCCTGGCCGACCTCAAGCGTTTGCCGCCCGGAACCTTGCCCCCCGTCGTCCTGAAATTCGATGCTTCCAGCCTGCCCGTAGCCCTGGTCACGGTGAAAGGCGAAGGCCTGAACGAAACCCAGCTTCATGACTACGCCCAGTTCGCCATTCGCAATCAGATCGCTGTCGTTCCCGGCGCAGAAATCCCCATCCCCTTCGGCGGCAAGTATCGCCAGATCATGATCTATGTCGATCCCTACAAATTGTCCTCTCGCCAGCTCAGCCTGATGGACGTCGTCGGAGCTGTCAACGACTCCAACCTCATCCTCCCCGCCGGCGACGTCAAGATGGGACCCTACGATTATTTCGTCTACTCCAACAGCCTCGTCGACAACATGGACCAGTTAGGCAAACTCCCGATCAAAGTCAAAGGCCATTCCTGGGTCACGGTCAACGACATCGGGAAAGCGGAAGATGCCAACCAGATTCAGTACAACGAGGTCCGCATCGACGGCCAGAAGTCCGTCTACATCCCGATCATGAAGCAAGGCGGCGACACCAACACCATCGCCGTCGTCGATGGGGTTCGCGATCTCATCAAGCATCTCTACGACATTCCTCAGGAACTCAAGACCAGCATCGTCTTTGACCAGTCCGTCTACGTCAAGGAAGCCATCACGACCGTGCTGCATGAGGGATTCCTCGGCCTCATCCTCACCAGCCTCATGATCCTGATCTTCCTCGGAAGTTTTCGCGCCACTTCCGCCGTGCTGCTTTCCATTCCTTTGTCTGCGCTGGCCGCATTCGTCGTGCTCGCTTTGATGGGCGGCACCGTCAACACCATGATCCTCGGAGGCATGGCCCTCGCCTTCTCCCGTGTCATCGACAACTCCGTCATCTCGCTCGAAAATATCTATCGCCATCTCGAAATGGGAGCCGCTCCCATGATCGCCGCCGAAGTCGGCGGTGCCGAAGTCAATCTCGCCGTTCTCGCCGCTACTCTCGTTGACGTCGTCGATTTCTTCCCCGTCGTCTTCCTCTACGGCGTAGCTAAATTCCTGTTCTCCGCTCTGGCGTTGGCATTCTGTCTTTCCCTCCTGGCCTCGTTTGTCGTCGCCATGACGGTGATCCCGCTCTTTTGCTCGCGCTTCCTGAAGGCCAAACCTCACGGCGAGGTTCACGACAACCTGCAATACCACGAAACCTACGTGCCCTCGCGCATGGAGAAATTCAATGCCGCCTTCAATCGTGCTTTCAACAAAGTCCTCGACTACTACGAGCTTTGGGTCAGACGCGCCCTGCAGCGTCCCGGACTTACCGTCCTGGCTTTGAGCGGAGTATTCCTCGCCAGCCTCGCGATTTATCCCCTGCTCGGTCTCGCATTTTTCCCCAAGACCGACGCCGGACAGTTCACCATCAACATGAAAGTTCCAACCGGCACTCGCGTCGAAGTCACCGACCAATACGTCGCCAAAGTCGAAGACCTGATTCGCAGTTCGATCGAAGCCAAAGATCTCCGGAGGATCGTCTCCAACATCGGAGTCGTTCCCGATTTCTCCGCCCTCTACACCACCAATTCCGGCTCTTACACCGCGACGGTCCAGGTACAGTTGTCCGAGTCTCATCACCTCAGCAGCTTCGAATACATGGATCGCATTCAGAAGCGCATGGCGGACCAATTCCCCGACATCCGCACATTCTTTTCCAGTGGATCCATGGTTGATGCCATCCTCAACACCGGCAAGGCCGCGCCCATCGACGTCCAGGTCAGCAGCCCCGATCTCCACCAGATTCATGGCATCGCGGAAACTCTGGCCGCGCAGATTCGTGAAATCCACGGCGTCGGCCAGGTCTTCATTCCGCAAGACATGAACTACCCCGCCCTCCGCCTCAACGTCGACCGCGTTCACGCCGGCGAATTAGGCCTCACCCAAAAAGATGTCGTCGACAACGTCATCACCGCTCTCAATTCCAACTACCAGATCGCCCCCAACTATTGGGTGGACCGCAAAACCGGCAACGATTATTACCTCACCGTGCAGTATTTCGAGCACGGCCAGGCCGCCATTCACAACAGTGCCGACCTCGGCCAGATTCCCCTCCGCGATCCCACCAGCGGCGGCGGCATCAACTGCGGCCTCACTGGCACGCCACAGCCCGGCAACCCTCAACCTTCCTGGGGATGTTCTGTCGAAGGCCGTCCCACCACCGTTCTCAACAACGTCGTCAACGTTGAGCAGGTTCAGACCCCAACCGAGGTCGACCACTATCAGATTCAGCGCGTCGCCGATATCTACGTCACTCCTTCCGGCGAAGACTTGCAGCGTGTCACCGCCTCCATCCGCAAAATTCTTGCCAAGGCAAATCTGCCCGGCAACGTCCGCGTCAATCTCCGCGGCATGGTCGATGGCATGGAGCAATCCTTCAAAAGCTTCGCCTTCGGATTCCTGATCTCCTTCCTTCTTCTCTTCCTCATCCTCACCGCCCAATTCAAATCCTTCGTCGATCCTTTTCTGATCATGCTCGCCATCCCCATGGGATTCGTCGGCGTCCTCATCATCCTTCCCCTCACCGGCAGCACCTTGAACGTGATGTCGCTCATGGGAGTGCTCATGCTGGTCGGCATCGCCGATTCCAACAGCATCCTCATCGTCGATTTCGCTCACAATCTTGAAAAGCAGGGACTCTCGCCCGCAGACGCCGTCATCACCGCCTGCCGCGTGCGTCTCCGCCCCATTCTCATGACTTCTCTCGCCACCATCATCGGCATGATTCCCATGGCCATGAAACTCGGGACTGGCGCGGAACAGTACGCTCCCATGGCCAAGGCCATCATCGGAGGCCTCACCTCTTCCGTGCTCCTCACCATTTTCATCGTGCCCGCCGCCTACTTGCTGGTCTATGGCAAAAAGAATCCGCAGACCGCCCCAGCTCTGCCGACGGATTCACCTGAATGACGGAGACACCCGAATGACGGAGACACCCGAATGAAGAAAATTCTTCTCTCATCTAATGTTGTCGCTGTGTACGATTCTCCCTCTCGCCCAGGCGCAGGCCCCTGACCACGCCGCGTCCACCGAGAGCTTGCCCTCCGCTCCACAGCCCCAGCCATCGCTGAAGCCAGCGCCAACCTCGCCTGACGTTCGCGCTGCGCTCACCGCCACTTTCCCCGCCGCCCAGTCCGGCGCACAAGCTGCTACACTCGCCCCGCAATCACCCAGCGGCGCGCTACCTCTCACTCGCGCCGAAGCCGAGCAGCTCGCCATCAAAAACAACCCTCAAATCAGCGTCGGACGTCTTCTCGCTCTCGCCCAGCACCAGATCTATCGTGAAACCCGCGCGGCCGAACTCCCCACCTTTAACGGAGCGATCACCGCCGTCGATGCTAATGAAGGCAGCCGCATCGGCGCCGGCTCCCTCACCGCTTCGCGCGTGCTCGAACACGCCGGTGCCGGAGTTACACTCACCCAGCTCATCACCGACTTCGGCCGCACCTTCAATCTTGTCTCCTCTTCCAAACTTCTGGAGAAGGCGCAGAAGGCCAATGCCCTCGCCACCACCGAAGACATCATCCTCGCTACCGATCAGGCTTTTTATAACGCTCTGCAAGCGGTCGCTCTGCTCCGAGTCGCGCAACAAACCGTCACCACCCGCCAGAAAGTAGAAAGTCAAATCGGCGAGCTCGCCAAGAATAAATTGAAATCGGATCTCGATCTCTCCTTCGCCGAAGTCAACTTGTCCCAGGCCAAACTCCTCCTGCTCGATGCCCAGAATAATGTCGATTCCACCATCGCCGCTCTCACCGCGGTCTTGGGCTTCGACAAGCAGGTCCATTACGACCTCACTGAAGATGAGGCACAGCCTCCCGCGCCTCCTCCCGACATCGATGTCCTCGTCAACACCGCCATGCAGCAGCGTCCCGATCTGCAGGCGCTTACTTTCAATCAGCAGGCCGCGGAAAAATTCCGCCGCGCCCAGCGCGATCAACTTCTCCCCACCATCAGCGCGCTCGGTATCGCCGGAGCCTCTCCCGTCCGCCCCGACTGCTTCGGTGGATGTTTCCCCAACTACTTCATCTCTCCCTGGTATGGAGCCATCGGCGTCAACATGAGCGTTCCCATCTTTAATGGCTTCCTGTTTTCTTCTCAGGCTTCCGAAGCAAATTTCAAAGCCAAAGCCGCGGCGGAAAACACTCGCGATCTCCGCGACCGCGTCGTGCGCGACGTTCGCACCGCATGGCTCGCCGCCAATACCGCCTTTCAACGCGTCAGCGTCACCGCCGAACTCGCCCGCGAAGCCGACCGGGCCTTGAGCCTGGCGCAGGGCCGGTATAACCTTGGGTTGGGCTCGATCGTCGAACTCAGTCAGGCGCAATTGCAACAGACCGATGCTGCCGTCGGATACGTCAACGCGCAGTACCAATACCGTCTGTCTCTTTCAACCCTGAACTTCGAAATCGGCTCCCAACCCTGAGTTTTTGGGTGGCGCAGCGGTTCACCGCTGCGATAACGGACTCGTTTAGAATCCGTCTTTTTAGCCGCAGAGGTCACACACGCAGTCGAGCTACACAGTCGAGCCTTCGCCCCGGAGGGGTGTCCGATATTAGCCCAGCGCTTCAGCGCTGGGTGGAGTTGGAGATCTGAACAAGTCCCGTAGGGACGACACGAGTTCGCGCGCAAACTCTTTAGCCCAGTCGCCCAACGGAGGGCAGATTCCAATCGCGCAGGCAACGGCAGATTTAGCCGCGAAGCGGCGCAAGAATGCAGCCCACGGCGTAAGCCGTGGGTCGACTGTGGGAATAAACACAAGCCCCCAAGGGGCGAAAGAAAAGCTATGACACAGACTCCGACGGCACTCCTGGGGCTAAACAATATGCGTGATGTCTGACAACCACCCTGTTCCACGAAAACATAAAAAATAAAGGAGAGCCATCCTGCTCAAAGCACCAATTCTTCCATTCATCCTCTACCTCGCCACCGGCCTCGTCACCGGATCCCACCTCGCGTGGCTAGCCGCCACCGGCGCGCCCTACAATCCTTTGCAACTGGTTTCCTTATTGGGCTCCTTCGGCCTCTTGCTGGCCGCCTACGTCAGCCTTTTCCGGCCTACCGCCGCCGCCAGACTCGCGCTCATCGTCGCCCTCGCCATGTGGCTTTTCTACGGACCGGCAATCGCCAACCTCGTCCGCGCCTGGCGCGCAAATAGCAGCGTGTTATCGCAAGTCGCGCCGCCAACCCACGGTTCTATATCCGGATGATCCTCCCCTTCCTCGCAACCGCGCTTCTGCTTCTCGTCACCGCCTACTCCGCCCTGGTGAGCTTTCGTCCAAGGCCCGCCAACGCCGCGCCCACATGGATTTTTCCCCGAAGCGCCGGCCGGACCGCGCAAATCATCATCACCGTCCTCATGCTCGCGCTCATCATCGGCCCGATCATCTGGATCAAAACCACCGCTCACCAGACCGCCGCCACCGAATCGCGTTTCGTCATTCCTGAAAACTACTCCGGATGGGTGCATGTTGAGTTCGAAGTACACGGCTCGCCGCGCCTCCCCGTCGAGAACGGCCAAAATGTCCTGAAGATTTCCTCGACCGGCTCGCTCAAGACATCCTCCCCCGAACCCCACGGATTGGACCACGCAACCTATTTCTACGAATCCCCCTCTGGCCCGCGCCAGTTGCCGAGTTACGGCCGCGACCGCATGATCTGGGGCAAACTCCACGCCCAGGCCTCCGGCCCCTCCACCGAAAAAAAATACGCCGAGTTCTTCGTAGGCACCGAGCAGCAATACCAAAACCAATCCGCCCCCAAAAGAAAATAAGAACGTCGTCATCTCAAACCAGACCCCGGTCATCCGCCAATGTCGATCCGCTTGTCGTGCTGAGCATGAGCATGTCGATCCGCTTGTCGTGCTGAGCATGAGCATGTCGATCCTTTTGACTCGCGAGGGAGTCCCGGCGGAGTCGAAGCACCCCTATTAGCACCACAGGCGACGCGAGGATCCCGTCAACGTAGCGTAAGCCCACCCACCCCAATGGCTTTGTCATCCCGAACAGAGTGAGGGACCTCCATCTCCACCGCCCCCAATAGTTTTGTCACCCCGGAACCAGATGTTGTGATCCCTAAAAATAGTCTTGTCATCCCAAATAGTCTTGTCATCCCGAACGAAGTGAGGGATCTCTACCACCACCGCCCCCTCGCGTAAGCCACCCACCCACCCCACCCGCCCTGCAGTAAACTAACCCAGGGTGAAAACACTGAGGCAACCAACGCAGTCCCGCGGCAGCGCCGCGGCGCAACCGCCCGCCGAACCGCATCCCGCCGAGGTTTCCGCTCCCGCCCGCGTCGCCGCCGGACTCGCCTCCCTAGCCAAAGCCGCCGATGTCATTCTCCGCGAACCCGGACTCACTCGCGGCGTCAACGCCCTCCGCAAGCTCAATCAGTTTGACGGAATCGACTGCCCCGGCTGTGCCTGGCCCGATCCCGACCATGATCGCTCGCTCAACGAATACTGCGAAAACGGTGTCAAAGCCATTGCCGAAGAGGCCACCTCAATGCGCATCACGCCCGACTTCTTCCGCCACTGGACCATCCCCGAACTCTCCCATCAGTCCGACTACTGGCTCGGTCATCAGGGACGCTTAACCCATCCCATGCTCCGCCGCGCGCAATCCAATTCCTACGAACCAATTTCGTGGACCGATGCCTTCACCCTCATCGCCCAGCATCTGCATGCGCTCGCCACACCAGACGAGGCCATCTTCTATACCTCCGGCCGCACCAGCAACGAGGCGGCATTCCTCTACCAGCTTTTCGCCCGCCAGTTCGGCACCAACAATCTCCCCGACTGCTCCAACATGTGCCACGAATCTTCCGGCGCCGCCCTCAAAGAAACCATCGGCGTCGGCAAGGGCACGGTCACGCTCAACGATTTCGATCTCGCCGACACCATCCTTATTATTGGCCAGAATCCCGGCACCAATCACCCGCGCATGCTCGCCACTCTGCAGAAAGCCGCGCGCCGCGGAGCCACCATCGTCAGCGTCAACCCTCTCGCCGAAGTTGGTCTCACCCGCTTCAAACATCCCAAAGATGTGCTGCACATTTTCGGATCGGGAACCAAGATTGCCAAACATTTCGTGCGCCTGCGTCTCAGCGGCGATCTCGCTTTCTTCAAAGGTCTTTGCAAGGAAATTCTCGAAGAAGAATCCCGCCGCCCCGGACAAGTGATCAACCACACTTTCATTTGGCAGAAGACCCACGCCTTCGACGATTTCCGCAACTCCATCGCCTCCGCATCCTGGGATGAAATCACCGCCGAGAGCGGCATCTCCCGCGCCCAGATCCGCGAGATCGCCCGACTCATCATCCGCTCGAAGGCAGTCATCGCCTGTTGGGCAATGGGCCTCACGCAGCAGCGCCACGCCGTCGCCACCATTCAGGAAGTCGTCAACCTCATGCTCCTCGGCGGTCACCTCGGACGCCCCGGCGCAGGAGTCTGCCCCGTCCGCGGACACTCCAACGTCCAGGGCGACCGCACCATGGGCATCTGGGAACGCATGCCCGCCGCTTTCCTCGACAAGCTTCGCGACACTTTCTCCTTCGAGCCTCCGCGGAAGCATGGCTACGATGTCGTCGAGTCCATCCGCGCCCTGCATCGCGGCGACGCCAAAATCTTTTTCTCCATGGGAGGAAATTTTCTCTCCGCCACCCCCGACACCGAATTCACCGCGCAAGCCCTCTCGCGCTGCCGCCTCACCGTTCAAGTCTCCACCAAACTGAATCGCGCTCATCTCATCACCGGCGAGCAGGCCCTCATTCTCCCGTGTCTCAGCCGCACCGACCGCGATGACCAGGCCTCAGGCACGCAGTTTGTCACTGTCGAAAATTCCATGGGAGTCGTCCACACCTCCCGCGGCCATCTCGATCCTCCCTCGAGCGACTTGCTCAGCGAACCCGCCATCGTTGCTCGCTTGGCCACTGCTGTCCTCGGCACCGGAACCTCTCTGGACTGGCTCAACCTGATCGAGGACTATGACCGCATTCGCGATCTCATCGCCAGCGTGGTCCCCGGCTGCGACGACCTGAACCGCAAGGTCCGTCATCCCGGAGGCTTCTATCTCCCCAACGCCGCCCGCGACGATCGCTATGCCACCTCAACCGGACGCGCCCACTTCACCGTTTCCCCACTCGATCCCATTCGCCTAGCCCCCGATCAGTTCCTGCTCACCACCCTGCGCAGCCACGACCAGTACAACACCACCATCTACGGCCTCGACGACCGCTACCGCGGCATTTTCAACGGACGCCGCGTAGTCTTCCTCAATCCCGAAGACATGCAACAGCACGGCTGGACCCAAGGCGAATTCCTCGACGTCACCAGCCACTTCCAGAACAAAGACAAAAACAAAGCTAAAGAAAAAAGAAAAGACCAGGAAGAAGACCAAGAAAAAGAGAGAGACCGAGAAGAAGAAACAGAAAAAGATAGAGAAGAAGATAAAGAAGATGCCAAAGAAGAGTTGCGCACCGCGCACCGCGTAGCGGCCGTCCCCTACGACATCCCCCGCCGCTGCGCCGCCATGTATTTCCCCGAAGCCAACGTCCTGGTCCCCATCGACAGCGTAGCCACAAAAAGCAACACCCCCACCTCAAAAGCAGTAATCGTAACCTTTGCGCCATCCCCCCAGTAAGAAGCCCTGTCCTCCTGAGCAAACCCGGGATGACCGCAGCTGCCCAGCCGCGAAGCGGCGCAAGAATGCAGCCCACCGCGCAAGCGGTGGGTTTGCGATAGGGAAATGAGGCAGAGCCCCAGCGGGGCGAAAGAGCAACACCGAAACGGGCGTTAACGGTAAGCATCGTTTCAAAACGTCTGTCCTCCTGAGCAAAGTCGGGACGACCGAAGGGAATCTCGGCGCAGTCGAAGGACCCCTACCGCACCCACTGCCAGCCGCAGATTGTAGTGCGTCAGACGTTATCGTAGGTTCCCCCGTGATCCTCTGTGCCCTCCGTGGTTAAAGCCCTTCGTCGAACACCAAACTCACGGTTCCGACGAACGCTCTTAATCTAATTCAAAACTTTGTCATTCCCGCAGTTGCCCAGCCGCGAAGCGGCGCAAGAATGCAGCCCACCGCGCAAGCGGTGGGTTTGCGATAGGGAAATGAGGCAGAGCCCCAGCGGGGCGAAAGAGCAACACCGAAACGGGCGTTAACGGTAAGCATCGTTTCAAAACGTCTGTCGTCCTGAGCAAAGTCGGGACGACCGAAGGGAGTCCCGGCGCAGTCGAAGGACCCCTACCGCACCCACTGCCAGCCGCAGATTGTAGTGCGTCGGACGTTATCGTAGGTTCCCCCGTGATCCTCTGTGCCCTCCGTGGTTAAAGCCCTTCGTCGAACACCAAACTCACGGTTCCGACGAACGCTCTTAATCTAATTCAAAACTTTGTCATTCCCGCAGTTGCCCAGCCGCGAAGCGGCGCAAGAATGCAGCCCACCGCGCAAGCGGTGGGTTTGCGATAGGGAAATGAGGCAGAGCCCCAGCGGGGCGAAAGAGCAACACCGAAACGGGCGTTAACGGTAAGCATCGTTTCAAAACGTCTGTCCTCCTGAGCAAAGTCGGGACGACCGAAGGGAATCTCGGCGCAGTCGAAGGACCCCTACCCGTACCCCACTGCCAGCCGCAGATTGTAGTGCGTCAGACGTTATCGTAGGTTCCCCCGTGATCCTCTGTGCCCTCCGTGGTTAAAGCCCTTAACTTCTTCGTCGTCATACCCGCAAAATGAAAAGGCCCGAACCTCCCGGTCCGGGCCTCCACCAATCTCGAATCCCTACTTCGCCGGCGGCACATACTCCTTCGGCACTGCCGACCCCTCCCCGAAGAAAAACTGATCCATCTGCTTCACGATCACTTCCTGATCCTCGCGCCGCGCCGGATTCAGCCGGTACTCGTTCAGCAGCATCTTGCAGTGCTCGGTCCACATCCGCCACGCTTCCTGCGACACGTTGTCGTACACTTTGCGTCCCAGATCGTTGTCAAACGGCGGCTCCTCGAGCCCGGGCATCTCTTTTTTCAACTTCACGCAAAACACCATATGCGCCATAAATAATTCCTTTACTTTGGATTCTCTACAACAATGACCTCCAGCCCCAGCACCCTAAAGCCGAAGCTCGCGGCCCGAAGCTCGCAGCTCGAAGCTCCCTAATCCTTCTTCTCTTTACTCTTGTCCGTAATCGACAGCAACTCGATTTCGAAAATCAACGTCGCATTCGGACCTATGTCCGCCCCCGCCCCGCGCTCCCCATACGCCAGCCCGGACGGAATAAATAATTGCCACTTCGATCCCACCGGCATCAGTTGCAGCGCCTCGGTCCAGCCCTTGATCACGCCCGACACCGGAAACGTCGCCGACTTCCCGCGTTTGTACGAGCTGTCAAATTCTGTCCCGTTGATCAGCGTTCCGCGATAGTTGCACTCCACCGAGTCCGATGCCGTCGGCTTCGGCCCCGTTCCTTCTTTTAGAATCTTGTATTGCAGTCCGTCGGGCAGCGTCGTCACCCCCGGCTTTCCTTTATTCTCCGCCAGAAATTCTTCGCCTTCTTTTTTGTTCGTTCCTCCGGCTTCCGACATTTTTTCCGCCTGCTTCTTTCGGATTTCGTTCTGCATCTCCGTCATCGCGGCCTGCGCTTCCTCATCCGTCATCAACGTCTTGCCCGCCACGCTGTCCTTCATCCCCCGCTCCAGGATCGCCGGGTCCACCGGTACCCCTTGCTTTTTCAAGCTCTCGCCAATCTTCATCCCGTAGGCGTAGCTGAACTTTTCTTTCTCCGACTTCAGCTCCAGCCCAGCCGCGCTCTTGGCCGCAGTGGCTGTTTTCGGCTTCGCTTCTTCACTCTGCCCTTTGGCTGCCGTGGCAGCGCTGGCTCCGGCTGGTGGCGTCGTCGCGGCCGGAGTCGTCTGCGCCAGGGCGTTCCCCAGCAACATTCCAGCCGCCAATAGGTTTACCGCGTACTTCATGGATGTATGCATAAGTTATTGTCCCATTCACCAGAATTCTCCGCAAACCGCTCCGCAAAAGGTTGGTGGGCCCGCCAGGATTTGAACCTGGGACCAATGGATTATGAGTCCACGGCTCTGACCGCTGAGCTACGGGCCCGGTCGGTGGGGAGTTTACGGACATCAGCATTTTACAGGAGATCGGCGGCGGAGTCGGCGGTGTAAGCTCTTAATTGTGTTCTCACGAAAAAGATTTGGCGCTGTGGTGGCGCTCGTTTTCCTTCTGGCTGGGGGGCTGGCGGCTCAGGCTCCGGTCGATTTGAAGGTTGAGGTTAGCGATCCGTTTCACTTTGTGGCTTATGGCGATGCCCGCTTTCACGATCCCAAGGACACCTACGACGCCAACCCGACTGTGCGGAAGGCACTGGTGCAGGCAGTCGCGGCGGCGAATCCCGCCTTCATCTGCTTCACCGGCGACCTCGTCCTCAACGGCTACGACGAGGACGATTGGAAGATCTGGGACTGGGAGACTGCGGTCTGGCGCGAGAAAAATATCCCGGTCTATCCTGCGTTGGGCAATCACGAATTTCACGGCAACGAAAAAACCGCCCTCAAGAATTATTTCCGGCGCTTTCCCGATCTGAAGGACAGCCGCTACTATTCGGTGCGCGCCGCCAACACTCTGATTCTGGTGCTCGACAGTTCGCAGGACGAAGCTTCCGGACCGCAGGGCCGCTGGTTGAACGGCAAGCTCGATCAGATTCCCTCCGAAGTGGATTTTGTTTTTCTCATGCTTCACCATCCTCCCTATACCAGCGCGTCGATGTTTAGCGGGCACGGCGCGCGCTCCGAGGAGCAGAAGCTGGCGAAAATGCTCGAGGCCCGCCAGTCGCGCACTCGGGCCCGCTTTGTCGTGTTCTCCGGACACGTCCACAACTATGAGAGGCACGAGCACGGCGGCGTGACCTACTTTGTTTCCGGAGGAGCCGGAGCTCATGCCTATCCCATCCCGCGCGCTTCTGGCGATCCGTTCCAGAGCAAGGACGTGAATTACCACTACCTGCAACTGGACGTGGATCGCGGCACCGTGAAGGTAACGATGCACCGTCTCGACATGACCAGCGGCTCGGCAGTGTGGACCGAGCCGGATTCGGTCACGATCACGGCGCCGGCAGCTGTGGGGCGGTAGATTGAATTCTCCCTACCTCGCCGAAGATTTCGTGCTGTCATCCTGAGCGGAGTGAGTGTGAGCGCAGCGAAGCACTCACGCAGTCGAAGGATCCCTACCCTCACCCAACCCTCGCTGCAGACGAGCACCCGTGGCGCTGGAAGGGATGCTTCGACTCCGCCGGGACTCCCTCCGGTCGTCCCGGCTCCGCTCAGCAAGACAAGGGATTTGTCATCTTGCGTGGCCAATAATTCTTATTCCGTCGTCCTGAGCGGAGTGAGCGCGAAGCGCTCACGCAGTCGAAGGATCCCTACTGTCACCCAACTGTCGCTGCAGACGAGCACCCGTGGCGCTGGTAGGGATGCTTCGACTCCACCGGAACTCCCTCCGGTCGTCCCGGTTCCGCTCAGCACGACAGCGAGTCTGTAATTTTGGCCTGTGGGTAATTTCCGTTTTCTGCGATGCGTAGGGCTAGGGCGTAGGCTTTTCTCTTGGCTTCGTCTTCCGTGGCGCCGTACACGATCACGCCGGGGACAGCTGCGATTTCTGCAATCCAACGGCCATCATCTTCGCGCTCGGTTTCGATATTCCAGTGCACGTCGTCTCTCCTAACGCCGGCAGATGGTTTTCTATGCGACACGCTCATAGGAAGCAGGGTTGCGCTGCTCTTCAATTCCTAGGAGTGTTCCGTTTTTCCTGCCAGCAAATTCAGTGCGTGGGGGATTAGATCGGCTACGGCGTCGAGGGATTCGACTGCGCCGGTGGGACTGCCGGGGAGATTCAGGATTAGAGTTTTGTCGCGGACGCCGCAGACTCCGCGGCTCAGGGCGGCGAAGGTGGTTTTCTTTGCGCCTTCGAGGCGCATGCGTTCGCTCACGCCGTCGATCAGGCGATCGCAAATGGCTTCTGTGGCTTCGGGAGTGACATCGCGCGGAGCGATTCCGGTGCCGCCGGTGGTGACGATGAACGGCACTTCCAGCGCGAAGTGGACGAGGGCATTCTGAATCTGCATGGAATCGTCTTGCACGATTTGCGTGTGCACCACGCGACAGCCGAGTTTGGTGAGGGCTTCGACGACGGCGGGGCCGGAAAGATCGGCGCGTTCGCCGCGGGAGCAGGAATCGCTGACCGTAACCACGGCGGCGGTGTACGCGGGAGTGGATGCGCCGGAAGATTGCGCGCCGGTGGGTCCGTCAGCTATCGAGGAGGACATCTTCCTCCTCTTCTTTTTCTTTTTCTTTTTCTTTTTGCGTGGAAGTGGAGCCGCTGCCCGCGCTGCTGGCTGGGCTCGGGCTCGCGCTGGCACTGGCGCCGGCGGCGGCGATTTCTTCCGTGGGGGCATCGGCGGAATCGAGGCCGGCATCGCGCTGCGATTCGTCGAGCAGGCGCAAACCTTCCATTAACAGTCCCTGCGTGTTGAGCTTGGTGGTTTCCTGATCGGTCTTGCCTTCGAAGTTGAGCTCGAAATTGCCGCCGGTCCAGCGCAGGACTTTGAAGACGGCCTCGTCGCCGGTCAACGATCCGTAGGTGGCGTGCTTGACTTGTCCTTCAACGAAAAAGACTTCGCATTTATCGCCGGCATTGTTGAGCTTGAGCTGGCAACTCTTGCGTCCCATTTCGAGGGACTGCATGAGATCGATGACGTTCATCTGGGAAAGATTGCCGCGGACGACGCCGTCGGAAGGCGCGGTCTTGGCCATCTTTTCGAGGGCGATGCGGTCGAGAGTGCGCTTGATGCGGCGCGTGGCTTCTTTCAGGAAAAAAGGCTTGGCGATGTAATCGTCGGCGGCATCCTGCGGCGAGAGGCGTTCGTCAATGTCGGCGCGGCTGGCCATGAGGATGGCGGAAAAATTGGAAGTCGCGGGGCGGCTCTTGAGCTTCTCGATGAGCTGGCGGCCGTCCATGCCGGGCATGCGGTAGTCACAGACGACGAGCTCGGGAGGATCGTCGACGGCTTTGAGCAGGGCGTCGGCGGCGTCGCCGGCAGGGACAACCTCGGCGAACGGAGTCAGGGCATGGCGAAGCATGTCCAGCACCATCGGGTTGTCATCGACGAGAAGCAGTTTGACGTGGTTGGCCATGGATCATTCTTTAGTTTTAGCGCGCCGGTAGTCGCCACTCTTGCCTCCGGACTTGCGCTCGAGCACGATGTTGCGAACCTCGACCGCCTTATCCACCCCCTTGACCATATCGTACAGGGTGAGGGCGGAGATGGCGGCGGCTACGAGGGCTTCCATCTCGACGCCGGTCTGGGCCGTGGTTGCGGCTTTGGTGGCGATGGAGACGCCATTCTCGCACAGGCGCATTTCGACATCAACGTGAGAGAGAGGGAGAGAGTGGCACATGGGGATGAGATCGGAGGTGCGCTTGGCGGCGAGGATTCCGGCGATGCGTGCGACCTCGAGGGGATCTCCCTTGGGATTTTTGGGGAGAGCGTTGAGGACGGCGGGGGACATTTGGACGAAGGCGCTGGCTTCGGCCTCGCGGCGGGTGGAGACTTTGGCGGAGACATCGACCATGCGGGCGCGTCCGGCGGGGTCGTAGTGGGAGAGGCGTTTTGGCATGCAGAGTTCTATCTTACATGTCGAGAGGGAGAGAGAGGAGAAGCAGGTTCCTCCTGTCTCGCTTCGCTCGCGCGTCGGAGTGACAAAGGTGTGGCGAAGGCGCGGTTCGGATGACAAGAATTTGGCGACGGCGTTCGGTCAGCGAGGGAGGATTGCGATCCATTCGCCCGGGGAGATGTGGTCGCGGTCGGGGGGGACGACGATGTAGCAGTTGGAGCGGGATTGGGCGGCAATGTCTCCGGAGCCTTGCCAGGGAATGAGTTCGGCTTGCGCGTTTTCGAAGGAGCCGGTGAGGATTGCGGGGAGGAAGCGGGTGAGGCCGGGCTTGACGTCGATGGCGGATTTGAGGCGGGCGTGAAGGAAGAGCAGAGGGCGGGGGAGCGATCCGGCGAGGGCTTCGAGGATGGGGCGGGCGAAGAGTTCGAAGGTGACCATGGTGGAGACGGGGTTGCCGGGGAGTCCGAAGAAATATTTGGTGGCGCATCGGCCGAACACTACTGGCTTGCCGGGTTGGATTTTTGCGCCGGTGAAAAAGAATTCGGCTTCGAGATCGGCTAGGGCGGGCTCGACCAGGTCGTAGCGTCCCATGGAGACGCCGCCGGTGATGAGGAGGAGGTCGGATTGAAATCCCTGTTCGATGAGTTGGCGGAGACGGCTGGGTTCGTCGGGGGCGATGGGGAGAAGGACGGGATGGCCGCCAGCGTGGCGGACCTGGACGGCGAGCGAGTAGGCGTTGGAGTTGCGAATCTGAGCGGGGCCGGGTTGGGAGTCGAGTGCGACGATTTCGTCTCCGGTGGTGAGGATGGCAACGCGAGGGCGGGGGAAAACTTTGAGGCGCGATTTGCCGACGGAGGCGGCGAGGGCGATGGCGGCTTCGTTGAGACGCGTGCCCGGTGTGAGCAGGAGGGAACCGCGATGGGCTTCGGCGGCTTGGGGAACGATGTTTTCTCCGGGGGCGACGGCGCGGGAGATTTCGACGGTGGCGGCATGCGCGGAGGTGTATTCGACCATGACGACGGCGTCGGCGCCGGGAGGGACGGGGGCTCCGGTCATGATGGAAAAAGTTTCGCCGGGGTGGAGCGGGGATGGAGGCGCGGCGGGGCCGGCTTTCAGTTCTCCGAGAACTTTGAGAGTGGTGGGGAGAGATTTGAGATCGGAGGAGAGGACGGCGTATCCGTCGCGAGTGGAGCGATGGAAGGGAGGGATGTCGCGGTCGGCGAGGATCGGCTCGGCCAAAATGCGGCCGGCGGCTGCGAGGAGGTCCGCGTTTCTGCGGCGGTGGGGGAGAGTTGTGAAGCATGCTGCTCGACGGTGCGGCGGGCTTGCTCGAAGGTCAGGAGCGGGGCGGGCATGGGGAGATGATAGAACACCGGGGAGGGATTTCGAGATGGGGGGCATTTTTGCGTGCTGAGGCGGAAGAAACGATGGTGCCAGTCCCGTCTGTCCCCGCATTGTCTAGCGAATGCCTTCCTGACCCTCAGGGTCGGAATGATCACCAAGGAATACTGTCGCTGTACGGTACGAGTCGAGAAGAAGGGTCTCCGAAGAGCCGCTACACTGAAAGCGGCACAGTTGCTCGGCTCGATCGTGAAGGAAGGAACTGTGGAACTGACTAGGGCCGCAGTTGACGCAACGAAATCAAAAGTGAGCAGAGCGTTCCAAGTCGTAACCCGGTGGCGTGGGTACGTGGAAACCTCGGGAGCATCGTCTCAGAACCTTTACCGGGCTGACCAGCCCAGACCGCTGATGCCGCCGCTTATTGGTCAATAACTTAGGGGGCATTCGCGAAGACCCTTTCGGACTACCCACTGGAAATTGTGCATTGACGACAGGACACGGGGAACGCGAATCAAGGCGAGAGCGAAGCCGCGGGACGACGGCGAAAAAGAAATGATGATCAGCCAGAGTGCGGTGATGATAAATGCTTGGTACGCATTGCAGTCCCAGTTGGGGATGCATGAGCGGGAGTTGGTGATTAAGAACCCAAGCCCAAGTGTTTTCTTATTCGTTCGACCGCTGGGCGATAGTGCGACTCCCAAATTGCTTCAAGTCTGAGCCGTCCCAGTGAAGATGGGTGACGGAGAGATGCCAACCACGTCGGCCCCTGCCAAGCGTCACACTTCAGCCATCTTATCTCTTGTACCAAATCCAACTCCTCGCCTTGCAGTTCGCCCCATTCTCCTCTTCCGAGTTCCTGCCGAAAGCTTTTGTGCAGGTGACCAGTCCTCTGATTGCGTCCTTGTAGCACAATTACATCTGGTCTGAGAATGCATATTTCAGAGAAAAGATACGGTAAACACTTCGCAACGCGGTTTTGGCTGCGACAATCACTGTCCTTTTCGTCAACACCAACACACCGAACTGCATTCGCTTGGCTGAGGCGGAGGAAGGCACATTCTAGGCTTTCCTTCTTCGCACAGTTCTGTTTGCAATCACGTTCGCAATCCAACCCGAGAATTGCCGCAGCAGTACGAACACAACCTTTGTAGTGCGGATTCCATGCCTGTTGCTCTTCGCGACAGTCCTTCACCCTCTCTTCTTGTACTGAATGCACATTGACCAACGGCTCCCCCCATCCTCGCCCAGAATCCAGACCGACGAATAGGATTCGAGGAAACCGAGTGTCGTAGTGGGGGCCTACATACGCCGCCACGCTACGGAGTTTACTTTCTAATCCGCATCGGCACACAGTATTCGGCGCTGGGGGTAGAGCATTCCGCAAAGTCCAGTGTTCAAGTTCCGTTACAGTGCTCAAGTGTTTTCCTTCCCATGGCACGGCGGCTCATGTTCTGCTACAGCATCCGCCAATTCTGCCTGTAAGCAACAGGGGCGGTTGCCACAATTGGCTTTCTTCTGTTGACGACGCACTCATTTTCAGCAGGTATTCTTCGACCACCAATTTTTTAACAGCCCGGCGACCGAGCACTGGTAGATGACTCGCTAATGTACTGCAAAATTCTGGAACCCAACCGTAGAGTGTACTCCTGACCCACGGTTTCATCGCCCAGACCAGCTTCAAACTCGATCTCACGTGCTCGATTCCGATGTGGGAGCCAGATTCATAAGCGCAATCTGTCCCTGCCAGTATGTAGCTTTCCCGCAAGCTGGGCGAAAGAAAGTCCCTCAGCCTCACCAGCGATGGCGTTCAACGACTCAGGAGCAAACGCGCCACGGCTCAAGTGATGAAGGTAGTCAGCACACAAATCTCGACTGGGGGAACGGAAGGCTACGACCCGATCAAACCTGCCCGGACGCTTTAGGATTGCCCCATCCAGCATCGTCGGATCGTTTGCCGTTGCGACCACGATCACGCCATCTTGGGTTCCCACTCCGTCAAGACAGTTCAGGAAGTGTTGCAGGGTAATCTTCGGCCGATTGCAGTCGTCCTTACCACTCGGGACGAAGGCTCTATCCAAGTCTTCAAATATCATCAGTGACGGTGCATTTTGCGCTGCCGTTTCAAAAAAGCCAGTGAGGGATTCGTTGGTCAAGTATTCGTGGCAAAAATCAAGGGTGAACGGCGTGATCGCCGGGTGTGAAGCCATCACTTTGATTACGCTACTCTTTCCATTGCCCGGAGGGCCGTAAAACAGGTAGCCGCGTCGGAATGGCAGTCCATGTTCCCGAAACCACTGTTCCCGCTGGAAGAATGCTTCAAAATCATTTCTGACCAACTGGGTAGTGGAAGGCTCAAGCACGACCGAGTCCCAGTCGTACTTGGGTGTGAAGTTCATGTGTCCTCCACCGAACGTCCTCACATGCTTGGGCGATTCGGAGATCAGAGAGCCGAGTCGAGCGAGCACGGAAGCCGCGGAGGAACGGTTGACTATCAGCCAACTCCTCCAATCGGATACCAAGCCGTTCCGGAAGGACACATAAGGTACGTTGACGGCAACGAAGGCCGTGCGGTCGTTCATCCAGACCGCGATTGGACATTCCCGCCATTCGGCGTGCCAAGCGTTTTCTCGCCGGACGATACAGCCACCTCGCTTGTGTGACGGTGCAAGATTCACACGAGGACTGACGCCCGGAGCCAACTCCCAGTGGTCAATCGCTGCCCTAAATGAGGCGGCTTCTTCAGCAATATCGTCAACGGGAACCCCCTTCAGCAGTTCAGCGATAACGAGCCGGCCAATGGGCAATTCGATCTCGAACGTCACGGTATCTGGAAAAGCACAGCCGAGAACCTTTTCCAACCACGGCAAATAGGGCTCCAAGCTGTCACGCATGGATGTCACAACAGGGGCAAAACGAATTTGAGTCGATGTGATCGCCACGGCTTTTACTCCTCGTCCTCGTGCAGACAATCGAAGCAGCGATAATGACTGTCGCTTTGAAGCGTAATTTTGTTTGGCAAATGGAGTTCTTCTTTGATCTTTGCGATGAGGTCTGGGCGTTTCAAAAGGCACTGATCCGCAAGCAGCATGAATATTCCGGTCTTCGTGTCGTAGGTTACCCGCCCTCGCGGATATTCCTCGTAAGGCGATTCGAGGGGAGCCTTCCCGATTCGTTGCCATTGCTCCCAAGTGTCGATGTGACTGCGTGGATAATTTCGGTAATCGCAAAGTTGCTCGGACTGGCTCAGCTCGACGCTGTCCATGAGCAACTTGTTCTTGACCAGCCAGAAAATCGCCAGCCGTGGCTCAAAGCCAATCTGGGTCGAATTGATCATACGAACACTCTAGCCCAGACCTGTGACACCTGAGGTCACCTGTCCTCATCGTTAAATCTGCATCGTGGTGACCTTGGTTGACACACATCATTGCGATGATCCCCGTGGGCAGGTACGCTACCGGGTACGGTTCGTCTGATGCCACGTGGCGATCAACTAACGCGGCAGTGGAAGCTCGTCCGTCTCTTGACGGGAAAGATGGGGCGATCCCTCGCCCAATTGCGTGCAGAATTGGGAACGAGCAAACGAACGGTGCAGCGCGACATAGGCGATCTGGAGCGGGCTGGGTTTCCTGTCGTCTCGGAGACTCGGAATGGCACGATCTTCTGGCACTTCATTGAGGGATTCTGCGCTGAATCTCCAGTCTCGCTTACGCTGACGGAGTTGATGGCTCTGTATTACAGCCGGGGGCTGCTTCGCCCTCTTCAAGGGAGCGACATCTACGACTCCCTCGAATCCGCAATGCAGAAAATTGGGGCCACGCTGCCAGCGGAGAGCCATCGGTTTATGCGTGATTTGGAAGGAGCGATAGCGGTCAGCACGTTTGGGTGGAAAGATTACAGCCACTCACGCGAGATCATCGACAAACTGACAAAGGCGCTGCTGCACAGATACACCGTCTGTCTGGAGCATACGACGGTCGGATATGACGAGCCCGTTTCACGAGATGTCGATCCGTACAAGCTCTGGTATGTGAACAACGGTCTGTATCTGGTGGGATGCGACCACCGAAGCGAGGATTTGCGCATATTTGCGGTAGAGCGGATCACTTCCGTCTCCCTGACGAATCGCCGATTTCAGATTCCTTCCAGTTTCAACTTCGACAAATTCTCCGAGTCGGCGTTCGGCATGATTGGGGGCGAGGCGCAAGAGGTGGAAATCAGGTTCTCGAAGCAGCAAGCGCCATACATCCGAGAACGAATCTGGCACCCGAGCCAGAGCGTTGCGACTGAACGGAATGGGCGCATAGTTCTGCGCTTGAAGGTTGCTGATCTTGGCGAGGTGAAGCGGTGGCTGATCGGATTCGGCGCAGAAGCCCTTGTGCTGAAGCCGTCCAGCCTCCGGCGTGAAATTGCCGCCGAATGTGCTCGCATTATTCGGCGAAGAGGCTGATGCGGGAAAATCCGGGGACGGAAAATCCGGGGACAGACGGGACTGGCACCATTGTTTTCTGTCTAGGCGGCGAAGATCAAGCTATTCGTGCCGGGCATGCTGCTCGCGCTTTATCGGGCGTCCTGCTTCGCGCGGAGCTAGGGCTCGCAACGTGGAGTTTCCAGGTCGGCGATTAATTCCTGCGAGCCGAGCGGCCTTCCGGTGTGCGTGGATTGCCGCAGAGTCGCCCGTCGGGCCGATTATTTAGCTGCAAGATAATCGCTCCATTCTGATACTGTCCAGCGCTGCCGCCGCCGCGCTTAGTCGGCTCAGGATGGCGAATTGGTGTGGGGCGGCAACTGGCTGCGGGAATTTTCGTAGGGATCCTTCGACTGCGTGAGCGCTTCGCTCCGCTCACGCTCACTTCGCTCAGAATGACAAATCCCAGAGGGCGCCGGTCACTCCGGTCAGGGTGGCAAATCAGAGTGCGCGCTTGGTCCGCTCAGGATGACAAATCCTGGCGTATGGCACGCTTCGCACAGAATGACGACGGATGAAAGAGGATTCGTTTGGGTGGGATATTATGCGGACAGGCTCATGAGAACTATGCGGAGTGAAGACGGGGCGGGGGGCGATCGGCGCGGTGGGGTGTTGGCGGGGGTGATTGTTGTGGCTGGGCTGGGGGCGCGGATTTGGGCGGCTTCGGGGACGTTTCTTAATCCGGATGAGGCGTTGCATGTGCGGCTGGCGAATCAGAGTTCGGTGGCGCTGGCTTACCGGCAGAGTTTGACGGCGCTGCATCCTCCGCTGCTGATTCTGTTGCTGCATTTCTGGCGGGAGCTGGGGAGTTCGGAATTGTGGCTGCGGATGCCGTCGGTGATTGCCGGGACGGCTTTCTGCTGGTTCCTCTATAAGTGGCTGACGCTGGCGGCGGGGCGGACGGCGGGCCTAATCGGGTTGATGCTGGTGGCGTTGGTGCGTCCGGAGATCGCGATCGCGGCTGAAGTGCGGCAGTATGCGCTGGTGCTGGCGTTTTTGAGCGCCAGTCTTTATTTGCTGGAGCGGGCGTTTGTGTCGGAGTCGGTCGGCTCGATGCTGGGCTCGATGCTGTTCCTTTATCTTGCGATGCTGACGCACTACTCGGCATTTTTGTTTGCGGGAGCGCTGGGGGCTTACGGTCTGGCGAAGATATTGGCGCTGCGTCCGCGGAGGAGCGTGGTTCTGAGTTGGATGGCGGGCGAGTGCGGCGGGCTGGGGCTGTGTTTGTTTCTGTACAAGACGCATCTCTCGCGGCAGGATTTTGGGAACGCGCAGATCTACCGCGTGTGGCTGGGGTATTTGAGCCGGTCGTCGTATTTTGAGGGCGGGCGGGAGAATGCCGTGCTGTATGCGGTGGGGCACAGCTTTGGAGTTTTTCAATATCTGTTTGGCCAGCTCGCGGTGGGGATCGTGATGGGGCTGGCGTTTCTGGCGGGGCTGGGTTTGATCCTGCGCGGGCGGCGGCTGGAGGAAAACGTGGAGCTGTCGCGGAGTCTGGCGATTCTGCTGGTGGTTCCTTTTGTGCTGGCTTGCGGAGGAAGTTTTGCGCATGTTTATCCGTATGGCGGCACGCGGCAGATTGCGTTTTTGATGATTCCGGCGGCGGCGGGAGTGAGTGTGGCGATGGCGTGGCTGGCGCGGGGCCGGATGGAGTGGGGAATGGGGATGGCAGGGTTGGTGGTGCTGGCGTGCCTTGCGTTTGGCAAGGCGAGGCAGCCGGTGATGGAGCGCGGCGATCAGAGCCGGGCGCACATGACGGCGGCGATGGAATTCGTGCAAACAAAAATCGATCCGGGCGATTTGATTTTTACGGATTACCAGAGCGACCTGATTCTCGGCCAATATCTGTGTGCAGGGCGGGAGGTTCCTCTGGAGAAAGCGCCAGAGGGTTTCGAACAATTCTACTTGCGGGGGGCGCCATGTGGTGTCGAGCGACTTCCGGAAATGGACGATGGGGAGCGACGATTTTGGGGCGGAGTGGAAGAGTCTGGTGCAGAGTTACGGGCTGAAGCCGGAGACGACGGTTTGGGTTTTTCAGGCGGGATGGGGAGCGGAGTTGGGAGATGAGTTGCGGGATGGGGGAGAGCGGGATCTGCAGGTGGAATCGTTTGGGAAGAATATTAAGGTGTTTCGGTGGCAAGGTTTCAGGGTTTCAGCGTTTCAAGGTTTCAAGGACTTTCGGGCTTCGGTGGTTGAGGCGTTGGTCTCCAGCACACTTCTTCAGAATTTAGCGCTACGAATCCGCGGTTTGTGATGGCGTCGGTTGGACAGCGGACGGCTTTTTCTTTCGCCCCTCCGGGGCTTGTTCCCCCTCCCACTTGTCCCCCACGGCTTACGCCCTTTCGACAGGCTCAGGGCAGGCTGTGGGCTGCATTCTTTCGCCGCTTCGCGGCTAACGCGCGGCCAAATTACTTTTCGGGTTTTTGGAGGGATAGGGCTTGGAGGATTTTTGGGTCGGGGATGGGGTGGTTGTCTTTTTTTGTGACTGCACCTTTTGTGACTACGCCGAAGTTGCCGGAATAATCCCACATGGTCCAGCCAATGTTGTGGGCGTCCAGGGCGGCGCGGACGTCGTGAATCCAGGCGGCACGATCCGCGGGATCGGCGAAATCGCGGTAGACGCCGAACTCGTTGCAGAGGACGGGAACGCCGCGCTGGCGCGCCCAATCGGCGACCTGCGAGATTTCGGCGTCGATGCGGGCGGCGTTCCAATGATCCTGTCCGTAGCGGATTACGGCGAGGCGGTTGACGGCATCGGGGACGGCGGCGGCAACTTTCGCCGCGGAGTCGGGCGATGAGGGATAGGGCAGTCCCTTGACCCAGTGCCAGAAATACGATCCCCAGGTTGCGCCCTGGTGAGTGAAGATGTGGGGCTCGTAAAAGTGGAAGTTGTAAATGACGTTGGGATCGCGCAGGGGTTCGATGAAGACGAGCTCGTCGTCATTGGACCAGCGGGCTCCGGTGGCGATGATGGTGTGGCGGGGCGCGGCTTCGCGGATGGCGGCGGCGAGTTTGGCCTGCACTCCGAACCAGCGGTAGCGGTCGGGGAATTCGGGCTCGTTGAGGATTTCGAAGAAGACGCGGTCCGCGTCCCAAGTGGAGTAGTGGCGGGCGAGGGCGCGCCAGAAATCGGAGAACTCCTGAACGAAGCTGTCGTCTTTGGCGAGGCGGGCTTTGAAGTCAGGGTCGGGATGAATGTCGAGGATGACGGCGAGGTTGTGATCGAGAATCATCTTGACGGCGGCGTCGAGATCGCCGAGATAGTCGGCGGGAATTTCGTCGGGCTTGTGGGCGGACATCATGGGCTTGGGGTTGACGCTGAGGCGGATGTGATCGAAGCCGAGAGATTGGATGAGGGCGATGTCGGCGGAGGTGGTCCAGGATTGGAAGTGCTCGCGGGTGTAGCCGCGCTGATCGTAGACCTGGGCGAACCACTGGCTGGTGTTGATGCCGTGGCGGAGATGGGCGATGCGGTTGGGCGGGACTTGGGCGGGCAGGTGCGTGGCGATTAGGAGGAGGGTGAAGAGGAGTAGAGGCTTCATGGGCTGAGATTATCGCAGGTGTGGGGTGGGTGTGTGGGCGATGATGGTCGGGACACGGGTAGGGATTCTTCGACTGCGTGAGCGCTTCGCTCCGCTCGCGCTCACTTCGCTCAGAATGACAGAACGAAAAGTCTGAGACTGCGCTCAAGATGACAGGATGGAAAGTTTTTGGCGAGGGTGATTACGCATTCTTGTCTTGCTGAGCGGAGTCGGGACGACCGGAGGGAGTTCCGGCGGAGTCGAAGCATCGCTATCGGCGCCACGGGTGCCCATCTGCAGCGAGGGTTGGGTGAGGCTAGGGATTCTTCGACTGCGTGAGCGCTTCGCTCCGCTCGCGCTCACTTCGCTCAGAATGACAGAACGAAAGTTTTCGGGATGACAGAATGGAAATTTGCTATTTCAGGGCGGCTAGTTTTTGGTTGGCTATTTGGAGGGCTTCCTGGCCGGGATTTTCTTTTTTGATTTGTTCGTAGAGGCGTTTGGCGTCGAGGGGCTGGTTGTTGTTCTGGTATAGCTCTGCGAGTTGGAGTTCGGCGGTCGCTTTGCTGACCGATGCGGTGGGATGGTTGATGAGATCCTGATAGAGGGCGATGGCGTCTTTGGTGCGATTGGTGTCGGCTTCGATGGCGGCCAGAGCGAGTTTGGCGACGGATGCGAGTTCGCCGTTGGCGGTGGAGGCTACGTCCTGAAAATGCTTTTCGGCGGCGGCGTTGTCGCCGGCGCTGGCGGCGGTGACTCCGAGAAAGTAGCGGGCCATATCGGCGGTGCGGGTGTGGGGATACTTGTTGACGATGGTCTGGAACTGTTTCGCGGCTGCGTCGGAACGCTCTTTGGCAGAGGTGAAAGTGGGCGTGTCGGGCTGCTCGGGAGTTCCGGGGGCGCGCAGTTGGGTGTCGAGGGTGCGGACGGCCTGGGAGAGATCGAAGCTGGCCTTCTCGTCCTGCGTGCTGAGGTAGTACCATCCGCCGAGGACGGCGGCGACGACGACGACGAGAGCGATGGCAGCGTAGATGAGAGTGTCGCGGTGTTCGACGCTCCAGTGGGCGGTTCTTTCGGCAGCGTCGATGGTGACCCGGCTGAATGCGTCGGTTTTCAGATTATGGCGAGTTTGTGCGCGCACGACTACCTTCCAATCTTGGTCTTGAGAGTGCGGATGACCGTCCGGCTTGGTGGGACGAACTTATAGTTTAACAGCGGGAAATTGGAGCGTCAAAAGGGTGGGTGGGTTTTGTGGGCTTTTGCAGGGGCACGTTCCCCTGTGCATAGGCAGGACGGAGTTGCGGCCGAGTCGAGACATCCCTACATCGCGAGGGTTGCGGGTGAGGGTAGGGATCCTTCGACTGCGCGAGTGCTTCGCCCCGCTCGCACTCACTTCGCTCAGGATGACAATGTACGTGAGTGCTTCGCTTCGCTCACTGCGCTCAGCAGGCTCTGAGCTATTCTCTTTCGCCCCTTCGGGGCTTGTGCTGATTGCACGGTCGAGCCGACCCACGGCTTGCGCCGTGGGCTGCATTCTTGCGCCGCTTCGCGGCTGTACTCTTGTGCCGCTTCGCGGCCGCGTTCCAAAAGCGTTTAGTGCTGGGCTTCTTCGAGGAGGCCTTGTTCTAGCTTTTCCTGGCAGTCGATGCAGTGGCGGGTCCAGGGGACGGCTTCGAGGCGCTTGGCGTTGATTTCTTTGCCGCAGTGAATGCACTCGCCGAAGCTGCCTTCGCGAATGCGGGCGAGAGCGCGCTCGACCATTTGCAGGAGCTGGCGATCGTTGTTGCTCTGGCTGAAGAGAAATTCCTTGGTGTAGGAACTGGCGGCGCGATCGGCGATATCCTGCGCGGTATCTTCGTCGGCAGAGCGGCCGTCGGCCTGAGTGCGCGAGACGGTGCGGCGCAAGTCCTGCTGCCGCGTTTCCAGCCGCTTTTTGAAGGTTTCTAACTTCTTCTTGTCCATAGTGTCACTTATAAAAAATCCTGCGGCGGCTCTGTAGGAGCCGCCGAGAGGCAAAGGGCTAATCCAAGATCATAAGCGCGAAAAATGAGATGCGTCAACAGGCGTGGGCGATGAGATTTTTCTTGGGGAAAAGAGAACCCGCCTGGGGATGGCGGGCCGAGGACAACATGAAAATAAGGATATGAATTACGAGCGATTTTAGGACAACGAACGGGACTTGTCTGTGATGTAACGCACAGGTCTGTGTGACGAAAAATGGTAGCGAAGCGACCGACGGATCGCGCAAATTAGATCAAGCGCGGGCGGATGCAGGTCACGGAGAGCGGGAGAGTTTGCGGGGGGAAGCCGGGGGTGGTGGCGTAGATTTTCACGGAGTATGTTCCGGCCTTGACGATGCTCGCGGCGGAGATTTTGAGCAGAGACGCGCCCGATCCGGGAGCGGGGAGCGAGGCCGGAGTGAAAGTGGCGGACATCCCTAGGGGAAGTCCGGTGATGGAGAAGGCGATGGTGGAGTTGAAAGTTCCGATGGTGGTGATGGCGATGGTGAGGTGATTGTTCGATCCGGTATTGACGGCGAGCGAATTGGCGGAGAGAGCGGCTTGAAATGCGGGCGTGGCCGGGGCGGTGGCGTCGCTCCAGTGAGAGACGAGTAGGGAAGCGTCGATGGAACCGAGTCCGGTGGCTTGATCGTATGCGGTGGTGGCGTTGAAGCCGGTGAGTCCGGGAACGGTGTTGCTGCCGGTGGTGATGTCGTGGAAGACGGCGGCGGCGCCGGCGCGCTGTTTGGCGGCTAGAGAATAAAAGACGGTGTTGGCGTTGCCCTGACGGGCGGCGGTGTGCTGGACGACGAGAGCCATGACTCCGGCGAAGGAGGGCGAAGCGGCGGAAGTGCCTCCGACGACGTAGAGGTTGCCTTCGCGATAGATGAGATATCCATCATGTCCGGCGGAAGAGAGGGAGACATCGGGAACGTCGCGGTGATTGTCGGCGGGAACGCCTGCGCCAGTTTGCCAGGACGGTTTTGCGTAGATCGAACTGGCTCCGCCGCCGCTCGACCAGAGTCCGTAACCGCGAGCGCTTTCGTTCCAGACACCTTCAGGGATGTAGCTGAGGGCGGAGGCCTGCGTGATGGGCGCGTTGGTGGGCGACCAGTATAGAGAAGGATTCGAGGCGTCGTTGAACTCGGTGCCTCCGACGCAGACGCTGTAGGGAGTGGAGCAGAGGCCGTTGACGGCGCGTCCGTGAGTGGCGGAGGGAGCGGAGGGGGAATCGCAACCGGCGGCGCCATTGTCTCCGGAGGAAACGAAGACGGTGATGCCCTGGGCGGCGGCTTGCTGCCAGAGCGCTTTGAGAAAGCTGTTGCCGGAAGATCCGAGCGAGGCTTCGCAGAGTCCGAAGCTGGTGCTCATGACGGGGGCGAGATTGTGGTTAACGATGTATTGCGCGGAGAGATCGACACCATCGCTGGAGTTGGTGGATTTTGAAACGACGAATTTGATGACAGCGTTGCGGGCGACTGCGCCGGACCATTCGACATCGAGATCGGCTTCGGTTTCTTCTCCGGCGCTGACGATGCCGGGGTCGGGGCCGTTGACGACGATCTGGGGATCGTTGGCGGGGAGTCCGAAGGAGGCGCGGAACTGGCGCACGTCGGCGAGTTTGATGTTGGAGCGGCCGACGATGGCGACGGATTCTCCGGTGCCGTCGATCGATTGCTGGTAGAGCGGGACGAGGTTGTAGATGGTGGCGAAGTCCGGGGGAGCGAGGTAGTACGAACTCCCGAGGGTGAAGCCGGGAGAAAGTTTGCGGAGGTTGTGGTACAGGGGTTCGCTGTAAAAGTCGTGGAGGGAGACGACGCCTCCAACGACCTGGGCGAGGGCGGCGGGGATTTCGGGATCGATGGCATTGGCGTGATGAAGTTGATCGGCGATTTTGTAGGAGTGGATGGGGGCGTGGAAAGCGGATTCGACCTGGGCGGCGGCACCGCTGAAAATGAGGGCGCGGCGTCCGGCGGTGACTTCTTCGACCTGGAGGCCGTGACCGGCGAGCCATCCGACAATCTGAGCGAGATCGGAATCGGAGACTCCGAAGCGTTCGCCAAATTGTTCGGGAGTGAGCCACTGATGGTAGCTGGGGGAATCGGGATCGTGTTGCGCGTCGAGTAATTGGGTGAGGGCATTTTGCTGGGCGGGGTCGGGGAGAAGGTTGAGGAGCATGTGGTCCATGGGGAAGTCGGAGGAGACCGGGCCGGCGTCATAGCGGGCGAGGGCGAGGGGATGAGTGTTGCCGCGGAGAGGGACGCGGTGGTCGTCGTCGATGAAGTTGACGATGCGGTCGGAGGGTTGAGCGAATGGAGTTTGGGCGGGAGGCTGGGCCTGCGCGGGATGAAAGAAAATCGATAACGCCAGTGAAAGGATGAGGGGGCGCAGGGATGCGGGGATGGTGCGAGACATGGGGCCTCCGGACGGACTTGTGGCTATTAGAGTCATCGGCGGATTTCGGGAATGCTTTAGGGGTGGGGCTTGGGTGGGGGTTCACGAAGTGAATGATTCTCGGCGGTACCAACGGCTGCTAAGAAGAGTTTGACGATGGCTATTAATTCAGGCCGACGCGGCGCGCCAGGTCCTGAAAACGCGGGTCGCTGCGAAATGGGTCGTAGGCGGGATTCACTTTGAGGCTGGTGAGTAAGTTGGAATGGTCGGCGTAGGCTTTTTCGAACCAGGGAAAGGCTTGGTCCTTGTCGCCGATTCCGATGTAGGCCCAAAGGACGGGGTCAGGGCCGATATGGCGGCTGCGGTAGGCTTGCTGCAGATTTTCCAAGGCGTGGCGAGCTTCGACGGAACGACCTTGGCGGCCATAAATGTAGGCTTGCCACGACCACTTCAAGGGATCACTCTCCAAACTGGAGGCTGAGGAGAGCGCTTCGGCGAAGCGTCCTTGTTCGACGTAAGCGCCCGCGACGACACGCGCCTGCTGGAAGTTTGGCTCCATTTCGAGAACGGCGTCGAACTGAGCGATGGCTCGGTCATAGTGACGGGCATAATAAAGGATCATGCCGTTGTCGGTGGCAATGATCAGAGAGAGAGGATCCAACTGGCGGGCGCGCTCGCTTTCCGCCAGGGCTTCGTCGAAGCGGCCCTGCTGGGCAAGATACTCGGCGTACCACTGGTGGGCGGTGGCATAGTTGGGATTCAAGGCGATGGCGCGGCGGTATTCTTTCTCGGCAGTTTTCCAATCCCAGTCATAGTTCTCGGTAATGAGAGCGAGGGAAGTGTGGGCTTCGGCGAGGCCGTCGTCGAGTTGCAGAGCTTTGAGCGCGGCGGCTCGGGCTTTCGGCATGGACTCGGTTTGCGGCGTCAGGCTGAAGCCGCTGAGCAGCGCGTAGGAATCGGCCAGACCGGCATAGGCATGGGCATAGCCGGGATCTTTCGCGATGGCCTGCTGAAAATATTCGATGGCCTGTTGCAAGCCGCGCGGCGTTCTCTTGTTCCAGCAGTAGCGGCCCCTGAGATAGAGGTCGTAAGCGTCGAACTGATTGGGCGAAGCAGAAGGCCGATGCGCGGCCTTCACGGACTTATCGCCGCCGAGAGTGGATTGAATCTCATCGGCAACTTCTTCTGCAATTTCTCCTTGCACCGCCAGCAGATTGCTGAGACCGCGATCGTACTGCCGGGCCCAGAGATGGGATTGATCTTTGGTCTGAATGAGCTCGACGGTGATGCGCACTTTGCCGGAATCGCGGCGGACGCTGCCTTCCATGATGTACTGCACTCCCAGTTCACGGGCGACGCGGTCCAGGGGTTGCTGACCGCGCTTATAGTTCATGACCGAGGTGCGGGCAATGACTCCGAGACGCCCGGGCTCGAGATTGCCGAGACGGGCGATCATCTCTTCGGTGAGGCCGTCGCTCAAGTAATCCTGAGCGGCGTCTCCGGTGAGGTTTTCAAAAGGAAGAACGGCCAGCATTACGCGTCCGGCGGGTGACTGGGCGCGGGGCCGGGAGCGGGCCCATGCGATCCAGACACCCATGACCGCAATGAGGCAGATGGCAATCGCGGCGATGGTGGGCCAGCGGGGACGGGCTGGCCGGGGTTCAGAATATTTTTCTGGCGGCTGGGGAATAAAGGGTTGGGGCGTTGTGGGCGGCTCGGGTTCGGTTCGTTCGGAATCAACAACCGGGGCGATAAAGCGATATCCTCTGCCGGTGACGGTTTGAATGAACCGGGGTTGTTCGGCATCGTCTTTCAGGACTTGGCGGATCTTGCGAATGGCGCCGTTGATGCTGTTATCGGTGTCGAGGAAAACGCTCTTGCCCCAGATTCTCTCGACGATCTGTTCGCGGGAGACAAGATTGCCTCGTTGTTCAACCAGGAACGCGAGAATCTCCATGGGGAGGCGCTCGAGTTTGAGCGAGCGTCCGGAGCGGCGAAGCTTGTAGGCGAGGGAATCGAACTCGAAGTCTTCTCCAAACCTGAGCGAACCCCGGCTATTGGCAGACTCTCTGGCCACCGCGCCCCCACGAGACAACGTCCGCCATTCTACCCCGGTTTTACGATTTCAAACAACATCTTCAATGTTTCTCGCCGGTTACAGGGACATGAAAATTAAGACGGCGACAGATACCGCTATTGCGGGCTAAACCCCGACTCCAGCAACATGCTGAACCACGTGTAATCGAACCCTCCTCTTGACTGGAACCCAAGACGGTCAAGGTGAAGGAGATTACAAGCCTCCGTCCACCATCGCGACAACAGGAGATCCCTGTGATGCATGCCCCGATTCGTCTGCGGCAAAATCGTTCTCGGTTGTTAGGTCCATCCCTCATCTTTGTCGTCTTCCTGTTCTTAGCCTTTTTCGCGCATGCCAACGCGGCGTGGGCGCAGGCTCAGGGCATGTGGGCGAGCAAGGCTGGGATGCCTACGCAGCGGACCGGCAATGCGGTGGTTGCGGTGAACTTGAACGTCTATTCCGTTGGGGGACAGATTTCTCCCACGGACTGCGCTCCGCTGTCGAATTTCGAGACCTACAACGCGACCACCAATGTCTGGAGCGTCTCCCCGCCCATGCCGACGGCGCGATTCAATGCGGCTGCGGCCAGCTTGAACGGGAAGTTATATGTGGCCGGCGGACAGACGGATTGCTCGACTGCGGTTCCAACGCTTGAAATGTACGACCCGGTCGCGAATGCATGGTTAACAAAAGCGGACATGCCCACGGCGCGATGGAGCCTGGGTCTGGGCGTGATCAATGGAGTTCTCTACGCGATTGGAGGGTCGAATTCACAGGGCGCTGTCTTGGGCACGGTGGAATCCTATAACCCGACGACCAATACCTGGATTCCGGTTCCGTCCCTGCCGACGCCGCGCACGGGAGTTGGGGTTGGGGTCTCCGGCAGTTCGCTTTACGTGGTAGGAGGATTCGACGGAACGGGGACGCCGGTTGCTGTGAACGAATCGTACTCCGTGGCCAACCAGTGGAGTACGGTCTCGTCGATGCCGACGGCGCGAGGATATCTGGCGGTCGCCGTGATTAATGGAATCTTGTATGCCGCCGGCGGCTTGGGTGGCGGAGGCACTCCGCTGGCGAAGCTCGAGGCGTACAACCCAATCACCGACACCTGGGCCGCTTCCACTGACATGCTGGGTGCGCGCTATGGTTCATCGGGCGCGGGCGTTGCGAATGGCTCGCTTTACGTGATTGGGGGACTGAATGCGGTCAATATCGCGGTGGCTACGAACGAAGCGTTCAAGCCGCCCTACGGGCCGAAGTTTGTGTATGCGCTGAATAATGCGAATCCGCCTGGGGGAAGCACGCAGATCCAGGGATTCAGCTTCGGCTATCCCGCGATCGCCGGATATTCGGTCAACTACTACACGGGATTTCTTACGCCCATCCTGGGTTCGCCGTTTTCAGCCGGAGCGCCCACCACATTCCTGGGAATCCCCGCGATGGCCGTTAACCCGCTCGGCCGGTTCGTATACTTCCTCACCAACACGGACTATAGCCTGGACGGCACCTCCGGCTACGATGGGATCGTCTCAGTATTTACGGTGGATCCAACACTGGGAGTATTGAAGCTGGTCGGCGGTTCTCCGTTCAAGGCAGGGCTGGTGGAAGCTTCGCAAATCGCCGCCGACCCAACTGGAAAATACGTTTACGTGATCGGCGCTTGTGCCACCCTCGGCGATTGCATCAATAATCCACCGGATGTCATGGCCGTGCTTTCTGTCGATCCCAAGAAAGGGACGTTGTCGCAGGTGGGCACGTTCAACATCGCCGCACAGCCGCTGGCGGCTGCTGGAATGGACGTCGATCCCAACGACAAGTTCGTGTATGTCGCCAATGGACAGGATCCGGGAATGGACGAGTCTACTGGGTCGGTTTCAGTGCTGCTTGTGGATCCGGAATCGGGCGCATTATCACTGGGCTCGACGTTTAACTCGATCTCTGGACTCGTTCCCAGTGGCGTGAGTGCCGACCCGGGTGGGCAGTTCATCTATGTGACCACGAATCAATGCCCCTGCGGACCAACCGTGAATGGCATCTCCGTGGATGGAGGAGTTGAAGTTCTTTCTGTGGATCCGGAATCGGGCGGGCTGTCGATCGGTCCCGGCTCGCCGTACGACGCCGAGGGGTCGCAAACTTCGGCGGCAACTGGCGATCCGAACGGGCAATTCGTCTACGCCGCCAATATGGTGAACGGCAACGATCTTACCGGCAGGGGAAACAGCGGCTCGGTTGCCATGTATTCGCTCGAGGCCATGACGGGCGGTGGGCTGGAGTCGGTTGGATTCTCCCCGTTCGCCCTGGAAGCATTTCTGCTCAACCCGGGAGCGTTGAACACCAACTCCATCGCGGCAGATCCCAGCGGGCGCTTCGTCTATGTGGCCAGCGACGACATCCCAGCGTTCCCGGGGATCGTTGGGGAACTTGCCGCAGGCAGTGTGAATGTGCTGGCGGTGGATGCGTCGAATGAACTGCTGTCGCCGGTGGTGGCGAGCACGGCAGGATCGGGACTGGGGTGGCTTTTCCCCACGGGAGGGGTGTTCGGCGCCAGTTCGGTGGGCGCCATCGGTGCCGTTTCCGATCCAAACGCGACGCTGCAATCGATTTCGGTGCAACCGACTTCTTCATCGGCTTCCACGCTGATCCCGCAGCAATTCACCGCCGTGGGGCATTACAGCGACGGCAGTGTGAGGTATCTCACGGCGTCGGCTGCCTGGACGGTTTCCGACGGGACCGTGGCGACGGTGGGCAATGGCTCGTCGGGAAGCCTGGAGGCCGCACTCATCACCACGGGCAGCGGCACGAATACCAAGAGCTACAACAACGTCTTCATCGCTGGAGGCGCCGGCGTCGCCACCGGCCTCAAGGGAGGAAGCACGCAGGTGATCGCCACCTATCGCGGGATTTCGGGTTCGGCAAGCCTGACGTCAACCGATGTAGTGCTGCAGTCCATCGCCGTGACTCCGGCCGATCCGACGATTGTTGCCGGGAAGAGCCAGCAATTCACGGCCACGGGAATGTACTCGGATGGCAGCACGCAGGATCTGACGGCAAGCGCCACATGGGTCTCCGCCACCAGCGCGGTGGCGACGATCGGCTCTTCAGGAAAAGCGAAGGGACTGAAGGCGGGTACTACCAATATTGAGGCCTTCGCCGGAGGCATGGAAGGGCAGACCACCCTGACGGTCACAGCCGCGGAGTTGGTCTCGATCAGCCTGACGCCTACGAACCCGACCATACCAAATCCTGGGACGGTCACGTTCCTGGCCCTCGGAACTTACACCGACAGTTCTGTGAAAGACATCACCTCAACCGTGACCTGGAGTTCCGCGACTACCACCGTTGCAACGATCACGGCAGCGGGAGTGGCCAGCGCGGTGAGCCCGGGGACCTCCGTGATTCAGGCGACGCTCAGCAGTGTGACCGTAACCACGACGCTGACGGTGACTGGGCTGCAACTTGTCTCGCTGGCGGTGACGCCTGCGAGCACGAATGTGCTGGTAGGCCGCTCGCGCCAATTCAGCGCTACGGGAACGTTCAGCGATTCGAGCACGTCAGACTTGACTCGGTCGGTTGCGTGGAGCGCGGTAAATTCATCGGTAGCCTCCATAGCCAGCCTCGGACTGGCAACCGGCGTGGCGCTGGGCACAACCAGCGTCACCGCAAGCCTCAACGGCGTAACGGGCTCGGGAAATATTACGACGCAAGCGTTTGCGCCGAAGTACGCCTATGTAATCAATAACGGCGATAACACTATCTCTGGCTACACGATCGACGCCGCCACGGGATTGCTCACGCCGGTGCCGGGGTCGCCGTTTGCCTCCGGAGTGCCTGAACCTTTCGGGATCAGCCTCGATCCGCAGGGCCGTTTCATTTATGTGGTCGGCGGGGCGACTGGATCGGTTGCGTCGTTCGCGGTGAATGCCGCGACCGGAGCACTCACTCCGGCGCCCGGTTCGCCTTACGTTACGGGTGCCGACATTGCGGAAGGCGTGGCCACCGATCCGCAGGGCAAGTTTGTATATGTAGTCACTTTCACGATTGGCGTGACTGACGGTGCAGTTGCTGTGTACTCGGTGGATGGAACTACGGGAGCGTTGACGCCGGTCGCGGGTTCTCCATTTGACTCTGGAGGAGCTGGTTCGCAGTCCGCGGCTCCAGACCCAACCGGCCAGTTCTTGTACATCACCAACTCGCAGTCCAACACTGTTTCGGGATTTTCCGTGAATACGACTACGGGAGCATTGACGCCGGTTACAGGTTCTCCGTTTGCCTCGCAAGGCACAGAGCCATTCTACGAGAGCATGGATTCAAACGGCGGATTCCTTTATGTGCTCAATTCGAATTCTCAGAACATTGCCGCGTTGGCGGTGAACTCGACAACGGGAGCGTTGACGCCGGTAACCGGATCGCCATTCGCGCTCGGAGTGGGGACGCAGGCCAGCTTGAACGTGGATCCAGGCGGCAGCTTCCTCTATACCGCGGGTTGTGCCGATACCACGTGCGCGGGGCCGGACGGGGCGATTTCGGTTTTCCCGATCAATGCTACGACCGGAGCGCTTTCTGCCGCAGTGAGTCCTTCATCCGATTCGGGGGGCGGAGGCACGGTCGCGGTTGCCGGCGAGTCCAGCGGCAAGTTCGTTTATGCGGTGAATGACTGTACCAGTGGCGGCGCTTGCGCCGTGGGGAAGATCTCGGTGCTTTCAGTGAACGGAGTCACCGGCGTGCTGACGGCGGTCGCCGGTTCTCCCGCAACGGCCGGGGCGTTTCCAGCATACGTGGCTACGTTCGGGGTGACGGCAGATCCAAAGGCGACATTGGTGTCGCTGACTGTGCTGCCTGGGACCGCATCGGTGACGGGAGATTTCGCGCCGCAGCAGTTCACAGCCTCGGGAACGTACAGCGATGGCAGCACGCGGTTCCTCACGGCATCGGCTACGTGGTCGTCGTCCGACGCGACCATCGCGGCGGTGAGTAATGCGGCGGGAAGCGCCGGCATCGCCACCGGACTCAAGCCCGGGATGGCCATGATCACTGCCACCGTGGGAGGAGTGTCTGGTTCCGCGACGTTGACGGTGCTGCCTCCCACGCTGTTGGGAATCAGCATTGCTCCATTCAATCCATCCCTGCCCATCGGACTGACTCTGCAATTCACCGCAACTGGAACCTACAGCGACGGCAGCCAGCAGGACCTGACGAACTCCGTCACATGGTCCGCCGATTTTTGCGCGACCATCACGAGCGGCGGTCTGGCTACCGGTGCAAGCATTGCCTCGTGCACGATCTATGCGGCGTTGGGGAGTTTGCAAGCGACTACGACGCTCACGGTCACTTCGGCGGTACTCACGTCGATCAGTGTAACGCCGTCGAATCCCGCCATCGCGAACGGGACCACGGCTCAGTTCACCGCGACCGGAATTTACAGCGACGGTACGCAAAATATCGCATCGGGCGTGACCTGGACTTCTGCGACTCCGTCAGTCGCCACGATCACCGCGGGCGGATTGGCGACGGGCGTCGGTCCGGGTTCTTCGGTCATCACGGCCACTTTGGGCAGCGTGACCGGCTCAACCACGCTGACGGTGACTTCGGCGCAACTGGTGTCGTTGGCCGTGAGTCCCGCTGGTGTAACGTTAGCGGCAAACGGAGTGCGCCAGTTCAGCGCCACCGGCACGTTCAACGACGCGACGACGCAGAACATGACGCAGTCCGTAACGTGGGGCACAACAGCGAGTGGCGTGGCCACCATCAATGCCGCAGGATTGGCGACAGGCGTGGGGGCGGGCAGCACCACGGTGACGGCGACGTTCGGGGCCATTACCGGCTCGTCGTCCCTGACGGTCACGCGCGCTTTCGCGCCGCTGTTCTCTTATGCGGCGAATGGCGGTGACAATACGATCTCCGCGTTTTCTGTGAATGCTGCGACCGGAGCCCTCACGCAAGTTGCCGGCTCGCCGGCTTCTTTCGCGCCCGCCCTGACGTTGGTCGCCGCCGATCCGCTCGGCCGCTTCGTGTACGCGATCGACCAGTGCAATTTTGTCGATTGCACCAGCGGATTGATTGGCGTGTTCTCGGTCGATGCCACGACGGGGGCGCTGACCCAGGTTCCGGGTTCGCCATATTCGTCGGGAGGCCAATCGTCCGACTCGATCGTTACCGATCCCACTGGCCATTTCGTATATGTCGCCAGCCAATGCCTGGTGGGAGATTGCAGCCAGGGCTCGATCGCTGCGTTTTCAGTAGATGCGACGACGGGAGTGCTGACTCCGGTTGCGGTCTCGCCTTATGGTTCCGGAGGACAGGCTGCCGTGTCGGTGACTGCCGATCCGAATGGAAAGTTTCTGTATGTGGGCAACATTTGCGCCGACAGCAGCTGCGTCAACGGATCGATTGCGGTGTTCTCGGTGAACGCTGCGACCGGAGCGCTGGCTCCTGCAGCGGGTTCTCCGGTCTCGACGCCGGGAACAATTTCATCGGCAGGCGCCGATCCGGCCGGACGCTTCGTCTATGCGGTCACTGCGTGCTCCATCGTCGATTGCAGCACTCACGGGGTCGCGGTGTTTTCTGTGGACGGATCGACCGGCGCGCTGACGTTAACCGCGGGTTCTCCGTTTGCCACGGGAACGGTGTACAGCTCTTCGATCAGCGTTGCCCCGGGCGGACAATTCATTTATCTGCCCAACCAGTGCAAGGCAGATTTCGATTGCTCGAGCGGAACGATCACTGTGTTCTCAGTGAACGGCGCCACCGGCGCGCTGGCTGAGGTGCCGGGTTCACCATTTGACTCCGAAGGGCAGTTCGCGTCATCGGCGAGTGTGGACGCGAGTGGCCGATTCCTGTACGTGGCGAATCAATGCAGCTCGAGCGATTGCAATAACGGATCCCTGGCTGCCTTTTCGGTGAATGCGGCAACGGGAGCGCTGACAGCGGCGCCCGGTTCTGCATTTGCCGCGGGCAACGGTTCATTGTCTGCAACGGGACTCGCGACCACGTGGGATCCCGCCGCCACGCTGCAGTCGCTCTCGGTGCAGCCGCAATCGGCTTCCATTGTGGCGTCCGCGAGCCAGCAATTCGTTGCCTTGGGAAATTACAGCGACGGTAGTGCGCGCGGCGCGACTGCGAGTGCTGCATGGTCGTCGTCGGATTCCACGCTGGCAACGGTCAGCAACAGCGCAGGAAGTTCGGGACTGGCGACCGGGGTTGCGGCAGGTACAGCGACAATCACGGCCACGATGGGAACAGTGAGCGGGAGTGCGTCCCTTGTGATTGCCAATCAAGGTCCTCAGACCATCACGGTCACGGTTCCGGCTCCGGCGACCGCCATCGATAAGAGCAGCTTTTCGGTTGTGGCCAGCGCCAGTTCGGGCTTGCCGGTTTCATTCGCCGCCTCGGGCGCATGCACCAACGCGGGCGCAACTTTCACGATGGACGCCACACGGGGAACTTGCACGATCACGATGAATCAGGCGGGCAACAGCAGTTACTTGCCCGCTCCACAGGTTACCGAGTCCACGGTGGTAGCCAGGGCGATCACCACAACCACAGCCGTTGCCACTTCCGGATCGCCATCGTTTATCAATGTGCCAGTCACTTTCACGGCGACGGTTACACCTGCGTCCGGCCAGATACCGGATGGAGAAACCGTCACATTCTTTGACGGCGCGACCACGCTGGGCACCAGCTTCACAAGCAGTGGCGTGGCGGCGTTCAGCACTTCTTTCCCGAAGGCGAAGAACCACAGCATCAAGGCGACTTACATTGGAGATACAACTTATTCGACCAGCAGGTCGGCAACGTTGACTCAGGTTGTGCAACTCTATCCGCCAACGGTGACGCTGATCGCCAGCCCGAGTCCCTCGTCTTACGGGCAGTCGGTGGAAATGACAGCCACGGTCTCTTCCGGCGCGCCCGGCATTCCGACCGGCACGGTGACATTCAAGAACGGGACCACAAGCCTTGGCACAGCGACGCTGAGCGGCGGCACCGCGGTGAAGGCGACGACGAAGTTGCCACTGGGTTCCAGCGCCCTGACCGCAACCTACAATGGCGACTCGCAGAATGCGAAAGCGACATCTGCTCCATTCACGCAGACGGTGAACCAGGCGGTAGTGAGCATGACGCTGGCATCATCGCTAAATCCCTCGAAGAGCGGCAGGTCGGTGAGGTTCACGGCGACGATGACCAGCACTGGCAGCCTGCCCACCGGAACGGTGACGTTCAGCTACAACGGATCGACCCTGGGCACGGCCACGATTAGCGGCGGGAAGGCGAGTCTTTCAATCGCGACGTTGCCCGTCGGTTCAGATCAAGTGATGGCCACATTCGGAGAGAGTGCCGATTACAGTTCGGCGTCTGCGTCGATCACGCAAGTTGTGGACTAAGCTGCGCGGGGCTTGCGCTGGCGGGTGACTTACTCGGTTTTTGCGGAGTCGAGCCATTTTTCTAGCCGGAGGGCGTAGCCGCGGCTGGAGCGGTGTTCGGAACCGTCGGAAAGTTTTACGAGGTACTCGCGGTTATCGATGAGTCGCAGCTCGAGGATGCAGCCGGTTTGTACGATTCGCGAGCGATGGATTCGGAGAAACTTGGCCGGATCGAGCTTCTGTTCGAGGCTGTTCATGGTTTCGCGCAAGAGGTGCGAGCGACCGTGGACGTGCAGTTCGGTATAGTCTCCGGCGGCAGCAATCCATTCGGTATCGTCGGCGAGCACGATCTGAATGCGCGAGCCTGTTCGCACCACAAAGCGGGAAACATATTTTTCGGACTCTCGTCCGAGCATCTTCAGGATGCGCTCGGCCATTTGCGTCTTCGAAGTTGAATCGGCGAGCTTGCGGGCCCGATCTACGGCTGTGGAAAAACGGCGATCGTCCACAGGCTTGAGCAGATAATCCAGCGCGTGAACTTCGAAGGCGCGCAAGGCATGCTGTTCGTAAGCCGTCAGGAAGATGACGTTCGGCAGATTCTGATGGGGCAAAGAACGGAGAACTTCAAAACCGTCCATACCGGGCATCTGCACGTCGAGGAAAACGACGTCGGGCGAAAGCTCGAGGATTTTTTCTACCGCGGACAAACCGTCTCCACATTCGCCCACAATCTCGATATCGGCGCACTTGCGCAGCCGCACTCGAACACCGCGGCGGGCCAAGGGCTCGTCATCGACAATCAGTACGCGCATGAGGTGCTCCCGGGCGCCAGCGCGGCTTTTCGGAATGGCAGTTCCACCATCACCTCGCAGCCGCCTGCTTCCGGCCAGCGCAAAGCAAAGGTGTGAGCGCCGGCGTAGAGCGTCTTCAGGCGCTCCGCAGTATTTCCGAGACCGATACCATGCGCCGGCTGGTTGACCGGTTCGCCGCGAGCGCGGGGAGCGCCCGAATTCCGGACGCTGACCTGCAATTGAGCGCCGTTCAGCTTGCTCTGGATCATGATGGTTCCACCTTCCACGAGGGGAGCCACGCCATGGCGTACGGCATTTTCGACCAGCGGCTGCAGCAACATGCTGGGTACAAGCGCGTCCAGGGTTTCAGGAGAGATGGCCATGTTGACCCGCAGCCGGTTGCCGAGCCGGGTCTGCTCGATCGCGAGATATTGTTCGGTGAAGGCGATTTCCTGGGAAAGGGTTGTCTCCGCTGCGGACTCTCCATCGAGAGTGGTTCGGAGAAGTTCGCCAATCTGCGCGAGCATGCGGGTTGCGGCGGAAGCATTTCCCTCGAGGACAAGAGTTGACACGGCATTCAGCGAATTGAAAAGAAAATGCGGATTGAGTTGGTAGCGGAGAGCGCTGAGGCGAGCGTCGCGCGCTTCCGACACAGCCCGCAGCAAGCGTTCTCTTTCCTGTTCTAACTCCTGCCATTTTTTGACGCTGAAGTAGAGGTTGCACCAGAGGAAGAGAAGGAATGTGGCCTGGGCAGAGTGCGGAAGCCAGTTCGGCCAATGCGGAGCGAGGTTACGAGACGTCAACATCTCGATGACATAACCGGCAATCGCCCCGGCGGGAATGCAGCAGACAATCGTTCGCAACTCCAGAGCAATCCATGAGAGCCTGCGCCTCATCAGGAAGCGGCACACGGGACGCATCAGGCAGCTGGTAACAAACATCACGGCCACAAACAGGCCGCTGGCACGGAGCGTGCCGGCCTGCTTGAGGGATGGAAGCAGCAGGATAAATACCGACAGGCAGTAGCAGGTCCAACCCACGATCTGCAGCGGCCAAAACGTCGGAAAACCAGGATCGCGCTTCAACACGTTCCGTATTTTAGTCCAGAAGAGGGATGGCGCCGCTGCGGTTCACCGCGCCAAACCTGCGGTTCACCGCAAAATTCATTCTAGCGGGCGATAAGGCGCAACATCCGATGACCGCTGCGGTTACTGTCTCAGTGAAAGTGACGAAGATCAGATCGCAAAATGAAAGGAAGGCAAATGGTGCGAACCACGAATGGTAGAGCCATAGTGATGATTGGACTTTTGCTGATTGCGTCCGCAGCGATGTTCATGGCCCATCATGCAAAGGCTGCGGCTGGGGCGGCCAACGATGGTCCAACGAAAGAGAATGCACTCGCGGCCGAAAAAGAACTCTCGCAGGCGATGAGGACCAACAACGCTGACGGATTCTGCCGCTTGCTGGACTCGGACTGGGCTGTGGTTACTGGCAATGGGGACGTCGGCGATGACCCCGGAATGGGGAAAAGCGTTTGCGCTGCGATCAAGGCGGGAACCTTTACGCGAAAGACCTACGAGCCGGACCTGGAGAATGCCCGAGTGCGCGTCTATGGCAACACCGCAACGATCACGTTTAAACTCTCGCTCTCGGGTGCGTTCAAGCATAAGGATTTTGCCGTCAAAGAAGTGCAGACAGATGTCTTGAAGTGGGAGGACGGCGGGTGGAAGTGCGTCTTAACTCACGAAACGATTGTCCGGGGCAGCCTGGTCGAATAGGAATAAAGATCTTTGCGGCCGTTCTTTGCGGACGTTGCGAAAATCGTTCGCGGGCGACAGTGAGTTCAGTTTGCCGGAAAAAGAGCTTATGTCTTCGGACGCGCGCACTCAAAGTTCGCGGCGTCATTGGGATCGCCACTGCCTTTGTACTTTGCTGCCTGCGGATACGGGCACAGAGGCCGCGTCATCTTTGCGTGGGTTTGGTCCTGGCCTTCAAACTTCGACGCAATAATTGTTGACGGCGCCGCGCCTTTTTCCACCCACTGCTCCAAAGACGCACCCACGCTGTGCTGCGGGTCGTCGAAATTGAGGTCGTAGAACGCTCCGAACGAATCCGGCCCGGGGCCTCCGAAGCAGTGTTGGAAGCCCGGAACCATGTAGAGGCGGACGAAAGAGTCGACATCTTTTTGCCCCATCTTCTGGATGACGCTCTCGTAGTAGTCGATTGTGTTCAGCGGCGTGATCGCCGGATCATTCCAGCCGTGATAGAGAACCAACTTTCCTCCGCGGGCCTGGAATGGCTTGAGGTCGGGATCTGTAGCGTTGAGGGCCTGCGCAGTTTTCTCATTGGCTGCTCTCAGGTCCGCATCAATGTGGAACGTCTTGTAGTCCCAGTCGGACTTGCCGAATACAAAGTCGGAAAAGAATCCGCTGGCGAAAGCCACCATGAAACTCTTTCCGGGCGCGGGGCCGGTGATCCAGAGCGCCCAGCCGGCTTGGCCCTCTTCGGCGCCGGGCAGATAGCCGGGGTTAACCATGTGCCCTTTGGAATCGAGAGTTCCGACGTAGAGTTTCTTCAACGCAGTGACCTGCGCAGAGGTGAGGCATTTGTCGGAGTCCTCGGCCTTACACTGGATGGTCGCGGGATCGAAGTGACACTGCCGCGGATCGTTCAGAATGCCATCGCGAACGCCGTCCAGCGAGTCGCAGGCGGCGTTCACGGCGGCTGCAATCGTGGGAATCTTTGACGGAGGAATGAAGCTGGCCGAATCCATGGTCAGGACCTGGGCGTCATGAGCGAAACTCGCGACCAGCGCAGTCCAGTAGTTCGCCGGAGAGCCGGCCAAGATTCCGTCATAGTCCTCGGGATAACGTTGGGCTTCCATCAGCGCCTCGCGGCCGCCGCCGGAACATCCGGCGAAGTAGGAGTGGTGCGGAGGCTTGGAGTAATACACCGCGATGACGGACTTGGCGACGCGCGTCATCTCATGAATTCCGCGATAACCGTAATCGATAATTTTTTCCGGGTGGCCCATGGCCCAGGCCGAATCGATGGGAGATCCTGTATGGCCGGTGTCAGTCGTGGTCGCGGTGTAGCCCGCCTTCAGCGACGTTGCGAGTTGCACATTGTCAATCGATCCGCCGAATCCGCCCGCGCCGATCCCTTGCAGCTTGCCATTCCATCCGGAGACCGGAAGCCAGACTTCGAGTTTGATGTCGGAGTCTGAAGTCGGCTTCGCCTCGGCAACGACGCGGCAGAATGCCGGAAGGCTCTTATACAAAAGCGCGAGTTCGCCGCCGCTTTTCGGCGCGGGAGGGCCGTTGAACGCGCCCGCCGCAACCGTCTGCGCAAGCGTAATCGTGGTGTTAGGAATCTTTGCCGCCGCCAGGCGTTCGCACGCGTCCTGGGCGCAGGCTGCTACGCTGGTGAACAGCAGCACGAACGCGACAGCCCATGGGGAAGTTCTTTCTTTCATTGGTGCTCTCCTGAGTCTCAGATACTGCGGTGCTGGCAGTTCTTTCCGCGAAGCCGGCCGACCCGCTTTCATCGCGTTGAGGTTGAGGTCAGTGAACGTGATCCTCCGCCGGGGTTCCGTCGGACCACTCCGACACCGGAACCATGAACTCGGTCACCGGCTCCGGAGCGCCATTGAAGTGGGGATTGGTAAGGACGGGGGAGCCATCCAAGTCCGCTCCCCAAGTCATATTGTCGGTCACGGAAACGTAAAACATGAGGTGGGGAACCCAGTGTCCGGCGCGGTCGTTCAGCCGCCCTTGCTTCGACATCATGTAGGTCATCGCGCCGGGCTCGACGGAGGGCAGCTCCTTATTCTGATATGCCTTTTTGATACCCTCCATGATCTGATCTTTCGAGAGCCCGGCCAATGCGAAGTCTGTCCTCTTCAAAGTGATTGGCAGAACGGATCGTGCGGCTTGCGGATTAAAACAGCTCGGGCCTCGATTCTTACCGTTCCAAAACTCGGGACTGTTGAACGAGCCCATCCATGCGCGTTCTACGATGCACACAAAGCCGTTCTTGCCTTCCACGGCAGTTTCATAACCATGCCTTCCGAGAACCATGACGGTGGCGTCGTGGGAAATGGAAGGCGGAGCCGCGGACCGCGCCAGAGCAATCTCAGCATCCCGGTCCGCCATCAGGTACTGATCCAGCGGAGCCATACTGGGATAGGGAGTCTTGGCGTCAGCCGCGCGCCCTGGCCGCGCGACGCATAGTAAGGCAAGCAACGCGAAAGTTCGTAGTGTGATTGTCCTGAGCGTCTTTCGGTTCATTGATTTTCCCCTTCGAAACGAATTTCGATACAACTTCGACTCATCATGTGGAGACATTCCTACATAGCCGGTGCGGCGGTTCCATCCGACCATTTGGCAACTGGGATCACGAACTCGGTGATGGGCTCCGGACCATCGCGAAACTGCGGATTCAGTGTGACCGGTGAGTCGCGCAAGTCCGCACCCCAGGAAGATTTGTCTGTCAGCGGAAAATAAAACATCAGATGAGGAACGTGGTGCCCAAGAGCGTCATTCAGGTAGCCTGCCCGCGACATCATGTAACACATCGCGCCCGGCGCCGGAGCGGGCAGCTCTTTATTGTGGAATCCGGTCTTGATGCTGTCGATCATTTGAGCTTTCGACAGCCCGGCTAACACCATCTCGGTCCGCTTGATGCTGAGAGGCAGAATGGACTCCGCGGCGGCAGGATTCAAGCACATCGGCACGCGAATCCTGGGATTCCAGAACTCGGCGGAGTTGAATGGGGACATCCACGAGCGTTCGACCATACACACAAAACCGTTCTTGCCTTCGTCGGCGGTCTCATAGCCCCGCCACCCGAGAACCAGAATCCTGGCGTCGCTGGATATGGCTTCCGGAGCGGCGCTTCGCGCCAAAGCGATCTCGGCGTTGCGATCTGGCATCAGGTATTTCTCGATCGAAGCCATGCTTGGATACGCTGTCGAGCGATCCTCATTCCGATTGCGGCTGGTGAGGGTTAACTTCAGTCCCACGACCAGGCAGACGATAGCCAAGGCCCCGGCCCAGACCCAGCGGTTCGTCCTCACTCTGTTTTCTGATCTCGACGAAGTGATCTTTGCCGCTGGCCGCCTCTGGAGGCGCTCCCCGAGCGCCGCGTTGAGCTCGGGGGAGATGCCTGCATCGGGTGACTCAACTTCCCAAGCCAATAATTCTTGGGAAACATTTCGGAAATCCGCAGCGAGGGTCTGGCACTCGGAGCACTGTTCCAGGTGCGACAAGGCCTCGGTGGCCTCGTCGGCGGACAATTCGCCGTCGAGATAAGCCATGAGTTCTTCCTGTTCGATCGGATGTCGGTTGCTGCTCATTGCATGCCTCGCCTTCGTGGATGCGGCTGCCAGGCGCTTGTTCTCAGGCCGGCATTGGATTTTGCCTGCGACTCCAGGTAGCTCTTCAATGCGAGACGCGATCGAAAAAGCCTGGAGCGGACCGTATTCACGGGAATCCGCAAGAGGTCCGCAATGTCGGAGTAACTCAGTTGTTCGTATTCGCGCAGCATCAGGATTTCGCGCTCCGGCGAATCCAGTTTTTCCATGGCTTGCCGGACCCAGAGCACGTACTCGGGAGTTCCGCCGGTCTGAGGCTCCGGAGCGGATTCGCCTGATGGACTACTCGTCGCGAGCTTTCGGCGTTCCGCAGCCAGCAGATTCAAGGCGATGCCATAGAGATAGGTTCGGACCAGGGCTCGCGGCTCATAGCGGGAGGCGGCGCGGATGACCGCGAGGAAAGTTTCCTGGACGAGATCCTCCGCCCGCTCGGGATTATTCAGACGCCGCCCGAAGAAGCCATACAGCGGCTTGCGATAGCGGGCAAACAGTTCCTCGAAAGCCGCGCGTGATCCGCCCTGAAATTCCAGCATCAAGGCTTCGTCGCTAGTCATAGTCGGTGCGCCAGCTCAATCCGGCATCCTTCTGAGTAACGTTCTAGGTGGTTCTTCACCACGGAGTCACGGAGTCACGGAGAAAACCTGGCCCGCAAAAACGACGCGGTTGGGTGTTTGTGTGACTCTTTGGTGAAAGCAAACTTAGGACGCTACCTCCTTGTTCATGCTTCTTTAATGTCACAAGAAAGTCAAAAGTTCCCGCTGGTTTCGATTTCTGCTGTTTTTTTATCGGGTCGAATAGTTGTACTTGCTAGTGCAGCCGTTGGCCTGCTGTATTTTTGGCGTTGGAACCCGCAAGTTCATAGCACTGGCCTTTTTCGCCAGCGTGAATCGGTAAGAATCTGGATCATTGATGTACTTCTGATAACTAGTACGTTGAGAGGATGGACATTAGGGTGCAATCGGATTATTTGTGGCCTGTAAAAGGGTCAGCGAGGGCGTATTGCCAGGTAAGAACGGCTTGGGACCTCAAGAGCAACGCGCGCAGGGCGATGTATGGCCGGGATGGCATTGCAGTGCCTCGCTCTCGCTTCGGAACTTGGCGGTGCGCACCGCTTTGTGCCTGCTGTTCTTGTCGGTGTTTTTCGCGGCGGCGCGGGCTCAGATCTCTCCCGGACCGCTGTCGAAGCCCCATCAATCACTCGACGGATCAACCAACTGCGCCAGTTGCCATAAGTTCGGCGGCCAGGCCGCGCTCAAATGTCTGGACTGCCACACGGAAATTGCCAGCCGGCTCAATGCCCACAAGGGGCTGCATGCGACTTACAACCTTCCTTCCGGCTCCAGCCAGGAGTGCGCGCGCTGTCACTCCGAGCACAATGGCGAGGATTTTCCACTGATCAAGTGGGACATCAAGGCCTTCAATCACAAGGAAACCGGATACCTGCTCGAAGGCAAGCATGCCGGCCTGAGCTGTAACAAGTGCCACAACGCATCCCACATCTCTCCTCAGGAACGAGCGTCGATCAAAGTCAAGGATACGAGCCGGACCTATCTCGGTCTCTCGCCCAGTTGCATCACGTGCCACGAAGACCAGCACAAGGGCCGCCTCGGCCCCAATTGCCAGCAGTGCCACAACTCCACCGATTGGAAGGCGATCACCGTTGGCCAGTTCGATCACTCGAAGACGCGCTATCCCTTGACCGGAGGGCACGCGCAGGTTCAGTGCGCGAAGTGCCACGTCAATGGAGAAGACGGCAAACCGCGATACGTGGGCATTCCCTTCAACCAGTGCTCTGACTGCCACAAAGATCCGCATCGCGGAAGCTTCACGCAAGGCTGCCAGTCCTGCCACAACACTTCGGGATGGAAGAAGATTTCGGTCGCTGCCGTGAACGAGCGCTTCGACCACTCCAAGACAAAATATCCTCTGCAAGGAAAACATCTCACCCTGGATTGCGCCCAGTGCCATGCCAACGGTGACTTCAAGAAGCCGCTGGTCTTTGCGCAGTGCATGGATTGCCACAAGCCCGATCCGCATAACGGGCAATTTGCTAAACGGCCCGATCGCGGGGAGTGCTCCTCCTGTCACAACCTGAACGGGTGGAAGCCTTCCACCTTCACGGTGAAGGAACACGCTTCGAGTGCATATCCGTTGCAGGGCGGACACGCGCGGGTGGAATGCGCGCAGTGCCACGTTCCCAAGGGCAAGGACACGCTGTTCCGGATCAAGTTTGAGCGCTGCACCGATTGCCACGCGGACCGCCACGCCGGGCAGTTTGCCGCAGCGCCCTTCTTCAACGCTTGCGACCGCTGCCACAACCTCGAAGCATACAAACCATCCACCTTCACGCTGGTGCGCCACAAAGAGACCAAGTTCACCTTAACCGGTGGTCATGTCGCCGTGCCCTGCTCGGAGTGCCACAAGGAATCGGCGGCTTTTCAACCCAAGCCCTCGATCATTTATCACTGGCAGGATTTGAATTGCGCGAGTTGTCACGAGGATCCGCACAAAGGTCAATTCAAAGATCGCATGAAGCAAGTGCGCGCCAATGGAACGGCGGCTGGGTGCGAGGCTTGCCACTCCACCAAGTCGTGGAAGGAACTCTCCGCCTTCGATCATTCCAAAACCAACTTCCCCCTGGTGGGGACGCATCGGGCGACCGCGTGCGTCGACTGCCACAAGCCGCCCAACCTGGAAACAAAACTGATCCACGCGGATTTCAAAGCCGCGCCGTCGCAGTGTGAAGACTGCCACGATGATGTTCACGGGAAACAATTTGCCAAGGGCGACGTAACCCGCTGCGCCGACTGCCACAACAGCGTCAAGTGGAAACCTGCACTATTTGATCATGACCTGCGAACGCAATTCCCGTTGAAGGGCGCGCACCAGAATGTGCGCTGTGCGTCATGCCACAAGCTCAACAAAGTCGTCGCCACCAAGACGGTTCTCTTTTATAAACCCACACCGAAAGAGTGTGTGGCCTGCCATGGCTCTACAAACCCCGTTCCGGGCGCGAAGCACTAAGTCGGGCGCTGACCGTCAGACCTTAGAAGTTGTAAGACTTCTGACTCCAGACCCAAGGCTTTGCGCGCACTATATCTCAGAGTCAGCGTCAATTGTTGCGATTTTCAACAGCCCATCCCTGCACGAAAAAAATACAGGCAACGCGAAGAACTTACATCAGACTCATAGATTCATGGCACCGAAAGACAGCGATTTTACTGAGTGAAACGAAGTAAAAGAAACGAACGTAACCAAAACTTTTAATCGCATCGCTGTTTTATTTTTGCATGATTGTCGCTGGAGCGCGTTCTTTGACGACAAGATGCGGTGCGATGTGGAGAGCATCGACATTTGACTCATAGTAATACTGAACTCATGGCAGCGATTGCAGTGGACCAACGCGGCGACAGCATCTCGGCCTTGAGTAACTTCCTAAACGATCATGCACCTCTCTACTCTGTGTGGACTGTGAATTGCTTATTCAGCGCTAACTCCGTCGGCAATTTGAAATTCTCGTAGGGTCAAAGCAAGGGGCAAGACAATGAGGGCGTTGGGGGGCGTGCTGAACCTGGCGTTGTTGCTGTTCACTCTATCCGGAACTGCGGTCAGTTCGGCTGCGCAGACCGCTGGAGGCACGCACAGCCCGCACGGCAATCTCGATACTCCATGCCAGAACTGCCATACGGCTAACTCCTGGAGGCCGATCCGCGCGGTTCCCGACTTCGATCACAATCTCACGCGATATCCTCTGCGGGGCATGCACCAGGCGGTGACCTGCACACAATGCCACGTGAAGCCTGTATTTACGAATGTGGGCGCGCGTTGCCAGGACTGCCACGCGGACATCCACAAACGGCAACTGGGAGCGAACTGCGAACAGTGCCACTCGGTGCGGGGATGGACGGTATCGATCCAGCAGGTGCAGCAGCATGACAATCGTTTTCCGCTTACCGGGGCGCATGCCGCGGTGGACTGCGATTCCTGTCACAAGGGCGCGGCCAACAGCCAGTTTCAGACCATGTCGACGGATTGTTATTCCTGCCATGCGCCGGATTTCAAGACCACGTCGAATCCAAACCACGCGACCGCACAGTTCTCGACGACCTGCGAACAGTGCCATGTCACGGATAACTGGATCAACGCGAAGTTCGATCACTCGAGTGTTGGTTTTCCTCTGACCAACTCCCACGCCGTGCCGCCCCGGCAGTGCGCTGACTGCCATACGAACAACAACTACAACCTGACCAGCACGACGTGCATGACCTGCCACATGAAGGATTTTCAGGGCGCGGCGAACCCGAATCACGTCTCGGCAAACTTCCCCACCACCTGCGCACAGTGCCATACCACAGTTGCCTGGTCACCGGCGACCTTCGATCACTCTTTGGTGAACTTCGCATTGACCGGGGCGCATTCTGTGCCGCCACGGCAATGTACCGATTGCCACGTCAACAACAATTACAACCTGACCACCACGACTTGCGTGTCGTGCCACCTGAAGGATTATCAGAACACGAACAATCCGAATCACGCCGCCGCCGGGTTTGCGCAGACCTGCGATTCGTGTCACACCACAACGGCGTGGCAGCCGGCCAGCTTCGACCATTCGAAGTCGGCATTTCCATTGACCGGATCGCATACTGTCCCGCCGCGCCAGTGCGCCGATTGCCACGTCAACAACAACTACAACATCACCAACACGGCGTGCATCAGTTGCCACCAGAACGACTACAACAACGCCACCACGCCAGTGCCGCATACCGGATTCCCCACGACGTGCGAGCAATGTCACGACACCGTGGTCTGGACCGACGGCAAGTTCGATCACTCCACCACAGGTTTCGCTCTGACGGGCATGCACACGGTGCCGCCGCGCCAGTGCACGGACTGCCACGTCAACAACAACTACAACTTGAACAGTTCGGCGTGCGTGACCTGCCACCTGAAGGATTACCAGGGCACGACGAATCCGAACCATGTCACGGCAAACTTCCCCCAGACTTGCGATTCATGCCACAGCACCTCGACCTGGCTGAACGCAACCTTCAACCACAACAGCACCGGGTTCCCGCTGGCCGGGGCGCACACGGTGCCGCCGCGGCAATGTACCGATTGCCACGTTAACAACAATTACAACATCACCAACACGGCGTGCGTGTCGTGCCATCAAGCCGATTACAACAACGCGATCACTCCGGTGAACCACATCGCGGCCGGCTTCCCCACGACTTGCGAGACTTGCCACGACACGGTGGTCTGGACCGACGCCATATTCAACCACACCAGTACCGGATTTCAGTTGACCGGTTCGCACACGGTGCCACCGCGGCAGTGCACGGACTGCCACGTCAACAACAACTACAACTTGAACAGCACCTTGTGCTACTCGTGCCACCAGAAGGACTACACCGGCACAACGAACCCCGCGCACGCCGCGGCAGGCTTCCCGACTACCTGCGAGTTGTGCCATGACACGACTGTGTGGACCGATTCCACGTTCAACCACAACAACACCGCGTTCCCGCTGACCGGCTCGCACCTCGTGCCGCCGCGGGTGTGCACCGACTGCCACGTCAACAACAATTACACGACGCTTCCGACAACCTGCATTGGGTGCCACCAGACGGATTACAACAACACGACGAATCCGGGACACGCGGCGCAGCCACAATACTTCCCGACAACTTGCCAGAACTGCCACAGCACCACCAACTGGTTGAACGCGACCTTCAATCACTCGCAGTACTCGCCATTTCCAACCAATCACGGTGGCGCCAACAATGTATGCGCAACCTGCCACATTAACTCGAATAACTATGCCGTCTTCCAGTGCACCGGATGCCATGGCGGCAACAACGCAAACAACTTCCAGCACGACAATGTGCCCGGGTATGTCTACAACAGCATCAACTGTTACCAGTGCCATCAGAACGGCCAGGGCGGAGGATAGTTTCGAAGTGGCCGTACGAGTGCTTACTGCGTAAGCGGTAACTCAAACCTAAACGTAAGGCGGCGCATGGAGCGCCACCGAATGATCGCAAAACGAGTGCCAGGTAAAAATGACAGCAGTTCAGAAACAAGTTGTGACCCTAATACTTCTGTTGTCCTGTGCGGTGGCACAGAACACGAAAGGGCCGGCGACCGTGCAAAGCGTTACGGTCACGCGAGCAGGCGCCGATTTGCGCGTCGAGGTGACCCTGAGCTCTCCCGTGAAAAGCACGGCCGATGTGGCAGTTCATCCCGACAGAATTGTCGTGGATTTTCCCGATACCATCTGCGACAGCAAAACCACGGCGCAGAAGATCGAAGTCAACAGCAACGGTGTACTCCGTGTCCGCACCAGCCAGCACAGCAGCAGCCCTCCCAAGACTCGCATGGTGCTGGATCTCGACCGGGCGCACCTCTACACCATGCGATCGGAGGGGAACCGCGTCGTTCTGACGGTCAGCTCCGAAGTGGCTGCGCACGGCGGTGCTCCGGCAGCAGCCACGTCGCGGCCGATCATCGGAATTTTCCGGCGCAAGCAGCAAGCACCCGCGTCCAGCACCGCGGATAACGCAGAACCGGTCGCTCTTCCGCAGCCGCCGCCTCCCACTGCTCCGCTTCCCAGCGTTTCCTCGAATTCATCCTTGGCGGCGTCTTCTACTGAGCAAACGAACGCTGCCCCTGTCCCGCAGAGTCTGCCGGTTACCGTTTCTCCGCAAGACTCTGCGGGGCAGCCGTCTTTTTCGCCACAAGTTGCCGCGCAGACCAGCAATAAAAGCGGCGAGGTTCCTGCGGACGCAGGGTTTCCCTCCGGCGCTCGTTCCACACCGTCAACCGAACTCAAACCGGAGATCAAAAAGACGGAGAACGACACCGCGGGCGATGCGACGACACCCTCCCCCACTCCCCCTTCTTCTGCGCCCGAAACCTCAGCCGACCCAGCTTCTGGAGTAATCGCCAGCGCTGCTGACCCCAACCTGCACACGGTTTTCCGGGTGAAGTACGTTGCGGAGGGAGTCGCTTATCTCGATGGCGGCAGCTCCGCGGGCTTGAAGGAAGGAATGAAACTCGAGGTCCGGGACGATGCCTTGCCGGCACGGCAGGGCGATAGTACTAGCGCCACCGATCCGCGTGTCGTGGCGGAGCTTGAAATTGGCGGCGTCGCCGAGACTTCCTCCGTTGCCGATATTCACTCGCCCAAGCGGCCGGTAAAAGTCGGCGATTTGGCCTACCTTTCCTCCAGCGATGCCGAGGCTCTGGTGGCCCTGCGCACTCTAAGCCCGACCCGGCAATACCCGGCGGTAATCTCCTTCACCGAAGGGGACACACTTGATGAAGAAGCGCGCGACGAGGTTCCACGTCCGCCATTGCCATCGGTGAATCGCGCGCGCGGCCGCATTGGCTTCGATTACATCGACACCATCAGCCACGGCACCACCAGTCTCAATAGTTCCGACGTGGGTATGGTTTTCCGCGGCGACATCACCCGCATCAATGGCACCTACTGGAATTTGAGCGGCTACTGGCGCGGCCGGTTAACGCACACCTCCGCTACCAGCCAGCAAACGCTGCAGGATCTCATCAACCGCACCTATCACCTGAACATGACGTATGACAATCCGAACTCTGACTTCGTCGCCGGGTTCGGACGTTTGTTCCTTCCATGGGCTCCCAGCCTCGACACCATCGACGGCGGATATTTCGGAAAACGCCTGACGCAAGGAACCACGGTGGGGATCTTTGGCGGTTCCACGCCCGATCCTTCTTCATGGGATTACAGTCCAAGCCGTGTGATCGGAGGCGCCTTTGTTAATTTCACCGGGGGCGACTTCAACGCCTGGCACTACAGCAGCACCTTCGGGGGCGGCGTCAGCATGGTGAGTTGGCAGATCGACCGCCCGTTCGTTTTCGTCGAAGACAATATTTCTTACGGCGGGCGCTTCGCAGTGTACGAATCTGCGCAGATTGATAGTCCGAGCGGGAATAGCGCCACGCCGTCACCGGGACCGGGCCTGGGAAGAAGCTTCTTCACCCTGCGAGTGAAACCTGTTTCGCGCGTGGAAATCGACCTCAACCACACTTATTTTCGCGACCTGCCAACCTTTGATCCGACTTTGATTGGAACCGGCCTGCTGGATAAGTACTTGTTTCAAGGGTTCACGGTTGGAGGGCGGGTCGAGGTCATGAAACAAGTTTGGCTTTCAACCAATTTGGGCCGCAGCAGCCGTACTGGAGACACCAAGTCATCCTTTAACGAAATGTTCGGCCTCACCTATGGCCGGTTGCCTTGGCTCGGCCTGCGGGCGGATGCGCACTATGCGCGCTTCAATAGTTCGTTTGGCAGTGGGTCCTACGAGTCGGTAGCATTTTCACGCCAGATGACTGATCGCTTCCGGCTGGAACTTCTCGCGGGACAGCAGAATTTCAGTTCGGCCCTGACCACTGCCGGCCGGTCACGCTTTCTCACCAGCACCGTGGAGACATCGCTCGGTCCTCATTACTACCTCCAGAGTAGTTTCACCACCAACCGCGGCGAGCTGAGTTATGACCAGTTCATGTTCTCGCTCGGCTACCGTTTTGATTCGAGAAAGCACAGGGAATAACGATGTTAAGGCAAATACAAATCGCGAAGCACTTGCAACGAAGCCTGTGGGCTGTGGCCGCAATGGCCAGCCTATGTTTTGCGGGTGATGCGCCAACTTCGCCCGATACGCAGAAGTTGACCGCGCTGCTGACCCGAACCGGCGACCAGACTGCGGCCTTCCTCGATGAGTTTTCCGATGTGAAATGCACCGAGCATGTGCGTCAGGAGAAGCTGGGGAAGGACGACAAGGTCGAACTGAAGGAAGAATCTTCCTACGACTACCTGGTGATCCTGACGAGCGCCGGAGGCGACCTCAATCTCTCCGAGTCGCGCCTGCCCCTGCACGAGGCAAAACCCGACCGCAGAAACAGGTCGATGCTGCTGAGCAACGGCTTCGCCACTTTGTTTCTCGTCTTCCATCCTTATTATGCCGAATCCTTTCAGTTCAACCTGGCCGGGCAAGAGACGATCGGCGGCAAGGCGCTCGACAAAATTACGTTCCATCACATACCAGGAATGAAGTCGCCGGCGGCTCTCAGCTTGCGCGGCCGGGAGTATCCCTTAGAGCTTTCTGGGACGGCGTGGATTGAATCGTCGTCCGGCGCCATCGCCAGAATTGAGGCCGGCGTCGAGGACACTTTGCAGGACGTCGGCATGAAGTCGTTGCATTCGGAGATCGACTTCGCTCCCCTGCCGTTTGCCGGCGTGAAACCGGTGTACTGGTTTCCCACGCGGGCCATGGTGGAAGTGGAAACACCCCGGCAGCACTGGCGCAATCTACACCAGTTCACCGATTACAAGAAGTTTTCAGTAAGCACGGAAGAAAAGGTGACGAGCAAATGAGCACGAACGCAACTGCAACCGCCAGTATGGCCACCGCTGTATCCAGAGCGGCGCCCGATACCGAGAAGGGGCATCGGATGCGGCTTTACGCTTTGTACGCCCTGGCCATCGCCATCAACCTGGCGATCTTTATTTACGGCTTTGACTACTACAAGCTCTCGACCATCGACCGGCCCTTCTCTCCGAAGCACCACCTGTTGCGGCCGAGCGGCCCCGTCGGTTTGTATATCGGCTTTTTCGGCGTGGCCTTGTTCGTGGGAATTTTTCTTTATCCCATTCGCAAGCACTGGCCCTGGCTCGCCTCGATCGGGAGCACGCGTCACTGGCTGGACATCCACATTTTAATGGGCCTCACCGCGCCTGCAATCATCGCCTTTCACTCCAGCCTGAAGTTCAAGGGGTTGGCGGGCATGGCTTTCTGGATCATGTTTGCGGTCTCGGCCAGCGGCGTCGTCGGACGCTATCTGTACGGGCAGATTCCGCGCAAGGTATCCACGGCCGAATTGTCGATGCGCGAATTGCAGGAACTGCAAGGCCAACTCGCACAACAACTGGCTGCGCAGAATCTTCTGCCCCAAGCCGACTTGCGAGCCTTGCTGCGGCTTCCCGACGCCAATCGAGTGGCGCGTCTGCCCATTGTGGTGGCAATCCTGCACATGATGCTGCTCGATGTGGCGCGAAAGTTCCGCGTGGCCCGGCTGCGCCGCCACGCGCTGCGGGGCAGATCGTCGCTGACCACGCTGTTCGGATTCCTGCCCACAGGGCACCGCGAGATCGAGCGTGCGATTCACGCTGCTGCCGAGGAAGCGGCTCTTTCGAAAAGAGTTCTGTTCCTTTCACGATCGCAAAAGGTCTTTCATTTATGGCACGTCGTTCACAAACCGTTCAGCTATGCGTTTGCCGTGCTGGCGTTGATTCACATTGGACTGCAGTTTGTTCTGGGATACTTCTGAGACTTGGAGCTTACGATTCGCTGCCATGGATTCACTGATCACATACGGATTCGGAGCGTTCCTCACCTTATTCTTCGTTGTCATCTACATGAAGAATCTGAAGAAGCAAGAGGCCCGCGCCCGGGAATCGGTGGAAAAGGGGAAGCTGTTCTCCGAGGGGCCCAAGGCGCAGCATCCCCATATCGACACCAGCCATTGCATCGGCTGCGGCACCTGCACCTCGGTTTGCCCTGAGGGCGATGTGCTCGCTTTGATCGCCGGCAAAGCCGTAATCGTGAACGGATATAAGTGCATTGGCCATGGACTCTGCGCCGATGCCTGTCCTGTGGGAGCGATCACGATGGTGATGGCCAGCCCCAGCATGGGCGCAGACATGCCCGTTCTCACACCGGAGCATGAAACTACGTTGCCAGGTCTTTTTATCGTCGGCGAACTGGGCGGCCTGGCTTTAATCAAAAACGCCGTGAATCAGGGGCGCGATTGCATCGACACGATCAAGCTCCGGCTGGCGCAACTCCCCGCGGATCGGCCAACGGAAAAGATTTACGACGTTCTGATTGTCGGCGCCGGGCCCGCCGGCATCAGCGCCTCCCTCCGCGCCATCGAGAACAAGCTCAGCTACGTCACGTTGGAGCGCGATGAAGTGGGCGGCACCGTCGCAAAGTATCCGCGCCAGAAGCTCGTGATGACCAGCCCCGTCGAATTTCCCATGTACGGCAAGTTCAAGAAGATGCAACTCTCCAAAGAGCATCTGCTGTCTTTCTGGGACATGGTGTTGAACCGTGCCGACTTCAATGTTTGCACCGGCGAAAAAGTGGAAGACATCAAGAAGGGGGAAGAAGGTATTTTCTCTGTTCTGACAACCAACAATCGCTATCAGGCACGTCACGTGATTCTCGCGCTTGGGCGCGCGGGCGAGCCCAGAAAACTCGGCGTCAAAGGCGAAGAACTGCCCAAGGTGATGTATCGCCTGATTGAGGCCGATCACTACATCAACAAGCAAATTCTTATCGTGGGTGGAGGCGACAGCGCGGTCGAAGCCGCGATGGGCCTCGCGCACCAGGCGGGCAATCAGGTTACGCTCTGCTATCGCGGTGAGCGTTTCAGCCGCATCAAAGAGCGCAACGTGAAGCGCATCGAAGACTGCATGCGCGCCGGAAAAGTCAAAGTGCTCTTTGAGACCAACCCCGTCGAATTCAAGACGGAGTCAGTCGTCCTCGACCGCAAGGGCATCCGCGAGGAGATTGCAAATGACTTTGTCTGGATTTTTGCCGGCGGAACCCCTCCGAATGCTTTCTTGAAGAAAATCGGCGTCGGCTTTGGAACGCAGGATCTCACTCTGGAAGCGAGCCGGGAAGCCAAGGCCGCGGAAGCCTCTCGAAAAGAGCTTGCCCAGGCTGCAGTGCCGGCGCACTAACAGATCTCAACCAACCACCTCGCGACAAAAACGAAACCACGATTTCCGGGAGGGTTTACTTTGAAAGGTCACAAATCAAAAATTCAAGTCGTTGGGACGATCTTTCTGTTCTCCATGCTTGCTGGAGCACAGACCCTCACCGGCACCGTCAAGAACGTCACCACCGGCAAGCCCGCCGCCGGCGATGAAATCGTTTTGCTCAAACTGGGCGGCGGCATGGACGAATCAGGCCGGACCAAAGCCGACTCCAAGGGCAACTTCACTTTCAAACTGGATGATACGCAATCTCCACACCTCGTTCGCGCCATCCATCAGGGAGTTACTTATCACCGCATGGCGCCCCCCGGAACAACGTCGGTTGAAGTCGAGGTCTACGACGCAGGAAAGAGTATCGACGGGATCGAGGTCGTCGCCGACATCATGCGGATGCAGGTGGAGCAGGGTCAATTGAAAGTCACGCATGAATTTGCGGTGCAGAATTCGTCGAAGCCGCCACGCACTCAGATGAACGATCGCAGCCTGGAATTTTATCTTCCGGAGGGAGCGCGTATCGTTGAAGGCTCGGCGATGACCGAACACGGCAATCCCCTGAAGTCCGCTCCGGTGAAGGAAGACGAGAAGAATCGCTACACGTTCATCTTTCCTTTGCGTCCGGGAATCACACAGTTTCAGGTTTTGTACGAGCTTCCCTACAGCGGGAGCGCGGAGATCGACCCGCGGCCGCTCTATCCATTGCAGCACTTTCTGGCGATCGTGCCCAAGTCGATGCAGTTTTCCGCCGCGCCTGGCGCTAACTTCAAGCCCATGGATGACCCCAACCAGCCGGACGCCAACGTGCAACTGGCTTCTGCGACGGCGCCCGGCCAGACTCTGGCATTCAAAATCTCGGGCGAAGGAACGCTGCAACCCCGTGTGGAAAACGCCAGAGCGCCGGGAGGGGATGCTTCGGGACAAAACGAGAATCGTCCCGGTGGAGGACTCGGTCCGCCGATCGACGCGCCGGATCCCTTGCAGAAATATCGCTGGCAGATTCTGGCGGGGATTGCCGCTGTCCTGGTAGTGTGTGCGGTCTACATTGCGTTACGCCAACAAGCAGCGGTTCGTCGCGCCACCCGATCGAAGCCCCAGTCTCCTCAGATGGAAGAGCACGATCTGGATCATGAGTTCACTGATGTGCCCACCGGGCAACCGAACGCAGTTCGCGTGCCACTCGCGAAATTGTCTCCCAAGCTTAACTCTTCTTCCATGCTGCTGGAGGGACTGAAAGAAGAACTATTCCAGCTCGAAGTCGAACACCAGCAGGGTGACATCTCGCAACAGGAATACGAGCAAACCAAAGCCGCCCTGGACCAAACCCTGGCGCGCGCGCTGAGGCGCGAGACGACGAGGCAATATAAGTAGCCCCAGGCCGTCTAGGCTCAGCCGGAGACTTTGAGAGATGCCATACCTCGGGCGATCGGCTCCATATGGATTGAGGATAGGCAGTCGTGGATGCGGGTGAATCACTTCCACTTTTTTAGTTTTCGGCCCACGTCTCGACGACGGCAAACTCAAAAGGGTGAAACCAAATCCCGATCAGCGTAGAGTTCGCAGATCCAGTTCACATGCTCTCACGGGCTTGAGAGCAAGAGCAAACAAGAGTCTTGCCTAATCCACCGTTCTCACATCGTCCGGCAGCATCAGCACAAATGTGCACGAACCGCTCGTGGTTGAGCAAGAGAGGACTCCGCGGCGCAGAATTTTAACCGGGGTGTCGTCCGGGAAGGTTAGCTTGTACTCGGCAGTGCGCAAGGCATCGGTAAACATTTTCAATTTTTCGTCGCCGCTGACGAATTTCACGGCCTCAACCGTGGCGGCCGAACCGGCGCCGCGGCTCAGCAGCACGAAGAATTCCGCGCTGCCGGTTTCTTTGGCCTTGCCCAGGTTGATCGTGCTCACCTGTTGCAGATCGCTTTTATATTTATCGACCGTGGCATCCACCTTGGCGTTGCCGCCGGCCAGAGAGGCCAGCCGGTCGCGGGTTTCGGGCGTGGGACGCAATCCGCTGAGCGACAGCGCATAGGTGCGCAGGGCTAAATCTTTTTCCCCGCGCTTCTCATAAATCTGTCCCAGATGGTCGCCCACCTCGCCGTGGTGGCCCAATCCCCAGGCTGCGGATACATATTTCTCCGCTTTGTCCAGATTGCCCTCCGAGAAATAAATCCATCCCATCGTGTCCCAGTAGGCGATCAGCGAGGGCACCAGCGGCAGATCCTGAGGCGTGAGCCGATCCAGGGACAAATTGCGCAACGCCGCCGCCGTCGCCGACACCGCGGACTCTGCATACTGCTGCGCGCGATCCAGGTGCGTCTTCTTCAACGAAAGCTGGTAGGCAATGTTATTCCACACCAGCGGCGTCGCCGAAAGTTCCACCGCGTGGTCAAAGGTCGCGAGAGCTTTGTCGTCCTGGCCAAGATTCAGATAAGCATCGCCCAGACTCACTTGCAGTTCCGCGTTGTCCGGCGTAAGCGACGCGGCCTTCTCTAACTCCGGAGCGGCCAGATCGTACTTGTGCCACTCGGAATACATCGCGCCCAGCGCAGCGTGCGAATACTTGTCGAGCGGATTGATCTCGATCTGCTTGTTGTAGGCCGTAACCGCCTCGTCGTACTTGCGCTCCTGCGAGTAGGCGCGGCCCAGCGCGTTGTATGCGTACTCATCGTAAGGATTAAGTTCGATCTGTTTGTTGAGCGCGGCAATGGCATCGTCGTTCTGGCGCAATCCCAGATACGCCGATCCCAGAAAAAACCACGCGTACTTATTCTTCGCATCGACTTCGGTGGCGCGCTTGAGAAGTTGCACGGCCAGCGGCAGATTGTTCGCCGCAATAGCAGCGCGGCCGCTTTCCACCAGGTCGTCGGCCTTCATGTCGGGCGGCGGTGTGGGCGTGCCGGCCGCGGTATTTTCGACGGCGAGGAACTGGCCCAGGTCAGACCCGACGGCGCGCCGGAAGGCCGCGTAATCGGAGGTTCGCGGCGCCGGCAATTCGCTCTGCCGCATCGCCAGCGTGCGCGTTGCCGTGAACACGTTTCCGTCGAGCTTGTAGGTCGCCTGATAATCGGCATAATCGCGCTTCACCGACAAGGGCAGCGGAGCGTGCGCCGTGTATTTGGCGGGCAAATCGAGCTTGATCTTGTAGACGTACTCCGCCTTGGGGCCGAGTTTGAGCGGCTCCGCATCGGCATCGTCGTCTTCGCCGCCAAGATCCATCAGGTTGAACTGGCACAGAGGAAGCGTCAGGTTCGACTTCTTCTTCGACCAGTCCAGAAAATTTGGTTTCGAGACGTCGTAATCCAGCGTGAAGGCTTCGCGCGTCGCCGCCGGATCGCTCACTTTCACATTGCTGACGTCGCCGCCCATGCTGGCGTTCACGTTCTCCACCACGTGCTGCCACTGCGCTTCCGGGACGCGGCGAAACACAGATCGCAGCATCAACTCTTCGTCGCCGCGGAAAGTGTAGTGCACATGCGCCTCGAGCTTGCCGATGTCATTGATCTTTCCATCGACATCCGCCACCTCGCTGTCAGGCATCGGCGTGTCGGCCGGTGTCTCTTCCAGATGCGGCGTGCCCTCTGCTGGAATCACCAGCGCCAGCTTGTTGCGCAGGCTGAAGGCCAGCAGCCGGAACGGCGCCACTTCGCTGGTGGTATCCATCCAGACTTCGTTGTTCGGCGACGGCATCGGAAGCATGGTGATGACGTGATCGAACTGCGAAGGCGAAGGCACGTCGGGATCAAGCTTGCGGCTGGAGTTGATCAGCACCGACGATGCGTGCATGCCCTCGGCTGCCAGCAGCGAGGCGAGCAGCGTGTGCTTGTCTTTGCAGTCGCCGTACTGGTTGTGCAGCACGTCACCGGCGGCGTGAGGCTGGTAGCGGCCAACGCCCAGCGACAGGCTGACGTAGCGGAAGTTCCTCGCCACATAATCATAGAGCGCCTGCACCTTGTCCAGCGGCGCATCCAGACCCTTCGTCAGTTCTTCCGCCTTGGCCTTCACTTCCGCCGAGGGAGCGCGCCGGTCTTTTTCCATGCTCGCGTACCACAGGCCGATCTGCTCCCAACTCACGAACGTGGTCAGCTGCACGTCGGGATGTTCTTCGTCGATTTTTTTCTTTTTTCTTCTCTTCTCTTTTTCCTTCGCGCTCTTATCTTTGTCCTTGCTGTCGTCGTCCCGCTCCAGGTGAGTGCTGGTCCAGTGGTAAACGCGGCGTCCGTTCGCCTCTGAAATTTTCGGATCCATGTCCGGCTTGTTTTTCAGCTTGAGTGGCCGGTCGGCGGGGACATCCACATCGAGTTCTTCATCGAGGTCGATGCTGCTTTTATCGAAATCATAATCGGCCCAGAACTGCCCGGGAGCCAGCGGCGTGTGAATCACCGTGACCATGTCGTACTCCAGCGTTTCGCCGGGACGCAGGCCGGGCACGGTGATGTGCTTCACCCGGTAGTCGGTGTAGACCGGCGCATCCCGTTCGACCGGCGCGCTCAAATCCTGCACCGCGTCGTCTCCGGCTTTCACCACGCTGCCATCGGCCTGGATCACGCGGACGTACGCGATCTCCACGCGCTCGTTGGCGGAGTTGTACCCCACCTGAATTTGTCCCCACTGCTGCACTCCCGCCTCGCTTTGCACGCGGATGCGGGCCACGGTTTCTTTTCGTCCCGTGCCATCGGCTTCAAAGCGGTAGCGCGACCGGTACTGCTCGACCACGAAGGCCTCTTGCGAATAATCGTGCTTGGCGTCGTCCGGCTTCGAGGCGGCAGCCGCGTTGGCGCCTTTCGCGTCGGCGGCCTTGGCGGAAGTCGACGGAACCGGGATGGCCGGCTGTCCCGATTGTGCCAGGACAGTAAAAGGAGCAGCCAGGGCACTGGCTACAAGCAGCAAAAGAAAAGGACTACGCATAGGCTAATAATAGTAGGGACTGCGGTGGTTGTATCTCAAAAAGGAACGCTCGGCAAGGGCGGTCTTGCACGGTGGGGAGGCGGATTACGGGCAATTTTTGCCAATTTGGCCCCCAAATTGTGACCTACGTCACATTTCTTTGTTCAGAGGTCACAAAACCGTTGTAAGATCGGGGCCAGATAGTCTTGTCCGGCCCCAAGCCGGCCAGGCGTGACGCAATTACGTTTATGCGCCACGATCCTTCCGTTCGGAGGTTTTTCTGTTATGGAAGATCGGGCATCTGACGTCTCTTCTTCGATTTCCCAGCAGTCGCTATCTTCCTCCGGCATAAGGCGCCGGGAAGGCCGCGGCGCCTGGGTTCTCACCGCTTACGGTATTTCCGGGCTCGCTCTTTTCGGACTGCTGGCATATTTCTTCTCCGACTACATCGCGCATTAAGCAAGCGTAGCGGTTGCTCGAACGGGCGCACGCGTCCGCGGAAATGCTGGTCGTGTGCGCAGCGCCCCACCGCTCTGCTCTAAGCAAGGTACCGTCGATTTTGGGTAGCACATCACGCAGATTTTTGGACGGCGTATCACTACGGCTTTTGGACGGCGTATCACGCCGGATTTTGGGCAGCCCAGGACACCAGGTTTCGGGTGGCGCAGCACACCAGATTTTGGATGGCGCCAGGTTTCGGATGCCGCCAGATTTTGGCTGGCCCAGGATTCCGGGTGGCGCAGGATTTCGGGTGGCGCAGCGCTTCAGCGCTGCGATAACTGCTCTGATTGAGTCCGGCTTTAGCCGCTGAGGTACCTGCATTTCGAACTGCCCACCTCCGCAGCCCTTCCCGCACAAAAGTGATACCATCTCCTACCAAGCACGATGAACCCGCCCTCCAGCATCGCCCACTACAAAATTACATCCAAGCTCGGAGAAGGCGGCATGGGCGCCGTCTACCGCGCCACTGACACCAAGCTGGGACGCGACGTTGCCATCAAAGTTCTTCCCGACTCCTTAGCCGCCGACGCCGACCGCCTGGCGCGCTTCACTCGCGAAGCGCAAGTTCTGGCCTCGCTGAATCACCCCAACATCGCCGCCATCTACGGAGTGGAAGATCGCGCGCTCATCCTCGAACTGGTCGATGGGCCCACGCTGGCCGACCGCCTCGCACACGGGCCGATTCCCCTCGAAGAGGCGCTGCCCATTGCGCGCCAAATCGCCGAGGCCATGGAGTTCGCGCACGAGCGCGGCGTGATCCATCGCGACCTGAAGCCGGCGAACATCAAGATTCGCGAGGACGGAACCGTCAAGGTGCTCGACTTCGGACTCGCCAAAGCCCTCTCGCCCGATTCCGTGAGCAACTCGTCGGACGCGATGAATTCACCAACGCTCACCGCGCGAGCTACGCAGATCGGCGTGATTCTGGGCACAGCGGCCTACATGGCTCCGGAACAGGCCAAGGGCAAGAGCGTCGACCGCCGCGCCGATATCTGGGCCTTCGGCGTGGTCGTGTTCGAGATGCTCACCGGCAAGCGCGGCTATCTGGCCGACGACGTTTCCGACACGCTGGCTGCGGTGCTCACGCGGGAAGTTGACTGGACGGCTCTCCCTGCCGACACGCCGCCGCGTCTGCGCGTGCTGTTGCGCGACTGCCTGGCGCGCGATCCGAAACAGCGTCTGCGCGACATCGGCGAAGCGCGGCGCGTGCTCGATCAGTTGATCAGCGGCGCTCCGGATTTGAACGCTCCTGCGTCGTCCGCGAATGTCGCCGCAGACGCTCACGGCCCAGGTTGGCATCGGGCCCTGCCATGGGCGATTGCGGCGCTCGCGGTCCTGGCCGCCACTACCATGTTCCTCTGGCGCGGAAGCCGAGGCACCAGCGCGGGTGATGCACGCGAGTTGCGGCTGCAAGTTCCTATGCCGGGAGACAACAGCATTTTTGTGATCTCGCCAGACGGACGTTTCATCGCTTTCACAGCCACTGCGCAGAGCGGTAATGGCTTTCAAATCTGGCTCCGTCCTCTCGACTCCGACGTTGCCAAGCCACTGGCCGGAACCGAATCAGGCTTCGTGGCATTCTGGTCTCCGGACAGTAAGTCAATCGGATTTTTCGCGCACCAGGCCATGAAACTGCTCGACGTGGAGAGCGGCGCCGTGCGTACCCTGGCCGACGCCCCCACACCGCGCGGCGGATCGTGGAATCGCGAGGGCACGATTCTGTTTTCTCCCGCCGGCAACGGGCCGTTGTTCCAGATTCCGGCGGCCGGTGGAAAACCGGAGCAGGTGACACAGCAGCGGCCCCAGGATGCCAGCCATCGTTTCCCGCAGTTTCTGCCCGACGGCCGCCACTTCTTGTTCTTTATTGTCGGCGCGCCGGAGGTCCGAGGCACATACGTAGGATCGCTCGACAGCAAAGAATTTCACCGCATCTGCGTGGCGGATGGGAATGCGGTGTTCGTCGCTCCCAACCACCTTCTGCTGGTGCGCGAACGCGTTTTGTATGCCCAGCGCTTCGATCCGGCCAAAATGGAAGTTGAGGGCGAGCCGTTCCCGGTCACTTCAGGCCTTTCCGCCAATTGGAGCAATTGGACGAGGGTCAGTGGTTCTGATACCGGGCTGATCGTATATCGTCCCGATGAAACCACCCGGCGGCAACTCACCTGGCTTGATCGCGAAGGCAAGCCGGCCGGCACCGTGGGCGAGCCTCTGGCAGACGCGGCGGGCGGAGATCTCTCGCCCGACGGCCGCACCCTCGCGATCACGACCCGACGGGGCGAGGCTGGTGATTTCGAAATTATGCTGATGGATTTGTCGCGCGGCACGCTTACCCGCCTCACCGCGGAGGAAGGCGGCGCGCCGGTTTGGTCACCCGATGGTACGCGGATCGCCTTCCAGGCAAGTCGCGTCGGCCTGCTCGATCTCTATTGGAAGACCGTCGGCAGCAGTGGTCCCGATGAAACGCTGTTCGTGTCGAAGGAAGCCAAGAACCTGAGTGACTGGTCGCCCGACGGCAAATACGTTCTGTTTTCCAGTCAGAGCCCCACCACGGCGCGCGATGTGTGGGCGCTGCCAGTCGGCGGCGACGATCGAAAACCCTTCCCCGTAGCGCAGACCGCGGCCGAGGAGACCTATGGCAGGTTCTCTCCCGACGGCCATTGGATGGCCTACGAATCGGATGAGACCGGGCATCGAGAAATTTTCGTGCGTCCGTTCCCTGGACCGGGTCCGGCCGTGCGCGTCTCCACCGGCGGCGGGCAAGCGGCCTTCTGGCGGCACGACGGCAAGGAATTGTTCTACAGAACCATGGACGACCAACTGATGGCCGTCTCGGTGAGCGGATCGGGCAAGGGCGCTCTCGAATTCGGACTGCCGAAATTGCTCTTCAAAATCAAAGGCACCATCGTTCCCGAAAGCGATGGCCAGCGATTCCTATGGCTGTTGCCAGTAGGCGATGTCAGCCGCCCTCCCATGACGGTGATCGTAAACTGGGCAGGTCAACAGAAGTAGACACTGCGGATGCGGCCCACAATCGGGCGTGACCCTCCGTTGCCGACGCCGTCGCCGACGCCTAATTTCTCGTTCGGACCCGATTTATTTCTAGCAGGCTGCGGAAAACTCCGCTTCGAGGCAGTTTGGGAAGGGCACGAGTTCCAGAAGTTTGCGGAAAAACTCATGGACGCGTCTAGTGACGTGGAAGAGCGGCGCTTTCAGCGCCGCGTAAAGAACCGCGCGTATTAGCCGCGAAGCGGCGTCAGAATGCAGCCCACGGCGCAAGCCGTGGGTGAGAAGTGGGATGGGAACAAGCCCCGAAGGGGCGAAAGATCAGTTCTCACGCACTCTCTTTCAGCCCCCGTGGTCGAATTTCCTGTCAGTCGGTCCCTTTTCCGCGCGGCCTCTTCCACTCGTGCCGCCATGTCGCAGAAATCGGTCTGCGCTTCAGCGCCCGAGGTAAGCTCTTCGCTGACGGCGTGTACCGCTGGCGAAACATCCCCGTCGCACTCACAAGGCGTCACCGCATCCCTCCAACCCCCTCCATTGAACGTGCTACAATCAACCGCCTTGGGAGTTGTTTGCGTCGCAAGTAAACCAGCGTCCCCCCACACTGAGGCAGTGAGAAAGAAACCGCGAGAAGCCGTGGCCAAAAACTCCACAACCGCCGCCGCACCCATCACCTACGCCGACGCCGGGGTGGATATCGATGCCGCCAACCGCACCAAAAAGCGCATTAAGTACCTCGCGCACAAGACCTTCACCCGCGGCGTGCTCAGCGAAATCGGCGGCTTCGGCGGCCTCTTCGCCGTGGACAAAACCAAGTACCTCGACCCCGTGCTGGTTTCAAGCGTCGACGGAGTCGGAACGAAACTCAAGGTCGCTTTCGAGATGGGCCTGCACTCCACCGTGGGCGCCGACCTGGTCAACCACTGCGTCAACGACATCGCAGTGCAAGGCGCCGCGCCGCTGTTCTTCATGGACTACCTTGCCACCGGAAAGCTCGAGCCCACCATCGCCGAGCAGGTCGTGGAAGGCATTGCCGACGCCTGCAAGCACAACGGCTGCGCCCTGATCGGCGGCGAGACCGCCGAAATGCCGGGCTTCTATCCCGCGGGCGAATACGATCTGGCAGGATTCATCGTGGGCGTGGTCGAGCGCGACCGCATTATTACCGGCAAAGAAGTGCAGATCGGAGACGTCGTCCTGGGCATGGCTTCGAACGGCCTGCATACCAACGGATATTCGCTGGCCCGCAAACTGCTCTTCGAAGTGGCCGGCTATTCGCCGGAAGATTACGTGAACGAAATCAAGAATAAAGTGGGCAACGAACTGATGCGCACCCACAAAAGCTACTGGCCCCCGCTGAAGCGCCTGATTGCCGCGCAATGTGTTTCGGCATTGGCCCACATCACTGGCGGAGGCATCACCGAAAATCTTCCCCGCGTCCTGCCGCGCGGGATGGCGGCTGCCATCGATCTGGGCTCCTGGCCCGTCCCGCCGCTATTCGACCACCTGCAAAAACTGGGCAACGTTCCGCAGGACGAAATGCTGCGCACCTTCAACATGGGCCTCGGCATGCTGATGGTCGTTCCCCTGGCGAAATTCAAGAAAGCCCAGAACGTTCTCGAACGCGTAGGCGAAAAGGCCTACACGGTGGGCCGCATCGTCAAAGGCGACCGCAAAGTCATCTACAACTAGAAAATAATCAGAAGTAAGAAGATCAGAGCAGAAGCAGAATGCGAAGTAAAAATGCCGGTCTTACTTCTGCATTCTGACTTCTGCCTTCTGACTTGCGTTTTTACTTCTGCATTCTGACTTTTGCCTTCTGACTTCATTATGATGGTCTGCTGAAAGCTACTAACATGCACTCCCTCGGCATTCTCCTCTCCGGACGCGGCTCGAACTTTGTCGCCATCGCCGACAGCATCGACGCTGGCCGCATCACAAATGCCCGCATCGCGGTTGTCATTTCCAACAAAGCGGACGCCCCCGGCATCGCCACAGCCCGCGCGCGCGGGTTGACCGCAGTCGTGATCCCATCCAAAGGCAGGCCCCGCGCCGAACACGACCGCGAAGTTGTAGCCACGCTCCAGCAGAACAATGTCGACTTAGTCTGCCTCGCGGGATACATGCGCCTGCTCTCGCCCTGGTTCGTCCAGCAATTCCCCCACCGCATTCTCAACATCCACCCATCGCTATTGCCCGCATTTCCCGGCCTCGAAGCACAAGAGCAAGCCTTCGCCTACGGCGTAAAACTTTCCGGCTGCACCGTCCATTTTGTGGACGAGGAACTAGACCACGGCGCAATCATCGTGCAGAAATCGGTCCCCGTACTCGACACCGACGACGAGCACACCCTCGCCGCACGCATTCTAGAGCAGGAACACCTCGCCTATACCGAGGCGATCAATCTCGTGCTCGCCGGGAAATACGACGTCGTTGGGCGCAGATTGAAAGTAAGTCAGAAGTCAGAAGGCAGAATGAAGAAGTAAGAACCGGTTTTACTTCTGCATTCTGACCTCTGACTTCTGACTTTCCCACACCGGTTTTACTTCTGCATTCTGACCTCTGACTCCTGACTTTTCCACACCCGGCCTGTGGCAACCGTCACAGACTCCCGCGCCCAAAGCTACGAAGATTAGCGGGTGACGGAAAAGCAAGATCTCAAGTTACGAACGAAGGAGTTTGCGCTTCGAATCCTACGCTTGTATCGAGCGATGCCTGCCAAGGAAGAGGCCAGAATTCTCGGACGGCAAATCCTCCGGTCAGGCACTTCCGTAGGGGCAAACTACCGCGCCGCCTGCCGGGCACGGTCGAGGGCAGAATTTATAGCCAAGCTCGGAATTGTCCTCGAAGAGGCAGATGAAACCGTTTTCTGGCTCGAACTATTACTTGAGGGCGGAATCGTGAAGCCCGAGAAGTTGAATCCGCTTCTGAAAGAAGCTCGGGAACTGACGTCGATCTTCGTGACGTCAATTTGCACCGCCAAAGGCATTGCATCCTAGAAAAACCCGCGCACCGCCGGTTTTACTTCTTCATTCTGACTTCTGACTTCTGCATTCCTTATAATGGCTTGACCCATGGCCAACTTCGCACCCGTCGACGAACAACTAACCTATCTCAAGAAAGGCTCCGCTGAGATTATCCGCGAAGCCGACCTGCGAGCGAAGCTGGAGAAATCGCGCGCTTCCGGCAAACCGCTGCGCGTGAAGCTCGGCATGGACCCGACCGCCCCCGACCTGCATCTCGGCCACACCGTGGTGCTGCGCAAGCTCAAACACTTTCAGGATCTCGGCCACACTGCAATTTTCCTGATCGGCGACTTCACCGGCATGATCGGCGACCCTACCGGCCGCTCTGTCACGCGCCCGCCGCTTACTCGCGAACAGATCGAGGTAAACGCGGAAACCTACAAGGCGCAGGTCTTCAAGATTCTCGATCCCGAAAAGACGATTGTCGACTTCAACCGCCGCTGGTTCGGCCCCATGAGCACCGACGACTTCGTCCGCCTGGCAGCCAAATACACGGTATCGAAGCTCCTGGAGCGCGAAGACTTTCATAAACGTTTTCAGGAGGAGAAGCCGATCTCCGTGCACGAACTCTTCTACCCGCTGGTGCAGGGCTATGACTCGGTGGCGCTCGAAGCCGACGTAGAACTCGGCGGCACCGACCAGAAATTCAATCTCCTTGTAGGCCGCGAACTGCAGCGCTCTTATGGCCAGGAGTCGCAAATCGTGCTGACCACGCCCATTCTCGAAGGCCTCGACGGCGTTCAGAAAATGTCGAAGTCGCTAGGCAACGCCATCGGCATTCACGAGCCGCCGCTTGAAATGTACGGCAAGGTCATGAGCATCTCCGACGAAATGATGTGGAGATACTACGAACTCCTCACGGACATGTCCCTGGCCGACATCGAGAAGATGAAGCAGGAAGCCCATCCCATGCACGCGAAGAAAGACCTGGCCCGCAGAATCGCAGCCGATTTTTATTCGGCAGAAGCAGCCGCAAAAGCAGCAGAAGATTGGGCGAAGCAGTTTCAGAAGGATGAAGTGCCTGCAAATGTCGAAGAAGTGTTGGTGGAGTTTTCTGAAGTCGCCACCGCGGAGAAAGACGGCATCCACCTGGACAAGCTGCTCGTGCTTTGCGGGCTTGCAGATTCTCGGACAGATGCCGTCCGAAAGCTGAAACAAGGATCAGTGCGGGTTGAGGACATTGTAAGAAATCATCACACTTATCAGCTACCCAAAATTCCTGTGCGATTGCCAATTCGGGTTGGCAAACGAATCAAGGTCGCAGTTCTCCGTTAGCGGAAGCCAGCCTAGTTAGAATTCTCCAGCTAAATTTTCCCTCCGTGCCTCTGTGCCTCCGTGGTAGTTTCTGCTACCCTCATCCCCGCACATGCGCGCCGCCGCCATTCTCGGTCTGGGATGTTCTCCCAAAACTCTAAAACCCTTTCAGGCCGACAAATCCATCGTCTGGCTGATCGGACTGCCGGCCGCAGCCGATCATGCGGACATCATTCTCCTCTTCGGCGGCGACGGCACCATTCACCGGCACCTGAATCCGCTGGTGAACCTCGGCTTGCCGGTGCTGGTCGTTCCCACCGGCAGTGGAAACGATTTTGCCCGCGCCCTTGGCCTGCGCCACATGCGCGACTCGCTCTCGGCCTGGCGGCGTTTCTGCTCCGCAAAAGACAACATCCGCCCAATCGATCTTGGCGTGATCACTCCTTTGGAAACCCCCAGCGAGTCGCTCGCCTCTCGCAACTCGGTACCAGGTACTCGGTACTTCTTCGCCAGCGTCGCCGGCATCGGCCTCGACGCCGAGGTAGCTCGCCGCGCCAACCATCTGCCCCGCTGGCTGCGGGGACACGGCGGTTACGCCCTCAGCCTCGCTCCAGCAGTCTTTCGTTTCGCGCCTTCCCCCATGAAAATTCTCGCGCCCGCCGAAGCCGGCCTCTGGGCCGCCCGCAGCGATCGGCCGACGCTGGTCGCGGCCTTTGCCAACACTTCCACCTATGGCGGCGGAATGAAAATCGCCCCCCATGCAACCATGGACGACGGCCAGCTCGACGTCTGCATCATTGGCGGCATCGATCCACTCAAGCTCGCGCTCCTGTTCCCCACAGTTTATTTTGGCCGCCATCTGGGCGTCCGCGGAGTGGAATACCTTCGCGCCTCGCATTTGCGAGTGGAAACCGAGAAGCCGCTCGACGTTTACGCCGACGGCGAATATCTTTGCCAGACCCCCATCGAGATTGCAGCGCAGCGTGGAGCCTTGCGGGTAGTCCTCAATTCGAGATAGCCAGGTTTCTGCGACCGGGCCTCTGCGAAAAGAGAGGCCGCCCCCTCCGGGGCACAGAAACCAAAAACTGTCCTATACTTTCCTCATGTCTGAGCGACGTTCCCACACCCTGCTCTGGATCCTGATTGGCGGAGGAGCTTTCTTCCTCTTTGTACTGGCCGTATTTTCGCTGGTGTACCTGACCCTGCACTCCGGCACGAATGAGGCCGGATTCGGCGGCTTTGGCGACCGCATCGGAGTCGTCGACCTCGACGGCGTGATCCTTTCGCCCCAGCCGGTCGTCGGGCAACTGAAAAAATTTGCCGACGACTCTTCCATCAAGGCCATCATCCTGCACGTCAACTCTCCCGGCGGCGGAGTCGCCGCCTCAGAGGAGATTTACCGCGAAGTCAAACGCATTCGCGAGAAAAAGCGCGTGGTCGTCTCGATCGAAAGCGTCGGAGCCAGCGGCGCCTATTACATCGCCTCCGCCTCGAACAAAATTTATGCCGACCAGGGCAGCATCGTAGGCTCCATCGGCGTAATCGCGCAGTGGATGAACTATGGCGACCTGCTGAAGTGGGCCAAGCTGAAAGATGTCGTGATCAAGTCCGGTGAATTCAAAGATACCGGCAATCCCGCGCGCGACCTCACTCCTGCCGAACAGGCCTACATGCAATCGCTCATCGACAACATGTTCGGGCAGTTCGTGCAGGCGGTCGCCACCGGCCGCGGCATGAAGTTTGACGACGTCAAATCCATCGCCAACGGCAAAGTCTGGACCGGCGAGCAGGCCAAGGAGATGAAGCTGATTGACGACGTAGGCGACTTCGAGGCCGTCGTCAAAGATACAGCAAAATCGGTGGGCATCTCGGGCGAGCCGACGCTGGTGCATCCGGAAAAAGATCGCCGCACCATGCTCGACCTTCTGACCGGCGATATTTCCCAATGGATTCCCGGCCGCGAGAAGATGCTCGAGCAGCAAGTGGGATTCTATTATCTGTGGAAGTAGCTGTATTGGCGGAGGATGCGCCCGACCACGACACGACACTCGCGGGTCGCTACATAACGCAACCCTCCGCTAAACACGATCTGCATCCCCTCTGGCAGACTGCGGAAGGAGTCAATCTTGCGCTCGTCTTGGGTGGTTTTGTGTTTTGGGTTGGTTTTGGGTTGGTTTTGGGTTGGTTTTGAGTTGCTTTTGGGGTGGTTTTGGGGTTGGTTTTGGTTTGTTTGTTTTTGGGGTTGGGTGGGTGGCGCAGCGGTTTACCGCTGCGATAACTGGCCTGTTTTCAATTTCGGCTTTAGCCGCTGAGGAAGCATCGACCCTGGCGTAATGAGTTTTTCCGCAGCCTTGCTAGACCCGGCTTTCCCAGTCCCAAAACTGAGACTTGCGTTAAACCCCTGAAATTTGAGAAGGTTATGGCAGGTTGCTGGCCCCAAGGCCCGGCCCGGAGCGAAAGAGATTATGACGAAAGCCGATCTGATCGATGAAGTCTCGCGCTTAGCGGAACTTACGCGCAAAGACAGCGAAGTGATTGTGGAAACCATCTTTGACAGCGTGGTGCGATCGTTGCGCGCGGGCGACAAAATCGAGATACGCGGCTTTGGCAGTTTCCGCACCCGCCAGCGCAAACCCCGCATGGGACGCAATCCCAAGACCGGCGAAAAGGTCGAAGTCCCCGCCAAGAAAATTCCTTTCTTCAAGCCCAGCAAGGAGTTAAAGGATCTGGTGAATGAAGGCGTCGCCGACGCGGCCGCGCCGCCACCGGCACTTCCGCCAACTCCGCCCGCTCCAATGGCGTAGGCTGGTCAAAGTCAGAAGTCAAAAGTCAGAATGCAGAAGTAAGAACCTTCCCGGTTTTACTTCTGCATTCTGACTTCACACTCGAATCCCCACCACACCCATCATCCGTCCGGTCTTGCCGTTTTCGCGCCGATAGGAAAACAGCAAATCATTCCGGCAGTTGGTGCACAGCGGCGAGGCTTCAATGCTCTTCGCCGCAACTCCAGCGGCCAGCAGTTGCTGGCGATTCGCCTCCACCAGATCGAGAAAAATCTTTTTCGGCAAAACGCTGTGGCCGGGGGCGCGCGCCGTCAGAAACAGCATGGGATACTTCTCGCGCACCGGGTCGGATTCCTCGACCTCGTGAAACAGCTTTTCGCCATAGCCAAACTGCGATTTGAATTTCTCGCGGACCTCTTCGCCCACTTCATAACAGCAGCCATGAACGCCGGGCCCGATCGCGGCCTTCAGATCGCCCGCCCGGCTTCCGAAGTGGCGCACCATCTCGCCCACTCCCTTCTCGACGATGCGCTTCACCGTGCCGCGCCAGCCCGCATGAAACACTCCCACCGCGCGATGCTTGGGGTCGACCACAACGACCGGCAGGCAATCGGCAGTCTGGATGCCAAGCAGCAAGCCCGGAGTCCCCGTGATCAATCCATCACCCGCGAGTGGTTCCGTGGGAGCGTCGACGAACCGAATGACATCGGAATGAACCTGGCGCAGCGTAATCAGAGGCCACAGAAGTGTTTTCCCATGTGACTTGCCTGCCGCGCCCAGCGTCCGCAGAAACGCAGCACGGTTCCGTTCGACCGTAGCTTTCGCGTCATCTTTGGTGAATCCCAGATTCAGCGCCCGGCCGCCGTAGGCACGCGAGAATCCACCCTCACGTGTAGAAAATCCGTGAACCAGCCAGGGATACGCGCTCAGATGTGACGCGCGCAGGATGCTGATCTTGTTCTGTGTGGGACCATGCTTAGGCACACATCCATGTTACCCCGAGCGCTAAACCTTCCTGAGCACCCTGACCCTGACCTTTCTAAAAGGTTCTGTCTTCCTGAGCAAAGCCGGGACGACCGTAGGGAGTCCCGGCGCAGTCGAAGCATCCCTACAGGTGCCACGGGTGACGATAGGGATTCCCTCGACAAGCTCGGGGCAGGCTCTTCGACTGCGTTGAGTGCTTCGCTTCGCTCTCACTCAAGATGACAGAGCGACAATTTCGGCAAGGCATTCCTCTGGGAATGGCACAATGAAAATCATCGGCAAGGCAAGACGACAAATTCATGTCATGCAGAGCGTAGCCGGGACGACCGGAGGGAGTTCCGGCGGAGTCGAAGCATCCCTGCAGGCGCCACGGGTGACGATAGGGATCCCCTCGACAAGCTCGGGGCAGGCTCTTCGACTGCATGAGTGTTTCGCTTCGCTCTCGCTCAAGATGACAGAGCGACAATTTCGGCAAGGCATTCCTCTGGGAATGGCACAATGAAAATCATCGGCAAGGCAAGACGACAAATTCATGTCATGCAGAGCGTAGCCGGGACGACCGGAGGGAGTTCCGGCGGAGTCGAAGCATCCCTGCAGGCGCCACGGGTGACGATGGGGATCCCCTCGACAAGCTCGGGGCAGGCTCTTCGACTGCGTGAGTGCTTCGCTTCGCTCCCACTCACTCCGCTCAAGATGACAGAACTCGCCCTGCGCTCACTCCGCTCGAATGAGCGTCCATAAATCTTCGCTCTTGACGCACCGTAACCGCCGTTATAAGATACTGTGAACAAGTTTGCCCTTCGGGGCAGACCTGAATTTCATGCAGAGTGGCTGAGGGACGAGCCCTATGACGCCACGGCAACCGGATCTGGATCATCTATCCAGACCGCCAGGTGCCAACTCCCGCCCGGAAACGGGGAACATGAGATTCGGCATGCGAACTATATTTCTATTTGCATTCCGATAACCTCTTTTCCTATTTCTGGGGAAAAGAGGCCTTTGTTTTTTACGGCTACTTTTCTCCGGGGCTCGTCCCCAGCTATTCGCGGCCGTTCTACAACGAACGGCAAGAGAGCGAGTAGTCACATGCCGAACAACCACGGTCACCATCACTCCCACTACGAATTGCGCTGCCGCGAATGCGGACGCCGCTGGGGAAACCAGCCGCGCTCATTCTGCGACGACTGCTTTTCTCCCCTCGAAGTCACCTACGACTACGATTGGATTCGCTACGTCCTGGGCCAGGGGACGCTCGACCCCCAACGGTCAAGCCGCGAGCTGATTTCGCAACGGCCGCCGAACATGTGGCGCTATGCCGAACTTCTGCCGCTGCCCGCGGATTTTGCACCCGGCCTGCCGGTCGGGTTCACGCCGCTGATTCGCGCTCCGCGGCTGGCGCAGCGATTCGTGGGCGCTAACGGCGATCGTGAAGCCGCGGCACAGAACCTCTACATCAAAAACGACGCCGTCTGCCTGCCCACGCTCAGCTTCAAAGACCGCGTCGTGGCTGTGGCTCTCGCGCAGGCGCGCGCCTTCGGTTTCGATACGGTCGCGTGTTCCTCCACCGGAAACCTGGCCAATGCCGTGGCGGCGCACGCCGCGCGCCTCGGTTTGAAAGCATGGATCTTTATCCCGTCCGATCTTGAACCGGCAAAAGTTCTCGGCACGCAAGTCTTCGGAGCGACCGTCGTCCGCATCGCCGGCAACTACGACCAGGTCAATCGCCTGTGCTCGCAGATTGCGGAAGAGCGCCAATGGGGCTTCGTGAACGTGAACCTGCGCCCTTACTACTCCGAGGGATCGAAAACGGTTGGCTTCGAGATTGCCGAGCAACTGGGCTGGCGCCTTCCCGATAACGTCGTCGTCCCCATGGCCGGCGGTTCGCTGATCACGAAGATCAAAAAAGCTTTCGACGAACTCGCCAAACTCGGCCTGGTCGAGGAGAAGCCGGTAAAGTTTTTCGGAGCGCAAGCCACGGGCTGCTCTCCGATTTCGACCGCGGTCAAGACCGGCAATTCGGAGATCGATCCGCAGAAACCCGCGACCATTGCCCGTTCGCTCGCCATCGGCAATCCCGCCGACGGTCATTATGCGATCAAGGCCATCAAGCAAAGTGGCGGATGGAGCGAGGACGTCAGCGATCCCGAAGTGATCGACTCGATCCGTCTGCTCGCCGAAACCGAAGGCATCTTCACCGAAACTGCTGGAGGCGTCACCGTGGGCACCGCCGGCAAACTCTATCGCCAGGATCGCATTCTGCCCGAGGAAACCACCGTGGTCTGCGTCACTGGAAACGGCCTCAAGACTACCGATGTGCTCGCCGGCGTCTACGAAGTGGAGCGGCCGATTGCGCCCAAGCTGGCCGAGTTCGAAAACTATCTCCAGCAATCGCTGGACGGCGTCGTGGTTGCGAATGGATCCGCAGCCGCGGCGGGAGCGGAGGCATAACATGGCAATCACCGTACAAATTCCAACCGCGTTGCGCCGGCACACTTCGGGCGAAGCTTCGCTCTCGTGCACCGCCGCGAATCTGGGCGAACTCTTCTCGGTTCTCGACGAAAAGTTTCCCGCGCTCAAGCCTCACCTGCGCGACGAGGCCGGACAACTCAGACGCTTCCTGAATATTTATGTGAACGATGAGGATATCCGTTTTCTGGGCGGGACTGGCTATGCCTTTGCAGATGGCGACGAGATCTTGCTGGTTCCCTCGATCGCGGGTGGATCGAAGTAATGATCGGCGTGATGCCCAGTGTGGTGATCGGCGGAATGAGTGCGCCAATCCGTTGCACGAATCACTAAACGCCGGTCTCCGGAAGAAACTCGTACTCTTCAATCACCGCGGCCACCGCCATTTTTCCGGCGGGAGAAGCTCCGTCGATGCGCACCACGCGCCCCTTGCACTGCACGCGAATGCTCTCGGTCAGGGTGATTTCGGGCGGAAGCGTGAGCGTGAAACCGATCGGCGACCCTTGCGCAATGGGTGCGTCCAGGTAAAGACAAATGCCGCGCGCGCTGACGTCGCGGATTTGAGCCGATTCGTTGTAATTCGAGTTTTCTTCGCGAGCTACCGATACAGGAATTCGGAGCGCGAAGCGACGCGCAGCCCGTTTTTCTTGCGGGGCCTCAGCCATGCGTTGCTCCCGGCTAAATAAAGTGGCGTTTACTATGCTGTAACTATGCTCTCAGCATGACCGTTGCAGCCATGTTTCGTCAATACCACCCTTGGGGAGGCGCGTGGCACCTTGGGGCGAGAAACTCGCATGCAAGACGCTTGCGCTAAACTGCCAACAGGACGGCCACCGTGGTCTTCGTTCTCGACAACTACGATTCGTTTACCTACAACCTGGTGCAGTATCTCGGCGAACTTGGCGCCAGAGTAGAGGTGCGCCGCAACGACCAGGTGACGGTCGCCGAGATCGAGGCTCTGCGTCCCGAACGCATCGTCATCTCCCCCGGCCCCTGCACGCCGCAGGATGCCGGCATCAGCATCGCCTTGATCCAGCACTTCGCCGGACAAATTCCGCTCCTCGGCGTCTGTCTCGGACATCAGGCCATCGGCGCGGCTTTCGGCGGAAACGTAATTCGCGCTCCCCATCTGATGCACGGCAAAACCAGCGCCGTCACCCACGACAACAAAACCATCTTCCACGGCCTGCCCATGCCAATGACGGCCACCCGCTATCACTCGCTGATCGTGGAAGAGAAAAGCCTGCCGCGTGAATTAGAAGTCAGCGCCTGGACCACAGAAAAAGACGGCACCCGCACCATCATGGGCCTGCGCCACAAAAAGTTCGCCGTCGAGGGCGTGCAGTTTCATCCAGAAAGCGTGCTGACCGATGCGGGAAAGAAGCTTGTGGGAAACTTTCTGCGAGCAAGTCAGAATTCAGAAGTCAAAATGCAGAAGTAAAATCGTGTTCTTTAACTTCTGCATTCTGACTTCTGACTTTTGACTTATTCCCCTCTACCCACCTCCACCGCCCTCAACACCGCCCGAGCCTTATTCATGGATTCGTCAAACTCGCTCGCCGGATTTGAGTCCGCAACGATTCCCGCCCCCGCCTGCAAATACGCATGCTTCCCCTGCATCAGCAGCGTCCGAATCCCAATGCAGGAATCGAGGTTGCCGGCGAAATCTGCGTAGAGCACCGATCCCCCATAAATCCCGCGCCGCACCGGTTCCAGTTCTTCAATAATCTGCATGGCCCGAACCTTGGGCGCCCCGCTCAATGTGCCTGCCGGAAAACAGGCAGCGAAGGCATCGAGAGCGGAAAGGTCCTTGCGCAGCGTGCCTTCCAGCGCCGATACCAGATGCATCACGTGCGAATATTTCTCCACAAACATCAGGTCTTTCACTTTGACCGATCCGTACTCGCTGACGCGCCCCAGGTCGTTGCGGCCGAGGTCCACCAGCATGACGTGCTCGGCGCGTTCTTTCTCGTCGTTGCGCATGGCCTGCTCCAGGCGCAGGTCTTCGGCCTCATCGCGCCCGCGCGGATGCGTGCCTGCGATCGGCCGGTATTCCAGCTTGCGTCCGGTCACGCGGACCAGCATTTCCGGGGACGAGCCGCAGATCTGCGTCTCGCCCATGCGCAGAAAATAAAGATAGGGCGAAGGATTCACCTGCCGCAGCGCGCGGTACAAATCAAACGGCTCAATGCCCGGCACGAAATCGAGCCGCTGCGAAAGCACGACCTGAAAGATGTCGCCCGCAGCGATGTATTCTTTACAACGCTCCACGCTGCGCAGAAATTGCGCCCGCGAAGTGGCGGCGTGAATCTTGAGCTTCCCGGCCTTACCCTCGGAAGCCTTGCGCCACGTCATTGAACGCAATCCCGCAGCCAGCTTTCTTTCTAGCGCCGCGATGTCGCGCACCGCGCGATCGTAAGCCTGTCGTGGACTTTCCCGTAAAACATCCGCCGCCGCCACGATGTGAATCTGATGACGCAGGTGATCGAACGCCAGCAGGCGATCGAAAAACATCAGCTCGCAATCCGGCAAACTAAGATCGTCGGCCGCATGCTCACCAATGTTTTCCAGTTGCCGCACTACGTCGTAGGAAAAATATCCGACCGCCCCTCCGGCAAACGGAGGAATTCCAGGCACCGCTGCCGGCCGGTGCTCGGCCAGCAACTCCTTCACGGCCTGAAACACGTTGCCCAGCCGCCGCTCCAGCCGCCGCTCCAGCCGCCGCCCGCGCTCAATCTCGATTGCCGAACCCCGCGCCCGCAACCGCATGTAGGGCCGCACTCCGAGAAACGTGTAACGGCCGATCTTTTCGCCGCGCTCCACCGACTCCAGCAGAAACGCGTGTGGCTCTTTTTCCGCAATCGCCAGAAAGGCCGACACCGGCGTGAGTAGATCGGCGCTCACCGACTTCACCACCGGCACCAGCGTCGCCGCCCGCGCCAGCCGCGAGAATTCTTTGAACTCTGGATTGATCATGGCAGGCCCGGGGCCGCAGGCCCGGCTCGCGGGTTGATTATATGGGAAGGCGTGGAGCTTTTTTTGTGCCCTGCGACGACACGGCGACACGCCCTAACGCCCTGCGGCAAAAAAAGGCGGGCTCTGAGTGTACCCAGAGCCCGCCACCTTCACACCGGAATGATCCTTCGATCACTCCGCAAATGACCTGAAGCTTCCCAAACCTCAGTTCACTGCTTCACCGTCAAGTTGACCGTCTTGGTTGCGGTTGTGTAGTCCGTCATGTCATACGGAGTAAATGTCACCGTCAGCGGGTTCAGGCCCGGATTCAGCACCGTGCCCAGCGGAGGGTTGTACACAAACGTGCCGCCGATGGCAGCCGAAGCGTCCAATTGCGTCGACGTAAGCGGCGCTGGATAGGTGATGGCTGCAGGCCTGATCCACGTAATTACGGGTGTGGCCTGAGTGACTTGCAGCGTCACCGAGCCGGCCGCCGTGGAATAAAGAACGTTGTGCGGCGTAAACGCGACATTCAAAGTCTGCATGCCCGCGCCTAAAACGCTGCCCTTTGGCGGTGTGTAGACAAAGGTGCCGCTCACCGAGGCGCTGTTGTAGTAAGCCTTGGCGTCAAGCTGGGTAGCGCTCAGACTCTTGCCGTAGACGATAGAAGCCGGTGTGGGCCACGTGATCGTCGTTGCGTATGCAATGGTAAGTCCAGAGAGTGGGATGCTTTGCTTGGCGTTGCTGACGTTTAGCTGGTCATCCGTCAGCACCACACTGCCGGTCGTGGTGCCCAACGTCGTGGCTCCAGTGAAGTCGGCCCCAGTGCTGCAGGTGGCTCCTGGAGTGAGCGACTGGTTCGAGGTCGCACACGTGCCGCCCGCCACCGCAAAGCCTTTTCCCGATGCGGCGATCGAACTGATCGTCAGCGTCTCATTGCCCAGGTTCACGATGTTGAGATCCTGTGCCGCGCTGACCCCCTTGCTGACGGCGCTAAAGCTAAGCGTCGTCGCATCCGTGACATCCACCTTGCGGATGGCGTGGTTATAATCGTCCGCAATATAGAGGTTGCCGAGTCCATCCACTACAACGTTGACCGGACCCCACATGTGCGCACTCGTAGCCGGACCGCCGTCACCGCCGTAGGTTGAGGAGGGAACGACGCCGGCCACCGTGCTGATGATTCCAGTGGCCGCCGTGACCTCGCGAATCACTTCGTTTTGATCGCCTTCTGTGAAGTTGCCCGAGTCCGTAATATAAAGGTTACCGGCCGCATCGACCGCTACCTGGTAGGGGTAGCCGAGTTGAGCGCTGGTCGCCAGACCGCCATCTCCAGTGTGGCCGTACGCGCCGGTACCTGCCACGGTCGAGATGGTTCCATCCAGCGCAATCTTGCGGATGACGTTGTTGTAGAGGTCGGCAAAATAGAAATTGCCCGCGCCGTCGAACACGCCTCCGTCGGGGTTGTTCAACTGAGCGCTTGTGGCTGGGCCTTCGTCGCCGCTATAGCCTTGGGTGCCCGTGCCCGCGAAGATTGAAATGATTCCGTCTGGCCCGACCACGCGAATCAGATTGTGTGCCGTATCTCCTATGTAGAGATTGCCGGCTGCATCCGTGGCCGTGCCACCTTCTCCGTAATACGAATCGGAGAAGTCGAGACTGGCTTGGGTTGCGGGACATCCGTCGCCCCACTCGTCGATCGCCGCTTCACAGATTGAGCCTCCGGTCGGGAGACCCGCAACGGTCGTGATAATTCCAGCCGGATTGATCATCCGGACTACGTTATTGCCGTCGTCCACAATGTAGATGTTGCCTGCTCCATCCAGTCGAACGGTGGTCGGAATGTTCAACTTCGCGCTCGTGGCCGGGCCGCCGTCGCCGGTGTAACCACCCCCGTTGCCGCCCGCGATTCTCGTGGTCACGCCACCCGGCGTGAGTTTGTAAACTGTGCTTACGTACGAACTGGCGGCGTAAACATTGCCGGCAGCATCCACCGCGACACCATTCGGATAACTAAGCCCCACTGTCGTTCCAGCCACATCGCCGCCGATCACGGTCGACATGGTGCCGGGAGAAAAGCCGACCACTGGCCCCGTTCCGACGCCGAATAACGGAACCGTGCTCAATGTATTGCCGCTGCCATCGGAAAGCACCAAAGCGCCGAAGCGTGAGCCCGCCGCTTTCGGCACAAATTGGATTTCAACGGCGCAGTTCGATGTCGTCCCCGCGCCACAGGTCGTGCCTGCGGCTACTACCGTATAGTCGGCGTTGGCTTCGCCCTGGGTCACGGCCGATACGCCGCCCAGAGTCGCGCCAGAAATCGTGAAGCTCACGATCTGCGTCACCGGACTGCCCGCTGCGACGCTGTTGAAGTTTACTGACGTGGGACTGGGCGTAACTTGCGCGTCAAGCGCCGGTACCGCCGAGAGAATAAGTAACATACACGCACCCGTGAGAGACGCCGACCATCCAAAAAAACGCATAATTTTCCTCCAGGATTTTTCAAACGACCCCATACCGCACCACTCGAAGGCGGCCGGATCGGCTGCTTCGAGTTCCCCATGGGTTCGGCCCGACTACTGTTTTTCTTTCGTGTAATTTTCTGAATCCAGGAAGAGTGCTGTCGTTCTGGCCGTCCTGGGTGGGTCCGGGCTGGCGCCCGGGTAAGAGCACTCCTGCGCGAAAGGATACTGGGGCCCCCCCCTCCGGTCAAGTAAACAAATCAAGAATACTGGGGTCTTCTTTCTCCGGTTTTCTCCAGTGAAGCGGACAAATAATGAGCCTTTGAGCCAGCCGGAGGAGGCTCGGCCGCCCTCATTGAAGGTGAGAAATAATTGCCCCTGAACCATCCCGGCAATTGACGGACACCGCTGCTCGTCGGAAGATACCAACAGGAAGTCAGAATGCAGAAGTCAGAATGCAGAAGTAAAACCCGGACTTGATTTTACTTCTGCATTCTGACTTCTTACTTCTGACTTCTGCGGCAAGACGTCGGCCCCTCGTGCCATCACGAGCCTATGCGGATTAAGTTTTGGGGTGTTCGCGGTTCCACGCCGACCCCACAACCCGAGAACATGCGCTACGGAGGCAACACCTCCTGCGTCGAAGTGCGCTTCGGCGACCGCATCTACATCTTCGATTGCGGCACCGGCTTCCGCGTGCTCGGCCAGCAACTGCAAACCGAATTCGGCAGCCGGCCTTTTTGCGCGCACGTCTTCGTCTCCCACTTTCACTGGGACCACATTCAGGGCATGCCGTTCTTCCGTCCGCTCTATGCCAACCCCGAGAGCCGCTTCATCTTTCAATGTTCGAGCCGCAACCGCGAGCTCAAGCAGGTGCTGGCCGATCAGATGGCCGCGCCTTACTTCCCGGTAAAAATCGATCAGATGCTGGCCCGGCGCGATTTCTATGACATCGAAAGCGGCAGCGTCACCATTGAGGACGGCGTGAAACTGCAGACCGCATGGCTCAACCATCCGCAGGGCTGCATGGGATTCCGCCTCGAAACCAAAGATGGAGTGCTGGTCTACGCCACCGACAACGAACCCGGGGACCCCGGATTCGACAAGGCCGTGCGCAAACTGGCCGAGGGCGCGGACGTCCTCGTCTACGACGCCCAATATCTGCCCGAAGAATATGCCGCCCACCGCCGCGGCTGGGGACACAGCCACTGGCGCGAGGCGGTCAACGTTGTCATGGAGAGCGGCGCGAAAGAATTAGTGCTCTTCCATCACGATCCCGAGCACACCGACGCCATCATCGACAAAGTCGTGCACGAAGCGCGCAATTACTATCCCAAGGTAAGGGCGGCTTCCGAAGGCATGGAAATCAACCTCTAGTATTCTGTCATCCTGAGCGGAGCCGGAACGACCGAAGGGAGTTCCGGGCGCAGTCGAAGGATCCCTATAATCGTCCCGACCGCCGAAGTCGGCGAAGCCATCCTGCCGAAGAGCCCAAGCGAACAGCGCCAAGAAATCAGTGCCCGTGGTGGTGATGCCCCTCACCCTCGCCCACCGGAATCACGCAACCATGCGCGACTTCGCATTCTACATGTTCAAACTGAATCGTTGTGTGATCGATGCGGAAGTCGTGGTGCAGCCGGTCTTTCACATCGTGCAGGATGCGTTCGCTCACCGAAGGCGGAATGTCTGCAATGGAAATGTGGCAGGAAAGCGCGCGCGTCTCCGATCCGATGCTCCAGCAGTGCAGATCGTGCACGTCGTTCACGCCGTCGATCGAGCGGATGGCGCTGGCCACCAGCTCCAGCTTCACTCCCCGCGGCGTACCCTCGAGCAGAATATTCAACGTCTCGCGTACGATTCCGAAACCTGACCACAGAATCAGCGCGCCAATGCCGAACGACAGCGCCGAATCGATCCAGGATTCGCCCGTGACCAGAATGGCCCAGCCACCGGCGATCACCGCCGCCGTCGAAAGTGTGTCGCCGACTTCATGCAGCAACGCGCTGCGAATATTTACGTCGCCGCCCGAGCCCCTCGTGGAGCGGTACAGCAGCAGCGCGATCACTCCATTCATCACCACGCCCGCCGCCGCCACCCACATCATCACCGCGGCCTGCACGTGCTCGGGATGCTGCAGCCGCCGGAACGCCTCGTAGAAGATGAAGAAGGCAACCGCGACCAGCGATACCGCATTGACCAGCGCAGCCAGCACTCCGGCGCGATGGTACCCGTAAGTTTTCGTGGAACTGGCCGGGCGCGACTGCAGAAACACGGCCACCAGCGACAGCAGCAAGGCCAGAAAGTCAGAGAGATTGTGTCCCGCCTCGGAGAGCAGCGCCAGCGAATGGGCGCGGATCCCGGCCACCACCAGCAGCACGATGTAGGCCGCGGTAACGCCCAGCGAAATCTTCAGTACTCGCTTGGGACCTTCCCCGGCATGAACGTGCACGTGCATTCTTTAAGTGTAAGGGCGACAGCAACAGGCTTCAAGCGGGTGCCGAGGGGTGTTCCAATGCCGAAAATTGTCGTTCTGTCTTCCTGAGCGGAGTGCCACTGCGAAAAATTTCGTTTTGTCATCCTGAGCGGAGTGAGCGCGGAGCGCTCGCGCAGTCGAAGGATCCCTACCCCCACTCAACCGTGGCGCCTATAGGGATGCCCTTCGGCTCTGCTCAGGGCAGGCTTCGACTCCGACGGAACTCCCTTCGGTCGTCCCGTCTCCGCTCAGCAAGACAGCGGCGCCGATGATTTTCCTTCTGAACCGGATTCCCTTGTCCACTAGCCCCGCAGACCCTGCATATACCGGTCGTTGTAGACCGTGGTCGCGCTCTGCACGAACTCGAGAATGCGGTACATTTTTTCACGCGACTCCCGGCTCATTTCCTTGAATTGCACCACCACGCCCGATCCCGGATGGATTCTCAATACCGTTCCTTCGGTATTCAGATTTCCATCGTCGATCGAGAACACGAGACTTAGCTTCGTCCCTGGCGTAAGAATTGCGCTGGTTTCCACGTAGCATCCGCCGAGGCTGATGTCGATCATGTTGCCGAAGATCGGACCGTCGCCGGCTTCGGGATGCAGTTCGATCGTCAACCGGCATTTCATGCGCGTGTGCATGCGCTGATCTTTTTGTGTCGGCTTTTTCTGCTTCTCCAGATACATCCGCCGGTCAGCCTGCGTCAGCAGTTGCTCCGCGTCGTTGCCGTCCCCGGGAGACACCGCGACTCCCACGCTCAGCGAGAGCATATCTTCCCTGCAGACTTCGAAGCCGGCCTGCTTGGCCAGCGGACGAATCTGCTCAATCTTTTTTGCCGCCCCATCGGCCGACAGCCCCGGAGCGATGACCACAAATTCGTCTCCGCCCATTCGCGCCACGTAATCGTATTCACGGCAGCTGTCTTTCAGCGCCTGCGCAAACAGCTTCAGCACCCGGTTGCCCTCCAGATGCCCGAAGCGGTCGTTGATTTTCTTGAAGCCGTTCATGTCGCAGACCATCAGCGTCAGCGACGTGTTGTCGCGCTTGCAGCGCGCCAGTTCACGGTCCAGTTGCAGGAACAGCGAACGCGCGTTGGGCAGCCCGGTAAGATAATCCGTGGTCGCCGAGCTTTCCGCCTGCTGATATTTCAGCGCGTTCCCGATCGCCAGCGCCATCTTGCCGCTCACCGCCAGCAGGATTCGCAAATGGTCGGAGGTAAACGCGTCGCGCTCGCCCCGGTACAGCGCCATGACGCCGATCACTCCGCTCAGCCCTTCCAGCGGCACCGCCAGCGCCGACCGCAAGGTGCTGAATTTATCGGGATCGTTCAAATATCCTGGTTCCACCGACGGGTTCCCATTCACAATCGGTTTCTTGTTCTGCGCCACCCATCCCGAAAGCCCATCCCCAAGCGGAATCCGCAACGATGAAAACAGCCGGTAGTTATCTCCATTCACGTATTCGGGAGTCAACATGCCGTCGCGCAGAATGTAAATTGCGATGGCGTCGTAGGGAACCATGGGCTTGAGTTTCACCGAGAACACCGACAGCGTTTCTCCCACGCTGAGCGAAGCTCCCAGATCCTGGCTCAACTCAAACAGCGACTGCGCTTCCTGCCGCGCCGCGGCAATCGACGAAAGGAAAGTCTTTTCCTGTCCCGCCGGCAGCTCCGACACCGCCGCGCTTTCAAATCCCGCGTCCGGCCCCGTCTCGCGCGTGATCGCCACTTCCGTGTGCACAACCCCGCCCTGCGCCGAATGCTGCAGCGCGAGATTCTCCAGGCTGCGATATCTCCGCCTCAGAACGTTTACGACGCGGGGATCGAACGCCTTGCCCGACTCGCCAGTGATCTTTTCCATCACTTCGTCGAGCGGCATCGCCCGCCGGTATTGCCGGTCCGAAGCCAGCGCGTCCAGATAATCCACCGCGGAAAGAACCCGCGCCCCAATGGGAATTTCCTCGCCCTTCAGTCCGTAGGGATACCCCGTCCCATCCCACTTTTCGTGATGCGCTCTCACGATCGGCACCACCGGATAGGGGAACCTGACGCGCTCCAGAATTTCCGCACCCACCACGGTGTGAATTTTCATCTTCTCGAACTCTTCCGGCGTCAGCCTTCCGGGCTTCGAGATGATATGTTCCGGCACCGCCAGCTTGCCGATATCGTGCAGCAGCGCGGCCGCATGCAGTGCTTCCAACTCGCTGCCTTTCACTCCCAGTTCCTTGGCTACTTCAATGGCATACACGCGCACGCGCTGCAGGTGCTCGTGCGTGGTCTGGTCCTTGGCCTCGATCGCCAGCGCCAGCGCCTCAATGGTTCGCAGGTGCAGGTTGGCCATCTCTTCCACGTGCTGTTTCTCGGCGTCGAGCTTGCCCAGATACAAACGGTAGGAGCGATAGATCACATAAATCGCGGGCACGAACAGCAACGAGGTTTCCCAGTTGAACTCGCGATTGAACCATCCAATCGCTCCCGCGATTCCCGCCCCAACCAGGTAATAAGGAAACGACCAGAAATAACAATCCACCAGAATCTGTTGCAAGGGTCTCTGCTCACTGACCGAAATCACGACCGCGATGCTGCCCACGTTGATCGTGAAATACACGGTCGCCGCAAGGCACAACACCACTGGCCGGACCCCAATCCACTGGTTCAATACTGCGTTGTGATATACCGCGTACGCTACCGCCGTCGATAGGCATCCGGCGCACACATTGAAGGCCAACTGGATCGCCTGCGGCCGGTTCGGGTAGGCCACCTGCACCAGCATCGCAATCGCCGCCAGCGTCAGTGCCTCAGAAAAACTCAGCTCGGCAATCGCCACCAGGACGAACAGAAAGTTCACCGAGAGCGTCCCCGCCACGCTCGGCAAGGTCACCCTGAGCCGCGAGGCCAGCACCGCGACCCCCAGGTAGCAGATGAATTCCGATATGTTCTTACTGCTGGGGTGAATGGCCGCTTCGAGCAGCAATCCGATTCCGGCAACGATTACCAGGCCGACAAAGGCCCGGGCTCCGGCAGGCAGACTTTTCCAGGATTGTGTGCTGGTGGACATTCGGTCACAGAGAACTGCCGCCGCGACTGAGTCAGCGCGGGAGTTTCCCTCAGATACGAGGATACCCAGCTAACAGGTTTATTAACAATAGTTTGTGAGCCAAAGCCGAAACTTCGGTAACCCCGGGGTCACTTCCCGAAGTACCTGATTCCCTGACGCTTACTGGCATTCCGGTCCAAAGCCATGCGGCAAATCGTTAAAGCATGCCGACCATAAATCGTTGTCATGCTGAGCGAAGGCGGGACGATCGGAGGGAGTCCCGCCGCAGTCGAAGCATCCCTATTAGTTGACCGAGGCCCCCGACTAACCAACTTGGAACCAATCCGTCCAATATTGCGTAACAATATCTATACGATGCGAATCGTCTTCGACATTTTCGCTCAGATCTTCCGCACCCTCTGGGCGCACAAGCTGCGCTCGTTCCTTACCATGTTCGGGATCGCCTGGGGCGTGGGATCGCTGCTTCTGCTGGTCGGCCTCGGCGAAGGCTTCCGCTCCGGCAACAAGCGCGAACTGGCGCAATACGGCAAGGACATCATGTTCCTCTTCCCCGGCCGCGCTCCGGTCGTCGAAGGCAGCATGAATTCCGCCCGCAATTATCTGCTCACCTACCAGGACTACTACGATATCCGCCACGAAGCGCCTCACATCCGAAACGCGTCCCCGGTCCTGATCCGCAGCGACGTGCGCGCGGTCAGCGAGTTTGCCAGCGCCAACGGCGAGATCGCCGGCGTCGAGCCTCAGTTCAACGACATTCGCTACCTGCCGGTCAATCAAGGACGCTGGATCAACGATCTCGACGAATCCCAGCGCCGCAACGTCATCGTGCTCGGCGATGAGCTGGTCAAAAATCTGTTTCCAGGACGCCCCGCCGTCGGCGCCAGCATCATCCTCAACGACATCACTTTCGAAGTCATCGGCACGGTGCAGCGCGTCGGCCACGGCGACGACAACTCCACCAACATGCGCGGATATCTCCCCTTTCACGTCATGGCCACCCTGTTCCCGCTGAAGGGAGAGAACCACGAGAATTCCATTTCCTTCATTAACTATCAGCCGCGCGTCACCGACGAGCACCTGATCGCGCAGGATGAAGCGCAGAAAATCATCGCCCGCAATCACGGCTTCGACTATCACGACAAGAACGCCTTCGAGGGCTGGGACACGATTCAGAACTCGAAAGCCATCGGCGCCATTTTCGACGCCATGAATATGTTCCTGGGCGGGGTCGGCCTGATCACGCTGGCTCTGGGCGCCATCGGCGTGATCAACATCATGCTGGTCACCGTCAGCGAGCGCACCCGCGAGATCGGATTGCGCATGGCTCTGGGCGCCACTCACCGCAGCATCCTCGCGCAATTTTTTCTGGAAGGAGTCCTGCTCACGCTTTTCAGCGGACTGATCGGCATGGGCCTCGCTGCCGGACTGATGGCCCTGCTCGGCAACTTTCAGGGACAGGGAGGCTTCGATCCTCCGAAACTTGTGCCCGCAACCGCGATCCTGGCCATCGGCTGCCTCACGCTCGCGGGCGTAGCCGCAGGTCTCTATCCCGCGCGCAAGGCCGCCATGCTGCAACCGGTGGAGGCCCTGCGGGCCGAGTAGTTAGTAGCGAGTACCCAGTACCGAGTACCCAGTACCCAGTACCGAGTACCGAGTACCGAGTACCGAGTGCCGAGTGCCAGTGCCGTACTGAGTGCCTGACTCGCTTGATTTTGGTTATCGCAGCGCTTCAGCGCTGCGATAACCGGTGCGTTTTTATCAGCGGCTTTAGCCGCCGAGGAGTACTGCAGGAAGCTGAAACTATGTTCCGCGACTTATTTCAGGAAGCTTATGGCGCTATGCGCCACAACCGCCGGCGCACAGCGCTCACCATGCTCGGCATGGCTTGGGGCATCGCCACGGTTGTGATGCTGCTCGCCTATGGCAACGGCTTCGGCAAAGCTTGTGAAGCCATCTTTGCAAACTTCGGCACCAAGCTCATGATCCTCGTCCCCGGCCGCACCTCGATGCAGGCTGGAGGCCAGAAGGCCGGCGCCCAAGTCCGCTTCACCCTCGACGACATCGATACCCTCACCACCAATTTGCCGCAGATCACTCACATCACTCCCGAAGTCGACAAGCAGTGCAACGTCCAGTTCGACACTCGCACCTTCACCTTCGACGTCACCGGAGACTATCCCAACGTCGGCTCCGTCCGCGCCCTCAAACTCGGCACCGGACGCTTCTTCAACATGGAGGATGAACTGCAGCACTCTCGCGTCGCCGTCATCGGCTCCGAGGCCAAAATCAAACTTTTCTCCGGACGCAACGCCCTCGGCGAGTACATCCGCCTCGATGGCCTCAGCTTCGAAGTCGTCGGCATTCTCAACGCCAAGATGCAGGAGGGCGATGACGACATCAATCGCGCCATCTATATTCCCTTCACCTCGATGAGCGACATCAAGGACACGCATTACCTCGATTCCATCTGGTTCAACTACGAAACTCCGGAGTACGAGCGCCTCGAGCAATCAGCCCGCGCGGTGCTCGCCGGCGAACACAAATTCAGCCAGACTGACCGCCGCGCCGTCCGCGTCTTCAACCTCATGGAGCAGGTTCACCAGTTCGAAGTCATCACCATCGGACTCAAAATTCTGCTCGGCTTCATCGGCACCCTCACGCTGGGCATCGGCGGCGTCGGCCTGATGAACATCATGCTGGTTTCGGTCACCCAGCGCACCCGCGAAATCGGAGTCGAAAAGGCTCTGGGCGCGCGCCGCGCCGACATTCTCATTCAATTCCTGGCCGAAGCCCTCACCATCACCTTTATGGGCGGAGTGCTCGGCATCGTTCTCGCCTACGCCGTCTCCCTCTCCGTCGGACGCCTCACGCTCTACAGCGCCGTCGCCAAAAACGCCCAGGCCGGCGACATCCGCCTGATCATTGCGCCCGGCGTTCTGATCGTCGCCACCGTAATCCTCACGGTAGTTGGCCTGGTCAGCGGCATGATTCCGGCGCTTCGCGCCTCGCGGCTGGACCCTATAGAAGCCCTTCGCTACGAATGATTCCTGCTGGGCAACATTGTCTTGAGCTCTGTCATTCTGAGCGAAGTGAGCGCGAAGCGAAGCGAAAGCGCTCACGCAGTCGAAGAATCCCTACTACCCTTGCCCGCTAGCCGAGGTCTGGCGAAGCTTTTCCCACCGCTCCCCCCTGCCGGCCTCAGACAAGAACTCCCCGCAACCCTCTGCAATCATTACAAATATCTCGTCGCTCACATAAAAAGAAGGCGTTGCCTTCAGATCATTGACCCCAAACCCGATTTCGGCGACAGTCAGCGTGCATTCGCGGCCAGATCAGCCGTCGCAACACCCGCCGCGAAAAGAACGCCCAGGGTCGCTCAAAGATTCGAGATTGAGGTGACCACGGGCGGCAGCGTCACCAGTTCTACCAAGTTCACGGTCAACTGAAACGGCTGGTCGTGGAAGAAGGAGTCCCGGAGCGCCGGCCATGGCACTCCGGGAACTCCGGATCAAGCCATGTCGGGATCTTTATTGAAAATCTGCTGCGGATTCGTCCATGCGAAAAATCTTGCTGCTCCTCATCCCGCTCCTCGCTGTCCTCTTTTGCAGGGCGCAGGATAATTACTTCCCCCAAAAAGCCTTCAGCGACGACGGTTGGAGCGGCCAGTTCAAGGCGGATTGGTATTCCAACGAATTGAAAGTTCTCGAAGAACCCTCGCTGCTGAAGAAGGCGAACGATCGCTCCAGCGAATCCTATCGCTTCCTGTGGCTGCGAACCTCTCTGCATCCCATCGCGATTCGTATCGACCTGCGCGCCGACGGAACCGCAATTCTCACCACAAAAATTGGCAATGGCGAGGCCGGGTTTCCCCACGCAAAAACTGCGCAACCCGTTCAAAAAATATCGCGGCCTCTCACCCGCGAGCAGACCCAGGCCTTCCTCGGACGCGTCGAGAAGGCGGGCTTCTGGGCCCTTCCGAGTTTTCTGAATGACCGCTCCGGCCCCGAAGGCTCGGAGTGGGTTCTCGAGGCCGCAAAAAAAGGGAAGTATCGCGTGGTCAGCCGCTGGTCGCCAAAAGAACAGGAAGTCCGCGACCTGGGCCTGATGTTCGCTCTCGACCTGGCCCAGATGAAAATTCCTCAGGATGAACTTTACTGAGTCGTCGCGCCCGGCCCGACGCGCTGCCCTATGATCTCTAAGGTTCACCCGGAAATTTTCATCTGCAATTCAGCAAATTATCCGTACCATTCCCCCTAGGGGCCCATTCCACCGTCCGCTGTAACGACGAATGAGGACCGTGACATGAACTCTGAACACGACGGCCTGCTCCTCGATTTTCAGGAGTTCGCTCTCACCGCTCCCAGCGCCCAGTCGCTCATGGAGCACATCGCCCGCAGCCTCCACGAAAAAATCGCACGCTACAACTGGGTCGGATTCTATCTCGTCGATCCCGCCGATTCCGGCATCCTGCTGGTCGGATCGTTCGTCGGCAGCTTCACCCCCAACGCGCGAATTCCGCTCGATACCGGCCTCTGCGGAGCCGCCGCCCGCACCGGCCAATCCGTAGTCGTCGATGACGTCGCCCGCGATCCCCGCTATCTCTCCGGATCGTCCCTGGTGAAATCCGAAATCGTCGTGCCCATCTTCGTCAGACACAAACTCGCCGCCGAACTCGATATCGAAAGCTACTTCGTCGGCGCCTTCACCAAACCCGAACAAACCTTCATCGAAGCCGTCGCCACCCTCACCGGAAAATACCTGGAAAAACACTAGCCAGAAGATTTCAGCCGCACAAGGGCCATAATTTTTTTCCATCCCTCCCCGGAAAGTTCTGTCTTCCTGAGCGGAGGCGGAACGACCGGAGGGAGTTCCGGCGCAGTCGAAGGACCCCTACCCGCGCCCCAGTGCGGGTGTTGTGAGGAAGCTAGAACGAAGTCCGCGGCTCGGAACGCATCCAGTGCCGTGGAAGAGCGGCGCTTTCAGCGCCGCGTAAGGGCCATAAACTCAGTCTGGGCCTTAAGAGACCGCGTGAGAACTAACTTTCGTCAACTCCAGTGAAATGTTGCCCGCGCGCTTTAGCCGCGAAGCGGCGCCAGAATGCAGCCCACAGCGCAAGCCGTGGGTGAGAAGCAGGAGGATAAGCAAGCCCCGCAGGGGCGAAAGAGCAGTTCTCAGGTAGACTCTTTCAGCCCCCGTGGTCGATTCTTGCCGCCAGGATTTTTTCCGCAACCTCATCAGCCGCTGAGACCGCAAACTTGATTTTTACAAGTCCGAGGTTTTCTCCGTGACTCGGTACCTCCGTGGTGAAAAGAGGCGAGATTAAGACCATGAAGGATACGACTTCCTAAACTCTGGGCGCGGTTCTTCCCGGCAGCGTCTTCACCGCCTGCACTGCGGCCACTTCCGAATCCACATCGTACCTGCCCATCCAATCGTTCCACCGTATCCGCACCAGTTCCTGAAACATCCGCGCCCCATCCACCAGCGGATTGATCCGCGTCCCTCCAGCGTGCCCCCAATGCACCGGTACCTCTTCCACTCGAAAGCCAAATTTCCGCGCGAGAAAAAGTATCTCGGGATCGAACCCCCAGCGCTCGATCCGCTGCAGCGGCAGAATGGTCTGCGCCGCCCGCCGCGTGAACGCCTTAAAGCCGCATTGCGTATCTTTGAATCGCAGTCCCAGAATCATGCGCTGCAACAAATTAAAAATCCTGCCAAACAACTGCCGGTGCAGCGACTGCCTCTGCGTCTGCAACTCCGCCCGCAGCCACCTCGACCCGATGGCAATATCCGCGCCCCCCGCCAGCGCCTGCAGCAACTTCGGCATCTCTTCGATGGGGGACGACAAATCCGCGTCGCTGAACACCACCACTTCGCCGCGCGCGTTCAACATCCCGTTGCGCACGCTGTAACCCTTCCCCCGGTTGCCGGGATTCTCCACCACCCGCACCATCGGATTCTTTTCCGCAAACCCGCGCGCAATCTCCGCCGTGTTGTCGCGCGACCCATCGTTCACCACAATCACTTCCGCATTCCATCCCTGCGCCGACACATATCCCACCACCTTCTCGAGCGTAACCCCGAGCCGCGCCCCTTCGTTGTACGCCGGGATCACGATGCTGTAAGTGATGTTGTTCATTCGACCGCAATTCTACGCCGCTCGGGAAGGGCACGAGTTCCACTCGTGCCGCTAAGTCGCTAAAGATCGATCCGCGCTTCAGCGCCTGAGGTAAAGCTCTTCGCTGCTCCCCCAAGTGCTCCGCAACCGCCTTACGCCGCTCTCTTTTCCGCCAGCATGCTGAAAAATTCATCCACCAACTCGGCGTCCCACAAGCCCTGGCGGGCTTCCTCGCGCATCATCTGCGCCGCCTGATCGTGCGCCAGCGCCGGCTTGTAGGGCCGGGTCGTGCGCAGCGCATCGTATACATCCACCACCTGCAAAACCCGCGACAGCAGCGGAATCTCACCCGCCTTCAATCCATCCGGATACCCCGACCCATCGCCATGCTCATGATGATGCCGGATGATCGGCAACACCAGCCGCAGCGACTTCAGCGGCTTGCATATATTTTCTCCGGTCACCGGATGTTGTTTCATGATGACCCACTCCGGCGGCGTCAGATCGCTGCCTTTTTTCAGGATCGCATCCGGCACCGCGATCTTCCCCAGATCGTGCAGATACCCGCCCCGCTTCAGCGCGAGAATCGAATCTTCATCCAGTCCCAGATGCCGTCCCAGATCCGCCGCCCTCACCGACAGGCGCTCGCAGTGCCCCTCCGTATACGGATCGCGCCCTTCCACGATCAGCCCCAGCGTGCACAGCACCGAATCCGCCGTCTCCAACTCATCGGTGAATTCCTTCACCCGCAGCAGCGACCTCACCCGCGCCGTCAACTCCTCCGCCAGCACGGGCTTGTTCAGAAAGTCGTCTGCCCCGGCCTCAATGCCCTGCAACTTGTCCGCGCTGTCGCTCAATCCCGTGATCAGCACGAACGGAATCAACCGCGTCGCCGGATCGCTCTTCAACTCGCGGCACAAATCGTAACCTGATCTTCCCGGCATCCGCACATCCGACAAAATCAAATCCGGAGCCTGCTTTTTTACTTCCGCTTCAGCTTCCGTCACATTCGACGCCGTCACCACGTCGTAGCCGCGCATTGTGAGCAACTGGCTCATCAGCCCGGCAATCGTCGGCTGGTCGTCCACCACAAGAACTCGCGGCACGCGCCGCCCTTTGGTCAATCCGTTCATCTCTAGATCAGAACCCGTTTTTTGAGAGGAAGTTGTCCGGCCTTCACCGCTCACCGCCGGACGAGGATCGTGAGGAAAACTCATCGCGCAACTTACTACCTGATAATTCTACTGCAAACCCGTATAAGATGAATTCCCCACCGCTCATAGAGCATTTCTTCTCCGCATCTCCGCGGAAGTTCTCCGCGACCTCCGCGATAAAAGGTTTTGCATTCCCACTTCGGAACTCCCGCCCGTAATTTGTGACATCTAACCTTGTCCCCCGCACCGCTTCCTGCCTAACCTCAACTATGCTCCGACTTCCATTTACTCTCTCGCTCATCCTTATTCTTGCCTCTGTCGCCAACGCCGCCAAAACTCACGTCATCTCTTTCGGCAAATCCACCACCGTCCCATGGCTCGGCTCCGGCGACAAGCCCGTCCCGCTGAAAGTCCGTCCGCTCCTGGTCAACACCCGCGTCAAGGAATTCACCCTCGGCCCCGCGCACGACATCACCGACCGGCTGTTCGTCGTTCGCCGCGCCTTTCGCGTCAACGACAGCCTTCCCTCTGAGGCCGCCGCGCACTGGCAATGGCAGCGCGGCGGATGGCTCCTCGTCAACCGCCTCACCGCCCACATCTCCCCCATCAATCTCCCCGAGTTCGACGCCTTCTACTCCGCCGCCACCTGGTACCGCGACTACGCTGCGTACTGCGGCGTCTCCGACGACGGCAAGAAAATCTTCGCCATCGTTGCGCAAATCTACCGCCGCAAGCCGGTTCTAAAAAAGCCGCTCGACGGATCCTCGCTGCAAGAAGATGCTCCCCCGGATTCCGCCTGCCCCGCCCCCACCTGGCAGCGCTCCCCCGCCCGCGTAACCTTCGAACCCACAGGCACGCCGAAACAAACCTTCGCCATCCGCGGCCACATCGTAGATCTGATCACCGAAGAAGAAGAGGAAGAAGAAACCGCAAAATAGAATGGCAGATACCGGTCAGCCGTTAGGAATTTCTGTCATCCTGAGCGAGCCGGGACGACCGAAGGGAGTTCCAGCGCAGTCGAAGGATCCCTACCCACGCTCCAGTGCGGGTGTTGTCAGGAAACGACGAAACCATCCACCACTACCCCGCCTCCACCACCACGACTTTCTCTTTCTCCGTCACCTTCGCGCTCGTCACCAGCACCACCGACAAAACCACCACCACGCTTCCCCAAAAAATAAACCGGTCCACCTTCTCATGCAGAATCAACCATCCCAAAAACACCGCCACCACCGGATTCACATACGCATACGTCGATACCTTCGACGTCGGCACATGCTTCAACAACCAGATGTATGCCGTGTACCCGATCCACGACCCGCACACCACCAGATACGCCACCGCGCCCACCCCGCGCCTGGTCCACACCACGCGCGACAAATCTCCCGCCGCCAGCGCCCACAAGAAATTTGATATCCCCGCCGCTATCACCTGCCACGCCGTCGCGCTGAAAATGTCCATGCCCGTCTGCCACCGCTTCGACAGCACCGATCCCAGCGCCCACGAAAACGATCCCCCCAGCAGGCTCACCGACGCAATCAACTCCCGTCGCCCCAGTGCGGAAGTCGAATGCAACTGCGGCCAGAACAATACGAACAGGCCCACGATCCCCAGCCCCAACCCCGCCTTGCCTCGGCCCGAAATGCGATGATGCCCCAGCAAAAGCGAGTCCAGCACCAGAAACCACAACGGCGTGATCGCCACAATCAGCGCCGCCAGCCCCGACGGCACCGAAAGCTCCGCCCACGACAGCGTCAGGTTGCCGCCCATCAGCAGCAGAATTCCCACCACCGCTGCCGCCGCCAGTTGCCGCGCCGAATACCAGATCCTGCGCCCCGTTAGCGCGCAGACCCCCAGCATCACCACTCCGGCAACTGAAAACCGCACCGCGCACATCAGCGCCGGAGGAATGTCTTGCACCGCTATGTCGATGCCCAGATAAGTCGAGCCCCAAAACAGGTACACCAGCCCGAAGGCAAACATCACTGCAAACCGGCTTGGCCGCTGCTCAGACATTGTGGGTGAAGAAATCACGAAGGAAACTAAAAGATATCAGACGAAGCTCTGTGCGAAATGGATTCTAAACTTGAGGGTGTCCCGAGTGCGGATCTTCTCCGCGACCTCCGCGGATTTTCTCTGTGACCTCCGCGATTAAAAGCTTTGGGTAGACAGCGGCCAAACCCCTAACCCTGACCCCTAGCCCCTGCACTTTAGTCCTTACTCTTCTAATCACTTCCAGCTATAATGAACCAGTGACCCGTACGGCGACCGATGCTGCGCAACCAATCCAATTCGCATCTGCCCGAGTGCTGGCTGCACTGCCTCGTGTGCCCTCGCCGCTATCGCGCTAATCTTCCTTCGCGCTCACGCCCCAGCCTCTTCGGTAGCGACTAACAAATCCTCCAAACTCTAGTCCGTTTCGCGTGCTTATTCCCGCGCTCTCTGTGCAGGGCTAGGCCAACGACCAACGACCAACGACTGTTTTTCGGAGGATTCCCATGACCACCAAAACCATGCCCGCGCCCGCCGTCCCGGAAAAGAAGACCCCTGGCCCCATCAACGGCCCCAAGATCGTCACCGCCCTGCCCGGCCCCAACGCCCAGCGCGTTCTCGCCGGCGACCAGAAATATATTTCGCCGTCCTACACCCGCTCTTACCCGATGGTCGCCAAGTCCGGACGCGGCATCGTCGTCACCGACGTCGATGGCAACCAGTTCTACGATTTCTCCGCCGGCATCGCCGTCACCTCTACCGGACACTGCCATCCCCACGTCGTCGCCGCCATCCAGAAGCAGGCCGCCGAACTCATCCACATGTCCGGCACCGATTTCTATTACGACCACATGGTCCAACTCGCCGAGCGCCTCTCCAAAATCGCCCCCATGCCCGGCCCCCACAAAATCTACTACGGAAACTCCGGCGCCGAGGCCATCGAGTGCGCCCTGAAACTCGCCAGGTATCACACGAAGAGACAGAATGTCATTGCCTTCTTCGGCGCATTTCACGGACGCACCATGGGCGCTCTTTCCCTCACCGCCTCGAAACCCCAGCAGCGACGCCGTTTCGCGCCGCTGGTTCCCGGCGTCACCCACGTCCGCTACCCCGACACTTATCGCGGATGCGTTGGCGGACCTCAGGAAGCCGACGCCTTCGCCCTCGGCTGCGCCCGCTTCATCGAAGAGAAACTCTTCAAGACCACCCTCCCTCCCGAGGAAGTCGCCGCCATCTTCGTCGAGCCCATCCAGGGCGAAGGCGGATACGTCGTCGCCCCCACCGTCTTCATGCAGGAACTCCGCCGCATCTGCGACCGCCACGGCATCCTGTTAGTCGTCGACGAAGTCCAGAGCGGCATCGGCCGCACCGGCAAGTGGTATGCCGTGGAACACACCGCCGTCGAGCCCGACATTGTCTGCATGGCCAAGGGCATTGCCTCCGGCATGCCTCTCAGCGTCGTTCTCACCCGCTCCGAAATTATGGACTGGGTTCCCGGCTCCCACGCTTCCACCTTCGGAGGCAATCCCGTCTGCATCGCCGCCGCCCTGGCCACGCTCGACGTGATCGAGAAAGAACATCTTCTCGCCCACTCCGCCGAAGTTGGAGCGCACATGATGCAGCGCATGTCCACCTGGCCCAAAAAACTCAAGCTGGTTGGCGATGTCCGCGGCCGCGGCCTCATGCTCGGCGTCGACATCGTCAAAGACAAATCCACCAAGGAGCACGCCCCCGCCGAGCGCGATCGCATCGTGCAGCGCGCCTTCGAGCACGGAGTCCTGTTCCTCGGCTGCGGCCCCAGCTCTGTCCGCATCTGCCCCCCGCTGGTCGTCACCAAAGCGGAAGCCGATGTAGCCATGGATGTGCTCGAAGAATGCATCCAGGAAGTAGGCAAGTAAGCCCGCGCGAGAGATGTCATTCCGAACCGGGCCGCAAGGCCCGGGGAGGAATTTTGGCGCCCTTGTCGGACAGGCTTGCCTCTTGTCATTCTGAGCGCAGTGAGCGCGTCGCGAAGCGAAAGCGCTCACGGAGTCGAAGAATCCCTACCCTCACCGCCCCACCAAGCGACCTAGGCGTCAAGCTTCTGGAGAGCGAAGCCGAGAGATGCCCCGGCGGTGAAAGATTTCTCTTCCGCCGGCCTCATCAACCCCCACCCCTCCCGGTACGCCTCACACGCATACCGCTCCGGATGCCGCGGATTCTCCGGCAACAGAGTCACCGCCTTCTTCCCCTCGCCTCCCAGCAAAATCCCAGCCGGAATCAAATACCACACATCCCGCGGGATCACATAAGCCGCAAAAAAGTCAACCTGCTTCAACGTATATGGTTTGCTGTGCGCGTTCGGCTTGAACTGGCACAAATATCCATACTGCGTCCGGCAGTCCGTCAACTTCACCTGCACCCGCAAAATCCTCGACCCCGACTCCACCCCCACATCGTAAGCCGCCGAATCTCCCCAAGGCTTCGACACCCGAAACCCCAACCGCACCGCCATCGCCATAAACACCAACTCCACCCACTCCCCCCGCTCCTTAAAAGTTCTAAACCCATTGCACTTAGCCATCCCCACCCCATTTCTGTTCCGTCATCCATTCCTGTTCTGTCATCCATCCCGCTCTGTCATCCATTCCTGTTTTGTCATCCTGAGCGAAGCCGGGACGACCGAAGGGAGTCCCGGCGCAGTCGAAGGATCCCTAGCGCCAAGGCGATGTCGCCGTGATGCGAATCAGGACACGATTGTGATCCGTATCAGGGCACGGCTTCAGCCGTGCCGCTTCGATGCCACACTGTGAATGCGGGCTTTAGCCCCCGACGTACGCCCCAAATTGCCGACCCAACAGAAAAGGCGCAGCCCAAGGGCCGCGCCTCATTTTCTTAAAGATTTACTCTATAATTCTATTATATCAGCTTGGAAAGGGTAGCTGCATCATTATTTCAAAAGTTTTTTCCCAACGTTGTCAGCAACATACCCGGAATCATTTACTACTTAGCTATTGACAGAATTTTCCACAGGCGAGATCGGGAAGGGCACGGCTTCCAGCCGTGCCGTCAGCACCCAAAAGATGAACCCGGCTTCAGCCGCTGAGGGAATCCGCGCGGGCCGACTCATCGCTCGCCAGCTCTGCAGGATGTCATTCCGAACCGGGCCCCAAGCCCGGTGAGGAACCTGCTTTTCTCATCGGACTCAAACTTGGGGAACTGGCCCGACTCTGAATCTCGATTGCAGGCGCCACCACAACTGAGCTGCCCCACCCTTCGCGATTTTCGAAGGGTGGGTACCACAGACGCTGATATTAGGGACTGGGCGGAGGATACCTCAGCTTTCGCGGTCGGGTGGCCCACCTTCAGCGATCTTTGCGTGCACCATTCCCAGTGAGGGTGCCCCACCCTTGCGCTTTTTGCAAGGGTGGGCGGCGATGCTGCCGAACGCAACTTTGTCCATTCTGCAGAAACCCCATTGCCGATGCGTTCGTGGTGGCCTTCGATGCGGCCGCGAGAATCCAATCATCGCGACCAACCGGGCGGCCGTCCACGACGCCCCAGTCAGCTGCCTTCAGCGTGGGACCGATGGGCCCCGCTCTGGTTTCGGCTTCGTTCATTTCTTCTTGCCACTGCTCTTCGCACCGAGAGTGCGGCGCGGCGGCGGCAGAAAGTTTGCTCCGGTAACGACCGGCTTCCCGGTCTGGCTTTCCAGGTCGAGGCGCGCTTTCTTAGCGATGCGGCCCCCAGTCGTCGCCGCCATTTTATTCTCCCCCATACCGGTTGCCGCCACGCTTTCGGCCAGTTGGCGGGTGGAAAGTTCTGCCAGCGCGGTAAAAATCAATTCCGCCTCGCTCATGTGATCCCGCAGATTTTGGCTCTTCAGCCCCTTCATGTCCTTGTGCGCCTGCACGCTCACCCCGGACCATTCCTGATGAATGATATTGGTGAGAATGGCAAACTCTTCGCCCTTCCTGATGTCGTGCTCCGACCAATAATCGGTCAGTTTGTTGCGAGTCTCTTGCCCGGTCATGCGTTGCTGAATCCACTTGCCACTGCGCCCGCGCTTTTGCCATGTCTCGCGCGCCCGGTCGAGCGACAATTCCGGGTCAGCCATCTCCTGCATCCGTTCATAGCCCACTTTGGCCAGCCACAGCTTAATGGGTTCCGCCTTGGGGCTGGGAACGGACTGCACCAGCCGCAACAACGTTTCGGCGGTGGCCACGTCGGTGAGGCGCTGCTTTCCGTCGGTGGCGGGTAATTTCAGTTGGTGACAATTTGTCACCAACTGGCTGCCTTCCTTTGCCAGCCGCTCTTTCAGCTTGTTCCAGTACTTGCGCGCGGTCCTGGGGTCGGGCTGCTGGGTCAGAACCTGAACGATGTCCACCACGGAAAACCACCAGGTCTCGGTCTGCTCGTCGTAAACGCGGCGGATGGCCTGATTCTCGAACTGTGCGGGCAGATGTTGCATGGCGCTCCTTTACAGTTTAGGGCTTCAAAGGCAATATCCACATCAAAGGCAGCGGATAGGGGTGACCGCTCCACACCAGCCGGCAGTTTCAACTGGTGACAATTTGTCACCGGTTGAACGATGTCCACCAGGGAAAACCACCAGGTCTCAACCTTCCCGTCATAGACGCGGCGGATGGCTTGATCTTCAAACTGCGCGGGCAGTCGTTGCATCCGTACTCCTTTACAGTTGGCCGGTGAAGGCTTGGTGCAGCAGCGAGTTCTTCAAGGCCTCCAGCGCAGCCACTCTGGTTTCGGCTCGGTTCATAGAGCTTCTTGAACGGGAATCTTACTCGCGATCACGGCACGATGCGAAAAGGTCGTTTGTGGGCCGAACGATACACGCCGAAATCCCGCCGGTCCAGGGTGAAGATGGTATCGATGCCTTCGCGGCCGGCCAGGTAGACCAGCGCGGCGTCGGCCAGTTGCGGACGGATGTCCTGGTAGCTCTTCATGACCTCGGCAATCGCGCCGGCTTCCGCTCCAGCCAGGGGAAGAAGTTCCAGAAAGCCGCCGGGTTTCTCGGAAGAGCAGCTTCTCAGGAGTTGCTGCGCGGCGCGAGGGTGGGAGCGCAACAGCCACACCGCCTCCGTAATCACGGGCCAGCAGGAAAACAGCGGGCCGGGCAGTTGATGCAGGGCTTTGACGCAGGCGCTGTGGTGCTCGTCCCCACTGGAAAGAATGGCAACCAGCGGACCGGTGTCAACCAGCACCCGGCGCTTCATTTGGACTTCCCGAAACCTTCGAGATGTCGGGGATGGGTGCTGAGGTCTTTTGCGGGAGCTTTCGGGCCGCGCCCGATGCATCCAATCAAGCCGGCCTCTTCGGCCAGTTCGTAAGCCGGGCGCGCCTCGCTGGACTGTTTGAGATAGGTCTCCAAAGCTTCGCGGACGAGCGCCGACTCGGGCTGGCCTTGCATGCGCGAGCGGTGGCGCAGGCGCTGTCCAAGCGTCTCCGGAATGCGGATGGTGATGCGGTCGGAGGCCATGTCAGACAGTGTAGCATGAATGTCTGACGGCCGAAGATGTGTTCCAGCAGCCACAGAGTAGAAGAAGTCCTACCAGACTTTGGCGAGGTTCCCTAAACTTTGGCGGTAGTCTTCCAGGTCGATCCTGCTGCGCACTCCGAATTCACCGAGGAGCGTCATCATCTGACCCACGGGCAGTCCGGCTACTTCGGCTGCCTTGCCCAGGGAGGCTTCCCCCTTCTTGTATTTCTCCACCGCGAGCAGAATTCTGCCCCGCTTCACCAAGTCGCGCACTGCTTTCGACAAATCGCTTTGCTCTTCCGTAGTCATGGCGGCGAGGAATTCATAGTTGTCCTGGTCCATCCGGATGCTCATCGTCTTGGTCATGGCTGTTCCTCCAATCGCAGTTCGGCATCTTCCAGAATCGCATTGCTATACCATCCGGATCTGGCGAGTGCCGAGAGTTTGGCCCGAGCATCGCTGCGATCGATCAGGCCCTTTTGATGGCTTCGCACCAGAATGCCTGCGGCCGTCGTGAATGGAATTCCAGCCAGTTTGCAGGCATTGATTCCATTTTTGTCGTCGATCCCCAGGAGCAGCGCTTTCTCTTGCAGAGCGAGAGCGATAGCTTCTGATTCTCCTCTGCCCAAACTGAAGTCCTCTTCCAGTTTCGCAACCAGCTTTCTGTTCCTTACGCTCCTCACCCTGATTCTGAACTCGTCCAGAACCTTGCGAATGATCAGCGCGTCCAGCGTCTTCTTGCCGCCACAGCATTCATCCGCCACCGCTCTCGGAATCGCAACCTCCATCTCCATTCCGACATCCTTCAGGAACGCGTCGAGCAGCTCGATCTTCGCGGTCAAGATCAGTGTCGATGAGTCGAAGATGAGCATTATGACAAAGTATTACATCCGTAATTATATCCCGATTTCCCTCATAAAGCAATCCAGCACGGCTGTGTGCGCGGGGAGTCGCCGACCTCACCCCGCTCACGGCTCGCGACCCGAAGCTCGAAGCTCCGAGCTTGCTATAATCGAGAATTGCTCCCATGCCTACGAAGCGACTGATACGATCCACTACTGTTTTGTCCATCCGCCGCAATGGCAGCGTGGTGCTGGCCGGCGACGGACAGGTCACGCTGGGCGAGTCCGTCATTAAGCACACGGCGAAAAAGATTCGCCGCCTTTATAACGACAAGATTCTCGCCGGATTCGCCGGCTCGACCGCCGACGCCTTTACCCTGTTCAGCCGCTTCGAATCGAAATTGGAGCAATATCACGGCAACCTCGGGCGCGGCGCGGTGGAACTGGCCAAAGACTGGCGCACCGATAAATACCTGCGCCATCTCGAAGCCCTGCTGCTGGTGTGCGACAAGGAGCAGACGTTTCTGCTCAGCGGACAGGGCGACGTGATCGAGCCCGACGGCGGCGTGGCCGCGATTGGCAGCGGAGGTCCTTACGCTCTGGCCGCGGCCCAGGCGCTGGCGGCGCACACCCAACTCTCCGCCCGCCAGATCGCCGAAGAAGCCATGAAGATTGCCGGCAAAATGTGCATCTATACCAATGATCAGGTAACGATTGAGGAACTGTGAAGCGTCGTTAGTCGATGGTCGTTAGTCGTTGGCAAACCCAAACGGCGAACGACCAACAACCAACGACCAACGACGAATTTATGGCCATTTATCTACCCTCATCCGCTGAAGAAGAACAACTCGCACTCGACGAACTCACCCCGCGCGAGATCGTCGTCGAACTCGACAAACACGTCATCGGCCAAAAGGACGCCAAACGCGCCGTCGCCATCGCTCTGCGCAACCGCACCCGCCGCCAGAAACTGACTCCCGACCTGGCCGAAGAAATCATCCCCAAAAACATAATCATGATTGGGCCTACTGGGGTGGGGAAGACGGAGATTGCGCGGAGGCTGGCGAAGCTGGCGAATTCTCCGTTCTTGAAGGTGGAGGCTTCGAAGTTTACCGAGGTTGGGTATGTGGGGCGGGATGTGGAGTCGATGGTGCGGGACCTGGTGGAGATCGCCATCGATAATGTGCGCGAGGAGAAGCTGGAGGATGTGGCGGACCGGGCGGAGTTGAATGCGGAGGAGCGGCTGCTGGATTTGCTGCTGCCGCCGACGCCGGCGGCGCGTCCGGCAGAGCCTACGACGGCTGGGGGAGTGGTGATTGACGGCGGTACGGCGATGGCGGAGTCGTCTTCGCGGACGCGGGAGAAATTGCGCCAGCAGTTGCGCGAGGGCAAGCTGGACGAGCGGCAGGTTGAGATCGATGTGCGGGAGAGGAATTTTCCATCTTTCGAGATTATGACGAACCAGGGCGTCGAGGAGATGGACATCAATATTAAAGACATGCTGCCGAACATCTTCGGGGGGCGGACCAAGAAGCGGAAGATGAAGGTGAATGAGGCGTTCGAGTATTTGATCCAGGAAGAAGAGCAGCGGCTGATCGATATGGATCAGGTGACGCGGATGGCGATTGACCGGGTGGAGAATTCGGGGATCGTGTTTCTGGATGAGATCGACAAGATTGCGGGGAGAGAGGGCGGGCATGGCCCGGATGTTTCGCGGGAAGGGGTGCAGCGCGACATTTTGCCGATTGTCGAGGGGACGACGGTCAACACGCGGTACGGGATGGTGCGGACCGATCACATCTTATTTATTGCGGCGGGGGCGTTTCACGTTTCGAAGCCGAGCGATCTGATACCGGAGTTGCAGGGGCGGTTTCCGATTCGGGTGGAGCTGCAGTCGCTGACCATGGATGACTTTGTGCGCATTCTTACCGAGCCGAAATCTTCGCTGGTGAAGCAGTACACGGCTTTGCTGGAGACGGAAGGGGTGAAGCTGGAGTTCACTCCGGAGGCGCTGTCGGAAATTGCGCGCTTTGCGTTCCGGGTGAACGAGAGCACGGAGAATATTGGGGCGCGGCGTCTGCATACGATCATGGAGCGAGTGCTGGATGAGTTGAGCTTTGAGGCTCCGGAGAAGAAGGGGGAGCATGTGGTCATCGACGCGGACTACGTGCGGAAGATGTTGACGGATATTGTGAAGGATCAGGATTTGTCGAGGTATATTTTGTAGGACCGCTTTCAGCTCAACCAAACCTGACACCATCAGCATCCTTATTCTTTGGCGATGCGCGAATCGGCCAGCCGAAAAACTAGTGTAACGTCCCGTCTGTCCCCGGATTCCTAACGACTGTTACTGCGGTCCCTGACCGTGGGTTGCTGTTTGTATTCCTCGGTCTGTTCGGTTTGGATCTTAATCGCAAATGAAATCAACGACGAAACCGTGAACATACCGAGAGTGCATGTGGTCATATTCGCGCAATAGCGCACAAGGGGGCATGACACTTGGAAGAGCGTGAGCGCCTAGAGGGCAATTTGATGCTACTCCCAAAGGTGCCGAGCCTTGTGCCGCTTTGGGTATTTCTAGCGCTCAGTGCCGCATTGTCGTGGACGGCATGGCTTTGGCCGATCGATCATCGGATCGTTCTCATAACTAAGTTTCACGGATGGAAGAGCACGTGGCCCTTGTACAACGTTAAGCTGGTGGTCGGAAATGCGTTGCCCGGGTTACTTGCGCTCGTTTGGGTAGCCGCGCAGGGGCAACAGGAACTCCGTGCTCTGTTGTCCAGTCTGTTTGCGTGGAGAAGCAGATTCAGATGGTATGCTCTATCACTGGCCCTACCTTTCATGGTGTTCGTGACTTCCGCGTGTGCCGTGCTTGTGCTTTATCCAGGGAAGGCCGGTCGCCTGTCCATGTTGGCACTAGTAAATACACTTTTGGCGCTGCCAACCGGAGTAGTGCCAGAAGAAATAGCTTGGAGAGCCTTTGCGCTGAGGAAGCTCCAGCATCGGTATTCGCATTTGTCATCCGCGCTGATCATAGGGGTTTACTGGGCTTTGTGGCACATTCCCATGTGGCTGCTGACGTTGAAATTGTTAACGGCTCCGCAATTATTTATAATTTGTGTGAATCTTGTTTGTTGGTCCGTTATCTTCGCCTTCCTGTATGAGCGAAGTGGCCAGAGCTTACCAGTAACAATTCTCCTTCATATAACTTACATGATCGTATCAAACCAAGCTGCTTGCGTTGTAGAACATCGCACTGTTGTAGCCATTCGGATTGCGGCGGTAATATCCTTCGTTTTTGCATTGTTTTTCGCAAAAAAAATGGCTGCCAGAAACCTGGGGACAGACGGGACGTACCCCGGTTATTTGCAATGCTCTGAAGCTAAGCAACAGAGATAAGGCTGGCTTGCCTGCGATCGGCGGAGGGTTTCTTGGGCCGCCGTCCCTTCCTTGGAGCCAACGGACGCGACGTCAACTCCTCAAGAGCCTCCACGAAATGCTGGCTCCCCAACGGACGCCCCGTGTGCGTAGAGTGGCGGAGCGCACAGACATCGGCGACCGATTCCGCATCGCCGATAAATTCCTGCCACTCCGCTGCCGTCCAGCGCTTGCTCCAGCGCTCCATTTCGAGCATCGGGCCCAAGTCCGACCCGCCGCAGTGCGCCGCCGCGCTCGACCATCTCCACATTTCCGCCCTCGCCACCATCCCCGCGCGCACCGGATTCAACTCGACATAACGCAGCGCTTTCCACAGATGGGACTCGTCCAGGGGGCAGGAATAGAATCGTCCCTGCCATACGTGGCCGGTCGACGACTGCTGAGCATTCCAGTACGCGGCATAGCGTCCATGCGCCTGTTTCAGAGATTGCGACAGCGCCTCGGGGGCCTTTGGTATAGCGATCAGGTGCACTGATTCGACATCAGGCAGTACCCCAGCAGGGAGAGACCGTAAAGTTGGGAATAGTCCTGCAGCAACTCAAGGTAAGTGACGCGATCGGCATCGCTGGAGAAGATAACTTGCCGCGCGTTTCCCCGCTGCGTAACATGATGAGCAACGTCGGCGACTACGACACGAGGCAGTCGAGCCATAGATAAAAGGTAGCGGAGCAGATCCGGTGGCGGACGGCTGAGGACTGGTTTTTGATTTTTGTGCTTCCCGGATTGGGAGGAAATAACCGGGGTACGTCCCGTCTGTCCCCAGGTTTTCCCCAGTCCCCAGGTTTTCCCCCTCGTAGGAACGGCGCAGGCAAAAACCGCTAAGGTGGGCCACCCGCCAAGTGTTTCGACGAATGGAAATCGGTGAACGTCCCGTCTGTCCGGTTTTCTTGTCTGGCGCGCGGGACTAGGCAAAAAGATTTTCTTGCCGCTCGATGCGGACGTGGGTATCAAGGGCTTCCAACAGGGCTCGGGCCGGTATCTGGGCAAGCTCCTTCGGCTCCACCTTATGAAGTCCACCGCCGTATACCCTGCCCTCTGAAATCAATTCTGCTGGCGTAATTCTCTGCAAGGTATTGAATACCTGCTTTTCAAGTTCCGGGTGCTTCTGTAGCGCCGCTTGCAGCGGGCCTTTCGGATAAAGCATAAGGTAAACATTATGCGCCGTCGCCTGCGAACGATTCCAGATAAAGCGGAAAGGATGCTTGCCGTTGCGCGACCGTCCCATATAGGTGCAAAGAAACGGTGCCGGGGGTCGTTGTTCCTGCGAGTACCACGGTGCGCGATGGCTGGCAAGGTAGGAGCCTGCAATCTCCTCGTTACGGCCTTTTTGCAGATATTCAAAAAAGCGCGGCCAACGGTTTTTGATTCTCTGCTCGGGTTCCGTGCAATCAAGTAAAAAGAGTTGGGGAGACACAGCCGGGGAGCCGTCAGGGTTCGCCTCAACAATATCCGCTGTCACATGCCGGGGACCGGGAAGTATGGGCTTGAGAAACTGCTGCGGGATTTTCCACTCGGCGGCACGCTCGCGGCCAATAATAAAGAAATCGTTGGAGCCGGTTGCAAGTCCCCGCTTGATGGCAAAAATATCGCCAAGCCTCAGCTCGTCGGTTTTATCAACGCTCGTCCTCGCCGGAAACTGCGTCCACTTCCGGGAATGACGGAGCGTCTCAAGTGAAATCTGTGCCTCGCTCTGCGGGTTCTCAATCGAGCCTGCAAAGGAAAACCGGGTGCTATGTCCTGGCGGTGGCGGGGTCTTCCTGAATACGACAATCGCGGAAGATACTAAGGCATCCGTAAACTGCACGTCCGTGGGGCAAAAGCGGTGGATATGCAGAAGGGTTACTCGCTCGGTGAGATACCGGCGAAGCGCGGAGCCGTAGTTCACGTCCATAAATTCCGAAGGGATGAGCCACACAGCAAGTCCTTGGTCTTCCATCCAGTCATGCGACAACAAGAGGAAATAGCAGTAGAGACCGGCAAGGCCGCTAATCTCGGGAGAAAGAAATCGCGCAAGACGCGCCTTGAGCCTGTTTTTTTCGTCTGCGGACAAGTGATGATGCCGCACGTAAGGAGGGTTGGTAAGGACAAGGTTATAGCGGCTCTCCGGCTCTTGCTTGGTAAAATCCCCTCGCACGATATTAAGGCCGCTCTTACTCCACAAGTCTTCCGCCGCGTGCGCGAAAGCTGAATCAAGCTCTATCCCGGTCGCCGTTTCGATGCTGTCAGAGGGGAATGTCTCTTTAAGGGCGGAGTAGAAAGAGCCAGTGCCGATGGCCGGATCAAGGAAACGGATAGTCCCGAGTCCGGCAACGTCGCGCACATACCGAGCTATACTGAGCGCCAATTCGGTCGGCGTGGCGAATTGTCCCCACTTGTTGCGCTCCGCTGCCGTCTTGAGTGTGTCAAGGTGAGTCTGGTGTTCTTGGCGCCGGCTTTCGATGCTATCTGACGCGGTGGTTCCCATACATCCTCAGATTCCAAGCTGGTCAAGGTCTTTGGCGCGGTGTTCCCATATCCAGTCTATGCCTTCGGCGGCTTCGTAGCCGAGATACGCTGCGTCAAAATATCCGCAGAGAAATAGCACAAAAACCACTTTTTTCCCGAAAGTAGCCTTGAACTGGTTGATTTTTGTGGCCTCTTCCTTTCGGCGCTTGTTCACGTTGGTAAAGTCGCCTGCGGATTTCGCTTCAATGAATATCGGAAGGTGCGGCAGCTTTACCTTTTTCGGCTGTATGACTGCATCAACGGGGATTTTGACCACCTTTGCCTCGGCCTTGGAAGGCTTTACAAGCACGTTCATGCGAAAGGAAAACGTTCCGGGTTCCATTTGCAGAATCGGCATTGCAGCAGGGTGAGCCTTCAATCTATAGCCCCTTGCTTCGAGGTATTGCTGAATTAATACTAGCTGACGTTTCTCCTGAGCGTTGCGCACGATTGGCTCTGCCACCGCTCCGCATAGCCGGTCGGCAACGATGGTCGACGAGCGGTAGCGTTCTTCCTCAGTCGGTCGGCGTTTTTCTTCCAGCCAAGGAAAGATGTTAACGTCAAGCATCTGCGACAGAATCTTTGCAATGCTCTTAAGGTGCCGGTCCAGCAGGTCCGGCGCGAGATGCGGTGGTAGTTTTCCGGCCTCAAGCGTACCGACAAAATTCTTGCTCGCATCCGCAAGGCCAATAAGCCTGTCGCGGGCCAGAGGCGGACAGGTGGACATGCGAAGCGTAGGCAATATGCCAGGGTTTGCCTTGATTATTTCAGGCGTCATCAGGGTCAAGTCTTTCGTTTGCAGAAGCCCATGCTTGACGCTCTCCACCGTTTTCTTGCGCGTCTCGCGGTAGGCTTTCGGTGCGAATTTCATGAACCACTGATTAAACTGGTCAACCGAGGCGCGGGTATCGGCCTTCCACAAGTGCGGCTTGTCGGCATTAATGGGCATGGCCTACCGTAGCAAGTGCTCGACAGATTGCAACTTTCCTGCTTTGGCGAAACTGAATTGTAGCCGATTCGCAATTGCCGCGAGACAAATTCAGGGACGGACGGAACTCACCCCAATTCAGCAGGACATACCGCATGCCATTGGTGGGCCAGCACTACAACGTCCGTTGCATGATCACAATTGCGGTCACTTCACTCTGACCCCGACTTTCTGTTCGCCGTGAATCTACTGATGCAATGAGAATCCAGACGGCAACGCTGCCTCAAGATTGATTGGTTCGCCGGTGATGGGGTGGTGGAATTTTAGAAAGCGGGCGTGCAGGAAATATCCTCCGTCGCCGGGGAGGCCGGGGAGATTTTCGAGAGGCTGGCCGGATGCGCCGTACAGAGGATCGCCTACCAGCGGATGGCCGATGGATGCCAGATGGATTCTGATTTGATGAGGGCGTCCGGAATTCAGGCTTACTTCAAATGTTGTGGTGCTTGCGGTGCGTGAGATCACCTTCGCCAATGACTTTGCGGGCTTGCCACTCGGGCTGGCGGCCCACACCATGCCGATGCGCGGGTGCGGTACCAGGCCGATGGGGGTGAGGATTTCGTAGGCGTCTTGCTGGGCGTTGTTGTGAGCGAGGTTTTGCGCCAGCGCCCAATAGATTTTTTGAATTCTGGGTGTGTTCCAGTCCGCGCCTAGTTTCGCGGCGGCCTGCGCTGTTTTGGCGAAGAGAACGATGCCGGTGGTGGCTCGGCCTAACCGGTGGACAGGGTTTGCGTTGGGGGTTTGCTTTTGCACCAGGCGCAGGAGGGTGTTTTCCATGAAGCCGCCGCCGGGGAGGGTTGGCACTCCGCCAGGTTTGTTGACGGCCAACAGATGCGGGTCATCAAACAGGACTTCGAAGTGCTGAGCAGTGTCGGGTTCAATCCAGGGTGGACGGTTCCAGACAAGGGTTTGGCCCGAAATGAGCGATTCGCTTCCGGTCGCGGTGACGCCGTTGAGGGTGACTTCGCAATTGTTCAGATCTTTGTTGCCAGGCTTGTGGGGTTGAGTGTGGGTAGAGGGTTGCCAGGTGGGAGAGCAGAGTTCGTCCGTGATATTTGCTGGGGATGATTGTGGTATAGGCATGGCCCCGGTTGAGCATGTGGTTTGAGTGTAAGCGATTCGGCCCACCCCTTCGGCAAGCTCAGAGCCCGCCCTGAGCCTGCCGAAGGGGCAGGCGGCGATGCTGCCGGCGCAACTCTTGTCCGTTCTACACTACCCGTAGTGTATGTTTCTTATCGGCATTCATCCGAGTTCATCTGTGTGCCCACTAGATTCGTCCTGGAAAGACCACGATATGCGAAAAGGATTTACCAGAAAACCGCAACCGGATGCACCTGTGACGCCGGTCAAGAACTACATCACGCCTAGCGGACTGGAGCGCCTTAAAGATGAGCACCGGTTTCTGCTCACGCGGGAACGGCCGGCTGTGACGGAGGTGGTGGCTTGGGCTGCGGGCAATGGCGATCGCAGTGAGAATGCTGACTATCAGTATGGCAAGCGGCGGCTGCGGCAGATCGATGGGCGGATTCGTTTTCTCACCAAGCGAATCGAAGCTGCGGAAGTGGTGGACCCGGAAGCTCGCAGAACCGGGCAAGCCGCGGCGAAGGCATTTTTTGGAGCGACCGTGCGCTATGCCAATGCCGCGGGAGCCGAGCGAGTGGTGAGCATCGTGGGCACGGACGAAATCGATCTCAATCGCAACTACATCAGTTGGGTGTCACCTCTGGCGCGCGCCTTGATGAAGTCGGAGGCGGGGGACAGCGTAGTCCTTCACGTGCCGGGCGGTACGGAATCCCTGACCGTGCTGGACGTGTGTTACGAGCGGATTTCTGTGGAACCGTTTCGTGAACCACCTGGATCCGAGGCGTCGGCAAAGAAACGTCCTCGGCGAAGCTAACGGCTTCCCCAGAAGTTATGCCCAGGATGGAGTGTCGAAGACACTGGCCTTTAATCGTTGAAAATCTGGCGGAAACTTCCAAATCTTTGCTGCAGTTCTTTACTGCGGTTCTTTACTCAGGAAGATTCCGTCCACCGCCCTACTGGAGTTGGCAAGCTACTTCTTCAAATCCGCCGGCCAGTTGAGCACCAGCGTAAAGGGCTCGCTGCCTTCTTTCAGGTTCCCGCTGTTCAGGACAAACTTCTTCCCGTCCGCGGTCACGTCAAAAGGTCCATACTCGCGCTGGATGCCAACCGTCTGAAACAAGTCATGAGGAGTGCCAAGCTGGACGGCGTTGCCGGAAGCATTCACATCGACCGCAACGATCTTGTCGGTAGGATCGAGAAAGAACAGTTCCTTGCCGTCTCGGCGCCATCTTGCGGAGGTTCCGCCATTGGTCGAAACCTGCCACTTGGCGCCTCGCGCTGGAAAAGCGGTGATGTAAACCTCTCGTCGGCCGGACTCATTCGACTGGTACGTCATCCACTTTCCGTCGGGCGAGACCGCGGCCGAACCTTCGTCAAATGCGTCTTGCACAACGGGAAATGGTTTGCCGTCGCCAGACAAAGGAATTGCCCACAGATGGTAGCCAGTCTCGTTCTTGCTTTGATCCCGCCGATGGTAGACCAGGTAACGTCCATCCCCCGAGGTGCTGTCGGGAATTTCGACCATATCACTGGTCTCCAACACGACGCGTTCGGGGCCGCTGCCGTCAGCGGCCTTGGCGTAGATGTGCGATGAACCCTTGAGGTTGGAAGCGTAATAGATTGTCTTGCCGTCGGACGACCATGTTGCGGCGGTGTGGCTCTCACCGCCGAAAGTCAGGCGCGTGCCGGTTCCGCGCGCCAGATCAAAAATCCAGATGTCGCCAATGCCCAGGGAGCCGGCGAAAATCATTACAGCCAGCCGACTGCCATCGGGCGAAAGCGCTGGAGACAGATAGCGATCAACCTGGGGAATAGCGCCGGTCTGTTTCCCGTCGCGGTCAAACCAAAGAAGATTCCATCCTCCCGAGGTTTCGCCGCTCTGGTATATCAACGCGCCCGTGTGCGATGCCGAGAACAGCGGGTAAGCTGTCGCGCCATTGACCGCCACATGCTCGGCGATGGGGACCGGTTCGCCGGACAACTCGATTCGCCGCGGGTCGAAGGGTTGCGCCATCAGGGATTGGCCGCGCATGAACAGAAGATGGCCAGAGGCATAGACGGCCATCGATTCGCTTTTCATGAGCGGCTTCGCCTGCAGCGATCCCAGTTCGCCCACGAACAGCGAGTTCTCCTGGGCTCCGCGGGAACTTCGCGCCCAGTACAAGAAATGTTTGCCGTCGGGCAGAAACGAGGGCCAGCGGTGACTGTTCTCAACTCGGGAGGCATCCAACTTGGACGCGGGCTCGGGAGTTCCGCCCGCTGCAGATACCCGAAAAAGTGTCTGTGTGGCATAAGGCGTAAAGACGATCACGCCGTCCTGCCCCCACGCGCCGCCACGTCCGCTGATGGCATCGCACACGTTCTGGGGCGGCCCTCCGGCGGCGTTGATCTTTTCCAACTTGCCGGGGATAAAGAAACCAATCTCGCGGCTGTCGGGAGACCAGAACGGATAGGTGGCATCCTCGGTTCCCGGCAGCGGCTGCGCCGTCAACGATGTCAGCGAGCGGACATACAGCAGGACCTTGCTCTTCTCGTCGCGCGCGGTGAACGCCAGCCGCGTGCCATCGGGCGAGAGTACCGCCGGACCCGATGCCGGCAACATGGTCACGAACGCGGTGCCCGCCGGCGGCAAAATCGACGACCGCACCACGGGCGCGGGCTTAGGGGCCTGAAAAATGTAGGCTGCAGCAAGGCTCAATGCGAGCAGCGTTGCAATCGCTGCAACCAGCCAGGGTAGCCGCGAGCCGCGCGGCTTCAACGACTCTGCGGGTATAGCCGCGGCCTGCGGGCTGGCTTCCGCCAACGCTTCCAGCTGAATTCTGACGTCGTGCATGCAGGCGTAACGCTGGTCGGGATTTTTCACCAGGCAGCGCCACACGGTTTCGTCCAGGCGCGGCGGCGAATTCGGCATCACCGCCGAAATGCGATCTGGTTCCTTGTCCAGAATCGCGCCCAGGACGCTGAACTGCGACTTGCCCTCAAACGCGCGCCTGGCGGTGAACATCTCATAGAGCACGCAACCGAAACTGAAAATGTCAGACCGGGCATCGGCCTCGGCGCCTTGCAGAACCTCCGGCGCCATGTATTGAAACGTGCCCACCACCGTTCCTTTTTGGGTGAGCGGATCGGCGGAGCCGCTGAGCGCGGCCGCACTCATGGTCGGAGTGCTCGGGGTTAGTGAACCAGCACCGGACGTCGAACTCAGTCCCGGCGCGGGCTTTGCCAGGCCGAAGTCCATCAGCTTCGGTCCATTCTTGGTGAGCATGATATTGGCGGGCTTGAGATCGCGATGCACGATCCCGCGCGCATGCGCTTTGTCGAGAGCATCGGCGATCTTGATGGTGATTTGCAGGGCCTCCTCAAGCGGCATCGCGCCGCGGCGCAGGCGGTCAGCCAGCGTCTCCCCTTCCAGATGCTCCATCACCAGGAAGTCAACGCCATCCTGCGAGCCAACATCGTGCAGAGTGCAGATGTGCGGATGATTCAACGAAGAAATTGCCCGGCCTTCACGCTCCATCCGCTGCCTGAGGTCAGGGTCGGAAGACAAATGCGCCGGAAGAACCTTGATAGCTACATCGCGCCCCAGGCGGGTGTCGCGCGCTCGATAGACTTCGCCCATGCCGCCAGAGCCCAGCGGCGAATTAATTTCATAAGGGCCAAGTTTGGTGCCTTGGGTCAGAGCCATAGTGGGCGCAATTATAGCCTGTTCGGCGCGCTGCACGCCGCAGGCGCTTGCGGGCTCCAATGCCAAACGGCGCACCGGCGCCAACAGTCACTATAGATTGTCCCGGGCTGGACAATGGCGGAGAGTGAGGGATTCGAACCCCCGATACCCGTTAAGGTATGCCGGTTTTCAAGACCGGTGCCATCAACCGCTCGGCCAACTCTCCGCATTTAGTACGGTTCGACTACGGTGCTTCGTTCTGGTTAGTTTACAACAGGCTTATCTCAGCCCAAACTGGCGCGAGTGAAACTCCATGACTTCGGTGAAGTGCGCCAGGAAATATGAGAGGCTGTGGTCTCCGGGATAAAGATGATACTCGTGCTTGATCCCTTCCTTCTCCAGTTGCCGGTGCAGCGCGTCGGCGCCCTTTTCGAAGCCGTAGTTATCGTCCTTGCCGCAATTGAAATAGATGGCGACGCGGTGCAGAGCGCTCTGGTTCTTCTCCGCCAACGCAAACGGGCTATTTTCTTTCCAGTGCCGCGGCTCGATCGGATTTCCGAAAACTGTCGCCAGCACTTTGCCCAGCGATGCGCCCGACCGTGCCGCGGCGTCCAGTTCTTGCGGAGTCTCGGTGATCAGCGCCGCACTCTGCGCGCTCGCCGCGGAAAACATCTCCGGATGAGCGAACGCGAACCGCAACGCTCCGTAGCCTCCCATCGAAATTCCGCTGATGGCGCGATTGCTTCGTCCCTTCGCGATACGGTATTTCGTCTCGATCAGGGGGATAAATTCCTGCAGGACAAAATCGCTGTAGCGCACCGCGCCGTCGGCGGAATTAATGTAGAAACTCGACCCGCCCTCCGGCGCGACGATGAGAAACTCTCCCATCTTGTGCTGCTGGCGCAGATCGTCGAGCAGCGTCCATCCACCGCTGTTAAACAATGTCCGCTCGTTGTCGCCGAGGCCGTGCAGAAAATAAAGCACCGGATAACTCTGCGCCGGATGCTTGCCCGCCCCTTCATCGTAGCCCGTGGGCAAATACACGCAGTAATGCTCCGCATGCTTCAGAATGCGGCTGTTCATAGCGTTGCAATCGATGCGGCTCTGCGCGGAAACTGAAATTGAAAAAATGACGGCCGCAAGCAGCAGCATCATCATTCGACGGCATCCGTTCATCACTTTCATTCGTAGCGCAACGCCTGCACCGGATCGAGCCGTGCCGCTCGTCCCGCCGGATAGAGCCCCGCCGCCAGGCTCACGAGGAAAGAAAACAGAAGCGCGAAGGCCACCAGCCACCACGGCACCGACCAGAAATGTTCTGCAGGAAACGACTGGCTCCGAAGATAAATATTTGTCCCCAGATTGATGACCTGACCGATTGCCCAGCCCAGCGCGACGCCGACCACTCCGCCAAGAATGCCCATCGCGCCCGCCTCGGCGAAGAAAAGTTTCTTCACATCGCCATCGCTGGCTCCGATTGCTTTCATGATTCCGATTTCGCGCCGCCGCTCCAGAATCGCCATCACCAGTGTGTTCACGATCCCGATGAATGCCACGGCCAGCGCCAGGCTACCGAAAATTCCCAGAAATACGTCCAGCACTTTGAAAAACTGCTGAATGCTCTTGCTGGCGTCGAGAATCGAGAACGTGTTGAAGCCCATCTTCTTGACCGCATCTTCGACCGTCTGCACCTGGCTGGGATTTTTCACTCGGACGCTGATCGATGAATACACGGGCGCATCGCCCGGTGCGCGCGAAATCTCGCGCAGGTCGGTGGGCTGCATCACGTGCAAACTTTCCGCCAGCTTGAGCGGCAAAAATACCCGCGCCCGCGTCGGCCCGCGCATGCTCTCCGGATCGAGATCGGCCACGCCCACAATCTTCAACTTCAACTCGCGCGAGACTACGGAGTACGCAGCTCCGGCGAGTCCCTCATCGCCGGAAGGTGTGCTGGCGGGCGCTGAAGGCGCGGCCGGCGCGGCCTCGCGCTGCGCATACCGCATGGTCAATTCCTTGCCCAGCAGCGGAGGGGCCAGTTGCTTCACGTCGGTTTCATCGACTCCGCGCTTCGGAGTCTGGCCCAGAAGCTCTTCCGCAAACGTTTTCTGAATTACGACTTCGGGCGCCGTGTCGGACGAAAAAAATTGCCCTTGCAGCGAATCGAACGCATCGTTTGTTTTGGCCGACGACGGCAGCGCCGCAATCATGGTCAAGTGCGGCTTATCCTCATAGCGCAATTCGGTGATAAACCGGATATCGGGATACGCTTCCTGCACATTCGGCAGCCGCTCGATTTCCTGCCGCGTCGATTCGTCGAGGATGCGGCTTTCTCCCGGAGCCGGACCGCTGCGTTCTTCTTCGCGGTTGAAATTGCGCAGGTCGCGCCGCGAGGTGACGACTACCGTGTCGAACAATCCCGACTTCATCAATCGCCGCGACGCCAGTTGTTGCAGGCCAATGCCCAGCGAGAGCATTGCGACCAGCGACGCTACGCCCACCGAAATTCCAATCGTCGTCAAAGAATTTCGCAGCAGCGATTCGCGCAAATTGCGCACCGCAAGTTGGGTTAGATCAGGAAGCTTCATCGCCGCACTCCATCTGCGCTCGCCTGCCCGCTGCCCGCCTGCGCTTTCTCCACCAAAACCGGATTCGCTTCATCGCCCACCAGCTTGCCATCCGCCAGAAAAACTAATCGCTGCGCGTAGCGTTCCGCGAGCGCGCGCTCGTGTGTCACCATCACCACCGTCATTCCCAACTGCTGGTTGAAGTCGCGCACCATGTTCATGATTTCGGTTCCGGTATGGCTGTCGAGATTTCCCGTGGGCTCATCCGCCAGAAGAAATTGAGGACGGTTGATCAGCGCTCTCGCGAGCGCTGCCCGCTGCTGTTCGCCTCCTGAAAGCTCGCTCGGACGATGATTCATCCGCGCCTGCAGCCCCACTCGCGCCAGCGCCTCGCGCGCCAGGCCATCGCGTTTTCCGCGCTCCACCTCGGCAAAGCGCATGGGCAGCTCCACATTTTCCGCCAGAGTCATGCTCGCGATCAGGTTGAACGATTGAAATACCATCCCGACCGTATGCAGGCGGTAATGCGCCAGATCTTCGCGGGAGAGTTGCGCCAGATCGCGGCCTTGTACGATCACGCTGCCCGAGGTTGGACGATCCAGGCCCGCAATCAGATTCAACACTGAAGATTTTCCTGACCCTGAACTGCCCAGCAGGGCCACGAACTCGCCGCCGCGCACGGTGAGGCTCACGCCATCTACCGCGCGAATCAGCGTGTCGCCCATGCGGTAGTGCCGGCAAAGGTCCTGCGCATGAATGGCCGCGGCTTCGGCCGCTGCAACATTGCTGTGAGAAAGAGGAAGTCGATTCGCGCCCATGGACTAACGAACCTCTCCTCTGAGCACGCGGAGCGCGTCGGTAGCTTTCACATCGCCGTTGCGCGGCGCACCCGCGCCATTTCCATTCCCATCCCCTTCGACGGCATCTCCCTCGCCAGGCGCGAGAAAAAGATTCTCCTCAATGCCGTGTTGCCGCGTGTAGAGATCGTAGTAGCGCCCCTGCGCGGCATACAGTTCCTCATGCGTTCCGCGCTCCACAATCCGCCCCTGCTCCATGACCAGAATCTGGTCGGCGCGGCGGATGGTCGAAAGCCGGTGCGCGATCACAAACGTGGTTCGCCCCTGCATCAGGTAGGCAAGCCCATGCTGGATCATCTGCTCCGATTCCGAATCGAGGCTCGAGGTCGCCTCGTCAAGGATGAGGATGCGCGGCTCAGCGAGAATCGCGCGGGCAATCGAAATCCGCTGCCGCTGGCCCCCGGAAAGCTTCACGCCGCGCTCACCGACAATGGTGTCGTACTTGTCGGCGAATGCTTCGGCGAACTCGTCCACGCGCGCAATCTTGCACGCGCGCAGGAATTCCTCCTCGCTCGCATCTGGCCGCGAGAACGTGACATTCTCTCGAATCGTTCCATCGAACAGAAACGATTCCTGCAAAACCATTCCCAGTCGCGTGCGGTAGCTCTCGAGGCGCACCGTGTTCAAGTCCCGGCCATCCACCAGAACTTTCCCCTTGGTTGGCACGTAAAATGCCGAAATCAATCCAATCGTTGTGGATTTTCCCGAGCCCGACGATCCCACCAGCGCCGTCACTGTGCCCGGTTCCGCACGGAAAGAAATATCGCGCAACACCTCGTGAATCCCGTCGTAGCTGAAGCTGACGTCTTCAAATTCCACCGTCCCGTAAATGTCGCCTAGAGCAACCGTGCGCCGCGGATCCTGATCCTCGGGCCGCTCGCGCATGATTTCCTGCGTTCGCTCGAGCCCCGCGAGCGCCTCGGTAAGCTGCGTTCCGATGGAGACGATCTGCATGATCGGCGCCACCAGAAAACCCAGCAACAGCGTGTAGGAAAAAAATCCGCCCACCGTCAGAGTTCCGGCGGCAATCTGATGTGTGCCCACATACATCGTGATGGCGCCGACGCATCCCAGCAACACGCTCGCCGAGAGGCTCATCACCGAGGTCGCGGTCAGCGTGCGCATCACGTTCTCCAGCAACCGGCGCACGCCCGCAGCGAAAACTTTTTCCTCGCGCTCTTCCGCGTGATATCCCTTGATCACGCGCACTCCGCCCAGCGACTCGGTGAGCCGCCCCGTTACCTCGGCATTAATTTTGCCGCGCTCCCGGAAAATTGGCCGGATCGTCGCAAACGCCTTATTCAGCGCCACCGCAAAACACACCAGCGATCCCACCGCAATCAGCGTCATCTGCGGGCTGGTGCGGAACAACAACACCAGCGCAATGCCGGACGTAACCACTCCCCCGGCGAAATCCACCAGGCCCGTCCCCAGCAGGTTGCGGACCCCTTCCACGTCGCTCATGATGCGCGATACCAGATTGCCGGTTTTGTTGCCGTCATAAAACGCAATCGGGAGCCGCGAAATGTGCACCTGCACCTGCTCGCGCAACTCCGCGATCAGACGCTGCGCCGCCTTCGATAACAACTGCGTCAAGGAAAACGACGTGAGGCCCTGCACCACGGTCGCTCCCAGCACCAGCAGCACCAGCGGCCGCAATTGATCCATGTGATGTTTGTTGATGACGGTGTCGATGAGAAACTTTGTGGAATAGGGCAGCACCAGCGCCGCGACGCGGTTGATCACCATCAGCAAAAAGCCGAGCGCCAGCAGCCAGCGCCGCGGGCGCATCAGTTTCCAGACTTCTGGCAGAATGGCCTTCAGTCTTTCCACTTTCGGGGTTTTCGGCGGTTGTTTTGGGTCGGAACTCAATCTCTAATTGGACTCCCCGGGCCCGTCTTTCGCTTCATTATTACTATTACTATTACTGCATTGTGACACGTTCGCCCGCCGCCGCCGTAGAATATAAAGACCGATCGATATGGCAAAGAAAATCACAGTACTGCTGGTGGATGACCATACCCTGGTCCGCCGTGGCTTTCGCGCGCTGCTCGAGGAGGAACCTGACATGGCCGTGGTCGGCGAGGCTGGCGATGGCGAAGAGGCCGTGAACCTTGCCCTCCAACTGCAGCCCCAGGTTGTGGTGATGGATTGCGCCCTGCCAAAAATCAACGGCCTCGACGCCACTCGAAAGATTCTTTCAGACTTGCCGAAAACCGCGATTCTCATGCTCAGCATGCACTCGGAAAACACCTGGGTGCGGCAGGCGATCGAAGCCGGCGCTCGCGGATACATTCTGAAAAACGCGACGGATCTCGAACTGGCCCCGACCCTGCGCCGCATCGCCGCGGGCGAAAAGATTTTTGATCCTCAAGTGGATCGCGGCGCCCTCAAAGGCGAGCGCAACAGCGGCCTGACGCCGCGTGAGCTCGAAGTGTTGCAGATGATTGTCGATGGCAAGTCGAATAAGGAAATTGCCGCTGTTTTGGAACTCAGCGCCAACACCGTCGCTGTACACCGCGCCAATATTATGAACGCGCTCGGCATGCACAAAACTGCCGAGCTGGTCGTCTACGCCATTCGCGCCGGACTGGTGAACGTTTCCATGAGTCGCGACCCGGTGTAGAGCCACCGACCTCACTTCCGGCTAACTGCCCCGCCCGCGCTCAGATCAATCTCCACCGAACTGCTCACCCGCAGGAACAGTGTGCTCGGATTCTTCACGCCCCAATTCGTGTAAGGCACGTCGAAATGAAGCTTCGCATTCCAGCGGTCCGCCGTGACCTCAACCTCGGCCGGAACCGTGAGTTCATGATCCGACCCGTGCATGCTGAAGATTCCATGCACGCGCACCGACGACTTTCCCTCGAGCGCCACCGTTCCCTCGACCCGGTCCGGACGAAATGCAATTTCCGGATAGCGCTCGCTTTCCAGCACTTCGCGATGCATTTTCCGGTCGCGGTTTCCGTTGCCGCTTTCGCCGCTCCTGGCATCCACCACAATTTCGCCCGCCATTTTGCGCGACGCCGGATCGAAACTCAACTCGCCGTGCTGCAGCCGAAAGCTTCCCCGCACTGTGTGCAACACATCGCTTAGCGTGAAATTGATGGTGGTGTGTTGAGGATCCAGGCGGAACGCAAGATTTTGCGCCGAAGCCGCGAGGCCGGCAAGTGCCAGAAACGCAATCGCCGCTAGAAATGCACTCCGGAAAAAAGGCGGGCGAAGCTTCAGCCGGCAAAATCGGCCGCCGGAAATCCCCAGCGCCCGCTTCATGCCGTCAACAATCCCCAGCCAAGCGTCAGCCCGTCAACCGCGACGCGCAGGGGGGAAAGCGCGCCGACGTGCAGCGCCAGCAAGCGGCGAAACACTTCCGGATGGCGGCCAAAAGTCTGCAGCGTGCGCCGCTGCAATCGAGGACGCCCGTCCAGCGCCAGCATCACCCGCGCCATCATTAGAGGTCGGGTTGCGAGCCGGCGGTGCGCAGCCTGATATCCCCTGAGATCGCCCTTCTTCAGGCAATCCGCCAGCACCATGGCCTGGCCGAAAGCAAGTCCCAGACCTTCGCCCGTGATCGCATCCACCGTGCCCGAAGCGTCGCCAATCAGCGCAACATTCCCGCGCCACACTCGGCGAAGCCGGCGATTCGCGGACACTGCTCCGCGCTCATGGGAAGTGGTCTCCGCATCGCGCAGCCGCTTCTGCAATTCGGGAAATTCCTGCAACGATTCGTCGAGCCGAAGACCGGCGTGATGCGACGCCACTGCCACGCAAATTTCCTCGCTGCTCACGGGATTCACATAGCCCTGGCTGTGCGCACCCCAATAAATTTCCATGTGATCGGTCCAGGGCGGGATGCGATAGTGCCGGCGAAACGCGTAGCGTGCACTGCTTCGCGAGTGCGCATCCAGATTCGCCCAGCGCCGTACGCGCGAGTTGCCGCCATCGGCTGCAAGAATCCATTTCGTGTGAATCGTCCGCGCGCCCAGCCGGACTTCGCCGCCGGAAATCCCGGTCACCGCCGTCTCCCACAGCAGATCCACTCCCAGCGCGGCGGCGCGTTCGCTCATGATGCGATGCAGAGTGGTGCGGCGAATCGAAAGAGCGCGCCATCCCGAAGGGAATGCGGCCTCTGCGGCCAAACCGGAACTCAAAAATCGTACGCCGCGAACCACGCTCGATTCCGCCGCCGGCGCCGCCAGTCCCAGCCGCTCAAACGCGGCAATCGCATCCGGCATCAGCGCTTCGCCGCATGCCTTGTCAATCGGAGGCCGCGCTCCATCCGCCACCGTTACGCGAAAGCCTTGCTGCCGCGCCGCAATCGCCGCCGCCAATCCTGCAGGGCCGCCCCCGATCACAAATACATCTGTCAACTTCAGCAATCGTTCGACCTCACCATTTCAACAGCACCAGCTCGGAACAAAATCCCGGCCCCATCGCCGCCAGCAATCCCAGCGTGCCCGGCTCCGGACGCCGGTTCTTCATCACGTCTTCGAGCACGACCAGCACTGACGCCGACGAAAGATTTCCCACTTTCCGCAGGCAATCCCACGACGCGTCCAGTTGCCCGTTATGCAGACCCAGCGCGTCTGCCGATGCTTCCAGCACCTTCGGTCCTCCAGTGTGCAGCACAAAACTTTTTACGTCGCTCCGCTTGTGCCCTTGATCGGCGAGAAAGGCGTCGACATCGCGCCCCAGGTTTTCTCGAATCAATCGCGGCACTTCGGTCGAGAGTATGATGCGGAAGCCTTTCTCCGAGATGTTCCAGCCCATCATGTCTTCCGTGCTGGGATAAAAAATCGAGCGCGTCGCCAGAATTTGCGGCCCGCAAATTTCTCCCTGCCCCGATTCAAATTCCTTCCCGGTCACGATCACCGCGGCCGAGCCATCGGCAAAGAGTCCGGACGAAATCAGATTCGCCACCGATAAATCTTCGCGCTGCAGCGTCAGCGAGCACAACTCTACCGACACCAAAGCCGCCGCCTGCTTCGGATACGCGCTCACATAATCCGCCGCGCGCGCAATTCCGGCCGCGCCCGCCACGCATCCCAAGCCGAATATCGGAGTCCGCCGGATATTTTTCGGAAGCCCCATTTGATTGATCAACATGGCGTCAATCGATGGGCTCGCCACTCCCGTGACCGTGGTAAACAGCAGGCATCCTAACTGGGCGGGCTGCACTCCGGCATTCTGCAACGCGCGGCACAGCGCCTGCTCGCCCAACTCTTTCGCAACTCTGATCCAGATGTCGTTGGCCTGCCCCCACGTCTTGATGTCAACGTATTGTTCCGCAGGCACCGCGAGGTAGCGGCCGTCCACGGTCACGTTGCGATGCAAGCGTGCGAGCAATAGGGGATTTTTGAGTTGGGCTCCCCAATACTCTTGCAGGCGGTCAAGCAGAACTTTTTGGGTGTAATAATGCTTCGGAAAAGCGCTGGCTGCGCTTGCGATCCTCATGGATTGTGGCTCCTCGTTCAAGCTGCACGAAGCGGACCGCTAACCGGTGTAACAGGTTTCCGGCAGCGGTTATGGCTCTCGCAATCCTACACGCTGCGGCCACCGCGAGACTACTAATTGTCCCAAACTTCGCCGTTTCCGGTTGTCAGGGGGTTGTAAAGAAGGGTGTAAATAGACGGAGAGTCGTGAATAAAAGACAAAGAAGGGATAGGGGATGGGTAGGGATCCTTCGACTGCACTGGGACTCCCTCCGGTCATCCCGGTTTCGCTCAGGATGACAAGGCTTAACAAAAGGGTAGGGATCCTTCGACTGCACTGGGACTCTCTTCGGTCGTCCCGGTTCCGCTCAGGATGACAGGGCTTAACAAAAGGGTAGGGATCCTTCGACTGCACCGGGACTCCCTCCGGTCATCCCGGTTCCGCTCAGGATGACAGGATTCGAAATCCCGCCTCGAAGAATTGGCGCGACGCGTACGCAAGCCGGAAACCTACTGCATCACGGCAATCGAGCTGGGCGTATTTCCCACGTTATAGAAGAAGAGCCCGATCAAAGTGCCGCTGCTGATTTCGAACGGCTGAATCGTTGCGCCTGCTCCTTGCCCTCCGACGAAAAGATATTTTCCATTCGGATCGGTGGCCAGAAAGCTTGGGTTCGGTTGCGTTCCGTAGGAATTCTCTGAGGTCAAAGCCGACGGCAGGCCGCTCGAGGTAATCGTGTAGATCGCAACACTGGCCGATCCCTGATTCGCCACATAAAGGTACGTCCCCGAGGGCTCGAACACCATCGCGATCGGGTCCAAGAAGCCGTTGTCGTTGATCGGAGAGCCCGCCACCTCGGTCAGCGTTCCGAGCGACGGATCGATGGCAAACGTCGCGATGGAATTCGATCCGAAATTCGCCGCGTAAAGAAATCCGCCCTTCGGATCGATCGTCATCCCGTAGGGATTCACGCCCTCGCTGCTCACCAGTCCCACCAGCGTGAGTTGTCCTCCGCTCGCGCTAAAGGTTGCGATGGAACCGTTCGGCGATCCCACGCCCGAGACGTAAAGAGAATTTCCCGACGGCGACAACTGCATGTTCAGCGGTGAAAACCCAATCGAAAACGGAGAGTTGGCCACCTGCGTCAGCCCGCCCGAGCTGGCAATCGAAAAAACTGAAATGTTGTTCGATCCCACGTTCATCGAATACAAAAAACTGCCGCCCGGGTCCATGGCCAGAATCTGCGGCACCGACGCCGTGTTTCCCAGCGGCGTCCGCGGCGGCTGCTCCGTCAATGCGCCGTTCGTGATGGTGAACAGCGAAATGTCGTCTTCTCCATTCGCCCCTACTCCGGGATTCGCCACATACAAAAAACTTCCCGAGGGATGGACCACAACCGAATGCGCTCCATCGCCCGCGGCATACGGACTGCCCAGAATCTGCGTCAGCGTTCCTGAGTTCGGATCTTCGCGGTAGGCCACGATCTCGTTGGCCTGCGGAATCGTGGCAAACAAGTAGTGGTTCGAAGTGGTGCCGCAACTCACGCAACTCGCAATGCCCACCGCAACCAACGCCAGCACCAACGCTTTGTGAAGCATTCCTGACTCCTGAAAGAATTTGATGGCGAAGAACAATAATACTGGCCTTCCGCAAAACGCGCATCTCCCTGTCGGCCAGGACACCGAATGTAGGGACGGCCGCCCCGGCTATTGTGGAGACAGCCGCCCCCGGCTGTCCATTCGAAATATGTGGGAATGGCCGGCTTCGCCCGTCCAGCGAGCGAAGCGAAGCCCGCGCAATATCCTGTGCTGCGATGCTCCGCTGTTCCCCTCAGGTTGCCCCGGCTTAATGCGCGGGGCTCGGAGTCGAATCTCCCGGCGTGCCCTCGCCCAGTGGCTTGTCACTGCCCCACAAATCCGCCCACATTCGGATCAGCCAGGTCCGCAAGCGGTCCAGATAGACGTAAACCACGGGAGTGGTAAACAGCGTGAGCGCCTGGCTGACAATCAGTCCGCCCACAATCGTGATGCCCAGAGGACGATGCAATTCCGAACCGACGCCGCTGCCCACGGCCAGCGGCAGCCCGCCCAGCAGCGCCGCCATCGTCGTCATCATGATGGGACGGAAGCGCAGCAGGCACGCTTCATAAATTGCCTCTACCGGTTTCTTGCCCTGGCGCTCCACTTCGAGCGCAACGTCGATCATCATGATGGCATTCTTCTTCACCAGCCCGATCAGCAGAATGATGCCGATGGTCCCAATCACATTCAGCTCGTTGTGCGTCAGCAACAGCGCGAGCAGCGCGCCCACGCCCGCCGACGGGATCGTCAACAGAATCGTGATGGGATGGATGTAGCTTTCGTAAAGCATGCCCAGCACGATGTACACGGTCACCAGCGCGGTGATGATCAGGACCAATTCGCTGGAGAGCGATTGCTGGAACGCCTGCGCCGTCCCTTGAAAACTCGCCGAGATGGTCGTGGGAAAACCGATGGTGCGTTCGGCCTCTTCAATGGCCTGCGTGGCCTCGCCCAGCGCCACTCCCGGCGCCAGATTGAAAGAGAGCGTGACCGAGGGATACTGGCTCTGGTGGTTCACCGCCAGCGGCGTGTTCGAAGAAACCAGCTTGGTGAATGTGGCCAGCGGCACCGGCGTGCCGCTCGACGAGCGCACATAAATATTCTGCAGGCCCTCGGTGGTTTCCTGAAACTGCGGCGCCACCTCCATGATCACGTGATACTGGTTCAGCGGACGATACATCACCGATACCTGGCGCTGCCCGAAGGCGTCGTACAACGCATTATCGATGTCCTGTGCCTGCACTCCCAGGCGGCTGGCGGTGTCCCGGTCGATCACCAGCTTGGCCTGCAATCCCTTGTCCTGCTGGTCGGTGTTCACATCGCGCAATTGCGGCAACGATTTCAACTTGGTCAGCAACTGCGGCGACCAGGTATTCAACTCGTCCAGATTTTCGCCCTGCAGCGTGTATTGGTACTGCGCCTGCCCGAAACGCCCGCCGATGGTCAGGTCCTGCGCCGACTGCAGGAACAGCGTCGCGCCCGGCACCACTGCCAATTTTCCACGCAGCCGGTTGATCACGTCGTCAGCGCTTACCTGCGGGCAGGATTGCCAGAAATGGCGAGTTGAGCACTTGCCGCGCTGATCCAGCGGTTTCAGCATGACGAAAAATCGTCCCTGATTTAACGCCGATCCTCCGCCCGCAAATCCCACGACCGTGTCCACCGCGGGATCCTTCTGCACGATCTTCACGAACGCTTCCATTTTGTCCCGCATGGACTGAAAAGAAATGTCCTGCTCCGCCTGCACGGCGCCCCCAAGGCGCCCCGTGTCCTGCTGCGGGAAAAATCCCTTGGGCACGATCATGTAGAGGTAAATGCTGAGGCAGGCGACCGCGATGGTGACCACCAGGGTGACAACCTGATACTTGAGAACGTGCTTCAGCGCCACGTCATAGCCCGCCAGCATCTTGTCGAACAGCCATTCGCTGGCGCGGTAAATTCGATTGTGTTTGTGGCCGGCTTCGGGCGGCCGCAGAAATTTTGCGCACATTGTCGGCGTCGTGGTCAGCGATACCGCCAGGGAAACTGCGATTGCCATGCTCAGCGTGACCGCGAACTCGCGGAAGAGCCGACCCACAATTCCACCCATCAGCAGCAGCGGAATGAACACCGCGACCAGCGACAAACTCATCGAGAGCACGGTGAACCCGATTTCCGCCGCACCTTTGAACGCCGCCGTCACCGCGTCCATCCCCTTTTCTACGTAGCGCGTAATATTTTCCAGCACCACGATCGCGTCATCCACGACGAATCCGGTCGAGATCGCCAGCGCCATCAGCGACAGATTGTCGAGGCTGTAACCCAGCAGGTACATGCCTCCGAAAGTTCCCACCAGCGACAGCGGCACTGCAATGCTGGGAATGATCGTTGCCCGCACCGTCCGCAGAAATGCGAACACCACCAGAATCACCAGCATGATCGAAATCAGCAGCGTGGTTTCAATGTCTTTCACCGACGCCCGCACCGTGACCGTCCGGTCCAGAACGATATCGAGCTTGATGGCCGGCGATACCGAGGACTGCAGGTACGGCATCAGCGCCCGCACTCGATCCACGGTGTCGATGATGTTCGCTCCCGGCTGCCGGAACAGCACAATCAGCACGCTCGGCTTGCCGTTCGCCAGTCCGATGTTGCGTACGTCCGCAACCGAATCCTCGACATCGGCCACGTCTCCCAGTCGCACCGCCGCGCCGTTGTGGTAGGAGACGATCAATGGACGGTATTCGTCCGCCGTGAACAATTGATCGTTGTCGCTGAATGCCCAGGACTTGGTCTGGTCGGAGACCTGCCCCTTCGCCGTGTTGGCATTCGCGGCGTTGAGCGCGATCCGCACCGTGTCCAGCCCGACGCCCAGTTTGTTCAACAGCGTCGGATTCACTTCCGCGCGCACCGCGGGCGGCGCCGAGCCGAACACGAACACCTGCCCCACGCCCTCCACCTGCGAAAGCTTCTGAGCCAGAATCGAGTCGGCCGTGTCGTAGAGCCGCGGCACGGGAATCGTATCCGAGGTCAACGCCACAATCGTGATCGGGGCATCCGCGGGATTCGCTTTGCGATATGTGGGATTGCTTGGCAGGTTTGCCGGAAGCTGGCTGCGCGCCGCATTGATCGCCGCTTGCACGTCGCGCGCCGCCGCATTGATGTCGCGATCCAGATCGAACTGCAGCGTGATGCTGGTCGAGCCCAGTTGGCTCGAGGACGTCATCTGGTTCACGCCGGCGATGCGGCCGAACTGCCGCTCCAGAGGCGTTGCCACCGCCGATGCCATGGTTTGCGGATCGGCTCCGGGCAGGCCCGCGCCGACCCCGATCACCGGAAAATCGACTCTCGGCAACGAGGCCACCGGCAGAAAATTAAATGCCAGGATGCCCGACAGCAACAACGCCGCCGCCAGCAGCGAAGTGCCAATCGGTCGCCGAATAAATGGAGCCGAAATACTCATAGGTGAATGCAGAAGTTAGAAGTCAGAATGCAGAAGTTAATCCCGATTGGGTTTTACTTCTGCATTCTCACTTCTGACTTCTGACTTCAGATCCCTGACCCCTGCCTTAGTCTCCTGGCATCTCCTGCGGGATCGGATTTCCGATCCTGTATTTCTCAAATCGGTGCGCCAGCCGGTCAAACCACAAATAAACCACCGGCGTCGTATACAGCGTCAGCAACTGGCTCAACAACAGACCACCCACAATCGTGATGCCCAACGGACGGCGCAATTCCGCGCCCGTGCCCGATCCCAGGGCCAGCGGCAATCCGCCGAGCAGCGCCGCCATCGTCGTCATCATGATGGGACGGAAGCGCAGCAGGCACGCCTGAAAAATCGCTTCCTCCGGAGGCTTGTGCTCCACGCGCTCCGCTTCCAGCGCGAAGTCGATCATCATGATGGCGTTCTTCTTCACAATTCCGATGAGCAATATGATTCCGATCAGCGCCACCACGGTCAGATCGTTCCCGGTAATCATCAGCGCGAGAATCGCGCCCACGCCCGCCGAGGGCAGTGTCGAAAGAATCGTCACGGGATGGATGTAGCTCTCATATAAAACTCCGAGCACGATGTACACCGTGATGATCGCCGCGAGAATCAGGAAGGGCTCGCTGGCGAGGGAATTCTGGAAGGCCGCCGCCGTCCCTTGAAACGACGCATGAATGCTGGGCGGGAGCTGAATTTCTTTTTCCACCGCCTGAATCGCCTTGGTCGCGTCGCCCAGCGATGCTCCCGGAGCGAGATTGAACGACAGCGTCACCACCGGAAATTGGCCCTGGTGGTTGACCGCCAGCGGCGTGTTCGTCGTATGCATCTTCACGAAGGTCGAGAGCGGCACGGGAGCTCCGGTGGTAGTCGCCGTCGCTGCATTCGCCGTCGGAGCACCCGTATTCGGCAGCGCGCTGCTTGGCCGCACGTACACATCGTTCATGTCAGTCGGCGTCTGCGCGAAATTCGGCTGCACTTCGAGCACGACGTGATACTGGTTCAACTGGGTAAAGATGATCGAAACCAGCCGCTGCCCGAAAGCGTCATAGAGCGTATTGTCCACGGCCTGCGGCAGGATGCCCAGCCGCGACGCGGTATCGCGGTCGATCGTCAGATTCGATCTCAGTCCCCCGTCGAGTTGATCGGTGGCGACATCGCGCAGCGCCGGAGCTTGCCGCAGTTTATCCACCAGCCTCGGCGTCCATTGCGCCAACTCCTGCGCATCCGCGTCTTCAATGGAATATTGAAATTGGGTGCGGCTCACCCGATCTTCCACGGTCAGGTCCTGCACCGGCTGCATGTAGAGCGTGATTCCCTCGACACTGTTCAACGCCGGCTGCAGCCTCCGGATGATCGCCGACGCATCGTCTTTGCGCTCGTCCCGCGGCTTCAGGTTGATCTGAATCCGTCCGCTGTTCGGCGTGGTATTGGTTCCATCGACCCCGATGAACGACGACAGGCTGTCCACATCCTTATCTTTCAGGATCGCCTTCGCCAGTTCCTGCTGCCGTTGCGACATGGCGTCGAACGAAATATTGTCCGGCGCTTCCGAGATTCCCAGGATCACGCCCGTGTCCTGCACCGGGAAGAATCCCTTGGGGACCACCACGTACAGCACCAGCGTCAGCACAAGCGTTCCGAAGGTCACCAGCAATGTCGCCGTCTGATGCTTCAATACCCACTTCACCGTACGCCCGTAAAACGCAATCACGCGGTTGTAATAATCTTCGGTAACTTCGTAGAAGCGTCCTTCCGAGCCCGGCTTGCGATGGCGCAACAGCTTGGCGCACATCATCGGCGTCAGCGTGAGCGAAACTCCCGCCGACACCAGAATCGTCACCGCGAGCGTTACCGCAAACTCGCGGAACAGCCGGCCCACAATGTCTCCCATGAACAGCAGCGGGATCAGCACCGCAATCAGCGACACCGTCAGAGACACGATGGTGAAGCCGATCTGCCCCGACCCTTGCAGCGCCGCCTCCAGCGGCGATTCTCCCGCCTCCAGATAGCGGTCGATGTTTTCGATCATCACGATGGCGTCGTCCACTACGAATCCGGTCGAGATGGTCAACGCCATGAGCGTCAGATTGTTCAGGCTGTACCCCATCAGGTACATCACGCCGAAAGTTCCCACGATCGACAGCGGCACCGCGATACTCGGAATCACCGTCGCCCGCAGGTTCCGCAGGAAGAAGAAAATTACGATCACCACCAGCACGATCGTCAGCGTGAGTTCGAACTCAACGTCCTTTACCGACGCTCGGATGGTGGTCGTGCGGTCGGTAAGAATCTGCATCTTCACCGACAAGGGCAGCGAATGCTGCAACTGCGGCAGCAGCGCCTTGATGCGGTCGACCACGCTGATGATGTTCGCCCCCGGCTGCCGCTGGATGTTCACAATCACCGCCGGCGTCAGATTCATCCACGCCGCCAGCTTCGTGTTCTCGGTGCCGTCGATCACATTGGCCACATCGCTCAGCCGCACCGGCGCACCGTTGCGGTACGCCACCACGATCGGCTTGTACTGCTCGCTCGAAAATAGCTGGTCGTTCGCCCCGATGGTGTAGGACTGCCGCGTCCCGTCGATCACGCCTTTGGCCTGGTCCACATTCGCTTCGGCCAGCGCCGTCCGCACATCTTCCAATCCCAATCCGTAGGAAGCCAGTGCTGTCGGATTCACCTGCACCCGCACCGCCGGCTTTTGCCCGCCGCTGATCGAGACCAGCCCCACTCCCGGCAACTGCGAAATCTTCTGCGCCAGCGCCGTGTCGGCCAGGTCCTCCACTTTCGAGAGCGCGAGCGTGTCCGAAGTCATCGCCAGCGTCAAAATCGGCGAGTCCGCTGGATTCACCTTGTTATAGATCGGAGGATTCGGCAGGTCCGTCGGCAGGTACGTGGATCCCGAGTTGATTGCCGCCTGCACCTGCTGTTCTTCCACATCGATGTTCTGATCGAGCGCGAACTGCAGCGTGATCACCGAACTGCCGAGCGAACTCGTCGACGTCATCTGGCTGAGGCCCGGGACTTGCCCGAATTGCCGCTCCAGCGGCGACGTCACCGACGACGCCATCACGTCCGGATCCGCTCCCGGATAAAACGTCACCACCTGAATGGTTGGATAATCGACTTCCGGCAGCGCCGACACCGGCAGTTGCAGAAACGCGACCCACCCCACCAGCAGCACGCCCACCATCAACAGCGTGGTCGCCACCGGCCGGAGAATAAATAGTTTGGATGGACTCATGGAGTAGGACTTCCCGAGGATGAGCCGCCGCTCTGTCCGCCCGGAGTTGAGCTGGGCGCATTGGCGCGCGGCGTGATCGCGCTGCCGGTTTGCAATTTGTCCTGGCCATCAGTGACCACGGTGTCTCCCGGATTCAGCCCGCTCCCCACCACCGCCGTGTTCCCTTGGGTCAGCGTGATCGTTACCGGGCGCGCTTCCACGGTGCTGGCCGGCGCTGTTCCTGACGCCGATCCTGGGGCTGCCGCCGTGTTGGCCGGCTTCACCACATACACAAACGTTCCCTGCGGGCCGCGCAGGATCGCAGCCGTGGGCACCACAGTCGCATTCTTCCGCGTCTCCAGCAGCAGGTTCGCGTTCACGAACTGGTTCGGCCAAAGCTGGTTGTCTTTGTTATCGAACACCGCCTTCAGCTTGTCCGTTCCCGTGGTCGGATCGATCTGGTTGTCGATCGTCGTCAGTTTCCCGGTCGCCAGTTTGGTCTGGTCATCCCGGCTGTATGCTTCCACTGACAGCGTCGCATTCTTCATGTGCTGCGACACCGTCTGCAGTTGGTCTTCGGGCAATGTGAAGATCACCGCAATCGGCTGCAGCTGCGTCAGAATCAGCATCGGAGTCGTATCCGCGGCATGCACAATGTTTCCCGGATCCACCTGCCGCAATCCCACGCGTCCGTTGAATGGCGCGGTGATGTGGCAGTAAATCAGGTTGATCTTCGCGGTTTCGATCTGCGCCTGATCCGTCCGCACCTGCCCGTCCAGCTGGTCCACCAGCGACTTCTGCGTGTCCACCTGCTGTTGCGCAATACTCCCCGAGGGAATCAGCGTGGTGTAGCGCTGCAGGTTCAGTTGCGCATCCCGCAGCGTCGCCTGGTCTTTGAACAACTGCGCCTGCATCTGATCCAACACCGCTTGAAAGGGACGAGGATCGATGAGGATCAGCAAGTCGCCCTGCTTGACGTTGTCTCCCTCTTTGAAGTTGACCTGCATGATCTGCCCGTTAACGCGGCTCTTGATGTTCGCGGTGTAAAACGCCGTCACCGTTCCCAAGCCCACCAGATAAACCGGAACGTCCTGCCGCTGCACCAGGGCCACGGCCACCGAAACGGGGTGCGGGCCTGCCGCCTGCGCCTTCTGCTGTTTGGAATCGGAACCGCTGCAACCGGCAAACGACGCGCACAACACGCTCAGCCCGAGCGCCCATGCCAGACCGCGGACGCCTGCGGCGCGCCACACTTGATCGTGAGAAGATTTCGCACTTGTCATTTTCAATGGATTCAATCCGTTGCAACTTTCATGAGTGCGCCCAGGCAACCGCATTTCATTAGACGTATACATTCTTGACTCGGTTGCGGCGCCTCTTCGGGAAAAGGAAATCGATCGTCCTTAATTCCTAGGTCCGCCCGCTGAAGAGGCTCAGGCTGGAACCGGAACGTAGAAGTAATAGTAGAACCGTACCAATCCAGCATCAACTCTGCCCCGCCGACGGGTCAAGCCCGGGGCGAAGGTTTTACAAATCTTTACTCGCTGGTGAGGCCCCGGTGTGCGGCGTCAGAGCGTCGTGCTTTGATGGTAATTTTCGTTCTGTCTTCCTGAGCGAAGTGAGTGCGAGCGAAGCGGTGCACTCACGCAATCGAAGGATCCCTATCCTCACCTGTGCTGCCCATAGGGATGCTTCGACTCCGTCGGGACTCCCTGCGATCGTCCCGCCTCCGCTCAGCAAGACAGGGATTTTGCCTTGCGGGAATTTTCGTTCTGTCATTCAAACCAAGCCCCGCGCACCCCGCGACTCTCCTGTATCATAGACGCTGAAATTCGCTCTCGCTGAAATGATCAACGGCAAACGCATCGCGGTCGTCATGCCCGCTTACAACGCGGAGAAGACCCTTGAGGTCACCGTCGGAGAACTCCCCGACCTGGTCGATATCCGCATCCTCGTCGACGACCACAGCCGCGATAAAACCGTCGATGCCGCGCGCCGCCTCGGCCTGCTGGTGTTTCAGCACGATCGCAACTACGGCTACGGACGCAACCAGCAAACCTGCTATCGCGAGGCCCTTGCCGCCGGTGCAGACGTCGTCATCATGCTCCACCCCGACTACCAGTACACCCCGCTGCTGGTGACCGCCATGGCCAGCATGGCCGCTTACGAGGTTTACGACGTTGTCCTCGGTTCGCGCATCATCGGAGGAACCGCCCTGCGCGGCGGCATGCCGTTCTACAAATACGTTTCCAACCGCCTGCTCACCGGATTCGAAAATCTTTTTCTGGGTGTAAAACTTTCCGAGTACCACACCGGCTACCGCGCCTTCACACGCAAAGTGCTGACCGAACTTCCGCTGCTGGAAAATTCCGACGATTTCGTCTTCGACAACCAGATGCTCGCCCAGTGCGTTCACTTCGGCTTCCGCATCGGAGAAGTTTCCTGCCCCACGAAGTATTTCGAAGAAGCGTCCTCCATCAACTTCCGCCGCAGCGTGAAATACGGCTTCGGAGTTCTCGCCACCACACTGCAATTTGCCATGCAGCGCGCGGGGATTCTCCACCTGCCGCGCTTCAGTCCCAATGGCCGCAAACTGGTCACCGAATACTCTACTTACTACGCTGCCCGCAACGAACCGGCGCACACCGCATAGCCAGGTTTCAAAGTTTCATGTTTCAAAGTTTCAACGAAAAGCCGCTTAACGCACGTTTCAAAGTTTCATGTTTCAAAGTTTGAAAGTTAAACTCTGAAACCCTGAAACCTAGAAACCTTGAAACCTTGAAACCTAGAAACCTAGAAACCTAGATCACGGCCGCCGAAATCTCCCCGGCTCTCCGACCCGTCACTCCGCCCCTCGCACCGTCTCTACCACCATCGCCCATGGATTCACTCCTACATGCATCATGAAAAATTTCTCCACTGCGAGGTGCTCGCGATCTACCGCGGTTTTCAACTCATATACCGTCTGCGGATAAAAGAGTTTCCCATCCTCCAACTGCTGAAACGGATCGCTCCCATACAGCAACTTGTGTTCGGGGAAATAGACCATCATCTGCCGCTCGCTGGTCTCCCCGTGAATCGGATAAATCTCCATGCGGTTCGCGCCCGATCCCACCACTGTCTTCGCGGCCACCGCTCGCAGATCGGCCGCCCGCGGGGCTTTCGCCAGGCTATCCGGATACTCGGTGCGCGGCGCCTGCAGGAAGCGCTCGATGAGCGGCACGGTCCGGTCCAGCACGTACACCGGAATTCCGCGCGCCACATACTCCCGCACTCCTCCAATGTGCGGCCAGGAGTCCGATGTGGTAATCACGGCCTTGATCGGGATTCCCGGAAATTTGCTCTCCGCCAACTGCATCACCTTGGCCGAATATCCCGAAGACATGGGTGCTTCGAGCACCACAATTCCATCGTCCTGCCGCACCAGCGTCGTGTTCCACGCGCCCGGTATGAAAAGAATCCCCGGGGCAATCTCGCTCGCCGTCTCGGCTTTGCCGGGCGAACGGTCATCGATCGTGTTCGTCGCACGCGCGGCAAATGCCGTGCGCATCTCCGGCGCAATCGCAAATTCATCGGCCGGCATCGCCGGATTAAAATCCACCTTCGTGATCGTCACCGTCTGGTCCGGCAACCCGTTGCGCACAACATCTTTCTGCAGCGGATAATGAATCCCATTCTGCATCCACCAAAACGAGTAATAGACCCGCGTCGTCACCTCGCCCCAGATGCTCCAGAAAATTCCATAGGGATACGCCCTCACCCACTCCACCGCTGTCGGGAGATGAGTATCCGCATTCAGAAAAATCCTCACCGGCACACCCTGCCAGGTGAATTGCACTTGCTGATGCGGCACGCTCTGCAGCGTGAGATCGGCCAACCGCTGGAGATCGGGACTCGCCAGCGCCGTGATCAACACCCGCTCCGGACTCAGCGCCAGAGCCTCCGCCCCATTCTGCATTTGCTCGCCCGAAGCCGGCACCGGATGGGCGTCAAAACTCAGTCCCGCCGCACCGTCGGAAACCACCGAGGTCATGGCAAACTCGGGCTGCATCGCCACCCGCGCCTTTACCGCGCTCTTCCACTTGCCGTGCTCCAGATCGCGCCACTCCTCGACCTGATGGCTTTCCACAATGTAGGGACCTTCCGGACGCTCTGACTGTTCGAGCATGTTGCGGACCGCGAACGCCTCGAAGTGCAGGGCCTTGAGACTGCGGATTTTTTGCTCGCCGCCCATGGCCGCCAGTCCCTCATGCATCAAGTCTGCCGCCGTGCGGGTAGCCTGCCCGCCCGCGAACACCGACGCTATCAACAGCGCGTACCCTAGTCTGCGCATCTTCATTCCTCCAACTCAGACGAAACCCATCAAGCCAGACTTAGACGACCTGTTTTGTGTTTAGTAAGCGGGGCTGCGAAGACAGCCGGCCTGGCTGTACGGGGTTCGTCTAGTCGCGCGCCATGCACCGTGATGGCTATAGGGATGCTTCGACTGCGCCGGGACTCCCTTCGGTCGTCCCGACTCCGCTCAGCAAGACACAGGAGTCTGTCATCTCACTTTCGTTTTGTCGGAGCGGAGTGAGAGCGTGGCGGAGGGGAAGTGCGCTGTCGAAGAACCTGCGCCGACCTGGCGGTCCGGAGTTCGCCTTCTCGCGCCAGGGACCGTGGTGGACATAGGGATGCTTCGACTGCGCCGGGACTCCCTTCGGTCGTCCCGACTCCGCTCAGCAAGACAGGGGTCTGTCATCTCACTTTCCCAAAAGGGGCGGGACAGCCGAGGGCGGCTGTCCCCACATGGCGATTTTGGTGGGCGCAAAAAAGTGGCCCCATTGCTGGGGCCACGTTCCAAGAGGTCAAATTTGGAAGGTTGTCAGGAAAGGCGATTCAAGTGGCCGCTCCGGCAACTGGAACGGGTTTTTGGGCAGTGAAAAAGCAACGAAGTGAAGGTCATTTCTAGGTTTGCGGCCTCTTTGTTACGGAGAGAAGAAGCACTTGCGGAACCAAAGGCGGCGCGTGAGGGAAGAGAAGTTGCGCCGCATCCAAGGCACTGAAATCGAGACGGTTAGAGGCGGTTCGGGAGGGGTCGGAGGGGGCCTGGCCGTGAGGTCTGGCCGGGGCAAGTGCACAAGCCTGCACATTGACTGCATGGGGATGGTAACAAGGTGGATGGAGCGATTCGGGCCGCCGATGCTGGCGAAGCCGGCGGCCCGATCAAGCTTGACTAGCTGTTGCCGGCTACCGTGCGCAGCTTCCCGGGTAGGAAGTGGTACGGGGGCCAGGGGCCGCTGATGCTGACTTCGCAGTTCTTCAACTGCTTGGCAGCGGTACTGTAGCGGTTTTGATATTTCTCGATCGACTTGGTGTCGATGAGGTGAGCGATGTCGATGAGCATGCCCTGGGGGGCGACCTTCTTGCAGCTCACCTCTTCTTCCAGCGGGTTGAACAGTTTGTGGACCTGCACCGAGAGGGCGCGGGCCTTAGTCTGACGTTCGCGTTCGCGGGAAGCCTTGACGCGGAGTTTGGAAAGATAGTCGCCGCCAACGGTGTCGGGAAGAATGACATCGATCATGGCCTCGCGCAGCGATCCATCCGTTACGGTGAGCTTGATGTGCATTTCGGACTTGCCCCGAAGCTTGGCCACGCTGACGCCGAAGGCTCGCCGGTTGACCCGGACGGCCTGGCGGAGTGCGTCGTCGCTTTCAAAGACTGTCCCGAAACGGAACGGCAGTACGGTGGAGTTGCGGAAGCATCCACTGACCACACGGGCATGGTCGATGGCGGATTGGTGATCCAGTTGGCCAGCATTCACGTCGTACTCGCTCACAATCACAGCAAATTCACCGCTGGGATAGCTGAGGACAGGGGCTCCGTTCACGCCTTGAACATTCTCGATAACGAAAGGGCGTCGGGAACGGGTACCGTTGGGAAGGGTCTGGTGCTCGGTAAGGCAGTATGCGTACCACGCCATATTGAACTCTCCGAACCGGGACGGAGGCTGACAGGCGGCCTCGTTAGTTTTGCACAAGCTGAAACAACAAGTCTGGAAGTTAGCTATTAGCGGTACAGGGTCTAGATACTCTGGGAATTACGACACGCTCCTAAGTGATAATACTTCGGAGTGTGGGTAAAAAGCAACTTTTTCGTGGCAACAGGCATCGGGAGGCAGGTTTCAGGGTTTCAAAATTTCAAAGTCTCAAGGTCTCAACGGAGCGGCGGGCTTACACTTTAAAACCCTGAAACTGAAACTGCGGAACCGCCGTTACTGACGCGGAAGGTATTTCGTTTCATGGGGTTGTGGGAAATAGGTTTCGAAGTTTCAGAGTTTCTAAGAGCTGCAGCTTTGAGACTTTGAAACCTTGAAACTTTGAAACTCTGAAACCTTTTTCACCCCTACTCGTACCGCAGACTCTCTACCGGATCCAATTGGGCGGCGCGGGTGGCTGGTACGGTGCCGAAAATGATGCCGACGACTGACGACACGAGGATGGCGATGATGGCCGACCATCCCGAAATGGGAACGTGGTATTCCGTCAGGAACCGAACCGAGTACGGGATCGCGAGGCCGATGACGATGCCGGCGAAGCCTCCGATAAGAGAGATGAGCACGGCTTCCGCCAGGAATTGGAGACGGATTTCGCGACTGGTGGCTCCGATCGCTTTGCGAATCCCGATCTCCCGGATGCGCGAGGTCACCGTTGCCAGCATGATGTTCATGATCCCGATCCCGCTCACTAGCAGCGTCACGGTCGAGATCAGCAGCAGCACCCAGGTCAACCCGGTGGCGACGCGGTCTGCCATGGTCAGCAGAGCTGTCAGGTTCTGCACTCCGTAGACCGACTCGGCGCGGTGGCGCGACTGCAGCACGCGCTTAATCTGCACCGTGGCCGCGGGCACCATGGCCGCATCCTCCATGGAGAAGTACGCCAGCTTGACGTTGGGAGTCTCGAAGAAATACCGGCTCACCGTGTACGGGATCGCCATGGCATTATCGGCGACTTCGGTCTCGCCGAAGGTTTCCGCTCCTTCTTTGAATGTGCCGATGATGCTGAAGGGCAGTCCGGTCAGCTTGATGACCTTGCCGACGGCGCCTTGCTGGGAGCCGTAGACTTCGCGCGCCATTTTTTCCGTGATGACCGCGACCTTATTGTGGGCCTGCTCGTCCTCGCGGTCGAAAAAACGTCCGGCGAGGACTTTGAGGTTGCGCACGCGTTGGTATTCGGGATAGACCCCAAGAATCTGGACGTCTTTTTCGTCGCCGTTGCCGACGGCGATGCGTTCTCCGAAGGCGACCACGGGAGATGCGCCCACAACGCCGGGGACGAGTTCGCGGACCGCTTCGACATCTTCAATGGTGAGCGGATCGAGGCTGGCGTTGCTGATGTGCTGGGCCCCTTCGTACTCTGCCCATATTTCGTTGGTCCCGATAGCCTGGATCTGGCCGATGACCCACTGCTTGCCCGTCATGCCGATGGTGACCACAAGAATGAGCGAAGCGGTGCCGATGACCATGCCGAGCGCGGTGAGGGCGAAGCGCACCTTGTTGGCCTTGAAGGTGTCGTAGGCGAAGCTCAGCATCTCGCCGAAATGAATGCGAGGGCGAAGTCGCTCGGGCATGAGTGCGGCAGCCATCTGGAATTAGATGCTACGCAGAGGCGGCGAGAGGCGCAAGGGTGGGGAAGAGGGATGTTGCCTCAAACGGCGGCAGAGGGTAGCATTTGCGGTTCTCACATCACAGACCGGGCAAGTCGAATGAGAGAATATAGAAGCATAATGTTGATCCGCGCAAGAAAAAATTACCCCACAGCTCTGATCCTGCTGGCGCTCACGGCGGGCTCGTTTCTCATCCATGGATATCATCCGTTCGCTGAAGATGCCGAGATTTACCTGCCCGGCGTGCGGCGCATTCATCATCCCGAACTGTTCGCCGACGGGCAGCAGTTCATCGGTTCCCATGCCAGCCTGACATTTTTTCCGAACCTGATTTCCCTCGCGCTGCGGACGTTGCACTTGCGCATGGAGCTCGGACTTTTCTGCGGGCAGGTGCTGGCGATCTTTCTTCTGCTGCTGGCCTGCTGGCAGTTGACCGGCCTGTGGTTTTCAAATGCGAGGGCACGGTGGGCCGGGGTATGCCTGGTAGCGGCTTTGCTGACGATTCCGGTGGCGGGCACCGCGCTCTACATCATGGACCAGTATTTGAACCCGCGGAACCTGGCGGCATTCGCGGCGATCTTTGCCGTAGCGCGCACTCTGGAGAGGAAATATGTGCAGGCAGCGATGTGGGTGGCGTTCGCGGCGAGCGTGCATCTGCTGATGTCGGCGTTTGTGCTTTCCTTCTGCATTCTTCTGGTAGCGATGGAAAGAGTAAAGAAGGAAGGGATGGCACTGCCGGCGATGGGAGCGGCGAGCGGATTGTGCTGCCTGCTGCCTTTTGTAGGCGTGCTGGCGCCACCGCCCTCGGCGGCTTATCACGTGGTGGCGCTGGAGCATGGGGTGCACTACATCCAGCACTGGCGGTGGTACGAGCAGTTCGGGATTGTCGCGCCGATGGCGCTGTTGTGGTGGTTCGGGCGGATTGCGCGAGAGCGGCAGTGGCTGCGGTTGGAGTTGGTGTGCCGCGCGCTCATCATCTACGACGCCATTTATTTTCTTGCGGCGCTGGCGATTGATCTGCCGGCGCGCTTTGAAGCCCTTGCCCGCGTGCAGCCGCTGCGCAGCCTGCACCTGCTTTACATGCTGATGTTTCTGATCATGGGCGGACTGCTGGGCGAGTTTGTGCTGAAAACGAAGGTGTGGCGCTGGATGGTGCTGTTTGTTCCACTGTGCGCCGGCATGCTTACGGCGCAACTGGCGCTTTTCCCCGCCAGTGCGCATGTTGAGTGGCCGGGCGTCGCTCCGCGGAATGAATGGGCGCAGGCATTTATTTGGGCCCACTACCATACGCCCGTTGACGCGCTATTTGCCCTGGATCCCAAGTTCATGCAACTGCCCGGCGAAGACGCTACCGGCTTCCGTTGCCTGGCGCAACGGAGCCGGATGGCGGACGAGTCCAAGGATAGCGGCGCGGCGAGCATGTTTCCCGGCTTGGCGGACGAATGGTGGACGCAGGTGCGGGCGGAAAGTCCGTGGAGGGATTTCCGCGCGAAGGACTTCGAGCGTTTGAAATCGAACTATGGGGTGAGTTGGGTCGTGCTGCAGCAACCGGGAGTGGCGGGGCTTGACTGCGCCTACCAGAACCGCGCGGTACGGCTTTGCCGGATTCCCTGAAAGCGAGCGCGATGGGCCCCGGGGCCAATCCCAAGGATTTACGGCTGACGCCGGTCTTCCGCTCCGTTGCGGCGGAGCAGTTCGGCGATGGCGGCATGATGGCCCTCGAGCGCCCACCCGACGCCGGTCGAATTAAATTTTTCATCACGCAGCGTGAGATCGGCTCCGTTGGCTACCAAAAATTCCACCATCTTCTCGTGGCCGTTGATGGCTGCCCAGTGCAGGCCGGGAGCTCCGAAGAAGCCGCGGCAATTGATGTCGGCACCTTTCTGCAGAAGAAATTCGGCTGCGTCGATGTGGCCGTTCCGCGCCGCGATGTAGAACGCATCGGAGACCAGCGAGGCGTAGTCGTCTGGCGGAGGTGTCTTGTTCCAATCTCTATTGGGCGTGCGGCGGGTGCGGGTCTGGCCGGCGCCGGGCTTTAATTTTTCAGGAGACTCCCAGAAGGATTGCACCACATCGAGCATGCCAAGGCCGGCGGCCGCCCACATATTCAGTTGCGGCTTCGCGCCGTGCTGCAGCAGAGTGTCGGCGACGTCGCGGCTCCCCATGTTGGCGGCCCACTGCAGGGGAGTCATTCCCCAGGTGGTTTCGGCGGTGATGTCGCCGCCGGCGGCGAGCAGCACGTCGGCTAGTTCGCGATTATTTTTCTCGGCGGCCCAGTGCAGCGGGGTCTTGTTGTAGGCTCCGCGGATGTTGACCAGAGGGCGGTCGCTTGCGAGCAGAGATTTCACCCGCTCGATCTCGCCTCGCTCCGAAGCAGAGAGGATCTGTTCGGCGGTAGTCATGCGGATATTTTAGGAGTGAGGCTTGGTGCGAGCAATAGGAATCAGGTTCCTCGCCGGGCTTTCGGCCCGGTTCGGAAAGACAAGCACTTTCTAGATCTAGCGCGGCAGGGGATCTTTCATGTTGGTCAGGGCGTAGGCCATGACTGCCATGGCTGCTGCGTTTTCGCGAAGTTCACCAGGCACTACTTTGTCCAGCGTGTCGGCGGCGGTGTGGTGGTAGTTGAAGTAGGTGCGGTTGTCTTCCATGACACCGAAGGCGGGAACTCCAGCATTCGACATGGCGTCGATATCTGCGCCGGGAGAAAACGGGACCGATTGCAGAAGAGTTGCGCCGATGCTTTCAAGAACGGTTTGCACGGGGCGAAGGAGTTCGATGGCTGCGGCGGAAATCTTAACGTCGAAGCCCAGCGGATGGGCAGCGCCGGCGTCGCTCTCGATGGCGGCGACGTGGCGGGGGAAGTCGTTGGAGAATTCGTTGGTGTAGGCGCGTGCGCCGGAGCCTCCGGTTTCTTCGTCCATCCAGGCAATGACGCGGAGAGTGCGGGCGGGGCGCAGGTGAAGGCGCTGCAGAACTTCGGCGGCCTGCATGGCGATGACGACTCCGGCGCCGTCGTCGATCGCACCGGTGCCGAGATCCCAGGAGTCGAGATGTCCGGAGACGACGACGTACTGCTCGGGATGCTCGGAGCCTTTGAGGTCGGCGATGACGTTGTAGCTGGTTTCGTCGGCGAGCTTCTGCGGAGTGAGGATGAGATGCATGCGAACCTTGCCCTGGGCGGAGAGGTGGGCGATGAGGTCGGCGTCTTCGGCGGTGATGGCGGCGGAAGGAATGGATGCGGGGAGGGAAATGCCGGTGTGCGGGAGACGATAGTCGGCGCTGCCGATGGAGCGGATGAGGGCGGCGACTGCGCCGAGGTCGGCGGCCGCTTTGGGTCCGGCGACGCGATAGCGAACTGCTTCCCCGTAGGAGTTGAAGCCGAGTCCGGCGGCGGCTTTTTGCTTGTCGAAGAGTTCGTTGAAGAAGACGATTTTGCCGGCGACCTTGTCGCGGCCGAGGGCCTGAAGTTCGTCGAATGAGTTGACGGTGACGACATCGGCGGTGAGTCCGTCGGAGGGAGTAGCGACGCTGTTGCCCAGCGCGGTGAGAACAATTCTCTGAGTGGTATTGGGGACCATGCCGGGATATTCGACGAGGGCGGCGGTTTCTGCGCCGCGAACCCAGTGGCCGACGGCAACGGGCTGGAGGTGGACTTCGAGTCCGAGCTTGCGGAGTTCGGCGGCGACGTATTGCGCGGCGGCGGTGGCTTGAGCGGAGCCGGTGGGGCGTGCTCCGATATTTTCGGTGAGGTGAGCGAGTTGGTGGAAGGCGTAGTCGTCATTCAGCGAAGCGGCTTTGATGGCCGAAAGCTGCTGCAGCAGCAGTGGCGAGAAATTCTGCTGTGGTGGTGATGATGTTTGTGGGGCCATGAAGGAAGGTGAGGGCTTTGGTTGGGGAGGGTTCTGGGCGAATGCGGGCGAAAAAATGAGGGCGGCCATCAGGGCTGCGGCGGAGAACTGTTTTTTCGACATGGCTGGAAGAGAGTGTAGCTGAGAGTGATGGGTGCGGGAAAGCGGTGGGATTCGGGTTTGTGATCGGGGGTTTGTGATTGCCGAGCTTCGACTGCGCCAGCAACCGGGGGTACTAATCGTACTGCGAGATACGGAGAGTCCTGCCTTCGGCGGCGCAAAACCATAGCTTGCCTTTGACGACGGCTTCGCAGCTTGGGGCCCGAAATACGTTGGAAACGCCGGGCTATTTTCGGTTGTCCCTCCGGGACGAAGAACGTATCCCGGACCGCATCGGGGACAGCGGGGAGTTGGATACGCGTTCACCAGAAATTCATCTGGGAGTGCCTCGTTCAGCAACTGGGCATCCCCGAGGGATTAAAAATACGTCCACGGCTCAGCGCGGGCTCTTACTCAAGGGTGGTGGGGATCCCCTCGACAGGCTCGGGGCAGTCTCTTCGACCGTGCTCAGGAGGACGGGCTAGGGAAAAAACGTTCGGAGGTACAGTCCCTACCTGATATGTGGGGAAGAGCTCGATGCTAGCGTGAAGGCATGGACAAAAAAGCGATTAACGATCCGAAGATGACGTGGAACTTTTTGATCTGGGTGGGCGGCGTGTTCATGCTTCTGCTGTTTGCCGTGCTGGCGCATTTTGTGTGGGGAGTGATCTAGCAGGCCGCGGCAGGACGCCGAGGGCGGCTGTCCCCACATGGGCGCCGTGAGGGATCTCCAGTTGCTGTGCGTTCGCTACCACCGCCCATTAACCACTCCGCCATACAGCGCAAACCGTATCGTAACCGCCCGCTAGCGAACGATAAAATCCCTCTACTCGTAAAAGAGCTCTAAATCAAAAAGGAGAAACGCCTTGATTCAACGGTTTGGAAAAACAGCAGTAGCCGCACTCATGGCCGTGGCCCTAGCGTGGTTCGTAGCAGTGCCGGTGGCCCGCGCCGACGATCGTTCGAAGTGCCAGCACGCCGTCGAGAAAGCCGAAGCCCGCCTCGATCACGCCATTCACGACAAGGGCGAGCGCAGCCGCGAGGCCGAGGAGCGCCGCCGCGACCTCAACGCCGAACGCCAGCGTTGCTGGGAGCAGCACCACCAGTGGTGGAATGGCAAAGAACATCGCTGGGAAACTGAACAAAACTGGGACCGCGACCACGACCGCTAACCTCAGTCTCATCCTCGGCGGGGAGCACGGCCTGCGCTCCCCGCTTCGTGAAGATGCAGTAGCGTCCTACCTTGCTTTTTCACCACAGGGTCACGGAGAAAACTTCGGGCTCTCTCATCCCCGAACGCGCGACCGGCGTTGATCTGCGAACAGGACGCCGGATGCGTTCATCAGGTACTGTTCGTCGCTGAGGTTCTCAACCACTTCGTCGGGGAAGGGAGAGACTTCGCTTTGCAGATATGTGGCTAGCTCGCGATAGATTTCGCGGCGCGCGTAGACCGCGAGTTCGTTGCGGCGGCGCAGTGCATCCTGAATTAGAGTGGCGAGCTCCGGGGTTGCGGCGCGGCGAAGTTTCATCGCGATGGCAGGATAGTCCATGAAGGAGTTGTATTTTTGCTGTATCCAGAATTCTTCAACGGGCGCAGCGAGGGGAGTCAGGCGTACGACGAGGGTTCCGGCCACGCGGTCACCGAAGCGCTGCATCAGAGGGCTGCTCAGTACCGAGAGGCCGCCGACCAAATAGAAGAAAGGCAGCGCGTCAAGAACGCGCATCAGATTACGGACCCACGCCTGTTCGATCTTTAGCGGGAGGCCATCCTGGTCAATGACCCGCAGGTGGAAGAGGCGTTTGCCAATCGTCTGGCCGTTCCAGAAACCCTCCAAACACGCGCTATAGGCGAAGCCGATGGCGAATTCCGCGAGAGTGATGACCATCAATCCAAAGCCCGGTGCTTTGGCGAAAATCCAGTAGACCAGCAAACCGATGCCGTTGACTGTGCCGAGGACGATGAGGATATCGAGCAGCATGGCGTAAAGCCGGGAAGCAGGGCCGGCCAAAGGCAAGCGGAATAAGACGCCTTCGGCGGTCGCAATGGTCAGTTCGGCAGCGGTGGACGCGCGCGATGTGCGGGTATCGGTCACTTGTTCTCCGAAGGAGCGCTGGAGGGCGCGCTGGGGGCGGCTTCCCTGCGGCCGGTCATGAGCAGATAAATCGTCAAGAGCACGAGTTCCGCCGCGGCAACCGCAACCTTGAACCCGTAGGGCAGAACGGGTGCGTGATGCTGCGAAAAAAAAGCTTCCATGAGTCCGGCCCACACCAGCATCATTGCCAGCCCGGCGATGAGGACGAGCCATTCGCGCATCGATTGTCGAACGTTGCGGTCCTCGCGCCGCCGCAAGAGCAAGCGCGCCAGGTAAAATCCGGCTTGTCCGGCGATCAAGATCGAGGGAATCTCAAAAACGCCGTGGGGCAACAGCCAGGCTGTCATGAACAATCCGAAGCCCTGCTGCGTGTAATGAACCGCAACGGCGCCGAGCAAGACTCCGTTTTCAAAGAGGAGCAGCGCGGTTCCGATGCCGAAGGTTGCGCCGAGCGCCGCTGCGAGTAACGCCACCTGGATGTTGTGCTTGATGAGTTGCGCCGAGAATGCGGCTTCGGTTTGCGCGGAGTCGAGATGCCGGCCCTGACCTTGCTCCTCTTCATGAACGCGCTCGCCGGGATTGCGCAGATAATCGGATGGAAGCAAGACATCGACAGAGGCGGGATCGTAGTGGACCGCGAGTCCGCCGAAGGCGCAGCCTGCCAGAGTGATCAGCACGGCGAAGACGAAGTAACGGGCGTTGCGGCGGAAGGTTTCGGGGAAGGCGGTGAAGATCCTCAGCCAGCGGCGCGGTTGCCAGATTTGAGAGCGCTCGGGCGGAGCATAATACAGCTCGGCATAGGCTCGCGCGACAAGACGCTCGAGATACTGCCGCAGTTCGTCGGCCAACGCGCCGTGGGTGACACGATTCAAATCGGCGGAAGTCTGAGCGTAGAGTTCTTGCAGTTGTTCAGTCTCGGCGGGGTTCAACCAGCGGTCTGGCCGGCTTTCCAAGGTGACGAGCAGCGACTCGAGGTCGCGCCAGCGAGGGCGGGCCTGAGCCTGAAATCGTTCGAGATCCAAGATCACAGTCGTTGCTCCCGTTTGTTTTCGAGATATCCTTCCACGGCAGTACGCAGGAACTTTTCCGCGGGAATGTACCGGAGTTGCACATCCAATTGACGCAGTTGCCGCGCCAAGGCGCCGAGACGCTGATTTTCTTTCTCACCGGCGAGCGCCGCATATACATCTTGATCGGTGTTCAAATCCTGCTCCCGTGAGGAGAATGCAGGCCGCACATGAGCCGGCAAAATACTGGTCATCAAGAGGGCGTGAGAGGAGCGGACCAGGCCAACGCCGCGACGCAAGGAATCCGAAATGGAGCGCTCAGTCAAATTTGCCAGCAAGACAAGATAGGCGCGGCGGCGGAGCCGGATGCGAATGTCGCTGAACAACGCTTCGTAATCCGGATTTGTCGGCAGGGGCTCGATATTCAGCAGACAATCACGAAAGCGATGAAACTGAGATTGACCGCTGCCCGCGCGTAACCAGGAGGTGGCTCCGTCAGCGTAGGTGACCAATCCAAATTCGTCGCCGAGTTCGAGAGCGACGGTCGCGCCCACCATCGCCGTCTCCACGGCAAGATCGAGCATGCGCAGCGGTGCGCGCTGCGGCAGGGCAGCGTTATCGGAGTTGGCCGGAGGAGGAAGGGCAAGCGCCGACGCCCGCGATTGATCGACGACAAAATACACTTCCTGCTGTTGCTCCCATTGGAAGAGGCGCGTGACCGGAGCGCTGCGGCGTGCGGTGGCTTTCCAGGCGATCTCAGAATAGGTGTCGCCGGGCTGATATTCGCGCAGGCGCTCGAACTGGCGACCGTGACCGGTCCAGGGAGTCTGCTGAGCGGCAACCAGCATCCGGTAAATGGGGCTGCGGAGAATTTGCTGGCGGCCGGAGCGGAGGTTCGCGTCGATCCGCAAAGGTTCGGGCGTATCGAACCAATGTCGTAAGCGCCAGATTCGGAAGCGCGACTGCCGCTCGATGCCAACGCGCGGCCCGGGCCACAGTCCGCGCCGAAGTAAAGTGATTTCAACTGTCCATAGCCAAAGCTGGACCTGTGCAACTGCGGCTGACGGGGATGCTTCTTTGATTGTCTCCGACTGGTCGAGCTTTAGCCGTTGGGCATCGGCGCTTACGCGGAATGCGCCTTCGCTGTCTTGTGTCGCCGGCATGATCGCGGCGAGGATTGCGTTGCGTCCCCAGCGCCGGCTGGAACCAGTGAGCGCAAATGGAATCTGGATGGTCTGGCCTTCGCATCCTCGAAGGCCTTTCTCCTGGCGCAGGAGAATTGGCAGACATTCTTTACCGGTGCGCCACAGAGCGAAAGCGTCATAAGCCGCGAGCAGCGCGACGGGTGTGAAGATCAGGCCGAACCACAACCATCCACGAGTGAACCATGGGACGATGCAGGCGGCCACACCAAGCAGTCCGATGATCCACACGAGAGATTCCTGCGGACTGAAGAGTGATCCCGCGGGACGGAGGGTGATGCGCTGCGAAGTCTTGATACCCAGAAGAGGGTTGGAGGGCGTCGTCGCGGCAGACACTTCGACAGCGCCCGTGACGGGCATGGCTGGCTGGCTAACGCTCGCCGAGTTTTTTATTGCAGCCGTCATGATTTTGCTCGCTTCGATCTGGTCTTTCATCGTGCATGGTGCATTGTGCCGGTGAGCGGTCTATCGCGGTACTTCGACTGCCTCCAGCACAGCGGTGATTACCTCGCGAATGCCGACGCCTTCCATCTCGACCTCGGGCCGGAGCAGCATACGGTGCTCCAGAACAGGGGCAGCCAGCGTCTTTACATCTTCGGGGGTTACGAAGTCGCGATCCTCGAGAATCGCAAGCGCCCGGGATGCTGACAATAACGCGAGTGTGGCACGCGGCCCAGCGCCCACCCAGACTGCGGGGTGCTGCCGGGTCTGTCGAGCGAGGTTGACGATGTAGCCGCTGATGGCATCGCTGACGCGCACTTGCGCAGTGGCGGCTTTGAGTTGTTCGAGTTCGCCGGATTGCAAAACGGGCACGCGCAGATCCTCGATTAACCGTCGCTCCGGTGTGTCGCCGGCTGCGACCAGTCTTGCCAATTCGTTTTCCTCTTCCGCGTCGGGGTAGTCCATGCGGATCTTTACCAGGAAGCGATCCTTCTGGGCTTCCGGGAGCGGATAGGTGCCCTGATGCTCGATGGGATTTTGGGTCGCAAAGACGACGAAGACCGGAGAGAGGGCGGAGGTCTCGCGATCGATCGTGACCTGGCGCTCCTGCATGGCCTCCAGCAGGGCAGATTGGGTTTTCGCGGGGGCGCGATTGATTTCGTCGGCCAGCAGGAAATTTGTGAAGATGGGTCCGCGCACGAGACGGAATTCCTGCGTTCTGAGATCGAAGACGCTGGTTCCGGTGACGTCTGCCGGCATGAGGTCCGGGGTGAATTGAATGCGCTGGAAGTCGCCAGCCACAGCGCGCTGCCAGAGCTTTCACCAGAAGCGTCTTGCCGACGCCGGGGACGCCTTCGATGAGGGCGTGTCCGCCGGCAAGCAACGTTACCAGGGCGAGATCGATCGCTTGGTTTTGGCCGACGATCACGCGGCTCAGAGCTTCTCGAACCCGCCGCGCGCCGCTGGAGATGGCGGATGCCTCTGACGATTTCACGGAGCCACTCCCAGGCTGTGCCTGCCCGTCTGAATCCAGTACCGGCTTTTCGTTCATTCGATCTATGCCTCCAAAAAAGTCTTCATGGTTGATGGGTGGAATTGTTGGGCGCATCGCGGCCGACACGAGCCAAGCCTTTGGCGAATGCGCGGCGTTCCGTGATCAGCCGGCTTAGTTCCTTATATCCCGCAAGAGGAGGCTGCGCGAGCGCGGTGCGCAGGCGAGCGCCCCAACCTGGATCGGAGGAAATGGCCTGCGCATCCTGTGGCCAGCTGTGGCGGAATTGCTCCCAGCACTCTGCCACCACGCGTTCTTTGGGGACGCTGCGCTGAAGCAGGCGTCGCGCAGCCACGCCGGCAAGCTCGCCATGACGCACGATCTGTGCGGTGGAACTGGGCGCAGGGCGCCGCACTAAATCGCCACTCATGCTCCAAAGCAATGCCAGCAGAGTCGCCCAGAAGAGCAGCAGAGCAGCTTGCAGCCGGTATCGCCGCACCAGCCAAAGCACACCTTCATCCTGATGAAGCCCGTGCAAGGCTTCGTCAACCCAGATGGTTGGGCGGCCGCCGGCGAGAAAATCCAAGAGCACCGGGTTGGGACGCGTCTTGATCGCCTCGTTCAATAAGAACAATTCCTGACTCGCGGCGATGAGTTGGCCATTGCCGGCTGGCCGAATTGCCATATAGACGTGGTCAGAGTTATCGGCCTGAGCATTGGCCGGCGCGGGCTCGCTATAGAGGGCGGTCCAATGCGCATCGGTTTGGAGCCACGGGGCATCGGCGGTGAGATACATGGTCTCGCTCTCTGGCGGCATGGCATGGAGATCGGGCGAGGCCGATGGCGGATTTTCCTGCTGATCGGATGGTTTTCCCTGGTTCCCGACTTGCCAGCCTTGAGAGTCGGATTTCAGATGCCAACTGGGATCGACCAAAACGACGCGGCCGCCCCGCGCGAGAAAATTTTCCAGACGCTGGCGAAACTTTGCTGCAGTCTGGATTTGTCCAGCGTTCGCGGTCCAATCGTTGACGGAGTAGCCTCCGATAAAGAATGCGGTTGTTCTCGAGGCGTCCTGATCGGAGAGAGAGTCTTCATCCTGGCCGCGCGTTACCTTGTAGCCAGCACGACGATAGGCATCGAACAGAAGGCTGGTGCCGTAAGGGTCTTCGCGTAAGCTGGAACCCATGTCGCTGGTGTTGGACTCATTCTGATGTGCCATGAGCAACAGAATGGCGAACACTGCCGCAAAGATGGCGGCGGCGAGCAACGGGCCTCGCCAGTTGAGAGCAACGCTCTTGCCCAGTCCGCTGTCAGACATGGTTGAGTAACTCCCTCTGATCCTGGCGGTAGGAAGCGACTGCCTCAGGCGTCGGCACGTACGAACCGTACCAAACACGATCGAACTGGCGCAGACTGCCGCGCAGTTTTTCCGGGATTTCTGACCGCGACTGAACGGACGCCTGGGGACGCCTGCGCCAGCGGCGCGTAAATTCATCGAGGTATTCCCGATTGGTGCGATCGTGGCGGATCGTGAGCCATTTGCGCTGAGCAAGCCCCGCGAGCAGACCGAAATATGCCGCGCGCAGGGCGAAGCGCAAATCTCCTTCGCCCTCGAGGCGTCCCGCCAAGGCGAACCACTCATCCTCGGAACGGACACTGGCGAGCGCACCTTCGCTTAAATCGGGCAGAGGCGCGAGTGCATGGGGGAGGGAAATCGATTCGGCCTGCCTTCGCCGCCGCAACCAAAGAAGGACGCCTCCTGCGGTAAGAGTTACGATCGCGATGAGCCACAGCCAGATGCGAAGGTCCTTCATCCGCCAAGTGCTGCCATTGTCGTTTCCGAGACTGAGGCCGCTGGGCCAGAGTCTGCGGAGAAAATCCTGAAAGGCGTTCCAGGCACGATCTATGGCGCGGCCGATCTTGGTCAGCAGCCGGTCGAACCAGTTGGGCGGACTGGGGTGTTCGGCGTCGTGCCAGCGATAAATCGCGCGCCGCGACTCGACATCCAACGCTTGCCGCAATTGTTGAACTCTTGCCTGACGGGCGGAATCGGCGGCGGTCTCAGTCCTGCTTTGTGCCGGCGGCGACTGCGCTGCCCGCGCAGGCTGAGAACTACAGGCGAGAATCGCGGCCAGGACAACCAATGCGCCGACCAGCTTGCTGCCAGCCGAGGTGGATACGATGATCTGGGCCTTTCTCTGTTGCTCGCGGGGCAGGCTTGCCAGCAATCCGCGCAAGTCATCGCCTTCGCGTCGAGAGCGCAGATGCTGGTAGACAACGATGAACGTACACTTCACAACCGGGTCCATCGCCAGCCATGTGCCCGCGAACAAGGAAAGCCAGAAGGCAGAACTGCGGACTAGCGCGAATATTCCTACCGGTGTGGAGAGGAGAGTATTCACGCCGAGAATCGAGTGAAGGAGTTGCGGCACCAGCATGGCAATGATGAGGCCGTTCAGCCACACGGCGATCCAGAAAGGAAAGAGCATGAAGAATAGAAGGAGGCTGCTGCCGAACCACTGGCTGGCGATGGCGAGGCAGCCGCGCATGGAGTGCCGCTCGCCGTCTTCTTGCGCCTCCAGGCTGGCGAACTGGCATGCGGTATAAAACCACGGGGCGCCAGCGACAGTTAGCATCCCGATCAAGGTAGCCGCACTCAGCGTGATCTTCCAGGCAAGCAGACGTCCCGTGGCTGCTGCTCTTGCGGATAGGCCTACCGGTTTCAACGTGGGGGTGCCGAACGCGCGCTGGCGAACGCGTTGCACGTAACTCGCGATCAGGCAGGCGCGCAAGAGATAGCCCACGGCGAGTAATCCCGCCTCGATCAACACAGCGCCATCCGACAGCCGAATTTGGCCGTTGACCACCCACACCAAAATTAAACAGAAGACGAACGGAGCACTGCCCACGTAATAGCGGCACGCCTCGGACACAAATGTGGAGCGGAAGAGCGCGAATCCGCGCTCCAATGCTTCGAGCGAGTTCAGGCGGTAGCGCGGAGCCCGCATAAGTCGTGGGCGGGCGGGCAGCGAAGGCGCGGGAGCCAGTGTGGCTTCAGTCATGGTTTTGCCCGGGCTGGCGGACAGCGGTGACGGGGCCGATATTCAGATGCTCCTCCGGCGTATTGACTCGCCAGCGCAGCAGCGCGAAAAAGAGAGCCATGAGCGAGGCCAGCGCGACCAACCCTGCGAAGACCTGCCGGAAGCGGCGTGTCAGTGAGGGCTTTGGCGCGGGCGGACGCGCCATTCTGCGGAGACACGGGGGACAGGCGAGTTTGCCCTCTTCGTCGGTTACACATTCGCGGCAGAAAGTTCCTCCGCAATGGGGACAGCGCGCGGCCGCTTCACGCAGCGGATGGAAGAGGCAGCGAGCCTGGCGCAAACTCGTCGGCGATGCGGCTGGGAAGTCAGAAGCCATTCGTTTGTGGGGCGTCGGCGATGGAAGTGGACGCTGACGCTTCGGACATCGTGGGGACGGGGGCTACAGCCGACTGCAGGCCGGGCATGGGAACTGAGGATTGCGTGGTGACTGCGCGCGAGGCTCGAACCGCGGCATCGATCTTGCCCAGGACCTTGGCGGCGCGACGGGTTCGCTTCACCAATGGAATGTCAACCGTGACTCCAGTGGCGCGAATGCGCGCCTGCGCAGTGGGGCCGAGTATCAGTTCGAGCAGCGCCCATGCGAGAGCGATGCCAAGGACAATTTCGCCCGAGGTGGAGTTCACCCAATGCCACAGGGAAGCGGCGAGGGCGACAAGCAATATTTCTGGAAGGATCAGCCGCCAGAGCCAATAACGGCTGGGCCAGACGATAATGCATTGCAAGTCGCGCAAATAAAACCGGCGGTATTCGACCACGTACATGGTGCGCTTCTCAGCGAGCAAACAGTTGTCGTCCAGAAACCATCTTGTCCCGCCGATGAGACTACGAACGCGCGAAATTTTGCGGAAGCCGGTTTTCATCTCAATGCCTCCGCGCCGTCCAACGCAGGATGAATGGAATGGCGATGAGCAGCGGCAGCCAGAGGAAGCCGACATAGGCCATCCAGAAGCGCCAGCCGGAACGGGGAATCAAATACGAACGCGGCGCCTTGGCATACTTCACGTGCAGGAAAATTGCGGCGGGAAGCGCGGCTATGATCACGGGCCAAAAGAGAATCCAAACCCAACCGACGGTCATTGCAATGGAGTCATAGAGCACATCGCGATAGCGCCATTCCGCTTTGCCGGCCTCCGTGCCGGAATCTGCGCGCCCGCGATCGAAGCAGGTCGGACAAACATGCTCGGCTCCCAACTGCAAATCACAGAGCGCGCACACAAATCGGCCGCAGCGCTGGCAGCAGGCCTGAAATGCCTTATCCGGATGGAAGAAGCAGGTGGCCTGGTCCGACAAAGCCGACACTGCATTTGTATTTTGGGGAACGATCGGCCAGACACGGACCTGCAGCCACCCCTGGCAGTAGGGACAACTTTGCCATTGGGCATCGGCTGGTATGTCGATTGAACAATGAGGACAGGTGATGGGCGGGAGGCCAGGCGATGACGCCGGGCCATGGCTAGCGGCAGGGGCCGCAGGGCTGGTGACGTTTATGAACGGATTGATACTAAGACTCACGCTACACTCTGTTTGTAGATTACCCGCGTGTCACAGACCCGGTCGTGCAAGGCTCGCTTCTCGTTGTCGACTCCCAACATGATGGAACTCACCAGCATGACGATGGTGTTGATGTAAGGAATGCCGCTGGTGACAACATTCCACATGAAGAATCGCCCGAAGCACACGCCCCAACCCAGACTGCGGCCATCGGAACGGATGACTTTTAGTCCGCAGGCCAGCTTGCCGAGAGTTGCGCTGCGATACTTCAACATCAAAATCTCATAGCAAGCTCCGATGAGGAAAAAAGACACAAATACAGTAAGGAAGCCGAAGGCAGGGAACAACGTGTTGGGTACGCCGGCGGCACCTGACTGCCTCGCGACACGGAACAGGTTTGGCATGAATAGAGCGAACATAATCAGGAAGGGAATGGTGAAAATGAGGCCATCGATGAAGCGTGCGCCGAAACGGATCCAAAATCCGCCGTAACGCCAGGTTAGTGGCGATGCACCAGCGGCGCCGCTGGCCATCACACGGCTCAAAAACGCAGGCTTGCACTCGGCGCATACCAAGGTTCCGGCGATCTGAACCAAATCGGATTGCGCGAACGCCCCTCCACATTGAGAACAGAACAAAACAGCTTGTACCGGGGCTTCTGGAGTCACTGGGATTCCTCCCTCGCCGCGAAAACTCGCACTCAGCCTAGCGCAAGCGGGTCGCGATGCCAAGTAGTATCTGGCCTCGAGGGGCGTAGCCTTGGAACCTTATAACATGAATCTCAGCCGACTTACGCTCCCTGCCACTGTTGCGGGTTGGGTATATACTCACATCCGCTGATTGGGCTACGACGCGGAAATTGCCACGATGCCTGCTGAAAACGATCGTCCTGACGATACCTCGGCTGCAGATGATTCCGACCTTGCACGCACTATGAGTGTGGATGCGGCGGATACTGCCGAGAGGATCATCGGGCGATACCACCTGGTGCGAAGGCTCGGAGAAGGTGGCATGGGTGAGGTGTGGCTGGCCGAGCAGAAAGAGCCAGTGCGCCGGCGGGTCGCTCTGAAGCTGATCAAGACAGGAATGAACACGCGCGAAGCGATCGCGCGCTTCGATTCCGAGCGGCAGGCGCTGGCCTTGATGGATCATCCCGCCATTGCCAAGGTGTTCGACGCCGGCTCCACGCCGGAAGGCGCGCCCTACTTCGTGATGGAGTATGTTGCGGGGGTTCCGATCACGGACTACTGCGACAATCATCGACTCGATACCCGGGAGCGGCTGGAGTTGCTGGCGCAGGTGTGCGCAGGCGTGCAACACGCCCACCAAAAGGCCATCATTCACCGCGACCTGAAGCCCTCTAACATTCTCGTCGGCAATGTCGATGGGAAGCCGTCGCCGAAAATCATTGATTTTGGTGTAGCCAAGGCGCTGACCCAGAAACTGACGATGGAAACGATGTTCACGCGAGTGGGCGCGTTGGTTGGGACTCCGGAGTACATGAGTCCAGAGCAGGCCAGTTCGACGGGGGAGGACGTCGATACTCGCACCGACGTTTACTCGTTAGGAATTGTTTTTTATGAGTTGCTGGCGGGCGCGCCGCCAATCGAACTCAGAAAAGTTGCACTGGAGGAGTTCCTGCGGAGGCTGCGTCAAGACGAGCCGCTGAAGCCGAGCACTCGGATCACGAAGGGCGATCCTGCCACCTCGACGGAGGTGGCGCACAAGCGCCAGACCGAACCGCGAGCACTGGCCCGGCAGTTGCGCGGAGAGTTGGACGCGATTGCGTTGAAGGCTTTGGAAAAAGAGCGATCGCGGCGTTATGCGTCGGCCTCGGAATTTGCGGCAGACATCGAGCGGTACCTGAAGAATGAACCGGTGCTGGCTGTACCGCCCTCGGTGGCGTATCGGGCGCGCAAGTTCGCGCGCCGTTACCGCGGCGCCCTGATCACGCTCTGTGCCTTCGTGCTGGTGCTGATCGCGGCCGCAGGCATCAGCATCTGGCAGAGTGTCGTCGCCAAGAAACAGCGGGACCGGGCCGATGCCGAAGCGAGCGTCGCCAAGGCGGTGAATCAATTTCTTCAGGACGACTTGCTGGCACAGGCCAATCCGGAGGCTCAAGACAGTGCGGAGTCGAAAATAGATCCGGATGTGAAAGTGCGGGCGCTGCTGGACCGGGCTGCGGCGCAGGCGGGAAAGAGGTTCGAGCAGCAGCCGCTGGTGGAATCGCAAATCCAGCACACGATCGGCAAGGCCTATATGGGCCTGGGCCTCTACAAAGAAGCTGAACAGAGTTTTCGCAGAAGCTATGAATTGAGTGCGGCGCATCGCGGCCCCGATGATCCTGAGACTCTCGATATGCTGATGCTGGTGTCGGAAGCGGCGATCGATCAGGACGAAAACGACGTGGCGGTGGCGGCGGCGAAGACGGTGTTCGAGGCGGAAACTCGCACGCTCGGTCCGGAAAATCCGCGGACGGTGGTCGCGATGCAGAACCTGGGCGCCTTGTATTTCGAAAGCAACCATTATGCGGAGGCGGAGCCGCTGGCGAAGAAGGCGCTGGATATCCAGATACGGCGTAATGGATACGACAATCACGATACGCTGAATACCAGCGACACGCTGGCCGCGCTGTACATCACCGAAAGCCGGTATGCGGAAGCCCGGGCGCTCCTCGAAAAGGGGCTGGAAAGCTACCGGCATTTGTACGGCCCGGAGCATCCCTACACTGTGCGCGAAATGTACGGTCTGGCGAAGGTGATGTTCGGGGAAGGCGATTATGTGCCGGCGGAGAAGTTGTTCGAGCAGGTGCAGGCAGGATACGAGCATGCCTACGGCGCGCGGCATGTGAATACGTTGTACGCAGACAGCATGCTCGGCCAGAACTTGGTGGAGGAAGGCAAAGCGAGCCAGGGAATCGCTTTACTGGAGAAGACGCTTAGTGACATGCGCGCCGTTGCCGGGCCCAGTCCAAGCGACATTGTGAAGGTCGAGGTAGCCCTGGGATGGGCATACGACTCGCAAGGAGAACTGGGACGGGCTGCGCAAATCTGGCAGGAGGCGCTCGACGGTTTTCGTCACATGGCCGGCTTCGAACAATCGGCCGCCGATGTCAGTGAACTGCTCGGCCAAAATTTGACCAAGCAACGCAAGTATCCGCAGGCGGAAGTTCTGCTGCGCCAGGCGTTGGCCACCAGGGAGAAGGGGAATCGGGATGATTGGAGCCTGTTTCGAGCGCAAGCCTTTCTGGGAGGCTGTCTGGCTGGTTCAGGGCGATACGCGGAGGCCGAACCTCTGCTTCTGGGCGGGTATGAGGGAATGCGGCAACGCGCTTCGCGCATGCCTGCCAAGCAGAAGAAGTGGATTCGCTCCGCCGGGGAAGAGATTGTGGATCTGTACTCGCGATGGTCCAAGCCGGAGCTAGCGGCGCAGTGGCGCACGAAGCTGCAGTCGCAGTGAGGCGGCGGTAGTCGTTTTAAGCTCTTCTGCTGAGATCCCCTGAATCGCGGTCACGCGGAAGTTCCGTTTGTCCGCGGTGCCATTCCGGGCACGATCCAGAAAAGGCGGGCCATCCGTCATTTTTTGCTTGGATCAGACGCTCGCATTCGTTTACAATTCCGCAACTTCATAACGGACATTCGGGCGCAAGACTCGGGTGCTCGACTACTACGTGGGTGGAGTTAAACGCCGAAAGCGACTTTCCCCAGCTTTCGCGTACGGGGCCAGGGTCTTCAAGTTATTCAACAATTGAGGTAGTGGTGATGAGGCCTGCAATTTGTCGCTGGTCCGTTGGGGTGTGTTTTGTCGCGTTGATGGTCCTGCCCGCATTTTCGGCGTCGGTGACGGTGAGTCCGACGAGCGTGGCATTTGGCAATCAGGCGCAAGGCACGAGCAGCTCCGTCCATAATGTAACGCTGAAGAACGGGCAAAGTTCAGCGATCACGATCAGCAGCATCAGCACGAACCTGCTGGATTATGGCGAGACGAATAACTGTCCGGTGAGTCCAGCGACTCTGGCGGCAGGCGCCAGTTGTACGATCTCGATCACCTTCACGCCCAGTTTGCAAGGGACGCGAACGGGTACGCTCACCGTCGTCGATAGCGGGCTTTCCAGTCCGCAAAAGGTTAGCCTCACTGGCACTGGGACCGCGCCCGCTCTGGAATCGATTGCGGTGACTCCTGCTACGGCTTCGGTGGCGGCGGGGAACACGGAGCAGTTCACCGCTACCGGAACCTACAGCGATGGGTCGACTCAGAACCTGACCACGACGGCGAGTTGGACATCGTCGTCCACTTCGGTCGCTACAGTCAAACTTCATACCGGGCTGGCCACCAGCGTGGCGACGGGAACGGCGACGATTACGGCGACGTCCGGCGCGATTCATGGTTCGGCCACGTTGACGGTGACGGCGGCGGTGCTGGCTTCGATTGCCGTCACTCCGGGCACGGCTTCGGTAGCTGCGGGGAACACGCAGCAGTTCACGGCGACCGGAACTTACAGCAACGGCACGACTCAGAACCTGACCAGCACGGCCACGTGGAAATCGTCAGCGACCTCGGTGGCAACGATCAGCAGCGGTGGACTGGCTACGAGCATTGCTCAGGGAACTGCGACGATTACGGCTACGTCGGGGACGATCAGCGGCACGGCTGTGTTGACGGTGACGGCGGCAGTTTTGAACTCGATTGCGGTAACTCCCGGCACGGCGTCGGTGGCGGCGGGGAATTCGGAGCAATTCACCGCGACCGGGACCTACAGCGACGGCTCGACTCAGAACCTGACGACGACGGCGAGTTGGACATCGTCGGCGACTTTGGTCGCAACGATTAAATTGCACACCGGATTAGCCACCAGCGTGGCGACGGGAACGGCGACGATTACGGCGACCTCGGGCACGATCCATGGTTCGGCCACGTTGACGGTGACAGCGGCGGTGCTCGCTTCGATTGCCGTCACTCCGAGCACGGCGTCGGTGGCCGCAGGAAACACGCAGCAATTCACTGCCACCGGAACTTACAGCAACGGCACGACGCAGAACCTGACCAGCACAGCCACGTGGAAATCGTCGGCGACCTCGGTTGCAACGATCAGCAGCGGTGGGCTGGCTACGAGCATTGCTCAGGGAATCACGACGATCACAGCTACTTCGGGAGCGATCAGCGGTACGGCGACGCTGACGGTGACGGCGGCCGTCCTGACTTCAATCTCCGTGAGTCCCAGCACCGCGTCGGTGGTGGCGGGCTCGACTCAGCAATTTACCGCGACCGGGACTTACAGCAACGGCTCAACCCAGAACCTGACCACGACGGCGAGTTGGAAGTCATCAGCGACTTCGGTAGCGACGATTAACCTGCACACCGGATTGGCCGCGAGCGTGGCGGCGGGAACAACATCCATTACAGCCACCTCGGGGAAGATCAGCGGCTCGGCTACGTTGACGGTGACACCGGCAATACCGGTTTTAGTTTCGATCTCGGTTACTCCGGGCACGGCGTCGGTGGCGGCTGGCTACACGCAGCAGTTCACGGCGACGGGGACTTATAGCGACAACAGCACGCAGGATCTGACGAGTACAGTGAGTTGGAGTTCGTCGGCGACGGCGGTGGCGACGATCGGTAGCGGCGGGTTGGCAACGAGTGTGGCGCAGGGTTCTACCACGATCACCGCTGCATCGGGGGCGATCAGCGGTTCGGCGGGGCTGACGGTTGGGCAGCCTGTTCTGGTGTCTGTGGTGGTGACTCCGGCGAATGCGTCGTTTGCGTTGGGGACGACGCAGCAACTGGCGGCGACGGGAACTTACAGCGACGGCAGCACGATGGATGTGACGAATACTGTGAACTGGAGCACGGGCGATGGCACCGTCGCCACGGTGACTGGACAAGGATTGGTCACGAGTGTGGCTTTGGGAAGCACGGCGGTGACGGCGAGTTCAGGCGCGATCAGCGGTTCGACGATGGTGACGATCACTCCGGCGGTGCTGGTGTCGATTGCGGTGACGCCTGCGATTCCGGTGCTTGCGTTGGGGACGACGCAGCATTTCACGGCGACGGGAACGTACACCGACGGGAGCGTGCAGAACATCACAGGGACGGTGACGTGGTCGTCGGATACTCCTGGGACGGCGACGATCAGCAACGATCCTGCGAGCGCGGGATTGGCCAGCAGTGAGGGGGAAGGGACGGCGACGATCACAGCGACGTCTGGTTCGGTGACGGGATCGACGACGGTGACGGTGACGGCGGCGGCGCTGGTGTCGATCGCGATCAGTCCGCAGAGTCCTTCGATAGCGTTGGGTACGACGCAGCAGTTTACGGCGACGGGGACGTACACGGACGGCACGACGCAAAACCTGACGAGCATGGCGACGTGGACATCGGACACGCCGGCAACGGCGACGGTGAACAATGCAGGGCTGGCGCAGAGCGTGGGGATTGGGACGGCGAATATTACGGCGACGTCGGGTGCGGTGACGCGATCGACGACGCTGACGGTGACGGCGGCGACGCTGGTGTCGATCGCGATCAGTCCGCAGACGGCAACGATTGCGTTGGGAACGACGCAGCAGTTTACGGCGACGGGAACGTACACGGACGGAACGACGCAGGATCTGACGCAGAGCGGGCACTGGAGTTCGACGGCGGCGGGCGTGGCGACGATCAGCAATACGGCGGGGACGGCGGGGCTGGCGAGCACGGTGGGGACGGGGACGACGACGATCGGAGTGAGTTCGGGGGGAGTGACGGGGCGGCGACGCTGGTAGTGAATCCGGCGGCGCTGGTATCGATTGCGATCAATCCGCAGAGCGCGGCGATTGCGTTGGGGACGACGCAGCAGTTTACGGCGACGGGGACGTATACGGATGGAACGACGCAGGATGTGACGTCGGGGGTGACGTGGAGTTCGTCGGACGCGACGATCGCGATCATCAGCAACGCGGTGGGGAGCTACGGGCTGGCGACGAGCGCGGGACAAGGCGCGGCAACGATCTCGGCCACGTCGAACTCGATCTCTGCCTCCACTACGCTTACCGTGGGAAGCCCGACGTTGGTATCGATTGCGGTTACGCCGACGAGTGCAACCATTCCGCTAGGAACCGGCATGCAGTTCGGCGCGACGGGAACATACACCGACGGCAGCACGCAAGACTTGACGGCTTCGGCGACATGGACATCGTCAGCGGCGTTGGTGGCGAGCGTGGGCGGAGGGTGGGCGACGAGTATATCGCAGGGGGCGACCACGATTACGGCTACGTCGGGGATGATCGGCGGATCGGCGACGTTGACGGTGACGGCTCCGGTTTTGATTTCGATCTCGGTCGCTCCGAGTACGACGTCGGTGGCGGCCGGTTCGACGCAGCAGTTCACGGCAACCGGAACTTACAGCGACGGCTCGACGCAGAACCTGAGCAGTATAGCGACCTGGACTTCGTCGGCGGCGTCGGTGGCGACGATCGCGAGCGGTGGGTTGGCGACGAGTGTGTCGCAGGGAACTGCAACGATCACGGCTACGGCGGGGACGATCAGCGGTTCGACGACGTTGACGGTGACGGCCCCGGTTTTAGTTTCGATCGCGGTCACTCCGGGCACGGCGTCGGTGGCGGCTGGCTACACGCAGCAGTTCACGGCGACGGGCACTTATAGCGACAACAGCACGCAGGATCTGACGAGTACGGTGAGTTGGAGTTCGTCGGCGACGGCGGTGGCGACGATTGGCAGCGGTGGGTTGGCAACGAGTGTGGCGCAGGGTTCTACCACGATCACCGCTGCATCGGGGGCGATCAGCGGTTCGGCGGGGCTGACGGTTGGGCAGCCTGTTCTGGTGTCTGTGGTGGTGACTCCGGCGAATGCGTCGTTTGCGTTGGGGACGACGCAGCAACTGGCGGCGACGGGAACTTACAGCGACGGCAGCACGATGGATGTGACGAATACCGTGAACTGGAGCACGGGCGATGGCACCGTCGCCACGGTGACTGGACAAGGATTGGTCACGAGTGTGGCTTTGGGAAGCACGGCGGTGACGGCGAGTTCAGGCGCGATCAGCGGTTCGACGATGGTGACGATCACTCCGGCGGTGCTGGTGTCGATTGCGGTGACGCCTGCGATTCCGGTGCTTGCGTTGGGGACGACACAGCATTTCACGGCGACGGGAACGTACACCGACGGGAGCGTGCAGAACATCACAGGGACGGTGACGTGGTCGTCGGATACTCCTGGGACGGCGACGATCAGCAACGATCCTGCGAGCGCGGGATTGGCCAGCAGTGAGGGGGAAGGGACGGCGACGATCACAGCGACGTCTGGTTCGGTGACGGGATCGACGACGGTGACGGTGACGGCGGCGGCGCTGGTGTCGATCGCGATTACATCCGGCAGAATCCTTCGATAGCGTTGGGGACGACGCAGCAGTTTACGGCGACGGGGACGTACACGGACGGCACGACGCAAAACCTGACGAGCATGGCGACGTGGACATCGGACACGCCGGCCACGGCGACGATCAACACTGCGGGGCTGGCGCAGAGCGTGGGGATCGGGACGGCGACGATCGCGGCGACGTCGGGTTCGGTGACGGGATCGACGACGGTGACAGTGACGGCGGCGACGCTGGTGTCGATCGCGATCAGTCCGCAGACGGCGGCGATTGCGTTGGGAACGACGCAGCAGTTTACGGCGACGGGGATGTACACGGACGGAACGACGCAGGATCTGACGACGAGCGGGCACTGGAGTTCGACGGTGGCGGGCGTGGCGACGATCAGCAATACGGCGGGGACGGCGGGGCTGGCGAGCACGCTGGGTACGGGGACGACGACGATTGGAATCAGTCAGGGGCACTGTGAATGGGGCGGCGACGCTGGTAGTGAATCCGGCGGCGCTGGTATCGATCGCGATCAATCCGCAGAGTGCGGCGATTGCGTTGGGGACGACGCAGCAGTTTACGGCGACGGGGACGTATACGGATGGAACGACGCAGGATGTGACGTCGGGGGTGACGTGGAGTTCGTCGGACGCGACGATAGCGATCGTCAGCAACGCGGTGGGGAGCTACGGCCTGGCGACGAGTGCGGGACAAGGTGTGGCAACGATCTCGGCCACGTCGAACTCGATCTCGACCTCCACTGCGCTTACCGTGGGGCAGGCAAGCTTAGCGTCGATTGCGGTAGCGCCGTCCTCGATCTCGATTGCCCTGGGATATGGCGAGCAGTTTACGGCCACCGCAATTTACAGCGATGGTTCGACCCAGGACATCACGCAATCGGCGAGCTGGAGTTCGTCGGTTCCGGCGGTGGCGACGGTCAGTGGCATAGGCTTCGCATCGGGACTGATGCAGGGGACGACGAACATATCCGCAGTGTACGGGAGTATGAGCGCGTCTGGTGTACTGGCGGTGAGCGCTCCCGCGCTGGTTTCGATCGCGGTCGCGCCGGGTTCGAGTCTGGTCACGACTGGCAGTTCGGTGCAGCTAACAGCGACGGCGGTTTACAGCGACGGATCGACATTGGACATCACATTGCAGGCATTGTGGGCTACGTCGGACGGTACGATTGCCGCGGTGAATGCGGGGATGGTGACGGGGGCTGGGGATGGCTCGGTGACGGTGACCGCGTCCGCAGGCGGCATCACCAGTAATGCGGTTACGGTGCAAGCGGGGGCTTCGGCCGACTTTTATGTGGCCACGAATGGAAATGACTCCTGGTCGGGAACGCTGTTCACAGCGAATGCGGGGAACACGGACGGGCCATTCGCCACGATCGGCAAAGCCCAGTCTGCGGTGCAGGGCTTGTTGGGGAACTCGCCGGGTCGGATCAATGCGATCACCGTACTGGTGCGCGGAGGAACATACTACGGGCAGTCGCTGGCGTTCACTTCTGCGGATTCCGGCACTCCAGCGTTGGGAGTGCTTTGGGAGAATTACCCCAACGAAGTTCCGGTATTGAGCGGCGGAGTGCGGGTGACGGGCTGGGTCAATACGGTGGGGAACACTTACCTGGCCACATTGCCGGGCGCAACGTCGAACTTCGAAAATCTGTTCTACAACGGGCAGAGGCGATTGCGTCCTCGGACCGGCGGGTACATCGGAAGCTACGATCGAGTTGCGGCCACGATCTATATGAGTGGCGCGGCGCCGCCGGCGACCGCGCCCAATGCGAACTGCTCGGTATATGTGAGCGGAAAAGGCTGGCAGTGTTTTGACAGGTTCCAGGCCAGCTGCGGTGACATCAGCAATTCCTGGCAGAATTTGAATGCGCCCTATCCCGCCGGTGACATCGAATTGATTGACTTTGAAGTGTGGACGGATTCCAAACTTCGGATTCAGTCGATCGATCAAAACTGCGTGGTTTACCTTACCGGTTCAACCGCCATGCTGGTGCCGGGTCACGGCTTCATCGCCGGCCATCGATACATTGTCGAGAATGTGAAGGATGCGTTGAGCCTGCCGGGGCAGTGGTTCCTCGACCGGTCCGCGAGCCCGTGGACATTAACCTATGTGGCGAATGCCGGCGAGAATCCGAATAGCGATGTTGTGGTGATCCCGCAATCTTTGCAGGTGATGACGGCGACGAACCTGCAGTACGTGACGTTTGAAGGATTGACCTTCGCGAACGATAACTACACGGTGCCCGCCAACGGCTACGCGTCGCAGCAGCAAGACCCGACCATCAGCGCGGCAGTGGGTTGCTACAACTGCCAGCATGTCACGTTCAACGGCGACGTGATCACCGAAACCGCGGGCATGGGAATCGAGTTTACGACGACCAACACGTCGGCAACCTCGGCTCACAATACATTCGAAAACAGCGGCGTGTACGACATCGGCGGCGGCGGCATCCGAGTGGGAAAGATCCCGGCGAATGGCGACACCGACGCCAACGTTCCGCAGTTCACCACTATCCAGAATAATCTTGTCGAGGGATACGGCCGGGTGTTTCCTTCGGGAGTCGGCATCGTGCAGGGCAGCGGGCACGACAACATCTACACGCACAACGATATTTATGACGGGTATCACAGCGGAATAGAGATTTGCCTGCCTCCGAGTTGCTCGCCGGGGAAAAAGAACTCGACGGGATCGTTCAACAACGTGGTTTCGTTCAACCACCTCTACGACCTGTTCGAAGGCGTTACCGACGATGGAGGGGCGATTTATGTCTCGACCGGCGGGCAGACTTACTCTCCGTCGGGCAATCAGGTGCTGAACAATAAGATCCACGATACGACCGATGCTTCGATCATGGACTCCGATGGCTACGGAGGGTCTGGAATTTATCTGGACTCGTACACGGGCCTGGTGAATGTCGAGAATAATCTGGTTTACCGGGTATCGGGCGACGCCTTCAAGATCACCAGCGGGCCGCAGATTGCAGGCCAGGCGAACACCATCAACAACAACATTGCGGCGTATTCGCGGCTGGGCGGGATCCAAAACAACACGCCGTACTCGCCCGTAACCACTTGCCCGCAAACTGTGCCGACAATTTTTAATGCCACCAACAACCTGTTTTACTTTGACCGAAAATCAACTTCGAGTCCGGCGTTGTATATGCAGCAAGGGTGCGACTATGCGTGCGGCGCGCCGATAACGACGCTGCACAAATGGCAGAACAATCTCTACTGGCGAATTGACGGAGGGCTGGGAACGGATACGAAAGCCTTCCACATTCAGCCGAAAGCGGGCACTCCGTCGCTGTGTACTCTGGGAACGAGTACCTGGACGTTCTACACTTTTGGCGGCTGGCAGGGTCTAGGCGAGGATATCAACGGGTCGGCAACCATCAATCCGGGGTTTAATGCTCCGGGATATCCCACGGACGATTACTCGTTACCCAATGGCCCACCCAATTCGTTTTTCTCCGTGTTTGATGCAACGCAGGCGGGGCGCACGAATCCGACGATGAAGCCGGGTGATCCCATGGACATATCGCCGACGTTTCCGACGGAATTTTACGATCCGGTTGAGGACTATTAAGGTTTCGCCGGGAGGATTGTGAGCGGAGTTCAGGCTGGGTTGATTGGACGGAAGCTGAGATCGATTTCCCGGATCAGGGTTTGACTATGTTGGCGACTTGGGCCAGCAAGGCGGGGATGGAGGCTAGCACCGTGGGCGAGAGGGATTCGCCGGTTTCGAAATTCGCTCCGGTGATGGTCAGGAGGTGGGCCGGGGGGGAATATCCGTAGAGTTCCTGGGCCAGTTCCAAAATTACGGCGGGAGAGAGATCGTGGGAATAGCCGCTTGGGGATGTGGCGGAGGAGACTGGCTGGCAGCGCAGGCTGCCGGGTTGGCCTTGGCGGGAGGCGTCGATGAACAGGAGGGTTTCGGCGCGGCTGGCAAATTCGGCCATTTCCGGAGTTAGTTGTTGGGCCGCAATCACTCGCACATCGCTCGCGGAGAGGTCTCGAGCGAGTTGACGGGCGACGTGCCATCCGAGACCGTCATCGGAGCGGGAAGGATTGCCGAAGCCGATGATGAGGACGCGGGCGATGTCTTTGGCGGCGCGGGTGGGGTCGGCATTGCGGGGAACGGCCGGCGTTGCCAATGCGGGTGAACTCAATTGGCCACCTCATTGAGCAGGATGCCTTGCGGATCGCGCAATTGGATGGTGATGGCGGGCGAGCCGTCGGCGTGGGTGGAGCAACTGAGGCAGGGATCGTAGGCTCGCACTACTGCGGAAACATGATTGAGCATGCCTTCGGTGAGGTGGGCGCCATCGACGTAGTGTTCCGCGACCTGCTGCACGGCGCGTCCGATGGCGAGATTGTTGTGGCCGGTGGCGACGATGAGGTTGGCCCAGGTGATCGCGCCATCCTCGTTGACCTTGTAGTGATGAATCAGAGTGCCGCGAGGAGCCTCGATCATGCCGACGCCTTCGAGAGCGTTGACGCCAGCGGTGGCGCGGACGTGGGTGTCGAGAATCAGGGGATCGCTCAATAAGAGTTCCATGCGTTCCAGGGCGTAAGTGATTTCGATCAAGCGCGCGTAGTGATAGAGGAACGAGCTGTGGGCGACGGCGCCGAAACGCTGGTGAAACTCACGAAACTCGGCATCGGCAACCGGGGTTCCGCAGGCGTCGGCGGCATTGATGCGGCCGAGGGGGCCGACGCGATAGACGCCTCCGGGAAAGCCCTGGGGCTTGAAAAAGGGAGCTTTCAGGTAAGACTCGCGGAGGCTGGCTTCGCCGATCCACTGTTTGTAGTCTTCGGCGGCGACGTGGTCCTGGGCGATTTCTCCGGCAGCGGCGCGAAAACGCAGGCTGCCATCGTAGAGTTGCAGGTTGCCCTTGCCATCGACCAGGCCTGCGTACATGGTGGGAAACGAGCCGAAGACGGCGATCTCTTCTTTGTAATTGTCGAGAGCTCCCTTGAAAAATTTGATGGTGCGCTCGGCGATGGATTTGGCGGCGGGCAATTCGGAGAGCATGTGGTCGCGGGCGTCGGAGGCCAGCGGCACAGCCACGCCGCCGGGAACGATCCAGGAGGGATGCACGCGCTCTTGCGCCAGTCCCTCCACGACTTGCAGCCCAAACTTGCGCAGCTCGATTCCGTCGCGCGCCAATTCCGGATGCTGAGCGATGACACCCATGACATTGCGAGTGGCTGGATCGGAATCCATTCCGAGTAGAAGATCGGGCGCCGAGAGATAAAAGAAGCTGAGGGCGTGGGACTGCACGATCTGGGCGCAGTGAACCAACTCGCGAAGCTTGCTGGCGGTGGGGGGAATGCGCACAGCCATGATCGCATCGCAGGCCTTGGATGACGCCAGCAGGTGGCTGATGGGGCAGATGCCGCAGATGCGCGCGGTGATTCCGGGCATTTCGTAATAGGGACGGCCTTCGGTGAATTTCTCAAAGCCCCGAATCTGGGTAACGTGAAAATCCGCCCCCGACACATGACCCTGATCGTCGAGGTGGATGGTGACCTTGCCATGCCCTTCAATGCGGCTGACGGGTTCGATGGTGATGCGCTTCATGCGCGCTCCTTATCCAAACTTCACGGGCTGGCTCGTGTCGGGCTTGCGCCCCTCCAGCAGGTTGGTAATCAATCCCAGAATCGCTTTGGCGGATGGCGGACAGCCCGGCAGGAAGAAATCCACCTTCACAAATTCGCGCAGCGGCCGCGCATGCTTCAGCAGCGCGGGGACTCGATCAGTGGGAATCAGCTTTCGTTCTTCGGATCCGTCCACATAGATACGCTGCAGCAGCCGGTTGACCGGGATGCCGTTGCGCATGGCGGGGACGTTTCCGGTGACGGCGCAATCTCCGAGGGAAATGAGGACCTGGGTGCGCTGGCGAATCTTATGGATCTTGTTGAGATCGTCCTGGGAGCTGACCGCGCCCTCGACGAGGGTTACGTCCACATCTTCGGGAAACTCCTGAGCATCGACGAGTGGGCCGTAGACGAGGTCGATCTTGCGGCCGAGGGAAATGATGGCAGCGTCCATGTCGAGCAGGGACATGTGGCATCCGGAGCAGCCATCGAGCCAGCAAGTGGCCACTTTAACCTTCTTCATACCTCTACCTCTCTTCTGTGTACGAGGGAGGTGATGGTGCCGAGCTTTTTCACCATTTCCTCAACGGCCCAGCCCTTCTCGGCGAGCGCGCCGGTGGGACACGCTTGCACGCACTTGCCGCAGTTGGTGCAACTGGTGGACTGTCCCCACTTTTCGTTCAATTCGCTGACGATGCGCGCCTGGATGCCGCGCGCGGTCACATCCCAGACGTGAGCGCCTTCGAGTTCGGCGCAAACGCGCACGCAGCGCGTACAGAGAATGCAGCGGTTGTGGTCCAGAACAAAGCGGGGATGCGAAGTATCCACGCTCAGCTTGGGATAGTTGTAGGCAAATCCGACGCTGCTGATGCCTAACGCGGTCGCCATCGACTGCAGTTCGCAGTGGCCGTTGGAAACGCAGACGGCGCAAATATGATTGCGCTCGATCAGCAGCAATTCGACGGACATGCGGCGGTAGCGGGTGAGGCGCGGGGAGTTGGTGGTGACCGACATCCCCTCCTGAATGGGAGTTGTGCAGGCAGGGAAGAGGCGATCGATGCCCGAAACTTCCACCAGGCAGATACGGCAGGCGCCCACGGAGGCGAGGCCGTCGAGGTCGCAAAGCGTGGGAATGTATTTCCCGTTGGCTTTAGCGGCCTGGAGGATGGTCTGGCCTTCCTCCGCGCTGATCAGTTGCCCGTCGATTCGTATAGACAGTTTCTTCTGTGCCAAGACTCGCTCCAATCGGCTTGCTAGCTCACGTTGACCGGCTCTACGTCGCAACGCAGGCAGCGGCAAGCCTCATCCAGGGCATCTTCATTACTCAAACCGGTTACAACTTCGGCTTGCGACTTTACGCGAACCAGAGCCAACAGCTCCGCACCTGAGTGCCGGCGGCTGGGACTGGGCTCTTCGGGCGGCGTTTGCTCGTATTCGAAGGCGGGGAACAGGGAGTTCCAGCGGTCGGCTTCCATCAATTGCTGATCGATGTGGCGGGCCGCTTGTTTGCCCTGGCCCATGGCGCCGGAAACGTTGGAAGCGCCGGTGACGACGTCTCCGCCGGCGTAGAATTTCGGACGGCTGGTTGCGAGCGTGAAGTGGTTCACGTCAATGGTGCCGTCGGTTTTCATGGTGATGCCGCTGGCGTTGGCGAATTCGGAGTTGACGCCCTCTCCCACGGCGAGAATCACGGAGTCGCAGTCGAAGCGTTGAATTTCTCCGGTGGAAATTGGCTTTTTGCGGCCGGAGGTGTCATAAGCGCCCAGCCGGGTTTTGACGATTTCGATGGCGCGCACATTGCCCTTGGCATCGCCAACCACGCGGTGGGGCGCGGCCAGAAAGACGAACTTTGCGCCTTCTTCGGTGGCTGCTCCGGTTTCTTCCTTGATGGCGGGCATATCTTTGGGCTCGCGGCGATAGAAGACGGTGGCTTCTGCGCCTTTGCGCAGGGCGGTGCGGGCGGAATCGATGGCGGCATTGCCTCCACCGATGATGGCGACGCGGCGTCCGAGAGGGATGTCCTGGCCCGCTGCGGTGGCTTCGAGGAAGTGCAGTGCGCCGTAGACTCCCTTGAGGTCGGTGCCGGGCTGATCGAGGTGGCTGGCTTTCCAGGTGCCCACGGAGAGAAAAACCGCGTCAAAGTGGTCGTCGAGTTCGCTGAATTCCATATCGACGCCCAGACGCTTGTTGAAAACGAATTTGACGCCGGTGCGCTCGATGAGGTCGATCTCGCGATGAAGGAAATCCTTGGGCAGCCGGTACTCGGGGAGGGCGAAGCGCAACATTCCTCCAGCCTCTGACCGGCTGTCGTAGATGGTGACATCGTGGCCGAGCAGGGCGAGATAGAAAGCGGCAGTGAGGCCGGCGGGACCGGCGCCCACGACAGCGATCTTGCGGCCGGTCGGCTCGAGCCTGCGGGCTAGCACGGCCTTCACCATCTCTTCATAGCGCTCGGAATCAAAAATCGAATCGGCAATGAAGCGATGAACCTCGCGCATGTTGACGGACTGATCGAGAGTCTGGCGGCGGCAGCGGCTGTCGCAAGGATGCTGGCAGACGCGGCCAGTGGAAGATGGCAAAGGATTGTCGAGAATGACCGAGAGGAACGCCTGCTCGAGGTCGCCTTCCTTATAGAGTTGCAGGAAGCGAGGGATGTTCATGTGGAGCGGGCAACTGTTCTCACAGGGGGAGAGAGCAAGGTCCTCGCAGACTCCAGCGCTGCAACGGCGGGCCAAAATGTGATCCTCGAACTCGCTGCGGAAATGACGGAGGGTGGTGAGGACGGGATTGGGCGCGGTCTGACCGAGGCCGCAGAGCGAGCAGTCGCGAATGTAGCGGCTCAATTCGTCGAGCAGTTCGAGATGCTTCTCGGTGCCAGCGCCTTCGGTGACGCGATTGAGGATGCGCAGGCATTTGTTGAGGCCGACGCGGCAGGGAATGCATTTGCCGCAGGACTCGGAATGGGTGAACTCGATGAAATAGCGGGCGACGTCGACCATGCAGTTGTCGTCGTCCATGATGACCATGCCGCCGGAGCCCATGATCGAGCCCAACTGCGCCAGGTTTTCATAGTCGACAGGGGTGTCGAACATCTCGTGGGGAATGCACCCGCCGGAAGGGCCACCGGTCTGGACGGCCTTTACCTGGCGGCCTTCGGCGGCGCCTTCTCCGATGTCATAAATAAAAGTCTTGAGCGAAGTGCCCAGGGGCATTTCGACGAGGCCGGTGTTCTTGACTTTGCCGACCAGGGAGAAGACTTTGGTTCCGGCGCTCTTGGGGCTGCCGGTCTCGCTGAACCAGGTAGGACCGCGCATGACGATGGGCGCGATGTTGTACCAGGTCTCAACATTATTAATGTTGGTGGGTTTGCCCCAGAGTCCCTTCTGGGCGGGAAATGGCGGGCGGGAGCGCGGACGTCCGGCCTCACCTTCCAAGGAAGCGATTAAGGCAGTCTCTTCGCCGCATACGAATGCGCCTGCGCCTTCGACCAGGGCGATATCGAACTTGAATCCGCGGCCGAGGATGTTGTCGCCGAGCATTCCATACTCGCGGGCCTGCTCGAGGGCGCGATTGAGGCGGTGGACGGCGAGAGGATACTCGGCGCGCACATAGATAATGCCCTGGGTCGCGCCCATGACGTAGGCGCCGATGATCATGCCTTCGAGCAGGGAGTGGGGATCGCTTTCAATTTCGTTGCGATTCATGTAAGCGCCGGGATCGCCTTCATCCGCATTGCAGATGATGTACTTGGGCTCGGCCTTGGCCTTGGCGAGGAATTCCCATTTGTTGCCGGTGGAGTATCCTGCGCCGCCGCGGCCACGCAGCTTGGCGGATTTGATCTGCTCGATGACGCTTTCGGGACGGCCGTCGATGAGGACCTTGTAGAGCGCCTGATATCCGCCGATGGCGATGGACTCTTCGATATCGTCGGGATTGATGATGCCGCAATTGCGCAGGACAATCTTTTTCTGGCCCTTGAAAAAAGGGAGATCATTCCAGAGCGGGATCTCGGGATAGCCCTCTCCGTAGCGGACGTGGCCGGTGATGTGATCCCACTCCTGGATTTTGCAATAGATAAGGTCAGGGCTGAGATTGCCTTGCGAGATGTCTTCGAGGATGCGGCTGGCGTCATGGGCCTGGACGCGATGGAGAATCACGAGAGGCTTGCCGGGAAGGCGCACGCTGACGAGGGGCTCCTGGAAGCAAGCGCCAAAGCATCCGACGGGCACGAGGAGCATGTCGGCCTGGCTGTGATCGATGGCCTCGGCGAAAGCCTGATGGAGGCCTTCGGCGCCGTTACCGCGGCCACAGGTTCCCATGCCGACGGTGAGACGGGGGACGGCGGGGACGAGTTTTGCCAGTCCGGCTTCGCGCACCGCGTTGAAGGCACCAATGTCTTGAATGCGAGGCATCACTCACTCTCCCGCTCGAATGGTTTCGATTTCGCGCAGCACGGTGCGCTCGGTGGCATGTCCGCAGATGCGGTGATTGACTTCGACGACGGGTGCCATGGCGCACTGGCCGAAACAGGCCACGGTTCGCACGGTGAATTTTTTATCGGAGGTGGTGAGAAGCAGTTTGTCGGCTTCGGTGCCTTCGGAATTCTCGTCATCCTCGAGGCCGAAGCCGAGATCGAGGCGGACGCCCTGCAGCAGATTGCGCGATCCGCGAGTGTGGCAGGCCGTGCCACGGCAGATGCAGATGGTGTTTTCACCTTGCGGCTGCAAATTGAACAGCGCGTAGAACGTGGCGACGCTATAGATCCGCGAGAGCGGAGTCTTGGTCTTGACGGCGACATAGCGCAGCGTTTCCGGAGGCAGGTAGTTGTGGGGATTTCTGTCCTGTACCGCTTCTAGAATTCCGAGCAAAGCTCCGGGACGGCCGCTGCGTTCGCTGACGATCTGGTCGATGAAGGCTTGTTCTTCGGTTGGAGGCGGGGCCTGCAAGACTGTGGGCATGGGACTCCTTCCACAACTCTTTAAGCTTGAGTGTACGGAAGCGAGAGGAAACTGATTAGGACATCGAACACGTGCGGGGGTGATGAAGATCACGAATGGCGTGTTAAGTTCGAATCATGGTGGCGATTGAGCGTGTTGATACACAAGGAACGTCCGCTAAAAATGCGGGTTTCAGAGCGAAGCGGTGGGCGGAGTCATTCTGGGAATGACGCGACAGCTTTGTTTAATTTCTCTCATTACGAAAGTGCGGTTCTCTTAAAAGCGTGTGGAGATGTGCGCTGCGGTTCAGTCCGCGCGTTTCACTTCTTCGAAAGTGAATTGCTTGTCGAGCTTGTCATAAGGCTTGCCGTCGATTTCGACATAGGGATAGACGAAGTAATTCAGCGCGGGGCCCTCCTGTTTGGGCGAGAGAGTGATGTCGCGGCCGGTGGAGAACTGTACGCGATTGGCGTCAACGCTGCCGAAGAAATAATCCTGTTTCTCTTTTGCCTTCCAGGCTTCGGAGATGTCGACGGGGATCCAGCCGGTTTTGGCGGCATAGAATTCGGCCCAGCAGTGATAGCCGGAGATCTCTCCTTTATCTTTGTTGTCGGGCAGGGGGAAGCCGATGTCGAAGCGCGCGGGAATGCCGTCGGCGCGGAGGACGCCGATGAAGGGAGAATGAAAGTCGGTGCAGTTGCCGTGCTTGGAGTCGCAGGCCCAGAGGGCATCGCCGCGTCCCCAGCCGGAGCCGGTTTTGTCGTAGCGCATGTTGGTGAAGAAATAATCGTAGGCGGCCTTGGCCTTGGCGATGATGCTGGGCTGCGATCCGGTGACGTCGAAGGCGAGAGTTTTGATTTTGCCGTCGGTGGGAATCAGAGTGTCAGGCGCGACCAGGCGCTTCATGGACGCGGGCACGACGCTGGGCTTCTGGCTGTTCTTGCGCTCGAGTTGGGCGTAGTCCCCGCGCGAGTATTCGCGGCGCGTGACCTCGTACTCGAGAGTGAATTCGGCTTGGCCGGAAGCGGGAGTCGGGATCTCGGCATACATCATACGATTGCCGTATTCCGGCTCGGTCGTCATCTGCGTTTTGGCGGGAGCCTTGACGGAGATGACGCGGACGGACTGATGCTGGTCGGTCTGGGGTACGGGAACCCAGACGCGAAGGCGCTTGGCGTCGGCGGGAACGTCCTTCACCGTGAAGCTGTAGGTGAAGTGGAAGGTGCGGCTGGGCGGGCTGAACTTTTCAGGCTTCGAAGCCGGGCTCGAAGCGGCGTTCGAAGCGGTCTGGGCGGTTAAGAGGCATGCGGAAAAAAGAAATGAGAGAACTCGCAGTCTCATGGAGACACTCCTCAAAATGCATCGGAGACATTGAACGAGATTTTAGCAGCAGGGGGTTGGAGATGTCAGGGTAGTGGGTCAGTATTAATTTCTTCCCCTCCTCCTCCGGCGTCATCCCGAAGCGCGGCGCATTTCAGCCGCGTGGGGATCTCCCCCGGGTACGGCCGATGGGAGATCACTTCGCCATCCGGCTCAGTGCAGGCTCTTCGTTCCGCCTGAAAAACGGCTGCACTCAGGATGACCCCAAACTACCCGAAAATGAAAAATGCCGAAGACTTCGCGTCTGCTGTAGCATCCATTGGATACGAGGTGGACGATGACGACGAATGGGACCGGCGCGGCATGCGGTCTGGCGATTGTGCGGGTGACGATTGGAGCAATGTTCGTGTGGGTGTTCTTTGAGAATCTGGGGAAAGGCCTGTACACACCGACAGGCTACGCCAACCTTATTCACTACTACATTACGCACGGCAGTTCGCCGGCGGCGTGGAAGGCGGTGGAGGGGTTGGTGGCGAGCCATGCTGCGGTGGCGGCTCCGATGCAGGCGCTGACGGAAATCTCGCTCGGGGTGCTGCTGGTGATTGGGCTGCTGACGCGGCCGGTGGCGCTGGTGGCATGTCTGTACCTTGCCAGCCTCTGGGTTTCTGAGTGGGGGACGGCGTGGATCTGGGAATTGCTGGTTCCGGTGCTGGCGTCGCTGGGGCTGTCGGTTGGAAGCGCGGGGCGATCCTTGGGGGTGGATGCGTGGTTGGCGCGGCGGTGGCCGTCGGCGCCGTGGTGGTGAGTTGAGCCTCGATCCGGTGAGGCAGGATTTTTCGAACGAACGTCCGGTGCGAGTGTCGGTCATTATTCCTACGCGCAATGAGGCGTCGGCGATCGGGCGCGTACTTGCCGATATTCCGGCCGGGCTGGTGACCGAGGTTGTGGTGGTAGACAGCAACTCGAACGATGGCACGGCCGAGATTGCGGCGAAGATGGGGGCGCGGGTCATTCATGAAGCGCGGAGGGGATACGGGCGCGCGTGCCTTACCGGACTCGGGGTGGCCGATGCGCCGGATATCGTGGTTTTTCTCGACGGCGATTACAGCGACCGTCCGGCTGAGCTGCCGCTTCTGATTGCTCCCATTCTCGAAGGGCGCGCGGATATTACATTGGGCTCGCGGCTCGGAAAGCAGCGGATTGCCGGGGCGCTACCGTGGCACGCGGTGTTTGGGAATTGGCTGGCGGCGGGGCTGATCCGGTTTTTGTATGGCGTGAAGATCAGCGATCTGGGGCCGTTTCGCGCCGCGCGGGCCGACGTATTGCGGGAGCTTGCGCTCGAAGAGGCAACCTACGGCTGGGCGGTGGAGATGATTTTGAAGGGCGCGCTGCAGGGATTCCGGATTGTCGAGATTCCGGTCAGCTACTATCCGCGCATTGGACAATCGAAGATCAGCGGCACGGTGAAGGGGACGATCGGAGCGGCGTGGTTCATTCTGAGCCGAATCGTGGGTTACTCGTTTCGGCAAAGGGGGAGCAGGCCGCGGAGGGCGTAGGGGTGCAATCCATCCGAGTCCTCGTCCCGCGCGGGAATCTGCCTTGCAAGCTACCTTTTAGCGACCGTGTTTACGTCGATGAACTATGGAATCCTCGATGCATGCTGTAGAGAATCTGCGAAATCGGGAGTGCATTCTCGTGATCATGGCGAAAGCGCCGCGGCTGGGCGCGGTGAAGACTCGCCTGACTGGGAGCATTTCTCCGGAGGCGGTTACCGCGCTTTATCGCTGTCTGCTGGACGACACCTTGGCGCTGGGGCGATCGCTGGGCGGGGTTGAGGTGGCGATCATGTGTCCGGCGGCGGACGTCGGCGAGCTTGCAGGTTTGGCGGGCGATGGGGTGCGGGTTGTGGCGCAGGCTGGGGAGGGACTGGCTGCGGGACTCACTTCGGTGTTCGCGCACTTTGCCGGAGATGGGCGGCGGGTGGTCGCGTTTAACAGCGATAGTCCGCATCTACCGGCGGCAGTGTTGGAGCGGGCGTTCGAGGCTCTGGCGATGCGCGATGTGGTGGTGGGGCCGACGCATGACGGAGGATATTACCTGGTCGGAGCCAAGGGCGCGCATGCGGGGATTTTCAACGGCGAGGGGATGGGAACGTCGAGTGCGCTGGAGGCGCTGCTGGCGCGGGTGCGGGAGCTGGGGCTTTCGGTGCACCTGGCAGATTCCTTTTACGACATCGACGTGGCGTCGGATTTAAGCCGGCTGGCGGCGGAGTTGGAGCTTGCTCCGGTTCGTGCGCCGCGAACGGCAGCGTGGCTGAAACAGTGGCAAGCGGCGGCGAAATCGCGGACCGGTGCGAGAGAGCCATGAGGTTTGCGCCATCGCCATCGCCGTCGCCGTCGCGCAGGCTCTACGTTCTTGGGGCCATCCTGCTGGCGGCGCTGGCGATTTGCTCACGCAAGTTTGGGAGCCTGGGCGCGCCGAGTTTTATGGTTCCGCTGGCGGTTGCTGGGGTTGCGTATCTGCTGGCGATTCGAGAGTTCTTCTCCACACCAAATTTTCCGAAGAGCGTTGTCGTAATCGGGCTGGCGGTGGCGGCGGTGTGGCAGATTTTATTTCTGGTGCAGCCGCCGGGGCGGGATGATGACGTTCATCGCTACGTTTGGGATGGGCGGGTGCAGAGGCTGGGATATAACCCGTATGTTGTGGTTCCGGGCGACCCGGCGCTGGCTGGGCTGCACACGGCGGAAACGCGAACGCTGAACCATCCTGAGTTAGCGAGCCCGTATCCACCGGGGGCGCAGCTTTTCTTTCGGGCGGTGGCGGCGATGGGCGAGTCGGTTTTCGCCTTCAAAGTGGCGTTTGTGCTCTGCGATTGGGCGATTGTTTTCGTGTTGCTCGATGTTTTGCGGCGGGGCGGGCAGGGAGCGCACTGGGTTCTGGCCTATGCCTGGCATCCGCTGCTGGCGATCGAGGTGGCGGGGAGCGGGCATATCGATATTGTGGGAGCGCTGCTGCTGCTGGTGTCTTTTGCGGCGCTGGGGCGGCGGTGGCGCGCGGTTGCGGCGGTGGCGTTTGGGCTGGCGGTTGCGGTGAAATTGCTTCCGATTGTGGCGCTGCCGCTTTACTGGAAGCGGGTTCGAGTGCGCGACGCAGCGCTGGCAGCGGTTGTGTTCGGGCTGCTGTACGTGCCATTTCTCGATCACGGGCGGATTCCGGTTGGGTCGCTTGGCACTTACATCCGGAGTTTTCGGTTTAACGATCCTGTGTTTGCGTTGTTGGAGCGGGCGGCGTCGCCACAGGTTGTGGCTGGGTTGGCGGTGTTTGCCGGGTTGCTGGCTGCGATCTGGCTGAGATGGAAATCGGAGACGTCTTCAGAGTCAGAGGCGTTTGCATGGCCGATGGCGGCTTCGCTGTTGTGCGCGCCGGTCGTGTATCCGTGGTACATGCTGTGGATGCTGCCGTTTTTGCGGACGCGGTTGACGCTGCCGATTCTGGTGTGGACCGTGAGCATTCTGCCGACTTACTTCGTATGGCATCTGCGGGCGACGGGGCATCTGTGGATACTTCCGGGATGGATTATGGCGCTGGAGTATGGAACGGTGGTGCTGGCGGGAGTGGTTGTGGTGTGGGGGTTGCGGCGGGAATCTTCACCGCGGAGTCACAGAGTCACGGAGAAAAGCAAGAACGGGAAATAGAATCCGATCCTGGAATTTGTCTTTCTCTGTGACTCCGTGTCTCCGTGGTAGATTTTCGGGCTCGCTACATTGTGGTCGCAGCAATACTAAGGTCTTGTATCCGGCAGCGTTTGTCCGACATCGAAAAGTCGTCCGATTCATCCACAGATTTCTGAACGATTCGTGAAGGAGAAACCGTTTATGAAATGGATCACTCTGTCGCTGGTTACAGCTGCAATCGTGGCAGGCATTGTGGCCTTCACCGCTGCTATGTCTGGACACGCCGATGACGAGGCTACGCCGCTGTTCGGAATCAAGATTCCACCCGGGTACCGCGACTGGAGGCTGGTCTCGGTGGCGCATGAAGCAGGCGAGCTTAACGATATTCGCGCCATTCTGGGCAATGACGCAGCGATCCGTGCGTATCGGGAAGGGAAGCTTCCGTTTCCGGATGGCACAATCATCGCGCGAATCGCCTGGAGCTATGTGCCGTCGGCGGAGAACAACAAGGTCTTTGGACGGGACCAATCTTTCGTTCCGGGGGCGGCTCCGGTGTGGTATTTGCAGTTCATGGTCAAGGATTCGAAGAAGTACGCCGCCACGGCGGGTTGGGGCTTCGCTCAATTTGATAAAGACGGCAAACCCGTTGACGATGCAAAGCTCAAGACTTGCTTCCCTTGCCATGTGCCGATCAAAGAGCGCGACTATGTGTTCACGCGGTATGCGCCTTAGCAAGGCTTCGGAAAGACTCATTACGCCAGGTGAAGAACTCCTCAGCGGCTAAAGCCGGCAATAAGAAGGAAGCAGTATCGCAGCGCTGAAGCGCTGCGCCACCCAAAACCAAGCGCAAAATCGAGTTTTCCGCGCTGAAGTGTTGAGCCACCCAAAATCAGTGCAATATCGTTTTTCAGCAGCTTGCTACTGGACGTTTCCAGCACTCTGCATCGACGGGGTGTCCTGGGGCGGGAGATTCATTCTGGCGAGCAGATCGCGGTAGGCAGGCTCGTTGTACAGGTGTTTGAACTGGCGATCGGTTTCAATGAACAGGAGCGCGCTATCGCGCTGCTCGTAGGCGGCCTGCAGGTAACGCAGCGCTTCCGGTTTGTTTCCCAATGAAGCCTCGGTCATGGCCACGGCCGTGGCTGAAAACGATCCTTCCTCGTAGAGCTTTTCCTGGCCCTTCAGAATGGCCTCGAACATGGCCCGCGGACCGCCGGCCGCGAAGCCCTTCTCCGCGGCGGACGCGATGACCAACGCGGACTTGTCATGCACCAACAGAGCATCTTTCCGCAGCTCCGCCAGAAAATTGGGATAGTCCGGTTTTTCCAGGTAGAGGTAGTTCAGATACAGGTGAGGTGAGCGAAACGCCGGATCTCTTTTCTCCATCTGCTTGAGCAGGGTGAGCGCCTCGTCGTGCTCGCCGGACATTTCGAGGATGTTTCCTTTGTCGGCCAGGATCGCGCTCGAAGACGGGTCGAGGGCCTGCGCCCGGTTAATTTCCACCAGCGCTTCCGGATAGCGGTGCAGCACCAGCAGGGCATTGGCATACCAGTGATGGGAGACTGCGTTATTCGGGTTGAGATCGATGGCGCGGCGAAACTCCTGCTGGCCGGCCGCAATGTCCCACATGCCGAAGAACGACACGAAGGCCAGTGAGGCGTGGGCCTCGGACGATTCATTGTCCAGTTCGACGGCTTTCTTTGCCGCAGCCAGCGCGCGCCGATAGGCTTCGTTCGAGGGCATCAGCGTGTATTCCCGCATCAAGCTATAACAATCTGCCAGTCCGACATAGGCCTGAGCATAGTTCGGATCGTGCACCACGGCCTGGGTGAAATAGTCCAGAGCCCGGCTCAAGTCGTCCGGAGTCCGCTTATTCCAGTAATACCTGCCTTTGAGATAGAGCTGTTCGGCTTCAGGGTCGTGCGCCGGAGTGGACGCCAGCACCGCAACTCCCGCAGAGGTTTGCCGGGGCCGAGCCACCGCCTGATCTGCAGTTTTAGGAGTGCGATTTGCTCTCGGAGGAAAAATGACCAGAGCTATGGCGCAGAGGCCGAGGACCGCTCCCACCGCGAATCGAAATGCCAACCGACGGTGCTGCGGATTACCTTTAGTGGCTTCATCGCCCGAAACTACAGCTACGCCGGCAGAACTGTCGAGGGCTGAGCCGCCATCGCTGCCATTCCTGGGCGTGGCTAACCAGGCTGACAGTTCATTGGTAAAGGCGTATACCCGCCCTCTGGTCCCCGGCAGACGGTGAACGGGCAGACCTTGTTCTTTCTCCCAGCGATTGACGGTGCGCTCTTCCCGGCCGAAAAAGGCGGCTATTTCCTTCCAGGAATCGAGGCGCTTGCCGCCGCCGGTCGTGTCGTTTTCTGCCATGTCGGGAAGTATCCGCTAATGTCGGCTAACTTCTGTTGCCGCAGGGGACGGCGGACCTTAAGTATAGGGCAGCCGGGAGAGGGTGCACACCCCACTTCCGGGTGGTTCCCCCGCCACCGATCCGGGACGAAGGAAGTCCCCAACAGCTTTAGAGTCAGAACCTTATTGAGGAGAATTACCAATGGATTCCAGCGTTCAGAAATCTTGCCGCAAGTTGTCGGCGATCCTGGCGGCGATGGTTGCACTCACCCTGATGGTTGCAGCCGTGCCGGCCCAGGCCCAAACCTACAGCGTCCTCTACATCCTTTCGGGGTCCCCGGGCGGAGCAAACCCGATCGGACTGATCGCCCAGGGACGCGACGGAAACATGTACGCCATAACCAACACTGGTGGCACGGACTACGGCACGGTCTTCAAGTTTACACCGGGGGGAACCACGACCGTGATCAACGAAATTGGTTATTTCCCCTGGGGCGGCCTGACGCTGGGCACGGACGGGAACCTTTACGGTCAGGATGGGGATGGCGGAGTAGTGGGAAATTGCGGACTGGCGGCCGGCGGTCAGGTATACAAAATGACGACGTCGGGCGTTATGACGGTTTTGCACAACTTCACGGGCGGCACGGACGGATGTAATCCGCAGGCCGCGCCGATCGAGGGCAGCAACGGAGTCTTCTATGGAAGCACGCCGAATGTGAATAACGGCACCATCTATTCCGTCACGTCGGGCGGAACATTTACCACGCTGCACACCTTCGATGGGACGGATGGCTCGAGCATCTGGGCACCGCTGCTACAGGGCACCGATGGGAACTTTTATGGCGCGGCCGTGGACGGAGGCTCCAGCGGCAATGGCGTGATCTTCAAGATGACAGAGGCAGGAGTGGTGACCGTACTGCATAACTTCTCGGGCGCGCCGGACGGCGCTCATCCTTACTACGGCCTGACCCAGGCCAGCGACGGCAACTTCTATGGCGTCGCGACCTATGGAGGCACGTTCTACGGAATTGTCTTCAAGATGACTTCGAGTGGCGTCTTAACCGTTCTCCATACCTTCGAAGATGGACCTTCCGACGGAGCTTACCCCAGTTCTCCTCTGACCTTGGCGAGCGACGGCAAACTCTACGGCGTGACCAGTGGGGGCGGGACCACGAACGGAGGAACCATCTACAGCATCACTACGGGTGGAAAGTACTCTCTTCTTTACAATTTCGCCAATGAGAGTACCTCTGGCTACAACCCATCGTCTTCGCTGCGGCAGGACACGAGCGGCACGTTCTACGGCACTACTTATTGGGGCGGTGATTACAGCACCTGCAACTGCGGCGTGATCTATAGCTTCAACATGGGACTGGGTGCGTTTGCAAATTTGCAGACCACCTCGGGTAAAGAGGGCGCGAAGATTGGCATTTTCGGCCAGGGCTTCAGCAGTGCATCCATCGTCAAGTTTGGAGGAACGCAGGCCACGACCGTAACCCGCTCCGGTTCAACCTATCTGACGGCGACGGTTCCCGTTGCCGCGCTGACCGGAACGGTGACCGTTACCACCGGCGCAACCACGCTGACCACTGCTCAGACGTTCAAGGTCACGCCAACCTTCACCTCGTTCAGTCCGTCCAGTGGTCCGGTGGGGACATCGGTCACGATCATGGGCACTGGCTTCATGCAGGGCACCAAGGTGACGTTCAATGGCAAGTCGGCCAGTTTCACGGTGAACTCCGATGAGGAAATCACCGCAACCGTTCCAACCGGCGCAACAACCGGCAAGATTGTCGTGACCACGAAAGGTGGAACGGCGACCAGCGCGACGAAGTTCACGGTGAACTAGGTACATGGGGGACCGGCGGCGGCTCGGTAGACTTGAAGCCGATGCCGGTCCCTTTCAAATGATGTTCTCTTGTATAGGACCGTAACCGCGAATGATTATTGGCGAAAGCACGCCAAAGTAACGTAGACAAATTCGAGGTGGGCACTACGCTTGAATGTGGGGGCGCAATCGCGATTGCGGCTCTCCACGTATGGAAATTCTTTTTTATTTCGCAGCATTCTTTTTCACTGGCCTAGCCCAGTGGATGGTTCTGAAACGAATTACCAACCAGGTTAACCAACAGCTCCCATACGGCGAACAATATGTGGCTTCGATTTGGGCATTTTCGCCGAGGTCCGTGCGCTCGCCGATTAACGAGATCAAAGTCTGGCGACTGCATCGGCAGTTCTTCCCCGAGAGCTACCTTCCGTGGCTACACTTAGCGACTTGGGTCTTGATGATCGTATTCTTCATACTGTGCGTGCAGTTTGACCGCTCCCATGCCATCGCCCACCCGGGCGTGGTGCTTGCAACATCTCTATTTGCTAAGTGAGCCTAAATTTTGGTGGCTGCGAGGGATGTTCAAAGTTTCTTCCAGTCAGTCAGCGCCACCAATTCGTCCAGGATTTCCTGCAATCTTTGAAGCCGCCGTTCGTGATCTCCCACGGAGCCGTGCTTCTTCTTGCCGTCTTTCGAGTACTGACGGTTGGCCTCACTAATTTGCGCGATTTCTTCTCGCAACTTAGCGATACGTTCCTTGACGGGATTTGGCATCACGATAGGCTAGCAGAGCGGAAGTGAATCAGGGCGCAAAGCCAGCTTTGTGTTTTGTACACTTTCAGTGGCTGCGGTGCAACCTCGCCGGGCTGCGGAAAAACTCGGGAGCAGCGAAGAGCATACCTCGGGCACTGAAGCGCGGACCCATTTTCAGCTTCTTAGCGGCACCCTTCGGCTTCGCTCAGGGCAGGCTGAAACTCGTGCCCTTCCCAAACCGTTTCGAACCGAGTTTTTTCCCGCAGCCTGCAAGGAGGATCGCCCGTTATGCCTTCAGGGTATTTGGCTCAGGCGGTAGAAGTCGGCTTGGCCGCCGGGGCGGGAATAGATGATGGAGGAAAGGTCGCGGGAATAATCGAAGGCGTTCCCGCTGTAATACAGACGGAAACTGAAAGGAAGTTTCAAAGCTGCTTCGGGCTTTCCGACAAGTTTGCCATCCTGCCATTTCTGGCGGTAGAAGACGCCGCCGCCTTGTTCGGCTACTCCATAGACGAACGATTTGTAATCGGGCGCAAACCAGAGGCTGTAGGTGACGACTCCGGGCAGCAGAGGAATGCATTTCTTGTCGGGGATGGAAATTTCGTAGATGCCGGCTTTATCGCCGCGGCCGTTGAAGCCGAGCAAATATTTTCCGTCCGGGGTAGCGTCGCTGGAGTTGGCGCAGTCTGGCACAAAAAGTTGAGGGTTGGAGCCATCGCTGCCGGCCTTCCAAACCGATACGCCATGTTCGGCGGTTAAGCTGGACAGGTAGATGGATTGACCGTCGCCCGACCAGTTCATGAACCCGTCCAGGCCTGGGACGTTGTCCATGGGATGAAGACCGCGGCCATCGGAGCCGATGATGAAGGCCCTGTTTTCTTTGCCCGCTTCATCGAAGAAAGCCACTTTCGAGCCGTCTCGCGTCCACTGGCCGGTATCAAAGTTTCCCGAGGCAGCCAGCCTGATTTTGTTGCTGCCATCCATGTCCGATATCCAAACCTCACTTTGCGTGGGGCTCAGGGCTTTGACGTACATGACGCGTTTCGTGTCGGGCGAAATGGCGGGTTGAGTGGAATTTTCGGTAACGACGTCCACTGACTGGCCGGATTTTGGGTGGTAGAGAGTGAGGAAGCCGGATTGTTTTCCGTTGACGTAATACATTCCCTTGCCGGTGGGGTCGGGCAAGGGAGAGTAATCGGGGCCGGGTCCAAAGGTGACTTGAGTCAGCGACTGGCTGGCGAGGTCGAGTTTCCAGAGATTGGTAAGGCCGTTGACCTCTCGGCTGAAGAGCAGGGATTTCGCGGGCTCCGCCCACACCAGATCCAGAGATGAGAGCGATACCGATCCCATTTCAGTGACCTGGTGGCTGGAGATGTTCAGACGGTTGAGCTGCGCATCGAGAGCCTTCAAAGATCGCGAGGTCAGCACCAGCAGGTTTTCGCCGTCGGGATAAGGAAGAACGGCGATGACTGGACGCGGGGGATTCTCAAAGGTAAAGAATTTTTCTTCGACGAGGCCGGATTTTCCGGCGCGGAAGATGACATTGGACGGGTCGGTTTTTAGATAGTAGAGCCAGTTGCCGTCTGGGGAGGTAGCCAAAGACTTGCCGGGAACCATGCGGTGGGGAGCGCCGCCTAGAGCGGGAACGGCCCAGATTTCATCGAGGCCAAGGTTGCGGTGGTAGTAAATTTCGGAGCCATCGGAGGAGAAATTCTCCACGACTTTGTCGCCTTCATCGCGGGTGAGTTGAAGAGGGTCCCCGCCAGAAGTGAGCATGAGAAAAACTTGCTGGACTCCTCCGGCGGCGGAACTGAAGGCCAGGGTGTGCCCGTCGGGCGAGAGTTTGGCGGAGTTGATGAGCTTGTTCCAGTGGCTGATCTGGGTGATCGTGCCGGGAGCGGAGGATGAGGAAGAGGAGGTTGAGGCGGTGCGTCCGCGATAGAGCAGGAAGCCGAGTCCGGCAAGGACGATCACGATCACGGCCAGCGCGGCGGTGAGCGCGGGCTTGTGACGGGAGGCGAGGCCGGCGATTTGTTGCGAATCGCTGACGGGACTGGCGGCGGGATTGGCGGCAGAGGTTTGCCCGCTGGAACGCGCGGCGGTGGGTGAAGCGTTGGTTGCGGCAGAGTGCGCGTCTGGCGGAACCGGGTTGGGGCCGGAGATGACGGTGGAGACTGCGGTGCGGCTGGATTCGGTATCGCGCTTGAGGCGCTTTAATTCGCTGCGCAGATCGGAGGCGCTCTGGTAGCGCAGGTCGCGATCTTTTTCCAGCAGGCGATGGATGATGTCTTCGAGCTTGGGCGGAATATCGGGGTTGAGGCGAATAGCGGGGGCCGGAGCGCGATTGAGAATCGATTCGAAGAGGACGCCGCTGGTCTCTCCGCGAAAGGGAAGCGTGCCGGTGCTCATTTCGTAGAGCACGGCGCCGAAGGAGAAGAGGTCGGTGCGGGGGTCGAGATCTTTGCCACGAACCTGCTCGGGCGACATGTAGGCGACGGTGCCGATGGCGGTGCCGGGACTGGTGAGCTGCCTTTCGTCGATGGTGGCAATGGATTGGTCTGGAGTCAGTTGGCTGCCGGGGCTGGTTGTGGTCAAGACTTTGGCGAGACCGAAATCGAGAATCTTGGCGTGCTCGTGGCGGGTGATGAAGATATTCGCGGGCTTGATGTCGCGGTGAATAATGCCCTGGCTGTGCGCGGCCTCAAGGCCTTCGGCAATTTCGATGGCCAGCGCCAGCAGGCTTTCGACGTCCATGGGACGGCCGGAAATGCGGTGCTTCAGGGTGACGCCGTCGAGAAATTCCATGGCGATGAAGGATTGCTCGCCGTGTTTGCCGATTTCGTAGATGGTGCAGATGTTGGGATGATTGAGAGCCGAAGCCGCCCTGTGCCTCGCGGCGGAAGCGCTCCAGCGCTTGCGGATCGCGCGACATTTCATCGGGCAGGAATTTGAGGGCGACGAAGCGGCCGAGGTCGGTGTCTTCCGCCTTGTAGACGACGCCCATGCCGCCGCCGCCCAGCTTCTCGACAATGCGGTAGTGCGAGATGGTTTGTCCGATCATGGCTCGGGCCATGTTAGGCGGGACGTCGAGGGCAAGTCAATGAGCGGATGGGCTGGGCGATGGTAAGGCTGAGGGGTGTTGATGAAACGCTCGATTGCGCTCATCGATCCGTTGGGTACTGCCTTTGCGGTTTGCCTCATGTATCCCGAGATGGGTGAATGGACGGCGCAAGCTTGTGTAATCGCCTGATAGTGTCAACCATCGAACCGTTGGTGTTCTCCGTGGTAGACTCGCGACAGCAATCTGGGCTTGCTCCTTCAATCTCACAATCTGAGGTGCTGCTATGAGCTTCCGCCTGCGTTGGATAGCTATGTCTGTGATTTTTGCTGTCAGTTGCTGTGGGATGCACGCGCAGAATCCAGGCGCGTCCGATGAAGCTGCGATCAAATCCTTGATTCTGGCGGTTCCCGAGGCAATGAATCACAAGGATTGGAAGGCATACGGAGATCTGTTCGCGGAAGACGCTGATTGGATCAACGTCGTCGGGATGTTCTGGCGCGGAAAAGAGAACCTGGTGAAGGCTCACGCAGCGTATGCGAGCACCGTGTTTCGCAATGGCGGTTTTACGTACTCTGACATGTCGATCCGCGAAGTTGCGCCAAGTGTGGCCGTCGTCGTTGTGACAGAGCATTCCGTCGAACAAGTGGCTCCCGATGGAGTCACCAAACTCCCGCCGGGACGAGGCACGCTTTCGTTCGTCGTGGTTAAGAGGAACGGCGAATGGAAGATCACATTGGGCCACAACACTGGTGTTCTCGAGGCGGCTGAAGCTGAAGACCCAACGAAGGGTTGGAAACCGAAGAAAGCAAACTAGCCGCTGAGGACGGCGTCGCAGCGTTTGCTTGTCGTAACATCTCGATTACACTCATCGACGCCCCGGGTACTCCCCATCTGGCGCGGTCGGCGCTGCGCTGCTACTAAGGTCTTGTATCCGATATCCTTCCTGCGACATCCAAGTTTGCATCCGTCCAATTCAACGAAGAGGAAAATTCCATGACGAAGACAAATATGAGCCGTGTTACCAGGATCGGATTTCTGTTTTTCGGAGTGATGGTTTTTGCGGGTATGTGTTTGGCGCAGGCGCGTCCGGCGGCGATCGAACAGATTGCCAAGGCTTATGGGCTGGATTCGTGGGGTCAAATTGAGGCGATCCGCTATACGTGGCATGCGGAGTTTCCTGGAGTGAAGGTGGCTCGAACGTGGACTTGGGAGCCGAAGACCGGCAAGGTCAGCTACGAGGGTCCGGACAAGGAGGGCAAGCCGGTCAAGGTTTCGTATATGCGATCGGAGCTCGGCAGCCAGTCGGATGTGATCAAGAATGTCGTCGATCCGGGATTTCAGAACGATAACTATTGGACGCTGTTTCCGCTGCACGCTTACTGGGACACGAGCGCCAGCGTGGAAGATAAGGGCATGCAGAAACTGCCGCTGGGGAAGGGTTCGGCGCGCGAGGTCGAGGTGAAGTATGCGTCGGAGGTTGGCGGCTACACGCCCGGAGACACCTGGACGCTGTTTGTGGGGGCGGACAACCGGGTGAGCGAATTTAAGTACCATCGCGGGGGAAGCGTGAAGCCGACGGTGGTGATCGCGACGTGGGCGGATTACAAGAAGGCGGGCCCGTTGATGATTTCGACCGATCATCGCGGGACGGCGGACGGCAAGCCGTTGCGGGTGTTTATTACGGGGCTGGCGGTGAAGGTGACGGGGTCGGATGCGTGGGTGGAGGCGAAGTAAGGGTTGCGGGGGTCTTCGGTCCGGGCACGGCGGAAGCGGGTGCGGGAAAAGTTTTTGGCGGGGGGCGACCACGGGTTAAAGACGCGCGTGAGAACTGCTCTTTCGCCCCTTCGGGGCTTGTTCCTTTGCCCTCCTCACACCCACGGCTTGCGCCGTGGGCTGCATTCTGGCGCCGCTTCGCGGCTAAAACGCGGGGGCTAGAAGCCCAGGGCTGATTTTGTGGACTTTACGCGGCGCTGAAAGCGCCGCTCTTTTACGGCAGTGTACGCGTTCGCGGAGGAACACGGGTTCATGGGCACGGGACGCGTTCTTGCTTCCTCACATCACCTGACATCACCTGCATTCGAGCGTGGGTAGGGATGCTTCGACTGCGGCGGGACTCCCTACGGTCGTCCCGCCTGCGCTCTGCATGACAGAACTTCCTGACAGAACTTCCTAGGGGACGGGAAAAAATAGGGTGCCTTTTCGGCGGCAGGCTATCTGGCGATTACTACGGTTGTGCAGGAACTGCTTAGCTTGGGGAGATCGCGACTCGCGGCCATGCGGATGGGCAGGGCTGGGCGCTGGCCGCGGATGATTGGACAATAGAAATCAGGCTCCGAAAGCGCATGCTGCAGGCGGCGGCGTCCGGCGCAGCCGCCGTGGCAGGAGTCGCGGAAGGCGCAGGGTTCGCAGGCTTGCGGGAGGGTGCGCGCCTGCTCGAATGGGGATGAGTTCAGAATATTGGGCCCGGCGGAGATTAGATCCGCAAGCGGCTCACCCGGTCCCGGCCAGTAGACGCAGGGCTGGGTCGTGCCGCGCGGGGTCACGCGCACGGTACTGACGGCGCAGCCCGATCGCAGGGGCGGAAGTCCGGCGATGGCTCGAATCAGAGGCTCGCCGATGGCGATCACGTCGGTTTCGGCAAAGAGGCGGCGGAAGCCCTCCCAATACTCTTCGTAGGTGAGAGCGTAGATGTCGGATCGCACCGACTGGTAGACGTTCACGCGCAAAGGCGCGTCGAACTGTTTGGCCACTCGCGCCACGTCGGCGAGACGCGCATAGTTCGACTTCATCATTACAGCGACGACCGTTACCGGAATTTTCAGGCTACCGCATCGCTGGGCCTGCTCGTGAATGAGCGCCCAATTGCCGGGGCCGCGCTGCGCGTCCTGTTCGGCTTGCGTGGGGTAATCGAGAGAGAATTCGACGTCGTGGAAGGCGAGCAGGTCCTGGTCTTCGAGAACGGCGACGCTGTGGCCGTTGGAAGTGATGGTGAGCTTGACCGGTTGCGAGCGCAAGTAATCCAAGATCGGCTTGAAGTCGGGGTGCATGCCGTTCTCGCCGGTGCCGAGATTGACGGAGCGGATGGGCAGGCGCTGCATGACGGCTTTGACTTGATCGAGAGAGAGACGATCGGAGCGAGTGGGATCGCGATAGCAGAAGGCGCAGGCGAGATTGCATTCGTTGGTGAGGCCGAGGCCGAGGGCGATGCCAGTGTCGCTGTTCATGGGCGTCCCTTCGCCGGGGGATCGGCGCGATGGGCGAGGACTTGGGTGTAGCGGGCGACGGCGGCAAACTCCGGCCGCTGGCCGAGTTTGCGCTCGAGAGCAAAGATCCGGTCGTACTCCGCGGTGCGGGAAAGTGTGGGCGGCAAATAATCGGAAATTACGCGTACACCGCGCGCGGCGGTTACGGAGAGGGATGCGCCGGTCAGCAAGGCTTGCAGGCTCTCGGGCGTAAACAGGCGGGCCCGGCCTCCGTAGAGAGATTCGTGTGCCCACTCGGCGGTGAGGTAGTGCTCGGCCGCAGGCAAATCGCCGGACTGGATAGCGGCTTTTAGAATCTCTCCGGCCTGGTTGCGAACCATAATCGAGAGGATCGCCGACGGATCGCGCAGCGCGCGGGCGGCGCTGTGGAGCACGGCGGCGGGGTCGTCAACATATTCGAGCAGGTTGTGGCAAAGGACTACATCGAACGACCCGGGGTCGAAGGAGTTTGCCGACTGGGCGTCGCCATGGATCAGAACGATGTTCAGAGACGATGTTCTCTGCAACTCCTGCTTCGTGGGCGGCCTGGCGGGCGAGATCGAGCATGGGCTGGGAGGAATCGAGCAAAGTGGCATGAAGGCCAAGGCGCGCCAGGCGGAGTGCGGCTGCGCCCGTACCGCAGCCAAGATCGAGGGCGCGCAACGAGCGGAGGGGCTGGGGCAGAAATTCCTGCAGGTTGGCGAAGGCGAGGTCGAGGCGCAGGCGGCCCTCGGGGGTTTCGAGGTAGGCGGCGTACTTGGCGGCACCGGTCTGGAAGCGGTCGCGATCAAGGTTGGCGGTGATTTTCTTCATGCGCACTCAGGTGAAATGGATCCCAATCCAGCCGAAGGCTTGAAATCCGAGCGTATCTCGAAAGGATCGGGCACGACAAGTAGGGGCTGAGCGTTGATAAAAGTGTGCTGCGAATGTGAAAGCGGGACGGTGCCGTGTGCAAGAACTTTCATCCTTGACAGGATAGGCGACACGGTAAAACATTGAGCAGGTTTTCCGTCGGCGAAAGTGAGCTTTTGACAGCGTGAGGGCTCCTTTTGCCACTCGGCCGATTGCCAAATTTGTTCACCGAACCTCCTTATGCGTGGGCCTTGGGATGGTGAGGATGTGCAGGGGAAGAGCGGGGATCGGACCTACGCTAATTCCACTCCGTTATGCCTTTGTGCCGAACTGTGTTCCGGCTGAAGGGCTTGGCGGTTTCCTTTAACCGAGTTCTGTGATGCAGGAAGAGTGCGGTTCCTATGGGTCCGAGCCCAAAAAGGATTTCGGTGGTAGCCGGTTGTATTCTGCTGGCAATTTTGGCGGCGACAGCCGGGTTCGCGCAGGATGTCTCGTCCTCGCCCAGTACCTGGGCGTTTGCGAATACGTACGTGGGGAAGGCCAGCGGGAGCAAGGTGCTGACCATCACCAACCTGTTGACCAGCGGGCAAATCGTCATCAATACGGTGGGCTTTGATTGCCCGGATTTCGGGCTGTCGTCGGGAGTGGCGCCGTTTACGCTGGGGCAAGTGCAGAAAACCACCCACTACTCAATTTTCTTTCAACCGACGGCGGCGCAGAATTACTCCTGCAACTTCGTGCTCAGCATGAGTGACGGAACTACTGTGGATGTTCCAGTCACGGGCAAGGGGTTGGCGAGTACGGCGACCGCGACTTTGAGCACAACGTCGCTAAATTATAAGAATCAGGGTGTGGGAACAACCAGCGCGGGACGCAGGATTACGATCACCAATAGCGGCTTGGGCAGCGTAAATCTGAATAGCATCACACCTTCGTCGCCGAGTTTTACGACGAGCGCAGTGACCCTGCCGTACACGATCGCACCCAGCAGCAGCCTGCAGTTTTCCGTGTACTACACGCCGAGCCAGGTGATTTCTGAAACCGGCGCGCTGGCCCTGGGCTATGACAGCCTGCCCAACAACGGCGTGGCGTTGAGCGGCAACGGCATCGTGCCGGCTACGGTAAAAATCGCGACGGCTCCGACGTTGCCGCAGGCAACGCAGAGCGCCGCCTATCTCGCCACACTGACCGCGACCAGCGGAACAGCCCCCTACACCTGGATCGTTGCCTCGGGGTCGAGTTTGCCCTCGGGCTGACGCTGTCAAGTTCGGGAGTGCTCAGCGGGACTCTGGCTTCGACCGTCACGGCGGGCAATTACACGTTTACGGTACGGGCAACGGATACGACTGGCAAATCAGCCACCAGCATTCTAACCCTCGGCGTTTATGCGAATCTGGGGGATAACTGCAACGACCTTTCATTCGATGTGCCGAATACATCGACGCCGATGGTCGCGCTGAACGATCTGGGAACGGGGACGTACCAGGGGTCTGAGGGCGGACTTTATCCGAACGGAAGCAACGTGCGGCCGGCGAGCCATGACTCCGACGGGGTTACGTTTGCTGATGCCATCCAGCCACTTGGTACCGATGGCAGCCCAAGTCCGAGCGGAAAATATGTTTTGCTGGCAGTGGGCGAATCGACGGCGCAGAACGAGTTCAACACTTTTCTTCCCATTGCCAACGCCGATCCGTCAAAGAATCCTGCGCTGGTTTTGGTGAATGGAGCGCAGGGGGGAGCTACTCCCAACAATCTCACCAGCACGACTTCGCCGTACTGGTCGATGGTGCTGAATAACTATTTGCCGCAAAACGGGGTGACGGCGAATCAGGTAGTGGCGATCTGGATGGAAGATACCGACGGGATCGCGACGGGAACCTTTCCCACCGACATTGCCACGCTGCAGACGGAATACGAGACGATGATGCAGACCATGCACACGCTGTTTCCGAACCTGACGCTGATGTATTTCTCGTCGCGCGTGTATGGAGGATATTCCAATGGAGTGGGGGTTCCGGCAAATCCCGAGCCCTATGCGTATGAAGTGGGATATGCGGTGAAGTGGGCGATTCAGGATCAGCTGAACGGCAACGCCAACTTGAATTACAACCCGGCGCTGGGACCGGTGGTGGCGCCGTGGATGTCATGGGGAACGTATTACTGGTCGAACGGGATGCTGGGCCGGAGCGACGGGCTGGTGTGGGATTGCGAGGATTTTTCGTCGGATGGAACGCATCCTTCGATTTACTTTGGACAGCCGAAGGTCGCGAATCGATTGTTGCAGTTCCTGAAAACCGACGACACGACTACGCCGTGGTACGTCTCGAAACCTTTGGCCCTTACGCCGTCGTCAGGCAACAATCAAACCAGCAACCCGGGCAGCACGCTGGCGTCTCCGCTGACGGTGCTGGCTTCGAATCTGACTTCGGGGGCTCCGATGCAGGGCGTGACCGTCACCTTCAGCGATGGCGGAGTGGGGGGCTCGTTTGGCACGCCGGTGGGGATTACGAACAGCAGCGGAACGGTTTCGACTACGTACACGCTGCCATCCACGGCGCAAACGGTGAGCGTCAGCGCAACCAGTTCGGGATATACATCGGCATCCTTTACGGAAATTTCGGCGCAGGTGGTAACGAGTATGACCGTGGTTTCGGGAGGGAAGCAGGTGGGAACGGTTGCCACCACGCTGCCACTGCCGATCGTGATGAAAGCGAAGGACGTATCGGGGCAGGTGGTGGTGGGCGCGCCGATTACCTTCAGCGATGGAGGCCTGGGAGGAATCTTCTCGGCGAATCCGGTGTACACCGGGACGAATGGGGAAGCCAGCGTGACCTACACGCTTCCGACCGCGGCGAAGATATTTTATGTGACCGGAGCGAATGGAACCGCGAGCGTGCGAGCGTCGGAAACGTCAGTTGCCGGTCCGGCGACAAGTTTTACTATTATTCAGGGAAACAACCAGACGGCGTATCCCAACAATGTGCTGGCGAAGAAATTGATCGTGATGGTCGCCGATCAATATAACAACGGAATTTCTGGCGTTACAGTGAATTTCACCGACAACGGTGCGGGCGGAACGTTCTCGAATGCGGCCCCGGTTACGACGACCAGCGGGCAGGCCTCGACCAGTTACACCACGGGATCGACAGTGGAGACGGTAACGATCACGGCCACGGCTCCATCGCCGCTGGGACCGGTCAACTTTACAGAGACAGTGCAGTCGCCGCCGAAGTGAGTCATCCCATCCCCGACAATCTAGCAGATTGCTGAAAGCTCGCTTGGCGCCAAAGAACTTGCCAGGCGCTGAAGCGCGCACGCATTTCAACGACTTAATGGCACGAGTGGAACTCGTGCCCTTCCCGAACTCGTTCGAGATGGGGTTTTTCAGCAGCCTAGAGTAAAACAATAAGGATCATGAATCCTGAGGTCGAGCTGCGGAACTCCGCGCCGAGGGCCAAGGTGCGAGAGGCTGCGTGGATCACGGAGCTCACCGCGTCCGAACGGAGCACTCTGGCGGCAACGTTTGGGGGCTGGGCTCTCGACGGCATGGACGTCATGGTTTACAGCTTCGTGATCCCAAGCCTGATCGCGGCGTGGAAAATTAACCAGGGGCAAGCGGGATTGCTGGGCACGGCGGCGCTGATCATTTCCGCAGTGGGAGGCTGGCTGGCGGGGATGCTGGCGGACCGCTACGGACGAGTCCGGATTCTGCAGATTACGATCCTATGGTTTGCCGTGTTCACGTTTCTGAGCGGATTCACGAACTCCTTCTGGCAACTGCTGGCCATGCGAGGGCTGCAAGGGTTGGGCTTCGGCGGTGAGTGGGCGGTGGGGTCGGTGCTGATGGGCGAGACGATTCGCGCGAAACATCGCGGCAAGGCGGTTGGAACGGTGCAGAGCGGCTGGGCGCTGGGATGGGGCGTCGCGGCGATGCTCTACACCGTGCTGTTCTCGTGGCTGCCGCAGGCAGTGGCGTGGCGGGCGATGTTCTGGATTGGAATTCTTCCGGCGCTGCTGGTGTTTTATATTCGCCGGTACGTTGCGGAGCCGGCATTGTATTGCGAAACGCGGATCGCGGCAGAAAAAAGCGGACGCGTAAGTGTGTGGGAAATATTTTCGCCGGCACTGTTGCGGACGACTTTGTTTTGTTCGTTGCTGGCTCTCGGCGCTCAAGGCGGGTATTACGCGATCACGACGTGGCTGCCGACGTATTTGAAGGACAGCAGAGGGCTGTCGGTGATCAATACCGGCGGATATCTGATCGTGATTATTGCGGGATCGTTTCTGGGATACATTTGCGGCGCATATCTGACCGACCGGCTGGGACGGAAGAAGACGCTGGTGCTGTATGCGGCGTGTTGTGTGGCGACGGTGGCGGCATACACATATTTGCCGATTGGCAATCGGGTGATGCTGGTTCTCGGTTTTCCGCTGGGATTTTTTGCGTCGGGATCGTTCAGCCCGCTGGGCGCGTTCTTCACGGAATTATTTCCGAGCCGGTTGCGCGCGACTGGACAGGGATTCAGCTATAACTTCGGGCGCGGGCTGGGAGCGCTGTTTCCGGCGATGGTGGGATTTCTGAGCGCACGGCTGTCGCTGGGCCATGCCATTGCCGTGTTTGCGGTGGGCGCTTACATGATTGTGATTTTTGCGACCGCGCTGTTGCCGGAAACCAAGGGCAGGGAGTTGCATGCCTATGAGTGAGGCGCGATTCCAGCCTGCGAGCGACCGGACTCTAATGGTTTACCTCGGCGAACGCATCACGGTTGCGGCGCATCGTCAGGTCCTGCAGTTGTTGAGGCTGCTGCAAGCAGAGCCGGTGGCGGGCATCTGCAATCTTCATCCCGCGTATGGTTCGTTGCTGATCAAGTTCGATGCGCTGAAGTTCGGACACGACGAAGTGGAGGCGATGCTTCGGCCTTATCTTGAGCGCCTGGAAGAGGCGAGGCTGCCGGAGCCGCGGATGGTCGAGATTCCAGTGTGCTACGGGGAGGAATACGGTCCAGACCTTGACGAAGTTGCGGCGCTGCACAATCTGTCGCGGGCGCAGGTGATTGAACTGCATGCTTCGGCAACGTATGAAGTTTACTTTTTCGGATTCGTGCCCGGCTTTGCGTATCTCGGAGAGTTGCCGGAGTCTTTGGTGACTCCCCGGCTGGCGCAGCCGCGGCGAAGCGTTGCGCCGGGCAGCGTGGGGATCGCGGGCAGCCAGACCGGAGTTTATCCATTTGCCACACCCGGAGGGTGGAGGTTGCTAGGGCGCACGCCGGTGCGGATGTTCCTGCGCAGCGGAAATGTGGCTGACGTCGCAGGCGAAAATGCGATGAGCGTTTTGTCGATTGGGGATCGGGTGAGGTTCACGGCAATTTCCCGAGAAAAATTTGCGGCGCTGGAGCACGCATGACGCAGATTCATGTGCTGGCGCCGGGGCTGCTCACGACGGTGCAGGATTTGGGCCGGGAAGGGTTTGGGCCGATGGGAGTATCGGCGTGCGGGGCGGCCGATCCGGTGGCTTTGCGATTGGGAAACCGGCTGGTGGGGAACGTCGAGTCTTCGGCGGGATTGGAGATGACGCTGCTCGGCGGCACGTTCATATTTCCGCAAGGCGCGGTTGTTGCCATGACGGGATCCGATTTCGCAGCAACTTTGGACGGCGCGCCGGTGGAGATGTGGACATCGGTGAAGGTGAATCCGGGCCAGACGTTGCGGCTGGGGCATACGCTCTCGGGAGCGCGCTGCTATTTGTGCGTGCAGGGCGGGATTGCGGTCGAGCCATTTTTGGGCAGCTCATCGACTCACCTGTTGAGCGGACTGGGCGGGTTCGAAGGCAGAGCACTACGCAAGGGAGACGTGATCGAGATCGGAGCAGCGGCTGGAAGTTTTCGAAAGCGCAGTGTGACCGTGGCGGAACGGGAGCGTCTGACGCCGTCGAAGGTGCTGCGCGTTACCGCGGGGCCACAGGCTGATTGGTTTCCGGAGTCATCGCGGCAGTTGTTCTATGCATCGGCGTATCGCGTGACGGAAGAAGCGAATCGAATGGGGATTCGGCTGGAGGGCGCGCCGATTGCGGGAAATTTCCGCGGAGAGATGCTGAGCGAGGGAGTTGCACTGGGGGCGATTCAGGTGCCGGATGGAGGTTTGCCGATCATCCTGTTTGTGGATCAGCAGACTACGGGGGGATATCCGAAGATCGCGAATGTGATTTCCGCGGATATGAGTTGCCTGGGGCAACTTCGTCCACGGGATGAAATTCGATTTGAACTGGTCGGATGGGATGAGGCGCGGCGCCTGCTGCGCGAACAGGAGACGATGCTCGCTTCGAAGGAGTTGATTTGCGATGAAGCAGATTGATCTGAACTGCGATTTGGGCGAACTCCCGGAAGCTGTGGCGGATGGGACGCAAGAGGCACTGATGCCGTCGCTGACTTCGGTGAATGTCGCGTGCGGAGGTCATGCCGGCGACGAAAGCACGATGAAGACGACGATCGAGCAGGCGCTGCGCTGGAAACTGGCGATTGGGGCTCACCCGGGTTATCCCGACCGATTGAATTTTGGCCGTGTGGAACTGAAGTTGCCGATGGAAGCGGTTGCCGATTTCGTGTTCGAGCAGGTGCAGGCTCTCGCTGCAGTGGCCGCCAGTTGCGGCGCGCGGGTGGCGCACGTGAAAGCACATGGGGCTCTCTACAATCAGGCGGCGCATAATCGCGAACTGGCGGCGGCGATTGCGAATGGAGTGGCACGCTGGAAGCGCGATGTTGTGCTCGTGGGTCTGGCGGGTTCGCCAATGCTGGAGGCTTTTCAGGAAGCCGGCTTCGCGGTTGCCGCGGAAGCATTTGCCGACCGACGGTACGAACCTGACGGAAGGTTGCGCGCGCGCAAATTTGAAGATGCGCTGATTCGCGATCCAGAAGAAGCAGGACGGCAGGCTGTGAGCATCGTCGAACGGGGATCGGTGACGGCGTGGGATGGGAGTGAAGTTGAAGTAAAGGCGCAGACTTTGTGCATGCACGGCGACACTCCGGGAGCGCCGCAGATTGCGGCCGCTGTCGCCACGGCGTTGCGGCGAGCGGGAGTGAAGCTGAGCGCCTGCAGCCAAGGGTAATGCTGACCCCTGGCCGCAGGTTGCCGCGATTTCTTACTGCGGGCCCATCATTTACTGAGCCATCATTACTGGCCCATCATGGACGCAGGTGGACGGATTTCATATTCGTGCGGAGGCTCCGCGCCCAGCAGATAGCGCACGAAATAGTCCCAGCGGCGGCGCATCATGTAGAGGCTCTCTATGCCGTATCCGTGGTGCTGGTTGGGCAACAGCAGCAGATCGAAATCCTTGTTCGCCTTGATCAGCGCATCGACCACCAGCAGCGTGTTGTAGGGCGGGACGTTGTCGTCCATGGTGCCGTGAGCGAGCAGCAGGTGGCCCTTGAGATTCTTGGCCAGGGTCTGGTTGGCCTGGCTGTCGTAGTTTGAAGTGCCGTCTGCTTTTTTCACCAGCAGTCCCTGATAGCGCTCGCCCCAGTCGTCTTCGTACTCGCGATTGTCGTGATTGCCGGATTCCGAAATGCCTACCTTGAAGAAATCGGGAAACTGGAACATCGCGGCCGCGGTGGCGTAGCCGCCGCCGGAGTGGCCAGTGATGCCGGCACGGTCGATGTCAATCCAGGGATACTTCACCGCCAACTCTTTCATGCCGGCGACTTGATCGGGCAGGGTGTTGTCGGCCATGTTGCCGTAATAGAAGTCGTGAAATTTCTTGGAGCGATGCGGATTGCCCATGCCTTCGATCTGCACGACGACGAATCCGAGTTCGGCCAGCGACTGCGAATCGCCAAAGCCTGCGGTGAACGACCAACTGAAGACGCTTCCGCCCTGCGGTCCCGGATAAATTTCGTTGACGATCGGATATTTTTTGCCGCGGTCGAGATTGATGGGCTCGTACATCAAGCCGTATAAATCCGTGACTCCGTCGCGAGCCTTTACCGTGATTGGGACGGGCGGCTTCCATCCGGTAGCGGTCAGTTTTGAAATGTCAGTTTTCTCGACGGTCGAGATCAGTTTGCCGCTGTCGTCGCGCAGAACGGTGACCGCGGGCACATCGGATTTGGAGTAACTGTTGACGAAGAAGCGCCCCGATTTCGACATCTCGACCTGGTGATTGCCGTCTTCCGGAGTGAGCAGCGCGAGCTTCTTACCGTCGAAAGCGACACGATACAAATGGCTGAAATAGGGATTGCCCTTTTCCTTGCCGTCCGCGAGGAAATAGATCATGCGATTTTTCTCGTCAACGTGCAGAACCTGGGTGACGGTCCAATCGCCGGACGTAATCTGATTTTTCTGCTTGCCGGTGGCGAGATCGTAAAGATAAAGGTGAGACCATCCATCGCGCTCGGAGCACCAGATCACTTCGTTCGATGCCGGCAGGTAGTGCCAGTTGACGGTGCCCTGGCCGGACTCGAACTGGGTAGCGGCGGTTTCGTCGAATACGTCGCGAACCGCGCCGGTGGCGGCATCGGCGATTCGCAGTTGCTCGTGCTTGTGGTCGCGAGAGGTGGAGACGAAGGCGAGATGGGTTGAATCCGCACTCCACTCGACATCCGCCCACTCGCCGCCGTGGCATTCGAGATCGTCGCAGAGAGTTGAGCGGTGCTGGTCGGGAGGAAGTTGCAGGCGGACTACTTTCGGGCCACCCACTTCGATCACCACCCGTTGAATCATGGTGACAACATCGTCGCCGGGGAGGGGATACTTCCACGCTTCTAGTTTGGGATGGCCGACTTTGGTTTCGACGAGGTACATTTCGCCGACGTTGCGCTGGTCCTGCTGGAAGGTGGCGATTTTCTTCGAGTCGGGCGACCAGAGCAGGATGGCACGGTCGCTGTGAATCCAGCCAGCGTTGTCGGTGGCGTAGCCGAAATCTTTCACGCCATCGGTGGTGAGTTGCGTTTCTTTGCCGGTGGCCAGGTCGCGCAACCAGAGATTCCAGTCGCGGATGAAGGCGGTGCTCTTGCCGTCGGGAGATTTCACGCCGGGAGCAGATTTGGCCTCGGAGTCGGGCGGCTTCGGGGCCGCGGCGCAGGAATTCGCCTGCACGTCGCACTTCCATTCCTGGCCGCGCAGGTTGAAGGAGATTGTTTTGTCGTCGGAAGAAAATTCGAAGGACATAAACGGCAGATGGCCGGCGTCATAAGTTTTTGCCGCCGTGGAGAGAGCTGCGGCAATTTTGGCGTGATCGAAGGCGGGTCGGCGCGTGCCGGTGGCCGCGTCGTAGAGGACGAATTCGGATCCGTCAGGGCCGGTGTTGCGATACCAGAATCGATCTCCAGTCACCCATGTGGGCCGCACGTCGTGGAATATGAGGGGTCTGGTGTTGTAGGGCAGGAATTTCTCGGCGTGCTGGTAATCGGCAGCGGTGACGGCGGCGCCGCTGGCTTGCTGAGCGACGGAAAGCGAAGAGCCAAGAGCCGCCAACGCGATCAGAGAGATGAAAGAAAGTGTCAGCCCGCGAAATTGCATCCAGATCCTCCAACCATGGGAATCAAAGTCAGGAATTTGCCACGCATGCCGCCCCTAGGAAAGCGATGATCTCGACGGAGCCCGTCGAGTTTCTTAAATCTGAGGCATGAAAGTGACGAATCGATTGTACCGCGTTGGATGGGAGGAACGGAGGCAGAGGCATTTCGTCAATCGAGCGGCTAAGTCATCGGTCAGGTGGCAATTGGCAGTTAGCCGCTGGTGTCCTCTGCGGAAGTTTTCTACGTCCTTCGCGGTTTAGAACTTAGAGGTGCGGCGAAGATCAACAGCTTTGGACCGCAGAGGGCGCGAAGAAAAGCCGCGGAGGACGCGAAGAAAACTCGCTAACAAAGAAAAAGCGCGCTGCACAAATGGTGCCGTGCAGCGCGCGCGTTCCGCAAGCAGTGGAGGCCCCGCGTTTAGCCTTGTGACGGGTGCAGCACACGATAGGTGTTGCCACCGTTGGACCAGACCAGAATCAGAGCGTCTTGTCCGTTGGCGATTTTGCCCAATTCATGGGCGGCATCGGAGGCAGATTGCACGGGATGACGGTTGACTTCGACAATCACGTCGCCACGCTGCAAGCCGGCGTTGTCGGCAGGGCTTCCGGGCTGAACGTTGCCCACGAGCGCTCCGTGAATGTCTGCCGGAGCCTGTAATTGCTCACGTTCGTCGGGAGTCAGATCTGCAAGACCGACGCCCCAGCGCGGCTTGCCGTGCTCGCCACTCGCGGATTCTTCGTCGCCCGCATTCTTCTTGTCCATGGCTTCGAGAACGACGGGAACAGTGGTGTTCCTGCCGTCGCGAATCACATCGAGTTTGATCGTGGTGCCGGGCTGCTTCTGTCCCACCTGCACTTGCAGTTCGCCGGCGTCGGCGACGGTCTGGCCGTCAAGACCGGTGATCACGTCTCCTGTCTTCAGGCCGGCTTTGGCTCCGGGGGAGTTGGGCTCAACCTGAGTGATGACGGCGCCCTCAGCCTTCTTGAGGTCGAAGAACTTCGAGTTTTCAGGAGTCACATCGCTGATGCCGATTCCCATGTATCCGTGACTGACCTTGCCGTACTTGATCAGGGTGTCGACGGTGGGATGGACAATTTGCGTGGGGATGGCGAAGCCCATGCCGGAAAATTGTCCGGTGGAGGAGACCAGGAAGGTATTGATCCCGATCACTTCGCCGCGAGCATCGACGAGAGGACCTCCGGAGTTGCCGGGGTTGATGGCCGCATCCGTCTGAATGAATTCGCCGGGCTTGCGGCGATCGCTGGCAGAGGGATTGGGGCGGTTGAGGGCGCTGACGATACCGCGGGTTACGGTGAAGCGGAAACCGAACGGGTTGCCGAAAGCGAGCACCGTCTGTCCGGGATGCAGCTTCGTGGAGTCACCCCACGGCACGCTGGGCAAGCCGGTTGCGTTCACTTTGATGACGGCGAGGTCGGTGAGGGGATCGGCTCCGACCAGTTTTGCCGGCAGGATGCGACGGTCGCTCATGGTGACGTTGATGTTGACGGCGCCATCGATGACGTGGTTGTTGGTGACGATGTAGCCGTCGGGCGAAATGATCACGCCGCTGCCCAGGCCGTGTTCGATCTGCTGGCGCGGCTGCATGGGAAAGTTGAAGCCGAACTGACGTCCGAATTGCTGGAACTGCTGCGAGTCGGGCATGCCCTCGCCATCGTTCATCCTGGCATCGGTTTTCGAGGTGACGGTGACATTCACGATTGCGGGCGTGACGCGAGCGGCTAGCGCTTCCATCGCACGGTCGAGCGACAGGAGAGCGTTGACACTGTTGTCGTCGAGCGCGGCAGCTGCGGGAGCCGGCGCGTCGGACGCGGCATGAGCGGTTTTGGCGAATTCGTAGGTTCCGAGTGAAACGGCCATCACGGCCGCCACTACGGGAACGATCAATCGCCGGGTTAGTTTCGTTTTCAAATCTTGCATTCGGGTACTCATGGTTGTTGCATTCTCCTTTTTAATAACTAATCATTTAGTTGATGAACCGAAAAAATTTTGCTAAATCGATTTCACTCCCTGCTGAATTGCATTTCGATTCGGAGTGGCAAAAAACACTCGCCACACAGTTACGTTCAGGACAACGGAACCGCGACCATCGAATTCGGCGGTCTGCATCACGAATACAAACTCGGGCGCGGGCGCAAACTCTTTTGCTGCGATCGGCATGGGAACGAGCGGGCGGTCCACCCGCTGCGGCAATGCGGTCGCGATCCGGGGAAGCGTGGGTTGTCCAGGCTTCGTCGCGGCAGCTTTTGATGGGCGATACTGCGCACTGCGTGGGGCTTTACGAATGATGTTTTGGCTCGACGAGTCGTCGACGCGGGTTCGCATGGTGACGGGAACGACCGCGGCTTGTGCTGGCAGCGAGACATCTTGCGTTGAACTCAATGCGGAATGGATTGGAGCGGCGCTCTCGAAAGCGACCAGTTTAGGAGCTTCCGGCAGCAAAAGCAGGCACGCGGCGGCGAAGGCGGCCATCAGCGCGAGCGCGGGTTTGAATACACGAGTGGCGCGAGGGCGATCGTTATCGAGAATGCGGGCCAAACGCAGCGAGGTCTCGCGTGCATGGCTGACGGCAGCGTGGGCCATGGCGAGGGTGCGCTGCACGAAACTTTTCTCGGCGAGAGAAACCAGGCACTCGGCATAGGCGCGGGGGTTGCTGGTTTTCGCCAGCACGGCATCGTCGCAAGCCATCTCCCGCTCGATGGACAGGCGTTTTTCGATCCACCAGACGGCGGGATGAAAGAAAAATACGGCGCGGACGATTTTCTGCGCGAGGTTGGTCCAATCATCGCGGCGGTGGAGGTGGGCAAATTCGTGGAGCAGGATCACTTTCAGTTCGTCCACCGGAAGATCTCGCAGCGTCCACGCAGGAATAAGGATGACGGGCTTGAAGAATCCGATGGCGGTGGGGACATTCACGGTCGTCGAGCTGCAAACCGTGACCGGTCGAATGGCTTCGCACTGGGCTAGTGTTTCGCGCAGCACAGGATCCAGCTGCGAAGGCACGAGTGGGATTCCGCTGCTGCGCAGGCGGCGGAGATTCCAAAGTCCGACGAGCACGCGGGCGGCGGCGAGAGTCACGAAGAACAGCCAGGCGGCAAGGATTGCGCCCGCCCAAAACCAGGGCAGGGTGATCTCCGCATGCATGGCGTGTGTGACCGCAGCGTCGCGGCCGAGCGAGGGCACGAACGGTAATACTGCGATGGCGACGAGGGCGGAAAACCAAACGGCGAATCGGGTCTCAGAACTTTGGCGGCCGACGATGCGCAGAACCAGCCAGGCGAAGGCCGCGATCAGCAGTCCTCCGAAGAGGGAACTGACAACGCGTTCGGCGACGAATTGAGCCAGCAGGTGGATTGCCGAGGGAGTCATTTCGCGTCACCTCTCGCTGCCTTACCGGCTTCGAGCATCTTTTTGAGGCGGTTTAATTCGAGGGAATCGATGCCGCGCTCTTCGAGCACGTTGAGCACGAGTTGCTCGTGGGAGTTCTTGAAAAATCGGCTGACCAGATTGCTGATCTCGCTACGGGTTGCGTCGGTCCGCTGAACCAGAGGAGCATAGACGTGGGCTCGCCCGTCTTTTTTATGCTCGAGGTAGCCCTTTTTCTCGAGGACGCGGACCGTGGTCAGCACCGAGTTGTAGGCCAGCGCGAGCTTGGGAGGGAGATCGTCCAGAACCTGCTGGACGGTCCCGAAGCCGCGTTGCCAGAGCACATTCATGATGCGAAGCTCGGCTTCGGTCAGCGTTACCGATGCGTGAGGGGGCACTCGAATCTCCTTACAATTGGTTAGACGCAGGGGGAGAGAAAAAGTAACTAATAATTTAGTTGTAGTTTTGGGGGGGGAACGGCTGGGGGCGGGGGGGCCTTTTGTATTCCCAGCGGGGCGGGACAACCGGCTCGGCAGTCTGTGAGAGCTGCTCTTTCGCCCCTTCGGGGCTTTGTTTCGCTCTTGCGGCTTCACCCCACGGCTTGCGCCGTGGGCTGCATTCTTTCGCCGCTTCGCGGCTGATGTGCTCAGACGGCTAGTGGACGATATTGATGGCCAGCGCGGGGGCGATGGTGGCGGAGGTGTTGCGGCCATGGGCGATCCAGCGGGTGCCGAAGATGACGCCTACTTTGGAGGTGAAATTGTATTCGACGGCGGGGGCGAAGCCGAATCCGGCGCTGGAGACGGAATCGAGCCGGATGGCGGGAGAAATTTGAGTGCGGCCGGGATCCGGAATGTCCGATCCGGTCACGGAAGTGTTGCCGCTCTGGTGGAAGACGGCATCGAGGGCGAGCACCCACTTGCGGGTCAAACTGTATTCCCAGGCGGCATCGAGGACGAGGGCGCTGCCGGGATTGGCGTGGCCGCGGAATCCGGTTTTGGTGCCGTAGACGCTGACATCGTGCAGATTTGCCTGGCCGGAAAACGCGTCAGACACGTCGAAGCGCATGCGGAGGATGCGGCCGTTCGGCATCCAGAAATAAGTCTGAGAGTTGAGAGCGACGGTGGTGGTGTAAGCGCCGGAGCCGACGCCATCGCTGGGGCGAGTGCCGAGGCGATCGTACTTTCCGGTGGGAATGGTTTCCTGAAGCATGAGGCCGGTGGTGGGGATCCAACTGCCTTCATGAAACTGTGTGAGCCGGAACTGCGCGAGGGGCGTGAAATCTCCGAAGGCAATGCCGGAACTGCTGGGGCCGTTGCTGACCACGTTATAGCCGACGATGGGGATGAATCCGACGGTGAGCTTGTCAACGAGGCCGTAGAGCGCGTACGCGCGCGATCCGTAACCGTTGGTGTGAGTGGAGATCACGTCATAGACATAGGGCTCGACGAGAATGTGCCCCTGCGGCAAAGTGGCGGGGGAGTTGGCCAATAGCGGGCCGGTCCACCAGGCATCGCCGAGGGATTGGCGATCGTCCGGGACAACGGGCGGCGAGACCTGCTGCGCGCACGCGTCTCCCCACGTGAGCGCGAGTACGAGCACGAGGACTACTTTCCGAGGCGCTCCAGAAGTCACCGAGTTCAGGCGTGCCACGATTCAGCCAGCGACCTTTCGCGTGAAGTCTATCAGCCAGTGCCTGGACCAATTTTTGCCGCCGTCGAGAGAACGATGGCTTTCCCAGTGTGCGCTACGCTCGGTAATCTCAGACCAGGTGAGTCGAGAATGAATGTGCTGCCCGGCCTCATCGTCCCACTCGCCGAACAAATCAATCCGGGCATCGTTGAATTGTCCTCGCCAGACCAGAAAGCCGCCGGGGGCAGCCGTATCGGTCCAGGTGTGTTCCCAGCATAGGGTGCGGAGATTGTATGCTCGCAACGAGAGTCCTTTGATGCGCTTCCCCAGATAGGGTCCTTCGAAAAATTCCAGGAACACATGGCCGTCGAGCACTTTGGTGGCTTCCAGCGTGCCCCGGCCTTCTCCCCAGCTTCCATCTGCTCGCGGAAAACGACAGATGGCGTCCCATTGTCCCTCGAGAAAATCAAACTGAGTTTCCGGACTGACAGAAGGTTTCATTGCGGCTGCCGCGTGAAGTTGGAGATCCAGTTGACTTCCCACGTTTTTCCCCCGTCCGCGGAAAAGGATTGCTCCCCGCGAAAGGAATTTGACGTGATATCAGAAAAAACAAAACGAACGAGAATGGACTTGCCCTGAAACTCTTCCTGGTCGAAAAACTCGCCGCGACCATTGTTGAAGCTGCCGACCGCAGGCACGTTCAAGATGCCATCTTTGCTGTTGGCCCAATGGAGGCTCCACTGATGCGATTGAGGATGGTAGAGGCGAAGCGTCAGGCCTTCGATGTGCGCGGTGGCGTTGCCGACCTCAAGTTCGCCGAGATTCGCGCGCCCGTCCCATAGCTTTCGCACAACGGAGGTGCCGTCATATTCCACCCACTCGTTGGAGCCTGAGAGGGGATGCAGCAGGCGCTTGAGGTGAGCGCTCCAGCTTCCGAATTCAAAATCGAAATCGTGCTGGCCATCCCGTTCTGCGCCGGGTTTCTGCGTTTCCGTTTTTGCCATGCCTCCGCCTGGTTGGGCTTGAGGGTGGTCGGTCTCGCCCTTGTCTGGTTCTTCGCTGACCCGTGTCTGATTGGTAATCCAATTGACTTCCCAAGTTTTGCCGCCGTCATCGGAGAATGACTGCTCAAAGTGAGGAGTGGTGGTCGTCGTGTCGGACCATAAGAAGCGAACCAGGATCGATCTGCCATTGAATGGCTCCTGGTCGATAAATTCTCCGCGGCCGTTTCTGAATTCGCCGATCATGGGCTGATCCAGAATCCCGTCTTTGCTGTTGGCCCAATAGAGGCGCCACTGATGGGATTGCGGGTTGTAGAGACGGAGCGTGAGGCCTTCAATATGGCCGGATGTACTGTCGGTTTCAAACTGCTCGACCTGCGAGCGGCCGTCCCAGATTTTTCGGGTAAAGGAGACGCCGTCAAAGTCCACCCAGGTCGTGGAACCCGCCAGGCGCTCCAGGAGGCGGGATAGGTGAATCTTCCAGGTGCCGTGCTCAAAGTCGAAATCGTGCTGGCCATCGTGGCCGGCGGATGGAGCCGCCGGCTTGGCGGAGGAATTGACCTGGGCAAGCACCCTGGCCGAGCACGACGCGAGGATCAAGGCGCCCAGCAGGAAATGCGTTCGAACCAACCGGAATGTTTTCATCTTGCGTTCTCCATTCGTTGTTGCACGCTGCGACGACAGCACAAATCGCTCAACGCGGAGCGGCGTGCTTCAACGGGTTTGTCAGCTTCAAGCATGGGCCAGCGTGTGGTAATGTGAAATAGCCACTTTCTATGCAAATCGCAATACCACTTTCCAAAGGCGGCGGGCCTTTGTTCCGGCAGGTGTACCTGGGACTGCGGCAAGCGATCCTGGCGGGCAGATTTCATGGCCGCCTGCCTTCGACGCGGGACTTGGCCGACCAGTTGGGTATTTCGCGGACTGTCACCCTGCTGGCTTATGACCAGTTGCTGGCGGAAGGGTTCGTCACGGGCCGCCGGGGTTCGGGAACGTTTGTGGCTGAGGGCCTGCCTTCCCGCCAGCTGCCGGTTTCCAGAAAATCGATCGACGTGCGCTTATCGAAGTTCGGGACTGCAGCCGCCGGCGTTGCATCGGCTTATGATTTGTCGCGTCGCCGCTCTCCCTCGCACCGTTACGACTTCGCGTTTGGGCGCAGCGAGAGCGAGACGTTTCCCTTTGAACTTTGGCGGCGAATCCTGCTGCGCCGCGCGCGCCAGGCCTCGGTGCGCGAACTCGATTACGGTCCGGCGGCGGGAAGTGTGGCGTTGCGGGAGGCCATTTGCGCTCATCTGCGGCGCTCGCGGGCGGTGGTTTGCGATGCGGCCGACGTGATTGTGGTGAATGGCTCGCAGCAGGCGCTCGATCTGATCGCGCGCGTGCTGCTGGAGCGCGGCGATCGTGTGGCCATTGAAAATCCCAGCTACAACGGCACACGGGAAATTCTGGTGGCGGCGGGTGCGCGATTGCTGCCGGTGCCGGTGGATCGCGAGGGCCTCGATCCGGCGAAGCTTCCGGAGAACGCGCGGCTGTGCTTTGTCACGCCGTCGCACCAGTTTCCCACGGGTGCGATTCTTCCGCTGAGCCGGCGATTCGAGCTGCTGCAGTGGGCCAAGTGGAACAACTCGGTGATCGTGGAGGACGATTACGATGGCGAGTTCCGCTACGAAGGGCAGCCGCTGGAGTCTTTGCAGGGCTTGGATGCGGAGGGGCGGATCATCTATGTAGGGACATTTTCGCGCACGATGTTTCCGGCGCTGCGCGTGGGATACCTGATCGTGCCCAAGCCGCTGACGGCGGCATTCACGGCGGCGAAATGGTTGAACGATCAGCACTCGGCCACGCTGGAGCAGCAAACGCTGGCGGAGTTCATCGCGAGCGGAGCCTATGAAAGGCATTTGCGGCGGGTTCGGCGCAGAACCACTGGACGGCGCGAAGCCTTGCTGGGCGCGATTGAAAAATATCTGGGCGATCGGGTGGAAGTGACGGGAGACGGAGCGGGAGCGCACGTGGTGCTGTGGCCGCGAAGACGAGTCTCGGAGGAGGAAATCGTCGCGCGGGCGGCAGCGCGTGGAGTTGGCATTTATGGAATATCCCGATACTTTCTGACGCGTCCGGCGCGACCGGGATTCATGCTCGGCTATTCCCGCATGTCGGAAGAAGCGGTGCGAGAGGGCATCAGAAGGTTGGGGGAAATTCTTTGAGAAGCACGGGCTTCGTGGCCTAGCGGATTTCTTCCCGCAGCTTGCGGATACTTTGATCGGGAATTGATAATGCGAAGAGGATTCAGATGACACTCATAAATGGAAAAACTCTTCTCGCCTTCGGCGTGGCCTCGGTTCTGCTGGCCGGCGCCGCGTTCGCCTATCAGGCAAGCCTCATTTCCAGCTCACGGCTGATAAACCCGGAAGACCTGGTCAAGGTGATTTCGTCCAAGGGCGAAAAGCCGCTGATGATTCAGGTTGGTTCGCATGTGCTGTACTCGCAGGCGCACATTCCGGGGTCAGAGTATGTTGGGCCGACGGGCAGAGAGGACGGTTTGCAGAAATTTCGCGAGCGCGTGGAATCGCTGCCGCGCAACAAGTTCATCGTGATTTATTGCGGCTGCTGTCCGTGGGGGCATTGCCCGAATGTGAAGCCTGCGGATGATTTGCTGCAGGCGATGGGTTTTACTCATGCGAAGGTCTTGTACCTGGCCAATAACTTTGGCGCGGACTGGGTGGACAAAGGCTATCCCGTGGAGAAGGGCGATTAGGTTCGACATCCGTGAACCCGAAAAAACTCTTCGCCGGTCTGGCGATCGTCTGCATCGCGGTGGGCGGCTATTTTCTCGAACGTTCTTCTTCCCGATCAAGCGCGCGGCACGCGGCGGTTGCGAAGCGCTCGCTCGCTCCGGACTTCTCTCTGCCTGAATTGTCGGGACAAACCCTTACGCTCTCCAGCTATCGCGGGAAAGTTGTGTTGCTGGACTTCTGGGCGACGTGGTGCGACCCGTGCCGCGACGAGATTCCGCATTTCGTGGAATTGCAAAATAAATACCGCGATCAGGGCCTGCAAATCATCGGCCTCTCGATGGACGACGGGCCGGAGCCGGCGCGCGAGTTCTACCAACGCTTCCAGATGAACTATCCGGTGGTGATGGGGAATGCGAAGATCGGCGAACTCTACGGGGGGATTCTTGGGCTGCCGATCGCGCTGGTGATTGGGCGGGATGGCCGCATCTACGGCAAGCACGTGGGTGCGACCGACATGTCTGTTTTTGAAGGGGAGATCGTGAGCTTGCTGAAGAGTGGGGCGGATTCCGGCGGGCCGGGTTTGTAGCAGGATCTTCGCAGCAGAATCAATGTGAAGCGGTACCAGGAGCGGGCAGTGGCCGGGCGCCCGCCGCGATTCCGGCCAGAATCTGGCGGAACGTGGGCTCATCCCGCAAATTGTCGAAGATGCGATCCCCGCGGATTTCGATGACGTTCTCCTCGTGCTGTTCGTAGGCGATTTTCAGGTACTTCAGGGTGTCGCGTTTATTTCCTTCGAGCGCGCAGGTGTGGGCAAGGGTGTAAGCGGAAAATTTACCCTGATCGTAAAGTATCTGCTGCTCGCGGCGAATGGCCGCGAACATCGCGGGTGCGCCACCGGTGGCGAAGGCTTTTTCGGCGGCTGAAGCGACGACCAGTGCATCGTTGTCATGGCTCAGAACCGCAGCTTTTCTTTGTTCCGCAAGAAAGTCCGGGTAGTCGGCCATGTTGAGGTAGATTCTTTCCAGGTAGCGCGGCGGCGAAACGAACTCCGGTTCAGATTTCTCCAGTTGGCGCAGAAGGTCGATGGCTTCCTGCTGCCGGCCCATCCCATAGAGAATGATTCCCTTGTCCGCCAGTACTGCCTTGGAGGTGGGATCGAGCGCCTGGGCGCGCTCGATTTCCGCAAGGGCTTCTTTGTTGCGGCCCATCGATCCGAGCACGGGCGCATACCAGTGGTGAGCGATGGAGTTATTGGGATCCAACTCGATGGCGCGGCGAAACTCGCGATCGGCGGTGGCGGAGTCCCACATTCCCCAGAACGAAGCGAAGGCCAGGGAAGCGTGCGCCTGCGATGATTTGTCGTCGAGTTCCACGGCTTTGCGAGCGGCGGCGAGGGCGCGGGGATAGGCGTCGCTGCTCTTCATGACGCTATATTCGCGCAGCAGGTTGTAGCAGTCGGCGAGTCCAACGTAAGCGTCGGAGTATCCGGGATCGTGCACGATTGCCTGGGTGAAGTAGTTGACGGCTCTTTGCAAATCGTCGGGCGTGCGCTTGTTCCAGTAGAAGCGGCCTTGCAGATAAAGATCGCGGGCTTCCTGATTTGCGGGACGAGTCGCGGTGGCGGCGGACGTTCCGCGTTGCGTCGTGCTGTCGGGCTTGGCCGGGTGGAGCGCGGGAAACAGCATCCAGGCCACGAGCAATAAAGCGAGCGCCAGCGGGACGTAGATGAGTTTGTGGGCGGGAGATGGAACGGCTGCGGGAGCGACCTCGCTCTCGTCTGCGATGGCGGAATCGGCTGTGGGTTCGAAATCGGTCTGGGGTGCGTCGCCTGCCGGCGCGGAGTGCGTGGATGCCGGCGCTGTCAGGGTGGGGGCAATCCAGCGATAGCCGCGGCGGTCGACGGTTTCAATAAAAACGGGGTTGTCGGGAGAATCGCCAAGGGCGTCGCGCAAACGTTTAATGGCGCTGCTGATGGCGCGGTCGAAATCGACAAAAACATCTTGCGGCCAGAGCGCCTGACGGAACTCTTCTCGAGTCACCACTTCATTGGGGCGGCTCAGCAAGAGTCCCAGAGCGCGGAAGGGCAGATCCTGAATTTTGACCCTGGCGCCTTTCTTGCGTAAATCTCCCGAGCGCAGGTCGGCCTCAAAGACGCCAAAACGCACAACGGTCTGAGGCTCGCTCGACACACCCATAAGATGAACAGTTGGGGGTAGGCAAATTCAGTCTACCATCGGGGCCAGAGCCTACGGACTGGCACCTTCGGGCCACTCCGGGCCAGACAAGAACTCGTCGTAAGCCATTCCAAACAAGACAAATATCTCGTCGCTTCCATAGAGCGAAGGGGTTGCTCGCAGAACATTGACCGGAAGCGTCGATTGCGGCGATAGTCGCCGAGCGGTTGACGCTCCAAAAGGGGTTCTATGAAATCGATTCTCAAGAAAAGCCTTTCGCCTATCTGCTTTAGCCTGGTTTGCATCATTTGCATCGCAGCCTCGGTTGTGCCGAGCCAAGCGCAGATTCCATCGCCAGTGGTCTTCTACACATTTCAGGGCGGTACCACCGACGTCTGGTTTCCCTGGGGCCCCATGGCTCAAGGCCAGGACGGCAACCTCTACGGCACCGGCCAGGGCCGTGCCGCGAACGGCAACGGTGGCGTATTCAAGATCACACCTGCCGGGGTCGAGAGCTTGGTAGCGAGCTTCCCCGCCTCCTGGACCAACAATTGCGGCTTCAGTGGGCTCACGCTGGCCATGGACGGGAACTTTTACGGCGCCTGCCAGATAGGCGGAGCCCATAACGCTGGCTTGATCTACCGCGTAACTCCGGCTGGAGTTCTAACCGACATCTACGACTTCCTTAACACGACGACTGACGCCTGTTGCCCTTTGGGCGCGCTGGTTCTGGGCGCGAACGGCGATCTTTATGGGACGACAGGGGAGTTTGGCAGTAGCAGCAGCCCACAAGTTGCATTTAGCATTACGACCGCCGGCGTTTACAAGACCCTCTACACCTTCGCCAATGGGAACTCGCTTCCGTCGGTTCTGACCGCGGGAGGTGACGGAAACTTCTACGGCACCGAAGCCGACGCCGACGGCTTCGGCAATGTCGGCGGAGTCTTCCACATCACAGCCGGAGGCGCCTTCAAGCTGCTCTACGGTTTTGTAGCCTCAACCGATGTGTACTATCCGAGCTCAGGTGTTGTCCGGAACACGAATGGAAAACTCTACGGAACGACATCCTTTCCCTCCGGCACCGGCAACGGCGCCCTCTATGACGTGACCACCGGCGGCAAGGTCACCGATATATACAACTTTCCTTCCACGCTCAACTTCGACGAATCGGCCAACAACATGATGCAGGCCAGCGACGGAAACCTCTATGGGGCGAGCTATAACGGAGGAACGGGCGCCAGTGGCGGCCTGTATGAACTTACTTCCAAGAATGTCTTCTCGTCCTACTCCTTCGCCAGTGACAGCAATATGGGCGGCGGCCCCAGGGCTCCGCTGATGCAGGCAACCAGCGGGATCATCTACGGAAGCAACAGCGGGGGCAACGCTGTGACGGGGGGCACCTTGTTCGAACTGAACATCGGCGCGGCTCCGTTCATCTCGCTGGTCACTCCGGTTTATTCCGGCAAAGTCACATCAACGGTCGGAATTCTGGGCCAGGGTTTCAGCTCGAAGTCTGTCGTCAAGTTCGGAGGCACAGAAGCCACCACGACAAAACTCACCGGCACGACCTACATTCTCGCTACGGTCCCGACGGGCGCGCTAACCGGCGACGTCACCGTAACCACTGGATCGACCGTTCTCTCCACAACGTCCAGCTACAAGATCACTCCAACGTATAAGAGCTTCTCGCCGTCGAGCGGTCCGGTGGGCACGGTGGTGACATTCAACGGCACCGGCCTGACACAAGCCACGAAGGTGACGTTCGACAAGATATCCGCGTCGTTCACCGTTGTTTCGGATTCGGAGATCACGGCGACCGTTCCCACGGGAGCCGCCACGGGCAAGATTGAAGTGACCACGAAGGGTGGCAGCGCTACCAGTTCCACCAGCTTCACGGTTAATTAGTTCGAGATACGCTTGTTAGTCGAGGCACACGCCGAAGACGAACGATCGACGGCTCAGCGCTGTTCGTTCCACAAATTGACTGTGGACCAATGCCGCGGAGTTTCGCTTCACGCAAGACATAAGGGAGAACGAATGAACACCACTTTAAGAACCCCTTTGATTCTTGGTTTGTTCGTGGGCCGCGGCCATTTTACGCGGCCCCGTCGCATGAACCCTGACGGTACGTTGACGAACCAGATGCCGGTGCAGCCCCGGATCGAGGGACCTACGCCACTTGTATCAACATCGGCGGGAAGCATCGCGGGAGTCTATCTCGACACGAGCGGCACTTGCGCACGGTTTCGTGCGATGCGCCTCCGGCGTCTTCACCAGCTTTGACGCGCTCCCAACGTATACGTACAAGGGAGGCTTCGTTACCGGCATCAACGCTTCGGGAGAGATCACCGGATATCTCACGAGTCAACCGGCGCACAGCAAGTTTTGTGCGCTCGGCCGCTGGAACGATCACCACCTTCGAATCTCCCGGCACGGGCACGGGAAAGCGTTTTGCCCACTCCGCCTTCGCCTTCGAGGAGAGTGAAGGGCATGTGACTTCCTTTCACAAACGCGGTGAGCAGCGTGCGGAGGCAAGGAACGTGGGGTTCCTGGTTCACACACGCCGCTTCCTCGATCTCGACGGGATGAAGGTCGCCTTGCAATCCGGCCTCAAAGACCTTGTACTTGACTCGGGTCCTGTGCACCTGGTACGTGCGCACCAAGGCGGGAGTTCGATCAGCCGACTTGAGAGTCTCCGCCGCGGGCAGGCAAGCTCAGGAACTCTTCCGCTGCGATCAATACCGCCGGAACCATCACCTGGATCTTACCGGGACAGCGGCGGTGTTTATCTCGGCATTCGGCGCACCTCCACCGGCACCATCACAACCTTTAGCGTCACGGGCGCGGGGACTGGCAATTTGCGGGAACCGTCGCGGCCGGCATCAACACCGCGGGCACGATCGCTGGATGGTACAGCGTCCCGAGTCGGTGTATCGCATGGATTCGTGCGCTCCAAAACCGGCACAATCACCAATGTTCGATCCTGCCGGTTCCGTGGTCCACCATTGTTTTTGGCATTAACACAGCGGGGCAGATCACGGGTATGCTGGCCAGTTGGCGGAGAACGATGTCCTGATACGAGCGGCGACCCCTACGTCTTCGTGCGCGATGCCAACGGAACGGTCACCAGCAGTTTATTGGCTCGGTGCGGTAGCACCTGTCTTTTTATGGGCATTAACACCCCGCCGGAAACGCTTCCGGTTAGGGTGACGCGAGATCTCTCGAGCATGTGTGTTTCACGGTTATTTGTTTACGCCGTAAAATCGGCGGAATGATCGGGTGCGTCAACGTTTCTGCCACCCGTTCCGACAATAGCTCACACGAATGTTTGTAGCGTAGATCGGCGCGCGGTCCGGGGGGACCGCGCTTCGGTAGATTTCGCTGGCGAGTCACTCTGCAATCCTCGCTTCCTTTGCACTTCCCAAGAAATCGTAATCGGCGGGGCGCAAAGTTTTCAGCGCGGCCTTGGCGTCCTATAAGGAAATGCGCAGGGGTGCGGACAAAGCTTTCCGTTTCGCGGGGCGAACGATATGATGTCGTTCACAGGTGCAGCAATGGCATTGGCCACCTCCAGCAAAAACGCGGTCGCCGAGATCGATGTCCTGTGGATCACCGCTGGTTTGGGTTGCGATGGCGACACCATTGCGATGACGGGCGCCACGCAGCCGAGTATTGAAGATGTGCTGCTCGGGCAAATTCCCTGGATTCCAAAAGTAAATCTGCACAATCCCTTCCTCGCACTCGCCAATGGCGACGATTTCCTGAAGCCGTTTCACGAAGCGGCAGAAGGAAAGATGGAAAATTTCATTCTCGTGCTGGAAGGCTCCGTTCCCAACGAACACAATAAGGATGAAGGTTATTGGGCGTCGATGGGCACGGACGCGAAAACCGGTCAGCCGATCACGACCTGCGAGTGGATCGACCGGCTGGCGCCGAAGGCTTGGGCCGTGGTGGCCGCCGGAACCTGCGCCACGTATGGCGGCATTCATGCCATGGAAGGGAATCCGACGGGCTGCATGGGGCTGCCGGATTATCTGGGCTGGAGTTGGAAATCGAAGGCGGGGATTCCGATTGTGTGCGTTCCGGGATGTCCGGTGCAGCCGGATAATTTCATGGAGACGCTGCTGTATCTGCTTTATATGGCTGCCGGGCGGGCGCCGATGATTCCGCTGGACGATGCGTTGCGTCCGACGTGGCTCTTTGGCAACACGGTGCATGAAGGCTGCGATCGCGGCGGATTCTACGAGCAGGCGCAGTTTGCGGAAGAGTATGGGTCTCCACTTTGCATTGTGAAGCTGGGATGCTGGGGGCCGGTGGTGCAGTGCAATGTGGGGAAACGGGGATGGATGGGCGGGATCGGCGGCTGCCCGAATGTGGGTGGCATTTGCATCGGATGCACGATGCCCGGCTTTCCCGACAAGTTCATGCCGTTCATGAATCAGCCGCCGGGGTCACTCTTGTCATCGGCTGCGGTGCAGACTTATGGACGGGCGATTCACGCGTTGCGAAGGTTTACGCAGGCTTCGTTGAACAAAGAACCGGGTTGGCGGAAAAGCAAGGCCGGCGGGGCGCAGGAGGGCATCAAAACATAGCAGCGGCGTAAACTCTGTGGGCTGGTGGGGAATCAAAGGTCAAAGTCACGAGTCAAAGGCAAGCGGGCAGGAGTGCCCGCTCCACACTTGCGTTGGAGGTGGTATGGTTTCGTTCTCCTGGCCGGATCGGCCGAAGGGCACAGCTGACGGTGCTGCTTCGGAGATTGCCGAGCCGGAGTTGAGTCCTGCCGAGGCGGAAGAAATCCTGCGCGGCCTCGCGGGAGTTTTTAGTCACCATCACAGTCCGGCCAGGGCGAGGCATGTCGTTTATCCGCCGGAGCGGCTCGATCAAGGCTGGTCCGCCGAAGGGCTCGACGAAACCCAACTGCCCAATCTGGAAGCGCGGTATCGGGCGCTGGTGGAGCAGATTCCGGCGGTGGTGTTCATGGCTTATCTGGATCGAGGCATCGGAGAGGCGTACGTGAGCCCGCAGATTGAAGCGGCGCTGGGATTCTCGCAGGAAGAGTGGCTGGAAGATCCGGTGCGCTGGTACAGCCACATTCACCCTGACGACAAGCAGCGCTGGAGCGCGGAAGCGGCGGAAATGTTTCTGACCGGAAACCCGCTGCGCTCGGCGTATCGCGTGATTTCGCGGGACGGGCGCGTGATCTGGTTTCACTGCGAAGCCAAGATGATCCGCAAGGAAAATGGAGAGCCCTGGTTTATTCACGGCGTGGGCTTCGATATCACCGATCTGAAGCGGACCGAAGAAGCGCTGGGCAAGAGAGCGCAACGTCGTTTCGGCGATTCTCGATACGGTGGGGGCGCTGGTCGTGGTGTTGGACGCGGAAGGCAAGATCATCCGCTTCAATCGCGCCTGCGAACAGATCACGGGATACTCTTTCGCGGAAGTTCAGGGAAAATTGATTTGGGATTTGTTTCTGGTTCCCGAAGAGGTGGAAGGCTTCAAGACATTCTTTCCATAAGACGTGGGAGGACCAGAGTCCGCAGGAGTATGAAAGTTGTTGGGTGAGCCGCGATGGCAGGCGAAGAATTATTGCCTGGTCGACGACCGTGCTGCCGGGCGCGAGCGACGCGGGCGCTTACGTGATTGCTTCCGGCATCGACATTACGGAGCGCAAACGGGCGGAGAGCCAAGTTCCGCGGATTGCTGGAAGCTGCGCCGGATGCGGTGGTTGTGGTTAATCGCGAAGGCAGGATGGTTCTGGTCAACGCCCAGGTGGAAAAATTATTTGGCTACCGGCGGGAGGAATTACTGGGGCAACCGCTGGAAATGCTGGTGCCGGCGAGATCTGCGCCGGAAACATGGGCAGCATCGCGAGCACTTTGTTGCAGAGCCGCGCGTGCGCCCCATGGGAACCGGCAACGAACTCAATGGACTGCACAAGGACGGCCACGAATTTCCGGTGGAGATCAGCCTGAGCCCGCTGGAGACGGACGAGGGCGTGCTGGTCTCGAGCGCAATTCGCGACATCACCGAGCGCAAGCATCTGGAGAAAACGATTCTGGAGATCAGCGCGCGGGAGCAGCGGCGCATCGGCCAGGACCTGCATGACGGCCTGGGTCAACATCTGACCGGCATTGCTTTCATGAGCAAAGTGCAGGAACAAAAGTTGATCGAGAAGGGACTGCCCGAGGCCGGCGATGCCGCCAAGATCGTGAACCTGGTGAATGAAGCGATCCATAAGACGCGCGAACTGGCGAGGGGACTGCTGCCGGTAGTTTCGGATGCGCAGGGACTGATGTCCGCTTTGCAGCAATGGGCGGGCGAAGTGGAGGATTTGTTCGCCGTCAGTTGCCGCTTTCAATGTTTCAGTCCGGTGCTGATTCACGATGACACCGTGGCCACGCATCTTTATTATGTTGCCCGGGAGGCGGTGAACAACGCCATCAAGCACGGGCATGCCCGCCAGATTGCGATTCGCCTCGCGGCCGACGGCCAGCAGGGAGCGCTTACAGTTCAGGATGACGGATGCGGAATCGGCAACATCACCGGCGGTAATAAAGGGATGGGTCTTCAACTGATGAGTTACCGGGCGCGAATGGTTGGTGGTTCGCTCGAGGTACGGCGCGGAGACACTGGCGGGACGGTGGTGACCTGTATGTTCCCGGTCTCGCCGCAGTCAACGCAGCAAGGATGAGTGAAGCATGAATGTGATATCCAAGGCGCAAAACCAAACGGCTCCGGGTCAGGCGGTGAAGAAAAGAATCCTGGTGGTGGACGATCATCCGATCGTGCGCCAGGGTCTGGCGCTGATGATCAACCGCGAGAACGATCTGGTGGTTTGCGGTGAGGCGGAAGAAGCTTCGGGAGCGATGCACGTGCTGGCCTCGGCGCGGCCCGACCTCATTATCGTGGATATTTCGCTAAATGGTCCGGATGGCCTGGATTTGCTGAAAAACATTCGCACGTCACATCCCAGCCTGCCGGTGCTGATCCTCTCCATGCACGACGAGTCGATTTACGCGGAGCGGGCGCTGCGCGCGGGTGCGAATGGCTACATCATGAAACAGGAGGCCACGGAAAAAGTGCTGGTCGCGGTGCGGCGCATCCTGAGCGGCGAGATTTATGTGAGCGACCGCATCGCCAACAAGATGCTGCGTCACTACATCACGGGCGCTGGCACTCTGCGCAACTCGTCCATTGCCGACCTCAGCGATCGCGAACTGGAAGTGTTCCGCCTGATCGGTGAAGGCCACGGAACGCGGCAGATTGCCGAAGCGCTGCACTTGAGCGTGAAGACGGTGGAAACCTACCAGGCGCACATCAAGGAAAAACTTTCTCTGCGCAGCGCCCGCGAGCTGATGCAGCGCGCCATTCAGTGGAATATGAACGAAAAAGCGGGATGAGGAATTGCCGCCCGCTGATTCGACCTCTTTCCGCCTTCCTTCCCGTCTTTATGACTGCGGAGCCATAACAGGCTGCGGAAAAACTGGGCGAGCAGCGAACAGCTTACCGCAGGCGCTGAAGCGCGAACCCATTTTCGGCCACCTAGCGGCACGAGTGGAACTCGTGCCCTTCCCGAGCGCCTCGAACAGGATTTTTTCCGCAGCCTCATAGGGGAATCCCCTATCCCATTTTTGCATTCCCCCCCAAACAGAAAAAGTGGAGCTCCCGCTTGTAGCGATTTTTCGAGAGGTTGATTCTAGTGGCATTCCAAGGTGCATGCCGGGAAGACACAGGCTCGACTAATGGGCCGAACTATTTGAAATACTCACAAAACCTTAAACCGAAAGTGGGCAACCAAATTTTTACCGAACAAGTAAGTGCGGGATAAGGAGATTCCAACTATGGCAACGGAAACGGTTCCGTACGGTCGGGTCACGCAGAAACCATCGCCTGTCGCAGAGGTACACATTCTCTGGATCACCGCCGGTCTGGGTTGTGATGGAGACTCAGTTTCCGTTACAGCCGCAACTCAGCCCAGCATCGAGGATGTTTTGCTGGGTGCGATTCCGGGCCTGCCCAAAGTTCATTTGCACAATCCTGTGCTGGCGTATGAGAACGGAGACGACTTCCTGAAGTTCTGGTACATGGCGGAGAAAGGCCAACTGGAACCGTTCGTCCTAGTGGTCGAGGGCTCGATTCCAAACGAAAAAATCAAAAAAGAGGGCTACTGGGCCGGACTTGGAACCGACCCAACGACTGGCCAGCCGATTCTGACGACGGAGTGGATTGACCGTCTCGCTCCAAAGGCGTTGGCGGTGGTGGGCTGCGGAACCTGCGCCACTTACGGCGGTATTCACGCCATGGAAGGCAACCCTACGGGCGCGATGGGACTGGCGGACTATCTCGGCTGGGATTGGAAATCGAAAGCGGGCCTGCCCATCGTCAATGTTCCCGGCTGCCCGGTGCAGCCCGACAACTTCATGGAGACCGTGCTCTACCTGCTTTATCAGGTCGCGGGATTGGCGCCCATGATTCCGCTCGACGATCAGCTGCGTCCCACGTGGTTGTTCGGCAAGACGGTGCACGAAGGGTGCGATCGGGCGGGCTATTACGAGCAGGGCGATTTCGCCGAAGTGTACGGCTCTCCGAAATGCATTGTGAAGCTGGGATGCTGGGGTCCAGTGGTGAACTGCAATGTTCCGAAGCGGGGATGGATGGCGGGAATTGGCGGATGTCCGAATGTGGGCGGCATTTGCATTGGCTGCACCATGCCGGGGTTCCCCGACAAATTCATGCCGTTTATGGATGAACCGCCGGGAGCGAAGGTTTCCAGCGGAGCGGTGAGCGCCTACGGCCGCGCGATTCGGGCTTTGCGCTCGATGACGCATGCCACGGTGAATAAAGAACCGAAGTGGCGGCATCCGCGCGCCGAACTTACAACCGGGTTCCACCCGAGGTCTTACTGACTGAGTGACCCACTCAAGACGCACTGACGATCCAAAGGAGCGATTGCAATGAGCACTATTACCGCACCGACCAAGGATGTTGCCGGCAAGAAGGGGAACCTGGTGGAAATGAACTGGGACCCGATCACTCGCATCGTGGGCAGCCTGGGAATCTTTACCAAGATTGATTTTGAGAATCGCCACGTGGTGGAGTGCCACAGCACGTCGTCGATTTTCCGCGGGTACAGCATTTTCATGAAAGGCAAAGATCCGCGCGACGCGCACTTCATCACCAGCCGCATCTGCGGGATCTGCGGCGATAACCACGCGACCTGCGCCACCTACGCACAAAACATGGCGTTCGGAATCAAACCGCCGCCGATTGCCGAGTGGATCGTCAATCTCGGCGAAGCCGCCGAATATATGTTCGATCACAATATTTTTCAGGACAACCTGGTGGGTGTGGATTTCTGCGAGCAGATGGTGAAGGAAACCAATCCCAAGGTATGGGCGAAGGCGCAATCGACTGCCGCGCCCAGCTCCAATCTGCATGGCTACAAAACCATCGCCGATATCATGACCGCGCTCAATCCATTCACGGGAGCGTTCTATCGCGAAGCCTTGGTGATGAGCCGCATGACGCGGGAGATGTTCTGCCTGATGGAAGGGCGGCATGTGCATCCGTTGACGTTGTATCCGGGCGGCGTGGGCACGGTGCCGACGATTCAGTTGTTTACCGACTACCTGGTGCGGCTGATGAAGTACGTCGAGTTCATGAAGAAGGTTGTGCCACTGCATGACGACCTGTTCGACTTCTTCTACGACGCATTACCGGGCTACGAAGAAGTCGGCCGGCGGCGCGTGTTGCTGGCCTGCTGGGGATCGTTCAACGATCCCGACGTCTGCGACTACACCTACAAGAACATGACGAACTGGGGACGCGGCATGTTCGTGACTCCGGGCATTGTGGTTGACGGCAAGCTGGTGACCACCGATCTGGTGGATATCAACTTGAACATCCGCATCCTGCTGGGCAGTTCGTATTACGACGAGTGGAAGAATTCGCAAACGTTCGTGAAGACCGATCCCTTGGGGAATCCAGTGGACAAGAACCATCCCTGGAATCAGACGACGATTCCGAGGCCGCAGAAACGCGACTTCGGCGGCAAGTACACATGGGTGATGTCGCCGCGCTGGTTTGACAAGCGGACCGGCGACCATCTGGCGATGGACACCGGAGGCGGCCCCATCGCCCGCCTCTGGTCAACCGCCCTCGCCGGACTGGTGGATATTGGCTACATCAAGTCCACCGGCCACAGCGTGAAAATGTATCTTCCGAAAACCACGTCGATGCCCGAGGTCGAGTTCGAATGGAAGGTTCCCAAGTGGAGCAACGCCATCGAGCGCGACCGGGCGCGGACTTACTTTCAGGTCTACGCCGCATGCGCCGCGCTGCACTTCATGGAAAAGGCGCTAGCGGAGTTGCATGCCGGCCACACCAAAACGTGGACGGATTTCAAGGTGCCTGAGGAAGCGATCGGCTGCGGATTCCATGAAGCGGTTCGCGGCGTTCTGTCTCATCATGTGGTGATCAAAGATGGCAAGATCGCCAACTATCACCCGTATCCTCCGACGCCGTGGAATGCGAATCCGCGCGATATTTACGGCACGCCGGGCCCGTACGAAGATGCGGTGCAGAACACTCCCATCTTCGAGGAGAACGGTCCGGACAAGTTCAAGGGCATCGACATCATGCGCGCAGTGCGGAGTTTCGACCCGTGTTTGCCGTGCGGCGTGCACATGTATCTGGGGAATGGCAAGGTGCTGGAGACACACCACTCCCCGATGTTCGGTCTGCAGCATTGAGGACTGCTCCGTGGTTGACGAGGAGTGAGGGTGGTCGCTGTGAGGAAGTCGCCAGGGACGCTTGCTTGCGACGGAACTGGCATCTCGAAAACGCGCTCTCACTCCTGGTTTTTTGAGAGGCGGAAGCGAAGTAGCAGAAAGCTGGATTCCAAGGAGCGTTGTGGCTGAAGGCAGAGATTTTCGCGAAGACTTCCAGAGGATCGGCGATCTGGTTCGGCAAATTGAATCGATCGCCGATCCTGCGGTCCGGGCCAGTACCAGGGAACTGGTGCAGTCGATCATGGATCTTCACGGTGCGGCGCTGGAAAAGGCGATGGAGATTGTTGCCGACAGCGGAGAACAGGGCATGAGCATCATCGATCGCATGGGCCGCGATTCGCTGGTCAGCAGCGTCTTGATTCTTTACGGGCTGCATCCCGAGGATTTAGAAACGCGGGTGATGAAAGCCGTGGAGAGACTGCGTCCGCAGTTGCGGAAACAGGGTTGCGAAGTCGAACTCCTCGGTGTGAGTGACGGAGCGATCCGGTTGCGCGTGGAAACGGGTTCTCATACCTGCGGCTCGACCGCGAAAACGGTGCAGGCAACCGTGGAAGGCGCGATGTATGACGCCGCTCCCGATATGACGTCGCTGGTGGTTGAAGGGCTGGAAGAAAAGCCGGCGTCAGGATTTGTGGGGTTGGACAAACTAATGGGCAGAGCTCAGGCGGCGACTGTGGGGCCGAGTGGCGCGGACTGAGAACGGGTGGGAAGACTGCGGGGATGTCGAAATCATGAGTGCTGGACAATTGGCAGAATCTGCCGGGGGCTTCGGAACGCTGCGGCAGTTGGCCCGCCGGGAGCGGCCTCTGGAGAAGTGCGAACTTTGCAGCGCCGGCCTGGCGCCGGTGCATTCGCATTTGATTGAGCCGGCTCAGCGCAAACTTCTCTGCGCCTGCGACGCATGCGCGATCCTCTTCGGTGGACAGGGAGTGAAGTTCAAGCGCGTGCCACGGCGCGTGCGTGCTCTTCCCGGTTTTCGTCTCAGCGATGCCGAATGGAACGGCCTGATGATTCCCATCAATATGGCGTTCTTCCTCAAGAGCAGCGTGGAGCAGCGGGTCGTGGTTCTGTATCCCAGTCCCGCGGGCGCAACCGAGTCGATGCTGGCGCTCGATTCTTGGAACGACATTGTGGCGGGGAATCCGATTCTGCACGAGATGGAAGCGGACGTGGAAGCGCTGCTGGTGAATCGCCTGGGATACTCGCGCGGCTATTCGAGCGCGGAGTATTACATGCTCCCGATCGACGAATGTTACAAGCTGGTGGGACTGATCCGCATGCATTGGAAGGGGCTTTCGGGCGGAAGCGAAGTGTGGCGGGAACTGGGAGAGTTTTTTACCAGCTTGAAAGCTCGAGCCGCAGACGCGGGTGGGGCGGCCGAAACGCGGAGCGCGTCCCTCCTAGCCAAAGAAGAGAAATCCCATGCCTGATCTGAGTTTTCAAATCGAGGGGGTCGAGGTAGTGGCCAATGCGGCGACGCCGCTGCTGGCTTTTAAGCTGCGGGTCACGGACGCCAATCCGGAATTGGCGATTCATACCGTTGCGCTGCGCTGTCAAATTCAACTGGAAGTGACGCGCCGCAAATACACGCCCGCGGATCAAGGGCGGTTGCAGGATCTTTTTGGCGAGCCCAGTCGCTGGAGCCACACTCTGCGAAATCTTTTGTGGACGCACGCCAATCTGGTCGTGCCATCGTTCACAGGCACGACGCTGGTCGATCTGCACGTGCCCTGCACATTTGATTTCAATGTGGCGGCAATCAAATATTTCGACGGATTAGCCGACGGCGACGTGCCGGTCTGCGTGCAGTTCAGCGGCACGATTTTTTATGCCGGATCCGAGGGCGGGCTGCAGATTGCGCCCATCTCCTGGGACAAGGAAACCCGGTTCAAGCTTCCGGTAAAAATCTGGCGCGACATGATGGATGCGTACTATCCCAACAGTGCATGGTTGTGCCTGCAGAAGGATGCGTTCGACCGCCTGTATCAATACAAGGTGCGGCACGGCATTCCCACGTGGGAAGAAGTTCTTGAGACGATCATCCCGAGCGAAGAGACGGTGATGTGATGAATCTGGCGGCGGTGGAGAAAATCGCGAAGGCGGTGCTCTACGAAGGGTACATGCTCTATCCTTACCGTCCGTCGTCGGTGAAAAACCAGCAGCGCTGGAATTTTGGCGTGCTGTGCCCGCACTCCTACAGCGAGGCGCAGAACGGCAGCGATGCCTGGACCATGCAAACAGAGTGCCTGCTGGAAGGCGATTCGCTAACCAGTTTGGAGATTCGCGTACGCTTTCTGCACCTGGTGGCGCGCACCGTGGGTGAGTTCGCGGCGCCGGTGGGCGAAGTTGTGCTGGGAGAAATGCCAGAGATTCGCCTGGTGAACAAGCTTACCGTGAACGGCCGCACCTACCAGCCATGGCAGGAGGCCGTGGAGCGCGAGGTGAGTTTGCCGCTCTATAACGTGGAAGGGCTGAGCAGCAAGGGGATCCCGTATGCGTTCAGTTTTCCCGCGGACAAACAGTTTGAAACGCTGCGCGACAGCAGTGGCCGGATCGCGGGAGTGCTCGCGCGGCAGAGCGAGCCGATTTGCGGCGCGATTGAGATTGAGGGAGAGCGGGTTGCGAATGGAGTGTTCAAGATTGGCGTGCGGATCCGCAACAGCACTCTGTTTGCGGCCACGCCAGATCGCACTCGCGAGAATGCTTTGCTCTGCTCTCTGGTTTCAACTCACACCGTTCTGGGTGTGCAGGAGGGAAAATTTGTATCGCTGATTGATCCTCCAGAGCCGGTTCGCGAATTCGCTGCGAGTTGCAAAAACGTGGGAACGTGGCCTGTGCTGGTCGGAGACGAAGGGCAGTGCGATACGGTGCTTTCGTCTCCAATCATTCTCTACGATTATCCGCAGATCGCGCCGGAGAGCGCCGGCGATCTGTTTGACGGAACCGAGATTGACGAGATCCTTTCCCTGCGAATCATGACGCTGACGGACGACGAGAAGCGGGAGATGAGCCAGTCCGATGAACGCGCACGGGAGATGCTCGCTCGCACCGAAACCATGCCAGTGGAGCAGTTGATGAAGTTGCATGGCGTTCTGCGCGGGCTGCGTCCACTGAAGGAGGCGCAATGAACGAGTGGGAGTGGCAGGCTCTCGAAGACAAGACGCCGATCGATCATTTGGAAATTTCCGGAATCGAAGTGCGGACCGGCAGCCGGGTTCGGCTGCGGCCGCGCCCCGGCGGCGATGTGATGGATATCGCGCTGGCCGGGGAGATTGCGACCATCGAGTGCATCGAGCAGGATTACGAAGGCAAGAATCACGTTTGCGTAGTCCTGGACAACGATCCCGGCAAAGATATGGGGCTACTTCGCCAGCCCGGCCATCGGTTTTTCTTCGACGCAGAGGAAGTGGAAGCGCTCTCTGACGAGGAGCTTCTTCAAATACCGGCGGTGGAGAAGTGCCGCATTCTGGTCGCGGGCATCGGGAACATTTTTCTCGGGGATGACGCCTTCGGAGTGGAAGTAGTTCGCCGCATGGCCAGCGTCAAACTGCCGCAAGGCGTGCGGGTGTCTGATTTCGGCATTCGCGGATTCGATCTGGCATATGCTCTGCAGGACGGTTACGAAACCACGATTCTGGTGGATGCGTGTCCTCACGGCGAAGCGCCGGGTACGTTGTACGTCATCGAGCCAGACTTGAACGGGCTGGAGGACGAGGCCGCTGTGGTGGAAGCTCACGCCATGAATCCGATGAATGTGCTGCGCATGGCGCGCGCGATGAACATTGAAGTAAAGAACGTACTGTTGATCGGATGCGAGCCGGAGACGCTCGGTGGCGAGGAAGGTCACATGGGGCTCAGCGCTCCAGTAGAGGCTGCGGTGGATAACGCGGTGAAACTGGTGGAGTCGCTGATTCACAAAGTTCTGAACAAGGCGAATATTGATCCACGGTTGGGATCGCAAGCAGTGAGCAACATGCAAAGCAACCCACAATAAAGGAGACTGCCATGGCAACGGAACATGCTGGTAACGGAAGCTTCACCGACAAGGACACGCTCTACATGCTGAGCGGGGTCGCCCTGGTAGTATTCGGGGCGGGATTGATACTTTCCAACCCGATCGCAAGGCGTTATCTCGGCCAGTTGGGTGTGGGAAATCTGGCCCAGTCGGCGCTGCCGGATCTGGATCGTTACTTGAAATTGCGGGCGATGTAGGGCTGACTGAACTCCGTTCATGCCGTGTGCGCAGCGGAATGAATAATGTCGCCTGTTGTCCGAAGGCATGGAGGGAGAGGTCCATGGCGACAGGAGGTGCGAAGATCGGTGGCGAGAGTGTCCGTTATGAAGTTGACCAGCGCACCAGCCAGTTTACGGTGCAGGCATTCGCCAGTGGCCTGATTGCGGCGGTTGCGCACAGTCCGAAGATTGCAATTCGCGACTGGACCGGTGTGATCCAGGTGAACGCCGACACGCTGGCGAATTCGACGCTGAAGGTGCGGGTGAACCCGGCTGCGCTCGAAGTGCTTGACGAATTGGCGGAAAACGATCGGCGAGAGATTCATCGGGTGATGAATGAACAAGTGTTGGAGACGGCGCGCTACCCGGAGGTTATCTACGAAAGCAGGGAAGTGAAGGCGGAACAACTGAAGGCCGATCTTCATCGCGTGCACGTGTATGGAAAATTGTCGCTTCACGGAGTTACGAACGAACACGCATTCGTCGCCCAGGTTGCGCTTGGAACCGACAGCGCGCGCGCCTATGGAGAATTCGTGATTCGGCAGAGCGATTACAACATCGCGATCGCGTCCATTGCAGGAGGGACGTTGAAGCTGCAGGACGAATTGAAGTTTTCCTTTTACGTGGTGGCCCGCAAGACGGCTAAAAAGGAATGAACCTGCCCGAGTAAGAGTCCGATGATCAGGAGGCAGTACCTGTGCATTACGTTGTGCAACCGAGAACGACGCCGGAGGACGCTACGCTCTGCTACAACATCGAAGCCCAGGGAAGTTCTTTTACCGTGCGGGCATTCGCTACGGGGCTGCTTTCCGCATTTGCTCACAGTCCCACCATCGCCATGCCCGATTTTGAAGGCCAAATTTCGTTCAATCCAGATGCGCCGCAGGAAAGTTCGCTCCGCATGGTGGTTCATGCCGATGGGTTTACCGTTGACGATGACATCAGCAAAGAAGATCGCGAGGAAATCAACCGCAAGATCGATGAAGAAGTGCTCGAAACCAGTTCCTTTCCGGATGTGATCTATGAGTGCTCCAACGTGTCGGCCAGCAAGATGGGAGATGGCCAGTATTGGCTGAACCTGAATGGAGAACTAACTTTGCACGGAGTGAAGCGCAAACAGGCGGTGCCGGCCCGTATCTCGGTGAATGGCAGCACGCTGAAAGCGGAGGGAGAATTTTCGATCCGCCAGAGCGATTATGAGATCCGCCCGGTCACGGCACTGGGAGGAACCATCAAATTGAAAGACGAACTGAAGCTGTCGTTTAACATTTCTGCGCGCAAGCAGGTGTGAATCGCCTACGGGGCGCCTGAATTGGCCGCGGAGTGCCGCCGATGGATGGAGACGATGCGAATCATGATGTCGCCGGAGGATGCAGCATGTGTTTAGCGATACCGGGGAAGATCGTTGAGATCTCTGCCGTCGATCAAAATTCCGCCACAGTGGAAGTGGCAGGCGTGCGGCGCAAGATCGATCTTGGGCTGCTACAGGACGACAAGCCGGTAGCCGGCGATTGGGTGCTGATCCATGTGGGCTTTGCCATGAGCAAGATCAGCGAACAGGATGCCGCCGACCAGATGAGCACATTGCGAATGTTGGGAGAAATCGACGGTGCCATGCAAGAAGTGAAGGGCTACGGCCTGGAGGAAGTGAACTGACGCCCGCTCGCGTCCGGCCACAGGAGAAGTAACGGCATGAAATTTGTGGATGAGTTCCGCGAACCCGACCTGATCACCAGAACGGTTGACGAAATTCGCCGGCTCGCGGGCAGCACGCGGCACTATCGCATGATGGAAGTGTGTGGCGGGCACACTCATGCCATTTACCGCTTTGGCCTGAAAGATATACTGCCGGAGAATATCGAACTGATCCACGGTCCCGGCTGCCCCGTCTGCGTGCTTCCCATGGGCCGCATTGACGATGGTTTGTCGATAGCGCAAAAGCCCGATGTAATATTTGCCGCTTTCGGCGACATGATGCGCGTGCCCGGAACGTTGGGCAGCCCGCTTGAACATAAGGCGCGTGGCATGGATGTTCGCATTGTGTATTCGCCCTCCGATGCTCTCAAACTCGCGCGTCTCAATCCCGACAAGCACGTCATGTTTTTCGCGATCGGGTTTGAAACGACAGCCCCGTTGACCGCGTTGACGCTGATGCGCGCGAAAGCGGAGGGCATCAAAAATTTCTCGGTGTTTTGCAATCACGTCACCATCATTCCCGCGATCCGGGCGATTCTGGACTCTCCAGATATGCGGCTTGACGCCTTCATCGGCCCGGGTCATGTTTCAACCGTCATCGGCTGCCGTCCTTACGAATGGATCACGACGGATCAGCACAAGCCGATTGTGGTCTCAGGATTCGAGCCGCTCGACATGCTGCAGTCCATTGTGATGTTGCTGCGTCAGTTGCAAGCGGGCGAAGCCAAGGTGGAAAACCAGTACAAGCGCGTGGTTCCGTGGGAAGGCAACCGGGCGGCCCTGCGCGCGATGGCGGAAGTATTTCAGTTGCGTCCGTATTTCGAGTGGCGCGGATTGGGATTCATTTCGCAATCGGCGTTGCGTTTGAACGATAAGTACGCCGAATGGGATGCGGAGCAACTCTTCGAAGTTCCCGGCGTTCGGGTGACCGATCCCAAGGCGGCGCAGTGTGGGGAAGTGTTAAAGGGCGTATTGAAGCCGCATCAGTGTAAGTTGTTCGGCCGTGAGTGCACACCCGAGCATCCGATGGGCGCGCTCATGGTTTCATCGGAAGGATCATGCGCAGCCTATTACAACTACGAACACCGCAAGGCGGCAATGGTGACCACCCTGAGATCGATCGCTTGAGCGTTCAGGAGGCTCGTCCCGCTGGCAGTTTTTCCGACGCCGCGCCCGTCCGCTTTCGTGATCCGCAAATCGAGATGGCTCACGGAGCCGGCGGGAAATCGAGCCGCAAGCTGGTCGAGGGCCTGTTTGCGCCGTTGCTCTTCGGCGCAGCGCCGGGACCATTGGCTGACGCCGCGCTGGTTGAGATCGATGGCGTCAAAGTTGCGATCACGACCGATAGTTTTGTTGTGAAGCCGCTGACGTTTCCGGGTGGATCCATTGGCGAGCTTGCGATCAACGGGACGGTGAACGACCTTGCCGTCTCGGGAGCTCGCGCCGAAGCTCTGGTTGTCACTTATGTGCTCGAAGCCGGGCTGCCTACGGCGGTGCTGGAAGCGGAAGTGCGGGCCATGGCGAAAGCCGCGCGGGACGCGGGAGTTCGGATCGCTGGCGGCGACACTAAAGTAGTCGAACACGGCAAAGCCGACCAGATGTATGTCACGACGACTGGCATCGGCCGCCTGATGCCGGGCGTGACGATCGATCCGCGTTCGGTGCGGGTGGGCGATAAGATCCTGCTTTCGGGCCCGATCGGCGATCACGGCATTACGATTCTGCTGGCGCGCGGTGAGCTTGATCTGGAGGCCGATCTTTGTTCCGACACGCGCTCAGTTCTTCCGCTGGTGGAAGCGTTGGTGCGAGCGGCTGGGCCGGGAGTGCGCTGGATGCGCGATCCAACCCGCGGCGGCGCGGCGACTTCGCTGAATGAACTGGCGCGCGATTGCGGCCTGGGCATGGTCCTTTTTGAAGATCAGGTGCCGGTGCGCGACACCGTCCGCGGAGCCTGCGAATTGCTGGGGCTTGATCCGCTGCACATTGCGAACGAAGGGCAATTTCTGGCTGTCGTCTCGCCGGAATATGCGGATGCGGCGATCAACGCGCTCAACCTGGCACCCGGCGGCAGCGAGGCGCGGGTGATTGGCGAAGTGCGCGAGCAGCCTGCGGGAACGGTGCTGGTGACAACACTTTACGGCGGCAGCCGAATCGTAGACATGCTGGTGGGTGATCCTCTGCCGCGAATTTGTTGATCGAATCTGTGTGCGATGGCAACTACGCTCGAACTCGCTGGTCAAGTCGAAGAGCAACTGCTCGAACGGAACCAGCTCTTCGATGAATTCTTTGCGCGCGAGGCGGGACGGCTGGCCCTTGCCTGCCGCGAAATGTCGCAGCGCTTTCTGCGCGGCGGCCGGCTGCTCGCCTTCGGGCGCGGACCTTACGCCACCGATGCGCAACATGTCTCGGTGGAATTCGTTCACCCAGTAATTGTGGGCAAGCGCGCGCTTCCCGCGCTCGACTTGTCGATTGCATTTCGTCCCTGGATTGAAGCCATTCTCCGCCCCGAGGACATCGTCATGGGTTTTGGTCCGCCCGACGGCGATCCGGAAGTCTGGGCGACACTGCAGCAATCCCGAGTTCGCGACGCGATGACCTTCGCGCTTCCAGGCACCGAAGGTTCTTACTCGGTAGAGGCGGCGACGGAGGATCCGTTTCAGCATCAGGAGTTGATCGAGATTCTTTATCACACTCTGTGGGAGACGGTGCACGTTTTTTTCGAACATCGCGAACTCGGCCACGAGGTGGGAGCATCGGGATTTCTTTATCCATTTCTGGGAACGGAGAAGCAGGACACGGGCGATTTGCTGGGGGAAGTGGCGGCGTCGATTCTGATGAAGGTGCGCGACGACGCCAAATTGCGCGCCCGGATCGCGAGTGAACAATCAGAACAGATCGGGAACACAGCGCTGGCGATTCACCGGCGCCTGCAGCGCGGCGGCAAATTGATCCTCTTCGGCAATGGCGGCTCGGCGACCGACGCCAACGACTGGGCCATCGACTGCGTGCTTCCGCCCTCGGGTTATGAACCCGTGCCTGCGGTTTCGCTGGCGCTGGAGCCGGCCAACATCACGGCCGTTGCCAACGATATTGGAACCGACGCCATCTTTCTGCGCCAGTTGATCGCGCAAGCTTCCCCAGAAGATATTGCGGTTGCGATTTCGACCAGCGGCGGCTCGCGCAACCTTATTATGGCGATGGAAGAAGCGCGCAAGCGCAATTTGCTGACGGTGGCGCTGCTGGGTTACGACGGGGGAGAGATTCTGCGCCGGGGGCTGGCCGATTTTCCGGTGATCGTGAATTGCGACTACATTCCGCGCATTCAGGAAGTGCAAGCTTCGATTTATCACATCATCCGCGACACGTTGGAGGTATTACACCGTGGCCACGCTTGAACTCTATGGCAGCGCCCGCTGCCCGCACACCGCAGAATTGCGAGATTGGCTGGAATGGAAGCGCTGCAAATTTGTGGAGTACGACGTCGAAGCCGATCCGGAGGCTCTCGAGCGCATGCGCTCCGTGGCCGCCGGACTGCGTAGCGTACCCTTGCTGGTTGAAAATGGTAAGGTGGTGCAGGTGGGCTGGCAGGGCCGGAGCTGCATGGTCGACGTGGAATAACGATGCAGAATGCAGATCAAGAATGACCAGTGCGTATTCGATACGAGTTCGTGGCGTGGTGCAAGGAGTCGGCTTTCGTCCGTTCGTCTATCGATTGGCGCGGGCCAATACTCTGACCGGATGGGTTCTAAACGGCGAGGAAGGAGTCGAGATTTATCTGGAAGGCTCCGAACCCCGTCTGCAGGCTTTTGTCGAAGAACTGAAAACGCAACCGCCCCCCGCCGCCAGCATTGCCGAAATCGAGATTCGTCCCACACCTGCGGTTGGCTTAAGCGAGTTCACGATCCGCGAGAGCGAACGGCGCGACACGCTTACGGTTCGCATTTCGCCGGACCTCCCAGTCTGCGACGCATGCCTTGAAGAGCTTTTTGATTCCGGCAATCCGCGCTTTCGGTATCCCTACATCAACTGCACCAACTGTGGCCCGCGCTATACGGTGGTGCTGGGTCTGCCTTACGACCGGCCCAAGACCACGATGAAAGATTGGCCGCTGGATGACTACTGCGGATCGGAGTATCGCGACCCGGGCAACCGCCGTTTTCATGCCCAGCCGGTTGCGTGTCCGGAGTGCGGGCCCTCGTACTACTTAAAGCTATGCGTTGGGGCTTCGGGCAATGGCACCGTACGCGGGAACGAAGAGAGCATTCAGAAAGCAGTTGACCTGCTGAAGAGCGGCAGTATTCTCGCCATGAAAGGGCTGGGGGGATATCACTTGGCGTGCGATGCGCGAAATCCGGCTGCGGTGGCGGCTTTGCGCGAGCGCAAGTACCGGAAGGAAAAACCGTTTGCCGTGATGGCGAAAGATCTCGCAGTGGCGCGCGGGTTGATTGAAGTCACACCGGAAGCGGAGGCGCTACTCGTCTCGACAGCGCGGCCGATTTTGCTGGCTCCCGCCAAAGTCGAGATGGAAGGAATTGCTCCCGGCAATAGTGAACTTGGCGTGATGCTGCCCTACACCCCACTGCACTACATACTATTCGCCGCGGGCGCTCCTGAAGCGCTGGTGATGACGAGCGCAAACCGATCGAGCGAGCCGATCGCTTATGAGGATGAAGACGCGCAAACGAGTCTGGCGGAAATTGCAGACGCATTCCTGATCGGCGAGCGGCCGATTGCGAGACGCGTGGATGACTCGGTGGTTCGCGCCGGCGCTTTCGGGCCCGCTATTCTTCGCCGCTCTCGCGGCTACGCACCGGGAGCGGTGGCGACTCTGCCCATCAAACGCCCGCTGCTGGCGGTGGGCGCCGACTTGAAAAATACGGTTACTCTGGTTGTCGATGGCCAGGCTTTTGTCAGCCAGCACATTGGGGATCTGGAATATTTTCAGGCGTTTCGGGCTTTTGAGGAAACCATCCGCGATCTGGTTTCGATGTATGAAGTGCGCTGGGAAGATCTGCTCGTCGTGTATGACGCGCATCCGCAGTATGCCTCGACCGCGCACGCGCTGGCGCTGCCGATTCCCGACAAGTATGCGGTGCAGCATCATCGGGCGCATGTAGCGTCGGTGCTGGCGGAACGCGGCGCGTGGGATGACAGCGTCGTGGGAGTAAGTTTCGACGGCACGGGATACGGCGACGATGGCTCGATCTGGGGCGGAGAAGTTTTTGTCGGCAGCATAAAAGGAGGGTTCGAGCGCGTGGCGCATCTGCGCCAGGCGGCGCTTGCGGGCGGCGATGCCGCGGCGCAGCACCCGGTACAGGCCGCGGCCGGGTTTCTCGCACAGATTGACGGATTGCCCGATCTGACGGCATCCCCATTCCATTTCCCCATCCGCTACGGGCAGGCGCTGGAACTGGTGCGCAAACAGGTCCGGACTTTTGCGACCACTTCGGCGGGAAGATTGTTCGACACGGCCGCGGCCCTGCTCGGCTTCACGCGAGAAATTACATTCGAAGGACAAGCGGCGATGTGGCTCGAACAACTGGCGCGAAGCGCTTCGGTGGCGAGACCTAATCCCTATCCCTTCCCGTTTGCAGCGGGAGAGCTCGATTTCCGCCCGCTTCTGCATGCGATGGCTCACGACCGGCTGCGCGGACGCGATGTTCGCGAAATTGCGCGCTCCTTCCAGAGCGGCGTCGCTCAGGGACTCAGCGATTGCATCAAACAAATTTGCAGATCGGCGGCGATTGATACCGTTGTGCTTTCAGGAGGCGTCTTTCAAAATGAACTGCTCCTGCAGGATTTGAAGGACCTGCTCGAGCCGCAATCGTTGAGACTTTGGACGAATCACGCAGTGCCTGCGAACGACGGAGGAATCAGCCTGGGGCAGGCGGCTCTGGCGGCCTTCCGGCCTCAGATCTCAGACTTGGGCGGAGGAGCAGTTTCGCGGCGGTCTGAAGACTGAAGTCCGAAGCTGGTTTTGAATATGCACGAATTATCCATTGCGATGAGCATCGTCGATATGGCTATGGAAGAGGCCCAGCGCCACGCTGCGAAGGTGAGCGCTGTGCATGTGAAGGTTGGACTTCTTTCCGGCGTGGTTGCGGATGCCCTGCTGTTTTCGTATGAGATGGCTTGCCAGGATACGCCGCTGCAAGGGTCGCGATTGATCATTGAGGAAGTTCCGGTCGTGGTCTATTGCGGCAAATGCCGGGCCGAACGCACGCTTGATTCCGTGCAGTTATTCTGCTGTGCCGAGTGCGGCACGCCGACTGGTGAAATCATTCACGGCAAGGAACTCGAAGTTGTTGCATTGGAGATTGACGAATGCGCCCCGAACCCCGCTTGATCGAAGTTCGCAAGAATGTGCTGAAGCAAAATGACGTGGTGGCGCGTAGTCTCCGCGATCGTTTTCGCGCCGCTGGTGTGTTCGTGGTGAGTTTGGTTTCCAGCCCCGGATCGGGCAAGACCGCATTCCTCGAAAAAACTCTTACGCTGCTTCGAGCCAATTACCGCGTGGCCGCGCTGGTGGGCGATCTGGCTACTGAAAATGACGCGCTGCGACTCGCGCGCAGCCAGGCCCCGGTGAAGCAAATCACCACTGGGACGCTTTGCCACCTTGAAGCTGCGATGGTGCAAGGGGCGCTTGCAGAGTGGGATCTCAAGCAATTGGATTTTCTTTTCATAGAAAATGTGGGCAACCTGGTTTGTCCTGCTTCTTACGATCTGGGCGAGGACCTTCGCCTCGTCCTCATTTCTGTGACCGAAGGCGAGGACAAGCCGCTCAAGTATCCGACCATTTTCAACAGCGCTGACGTGGCCATCGTCACCAAGCTCGATTTGGCGGCGGCGGTTGAATTCAGCTGGGAGACTGCTTTCCGCAACATTCAGGCGGTGCGTCCGGGCATGCAGGTCTTTCAGCTTTCTGCGAAGACGGGAGAAGGAATGGATGAGTTTCTGAAATTCCTTGCAGCGCGTCTTTTCGAGTTGCGGCAGGTGCCGGCCCTTTAGAGTTCCTCCCTCGCACCCGCCTAAATTCTCGGGCTGCGGAGCGGCCATGCTGCTAGACTCTATCCAAATCGCATGATTGGCGAGACGATCTCCCATTATCGAATTCTCGGACATTTAGGCCAGGGCGGCATGGGAGTTGTGTACGAGGCCCAGGACATCACGCTGGGCCGCAAGGTTGCGATCAAATTCCTTCCTGAAATTTCTCCGGGATCGAGCGACGCAGTGAGACGCCTGCAACGTGAGGCGCGCACGCTCTCCACGTTGAATCATCCCAACATCTGCACGGTGTATGAACTGGGCGAGCATCGCGGTCAGCCCTACCTGGTGGAGGAACTCCTGGTGGGCGCGACCTTGCATGAAGTAATCGAAACGAGGAAGCTTGCTCCGGAAGCGGTGCTGGAACTGGCGATACAAATTGCGGAGGGGCTGAAGGCGGCGCACGAGAAAGGGCTGGTGCATCGCGACATCAAGCCGGCCAACCTTTTCCTGACCGAAGAGAACCGGGTGAAGATTCTTGATTTCGGGTTGGCGCGGCGCTCCATGGGGCCGGGATCGGGCGCGGGAGAAGCCCATACGGTGGAGCTCGACACCGATCAGATCACGCACCCCGGGCGGGTTGTAGGCACATTAGATTACATGTCGCCGGAGCAGGTACGCGGCGAAACGGCTACTCCAAGCAGCGATATTTTCTGCCTGGGAATCGTTTTGTATGAGCTGCTGCACGGGCACCATCCGTTCAAGAAAAAATCTCCTCTGGAAACCGCGAGCGCCATTCTAGTGCAGCCGCTCGACAGCGGATCGATGACGCGCGAGTTAACCGTCACCGGGCTGAACACGGTGCTGGCGAAAATGCTGGCGAAGGATGTGAGCAGCCGCCATCCCGATGGTGGAGCGCTGCTGGCAGAATTGAAGCTGGTAGCTACCCGGCCGGGAGGACCAAGTTCTGTGTACACGGTTGCGTTGCCGGGGCAAGGGCGGCCACCCTCGATTGCGGTGTTGCCCTTCGCGAATCTGAGCGCGGACCCTGAGAACGAATATTTCTGCGACGGGCTGGCGGAAGAGCTAGTCGGAGCGCTAGCCAAAGTGGACGGCCTGCGAGTGGCGGCGTGGACTTCGGCGTTCCGCTTTCGCGGCAAGGATGTAGACATCCGCGAAGTGGGCAAGCAGTTGGGCGTGAATACCGTGTTCGAAGGCAGCTTGCGAAAGTCGGGAAGCCGGCTGCGGGTGAATGCAAAATTGCTGGACGCCGAGACGGGATACCACGTGTGGTCGGAACGCTACGACCGCGAGTTGCAGGATGTTTTTGCGATTCAGGAAGAGATTGCCGGCGCGATTGTGGGACAGCTTCGAGTGCAACTGGGACTGGGCACCGACAAGGCGTTGATCCGGCAGCCAACTGAGAATCTGGAAGCCTACAATTTGTTTTTGAAGGGACGCTATTTCTGGAATCGACGCGGCCCCGCTGACATTCAGAAAGCGGTCGAGAGCTTTCAGCAGGCGCTGCACAAGGATGCGAGTTTTGCGCCGGCGCTGGCGGGCCTCGCGGATTGCTACGTGGTGCAGGGCGTGCAGGGAACGTCGAGTCCAAAAGAAGTTTTCGAGCTTGCGCGCGAGGCTGCGGCAAAGGCGCTGGCGATCGATCCGCAGATGGCGGAAGCGTTCACCAGCATGGGATGCGTCGAGGGAGTGTATGACTGGAATTGGGCGGCGGCCGAAGAACACTTTCAGAAAGCAATCGCGCTGAACCCGCGATACGGCACCGCGCACCAGTGGTATGCCACACATCATCTGATTCCCCTCGGGCGGTTTGCTGAGGGGCGCGCGCAGGTGGAACTGGCGCGGGCAAACGATCCGCTTTCATTGCCGATTCTGGCGACGGAGGGATTGATCGCATATTTTGAGGGAGACGCGGATCGAGCGATCCGCGAATATGAAAGAGTGCTGGAAATGGATACGAACTTTGCGCTGGCGCATTATTTCCTTGGGCAGGCATACGAACGGAAACGAATGTACGAGCAGTCGATCGCGTCCCTTACGCGGGCGCTGGAGTTGGCGCCGGGAAGTTCAGAAGTAGTGGCGGCGCTGGCGCGGGTTCGGGGATTGGCCGGCGACGAGCAGCGTGCACAGGTGATGCTGCAAGAGCTTCAAGAGAAGTCGCGGCGCGAGTATGTGTCTCCAGTGTTGCTGGCGCAGGTGATGTTGGGATTGAACCGGAAGGATGACGCGATTGGGGAACTACAGCGGGCGCGGCAGATGCGGGCCACGGATCTGATTTGGTTGAAGGTGCGTCCGGTTTTCGATGGAGTGCGGGGCGATGCGCGGGTGCGCGAGATCGCAGCCGCCGTGGGATTAGAGTAAATGGCGTGTTGAGCGTTCTAAGTCGTCGTCTTCTCGGCCACCGGCGGATAGAAAGTGTACGAAAGTGTGTATCGTTCTCCTGCCAGGACCGGCGTTACCGAGTGGAAGGATCGGCGAGAAATCTCGAAGGCGAACGCGGAGCGGTGAGCCGGCACGATGAGCTTTTGTTTTTTAGTCTTCTTCGCGGAAGGGTCGCCATCAAAGATACACAGCAGCCCGCCGTTCTCGCGAGTCCAGCCACGATTCAATTGCACCAGCAAGCGATGAGTAAAATGGATCGGCGAGACGTCACAATGCGGCTTTAGCGAACTGCCCGGGAGCAGACGGTGCGCCGTGACTCTGACGTACCCTTCCGCTTCCATCTCAAAAAACCTTCCCATGGAAAATCTGAGATCGGAGAGAAAATCAGGCGCCAGCAGGGTTTTCAGGTGGGAAGGCAAATCGTTCGACCCCAGTGCGAGGTCAGAGTAGCCGTCGTATCCATCCAACTTTTGTGATTGCCATTTCGCTTCTTGTGCGAGCCACGCGAGCAGAGGATCGGCTGTTTGAGGATCGATAAAATTTGCGGTTTCGAAATGCGGATATGGCCTTGGGCAAACCACCGCATCATCGAAACGGAACGCAGGCAACGAGGATGTGGCGCAAGAGTTGGCCATGAAAAAGATGCAGTTCTCCGCAGGCCTCAGGCCGCCGCCAGCATCTTGTCGCCGACCGGTTTTTCGGCCGCTGCAGACCGCGTCTGGTGAAGCAGCACGACATAAGTCACGTCGAAGACGAAGATCGTGACGTAAAGATAGATCATGAAGCTGTTCTTCAACCAGCCATCATTCTTGATCATCAATATGCTTCCGAGAGACAGTATTCCGGTCCCCAGCATTTTGGCCCAAGCCGCACCTACAGAGAGGCCCTCTCCACGGGGCCGAGCGAAGTACATGGAGACGAACAACATGCTCATGACCAGATTGATCATGTAGGCGTCCTGCACGCCGTATTTATCGTGAAGGCTGTAGTGAAAAGCAAGTTGGCCCACGTAAGCCGAGATAAACATGGCGATGCAGATGGGGTAGAAATAGCGCTTGAGGGGCGGAATGGTTTGGCCCTCGCGTCCGTAGCGGAACAACTGGTAGACGATGACAATGTCGCAGAGCAGCCAGGCCCAGCGCAGAATTTCGACCAGCGTTTTGGGAAAGGGAAAATCCACGGCGTAAATAAATTCCCAGGTGAAGTTCAGCGCAATGCATAACATGGGAATGCCGTAGGTGCGGTCCTTGAAGCCCTGGCGAATGATAAGGACGTAGGCGACGATCCAGAGTACGTCGCCGAGAATGTTGGCAATTCCAAACCAGATCGGGAGACCGGGCGGGGTTGCCTGGACGAATCGGTAAGGCATGGAATTCCTCCTTCGCGCAGAGTCAACAAGTCATCAGCATCGCCGCGCCGGCATTAACAGAGCGGTCCGGTAAGCGGATCGCAAGCCATGGCGACGTTCTGAATGTCGTTGTAATCGAGAGCCTGCAGCGCCGTTAAAATCTGTGGGGTGGGGGCCAAGCCCGCATTTTTCAGCGTGTTGATGGGGTCCTTCTTCAACCCCTGGAAGAAGCCCGGTTTATTCAAACAGTTTTCGACCAGCGCCTTAAACGTAAGTTTCTGAAGTGGCATCTTTCTCTCCTTCTCTCGTTGCGTTTTCAAATTCACATCAAAGCTTTTGCGGCGACGGCGTCGATTCCGATGAGGACGTCGTTTTCTTCGGATAAGTCGGATTCGGCGGGCATTCCGGCCTGCTGAAGAATGGCAGCGAGTTGGGAAAGGGTTGCGAACCCCTTCAGCATTACCGTTTTCTGTTCTTGCAGCCAGGCTTCCCTGTGGCCGAGATAGGCTTGCAGGCTGGCGCTGCCAAGTTCCGCTGCGCTCGAGCGCAGGTGATGCATCCACTGTTCGAGCAGATCGAATCCCCACGCGCAGCCTTCGCGGACCACCCACTGATCGAGAGATTCTCCGGCGCGCTTCATTCGTTCGCCTTCGGAAAGAAAAAGCGTTGCGCGATGGCCGCGGCGGTCGGCGTGCCAATCGAGCAGATCGTCGAGCATCTGCGACCATCGGGCCAGTTGATTCGTGAACTCGACCCAGGGTGCGATCAAATCCGGCCGGTCATAGTGGTAGCAGACAGCGGCCACAGGAATGCCTGCGGCGGAATACTTGCGAGACGCAACGCGCTCGAATTCGGACCAATCCACCATGCGCAAGCTGGCGTCGTGAGCCGAACTCTCGCAGGATGCGATCCATAATTCATGGAACTTCCGCCAGAAAGCGTGTTGGGGTGGAAAATGCGCGTGATAGAAAACCTGGAACTGGCTGGAAAAAAAGCCCGCAGCAGGAAGGATGCTGAGTTCAAGCTGGTGATCGCGATCCCGATCCATGACATCGTCGATCAGCCGGATGTAGTAGTAGCCGCTGACAGAAGACGCGATCAGCGACTGCTGGAACTCCGGATCGGGCGGCGCGTTCAGCGTACCGGCCAGCCACTCCGGCAGTTGCAGAAGCGGGAACATGCGCATGTGAGCGAAGGCGGCCGCGGGGTCCGCGTTGGGGGAAATCTGGCGGATCCAGCGCAAGACCTCGCAGGATAAAAACGGCGCCTGGGCCCGCAAGGCAGAGCACATCTGTTCGATTGCGGAAGAAACGCGCGGAATCAGGTTGGCGTTGTTCATCGATAGGGAAGAGACCTCGGCCTCCGGGGCGGCTTGCAAAAGCCAGGCAGGCTCAGGAGCGTTACGGCTTCCCAGCCTCTTCAAGAGGGCGAATCGTAACAATCTGGTTAACAGAAGTCAAGGGCGATATTTAGCGATTTTAGCCTGCGAGAAGCTCGCTGTCCGGGGAGGACGGCAGGCGGGACAGGTCGCGGGCCGCGCCCAGCCGGGTAAGAATCTCTCGTGCCTGCCGGCCGTGGGAGACGCAGGCAGGATTCGCCGAATCGAGGTGCAGAGCCAACTCCAGGTGCGCGAGCCCCTGATAGTAATCCGCTCGCAAATCGATCGCGGCTTTTAAGGACTGCTGCCACAACTTCACCGCCTGCGGCCGATTGCCCTTGATCCACTCATACTGGCCCTGGCGCAGATACAGCAGGGGCTTGCCAATCGGAAACACGCGGCAGTAACGGCGCAAAGCTTTGTGTGACTGGCGAACCGCGTCTTCCAGTTGATGGACGTCGAGTTCCGGCAGGGACGGCTCGCCAATTCTGGCGGTTTGCCAAAGCGCCAGATAAACCTCGCTGATGGCCGAGTGCACAAGGATGTCGTTGTAAAACGAGTTGCGGGTCAAAGCCTGAACGGCGCGATCAATCGCCTGCTTCGCCTCCGGAAAATCACCCGTGGCGAGATGGAGGAGCCCGTAGAGACAGTAAACATCTTGCTTCTGATGCCTGCCTCCAATTTTCAATTGTGCGGAGCGAAGCGAATCGAGTTCGTCAACGCACGCTTTCAGTTCTTCGAGGCGGTTGAGGAGCAGAAGACTCCAGCCCTTTCCGTAGAGGGCTTCGGACTGAATGCGAATATTCAAGCGCTCCTTGGCGGAGTTGTAGAGCGAATTCGCCAGCTCGAGGCTGTCGCGGAATTTGCCCTGCAGAATCTGCACCAGCAGAGCGATGGTGGAGAGGTCGTCGCTGCGGCGGTGGTCACCCATCCGGTCGCTGATCAACTTCGCTTCCGAGGCCAGTTGTGCAGCTTCATTCCATCGTCCCACGCCGATGTAGTAAGCGGTGCGCGAGATGGTCACCCATACGCGGGTTGCGGGATCGTCGATTTCAGAGGCGACCCTGGATGCGCGGCCGAAGTACGCATTCGCGGCGCCGTGCAAAGGGAGAAAGCCGACCAACGATCCAACGAAGGAATAGCCGCGGCCCAATTCGGGGGACGGGCCTGCGACTTCCGCGAGATTGAGACAGCGAAACACCGCATGCAGAGTGCGCAGAGCGTCATTCTGATGAAAATAAATTTCGGTCAAGTCGGCGAAAGTGCTGGAGTATTTGAGCAGCGCCTCACGCTCACGCGCGCGATGGCCAAGATAGAAGTTAGGCAGCGCACGATGCACGCACTGGCGCGCGATCTCCGTGAAGAGTGCTGCGGCGGCGGAGACGCTGCCACTTGGAATTTTCTGCCGCTGCAGGGAAAGTCCGCGCTCGAGATGAGGGCGTCCTTCCACATATTTCGACCAGTTGACGTACGCCTTGCCGAGTTGCAATTCCCATTCGGCTGGTCGAGCGGCGGATTGCGGAGTTGAGATCTCTCTGTGCTCGTTTTGATCGACTGCGCTTTCATCCAGCCGCAAGGCTTCGCTCAGAAAGCGCACTGCTTCCGGGTTGGCATGGTTGCGAAGTGCTTGCGAACCCGCTTCGGAGCAGTAATAAACGGCCTTGGGCGCGACTTCGGCGCGGCTCCAGTGATGGGCCAGGAGCGCGTATTGCGAGGGCAAGTTGTCGCAGAATTCCATTTCGTACCATTCTGCTGCCGAGCGATGAAGCTCGCGGCGTTGCGCAAATGGAATGCAGTTATAGGCGACATCTTGAATAATGGCGTGCTTAAACGCATAAGCAGGATCGGGCGAGTCGGAGCGTTGGATGAGATCGAGTTTCTCCATCTCGGCGAGATGAGTGGAGAGTTCGGTGCGAGCGGTGCCGACAGGAAAAATCTCACTCAAAGCCGCGAGCGCGAAGCGCTGTCCGAGAACACTGGCAACTTTCACGGTCAACTGCTCTGCCGTGGGCAGACGGTCGAGGCGACTGGTGATGACTCCTTCCACACTCGACGGAAAGCGCATGGCCGTGAGAGCCGCGCCGAAAGCGGCGCCGGCGGCGGCTTCCGCAATCTGGCACCTGCTGTCGGCGATGATGATCAGACCGGCATCGCGCAATGCGTAGGCGAGTTGCTGGCTGAAAAGGGGATGCCCGGCGGCCCTTTCCTGGATGAGACGCGCCACTTCCGGCGGCAAATGGCTTACGCCGAGGCTCTGGCAAACCATCAGCAAAGCAAGTTCGGACTCCAAAGCACCCAGAACCAGATGGTGGCTCGAAGGCAAAGCCACCAGCGCGGTGAATTCGGCTGGGGCAGGCTCGGCGATTGGACGGGTGGAAATCGTCAGCAAGAGCGGGCTCACTTGTTGAGCCGCGAGCAGCGCCAGGCGCAACGAGGAAGAGTCGAACCAGTGAGCGTCCTCGAGAATGATCGCCGTCTTCGAGCGAGCGGTGGCCAATTGCAGAATGCCGATCAGGAGGTGCTGCGTGTTTTCGGCGCGAGCTTCGCCTGCCATGGCAGAAGTCGTCGAGTTTTCCGCGATGCCGAGAGGAATCACGACATTCAGCAGAGGCGCGAGGGCGAGCAGGTCAGGGCGCGACTCCAGTTGTGCGAGCACATGATTTCCCTGATCGGCAACGGGAACGCCGTTCAGTTGCAGCGCCTCGCGGAAAACCGCGCGCCAGACGTGATAAGGAGTGGATTGCTGAATCGAGTCGGCCGCGGCGCGCCAGCAGGTAATTTTACGGACGGGGCGATTGGCCTCGTCCACTTGCTGTGAAAGCTGTTCGATCAGACAAGATTTTCCGACTCCAGCCTCACCTTCGATGACGATGCACCGGCTTTCTTCGCGATCGAGAGCGGCGAGTGCATCGGCCAGCGCTGCACGCTCGGCATCTCGCCCCACCATGAGGTGGGAATGGGAGGGTGCGATCGAATAGCCAGTAGACGCGGCATCGGACTGGCCGATGGGCGCAAAAACCGGAATGAGGGCCGAACGGCCTTTCACTTTGATCTCGCCCTTCGGCTCAAAGTGAAGAGTGGAGGAACCGGCAGCGCGCAGAGTGGCTTCGTCGCAAAGAATCGAATTCTCTGCCGCTTGCATGAGCCGGGCGGAAAGGTTGACGGTGTTGCCGAGAGTTGTGTACTGGCGGCGGTTGGCGCTGCCATAAACTCCGCAGAAAACGGGGCCGGTGGCGATGCCGACCGAAGTCGACACATCCTGGCACGCCAACGCTTCCTGCAGGGCAATGCCGGCTTCGAGGGCGCGGCGCGGATCGTTTTCGTGCGCCAGAGGAGGAAGTCCGAAAGCGCAGACGGCGGTCAATCCCTTATCGTCCATCAGGAATTGGTAGAGCGTGCCTTCGAAGCGCAGCAAGACTTCTTGAATGCATCGCAGGTTCTGATGAAGCGGGGCGACGGAGATCGAAGCATTCGTCTCAGGACCTGCGAGATTCAGGAAGAGCATGCTCAGAGTGCGGAATTCGGCGATCCATCGCTCCTGGCCTGCGCGCAGGCGGTCGGCAACCACGGCGGGCACGTACGGGGAAAGCGATTCGAGGGTGTCGGACGAAGGTGCAGCTGCGAGCGGGACGGAAGGCAGATCGAGCGCCGTGGTTTTCGTTGTCCGCGCCAGTCCGGAAGGAAGCAGGTCACCGCGAAGGTTGTTTTTGGCTAAATCCCACGTCTCAGATGAAAGAATAACTTCCCCAGGCTGTGCCTGCTGGTTGGCAACCGACGCCTGCGTGATGGGAGTGCCGGTCACGACGAAATGCCAACGTCCGGAGACGCCACCGAGTTGCATGAGTTGCAGCGTGCCGCAGCCGACTCCCGCGCGCTGGCGAAGTGGAGTTCCCGGGACCGGTTCATAGCCATCGAGTTCGGCCTGGATGTTGAGGGCGGCCTGCGTGGCACGTAGAACATTTGTGGCGAGTTCGGATTCTTCGCCGGGCCACATCGCAATTGCGGAGTCTCCTGCAAAGGCGATGATGTCTCCGCCGCTGGCCGCGATCAGATCGGCGATTCGTCCGAAGTAGCGGTTGAGGATGCCGGAAAGTGTCTCGGCGCCGGCCGCGCCTTGCGCCGCAAAACGTTCGGTGAGCGCGGTGAAGCCGGAGACATCGACGAGCAGGATCGCTCCCGAACGATTCTCGACCAAGGGTTCGTCACCGGAACGCAAACCTTCGGCGATGAGGCGGAGTTGGTAGCGCGGCAGATAGGATGCCAGGGTCTGAGTGAGTGCGCCGGACGGCGGGGTTGAGGGAGTGGCGTTCATCGCGGAGCGGTGGTCGCCCGATTCTAGCTCAAACGGAAGCCCGTATCGCTGGCTGCGTTGCGGGTGATCAGAAAGCGTCGCGAGTGGGTCGCCGCACGGTGAAAAACAGTCGCACAAAAATAATCGCGCAAAACAAAACGTCCCGGACTCGTTTGAGTCGTTGGGACGTTTGTTGATCAGCCCTCCCCCAAGTGCTGCTCAAGAAGAAGCATAGACCTGGCGGCTGGGAGCGTGAATGGCCTGTGAGTGCTAGATGCAGGCACCATAGTGCCGGGGCCGAAAGGCTCTGGGGAGGGAGACCTTTTACTCAGTATCCGATCCTTAACCCTCTTGCGACGTCAAGCAAACTTGCCGTTTACGGAGCACGTTGTATGTGGATTCTCGATCCAATCTCCACCGTGAGTTGCAACGTTATCTGGCTGGACAAGCTGCCGGAAGTGCCGGTGATGGTCACTGTCGAAGTCCCAATGGCAGCGGAGGTGCCGGCCGTCAGAGTCAACGTGCTGGTTGAATTTGTCGGGTTCGAGGAGAACTGGGCGGTAACTCCGCTAGGCAAGCCCGACGCGCTCAAGCTCACACTACCGCTAAAGCCGTGCGCTGGAACCACAGTGATTGTGCTATTGCGGCTGGAGCCAAGCACAACGATAAGCCCGGTTGCGCTGGAGCTGAGTGTAAACGACGGAGCCGGCGGTGGGGCTAATGCATTGATCAGGGCGCTGCCATTCGGGCTGCCCCAACCCGTCGCCAAATCGAACCCCGTGGTTGCGGAAAAACCATTGCTGCCGCTGGTGATGTCGTGGAAGTCAGCGGTGTAGCTCGAACCCAGACCAATCGCGTAGAGGGTCGGATTGATGAAGCCGAGCCCCTTGCCACTGTTGGACACGGCTTGTTGATTGATGAGAGCCAAATAGCCCGCCCACATCGGCGCCGCGAAACTGGTTCCACCATAGAGGTTGGCGCTGCACGTGGTTTGGTCGGCACAGACGTAAAAAGTGAAATTTGAGTTGGCCGCGACGTCGGGACCATTGCGATAAGAAGCGGAACACGAGGAGCAGGTAGCCGCTGCGCTGACCTGCCAGGAAGGAATCGTGAAGCTGTCTGGGGAAATGCCGCCGCCGGTATCGGCCCACGCTGTTTCCGAACTCCAGGAACCGCCGGCGCGGGTCGTGTTCAAATCCGTGCCGCCGACCGAAGTTACGTACACATCATCGGCTGGATAGATTGCGCCGTCGTTCAACAGAGTCGTCGTCCAGTAACCCCAGTCTCCGGCGGCATTGAAATAATTCTGGCCCTGCGCCGCATACTCGATGAAATACGGGTCGTCCGTCTGAGGATCCGACGGAGGGCCCCACACCCACGACGCGCTCAATTGCAAGTTGAGAGGGTTCGCCGTCGCCATGGCGTTCAGCAGCGCGGCATCGCTCGATCCCACGTACATCACCAGGCTGGCGAGGCCGGGAGCCATGCCGAGCGCCTGCGTCATGTCGATGGTCTGCTCGGTGTCATCGCAGCTTTGAGATGCGAAGCAGGTCGTCGGAGTCCCGTCAGTGGAAACGACGCTGACCGGAACGTTGTTGGTCTGACTCACATTCGTGTAGTAGGTAGTCAGGTCCGCCAGATCGGTGCCGATATATTCCAGGAGTCCGACCGATTGGCCCGTGCCGGTGAGTGCAGTTTCGCCGTAATACGCCGCGCGCATGTCGCTGCCCAGGAACGAAGCATTCGGTCCGGAGCCGGTGGTGGCGTTGCGTTGCACATCTGCATCGTGGGTGTCTCTGCGCATCAGCGTGCGACGCGGGAGGGCATAGTTGTCGAGTCCTGTGATGTGCCACAACTGGAATGGCAGGTCCACAGAGGGCTCGCGGTCGGGAGCATAGAACGTGCGGTTCTCGGTGGGATGCTGGTAAACGTTCATGGTCACGTGGAAAGCTTTCTCGATCGTTTCCACGGGCGCGATCACGTCCACGTTCATGCGGTTCCGCGAAGTGCCCACCACCTTGAAGCCATTGCTCTCGGCGAAAGCGATCGCAGAGTCATAGTCCGGCCGAGTGGGACCAAATTGCGAAGTGAACTGCTCCACAGTGAGAAAGTCGCGGTAAGACGGGCTGGAAGGATCGTAGAGTCTTTGCAGGAAAGCATCCAAGCCCGGCCGGTCGCGGAGTGGCAAAGTCAGCACGAGGCGCAGCGATTGATTCGCGGGAAGATGTCCAACCAAACACGCGCGCCCGTTGACGACCGCCTCGCGCGTGTGGCGAGTCAACAATGGAGTCTGTGCCTGAGAACCGGTGCTCACGCCTAAACAGAGTGCGACTGCCGTGAGCATGAACACACGTATTCTGCGGATCATAAATTAATTCTCCTGGGGGGCTCGGCGGGTAGCTATGAAGGCTGGATTGAAAACGTCGTCCCGTGGCATGGTCCCAACACCGACGACATCTTACTCTTTTTGAGGATCAAGGTCTCTCGAAAAGGCCATTGGCCACGGATCTCCACGGATCTTTACGGATAAAGCAAACCCTTAGAAATATCCTGCCATCGGTGCTAATCCGTGGCCGATTGCCTCACTGCAGATAGAGTGGAGCCCATCGTCATCGATCGGGTTATGGAGTAGGGCAGGCAGGGATGCAGCGTGCGCTGCATCCCTTGCTGCGTAAGTGGCTTTAACCCGGAAGGACCAGTCGCGGCTAACCTTCCATCGTAGAAATATCGCCAGCGTCCACGCCCGCTTCTTTCGCTTTCAGGAAGCGGCGCAGGATCTTCCCCGATCTGGTTTTTGGCAATGACGCCACGAACTCCAGCGAGGATGGCGTGGCAATCGGTCCGAGTTCGCGCCGCACGTGCTCGATTAGTTGCGCAGCTAAAGCATCGGAAGCCACATGATCGTTGCGCACCTGCACGAAGGCTTTGATCGATTCGCCCTTCAACGCGTCGGGCACGCCAATCGCGGCGGCCTCGGCGACCGCGGGATGCGAAACCAGCGCGCTTTCCACCTCGGCGGTGCCGATGCGGTGTCCGGCAACGTTCAACACGTCGTCGTAACGGCCAAGCACGGCAATGTATCCATCTTTATCTTTCATGGCCACGTCGCCGGTCACATAGCAGCCGGGGATAACCTGCCAATCGCGCTCGTAACGCGCGGGATCGCGCCAGACGGTGCGCAGCATATGCGGAAATGGCCGCTTCAACACCAGTCGGCCTCCCACATTCGCAGGCGCGGAGTTTCCGTTCTCATCCAGCACGTCGGCTTCGGCTCCCGGCACGGCCACGCCGACTTTCCCAGGACGCATAGCCATCGTGGGCGGCGTTCCCAATGCCGGTCCACCGAGCTCGGTCTGCCACCAGTTATCGATCACATAGCCCCACTTGCCGTCACCGGCAAGATGAGTCTGCGCCCAGCGCCAGGCTTCGGGATTGAGCGGTTCACCGGCACATGCGATCACGCGCAATGTGGTCAAATCATGTGCTGCCGGGTAGCTCTCGCCATAGCGCATGAACATTCGCAAAGCGGTGGGCGCGGTGAACATCTTGGTCACGCCGTAGCGTTCCACGATCTCCCATGCCACGCCGGGATTCGGAAAGTCGATGGCGCCTTCTCGGAACAGCGTGGTCACGCCCGCGCACAGCGGCGCATAGACGATATAGGAATGTCCGACCACCCAGCCGATGTCCGACGTGCACCAGAAAATGTCGCGCTCGCCAACATCGTAATAGCTTTCCAAGTGGTAGGTCGTGCCCACCATGTAGCCACCATGAACGTGTAGAACGCCCTTGGGCTTGCCGGTGGAACCCGAGGTGTAGAGCAGGAAAAGAGGATCTTCGGCATCCATCTCGACTGCCGGACAATCGGCGGGGAACTTCAGCAAGTCGTTAAAGTCGATCTCGCGCGGGCCCGTGAGTTCGGCCTTGGCGCGGGAATACACCACCACTTTCTCGACGCACTCCAATTTATCGACGGCGTCATCGACAATGGCTTTGAGGGCGACGGTCTTGCCGCGACGGTAGCCCACGTCACCCGCAATTACGATCTTGGCCTCGGCATCGACGATGCGATCGCGCAACGCGGTGTGGCCGAGTCCGGCATACACGACGGAATGAATCGCGCCCAAGCGAGCGCAAGCCAGCATCGCAACCGTGCCCTCGATTGTCAGAGGCATATAAATGATGACGCGGTCGCCCTTCACCACGCCCAGCGATTTCAGGCCATTGGCAAAGCGGCAAACCATGCGATAGAGCTGCCCGTAGGTGACGATGCGTTCGCTGCCGTCCTCACCCAGCCAGATGAATGCGGCGCGATTGCAGCGGTCGGAGTTGGCATGCCGGTCGAGCGCGTTGATGGTGATGTTGGTCTTGGCGCCCGTGAACCACTTGTGGTGAACTCCATCCCACTCGAGCACGCGATCCCATTTGCGCGACCATGTGAAGCGTTCGGCATATTCTCCCCAGAAGGCGTCGGGGTCTTTCGTCGCGCGCGCGCATTCCCCCAGCCAGTTCTGTTGCAAGGTACTGCCGGCCACAATTTTCGGCGCTGGATATTCTTCATCCATGGCCAACAGGTTGGAAATATTTTCTCGCTTGTCAACGGTGAGACTGCTCATGACGACCTCCGGGGCGCCACAGATGAGTGGCGGCGAATACCTGAGCGGGCGAACTCCTAAACAGGCTGGCGAGGATTTTGCGCCGCCGCCAACCCCTTTGCAGTGACGCAGATCACAACTCAATGGTATTGTCCCAGAAGCCGGGGTGCTATGTCGGCGAACCCGATCATTGGGCAACTGCGGTCGTCCGAATGGGATTTCGGAGATGGATTTGGTGGCGGCGCGTGGACTCGAACCACGGACCTACGGATTATGAGACCGTCGCTCTAACCACCTGAGCTACGCCGCCATGTGGGGAACCGCAACTAGAGGGACCAGTCGCAACTGCGCGACCTCTCTTGGTTGGACACGACAGCCGCAATCGCGCTTCATGTCCAATCCCTCATTCTAAGAGTAACTCACAAAGACGGTCAAACTGCGCGCGCAGCGTAGACGCGTTCTCGGAATCGATACTTGCCAGTTGTTGCCGGAAACTGGAAACTAGAAACCAGAATCGGACTTTCACATGAATGCGATTGCTGTAATTCCTGCCCGACTGGCGTCCACGCGCCTGCCACGCAAGATGTTGCGCGAGATCGCGGGCAAGCCGCTGGTGGGATGGGTGTATGAGGCGGTGCGCGCGTCCGCACTTCTTTCGGATGTGATCGTCGCCACCGATTCCGAGGAGATTCTGGAAGTCTGCCGCAGCCGTGGTTGGAAGGCGCAGATGACTTCCTCCACGCACCGCAGTGGTACCGAGCGCGTGCATGAGATCTCAAACTCGATTGCGGCCGATGTGGATGTTGCCGATGTGGACATCGCCGATGTGTACATCAATGTGCAGGGCGACGAACCGCTGGTGCGGCCGGAACAAATTGCCACGCTGCTCGAGGTGATGAGAGACCCGGCCGTGCAGGTGGGGACGGTGAAGACTCCGTGCCCGAAGCAGGACGTCGGCAATCCCAATGCGGTGAAAGTCGTGACCGCTCCGGACGGGCGTGCTCTTTATTTCTCTCGGGCCACGATTCCGTTCGATCGCGACGCCACAAGCCCGCGCTATTTCAAGCATCTTGGCCTCTACGCCTACCGCAAGCCCGCGCTTGATCTTTTTGTGAGCCAACCAGAATCATCGCTGGAAAAAAGTGAGCGGCTGGAGCAGTTGCGTTTTCTGGAAAACGGCATTTCTATCTACGTCGGCGAGACCCCCTACGATTCGGTCGGCGTGGATACGGAAGAGGATTTGCAGCGCGTGGCTGAAATTCTGCGTCGACGCTGATGGCCCGGGGCGAACTGTTCAGGCAGGCGGGTTTGCGCTCTGGGCGCGGCCCCAGGCCTCGGCGGCCGCGACTCGCCTGGAAATTGCCGGATGCGAGTGGAACAACACCTCAATCCATTTGGAAGGCGCGCGCTCGGCCAGGTTCTGCTGTGCCAGTTTGTTCATCGATGAAATAAAAGGCTCGACGCTGGCAATCGATTCGAAGGCATAGCGGTCCGCCTGCCGCTCGTTGTAGCGCGAGTAGGCATTGAGCGCCGGCATCAACAGCAGCGAAAGAGCGGTGGCAGTGAGGGCGAGCAACGGCAGGTTTGCGAAATCGGAAAGCTCTTCCAGATTGAACATGTGATGATCGACGGTGTAGTGCAGCACCCAGTTTGCCACGAAGAATCCCAGCAGCGTAATTCCCGCCTGCACGAAAATACTTTTCAGAATGTGCCGGTGAACCTGATGACCGAGTTCGTGGGCGAGCACGGCTTCAATCTCGTCGGGGGCGTAGTTATCCAGAAGCGTGTCGGCGAGGATGATGCGCCGCGTGCCGCCCAATCCGGTGAGAGCGGCGTTTGCTTTCTTGCTCTTTTCGGAAAGCTTCCAGCGATAGACTCCACGAACGCGGGTGCCGGCGCGCTCGCTGAGCAGGATTAGCCGCCGCCGCAGGTCTTCATTGTCCAGCGGTTCGAATTTATAGAAGATCGGGAAAAGCACCACCGGAGCCAGTTGCGCCATCACAATCATCAGCCCCATAAAAACTGCCCATGTGATGAACCACCAGTGTTGCGGCGACTCGCGAATCATGTAGTACAGCAACTCCACCACAACCGCCGCCAGCACCAGTCCCACCAAAAAACCTTTGGCTTCATCCCACAACCAGGAGCGAAGTTTCTGGGTCGAGAGTTGATATTTCTGCTCCAGCCGGAAACCGTAGTAGTCGAGTCCAAAGCCCAGAGCTTTGCTGATCAGCAGGAGGAAAAACAAATAGAAGAAGACAGCGAGCGTGTAGTTCTGGAAGGCGCGGCGCAAGGCAAGATCGCGCAGCCATCCGGTCCAACCGGTGAGCAGTAGCACGATCAGGAAAGCGGCGCCGATGACGAAATCCGCGATGCCCAGCCAGCGGTGAATCTGGTTGTAGCGGCGCGCCTCGGGCGAGTCGGCGGAAGTCGGGGGTGGGCTTGCGACGAAAGTCATACGCTATTAGAAGTATCGCATTAACGCAGCCCCGGATGCGCGTCAAATCTGGGTTTCGGGCGACACGAGCGGCTCGCTAATCGCCATTTCAATTCTTAACAAAACTCTCAGCGTCTGTCAGGATTTCCTCGACCAACTCCGGAGATGCAGCCTCGGCGTAGGCGCGCAGCAGCGGCTCCGTGCCCGAAGCGCGAAACAGGATCCAGGCTTCGGCGCCGTTGCCGTTGGTTGGCGCGTCGAGGAAAAACTTGACGCCATCGAGGGTTTCTTTTTTCAGTACGCGATAGCGCCCCAGTTTCTGCGTGCCTTCCGATCGCGCCCGTTGAATCGCCCCTTGCTTGATGTCTTCGGCAATATGCAAGTCGCGCCGGCCATAATAATGTGGACCGAATTCGCGCTGCAGATCGGCCACCAGTTGGCCCAGTGGCTTGCCCTCTTCCGCCATCACGTTGGCCAGCAGCAGGCAATTCAACACGCCATCGCGTTCCGGCAAAAAACGCGAGTAGCCGATGCCGCCCGATTCTTCACCGCCGATCAGGATGTCGTGTTCCATCATGAGATCGGCCGTGTACTTAAATCCAATTTGCGTTTCGTAAAGTTTGCGGCCGTGCTGGGCTGAGATGCGATCGAGCATGCGGGTGGTGTTGAAGGCGCGCACGACGTCGCCGGACCACCTCTTGCGCTCCAGAAGCCAGCGCAAGAGCACGCAGAAAATTTTGTGCGAGTCAACGAAGCTGCCATCTTCGGCGACGGCGCCGATACGGTCGGCATCGCCGTCGGTCGCCAAGCCGGCATCGCATTTTTCGCGGACCACCGTTTCCTGCAAGAGCGCGATGTGTGGTTGAATCGGTTCAGGATTGATGCCGGGAAACAACGGATTCAATTCTTGCCGGATGGCAATGTGGGGAACTCCGAGATCGCGAAAAATTCCCGCCAGAACTCCGCGGCCGGAGCCGTACATGGAATCGATCGCAACCTTGAATTTAGCCTTGCCGATCAGATCCATATCGGCGAAGCGGCAGACTGCCGCGATGTAGGGCGTCTTGAGATCGGCTTCTTCCACGGAAGCCTTCGAGCCGCGCGGCATCGCGCCTGCCGCCATTTCTTCCTCGATCTTTTTCATGATCGCGGGCGTAGCGGAGCCGCCGAATTTTCCTTTGAACTTCACTCCGTTCCAATTCCACGGATTGTGGCTGGAAGTGACCATCACACCGCCGGCCGCGCCGTTGGTCTTGACGGCAAACGACACTGCCGGAGTCGGCGTGTAGTCGTTGGCCAGTTTGACTGGAATGCCGGCGGCGGCAATCACTTCGGAGGCCACCTGCGCGGCGCGTTGCGAGGCAAAGCGGGTGTCATAGCCGACGAAAACTCCGCGTGGAGCGTCTTCATATTTCAAGACGTAAGAGGCGATTGCGCCGGCGACGCGGCGAACATTGTCGAAGGTGAAGTCGTCGGCAATAATGCCGCGCCAGCCGTCGGTTCCGAATTTGATTTCTTGAGGCATAGGAATTCAGTGGGCAATGGACAGTGGTTGGTGGGGTCTCCGCTTTCACTAGCCCCTGGCCACTGAACACTCTCTTTAAGTCAGTTTGTGCAGTTTTTTCTCGTCCAGATACTTCACCACTTTGCCTACATCTTGTGCCTGCTGCCGAGTTGTGATCAACAACGCGTCGCCGGTTTCGACCACTACCAGATCGGTCACGCCCACCGCGGCCACGAATTTTCCTGGCGCATGCACGTAATTGCCGGTCGCATTCAGAACAAATTCACCTGCGCCATTGATCAGGTTGTTCTGAGCTGGGCTGCTTTTCGCCGTGTGGTGCTCGTGCAGCGCGGTCCACGAGCCCAGATCGTTCCATCCGAAATCAGCGGGCAGGCAAAAAATGTTTCCTGCTTGTTCGCCCTTCGCCGAGCGCGGCTCCAGCACCGCATAATCGACGCTGATGTTCTCGCACTTGGGGTAGAGTTTGCGGAAGGTCGCCGAAAATTTGCGCGTGCCGAAGGCCGCGGCAATTTCTTCCAGCAGGGAAGCGGTCTTCGGGAGATGCTCGCGCAGGGCATTCGACAAGGTGCGCGCGCTCCACAGAAACATGCCGCTGTTCCAGAAGTAATTTCCCGCAGCCACGAACGCAGCGGCCTTCTCTGGGTCGGGCTTCTCGGTGAAACGGCGGACGCGCAGGGCGTCGTTGCCATAAGCGCTGCCGGCCTCGATGTAGCCGTATCCGGTTTCGGCGCGATTGGGCCGGATGCCGAGTACCACGATGTTTTCGCCGGCGGCTGCGATCTCGGCGCCGCGGGCGATGGTCGCGCGATACGCCTTCTCGTCGGCGATCACGTGGTCGGAAGGAAACATGCCAATCACCGCGTCAGGACGTTCGCGCAGCAATAAAAATGCCGCGAGGCCAATCGCGGGCGCGGTGTTGCGTCCCATGGGCTCGGCGAGCACTTGAGTCTTGGGCAGCTTTGGAAGCTGCTTCAGCATTGCGGGACGGAGATCGTCGTTGGTGATGATCCAGAAACGGTTCGCGGGAGCCAGTGGCAGAAGGCGCGCAACCGTCTGCTGCAGCATGGTCTGCTTGCCGTCGAGCGCCAGCAATTGCTTGGCGCGTTTTTTACGGCTCAGCGGCCAGAAGCGCGTGCCACGGCCTCCGGCGAGGATCACAGGATAGAAATTTGAGTTCTTAGCCAAGTCTTTCACGATCATTTTCTACATTCGCGTTTCGGGTTCGGTCAGCGGCGTCCCGGGAACTCGCGCTCGCAAGAACTCGAGCGCCCACTGCGGCCGCACGCTGAAGTTTCCAACTGACGCCGGAACCACGACGGCATCGCCCTTCGCCATGGTGACAGGTTCCGCGCCAGCCGCTTCCACTATGCCACAACCTTCGACGGCAACGAGAATCTGCGCCGAACTTTTGCCGGAATCGTCGCGGGTACTCAGTTCCTGCGCGTCTTTCATCTCGAACATATCTACGACAAAGTACGGCGCAGCCACGAGCGGAGCCAGCCGATTGTTGCTGCCGGAAATCTGCGCCGGAGCAGGCCGCAACACCTTTCCGGACGCAACCTTGGTTTTCACCGCGGCCATGCCCTCTTTCAGATGCAGCTCGCGCGGCCTTCCGTAATCATACAAACGATACGTCGTGTCGGATTGTTGCTGGGTCTCGATAATCACCGAGCCCGGTCCGAGAGTGTGCACGGTTCCACCGGAAACGTAGATCATGTCGCCGGTGTAGACGTTGAGCCAGTTGAGCAATTCTTCGGCGCGCTTTTCCTGGATCGACTGCTCCAGTTGCGCCATGGTCACGCCGGGCTTCAATCCCAATGCGATTTGCGCTCCCGTCTTGGCGTGGGCCACGTACCAGCATTCCGTCTTGCCCCAGGGCTGGCCGACGCGGCGCGCCTGCTCGTCATCGGGATGGACCTGCACCGAAAGTTTCTCATGGGGAAAAAGAAATTTCAGCAGCAAAGGGAATCGGCGCGGGTCGCGGGCGGCGTCGCCCACCAGTTCCCGCTGATACTTCTCGCTGATTTGTGCCAGCGTTTGTCCGGTGAGCGGACCGTTGGCGACTTTGCAATCGTCGCCCGTCAGCCAGGCTTCACCGATCTTCTCGTCGAATTTGTGATTGGGATAAATCGGCGACAGGTCGAGCGTGCCCCAGGGGCGCGGATCGAATCCGGGAAGCATCAAAAGTGGGTACAGATTGCTCATGAAAAATGATCCTGACAAAAAAGGCCGTTCGCGAAACGGACGGCCTCAGCCGAACTCAAATATTATTTCCCGTGTCCAAAGCCGCGTCTACAGCCCGGCGAGGAATTTCCGCATGCGTTCCAGACCGCGATCCAACTCCGCTTTTGAGGTCGCATAAGACACGCGGATATGGTCGTTGGTTCCAAATCCTTCTCCCGGTACGGTGGCCACGTGCGCTTCGCGAAGCAGTCGCCCGGCCACGTCGGACGCGGACTTCACGCTGCCTCGCCCCAGGAACGCGGAAATATTCGGATAGGCATAAAATGCGCCTTCCGGCAGCGTACAGGTGATTCCGGGAATCGAGCGTAAGCCTTTCACCACGTGGTCGCGCAGGCCGATGTATTCGCGGCGCATCTGCTCGATGCATTCCTGCGGTCCCCGGAGCGCGGCGACCGCGGCTTTCTGCACAATCGACGTCGGATTCGACGTCGATTGGCTCTGCAGCTTCGACATCGCGCCGATCACTGCCGCCGGACCAAGCGCATAACCGAGGCGCCATCCCGTCATGGCGTAAGTTTTCGAAAGCGATCCCAGCACGACGATGCGCTCTTTGAACTCGCGCAACGATCCTACCGAAAAATTCTTGCCAGTGTAATTCAGGTAAACGTAACACTCGTCGGAAAGCACCCAGATGCCGCGCTCATGGGCAAGGCGAACCACCGCCGTCAGATCTTGCGGACTCATCACCGCGCCCGAAGGATTCGACGGCGAATTCAAAATAATGACCTTGGTCCGCGGCGTGATCTTGCTCGCGACCATCTCTGCCGTAACCCGGAAGCCTTGGGCCTCGTCGGTGTGCAGCAACACGCAATTGCCGCCCGCATAGCGCACGATGTCTTTGAACGAAACCCAGTAAGGCACGGGCAGAATCACTTCGTCGCCGTGATCGACCAGCACTTGAATGGCGTTGAACAGCGCATTCTTGCCACCGGTGGCGGCAATGGCTTCCTCGCGGCGGTAGTCGGAATCGAAATCCACAGCGTGACGGTGCACGATGGCGTCGCGCAACTCGGGCGTGCCCGGAACGGCAGTGTACTTCGTGAAGTTCCCCTGAATGGCGGCGATGGCCGCCTCCTTGATGTGCTGCGGCGTGGAGAAGTGCGGCTCGCCGGCGCCGAAATCAACCACGTCGATGCCCTGCGCGCGCAATTTGTCGGCCTCGGCCACCACTGCCATCGTGGCGGAGGGCTCAATGCGGTTGATCCGGTCGGTGAGCTTCAACGCTTCGCTGGTCGCGGTGGTCATGACTTCTTTTTCCTTTTCCTTTCTTTTTTGTTGAGGAGTTCGAGCAAACGTTCATCCCGCAGTTTGTAGGCGGGGTCGAGCTTTTCGCGCAGCCTCTGCTCTACGACTTCGGGAACAAGTCCCTTCACCGGACCGCCCGCCTGCGCCACTTCGCGCACCAGGCGCGAGCTGACGTAAGAATACTTGTCGGCGGGCATCATGAATACAGTTTCCAGCGTAGGCTCGAGCTTGCGATTCATCAAGGCCATCTGCAGTTCGTATTCGTAGTCGCTGATCGCCCGGATGCCGCGCAGAATGCAGGTTGCCTCCATCGATTTTGCGTATTCGACCATGAGCCCGTCGAAGGTATCGATGCGGACATTCTTGAGATCGCTGGTGAGTTCGCGCAGCATTTCGAGGCGCTCGGCCACGCTGAACATGGGACTCTTCTCGGTGTTGCGCAGAATCGCGACCACCAGTTCCTCGAAAATCTTGGCTCCCCGCTCGATCAGATCGAGGTGTCCGTTGGTGGTTGGATCAAACGATCCGGGATAAATGGCCAGGCCTTTGTGCAATTGTCCTCACAGAACCGAGTGGATGAATACAAGATTCTATGCGGGCGGGCACAGGATGGCAATTGTGGATTTGGGGCTGCAGACTGAATGTATCGTCATCCGAGCGCAGTGTCATCCCGAGGGAGCGAGGGATCTTGGTTCGAGCCTGGAGCGCAAGTTAGTGACGGCGCAAGCAAACACCGAGATCCCTCGCTTCGCTCGGGATGACAGAGCATCATCAAGCGGGATGACGAAGCATCATCAACGTGCTTTAGCGCTTCGCGGCTACCGGTACTCTTGCCGTTTCGGGGGGCGCGGTGGGCATGGTCGTGACCCGCGCGCCTTGTGATGCAGTTTGCGTCGCCGGTGCCGGCGCTGCGGTCGGTGCCGCTGCCGGAGTCGCAATCAATCCCAGAGCCTTGCGCACTTCCACGTCGAGCTTGGCCATGGTGTCTTTATTGTCTTTGAGGAACTGGCGGGCATTCTCGCGGCCCTGGCCGATGCGCTCGCCTTTGTAACTGAACCACGAGCCGGACTTTTCCAGAATATTGTTGTTGACGGCGATATCGATCAGGTCGCCTTCGCGGGAAATACCTTCGCCATAAAGGATGTCGAATTCGGCCTCGCGGAACGGCGCAGCCACTTTGTTCTTCACGACTTTGACGCGTGTGCGCGAGCCTGTGACCACGTCTCCATCTTTAATCGCTGCGATGCGGCGAATATCCACGCGTACAGACGAATAGAATTTCAGAGCGCGGCCGCCAGTCGTGGTCTCGGGATTGCCGAACATCACGCCAATCTTTTCGCGAATCTGGTTAATAAAGATCAGGCAGGTGCGGGACTTCGAAACCGTCCCGGTCAACTTGCGCAGCGCCTGCGACATCAGCCGCGCCTGCAACCCCATGTGGCTGTCGCCCATCTCGCCATCGAGTTCGGCCTTGGGTACGAGCGCCGCCACAGAGTCGACCACCAGCACGTCGATGGCGTTGGAGCGGACCAGCGCTTCCGTGATTTCCAGCGCCTGCTCACCGTAGTCGGGTTGCGACACCAGCAGATTGTCGACATCGACGCCCAACTTTTTGGCATAAGCGGGGTCGAGCGCATGCTCGGCATCGACAAACGCGGCCATGCCGCCAGTCTTCTGAGCCTCGGCAATCACCTGCAGAGTGATGGTGGTCTTGCCAGAAGACTCCGGCCCGAACACTTCCACCACTCGCCCGCGCGGAAATCCACCCACGCCCAGCGCGGCGTCGAAAGAAATCGAGCCGGTCGGAATCACGGAGATGGGGACGATGGCTTCTTTCGATCCCAACCGCATGATCGACCCTTTGCCGAACTGCTTTTCAATCTGCGCGAACGCCAACTCAATTGCCTTGATCCGTTCATCCGCCATGGGAGTGTGGCTCCTTAATTAAGAGTGCAGAACTAATATGGCCGAATTATACATACGGATATAAGCGAAAGAAAGGCGAATCTGCATAATAAACCTGTGGAAGGTTCCGAAATGGGCCAGGGACTGTTTCGCAGCGTGTGGCGCGGGCACTCCCTTCGACAAGCTCAGGGCAGATCGGTGCGCGAAATCTATCCACGAAGGACAACGATGTGGGCTGCGATCCACTCGTGAATCAGCGCGAAGCGAAACTTGCCCTGCTCCATCGACCTGACCATGAACTCGTGAGCGACCCGGCTGCTGTGGACTACTCCGAATAAGGGTTCGCGCGATCGCAGAGCGCACAGATCCAGGAATCGTCCATTCGCGCTGCAAGTCTCTCTTTGGCTATTGGTACATTCGACAAGGTCTTCCGGATAGCGGCACTCCGTCCTCCGACAATTTTAACGAGCGCAAGATACGTCGAATTCTCGTTGAGAGGCACAGCAAGATCGTTCGGAAGCCCGGTCAACTCATTCAACCTGATCCACAGCCTGCCCAAATCTGCCGGACCGAGAACAAACTTCGATGGGTTGGAAGCGACATCCTTGATGTCGCGGTGCAGGAGCAGAATTGCATCTTCCCCTAAACGAAATTCTCTACGACACTGAAAACACTCCAGCATCCAGACGCATGTGCCGGTCTGATCTGCGGCCAATACTTGACGTTGTTCCTCAGCGCCGGTTGCGGCAGTCGCCGTTGGTGAGGTGGCGGTCTTCGTGGTAGAGCCATCAGCGTCAATCGCAACCATCCATCCACCGCCTACGCCTTCGTTTCGCGCCACGCTATAGGTCCCCAGTTCAATCTGAGCATAGTGGTCTGCGGTGAAAGGCAAGCCCTCAGCCACATAACCGGCAACGATGGTTTTCAGCTTAGCTTTGTCTTGCGTCGTGGCATAGTCTTGGATCCACAACCCACGAATGGCACCTGACTCTTTCCACAGTGCGAAGGCAGGCGGCGCCTCTAGCGATTGTTGTGAAGTGGAGAAGATGGTGTGTCTGATTTTTTTGATGAATCCGGCACCGCTCGCGACCCGAATAATCGCTTGAATAAGTCCATGCAGCGGTCCTCTTCGAATTGTTGTTTTACCTCTGCAGCAAGTCCACCGGCGCGGTCACGTCGTGCACGCGGAAATACTTGGCCAGCGCCGGATACTTCCGCGCCACCGCCTCATACATTGCATAGGCCACGTTGCGATAGGAAACATGCCCCGCCGGGGTCGTGCGCAATTCGGAGATGTACACAACTTCGGCGAAGTCCATCTTGAACAGCGCCCGCTTGCGATAAGCCAGCGGAATCGCATACTGCGAATTCTCCTCGGCCTCGGGCGCGCTGCCTGCCGCCAATTTCTCAACCGCAGCTTGCGTCCGCCGCATCGCGGCATCGAAACGGCCACGCACACCTGCATCTTCCAGATCGAGCAGCATTTCGTAGCCGTGCTGCGTGGTGAACGCCTGCATCACCTGGATGCAGCGGCGGTGACGATGCATATCGCGGAAGCCACCGGTGTCCATAAGTATGTCGAAGCGGAACTGCTGGCCAGCGCGGAAGCCGCGCGAAACTTCGTCGAACTTTCCGCGATGGCGCAGGCCGAGGTCAATAATTTCGCGCCGGTAGCGCTCGCCCATCACCTGCAACGCCTGCCGCACCTGGCGGTAGGAATGGTGGCAATGTTCGTATAACAATGTGGACGCGATCTCAACCTCGAGCGGTTCATCATCGAGCAAATCCACATCGGATTTCGACGGTGCGACCGGCTCGCTCTTCATCAACTCGCGCGCGGCCTGCCGTAATTCGCGCCGCGTCTCCATCTCATAAGAGTTCGGATCGGCATACTTCACCAGGGTCGGCGCGACCCGTACTTCATGCAGCAATTCCTGTTCGGCGCGCGCGCCCAGTTCCGGACTTAGCTTTGAAATCTCATCCACCAGATTCCGCAACGATTCGGCATTCACGTTATAAGCCGCGCCGGTTGCCGCCTTCTTCAACGACTCGCCCAGAGTGCGAACCTCTTTATGCGTGTGCGAGAGCAGGTGAGCCACCTGGGTTTCCAAAGTCCGCGCGTTGACGATCTCTCCCAGCGAAGTATTCGTGGCCAGCGGCAGCAGATAGCGGGTGATGTCGAATGCCCGCGCCTTCAGCGTGCGCTCGTACGCCTCCTGCTTCATGTCGGCGGGCTTGGGAGTGATGTTGATCAGATGCTGCGTCATATGCGCCGAGAGCGCTTCGTACTCGGCGAAGAGGAAGTCCAGCGTCTCGCAGTAGAGCTTGCGAGCTTCGCTGTTGGCCCCAAAGTCAGGGACGAAGTACCCGCTCTTCTTGAAATCCTGATATCGAGTCGAGCGCTCCTGGCCATCCCAGCGCTGTTCGTCGGCGACTTCGATGGCCGCGAGAATCGAGAGCCGTTCCACGGCCAGCGCAAGATGTGCCAGATCGGCAATCGAGCGGTGGCCGTACTGGAAGTAAAACGTGTTGAGAAATTTCTCCGCCTTCTGTGCGCTGATCTCGCGCAGCGACTCTTTCATCGACAGCGCCGACCGGGAATACTTGGCCATGGCATAGGCCTGAATCTCCGGCTCAACACCATACACCGCGAAGACCTCGGTGGAAGGCGCGGTCTCTGTAGCGGGCGCGCCTCCGCCCGCATTGCCGGCCGTTTCCTCCGCATGGGCTGAGGCTCTCTGCGACGAACGGTGTCCGGAGCCGGAAGAAGCCGAATCTGGCGTGGATGATTTCTGGTTGGAGGGTTCAGACATGGCGATCACTTCGGAGGTCACAGTTTGAGACATGGGAGTGTATCGAATGTTAATCGGCGGACGAATAATCCGCAATCCGTTAGAGAAATGATACTGGCACTTGAGGGAACGAGCGCGGAGTGGCGCGTATAATTCCACATTCCGCCTTATCGTTAAAAAGCTTGGAAGCAAACAAGGGAGAGAAAAAATCCATGTCCCTTTCAGGACGGGTCGCGTTTGTTACGGGAGCATCCCAGGGCATCGGTCGCGGCTGCGCGGCCAAACTCGCCGCCCAAGGCGCCACGGTCGCGGTCGCCGCGCGCAATCAGGAGAAGCTGAACGAACTGGTCAGCGAAATCACCGCCGCCGGCGGTAAGGCCGCGGCCTTCGCTCTCGATGTCGCCGACGAAGATCAGGTCAAGTCCACTATCAAGGCAGCCATCGCGCAGCTGGGCAAGATCGATATCCTGGTCAACAATGCCGGTATCACCCGCGACCAGCTTGTCATGCGCATGAAGCGCGCCGATTGGGACGCCGTGCTGCAGACCAATCTCACCTCGGCGTATCTCTGCATCCAGAACGTCGCCCCGACCATGCTCAAGCAGCGCTGGGGACGCATCATCAACATCACCAGCGTTTTCGGACAGATGGGGCAGGCCGGGCAGGCGAATTATTCGGCCTCGAAGGCCGGGCTGATCGGATTGACCATGGCCATCGCCCGCGAACTCGGGTCGCGCAACATTACCTGCAACGCCGTGGCTCCCGGCTTCATCGAAACCGCTATGACCGATGCGCTCGGCGACGAGTTCAAGCAGAATGCCGCCAAACAGATTCCGCTCGGGCGAGTAGGATCGGTTGTCGACGTGGCGAATGCGGTGGCCTTTCTCGCGTCGGATGAAGCCTCGTACATCACGGGCCACGTGCTGGCCGTGAATGGCGGGATGCTGATGGGATAAAACCCAACCAAACCTTTCAACACAGAGGACACAGAGGTTCACAGGGGATATGAAAGCTGAGGACGCAATGCATTTGAGCTACCCTGTGCCCTCCGTGTCCCCTGTGTTAAAGGCTTTGACGTTCGCTCAAGTCGAATCGCCCACGCAGACTACCCGAGCCCGGGAATTATTTCTCGAATACGCGCAGTCCCTCGGCTTCAGCCTTTGCTTCCAGAACTTTGACCAGGAACTCGCTGGCCTACCCGGCGACTACGCTCCGCCCGACGGCCGCCTGCTGCTTGCGGAATATGAAGGCCAAATTGCAGGCTGCGTTGCCCTGCACAAATTGACCGCCGGAGTTTGCGAAATGAAGCGGCTCTACCTGCGTCCGCAGTTTCGCGGTCATGGATTCGGGCGCGGTCTGGCCGAGCGCATCATCGCCGAGGCGCGCCAGATCGGCTACCAGCGTATGCGTCTGGATACTGTTGAGCCGGTGATGAAAGATGCGGTCGCCATGTATCGCAGGCTGGGGTTCGTGGAGATCGCTCCTTACTGCTCGAACCCGATGGCGGGCGCGTTGTACATGGAGCTGAAATTTTGACCGTGGGGTGAACGATGATCATGAAAAAATTCCGCATCGTAGTTCTGGTTGTACTTTTTGCCTCAACCTGCTTTGCCGCTGATGGCAAATCTGTCTCTTACAAAAGTGGTGATGAAACCGTCCAGGCCGAGCTCTACACTCCCGCCGGAAAAGGTCCGTTCCCCGGCGTCATCGTGATTCACGAGTGGTGGGGACTGAACGACTGGGTCAAGGACCAAGCCTCAAAGCTCGCGGACGAGGGCTACGAAGCGCTCGCCATCGATCTCTACCGCGGCAAAGTGGCGACCACGCCGGAGATGGCCCATGAGATTATGCGCGGGGTTCCGGAAGACCGCGCCAAACGCGATCTGCATGCCGCCTTCGAGTTTCTGGCGTCGCAGCCCAACGTCAGGAAAGATCGCATCGGCGCCATCGGATGGTGCATGGGCGGCGGCTACTCGCTCGACGTCGCCCTGCAGGAGCCATCTCTCGCCGCCGACGTTATTAATTACGGCCACCTTGCCACCGACACCGATGCGCTGAAGAAAATCAATGCCCCCATTCTCGGATCGTTTGGCGGTCAGGATCAGGGGATCTCGCCCGCCGATGTGCGCAAGTTTGAGGCGGCCATGAAGCAACTGGGCAAGAACATCGATATCAAAATCTATGACGATGCTGGCCACGGCTTTGAAAACCCAAACAACAAAACGGGTTACCGCGCCGAGGATGCCGCCGACGCCTGGAAGCGCACCGTCGCTTTTTTGGCGCAGAGCCTGAAAAAATAATATGGTCCCCGCCATCCAGCGGCTGAACTTCACGCCCGTGGCGGCTCTTCTTTTCTTATACGCTGTCTAAAAATACGCTGGCGCGGACCCGATTTCCTCCCGCCGGCATATGGCACTAATTTCCACTTGCCAGAAGATGCCGATCTGGTTAATATGGCCCATCCTGCCATGCTCCCTCAGATCAACATTGGCGAAACCATTCGAAACTACCGCCTGCAAAAAGGCATGTCTCAGGGAGACATCGAAAAGCGCACTGGCCTGCTGCGCTGCTACCTGTCGCGCGTAGAAAACGGCCACACCATCCCTTCGCTTGATACGCTTTCAAAAATTGCAGGGGCGATGGAGATCGCGCTCTCGCAGTTCTTTTCCGAATCCGGCCACAGCAACGGCTCCAAGGGATTGCCCCAGCTCTCCGATGACGAAGTCCGCTTCCTGAGTCAAGTCCGCCGCTATGCCACCAACCTCAACGACAGCGATCGCAAGCTGGTGCTGGCCATGGTGAAGAAAATGGCCGCGAATTCGGCGAAGTAAGCTACGAGTTCCGAGCCCCGAGACCCGAGCCCCGAGCAAAGACACTTACAACCCAATCTGCATGTGAACTGAACTCTTGCCAGAATCTGCGGGCATGCCCATCGCACCGCGGACCTGTTGACTCGCAACTCGCGGCTCGCGGCTCGCAGCTCGCAGCTCGCAGCTTACTTTCGTACCATGACTTGCGGTGTCCCCCCGGTACCTCGCGGCCTCCCCGACCCGTCACTACACTGTTGGCTGGGAGACTCTGCGTGACCACAGATGAAGAACTGAACCTGCTCGAGACCCAGCTCCGGCGGCTCAAGATCGAGTACGAAGTTTATTTCAGCAACCCCACCAAACGGCCTCCGACGGACGTGGAGTGGAAGGTGCTCTCGCTGCTGCGGAAGTTTTCCGACGGCGGGCGCATGAGTTTTTCCCAGCGCTTCCGCTACAACGAAATGGCGCAGCGGTATGCCATCTACAGCGATCTGTGGCGCAAGAAATCGCGTGTACGCGAGGAAGGCTACCGCCGCCCGCAGGACGCCCTGCTGGCCGTGGCGGGGGTGCGCCCCGAAGAGGCGCTCAAGCCGCAACACAATCCCGTCTATGGTCTGAGCCAGGCGGCTGCCGCAGGAGCAAGCTCACAACCTTTCACCATGCACAGCGAGAACCACGCGGAACGCGAGCAGGTTGAGCGCCTGTTCAACGCCCTGGTCGCGGCCAAAAAGAAGGCTGGAGAAAAGGTCTCCGGCAACCTCGATTCCTTCTCGACCTTCGTGGAGAAGCAGACGCAGGAGATCCGCAAAAAGTACGGCTGCCAGGATGTCGAATTCTCAGTGGAACTCGCCGGTGGGCATGTGAAGCTGAAGGCCAAGGCGAAGACGTAAGAGGGATCGCCTTCAATAGTCGACCATCGCGAGTGCTGATTCGGCGGCAGTCTAAAAGTTCTCGAGCAGCCAAGCATTACTCTCAAAATTTTGCTGGCAAAAAGCCAGATAACGCCCGTCGGGCGAGCTTACTGGACAACCCAGGAACTGATTGATACCCCGTTCGAGCAGAACACGGGACTTTCCATCCAACCCAACGCGAGCGAGAAAGAAACCCTTCGCTTGAGCTGACGCGTACAACGCCTTCCCATCCGCGGCCCAGCTCGTATACCAGATCAACCATCCTGATGGGAGTTGCAGATCCCGCTCCGTTCCCTTTCCCAGATCCATAATCCGGATTCGGCCGGGAAGCTGGTCCTTACTCTTGATCGCGACCCGCGACCCATCCGAGGACAGGCTCCAGTTGATGTCATAAGGCTGCGGCAATTTCGTTCTTGCGAGCTCTTTCCCCTGACCCTGCACCGGATCCAGTGCGTAAAAAACCACTTCACCATGGGCCCGGCGGCTGAGAACGCAGGACCCGGTGGCGCGCGAAGGGCAATGGAAATCAATTGTCGCATCGAAAGGTACTTTCATGATCGCTTCGGGCGATCCGCCGGAGACTGGGAACCGCATGAGTCGCGCCGATTGCTCCTCTGCTCCTTCACCCTGAGACCAGTACAGAATCGAGGCTCCGTCGGGAGTCGGCTCAGCAGTTGCTATCACAGGCTCGGTGCTCAAACGTTCCGCATTGTCCTGATCCAGTGGCTGTTTGAACATCTGTTCTTTTCCCGTGCGATTGGAGAGAAAAAAAACTGTCTTGCTATCGTGGCTCCAGGCGGTGGGAGTATTTCCACCATCGCTCAAGGCCAGGCTTCGAGGCGAGCCTAAACTGCCGTCTTTACCTTTGAGTTCAGCGACATAGGCCCCCATCCAGGTACGAGATTTGGTTACAACCAGATGAGCGAGGTCGCTACTGGCGCTTAGCGCAAGAGCAAATTGACCATCCCACTGGGTAATTGCGGCGGCCTTCCCGTCCGATCTTCCCGTCTGCGGGTCAGTCACAATTGCGTACAGATCGGCTCTGGTGCTACTGCTCTTTGAGAGTGGAAGAACGATGCGTCCATCGCCCAGCCATAACATGGGCGACGTGCCAGCCTCCGTGGCGGCGAGACGCGGATCGGAGGAAACCGTAGTGGGTGATCCTCCGTTAAGCGACACCGTGTCGAGGCGGGCTCCGAAACCGGCGCCCTCGACTGGCACCTTGACATATGCAAGCCGTGCGCCCGTCGGAGACCACGCAGGAGCATCGTAGAGGTCACTATCGCTTCCCACAACTTTATGAGGATCTTCTCCATTGGGTCCCATCACCCAGAGTTCATGCCGTGTTCCGTCGACGAATGCGATTGCCGTGCCCTGCGGCGAAATCGCGGGCTCCGTTCCATTCTCCCGTAGCCTCCGTGGCGAGTCGCCCAAAATCGAAGTCGACCAGATGGCATATTTCCGTGTGTCGGAGCGCGCCTCTAGCACCAGTTTTTCGCCATCCGGGAACCAATTGACGGACCACAAATTCGGCTTCAACTCCGGGGGCAGCGCGACCTCGTGAACGTCCCCGCTGGCGATGGTGAGCAGGTGCAAGCCCTTCGAATCTACATACGCAAGATACTTTCCGTCGGGCGAAATGGCGCTGCCCAGCGTACGAATCTCCGATGAATTGTGCGTCAACTGCCGCTCGGTCACGGGCGGCCGTGGACCGGATGGATGGCCCTTAACCCAGCGATAGGCCAGAGCGGAAATGAGTAGCACTATCATCAGCGTCCCTGCGTAGACGAGAGACTTGCGGTACCGTGACAATCCCGATCGGTCTATGCCTGCCGACGCCGGCAACGCTTGCTTTGTCGACTCCGTATCGCGCTTCAATCGCCTCAGATCAGCACGCAATTCCGCCGCATTCTGATAACGCAGATCCCGGTCCTTCTCCAGTGCCTTGTTGATGATCCGTTCCAGTTCGGCGGGTATTTCCGGGTTCAGCCGGACCACGGGCGTGGGAGTCTTGGTTAGAATCGATTCGAAAATCACTCCCGTGGTGTCGCCGCGGAATGGCGGCATGCCGGTCGCCATTTCGTACAGCACGGCGCCGAAGGAGAACAAGTCGGTACGGGCATCGAGTTCCTTGCCGCGGGCTTGCTCCGGCGACATGTAGGCGATGGTGCCCAACGCCTGCCCGGGACTGGTGAGATGTTCTTCGGTGTCGATGGTCAACGCAGTTGGCCCAGCCGGCGTTCCTGGTTTCGACGTTACCTTCGCCAAACCAAAGTCCAGAATCTTTGCCGCTCCGCGAGCCGTGATGAAGATGTTGGCGGGCTTGATGTCGCGATGAACTATGCCCTTCACATTCGCAGCGTCGAGCGCGTCGGCGATCTCGATGGCAAGCGGCAGCAAGGCTTCTGCTTCCATCGAGCGCCCCGCGATACGGTGTTTGAGCGTCATCCCCTCCAGGAACTCCATGGCGATAAAGCGTTTGCCTTCGTGCTCTCCGATTTCGTAAATGGTGCAGATATTTGGGTGGTTGAGCGCGGAAGCGGCTCGCGCTTCGCGGCGGAATCGTTCCAGAGCTTGAGGATCCTGCGCAATATCGTCAGGAAGAAACTTCAGGGCAACAAAGCGGCCAAGCGAAGTGTCTTCGGCCTTGTAAACCACGCCCATACCCCCGCCGCCTACTTTTTCGACAATGTGGTAGTGCGAAATGGTCTGGCCGATCACTGGCGCAGAATCTTACGTTGGTGAAAGTAGCAAGTCAATGAAACTGCGTAGCCGGCCGTACGCTTGGATTGCACCTAGAATCTGTGATCGTTCAGCGATAACGATTCATCTCCGAGGCCGATTATGTTCCGTGCCGCACCTCCCGTATCTAGCGCGCCCTTCTGAGCGTGACCGTTGGTAAAGGAGTCGGCTATCATTCACGGTAGGTTATTGGAAAAGACGAAAGGCAGAAAAATGGCAGCCAACAAGACGAAGCCCACCAAATTAAGCGTGGCGGCATTCATCGCCGCCATCGGTGACGCGGCCCGGCGCGCGGACGCGAAGGCTCTGGTCAAGCTGATGCAAAGTGCGGCTGGGGAAAAGCCGAAGATGTGGGGGCCATCCATTATCGGTTTCGGCAGCTACCACTACAAATACGAGAGCGGGCGCGAGGGCGATATGCCGCTGATCGGTTTCTCGCCGCGCAAGGCCGCAAATGTTTTGTATGGCATGAACGCAGCCAGCGATTCTCAGGCGATGCTCGCAAAGCTCGGCAAGTGCACGACCGGCAAAGGTTGCGTCTACATCAAGAAGCTCGCCGATGTCGACCATGAAGTGTTGGGGGCCTTGGCCTCAAAAGCGGTCGCGGCGATGCGCGCGCGGAGCCCGAAGTAGGGTCGCACCCGAGCTAAGGAAGTTTGCTGATAGAATCTTCGGTCGCTCCGCACTCATCTTTCATACCAGAGGCCGATCATGTCCCGCAGCACTTCCCGCATCCAGCGCGCCATCCTCAGCGTCACCGATAAAACCGGACTCGTCGACTTCGCCCGCCAGCTTTCCGGCTTTGATATCGAACTCATTTCCACCGGAGGCACGGCCAAGCTTCTCCGCGATTCCGGCATCGCCGTCAAAGACATTTCTGAACTTACCGGCTTTCCCGAGATGCTCGATGGTCGCGTGAAGACGCTGCATCCCAAGGTCCACGGAGGCATTCTGCATCGCCGCGACGTGCCGGCGCACACGGCGGCCGTTGCCGAGCACGGCATCGAGCCCATCGACATGGTCGTGGTCAATCTCTACGCGTTTGAGAAAACTGCTGCCAAGCCGGGCGTGGCCTTTGAAGAGATCATCGAGAACATCGACATCGGCGGACCCTCGATGATTCGCTCCGCTGCCAAGAATTTTCAGGATGTCGCGGTGGTTACGTCGCCGGCTGACTACGCGGGGATCGCCGGCGAACTTGCCCGCTCCGGCGGCACGCTCTCGCGCGAAACGAAATGGAAGCTGGCGCAGAAAGCCTTCGCTACAACTGCCGCTTACGATTCTGCGATCGCATCGACCCTGGAGGGCATTCCGGACCTCAACAATTTTGCGCCACCGGCGGCTGTCCCCACATCGTCTGGGGCGTTTCCCCAAACTCTGCGCCTGTCTTTCCAGAAAACTTTGGATCTGCGCTACGGCGAGAACCCGCATCAGAAGGCTGCCATGTATTCCGATGGCAGCGGCGCGGGTGTCGCCAACGCCCGGCAGCTCCAGGGCAAGGAGCTTTCTTACAACAACATCGTCGACCTGCAAGCCGCGTGGGATCTCGCCCAGGAATTCGATGAGCCCGTCTGCGCGATCATCAAGCACACCAATCCCGCTGGAACCGCCACGGGCAAGACTCTTGCCGAGGCCTACCAACGCGCCTTGGCCTGCGATCCGGTTTCAGCGTTTGGAGGAGTGATTGGGGTGAACCGCCCCATCGATGGCGCAGCCGCTGAGGAAATGCACAAGCTTTTTCTCGAAGTGATCGCCGCGCCCGCGTTCGATGAGGCCGCAAAGGCAAGATTTGCGACGAAGAAAAATCTGCGCCTGGTGGAAGTCAAAGCCTCACCGCCGAAGTGGATTCTGAAAAACGTCTCCGGAGGAATTCTGCTACAAGACGCCGACGTTCGCCCGCTGCAGGATGTCGATCTCAAAGTCGTGACCCAGCGCGCCCCTACGCCGGAAGAAATCCGCGCGCTGCTGTTTGCCTGGAAGGTCTGCAAACACGTCAAATCGAACGCCATCGTCTACGCCCGTGACGGACAGACCGTCGGCGTTGGCGCCGGACAGATGAGCCGCGTCGACTCCGCCAAGATCGGCGCGATGAAGGCGCAATTGCCGCTGCATGGAACGGTCGCAGCTTCCGATGCCTTCTTCCCGTTCCCCGACGGCGTGGAAGAAATCGCGAAAGCGGGCGCCACCGCCATCATCCAGCCCGGAGGTTCGCAACGCGATGCGGAAGTGATCGCCGCCGCCGACCGCCTGGGACTCGCCATGCTCTTCACCGGAGTCCGCCACTTCCGCCACTGAGTTCCTGGAGTGCGCCCTTTTGGAGTTCGATCTCCTCAGTTCGGCCTGCAGGAGCTCGATCTACTGGAGTTACCCGATCCTCTCCTCGCAAACCAATTGCCTCTCCACGGCGTCTGATGTCCGAACGCTTTCCGGAGCCATCTAGAAAAGGCTCCGGTTGGAGACACATATGCGGTACCAGAAGTTCTCGCCCCTCGTCGCGTCACTGATTTTCGTGACCATCTCCGCAGCAACCGTAATTCAGGCAGCAGCCGCGACCCAGCTCAGAACGACCGTCACCTTCAACGGCCCCAATGGCGAATCTCCCTATGCGGGCCTGATCCTCGATGACGCCGGGAATCTCTACGGCACAACCCCCAATGGCGGCCTCTACGGCTACGGCACGGTGTTCGAGCTATCCCCTGGCGCGAATGGCTGGACCGAAACCGTGCTCTACAGCTTTTGCCAGTTCAGCTGCCTGGAAGGATCAAATCCATGGGCGGCCTTGCTGCTCGATTCTGAAGGGAACCTTTACGGAACAACTACATTTGGCGGCGCCCATAGCATGGGCATCGTTTTCGAGTTATCGAAGGCTGCCAATGGAATGTGGGCAGAAAAGGTGCTGTACAGCTTCTGCTCCTCGACGAAATGCGCCGACGGCTCGGTTCCCGAAGCTCCTCTTATTTTTGGCGCAGATGGACAACTGTACGGAACTACATCGGAGGGTGGGCAAGGCTCGTGCCTGGCCTCCAATTCTGGATGCGGAGTCGCCTTCGAACTAACCCCGGGCGCCAACGGCCACTGGAGCGAAACCGTTCTCTATACCTTCACCGGTGGAGATGACGGCGGCACGCCGATCGCTGGTCTGGTGGCGGACTCGTCAGGAAATCTTTACGGCAACACCTGGCTCGGTGGAGCAAACTTGCGAGGAGTCGTTTACGAGCTGAGTGGCGTTTCCGGTGCCTGGACGGAAACCGTGCTCCACCAGTTTTGCGAGTACCAATCGTGTTTTGACGGCGGCTATCCCAAGGCCAGGCTCACTCTTGGTCCCGGCGGAGTTCTCTACGGCACCACCGGCGGTGGGGGTAAGCAGTCGAATTCAAACATTACCGGTTACGGCGTGGTGTTTCGACTCGCGTCAAACGGGGGTGTCTGGACCGAAAACGTCCTGTATGCCTTTAGTGGCGCAGACGGGGACTATCCATCCGCAAGCGTAGTCTTCGACTCGAGGGGCAATCTCTACGGCACGACGGTGGACGGCGGCACTAGTAACCTCGGCACCGTTTTCGAACTCTCCCCGTCGGGCGATCAATGGAATGAAACCGTCCTGCACAGTTTCAGCGGGCAGGATGATGGGTCGGAGCCCTATTGCACTTTGGCCGTCGATTCTGCTGGCATTCTGTTCGGCACCACCGGGTTCGGCGGTGCGAAGGGATACGGCACCGTCTTCGGACTGCAATAAACTGGATATCAACCGATCTGACGATGGGGAGCCGACCGCTTCCCATTGTCTTCGAATATTGTCGGCGAATCATCTTTTACCAAACTTGACAATCGCTGGAAGCAAGTCCCCACAGGCCCTGTACTTCCGGGCTAGAGTACTTGCATCGGGATTGCACTGTTTTTCCCACCGGCAGCACGCATGGGGTTAGAATTAAGACACCATCCCCGGCGGTCCGTGCATCCAAACAGTGAGGCCTCGGGAAGTGCGCGCTCAGAGAAGCGGCAAAGAAACTTAGGTCAGGGAGCAACTCCAGCATTGTCAGGTCGAGCATGAATAGAATTTTTTGCGCAGTTTTAGTGATCTCATCTTTCGCAGCGGCCGCTGCCGCTCAGACCAGCCCGTCTTCGACCCCGGAGTCCAAACCAGCGGACTCCAGCGCGGCCCAGTCCAAGCCACCCGCATCAGCGCCGCATAAAGTGGATCGCGCCGACTCTTACTACCACTATGCGCTGGCGCACATGTACGAGGAGCAGATCACGATCTACGGTCGCAGCGAGTTGGCCAGCAAGGCCATGGACGAGTACCGGCTCGCCATCGAGGCCGATCCCTCGTCCGAGTTCCTCACCTCCGCCCTGGCTGAACTTTATGTCAAGACGGGACGCATCCGCGACGCCGTGCTTGAGGCGCAGGACATTCTCAAACGCGATCCCAACAATCTGGAAGCCCACAAGCTGCTGGGCCGAATTTATCTGCGATCTCTCGGCGACCTGCCCGGTGGCGGCAACGGCTCCGATAACGTGCTGAAGCTGGCCATCGAGCAATACGAGCAAATCGTCAAGATCGAGCCCGATAATGTCGACGACCACCTGCTGCTCGGCCGGCTGTATCGCCTGAACAATGATTTGCAGAAGGCGGAAGACGAACTCAAGACTGCTGTGAAACTCGATCCCGGCTCGGAAGAAGCAGTCACCACGCTCTCGCTGCTCTACAGCGACGAAGGCGATACCGCTCATGCTCTGCAGGTGCTCAGTTCTGTGCCCGATACCGGGCGCTCCGCCAAGCTCTACGCCGCGCTGGGCGCCACCTACGAGCAGCGCAAGGAATACAAGAGCGCGATTGACGCCTACAAGCGCGCCATCCAGCTGGATCGCGACAATCTTGACGCTATTCGCGGCCTTGCCGAAAATCTTTTGAACGACGGCCAGATCGACGCCGCGCTCGAACAATACAAAGTGATTGCCGATGCGAATCCCGAGGACGCGCAAACTTATCTGCGCATCTCCGAGATCTACCGCCGCCAGGGCAAATATGACGACGCGCTCGAAAGCTTGAAGAAGGCCGAAGTCATGGTCCCCGACGCGCTCGAAGTTCCCTACAACATGGCGGTCGTTTACCAGGCGCAGGGACGTTACGACGAAGCCGTGAAGATCCTGCAGGATCTGTTGAAGAAGACGGAGAAATTGGAAACCAGCTACTCCCAGGCCGACCGCAGCAATCGCGGCATCTTCATCGAGCGCCTGGGCATGATTTACCGCGATCAGGAAAACTATCAGTCCGCGGTTGATACCTTCCGCAAGATGATTGCCCTGGGCAGCGATGAAAACATCCGCACTGGCTACCAGGACGTCATTGATACCTACCGCGAAGCCAAGATGTGGCCCGAGGCCACAACCGCCGCGAAAGAAGCGGTGCAGAAGCTGCCGAACGACCGCGAACTGCGCATGGTGCTCGACGCCCAACTCGCTGACACGGCCGATCCCGACAAACCGGTCGCCGATGTGCGCTCGCTGCTGAAAGGCACGCCCGAGGACCGCGACGTCTATCTCCGGCTGTCGATCATGTACACGCGGCTGAAGCGCTGGAGCGACGCCGAGGAGTCTCTTGACAAAGCGGAGAAACTTTCCACCAAGCCCGAAGACGTGGAGTACGTCCACTTCCTGCGCGGTTCCACCTACGAGCGCGAGAAGAAATACGATGCGGCGGAAGCTGAGTTCAAGAAAATTCTTGCGGATAATCCGCAGAGTGCTGCCACCCTCAACTATCTCGGCTACATGAATGCCGATCGTGGCGTGCAACTGGAAGAATCGCTCAACCAGATCAAGCTGGCCGTGAGCCTCGATCCCACCAATGGCGCGTATCTCGATTCGTTGGGCTGGGCCTACTTCAAACTGGGCAAGTACGATCTTGCGGAAGAGAGCCTTTCCAAAGCAGCCTTGCGAATGGAGTCGGACCCCACCGTGCAGGATCACCTGGCCGATCTCTACCAGAAAACCGGCCGTCTGAAACTGGCCGCCGCTCACTGGGAGCGCGCCCTTCAGGAGTGGAACAAGACCGTGCCCGCGGAAGTGGACAACGACCTGCTGGCCTCCACCCAGAAAAAACTAGACGCCGCGAAGGTGCGGCTGGCTAAAGAGGAGTCGGACAAGCGGTAGCGAGTCCCGAGTACCGAGTTGCGAGTACCCAGTACCCAGTACCTCAGTATCTATTACCCAGTACCCCAGCGATTGGTGACTAGATCTGGCGCCGCGTATCCAGTGTTCTCGCGATCGAGTTCTTTCGAACAAGCGCTCCCGTGGAAGAGCGGCCCTTTAGGGCCGCGTCACGGGTCAAAAACCACGCGGGCTTCAGCTCCATGTTTCCTTAGTCGCCGTGAAATCCGCTCACATCAGACACCCGCAACTCGGTACTCGCAACTAGCTGCTGGCTCCTGATAAACTTCCAGCATGCTGGCCGGCTACGCGGTGCAGGTTGAACAGTCCCGCGGACGCCGTTTCCCTGAGCCGCCTCATCCCTACCGCAACGATTTTCAGCGGGACCGCGACCGCGTCATCCACGCCCGCGCCTTTCGGCGTCTCGAAGCCAAGACTCAGGTATTCACGCGGCGCTACTCTGACCACTTTCGCAACCGGCTCACTCATACCATTGAAGTCGCCCAGATCACCCGCACCGTGGCAGGAGCGCTCAGCCTCAACGTTGACCTCGCCGAAGCCCTTGCGCTGGTGCACGACCTCGGACATCCGCCGTTCGGCCACGCCGGCGAAAAGGCGCTCGATGCCGCCATGCGTGCCCAAGGCCTGTTCTTCGACCATAACCTGCATGCGCTGCGCATTGTGGAAGATTTCGAACAGCGCTATGCCGCCTTTCGCGGACTGAATCTCACCTTCGAAGTTCGCGAAGGCATCATCAAACACTCCCGCGACTACGATGCCGCGGTCCATCCCGAGTTGGCGGAATACCTGCTTGACCAGAGGCCTCCACTCGAAGCTCAACTGATCGACTTGACCGATGAAATTGGCTACAACACCGCCGACCTCGACGACGGTTATGAAGCTCATCTGCTGACGCTCGAACAAATTCGCGCCGGTGTGCCCGCCTTCGAGCGCTTCTTCCGCGAAGTCGAGCGAATCTATCCCGATGCCCCCGCCAAGCTGAAATTCAACGAAGCGCTAAAAGGAGTCTTCAACCGCCTGGCAGGCGATTTAATCACCAACACGCAGGTACGGCTGCAGCAAGCTGGAATCGAGTCCCAGGCGAATGTGCGAGCGCACAAAGAGCGCGTGGCCGCCTTCAGCCCCGAAGTAGAGGCGGAACGCAGGCAGATCAAAGATTTCCTTTACGAGAATCTCTATTACAGTCCGTCGCTGGCGGAAGAAAAAGACGACGCGGAACGCATCGTCACCGAACTGTTCGCCTTCTGGATGCAAAATCCCTCAGCCCTGCCGCACCAGTATCAGGAGAAGGCCGGGCAGGAATCTCTGCCGCGCGTAGTCTGCGATTACATCGCCGGCATGACCGATCATTTCATCATCGAGCAGTATGAGAAGCATTGCGGCAGTGAGAGGTGACGCACGCCGATGTAGCACACGCAGCCTGAGCATGGCACTGACATCCTTCTAAGAAAACAGGCCCCGGGCAGCGTCCTCACTCCCAGCCAAATAGCGGACGCGTGCGTTTATGGGGGGCGCCGGCGTCGATACGGGGAAGCGAAGGCAGGTCGATAGAGGACGGCGCGCGGAGCAGCGCCCGGTCAACGAGCGCGATGGCCTGGTTGCTACACTTACGGTTTCAGATTCCGAGACTCATCTCGCAAGAGGCATTAATTACGAAAAGTATGACTCAAAAGCCCACGCCTACTAGAGGAGATTCGTGACCAAGGACGAGGAGCGCATTCGACGGAGCTTTTCCAGGCAGGCCTTCATGTCCACTTTGGGAGCCGAACTTACAGCAGTGGTTCACGGTGGGGTTGAGATTCGCCTGCCATTTTCGCCGAATCTTACGCAACAGAACAGCTACCTGCACGCGGGTGCGATCACTGCGGTGCTGGATTCTGCTTGCGGTTATGCTGCCTTAACCGTGGCACCAGATGATAAAGAGGTCCTCACCGTGGAACTAAAGGTGAACCTCCTGGCACCCGCTGCGGGCGAGGCCTTTGTGGCTAGGGCGCAAGTCAAGAAGGCAGGGCGGACTCTGACGGTTTGTACGGCGGACGCCTTTGCCATCAACGGCGGCAAAGAGAAGGTGGTTGCAACTATGCTGGCTACAATCATGGCTGTGCCGACGACGCCCGCGAAATAAGACGAGATGCACCTGAAACCAACTGTTGGAACTCGCCGTCACGCTCAAAGCCCTCAATGAGCGCTATGGCCTGGTTACGTCAATGTCGTTGAGCACAGCGAACATTCGGCGTACAGTGTCCTCGTGAAAAGAAAACTTACCACCGTGGTTGTCGCAATGTTTCTTACAACTTTGAGTGCCGCCCAGACGCAGCGTCAACTTGAGGAGAAATATCCGAAGGTGAATGCGTATCTCGTGCGGCCGAACATTCTACTTGCCGCGAGATACTCCGCCGATGGGCGGGTATGCGAAATGGCGCTACAGCCAGTCCGCTGGACGGGCGACAACACAGTTCTGCTCTTCCAACTGTCAGAGGAAGAGACCATTCGCGTGGTGGAGGAGGTTGTGCCGGAGAGCGAACGAGGGAAGAAGCTAGGCGGCTTGCTTGGCACTGACGACAAGGTATCTGCTTTCCATGGGCATTCGTTTACAACTTCGTATACTTACGAAAAAATCACGGTCAACTTTGCCGGAACGACGGACAAAGGTGGTGCCGACATGGTAGCTGTGGTTACTTGGCGCGACCGTTCATGTAAATGATTGGCGATAAATCTCGATTACGCTCACTGACCAATATTTCGGCGTGCTTAAATGCGTCTTGAACGCCACTGCCTCACCGCGCTCCCGCCAACTCCGCCACCACATCAAATAAAATCCGAGGCCCGCGCCGGACCTCCTCGATGCGAATCCGTTCATCGTTGCCGTGTTCGGTGTCGCTCTCCTCATCGGTCGCAGTGTAAGGACAGAAGCCGTACGCGACGATGCCCAGCGGACGGTAGCGTTGGTTCTCAGTGTAGCCGCTGGTAATCTGCGGCACCACCGGAGTGCCCGGAAAATAAGCGCCCGAAACTCTGCGAATGACTCCGTAGAGCGCCGTATTTGTAGGCGAGTAATTGGCCTCGCGGAACTCTGCCTGCAGCGGTTCCACGGTCACATCCGGATCGTCCACCACTCTCCGGATCTGTTCGAGCAAAGCCTGCGGATTTCCGCCCGGCAAAATCCGCACATCCAGATTTGCCCACGCCTCCGGCGGAATCACATTTGTCTGCTCCGACCCGCTCATCATGGTGAGCGAAATGGTATCGCGCAGCAGAAAATTCAGCGCCTCATCTTTCGAAACCTCGCGCTGAAATTTCCGGTCGAGCAGGGCCTTGCGGATGTCGCGATACTCCCGCGCCCGCTCCGGCGGTTCGTAAGAAGCCATGTCGCGCAGGAACTCTTCGACCACCGGCAACACTTTCAGAGGAGTGCGGTAGGCCAGAATGCGGTTCAGGGCGCGCACCAGACGATTCGGCGCGGAATCGGCAATGGGCCGCGACGCGTGTCCCGGACGCCCATGCGCCACCACGTGCAACCAGAACGTGGTCTTCTCGCCCACATCCACGCCCACATATTTCACTTTCCCATCCTGCAACAGGTTCTCGCCGCCTTCGTTGATCAGGAACTCGGCATTTTCGAGCAAGTCCCGCTGGTGCGCGATGAACCAGTCGGTGCCCGTGCCGTCCACTTCTTCGTCGGCCACGGCCAGAAAAATGACGTCGCGGTCGAGCTCAATCTTTTCGCGTTTCAGCATCACCATCACGACCAACTGCGCCAGACCTTCGTTTTTCATATCCTGCGCGCCGCGGCCCCAGAGGTCGCCGCCCGTGATTTCGCCGCTGAAGGGTGGAAATCTCCAGTGAGACGCGTCGCTGGTGACTACGTCGGTGTGATTCAGCAGGATGATCGGCCGTTCCGGCTGAGCCGTGGAATGCGGCAGGCGCGCCCACAGATCGCCGCGTCCCGGCGCGTATTCGAAAACCCGATTCTCAATCCCTTCCTGATCCAAAATCTTTTTGTAAAACTCAACCGCGCGCATCTCGTTGCCCGGAGGGTTGGTGGTGTCAATGCGCAGGTATTGCTGCAGCCACGCTACCGATAGATCGGCATACTGCTGCAAATGGTCGGCGGAGATGCGGGACGAAGCCATCGTTTGCAGCGATTGTTCCAAAGGAGTGGCTTCGGCGGAGGCCCCGCCCACTCCACTCACAAGCGCCACGATTGCCGCCAGCATAAAGAGGTGCTTCCCGCGCGTGCGCCTGCCCCTCCCTGTCGCCCAAATTCCTGCCCTCCGGCATGCATTTCCCAACCTGGTTGAGCGCAAACTCATCCTTTCCGACCTCAGCGGCACACGCAGTTTTTATATCAGGTTTGCCAAAATTACCCTGCCTGGAACCTCAAAAGCTATCCCTTTTGGCTAGCGCGAAGGTAGAATGTCTTAGATATCAAGGATTTAGCTGTTCAACTTGGAGGCCGAGTTTGGCATCCAACCTGTATTACAGAGAGCAGGCGCCGCAGTAATCTGGCGCCTGGATTTTAGAATTTTCAGGCGTGCGTTGCGTCAGCGCAGGCCGGCAGGGCGAATCGTCGCTTGCTTTTCTCATTAGCATCTGTTTTCGGGGACGCAATCAAATTTGGTACCACGCCCATTTCGGCGTGCTGGTCGGAGCCCCAAACGCTCCCCCAACTCGGAGGAAGTCTCATATGAAAAGCCGCATTCTCGTAACTTTGCCTTTGGCCGCAATGCTCGCGTTTCCGGCATTCGCGCAAACTTCGTCTTCTCAAGCCACCACATCTACCACCACCCAGTCCACCGACACCGCAACCGGCAAGCAGCCTTTGCAGGCGCCTGCTCGCGAAGGCTTCTGGGGACGTGTGAACCCCTTCGCCCGCAAGAATTACGTCAAGCGCCAGACCGATCCGATCCGCGACCGCGTCAACGAACTTGACGATCTGACAGCGGCGAACGGCAAGGCTATCAAGGACACCGACTCCCGCGCCCAAGCCGGCATCAAGCTGGCTTCCGATAAGGCCGATGCGGCCGATCAGCACGCCGTCGATGCCGGCAACAAGGCCACCATGGCGCAGCAGAGCGCGCAGCAGGCGACCACTCGCATTCAGACGGTCGAGACCGTGGTCGGCAACATCGATCAGTACAAGGCCTCAAACCAGACCGAAATCCGCTTCAAGCCCGGCCAGACCGTCCTGAGCAAGAACGCCAAGGACGCGCTGGATGAGATGGCGAACACGGTGAAGGGACAGCGCGGCTACATCATCGAAGTCCAGGGCTTTGCTTCGGGCAAGGGCCAGACCGCGATTCAGAACTCGCAGAAGATGGCGGAGTCGGTGGTGCGCTACATGGTGCTGAACCACGAAATTCCGGTCTACCGGATTTACCTCGTCGGCATGGGCAATGCCCCGGTCGCGGGTTCGGAGACCGATGCCAAGACCAAGCACATCAGCGGCGGTCGCGTGGAAATCAGCTTGCTGAAGAACGACCTGGAGCAGCTCTCCAGCAACTCTTCGGCGCCGATGAGCACGACCGATCAGCAGCAGCAGCCGAAATAATGTAATTCATCAGCGTGGGACCAAAGGGCGCCTCGCCCAAGTCCCTCCCCCAAGGAAAGCCTCTCGCACAAGCGAGGGGCTTTTCGGCGTTAGAAGGGAAGACCGCTGTCTTGCTGACCGAGTCGGGACGACCGGAGGGAGTTCCGGCGGAGTCGAAGCATCCCTATGGGCGCCACGGGTGCTCGTCTGCGGCGAGAGTTGGGTGCGGGTAGGGATTCTTCGACTCCGTGAGCGCTTTCGCTTCGCGACGCGCCCACTCCGCTCAGAATGACAAGACGTTCAGTCAAAGCCTGCACCAAGCAAGGGACGGCGAAATTATCGCTAAGGCAAGACATCAGACCGCTGTCGTGCTGAGCGGAGACGGGACGACCGGAGGGAGTTCCGGCGGAGTCGAAGCATCCCTATGGGCGCCACGGGTGCTCGTCTACGGCGAGAGTTGGGTGCGGGTAGGGATTCTTCGACTCCGTGAGCGCTTTCGCTTCGCGACGCGCCCACTCCGCTCAGAATGACAAGACGTTCAGTCAAAGCCTGTCCGGGCGCAGGACTATCGATGGCGGAACTTCAACCGCGATTGGCTCCCGGCTTGATTCCCAAGCGGTCGAGCATCGACTGCAGCGTGGTTCGTTTCAATCCCAGACGTGCGGCGGCGCCATCGGGCCCGCCCAGCTTGCCGTGGGAATCCCGCAAAGCGCGAAGGATGCGCTCACGTTCCTTGTCGTGCAGCGTTACCGGATTGCCGCTCTCGTCAACCGGATTTAGCAATTCAAAGGGAGGCACTTGCAGCACCGATCCCGGAGTCAAAATAACCGAGCGCTCCACAAAATTCTCCAGTTCGCGAATGTTGCCCGGCCAATTCCACCGCACCAGCATTTCCATTGTTTTTGACGGAATACTGGTGATGGACTTCTTCATCCGGAGCGCGAACTTGCGGACGAAGTGCTCGGCCAGCAAGCGGATGTCTTCACGCCGCTCCCGCAGAGGCGGCAAAACAATGGGAAACACATTCAGCCGGTAGTACAAATCGCTGCGAAATTCGCGCGCTTTCACGCTCTGCGCCAGATCCCGGTTGGTGGCCGCCAGCAGGCGAAAGTCGACCTTCAACGTCTGCGTTCCACCCAATCGTTCGAACTCCTGGTCCTGCAGCACGCGCAGCAGTTTGGGCTGCAGGCTCAGTGGGATTTCTCCGATCTCATCCAGAAAAAGCGTGCCCATGTCGGCCAGTTCGAGGCGGCCGAGTTTGCGGGCGACTGCGCCCGTGAACGCTCCTTTTTCGTGGCCGAACAATTCACTTTCCAGCAGGCCGTGGGGAATGGCAGCACAGTTCAGCTTGATAAAACTGCCGCGCTCCCTGCGGCTCATGTGGTAGATCGCGCGCGCCACCAGTTCTTTGCCGGTGCCGGTCTCGCCCAGCAGCAACACCGTGGCGTCGCTCGGTGCGACTTTCGCCACTTTGTTCATGACCTCTTTCAAAGCGCCGCTGCGCCCGATGATTTCTCCATACCCCAGTTCGGCGTCGATGGATTCTTCGAGATAGAGCTTTTCTTCCGACAGCTTCTCTTTCGCCACCCGCAATTCTTCCGTCACCGCTTGCAACTGGGTCACGTTCTGGCGCAGGGATTCTTCGGCCTGCTTGCGGCTGGTTACATCTCGCATGATCGAAACCAGCCGATCAACCCCGGAGGGCCCTTCGATGGGGAAGTACGTCAGATCCAGGTCTCTCTCGCCCAACTTCGGATAGGTGTACTTCATCTCGTACCGCACGACTTTTCCCTGAAAACACTCATCCGCCCGGGGCTTGACCACCGTTTCGAAGATTTCCTTGCCGACGAATTCCACCCCGCTGTGCCCCACGACCTGGTCGCTTTCCAGGTCTCGGTAGTTCAGGAAGGCGCGATTGGCGATCACATAGCGGTATTCGCGGTCCACCACCACGATCATGTCTTCCATGCCTTCGACCACCCTGGCGTACTCCTGAAGGCGGCTTTCATTCCGTTTGCGCTCGGTGATGTCCTCCAGAATGCAAGCGACTCGATCGATGCCCTCCGGACCTTCGATGGGGAAGTACTGCAGGTACAAATCTCTCTCCCCGAGTTCGGGATAGTTATACTTCAGTTCGTATTGGATGACATGGCCGGCAAAGCACTCGTCCAACTTTGGCTTAATCGCTTCCTCAAAGACGCCCTTATTCAACAATTCTGCTTTGTCCAAGACTTCCCCGACCGGAATACCGATGACTTGCTCTCTCTCCATGCCCCGGCGAGTCAGGAACTCGCGATTGGCGAGGACGTAGCGGTACTCCCGATCGACCACGATGATCATCTGTTTCAGGCTCTCGATGACTCTCTCGAATTCTCGAAGCCTGTCCTTGGCCCGTTTCCCTTCGGTAACGTCACGAGCTACGGCAACCACGTACTCCTGTTCCAGTTGCACGGGCCGGAGATTGATCTCCACCGGGAAGATCGATCCATCCCTGCGGCGGTGCAGGCTCTCGAGCAAAACGTGTCCCGATTTCCTCGCCTCATCGATGACACTCTGCGCCGTGCGTTGAGTGCTTTTGGGATCGATGTCGAGAACTCCCATCGAGAGCAGTTCCTTCCGGCTATAGCCCAGATCGCGGCAGGCCCTCTCGTTGACATCGAGAAACCGCAGTGTCTTGGGGTCGATCACTTCGATGGCGTCGCTGCTTTGGTCTACCAGTGCGCGGAACAGTTTCAACTCCCCGATGGTGCGCTCGTTTTCCCGCGTCTTGCGCAGCAGATCTTCGCCGGCCTCGCGCAACCGCCTCTCGACTCGCCTTTGCTCCGTAATGTCGTGGGCAATGCCGCGCACAATCGGCGCGGCCACGCCTTCGGTCCGCAGTGTGTTGTGATATTCCCAGATGCGCTGCTCATTCGTCCGCGTCATCACGGCTACAAGGCCGTGAGCCTCGCCCGCGCTCGCGATCTGTTTCAGATAGGCGTCAAACTCCTCACGGGATTCCGGAGACACTATTTCCCGCATGGGAATCTGCAATATTTCTTCAACACTGTAGCCAAGCAGGCGGGCGGGAGCGGGATTCACCGCCAGCAGGCGGCCCTCCAGATCGTGAATGCAGAGCAAATCCTGGCTATGCTCGACCAGGTCCTGATACCAGTCCTGGTTTTCGTTCAGAGCCTGCCGGATGGGGTCCGGCTCAGCCGGCGCAGTTTTTGAGGCGTGACGTTTCTCTGGCCGAGGGTGTAAATCCATGGCTACTCCCTGCGCGCGCGAATAATTTTGATGTCGTGGATTCTATCCGGCGCAATCGCCGTTGAGGATAAAACTCACGTTCCCTGGGATGCGGAACTGAGCTTAAAGTCCCGATTGCCGCGAAGTGTAGCAGAACTTAGCTCTGTCCGCCAGCGAACAAAGCCAATTTGTATAAGAATGCCGGAGCGATGCCCGGCTTTAGAAGACCCTCGGGTGGGGGGTAGCCTCCGCTCAAAGCCGGCAGCCTGAAACACCGCCCGTTACCTAGCTGGCAAACAGCCCGCTACCATGCACTTCGATACGGCTTCCAGCCCGTGATATTCTCCTTCAAAGCCGCATCTCAGAGGAAAAGGCGGGCATGAGTTCGCGCTCCCAAAAACGATTCTCGCTGGTATTGATCAAGCCCTCGCACTACGACGACGATGGCTATGTCATCCAGTGGTTTCGCTCCGCTATTCCCTCGAATACCCTTGCCGTGCTGAACGGCCTCGCGCTCGACTGTAAGCAACGCCGCGTGCTCGGCGAAGACGTCGAAATCGAAGTCAGTGCCTTCGACGAAACCAATACTCGCATCAAGCCCCAGAGCATCATCCGTCAGCTTCGCGGTGAGCGCGGCCTGGTTGCGCTGGTCGGCGTGCAGTCGAATCAGTTTCCCCATGCCATGGATTTGGCGCGTCCCCTGCGAGCCGCCGGTGTCGCGGTCTGCATTGGAGGCTTCCACGTTTCCGGCTGCCTGTCGATGTTGCCGGAACTGCCGCCCGAACTCAAAGAGGCGATGGATCTCGGCATCTCACTGTTTGCCGGCGAAGCCGAAGGCCGGCTCGATCTCGTCCTGCGAGATGCCTGGAACGGATCGCTAAAACCCCTCTACAACTACATGGATGACCTGCCCTCGCTCGCTGGCGTCCCCATGCCGATTCTTCCCGCCCATCGCGTGAAGCGTACCGGCGGCAAGATCACCACCTTCGACGCCGGCCGCGGCTGCCCCTTCCAGTGCTCTTTCTGCACCATCATCAATGTGCAGGGACGCAAGTCGCGCCGCCGCTCCGCCGACGATATCGAGCAGATTGTGCGCAGCAACCTCGCCCAGGGCATCAACCGCTTCTTCATCACCGACGACAATTTCGCCCGCAACACTGACTGGGAAAAAGTCTTCGACCGCCTCATCGCCATGCGCGAGCAGGAGCAACTGAACATCAAGTTCGTGATTCAGGTAGACACCATGTGCCACCGCCTTCCGCATTTCATCGAGAAGGCCGGCCGCGCTGGAGTGGCGCGCGTCTTCATTGGCCTCGAAAGCATCAATCCCGACGCCCTGCTCGGAGCCCGTAAAAAGCAGAACAAGGTGGCCGAGTACCGCAAAATGTGTCTCGAATGGAAAAGAGCCGGCGTCACGATTTTTGCCGGCTACATTATCGGATTCCCGTCAGACACCCCGGAATCCGTGATGCGTGATATCGAAATCATCCAGCGCGAGCTGCCCATCGATCTTCTCGAGCCCCACTGCCTCACCCCGCTGCCCGGTTCTGAAGACCATCAGAAGCTCCATAAGGCCGGCGCATATCTCGATCCCGATCTCAACAAGTACGATCTCGAGCACGTGACCACGACGCACTCCACCATGTCGCCGGAGCAGTGGCAGAAGCTCTACCACGATTCCTGGGCCGCCTTCTATTCCCCCGAGCATCTGAGGACGGTGATGCGCCGCTCCGTAGCCACCGCCAGCAACGCCGGCAACATGACCTTCCTGCTGCTCTGGTATTACGCCATGGTTGCGTTGGAAAAAATCGATCCCCTCGAAGGTGGTTACCTGCGCCGCAAGTACCGCAAAGACCGCCGTCCCACGCTGCCGGTTGAGAGCCGGTGGACGTTTTATCCGCGAAACGTCTTCGATCTGCTGTACAAGCACATTAAGCTGGCCAACCTTGTGCTGCACTACGGCGCTTTCCGCCGCCAACTAAAGCGCGATCCCGCCGCCCGCAGCTACACCGACATCGCTCTGACGCCGGTAGACGATGACCGCTCTGACGAGATGGAGTTGGCAACAGCCGGTGCCCCAGTCAAGCCGCAACTCGTGAAAATATCCTGAAATCCGACAGGCGACGTTGGCCTAGGCAGCTGAGCTAGAGCCTTTAGAACTGCTCGCAATAATGCCCAATTCGCGTTCTGCTGGTCAGTGCGTGCAATAGGGATGTTTCGCCAGTTGACGACCACTAACGCTTTCGGCGGAGAGGCTCATTCGTTCGACGGATATCTCCACCGCAATGAATTCCACCCGCAAGCATTTCGATTCGCAGGGCGTGCTTACAAGAGGTTGTCGGCTTGAAAACAGTAAGTTGATAGCTGGCGTCCTGGAAGCCCGAAATCGTTGCGTCTAACTTGTATTTGCCCGCCTGTATTCCATCGAAATCGAACTCGCCCATCTCGTCGGTTGTGGATGCCGCGACGGTATCTTCACCTCTCAATATCGTTACCTGTACACGCGGAACGGCAAACCCCATTGGATCAACGATGACGCCACAAATGCGTCGCACCTTTGGCGGTTTGTACACACACACATCGGCAGGGAGCTGTACAGCTGTCAGGGCCACAAATGCACAGGCAACGCCTAAAAGAAGAACCAGTCGGATAATTGGCTTCACGATCTGCATTGTATTCCGGCGATGGTGGGTCTTCACGAGAAAAAGTACAGGTTAGTCTAGCTCGTTACAGAATGTCGTAACCAGGCGATTACACTTTTTGCCCGGCACTCTAGCCCTCGAAACTCCCCAAGAGCCGGCAAGCCCCAACTTCTCGTCGTCACGCCGTACCCCGCCATTCCTGTTTGACCCTCCGCCCACCGCACCACTAAACTCACTCCAGCGGGGTTCTCATGAAACGAATCGCTTTTCTGCTGCTGCTGTCGTCTTTTTTCGCTCTGGCCGCCGTCGCCGACGACGACAAGAACCATCCTCACCACGAAGACCTGACCGCCTCCCAACTGGGCATGGTCACGTTCCCGGTGTCCTGCGCGCCTCAAGTCCAGAAGCCCTTTGAACGTGGCGTAGCCCTGCTGCACTCCTTCTGGTACGAAGAGGCGGAAAAAGAATTTCAGCAGGTCGCCACCGAGGATCCGAACTGCGCCATGGCCCACTGGGGCATCGCCATGAGCCTGTGGCACCAGCTCTGGAACCGCCCCGACGAAAAGGTAATTCAGCGCGGCGCCGACGAGGTCCATGAGGCTAAAACCACCGACGGCCGCACCACTCCACGCGAGAAGGCCTACATCGCAGCCATCGCCGCCTTCTACAGCGAGTCGAAGAAGCTCGATCATGAGGCCCGCGCCAAGGCCTACTCAGACGCAATGAAGAAGGTGTACGAAAATAATCCCGAGGATCACGAAGCCGCCGCCTTTTACGCGCTCTCCCTGCTCGCATCCGAGCCGAAAGACGATGCCACCTTCGCCAATCGCAAAGCCGCGGCCGCAGTTCTCGAAAAACTCTTTGCCATCGAACCCGATCATCCCGGCGTGGCGCACTATCTCATCCATAGCTACGACAAGCCGCAATTGGCGCAACTTGGACTTCCCGCCGCCCGCCGCTACGCACAAATCGCGCCCGCCGCTCCCCACGCCCTGCACATGCCTTCGCACATCTTCGCCCGCGTCGGCCTCTGGCCGGACGACATCAATTCCAACCTCGCCTCCATCGCCGCCACCCGCAAAACCGCCGCCATGCACATGGGCGGCGAAGGCCACCAGTTCCACGCGATGAATTTTCTTTTCTATGCCTACATGCAGAGTGGCCGTGACGCCGACGCACGCGCCCTGATTGAGGAAATCCGCGCCATGCCCAACAAGAAAGACGATATGTACGGAAAAGGATACGATCCACATACCGCAGCCCTGGCGCACCTGAGCGCTCTGTACCCGATTGAAATGCACGACTGGGCGACTGCTGCCGCTCTGCCTCTTCAGGGAGTGGAAGGCACGGAAGAATATTCAGTGATTTGTTTGGCGCGCGCCATCGGATCGGCGCATCTCCACAAGCCCGACGACGTCCGCAAGGATATTGCGGGCATTGAGAAGCGTTATCAACAATTGGTGAAGGAGAAATCCGAATTTGTCGAACGGAGCAGCAGACGATCGCAAGGTGGCCCAGGCCTGGCTGTCATTTGCGGAAGACAAATACGACGATGCCGTCGCGACGCTGCGGCCCATCGCCGACAAGGCAGATTCGCTCGGTGACGAACCGGGAGCCATCCCAGTGCGCGAAATGATCGCCGATATGCTGATGGAAGCGAAGCGCCCGCAGCAAGCGTTGACGGAATATCAGACGGACCTGAAGTTCAATCCCAACCGATTCGACGGCATCTACGGCGCAGCCCGCGCGGCCGAAGCCGCCGGCAAGCAGACCGACGCCAGTGAATACTACGCGCTTCTGCTGAAAGTCTGCGACGGGTCAACCTCCACGAGGCCGGAACTGAGCCATGCCAGAGAATTGGTGGCGCAGAAATAGTCCTCTGCGCTGTCCTCCTGAGTTCGAATGGTCGTGGTCTTCGCAGAGCGCGAAACACAACCGCAGTCAATGACTCCTCTTGGCACACATATGCAGACCGACCCTCATGGCATTTCCTGACGTCCCTCTGTAAATTGTTTGGATATGTGTCCTTCTCGAAACTCTTACAGAAGCCTGGGACATGAAACACACGGCAGAAACAATACTAATCCGTACCGCACGCCCACGGTCGCATCCGAGGTGGATCTTGCGCCAAGCTTGTCAACCCATTCCACATACCGGCTCCTTCGTCTACGAGATCAAGAAGCGCCCTCGTGGCGGGAAAGCGCTTAGTCGCCGCATGGATGAACTTGACGGCCAACGCTTGAGTTTCTGCAGCAAGTGGAGCGGCGGGTCTTACCAGCGTTTCCCTGACGCCAACCCTCCGCCAGTTCGCACCCGGCAGATCCCGATTTGTAGGAAGTCCCGCGCAAGTCATCGGCTGGCCAGTTACGCGTCTGGACGAGGTGGCGATGAAGAAGATAAGCAGTCCGTCAGAAACGTAAGAGCGTCATCTTCCCCATCAACACCGCCATCATCCCCGCCGCCCCCAGCAAAGCGTTCCACTCCCGATGCTTCAAATACAACTCCAACGAAAATCCTACCGAACCCTCGCCGGACGCCGTCAGCCGCGGCAACATTCGCGGCACACGCCGCGCATACTCCTCAAACTCCGGAAACTTATTCCGTAAGAACGACTCTTCATCGCGAATCACGGGAACATAAATAGCGAAGAACATCACGACCAGCACCGCGCCCACCCACCAACTGCGCGCCGCCACGCAGAATCCCAGCCCCATCAATAACGACCCAAGATAAAGCGGATTGCGCGTGTAACCGTACGGCCCGGAAGTCGCCAGCGCCTCATTTTTCTGCACATGGCCCGATGCCAGGGCGCGAATCAGGAGGCCCGGGACAATCCCAATCGCCCCCAGCGCCATGGATCGCCACGTCGGTTGCGCCAGCCAGAAATAAAGCACGGCGAACAGAAATCCCAGCGGCACCCGAATCCGCCGCGCGATTTGTGACCATTCCGCCATTGTGGAAGAGCGGCCCTTCAGGGCTTGCCCTGAGCTTGCCGAAGGGGCCGCGTTACGTCTCGAAGAATTAAAAGGGCTTTAGCCCCCGACACCGCCTCTGAGCAATTCCCGCGCCGCCGCCACCACCGACTGACTTCCGATTCCCAACATCCCCTCATCCGCTTCCACCCGCCGCGCATGCGACGTAACGCTCTCCGCACTACGCAGCACGATGCTCCGCGTCCCATAAGGTCCGTTACGCGCCGGGTCCGTCGGTCCAAAAATCGCCACTACCGGAACCTGCAACGCCGCCGCCAGATGCAGCGGGCCAGTATCGCCTCCGACAAAAAGCCGCGCGCGCCGGGTCAGTGCAATCAATTCCGTGATCGTACAACTCATCGCCCGCGCTGTTCCACCGCTGGCGGCCTCTGCGGCTTGCGCCAACTCTTCTTCGCCCGGACCGTAATTGAGAATCGATCGCACTCCCAGTTCAGCCAGCCGTTGCGCGACTTCGCCATACCGTGCCGCCGGCCATCTCTTGGCGCCCCAGCCCGCTCCCGGATTCAGAATTGCGAAATCGCAAACGCCGTGTTCTGCCAGCATCTTTTCGATTCGAGCCTGAGACGCTGCATCGCAAGGAAGTTCCACTGGCAATCTCTGCACCGGGAGCGGCGTTTGCATGTTTTGCAGCGCTGCCTCTACGACCGAAAGGTTCTGCTCAATCACATGCCGCCCTTGCGCCACCACTCTTCGCGTGTACCACAAACTAGCCGGGGCTTCCCGCGGCTCCGCCGCGCCATACACCACGCGCGCTCCCGACAGCCGCGCCAGCAGCGCCGATCGTATCGCACCCTGCAGATCGATCGCGGCGTCATAGCGAGCCCCGCGCACATCGTTCCACACCGTAGCCGCGCGCTGCAACGTCGAAAGTGAAAACGGAGACTTCCCCCAGGCCTTCAACTTCACAATGTGAACTTCATCCACCAGCGGACGCGCCGCCGACCTTTGCCCGCGCCGCGATGCGCCCGGTGCGCACAGCAGTTCCGCCCAGCGCTCCTCAATCAGCCAGCCGATGTGCGCCTGCGGCAATGCCTCGCGCAACGCCTGCACCGCCGGCAGCGTGTGGATGACGTCGCCCATGGCGCTGAGGCGCACGATCAACAACCGCTCAACTTTTGTTTCGGGCAGATTGACACTCGCCGTTTCAGCGCTCACGGCTGCCTCGGACCCAGCCGGGTTCGCAGGATCTCGCTGGTCGAATGGTTCTTGGGATCTCCAACGATGGCGACGCGCCCACCATACTCCGCCACCGTGTCGCGTTCTGGTACGGACTCCACGGTGTAGTCCGTTCCCTTGGCCTGAATGTCTGGACGAATTTCGCGAATCAACGCGCGGACGTCGAGTTCCGGAAAAATCACCACCGCATCCACGTCGGCCAGTGCCGCCACAATTTCGGCGCGCTCCTCCGCCGGCATCACCGGACGCCCTTCGCCCTTGAGCGCGCGCACCGACTCGTCGGAGTTGATGGCCACGATCAACTTCCCGCCCAGCGCCTTCGCTCCCTGCAAATAGCGCACATGACCTACATGCAGCAGGTCGAAATTTCCATTGGCCAGCACAATGTGCTCGCCCGCGCGCCGCCATTGCTCGGCGCGCTCGCGCAACGCGCTGCGATTCAGGATCTTTCTTTCCCTTCATAACTCTTGCTTTAAAGGGCCTTACCCTGTGCTCCCCGGTGCCCTATGTGGTTGAAGGCCGTTTCAGACGTGCCGATCGAGCCTCCTGAGTGAAGATATGGCAGACCAATGCTCACGCGTCGCCGGCGGGGCCTTGTCAATGGCATGCAAGAGTTCGTCGCGTGAAACGGTCGCCGTCCCGCGCTTCATGACCACGATCCCGCCCGCATAATTCGCCAATTGCGCAGCCTCTTCCGTGCTGGCCCCGGCAGCCAGCGCGGCGCTGAAGGCCGCAATCACGGTATCGCCAGCGCCCGTCACATCGGCAACTTCGTCCGAACCAAAAATCGGAATGTCGACCGGCGCATGTTTCTCATCGAACGCCACCATGCCGTCGCGACCCCGCGTAATCAGCAGCGCCTGCAGCTTCATGCGCTCCATGACTTGCTGTCCGGCTTGCGTCACCTTCTTCCAGTCCTGCCCGATGCGCACGTTCAGCGCCGCTTCCACCTCGGGTTCGTTCGGGGTCGCCGCGGTCGCGCCGGAATACTCCAGCAGCCGGTAGCGCGAATCGACGATCAAAGGCACCAGCACGACTCGCCGCCGCCCCGGCTGGCGCAGCGCATTCACAATCGCCGGACTCGCCGACCCGTATCCGTAATCGGAAACCAGCAAGGCATCGGAAGCGTGCAAATATTCCCGCGCAGCCAGAAATAACTCACGCGTCAGATGCTGGTTGGGAGGGCTCTCCGGCTCGCGATCCACGCGCACCACCTGTTGCCGCGCATTGTGCGTCATGCCCGCCAGAATGCGCGTCTTAGTCACCGTCGTATAACTCTTGTCTTTCAGGACACCACTGACCGGAATGCGTTTGTGCCGGAAAAATTTCAAGAGCATCCGGCCCGGCTCGTCGTCTCCAATTGCTCCGACGGGAAGCACGTTCACTCCCAGATCAGCCAGATTGTTGACCGCGTTGGCTCCGCCGCCGGGCACAACCGTGCGCTCGCGATGCTTGAGGATGAGCACCGGCGCCTCGCGCGACACGCGCGAGATTTCTCCAAACACGAATTCATCGGCCACCAGATCCCCAAGCACCGTAATCGTGACCTTGGGGAAGGCTTCAATGATCTTCCGCAGCCGATCGGCTTCTTTCAAATGTTTCGTCATCAATTCTTTTTTGTCATTCCGAACCGGGCGCCAGCCCGGTGAGGAACCTGCTGTTTGCATACACTCGAAAATAGTTTCGAGAAGAGCACGGCCTGAGCCGTACTCCCTCCATCACGGGCATTCTCTCACGAGTGCCGCCGCCGTTCCTCGATCACGCGCAGCAAGGAATCCACAACGTTAGCTGCGTCCGCCAACTCCATTTTCACCGGCACCACCGCGAGCGGCTCAAGCGCAGCCAGATACCCGCCGAGGTTGACCGCGTCTTTCTCCGTAGTGACGAAGCCGCCCGCTTCGCTCCGCTGCCGCAGATCCAGCAGATCGCGAACATCTCTTTCGCTGTAAGCGTGGTGATCCCGATAAAACGCCTCGGCTACGGGGTCCAGCCCCGCGGTCCGCAATTGCGCCAGGAAATTCTGTGGTCGGGCAATGCCGCAGAACACGACGGGACGATCCGGCACATTCTTCGCGACAATCCCGCGGCGAACGCGCCAAACCGCTTTGCCCGCCAGCGGAAACGCCTCCGGCGCCGCGCCGCTGGTGAGCACCACGGCATCCGCCCGCCGCAGAGACTTCAACGATTCCCGCAGCCGCCCCGCCGGAAGCAGCCGGTCGCGCGCATCGTCCGGAGTGACCAGGACGATATCGAAATCGCGAGCCAGCCCGCGATGTTGAAACCCGTCGTCGAGCAAATGAATCTGGGCTCCGAATCGCGATTCGGCAAATCGACCTGCCTCATGCCGGTCTTCGCCCACCACGACAGGCGTTTGCAGCCGCCGCGCGATCAGCAGCGGCTCATCGCCGAAATCCGCCGGCAATCCGCCCGGATCCACCAGCAGCACGCCGCGAGTTTTGCGCCCGTAGCCACGCGAGAGCACGTCGAAGCGAAGGCCGCGCGCTTTCAGCAATTCGCCCAGCAAAATCACAAACGGAGTTTTCCCCGAGCCCCCCGCGGAAAGATTCCCCACGCTGATCACCGGCCCCTGCAGCGATTGCGAGCGCAGCCAGCCGCGATCGTAGAAGGCATTGCGCATCCCCACCACGCCGCCGTAGATGCCCGATAACGGATTCCAGTTCATGGGCGCGCCAGCAACTCCTGCAGTTGATCGGCGGTTCGTGCCGTTGCCCCGGTTTGCGACTGCATGGTTTCAGCGGCACGCTGCCCCAGGCCTTTTCGTTCCGCATCGTTGGCCAGCAGTTCGAGCCAGACCAGCGGCAACTCCGCCGGACCGACAATCCGCACCGCATCCCGGCGCTGAAACAAGCTCACGATGTCGCGAAAATTTTCGGTGTGATTCCCCACCACCGTGGCGACACCATGCTGCGCCGGTTCGATGATGTTGTGTCCCCCGCGGGGCACGAGGCTTCCTCCGACAAAGGCGATGCCGGCCAGCGCATAAAGCGCCGCGAGTTCTCCAATTGTATCCAGCAGCAACACGCTGCCCGTCAAAGCTTCGTCATTCCATTCCGATCGCCTGCGGAAGGGAATCGACATCTGCTCCAGCAGCGCAGCCACCGTCTGAAACCGCTCGGGATGACGCGGAGCAAGAATCATCACCGCCCGCGGATACTGCACCAGCAGATTCTCAAATGCTTTCAGCAGCAGTGGTTCTTCGCCGTCGACCGTGCTGCCGCAGACCAGAGTCGGTCCAGCGCCGCTCAGGGCAATCGATTTCCGCACCCTCTCGACAATCGCCGGCGGAGTCGGCGCTGGAATATCGAATTTCAAATTTCCCGCAATCTGCACCCGATCCGGAGGCGCGCCAATATCTTTTAACCGCGTCGCGTCTTGCTCCGTCTGGGCCAAAAATAAATCCACATTCATCAGCAGACGGCGAATCAACCCGCGAAACCGCCGGTATCGCGGCCACGAGCGGTCCGAAATGCGCGCGTTCACCACTGCAATCCGCGCTCCGCTCGAATGTGCCAGTTGCAGGAAGTTGGGCCAGAACTCGGTTTCGGCGACGACAACCAGTTGCGGACTCAGTGCTCTCAGATAAGGCCGGATCGCGAATGCGAAATCCATCGGAAAATAAAAAACATCCGCATCTCCAAAGCGTTTCCGCGCCAGCTCCTGGCCGGTGTCGGTGGTGGTTGAAACAAAGATCCTGTGCCGCGGAAATCGTCGCTGAAGTTCTTCGACTAATCCAGCAACCGCCAGAACTTCACCCACGGAAACCGCATGCACCCAGATCGTCGGTTCGCGTTCTTCCGGCAACTGCAGGCGTGCGGGCACTCGTCCCAGCCTCTCGCCCAGGCTTTTGTGGTATTTCCCGTGGCGCGCCATCTGGAAGAGCCAGTAAGGCAGGCTCACCAACATCCCCAGCGCCAGCGCAACGCTGTAGAGGAAGCTGTAAAGAGAGGAGATCAAGTCTCCCCATTCTAAACAAAGTGGGCAGGGTCCCGAGCCGTTCTACCTTCTTTGTCTTTGCCCGGGAAAGAGCCCGCGTCAGGTTCTATAATCGATGCCATGCCTTCGCCGCCAAATCCGTGGCCGCTCCGCGTAATGCTCGCCCTCGGCGCGATCGCATTGTTCGCTGTTTCCCTTGCTGCCAAAGACTTCGTCAAGCCTGCGGCGCATCCCGCCAAAAGCTATCCCGCTCACGACGACCATACCGACGAGAAGGTTGCCATCGCCGCCGATCCCTACGACACTCCCGACAAAGCGAAGATTTTCTCAGTGAATTTTGAGGAACATGGAATTGTCCCCATCTTTTTTGTTGTGACCAACGACGGCGCCCAGCCCATTTCCATCGCCAAAATGCAAATCACTCTGACCACGGCCGATCGCGCCAAGCTGACGCCGATTGCGCCCGACGACATTTACCGCCGCATTTCGAATCCCCAGGCCGCTACCCGGCCGCAGTCGATTCCCATCCCGCGCAATAAAGTGAAGGGCTCGATCAGCCAGAAAGAAAGGGACGAGATCGAATCCTCACAATTCGCCGCCAAAGCGGTCGAACCTCACAACACGCAGGCCGGATTCCTCTACTTCGACATCGCAGACCTCACTGCTCCCCTGGCCGGCGCCCACATTTATGTCACCGGCGTCAACGATGCCACCGGCAATGAGTTGATGTACTTCGAAATCCCCTTACAGAAGTAACTGGCACACAAGAGCTATTTACACCAAAAACATCACAGTCTATCTTTCCGAGTTTGTTACGGTGATACAGACCGCATAGGAGAGAGCATGAGCAAGAACGCATGGATTCTCTGGGCTGCGCTGCCCTGCCTGATGGCGGCGTTGCTGGGGGCGGCGCAAGCTTCCACGTCGAAGCAGGCACAGGATCAGCTGAATACGCTGCTGCTGGGCAAGGATGTGAAAGCTTTGGTCGATCTGCCCGCCTACAAAGATGGCGTCGATATCTACTACATTCCCCTCTCGAACAAACGCCTGGATGACCGCGGGGTCGATCTCGAGGAAATGACGAAGTGGCTCAAGGCAAAAGGTGTGGGCGTGGAGCGCGACGAGTGGGTGACCATCACCAACATAAAAATCGACAACGACAAAGTGGAGATCCATTTGGAGGGCGGAGGTGAGGGACGCCGCGGCAGCAATCACGCCAACAAGGTCGGGGCCAGCTACAAACGAGCCGGCGGATCGCGCCTCAACCTGAAATATCAAAAAGATCTCAACGACACCGACATCGCTCCGCAGAATATTATGCGTTTCATGTCACGGCTGCTGGATGTAAGCCGCATCGAGCAGAAGCTCTCGGAAAAAGATATGCCTGCCGATCTCCGCGCCGCCATCGATGCCCACACCGTGGTCGAGAACATGACCTACGAAATGGTGCTCATGAGCTTCGGTGAACCCGATCAGAAAAAGGTGGATGACGCCAACGACAACGGTCTGCGCGAAACCTGGTTCTATTTGAAAAACGGCCACCGTTGGGTGGTGCACTTCGAGAATGGAAAAGTAACCAAGACGCAGGTGTTCTGAAACCATGTGGCGCGGGCACTCCTGCCCGCGCGGTTTTTCCTTACCCGTTCCCCAGCAGAACCTCGGGATGCTTCTCCGCGACGGCAAGCAGTTTCAAAGTCGCCTCCCGAGGACGCCGCACGCCCTGCTCCCAACTCTCTACAGCGTTGACGCTGACGTTAATAATGCGTGCGAAGCCCGCCTGGCTCACATTGAACGATTGCCGGATCGCGCGAATCTGGAGAGGCGTCAGCGGCTTCGGTGGCGGCGGCAACTGGCTGACACGCAGAGCCGTTTTCTTTCCTTGCTGGTAGTCGAGCGCGTCCGACAGCGCCTGTTTCAGATCGTCAAAAATCCGGACCTTTTTCTTTGCTCCCTTGGCTTTCATTGGATTCGTTGTCCCCCTCTTGATTCCTCAATCTCCCTTACCCACGCTCTCAGTTCTTTACGCTCATCGGTCGATAGGTCTTCCTGCTCGTCCTTGTCCAACAGGAACAAGAGATGAACATGGCTTCGATGCCGCAAGTACAGGAACAAGTATCGGAACCCTCCACGTTTGCCCTTCCCGCGCGCGCCGGGTTCGAACACCGCGCCTTGCGAATTCCTCCCAAGCCCTGCACCAAGTTTCCGCGAGTTGGATCTTTGATGAGATCAGCTTGAATCGAATTCAGAACATCCAAAGCCGATGCCCCAGCCAGCCGGTGCAGTCGCGCGGTGAAGGCTCTTGATTCGATATATACCACCATGTGGTATATACCACATAGTAGGAATAGATGAATAAATCCAGTTGGAAACTCACTGCCTTATAATTTCGATATGTCAACCTCAGTAGACACCCCGGTGGCCGCCCCAACCACCTACGAACCCGTCATCGGACTCGAAGTCCACGTCCAACTTCTGACGGCTTCGAAGATTTTTTGCTCCTGCTCCACGCGCTTCGGCGCTCCGCCCAACACCAACGTTTGCCCGGTCTGTCTGGGGATGCCGGGAGCGTTGCCGGTGCTGAACCGCAAAGCGGTCGAGTTCGCCACGCGGGCCGCGATGGCCTTGAATTGCCGCATCAACGAGACTTCGATTTTCGCGCGCAAGAATTATTTCTATCCCGACCTGCCCAAGGGCTACCAGATTTCGCAATACGACAAGCCTCTGGCCGAGAACGGATTTATCGAAGTCAGCGGTCAGTCGTTGCGCGGGACGGACGCGGGCGGGGGCGCCCGCGCTACGAAAATCGGCATCACTCGCGTACATCTTGAGGAGGATGCGGGCAAGAGCCTCCACGAAGGGTTTCCGGACTCGGATGAAAAAACCGCCATCGACCTGAACCGCACTGGCGTTCCCCTGATCGAAATCGTCAGCGAACCCGAGATTTCCACGCCAGACGAAGCCTACGAATATCTGATGCGGCTCAAGGAAATCATCCTCTATACCGGAGTCAGCGACTGCAACATGGAAGAGGGTTCGCTGCGCTGCGACGCCAACGTCAGCGTGCGTCCGCGCGGACAAAAAGAGTTGGGTACGAAGGCCGAAATCAAGAATGTGAACTCGTTTCGCTTCATCCGCGAAGCTCTCGTTTACGAGATCGCGCGCCAAGTCCACGTGCTCGAGTCCGGTGGCAAGGTCGTGCAGGAAACGCGCCTCTACAATTCGCACGAAGGCAAGACCTATAGCATGCGTTCCAAAGAGCAGGCGCATGATTACCGCTATTTTCCCGAGCCTGATTTGCTCCCGCTAGTCGTCGATGAAGAGTGGAAGGCCGAGATCGCGAAGACTCTGCCCGAGTTGCCCGAGGCCCGCCGCGCGCGCTTCGTGAAGGAATTTGGCGTGACGGAATATGACGCACAGGTACTGACCGCTTCCAAAGCGCTCGCCGATCAGTTCGAGCAGGCCGCAAAGGCCGCGAAGAATCCCAAGCGCGTCGCCAACCTGGTGCAGGGAGAGTTGATGGGCCGCCTTAAGGCTAGGGGAGCGGAGATCGAGCAGTCCCCGATTTCAATGAAGGGTGTGGCGGCCTCTGCCGATCTGGCCGAGAGCGGGGCGATTTCCAGCAAGATGCTGAAGGATATCTACGACCTCTGCTTCGAGCGCAATCAGGATTTTCCTCAGGTCTACGAGGCAGAAGGCCGCCCCCAGCAATCGACCGACACCGGGGCTCTGGAAAAAATCGTCAACGAAATTATTGCCGCCAATCCCAAACAACTCGAGCAATACCGCGCGGGCAAGAAAACCATGATCGGATTCTTTGTCGGCCAGGTGATGAAAGCCTCCAAAGGTCAGGCCAATCCGCAGTTGGTGAACGAGTTGCTAAACAAGAAGCTCGACTGACAGGCCCGTTACCGCACTTTCCACGTCACTGAAGTACCATCTTCTGTCCGTGTCTTCCGCGCTCTGATTCTCCGTCGTTTTCGGCGCTACCATGGGGCTCACCATCTGGGGGACCTCATGAAGATTGACCGCATCATCAGCCTCGCGACGCTGGCGGCATCGCTGGTAGCCATTGTTCTGGTGCTGAAAAAACCGGCGCCGGTGGCGCACCCGCAGAGTCCCGCGGCCATCAAAGCCAACGCCCAGTCGTTCGATCAGAAGATGGAGCAGTTTGAATTGAACTCGCAGCAGCGCGCTCCCCAGCCCGGTTCGCCTTATCCGACGGGCACTCCCAGTGAGGGCATGGTTCTCGAAAGTCAGCAGCGAAAAGCGGAAGTTCACATGAACTCCGACGAAGTCGGCGCGGTGCTGACGCAGGCTCTCGCCGGCGCCGCAACCGCCGAGCTCACGCCCGATTCCAGTCTTGGCAGCGGTGCCCCCACCATCAAAGATCAGCAGGTCAGCTTCGAGGGAGATGTCGTCCATGGGCAGTTTCTTACCGAGATTGCGGGAAAAGATGTGTGGGTAACGCTCTCCGGACATTTGTCGTCGCAGGGTGGATACGCAACCTTCGATCCCACAGAATTCAAAGTAGGCGATCTCAACGTGCCGGTTTCCCTGGTCAACACGGCATTGCAGAAAAAGCTTGCCGAGCAGCGCGACCGCCTCAAGCTTCCCGACAACGTAGGCGAACTGAAAGTGGAGAACGGCGAACTAGTCATGCAGCAGAAGTAAGCGAGCCAGCGGATTCCAGCCTCCGGATCCAAGGCCTAAGACATTAAGGCTTAAGAGACCGCGTGAGAACTTACGTTCGACAACCCCACTGGAATTTTGCCGTGCGTATTAGCCGCGAAGCGGCGTCAGAATGCAGCCCACGGCGTAAGCCGTGGGAGAAATGTGGGAGGGGAAAAAGCCCCGGAGGGGCGAAAGAGCCGTTTCTCACACAGCACCCTAATGCCTGATTGCCTAAGACCCAATACCGCAGACCTAAGACCCGATTTCCCTGACCACGCGATTCTCAGCCGCGACCTTCGCATACCATCGGCCTGAGTCCTTCAACGTGCGCTGTTGCGTCGCGAAGTTCACGTAGGCCAGCCCGAATCGCTGGCTGAATCCTTCCGCCCATTCGAAATTGTCGAGCAACGTCCACGCATGATAGCCGCGAACGTCGGCGCCATCGGCGATGGCGCGCGCGAGCGCCTGCAGATACTGGCGATGATAGGTCATGCGGCGACGGTCGCGGATTACGCCGCCGGCGTCGGGACCCTCGTTGTAGGCGCATCCGCTCTCGGTGATCTCGATCGGGCGCTTGAAGTCGTGGCTGATGCGCGTCACCACGTCATAGAGCGCCTGCGGCCAAACCTCCCATCCAATATCTGTCTTCGGGCCTTGCTGGCCCGGACTCATCTTCACCGGAAACAGCCACTGCTGCATGTTGGAGAGACGCTCCATCGCTCGGGGCGCCGAGGCAATGGTGCGGTAGTAAAGATTGATGCCGATGAAATCCAGCGGTGCGCGCATCTTCTCGAGATCGCCGGACTTGATGCGCATGGCGGTCTCCGGAAGAAACGCCAGCGCATCGGGATAGCGGCCGTTGAGCGCGGGCTCCAGAAACCACAAGTTGGCGATGGCGTGGCAGCGCTCGGCAGCGAGTTTGTCTTCTGCCGAGTTGGTCGCAGGTTCGCACGCCGACATGCTGAACGCACTACCCACGCGGGCAGCCGGACGAACATTCTTCAAGGCACGAAACCCCGCGCCTTGCGCCAGGTTTACGGTGTGCGACGCGCGCAGGAAATCGACAATGCTGGCGCGCCCGGGAGCGTGTTTCCCCTCCAGGTAGCCGAGGTCGGTGAAGGCGGAAGGTTCGTTGAACAGCATCCAATCGCTGACGCGGTCGCCGAGCGCACGGGCCACAATCTCGACGTAATCCGCAAAGCGGAAGGCGGTGTCACGATTGGGCCAGCCTCCCGCATCCTCCAAAGCCTGCGGCAAGTCCCAATGATAAAGCGTGACAAACGGCCGGATCTTGGCTTCCAGCAAGGCATCGACGATGCGGCTGTAGTAATCGACCCCCTTGGCGTTTGCCGGTCCGCTGCCGGAGGCCTGAATGCGCGGCCACGAAATCGAGAAGCGGTAGCTGTTCAAGTTCATCGCCCGCATCAGGGCAATGTCGTCGCGCCACCGGTGATAGGAATCGCAGGCGACGTCGGCGTTGTCGCCATTCTTGATTTTCGCGGGAGTGTGCGCAAAGCGGTCCCAGATCGATTCACCCTTGCCGTCTTCGCTCCACGCGCCCTCGATTTGAAAAGCGGCGGTGGATGTGCCCCAGAAAAAATTCTTGGGAAAGACGGCTTCAGAAGCGCTGTCAAACTCCATGGAACGTGAAGCCGCCGGAGCCGCGGAATGCTCCGCACCCGCAGCATTCGACTTCACGCTGCATGCCGAAAACAATCCGGCGGGCAATGCCGCAGCCATGCCGGTAGCAAGAGCCGTGTGCGCAAATCTGCGGCGAGTCAGGCGCAAGTGGACCAGGCTCCTTCCTGGGAATACGCTTCCGGCATCAATTGTGCTTAATCACCTTTCCCGTCTTCTGCCCGGTCAGGGAGGCGTACAAGGTCTCAAGGAATACGTCTTCGTTGATGAACTCCGAAGAATACTTTTTCCAGGGAGCGAGCAACTTCCCCTGCTTCATCTGGTCGAGTGTCTTGCCGTCTTTTATGGCCTGTTGCACCGCGTCGCGCGTTCCTGTCAGCATCGTCTCATAAGCCCGCACGTCGTCGAGGCTGGAGACCGAGCCATGGCCGGGAATCACCTTCACATCCGCCGGCAACTGCGCAATGACTTGCGCCACGGCGTCGATCATCCCATTGATGCTGCCGCCGCTCTCCACGTCGATGGCAGGGAAGCCATAGGTGACGAAGTCGTCGCCCATGTGGACGACGTTGGAGCGGGGGAAGAAGATGATCGAGTCGCCGTCCGTGTGTCCTGCGGCAAAATGCAGGGCGCGAATATCTTCGCCGTTCAGGTGCACGGTCACGTCGTGATCGAATGTGATAATCGGGAGCGCTTCGTGGGCCGCGGGCTTGGCGTCGAAATGCACCGAGCCACCGTTGCCTGCGCCACCACCACTCTCGAGGCGCTTGCGAACGTTGTCGTGCGCGATGATCGGGGCCTGCTTCTGGAAATAGGCGTTACCGCCGGTGTGGTCCGGGTGGTAGTGAGTGTTGATGATGAAGCGCAATGGTTTGTCGGTGATGCCTTTGAGTGCGGCTTGAATTTTTTCGGCCAAAGGAGCGTATTGATCGTCGACGATCACGATGCCGTCTTCGCCCACCGATGCGCCAATGTTCCCAGCGCCATCGCCTTGCAGCATGTAAATGTTGCCGGCAACTTTTGTGACCTTCATCTCCACTTTGCTGAAGTCCTGGTCTTGAGCGCAGGCCAGAGAGCAGACGGCACAAACAACGACGAGAATCCAAAGGTTGCGCATGATCACCCTCGATTTCCTTTTGACAACAGGCAGACATTCTAAACTGGCAGCATTCTAAAGCGGAAGGCGCGGGGGGTGCACTTAAGTCATCTCCGAGGCGGTCGGCACTCAGTTCGGCATCGCAATTGCTTATCAATTGCAAGGTTCAAAGTTCCGTGGGGAATTTTCAGCGGCAGGCCGCACCGGCTCATCGCCCTCGCAACGGCCTTCCTGCAGGAGCACAGCCATGCGTGTGCACGCCAACCAATTTAATCCCAATGCCCAGCTGGATGCCCTCTATGCGGCTCAGAAAGCGGCAGCTCAACGGGAGGCAGCAAGAACCCGAAAAAAGCTGATTGAGTTCGCCTCCGAACTGGCCGGCGAGGCTGAATCCGATGACTGCGTCGTGAGGCTCCAGGGCCGCGAAGAGTCTCAGGAAGAGATGAAGAAACAATATCAGCAGTCCTCGCGAGACAAGAAAAAGCCCTCCGACTCCTCACATTCCGAGGGCGACGAGTCATCCGTTTCCGATTGGGCCTAGCAAGCTGCGGAAAAATTCCGGTTCGAAGCGGATCGGGAAGGGCACGAGTTCCACTCGTGCCGCTAAGTCGCTGAAAATGAGTCCGCGCTTAAGCGCCTGAGGCCACTCTTCGTTGCTCTCCCAGGATTGCCGCAGCCTGCTAGCAGCAAATCCAAATCACTCTGCCTACTTCAGGTCAGCCAGATCCTCCTGTAGCTGCGCCAGGTTAAACCCGTTTGGAGTCTGCATCTGCCCGCCTTTCTGCGCAAGGTAATCCGAGCTGAGAATCGCATAAGCTTCATCGCAATAGGCTGCCCAGAATCCCCAAGTCATGGCTTGCAACGCTCCCCAGGTGACCACGGTGAGGCTGCGCGAATCGTACGCCACTACCGGGACGGCGTGTCCGCCCCACGATCCCGGCTTACCGTCGCCTCCGGTGCCCGCCGGAGGCACCGACCAGACCTGCTTGTTGCTGGTCTGCGCTTGCGCGCTTTTGGGCAACGCCAGCCCGATGTAGCATCCGCCGAAAATCCACACCGCATCCATCACGTGGGTGTGATTCGAGGGTTCGAGCGCGATGAACGCTTGAATGTTGTGGCCGGCGATGCCTTGCTGCCGCCAGTAGTTCAGCACATCAAGCTCCTGCGCGCCATTGTCATTCGCTCCAGTTGCCGGATTGTAGCCGGTGATGGCGGAGTAAGCGGCGACGATCTGCTGGTCAGAGGGAACGGCCATTTTGGACTGAGCATTGGCCGTCCATTCCATGATGAGGTGCCCTGCAGCGGCGCAAGTGCAGTCCCCGATCTGGTCGTTATCCATCATGCCCCAGGCGTTGCCGACCTTGCTCGCGAGATTCATGGTGGGCGGCGGCGCAGGCAGTGCCGCCGTGGTGTAGGAGGCGAGCAGCAGCGTGCGCGGATCGTGCCGCGGCGGCTGCTTTCCCAATTTCAGTTTCAAGGGATCAATTCGGGATGGATCCGACTTGATGGTGATGTTTTTTTTCGCATCCGGTTCAAGTTTTCGAATGGCCATGGCAATTCCTTTCTGCTCAAAGATGGAGATCGGTCTTAAGGGATCCGCGCGGGATCCCAGCTCGATCTAAAATCGAGGCCCAAGACGATACAGGGGAGCGCGGACGAAATTCTAGAACGCCACAACGATGCTGCCGCCGCCAGGTTGCCCTTGTTACGAAAGCCGGACAGAGCTACTTGCGTTTGGGTGGCGCAGCGCTTCAGCGCTGCGATAACTGGCTCGTTCCACTTGCGGCTTTTAGCCGCCGAGGAGTGGACGCTGCGTGCTGGATCCATCGCGTATAGTTCGTTCAGCAGTCCCTTCGGGCTCGGAGACTTCGACGATGAGCGTAATCGCAACTGGAGTTGGAATTACCCATCTTGGCCAGATCGCTATCAACGCCAAAGACGTGGAGCGGGCAGCGGCCTTCTACCAACATGTCCTGGGGCTGAAGCTGCTTTTCAAGGCGCCGCCAGGGCTGGCGTTCTTCGATTGCGGCGGGGTACGGTTCATGCTGAGTTTGCCCGACAAGCCGGAACTCGATCATCCCAGCTCGGTTTTGTACTTTGCCGTTCCCGATATTCAGGCGGCTCACGCCAAGCTGAAGGGAAGTGGCGTGCACTTTGAGGATGAGCCGCACTTGATCGCGAAAATGCCCACGCACGATTTGTGGATGACGTTCTTCCACGACTCCGAGGGAAATCTGCTGGCACTGATGAGCGAAGTGGCGCGGTAATTTGCCGAGCAGGCTGGACCCTTTGCGGGCGAGATTGCCACACGTGCCGTCACCCGTTTCGGCTATTGCCAATTGTTCCATGAGCATTGAGAATTCCAGTAGTGATGATTGACTTTCGTTCGCCGCCACCGGCACTCTCCGCTTCAGGGTTTGGCCGCGCGTGGTTTGCAATGTGCGTGGCTTTTGCGCTGCATATTCTGGATGAAGCCTTGACCGGCTTTCTGGCCGTGTACAACCCTACCGTGACAGTTCTACGCCAGCGCTGGAGCGGTTTTCCCATGCCGCCGTTCCCCCAGTTTCGCGTGTGGCTGTTCGGGCTGATCGTAATTTGCGGAGTGCTCTTCTGCCTGACTCCAGTGGCGGCTCGGGGCATGCGCGGCCTGCGGCCACTGGCGTGGTTTTTCGCCGTCCTCATGCTTCTTAACGGCTTGACCCATACGTTGTTTTCGATTCTGGGGCATACGGTCGCTGCTGTGACGTTTCCCCGGCCCGCCCCGGGATTCTATTCGTCTCCGCTTCTGTTCGTGGCCTCGGTGTGGCTGATGATTCGGCTGCGGCGCACTGCGGGCATCGAATTTCAATTGCCAACCGGCGACTGACCCGGCACAATCTACGGCATGGAAAATCCCTCCGTTGCCGAACCGGCCGTCGCACCAACTTTGGACACAGAGCAGCCGCGCGCCCATTCCCACGTTCCCGCCATCGTTCCCGAAAAATATTTCCGCTGGCGCGCCGGCGAAATCACCCGCCTCGAGGCGTTTTGTGACGTCATCTTCGGCTTTGCCATCACCTTGCTCGTGGTTTCTCTGGAAGTGCCGCGAACCTACGCCGAGCTGATGGCCGACATGCGCGGGTTCCTGCCATTCGCGGCCTGCTTCGCGCAGCTGGCGATGATCTGGCGCACGCACTACAAATTCTCGCGCCGCTATGGCCTCGAAGACCCTTACACCGTTTTCCTGAATGTGGTTCTGCTTTTTCTCGTCCTGTTCTATGTCTATCCCTTGAAGTTCGTCTTCGCCTTGCTGTTTTCGCCGATCACCGGGGCGGAAGTGCCCAACGATTTCGTCTGGCACGATGCTTCCATGCTCATGCGCATCTATGCCCTGGGATTCATCTCCGTCTTTCTGCTTTTTGTCTTGATGTATGAGCATGCGTACCGTTTGCGCCGCGAGCTGGGGTTGACTCCGCTGGAGGTTGCGGTGACTCGCTTCTCCATGCAGGAAAACATCCTGCTCACGCTGGTCGGGATCACGTCGTTTCTTGTGGCTCTTAAGAGTCCAAACTGGGCGGGATGGATTTATGTCGCCATCGGGCCTCTGATGACCATCCACGGCAGCGTTTTCGGCAAGCGCATCAGCACGCTGGCCGGGCAAGGTAAAATTCCGGGTTCCTAGCTTCGCGCGAACTGCAACCTCGAGCGGATTCTTCCCCTCGACCACTCGCACGCCGCGTTCCGCCCCTGCTATCATCATGGCGGAGTGCGGTGAAGCCATGGAAGACATCTGCATGGACGAATTCGTTCAGGAAGACGAAGACTTCGAAGAAGAAAAACTTCCTTATATTTCCGGTTCAGGAGAAGGCATTATGGATGAAGGTGCAACTTCGCATGCAAGTGCGCGCCGCGATGAAGATATCGCGCTCGATCTAATGAAATTCGTCGCCATGACCACCGGCTACGGCCGTACGACCTCCACCGGCGTAGGCTTTCAGGGCACAGGTTCGGCCTCTAAGCCCGAAGAGTATGCCACCCACCTGCTCGAGTTGTACGGCAAGTGCAAGGCAGCGGTGGCGGGCAAGAAGTAATTCGGTACCCAGTATCTAGTACCCAGTTGCCAGTACCGATCCGAATCCGCGAGTTTTGCCAGCTCAAAACCGCAACCTCGAGACTCATGTAGGTACGCCGCACTCGCTACTGAGTACTAGGTACTGGGTACTTTATTTTGCCGCGTACTTCACCCCCAACTGATCAAAAAGAAAACTATAAAAGTCGGCGCTTTGCTCGATGCGCTCATCGAGCGCGGTGCCGATGCCATGTCCGGCGTTGGCTGTGGTGCGCAGCAGGATTGGTTGACCGGAACTGGTTGCTGCCTGCAGGCGCGCTGTCATTTTGCGCGACTGCATGGGGTTCACGCGATGGTCGTTTTCGCCCGTCATGAAAAGAATCGCCGGATACGCCGTCCCGTCCTTCACGTGGTGATAGGGCGAATACGCATACAGCGCTTTGAACTGCGCGGGATCTTTCACCGTGCCGTATTCGGTGATGTTAAAAGCTCCATTGGGATCGAGTTCGGCGCGAAGCATATCGTAGATCCCCACGCGTGAGACGACGGCGCGGAACAAGTCAGGCCGCTGCGTGAGGGCCGCGCCCATCAGCAGGCCGCCGTTGCTTCCGCCGAGGATGGCGAGGTGCGCGGGCGACGTGTACTTGTGCTCGATCAGGTGTTGGGCGCAAGAAATGAAGTCGTCGAAGACATTCTGCTTGCGCGTTAAATTCCCCGCCAGGTGCCATTCTTCGCCGTATTCGGCGCCGCCCCGGAGATTGGCATAAGCGTAAACTCCGCCCTGATCGAGCCAGATGCGGCCGTTGGATCCGATAAAAAACGGCTTTTCGCTGATGCTGTAGCCGCCATATCCGTACAGGATCGTTGGCTTGGCGCCATCCAGTTTTGTGCCCTTGCGATGCACGATATTCATCGGCACGCGGGTGCCGTCTTTGGAGACCGCGAATTCCCGAACCACTTCGGCGTCGTCGAAATTGATGGGAGAGGTTTCATAAAGCGCAGTGCGCACCGACTTCCCACTGGCGGCGTCAAAGCGGTACCACCCCGGCGGATTTAGATAAGTTGAAGTGAAGAAAAGTACGTCGCCCCCGCCGACGGAGAGAACCTCGCCAACCGATGAAATTGGCGGCAAAGGCGGCGCGGGCAGAGCGCGCCCGTTTTCGTCAAAGACCCGTATGCGCGATGGGCCACCCATGATATCGACGACATACAAGTGGCCCGCGGCGGGCACAAAGTCTTCGATCGAAGCGCGGGCAGTCTCATCGGATCCAGAGCCCGAATTCTGCGCGACCACGACCTTAGCCTGAGCAAGATCAAGGTGCGCCAGCGGCAGCCGCAAAATCTGCCCACGCGGAGCGTTCTTGCGCGAAAGCAGATAGAGAGCATCGCCGTCGCCAAACTTCACCGCCGCGATTCCGTCCTCGAAATGCGTGATCTGGGTCCAGTGGCCGCCGGAATCCATCACATAGTGCGCGAATTGCCCGCCGTCCCCGTTGCCCACCACCGCCAGCAGCCAGTGGCCGTCATCGCTGGTGTGCAGTTGAATCTCCGCGATGCGCGGAAAATCTTTGCCGATTACATAAGTATCCTGCCTGGGATCGGTGCCCAGTTTGTGAAAGTAAACCTGCTGGTAGAAGTTGGCGTCTTCGGCTGGGCGCTCGTTGCCTTGCGGATAGCGCGTGTAGTAGAAGCCGGAGTTGTCCGCCTTCCACGCGATGCTGCCTCCAGCCGTGGCGAAGTTGACGCGGGGCACCACGTCGGCCAGTTCCTTGCCGGTTGCGACTTCAAAAATCCGCGCCGAGCAATCCTCCGAGCCGCTTTCGGTCAGCGCGGCGGCGACGTACTTGCCATCCAGCGAAGGGGTAAAGAACTGTACCGAAAGCGATCCCTTGCCCGCGGCGTTGGGGTCGAAGATTGCTTTCGCGCTGCCAGGATCGTCGGCAGAAGTCATGGCGACGAGCACGGGTTGTTGCTGAGGCGGTTGAAATTTCATGGCGAACAAAGTTCCACCGCGAAATGCGAGTTCGTAATATGCAGCCGAGGACGAGGCCGTAAGCTGCTGCAGCCGCTGCTTGATCGCAGGCCGCGCCGGAAGCTGGTCGAAATATTCGCGGGTGCGGGCGTTCTCGGCGGCGCTCCACTGTTTGACGGCAGGGTCTTCCCAATTTTCGAGCCAGCGATAGTCGTCGGTAATTTTGACGCCGTGATATTCGTCGGTGACAGGATGCTTTGGCGTCTCGGGTGGCTTCGGAATCGATGGCCCCTGCGCGATGGCGGCGGTCGCAAACCACAAAAGGGCAAGCAGAAGGGCAAACAGACGGGCAAGAAAGACCTGCGACGGCTTCATGGATGGGCCTCCGGGGGCGGCAGCAATGGATTATACGACGCTGGCGACCATTGGGCTGGCGTCGAACTCGGCTGGGCCGGGCAGCAACGGGCAGCAAAAAGACCGCGTCCCGTAGGCCGCGGCCTGATTTTACGAGCTCGTTCCGAGCCCGATCTTTCTAAACACGATTCAACAAACGGCTGCCTTAGCGGCGGCCCTTCTTCGCTTTCTTCTTGGCCTTCTTAGCCGGCTTCTTGGCAGCTTTCTTTTTGGCGGGCTTCTTCGCGGCTTTCTTCTTAGCCGGCTTCTTAGCCGTTTTCTTCTTCGCGGGCTTTTTTGCCGCTTTTTTCTTGGCAGGCGCCTTTTTGGCGGGCGGCTTCTTGGCAGCCGGAGCCGCGGGCTTCGGCCGGGGTGGCGGAGGCGGCGGAGTCGCAGGCATGACCGGCTCACTCATTGTCGGTTCCGGCATACCGGCTTCTTCTTCCTCCTCTTCTTCCTCTTCGAAATCCTCTTCGAGCGACTCGCTGTAGGCGCCGCTGTCGCCGAATTCTTCTTCATCATCACGCGAGTACAGTGTGGGATCGTAGAACGTCATTGCTCCTCCTGATCTTGTTTTGGCTCCCTGGTTGCAACAACGGCGCGCCAGGTTGCCGGGCACGAGAAATTAAAAGTCCACCAGAAACTTCTGCTTGAACGGCGCGCGATTATAGCACGATGTTTGGTGCCGACTGCAAGGGCCTGCATCACATCTGCCTGCCTATCCTGTTACCACACGCCGCGAGGGAAAGAAAGAAGAATCTGAAAAATCAGTGGGTAGTGTTTAGGGGTTAGTGGTCAGCGGTCGTGGCAATTCAGACCGTCAGCGTTTAGCTCTGGCAAATCATTGTCCCCCCGATTCGCGACTGCAAAAAAGAAGCCCCGGGCGATTGCGCTCGAGGCTTCCACAGCTAAAGAGAAAGCGAGACTTACTTCAGGGTCTTCACGAACTCGGCGACCGCTTTTGCGTCGGCGTCGGAAAGGCCGCTCAGTGGTTTCTTATGAGGCGCTTTCTTGGCTTCGTTGCCTTTTGTAAGCACCTCGGCAATCTGGTCGGCGGTGAGGCTGGTGCCCTTGAGTGCAGGACCAACTTTGCCCTGTCCCTCGGCACCGTGGCAGGCGGCGCATTTTGTCTTGAACGTGGCGCCGCCATCCTGCGCGAACGCAGGAAGAGCCGACGTCATGCACAAGGCGATGACTAAAACCAGTAGAGCTACATTGCGAAAATTCATGGGGGTACTCCTTTGAAGAAATGGTAATCCTTGGGTTTTTCGGGGTACCGGGGGATTCTAGCGCATTAACCGCGGAATGTATGCAAGTGTTTGCATAATCCGGAGGGAAGATCAAATTCGTGAGTTCGATTGAACCGGAAACTTGGACGGAATAAATCGGTTAGAAGCTATCGAGCCGGCTGCACGACCAGGATCATGCCCGGCCTCAGCACGGCAACATCGCGGTTACTGCGCTTGAGGGCCGCAACGGTGGTTTTGTAGGTAGTGGCGATGGAGTAGAGGGTTTCTCCGCTCTTCACCGTATGGTGCAGCACCGCGGCCCGCGTAGGCGATGCCTCGGCGGATTCTCTCCTCGATTTGGCGCCAGGAGATTTTCCAGCAGCGGTTTGGTTGGTTTTCCTGGAGTGCGCGCCAGATTTTTTGGAGGCGGTTGACGTGGTTTCGCTACTGGGCGTCACCGGCAGGTGCAGGGCGAGCACCGTCCTCCCACGCAAGCTATCCCCGTTGTGAAGGCCGTTCCACCGGCGGACCATCTGGGCCGATACGCCGAAATTCTCGGCCACCGTCTCGACTGTATCCCCCTTGCGCACTTTGTAGCGTGTGATCCGGTGCGCGTACGTGGTGGTATCGCTGACCGGATGCTTGCCTTCCGCGATGGGGATGATCACCCGCGAGCCAGCCTCCAGTTGCGTGCCTTCGAACTGGTTGACCGCCGCAATCGAGTTCATCGTTACCCGATAGGACCGGCTGAGAGACGCCAGCGTGTCGCCCGGTTGAACCTTGTGGTAGCGCCACCACAGCCGCATATGCACAGGGATCGACGCGATAGAGGTCTGGTACTCATCTTTGGTTCCGGCGGGCAGGTGCAGTTCGAACTTGCCCTCCTTCGGAGTGCTCATGCGCAACAGGCTCGGGTTCAAGTCCTGCAGTTGGGCAGGGGTTGCATCCACGCATTCCGCCACCAACCGCAAATCGACAGGATAATCGATGGTCACGGAATCGTAGGCCAGCGGTTCGTCCATCGACACATCATCAAAGCCGTATTGCGACAGGTTCTTGGCGACGATGGTCACCGCCAGAATGATGGGAACGTAATTGCGCGTCTCTTTCGGCAGCACATTGCGCCGGTAAAGCTCCCAGAAATCGGCGTAACCCGTGCGCTTGACTGCAGCTTGCACCGTTCCGGGCCCGGAGTTGTAGGCCGCCATGGCCAGATACCAATCCCCGAACTGAGCATAAAGATCCCGCAGGTGGCGGGCGGCGGCGCGAGTGGATTTTTCCGGATCTTGCCGGTCATCCGCCCACTGAGTTCGCTCGAGACCGTAGCCTCGGGCGCGGCTGCCCATGAATTGCCAGATCCCCCGCGCGCCCGCTCGTGAAACCGCCAGAGGATGAAATCCGGATTCGGCCTGAGCCAGATAGATCAGATCCTGAGGAACTCCTTCTTCCTTCAGGATGGAAACCATCATGTCGTGGTAACGGCCGGAACGGGCGAAGGCGCGTTCGAAGGTTCCCCGTCCACGATTCGAAAAGTAGTTGATATAGCCGGCCACCTGGTCGGTCATCATCAGCGGCAAGTCGGAGTGCGTCGATTTGATTTCCGCCTGCGCTTTGGCCTTCAACTTGGCATCGGAGGATAGCGTGGCGTCGTTGGCTTCGTCGATCGGCGCCGGTTCCGACTTTTGCGCTTCCGTGTCGCCCGGCAGATTGCCCAGATCGAGGTGGTTGATGCCCTCGACAATGTGGTCGAACTCTTTTTCCAGCCGGTCGTCCGACCGGACATCCAGGTTGCTCTCGAGCAGGGCGTTAAAAGCCTTGTCGAAATCCGCCTTGGCGGCGTCGATGTAGCCCGCATTGTAGGCGATTAGGCCGTCCTGATAGTTCTTCTCCACCCGCGCGATTAGATCGGCAACGGGGTCGGAAGAGGGATTAGGAGATGGTATCTGCGGCTTGGTTTCCGCCGGTGCCGAAGCCTGAACCTGCGTCTGCTGTGGCTGATCGGCAGGCGCTGTGGCCGGCTGGGTCGCCTGCTGCTGTGGCTTTGCCGGAATTGCCGCGTTCGCCGCAGTCAGCGTCGGCGCAGTTCTGGCCGGGAGCAGGGAAGTCGGCTTCTGGGCTGTCTGGCACGAAGACATCACCAAGGCCAGAATCGCCAGTCCTGCCATCCGTATTTGCAGTTTCGCAACTCGCATATTTCTCTATGAGATACGGATTGCTCCCTCGGGCGAAAGCCCGCTGAATTGTATCAAAATCGTATCGTGCGGTGTAACCTGGGTCAACGCCGAAAGGGGACAGCCGCCATTACTTTCGGCATCCTGCCCCATAGTTACCCTCAGACTTATTATCAGACGGCCAGCCTGCCAAAAAGGTTGATTGCCGAGCTTAGCGCTCTCCCGGCCTCTCGGTCCCAACACCGGCCCCGCCAACCTGCTACCCTGTACTGTAGTTCGCCGTCTAACCTCGTTGTTTCCGACATCCCGAGTTGTGGGCTGCCTTTTTAGGAGCGCAATATACATGAAATCCCCATTTGAATCGTCGAAGCCTTCCCGTGCGCGCAGTTTAGTGGTAGCGCTCATTCTTTTTTCCCTTACCTTGCTTGCCTCTGCCCAGAATTCACCAAAGGCGGACGCGTCCAAAGCTGACACCCACGGCATCCGGGTCGAAAACATGGATACCTCGATTAAACCGGGGGATGACTTCTATCTTTACGGCAATGGCAACTGGCTCAAGCGCACCGAACTGCCGCCGGACCGTGCCGGGGTTGGTGTGTTTACGGTGCTGGGGGACTTGAGCAACAAACGCACCGCAGACCTTATCGAGGAGATGGCCAAGGCGAATGCGCCTGCCGGTTCCGGTTCACGAAAAATTGCCGACCTCTACAATTCCTACATGGACGAGGCGGGCGTCGAGGCCAAGGGATTGGCTCCGCTGCGTCCGCACCTGGACGCCATTGCGGCGATCCACGACAAGAAGGAACTGGCCCACGCCCTGGGCCAGACGCTGCGCGCCGACGTTGACGCCCTGAACAACACCAACTTCCACACCGCGAACCTCTTCGGATTGTGGGTCGCGCCCGGCTTCAACGATTCCGAACACTATGCCGCTTACTTGCTGCAGGGTGGTGTGCAACTACCCGACCGTCAGTACTACCTCTCCGACAACGAGCACATGAAGACGATCCGCGCCAAATATCAGGCGCATGTCTCCGCCATGCTGAAGCTCGCGGGATTTAACAACACGGACGCTCGCGCCGCCGGCATCGTCCAGTTGGAGCATGACATCGCGGAAAAACATCTCAGCCTCGAGGACAACGACGACATCCACAAGGCCAACAACACTTGGACGCAGGCCGACTTCGCGGCCAAGGCTCCCGGCCTCGACTGGGCTGAGTATTTCCGCGGCGCCGGACTCAGCCAGCAGTCCAGCTTCATCGTGTGGCAGCCCACTGCCTTCACCGGCGAGTCTGCGCTGGTCGCTTCGGCTGCCCTCGACACCTGGAAGGACTATCTGGCTTTTCATTTGATTGAGGCCTACGCGGGCGTGCTGCCCAAGGCGTTCGGCGACGAACGCTTTGCCTTTTTCGGCAAGACGCTTTCCGGCACACCGCAACAGATGCCGCGCTGGCGGCGTGGCGTGTTTGTGGTTGACGCACTGCTGGGCGATGATGTCGGAAAAATCTATGCCCAGCGCTACTTCCCGCCCGAAGCCAAGGCGCAGGCCGAAGCGATGGTGGCAAACATCATCGCCGCGTTCCGCAAACGCATCGACGCGCTTTCCTGGATGGACCCCGCGACCAAGGCCGAGGCCCAGGCCAAGCTCACGACTCTTTATGTCGGCATCGGCTACCCGGAAACCTGGCATGACTATTCTGCCTACGAGGTCAAAGCCGGCGATCTCTTCGGCAACATCTGGCGCGGCAGTCTGTTTAAGTACACTCAAGAAGTCGCGCGACTGGGAGCCCAGGTTGACCGCCATGAGTGGTCGATGACTCCGCAGACCGTCAATGCGGTGAATCTTCCTCTGCAGAACGCGCTCAACTTTCCCGGAGCGATTCTGCAACCGCCGTTCTTCGACCCCAAGGCCCCTGCCGCGACGAATTACGGAGCGATCGGTTCCGTCATCGGGCACGAAATCAGCCACACCTTCGACACCGAAGGCAGTGCATTCGATTCCAAGGGACGTGTCCGCAATTGGTGGACTCCCGCCGACCTTGAACACTTCGACAAAGAGACGGCACGCCTCGCGGCTCAATACGATGCCTACAAACCGTTCCCGGACTTGAATGTGAATGGAAAGCAGACGCTGGCCGAGAACATTGCCGACGTTGCCGGCATCGCGGCTGCCTATGATGGCTATCGCGCTTCGCTCGCCGGCCAGACTGCGCCAGTGCTGGACGGCTTCTCCGGCGACCAGCAGTTCTTCATTGCCTTCGCCCAGAACTGGGGAGCAAAGATTCGCGAGGCCGCCGAACGCCAGCAAGTGATGACGGACGGCCACGCGCCGGGGCAATATCGCTCCGACACCGTCCGCAATATCGATGCCTGGTATACGGACTTTAACGTCCAACCGGGAGAGAAACTCTACCTCGCCCCAGCGGACCGGGTGCGAATTTGGTAAGAAAATTGGCGGACTGGTTTCCGGTTCAGACCGAGAACCGAGGATCGCCTTCAACAATCTGTGACTCCAGCTTGGGCCGCTCACCTTTGCGCCACAAACTGGCTCGGTAACGGACGCGATACAGCAGCGGGCCTCCATCGGCCCGCTCGCTGCGTTCCAGCGGACGGGGAATGCAAACAAATTCCGTCTCGAATACTTCGCTGGTAGCGCGAACCACGGCATATCCGTGCCCGCCCATATCCACGAAAGAAACGTGCGGGGACAAATCCGGGTTCGACAACGCCCGCGCCTTTTGGACGTCGCCACTCTTGGCATACTCCAGGCACGACTTCACGCCATGATGCAACAACAGATTGAAAGTGGGCTGAGGCCCGTGATCCGCCGGTCCCTGACCGACGTATAGCGATCGCAGCGGATGATCTTTCGGAAAGCCGTGCTCAAACGCTTCTTGCACCGTGGGCGCCGAGATCGAACCCGTAACGAAAGCCACGCCTACCGGCTCGAACGCCTTAGGTGGGAGAGCCTTGGCGGCCAGCCCTGCACAAAAACAATGACGATCGCCGGCCACGGTCGCGAAGCCGGTGATTCCATGCTCACGAACGAAATCGTAAATCTCCGCACGCTCGACGTATGCATTGCTGTGCCCATCCGAGCCGGTACTCGCGTCAAAGCCGGCGAAGCCCGCACCCGGCCACGGCTTCGTCAGTCCCGCCGGCAGGTTCTGCGGATCGGCACGCATCTCCAGCGTCGCAATCGTGTTGCCCCAGACTTTCCATGTGGCATGCGACTTCTGCAGACGCTCCAGAAACCACGCTTTCTGTTCCGCCCCAAGAACCGTTTGCGGCGGCTCGTTACGGCGAAAATTCTCTACCTCGCTCCCGCCATAACGAATCGTTGCCGGAGGATGACCGCCGTTATGGGCGCTTCCCCCGTCCAGCATGTCCAGAACTTCCTGGGGCATGAGCCCCGGAAAGTCGTCGCTGGAAAACGCCGCCGCTTCCTTTCGCCCCGTGGGCTCCTCTGAACGGTAGCTGCGCTGGTCGGTGATGAGGAGTTCGACATTGCGGCCCCACCGCATCGCGCGATAGCCTCGCAGGCTGCCGATGGCGGTCAGATTGTTTGGTTCCTCGCCCAAACCATGCTCATCAAAATGAGTAATCGGCGCGTCGGCGACGCGTGGCGGATCGAACTGCTTGAGTGACGGACCGCTCGGCTTGAACAACCGCGCAGGCTGATACTCGAAGAACGCCTGATTGGCAGCCACTTTTCGGGTTTGCGCCGGACGGTTGACTCCTTGAAATTTCTGCAGGCTCTGCCAGCCGAGCCAGCTGAATTCGTGGTTATCCCACATGCACACGAACGGCCAACGAGCGCGCGCATCCTGCAGATCGGGATCGTGCAGGTAGCTGCGGTAGATGGCGCGGTAATCCGCAACCGTGGTTGGAATATGGAAGTCGCGGATTTTCTCGCCGTGCTCGTAGCGCACGATGTCGCGCAGGCGACGGTCATACATCCCCTGCGGACGATCTTCCGGATACCACACGATTTCGTAGATGAAGTCGCCCAGGTGCAGCACGAAGCCCAACCGGTCTCGCTCGTCGGCGCGCTCGTCCTCGAAGATCATCCGCCGGTAGGCATTTTGCGCGCCCTGGTTGGCGTTCTGGCAACTGATGAAGGCGAAGCGCACTGGCCTGGCGTCGTTATCGGCGGGCGCGGTGAGCGTCCGGCCGATGCGGCTGCCGTTTCCTTCAGCGTCGGTGAAGCGGTACCAGTAAACCTTCGCCGGCTTCAATCCACCGGCCAGCACGCGGCAAGTCCAGTCGGAGGCTTCGGAGATCGGCGCTTCCGCGGTCGCTACTACACGCTTGAAAACTTCATCCTCGGCGACCTCCACGTGCAACGTTTCTACGGTTGAGCCGTGGGTCGGCGGACGTCGCGTCCACAGTAAAACGCTGTCGCTTTCGGGATCTCCGGAGGCTAAGCCTTCGGGATAAAGGTCGCGGTGTTCCTGCCAGTGGACCTTGGATCCAGTGGCAAAGGGATGGCTCCACGCAGCGGTTGCGCCCAGCGCAATTGCCATTTCCAGAAATGATCGACGGCTAATCGCGGTCATCGGCGCACCTCTTGCCGCGCTCGATCAGGCCGGATCAGACGCGCCAGTAATCTGGACGCCAGTTCTGAATCGCCTTTTTGATATCGGCCTTGGAAAGTTTCTCGTTGAGCGCGCGCTCGGCTAATTTTGCTACTTCTCCATCTGACGCGAAACGTAGCGCTACGAGTTGCCCTTCGGTCAACTCCGGTATGCGGGAGCGCAGCCCTTCGGGCATCAGGGTCGCCAGGCGCAGGCGCTCTTCCAGACGAATCACCCGGTCTTGCACCTTGAGGGCATTGAGGCGGCCTTTTAGGACGACGACCGCGGCAGCCACCGAGACTACAAAAATCAAAGCGATATGCAAACGCGGGCGCCAAATGAAATGCACCGCCGAGCCGATCGCCAACAGCAGAAAAACCGGCAACGCGAAGAAGTGGAACTGCGGGTCCCACCGTGTATGGTTAGCGTAGGTTTGAGGTTTTTTTTCAGCCATGAGGGAGGCTCCTGAGCGGACGCGCCAGTGTACCAGAGATCAGTTCTCAGTTCTCAGTACCGAGTACCGAGTACCGAGTACTAGGTACTAGGTGCTGGGTACTCGAGACTCGGGACTCGCAACTCGGGACTCAGAACTGACCTTGCATCCAAATTCCGGCAAGGGAATCCAACGCAGCATGAAAGCCATTCAGGTAAAACAACCCGGCGGACCTGAAGCGATGGAACTGGTGGATCTGCCCGTTCCTCAGCCCAAACCGAATGAGGCGGTGGTCAAACTGTCAGCCTCGGGGGTCAACTTCATCGATGTCTACTTCCGCGAGGGCCGCTACAAAGCTCCCATGCCGTTTGTTTTGGGACAGGAAGGCGCTGGCGTCGTTGCCGCCATCGGCGCTGAAGTGAAGTCGGTGAAAGTCGGAGACCGTGTCGCCTGGACCGGACTTCTCGGCTCCTATGCGGAATATGCCGCCGTGGCCGCCGACCGCCTGGTGGCGATCCCGCAGGGCGTGACCGATCAGCAGGCCGCGTCTGCGATGTTGCAAGGCATGACGGCGCATTATTTGTCGCACGATACTTATCCGCTGAAGCGCGGCGAGACCGCCCTGATTCATGCCGCCGCTGGCGGCGTGGGACTCCTGCTGGTGCAGATGGCTCACAACATCGGCGCGCGAATCATCGCCACCGTTTCCACCGAAGAAAAAGCCAGGCTCGCGCGCGAGGCCGGGGCGGATGAAGTCATCCTGTACACGCAGGCCGATTTCGAAATCGAAACCAAGCGCCTCACCGGCGGCAAGGGCGTGGACGTGGTCTACGATTCGGTGGGCAAGACAACCTTCGAGAAGGGTCTGAACGTCCTGCGGCCTCGCGGCATGATGGTGCTGTTTGGAGGATCGAGTGGCGCGGTGCCTCCGTTCGATCTGGTGGCTTTATCGCAAAAAGGATCGCTCTACGTAACCCGCCCCACGCTGGCGAACTACATCGCCACGCGCGACGAGTTAGTCGCACGATCAGGCGCGGTGTTCGCCATGATCGCGGCGGGAAAACTCAAGCTTCGCATCGAGCACACATATCCGCTGGCTGAGGCGCAGCGCGCGCACCGCGATCTGGAAGGCCGGAAGACAACAGGGAAGCTGCTGCTGATTCCGTAAGGAAGTTACAAGAGGCGAAGATTCGGAAAATCCTGAGCAAAGCGACCGGTGTCGCGCGTCATCAGCCTATCCGCTTTCAACAGAGCGTGCGACGCGATCACGAAGTCGGGCAGCAAACGCTTTGGCGCTCCCCCGCCGGCCCGGCGCCGTCGCATGGCATAAGCCGCGAAGCTCGTTGCAGCGAATCGCCAGACATCTTCTCCGAGATAGAAATCGATCGCGATATTCATTTCATCCAGCAGTGTCTCTACCCGCCGTGCGCTGCCCGTAGGAATGGCCGAAAGTTCAACGAAGACCGGTGCGCTCACCACCAGAGCTCCATCGGCGCGTGCCTTTGACAACTGAGCACCAATCGAGGTTGCGGACGGTTCCCCCGACCAAAATAGGGACAGAATATTCGTATCAAGGGCCGTTCTCATTCGTAGTCTTCATCGCTTCGCATATCGTCAATCCAGGCTTTGATCCCCTCTTCACCTCCGGGGAACGGGCCCAGAATTCCGATGTACTTCTCGAATGGGTTGGCTTCCGAGCGGACAGGACGCAACATGGTGCGGCCTTCCTCGACCACAAACTCGATGCGGTCGCCGGTTCCCACTCCAAGCCGCTTGCGGATCTCTTGCGGAACTGTGACTTGTCCCTTGCTGCTGATTGTGCTAAAGTGTCCCATCTTTACCACCCATCCTTACAATAAGGATAACATTCTTTACCAACGTTTACAACGGGATAGAGCTATCGCTTCCTGGAATATTGCCTTGTATGTTCCGGCGCTTCTTGCCCAGGCAGAAGTCTCGCATCATCCACCGGTTCCCCTGCTTTCATCTCCAGCGGTATAACCCCAGCCCACGTCGGGAATGAATAATCCTCCTCATCGTCAACCACTGGCCCCTGCCGCACCTTGGCGGAAAATTCATCGATGGGGATGCGCAGAATCGACGTGGCCTTTAGTTCCCGCTCGTTGGGCTGGCGCGACTCCGCCCAGCGGCCGGGGAGAATATGTTCGGAGAGAAGCCGCAAGGCCTCCAGCTTTTCTGCGGGATCGTCCACCAGCGTCGCTTTCCCCAGCACCACCACCGAGCGATAGTTCATCGAATGATTGAAGATGGAGCGCGCCAGCACCAGCCCATCCAGCAACGTGACCGTCACGCACACTGCAACGCCTTCCTTCAACTGCCGCAGCATGCGGCTCGCGGCCGAGCCGTGAATGTAGAGATTGTCGCCCGTGCGTCCGTACGACGTGGGAATCACAAAGGGTTGTCCATCGGCGGCGAAACCCACGTGGCACAAGAATCCTTCATCGAGAATGCGATAAGCGGCTTCGCGATCATAAACAGCCCGGTCCGCCTCGCGGACCACACGGGTCCGCGGCGTGGGCGTATAGGGTTGGGACATTGGGAAACGTACTCCAGGCAAGCGCCAAGGATGGGTGAAAAGCAAAGTGTAACACCGGGAAAAATTGAGGAATTGGGTAATTTTGCAATTGGGTAATTTGAAATGATTCGTGTGCGGAGTTTGCTTAAATTACTCAATTACAAAATTACCCAATTCCTCAATGCGCTGAATACTTCGTCTCCCGATAAAAGCGGCTCACCACGAGTCCCACGATCAGCAGCGTCAGCGGAGTGAAGACGCTCGCCTCGGGACCAACGCTCCCGCCCGTCAGCCAGCGCGGACCGCTGAAGCTGGAGTTGAGCAGGTTGTGATACGGGGCCAGGCCGCTGTCGCTCACGCCGTAAAAGAAAGTCTGTCCCCAATCCCATCCCGCGTGGAACCCCACCACCCACCAGAGATTTCCCGTCCGGCGCAGAATGAAGCAGAACAGCAGCGCGAAGCACACCACCGAGAGCAATCCCGGAATGCTTTCTCCGGGGTTGCCGGCATGGGCGAGGCCAAACAATGCCGACAAAAGAATTGCTGCAGGCCAATATCCCATGCCGGTGGTAAGGGTGTATTGCAGATATCCGCGAAAGGCGAACTCTTCTCCGAGGCCGACCAGCAGAAATGCCCCACTCCACCCGGCAACAGACAGTACCAGGGTATTGCCGTGAATGGCGAGGCCGGTCAGATGAAATCCGTGCAGTGAAAAAATCACCAGCAAGGTCGCGCTGATGGAGGAAAAGCCGATCACCAGGCCAACCCAGAAATCCCGGCCCAGGAATGACGACACCGGCAGGCCGTACGCGCCCCACTTACGGCGCTCGATCTTGGACATGATCAGGGCGGCGCAAGCGGTAAAAACAAAGATCCCTCCATCGGTGAGGGCTGCCGCAAGTGGAGTCAGTGACGCCGCCTGATAGCCCGCGTCCCTCCCGGCTTGAGAAAGTGCAGCGCCAGAATAACGACGAGGTTCAGGACAGCGACGAACCCGGCGATGATCGCCAGGAAAATCAGCGCGCGCCACCCCGCGCGGATGCCGTTCAGCCCGCGAAAAATCGAGTTTGGAGACTGCGGCGGAGGTGTAGGACTTGCTCCCGGCACAACTACGATACTTTGATCGTCCATGCTATTACCTACGGGCGCAGGCAGGGATTAGTTCCCTTGGGCCGGCTGACTTTACGCCTTGCCCCAACCGCAGAAATCTCGCAGCCCTACCAGTTCAACTTCATCGCAAACTGGAACTGTCGCGGATCGTAAGCCGCGGTCGCCTCGCCGGCGTTGGTAAAGAGTGGACTGACGGCCGACACGTTATAGCGATTCGCGATGTTGAACATGTCGGCGATCAATTCCATGTTGTAGCGTTCGCCGAAATAAATGCGCTTGGCCACGCGCAGGTCGTCAAAGACCGTCCAGGGAGTAATTCCGGCGTTGCGCCCCAGGTTGCCATCGAGTGAAATCAGCGTGCCGTTGAAGTTGGCAATGCACGGCTCCTGGAAGACGCCAGTCGGCGAGAACTTCGAGTTAACCGGCGTGTACCCAAGCGCAGTACACGCCGGGTTGACGAAGGTATTGGGGCGGCCCGTCAGCGCCGATTCCTGCAGGTTATCGCCGTTGCCCGTGAGGATGTTGAACGGCCGTCCGGAACTGAACTCAATCAGCGGGGCAAAAGTCCAATCGCTGAAGACCTTCCTGGCGAAACCGCTGCCGCCAAGCTTGCCGGTCTGGTACACGCCGCTGAAGACGAAGCGGTGACGCTGGTCAAACAAGGAGTTCGAACGATCCAGACCAGGGTAGTAGCTGTCCTGCGGCGTCAGGGGCGATTGCAAATCCGTCGAATCATCAATCGCGTGCGACCAGGTATACGAAGCCAGAAATTCGTAATTCTTGTTGAAGCGCTTGCGCAGATTCGCGCTGAAGCCGTGGTAGATCGAGCTGCCGTTGGAGTAATTCGCGTCCATGTCGCCGAACGGGATGCAGCCCACCAGGGTCGTGGGATTGCACGCGGTATTGATGCCCGCCGTGCTGAAGCCCGTGGCCTGCAGATATCCAAGAACCGCCGGAACCAGCGTGGTCACACAGGTTCCAGCGCCCGCTGCCGTCAGGGCATTCGCGATCGACGCATTGATTCCACTAGGCCGGAAAAAGTTCATCAGCGCTGCCGAAACCCAGGGCTGCCCGCTGGGATTGACTCCGCAAGGCGCATAGCCGCCCGAGGCGGGGCCACTCCCCACTCCCAGTGGTCCACCAATGGCCGCGTAAGACGTGGGATCTGTGGACGCAGCCTGGAAGTTCGCCACCAGCAAATCGCCGCGCTGCGCGTTGGCGTTGATCGGCCGGTTCAGATGGCGCCCGCCATTGAAGTTGTAGGCCAGGCTCAGGGCGAAGCCGTTTCCGAGGTCGCGCTCAAACGTCAGGTTCGCCTGTTGCGAATAGGCGAACACGAAACCCTTCCCTTGCGGATAACCAAAAGGCTGGAAGAACAGAGGAAAACCCGCCGCCAGGTAATTCTGGTTGAGAAACAGCGATCCAGGGAAGTTTTGCGAGACGAATTGCTGCTGATTGGGCAGATAGCCCAGAGACGGAGTAAGCGCGCTGGGGCCCGCCGTGCAGCCGGGGCTGTTCAGCGTTCCCTGGAAAATCGGAATCGCGTTCAAGTTCGCAGGATTGGCGTCGCCGTTACATACGCCCAGTGCCGGAAATGCCAACTGACCGCTCGACGATCCATCCGACGCATCACCCAGGAAATACAACCCCAGCAGAGGATGGTCGTAGAACATGCCGTAGGAAGCTCGTACCACCGTCTTGCCGTCGCCTTTGGGATCCCACGCCATTCCTACACGCGGCTGGATGTTGTTCTTGTCGGTTTGAATGCCCTTTTCCAGTCCCAGGAAATTGTATCCAGCTTGCGCCAGCGCCGTCACCGGCTTCAGCGAGGGCGGAATCTCGACGTCATAGCGCACACCGTAGTTCAACGTGAAGGTCGGGCTAACACGCCATGAGTCCTGCCAGAAAGCTCCAATGGGAATGTTTTTGAAGGAATCGGCCGGACTGCCCAGTCCTTGAACGAAATCTCCGGGAAGCCCGGCGCCATATGCCTGCACCGCATTCAGCACGGGAAAGGGCGCAGGAAACGCCGCGGTGGAACCGAAATCGTAGTTCCCGCCGTAGTTGACGGTGAAGTTCGCAGTGAGAGGGATGTAGTTGACGTTGACGCCAAACTTGGTGTTGTGCCGGCCCATCGTCCACGAAAAATTGTCGGTGAACTGGTACCGCTGCTCGGTGCGTTGAATGAAGGAATAGGGTTCACGGCCAAAATAACCGAAGCCCGTGATGTTCACCGCCGGGTCCGCTCCTGCCGGTATCTGCGTGTTGTAGAAATAAGCGAGTCCGCGGCGGGCGTACTGAAAGGTGAATTCGTTCACTCGGTTGGTGCCGATGGTCCACGTATCTTTCATCACGCCATCCACATCGCGGTAGGTCTGCTCCGACGTGCGCGAGTAGGCGTTCTGCCCGAACGGTTGGTCCTCTCCACTACCCTCAATACCCGTTGTGGTGCTGGGGCTCACGTTGATCCGGAAGGTCAGGCGGTTGTTGTTGTTGACGTTGTGGTCGAGGCGCAGGGAGTACAGGCTCGTCCCCTCAAAAACGGGAAAGTTTCCAATCTGCGATCCTATCGTCTGGAATGATGCGGGAACGTTGCTGGGAAAGAAACTGGCGGGCGCGGCGCAGGCTCCGGGAACGCAACTGGTTGGGAAGCCCGACCAACTGGAAAGTGCGCCAAGAGTTATGCCCTGCACCAGGGCCGTTGGCCAGGCGCCCTGCAGCGCCTGCCCGGACGATGCCCCGGCAAGCACTTCGTAGTTCTCAATGTTCGTAAGCCCGATCGCGCCCACCTCAGCCGGCGACAAACCTCCCAGGAATGCTGCTTGCGCCGGAGTCACCAGGATGGTGCCGAAGGGAAGCGGTACCGCGCCTCCCGCCGTGGTGGCTGTGTCAAAACTCTGTAAGCCGTAGTACCCGGTGTTGCTGATGGGCGCGATGCTGGAAAATCCAGTCTCGTGCCGCCGCGTGACCTCATAGGAAAAGTAATAATACGTTTTGTCTTTCTTAATGGGACCGCCAAAAGCTGCGCCCGCCTGTACTCGCGTGTAAGCCGGGTTCGGAACTGTGCTGAAGGGATTCACCGCCTGAAAATCGCGGTTGCGCAGGAATCCGAAAACGTCGCCGTGAAAAGCGTTCGATCCCGATCGGGTAATGATGTTGACCACGCCGCCGGAAGCGCGCCCGTATTCCGGAGTGTAGCCGTTGGTGATGATCTGGAACTCCTGCACCGCCTCTTGCGAAACCGTGGAGCGCACGCCGTTCGTCGAATTGTCGGTGGCATCGGCGCCATCCACATTCACCAGGTTCGCGCGCGCGCGCTGCCCGCTCATGTTGAGCCCGGACGTGGGCGCGGCGCCGAGAAATGGCGAGTTGTCGCGCACCACCTGCGAATCCGTCAGCGTGAAATTGATGTAGTTGCGCCCGTTGATAGGCAGGTTGTCGATCCGGCGCTGGCCGATCGTATCCGTCGTCGAGGTGCTGGAAGTCTCGAGCAATTCCTGCTGCGAGGTCACCTCGACCACTTCGCGGCCACTGGCCACCGCCAGTCGCACTGGAAGATCCACCAGTCCGCCGACCGTGACGCTCACATCCTTGGCCTCCGCCTTGCCAAAGCCCGGAGCTTCCACCGTCACCGTATAAACTCCCGGAGGCAGCAGGCGCACACTGTAGCCGCCCTGGCTGTCGCTGGTCGCCGTTCGCGAGAGGCCCTTGGCCACATCACTGACCGTGACCGTCGCATTGGTCACAAGACTGTCCTTGGCGTCTTTCACCGTGACGTGGAGATCGCCGGTCGCGGCGCCACCCTGACCGAATGCAATGGAGCTCAGCAGAATCACGAACAACGCGGCGGAGAAAGAACTCAGGCTGCGAATCATAAGAGTCTCCCTTGCTGCCGCTCACATCAAGTGGCGGCAGAAACAAACTTCAACGGCAGTTGGCTGAAATTGGGACGCACTGGATTTTGTGCACACGTCCCCGCTGGTTTTTACACTAGAACGGTCTCTGAAAACAAGGATGGAATGACGGGGAGTAGTGGCGAAGTAACTCAAGTCGCGAAATGCCACGGCGACGCCGGGCGTTAGAATGCCAAAAACACCAACCCCGTGTCTGTGACGGACGTCACAAATCAAAAACGGGCGGACAAACGAACCGGGACCGCCGGATTCTGCAACCGCCCCAACAGCATCGCCGCCGCGTTGAGCCGCTCGTAACGGTCCGCCACACGTCCCGGAGCGATTTTCGAGCTGGGCCACGTCCACGCCACATAAATTCGCATCAAGGCCACGGTAGCATTGCGCTGCAGGCGCAACGCGTCATCCACCAACTCGTGCGCCGCAGTCGCCAGTCGCGGATCGCCGTTGGCCAGCGCAGCCTGTCCTTCACGCACCAGCACCGCCGCGTTATTTTTTGCGGCCCGCACATAGGCAGCCATGGCCAACAGCCGTTCCCGTTGCACCATCCGAAACTCGGCCGAGGGCAATCGCCGCCGCAGATACTCATCCTCGGCAACGTCGATCAGGTTCCGAAATGCTTCCATGTCGACCGGTTGGATGGCAGCAGCGGTCTTTCGGACGGTCTGCAGGCTACGCGTGACGGCGGCGCCCAAAATCACGACGAGCGCAACGGCTGCTGCGATGACGAAAACGATAGCTAAATTCATGGGTGTAACAAACGCTCCAATTCACGATTCCAGATGGTGAGAGTCTCCGAGGGCAATGGGGTCGATGGCCTGATATTAATTCTCTGAGGGACGAGGAGATAATAAGACCAGATCAGAACAGAAACGTGAAACGTACTCATTTTTACGAAATCGAGTAAGACGCGGCCGTGTTCGGAAAAATTACCGTTGGCCGCCAAGGCCCAGGTTGCCAGTTGTACGCAAGCAGAAATGCCGAATCCCAGCGCGATGCCGAACCCGATGTGGCTCCAACGCAGCCGGAAATAAGACATAAATAGAAAGAGGAACAGAATGAGGCCGGACTCGATCAGATAGATCGTCTGTCCAAGAATGTGGGCGCCGGAGAGAATCCGATAGATGTTGTCTTTCGGGGTATATGCGGCCGTGACCACTGCCACCAGCACCAGCACCCCACCGACTCCGCTGATCAGAAACCTTCCCAGCTTGGCGAGTGCGGAATAGTGGCCGACCTCTCGTCCGAATAGCTCGCCGATGATGGCGAATTTCAACACAGCTTCCGCCATCGAGCCAACCCAGAAAATTCTCCACCAGGTTTCCGGGGTGATTGTCGGACTGATGTCTGCGACGTAGAGAATGAGCTGCCAACTTGCCGACACGACGGCGTAGATCAGGAAAATCGGAAACCGGTCATGAATCTTTCGCCCCCACGCCAGGGCGGCGAGCACAAGCAGGATGACATTGGGGGCAACCCAGAGGTAATACCAAAGAAGTGAGTGCGCCCGCAGCATGGCCGTAGCCACGCACTATAGCGCGACCGGCGGCAGGCGACAAGAGCCGTCTCTAAGATGTCCGTTTTTCGTAACGCGATTGAAAAACTATGGCTTGCAGAGCGTGCTTCCGCCACAATTGGTGCTACCCGGTCCGCCATCCGCGTGAGCTACGATGGGCATCACCAGGGTGTGCAGGAACATAATGGCTGCGGCGGCGATCAGTAGAATACGTTTCACGGTGTTTTTCTCCTTGTTTTGAAAAAGCGAACCGTGATAGTTTCATGTTCCTGCCGAGGCCGAAAGATCACGCCGGGTCTATAGACTGTTCGGAATTCGTAACATTCCATGACGCTTAAATCCGCCCTGCAAGATCTGCGAGAAACCACGCTGGCAGCCATTTCCGGGCTGCTGGCCAAGCTTGGCTACCTGGGGTCTTTGCGCCGCCGGGACGGCCGCTATGCGCACTGGGGCATGGCGCGGCTGCACGGGGAGGAAGCTACGGATCGGGCCTTGAAAACTGTCCACAGTGAGGTTTTGTCGACGGTCCTTCGCACCCCGATCCCAGACCTGGTGGAAGATTTGCGCGAGTCGAGCCGGGACGCCGAGAAAACAGCGGAAGCTTACGTGGAAGACATGCGCGGACAGTTCAGCGAGCTACTACCCTCGCCGGAGGATACCGCCTCTGCCCGCCATCTTAATTCAGTGCTTGTTGCCCTTTCGAGCCTGGAGAAGAACCAAAAGCGTGCCACTCCGTCAGCTTCATAGCCACACCCACCACCTGGCCGATGATCTCGGCATCCTGCGGATGGCGAAGCACTCGAATCGGCACCGGCGACAACGGATGCGGCTGTAGAATCACATCGTCGCGACGCATGCTGCACCAGCAGCAAGTGTGCCCTTCGCGGGTTTCCACGAAATAAATAGGGCGTTCATACTCCGAGCGCCACGAACCCTCGACCACTTTGCACTTGGCTTCGTCCACCTGGATAAAACTGCCGGGCGGCAGAATCGGATACATCGTGAAATCCTGGTTCCCGATATACCCGTAGGTGAAATTGGTGTGATTGAACTGCGACAGATATGCCAGCGGCACCAGTCCCCACTGCTCCACCATGCGCCCCAGGTTTGCGGTCTTCTGCTGGTTGAAGCCAGGATCCATACGCACCGGCATCTGCACCGCCGAGAGTCCGGTCAGAGCCTCCGAGACGTGCGACTTCGGCGGGGCGATCAGCCCCAGGTCGGCCGCTACATTGTTCATGTCGACGCCGTACCACGCCAGCAGTTCCCGCAGGTCGCGGCGGTAAATTACCGCCAGGGCATAGAGCCGGAAAATGCTGGGCAACACGCCTTTGGTCTCGATGTCCGACAAGCGGCTGGGAGGGATGGAGAATTCCTCGTTGCGGTATTTTTCAGCCATGCGTGCGCTGGAAGTTTCAATGTCGCGCATCGTCAAGCCGAGTTTTTCTCTTAGGGTTCGAAGGCTTTTTCCGGCCGGGAGCATTGGGTACGCCCTCCACAGGAGTGTCGGAATCATAACAGGGTGCGTGGCCTCATGCCTATGATTCAGCACGAAATCCGCCGGCGCAACCGGCTTGTTACGATTTCAGAACAGGCCTTACCCGCATCCCGCTTGACGATGCGGTCATTTCAGCCGGAATGCTGCGTCCGTCCTGCCAGCCTCGCCGGGGTGGTATCGGGCATGTTTGTTCGGATTTCGTAACAAGCCGGGGGGGGGGGAAGAGCCTTGGCTGTGGTGCAGATGTGGCGCGGGCACTCTTGCCCGCGAAACCTAACCAGGAGCAAGAGCGCATCTCTTAGTTGAGCCCCCTGCGCGAGAAGAGCAAGAGATTTTGCCCCCCATGACATTTGTCACGCCAAACTCATGATGAACACCACTGGTGCGCTTCGCCGCACTCCGTCATGATGCAGTCACTGGAGCCGATCGGATCGATCGATCCTCCGGCAAAGTCAATCGCAAACGGAGAAGGTTCTTATGATCGCGACTCTGGAAGAAACGCAAAACATGCAGCGCATAAGCGCAGCCACGGTGGCCAGCCTGGAAGGTGTCAGCAAGAACTATGAAGACGTCCGCGCCCTTCGCAACGTGAATTTCACCGTAGGCGCGGGGCAAGTGGTGGCTTTGCTCGGGCCGAACGGCGCGGGCAAAACGACAGCTGTGAAGTTGCTCCTCGGCCTCCTGCCGCCCAACTCCGGCAAGGCCCGCGTCTTCGGCGGAGATCCCACCAATCCGGAGAATCGCATGCGCACCGGCGCCATGCTCCAGGTCGGCAAAGTGCCCGAAACTCTGAAAGTTCGCGAGCACATCGATCTGTTCTCCAGCTATTACCCCAAGCCCATGCCGCTCGACGAAGTTCTCGCCGCCGCCGGACTGGAAAAATTTGCCGACCGCAAGTTCGGCGATCTTTCCGGCGGACAGCGCCAGCGCACTCTTTTCGCCCTCGCCATCTGCGGCAATCCCGACCTCCTGTTCCTCGACGAGCCTACCGTCGGACTCGATGTCGAAGCCCGCCGCTCTCTCTGGGAACAAATTCGCCGCCTCGTGGCGCGCGGAAAAACCGTCCTCCTCACGACCCACTATCTGGAGGAAGCCGATGCCCTCGCCGACCGCGTCGCGGTAATCAATCACGGCGAGATTATCGCCGAAGGTACGCCCGCTCAGATCAAGGCGCAAACCACCGGCAAGCGCATCCGGTGCATGACCGCGCTCAGCCTGCCCGTCCTACTCGATCTTCCCGGAGTGACGAACGTGAAGCAGGATCGCGATCTAGTTGAGATCACCGCCCGCGAAGCCGAGCCGGTGGTTCGCCAGCTTCTGGCGCGCGACCCCTCGCTCTCAGGCCTCGAAATTATCAGCGCCGGATTGGAAGAAGCCTTCCTGGCCCTGACTCATGACAACGGCGACAACGCCGGCAAACGGAACTGAAAACACCAAACCGAGGAGATGACTATGAGCACCGCCGCCGCCGTTTTACAGAACACTCAGATCGGGCGCTCCACCGCCCACACCGCAACCATTTATCTCAAGGAAGCAAAGTACGAGTTCCTCAAGAGCCTTCGCCTGCGCGTCTACTCCGTGTCGGTGATTGCTTTCCCCCTGATGTTCTACGTGCTGTTCGGTCTGGTGCTGAATAGCAAAGAGGCGCTGGTGGGCGGCATGAGCTTTCCCACCTATCTGATCGCGACCTACGGCACCTTCGGCGTGATGGGAGCTTCGCTGTTCGGAACCGCGTCGGGACTCGCCGCCGACCGCGGCTTGGGATGGCTGCAGGTGAAGCGCGCCAGTCCCATGCCGCCCTTCGCCTACTTTCTGGCCAAGGCCATCCTCGCCATGATCTTCAGCGCTATCGTGGTTTCACTGCTGTTGACGCTGGGCATTATTTTCGGCGGAGTGCACATGCCGCTCGCGCAAATTGCACGACTGCTCGCAACGCTGGTCGCCGGATCGATTCCATTCTCCGCTATGGGCCTGGCGATCGGCTACTTTGCCGGACCAAATTCCGCGCCTTCCGTCATCAACCTGTTCTACTTCCCATTGTCGTTCTGCAGCGGCCTGTGGGTGCCTTACATGTTCTTGCCCAAGCTGATGCGGCAGATCGCACTCGCCCTGCCGCCCTATCACTTGTCGCAATTGGCGCTTGGAGTGGTCGGCGCCGGACGCCACGAGTCCGCCGCCATCCACTGGGAAGTTCTATTCGCCTTCACCCTGATTTGCCTGGGCATCGCCCGCATCGGCTTCCAGCGCGATCAGGGAAAGTTGTACGGCTAAACGCGCCACGTGCCGGTAGGGAACGTTGTAGGGCTGAACGCAACGCCGGTGATGCTGACAGGATTCGTATCAGGGCACGCATTCATGCGTGCCGTAGCTCAGGCATCATCGGCGCGCCTTCAGGCGCTGGATTTCGAATCAGAGCAGCACACAGAAAAGAGCACCCTATGAGCGCAACGAAGAAAAGCTACTCCTCGACATTGGCTCTCATGCTCCTCGGCACGCTGGCCCTCTGTGGCGGCGCCCGATGGCTCCCGGTGCTGATTCCTGCAGCCATCCTGATCTGTTACGTCACGGTTCGATCCACCTATTCACGGAGCCGCAATTGACGCATATCGATGATCGACGATAATAGAAGCGCGCACTGACTTTATGAGACTGATTCCCAAGAACAGCGAATACACCTGGGCGCTCTACTCCGTCCTGTATTTCGGCTTCTTCTTCATGGACCCCATCCTGAGCAACGCCGGCCCTCGGGTATGGCTGTTCACTGCGTTGGGGACAGTCGTCTTTCTCTACTTGTATTTCTCGATTTTCTGGGTGAGCTGCCGCCAGGGATTGCTGCGGATTGCCGCCATGGTTGTGATGGGCGTCGTTTATGCCAGGTACAACGGCGGGGCCACTACTTTCTTCATCTTTGCCGCGGCCAGCGCGCCTTTCATCGTCAACAACGAGGCCGATGGCCTCAAAATACTGGCGGCAATTGAGGCCGCCGCGTTTCTGACGTGGTGGGCACTGGGCTTGCCGTGGTTTTTTTTGATTTTCGCCAATGGCCTGGCATTCGTAATCGGCATCAGCAACGTCCACTTTGCCCAGCGCAACCGCACCAATCGGAAGTTGATTAAGGCCCAGGAAGAAATCGAACACCTCGCCACGGTTGCCGAGCGCGAACGCATCGCCCGCGACCTCCACGACGTCCTCGGACATACGCTCTCAGTCATCATTCTGAAATCCGAACTCGCTGGAAAGCTCATGGATCGCGATCCGCAGCGCGCCGGCAAAGAAATTCGCGAGGTCGAGCAGATCTCCCGCCAGGCGCTCTCCGAAGTTCGCGACGCCATCCGCGGCTATCGTTCGCAGGGACTGCCCGCCGAACTCGCCCAGGCCAAGGCCACGCTCGAGACCGCCGGCGTCACCGTCAATTGCGAGACCGCCAGATTCCCGTTGCCCGCCTTGCACGAGACCGTGCTTTCGATGGCGGTGAAGGAAGCCGTCACCAACGTCGTGCGCCACGCCCATGCCCACACCTGCAGCCTTCGCCTGGAGCAGCAAAACGGCTCCTGCCGCCTCGAGATCGCGGACGACGGCGCCGGCGGTTCGCAAAATGAAGGCAACGGATTGCGCGGAATGCGCGAGCGCGTCGAAATGCTCGGCGGCACGCTGCTGCGCGACTCTCACTCCGGAACCAGAATCACGATCACATTGCCGCTCAAGGATCTCGCGCCCAAAGACAACACTCCCCAATCTGAGGGTGGCGTCCAGTGAATCCCACATCCAAGGAAGGCCGCAAGACCATCCGCGTCGTCCTCGCCGAAGATCAGGGCATGGTGCTCGGCGCGCTCGCCGCGCTGCTCGAGATCGAAGGCGATATTTCCGTTGTGGCCCAGGCGCGCGACGGCAAAGAAGCCCTGGCCGCTGTTCTCACCCACAAGCCCGACGTGCTCATCACCGATATTGAAATGCCACTCATGACCGGTCTCGACGCTGCCGCCGAACTCAAGCGCCGCCGCCTCGCCACCCGCGTCATCATTCTCACCACCTTCGCGCGCGCCGGATATTTGCGCCGCGCCATGGAAGCCGGGGCTTTGGGATATCTGCTGAAAGACATGCGCGCCGAAGAACTCGCCGACGCCGTCCGCCGCGTGCAGCAGGGATTGCGCGTGATCCATCCCGATCTCGCCACCGAAGCCTGGGCGGAAATGGACCCGCTCACCGATCGCGAACGCCAAGTCCTGCGCCTCGCAGGCGAAGGCATGCAAAGCGGAGACATCGCCGCCGAACTCGGTTTGTCGGAGGGTACGGTGCGCAACTATCTTTCCGAAGCCATCAGCAAGATGGGCGCCAGCAACCGCGTAGAAGCCTCCAGGTTGGCCAGAACAAAAGGCTGGCTGTAAGAGGTCCTGTCCCGAATACATCACATGCCGGAGTGATTCACTTCACTGACAGTATCTGATCTCGAAGTTACAATTGCGCGCGTAGATTCTCTCGCCTCCCCGAAGAGCGCCAACCGCGACGCACACCCCCGCAGACGAGAGCTGGGCCCCGTTCACGTCGCGGCGATTTTGAGGTTATGTGATGTCCTCACCTGGAGGCCTCGCCGAGCCGGCGACAACTTGCTCTATTTGGCGGCTTACGAGAGCTGCACCATCAGAACTCTGTTTCCACAGCACAAAGGGGGAAGTCCATGAAAATCCAGAAGTCTCTACTTGCGTTGAGCTGTATTGCGACAATGTTCTTTGCCGGTTGTTCGTCGTCGTCCACGAAAACAACCACCAGCAATGTCAACGGTGTTTTCGCGGATGCGCCAGTGGTTGGGCTGAGCTATTCCTGCGGAAGCACTACAGGCGTAACTGGGACGGGAGGAGCATTTACCTGCCCTAAAAGCAGCACCGTAACGTTCACGGTTGGAGGAGTCACTATCTGCAGCGCACCCGCTCAGGCCTTCATGACTCCAGTGACCTGCGCCCAGGCCAACGGGGATCCCACGGCCAATGCTTCAACCCCGTCCGTGGTGGCGACGGCCCAGTTTGTGATTTCCATCGGCACTCCGGTAGGCACTGCGCCAGGTTCTTTGAGCACGCTGACAATCACTTCAGCCGAACTCGGGGCAGCCTCAGGCATGAGCCTCGATTTCTCAACCGCGACACAGGGAGATCTGCAGACGGCAGTCAGCACCGTTAATCCGGGGCAAGCGCTCGTCAACCCGGGCACCGCAACCAACGAGCTGAGCAGCACGATTTATACCAACGTGGCTGGAACCTACTCGGGTAGCTACAGCGGTGGTGACACCGGCACCTGGATGGTCACGATCGATAGCAGCGGCAACGTTACAGGCTCCTATACCAGTACCGGCGGCAAAGGCGGCACAGCAACCATCACCGGCGCGCTCGTTAGCGGCACAACGTTCAGCGGCACCGCTGGCAGTGCAACCTGGACCGGAACCGTGAATACCGCGCAGCCACCCACCACGGGGACAGGGCCATACCTCTTCAGTGGTTTGTGGGACAATCCCTCGAACAACGTGAACGGTACGTTTACCAACTGAGGTTCTTCGGGGCGGTAGCTGATCTCCGCCGCCCCGAACAAAAGGCTGGCGGTAACAAGTGCCTGTGTGGCGCGGCCCATGTGGCGCGGGCACTCCTGCCCGCGTGCGTCCAGCGGAACCGCTCTCTGAAGTTCGCCCCTTAAGGCGTCCCGCGAGGCCCTCCCGCGATCCTCCACGCATACATCAGAAACGAAGCCGCCGTCAGATCGATGGCCGGCTCGTCGGTTGAATACGACTGCACGTTGTCTTCATAAACCGCGCCATTGCCGTTGAATGGTTTGTACTCATCGCCACCACCCGGCGGACACTTCACCATATTCGCCACCAATCCAGAGGATGCCGCGCTGTTTGGTCCTTCTACCACCGCGCCGCTCAGCACCGACGGCTCTCCATTCAGCGACCCCGCCAGATTCGCCACCTGATGCTGCATGCAATCCGGAAACGTCTCTCCATCGCCCACGGTAAACGTGACTCCCCACGCGTTGGCGCCCGAGATGTTTCCCAGCCAGCGCCGCGACTCGGTTTCGAACGTGGCGTCATTCGTCAGGTAGGAATATTCCTTCGCCATTACCGCAAGTCCCGCTCCATGCGCCACCGTGTCATAGCTGTTCCACGGCCAGCCGAAGCCAAAAGGATCGTTGGCCTGCGCCATCGCTGTCGTCATCTGGTTCTCGATGTCTTTCAACAGATCGCTCTGCGATACGGCGAGGCCCGCAGGCTTTCCCGCCAGCGCGATCGCGCGATACAGTTCGAAATGCGCCAGTCCGCTCACGTCGTAAAGATTCAGTGTATCGGTCAAATCATTCGGTCCCTGAATGTAGGCATGGGCCCAATGCGCCGCTGCCCTGAGGTAATACATAGAATCGGTATGCGGCAACCCTGGCGGCAAATTCCCGCGCTGCAGCGCAAAATACAATTCGGTCGCGCCCAGTTCCAGATCGTCGCGCCATTCATTCTCCGGATAAAAATCGAAGGGCGCGGTGGTCAGCAAATCTCCCCGCGGCGACGTGTCCGCTAGGTCGAAGATGTGCTCCGCCTCCAGCAGGCATTGCCTGGCCTCTTTCGGATTCCTCTCTTCGTACACTTGAAAGCACTCGGCGAAGTCGGCGGCCATTCGCCCCGCAAGATTAGGGCTGATCTTCGATCCCGCGGGCCCGGCGACGAACACCGGACGGTGACGGATGTACTGATACTGCGCATCCGTCCCGCCATACGTGTCGTCTTCTTGCGGCAACCTCCAGATGTCGTGATCGCTCAGATAATTGAAACTGCGAAAGTCGGTGCCGATCCCGACCTGATAGTAGAGCGTTTCCGTAGAGTCATCCCACATCCGGTGCAGCCAGTTGAGCCCGAACTGTGCTTCCTCGGCGAAGTTCGACGTCGTCGAAAGCCGGCCCATCTGCTCGGGAAAATCGCGCGCCCCGATCAGCATCAGCGCCACCACGTAGCTGTGGGTCTGCACGAACTTCAGATAATCGCCCGCGTCCCACCAGCCGCCTTCCGCGTCGATGGTCGCGCCCGTCGGGCTGAGGCTGCCGATGATGTTGTCGTTGTTGTCGAACTTCGGGCTGCTATAAACGGCCGCGCTGGCGTCATTCAGGTGCCCCGCCGCCGTGCGCAGCGGAGTCGCAATGAACTTTGCCCCATCGCGCTCGTTTTCATAGAAATAAAGATTGTTCGCCAGCGGTCCCGCGTAGAGATTTTCCGGCGCATCCACCCGAAACGCGGGAGATGTAGCCGACACCTCGCCGCTTACCGAAATCGAGTAAGTATTTGTCGTCAACAACGTGAAGTCGATGGGATAAACATGGTAGCTTCTCCACCCGCCCAAGGTCGCTCCCACCACGCCTGAAGCGACGGTGACGCCGCCGGAATTCTTCACGGCAAACGCCAGATCTTTCACCGCGCTCGAAGTCATCAGGTAAGCCCGCGCCGGCAAGCCAGCTTCGTATCCAATCTGGTTGACGCGAATGTAACTGGTAGCTCCGAAGGCTGGAAGGGCAAGCACCATGGCGCAGGCAAGCAACAGAATCCGAAAGCTCGAACGAGGGCCGCAGTTGAGGGAGCAGGACATAAGCGTCCTCCATGCCGGTTGGGATCTGTATCACGACGGAAAGAATCGGGGAAGTTGGACGCGCGCGTACCCAAAAACCGTCGCGAAATGCTCTATTGAAACGTTTTAATACTGATGCGAAAGCGTTTTGATGTCAAGCGGAAAGTTGTGACCCTGGCTGCAGGATGATTGGCTGCAGGACAGGGAAGAAAAACCCTAAAAAGGTCTCCTCCGTGTCTCATTGCCTCCGTGGTGGGTGTGCCGCCGCTATGCCGCGCTACGCTCCACCCCGGCATCTTCGTTCTTGAGCGTCTTGATTGCCCATGCCATCCTCGGCGTGTTGTGCGCGATGCCGAATTGTCCTTGCGCGTTCAGCACGATGATGCCGCCGTGCCCGTTGAGCCGCTGCTTCAGATAGTTGATCGCTTCCTGCGCGGCCCACTCCGGCAAGTTGCCCGCGGCGACGCGGTCCGCAGTCCATTTCGCCAGCACCAGCTTCATGATCGGTTCGCCCCAGCCGGTGGTCGAGACGGCCGCGCTCAGATTGTCCGCATAGCAGCCGCAGCCAATCAACGACGAATCCCCTAAGCGTCCCGGAGCCTTGTTCAATGTACCTCCGGTTGAAGTCGCGGCGGCGATGTTGCCGGCGCGGTCCAGTGCCACCGCTCCCACCGTGTCGTGCGAAATTGCCGGCGCAAACAGTTCGTGACCATGCCCCGCCGCGTCGCGCTGATACTCGCGCAAACGCGCGACCTCCCGCGGAATCACCAACTCTTCGTTCGCGCAAAGCGCAATGCCATGCTCTTCCGCAAACCGCTCCGCCCCTTCGGCCACGAAATACACATGCGGACTCTCGCTCAAAATCTTGCGCGCCGCCCGCACCGGATTGCGCAACCGCTCCACACAGCCCACGCCCCCGGCCCGCAAAGTCGCGCCGTCCATGATCAGGGCGTCCATCTGCACTCGGCCGTCGCGATTCAGAAAACTGCCGCGGCCCGCGTCGAAAGTCTCGTCATCTTCCATCACGGCAACCGCTTCCTCGATCGCTTCGAGAGCCGCGCCCCAGCGGTCGAGCACGCGCCAACCCGCAGCCAGCGCGTTCTTCACGCCATGCAAGTGCGCCTCCACCATGTCATCGGGCATAGCCCAGGCGCCGCCATGAACTACCAAAACTGGATCAGTAGGCAAGAAAAGTCCCCAGAACGACTGACCAGTCTAGCAGGAGACGGCGCGGCGTGGGGATGGAGCCGGCGAAGAGTGCGCCGATAATGACCAGCACCCAGCCGGTCGCTTTTTGAGAGTAAGGAGGCGTACAATTAGGTAAGGAAAGGCTTCCTATGCAAAAACAGGCCCGAATCACTAGCAAAGGACAGATTACGGTTCCGCACGAGATCCGCAAACTGCTCGGCGTGAAGCCGGGGGACGGACTCCTCTTTGAAAGCGACGGCACGCGAACTGAAGTCAGGCCCGTGAGAACCGTCAGCCCATTCGAAAAGTATCGCGGCATCGGGCACGGCCGGGCAATATCCGGCAGGAAGGCCCTTCTGCAAGCGATGCGAGAACTGCGTGGTCGCTGAAGACAGCGATCCCTATGAAACATGACCACAGTCCTCGACACCAACGTCATCACTGCTCTCTGGGACGGCGATGACGCCCTGAATGCAACCGCGCAATCCGCCCTGGACGCCGCTCTCGCCAGAGGAGCGCTGATTGTCCCCGCACCCGTCTACTCCGAGTTGATTGCATTTGTCGGCCGCTCGGAGTCCTTTCTGGACACCTTTCTCGCGGAAACTGGTATCGCTGTTGACTGGCACATGGAGGAGCGCGTTTGGCGTGCCGCCGGACAAGCCTTTCAGAGTTACGCAGGACGCCGGCGCGGACAGCGCGAACCGGGACCCCGCCGCATCCTTGCCGACTTGCTGATCGGAGCGTACGCGACCAGACACGACTTCCCGCTGCTCACCTTCGATGAAGGGATCTATCGAACTGCTTTTCCAGCGTTGAAAGTAGTGAGGGCTTAGACCCGGGATAGGTCGCTGAAAAATACTCGCTCATAGCTAACATTATGTGTTTGAGGTTTCGCTACGCTGCCTGCCCTGCCTTGGCCGTCGCTCCGGGAGGAGCATCCTGCGTGCGCGTCCAGGTGTAGCGCATGCGGTGAATCACGGTCAGCGTCGAAAGCACTGCAATCAGCCACAGCACCGGCGCCATGCGGTTAAACAGCGCTCCGATGATGACCAGCACCAGCCGTTCGGGACGCTCCATGAAACCTACGCGACAGGATCCGATGAGCGATTCGGCGCGGGCGCGCGTGTAGCTCACCATGATGGCGCTGATCATCACGAACGCGGCCAGCACGACGTATAAGAATCGCCCGCCCCGGGCGTAGAAAATCAGCAGCCCCAGAAACTGCGAAGCGTCGCTATAGCGGTCGACCACCGAATCGAAAAATGCCCCGAAGCGGGTCACCCGGTTGGTGGCGCGTGCCACCTCTCCATCCACCAGATCGAAGAATCCCGAACCGATGATCACCAGTCCGGCATAAAAAAACAGCCGCTGCTGCGTCTGCGCATTGGCCGACCCGAACAGAATCGCGGCCCAGGTATTCACCACCAGGCCCATGAACGTCAGCACATTGGGATTGATGCGCGACAGCGCCAGCCATCGCACAATCGTATTGAGCAGCACACCGCAGGCACGCCCGAAGGCGCTGGTCCAACTCGGAGCCATTAAGCGCCCGCCTTTTCCGGTTCAGCCTCGTCATGGATGGTGGTCAGCTTCAGGATCTCCAATTCGCGCTTGCCGTTGGGCGTGATCACAGTAGCTTCGTCGCCCACCTTCTTGTTCAGCAGCGCCCGCCCGATCGGCGATGTGGTCGAGATTCTGCCGGTGGCCGCGTCCGACTCTTCGCTGGTCACCAGCTTGTATTCCATCTCTTCATTCTTGATGCTGTCGTAAACCTTCACCGTCGAACCCAGCCCGACCTTATCCTTGGGGATGTTGTTCATGTTGGTCAGCGACAGGTCGGCCAGCCGCTTGCCCAGTTGCCGGAAGCGCGCCTTGACGAACTCCTGACGCTGCTTGGCCATGTGATACTCGGCGTTCTCGCTAAGGTCGCCCAGAGCGGCAGCTCGCTTGATTTCTTTGGGAAGATCGTGAACCAGCTCGCGTTCGAGCGCGTCAACCTCTTCCTGCAGTTTTCTTCGTAGTTGGTCGGTCATTGTAATCAGGCGTGCAGCACGCTCTTGGGATTATAAACCTCTTGCGGGACAATCACCGCCATCCCGACCCGGCTCCCGCAGTGGCGTCGGTCAGAATGCCGGAGCCTTGAGACCAAGGTCCCCCGCCTCAACTGGGCGCTTTCAGGGGGTGTCGGTCGCAACTCTACCTCACTTTTTACCCCTCCCCAATTAGGCCCATCCTGTGTATGATGGCCCGATTATTCTTGGGGCTGAGAGGGAAATTCCCGGCCCGGAGCCTACTGGATGCACTGGGGCAACAACCGTATCGGGTGCGAGTTTGCGGCGAAACGTTGCTTTGGACTTTGGTTCATCGGTTCGGCTTTTTTGTGGCTGATCGCGACGGCTGGCGCGCAGACGGTCACTCTCGCTCCCACGTCTTTGAGTTTTGGCAGTGTGGTCGTCGGAACCACCAGCGCGGCGAAGAACGTCCTTCTCACCAACACCGGAAGCGCGACCCTAACGATCACTAGCATCGTGGCCAGCGGAGGTTTCGCCCAGACCAATACCTGCGGCAGTTCGGTTGGCGCCGGAAGAAAATGTATGATTTCGGTCACCTTCTCACCCACCACGACCGGAACAATCTCCGGTGCGATTACCATCACCGACAACGCTGCCAATAGCCCGCAAACCGTCACTACCAGCGGCACGGGCCTGGTCGCGATCACCCTTTCCCCGTCAACCCTTGCATTCACCAGTCGGACTGTTGGCACGACCAGCAGTCCGATTACGGCAACGCTCACCAATAATCAGGCGTCCAGTCTTTCCATCAGCAGCGTCGCGGTGAGCGGCGATTTCGCCCAGACCAACACCTGCGGCGCCACCCTGGCCTCCAAGGCCAAATGCACCATCAGTGTCACCTTTACGCCCACTGTGGTTGGAGTGCGCACAGGTACCCTCACTGTGACCGACAGCGCCAACAACAGCCCGCAAACCTCCAGCCTGAAGGGAACCGGCTCGACTGTCGGACTAACGTCAATTGCAGTTACGCCCGCCAATCCATCGGTTGCCGCCGGCACCACGCAGCAATTCACTGCGACTGGCACATTCGCTGGCGGCACCACCTACAACCTGACCCCATCTGTCACATGGAGTTCGACCAGCACCACGGTAGCGACTGTCAGCAACACCTCGCCCACGCAGGGCTTGGCCAGCGCGCTGGCCGCAGGTACCAGCACCATCATGGCCACTTCGGGCAAGATCGTGGGTTCCACCGTTCTAACCGTGACTCCGATCCTGGTGTCGATCGCTGTCACCCCGGCCGCTCCTTCCATCTCCGTGGGCGCGACCCAGCAGTTCACCGCGACTGGAACGTACTCCGACAACACCACTCAGGACCTCACCATCTCGGCCACCTGGACTTCCGCTGCCCTCACCGTCGCCACCATCAGCAACACCGCCGGCACCCAGGGATTGGCCACCAGCGTTGCTGCCGGCACCGCGACAATTACTGCGGCTCTGGGATCGGTTTCCTCATCCGCCGCTCTCACCGTGGATGCCGCTCCCACCGGAATCGCCGTCACCACCTATCACTACGACAATTACCGTACCGGCTGGAACCAGAACGAGACCATTCTCAACCCCAGCAACGTTGCCAGCTCCTCTTTCGAATTGCTGCAAACTGTGACCCTCGACAATCAAGTCGACGCCCAGCCCCTCGTCGTTCCCGGCGTCAATATCACTGATGGGAACTATCAGGGCACGCACGACGTGGTTTACGTAGGCACCGCCAGCAATACGCTTTACGCCATCGATACCGAAAGCGGAACCATCCTGCTGAGCCCCAACTTTGGACCGCCCATCGCCAATCCCGAGACCTGCGTGGTCCCCTATGTCGGCATCGTTTCCACGCCCGTCATCGATCTCGCCAGCAACACGATCTACGTGATGGTTTATGTCAACGAGTCGACCGGGCCTGCCTATTACCTGCACGCTCTCGATCTGGGCAGCCTCGAGGATATAGTTCCCCCCGCGCTGGTTGCCGCAACCCATCAACTGACGGACGGCAGCACCTTCACCTTCAACGCTACCTACCAGCGCCAGCGTCCCGCGCTGGTGATGGCCAACGGCAATGTGTATGCCGCTTTCGGCGCTTTCTGCGAGACCATCTCCGCTCGAGGATGGCTGATGGGCTGGCAAACCGGCACGCTTGAGCCGATGACTTCCGCTCTAGTCACCGACGTGCAGGCTACCGATCCGGATAATTTTTTCTCTTCCTCAATATGGATGTCCGGTTACGGCCCGTCAGTGGACGACTCCGGCAACATTCTGTTCGTCACCGGTAACTCCGACCCCTCAGGCTCAACCTACGATGGCGTTACCGACATTCAGGAGAGCGTGGTCAAAGAAGATTTCGATCTGAGTACGGTGCTGGATATATTCACGCCCAGCAATTGGGCCTCTCTGGACCAGGGCGACCGCGATCTAGGCAGCGGCGGCGTGATGGTGCTGCCTGATCAGTTAGGCGCGATTCCAGAACTCGCCGTGGCGGCCGGTAAAGATGGCAGGCTGTTCTTGATGAATGAAGACCACCTCGGCGGATACTCAACGAACTCCAACAACGTTCTCGGCACTTACCAGATCGGCAAGTGCTGGTGTGGTCCATCGTATTACGTGGATCCGATCGATATGACGCCGAGAGTCGTCACCAGCGGCGGAACCACCGCGGAGGTCTGGAAGCTTCAAACCTCGCCCACGGACACGCTCACCATGGTTGCCAGCGGTTCCGTGAGTGGCGCCACGGCCCAGGATCCCGGCTTCTTTACCAGCGTTTCGTCCAACGGCTTCGCGAATCCCATTATCTGGGCTGTAACCCGTCCGCTCTCAGCGTCGCAGGACACAATCAACCTCGTGGCTCTCAACCCCGATTCGGGTGGAAGCACCATGACCCAGCTTTTCAACGCAGTCGCCGGCACCTGGCCCAACCTCGGCAACAACGCAAATCTCGTACCCACGGTTGCGAACGGCCAGGTCTTCGTGGCGAGCTATAAACAGCTATCGATATTCGGACTCGAGACTGAAGCGGCAAAAGCCAAGAGGAACAAGAGGAACAAGCAAAGGAGGGCCGCCACTCATCCCTGACAATTTCGATCTGTCATTCTGAGCGAAGTGAGCGCGAAGCGAAGCGAAAGCGCTCACGCAGTCGAAGAATCCCTACCCTCCCCGCCGAAGCGCCTTTATCGGCAAGCGTTGCATGCTGCAAATTTGAGAAATGAGAGCCGCTGGCCACGCTCTTTAACGCCATGAAAAAACATAGACTTATTCGGCTTTAGAGTTCTTTAGAACTTCACGACACTTAACGCAGTACTGTATAAACTCTGCCGCGAAGGCCAAATTGGCGCACCAAGAACGCCATAACAAGGCCATCACGCAGGAATCTTCGGGGGAACCCAGCCAAATGCGAGTGAATTGTTTTGCAGCACAATGCACGAATCAGCAGTTCAAAATCAACAGTCCAGCCACCCAGAACAATGCGAAGCGACTTGCCTTCGCGAAAATTTCCTGCCTCTGCCTGATTCTTTGTGTCCTGAGCGCAATTCCCTCATCGGCGCAAACCTTCACCGGCTTGGTGAGTTTTGCGGGAAAACCAACCAATGGCGCCAACCCCGACTTCATGTCGCTGGTGCAGGGAGTTGACGGGAATTTCTACGGCACGACTTACGAGGGCGGGACCGCCGGCGTTGGCACGATCTTCAAAATCACTCCCTCGGGAACGCTGACTACGCTGGTCAACTTCCCCGAACCACCGAATACCATCGGCTACTATCCCATTGGAGGGCTGGTTCTTGGTTCCGACGGCAACTTCTACGGAACCACATCTTCAGGTGGCGCAAGTAGCGATGGCACGGTCTTCAAAATGACTCCCGGGGGAACGCTGACGACGGTCTACGCCTTCACCGGCGGAACTGACGGCTCTGGTCCTCAGGGCCCGCTCGTGCAAGCCACCGATGGCAATTTTTACGGCACCACCGAATTTGCCGGCGCCAACAACTACGGCACTGTTTTCCAGGTCACTCCCGGCGGGACGCTCACTACGCTGCACAGCTTCGCGTTTTCCGAGGGCACCAACCCGGTAGCGGGCCTGATTCAGGCGAACGATGGCAACCTGTATGGCACAGCCAGTTCCGGCGCTTCTGCCGACGACGGCTCGGTCTTTCAAATCACCTTAACCGGGACATTCACCGTCCTGCACACTTTCAGTTTTAGTAGCACCGACAGCTCCGATCCCTTCGGCCAACTGGTGCAAGGCACAGATCTGAAGTTGTACGGCACCACCGTGGAAGGCGGTAGCAAAGGGTACGGCACGGTCTACAGCATCACCACAACGGGCACGTACGCGCTTCTGCACAGCTTCGACGACACCGACGGCAACCAGTTGTATGCCGGCCTGGTGCTGGCCACGGACGGGAATTTCTATGGGACGACGCGGTTAGCGGGCACCGACAACGACGGCACCATTTTCCAGATCACCAGCGCCGGCACGCTTACCACCCTGCACAGCTTTGACTTGACCGATGGCCAGAACCCCACCGGCGGCCTGTTGCAAGCCACCGACGGAAATTTCTATGGAACGACCTATTTCGGCGGGGCCAACAACTTTGGCACCGTCTTCAAGCTGGCGAACGGACTGAGTTCGTATGTGAAGATAAATCCAACCTCCGGCCCCACAGGACAGGCGGTAACGATCCTGGGTACGGGCCTGACGGGCGCAAGCAGCGTCAAGTTCAACGGCACCGCAGCGACCTTCACGGTGGTATCGAGTTCCGAAATCACGACCACAGTACCCACGGGCGCCACCACCGGCACAGTATCGGTGACCACATCGGGCGGCACGCTGAACAGCAACGTACCCTTCACCGTGACGGGTTCGGGCACAGGCCCCACCATGACCCTCTCGGTCACTTCCATGAGCTTTGGCAACGAGGCTCTCAACAACACCAGCACCGCCAAGACGGTAACTGTCACCAACACCGGTACGGTCACACTGGACATCAACAGCATTACTATCAGCGGCGACTTCGCAATTTCCGCGAACACCTGCGGAACCACTCTGGCGGCTGGCAAGACTTGCAAGGTGAGCGTTACTTTCACTCCAGTTGTGCTGGGCGCGCTGACCGGAACTCTCACGTTTAACGACAACGCCTCCAATAGCCCTCAAACCGTGGCATTGACGGGTACGGGAGTCGAACCGGCGACGATCTCCCCGACCAGCCACAACTTTCCGGCGACGATCGTCGGCGTCACCAGCGCGGCGACGAAATTTACCCTGACCAACAACCAGTCCGCAACGCTCAGCAGTATTTCCACTTCGGTGACTGGAGACTTTGCGATTTCGGCGACCACGTGCTCGACCACCCTGGCCTCCAAAAAATCCTGCACCATCAGCGTGACCTTCACGCCGACCGTAACCGGAACCCGAACCGGAACTTTGACCGTAAAAGACAACGCCAGCAACAGCCCGCAAACCGCCAGCCTGACCGGGACCGGCAACAATCCCAAGCCCACGATTACTTCACTATCTCCCTCCAGCGCAACCGCCGGAGGACTGCAATTTACGCTGACGGTGAATGGCACCGGCTTCGTGAGCAGTTCTGTCGTGAACTGGGCTGGCTCCGCCCGCACCACGACCTACGTGAGCAGCACCAAGATCACCGCCATTATCACTGCCACCGACATCGCTACCGCGGGCACGTTCAAAGTTACGGTCGCCAATCCGGCTCCAGGCGGCGGTACTTCGGCCTCCTCGAACTTCACCGTGAACAATCCCGCGCCGACCTTGACCAAGATTTCTCCAAGTTCGGCGACTCACGGCGGACCTTCTTTCACCCTCACGGCCACGGGCACCGGCTATGTGGCGAAATCAAAAATCCAGTGGAACGGAGTCGGCCTGACCACCACGTTCGTGAGCAGTACGTCGCTCACAGCCACGGTTTCAGCCACCGACATTAAAAATGCCGGCACCGCCAGCGTCACCGTGAACAACCCAACTCCAGGCGGAGGCACCAGCGCCGCCAAAACGTTCACCATCAACTAGCTTTCGGACATAGCCTCTGCGACGAAAGAAAGCAAGCTGTCTTGCTGGGCGAAGACGGGACGACCGGAGGAAGTCCCGCCGGAGTCGAAGGATTCCTATAGGCTGTCTGGCTCGAAGCGGGCTCCCATAAAAGTGCTTCGGCTCGCACAGTGATACCATTTCCTGATCTCAGTCGGAGATGTTCTCATGCCCCCGCTTCCACCAAGTCCGAACCCCGCCTGGCCCGAGTTGCCGCTCGAGGCCTGGCAGGACACTTACTCCACGCTCCACATGTGGACGCAGATCGTCGGCAAGGTGCGCCTCGCACTCAGTCCGCCAGTGAATCACTGGTGGCACGTTGCTCTCTATGTCAACTCGCGCGGGCTCACGACCTCTGCCATCCCCTGCCCCGGCGGCGTTTTTGAAATTCAGTTCGATTTCATCGACCACACGCTCATCATCCGAAGCAGTTGGAATGCCTCGAAGACTCTCGCGCTCCGGCCGCAATCGGTAGCCGCCTTCTATTCCGAATTCATGTCGGCCCTGCAAGAGCTCGGCATCGCCGTGAAAATCTGGACCATGCCCGTCGAAATCCCGAGCCCCGTGCGCTTCACCGCCGATACCCAGCATGCCTCCTACGATCCCGAATACGCGCACCGCCTGTGGCGAATCCTGGTTTCTTGCGAAAGAGTCTTTCACGAATTTCGCTCCCCCTTCATCGGCAAATGCAGCCCGGTGCATTTTTTCTGGGGAAGCTTCGATCTGTGCGTGACCCGCTTCTCCGGACGGCGTGCCCCGGAACGTCCCGAAGCCGATGCCATCACCCGCGAGGCTTACTCACACGAGGTCATCAGCGCCGGATTCTGGCCCGGCGCTGGATACAAGGGCCCCGCATTCTACGCCTATGCGGCACCCGAACCTGCCGGCTTTCCCCAACAGAAAGTGCAACCGGCACAGGCTTTCTATCATCCAGAACTGCACGAGTTCCTGCTGATGTACGACGACGTGCGGAAAGCGGCGTCGCCACCAGATGCGCTGCTCAGCTTCCTGCAGAGCACCTACAGTGCTGGCGCCAATCTGGCAAAGTGGGATCGCAAGGAACTGGAAAGAGCCTGACAGAGGAGGCAAGCATGTCCAAGAAATGCAAACATCTGGATCAGATTAAGATTACGACCACCGATACGCACGTCTGTGAAGAGTGCGTGAAAATGGGAGACACCTGGGTTCACCTGCGGCTGTGCATGGTGTGCGGAAACGTCGGCTGCTGCGATTCGTCGAAGAACAAGCACGCCACCAAACACTTCCACTCCAGCCATCATCCCGTGATGCGCTCGATCGAACCCGGCGAAGAATGGATCTGGTGTTACGTTGACGAAATCATTGCCGGCGAAGTCGCCGCATAAACTCCTGGGGACTTTGTCGGAGAAGTGAGCACGGCATGACGTTCCGAGCCTCGCAGAGCCTGCCCTGATCTGGCAAGCATTTCTAAGATCTGTCTTGCTGAGCGGAGCCGGGACGACCGGAGGGAGTCCCGGCGCAGTCGAAGGACTCCTACCCGCGCCTCGTTCGTCCGGGATCGGCGAAGCCATCACTCGCTTTGCAAAACTCCGTCGACCGCCAAGCGATGCAAGAGTGCAATCCACCGCAGCGCAGTCCCGATCAATTCATGAATGGATCCCCGTCACTTCGGCGGTCCACCCACCTCATCCCGCTCGATCGGGATCGTCTGACTGATTTTGGTTTGATTCATGCTGTGCATCAATGTTTCAATATCTTCGACGCGCATGGGTACGCCGCCGAGCGAGCCCATGACTAGAAATAAGCCGAGCATAACCGCCCGCAGTGTGCGCCTGAAAGCCATGATTCCTCCTGTGGCTGGAGTGCGGCGTCGGAAAACGATGCGACGCACACACGTTCACTTCGTCACGCGATGAAATTGGGGAAACTTAGCCGAGCGGAGGCGCTCGTGAGGCGAGCCGGGAGAGGCACGGAAATGGCAGAGGAGCGAACTTTTCCGCGTCGCTACGCGCTATGAAAACCAGAACCGCAGCAAACAGGAACAGCGGCACCAATACGATGCAAAACAAGCCCCAAACAGGAACCAGCGCCGCGAACAGCAAAACGGTCAGGCACAACAGCGCGATGGATCTGCGTGAAGTCAAGCGGTAAACAAGCCACGAGCCACGAGTAGCGAACTCAGCGAGCTACAAGCCAAGCATACCGCAGGAAAGCGAAAGCCGCTGGAAAATAGCCTCAGAGAAAGAAACGGGAAGGAGGAAGCTAGAAACTGAAAACTGAGAACTGCCCCAAAAAAATTGAAAGGGCCGTGACATTGGTTATGCTCTAGCTGCTGCCTCCTGCGAGGGAGCCCACAGCGTGGACGCATGTACCGTCACAGCCCCTTGATGCGATTACTGTTTTCACAGTCCCGAACCCCAACTGCACCTCGCAGCGCCGTCGGTTTTTTGCAGGTCCGGCTGCCTTGCAGGTTGCCCCGCCTGGCTAATCACTCAGTCTACTTCGGGTCGGCAAGTTTTATTTCGCTGTCCCTTTCGACCGTTGACGAAAGCAACATTAACAGAGCGTTCAAAAAAGTCAACGCAAACTATTGGTGCAATGCTGAAGCTCTCCCCTGTGCATATCGTCATCGGCAACTCATAGTGCTGTCGTAATTTATTAACATCCATTTTTAATTCCGACCCGTTTTTCACAGAAAATTGCACACCCTCAATTTCCCGCCAGCAACGAAAATCTGCTATCGATTGCACGAAGTCAACAAATTTTGCCTTGACGCCAAAACTTTATCGGCGCATCTTGCTAACAGCGGCAAAAAAACCTGTGATGTCGGAACTCGTGGCTCATGTAGACGGTGGCTCCCTCGGCAATCCCGGGCCATCGGGCATTGGGGTGGTGATTCGCGGCTGCGCCAGCGGCCCTATCCGCATCGCCAAATGGATCGGCCATCAGGATAACAACGTCGCCGAATACGTCGCGCTGATGGAAGCCTTGCAGTATGCCCTCTCGATGAAGGCCCGCGCACTTCACGTTTATTCGGATTCCGAAGTCGTCGTTCGCCAGATGCGCGGCGAATATACCTGCCGCAGCTCCCGCCTCTATTCGCTGCACTGGACCTGCTGCAAACTAGCCCGCGCCCTCAGTTTTTCCATTTCCCACGTCCCGCGCGAAAACAACGCCGAAGCCAATCAACTTGCCAATGCGGCGGTGCGAGAGCGGGCAGCACAGAGCTATTAGCAATAAGCCATTAGCCGTTAGCCATTAGCAATCAGGAGCCGGCGCCGATTGCTGACTGCTAACTGCTAATTGCTAACTGCCAACTGCCAACTGCTCGCCCGCCCTTGACACCATCCCCGCTCCGAGCGAGACTCCACTGAATGGATCACAGCTCCGCAGCCTCCGCTCCCGCCAGCGTCTCTGCGGGTATCGCCGCGGCCAACGCGCATCTGCCCCACACGCCTGAGCCCGGACTCCGCTTCCCTCAAGAGGACGCCGGACGCTCGCTCGCCGAAATGGCCGCGCGCGATCTCGATGCCGCCCTGCAACTGCTGGCCGAGCGCGCCCAGTACATCACCGGAGCCACGGGCGCGGCCATCGCGCTGCGCCGCGGCCTGCACAATGACATGCTTTGCCGCGCCAGCTCAGGCTCGAATGCGCCCGAGTTGGGCGCGCTGCTCTCCATGGAATACGGACTCTCCGGCGAGAGCGCGCGCACCCGCCAGACCCTCGTCTGCGACGATGCCGAGCGCGATCCCCGCGTCAACCGCGAAGGCTGCCGCCAGTTGGGCATCGCTTCCGTGGTCGTAATCCCCATCGTCTCCGAGGATCAATCGATCGGCGTCTTTGAACTTTTTTCCGGACAGCCTCATGCTTTTGCGGAGCGCGATATATCCGCCCTCCGCCGCCTCGGCGAGATGGTGGAAACCGCTGTCCAACACGCCCTGGCCGCGCAGAATGTGCTCGCAACACAAACCCAAACCTCGGAGCCTCCCGCCGAGGAAGCTCAACCGACTCCAAGTGTTGACGCGACAGCGCTCGCATCCCCGGTTTCCGCGACAGACGCCGTTTCTGAGCTCGCACCGCAATCGACGGATAGTCAGCAACCGCAGCAACCAGACCTGAAAGCGGAACTGAAGCTGGAAACATCGCAGGTCGAAATACCAAACCCGCAAGCCCTTGCGCCGCCGAACGAAGCCTCTCCGCCGCCGACCATTGAGCCACCCATTTCTGAGTCACCGAAATCTGACCTGGCGAAAACTGAATCGCAACCAGTCGAATCGGAAGCAGTCGAAGACGAGCCTCTATTCTGGTCGGCCGCTCTGCAAGCCCAGCGCACCATCCCATCAGCCGAAGAAATTCCCCCATCGATCCCCGTGCCTCCGGTGCTGCGAAATTTGCAGAAGTGCCAGGCCTGTGGTTTTCCCGTCTCGCAGGGCCGCACTCTCTGCGTGGACTGCGAACAGAAGCAATGGCGCGGCGAACCCCTTCCGCAGACCGCTGCTGCGCAAGCGCCGCTCGAAAGCAAAGCCGCGCCTCAGGAATCAACTTCTCCCGCAGCACAGAAGGTTTCAGCGATCCCACTTGTCGCGCTCCCAGACCTCGTAGCGCCAACCTCCGACCTCGCTCAAGACGACTTGCAGCAAGACGACTCGCAGCAAGATCTCCTCCAGGAACAAGCGTCCGCGGTAGAAGTCGCCGAAGCCCCATTCCTAAGCTCGGCGATGCCATCCGAATCCTGGCTCGCCGCCAACAAGTTCATCCTGGCAGCGTTGCTGGTCGTAGCCATCATCGTCGGCGTGATCGTCTGGCTGCACTGACCCACGAACGATTACAATTCCTTTTCCTGATTTTCGAGGAATCGTGGTCAGCGGTGGTGCTGTCTCCCCCACCAGATTGCGTCATCCTGAGCGCAGCCGTTTTTCAGGCGAAGCGAAGGATCTCCCGCTCTACTGGCCCGGAGCGTCAGCCAAGCTGCCACTAACAATTTTTTCGGAGGTCGAACGTGCCACCAACCCTGCGTGCCGCTCTACGCCGTTGCTGCTTGCTTCTGCTGCTGACCGCTTTCGCCGCGGCTCAGAACTCGGAGCAGCGCACCAGTCGCTATCTCGAATCCATCCGCAAGCAGCCTTCGTTGCTGCTGGCTTTCGTGCACGGACTCCCCAAAGGTGGAGATCTGCACAACCATCTCGACGGCGCCATCTATGCCGAAGACCTCATCGACTTCGCCGCCGATGGCGGCCTCTGCGTCGACCGCACTTCTTCTCGCCTCATCGCGCCTCCCTGCGATCCCTGTGAAAACTACACCTCGAAGCCCGCGGCCCGCTGCAGCTACGGCGATCACGTCCTGTACAACCAGATGATCGATGCCTGGTCGATGCGTAACTGGAAGCCCGGAGACGAATCGGGCCACGACCATTTCTTCGCCGCATTCGACAAATTCGGACTCGCCTCGCACACCCATGTGGCCGAAGCCATCGCTGCTGCCACCAATCGCGCCGGCCTCGACCACTTGCAATACGTCGAGTTCATGCACACCGCCGACGCCGGCGGAGCAGGGAATCTCGCCGCCAAAGTCGAGTGGAATTCCGATTTCGCAAAAATGCGCGAAGCCCTGCTCGGCGCAGGCATCAAAGACGTCGCCGTGGAAACCAGCAAGCGCCTTGATGCCGACGATGCTCACGCCCGCCAGATTCTCAAGTGCGGCACGCCCGATGCCGCTCCCGGATGCGCCGTCACCGTTCGCTATCTTTATCAGGTGCTCCGCGGTCTGCCGCACGAGATCGTGTTCGCCCAGATTCTGCTGGGCTTCGAGCTGGCTTCCTCCGACCCGCGCTTCGTCGGACTCAATCTCGTCATGCCCGAGGATTGGTACGTTCCCATCCACGATTTCAATGAGCACATGGCCATGCTCGATTACCTGCACGGCGTCTATCCCAAAGTTCACATCACGCTGCATGCCGGCGAACTCGCCCTCGGACTCGTTCCTCCCGAAGATTTGACCTTTCACATTCGCGCCTCGGTCGAGCGCGGACACGCCGAGCGCATCGGTCACGGCGTTGACGTGATGAACGAAAAAGATCCCATCGGACTGATGCGCGAAATGGCTGAGCGCAACGTTCTTGTCGAAATCGCCCTGACCTCAAACGACATGATTCTCGGCATCAGCGGCGACGATCACCCCCTGCCCATCTACATGAAGTACGGCGTCCCGGTCGCACTCGCCACCGATGACGAGGGCGTCGCCCGCTCCGACCTGACGCAGGATTACCTGCGCGCCGTCGAGAGCTATCGCCTGTCATACGTAGACCTCAAGCGCATGGTGCGGCAAAGCCTGGAACACAGTTTTCTTCCAGGCCAAAGTCTGTGGTCCGATACCAAGCTGTTATTTCGTCTCGTGCCGGCCTGCATGGGAGAAATGCCCGGTGCGGAAAAACCCTCGCCAGGATGCCAACAGTTCCTAGCCGCCAACGAACGCGCCCACATGCAATGGACGCTGGAAAGCGAATTCGCCAAGTTCGAGAAGAATTACTAGAACGTAGCGCCGCCGTCCCGGCGGCTGTCCCTTCGGCAAGCTCAGGGCAGGCCGTGGAGGCGTCCCGCCCCCACTGCCGAGGGCAAGATGCGGTCGCTACCGTCAGCGCCTCTGGAGAATGATGACCCGCAAGCCGCGAACCCTGATTGCCTCGCCGCTGGAGTGGCAGATGAGCGCTTCGCCTGTGGCCCATCCCATCATCCCGGTGCTGGCCGAGCGCGGCGGAACTCAACTTCGCACTCCGCTCCCAATCGTGGTCGTCGATACTCGGGAACAGATTCCACTTTCATTTCAACGCTTCCGAGGCTGGTTTGCCGGGATCGAAAAACGTGCCCTGGCGCTCGGCGATTACAGCGTGGCCGGGATGGAGGATTCTTGCGTGGTCGAACGCAAGGACCTCTCCGATCTGGTTAGCTCCTTCACAGAAAATCGGGCCGTGTTTGTGAAGCGTCTAAAACGCATGAGCGCGCTTCCTCACAGTTTGCTGGTCATCACGGCCCCGCTCAGCCAGATCAAGAGCGCATATCCCTATGGCCGCGGCAACCCAAACCAGGTCACGCAGTCGCTCATCGCGATGCTCGCCGGACTCCGCCTGCCTTTTGTCTGCACCGAGACCCACGAACTTGGAGAGGAGATCGTTGCGTCTTATCTGTATCAGACCTTCTTATATGATTGGTTGGAGCGCAACGGCCATGGCCGATTCCTGTCAGACGGCGACCTGTAAGGAGCGTAGCGCCTAAGTCGGTTTACCCCGTGATCCCCGTGTCCCCCGTGGTTCAAGCCTTTGACTTCCCAGTCAGGCACGTAAATATTTAGGATCACTACGCTCGACGCACTACACTAGTTTCCGGAATCAGCAAATCATGAACGACGCCTTCACCCTCGCCGAAACCGCCGCGCAAACCGTCCTTCAACGAACCTCTCTCCGCCCGCGCATCGGACTGGTCCTCGGCTCCGGCCTCGGCGGCTTCGCCGATTCTCTCACCAATGCCACGAAGATTCCCTACACCGAAATCCCCGCCTTCCCCCGCTCCACGGCCATCGGCCACGCCGGACAATTGGTGATCGGCAACTCCGGCGCAGTTCCCGTAGCCGCGATGCAAGGTCGCGTGCATCTTTATGAAGGATATTCTCCGCAAGAAGTCATCTTTCCCATGCGCGTTTTCGGACGCATGGGAATTCGCGCCGTCATCCTTACCAACGCTGCCGGAGGCATCAATCTCAACTTTCAGCAGGGCGCGCTGGTGCTGATTCGCGACCACATCAACCTGCAAGGATCGAACCCGCTAGTCGGCCCCAACGACGACCGCTTCGGCGTCCGCTTCCCGGACCTCTCCCACGCCTACGCCAAAGAATATCGCGCAGCGGCACAGGAAGAAGCCACCCGCCTCGGCATGACGCTGCACGAAGGCGTTTACGCCGCCCTCCTCGGACCCTCTTACGAAACTCCCGCCGAGATCAATCATCTGCGCACCATCGGCGCAGACCTCGTCGGAATGTCGACCGCCTTCGAAGTCATCGCCGCCCGCCACATGGGAATCAAGGTGCTCGCCATTTCCTGCGTCACCAACATGGCCGCCGGAATTCTCGACCAGCCACTCTCCCATCAGGAAGTGCTCGAAACCGGCGAGCGCGTAAGGACCACTTTCGAAGCCCTGCTCCGCGCAGTCCTCCCCCGCATCGAAAAAGACACCAACAAGACTCCGTAACCACTCTCCGACTGTCATTTCGACGCCTGCCCTTTCGACCGACTGTCATTCCGACAACTGTCATTCCGACCGAAGCGAGCGACAGCGAGCGCAGCGGAGGAACCTGCTTTTTCCTCGAGTGCGCCCCACATTCAGCGGCAAGCGACCCAAAAGCGATGACCCCATCCCACTATTACCAGCCAGATTCGTACCAATAAAGATTCCCCTGTGTCCTCCGTGGTAAAGCTTTCCCCGCCCTAAAAGAAAAAGGGCAGCCATAAAGCCGCCCATTTTTACTAGGTACTAGGTACTCGAGACTGTCGTCCCCTCAGAACACAAACTTAGCGCCCAACTGAAACACCCGCGGCCCGCCGCCACCCAGACCAGGATTGGTTTGTGCCGCATCCGGAGTCTGTGTGATCAGCCCCATTGGCAACAGCGCCTGCGTGATATCGCCATTCACATACGCCGCCGGATTGGGCCCGATTTGCGGATTGCCCGGGCTTCCATTGTCGATCAGCCCCGGAATGATCGTGTGGCTCGGCAGCGCAAAGTTGGGATGGTTCAAAAGATTGAACACCTCCCCGCGCAGTTGCAGCGCCAGCCGTTCGGTCAACTGCGTCGCCTTCGTCAGAGATAAATCCCAGTTGCTGAATCCCGGGCCGAAAATCGCATTCCGCCCAAGATCGCCGAACGATCCATACGCCGGTTGAATGAACGCCAGCGGATTGAGATATCCCGTCGCCGGAGTCCAGTGCGCAAGGATCGGATTCACTCCCGCCACCAGGTCCGGCCGCTGGTTGAAATAAAAGCGCCCGCTGGTGTCGGTCGAAGTGGCGATCGGAATCGGCCGTCCCGTCTGAATGCTGACGATGCTGTTAATCTGCCAGCCCGTTCCCAGCCGCTTGTAGCGCGAAAACGCCGGCACAGCATAATTCACCGCCGCCGTGAAACGCTGCCGCGTGTCGAAACTCGAGGGACCGCGCTCCGCGGCCAAATTGCCCGGATCCTGCGGAAAAGCCGCTCCCGGAACAAAATCGATTCCGTCCGATGCGTCGTCGATCGATTTCGACCACACGTAACCTGCCAGTCCTGAAAAGTGATGCGCGTTCTGGAAGCGTGCGATCGCATTCAGCGCGTTGTAACTGGACGAACTCGAAGGCGTCAATTCGTCGATCGCGCTGTAGTTGGGGTTGGGGCGATTGTCGTTCGCATCCGGCTCGTTCAGATCGGTGAGCCGCACCAGTTTGGTGCCCTTGCTGCCCACGTACCGCATTTCCAGAGATGTGTTCTCCGCGATTTTCTGCTGTATGTTGAAATTCCAGTTCTGCGTGTAGGGCGAGGGAAACTTCTGCGGCGTTATGAAAATCGAATACGGACCGCCGGCCACCCCGTTCATGATCGGCGAATTCGGCGTGGGGTTGGTGCCGTTGAACGCGGTGTAGTCGAAGTTCAACGGCAGCACCGCCTGTGGCCCAATCGGATTGGTGGCCACTCCCGCCGATGTGGTGAAGTTCGCGATAAACAAATCTTGCGGCACGTAATCGTAGTAGAGCCCGTAGCCGAGATGCACCACCGTATTCTTCACCGGATTCCATGCCACCCCCAGGCGCGGGCTGAAATTGTGCAGGTCGCGCTGGTAAAGGCCGTGCAATCCGTCCGTGCCCACCATGGCAAGATTTCCATCCTGCCCCAGGTTTGAGAGCAGGTTGTGCGCCTCGCTCATCGGCCCGAAATATTCCCAGCGCAGCCCGAAATTGAGCGTCACACTGCTGCTGGCGCGGTACTCATCCTGCCCAAAGAAGCTGAATCCGTTGTTGGAGGTCGTACGCTGCGTGTTTCCCTGATCCACCGAAACATACGAGCAACAAAAGTTGAAATCCTGCGAGCCTCCCGTATAGAAGTCGGCCAGCGAATCCACGACCGGGTCCGGACTCAGTCCAACTCCCGCCGTGAACTGAAAAATCCCCCGCTCGAGGTTGTCGTTGAAATTGCTGATCGCGGCCCGCCGGAATTCTCCGCCGAACTTGATCGTGTGCCTGCCCTTCGGCACGGTGAAGTTGTCGAGAATCTGATAGGTTCCGCTGGTGCGGCCGCGCGGAACGCTGAATCCGGTCGCTCCCAGGTTTTCAATATTCGTGAAATCGAACTCCGGCAATCCCAGCTTGCCGGTGCCAAAATTCAGCCCAATCGAATTAGGATCGAAATTCGCGTCCAGCGAACTGAACGACGTCCGGTAACGGCTGTACCCGAAGCGGATCTCATTGATCTCGCCGCTCTTCAGACTGGAGAGCAGGCTCAGCGACAGCACCTGCACGCGCGCCGGCGAAGTTTGCGCGAATTGCGGCAGCCGCGATCCCGCCCCGTACCCTCCCGGCGATCCAAACGGAAACACCTGGTAGCTCTGCGCGAACGCGTAGCGCCCCGTCAGCAATTCCGTGTTCGTCAGATTGTGGTCAAGCTTTACGATGAAGTTATCGCCATTATTGGTGTCGCGCACCTCGTCGGCAACCTGCCCTGTCGTGCTCTGCGGATAAAATGCCATCAGCGCATCCAGCCCCGGATTGATCACTCCTCCGTTCAGCGGAAGCGCAATCGCACGCGCCGCTGCAATCTGCGCTGTCGTTGGTACCAGCAGCAAAAAGTCTGAGCCCACCCGCTCCCGTTGTCCTTCGTACGCGCCAAAGAAAAATGTCTTGTCCTTCACCACCGGACCACCCAGCGCCGCACCGAAGTCTGAATTCTGGAAGACCGATTTGTGGTCTTCGGTATTGAAGTAATTGCGCGCATCGAGGGCGCTATTGCGCAGGAACCCGAAGCCCGACCCGTGCAACTGATTCGTCCCCGATTTGGTGATGATGTTCACCACCGATCCGCTGTTGCGCCCGTACTCGGCAGGGAACTGCGACTCCAGGTTGAACTCCTGGATCGCGTCAATCGGCAGCAGCGACGCCGGCGCTCCTCCAATGCCGGTTTGATTCAGCGCCGAATTATTGAAGAACGGATCGTTGTCGTCGGTTCCATCCAGCGTGTAGTTGTTCGAGCGATCGCGATTTCCGTTGATGTTGAATTGCCCGAATCCTCCCTGCGTTCCCGCCACGCCCGAAGGGTCCACCGTGCTTCCCGGCGACAGCGCCACCAGCTTTCCGAAATCGCGCCCGTTCAGCGGCAACTCTTCCACCAGTTTCTGATCGACCACTTCGCTCAGCACGTCGCGCGTCGAATCGATCAGCGGAGCCTCCGCCGTGACGATGACCTGCTCATGCTCGCCCACCTGCAGTCGAACATCCGCCGTCGTGTCCGTGCCCACATTGACCATCACCCGAATCGTTGTAGGATTGAAGCCCTGCGCCGTCGCCGTCAACTCATATTCACCGGCCGGCAGTTCGGGGAGAACGTAATCTCCCTCGGAGCCGGTCACCGTGTCGCGCGTCAGTCCGGTAGCGTTGTTTTTCACCGCGACCTTGGCTCCCACCACCACACTGCCGCTGGCGTCGTCCACCTTGCCGCGTATCGATCCCCGATAACTTTGCGCCCATAGCGCGCCCGGCGTCGCCAGCAGGATCGCCATGCCAACGCACAATAAGTGCCGCCGGCCTCTGGCCGGCTGTCGCGGGGGCGTCCCGCCCCCGCCCTGGCGAGCGATCCACCCGCCGCCCATCCACACGATGATTCCTTGCAACCAACCTGATGAATACGCGCTCCTCATGTTCTTAAACCTCCGATCTATGAAAGCTGCAAAATATCGTTCACCCTGGACCACCACGCAGCTCCGAACTTGCTGCGGGAAAACCCGGAAATCTGTGGAGCACATTGGTGGAGCACATGGGGTGTTGTGCAGCACCGTGGAAGAGCGGCGCTTTCAGCGCCGCGTAAAGCCCTCCAGAAGCTACGGGCTTCAGCCCCGGTGGTCGCCCTTCCACGTCCGCCGCGATGTCCCTCGGCCAGCATGTTGCATCGTGCTCAAAACTGCTCCTACTTCCCAGCCTGCGGAATAAACAACTCCACCGGCGGTTTCACTCCATACGTCGCCGCAAAACTCCCCTGATTCACCGCCAGACCAAGGTGCCCGCGCGAGTCAACATACAGCAGCGGCTGACCCACCGGCACATCGCTAAACGTTTTCACGAACTTGATCGTCATCTCTTTGCCGCCAAGCTTCAGAGGAACTTCCTGCCCGCGCGAGTAGCCGAGTTTAAGAAAATCATCGGCATCCAGATTCGTCACCAGGTTCCCGAACGGCCCATCAGTCGCAATCACCTCCGCCGCAACTCCGCGCTCATCGAGGCGCGCCGCCTTCAGTTCCAGATGCACCAGCGCCGCCACCGCCATCTCCGGACCTGCCTTCGTCCAATCGTCTCCCCGCGCCACATGCGCTCCCGCGGGAGAAAAAATGTCTCGTCCATGGAACGTCGACGACATCTTCGTTCCGATCATCCAATCCGGATTCGTGATTTCGTGCACGCCCTCGATACCGTCGCGCTGCTCCACCAGCGTCAGCAGGCCGTTATCCGGCAACACAAAATATTGCCCACGCTTCGACTTGGCCACAATCGCTTTGCGCGTGCTCCCCACCGTCGGATCGATGACCACCACAAACACCGTTCCCGCCGGGTAGTAAGGCGTCGCGCCGTAAAGAAAACGCGCGCCATCCAGAATCGAAAACGGTGTCACCTGGTGCGTCAGATCGACAATGCGCACCTCCGGCACAATCGAATACATCACGCCCCGGCAGATCGCGACCGAATCGTCCACCACGCCAAAATCGGTCATGAAAACAATCGTCTGCGGATACTTCCCGCTCTGCGCCCCCGCCAGCCCGGACAGCGCAGAGAAAAGGACCGCCAGCAGAAGGAAGTGGAAGAGCGGCGCCTTAGCGCCTACCCTGAGCTTGTCGAACGGGGCGCGTAAAGCGTCCAAAGTCACTCTGGGCTTTAGCCCTCGATTGCCTCTGCCATTTTTTCCCCGCTCCAGAGTTCCAGTCATGTCCAGTCCTTTCCCGAGCAATTCGTGACCAGCAAGAATACTCAGGGATGCCTTTCGCATCAAATCGCGCCTGTCGAAATGATTCAGTGAGTCAATGATTCAATGACCCGATGGCCCGATGGCCCGATAGTTCTATAATGTTCTGTCCATTCCGTACCGCAAGGAGGCCTTCATGCCACAAGTCATCCCCGATAAATACCGTGATCTTTTCCAGAAGCGCGCTTTCGCCAATCTGGGCACGCTCATGCCCGACGGCCGCCCGCAAGTCACGCCCGTCTGGTGCGACTTCGATGGCGAGCACATCATCTTCAACTCCGCCAAGGGACGCCAGAAGGATAAGAACGTGCGCCGCGATCCGCGCGTAGCCATGACTTTAATGGACCCCGAGAATCCCTACCGCTATCTCGAAATCCGCGGCCGCGTCGTCGAGATCACTGAAGAGGGTGCCAACGAACACATCGATAAAATGGCCAAGAAATATCTCGGCGTCGATAAATATCCCTACGGCCAGCCCGGCGAAGTCCGCGTCATCTACAAGGTGCAGCCCGAGCACACCACCGTGATGGGCTAAGAGCCAGGTTTCAAGGTTTCAAGGTCTCAAAGTTTCAATGTTCCGCGTTGATCTCCGAAGCTTGGGATTGAAACCGGTATGACGATGAAACTCTTGAAACCTTGAAACTCTGAAACCTTGAAACCTTCAATTTTGAAACCTCGCCCCTACAACCTCTGCTTCTTAGGATTCGGCAACGTCAACCGCACCCTCGCGCAGTTACTTAAAGACCGCGAGCAGGAACTCCGCGCCCGCCACGGAATAGAATTTCGCATCACCGGCATCGCCTCCCGCCGCCTGGGATGGCGAGCCGACCCCACGGGCCTGAGTGTAGAGCGGACGCCCTCGCCCGCTAATGTGGTGCGGGCACCCATGCCCGCTTCTGCCGAGAGGGTAACGAATGTCGGCGACTGGCTCTCCGCCGCGCGCGCCGACATCCTCTTCGAAGCCACATCCCTCAACGTCCAAACAGGCCAGCCCGCCATCGACCACATTCGCGCCGCCCTCAACCACGGAGCCCACGCCATTACCGCCAACAAAGGACCCATCGTTCACGCCTATCGCGAACTTCGCGACCTGGCCGCCGCGAAAGGCAAGCGCTTCCTCTTCGAATCCACGGTGATGGACGGCGTCCCCATCTTCTCTCTCTTCGATCAACTACCCGCCATCCACCTGCAAGGATTTCACGGCATCCTGAACTCCACGACGAACGTGATCCTCGGTGAAATGGAGAATGGCCTCAGCATCGAAGACGCTTTGAAGAAAGCGCAGGCGCTCGGCGTCGCGGAGACAGACGCTTCCAATGACATCGACGGCTGGGACGCCGCCGTAAAAACCGCCGCGCTGATCACCGTTCTGATGGACGTGCCTGTCCGGTTAGACGAAATCCAGCGCGAAGGAATTCGGAATCTGAGGCCCAAGCTCCTTCGCGAGGCCCGAATGGACGGGTACCCTTATAAACTCGTATGCCGGGCGAAGCGAGAGGGAAGCGGAGTCAAGGCAAGCGTTAGGCCGGAGAAAGTGCTAGTGAGCACGCCTATGGGGGGAACTTCGGGCACATCCTCATATATTGCCTTCAATACCGACATCTTCCCAATCCTTTCCGTCTTCGAGGGAGATCCCGGCCTCTACGCCACCGCCTACGGCATGCTGGCAGATTTCGTCCGCGCGGTAACGCCGTCACTCAAGTAATGGCGTCATCCTGAACGGAGCCGTGATCTCAAACATGGCGTCATCCTGAACGCAGCCGTTCTTCAGGCGGAGTGAAGGATCTCCCGCGCCGGCGCTTTCGCTGTCGCGGGCTCCTCGACTCACGGTGCACCGGGTCGGCCCCCGTGATAAAACTAAAATCACGACCATGCCAACCTCCGAAGCCACCCTCGCCCCCTCCCTCGACCTCACCCACATCCGCGCCCAATTCCCCGCACTCTCCCAAACCGTCAACGGCCACCCCGCCGTATTCCTCGACGGCCCCGGCGGGACGCAAGTTCCGCAGCGCGTCATCGACGCCATCTCGAACTACCTGCGCCGCGACAACGCCAACACCGGCGGAGCTTACTCGACCAGCCGCAACACCGACGCCATGCTCGCCGAAGCCCGCGCCGCCATGGCCGACTTCTTCCACTGCGCCGCCGACGAAATCGTCTTCGGCCCCAACATGACCACGCTCACCTACGCCATGTCCCGCGCTATCGGACGCGACCTCGGCCCCGGCGACGAAATCCTCGTCACCCGCCTCGATCACGACGCCAACGTCTCCCCGTGGCTCGCGCTCGAAGAAAAAGGCGTCACCATCCGCTGGGCTGAAATTCATGAAGAAGATTGCACGCTCGACCTCGCCGACCTGGCCAGCAAAATCAACAGCCGCACAAAGCTCGTCGCTGTGGGCTACGCCTCGAACGCCGTCGGTACCATCAATCCCGTGAAGGCGATCGTCCGCCTCGCCCACGCTGCCGGAGCCCTCGCCTACGTCGACGCCGTCCACTACGGCCCGCACGGCCTCATCGACGTGGCCGCGCTCGATTGCGATTTCCTCGTCTGCTCCACCTACAAATTCTTCGGCCCCCACATGGGAGTTCTCTTCGGCAAGCGCGAGCATCTCGCCCGCCTCCATCCCTATAAGGTCCGCCCCTTAACCGACGCGGTTCCAAATCGCTGGGAGTGGGGCACACTCAATCACGAATGCATAGCCGGGATAACCGCCTGCGTAGATTACATCGCCGATCTGGGCACAAGAAGCGCAGTGACCACCACGAACCATGTGGGGACGGACGCCTTCGGAGAGCCTGCCCTGAGCGGCATCGCCAAGGGTCCGTCGGGCGAAGCCAGATCTCTAGCCACATCTCGTCGTGCCGCGATCGTCGCCGCTTTCGAAGCCATTCATCACTACGAACACGGTTTAATGCTCCGCCTGATCGCCGGCCTGAACAGGATTCCCAACCTGAAGATCTACGGCATCACCGACCCCGCCCGCTTCGTCGAACGCTGCCCCACGCTAGCCGTGCGCGTCATCCATCAGACGAAGGACCAAACCCCGCTGGCCCTGTCCACGAAACTAGGCGACCTCGGTTTCTTCACCTGGGATGGAAACTACTACGCCCTCAACCTGACCGAGCATCTGGACGTAGAAAAATCCGGCGGCTTCCTCCGCATCGGCCTGGTCCACTACAACACCGCCGAAGAAGTAGACCGCCTCCTATCCGCCCTGCAAGAAATAACAAAGTAGGCAAATCGTAGCGCCGCCGTCCCGGCGGCTGTCGTGGCGGCGTCTCGCCGCCGCACACGCATCCCGGAAAAATCCCCGCCCACTTTCACTCCAAAAACAACAGCCCGGGACAAGTCCCCGAGCTGATAAAAAGCATAAATCACCATCAACAAAAACCCGCCAACGAAATGGCCGAACCGCTACTCCAGCCTTACGGCCAGCGCTTGGCGGTCTCGTCCCAGCCCGCAGCCCGCACCGGTTGCGCCGGCGGAACCACCGGAGGCGATGGGATGCGAACCGTCTGCTGCGGTCCATTCACCGCCGTGGCCAGAGCTGGTTTCGCCGCGATCATCTCGCCGTTCATTTCTCCTTCGGAGAGTAACGGAGCCACCAGCCGCAGCGCTTCCACTTCCTTCTCCAGCCGGGTGAGCTCCATTTCCTTCTGCCGCAAAACTTCGTAAACATTCTTCATAGACAGGGCACCTGAATTCAATTCTTGGGTTCAGCAGCTTTTCTCGCACTTTAGCAGACTTCCTCGTGTTGTCAAGGAATTAAGCCTTAACCACAAGGATTCAACGCAAACTTCTGTCATCAACGTCCCACTCACTAGCTGCAAATTCCAAAAATATTGTCGTGCTGAGCGGAGCCAGGACGACCGGAGGGAGTCCCGGCGCAGTCGAAGCATCCCTATAGCCTATACAGCCCGTTGAGTGTCGGAACTGCTCACAAGCTACGGGAAAAGCCACGACCCATCCATCGACGTGGAAGAGCGGCTCCCCAAAGCCTGCCTTGAGCCCTACACGCCCCTTCGCGAACTTTCTGGATCACTCGCCGGATGCCGATTTCGCCAGATTTTCACAGTCTCGAAGCCCGCACGAAACCCGCAACCCGCGCCTGCTCCTCGTCCCAATCTCGCCAAACCTGCGCCCCGCCTGCCTTCCCGTCGAAATGTATTTTTCACATTGCACAAAATCCTGTCACCCGCCTGTGGACGAGCTGCACTCGATTGAAAACACGCCAGATAAAGTCGCGCTCTTTTGATTGACTCAAAATTTAAAAGGAGTACAACAAGATCGTTCTTTGACAGTTTCTTAAGTTTTTCCGGTTGGTGCGGCGTCCGGGGCTCGAGCTCAGTCACCTTCACATCGCAAGATGGCGAGGGAAGGCAAGTGAGGGTCTATAGCAAAGCGCTGGTCGAGGAGAACGAGAAACCCAGTTAAAGGCAGGATAGAGTTCCGAGGCGTTGAGTAGGTTTTTCCGGTTGGCGGTGAGCCCGGAGCCCGAGCGAAGATCGCGCGCAGCACCCCGCAAGGGAAGCTCCGTAGCAGGTCAAGCGAGGGTCTAAACGCGAGCTACTGGCCGAGACGAACGGACACAACACCACCTCGGAACTCTTAATTTTTTTGAGCTACGAGCCTTGAGCTTCGAGCCCCGAGCCCCGAGCCCCCCACTTGTCATTCTGAGCGAAGCGAAGAATCTCTTTTCCCGCAAACTCCGCCCGAAGCTCTAAAAGCGTTTCTAGAGCCAGCGATTCGCAACTCGCAACTCGAAGCTCGCAGCTAATCCACATGCTCCCCCTCCGCCATAAAGCTCTGCTCCGCCGGAGGCAGCCGATCTCCCGGCCGTGCCCAGAACACATACAGCGTCGGCCACAGAATCACGCTTACGAATAGCTCCACAATCAGACCGCCCACAATCACAATCGCAAAGGGACGCTGCGAGTCCGACCCGATGTCATGCGACATCGCCGCCGGCAGCAAGCCCAGCGTCGCCACGATCATCGTCATCATAATCGGACGCAACCTCAGCGCTGCGCCCTCCTTCGCCGCTTCCCGCACCGGCAATCCTCGCGTGCGCAGCTGGTTGATGTACTCCACCATGATGACGCCAATTTCCACCGACACTCCGATCAGCGCCAGAAATCCCAGCCCCGACGACACGCTGAAATGCGTTCCCGTCAACAGCAGGCTCAGAAATCCTCCCAGCGGCGACAGCGCCACCACCGCCAGAATCAAGAATACCCACTTCCACGATCCGAACGCCGAATACAAAATGAACGCCATCAGCAGCAGCGTGATCGGCACAATAAATGCCAGCCGCCGGTTAGCGCGTTGCTGGCTCTCGTATTCGCCCGTCCAGTCGAGGTGGTATCCCTCGGGAAACTGCACCTTCTGCCCCACTTCTTCAATTGCCTGCCGCACCGTGCTGCCCAGGTCGCGCCCGCGCACGCTGTACTTGATCGCGATGTAACGCGAATTTCCCTCGCGATAAATCGTGGACGCGCCATCGTCGAGCGTAATGTGGCTGACCTGGCTTAACGCCACCCGCTCGCCCGACGGCGCAAGAATGCGGATGTTCCCAATGTCCTCCACCGTCCTGCGGAATTGCGACTGGTAGCGCACCGTCAAGTCGTAGCGCTGCTCGCCGATCAGGATCTGGCTCACGGCTTTGCCACCCACCGCTCCTTCCACCGCATCCTGAATGTCGCTCACGTTGATGCCGAACCGATCGGCGGCCGCGCGATCCACCACCAGGTTTACATTCGGCTGCCCTCGCACCTGGAACGTGCCCAGATCGGCGATTCCGGGAATCTGCCCCATCACCGCCTGCATTTCTTCCGCTTTTTGCTCCAGCGTTTTCAAGTCGCGGCCGAACAGCTTCACCGCCAGCTCGCCCTTCACGCCGCTGACCGCTTCTTCCACGTTGTCGGAAATGGGCTGCGAAAAATTCCAATCCACGCCGGGATATTTATTCAGCGCTTCATCCATCGCCCCAATCAGTTCATCCTTGGTGCGATATTGCTTTCTCCATTTTTCGCGCGGCAGCAGATCGACAAAGAACTCCGTGTTGTAAAAGCCACTGGCATCGCTGCCGTCATCCGGACGCCCCACCTGGCTCACCACCTGCGTCACTTCCGGAAATCCCGCAAGCACCAGCCGCGCCTTATTTGCCAGATCGATGCCCGCCGTCGGCCCCGTGCTCGGTGCCAGCGTGCCTCTCACCCAGATCGCTCCCTCATCCAGATGCGGCAAAAATTCCGACCCGATCACTCCGCTGAAAACCAGCCCCAGCATCGCAGCTAGCGCCAGCAATCCCATTCCCAGAGTGAATTTGATGTGGTCGAAGCACCAGTCGAGCGACCGCCCGTAACTCCGGTTCAGCCACTCCAGCAACGGATTGCGCCACTCCTTGATCCCGCTCCTGAATAAAAAGCTGCACAGCACCGGAGCGATAAACAGCGCGAACACCAGCGCCCCCAGTAGCGCAAACGCCACCGTCCACGCCATCGGACTGAACAGCCGTCCCTCCACGCGCTGCAAAGTGAAAATCGGCAGATAGGAAACGATGATGATGATGCGCGCAAAAAACACCGGCTTTTGCACTTCATGCGCCGCCACCCCGATCACTTCCATGAATGTCTTTTTACCGTCGCCAAAAGAGGTGTGGCGCAGAATATTTTCCACCATCACCACCGACCCATCCACCACCATGCCGAAATCGAGCGCGCCCAGCGACAGCAGGTTCGCCGGAATCTGCCGCAGGTCGAGCAGGATCGCGGCAAACAGCAGCGAGAAGGGAATCGTGATCGCCACAATCAACGCGCTACGCACGTTTCCCAGGAACAGAAACAGAATCAGCGTGACCAGCAATACTCCATCGGTCAGATTCCGCAGCACGGTGTGCGTGGTGTGTTTCATCAGGTCGCTGCGGTCCAGATGCGGAACCAATTTCACTCCCGCCGGCAACAGCCCATGTTGTCCGCCAATTCCGTTTAGTTCATCAATTTTCTTGTGCAGCGCGTCCAGCGTCGTCTCCGCCACTGCGCCCTTGCGCAGCAGCACAATGCCCTCCACCACGTCATCGGAGTCGATGATGGTTCCATCTTCTTTGTGAATGGTTTTGCCCAGTTGCCCCAGCCGCACCTTCGGCGCCTGCACCACATTCGCCAGATCGCGCACCCGCACCGGCGTTCCGCCCTGCACCTTCACCACCGTCGCCGCGATATCGTCAGTGGTCTCCATCAATCCCACGGCCCGCACATTCAGCGCCTGTTCGCCGCGCTCGATGAACCCTCCACCGGCATTGATGTTGTTCGCCGCCAGCGCCTGCTCCACCTGTGCCAGTGACAGCCCGTACGCCACCAGCCTCCCCGCATCCACCTGCACCTGATACTCGCGCGTCGGCCCGCCAAACGGATTCACATCCACAATGTTCGGCACCGATTTCAACTGGTTCACCACGAACCAGTCATTCAGTGTCTTCAACTCCATCACGTCATACTTCGGATTGCTGCTGGTCAGCGTGTAAAACATGATCTGCCCGGTCGGACTGTAATCCGGGCCGATCCCGGGATTCACCCCCGGGGGCAGCGTTACCAACTGCAACCGGTCCAGCACCTCCTGCCGCGCATTGAACGTGGTGATGTCGTCGTCGTAAATAATTGTGATCATCGATAGCCCCGACAATGACACCGACCGCAGATGCGTGAGATGCGCCACGCCATTCAATTCCACTTCTAGCGGAACTGTGATCTGCTGCTCCACTTCTTCCGCCGCGTGCCCCGGCCATTGCGTGATGATCTGCGCGTAGGTGTCGGCCACGTCGGGATAGGCTTCAATCGGCAGGTTGTGAAACGAAATGATGCCCCACACGAACAGCACCAGCGCTCCGCCCAGAACCATCAGGCGGTTGCGCAACGCGAAATCGATCATGCCCCGAAGCATTTATTTCTTCTCCGCCACTTCCGTCGAGAAGGCCAGCGCGTTCGCCACCACTTCATCCCCCGCTTTCACGCCATCGCGAATCTGCTGCATCCCATCGGGCGCAAGCCCGTCCGCCTGCACCACGATGCGCCGGAAATTCTTCTCGCCCTCTTTGCGAAACACCCAATCTTTGTCGTGCAGGCGCATGATTGCCGTGGCCGGCACCACCACTCGATCCGTCGTCTTCCGCGAGTGGAATTTAGCCACCGCAAACATTCCCGGCCGCAGCGCTCCATCCCGATTTTCCAGCACAATTCGCACCTTGGCCGAACGGGTGCTGGGGTCGAGCACTCGCGAAATATCCGCCACTGTCCCGTGGAACGCGCGATCCGGAAAAGCGTTCAGCCGGATTTCCGCCGAGTCTCCCAGGTGCACCTCGCTCAGATCGTTCTCAAAAACGTCGCACACCACCCAAACCTCGTTGAGATCGGCGATGGTAAACAGATTCGGCGTGTTGTCCAGGCTTTTCACTCCTTCAAAACCCGCGACATTCTGCTCCACAATCGTTCCCGCCACCGGCGCGCGCAAATCGATCAGCGCACTCGGATGCGCCGGGTCTGCTCCCAACACCCGCACGTGCTGCTCCGCCGTCGACACATCCACCTTGGCCTTGTCTTCCGCGTCCTGCGCGGTTTCCAGGTCCTTCGCCGCAATCGCTCCCTTGTCGTAGAGCAGTTGCGCGCGATCCAGCGCCTTGCGGGAAAGCACTTCATCGGCCACCGCTTTCTGGTAGTCCGACATCGCCCCCGCCAGGTCGGGACTCGAAATCACCAGCAGCGTCTGACCTTTCTTGACGGCGTCGCCCAGCTTCACCTTCAGATCGACAACGCGCCCGCCCCCCAGCGACGTCACGTGGATGGTCCGGTTCACGTCCGGAGTCACCGTCCCATTCGCCGTCAGTTCGCTGGGCAGCGCCCGCGTTTCCGCCTTTGCCGTCTTGAATAATTCCGGATGCTCCGCCGAAAAAACATCGGGATCGATTGTCACCGCGGGCTTGCTCTCCGCCGCCGGAGTCTCCTTCGAACAGCCAAGCCCCGTCAGCAGAGCTGCCACCAAAACTATGAGCGGAATGCGGGCCGCGCCTCGCACAGCCCGCATCCGCAATCGGCGCGGCACGGAATGGGGGAAGTCCGCGCCGCAGGAGTCGCCAATCTTGCTCCTCTGGGCTACTCCTGAAATCGAGAACACAAAATCCTTCACTTTCATGGCGTCACCTCGCGCCCCACGGCCAGATTCAATTGCGCCGCAGCCATCAAGTACGATCCCACCAGGTTTACGTAATTCAATTGCACGCTGCGGTATTCGCTCTCCGCATTTAAAAAATCGAGCAGGGAAGCACCGCCGTGCTGGTACGAAAATAAAATCGTCTCCCGCACCCGCACCGCCTGCGCCAGATATTTTTCCTTGTAAGGCTTCAGCAGGGTCACAGTGCTGTTCAGCGTCGCATACGCCGAATCCACATCGCTGTACACCTGCGTCTCTGCCGCATCCCGCAATCGCTCGTTGCGCTTGATGTCAATCTGTGTTCGCAGCTTCTCCCCCTGGTTGCGGTCAAAAATCCGCAGCGGGATCGTGACTCCGACGCCGAAATACGCATCGATGGGAGGATTCCTCCCCACATCGAAGCTGAACGTCGGATCGGTCGATCCATTTGCCTCCGTCAGCTTGGAGTTCGTCTGCGCCAACTCCACCGACTGCACCGCCGCTTTCAAATCCGGACGCGTATCGAGCGCCATCTGCCGGTATGCTTCCCGCGCCTCGAGCTGATCGCTGAAGTCGTACACGCCCACCACATCCACCTGTTCCACCGGCGTGCGATCGTCCAGCAGCGAAAGCAGATTGATCTTCGCCGTTCGCAGATTCACTTCCGCCGTCTGCAAATCCGATTCGTATTGCACCCGCTGCAACTCCAGCCGGTCCAGATCGATTTGCGCGATATCGCCCGCCTGATAGCGGTCGCGGCTGATCTTCAACACGTGGTCGTAGTACTCGAGATCGTCCTTCGCCAACTGCAGAGCAGCTTTGGCCTGCAGCGTCCCCACAAACGCGCCTCGCAGGTTGAACAACAGGTTGCGTTCCAGATCGTTTTGCTGCGAGACGCCGATCGCAGTTTGTTTCTTTGCGCTCTCGGTTCGCAACTCCCGCTTGTGCGCCCGCTCGTGCAGATAACTCACCGTCGCCGAAGGCAGCCAGTACGCAAATGCACCGTGCTCCGGCCCGCCCCCGAACGGATCGATCTGATCCGAAAGCAAGGCCAGATTCGGATTCGGCCGCAGATGCGCTGTGATCTCCCCTGCCTGCAATTCGCCGATATTCAGCTTTCCCGCCAGCAGCGTCGAGTTCTGCAGCTCCAGCTTGTCTTTTACCTGCTCCCACGTCCACGACTGCGGCGCAGGCGGAGCGGTTGCAGATGCTGATTGGGAAGCAGCTTGGGAAACAGAAACACCGGCGCTCGCGCACAGCACCGCCAGCACGCCGCAAGCCTGCCAGAATTTTCCTTGCATCAAGAACTCCACGATTTCGGGTTCTGTATAGGCGGCACACGCCGCAGCTAAGCGTCTTGAGGATCCCGGTCCCCATCTAAAGATTTGCGAATGCTAACCAGAAGGGCTGCCCGCCGCGCGGTCCTGCAGCAATTTCAGCGAGCGAGCAATAACTCAACCGGGATGATTTGACGAACTAATCGAGGAGGGAAGAAGGAGGAGCGCGCCCGGCATGCGAAACGCCAGGCATTGCCAGCGGCGACGGCCATACAACGAGAACTTCAAGGTGCCCAACTTCTGGAGCCGCGAGCGACGCCGCTTCGGCCACCATGGCCGGGGGTGTCGGCAACCGGTTGACCCAGCCCGAATGTTTTTCACCACTCGCCTGCCGCACCGTCCGCTTGCTGATGGAAGAATCTTCCATCTCTGCCCGCATCGCGTGCAGATCGTCGGAAGCCGAGATCACCGGAAACAACAGCACCAGCACGCAGCCCAGCACCAGCACGCATTGCAGCGAGCTAAATCTTCGCGCGCGCAGCGTGCCCGCCTCCCGCCGCCACAGCCAATAAGCCGGCAGCGCCAGAAGTACCCACGCAAGATTGAGCAGCAATTCCATAGCTGAGACAGATTAAGGATATCCTGCCACGACCGGACCCAGTCGTGTTGCTAGTTTTCCAGAACCCCAAATTCAAGTCAATATCCAATTCCGAGTTCAGTTTCCAGTTCTCAGTTCTCAGTAAAAACCAGACCACCGAAATGTTGATAAGTAAGACTTGACAGCCAGTTCCGCCGGCTTTTGCCTTTCTGAGAACTGAGAACTGAGAACTGAGAACTGAGAACTGAGAACTGAGAACTGAGAACTGAGAACTGAGAACTGAGAACTGAGAACTGAGAACTCACCTAAGGCCCAACCACCACCGCCAGCGCCGACGCCGTCTTCAGCCCTTGCTTATATATGACATTCCGATTCGCCACTTCGCCCACCACGTTGACGTACACCACGTAATTCCCATGCGGCAGCGTTTCGCCAAAGGGCAGCGCCATTCCAAGAGTCCGCTTGTTCATCGGGAAATGCTGATACCCAATCTCCGTGGCTCGCCCATCTTCGGCCACTGCTTTTACATCAAACGTCAAATCCATGTCGTCCGCCGTCGTGTTCGACACCTCGACGCTACCCTCGATGCGATTCACGTTCACATGCGCTGGAACCTTCCAGTTCACCGTGATCGCCTCCGCCACTTTGATGGTGAACGCCCGCTGCATCGCCTGCTGCGGTTTGCCGCCATCCCGCACCGCCACCACAAAATGAAACTCACCGGCCCGCTCCGCTTCTCCGTGCAGTTGCCCGCCATCCTCCAGCGTGATCCCCGGAGGCAGCGCGCCCTCGCTCACGCTCCAATGCAGCACCGGCACGTAATTCCCGCGCGCATGAAAATTCACCTCGTAGACTCCATGCGGATAAGTCGCCGGCAAATCTTCCGGCTCAATCACCAGTCCATGGCTGCTGTCTTGCCCGCTCGCCGCCAACCCCCAGGCCGCAACCAGCGCAATCGCCAACCCCCACCGCACCACGCATTTTCCCAGCTCTGTCATACGTTCAACCTTACTAGCAACCGATCCCGAAAGACTCAGAACTCCGAACCAAAGCCCGATCTCGAAACCTTGAAACCTTGAAACCTTGAAACCTTGCCCGTGCTTGGATGCCGAAATCGACCCGCCGGCCCTTTCCAATCTCCAGCCCGGATTCCCACAATACCCTGCCTAAGACTCCAGAATGTAAAAATGTGTATAACTTGCACCCCCCTCATTTTTTCCGCGCTACTTATTTCCGTGGTTCGGGTTCGACCCTGCAAGAATTCACCTATGCTAGCCTTAAGAAACACCATGTGACCAGTTCCTGAATTGATCTCCCGAGGGAAAACTATGTCTGCACGCAACGGATTCGTCCTGCTCCTTGCACTCTCCACTCTCTCACTCTTCGTCGCCTGCGGCGGCAGCAGCGCGCCCGCCCCGGTAGCACCCCCCAGCGGTGGTTTTACCACCAGCAATTTCAGCGGCACCTACGTGGTCGCTATCTCCGGCGCCGACCTCAATCAAAGCGCCCAGTCCGAATCCTTCTTCGCCATAGTCGGCACCATGACCGTCGATGGCATGGGCAATATCTCCGGTGGCACCGTCGACATCAATGATCCCGATATCGGCGGCTTCTTTCCCGCTCAAAGCCTCAGCGCCAGCACTTACACCATCACTTCGGATGGTCGCGGCAAAGGCACCCTGGCCACTCCCGAAGGCAACTTCGCCATCGATTTCGTTTTGACCTCGAATGGTCACGGTCTGATTACGCGCTTCGACTCGGGCGGCAGCGGCAGCGGCACCCTCGACCTGCAGACCACCACCTCCCAAAGCGCCCTGACCGCCCTCACCATCTCCCTCACCGGAACCGACAACCAAAGCGCAAATCTGGTCGGCGGCGTGGGCGCATTCAACCTCGATTCCAACGGGAATATCACCACCGGCGACATGGATTACAACGACGGTGGCAGCTCCGCCGGCCTTTTCAATCTCGGTCTCACGGGCTCCGTGGTTCTCAGTTCAGGCAACTTTGGCACCGCCGTGTTCAACACCTCCAGCATCTTTCCGACGCTTGCCTTCGACGTCTGGGCGATCGACTCTACCCACCTCAAGCTCATCGAAACCGATACTGGCGCCGTTCTTGCCGGAGACGCTTTCACCCAGCAAACCAGCATTGCTGACGGCCCTTCCGCTTTCACCATGGCTGGCAGTGACTCCAGCGGCGTCGCTGTCGCCGTCGGTGGTCTCGCGACTTGGTCCGCCAACGCCATCACCAGCGCCATCGAGGACTACAACGACAACGGCACCGCGAACTCCGTCCCGAGCTTTACCGGAACTTGCACCACCACCTCCGCCGTCGGACGCTGCAACCTCGCCTTGACCGGATTCAGCAACGGCGCTCGCCCAGTCCTTCATTTTCGCCGCCTATCCTTCCAGCGGCGGCGTTCAGTTACTGGAAATCGACAGCCTCGGATTCTTGCAGGGCGCTGGCTACGCTCAATCCGCCTCCTCTTTCGCTGCCTCTCAGGGCTACGGACTCAACCTCTCCGGCGATAACGGCGGCGAAGTGGACGACATCGCCGAGTTCACCGCCGATAGCACCAGCGCCAGTCCCAACATGAGTCCCGGGCCTTATGGACGAAAATGACATTGGCGCCCCTAATCCGACCGAGGCTTTCATCGGCACCTACACTCCGGACTCCAGCGGCGACGGCCGTGGTTCTATCCTCGTTCCCACGCTGAAGTATGGCATCGGCGGACTGGGCGCGGAGTACTACGTCGTCGACAGCTCAACCATGCTCGTGCTCGAGACCGATATCAGCCAGATCGCGGTAGGCTCGTTCCAGTTGCAAAGTGCCTCCTCGTCTCCGGGATCGGCGCAGCCTGTCTTCTCCATGGTGCGGCCATTTGCCAGCTCCAAGGTCCGTGCCAAATCCGCTGCGTCCCGTCACAAGTAGAAACTTCACTGTTTGGACGATCGGCACTTTAATGACGTATCGGTACTGAACCATAACTAAAGAAGGGCGCGGCGATCCCCGCGCCCTTTTCCCGCGCCAGTCCTGTCATGTTGAGCGGAGCCGGGACGACCGGAGGGAGTCCCGGCGCAGTCGAAACATCCCTACCCCCAAAACACTGAGAAATGTCTCCGTTGTGCCCCCCCCGGTGACCTTGGTTACCTATGAGGAATGACTATCTTTCCATCACAATGACTATGCAGACTTCTGCAGATTGCGGAGACAATTACCTTGCTCTATCCACGATTTCTGCGCGTGTCCTTATTTATACTCATCGCCACCGCGCTGGCGTTCGCGCGCGATCTCGCCCTGATCTCCAACAAATCCAATTCCCTGGGAACCATCTCCGTTTCCGATCTAGTCAAGGTTTGCAAAGCCCAGAACAATCGCTGGCCCGACGGCAAGCCCATCACCTTCATCATGCGTTCACCCGGCTCTCCTGAAATGAAGGTGTTGCTGGAAAAAATCTTTGGCATGTCCGACAGCGAGGTGACTGGCCTCATCGTTACTTCCAACCACGGACGCACCAACCACCCCGCAATTGTGATCGCCAATTCCGACGAAGAACTCGTCAACCAGGTCGCATCCCTGCCCGGTGCGATTGGCGTGGTCGATGTCTACTCCATCAACAGCAGCGTCGCGGTAGTCAAAATCGCAGGCAAACTCCCACTCGAACCCGGCTACCTGCTTCACGGAAATTAAAACCAATTGCAGCTGATCAATGCTCGATAGTGTTCGACAATGCCCGGCCGATCCATGATCGGCCGCAAAAAAGAAAGGTTAAACTAACCACGAATCAACTAAACACGAATCACTAACCACTGTATTTTTATGTCCGCCATACTTAAGAAAGTCGCTCCCAATCCTCCGACTCGTCAATCCGTCGCCCACCGCCGCCGTTTCCCTCGCTTCGCCATGGACGCCCGCCTCGAGGTCCGCATGTTCCAGGCCGGCGAATTCCGCACCTGCTGGGGACGCTCCACCGAACTCGGTCAGGATGGCATCGGCGCCACTCTAACCGGCAGTCTCGAAACCGGCGAAATCGTTACCATGGAAATCCCCCTGCCCCTCAGCACCTATCCTTTGAAAGTCCGCGCCATCGTCCGCTACCGTCAGGGCCTGCGCTACGGCTTCGAATTCCTCACCCTCAAAGACTCCCAACGCGACGTCCTTCGCCGCGTCTGCGAAGTCCTAGCCACCAGATCCTGAACCGCCGTATAGGTTTTGTCATCCTGAGCAAGCTGGGACGACCGGAGGGAGTTCCGGCGCCATCGAAGGCCTGCCCCGAGCTTGTCGAGGGGATCCCTACCCGCGCCGCAACCGCCGGAACCTAGCGAAGCCATCGCTGCCGCCTCGAAGAAACGCCTCCAATAAAAAAGCCGCCTGGTGAAAGGCGGCTTCCAGTTCGTACTAAACCTAATTTACCTGCTGTGAAATGCTTCCCGTCGCGGGACCGTAGTTACTCGTCCCCGCATAGGTTGCCGTTACCACGTCAGCACCCTGCGGCAGCGTAGTCGTCGAGAAGTTCGCCTTGCCCGCGACTATGTTTGCCGTGCCCAGGGTTGCGCCGTTGTAGCTGAACGTCACCGGCCCCGTGGGCGTGGTCCCGTCGCTTGTGAATGTAGCCGTAAACCGCACCAGCTTTCCCGCCGTCAACGGGTTCAGCGAAGAACTCAGCGTCAGTGTAATTTGCGCCGGATTCACCGTTTCCGTCACCCCGCCGCCCGTGCTCTTGGCATTCTGCGAGTCGCCGTTGTAGTTCGCCGTAATTACATCGGACCCGACGGGCAGCGTGGTCTTGTTCTCCGTTGCCGTTCCAGTTCCGTCTAGCGTGACGGTGCCCAGATAGGTGGCGCCGTTATAGAACGCCACTTTGCCGGTCGGAGTTGCAGCGCCGTTGGAACCCGTAACCACAGCCGTGATAGCCACGTTCTGGCCGTAGTCCGTCGCACTCGGGCCTAACGTAATCGCGACCGACGAGGGAGCCGGATTCACCACCTCCGTCACCTTCCCCTCGCTGGGGTTGTGATACAGATCGCCGCCGTAGTCCGCTAACACTGTCTGGTACCCGCTCTGCGGGAAGGATGCGGTTACGCTTGCGATTCCATTGGTGGTTCCCACAGTTCCAATCACACCCGATGGACCCGTGAATGTGATCGGCGACCCATCCGGAACCCCACTGCCTCCCGTAACCGTCGCCGTGAAGGTCGCCGGCTGGTTAATAATTGTCGGCGTCAGCGACGTTGTGACTTTGATGCTTGTATTCGTCAGGAAATTATTGATCAGCACTGCCACCGAGCCCGTCGGGCTGCAAGTGCTATAGGCGGTCGTGCAGGCATTCGTCACCCATAGGTCGAGCTTGCCATCCTGGTCCGCGTCCGTCGCCGTCACCGAAGTGGTTAGCCAGCCGCCCGATCGGAAAGTAACGGCCTTCTGGAATGTGCCATCGCCATTGCCCGCCAGTACTCCGACTGTGCCGTTCGCCGAGCACACGCCTTTTGTCACGGCACTGCACTCGTTGGCCACGGCAAGGTCCAGTTTGTTGTCGCCGTTGAAATCCGCCACGGTCACAAAGAGCGGATAATAGCCGCCCGTCTTGTAGTTGTGCGCGTTCTGGAATGTTCCGTCTCCGTTGCCCAGTTGCACTCCAACCCCAGTGGCGTCAACGACAATCGCATCCAATATGTTGTCGCCATTCACATCCGCCAGCGCGATGGAAATACCTCCACTCACGATGTCGGACGTGAGCGCAGTAAACGTTCCATCGCCGTTGCCCAGCAACACTCCTCCAGCCGTCACCAGATCCAGCTTGCCATCCCCATTCACGTCCCCCACCGCAACCGGGCCACCGTCGGTGGCATCGAGTGCGATGGCCTTCGCGAAGGTTCCGTCCCCATTATTCAGCAGCAAGGTCAAAGTGCCGCCCGCACAGGTGTATTGCTGGCAATTGCTGGTCAGAATCAAATCCGGCGCGCCGTCGCCGTTCACATCCCCAATCGCGATCGCGCCGGTCTCATAGCCGCCGCTGTTATATCCTACGGCCGACTGGAACGTCCCGTCGCCATTGCCAAACAGCACCGCCACTCCGTGACAGTTGGTATCGCCCTCCAGGCATTCGTTGGTCACGATAATATCTGGATTGCCGTCGCCATTTACGTCCACCACCGCCACCGCATTGGACATGACGCCGCCCGTGGCGTAAGTGACGGATGGCAGAAACGTGCCGTCCTCGTTGTTCAATAGCACGCTGACTCCGTTATTAGTGGCGATGATCGCATCCGGGTAGCCATCAAAGTTTACGTCTGCCCAGACCACCGAATTCGCCCCCGCCGCACCCGAGTCGTAGGTCACGGGCGCCACAAAATTCACTGGATTCCCCCCGAACGCTTGCGGCGTGGCCAGCCCGAAACAAATCAGCATGACTGCAACCGTGGTTACAATCGAACTCTTGATATTGCGCATTGTTGCCTCCAGAAAACTTTCAGACAAACAGCAAGGTTGACAACTTGCAGGAGGGAAAGTGCAAAGGGACTAAGCGCAAAAACGATTTTGACTCCCGATAGACGGAAACCACCGCTTCCAGCTTATCGACCCTCCCAACTCCGGCACCCGTGCCTTTCAAGTCGCGGCAGAATGCCCGTCCAGCACAGCCGATACTCGCGTGACCACAACCCGGTTTTCCGAGAACCTCATCGACGTGGCCGACATGCGAGCAGGGGGAGCACTTTTGGGATGGCGGAATTGTAGGAGCATTCTTTAGGACTGTCGGTGATGAAGGTCCTAGCTAGCCGTGACCTTTGTCATGATTTGCAGCATTCCGAAGGGACATCGAGCGCCTCGAAGAAACGCCTCCAATAAAAAAGCCGCCTAGTGAAAGGCGGCTTCCGGTTCGTCCTAAATCTTGCTGAGAAATCTTGCCCTGTCGCGATCCGTGCGACGCTTCAAACGTGAGGATCCGGAGGGAAACGGCGCTCTTTTTGACTAATCAGAATCGTGAGCTCTTCGACTAGTCTAATGAATATGGCATGGTCTTTCTCCGTCTGAATCTGGCGCACGAGCTCGTTCATCTTCGTGCGCTCTTCCGGGGTCACTGCGTGGAGTCTCAGGCCCCACAACCACTCAGGTCAATCACCCGGCCCCGCAAAGAGAATCAGATTTCCATCCGCCGACCGCCGTCATTCATCCGGCCCCGCAAACAGAATCAGATTTCCATCGGGATCCACCACGACGAACGTCCTCGCGCCCCAAGGCTCCTTCTTCAAGGTCTGTTCAAAGCGCACTCCTGCGGACTGGTAACTCAAGAAAAGCTGCTTGATCTCTTCCTTAGTTGCAACAGTGAGCGTCGCCGAAAGCAAACCCTCGCGCTCGCGAATATCTCCGGCGAACACCGGTTCGCACACCAGCCTCAAATTAAGCCGAGCCTGGTCGCGCCTCACCTGTCCATAGAACGGCGGATCGCCATTCACGAACGCGACCGTGAAGCCCAGCTTCTCAGTATAGAAATCGCACGATGCCCTGACATCGGCAACGAACAATTGTGCTTCGGTGGAGTTGAGAATAGGTTTGGGTTGAATCGGTTTGGGCGCAGCTTGTCCGGCTGCGTCGTTCTTCGCATGACGTGTCATGGCATCGCCTCCTGATTTCAGCGCCTGCCATCCTTCGAAGCCCCATTCCCGCGCCACCAGTTCCTGTGCGTCGGCGAGTTTGAAGCTTGCCTCCAGCACCTGCGCGTCGCTGAGTTCGCGAAATCGGGGCAGCCCTGCCCTGATTCTGGCCGCGACCGGATAATACCGTTCGCGATGCCAGCGCAGATATTGTTTCGCTTGCTTCTTCAGGTTTTCGAGATTCGGCTTTGGAGGATTTGGCATAGGCGCAGAAAGATTCACTCATCGTAGGTGGGCGTTGCCCTTTCGATCTCCACCGATGCGCCCTACGCAGCCACAAAAATCTTGCCTCCACCAGACCAGCCTTGTCAACCGCCAAGCCCTTTTCCAGGAAGGCTTCCTTGCAACCGACTTTGCCCAGCCGAATAAGAAATCAGGAATTGCGACGGTTGTCCTCACGGTCCCATGTTCCCATACTCTTTGGAAATTGGGACCGGAAATGCAGCCGAGATCCGAACGTCTGCCGCTGGCATGCCAAATCATTCCTGTTGACAAAACCTCTGCCAGGTCATAGTTTTTACTGCGGTTTCCAAGTCCGACCGGAAAGATCGGCTTCACCTGCGCCGGGCATGGTAACGAACCGGTGTTTTGCCCCGGTTCTCGCCGCTTCCTCGAAACATGAAGTTGTTCTCGATTTCCTGGGCTTAGTTCAGAAAATTTCTCGCTGGAGAGAACTCCATGTCGCACAAGCGCGCCGTCTGCTCGCCGGTTGTGTTTCTCTTTGCTTTGCTTACTGCGGTTCCGGGTGCGTTGGCCCAGAACGCTCGCACGGTTGAAGGGAAGCCGCAAAATGCGGCGATGTCCGCGGTGCCGCAGCAGGCGCAACATCTCCTGCAAACTCCACAATTTGGTCGTCGGTCGATGGGGCCGCGCGGGACGGTGCTCGGACGCAGGGCGGCATGGCCTAACGCTTCGAGCGCGAGTTCAATTTTTCTGGACAGTATGACCTACATCCTGGACGGGGCTCTGAGCCAATCCATCGCAGTTGCGGACGTGAATGGAGATGGCAAGCCCGATCTGCTGGTGTCCAATGAATGTAGTGCTCCGTCTTGTGAAAGCAGCGACGGCGGAGTGGATGTCCTGCTTGGCAACGGCGACGGCACCTTCGAGGTGTTCGCGACCTACGACTCCGGCGGGTATACCGCCGGTTCCGTCGCGGTAGCGGATATGAATGGGGACGGCAAGCTCGATCTGCTGGTGGCGAACGAGTGTTTCAGTGACAGCGACTGCAACGATGGCTCAGTGACTATACTGTTTGGCAACGGCGACGGCACCTTCCAGCCCCCCTTGACCTTCTCCTTGCCTGCGTTAAACCCCCGCTACGTCGTGGTCGCGGATGTGAATGGAGACGGCAAGCCCGATGTGTTGCTGGGACCCGCCGCCTGTGTTGACAGCACCTGCACCGGCTTCGGAGTGGGTGTAATGCTGAACGCCCCTCCCTTCTTCTTGCAGGATCCGGTTGTCTACTACTCCGGCGGGGCCGGTTCCCTCGCCGTGGCGGACGTGAACGGGGACGGCAAGCCCGATTTGCTGGTTACAAACGATAGCGGAGCGGGCGTACTGCTGGGCAACGGTGACGGCACTTTCCAGTCGCCCGTGAACTACGGTTCTGGCGGGCCGACGCCCGCCTCCATCGCAGTTGCAGATGTGAATGGCGACGGCAAGCCCGATCTGCTGGTGGTAAACAACTGTAACGGCAGCGACTGCAGCAGCAGTGGAGTAGGTGTGCTGCTGGGCAGGGGCGATGGCACCTTCCAGACCGCGGTGAGCTACAACTCGGGTGGGTATTCAGCCCTTTCCATCGCGGTGTCGGACGTGAATGGCGACGGCAAGCCCGATCTGATTGTGGCAAACGCATGCGACAACAACTCATCTTGTGGGGGCATCGTCGGCATGTTGATGGGCAACGGCGACGGCACCTTCCAGGCGGCCGTGACTTACAGCTCTGGCGGGAGTATGGCCGATTCCATCGCGGTGGCGGATGTGAATGGGGACGGCAAGCCCGATCTGCTAGTGGCGAACCAATGTGTGAACGGTACCGATTGCACCAATGGCATAGCGGCAGTGCTGCTGGGCAACGGCGACGGCACTTTCCAGGCAGCTCCGGACTACGACTCTGGCGGCCTTGAACCCGATTCCATCGCGGTGGCAGATGTGAACGGGGACGGCAAGCTCGATCTGCTGGTGGCTCACCAATGTGCCACCCGCAGCGACTGCAGCACCAGCGCGGCGGGAGTGCTGCTGGGCAACGGCGACGGCACCTTCCAGAAGTCCGTGACCTACCCCTCGGGCGGGTATGGGTCCCTTTCCATCGCGGTGGCAGATGTGAATGGGGATGGCAAGCCCGACCTGCTGGTGGCGAACGAATGTGTCAGCCCTTGTGTTACCAACGGCAGCTCGATCGGCGTGCTACTGGGGAACGGCGACGGCACTTTCCAGGCAGCCGTGAACTACGCCTCCGGTGGCGTCAACCCCTTCATTGCAGTTGCGGATGTGAATGGGGACGGCAAGCCCGATCTGCTCGTGGCGAACCAATGTGACATCATTTGTGCCACCAACGGCAGCCCAATCGCTGTGCTGCTGGGGAACGGCGACGGCACCTTTCAGGCAGCCGTAAGCTATGGCTCTGGCGGGTATGAGCCCTCTTCCATCGCAGTTGCGGATGTGAATGGGGACGGCAAGCCCGATCTGCTGGTGGCGAACCGATGTGGCAGCAGCGGCTCTTGCATCATTGGCTTTGTGGGTGTGCTGCTGGGGAATGGCGACGGCACCTTCCAGCCGGCCGTGACTTACAGCTCCGGCGGGAGTTTTGCCGATTCCATCGCGGTTGCGGATGTGAATGGGGACGGCAAGCTCGATCTGCTGGTGGCGAACAATTGTGTCAGCTCTTGTGACACCACCGGCAGCGCAATCGGTGTGCTGCTGGGCAACGGTAACGGCACCTTCCAGGCAGCCGTGCTCAGTCTCACTGCCCCCTTTTCGTTCAACCCAGGCGGCCAGATCGCGGTCGCTGATTTTGACGGCGACGGTAAACTCGACCTCGTCACTGGATCCATTTTGGTGCTGGGCAATGGCGACGGCACGTTCCAGGCTCCCTTATATCTCGGTGCCGGTCCGAGGGAAAACACGGGCGCGGCCGTCGGGGACTTTGACGGCGACGGCAGGCCCGACGTGGCGCTCGGCGGGGTTACTGTGCTGCTGAACATAACCTCCCCTGCGAGCCAGACCATCACGGTCACCACGCCGGCTCCTCCGACCGCGACGCTGAAGAGCAGCTTCACCGTAGCCGCCAGCGCTTCGTCGAAGTTGCCGGTTACCTTCACTAGCGCCGGCGGCTGCACCAACTCGGGCACAACCTACACCATGGCCAACACGGGCAAAGTCGCGTGCTCGGTGATCATGAACCAAGCCGGCAACGGCCATTACTCCGCTGCCCCGCAGATTACCGAAACCGTTGCCGTAGCCAAAGCAGTGGTCCCGACTGTGACCTTTACCGGCGCCCCGGCTGCGGCTACTTATCTCTCGACGTTCACCGTGGCCACGAACTCGGGCTCGGACTTCAGTGTCCCAACCATCACGGCGAGCGGCTGCACGATCAGCGGCACCACCGTCACCATGACCAGGGGCACGGGGACGTGCACCCTGACCGCGAAGTGGGCCGCAAATTATATCTACGCGGCCGCAACCCTGAAACAGGCAACCACAAATGAGTTGGGCGCGAGCGTGACCACCATCACCTCGAACACTCCCAATCCTTCGACCGTGAGGAAAAAAGTGACCATCGACTACACTGTGGCGCAGTCGAATGGCAATCCAACCCATCCGACCGGGACTGTGACCGTGAACGCCAGCACTGGGGAAAGCTGCCATCGCTGGTTTGTCGGCGGGCAGCGGTCATTGTTCGATCACGTTCACCACGTCAGGCGCCAGAACCCTGACTGCGACCTATGCCGGCAATACCAACAACAGCACGAGCGCATCGCCGCCGGTCACGCAGACAGTGAACTAGAGAGGGTTTATTTAGCCGCGAAGCCGTGTCAGAATGCAGCCCACAGCTTGCCCTGAGCGTGGGGGCACACGGACTTTGCCGTGACATAAGAATTCGCTGAGCTTTGCCCTCATCACCAGCCGATCCGTCGAAGTCCCGGCACGTGGTCGAAATGCCGGTCGCGGCTCAACAAGGGCAGAGAATGCTGCCGGCAAAGCGCCGCAATCCAGACGTCATTGCTGGGAATCGGCTTGCCCTTTCCCTTCAATTCGAGAATGACCTGGGCGTAATCGTGCGTGGTGGCTTCGGTGGCGTCGAGCACCAGGCAGTCTTGCAGCAGGCCTTTCAACCACTCTTCGTAACCGGCCCGGTGCCGCGACTGGGCAATGCCGTAGCGGTATTCCCCAAGCGCGATTACGGGAATTGCTATCTGATCAGCACGAGCCAGAACAGGAATGATCGCCGGATCATCGTCCGCCGCGGCGGACAAAGCGTTGGTATCGAGAATCATTTCTCAGAAAGTCGTTTCCAAAGGGAAATCACTTACCCACAAATCAGTTCCAGAGTTCCGCGTCAATCTGCTCGAAGGTTTCCTCTACACGCTTTTCCACGCGTTTTCTCTCGGTGTGAAGATGTTTGAGTTTCCCCAGATGTTTCATCCATGGCTTTTCCCGAGCGGTGGCTCGCAGTTTCTCCTGGACCGCCTCGGTGACCAGTTGGCGCAGAGGGATGCCTCTTTCAGCGGCAACCGACTTTGCCCGGCGGAATAAGAAATCAGGAATTTCGAGTGTCGTCTTCACTGTCCCATATTACCATATTTATGGGACATTGAATGTCTGCCGCCGATTCCACGCCTGGACCCCGAGCCCCAAATCACCAAGTTACAAAATTCCCCAATTCCCCAAATTACCTCAGTAACTTTCGAGTCACCCCTCCCCGTTCTACCATGCCAGTTGGCTGAAGAAATCGGGGGGGAGCTTCACATGGGTGATCGGGTCACCCGGCCTAAGCAGTCTCGGGAATTGGTCCGCGCAAAACGCCTGCGCCAGGCGCTTGACGGCGGAGCCTCACCCTCCTTCATTCCCCCCGACACATTCAACCCCGTCGCGCCGCCACCTTCTCTGCCCTGGTTTTCCGAGTCAACGATTTCCGATTCAACGATTTCCGAACCGACCTATTCCGATAAAGCCAATGGAAAAACGGAATCCAATTCTCCCGATCTCTCCCATGAAATTCGCCACCAGTATCTGGAACAGCTCTTTCAGAACTCGCCCGATTCCATCGTAGTCGTCGACCCCTCGTTCCGCACCCAGTGCATCAACCGCGAGTTTGAGCGCATGTTCGGATATTCCTCCGCCGAAGTTCTCGGCCAATCCATCGACTCCCTGATCTTTCCGGCCGATCGTGCCGCCGAAGCTCAATGGATCTCCCAATGCCTGCAGCGCGGTGAACGTCTCGTCCTCGAAACCCAGCGCCGCTGCAAAGACGGAACCCTGCTCGACCTGTTCGTTTCCTCCGCTCCTCTGCTCATCAACGGCCGCACGGCCGCCTTCTACGCCATCTATCGCGACATCTCCGAGCGCAAGCGCGCCGAAGCTCTCAGCTCCGCCTTCTATCGCATCGCCGAAAAGGCCAGCGCCGCCCAGGATCTGCAACAGTTTTTCGCCGCCGTCCACGGCATCGTTGACGAGCTCATGTACGCCCGAAATTTCTCCATCGCCATTCAAGATCTCGAATCGCAACTGCTCACCTACCCCTACTTCGTTGACGAAAAAGAATCCGCACCCGCTCCCACCAAGCCCGCCTCCGGCCTGACCGAATTTGTCATGCGCACCGGCGAGCCTCTGCTCTGCACCCCCGAATCCGCAGAACGCTTGCGCAAGGCTGGAGAACTCGACTTCGCCACTCCGCCCCCTCCGCAGTGGCTCGGTGTTCCGCTCAAGGTCAATCACAACGTTTTTGGCGCTGTCGTTCTCAAAAACTATTCCACCAACCTCCGGTTCTCCGAACGCGACAAAGAAATCCTCACGCTAGTGGCCCAGCAACTGGCCGCCGCCATCGACCGCAAACGCAACGAGCTGGCTCTGCGCCGTTCCGAAGTCCGCTACCGCTCTCTGGTGCAAACCGCCGTCTACGGAATCTATCGCTCCAGCCTCGAAGGCCGCTTTCTGGACGTCAATCCCGCCCTCATCGGCATGTTGGGATACAACTCCGCTCTCGAAGTCCTGGCCCTCGATCCCGAAAAAGATGTCTTTGCCGATCCCGCCGAGCACGCCCGCCTGGTCAACGAATTCCGCCGTACCGGCCGCATGGACGGTTTTGAAGTTCGCTGGAAGCGCAAAGACGGCGCCGCCATCACCGTCCGCATCAGTGGACGCGCTGTGGTCAGCGGCGACGAACGCTCCGATGTCCTCGAAGCCATCGCCGAAGACATCACCGAACGCCGCGTCCTCGAAGATCAAGTCCGCCAGTCCCAGAAAATGGAGGCCGTCGGCCGTCTCGCCGGCGGCATCGCCCACGATTTCAACAACCTCCTCATGGTCATCAGCGGATACACCGAGGTTCTGCTCTATCACCTCAGCCCCGGCCATCCGCTCCACGTCAAGGCCGAAGCCATTCAGCAGGCCTCGGACCGCGCCACCACCCTTACTCGCCAGCTTCTCGCCTTCAGCCGCAAACAGCTTCTCGAACTCAAGGTCATCGACGTCAACGCCATCGTCACCGACATGGAGCGTCTGCTCCGCCCTCTGATCGGCGAGCACATCGAGCTCTCCACCACCCTCGCGCCCAACATCGGATGCACCCGCGCGGACGCCGGCCAGCTCGAGCAGGTCATCATGAATCTCGTCGTCAACGCCAAAGACGCCATGCCCGGCGGCGGCAAAATCAGCATTCGCACCGGCAGCGTCACCCTTGACGATTCCTATCGCCCCGAAAACACTTTCATCAAACACGGCCCCTACGTCATGATTTCCGTCAGCGACAACGGCCACGGCATGGACGCAGAAACCCAAGCCCGCATCTTCGAGCCTTTCTTCACCACCAAGGAAAAAGGCAAAGGCACCGGCCTCGGTCTCTCCACCGTTTACGGCATCATCAAGCAAAGTGGAGGCTACGTTTTCGTCCAGAGCGAAGTCGGCCGCGGCACCGTCTTCAACATTTATTTTCCCCGCGTTGACGGACCATCCGAGGCCCTCGCCGCCGCGCCCGTTTCTCTCGCTGCCGCCGGGGGATCGGAAACCATTCTCCTCGTCGAGGACGAAGATTCCGTTCGCCAGCTCGTTCGCGAGACCCTCGAATCCCGCGGCTATCGCGTCCTCGAAGCCGAGAACGGCAATGCCGCCCTCGCCGTCGCCGCGCGCCAAACCGACCCTATCCATCTCGTCATCACCGACGTCGTCATGCCCGGACTCAGCGGCCACGAACTCGTCCAGCAACTCGTCCCCGCGCGCCCCGGCATCAAAGTCCTCTATCTCTCCGGCTACGCGCAGGACGCATTCGCCACCCCCGGCGCCATCGACGCCCCAAAAACTTTCCTGCAAAAGCCCTTCACCCTGCAAAGCCTAACCCGCAAAGTCCGCGAAGTATTAGGCCCCCCCGCCAAGCCTTAGTACCGCCAGCATCCCGCCGGCAGTCCGTGTTCGTGACTCGTGTGGACTCGAATAATTGCAGTTCTGCGAGACTTGTGTGGACTCGTGTGGACGTGTGTGACCTGTGTGGGGGACGGACGCCTTCGTCCAGCCAAGCGCAGCGAGGCGCAGGCGACGCCTCAGCTCCAGCAAGCGCCCCTGCAGCCGGCACAACGTGGAAGAGCGGCGCTTCAGCGCCGCGTCCGAGTCCCCGGAAAACGGGCTTAGCCCCGGTGGCCGTTTCCCCGACTTCAATGTAAAATCCATTCGCAACCGCGATTCAGCCTCCCATCATCCAATTCCCGAGGACCCTGAATCCGTATCACCGCACCCATCATCAGTACAATAGAATCTCTTGGAGGAAAAAATCATGGCTCACGAACTACCGCCCCTGCCTTATGGCTACGACGCGCTGGAACCCGTCATCGATAAGCAGACGATGACCCTGCACCACGACATGCACCACGCTGCCTACGTCAAAAATCTCAACGCCGCTCTGGAAAAACATCCTGATCTCTTCAAGAAGTCTCCCGAAGATTTAATCCGCGACCTCAACGCCATTCCCGAGGACATTCGCAGCGCTGTCCGCAACAACGGCGGCGGCCACGTCAACCACTCCATGTTCTGGAAGATCATGAAGCCCAAAGGCGGCGGCGATCCCACCGGCCCTATCGCCCAGGCCATCACCAAAACCTTCGGCAACTTCAAGGACTTTCAGGCCAAGTTCAATGACGCCGGCGCAAAACAGTTCGGCTCCGGATGGGTCTGGCTGGCAGGCAAAGGCGGCGGCGAAGTCCACATCATGTCCACGCCTAATCAGGACAGCCCAATCTCCCAAGGCCACTTTCCCATCTTCGGCAACGATGTTTGGGAGCATGCCTACTATCTGAAGTACAACAACCGCCGTCCGGAATATTTGGCCGCCTGGTGGAACGTAATCAACTGGGAAGAAGTCAACCAGCGTTACGAAGCGTACAAATCCGGCAAAGCAGTCCAAGAGCCAGCAATGGCAAGATAAAGCAAAATGTAGGGCGGGCGCCCTCGCCCGCCCGCTTTTGACGTTGATCTTGCTTTTGATTTGTGGAGCACAACAGCAGATGTGGAGCGGGCACTCCTGCCCGCCAGCTTTTGACTTTGATTTGTTGATTTATCGAACCACCACAAAAATCCACAGAAAAAGCCCCGAGCCACCGGGGCTTTTCCGTAGCTAATGTTTCGAAGATCTCAATGTTGCCATTGACCTTGAAATGTTGAAACCTTGCAACCTTGAACCTTGCAACCTTGAATTTCTAAGCCGCCGTCTCCAAATACCCGCCCGGATCCTCCTCAAACTCCTTCCGGCACTCCTCCGAGCAGAAAAAATATTTGACTCCGGCAAACTGCGTCTTGAATTCCGCATTGCTCTCGTCGACTCTAGTTCCACAAACTGGATCGGTCGTCATGATGGATGATTCCTCCTGTGGCGCCGGCATCCTGCCCCGAGCTTCGCCCAAAGCGTCGGCCGGCCGATTTCCCCGACTACTTGCAACGACCCTACCGTTCTTCACCACGATCCAAGTGCCTGACCCAATTCGCCTTCTCAACCCCACTACAGAAAACCCCCGAAGAAAATTCTTCCAGCCCAGTGAACCTTATACCCATCCCTTGTGGCGACAGCCGCCTCGGCTGTCCCCGCCGAGCGAAGCGAGGCGGAACCCAACGCAAGTCGAACCACGAACCACGAACCACTAACCATTAGCCACTGCCTTTCTGCATTTCCTGTGCAACCCCTGTGCACAATCCATCTTCCACTCCCTCGCGATTCTCTTCCTCATTCTTTTCTGCCGGCAGAACACACGCCCTGCAAGCGCATTGAGCGAGATCGTTCTCCAGATTCTTCATCCGCGAAGATCCGCGAAAATCCGTGGCCACGATTTTCCTCAATTGCACCAAAAATACTGAATTGACCCAGCGCCCTTTCACCCGTACATTCGGTCTCGCCAACAACAAAAAAATGAATCACTCAATTGTTTTCTCTTTTCCGTTTTCTGAGAACTGAGAACTGAGAACTGAGAACTGAGAACTGAGAACTGAGAACTGAGAACTGAGAACTGAGAACTGAGAACTGAGAACTGAGAACTGAGAACTGAGAACTGAGAACTGAGAACTGAGAACTGAAAAATGAGCCCCTGGATCACATACCGAACCCGCTTCCTGGTCAACGCCAAGCAACTCACCGCCAGCCTCACCTTCACCGACGTCTTCGGCCGTCCACACACCGGACGCAAAGGCGACTACCTCGTTGAATCCAACGAAGGCGTTCTGAGAATCCATCCCCGTAAGATTTTTGAAGATATCTACGTTCCCTTGCCCCCAGAGGAGCGTGACGCCTCCGAGCAATACGGTGTTCCACTCCTGTACGAATCTCTCGCCCACGACGACTCCGGCCCAGAGGAACTTTGCCAGAACGATCTGTGTGACGAACTTTGCCAGAACATTCCGAGTCCAGACGAGCCCTCGCGCCGGCGCAAGCCTCCGCTCTCGCTGCCGGCTCCCCTCGCCCGCAAATCACCTCAGCCCTATCGCGACCGCCGCCTCCCCAGCCCGCGCGTTCGCTCGCTTTAGGCATTTGTGAATGCACGATGAATTGCCGTTGTGGAAAAAGAATCCACATCCCCGCACCAAGGCCGTCATTGCTGGAGATACAACCTATAGTGTTTCCCTCTTGACAGGCACAATAAGCGGGAGTAACTTTGCATTCCCATAGCACCTTTTCCAGCCTACCCCGCGGGAACGGGGCAGGCTTCAAGGGTGTTGAAAAAGGCAGCACATAGTCAGGAAAGGCTTTACAAGGCGAGCCCCAGGCCAGAGGTGACCTGGCGCCACCCGTAAAGCCTGAAGGACAAAAGAAAAGGGTTGTTGTGCGGTGGCCGTTCCCCCGACCCTCCCCCGGGTGAACGACTAAAAAAGAAACACGTTCTTTTGAAGCTCATTAAAGAGGAAGCAAAACTGGCCATTAGGTACTAGGTACTGAGAACTGAGAACTGACAACTGAGAACTGACAACTGACAACTGAATCAGGAGCCCTTCGTGGAAGCAATAACCCAACTCGTCGCCGATTCTTTGGCCCGCCACGGCTTTGATCGTCCCGTCGATCCTCGCCGCCTGCAGTGGTCGCGCTGGTTCCGTTGCGACTCCCCTCATAGCCTGCTGGTAGTCCCCAGCAAGCCCGGCATCTTCGCCATCGCCGAAGAAGTCATGGATCTCGGCATAGGCAACGCCCATGTGGGGACAGCCGTCCTCGGCTGTCCAGCCGAGCGAAGCTCGGCAGTAGCATCCAGCGCACCAACTGCCTTGCCGGGCACAGAGCGGGAAGGGTATGACGCAAGGGAAGGGCACGACTTCAGTCGTGCCGTGACAGCGGCAAAAAATTCAACGGCTTCAGCCGCTGAGATCCCCACCCGCCGCATGCTGGCCGTCCTAAAATTCTCCGAAGACGACGACATGGCCTTCACCCTCGACCGCATGTTCACCTGCGTGAATCCCATGCGCGCCCGCCTCTCCTCTGGACGCTGCTTCCTGCGCTTCGTCGTCATCGAAGACCAGGCCCAGCGCTTCAGCATATGCACCGCCCTTAATCAGTGGATGCTGGCTTCCACCGAAAAAGCCACCGGCCTTCCCCCCGATTTCGCATCATCGCTGGAGATGACAAATGTGGCGCGGGCGCCCTCGCCCGCGGCAGTCGTCGGTGCCTCGGCTGCATCCCATGGCGATCAGCCCGGCCCGAAAGTAATTCCGATCCGCCCGGCCCAGCACATGGATTCCGGAGGAGCCAAGAATCTCCACTGTCCCGACCCTTTCCCCTCCGGTTTCTAAACCGGCGTGGGGTTGGCGAAGGATTTTGGGTGGCGCTGCGCATTCAGCGCTGCGGTTAGGAGGTCGTTTTGGCTCGTATCAGGGCACGGCTTTAGCCGTGCCGCGAGATGCCGTTATGAACGGGGGCTTTAGCCCCTGAGGAATCCATCCCCAAAGGGGAGAAAGCTTTACAGAACCCGGCTCATTTGGGAGGTTTCGATCAACGGCCGCAACAAAGCTGCACGCGTTTTCGTCATCTTAGGCAGTGCAGTGCTCGTCGCCAGCGCTGCGCTGCATTGCTTCGCCGGTTACAGCGGGATTTTCCCGGCGTTGGCCGTGTCGAATCTGGATCCCGGCCTTAAAGCAGGCTTCCGGGTCGTTTTTCTCTCGCTCGGGTGGCACTGGCTCGTGACTGGGATGGTCGCGCTGCTGGCTGGCATCACAGAAACGAGATTGCGCAAGATGCTTGTTCTGTTCTGCGGTTTGGCCGTGCTGCTTGAGGCGGGAGTTGGCGTCAGCATGATGGGATTCTTTATAGGCAACGAAATGATCGGCGCAGCCGCGTTGTTGCTTGTTTGCGGCGGCCTACTATTTGAAAAATCAGGAGCCCAAACATAATGAGGTCGCGCGGGCTCAGCAATACCTCGAACGTTTCCCGTTCGGGAATGCCCGAAACCCCGATCCGCCGCCACGGGACGCCGAATCGGGCCATGTTGATTAGAATCTAATTACTAATGGAGAGATCAATGCCAGACGTTAAAACTGCAACCAACTCAACCACCTCCACGCCCGCCTCTGCCTCCGCGAAGAAGGCCCCCGGCCTATCCTTCCATCGCTTCTTCACCAAGCCCGGCGTCTCGCCCTACGACGAACTGGAGTGGGAACTCCGCCTCGCACAGATCACCGACGCGCAAGGCAACGTGATCTTCGAACAGAAAGAAGTTGAAGTCCCCAAAGACTGGTCCATGACCGCGACCAACATCGTGGCCAGCAAATATCTGCACGGCAAAATCGGCACCCCCGAGCGCGAGACCGGAGTCCGCCAGCTCGTCACCCGCGTCGCCGAAACGATCCGCAACTGGGGACTCGCCCAGGGCTATTTCAAAACTCCCGAAGACGGCGCCACTTTCCACGACGAACTCGTGCACATCCTCGTCCGCCAGTACGCCGCTTTCAACTCGCCGGTCTGGTTCAACGTGGGCTGCGACCGCATCGAGCCCAACTCCGACGCCCGCAACTGGCACTGGAATCCGCAGACGCAGCAAGTCGAGTTCGGCGTCACCGGCTACAGCAAGCCGCAATGCTCCGCTTGCTTCATCAACTCGGTGAAGGATTCCCTCGATTCCATCCTCACCCTCGCCAAGACCGAGGGCATGCTGTTCAAGTGGGGATCAGGCACCGGAACGAATCTCTCCCCGCTGCGTGGTTCGACCGAAGGTCTCAGCGGCGGAGGCACGGCCAGCGGCCCGCTCAGCTTCATGAAAGGTTTCGACGCCTTCGCCGGAGTCATCAAGTCCGGAGGCAAAACTCGCCGCGCCGCCAAGATGGTCATCCTCAACATCGACCATCCTGACATCGTCGACTTCATCGAGTGCAAGCAGAAAGAGGAAGCCAAGGCCCACGCCCTGGTCGGCGCCGGATACGACGGCTCCCATCCCGATTCCGATGCCTACTCGTCCATCTTCTTCCAGAACGCGAACAACTCCGTCCGCGTCACCGACGACTTCATGTACGCAGTAGTCCGCGACACCGACTTTTCCACCAAAGCCATCGGCGACGGCACGGTGATGAAGACTTACAAAGCCAAAGACCTTCTGAAGAAAATTTCCGAAGCCACCTGGCATTGCGGCGATCCCGGCATGCAGTACGACACCACCACCAATCGCTGGCACACCTCGAAGAACACCGCGAGGATCAACGCCTCGAATCCCTGCAGCGAATACATGTTCCTGGACGATTCCGCCTGCAACCTCTCCAGCCTGAACCTGCTGAAGTTCGCCCCTAACGGCACGTTCGATGTGGAGGCTTATCGCCACGCAGTCGATATCCTGATCACCGCGCAGGAAATCCTGGTCGACAACGCCGGATATCCCACCGAATCCATCATGCGCAACTCGCATGACTATCGTCCGCTGGGATTGGGCTATGCCAACCTGGGTGCCCTGCTCATGGCCGCCGGCCTGCCCTACGACTCCGACGCCGGCCGCGACTACGCCGCCTGCGTAACTGCCATCATGTGTGGCGAAGCCTACTTGCAATCCAGTCGCATCGCCGAACAATGCGATCCCCTGACCCCCGCGACCGACACAGTCGCGACGCGCTTGGGCGTCACCGAAGCCGCCAACATGCCCGGAGGAGCCTGCCCCGGCTGGTACATCAACCGCGAGCCGTTCCTCGACGTGATCCGCATGCACCGCGCCAGCGTCAACAACATCAACAAGCAAAACGTCCCAGCCCCCCTCTACGAATCCAGCAAAGCCTGCTGGGACGAAGCCCTGGCCCACGGCGAAAAACACGGCTACCGCAACAGCCAGGTAACGGTCCTAGCCCCAACGGGCACAATAGGCTTCATGATGGACTGCGACACAACCGGCGTGGAACCTGATTTGGCTTTGGTGAAATACAAGAAATTGGTTGGCGGCGGGATGATCAAGATTGTGAATCAGACTGTGCCAACGGCTTTGTTCAAGTTGGGATACGACCACGATCAGACGAATGCGATTGTCAGTTACATCGATGCTACTGGGACGATTGAAGGGGCTCCGCATGTGAAGGATGAGCATCTGGCTGTCTTTGATTGCTCGTTCAAGCCCGCCAAAGGGACGCGGTCGATTGCTTACATGGGCCACTTGCGGATGATGGCGGCGGCTCAGCCGTTTATCTCCGGGGCGATCTCGAAGACGGTCAATCTTCCGGAGAATGCTTCCGTCGAGGACATTATGGAAGCTTATCTCCAGGCCTGGAAGCTGGGCCTGAAGGCGGTCGCCATTTATCGCGACGGGTGCAAGAAGTCGCAGCCGTTGTCTGCGGCGGGGACCAAGACTGCGTCCGCCGGAAACCAGGAGAGCGCGCGTCCCGCGCAAGTTTTGGAGGAAGAAGATTTGAACGCGCCTCCGCGGGCGGTGCGCCACAAGCTGCAGGAGGAGCGGGCCTCGATCACGCACAAGTTCAAGGTCGGCGACCATGAGGGCTACATCACGGTCGGGCTCTATCCCGATGGCGAGCCGGGCGAGTTGTTCATCACCATGGCGAAGGAAGGGTCGACGGTCAGCGGGCTGGTGGATAGCTTCGCGCTGGCCACGTCGATCGCGCTGCAACACGGCGTGCCGCTGAAGTTGTTCTGCGAAAAATTCGCGCACACGCGCTTTGAGCCGAGCGGCTGGAGCGGCAATCCCGACATCGGCTTCGCCAAGTCGATCATGGACTACATCTTCCGCTGGCTGCAGCTGCGTTTCCTGACCGGGCAGCAGCAGTTCCTGTTCGAAAACTTCCGGCCGAAGCTGTCAGCTGCCAGCTCTCAGCTTCCAGATGGCGGAGAGATGAATGGCAACGTAGGGCGGGCGCCCTCGCCCACCAGCGGCAGCGTGCACGCCGCCGACGCACTCGCCAGCCTCATCGACCTGGGCGACGCTCCCACCTGCAGCTTCTGCGGCAGCATCATGACGCGGAACGGTTCAGCTGCTATCGCTGCGGGAGTTGCGGAAGCACGAGCGGATGTTCGTAAGCTTCACTCGGCCGGCCTCCGAGCGAAGTGCAGCGACCGTGGAAGAGCGGCCCTTTGAGGGCCGCGTTTGGATCGCGCCGACGGCTGCGGGCTTTAGCCCCTGTGGTCGTCTTTTCCCAATCTGGAAACTTATTTTCTAGCTGTGTGACGGATATCACCTTCCATTCACTCGTCACATCCTTACGATCCGAGCATGGGCGATTCGGAGCGTACGTTTTTCGTCACAAGCGTTACCTCGCGCCGCGTGCCGATCTTTCGAGTCGAGGCTCGGGCGCGGCTTCTGGTCGAAGTGCTGCTTGGGTATCGCGAGCAGGGGAAATATTTGCTGCATGAATTTGTTGTCATGCCGGATCATATTCATTTGCTGCTCACGCCTGCTCCTGAAACTGCGTTGGAGCGAGCCATCCAGTTCGTGAAGGGTGGATATTCTTATCGGCTCAGGAAGGTGGAGAAGATTCAGGTTTGGCAGGAGAGTTTTACGAATCATCGGATTCGCGAGGCGGAGGATTATGAGAGGCATTGCGAGTATGTGCGTATGAATCCGGTGCGTGCGCGGTTGGTGCGGGACGCGGGGGAGTATCCGTGGTCGTCGGCTTTTCCGGGGTTTAGGCTGGATGGAACGCCACTGGGGCTAAAGCCCGGTTTCTCCAAGAGCGCTTAACGCGGCACTGAAGCGCCGCTCTTCCACGGCACTGCCGGCGGCGGTTTGAAGCCTCGGCTAGGGGGCACTCTCACAACGTTTGAAGAGCTGCGTAAAATCAACGACTTGATCCACACATATACATGTGTAACACTTTACACATGGCGACCAATCTGGCTTTGGACGACAAGCTGATCGAAGAGGCCCGCCGCGCTGGCAAGCACAAGACCAAGAAAGAGGCTGTCACGGCGGCGCTGGATGAGTATGTGCGGCGGCGGAAGCAGGTTCGCATCCTGGAGGCGTTTGGCAGTTTTGATTTCGATCCGGGATACGACTACAAGGCGGAGCGGCGCGGGCGCCGCCGCGCGACGCGCTCATGACGGTCCTAGTGGATACTCCGGTGTGGTCGCTGGCGCTGCGGCGCAAGGAGGCTGACCTGAATGTTCGTGAGCGGGTTTTGACGCGGGCACTGGCGGAGTTGATCCGGGAGGGGCGGGCGCAGATGATGGGGGCGATCCGGCAGGAGTTGCTTTCGGGCATCCGCGAGGAAGAGCGGTTTCACAAGTTGCGGAATTATCTGCGAGCGTTCGAGGAGCCCGGGATTGAGATTCTGGACTACGAAGAAGCGGCGCGCATGCACAACCTGTGCCGGAGGCGGGGGATTGCGGGGTCGGCGGTTGATTTCCTGATTTGTGCCGTGGCCCAGCGGCGGGACTGGCACATTTTTACTACGGACCGCGATTTTGAGCGATACGGGCGAGTGTTGGGGCTGAAGTTGTATGGGGTTGCGTGAATGATTCGGCGCTTTCTTCGGGAGGGGGGCGCGGCAGAAGTGTCGAGATATGACGAGGCTTGGGAGTTGCTGCCGATCGGCAGTGGGTGGGGGTGGAAGCAGGTTCCTCACCGGCCTTCAGCCCGGTTCGGAATGACAAGAGTTTGGGGCGCTTGCGGTGTCGTGGAATTCCCGAGTCTGGTTGTCGAGTCTAGGAAAACGTCCACGGGGGCTGAAGCCCGGATGCTTTTGGGACGCTTAACGCGGCGCTGAAGGCGCCGCTCTTCCGCGGTATCGCAAGCGACGGTGGGTGGTGCCGGCGCTCTTCAACGGTGGTGCTGGCCGAGCTGACGAGGGCGTCCGCTCTACACAAAATCTACAGCGTCCTGCTCTGAATCACAAAAACCTGCAAGCTGGTGAGGACGTGATTGGCGTCACGTGGGGATGCGATTCGTGTCACTGCCTCGATGGTCTGGGGGGATTGTAATGAAGCGCAGAGAGCGGTGCGGATTCGTCCGCACGGCGCGAGATCCCTTTCAGGGGGCGGCAAATGGTTAACGATGATTTGGTGAAATGTCCGCTGTGCGGTGGATTTACGCACGTAGCGAAACCTGAGCTGGTGACAGCATTGACGGATCCGAAGATCCGGGCAGAAGTGGAAAGCTTTGTGGCGAAATTGTTGCAGAGTACCGCGGGCGAGCTGGCGACGGTGAGCGCGGGGCCGGTTCCGAGCGGGGAATTTAACAAGGAAGTGCATCACTGGAATCCGAATGTGCCGGTGTGGCGGCGCAGTCCGAAAGAGTAGAGCAAAGAGCACCGGGGCTGAAGCCCGTTTTTGGGTTGGAGCTTGACGCGGCGCTAAAAGCGCCGCTCTTCCACGGCGGCGCGCGGGTGTGTGGCGGCGATGGCGGGTAGTTTTAGGACGATTTCTGAGAGCTGGTAAGGAGGCATCATGATTATTACCAAGCAGCAGGCTTTGGATTATCACAGCAATCCGCAGCCGGGGAAAATTGAGATCACATCGACGAAGCCGTGCCGGAGCCAGCGCGATCTGAGCCTCGCCTACACGCCGGGAGTGGCGGTGCCGTGCCTGGAGATCGAAAAGAATCCGCACGACGCGTACAAGTACACGGGGCGCGGCAACCTGGTCGCGGTGGTGACCAACGGGACGGCGGTGCTGGGGCTGGGCGATATCGGAGCGCTGGCGGGCAAGCCGGTCATGGAAGGCAAGGCGGTGCTGTTCAAGCGCTTCGCCGACGTGAACGTTTTCGATATCGAGCTGAACACGCACGATCCCGAGGAAATTATCAAAGTCTGCCAGTTGCTGGAGCCGACGTTTGGCGGGATCAATCTGGAGGATATCAAGGCTCCAGAGTGCTTCCACATTGAAGAGACGCTGCGCAAGACGATGAAGATTCCGGTGTTCCACGACGACCAGCATGGAACCGCGATCATCACAGGAGCGGCGCTGCTGAACGCGCTGGAGTTTGCGGGGAAAAAAATTGGCGACATCAAAGTGGTATTTAACGGAGCGGGCGCGGCCGGCTTTGCCACGGCGGAACACTATGTGCGGCTGGGCGTGAAGCGCGAGAATGTCATGCTGTGCGACACCAAGGGCGTGGTCTACAAGGGGCGCAAAGAAGGCATGAATGCGTTCAAGGAGCGCTTCGCGGTGGAGACGACGCGGCGCACGCTGGCCGAGGCGATGGTGGGCGCGGATGCGTTTGTCGGGCTGTCGGTAAAGGGAGCGGTGACGGCGGAGATGGTGAAGTCGATGGCGCCGAATCCAATTGTGTTTGCCATGGCGAATCCCGATCCGGAGATCAGCTATCCCGAGGCGAAGGAGTGCCGCAGCGATGTGATTATGGCGACGGGGCGGTCGGACTATCCGAACCAGGTCAATAATGTGCTGGGATTTCCGTTTATTTTCCGCGGCGCGCTGGATGTGCGGGCGACGGCGATCAATGAAGAGATGAAGCTGGCGGCCACGAAAGCGCTGGCGGCGCTGGCCAAGGAAGATGTTCCGGATTCGGTGTGCCGGGCTTATGGCGTGGAGAGGCTGAGTTTTGGGCGGGAGTATCTGATTCCGAAGCCGTTCGATCCGCGGGTGCTGGTGTGGGAAGCGTCGGCGGTGGCCGAGGCGGCCATGAAGTCGGGCGTGGCGCAGGAGCCGGTGGAGTTGGAGGCGTACCGCGAGCAGCTGGAACGCAGGCTGGGCAAGGCGCACGAGATTTCGCGGCTGATGATTCACAAAGCGCAATTGAATCCCAAGCAAGTGGTGTTTCCGGAGGGGGAGAACGAGAAAATCCTGCGGGCGTGCCATCAGTTGGTGGAGGAGAAGATCGCCAAGCCGATTCTACTGGGCAAACTGACGACCATTCAGGGCATCGCCAAGGGACTGGGCGTGAACCTGGCGGGAATGACGATTGTCGATCCGGCGGAATCGGAAGTGCGCGAGCAGTATGTGCAGGAGTTGTTCCGCTTGCGGCAGCGGCGGGGCGTGACCCTGAACGCGGCGCGCGGGCTGATCAACGATCACAATGTGTACGGATCGATGATGGTGCACCTGGGAGATGCGGACGCGATCGTTTCCGGCATCACGCAGCACTTTCCGGATACGATCCGGCCAGCGTTGCAGATTATCCGCATGCGCGAAGGGCTGCACCGGGTTTCGGGCTGCTACGCGATGATCACACGCAAGGGCGAAGTCTACTTTTTGGCGGATACCAGTGTGAACATCGAGCCGACGGCGGAAGATCTGGTGGAGATCGCGCTGTGTACGGCGCAGATGGCACGGCGATTCAATGTGACGCCCCGGGTGGCGATGCTGTCGTTTGCCAGCTTTGGCGGAGTGGATCATCCCATCTGTACGAAGGTGCGGAAGGCGGTGGAGTTGCTGCATTATGCCGATCCGACACTGATTGTCGATGGAGAAATTACCGCCGACGACGCACTGTCGCCGGAGGTGATTGAGCAGAGGTATCCGTTCAGCCAGTTGAAGGGCGGCGCCAATGTTCTGATTTTCCCAGACCTTGCTTCGGCCAACACGGCGTACAAGCTGCTGGCGAAAATTGGCGGAGCGGAGACGATTGGGCCGATCCTGATGGGAATGAGCCGTCCAGTGCACGTTCTGCTGCGCAGCGCGCAGGTCGAGGACATTGTGGCGGTGGCGGCGATTGCGGTGGTAGACGCGGGAGAAAACGATGAGTTCGTGGCGCCCCGTGGCGTGGAAGCTGAGGCTGTGGTGGAAGGGTAGCCGGCAAGGCCGGGAGAGCCGCAATACAGCAGGTTCCTCACCGGGCTTTCGCCCGGTTCGGAATGACAAATGATTCGGGCTTTCGCCCGGTTCGGAATGACAAATTTAGCTGAGGATTAACAACGGGTTTTGGTAGGGGAAAGGGAAGGGACTTATGTCGACCGCATGGAAGACGCGGTATGCATTGCGCACGCTTCGAGTAAAAGGATCGACGATCCGGGAGCTTTTGAAACTAACGGCACAGCCGGAAATCATTTCGTTTAGCGGGGGCCTTCCGGCCCCCGAAGTTTTTCCGGTCGAGCGGTTCGAGGCCGCGTGCCACAAGGTTCTTGAGGAACACGGGGCACTGGCTCTGCAGTACGGAGCGACCGAAGGATATGAACCGCTGCGCGAACAGATCGCGAAGAATATGGGCCGCTACGGCATTCTGGCCAAAGCGGAAAATGTTCTGATCACGACCGGCTCGCAGCAGGCGCTCGATCTGATCGGAAAGTTGCTGATCAATTCCGGAGACCGGGTGCTGGTGGAGGCTCCCAGTTACCTGGGCGCGCTGCAAGCTTTCAATCTGTATGGCGCGCAGTTTATTCCGGTTCCGGTGGATGATGATGGCCTGCGCACCGACCAGTTGGAAAGCGCGCTGCAGTTGAAACCGAAGTTCATGTACATCCTGCCGAACTTCCAGAATCCCACGGGAGTCACGCTGTCCCAAGAGCGGCGGCAGGAGCTGATTATGCAGGCCGATCGCTATGGCATTCCCATCATTGAAGACGATCCTTACGGGCAGTTGCGCTACGAGGGCGAGCACCTGAGCCCGCTGGTGGTGCTCGATTACAAGACGCTGGACACGCACAACGGAATGCCGCCGTGCAACGTCATTTACCTAAGCACATTCTCGAAGACGCTGGCGCCGGGAATTCGGCTGGCGTGGATCGTGGCTCCGGCGGAAGTGATCGCTCGCCTGGGATTGCTGAAGCAGTCCGCGGATTTGCACACCTCGACCTTCAACCAGATGGTGGCGTATGAAGTGGCCAAGGATGGATTCCTCGACCAGCACGTCAAGTTGATTCGGCAGGTGTATCGCGAGCGGCGCGACGTGATGCTGCGGGCGCTCGAGGAGTTCTTTCCGCCGGAGGTTAAGTGGACGCACCCGAAGGGCGGGTTGTTTTTGTGGATCACGACGCCGGAAGGGACGGACTGCCGGGCGCTGTTCCGCGCGGCGCTGGCCGAAGATGTGGCCTTCGTGCCGGGCGATTGCTTCTATGCGAATGACGCTCCGGAAGGATGCCGGCACATGCGTTTGAATTTCTCTTTCTCCAAGCCCGAGCTGATTCGAGAAGGGATTCGGAGATTGTCGTTGGCGGTAAAGATGCACGTGCGCGGGGCGCAAGTGGAGGTGGGAGCCAAGGGGTAGGTGCTGTGTTCGTTTCGCGATTTGTCGCGTGAGGTGATGTATGTCAGGCACGATTTGGGTGGTGCTGGTCGTTCTTACGCTCGCGGCCGGGTTGTTCATCTTCCGCGCCGTTCCCGGGATTTGGGTCTATTTCGGATACCGGGGCAAGCGTCTGGTGAGTTGCCCTGAGACTCACAAAGCGGCGGCCGTGGATGTGGCGGCGGGTGAGGCTGCGGTGGGCGCATTTCTCTCCGAGCCCACGCTGCGTTTGAAGGATTGCTCGCGCTGGCCGGAGCGAGCAGGTTGCGGTCAGGACTGCCTGGGGCAGGTCGAAGTGGATCCCGAGAATTGCCTGGTCTGGAATATCGTCTCCAAGTGGTACGAGGGGAAGAAGTGCGCCGTTTGCCAGAAACCCATCGGCAAGCTCCGGCATCTGGATCACGCGCCCGGGTTGCTCGATGCCGAGCACAGAACGGTGGAGTGGAAGCAATTGCGGCCCGAGCAGCTTCCGGAAGTGTTTTCGACGTGCCGTCCGGTGTGCTGGAATTGCCATGTGACAGCGCTGTTCCTGCGGATGCATCCGGAGTTGGTGACGGTTCGGGAGCCGGAGGCGGGGCGGCTGCGGTAAGGATTCTTCGACTGCGCGAGCGCTTTCGCTTCGCTCGGCGCTCACTTCGCTCAGAATGACAAAAGCGGGGCCTGAAGGCCGGTTAGGTTACGGGAGCTTATACGCGGCCCTGAAGGGCCGCTCTTCCACGGCGCTTCCATCTTTTGTGGCGAGGACGCAGTTCCGCGGGTAGGGATTCTTCGACTGCGTGAGCGCTGTCGCGCTCACTCCGCTCAGAATGACAAAATAAAAAATCTGCGCTCACTTCTCTCAGAATGACAAAGCGTAATTCAGCGGCTTCCATGTGACGGGGATCACATCTACGTGTGCTCGGTGGCATAGCTGGAGTCGTGGCCGAGGCCGAGAATGGATAGTTAAGAGGGGCAGTGATAACCCTGCCACCGGGCATGCGGCAGACCGCCTGAAGACATGATTTGGGCAGGAGCTACTGCGGCAAGTGGGAGGCGAGTTCGCTGCATGGGGAAAGACGATGTCGTGGGAAATCGACTACAAGAGCAAGCTTAAAACGTCTGAGGATGCGCTCAAATGGGTGCAGTCAGGGATGCGAGTGTATATTCAGCCCGGCTGCGCCGAACCGGAGACGCTGGTTGCGGCGCTGATGAGCCGCGCTCCCTATGTGGAGGACGTTGAAATCGTCCACATGCTGACCATGGGCGTGGCTCCGTACGTGGCGCCGGAGATGGTGGGGCACTTCCGGCATAATGCGATGTTCATCGGCGGCAACGTGCGCGAAGCCGTGAATGAAGGCCGCGCCGACTATACCCCGATCTATCTGAGCGAAATCGAAGCGCTGTTTGAGAACGGCGCGATGCCGATCGATGTGGCGCTGCTGCAAGTCTCTCCTCCAGATTCGCACGGCTACTGCAGCTTCGGCGTGGGCGTGGATACGACGCTGACGGCGGCGAAATGCGCGCGCTACGTGGTGGCGCAGGTCAACGATCAGATGCCGCGAACCTATGGAGACAGTTTCATCCACGTAAACGATCTGGACGCGATCGTAGATTCCTCGCGGGATTTGTGCGCGATGGCGCAGCCGGAAATTACCGACATGCACCGCGCGATTGCGCGGCACGTCGCCGGCCTGATTGACGATGGTGCGGTGTTGCAGACGGGCATTGGCGGAATTCCGGATGCGGTGTTGCCGTTTCTGATGGACCGCAAGGATCTGGCGGTGCACAGCGAGCTGGTTTCCGATGGCGTGATTCCGCTGATTGAAGCGGGCGTGATCACGGGCGCGCGCAAGAATTTCAAGCCGCGCAAAATTATTTTGGGATTCGCCCTGGGATCGAAGCGGCTGTTCCGCTTCGTGGATAACAATCCGATTTTCGAATTTCATCCCACGGCGTACACCAACGATCCCGCATTGATCGCGCGCAACGACAACATGGTGGCGATCAACTCCGCGCTGCAGATCGATCTGACCGGGCAGGTATGCTCCGATTCGATCGGAAGCTTTTTCTACAGCGGAATCGGCGGGCAGGTGGACTTTCTGCGGGGGGCGTCGCGAGCCAAGGGCGGCAAGGCGATCATTGCGATTTCGTTGACGGCGAAAGACGGCATGATTTCGCGGATTGCACCCATGCTGAGCCCGGGCGCGGGAGTGGTGACGTCGCGGGGGCTGATCCGATACGTGGTGACGGAATACGGCGTGGCGTATCTGCACGGCAAGACGATCCGGGAACGGGCGCAGGCGCTGATCAATATTGCGCACCCCAAGTTCCGCGAAGAACTCTACGAATTCTGCGAGAAGACCAGATGGTTGCAACGCCCTCTGGCCGTGGAAACGACAGTGACGAGGTGAAATATGGCGGGGCCAGCACGCGGTAAGGTGGTCGTGGATGCCGAGGAATGCAAAGGATGCGGGTTATGTGTGGAGTCGTGCCCGCCGAAGTGCCTGGAATTGACGCCGGGGTTGAATACGTATGGCGCGCATCCGGCACACTACACCGGAGAAAATTGCACCGGTTGTGGAATCTGTTTCTATTGTTGTCCGGAGCCGGGCGCGATCACGGTTTACCGCGCGAAGGGGAAGGGCAAAGCGGTGACGGCGGTGCAGGGAGGCGAACATGCGGCAACTCTGTAAGGGAAACGTCGCGGTGGTGAAGGGCGCGATTCTGGCGGGATGCCGGGCGTATTACGGATATCCGATCACGCCGGCGAGCGAGATTGCGGAGTCGGCGGCGCTGTATTTTCCGGAAGTCGGCGGAACCTTTCTGCAGGCGGAGAGCGAAGTGGCCGCCATCAACATGGTGTATGGGGCGGCGGCGGCGGGTGTCCGCACGATGACGGGATCGTCAGGCCCGGGGCTGAGTCTGATGCAGGAAGGCATGTCGTATCTGGCGGGCTCGGAGTTGCCCTGCGTGATTGTCGATGTGATGCGGGGAGGGCCGGGGCTGGGCAATATCGCTCCGGAGCAGAGCGACTACTTTGCCATGGTGAAGGGCGGCGGGCACGGAAATTATCGCAATATCGTGCTGGCGCCGGCGTCGGTGCAGGAGATGGCCGATCTGACGATTCTGGCCTTTGAGCTGGCGGACAAGTACCGCAATCCGGCGGTGATTCTGACCGACGGTTACATCGGGCAAATGATGGAGCCGCTGGAGCTTGAGGATCGTGAAATTGAGCAGCCGGAAAAACCCTGGGCAGTGAAGGGAACTCCGGAGACGCGCGCCAACCTGGTGAGTTCGATTTATCTGGAGAGCGACCAGTTGGAGGAACATCAGCGCCGCATGGAGGCGAAGTACATGCGGGCGCAGGCCGCCGAGGCGCGCTGCGAGATCAGCCACCTTGAGGATGCCGAAGTCCTGCTGGTGGGATACGGAATTGTGTCGCGCGTGCTGATGTCGGCGATTGAAGCGCTGCGCAAGGAAGGCGTGAAGGCGGGGCTGTTCCGTCCGATCACGCTGTGGCCGTTCCCGGGAAAAGCCTTGGCGCAGGCGGCGAAAAAAGTGGAGAAAGTGATTGTCGTGGAATTGAGCAACGGGCAGATGGTGGAAGATGTGCGCCTGACGCTCGAAGGCAGGGTTCCGGTGGAGTTCTACGGACGGGTGGGAGGCAACGTTCCCTCGGTCGTGGAGCTGAAAGAGCAGGTAATGGCCCGCATGGGCGTGGCGGTGTAACTCAGTTCTGACATGTGCTGACGAGGACAACGAAAATGGAAGCCGAGAGCGTGATCTGCGTGGACGAAACGGAAGTGAAGTCGGAAACCAGGCCGGAAACCAACGGCGACGGGTTGGAAGTGCTGCACTCGAAGTCGCCGGTGTTCTACGACAATTTCGAGCGCAAGTCGGAGCTGAAGAATCAGACGCACTACTGTCCGGGATGCGGGCACGGGGTGGTGCACAAGCTGATTGCCGAGGCGCTGGCGGAACTGAACCTGCAGGAGAAGACTATCTTTGTGAGCCCGGTGGGATGCTCGGTGTTTGCCTACTACTATTTCAATGTGGGCAACGTGCAGACCGCGCACGGGCGTGCGCCGGCGGGGGCGACGGGAGTGAAGCGCGCGTGTCCGGACAAGATCGTCATTTCGTATCAGGGCGACGGCGACCTGGCGGCGATTGGGACCGCCGAGATCATTCACGCCGCGAATCGCGGAGAAAAGATCACGGTGTTTTTCGTGAACAACGGAATTTACGGCATGACCGGCGGGCAGATGGCGCCGACCACTCTGGTGGGGCAGAAGAGCACGACTTCTCCATGGGGACGGAGGCCAGCGAATGAAGGCTTTCCGATGCACATGTCGGAGTTGCTGGCCACGCTGGAAGCGCCGGCCTACATCGAGCGGGTGTCGCTGGGCGACAACAAGAACATCATGAAGGCGCGGCGGGCGGTCCGCAAGGCGCTGGAGATTCAGCGGGACGGAGCGGGTTTCTCGTTTGTCGAGATTCTGTCGCCGTGTCCGACGATTTGGGGGAAAGATCCGGTGGAAGCGCGGCGCTGGGTGGGAGAGAAAATGATGCCGGTGTTTCCGCTGAATGTTTTCCGCGACCGCAAACCGGAAATTCCGATTGGCAATGAGCCGCCGCATCGGACGGTGGCCGAGACGCTGGGGATTACGGCGAAGGCGCGGGCGGAGGGCATGAACGAATCCACGGTGAAGCACGCGCATCATTTCAAAGACGTCGGCATCAAAATCGCGGGCTTCGGTGGGCAGGGAGTGTTGCTATTGGGGCAACTGCTGATCGACATGGGAATGCGCGAAGGGCTGGAAGTGAGCTGGCTGCCGTCGTACGGGCCGGAGATGCGGTCGGGCAGCGCGCACTGCCATGTACGTCTGTCGAAGGAGAGGATCGGATCGCCGCTGGTGGCGCGTCCGGATGTGCTGGTGGCGATGAACGAATTCTCGCTGCGGAAGTTTGCCCACGAGGTGCCGAGCGGCGGGCTGATTCTCTATAACGGTGCAAATATTCCCGCCGACTTTTCTGCGCCGGGAGTGCAGGTGGTGGCGATTCCGGCGGCGGAGATGGCCGACAAACTTGGGTCGATGAAAGCGACGAACATCGTGATGATGGGAGCGCTGCTGGAAGAGACCGAGTGCCTGGCTCCGGGGACGGCGTTGAACGTCCTTCAAGATAAGGTGAAGAAAGTCGAGATGCTCGAGATTAACCGCCAGGCGCTGACACAAGGCCGGTTGTTCGTGGACGAGCACGCGCATGTGGGAGCAGTAACGCAGCCGGACGGCTTCGCTTAGAGCCGGGGCTTTGTCATCTTGTGTTGCCGATAATTTCTGTTTTGTCATTCTGAGCGGAGTGAGCGCGAAGGCGCTCGCGCAGTCGAAGAATCCCTACTTTCACCCAACCCTCGCCACAGATGAGCACCTGGTGGCGCGTGTAGGGATGCTTCGACTCCGCCGGAACTCCCTCCGGTCGTCCCGGCTCCTCAGCAAGACAGGGCTTTGCCATCTTGCCTTGCCGATAATTTCTGTTTTGTCATTCTGAGCGGAGTGAGCGCGAAGGCGCTCGCGCAGTCGAAGAATCCCTACCCTCACCCAACTCTCGCCACAGATGAGCACCCGTGGCGCGTGTAGGGATGCTTCGACTGCGCCGGGACTCCCTCCGGTCGTCTCGGCTGCGCTCAGAATGACAGGGGGCTGGGGCCGTTTTAACGCACAATTTGCTACCCCCCGGAGTCACGTTTTTGGGTGATAGCGGTCACTGCGGCGTTTTCACTCACCATGGAGAATCACAACTAGGCAATCTGACGATTGCTGAGTTCTCTTACATACAGTTCATGGAAGCCGTTGTTGCAGTGTTCAAATTCGCAACGATACGCGGAGTTGAACGAGATCGACGCTGTAAAAATAATCTCCTGGAGAGGAAACGTAATCATCATGAAGACCACGAAGTTGGTAGCTCTGGTACTGACGATCGCAGTTGCACTGTTCATTCTGATCCCCAGCCTGTCTTGGGCAGCCGATGATGGAGCCGCAGCCTACAAGACGAAGTGCGCCGCCTGCCATGGCGCAGATGCAGCTGGCAAGCCCGCCGCGAAGATTCCCAGCCTGGTCTCCGACGATGCCAAAAAGGCATCCGATGCCGATCTGGCAAAGAAAGTCACCGAGACGGCGAAGCATCCCGCTGGCGTAAAGGGTCTGGCCGCTGACGACGTCAAAGCGATCGTGACCTACATCCGCAGCCTGCAGAAGTAGTTTTTTCAGGCATTGTCGGTTCCTTCTGAGTGCAACCGCCGCCAGCGAACAGCCGGCGGCGGATGAAGGGCGGAGGGCGAGCGTGCAGAGGTCCGGCTCAAATCGGCGGACGGGAACGGAACCCTGCCGATTTCTGGCCAACCGGACACGCTCCCTCATATCGCCAAGCCAGAAGGAACAGGCCACCGGGGTCCGGATGTAAATTGCTCCGGCCCCGGTAACTTTTTTAGCGGCGGTCTGGCGACGACATTCTGCGAAGTTTTTGAAGTTCGGTGATCGACCACGAGTGCTTCGGACTTCGTGGGGAATGCGCCTCCCGCCTGCGGAACAATAAGGAGAAATCATGAGCAAGGCACTGCTGTATGACGCCACGATGTGCATCGGGTGCAAGCAGTGTGAAGGCGCCTGCGCGCAGCAGAACAAGCTGCCGTACGACGACCGGGTCGCTGCGGAGACAGTGCAGTCGGAGCATAAGTACACCGTCGTCATGACCAAGGACGACAAGTTCATGCGCCGGCTCTGTATGCATTGCGAGAATCCCGCGTGCGCGTCGGTTTGTCCGGTGGGAGCCTTCCACAAGACCAAAGAAGGGCCGGTGGTTTACGACGTGTGGAAGTGCATCGGCTGCCGCTATTGCATGGCGGCGTGCGCCTTCAGCCAGCCCAAGTACGAATGGGGGAAACTGAACCCGCGGGTGCACAAGTGCATTATGTGTCCGGACCGCGTGACTGCGGGCAAACCGACGGCATGCGCGGAGATCTGTCCCACGGGCGCCACCAAGTTTGGCGATCGCGACGACCTGGTGCGGGAAGCGAAGGAACGCATCGCGCAAAGTCCCGGTACCTACCTGGATCGCATCTATGGCCTGCATGAAGTGGGCGGAACCTGCGTGCTCATTCTTTCCAGCGGAAAAGTGGAAGAGTTCGGATATCCCCTGTCAGAACGGATCGGGGACACGCCGATGCCGGAGTACACCGGCAAAGTGATGGACCGGGTGCCTGACTTCATCCCGGTGTGGGCGCTGGTGCTGGGGGGGATTTACTGGATATCGCACCGCCGCGAAGAAGTTGCCGCCGCCGAGGGTGGGGAAGCCGACACGAAAAAGAACGGGGGTGCGCGATGAAGATCAAGTTGACCTTCTGGAGAGTGGTATTCGCGGTGATCATGGTCCTGGGACTGTACTCGACCTACGTTCGTTATCTGCATGGCCTGGGCGCGGTCTCCAACATGTCGGACCAGTTTCCCTGGGGATTCTGGATCGGCTTCGATTGCCTGTGCGGCGTAATGCTGGCGGCGGGCGGTTTCTGCGTCATCGGCGCGGTCTACCTGTTCAACGTGGAGAGCCTGCACAGCGTGGTGAGGCCGGCGGTGTTGACTGCCTTTCTCGGCTACCTGCTCTTTATTGTCGGACTGCTGTTCGATCTGGGGCGCCCGTGGTTCATCTGGCATCAGTTGATTTACAGGAACCCGCACTCGGTGATGTTCGAGGTCGGCATGTGCGTGATGACTTACACGACCGTGCTGTTCTTTGAATTTCTGCCGAACGTGTTCGAGCGCTTTCATCTGAAGGCGCCGATCAAGTGGATTCAGAAGATCTATCCGGTGCTGGTGGTGCTGGGAATTCTGCTCTCGACGCTGCACCAGAGCTCGCTGGGATCCCTGTATCTGATCATGCCGAGCAAGCTGCATCCCTTCTGGTATTCGCCGGCGCTGCCGTTCTTCTTTTTCGGATCGGCGATTGCAGTGGGCCTGGCGATGACCATCTTTGAATCGACACAGAGCGCGAAGGCCCTGGGACGGCACCTGGAAACTCCGGTGCTCATCCAGTTGGGCGGAGCGCTGCTGATCGCACTGTGGGTGAATGCGCTGCTGCGCTTCGAAGATTTCTACCATCGTGGCATGCTCGGGCAAATCATCAAGCCGAGCTACGAAGCCTATTTTCTGTGGCTGGAACTGGCGCTGGCGTTCGTGATTCCGATTACGATGCTGAGTTTCAAGAAAGTCCGGTTGTCGCCGAAAGGCCTGTATCTGGCCTCGGTGTTCAGCCTGTTTGGCTTCATCACCAATCGCCTGAACGTGAGCCTGATCGGCTTCGAGACCTACGTGGGGCACCATTACATGCCCAAGTGGACGGAGTTCTCGGTCACGCTGATGATCATCGCGATGGGATTCTTCTTGTTTGCCGTGGCAGTGAAGTATCTGCCGATTTTCCCCGAGGAAAAATCGGCAGTGATGGCGCAGGTCCGGCAAATTCAGAGCGAGCCGGTGGTTGGCACCGCGGTGTTGACCCATGCAGGAGACTGAAACAAGCCGCTACTTACTACGCTGGAAGCGATTGACGGGCAGTGTTGGGACGAAGTTGATCGGATCGCTGCTGGCAGTGATGCTGGTCATCTTCGCCCTGCTGGGATATTTGAATATCCGGCTGCACCGGAAACATCTGGAAACGGCGACGCTGGCCAGCGCAGAGCGGCTGAGCGACGTCATCAAACGCAGCGCGACTTACTACATGCTGCGCAACGATCGCGAGGGACTTTACCACGCGATTCAGACCATCGCCGACGAACCCGGAATGGTCAAGGTAAGAATCTTTGACCGCGAGGGGCGGATCAGTTACTCGACCGATCCGACGGAAGTTAATCACGTCCTCGACAAGACGGCAGAGGCCTGTTACGGCTGCCACAATCAATCGCAGCCGCTGACGGTGCTGAATCGTCCCGACCGCTTCCGGATTTATCGCAACGGAGGCGGGCGCCGGGTGCTGGGAATTATCACTCCCATCGAAAATCAGGCGAGCTGTTCGAACGCCGCGTGCCACGCGCATCCCGAAAGCCAGCAATTCCTGGGCGTGCTCGATACCAATCTCTCGCTGGCACAAGCCGATGCGCAACTGGCGAGCAGCAGCAGGCGCATGCTGATTTACACGGCTACGGCGCTGCTGATCGTGGCACTCTTGAGTTGGCTGTTCGTCTGGCGCGTCGTGCAAAACCCCATCAAGGCGCTGCAGAGCGGCACGGAACATCTGTGCCACGGGGATCTGGGCTTCCAGATCGAGGTGCGATCGCAGGACGAAGTGGGGCAACTGGCCGAGTCCTTCAACGGGATGAGCCTGCAGTTGCGCGCAGCGAATGAGCAGATCATCACGTGGGCGAAGACGCTGGAGGACCGGGTGGAGGAGAAGACGCGCGAGCTCAAAAGCGCCCACAACCACGCGTTGCACACGGAGAAGATGGCTTCCATCGGGAAGATGGCGGCGGTGGTGGCGCACGAAGTGAACAATCCGCTGTTCGGGATACTCACCTACGCCAAGCTGCTGAGTAAGTGGGTGAGCACGGGGCGGATCGGAGACGAAAAACGGGAAGAGGCGATGCAGTGCCTCGAACTGATCGCGGGAGAAAGCCGGCGCTGCGGCGACCTGATCAAAAACCTGCTGACGTTTTCACGCAGCGCGCCCATGAACGTGCAGATCACCGATCTGCACGAAGTGGTGGACCGCAGCCTGATGCTGGTGCGGCATCAACTGGAGCTGGCGGGAATCGAGTTGCAACTGAAGCTGGCGAACGATCTGCGGCCGGTGCCTTGCGATCCGGCGCAGATTGAACAAGTGCTGCTGGCGCTGATCATGAATGCCATCGACGCCATGCCGCGAGGCGGGAATCTCTGGCTCGAGACCCGGCGGGGCGGAGATCCGAACGAAATCGAAATTGAAGTGCGCGATGACGGGGCGGGCATTCCGGCGGACGTGCTGCCGCAAATCTTCGAACCTTTTATGACCACCAAGGAAAGTGGGCACGGGGTCGGGCTGGGGCTGGCCATCGCCCGCGGGATTGTGGAGCGCCACAAGGGGCGCATCGAGGTGAAATCGGAATTGGGTCGCGGCACCACGTTCCTGATCGCGCTGCCGGTTGAAAGCGGCGAGGCCGAACTGACGGGCGTGGGCGGAAGTGCCGGGGCGAAATTGAGGTGAACAACGTGAGCACACAAGGCAGACTGCTGATCGTGGACGACGAACTGAGCGTGCGCGATTCGCTGGGGAAATGGTTTCGTGAGGAAGGCTATGAAGTCGACACCACGGAAAACGCGAGCGACGCGCTGACCCGGCTGGCGCAACAGCGCTGGGACGCGGCGCTGGTCGACATCAAGATGCACGGGACCGATGGGATCGAGTTGCAGAGGCGCATGCATGAAGTGGATCCGGAACTGATCGTGATCATCATGACGGGGTATGCGTCGGTGGAAACCGCGGTTGCGGCTTTGAAAAACGGAGCCTACGACTACGTCACGAAGCCGCTCGATCCGGATGAGATTGCACATCTGGTGAAAAAAGCGCTGGCGCACAAGCGCACGGCGCAGGAGAACGCGCTGCTGCGGGAGACGGTGGCGGAAGTCGCGCGTCCGGGAGATCTGGTCGGGCAAAGCGCGGTTATGCGGAAGATTTTTGACGCCATCGAGACGGTTGGGCCCACCGACGCCACCGTGCTGATCACCAGCGAGAGCGGAACCGGAAAGGAATTGCTGGCGCGCGCGATCCACCAGGCGAGCCCGCGAAAATTCCATCCACTGGTCGTGATTCACTGCGGAGCGCTGACCGAAACGCTGCTGGAAAGCGAATTGTTTGGCCATGAGAAAGGCGCGTTCACCGGCGCGCAGTACCGCAAAAAAGGGAAATTCGAGATTGCCGAGGGCGGTACGGTATTTCTGGACGAGATCGGCGACATCAGCCTGAAGACGCAGACGGATCTGCTGCGGGTGCTGCAGGAGCGGGAGATCACGCGCGTAGGCGGCAATCAGACGCTGAAAGTGGATTTCCGGTGCATCGCCGCCACCAATAAGGATCTGGAGAAGCTGATCGAAGAAGGGAAATTCCGTCCCGATCTTTTCTACCGGCTGAATGTGTTCCGGATTGTGCTGCCGCCGTTGCGCGAGCGGCGGGAAGATATCCCGCTGCTGGTAGACCATTTCGTGCGCAAGTTTTCGCTGGCGATGAACAAGCACATCACGCGGGTTTCGCCGGCGGCCATGAACCAGTTGCAGCAGCAGCCCTGGCTGGGGAACGTGCGCGAGCTGGAAAACTCGGTTGAGCGTGCCATGGTCGTGGGGCAGGAGCCGGAGTTGCGCGAGGGGGACTTCATCTACAAGGCGCCGAGCGCCACTAACGGCGCCTCCGGCAAGAAGCTGGAGGAGATGGAGCGGTCCTACATTCTGCGGGTGGTGGAGGAATGCGGAGGCAACCAGAGCCACGCGGCCGAGATTCTTGACATTGACCGGGTCACGCTTTATCACAAGCTGAAGAAGTACGGCTGGAGCCGGAATGGGACCGATCGCGACAAGAAGTCCGATGAAGTTACCCGATGAGAGCGGGCGATGAAGACGCTGCACTTGTTGCCGATCGGAAATGTGGATGACGGGCTGCTGAAGGAGCTTTGCCCCGCGTTCGGAGAAATTCTGGGTGCGCCCTGCGAAGTGCTGCCAGTGCGGCTCGATCCGGAGTTCGCCTTTCATGGGGAGCGCCAGCAATATCATTCCTCGGAAATTCTGCGGAAGATGCAAGGCTGTTTGACCGGCGATTCCTGGCGGATGCTGGGAGTGACGTCGGTCGATCTCTATATCCCGATTCTGACGTTTGTGTTTGGGGAGGCGCAGATGGGCGGCCCGTGCGCTGTGCTTTCGACCCAACGGCTGCGGCAGGAGTTCTACGGGCTTCCCTCCGACGACAGAGTTTTCCGCCATCGCCTGCTCAAGGAAGCGGTGCACGAGGTGGGACACACGCTCGGCCTGACGCACTGCGATGACTACAAATGCGTGATGGCATCTTCGCACGCGGTGGAATGGATTGATTTGAAGGATAGCGCTTTATGCGGAGTTTGCCGGCGGGCGGTGGCGCCGGTGATGCAGGTGGGGGTCGGGGGTTAGGGGTTGTGGGTTTCGGCTCGCGGGAAATCCCATACTGGATATTTTTGTGGAAGCCCAGCCCTTCGGCTTCACTTTTCAGATGCTGAGTCGTTTGGCTTCTGTCAGCGCAGACGGTCATCGAGACCATCCTTTGCACCGGGCAGGCTTTGACTGGACGTTGTCATTCTGAGCGGAGTGGGCGCGTCGCGAAGCGAAAGCGCGCACTGAGGCGAAGAATCCCTACCCTCACCGCATCCAGAGATAGCATCCCGCCGTCGTTTTCGGGACCGGCGCCGGTAAGCAGTAGGGGTCCTTCGACTGCGCCGGGACTCCCTTCGGTCGTCCCGACTTTGCTCAGGATGACTAGGGATTGCGTCCAAAACGGCGACCGCCCGGATCCTTGGCTGATCAAGCCTTGGATCCGGGCGGTCAGTGTTTCTGCGGTCCGGGGCGGGGCTGGTTGGCCTCGCTGGCCGCGAGTTGCACTTATGACAGGAAGAACTCTTTCGCTACGATCAGCCATTCCTGGTTGGGAATCTGGGCGGCGACGTTGTCCACCGCGACTCCACCATCCTGGGCGTAGGCGCCGGCGACTGCCATCGGCATGCGGCGTTGCAGGCGGCTAGCGGACTCTTCAGTCCACCAGCGGGCCAGCGGTCCACCCAGCAGGTTGCGGAAGCTGGTCTTGGCGTCGGGAGCCTGCACGGTGAGCAACCAGCCGTCGCCGTAAGGATCGCTAAGCGCCAGCTTGGGATTCTTCACGATGGCTTCGTTGATGTCAGAGACGCTGCCTTCGACCGGGGAAACCATATCAACGGCGATACCGTTGCGGTGAATAGTGCACATCTTCTGGCCCTGGCGAATCCACTGGCCGCGTTGCGGCAGCGTGACGCTCTCCAGAGTGCCGGTGAGCTTGGTGGCGAAATCATCCATGCCGACGCGCACCAGGCTGGGGCTCTCGCTCAGAGCCCAGGTGTGACCCGGGTGATAGCGGAGATTCTCGGGAACCACGAAGCCGCCAACCAGCGCGGGCTGCAAGCGCGGAGCGTTTTCCTGCTTGGCTTGGGAAACCTGCAATGCGGGCTGCACAACGGTGTGGCGGGTCCGGAAATAATCGATCAGTAAGAAACTTGCGAATGTAAAGAGAACCAGTAGGACTGTCATAAGTCACCTCGCCGGAGGGCCGCTTCTTTCGAGCCACTCACGCTTTTCTAAAAGCAATCGCCGCACCAAAGAGGAGAGAGTTGGGGGCGGGTGCGGCGAAGGCGGCGATATCCAGCGAAACAAAGGAGTTACGGGAGTCGCAGAAACGTGATGCTGATTTTTACAACGGGTCGCGCAACACTGCCATGATGAAAGTCGCAACAGGCAATTTTAGTAAAAAACGGTGTTTCCATCGAAGCGATGAGCGCGTCCATGTGGAATCAAGGAGTTAGGAGCATGTGGCGGCAGAGATGAGTTTCGCAATAGCGCAGATGAAGAATGCAACGGTAAACGCAACAGCGATGGACGCCCGCCGTAGAGTGGCTCCCAAGGCTGGTTTCAGAGGATCATGGTTACTTTCTTCTCCTAGACATTTCAAGCGAGATCATTGTAAAGTTCCGCCAGTTTTGTCGTGGGGTGTGGCGGAAGACTTGCCGGTACGGCGCGTCACCTGGCCCGGGGAGTGCTTTCGCAGACCTTAGATGTTCCGGTTCCCGGACATTTCATATCAGTTCAGACGTTAGAGCCGTTGAGAGTGTGAGGCGAGGGCCCTCCCCCGATGGAAAAACTTCGCGCCTTAGCTTTCGGTGTGTTCATAGCGATGCTTTGCGCCCAGTTTGCCGGCGCGCAGGCCACCGTGAACGAAAGCCTGGAGCTCTACACGTTCTACGTTGACGGCACCAATGGTTCCGACAGCAATCCCGGCACGGAAACGCTTCCCTTCAAGACCATCGGTTACGCGGCCTCGCAGGCGGTGACCAACAATCACAACAATAAAGGTACCCACGTCTGGATCCAGAACGGCACCTACCGTGAAGCGATCAGCCTGAGTGGAAGCGGGTCGGACACAAGTTGGCCGATCACATTCGAGGCGGTGAATCACGGGAAGGTGACGGTCAGCGGCGGCGTGCTTTACACGGGATGGTCCACCTACAGCGGCAACTCCAGTATTTATACCAACGCCTGGGACAATGACTGGGGTCTGTGCGCGACGCTGGCGGGGTGCGACACGGCGACCTACCCGCAACCTGACATCATGCGGCGGCAGGAGATGGTTGCGGTGAATGGAACCGCGATGACCCAGGTATTGTCGCTGACGCAGATGGTGGCGGGGACCTTTTATGTGGATACGACGAGCAAGCTGATCTACCTGTGGCCGCCTTCGGGAACGAAGATGAGTACGGCGACGGTGGATGTGGCGACGCAGTTGACGCTGCTCTCGCTCAGCGGAAAGTCGAACATCGTGGTGCGCGGCATCATTTTTCAATACGCCAACTCGTGCCGCAGCAATGCCGCGGTGGAAGTGACGGGAACCTCCAAGTACAAGCCCACCAATATCCTGTTCGACAGCGACACCTTCCAGTGGAATAACGGGCAGGGACTGGCGATCAACCATCCAGTGACCTACTTCACGGTGGAGAACAGCACGGCGGCGCACAACGGAGACAGCGGCTTCCAGGGATACAACACGCAATACGGGTTGTGGCAAAACGACGTGGTGAGTTACAGCAACTGGCGGGGCGCGCAGGGCGCTTATTACGCCTGCAACGTAGCCGGCTTTCATTCCTGGGAGGCGCACAACGACAATCTCGACGGCTTCACGGCGGCCTACAACCAGGCCTACGGAATCCACTGGGATACCGACCACGTGAGCATTACCGGCACGGGCATTGTGGCTTCAGAAAATCTGGGGCCGGGGCTGGACATTGAGACCAATCCGGGGCCGTTCACGCTGAGCAACAGTTATGTGTGCAACCAAACGTCGGGGCAATCCGACGCGGGGCTGGCGATTCGCAACTCGGAGGGAGTTTCGTTCACCAACGGCGTGATCTACAACAACGCCGCCGCGCAGATCGCCGTGTTTGGAACGGCGGGAGGAATCACCATCACCGACTGGCTTACGGGCGAAGTCTACGACCTGGTCAGCCAGAGCATGACGAACAAGAACAATGTCATCGAAGGAGTGGGCAGCTCGCAGATGCTCTTCTCCGATGCCACGTTGAGCGGCCTGGACTGGACGACTTTTCTGCTGGAATTCAATTCGAACGACAACACCTGGTGGAATGCGAGCAATAGCACAGGCGAATTTATAGTGCCGGTGCCGGCGAGCACAACGTCAGAAAATTTTGCGGCATGGCAGTTAACGACGCTACAGGATTTGAGTTCGACGTTCGCGGCGCCAAGCGGCACTCCGCAGAACGGGTGCGCGGTGACGGCCGACGCCAACGATTACTGGCTTATCCCGGATAACAACACAGTAACGGCGAATCCGGCGGGAGCGGCGACTTTCAACCTTACGGTTACGCCGCTGCTGAATTTCAGCGGCACGGTCAATTTCACGCTGGATGGAATTTCGGAAGTGGCGGGCTTGTCGGCGACGAATCCCACATCAGTCACAACCTCGGGAACGAGCGCGCTGACGGTGAACAGCGCGACCACAACGGCGCCGGGGACTTATCCCATAGTGGCGATTGGAAACAGCGGCAGTCAGACGCGGACGGTGACGGTGAACCTGGTGATCCCGGCGACATTGTTGCGTTTCAGCACGGTCTCGTTGACCTATGCCGCACAACAGGTCAACACCACCAGCGCGGGACAAAGCTTCACGATCACGAACAACGGGAGCAAGTGGGTTCCACTCACCAGCTTCACGGCCAGCCGGCAATACGCCATCAGCAAAAATACGTGCGGGACCAGCCTGCGTCCGGGAAACCAGTGCACGGTCACGGTGACGTTCACTCCCACAAACATCGGAACCATCACCGGCAGCATCACGGTGGTGGACGACGATGGGACCAGCCCGCAGGTGGTGAACCTGAGCGGGACGGCGACGAGTCCGCCGATGGTAACGCTTTCGCCGAAATCGCTGGCGTTTGGTTCCATTGAAGTGAAGACGCCGAGTGTGGCGCAGACGGTGACTCTCACCAATACGGGAGAGAGCACCCTCACTTTCACCGGTGGAAATTCCAAGGGCATCACGATTACGGGAACGGACAAGGGCGACTACAGCCAGACGAACACCTGCGGAGCATCGGTGCTGGCGGGGGCGTCGTGCACGATCAGCGTGATCTTCACGCCGCAGGATAACGGCACACGAAGCGCGGATGTAACGATCGAAGACAACACCACGGGCGGAACGCAGACCGTGAGTGTGACGGGTAAAGGAGAGTATCCAGCGGTTTCGTTGAGTCCCATGACGGTGTCGTTCGGGTCGATTGAAGTGAAGTACAGCAGCAGCGCCATGACCTCCACGCTCACGAACAAGGGTTCGGTGACGCTGACCGTTACTAAGGTCGCGCTGAGCGGATCGAATCCAAAGGAGTACAGCGAAACCAACAACTGCATCGGGAGCTTTGCGCCGGGAGCCACGTGCACGATCACAGTCACGTTCTCGCCAACGGCCACGGGCAAGCAAGATGCGAGCGTGACCATCACCGATAACACTTCGACCGGAACGAGCACGCTGAACCTGGCGGGCTCGGGAGCGCTACCCAACGCCACGTTGAGTCCGAAGACAGATACTTTCGGCAACATTACGGTGGGGCACACCAGTCAGACCAAGACTTCTACGCTGACCAATACCAGCAGCTACCAGTTGAACATCAGCAGCATCACGATCACGGGCACGAACAAGGGAGATTACGCGCAGACCAATACGTGCCCGGTGGGCGGGTCGCTGGCGCCGAATGCAACCTGCACGATCTCGGTGACGTTCACGCCCACTGCGACCGGAACCCGAACCGCAACGGTGACGGAGTCGGATAACTCCTCGGCGGGGTCACACGACATCAGCCTGACAGGAACAGGCAAATAGGATTCGGTGCGGCTGGGCTGATTCGGCGAATTAGTTCTTGTCGCAGACCAAGTGCCGGCCACTTCGTCGCCATCGTCGCCCCATGAAGAAGGCAAAATCCTCGATTCAGTGAACGGCGGGCAATCCCATTTCAGCCACGAGTTTCTGGAAGGCAGGTTCGCGGTAGAGGCTGTCGAAAGCGCGGTCGGATTGTATCTGGATGACGCCATCCGCGTGCTGATCGTGGGCGATCTGCAGATAGCGCAAGGCTTCTGGCTTGTCGTCCATCAGTGCGTAGGTGGCGGCGAGAAAGATCGGCGAAAACAGGCCGCGATCGCAAAGCTTTTTTTGTTGCAGGCTGAGAGCTTCGAGCAGCCCCCTGCCGCCGCCCGTGGAGAAGCCTTTTTGCGTGGCATCGACGATGGCAACAGCGGAGGCGTCATGCATCAGGACCGCTTCTTGTCGGGCTTCGGCGAGGTAGGCGGAGTAGTCCGCGGTCTTCAGGTAGATGAATTTTAAATAGCGGTGCGGGGAAATAAAGTCGGGTTCGTTTTCCACCATCTGCTTGAGCAGATTGATGGCCTCGGAAGTGCGGCCGGAACTGAAAAGAATGGATCCCTTGTCAGCCAGCACGGACTTGGAAACGGGATCGAGGGCCTGAGCGCGTTCGATCTCGGCCACGGACTCGGGGAAGCGGCGCAGGCAGGCGAGATAGGTCGCGTACCAGTGGTGAGCGACGGCGTTGTTGGGATTCAACTGGATGGCGCGGCGGAATTCACGGTCGGCGGTGGCGACGTCCCAAACGCCATTGAAGGAAACAAAAGCGAGAGAGGCGTGAGCCTCGGATGACTGGGGATCGAGTTCCACCGCTTTTTTGGCCGCGGCGAGAGCGCGCGGGTACGCTTCAGTCGCAGGCATCACGCTGTATTCGCGCAGCAGGTTGTAAGAATCCGCCAGTCCTACGTAGGCGGGAGCGTATGCGGGATCGTAAACAATTGCCTGGGTGAAGGAGTCCACCGCCTTGTTCAGACTTTCCGGAGTGCGCTTTTCCCAGTAGTAACGGCCTTTCAGGAAGAACTGCTCCGCTTCGCGATTGGCGGGAGGATGGGAAAAACCGAATGCCGCGGAGGGAGAAGGTGACGTGAGCCCGGCCCTGGCGGAACGGATTGCGAACTCGTGACGCGCCCAGAAGAACGCGACCGCGAAGAGTACGACGAGGACGGGCAACGCCACAAGATATCTTTTCGGTCGCGGACGGTTGAGAACTGGTTCGCGAAAACTCTGGATGGGGAGCGCAGATGGCGAAGGCGGTTCGAGGTGAGAAGTGGGAGCGATCCAGCGATAGCCGCGCCGTCCTACGGTTTCAATAAAAATAGGATTCTCGGCAGCATCGCCGAGCGCTTCGCGCAGACGGTTGATGGCACTGATGACGCCGCGATCGAAATCCACATACACGCCGTCAGGCCAGAGGACGTGATGAAAATCTTCCCGGCTGAGGACTTCGTTGGGGCGGGTGAGCAGTAACTTCAAAGCCTGGAAGGGCAGTTCCTGCAGCTTAACTTTTGCTCCGCACTTATGCAGTTCGCCCGATTGCAGGTCGGCTTCGAACACTCCAAAGCGGACTACAGAGTCTGAAGAAGTGCCAGCTGGCATAAGACCCAGCCTTAGGGGAGGACACCCAGTGTAACACGGTGTCTGCCGGGGCACACGCGGATTCCGTGGCCTTCCCGCAGCCTGTTTTCACTTTGCAAAGCGCGTGATCCATTCCGCTATCGCATAGCAGGAACGAAACTTGCTGCGTGACCGGAGTTTAGTCCGAAGGTGACCCGCAGGGAATTGACGGAAGCGGGTGCGGGGCGGAGAGTGGGCGTGATCGGAGTGATTCGCTTGACCCCTGAGCCGGTAAGACCGGATGGCCGGCGAATCCTCAGTACTTTCATACCCTCAGGAGGCGACTTCATGAAATCGATTTTGCAACAAATCAAGAATGTGAGCATGGCTGCGATCGTACCCGCCATGTTGGTAATGGTCGTTGCCGGAATGTTTCTGCCGGCACAGGCGCAAACTTATCCCGTACGGTTTCCCGATCCCACGACTTTGGTCATGAACCTTGATGCCAGCGGTTCGGTCTCGGCCGTTCAATCGGCCGTGGTGGGAGATTTCAATAACGACGGCAAACTCGACGTCGTTTCCCTCAACAGCGGCGGCGCGGAATATGAGATTGACGTAGCGCTCGGCAACGGAGATGGCACCTTCGGCACCCTTGCAAACCCCGTGGTCCAGAACATTTTTCCCATCTACGGGCAAACTCCCTATGCCATGGCGGTGGGCGACTTCAATGGCGACGGCAACCTCGACCTTGCAGTCTGGGCCATCTATGCGGCGAATAATTACAGCGAAATTCTGATCTTCCTCGGCAACGGCAATGGAACCCTCACATACAGCAATAGCTATACGGCTCCAGGCAGTTCTGACTACAACCAGGGCCCCAACAGCCTCTTCGTAGCCGACTTCAATGGCGACGGCAAGCTGGACCTGGCCGGGCTGACTCCGAACAATGGCGTCTTCATTTTCATGGGCAAGGGTGATGGGACGTTTCAGACGGCGGTTGGATATTCCACCGTCGATCCGGGCTACCCGAGCAAGATCAACGCCTATGGCATGGCGGTGGGCGACCTGAACGGCGACGGCAAGATGGATCTGGCGATCGCCCAGAGCAGCGGGATGGTTGTCCTGCTGAATAACGGGCCGGGCACGTTCGGAACGGCTAAATATTACGATTCCGGCATCGCTCCTTTCATAAGCCAGATGGGCATCGCCATTGGCGATGTCAGCGGCGATAAGAAGAACGACATCGTGATTACGGATTACTACGGCAATGTGTTGCTCTATACGAACCAGGGCAGCGGCACTTTTGCCGTCAAGGGCGTTGTCGTCAAACTGGCGGCATCTCTCCCGTGGCTGGTGGCGATTGCCGACATCAACGGCGACAAGAAGATGGACATCGTGCTCACCGACTTCTGGGGCGAGGTCCGGACGTTCCTTGGCAAGGGCAATGGCACCTTTACCGCCGGACCCATCTACCCGCTGCAATGGTTCGACGGTGCGCCGAGCAACGTGATTCTCGCCGACTTCAATGGAGACGGCGTGCTCGACATCTTCAAAGCCGGCGACCACTACTGGAAGGGCCAGGTGACGCTGGGCCGCGGCGATGGAACCTTCCAAACTAATCCGGCTTATGGCTGGGGAGTCACCGGCTTCGGAAACAATCTCGTCACCGCGGATTTCAACGGCGATGGCTTTCCCGATGTCGCCTTCTCCTGGGCACACTCTTCGGGCAGCGTGTCCGAGTTCGGGGTCATGCTGGGCAGTTCGCATGGCGCGTTAGCGGCGCCAACCTACGTGACGTACCTTTCGAACGCTTGCCTATACAGCTACCCGGAGTGGATCGCCACCGGCGACGTGAACAGCGATGGCAAGGCCGACATCGTGGCCACCATCCAGAACTACAGCGCCACCGGCTGTCCGATGAACGAAGTTGCCATCTTTACTGGCCTGGGCACGGGAAAATTCAAAGCCCCCGTGTTCTATTCAACCGGCGCGTCGGTGCAATCGACCGATGTGTTCCTGGCCGATTTGAATGGCGACGGGAAGCTGGACATCGTCACTTCGAACGCAGACGGCACCATCAGCGTGCTGCTCAATAAGGGCGCCGGCACCTACAACCCTGGCACCTTAATCACCAGTGTAGCCTCGTTGCTCCCTCATCTGAATGCTCTGGCGATTGCGGATTTCAACGGCGATGGCAAACTCGATATCGCGGTTGCGTCCTACTATCCGGGCTCTTACAGCAACTATGTGTATATCCTGCCGGGCAAAGGCGACGGCACGTTTGAGGCGCCGATCACGGTTCAGGCCGCTCCGCTGTACAGCTACACCAACTCGTTGGCGGCCGGCGACTTCAACCACGACGGCAAGATGGACCTGCTCGTCACCTTCGAAGGCCAGTGTTCTGGTTTTTATGGATATGCGTCCTACGCCTTTCTGCAAGGCAAGGGCGACGGCACATTTACCGCTAGTTCTCCGGTCTGCACGGGCGGCGACGATCCGCTCTACCCATTGGTCGCCGACTTCAATGGAGACGGGAAGCTGGACGCGTTCATCCCCATGCTCGAGGAGTACGGAAATGTCACCGGTCCGGTGTTGCTCCAAGGCAATGGAGATGGCACCTTTAACCGCGTCGGCCAGTTCTACGTTGGGGCAACCAGCCACGCGGCAGTGGCTGCCGATTTCAACGGTGACGGCATGACCGACATCGCCGTCCTGAATAACGACGATTTCGGCGTCGCCACTTTGGTCAGCTTCGTGACCGTGATGCAAAACAGCGGGCCACCAGTGAGCGTTTCTCCACTCCACATGAGTTTCGGCAGCGTCGCCGTTGATGGCAAGAAGTCGCTGACCGTCATTCTCACCAACAACCAGAGCGCCGTGCTGACGGTCGACAGTATGACTGTGACCGGGACCAACGCGAGCGAGTTCACTTCCACGTCGAATTGCGGCTCCAGCCTGAAAACCGGCTGGGAGTGCACGATTACCGTAACTTTTGAGCCCACGGTCACCGGCGTTCAAACCGCGACGTTGAACATCACCGATTCGGTGGGCACGCAGACCGTAGCGCTCACCGGAGGGGTGAACCCCAAGCCAACCCTCGCCTCGCTTTCGCCGAGCACTGCGACAGCGGGCGGCGCGGGATTCACGCTCACCGTCAATGGCACGGGCTTCCTTGCCACTTCGGTGGTCGACTGGGCCGGATCTGCTCGCGTCACGACGTATGTGAGTGCGACCGAGGTTACGGCCGCCATCACGGCTGCCGATATTGCGAAGGCGGCGACGTACAAAGTGACGGTTACGAATCCGGCGCCGGGAGGCGGCACCAGCGTGTCGGTGAACTTTGCGGTTAACAATCCCGTACCGACGCTGATTTCGATGCTGCCCAACTCGGCGACGCATGGTGGCGCTGCCTTCACCCTCACGGTTACTGGAACCGGTTACGTGGCGGGTTCGGTGATCAAGTGGAAGACAGCGAAGCTGACGACCACTTTTGTCAACAGCACAACGTTGACGGCAACTGTGCCCAGCACTGACATCAAGACCGCAGGCACAGCGGCCGTCACCGTTTACAACGCCACGCCGGGAGGCGGCACGAGTGCGCCCCTGACGTTCACCATCAACTGAAGACCGTTGCTTGTGGACGAGTGGCTGCGCTCCGGACTCCGATCATCCGGAGCGCAGCCGTTTTTCGCGCGAACATTGATCGAGTGCGTCAGAAGCCTGTCCCCAGAACAGACATATTCCCAACAAGCCGGCGTCCCGAACAGGGCACCGGCCGATCTGCCATAATGTTTTGATGTGCGGGCGCTATCGATTGTCGCGCAGGAAACAGCTTGTCGAGGAGTACTTCGACGCGGGTTCTGACGAGCCGGAATGGGCTCCGCGGTACAACATTGCGCCGACTCAGCCTGTGCCGGTCATCCGGCAGAATCCGAAAGAGCCTCGCCGGGAATTGTCGGTGATGCGCTGGGGCTTGATTCCCTCGTGGTCGAAGGACATGTCTGGGGCGGCCTTGATGATTAACGCCAGATCGGAGACGGCGGCGACGAAACCTGCATTCCGCGATCCGTTGAGCAGCCGCAGATGCCTCATTCCGGCGGACGGATTTTACGAGTGGCAGCGCAGGGGCAAGACGAAGCAGCCGTACTGCTTTGAAGTCAATGACGGCGAGTTGTTCGCCTTCGCGGGACTGTGGGATCGCTGGAAAGACCCGAGTGGGCAGTGGATCAAGTCGTGCTCGATCCTGACGACCACGCCAAACGCCGTGACCTCAGCCGTCCACGACCGCATGCCGGTCATCCTCGACCGGGCCGATTACGATCTGTGGCTTGATCCTGGGATGACGAATGTCGAAGCAGTGTCAGAAATGTTGAAGCCTTACGATGCCCGCATGATGCGGTGCTATCCGGTGGGCAGCCGGGTCAACCATGTGGCCAATGACGACGCAGAGTGCTCGACGCCTGCGGCACCGGCTGAGACGCAGGCTGGACTCTTTTCGTGACGTTTGCCTGCTAAAAGGAATGGAGGCGCGGGTCGGAATCGAACCGACGCATAAAGGTTTTGCAGACCTCTCCCTTACCACTTGGGTACCGCGCCCCTTATTCAGGAAAGAACGTTTGCTGCTATTGCATTGTAAAAGAGTTGAGCGGGTTTTGGGGGAGAATCGTGCTGAGCTTGGCCGGGACGGTGATCAGTTCGCCCCTGCCGCTTCGCTCTTGCGAATGAAAAGATCGGCGGGAAGTTTGAACCGGATGCTTAGTTTTCGCACTTGTTCCAGTGTGAGTTTGCGTTGCCCAGATAGAAACATGGAAACGGCGCTCTCCGTTCCAAATTGAGGAATCAGATCACGCTGTGCGAGACCTTGCTGTTCGATAAGGAAGCGCACGACGGCAACCGGGTCCGCGGCAGGAATCGAGTAGTGCTCTTGCTCATAGTGTTCCACAAGCAAGGTTAGAAGTTCGATGGTTTCCAGTTCGGCAGGAGAAGGATTTGCCAACGCTGTCAGTTGGAACAGAGCCGCAGTGTATGCCTCCAGTTCGGCCTCGTTATGAATGACGCGTGGCGCGCCTTGCTTAATCATGGCTACCGGGTTTGCGAGAGTTTTGATCATTTCGTTCCGTAGTTTCTATCCCAATTGCTTGGATTGTCGTATTCCTTGTGGGTCAGGAAAGACCGTATGTATACGTGCCCTTCAGTCCGTTTTTTATCCTTCGTTTTCGAGTAGTGGATCACGGTGACGAGTCTGTACCGATTCTGTCTGAAATTAAAGATCACATAGCCATCGATGAGGTCAGCATCCTTGAAGGTGTTGCGAACTTCCGGGAAATTGTGCCAGCGCATTGCCTCGACAATGCCTACCCAGGCTTTGATCTCGTTCGCTGCGTCCGGGTAGCGATCCATTGCTTCTTTCAGATGCTCGCGCGTAACGATATGCACTGACTATGATACTTCACAAATTGTGAAGTTGTCAAATCGGCCCAACGGAATTTGCGGGAATTCAGCGGTTCTAGGCCCCGCCGCGCTCCGGTCGACATGAAAAAGTATGCAAAATTCTTCATCTTGCGGAGCGCAAAAACCTGATGTAACCTCCCCAGCATGCCGTTCCTCGGCCTCCCCAATCTCCCGAGGAACCATCCGTCCTTAGGGGGACCCTCATGATGTCAAAGTGTTCTGTGGAAACGTTGACCGCGCGTCAACATGCGGGGCAAAGAGTCTCGAACTTCTGCCTAAAACAAATTTTTCTTTCCGCGCTCGTGGTGGTATGCGCGGGCGCGCTCGCCGGAGCGCAGAGTGTGTTGACCCTTTATAACTTCGCGGGCGGAAGCGCCAGCGGCGCCAATCCGTGGTATGTGACGCTGGTGCAAGGGACCGACGGCCAGCTTTACGGAACCACCTACAACGGCGGCACCTTCAATTCCGGCACCGCCTTCAAGGTGGATACTTCTGGCAACTTCACGCTGCTGCACAGCTTCAGCGGGTCCACTACGGATGGCGGCAATCCTACGGGCGGAATGACGCTCGGCAGCGACGGCAATTTCTACGGCACCACCCAGCAGGGCGGGACGCAGCTCGAGGGCGTCGTGTTCAAGATGACCACGACCGGCACGGTCACGGTGCTGCACAGCTTCAGCTTTGGCACCGATGGCGCGTTTCCCTGGGGGCCACCAATCCTGGCTTCTGACGGCAACCTCTACGGAACCACGAGCGGCGGCGGCAGCGATGGACTGGTTTATAAGATCACGACTGCGGGAACGTATTCGACGATCTACACTTTCACCACCGCCATCGGATCTTCACCGATCGCTCCTCCTACGCAGGGACTGGACCACGATTTGTATATTCCGGTATCTCTCGGCGGCGCGAACCTTTGCGGAAGCATTGTGAAGCTCACGACTGCTGGAGCATTGGTGAAGAGCTACAGCTTCCCATGCGGGGCGGGTGGATCGTTCCCCATCGGTCCGCTGGTGCAAGACGTCAACACGAATTTCTTCAGCACCACGCTGGATGGCGGCACGAATGGCGAGGGAACGGTTTACAAGGTCACTCCCAATCTCGTCGTGACCATCCTGCACAGCTTTGGCGCGAAGTTTGGGGACGGGGAAATGCCCAGCGCTGGTTTGCTGCTGGCGACCGACGGCAAGTATTACGGTTCAACGGCTGAGGGCGGCACCTACGACGACGGAACGCTGTTCAACACCGTGAAGACCGGATTCTACACGCAGCTTTACAGCTTCAATAACAGCCAGAACCTGCTGCAGATGTCGCCGTTGTCGCCTGATTTTCAGCACACCAACGGCACGCTGTACGGCGTGACCGAGTTTGGCGGCGCCTCGAACATGGGAACCGTTTTCAGCCTGAATATGGGACTGTCGTCGTTTGTGGATTCTCCCCTGTTCAGCGGCAAAGAAGGTGCCAAGGTATTGATTCTCGGCGAACACCTGACCGACGCTATCCAGGTGACCTTCAACGGCATGCCGGCGGACTTCAAAGTGCTTTCCGATACGCACATGACGGCCGTTGTGCCCCACGGAGCGAGCAACGGGTTTATCGAGGTCACGACTGCTTCGGGCGCGGTAAAGAGCCGCAAGGCCTTCACCGTGCTGCACTAAAAAATTCGGATACTCCGAGAGGGAGCGCGTTATGGAGAGTAAAGGATTCGCACTCCCCCAGAGTGTATTCGCAGCCATCCTGATATTGGTGGTGGGTACGTTGCCGGCGCTGGCCGGTGATGTGCCCACTTACCACAACGACCTTTCCCGCACCGGGCAGAACCTCAACGAAACCATTCTCACCACAAGCAACGTGAATTCCACGGGCTTCGGCAAGCTGTTCACGATGTCGGTGGATAGCACCGTGGATGCGCAGCCGCTGTATATTTCGGGGCTCACGATTGGCGGGATCACGCGCAACGTGGTCTACGTGGTCACCGAGAATGACAGCGTGTATGCCTTCGATGCCGACACCGGAGCCCAGTTGTGGAAGGTTTCCGTTCTGCTGACGGGTGAGACCGCAGCAGCGACGGCAAACCTCAATTGCGGGCAGATCGCTCCGACGGTGGGGATTACTTCGACTCCCGTGATCGATCGCGCCAGCGGTCCGGATGGAACGATCTACGTGGTCGCCATGAGCCAGAATGCGGCGGGGACGACTTACTACCAGCGGCTGCACGCGCTCGATCTGATTACTGGGCTGGAGGAGTTCAGCGGGCCAACGACCGTGGAGGCTCAGTTTCCGGGTACCGGCGAGAACAGCAGGGGAGGATTTGTAGTCTTCAATCCCAAGCAGTACGCCGAGCGCGCGGGGTTGCTGCTGCTGAACGGCGTGGTCTACATGGGATGGAGTTCGCACTGCGACAACCAGCCCTATACCGGCTGGCTGATGGGATACAACGAAACCACGCTGGCGCAGACTTCTGTGCTGAACCTGACTCCGAACGGCGCCGAAGGATCGATCTGGCAAAGCGGTGCGGCGATGGCCTCGGATGGAAGCAACATCTTTTTGCTGGACGCCAACGGCACCTTCGACGCAACGCTGAATGCGATGGGCTTTCCTTCGCTGGGCGATTACGGGAACGCGTTTGTAAAAATTTCGACCAGCAGCGGGCTGGCCGTGGCGGACTATTTCGCGCTGTTCAACACGATTCAGCAGTCGGAAAAAGATCAGGATCTTTGGTTCGGGAGGAGCGCTGCTGCTGCCGCCCCAGGTCGATACGAAGGGCATCACGCGCAACTTGGCGGTGGGCGCGGGGAAAGACGGCAACATCTATGTCGTCGACCAGACCAACATGGGGAAGTTCAATCCGAAATCCGACAAGATTTACCAGGTAATCAAGAGCGCGCTGGGCACCGGAATGTGGGCCATGCCCGCCTACTTCAATGGAAGCATTTACTTCGGGCCGGAAGCCGGAACCATGAAGCAGTTCACGTTCTCCCAGGCCAAAGTTTCTCTGGCGGCGGTGTCGGCGACGTCGGAAATGTTTGAATATCCTGGGACGATTCCAAGCATCTCGGCGAACGGCGCTACCAACGGAATTGTGTGGGCGATCGAGCACACGAATCCATCGATTCTGCACGCCTACAACGCCACCAACCTGGCGACCGAGCTTTACAACACCGGGCAGGCGGCCGGCTCACGCGATCATTTCGGCAAAGCCTCGCACTTCGGAGTGCCCACCATCAACAATGGCAAGGTTTATGTGGGAACGACCAACAGCGTAGCGGTATTTGGACTGCTGTCAGGGAAGTGAAGTGCGGTTGCGGCGGGACGTTTCGAGTAGGTCCCAGAGAAAAATCTGGAGCGGGAGACGGGATTTGAACCCGCGACTTCGACCTTGGCAAGGTCGCACTCTACCACTGAGTTACTCCCGCTCAGTTTGACTATTTTACAGCACCCGCGCATTTTGTGACAATGCAATGCGGTGCATCCCTACCTGCACCACGGGTTGGGTGAAGATAGGGATCCCCTCGACAAACTCGGGGCAGGCTTTTCGACTGCGTGAGCGCTTTCGCTTCGCTCGCGCTCACTCCGCTCAAGATGACAAGAAAGGCTTTAATGCTGCCCGGCTGATGGTGATGCGATATCCCCGGAGTTGAGAAATTCAAATCCAGCCCGATTTTTGCGGATTTGTTGCGAGAAATCGGGAGCGTCGGCCAGTTTGTTCGCGACGGGATTGATGTAGGCCTGCGCCTTCAGTTCAGGAAAAGGCAGTTTGCCGGCGAAGTTTCCTCCGCGATACAGCATCTCCGCTGCGCGGCCGTTGAAGAGAACCCACCACGAGTATCGCGAGCTTCCCGCCGGCATCTGGCCCGCGGCGGCCATGTTGGCGAAGATGCTGGTGGTGCAGTTATTGGTGATGAGATTGAACCACGCTGGTTTGTCGCGCAGACGGTTTGCCTGGCGAAGGTACTGAAGAAAGAGATCGCGCGACCACTGTGGGCTGGCGGTCGTGTGGAAGAGGTAGACATCCTCGCCCGAGCGATAGTTGGTGCGCAGGCGGATGACATCGCGCTCGCTGGCGAGCACGTAAATGAGGGTGAATTGCCGAAAGATTGAGCGAATGGGCGAATAGCCCTGCCCGACCTGGTATCGCGCCTCAATCGAGGCCGCCACATAGTCATGGTCGCCGAACTGGAAGCTGACGATCGGATGCGCAATCCAGGGCGAGGTCCAGTAGTCCACGAAAAGGTCAACGCCCCGGAGTTGGGAGAGGAACACTTCCTTGGTGAGCCATTCGCAGTTGAACTCCGTTTCCTCGCGGTAGTAGCAGTGGCGGAAATTGTGGATGGTCACGCGGTCGCCGTCGATTTCGGCCCACGGCGTCTGAGAGAGATTCGCTTGCCAGTCGTGATCGTTGGAAGGTTTGAGGGATAGCCAGCAGACCAGCACGATGAGAAAACCTGTCAGGCAGGCGCCTATTCTGAAAACTCGGCGTTTTAGGATCGCGAGAAGAAGTATGAGCACTGCCAGATAAATTGCCGGGAGCAGCCATTCGCGGCCGGGGCGTGAAAAATCAAAATACAGCGCCGCCATCGCCCAGACGCTGAGGCCCACTGACAATATCCAGACAGCAACAATGCCGCAAAGCCGCAGAGCGCGCATCAGTCGGCCTGCCCCAAGAGCGAAATCGTCCCGTAGCGGCCGTGGCTATCCATCATAGAAGTGGCTCGTCCTCGTGTTGCCTGCAAATAAGGATGCAACTGGAATTTCCGTTGTACTCGAAAACGGCGTGATTGTACACCCCGCTCGCTACGGGGGCAGGGGTGGTACCAAGGCAATCAGCTTAGCCTCCGGTGGTGACTTCGCGGGCCCACTGCATGGCTTGCCAGTGGCACTCGGTGACATGTGTTTCGGCGAGGCCGAGTTTGGCACAGAGTTCGGAGACCCTTGGCCAGTCGGGACGTTCCTGGGAAATCATGAGTTGGTAGACCGTGTCGAGACGGCTTTTCTGGCCGAGCAGGACGGCGCGGGTTTCGCGATCGAGGCCGATGCCTTCGAGAATCACGCCCATGGGCATCTCCAAAATTGCATCCATCAGCGAAAGCAGGCCCATGAGAAAAAGATCAGAGTCTCCATGCTCCACCTTGGGCGCGAGCAATTCGCAATAACGGGCGCGCACCAGGGCAGAGAGTACGAGATCGGAAGGCTTGTTTTCACCCGCGCCGAGCGTGGCTACCAGGCGCACCCAGCGGCGGACTTCGCGTTCGCCGAGGATCGCGAGCCCATGCCGGATGGAATGAATTTCGGCGGAGAAGCAGAAGGCGGCGGAATTCAAGTAGCGCAACAGGCGGTAGGCGAGTGAGGCCTCGCCTTTGATAATGTCTTCCACTTCGCGCACATCAATCTCGTCGCGTGAAATGGCTTGCAGCAGGCGCAGGTAGTTGACCTTGTTCCGGGGGATCTCGCGGGCGTGCAGGAGTTCGGGCCGGCGGAAAAAGTATCCCTGAAAATACGCGAAACCAGCTTGCTGGCAGGCGGTGAACTCGTCGCGAGTTTCCACCTTCTCGGCCAGCATCAGGCAGCGCGAACTGCCAAAGCGTTTGACCAATGCGGATTGCTCGGCGGGCGAGGTGCCTTTCAGGTCCACCTTAATGATGTCGGCGAAGGGCACCAGATCGATGCGGGGATCGTCGGCAACGAAATCGTCGAGTGCGATGGTATAGCCGGCGGTTTTCAGGCGAACGCAGGCCGCCTTCACCAGATCGTCGACCGGGACGGATTCCAGGATTTCGACGATGGTCTGAGCGGCAGGCAGCAGGGTGACGAAATCCTTGAGCAGGGTTTCGCGAGTGCAATTCATGAAGGCGCGGCGGCCATCGCACAGGACGTCGAGCCCCATGAGGATAGAAGTATCGAGGGTGCTGCGGGAAGCGGCATCGGCGTCGGAGTGCTGGAAGTAGTCTTCGACGCCGTTGCGAAACAGCAATTCGTAGCCAAATACTTTTTCTTTGCCGTCAAGAATCGGCTGGCGGGCCACAAAAAGTTGCGCGCTGTGGCTGGCCATGCCCGCGCGCGTACCCGTAGTCGTCACAGTTTTCTTATCGGCAGTAGAGGGGGCAAACTTTAGGGGCGGCCTCACAAGACCGTTGGCCACGGATTTTCACGGATCTACACGGATCAAACACGATAATTCTTGGGGATTCTGATCCGTGGCAATCCTGAGCGGTGAGAGTCCGCGCTAATCTGTGGCTAATGTTTCTGCGGGGCCGGTCCCGGTCCATGCGCTGCCCATTGCGGGTCCTCTTCCGGCTTGACGATGTGGCCGTCGCGCATGTGGATGATGCGGTCTCCGAACTCGGCGGCCTCGGGGTTATGCGTGATCATCAGCACGGTCTGGCCGAATTCCTGGTTGGACTGGCGCAGCATCTTCAGAACGACATTCGAATTTTCGGTATCGAGATTTCCCGTAGGCTCGTCAGCCAGAACCACGGCCGGCTTGTTGACCAGGGCTCGAGCCAGAGCGACGCGCTGCTGTTCGCCACCGGAGAGTTCGGAAGGACGATGGTTGAGGCGTTTGGTGAGTCCCAACAAATCGCAGATGCGGAGGAAGAATGCGGGATCGCGGTCGCCGTTGCCGGAAATTTCCTGGGCGATGGCGATGTTGGATTGAGCGCTGAGCGTAGGGAGCAGATTGAATTTCTGAAAGACGAATCCGATTTTGCGTTTGCGCATGCGGGTGCGCTCGGCATCGGAAAGCGTGGCGAAATCGTCGCCGTCGAGAATGACTTTGCCGGAATCGGCGCGCGTCAATCCGCCGAGCAGGTAGAAGAGGGTTGATTTGCCGCTCCCTGAGGGGCCGACTACCGTAACGAACTCGCCTTTTTTCACGCCAAAAGAAACGCCGCGCAGCGCGGGCACGTCGATTTTTCCCACGCGATAGGTTTTCTGGAGGTCAATGGCTTCGATAAATGCGGACATGCCTGCATCGAGTTTACACGATGACGGAGGGTATCCGATAAGCGCGCCTGCGGACAGTAGTAGTCACAGAGACACAGAGAAACGCAACTGCGGGGCAAACATCCCTGCCGTTACAGGTCAGACATTCCTGAGCCCCGAGGTTCCTGCGCGTACTCAGGGTCCTGTGAGGTTGATTTTTAGCAGGGGGCGCTCAGGCCGCGCCCTGGCGAGGAGAAAATTGCGGACGATCCTGCAGTTTCTTGGGGCCGCGCTTGCGAACCAGCAGCACGCGGATGCGTTCCAGCAGATCGGCGGGCGCGTACATGCCGCGGGCCAGGAAGACATCGGCCAGCGATTCGTGATCGTAGACCCGCACCTTGCTCGAAATCAGGATGGCGGGAGTTTGCGGTGAAAGACTCTTGATGGCGGCGATCAACTGCGGGCCGTCGAGTCCGGGCATGGCCATGTCGGTGACCACCAGGTCGATGCCGCCCAGCTTGAAACGTTCCAGGGCGTCTTGGCCGTGGGCGTAACTGGCGACCCGGTAGCCGCGGGTCTCGAGCATGATTTTGCGATAAGAAAGGGATTGTTCGTTGTCGTCAACACAAAGAATGGTCCGCTTTGGTTTCATTCACCGCCTGCATCCGTTGGCTTGCCTGTTCCGGAAGTCCAACGAATTTTTCTCTGTTCACGAAGATTAGACGCGAGAGTGATGCTAACGGCATGGGAGCGCGCTGTAAAGTGCCGCCGATGCAAATGGCAGTTTTTGGCTATTGACTTTTCACGCAAGATGAGGAAGACCGCGATTCTGCGCTCTCGAAACCGATTCGGCTAGAGAAAAACTTCACCGCGCATGATCTCAACCGAATGGCCTCCGACGCGCACGTTAACTATGCGGTTATCGCTGCGCGAAGCACGCACAAAAATCCGGCTGGGCCGCTTCATTTCCACGCCCTGCTCGATGAGAACGCGCTGGTCGGAATGCGCGACGCCATGCGCCACCATCCAAGCGGAGCAGCAACCTGCGGCCGATCCGGTAGCGGGGTCTTCGCCGTTGTAGAAGATCATGCGGGCATGCAGGTGCGGGCGTTGGGATCCATCGTTTCGCGGGTGACGAAATAAAAAAACTTGCCATCGGATTTCGCGAGGTATTCCGCCGCCCGGTTGAGATCGAGTTGCAAACTCTGCGCCACCGCCAGCGATCGGAGCGGCACGATGGTGAAGGGAACTCCAGTGGAAACGGTTTGAATGGGCAGGGAATCGTCGAAATCCTGTGCGGAAATTCCTGTGGCGCGGGCAACGGCCTCGCGCGCGTGCTGTGCACCGAACGTGGGATCGACCTGAGTCATCTCGCCGAATACGGGCTCTCCGGCTTTCTCTTCAAAGCGCACCGGCACTTTGCCGACATTCAGTTCGAGCGTAACTTGCTCGGCCGCGCTTTCGCCGCGCAAGGCGAATGCCGTGCCCAGCGTGGGATGGCCGGCGAAGGGCAATTCCTCCTGCACGGTGAAAATGCGCACGCGCACGCCGCGCTCGCGTTCGGTTGCAGCATCGCGGGGCAGAATGAATGTGGTCTCGGAGAGATTCATTTCCCTGGCGATCAACTGCATGTCGGAGTCGGTCAATCCGCGTCCGTCGAAAAACACGGCGAGAGAATTTCCTTCGAGCGGGCGGGAAGAGAAGACATCCCACTGCGCCATGGCGAGAGAGCGTTTCGGCTGGTTCATAATTTGTGGTGAGCAGGCTGAGACTAGGCGCCCGGCTACTAAAGATGCAGAGGAGCGCGGTCGCGATGCAGGAAAACTGCGGCGGACAGGCCGCGCGGGATGCGATCGGGTGACCGGCGCGGCATCCTGCGATAAACTCGAAATAGACTTTTAACGAATCAAAAGATCAGGAGATCCTTATGAGCACCGAGACGGCCGCGGAAGTTTCCAGCGTTCCCCGCATCAACGATGTTGCCCCCGATTTCACCGCCGAAACCACGCAGGGCACGATTCACTTTCACCAGTGGGTCGGCGACGGGTGGGCGATTCTGTTTTCCCATCCCAAGGATTTCACGCCGGTTTGCACCACCGAACTGGGATACATGGCGAAGCTGCAGCCGGAGTTTGCCAAGCGCAATACAAAAATAATCGGGCTCAGCGTGGACCCGGTCACGAGCCACGGCAAATGGGCCGCCGACATTGAGGAGACGCAGGGCGCGAAGGTGACGTACCCGATGATCGGCGATCCGCAACTGAAAGTCGCCAAGCTCTATGGCATGCTGCCCGCCTCGAGCGGTACGAGTTCTGAAGGCCGCACGGCCGCGGACAATGCGACGGTGCGCACGGTATTCGTGGTCGGCCCCGACAAAAAGATCAAGCTGCAACTGAGCTATCCCATGAGCACGGGGCGCAACTTCGACGAAATCCTGCGCGTGCTCGATTCGATCCAGCTCACAGCCAAACACAAAGTGGCCACGCCGGTGAATTGGAAGCAGGGCGACGAAGTAATCATCCTGCCGTCGGTGTCGAACGAGGAAGCGCAACAGAAGTATCCCGGAGGCTGGAAGGCGCCGAAGCCGTATCTGCGGATCGTACCTCAGCCGAAATAGTTGGGGCGGAGTTTTGGCCACGGATCGGCACGGATCAAAAGCGGGTATGCTGGATTGGGTTTCAGGCAGTATCCGTGGGAATCCGCGCTGATGCGTGGCTGATTTTTTGGAAGCGCATGCGGTCCGGTGATCGTCCCGGTCTTCAAAACCGGCGGGCGGCGGGTCACCCCGTCACCGGTGGGTTCGACTCCCACTCGCTTCCGCCAATTTTCAACAATAGAGATATCAAAAGCAGACAACTCCCGCAGCCCTGGCGGTTTTGGCGGTGCCGCCGGGGCTGCGGGAGTTTTGCGAGCAGGGTGAGGTGGACTAGAAGTTCACCTTCACCGTCAGCTGGATCAGCCGGGGTGAAGAGTCTCCTCCCAGGAACGATCCGAGGATGCTGGTGGGTGTGTTCACCGTATCCAGGATATGTCCGAAGTTCCCGCTGTTGACGTCGTTCACCGGGCTCTCGAAGTTGGGATGGTTGAACAGGTTGAAGAACTGAGCGCCAAAGCCAACCTTCGCCGTCTCCCAGTGCGGGACCTGCGTGTACTTCATGATGGTCATGTCAGTGTCGAAGTAACGTGGTCCGAAGAACTGGTTGCGGCGTTGATTCATGGTTCCGGAGAGCAATTGTCCGGCACCCGGTCCGTTGGCGCCGCCGGCTGCGATATCCGGGAACAGCGACGAAGGCAGGCAAGCCGCTGCCAGTGTGCTGCCCGGACTGCTGCAGCTCGGAGTTGACGATGGTCCAGCGTAATTCGCGAAAGCCGCGGACAAATAGTTGTCGCTGCTCAACACGCCGGATGCGCCGCTGTTTACGACGGTGTAAGGCAAACCGCTGCGCGCGAATAAGGTGCCGGAAAGCTGCCATCCCTTGAGTACGGGCGTGGGGCCTTTGGGAATTTCGTAGACGTAATTTGCGCTCAGGTAATGCCGCGTGTCGTAGTCGGCATTGCCGTAGTTGTATTGGCGAATGTCATTAATGTTGATCGGGTTCTGCAGGCTGCCAACCCGGCCCACTGCGCCATTGCCCACGATGAACGGATTGAAGCCGCCGTTCGACACCTCATCGAGAGCGTGGCTCCAGGTGTAATTGACTTGCATCTGGAGTCCACGGCTGAAACGGTGCTGCGCCGTGAACGAGAGGCCGTTGTAATTGGAGATGCCCACGGTTTGGATTTGGGTTACGCCACCGAAGCGGGAATCGGGCACGCTTGATGGCATGCCGATAAACCCTGACGGACAAGTGGTGGGGGGGCAATAAGCGTTTTCGTTGTCGAACAGCGCGGTCTCGTGATAGCCGTGGTTGCCGACATAGTTGACGGTAAATGAGGTGTTGTTGCCAAGCTGGCGCTGCACCTCAAGGTTCCACTCCCAGTAGCGCGGAGCCTGGATGGCGTTGGCGTTCTGGAAGCCCGGAGGAGCAAATTGTCCGCCGGCTGCTGCTGCATTGGCGGCGATCTGAGCCTCGGTCAGGCCTTGAGAAAATCCCGATCGGATGGCTTCGTTGGTAACGGAGGCGCTAGTCCAGACGTTCCCGGCGGCTCCAGCAGTGCCACCGGCTGCGATTTGCGTGGGGGCGAGGTTGCCCACAACGTTGAATGGGAACAGATTGTATCCCGGAGAATTCTGGGACAGGCCGTCGGCAATCTCACCCGGGAATGTATCCATAAACAGGCCAACGCCGCCGCGGATCACGGTCTTGGTTGACCCGAACGGAGAATAAGCGAAACCAAAGCGAGGCTGCCACGCGAGGGTGGTAAAGCTTTGCATCGCCTGATTCTCTCCGGCCTGGATCACTTGGTTGTACGGGATGGACGGGTCGTGATTGATGTCGCCAAACGGCTGCGCCAAACTGGCGAAGCAATTGGCCTGGCAGGTGGGAATGGAATTGTGGTCGGCCCGCAGAGCAAGAGTGAGCTTCAGGTTGCTTTTGACCTTCCATTCGTCTTGAACGTAGAGACCCAGTTGATAGAGCTTGATGTTTTGTTCCGGGGCAGTCTCGAAACTCTGCTGCAGGAGGGTAATGTCGTTGGGAGTCGTTCCAAACCCACCATACGCGAAAGCGTTTAACGAGAGCGGCAAGGCGATACCGGCGGTGTTGGCGCCGTAGTTGTTATCGCTCACCAGGTTGCGATGGAAATACAAGCCCAATTTCAGGGTGTGATTGCTCTTGAGATTGTAGGAGTAATCGTCGACAAGCTGATAGCCGGTGACGTTGCGTCCTTGCGGCCAATCGACGTCGTCGCCGCCGAGGATGGTAAGGGAGCCATCGTTCACCAGCATGGTGCCATTGGGGAATGCGGCCAGCGAGGCAGCGCGGTTGGCGTTGGTGAAGATCGCGCTGTAGTACTGGTCGGAAATGACGAGGTTGTTGGCGGCTTTCACGCCAAAAGCGCGGTTCCAGCTCACCTGGCCCTGATACTCGGGCTGGGTGCTGTACGCGTTGAACAGCGGGTTGATCTGGTCGGTTGCGGTTGCCTGGACGCCCTTGTCCTCTTGCAGGCGGACAAAGACGCGGTCATTGTTGGTTACGTTGAAATCGAAGCGGCCAGAGGTTAAATATTCGTGAGTGAAGTTCGATGCGTTCCCGCGCCATGACTGCGTGCAGGGACTGGCGCCGGCGCCGAAAGTTCCGGCCGCATTGGCGTAGGTTTGACCTTCACATCCGCTCACATCGGCTGCAGTGGGAACGCCCGGCACGGCCCGGGAGATGCCCTCCGCATTGTTGTAGAGGTTGAACATGCTGTTGTAAAAAGGCACCGATTGGGAGAGGCCGAGGCTGTTGAGATTGTCGGTGATGAAATTCTCAAAGCCCTGGGTCGGAGTGATGACCTGCTGGCTGGTGGGCAAAATGACCCGCAAGCCTTCATAGTTCCAGAAGAAGAACGCCTTGTCCTTCTTGATGGGCCCGCCGAACGACGCGGCCCACTGGTTGGCATTTACAAAAGGCCGGGGCGTGTCGTTGCCGACGTTGAAAAAATTGTTGGCGTTCATGGCGCGGCCATCCCACCAGTAGTTGGTGTTGCCGTGCCAGTTGTTCGATCCGGACTTGGTGATGTAGTTGACATTGGCGCCGGCAAAGCCGCCGTACTGGCCAGAGTAGCCGTTGGTCACCACATTCGCTTCCTGCACTTCGTTGTTACCCAGCAGCAGGTTGGTGGCGCCAGAGTTGTTCACATTGAGGAAGGGATCGTTGTCATACATTCCGTTCAAGGTGAACAGGTTTGAGCTTGCCGAGACGCCGAAGCTGGAAAAATTTCCGAAGCCCATGCCGGTGTTCATGACTGAACCGGCGGCGGTTTGCGCGACAAAGCTGAGATCGTTGCCCGGGTTCGGCACTTCAGAAATTTCGCGCGCGTTGAAGGTCGTGGAAATCTCGGCGCTTTCGGTTTGCAACAATGCGGAGTCGCCGGACACTTCCACGGTGGTTCCGGTTGCGCCCACTTCCAGTTTGGCGTTAAGGACCGCGTTTGCGCCCACGTTCACGGTAGTGGTCGCCGTCAAGGTTTTGAAGCTGGGAGCGGAGATGGTGATGGTATACCTTCCGGGTTCGAGCAGCGTGAACTGATAGAAGCCCTGGGCATTGGTTTTGGTTTCGTTAGTGAAGCCTTTCTCGACACTCTTCAAGTTCACCGTAAGATCCGGCAGAACTGCGCCGGTAGGATCGGTGATGGTTCCACTGATCGCGCCGTTGGTCGTGCTCTGCGCCAGCACTACGCTGGGCAGCAACAGAGCCATTAGCGCGAAGAACGCGACTAGCCTGTTCCAATTCTTAATTCGCATTTAGTTTTCCCCACTGTTCTGAAATTTGTTTTGCGGTGTCCTCGAAGAAAATCGAGGAACGCGCCGCGCCCACATCGACAGCAATTGCATTCGGATGGCCGCAGACTGCATGGGTTTGAGCGCTCACCAACGGGCGGGGTGAAATCGGGAACGAGCGTACAAGCGGAGTCAACCGGTAAACGTGATTGTCGAATGGCGCTGTGCGGCGCAACTCGCTGAGTTGAAAGCCGAATCTACCAAAAGCCGGAGTTTCGCCGTCTCTATCTACCAAAAACCGAAACAATGGGATGGGCCGCTCTTGACGGGGCGATGGTTCCTATACATACTAGTTGGTATGTTGGACGGGCGAAAGAAACCGAAACGCCGGGCGAGGAAGCTGCGCGATGGTGAACTGACGCGGGAACGCTTGCTGCAGGCGGCATCCCGCGAGGTCTACATATCGGGATTCCAGAGCGCAAGCCTGGATGCCATTCTGGCCTCGACCGGGGTCACCAAGGGAGCGCTGTACTACCACTTCAAAAGCAAAGAGGCATTGGGGTATGCCGTGGTCGAAGAGGTAATCGCGCCCGACGTTCGCGCCAAGTGGGTGCTTCCTCTTCAGGGCGGCAAGAACCCGATCGATGCTTTGATCGGCTGTGTCTGCAACATTCCAATCCGGCTCGAGGACGTGCGGGGCGGCTGTCAACTGAACAATCTGGCGCAGGAAATGTCTCCGCTTCATGCGGGATTCCGCAAGCGGTTGGCGGGTGTGTTTCAGGAATGGCAGGCAGGTGTTGCCTCGGTTTTGCGTAAGGGACAGATTCAAGGAAGCGTGCGCCGCGATCTGGATCCCGATGAGACTGCCGGCTTTCTGATCGCAATGGTCGAAGGCTGGGGTTCGCTGGCGAAGAATGCGCAGGATACCGAAGTGATGAGAGCCGGAATCAGAAACATCGTGGGCTGGCTGCAATCCCTGCGCGCTCCGGGCAACCGCAAGCGAGGTTGATCGCATCTTCCAAGAACAGTTCTTACATACCAACTGGTTTGTATGACGGAGAAGTGGTAGTGAAAGTAGCAGACGGGTGGTTGTGCATTTTGGCTTACTTCGCCGAGTCCGTGGAGCGGGAGATCCTTCGCTTCGCCTGAAAAACGGCTGCGCTCAGGATGACGCCGGGCGTTGGAAAGGTAAACTGCACCGCTACCTGCGGACACGCTGATGCGAGAGCGGATGAGGGACGGCGATTGATATTCACGCAACCAATGCGGTGGCGGACCATGAGTGCTGTTGGTACGGTGCTGGTTGTGCTCGTGACGATTCACTCCGGTCACGGCCAGGCTGCACCTGAAAGCGCCGCGGCCATCAAGCCCTTCAAGGCTCACGTTCCGGATAGCGTGCTCGACGATCTGCGGCGGCGCTTGGCGGAGACCAGGTGGCCCGATCAACTGCCGGGCACGACGTGGGAATACGGCGCGGACATTGGCAAAATCCGCGGACTCGCAAACTACTGGCAGAAGGATTATGACTGGCGCGCGCAAGAGGCCCGGCTCAACCAACTGGATCAGTTCACCACCGAGATCGACGGCCAGACGATCTACTTTATCCACGAACGTTCGCCGCGAAGCGATGCCGTGCCCTTGATGTTGATTCACGGATGGCCGGGCTCGGTTTTGGAATTCCTTGCTCTCATCGAGCCGCTGACGCATCCGAAGGACAGCAGTACGCCCGCGTTTGATGTGGTTGTGCCATCGCTGCCTGGCTTTGGATTTTCAGGGCCGACGACAAGCCGGGGTTGGGATAGTGTGCGGATGGCCAAGGCGTTGATCGTCCTGATGGATCGCCTGGGCTACTCCAGATACGGGATTCAGGGCGGCGATTGGGGCTCCGCAGTTGCGCAAGAGATGGCGCGGCAGGCGCCCGAGCATGTGATCGGACTTCATTTGAACCTTATTGTTGCCCCACCTCCGAGCGCGGATGCGGTGAAAGAGCTGACCGCCGAGGAGCGCCGGCGCTATTCGCAATGGTGGGACGAGGGCAGAAGTACGTTCTTTAATCTTCAGTCGTCCGAGCCACAGACGGTTGCCTATGCGCTGACCGATTCACCGGTAGGGTGGATGGCGTGGCTGGCAGAGAGATTTCAGGACCTCACCGACAATGACGGCGATTTTCTGCACTCGGTGGATCGTGACACGTTCCTCAGCGATGTGACGCTGTTTTGGGTGACGGGGACGGTGGGCTCCTCGATGCGCATCTACCGCGAGCGCGAACTCGCCAATCGCGACGAAGCTCGAACGAAATTGAAGACTCCGGTAGCGTATGCCGTGTTCCCGAAGGAAGTCGCGGTGGCGCCCGAGCGTTGGATTGATCAGTACTACAACGTCGTACAACGGACGGAAATGCCGCGAGGCGGGCACTTCGCCGCGCTGGAGGAACCGGATCTGATGGTGCAGGACATCCGGAAATTCTTTGCCAAACTCAAGTGAAGGAAAGAGTCACAGAGAGGGAATATCAATGAGCCGAAAGAAAATCAGGACGATCACATCCGGAATCTTCCTGCTGATTGCCGTGCTGGGTGCGGCGTGGCAGATGCAAACGCAGAAGGCGCAAGCGCAGGATGCTAAAACTCCATATCCCAGCATGGCTCCGCTCGATCAGTATTTGATGCCGGACCGCGATGCCGAAATCGCTTTGGCTCGAACCGCTGCCCCAAAGTCGATCTCGGCCGACGCTACGATCCTGGTGCTCGACCGGCAGCATGGCTACGAAACTGCCGTGAAAGGAAAGAACGGTTTCGTGTGCCTGGTGGAACGAGCGTGGATGTCGCCAATCGACGACCCGGGATTTTGGAATCCGAAAAATCGAAGTCCCGTCTGCTACAACCCGGCGGCCGCGCGATCCGTCCTGCCATACACCGCGATGAGAACGGAGCTGGTATTGGCGGGATTGACCAACCCTCAGATACTCGAACGCGTTCGGGCCGCGGTTGCCAAGAAGGAACTGGTGGCGCCGGAACCTGGCGCGATGTCCTACATGCTGTCGAAAGAAGGGTATCTTAACGACGCAGTCGGGCACTGGTATCCGCACTTGATGTTTCACATTCCAAAAACAGACCCCGCGACCTGGGGCGCGAACCTTGACGGCTCCCCGGTCATGATCAATCCGCGGCTGGTTCCGGAGCCGCAGTCTCTGTTTAACGTACCGGTTGCCCAGTGGTCGGATGGAACGCCGGCGCCGCCAATGTAGACGGAAAAAGGAGCAGTCTGAAAATGGGTACAGCAGAACATGCATTCTCGAGTACAGAAGGCGCCCGAGTTTCGCTGGTTGGCGACGCGGCGCAGGATTCGTGTGCGGCCATGGTCATAGCGCGCGACGCGGGAGAACAATTGATGGACACGATCCCAGAGTTGCAGGCGCTGGCGAAGACACAGTCTCTCCGGGTGGCCATCAAAGTCGGGGGAAAGATTCTGGTGATGAATCTGGCTGACGTGGTGTCGGTTCAGGCGGAGGGTAAATGCGTGCGGCTGCAACAGCACGCGAGTTCTTATCTGCTGCGCGAGTCGATTTCGGCGGTGGCGGAAAAGCTCGAAATCCACGGGTTCATCCGCATCCACCGATCGGTGCTGGTGAACACTTTGTTTGTGGAGGAAATCAGACCGCTGTCGACGGGAGAATACTGCCTTCGAGTCAGGGGCGGAAAAGAATATACGGTGACGCGCACGTACAAGAAAAATCTAAAGTCGATCGCGAAATTCTGGATCGGCACAGGCGCGTTCTTTCCCGGCCAAGACCGGTAGCCCGGCTGCGGGCTGGACCATTCTGTAATCGGCAAGGTCCTGAAATGTCCGTCCTGCTGGAGCATCGGCGTTAGGGATGGACTCGGCAGTCCCTCTTGCCTTAGTGTGAGGAAATGCTGTCACACTCGGCCGACCCGGGGGAAAGCTTCCGTAATGAAAATCGCCAATGACGTAACCGAGCTGATCGGGCACACTCCGCTGGTGCGCCTGAATAAGGTCACGGGAGGATGCGTGGCCGAGGTGGTGGCCAAGCTGGAAAGTCAGAATCCGGTGGGCAGCGTGAAGGACCGCATCGGCGTCAGCATGATCAACGAGGCCGAGCGCGCGGGCAGAATTCAGCCGGGAAAGACAGTGCTGATCGAGCCCACCAGCGGCAACACCGGAATTGGGCTGGCGTTTGTGGCGGCGGTAAAAGGATACCGGCTGATCCTGACGATGCCCGAGACCATGAGCATGGAGCGGCGGGTGCTGCTGCTGGCCTTTGGCGCGGAAATTATTCTGACGCCGGGGCCGAACGGGATGAAGGGCGCGATCGCCAAGGCGCAGGAGTTGCTGGCCAGCACTCCCAATAGCATCATGCTGCAGCAGTTCGATAATCCGGCGAATCCGAAGATTCACTTCGAAACTACCGGACCCGAGATCTGGAACGATACCGACGGGCGCGTGGATATTCTGGTATCGGGAGTGGGAACGGGTGGGACGATTACTGGCGTCAGCGCTTACATCAAACCGAAAAAGCCATCGTTCAAGGCGATTGCGGTTGAGCCGGCGGATAGTGCCGTGCTTTCCGGCGGCAAGCCCGGGCCGCATAAAATTCAGGGGATCGGTGCAGGGTTTATACCCGGCATCCTGCGCCGCGACTGCATCGATGAAGTGATCACGGTTTCCAACGATGAGGCGGTTCGCATGGCGCGGCGGTTGCCGCTGGAGGAAGGTCTTTTCGTGGGGATCTCTTCGGGCGCGGCAGTGACCGCGGCGCTGCAGGTGGCGCGGCGGAAAGAAAATGCCGGGAAGCTGATCGTGGTGGTGCTGCCGTCTTTCGGAGAGAGGTATTTGAGCACGGTTCTGTTCGAGGAATTACGCGCCAAGGCGCAGCAGATTCCTACGACGCCGCTGCCTGGGTAAGTAAGGCAAGTAAGAAGGCAAGGTTCTCCAGAAACCTCTGCCGCGCAGCGTGGAAATATCTGTGGAAATCTGCCCCGGCGAGTAAATTTTCGGATCATCCGCAAAACCTGCGGGTGTATGATGATTTTCCAACCAGCCAACCAAGAGTCGAGGGAGATAGTTCTGCAATCTGCATGACGCTTATGCCGTGCAGTGCGACGCAGGAACGAGGGACGACGATTATGGACAAGAATCAGACATCCGGCGAAGAGCCGCGTCCGGCGGCAATCGAGAAAAAACCTTACCAGAAGCCTGGCTTTCGCCACGAACGGGTATTCGTGACTTCCGCTCTTTCCTGCAGCAAGACGGTCACCGAAGGTCAGTGCGGGCTGAACACCAAGGTTTCATGAGCGCGGTCGATCTCGCTCCGGCGGAGAATGCCGCAGAGATCGCGGCAAAGATCGCCGCAGTGCAGACCGCCGCAGAGATCGCCGCAGTAAAGAGCGGCTTGGCGGCCGAGACTCTGCGCTCGTTCGGGCCCCTGCGTTTACCGGCGATGGGATGGAGCATGTTGCCGGCGATCCGGCCTGGGGACGCATTGGTGGTGGAACCTATTAGTCCAAAGCAAGTGCGCGTAGGAGATGTCGTCGTGATCGGGCGCGACGGCACGCTGGTTGCTCATCGCGTTGTGTCGACGCCGGGCGTTGCAGAAGAGCCGCGATGGATTGCGCAGGGAGATGCGCTGCCGCTTCCCGACCGGCCGGTCAGAGCGAGTGAATTGCTGGGCCGGGTGGCATATGCGATGCGGAAAGGTAAGCGGGTCGAGTTGCCGGCGAAATTGAGTGCTGGCGAAAGGCTTGTTGCAAAGACGATTCGCCGCTCTGTTCCCGCGATGCGGGCGCTGGTTTATTTGCGCAGCCTGATGCGCAGCATGATTCAAACTCCAAAGGAATCGATTCCACCGTGCCGGGGCTAGCCACACAAATCGAGCGCAACAACGTGGTGATTGCGATTGGCGGAGTCGCGGTCCGCGTGAACACGAGCGATGCGGATTTTCTTGCCATGCTCGAAGGCCGCTATTCGGGCTTTGTGAGCGCGGACGCAGCCGCGGAATTCGAGTTCGATATTGAGTTGGAGCCGCCCAAACGCTCCGATCCGGATGCGGATGTGAGCGTGACCCAGCGCGCCGGCCGCTGGTTCATGAGCCGCGGCGATTTCCGCGCGGAGTGGGAGCCGGCGGCGCGCCGGGGCTGGATCCGGCAGTCGGCGAATCCGTATTCGATCGACGCCGTGCTGCGCATTGTGCACACGCTGGTGTTGGCGGGGCAGGGCGGATTTCTAATGCACTCCGCCAGCGCGATTCGCAACGGCAAGGCATTTTTGTTTGCGGGAGTTTCGGGGGCGGGGAAGACCACGATTTCGCGCCTGGCTCCGCCCGACGCCACGCTGCTGACCGACGAGATCTCGTACGTGCGCAAGCAGGGGGACGGCTACGTGGCGTTTGGCACGCCGTTCGCCGGAGAACTGGCGAAGCTCGGCGAGAATGCTTCGGCCCCGCTGGCCGCGCTCTACCTGCTGGCGCAAGGCCCGGAAAATCGCATCGAGCCGGTAGCGGTGGCCGATGCCGGACGCGAGGTGCTGGCGAACATGCTGTTCTTCGCCGAGGATCAGGAATTCGTGCACCGGGCATTTGAGGCGGCGTGCGACTTCGTGAATCGCGTGCCCGTGTTCCGGCTCACGTTTCTGCCGGATGCGCGCGTCTGGGAGTTGATTGGATGAGGATGAGCGAACATGAGTAAGAAAGTTTACGTCGCAAGAAGTCCACGCATCGCGGCCCGCATGCTGGGCGAAGAGATGCTGGTGATGTCGGGCCAGGGGTCCACGCTCTTCACGTTGAATCCGACGGCGACGATCCTGTGGCAGGCGGCCGATGGGGCAACGCCGCTCGATGAAATCGTGGAGCGCCGCATTTGCTCCGAGTTCGAAGTGCAGCCCGAGGAAGCCAAACGCGACGCCGAAGTGCTGGCGGCGGAGTTGGCCGGGCATGGAATTTTGCTGATCTCAGACGAACCGATTGCGCGGGAGCACACGCCGCGCAGGGAGCCCAACTAATCGATGAGCACGCTGCTGCAGGAGATGAGCGACCGGGCATTGCAGCTGGGCGTTCCGTTCAGCGTGCAGCTCGATCTCACCTACCGCTGCAACGAGCAGTGCGTGCACTGCTATCTCGATCACAACGACCACGGCGAGATGACCACCGCCGAAATCAAGCATCTGTTGAAAGAGATGGCCGACGCCGGAGTCTTTATCCTGACGCTGAGCGGCGGCGAGATTTTCCTGCGCAAAGATTTTTTCGAAATTCTGGAGTGGGCCCGCGCGCTCACCTTCTGCATCAAGCTCAAGACCAATGCGGTGATGATCCGGGAAGCGCAGGCGGCGCGGCTGCGCGATCTCGGCGTGGAGTCGATTCAGGTCAGCATCTATTCGCACCGGCCCGAGGTGCACGATGCCATCACCAAACTTCCGGGGTCGCTGCGGCGGTCGATCAATGCGATTCGTTTTTTGAAATCGCAGGGGCTGAAGGTCATCCTTGCCAACGTGCTGATGACGGAAAACATGCACGACTATCAGGGCGTGCGTGCGCTGGCCGAGGAACTGGGAGCGGAGTGCACGCTCGATCCCACGGTGACGCCGATGATGGATGGCGGCCGCTCAACCCTGGCCTTGAACGCGGGAGAGGCGGCGATCAGAGAGCTGTTTCGCGACGAGAATCTGGTTGGCGACGCGGAAGAATTTTGCGCGCCGCCGCCCACACCGACGGAAGATAGCATGGATTCTTTGCCGTGCAGCGCGGGGCACACGGCCGCGTATGTTTCTCCGTATGGAGAATTTTATCCCTGCGTGCAGTTTCCTTTATCGTGCGGCAACGTGCGCCAGCAGCGCTTTATCGATATCTGGCGCCACTCGGAGCGGTTGAACGAAGTGCGCTCGATTCGGCTGCGCGACCTTTCCAGTTGCTCACAGTGCGCCCACGGGACGAGTTGCACCCGTTGCCCGGGGCTGGCGTTTCTGGAAGGCAACATGCGCGGCCCTTCCACGGCAGACTGCGAAAAATCGTTTGCCCGAACTGGTATACCGTCGAAAAATCTGCTGGCGAAAAAAGAGATGCCGGCAGCGCCGCCGTTGATCCAGATCCAACTGGTTCCGGCGATGACGGGCAGCCGCTTGTCCAGTCTGGGCGCTCCACAGTAATGGTGCAATTTGGAAAGAGATTCGTATCAGGGCATCGCTTCAGCGATGCCGCCAACGGCGACAATTCTGAACGGCTTTAGCCGCCGCGGCTTGCCCGTCACGGCACAGCGGCTAAAGCCTGCACACTCAACCGGCTCTTGGTGGCATGCCTGAAGGCATGCCCTGATACGAATCTCGCTCCAAACTGCACAACTACCCGCTCCATAAGCGCTGTAAGGCCGGCCTGCAGAAGCTTCGTGCCCACCGGCATTGTTCCTTTACCCGTCTGCAACCACCCGTTGGTAATGCCGGGTCCCGGCTGGTTGCCAATAACATGGATGGATGCGGAAGAGACGCAACCTCTTTTTTGTCTTTGGAACGGTGACTTTCATACTGGCGGCGAACGTGTCTGTGTTTGCCCAGGATGCGCCCTCGCTGGGAGACCTGGCGCGGCAGCAGCGCGAACAGAAAGAACACGCGAAAACCGCGCAGGGCAAGGACGCCAAGGCCTCTAAGGTGATCACCAACGAGGAAATTCCTGAGCATTTCGCGGCTGCAACTACGGGAACGGCAGCGCGCGAGCACGCGGGTGCGATGCCGGCTTCCGCGAGTGGCCCAAAGCAGCCCGCCGAATACTGGAAGTCAAAGATCGAGGCGCAAAAGAGCCAGATCGCCACGCTGCAAAAGCGAATGGACGAGGTGAACGACTCCATCAAGTTCGCGCCCCCCAATTGTGTGAGCGGATGCGTCGAATGGAACCAACACCAGCAGCAAAAACAGGAGCAAGTCGAGCGCATGCAGGCACAACTCGAAGAACAGAAGAATCGCCTGTCAGAGATGCAAGACGGCGCACGCGGGCAGGGATACGGCAGCTCGGTCTACGATCCGTAAACATGCATCCGCGAATTTCTTTTTCGATCGTCTTCCTAGAAACCGCTCGGGCGTGCGAAATTAGTTAAATGGCCCTGGTGGTTCGTCCTTCCCGTATTCATTCCGTTGGCGTGTTTACCAATGCGCCGATTCGCAAAGGCGCGCGCGTAGTGGAGTATTCCGGTCCGCGCATCACCCCTGAGGAAGCGGACCGGCTCTACGATGACGCTCCTCGAACCTATTTGTATGGACTTGGAGGACGGCAAGACGGTCATCGACGGCGAGGGGATGGGTGCCTACCTGAACCATTCCTGCGATCCCAATTGCGAGATCGATGAGATCAAGAAGCGGGCGTGGATTTTTGCCCTGCGCGATATTGCCGCCGGCGAAGAACTGCTGTGGGATTACAACCTGTATGACGATGACGATCCCGCTCCGTGCCACTGCGGGTCGCCAAAATGCCGTGGGACGATGTACTCGCGCGAGTGGATGGCGAAGATGCGGCGGAAGGCTGCCAGGAAGAAGGCTGGGAAGAAGAAGTCGGGCAGGAGTGCAGTGGCGAGGTAGGTCAAAGGCAAGCGGGCGGGGGCGCCCGCTCTACACAGGCATAAATGCTTTACGCTTCCACTTGGGGTTTCCCGCGCTCGCGCCAGCCTTCGATAATCAAGTACAGCACCGGGATGAAGAACAGATTCAGAATGGTCGACATGATCATGCCGCCGAAGACTGTGGTGCCTACGGAGTGACGTCCGTTTTCACCCGCGCCGGTGGCGAAGACCAGAGGAACGACGCCGAGAATGAAGGCCAGCGACGTCATCAGAATGGGCCTCAAGCGAATGGTCGCGGCCTGCACTGCGGCTTCCATCAGCGGGACGCCGCGCCCACGCAACTGTTCGGCGAATTCCACGATCAGAATCGCGTTCTTGCTGGAAAGCCCCACCAGCATCACCAATCCGACCTGGCAGAAAACGTCGTTCTGCAAACCCCGAATAAACTGCGCTCCCAGCGCGCCCAGCAGAGCCATGGGCACGGCCAGCAAGACGATGAACGGCAGGACGAAACTCTCGTACTGGGCAGAAAGCGTGAGATAGACGACCAGCGTTCCCAGACCAAAGAGGAGAATCGTGGTTCCTCCCGACTGCAGTTCTTCCAGCGTCAGGCCCGTCCAGCTATAGGTGAATCCCTGCGGCATTTTCTTGGCGAGGTCTTCCATGGCCGCAATGGCTTGTCCAGAGCTGCTGCCGGGCGAGGGCGCGCCATCGATCTCGGCCGAGCGAAACAGATTGTAGTGGCTGATGACCTGAGGCGTCGTGGTCTGGGAGATGGTGATCAGATTGTCCAGCGGTATCATCGCTCCGCTGTCGGAGCGCACGTAGAACTGTTTCATGTCCTGCGCGGTGGCACGGAATTGCTTGTCCGCCTGGACGTAGACGCGGTAGGAACGGTTGTTGAAATCAAAATCGTTCACGTACGCCGATCCCATGTAGACGCCCAGCGTGTCGGTGATCTGCGAGAGCGGAACATGCAGGCTCTTGGCCTTCTCGCGGTCGATGTTGACCAGGTATTGCGGATCGTTGGCGGTGAAGGGAGTGAAGAGACCGACCAATTCCTTGCGTTGATGGGCGCGCGCCATCAGGTCGTGAGTGGCGCTGGAGAGCTCTTCGAGGGTGTGGGCCGCCTGATCCTGTACTACGAACTGGAATCCGCCAAACTGGCTGAGACCCTGAATTGGCGGAGGCAGCGTTGCGAAGACGATGGCTCCTGAAATCGCGAACAGTCTGGGGCGAACGCGGTTCAGAATTGCCGAGGCGGTGTGCTCTTCGCCGCGGCGTTGCGAGTAGGGCTTCAAGGGGACGAAGATGAGTCCCTGATTCGAGGCGCTGCCGGAAAAACTAAAGCCTGCAACCGAAAATGTTCCTGAAGCCTCCGACACGTCGCTGAGCAGCGCGGAAACCTGCTTGCCGATGGCTTTCGTATATTCGAGCGAAGCTCCCGATGGAGCTTGCACGACAATGATGAAATATCCCTGATCTTCATCGGGGACAAAACCAGTGGGCACGCTGCGCAGCACCCAGTAGGTTGCGCCCAGGCAGGCGAAGAAAAGCACGACCATCGCCAGTTTGTATTTCAGCACGTGGTGCAGCACGGTCTGGTATCCGCGGGTCAGGGCCAGAATGCCTTGATCGAACTTGCGCAGGAACCACCACTTTTGTCCGTGATGGCCGCCGCGCAGAAAAATTGCCGCCAGAGCCGGAGCCAGAGTGAGCGCGTTAAAGGCGGAGATGGCGATGGAAAACGCGATGGTCAGGGCAAACTGGCGGAACAAAATTCCCGTCGTTCCGGGAAAGAACGCAACCGGCACGAACACCGCAACGAGCACCAGCGAAGTCGCGATGACGGCGCTGGTAATCTCGGCAGTGGCCGCGGACGCCGCCTTGTGCGAATCGTGCTCACCGGCCTGAATGTGGCGCTCGATGTTTTCGATGACCACGATGGCGTCGTCAACCACCAGTCCGGTGGCGAGCGTGATGCCGAACAGCGTCAAGGTGTTGATCGAAAAGCCGAGCAACTTCACGAACACAAAGGTGCCGATCAGCGAAACCGGAGTGGCGATGAAGTGGATCATCGTCGTCCGCCAATCGCCGAGGAAGAGGAAGATTACCAGGATGACCAGCAGGATCGCCGAGCCGACGGTGAAGACTACATCGCGGATGGATTCGCTGACGGCGTCGGTGGTATCGAAGGCGACGTTGTAGCGCAATCCCGGTGGAAAGCTTTTGGAAAGCCGGTTCAACTCCGCCAGCGCGCGCTTGTGTACATCGAGCGCGTTGGCGGTGGAAAGCTGCGTGACCGCCAGTCCGATGGCGTCCTGCCCGTTGAATTGCACGTCGGCGGCGTAATTTTCCGCGCCAAGTTCGGCGTGGCCGACATCGCGCAGGCGAACCAGGGTTCCATCGGCGTTGGTCTTAAGAATAATGTTGTCGAACTGCTCGACTTCGCTGAGCCGGCCCACGGCCCGCACGCTGATCTGATATTGCTGCCCTTGCGGAGCGGGTTGCTGGCCGACCTGGCCGGCGGCGACCTCGACATTCTGCTCCGACAACGCGTTGACGACATCGGGCGCAGTCAGGCCGCGGCCGGCCATGCGGACCGGGTCCAGCCACAAGCGCATCGAATACTTGCGCTCACCGAAGATGATGACGTCGGCTACTCCGGGAATGCGCTTGAGCGCGTCCTTGACGTAGATGTCGAGGTAGTTGCTCATGAACAGCGGAGAATAGCGATTGTTGTCGGCGGTAATGCCTGCGCCAAAAATAAAATTCTGCGAAGTCTTCGCGGTCGTGATGCCGACTGCCTTCACCGAGGCGGGCAAACGTCCTTGGGCGGTGTTCACGCGATTCTGGATGTCGACGGTCGCGAGATCGGGATCGCGGGTCAGATCGAAGGTGGCCGTGATGGTGCTCGATCCGTCGTTGCCGCTGAACGACGTCATGTATTTCATCCCCTCGGCGCCGTTGATCTGCTGTTCCAGAGGAATGGTGACGGCGCTCTCGACAGTCTGCGCGCTGGCGCCGGTGTAGAAGCTGGAGACGCCCACCTGCGGCGGCGCGAGATTGGGGAATTGCGCAATCGGCAGCGTAGGGATCACCGCCGTGCCCGCCAGAATAATCAGCAGAGCGCAAACCGTGGCAAATACCGGACGATGGATGAAGAAATCAACGAACATAGGATCAGGCTTCGGGCTTCAACTGAAATACGTTCTGGTAATTAGCAATTAGCAATCAGCGGTTAGCAACTTCGTGTTTGGCTGGGATGCCTGTCGCGGAATTCAGCGCGACATTTGATTGGCCATCCGCCAATCGCTAGCTGCCAATTGCGGGTTGCTGAACCGCAGAAACTTTCAGGCTTCAAATCTAACCTTGCGGAATCACCGGCGCCCCATCCACCAAAAACTGGGTGCCGGAGACGATTACTTTATCGCCGGGCTTGATGCCCTCCTGGACTTCGTAATTGTTGTCCACGGTCTGCCCGATCTTCAGAGGCGTTTGCCGCGCCACGTAGGAGCCACCTTTTTGGGGCTCGGCCACGAAGGCAAAGTACTGGCCGGCCAGTCGCGAGACCGCGAGCATTGGAACCTCGGGATTCTGATGGGTTCCCCACACGATGCGGGCGCGGATGAATTGCGATTGCCGCAGCGCGTCGTTACTGTTGGCGACGCGCGCCTTCACCAGCACGGTTTGCGTAGTGTTATCCACTTGCGGAGAAATGAAACTCACGCGGCTATCAGCCACAACCTTGCCATTGCTGTCGAGCACCTGCACCGGAAGATTCATCTTGAGCTGGGCGGAATGTTCGACCGGCACGTAGACGTAGACTTCGAGACTGCCGGGCTTGTCAACGGTGGTCAGTTGAGTGGTGACCGCGACACGATCGCCAACGTGCACCGGAATATCTCCCACAATTCCAGCCCACGGGGCGGCGACCCTGTAATAGTGAAGTTGCACTTCCTGCTCATGCACCTGGGAATCGAGCGAGTCCATCTGCGCCTGGGCGGCGTCCATGGCGGATTTGGCCTGATCGAGATCCTGCTTGCTGACGACGCCGGCCGAATACAGACCCTGCGCGCGCTGATATTGTTGCTTGGTCCATTGCAGGTTGGCCTCTTGCGCGGCCCGCGCGCTCTCCTGGCCCTTGACGGTGGCCTGCTGCTTGAGCGGGTCGATTTCCATCAACGGCGCTCCGGCGGCAACCGAGTCGCCCGAGTGGACAAAGATTTTGGTGATCTGGCCTTCGACCTGAGGCATGATGACGGCGGAATCCCGCGATTTCAGCGTGGCCACATACTCCGAGGCGTCGTTGACGGGGACGGCTTGCGCTTCCATGACCTTGACCGGCATTCCGGGAGGGGCGCCAGCCTGCACGCCGTGAGCAGAGTTTCCCGAACAGGCCACGGTGGCTGCACTGGCCGCCAGCGCCAGCAGCAGAAGACTTAAGACCGGATTCTTAACAGGTGCTGTCTTGAACATGAATTTCCCAGAGCATACTTTCGATGATTAGACGACGAAGCGAACCTAACGGATACTGACTTTTAAAAGATTCCTGCCAAGCTTGGAAGGACGCAAAATAATATACCACTCTGGCGGTGAAGAAATAGGGAAGATCCGGGGTGGGGCGTTGGCTTAATTTGATCGTTTCTGCGGTGGGGCAAGGGCCCTTAACGACCGCGAGGGCTGGAGAGTGCGGTTGAGAACTGCTCTTTCGCCCCTCCGGGGCTCGTTCCTTTGCCACTTCTCACCCACGGCTTGCGCCGTGGGCTGCATTCTGACGCCGCTTCGCGGCTAATGTGGCAAAACTCCGCTGCAGTGGAAAGTTTGTTCTCACGCAGGGGCTGAAGCCCGCGCTAATTTTAGGGCCTTTACGCGGCGCTGAAGCGCCGCTCTTCCACATCGCTCGGCGCATACCACTCACCTCGGCGCATTCCGAGTTTTCCGCGGCTTTTTAGCGCAAGGGATCGCCACGAAAATCCGCCGAGGACGCAGCGATTCGCACTCTGCTAGCATTGGTTTCGTTATGGAGAACAGTGCCGCCCAGCCCACCCGCAACTTTGCCAGCGACAACAATGCCGGAGTGCATCCCGAGGTTGTGGAAGCCATTGCCCGCGCCAACCAGGGGCATGTGGTGGCCTACGGCGACGATGCGTTCACCCGTTCGGCGATCAAGAAATTCGAAGAGCATTTCGGGCCGGACATTGCAGTTTTTTTCACGTTCAACGGGACTGGCGCCAATGTGTTGGGCCTGCAGGCCCTGACGCGCTCGTTCCAGTCGGTGCTGTGCAGCGACTATGCCCACATCTACACAGACGAATGCGGGGCGCCGGAGAAGCACACCGGCTGCAAGCTGATCCCGCTGCCGCATCAGGATGGCAAGATATCCCTCGACTCTGTGCGGAATGCCTATCACGGTATTGGCGACGAACATCACTCGCAGCCGCGCGTGATTTCGATTACGCAGTCCACTGAAATGGGCACGGTGTACCGGCCCGAAGAAATTCACGCGTTCGCCAAATTCGCGCACGAGCACGAAATGTTCCTGCACATGGACGGAGCACGCATTGCGAACGCGGCCGCCTCGCTCGGCCAGAACCTGCGCCAGGCGACGCGCGATCTGGGCGTGGACGTGCTTTCATTCGGCGGCACCAAAAATGGAATCATGGGTGGGGAAGCGGTGGTATTTTTTCATCCCGAACAAAGCCGCGACTTTCTCTATCTGCGCAAGCAATCCATGCAACTGGCGTCGAAAATGCGCTTCATCGCCGCACAATTCGAGGCCCTGCTGACCAATGACCTGTGGCGGCGCAGCGCCGAACACGCCAATCGCATGGCGAAGATTCTGGAACAAGAAATCAGCCGCATTCCGGAAGTGAAAATTGTGTGGAAGGTCGAGGCCAACGGAGTGTTTGCGCAGATTCCACGCCACTCCATCGAGAAGATCAAGAAGCATTACTTCTTCTATCCATGGATCGAGGCAGAATCGATCGTCCGCTGGATGTGCTCGTTCGACACCACGGAAGAGGATATTCGGAAGTTTGCCGGGGTGGTGGCGGAGGCGGTGAAGGGCAACTGAAGGGCGGGGGTTGTCTTGCAGAGCGGAGTCGGGACGACCGGAGGGAGTTCCGGCGGAGTCGAAGCATCCCTAGGGGGCGCCAGGGGTGCTCGTGTGCGGCGAGAGTTCGGTGATGGTAGGGATTCTTCGACTGCGTGAGCGCTTTCGCTTCGCTTCGCGCTCACTCCGCTCAGAATGACAGAACGAAAATTTTCGGCGCGGCTTCCGTGAGTGACAGAGCGAAATCCTCAGCGAGAACTGGCTCTGGTTGATTTTTCTTGAAGGTTTGGCTAAATTGGCGCATTCCCCCGGGCGTCCGCGTTGAATTAGACCGCCGATCCCAGGAGTCTTCATGAACGTGAAGTGGTTCGCTACTCTCATGCTCGTCGCTGTCGCTGGCTCGCTTCTGGTTGCTTCCAGTTGCGCGGACCCGCAAGAGTTGACCTCCATCACCATTCAGCCGGGCGTCGAAACCGTCGGGGCGCCAGATATCCCGGTGATCCAGGACGCCGGGTTCCAGGTGCAACTCAGGGCTTTGGGCAACTACATTCATCCACCCGTGAGCAAGGACATCACCAACCAGGTGACCTGGGCCTCGAATACCACGCAGATGTTTACTGTGTCCGCCACGGGCCTGCTGACCGCAACGGGCAACGAGTGCGGCGGGACCCTGGTTTCAGCCACGGTGACGACCAATGCAGACGGCTCCGGCGTGTCGTCATCCGGAGCAGTGGTGACCGGCACCATGAGCGCGAACGTCACTTGCTTTACGGGTGCAGGACCAACAGTCACGATTAACTTCTCCGGGAATGGCGCAGGAACCGTCAGCAGCTTCCCCGTAGGCCTCAGTTGTACGGCGACCTGCACCGGAAGCTTTCCCACCGGCACGCCACTCCAGTTGACGGCGGCGGCCAGTGGAACCTTCGGAGGCTGGTCTGGCTGCAACAGCACGACCGGCGCCAATGGGACCGTCTGCAACATCAACGACCTGACGAACGACATCACACTTACAGTGATGTTCAACTAGTCCGGCCGGCTCGAAAGCGGGCGGGATTCGTGTTTGTTGTCGTTACTGGTCGGTCAGAAGGGTGCCGAGAGTGGGCTTGTGTTTCTCCGGCTTCTTGTTTTTGTGAGGAACCACTTTTTCGGCTGGGGGCGCGCCCAGGCGCTCCCGCGCCAGTTCTTTGACCGCCTGCACCGCGCGGAACCGCTTCACCTTTTTCTTGCGCGCCATGATCCTGATACCCCGATCTTCATGTTGCCATAGCTTTGTCCGGGGCAAAACTGTAATAATCGTGTTTTCGCGGTTGGATCGACTGCCGGAATCAAGAAACAGACTGGCAGGCAAACGTCCAACGGCTATTTTTTAGCTAGCCCTGAGCTGAGCGAAGGGGTTTTTCATGGAAGAACGCGATTTTTTTGACGAGCGCACGGAAAAGAAAATGGCAACATTGAATTGTCCCCACTGCCACCAGCCCGCGGAGTATGAGGTTACCTGGGTGGTGCGCACCAAGAAGCGCCAGCTTGCCGGACGCGCCGACGAGCGCGACCGCGCCCGCTTTGCCAAGGCCCGCTCCTACATGCTGCGCAAAGACGACCTGATGGGCTGCAAAAATATGCGCTGCCGGAAGCGGTTCGAAATTTCCGGAGTGCAGTCGGTGGTCTTCACCGAATAGATCTTCTTCCGGCGCTGAATCGAGACGCCGCATCGAGCGCTGAACCGAAACGCTGAACCGACACGATTGTCATCCCGAGCGCAGCGAGGGATCTTGGTTTCTGCCTGCGTCGACGGTGTCGCCGCTACAGGCAAACACCAAGATCCCTCGCTACGCTCGGGATGACAGTACATGAGGGGGACAGGCTGCCGGGACGATAGTCCGCTATAGGATCAGGTGGAAATTGGGACGCTAATCCCCGGCAGTTCCTTCAATCCCGCGCGCGCCGCTTCTGTCCGGGCAAAATCCAGCATCGCCTGTTCGCGGTCGGGCGCGATCTCGGGACGCCGATACTCTGCCAGCAATTCCTCTACTCGATCCCGCGCGCGATCGAGGACCGAAGCGGGGCCGCAGGCCATCCCACGATCGATCACGCTGGAAGGGAAGTGCTGTTCCTTGCGGAACAGGGCCCGCGTTTCTTTCAGTTTCAAGAAGTCGCCACCCAGTCCGGTCAGCGCGAACGAGGCGACAGCGAGCGAATCTCCTCGGGGCTCAATGCCTGCGATCAACCGCTGCGCCGAGGCAATCGCTTCCGCATCGATCACCAGCTTTTCAATGCTGTGGCAGGCCAGGAAATCAAGCATCCCAGCGCCAGAAATCATGTTGATGCCCGCGAGAGCTCCGAGCACGGCTGAGATGCCGCTTTCCATCTCGGTTTGGGCGTCGATCATGCGGCCATCGCCGGCAACCAGGTAAGCGTGGGTGGGCAAGCCGAGATATTTTCCAACTTCCGCGCAAGCGACATCGAGCATGGCGGTTTCAATCGCGCCCATGGGAGTGCGTCCTGAGCGCATGTCAAAAATGGCTGGAGCGCCGCCCCAGACGATGGGCGCGCCCGGCTGGGCCAGTTGATGAATCACAATTCCGCTGATGCACTCGGCCGCGTGCTGCGTCACCGATCCGGCCAAAGTGACGGGAGCAGTGGCCCCGGCAAGCGGCATGCTCACAATTTCCGCGGGCACTCCGGCACGTGCCAGGTTGACCAGATTCTGCGAGGCGAACTCTGACCAGTTCAGCGGTGGCGACGGGCATACATCAAACACAGCACGCGGCTTGTTGCGCAGGGCCTCCGCGCCTCCACTCTCAAGCGCGAGCAATTCCAGCAGCGTGTGCAGGCTGGATGCGGAAAATGCACCGGTAATCACTGGCTTTTCCGAATGCCAGAGCACCAGCAAGAGCCGGTACCAGTCGCCGATTTCGGGCGGCACGTCATTGCAGACCATGGCGGTCGATTGCGCGGCGAACTGCGGCAGCCTCTCGGCGACCTGCACCAGCCGGACCAAGTCGGCAGCCATCGCTGGACGCGGCTGCTGCGTTTCGGGATCGAGAATATTCAGGCACGATGAGCCGGGATCGAAGTGAACGTCATTCCCGCCGTAATGCGCCGCAGGCTCGCCCTTTCGGTTGTAGAGATAAAATTCCCGCGGCACCATTTCGATCAGCGACTTCGCCAGGGCCGCCGGAATGCGGGCGACTCCATCGGTGACGGTCACTCCGGCAGCGCGCAGCAACTCAACCACGTAAGGGGCGACGCGCACGCCGGGATTTTCGATTAACTGGAAGGCTTCGCCGAGAATGCGCTCGATCAGTTCCTGGTCGAGCAGGGTGAATTTTGGCCTCATGCCGGCTCCGTGACTGCTTTTTGCTCCATCAGGGTGCGAGCCAGGGCGACCGCGCTCATCGCGTCTTTCGCGTAGCCATCGGCGCCGATTTCTTCCGCCCAGCGCTTGGTTACTGGAGCCCCGCCCACCATCACCTTCACTTGCGATCGCAGTCCCGCCTGCACCAGTGCTTCGACCACTCCGCGCTGATTGCGCATAGTCGTGGTCAGCAACGCCGACACGCCGACGATATCCGCCTTCAATTCGCGCGCCCTGGCCGCAAACTTTTCCCCCGCAACATCCACCCCAAGGTCATGAACCTTGAAGCCATGGGCCGAGAGCAGAGTTCCGACAAGAATTTTTCCGATCTCGTGGATGTCTCCCTTGGTGGTGCCCAGCACCACGATGCCGGCCATCGGCCTTTCGCTTCCCAACTTTTTCAATTCCGGATCGAGCACGGCCATGGCTGCGCGCATGGCCTCGGCCGAAGCCATCATGTCGGGCAGAAACATCTGGCCGTGCGCGAACTGCTCGCCCACGGCATGCATCCCGGGAACGAATCCGTGGTTAATGGCGTCGATCGGCGGGATGCCGGCTGCGACCGCCTGCTGTGCCAAGTCAGAAGCCGTGTCCGGCGCGCCGTCAATCACGCTCTGGCGCATGGCTGAAAAAGTGTCGTCTGGCATGAAACCCTCTCGGCCCATGCTGACCCCGCGAGGCCACGCCCGTCTGTGACCCCTGTCACAAGGTGGTTTCGGGTTCACATTTCCAACGCCGCGTCGTTTATACTGGCAGGTTTCCTCACGCTCTCGGAGAGCGCAAGGAACGAGGAGTCCTGTTTTGAAAATACTGGTATGCATGAAGCAGGTGCCGCAGAAAGATGCGCCCCTGAAGCTCAACGAAACCGGCGCCTGGATCCGCGAAGACGTTTCGTATGAGGTGAACGAGCCCGACGCTTTTGCCCTCGAAGAGGCGCTGCGCCAACGCGAGAAGCACAAAGGCGAAGTGGTGGTGATCACCAGCGGCCCAGCCCGCGCCCAGCAGGTGCTGCGCGAAGCTCTGGCCAAGGGCGCCGACAGAGCCATCCATCTGGAAGACAATGCGTTCGTCGGTCTCGACGCGCTCAATACGGCCAAGGCTTTTGCCGCCGCCATTAAAGATGAGCAGTTCGACCTGATCTTCACGGGGCTGCAATCGGATGACTACGGCTACGCGCAGACCGGCGTGATTCTGGCCGAATTGCTGGGCTGGCCGCACGCCACCATCATTATGCAGATTGAAAAAACCGACGCCGGCATCCGAGTGAAGCGCGAACTCGAGGCTGGATTCTTTCAGTTCGTCGACATGCCGCTGCCCGCGGTGCTGACGATTCAGTCGGGCATCAACAAGCTGCGCTACGCCACGCTGATCGGCATCAAGCAGGCCAAGAACAAGCCCATCCGCAAGGTGACGCTGGCGGAGGTGCAATCGGCGATTGGCGACAACCTGCAGAAGATTGAACGCCTGTACGTGCCGCAGAAAACGAAGAAGACCGAACACATCGAAGGGACGCCAGCCGAGATTGCGAAAAAGCTGGTGGACAAACTGCGCAACGAACTGCGCGTGCTGTAACCGCACATTGTGGGGACAGCCGCCCTCGGCTGTCCGCCGGGCGAAGCCCGGCAATGGTTGAAGGAAGCTGGCAGCCGGAAGCTTAGGAGTGAACACCGAATTTATGGATTCAATACTGGTAGTCGTCGAACAACGCGAAGGGAAACTTAACCGCGTCTCCTGGGAGACAATCACCGCCGGCCAGGCCATCGCCGCCGCCACCGGATGGGCGCTGGAAGCCGCTGTTGTAGGTGGCACGGCAGCCGCTTTTGCCGCCGAAGTTGCGGCCAAGAAAGTGGCGAAGGTTTATGCGGTCGAGTCTCCGAAACTCGAGCCGTATACGCCCGATGCCTTTTCCGCCGCGCTCAAGCAACTGATCGGCGCAAAGCAGCCGAAGCTCGTGCTGATGCCGCATACCTATCAGGTGCGCGATTTCGTCCCCAAGCTGGCGACGGCCATGGGGCGCACCGTCATCAGCGATTGCATCGGCTTCAAGTATGAGGGCGGCAAGCTCGTCTTCACTCGCCAGATGTTCCAAGGCAAGCTCGCGGCCGATGTGACCTTTAACTCCGATGCGCCGTGGTTTGCCACGTTTCAGAATGGCGCCTTCCGTGGAGACAAAGCGGAAGCCGGCGCGAGCTGCGGCTCCCGTTGAAACCGTGACCGCTGAGATTGCCGACGGCGTGATCCGCAACAAGCCGCAGGAAGTTTTCAAGGAAGCGAAGCAGGCAGTCGACCTTACCCAGGCCGAAGTGATCGTGGCCGTGGGGCGCGGCATCAAGGAACAGAAAAACATCGAGATCGCCCAGCACCTGGCCGACGCGCTTGGAGCCGATCTCGCGGCATCGCGTCCCATTTGCGACTCGGGATGGCTTCCCATGGATCGCCAGATCGGATCGTCTGGCCAGACGGTCGCGCCCAAGCTGTATCTCGCGCTCGGCATCAGCGGCGCGATTCAGCACATCGTCGGCATGAAGGGTTCGCGAACGATTATTGCCGTCAATAAAGATTCCGAAGCGCCGATTTTCGAGATCGCGGATTTTGCGATCGTGGGAAATCTGTTTGATATCGTGCCGCCGCTGACGGAGGAAGTGAAGAAGGCGAAAGCGGGAGGGTAACGCTCTCAAGTGCAAATTGACCATTTTATTGACTATAGGTAAAATGATAACCATGAAGAGCGTTCCGATCTCGGAGTTCAAGGCAAAGTGCCTGGGGCTTATCGATCAAGTCGATAAGACGCGGCAGCCTCTGCGCATCACCCGCCACGGCCGTCCCGTGGCAGAGCTTGTTCCGACCGGGCCTGATCGAAAAAAAAATTTCCTCGGCGCCATGGTCGGTACCGGCAAGATCGTGGGGGACATTGTTTCGCCCATCATCGATTTGAATGAATTTGAGGTATATCGCGATTGAATCTGCTCCTCGATACGCACATTTGGATCTGGAGCCAGCTCGATCCGGCGCGTATCGGGAGACGCATTGCCAGGGAACTTTCGTCGCAAGCCAACGAGTTCTGGCTTTCTCCCGTGAGCGTATGGGAGGCTCTCACGCTGATACATAAGGGCCGTGTGCAGGTGGACGACCCGCCGACTTGGGTCGAGCGTGCGTCTGAGCAGATGCAGGAAGCGCCGCTGACGCGCGAAATTGTCCGCGTGAGTTTTGCCCTGCCTTTATCTCACGCAGACCCGGCGGATCGTTTTCTGGCGGCAACAGCGAAAGTGTTAAGGCTGACGCTGGTAACGGCTGACCGACAATTGCTTAGACTGGACGAGATTTCGACTCTTGCCAACCGATAATCCATGCTGATCTTCCGCAAACCCATAGAAGGTATCGAACGCCCGCAGATGCCTGCCGACGTGGTCATTGTCGGCGGAGGCCCGGCGGGCATGGCTTGTGCCCTGCGCCTGTCGCAGCTTATCGACGCGCACAATGCTGCGCATCCTGACTCGCCACTCAGCAAAGAGAACATTTACGTGCTGGAAAAAGCGCGCGAGGTGGGACAGCATTGTCTTTCTGGAGCGTTGCTCGACCCGCGATCCATGCACGAATTGCTTCCCGGATTCGAGAAAGAAGCGCCGCTCGACGCCGCCGTCACCAAAGAAGCTGTCTACTTCCTCACGCAAAAAGGTAAGTTCAAGCTGCCCATCACGCCTCCGCCGCTACGCGACCATGGCAATTACGTGATCTCGCTCAACCGTTTCGTGAAGTGGCTGGGCGGCAAGGTGGAAGAGACCGGCATCACTATCTTCACCGGATTTGCCGGCTCCGAACTTCTTTTTGACGGTGACCGCGTCACCGGAGTGCGCACCGACGACAAAGGCGTCAACAAAGAAGGTCATCAGAAATCCAACTTTGAGCCGGGATACGACATCACCGCCAAGGTTGTGATTCTTGCCGAAGGGCCTCGCGGATCATTAACGAAACAGCTTGTCTCGAAATTCGATCTGGCGAAAGATGCCAATCCGCAGACCTACGGCGTGGGCATCAAAGAACTTTGGGAAGTGCCCTCCGACCGGGTCGCGCCGGGTGAAGTGATCTACACCATGGGCTGGCCGCTGACCACGAAAGAATACGGCGGCGCATGGATTTACGGCGGCAAAGATAACGTGGTCTCGCTCGGCTTCGTCACCGGACTCGACTATCCCGACCCGCGCCTCGACCCGCAGCGCGTGTTGCAGGAATTCAAGAAGCATCCCATGGTGGCGAAGCTGCTCGAAGGCGGCAAGATGATTCGCTACGGCGCAAAATCGATGCCTTACGGCGGCTGGTGGGCGATTCCGCCGGTAGCGGGCAATGGCTGGATGGTTCTCGGCGACTCCGCCGGTTTCCTGAACTCCGCACGGCTCAAAGGAATTCATCTCGCCATCAAGAGCGGGATGCTGGCTGCCGAGACGGCGTTTGAGGCGATGAAGAAAGACGATTTCTCGGCAGCGACTTTAAGCGCCTATCAGAAGAAAGTGGACTCCAGCTGGATCAAGGAAGAGCTCTGGAAAGTCCGCAACATGCACCAGGGTTTCGAGAACGGATTCTACGCGGGCATGTTCCACACCAGCCTGCAAATGGTCACCGGCGGACGCGGCGTGCGCAACCGTTATCCTGCGCACGCGGGACATGAGCACATGCGCAAGCTCGCCGAACTGCCTGCCAAAGGAGGCGCTGAAGCCCACCTGCATCGGCCCCGCGAAAGGCGACGGCAAGCTTACGTTCGACAAGCTCACGGACCTCTATCACTCCGGCACCAAGCACGAAGAGGACCAGCCCGCGCACCTGGTCATCCACGACACCAATCTCTGCAACACGCGCTGCGTGAAAGAGTATGGCAGCCCCTGCCAGAATTTCTGTCCCGCGAATGTGTACGAAATGGTCGATGACGCGAGCCAGCCCAACGGCAAGCGCATCAGCCTGAACCCTTCGAACTGCGTCCACTGCAAGACCTGCGACATCGCCGACCCGTATCAGATCATCACCTGGGTCCCGCCAGAGGGCGGGGGCGGGCCGAATTACGACGGGATGTGAACTTAGTTTGGCGGTTTACGGGCTTGCCCTATTGCAACATGCGCTTGCCGTGAATCACGGAGGCAATCACGACTTCATTCTCTTCGATCCTGTAAATGACGCGATAACTGTACGCCAACAGCTCGCGGATGTTTTCGTTGTCAAATTCCGGAACTTTGCGGCCGGAACGAGGAAAGCGAGACAGCGCTTTTGTTTGATGCACGACTTTCTTGACCACCATACCCGCGTAGGTAGGGGGAATCGGAGGCGATGTAGTCGGCGATGGCCGCCAAATCTTCCCAGGCTCGGCGCGACCAGACTACTCGGTAAGCCATTTGCCGAGGCGGGCTTCGACTTCTTCTTGAGGCAGCGTTCCGTTCACGTGAGCGTCTTCCAGACCGCGTCGCACTTTGTCGAGAACATACAGGTGGTATTGAATATCCTCGACTGAACAATTGTCGGGCAGTTTGTTCAGAAGCAACTCAGCGTCGTGTTTGGCGGTGCTCATACTCCACCTCTACCCATGCGAAGCTCAGTTTCAGGTCTGAAGCGTACTTCCATCACGGTATTCTACACCCAGGATCCAAGCGCCTTAACGGCGTGACCGGCGTGGAAGTTGCCAGAGAAATAGCACCCTCCCAGTGTGTCGTCCCATCTATAATCAGGAACGAGTTTCCGACCGCCCCGGCCTTCGGGCATACCCAGGCTGTGGCGGCGAGGCGTAGCGCCGCCGTCCCGGCGGCTGTCGCGGGAGCGTCTTCGCTCCCGCCGCTGAGGGCGAGACGCCCTCAGGACAGCCGGCAAGATGCCGGCGCTACTCCAAGGGTGCGGATGGAAACGCCCGCGCCTCCCGCGCTACTTCATGACTGACGAGCGCATTGGAAAGGAAGCGTCTGCCGGGAAGTTCCCGCCTGCGTGTCTTTTCCTAAGAATGTCGTTAGTCGATGGTCGTTAGTCGTTGGCCAACCCGTTTGGCCGACTATTGAGGCCAACGGCCGACGACCAACGACCAACGACGATGTCCCTGACCGACAAATTCGGGCGTCCTATCACCGACCTGCGGATCTCCATCACCGACCGCTGTAACTACAAGTGTGTCTACTGCCGCACGGGGAATGAAGGCGCGTTGTACGGCGATCTGCCGTTTGCCGATTATCTGCGCATGGCGCGCGTGCTGGTGGGGATGGGCGTGACCAAGATTCGCCTCACGGGAGGCGAGCCGCTTCTGCGCAACGGTGTTGTAGATTTTGTGCGGGAGTTATCGAAACTGCGACCGCAGGGGCTAAAGCCCCATCCGAAGGACGCTGAACGCGGCGCTGAAGCGCCGCTCTTCCACGATCCCCTCGACATCGCCCTCACCACCAATGGGCACCTGCTTGCCGATCTGGCGCAGCCGCTGAAAGACGCCGGGCTGAATCGCGTCACCGTTTCCATGGACGCTGTCGATCCCGACCGCTTCACCCGCATCACCCGCGTGCCCGGCGGATATGACCACGTGCTCGCCGGCATCCGCGCCGCGCGCCGCGCAGGGCTGTGGCCGCTGAAAGTGAATTGCGTGCTCATGCGCGGCTTCAATGAAGACCAGATCATCCCGTTTGGCATGTTCGCGCGGGAAGAGGGTGTGACCGTGCGCTTCATCGAATTCATGCCGCTCGAAGAGGGTCGCACCTGGGCGCCCGACACCGTGGTCACGCTCGATGAAATCCTGGCGCGCATGGCCGAATACCGCCCGCTGGTCGAGATCTCGCACGGACGTTCCGAGACCGCCCGCCGCTACCGCTTCGACGACGGCATCGGCGAAATCGGCATCATCGCGCCGGTCTCGCATCCCTTCTGCGGACACTGCAGCCGCATCCGCATCACCAGCGACGGCAAAATCCGCACCTGCCTGTTCTCGGTCTGGGACCACGACCTGCACGCCCAGATGCGCCGCGGGGCTTCAGATGCAGAACTGGAAGACTTCATCCGCGGCGTGATCCAGAAAAAAGAAGAACGCCACCACATCGGCGAGCCGGACTTCGTGCCGGCTTCGAGGACCATGGTGCACATCGGGGGCTAGACGTTGGAAGACGTCGCCCTGGAGCGCAACCAACCGGGAAGCTCACGACTCACCATCCTGCCGTCCAACCGTGCCATTATGATAAGTAATTGTGCGCGAACGTCGGAACTGGCGAGATGCCTAATCCCACTGACAAGCGTGATGCGGCGGCGAGAAAGGTGGTTGCCGTAGCTCGTTCCATTGTGACCTATGAGATCGGTCTGCCGTTAGGCTGTCGGCGTATGGTTCGAACGTTGGCATGGCTTGCGCCCTACGAAACGAATTTGCCAAAGGTATTCGAAGAGTATCTGAAGCAGGTAGCGGGTTTGCCACTGGCCTCGGAACGTTTGCTTTGGAATCGCAAAATTCTCCAGGAGAAGGACGTCGCCCTTGAAGCGACAAACCAGCGTTTCCGGGACCAAATCTTCGACACATGCTGGGCTGTCATCGATCGTTTTGGTGAGCCAAACTCGGACGAACTCCCGGGAAATGTCGATTGAATGGGAGATCGGCAATCACTCTCATGGTTTCCCGGCTCTCGACCGTTAGTCCGTCAGGGCTGAAGCTGAGTTGTCGCGACCTTGGCTGGCACGACTGCGAATATGCCATTCCAATGAATAACAGCCTTTAGCCTCTGGGATTCGTTCGTTTAAGATCACGGAGTGAGATTCCCGTCCCTCGTCGCGGCGCTTACGTTGTCTCTTTTTGCCGGATCATTGCAAGCCCAGTCCTTCTACCTCGGCTTCGACCGCAACACTTATCCCGGCGACGCGAATCTCAAAGCGCTCCACCAAACTTTCTCCTACACCGGCTACTGGCTCAACAATCCTCCCGGCGATAAAGCGAATACCTGGACGGGCCACCGCGCCGCCGTCGAATCTGCCGGCTTCGGATTTCTTGTGCTCTTCAACGGACGCCTGTACGCCGAACTGAAAAACCCGGCGAATGCCACGCACCTCGGTCAGATGGACGGAAAGCAAGCCGCCACCGCTGCCCGTCGCGAGAGCTTCCCCGCGCGCACCGTCATCTTCCTCGATCAGGAACAGGGCGGGCGCATGTTGCCCGAGCAGAAGGCTTACATCTATGGGTGGGTTGACGCCATTACCGCGGCCGGATTCCGCGCTGGAGTTTACTGCTCGGGCATTCCCTCGAAAGACGATGGCAACGTCGTGACCGCCGAAGACATTCGTGAACATTCGGGGGAGATTTCTTCCGGCAACGCGGGCGGGGGCGCCCGCGCCACACAAGCACGCGAGATTGTCTACTGGGCGATCAACGATGCTTGCCCGCCCGCGCCCGGATGCTCGTTTCCCTGCGCACCCGCCGAGCCCCGCGCAGAGCGGAGTTTCGTTCGCTGAGGTGTGGCAGTTTGCGCAATCGCCGCAGCGCAAAGACGTCGCCGGGCGCTGTACGAATTACAGCCGCGATGGCGAATGCTATCCCCCGGGAATTGCGGCGGCGCTGCAACTTCATGTGGATGTGAATACGGCGACGTCGCCCGATCCCTCAGGCGGCCGCATTCGCTAATCCTGGACGTCGCTAGGCCGTTTGTTCTTCTTCTTCCTTCATTTTCCGAATCAGCAGGGTGGCGTACCCGGTGAAGGGATCGGTGGTCATGGCGATGTCCACCATGGTGGCGCGGTCTTTGAATTTGAAGAGGAATTCGATGTGCTCGCGTTGCGCCCGTCCGGTGGAGATCATGCGCTGCAAGGTCCCTTCGAATTCGTCTACGCAGGTGCAGGGCGCAATGGAGCGAAAGAAATTATTTCCCAGCACACCCTGGGGCGGTAAGCCGGAGAGCGCCGATTCCTGTGTGTTATAGGCGATGACGCGGCCTTCCGGGTCCAGCCGGATGAAGCCAAAGGGCAATTGATCCGCGGCGGCGGCATCGATCTGGGCTACGTTCTCGATCGGGCTGCTGAACTGGTCGCCCAAACACGTCAGGCAGATGCCATACGCTCCTGCAATCGTGGCATGGCCGCGGATGTTGCGTCCGCACCAGGCGCAGGCGCTTGGTTCCTTAAGCGAAGTTGCTTCCATCCGAGGCTCCCGATTGTGATTCACTCATTTTGCGCTGTGGGCCGCGAAATACCAACTGCAGATTTTCGGTTGCGCTAGAATAGAGATATCTACATGTCTGACCGAACCTTCACTCTCGACGAAGCCCAAACGCTGCTTCCGGTGCTCGAATCGCTGCTGCGATCCGCGATCAACGGCAAGAAGATCATCGAAGAATTCGAAGCCGAGATGCACGAACTCAATCACCGCATCTTTCTGAATGGGGGCACGCACGTTGACGTGGTTTCGGTCGCGCGGCGGAAGGCTGAGCGCGCCAAGGCCGAGCAGCGGGCCAAGGACGCCATCGCCGAGATCGACTCCATCGGCGTGCAGGTCAAGGATCTCGATATCGGGCTGCTGGATTTTCCCTGCGAAGTTGACGGCCGCGTCGTCCTGCTGTGCTGGAAGATGGGCGAAACTTCCATCACTCACTGGCACGGTACCGATGAAGGATTCGCCGGCCGCAAGCCCATCGACGAGCGTATCGGCCGGACGAAGAGAACGAATTAGCAGTTCTCAGTTCTCAGTTCTCAGTTCTCAGTTCTCAGTTCTCAGTTCTCAGTTCTCAGTTCTCAGTTCTCAGTTCTCAGTTCTCAGTTCTCAGTTCTCAGTTCCACAACCCTGCCGCTGTTGAAAAGTTTCCTGGGAATGTCGTTGCTCGGGCGCAGCTCTGCTGCCTAAACCTATGGCATATGACCCAAAACTGACCCCAGCGCGGACAACATTTGTAGAGATTCCGGGTTCATTCAGGAAGGAGATTTCGTCCCGACTGAGCGCTGCAAATCCGTAAGAACGCAAGCGCCGCGGGCATGAGGAAACAACAATGAGATTTCACCGCTCGATTCGTTTTATGATTTTTGGCCTTCTGCTGCTGATTATTCCAGCGGCGCTTTCATCGCCGTCCTCGGCGCAGATCGGCATTGGCATTTCGGTGCGCATTGGACCGCCCGCGCTGCCGGTTTATGAGCAGCCTCTTTGCCCGGGGCCCGGCTATCTTTGGACTCCCGGTTACTGGGCTTGGGATGATGACAATGGCTACTACTGGGTGCCGGGCACCTGGGTGGTCGCGCCCGTGGGGCTGTTGTGGACTCCTGGCTACTGGGGTTGGAATGACGGTCTCTACGTTTGGAATGCCGGCTACTGGGGTCCGCACATCGGATTCTACGGCGGCATTAATTATGGATTCGGTTACGGCGGCGTCGGCTTTGTCGGTGGCGAGTGGCGCGGCGGAGCGTTTTTCTACAACACGGCCGTGATGCGCGTTGACACCGTCCACGTCACCAACGTCTACGTCAACCGCACGGTGGTGGTGAACAACGAGTCGCACGTTGCCTTCAACGGCGGCGAAGGCGGAGTTGCGGCCCGCCCCACCGCGCAGGAAGAGAGCTTTGCGCGTGAACCGCACCAGGCTGCAATCGCGGCGCAGACCGAGCACGCACATGCAGCCAGCCAGAACCGCGCTTTGTTCGCTTCGGAAAATCATGGCGCGCCGGCAGTGGCGGCCACGGCGCGTCCCGGAGCATTCAGCGGACGCGGCGTGGTGGCGGCGAAAGCCGCAGGTGCGCCATACCGTGCTCCGGAAGTTTCGCCGCGGGAAGCGCGTGCAAACGCGCCGGCAGAAAATCGTATGAAGAAGTCCGACCGGCCTTTCACGCCGCCCTCGCGCACGGAGAACACTCCGCGTACCGAGAATAACCGGCCACAGAAAGAGTCGCAGAACGCCGAGAGGCCGAAGCCGAATAAACCGCCGAAGCCGTCGAAGCAGCAGAAGCCGCCAAAGGAAGAAAAGCCGGAGAAGGAACGCTAGCCAACTCGTGTCAACCAGAATGGCCAGGGCTGCTGCAGTCCTGGCCATTTCTCTGTTGCAAAAATCCTTTCGAGCATGCCGGCTCGCGGCCATCGACCGAAGCCAGGGCCCGCCGATTTTCTCTGCAAGGCCGCCCCGCTGCGGCGTTCTTCCCCGTGGACGCGGCGTTGGCCCCTCTGGTTCCGCGCGGGCACGAAGGTGCAGTTGTCCGTCCACGACGAATTTTCTCTGCTACAATTTTTTACATCCGCGATGGCGCGGTGATTGTGGGTTGGTGAAACGGCAAGTATTTTTCAGCCGGGCAGGTGCATCGCAAGGAGTCTTACGAAATCATGTCATCCACGAAGAAAAAACTCCGCCTCGCCGGCGCTTTCGTTGCGCTCGCAACCTTGGCTTTGGCCGTAAGTTGCAAAGGCTTTTTCCAGAATCCGACGCTGACCACTATCACGATTGACCCTCCCACCCCCAGCATTAATCAGGGTGCAACTCAGCAGTTGACGGCGACCGGAACCTTCCAGGATGGCACCACCTCGCCGCTGACCGGTGGCACGAGCTGCAGTGGAAATATCGTTTGCTGGTCGAGTTCAGATACGACCATTGCCACCATCAGCACCGGCGGGCTCGTCACCGGCGTGGCCGCTGGCACGGTAACCATCTCTGCCGCCTCCGGCGCCATCACCGGTACCACGAACGCGACCGTGCTTCTCAATAACGTTACCAACTTCCAAGTCTGTGAAGGCACCTTCGGCGCCACCACAAACTGCTCGAGCGGAAGCACCCCGCTTACGTGGAATGCCACAACCGGCCTATCGGATACTTTTATCGCGCAGGGATCTTCAGGCGGAACGACCGTCGATCTTACGGTCTCCTCAACTTGGACGGTGCCGTCCACCGCAACTTGGCTCACATGTACAAACAGCGGCGGGTCTCCCGAGACGTGCTCGGTTAACGACACAGCAGTTTCGGGCGATAGTGCCGCCGTTGTTGTCACCTATGGCTCCGGCCTGACGGCAACTCTCAATGTAAACGTGCAGTAAGCGCCCTTGTCGAGTTCGAGCGGATCAATTTCTTGCTGGCATCCGTGCCCGCACTAAGGGCTCACCGTGAACGAAACTGAGTTTGATCCCGGGGAGCCGCAGCCGTTGCTGTTCGTCGTTGTTATGGCTGTTCCCACACCCACGGTCGAGCCCGCAGGGTTGTACACGTAAACCAATGCGGTATCCGGGGTCGCGACGTTCGAGGCATTGACCGTCGCCATAAGCTGATTGCCGCTGACAAACGCCGTCCCGAGCGCCGTGCCATTCCACACCACCACGGAGTTGCTGCTGAAACTCCCCCCGTTGACCGTCAGAACGAATCCACTTCCGCCCGCGGCTGCGCTGGTCGGCGAGATCGAACTCACCGAAGGCGTCGGCGGACAGGAACACGAGACGAGCGGAAGCAGCAAAATCGCGATCCCACTCCAAAGCGCTAATGTTTCTTTTCTTCGCTGTCGCCTCGATTTTCAAATCCTTCTCCACGTGGGAAAGCCCACAGAGAGAATGATACCGCGCCGAACCTTTGCGCTGAAAATCTACCGCGCGCATGAACGCCGAAAAGCCAGACCAGAGCCCCGTCTCAAAACACCATATTCAACACTGGTATCGGATATGGTACGATAGTTATCGTGGAAACCGCGCGTAAGATCACCGTTGAAATTCCAGATGAGCTACTGCGAAAGGCGCAACAGGCTAGCGGAACTGGCGTCACTCAGACCGTCCGCACCGGACTGCAACTGCTGGCGGCGTCGCAAGCTTATCAGCACCTCCGGCAATTGCGGGGCAAAGTCCGCTTCACTCGTAGTTTGGCAGAATTGAAAGCTGACCGCTGATTGCCAGGTCTAAAACTGTCTCCAAAATGATCGCAGCCGATACCAGCACATGGATCGCCTACCTGGAAGGAGAGCAGGGAGACGACGCGCAACTGCTCGATAAGGCGTTGGCCGACCGCCAGGTTCTAATGGTCCCGGCTGTGCTCACAGAGTTATTGAGCGATCCGGGACTCTCCTCCGAAGTTGCCGCGACGCTCGCAGAGATTCCCATGATCGACGTAGAACCGGGCTATTGGCAGCGAGCGGGACGATTGCGCGCGAAAGTGTTGTCGAAAAGCCGCAAGGCGCGACTCGGAGACGCCCTGATCGCGCAAACCTGCGTTGACTGCGGCATCGCCCTCCTCACGCGCGACAAGGATTTCCGAGCCTTCGCTAAGACCGTGCGTCTTGATCTCGTCCGGTGATCGAGGATGTTCGCGGGATCCCACACTCTGCACACTGACAAAGGTTCAGCGGCGCCCCTACCGCGACCACTAGTAATTTGCCATCCTTTCCCCCTGAGGTTATGGTAAGTGGTTCCTCACATTTCGCTCGGCTCTCTGTCAGAACCTCCGTGTCCCGCGATTCTGAGAACCGAGAACTGAGAACTGTCCCTATGTCCAATATTCGCTGTATCGGCATCGGCACGGGCGGCGGCGACGCTCCCGGCCTCAACGCCGTGATTCGCGCCGCCACCAAAGCGGCCATCGTCAAATATGGATGGAAGGTCATCGGCATTCCCGATGGTTTCGACGGCCTGATCTGGCCGGAGAAGGCCTTTCCGCTGACCATGAAAGAAGTGAGCGGCATCCTGCCTCGCGGCGGCACGATCCTCGGCACCACCAACCGCGGCGATCCGTTCCACTACAAGACGGTCGAGAATGGCAAGGAAGTGGTGCGCGACATTTCAGGGCAGGTGATCGAAAATGCCGCCAAGCTGGGCATCGACGCCATCATCACCATCGGCGGTGACGGATCGCAGAAGATCGGCTACGAGCTTTTTCAGAAGGGCTTGAAAATCGTGGGCGTGCCGAAGACCATCGACAACGATCTCTCGGCCACGGAAGTCACGTTCGGTTTCGACACCGCGCTGCACACCGTCACCGACGCCATCGACAAGATTCACACCACGGCGGCGTCGCATCATCGCGTGATGGTGGTTGAGGTCATGGGCCGGGATTGTGGTTGGATCGCGCTCGAGGCGGGAATCGCCGGCGGGGCGCACGTCATCCTGATTCCCGAGATTCCCTTCACCATCGAGCACATTTGCCGCATCATTTCCGAGCGGGAAAAAATCGGCAAGCATTTCACCATCGTGGTCGTAGCCGAAGGGGTGAAACATCCCGTCGAGTTCAAGGAGAATCGGCGCGCCAGTTCGGTCGGCAACCTCATCGGCAATGCGCTCGCTCTCAGTTCGGGCAAGGAAGTGCGAGTCAGCGTGCTGGGGCACATTCAGCGCGGCGGCACGCCCTCACCTTTTGACCGGATTCTGGCGACGCGCTTCGGCGTGGCTGCGGCCGACCTGGTCGCCGCCGGAGGTTTCGGCATGATGGTCGCGCTCCACGGCGGCTCGATTATTTCCGTCGATGTGGCGCATGCCATCGGCCACCTCAAGTCAGTCGATCCGCAGGGTGAGATGGTGCGGGCGGCACGGGCGATCGGCATTGGTTTTGGAGATTAATTGAAAATGCGGGGACGGCCGCGTTCGGCTTGTCCCTGCGAGCGAAGTTCGATTTTTTCCTTGGCGGAGTTCGCCGCTGCAAGGTACCTTGGTTATCTCCCCTGCAAGGCCTCGTTCGCGTTCCAATGAGAGTGCGGTTCGCGCGGAATCATCGTCATGAATATTTTGGAATTGTGCTTTGTGCTTCAGATCTGTCTGGCCTTCGGTGTGGCCGGGTTGCTGTGGCCGGAAAAAATGAAACCGGTCTTTGAAGTCTTGATGTTCCCATGGACGGCCAGCTATCGCTCGGTGCAAGCCAACAGCATCGCCGCATTGGGATTGTCAGCTCTGCTGTTCGCCCGCTTACTGACTCTTTTGCGCTGACCTCGAAAATTTCCAGATAGAAACACAAACGGGACCGACTCATCGTTCGGCCCCGCTTTGTTTTTGCCCAGGTTAAACCGCCAACAACCGATGAAAGAACGAACGATAGCGCTGTAGCGCAATTCTCAAGTCTTCTGTGGAAACGTTATCGCCGCGGTCCCATTGGTGCTCCAGGTTGGAGCGCTCCTGGGCGAAAACCTCCGCCAACCGCTTCATCGCCGAAGCCACGAGGCCATCCGCCTGTTCGACGGCCCGCCGCGGTTCGTCGACGAAAGCCGCCTGTACCGTGTTCCAGCGATTTCGTAGCTCGTCCAATTCATTGCTGGGAAACAGCGGCGTGGAACTTGGCGGCGCCGGACTGCGAGTGTCGGATGCTGCCATGGTCTCGGTGGCGTTGACGTCCGATGCCGTGCTCCGAAGGCCTTCGGGCGCGGGGTGATCGGGCATGCCGCGCTCGGTCAAAACCGGTACCGGACGAGCTTCGGTCGCGGTTTCGCGTTCTAATAGGTCATTTGTTGGCGGATCGTGCGAAACGGGACGTTTGCCCCTCGCTAAATCTGCCGTGGTCAAATCTTCCTCAATAAAGTCGTCTTTCCTCATGGGCAAGCTCATGCTCGCGCCTCCTTTCGTTGGGGTACTGAATCTTCGAGCAATTCTTCGAACAGCGAGCGATAGTGGACCATGGCCTTGCGCAAGTCTTCGGTGCTGGCCTGCCCACGGTTGTGGCGCAGAGCGATGTCGTGGGCCGCGCGATAGTTTTCCACCACCACGGGGTGGTCCACGGAAATGTCGGCGGCGCGCTGCTCGAAATCCGCCATAGGATAGCCCCGAGCCGCCATCAACTCTGTGACTAAGCCATCCGCCAGGGAAACCGAGCCTTTGGGGTCGTCCACAAACAGGGTTTGGATGCGGCGCCAGCGCTGCACAAAATCGCCGCGGACACCCTCGGTCAAGGGACGCAGGTTAAATTTTTCGCGGCGTTTTTCGCGAATGGCCAGCACATTTTCCGCGCGCCGAACCTCGCCTTCTTTTCTTACGACGCGGTCATATTCCGGCCCGAAACGCTCGCGGAGTTGCTGGCTGCGCCGTTTTCGGATCGCGAAGAAAGAGATCACGGCCACAGCCGCTACTGCCACGACCACGACGATCAGTACGGTCATCTGATGCTGGTCCATGCGGCCTCCCCCCGACGCAGTGGCTATCGAACTCAGTTACGCGTTCAAGTTGTGTATGAGATTCGTCGCCGCAGAGAGGGGTTGTAGAAAAAGTCCCTGTGGATTCCCGGCGCCGAAAAGGCGTCGGAACCGGGGGTGAAGGCCAAAGGGAAACCGAGAACTGAGAACTGAGAACTGAGAACTAGTCCTTCATCATCGCGTCAATCAGCGAATACAGCTGGCTCGGCTCTTTCATCTCGACGTATGGCTTGTCCGGATTACGACTGCTGACCACGTAGACCGTGGGCGTGTGGTCGATCTTGATGGCCTTGCCCTGATCGCGGTCGGCATTTACCTCGGCGGCGAACTTGCCTTGCGGATCGATCACGAACGGCAAACTCACCTTGTGCTCGCCGGCAAACTTGTCGGCGTAGCCGCGCAGGTTCTTGGGATTGATCTCCAGTTGGTTCGAGAAAATGTAGTCGCGGAATTCATTGCCCAGTTCCTTCGAACTGGCGTCGAAGTAGCGCGCGATCACCGCCGCGTCATAGGACCAATTGTGCATTGGCAGAGGAAAATCGTGCCGAACCAGGGGGATTTTGTAGGTCTTCGAAGCCTGCTCCACAATGGGGGCTACGCGCCGGCATTGCGGGCACTGGAGGTCCTCGAAGACCACAATGGCCACTTGCGCGCCTTTCGGCGGACGCAGCACGGGATTCACCGTGTCACTTGTTGAACCCAAGCCGGTTGCGGACAGCAAGGCCAAAAACAACAGAACGGAGAGTAAATTCCTGAACATGTTTTTCATTCGATCTTTGACGGCCCCGTTTGGTTAGACTGACTCTGGCTTCAATGGTAACCGAAGCGGCGGGGTCATGTCAGCCGCGCGGAACGGCCTTTCCCTCAAAGCTCCCGCGGATGATTGGCCGCAAGAGATAGACCAACAGTGCCCCGGCAATTACAACGCCAACGCCGCCGCGCAGGTAGTCTCCTCTGAGGCAGTTTATGAGATCGCCCAGTACCTGAATCGCAATGATGGCCACACTCAATCTCCATCCCCAGAGCCGGCGGCGAAACCACCCCACTCCGGCAGCGGCGAGAATCCCGCTCAGCATTAAGAAGGGAATCCCGACTGCCTTGCCGAAAGGCGCAAGCTGCTGCAGGCCGCGCGGATTGAGCACCCAAATTTTATCGAGGACCGTGTCCGGCCAAACCAGCGTGATTCCGGCCAGAGAGGCCATTGCAGCACCAAAGAAAAGAAAAATGCCGACCGCGGTGAGTCCGCGCACCGGCTTTTGCGCGGCGGCACCAGCGACGGTCTGACTGCGACGCTCCTCCATCTGACGACTATAGCCGGACTCGCCTCGAAGAAGCAGGACACCTGTCGGATATGACCCGGTGCCCTCATGAGCACTGGGTAAACCTTCGTGCGGAAAAACCGCGCTAGCAAAGCGCTATAGTAGAAAGTTAACCTCGCCGCAAAGCAGACGTTAACCGGACAACCTGAATCCCGATCGTGAAACGCTTCCATTCATTCCAACCTCGGCGGCTGAGCGTGACCCTCGCGCTGGCCGCGCTTCTGCTGCTGGCGGCCGGATGCAACCGCAAGGGCCGCAAGGTGCTCGAGGTGAATTACGTCTCGGCGGTGCAGGCCACGCTCCGCGACCAGGTGGCCACCATTTACAACCGCGTGGGCACGGTGAAAAACGGCGAGCGGGTGGAAGTGCTGGAGCATGAGAAACGGTTCTCCCGTGTGCGCACCGCCAGCGGCGTCGAGGGCTGGATCGAGCAGCGTTATCTGGTGGACCAACAGGTCTACGACGCTCTGCAAAAGCTGACGCGCGAGAATCTCAGCGATCCGGTACAGGCCGCCGGCACGCTGCGCAACGACACCAACCTGCACCTGACTCCCGGCCGCGAGACTGAGCACCTCTACCAGCTTTCCTCGGGCGCGAAAGTTTCCGTGCTAAAACGCGAGACGGCGGAAAAACAACCTGGCGCTGCGCCCAAGCCCAAAGCTCCGGGCACGCCGAACCCCGCTGCCAGCGCGGCTCCCGGGTCCGTGCTCGAAGACTGGTGGCTGGTGCGCGACTCCGAAAATCGCGTGGGGTGGGTGCTGGCCCGCATGGTCGATCTCGATGTTCCCCTGGAGGTGGCGCAATATGCCGAGGGCCAGCGCTTTGTCGCTTTCTTCGTCCTGAACCAGGTGCGCGACGAGGGCAAAGACGGAACTGACAAAGATAAAAATGTTTCGCAGTATCTCTGCGCGATCACCGAACCGCACGATGGCTTGCCGTACGACTATGATCAGATTCGCGTCTTCACCTGGAACGTCCGCAAACATCGGTACGAAACCGCCTACCGTGAGCACGGCCTGAACGGAGTGCTGCCGATCACGCTGACGAGCGAGAATTTCGATAAGGAAGGCACACTGCCGGTCTTCATCCTGCGCGTCAAAGACGATAGCGGTAATCTGAGCGAGCGCAAATACAAGCTGAACACGCCCATTGTGCGCCGCGTGCTAGCCCCGGGAGAACAGAAGCAATCGCCGAAGTCTGCCTCCAAGCCGGGCGCGAAACCGGCGGCCAAGCATCGCCGGCGGCATTAATCGAGGGCCAGATCGAGCGGCTTTTCCGGCTTGCTTGTGTCCCAGCCATGACTCTTGATCTCGTCTCGAACCTGCTGGATGCGCTCCGCAAGCGATGGCGAATCGGTGCGCGGCGGTGCGGGCTTCGCGTCACGCGTGAAAAACTGAAACACCTCGAGCAGTTCGATTGCAGCCTGCGGAGAGTATCCCGCGGCCACGGCCAGCTTCACGCCTTCCCGGTCGGCGGCCAGTTCGCCATCTTTGCCATAAGGATTTCCAAAATCGTCAATCGAGAGCTTATCGAACTGTTGCGGAGTGAGGTGATCTCTCTGCATGACCTCGACGACGCGCTGCGCACATTGACCGAGATCGATATGTTCAATCTCGTGCCCGAGCACGATGGCGAGTTCGTCCTCGTGCTGCATCAGAGCTAGCACGCCGCCGCCCACGACAATCTGACCTCCCGGATACCCCACCGCGCTGCGAAATGCGGGATGCGGATCGAGGTGAAATTTGTAGGGCAGCTTGCGCTTCGCGTTCTGGGCCACGCGATCGCCAATTTTCTGAAGGTAGGCTTCGATGGCCTTCGATTCGGGAGTGTCGGCGAATCCCTGCGACTTCTGAAACGCCGCGAATAGCGCGTCTCCGGCGCGAATCTCATCGGCAGTCGAAAGTTGTGGAGTGGATTGCGCGCAGACCACAGCCGGGAGAAAAATGCACAAAATTGCCCGCCCGAAAAAAGCCTTCAGCATGAGTTTCCCCTGGATCCGTAGTGTTGGACGAATACCTCGCTGAGGAGTGAGCGACGCGGGCGTCCGGGCTAGCAGTAGAAATCCGCGATGCTCTGCACCACCCAGCGCTGCTCCTCTTCGGTGAGTTCGGGGAACAGGGGCAGCGCCAGCACTTGCTGCGCGGCGCGTTCGGCTTCGGGGAAGTCGCCTTCGCGGTGGCCGAGATACACGAAGCAGGGCTGCAGGTGCAGCGGTATCGGATAGTAGATTTCGCTTCCGATTTTGCGCGCGCTGAGGAACTCGCGCAGTTCGTCGCGACGGTAGGCGCGCACGACGTACTGGTGAAAAACATGATGCGCCTGCGCCGAAGTATGCGGCAGTTGAATCGGCGCGGCGCCTTCCGCCTGACTACCCGTCGAAATTAATCCGGCGGCGGCAAAAAGTTCGTCGTATTTCGCGGCGCGTTGGCGGCGCGCCTGGTTCCACCGCTCCACGTAGTTCAGCTTCACGCGCAGGATCGCGGCTTGCATGGCATCGAGGCGGCTGTTCCATCCAAACTCTTCGTGAATGTAGCGCCGCGGGCTGCCGTGATTGCGCAGGCGGCGCATATGCGCGGCCATCTCGGGACTGTTGGTGGTCACCATTCCAGCATCGCCGTAGGCGCTGAGATTTTTTGTGGGATAGAAACTGAACGCCGCCGAAACGCCCAAGGATCCCGCTCGGCGCGCCTCCCGCTCATTTCCCCAGCCCGCGCCAATGGCCTGGGCAGCGTCTTCGATCATCAGCAAATGAAATTCATCGGCGAGGCGTTGCAGAGCGTCGACATCGGCGCACTGCCCGTAGAGATGCACCGGCAGCAGCGCGCGCAACAGGTCGCGCTTGCGATCGCGCAGAAAAAATTCCACGCGTGCCGGATCGAGATTAAAAGTCAGTGGATCGATATCGACGAATACCGGACGGGCTCCCAGGCGCACAATCGCGCTAGCCGAGGCGAAGAAACTGAATGGCGTGGTGAGAACGTGATCGCCGGGCTGCACTCCAGCGGCAGCCAGAGCGAGCCACAATGCATCCGTGCCCGAGGCGCAACCGACAGCCTCGCGCGCGCCGCAGAACTCCGCAATCTCGCGCTCGAGTGCCTCGACTTCGGCTCCCAGAATGTAATGCTGAGAAGCGCACACGCGGCCGACGGCAGCCAGCACTTCAATCTGCACCTGCTCGTACTGCCGGCGCAAGTCGAGCATCGGGACCGACTCGAGCGGCGTAACCCCGGACGAGCGCGCCTTCGCCGTCGTCGGAGTCAGAGCGGGTTTTGCGGGAGCGGTCGTCACGGAATCTGAAATTGTAACAGGGGTGTAAAACTGGCGCGCGGAAGCGGGGAAACGCGAGCCGCTTTTGGTCCCGAATCTGGCCCGTGAACGCACTCCGAAACTCACCCCGGAAAGCCGTAAACTCAATCACAGTTGGATGTGATCTAGCCCCTTTCCGGGCAGATTTCTATGTAAATCCATATCAATCGCCCTGGGATTCTTCCAATTCAGGGAGCGGCCCTCTTCAGTCGCCATGTAACTAATTGAAAACAATGACACTAATGTGCCTAGACCATTGGTACTCGCAGTGCAATTAGGTTGTTGTTCCTGTTGTGTACTCCCAGTGCCCAGTTATTAAGTTTTGGGGAAGTTGCTGGCTGGACTTCCCAGTCCCAAACACAGAAATCTCGAACGCAAGAGAATTTCAACTAAGCGGAGAAAATCCAATGCGATTTAGCACATCCAGTAAGTTTTTAGTTTTACTAGTGATGGCCGCTCTATTGCTGCCGGCAGGTTTGTTGGCGCAAAGTTCGACCCAAGGTGCCGTTAGTGGAACGGTGACCGACGCTAGTAACGCTGTTCTGCCCAATGCCCCTGTCAAGCTGAAAAGCTTGGACAAAGGGTTCACCGAAGACGCAGCTAGCAACGCCCAGGGCGTTTACTCGTTCCCCTTGGTTTCCCCGGGTAGCTATCAGGTCGAAGTCGCGGTAAGCGGTTTCAAGACCTTCTCTGCCAAGTTTTCCGTTCAGGTCGGCCAAACGACGACCGTGAACGCGAAGCTGGAAGTCGGCACGCTCGGAACCACGGTTGAAGTTTCCGGTGCCGCGCCTCTGTTGGAAGTTGAAAGCGCCGATATGTTGACCGCTTTCGATGCGAACCTGGTCGCGAACCTGCCCAATGGCGGCAACGACTTGACGGCCGTTGCTTACACCGCGCCCGGCGTCACCATGAACAGCGGCGGCGGCTACGGCAACTTTAACGCCAATGGCTTGCCGGCCACCTCCAACATGTTCACCGTTGACGGTGAAAACCAGATGGACCCCTTCCTTAACCTGAACAACTCGGGTCCAACCAACCTGATGCTCGGCAAGAACAGCATTCAGGAAGCCACCGTTACCACCAATGCTTACTCTGGACAGTTCGGCCAGCAAGCCGGCGCCCAGGTCAACATGGTGAGCAAGGGCGGCACCAACCAGTACCACGGAAATCTGCAGTACGAGTGGACTGGACGCTATCTGGATGCCAACGACTGGTTCAATGGCGGCATTGAAGGCGCACCGCAGGGTGCTCCGTTCGCCAACAACAATCAGTGGGCGGCTTCATTCGGCGGCCCGATCCGGAAGGACAAGACGTTCTTCTTCATCGACACCGAAGGCATTCGCTACATTGTTCCTTCCACGCAAACCGTTTATGCTCCTACGACGTCCTTCTTGAATGACGTAGCGGCCGACTTGATCGCTGTCGGCGCGTCTGCGGCTACCCAGGCTACTTATGCCACCCAGGCGATGTTCTGGGAAAACGCTGCCAGTCGCCCTGCGAACCTCGTCGGCAACGGACCGACCACTTGTCTGGATGGCTTTACCCAGACCACTCCGGTCCTTTACACGGCGGGAACCCCGTCCGGCATCAGCGCTGCCACGGCTGCGGCTGGTTGCTTCGGAAACTACAACGCCAGCCCGGCTCTGCCGGCCAGCGAGTGGTTGCTGATCGGTCGTCTTGACCAGAACATCGGAAACAAGGACCGCGTGTTCCTGCGGTTCGACATCGATCGCGGCACCCAGGCTACCTACGCTGACCCGATCAATTCGACGGATTTCTCCGCGGCCAGCTTCCAGCCGGCATACAACAACTCCGTGGTTTGGAACCACACCTTCAACGGTACGGCTACCAACCAGTTAGTTGCGGCAGCCAGCTATTACCGCGCAACCTTTATCGAGAACACGGGCCCGGGAAATTCGCCGTTCCCCTATTCTGTGTATCTGGTTGCTGATTCTCCGGTCAACGGCCTGAATGCTCTGGGTTTGGACTTCCCCCAGGGCCGAAACGTGACCCAGTATCAGATCGTCGATGACTTCGCCAAGACCATGGGCCGTCACAGCCTGAAGGTCGGCGTCAACTACCGGCGTTACGATATTTCCAACTACGATGCGTCCACCTTCGCCATTCCCGAAGTCGTTCCTGGATTGAACGATTTCGTCAACGGCCAGGCGACGGAATACTTCCAGAACAATGCCCAGAACGTTTCCGCTCCCATGAACACCGGCGGCTTCGGTGTCTATGCGCAGGACGATTGGGCGGTCACCTCGCGGTTCAAGTTGATCCTCGCGCTCCGCGCCGAGCACAACTTTAATCCCACTTGCGACACCAATTGCTTCACCAGCCTGAACGCCCCGTTCAGTTCGATCGCGGCGCAGGGTCCGGATACTCCTTACAACCAGGCGTTGAACATCTCGACAAAGAACGCGTTCCAGAATGTGGATAGCATCAACTGGGCGCCGCGCGTCGGGTTCACGTGGTCACCCACGTCGAACAGCAAGACCGTCGTCAGCGGCGGGTTCGGAATCTTCTACGATGCATTCCCGGCGTTCATCACCGACAATGCCGTAGCTATTCCTTACCTGGTTCCGGTTAGCTTGTTCGGTACCACGTTCGGCTTGCCGCCCGTATATTGGGGCGATCCAACCGGTGCAGCGGCTACCGTCGCTAACACCGCGAATACCATCCGCAACGGCAACGCCGGGCTGGGCATTCCTTCTCTGGCCAATGGCTTGACGCTAAATCAGCTTCTGGCCGCCGGTGGAGCACAACCTAGTGTTGCTGGGTTCCCCAACAAAATCCGAACCCCGCAGTACCAGGAATGGAACTTCCAGATTCAGCAGGAACTCGACAGCAGGAGCAGGATCACCCTGGCCTACGTCGGGAACCATGGCATCCTGGAAATTTTCCCCAACAGCACCGTCAACGCTTATGACCCCACGGGCGGGGTTTCTAACTATTCCAGCGTCGGCCCGGCCGATCAGCGATTCGGTCCCGTCACTGAATTCGTTTCGGGAGCCGTATCCAATCACGAAGGTCTGACCGCATCCTATAATCGCCGGATGTCGGGAGGCTTTGTGATCAACGCCAACTACAGCTGGTCGCACACTCTGGACGAAATCTCCAACGGAGGCTTCCTGAACGCCGGTGTGCACAACCTTCTGGGCCAGATCAATCCAGACAGCCTGCGCGCGAACAACTATGGCAATGCCGATTACGACATTCGCCACGCTTTCAACGCGAACTATGTCTGGACCGAGCCGTTCCACTTCAACAGCAAAGGGATGAATGCCCTGCTGGGAGGCTGGATGGTATCGGAGAACTTCATCGTCCGCAGTGGTCTACCTTTCACCGTGGTTGACTCCACCACTTCGGTCACGAACGGCGGCACGGCTACCCCCGTCCAGCCGCTCGGGCCGGCACAGCAAAGCTGCACCAACGGATTCAGCCAGTGCTTCAACTCGGCAGAATTCGCCAGCGCGAATGGCTTGGGATTCTTCCCGACCCAGATGCGTGGACAGTATCGTGGACCCGGGTTCTTCGACTCCGATCTTACCGTCGGAAAGAACTTCCAGGTCACCGAGAGAATGAAGATCATGCTGGCTGTGAACATCTACAACGTTCTCAACCATCCGAACTTCCAGAACCCGGGCGATGGCTGGACCGATCCAGGTTGCTCGACACCGTCAGGCGGTTCCGCAATTCCGAGCTGCGGTGGCATCACGGGACAGGCTGCACCTCCGACCGGAGCTTACGGATCGTTCTTCAACGGTCTGCCAGCCGGACGCGAAGGTCAGCTCACCTTCCGGATGGAGTTCTAACCACTGTCGTTTAGCATGCGGTCCCAGAACACCGGGACCGCATTTTTTATTGCAACAGTGACCTACGCCCGGGTGTAAGATTCTGGCTATCAGGGCGCGCAGGGGTTCAAGGGTCTGAGTCAGGGTCGCGCTCGGTTCGGTTCGGTCCTGAGAGGTGTCTGTCATGCACCGACTGCTTTGTTGTGCCGCCCTCGCTGTTCTTCTTTGCTTTTCACTTCCCGGCCAGGCTTTGCAGTTGAGATTGGGCGGCAACATGCCCGGCGCGGCTGGCTACGGGAGTCTGAAAGTCCGCATCACCGACGAAAACGATCGACCCATCGGAGTGCGGGCGCATGTAGAACTCCTGACCTCAAGCGGCGTCGGCACCCAGGACCAACGCTACTGCGACGAACAAGGAATGGTTGACTTCAATACCGTGCCGGTAGGAACTTACAACGTCGTGGTTTCTGGCGACGGCCTGGTGCGCACCGAGAGCGGTATGTTTGAAGTTGACACTCGCAAGACTACGCAGAGCATTTACATTCGCGTCAAGCGAACCGCCGATATGGAAGCGAATTCCGCAACCACGGGCGGCGGCATCGTGAGCGCTCGCAGCTTATCGGCGCCTCCTGCAGCAGGAAAAGAATTTGATCGCGCCACCAAGGCCATCGCCGAGCAGGATTGGAAAAAAGCGATGGTCCACCTCAAAAAGGCGCTGGCCATCGATCCGGAGTATGTGGACGCCTACAACAACCTCGGGGCGGCTTACCAGAAGCTGGGCGATCCCGTGCAAGCGCAGCAGTCGTGGGAGAAGGCGGTTTCGCTAGACGGAAAGTTTGCCCCGGCATTGTTGAATCTGGGGCGCATGTCGATTGGCGACCGCCGGTATTCCGAGGCAGAAGATTTTCTGAGCCGAGCGTCGGCTTCCGACTCCGCCAACCCGCAGATCTTTATGCTGCTGGCGCAGAGCCAGTTACTGGCTGGGCACTTCGATCAGGCGATCGCCAGCAAGGTGAAAGTTCACTCGCTGCCGAAGCACGAGAAATATGCTCTCGCCCACTGCATCGCCGCGCGCGCCCTGGAGCATGAGAATCGGAGGCCTGAGGCAGTCGCCGAACTGCAAACCTTCCTCGTCGAGCAACCCGAGGGGACACTGGCCGACGTCGTGCGGAGAGAGTTAACGAAGTTGAATTCCAGGGTGGTCGTCCCGTTGCGGCCGCAATGACGTTGGCCGGAGCCAATAAAGACGAGGGCCTTAGAGTCCGCGTCAAAATGCTCTTTCGCCCCTTCGGGGCTAGTCCCGTCGCCCTTCTCACCCACGGCTTGCGCCGTGGGCTGCATTCTGGCGCCGCTTCGCGGCTAACACGCGCGGCAAGGTGGTGTCTAGTTTCCCGTGACCTGCGCCCGCAACAACACTTGCGTCTGCAACTCCACCTTGACGCTCTTGTCACTCGACTTGAGCACTCCATCGGAGCCCAGCGTCAGATTCTTCAAGCCAATGGCGCCCACGGATTGTTCGTTCAGCGTCGGTACGTGCGTGGAATAGGTCGTCCCCGCGTCGGCGCTGCGCTGCAGGCCTTGATTCATGCTTCCGCCGTAGTTGACGCCTCCACCGCCCTCGGTGGTGTCGCCGGCTGCAGGCGCCACGGCTTGCATCACTCCTGAAACCGTTAGCGTCTTGCCATCCGCCAGGTCGATCTTGTCGAAGACAATTCCCAGGGACGATTCCGAATCACCTTTGGATTTTGATTTGCTTTCGGTCACATGGCCGATGATCTTTGCCCCCTTCGGGATTATCGATCCGTTTTGCAGATCGAGGCTCGCCGTCGTCTTCAGGTCCACTGCATCGCCGACTTTCAGCTTTTTGGAATCCCAACCCGAGGTTGGAGCCGCGGGCAGGATAATCTGCGTATGGGTTTGGGCATCGGCGGGTTTCGCCACCCAAATAAAACATGTGAGGATGAAGGCGGCAAGAATCGTATTACAGTTTGCTCTTTTCAAGGCATTCCTCCGGCTAGTTGCGTCCATTGTACTCTGCGGTACTCCGGGCAAAAACGTGATCCGCCCAACCCTTCGCCGAGAGAATCCTGCCTCATTTGCCAAACATAGGATAATGACTGGCCGCGCCCATGAAGAACAACAAAGCGATCGACAAGTAGGCATTCGCCCGGCTCGCCAGAAAAGCCTGACGGGCCATGGCTTTGGCCTTATCCGGCATGGGGGTGCCGTTGGCGGCGTTGTCCTGTGTCCATTGAATCAAACGCTTCTGGATGCGCCAGATCACGCCCCAAACGTTCAGCAGCATCACCCAGCCCATTCCGCCGCCGATCCCGATGGCCAGCAGGCGGTTGCTCTCCCAACCATGGCTATTCAAGCTCAGGAAGAGCCAGGACGCGGCCGCAACCACCACCGCATAGACCACGCCCACGAACGCGCCATTATCGAAGATTCCCTTACCGGGGATGAGGCAGGCATACAGAATTCCCCAGACGATGGTCCAGATCACGAAGAAACTGGCCATCACCGTTCCGTGGGAAGGATTCAATCCCAGGATTTGGCCATTGTGTACGTCGGAACTCACAATCATCTCCCAATAGGCGAGGCCTACAAGCACGGTCAGAGCCGCCGACATCCGAAACCACATCAACGCACGAGTCATCAATGCCGGCATCACCTTTCCCTTGGTGGTCGCATCTAACTCCTTCATCAGCGGGACATTCACCAGGTTGAAGAAATAGAGGAGGCCAATCCAGGTGATTCCCGCGAGAAAGTGGATCCAGCGGAGAAGCATCTCCAGGCTGGGCCGGAAGCCAGCGGGAAAGTTGATTTGCGGTCCAATTAAAGATGCGAGAGCGGGACTTGCCACAGGTGCCTCCAGTAACCGAATGAATTGCCTACGCCGGATTGTACACAACGCCCACAAAACATTTCTGGCAAGGGTTACCTTGGCGAACATCAGAAAAGAGCGATTTTGCAAGTTACAAGTTGCAAAAGCGCGCCGGGAGGCCGTATCGTACTCGCAGCTACCTGCTTGGACGGCGCTGCCCTTGAAACTGGGGCGGCGGAGAGGGCAGGGTGTCCCCCCGTGTTCCTTGTTGGCGGAGACCAGGAACATGCTGTTGGTTTGAACTCGTGCGATGGCGGCGGCCGGCGCGGCGAGTTGGCAAGTCGAGATTCAACAGATCTTAAGGAGATCGGCTATGGAAAGCAGCAAGCCGGCACAGAATATCCAGGATTCCTTCCTGAACACGGCCCGCAAAGAACGGCTGAACATCACCATTTACCTTCTGAGCGGTGTGAAGTTAACGGGCCGCATTCGTTCTTTTGACAAATACTCCGTGGTGCTGGAAGCCAACGGACAAGAGCAACTGATTTTCAAGCACGCCATTTCCACCGTGGTGATCGGACGGACGGGGTCGCACAGCGCGCATACGGCGCATGGCGACGCCAAGCCTGCGGCATCGCCGGGGAATTCGGCGCCGACGGCTGTGGGGGCCAGCGCCTCCGGTACCGAAGGATAAGGCTTTCGGTTGCGCAGTTCTCATCCCAAGAAGACCCGTAGCGGCGTGTCTGCCGCCGGACGTGTGCCTCTCAGCGCCGCCATGGACGCAGAAACGCCTCGCGCGGCTGGCGCCCAGGAACGCGCTTTTCTGGTTGGAATCGATGTTCGCACCCGCGGACGCAGCGCCAAGGGCACGGTGACCGCGCAAGCTCAGGCGGCGCGGGATGCGGCGTCCGCAGCCCCCGCAAAGTCTGGCGCATCGGCAAAATCCGCCAACAAACCCAGCATTCCCGAGTTCGATGCCGAGGAATCTCTGGCGGAACTGCGCACGCTGGCGGAAAGCGCCGGCGCAAACGTGGTCGGCGAAATTTTGCAGCGTCGCGACCGTCCCGACCCAGCCACCCTGATTGGCGCCGGTAAACTCGAGGAAATCGCAGGCGCGGCTGCATCCGTGAACGCCGACCTGCTCCTCTTCGATCACGATCTCAGCGCATCCCAGCAGCGCAACATTGAAAAAATTGTTCACCGGCGTGTGCTCGATCGGACGCAGCTCATCCTCGACATTTTTGCCCGGCACGCGCGCACGCGCGAAGGCCAGTTGCAGGTGGAGTTGGCGCAACTGCAATACCTGCTGCCGCGCCTGGCCGGACGCGGCATCGAGATGTCGCAGCTCGGAGGCGGCATCGGCACGCGCGGCCCCGGTGAAACCCAGCTCGAAACCGACCGGCGGAAAATTGCCCGGCGCGTGCGGCACGTCGAGCAGCAACTGGAGAATGTGCGCCGCATCCGCGCCCAGCAGCGCCAGCGGCGGGAATCGGCGCCGGTCGCGACCGTGGCGCTCGTAGGCTATACCAACGCAGGCAAGTCGACGCTATTCAACGCTCTGACGAAGGCGTCGGTGCTGGCTTCGCCGCGCATGTTCGCAACTTTGGACCCGACTCTTCGCGGCGTGACGCTGCCTTCGAAGCGCAAGATTCTGATGTCGGACACGGTCGGATTCATTCGCAGCCTGCCGCACACGCTGGTCTCTGCGTTTCGCGCGACTCTCGAAGAAGTGCAGCGCGCATCTTTAATTTTGCATGTGTCGGATGCCAGCAGCCGGCTTTCCGCCGAACAAGATGCGCAGGTCGAGATTGTGCTGAAAGAACTCGAGGCCGAGAAGAAGCCGCGCCTGCGCGTGATGAATAAGGTCGATCTGCTGGATATGGAAGTAGCCGAGAGCTTGCTGAAAGACGCCGCTCGCGGCGACTCGAACACGGTCTATGTATCCGCCGTCGAGGGCACGGGCCTGAAGACCTTACTCGATCGCATCGACGCCATGATCGAGGAAGATCCGGTGAGCCGGGTGCATTTGCGCGTGCCGCAAAAAGAAGGGAAGACGCTGGCCATGCTCGAAGCCAAAGCGCGGATTTATTCGCGGGCGTACAAAGATGGGGCGGTGGAGTTGGAAGTGGAGGCGTCGGAGTCAGTGGTGCGAAGGGTAAAAGATTTCGTGATCCGGGAGCATGTTTTCGCCAATTTAAATGGGCCGGCAACCAAGAAGCGGTGACATTCCTTGGCTATCGGCCCATTCGATCCTGAATTGGATCGGAGGTGATACCTCAATGCTAATCCTCTTTCCGGGGATGTCAAGGATTAGTTGCAGAATTTTGCATGCCCACGAATCCCGGCTTACGGCGCGGGTTTTGGCCCGTTTCGGACCTCCGCTTCTCCAGAAAATCCGCGAAAAATTCGTCCCTTCACGTTGACATAAACTCCTTTGGACGCTAGACTTAACAGTTTTCATAGCCCTCATCGTTCCTGCATAGCAGCCATCAATGGATGAAACGCTACGACAACTAGGCGAATTACTGCTCGGATCGATCCCGACCGTGCTTCTCGTGGCTTTGCTCTATGCGCTCTATACGGCCATAGTGCACAAGCCGTTGCGGCGCGTGCTCGACGAGCGGCGCAGCAAAACCGAGGGCGCAGTCGAGAAGTCGCGGGCTGACATTGCCGCCGCCGATGCGCGCACCTCGGAGTACGAGCAGAAGCTGCGCGAGGCGCGCGCGACCGTGTTCCGCGCCCAGGAGGCCCGCCGCAAGACGGTGCTCGATGCCCGTGCCGCGGCGCTGAACGATGCCCGCGCCAAGGCTCAGGAGCAGGTGCAGGCGGCCAAGGCTGAGATTCAGAAGGAAAGTGAGGCGGCGCAGGGCGGCTTGCAGGCGGAAGCGCAATCCCTGGCCGCGGAAATCATGCGCCGCGTGCTGCAGCCGGCCGGGGCGGGACGCTAATGCTTCCGAAATCGATCATGACTTCTGTGAAACAAATCGTCAGGATGGGTTTGCTTGCGGTGCTGGCGTTCGCCTTCGCCACAGCGCTCCCGGCTGCCCAGGCCCAGCAACAAGCGGATGTGCCGCAGCAGCAAGTCAAGCCGGCACCCCGGCACACTGGCGTAGGCCAGCAACTTGCGCACGAGACCCGGGAAGCTGCCGGTGAAGAAAAAGACGAGACCGCCGAGTTCAAGCAGTCGCCGTCAGTGCAATTCGTTTCGCGGCTTACCGGCCTCAGTCTGCCCAATGCTTACCTGTTCTGCGTGCTGCTGAATTTTGTGGTGATCGCGGTAGTCATTCTCTGGGCCTGCCGGAAGTATCTGCCGGGCGCCTTCCGGGCGCGCACCGCGGCCATTCAGAGAGCGATGCAGGAGGCGCAAAAAGCCAGCGAAGAAGCGCGCCATAAGCTCGCCCAGATTGAAGCCCGCCTGATGAAGCTCGATGGAGAAATTGGCATGATGCGCGATGCCGCCGAGAAAGAGGCGGGCTTCGAAGAAGCGCGCATTCAGGTTGCGGCTCAGGAAGACGCGCGCAAGATGCTGGAGTCTGCGCAGCAGGAAATCGCGTCAGCCGCCAAGTCCGCTCGCCGCGAACTCACCGCCTTTGCCGCCGATCTGGCCGTGGGCCTGGCGCAAAAACAGATTCATGTGGATGCCTCCACCGACCAGGCGCTGGTTCGCAGCTTTGCCGGCGAACTGGGCAATGAAGGTTCCGCGCAGCCCGGAAAGGACGGCCGCTAGAGCATGGCTTCGGTTGCCAGCACATACGCCCGCGCTTTCGCAGATGTCGTATTCGAGATGCATCTCGACGCCGACCGCTGCGTCGCCGAGTTGCGGGCAATTGCCAGCTTGCTGGCTGAGAGTTCCGACCTGCGGCGGGTCTGGGAGAATCCCGGAATTCCCGCCGAGCAGAAACGCAAGGTGCTCGACGTAATCGCCCAGCGAGATGGCATTGCCGTCCAGGTCAGAAATTTGGTCGCAGTAGTGATTGATCACCGGCGGATCCATTTTTTGGAGCCGATCATCGCGCAACTGGAAAAAGAACTTGACGCGCGCATGGGATTCGCCGATGCAGAAATTACCAGCGCCCGCGAACTGGGCGATGCGGAGAAGCGCGAGTTCGAAGCCCAGGTCGGAAAACTGACCGGCAAGCAAGTCCGCGCCCGCTACGCGCAGGATGCGTCACTTCTAGGCGGCGCAGTAGTCCGCCTCGGCAGCACGATTTACGACGGTTCGGTGAAGGGGCAGTTGGAAAGAATTCGGCAGGAGATCAGCGGCGATTAGCAATTGGCAGCTAGCAATTAGCAATTGGCGATTAGCCCGGTTTTTGAATCGCTAATTGCCAACTGCTAATTGCTGATACCAGAGAGATTCAAGCTGACGGCTGAGAGCTAAGAGCGATTTTATGGCACAGATCAAGGCAAACGAAATCACGCAACTGATCCGCGAGCAGATCGAGAACTACGAATCGAAGATCTCCGTGGACGAGACCGGCACGGTCATCACGCTGGGCGATGGTATCGCCCGCGTCTATGGCCTCGACAAGGTCATGGCCGGCGAACTTCTTTCCTTCCCCCACGACGTGGCCGGCATCGCCATGAACCTGGAAGAAGACCAGGTGGGCGTCGTGCTGCTCGGTGAATATACCGAGATCAAGGAAGGCGACGAAGTGAAGCGCACCGGTCGCATCATGAGCGTGCCGGTGGGCGATGCCATGATTGGCCGCGTGGTCGATTCCCTCGGGCGTCCCATCGACGACAAGGGCCCGATCGCGACCGACAAATTCATTGCGCTCGAGCGCATTGCGCCCGGCGTCATCGATCGCCAGCCCGTGCGCGAGCCCATGGCCACCGGACTCAAGGCCATCGATAGCATGATCCCGATCGGCCGCGGCCAACGCGAGTTGATCATCGGCGATCGCCAGACCGGAAAAACCGCGGTCGCTCTCGACACCATCATCAACAGCAAGGGCAACGATCTGATCTGCATCTACAATGCGATCGGGCAGAAGCGCTCGTCGATTGCACAAGTGGTAAAGATTCTCGAAGACGCGGGCGCAATGGAGTACACGATCGTGGTCGCGGCCTCGGCGTCGGAACCCGCGCCCATGCAGTACATTTCGCCCTACGCGGCGACGGCCATCGGTGAATATTTCCGCGACAGCAAGCGTCACGCGCTGGTCATCTATGACGATCTTTCCAAGCACGCCGCGTCTTATCGCGAGATTTCGCTGCTGCTGCGCCGTCCGCCGGGTCGCGAGGCGTATCCCGGAGATGTTTTTTATCTTCACTCGCGCCTGCTGGAGCGCTCGGCCAAATTGAGCGACAAAAATGGCGGCGGATCGCTGACCGCTCTGCCCGTGATCGAGACGCAGGCCGGCGACGTTTCCGCCTACATCCCGACCAACGTAATTTCGATTACCGATGGCCAGATTTATCTGGAAACCGATTTGTTCAACCAGGGCGTGCGTCCCGCGGTGAACGTCGGCTTGTCCGTCAGTCGCGTCGGAGGCAGCGCGCAGATCAAGGCCATGCGTCAAGTTGCCGGAACCCTGAAGCTGGAACTGGCACAGTACCGCGAACTGGCGGCGTTTGCGCAGTTTGGCAGCGACCTCGACAAGGCCACGCAAGCCCAGTTAAATCGCGGTCAGCGCCTGGTCGAACTGCTGAAACAAAACCAGTTTTCGCCGCTGCCGTTCTCCAAGCAGATTTTGATTATTTTCGCGGGCACTGGAGGATTTCTTGATGACCTTCCGGTGAATCAAGTCCGCGACTTCGAGAAAGAGCTTTACAAATACGTGGACGCGACCCAGGGCGCGTTGCTGCGCACGATCATGGAGAAGAAGGTTCTCGATGATGGTTTGAAAGCGCAGCTGAGCGACGTGATCAAGCAGGCGAAACAGCAGTTTGTGGAGTCGCGGCAGGCAGTAGCGAAGTAGTGGCGCTGAAGGCTACGCGGTGCCGGTGGAGATAGAGATCCTTCGCTTCGCTCAGGATGACAAGGGTTTGAATTTGGCGAACGACCAACGACGAACGACCAACGACTGATTTATGGCTAACATTCTCGACATTCGGCGCCGTATCCGCAGCGTGGTCAATACGCGGCAGATCACCAAGGCTATGAAGGTGGTCTCGGCCGCGAAACTGCGCCGCGCGCAGGACCGCACGATGGCCGCGCGTCCGTATGCTCAAATGTTGACCAATGTGCTGAAGTCGCTGGTGGCGCGCACCGAGATTTACGATCCCGAAACTGGCGAACCCAAGCATCCTCTGCTGGCGCAGCGCGAAGAGAAGAATATTCTGCTGATCGTGGTGACGGGCGATAAAGGCCTGGCGGGTGCGTTTAGCGCGAACGTGACCAAAGCCGCGACCCGCTTCCTCGCAATGAAGGCCGGCAAGAATGTCGATATCGAAGCCATCGGCCGCAAGGGACGTGACTTCCTGCGCCGGCGCTATCCCGCCGCCGCGGTGCAAACCCGCAGCCTGGCGGAGGCCGATGACTTGCTGGAAAACCGGCCAGAAGCTGGAGCCCGCGCCGGAGCGGTCCAAATTACCGGCGAGCATGTCGGCGTTCTGGGCAAATTGGAATTCGCGCAGGCCCGCCGCGTGGCCGAGGGCGTGATCGGCCGTTATTGCCGCGAAGAGATTGATGCCGTCTATGTGGTCTTCAACGAATTCAAGTCGGTAATTGCGCAACGGCTGATCGTGGAACAGATTCTTCCCGTGGAAAATATCGGCGAGCAAACCATCCGCCTGGCCGAGGAGATGACGGAAGAAGAAAAGAAAAAAGCCAAAGAAGCCGCCATCAGCGCGGGCGTGGGCATGCGCCGTCCCGATGAGGCTGCCGACCGCGAGGCGGCGCAGTTCGGCACAGCGCAGGTGGATTACATTTACGAGCAGCCGCCGGAAGATTTGTTCAAGTCGTTGCTGCCGAAATACGTGGCGATCCAGATTTTTCGCGCGTTGCTGGAATCGGTGGCGGCCGAGCATGCGGCCCGTATGACCGCGATGGATTCCGCGACCAGCAACGCTACCGATATGATCGACTCGCTGACGCTGGTCATGAACCGCGCCCGGCAGGCGAAGATCACGAAAGAAATTATCGAAATCGTAAGCGGCGCGGCGGCAATGTAAAGAAGCTGCTAGCTTCTAGCTACTAGCTTCCAATAGAACAGATTTATTAAAGACTTTGTACTGGACTCGGCGCCGGAGAGCGGTACGACCAAGCTAGGAGCTAGCAGCTAGAAGCTGATTTTATGGAAAATATCGGACACGTAATTCAAATCGCAGGTCCTGCAGTCGACGTGCAGTTTCAAGAGGGCCATCTGCCGCCGATTTATGAGGCGGTGAGGGTGGTCAGCGACGGCTTCAATGTCCCCAGTCCCATCAACGTGATTCTCGAAGTGCAGCAGCACTTGGGCGAGGGACGCGTGCGCTGCGTCGCCATGTCGGCCACCGACGGCATGGTGCGCGGCATGAAGGCCATCGATACGGGTGGCCCGATCTCCGTGCCCGTGGGCCGCGGCACGCTCGGTCGCGTGATGAACGTGATCGGCGAACCCGTCGATCAACTCGGCCCGATCGATTTCAAAGAGCGAATGCCGATTCATCGCCTTGCTCCCGCATTCGACGAACAGGCCACCACCGCGGAGATGTTCGAGACCGGCGTCAAGGTCATCGATCTCATCCAACCCTTCTTAAAGGGCGGCAAAATCGGATTGTTCGGCGGCGCGGGCGTGGGCAAGACCGTCGTCATCATGGAATTGATCAACAACGTCGCCAAGAATCACGGCGGCTATTCCGTGTTTGCGGGCGTCGGCGAACGCACCCGCGAAGGCAATGATTTGTGGCTGGAAATGAGCGAGTCTGGCGTTATCAAGCCGGGCAAGCCGGCGGAGTCCAAGGCCGCGCTGATTTACGGGCAGATGACGGAGCCTCCTGGAGCGCGTCTGCGCGTGGCCCTGACCGGGCTTACCGTCGCGGAATATTTTCGCGATGCCGAGGGCGCTGACACGCTGCTCTTTATCGACAACATTTTCCGATTCACGCAGGCCGGCTCGGAAGTATCGGCGCTGCTGGGCCGCATGCCCAGCGCCGTAGGTTATCAACCAAACCTGGCGACGGAAATGGGCGAACTGCAGGAGCGCATCACCTCCACGAAAAAAGGTTCGGTCACCTCGGTGCAGGCGATTTACGTGCCTGCCGACGATTTGACCGATCCCGCGCCGGCAACTACCTTCGCTCACCTCGACGCAACCACCGTGCTTTCGCGCGCGTTGACGGAGATTGGAATTTATCCCGCGGTCGATCCGCTGGCTTCGACCTCGCGCATTCTCGATCCGCGCATTGTCGGCCAGGAGCATTACGATGTCGCGCAGATGGTGAAGAAGACCCTGCAGACTTACAAAGACCTGCAGGACATCATCGCGATTCTCGGTATCGACGAGTTGAGTGAGGATCAAAAGTTAACCGTGGCGCGCGCGCGAAAGATCCAGAAGTTTCTGTCGCAGCCGTTCCATGTGGCAGAACAATTCACCGGCGCTCCGGGCCGTTACGTAAAGATCGCCGACACGGTGAAAGGCTTCCGGGCGATCGTCGAAGGCAAGTATGATGACATCCCGGAGCAGGCGTTTTACATGAAGGGCCCGATCGAAGAAGTGCTGGCAGCGGCAGAGAAGATGAAGGCAGCAGCGTAGAAACCGTCGTTGGTCGTTCGTTAGTCGTTGGCCAAATCCTTCGGAGGCGGCAGACGACAGACCAGCGGAGCACGGTTTTGCCACCGAACAACGACTAACGAACAACGACTGATGACCAACGACTGATGACAGACACTTTCCAACTCGAAATCGTCACGCCGGAAAAGAAAGTGGTGCAAACGGCGGCGGCGGAAGTGCAGATTCCCGGTAAGAACGGATATCTGGGCGTCCTGCCGGGCCACGCGCCGCTCATCACCGAACTCTCCGTCGGCGAAATCTCCTATCGCGACGATGGCCGCCAGCAGCGCCTCGCCGTGGCTTGGGGATTTGCTGAAGTTCTTCCCGACAAAGTCACGGTTTTGGCTGAAACTGCGGAGCGCCCCGAAGAAATCGATGTCGCCCGCGCCCGCAAAGCCAAGGAACGCGCCGAACAGAGGCTTACCAGCGGCGACCCTAACGTCGATGTCGAACGCTGCCTGAACGCGCTGCACAAAGCCGAGACGCGATTGCAAGTGGCCGAAGGTAAGAGCCACTCGTAACCGGCGGATTCGCTGCCATCCCAGCCCGATCTTCCGGAGGCAATAAAATGCGCTCAAGAGTCTTTGCCATAGCGATTGCCACCCTGATGTTGCTCGTCCATGCGCACGCACAGCACAGTCACTGGGCGTCGGCCGACGATCCGACCGCAAAATATATCGTCGACATGGAACGCAAGTGGGCTGAGGGAGTATGCGTTGATAACGGCGTAGTCGCCGGCCTGCTTGCCGAGGACTTTCAAGGCACGTCAACCAGTGGCGAACGCTTCACAAAAGCCGATGAACTGAAGGATGAGAAGAGCACACGCATCGCGCACGATTGCGGGCTTGATGAAGCCAAAGTACGCTTCTTCGGAGACAGCCTTGCCGTTGTTTATGGCCACGAACATGCCGTTGGCAAAGACAAGTCGAAGCCGAACACAAAGATTTGCCAGGTTTGGACGGATACGTGGCTCAAACAGGGCGATACCTGGCAGATCATCGCCTCGCAAGATAATCGGGTGGAATGTAAGTAGCCAGGAGTCTCTCGCGGGTGCAATACACGGGACTGCTGCACTCCAACCACCTTACGGCACATTCACCGAATCCCGATTTTCCGATGGCACGTAGTTCACCGCAGCCGTGCGCTCCAACTTGTCCCAGGCAAACTTTCGGCCTTCGAGCGCGCGCTTCAGAGTCTTGAATAGCACCACAGAAAACAGTTGGCGGTAAGCGAAGCGCTGCAGCCACACCTGGCTCAGCAGCCATGCATCTTCTTTGTCGTCGGGCCGGCGGCGCTCCAGCGCAAATGCTAAGGCCGAGGCCAGGAAGTCGATCACCAGAAACGCAAAGAAAAATGCGACCAGCTTGTGAAAGCTGGCAGGATCGGTCGAATCCGGGTGGAAGTGTTTCTGGATGAAGTACCAGATGGCGCCCACGGCGAACATGATGTCGATGAGTGGAGACACCAGCGGCAGCAAAATCTGAAAGATCACAATGTTCGGCAGCGCCACAAAACCCAGCGCGCCCTTGCGCCCGAAAACCTCACTGTGTTTGTACACTGCCTGCAGAATCCCGAACGACCAGCGAAAACGCTGGCGCATCAGGCCATTCGCGTTGGTGGGAGCTTCGGTATAGGCCAGTGCCATATCTTCGTATTCCACGCGGTAGCCGCGGCGCAACAGCGCCATGGTGAGATCGGCATCTTCGGCGACGGTATCGACGTGATAGCCGCCGGCCTCGCGCACGGCGGACACGCGCCACGCGCCAATCGCTCCCGGCACCACGCTGACCGCGCCCAGAGCGTCCAATGCGCGCCGCTCGAAATTCTGGCTGGTGATGTACTCGAGAGCCTGCCAGCGTGTCCACAGATTCACGCGATTGCCGACCTTGGCATTGCCTGCGATCGCGCCCACTTTCGGATTGATGAAATGCGGCACCAGGCGCGAGATGGCGTCGCTGGCAATAATCGTGTCGGCATCGATGCCCACAAATAATTCGGCGTCCTCAATATGCTCGATTCCGTAGTTCAGCGCTTCGGCCTTGCCGGCGTTCGGTTTGGTCAGGATGAGGACTTGCCCGCTGGCCTCCTCGCGCACGAAAGCGGCGCGGGCCACTTCCAGCGTGCGGTCGCGCGAGCCATCGTCGATCACGATTACGCGCAGGTTGGGATAGTTGGAATTCAGCGCCGCGCGCACGGTGCGCTCGATTACTTTTTCCTCGTTGTAGGCGGGGATGAGCACCGCAACCTTCGGCTTGTAGGACACAACTTCGGCCGGTCTGCCAAAAATCCTTTCGTGCAAGCGGTCGTATACCGCAGCCGCACCGATAAACAGAAGGCGCCCGGTCATGAGGATATCGCCGATGAAAAAGATCCAGGCGATGCTCCGCACGGCCATGTCGAAAAGCCAGAATCCCAGACGGTCAAGCCGGGCGGCCCAGAGCGCGCCTGTGGGCAGGGGAGCCATCACATCCGCTCGCGTCTTGCCCAGCAACTCGTAAACCGGTGCGATCTCAATTCCGCGCGCCCGAATGCCATCGATGATCATGGGCAGAGCGGCCACGGTTTCGGCGCGGTTGCCGCCACCGTCGTGCAAGAGAATGATGTTGCCGCAGCGCAGATCGTTGGCGCCGCATGGCGGCAGGTGCGCCAGCACGTAAGAAGAAATTTCTTCCGGGGTATGACGCCGGGGCTTGTCGCTCCAATCGTTGGGGTCAATGCGGTTGCCGACCGTGATGTAACCCAGGTCCTGTGCGAATTCGAGCGGCCTCACCTGGTCAGCCGTGTCCGGTTCCTCGTCGATCGCATACGGCGGACGCAGCAGCGTGGTGCGCGCTCCCACCAGGCTGGCGAACAGCCGCTCCGTAAGATTCAATTCCATCCTCATCTGCGTGGACGAAATGTTGCTCACGTCCGGATGCGTGAAGGTATGGTTCCCGATGGTGTGGCCTTCGCGGTAAATGCGCTGCGCCAGGCCGGGAAATTTATCGGTCTGAATGCCGATCAGGAAGAAGGTAGCTTTCGCGTCCTCCCGCTTGAGCACGTCGAGAATCTTCGGCGTCCACTCGGGGTCGGGGCCATCGTCAAACGTGAGGGCGACTTTATTGGGACTGTAGCCGTAACGCGCCACGCGGTAAGGTTCGGGCAAAGACTGGAAGACCTCGTCGGTAATCTCCTTCGTCTTTTCGTCGACTGTAAGATCGCGAACGCCGGCGGTGGGGCGGTCTTCGATGCGCAGGATTTCACCCTGCCCCTCCATGTTGACATCTTGTCCGGGAGGAACGTTGCGCAGTTTGGCGACGTTTCCGGGATCGCCGGGAATATCCCAAATCCCCCATATCGAGCGATCTTCTCCGCCCAGCTTCCATAGGGCGAACGTTTGAATGCCGAGCGTTTGCGCGGCGCGCATGTGATTCAACGCCGTCACTGCATCCAGAAACCAGACATCGTGCTGCAGGCCGACCTCATCCAGATAGCTGAAATGCGGATTCATGGCATCGTCGTCGAAGGTTACGTCAACGTCGGAATCGCGCGCCTCCAGCCACGCTTCCTGCACCGAGACGCTGTGATCTTTGGCGTCGGGCGGCAACTTGCCTTTCTTCGGCTTGAGCACCCAGTCGTAACCATAGTTCGCGATGGCGCAGATGATCTTTTGTCGCGGGATCGCAGTCACGGCGAATTTGAGGTTGTCGACAAACCAATCCTGCGAGGCCACCGGGCCCGAGGCAGCGCCCGGGTAATGTTCGTCGTAGTTCATCACCACCACGCCGTCGGCCGGCGCAGCGATCGCCGCATAGTCGAATTCTTCGTTGTGCGCCGGAACGCTCACGTAGAGCTTCATTCCGCGGGCATGCAGGTCGGAGGATATTTCGTTCAGCAGCGCCACGTAGCCCGGTTGTCCGACGGCGGGGAAGGCCTCAAAATCGATCATCAAGCCGCGAAATCGGTCTGACGCGAGAAACAGCGCGACCTGCTGCCGGAATCGCGCCCGGGCCGAGGGATCGTTCAGAAAATCCGTGATCCCTCCCACCCACTCCGTGCCATCGAAGTTGTTCACCATGGGGAAGACTTCCATGGCCGGGTCTTCGGCCTTGAGCAGCGGCATCACGCGGTCGTTGACCGAGCGCACGCGATTGTTTTGCATCACGTCGAAAAATTTGTTGGTCTGGTCGTCGACCGCCTGCAGGCGCCCATCGGCCGTCAGCACGTGCAGCCAGTCGGGATACAGCATATCGATCTGGCGGGAATAATCGCGCAGCGAAGAAAAACTGGCCGCGTCCCAGGGAGCGTAAAAGGCCGCGCGGATGCCTTCTTCCTGATTTAACGTGACCTCCGAGGCCGGCAGCTTCGACTTGCGGTGCGACCGGAGAGCCAGTTTCTTCTGCCGTTCGCGAGCCTTGTCTTTCTCGCTCTCCTTCAACGCCTTGAAGGCGCGTTTCTGGGGCGAAAACAACAGTTCCGGCAGGCGCTCGTCGCGCAGCGTGGTGTACACGAAGAAAAGAATCAGTGCCGAGAGCGCAATGACCAGCGCGTTGACAAAGCGTCTCAACCGCTTCCAGCGGGCTCGTTGCGGATCGTAAAAGACGGGTTCAGACATGAAGGACTAATCGTTTATCGTATGCCGCGCGCCGCACCCGGTCAATTGCCGGTAGCACCGATTTTCGAGAGTGCGGCCATAGCAGTTGGCAATTAGCAATTAGCGGCCAGCCAACTGCCGATGAGAGCTTCCTTTGCAAGCCACCGGGGTCAAACTGCCAATTGATAATGGCTAGCTGCTATTGGCCAACTGCCAATCGCTAATTGCGCTATATTCTCAGCGTGCTGGAACTGGTGCGCAAGAATGCTCGGTTCTTTGTTGCGGCGAGCCTGGCAGGGGTGGCCCTGCGTCTGGTCTTCGTGCTGCATTTTCCCGCCGTGGTCGACGATTCCCGCCTCTACGCCGACATCGCCATGAACTGGCTCGGGCATGGCATCTACGGCATCACCAATTCCGGACAGGTGACGCCGACATTTTCCCGCCTGCCCGGTTACCCAGCCTTCCTCTCCGCGGTTTTCGCCATCTTCGGCTGGAGCAATTTTCGTGCAGTTCTACTCCTCCAGATCCTGTTCGACATCGGCACATGTTTCTGCATCGCCGATCTCGCGCGCCGTATGTTCTCGGAGCGCGCGGCGCAAGCAGCGTTCCTGCTGGCTGCGCTTTGTCCCTTCCTGGCCAATTACTCGGCCGCGGTTCTCACCGAGACGCTGGAAATTTTCTTCACCGCTCTTGCACTCGATCTGGCCGTATGCGGGCTTGCCTCTCTTTCATCTCACGACTCCCGCTCAGCGCGCTCGTCAACTCTCTGGTTCGGCAGCGGCCTTTGCATTGCAGCCTGCATCCTGTTGCGGCCCGATGGCGGCATTTTGTTCGGCGCCCTTGGCGGATACTTGTTGCTTCTTCTCCTGCGCCGCATTTTCAGCAAGTCCGCCTCCGCGCCCCGCTCGGGCTCCTTGTTTCGCGCAGGAATCATCCTCACCCTCGCCACCTTTGCGCCTCTGGTTCCCTGGACGCTTCGCAACCTCCACACCATGCACCGCTTTCAGCCCCTTGCTCCTCGCTACGCCACCGAATCCGATGAGAGCGTCATGGCGGGATTCAATCGCTGGACCAAAACCTGGATTGCCGATTACACCTCGGTGCAGGAGATCTACTGGAGGATTCCGGGCGATGAGGCCGACGTCACGCGCCTGCCGCGCCGCGCCTTCGATTCGACGGGCGTGGATGCCGGCGACCAGCAACAGCAAACCGAACAAGTCTTCGCCGACTATAACCGCGACCACGAAGTCACGCCCGAGATCGATGCTCGCTTCGCCGCGCTGGCCGCTGCCCGCATTCACGCCGCGCCTCTGCGCTACTATGTGTGGCTTCCCGGCGTGCGCATTGCCGACATGTGGCTGCGTCCGCGCACCGAGCTGCTCCCGTCCGATCCGCGTTGGTGGGAGTTCGATGACGATCCCGTCTGGCTCACCGTCAGCATCGTCTTCGGCCTGCTCAATCTGGCCTATGTGTTGGCGGCCGCTGCCGGCTTGCTGCGTGCGCGATGGGTATCCGGCGTGGGAATGTTGGTTTTATTTGTGCTGCTGCGGTCCCTGTTCCTCGGAAGCCTGGAAAATCCCGAGCCTCGCTATACGCTGGAGTGCTATCCCATCGTGATTCTGTTCGCGGCAGGCTTGATCGCCCACAGATCATGGTCTTCCAAATCCGGAACGCCCCTATGAGAATACAAATTCTCAATTCTCTGCAACGCCGCACTCCGCATAAGATTCGGCTTGAATATTATGTCCCGCTAGTTGCACAATAACGGCCCATAGATCCTCAGGGTCTAAAATCATTACCCATTCCTGGGGAAACATAAATCGCATCTTTCACGCCCGACTGGGCGAAGGAGGTTTTATGCGTTCCGCCTCACGTGGTCTGGAGTGTCGTGGCTCAGCCGGAAGTTGCCGGAGAATTCTACGATCCCTAATCTTGCTCGCCTTTGCAGTAGCGATCTCGGCGCGCCTGGCGACCGCCCAGGAGGCCAAAGGACGCATCATCGGCAATATCACCGACCAAACCAGCGCTGCCATCATCGGAGCCAAGGTCACGGTGGTTAACGCGGGCACCAGCAGCCGCCAATCCACCACGACAGGGCAGAATGGGTTTTATGAAGTGCTGGCTCTCCCCATCGGCACCTACACCGTGACTATCGAGATGTCCGGATTCCGCAAGCAGGTGTTTGAACACCAGGCTCTCCTGATTAACCAGTCTCTGCGCCTCGACGCCAAACTAACCGTCGGCAAGCGGGACGAAGTCGTCGAGGTCACCGACCAGGCTCCCAACGTCGAAACCGAGAACCAGACCGTCGGCACCAGCATTGTGGGAGATACGATTCAGCGCGCACCTCTGAATGGGCGCGACGTTCTCGATCTTGCCAAACTACTGCCCGGAGTCACCGAAACCAACGACGACAGCTCTGCCGCGGGCAACTACAGCATCGCTGGCGGACGCTCCGACTCAGTCACCTTTCTTCTCGACGGCGCGCTCAACAACAATCTGCTCGACAACAGCGTGGTCTACAACCCCAATCCCGATACCATTGCCGAGTTCCGTCTGCTCGAGAGCAACTATTCCGCCGAATACGGCCGCAATGGCGGCGGGGTGATCAGCGTGGTCACGAAGTCTGGCACGAACAACTGGCACGGCAGCGGCTTTGACTTTCTGCGCAACGATGCCTTCAACGCCAACTCTTTTTTCAATAATGCCGATGGACTCCCTCGCAACAATCTCAAACGCAACCAGTACGGGGGCACCATTGGCGCACCCATCAAGAAGGACAAGATTTTCTTTTTCGCCGGCTATCAAGGTCAGCGCCTTACCCAGCAACTCACTACCGGCGAAAGTACGGTTTTCACGCCCGCTCAGTTGAACGGAGATTTTTCCGGCGGAGGCACGCCCGGGAATTGCCCCAACGCCGATCCGAACGTGGCTTCGTTTCTGCAAGCGAATCCATATTTTCAGTCGAACCCCGCTGCGGCCGCTTGCGGCATCATCGACTCTTCCACGTTCAATCCCATCTCTAATCTTTACATCCAGCAGGGCATGATTCCGACTGATCCCAACGGAGAGCACAACTACCAGGGAGCGTCCAACGACAATTACAACGAACTCACCGTGAAGTTGGATTTCCTGATGACGGAGAAAGACAAAATCTCCGTTACACTCGGCAGTCATCGGGAGTCGTACCTCGATCCCTTCAATTTCTCGACCGTGCCGGGTTTTGGCGATGCCCGTTTCGATCATAACTATTTTGCCAACGCCACCTACAGCCGCACTTTCTCCTCCAGTTTTTTGAACGAATTCCGCTTGTTTGCGCAGCGGAACAACCATTCCCAGGACACGCCCGTCGGGGCGTTCAGTTCAAACACGGCGTCCTCCATGGGACAGGGCATTACTCCCGACCAGCAAACCGGGCCACCCAATCTCTGGTTCGACAATGGATTGCAAGTTGGCTACAGCGAGCAAGGGCCAACCAAACTCGTGAACAACACGTTTGGTTTTACCGAAGCGGTCACCCTCGTTCACGGACGTCACAATTGGAAGCTCGGTGGCGGCGTCTCCGCTTACCAGAACAACACGGTCTACGATTACTACGTAAACGGAGAATGGGACTTCATCGGCGGCGGTGACGGATCGGGATCGCAAAATTCTCTTGCGGATTTTCTGCTGGGCATCCCTTCCGAGTTTTTCCAGTATCCCTCGGCGCCCTCCACCATTCGCAGCAAGGAATATTACGCGTTTGGGCAGGATGAGTGGCGCGTAACCAGAAACTTCTCACTCAACTGGGGACTGCGTTACGAATACAGCACTCCGAAATTTGACACGCAGGGTCGCTCTTTCTCCGTCATCCCCGGAGTGACGACACCCTCCATCGTCTTCCCCAATGCCCCGATCGGAATGTTGTTCCCTGGCGATCCCAACGCTCCCCGCGGAGTCAACTTTCCGGATCGTAACGACTTCGCCCCGCGCGTCGGCTTTGCCTGGGACCCGAAGGGAGATGGAAAGACCAGCGTCCGAGGCGGATTCGGCGTCTTCTACGACGTCCTCAAGGCCGAAGACAATTTGCAGTTCAACGGACAGCCTCCATTTTTCTCATCCGTGGGCTTGTTCTTTAACAGCGTTGACGGCGTTACTTCAACGGACCCACTCTGCCCGTCCGGCGTCTCGGCTGGGGTCTGCTACTTTCAGGCTCCCTTTGCCGAACTCCCCGGCACCGTCAACCCTTTTCCATCGCATCCTCCGCCATCGAATCTCAATTTCGCCGACGCCGGTTTCCTTCCCATCAACTCGGGCGGCTCGGTCTATCTAGTGGATCCACATCTCTATACTCCATACACGTATCAGTTCAATCTGAGCCTGCAGCATGAACTGCTGCACAACCTCGTCCTCGAATTGAGCTATGTGGGCAGCGCCTCTCACGGGCTCACTTCGCTGCAGGACGTCAACCCGTTCGCGCTCGGAACCACGGACCGCATTTTGAATCTGACCTCGGGCAACAGTTCCTGCCCTGACGAATCCGGCAACAGCAGTTCCGGTTCTTTCGGCACCTGCAGCTACGCCAATTTGCCAGAGTTTAAGAATGTCAGCCAGGCCAACTACAACAGCTTGCAGGCCAGCCTCACGCGGCAACTCGCCGAGTCGCGCTACATCGGCCGCACTTACTTCATCCTGGGCTACACCTGGGCTCACAGCATCGACAACGCTTCCGGCTTCCAGCAAAGAAACTTTTCCGTTCCTACCTACTCCCCCGGTCTGTTCCGCGCCGACAGCGATCAGGACGTTCGCAATCGCATCACCTTCAGCGGGGGCTGGGATATGCCTTGGGACAAGGCTTGGGAGTCGGGACCGAAGCGCCTGACGCAAGGGTGGAGCTTATTCCCGATTTTCACCTGGCACTCCGGCTTCCCTTATGACGTCTTTGCTCAGCTAGGCGATCAATTCGACCCCACCGCCGAGGGGCCCTCTGGCGCTGGTGATCCGGGCAACGTCCACGCCAACATCGTTGGACCAACCAACACCTTGAATCCTCGCCAGATGCAGAACATTGGCGCGAGCCTGGGCCAGCAACCCGGCTTTTTCTGGATCAATCCCAACAGCTTTAGCAATGCGCAGTGCTCCGATCCCAGCTGCGTTCCGGGACCGACAATGTTGCCTTCGAACGATCAGGTCGTCGCCAATCCTTCGCTGGCGACCTACGGTTCGCTGCCACGCAACTTCTTGCGCGGCCCCGGACTGGTGAATCTTGACATGACTCTGTCGAAGACGACAGCTTTGATCGGCGACCGCTCCAAGGTGGAGTTCCGCGCGGAGTTCTTCAATATTTTCAATCACGCGAACTTCTTGAATCCGGTTACCAACATCAATAGTTCGCTATTCGGCCAGATCGTCAACACTCGCGATCCGCGCATCATCCAGTTGGCGGTGCGATTCACGTTCTGAGAAGTTTTGGAAATGAGAGGGAAGAGCGCGACAAGGTTCTACGGAATCCGGGCTGGGAAGGGCACGACGTTGAGTTGTGTCGCCCTGAGCCGGTCGGTAAGGGCACGACGTTTAGTCGTGCCATCGCGAGCCGATAAAAGACGCGGGCTTCAGCCCCTGAGGGACCTCGATCCCACACGGACTACTTGTGAGATGGCTTCCGGGAAGGGAAGTTGGCCGAGCAATTTACGTGAGCGGCGAATCGCTCATCCGAAAGCGCGTGCGCACATGCTCGGAGAGCAGTTCGATGGCCTGCCGGTTCATCACCGGATCGCTCTGCGCCAGGTATTTCATGGCCTCCACCAGCACGCGCTGCCCGTCCACATACCGCGGATCGGACGTGCGCTCTCGGCGTTTGCTGCCAAACTTGGGCGGGACTGGAATCGTGAAAACTTTCGCCATGAATGAGCTCGGAAGACCCTTTACCGCAGTATAGCGCCCGACCTCCATTTTTCAGTACACATTCTTGTCCTTTAGAATCAGGAGGTTAACCCTGCGGCGTCACCACCTGCGTTTTCGACGTGGTTTTCAGCCGGAACACCTCATTGGCAATCTTTGGATTCAATTGAATGGCCGAATACTTCACCAGCAGGTAATTTCCGTCCGGCTGATCGAATTTCTGCTGCGTCGAGACGCCGCGCTCGATGTCGATCCAGAGCACAATCTGCTTAAATGTTCCGCGAACCTTTTCCGATTTGGGAATCAGTTGCAGCTTGGCCGTGTTCACACCGTCAACCGTCTCCGCGCCTTGATAAGTGACGTCGAATGACTTCGTCAGGTCGTCGCCGCTCCCGCCGAAACCCAGCACAAGATAGCTCTCCACCTCGGCGCGGTTCTTGCCCGTATGGTAGACGGTGAGTTGATCCACTTTCGGCTTGTACATTTGAAGCTCGCCGTTGCTGAACAGCACCGATGTGGCATCGGGCTTGGTGAGATCGAGCTTCATCTCGATCGCTTTATCTTTTCCCTCGCGCCGGTAATAGACCACGCCCGATTGCGGCGTATCGAATTCCTGGATCACCCGTTCAAATTGCTGGCGTACCACATCCGCGCGCGCGCTACGAAATTCGGCCGCGGTAGCATCCATTTTTTTCAGCACACAATCCAGGGGACAAGGTTCGGCGGGGGACGCGGGACGAAAGCCGCACAAAAGGGTTATAAGAAAAAGCGCGGCCAACGTGCAGGAAAAGATTCGCGCTGGAAAGCGTTTCAAGAACTACCTCTTCACCAGAACTTTGTAACTCTGTACGCGCCCTTTGCCGTCATCCACCGCGCTATAGCTCACAATGGTCACGTCGCCGGAAATCGGCTTAATAATGTGCAGCAACTGATTGCGTACGGCCCCATCGTCTCCCGGCGTGATCGCGCCGGCAGAAATCTCGTAAAGCAGCCCACCCTGCGCATCGGCCGTGACCATGACATCATTGGGATGCACATTGTGCAGCGCAGGTTTGTCGTTGAAATGGATCACCCATGGCGAGAAGAAAACAAAAATCAGGATCAGGGTGACCATGATGTCGTAATGCAGCGTGCCCCGCTCATGCTGCCACAGGATGTAACTTCGGATTGTGCCCCAGAACCCGTTCATCGGTAGGGAAGGCGCGCCCCTCGCCGCCGTGCTGATGTCCACACTTTGCAAGTCTAGTCTCCAGGGTGCAAGGTTTCAACGTCGCAGGTTTCAAAGTTTCAAGGTTTCAAAGTTGCAAGGTCTCAGTAGCAGTCAGTGGCCGAACATTGGATTTTGAAACCTTGAAACTTTGAAACCTTGAATCTTTGACCTTCAAAAACTCTTCTTCGTGATTTTCTCCGCTCCGATATACGGCCGCAACACTTCCGGTATCAGCACGCTTCCATCCGCTTGCTGATAGTTCTCGACGATGGCCACCCACGTTCGCCCCACGGCCAGCCCGCTGCCATTCAGCGTATGCACCAACTCAGTCTTGTTCTTGCCCTGTGGCCGGTACCGGATATTCGCCCGCCGCGCCTGATACGCCTCAAAATTCGAGCACGACGAAATCTCGCGAAACACCTGCTGCCCCGGCAACCACACTTCAATGTCATACGTCTTCGCCGAGGCCGCGCCCATATCGGCCGTGCACAATGCCATCGTGCGATAGTGCAGCCCGAGTTTCTGCAAAATGGTCTCGGCATTCCGGGTCAGCTTGTCATGTTCTTCGTAAGACTCTTCCGGCCGCGCAAACTTCACCAGTTCCACCTTCTGAAACTGATGCTGCCGGATGATGCCGCGCACATCTTTTCCGTACGATCCCGCCTCGCTGCGGAAACACGGCGTGTAGGCCGTCAGTGAAATCGGCAGCCGCGCCGCGTCGAGAACCTCATCGCGATAAAGATTCGTAACCGGAACTTCCGCCGTAGGAATCAGCCAGAGATCTTTTTCGCCGTGCGGCACGCGAAATAAATCAGCGGCAAACTTAGGCAATTGACCCGTGCCATACATCGATTCGGAGTTCACCAGGTATGGCGGCAGCACTTCCGTGTACCCATGCTCGCGCGTGTGGGTATCGAGCATGAAGTTCGCCAGCGCCCGTTCAAGCTTCGCGCCCAGGTCCCAGTAAACCGCAAAGCGCGCGCCCGTCAGTTTCACCGCACGTTCCAAATCGAGCACGCCCAGTTCCGCGCCCAGGTCCCAATGCGGCTTGGGAGCAAAATCAAACTTCGGAGGTGTACCCCATCGCCGCACTTCCACATTCTCTTCCGCGCTGTGGCCAACCGGCACGCTGGCATGCGGAATGTTGGGAATGCCGGCGAGAATATCCTGCAAGCGGGCATCAAGGTCAGCGGCGGTTTTTTCCCGCGCCTGAATCTGCTCGCGCAGTTCCTTGGTCTCGGCGATTGCCGCGTTGGCGTCCTGCCCGGATTTTTTCAGTTTGGCAATGTCATCCGAAGCCTTATTCCGTCGGGCTTTCAGCGTTTCAGCTTCGGTAATGGCCTGCCGCCGCTGCGTGTCGACTTCACGGAAATCCTTCAGCACGGCAGCCGGATCGGCGGCGCGCTGGCGCAGCATCTCTTCCACTCGGGGCAGGTTGTCGCGAACAAAACTCAAATCAAGCATGATTTCAAATGACGCAAGGGGAACCAACTACTCTAACGGAAACCGCCAGAAAAAACATGTGGGGAGCCTGTGGGAGAGCCGCTGATCGCGCAAGAACATGTGAAGGCAGCCGCGTGCCGAGCAAGGAACATGTGGGGACAGCCGCCTTCGGCTGTCCATCGAGCGCAGCGAGATAGCCTGTCCCAGAGCCCTACTTTGCCGGGGCCAGCGATTTCAGATAACTCACAATCGCCTCCGCATCTCCCTGACTGTATCGATACTGCGGCATCGGCGGACGCGCCGGCAACCCGTTAAACGCAATGCCAGTCATAAGAAACTTGATGGCGGCATCTTTCTCCCAACCGGGCAGCCCCGCGATGTTTGCCGATTTATCCGCCCACACCGGCATGGGAACGGTGGGCTTGAAGGGCAGCACCGTGCCTTGCAGCCATTGCTCCTTGATCGGTTCGCCCTTTTCGTTGTGCGGCGTGTGGCAATCGTTGCACATGCCGATTTGTTCCACGAGATACTTGCCACGCTCAATCACTGCAGGAGCCTTGGCTTTCGATTTCTGTGCAGCAGTCCCGGTCACGAACATCAGCGCGCATGTCGCGACGGCGAGAATGATTCTCCGCATAAACACCCCTAGAATTAAAGCGATTTCGCGAATCGGCGGAATCTTACAGCGTTCGCCAACTTCTGTCGAGATTCAGTTTCAAATTTGTCGGTCTCCAGTTCGGAGAGCCGAAGGGGACCGAAGCGGACCACTGACGGAACGAAAAGTTTCGCCCAGACAAGAATCCAAATCTCTGTCTTGCCGAGCGGAGGCGGGACGACCGGAGGGAGTCCGGGCGGAGTCGAAGCATCCCTACTTCACCACAGCCGCCCCTCTGTGGTGAGAGTTGGGTCAGGTAGGGATCCTTCGACTGCGTGAGCGCTTCGCTTCGCTACGCGCTCACTCCGCTCTGGATAACAGAACGAAGATTTTCGGCAGGGCACTCCTCTCAGGATGCCCCGAAACCATTGGCCGACAAATTCAAATTGAGCCACCGCCTTCTGCACCCCACCTTTCACTCCCTCTCCCCGCCTGTGTAAACTAACCTCGCAATGAGATCCTCCCCCCGCTTCACTGCGCACCGGCATTTTCTGCAACTGGCTGTTCTCATCCTGCTCTCCGTCGTCCCCAGCTTTGGTGCAGCCTACAATGCCCATCCCAAGCTCGTGGTCGTGATTGTCATCGACCAGTTTCGCGGCGACTACCTCGAGCGTTACCGCGACCAGTTTCCTGACGGCGGCTTTCGCCTGCTCATGGACCACGGCGCCAACTTCACCGATTGCAACTACGATTACGCCAACACCCGCACCGCTCCCGGCCATGCCACGCTGTTCACCGGTGCCTACAGCAACGATCACGGCATCGCCGCCAACGAATGGTGGGATCCGAAAAAGAAGCGCATGGTCACCTCGGTCGAGGATGACGACACCAAGCTAGTCGGCCTGCCCGCGGACCAAATCAAAGACAGGGCCGGGGCATCCCCGCACAACCTGCTTGCCGACACTCTGGGCGACGAGTTGAAACTCGCGACCCAGGGCAAGGCGCGCGTATTCAGCCTTTCGCTGAAAGACCGCGCCGCAATCCTGCCCGGCGGTTTCGCGGCCGACGGGGCCTATTGGATCGACTCCAGGAGCGGGGCCTGGATCACTTCCACTTACTATCGCCCCGACCTTCCCAAGTGGGCACAGGATTTCAACTCCGCCAAACGCGTGGCAAAATACTGGGATCGCGATTGGAAAAACGCCGGCGGCACTCTCCTCCGTTCCACCGCGCATCGCAAGAAGAAAGACGGTTCCGACGCGGGTTTCGACGAAGTCATCGGCTCGACTCCCTTCGCCGACGAATACGAACTTGAATTCGCGAAGGAACTGGTTGTCTATGAGAATCTCGGCGCGGGCGAGGCCACCGATCTGCTCGCCATCAGCCTTTCCGCCAACGACATTCTCGGCCACCAGGTTGGTCCCGATTCGCCGGAAATGGCGGCGATGGCGCTCGCCCTCGATCGTGAACTTGCGGATTTTTTCACCTTCCTCGGTCATCAGGTCGGGCTCGTCAATACCTGGATCGCGCTTTCCGCCGATCACGGAATTTCCCCCTTGCCCGACGTCGCGAAGAAGCTCCGCATTCCCGCCGCCAATGTCGACGGCAAGAAACTTGAAGCACAAATCAACGCGGCGCTGACTGCGAAATTCTCACCCGGTCATGCCGCGTCATACATCAATCTCGACTACCCCGTTGCCTGGCTCAATGAAGAGGCCTTTGCCAACGCTCGCATCAAACAGCACGATGCCGAAACCGCCGTGGGCGAGGCCATGAAGCAAGCCGGGCTGCGCGACTACTACAGCAAGTCGCAACTCGCCGAAGGCGAAGTCCCCGACACGCCTCTCGGCAAAAAGTTTCTGCACAGTTACTCGCCCGAAGGCGGTTGGTACGTCATGGGAGTTCCTCCGCTCTACACCGTCGGCCCAGCCCGCGGCACCGACCACGCGTCGCCTTACGAGTACGATACGCACGTCCCACTGGCATTCTTCGGAATTCCATTTCGCGCCGGAACCTATCGCACGCACGCCGAGCCCGTGGATTTAGCCCCCACGCTGGCCTCGCTGCTGGGCATCAACGCTCCCACCCACTCCAGCGGACGCGTCCTGACCGAAGCCCTGGCCCCTTCACATCCCGCAGCAAGCGAGCATGAGACAAATACGGATGCGAAATGATTGCCGTAATCCCCAGTGGCTGCTCTGCGTCCTCAGTCCTGTGGTGAGGATTTTCCTGCGCGTGACTACTGAAACTATCCTTCGTCTCGCGATACACTAAGACCCAATGCCCACCACTCCCAGTGGCCGTCTTGATCTCGGCGTCAGCTTCGCGGGCATCGACCTCAAGAATCCGATCATCGCCGCCAGCGGCACGTTCGGCTATGGCGTCGAGTTCGAGGACGTCGTCCACCTCGACAAGCTCGGCGGATTCGTCGTCAAAGGCCTTTCCCGCGAACCCATGATCGGCAACCCGCCGCCGCGTCTCTGGGAAACCGCGGCCGGAATGTTGAACGCCATCGGCCTGCAGAACATCGGCGCCGCGGCGTTCCTCGCGGAAAAACTTCCCAAGCTCCAGCAACTCAAAAACATCGTGGTCATGGCCAACGTTTTCGGCTACACGCGGGAAGACTACGAGCGCACCATCGAGATTCTTAATGACGGCGAAGGTATCGCCGCCTACGAACTGAATGTTTCCTGCCCCAACACCGCCGAAGGCGGACTGCAATTCGGCACCGACCCGCGCTCGCTCGACGAGATCGTGACCACGGCGAAGCGCGCGGCCCGCCGTCCGCTGATCGTCAAACTCTCTCCCAACGTCACCAGCATCGCGCAGATGGCCCACATCGCGCAGGAAGCCGGGGCCGACGCCATCTCACTGGTCAACACTTTCGTGGCCATGGCCATCGACGCCGAAACCCGCAGGCCCCGCATCGCCAACGTCACCGCCGGGCTCAGCGGCCCCGCCATCAAGCCCATCGCGCTGCGCATGGTTTACGACGCCGCGCACGCGGTCAAAATCCCGGTGATCGGCATGGGTGGAATTTCGACGCCTTCCGACGTTGCTGAATTCATGCTCGCGGGCGCCACCGCCGTCCAGATCGGCACCGCCAGTTACTGGGATCCCTGCGCGACCGAGAAAATTGTGGACGAACTCCACCGCTGGTGCCAGGACCGCGGCATCACCCGCATCGCCGACCTGACCGGCGGCATGATTTTAGAGTAGAGAGTAGCTCGGTAAGAATGGAGCAGTACTCGCCGGGGACGGACACAAACCTACGGTCTTCCCGTCAACAGCCCGCCGAAATAAAACCCGAAGCCCAACACGCTGTCACAATGCGGACACGAATACATAATTTCCTTCTTCAAGATTCCTTCGACTTCTTTATGCACCTGTTCTCGCACACTGGCCGTCTCTGTTTTTGTTTCCGCGAGAGCGACCACTGTCTTGCAGTATGGACATTTCGCCACAAATTCCTCCTCTGAGCCGCGACGGCCCGCCATTTACGAATGCAGAAGCATAGAGATTGAAACGAGAATCTGGAATGAACGAAGATTTTGCGACCGCGTTCTATCAGCGTCCGTGCGTGTACCAGATCGTTCCCGGAGACTTGTAATTCCGTCCTTCGCCCCACACCACGTGGGTGCTCCCGAGGTTATCGATGGCCATTGAAAAATAATCGCCAAAAGGAAATCGAAAACCCTCCGGACGGATGTAATCGAAGCCGCGCACCGGCCCGGATAGTTGTGTCTCAGGCGTCCAGGTCGCGCCGCCGTTGCTCGAACTGCGCTCGAAAACATTCCACAGCGGAGACTGGCGCGTGTCCATCCACGCAATGCGCACGTCGCCCGCCGCTCCCGCGGTAATCGCCGGAAAGCAATGCTCAACATGATCGTCCGCAGCCGAAACGTCCTGTTTCAAACTCCAGCTCTCGCCGCCCGAGGTCGAGGATGAAAAGTAGATGCGCTCCGACCCGCCGTGGCTCCTGCCCGCATTCCACAACGCGTAAACCGTTCCCGAGGCGTCGGAGGCCAGAGCAATCTGCGACCCCAGAAATCCGGCCTCGCAGCTTTCCACCGCGCACTCCGGCGGAGCGCTCGAAACATCCAGCAGGGAAGTGTTCCAACTGCGCCCGCCATCCGCCGACCGGCTCATATAAATGCTCACCGGATGCGTGCTCAAATCCCGCCGCGCGTACGCCGTCCATCCAAAGTAGACATCGCCGCTCGTACCCACGGTTGCGCCGCCCGCCAGCGACCACCCCGGCCCCGCGTTCGCGTTCACCGTCACCGAAGAAAAGTTCTGCGCGTAATCGTGTGAAGCCGCGACTTTGAATTTTTCGTCGTGATTGAAGCCCACATAAATATTGGGCCCGTGCACCGTCAGCACCGGCTTGTCGGCATCGTCGCGCTCGCGGTCCGCAATCGTGAAATACCACGTGTGGCCGAAGTCCTGCGACCGCGCCACCATCACATCGCGTTTGTTGTTCTGCAGCCAGGAGGCATACACAGTCTGCTTATCGACAGGATCGACCGCAATCTGCGGATCGAACTGACCGCTCGAAGTACCCGCCAGCGGGCGCGGCGCTTCGAACGACAATCCGTTGTCATCGCTGATCAGCAACGTCATCGACGGCGAGCTACAGGCGGGGCAATTCTCTACTGCCCCATATTGCGGGTACAAGATGTAGATGTGTCCATGGCCGTCGGCGGCCAGCGCGGGCTCCCACTGATCTCCGGTGTTGTAGCCGACGCGATGTTGCGGAGCGAACCCGGAAGCTGCCAGCGCCTCCGTCGCCACCGCCAAAACCAGGCAGAAGGCGATCGTCAGACCACGGGCGCGGCTGGTACCAAAAACCACAGACTTCTCCTGGGCACACGTCTACTGCATTGCACGAACTTTACCCCGAATCGCCCCCAAGGTCAATCGGCCAAAAAGGCCATAACAGCCGGAGACTGGGATTACGCGGACCATGTGGGGACGGCCGCCTCGGCTGTCCCTAGGGCGCATTTCGCGCGGATTTTACGGGCCGACGAGGTTCGCCCGCTAAAGCGAAATTGATGGGTTCCAGCGCCTTAGGGTTAAGATAATAAGACGGGGAAGAATATGGCAACTCTCGATTGGTCGCAGTGTCCCGCCGTTGAAAGCGTGGCGGACAGGCGAAGCGGGGCGTGGGTGTTTCGCGGTACGCGGATGCCTGTGGCCACAGTTTTTGAAAACCTTGAGGCAGGATCGAGCATCGATGAAATCATCGATCAGTTTCACGTTACGCGGGAGCAGATTCAAGCAGTGCTCGAATTTGCCGCTCGCAGTCTCGATCCGCGGCCGCCCATCAACCCTGAAGCGACCTCGAGCAATGCGCATTCTCTTTGACCAAGGCACGCCGAGCGGCATCTCCGCGTCGCTGCCGGACCACCCATGTCACTGAGGCGATTGAACGCGGGTGGGATCGGATCTCGAACGGCGAACTGCTGAACGCAGCTGAAGCCGCCGGGTTTGATGTCTTGCTCACCACCGATAAGGGAATTCGATATCAGCAGAATCTAGCGGGTCGAAAAATTGCTATTGTCGTGCTCGGAAACTCGACATGGCGTGTCGTGCGCCTGTACCTCGACCGGATCGCTTCAGCGGTGGCCGAGGCTAGGCCCGGGAGTTATGCCGAAGTGGATATACCGTTCAAACGAGTCGGCGATTAGCGCCTCCTACGCCTCCCATTACGGCGCACTCGCCCGCACCGCCCGGAACACAACAATCTTGTCCGATGTGACGGTCACGCTCTGGGTGAACGTGCTCGCGGTTGCCGTGAATGTCGTTTTATTCGTGGCCATGCCGGCGTTGGCGTTGAAATCTTCGGTCGGAACCGCCAGCGCCGCTCCCGACCCCGTGCCCGAGACTGCGGAAAATTCATACTCGTACAGGTTGTAGGACACTCCAGGCGTGAGCCCGCTAACGGTTTCTTGCAGAACCACATTCGTCATCCACGAACTCGGCGGCGTGTTGGTGCAACTGAGTCCCCACACGCTGGTCCCAATCATCGGATTCTCGTAATCGTAACCCGCGATGGGATCGAGCGGATTGGCGCTGCCATTCGTCTCGGTCGGCCCCAGGATCGTCACCGCAACCGGCAATGTCTCACCCGATAGATCGACCGGTCCTGACACTGAGAATCCATAGTTGTGCGGGCCCGTGATGGCCACGGTTTTGTAGCCATTGCCTCCGGTGTAGGTGCTTATGGAGGTGTCTTCCGGAATGATGATCGAGTAGCCTTGCGCGTGCTTGCCGTTCGCTCCCGCGCGCGTGTTCGCCAGCGACCCGAAAGTGTAGCCGAAAATGTACGGAGTGCACTCGGTGTTATCGGAGCCTGCTCCCGGAGGAATCGCCGGATTCGACGTAAACTTTGTTCCCGAAAGCGTGTACACGCCGTGATCGTCGAAGTAAACCACGTCGTCGGAGTAGTAGGTCGGATCGGTCGGAGAATGGTTCGTTCCAATCTTGATCACGGCAACCTCGTGATCGTACTGCGGATCGGTGCCGCCGTTAAATAAAATCGCCAGCGTGACCTGATTGCCGTCGATCACCTGCTGCTTTACCCACGACATGTATTGTTCGTATCCGGTCATGCCCGTCGATTGCGTGGAGTAGTTAAACGTGGTTCCGTTCAGCCGCGAATTCGCCAGACACAGCGCGGCATTGGCGTAAGTGTTCGGCCCGCTAACTCCGGTGCCGGGGTCTTCGATGAGCAGTTGCGCGTTGTAGTTGACATTGTTCTTGTGCGCGGCGCAGGCTCCGGCGACACCCGATTGCGACAATCCCGTTCCGCAAATCAGCCGCGCATTCAATTGTGACATCCATTGTCCATTGCTCAATCCGGCCTGCATCATCGACACTTCGCCGCAATAGCCATCATTGTTTTCCCACTGATAGAAAGGCTTCACCGCCTGCCGCGGATAAATATAAAAAGTGGTCGCCGGAGGCGTAGTGCCATCCACCAGTGTCTGCGTGCAATTCGCCTCCGAAGCTGCAGCACTGGGTGCAAGCAATGCCATCAACAAAAAAATCAGCGCGAGGCGCGCAGGATTCGTTTTGGCCATGCCGGAATCCATGAGACCCTCCAGGAAAAACGGCAGCCATTATACCCCGGTTTCGAATCAGAGAAGAGCTTGCCTCAGGCGCGGACCATTCTTCAGCGACTTAGCGGCACGAGTGGAACTCGTCCCCTTCCCGAACCGCTTCGAACCGGGGCTTTTCCGCAGCCTGTTAGGTTAAAATCAACGAGGGGGTCCCATGGAGAAAGCCACATTCGCAGCCGGATGTTTCTGGGGAGTCGAAGCCACGTTCCGCGCCCTGCCCGGAGTACTTGGCACGCGCGTCGGCTATATTGGCGGACAAACCGACAATCCCACTTACAAAGAAGTCTGCACCGACCGCACCGGCCACGCCGAAGCCGTGGAAGTGGATTACGATCCCGCCAAGATTCGCTACGCCGACCTGCTGAAGGTTTTCTGGGAGAACCACGACCCCACGCAACTCAACCGCCAGGGCCCGGACTGGGGCACGCAATATCGCACCGCAATCTTTTACCACTCGCCCGAACAGCAGAAAGAAGCCCAGGCCTCGAGAGAAGCTCTGGAAAAAGCGCACCGCTTCTCGAAACCGATCGTGACCCAGATCGTCCCCGCGGTAACGTTTTTTCCCGCCGAGGATTATCACCAGCAGTACCTGGAAAAGCGCGGGCTGGCGAGCTGCCACATCAAGAGCTAGGAGATTGCCGATTTCCGATTGTGAATTGCCGACTGCTCATACAAACGGCGTCGGCCCGGGGGGCTTTAATTAACAACGACCCAATCACTAATCACTGATTCCCCTACTGATGCTGCTGCCGCGCCGCGTTCCCCGGCCGCATCCTCAGAAAAACCTGAAACGACACCGGAAAACTTCCATAGGCGGCATCGAGCACTGCCGGTTTCGAATACACCGTGAAATCTGCGCCCAATCCCAATTGCCCGGCGCGATTGTGCACCAGATCGCGCGTGCCGCCGAACGTATAAGCTCCGATGCGGTACGCCGGATGCACCGCCGCCTGCGGAAATAACTCATCCTTATCGACCAACTCCATGCGCGTAAAAACATAATTCCGCCGCAGGAAATTCAGCGTCGATTCCAGCAGATAGCTGTTCAGATTCACTCCATCGGAAAGCTTGTGCACGCGTCCCCAGATCGCCGACGTCGCCCAGTTGCCCGCTGCCAGCGGACGGTCATACTCCACCGAAGCCGTCTGCCGCCACTGGCTGCCGGGTTCAAGCGCCTCGGGATGCTCCAGGCGTCCAATGCTGTACTGCGCCGTCCAGTCGCGCGCCGGCGCCACGCTCACGCGCCCGGAATACGAATCGAGCGCAGCCGGCTGAATGCTCCAGCGCTCCTCATTGGGCTCGCGCCCGTTGAACGCAGACCCTTCCAGCTTGACGCGCTTGATCACGAATCCGGTCGTGACCACGCCAAAGCTGGTGTGGGTCGAATCCTGCAGATGATGGCCGAGGGGCGCCATGGGCAACTCCTCCGCGGAAGCGCGATGAAGGTAGACCACCGGCCCCAGAGCGGGCTCGGCCGCCGGACCGCCATACAATTCCCACGAGATTTTTCCCGTCAGCGGCAGCGTGTACAGCGCTGACAGCTCCGCAAAAACGTTATGCGGATGCTGATGATCGACCAGCGCCTCGCCGTGATAAGTCTCGCCGGTCTGAAACAGCTCCGGAAATCCAGGATGCGGCGCGGTCAGAGACTCGCCGGAAAACATCTGGCGCAGCAAAACCTTTCCTCGTCCCGCGGAATGCCGCTCCATCAGCATCCCCCAATTCACCGACTCTGCCTTGCCTTCCCCGCGCGGCCCGCCCTGCTGGTTGTAATCGGCGAAGATCACGCCATGTGCCATCAGTTCCCATCCACCGCGCATCAGCATCCATTCATGTGCGGGCACCGAAGCCGGCTGCCACCCTGTCCCCGACCCCGCATGCGGCGATGGCAACTGCAACGTGGCGCTTTCCTCCATCTGCATTCCCGGCATGGACGCGTCCTGCGCCACAGCCGGACGCGCCATTGTTCCGGCAACGATGGAATAGACGATGACCGACCATAAAGTCACTCTGGCCACAACAACCTCGCTCTCACAATAGACACTTGCGGTGTGCTCAGCGCTTGCGTGTCCAAGGCTGGCCGCGATGTGCAAGAGCGCCGCTTCAGACGCGCTCCCGGACAAACATGCGATGAAAATTGACGGAGAGCCGAAGATCAGATTCTGAGGATCAGAATGCCGGGTGGACCGCCGGAAGGAGCCAGAGAGTGTGGAAATGGCCTGCCGTCGCTCGCAATCAAAAGCAGACTATTCACGTAAGCCTCCGACATTCGCAGCGCGGGACGGAGCGAAAACACAGCAGTCGCCAGAGCGGGTGCACGCCGGCCCATGCAGCATTGGTAGTTGGCAGGCTGAGGCTGGGATGGGACTTGGGAATGACATCCATGGCCATGAGAAGTTGTTGCGGCCGGAAGCTGCATCATGCAAATCGCCAGCGTGCCGACGGTGACCGTCGTGCCCAACAACGCAATCGCGATGATGCGTGAGAAAGGTTGCGTCGCCACCTAAGTCCCCGTGATCTTCACGCGCAACTCTTCCGGCAGCCGTTCCCGAATCTGTTCCGGCAAGCGGTCGTGCACGAGCCGCGCACCTTCCTTAGCCGCATCCAGCACGGTGACCGGAGCGGGTGTGGCGACAGCAACGACCAGCCAGATCAGCGCCGAAAGGGCAAAGCCGGCGAGCGCGGCAATCTCCAGCCAGAAGGCATGGCGCGGCCCAAAATGCCGAATCACTCCAAAGGCCAGCAGAAACACCGCGCCAGAAAGCGAGGCGAGGGCGATCAGGCCCACATCTACAATGCGATGGATTTTCTGGCGCTTGCGGCAATGCTCGCAGCCTGCGAAATGACTTTCATAGTCGCCCCGCATCTCCGCCGCCAGGCCGGAAATGTCGTATCGCCAGCCCGCCAGAATCTTGCCCACGATGGGATCGACGCACTGCTGACTCATAAATAGAGGGTCTTCGTTGCCAGATCTCAGGTTAGGCCCAGGACCTAACACCTGAGACTTGATGCCTACAGCCGGATCGCGGGCAGCACTTCATTCTGCGTCGCCACCAGCACCCGGTTCTGGAACAATCCACCTCGCTCGGCCAGAGCCCTTTCCGCCTCTCTCCTTGCGATTTCCGGATGATTGTTCTGCTCAGAGAGATGCGCCAGCACTACAAAAGCTGCATTATTATCATAGTCCCCGGCAAAGAAATCCGCGAGTTTCCGATTCGACAGGTGCCCCACATTGCTCGCCACCCGCTGCTTCACCGACCACGGATACGATCCGCCGCGCAGCATTTCCACATCGTGATTCGACTCCATCACCAGAATGTCGGAGCCGCGCAGGTGATCGCGCACATTCACCGGAAGAAATCCCAGGTCGGTCGCAATGCTCACCTTGGCGCCTTCCACGCGGAAGGTGAATCCCACCGGATCGGCGGCATCGTGCGGGATGGTGAAAGGTTTCACCTCGATATCGCCCACCTGAAAACGATGTCCGGCCTCGAAGCGTTCCAGTTTTTCCAGTTGCGGACGCTCGCCCTTTTCGTTGCGCATCGCGCGCGCCCACGCCGCATGGGTTCGCTCCGTCATGAAAATCGGGATGCGCAGCTTCTTCGCCAGCACGGCCAGCCCATAAACGTGGTCAGAATGCTCGTGCGTGATCAGGATGGCCGACAGTGATGCCGGATCCTCACCCAGCGACTTCATGCGCTTGAAGGTCTCGCGGCACGACATCCCAACATCCACCAGAATCCGCGTGTGCGCGCTGGCCACAAACGCACAATTCCCCCGGCTGCCGCTCGCCAGCATCGACACGCTTACACACATGCGCAGAGCATACCTCGCCCCCCTGTGGATTGGGAGTGCCTTTTTAGTTATCCGATACCTTGGGGTGGTGGGGCAGGGGTTAGGGGGTGGTGGCTAGTGGTCAGTTCCGGCCCGTTTGCGCGGACAGTCGCTTTTATGTGGGGACAACCGCTCGGCTGTCCTGGCAGTGACTCATGGCTAGCGACGAGTCCGGTTTTGAGGTTTTTCTAACCACTAACCACTAACCACTGATCCCTACCCGCCGCTCCTCAACCGCTGAATCACCCGCCCCATGACGGCCCCGCCATACGCGCCCGCAGTCCCTGGCAAAGCAGTGAGAAACGATCCATACACCTGCCCGCGCGTAGGCTTCACGGTCATGATCAGAAAAGCGGTCAGCTCGGCCAGAGGAATAAACATCACCACCACCACCACCCACCGCCATGGCCAGTGCGGTCTGAGCGTTCCCAGCAGCATGCACGCCATCAACACCAGCAACGCGGTGAACAGCAGGTCGTTGACGGTGACGTCCACAAACCCAGTGCCCATACCGCACAACGCAGCCAGCAGATAGAAAGGCCAATCGCGGCCGCGCGTGGGCGGTGAAACAGGGGCACTGGTCATGATTTCCGCGGATCTCACTGGGTACTAGGGACTGGGTACTAGGGACTCGGTACTCGGGACTCGGTACTCGGTACTGAATCAATACTTATAAAACCCCCGCCCACTCTTCCGTCCCAGCCATCCCGCATCCACCATCTTGATCAGCAGCGGACATGGCCGATACTTCGGATCGCCCAGCCCATCCAGCATCACGCGCATGATGTCGAGGCAAACGTCGAGGCCGATAAAATCCGCCAGCGTCAGCGGGCCCATGGGATGCGCCATACCCAGCTTGAACACCTCATCGACCGCCTCGGGCGTAGCCACACCCTCCATCACGGTATAAATGGCTTCGTTGATCAGCGGCATCAGCACCCGGTTCGAGACGAATCCCGGAGCGTCGTTCACCTCGACTGGTGTCTTTTCCAGCTTCACCGCCAGATCGCGGACGGTGTTGAAAGTCTCTTGCGCGGTCGCCAGTCCGCGAATCACCTCGACCAGTTTCATCACCGGCACCGGATTGAAGAAGTGCATCCCAATGACCTTGTCGGCGCGCTTGGTCAGCGCGGCCAGCTTGGTGATCGAGATCGAAGAAGTATTCGAGGCCAGAATGACGTCGGGCCGCGCCAGCCGGTCTAGGTCGCGAAAAATCTCCGTCTTGATTTCAAATTTCTCGGTCGCGGCCTCGACGATGAAATCGCAATCGGCAAGCTTCGCCCGCTCCGTGACCGGCTCGATGCGCTTCAAAGCCGCTGCTTTGTCTTCCACGGTGATCTTGTTTTTTGCGACCTCGCGATCCAGATTCTTGGTGATGGTCGCGAGGCCGCGCTCCAGAAAGCGCTGCTCCACATCGCACAAAACCACCGTATACCCGCCGCGCGCAAACACGTGGGCAATGCCGTTGCCCATCGTGCCCGCACCGATTATCCCTACCCGTTTAATTTCCATGATGTTTGCCTCGATGATGAAAGGATGAAATTTCGAGAGTTTGGCCATGAAACTCGGCCGCGTCTCTGAAAACTTTCGAGTCTAACACCTCGCCGTAATGTGGGCTGCATTCGTTCGCCGCTTCGGGCTTCCCACTCGAACCATGCCATCACCGCACCCTCGGTATCCACCGTCCCACCGACCGCTTATATTCGCGATAGCTTTCCCCAAATCGTTTTTCCAGCCCCGGCTCTTCCGCGAAAACGACGATGCCATGCAGCAGCAGAAACAGCGCCACCGAGAACGCAACCACCAACACGGACGCCTCATCCAGCCCCAGTCCCAGCATAAGAGCAACAAAGCCGAGCGACATCGGATTCCTCACATGCCGGAACGGCCCGGTCGCCACAAACTCGGTCGGCCACAGACGCTCCCCCGGCGTCGTCCAAATTCCCCGCGCGCCCAGAATCCCTCCACACAGTAGCGTCAGAAACCCACCCCCAACCATGAGAACCGCTCCAACCGCTCGGCTCCACGCCGGCAGGCGAATCCCGATGTAGGCATCCCATCGCCGCAGATGCAGCACGCCCCACATGATCACAGACAGCGCCACCGCAACACACGTCAGAGTCCAAACCACCAGAGCCGCTTTGCGCATAACAATCGCCGTGATCCTAGCACGATATTCGCGAGGAGAATCCTAAGCCGGGGCCGCGGAATCTAACTTAAATGCGGGGAATACCATCCTCCGCAGTTCCAGAATGCAGTGCTAGAATAGTGAGTTCCGACATCATCGCAGTCGCTCGTCAATTCCCTCCCGAGGTGCATTTATGGCAACGCTGGAAGCCACGCGGCCACGCGCCGCATCCCATCAAGGCCCGTTCATCAACGAGCCCTTTTACGATTTCCGTCACGAAGATAACGCCCGCAACATGCGCGCCGCCATCGAGCGCGTGCGCGGACAACTCGGCCGCGAGTATGACTTGATCATTGGCGGCAAGCGCATCAAGACCACCGACAAGATCAAGTCCGTGAACCCGTCGCAGCCGTCGCAGGTTGTCGGCATCCACCAGAAAGCGGGCAAAGAACAGGTCGAGCCCGCCATGCAAGCCGCGCTCAAAGCCTTCGAAACCTGGAAGAACACCACGTTCGAAGAGCGTGCCGGGCTGCTGTTCCGCGCCGCCGATCTCATGCGCTCCCGCAAAATGGATTACATGGCCTGGCTGGTTTTCGAAGTCAGCAAGAACTGGGGCGAGGCGGATGCCGACATTTCCGAGACCATCGACTTCCTCGAGTTCTACGCCCGCGAAGCTCTGCGCCTGGCGAAAACCGAAGCTCCGGTACAACTTCCCGGTGAGCATGACACCTTCAGCTACATCCCGCTCGGCGTCGGCGCGGTCATTCCTCCGTGGAATTTTCCCTGCGCCATCATGGCCGGCATGACCACGGCTTCGATCGTCAGTGGCAACACCGTCATCCTCAAGCCTTCGAGCGATTCGCCGACCATCGCCGCCAAATTCATCGAGTTGCTCGAAGAAGTCGGCGTGCCCGAGGGGGTGGTCAACTTCTGCCCCGGCTCCGGCGCCAGCTTCGGCGACGCCATCGTCGCGCATCCTAAAACGCGCTTCATCGCTTTTACCGGCTCGCGCGAAGTCGGACTGCACATCAACCAGGTTGCCGCCACTCCGGCCCCAGGCCAGATCTGGATCAAGCGGACGATCCTCGAAATGGGCGGCAAAGACGCCATCATCGTTGACGCCGATGCCGATATCGATGCCGCAGTCGAAGGCGTGGCGCAAGCCGCATTCGGCTTCCAGGGCCAGAAGTGCTCGGCATGCTCGCGTGCCATTGTCGATGAGCGCGTCTACGACAAATTCCTCGACCAGCTGAAAGCGCGCGTGGAAAAAATCACCGTCGGCGATCCTGCCGAAAACGCCAACATGGGCGCAGTCATCAACGAAGGCTCGATGAAGACGATCCTCGGCTACATTGAGCAAGGCAAAAAAGATGGACGCTTGCTGACCGGCGGCGCGCGCGTCACCGCGGCTGGAGAAGGTTATTACATTCAGCCCACGGTCTTCGCCGACATTCCCGCCAAATCAAAACTCGAGCAGGAAGAAATCTTCGGCCCCGTGCTGGCGGTGATCAAGGCTCGCGGCTTCGATAACGCCATGGAAATTGCCAACGACACCGAGTTCGGCCTCACGGGCGCCATCTACACCAAGTCGCCCGACAAGATCGCGCGCGCCCGGCGCGACTTCCACGTCGGCAATCTCTACATCAACCGCAAGTGCACCGGAGCGATGGTGGGCGCGCATCCTTTCGGCGGCTTCAACATGTCAGGCACTGACTCGAAGTGCGGTGGCCCCGATTATCTCTATCTCTTCACGCAGGGAAAGTCGATCGGCGAAAAACTCAGCTAGAAAAACGGGCCACGGATTTTCACGGATAAACCAAGAGCTTTTGGGTTTATCCGTGGAGATCCTTGAAAATCCGTGGCAAATGGTCTTTCCCGTTTCGACACCCCGCGCTAGAATGTTCCTCATTGGTTAATTGCAACTGCCGTTTTCTGTAGCATCATGAACATGGGCCGAACCTTTGGGAACGAAGTCCGCCACGGAGTTGCCCATGATGTACATTGTTCGTCTAACCAACGGAGATTGTGTCGTCGTGCTGGCCGCCGACGACAGTAACGCCCGTGCGATCGCTCTAAAACTTTCTCTGGATGAAACGGTTGAGGTCGCATCCGTGCGTCCGCTCGATCATTTCGCCGTACTGTTCTCACCCAAAGAAGATGGAAGTTTGGAGGCTGCTCACTGGGACGATGCCACCCTCGAAAGCATTCTGGCCAACGAATATCCGCTGCTCAACGAAGCCTATCGCCGCGCCAACGCCGAGCCGCTTCTGCCCATCAGCAATTCTGGCGAAGCCGCAATGCCGCAGTTGCAGGCTGCCTATGAGCGCAACGTCGATCTCATCCGTCAGGGCGTGGAACGCGAGATGCAGAGGCACATACAACCTGCATTGTTAAGCAAGTCGAAAGCCGCGCAAAGCCGCTAGAGCTCGGCAAAAACCGGGCCACGGATTTCACAGATTCTCACGGATAAGGCTTCAAGAAATCTCAAAGAGAAATCCGCTTAGATCCGTACAAATCTGTGGCCGATCAATGATTCCAGAAATAAGAAAGCCGCCCGCAGGCGGCTCTTTCTAATCGAAACAAACTCTACGGCATCACACCTGCCGGCGGTTGCGGCGCAGCCGCTACCGTGGTCGCCGCCGCTGCCTCGTTCAATATCCGGTGATGGATGGTGAACAGCGCCAGCTCCAGCCGATCCGAGACGCCAATCTTGTCATACACGTTTCGCAGATAATTCTTGATCACCTGCTCGGTGGTGCCCAACTGGGTGGCGATTTCCTTATTCTTGTAGCCTTGCACAATCAGCGCCACGATGCGGAGCTCTTTCGCGGTCAAGCGATCGCGCACCCGCAACCCGACCATGTCATTCTCGGTCAACTCGCTCGGCACGGCGACATCCTGCACCCAGGTTTCCCCGCGCGCCACCTTGCGCACGCAATCGACCAGGGCCGCGCTGGTCACGTTGCGGTAGACCACGCCGTGCGCCCCGTTCGCCATGTGCCGTTGCGCGCTCTCGCCGGTATCGGCCAGCACCACCACGCGCGTCTTGGCCTTGTTAGCGCCCAGCACGATGGCGGCAAAATCGTTGTGAAATCCCGCCGCCACTACCAGAACCGCGGCGCGGAATTTATCCAGAGCCATGAACATCTGCTCCGGCGTCTGAGCCTGCGCCACGATGCGCATCTCGTCTTCCACCGCCAGCACTTTAGCAATGCCGGCTCGGAAAATTGCCTGATTATCGGCCAGAATAAGTTTGAGCATGTTATCGGCGCTCCAAGAAGTTCACTCTCTGCTGAATTGTTGATCGATGATGCGGATTGTTGATCAAAAAACCGCTTCGAGCCGGGCTCCTAATCAGCAATCAACAATCATCGCTCTTAAACGTTCCTTACAAACTCGTACGAATCGATCACGCAGGCCACACCCTTGCCGTCTTCGCTCTCTCCGGTGGGATCGGTGCGCACCACGCGCCCCTTGCACTGAATGATGACGTTCTCCCGCCCTCCGGTGACATCGGGCGGTAGCGTGATTTCAAACTCCACCGGCGAACCAATCTCAAGCGACGCGTCGGCGCGAATATAGACTCCGGCAGCGCTCAGATTTCCCGTGGTTCCGCTGGCGTCTCCGCCAACGCCTTCTTTATGCACTTTGATTGGCAATTCCAGCGGAAATCTTTTTCCAGTCCGCGCTTCGGGCACAGTGCCTCCTCGTTTCGTGGCCTGATCTTCCTGAATCGATTCCCGATTCTCACTCTCGGTCAACCAATCCAATGCCATCAGAATACGCTCCTGGCAGGCCGATCACCCACTTTTTAGCTCACGGGCGGTTATATCACGGATGCCACTGGGATAAAAGCCTGATAACGAATTAGTTATGGGTAGGAACTAGATTCCCCCCTGGGCCAGGGGATTGCCCAACCCGAACGCCATGCCGACGAAGCGAATGAGTGCGTTCGCACATTGTCGGGTTACCCAGTGATTCCTTCGTGTACCCCCGTGGTCAAAGAGAATCGACAGGATGAAGAATCTTTCACTCTTTTCCGCCCCGCGGATTCGCAGTAACCTCGCTACGTTCCCTGTTGGCACCCGAGCTTTTGCCCTCAGCACCCCAAGGAGATGAAATGACTGCTCCACGCAAGCTCTCGCATTCGCCAATCCTGGCGCTGGCAATCGCGCTGCTCTTCACTACGATTCTTCCATCGTCCCACGCGCAAACCTTGAACACTCTCTACGATTTCGGCTCCGGAAAGGATGCCGTGAATCCATCCGGAGGCTTGATCGCCGATGCCGCCGGAAACCTCTACGGAGTCTCCGCCTACGGTGGGGCCCGCGACCGCGGCACTGTCTTTCAACTCTCCGCAGCGGCTGGCGGCGGCTGGACCGAGTCGATTATCTACAGCTTTGAAGGCGGCATGGACGGTTTCTTCCCGCTAGGCCAACTCGTCATGGACAAAGCCGGAACCCTGTACGGCGTCACGCAACTCGGGGGCGATCAGGACGAGAGTTGTTTTACCGGCGGCTGCGGCACCGTGTTCAGCCTCGCTCCTCCCGCCGCTCCCGGTGGCTCCTGGACCGAAAGTATTCTCTACCGGTTCTCCAGCGCATTCGGATTCGGTCCGTCGGGTGGCTTGCTCCTCGGCGGCAATAACGTCTTTTATGGCACCACGGTGAATGGCGGGCCCTCTTCCAGAAATTCTGGCACCGCCTTCAGGCTCGCCCAGGTCAACGGTGTCTGGACCGAGACGATCCTCTACACCTTTGCCGGCTCGATCGGCCGCAATCCGGACGGTCCTCTGGTGCGTGACTCCGCCGGCAACCTCTATGGCGCCACGTTCTCCGGTGGGAGCGCGGGGGGAGGAATGATTTTCCAGTTGTCGCCGCCCGCTAAGTCTGGCGGCAGGTGGACGCTTTCGACCATTCTGAATCTTGATTCCAGCACGGGCACCGGCCCCGGCACGCCGCTCGTGATCGACAAGAGCGGCACAATCTATGGGGAAACCTCTCACTTCGGCGGCGGCGGAGAAGGGAACATTTTCCAGCTAGTGCCGCCCACGTCTAAGGGAGGCAGTTGGACACAGAACATTCTTTACTCGTTTCAACATGCCGGCTTCCCTGAGGGCGGCTTGGCTTTCGATTCCAGCACCGGCACGCTCTACGGCGCCACCTCGCAGGGCTACGGCACGGTTTTTCAACTCAGCGCTCCCAGTCAGTCCGGCGGGCTCTGGACCTTTACGACGTTGCATACCTTCACCAACACGAGCGACGGATGGGCGCCGCAATTTCCTCTGCTTCTCGACAAATCCGGCAACCTCTTCGGCCTCACCGGATGGGGCGGAACTTTCACCTATGGCACAGCCTTTCAGTTGACGCCCTAGATGTAGCGACGGGTGCCTCAGGTCTCGCTTCCGTTGCGAGACCTGGGCCGCGCCACTGTCGGCAGGAGACACCTGCAGTGTCCGAACTGAGATATCGGTGGTGGGTCAATCTGAAGTCTCCCACCATCGCAGCCGTAGATCCATCTTCTCAGCAACCTCCGCGGCCGTTCTCCGCGTCCTCCGCGATTTTCCTTCCGCTTCACCCCTATTCAGCTCTAGCCTGCAACCGAACCCCCCGTGATACCGTCAAATGACTGCCCTTCTTCGCTTATAGGAGAACGACTCATGCCAACTTCCTTCACCCATACCAACGCAAAGCGTCGCCCGCATTTCATCCTGCATGCGCTCCTCCTGCTCCTGGTTGCGACCTGCTCGTTGGCACAGCAGTCCATCGCGCAGAATCCCGCCGTCCAAACTCCCGCCACCATGATCGAGCTGGGCAAACTCGCGCAAACCAAGTCCGCTCCGGATAAAACCCAGCCCAAGCCCGACGAGTCCGCTCCCGCCTCGGCCGCTCTTCTGCAACTCAACAACGCGCTCGAAGGCCTCGCCGCCAAAGTTTGTCCGGCGGTGGTTCAGATCCTGGTCACCGGCTATGCTCCTCTACACGAAGAAAACCGCACCCAGACCGCTCTCATCGCGCGTCAGCATGCCGTCGGCTCCGGCGTCATCGTCGATGCCTCCGGCTACATCATCACCAATAACCATGTCGTCGAAGGTGCGCAGCGCATTCGCGTCGCGCTGCCCCTGCCCACCGACAACGGACGCACCGTCGCCGCCGGCAAACGCCGCATTCTCGACGCCCATCTCATCGGAACTCACAAGGAGACCGACCTCGCCCTGCTCAAGATCGACGACACCGATCTTCCTACCCTGGCGCTGCTTTCCCAGCAGCGTCCCAACGTCGGGCAACTTGTCTTTGCCATCGGAAGTCCCGAGGGCCTGCAGAACTCAGTCACCATGGGCGTAGTCAGCGCCGTCGCCCGCCAGGCCGATCCCGATAAGCCCATGACCTACATTCAGACCGACGCCCCCATCAATCCCGGCAACAGCGGAGGGCCGCTGGTTGACATGAACGGCTCCGTCATCGGGATCAATACGTTCATTCTTTCGCAGGGCGGCGGCAGCGAGGGTCTCGGTTTTGCTATTCCCGCCCGCATCGTCGATTTCGTCTACCACAGCCTGCGCAAGTACGGACACGTTCACCGCACCGAGATCGGCGGCAGCGCTGAGGAAATCACTCCCGCTCTCGCCGACGGTCTGCAACTCGCCCAACATTGGGGAGTGCTCATCGCCGACGTTACCCCAGACGGCCCCGCCGCCGCGGCCGGTCTGCAGATCAAGGACATCATCCTCACCGCCGACGACCGCCGCATCGAAACCCTTCCTCAACTTTCCTCGGCGTTATATCTTCACCGTCTCGATCAAGTGCTCAAGCTCGAAATCCTCCGCGGCGACCAGAAGAAAACTCTCTACGTTCCTGCCATCGAACATCGCGATCAGATGGACCAGCTTTTCGACACCGCCGATCCCGAAAAAAGTCTGGTCCCGAAGCTCGGCATTCTCGCCGTCGACCTCACTCCCGACCTTCTCAAACAGGCCGGGACGCTGCGTATATCTTCCGGCGTGATCGTGCTGGGACGCGCCGCCGACCTCATCACTCCCGACACCGGTCTGCAAACCGGTGACATCATCCACGCCTTTAACAACACTCCCATCCCTGACATGACCGCCCTGCGCGCCGCCGCCAAAAATCTGAAGACCGGCGATCCGGTGGTACTCCAAATCGAGCGCCAGGATGGCCTCACTTATCTAAGTTTTGAAATGGAATAAGCCGGTATCATTCCGCCAAGGTTGACGCTTTTGGGGTAAGGCATCTGCCCTACTAGAGTCGAAAGGCCCGTCCCTAGCCTTGATCGGGCTACCTTGCAGTAAAATTCACACTTGACTACTGCCGCGAGTAGTATCACAATTCAAAGCTACTGTGGGTGATAGTTGTGCCCCTGCCGGATCGCTCATCGGTACCGTTTTAATGCCTTGATCAGAGAACCAGGACAACACAGGGGGATTCTCTGCGCCAGGTCGATTCAGCCAACAGAAAGTATTTCTCAGGCTGGAGCCAACGGTGAACTCGTTATTCCAAACCAGGTCAAGCCTTAAGGAGGCTTTCGTGAAAAGAATTTCGCGTATGTGGTGGGTCGTAATCCCGTTTCTCGTAGTCGGGGCTCAGGCTGAAAAAGTTCAGAAGGGCCCTATCGTCATCAACGAGCTTGCACACGGCGTTACAGTGCCGCTGCGCGACTTGGCTAAACAAACCCCAGTCCCGGGGAAGTCTCACCGTGAAATCGAAATGCGTCCTCCCGGACATGCTCCCAAGCAGATGCCCGGAACCGACGCTGCCGTCCAGATGGTCGATCTGCCCGCCGTGGGCACAGGAACATTCCTCAATTTCGAAGGACAAGATGTCGGAACCGGTTCTGACGACGTCGCTCCTCCGGACACGGAAGGTTCTGTGGGCGCCACGCAGTACGTGCAGTGGGTCAACCTGGAATACAACGTTTACGACAAGACCACGGGCGCGTTGATCCTGGGACCGCTGAACGGAAACACGTTCTGGACCGGCTTCGCCACCAAGGCTTGCGCCAACAACAATGACGGCGATCCGATCGTTCTGTACGACAAAGCCGCCCAGCGCTGGTTCATCGCCCAGAGCGTGTTCGTCACTCCTTACACGCACTGCTTCGCGATCTCGAACACCAGCGATGCCACCGGATCCTACACCCTGTATTCCTTCGCGATTACGCCCAGCACAAACTTCCCGGATTATCCGAAGTGGGGAGTCTGGCCGGATGCATATTTCGGCTCCTATCGTGACTTCAAGAACGGCTCCACCCTCGAAGGCGGTTATGCCTGCGCTGTGGACCGTAACGCCATGCTGGCCGGCAATACCGCGACCGAGCAGTGCTTCGCCAACCCCGACGGCGCCAGCTACGACGTGCTGCTGCCCTCCGATCTGGATGGGCCCACGCCTCCTCCGGACGGCTCGACCAACATGTACGTCGCGATCGGCACCGACACCACGCACATCTCGACCTTCAACTATCACGTGGACTTCGTGAATCCTTTGAACTCCACCTTCACCGGACCGACCAACATTACGGTCGCCAACTACACCACCATCTGCCAGTCGCCGTTCACCCGCAGCTGCATCCCGCAGCCGACCGGTGGCGAGAAACTGGACTCTCTGGGCGGCTTCATGATGTACCGCAACGCCTATCGGAACTTCGGCAGCTACGAATCCAACGTGGTGGCTCATACCGTGGCTACGGTTTCGCCTTCGACGGCGGAATCCGCGGTTCGCTGGTATGAAATCCGCGGCGGCGCAACCGCTCCCTCGGTCTTCCAGCAGGGAACGAAGCAGGACAACAGCACCACGGCGAACAGCTACTGGCTGCCCTCCATGGCGCAAGACAAGGCTGGCGACATCGTGATGGGTTTCAGCGTCTCCGGCGCGAACACCGATCCGAGCATCTGGTATGTGGGCCGCACCAAGACCGACGTACTGGGCGGAATGGAAAATCCCCGCGTCGTCATCAAGGGCACGGGCACGCAGAAGAGCACCTCGAACCGCTGGGGCGACTATGCCACGATCTCGGTCGATCCCGTCGACGATTGCACCTTCTGGTACACCAACGAGTACATGAAGACCACCGGCAGCTTCAAGTGGAGCACGAGAATCACCTCGTTCAAGTTCCCCGGTTGCCACTAAACCAGTTGTAAGAACACAAAACCAGAACGCCGCTTGCGGCGTTCTGGTTTTTTTTGCGCGGGATTTCGGATTTGAAGACGGGGATTCGGTGCCTGGTTTATTGGGCAGGTTTAGCGGCAGGTTTCGTGGCAGGTTTCCGGTTGACGGCCTTGCCCACCTGCTCGACTTCTTTCTCGACCACTCCGTTGACGGCGTGCGTCGGAGTATCGGCGGAGGGAGCGTCGACCGCGGTATCGATCACCGCCTTGGCCACGTGCGCCTTGAAAAGGGCAAACGTCAGCGCCAGGCCGCTGGCTGCGCCTGCGTCAGCGGGAGCTTTGGAGAGATCGGCCACGGTGAGCAGCAGGAAATCGCATTTGCGGAAACGAAACGACTCTTTGTTGTCGGCGCTCAGGTTCAAGCCTTTGGCAACCAGCGAACTGCTGCCCGCTCCTTCCGCGTTCAGCCCGGCGGCGAGAAGGTCTTTCATCAGTTCGTCCTCGATTTCATTGGTGAAAATAGGCTTTCCGCTGGCGTTTCCGACACCGGCAACGCAGACTTTTGGTCCCTTCTTCGCGGCAGTTTTGGCCGGGCTGGCGGATGAGGATTGTTGGCCGAACAGCGGAGCGCTGCACAGCGCCAGGATGAGAGTGGCGGAAAAACAAAAGCGGTTACCACGCATGAATATTTTCTCCTGAATAGGCAATGGCTGACTTCACCTTCGCCGTAATGCGGTAGATTATCACATCGTTTTCAGGGCGCGGTCCTCGCGGCGATGTGGAGGGGAGCACGGCGACTCCATGTCGATCTTGCCGGCCCGGCAGTTCGCCCCATTCGCGATTCTGTTATTGCAGTATGCGAAGTTGCGTGGATGCGCGGGTTTGCGCCTCCGCTGCCACTGTGCTAACGTCCCATTAATTCCGAAAGGCTTCGAGTTTCCTAAAGGAGACAGTCATGTTCGGCATCCTCTTCTTCGTCATTCTGGTGATCATCGCGGTGGTGCTCATTGGGATGTACAACAGCCTGGTGCAACTCAAGGTGCGGTGCGACTCGGCGTGGTCCGATATCGACGTGCAGTTGAAACGGCGGCATGACCTGATTCCCAACCTGGTTGAAACCGTCAAAGGCTACGCGGCGCACGAAAAAGGCACCTTCGAAGACATCGCCAAGTATCGTTCCATGGCCATGCAGGCCACTACGCCTGAGGGCAAAGCGGCGGCCGAGAATCAACTGACCGGCGCGCTCAAAAGTCTGTTTGCAGTGGCGGAGAATTATCCCCAGTTGAAGGCCTCGGAGGAGTTCACCCAACTGCAAGGCTCGCTGAGCCAGACGGAAGACTCGATTCAGAACGCGCGGCGCTACTACAACGCGGTGGTGCGGGATCTGAATACCAAGATTCAATCGTTCCCGACGAACATTATTTCCGGGATGTTTGGATTTACGGCGCGCCAGTTCTTCGAGACCACCGATGCGGACCGGGAACCGGTAGCGGTGAAGTTCTGACGTTATGAATGCCACGGCGGTTTGGCGCAACCAGAGGACACCAAGATCCCTCGCTCCGCTCGGGATGACAGTCCTGAGCATTCTTGCAGTGCTATTGTGCGCGCATGCGGCCGATGCGCAAGCCAAGTCCTGGCGCATTTCCGACTTTCAGGACACCATCACCGTTGACTCTGACGGCAGCGCCGTGGTCCGCGAGACTATTGCGGTTGCGTTTGCCGGCGCGTGGCACGGAATTTTCCGGAATATTCCGATTGCGTTTCCTGGGCCGGACGGAACTAACTACGAACTGTTCGTCAAAGTGATCAGCGTTACCGACGAGAATGGGGCGAAGCTCAAGTTCGACTCCTCCACCTCCGGCGCCTATCGCCATCTCAATATTTACATTCCCGACGCAGTCGATGCCACGCGCACGGTGGAGATCGTCTATCGCGTGCGCAACGGCACGCGCTTCTTCGATCAATACGATGAGTTTTACTGGAATGTTACCGGCAACGATTGGCCGGTGCCCATCGACCATGCCACAGCCAGCGTACACTTTCCTCCCGCAGCCGATGGATCGTTGCGGGCGCAGGCCTTTACCGGGGTATACGGATCGAGCGAGCGCAATGCGACCGCGAAAGTGGAAGGCGCGAACGTTGAGTTCGAAACCAACAGTGCTCTACCGATGCGCGGAGGAATGACCATTGACGTTTACATTCCCAAAGGCATTCTCACTCCCCCGAGCGGCCTGACGAAGCTCATGTGGTTTGTGGGCGGAAATCCGGCGGTGTTTCTGCCGCTGGTCACGCTGGTGGCGATGTTCGGGCTGTGGTGGTATGCGGGGCGCGACCCCGATCCGGGCATGTCGGTGGCGCCGATGTATGAACCTCCGGCGGGAATGACGCCGGCGGAGGCGGGAACGCTGCTGGACGATCAGATTCACCCGCGCGATATCACATCGACCATCGTCGATCTTGCGGTGCGGGGATACATCAAGATTGAAGAGACGGACGAGAAAGGACTGCTCTTTCACAACAAAGACTACATCTTCCACATGGTCAAGCCGATGTCGGAATGGACGGACCAGAACCTGGTGCCCCACGAGCGCGTGATGCTGACCAATATTTTTCTGGCCGGCCAGGATACGCGGCTTTCGAGTTTGAGGAACCGCTTTTACACGGCGGTGCCAGTGATCCGGACCGATATTATGTCGGCGCTGAAGCGGAAGGGCATTTACACGCTCGATCCAGATTCGGCGAACGGATACAGTCTGCTGGCCGCGATCGGCATTCTCGCGGTGCCCGGTGCGCTTCAACTCCTGGGTTGGGCTGACTTCTTGAGTTCGGTTCCGGTGCTGGTCGTGTGCCTGCTGATCTCGGCGGTGATCTGGTGGCTCTTTGCGCGCGAGATGACAGCGAAGACGCTGAAGGGCGCGCAGACGCATATCGCGGTGCTGGGATTTCAGGAGTTCATGAACCGCGTCGATGGGGAGCGGCTGAAAGCCATGCCTTCCGACACCTTCGAAAAATTTCTGCCGTACGCGATGGCGTTGGGCGTGGAGCATCACTGGGCGCAGGCGTTTGCGGGAATCGTGCAGAATCCGCCATCGTGGTACGCGGCTCCGGCGGGCTATGGATATGGGATGGGATTCAATCCCATCCTGTTTTCGTCGTCGATGCATTCGATGGCCGGGGACATGCATCAGGTGTTTGTCTCCGCGCCGCGGGCGAGCTCCGGCGGATCAGGATTTAGCGGCGGAGGCGGCTTCGGTGGTGGCGGAGGATTTTCGGGTGGAGGCTTCGGCGGCGGCGGCGGTGGAGCGTTTTAGAACGCCTCGAGTCGGGTGGAGGAACCTGCGGTGCCTCGCGCTCGTGAATCCTCGCTGATTCCTTATCGGCGATATGTTTTCCAGACGGGCAAAAGGGGCCCGCTCCCGAGAGAGACTGGGCCCCTTCTTTTTGAAAAGCTAGAAGGCTAGTTTTCGCCGGGGACTACGTTGCTGCCCCAGAGCGCATCGCTACCCCAGAGAGCGTCGCTACCCCAGAGAGCATCGCTGCCCCAGAGAGCGTCGCTCCCCCAGACAGTGCTGCTGCCCCAGAGGGCGTCTGCGCCCCACAGCGGGCTGCTGGTGAGACTACCGGTGGCTCCCCCGCTTCCAGTCGCGAACTGTGAGGATCCCCACACGGCAGTATTTGACCAGGTCGAGTTCTTGTTCCACGTAGAGGAAGGATCGTCCGTCATGGAAACCAGGTTGGTGCTCGAATTGAAAGTGGCGATAGGAGACATGGCGGTTCCGCTGGCCACATCCGTGCTGACCAGAGCGGCCTCCACGTCCACATATCCGGCGCCGACGGTGAATACATCGTCCTGATCCGTGTAGGTGATGCCGGTGCTGGGATCGGTCGTGCTGCTATAGGCGGGCAGCGACTTCCACGCTGTCTTCATCAGGCGCGCCTTGACCTGGTCGGGAGTCAGCTTGGGACTTTTCTGCAGCAGGTCGGCAACAACTCCGCTGACGATTCCGGTGGCCATGCTGGTTCCGCTGAGCGTGAAATAAGTTGGAGAAGTCGCGTTGCTGCCTCCGCGCAAATAGTAGCTGTAGGCCACGCGGTTGCCGGGATACTGGTTGTAGAGCGTGGATCCCGGCGAATTCAGCGAGACCAGCAGGTTTCCCGGAGCGACGAGATCGGGCTTCACCACCGCGTCAATCGCGGTCGGACCTTTCGAGCTATAGCTGGCCATTTGATCGTCGGTGCGCTGCGGTGTGCCCATCGGCTTCATGGCGCCGACCGTCAGAACATAAGGATCGTTGCCGGGGGAAGTGACCGTGGCGTATCCATCGGTCGGCTGGTAGCGTCCGTTATTTCCGGCGGCGACCACAACCACGATGCCACTCTTCCATGCGGCTTCCACGGCCTGGCAGAGCGGATCCTGTTTGTAACTCTCGTAGACGGCGCGTCCCAGCGAAAGATTAATCACGCGAATGTTGTATACCGACTTGAGCGCGATGGCGCGGCTGATGGCGGCGATCACCAGGCTGTCGGTGCCGGCGCCATTGGCGTCCAGAACGCGCAGGTTGATGAGCGTGGAACCGGGCGCAATGCCTTTGAGCGTCTTGGTGTATTGCGGGCCGGTGGAGCTGAGTGCGTCGCCGGCGATGAGGCCCGCGATGTGGGTTCCGTGACCGAACTGGTCGGCGGCGCTGGAATTTCCCGGCACGAAAGATTGTTGATACACGACGCGCGAAAGCGGCAGAATCCCCAGATCCAGGTCGGGGCTGTTGGTCACGCCGCTATCGATCAGCGCGATGCCGATGCCGGCGCCAGTGTAGTTTGACTGCCAGGCAAACTCGGCGTTCACCGCAGAGGCGGCATTGCTGAGCGTTGGAGCCAGAGGCCGGTCCGTACTGATGTAGATCACGTTGGAATTGTTGGAGAGGCTCTGAATCCCGTTGCCATCGAGCAGCGCGACGACGCCGTTGACCAGCGGCAACTGGCTGAGGATCGTGCCACCGGCTTTCACAACGTCATTCACCAGGCAATCGAGGATGCCAAGCAGTCCCGTGCAGCTCACCGGTTTTCCGGGCGCGTACTGCACGATGACCTGCTGCTTTTGTGTGGCCTTCGCGTTGCGCAGTTCGGGCGCAATTTTGGAATTATTGGCTTGCGCGAAAGTGCCCGTAGCGAGAGTCGCCACGACAATCAATAATGCTAGAAATCTCTTCATAATCCCCCAAAGGGCGCCGTCGGGCGCACAGAACATCCACAGAATTCGTGATTGGAAGTGCAGTCGAATCGCCAAACGGCTGCAGCCTAATTCCTATAAATAAACGACTTAGCACGGGTTGGAGATTGGCGCGGAGGACACTTTGTCCAGTCCTGCCGAGGGTGGGACAAATTGTCCCATTGAGGCTGGCATGAGCACCGCGCGTGGCAATCCTGGTTTCCGCATGATCCAGATTACCTGGAGCGAAACCGAGGTAACCTGGCGCTCCAGTTTGCGGCGGACTTTGACTCCTACTTCGGCAAGAATCTTAGGACACGGGAAATTGGGGCCACTCAATGACGTGGGCAAGACACATCGGCGCGCGTGTGTTTATCACAGGAATGTCGCTGGCGGCGTTTGCCTGCTTCCTGATCGCGGCGCTTGAGTGGCGATCGACCGATCCCATCAAGTTCGTCTGTTATCTGGCGGCCGCGCTGCTCGCCTCTTCCCTGAAAGTAAGTTTGCCGGGCATCGAAGGCACCATGTCGATGAACTTCCTGTTCACGCTGCTCGGCGTGCTCGAGCTGGGCTTTTCCGAAACGCTGCTGATCGCGGTGGTCAGAACGCTGGGACAGTTTTACTGGAAACCGGCGCGGCAGGTGAAGCGGGTGCAGTTGGTGTTCAACCTGTCGCAGGTCACGGTGTGCAGCGCGGCGGCGTACGGAGCGTATCAGCTTTGCAGCCGCGCATTGCATGGTCCGGGCCCGCTGGCTTTGCTGGTGGCGGCGATCACGCTGTTCGTGTTCAGTACGGGTGCGATGTCGATCATCATCGGCCTTACCGAAGACAAGCCGGTGCGGAAAGTTTGGAGCGCCAGTTATTTATGGTGGTTCCCTTACTACCTGGCGGGAGCGGCCGTGGCCGGGCTGGTGAGCTTTCTGAACCGGGAAGTGGGATGGCAGACTTCGCTCCTGGTGCTGCCCCCGATCTATCTGATGTACCGCTCCTACCGGCTCTATCTGGGCAAACTGGAAGCGGAAAAGCAGCATGTCGAGAAAATTTCAGGCCTGCACCTGCGAACCATCGAAGCCCTCGCGCTGGCCATCGAGGCCAAGGATCAGACCACCGGAGAACACCTGCAACGAGTGCGGGTCTATGCCATGGAACTGGCGCGAGACTTGAGTTTGAGCGAAGACGAAACCGAGGCGCTGCGGGCGGCTTCGGTGCTGCACGACATTGGAAAGCTGGCGGTGCCGGAGCACATTATCTCGAAGCCGGGCAAGCTGACTCCGGAAGAATTCGAGAAAATGAAAATTCATCCTATCGTGGGGGCGGAAATTCTGGAGCAGGTGGATTTTCCCTATCCGGTGGTGCCGATCGTGCGCGCCCATCACGAGAAGTGGGATGGCAGCGGATATCCCAATGGTTTGAAGAGGGAAGAGATTCCGATCGGAGCGCGAATTCTTGCCGCGGTCGATTGCCTGGACGCGCTGGCCTCGGACCGGCAGTACCGGCGCGCGTTGCCGCTGGATGAAGCGATGGCCAAGGTCGCATCGGAATCGGGCATCAGTTTCGATCCGCAGGTGGTGGAAATTCTGCGGCGGCGTTATGTGGCGTTGGAAAAAATGGCGAAGGAAGAGCCCTTGCAGGCTGTGGTGAAATTGTCGACTGACATCAAGGTGGAGCGGGGATTGGCTCCGGACGCGGGATTTGCGGAATCGGAGCACGCACCGCCGGAGGAACTGGCAACCGCGAAGAATGATGCGGGCCTGGCTGCGGCGCGAGAACAAGCCGACGCTCTCGCGGGATTGGGTGCGCAACTGGGACCGGCGCTCACTCTTGAGGACACTCTGGCCCTACTGGCGGTGCGCGTGAAGCGGTTGGTGCCGCATGACGCGATGGCAATCTACGTGATGAGAAATAAGGTGCTGCACGCTGAGTTTGTGAGCGGAGAAAACTTCCGGCTGTTCTCTGCGCTGAAAATTCCGTTGGGCGAAGGCCTCTCGGGATGGGTCGCGCAAAATGCCAAGCCGATTATGAATGGGAATCCGTCGGTGGAACCGGGATATTTGAACGATCCGGATAAGTACAGCACGCTGCGCTCAGCGCTGGCGGTGCCGTTAGAAGGATCCGCCAGCGTCGTAGCCGTGCTGGCACTTTACCGGGTTGGCGCCGACGCCTTCAGGCGGGATGAGTTGGGCGTGCTGCAGACTGTGGGATCGAAGTTAGGCTTGGCGGTGGAGAGCGCCCTGCGTCTGAGCAAGGCCGCGACAGCGGCATCAAAATAAGATGGTGCGCCCGGAGAGACTCGAACTCCCAACCCTCTGCTCCGAAGGCAGATGCTCTATCCAGTTGAGCTACGGGCGCGTGCCAGAAAGTATTTTACGTCAGCTTGCGGATTTCAGCGCTGAGACCGGCGAGTGAGTCCAAAAAATCCCCGCAATTGGCTTCGGGAATGGGATTGATGTCAGAGGAATTGCGACGTCAGAAAAGCCCGAGAGTTGAGGTCTGAAAGCTGAATCTGCCCTACTGCTGCGGCGCGAAATAACCCTTGCGCGCCCGCACCTGCAGGTCTTTTTTCAACGCAGAAATTTCGATGGACCGGAACCGTCCATCGGCGTCGAAATCCGCCGGCTTGTAGCTCACCACGTACTGGCTGCGCAGTTCGTCTTCAATGGCCGCGAACGAGCGCGTGATGTCTTTCATCTTGAAAGGGAAGAACGCCCGGCCGCCGGTGGCCGACGCCAACTGCTCCAGAACTTTGTCGCCCCGCAGGATCAGCCCGCTGTCATCGGTCGAGATCGCATAAATAATGACCTCGGCTCGCTGCGCCATTTCAATCGCTTGCGCGCGCGTGTACTCGCTCTGGTTGTCCTCACCGTCGCTCACCACCACGATCGCCTTGCGCGCCGGGTGATCCGGACGATCCTTCAGGAACTTTTCCTTGCAGACCTTGTAAATCGCGTCGTACAGTGCCGTGCCTCCGCCATTGTGCAGGTTGTGCACCCCTGCGGAAAGCATTTGCACGTTGTCGGTGAAATCCTGCGAAATCTGGCTTTTCGTGTTGAAGCCCGCCACGAACGCCTTGTCAAACCCGGCGCGGATCGAGTGCTGCAAAAAGTTGATCGCCGCATCCTGCTCGAAATCGAACCGGCTGTGTACCGATCCGCTCACGTCGATGAGCAAGCCCAGGTGCACCGGCAGATCGGTTTCACGGCGGAAATTCAGAATGCTTTGCGGAGGCTTATGGTCGTCGAGAATCGCGAAATCGGTTTGGTTCAGGTCGCGCACAAATTTGCCGTGCTTGTCGGTGGCAATGAACAGCACGTTCACTTCATCGACCCGCTTATGAATCGTGAGCAGCGCCCCGCTCTGTGTATCGTCATCGGGGGCGGACGCGTACATGCCAACACTGGCCGCGCTCGACGCATAAGCTTGCCCTCGCGCCAATACGGGCGCTCCGCAGGCCAGCGCGAATGCCGCCAGCAGCGCCAAAACTCGACCCGTGGGATGCGTGTACTTCATTCCCAAAAACTCCAAAATTTGCACTCCATCCGGCTCCAGATGGTGCTTCCAACCCATTAGATGCACGCCAGATGCCGAATTACGCGGATAACAGCTAATTCGCTCATTTGACTCTAGAAGGCCGCGAAGCCGCATGCCAAGTTACAAAAGGAGCACTCTTAAGGTCATGGCTCAAACCCCGATTTCCACAACCAGAAATCTGCCACTTCCGGGGAAGGTTTAAGATGGTGAGCCGTAGCTGAACCCCGGCCTCAGCGATGTTTGCGTCCTTTCTTTGCGAACGGTGCGGTGAGAAGCTCTTGCACGTGCGAATGCGATTTCGAAGTTTGGAGGAGACAATGAAGATGATGAAAAGCATTGCAGCCTCGCTGTTAGCCCTAGTCCTGTGTTTGCCCGCGGCCTTCGCCGCCGACGAGAAAAACGACGAGCGCGAAGCGGACCGCGTGCGCGATGCCGGCGTCGTCATGAAAGAAATCCTGAATATTCCCGACGACATACCTCAGGACTTGCTCGATAAAGCCGAGTGCCTCGTGATTCTGCCTTCGGTGAAAAAAGGCGCGTTCGGCGTCGGCGGCAGCTACGGCCGCGGCGTCATGATTTGCCGCGGTGGCGAACACTACACCGGCCCCTGGGGAGCACCAGCTCTCTATGCGCTCGAAGGTGTCAGCATCGGCTTTCAGTTGGGCGGCCAAGCTACCGATTTCGTTTTGCTGGTGATGAATCCCCAGGGCGCGCGCTCGCTGCTCTCGAGCAAAGTGAAGCTCGGCGCGGATGCTTCCGCCGCAGCCGGTCCTAAGGGACGCACTGCCGAAGGCGCGACCGACGTCGTCATGGCTGCCGAGATTCTTTCCTACTCCCGAAACAAAGGCCTGTTCGCCGGAATCTCGCTCGAAGGCTCGACCTTGCGTTCCGATGGCAGCGCCAACGAAAAACTCTACGGCAAGAAATTAAGCGCGCGCGAAATCATCGTGGAACACAAAGTGGCCGTTCCCGCCTCCGCCAAAGAGTTGGTCAACCTGCTGGACCGCAAGTCACCCAAGAATCTGTCCGATCCCAAATCGCTGGAGTAAGTAGGTGACCCGTCTCAAATCCGGATGCCCCGTTTCCCGCGCGTACTGTGCGAGAAGCGGGGCTTTTGACTGTGGCCCGGTGCGGACCTGTGAGTCTCTCGATGCCGACGATACCGATGACTGAAACCAAACTCCGCTGTCCCTGGGCCCGCACCGAAGCCATGATTCGATATCACGACGAAGAATGGGGCGTCCCGGTTCACGATGATCGAAAGCTCTTCGAGTTTCTAATCCTCGAAGGCGCGCAAGCCGGCTTGAGCTGGGAAACAATTCTCAACAAGCGTGACAATTATCGCGTAGCCTTCGACGCGTTCGACCCACAGAAAGTCGCGCGCTACAACGCCAGAAAAATCGCGCAGCTGCTGAAAAATCCCGGCATCATCCGCAACCGCCTGAAGATCGCATCCGCGGTCCAGAACGCCCGCGCCCTGCTGGAACTCCAAGACGAAGTCGGCAGCTTCGATCGCTACGTCTGGCAATTTGTGGACGGCCATCCCCGTCAGAACTCCTGGAAGTCATCAAGCCAGGTTCCGCCAAGCACTCCTGAGTCCGACGCCCTCAGCAAGGCGCTGAAGCAGCGCGGCTTCAACTTCATCGGATCCACGATCTGCTACGCCTTCATGCAGGCCACCGGCCTGGTGAACGACCATCTGACCTGCTGCTTCCGACACCCAGATTTCCCCTCTGCCCGCAGGCGAAGATAGCGGCTCCGGACGAGATGGCGGAACGAGCGGACACAGCGGACTCAAAATCTGTCCGCTGCTCTCACATTTTCCAATATCGTCGATTTGAGAACGGCTGTTCTTGTCTGTCTCTATTCCGTTTCTGCCTGCCAGTGGCTTTTCTGATCATGGATTACTCGGTAACAGTCGCAAGCGGCTTCCGCGAGTTTGTGTTTATCCACAATTGTCACATTTCCTCGCGTATAGGTAATCATTCCTGCTTTCTGCAAAATGCTGGCCGCGACACTCACGCTCGCCCTGCGGGTTCCGAGCATCTGTCCCAGGAATTCCTGAGTCAAGGGCATGATTGCCTCGCCAATTCGATCGTTGCTCATCAGCAGCCATCTGGCCAATCTTTCCTCCACATCATGCAGACGATTACAGGCGGCAAGTTGAGTTGACTGCATGGCCAACACCATCGCAAAACGCTGAATCTTCATTGCTAATGCTGGACATTCGGGCAGCATTTTACGCAGCGTTGGCACGTCCACCCGGTAAGCCGTTGCGTCCGCTTGAACCACGACTCTGAGGGGACTGGTTTTGAATCCGAACACGATGGGCAGACCGACGAAACCTTCCTTACCGATGAGCCCAACTTCCACACTCTTTCCATCCGGCAGAACCGTGAGCACAGAGCCCATTCCGCTGTTCATGAAATAGGCCGACTTGATGACTTCCCCGGCCTCATGCATCACGTGATGAAGCTTCAATCGCACGAATTCCAGTGACGGGAAAAGTTGTGCGGACTCCTGTTGGGGAAGAGCCAGAAGAATGAGATTCTCGATTGTCTTGCCATCCCCGTCGATTCTTGCGGGCGGTGGGATTGCCTTCGTAGACACAGCACGATTCCGGGCCATAGCGGCTCCTTTGCAAGTGCACAGCGTTCGCGCTGTCTGATTTTTGCAAGGAACCGACGCCCGAAGGGCACGGCGGAAAGATGCTAGAAGAGACATCTTCACTCTATACCTTCTGGCGAACAAACGTATGTTCGAAATCGCTCTTATCTGGACATAGGAGCGAACAGACGACTGGCCCAGAACGTCCTAGCATCACATCACCGCCCAAAATCGAATCAGCAAGCGGGCGGTATGAAACTGTGGGTGTGCGTGATGGGACAGACCGTCCAAACCGAACAAGAAAAACTTATCGCATCTCTGACAGCACTTCTCGCCGACGAGGGTCTCCGTGCCGACCAGCAGCGGCTGTGTCTCCGCTGCGGAGCCGTGATGCAGCACCTCGATGCCACATTCTGGCTCTATGAAAGCGACCGGGAGTGGAGGGTTCGCCTGCCATTCTGCCCTTGTGAGCAGAAATCGACATCGCCCGTGCAGACATTACCTCCCTTACGGCCGCGAAAGAGGGCTGCGCGGTGGGCGAGTCTTGCGGATGACAAAACCGATCCGGTGAATTAAGCTTTAACCTCTAGGACTTCCATCCAGGCCGGGATGGCGGAACTGGCAGACGCAGCGGACTCAAAATCCGCCGACCTTCGGGTCTTGGGGGTTCGACTCCCCCTCCCGGCACCACGCCTGATTTATTAGCGCGTTTGCTTGGCCGCCGCTATGGTTGCACGACGAACGTCTTGTCGCTCTTCAGCGTCACACCCGAAGTCGTCACCGTCACATATCCGTTAGTCGCGCCTGCGGGAACCTTGGCCGTCAAATAATTTCCCGAAACTACAGTGCGCGTGGCGGCGGTTCCATTGAATGCTACGGTGGTGGTTGACCTGTTGAAGCCTTGCCCTAGAATTTCGACTGTAGTTCCAACCTTGCCGGAATAGGTGACCGGGCGCACGAACGGGCCGAGCCCGATGTCCAGGCTGAAGATACCTCCGCAACCATAGCTGCAGTTTGAACTGCTTCCGCCGCTGGCGTTCGTCCCGTAGAACCTGCCGTTGGTGGCCTGCACCAATCCAGCTACAGTGCCGCTGTTCTGCGGGAAGCTGTAGAGCACGCTGAAGGTTTGTGTTGTCGGATTCCATTCGTAAATCGTGCCATTGCCGATGATTCCCCCAAACTGCGTGGTTCCGTAGAGGTTGCCGTCAGTGGCTTGAATCAGCGTGCCAAAGGGCAAGATGCCGTCGAAACAGCCGGTTTCCGGACAAAAATCGTACAACGGAGTGAACACACCGGTGCTGGTGATTTTAAACATTGTTCCACACTGGGAATAGGGATAGACGAACTCACAGTTCCCCAGGTTTACAGTTGGTCCGCCTTCAACCGCCGCTCCATAGAAATTGCCATCAGCGGCTTGTACCAACCCCGCAACCGGATCTTCGCCGTCCGTGACGTTGAAGCTGTGCAGCGTCACCATTTTCTTGCCATTGGTCTGAATCTTGAACACAGTGCCGCAGCCGTCGTTGCAACTTCCCGAACCGCCTATCGTTGTGGTCCCGTAAAGCAATCCGTCAGCGGCTTGAATGAGCCCGCCATAAGGATGGCCTGCGGTGCTTAGCACCCAGCTCGCCAGCTCGGTGTATGCGCCCGAAGACGTGATCCGGTAAACCGCCATGCCTCCGTTGTCCAGCCCGCCGTCACCATAGAACCGGCCGTCCGTACCCTGAATGAGACCCCCTACAGGGCCAGCCGCGAGATCGTTGATGCCGTAGGTGTGCAGGATGGTATACACCGCTTTGGGCGTGATCTTGAAGATGACGCCGCAGCCTTGCGGAAAATCGCAGCCGTTCTCATCTCCGCCCATGAGGGTGGTTCCATAGAGGTTGCCGTCTTTGCCCAGCAGGAGCCCGGCCACAGGGTAGTATCCATCGGCACAATTCGTCTGTGCGCAAAAGCTGTAAACCGTGGTCAGCGTGCCGGCAGGAGTCATTTTGAAGATGGCCCCGACGCCGTTTGCCCCGCCGCCCGAGGTCGTTCCCCACAAATTTCCATCGCGCCCTTGTACGAGCGGGCCGTAGTAAGGAGCCGCACCGTTGGTCCCGTTAAAGTTCACCAGAGTCGTATAGGTCTGGGCGTGGCAGGGTGCCGTGATTGCTACACCTGTGATTGCAACACCAATGATTGCAGCGATTACTGGCATCAAACAGCGTTCTACATAATTCCATCGGTTTCGCATGGGAAACTCTCTCTTTCTTCAACTTCTGCCGTAGTGGAAACAAGACGCTAGCGGCGCGGTAGTCCGAGCAGGCTAACCTAGCATGGAGGAGAGGATTAGACCAGGATCAGGGCCCAAAAATGATATGAACTTTGTATGAAATCGAGGCGGATTGTTGAGATTTTCCACACCGCCCCTTTTCAGGGCACCAGGTTCCCGACCGGGACGTAGTCCGATTGGCATCCCACCAGGCAGCGCACCTTCTGGAAGGCTGATTGCTCTTCCGCGCTGAGCGCATGCGGTTTTTTCCCTGTCTGATAGAAGCGGTTATGGGCGCTGCGCAATTCATCGCCTCCGGCGTAGGCCGCGATCAGATGAAAGTGGCGATCGAATTCATACCAGATTGGGCAACCGTAGGTTGGAGTCGTGCATTCCGCTACCGTAAGTCGCAGGATGCCGTTCTCAAACGTAGGGTGCATCGCAACGTTGTACTGGTAGAGTGCCCGATTCAAATCGCTCCGTGGAAATAACAGTCGCAGCCTCTCATGAGCGGCGCCCATACCGTGTATCTGAAATTCCGGCCGCACTTCACTGGAGGCCCCCGTCACCTTGTCAGGATCGAGAACCACCAGGTCAGCTTGATGGTCATAGCCATTGGCGACTCCGGTCGCAATGATTTCCTCTCTGCCGTCGCCATCCAGATCAGCCAGAGTTATGAAGTCCAACCCACCAGAGTGCCAGTACTCGGAGACGGTTTTGCCATTGGAATCGAGAACCGCGAGTTGCGAGGGCCACCACGGTTGATGCTGGCTGGCGACCAGGATTCGCACCGGCCTTTTTTCGGTGGCCTTCAGAATCTTGAGTGCGTGGGTCATGTAGGTCGCCGAACTTCCATTCAGCTCGGGCAAGTCTCTTCCCGGAACCCATCGCCACTTCTCCTGGCCGCGATCGGAGTAGCAGATCAAGATCGACGACCGGGGGCTCATTCGGTCTCCGGCTGCTGAATAAGAGAAAAGAACGCTGGTATGACCATTGCCGTCGAGATCGGCGAACCAAATGTGGGGCCCCCACATTTTCTCGTCGTAATACCAATCCGGCCCGAAACCCTGCGGGAAATTCTTGCTCCACAGCTCCTTTCCCGAAGCGTCAAAGATCCGCAGTGTCATACCTTCGAGCCGCCCAGACTGCGGCTGAGCTTGCCCCCGCAGAATTCGCATTGAGAAATAGCCCATGATCGCGAGCACAAGCAATGCGGCGATCGTGATTGCGGTTTTCAGATTTGTTTTCGTGCTCGGGATTTCGGTTGCAATCGCGACCTCTGAGCCGGACTCTAACGGCCGCCGAATTTTGGCAGCAATCCAGCGCGTCTCCTGAGCTCCATCCGCAGCGTTTGACGAACGGTTGGGGAGATAGACTGTGATTGGATCGCTTGCACCCTCTTTTTCGTAATACGCATCGAGCGCACGGCGCAACCGGCTGATTTCGGTGGCCACATCGGCCGCGCGCTTCGTCCTGGTTTCATCCGGCCATACCTGCTTGATTACATCGTTGGGTTTCAGCTGGACTTCAGAATCCATGTTCTGAAAAAGGATTTCCAGCAATCTTCGGACCTGGCTCTTGTGGGCAAACGTTCGGCTGCACAGAACTCGGGTGATCTGTTCGCGGATGGCGGCAGGATCCATGGTCGGCGACCCCAAATGATACATCCAAGTACCGATCGCCGCGCCAGTCCTGCGATGCACGTTTTGGCCGTAAAATGCGATTGACCGGTTGACAGTTCCACGGCAGATTGATTAATCAAGAGGTTGACAGTTGGTCCTGGCTCTAACGTGCGCCTACACTCCTTCTTATTGATGTGGCTGTGTTCACTGGTTGCGCTGCCGGTGTGGGGCGCTTCGTCGCGGCAATTGGATGCAGGCTGGCAGTTTCGGCTGGTGGGCGATGCAGAGCGATCCGACGTCAAGCAGTGGCATGCGGCGCAGGTTCCCGGAGTGGTGCAGACCGATCTGCTGCGCAATGGGCTGATTTCCGATCCGTTTGATCGGGACAACGAAGTTCACCTGCAGTGGATCGGCCTGGCTGACTGGGAATATCAGACTACATTTCAGATCGAAGCGGCGGCGCTGGCGCACGATCACGTCGATCTGATTTTTGACGGGCTCGATACATTTGCCGATGTCTATCTGAACGACCAGGCAGTTCTCCACGCGGACAATATGTTTCGGCAGTGGCGAATCGCTGCAAAAGGGCTGCTGAAGCCGGGGCCGAATACCCTGCGCGTGATGTTTCATTCGGCGATTGAGAAGATGCTGCCGTATGTGAAGGCGCAGCCTTACGCCCTGCCCTCGGTTTCAACGTTCAATTCCGGCAACGAAGAGAATGTTGCCACCGCTCCCTACACGCGCAAGGCTCCCTATCAGTACGGCTGGGACTGGGGACCGCGATTCGTCACGGAAGGCATCTGGAAGCCGGTGCGCCTCGAGATCTGGGACGGGCTGCGGATTGAAAACTTTCACATCCACCAGCAGCGCATCAAGCCCGATCTGGCAAACCTTACCGCCGAGCTTGAGATCGAAGCCATCCGGCCGATGCGGGTGACACTGAGGCTGCAGCATGAGGACGATTTAGGATCGCGAACCTTCGACGGAAAGCAGTCCCTGGAACTGGACGCGGGGATGAACCACATTTCGGTTCCGTTGCGAATTGCGGCGCCGAAGTTGTGGTACCCGGCGGGGTACGGGGCGCAGAACCGTTATTGGTTTAGCGCCCTGATCCGCGCCGGGAGAGAGTCTTTGGCGCGAGCCGAAACCAGGACCGGGCTGCGCTCGATCGAGTTGCGCCGCGCGGCCGACCAGTGGGGAAAGAGCTTCGAGTTTGTGGTCAACGGAATTTCTGTATTCGCGAAAGGCGCGGACGTGATTCCGTTCGATAGCTTTCCCAACCGGGTGACTCCGGCGATGCATCGCGACATTCTGCAATCGGCGCGCGACGCGCACATGAATATGGTGCGCGAGTGGGGCGGCGGATACTACGAGTCCGACGACTTCTACGACCTCTGCGACGAACTCGGCATTATGGTCTGGCAGGAATTCATGTTCGGCGGCGACATGGTTCCCGGCGATGTGGCCTTTCAGGAAAATGTGAGGCAGGAGGCCATCGAGCAGATCAAGCGGCTGCGCGACCATCCCAGCATCGTGATCTGGTGCGGAAATAATGAGGTCGAGACGGGATGGTATCACTGGGAAGATCGCAAGGAATTTCAGGAGTCGATTGCGCCGGTCGTCCGCGACAGGGTCTGGCAGGATTATGTCATTCTGTTTGCCGACATTCTCAAGAGCGCGGTCGCGCAGTATGCCGATCCTGCGCCCTACTGGCCGAGTTCTCCCAGCGCAAATTTTGAAGAAGTTCCCGACAATCCGCGCAACGGAGACATGCACTACTGGGCGGTGTGGCAGGGAGCGCCGGTGGCGGATTACACGCGGCAGTTCCCGCGCTTCATGACGGAATACGGATTCCAATCGTTTCCCGAGATGCGGACCCTGGGTTCGTTCGCGAAGCCGGAGGATTTCAGCCTGCATTCTCCGGTGATGCAGGCGCACCAGAAAAACAAGGGTGGGAACGAGCGCATGTTGACCTACATGCTGCGCGAGTATCGCGAGCCCAAAGATTTCGCGTCGTTCGTGTATCTGAGCCAGGTGCAGCAGGCGGAGGCGATCAAGATTGGCGCCGAACACTTGCGGCGGCAGCGGCCGCGCACCATGGGATCGCTCTACTGGCAGTTGAACGATTGCTGGCCGGTGGCCTCGTGGTCGAGCATCGATTACTTCGGACGCTGGAAGGCTCTGCATTACTATGCCCGCCGCTTTTACGAAGATGTGCTGGTCTCGCCTTTCTTGCATGACGACAAGGTGGAGGTATATGTCGTCTCCGACAAACTGCAGGCGCTGGCGGGAAAGATCCACATGCGGCTGCTGGATTTTTCGGGGAATGCTCTGTTCGAGCAGATGACGGCGGTTCAAGTTCCGGCGCAGTCGAGTGCGATTTATTTCACGGTGGAGAAAGCCGCGCTGGCGGCCAAGGCCGATCTGCGGCAAAGTTTCCTGGTCTTCGATCTGGAGGTGGGTGGGCACAGAGTTTCCCGGAACCTCGTGTTCTTCGATGCCGCGCGCAATCTGCAGTTGCCGGTTGCGCCGAAGATCGATGCGGTTCTAAGCAAGAACGGCGCGGGTTACGCGGTTACATTGCAATCGCCGAAGCTGGCGCGAAGCGTCTATGTTTCTTTCGGCGACCTCGAGGTGAAGACTTCGGATAATTACATCGATTTGCTTCCGGGAGAAGCGGTGACGATTCAGTTGCAGTCTGCGGCGACGATGGAGCAGATTGCGCGGCGCGTTGAAAACGATTTCGGTGACCGAGGCGTTTGCGGGTGATTGAGATTGTATGGGGGCGGAGCCTCGTAAGAAGGTTTCTCTGGGGGCTGGCCCACCTTCGCCGGAGCGATAAAAACTGAGGATGCCCCACCTTTGTTTCTTTTGCAAAAGCCTGCCCTGAGCTTGTCGAAGGGGTGGGCTGCGATGCGGCCGGTAGCGAGAAGCTTTGACTTTGGCAGACCGTGAAGCCTCGCTTTCTCTCAGCGCACGTCCCGTACCCTCATCCCGACTTCCATGCGCTCGTTCACCAATACTGGCCCGCTCTCGCGGAAATCAAAGACTTAGTCCCGAGATTGAGAGGTCTCTGGAATCCCACCCTTGCCGCAAATACGCGGACGAAGTGGGCCACGTGGAGTGGAACGCGGCGAGGATGGGGCATCCTCAGTGGGAATGGCGCACGAAAAGTGCGCTAAAGGTGAATGCAATACGGGGACAGACGGGAAGTACCCTGGATTCTCGACACCACTGAAAACTAGTGAACGTCCCGTCTGTCCCGGTATTTTCCCAAGGCTGATTCCTTCGCTGCAATTGAGCTGGATCGTCAGGACCTCATCCAACTTCCCTTCGTCATACAAGTCATGTACCAATCGGTACTTCTGCGATTTTCGGATTCCTTCTTTTAGTGAGTCCATCGCAATTGAAGAAATCGGGCCGGGACATGTTCCATTTACGAATACGGGCTTCCGCGCGTCCGCAGCTTGCCCTGCAACGAAAGCGTAGGTGAAAATCGGAATGAGAATCAAAAGATTGAGGAAACCCTCGTTATTCCAGATAACGACATATGGATCGCTCCCGCAGAAAGCAACTGAGATTGTGGTTTTTCGTTCAACCACATTCGTGAGATCTACTGACGGGTTGCAGCGGCTGCGCCAGGCGGCGGAGTAGCATTCGGCTGCTTAAGCCACATCCGCCCTCGTCCCCAGACCCAAATCCTCCCTGGAATTGGGAAGAACTCGAAATGGATAACTCGCTCTCCAGCGGGACTCTTACAGTCTTGGTATAACCAGAATCCTGGGAATGTTTTCAGTATGAAGTCCAGTACCTCTGCTAAAGTAACATCATTCAGCTCCCCATGGACGCTCCGCACCACAGGGCCCGGCGTCGTATTCCTCTCTGCCCCTGGCAACGCCCAAAGAGGTGCTATAAGAGGATTGACAGGCTGGCCAATGCCGTGCGTATTGATAAAAGACTGAACTTCTGGGGCAGCGAGGGCGATATCTAATGCCTCTTCGGGGTCAGAGATCAGATTAAACGAAAGGTGCTTGATCCTGACCTGCAGGATGTCAGTTTGAATGCCAGATTCGACCACCCGGATAGTGCCGTTGGCGTTTTGAGAAACTAACATTCGGCCGTCAATCGAAAACATGGATCGGAGGGTTGCGGCAGGGTTTTGCGCATCGGGCGCTTGCGGTTCGCGAATTGGCGGCAAATCGGGAACAAGAACGCTTGGGCCGCATTTACCATTGTATTCAAGGGAACCAGAAACACCTGCTCCCGCGAGAACGCTCAAGAGATATTGCACCTGTTGGGGCTGCTGTCCAGTTGCTGCGATATCAAAGACCAGCGCGAGCATGGGAATCGCCAAGATCCGTTTCATGATGAAAGCCTATCTTGTGCGGATATCCAAAATTATACCCGACAGGAAACTTGGGGACAGACGGGACGTACCCCGGTTCTTTTCTCCCGATCTGGGAGTCGCCGAGGAATTTCGAGCGACTCCCCTAATGCTGCTGGCCGATCCCCTCTTTCCGTACAAATCTGAGGAAAATACGGGGACAGACGGGAAGTACCCTGGATTCTCGACACCACTGAAAACTAGTAAACGTCCCGTCTCTCCCGGTATTTCGTGCCACCGAAGTGATTCGGACGGAAACCCTGGGGACGGAAATGGAGTGCATTCCAAGGTGCACTTCACCCCCGCCCGTCCCCGAGTCCCCCCGGTTGCGAGCAGGTTTCTGCAAGTTGCTGATTCGAGATATTTTATCGATTCGATCTGATGTTTTTTTTAATCCAGATCAGGCCGGCCAAATCCCCGGCGCCAAGATGACGTTTACGCCGACGGCCACCGGTTCGGCAACCGGCACGCTGACCGTGACCGACAGCGCCAACAACAGCCCACAGACAGTGAGCATAGAGGGAGACGGCGACTAAGCCTTGCTCTAAAAGCAATTCCAGTCCCCAGTTCCCAGAAGAACAGTGTGTCCGAGCACGGTGGAGATCAATTTCCTATTTGCCCCAGTCGCGGTAGTTGCAAATCTCTTAAACTCCTCGAGGGCTCGTTGGACCACGCTGCTGAACGTCCCGGCAGGCCAGAGAGCCTCCTTAACCTCCGCCCCTTTTTGCCGAAAGATAAAGCGCTCCCCCGAGTCGGCATGAACGAGTACAGCTTCCCAGCCATCGAAAAAAGGCCCCGTGAGTCGCGGAAGAACCTCGTACCGTGCACAGATGGTGCCAGAGGTGCGGAAGGGCCCGCGCGAGTTTGCTGCGCGGACTCCACCAGCGAATCGAACGCGGTCATCACCATCTCAAATTCGGAGGGGCGACCTGCCACGTTGCCGTCAACCCATAGCCAGAGGCTTCCCCACCATTCGTTCCACGCTTTCGGCGGACTACCGATGCCTTCGAATTCGATTGCGAAGGTCCAGCGGTCACCGATACGGGACGAGAACGCAACTTTTTCTCTCATCGTGCTTCTACTCGAGCCGGATTGCCGCTTTCGCGGCGCTCCGGCAGTTCATCGCGCTTGCGATAGAAGATGACCGCCAGAATCAGAGCTACCACCGCCAGCCCACATCCAAACTCACTGGTGACGTAATCCGTAATCCTGGCGGAGCGCGTCAAGGGGTCGAAAAAGGCCTGAATGAAAATATTGTGGCTGGCGTGCAGAAACACGCCCGTCCACACGCTGCCCGACTTCAACCGCATCCAGGCAAACAGGAAGCTGGTGCCCAGTACAAGGACAGTAAAACAAATCAGCGAGTAGACCTTGCCTCCTTTCCCGTGATAGTCGGCAAGCAGAATCAGAGGATAGTGCCACAGCGCCCAGATCATTCCGCTGCATAAAGCGACACGGGGAAAGGACATGAACTCGGCGAGTTTCGGAACCAGAAAGCCGCGCCATCCCAGTTCTTCGCCCATCGCACTCACTGCCGAACCCAGAAATCCCACCGTGGCCAGCACCACGAAATATGCCGCAATCGCCACGACAGGAGAAGATCCGAGCTTCAGCCGCGCGGCCAGAGCCTGGGGACCGGCGGCGGAAAAATCAGCATATCCCACCGCCCAAAGCGGCAGATAAACCACGGCCGCATAAACCAGCGGAATCCAGTAACTCGCGAACTGATATTTGGTCTTGCCCCAGCCCCATCCTTCGCCGCGCAGATTTTTTTGAAACACCAGACGCGTGATCAACGCGGCTGTTCCGGGGGACCACATGAGGCCGAGTGTCAGCAAGCCCCCATGAGCTTCGAGCGACCCCGCCCGGATCAACTGCCAGTAAAAGAGCGAACTGAAGCCGGCGGTGAGCAGAAGAAAAACCAGGATGGACGAACTTGAGCGAGGTGTGTCGTTCACTGGGAAGACCTCGGGCTAAGATTATAAGCGTGTGCACCTCGGGGATTCGCTCGAATCTTCCCAGTTCGGGACCACCCCCCATCTTTCTCTTCTAATTGTTGCGGGGATCACATCCCACCAGGCGTGATCTGCGTAGAGTAGAAGAGAGGGAATCACTGTGTTTTCCAGTCGCCTTCGACGCTCGTTTTCCGGCCGGGTCACGCGGACTGTGCTCCGTTTTCTGGACTGGCTGGCTCAGCGGACTTTGCCGAAAGACAAAATTGCGGAACACTCCCGCACCGGGCGACGGGGGGAGCGGGCGGCATATTTCTACCTGCGGCGGCTGGGTTACACCATGGTGGCACGGAATTTCCGCTCGCCACGCTGCCGGGGAGAAATCGATCTGATCGGGTGGGACGAGGACATCCTTTGTTTTGTGGAAGTTAAGACGCGAACCACGCGCGATGTCAAAACCGGCGAGGCGGCAGTGAACCGCTACAAGCGCAGGCTGATTGCGGCAGTCGCACGGGAGTACCTGCGGCGTTTTCCACCTTCGTGCCAGTGGCGATTCGACGTGGTCAGCGTATACTATTTTGAGTCGAAGGCCAGCCAGCCACAGATCGAACTGTTTCGTAATTCCTCCCTGTCGGCTTAAAATGAAAGATTCGTCTATCCTAAAAAAGAGGTTCATACGTGCCTGAGCTTAGAAAAGATCCTATTGTCGGACGCTGGGTGATTATTTCCACGGACCGAGCCAAGCGTCCGACGGACTTCGCGCGCGAAAACACGAAGTTGAAGGGCGGATTCTGCCCGTTCTGTTATGGCAACGAGGGCAAAACGCCCCCCGAGATTCAGGCTTACCGGCCATCGACCAACGGCGGCCCCGTTTCGCAGCGGGATACCCCAGGATGGACCGTGCGCGTCGTGCCCAACAAGTTTCCGGCTTTGGGGATCGAGGGGACGCTCAACCGCCAGGCCGAGGGCATGTTTGACCGCATGAACGGCATCGGGGCGCACGAGGTGATCATCGAGACGCCCGACCACAACGCCAGCCTGGCCACGCTGCCTCCGAAGCGCATTGAGGACGTGCTGTGGACGTTCCGCGACCGCATCCTCGACCTGAAGAAGGACCGGCGGTTCAAATACATTTTATTGTTCAAGAACCATGGCGAAGCCGCGGGAGCATCGCTCGAGCACGCCCACTCGCAGCTGATCGCCCTGCCCATTCTGCCCATCAACGTCACCCAGGAACTTGAGGGCGCCAAGCAATACTTCCTTTACAAAGAACGGTGCGTTTTCTGCGACATCATCAGGCAGGAGTTGGAGAACGGGTTGCGCGTAGTGGCGGAGAATGAGAACTTTCTGACGATTGCGCCGTATGCGCCGCGGTTTCCCTTCGAGACGTGGATTTTGCCGAAGCAGCATGAGTCGGCTTTCGAGAACTCGTCGTCGCATATGTTTGAGAACCTGGCGCAGGCGTTGAAGACACTGCTGATGAAGGCGGACCGGGTGCTGGACAATCCTCCGTATAACCTGGTAGTGCACACCTCGCCGGCGCAAGATCCGACCAACGACCACTATCACTGGCACATCGAGTTCATGCCCAAGCTGACCAAGACGGCAGGATTCGAGTGGGGCACGGGCTTCTACATTAATCCGACGCCTCCGGAAGAGGCGGCAAAGTTTCTGCGCGAGGCTAGTGTCGAGGAGCCGGTTGCGGCGACGGCCGGATAGTCTCCGGTTTCCAGTTTCTAAAAAGAAAAGAGGGCGTGGCCTAGGAGCCGCGCCCTTTTTAGTTGGACGGAGAGAGAAGTTGACAGTCGAGGATGGATACGGGGAGCTCCTCGAAGGTCAACTTTCGGGAAGTTTATTGGGCATGGGGTGGGGAATTGTCACTAAATTGTAAAAAGATGGGTTGGGGAGCTTCGATCGAGGTTCTCGTGCCGGCGAACAGCAGGTTCCTCACCGGGCTTTCTTGCCCGGTTCGGAATGACAAAAATTTTTCTATTTGCCGCGAACTATTTTCCGCGAACGATGCTGCCTAGTTTTCCGGCTAGTTGGAAGGAGCGGAAGAGGCGGCGCTTTAGCAGGACGCCTTGGATTGCGCGCTTCAACCGGGAGCCGTGAAAATCTACTAAATCAAGTTCGGCCAGGAAAGCGAAGAGTTGGTGATCTTCGGCGCCGGGCATTCCGATCGAGGTTCCGCGAAAAATCGGGTTGTTGCGAAACATGAGTTGCGTGGCCTCGAACAGGTACGCATTGGGGTTGGTGTTCGGTTTTCCGGTGTAGTCGAAGTAGGGGCCGTCCTGGACGCGAACGCCGGGGCGGATCCAGCCTTCGATGACGATTTCTGAGTTGGCGGGCACGTCGAGGTCGACGGTTTGGCACCGGATGAGTTCGACGGGTTGCTGTTGCAAGCCTCCGGCGAGGGCGAATTCGTCCATGCCTTCGGGATAGGCGGCCGCGGCGGCGAGGATGACTGGTTCGCTCACTCCGATGGCGACGGCCATGGGCAAGGGCCGGCCATCTTTTTCGGCCTTGGCAAAATGTTTGGCCAAGTGACTCTGCGGGGAGGCACTGACGGTGGCCCGCGTCGGTCCCAGCAGTTGCATGCGATAGACGCCCACGTTGCGAGATTCGGTCTCGGGATCTTTGGTGACGTTGATGTGCCAGGTGCCAAGGTAGCGGCCGGCGTCGAGATTGCTCCAGTGGGGCACGGGCAATTTCAGTAGATCGATGTCATTCGACGGGACTATATTTTCCAGCACCGGCCCGGTCTCGACCAGTTTCGGCTTGCACGGATTGGCGGCTCTTTTTCTGCCTTCCGCGATCAGCGCTTTGCGAGTCGTGCCGAATTGCAGTTCCAAAGCAAGCGCGATCGAGGTGGAATCGGACAGTCCGTTGGTGAAAACACGCAGGCCGCGATATCCCTTGATGTTTTCGAACAGAAGCGGGGTCTGGCACTCCCTGGTCTTTCTGCCAATTTCAAACTTCCAGTCGACGGCTTCCCTGATGCGCACGAGGCGCCCGGCGTCGTCGAGGAGTTGAATGAACTGGCGCAGGTCCAGCGATCTTCCACATGCTTGTGCGGACGGCCGCGGCGGGGATGAACGCAAAGCATCACTCGCACAAGGATCGTTGACCAGCGCTTCGGCTGCGGTTAAATCGCCCATTCTGCCTCAGTTTTGTGATCGATCTGAGTGCTGGCTGCGCGCTCTCTGTGGTTGAGCAGTTCGGCAGCGCGTTTCGCGAAGTACGTAATGATGATGTCCGCGCCGGCGCGTTTCATGCAGGTCAAAGCTTCCATCATGATTGCGTCGCGGTTGAGGCGGCCCATGTGGGCGGCGGCGTCGATCATGGCGTACTCTCCGCTGACGTCATAGACGGCGAGGGGCATTTTGAATTCCTGTTTCGCGCGATAGACAACGTCAAGATAAAAGAGCGCGGGCTTGACCATGACGATGTCTGCGCCTTCCTCGATGTCGAGGGCGATTTCGCGCATGGCCTCATCGGAATTGCTGCAATCCATTTGATGAGTGCGCTTGTCGCCGAAGGCCACCGAGGAATGTGTGCCTTCCTTAAAGAAGGGGTCATAGAGCTTGGAGGCGAACTTCGCCGAATAAGCCATGATGGGTAGATTTTGGAAACCGTGGGAATCGAGTGCCTGCCGCATGGTTTGAATCTGCCCGTCGAGCATGGAGGCCGGCGCAACCAGGTCACTGCCCGCCTCGGCGTGAGAGAGTGTGATTTTGGCGATGAGGTCGAGAGAGGCATCGTTATCCAGATAACCGTCGCGGATGATGCCGCAGTGGCCGTGGAGCGTGTACTCGCAGGGGCAGACGTCGGTGACGACGAGAAGATCAGGCACGTTGCTCTTCAGCGCGCGCACGGCTTCCTGCACGATTCCATGCTGGGCATAGGAGCCAGAGGCTTCTTCGTCCCGGGTCGCGGGCACACCAAACAATAGGATGGCGGGAATCCCCAAGTCGCGCGCCGCCATCGCTTCCTCGATCAGGCAGTCGATGGAGAGATGGAAATTGCCGGGAAGGGAAGCGATCTCCTTGCGAATTCTGCTGCCGGGAACGACAAACAACGGAAGAATAAAATTGCTGATGGAGAGGTGGTTTTCACGAACCAGCCCTCGTATCGCTTCACTTTGACGGAGTCTTCTAAGTCTTCGCGCAGGGAATCCCATACTATTCCTTTCATTGATTCGCAAACTGTTTGGATTGGCTGTTTAGTTTCTTCAACTGAAAGGGGAGTATTTTGCCGCTGGCGGTACATACAGGAAAATCGCGCCGGACCTGCACCATGCTGGACTGGCGCCACATCTCGGTACCGGACTGAGCCCACGATTCCGGGCTGGCCTCACCGTGCTTGAGCAGCGTCATGAACTGGTCGAGAACCGCGCTTTCGTTTACCGCGCCGATGCGGGGGCTGACCAACAGATGAAGATGAGTGAATCCTCTGGAATCTTCCTCCTCAACCAGTTGATAGTCGGTGCTCTTGCCCCCGAAAGTTTCAGGGAGTTCCTTCTCGATGATGCGAACGAAGTCTGTATCGACAAACGTCACACCTTCGCCGGTGAGCTTCTCGTAGCTGCGGATGTTGCTGAGAGTGGTATCGAAACCCAGTTCGCCGAATGCGCAGTCACAGGTCCCGAGGTTCAGATCGCCGAAATCTCCCATGCCAACATTGAGAAGCAACTTGGGTGATTCGTAGAGCAAGCTGGTGAAGAGATAAGAATCGAGGGAGAGATCGAAGTTTGGAACCGGCTGCTGGTGGCGGATGATGGCGGTGGTGTCTTTGTAAAGATGGCAATGATCGCTTTGTGAGTGTGGATGGTTGCATCCGGCGGCGATTACGCCGGCCTCGGAGATGCCATAAACCGGGATGGCCATGGCGCCGACGGATTCGATTTCACTTTTTTTGTGAGGAGTGAGAGGCTCGCCTGTCACCAGGAATTTCGCACCTCTCAGGTTCAGGCCGGCTTCTGCGGCGGCGATGCAGACTCTGACGGCCGAGGCCGCAAAGGTGTAGATCACGCAAGCCGGATGCTCGTTGAGCGCCTCGGCGGCCCATTGCGCGATGTGGCTGGCATCGTCGAGCCCGGCGTATTCCGGTTCGGCCAGCGGACAGCCGTAGAGGCGATGGACGGCAAAAATAGTTTTTGTTCCCCACCTTTTTTCCCAATTGACCCGGACGCGGTCTTCGGCAACTTGCGAGAACCAGCGCTGGACGGGACTTCCGATATGCGCGAAGCGGAGACTGGAGTTGATGCCCGGTGCTCCGGGAAACACGGGAAACCAATTAGCGATGGGAGCGGCGAGGCATCCGTGAAGATCGAGCAGGAAAGCGTCGTAAAGGGAGCGTTGGTGAAGATAATCGAAGTCGATGCGAATTCTGGTACCGGCGCTGCGAGTGGCTCCGCTTCTTACCTCGTATACAAAGGATAGAAAAGGATTGTCGAACATGCTCTCTTGAATGGTGAAGGTCGAGCCGTTGCGGCGAACCGGAATTTTGCCCTTGAATTCGTCGACTGTAAAGTACACGCCTTCCCGTTCGAGAGTGTGCAGGCCAGCTTCGAGTCCGTCTTTTAAGACCCAGGATTTGAGGTCCTGGAAGGTGATGTGTTTGGCGGCGAGCAGGGGTAAATAAGGGCTGCGCGGATAGTTGAAGATGCTGCGCTCGGCGAGGCAAAGAAAATTTTCTTCGCGTTCGTTAATTCGCTTGTGAAGCAGCGAGCGGGCCAGGGCGATGGCCTCTCTGGGATCCATGCGCGCTTTAGCGAACTTCCGGAGGCCGTTGATGAATCGATAATATTTGCGCAACCGTCAACCTCCGCCCAACACCAAAGCCTGTCGAAAATAGCAGGGGAAAATAGTTAAGTTGGGGAGGGCGGGGGGAGGAAGTTCTACGCCGAGACTCGAGCTATTAGTGTCGCAAATCGGCGGGGGAAAGTCTGTGAGGTAGATCACAGGCGTGGGGAAATTGGAGGCGATGCTGGGCAAAGAGCAGGTTCCTCACCGGGCCTTCGGCCCGAGTTCGGAATGCCGTCTTTGAATTTAGCTTTCAGTCCGGTCCGGAATGACACTAATTCTTGGGGCCGAGTGACAAAAATTGTCAACCTTGGGTGCGGTCCTGGACCTCTTCGAACCAGGCCATTTGGATGGCTTCCAGTTTGGCCTCGTTCGAAGCGGAAGGGTCTCCGTGGAAATCAGGGAGTTCGGTGACGTAGCGATGCAGGTCGGTGAAGCGGACGGCCAGCGGATCGAGCGTGGGATGCGTTTCGGAGAGCAGGATGCCGATGTCTTCGGCGTTATCCCAGGTGAGCTGTTTGGGCATAGGGGGTTTCCTTATCAGGTTTCAAGGTTTCAAGGTTTCAGAGTTTCAAGGTTTCAAAAGTTTCAAAAATCTGCGACGAATTTCCGGTGGTACCTTGAAACCTTGAAACGATGAAACGATGAAACCTTGAAACCTGTTTCTAATGATGCTCTTCGGAAATGTAATTACGGTTCCAGGCCGGAATCTCTACAACTACTTTTCCGGGTTTGACGATCTGCACCTGGCAGCCGAGACGAGAGTTTAACTGCAAGTCGGCGGCCATGTCCAGACGGTCGGCTTCGTCGTCCTCCATGGGGGAGAGATTTTCGGCGCCTTCTTTAATCCACACATGGCACGTGGTGCAGGCGCAATTGCCGCCGCAGGCGTGGTCGAGCGTGACGCCATAGTTCAGCGCGACGTCGAGGATCGACTCTTCCTTGCCATGATCTTCATAGGGAAGTTTGCCGTGTTCGAATTGCACGGTTTTGCCCTCGGGCAGGAACGTGACTTCTACCGTGTTAGAGCCCGGAGCGTCTTCAGTGACGGTGCCGGCGTGTTGGGATTTTTCTTCGGACATATTCGCTCCAGAGTTTGGCAATTTGCGATTAGCAATTGGCAATTAGCGACGGCATAAGTGCTGCCTGCTAATTGCTAACTGCCAATTGCTAACTGCTCCTATTCAAATTCCGCTTTCGCCATGGGATGCGGGGCCGTGGGGCCTTCGCCCATGTCGGCCTCGTCCATGTTTTTGCCTTTCAATGCTGTCGAGACGGCTGTGTCCATCATCAGTTCGGCCAGACGCATGGTGCCCTGGTTCAGCGTGTCGATGGCTTTGCGGATGGCCTGATAATCGTCTTCGGCTTTGACCGCGAGCAAAGCTTTTTCGAGCTTGGCGATTTTCTTCTTTTCGTCGGTGGTGAGCTGTCCCCAGGCCGGGCTGGTCTTGCCTTTGTCGAGCGCGGCCAGAATTGTGCCGGCTTCGTTGCGGGCTTCGATCAGCTGGCGCTGGCGGAAATCTTCTTCGGCGCTGTCGAACGAGTCGAGGATCATGCCTTCAACTTGCTCGTCGGTGAGTCCGTAGCTGGGCTGAACCTGAATTTCGGCTTCTTTGCCGCTGCGCTGCTCGCGCGCGGTGACGTGCAGGATTCCGTTGGCGTCAATCAGAAATTTGACTTCGATGCGCGCCATGCCCGCAGCCATGGCGGGGATGCCTTTGAGATCGAAGCGGGCGAGCGAGCGGCAATCTTTCGCGAGCTCGCGTTCGCCTTGCAGGACGTGGATGGCAACATTGGCCTGTCCATCGACCTGCGTGGTGTAGAACTGCGTGGCGGAAGCGGGAATCGTGGAGTTGCGCAGAATAATTTTGTCGGTCACGCCGCCAGCGACTTCGATGCCAAGCGAAAGAGGAGTCACATCGAGCAGCAGCATGTTGGCCGTCGCGACCGACCCCCCGCCGAGAATGTTGGCCTGGACCGCGGCGCCGAGGGCGACGACTTCATCGGGATTCAGATCGGTGTGGGGCTCGCGATGAAAGAGTTCCTTCACGAGGGCGCGCACTTTAGGGATGCGCGTCGATCCACCGACGAGCACGGCTTCATCGATCTGCTCGGGTTTGAGTCCGGCGTCCTTGAGGGCTTGCTTGCAGGGGCCGATAGTGCGGTCGATGATCGGTTGAATCAGTTGTTCGTACTGCTCGCGGGTGATCTCGCGCAGGTAACGCCGGCCTCCGGGCAACTCGATGTCGAGTTTCGCGGAGGGCTGCGAGGAGAGCGCGATCTTGGCGTCGATCACAGCGTTGCGAATGGCTTGAAGGGCCTCGCCGTTGCGGCGAAGGTCGAGCGCGAAGTCGCCCTGAATGTCGTCGAGGGCGATGGTGATCAGAAGATTGTCGATGTCGTCGCCGCCGAGGTGCGTGTCGCCATTGGTGGCGATGACTTCGAAGATGCCATCGTGCAGGCGAAGGATCGAAATGTCGAAAGTGCCGCCACCGAGATCGTAGACGGCGACGATGCCATTCTGCTTTTTATCGAGGCCATAGGCGAGCGACGCGGCTGTTGGTTCGTTGACCAGGCGCAGAACCTCGAGGCCCGCGATGCGGCCGGCATCTTTTGTGGCCTGGCGCTGGGCATCGTTAAAATACGCGGGAACGGTGATCACCGCTTTGGTGACTGAGGCTCCGAAATAGCGTTCGGCGTTGCGTTTGAGCTGGCGGAGAATCAGGGCCGAAATTTCCGGCGGGGTGAAGGTTTTGTCTGCAAGCTTGATGCGCAGGACTTCGCCGGGTTGCAGATCCTCGGCGAGGCGGAAAGGAAAGAAATTCAGTTCGGCTTGAACGTCGTCCACCCCGCGTCCCATAAGGCGCTTGATGGAGTAGACGGCGCGGTCGGGAGTCTCGGTGAGATGCTTGCGCGCGGCATTGCCGATGACGGGCTGATTATTTTCGTCGAGCGCGACGACCGAGGGAACAAGATTCGAGCCGTCGTCGCCCGGAATGACGACAGGGCTCTCCCCTTGCATGAAGGCCACGAGAGAGTTCGTGGTGCCGAGGTCGATGCCGAGTATGCGATCCGTTGCCATAATTCAAATGCAGAAGTCAGAAGTAAGAATGCAGAAGTAACACAGTTGTTTTTACTTCTGCATTCTGACTTTTGACTTCTGACTTCATTCTCCCAAAACCTCGCTGACATCCCTGACCAGATTTCTGATGTAGTTGCGGCGATTGAGTATGTCTACGAGTTTGGCGCGCTCCTGGCGGCGCTCTTCGTCAGAGACGGGCTGGCCGTTCTGCTCGCGTTGGATCATGCCATCCCACATGGTCCAGCGGAACTGAAGTTCCTGCATCAGAGCGGCGTTCTTCTTTTCCAGTTCGAGTTTCTGTTTGGTGATTTCTTCGATCAGGGCGGGATCGTCTTCGCCCATCTTCTTGTTCATGCGGAGTTCTTCGAGCTGCATGTTTAACTCGAAGACTTCTTCCAGCAAGTCCGGCGGAACGATCTGCTTCTTGGCTTCTCCGGTAGAGCGGGCTTTCTCGGTGGCGGACTTCGATTGCTCTTCGAGTTCGACGCCTTCGAGTTTCAAGAGATATTGCGTGCGCTTGATCGGATCTTTCAGAGTGCGGTGCGCGTCGTTGAGCAGGGAAGTTTGTTGCAGGCTCCACTCCTGCTCCCGGCTGCCGGCGCGGGCATTGAGATCGGGATGAAGTTTACGGCTGAGGTCGTAAAAATCTTTGTCGAGGGCAGCGGTATCGATATTCAGTTTGCGGGGCAGCGCGAAGAATGTGAAGTAATCCACCGGGGCGGGCGGTTGGACCTTGCCGCAGGCGTGGCAGAATTGAGTGGCGCGCATGGTTCCGCAGGACCAGCAGGATTGAGTTTCCTCAGGTGCGGGCTTGGCGGTGATGGTGGTTAGGGGATTGGTCATTTATTTCTACTTATCTATTTCTACTTACCCAGCACAATTCCAACACAATCTGACAGCACGGTTTTGCAGGGCGTCGGCGGATGGCTTCGTGGTTAGAGACTCGCGGGCAGGAGTGCCCGCGACCACACAACCCAAACCACACAACCAAGGCCACACAACCAGGAAGCACAACCCAGACCATCACGCGGAGAAGCTTGTGCCGCAGCCGCAGGACTTGGTGGCTTGAGGATTCACGAAGACGAATCCCTGCTGCATCAGCGTTTCCTGGTAATCGAGGATCATGCCGTGCAGATAGATGAACGACTTGGGGTCAACGAACACGCGCACGTCGCCGAACTGAAAAATGCGATCGCGCTCGCGCGGCTGCGTGTCGAAGCGAACGTTGTAGCTCAGGCCGGAGCATCCGCCGCCTTGCACGCCCAGGCGCAAACCGCCCTGCTCGGGCGAGATGCCTTCCTTCGCCATGGCGGCGCGAACTTTGGCCAGGGCTTTGTCGGTGACCTGAATGCCCTTGGCGGACGCGGTGGACGCGGGTTGTTCTGTCGTCGTTGTCATAAGCAGCTGCGAGCCATGAGCTTCGAGCCATCTCTAGTCTAGTTCGCTCGAAGCTCGCCGCTCGAAACTTATTTCGCTTCGACAGCCACCGGCTTCGCGGTCTCCTGCTTTTTCTTCCAGTCTCCGATGGCGGCGCGGATGGCGTCTTCCGCCAGCACTGAACAATGGATCTTCACGGGAGGAAGCGAGAGCTCCTTCACGATGTCCATGTTCTTGATGGCGAGGGCTTCATCCACCGTCTTGCCTTTGACCCATTCGGTGGCGAGGGAGGAAGAGGCGATCGCGGAGCCGCAGCCGAACGTCTTGAACTTGGCTTCTTCAATCACGTTGGTGTCGCGGTTGACCTTGATCTGCAACTTCATGACGTCGCCGCACTCGGGGGCGCCGACCAGGCCGGTGCCGACGTCGGCGCTGGCTTTGTCCATGGAGCCGACGTTGCGCGGGTTATTGTAGTGATCGATTACCTTGTCGCTGTATGACATTTTTTTCTCCAGGTTTCAATGTTTCAAAGTTGCAAGGTTTCAATGATCCGCGGTTCAAGGTTTTGAAACCTTGAAACGATGAAACCTTGAAACCTCGTTCTTAATGCGCTTCTCCGGCCCATTTCACGTCTTTCAAGTTGATGCCTTCTTTGGCCATTTCGTAGAGCGGCGAAAGTTCGCGCAGCCGTTCGACGGTTTCGATGACGCGGTCGGCGACATAGTCGATTTCGGCGGCGGTGTTGAAGCGGCCGATGCCGAAGCGGATCGAGCTGTGCGCCAGGTCGTCGCCGGTGCCGAGAGCCTTCAATACATAAGATGGTTCCAGCGTCGCGGAGGTGCAAGCCGATCCGCTGGAAACCGCGATGTCGTTGATTCCCATCAATAAAGATTCGCCTTCGACGTAGGCAAAGCTGATATTCAGATTGCCGGGGAGGCGATGCTCCATGGAGCCGTTGATGTAAGTTTCATCGAGGCGGTTCATGATGCGTTCGCGCAGGCGTTCGCGCAGCGCCGCCAGTTGCGTGGCCTCGTGAGTCATCTCTTCGGAGGCGATGGCGCAGGCCTTGCCGAGTCCGACGATGCCGGGGACGTTGAGCGTGCCGGAGCGCATGCCGCGCTCGTGGCCGCCGCCGTCGATGATGGCGGAAATCTGCACACGAGGATTCTTGCGGCGAACATACAACGCGCCGACACCCTTGGGCCCATACATTTTGTGCCCGGAGATCGACATGAGATCGATGTTCATCTTGTTCACGTCGATGGGAATCTTGCCCACGGCTTGCGTGGCGTCGGTGTGGAAGATGACGCCGCGCTCGTGGCAGAGCTTGCCGATCTCCGCGACGGGCTGGATCACTCCAATCTCGTTGTTGGCCGCCATGATGGTGACGAGGATGGTCTTGTCGTCCATAGCGCGCTTGAGGTCTTCCATGTCGATCATGCCGTCTTTCTGCACCGGCAGATAGGTGACGCGATAGCCGTATTTTTCGAGGCGCTTGCAGGTATCGAGGACGGCTTTGTGCTCGGTGACCGCGGTGATGATGTGGTTGCCCTTCTCGCGGTACATTTCGGCGACGCCCTTGATGGCGAGGTTGTCGCTCTCGGTGGCGCCAGAGGTGAAGATGATTTCCTTGGTGGTGGCGCCGATCAGCCTGGCGATCCGCTCACGCGCGGTCTCGACACCTTCTTCGCCGGCCCATCCGAAGGAATGGTTGCGGCTGGCGGCGTTGCCGAATTTTTCCATGAAGTATGGGAGCATCTCCTGGAGCACGCGCGGATCCAGGGGCGTGGTGGCGTGGTTATCCATGTAAATGGGGAGCTTCACGCCCTCCGGAGTCTTGTGCTGGGTTACGGGAAGTTGCTGGGGGATCTTTACGTCCGTGCTCATAATTGCTGTCTCCTGCCTCAGGGGCTAAAGCCCGCTCTTAATTTTGGTTCCAACGGCACGGCTCAAGCCGCGCCCCGATACGATTCTGTCGTGCTGCATGAATCCTGTCGCGAACCGGCTGCGCCGGCTAAACAATCGTTACTAGCTCTACGGGTTTGGAGGAGGTGCTTGTTGTCTCCGGCTCTTCCCGCATGTGCGAAATTTTGATGCGCCTCAAGACTGCTTCGATGCTGTCGTTGACCTTGCGCAGCGGTTCGCGGATGTTGCAACTCTTGCTCTGCCCGCACTCGCCGCGAACGGTGACGCAGGAAGTGATGAACAAAGGGCCGTCGATCGCCTGAATCACTTCGAAAGCCGAAATCGTGTGAGCGGCGCGGGCAAGACGGTATCCGCCGTTGGTGCCGTGCTGCGACTGCAGCAATCCCGCCTTGGCCAGGCGTTGCAGAATCTTCGCCAGGGCTTCGGGCGGCATGCCAAAGGAGTCGGCGACATCTTTGGCGCTGGCGCTCTGAGTTCCCTCATGAGCGTGGTCGGCCAGGTGTTTCATGGCCATTAGCGCATAGTCCGCCTTTTTGGTGAGCTTCAGCATAGGTGGCTTTACGAAATCCGACCTTTTCTGTCGTAATTCATTCTACGTCGATCGGGTGGGATTATGCAAGGCTTTGCAGGTAGGCGGGAAAAGCCGCATTGAACGGTAAGTATTGGTGATTTAATGGTTTGCAGTTTGGCGATTCTTTTGGTCGGAATTCGAAGATGCAGGTCGAATTTAGAAACTTAAGAGCGCACAGGTGGGTAGAGGCTTATCGGGCCGAAATGGAAAAAATTCACAGGGCTGCAACGTGGAAACACTTGACAAGTGCCAAAGCAGGGCTAAAATACCGGAAATTCCCGCGAAATCCGCCTTCGCGTAAAACCAACGGGCGGTGTCCGGATTTATGAGCTCACGGCCGTTCTCGCAGTCCGTTAATCCTCAGTCCTGCAAGCACCCGCGCGTGCAAATTGTCAGTCGAGAAGAAGATGCTGAATTTGTGGAGTGCCTCGAGTGCCGCGAAGTGTTTGAAGCGAGTGAACTCAAGGATATGAGCATTGAGGAGAAAGTGGATAAAGTGGATAAAGAAGGCGAGGAGCCTTAGGAATTTATGTGGAGCAGGCACTCTTGCCCGCTCTGTGTCCAGCGATTCATAACTCGCCCTGTTCACGAACACACCGCCCTACCTAATCCAATTCCACGGAATCAAAATCCACGCAGTTCTTTGGTCACCTTAGTAACCACGGTGGCTTGAATGTTGCTTGTTGCGGGCGGAGAGGCTCTGCTAGTCTGCAGGCCGGGGACGTGCGTTTTATTCCTCCGCAAATTCATGCCTACAGTTGCGCTGGTGGTTGACGATTCGATGCTGATTCGCTACACCGTTTGCCGCTTCCTCGAGGGGAGGGGCTACACGGTGGAATCCGCCACCAATGGGGTGGAGGCGTTGCAGATTCTTGGGCGGGTGCATCCGGATTTGATCGTGACCGACATGCAGATGCCGAAGATGACGGGCAGCGAACTGATTACCGCGTTGAAGCAGAACCCGCAGACTGCGAGCATTCCGATCATCATTGTGGCGGGCCGCGCCAGCGGTTTTGACGAGAAGGAAAAGCGCGCCGACTTCGCCATATATAAAGATATTGATATCGAGGGGCAGCTGGCGAAGGCGCTGGAGGCGGTGATGGGCAAGGCAAGCGGGCAAGGGGTTGGGCAGTAGAGCGGGTGTTAGGTGTTAGGTCTTGGGCAAAACCCTAAGACCCAAGGCCCAAGACCCGACACTGACCCTAACCTACCGCAGAACCAGGCTTGCCTCGGCGGAAAAATCCAGCGGCGCGAAATCCTTTGCGAGGAATTTGGGATACGCCGCAGCGGCGATCATGGCGGCGTTGTCGGTGGAGAGCGGGCGCGAGGGAAAGTACACCGGGATGCCTTCCTCGGCACCGCGGCGCTCGAAAGTTGTGCGCAACTCGCTGTTGGCGGCGACACCTCCGGTCACAAATAGCGTAGCCACGTCGCAGGCGCGGGCTGCGGCCAGAGTTTTTCCTACCAGATCATCCACAATTGCACGCTGAAATGAAGCGATCAGGTCGAGAGTTTTGCGGTCGCAGGTCGCGAGGTAGTCTTCGAGTTTCGGTTTGATGATTTGCGAAAGAGCCTTGCGGCGAGCGTCGATGGAGGGTTGCATGGCGTGAACCTCGACGTAGCGCAGGACGGCGGTCTTGATGCCGCTGTAGGAAAAATCAAAACGGGGACGATCGGTTTCGATTTCTTTCTGGCGGCGATGGTCACGGCGATCTTGATGCTTGATCTGCGCGGGCGGAAACTTCACGGCGCTGGAATCGCCATGTGGAGCTAAGCGGTCGATTACCGGGCCCCCGGGATAGCCCAGGCCGAGCAGCTTTGCAACCTTGTCGAAAGCCTCGCCGGCAGCGTCGTCGCGAGTGTGGCCGATGTTCTCGTAGGTCCATGCATTGTTTTTCTGAGCGGCAAGATAAAGATGAGTGTGGCCGCCGGAGACGACGAGCGCGAGCACGGGAAATTGCAGCTCAAAATTGCCCTTCTGTTTCTCTTCCAGCAAAACCGCGTGAATGTGACCTTCGAGATGATTGACGGCGATGAGAGGCTTGTCGAGGGCGAAGGCCAGAGCCTTGGCGTAGCTGATGCCGACGAGAAGAGCTCCAGCGAGCCCGGGGCCCTGGGTGACGGCGATGGCGTCCACGGAATTGTAAGTGTGATGGGATTCAGCCAGCGCCTGGCGGACGACGGGAACGATCGCGCGAAGATGTTCGCGCGAGGCGAGCTCCGGGACCACGCCTCCGTAGGGCTGGTGGGTGGCGATCTGTGAGGCGACAACGTTGGAGATGAGTTGCTCGCCGGAGCGAACGACGGCAGCGGCGGTTTCGTCGCAAGAACTTTCGATGCCGAGGATGTAGGCGTCGAGCATAATAAGTTTTCAGTTGCGAGTCCCGAGTTGCGAGTTTCCAGTTTCTAGCTTAATAGAAAATGCGGTGCGGATGGGCTTATGCCGCTCTTTCTTTACTCCAGTTTGATTTCGTCGACCCGGAAATCAAACTTGCCCGGGGCTGGCCCTCCTACGAAAAGGATGGCGGAGATGTCGTGGCCGTCGGTTCCGTTGAAGGCGGCGAAGGGGAAGCTGAAGCGCTTCCACTCCGGCCCCGCTTCGAAAGTTTGTTGCGAGGGCATGCGGCCGCCGCTCTCGGTGAAGAACATGACGCGGTACGTCTTGCCGTCGCCTTTGGCCCAGAAGCCGATGCTTTTCCTGGCCGCGAGATTGACGGCCGCGAAGGGCTGCGCTCCGGGAGAAAACATCACGCCGGCCCAGGCGTAAGGCAGGCCGCCGTCGATTGTGCCGGAGACAGCGAGAGAGTGAGCATCGGCATTCGCGCCTCCGTTGACGACTTTCATTTCTGCAGCAGATTTTCCGCCGATGATGGTGTCGGTCGAAATCATCCAGCCGCTGCCGAATTTCGTTTCGGCCTTGCCGTTGTCGAAGTCGCTGATCAATCCGGACTCGGCGCCGGCGGGTGCTGGGGACTGGGCTGCTTTGGCGTCGGCCTCCTTCGCTTTCTCGATCGCGGCGCGGTAGCTGGCGCGGTCGTCTTCCACGCCCAACTTCCAGACGGAAACGATGTCGCGAGTGGCCAGGATGTCCTGCGTCGGATCACCTTTGACCAGCAGCAGGTCGGCGCGCTTTCCGGGAGCGATGAGACCGCGATCGTCGAGATGGAAAGCGGTAGCTGGAGCTGAAGTTGCCGCGGCGAGCGCTTCTTGCGGCGTTAGCCCGGCGCGGACCAGCAACTCAAGCTCGCGATGAATGCTGGCGCCATGCGACGTGCCCGGATTCGGTGCGTCGGTTCCCGCGAGCACGGGGACATGCGCCGCTTTCAACAGGCTTACGGTCTGCTCGGCATATTTTTCGCTCGGCGCAGTAGGGAACTTGGGAAAAGATTGTTTGAGATTGGCGATGTCGGCGCTGGTGAGATAGGGCGCGAGATGCGGATCGGTGGTAAGGGACTCTCCGCTGGCGATGCCGCCGACGCCTTCGAGTACGGTGAGCGTAGGCACGACAAACATGCGATGAGAGGCGACGAGCGTGCCGAAGTCGGGTGCGGGAGCGCTGTCGGCGAAAAGATGGGCCAGGCCATCGGCTCCGGCTGCAATCACATCGCGAGCATCCTGCTGGCTGCCAATGTGAACCACCGCAATTTTGCCGCGCGCGTGAGCCGCGTCAATCACGGCTTTCAGCGTCTCTTTGCTCAGCGTGGGACGGTGGCCGCCGTAGGTGCTGGCATCGTCGTAAACGATCTTGATGTAGTCCGAACCTTCGGCGATGCGAGCGTTGACCCAGGCTTGCGCCTCGGCGGGCGCGGAGAGCGTCGGAATCGGGATGCCATATTCGGTGCCGTGGCCGCCGGGGACGGTGGCGAGCGTTCCGGCGGAACGGAGGTCGGCTGAGTCGAGATCTTTGCCCTCGGCCTGGCCCTTCTTAGTTTGCTGCATGAACTTTACGTCGGTGAACATGTCGAGTTCGGTGGTGACTCCGAAAATCTCAGCCTCTTTGAGAGCATCGCCCCAGGCGTGAGTGTGCGCGTCGATCAGGCCGGGGAGCAGCGTGTCTCCGGTGGCGTCGATCGACTTCACGTCGGAAGGGACTTTCAGGTTGTTGCCCACGGACTTGACTGTGCCGTTCTCGACCCAAACGTCAGCGCTCGCGAGAGTCTTGTGACCGTCGAACACGCGGGCGTGGCGGATCACAAAAGTGTTCGCCGTCTTCGCGCTGGCCAGAAAAAGCGCGGGTGCGGACAGCAAAAAGAAAAACGCGATCCAACCGGCGATGCGGCGGATATTCGAAAATTGGAAATTCATAGCGTCCTCTCGATCGTATTATTCGCATCCTCGTTCAACGAGGGTTGCGTTGCCAGTACAAACCGTCACGTGGCCAGGGTGACAAATGTCATGACTGTAAAGCACGCTTGACATCTCGAAATGTAAAGCACGCTTGACATTTCTGTCAAGCGATTTTTGCGAAAAAACAGGCGGTATGATGGAGGCGTGAAAGAGTTTGCCATCTCGATTATCCGCACGCTGCGCCAGAAGGGCTATCAGGCCTATCTGGCGGGCGGATGCGTGCGCGACCTGCTGCTGAAGCGCGAACCCGCGGATTACGACGTAGCAACCAGCGCAACGCCGGCGCAGGTGATGGAGATCTTTCCGCAGACCTATGCGGTGGGCGAGCAGTTTGGCGTGGTACTGGTGCCGTTGCCGGAGGAGACGCGCGGGGTCGATGGAGGGCTGCCGAAAACAAGAGCGGTGGAGGTGGCGACTTTTCGCAGCGATCTGGGATACTCGGACGGGCGGCATCCGGATGAAGTGCAGTTCAGTAAAGATCCGCGGGAGGATGTGGCGCGGCGGGATTTCACCATCAATGGGATGATGCTCGATCCGGTGAGTGGCGAAGTGCTCGACTTTGTAGGAGGCGGCCACGATCTGGAAGCTGGGATCATTCGCGCGATCGGAGATGCGGACCGGCGCTTTGCCGAAGACAAGTTGCGCATGCTGCGGGCGGTGCGTTTTGCGGCGCGCTTCGAGTATCAGATTGAAGCGGAGACGATGGCTGCGATTCATCGTCATGCCGGCGAGATTCGGATGGTTTCATGCGAGCGGGTTCGCGACGAACTCACAAAGATGCTGGTGGAAGGGCACGGGCGGCGGGCATTTTTGCTACTGGATGAGAGTGGGTTGCTAAAGGAAGTGTTGCCGGACATTTCGAAGATGAAGGGCGTCGAGCAACCGGAGGAGTTTCATCCCGAGGGCGACGTGTTTGTGCACACGCTGCTGCTGCTGGAAAATTTGCCGCATCCGTGTTCAGCGACGCTGGCGTGGGGGGCGCTGCTGCACGATGTCGGGAAGCCGGCTACATTCCGCCGGGCGCCCGATCGGATTCGATTCGATGATCACGTCGAGGTGGGCGTCAAGATCGCGGAAGAACTTTGCGGGCGCTTGCGCTTTTCGAATCACGACAGCGAGCAGATTCTTGCGTTGGTTGATAACCACATGCGGTTTGGGCACGTTGGGCGCATGAAAGAGTTGACGCTCAAGCGTTTTTTGCGCATGCCAAAGTTCGAAGAACACCTCGCACTGCACCGCGCCGACAGCCTGGCTAGCCATCGGCATTTGCAGACGTACGAGTTTCTGCGGGAAAAGATGAACGAGATTCCGCCGGAGAAAATTCGTCCCGTCGTGCTGGTGAACGGTGACGACTTGATTGCCGCAGGATACGCTCCGGGGCCGAGGTTTCGAGAAATCCTTGAGGCTGTGGAAGATGCGCAACTGGAGGGGCGCTTGACTTCGCACGAGGCGGCGGTCGAGTTTGTGAAGAGCGAATTTCCGCTGATAGAGCGAGAGCGTCGAGTGGAGTAAAATCGAAATTCCTCTGGGATCGGTTGTGAGAAATTCAACGTAGCCGGGAGTTGCTTTGGAGCAGGCGGGCGCTGGACTGGAAAAAATTGTAGCGGGCTCGCTGCGGAACGTGCCGGCGGGAGAGGCTCCATTGCTGGCGTGGCCGCTGGTGTGCGGGTCGGTGGTGGCGGGGCGCACGCGGGCGGTGGAGTTCACTGACGCGGTGCTGCGCGTGGAAGTCCCCGATGCCGGGTGGAAGCGTGAGTTGCAGGGATTGGCCGCGCGGTATGTCGCGGGATTGAACCGGTACGCGGGGCAGCGGGTGGAGAGGATTGAGTTTGTGATCCGGCAAGACCGCAGATGAAAGTCACTGACAAAGACGTTGCGTATGTCGCCGATCTGGCCAACCTGGAGCTTTCCCCAGACGAGCGTGGCGGCATGGTGCGCGATTTGAACTCGATTCTGGATTACGTCGAGAGGCTCAACGAATTGGATACCTCGAATATCGAGCCGATGGCGCAGGTTTCGGATCGGTATGGCGTCGATCAATCCAAACAGGGCAGCGAGAGATTTTCGTACGCGAGCCGGGAGGACGTGGTCGAGGGACTGCGGAAGTCTTTGTCACAGGAAGCGGCGCTCGAGAACGCGCCAGATGCGGATGGAACTTTCTTTCGGGTGCCGAAAGTGATTGAAAGGCAGTGAAGCAGTGATTAGTGGCTAGTGGTTAGGCCTGGTCCGCTTGTGAAACTGAAGCTAATCACTCCGCACTAATCACTAACCACTGAGCTTATGAGCGCTCTCACCATCAATACTGCACGCACGTCGATCCAGGAGCGCACTACGACCGCCCTCGCGCTTGCCGAGGCGCATTACGCGCGCATCGAGAAAGAAGATGGGACGATCGGGGCCTATCTCACGCTTTGCAAAGAGCGGGCGCTGGAGACGGCGGATCGTATCGACCGCATGGCCGCTGAGGGCAAGGCGCTGCCGCCGCTGGGTGGAGTGCCGGTCGCGATCAAAGATGTGATGTTGACGCGCGGGGTGCGCACGACCGCGGGATCTAAAATTCTGGGGCACTACATTCCTCCTTATGACTGCACGGCGGTGGCGCGCATGGAAGCGGCGGGCGCGGTCGTGCTGGGCAAGACAAACTGCGACGAGTTCGCGATGGGATCGTCGAATGAGAACTCGGCATTTCGTTCGGTGCGAAATCCACGCGATCTGAACCGTGTGCCGGGGGGATCTTCGGGAGGATCGGCGGCAGCCGTTGCGGCGGATATGGCGGTGGTCGCGCTCGGCTCGGATACGGGAGGATCGATTCGGCAACCGGCGTCGTTTTGCGGCGTCGTGGGATTGATGCCCACCTATGGCCGCGTTTCGCGATATGGGCTGATCGCGTTCGCGTCGTCGCTCGATCACATAGGGCCGCTGACGCGCACTGTGAAGGATGCGGCAATCGTGCTGGGAACGATTGCTGGGCGCGATCCGATGGACTCGACTTCGGCGGATGCGCCGGTGCCGGATTACGTTGCCGAGATGGAGAAGCCGGTACGCGGGTTGAGGCTGGGCGTGGCCAAGGAATACTTTGGCGAAGGGCTCGACGACGAAGTGCGGCAGGCGGTGGAGTCGGCAATCGACAAACTGAAGGGCTTGGGCTGCGAAGTTGTGCCGGTCTCGTTGCCGCACACGCCGTATGCGATTCCGACTTATTATTTGATTGCGACTGCGGAGGCGTCTTCGAATCTCGCGCGCTACGACGGCGTGCGCTACAGCTATCGCGCCCCGGGAGTGAAGACGCTCTCGGAGATGTACCGGCGCAGCCGCGACGAGGGTTTCGGCGCGGAGGTGAAGCGGCGAATTATGCTCGGCACTTACGCGCTGAGTGCGGGTTATTACGATGCGTATTATTTGAAGGCGCAGAAAGTGCGCACGCTGCTGACGCGCGATTTCGAAGAAGCGTTTGGCAAAGTGGATGCGATCGTGACGCCGACCAGTCCGACGGCGGCGTTCCGCTTAGGAGAGAAGTCGAACGATCCGCTGGCCATGTACCTGGCAGACATCTACACGGTGACTGCGGATTTAGCGGGGATTCCGGGGATTTCGGTGCCGTGTGGCATGACGAAAGAGAAGTTGCCGATCGGGCTGCAGATTCTTGGGAAGCACTTCGATGAAGCGACGATCTTGCGCGTGGCGCAGGCGTATGAACAGACAGCTCGATCGTCCGAAAGCTAGATCGGCTCGTAGTAGCGCTCGCCTGCGCAGGCACGGCAGAGCACTCGGTCCTCGCATCGCACCTCGCGGCGAAAGTTGATCCCTTCGCCACACACTTCGCACACCACGCGATCCCCCTTGTATCCGGGAAATTCTTCGGGCGGTAAATCTACCTTCACCCATTGCGTCGTGAACAGATCGTCATCTGTGATTTCGCGATAGGCCAGCATCTGTTGCTGGTTCTTGTCTGCGATTTCCGGATGCAACTGCTTCGCCAGAGCCTTCGAGGATTCTTTGGCCGCGATGCGGATGGCTTTGCCGGTCGAGACATCCACGAACGTGGCTGCGACCTTTCCCCAGTCGCGAAATTTCAGGGCGCGCTTGCCGAGGCGGCAACCAGTGACGACCGCAACCGCGTCGGTGGCGCAGCGGTCGATTTCCACGAAGGTGACGAGTCGCTTGCGGTCTTTGCCGTGGGGGTCGTCGATGGCGAGTTTCTGCAGACCCAGCATGGCGAGTCGGACGCCCAGGACCTGTCCGGCGCAGAGGTGGCCGTGCGCTTGTTCAGCGGCGAGGAGATATTCGTCCAGCGATTTCATGGAACTTAGCCTTCAGCTATCAGCCGTCAGCTTAACACCGCGGAGCTATTTTCTGCGCCAGCGGACGCCTTCTTTTGTGTTTTCGATGATTACGCCGGCGGCGGTCAGGTCGGCGCGCAGGGCGTCAGATTGCTTGAAGTTGCGGGCTTTGCGGGCGGCTTCCATTTCGGCGATTTTCTTTTCGATGTCGGCGTCGGAAAGTTCGCCGGATTGCACCGCCTCGCGCAGTTCCTGGCTAATGTCGTTTTCTCGGCCTTCGGCGATAGCCCAATCGAAAATCTGTTTCATCTTCGGCCGATCGCCGTCGTTGAGAACGTCAAACACTTCGTCGAACTGTTTTAGGGCGGCGAGCAATGGCGCGGCATCGTCGTGCTTGATCTGGCCGGAATCGAGGGCGGAGTTGACTTGGCGCACCATTTCGAAAATGGCGCCCTGAGCCTGCGCAGCGTTGAGATCGTCATCCAGCGCGGCGCGCATGCGGTCGATGGTCTCGGCGGCAAGCGCTTGCATTTGCGGATTGGAGCCGGGCGGAAAAGTTCCGGCGGTGAGGCGCTGGCGGAAATTGCGCAGGCGCTCCACCGATACCGCGGCCTGCTTGAGCCCGTCGAAGGTGAAGTTGAGCTGGTTGCGGTAGGGAACGGAAGTGAGCAGATAGCGAAGCGACGATGGCTTGTGTCCCTTCAACACCAGGTCGCGGAGGGTATAGAAGTTGCCGAGGCTCTTCGACATCTTCTCGCCTTCGACGAGCAGAAAGCGGACGTGAAACCAGAAACGCGAAAACATTTTTCCGGTGAGCGATTCGGATTGGGCGATTTCGTTTTCGTGATGCGGGAAAACCAGGTCTTCGCCGCCGGCGTGCAGGTCGAAGCTCTCGCCGAGTTCCTGCATCGACATGACGGAGCACTCGAGGTGCCAGCCGGGGCGCCCGGGGCCGATTGAAGTGTCCCAGAAGGCTTCGCCGGGCTTGGGGGATTTCCAGAGGGCGAAGTCGCGGGCGCTGTCTTTATCGTATTCGTCGACGTCGACGCGGGCTCCGTCGAGCATTCCTCCGAAATCCTTTTTTGAGAGCTTGCCGTAGGCGGGGAATTTTGCGATGCGGAAGTAATATGAGCCGTCATCGGTGCGATAGGCGATGCCTTTTTCAACCAACTTGCTAACAAAATCCGCCATCTGCGCGATGTGTTCCGTGGCACGCACGAGTTGCGGCTGCTCGATTCCGATGAGGGCGGAATCTTCCAGAAACGCTTTCTCGTACTTCGCGGTATATTGCTGAACGGTCACATTGTCGCGGGCGGCGTTGCGGATGATCTTGTCGTCGACGTCGGTGATGTTCATGACGTAGTGGACTTTGTAGCCGGACTGGCGCAGGAAGCGCTGCAGCATATCGACGGCGATGAATGTACGGAAGTTGCCGATGTGGCCGTAGTCGTAGACGGTCGGTCCGCAAGCGTACATGCGAACTTCGTTGGGCCGGAGCGTGCGGAACTCCTCCACCTGCGAGGACATGGTGTTGTAAAGACGTAGCGGCATAAGGGTGAATCATCAATTCTAGGGGTGGGGGAGAAAGAGGGTCAACTGGCGGGGGAGTTCAAGGTCAAAATCTTGACGCGGAGTATGCGGAGAAATGCCGCGGAGTACGCGGAGAAAATGGGGCATTCGGCAAACTCTGCACTACCGCCCGCTTGCGGACGAATTCGCGGTGAGGGTATGGGTGTGGGCGCGTAGGCGGTGCTGCACCAGGAAGACATAGTGCAGCGCCGAAATGATGGTGAAGGCGAAGGTGGCGCGGAGGAAGACGGTGCGCGTGATCCAGATCCAGCGGGCGGGCTGGATGCAAAACAGCATCACGAAAAAGACGGCGGCAATCTGGGAAAAAGTGTTGGCCTTGCCGAAGATGCTGGGGCGGAAGTTCCGCAATCCGGCGATGGCGAAGAGCACGGCGCTGGCGGCGAGGATGGAAATGTCGCGGCTGAAGACGAGCACCGTAAACTTCCACGGAATTTTGTGCAGGATGGAAAGCACGGGAAACATGGTGCTCAACAACAGTTTGTCGGCGATCGGGTCGAGATACTGGCCGAGCAGCGTCTGCTGGTGGAGTTTGCGGGCGAGCAGTCCATCGAGGCCGTCGCTGAATCCGGCGATGATGAAGAGAATCAGCGCCCAGAAGTAGCGTCCTTCAACCAGTTCGATGACGATAAAGGGCACGAACACCATGCGCAGCAGTGTGAGTTGGTTGGGCGCGGTGAAGATTTGGGAGAGGTTCATGCCCGGTCCTCGCGATCGGGTCTGGATGAACCGGAGTCGGCGGCATGTCCGAACACTTCGGCGGGAGAGAGGCCGGTCTTGTCTGAAAAGCGTCGCGAAAGCGAGGGCAAACTGGCGCTCGGCACCTCGAGGTCGATGCTTTCAATTCGGTGCATGGGGAAGAAAACGACGGCGGGACTGAATGGTTCTCCGCCCTTCACCATCAGCACAAAATCGTCAAAGCCGGCGAGTTCGACGCCGCTCATGCTAAGGCCTTCGGGAGCGAGCGCGAGGATCATTCCCCAGAATTTATCGCGAGGATTTCCCAGGGTGACGACGACCATCGATCCCGCGGAGAAGGGAGGCTTTGGCATGGAACGATTGTCGCTGGGGCGGGTGGGAGTTGGCAAGGTTGGAGGCCGCATGGATTCCCCCGTCTCGCAGAGCGCGCGAGGGACGGGGAACATTTCGCAGTTTACACCGGCCGCCGATGCGCAGTTCACTGTCCTGCCGGTGGCGGGAGGACGTCGTAAAGGGGCTGGGCTGGAGTTACTTCGGGATTTTCTTCCGCCGCTGACATGGCCAGGATGCGAATGTTTTCGTTGTTGGGAAGAGTGATCGCACGCGCTCCTGCGGGCAGGTCGATTTCGTAGGCGAAAAGGTACGAGTAGCTGTACGGGACGTTTTCGCCGGCGGCGTTGTGGTGATGCGAGCAGTACCACGCCAAGTCGGCGCGCTTGATGTAACCGGGGATGAGGCCGGTCATCTGTCCATAATCGTCTTTAGAGGTGTCTTTCGAACTCCACGTGCGGTCGTCCCATTGACCAATGAATCCTCCCCAGTTCTCGATGTTGAGGTCGGCATTCATGTTGCCGATTTTGAAGGTGGCCTTCTGGTCTCCGTCGGCGGAGGCGGCTAGAACGTAGACACGATTGTGCGGGCCGCCGGGGAGCGTGATGGACTGGCCTTTTGCGACGACTGCGTTGAGCGCACCGGTTTTCGCGGGGGCAAGTTGGAATTGCACGCCGTTGAAGGTGATCTGCGCGGGGAGCATTTCCGCTGGGAGAGAATTGCCCTTGCCGTCAAATCCGGCGGCGGATTTTGTGCCGTCATTGCTGGCGGTGGCGAGATCGTAGTGCAGCGTCACACTTTCGGAATGCACTGCGGGAACTTTGTTGGCCGCAGCGGCCAGTTTGATGGCAAAGGTACGCGGCTGATAGGCGGAGAACGAAGTGACGAGCGCGCCGTCGTTCACGGTTGCGGCGCCGGCGGGTTGCTCCTGTCCGTTCACCTCGCGGGCGGCGGCGACGGGCGCGGCGAGAGATATCCGCACGTCGGGTTGCGGTTTGCCATCGAGTTCGACGAGACGAACGATGACTTCGTCGGACTGCTCCGCTTTTTTGAGCGCGAGAAGTCGAATGCGGGGATTGCTGATCTGCAGCAGAGAAAATTCGCGTCCCAGGGAACCCGCGTGGGGCGCGGCTTCGAAGGCGATGAGGGGATCGTTGAGGCGCTGTCCCTGCCAATCGGTCTGGGCCTGGCGCCATCCCGCGGCGTGGCCGGAGATGGCATAGATGAATTCGTGATGTCCGAAATCCTGCGTGGCTTGGTCTTCGTAGTCGCCGCGCGTGGCAGGAGTGCGGATGAGAGTCAGACGGATGGTGTGGTCGTTGGGCTTGTCAGAACCATTTTTGCAATCGGTGAGGATGGTGGCGCCGAACTCGCCAGACATGTCGGTGAGATCGATCCACTGGTGCGAGGGAACTTCGAATTTCTTGGGATTGGCGGTGGGGCGCTGGATGGTTCCGATGTCCCAGTTGTAGGTTGCCATTTCATTAGAGGCGATGAGCGGGAAGGTCGCCTTCAGGTTGGAGGCCTTGGTGGACCAGTCCACGACGTTGGCAAACTCGACGCGCTGGCCGCCGTCGCCGGCTGAGAGGCGGATGGTTTGAACGAACTTTGATCCGGCGGCTTCGCGCACGACTTCGACGGCTACGCGCGCGGGACCATTCTCAACGACGCGAATCTTCGCGGGGCCGCTGACGTAGGCTTTGGGCGCGGCTTGTTCCTGGTCCCAGTCCATATTCCAGGCGGGCCAGTGCTCGGGGTTGTCGTAAGAGATGGCGAGGCGGGCGGGGGCGGAGAGCAATTCTCGCTTGAGCGACTTGTCGAAGATGCTGGAGACGTCGCCATCGGAGTTGAGTTGCACGCGGTAGTAGCGGTTCTCGAGGAAATTCTCGGAGACCCGAAGCGTGTCGGTCGCCGCAGGAGTTTCTGCAGGTTCGACGTCGTAAACCGAGTAGCTCACAGAAGGGGCTTTGGCGACGAAGATGACCTTGCCACGTGAGATTTGCGCGGGAACTTCTTTGCCGTCGGGAGCGGTCACGCGCACGGCTTTCGGTGCGGCTCCGGGAAAGTTCACGCTGGCTTCCACAACATCTTCGCGCGCGACGTTGAGCGGATTGAAGACTACCAGCGGCGTGCCTTTTGTTTCCGTATTGAGCGCGGCGCTCACGCCTTCGGCGGCATTGCGCAACACCCCGGCGAGCTGGTTCATGGCGATCACGTCATCATTCCAGGCAAATTCGTACGATCTGGGAGTGGCCGTGCCGGCGGCGATATCGTGGAACTGGCCGCCCATCACCAGAGTCCAGGCATCGTTGAGGCGCTGCATCGGGTAGGGGCGCGCGCCCAGCCATTCGGCCGCGAGCGACGTTTTCTCGGCGGCATCGGCCAGCAGTTCTTCCTTCCGAAGCCAGCGTTTTTGATACGCCTGCGAAGTGAGCGATCCGGCGGAGTGGTTGGTCAATTCCATTTCGCCGGTGTAGCGGGGAAGTCCTGCGGCCTCGGCAGGAGTGATGTCGAGAAACATCTGCTCCGCAGAGGAAGACAGAACGTGCACGGGGCCGTCGCCGACTTTAACGGCGGGCCACTCGGGATGCGGCTGTGATCCAGAATAACTCTGGCTTTCCGGCGGCAGGTTCGCCGTGCCTCTGGTGACGATGGCTTCGAGATTCCTCACAGAGTCTTCGTTCGGCGCGCCTCCGATGTCGCCGGTGCCGTAATAGTGGTAGTCGGTGAAGACTCCGCTGATTTTGCCATTGCGTTCGACGCGCGCGGCCCAGTCGCCCTGATAGCGGTTGAGTTCGTGGTCCCGCATGGCGCGGGCGAGGGAGTGCTGCTGATCGCGCAGCCGATAGATTTCCTGAATGTCTTTTTCATCCGAAGATTGCCCGCTGTGCTCGGCCTGCCGCAGTCTTTGCTCGAGGGCCTGAAGTTTTTTGGAAACCTCTTCGAGCGCCGGATTGGGCGGCAGCGGAGACAGCGGCTTGCTGAGATCGGCATCGATGCCGCTGTCGTATGCGCCAGGATTCAGGCCGGCCATAACGCTCTCGCCATCGGGGCCGACCCACACGCCAACATTGAAGGGCACGCCTTCGGGAGTTTTCTCGAGCGATTCCGGACCGCCCACGGGAGCGGAGGATCCCCAGACAAGTTTTTGCGTGGAAAATCCTTTCACGCCGGAGTGCGCGAGGATGCTGGGCAGAGAGGCGGGGAATCCGAAGCAATCAGGCAGCATGTATTCGGCGCTCGCCTTGCCCAGTTCTTTGCGAAACCATTCATTGCCGTAGAGAACTTGGCGGATGAGGGCTTCGGCGCTGGGGGCGTTGACGTCGCCTTCTTCCATGGAGGAGCCGGTGGGGAACCAGCGGCCCTGATCGACATATTGTTTGAGGCGGGCGAAATCGGCGGGGTAATACTCCTTCATGAGGCGGTAGCGATTGGCGCCGCTGAAATTGAAAATGTAGTGCGGATATTTGTCGAGGAGTTTGAAATTGTCCTGCATGGTCTTGCGCAGATACTCGTCGATGACCTGGGGATACTCCCAACGCCATTCGGTATCGAGGTGGGCGTAGCCGACGACGTAGAGCGTGGGCTGAGTGGTGAGATCGGGCTTGGCGTTTTCTGTGGGATCGGCAGGGCGAGGGGCCTGCGCGGAGGCGGCGGCTGAGAAGAGGATGAGGATGGCCAGTGCAAGCGTGGTCAGTGTGGCGCGGAACGATCGCATCGTGTGTCTCCCAGGAGCCCCGTGGAGGGGATCCATTTTTAGCACGTCTGGTATTGTTACACGCCGGTGGGTTGCGATGGAGCGGCGCGGGCGTGCGCGCAGCTGAAGAAGGTTGAAACTGCAGAACGGACGCAGATTCTTCCGACTGCTATGTCGAGGAACGGCGGGAAGACGACAGAGTGGAATCACTGATGCAAAATGGTAGGCCCGAATGGACTCGAACCATCGACCTCTTCCGTGTCAAGGAAGCGCTCTAACCAGACTGAGCTACGGGCCTACAGGCGACGACCGAGAGTTTAATTCTACCGGGCAACCCGTGCTCACGGCAAACTGCTAGCTCTCGCCTCACGGTTGCGGAAAACCAGGCGCGCAAGCTTGTGCTATCGCCTGGTTAGGTAAACCATCGAAAAATAGCAAGGGACGAGACAAGACTTTTTCTGGCTATTGCCTGCTTCCGTGATCGCGCAGCAAGATGCAGCCAGCATTATTCGGCGCTCTGCTGAAGTCAACGACGTTGCGGCATTGACCGGCTTACTCGTGACAGCGTGATGCTCGTTTGCCTCAATGAGATAGCAATCTCGTGTGCAGTGAATACGGTATTGAATCGCCGCAATCCGCGTCCGAATCTGAGAGTGGGATTCTTGCTGGGAGGATTGGGGAATGGCAGCGGCCGATGGGTTGGCGAAAATACGCACTCGTCGAAAACGATTCATCTGCTGGATTCTCGGAACGGCTTTACTGTGGCCTGCTTCCGTGATCGCGCAGCAAGATGCAGCCAGCATTATTCGGCGCTCCGCTGAAGTCAGCGAGAGGGACTGGGCCGCGGTTCCGGAATTCGAAAACTGCGAGCGCGACCGCACCAAGGGCGGAGACAAGACCTATGACGTCACCATGCTGTACGGGTCGCCATACGAGCGCCTCATCGCGGTGAACGGACACAAGCTCGATGCGGAGAAAGAGAAAGAAGAGCAGGAGAAGTATGAGAAAGCCGTCGCCGAACGGCAACATGAATCCGAGGAGAAACGATCCGAGAGAATTGCGAAATATGAGGCGGACCGGAAACGCGACCACACGATGCTTCGGCAATTAACGGAGGGATTTGACTTTCACCTGGTCGGCAGACAAAAGCTCGATGGGTTCAGTGTCTACGTGCTCAAGGCGACGCCGCGTGCCTCCTACAAGCCGCCAGATCGTGACAGCCAAGTGCTCACCGGGATGGAAGGGACCATGTGGATTGATGTGAAGACGTTTCAATGGGTGAAAGTGGAAGCGCATGTGATTCATCCGGTGCGAATCGAGGGCTTTCTCGCGGAAGTCGAACCCGGAACGAGATTCGAAGTGGAAAAGCGCCCAGTGACCGACGATATCTGGATGGCTACGCGTTACTCCATGAGATCCAATGCCAGGGTGATGCTCCTGTTTCCGCGCAGAGGGCAGGAAGATGATTCCTACTTCAGCTATCACAAGGCGCCGGATACTTCGGCGAAGCGCTAGTTGCGGTTGTCGCGGTGGCCAGATGGTGCAGCGCCTTCTCGGACTAGGTCAAATCGGACGAGTAGGTCGGGGCGGACAGTGCGGTTTGCTTCGAACTGCGGTTCGGAGTCTACTGCGGAGAGTGGGGCGAAAGCCCGGACGTAAATTTTTGAGTGGGGACAAATCAGATGACTACGCCGACCGGCAACCGTGACTCCAACTACACCTTCCAGTCCAGCAAGCAGTTGGCAGAGTACCGCGGGATGACGGCCTCTGCGGCTCTGTACTATCCGTCATTGGCCGGTAATTCCTGGGACGATGAACTGCTGCCCTCGGGCGACTAGGGGATTGGGGTCAGCTGCCCGACCTCAGCGGCTAAAGCTGGCTGTCAGTCAGTCCAGCGCTGAAGGGCCGATCCACAGGACGTCTCCGATCCCAAGCTTCAGCCCTTCGCACAAAACATCCAACCCTCGCACTCAGACTCCGAAACACCGCTACCCAGGACCATTCCCGTCCAAACGGCAACCTCTATTTCACTACTATTGCCTTTCCCGTGGTCGCGGTGTAAGTGGAGTTATCTACATCGTCTGTCAGCGTGACAACCACCGGGAATGAGCCGGGGCGGGTATAGGTGTGCGTACCCCTGACGGTGAAACTACCCGAACCTCCGGAGACAGTTCCGGCCGAGGTGGCGCCGTCGCCCCAAGCGATGTTGGCAGTGAAGTTGGAGGAAGTCGCGGAAAGCGTGCCATCCACGAAGTTGGCGACCTTGCCGTTTTCGAAGGGAAGTCCGTAAATGGCGCGGAGGTTGTTGCCGGTTCCGCCGATCGCGCTGAGGCGGCCCATCGCTCCCGCGGTGGCCTCATCGACCCAGAGCTTGCCATCTGCGCCGACGACCAGCGCGTTGCCCAAAGCATTCGACGCGGTTAACGGCACCGTGCTGACGACGCCAGAAGTCGTGATGCGAGCGACGCTGTTGGGATATCCCTGGGCTATCCAGACGGCGCCATCGGGGCCGGCCACGATTCCGTCCTGGTAATTCTGCAGTTGAACCGGGTATTCGGTCACAGATCCGGTGGGAGTGATTTTCGCGACCGCACCGAACTCGGTATTTTCGATGAACCACATATTGCCGTCCGGTCCATACGAGATTACGCTCGGGTTCGACAAAGCCGTGGGAATCGGATATTCCGCAATGAGGTTTCCGGAGGTATCCATCTCTCCAATCACATTCAGCGAGGAATCGGTAAACCAGAGATTTCCGTCCAGGTTGTCGGAGCCTATGAACTGCGGGAAAGATCCGGCGGGCAACAAAAACAAGGTGATGACTCCCGCAGGAGTGATTCTGGCGATGCCGGGGCCCGTAGTTGTGAAGGGCGCCGTGAACCAGACATTTCCATCGTTTCCCGCCGTGATGCCCTGCTCCGCGAAAATGTCGGCGTCGGGATATTCGGTGACCACGCCGGAGGGCGTTATTTTGGCAACCTGACCAACACGTACTTCCATGAACCAGATGTTTCCATCCGGTCCGCTAGTCAGGGACCAAGGCTCGGCGTAGGGCGTGGTGACGGGATAGGAGTGAGACACGCCTGAGGTTGAGATATTTCCGACCGAGTTGCTCAGGCCGCCCTGGCTGAACCAAACGTTGCCGTCGGAGCCGAGCGCGGCAAAAATAGGAATCGAGCCCGCGCTAAGGGCATAGGTATTGGTGATTTGCCCGCTCGTGTTCATGCGGCCAATCTCGTTAGTTAAACTGCCGAGCAGCCACAGAGCGCCGTCGGGGCCGGAGGTAATAGAAGACACGAATGAGATGGGCGGGTATAAGGAGGTAGCGAAGACAGTCACCACGCCGGCAGTGGTTACGTTTACGGCACGATTGTTGGTGGTCGCGAACCAGAGCTTGCCGTCAGGGCCGGCAGTGATGGTGTTGGAGGCGCCGTATTGCGTGTTGCCAACCAACAGGGAAAACTCAGTCTCTGTGCCGGAAGTGGTGACCCTGGCGACGTGAATGAATTCAGTCACCCAGAGGTTGCCGTCGGGGCCGGCAGCGACGCCGAGCGGGAAATCCGCCAAGGGGAAAGAAGTGATGGCTCCGCCGGTGGTGATTCTTCCAATCTGGCAGTTGACTGCATTTTGCGGGTTCACAAACCAGAGGTTGCCGTCCGAGCCAGAGACGATGGAGGCGTCGCCGTAGTTGCTGGCGAACTGGTAGGTGCCGACATTGATGTTGGAGGCATACTCGGTGAGCGTGCCAGATGTGGTCATCTTGCCGATTTTGAAAAGCCCGTTCTGCTTCTGCTCAACGAACCACAGTTTGCCGTCAGGGCCGGAGGTAATGCCTTGGGGAAAAGTTCCGGCGGGGAGAGTGAATTGGGTGATGTTGGTGCCGCTGGTGCTGATGTGCCCGACTTTACCGGTCAATTGATCTGTGAACCAGAGGTTGCCGTCGGGGCCGCTGGTGATGCCGACCAGGGACTGCGCGCCGGTGATGGAGAATTCGGTGATGACGCCGGCCGTGGTGATGCGTCCGACTTTCTCTCCGCCCGCCTCGACGAACCACAGATTCTGGTCGGGTCCGGTGACGATGGTGTAAGGATTGGGGCTGCGTCCAGGAGACACGACGAAATCATTGCTGCCAAAAGCCAGCGATGAAAGAACCATGGTTGCGATCAAGCACAAGAAGTAATTTTTGTGTGGCGGGCGCATGGTGATTCTCCTCGTTGTTCCTACAGCGTCTCAGTTCCTACAACTCATATGCCGCCGAACTTCATCTGAACGGTCCGGCGGATTGTAGCTCGTTCAAATCGGATTCTCTTTCCTCACTGTTTTGGGGCCAGTCCCGGTGTGTCGAAGCCCCAGGCTCCGAATGAGCCCTTGCAGCGCGAGTCGGGTTCAAATTGAATCTCGAAGTGCGCCTGGAAGGCAGGGAACGCATTGCCGTAAATCGTCAGCGTGTACGTGCCCGCCGGATAGTGGCTGGAGCGAATGGTGTATGAGTAATCGCCCGGCATGTTTTGTTTGAAGGCGTTGGTGGCCGAGAGAATACTTTGCTGGACCGGATTTCCTTTGCCATCGGCAATGCGCACCGCCGTGACGCTCACCTGCGCATCGGTGATGGGGCTTCCGTTGGCGACCGAGGTCAGCTCGATCTCCAATGGAATGGTCGAGGCGTTGCAGAACGCGCCCGGCAACTTGGGAGCGCGAAGCTTGAACTTGGCCATGCCTTCAGCGTTGGTGGCGCCAAGATCGACGGCAACGAATTCCGAGAAGCCCGTAGTCTTACCCTTCACGATCGGGTCGGTGAATGAGGTGAAGATGTTCGTCCATTCATTCAGGCCGATGGGAGTAGTGAGATACGCGGGATTGGTGATGGCCTGCGACGAGTCAAAGCCGGTCTGGACCGTGATGGTGGGCCCGGACTCACCGGGGCAGGTGATGGGGTTGCCGTTGTTGTCGGTGCAGGTGACTTCGTAGTCCACACAGTTGCCGCCCGCGCCCGAGTAGACGATGCAGACCGCACTGGCGAACTGAGTGCCGGCTACGCGGGCCGCGAACTGGGCCTGCGTGAGCTGCACCTCAGTGGTGGTCATGTTGACGTTGGTAAAGTTCGTGCCCGGCGGATATTGCACGGTCTGGTTATTGGTGCCGAAGTTGAACACATTGGGCTGAGTCGGGCTCAGGGGCTGAGTGATGGGCTGCGATGCAGCCAATGAGGAAGCCATGGCGATCCCACTGCCGTCACCGACTGGAATGGTCGCCGTAACTGTGTTAGTTGACGTACTTATGATTGATACCGTGCCATCCCCAAGGTTCCCGACATATACGAGGCTCCCGTCTGGTGAAATAGCGATTCCATAAGGAGCGGTTCCGACGGAAACGGTCGCGATAACAGAATTGCTGGCGGTATCGATAACCGAGACATTGTTGGAGCCGAGATTCGTGACGTAAGCCAGTGTTCCGTCGGGAGTGACAGCGACTTTTATTGGATCCACGGTGTTTGCGCCAAGCTGGACTGTTGCTACGACAGTGTTGCTAGGTATGGCAAGGACCGTGACCGTGCCGGGATTCGTGTAGTCCCCAACGTAAGCAAAAGCTCCATTGGGAGTAAAAGCGAGCCCCGTGGGGCCGGGGGCGTTAACAGTCGCGACCACCGTGTTGTTTGATGTTTGGATGACTGAAAGCGTGCCGTTCTGATTGGAGACATAGACGAGGGTGCCATCCGGTGTCACTTTGGGCAGGAAGGGAGACGGTCCTACCGGAATAGTAGCCACGATGGTGTTGGTGGCTGTGCTGATCACGGTTACCGTGCCCGCGCTGAGGTCGTTGGCAACGTACGCGAAGTTCCCGTCTGGCGTGACCGCCACTCCATCCGGAGACGGCACTCCCTGGACCGTGGCCACGACTGTGTTCGTCACCGTGTCGATCACCAATACGTCGTTCAAAAATCCGGATGCGTAGACGTGACTTTGATCGGGCGTCACAGCCAATTCTTCCGTCCCTGAGGATATGGGTATCGTCGTGACGACGACATCGGTTGTTGTATCCACTACCGACACTCCGGTACCCGCGGTCACGTAGGCGAACGGGCCGCCGGTCATCAGGTATCCGTGAGTGACGTTGTTGCCATCGACGTAGCCGCCGACGACCTGGCCGCCGTCATTCAAATTGGAAGGCAAAGTCGCCAAAGCGCCGGGAAAGTCCACATTGGTCAAAGTTTGCGAACAGACGGGACCGTTCGACTGGTTGGTGCAGGTGGTGAGGAAAACATGGCCTCCGCCCGCGGGCAGGGAATAGCTGCCTAGCACCTGGCCGCTGTCGTTGATGCCGTAGAGGTCTGTGGTGGAAGCGCCGGTGACGTTGAAGGTCGTAAATTGTCCGTTGCTGTAGACGAGTCCCTGATCGGTGCCGCCGATCAAGCTGTAAGAGCCAACGATGTCGCCGTTGAGGAAAGGGATTCCGAACAGGGCGGTATAGGTCGCGCCTGCGACGTCGAGCGTGGTGAAAGTTCCATTGAAGTCTTGAATGCCGTGGATTACGGCGTTCGCATCCGCCGCCGCGCCGATCATGACGCCCGTGTCGGTGATGTCATTGATCTCGGCGGCGCAAGTGGAGCAAGCGAAAGCGGGGTCGGTGACGGAAGTGAAAACTCCGTTAGTGAGAACAAAGCCGTGAACCACGTTGGAAACGTCGACATAACTTCCGACGATCTGGCCTAGGTTGTTGATGCCGGTGGCCTGGGTGGAGAAGCCGTTGGGGAAATCGATCTCTGTATAAGTTCCTGCGATCAGGGAGAAGCCGTGAAGCAAGCCCTCAGAGTCGGTGTAAGCACCGACCATTTGGCCAGCGTTGTTGACTCCGAAAACGACGGTGCCCGTGGCACCGGGATAGTCGACGGTGACGAACTGCTGCGCGGCAGCACTGAGCGGCGCGAGCAGCATGGTTGCCAGCAGGAATAGCAGGATAAACAGGCCGCGGGTCGCGGGTTTGGCAACCATGGTTCCTCCTAGAGGTTATGTTTTTCCGACGAGATCCGAACCATTGGGAAGGGCTGAAAACCCACGCAGGATGGGGCCTGCGTGGAAGCCGGAAGGAAGTATCCAACGCATTGGCCGGGAAGTCAATATGCAAAATTCTGCAAACTGCTTGCGGGATGCGGGTTTAAGAGACTCGCAGAGCGCTAGAGGGCGGAGGCTTTGCGGGCGATCAGCTCGAAGCCTTTGGCTTTGGCGTCGCGTTGGAGCTGGTCGAGACGGGAATGGCGGGCGGGAGATTTATCGGACTTCGCCATCTCCTCGAGGGCGAGGCGGATTTCGAGTTCATCGCCGGAATAGCCGGCCTTGGTGGCGCGGGTGAGCAGGGGTCTAAGGGCTGCCGCGGCGGAAGCCTTGCCAGAGGCGGCGTCCGAGCGTGCGCGGGCGATGGCGAATGCGAGTTGCACGCTGAGATTCTGACTCCTGGCGGCGAGCGGAGCCGCTTTGGCCGCTTCCTGCGCGGCATCCTGCTTCTTGCCCTGTTCGAGGAGAATGCGGATGAGGGCGGCGGCGGCCGTCACCTGATCGTCTTTCTTCTGGGCTTTCTGGAACTCGTCGCGGGCGTCGCGGGCGAGTTTTTCCGCGGCATCCGGATGGCCTTCTTCGCTGGTCAGTTCGGCGATGGCGAGTTGGGTGGTGGCGATATCGGTTTTGACCGCAAGTTCGTTGCGGATGGAGAGGGCCTCGTCAAAGTCCTTGTGGGCGGCGGCGAAATCGGCCGCGCGAACTTCGATATTGCCGAGACCCATGAGCGCGTAGGCGGCATCGCTCTTGTCGCTGGCGGTGCGGGCGAGGCCGAGGGCGTCCTGATAAAGTTTGCGCGCAGCCGGCAGGTCGCCCAGGTGCAGGCGTGCATCGCCGAGGTCGATCAGCTTGTCGACCGATCCGGTGGCTTGGCCGGCGGCGAGATCGAGGGCCACAGCCTGATCCAGAGTTTTGATGGCTCCGGCGGAATCGCCCTGGCGGTCGAGCACGGTGCCGATGGCGGTGAGCGATAGCGCGATGCCATTCTGATCGTTGGTTTCGCGGCTGATGGCGAGGGTCTGATCGAAATTCTTTTTGGCTTCCGCGAGGTCGCCTTCGTCTTCCATGATGCCAGCGATGTTGATGATGGTCATCGCGTAATTGTTGCGATCGCTGATCTCGCGGAAAACCGGCAGAGCCTGCTCGAACATTTTCTTCGCTCCCTCGGCGTCTCCCTGCTGCTCGAGGACGAGGCCCATGTTGTTCAGAGCGGAGGATTCGGCCTTGCGGTTTCCGACTTCGCGCGCGATGCCGAGTTCATCTTTGAACTTGGCGAGAGCACCGGGATAATCTCCACGATCGGAAAGCACCTGAGCGGTAACCTCGAGCGTGCTGGCCAAACCGTAACGGTCGCCGACTTTTTCGTAGATAGTTTTGGCTTGATCGACGGCGGCCAGGGCGCTCTGAGCGTCGTTGAGGTTCTCAAAGGCGCGGCCCTGCTGGAAGAGTGCACGGGCAAGTATGAGCTGCGCATTCTGCGCCTTGGCTTTCTGCGCGGCCACGGCGGCGAGCGATTGATCTTGTTTGAAATCTCCCTGAGACTGCCAGGCTTCGGATGCGGCGAGATCGATGCGGGGATCGTCGCCCGCGGGTGAAGGCAAGCGGCGCAGCGAATCGATGGTGGCCAGACTCTCTTTTCCTTTTCCACCGCGCATCTGGGCGCGGGCGAGGAGAAGTCCGTATTCGAGGTCGTCAGGAAAAAATCCGAAAAGGGTGCGGTAGTTTCCGGCAGCGTTGTCCCATTCTTTGGAGGTTTCGCGGTAGCGCGCCTCGGTGAGCAGGCGGTCTTCGCGGGAGAGCGCTGCAGAAAGATCGTAGGCGCTCTTGGCCGACAGGCGCGCTTTGTCGTCGTATCCGAGAAGAGCCCAGGCGGCGGCGAGGGCGGAGTGGGCGAGAGCGTGGTTGGGATCGAGCGCCACAGCCTTTTGCAAAAGATCGCGGGCGGCGATGGCATCGTTGACGCGCAGCCTCGCCAAACCTTCGGAGTAGAGCTTCGAGGCTTCAGGCGTGGATGGCAGCGTGGCGCGGATACCGGCCTGGTCCTGCGTGTTGGTCTGACCGACGCCGCACTTTTCGCGCAACTGAGCACCGGCGCGGCTGACCAGGTCAAAGAGATTATTTTGGTCGCCGGTCTCCTTCACCGAGATAAGAGTTTCGCCGTCGGCGACATTTTGCAGATGAAGATCGACCCGCAGTTGTCCGCCGGGCAAGGCCACGTACGAGCCGAGAACAACGAGGTCGGAGCCAAGAATTTTTCCGACCTGAGATAAGGTTTGCGCCGCCAGAGTTTCGGAGTCAGGAAGAGCCAGCGTCATTTTCATCTTGGCGACGTCCTCGCCGGTGATGGTGCGCAATTGTTCGCCCGCGGCAAGTTCCGTCGTCAACATTTCCGGGAGAGCGGTGGAGAGCCACGCCGCCTCCGGGCGCGTGGTGGAATTCTTAAAGTTCAACACGGCGACGGAGCGACGCCGGTTGAGCGGCTTCGCTGCGCTCTCTCCAGCGGGCTTGCCGTGAAGATATAAATAGGAGAGCACTCCAACCGCGAGCAGCACGATCATGCCCGCAACCATCAGCGCTGGTTTTAATTTGGAAGAGGCCGGGGCAGGTGCGGCGACCGGGGCGGGGATTGCCGCCGGCATCTGCGCCGATAGATGGGAAATCGGCATGGTCAGGCGTTCGAGATCAACCCGCAACTCTTTCGCAGACTGGTAGCGGTGCTCGGGATCTTTATCGAGGCACTTGACGATGGCCATCTCCAGTCCCGGCGAAATCGCTGGATTCAGCGTGCTGGGCATGTCGGGCGTGCGGTTCAAGATGCCATCGATGAGAAGCGGGACTTGAGAGCCGGCGAACGGGCGCCGTCCGGTCGAGAGTTCGTAGAGAACCGCGCCCGCGGCCCAGATATCGGTGCGCTGATCGTTGACCTCGCCGCGCAACTGTTCGGGAGACATATAAGGAAGCGTGCCGCTGACCTGGTCGGTGGTGGAGACGCTGGCAGTGAGTCCGATGTCAGCGGACTGGCGAACAAACTGGGCGAGTCCGAAATCGAGAATCTTCAGCCGGTTGTCGTGGGTCAGACGGAGGTTGGCGGGCTTCAGATCGCGATGAATGATGCCTTGCTCGTGGGCGCTGGCCAAACCATCGGCCAGTTGAGCGCCGAGGCGCAAGACTTCTTTTTGCGGGAGCGGGCCGGAACTTAACTTGGCATCTACAGTGATGCCGCTGATGTACTCCATCACCAGAAAATCGCAATCGTCCTGGCTGCCGAACTCAAAGACGGTTCCGATGTTGGGATGGTTCAGCTTGGCGAGGGCGAGCGCCTCGCGGCGGAAGCGCTTGCGGGCGGCTTCGTCGGCAAGCATTCCCGGCGGAAGCACCTTGATGGCGACTTCGCGTTCGAGTTGCTGATCGGAGGCGCGAAACACCAACCCCATGCCGCCGGCGCCGATCTGCTCGATGATGCAGTAATGGCCTAGAACCTGCCCGACTTTTGGAGTCTCCGCCCCCATCAGGCCAGAATCTTAACCCGCAGGGATGGTCTGGTCAACGCAAAGATAAAGATGTGGAAGAGCGGCGCTTTCAGCGCCGCGTAATGGACTACGAGCCGGATTTTTGGAGGGCGTCTTGAGCGGCGCGGGTGTCTTCGGGATTGAGGCCAGCCTGGAGTGCAGCTTGGAGGCTGGTGTGGGCTTGGGCGCGCTGCCCGGCGGCGAGATAAGCCATTCCGAGGTGGAATTGAAACTTCGCTACGTTGGGGCTTTTGGCGGCGGCGGCCTCAAGCGCGGGAACAGCCGAGTTGAAGAGTCCCTGCTTGTAGTAAACCCATCCTAAAGCGTCGTTGACGCTGGGGTCGTCGGGCTGTTCCTTCTTGGCTTGCTGCGCCAGAACGAGGGCGTCGCTGAGCGATCCGCCGTGATCCGCATTGAGGCGGGCGAGACCGCTTAACAATTGCGCGGAGTTCGGATCGACCTTGAGAGCATCCTGATACGTCTGGCGGGCGTGATCAAAGTCGCCGACGTATTCGTAGACCTGGGCCAGCAGAGAGTAAACGGGGAGATATTCCGGAAAGCGGGTGCGCGCAGTTTCGTACGCCTGAATCATGGCCTGAGGACGGTTGGTGGCGGCGGCGATGTGGGCGAGCGCGAGGTAGCCGTTCACATAATAAGGACTGAGAGTAAGGACCTGCTGATAGGTATGCTCGGCGCAGGGCCAGTCCTTTTGCGCGATGCAGAATTCGGCCTTCGCCACATAGAGCTGGAAAGCCTTGGGACGGGCGGCGATCTGACGATCCAGGCGGGCGGCGGCCTGTTTCGCTTTGCCTTCCTTGGCGAATAGATCGGCGAGGCCAGTAAGCGCGGGAGCATATTCGGGGGCGACCGCGAGCGCGGATTCAAAGGAGTTTTCCGCATCGGTGCGATCGCCGCGGGTGGCGAGGACTTGTCCCAGACGCTCGAGGGCAGCGGGGCTTCGGGGATCGAGTCCGGCGGCGAGTTGGAAAGCGCGCTGCGCCTGATCCAAATCTCCGAGTTGCAGGTAAGAACTGCCGGCGAGAATATGCGCGTCGGCCACCCAGAAGCTGGTGGCGATGACCTGGCTGGCGTAGGAGATAGCGGTGTGGGCGTCGTTTTGCTGCAGGCTGATATTGCCGAGGCCGAGCAGAGCGGGCAAATATCCGGACTGCACGCGGATGGCATCGACCAGAGCCTGCTGCGCCTGCGCGGGCTGCTCCTGAGCGGAATCGACCTGCGAGAGATAAAAATAGACAGCGGGCAAGTCCGAAGAATCCCGGATCAGGCTTTCGAGTTCTGTAGCGGCGTCGTGAAGGCGAATGGCGCCGAGATCGGCGCGAGCGCGGAGCAGGCGGAAGCCGGGATCCTTGCTGTTGTCGTCCATTTTCCCGCGCTGATCGAGCCATTGCGAAGCGTCCTGCCAGCGGCCTAGCTGCAACAGGCATTCGGCGACCTTGCGGGCGGCGGCTTCATCGTTATCGTTTTTGCCGACCAGAGCGCGGAAGCGATCGAGGGCGGAAGCGGCGTCGCCATTGTCGAGATAGAAATTGGCCACGGCGCGGCGGCCATCGGAATAGTGAGTCTCGTCGGACTCGATCGTATCGAGGAGTTGCTTGGCTTCGGCCTGGCGGTCGCGCTCGAGGTAGAGAGCGGCAAGCGCGAGCGGCAACTCGACCGCGGTGGGAACCTTGGCCGCTCCCTGAAGCAGGATTTGCTCGGCGCGATCGGCGGCATTCTGCGCCTTATAAAAACTGGCGAGATTGATGTAGGTCTGAGGGTCGCTGGGTTTGAGATTGACAGCCGATTGAAAACTTTTTTCCGCGGCGCCATACTCGGCGTCGAGCAACTGGGCGAGTCCGAGGTCTTCGAAGAACTGAGGGTCGCGAGGATCGAGCGCAATAGCCTGCTGCATCTCGCTTTCGGCCGCGGTGTATTGTCCCTGGCGAAGCGCGATCTGGCCGAGCAGGCGGTGAGCGCCGGCGTTCTTGCCCTCCTGCTGCAGCACGGCCTCAGCGTGCTGGCGGGCTTCGGTGTATTGCGTGGAGGCGACGAGAAGATTGCCGAGGCGCAGGCGAGCATCCACCAGTTTGGGATCGAGATCGACGGCGTGCGCGAAGGATTGGCGGGCTGCGGTGGGGTGGTCCTGCTGGACTTGCAGAACTCCGAGGCGGTAATAGGCGTCGGCAAAATCAGCGTCGATTTGAATGGCCTGGCGGTATTCGTTTTCGGCGGAAGGGAGCTGGTTTTGGGCGAAGAACTGGTTTCCTTTTTCGACATGCTCGCGGGCCCGGGCCGTGCGGCGGCAGCCGGGGAGAAGGCAGAGAGCCGCCGTCAGCAGCAGGAGCGCAATGCAATGAGTGGGAAACGAAACGCGGGATGCAATCATTCTGTTCGTTTCGATTTTAACGCAAGCGGGGATGATTTCCGTCCGGAGGTTAGGAAGCGATGTGTCCCGCGCTCGATGAGGCGGCGGCTAGTGCTTTTGCTTGTCGGCTTCGATGAGTTGGGCCACCTTGGAATTGGTTCCAACCGGCTCGATCAGGACAACATGCCGCTCGTTCAGAAACATGCGATCCGGACCATGCCACTCATTGCCGCGCCGGATCAGGACGTTGGTGACCGCCTTGGTTTCCTGATTGACCGAGCTCTGGATGTAATACACGTCAGTCAACTCGGGAAAATTCGAGCCTGCGTTGCTGAGCTTGCCGTAGTAAAGCTGGCCACTATCCAGCAGGACTGCCGCGTACGGTGTCGTGATCTCGGGGCCTTTGTTCTGCCCATTGCGATCACATGCGGCCAGTCCTGCCAGAAATATTCCTGCAAACAAATATACGATGCACTTCTTCAAACGATCATCCCCCTGCGCCAAGAATTATCTCGCCCGATCCGCCCACTTCTTTACCGCGTTACGCGGAGGAAGCCCTGGGGCAGCAGCTTGCCAATGTTCCGGTGATGGTCGGAATCACCGAAACCGGGGATCTTCGCCGGCATGCCGTTGTACTGGCGCGGTCCGCCGGTCCAGTCCTGCGCAGGAGTCCGGTTAGAACCCGTCCAACTGGCGACGTTCGGAACGACCAGCCGCGCACCGCTCGAGAGCACTGGCGTCGGTGCCCAAGCCCTCAGGCCCGAGTACTGCGACGGGGGCGTGAAGTGCTGGCCCGAATGTCCTCCGAATCCGGCAGGCATGAACGGTCCGTGCGACCGTCCCAGCGCGCCAGCGCCGGCGAGGAAGCCATTGTCATGGCCGCGATGGTGAAGCTCGATAAAGCCATCATGTTGACGCTGATGCTTGCTGACCACCGCAGGCTGACCCGGGTTCGTCGAGGTGTTCTGATTGGGTGAAGACCCGGCGGCTGCGACCGTCAGAACCACACCCGTCGAGGTGTAGGTGACGTCGAACTGGTAGGTGGAGTTGATGGCGATCACGCTGTTGGAGAACGTTCCGGTGATGCTGCTGGCGGTGAGAACGGTGAAGGTCTCGCCCAGCGTCAGGCTCGCCTGGAACGAACTTGAAACGGTGAAGTTGATGGTTCCTGCGAGAGTGGCAGCGCCGCTGATCTTGAGTTGGCTGTAGCCGCTGCCGGCGGTGGTTCCATTGATAAGGCCGGTCAGGTTGCCGGTGGCGAGTTGCTTGTAGGTGCCGGTGATGGTCAGCAGCCCAGCCTTGCCGGTGTCGCCCACGTTCAATGTCACTGCGGTGCCGCTGGCATTGCCGACCGTCGTGTTGGCCTTGATCGTCCCCGCACCGGTGATCGTGCCGCCGGTGGCCGTAAGGCCGGTCGCGGTCAAGGTTCCATCGACGGTGGTCAAGCCCGCAGTCTGAGAGTAATTGTGGCCGGTGCCGCCCACGGTGAGCTTGGTTCCTTTTTCTACATTGACCGTGCCCGAGTTGGTGAAGCTGGCGGTGGTGGCCGTGGTGAGTGAGGCGGTGCTGGCCAATGCGAGGGTTCCGGTGTTGTTGTCGAAGCCAGAGAGCGCGTTGGAGGTGCCGTCCTTAATGCTGAACGAAGCTCCGGTCAGCGTCAGGTTGGCGGCGTTGGTGGTGATGCCACCGTTGGCGCTGGTGAGGGCAAGTGTGCCTCCGACGGTGTACGTGCCACCGGTCAGAGTGCCGCCGCTCAGATTGGTGAGCGTTCCCGTCACGGTCATCGTGCTGCCGCTGTTGACGGTGAGTTTGCCATTGTTGGTGAAGTTACCCGAGGTGGTGAAGTTGGCATTGCTGGCCAGGGTAAAGGAACCGGTGGTTCCAATGGTGTTGAGGTTGGCCAGCGCGTTGGAGTTGGATCCAGCGGTCGTGTTCTTGATGTTGCCGGTTCCGTCCAGCGTGAGATTGGAGGAATCGGTCTCGATGCCATTGGCGCCCGCCGCAAACGACAGCGTGCCACCGATCACGAAAGTGCCACCTTGCAGCGTGTTGGTGGCGGTCTTGTACTGGGTCAGAGCGTTCGCGGTGAACGTGCTGCCGGCGTTGATGGTGAGCGTGCCGGTGTTGCTGAAGGTTGTGGCGCTGGTAGAGAAGCTGGCGTTGTCCGCCAGAGTGAGGCTCTTGGTGTTGGAAGCGAGAGCGCTCAGGGCGTTGACGCCGTTCGAATTGATGGTGCCACCTTCCAGCGTGAGCGTGGAAGAGTTGGTGGTGATGCTGATGCCGGAGGTGGTGAGATCGAGATTGCCGGCCAGGACGAAAGTGCCACCGGAAAGAGTCGTGCCGCTGATTTGCGTCAATTTGGAGGCGGTGAAGCTGTCCCCGGAATTGATGGTCAGTGTGCCAGTGTTGCTGAAGCTGGTCGCCGTAGTGGAAACGTTGTTGCTGGTACCGCCGATGGTCAGATGGCCGGTGTTGGTCGCCAGACCGGCCAGAGCGTTCGTGCTGTTAGCGTTCTCGATGGTGCCGCCCGCCAGCGTCAGGTTGGTGGCGTTGGTGGTGATGGTCTGGGTGGCGCCGGTCAGGCTCAGGTTGCCATCCAGCACGTAGGTGCCAGCGGTCAGCGAACCGCCGCTGATCTGCGTGAGCGATCCGACTTTGAAACTCTCACCCGAGAGAATCGTCAGCGAACCGAGGTTGCTGAAAGCACCGGAGTCGGTGAAGGCCACGCCGCCGATGGTCAGGCTGCCGGAGGCGGTGATGGAGGTCAGATTCGCCAGCGCGTTGCCGTTGCTGTTGCTGGTGTTGAGAATCTGGCCGCCGTTCTCTTCGGTTACATTGGCCGACAAGGTGGTGATGCCGGTGGTGTTGCCGGCGGCGAAGGTGATGTTGCCGCCGTTGGCGATGTAAGTTCCGCCGGTCAGCGTATGCGTGGTGCCGTTGTAGTTGGTGAAGCCGGTGCCGTTCACGTTGATGGCGAGCGATTGGCCGGCGATGTTGGCATCGAGCGTGCCGTTGTTGGTGAAGCCCATGTTGCTCGAGCCGATGTTTCCTGCGCCTTCAATCGTGATGTCATTGGTCAGGAGGGGATTGGTTCCCTCGCCAAAAATAGCATTCGAGAAGCTCGATCCGCCCATGTCGAGGGTGCCTGTTCCGCTCAGGGTAACGGCTCCGTTGATGAGCAGATACGTGGTGTTGCCGTTGCCCATCAGGGTGATGATGCCGTTGTTGACGATGGCGCCGGTCAATTCCAATTCGGCGTTGTTCTCTACGTTGAGCGTGCCGCTGTTGGTAAGGCCAGTCAGAAACGCGGTTGCCCCACCGTTCACATAGATCTGTCCGGTGCCGGATGTCGTTAACGTGCCGCCGGTAATCGAAGCATTGCCGGACAGCTCAACCGAAGAGCCATTCGTAGCTTCGATGGTGCCGCCGGTGTTGGTCCAAGTGGTGCCATTGAAATACAGGTTGCCGCCGCCGGTGGCTTCCATCGTCTTGGTATTGGTTCCGGAGAGCCCCACGAGGGTCAAAGTCTGACCACTGACGTTGGAATTGATGGTTCCGTTGTTGACGAAAATGCCATTCTCGATGGTGCCCGCGCCGGTGATGGTTTCGTCGTTGGTAAAGGTCTGACCGCCGGCGGTATCGATGACGCCGGTGTATTGACCGTTCGTGGAACTGAGGACGAGGGTCCCTGTACCGGTCAAAGTAGTCGTGGTAGGTGCGTAGAAGTAGGTGCTGTTGCCGGAGGCCTGGATTGTGATGGTGCCGTTGTTGGTAATTGTTCCGGAGGTATCGACCTGACTGTTGTTCTGGAGGTTCAGCGTGCCACTGTTGGTCAGGCTGGTAAGAGATACAGTCGCTCCACCGTTCACGTATATCTGTCCAGTGCCCGCTGTACTCAGCGTGCCGCCCGTAATGGAAACGCTACCGGTGAGTTCCACCGACGAGCCGGTCTGCGCGGTAATGGTGCCGCCGGTGTTTGTCCAACTCGAACCACTCAACACCAGCGTGCCGCCGCCGGACGCCTCCATAGTTTTTGTATTGGTCGCGGCAGTGAAGCCGTCCATCATCAGATTCTGCCCGCTCACGCTGGCATTGATCGTCCCATTGTTGACGAACGTGCCGTTCTCGATGGTGCCCGCACCGGTGATGGTTTCGTCGTTGGTAAAGGTCTGACCGCCGGCGGTATCAACGAAGCCGGTGTAGCTGCCGTTGGTGCTGCCCATGACTAGCGTACCGGTGCCTGTGAGTGTGGTGGAACTTGGCGCGTAGAAATACGTGCTGTTACCGGAGGCGTCCAACGTGATGGTGCCGTTGTTGGTGATGGTGCCAGTGGAGTCAATCTGGGCGTTATTCAGGACATTGAGGGTGCCGCTGTTGGTGAGGTTGGTCAGATTGACGGTTGCGCCGGAAGCAACTTCGATGATGCCGGTGCCGCTGGTCGTGAGCGTACCGCCGGTAATCGTCACGCCGCCGGTCAGGATCACGGTTGAGGGGTTGTTCGATCCATCAGTGCCGACCGCCTTAATCGTCCCGCTCGTGTTCGTGATCGTGTTGCCCTGCAGTGTCAGAGTGCCGCCATTGGTGGCTTCGAGGGTTCCATTGTTGATCATCCCGCCGCTGCCAGCTTGAATGATCAAAGGCGCGGTCGAAACCGTGGGACTGATGTTGGCGTCAAGGGTGGAGTTGTTGGTAAGGGTTAGAACTCCTTCTCCGATATTGCCGACCCCGGAAATATTCTGGTCAATCGTGAGCGATGTGCCACCAACGCCGGTGATTTCGTTGGCCTCGTTGGCGCCCGTGCCCATGACGATGGACCCGGAACCGGTCAGCGTGGCGCTGCCGCTGCCCGCGCCGGTCACATAAAGCTGGGTGGCGTTGCCGGTACTCTGCAGGTTGATCACGGCATTATTGGTGATCGTTCCGTTGATCTCGGTGGCAGAGTTGTTCTGAATGTCGTAGGTGCCCGCGAGTGTAACCCCAGTCAGGAAAACGTTGTTGCCAGCCAGGTCGTAGACCACACCGGTTCCGAGCGATTCCACCGTCCCACCGTTGATGGCGACGTTGGCGGTCAAGTAGACGGAAGAGCCGGACGCGGCTTCGATGGTTCCGGTGTTGGTCCAGGTTCCATTGGAGAGCGTCAGGATGCCACCGTTGGTGGCTTCCAAAAGGCCGGCGTTGGTGGAAGCGACAGTCGTGAAGGGATTGATCAGGAGCGTGCCGCCGCTGATGTTCGAGTCGATGATGCCGTTGGAAGCATTCGAGATTGTGAGTTCGCCGAAGCCGATCGTGCCCACACCTTGAATCGTCGTCTGGTTGGTTAGAACTTCGCCGCTCAGGCCCCAGATTAGGTTGTTCTGGTTGCTGGCACTCACCAGTGTCACCGTGCCGCTGCCCGTCAGGGTAGCGTTCCCGTCGAGGTATAAGCCGCTTTGGTTGCCGGTACTTTCGATGCTGATGGTGCCAGTGTTGGTGATGGTGCCGGTGATCTCGGTGGCTGCATTGTTCTGGATTACATAGGTCCCTGAATTGGTGACGCCGTTGAGAAAAACGTTCTGGCCGGTAACGTCGTTGATCACGCCAGTGCCGGCCGTGGTCAGCGTTCCGCCGTTGATGGTGACGTTACTCTGAAGGTCTACGGTCAACCCGGTATTCGCTTTAATGGTTCCGCCGGTGTTTGTCCAGGTCCCATTGCTAAGGGCGAGGATGCCGCCGTTGCTGGCTTCGAGCGTGCCGGTGTTGGTGTTGGTGCAACCGGTGCAAGTGTCGGGGTTGACCAGCAGAGTCTGACCGCTGATGTTGGCATTCATCGTTCCGGAGTTGATGAAGTTTATCGATCCGGCTCCGACGGTGCCTGCGCCCGTGATGTTGGAGGAGGTCGTGAGCACGGAGCCGGCGACGCCGTTGATCTCTCCGTTGTAGCTCCCGTTGCTGCTGGTCAAGTTAATCGTGCCAGCGCCGCTGAGAGTCAGCGAATTTTCGAGAAATAAATTGGTGGTGTTGCCCGTAGAGGTGAGGGTGATGGTGCCGGTGTTACTGATATTGCCGAAGGCGTCCATCGTGGAGTTGTTCTGAAGGGTGAGGCTGTCTCCGGTTTTGCTCAGCGTGAGAGTGCCGAAACTGCCGAAGGTGCCGGTCGCTAAATTCACTGTGGCCGTGGTGGTGCCGATGGTAACCGCGTCGGCACTACTGGGCACACCGGCGCTCCAGTTCGTGGATGTCCCCCAGTTGTTGTCAGCGCCTGATCCCGACCATGTATCGGCGGTCAGGGCTGGCGCGCCGACGACGCTTTCCCAAAGCGAGCCCGCCAGCGAATACTGGCCCAGCAGCGCTTGCTGCGCGTGGTTATGCTTCGTGGCCGGTTGCGCGGAAGCGACGCTAAGAATGGAAAGGGAGGCGAGGAGGGTAAAGACACAAATCCGCACAGTTACTACACGAGACGATGGGCGCATGAGAAACTCCAAATCAACAGATTCAGTCGAACCGTTTCAATCTGGTTCCCAACTTGATTTTTCACCGATCGAACCACGTGCGGCCATGGAAAAACCACGCGGAAAGATCCCTACAGATAGCAGTGCGCATTATTGAGAAACACCAAAATATTGTCAAGATGAAAGTTTTTGCATGACGGACTGGCTTGCCGCGTCCTTCGCGGGGTTTGCAGCGAATGTATTGTCTTCCTTATTACTATGCCTTTGTTATGCTGAGGATCCGAATCTTCGTTTTCTTTGCCCTGGAAGAGGCCAGACTGCCCCACTTGCTCAGCGCCTTTGGGTGTACAATCTCAAAATTGACGGGCTAGAAGGCCGCTGGAACGAGTCCAGTTGCGTTACTTCATTGCATCACTTCCCGACTTTTAATCATGTCCAATTCAGGCACTCCAGAATCTCAAACTCCTGCTGAAGCTACGGTCGAATCGACGGAGTCGTTCAGCGATTTACTCTCCCAGTACGAAAAGAGCCATTCACGAAAAGCCGAAGATGGCGGCAAGCAACTCGTCGGCACGGTAATCGCCGTGACGGGCGATACGGTGCTGCTCGACATCGGCTTTAAGAGCGAGGGCATTCTGCCGCTGGCGATGTTTCAGGCCGCGGGCGTCGCGGTGAAGCCCGGCGACAAGATGCCGGTCTCAGTGAAGGGGCGCGACCCCGAGGGCTACTACCTGCTTAGCCGCACCAGGGTCGAGCAGCCCAAAGACTGGTCGGCGCTGGAAAAAGCGTTTGCCGAGAAATCGACGATCGTGGGCCGGGTGACGGGCGTGATCAAAGGTGGGCTCAGCGTCGATGTCGGCGTGCGCGCATTCATGCCGGGTTCGCGAAGCGGTGCGCGCGATGCCGCCGAGATGGAGAAAATGGTGGAGCAGGAAATTTTCTGCCGCATCATCAAGCTCGACGTTGCCGACGAAGATGTAGTGGTGGATCGCCGCGCTGTGCTGGAAGACGAAGAGCGCGCGGGAAAAGAACGGCTCTATGCCGAATTGAAGGAAGGCGATACGGTCAAGGCCACGGTGCGAAACCTCGCGGATTACGGGGCTTTCGTCGACCTGGGAGGCGTGGATGCGTTGCTGCACGTGAGCGATATTTCCTGGAGCCGGATTGAAAAGCCGGCTGACGCGCTCTCTGTGGGACAGCAAGTTGAAGTGCGAGTGCTGAAGATCACGAACGATACGGGCAAGCGGAAAATTTCCGTGGGCATGAAGCAGTTGCAGGCGCACCCCTGGGACGCGGTGGCGGGCAAGTACAACGTGGGCGAACGGGTGCGGGGCGCGGTGACGCGCGTGGCTGAATTCGGCGCGTTCGTGGAACTGGAGCCGGGGATTGAGGGCCTGATTCATGTTTCCGAGATGTCGTGGGGAAAAAAGATGCGCAGCGCCAGCACCCTGGTGAAGCCGGGCGAAGTGGTGGAGGCAGTGATCCTCGGCATCAACACAGGAGAGCGGCGCATCTCGCTGGGGTTGAAACAGACGCTGGGTGATCCCTGGGCCGATGCGGCACAGCGTTATGCGGCAGGCACGGTGATTGAAGGCCCAGTGGTCAGCATCACGAAGTTTGGCGCATTCGTGCAGTTGGCCGAAGGCGTGGAAGGCATGATCCACATCAGCGAGATGAGCGCAGAGAAGCGCATCAACCATCCGCAGGATGTGGTGAAGCTGGGGCAGGTGGTGCAGGCGCAGGTGCTCGCCATCGACACCGAGAAGCGGCAGTTGCGGCTGAGCATGAAGCAACTGGTTCCGAGCGGTGTGGACGAATACATTGCGGAACATAAAGAAGGAGACGTGGTCACCGGGCGCATGATGGAAGGTTCCGGCGCAAACGCGCGCGTGGAGCTGGGCGACGGCATTCACGCGACCTGCCGGATGGAGAAGGCATCTCCGGTGGCAGAAACGAAGTCTCCGGAACCGGCAACTTCGTCAAAGGCGGATTTATCTTCATTGGGTTCGATGCTGCAGGCGCGATGGAAAGGCGGAGCTCCCGCTGGCGGGGCGAAACCCGAACCCGTGCAGGCGGGACAGATTCGCAAGTTCCGGGTGGTGAAGCTCGATCCGGCTGCGAAGAAGATTGAAGTGGAGTTGGCGTAGACCGCGGCGCTTGCCCGAAGAGCGGACCTCAGTGGCTAAAGCCCGCGTCGATATAAAGGGTAGCGGCACGACTGAGGTCGTGCCCTTCCCAAAGCCGCTTCGACTTTACTAAGCACTAATCACTATCCCCTAACCACTGTTCCGCTAGTCCCTTTCCCGCACTTCGTTCTCTCTGTCTTCATGCGCCCGCATCCCCGCACTCGCCGCCACAGCGGACTCGGCGGATTTTTTCTTCTGCCAGTCGGCTTCGACCAGGACGGAGATCGCTTCCATTTTTTTCTTCTTTAATCCCGCGTTGATGGCCGGCAATTCTTTTTGCGTTTTGGATTGGAAGTCGTCGATGACATCCTGCAGTTCGTGGCCCAGGGATTCGGTTCGCGCCGCCTGATAGTCGGTGGGCTTGCCGTCGTATCCGGTGACCGCGGCGTAGAGTTGCCCCAGCAGTTCGCGGATGCGTTCTTCGCCGGTAATCATGCCGCCTTCTTTGGTGGCCACGATCTTGCCGCGCAGCGTATCGCAGTCGGCGGCAAGTTGCATGAGTTGCTTGCGCAGCGGATCTTTGTCGCCCAGTCGCAAGGAGCGCGCATTGGCGGCGTCGCGCACGCCTTCGATCGCTTCCACGCCGTAGGTCATGTGCTCCAGTTCTTTGTAGAGCTTCATGGATAGGTCGAATTCCGCTTTGCGCTCTTCGAGCGAATACTTGGCGCGCGGATCCATTACCACATTCAACGGTTCGGTATAGGTGTGATCGCCTTTGGTCAGCTTCACGGTGTAATTGCCGGGGAGCACCTTCGGTCCCTGAGCGGCTTCAAACAGCGCCGAGGCTGCGGGAGCGACCGCGGGCGGTTTCACGTGCATGCCCCAGGAAGCGCGGTTCAGCCCGCGATGCTTGCTGCCGGCAACGGTGTCGACGAGTTTGCCATCCTGATCGAAGATTTCGATTTTCAAATCGCCGAAGATGTGGCGGCCTTTCTGGTAGTAGGTGATTTGTGCGTCGCCGGGCCGGTTGCGGCCGTGGAAAGTATCGTCGCCTTCAGGCCATCCCCCGCCCGCATCGAAGTACTGGATTACGGGCCGGCCGGAAATCAGAGCGGCCTCTTTGGACATCAAATCCGGCGTGAGAGCGCGCAGCGGTGAGATGTCATCGACGATCCAGATGCCGCGGCCGTGCGTGGCCACCACCAGATCGGACTCGCGGGCCTGCACGACGAGGTCATCGACGGGCGCTGAGGGGAAATCCGATCCGCGGTACTGCGCCCAGTGCTGGCCGCCGTTGACGGAAACCCAGAGGCCGAACTCAGTGCCCAGGAAAAGAAGATTGCGGTCGACCGTATCTTCTTTAATCACGTGAGCGAATCCGCGCACGCCGCTTTCCTGCGCGGCAAGCGCGGTCCAGGTCTTACCGTAGTCGGTGGTGCGGTAGACGTAGGGCTTCATGTCGCCAAAAGTGTGGCGATCGAAGGTGGCATACGCGGTGGCTTCGTCGAAGCGGCTGGCCTCGATGGTCGAGACCCAGGAATTCTTGCCCAGCCCGCTGATGTTGGCAACCACGTTGGTCCAGGTCTTGGCGCCATCGCGAGTGACTTGCACATTTCCGTCGTCGGTGCCGGCCCAGATGATCTGTCCGTTCTTCGGCGATTCGGAAATGGAATAGATGGTGGTGTGCATTTCTGCGGAGGAATTATCGACGGTAACGCCGCCGGATTCTTCCTGCTTCTGTTTCTCGGGATCGTCGGTAGTGAGGTCGGGAGAAATGCGCTCCCAGGACTGGCCATGGTCGCGCGAGCGGAACAGGTATTGCGCTCCGATGTAAATCGTTCCCTTCTCGTTGGGACTGACGTGGATAGGAGTGTTCCAGTTGAAGCGCAGTTTTTTCTCGTTATAGTTGGGCCAGGGATGAATGTCGCGAGTCTCGTGAGTGTAGCGGTTCACGCGGCCAATTTCGCCGCCCTGCGCCTCGGCATAAATGTAGTCGGGATCGGCGGGATCTTCGAACATCCAGAAGCCGTCGCCGCCGAACATATTTTCCCACCGCGAGTTGCTGATGCCGCCGGGATAAGAGGAATCGCCGACCCATGAACTGTTGTCCTGCAGGCCGCCGTAGACATGATAGGGATCGGCGTTGTTGACGCTCACGTGGTAGAACTGCGAGACCGGCAGGTTCATCTGGTGCTTCCAGCGATTGCCGCCGTCTTCGCTGCGCCAGAGGCCGCCATCGTCGCCTGCGATCACGACATTGGTGTTCTTGGGATTGATCCAGACATCGTGAAAGTCACCGTGCGCGCCGCCGGAGACGACGTTGAAAGTTTTGCCGCCATCGTTGCTGAGAAGCAGGATGAGATCGGGCTTGAAGATTTTATTTTCGTTCTTAGGATCGACGATCAAGTTGCCAAAGTAAAACGGACGCCACACCATGAAGTTGCTGGCATCGAACTTGGTCCAGGTGGCGCCGGCATCGTCGGAGCGGTACAGTCCTCGACCTTTTTCGGCTTCGATGTTGGCATAGACGACGTTTGGCTTCGACTCTGCAACCTGCAGAGCGATGCGGCCGTAGGGTTTCGCCGGAAGGCCCTTGGCATTGGCGTCGGTGATCTCGCTCCAGTGAGCGCCGTCGTCGGTGGATTTGAAGATGCCGCTGCCCGGGCCGCCGGAGCGGAACGTCCAACCCTGGCGGCGGAAATCCCACATCGCGGCGTAGATCGTTTTAGGTTCCTGCTTGCTGCGGGCAATCATGGCGCAACCGCTGGAACCGTTCGAGCCGGCCAGAATTTTTTTCCAGGTCTTGCCGCCATCGGTGGTCTGGTAGACGCCGCGCTCGTCGCTGTCGTCCCACAGATGCCCGGTGGCGCATACAGTGACGTCATTGCCGTCGCTGGGGTTCACCAGAATCTTGGCGATGTGCTCGCTGTCTTTGAGGCCGGCGTTGGTCCAGTTCTCGCCGCCGTCGGTGGATTTGTAGATGCCATCGCCGACCGAGACGCTGTTGCGCGTCCAGGCTTCGCCGGTGCCGACCCAGACGATTTTCGAATTCGAGGGATCGATGGCGACCGCGCCGATCGACTGGACATCCTGGCGGTCGAAGACGGGCTTGAAGGTGGTGCCGCCGTTCACCGACTTCCACACGCCGCCGCTGGCAGCGCCGGCGAACACAGTGATGCGGCCGTCTTCCTCAACCGCATCCAAGGCTGCGATGCGGCCGCTCATGGTGGCGGAGCCGATGTTGCGCGAGGGCAGTCCGGAAACGGTGGCGGCATCGTAGCGGTAGGGGGCTTGGGCATGAACAGGAGCGCAGAACGTTCCGGCGAAGAGCACAGCCATTGCCCAACAAGTGCGAGCGGATTTCATGGTCATCGGTCCTTTTCGTGCGGCCTTTTGCGCGGCGCGCGTTCGGTGTTAGTTGCGATACATTACAAAATTCGAGTGAGGACGGGTGCCGTTTCTGCGCACACTCCTCGGGGCATCAGTGAATCCCTACGAGCCCGGATTTTCTGTCGTCGGTGCGCAACGACGCTGGCAGAGCAAAGTCCGCGGGATCGATGGGCACATTGGCTTCGATCCTGAACCACGTATAGCTTTGAGCCTCGGGATTAGTTCTCGATCCCAGCGCGATCCAGAACGGAAACATCACTCCATCCACTGGCTTGTAGGATCCCAGGGAGACCACGCGCTCGCGCACCGAGCCCCGGATAAATTGCTGGATCTCCTGGCGAATCTCCATGAAACTGTCGGGATCGAGGTAGTCATAAATAATGTCGCCGCTTTTCAATGTGATCTTCAGGCGTAAGGCGTCGTCTCCGTCGAGAAGATCATGGCCGAGATACTCGACCGTGCTGCCTTTCTCCCGATAGTCCACCAGCAGTCCGTCGAGGTCGGCCTCCAGCAGCAGATTGCGCACACCGTCTTCGCCCATCAATTCCGGATCTTTTCTACCGCGGAAAGGTTGAATATGCCAGCCGGTGGTGCCGTCGTAAGCCTCGATCTGCGTCATGCCCTGCTGCGAGAAAGTCTCGCGCACCAGGTTGGGGCGGACATTCTCCTGGCCCACGGTTGCGGTGCGGCCACGCGGGTTCCTCATCTTGCCGGTCATGCGCAGGGTTTTGATGGCTTGTATCTTCTCGATTCCGCCGCGGGCCTGGATGTTTTTGGCGATCAGTTCGTCGGCGGTTTGCGCATGAGAAAAAATCGCAAAGCAGCAGACAGCCATCGATAACATCATGCCGTTACGCATTGCAGCAGGGCTCCGTACTTCGCTTAAGAATCGATCGAACCGGTTAGTGAACGCCGACGATCCCGGACTTTTTCTCTTCGCTCCGCAGGGAAGGTGGCAGGGCAAAATCCGAGGGATCGATCGGAATATTGATTTCGATTTTCTGCACAGTGGTGGTTTGCTCGTCGGGATGATCCATGCTTCCGCTGGAAATGGAGAAGGGGAACATCACGCCGCCCACAGCCTTGTAGGAACCGAATCCCTGGACGTGCTCGCGCACCGAGCCGCGGATAAACTGCTGGATCTCGCGGCGAATTTCGATGAAGGTGTCGGGATCGAGGTAGCAATAAACGATGTCTCCATTTTTCAGCGTCAGTTTGAGGCGCAGGGCATCGTCGCCATCGACGACGTCATGTCCGAGAAACTCGGCGGTGGTTCCTTTCTCTTTGTAATCCACGAGCGGGCCGTCGAAATCGGCGTCGAGTTGCATGCCGCGAGTGTCGTCCTCGCCCATGAGTTCGGGATCTTTCTTTCCGCCGAAGGGCTGAATCTGCCAGCCCTGGCTGCCGTCGTAGGCGGTGATGGCGCTCATGCCCTGCAGCGTGAACGTCTGGCGGAGCAAGTTGGGGCGGGCGTTCTCCTGGCCGACGGAGGCGGTAAAACCGCCGCCACCTTCGAACCTGGCGGTGACGCGCATGGTCTTGATGGCCTTCATCTTCTCGATGCCGCCGCGGGCCTGGATGTTTTTGGCGATCAGTTCGTCCGCGGTTTGGGAATGGGAATAAGCACCGAAGGTGCAGACAGCAACCAGCATGATCAAGGCATTACGCATCGAGCGGACTCCTGTTGGTTTGGGAGTTAGAGAAACAGTACTCTACTCGGTAGTAGACGTTGTTTTCAAGTTTCGGTGAGCAGAGGTGGGGAATGTGGGGAAGCAATACCGGATGGTGATCCAGACGACAACAGCGACCACAGGGGCTAAAGCCCGCAGGATTTCAATCTCCAACGCGGCCCTGAAGGGCCGCTCTTCCACGGTGGTGGCTGGAATTAGGTGAAACGGCCGCTCTTCCACAAGAACAAATTCAGGCAGCAAAATAAAGCCGCCCTTGCGGGCGGCTTTCCGATCGCGAGTCTCCACACTCCTTTATTAATGGGAGAAGGAGATGTTCAGCCCGGTGGTCAGGATCAGGTCGTTCTGCTTCGCTCCTACTGGAGGGTTGGAGACGTAGATGTCGCTGAACTGATTCTGCCAGCCCAGCCATTTGCTGATCTTGGTCACGGTGCCGAGGTCAAAGGTTCCGCGGTATTGGCTGGTGTCAGACAAATCGGGGAAGATGTAGAACTTCTGCGTGATTACCGTGCCCTTGCCGAGCTTGTGCAGCAGTTCTTCACCCAGAGTGAGGGCGGCGTATTTGTTGGTGATGCCGTACGAAGTGAATGTGGGAGGCACCGTCACCGGGGTGACTACAGGGCCATTGGAATAGGTTTCATGCGTGTAATTCACGCCGGCGAAAAGATCGATCGTGGTGTTGGCCGACTTGACGGCATGGTAGCCGAGACCGCCGCCATAGACGCCGCGAAGGTCGAGTTCCTGGAGCGCGTTGCTCATGAAGTCTCCGCCCACGAAGCCGAACAGGCGGGGATTAATGTTGCGATCGTAGCGAATGCCCGCCGTGATCAGGTTTGCCACCGTGCTCGGAGTGGCCAGCTGGTTCGAGGTGTAAATCGAGCTTACGTACAAGCTGGTTTTATCGTTCACGGTAGGATGGGCGGCGTTGATGGCGATGGCGAGGTTTTCAGTTTCGCTGTTGCCGCGGGCCACGGAGAATCCGACGTTCGCGCCGCCGTTCCAGCCGTGCAGCAGGCCGGGATGCAGGGTCTTATCATAGGCGGCCTGCTCGGCGTCATTGCGGATCAAGACGACGTTGGCTGCCGGAACTTCCACCGGGCCGGCCTTGGTGGCGACTTCAAGCTTTCCGTCGTTGGCGGTGACGGGGCCGACTACGGTTTTCTTGTCGGAAGTGCTGACGTGCAGTTCTTTAGTCAGTGGTGATCTGAGTGATGGCGGCGAACTGCAGGGTGATGTCGCCGGCGAAATCGGTGTGCAGGACGAGGGTCTTGCCATCGGATTTGACGACCGTTCCGGTCAGGCGGTCGCCGTTTTTCAAGGTGATCTGATCGGCGAAAGCCGCCGAGGTTAATCCCACCAGCACGATAAGGGCGATCAATTCAATTTTACGCAACACAAACTACCTCCACACTTTCAGAGTTAGATTCGGGAATTAAACACATTGTAAATAAGAAGCCAGAGACTGCATGGAACGAGACAGGGAATTCCGACAAAGCGGCGAGTGAATCAAAGAAGAAAACTGCCTGCGAGGCGTCTAGGTCAGCCCTTGTTCTCTTTGGATTCGGTGGTCTTGGTCTGGTCGTTGGAGGGCGCAGAGGGGCCAGAAGCATCCTTCATGCCCTCTTTGAGGGCACGAATTCCCTCGCCCAGCCCTTTGCCGAGTTCCGGCAGCTTCTTGGGACCAAAAACCAGCAGGGCAATCGCGAAAATGATGATCAGATGCGTCGGTTGAAATAGACCCTCTAACATAGGAACCTCCAAAACACACAGCTACTACTGATACGGTACCGGACAGGTATGGGGAAGTCAAACCTCCCGGATAGCTGTAGCGCGGGCCAAATCAGTATCAATCTCTACAGTTGCAGTGTGGCAGTTGGGGAGTGGTCTGGCTGTGATTGGAGTCACAGAGAGATGTGATTTTGCCGGGGGCGCTTTCGCGGCGAAAAACCGTTCGTCGATGGATCAAAGAAAAGCCGCCAAGTCTAAAACCTGCCGTCCCGAGCAAAGCCGGGACGACCGGAGGAAGTCCCGGCGGAGTCGAAGGATCCCTACGCGCGCCCCACCGCCGGGTCTGGTGGGCTCGCCCGGGCACCATCACGACCAAGGCAGATTTCAGTTGCTCAGCTATGGCATTTATCAGCCCGGCACGTAGGTCCGGTTGGCGTGTGCAAGGTTGGAACGAATTCCGTCCATCGCTTTGCCGCCTTCGGTATCCCCCGATTACTTCGGTGACCTTACCTGCGACTCCACTGGCGAGCTAATGTGGAATTGCGGCTTTGAAGTAGCGCAAACCGCGCCACAGACAAAGCAATTCGCCGTAATCCAGATCGGGATATACCAAGTCTCGATAAGCCAGGTCTCGATAAACAGGTCAGGATCGTCGCCGGAGAGTGGAGTGAAGCGCACAGGCTTTTCCGTTTTGCTATTTCTTCTAGTAGGGGCTATGGCTGCCAGTGCGAGCCAGAGCCAGCCGGTGAGCTCCGTTCAATTGGTGGCTTGGCTGGCGTCGGGAATGTCGAGCGGGCGCTTGGTTCGGCTGGTGCGCGAGCGCGGAATCGCCAGCGTTCCGGGTAAGACAGAAATTCGGGAACTGGAATCCGCGGGCGCCGACGCGAATCTGGTGCGAACTCTGACCAGTCTCAAGCCTTCCGATGGCTCGCGAATTTTTAACAATGCGACGGCGGAGATTCCGGCAGATCTGATTCAGGCCGCTCCGATGCGCGCGCGCAACGCTTCCATCAGGCGGAACTTGGTCTGCGGAAGGCGCTGAATTCCGATTCGCAAAATGCGGCACTGCACTTTGCTCTGGGGACGATGCTCCGCCAGCAGGAGAGTTGGGATGCGGCCTTCGAAGAGTTCACGCGCTCGGCACAACTGATGCCGGATTTTCCCGAGAACCACAGCAGTCTGGCCTACATTTTCTATCGCCTCGATGACGGGCCCAACGCGATTGCCGAGGCGCGCACTGCCTTGAGCATGGATCCGCAGAATGCGGAGGCGTACCAGTTCCTCGGACTGGCGTTGTATTCGAATGGACAGTATGGCGCTTCAGAGCACGCTTTTCTGGAGTCGCTGGCGCGCGATGCGGCCAACGCCGACACCTATTACGATCTCGGCATCAGCCTGCATGCCGGCGGCAACATGCCGGCGGCCATCACCGCGTATCGCCAGGCCATTCATCTGAATCCGGCTTTTTGGCAGGCGCACTCCAATCTGGCGCTGATTTTTCACGAACAAAGCAAGCTGGAAGAAGCGCTCGGTGAGTATCGGGAAGCGAAACGCCTTGCGCCCGAAGAACCCTCGGTGCGCAACAACCTGGGCAATACCTACTGCGACAAAGGCGACTTCGACGCGGCCATAAGCGAATTGAGCGAGCTTTATCGCCAGCATCCGGAGTGGGAGCAGGGGCATGGATGCATGGCTCGCGCCTACATGTCGAAGAAAGATTACGCGAGCGCGATCGGCGAGTTGCAGTCGGCGGTGCGGCAAAACCCGACCAGTTCGGCCGAACACCGCGTGCTCGGTGAGGCGCTGGTGCTCGACGAGAAACTCGATGAGGGCGTGCGCGAGTTGCGGCTGGCCGTGGCGCTGAACCCCGATTCCGAAGCCGCCCACCACGTTCTGGGCACGGCGCTGTTCCAGCAACAGCAACTGGCGGCCGCGGAAAAAGAATTTCGCGAGGCGCTTCGGCTGAATGCTTCCGCCGATAACCATTACGCTCTGGCGGCCTGTTTGATGACGATGGACCGCAAGGAAGAAGCTTTGTCAGAACTGGAGACCGCAGCCCGGCTCGACCCCGAGCGCCAGCTTTATCGAGCGCGGCGCGATGAACTCCGGAAGCTGATGGGGCCAACGAGTTCGCAGTAACAAATTCGCGGGAAAGCCGCGCCGCCGGACAGTATCGGGCACTGTACTCCCGGTATTTTCAGCCGGTCAGCGAGGCTCCTTAGACTAGATATTGGAGAGATGGAATGATGGATTTGACGCGCTCCACAGCCGCCGCCGCTAAACCGGCACAATCTTTGCCGGAAAACGAGAAGCGAAACGATCTTCGCCACCTGGAGCGATTGCAGGCAGCTGCTCCGGGCGAGGCCGTGCACAAGTCCTCCGGATACGGTTTACCCTGTTCCAAATGCCGCCTGTATTATCCGGCGAACCTCGATATTTGCCCTCACTGCAACGCTCAGGAACGGGTTTCTCCCAACGTTGCGCCGAACATGCCCAAATCGCAGGCTGCCCCCGAGCTCTCGCCCGACGCGGCTGCCATCGAGCAGGAAAGAGAAGCATTCCTGAAAGAATTCAAGTCGCAGCTATTCGCGGCGCATGCCGAAGTGGCCAGCGCGCCCATGACTTGCACCTTGGGCGAACATCATGCCCAGAGCCCAGAGACGGCCTCAATCTGCAAGCCGTGTTACGACCGCATGCAGGAGCGTGTGGATGTTTGCGAAGCGGCGCTGCACATCGATCTGAAAGAAGCGGCGCAAATTATTTACGATGCGGTGTGGGCCGATCCGTCGGATCCGAGCAAGACTTATACGAATGCCGCCAGCGCCTTGCTCAGCGAGTTGCGCAAGCGGTCGGGAGTGTCGAGTCTGCTGGGGCCCTTTCATCCGCTGGGAAACTGAACGTCTTAGTACCGAGTACCCAGTACCGAGTACCGAGTACCGAGATCTGACCACGAGTCCCTATCCCCAGCCCCTGGCTACTGATTCGCTTTGGCCGCAAGAATCGGATAGTCCCTGCGTCCCGCCTCGCCTTAAGCTGTTTCCATCATGACTTCCACTCAGATCACTTTCCCAACGATGACAGGCAGTGCCATACTCGAATCAGAATCGCCACGCCAGATGCGAGCCGCAGATTCAAACTCGACGAGGGTGAACGACGATCCGCGCTGGAGTGCGGTGATGGCGCGGGATTCCGGGCGGGACGGCGAATTTGTGTTTGCCGTGGCGACGACTGGCGTTTATTGCCGGCCATCCTGTCCGTCGCGGCGGCCGCAGCGGGAAAATGTGAGGTTTTTCGCGCGTCCCGAGCATGCCGAAAAAGCCGGATTTCGCGCCTGCCTGCGCTGCAAGCCGCGAGCCATCAGCGGAAATCCGCAATCGGACTTTGCCAAAGAGGTCTGCCGCTATATCGAACAGCATCTCGACGAGCCCATCACGCTCGACCGGCTGGGCAAAGCGTTTCGGCAGAGCCCCTTCCACCTGCAGCGGCGCTTCAAGGCCGCACTGGGAATCACGCCGCGGGAATACGCCGATTCCTGCCGCCTGCGCCAGCTCAAGCGCAACCTGCAGGCGGGAGATAACGTTACCCGTGCTATGTACGACGCGGGCTATGGATCGAGCAGCCGTTTGTACGAAAAGACTGCCTCGCAACTTGGAATGACGCCCGACAAATACCGCCGCGGCGCCATCGCCGCTTCTATTCGCTATGCCTGCGCCGACTCGCCGTTGGGGCGCATGCTGATCGCGGCTACGGAGAAAGGCGTTTGCGCGATTCAGTTCGCGCGATCGGACGGCGAGTTGATCGAAGGTTTGAGGCGCGAATTTCCCTTCGCTGTGCGCAAGGCGGATGAAGGCGGATTGCAAGCCTGGGTCGAAGCGTTGTTGTCGAGAATGACCGGCCGCGAATTGAATGCCGCGCTGCCGCTGGACATTCGCGCCACCGCATTTCAGCGCCGAGTGTGGACTTACCTGCAGTCGATTCCGTTCGGCGCGACGCGGTCTTATGCGCAGGTGGCGAAGGCGATTGGACAGCCCCGAGCCTGCCGGGCCGTGGCACGAGCTTGCGCGACAAATCCGGTGGCAGTGGCGATTCCGTGCCACCGCGTCGTGCGACAGGATGGCGATAGTAGCGGCTACCGCTGGGGTGTGGAGCGGAAGAAAGCGCTACTGAAGATGGAGCAACGGGGACTTGAGCCTGACGCTCTATAAGGAATACGATAAAAGGCGAGAAGGAGAGCCGGCCATGCAGGTCAACCTACCGCCCGACCTTGAAACATTAGTCAAAAAACGGCTTTCCACCGGTGGTTATGACAGCGTCGAAGATGTATTCCGCCGTGCTCTTGAAGCTCAGGACGCCGAGGAAAGCTGGACCGATGAGGAGCGGCGGGCCTTGACCGAGCATATCGAAGAAGGATTTTTGCAGGCCAAGAGCGGCGAACTGATTGATGGAGACCAGGCTCGGCGTGAAATTCAGGCTATGAAGGATGGCTGGCGTCAAGAGCGCGCGCCAAAACGATGAGCGGTTACGCTCTCACGCCGCTTGCCAAAGCCGATATCTTCCAGATCTGGTCTTACATTGCCGGCGATAGCGAGAGGGCCGCTGACCGCGCCGAACAGGCGATCTACGATGCTTGCGCCTTTGTTGCTGAGGCGCCCATGCGGGGCATTCCCGTCCCGACCTCACTCGTCGCCCACTGCGTTTCTGGACGCTCACCCGTTATCCCAACTACACAGTCGTCTACCGGCCTGAAACGTCTCCTCTTCAAGTCGTCGCCGTTCTGCATGGGAAAAGGAACATCCGGCGTGCCTTGAAGGGGCGGCAGTAATCCCCATACCCGCTAAACTCTCAGTCTAAGTCGGCCGGCCACCACTGCCCAGTTTGCGCATGCCAGTGCGATCGTCGCCACCAGAATTAGCGATTGGCCGAAGTCCACTTGGGTCACCAGAAGTAGGCATAGAACCACTCCCGCGACGGCCAGGATATTTCCTGCGGGCAGGGTGAACAAGGCGGCTGCGCCTTCGGGTTGCTTGCGGCGTAGGACGGGCAAAGCGGCGCAGCCTACGCCATAGTAGAGCAGGCGCGCGACTGCCGAGAGCGTGACATTCCATTTGAATTCGCCGAGAAGCGAAAATCCCCAGACTAGCGCGCCGAATGCGACGATCGAAACATAAGGTGTGTGATAACGGCGATGAACGGCGGCGAAGATTTTGGGGAAGTCCCCCTGCTCGGCCAGGGCAAACGGGACGCGGGGCATGCCTAGAATTTTCGCGCTGAGATATCCGTAAAAAGAAATGAGCGCGCCGACAGCCACCAGCGCGGCGCCTACGGGTCCAACCGCCAAGCGGGCCACATCGGCCAGTGGTCGCGCACTGTGGGCGGCGTCGGGCAGCACTCCGACGACCACCCACTGAATCAGCGCGTAGGTCACGGTGCAGATCAGCAGCGCCATGAAGAGCGCGAACGGGGCGTCGCGCCGGGGATTTTCCGCTTCGCTCATGGGCGCCAGCGCGGTTTCGAATCCGCCATAAGCGAAAACCAAGAGCAGCATGGCCCTCAGCCACTGGCTGTGATTCGGTGAGGCAGAGGAAGCCAGCGCGATGTCCCAGTGGTGACGGCCTAGCACGAAAACTCCCATAAGGATCACGGCGAATAGCGGCACCAGCTTGGCCGCGGTAAACAGGTTGCTGACCTGCGCTCCGGCGCGCACGCCACGAACATTGATGACCGTCAATACGCCAACCAGAACCGTGAGGATGAGAGCGCGCGGCAGAGGATCTTTGGCGTGGGGGAAGAACTCGCCAAGATAAATCACGAACAGGTTGGCATTGGCGGCGGGAGCGGAGACCTGCCCGAGCCAGAGCATCCAGGCGGTTTGAATGCCCATGAATCGTCCGAAAGCGACGCGGGCATAAAGATAAGGACCGCCGGCTTGTTGGAAGCGCGAGGCGACTTCGGCGAAGCATCCCATGATCACGCTCATGCCGGCTCCGGCGGCGAGTACGGCGTAGGGGCTGAATGCGCCGATCAGGGCGGCTACGGCGGAGGGAAGGCCAAAAACTCCGCTGCCAATGACGGAATTCACTACTAGCGCGACCAGGCTCCAGCGGCCAATGGCGCGGAGCAATTCGTGACGGGGCGTGTTGGAGAGCGGTTCCATCTTTGCGGTCTTTGTATCACATGCGGGGGATAATGGGCTGGACTGGGGACTTCTCACCCTACATCGGGAGCGAAGCGCCTTGCTTCGCTCGGCGGACAGCCGAGGCGGCTGTCCCCACATGGCTCGGGACGATTACTCGCTCGGCGCGTAACGCCTCGGGCTGGTGACTTTGGAACACGTGGTGACTGCACTGTTGGCCGCGGTGGAGAATCCGGTGCACGGTTTGAAACTGGTTGGCGCCCCGCAGATTCGGTCAGCGAAGTCGTGAAAAGCCTTATTTGGCGCGGAATTCAGTGTCACCCGGCAGAGGTGGTTACTTCGCAGTCCAAGGTAATCGCTTGAATTACCAAAGCGCATGATCGTGGGACATCTATCCGCTGCCCAGTGGCGATGAGATGTTGAGGAACGCGAATATTGTCGTGAATTATTTCGCAGAACTCATGGCCAGCGAGACCGAGATGGACGATCTGCACACCCGCATGGTGCGAGTCACCGAAGATTTGCGCGCCATCCAGCGAGAACTGAACTGCGCCGCCATGCAGGCTCCGAGCGATCCGGAATTGATGGAAGCCATGAGTGCGCTGCCCGAGACCGAAGCCATACAGACGTTGTGCAAATCGCTCGACCAGATGCGGCACTTCCTCTGGTTCTACACGCAGGTGATGAGCAACGATCCGGAACTAGGCGACAAACTGCGCCAGTCGAGTGCGGCTAAAACAGTTGAAGACGCCGGCGTTGATACTTCCTTCCTCGACAGACTCACGCGCGCCGACGAGGCCATTCTGTTGCGCTATCTGGTGGACGCGAAAGAACACAAGCCAAACTAGCGCGGCTTACAATCCCTCGCCGCGGACCATCGTTTTCCTCACTTCTCCGCTGGGACTCAAGACCACAAGATTCGCTTCCGCGCCCGGAGAAATCTGCCCGTGGGTTGCGAGGCCGGTGGTGTGCGCGGGATTGAGCGTAGCCGCCCGTACCGCGTGCTGCAGGCTCCAGTTCGCGAATTGCATGATGTTGCGCACGGCGCGATCCATGGTGAGCACGCTGCCCGCGAGTTGTTCGCTGGCCTTTGCGGGCCCTTCATACAACGTGCAGCGGCCGTTCTTGACTTCGACCTGGATGGGGCCGAGTTGATAAATCCCGTCCGGCATGCCCGCGGCGGCCGTGGCGTCGGTGATCAGCACCGCGCCTTCGACGCCCTTGGCCTGCAGGAAAAGTTGCACGACCGCGGGCGCGACGTGAATCCCATCGGCAATGATGTCGGCCGTGAGACGGCGGTCGGTGAGCACTTCGGCAACGATGCCGGGATCGCGATGATCGAGCGGCCGCATGGCATTGAAGGTGTGGGTGGCGTGGCGTGCTCCGGCGTGAATCGCGGCCTGCGAGGATTCGAGGGACGCATCGGAGTGGCCGAGGCTGACGCAAACCTCGCGCCGCGATGCTTCCGCGATTACCTCGAGCGCTCCGGGAAGCTCGGGGGCGATGGTCATCATGCGGATGTGTCCGCGCGCGGCCTGCCAAAGCCGGTCAAAGACTTGCAGCGTGGGCTCGACGAGATATTCCGGAGGATGCACGCCGCGGCGTTTGTGGCTGAGAAATGGTCCTTCAAGATGAATGCCTACCGGTCGAGCGTGGACTGCGCCGCCGTTGCCGGAGGAGGTTGGTGGCGCTTCGATCGCGTCGGCCAGCCGTCCCAGTGCCGCGCAAGTCTGATCGAGCGGCGCTGCAACCGTGGTAGGGAAGTAGGCGGTGACTCCGTTCGTCGTAAGGAAGTCATTCAATCTCGGCAGTTCGGAGAGCGAGGCGCGCATGACGTCGAGTCCGGCGCCGCCGTGCATGTGAATATCGACGAAACCGGGCGCCACGATGGAGTCGGCCAAATCCCCTTTTGTGAAATCGACTACGGTGGCATGCTTCGGAATTTCCTGTTGCGTGCGCGACGAAACGGCGGAGATGTGTCCATCTTCGATGAATACGAGCGGATCGTGGATTTCTTCGAGTGGAGTGTAGAGACGATGTGCGCAGAGCACAATCATATTCGCGCGGTCCTGGATTTGCGTCATCAGTGTAGCGCGAATGTTCGATATTCCTGTTGATCTTTGAGGTTGCCGGCAGGAGTTCCGGCTGAGAGTGGTGCGTGAAAACGCCGGTTCGATGAGACCGGGTGGTGTCCTAGATTGACTTCTTTGCGTCCTCCGCGGAATCTCTTTGCGTGCTTTGCGGGCAAGAGCTTTTTAGTTGAGATCGACTTGCAGTTTCTGGGTCTCATATGCGAATATGAACTCGGGTTCATATTATGAAAATTCGACTATTTCTTTATGGCCTCGCAATCTGGGGCGTCGCTACCCTGGCCTTGCGGCTGGTGGGAGAGCACGTGCTGATTCCCGGCAACTGGAAGGGGACCCTGCTGCTGTTTGCGCTGAGCTTTCCGCTGATGGCGTGGGTGGTGCGGCGCTTGTGCCGCACACTGCCCCCGGAGCAATGGCTGGTCGGAGCGTTCTCGGTGGCATTGCCCACGCTGCTGCTCGATCCGTTTTCCAGTGCATTTTTTCCCGTTGTCTTCCCGAACATGGCTCCGCAGGTCGCGGGCGTGTTTGGCGGATGGATGCTGTGCTGCTGCGCGGGCGCATTCGTTGGCGTAAGTATCCGGAGGCCGCAGTCATGAGGGTGCGTCCGAACTTGCTTGCGGGCGAAGACCTTGCGCCGGAGCCGCGCCAGAAGCGCAGTCTCGAAAAGCGCCAGCGTCTGCAGGCGGCTGGCCTCGCCCTGTTTGGTGAGAAGGGATATGAGAAAACTTCCATCGACGAAATCGCGGCGCGCGCGCGGCTGGCGGTCGGAGGCTTTTATCAGCATTACCGATCCAAGCGGCAGTTGCTGCTGGCGCTGATGGACGAATTGCTGGATAGGCTAAGCAAGCTGAGCTTTCAGGCCACGGCTGCCGCCGACGTTCGCGGGCTTGTGCACCACCTGCTGGCGCGAGCGTTTTCGCATGATCTCCGCTACCTGGGCGCGTATCGGGCGTGGCAGGAAGCAGTACTCTCCGATCCGGAACTGGCGCGGAAGCAAGTCGAAATTCATCACTGGACGACGGGGCGCGTCCTCGCGGTGTTTCAACGTCTGCAACAACTGCCGGGCGCCCGGGAGGACGTCGATCTCACCGGCCTGGCGCGGACGATGGATAGCTTTTTCTGGAGCCTGCTCGCGCAAGCCGTGCGCATGCCCAAGCCCGAACTCAACCGCTGGATCGAAACCTCGACACACCTGATCTACCACGCGCTATTCACCGATGCCGCGACGAAAGCAAGCGCGGGGAAGCGTCCGGCGGCGTCCAACTCCGCAATGTTATAATTCGTATTGCCTATCGCGAAGTAAGCGTGCGGGTGGATGGCCTTCCTGGTTGTCCCCGCGGCATGTCGGGGAGTGGCTCAGCCTGGTAGAGCACCTGGTTCGGGACCAGGGGGTCGGAGGTTCAAATCCTCTCTCCCCGACCAATCTTTCCAGCCTTCTTTTTCAAGAGCTTGCGAAAACACCTATCCCTCACTTCTGAACCGGATCCGGGGATAATGAGTGTGGATGCGCGTCAACGTTCACTTTTGATGCCGTTACCGCTGGATGTTGGTCGAAGGACAGACTTCGCGAGAAGAACGCGACAACCTTGCTCTCGATGCGATCGGCGATGTGGTCGATGTGGTTCCCGTTGTAGATTTCGAATTCATGAGGGATGCCGTAGCTGGCCAGGACGCGGTCGAGTTGCTGGGTAGCCTCGGCAATGGGGGAATCCTTGTTGCCGGCATCCATGCCGATATCCTTCAGCTCACGAAGGTTTCCTACGTACTGATCGATCATGTAGAGCGGTTCGTTGGCGTGGAATTTGGCAACGATTTCCTCGGCAAGCCTGCCATCCTTAACAGGAAGATCGGCGAAAAAGGGCGGATTGTTGGGATTGGGCGACCAGGCGACGGAGATCGCGACCAAAAGCTGGGGAAGGGTTTCGAGGGCATCCGCCTGTTCCGGCGTTCTTGCGGCTTCCGCTTTCACGCCATTCTCGAGCAGGAACGAGTCGGGAAATTTCATGCAGCAGGCACTGAGCAAATAGATGCTGGAGAAAACATCGGGATGACGCATGCCAATGCGAATGGCCCCATATCCCCCCATCGAATGCCCGGCGAGACCACGGCTGGCGCGTTCGGGGATCGTGCGGTAGTTGGCGTCGACGTATGGGATGAGCTCGCGCACGATGTAGTCTTCCCAGTTGCCGGTAGTAGCGGAGTTCGAATAGAAACTGCCTTGGTATCGTGTGAACGCGTCAGGCGTGACGAAAATCATTTCGCGATTTCCTGGCTTCGTAAACGCGTTATTCAGGATCGTGGGAAGCTTGGCCCAGAACTCGGTTGGCCCGTACCACTTCTCGGAGCTTTGGGTCCAACCATGAAGGAAGTAAACGACGGGATAGCGACGGCTGCGGTTCATCGTATAACTGGATGGAAGGTAAATCGCTACGTCGCGGTCGGCGGAGTCGTGTTCCAGATTGTGCTCGAGAGATTTGCCATGAAGTTTGATGTGCTCGACCGTTCCCGCGAAGGCTGAAGGATTGGGTGGCACAGTGGATGAGCTTTGCGCCTGGAGCATGCTCAGGAAGCCAAAACTGACAGCGATCAGAACTCCGATCGATTTAACGTCTTTCATGGGAAAGGATGGTAGAGAGACGGCGAGCGGAAGTCAATCGGCCGTCAAGGCGTGCCGCGGCCCATGCCTTCTAAAGATGATCTTGCGGACGAGTATCTACTATCGCTAGGTAGACAGAAGGAAGGTTCGAAAATCCTCCTCTAAGGCCGACCAATCTTTCTCTCGCCTGTTGAGCGGTTTACGTGGCCTTTATGGCTAATTCCACGCCGTCAAAGTCTGGAATAATCGTGTTCGCCATCTTAGGTGCGCCCGATGCCGCATCAATCCCGCTGCCAGGCGAACTTTCTCATTCTGTCCAGCAGCCTTCGCCTTCGACTGTGCCTCAATGTCTTCGTTCTGCAATTCGATTGCTTTGTCGTGGGCTTCCTTCGGTGTCAGGCCGATGAGTTTCAGTAAATCTCCTCGCCATTTTGGACAAGGGTGTTCAACAAGCCTGCGGGATTTTCGTCAGGGGTAGCACCCGCTGCACCCGTCTGCGACAGTTTGTACATCGTGTCTCACATAGGAAACTCCAAAACCGACCCACATGGTTTTGCCCCAGGTGCTCTAGCGCGGCAACCCCCATAAATACTGAACTTCTTGCCCTGTAAAGAGCGCAGGGCCGTCTACAAAATCGACTACGCGATGTGACACTTTTAGCCGGTCTGCAAACGTTGATTGTTCAGTGATCAAGTGATCACAAGGGCGTTTCCGGTACCTACATCTGAATCGCGTCGCGCTTGAGGCTCTAATCGCGAGTCCGGGTCGAACTACCGCTTGACAGCTGAGAGGATGTATTGCGGAACCAGGTCCAATTCCCATCGATACCAGTTGTCGAACTGAGCATAGCTGCCGCCGTTGATGCCCACTGTCAGATCCAGGTCGGGCACGATGATAACAAATTGTCCGCCGTTGCCCCCAGCTGCCAGCGCGCGGTAGGTTTTCTTCCGGCTTTTCAAAAAGTTGATGTGCCATCCATATCCATACTGGTGTTCCGCGCCGAGGCTATAGCGCGGATCGAACCGCGAATGGAATGAAGTTGACTCATCGACCCATGCTTTGCTGAGAAGCCTCTTGCCATTCCATACGCCCCCGTCCAGAAAAAGCTGGCCGAGCTTGAGTTCATCGCGCGGAAGCAGATATGCGCCCCCGCCCATATAGGCTTGTTCATCAGGCATAAGGTTCAGGTAGTAGCGCCCGAACTGCAATGGCCGCGCCAAATACTGATTGAAGAAATCGGGCAGCCACGCTCCGCGGGCGCTCGCCACCGCACCGCCCACCAGGTTCAGATCCCCGGAGCAATACACAGCATCTTCGCCGCCAGGCTGCTTTTGCATCGGCAGGTCGAGCGCGTACTTGTACCAGTCAGTGATCTTGGGATCTCCTTGCATCACGTCTTCGTTTCCGGGAGAGTTATCGTCGTTGTCATCGCAGGCATTGCCGGCTGTCATGGTCATGATGTCGCGCAGCGTCATGGCCTGCTTTCGCGCGTCCCAGTTCTGAAACGTTTTGTAGCGGGAGAACAGCGGATATACAGGCGTGTCCGGGGCCAGCTTCGCTCCCTGCCCCCTCGCCAGCCCGACCAGAACTGGCGCGAACGTCTTGCTAGCCGAACGCATGTCGTGGACACGGTTCCGATCGAATCCGTAAAAGTACTCCTCAACCACCAAGCGTCCGTGTCGTGCAATCAAGAGACTCTGGATGAGAAGCGGATCGGTGGACGGATTCGATGCGAGAATACGGTTGACGAGCGCCTCAATCGGTTCTTCGTCCAGCCCTTCGTCCGCGAGTGAAGCAGTCCTCCAACCATCGTCGTCCGGCACCGGCGGGCGATAACGGTAGCCCAAATTGTCCGCAGGAACCCTGGCATAGAGCCCTAAGGCGTCCTTATCCTGGCGGCGCGACAACTTGAACGGAGGAAGAAAATCGACGAATTGGAAGGAAAGTGAGTCCGCCTTCTCGTCGTAGGTCCCTTCTATCTTCCAGCCATTTGCATCGAGTTGGATTTTGTTCCCGTCGCGCGTCAGGCTGAAGGTCCGGCCGCGAAAGAAATTGGCTTCCGGATTGCTGAAAAACGCTTTCAACGTGCCGTCAGCCGAGGCCGTAATAGAGGCATACACGGAGATACTCAGGTCAAGTGGAACAACCCTTCCTCTCCACACCGACGGGGCAACCGCGCGCAGGTGCACAGGAGTCGCATACTGCCTGTTGAGAATCTCCGTGAGCGGCTGAACCCACTGGCCGTCGATAACGTTCGCGGTTCGATCCAAACTTCCCCGGAACTCACCCTTATTTCCAGGGACCGTGAAATCGAATCTTCCGTCGATCTCTCCTACCGCCATTTGATATCCCGCAATCGATGCCGTCCACACTCCTCCGCGGGCATCGAGCGTGAGTTCGCCCTGCACCGGCGCGCCAAAGCGGACTTCTGTTCCCCACAATCCCGCCAGTGTGGCCGACGGTAACTTCGGCGTTTGCGCGCCTTGAGACGTCGAGATTGCGAACGCAAAGAGGCAGCACGCGAGATTGCATAAGCGAGAGGAGAATAAGCGTGTCATAAGAGGGCTCCAGACGCCATTATCGCGTTCTAGTTCGACAAATACTTGTATGAATTGAACCTGCCCCGCGCATTCTCAAAGATGTTTTCGATACGCGTGTGGAGAGATTCCGAAATGATCCCGAAAGGCCCGCGTAAAGTGGCTCTGGTCGAAGAAACCTACTCTGAGAGACAGCTCCGATAATGCAAGTCTGCGATTGTGGAGAAGCCCCATTGCCTTTCCAAGACGACAGCGCATCCGATATTCGGCGGGTGAGCATCGGAATGTCCGGCGAAAGGCTCTTGCGAAGTAGACAGGATGCAGCCCGAGTTCTTTCGCCACCTCCGTGATGCCCTGAGAGCTGTTGGAAGTATCTTTCAAGAGCTCTTTGGCTCGTGCCGTCCAGGCCGGCGCAGCGGTCCCGCTTTCCTTCGGCCACAACCGCTTGCCGCCTGTGCATGAGAGCAATTCCCAACAGAGGCTTTCCATTATAGAAAAGGCGTCTACTGATGAGGCGAGGCACTGATCAGTCAGTCGAAACGCCGTGAGAAGACCCTCCCTAGTAGAAGAGGCTGTAGCTGCTCCAGCTAAGACAGCACCGTCCCGCGCTGTCCGCATAATTTCGTCTGAGATGGAGACCGCAAGAAATCGGCCCTGCGGAAGCAGAAAGCTGTCTCTGTGAGTCGTCCCTGCGGGATTAAATATTAGCGTGGGTTCGCGAAGGTTCGGCGGAGCCCCATCAGCCTTGGAGATATACAAGCCCGAAAGCACAAAAACAAAAGACGCGGTGTCATGGGTGTGCAGAGGCACGTCCTCCGCGCGAAGTGTCGGCGTAAGGAGCGACACCGAAAATCCGGGAAGTTCCTGTCGAGTCTCGCTTGCACCGAAGTGGACCCCGTACGCCAGTTTCCTAGGGTTCAAGTGCATGATGCCTATTACGCAATCATAAGCGCTCCAGTTCCGCTGCCAACACCACGACTTCACTAAAATGGCATAAACCCGTCAAGTCGGCATAGAGTCAGCAATCCAACAACCAAGAGCAAGAAGGATCTGCGTTGGCCCGGCGGGGGATCGATTACTGCGGACGATGTTTCGTCTTTTTATTCGTTCAAATAACTGTAGACGATTTTGTAGCTGTAGGAGCACGCGAGTTCAATAGAATTCAACATGTTTCACGATCAGCGCACAAACGATTCAACCTCAATCACTTACAAGCATCAAAATTCGACAAATTTCAACAGGCTCTGGAATCTGGATCGGGACCAGGGGTCGGAGGTTCAAATCCTCTCTCGCTGACCAAATTTTCTCTCGCCTGTTCAGTGGTTTACGCGGCCTTCTCCCGCCCTGAGAAGGTCGCCATCGCCCGCACCGCGATGAGGGCCGTTCTACTTCAGTCTCCCGGACACCGCTTCCACCGCCTCCAGAATCTTGCCCTCCTTGGCAATTCTGGTCAGAGTGTTGATGTCGTCGTGAAGGGGCCTGTCCTCTTCCAGCGTCGCAACGTGCTGGCGGACAACCTCATAAGCTGCCTGGGCAGCGGGCGAGGGTTTTACTGGTGCGCGGAAGTCGAAGGCCTGGGCCGCGGCCATCAGTTCAATCGCCAGAATAGACCAGGCATTCTCGATGATCTGCCGCGTCTTGATGGCGGTGGTCATGCCCATGGAGACGAAGTCTTCCTGGTCGGCTGCCGCCGGTATGGACCCGGTTGCCGCCGGATGACTCAATACGCGACTCTCCGCCACCAGCGCTCCAGCGGTGTATTGCGTGAGCATCAGGCCGGAGAACATGCCCGCGCCTTTAGAGAGGAAGGGAGGCAATCCCACCGAAAGGTGAGGATTCATCAGCCGGTTGAGACGCCGCTCCGAAAGCACTGACACAGTCGTCACCGACATGCCCAACAACTCCAGCCCGAACGCCATGGGCGTCCCCTGGAAGTTGGCGCCGGTCACCACCAGGTCCTCGTCAGGGAAGAACGTGGGATTATCGGCGGCGTGATTCATTTCAATCTCCTGCATGTACCGGCTCCATTTGAATGCGTCTTTTGCAGCCCCAATCACCTGCGGACTGGAGCGCAGGGAGTAGGCATCCTGAACTTTTTTTCCGGGCCGCTCGAGTAGCTTCGATCCCTCGGTCAGCTTGCGGATATTTTCAGCGCACTCCTGCGCTCCGGGATAGCCGCGCACCAGATGAATCCGCGGATCGAAGGCTTTCATGTTGGCGTTGAGAGCCTCCAGTGTCATGGCTAGCGCCACCTCCTGAGTTTTGAGCCAGCGGTCGGCATCGTAGACCTCGATGCAGCCCATCCCGCTGATGAAGCAGGAGCCGTTGATGCTCGCCAATCCATCGCGCTCGCGAAAAACGATGGTCGGGATTCCCGCCTCGGCGAAGCCTTGCTTCGCCGGCATTCGCTTGCCCTTGTAGAAGACTTCTCCTTCTCCCATCATGGTGATCGCCATCTGGGCCATGGGGGAAAGGTCGCCGCACGCTCCGACTGAGCCCTTCTGGCATACCACGGGAGTGACGCCTCGGTTGAGCATTTCGATCTGCGTCTGGACGATTTCGTGCCTGATCCCCGAATGTCCCCAGCAATGGGTGTTGAGGCGCGCGAGCATGGCGGCGCGGACGTCTTCCTCGGCGCAGGGTTCTCCGCAGCCGGCGGCGTGCGAATAAAGAAGATAGCGTTGAAATTGCTCCGCCTGCTGCGGGGTGAGAACGACTTCGGAAAGTTCGCCGATGCCGGTGTTTACGCCGTACATAATTTCCCGGGCTTTTATCTTGCGCTCCAGCAAGGCGCGGCACTTGTGGATGCGTGCAATCGCATCGTCGTGCAGCTTGATGGGGGCTCGATTTCTCGCGATTTGAACAACGTCCTCAATCTTCAGGGAATGGCCATCCAGCACTAGCGTCATGTATTGCACCTCGTGGAAATGTGGATTCGCATCCGGCGGGGTTTCACCAGCTCGGCGGGGAAGCGGCGGCAAGCGGGACTCACAGCAATTTCCAAGCTTGCAAACACCTGACTCGCGCGCGGCATGTGGCGAAGGGCTCGCTTTATCCAGGCGCAATTCTAGCGCTGGCGGGGCGAGCAGAGTGTGATGGGGCGCACAGGTTGGAGTGCTTCGAATGGCATTCGGCGGAGCGGTTCAGTGTTGGGGAGTATGTCAAACGGGCCGCCGATTCCACCCGCCGTCAAGAACACCTTCCTGAACATCTGCCCGAACGCTTTCCCGAACAACGTTCCATCAGATGGTGACGATCATCACAGCTTTAGTCGGGAGAGTTGTAAGAGAATGACCACGATAAGCTCCTCAAGGGAGGGAGGCGTGAATTGTGTGCACTGCGTGGAACACTGCCTCCAACTAAGCTGCATCGGCGGAAAGAGAAGGTCAACCTATGAGTCTCAGTCAGCTAGCCCGGTCCATCAAGGAGTCGGCCACTCTCAAGTTGAATGAAACGGCTGCCCTGCTGCGCGAAAAAGGCGAGCCGGTCATCCATCTGGGAGGCGGCGAGCCGAAGACGAAGTGCCCCGTGGATGCCGTCATCAACTGCGCGGCGATGTTGAACACGGGAGAAATCCGGTACACGCCGCCTGATGGAATCCCCTCGTTGAAGAAGGCCATCATCCGTTATACCGAGGAACACTATCAGAAACTGGTCGGCGCTAAGAATGTGATTGCCTCGGGTGGCGCGAAGCAGGCGCTGATGGTTCTGCTGCACGCGATTCTCGATCCCAAGGAAGAAGTGATCTTCCCCGCGCCCTACTGGGTGAGCTATCCGGAGATGGTGAAGCTCGCGGGCGGCGTGCCCGTGCCGGTGACTGCCGAAGATGGAACTTTCTTTCCCACCGTCAAAGAAATTACCGACGTGGTCAGCTCTTACACCAAGGCCATTATTCTGAACAGCCCCAACAATCCCTCGGGCGCGATGTACTCGAAGGATTTCGTGCAGGAGATGGTGGAGTTCTGCGAGAAAAAGGGCCTCTACCTGATCATGGACGACATCTACAACCGGCTGCTGTTCGACGGCAAGAGCGCTCCGATCTGCTACGAATTTGCTAAGGCGCCGCTGGAGGAATCGAAGCTGGTCGTGATCAACGGCGTATCGAAAATGTATGCGATGACCGGCTTCCGCATCGGCTGGGCCATTGCCAATAAGCCGCTGATCGAAGCGATGGCAACGATCCAGTCGCAGCAGACTTCCGGACCGTCGGCACCGGCGCAGTGGGCTGCGGTGGGCGCGCTCAATGGCGTGCAGTCGCCGATTGACAGCCTGCGGGTCATGCTGGAAAACAATCGCAATATCATGATGGACCGCCTACGCGCGTTCGATGGCGTGCGAGTTTATCAGCCCGAGGGCACGTTCTATTGCTTCCCGGACTTCAGTGCCTACATGAAAGATTCGCAGAAGCTCTCGAGCTTCCTGCTCGACAAAGTGCGCGTGGTCACGGTGCCAGGAAAAGAATTCGGCTTCGAAGGACACCTGCGGCTCAGCTACTGCGGGACCGTCCGCGACATAACCGAAGGTATGGATCGCATCAAGTGGGCGCTGGATACGAATTCGGCGAACGAACTTTATCTTGGTGACCGCAAACTGGTGAGGGAGTGGGTATGAACATCTATCTCGACGTCCAATCTCCAGCGGTGAAGGAGGCCGGAAAGCTGGCCTCGAGTTACGGCCTGCAGAATCACGGACTGGTGAACCTGCGGCGCACGTATTGGAATCTGCCCACGCCGGCGCTTTACGAGGAGAGCATTTTCCGATCGGAAGGAAGCTTGTCTCACCTCGGGCCGCTGGTGGTCGATACCGGCAAACACACGGCGCGGGCGGCGGCCGACAAGTTTGTGGTTCGGGAACACTCCACGGAAGAGAAGATCTGGTGGGGGCAGTACAACCGTCCGTTTACGGGCGAGAGCTTCAGCGCGCTCTTCACGCGTTTGCAGGGTTATCTCCAGGGCCGTGACGTATTTGTGCAGGACTGCTTCGCGGGCGCCGACCCGGATCACAGCCTGCCGATCCGCATTATTACTCAGAAGGCATGGCACAGCCTGTTTGCGCGGACGATGTTCCTGAAGATCCGCAGCCAGGACGCGCTGCAACGCCACATTCCTGAATTCACGGTGATTGCGGCGCCCGGCTTCCAGGCCTCGCCCATGGTCGACGGTACGCGCACGGAAACCTTCATCATTATTAATTTCCGCGAGCGGCTGGCAATTATTGGAGGCACTAGCTACGCCGGAGAAATCAAGAAGACTATCTTCACCGTGTTGAATTTTCTTTTGCCGCTGCAGGGCGTGCTGTCGATGCACTGCTCGGCGAATGTGGGTGCGGATGGTGATGTTGCTATTTTCTTCGGCCTCTCGGGCACAGGAAAAACCACGCTTTCCGCCGACCCCAAGCGCCGCCTCATCGGCGACGACGAGCACGGCTGGAGCGACAATGGCGTTTTCAATTTCGAAGGCGGCTGCTATGCGAAAGTGATTCGCCTCTCTCCAGAAGCCGAGCCGCAGATATTTGCCTGTACGCGACGATTCGGAACCGTGCTGGAAAATGTCACGTTCGATCCGCTTTCCAGGAACCTCGATTTGAACGATTACTCTGTCACGGAAAACACGAGGGCAGCGTATCCGCTTGAATATATCGAGAACGCGATGCCGGAAAAACGCGCGGGGCAACCCAAGAACATCATCTTCCTGACCTGCGATGCTTCGGGAGTGATGCCGCCGATCTCGAAGCTGAGTCCCGACCAGGCCATCTACCATTTTATTTCTGGCTACACCAGCAAGATTGCCGGGACCGAAATTGGGATGGGAGTGGAACCGGAATTGACGTTCAGCACCTGTTTTGGCGGGCCATTCATGGTGCATCATCCGCTGGCGTATGCAGAACTGCTGAAGAAGAAAATCCAGAAGCACGGAGCCAACGTCTGGCTGGTGAACACGGGTTGGACGGGTGGCTCGTTTGGCGTGGGCAAGCGCATCAGCATCCATCACACCCGCGCCTTGCTCAACGCGGCGCTCAGCGGCGCTCTGGTGGGAGTGGAATACAGGAAGGATCCGGTATTTGGATTCGATGTGCCGGTGCAGTGTGAGGGCGTGCCGTCACAGATTCTCGATCCGGCAAATACGTGGCCGAGCCGGGAAGAATATTTCCGCAAGTACGATGCGCTGGCCGCCCGCTTCATCGAAAATTTCAAGCTGATGATGGCGGAGTGCCCGGGGCACATTCTGGAAGCGGGGCCGAAGCGACTCGCGACGGCTTCAGTGCGCTAAGAATTCGGTTGTCGTTAAACCTGCTCGGAAGAGTCCCATTCCGCCAGGACTGGGCTCTCGCTCGGGGCCAGCCATTTCCCGATGCTTGTTTCCATGGGAAGAAAGCCCCATTCCTGCATCACGCCGAGCGTGTCCCACTGCGCCCATTCTTCGGCGATCTTTTCGTCTGCAATCCGGTGAATGGAGATGCCCGAAGTGTGCAGTTGCCTGGCCGTCGCATCGATCCCCATGAATCTGCCGGTATGGGTTCCAGCAAAAGTCCAGCGGGTGACGACTTTGTCGGCTTCGGCGAATTGATCTTCAATGGTCCATTGAGCGTCGGAGAATCCAGCGAGCAGGGCGAGCAGAAATTGGCGATGCTCGTCGTTGCGGAGTTCTCCGATGATGGGCGCGCGGTACACTACGGCAGAATAAAACTCCGCATAGAGCTGTGGCTGGTGCGGGTTCAAACACTCTTCAAAGAGACGGCGGACTATCGCCTTGTTGGCTTCACTCACGGACTGCTCCTTTCGGCAATCATCGGCTGACCGATGTCTAAAAAGATCTTGGCTTCCGATTTTGTTCTGGGGAAGATTTGCGCTTTAGCAGCTGAGAATTACAGATGATGATCTTAAGAATGGAGTGCCCTGTCAGTGACGTATGTCACTTGTGTAGGGCCCGGGGAACGTCAGGCCTTACATAACGGGTTTTCCTTTCGCCCCAACACGCCGAGACGTGTCTTTGTCCACTGGCAATCGGGAACTGAATCCTGAGTGGTCTAGTTGACGGTCGCCTTCCCTTTGCTGGAGGTGTAAGTCGACTTATCGACGCTATCGTAGAGCGTCGCATACGGGTGAAAAGTTCCCGCAGTCGAGTAGGTGTGGCTTCCGCTCACGTCGAAGGGACCGCCCGTGCTCCCTGTAATCGTGCCGCTCGACGTCGTACTATCGCCCCAGTAAATGGTCGCCGTCAGTTTTGACGATTTCGCGGTCGTCGTTCCATCCACAAAGCTGGCCACTTCTCCCGTGAATTGCACTCCGTGCGTCGCGGTGAAGTCCTGGCCCGTTCCGCCAATCGCGCTCAGCCGTCCGAGCGCGCCTGCGACGCCTTCTGCTACCCATATCCTGTTATCGGGACCGACTGTCAGGGAATTGCCCAAGGCATTCAAACTCGAAAGGGGCACCGTGCTCACCACGCCTTTTGTGGTCACCCGCGCCACGGCATTCGGGTATCCCTGTGAATACCAGATCGCGCCATCGGGTCCGGAAACGATGCCGTTCTGATAGTTCTGCATCTGCGCTTTGTATTCCGTCACCACGCCCGACGTTGTAATCTTTCCGACCGCCCCATAGACCGTATTTTCCAGGAACCACAGATTCCCATCGGAGCCGCTGGTAATCGCGCTTAAATCAGCGTTCGCTGTCTTCGTGGCATACTCTGCCAGCATCACTCCGGCCGTACTCATTTTTCCTATCTTGCTGCCGCTGAGCTCGGTAAACCAAATATTGCCATCACTTCCGACCGCCACATCAACCGGGGTACTTGACGGAGTCGTAGTCGGAAACACACTGATGGTTCCGCTAGTCGTGATGCGACCGATCGCCGAGCACGCGCAGCTATTGGCGAAAATGTAGGGGAACCACAAATTTCCGTCCGGGCCGCTGATGATGCCAAACCAAGCGTAGCCATTGAGCGCATACTCGGTCAGCAGGCCGGAAGTCGTGATCTTGGCAATTTTGTCGATGTTAGTTTCGAGAAACCAGACGTTCCCGTCGGGGCCGGCAGTGATTCCCGTGGGCTGAGCATCCGCCGTCGGCAGCGGATAGGTTGTCACCACTCCTGCCGTTGTCATCTTGCCCACTGCGTTGGCGGGATAACTCATCGTGAACCAAAGTTTTCCGTCCGGGCCGGCCGTGTCGAAACCTGAAACCGCGCCGGTGCTCAATGCAAAATTGCCGGTAATGGTCGCCGCAGTTGTCATGCGGCCGATGTTGTCGCTGGTCCCCGCCGTGAACCACAAATTTCCATCCGGGCCGCTAACGATGGAGATTGTATATTCGAAGGTCGGAAACTGCGCCGCGTATTCTGTGACCGCGCCGGTGGAGGGAACCACCTTTCCGAATCCCGTATTGATCTCCGAAAACCAGATGTTTCCATCCGGCCCGGCTGCAATGCCCACAAATCCGCCGTTCTTGAGCGAGTATTCTGTTTCCACACCCGCCGTCGTCACCCTCGCCACATGCGATAACTCAGTCAGCCACAAATTTCCGTCGGGCCCCGATGTGATGCCCAATGGCAGATCACTGAGCGTGTAGAGAGTAATCACACCCTTGGTCGTAATCTTTCCGACTTGATACTCCAGTTCGTTCTGTGGATTGATGAACCACAGATTTCCATCGGGCCCGAGTACGATCTGGCCGAAGTTGAAGCCGAGAGCCGAGTACACCTGAAACGTTCCCAGATTCTCCTTCGTCGAATACGCAGTGATTTTGCCGGCCGTCGTGATCTTGCCGATCTCATAATTGCCCGAGGATTTCTGTTCCACAAACCACAAATTCCCGTCCGGCCCAGCCGTAATTCCCTGAGCAAACGAGCCCGCCGTCAGGGAATACTGCACAATGTCGGTTCCACTCGTGCTGATGTGGCCAATGGTGCCAGCCATGGTGTCGGTAAACCACAAATTGCCATCCGGTCCGCTGGCGATACCAAACAGCGCCTGCGCATTCGGTATGGGGAACTCCGTGATCACTCCTGCGGTGGTGATCCGGCCCACCTTCTGTCCAGCCAACTCCACAAACCACAGATTGCCGTCCGGGCCCGTCACCATTCCATAGGGCCAACTGGCTCTGCCCGGGGGAATCGTGAAATCGGTGCTTGCAAAGGCAAGCGTGGCACAGATCGTCAAGAACGACAGAAGGCAAATGGCAAGACGGCCAGAGCGGAAGCAGCGCATGGGTTCTCCTTGCTTCGCAGAGAGATGGAATTGACACTCTTTCGACGGGGCCCCAAAGACGGGCGAAATTTTACCTCGTTTTCCGTTGAAGGTGCAAATGAATAATGCGGGAAAAGCCGAGTCTGGCGCAGCATTGGACGCAGGCAAGGGCAAAGTCAAAAGCAAGCGGGCAGGAGTGCCCGCTCCACACGGGCAGAAAAAAGACGCTCCGCTCGCGCGGAGCGCCTTTTGAGTTGAGGCTGCTTACTGTGCGGTCACGGTGAGAGTGATCGGCAGTGTGGAGGTGACAGGAGTCGCGCCTCCGGTAGTAGCGCTGATGGTTACGGTGGTTGTGCCGGTAGGCGTGCCGCCGGTCGGTGTGTGGGTTTTGCTACTGCTGCTGCAAGCGCCCAGCCACAGCGTGGAACAGGCTAGCACCACAATCAGAGTGAGCAAACGCAATCCGCGAGTGCGCGATCCCGCCACCAGCACGACTCCGAAGAAGCCGGGAAGCAGCAGGGCGTAGAACAAGCGGTTGCCCCCTAGTGCTCCGCGAATTACCGACGGAGCGGTGGTGACAATACTGACCGTGACTGAGGTTGCGGTGGTTGCTCCGCTCGGGGAGGAAGTGCAGGTCGTCCCGGACGGAAGCCCAGTACAGGTGTAGGTGACTGGCAGAACCGTGCTGCTACCCGAGACAAAGCCGTTCGTCCCGGTAACGGTAATGGGGACAGAAGCGGTTGCACCCTGGGCCACCGAGTAGGTGGTGCCATTGGTTGGTGTCATCGTGTAGGTCTGGTTGGTGGCAGACACATTCAGGTTTGCGGTTGTGTTGTGCGCGGTGCCGCTATCGGGGGTTCCGGTAACGGTGATCGCCGACATACCCAGCGCCATGTTGGCCGAGGTAGTTACGGTCAAAGTGACGTTCGCTGGATCGGTGCCGTCGAGAGTGACGTTCGAAGCGCTGCAAGTTGCGCCCGTAGGCACGACCCGCGGTGCAACTGAAGCTGATGGTTTGAGTCGACCCGTTCAACGGAGTAATAGTCAGCGTGGCTGTAGTTGGTTGTCCGGCGATGACGGGATTGGGAGCCAGGTCTACCGAGGTTGTAATCGTGAAATCGGCGCCCGTGCCGTTTACGGTCACAACTGTGGCAGAGGAAGAGGAGCCAGCGTCATTGGCGTCTCCGCCGTAAGTGGCGACGACGCTGTTGCTGCCGACCGGCAACGTTGTGGTTGAGAATGTTGCCACGCCTTCGGCAAGAGTTCCAGTTCCCAAGGCAGTCGTAGATCCGTTGTCGTAGAAGCTGACGGTTCCCGTGGCTGTCGATGGCGTGACCGTTGCGGTGAAGGTTACGTTATCGCCCTGATTCACGGTGGTGGCCGAAGGCGAGATCGTGGTCGTCGTAGAAGGAAGGTTCGACGGCCAATTGTCGGCGAGCACAGTGGCGTCGACGGAACCGAGGCCGCTGGCCTGGTCATAGCCCACACCGGCGCTAAAACCAAACTGGAATGGAGAACTGGCCGGGCAGCCGCTGGTTCCGATGGAGCATGGCACCATGTTGTCGCCCGTTACGACGTCGTGGAAAGCGAGGGGAGTGCTGGCCGCCAGCGTGTAGAGAGCGGGATTAATATTTCCCAATCCCGTCGTGCCCATCTTCTGGTTGATCAGTGCGACGATACCAGCGAATGGGGGCGCTGAGGTAGAAGTCCCGCCGATCGTATTCAGGAGGTTTGCGGGGTTTCGGAAACCGCTGGTGCAACTGAGTACGGTGGTCGTGGTCCCATTATCCTCGCTGCAGAACAAGTATGCATCGTGATAAATCGACCCTTCCAGGGACACATCGGGTACATCCCGTTGGCCGTCATCGGGTACTCCGGTACCAGTTTGCCAGAGTGGTTTTGTGAAGAAGGTACTGGCGCCTCCGCCACTAGCCAGGATGAAGTGACTCTTGTTGCTGGCATTGGTTGTATCGTTGAAGATCTCTTCCTGGAATCCTCCTGGCCCAACCGGGTTCATAGCCGAGGAGACGGTGTCAACGCCACCGGTGGTGCCGCTCCAATACGGAGGATCGTCAGGGGCATCGCCGCTGCAGGTTCCTGTGGGGCATGCGTCCGCGTCACCGAAGAATTCGGTGCCGCCTAAGCCTGTGACTTCTGGAATATCGCCGGGAAAGTCAACTTGGAAGCCCTGGGTGGCGCTTGTTGAGCCAGCGTCACAGTCGGCAGCGCCGGCATTGCCGGTGCCTGACAGAACTGTCTCTCCTTGCATGTTGGCCTGCTGAATCTGCAACTGCTCAGCCTGGGCGTTGGATAAACCGATGTTCAGTTCGCAATTTCCGTAGCTGAAGTTAATGACGGGCGCCAAATTGTTATCGATGATGTAGCTGAGAGAGTCGAATACCGAGAACGTGCGATTGGTGCAGCTATCGCCGCTTTCGAGTCCGGCATAAACCAGGAGGATGGTGGCATCGGTGGCGACGCCTCCTGCCCACTCGATATTCTCATCTGATTCAAGTTCATCTCCCGGGCAGCGGGTTGACGTGCCGCTACTGGGAAGTTGGGTAAGCGTGGGAGCGTTCGCCGACAAGCCCGCGGCGCTGCGGAAGGCAGCGATATCGCTGAGAAGGACCGAGCTTTGTCCAGCAATCGCGATGGTTTGTCCGGCTCCGGTGAAGCCGGCAGTGTAAAGAGGTCCGATGTTGTAGATAGTAGCGACATCGCCCGGCGACAGAAAATGGTTGCCGGAAACGTGTGAGGTGAATAGAGGCGAGTGGGAAGATGGATCGCCGCCGTTTCCTTCGGCACTTCCGATTCCAATGCGCTCATGTTTTTCGCCGGCGCCGGTGTAAGGCACGGGGAACGCAACCGAGTGCGCCTTGGGCTGGAAATTGTTCAGATGCAGGACGGCCAGCGCAATTCCCGACAGCGAGGCCGGCACCTTTGGCTCGGTGGCATTGGCGTAATGCAGATCGCCGTCAACCAGATAATAATGAATCTCGGTCTGGAAGGCGGACTGGACCTGAGCGACGGTTCCGTCAAAAAAGATTTGATTGCGGCTGTTTGCGGTGCGCGTGACCGTGAGGCCTTGCGCCTGCAACCAGGCGGTTACTTTATTAAGGTCGCCCTGGCTCATGCCAAAGCGTTCGCCGAATTGTTTGGGGGTGATCCATTTGCGAAAACGCGGCGAGGAAGGATTCTGCTGATCTGCAATCAGCTTATCCATGGCGGCGCGGGTGGCCGGTGAGGGTTTGAATACGATGGAAGCATGCATCATTCGATTGGCATCGGCCGGGCCTTGATCGAATTGAGCTTGGGCTAATCCGTGTACGTTGCCTTTGAGAGCTACTGATTGTGAGGAGTTGAGAGGGCCTGTGATGCGGTCAGATTGCGCCGCAAAACACAGGGATGACATTAACAGGGGAAGTAAGAACCTCCAGGTTCGCATTGTGATGCTCCGTATTTCATTTCAGGGTAGACTTCGCCGAGCACACCGTTATACGGCTTCCGGACGATTCAGGCAAGCCTTCCCGACAAAAATTAGAGGGCAGGGACGGAACGGAGAAGGTCTCAGGGAGTGGACTGCAGATAGGGCTCTGGGTCCACCAGTTTGAATCCGGGCGTTTGTTCCGCCAACGATCGCAGCCAGAAGGCGTGCCCTTGGCCGAAGATGAGGATGATGCGGTCACCAGGCTTGGCGATTTGGAGCAGGTTGCTCCAGATATGGAGATTGCGCTCGTACCAGGCGGCATCGAGTTTCGATGCGGGCTGAACGCTGCCGTCGGCCACGGAGAGCATGCGCATGTAGGGATTGTGGGCTTGTTGAACGGCTGCAGGCGTATTAATCGCGGCCAGAGATTGGCCGACCGAGAGCGTGTGCTGCTTTTCCTCCTCTTGCTGCACCATCTGCTGCACTTGATCGAAGATGGCTTTCATGCGGGATCCGCCAGTCAGTTTCTCGTCGAGTTTCTGGACCGACTCGAAGTCGAGATCGGCCTCGCTGTCGACACCGTAGAGCTTATCGAGACCGGCGCCGAGGGCGACGCGCTCGCCGATCTGATAGACCTCTCCCGGCTTGGATTTCAGATCGGCGGGATCGAGCGGCGACTTCCAAATGTAGTCGGGCGCCTTGGCGTCATTTTCCACCGCGATCTTGGTGGGATGAAACCGCTGGAGAGCGACGGCAAGCTGCTCCAATTCATGCTGGCGTTTGGGCTGGAGAACATCGTCGATGTGCATGTTGACGACATCTCTTCCGGGATTTGCCATGTGATACGTGCCGAGGACGAGCACTTCGACCGGAGCGGGCGGAGCCAAACTTTGCGATTGCGACGCTGCTCCGACTGCGGCGAAACACAGGGTAAGAACGGTTCGTTTGAGCAAGCCATTCCTCCAGACAAACAACAGTACGCTGTGATGGTCAGAAAAGTTCCGGGCGATCTCTACGGTTTATCCCGATCTAATTTTACGAAGCTGTACTTTGCGCTGAGCATGATGCGCGGCGCATTCGCCTTTTCGCCGTTTTGAAGCATGGTCCATCCATAAAGGAATTCCGCGCCGATGTTGAGCGAGCCGAAGGGATTGAAGATCAAGTTAGTTCCCGCATAGGAGGCGTGATTATAGGTGGTGGGAGCGGCGAGGGCGGTGTTGTTGACGGCAGCGTAGGAGTAAACCGCGTTGGAGCGCAATGTTTTGATGGTGCGCCAATAGTGTTGATAGGCTACATCGAGTCCGGCGGCGGGAGTGGCTTGCAAATAAGCGGTAGTCCTGCCCGTTACTGGTTCGGCGTCGATGCCAAGGCCGGAAGTCCCCTGAATGTAGCGCGAGATTCCTCGACCGGCGGCCGCGCCAAGAATCAGGTTGTCTTTGCCAAAGGTTCTTAAGCTCAGGGAATCGTTCAAGCCCCAGCCAAAGACAGAATCAGTTTTTCCGTTGGGCAGGAATGCGGCGATGGAGCGAAATACGGCGGCCACCTGGAAGTGTCCGCGTTCGAAGGTTTGGCGGAAACGAGCCGTGCCGTCGGGGCTGGGCGCATTGGGTTGCGCCATGAATTGCGACGTTTCGAAAATCAGGTCGGACGTGGGCTTTTCCACGGAGAAATAGAAAAGCGAACTGTGGGTGAGTTGGACGCCGTAGCGGAACTGGGGATTTTTCACGTTGACGATTCCGTTCGGCCCTTCGAAATCCAGCGTGTCGGGGATGGCGTCGGGGTCCATGAAGTTGGAGAAGGTCTGGCCGATCAGGAAGTTCTTGGCTTGTCCATAGGCGTGGCGCAGTCGCGGGGTGGTGGCGTTGGTTCCGAAAAGATCGCCTTCCAGGTAGAAGCGGACGTCGCCCATCCTGGAGGTGGGGACGCGAAAGTCCAGGCTTAGGCGAGTAGGGCGAATGGAAACGTTGGCATTGTCCACGCTGCCGACTTCGGGGAAGGGAAAGGAGGAGGGAACAAACGCGTCGACGTTGCCGGCGGGCTTGAGGTCATAGATGAAGTCGGTTTTGAAATAGCCGCCGATCTTGAGCAGAGTCTGGGTGCCGGGCAAGGGGAAGTATCCGTGATATTTGGGGTCGAGAGGCGCGTTGTTGAAGCGAGGTGCGGCTTCCGGGTCCTCGGCGAATTGCTGGAACGTGGCCGTAGCTTCTCCGATGTGCGAAGAAGCGGGGGCAGGTAGCGGGACCGGCGCGGTTTGAATTGCGCCCTCCTGCGAAACCGGCGGAGCCGCGCGAACGGTAGTTGCCGGGGGAGTTGGCATGGTTGTCGGCGGAGTTGACGGCGCTTCCGCCTGGGCCCCCTCGATGCGATCGAGCCTGGCCTGTATTTTGTCCATTAGCGTTCGCATTTCGTTTAGTTGCTTCTGCAGTTCCTTCGCTTCGTCACTCGGCGCCTGCGAGGTTTGGGACTGCGCCTGCAAGTTTGGCGAGATCAGAAATAAAAATGCGAGCACAAGACACAGTGTTAAAGACGCAGAACGTCTCATCGACTACCTCCCATGAACTCTCGGGCCCGCCGCAGTTTGCCCGCAGCGAAGCGGTAAGGGGGAATGATGATCGTCCCATTTCGTCAGGATCGTGGGAAGTCTCTACGATGGAACCCTGCAGCACGAGGGGCAATTAGCGGGGGTTATTTTTTCTGATGGTGGTTGCTGAAATCGTAAGAGGCGATGAGAAACATTCCTTCGTCGGGATCGATTTGTTCCAGATCGACGGTCCAATCCACGGCGCCTCGGGCGGTGTTGTTCTGGTCGGTGAGCCGGGCGCGGAAGAAATAGGTTGTGCCGGAATCGGCATTGAGGCTGGCGAGGGCGGTCGTCTCCGAACCGGCGGCCACGAACTGCAGATCGGCGCAGAGATGGTGTTCGCCGGGCTCTAAGGAGAATGAAAAGTAGGAATTGCCTCTGGTGGCGCCGACCCAGGCGCCATCGAGGCCGATTCTGGTGGTGGTGTCGCACATGAAGCATCCGGCTCTGAGATTCTGAATCACGTAGACCAGCGCTCTGTCCGCCGGAGGTTCAGCGAGCGGGCGCTTTTTCTCGGTCTTGTCGGTCTTCACTTCAAATTGGACACTGCTGGAGCCGCAGGCGGCACGGGGCTTGGCGAGTGGAGCCTTGTCTTGAGCAAACGAGGCTGCCGCGAGCAAAAGTACAACTGCGACTGCATTTTTCATTTTGTCATCCATAGATTGGTTGAGCCGGAGCTTCATTGCACAAAAGGCAAGATGGCCTCGTAGGCTCGGCTGACAGCGCCCGCCACCGTGTAGTCGTAGAAATCCCAGTTTCCCAGCGATGTGGTAGCCATGTGGAGCTCGCCTCCATGAAGCTTCAATTGCCGGATGCTGCCGCGAGGGAACGTAACCTGTTCGCAGCGTTTGGAGGGATCGTTGGTGCCGGCACAATTGTAGGAGAGGGTTCCGTCGCTCCTGAGCAGTAGAGCTCCGGCGCAGTGATAGACCTCGGTTCGGAGCCCGCTGCGCACGATATGGCGGTGCTTGACAATGAAACTCATCGGGCTGGCTTGCGCCGGCTGCTGAGTTTGAGGAACGGGATGCGGCCGAGGCTGAGTGGCCGGCTGCATCGGCTCGGTTTGCGGCTGTTGCGCTGGTTGCTGCTGGGGCTGCTGGCTTCTTGGCGGCGGCTGTGTGGTTCTGTGGCTGGGCGCATTACCGGGCCCGGTGCCGCCGCCGCCCGAAGGCTGATTGGACGAAGGTGCCGCGGGCGTACCGCCGGGCGCAATCACGATCTCCTGAGACGATCCGCCACTGGGCTGATTCGACTCGGCAACTGAGGGGCCATTGGAGCCGTTCGATGCGCCGCCTCCGCCGCCGGGGTGTGGCTGGTTGTGCTCTATCCACATGAATATCCCCAGCGCGGCTATCAAAGCGGCGACGACTCCGCCAACAATGATTGCCATGGGAGGAATCTTCTTCGGTGGGATCGGACCACCGCCGAGACCAACGGCCGCAGGACGCAGCCCTGTGGGCGAACCGACAACGGTGGGAGCACCCGGGCCGGCGGGCACGCCCGGCATTGCGGGCGGGGCCACAGCGGGAGCACCTGCGCCCTGCCACTGGCCTGCGCCGGTTACAGATTCAATGACCGTACGGCCGAGCTTGGACGGCGCTACAGCGAGCGGCGCAGCGCCGACCACAACGGCTTCGGGATGCTCCAGAGCTGCGCCGAATTCCTCAACCGTCTGGTAACGGTCGTCGGGACTTTTGGCCAGCGCCTTTGCGATCACGCCCTCGAACTCCCGCGGAGCATACGGATAGACTTTCGTGAGCGGCGGCGGGGGAGTGGACACGTGGTCGTGCATGATCTGGAAATCGCTCTCGCTCTCAAACGGCACGTGCCCGCTCAGCATCTCGAAAAGCGTGACTCCCAGCGCGTAGATGTCGGAGCGGCCGTCCACGTTGCGGTTTTGAATCTGCTCCGGGGACATATAGGCGAGAGTTCCGAGGTGCACGCCGGTGCGGGTGGTGCCGCGGGAGCCGATGGCCTTGGCGATGCCGAAGTCCATCACCTTCACGATGCCCTTGGCGATTGAGCATCAGGTTGCTGGGCTTAATGTCGCGATGGATGATGCCCACGCGATGGGCTGCGCCGATTCCGAGCAGGGCTTGCTTGAACCAGGGCACGGCGTCCTTGGGACTCATGGGACCGCCGCGGCGAATGATCTGATCGAAGTTCTCGCCTTCTATAAATTCCATCACCATGTAGGCGTTGCCTTGATCGACAAGGAAGGCGTACAGAGTGGCGAGATTAGTGTGGTTGAGGCTGGCCTGGGCTTTGGCTTCGGACTGGAAACGCGCCACCAGTTCCGGGTTGTCGTTCAGGTTGGCGGCGAGCAACTTGATGGCGACGGGGCGATCAAGGCGCGTATCCATGGCCTTGTAGACGACGCCCATGCCGCCCTCACCGAGTTTCTCGATGATGCGAAAATCCCCAATCTGATTACCTATCACTGGCAGTCGCCCCCTTCCTCGCCCCCGCGCTGGTTCAGCGCTGCTGGATTCTTACGACTTGCACTGTAATATTATCGTGTCCGCCGCGTGATTTGGCGGTTTCCACCAAATTCCTGCAAATCGCCCCTGGTTCACCCTCGGAAGCCATGACCCGCAAGTCCTCGTTGGTGAGAAGGTCGTGCAAGCCATCCGTACACAATAACAAGGTATCCAGCGGGAGCAGTGGGATGGGGGCGCTGGGAAATTCGGCGGCGAGGGATTCGTGCACACCCATGGCATCGGTCAAGACATGACGATCGGGATGGTTCTCGACATCCTCGGGGCGCAATAATCCCTCTTCGAGCATGCGCTCCATGACGGTCTGGTCGCGCGTGATCTGGGTAATCTGAGAATTGCGCAGCAGGTAGAGTCGTGAATCGCCTACGTGGCCGTAATAAAGGTCGTCATTGTGCAGCACGGCTGCGGTGCAGGTGGTGCCCATGCCGGCATACTCGGGATGCTGGCGGGCGTAGTTACGGATAGCCAAGTGCGCGGCGGTAATGGCTTCGGCGAGGGCGGGTTCGGGACCGTCAGCGGTGCTGTCGGCGTAAGTGTTGCGCAGCACCTCCACGGCGATTCCACTGGCGAGTCTTCCGCCAACATGTCCGCCCATGCCATCGGCGACCATGACCAGCCTGCCCTTTTTGCGGAACTCCTCGTCGCTTTCGGGCTCGGCATAGCCGTAGGAATCCTGGTTCTCCTCGCGCTGGCAGCCGACGTCGGTGAGGTTGCCAAGTTCTATGCCTGCCCGAATTCTCATTGCTTGTACGGCTCCCAACAACAGTTACGAAATCTGCAGAACTGTTTCTGCCGCCTTACAAGCACTTGAACTTCATCGAGAGCCCGCCAACGCGAATCGTGTCGTTGTCGTGCAGTTCCTCACGGGCAACGGAGTCCTTACCGTCGTTCAAGAAGGTTCCATTGCTGGAATCGAGGTCGACCAGGAAGAACTTGCCATCTTTATAGTGAAGGCTGGCGTGCTTGGCGGAAACCGTGGGATCGTTGAGTTGAACATCGGCGTCCGGTGCCGAGCCGAGGATATTTTTTCCATCGCGGACCCGGAAATCCTGGCCCTTCTGGTCTCCGCTCATGGCGACGAGCCAACCCACAACCGGGGCCTGGCGCTGGTCGGAGATGAGCACGGTTTTTCTGCCGCCGGAAGCGACTGGCGGAGCCGCCGGCGAATCTGAGCCCAGGTCAATCCGTGTCTTGGCGATGGGCGCACTGGCAGTGGCATAGCCGGTCTTCTGGCAGAAAGGACAAATCTCCCACGCGTCCTCCATCTGGTGTCCATTGGAACAGAACTTTGACATCTGTATTCCTCCTATATGTCGCTGACGATCGTCAAAATGGTTCTAACCCGGACAAAAGCGTCCGGTCCTCAGGCCACGAAGTAGGTGAAGACCGAGCCTTTATGACCGAGAAAAACCTGGTCACCATTGCGCAGACCGACCTTGCTGATTCGAGGCGAATTCGCCGAATTTACATAAGTACCGTTGGTGGAGCCTTTATCGATGACCACGATGCTTCCATCCACGGGAACAACCCATGCGTGCTCGCCGGAGATGGAATCGTCTTGCAGCACGACCGCGCACTTGGGATCGCGACCAATCCACAAACCGTCTTTGGAGATCGGGAAGGTGCGCCCCGAAAGCGAGCCGGCAGTGAATTGAATGCGACCGAAAGATCCTGGGGCCGAAGGTTGCGCCTGAGCGGGCAACGATTGCTGGATGGGCTGCAATGGGGCCTGCGGGCGCTGCTGGGCAACAACAGGAGCCTTGGCTGCGCCGGACCCCTTTAATACCAACCACAGTACGAGCAGGACACCCAGAACGATGACGGCGGCGATGGCGAGGAGCGGCCCTTTGCCGATGGATTCTTCCAACTTCTGGTATGGGCCCATCTTGTCGACGCACGCGACGGCGGCGGCACGGTATTTTTGCGCGTCCCGCAGTCCGGGCATGAACTGCGCCACGTTGTCGAACTCGCCGATGGAGTGGTTGCAGAGTCCCGCGTCATAAAGATCAAGCGCTTGTATCCAGTGCTTGTTGAAGGCTCCGATTTCAGGGGTGACACCGGATTGGCGAACGAATTCCATCGCGGTGTTGATGGGGACGAGGAAGTTGAAGCCCTGGGCTTCCTGCGCGCCGTAGGTGGCTAGTCCGATGACTTCGCCCTGATCGTTGAATGCGGGCCCGCCGCTGTTGCCGTGGTAAATCGCCACGTCTGACTGCAACAGGGGAGTGCCGATGCTTTCCGTCTTGAGAGCCGAGATGTGGCCGTTGGTGGCCGAGGGTTCAAAGCTCGACTCCATGCTGATAATCGAACTCGCCGACTTGTGGCTCCAGGGCGCGGCGATTCCGGGATAGCCCATGACCATGATCTGGTCCTGCAAGCGGACGTTGTCGGAGTTGCCGAGCTTTACCGTGGGCAGGTTGTCGCCAGGGATCTTGAGAACGGCAACGTCTTTGCCTCCCTGATCGACGGGCGCGCTGAATTGAAGAATATCGGCGTTCAGGACCTTGCCGTTTTGCAGAATTACCTGCAGGGTGGGCGTGCCCTCGATGGAGATCTTCCACTGCGAGCCAGAGCGAGCGACCTGTTCCCGTTCGGCGTCGGTCAGTTTGCGGTGAATCTGACCTTCGATGTATTCGGCGACTTCGCCTTGCTGCAGGGCGGTGAAGAACTCGACCATCAGTTGCTGCTTGAGGCGGTCGATCGCCTGGGGATCTTTCAGGTTCGCGTCGGTAACGACATGGCCGTTGGTGATGAGGTAGCCATCCGGACGGAACAGGAAGCCGGTGCCGGTCTCGGTTTCAGCGTGCTCGAGTTCGAAGGGTGTACCGGGAAGCGACCACTTGGTCTTGAACTGCACGGCCACCAGCACGACTGCGGGCTTTAGTTCCAGGGCCCGTTTTTCTTCCGTGGTGAGCTGACCTGCCCAGAGAAAATTGCCCATCACCGACCCTAAAACAATTGCTACTACGGCCAAACTCTTCTTCATGGTTATGCCACCTCCGGGCATGGATATGCCCAAGTCGTAAAAACTAAACTCAAAAATCTCGCATTCGGCCCTTTTGGGGGGGATGAAGGTGCCGCCGCACTGCTTGCCGATCGAACATCGGCTCCGGGGCAGAGTCATTCTGTGGTTTTTTCGCGCCGAGTAGGCCGCGTGGGAGGCGGCCAGCGTTCCTGCCGCGACTCACAGATACACAAAAACTCGCCCCAATGCACCGCGCCAACAAGTTAGACCAGTTGGAAACAAATGTCAAAAACAAAGTGCAAAATAAATTGGGCATAATGCAAAAAAATCCTTTTAATCTGGCCCAAAATCCTCAGAAATGGCCTCTGGCTCTCACCGTCCTCATGCTTCAGGTGATAAACTCCGCTCGATTCATGATTCCGGCGAGCAGATTCGCAATTTGATTCGCGCTCTGATCCGCACTTAAAGAGAGGCAAAAATGGGGCAAAAGTCATTTCACGGCATGCGCAGGGGGCTACCGCCGACGCACGCTAAAAACGTAGAGAAGGGAATCGACATTGAAGGCCACTTGCTGGTCCTCAAACAGCTGGCCAGTGAAACCAAGAATGTGGCCAAGGCGCATTCGATGATCCTGCAGCACGTTTTGCCTACGACGATCGAGTACATCGAACATGTGAATACGGTCTACCCGGTGGATCTGGTGATTGCAATCTGCTATTCGGCGGATGCCGGGGCGGTGCAGATTCTCAGGTCCAAGGGTTACGACGTCTACGTTCCGAAAAGTATCGACGAGATGCTGAACGAGCTGTGGAAGCGAGTCGCGGAAAAAGTGAAGAGCGTGTCGTATCCGGTGGTGATTCAGGAAGTCGGCGGCTATTTTGCGGAGTGGACGCACGAGCTTGCCGCACTGCCGAATTTCAAAGGCTGCGTGGAGGACACCGCCAACGGGCTGTGGAGATATCAAGCAGCGGCGGCCAAGAAGCCGCTGGCCCTGCCGATTATTTCGATGGCCGATACACCGCTGAAACACGTTGAGGATGCGCTGATCGGCGACGCCTGCGTCTACAGCCTCGAAAAGGTGATGCGCAGCCAAATGGCTTCGATTCTGGAGGGGGTCCGTTGCGGCGTGATTGGCTGGGGACACATCGGGAAGTCAGCGGCTGCGTCTCTGGCGGGAAGACACGCCATCGTTTCGATCTATGACATCAATCCTGTGGTGGACATGCTGGCGTATGCGCAGGGGTGCTATCCCATGCCTCTGGGTCAAATGCTGAGCGAGGTCGATATCGTGATGGGTTGCTCGGGGAGAAGGTCGATTCGCGCGGCGGACATCAACGACCTGAAGAACGGAATCATCTTGTGTAGCGGCGCTTCGAAAAACATCGAATTCGATCTGGATGGATTTGCCGCGCTTTGCGATATTGAAGATGTGGGCGGAAGCGCGCAGGGGCGCTGCCCGATTCAAAAATATAAGGTGCGAAAGACGGGCAAATATTTTTATATTCTGGATCACGGAACGCCGATGGATTTCCTCGATATGCCGCTGCAGGGCGCGATCTTGGACTGCACCTGCTCCGAATTATTTGTGTGCATCCGAGAGTTGCTCGCAAAAAAACACGAGCCAGGAATCATCAGCCTCACAGACGACCTTCAGCAGGAAGTGGCTAAGAAATGGCTGCAGCTGCACTCGGAAGTGTTTTCGCAGGAAGATGCCAAGCGGGATAAGGTTTTTTCCTTCCCGGACAGTTGGGCGTGGCAGTAGCGTCGTGGCGGTAGCAGCGAGATGAGTCAGGCGCGGACGAAATCGATATAGCCGCGCTGCTGATCTGTGCGGACCAGTTTGACGCGCAGCTTGTCACCGACGTCCATGCCCTGGTGGCCTTGAATCAGGCATCCCTCGACGTGAGGTTGCATCACGCGAACAAAAGTTCCCTTGGGACCGCAACCGCTGCAGACGGCATCGAAAACCTCGCCGACGCGATGCTGCATGGCCGCCGCCATCAGACGTTTAGAGACTTCGCGCTCCACTTTGCGAGCAGCGTCTCCCTTTTGCGTGCAGTTGGCGCCGATGGCAATGAGTTCATCATCGGAGTAAGGGTTGCACTCGCTACACAGCATCGCCTTCATCAGCCTTTGGGTGACGACGTCCGCGAAACGGCGGTTGGGGGCGGTGGAGTGCGTGTAATCCTGAACGGCCAGGCCGAAATGTCCGGGAGGGGCTTCGCCGGCGCGCTCGAGAACGTATTCTCCGGGGCCCATCAGTTTGATCACGGCCAGCGAGAGATCGGGAAGATGGTCAGGGTCGGCGGCCTTGCGCCGGATCAGAAAATCGTTGAGCGCCTTGGAGTCGGGTTCGGGCGGCAGCTTTTCCCCGTAGTTTGCCGCGAGTTGTACGATGCGATCCCAGCGCTGGGGCTTCCTGACGATGCGGCGGAGAGAAGAAACTTTGTCCAGCTTTTGCGCCATCACGCTGTTGGCGGCGATCATGAAGTCTTCGATCAATTCGGTGGCGTGATTTTTCTGCTGCTTGACGACGTTGACCACCTTGTCATTCAACACCAGCGGTTGAAATTCGTCGGTCTGTAGATTGAGTGCGCCGTTTTCGTAGCGACGATCACGCAATTTTTGCGCCACCTGATTCTGCAACTGCAATTGCGCCTGCAGGTCGGCGGAAACCGCAACCTTGGGCGGCGCCGGTGACTTGCCTTCCAGCCAGCCTCCGGTGGAGTTGTACTGGAGTTGCGCCTGGTTGCGCACCAAAGCGCGATACACCTCGCTGGAAGTTACGCGGCCATCGCCATCCACCACGAATTCCGTGACCAGGCTCAAACGGTCTTGACCTTCCAGCAGGGAAGTTTTGCCCGTGGAAAGTTCTTCGGGGAACATGGGAAAGTTGCGAATCCCCGCATAAACCGTGGTGGTTTCGATGGAGGCGTGCTGATCGATGGCACTGCCCTTGGGCACGAAGGCGTCTAGGTCGGCAATGCCGATCAGAACTTTAACGTCGCCGTTGGGCAGGCGTTCCACCACTTCGATCTGATCGAGATCGCGAGATGAATCGTTATCGATCGACGACCACAACTGACTGCGCAGATCGCGAACGCTTCCGTCGGCCACCATCGCCGGGGGATGGGCGCGCAAGTCCGCCAGTTGCTGTTCGACCTCAGGGGGAAAGTCCGGCTGAAATCCATGTTCCCGCATCACAACGTTGGCGACGGCTTGCACCGGAAATCTCCTTATGACGTCAAGGTTTCAAGAACGCTGATTGTACACCTGTAGGCGCTGGACATAGCTATTAGGCGGATCGTGCCACCCTCCGCCTGCCTGCTATAGCGTCTTCAGGTATTCGATGATCTCCATGCGCTCGTCTTCGGAGAGCTTGCGGCCGATCACGCCGTTGGCCTTGGGCCCGTCGTTGAATTCATGACCGGCATTCGAGTTTCCGGGAAGGTCGGTGAGGAATTGAGATCCGCCAGCGAGCGGATCGGTGTTGAGCCCGAGCTTGACGGGATCGTATTGCTTGCTCCCCACATAAAAAACCTTTGGGCGCTCCGACACCGGCGAGAGCAGCGCATAAAGATTGGGGACCGAACCGTTATGCAGGTAAGGGGGCGTTGCCCAGATGCCGTTATGGGGCCGCGCCTTGTAAGCCAGCGGCGCCAGCAGTTCGTTTTGGCGATAGCCGTTCCATTCCAGTTGCTGTTCGGGCGTGAGCTTCATTTCGGCATAGGCCTGATCGATGACCAACCCGGTAATGAACTTCAGGCCGTCGCGGGCGGAAATGACGCCCTTGCCGAGCGGTCCACTGTCGGCGGTGCGCTTGGAGAAATTCTGCGCTTCCTTGGGATCGGTTCCTATTTCAGCCAGCGGAATCATCGTAACTTTGAAGAATTGACGTCCGGCGCTGTTCGTAAAATTGGTCCAGTGCTCGGGCTTGCGGCCCTCTTCGGAAAGCATGGGCGGCTGATGGCAGTGCAGGCAGAGCTCGTTGTAAAGCTTCTCGCCCTTGGCGGCCTTTTCGCGATAGATCTTTCCCAGAATGTCTTCCGGCCACTTCGGCGACCAGACGCCCTTTCCGGGCGCATCCCCGCCGAGAAGCAATTCGATTTCGTGAAGATTCTCAATGCGAATGCTGTTCTGAAATTGCGGGCCGGGGTAGCCGAGCAGGTTAATGCGTGATCGCACGCCCAACGCCTCGCCGACATTTCGTCCCATCGGCTGTTGAATGGAGCCGTTGTATTGCACCCAGTCCATCCAGGATGCATCCCACACCGGGGGGAAGTTCACGGGGGCATCGCCGACGATAAGATTTTTTCGATTGTTCAACTCCGTTCCGAAAACGAAGTTGCCGATGCGAGCCAGCGCGTCGGTGCGGCCGTAGCCTTCGGGTGTTGGGAACAGGTGTAGCGTCGATTTGAATTCGAGGAAACTGGTATCGAGATAGTATTTGAGCGCCCGGCGCAACAGAGCTTGATCGGCAGCTGCGGGATCGGGGCCGAGTACGCGGTGCGCAAAGCGGTGGAAGCGTACCGGATCATAGTAAGTCCAGGTGATGGCAAGGCCGAGAGCTTCGGTGAATTTTTGCAGATCGGTCAAAGCCGGTCCAGCGTCGACCCGGATGGCTCGATCGCCATAAAACAATTCTGCTGTATGGCAGGCGGCGCAGGTCAGGCCGAGCACCACATTTTTTTGTCCGGTATAGGGATCGATAAAATGGTCTTCGCGCGCGAAGCCCACCGGCAGCGCGTCCGGGTTCTGGTCGCTGGCGGCGTCGGGAATAAAGCCAAAGCCCTGCAGGTAGGAATCTTCGCGGAACAGCGGAGCTCCGGTGATGGTGAATTTTGGCTGCTCGAGCGCCACAAACCATGAGTAGGGCAAAAGATTACTGCCCTGCGACAGGTGGTAGTAACGTTCGCGCTGGGTTTCGGTCCAATTCTGCGGGAGCCAGGCGACGGTTCTCGGTCGCTCGATGTTCGGGACCGCCAGAGTGTTGTGAACCGTGAAAATTATGATGACAGCAGCGCACGCGACGAACACCGCCAGCACCGCGAGACCGGCGAGCACGCTTTTTCGTTTCAGCCAGCGCGGCTTCGCGCCAAGATTCTTCCCTTGCCCCTCACTCATTGGATCCTCAATACCCGAAAAATATGTTGTGGCTCTTTTTTTTGGAACGCGCCCTGGTTGCGATCGCGTCTCGTTCACGCAGGTGCTCGCCCGAAAAGCACACGTGAAGGCCGCCCTGGGAAGCCTTGAAAGTAACGTTATCACTTCGCCAACAGGATCGTAAATGACGAAAAGAGGTGAAGTTTTTTATCGCGCGGAGGTTAAGATACTCAGTCGAGCGGTCATGGAGGGGATTTCCTTGCGCTATTGGAAGACAGGATTGATCGGGATTCTTGCACTTTGCTGCGCGTGTAGCGATTCGCAGCGCCGCGGAGATGCAGTCGCCGGTGTGACCGTGAGCACGAAGGCGATTGCGCCGCTTTCGGCCGACGATGTTTCGTTATTGTTTCCGGCTCCAACGCGCGTGGAGGATTTTGCCAGGCTGATCGCTGTGCGCGACCTCTCTACGCCGAATCCAAAGGATTCCACGAAGCGCGATCCGGTCTGGCCCGAGGGGGTATTTCGCCAATTTCGCGCGATCGTGGCGAGTCCGGCAGGGCAAGTGGCGGGCACCAAACTTCACATTGGCTTGCCGCCTGAGGCGCAATCGATCGACTCGTGGTACATCGCCGGCATCCGCATTGATGCGGGCGCGCCCGGACTCTCCGAGGAGATTCGCGCGCAGTACGGAACGCTGCCGGAGATCCGCCTGATCGTTCAACCGGTAACGCGGAATGCGGATGGCACGCCCCAGGTGCACGACATCGCCGTACACCTGGTGTTTAATTTCATCCATGAGAAGCCGGACGATCCGCTCCAGCCGGATTGCCTGAAACGGCCAGTGCCCGATTTCGATACGTTTGATGCGATCGTAGCGGACGTGGCCGCTTTGCGAACCAAACTGAGCGATGGCCAATTGGGCGCGGACAAGGTCTCAACCGCCGGAGTCGCGCTGGGCGTTCACCCTGGGTTGGCGGATGCGACGACGGCGAGCAATTTCCGCCAGGAGATTAAGGCCTTTCTCGAAAGACATATTTCAGGCGAGCGCCTGGACATCATCTCGATTGCGGGGATTCCAACCAGCGAACCTGCGCGCTGGATTTTCCTGTCGATGGCAAAAGTGCCCGCCGGTCTGATTCCGATTTTGCCGAACGGAGGATTCGTTCCCGCGCCCGCCTCTTCGCTTGACGGAATGCAATTCGCGGAGATGCAGGATCAGGAAGATATGGGGCATCGCGTAGTGCCACAGCCCCACACCAACAATCTCAACCCGATCACTTGCAAGAGCGGCGCAGCATCGCCTACCAGTTTGCCGGTGAACCAGCGCAAAGGCGTATCCACGTCCGACCTTTTCGTCGATCCACCGCCATCGGCGGCCCGGGTCAAGGAAGTTCTTGATGTGATCATCGATCCCAACAAGAGCCACATCTTTAACACCGATTGCGTCAGCTGCCATAGCGAAACGCGACTCGCGGTGGAGTTGCTGGGAGTGAAGGATGTTCCGGGGATGGATCCGGCGGTGCTGCCGAACGATTCCTGGGAGGTCCGCAATTTCGGTTGGGCGCCTGGGGCCAAAGGGGTGGTTCAAGCAACTGTGGCGCGGCGCACGGCGGCCGAAACGGCTGCGGACGTAGCCTTCATTAATTCAGAACTGCTCCCCAAGTTGACGGCACCATCCAAATAAAAGCGCTGAACGGAATGTTCGCGATTCATGGCTTCCGCGGAAACAGATGTTCGAAACGGACATGCTTCTCGACGTACGTCTTGCCCATCTTCTGCAATAAAGGAACCATGGTCAGGTCGTCCATTTCGGCTTCCGCTTTCGAAAGCAGTTGGGCTTCCGCCTGTGCGGCTTCGAAAGACTCGTCATAACGGACATAGGTAAATTTTTGTTCGTTTGCAGGGAACAGGCTGGGTGTATCAAGCGTTTTTACTTCGGAATCGATGGGGAAACCATTCACACAGTCGCCAAGGATGCGGCAGATGAAATCCTGCTCGACGGCGATGGCGCCGATCCATGCGGGTGCAAGATAGCGCACGGAGTCCAATAAATTCACCTCGGTGGCGGTTTTGTGGGGAAGCTTCGCGCGAGTGGCGCAGGTTCCAATCGATACGAGGTGCAGGTTTTCGCGGCCGGCGGGCCAGCAGACTTTGTATTGCGGAAGCGTTGCCATCAGCACGGAAATGAGCGCGGGATTGTTAAACGGCGTCATGCCGCCGTTGACGAACAAAAAGTCGCGGCCGCCCAAAGAGATTTCCTCCGGCGGAAAGTACATGGGCGCGGCGGTGCTGGCGCGTACCACCTGCCACAGCGGGATGTTCAGATTGCAATCGGGCAAGGACGAATCGTTAAAGCTGGCGTGCGGATTATTGGTGATGGGCCAGGGCGATCCGGTGGAGGCATTACGCATCATGATCAGTAACAGCGTGCGCAGGCGTTTCGAGCCGAGAAGGGCGGGCGTTCCGCCTTCGACGTCTTCACAGAATTTATTGCGGAACAATGCCGCGATGGGTTCGGCACGGTATTTCGTCTTCCAGCGGCGGTACCAGTGTTCTTTGGAAAAAATTTCGTTCGCACAGTGGAGATAGAGTGCCTCAATCTCGCTGATTGACATGCCCCAGGAGAGGCAGGCGGCGATGATCGCGCCAGTGCTGGTTCCGGCAAAGAAGTCAAACACATCGGCCAGAACCAGGTCGGGGCGTTTTTGATCCTGGCGGAACATGGCTTCAATGGCGTCCAGAATCTGCAGCGAGAAAACTCCTCGGATACCGCCGCCATCCAGTGTCAGGATTCGTTTCACGATAAGCTCCGTAATCTCTAGTGCGATGTAAATCGCCGGAACGAATGCCACTCGGCGGCTTCGTTGAGCAATTGTTCCTCGGTATCGGTGGCAATGCGCGTGAGGCCATTCCAGGTGCGAACCGCTTTCAGTTGCCCTGCGGCCTCTTGCAGCATGGAGGCCATTTCTCCGTAACGGGATGCTCTTCTGGAATGTTCCTGCGTGAGAATCAGGGAGAACAGCGCGGCGCCCACGATGGGCAATAGGATCGACAGAAAGTCGGTGAGGGCAAGCACCGGACCCCGGACATGATACAGGTGAAGGACGAAATGAACGGCGGCCAGCAAGGTCGCCGTGCCGGTGCAGGTTATACCGATTCTGCTCAGCCGGCGGTAGCTGCGCTTGGCTTGCTCGCCGCGGCTCGCGAAGTAGACGATTTGATTCTGAATTCTGCTGGCCAGGTATTCATCGCGAGCGGTTTCGAGAGGCGGAGCGGGAGTGCGATCCATGAGTTGAAAAAGGCGGAGATTGCGCAAGAGCCGATCAAAACCCTGGATGGAGAGTTTTGGGGAACGTGTAATTCGCCTCCGCATCGGCCATGTCGCCAGGAAGGAGCGGCAGATTTCCGCCTCGATGCGATTTTTCGTCCACTCCAGATGTTTGCGGTGCTGCATGAAGGCCAGCAGGAACGCGGTTCCCAACACGCCAAATTCCAGCAGTACGCTGAGATTGCCGATGATGCCCTCAAGTTTGAGCGCGCGCGCGCTCAGACCGATGGCCGAGTCGATGAGGTGCAGCAGGACGATCCATTGAACCAGTTGGCGCACGCCGGGAGCTCGAGTGGAGGCAGTTTCATCGAGAGCCTGGAAATGCTTCTCGACCGTTTCGTGGGAGTCGCCGTTCCATGGAGCCGGGGTGTGAACGGGGAGTTGATCGAAGCGCTCGACGAGGGTCTCGCCGGTGTCTGGATTGAGCCAGTGCAGTGGCTTGCTGAGGTCGCGTGAATAGGAGACGACGTCGCCCGTGCCTCCAAGTCCGGCGGAGGGCTTGCCGTTCCAGACCACAACCACGACGTCGGCCTGGTCAACGATGCGAACTCCGGTTTCCATGTAGCTTTCCTCATCCGATTCGAGGCCCGTTATCTCTTCGACATGAGATGCCAGTTTGAGCAGGGGCGCGACGCGCTCCCACTCTCCAGGTTCGAAGTCCTGACTAAAACGGGCAGCGGGAAAGGGAAGAACGAGGAAAAACGGAATCTTGCGCCTTGCCACTTCCTCCACGAAGAGGGTATCGGAGCCGGTGGCCACGGAGGCGACTGCCAGAAGAGGGCCGGATTTCGCTGCCAGCGTATCGAGAGCAGCGCAAATGCCTGCAGCCGCCGTCTTCTCGTCAGTGATGTTGCGATGCCCGCTGAAGCCAACGACCGTCCAATCTGGCAGCATTGAAAACCCGATCCCTCGTGATGGGCAAGATGCCCGTCCGGCAAATACGAATCGATCAGCAACGCTACCGAACGAGCCACGAGAACGGAACCAAGCGGCGCTGATGAATCAGGCGTGATTCTCGCATACGCTTTCCGCAGGTTGCAATGCCGATCAAGGCTCATCATCACGCCGCGCAGCCCACATTTGTGTTGTTTGCGAATTGCTTTGTCGGTAGAATTCGCTCGAATGTAGTGGGCGTGCGTTTCCACGGGACTTTCTGCATCTATAGGGAATGTAGCCGGCTTTCGTTGCCCGGGACGGCGGCGATAAACCTCGCTCCCTAAAGGACTTCCGCGCCTGTGGCACTTCCGGGGGGCGGCATCGGCAGGCGTTTTGTTATACAACGAACCATCATAGTCCGAGTGTATCTGCGAGAATTTGGGGCATGAATCCACCAGAGGTATCTGAAGCCAAAGCCGAGATGGAAGCGGAGTTTTGGGAGAACCTTCTCTACGCTATTGAGGACGGCCAGGTGGTCCCGATCATCGGCCGCGACTTGATGCTGGTGCAGACGGAGAAAGGCCCGCTGCCTTTTCACCGTGTGGTGGCCATGCGACTGGCCGCGCAATTGCGAGTTGCGACCGAGCAACTTCCCCCCGACTATGACATCAACGATGTGGCCTGCGCCAGCAAGGAATTTCGCGGCGATCCTTCGGTGGTGAATTCGTTCGTGCTGCGCATCATTCGAAGCCTGTCGTTGCCGCCGTCGGAGCCGCTCGATCTGCTGGCGCAAATCCCGAATCTGAATCTCTTTATCAGCACCACGATCGATTCGTTGCTGGAAGAGTCGATTGCGCGCATGCGCGGATGCAAACCGGCGGTGGTGGCTTTTCCGCCGGCCACCGATCTGCTGGATTATGACGAATCCCTGCTGAGATCGAATGGCAGCGTGGTCTTTCACATTCTCGGACTGCTGTCGTCATCTTCGCCGTTTGCCGTGACCGAAGGGCAGATGCTGGAGCAGATGCACGATTTCATGACCAGCGAGGGACGTCCGAAAAAGTTGATCGCCAAGCTGCAGCAGAGTCATCTGCTCATCCTGGGTGTGGACTTTCCGGACTGGCTGGCACGATTCCTGTTGCGCATCGCACGCAAGAATCCGCTGTGGGATTCGCGGACGATTACGGAAGTGTTTGTCGATCCGCGCGCGTTGAAGGAGGACTTTGCGCGCTTTCTACAGTATTTCAGCACGCAAAGATCAACGATTTATCCCGACGGTTCTTCCGCGCAGTTCGTCCGGGAACTGAACCGGCGTTGGTTTGAGAAGCATCCGAAGGACAAGGGAGCGGCCCCAGTCGCGGCTTCATCCAGCGCGCTGTCGGCGTGGAGTCCGGGGTCCATCTTCATCAGCCATGCCAGCGAGGACCACGAAGCCGCGTTCCGTCTGGCAGATGCGTTGACGGTGGCGGGACTGGAGGTATGGGTGGATCGCCGCCTGAAGGCCGGCGATGACTTCCGCGACGTCATCAACTATCACATCCGCGAGTGCTGCGCTTTCGTGGCGATTCTGTCGAGTAACACGAATGTGGAAGACGGGCCGGGGCGGTGGTTCCGGGACGAGTGGTACCAGGCGCGCGATCTGAGCCGGCGCTATACCGGAACGGACCGGGCTTTTCTTTTTCCCGTGATCGTGGACAACACGCCTTCCAGTTCGCTGACCGCGATTCGCCAGGATTTATTCAGCCGCAGCGCGATTCTGGCTCCGGCGGGTGCGCCTCCGCCGGAGTTAATCCAACAGCTTGATATGGCCCAAAAGGCGTATCGCAAGCAATTGGCGCGCGCTTGAATACTGCCATGCCGTCCCTTGCCAAACTGTCGACGCAGAACCCGTGGCCGGGACTGCGCGCCTTCACCGAAAACGATCACGATTTTTTCTTCGGGCGCGAGCGCGAGACGGCCGAACTGTTGGACCTGGTGCAGCGCTGCACGGTGATTGTGCTGTACGGACAGTCCGGGCTGGGCAAGACATCGATGCTGCAAGCCGGGCTCTTTCCCGGGTTGAAAGGGCTCGATTTTCTGCCGCTGCGGGTGCGCTTCGATCACAGCGACGAAGCGCCTGAACTGGCGCAGCAGATCAAGAACGAACTTGCGGCACACCTGGACCGCATGCAGATTGCGGGACCGCGGCCGGGGCCAAAAGAAACGCTGTGGGAGTTTTTTCACCGCCGCGATCTCGATTTCTGGGGGCCGCGCAACCGGCTGTTGACACCGGTGGTTGTCTTCGATCAGTTCGAAGAAGTGTTTACGCTGGGCCAGCGAAGCGAGCAGACCGGAGCGCGCGTTGCCCGCTTCGCCCAGGAATTGGAAGCGGTGCTGGAACACAGGCCGCCGCAGGCCGTGCGCGAGCGCCTCGATGCCAATCCCGATGAAGCTCTGCATTACGACCTGCACAGCGAGGGAGTGAAGTTCATCGTCAGCCTGCGGGAAGATTTTCTGGCGGACCTCGATCCCTGGCGCGCGCGCATGCCCTCGCTGTTGCCGAATCGATTTCGCCTGGAGCGCATGACCGGAGCGCAGGCGCTGGATGTGGTGCAGCGTGGAGGCCGCGACCTGGTCGACGCAGAAGTCGCGCACGGCATCGTGGATTTCGTTTCGAAATCCCAGCGGGCTCATTCCGTGCGCAGCATGGAACAGCGCGACGTGGAGCCCGCGCTTCTGAGCGTGGTTTGCGACGAGTTAAACCGGCGGCGCGTCGATGCCGGGAAAGCGCAGATTACCGCCGATTTTCTCTCTCACGAGCGCGAAGAAATTATCCAGAGTTTCTACGAACGCGCCTTCGATGACATCGATCCGCGCGTGCGCGACTGGGTCGAGGACCGGCTGCTGACCGCTTCGGGTTATCGCAATCGCGCGGCCCTGGAAGATGCATTGAAAGAAGGCCTGCCTGCGGCCGCGTTCGACCAGTTGGTGAACCGGCGCATTCTTCACCGCGAGGAGCGGTCGGGGGTCGTGTGGCTGGAATTGACCCACGATCTGCTTAGCGATCCGGCTTCGCGAAGTCGTACGGCGCGGGAACAGCGCCGCCTGGCGGAGGAAGCCAGCCGCCAGAAGGCGGAAGCGGCCGAACGGGAAGCGCAACTGCGGAGCCAACTCTCAAAATCGCGACGGCGAACCACGGTCTATGGAGTCTTGCTGGTGGGAACCGCTGCCGCGCTGGCCTTGGCGATCGTGAGTTGGAGAAGCGATATCGCGAGCCGCAAAAAGGCGAAGGGAGCGGAGCAGGGCCGCACACAGATTTATCAGACCGCCGCGGAGATGGCCGAGCGCATGAGTTTTGGAATCGGCGGCGAAAATTGGGTTCCAGCGGCGACCGTAATCCATAAGATCGAAGATGCCAAGAAGGCATACGAAAATCTCTTGCAAGAGTCTTCCCCCGACAAGCGCAAGGGCATGGAGCAGGAGCATGCCCACGTTCTGGCGAAGGCCGCCGATTCGTTATTTCAGATTGGGCACTTCGAAGATGGATTGAAGGATGCCGAGGCCGCGCTCGACATCCTCGAGCACGCCAACGAAGGCCAGCAAACTGGCGACACGGCGCGCCTTTCCCTGGCCGAGGCGTATTACGAAAAGGGAACCGGATTGCTGGCCACCGGCCAATTGTCCGCGGCTCAGAGCAGCTTCGAGAATGCCTTGAAGGCGGCGAAGTCGATCCCCGACTCCGAAGCGAAACTGGACTTCATGCGGATTTACGTTTTGTCGGAACTTGGGCTCGGAGAATTGGAACTCGAGCGGCTTAAGTTGCCCGATGCTGATGCGATTTATCGATCGACCTACGAGTTCGTCAACCGCTACGGTTCGGATGCGGAGGAAGTGGTCTCGTGGAAGGTCCTGACGCTCGAGGGCCGCGGGCGGAGCCAGTGGAATGAAGATGCCGCGGGAGAATATTACGCCAAAGCCGCCGAACTGCTGGGCACGCCGTCGAGTTCGTCGAACCCCAGGAGCTTGACGGCGCGCTCTCCCCGTGACCTTCGCTGGAAGATGATGGTTGCGGATCTCACCTTCCGGCAGGGCTGGGCATTGCGCCGTCTGGGGCAATACCAGGACGCTGCCAAGATCTTCGAGGATTCGGTGGCTGTGGAGACCGACCTGTGCAAGCGGGATTGTCCGAGCGCTCTGGATTCGCAGGCCCGGCTCGCGGGTGAGAAAGACGAAGAAAACTGGCTATGGCGCATGCTTCTGCTGCAAGGGCTGAATGGGCTGGGCCAGGCTCACTCTCTGCAGAGCGAATGGAATTCGGCGGAGGCGCTGCTGCAACAAGCCTCGAATGTCGCCCACGAATTGACCGAGCGGCAACCGTCCTGGACTCGTGCCGCCTACCTGCATGTGATGACGGAAGTAGCCCTGGGCGAAATGAAGTCGGGTAAATATAAGCAAAATGCGCAGCCTCCCACCGGACTCAGCATTGCGTTTAACAGCGAGAAGGATCCCAAGCTGTTCATCGAGGCGGATCGCCATTTCCAGGAAGCGCAAGATATCGTGAAGACCGGCTACGCGACTTCAGAGAACCGGGAGTTTGTGCGCATGGGATACCTTGCGCTATGGAATCAAGGGTCGCTGCGCGTCACCAAGGCAGACGCGTGCCGTCGCTCTGACGCCGATTTCTGCGTCGGCGGCAACGGTGAGAAAAAGACAAAAGAGCAGATGCCGGCAGCAGCCGACCAGTTGGATAAAGATGCGCTCGACAAATACAGCGCCGCGATGGCGCAGGAGCAACCGATCGCAGAAATGGAGAAGAAAAACTCGGAAATCGTATCGGATCAGGCCTACCTCTATTCGGCGGAAGGAGAGGCTCTGAACGATTTGAAACGGTATGACGATGCCAAAGCAGCCTACGGCAACTGCATCAACCATTTAAAGCAACTGACACGGCTTGAGAGCATGGTCGATTCCTATCGCAGGCTGGCATGGGCCCACATTTGGCTGGGAGATATTTATCTAGCCAATGATCCGAAGGCAGCTCATGCCGAGTTTGAATCCGCCATGGCCGCGATTGACAAGGCGCTAAGCTACGATCTCAAAGACCGGCGCGCCGGCTTTTTAGGAATCAAGGCGTTGATTTATGAAGAGTTCGCAGACCTGCTGAAGAAACAAGGAGACCTGAAGGGTTCGCTGGCTGAGTTGGAGAAGGCTCTCACCACCGATTGGAAGGGACTGAACGTTGATTATGCCGATGCCAGCCTGAATCAAAACCTCAGAATCGGCCGCACGGGAACGGGTTCGAGTCTCGATACGCTGGAAGCGGCCATCAAGACTCCCACTGGAGATTCCGCTCCGGGGCAAAAACTAACGGCGGAGCAGAGCGCGGCGCTGCTCAAGCAAATTGCCGATCTCCGCCAGGAGTACGATCCGGCAAAGCTGCTCGACCACTATGGACAGTCCGCTGGAGCGCTTCATCCGATATTGCCCGGAGCGTGGAGTGCGCTGGCCGGCGCCGATCTGGAGACCGCTCGCGAGCAGATCGTTGCCGCAGCGCCGAAACTGAAGTCCAAGATTCACGGCATTCGAGCGCTTCCGCTCGACTTTTACCAACACGGAGTTCTCTACGAAGCCAATGTCGAATTGGAGAATGGGACGAAGGGAGTGGTCGAGTATGTGCGGCGGGAAAACGACGCCATGCTTTTGAAGGGATCCACCGACGACATTCTGAGGATGAACGAAAAATCCCCGCCGCTGCTGGACACGCCGAATCGAGCCAGCGCCTACCTGCGCTTCATCCTGGGGCAAATGCACTCCGACAATCTGGCGCGGTTGCAATGGATCGATCAGGCGGAAGACGTTCGACTGGCTTCCCACCGCGACGGCGGACGATCGTTCAAATTTCTCCGTCAAGATCAAACCATTGATCGTTGAGCACAGCCGTAACAACAACGGGGAATGGCAGGCCATTGGCTCCGCGGTATGGGGCGGAAGGCTTGACCTGGTCAGCGTGCATCTTTCGCGTGACGGCAATGTTTCGCTGGGGCAAGAGCAGCTTGCCACCAAAGATCTGCCGATCCTGGTGGATACTTTTTCAGACGGAATCAGAATCCAGACGACGGCGAAGGTATTGCAGGAGGAGAAGAACCAGCGCGACCTGGCGGAAGCCCAGCAGAAACTCAAAGAAAATCCTGGCGACCTGGCGACCCTGAAACAGCTGGTTAAGCTTTACGCGGAGATGAAACGCTGGAAGGACGGGGAGGTGGCGCAGAAGGAGGTGGTCTCCCAGGTGCAGCGTGAGGATTCGCAGAAAAAAGATCATGCCGCCAATCTCCGGCAGGCGTATTTCGGCCTTTGGTATTTTCAAATATTTGCGCGCAACTTCTCAGGAGCGTTAGCCTCCGCTGAGGCGGTCACGAAATTGGACCCGGCAGACTTGCTCGGGGATGAGACCCGCGCCGCTGCTCTTCTTCTGATGGGCCACACTGCGGAGGCCGAAGAAATTTACCTGCGGAATGTGGGCAAGAAAGTAGGCGACGACGAATGGTCCGAGTCGGTCTCCGGTGATTTTAGAACGGCAGAAAGCGAAGGCCTCACCAATCCGGAGTTCCAGCACATTCGCGACTTGATGAACCTGGAGTTGACCCAACAGCGCCTCAAGGCAAATCCAAACGACCTGGCATTGCTGCAACGCCTGCCTTTGGACTATTCCAGTCTGAAGCGCTGGGATGAGGCCGTGGAAGCGGGGAAGAAGGCGATCGCTCTAGCGCTACGCGAGCCCCATGACGACGCCAAACAGAAGCGGGCGCTGGTGAGCGGATACCTCTCGCTCTCGTGGTGTCAACTATTTACTCGTGACTTTGCCGGGGCGCTGGCTTCCGCCGAAACAGGTGAAAAATTCGACAAGGGCAATTTATTTTTGGAAACCAACCGGGCGCATGCCTTGCTCTTTCTGGGACGGACTCAGGAAGCCGAGGATATCTACGTGGGGAATCGCGGCAAGAAACTCGATCCGCAGCAGGACGACATCTGGGACGAGGCAGTTCTAAAGGATTTCAACGATCTTGAAGCGGGCGGCCTCAAGAGCCCCGAGATCGCGCGACTCCGCAAGCTGCTCGCGCCGGAACAAAAATAAATCGCAGGTACGGAGGCACCAGCCTCCGGCCGGCCACTAGTTAATACGCGTTAGTACGGCGTTGTAATCGTTAGGTCCGCTTTCGTAATTCCTCATTTGTTCACCGCGGTACGTCTCAGCACTTCCTACTCAAGAGCCGGTGTAGATCACCTTTGAACCTTGTGGCGACGGGGTGGCCGACCTATGCTCGGCGCTGAGTGATCTTGTTATTTGCATCATCATTTTTTCTTCTTACGAGCACGCCAATGAGCGTCCGTCGTTTCTTTTCGAGTACAAGTCTTCTGGTAGTGCTGTTATTGCTGTCGCCAACATTTGGAAGTGGCATGCGTAGCGGAACGCCAGTGCAGATCCTGTTGACGTGGGATCCGAGCAATTCGGTGGATGTAATTGGCTACAACCTGTATCGCTGCACGGTGCCGAAAGGACAATCGAGCTGTGTTCCAAACTTGAATGGCATCCCCGTCAATGGCAAGGCACCCATTGCGGGTTTGAAGTATGTGGATCGAGCGTTGCTGGATACGACGGTGGTGTGGGATCTAGTCGCGGTAGCGTCCGACGGAGAGGTCAGCAAGCCGGATGTTGTCCAGAAGACGATTCTCTGAGGACTACAGAACTGTGCCTGCGATTCGACAATCCGCCACGCGACCGCAGGGGGCTATACGTTCAGACCCTGATCGCGGCAAACTTCCAGAATCGCGAGCCGGTCCGGCGCTCCCACCTTGCGCAGCATGCGGTGCACATGATTCTTGACGGTTTGCTCGGAGAGGTTCAACTGGCTCGCCATCTCCTTGTTCGTGAGTCCGTGCTGGATGAGGCCTACCAGTTGCTGCTCTCTTCGGCTTAGACCCAAAGCGTTTTTCAAATGCACGCTGGGAATGGCGGCCTTATGGCGCTGCACCCACTGAAAGAGCGCGCCGGACAAAGCCGCCGGACATACCGCTTCGCCAGCGGCGACCGCCCGAATGGTGCGTGCCACTTCCAGTGCCGAAGCGTCTTTCAGTACGTAGCCAACGGCACCCGCCTGGACTACGCGGAGAAAGATGGATTCGTCTGCCTCCATGCCCACCATCACGACGCGGAGGCGCGGATTCCAACGAAGCAATGCGGAGACCAGTCCGTCCTCTTCCAGAACGGGAGCGACCGAGTCGAGCACCACCACATTCGCGTCTGTTGCGGCGATCTGATCGTAGATGTCGGGCCCGTGTGCGCCCGCACCAACCACGTGGATATCGTCCTTTTTCGAAAGGATGCGCAAGAGCGCTTCGCGCAACAGCCGATTCTCGGCCAGCAAGAAAACTTTAACGCCTGCTCCCGATAATGCTGCAACAGCGCTTGCCATCCGCTAAACCCTCACTTCTTCATCCGCTCGCGCCAAAGAGTTCGCCGTCCGCCTGAGAATTCTTCCTTGCTCGTCGCCGCACCCGATTCCCAGCTCATGTTTTAACGTTATTTGCCCCTCAAAGTGGGGTCAAGAAGAAAGCTCGTTTTCTGCGAAGCAGTTTCCTGTGACGGGAATGGAAGTCTTCTCCTGATTCCCAAAAGGGTCCAGTTGACAAGCGGTGCGGGCTGTAAACTATCGTCTCGGTCTAGCCATGCCATCGAATATTGAGATCAAGGCAATTTTGAAGGACCGTTCCGCTGCGGAAATCGTTGCGGCACGGCTGAGCGGCGCGGCCCCGCAGACCATCGAGCAGTGGGACATATTTTTCGGCAGCGGTCTGGACTGCAACGGGACGCGATTGAAGCTTCGCATCCTGGGGCCAGACCGCGGCGAACTGATCCGCTACAAAAGAGCTGACGCCGCGGAGGTCCGGCGTTCGGACTATCAAATCGCTCACACGCCCGACCCGCAAACCCTGCTTGCCATCCTCACGGCGGCGCTGGGAAAAACCGGCGAAGTCAAGAAGACACGCACGCTCTACCTTGCCGGGCAAACGCGCATTCACCTTGACCGGGTCGAGGGCTTGGGAGATTTTCTGGAACTCGAAGTGGTGCTGCGACCGGGACAAAGCGAGATGGAAGGCAAAAGCATCGCCGATGCGTTACTGGCCGAGTTCGGCATCGAAATGCAGGACCTGATTGCGGAAGCCTACGTGGATCTGCTGGCTCGTGGCCCAGGACGGTGATAAAGTCTCGCGCCATCCCAGGCCACGCTCGATCTTAGAAGTTCAGCCTTAAGGCAAATTGAATCAGCCGCGGATTGTTGGTTTGCTGGTTCTCGACGCCGAAACTCGATGGCGTGTTGATGTCCTGCGCCCCCGTGGCTCCCAGGCCTCCCATGAAGAACTGGGGATGGTTGAAGAGATTGAAGACCTCTGCCCGGAATTGCAGGTTCATGTTCTCGAAGGGCAAAGGAAAATCCTTCATGATCGAGAAATCAGTGTTCACAAAGCGTGGACCATAGACGGGTGCACGCGGCGCGGTGCCCAGCTCTCCCGGCGGCGCATGGGCGAAAGCGCAGGGATTGAACCAATTTTGCAAGGTATGGATTTTAGTGGGGCATCCCGTCTGCCCGTTCTCGTTTCCGGGCTTGTTCGGATCGCCCACGATGTCGGGACGGTTCAAGCTGAAGAAATTGTAGTTCAGGTACGAACCGGTGTTTCCGGGCAATGGCGTGCCCCCGAAGGTCGGGCCGGTGTTGGCGCTGTTGACAACAAACAGCGGGAATCCAGATTCGGCTCGTTCGATCAGATTGACGTGCCAGTGTCCCAACGCGGTGTTGGCGACGCTGCCCCAGTTGCTGCCATAACGCTTGCCTTTTCCGAAGGGAAGATCGTAAAGAATGCTGGCGGTGAACGAGTCGTTCAAATTCAGTTGCGACAGACCCCAATCCAGCTTCTGAGTGCCGGGCAAGGGCCAATAGATCGCTCCCACCTGCGTTCCCAAACCATCGGTCAGCCCGGAGTCGAAGTTGCGCGCCCAAGTGTAGCCGATCAGAGCATAGATGCCGTGCTGCACACTCTTGGTCTCGGCCTTAATCAGCAGAGAGTCGTAGCGTGCCGCTCCCACGCTATTGTTGCTGTTAAATAATTGAAATGGATTGTTAGCGTTGATGGGATTGTAGCCGCAGCCGAGCGTGTAGCCGGGGACCGTCAATGCGCCATTGCCGGGGCACGCAAGGGGCGATCCCAGGTTTTCATTCACCTGGCTGACAAGGATGTGAGCACTACGAGATCCCGCATAACCGGCGGTGAGAACGATATTGCCCGGCAACTGGTGCTCGATGTTCAGATTGAATTGCTGCACGATGCCTTGCTTGAAATCGCGGTTCATGGTTTGCACCGTGCCCGTATAAGTATCGGGGTTCACCGGCGAGTTATAGACGAAGCCTCCCGGGACGGCCACGGTAGAACTCGGTTGCGGTTGGGACGCGGGGAACAGAAATCCGCCGGAGAGCGAGCCTACCGGGCTTCCGTAGCTGAGAGCGAATGGATTGGGATCAACTTCGGCATAGTATGGCGGATTCTGCCAGAGGCCCTGTCCGCCCTGATTCCAGGCGGAGTCGTGGTAGATCGCATAACCCGCGCGGATTGCGGTGCTCAGGCTGCCCATGGGCTTCCACGCCAGACCGATGCGAGGCTCAAAAGCGGTTTTGTCAAATTGAATGCCGACGCGGCCGTCGGAAGCGACGCAGGGAAAGGGCAAAGCGGTGCTCGCGCTCGGCGCACACCCGCCCGGGCTATTCTTCGGAACGAACCAGGTATCAGTGACGGAATCAAAGTTCGCCTGCCGATTTGCTACTTCGGTTTCGGGAGTTACCAGGGCCCATGCCACTCCTATGTTCACGGTCAGATTATTGGTGACTCGCCAGTTGTCCTGCACGAAGGGACGAGCCAGTTTCCAGCGGCGGCCGACGGTCGCACCAAGGAAGGTTTGATCGTGCGCGGCAAAAACGCCCATGGCTCCGACCAGCACATCGGCAATATCGTCACCCGTGAAGAGTCCGGTTTCAGTGATGAAACCGTCCTGCGAAGCGTTGTTGCGCACATTCATTTCGTTGGCGCGATAAACACCGCCGAAGCGGATCTCGTGTTTGCCGCGAATCAGGTCGAGCGTATCGGAGATCGAATAGACGTTCGTGCCGCCCTGGTAGGGAGCATATCCGCGGTCGCCCACGGAATAGTAGGCGGACATGGAAAAAGAGGTCATGCCGCAACCTACACAATCGTTGGTCGCCTGGTTCAAGCTGGCGGGATAGCCGGTAATCGAATCGCATTTCGAGCCAAGATTCGCGCCCGGAATTCCGATGAGAGCGGCCTCGCAGGTTCCGGTGCCGAAGGAAAGAATGTGGTTGAAAATCCGATTGAAGCCCGCGCTGAACTGGTTGATGGTATTCGGAGAGAATACGTGGGTTTCAGAAAGAGCGAGGTTGCGGCCATGATTCTCGATGAACTGATTGCTGCCAAAGGCAGTGGCTTCTGACCAGGTCGGCGAGCCGCCGGGGATGTAGTTGGTGGCTTGGTCGTAGCTGAAACGCACAAAGGCCGAGTCGTTTTTCGAAAAATTGTGGTCGAAGCGGATGTCCCAGGTGCCTTCGTTGAGCTTTCTGGTGAGTTGGTCCACATAGTTGAAACCGATGGAGCCGGCCGGGGCATTGGGCGTGGGATAGAGTTGGATGACTTTCGCTCCGACCGGATTCACCAGTGCGGCCGGAATGATATTGCAATTGGTGCTTCCAGCGTTCTGGGAGCCATCGCTGTTGACAGCTACGGGAACGAGCGATCCGCCTACACTGTTGCACTGCAGCGGCGAGAAAGTATATGGGTCGTTGAGCTGAGTACCGAACGGGTTGTCGCTGTAATCGTAGTTGCCGTTTGCGTCCGGCGTCACCATGTTGTGGGTGGGCACGTAACCCGGATAAGAGACGCCCTGCCGCTGGATCTTCGCTTGATAATCGGCGAAGAAAAAGGTTTTGTCCTTCTTGATCGGTCCGCCGAACGAGCCTCCAAATTGATTCAGGTCAAACTTCTGCTGCGAGTGCGTAAAGTACTGGTCGGCGTCGAGGGCTGTATTGCGAAAGAATTCGAACAGCGAGCCATGCCATTGATCCGATCCGGATTTCGTGGTCACCAGCACGGTCGGGCCCGCCCGCTCCCCATATTCGGCGGAATAATTGTAGGTCAGCACTTTGAATTCCTGGATGTCGTCAATCGACGAGAAGATCGCGATGCCGCCCTCATCCAACTGATTGTTGTCGTTGCCGTCGAGCAGCCAATCCGTGCTCTGCTCACGGGAACCACCCACCGAAAGCGAAAATGTCCCGCGCGTGGCAGCCTCGCTGCTGGGTGAGCCATTGAAGAAGCTAAAGGGATTCGTCGATCCTGTCGTGCCCGGCGTGAGGTAGGCGAGTTGCACGAAATTGCGCCCGTTCAAAGGAAGGTCGGCGACTTCCTCGGACGTGATCACCTGGCCGAGAGTCGCATTCGTCGAACTCCACGGCAACCTCGGTGGCACTCACCTCCACGGTCGAGGAGACGGACGCGGGGACGAGGGTGAAATCGATTTCACGATGCTCGTCGACCTGCAGCCGGATGTCTTTTTGCTCCGTCGGCTGAAAGCCCTGGGCATCGACATGAATCGTGTAGAACGCGACCGGGAGCAAGGGGACGAGGTAGTGGCCGGAAGCGTCGGTCGTCGTATCGCGGGCGAGGCCTGTGCCTTGCGATGTAACCTTCACGGTTGCGCCGGAAATTACAGCTCCGGCCTTGTCGGAGACAGTGCCAGAGAAACTGCCGGACGCCTGGCCATGCAGAAGGGGACAAATGGAAACTACCAGACAACAGAAAACTGCGGTCAGCAACGCCTTCTTGTTCAGCATTTGCAATCCCTTTCGGCAGCCCTACGCTGATCGACGACGAGAGTTTCGTTTCAAGTTGTTCCGGGAGGTCTTTGGTACGGAACGGCCCTTATAAATGGGCGTTGCTTCGGAAGTCAAGACTTTTCGGCAGAAGGTGTTAGCGGCTGTCTTGTTTCGTCGTTGCACGGCCCATTTCTGCATCAAAGCTGGTGCGATCGTAGAACGATTTTTGTGCGCCGATGCCTGCGGTCGAGAGTCCGGCATACAGGTTGGCGCGGCGTACGGCCTCCAGCTCTGGCACACCTTCGGAGAGGAACACGGCGAAGCTCCCGATGAACGCATCGCCAGCTCCGGTGCTGTCGACACTCTTGACGACAAACGGAGGCACGTGTTCGCTGATCCCACGGCCGGCCAGAAACGATCCGTTGGCCCCCATGGTGATGATGACGCGGCGAATACCGTCGGCCAGCAGAGTGTCGGCGCATCGCTGGGCATCATCTGCGCTTCGGACCGCGATGCCGGTAATGGTTTCGGCCTCGCTCTCATTGGGGATGAAGTAATCGAGGTCCGCCAGCGCGTGCCTGTCGACGGTTTGTCCCGGCGCTGGGTTCAGGATGCAGCGAATCCCATGCTTCCGGGCAAATGCGACGGTGTAATAAACGGTTTCGAGAGGAATCTCAAACTGTAGAACGATGCAGTCGCACGATTTCAAAGTCGCGGCCGCGGCCTCGACGTCGGCCGGTTTCATGGCGTCGTTGGCTCCCTTCACCACCAGGATGCGGTTTTGACCGTTGGGCTCGACGAAGATTGGAGCCACGCCGCTGGACAATCCCTCGACTTGCTTGACGTGGGTTGTGTCGATGCCAAGCTTCTTGAAGTTCTCGATCGTGGCCGGGCCGAACAGATCGCTACCCACCCTTGCCACCATGAAGACGTCGGCGCCGCAAAGGCGGGCGGCGACCGCCTGATTCGCGCCTTTTCCGCCGAATCCAAGATGAAAGTCTTGCCCGAAGATGGTTTCTCCAGGCTTGGGAAAGCGATCCGCGAATGTCGTCAGATCGATGTTGGCGCTTCCAACCACCGCGATGCGAGGGACTTTGGCCATGGTTTATTCAGAGCGAGGTTGAGAAGGCCGAGTCTAGTTGGCCGCTTCCGCTTGTGTCAACGGAGGCGGATGGATTCCGGCGCTTGTCGCCTGAGCGCGCAAGGAGTAGAGTTACTCACTTTCGAGCGAAACTGATCGCCGATAACCTGACCAAGGAGAACCATGTTCACGCCATCGAGTTTGGGCATTGCGCTACTGATGATGATCACGAGCGCCGTTTGCTGGGGTTCGTGGGCCAACACCTACAAAGGCGTGAAGGGCTACCGGTTCGAGCTTTTCTACTGGGATTATGCGATTGGAATCTTCGTGATTTCGCTCGTGCTCGCCTTCACCATGGGGAGTTCCGGAAACGATGCTTCCAGCTTTCTGAATAATGTTCACGCTGCCGATACGGCAAACATCGTGAATGCGCTCATCGGCGGGGCGCTGTTCAATCTTGCCAATCTCTTGCTGGTGGCTGCCATCGACATGGCGGGACTCGCGGTCGCGTTCCCCATCGCGATTGGCATCGCCCTGGTGGTGGGAACCGTGTTGAGTTACGCGCTGCAACCGCGGGGCAACGCCTTGTTTCTGGCTCTTGGGGTTGTGTGCGCATTTGTTGCGGTGCTTTTGGACGGCAAAGCTTACGGGAGTCTTGCCGCTGCGGGCCGATCGGTGTCGAAAAAGAGTCTGATCACGTGCGTGGTGTCGGGAATTCTGATGGGCCTGTGGGCGCCATTCATGACCCATGCGATGACGCGAGGCAATGCGCTGGGACATGCGCTGGGACCGTATAGCGCTGCGGTCTTCCTGACGATGGGAGCGCTGCTCTCCTGTTTTATCTGGAACATTTATTTCATGAAAAATCCGCTGGTGGGCGAACCGGTGAGCTTCGCCGGATTGTTTCGCGGACCGGCTTCCGGCCATCTGCTGGGCCTACTCGGCGGATGCATCTGGGGAGTTGGCACAGTGTTTAATCTGGTTGCAGCGAGCTTCACGGGTGTGGCTATTTCGTACGCCATCGGACAATCCGCCCCGATGGTGGCTGCGCTGTGGGGAATTTTTGTGTGGAAAGAATTTGCCAACTCAGGCCCGCGGGCGAAAGCCTACCTCAGCTTGATGTTTGTTTTTTATGCGCTGGCAATTTTTCTGGTAGCCCGCGCTAACGGCTAAGCCATTATTTTCCCTTGAGCCGGCTGGCAAATAACTGCAGAAACCTTTCGGGGTCGGAAGCCAGGCAAACTCTGGCGTTCGGCTTAAGTGGAGTCACGCCTTCAATTTCGTAGTGATCGCCGTGCAGCACATTCTTTTCGTCCGATCCCATGCGGTTGGCAACGGTTTCTCCTCGGGTGAATTCGCCCTTGGTTTCCACATCGACACGCATTTCCTTGAGCGTGCCGAGAGTTGGATCAAGCGCAATGCCGACGGCGAGTGGGTCATACATCGCGGCCCCGCTGTATCCGTTATTTTGTGCAATCTTCAGGCAGAATGCGGCAAGCTTGGCGACAAAGTCGTTCTCCGGCCCGTGGGATGACTGGAGTTCGTCAACGAATTTTTTCGTAAATATCGTTCGCTCGCCCACGTCGGAGCCGACCATCGTGACCATCCAGCCCGCGTTGAACACAATCTGCGCCGCTTCTGGATCGTTATAGATGTTCGCTTCCGCCGCTCCATCGACGTTTCCGCCACCGATGGAGCCGCCCATGATCACGACGTCCTTGACCAGCCCTGCAATCGAGGGATCTTTCGAAACCGCCAGCGCAATGTTGGTGAGCGGCCCGATCGGAATCAACGTGATCTCATGCGGATATTGGTGAATCAGATCGATGATGAGATCGGGACCAAAGCGCGGATCGGCCTTGCACTTCGATGGCGGCAACTCGATGTCGGCCAGGCCATTCTTGCCGTGCCAGTACTGTGCCGTAATCAGTTTCTGATTGAGAGGATGGTGAGCGCCGCGTGCCACCATGACGTCGCAGCGCCCGGCGAGAGAAACGATCTTGAGCGCATTTTCTAATCCCTGCGCTGAGTCAACGTTGCCGGGCACGACGGACAACGCTTCCACTTTGAACTCGGGAGAATTCAGGGCCAGAAGGATCGCCATGGCATCGTCGGTGCCGGGATCGGTGTCGATGATCACACGCCTGGGCGCGCCCTGCGCTGTGGCATTCGTCAGAGAAATCAGACAGCAAAACGAACACAGAAAAGCAATCCACAATTGTTTCATGGCTTGGTTCACTGAAAAAGTTCCTTTCTCTCGAAACCGATCTGCCTTATTGCAGCAGCATGCCGGCGATAGAGGCCGACATCAGGTTGGCCATGGTGCCCGCGAGCATGGCGCGAATTCCGAGCCGCGCCAGTTCGCCTTTCTTGTTCGGCGCCAGCGCCCCGATGCCGCCAATCTGAATTCCGATAGAACTAAGATTCGCGAATCCGCACAGCGCAAAGGTGGCGATGGTAAACGATCGCGGATCGAGCGCCGTCTTCATCGGCCCGAGCATGGAAAACGCCACCAGTTCATTCAGCACCATTCTCGTGCCCAGCAGGTTGCCGATTGCCGCACAATCGCGCCAGGGAATTCCGATCACCCATGCGACCGGCGAAAACAGTACGCCCAAAACGCTCTCAAGGCTCGCGGGAAACCATGCGAGGTGGTGATGAATGCCGCCCATGACTCCGTCCAGCAAAGCCACCAGCGCGAGAAAAGCAATCAGCATCGCGCCAATGTTGAGTGCCATGTGCAGGCCGTCTCCGGTGCCGCGGGCAATCGCGCCCAGCAGATTTTCGTGCTTCTCTCGATCGGTCTCTTCCTCACTCATGACGACCCGTCCAGCGGTTTTGGGCTGCTCGGTTTCGGGCACGAGCATTTTGGAAATCAGAATGGTACCGGGTGCAGTCATGATTACGGCGCTGAGCACGTGCCGCGGTTCGGCGCCGAAGGCGAAGTACGCAGCCATGATCGATCCGGAAACATGGGCCATACCGCTGGTCATCACGGTCATCAATTCCGAATGAGTAAGTTCGGGCAAAAAAGGACGGATGGTCACCGGCGCTTCCGTCTGTCCCATGAAGATGCTGGCGGCAACGTTGAGAGATTCCGCGCCGCTGGTTCCCATGAATCGGGTCATCGCCCAGGCTGCGATGCGGATGACGAATTGCATGATTCCGTAGTGATAGAGAATCGCGAACAAAGCGCAAATAAAAATGACGGTGGGCAAAACCTGGAAGGCGAAGATGAAGCCGATGTTGGATCCCTGCTTGCCCAGTGGACCGAAAACGAACTCCGATCCGACGAAGGCATAAGCGAGCACGCGGTTGGCCGCGTCCCCGGCTGCCTGGAACATTCGACGGCCAATGTCCACACGCAGCACGAAAATCGCAAACACGATTTGCAAGCCCAAACCCCACACAACCGTTTTTACGCGAATGGCCCGGCGATTGGTGGAAAAGGCATAGGCCAACGCCAGCATGGTGAGGAGGCCGAGGATTCCAGTGAAGCGTGCCATTTCAGTTTTTATCTCCGGATTTTCCTATGATGCGATGGATCAGCGGCCTCTTCTCGCGCGTGGGCGAATCCGCAATCTGATAGCTGGTCTCGAGCAGTTGGCGGGCGCGATTCGCTGGCGCCTCGTCATTGTAGTGGATTGTTGCCAGCGGCTCGCCCGAAGAAATGGCGTCGCCGACTTTCTTGTGCAGCACGATTCCAACTGCTGGATCGACTGAATCTTCCTTGCGTTCGCGGCCGCCACCGAGAATCACACATGCGGTTCCAATTTGCTCGCACTGCAGCGATGCGAGATATCCGCTGTTCGAGCTCACGAGATCAAGCTTATGCCTGGCCTGCGGCAGCCTCTTCGGATCGTCGATTGCTCGATCGTCTCCACCTTGCAATTCCACCATCTGCCGAAACTTCTCGAGTGCTTTGCCGGAAGCGATCAGTTTTTCGCTTTGCTTCTTTCCATGCGCGACGGTAGTCGCAACCCCACCCAGATGCAGCATCCATCCTGCCAGTTCGAGGCAAAGCTGGCGCAAATCCTCCGGCCCTTCCCCGCGCAGAATCTCCACAACCTCGATAACTTCCAATGCATTGCCGATCATGTTGCCCAGCGGCTGGTCCATGTCGGTGATGAGTGCCACGACTTGCTTCCCCATTCGCTCGCCGGTCTCGACCATAAGCTCGGCGAGAAAGGCCGCGTCCTTTTCATTTTTCATGAACGCGCCTGAGCCAGTCTTGACGTCGAGGACGAGGGCGTCGATTCCCTCTGCAAGTTTCTTGCTCATGATCGATGCGCAGATCAGGTAAGGGCTTTCGACTGTGCCCGTCACATCGCGCAGCGCGTAGAGTTTGCGGTCGGCAGGGGCGATCTCGGCAGTCTGCCCGATCATGGAACAGCCACAGGTCTCGAGGACGCGCCGAAATTGCGCGACGGAAAGGTTGACGTTGAAGCCGGGGATGGCTTCAAGCTTGTCGAGTGTGCCTCCCGTATGTCCGAGTCCGCGGCCGCTGATCATGGGAACGGCTACGCCGGCCGCGGCCGCCAGTGGCGCCAGCACCAGCGAAGTTTTGTCGCCCACTCCGCCGGTGGAATGCTTGTCAACTTTTTTTGCTGGAAGAGCAGAAAGATCGAGCACCTCGCCCGAGCGCAACATGGCATCGGTGAGTGCGGCCGTCTCGATCCGCGTCATGCCGCGCAGCACAACCGCCATCAGCCATGCAGCCACCTGATAATCGGGTATTTCATTGCGCGTATATGCATTCACCATGGACTCGATTTCGCCGCTCGACAACTCCCCGCCATCCCGCTTCTTGCGAATCACGTCGACCGCGCGGAACGTCTGGGATGGAACGTGGGGCAGGCTCACTGGAGACGGAATCCTTCCGGAAGAAGTTCGGTGATGTGAGCCTGTTTCGGACCTTTGGCCCCTTGGAAAAAAATGGTTGCGTCCGGCCCGAATTCGTAAATAACTTGCCGGCACGCGCCGCAGGGCGAACATGCGACTCCGTGATCGTTGACCACGGCCACGGCGCGAATCTCGATCTTAGGACCAAGCTGTGCCACCGCCGAGAAAATTGCCGTACGCTCGGCGCAATTGGTCATGCCGTAAGAAGCGTTCTCCACATTGCAGCCGGAAAATATTTTGCCGTTCGAAAGCAGGATCGCCGCGCCGACTTTGAAATGCGAGTAGGGAGCGTGGGCATGCTTCATAACCTTCTTCGCGGACCGCAGCATCCGCGCGCGCATACCCGCAGTTAGAGTTTTGCTGGCCATCATCCGAACGGTTTTGTGCCGCCACGGCGAACCGGAGGGCAATTGTAAACCCTGCTCAAGAAATTCAGCGTGTTTTCTTCATCGCCGTTGTGGCGTGGCATCGCTTGAACGTCTCGAACTCGCGTTGTGAGATTTCCTGCCGTACAATTACACGGCAGGAAAGCGGTTGGCGGCTCGATTGGCCGCGCCGTGGAGCGAGACTGAGTGCCAGCTGATTACCACCAACCCGGAACGGCGCATGAAATGACGGCGAAGTCAGAGGGCCTTCCCTCTCATGGGGGAGCGTCCATCGCGATTTTTGGTGGACGGCCGCTACTATCGAACTCCGGAGTTCCTCTCGATTTGAATTGGGTGCAAAACGTTCGTGTGAACACCAGCGCGGTGGAACGCCGCGCGCAGACGCAGGTGGCGCGTCGAACGGTGAAGAAGGACTGGCAGGCGGCGTGGCTTCTGCGGGCGATCACCTGCATGGATCTCACTACGCTTTCGGGCGATGACACGGAAGAGCGCGTGCGGCGCCTGTGCGCCAAGGCGCGGCATCCGGTGCGGCAGGATCTGGTAGAAAAGCTCGGTATCGAAGAACTCGAAGTGAGAGTGGCAGCGGTTTGCGTATATCACGCGTTTGTTGACGCCGCGGTGCACGCGCTCAAAGGCAGCAACATTCCGGTGGCGGCGGTTTCCACCGGATTTCCTGCAGGCCTCTCGCCGCTGGATGAACGGGTTGGGGAGATTCGCCGCTCGGTAGAGGCTGGCGCTCGGGAAATCGACGTTGTCATCACGCGTGCTCATGTGTTTGGCGGCCGCTGGCAGGCGCTCTATGACGAGATTGCGCTTTTTAAACAAGCCTGCGGTACGGCTCACATGAAGGTGATTCTCGCGACCGGAGACCTGCTGACGTTGCGCAACGTGGCGCGTGCCAGTGTCGTCGCAATGATGGCGGGCGCGGACTTCATCAAGACCTCGACCGGCAAGGAGTCCATCAACGCGACGTTGCCGGTGGGATTGGTAATGACCCGCGCGATTCGCGAATATGCCGAACAAACAGGGATGGCTGTGGGCTTCAAAGCAGCTGGTGGAATTCGTACCGCCAAGCAGTCGCTGGACTGGCTGGCCATGATGAAAGAAGAACTCGGACCCTCGTGGATGCGCGGAGAGCTTTTTCGATTTGGGGTGAGCGGGTTGTTGGGCGATATCGAGCGCCAACTGGAACACTACGCAACGGGCCGCTATTCGGCAGAGTATCGTCATCCCATCGCGTAGGCGCCGGACTGAGCGGGGAAGTGGAAGGTTGAGCCGACCAACATGAGCATTGCTGAAAAATTCGCGGCGATGGAGTACGGTCCCGCTTTGGAAGATCCCAAAGAAGCGCAGGCCTGGCTGGAGCGCCACAGTGGCCGCTTCGGACACTTCATCAACGGAGCGTGGCAGGCGCCCGCCTCTGGCGAATATTTCGACACGCTCGACCCTTCGAATGGAGGGAAGTTGGCTGCCGTCGCGCAAGGCGCCTCCGCCGATATCGATGCCGCAGTGCGCGCAGCCCGGGCCGCATTTCCAAAGTGGCTGGCGCTCCCTCCGCATGTGCGGGCGCGCTATCTATACGCCTTGGCGCGGTTGGTGCAGAAGCATTCGCGTCTGCTCGCCGTTCTCGAGACCATGGACAATGGCAAGCCGATCCGCGAGAGCCGCGATATTGACATCCCGCTGGTGGCTCGCCATTTCTATTACCACGCGGGGTGGGCGCAGATTCTTGAGCAGGAGTTTCCCGACTACGAGCCTTGCGGGGTTGTGGGGCAAATTATCCCATGGAATTTTCCGTTGCTGATGGCGGCATGGAAGATTGCTCCCGCTCTGGCCACAGGAAACACGGTGGTGTTGAAGCCCGCCGAATTCACTCCGCTTACGGCGCTCGCCTTCGCAGAACTTTGTCAGGAAGCCGGATTGCCCGCCGGTGTCGTCAACATTGTGACTGGTGACGGCGCGACCGGTGAGGCGCTGGTCAAGCATTCCGACGTGGACAAAATCGCATTCACCGGTTCCACTGAAGTTGGCCGCGCGATTCGGAGCGCCACGGCGCCCACTCACAAACGTTTGTCGCTCGAACTCGGAGGCAAATCTCCGTTCATCATTTTCGACGATGCCGATCTGGATTCTGCAGTCGAAGGATTGGTGGATGGAATCTGGTTCAACCAGGGTCAAGTGTGTTGCGCTGGTTCGCGCCTGTTGATGCAGGAGAGCATTGCCGAAACTTTGATTGGCAAGATTCGGCAGCGCATGAGCACGCTTCGCATCGGCACACCTTTAGATAAAGCGATCGACATCGGACCGATTGTGGCGCGCGTGCAACTGGAGCGCATTCAGCGCATGGTTGGTCAGGGGATCGCAGAAGGCGCAACCTGCTGGCAAGCCCCCGTCGCGCTGCCGGATCGTGGGTTTTACTATCCGCCGACTTTGTTGAGCAACGTGCATCCCACATCGATTGTTGCCCAGCAGGAAATCTTTGGACCGGTGCTGGCGGCGATGACGTTCCGCACTCCGAAAGAAGCCGTGGAACTGGCGAACAATACTGTTTACGGTCTGGCGGCGTGCGTCTGGAGCGAGAGCGTGAATGTGGCTCTGCACGTGGCCGCGCAATTGAAAGCTGGAGTGGTCTGGGTCAACTGCACGAATCTGTTCGACGCTTCCTGCGGCTTTGGCGGCTACCGCGAAAGCGGATATGGCCGTGAGGGCGGCAGGGAAGGATTGCTCGAATACCTGCAACCGTCGTGGTTTAAGAATGCTCCCAAGTTGGCGCCTGCAGTTGCTTCCGCGAGTCGGGCGCAAGAGGAAGATCCGAGTGACGGCCCTCCGGCTATCGATCGCACGGTAAAACTCTACATTGGCGGCAAGCAAGTGCGGCCCGACTCGGGCTACAGCATGGAAGTCTGGTCAACTGATGGACGTTTGCTGGGCGAGGCTTCGCTCGGAAACCGCAAAGATATTCGTAACGCCGTTGAAGCCGCGCGCAAGGCCTCGGCGTGGCCGAAGTCAACCGCACACAATCGCGCGCAGGTGCTTTACTACTGCGCCGAGAATCTTTCCCGACGACGCGATGAAGTTGTGCGGAGTCTCGCGGCGGCGGTTGGAGAGAAACAAGCTGCGGCGGAACTTGACTTGGGCATCTCGCGAATATTTTCCTACGCAGCCTGGGCCGACAAGTTTGACGGCGCGGTGCACAATCCTCCGTTTCGCAATATCGCGATTGCGATGAACGAGCCACTCGGAACTGTGGGCATTCTGTGTCCTGTGGAGGCTCCGCTATTGGGTTTTCTTTCTCTTGTGCTGCCCGCGCTCGCCATGGGAAATACCGTAATCGCCCTTCCGTCGGAGGTGTACCCGCTGATTACGAGCGATCTCTATCAACTCTTTGACACCAGCGATATGGCTGGCGGTGCGGTGAACATCGTTACGGGCTATGCCTCGCAACTTTTGAAAACGCTGGCCGAGCACGACGATGTGGATGCGATTTGGTGCTTTGGAGACGAAGCCAGTGTTGCGGCCGCGAAGGCGATGTCAATCGGCAATTTGAAACAAGTTTGGACCAACGAGGGCCGCGCCATCGACTGGTTCAATCCAAAGATCGCCGAGGGGCGCTGGTTTCTCGAGCACGCCACTCAGGTGAAAAATATCTGGGTTCCCTACGGCGAATGAATACCAGGTTCCGAAGTAATCTTCCGACGAGGCGCTTTCTGCCGCTGTTTCTTGTCTTGGGGTCGATTGCATCGGCTGAAAATCCACGCCCGCCGGTCGTGGATCGCGATGCGAATGCTCTGCTTGAGCAGGATTTCCTCGCATTCAATCCTCGGTACAACGAAGAGCGCCAATCCAGAATTGCGCAAACCCGTGGTCTGGCGAAGCGAATGTTCGAAGACGAAGCCAAAGGTAGAAAAAATACTTGCGGCCATCAGATTCTCTTTGAATCCGAGCATTTGCTGGTGAGTTCAGCGGATTTCAAATTGATCGACGCGCGGCTCCGCGATCTCGAGGCCAGCATCGGCCATGCTGCAGCGGACAAGGCAGACGCTGACGGTATGTGGGGGGCCTGCTACACGCAGTGGTATATGAAGCTGTATGCCACCTACGATCATTTGGAGGCGCTGGCCGGAGACGACCCGCCGCCGCATCCGCTCCCAGCCTTCCTGGCGCGGGTTTCCACTCCTGAGAAGCTGACGGCTTATCTTGACGCGCTTTCTGTTTCCGATGTGCGGCGCTCCGGCGTCGATCACGAACCTGAGTTCAACGAAACGTTGGCTACGTTGTTGCAAATGATTGTGCGGCGCAAGCCGGAAAACTATTCTGTGGATCCCGTTCTACGCGATGCGCTACTGGATCGGGTTTTGCATCGCTATCGAAATCCGGAAAGTGGATTCTGGGGAGAGCGATATCACCGCGGCAGCGGCGCTGATGCCAGAGAAGATTTTCCCGACGATCTCAGCTTGACCTTTCATGTCGTTTCCTATCTCAAGGGAAAAGTTCCAGAAATGCCGCGCCTGCTCGATACGGCGCTCGCAGTCAGAGATCTCGACTATCCGACGGGCTGGTTGTGGAAAGGACAACGCTGGAACCACAACAACATGGATGTGGTTGCGTTATTCCATTACGGCTGGGCGCAGGCGAATACGACGCAGCAGAAGGCTATGGCCATGGAAATTGACCGCATGTTGACCTGGTGCCTGCACGATTCGCTGCAGCCCGACGGATCGTTCAAGGTGAACATCGCCGACGGCTCGCTGGAGGATGCCGAATATTACGGGACGTCGTTTCTGGCGCGAATTGGATTTTTCGATCCCGCACAGCGCTTCTGGACCGATCGCAGCTTTTCCGATGCTCCTGAAATCAAGAAGCGCATTCTGGGATTTGTGCGCGCGCATCGCGGCTCGGGGCCTACAGGAGACGATTACCGCAGCACGCTCGAGGCGTTGGGCGGGAATTGATACAGACAGAAATCGAATTGCTTTTGTCCTGAGGCGGGACTAGCATACTTTTCATATTCTTCTCCGCCCGGCATCTTTTGCGTCACATCGCGAAATTCTGTGCTTGATCCAAGGAGGACGTATGGGCATCGCAGTATCAACGCAAATTCATCCGCAGGTCGCGGAGTTTATTGAAAAGCCGCGAAAAATGTTGATTAACGGCCAGTGGGTCAATTCGATTTCCGGCAAGACTTTCCCCACCTACAATCCATCTACCGGCGAAGTTCTGGCGCAGGTGGCGGAGGGGGACCGTGGAGACATTGAGCAGGCGGTGAAGGCCGCGCGCAAAGCCTTCGACGAGGGCCCGTGGCGGCGCTTGACCGCATCCGAACGCGGACGTTTGATCTGGAAGCTCGCCGATCTGCTGGAGGCACGCACCGAAGAATTTGCTTATCTGGAGAGTCTCGATAACGGCAAGCCGCTCACCATCGCGAAGGCCGCGGATTTGCCGCTCGCCGTCGATCTGTTTCGTTACATGGCGGGCTGGACCACGAAGATCGAAGGCAATACGATTCCGCTCTCCGTTCCCTATACGCCGGGCGCCAAATACCTTGCCTATACGCTGCGCGAACCGGTCGGAGTTGTCGGGCAGATCATTCCGTGGAATTTTCCGTTGCTCATGGCCGCATGGAAGCTGGGACCGGCCCTTGCCTCCGGTTGCACCGTGGTGTTGAAGCCGGCGGAGCAAACTCCGCTTTCGGCGTTGCTTCTCGGCGAACTGATCATGGAAGCGGGCTTCCCAGAAGGCGTAGTGAATATCGTGCCGGGTTACGGAGAGACGGCCGGAGCGGCATTAGCCGCGCATCCGGACGTAGACAAAGTGGCCTTCACCGGTTCCACGGAAGTGGGCAAGCTGATTGTGCATGCCGCGGCCGGCAACCTGAAAAAAGTGTCGTTGGAACTCGGCGGCAAATCTCCCAACGTCGTGTTCAAGGACGCCGACCTCGACTCCGCGATTCCCGGAGCGGCGAGCGCGATCTTCTTCAATCACGGCCAATGTTGCTGCGCCGGGTCACGCCTGTACGTGGAGAAGCCGATTTTTGATCGCTTTGTCGAAGGAGTTGCCGAACACGCGAAAAAAATCAAGGTGGGTTCGGGCCTCGACCCCGCGACCGACATGGGGCCGCTTGTCTCGCAGGAACAGTTAAGCCGTGTCTGCGGCTATCTTGAGGCAGGTTTTTCGGAAGGCGCATCTGCCCTTTCCGGCGGCCACCGAAAAGGGGATAAAGGTTATTTCGTCGAGCCAACTGTTCTTGTGAACACGAACGAAGATATGAAGGTGGTACGGGAAGAAATTTTCGGGCCGGTGGTTACAGCGATGCCGTTCAGTGATCCCGAAGAAATTCTTCCGCGCGCCAACAATAGCGAATACGGCCTGGCTGCCGCGGTCTGGACGACAGATATCAGCAAGGCCCACCGCACCGCGGAATATCTGCGCGCGGGTACAGTGTGGATTAACTGTTACAACATCTTCGATGCGGCGATGCCGTTCGGTGGGTACAAGCAATCCGGATGGGGCCGCGAGATGGGCCACGATGTTCTCAACCTATACACTCAGACGAAGGCGGTCTGCACGAGGATAGCCTAGCTCGATTAGGGCAACGAAAAAGGACGGCGTCAATCGCCGTCCTTTTTCCGATTCGTGCTGCTCCTACCGCTCCATGAGCAGAACTTTCTCGGCATCGTCAATTTCGGTTAACTTGACCTCAATCACTTCGTCCATTGTGGTCTGAACATTGCGTCCCACGAAGCTGGCTTCCACAGGCAATTCGCGGTGGCCACGATCAATCAGCACGCATAGCTGAACTCGTTTCGGCCGGCCATGCGAAAACAGGGCGTCCAATGCAGCTCGCGTCGTGCGTCCTGTGAACAGAACGTCATCCACCAAAACGATATTCTTATCCTCGATCGAGAATCCAATCTCCCGGTCTTGCACCACCGGCTTGGGACCGAGCGTGGAAAGATCGTCGCGATAGAAAGTGATGTCCAGCGTTCCAACCGGCACTTTAACGTTTTCGATTCGGGTAATGATCTTACCCAGTCGCTCTGCAATAGGAACGCCGCGGCGGCGAATTCCGACCAGCCCGAGGCCTTCGATGCCGCCATTTTTTTCCACAATCTCGTAGGCCAGGCGGACCAGTGTGCGCTCGATCTCGGAAGCCGACATCAGCTGTGCTTTCTGGCGCAAGCCCGTGCCGGGGACTGTACTTTTCGCATTCATCATCGAAACATGCCTCCCAGAATAATCTCACGAATTCTATTCTTGAATTTCATGCTGAGCGGGCGAAGTGTTTTTCCGCGGATAACAATTCTACTCGAAGCAGGGCGGCTTCTCACTTTATTCAAGCAAGAGTCAAATGCAAGTGAATCGCGCCTGGCGGCACTTTAGGCAGAATCAGATGCTGTGTTGCTCGCTCGGCCGCGTTGCGTCGGCAATGGTGTCGTCATTGCCATCGCCGGGGTGGACTGCAACCGTGCGCGTTAGAGAGCCATCGTCGTGTTGCAACGCCTCCAGCGTGATCGCACCAGGATTTGCGGCCGCGCTCTCAGTCGGCACAATACCGACACCCTGATTTCGTCCACCGGCTTTTGCCCGGTAGAGCGCGGTGTCGGCGAGTTCGATGGTTTCTTCCGCGCAGACTGCCTCATAAGCGGCGCGACACCACGGGAAGGCGGCCCATCCTACCGAGCATGTCTTGCGCACGCTAACTCCATGTCCAAGATCAAAAGGCTGCGAAGCCATGATGTCGAGAATCCTCTCGCAAAATGCCGGCGTGCCTGCAGGATCCGCGGAACGCGTCATGATAAGAAATTCTTCTCCGCCCCAGCGTGCGAGAACATCGGACTTGCGCACGACCCGGGTCAGGCGTTCCGCGACCCGCTGCAGCAGGCGATCGCCGGCAGGGTGGCCGTGAACGTCGTTCACTTGCTTGAAGAAATCGACATCGACCATGATGAAGACCAGATCGCGATGATCGAGCTTGCGAATGTCGCCGCCCCGGGCTCGCTCGTAGTTTCGCAGGACTTGTCCGGACTCGGCAGCGAGAATCTCTTCCAGATAACGCCGGTTCCACAATCCAGTCATCGGGTCAGTAAACGAAATTTCCTGAAGCTCGAGGTTCTTGCGCTGCAGTTCGAGACTGTGCCACCGGAGCGACTGCTCTTTATTTTCCAATTCGTCTTTCAACGCGCACATCTCATCGAGATTTTGGCGAGAAAGGCGCAGTAGGTGCAGTAATTCCCGGTCCATCCAATGCTGCTTGAGAAAGACCAATGTACCCATGAAAATCATCGCAGCAATGGTCAAGAGCAGACGGTACGAGCGCACACGGGATGGAGCGTTGCCGCCAAATGCCGACCATGCGACCATGAGCGCCGTGGAAAATACCGCCATCATTGCCAATCGCGCTGTCCACATACTATGGTCGTGGCTCGGTTGCTGATCGACTGGCCGATCAGACGGAGATCGAACCGCCATCAGTCCCACGGCAGCAAACCATGCCATCCCGCCTACCAGAGGAACGTCGAAGAGACTGCCCGTATAGTAGCGGTGAAAGTCGATGGCCACACCGGCGAGAACCGATCCCACGCTGTAGAGCAACGCTGCTTTAAATAGCTGGCCATAGATCTTGCGCCAGGAGCCACTGCTGCGTTTCCAAACCAGACCGACTCCGACAATCATCACGATTTGCTCGCCGGTGTAGAGCAGGTCAAAGCTGCGCCCGTACAGGGCTTCGTTCGGAGAAACGTATTGCCATGGGATCACGATGAACAAATACAGATAAAGCCACCAGGTGAGCAGCAGAAAGAAATCCAACGACACCAGCCGCAAAGAATGATCGCGCCTTTGAAGATGAGGTTGCACCACCAAGGCCGCCATCATGGGAACTACGTGCAGGAAAAGAATGACATCTCCGATGAAGGGGTTCGGCGTATCCTGCCGCAGAAAGACTTCAAAGTAGGTCCAGAGCACTTGCGCGCAGAGCCACATCCCGCAGCCGATCCCCATAAGAGTCCAAAACAGCTGAGCCTTCTTGTAGTCGGTCGCGAGATTCAAGGAGATGGCGAGGGTTGCAATAAACAGAATGGCGCACTGCGTCAGATCGCCAAAAGCCGTAAGCCCTATGCCTCGTGCCGCCAGTAGAGACACGACGAGGTAGGCGCAGACGGCTGCGCACACGATCCCCGTCCACTTGCCGGGTTGTCGCACGGAAAATGGAGCCACGCTAAGAGTTTATTTGGGATGGCGAGTGACTCGGACATTACCGAAGTAATGTGGGAATGGAGAAACTCATTCTTCTAGCCGATGGCAGCGGAAAATCGCTGAACGAACCGAAATACATCCCGATAGGAGTTGTACAAGGGCACGGGCGCAACTCGGAATGTATCCGGTTCGCGCCAGTCGCCCACAACTCCTTCGTGAGCCAGGCGATCGCACAGTCCACGCCCATGTTGAGGAACGCGGATTGAGATCTGCGCGCCTCGCCGCTCCGGCTCCGGCGGCGTAATGATGGAAAAAGTCTGTGATGCGTTCTGACCCAGCAGGAATTCCAGGTATCCGGTCAACGACACGCTCTTGGCCCGCAAACGCTCCATGCCAGCTTCGTGAAAAATATCCATTGATGCGCGCAATGCGGCGAGGCTGACTATGGACGGATTGCTTAACTGCCACCCTTCAGCGCCAGGCATTGGCTGAAAGGCCGGGCCCATCTCGAAACGCGATAGCTCGTCATGACCCCACCAGCCCGCGAATCGGGGCAGATCCCAACTTCTGGCATGGCGCTCATGAACAAAGCAGCCCGCAATACATCCCGGTCCGCCATTCAAGTATTTGTAACTGCACCACACCGCGAAATCCGGGTCCCAGTCGTGGAGGTGTAACTGCAAATTGCCGGCCGCGTGCGCCAAGTCGAAGCCGACGACACATCCCTTCGAGTGACCCCATTGCGTGATGCGCGCCATGTCAAACGCCTGGCCGGTTGCGTAATTTACCCCGCCGAGAAGAATCAGCGCGATCTTATCTCCCTCTCGCTCGATCAGCGATTCAATCTCTTCCTCACGCAGGCAGGACTCGCCTGGGCGCGGAGTCAGTTCAATCAGCGAGGAAGCCGGATCGAAACCGTGAAATCGAATTTGTGATTGCACGGCGTACTGGTCGGATGGAAACGCTCCGCGCTCGACCACAATTTTGTATCTCGCCGGCGTCGGGCGATAAAACGAAACCATCATCAGGTGAAGATTTACCGTCAGCGAATTCATCACTACAACTTCGAGAGGCTTTGCGCCTACCAGTTCTGCGGTCTGCTCGCAGAGCAAACGGTGATAGGGCATCCACGGGTGCTTTGCCTGGAAATGGCCCTCGACGCCGAGTTCCGCCCAGTCTTTCAATTCCTGCTGAATGTGGGCAGCCACAGTTTTGGGTTGTAGCCCGAGCGAGTGTCCGCAGAGATATACGCAGTCGTCGCCAGTGGCAATGGAGAATTTGGTGGGAAACAAAAAGCGTTCGCGATAATGACGCAACGGATCGCGCGCATCCATTGCGATCGCAAAATCTTCGCTGGCATCAAATGCTGGCTGATCGTGGTTGGTCATTCCGGAATCTCCAGTGAAGTGAGATCGCGGTGAATCAACCGGTCCGCTTTTTCCCAGTTAAGATCCTCCACACGATGGATGCCATCGAGAAGTTCGGTCAGCATCCGGTCCTGAACCGCGCCGCGGGCCAGCGCAACGGAATAGGGAATGCGGTGAAAAGTCACCATGGAGTACTTCGGCACAAAGATTTGAGGATATTTGGCCTCGAGCGCCAGTTCTACTTTTTTGCGCAGCAGAAAACGCGGATCGGCAACCCGGTCTCTCATCTCCGTAAAGTTCTCGACGGCCATGTCGGCGATGGCATCGGTATTGACCTTGCGCGCGCTTTCGAATTCGACGAAGACGCGCCGCCAATCCGCGCCGTGCCGATTGAGCAATTGCAGCAGGGTAGTGCAATCTTCGAATCCGCAATTCAGTCCCTGGCCGAAAAAAGGCACGATGGCGTGAACCGCATCCCCCAGCAGGAGTGTGCGCCCTTCCACATGCCATGGTGAACACTTGACAGTGACCATCGCGCCGGTTGGGTTGGCAAAGTAGTTTTCTGCCAGTTGCGGCATCAGCGAAACTGCATCCGGAAATCGAGACTGGAAAAAATGAACTACCTCGGCCTGCGTGTTTAGGCTGGCAAAGCTGTCTGAGCCCTCAAACGGAAGAAACAGAATGCACGCAAAAGTGCCGTCGATGTTGGGCAATGCAATCAGCATGTGATTGCCTCTTGGCCAGATGTGTAAGGCGTGAGTTTCGATCTGATGTTCGCCTCGCGCGCCCGCCGGGATCGTCAATTCTTTGTAGCCGTAATCGAGATATTGTTGCGAGAAGTTGAAGCGGTTGAGCTTCAGCATCTCCCCTCGAATTGCGGACGCGGAACCATCGCAGCCGATTACAACGTTCGCGTCTTTCAAAGTCTCGTCGCCGGTTTGCTCGTCGCGCAGGCGCACCGCGCCGGTCTTCAAGTCGAATCCCGTGCAGCGCTGGTTGAAATGGATGCGGGCTCCCTGTTCCTCAGCGGCATTCATCAGCGCGATGTTCAGTTCTGCTCTGGAAATCGAGTTGATCACTTCCGATTCATTTTTGCCGTAAGGTTGGAAGGTAAGTTCGCCGGCGACCGAATGCATCATTCGCCCTTTCATCGGTATGATGATGCTCCGCATGCGTTCCCACAGACCGGCCTGCTGCAACGCGTAAATGCCGCGGGTGGAAACAGCAAGATTGATGGAGCGGCCTGCGCTCATTCGTACTTGGCGCATGTCCGGACGACGCTCGTAGATTTCAACTGCGAATCCCCTCTGCCTCAGAAGGATCGCGAGCAGCGGGCCATTCAGCCCGGCGCCGATCAGAGTGATGTTTTCGGGTGCTGGTTTCATCTGAGAGATGCGACGAACATGTTGAAAGACCCACGCTCAAACGACGAAGACAGTCGTCACTCGGTGAGCAACGTCCTTGCCTCCCAGAGTTCGGGAAAGAACTTTTTGTCGAGTGTCAGTTTCAAGTAAGAAGCTCCGGCGCTTCCACCGGTACCCATGCGGAAGCCGATGATGCGCTCGACCAGTTGAATATGGCGCAACCGCCAGCTCACTACGAGTTCATCGAACTCCGTCAGCCGTTCGCACACGTCGATCCAATCTCGATGATGGTGCTCGTCTTTGTAGAGCGCGTGCACGGCTCGGGCGCGAGCCTCGAATCGCTCTTTCTCGGTGGCATCTTCGGCGGCTGGCGCAAGTTGCCCCATCGCTTCCAGAGCCCCGAAAAACACGTCGCGGAGCGAAGGCTCTTCCAGTCGGCGCTTCAGACTGGCGTAGGCCTCCGGAGTGGGCCGGTGATAGCGAAGCATCTTTTCGTCCTTCAGGCCGCAGAGGAATTCAATTTCTCGAAACTGTTCGGACTGAAATCCGCTGGCGGGTTCCAACAGTCCACGAAACGCGAGAAAATGCGTAGGCAGCATGGTTTCCAGAATGGTGAACTGCTCTACCAGCACGCGCATGATTTCCGTGCAGCGGCGCAACAGGCGCGCCGCTTCATACACTTCGTCCCGCGAATGTTGCACGGCGCCCGCCATTTGCAGATTCGCGACCACGGCATCAAGGTCATGCAGCAATTCTTTGAACCAGAGTTCATACGTCTGATGCACGAGGATAAACAACAGTTCATCATGGTGCGGCGGTTTCGATTGCGGATGCTGCAGGCTCAGGAGTTCCGGGACTTTCAAGTACGAACTATAGGTGAGTTGTCCAGGTTCAACCGCGACTGGGGAGGTGACCGTGGTCGCGCCGCAGTGCTCGGCTGCACTCTTCTCCTGGGCCTTATTCGCCTCCGCCTTGAGTCCGAGAAATCGCATCGCGTTTCCGCTCAGGAGTCTCGCCTTAATTTCCTGAGACAAGCTGCTTTGGCGGATGAGAGAGCCGACGCGTTCTTCGCCGAGCGGGAAGGGATAGTCCGATCCCAGCATCACATGTTCCGCTCCCATCGTCCCCACCAGAAATTGCAATGTGCGCTGATCGAAGACGGCCGAATCCGTAGAAAAGCGATTGAGATAGTGGGTGGGCGCATTTTGACACTCGCCACGCGCGACCGGATGATGATGCCACGCGTTTTCGAGTCGCCCCAACAGAAAAGCAAAACTTCCGCCGCCGTGCGCAAAACAGATTCGCAGCGTGCTCGGCAATCGGTCAAACGCTCCGCTCAAAATCAGCGCCACCACTGACAACTGCGTCTCCGCAGGCATGCCCACGGTCCAGGGCATCATGTATTTCGGCATGCGGTCCGTGCCCAACATATCCCAGGGATGGACCAGCACCGCTGCGCCTTCATCCGCGCAGTGATGCAGAAAAGTCTCGACCCCGGCGTCGTCAAGATTCTTGATTCCGACGTGATTGCCGATCTGCACACCCAAGTGTCCGGAGCGCATACAACGGCTGAGTTCCTTGCAAGCCGCATCAACATCCTGCAGGGGTACCTGGCAGAGCGACTTCAACCTGCCTTTCCCTCGGCTGCAAAGCTCGAGCGCGGCGTCATTGAACAACTGCGCGCAATCCAGCGCATGTTCAACAGGACGCTCATATGCGAACAACACTGGCGTGGCTGAAATTACCTGTAGATCGACACCATCGCGGTCCATTTCCTGCAGCCGAACTTCCGGATCCCAACACGCAGAATAAATATGGCGAAAGAATCGATCTCCCAGCATAATGTCGGCTTTGCCGGGTTCGGTGTGCTTGATCCACGGCCAGTTGGGAGTGCCGAAGCGGGCCGCGAGGTCGGGCCATGAACTGGGGAAAAAATGGTTATGGATGTCGATGACTTGCATTCTTATTTGCCTGGATGAATCGTGCCGCAATGCGCGCACTTGCGCCGCCCTTCGTTGCCATAGAACTGTTCAAACAGCGGCGGTAGATCTTTGACAATGCTTTTCAACTGCACTTCCGCGCGATAGACCAGCTGATGACAGTTCGGGCAGTACCATTCGAAAGCGTCCAGCGAGCCCTCGGGACGCGGCACTTCGATGACCACTCCGACGGTATCGGCGGGGCGCTGCGGTGAATGGCGCATGTGCTTGGGCAAAAGAAAAATCTCGCCCTCTTTGATGGGGATTTCCAGCGGCGGCTTGCCCGGCGCTTCCATGATGCGAAGAGAAATGTTGCCCTTCAACTGATAAAAAAATTCCTCGGTAGGATCGTCGTGATAATCGCGGCGCTGGTTCGGGCCGCCCACCACGGTGACCATCATCTCTCCGTCTTCCCACACCTGCGCATTTCCCACGGGAGGTTTGAGCTTATCTTTATTCTCTTCGATCCAAGCCTGAAAATCGAAAGCCTTCAAATTCTTGATGGACGCCATCGCCTCTCCTAGTGCAGCGGTTTGTAAGCCGTGGCCCGGATCTCAATCAGTAAGTGCGGGTGCGGCAATTGATGCACCGCCACCGTGGTTCTTGCGGGACCATCGTATCCAAAAAATTCTCCGTAGACCTCGTTGTACCCTCCGAAATCATTCATGTTCACCAGATAGGTGGAAAGCTCGACGACATCGTGCAGTTGCGCGCCAGCGCTGTGCAAAATGTCGCGGATGTTTTCGATCACCGCGCGAGTCTGCGCGCGGATGTCGAGCCGCGTGGTGCCCAGCGAGTCAACATCGGCGCCCGCGATTGTATTGTCGGCGCGGCGCGCGCTGGTGCCCGAGACAAACAAAAAATCGCCGGCACGCTTGACGTGCGGATATTTGCCCCGCGGCGTCGCTTTCCCCTCGACGACTTTGCTCTCCGTCCCGCTCATCTTCTCCGTTCCATCCAGACGCGAAAGTTTACAGGTGAATGCAGATATTGTTTAGCTCAGAATAAAAATTCAACGAGTGCATTCCGCCTTCACGGCCAACGCCGGAAAGTCCAGCGCCGCCAAAGGGCGTTCGCAAATCGCGCAGGAACCAGCAATTGACCCAGGTGATGCCCACATTCATCTGTTGCGCCACACGATGGCCGCGTTTTAAGTTGCTGGTCCAGATCGACGCGGCCAGCCCGTACTTTGTATTGTTGGCCATGGCGACCGCTTCGTCCTCCGAGTCAAACGGCGTGACATGGCAGACCGGGCCAAAGATTTCTTCTGTGACGCAACGCGCCGATTCCGGCAATCCAGTATAGATGGTTGGTTGCACGTAAAACCCATGGTCGCGATTGTCGCCAAAATCCGGAATCCCGCCGCCAGTTACAACAGTCGCGCCCTCTTCCCGGGCGAGCTTGTAATAGGAGATTACTTTCTCGCGATGTTGCGCTGAAATTAACGGCCCCAGGTTGGTGTTCTCGTCGTTCGGCCAACCCGCGTGTAATGCCTCTGCCTTCTGTTTCAGCGCCTGCACAAATTCCTTAAAGACCTTGCGCTCCACATAGACGCGTTCTGCGCACAGGCAGACCTGGCCTGTATTGAGAAACACGGCGTCGGACAAGCCTTTTATGGCCTCTTCGAAATTACAGTCTGCGAACACAATCGCCGCATTTTTGCCTCCCAGTTCGAACGAGACAGGCTTTACCGTGCTCGCCACCGATTTCATAATCGCGGCTCCGGTCTTCGATTCGCCGGTAAATGTGACTGCATCCACATCCGGATGCTGCGTGAGAAATTCTCCAGCGGATCCAGGGCCGAAGCCGTGCACCACGTTGTAAACGCCCTTCGGAATTCCAGCATCTTGCATCGCCTCGGCAAGCAGCGTTGCTGTAGCCGGGGTCTCCTCAGAAGGTTTCACCACGACAGCGTTGCCGCAAGCCAGCGCCGGTGCAACTTTCCAGGTGAGCAACAACAGCGGGAGATTCCATGGAGTAATGACGCCAACCACGCCGAGGGGCTTGCGCACCGCGTAGTTGAGAGCCTGCGATTGGTCCGCAGTTTCGGTCTGAAACGATTCCAGCCCAGACATTTTCACCAGATCGGCGAAGACGCGGAAATTCGCGGCGGCCCGCGGAACATCGAGACGTCGAGCCAGCGAGACCGGCTTGCCCGTATCCGCGACCTCAGCCTGCAGAAAGCAATCGAAGCGCTTCTCAATCGCGTTCGCGACCCGATGCAATCGCGAGGCGCGCTCGCGAATTCCGAGCGCTCCCCATTCTCCGCGCAACGCCTGCCGAGCCGCGTGTACAGCCTCCTCCACCTGAGCGGCACCGGCCTCTGCAACCTGTGCGATCACGGTTCCGTCTGCCGGATTCACATCGGCAAACTCGCGTTCTCCGGACACGAAACTGCCGTCAATGTAATTCTGAATTAATTTCACGAAATCCCCAGGCGGGTCTAGGCAATCGTAGCAGGGTCGCGGGAGGCGAGGCAATCCGCGCTAGCTTGCCGGCGCCTGGCGCAGTTGCAGGTAGCGCCGCAATGCGTCTTGCCATGAAGGCATTTCAATTCCAAAATTACGCAATGAAGCCGCGGACAAAACAGAGTAAGCGGGACGAGGCGCGGGCCTTGCCATCTGCTGGCTACTCGCGGGCCGGACGGGCGTGGTAAGACCCGCACCCTGAATAATCGCGCCAGCGAACTCAAACCATGTGCAATTGCCGGAGTTGGTTACGTGCACAATTCCATGCGCATTCTTCCGGCACAATTGGATGATCGCTCGCGCCAGATCGACCGTATAGGTCGGTGAACCCCGCTGATCGTTTACTACATCCAGAGCCGGGCGGCTCGCGAGCTTCAAAATCGTATCGGGAAAACATTTTCCTCCGATTCCGAATAGCCATGATGTTCTTGCAATGCAGCACTCCGGCAACAGTTTCAGCACCTCGACTTCCGCTTCCGCTTTGGTGCGCCCGTAAACGCTTTGCGGATTCCGCGGATCCCCGGTCTCATAAGGCTTGGTTTTTGTTCCGTCGAAAACGTAATCGGAGCTTAGAAAAAGCAATCGCGCTCCGGTTTGCCTGGCTGCAGCGGCGACGTTCATCGCACCATCGCGATTCACGGCGAAGGCCAGTTCGGGATTTGATTCGCATCCATCCACATCGGTGTAGGCTGCGGCCAACACGATCCATTCGGGACGCGTTTCCCGCACCACCTGCAGCACGCGGTTGGCATCGCGCAAATCGGCGTCGTGCGAGGTCAGGCCAGTTACGGCATCTCCGCCCCACTCGTGCATGAGCGCTTTACCGAGAAGGCCGGAGGCGCCAAAGATGGTCACTCGCATGAGGATTTATTCGTAGGTCTCGGCGTCGCGGAAAGCCACGCCACGCTGGTCTTTCGCAGATACAATCGGTTCGCCGTCCAATTCCCATTTGATCTTCAAGGCGGGATCGTTCCAGGCGAGCGTGCGTTCGTGCTCGGGTGCGTAGAAGTCAGTGGCCTTGTAAAGCACATGAGCTGTTTCCGAAAGCACGTGGAATCCGTGCGCAAAGCCAACCGGCATCCACAACATGCGTTTGTTGTCGCCCGATAGCCGCACCGCTTCCCAGCGGCCAAAAGTGGCGGAACTGCGCCGCAGGTTGACCGCAACATCGAGAATCTCTCCAACTGCAACCCGCACCAGTTTCCCTTGCGGCTGCTTCACTTGATAATGCAATCCGCGCAGAACGTTGCGGGAGGAGCAGGAATGATTGTCCTGCACGAACGTCTCCAGGATGCGCGCCTCCGCCATGAGTTGCTGGTTGTAGCTCTCGAAGAAAAACCCGCGCTCATCCCCAAAGACGCGTGGTTCCAGGATGAAAACTCCGAGTAGCGGCGTCGAGATTTTCTTGAGTGCATCCATCGTGGACCGACCTGCGAGAACTGCATTCATCAGAATACCTTTTCCCGCAAGAGTTGCAGCAGGTAAGCGCCGTAGCTGTTGTTCTTCATCGAATTGCCGATCTTCTCCACCTGCGCTGCAGTGATGTATCCGGAGCGGAGAGCGATCTCTTCGGGGCAAGCCACCATCAGCCCCTGCCTTTTCTCGATCGCCTGAATGTAGAGCGAGGCGTCCATGAGTGACTCATGCGTGCCGGTATCCAGCCATGCCATGCCGCGTCCCATGACCACGACCTCCAATTGGCCGCGCTCAAGGTAAGTCTTGTTCACGTCGGTAATCTCCAACTCGCCCCGCGCGCTGGGTTTCAGGGCCTTCGCTATTTTGACGACCTGATCATCGTAAAAATAAAGTCCGGTCACGGCATAGCGCGACTTCGGATGCTTGGGCTTTTCTTCGATGCTGAGAGCCCGGCCGTGGGCATCAAATTCCACAACTCCGTATCGCTCGGGATCGCCGACGGGATAGGCAAACACGCGCGCTCCATGAGTCTTGGTTGCCGCGTCCCGCAGATCTTTGGCCAGATCGTGTCCATAAAAAATGTTGTCGCCCAGCACGAGAGCGCAACCGCTCGTTCCCAAAAATTCTTCCCCCAGCAGAAATGCCTGTGCGATTCCTTCCGGCTTGGGCTGCACTTTGTATTGCATCCGGATGCCGAACTGATTTCCGTCGCCCAGCAGCGCCTGAAACTTGAGCACATCCTCCGGCGTAGTAATAAGAAGGATCTCGCGAATTCCCGCCAGCATCAGCGTGCACAGCGGGTAATAGATCATGGGCTTGTTGTAAACGGGGAGCAGGCTTTTTCCCATGGCATGGGTCACGGGATACAGCCGCGTTCCGGACCCGCCCGCTAGAATGATCCCCTTGTACTTGGCACCGCTCGAGGCTTGCGTCATAGGCGATTCGTTTGTACTCAGGAAGAATAGTGCGTTTCAATCCACTGGCGGTAGCTTCCGCTGGTTACTTCGCGAATCCACTCTTCGTGTTCCAGATACCAGTGGACGGTTTTGCGAATCCCACTCTCGAAAGTTTCCATCGGACGCCAGTTCAGTTCGCGCTCAATTTTCGTTGCATCCATGGCATAGCGGCGGTCGTGCCCCGGACGGTCTTTCACAAATGTGATGAGTTCGCGGCGAGGGCGCGAAGGCGCGCGAAGTCCCGCGACCTCATCGACAATGTCGCAGATAGTCTGCACGATTTCGATATTCCGTTTCTCATTCCAGCCGCCGATGTTGTAGGTCTCGCCGACTCTCCCCCGGGCGAGCACGGTGGCAATCGCCTCGCAGTGATCCTCCACATAAAGCCAGTCGCGGACGTTCTGCCCATCGCCGTAAACCGGAAGCGGCTTGCCGTCGCGCGCATTCAGGATCATCAGCGGGATCAACTTCTCGGGAAATTGAAATCGTCCGTAGTTGTTCGAGCAGTTCGTGGTCAACGTGGGCAATCCGTAAGTGTGATGGTAGGCGCGCACAAAATGGTCAGAGGCCGCTTTCGATGCGGCGTACGGGCTATTGGGCGCATACGAAGTGGTTTCGGAGAAGGCCGGATCGTCCGGCCCCAGCGAGCCATACACTTCGTCGGTGGAGACGTGCAGAAATCGGAAACCGGATTTCGCCGGCTCGGCAAGGCCGCCCCAATAGGCTCTCACTTCTTCAAGCAGGGCGAAAGTTCCGTTGACATTGGTTCGGATAAAATCTTCCGGCCCGCGGATGGAGCGATCGACGTGGCTCTCGGCGGCAAAATGAACGATCGCGCGGGGTTGAAGCCGCTCAAGCAGGCCACGCACCAGGCCGCGATCTGCGATGTCGCCGTGCACGAACTCGTACCGCCTATGCCCGTTGAGAGAGTCCAGATTGCGCAAATTTCCCGCATAGGTGAGCTTATCGAGATTCAGGATGGAGGCCGAATCTTTCTCGATTCGTTGCAGGATGAAGTTCGACCCGATGAAACCTGCTCCGCCCGTGACCAGGATCGTGTTTTCCATATTTCAGCCGAATTCGATAACCTGATTGCCCCCAGCCAGCGGCGCGCGCAGGAACGTTTCATTGTAAACAAAAAGGACGGATTCACTCCGTCCTCGTTTTTGCTCCAATCGGATTGTGCAAGGTGTGTGGATTTTCGCGGGGATGCAGGCCGCCTTATCCAGCCTTGCGTTTCGCCGCGGTTGGCGATCCTTGGGCGCGTTCGCTCGGCTTCTTGGAAGGCATTGTGGCTGGCTCCCAACCCATGGTTCTGAAATATGCGTGTTCCACCCCCTCGGCAACCCTCGACCACTGGTAATGTTCGCGGACGCGTTCTAGCGCGGCCCGTCCTGCAGCCTCGCGCACTGCGGGATTTGCAATCAGAAATTGCAGGCGGTCAGCCATGTCAGCCACGTCTCCCCGCTTGAACGTGAATCCGGCTGCCTCCACGGCTTCCCGATTTTCCGGAACATCGCTGGTCAGGACGCAGAGTCCTGCGCCCATGGCGTCCAGCAGTGCCAGTGACAGCCCTTCCAGATCGGACGGCAGAACAAATACCATGGCATTGGTGAGCAATTCGTCGAGATCCTCTCCCGACACCCAGTCCAGCATTTTGATTCGATCGCTGGCGTGCGCCCGCAACTGGCGCGAGTAGTCATCGCAATAGCTCGATGCCCCAGCCATGACGAGCATTACGTCAGTGTTTAACTTCTCGTACGCCTCGACGAGCAAATGACATCCTTTTTCTGGAGAGAACCTGCCGAGAAACAGAATGTATCGGTCCGCCTCAAGTCCCCAGGCAGAGAGCCCGTCCCCGCCGTAGTGTCTGCGCAGGATTCCGCCGTTGGGCACGTACGATGTTTCTGCTTTGTAAGTATCCCGGTAATACTGCTGCAGCGTCTGAGAGACGACCATGGTCTGATTCGGTAGCTTCACTGCGGCGCGCTCGCCCAGTCGCAAAACAGCCGAGGCGAAACGCCCCCACTTCTGCCGCTGCCAATCGAGTCCCTGGACCGTGACCGCCGTTTTCTTTCCGGCGAGCCGTGGGATAAAGGAAAACAACGCCGGCCCCAGCGCGTGATAGTGCACCAAATCACAAGGCTGCGTCAGCACATGGAGCGTGCTCAGAAAAGTGTGTATCAGCGTTTCCAGATGCTTGGAGCGGATCGTGGGCAGCCGCACCACCCGCATGCCGTTGTGCATCTCTCCGGGGGGAGTGAAGTAGGAGCGACAGTAGGCCGTAACTTGATGCCCCGCATCCGCCAACCGCTTGCCCACCTCTTCATAATACGTTTCGATGCCGCTGTACTTTGACTCGACACCTCGCCCGCCAATGAACGCAATGCGCAGCCTGGGTCTCAGTGGCGGCGCAATCGAAATGGAAGCACCTGGCGATGGTGTGAGTCCGCGCTCGCCAGCACTTGACGATTGCTTTCCTACACGCGCGAGACGTTCATACAAAGCCATCAATGCCGCGTAATGAGCTTGCGGTGTGTGATTCTGCCGCACCCGCTCCCATCCGGCGTGCCCCATAGCGTCAGCGCGTTCCGGCTGAGAACTCAGAAACTGGATTGCCGATACCAGTTGAGCGACATCCCCAGCGCGGTAGAGAAGGCCGGTCTTGCCTGGCTGGACGAGTTCGCGCCGGGACCCGAGATCGGTGGCCACGACGGTGCGGCCTGCGGCATAGGATTCGAGAATCGTCTTGCCCAAAGTTTCGTAAGCATGGGAGGGCAGGATGGTGAAGCGAGAGTTGGCGATGGCGCGATCTAAGGCCTCTCCCCGTAGGTGGCCGGCAAACTCTACGTTGGCCAATTCCAGCTCTGCTGCCAGGCGCTGGAGCCTGGTGCGCTCCGGGCCGTCACCCGCCACGATGAGGCGAAGGTGAGGTAGACGACGCATGGCTTGCAGCAGTTCGTCCACTCCTTTTTCCTGAGATAAGCGGCCGAAGTAAAGCAGAGGAGCGTTCTCGGCGTTTCGCTGTGTAACCGCTTTCACTGGCTGGAAGTGGGGAAGAACTTCGAACCTGGCCGGATCCCAGCCATGCTCGACAAATTTATCGCGCACAAATTGGCTTGGGGCAAGAAAGCAGTCAACGCATTTGCGGTATGAGCCCAGCCACTTGTGAAGATAGGCTTCGGCCGCCAGAGTCATGCGCGCGCCCCATTCCGGCTGGCACTTTTTCTGCAGCGCGCGCCAGAAGTTTCCGCCTTTGCACGCTTCACACGCTTCGCCACGCAGCACGAGATTGTAGCTGCTGCAGAGTACCTTGAAATCGTTGAGGTGATAGAGGACCGGGACGTTCTGCGCCTTCAATTCCCATAGGATCGCCGGCGAGAGATGGTGATAGATGTTCCGCACGTGGGCGACGTCGGGCCGGAAGTCCGCGATCATCGCCCGAATTCGGCGCCGCGCCTCCCACGAATAAATGGCGTGCCCCGCCAGCTTCGCTTTGTGGAGCCAACCTGCCGGCCGCTTGAAATCGGTGTGCGGCATGAAATGACGGTCATAAGGGGTGGGCTCACCGCGAGGATCCGCCATGGAAAACAACGCCACTTCATGCCCCCTGGAGCGCAGCAGTTCCATCGCGCCAAACAGGTAGATCTCGGTACCGCTAAAAGCGTAGTTATATTTATTGCAAAACAAAATCCTCATGAAGAGCGCTCCAATTCTGAGTTGACGGATCGCGCGTTGTAATCCGTTGCAGGAAGCAATCGCCAAACTGCGTCAGATTTTTTCTGTGGTTGAAGTTGTGAAGGATCTGGATGCGAGCGGCGTGCCGGATCCAGTCCAGTCGCGTCGTTGAGGACTGGTGCTCTGCGCGCATCAGGCCATGAAGGAGCAAAACCTTTTCCACGAAATCGTCTAGTGATCCTGGGGAATAGAGGAATCCAGCCTCTCCGGAATTGAGGAGTTCCGGTATCCCGGTGATCGCGGGAGCGAGTACAATTTTGCCCCGCGCCATTGCTTCCATCAGCACCAGCGGGATTCCTTCGCTGCGGCTCGTTAGCACCACCACATGGGTGCGGCGATAGAGGGAATCGATCTGCGCCGAGGGAACGTAGCCAAGCAAATGGACGCGGTCCCCTAGCCGATGTTCCTGGATGAGCGATTCCAGATGTTCTCGTTCTGGACCGGATCCCGCAATCGCGCACTCGAAATCCAGACCATCATCGCGCAGGCGCGCGCATGCGCGAATCAGAAATGCGTGATCTTTCACCGCATGTAAGCGGCCCACGGTCAGCAAAGTGAATTTGGCGCCGGGACCGGCGGCGGGCGGAGGCTCGGCGTGTTCCGGCATATCCACGCCCAACCGCGATACGATGATTTTTGCGGGATCAATTCCCGGGAAATGCTCCTGGATATAGGATCGGTTGAACTCCGAGATGGTCATGCAGAAGAGGCAGTGTTTTAGCTTCGTATCGAGGTAAGCGCCATCGAGCAGCAAATCTGATCCATATAACGTCAGGCTGAAACTGACGCCCAGCAGGCGCGCAGCGACCATCCCAATCCACGACCCAAAATACCCGTGATGCACGTAGATGTGGTCGACTCCGCGCTTCTCCAGCAGCGCTGCGTAATAAGCCCCGAGGAGCGTGTGCATGAGAGCTTTCAGTCGGCGCTTGGGCGACTCCTTTCCCTGCATCAAAACCCGCGTCAGAAGATCTGCAATTCGCTTCCAACGCCAGGCAACCAAGCAGAGCGCTCGCAGAAGAGGCACCGCCTGCAGCGATTGCAAACAGAGAACTTGGGAGGCAGATGGGCCCGGGAGTGAGCTTTGCTTGGTTGCAGGTGGTTTTCGCACCGTACCCGGAATGACTGTGACTCCGCGTTGCCGCAGTTCATCGATCTCCTCGCCGACGTAGGGCTCTACGGCGGCGGGAAATTGATTGGCCAGACAGGCTACCGTCAATCCGGAGCCGGAGACTCGCACGAACTTGACCTCGCTTAGGTGAAATGGGTGACTGCGTGGAGAGAAGGCCTTGGCCTACTATCTCGTTCTTCGATAGCACGCCGCTGCTGAGCGGCCAGCATTCCCGCCATGGTGAACAGAAGCCCGTTTACGAATTGATAACTCATCACCACTACCGCGGCATTGACCCAATAGACGCAGAGCAACACCGGCCACATGAGATGGAATTGCCGATTCAGCAAACCCTCACTCTCGGCCTGCGGAATCGCTCCCCGCGCCAGACTCAAAATCTCCCACATCAACCACACGTACAACGCCAAGCCGGCGACGCCATGTTCCACAAGAATTTCCAGATAGGTGTTGTGCGGATACAAGACCTTTTCCTTGTAGCCGCTGACGTGGCGGGCCAACTCTGCGGGCAATTGGTTGACTCCCCAGCCAGTGAGCGGTTTTTCGAGGAACATCTGCCATCCGCCGGCGTAGACTGCCTGGCGGAACTCGACCGGACCCGATTCATTCAGCCGGTCCGTGAGTGCGCGGCGCTGACCGGCGAAACTTAGAACGATGAGCAGCCCCAGAGTTCCGACGATGGCCACGCAGACACAGACGCGGCGCAGGCTTCGGTTGTGAGAACGGAAAATCAGGAAGGCCATGCTGGCAGCGAAGGCAAGCCAGACCGCACGCGTCATGGTTGCCAGAATTGCGATCGGAAGGGCAGCCAGGAGCAGGGCAGCTTTTAGCCCGCGGAGTCTTCTCCTCAGAAAAGCGTGAAGCGCCAAAATGCCGAGCAGGTTCAGGGAAACGCCATTCGCCACTGCTTCCAACAACGGTCCTCGCGCTCGATCGGCATGGTAACCGAGGCTTTCATCCAGGATGAAGCGGGGGAATATGAGCTGTTTGGCGCCCACCAGAAAAGCAATGGAGGTGAAGCAAAGATAGGCGAGCACCACGAGCGCGAAAAGTTCGAACTGCCGCAGCCGCTCTTCGTCTCGAAACACCAATGCCGCAATGTGAAAAAGTGCAAATGGCACAATAAACTTGGCCGCAATCAGGCTCCATGTCTGATGGTCGAAGGGCTGCGAGATGACGCTGGCAACTGCGAGAAGCGTCAAGGCAATCATGGGCCAGGTCGCACGCTCGATCACGATAAGCGGTTGCTGCCTCACTATCGATCGACCCATTACACCGATGAACAACAGTACAAATGCCACGCGATCAATTTCGTAGAAAGGTACATCGGGATGGCGCAACAGCATTGCGGTTAAAGCAGCAAGAAACAAGAGAGACGGCGCCACCATAATCGCCTGCACTGGGCGCAGTCCTGCTCGAAGGCCGCGCCATGCCGTTTCCATCGCCCAGAAAGACGGCGACGCCACCCTCAACTCTGCCATCGGCATCACTCGCCACTTCCTCGCAGGACCGCCCCTGCGGTCTTCAGGAGAATCCTTATGTCCATCCCCAGGCTCCAGTGATGGATGTATTCAATATCCAGATTCATCCCGGTTTCAAAGGACGGATCCTGGCGAGCCGTGACCTGCCAGAGTCCCGTGATTCCTGGCGTCACATCCAAACGGGGCAGGTGCTCGATCGCGTAGGAGGAAAAATCATCGAGGGGATGCGGTCGCGGACCGACCAGGCTCATCTCACCTCCCAGCACGTTCAAGAGCTGCGGGAATTCGTCGAGACTGTAGCGCCGGAGAAATTTTCCGATGCGTGTGATCCGGGGATCGCCGGTGATCTTGAAGAACGGCCCCTCCCTCTGATTGCGCGCGCGCAGATTCTCCTTCAGATCATCGGCGTCCTGAACCATGGTGCGAAATTTGTAACAGCGAAATGGCCTACCCTTTCGCCCAGCTCGCGGCGCCGCATAGAGTATGGGGCCCGGGGAGTCGAGTTTAATGAGAAGTGCCAGCAGAGCCAGCACGGGCGAAAACAGGACCAGTGCTGCCGCCGCGCTAGCCAGGTCAAGCGCGCGCTTGACGAGCAGCCCTGCCACCGGCAAACACTCTTCGTGCAGGGATAGAAGAGGAATGCCCCCAATCCGTTCAGTTTTGCGCGCCAGTTCGCAGCCAAACAGATCGGGAGCCATTCTTACGTCAAGCCGGAGTTGCCGGGCGGCATGCAGCACGCGCAAAGTTTTCTCGCGATCGTGGGGTGCTGCGAGAATCAACTCGTCGATGAATTCGGTACGCGCCAACTGTGCCAGATCGCTGGTGCGTCCAATCACGCCGCCGCCGGGCGGTTGCCTGTCGTCCAGAAAGCCACAGACCGACCGTCCCAGTTCTGGATGCTGCTGGAGATGGCCCGCGAGTCGATGGCCGAGGTCGCCCGCTCCAATGATGAGGACGTTGCGCATACCGCGCGGAGTGCGAGTGCCGGGAAGCGTTGTCGCTTTAGTCTTGCGCCAGGTCCAGACGGGCCAACGCGAGAGATTTTCGTGGATCCGCGCGAGCATCGTGCGCAACCAATTTAGTGATAGCCACGGCTCATGGATCCTCGTCACGCCCAACCTGGCTTTCGGGACTGGAAGTGCAGTCGAAGCGCGCGATGGCTGGAACGCGGCGTATCCAGTTTCCCGCTGCGGCGGCTTGCGCCCTCGGGCTGCTCCCGGGATCAGCCGCGCAGCCCACTCGATTCCCTGAGGGGAATGCTGTCTGGGATGTAACAAAGAAGACGACACGTCAGATCGACCCCCTCAGACCCTGCGATCTCCGTTGCCGGAGCGCCGAATCGAATTCAACTAAAGATCAACAACTCTGCTTTCGCATTGCCACCGTTTTCATCGTCTACAGCCGGCGGTAAATCTGTTCGGGAACCGGAAACCGTCTCTCGCTGAGCACCGTACCCAGGATTCGAGATTGCGCACCTTCGAGCACGTCCTTGATCTTGCGAGCGGTCGCCTTGCGAGTGCGATGAGCCCCCAAGACGAGAACGATCCCATCCGCCGCCTGGCCCAATCGAGCAGCCTCACTCGAGATTCCGGCCGAGGGTCCATGAATCACGGCATACTCAAACTCGTTGCGTAGCTCCGAGAGGCATGAGCCCCAGGTGCGCGCAATCCCCGATCCTTGCTCGGATTCCCGCAATCTGCCCTCCGGCACACGCCACAGGTTGATGGCAAGCTGCGTCGACCAGGATCTGATTGGGACATTTGCCACGTATCTGGAATGAGGCTCAGCCATCTCGGCCAACGGTTCGTGGCCACCCACGATGGCGATATCGGAACGCGTTTCCAGCGACAGGGCGTGTGCAACCTGATCGCATAGGTTCGTGAGATCGGTGTCCGGCTCAACGGCGCTGAAGACGACTTGCTTTGCCGGCCAGTCGCGGCGTGCAAAGAAAACCCGCTGCACCAGACCGCGAATCTGTTCACGGGCGAAATTTTCCCGATTCCAACGGTCTGTGTTGCGAACGGCCGCAACCTGCGGCCACGTCTTTTCCCGCGAGGCCGTGCCGATTACATCGGACCTTTGCAACACATCTGCGTTTGCGCTCATTCCATCTCCGTCATGCGCGCAACCGTTTGCCTAACCCCGCCGGTAAGGAGGCCAGGACAGGCAAGTCCAGGCAGGCCATCGTTTCCTCGGGCGTGCGCAACGCCGGGTCGAGATAATCCGCGGCGAAGCCCGCTCCGGTACCTGAGACGAGGGCTGCCACGAAGCCCACCAGCACCACTTCTGCCGCAGGCCAGACCGGGAGCGCAGGTACAACCGGTTGTTCGGCGATGGCGACATTGACGATTCCGCCCTCGTCCAATGCGTCGCCCATGCGGGCTTCTTCTCGCTTCTTCACATAAAGGAGGTAGTTTTCCTGCGCCGCCTGGCGACTGCCCGCCAAATCGTCCTGGATGATTGCATCCTCGCCCAACTGACGGGCCCAAACGCGATAACCTGCCAGTTGCGCGCTGGTCGCCGCCTGGCGCGCCTGCAGTCCTTTCATCTCCATTGCGGCCTTTTGCATTTCCGCACGGACCCATTCATAGTGCGCATTCTGATCCGTGGTTTCGTCGCGCAGGGGCGTTAATCTCTCGGCGGTGATGGCCGATTGAGCCTGCTGAATCTGCTGGTCCACTTCCTGCACCAGCCGATGACCGGGCTCAAACTTGGTCAGCAACTGGATCTTCTTCAACTCGAGATCCAGCAGGCTCGCCTTCAATGCGCGCAAAAGTTCAGGATTGTCCGCCGTGCGGACCTGCGTCGTGGATCGCTCCGGCAACTTCGCCAACTGGGTCGCGAGTTCTTGCACGCGATGATCGGTTTCGGCGATCTCGATCTGAGTTTGGCGGTAGCTCGCCTCCGCGTCGTCGAGCCGCCGCAACACCAGATCCCGCTGCTGTCCGGCCATCACGACGCCGTGCTCTTTGGTGAAGGTCAGAAGTTTTTTCATGGCGTCGTCGAGCTGGCGCCGCGACTCTCCGGTTTGCTGATCGAAGAAATGAAGCTGCCCCGCGGGGCGGTGAACTTCCATATGTTTTTCGAGGTAAATGCTGGTGAGAGACTGCAGCACGCGCGCAGCGGTTTGTGGATCGGAAGCGTCGTAGGTCACCGCGATCAAGTCGGTTTTCTTGATCGCTTCCACACTGAGGCGATTGGAAAGTTTCTTGGTCGCGCGCTCTACGCGGGCGGACTGCTCTTCGTGGGGCCGGAGCCAGCGCAGCCAGTCGTGGGCTGCCAAATCGTTCGCCTCAACCACGCGGCGCAAAACGTCGGCGTCTTTCAGCAACTCGACTTCTGAATTGAGTTCTTCTTCCGTGACCTCCACGCGGGAGTAGTCAGCGGGAGCATTGGGCTGCGCCGTTGCTGGAGGGTCGGCCCGTCCTCGGCGCACCAGCACGCGCGCGTGGGCCCGATAGGACGTTCCGGCAATCGCATACGCTACGGCCAGAACGAACACGATACCTGCCACCCAGAGGACCAGTTTTCCCTGCCGGAACAGAACCATTGCCAGTTCCCGCAATGTCGGCGGCCCCGGCTCTTCGGTTCTTCGAGGTGGATCCTGGTTTGGCATCTGGGTAGACCTGCGTTACTCGCTAAAACTGGGTGGAACTTACGTACATGCTGAGAGAGGGCCGGCTGAGAAAGCGCTCCATCTTCGAAATGTAATTTTGGGGTACAAAGACCAAGTCACCCGGGCGCAACTCACAGGCCTCGCCCAGGGATTTCTCTTTCAGCATCTTCTTCAGATCGAAGACGCGTGCTTCCACCAGATCGTCGTTCACCCGGCGGAACAGCAAAACTTGCGAGTGCTTCGCCTCGTGTGTAAACCCTCCGGCAATCTCTACCGCTTCGATGATGCTGGTCTGGGAGCGCAACTCGTACTTGCCAGGCTTTCCCACCTCCCCGCCCGCCACAAAATAGGGATGTTCAAACTCCTTCAGGGAGACCGCCACCTGGGGGTCGTGAAGATATCCCGTGTAGGCCTGTTTGACGGCAGCACGGAACTCCTCGAGCGTGAGGCCCTGGGCAAGCACCGGCGGCGCGTCTTTGAGGGCAACATAGCCGTCCGGCTGGATGGTGAGGCTTTGGTCGAACTCCGGAGAGAGTGTAAAACTGAGAGTCACGACATCGCTGCAGTTCAACCGGTAAAGCGGACGGCGATCCCCTCCGAACTGTGGGTTTCCCGTGCCGTCCGCTTTCCCGGGTTTTGCGACCGCCATTCGTGTGTTCCCCGTACCAAGCCCGGTTTGGCTGTTCGGAGAATACTGCGAGCGTGCTCCCAGGCCCTGCTGCTGCATTTCTTCCTGGGCGAATGCGGTCACGCAAACTTGCAAGGACAACGCCCCCACCAGTCCAACTCCTATCCAGGCAACGATGGACTTCATGGCGTGATGGGTTCGTCCTTCCGTAAATTCCGAGAGCCGCTCAGTGACCACGGTTCTCTTTGTGGAAGGTATCCCGACGAGGATTTCGCGACAAGACACGGAAAGTGTTGTCTACCAAAGTGGATGCTTGATCAAAATCGGGAATGTGCCGAACTTCAAGCGCTGCGGCGCTTTCCCGCGAACGTCATGGTGCGGAGGGCGTAGAACAGCCGCCCAAAAGTCTTATCTACGAAAGTAGACTTGCATGTTCGGGAGATCACATTGGGGAGAGCAAGGAAAACATGATTTAAGTGCGAAATCTTACAGCGCTGCGATTTTCCCGAGGATTTTCATCAACCCGATAATCATGAAAAGTCCCAGCCATCGCTTTTCCACAGCGTTGCGCTCGCGCTTCCCGATTTGAAAACGGTGCACGAATAAAGTGACGTATGTCCTTGAGTACGTACCGGTGGACTCCTAAGATCACCAAGCGGCCTAATTTTTTAGTTTGGAGTCCTCTTCTTGCCTGTATCTTCTCCGGCGGCTTCGGGTCCAATCCAAGTTCTGATTGCGGATTCCAATCGGATACAGGCGCACCTGCTCACGAGCGCATTGCGCCGTCGCTCGGAGTTCCACATTTCAACCTGTCCCATCGACGTCGCTGCCATTCTGCAAGCGCTGGCGACGGCTCCGGCCAAAGTGGCGATTTTGTCGCTGAACCACTCCTCCAGTATTCCCAACCAACTGGCCGCGATACGGCGCATTCATCTTTCGCATCCGGCAATGGCCAAAGTTCTGTTGGTTGAGTCCTACGACCGCGAACTGGTGGTGAGGGCGTTCCGCTCCGGCGCGCGCGGCATTTTTTGCATTACGGGCACACATTTCAAAATGTTGTGCCGGTGCATTCAGCGCGTCGCCGTCGGGCAGATCTGGGCAAACACCGAGCAGATGTCTTTCCTGCTCGACCTGATCTCAGAGGTTCCATCGCTGCGGGTGCTGAACGCGCGCGGCCAGCAACTTCTTACCTCGCGCGAAGAGCAGGTAGTTGCCCTGGTCGCCGAAGGCCTCGCCAATCGCGACATTGCGAGCGAGTTAGATCTGAGCGAGCACACCATCAAGACGTACCTGTACCGCATCTTTGACAAACTTGGCATATCCTCCCGTGTCGAGTTGGTGCTTTATGCCGTGAACCATGGCGAGGCCTTGCAGGCGGAATGGCTGACGGGCATCAGCGGCAATCCGAGCGCTTGACCGAGGAGAGCGTAAATTTACCGTAACGGTATCCATGCGACTGGAAAACCTTTTCCCGCGCCTGTATAAATCAGTGGACGGATCCTCGTGCCCGACAACTCTTCCAACCCCGGTTCCCGCGGCTCACCCCTGATTGCCGCCGGATTGCTGCTGGCCGCGCTGGCGCTGGTTGTGCTCTATACCGGCCAGCGAGCTTTTCTAAGTCCGGTGGCGCTGGTGGTGGTCGCAGCCATCGGCGTGGCCGCGTTGCTGCTGCAACTCTGGCTGCGTCCCGATCTGTCGGCTTCCAATTCTGGTCGAGCGGGCAGGATTCGAGCATCACTCTTGCTCAACGTAGCTGGAGTGATTTTCGCCGTCGGAGCCATCTTCGCCGACGTCGTTCACCTTACCGAAACGCTTATGCTGATTGCCGCACTCGGGGCGGTGGTGTCGTTTGGGTTCAGCGGCGTCATCCTTCTCAGTGCATTGCGCAAACGCGGCGCTTGACACGGACTAGGGCTTGAACTCGACTGCCACCGTTGTTTCCACCACCACGGGCTGGCCGTTGACGCGGTAAGGTTCGAAACGCCACCAACGCAAGGCATCTTTGGCAGCCTGCGCCAGCACGTCGGGCCCGTTGAGCGCGCGCAAATCCACCACCGATCCATCGCGTCCCACGATCACGGCTAGCACAATCACTCCCTGGAGATTTCTGGGGCGCGCCGCAGCGGGATATTCGGGGTCCACCCGGTGGATGATGCGCTTCTCCATGACGTCGGCGGAGACGTTGGCCTGAGGCTGAATGGCTTCGGCACTCTTTTGGCTGGGCAGGGTCAACTCGATATCCTCCCACCCGCGATTCCAGCGCCACCAGAAAAGGCCGATCAGCACTGCGGCCAACAGTGGAAGGAGAAGCCAGCGACGGCGCCACCGCCGCGGCGCGGGAATTGGAGGCTCACCGCCGCCTGATTTGATACTCTCGGGTTCTCTTTCAGCTTCGGCGGGGGGCTTGGCGGGCGCTTCGGTTTCTGTCTTGACTATGGCTATGCCCGCCCAATCGCGAATTGCCGACTGCTGTTCCGCCGACAGGCCGATGAATTCCATCCCCGAGCGCAGCCTGTCGTGATACTTCACCAGGGCACGAGCACGCAACGGGCTCGCCGTGAGCGGCAACTGGATTTCGAGGGCTACGGTTTCGCCCGGCACCAGTTCCCCCGCCAGCACAGCGGCCACGCCGCCCGAGCCCAGGTTGAGTGAGCGCCCCGGCAGAGTGTCTGGAATTCCCGATCGCAGGACGGTCACATCGACGGGAGACTGCACGCGGTAGCGCAGTCCACGCCTTCGCGACGGTCGATCCCATCCCTGCGCCGGTGTTGCCATCTCACCTCTGTTTAGGTCTTGGGTCTCAGGTCTTCGGTCTTGGGGTTCCCTGATACCTAAGACCCATGACCTAGGACCCTGCAGCTAAGACCCGCTACCAGCCCACAGTTCCACGATCTCATTTCCACCCGCCACGATCACGACGCCCGCCATGCCAATGAACAAGCCATGTTCCACGACTCCCGGAGTGTCGCTCAGCATCCGCGCCAATGCGTCCGCGTCAGGAATCTGACCGAAGCAGCAATCGAGGATGTAATTGTTCTCGTCGGTCAGGTACGGATTTCCCTGGGCATCGCGACGCAGGCCAACCTGCGCACCCAGCGCGGCAATCTTATTTTTCACCACCGTCTGGGCGAACTTGATCACTTCCACCGGCAAGGGAAACTTCCCCAGCACCGGCACTCGTTTGGTCGCGTCCGTAATAATGACGTAGTGCTTGGTCGCCGAGGCCACAATCTTTTCCCGCAACAAGGCTCCGCCGCCACCTTTAATCAGGCGGAGTTGCGGATCGAATTCATCCGCGCCGTCCACGGTCACATCGATCTCGGGACATTCATCCAGCGTGGTCAGCGGGATTCCGAGGCGCTCCGCCTGATCGCGCGAGCGGTCCGAACTGGGAATGCCGCGAATCCGCAGCCCATTCTTTACCTGCTCGCCGAGAAGTTGGATAAAAAACGCCGCCGTCGAGCCTGTTCCCAGGCCGACGACGTGACCATCTTTTACGAATCGCAAACTTGCCCGCGCTGCCGCTTCTTTTTCCCGATCGTTCGCCATAATGGAGGAGGTGATGATTACGGATTGTTGCTTGCTGATCGATCACGCAATGAAAGCATTCATTCCTATCATTTCAGACTTGTCTCGACGTAAATCAAATATCCAGCCAGCGCGAGCCCAAATAATGCGGTGAGGATCGTGACTAGATCCACGATAAAACCCGCTGGCTCGAATTTCCCTTCTTCAAGTTGCGCCCGCGTTTTTCGATAGCGTATTAACCCGGCCACCACCATCACTACTCCCGCGAGGATGGAAATCATTCCCATCCAGACGGAAACACCCGTTGTTCCGGTGGCGTGACCTTGCAACGCCGTCAACTGCCGCAGCGCGATGGCGAACCGGCCAATGGCGAATCCGAAGACAACGATGGCCACGCTGGTGCGCACCCAGGCCAAAAAAGTGCGCTCGTTGGCGAGGTGATCGCGGGCTCGATTGGAATTCTCGATCAAGGGCTTTTCAAGGGACGGGAGCATTATTCCACAGCCTTCGCCAGCAGCGCGCCTGCCCCGGCAATATTCTTGATTAAGTCCACAGGGACGTCGTGGCGCTGTCCCAAATATTCCGGACTATTGTAGGAAATCCAGACATTCATTTTTTCGTCCTCCCACACCAGCGCCTTGAGCGGGAGATCGATGGCCAGCGTCGGCGCCGCGACCATCAACGGCGTTCCGCCCGTCGGGCTGCCGAAGATCACCAGCTTCGTCGGCCGCATTTGGAGACCAACCTTTTTTGCCTCGCCGCTGTGGTCGATCAGAGCGAAAACCTGCATTCCCTTTGCGGCAATCATCGATTGAAGGCGCTGCACGGTTTCATCCACCGAATACCGGCTTGCGATTTGCAACAGACCGTTGTCCTGCATAACCCAACTCCTTTCGAAATTCCCACGCAGCAGGAGGTGTTCAAATCCCCAAATTCATCTTGCCCAGAATTTCCTTAAGAATTTTCGCCGCCACCGTGGCCGTCATTGCCGAGACATCCTGCAGCGGGTTGTACTCGACAATGTCGGCGCCGACGATGCGCCCCGCAATCGCGTGCAGGTGAGCGATCGCCTCGCGCACCGTCATTCCTCCCGGTTCGCGATGAGAAATGCCTGGGGCGAACGCCGGATCCAGCACGTCCATGTCGAAAGAAACGTAAACTGGAACGGGCATCTTCAGGCGATCATAGGCGGGAAGAGCGGACATTTCCAAGACTTCGACACCGAATCTTTGTGCCTGTTCTCGCTGATGGCCATTGATTGTGCGAATTCCCACCTGCACCAGCCGCTTCGCCAGCCCTTCTTCCATGATGCGGGCGAAAGGACACGCATGAGAGACGCGGCTCCCCTCAAATTCGTCGTATAAATCCGGATGCGCGTCAAAATGAATGATCGTCAGTTCGGGATAGTGGCGCGCAAAAGCCTTGAGAATCGGATAAGTGATCGAGTGGTCTCCGCCCAGTGCGACTGGAAGCTCTCCTTTCTGCAGCAAGTCGTCCACGGCACGCTCAATCTCGGCAAAATCCTCACGGACCATTTCACGGGAATTGCGCAAATGTAAGTCGCCAATGTCTGTGAAGGCGCCGGATGCGCCCAGGTCCACACCCAACTCCGTCCACTGGTTTGACGCATCACTGTGGAATGCTTCGCGGATTTTCGCCGGTGCGCTCGCCGGCCCTTGCAAGTAGGACGAGTTCACGTCGAGAGGAATTCCGAAAAGGGTCGGCATTGTGTTCACCATCGCGAGTCGCTAAAGGGATTTATGCAGCATACACGGCTTTCAAGACCGTCGGCGTCTACAGGAAGAGCAGTAGAGAGTTTGGCAAGTTGTGGAAGTTTTTTAACCTGCCGTTCATATAATTCGCAGGGAATCGCAGATTGCCCCATTCTTGCCGCACACTTCTTTTCTCCCGTCACCCGCCCCTGTGGATTTCTTTTTGCATGGAATTCATGTGCATGCAACCCGTTCGTAACCGGCCAGCAACTACTTTGGCTTCTGAAGTCTCTCTATTTCTCAGGAGGAAAGTCTATGTTGTCGTCACGTTTCCTGGCGAAAGTCAGACAGCACCTGACGGTTGGCGCGAGCCTGTTCGCTGTAGTAGCCAACCTGGGCGCGCCGGCCGCCGCTCAAACACCCGCGAAGAAAACCACTACCACAACGCCCATTCAACATGTGATCGTGATCATCGGAGAAAACCGCACTTTCGATCACGTTTTCGCCACCTACCAGCCCAAATCTACCGACACCATTTCTAACCTGCTGTCGGAGGGCATCGTCAATTCCGACGGCACGCCGGGCCCGAACTTCTCGTTGGCCAGCCAGTCTTCCGCCAGCGACACCACCACCTATTCGATCAGTCCGTCCGGTAACGTTCCGTATACGGTCCTGCCGCCGGTACTAGCCGGTGGATACACCACGCCGCCCTTCCCGAATGTGTCTACAGCCAAGTTGTACGAGAATGCGCTGCCGTCCAGCTATTACGTGTATTTGACCACCGGCGGCACGGGACTGAGCCATGGAGCTATCGATACTCGCATTCCAAACGCTACGACCTTGCCCTCTGGCCCGTTTCAATTGACCTCTGCGACGCATCCCTACGATGCCTACGACAACAGCCCGGTTCACCGCTTTTACCAGATGTGGCAGCAGTTTGATTGCAACGCAGCCAACGCCACCAGCGCGAATCCAAGTGGATGCAAGGCCGACCTGGTGCCATGGGTGGAAACAACGATTGGGGCTGGAGACAACGGCCTTTCCCAACCTACTGGTTTCAACAACACGACCACTGGCGAAGGCTCAACCGCCATGGGTTTTTACAACATGCAGCAGGGCGACGCGCCTTACTTCAAGCAACTCGCTGACGATTATGCAATGAGCGACAACTACCATCAGGCGGTGATGGGTGGAACCGGCGCCAACCACGTCATGATGGGCACAGGCGACGCCATCTGGTTTAGCGATGGCAAGGGCAACGCCCTGGCGCCACCGGAGAACGTGACGGTTGCCGGAGGCAGCCCGAACGCCGGCGTGGTTCAAGAGATCGAAAATCCTGACCCGCAGACTGGTACGAACAATTGGTACACCGAGGATGGGTACGGCGGCGGTTCCTACGGGTCCGCATCGTACGGCGGCGGAACCTACAGCGAATGTTCCGACACCACCCAGCCTGGAGTCCCGGCGGTTACCAGCTTTCTGGCATCGCTTACTCCGGCCATCAGCCCCAACTGCGATTCGGGACACTACTACCTGCTGAATAACTACAATCCCGGATACTACGGCAACGGCTCCAACGCCTATAACGACATCGACGATCCGGCCCAGACGGTTTTCACCATTCCACCTTCGACCCTGCGCAACATCGGCGATGCAATGAACGAGGCCGGTGTCTCTTGGGCATATTACGGCGATCAATGGAATGCGTACCTGAAGAATCCAGATTTGAACTATGTAACGCCCTGGAACACCTACTGCAACATCTGCAACTTCTTCCAGTACTCGACCTCGATCATGACCAGCAAGACGAGCCGTGCGAACTTGCTTGACACGACCGACCTCTACACGGCGATCGAGAACAATACTCTGCCCGCCGTCTCCTTCGTCAAACCTGACGGATGGCTCGATGGCCACCCGGCTTCCTCCAAACTGATCTTGCTCGAGGGTTTCGTCAAGAAGATCGTGGACATCACCAAATCGCACCCGGATGTGTGGAACAGCACCGCCATCTTTGTCACGATGGACGAAGGCGGCGGCTACTACGACTCCGGCTATGTTCAACCTTTGGACTTTTTCGGAGATGGCGCCAGAATTCCGTTGATCGCGGTTTCACCTTTCACCAGCAAGGGGCACATTTCTCACGTCTACTCGGATCACGTTTCGATTCTCAAGTTCATCGAAGCCAACTGGGGACTGTCTCCGCTCACCAGCCGCAGCCGGGATAATGACCCCAACCCCGTCACCAGCAGCAGCAATCCGTATGTTCCAACGAACAGCCCAGCCATCGGCGATCTGATGGATCTGTTCGATTTTTCAGCAAAGAAATAGCACTTCGGTAAAACCCAGCCACAACCGCAGCGGATGTCCCGAACGCCTGGGCCATCCGCTGCGGTGTTTTCTCGTGGTTTTTCCCCGCGCTTGTCGGGATGGGCCGGTTGGCCCAGAGGATGAATCCCCCGCGCCCCGCCGCGAATCCGTTATCCTATATGTCGACCCGATATGCCTACCCTGAAATCCAAATCGTCGAATGGCGGCGCCCGCACCGCAGTGGCCGAAACACCGGAAAACCTCGAGCGCGAACGCACCTTTAACGCATTTCGCCAGTGGGGATACCTTGAAGGCGACCTCGATCCCCTCGGTTTTCTGCGGCCGCGGCCCACGCCCGAACTGCAGATCGATAACGAGTACGCTCGCGAGGCCCGCGCAATCTACTCCTCGACCATCGGCGTCGAAATCAACCACATCTACGCACCCGAGCGACGCCGCTGGATTTACGAGCGCATGGAATCGCCGTCTCAAGGTTTCGAGGTTACGGAAAAAGAGCAGCAGCGCATTCTCGATCTGCTGATCCGCGCCGACGTTTTCGAGCAGGTGATGCAACAGCGTTATCTCGGCAGCAAGCGCTTTTCACTCGAAGGTGTCACCGCTCTCATTCCGTTGGTCGATGAGATTCTCGATACCGGTTCCCGCCTCGGTGCTAAAGAATTGGTCATGGGCATGAGCCACCGCGGACGCCTCAACGTGATTGCGCACGTCGCCCGGCGGCCTTCCGAAGAACTTTTCGCCGGCTTCGAAGACGTCGACCCGCGCAGCGTTCTCGGTTCGGGGGACGTGAAGTATCACATGGGGGCAACTGGGGAATACATCACGCGCAGCGGCGGCAAGGTTCACATCCATCTGGTTTCAAATCCCAGCCATCTGGAAGCGGTCGATCCCGTCACGGTCGGCCGTACGCGCGCCAAACAGGATCGCACCGGCGAAGGCGGACGCGAAAAATATCTTCCGCTGCTGGTTCACGGCGATGCCGCTTTCGCGGGACAAGGCATTCTCGCCGAAACCATGAACTACGCCGATCTCCCCAGCTACACCGTCGGCGGCACCATTCATGTGATCGCGAACAACTTGCTCGGGTTTACCACTAGCTATGTCGAGGAGCACTCGACGCGCTTCGCCGCCTGCATCGCGCGCCGCCAGTCGATCCCCATTTTGCACGTCAACGGCGAAGATGTGGATGCCGTGGTCCGCGTCGCTCGCATGGCCACTGAATACCGCTACCAGTTCGGCACCGACGTTGTCATCAATCTCATCGGCTACCGCCGGCATGGTCATAGCGAAGTCGATGACCCAACCGTCACTCAGCCGTTGCTCTACAAGAAAATTAAAGACCATCCCCCGCTGTGGGAAATTTACGCCGATGACATTGGCGCCAAAGATGCCCCCGCACAAGCAGCCGCCGTCAAAGCCGAGTTCGAAGCCGCGCAGAAAGATGCCGGCAAGATCACCAAGAAACCTACGTTGCGCGATCTGCCCAGTTATTGGGATCAATACTATGGAGGACTTCACCAGCGGGAATTCGAAGTGGAAACTGGACTCGGGAAAGAAGAACTCGCCGAACTTAGCGCTCGCCTGACAACCTATCCCGAGGGTTTCCACATTCATCCCAAAGTTAAGAAGCTTCTGGAACAGCGTGCTGAGATGGGTGCAGGCAAGCGGCCAGTGGATTACGGCATGGCTGAAGCGCTCGCCTTCGGCAGCCTGGTGAAGGCCGGCATTCCGGTTCGCCTTTCCGGTCAGGATTCGCGCCGCGGCACCTTCAACCAGCGCCACTCGGTTCTCATCGATATCGAAAACGAGAACGAATATGTTCCGCTGGAAAACATTGCGAGTGGGCAGGCGCGCTGCGGAATCCACAACTCAACTCTTTCGGAGCAAGGTGTGCTCGGCTTCGAATACGGCTACAGCCGGGACTATCCTGAAGCGCTCGTGCTTTGGGAGGCGCAGTTCGGCGATTTTGTGAACGTCGCGCAGGCCATTATCGATCAATTTATTTCCGCTGGAGAGGCTAAGTGGATGTTGCTCTCCGGCCTCGTCATGCTTCTGCCCCACGGCTATGAAGGCCAGGGACCGGAACACTCCAGCGCCCGCGTCGAGCGATTCCTGCAACTTGCAGCCAAAGACAACATCCAGATCACGCAGCCCTCGAACGCCGCGCAATATTTTCATCTATTGCGGAGGCAGGCGCTGCGCCACTGGCGCAAGCCGCTGATTGTCTTCACTCCGAAGAGCATGTTGCGCCATCCCGATGCATCTTCGCCCCTCGCCGACTTCTCCCGCGCGAACTTTCAGAACGTAATTCCCGACACCGAAGTCGGAGAAGCCAAACGCATTCTGGTCTGCACCGGCAAGATCGGTCACGAGCTGCGCGCCGAGCGCAAGAAAAGAAAAGATACGAACACTGCCATCGTTTTTCTCGAACAGCTCTATCCCTTTCCGGAGAAGGAACTCATCGAGGAATTCGCACGCCACGGTGAGCAAGGCGACATTGTCTGGGTACAGGAAGAGCCCGCCAACATGGGAGCCATCATGAGGATTCTCCCGCGCCTGCAACACATCGCCGGCAATCGCCACGTGCTGTCAGTGAAGCGCAGCGCCAGCGCCAGTCCCGCCACCGGCAGCGCCAAAGCGCACGAAGTAGAGCAAAAGACGCTGCTGACGTTGGCGTTCACAACCAAGGGATAATCAAAGAGAACTACTTCGTTCCCTTCATTTGCGCTACGAAAAAGGCCTCAAAACCTTTCTCTTGGGCGCGGCAACGTATTTTATGCGCGGGTCTTGCGCAGGAGAGAATTTGTACGATGAAGGAGATGTTTGTGAGAAACCGCCTCAGTACGTTTTTGCCCGCTTTGATTGTTTTGCTTTTCGCAATGCCCTGTGCATCACCATTGAACGCCCAAATTACGAACGAGATTAGAGCCCACATCGACCACAGCTTCGTTATTGAAAATACGGCATTGCCGCCCGGCGATTACACCTTTCGCATGATGCAGGACAGTGATCTTAATGTGGTGACAGCCATGAATGACAACGACAAAACCAGCGTAAACTTCCTCGTTCGAGCAGCAACGAACGATCGCACTCCGGCGCACTCCGAACTGATTTTCCGGAAGTACGGGAACATGGAATTTCTGGATAAGATTTTCCAGGGTGGTTCAAAATTGGGTTCGGCTGTGGCGGAAACCGGCCGCGAAGAAGCGCGTCTGGTGAAGCTGGGCCAACAGCCGACTTTGGATCGTGAGGAGCAAAAGCACGACTAATGTTCGGTAAAGATCAGGAATTTTGTCGGAGGTGGATGAATTTATCGCCGCTTCGTCCCATTCTGGCCAGGCCAGCATTGAGTAGAGCGCAACGCGCTGACCTACTGGTATCGCAGAGCATACCGAAAAACTGATCTCAAGGCCGCCCCATGGGGCCGGTTTGTCCTCTGCCATTTAGGCGGGCATCGTCTCACGCATACTCGCGGACTTCCATTTCCCAATTGTTACAATCCGATAAAAACCGCTCCTCATCCACCAAACTTCGCACTCGGTACTAGGTACTGGGTACTAGCTTCGTTACAATAAATCCGTGAAACCAAGCATCTTCGTAGTCGAAGACGATCCCGACATTTCCCGCCTCGTCCGCCACCATCTCGAGAACGATGGCTTTGCGGTGAGGGTCTATCCGACCGGAACCAATGTGATTGCCGATGCCGAACGGCAGCGGCCTGCGCTCTTCGTGCTCGACATCATGGTTCCGGGCAAAGACGGCCTCGAACTCTGCCGCACCGTCCGGCAAACCCCGGGGCTCGCGCCGGTGCCGGTAATTTTTCTCACGGCGAAGAGCAGCGAAGCCGACCGCGTGCTCGGCCTTGAGATCGGAGCCGACGACTACATCGCCAAGCCTTTCAGCCCGCGCGAACTGGTCGCCCGCGTGAAGGCTGTGCTGCGCCGCTTTGAACGCCCTCTGCCGCCCAGTCCACTCACCGTCGGAGAAATCGCCATCGACCCCGCGGCCATGATCCTGACCGTGCGCGGGCAAACCGTTCCCACCACGGCCACCGAGTTTCGCCTGCTCGATTATTTTGCCCGCCATCTCGGCCGGGTCTTCTCGCGCGATCATCTGCTCGACTCCGTGTGGCGCGACACTTCCTATGTGACTCCACGCTCGGTCGATGTCTACGTTCGCCGCATCCGGGAAAAAATCGAGCCCGATCCGGAAAACCCGCGCTATCTCAAGACCGTGCGCGGCGCTGGCTATCGCTTCGAGGTCCCAAAGTGAGGGCGGAGTGAGGAACCGGATTTTTTTTAAGCTGCTGGCGGCCTTTCTGATTGTGATTTTGGCTGCCGCAGTCACTTTCGATGTCATGCTCGGCGGCGCCTGGCAAGCTTCTTTGCGCGCCGAAATTGAGCGCAACCTTATCCAGAAGACACAGCTCCTGGCCCACCGCGTTGAAACCGATCGAGCCCACTCTCTGGCGGATATCGCGGCCCAGGAAGGGCAAGCGGCGGGCGCGCGCGTTACCATCATCGACCCGACTGGCCAGGTTTTGGCCGATTCCGAAGCCCACCCGACCAGCATGGAAAATCATGCCGCCCGTCCGGAGTTTGCCGCGGCTCTCGCTGGCAGAATCGGCAGCAATGAACGGCGCAGCGCCACCATCGGGATTCCATTTTTTTATGTCGCCGTTCCCATCGCTGGCGGAGCGGTGCGCATGGCTTACCCGCTCTCCGATGTCGAGGCGGTGGCTGCGCAGGCTCGACGCCGCCTCGAACTGGCGTCCGCTCTGGCGTTTCTTTTTGCGCTCGTGGGGGCAGCCGTGGCTGCTCATTTGAGTGCCCGCCGCCTTGAGCGCATCGTCGGTGTCGCCGCCCGCATCGCCGACGGCGATCTGCAGGCTCGGATTCAGGAAACTTCGCAGGATGAAATCGGCCGCGTCGCCGCCGCGATTGATAGCACCGCCCGTCGCGTCGAACAAAGTTTCGAAGCTGTTCGCTCCAGCCAGCGCCAGCTCGAAACTCTCCTCAACAGCATGCGGGACGCCGTGATTGCCGTCAGCGCGGATGGCTTGGTGCAGTGGGCGAACCAGCCCATGGATCGCCTGGTTCCGCAGGGAACTCGCCTGCAGCAGCCGGTGGTCGAAACCATTCGCGACCCCGACTTCCTCGCCGCGGTCAAGGAAGCTGCCGCCACCCGCGAAGTCAGGACAGCCCGCGCCACATCGATTGTTGGCGGTCGAGCCTTTGATGTGACCGCCGCGCCCCTGCCGGACGGAGGCGCCGTCGCCGTCTTACGCGACCTTACCGAAACCGAGCGCGTCGAGAAAACGCGCCGCGACTTCATCGCCAACGTATCCCACGAACTGCGTACACCGCTCACTTCGATTCAGGGCTATGCCGAAACCCTGCTCGACAGCAATCCCGACAATGTGGCGCCTAGCCGCGAGTTTCTTGAAATCATCCGCAAGAATTCCGCGCGCATGTCGCGCCTCACCGAAGATCTGCTCACGCTGGCTCGCGTCGAATCCGGCGAAACTCGTTTTGATATGGAACCTGTCCCGCCCGTCGAGCTTCTTCACGACGCGGAAGAGAGCTTTCGCGAAATCGCCCGCACGCATGGAGTTGATCTGCGGATTCAGGACTCTCCGACCGCGGGCGCGCAGAATCAGGATTCCGCGATTCAGAATCTCTCCACAGTGCTTGCCGATCGGGAGGCTATTCACCAGGTTTTCTCCAACCTGATCGACAATGCCCTGAAGTATGGATCGAAGAACGGCGCTTCCAGCGGGCGGATCGTGCTGGGCGCGCGCGCGGTTCCTCACGCCGTGGAATTCTTCGTGCAGGATTTTGGCGCGGGCATCGCTTCCGAACATCTGCCGCGCTTGTTCGAGCGCTTCTATCGGGTGGATAAGGCGCGCTCCCGCGAATCCGGTGGCACGGGCCTCGGCCTGGCAATCGCCAAGCACATCATGCTCGCCCACGGTGGCTCGATTCGCGCCGAAAGCGAGCTCGCGCACGGATCCACTTTCCTGTTTACGCTCCCCACCGCCTGAATCAAGACCGTAGCGCCGGCGTCCCGCCGGCTGTCGCGAGGGCATCTTGCCCTCGCTGCGTATCCCATCGACCCGCAAACCCCTACGCCCCCGGATGAATCCACTGCACCACCCAGAAAGCCGCTGCTGCTACCGCCGCCGAAGCCGGAATGGTCAATACCCAAGCCCACACGATGCGCCGCGCCACTCCCCAACGCACCGCGGATAAACGATGCGTCGCGCCCACGCCGACAATGGCTCCGGTGATGGTGTGGGTGGTGCTCACGGGAATTCCCGCGAGCGCGGTGGAAAATAAAGTGATCGCTCCCGCAGCCTCGGCGCAAAATCCTCCCACCGGCTTGAGTTTCGTGATGCGTGAACCCATGGTGTGAACGATCCGCCAGCCGCCGAAATACGTGCCCAGTGCGATGGCGGTGTGAGCGGCAAGGATGATAGGCCAGTGAAATCTTCCCCAACTGGCCGCTAACTCCGCCTTGGTTAGAATGTGGGCGGTATACAGCGCGCTGGCCACAATGCCCATGGTTTTCTGCGCATCGTTGCCCCCGTGACCCAGGCTGTAGGCAGCCGCGGAAAAAAGTTGGAGCTTGCGAAACCAGACGTCGATTTTCTGGGGAGGTTTGTTGCGCAGGAGCCAGAAGATGGCGACCATGAATGAGAATCCGAGGATGAGCCCCATGATCGGCGCCACCACGATGAAGATCAGAGTTTTGTACCAGCCCGCGGCGATAATCACGCGCCATCCCGAGCGCATGATTGCGGCTCCGGCCAGGCCGCCAATCAAGGCGTGCGACGAGGACGTGGGCAGTCCCCACCACCAGGTCAGCAGATCCCAGACGATGGCGCCAACCAATCCTGTGATCACCACATACTGCGTCACCTGATCGACGTGCAGCATTCCCGAGCCAATGGTCTTGGCCACCGCGGTCCCCAGCAGAAACGCGGCTACGAAATTGAAGAATGCCGCCCAGACGACGGCCAGTTTTGGCGAGAGAACCCGCGTCGAGACCACGGTGGCGATGCTGTTGGCCGCGTCGTGAAATCCATTCAGGAAATCGAAGGTCAGCGCAACCACGATTGTGATAATCAACAGCAGCAGGTCGGGCTTCACCGGTTTTCCTGTTCGCCTGGATTTTTCTTAATGGTTAGGTATTCTTGAGTACCACGGTTTCCAGCACGTTGGCCACGTCTTCCGCCTTGTCGGTTGCTCTCTCCAGGAACTCCAGCAATTCCTTGACCTTGATCAGGTTGATTGGATCTTTCTCGTACTCGAATAGTTTCGCGATGGCCTGCTGACACACCAGGTCGGCTTCATTTTCCAGGCGATTAATCTCCACGCAGTGGGCAAGGATATTGCCGTTCTTCTGCATCAGAGAAACGGCCTTCTGCAGTTCCTGGCATTGCGCAAGAATGATTTTCGCCAGTTCGCCGGCGGCGGCTGGCGGGTCGGCAATGCGATACATCACGATGCGCGCGCCGGCAGCATTGACGAAGTCGAGAACGTCATCCAGCTTCGACGCCAGTTGGTGAATGTCTTCCCGGTCGAAGGGGGTGATGAAGGTCTGGTTCAGTTTGGTCAGGATGGCGTGAGTGAGTTCGTCGCCGTCGCGCTCGATACGGCGAATGACGTCAATTTTGCTTTCGACATCGCAATAATTCGCGAATAAATCCACCAGCGCGCGCGCTCCGGCAATCAAGTTGTCGGACATCGCGGAGAACATCTGGAAGAAGCTTGTATCCTTCGGAATCAGGCGGACCATTGAGGATCCAGTGCTCCGCCAGAGTTAGTGCCCGGCATCTGGTCTGGCGGAGAGGACAGTCACTATCTCACGCCCGCGCCAACCCCGTCAAACGCGGCGGGGGTTCGTTCCGCTAACGGGCTTCTATCCCGCGAACCTCATTGCAGCGGAATATTCTTACGATGCTCGATTCTGAGTGTGAAAGGTCGCGCACGAGCTAAAGAAATGTGGCCGGATACGTTGCGGTGCTAGTTGGTTTTGCGGCGGCCTAGTTTGATTGCTGAGCGCCTGGGCATGCCAATCTGAATCACCAGAAACAACGCGAACACGGCGCCTGCCCCGACGGCTACGCGCTGGAGAAACGCAAGGAGGGTCGTACTCATGTCCATTTCAGCATTGTGCGACGATCGCACAAGCAACGCGACGTTACGATGATTGCTGTCCTATCGTGTACCCCGAGATCTGGCTTCAATCTGCTGATCTGGCTCTCTGCACCTTTTCTGCTACCCTCGGCTCTCGCCGGCCTCGGTGTAAGATGAATCAGGCAATTTTCCCGCGGAGATCAAATGAAACGACTTGCTGCTTTTCTGCTCCTGTTCGCCTTTACGTGGACGATCCCGGTGTACGCTCAGCGTGAAAATCGGAGCATCGGAGAAAACGGCCGCGAGGCCAAGCGGGCTACCAAGCAGGCGCAAAAGTACTCCAAAAAGCAAGCCAAGCGGCAGCGCAAGGCTGCCAAGAAATACCAGAAGGCGCAGCGCAGATCCTCGAAGCAGCAGAAACACCGGCGCAAGTAGCTGCTGCAATATCATTTTCAGGACAGCCTCCACGGTTATTCGATCCAACCGAACGTCAACCGTCCTGCTGACGAAAAATGACCAAAAATTCACGACCCCTTAACCCAGCCGGACGCTAAAGAGGCTACGTTTAGTCGTTGACCATCTCTCTATGGGTACCGCAAAATTAGAGATAACAGGCACGCGCACTTCCAGCCTTCAGTCGAGGGATTCCCTCATGAGTACTGCCCGCGTCGAGAGTTTTCCACCCGAGCCAGCCCATCAACACATCGTTCGCCGTACGGTGGAAGCCTGCCGTCTCGCCAAGGAAGCTGCCGGAGCCGCCGCCGAGGGGATTGCCACGGGTTCGGCTCCGTTGCTGAACTCTCTGCGCCAGCGCGAGCGCGAACTCGACACCATCGACATGGAGATCGATGACGCGGTCACGGCCGCCATCACGGAAGTCGAGCCACCCGCCGCCCGCGAACTTCTCGCCTGCATGAAATTCATGATCAGCCTGGAGCGCATCGGCGACCTGCTGCTCAGTTTTGCCAACAGTGCCCAAGCCGCTGCGGGACGGATCGATCCCGAGGACACGCGCGATCTCACCCACATGGCCACCATCCTGGAAAAAATGCTCACCGACGTGGGCGAGGCTTTTTCCAAGCGCGATGTCGGCAAAGCGGTGGACGTGCTTCGCGCCGACGCCGAGATGGACCGTCTGCGCAATCTGATTTTCCTGCGGCACATCGAGAATCCGGAAAACATCGCCCGCCAGGCCAGCCTGCAAGTTATCTTCATGACTCAATCCCTCGAACGCGCCGGCGATCACGCCAAGAACCTGGCCGAAGAGGTCTGCCACTTTGTCAGCGGCCACACCGTGCGCCACGTGCTGATGGCCTACGACAAGCCTGTTGAACAAATGTTCATCGACTATCTCCGCCGTCGCGAAGGGCACTGATCGTAGCTGACACCCCGGCGGGAACTGATCCGATTTCGCAACACGATTTATCCTTGTTTGCGCGCCGAATTTGTGCGCTGAGCCTCATCGGCTTTTCCACAGCCACGCTATCTGACTGCAACCTTTGTGTATTGACGCAGTTTTTATCAGCACTGATAATGACCGAACTCGACCCAATCATCTCGCTGTTGCGCGGCACTTGCCGTCCCAGATTGCTCGATATTGTTGATCGCGACTTCGATTGGGCGTACTCGCCAGACTTACCATGAAAGGATTTCTAACGTTGATCCCCCGAACTGAAAAACTGCCTGGCATCGTGCCAATCCGCATCCGGAACGAAAAAATCGATCTCACAAAAATAATCGCTGTCATTTTCCTATTTTGTATCGCTCTTACCGCGGCCGCGTCGTCACAAGACATTTCCAATACCACGACCTTTGCCACGCTCATGAGTTTCAACGGAACCGATGGTGTTTTCCCGGAGCGCGCGGCGCTCATTCAAGGCTTTGATGGGAATTTCTATGGCGTAGCCTACGACGGCGGTACCAGCACTGCGTGCGGCATCTATGGCTGTGGCACGGTTTTCAAGGTCACGTCGGCGGGCAAGCTGACCACGCTGCACAGTTTCGACAGCACGGATGGCGCTTATCCGGTTGGAACGCTGGTGCAAGGCAGCAACGGCGACCTCTATGGAACGACCTACGGCGGTTCCGCGGGCGGCAAGTGCACTGGCGTGATCGGCGGCTGCGGTACGGTCTTTAAAGTCACCACTGGCGGCACTCGAACCACGCTGCACAAGTTTGGCGGCACCGATGGCAACGGGCCAACCGGCCTCGTCCAGGGCACGGACGGAGATTTTTACGGAACCACCAACTTCGGCGGAACTTACGGCGGCGGAACCGTCTTCAAAATCACCTCCGGAGGGACGCTGACCACGCTGTACAGTTTTTGTACTTCAAGTGGCTGCACGCAAAACGCGTATCCGCTGGCGGCGCTGGTGCAAGGAACCGATGGAGATTTCTATGGAACCACGGGCGGCGTGGTCAGCTCCGGATGTCCTCTGTCCTGCGGCACATTTTTCAAGATCACTTCCTCGGGCACGCTGACGACACTGCACACCTTTGACACCACGGATGGCGCCATTCCTCACAGCGTCGTGCAGGGAAGCGATGGCGATTTCTACGGGATGACGGTTGACGGCGGCTCCAGCACTTTCTGTGCCAACGGATGCGGCACGGTTTTCAAAGTCACTTCGGCGGGCACTTTGACGACGATTTACAGTTTTTGCCCCAAATCCGGCTGCAGTGACGGTTCTTATCCGGATTCTGCGCTGGTGCAAGGTTCCGACGGCAAGCTCTACGGGACAAGCAGCTTCGGAGGCGCGCATAAATACGGCACCGCCTTCAAAATCACCACGGGAGGCACGCTGACCACGCTGCACAGCTTCGACTCCACCGACGGCTCCTATCCCAGCGCGGGTCTGATGCAAGCCACCAGCGGAGAATTCTACGGAACCACGCTCGACGGTGGATACTACGGCGATGGCGAGATCTTCAGCTTGGATGAGGGACTGGCCGCCTTCGTGGAAACGAATCCGACCTCCGGCAAGGTGAAGGCCAGCGTGACCATCCTGGGAACCGATCTCACCGGAGCGAGCAGCGTCACCTTTAACGGCACTTCGGCAACCTATACCGTCAAGTCCAGTTCCGAGATCACGACTACTGTTCCTACCGGCGCGACCACGGGCACAGTCAAAGTGAAAACTTCCAGCGGAACCATCGACAGCATCGTGGAGTTTACGGTCACAAAATAGCGTGAGGGTCTGGGTGTCGACCTAACGTCTCATTGAACCCAAGGATCATCAAAGGGCGAGCCCCGAAAAGGCTCGCCCTTAACTTTGCCACTGAAATTCCATCGGGAACATTTCCGCTGTTCGCGGTGTCAGCCCAAGTGACGACTCGCAGCGTCATCCACATCGCGTCATCACGGAGGCCACCGTGCTCGAAGCCATCCACCTCACCAAGCGATACGCCTCGTTGCCGGCGGTTCAGGAAGTTTCGTTCCGTCTTGAAGCTCACCAGGTGCTGGGCTGTCTCGGGCCCAATGGTTCGGGCAAAAGCACAACCGTGAAGATGCTGACAGGATTGCTCGATCCCAGCCAGGGGCAGGTCCGTTTTCATGGCGAAGACATTCACAAGGACCTCGTCGGCTTCCGAAAACGACTGGGCTACGTGCCCGAAGAGCCGAACCTTTATCCCTATCTCAGCGGACGCGAATATCTTGAGATGGTCGGCACACTTCGCGGCATGCCCGCGTCACAGCTCTCGCAAAAAATCGATGCCCTGCTCGAACTGTTTTCTTTGCATTCTTCCCGCCATTCTTCGATCGCGTCGTATTCGAAAGGAATGCGCCAGCGCATTCTGCTCATCGCCGCACTCATGGATAATCCCGAGCTGCTGATCTTCGACGAACCGCTCTCCGGACTCGACGTCACCTCAGCTCTGGTATTGAAGAATCTTATCCGCACGCTGGGCCAGCAGGGTCGCGCCATCTTCTATTGTTCTCACGTGCTCGAAGTCGTCGAACAGGTCTGTTCGCACCTGTTGATTCTTCGCAAAGGCAACGTGATTGCCCTCGACACCACCGCCGCGATTCGGAAAAATCTCGAGCACTCCACGCTGGAACGCACCTTCATGCACCTGGTTGAGGATGTCGATGCCGAAAAAATCACCCGCGACATTGTGGATGTGATGACCATGTCAGCGGCCAAAGCAGCATGATTTCTCTGGTCCAGTCCGTTGCGAAAGGTTGGCAGTCCCGCGCCGAGCGCCCATTCTTCTGTCTCGTCCGCCTGTTCGTCGACCGCATTTTTCACGGAGGCGGAGGCTCGGGGGACGATCTGAATCTCAGCCTTGGCCTCATCCTTTCGCTCCTGGCGTTGCCCGGCGGGTTTTATTCGATCTTCCTGTTCGACAAATACGGCTCGCTGTTTCAGTGGTTGCGCGGGCAAACTCGCTTCGATCCGCTCGCCGCGGCCTTGCCCGACGAATATTTTTTTATCGTGCTCTCCATGGTCGTGACCGGGACGGTTGCAGTCTGGCGCTGGGATGCAATCTTTCCCGATCGCCGCGATTATGCCAACCTCGTTCCTCTGCCTATCTCGACGCGCATGATATTTCTTGCGAACCTTGTCGCCATCGTTTCGCTCACCCTTCTGCTGGCCTTCGACGTGAACGCCGCGTCGGCGGTGTTGTTCCCGATGGTGGTCAGCGGATCGCAGATCACTTTTACTTACATCGCCCAGTTCGCCGGCATCCATTTTCTGGTTGTCGTTCTGGCCAGCATCTTCAGCTTCTTCGCCGTGTTTGCCAGCGTCGGCGTACTGCAACTGGTTCTGCCGCAAACTTTCTTCCGCAGGATTTCCCTCTACATCCGCGCCCTGATGATTCTCGGCCTGCTGGCGCTGCTTTCCACGAGTTTCGTAATACCCACGTCACTCGATCGCCTGTCCGAGATGCCGCACTCGCCCATCCGTCTTCTGTCTTCGGTTTGGTTTCTCGGATTCTGTCAGCTTTTGCGCGGCAAAGCCGATCCGGTGCTCGCGCACCTTGGCCGGATGGCGATTCTCGCTTTCGCCTGCGTGATTGTGCTCGCCATTGCCGCTTACGCCCTGACTTACCGGCGGTGTTTTATCCGCATTCCCGAAACCGCCGACATCTCTCTGGAATCCGCTCGCCGCTCGGCCTCGTGGCTGTTCTCAATGCTCGACCGGACGATCCTGAGAACTCCATTCCAGCGTGCCGGCTATCGCTTCGTCATGCGAACACTGATGCGCAGCGAGACCCATGCCCTGTTCTTCGGAGGATTCCTCGCCCTTGCCGTCGTGATCTCTTCGCAAATCCTGTTCGTAGCTTTCAGCGGCAACGTCGATATCGCCGGGTCGGCCTCCGCCGGGGTGCTCTCGATCCCATACATCCTGGTGTATTGCATCATGGTCGGGCTGCGCCTGGTTTTCGATATTCCTACGGAACTGCGCGACAACTGGATTTTCCGCTTATCGCTCGACCCAACCGCCCACGAATGCATCTCGCTGGCGCGAAAAATCATGCTGACATTTGTTTTGCCCTGGGTGTTCGCGGGAGTGTTTCCTCTGACCGTCTATCTATTGGGATGGCGCGCCGCCCTGCTGCACACCGCCTTGATCACCATCTGCTCGACGCTTCTGGCCGCAGTGTTGCTGGTTCGCTTTCGCAAGGTTCCCTTCACTTGCTCCTATCCACCCTTCCGCGATTCCGCCATTCCGGTCTTGATCGCCTATGTCTTCGGGTTCTTAGGCTTTTTGGGGATAGCTTCCAGCCTGGAATATTGGGCCATGCACCAGCCACCGGTGCTGATCCTGTATGTGCCGCTTGGTTTCGCCGTCTGGTACGGCCTACGCCGCTTTCAGCAGGGAGCCATAGAAATCGACAAGCGCCTGATCTTCGAAGAAACCCAGCCAACGCAGTTCGAAGTTTTAGATCTCGGCAACTGGTCGTGAGGAGCGCGGCGCAAAATACGTTTGCCACGGATTTCCACGGATAAGCCTGGATAACAAAAGTACCTGGGCCAAGCCTTTAATTTTTATCCGTGGGAATCCGTGCAATCCGCGGCTGCCGAACGAGGACGGGGACCGTCTTTTCAACCCCTTCGTGCCGCAATGTCAGCTCGAATCACATTCAAGTAGTCGCCGGCAGATTCGAGACCTTGCGCGGCTTCATGGTTCGAAACAAATCCAGTGTCATCGTAAAGGGCGGTATTCCGCTTCCTGCGGAGACGATCAAAGACGACCATTAGCCCGGCATTTTTCTTGTCAATGCGCGATCCCACAAAATCGATGATGGCAATGTGGTGCCCGGGCTGGCTTCGCGCACGGAATCCGTGGCTGAACATGAATCCCAGAGAAGCTTTCAGCATTGCTTCGTAGGCTTGCTGAAGCTTCCTCGTCAAAAGCCAGAATTTTGTGAGCCGATCCGAGCTTCTTATCCGCGCTCGCGAGAAAGCGTTCGATCTGGGTCCAGTCAACCGTGTGTGGCTTTAGCTTTTTCACTTGAGCCGAGGAGCGGAATACGCTTATTGTGCCAGATGTTTTCCAGAAAGGCATCTTTCCGGGCACGGCGCGACTCGAATTCCTTCGGCGTGAACACCGTGTAGTTAATTTCGCGCCCTAGTTTCCGCTCCAGTGCTCGTACGCCCTGCGCTAAATCTTGCTCGCGGGGCGAGCCAATGACGAGCACATCTACATCGCTGGCAGCGTCCTGCTGGTTGCTGGCAAAGGAGCCGTACAAATACGCCTCGTCGATTCCCTGAACCTCTTTGAGGGACTGCCCGATCAGGGGCGCCGCCCCGATGGTTTTCGCGATGATGCTGCGCACTTCATTAAAAAGCAGGTAGTCCCGGTTCAATTGAAAATACTTTTGGCGCCCACTTACTTCCGATCGGAATAGACCGTCGCGCTCCATGCGCCCCAACTCTTTCGACAGGTTTGACGCATCGATCCCCAGCCGCTCAGCCAGGTCACGTAAGTGGTGACGGGCGGTCGGGTTTGTGAAGTAGTAAGCCAGCAGTCGCCGGCGAGCGTTCGAGCGAAGGTCAAGCATGTGGTAGTAATATACCACATTTGTGGTAATAAATTACCATCAAACAACGTTGGAATAACTCGAAGCTCGAAGCTTGGCCTAAGCGCACTCCCGCTCCGCCTTAATCTCATCGGCTTGCCGAGCACTGTCAGGTATCTTCCCCGGTGTAGCCCGCTCTCCGCGCCGGATCAGCACAATCGCTCCGAGGATCGCCACTGACGCCAGCACTACACGCAGCGATAAAGGCTCGTGCGCCAACAGCCATCCCAGAATCACGGCCACCACGGGATTCGCATAGGTGTGCGTCGCCACCAGTGTTGGGGGAACCCGCTGCAGCAGCCAAATATAGGACGTGAACGCGATCACAGATCCGAAGGTGATCAGATAACCCAGCCCAAAGATCGACCGCAGCGTGATCGCCGACCAATGCGTGTGCTGGAACTCTCCCGTAACTCCGGCTGCGATGAGCAACATCGCCGCTCCGCAGATCGTGGGTAGCGCCGTGCGTCCCAGAGCGTCAGAAGGCAGTCGGAGCCGCGGCGAAATTACCACGCCCAGGGCCCACGACAACGATCCCAGAAGCACCGCCAGCAATCCCACCAAGCTTGATCCTTTCGCCGTGAGTTCCGCTCCGGTCAGCAACGCCACGCCTGCCACGCCCACACCCAGGCCCAGGGCGCTGATCACACTGATCTTCTGCTGGCCTATCATCCAGGCCAACACCAGAATGAACATCGGTTCGGTGGCGATGAGCAGGGCCGCCAGCCCGGAGCCCACATACTGTTCTGCCCAATGCAGCGAACCGTGCCCAACCAGAAAGAAGAGTGCTCCCAGCGCGCATCCGGCGACCCATTGCTGGCGCGTGGGACGAAAGCCGCGCCACCAGGCCCAGGCCAGCATGATCGCTCCCGCAATCGAGTGCCGGATGCCGGCCGTCACCAGCGGGGGAATGGTTTCCACGGCATAGCGGATCGCGAGGTAGGTCGATCCCCAGATGACGTAGATCGCCACGAAGGCTAGGGCCATCTTGATGGCGTCGCTGCGGTCGCGGGCGATCGCGGGTTTTGGTGAATTTGGCACGAGCACAGGCCTGCCACCAATACTTATCATCTTGCCGCTGCGGAGCGTGGCCATAATTTGGGACGGTTGGTGGGAAATCATGAAATCGCCTCTCCGGGTTTATTAACCTACAAAACTATATTAATAGGTTAATGCAGATGCTAGGCGATTCGACATAACTTGTCAATAGCGATTTGATGGTTATACAATGACCTGGGATGTCCACAGCGAAGTCACTCACAAACGAACCCAACTCCGGGGGACCAAGGCCTCCGAGCTTCGACCTGCTGGGAAATCTCTGCCTCGATTTCATCAATACCCTCGATGACCGTTTCAGCGACAAACCCAAAGAGTTGCTCGCGGATTATTCCGACCTGGCCAAGTTTGGCGAGGAGGCAGGCGTCCTCACGCCAGCGCAGTACAAGTATTTTCTTGAGAATGCCCCCCTGAAGGGCGATGACTCCGAACGCGCACTGCGCAGCGCCCGCAAACTGCGGGAGGCGCTGTACAAGATTTTCCGGGCATTGATGAATCATCAACCCGCGCCGCAAGCGGCGATGGACACGCTCAATGCAAAAATCCACGACGCAGCGCTGCACTCACAACTGGTACAAACCGAAACCGCCTCGGGCGCGAGGGCGTGCGAGTGGCGCTTTGACGATCTGACATCTTCTTTCGAGGGGATCCTGTGGCCCATCACGCGTGCCGCGGCAGATCTGCTGGCCTCACCCAATCTGGAGCTGGTGCGGGCTTGTTCCTCGCCAACCTGCCAGTGGCTCTTTCTCGACACCAGCAAGAATCATCGCCGGCGTTGGTGCAGCATGAGGCTGTGCGGCAACCGCGCCAAAGTGAAGGATTTCTATGCCAGGAAGCGGGAGAGCGCAGCCGGGAATACTTGATTCAGGAGTGGACTTGGGAGGGTTGGCAGGGGGAGTGGCGGCGCAGAAAACCTTAGGTTCGAAGCGGTTTGGGAAGGGCACGAGTTCCACTCGCGCCGTTAAGTCGCTGAAAAAGGTGTCGCGCTTCAGCGGCTGAGGTAAGTTCTTCGCTGATCCCGAGTTTTTTCGCAGCCTGCCACACTTCCACCACGCGGTTTAGACGTGCGGGCAAGGCTGCACTGAGCTTGTCTAAGGGATTACCCGCCCCACACAATCAGCGGCACACAACACAATCAGGCCTGGAATTCGCTGGCTTCGGGGAAACGCAGGTTGCACTTGGCCAGGGCCAGCGTGAGCAGTTCCTCGATCTTGGTTTCTTCCACATTGCGGGACATGGCGATTTCGCTGACCAGCAGGTAACGCGCGCGTTCCAGCATCTTCTTCTCGCGGAACGACAGCGGTTTCGCCTGGTGCAGGGCGATCAGGCTTTTCAGCACCCCGGCCACCTCGAACAGCGAACCGGTGCGCATGCGGTCGGAATTTTCCTTGAAGCGGTCTTTCCAGTCGGCGGTGCTCAGGTCGTCAGCGATGGCCAGAAAGTCGAGGATCTTCTGCACCTCGCCGTTGCGAACCACGCGGCGAATGCCCACGCTGCCCACATTGTGGCAGGGCACCATCACCTTGAGGCTGCTGGCTTTAATGTTGAGAAGATAGAACTTTTCCACGGTAGCGCCGATGGACCGGCTGCTGATTTGCTCAATGACTCCGACGCCGTGGTTGGGATAGACGACTTTGTCGCCGATGTGAAAATTCAAGTCCACATTCATAAAAGGCACCCGGGCAGGTGAACGGTCAAGTGGGGAGACAATGTCTATACTACAAACAGAGTATCCCGAAATGGGCCGAAAAGCAAGGATTGACGCGGGTCCGGCGAAGGGCTGGATTGTAAGCTGCTGTAACCGGGGGAGTTAGGGATTGGTATGGAGCCCCGGACGCCCTCGTTTGGGGGTGGCAACGAGGGCGGGCGGGGGCGGACCCCTGGCGTTACTGCGTGATACGGAAACTTACATTGCTGGTCAGTGTGCCGCTGGGCGTGGTAACCACTACTGCCCCCGTCGTCGCGCCGCTGGGCACAACGGCAGTCATATAGGTATCAGAGACCACCGAGAAACTGGTTGCGGGGACGCCGTTGAATGTCACGCTAGTCGTCCCAGTCAAGCCCTGGCCGAGAATTTGCGCCGTGCTGGCCACTTTGCCCGACGGTCGTACGAACGCGACGAACGGGCCTAACCTCATATCGAGCGTGTACACACTGCCCAAGCTGTTGCTCCCCCCAAATTGCGTCGTGCCGTAGAAAACGCCGCGGGTGTCCTGTACGGGAGGGGGTACGGGCTGTTGCGAAGAACTACCCGTGTTCTCGGGGAAACTATATAGTTGACTGTATGCCCCGGCTGACGTGAGCGAGAAGAGTGAGCCGGCACCATTGTCTCCCCCAAACACCGTACTGCCATAGAAGTTTCCATCTGTACCTTGTGCCAATCCTGCTGTGGGGAATAGGCCGTCGGTAGTCGAGGCTCCAAAATTGTACATGAAGATCATCTGCCCGGTCTGTGAATTCAGGCTAAAGATCGTCCCTCCTTGGTGCAGGCCTCCTTGGAACGTCGTTCCATAGATACTTCCATCCGCAGCCTGGATTAGTGCGCCCAGTGGCCCATATCCTCCAGTGGTTTGGGAGAAGCTGTGGGTCGCCTTCACAACGCCAGCAGTCGTCATCTTCACAATGCTGCCGACATCGAAGGTCCCCCCCTGGTAAGTGGGGACGTACAGGTCACCGCTCGAGGCTTGAAGTATCGCCGCGTGCGGTTGGGCGAGGAGAGAGGGGAACGTGTAGATCGTCGAGAGGGCGCCCCCGGACGTTATCCTGTACACGGTTGCATATATTGTTGAGAGATCCCCTAATGTTGTGCCGTAGAAATTTCCGTCCGTAGCTTGGATTGGCGCAGCCGAGGGGCCGGTCCCGTCTGCTCCCCCGGTGAAGCTGTAAAGCACGGTAAGAACACCGCCGGGTGTAATCTTAAACACCTCCCCGTGGTTGAACGCTCCTCCGGATGAAGTTGTACCGTAGTAACTGCCGTCCCGGGCGAGCGATAAGCCGCCGACGGGGTTCGCGCCGTCAAGGCCACTGAAACTGTGCAGTGTGAGGTTGGCCGTCCCTTCCGTTCGCTGCTTGAACACAGTTCCTAAACCGTACGTACCGCCAGCATAGGTTGTCCCGTAGAGTCGGCCGTCGCGGCCTTGCGTCAGGCCGGCAGAACCGGGCCATTGGCCGTCTGATCCGTTGAAGCTATGGACCACACTGACAGTCTGAGCGTGTGCGCGCACTGCGTAGGCCGCCAGAAGAAGCAATGCAACGGCCACCAGCACCACGCGGGATCGAATCATGCAGCCAGGAGTGACGAAACGAAAACTGTTTGAGGTGATTTTTCCGAACTTCATTAGGTACGTCTCCTTCTTACATCTTCAATCCCTAGCCTCATGGCGGGAAACTAAGTCAATCTAAGGCGAAGGAACTCCTAAGCAGCACACGGGTTTTCAGTCCACGGAGCATATTCCTGCGCGGGGGGGGGGGGGGCGTCAAGATGAATGATTTTGCATACCTTCGGCAGTTCGACATTCTCGCGGTCTGGCGGCAGGGTGCGTTCTTCGTCGGGGGTCGGGGAATCTTTCGTGCCAACGCGGCAGGGGCGGACGAGGGCGTCCGCCTCTCCATGGTTATAATCTCGGCGTGAGCATGGAAGGGCAAAAAGCTGATCGGGCGGTGGGGCGCGTGCTGGGACTGGACGTGGGGTCCCGAAGAATTGGGATGGCTGTGTCTGATCCTTTGGGGATTACGGCGCAGGGGCTCGAGACGTTGCAGCGGCGCAACAAACGGCAGGATTTGGGGGCGCTGGAAAAAGTGATTCGCGAGTACTCGGTGCGGGAGATCGTGGTCGGCTTGCCGCTGCGCATGAGCGGGGCGGAAGGGACGCAATCGGACAAAATGCAGCTCTTTGCCGACGACTTGCGTAAGCGCTTCCGCCTGCCGGTACACCTGTGGGACGAGCGGCTGACCTCGGCGGAAGCGAACCGACTGCTGCGGGAGACCGATTTGTCGATCGACAAACGGGCCAAGGCAGTGGACCGGATGGCGGCGGTCTTAATTTTGCAGGGGTGGATGGAGGGGCGGGGGCGATAGGGCAGTCGAAATTTACGACGGAGACACGGAGACACGGACGGGAAAAATCTAAGAGTGCATGGACTCGAGTTCGAAACTTGAGCTTGGGTTCCTCAGCGGCGAGCGGCGGCAACTGGCCCCATCGCGTTCACTTCCAAGGTAGGAGGCTTCCGGCTCGAATGGGGTTTGGGCGTGACGGTAATCCGCACGTCGTGATCGAGTAAGAGCAGGAAGCCAAGCATTCGCTCGATGGAGAAATCAGCGAGGCGGCCGCGTTTCAGGGCGGAGACTTTGGGTTGGTCCACACGCAACACTTTTCCGGCTTGTACCTGTGTCAGTTTGCGAGCTTCGATGATGTCAACGATCCGATGAGCGAGATCGGCCTTTGCCCGTGCCTCTTGCGGATTCACAACCCGCAAATCAGCGTAGACGTTTCCAGTGCCTTCCACATATCCATGCTTTTTCATTTTGATTGGTCCCTGCTTCATTTTCCTGTTCGGCCTAAGTTCTTTCTGCCGGTTTTTCCATCTCGACCACTCGCGCGAGGCGCTTTTTCACGAGACCGATTTCCTGCCTCGGCGTCGCGATGCCCCGTTTGGACTTCTTCTGGAAAACATGCAAAACGTAAACGGCGTCACGGTATAGACGGCCCTGAACGTGTCGCCCCGGAAATCGGAAACAATCTCGTGCACGCCCGGTGCAATGCCTTTGAGGGGTTTCGCGTTCTCCGGCATTTTGCCCCGCTGGACGCGTTCCAAGGCAAACCCAATCTCGCCCTTGACCTCCTCCGGCAGATCGCGCAGCACGTCCAGTGAATCGCCGACAAAGCGTAGCGGCCGCATCGAAGACATCCTCAGCCATAGAATATGCTAGTTTTAGCATATTGCCTAGACGATAGCAAGGGGGTGGGGGATCTTCGAAACGCTAAATTATGATGTGGGGGCCGGAGCCATCCCGATACGAGATTCACTGGCCCAGATTTTGCTTTCTCTGTGCCTCCGTGCCTCCGTGGTGGGTTCTACCTCTTAAATCTTCAGGAAAATTTTCTTGCGATCCATCAGCCAAATCGGCAGCAGGCACACCAGTACGAAAGCCAATGAGAACAGCAGCGACGTGAAGTTCGGACTGCCAAGGGACTCGAAGAAACGCTGAAAAATGTAATCGTGCCCGCTCACCGTTTCGCCGTCGAACCGTACATGGAAAGAATACAGCCCGATCGCCATGATCCACGCCAGGACGTAAACGGTAATAGCATTCCTTCCGAAAACTAGAAAGGGCTTCGTCCACGCGCCGCGCCAGCGCTGGATGTCGGTCGCCCAATAGCAGAGCGCAAGGCAAACCAGAGCGAATCCCGCGGTGAAGAGCACGTAGGAACTGGTCCAGAGTTTCTTGTTGATGGGAAACCAGATGGCCCAGGTTCGGCCGAGAATCAGGCCAATGATGCCGGATGCCAGCATCCCCAGCGCTTTGGCTTTCTCGCTGCGCTTCGAGCGTAGCCATTCTCCGGTGAAAACTCCCAACAATGCCGTCGCGATTGCGGGAAGCGTGCTCAGCATTCCCTCTGGGTCGCGCGTGTTTTCCCAAAGATGGTTCAGAAATCTGCGATCCAGCCAGGCGGCAAGATTGGCATCGGGGTGTAGAAACGGAACGTCGTGGCCAGGAATGCCGAAGCCGGGTACAGGGGCGAAGCGCATCAGAATCCAATAGCCGACCAGCAGCACCACAACCACGACCGCCCGCGTTCGAGCCTGCACGTAGAAGAAGAGAATGCTGGCCGCGAGGTAGCAGACGCCGATGCGCTGCAGCACTCCCGGAACACGCAGACCGGAGAAAGTGGCGGGCGCGATCAGGAACAGGCTGTAGTTAATCGCCAACCCGATGGCGAAGAGGATGACTGCCCTGCGCAGTGCATGGCGTACCAGCAGAGCCTTCGACTCGCCGCGCTGCAGCCGCGATTGAGAGGAGAAAACCAGTGAGACTCCGACCATGAAGAGAAAAAAAGGAAAGATGAGATCGGTGGGGGTCCAGCCGTTCCACTCGGCGTGTTCGAGAGGCCAGTAATGTTGCTCGCTTCCGGGATTGTTAACCAGAATCATCGCGGCGATGGTCGCGCCACGGAAAAAATCAAGGGAAGTCAGGCGTACGGACGCCCGGGATGAGGCAGGTACCAGCGTCGGGGATGTTTGGGAGAGCGTGAGAGCTCGCGCGACCGACATTGAGCCTCCGTTGCGGCTAGCAGCTTGCCGCAAGGGCTGAATTGTACTATGGATTCGTTGGTCCGGAACCCGCGCGCTGCCGCACGGCGCGGCGATAGGCTGCCACATTTTTATTGTGTTCTTCCACGGTGTGGGCGAAGCGGTGGTGGCCCTGGGCGTCAGCGACGAAGTAATAGTAGTCGCTCTGGGAGGGATGCATGGCCGCTTCGAGGGCGCTTTTGCCGGGATTGCCGATCGGTCCGGGCGGGAGGCCCACGTGGGTGTAGGAGTTGTAGGGCGAGTTGAATCGCATGTCGTCGTGATGCAGAGCGCCGGAGTACGTCCCGGCTAACAGTTCGGCGTAAATGACGCTGGGGTCGGCGTCGAGCGCGATGTTCTTTGCCAGGCGGTTGTAATAAACGCTGGCTACCAGCGGACGCTCTTCGGCGATGGCTGTCTCTTTTTCGACAATGGATGCCATGATCACCGTGCGCTCAACGGCGGCAGCATCCGCATTCGGGATCAATCCGATCTGCGATGCCACCTGGCGAAACTGCTTGACCATGGCTGCAGCCAGGTCGTGCGTGCTCTGCATGCGGCTGAACTGGTAAGTGTCGGGGAAGAGATAACCTTCGAGCGAAGGGGCGTTGGGTGCGATGTCGACGATAAGGGCGGTATCCGATTGCGTAACTTTCAGAAAGTCTTCCGCGGGACCAAGTCCGGCAGCCTCGACGGCGCGAGCGATATCGAACATCGTGAAGCCTTCGGGAACGACTACGGTGTGGAAGTAGACATCCCCGCGCTGCAGGCGATTCTGCAAATCGATGATGCTGGCAGGTTTCTCGAAGCGATACTCTCCGGCCTTGAGCGACCGGCCTCGGCGAATGTAGTGCCAGAGAATAAACGCGTCTTCGTTGCGGATGATGCCGGAGGACTTGAGCTCCGAGGCGATGCGGCGCGTAGAGTATCCCGGGCGCAGCATCACGAAGGTTGGTCCTGAAGGCGTAACCGTGGCGAGCAGAGCCCAGGCGAACCAACTCGCGAAAGCGAGTGCGGCGATCAGAACCAGCCAGAATAGCTTGCGCACAATGGCGACAGTTTAGATGACTCGGGAGGCGGCTGTGGGTAGCAAGTTCGGAACATTCCGACACCCCCATCCGCTAGTCACTAACCACTATCCACTGAATCACTGATTTTGCACCCTTTCCGGCGGGGTATACTCAAATGTTTCAGGAGTCATCTGATATTTCATGAGACGAAGTTCGCCCTGCTGGACCTTGGCTCTATTGCTGGCAGTCCTGCCCACGACCGGCTGTCTATTCCGCACGCGTCCGGTCGAAGAAACCTACTCCAAGACGCCGCTGAAAGAAGCTTCTCAATCGGCGTTAATTGACACCATCAACCAGCAGGCGCAGAGGATCCAGTCGCTGCAGGCTACGGTGGATATCGACACCTCGGTGGGCGGCGCGAAAAAGGGCCATTACACCGACTACAAAGAGATTCGCGGCTACGTGCTGGCGCGGAAGCCGGCCATGCTGCACATGATCGGATTGCTGCCGATCGTGCGCACCACCGCCTTTGACATGGTGAGCAACGGCCAGGAATTCAAACTGTGGATTGCTCCGAAAAACCGCTTCGTGGTGGGTCGCAATGACATGCCGACGCACGACGCCGGCCAGCCCATGGAAAGCATCCGGCCGCAGGATATCTACGACTCGATCCTGATTCATCCCATCGATCCTGAAAACGAAATTGCGGTGTTGGAGAATAGCGAAGAAATCCTGCACGATTCCAAGGGCCATCGCGTGCTGCAGGAAGACTACGAACTGGTGGTGATCCGCAAGAGCAGCGGGGGCTGGAAGCTGGCGCGCAAAATCGTCTTCAGCCGTACCGACCTGCAGCCGCATCGCCAGTACATCTACGATGAACAGGGCAACCTGGCGACCGATGCCCGCTATGCCACCTATAAGGATTACGATGGCGTCAGTTTTCCGTCGCGCATCGAGATCGTGCGTCCCCAGGAAGAGTACGACATCACTCTGAATTTGCTGAAGCTGGACATAAACAAGCCGCTCAAGGACGAGCAGTTCACACTGGAACAGCCGCCGGGGGCCGAGGTGGTTCATCTGGACCATCCCCAATCGAGCGCTGCGCATGTACCGGCAATCGATGCGAGCAATAAACCGTAGCGGCCCAAACGACGTGTCATCCCGAGCGACAGCGAGGGATCTTGGTGTTTGTTTGAAGCGGCAACACGGGCAGCGCAGGCAAGAACCAAGATCCCCTCGCTCCGCTCGGGATGACAAGCATGACGATGAACAAAGCATGATGAACGCATGATGAATAAAGCATGATGAAAAAAGTATGATGACCAAAATGATTTTCGCTAACCTCGTTCACCGGCCGATCCGGTCGCTGATCAGTATCGTGGCGATTGGGCTGGAAGTGGCGTTGATCCTTCTGATCGCGGGGCTGTGCTATGGCATCATGAACGACTCCAAGAACCGCAATGCGGGCATTGGCGCGGATGTGATCGTGCAGCCGCCGGGGTCGTCGTTCATGGCCGGGATCAGCGGGGCGCCGGTTCCGGCGAAGGTGGCCGATGTGCTGCGCCGGCTGCCGCATGTGAAGGTGGTGAGTCCGGTGATCTGGCAGCTCTCGACCGGAGGCGCAGTCGAATTGATTGACGGGATCGATCTGGCCACTTTCGAGGGGCTTGGCGGCCCGTTTCAGTATGTGCAAGGCGGGCCATTCCAGGGTCCCGATGACATTCTGGTGGATGACTACATTGCCCGGCAAAAGCACGTGAAGGTCGGCGACTCCATGGAGGTTCTGAACCACACGTTCCGCGTGGCGGGCGTGGTGGAGAACGGGCGGGGCGCGCGCAAGTTCCTGCTGCTGGCGACACTCCAGGATCTGATTGGGGCGAAAGGCAAGGCGTCGGTTTTTTACATGAAACTTGACGACGCTGCTAACGCCGATGCGGTGGTGAATGAAGTGAAACTGCAACCGGGGATGGAACGATATTCGGTGCTCTCCACGCCGGATTATTTGAGCATGATGACGCCGAGCCGGCTGCCCGGCTTCCGGCCGTTCATCGGGGTAGTGATCGGAGTGAGCCTGATCATTGGCTTTCTGGTGATATTCCAATCGATGTATGCGGCGGTGATGGAGCGCACGCGCGAGATTGGGATATTGAAGGCGATCGGCGCATCGAAGTTCTACATCGTGAGCGCGATTTTGCGGGAGACGGGATTGCTGGCCGTGGCCGGAATCGTGGTGGGGATTCTGTTCAGCCTGGCGGCAAGTTGGGGCATCCGGCACCGCTTTCCGCTGGTGCAGGTGGTGGTTACCGGAGACTGGATTGCGTGGGCGGTCCTGGTGGCAGTGTTAGGGGCAATCGCAGGGGCACTGTATCCGGCATTCAAGGCGGCGGGGAAAGATCCGATTGAAGCGTTGGCGTACGAATAGAGTTGGCCTACGAATCGGGCGGTTGGACGGAGGCACGCTTGTCATCCCTAGCAGCGCTTGTCATCCCGAGCAACGTGAGGGATCCTAGTTCCTCCCGACTGCTTCGTAGTCGCGGGCAAACACCAATATCCCTCGCTCCGCCCGGTATGACACTTCGTCTTCCACTAGCGCAGATTTAAGACACCACCCTTCTTAGGGTCCTGTCTTAAGTACGCCACCTCTCAACTCTGCGTTGACAATATCTTGCGCCCTACGGTATCTTTAATGCTTTGGGAAGTCTCGCGGTTGCCCGCCTGATGGTCTGGCGTCCTCGCCGGGGAATCAACGAGCGGTCTTCTTTGAAGTATTCAATCGCGTTTCAGCTTTTTTCATTCTGGGAGAGTTCCGATGTCAACCTATTTCCCGTCACCGGGGGAAATTGTGCGCAAGTGGTACGTCGTGGATGCGGATGGGCAGACGCTCGGGCGTTTGGCCTCGCAAGTGGCGCGCATCCTCATGGGCAAAGAAAATCCGCAATACACGCCGTTTCTCGATACCGGGGATCACGTGATCGTGGTCAACGCCGAGAAGATCAAAACAACCGGCATGAAGTCGGAGCAGAAGCAGTATCACCACTACACCGGCTATCCCGGGGGCATGCGCACTGAGGATTACCGCAAGCGTCTAGCGCGCAAGCCGGAAAGAATCATTGAGGATGCCGTGAAGCGCATGCTGCCCAAGAACAAGCTGGCGGCGCACATGCTGTCGAAGCTGAACGTTTACAAGGGCGACAAGCATCCGCACGAGGCGCAGAAGCCGCAGGATTTGAAGTTGGAAGTGAGAGCGTAACGCAGCTACGAGCTTCGAGCTACGAGTTGCGAGCAAGCATTTAATACTTTGAAAGGTTAAGAGCCGGGTTGGGGGTTCCGATGGGTTTACTCGGGGCTCGAAGCTCGGGGCTCGAAGCTAAAAATGGCTGAATTAGTTCAATACTACGGAACCGGACGGCGGAAGCGGGCGATTGCGCGCGTGTATCTGCGTCCGGGCAGTGGCGATTTCAAGGTAAACGGGCGTGCATTCGAGGAATATTTCGTGACGCCGGCGCAGCGGTCGGCCGCGAAAGCGCCGCTCGCGATCACGGATTCGGCAGCCACGTTCAACATCGTCGCCAGCGTGCTGGGTGGCGGAGTGCGCGGGCAGGCTGATGCCGTGAAGCTCGGCGTTGCGCGCGCATTAATGCAATTCAATGCGGAACTTCGCGGCAAGCTGAAGTCTGAAGGCATGGTCACGCGAGACTCGCGCGGCAAAGAGCGTAAGAAGTACGGCCAGAAGGGCGCGCGCAAGCGCTTCCAGTTCTCTAAGCGCTAGGTTTCAAGGTGGCAAAGTTTCAAGGTTTCAAGGTTTCCACGATTTCGAAGTGTCATTGGAAACCTTGAAACGTCTGAAACTTTGAAACCTGTTTTTAGGTGTTCAATTCTTCCCGGGCCTCGCGGCTTGGGGACGGGAATGGCAATCGGAGAGCAGTATCCAGTTGCCAGTACCCAGTTGCCAGAGGTTTTTTCTGGGTACTGGGTGCTCGGTACTGAGCACTGGCTTCCCGATGCAGACTGAATAAGGAGGTTCATTGGCTACTATCACCATGAAGGAATTGCTCGAAGCGGGTGTTCACTTCGGGCATCAGACGAAGCGCTGGAATCCCAAGATGAAGGAGTACATCTTCGGAGAGCGCAATGGGATTTACATCATCGATTTGCAGAAGACGCTGAAGATGTTCAAAGAGGCGTCGAAATTTGTGCAGGAACTGGCGGCCGACGGCAAAATTGTGCTGTTCGTGGGAACCAAGCGCCAGGCACAGGACGCCATCGCCGAAGAGGCGACGAAATGCGGCGGCTTTTACATCAACCAGCGCTGGCTGGGTGGACTGCTCACCAACTGGGTGACCGTGCAGAAATCGGTCAAGCGGCTGAAGGAGCTCGACGACATGGCCACTGACGGCCGTTACGAGCTGCTGCCGAAAAAAGAAGTGATCAAACTCGAGCGCGAGCGCAAGCACCTGCAGGCCAACCTGGCCGGCATCAAGAATATGAGCCGGTTGCCGGATGCGATCTTTGTCATCGATTCGAACAAAGAGCAGATCGCAGTGCGAGAAGCGCGCAAGCTGGGCATTCCGGTGGTCGCGGTGGTCGATACCAATTGCGATCCCAGTGAAGTGGATTACGTCATTCCGGGCAACGACGACGCGTTGCGCGCGATTCGGCTGTTCACCTCGAAGATTTCGGACTCGATTGCCGAAGGCGCGCAGTTGATGACCGACAAGCAGGTCGCCGATATGCAGGCTGCCACCGAGCAAGCCCAGGCGCAAGAAGCGCAGCGCGCCGAACATGCGGCTGCCGCAAACGAGTTACGCGCTCAGGAAGCCGCGGCTGCCTCCGATATGGTGGATACCGGCGAGAACATCAGCATGGAAGAGGTGCTGGGTCCGGGCACGCATAAGAAGCCGGTCGCCACCGAGGAGAACGACGTTCCCCACGTGGAGAGCCAGACGGTTTAAGGGCAGTACCGAGTTGCGGGTACCGAGTACCTAGTAAAAACCGGGCACGTGGAAATATCTGACCCGCGCGGGTCGTCCGGCGCGGGTCTTACTATATAGGTTTCAAAGTTTCAAGGTTTCAAAGTTTCAATGACAAGAGTTCGTCCGGGATTTGTCCTGTATCTTTTCTTGAAACCTTGAAATTCTGAAACCTTGAAACCTGGGCACGAACCCAAAATTCATAAGGACTCCTAACAAATGAGCACTACTATGGCAAACATTTCTGCAGCACAAGTAAAAGATCTCCGGGAAAAAACCGGAGCACCCATGATGGATTGTAAACAGGCCCTCACCGAAGCCAAGGGCGATATGGAGCAGGCGGTTGTAATCCTGCGCAAGAAGGGCGTTTCGGTTGCGGCCAAGAAGGCGACGCGCGTGACCAGCGAAGGCTCGGTGACCAGCTACATCCATGCCGGCGGCAAGATCGGTGTGCTGGTCGAAGTTAACTGCGAGAGCGATTTCGTCGCGCGCACCGACGACTTCAAGGAGTTGACGCACGATATCGCGATGCATATAGCGGCCAGCGATCCCAAGTACGTCCGCAAAGAGGATGTCACCGCCGCGGATTTCGCACGCGAGAAAGATATTTTCCTGGCGCAGGCGATTGCCAGCGGTAAGCCCGCGAACATTGCCGAAAAGATGGTCAACGGCAAAATGGAAAAGTTCTACGAAGAGGTCTGCCTGCTGGAGCAGCCCTTTATCAAGGACCAGACGGTTTCGATCGCGCAGCTCATCGCAGCCAAGATCGGCAAACTCGGCGAGAACATCAGCGTACGCCGCTTCGCCCGCTTCAAGGTCGGCGACGCCGGCGAGACTGTCGCCGTCACCAAACCAACAGAACAGAAAGCGGAGTAATTCCGGGCGCCCTGCGGGGCGCTTTTTTTTCGCGTGCCGTAGATCTGTAATGCCTTGAGGTGCCTCAGCGGCGGAAGCCGCTTGTTACAGGCAATGTTGATCGCAGCGCTGAAGCGCTGCGCCACCCAAAATCGAATCGACGCAGACTGGAACTGGGAACTGGCGACTGCTCTTATGACCCCTCCCTTCAAACGCGTACTGCTCAAGCTGTCCGGAGAAGCCCTGGCTGCGACTCAGGGTTTCGGTATCGATACGGCGCGCATCCACGAGATTGCGGCGGAATTGGCCGACGTCCACAAGTTGGGCGTGCAACTCGCGATCGTGGTGGGCGGCGGCAACTTCTTCCGCGGCGTCGCCGATCAGGCCAGGGACATGGACCGCGTCTCCGCCGATCACATGGGCATGCTGGCCACCGTGATTAACGCTCTGGCGCTGCAGGATGCTCTCGAAAAACAAAAGGTCTACACTCGCGTGCAATCGGCGATCGAGATGAACCAGGTGGCCGAGCCCTTTATCCGTCGCCGCGCCATCCGGCATCTGGAAAAGGGCCGCGTCGTGATCTTCGCGGGAGGCACGGGCAATCCCTACTTCTCGACCGACACGGCAGCCTCGTTGCGCGCCATGGAGATCAAGGCCGACGCCATTCTCAAAGCCACCAAAGTCGATGGCATCTACGACGCTGATCCCATGAAGGTGAAGGACGCGAAGAAATTCGACCGGCATCAGCTACATGGACGTCCTGAAGCTGGGGCTGAAAGTGATGGATTCCACCGCCATCAGCCTGTGCAAGGACAATAACCTTCCGATCATCGTCTTCAATCTGAACCAGCATGGGAACATCCGGCGCGTGGTGAGCGGGGAGAAGATTGGGTCGAGGGTGAGCGCGTAAGCCAAAATGCTGTAGCCACGGATTTTGCACGGATCACACGGATGTTGGCTCGGAATTTCTTGATCCGTCGTGATCTTCTTAGATCCGTGGCAGTTTTGCGTTTGGGGTTTATAATTCAGCGTTTTAATACTTCACTTTCTTACGGAGCTGACTGATATGGCCCCGCCACGATGGCCGCGATTCCGGGCCTGAAAGAAACCTACGTACAACTGAAAACGCGGATGGATAAGGCGGTGGAAGACTTCCGCAAAGCCATGGCCGCTACCCGCACCGGCCGCGCCAACGTGCACATGCTCGATAGCGTGAGCGTCGATTACTACGGCTCGCAGATGCCGCTGAACCAGATCGCGCAGGTGCACGCCCCCGAACCCCAGATGATCACCGTGCAGCCCTTCGATACCTCGCAGATGGCCGTGATCGAGAAGGCCATCCGCTCCGCCGAACTCGGACTGAACCCGATGAACGACGGCAAACTGATCCGCGTGCCCGTGCCGGCCCTCACCACAGAGCGCCGCCAGGATATGGTGAAGCATCTGCATAAAGTGCTGGAAGAGCACCGCACCGCGATCCGCAACATCCGCCGCGACGGCAACGACGCCATCAAGAAGGCGATGAAGGACAAGAAGATCACCGAGGACGACGAGAAGCGCTCGCTCGAAGAAATCCAGAAGCTCACCGACGACGAGATCAAGAAGATGGAAGAGATGAGCAAGGGCAAAGAAAAAGAAGTGCTGGAAATCAAGTAGCAAGGTTTCAAAGGTTCACGTTTCAAGGTTGCAAAGCGAATATAGGGCCTTCGAAACGTACTGAATCGAAACCTTTGACGTTTCTACCGTTCCTCCCCTATAATTAAGACTCATGAAGAAAGTTGTCCATGCCGCGTGTCCGCACGACTGCCCCGATGCTTGCGGAGTGTTGATTACGGTGGAGGATGGCCGCGCGACTAAGATTCAGGGGGATCCTGGGCATCCCGTGACGCGAGGATTCTTGTGCGCGAAGGTGGCGAAGTATTTGGATCGGGTGTATTCGCCGGACCGGGTACTGTATCCGATGCGGAGGGTAGCTCCGAAGGGGTACTCGGCCAAAACGCCTGACGCGGGCGTGGGCGCCCGCGCTACACAGGTCTGGCAGCGTATTTCCTGGGATGAGGCGCTCGACAAGATCACCGCGCGTTTCAAAAGCATCATCGCCGAATTTGGCAGCGAGTCGATTCTTCCGTACTCCTATGGCGGAACGCTCGGCGCACTGAACGGCGGCTCGATGGATCGCAGATTTTTCGGACGCCTCGGAGCTTCCCAACTCGAGCGGGCGATTTGTTCTGCGGCAGGCGAGGCTGGCCTGATCTCTGTGCTGGGCGTCAAGCTCGGAACCGAACCCGAGCAGTTCACTCATTCCCGCTACATCATCGCCTGGGCCTCGAACATTCACGGCAACAATGTCCACTTGTGGCCATTCATCGCCGAAGCGCGGCGCAAGGGCGCGAAGCTGGTGGTCATCGATCCTTACCGCACGCGCACGGCGGCATGCTCCGACTGGTATCTTCCCATCAATCCGGGCACCGACGCGGCGCTGGCTCTGGCCATGATGCACGTGATCATCGGCGAAGGACTGCACGACGGCGATTACGTCGCGAAGTACACGCAGGGCTTCGACGCATTGCGGAAGAAAGTGGATGGATACTCTCCCGAGCGTGTCGCAGGATGGACAGGGATTGCGGCAGATGACATTCGCAAGCTGGCCCGCGAGTACGCCACCACGCGGCCTGCAGTGATCCGGCTGAATTATGGAGTGCAGCGGTCCGAGAACGGTGGGATGGCCACGCGCGCGATCGCCATGCTGCCCTGCATCACCGGATCATGGAAGGATGTAGGCGGCGGGCTTCAGATGTCTACCAGCGGCGCGTTTGGGCTCAACAAAGATGCGTTGATGCGACCCGATCTGATGGCCGACAGCTTGCGCGGGCAAGAGTCCTCGCGCCACACGCCCGCCAACACACCCGGCCACACGCCACGTACCGTGAATATGGTGGAACTGGGCACGGCACTCAACACGCTGACTGATCCACCGGTGAAGGCGTTGTTTGTGTACAACTCAAACCCGGCGGCGGTTTGTCCCAACCACAACGAAGTGGTTCGCGGCCTTAAGCGGACGGATTTATTCACCGTGGTCCACGAGCAGTTCTTCACCGATACCACCGACTATGCCGACATTTTGTTGCCCGCAACCACGTTTTTCGAGCATAAAGATCTGCAGATCGCCTACGGCCACTATTACCTTCAGGTCTCGGACCAGGCGATTGCGCCGCTGGGGGAGTGCCGTTCGAACGTTGCAGTCTTTCGCGCGCTGGCTGAGCGCATGGGATTCAAAGATGCATGCTTCACCGAAACTGTCGACGAGATGATCAACGGTGCGCTCGATTCCAGCAATCCATGGCTGAATGGCATCAGCCGGGAACGCCTGGAGCGGGAGCGGCAGGTGCGGTTGAATTTCAGTGGTCAGTCGCCAGTGGTCGGTGGCGAGTCCGAACCTGCTCCGTTCCTTCCTTTTGCTCAGGGTAACTTCCGCACGCCTTCGGGCAAGGCTGAGTTGTACAGCGAGGCGGTGAAGGCGCAGGGACTCGATCCGGTGGCCGAGTTCACGCCTCCGGCTGAATCGCGGAACGGTGGCAACAAAATGACATTCCCGCTGGAGTTGTTGGCGCGCAAGGCCGACAACTTCCTCAACTCAACGTTTTCGAACCTGCCATCCGTTCAGGAGATGGAAGAAACTAATCTGCTGGAAATGCACTCCGCGGATGCGCGGGCCCGTGGAATTTCCAACGGAGCGAGAGTAAGGGTCTACAACCGGCGCGGAGAAATTTTTTTGCAGGCTCGAGTGGACGGCGCGGTTCAGCCCGGAGTGGTGGCGGCAAGGCTGAACTGGGCGAAACTTGGCCCCGGATTTCGCAACATCAATGTGCTCACCTCAGAAAAACTTTCCGATCTGGGCAACTCCGCCACGTTTTATTCCGTCTTGGTTGAAGTAGAGCCAGCCAGCGGTTCGTGAGTGGGCCGAGGTACCCGGCCAACCACCGCCGATTGACTCGAGGGACTGATGAATTTGAATGAAGTTCCGTTAACCACTTGCCACGAATCACTGACCACTGTCGTATAATGATCGTTTTCCTACATCCCAGAGGCTGAGGTAGTAGCGATTCATTTTTGCTCTCATCGAGATAATTCTGTGTCGCGGCGCAGCCAGGGCCCTTCCGGCGCAGTCCCTCCTTCATCTTCTTCATTTGCACGGCTTTGCCGGAGCATGAAGCGGAGCGGGCGGGTGCTGGCGATCGCGCTGGCGCTGCTTGCCACCACGGCGCTCAGTTGGGCGCAGAGCGACGTCATCTCTGAAATCAACATTCAGGGGAACCGCAGAATTCCCGCCGAAACGGTGAAGGCGCGAATTTTTACGCATCCCGGCGATATCTACGATGCCGCCGCACTCGAGCGCGATTTTAACTCCTTGTGGAATACGGGCTACTTCGAGGACATCCACTTTTACCGGGAACAGACTCCCAAGGGATGGCGCCTGATCGTCCAAGTGAAGGAAAAACCGACGATCCGCGAGATCAACTATGTCGGCCTCAACTCGGTCACCACCAGCGATGTGCTCGACCGTTTCAAAGAGGCGAAGGTCGGGTTGTCGGTCGAGAGCCAGTACGATCCTACTAAAGTCAAAAAAGCCGAAGTCGCGATCAAAGGCTTGCTCGCCGAGCATGGACGGCAATTCTCTACGATCCGAACAGAGATCCGGCAAATCCCCCCGGCTGCGATTGGCGTCACCTTTGTGATCAAAGAGGGACCCAAGGTGAAGGTCGGCAAGATTAAGTTCGAGGGCAACAAGAACGTCAAGTCGCGCGTTCTGCGCTATGCCATGAAGAACTTGCGGCCGATCGGCATTCCCCATTCCATCTTCCTGGAAGACATCTTCGCCCGAACCTACGACGCGACCAAGCTGGACGAAGACACCGAACGCGTCCGCACCGAATATCAGAACCGGGGCTATTTCAAAGTCATTGTGAACCAGCCCAAGACGAACATTCACGATACCGGGCACACCGGCATCCATATTCCTCTGCTGCAGAGTGGGGCGGGCAAGTCCGTTGACATCACCATGCCCATTGACGAGGGCGAGCGCTACACCCTGGGCGGCATTACCTTCAAGAACAATAAGGCAGTGCAGAACGTGAAAGCTCTGCGCAACCTGTTTCCCATCAAAGACGGAGAGATTTTCAGCAAAGAGAAAATCGGCAAGGGCATCGAAAATCTGCGCAAGGCCTATGGCGAGTTGGGCTATATCAACTTCACGTCCATTCCTGACACGCGGTTTGATGATGATAAAAAACTGATCTTTCTCGATATCGACGTCGACGAGGGCAAGCAGTTCTACGTGCGCCGCATCGAGTTCCAGGGCAACACCACGACCCGCGACAAGGTAATCCGGCGCGAAGTCGCCCTCGAGGAAGGTGGGCTCTACAACTCCCGTCTGTGGGAGTTGAGCTTGCTGCGCTTGAACCAGCTCGGCTACTTCGATCAGTTGAAACCGGACGACCCCAATGTCACCACTCGCCAACTGGATGAGAAAAATGGCCTCGTGGATCTGACGCTTAAGGTCCACGAGAAGGGCAAGAACAGCATCGGCTTGAATGGCGGCGTGAGCGGACTGGAAGGGGCTTTTGTCGGCATCAACTACTCGACCAACAATTTCCTCGGGCTCGGCGAAACTCTTCAGGTCCAGGCCAGCCTGGGCAACCTCGCCAAAAGCATTCGCTTCGGCTTTACCCAGCCTTACCTGTTTGATCGCCCGCTGCAGTTCGGCTTCAACGTCTATTACACCAAGACGGAGTTCGATCAGGCCAGGGAACTCTCCATTTTAGGAGGGCAACCTCTGAACCTGCCCAACACCGTGCTGCAAAATCTGCAGAATTACACGCAGGCCAGCGCCGGATTCACCACCTCGTTAAGCTACGCGCTGCACCACTCTTTCAAGCGCGTCGGCATTACGTATTCCTTCGACCGCTCATCGCTGCTGGCTCTCAGTACTGCGTCCAAGAATTTGTTCGAGTTCCTGGCGTTCCGCGGGATTTCCGGGCCCAATGCCCTGACTGGAATCATTACCAGCAAGATCTTTCCCAACTTTTCCTTCAGCACCATTGACAGTCCAATTTCGCCGCACAGCGGAAGGCAATTCACCCTCGGCGCCGAGCTGGCCGGGTTGGGAGGCACGGTTCGTTCGGTCCGCCCGATCGTTGCCTACAAGAAATTCATCCCCGTGCAGAAGCGGCGCAATGCCATCGGCTTCAATGTGCAGGGATCGTTCATCACGGGCTTTGGCGGGTTGGTCGCGCCCCCGTTCCAGCGCGCCTATCTGGGTGGCGAGAACGACCTGCGCGGCTTTGACATTCGATCCGTCTCTCCAGTGGCCTTCCTGCCCAGCGTGGGATCGATCACTCTCACCAACCCCGACGGACACCCGGTGCCCCTGGATCCGAAAAACCCATTGGCGGGAAATGTCACCGTTCCGATTCCGATCGATCAGATCACGTTCCCCGGCGGCGATTTGAGCATAGTTGCAAACCTGGAGTACCGCATCACGATTTATGGGCCGGTAGCTCTGGCTCCATTTTTGGATATGGGCATTGACCCCATCGTGCGCAAATCGCAGTTGCAGATTGCGCAAGCGCAATACGGGGAAGTCGTAGGCCAGGCCTTTGGATGTCCCACGCTGTTGCAAACCGCGACCGCGAACACATGCGCTCCCGGCAGTGTGCTGTCGCCGCCGCCCTCAAACGAGTTGCAGGTGTTGGGCTCGACCAACTGGCGTCCCAGAGCGTCTACCGGACTGGAACTCCAGATGTTCTTACCCGTGATCAATGCGCCCTTCCGCATCTATTGGGCCTATAACCCGCTGCGCCTGGATAGCCCGGCGAACCCACCGATCCCGATTACCCCCGGCATGTTCCCGCATGAATGCGGCCCCAAGGGTTGCTTCCTGACCGGCGCTGGAGCGTATACCTATAACCTGGCAAAAGAAACCTACTCGCCCAGCTTCCTGCTGCGCGAGCCGCGCAAAACCTTCCGCTTCACCGTGGCAACCACGTTCTAAAAGTTGCTGCGACCGTTGCGCACAAATATATTTTCAGGCAGATATCCACATTCCACGCCCTGCCGCCATCACAATATATGTACGCGGTTGCACCGGCATCGGTTTGACGCCGCCTGAGGATGCTCACTATAATGGCTACCATCCACGCCATTGCAGAGAGCCGATCAGGGGTGGACAGTGCGTCCAGCAACCCCGGCGTGTGCCCAGCATTACCCTGAAGAGGGTAATCCGAGTGATTCCCGGACCATGTTTGCTGGATCCATATTCAACGGAACAATGTTCCAAGGAGTTTAAGCGTCCAATGACAAGCAAGTTTTTGCGTTCTCTCCTGGCTATTGCGGCATGCTCCACGATTCCCGCATGGGCCCAAACCAGTGCTGCCACCACCCCCGCCGCCCCTTCGCCTTCGGCTCCTGCTATCGCGACCGGCACGGGCACGAAGCTGGGAACGATCAACATTGAGCAAGCCGTCTTCGCTTGCAATGAAGGCCAGCGCGATTTCGAAGTTCTGAAAAAGAAGCTGGATCCCAAACAAAGTGAATTGAAGGCTCAGAGCGAAGAACTGGAAGGTCTGCAGAAGCAATTGCAGACCCAGGGCGACAAGCTGAATGAAGAGGCTCGCGCCACGCTGGTCAAACAGATCGAGACCAAGAAGAAGTCCTTCGACCGCACTGTGCAGGACGCTCAGGAAGACGCGCAGAACCAGCAGAAGGAGATCTTTCAGCGCATCCTGCAGAAAATGGCGCCGGTGATCGTGAAGCACGCGCAGGAAAACGGTTTCGGCATGATCGTCGACACTTCGAATCCATGGCCGCAAAGCCCGATCCTGTGGTACGGCGAGGGTGGAGACATTACTCGCGCCGTCGTGGACGCTTATAACACGCAATCGGGCGTGCCCGCGCCAGCCCCCGCTGGAACCGCTGCCAAGCCGGCAGCGCCCAAGCCGACGGCAACCAAGCCCGCTACTCCGAAACCGACCGCGCCCCCGAAGTAGTTTTCTTTCGACACCGTGCGTGTCGAAAAAGTTCCTCAAGGCCGCAGAAAAATGCGGCCTTTTTTAGTTGTTCCAGTTCGTCTCGAGACGCACCTTCCGGTGTCTGTAGCAGTAACACTTGGCATCTGGAGGACAGCATGTTCAGCACCACGCTCACCTCATCATGGGACGAACGTTCGCGCCGCGGTTTCACCACTCTGACCTCGTTCGGTTTGCAGGCGCTGGCGGTAAGCATATTGCTGGTCGTGCCGCTGCTTCGGCCGACGGGCCTTCCCTTGTTTCGGCCCCTTTCCGCGCCAGTTAGCCTGGGTCGACCGCTGGAAGCGCTTCCCGCGGCCCCATCGCGTACAGGTTCGAACGCAGCCGCGCTTGGCGGTCATGCTAACGAGATTCTCTTACGCCTGCCCGTGCCGACCAGCAGGGGTTTCCATCCTACGGGCGATGATGGTCCACCGACGGTTAGTTTAGGTCCGTATATCCCAGGAGCGCCAGGCTCTGGGGATCTTCGTGGCCTTCCCGATGGCTTAGGGCCCGGCACCCGCCCGGAAATGCCGGTAGCGCCCGTTCCACCTGCCGCTCGGCTCCGCATCTCGCGTATGAGCGAAGGGGATTTGATCCGCAAGGTTCTGCCCACGTATCCACATCTGGCGTTAGTCGGTCGCATTGAGGGAACCGTGTTGCTGCAGGCCGTGATCAGCAAGCAAGGGACGATTGAAAATCTCAAAGCAGTTTCCGGACATCCCATGTTGATACCAGCCGCGATCGACGCGGTGCGCCAGTGGCGCTACCGGCCCTACCTCCTGAATAGCGAACCGGTGGAAGTGGAGACGCAAATCACGGTGACCTTTTCTCTGGCGGGCAAGTGAGAGGAGCAGTGGTTAGTGATGAGTGTTTCCCACTACCCAGTAATCACTAACCACTGTTTTCGGGAGTAGCCCAAGCGTAACCTGAGCGCGCAGACTACTCCCGCTATAATCGACTTCAGTGGCGACTACCGCAGAAATCCTGAGCCGCGTGGCGACGCGTCCTACATGGGCGGAAGTTTCCTTGTCCACCCTGCGGCAAAACTTCCGGACGGTGATGAAGCATACAGGTGCGGGCGTGACGGTCTGCTCCGTGGTCAAAGCTGATGCTTACGGGCACGGCGCCGTAGAGTGCTCGCGCGCGCTGCAAGCCGAGGGCGCGAAATGGATGGGGGTTACGTCGCTCGATGAGGCGATCCCGCTGCGCGAGGCCGGCATCGAGTCGCGCATTCTGCTGATGACGGGTTTCTGGCGCGGCGAAGAAAACGAGATCGTCCGCTTGCGGCTCACGCCTACGGTATGGGAACCGTGGCACATCGAGTCTCTGGAAAAAGCCGCGGTGGCCGGGACAATACCACAGGCTGTGCATTTGAAAGTGGATACCGGCATGGGCCGGCTGGGTGTGGCGCTGGCTGAACTTCCAGCCATGCTGAAGGCGCTCAGCGCAGCTCCGCATCTTCTGTTCGAAGGTCTCTCCACACATCTGGCTTCTTCGGAGATTATGGACGCGCCTTCCGTGGCTGAGCAGGAACGCCGCTTTGAGGAGGCGCAGCGCATGGTGCGCGCGGCCGGCTTCAATCCGCAACTCGTGCACATGGCCAACACCAGCGCGCTGATTTCGCGCCGCGAGACGTGGAACAATATGGTGCGCCCTGGCGTCGCTCTCTATGGATATTATTTGCCGTTCCAGCGCGCGGGCAGGGAAGTGAGCGGTGGCACGCTACGTCTTCCGGTGAAGCCGGTCCTGACCTGGAAAACGCGCATTCTTTCCATGCGCGATTTCGCTGCGAACCAGGCTCTCGGCTACGGCGGTACGTACGTTACCGGAGCGCCGGCGCACGTTGCCGTGCTGCCCGTGGGTTACGCCGACGGGTACAATCGCCAGCTTTCCAATCGTGGCCGTGTCATCGTGCGCGACCACTACGCTCCCATCCTCGGCAGCATTTCGATGGATCTCACGCTGGTGGATGTTACCGGAATCCCTGGCGTTGCGGTGGGCGATGAAGTCATCCTGCTCGGAACTCGGGACGGGCTCAGCGTGGATGCGCTCGAACACGCGCGCTGGGCCGATAGTTCGCCCTACGAGGTTCTGTGCAATATCTCGAAGAGAGTGCCTAGGAAGTACGGAACGTAGGCATGGAGGGGCGGACGCCCTCGTCCGCCCGGGGGAGTGGCACAAACCTCAGATGGAAGCTTTCACGGCCCCCGGACGAGGGCGTCCGGGGCTCCACGACCTTCTCCGCAACATGTCCAAGCAGGTGCCGGCAGCTAGGCCCGCTGACTTTCTTTTCTGGCTTCCATGTACTTGCGCAGGACAGCGTTCATTGTGGTCTGGTAGCCGCGTCCGTGCTTGCGGAAGAACGTCAGCACATCGGGATCGACGCGCAGGGTGATCTGCTTCTTGGGTCCGGGCCAGAGGATAGCGTTCTTGAAGAAATCCGGGCCGAGTTCGGGCGCGTCGGACAGATCGATGTCTTCGTCCCGCAGTGCGTCAATTCTCTTCCAATCGGTCTTCGACCGCCTTTTCGAATTCTTTCCGTTCATGACTTGTCGCCTTTCTAAGCGAGATGATCCGAATGGTTTCAAAATCACTCTCCGCAAAGACCACCTGCGCAACGCGCCCTCCAATAATGCCAAGACCGGTCCACCGGCTTTCTCCGTAGTCCTTCCGCGTGTCGGTCGCATCGATGACGAGCGTGCCGCGAAATAGCTCTTCCCCGTCCTCAAAGTCGAAGCCATGCTTGCGAAGATTGGCGCGGTTCTTCGCCTCATCCCATTCCAGCCTCATTGTAACTCCAAACGTAGCTACATGCAAAACAAATCCGGCTAGCGATTCCCCGCTTCCCGACTTCCCCACTGATACGCTCTCTCTCCGGAGATCCTCGGTGACGGATGTCACAGTCCGCGAGCATTTCTCCTCATTGTTCCGTTTAAGGACCGAATACCCGGCGCGAACCGCTTAATAGAACCGTTGAATGAAGGGGCCTAAGCGAATCAATACCAGCTTGTTACACTAGAGGATTGACTATGCCCTCGCGCTACGCACAATGGATGTACGACTGGGAGCATAAGCTCACTTCCGTGGACAACAACCGCGTGGTGCGCCCGCTCGACTGGGGACTGGAATTCGCGCGGGACTGGCCTTGCCGCAACGGCGCGCGTCCGGGCCAGCCGGTCGACGATCCCGCAAAGTTTCTCGTCGACTTCAATCGCCGCATCGTCGCCTCCAGCGATGAGTTTTATGCCTACACGCAGCCCACAGACTTCCGACTGGAGAAGCGCGAGGTCAAGGTTCACTCCACGCGCGAAGTTCCCGATCCCAAACTCGAAGCCAAAGTAAGAGGAACGTTTGCGGAGTTCTTGCGCTTCACCGCTCCGGTGAAAACTCCGTACCCGGAAAACAATCTGGTGAATGCGCGCTGGTTTCCGGCGCGCGGGCGTCGTGCGGTCGTGCTCCTGCCGCACTGGAACGCGGATGCCGTCGCCTACGTGAGCTTGTGCAAACTGCTGAACATGCTTGGCATCGCCGTGCTGCGGCTGAGCATGCCGTATCACGACATTCGCATGCCGGCTGAAATCGGCCGGGCGGACTATGCCGTTTCGGCAAATATCGGGCGCACGCTCGATGCCGTGCGGCAGGGCGTGGTGGATATTCGCTGCTGCCTCGATTGGCTGCAGCAGCAGGGCTACAGCAAGCTGGGCATCGTGGGTACGAGTCTGGGCTCGTGTTACGCATTCATTGCGGCCGCGCACGATCCGCGCATTCGCGTGGCGGCGTTCAATCACGCTTCCACGTACGTCGCCGACGTTGTGTGGCACGGGCAGTCGACACGGCACATCCGGCAGGGAATCGAATCGCAGGTCGATCTCGAGACCTTGCGGCAATCGTGGCTGGCAGTGAGCCCGATGGCTTATTTCAAGCAATTCTCGCGCTGGCCGCGCAAGTCGCTGATTATTTATGCGAAATACGATCTCACTTTTCTACCCGAACTCTCGCGCGATGTGGTGACTGAATTTGAGCGCCACGAACTGGATCACAAAGTCGTCGTATTGCCCTGCGGCCATTACACCATGGGCGAGGCTCCGTACAATTACATGGATGGATGGCAGCTGGCGTCGTTTTTGCGGACGGCGTTTTAGCAGACAGCACTTAGCAATTAGCAATTGGCAGTTGGCAATTAGCGACCGGCAACAGACTTGGCCGGGGATTAGAATACTGGCATGCAGAATACGGCCGCTGACGCTTCCGAAGCCGTGATTGAATATCAGCTCGGCGAGTTTCTGATCAGCACGGATCGTGAGCGCCTGCGCCTGGATGTGGTTCATGGTTTTCTGACGAATTGCTACTGGGCCAAAGGCATTCCGCGGGAAGTGGTGGCGCGGTCGATCGCGGGCGCCCTCTGTTTTGGCGTTTATGATGGCGAGGGTGCGCAGGTTGGCTTCGCCCGTGTAATCAGCGATTTCGCCACGGTGGCTTACGTCGGCGACGTTTTCGTGCTGGAGTCGCATCGCGGCCGCGGTCTGGGCAAATGGCTGATGCAGTGCATTACCCAACATCCTGCGCTGCAGAATTTGCGACGCTGGATTTTGACCACCCGCGACGCACACGGACTTTATTCACAAGTCGGATTTACTCCGGTCAAGGCTCCGGAGCGTTTTATGGAACTCCACCGTCCCAACGTATACGAGACATCTCAGTCATCCTAGGAAAAACGATATGAAGCAATCCAACAAAATGTACCGCCCGCTGTATGAAGCCGATCCGCAGATTGCCGCCGCCATCGACAACGAAGCCCGCCGCCAGCACGAGGGTCTCGAACTGATTGCCTCGGAGAATTTTGTAAGTGAAGCCGTGCTCGAAGCCGCTGGATCAGTGTTCACCAACAAGTACGCCGAGGGATATCCCGGCAAGCGCTATTACGGCGGCTGCGAGTACGCTGACGTGGTTGAGAACCTGGCGCGCGACCGAGCCAAGCAGCTTTTTGGCGCCGAGCATGCGAATGTGCAGCCTCACGCCGGCTCGCAGGCGAACATGGAAGCCTATGCCTCCGTGCTGCAGCCGGGCGATACGATTCTCGGATTAAATCTGGCGCACGGCGGCCACCTCACGCACGGACATCATCTGAATTTTTCGGGCAAGACCTACAAGATCGTTCCCTACGGCGTGACCAAGGAAACTGAGACGATTGACTACGACGCGCTGGAAAAATTGGCCGAGGAGCATCGCCCGAAACTGATCATCGGCGGGGGCAGCGCGTATCCTCGCATCATTGACTTTGCGCGCATGCGGCAGATCGCAGATAAAGTGGGTGCGCTGTACCTGGTCGACATGGCGCACTTTGCCGGACTGGTGGCCGGTGGAGCGCATCCATCGCCGGTGCCGCACGCGCACATCGTGACTTCCACCACGCACAAGACGCTGCGCGGGCCACGCTCAGGCCTGATTCTTTCCAAGGCGGAGTTTGCCGCGGCCATCGACAAGACAGTTTTCCCTGGGATGCAGGGCGGCCCGCTGGTGCACATCATCGCGGCCAAAGCGATCTGTTTTCAGGAGGCGATGCAGCCCGAGTTCCGCGACTATGCCAAGCAGGTCGTGGCTAACGCAAAGGTGTTGGCGGAGACGCTTGCGGCCGAAGGCTTCCGGATCATTTCGGGCGGAACCGACACGCACGTGATGCTGGTCGATGTCTTCTCCAAGGGGATGCTGGGTAGCGAGGCGGAGAAGGCGCTGGGCGAGGCCGGGATCACCGTCAACAAGAATGCGATTCCGTTCGATACCAACCCGCCACTGAAGCCGAGCGGCATCCGCATCGGCTCGCCGGCGCTCACCACGCGCGGCATGAAAGAAGGCGAGATGCGGCAGATCGGCCGCTGGATCGCAGAAACACTTCTTCATCGCACTGATGCAGCCGTGCTCACCAAGGTTCGTAATGAAGTGCTGGCTCTGTGCGAAGCCTTCCCGCTGTATGCCGAGCGCAGGGCGCGGGCACAGGCGGAAGTGAGGGCGTAACGAGTAGGTTTAGACTTCAGAACTCACCAGGAGCGCTTGTCCAGGACCTCTTTCAGGTTACGCCTCCCGTGCAGAATGGCGATCACTTGTAAGGGTTTGGTTTCGGGACGGTAGATGATCACATAATTGGGGAATTTTGTGATGGTCCAGAACCGCACTGGCAGCACGTGACGTCCTGTCGCTTGGTCCCCATTCCAGGATGTTTCGCCAGTCGGCGACAGGCAGCGATAATTTCCGTCTCAACCCTTTCGGCGGCGTCCCGGTTGTCTTGCGCGATGGTCCACCAAATGGCATCAAGGTCTTCGGTGGCTTGCCGGGTGAGTTGAAACGGCGCCATTATTTCTGCGGTTTCAGCCGCTCAGCCCGTCGTCGTCGCAACATCTCTACGGCCGCATCGCCGTCGATCAATTCACCACGCTCGGCTTGCGCAAAGCCCGCCGCGATGTGAGCAGCCACTTCCTCCCGAGGCCCGAGCATCCAGTCTTCAAGATCGAGTTGTTCCCGGATGATCTCGAAAGCTTGATCGAGGACTTCACCGGGGTTCTGATACATGCCAGACTGAACGGCCAGATCGATCACGCGTTGCTGTTCGGGCTTGAGGTCAATCGTCATGGACTCGGTTCCTTCTCCACCGCCAGTTGTAGCGTGTTGCTTGGCGTGGTCAAATGTCAACACCACCATTTCTGCTGTGTTCTCACCCCACTCTGTGTTTTAATGCCTTCGGTGAAGATCGCCATCGACATTCGGCGGATGACCGAGTTCGGCGTCGGTACGTACATCCGCAATGTCGTGCGCACTCTGGGACGTCTCGACCACGAGACTACGTACTACCTGATCGGTTTTCCCGCCAAAATGCAGGAAATCGGCCCTCTACCCCCGAACTTCCATTCTGTTCCCCTGATCGATCCGGAGCGGACCCTGAAGGGATTTCGGGAGTTTCGCACCATGGTGAAGCGGCTGGACTGCGATCTGGTGCACATTCCGAATCTGTTCTCGGTGCCTCGCGCCCTGCCTTGCCCTTATGTCATGACGGTGCACGATATGTTGGAGCATCTCTCCCGGGCGCGCCAGCAGACCGGATTCTGGGGAGCCTGGCACATGCAGTGGACCAAGCGGGTTTTGCGCGGCGCGGCGCGCATTTTCGCGGTTTCAAACTTCACCAAAATCGAAATCGAGAAGCTGTTTGGGATTCCGCCCGGTCGCATCGAGGTGGTCTACAACGCGATTGACGAGCGATTTTTCCACGGACACGCGTCCGAAGCCGAGCGCGAGATGATTGCGCAACGCTACCAGGTGACCTATCCCTTCCTGCTCTATGCGGGAAGGATCAGCCCGCACAAGAACGTGGTGCGCATGATCGAGGCTTTCTCCGCTCTGAAGGCGGAACTGGAAAAAGAGCAGGCGTTTCCCGACCTGAAGCTCATCATCATTGGAGACGATGTTTCCGGCAATCCCGACCTGCGGCGGACCGTGATTCGCAGCGGCGTGCAGAACGACGTGCGCTTCCTCGGCTTCGTTCCCATCGAGGTGCTGCGCACCTTTTACGACCAGGCCAAAATCTTTGTCTTCCCGTCGTTGTATGAGGGTTTTGGCCTGCCGCCACTGGAGGCAATGGCACATGGCACGCCAGTCGTGACCTCGAATGTGTCGTCACTGCCGGAAGTCGTCGGCAACGCCGCGGTGCTCGTCCACCCGGAAAACTCTTTTGAGATTATGCGCGCTCTACACCGCGTTCTGCTCGATCAGCCGCTGCGCGAGAAAATGAAGGAACGCAGCTACCGGCAAGTGACCAAGTTTTCCTGGGAGAAATCGGTGCGGCGGATTCTCGATGTTTATCGAGAAGTCCTCAGCTCGACGGGCAAGACGGAAACGCCCGGCTCGCCAGCTTCCACCAGCCGGAAGACCACGGCGGGCGTGGCCTAGCCCAGCCGGGCGACCTACTTCACCAAAGCCTGTCCCGGCGAGGTGATGGCCAGCTTGTGCAACTTGGCCGTGATGCGATCGCGGTCGGCATCGGTTTTGGCGGAGGCGAGACGCTTCCGGAGGATCGTGATCTTATGAGCGCGGGTGCGGCGCCGGCGAATCTCAGGGCGGCGGCTGGGTGCGGACATGTAGTGAGCTCCTGATAAGAATTCTGAGCAAGAAGTATAACATCTTGGCTCACGCATACACCCCTCGACCCATCTGCTCACGGGTTACGCTCCACTTCTTCTATTCGATAAAATGCCGTCAGGCCTGAACCATGTCCTCAAATCTCTCCACTCGACTGGAGTCTCGATTCAGCAAGAATGTCCGGCGTAGAGGCGAAGAATATTATTGGGGCCAAAAAGTCCGTATTGAGCGGGCTTCTGAAACCGAATTGCACGCCCGGGTGCGCGGTTCGCTGACGTACGAGGTAGATCTGACCTTCAGAGACGGAACCCTGTCGGTTTGGTGTGACTGTCCCTGCTTCGAGGACAACGGCGTTCCATGCAAGCATCTCTGGGCCACAATTCTTGCAGCCGAAGCACAGAGTGGCCTTTCAGCGGCTGCTTCCGCGGCGCAACTGGTATTGCGCAACGAAGCTGAGTTGCCCTTTGACGACGCTCATTTCAAGACGCTAAACACAAACTGGCGCGCATCGGTTGCTCGCCCGCGCGCACCAGTTCCCCCTCGACAGTGGGTGCCGAGACCGCCTTCCTGGCAGCAGCAATTCAAGGAGATAGTCGCTCCCGGCTCGCTACCGTCAGAGTCGGCGTGGCCAGCGAAACGGGAGGTTCTATACGTCGTGGACATTGCAACGTCTCTCTCGAGAGGAGGACTATGCCTCACGCTGGAATCTCGTGATCGGCAACGGAGTCCGGCGAATTCGGCTTACAGGTCCGGCTGCCATAAATTTACTTTCAATCACTTCCCACACAAGGAGTCGTTGTGACTCGTCGAAAGCGAGAGATAATATGCGCTGGCAAAAGGGAGGCTCCGTGAAATTAAACTCGGTTGCTCAGACCGGTCATGCAGAAATCCTGAGTGTTCATAATGTCGCCAATTGCAGAATCCTCGTCAGCCGCCATCGCCCCAACCTTACCCTTCCCAAGCATGTTCATGATCAGACCTGCATCGGTTTTGTTATCGACGGACAGTGCGAAGAACGGCTCAGCGGCGGAGTCATGGACTTGAGTCAACGCAAAATGTTTTTTCGACGCGCCGGCGAAATTCATACCAACAGCGCTGGGAGTAATGGGTTTCGTTGCCTGATTGCGGAGGTGACAGATGGCTGGCTGGACCACATTCGTGATCACGGAACTTTACCAAGTCAACCCCGCTGTTTTCACAACGCGGAGATATCCTGGCTTTCGATGAGGCTTTACCAAGAATGCCGGCTGGGAGAATTCGCAAGTCCCCTCGCGATTGAAGGCCTGATGCTGGAGATTGCAGCTGGTTTCATCCGCGAGCAACGGCTTGATCGGCACCGTCACAGCCCTATTTGGTTGAGAAACGCGCGAGAGGCTCTTCATGCCCATTATCACGAGTCGGTGCGCCTCAGCGCGGTTGCAGCCTGGATTGGGATTCACCCCGTTCACTTAGCCCGCGAGTTTAGGAAGCACCACGGCTGTACTGTGGGGCAGTATGTTAGAAAGCTGCGCGTCGAGACTGCCGGGCGCAAGCTGATGGAGTCCGATTCGCCGCTCGCGGTAATCGCTTTGGAGGCTGGCTTCGCGAACCAGGCGCATCTTTGCAAAATCTTCAAACTTGCCACCGGCGTCTCTCCTGCGCGCTATCGCGCCGCCGCAAAAGACGTTAATCGCAGACAACATGTTGCAATCATGAAAGAATCTTAGGCGACGGGCGACTACGATGGGTCAATGACACCATCTCTGCGATTGCTGCGTCTCGCCATCATTGCGGCTTTATCGATTGCACCTACCGCTCACCAGAAAGATGTCCCGAGTCAGGCATCAATTCCGCTCAGCCCGGAGCGTGCAGTCAAGTTTCGTCGTGCATCGGATCTCCATTTCTCGCCCGATGGCTCCAGGCTGGTGTGCGTGGTATCGGAGGTGAACGGGCCCACGTTGGAATCTCACCTTTGGCTTCTTCATATCGGCCAAGGAGAATTGCGCCAGTTCACTTTCTCGCACAAATCAGACCGATCACCAAAGTGGGCACCCGATGGCGATAGTGTGGCGTTTCTTTCCAACCGCGCCGGGACTATGCAGGTCTATATCATGCTGGCCGGTGGAGGCGAGGCCCACCCCGTCACGAACAGTGCGACCGCAGTAAGTGACTTCCACTGGTCCCCAGATGGCAAACAGATTGCCTACCTGGCGGCAGAACCAGAACAAGGTAATGCCGACAATGACGCTCAGGTCGCTGATCGCGAACAAGATCTGGAACGTCTGTGGGTGGCCGATCTCGCTTCAGGAAAGATTCGCCAAATAACTCGCGGTGTCTGGCGGGTCGATGACTTCGACTGGTCAAGCCCTGACCAGATCCTCGTCATGGCGAGTGATCACCCCAAGGCCGAGACCTGGAATGATGCTCTATTTACCATTTCCCTGGCCGACACCGCAATCACTCTCCTCAGCAAGCCCAATCAGCCGTTTGCGGGACTTTTACCTTCACCCGGCCGCAAGCAGTTTTCCTTTCTCTCGACCCGCGCCGCCGGGCCGATTCCTCATGATCTTTTCCTGCAGAGAGTCAGCGGTGGAACAGCTCGCGATCTGACATCTGCGATCGACCGAGCGGTCATCGATGCCAGGTGGCAAAACGATTCCACCATCTGGGTTCGCGTAGCTGACGGCTTCCACAACCGTATTTTCCGAATCGGTTCCGATGGAGCCGCGACGGCCATCGACCTGCCTCATTCCGTTCGTGCCTTCGACGTCGCGTCCGACGGCACGTTAGTTTTCGTCGGTGTTGGCTTCAATCGCCTGCCCGAACTCTTCATCCGGCATATCGACGGCGCTGTCGGGCAGGTAAGCCATTTACAAAGGGAGGACCGGGACGTAGCTCGGCTCGCCGATGCCGAAATCTTCCGCTTCAAGAGCTTTGATGGAACGGAAATCGAGGCTGCACTGATGAAGCCGATCGGCCCTGCCTCCAAGGCAAAGCTACCACTCGTCCTGTTAGTGCACGGCGGACCAGCCAGCAACTTTTCTGCAGACTATTTTTGGTTCAACGCTTGGCCTCAGCTTTTGGCCGCAAGAGGCTATCAGGTGCTGATGGTCAACCCGCGGGGATCGGTTGGCTATGGCGAAAATTTCTTGAAAATGAATCGCGCCGACTGGGGCGGCGGGGACTTCAAGGATCTGATGGCAGCCGTGGATGCGGTGATCGCTCGTGGGGAGACCGACCCGAACCGCTTGGGCATCGGAGGTTGGTCCTACGGAGGCGAAATGACGCAGTGGGCAATCACGCAAACTGATCGCTTCAAGGCTGCAGTCACCGGCGGTGGGGTATTTGATCAGACCCTCGAATTTGAAACTGAAGGTTCTCCCGCCGATGATGAATGGTACTTCGGTACGCCATGGGAGCAGCCCGATGTTTTTGCACGCAACTCCCCAGCCACATACATTCGCAGCGCACGAACACCGACGCTCATTTTGCACGGAGAGAACGACCAGAATAATCCGGTCAATCAATCCCGGGCGTTGTACCGTGCCCTCAAACACTATGGCGTGGAAAGCGAGTTGGTCATCTATCCCGGCGAAGGACACCTGCCGAGACAAGAAAAACATCAGATTGACATGCTCGAACGAATGCTGGATTGGTTTGATCGTTACCTGAAGTAGAAAGCCGTTGAAACGGTATCCAGTGGGAGTAGCAACCCCGGCATTTCGTCGACTCGCAGACGGTCGGCTACTCGGATGTTGTCCAGTCCGCATTCGCCCCGCTTCGGGTGGAATCTGCCAGTACCTCGAGGATTCCGGCTTTCCGGACAAGAAACAGAGCAGCGGAAGATGTTTATTTTCCCGCCGAGCGAATGATGGTGCGTCACACCCGCGTCACAATCGAAACTTGGGTTTTGCAAGCAATCGAAAAGAAAAGTTTATGGCAGCCGGACCTGTAAGCCGAATTCTGTCCGCCGGATTGCTCCGGCGGGACGGTCATTCCTCTGGGCCACGCATCGCTGCGAGGCTCTAGCGACCTACCCGAAGGTTTGACGCACCGAGTCGGCACGTGCCGAAACTGATTCGTGAGAACCAGTTCCTGCTCCCTTCCTATTTGGTCTTGCTCCGTGTGTGGTTTGCCCTGCCCGCTGCATTACTGCCGCGGCGGTGCGCTCTTACCGCACCTTTTCACCCTTACCCTCATCCCGAAAGATGGGGCGGTATGTTTTCTGTGGCACTTTCCGTCGAACGGACTTGAATCCGCCCTCCCGGACGTTATCCGGCACACTGCTCTGCGGAGTTCGGACTTTCCTCCTCCCGCGTCCCCGCTGTTTCCAGTAAAGATGCGGAAAGCGACCGTCCGGTCCAGCTGCCAACAGGATCATTATACCGGGCTTCGGTCTCACTCCTCGGCGAGCCTGAAGGCACGCCCTGATACGACCCTCCCAGGCTAGCTTGCTGGTAGACTTAATCGACAAGCTGGCCGCCGGCGAAGCGTGTTTGCCGAAGCCCTAAGCCCGTCTCATGAACATCGCCGAAGCCATCCGAATTGCGCTGCAATCACTGTGGGTGAATAAGTTGCGCTCCGTGCTCACGCTGCTCGGTGTGGTCATCGGCGTGGCCGCTGTGATCGCCGTGGTCACATTCGTCTCCGGCATCAACGATTACGTGGCGCAGAAAATCTTCAATCTGGGTGCGGACGTTTTCATCATTTCCAAAATGTCCGCGGCCGAGACCAACGTGGAGCACTTCCTGGAGGCGGAGAAGCGCAAGAACCTGATCCTGGAGGATTATGAGGTGGTGCGGGATGCCTGCCGGCACTGCGAACAAGTAGGCGCGGTTCTGCGCGGCAGCGGCAAGGTGAAGAATGGAGAGCAGTCGATCAGCGACACCACGATTCAGGGGATCACGCCGTCCATGGCTGTAATCCTGGACACGGATCTGACCAGCGGCCGCATGCTGAACGACACCGATCTGAACAGCCGGTCGCCGGTGGCGGTGGTGGGCACCGACATCGTGGAACATCTGATGCCTGGCGCCGATCCCCTGGGCAGAGAGATTCGCATCGATGGCTGGACTTACCAGGTGATCGGCATCGGCAAGAAGAAAGGGAAGACTCTGGGGCAGAGCGCCGACAACTATGTGATGATTCCCATCACTGCGTACCTGAAGCAGTACGGATCTCACAATAGCAGCATCGGGATCTGGGGCAAGGCGCAGGCGACCGGCGTCCCTCTGAACGAGGCTATGGACGAAGCGCGCGTGGCCTTGCGCTCGCACCGTCACGACATCCCCGGCGGCGAGGACAGTTTCGAAATCGAGACCAACGCCAGCCTGCTTGGCATCTGGTCCGGCCTGAGCAATACGTTCTTTATGGCCACGATCGGGATCGCGGGCGTGTCGTTGGTGGTCGGCGGCATTGTGATCATGAACATTATGCTGGTCTCGGTGACCGAACGTACGCGCGAGATCGGTATTCGCAAGGCTTTGGGGGCGCGGCGCGAGGACGTGCTGCTGCAGTTTCTGATCGAATCGGTCACTCTGGCGCTTCTGGGTGGAGCGCTGGGCGTATTGATGGGAGTGGCCATCGCTTTCGCGGTCACGGCGCTGATCGGCATGCCTTCGTCGATCAAGCTCTGGGCGGTGGCGGCCGGCTTGTTGGTGTCGGCCACTGTAGGAGTGTTCTTCGGAGTCTATCCCGCGCGCAAAGCGGCCAAACTCGATCCCATTGTTGCGCTAAGGTTTGAGACATAGATGAGATTTAGAAATTGGGTAATTTAGTAATTGCGTAATTTGAAGACCGGAGCCCATTGGATTTTCAATTACTCAATTACAAAATTACCAAATTACTCAATTCTTCATGATTCACAAAGGCGAATTCGGCGAAATCGTCCAGATGGCGACCGACACCATCCGCGGCAACAAGATGCGCTCGTCGCTGACTGTGCTGGGAATCGTGATTGGCGTCGCCATGGTCATCGGCGTGTCGTCGATCGGCCGCGGACTCGACGATAACGTGCGCGATCTTGTCGCCAGCATCGGGTCGAATGTCATTTTCGTGTTTCACCTGGACTTCTTCACTTTTGGCCGCATGACCGACGAAATGCGCATGCGCAAAGAGCTTACCTATGACGACGCCCTGGCGATGCGTGATCTGCCACACGTCAAAGCGGTGTCGGCAGGTTTGCGCATCTTCCGCCCCGAACTTGGAGTCGGCTCCTACGCGGTCAAGTATCAGGACAAAAAAGTGAAGAACACCATCCTCGAAGGCGACATGGCGGAGGCCAAGGACGTCTTCGACTTGCCGATGGCCACTGGCCGCTGGTTCAGCGACTTTGACGACGAGCACCACTTGCCGGTGGTTGTGATCTGCTACCAGACGCAACATGAGTTGTTCGGCGATCAGGATCCGCTCGGCAAAGAGATCAACATCGAAGGCCAGCTGTTTGAAGTTGTCGGCACCGTGACGAAGATCAAATCGGTGTTCGGCGGGGGCAAAGATCCCAACGACAATCGCGTCATCATGCCGCTGAAGACTTTCAAATCCCTGCACCCGGAAATGAAGGCGCACGTCATTAGCGTCAAGGCCACCTCGCACGACGATATGCCAAAGGCGATGGACGAAATTCGGGAATTGCTGCGGCGCCGGCGGAAAGTTGCCTTCGATAAGCCGGATAACTTTGCGGTGATGACCTCGGACTCGATCTCCGACGTTTGGAACCAGCTCACCGGCGCGCTCTTCGTGGGCATGTTTGCGGTTTCGAGCGTGGGTCTGATTGTTGGCGGCGTGGGCGTGATGAACATCATGCTGGTCAGCGTGACGGAGAGGACGCGCGAAATCGGCATTCGCAAAGCCATCGGCGCACGCAAGCGCGACGTGCTGCTGCAGTTCACTTTGGAAGCGATCATGCTGACGACTATCGGCGGTGTGATCGGCATTCTGATCGGAGCCGTGATCGTCGGGGCAATTCCCATGTTATGGCCCTCGTTGCCCGCCCGCATGTCGATGTTCTGGACCTTCTTCGGCTTTGCCTCCGCGGCGGGGACAGGATTGGTCTTTGGTATATATCCCGCGTGGAAGGCGGCGAACCTCGATCCCATTGAGGCGCTGCGTTACGAATAATCTCAGCGCCTGCGCATGATGCTCTCTCCTGAAAATTATTCAGATCGTGGCCGCCATCGGCATCGTTTCCAGTTCCTTCTACTACCTTCTCTGTATTTGGAGCGCGGCCAAGTTTCGGCGCGAGCATGGAGTAGCGGGCGACGGCAGCCGCACCACACCAGCTCTGACCAAACCGTTCTTGCCTCCGATCTCGATCCTGAAGCCACTCAAGGGGATCGATCCGGAAATCTATGAGAGCTTTCGCAGCCATTGCCTGCAGGACTACGCGGAATACGAAATCATCTTTGGGGTGAGCGACCCGGATGATCCCGCGGTCGAAAGCGTCAAGAAGCTGCAAGCCGAATTCCCCAATCGCAGAATTCAGTTGGTCGTGAGTCAGAAAACTCTGGGAGCGAACGTGAAGGTCAGCAATCTGGCGCAGATGTTGACCGAGGCGCGCTATGACCACCTGATCGTGAACGATAGCGACATCCGCGTCGAGCCTGATTACCTGCGCCGTGTCATTGCACCGCTGGCCAATCCGCGCGTGGGAATGGTCACCTGTCTCTACCGCGGAGTGGCTGCTGCAACGCTGGGATCGCGCCTCGAAGCTTTGGGCATCAGCACCGATTTTTGCGCGAGCGTATTGGCCGCCCGCCAGCTGGAGCGAGGCATTCATTTTGGCTTAGGCTCGACGCTCGCTTTTCGCCGTGCGGAACTGGAGAAGATTGGAGGTTTCGCCTCCTTTGCCGACCATCTCGCCGACGATTACGAACTGGGCAAGCGCATTGATGAGCTGGGTCTTTCGGTTCAACTGTCGGAGGTGGTGGTTGAAACTCATCTTCCGGCGTATCGCATGAACGGCTTTCTCGCGCATCAACTCCGCTGGGCCCGCGGCGTTCGCGATGCCCGTGCCGGAGGCTATGTGGGATTGGTCTTCACCTTTGGCCTGTTCTGGGCGCTGTTGGCCCTGGCGGCGAGTCGAGGAGCGTTGTGGGCATGGTGCGCGCTGGCCTTCACTGTGTGTCTACGCGTTACTGTGGCGCTGCTGGTCGGCCGGAAGATTTTGCAGGATCGCCAGGTGGTGCGAGACGCATGGCTCATCCCACTTCGCGATTTGCTGGCCGTCGGAGTCTGGACTGTGAGCCTCGCTGGCCACACGGTGACCTGGCGCGGCGATCGGTTTCACTTGAAGAACGGCAAGCTGACCAGGATTGAAAAATAGTTCGTGTGGAGTGCCCGCGCCGCACATGCTTGCCACGCATGCTTACTGTCCCCGGTTCACCACTCTGATCTCGAACAGCTTTGGCCACAGCTTGCCGGTTACAAAGAGCCGATCGTTCTTTTCGTCGTACGCAATTCCGTTCAGCACCGCGTCGGGTTCATGGAACTGTCTTTTGTCGATGATCCCGGTCAGGTCGATCCAGCCCAGAACTTTTCCGGTGCGTGGAGAGATGCGCGCGATCTGGTCCGTATGCCAGATGTTGGCATAGATCTCGCCGTGAACGTATTCGAGCTCGTTGATGTTAGACAGCGGCTGGCCTTTCTCATCTGTAACTGTGATACGCCTTGTCTCCGAAAAAGACTTTGGATCCAGACAGCGAAGCACGGGAGTTCCATCGCTCAAAATAAGTTGCTGGTCATCGTGGGTCAGTCCCCATCCCTCGCCTGCATATTGAAAACTACGCTTCCATGCGAAGGTGGTCCGGTCGTAAACAAAGCCCAATCCGGCTTTCCAGGTGAGTTGAATCAGATCGCTGCCCCAACTCGTAAGCCCTTCGCCAAAATATTTATCCGCCAGTTCGTAATGCTGCAAAACGTGGCCGGTGGTTAGATCGACCTTCCTGATCGATGAATGGCCATTCCGTCCGGTGCTCTCGTACAGATAACCATCCACGTAAACCAGACCTTGCGTGTAGGCCTCTGGGTCGTGGGGATAGGTGTGGACGATCTGATATCCGTCTGGGTGATTGGAGGATTGTGCGTGCGCGGAACAAAACGCGATGGAAAATAAGCAGATGACAAGAATGCTTCGGCGAAACATTGCCAACTAGCTTACCTGAGTTTGTGGCGAGGACGAGAGTTCATTTTCTTCGAGACCGATTAACCCGGCAGAAATCTGTGGCGCCAGCACTGCCCGGACTTTGCCGGCCAATTGTTTCAGGCTGAAAGGTTTCTGCAGGAAATTGTCTTCTGCGTCGGCCACATTGTGGTCAAGCACAGTCTGGCCGGCATAGCCCGAGACAAACAGCAAGCGCGTCTCCGGGCGGAGTAATTCCAGCTTGCTCGCGAACTCGCCTCCGCTCATATTCGGCATTACGACATCGGTGATCGCCAGGTGGATCGCCAAGTCATATTTCTTGCTGACCGACAACGCCTCCACACCATCGCGAGCTTCGAGAACCGTGTAGCCGCGCAATCGGAGATATTCGGCGGCCGCGCGGCGCAGTGGCTCCTCGTCCTCAACCAGAAGCACAGTCTCTGCGCCCCGAATTGCAACGTCAGTCCCGTTGTCGCGGCTCGCCACTGTGACGGTCTGATCGGGCACACACGGCAGGTAGATCTTGAAGGTCGTGCCCATGCCCGGTTCGCTGTAGACCCAGACGAATCCATGATTTTGCTTCACGATGCCATAGACCGTCGCCAGGCCAAGGCCAGTGCCTTTCCCCGGAAGCTTGGTCGTGTAGAAGGGCTCAAAAATGTGATCGAGATGATCGGCGGGAATGCCCGCTCCGTTATCGGTGATGGTCAGCACGTCATAGCGTCCAATTGGAATCATGGCGCGTTTGAAGGCGACATAGTCCTCATCGATATAAACTTGCGACGTTTCAATGGTGAGGCGCCCGCCTTGCGGCATGGCGTCGCGGGAGTTGACCGCGAGGTTCATTAAAATTTGTTCGATCTGCAAGGGATCAAGGTGCACCCGGCCGAGCCCCGCGCCCGGCACAAAGGTGAGATCGATATCTTCTCCGATCAGGCGATGCAGAGTTTTGACGATTCCACTGACTACCGGATTCAGCTCTGCAACCCGCAACGCTTGCGGTTGTTTGCGGCTGAAGGCGAGCAGTTGCCGGGTTAGTTCTGCGGCACGGCGGGCAGCCGAGAGCACTTCCTGAATTCTTGTCTCGGTAAGAGTTCCCGTCGCCACCTCATCGAGCGCGAGTTCCGAATAGCTGGTGATGATGGTGAGCAAATTATTGAAGTCGTGGGCAACGCCGCCCGCCAGGCGCCCGACTGCGTCCATTTTTTGCGATTGCAGCAATTGCGCTTCGATGCGCAAACGTTCGGTGAGATCGCGGCAATTGCAGACAAAATGGGTGATGCGACTGTCGCCATCGAGGATCGAACTGCTGCTTTCGTCCACGTAATAAGCTTCGCCATTCTTCTTGCGGTTCACTACCAGGCTGCGGCGGGCATCGCCGCGAATGGTCTCCCACAACTCGCGGTAAAGCAGGGGTGGAGGAAGCTCGGACTTCAAGATGCTTTGCGGTTTGCCCGCGACATCCTGCTGAGAATAGCCGGTCAACAGTTCAAAGGCGTGATTCACATACTCGATGGTGCCATCGTTGCTGGTCACAAATACAGGATCGGCCGACTGTTCGACTGCGCGGGCCAGGGTGCGCAATGATTCTTCCGCGATCTGCCGTTGCCGCTTAGTCTCCTGCAAACTGAGGGCGCAGCGGATCGTGCACATCAGGTTGGCGCCATTGATCTGGGATCTCTCCATGCAGTCCCAGGCACCGGCCTGGATGATCGCGGCCACCGCTTTCTCGTCGGCATGCTCGGTCAGCAGTACGAAGGGCATCGTGCCCTTCACTTGCAGGAACTCAGAAAGAAGCCCGGTTGCGCCAGCATCGCTGGTTTCATGTTCAAACAAAACCAGGCCATAGTCTCCACGCTGCAACATGGTCTTGGCCTCGTCCAGCGATCCCGCGTGATCGAGTTGCGACGGCGAGGCGTTGCGGTTGCGGTCGAGAATCTCCTGAATCAGAAAGAAATCCTCTTGCTGGCTGCCGACCAGCAGGACACGGAGCAGGGCTGGCGCGATTTGGGGGGTGGCTGACACAAGCAATCCTCGTTCCTTGTTCCTTCTCTTTGCACCTTCTCTTTGAACATCGGAAAGTTTTCGGCGCGGCGTTGGTCTGGAAGAAGGCGTGGGGTTCTCGATGTCGCGGTGGAATTCCATATTAGGGCTGGGTTCAGTTCGGGATGGCCTCATGACCCTTTGGGTGGGAAATGCGGTCAAGGCCTGCGTCCTGGAGCGGGTCTTCTGGGCAGGAAATCTCTTTTTCGCTCCTCGAAGCGGTTAACCAACCTCAAATTGCACCGTCTAATAGCCAAACCTTGGGCATCGGGAGAGCTTTCCGGCCCGGAATCAGGGAACCCATGCCCAGTTTCCTGCGTACCGATAAGAGAGCGACAGTGTGCCTGGGCAGCCAGCAGGATGGGGAGGAATTATGCAACTTCAAGATGTGCAGATCGCGGAGAGCGTGAGCGCGGCCCGAACCATGGCCAATGTCCCGAACGGACACGTGGAAGAAGTCGTGCGGCAGGCTCACGAAGAACTGCGGCAACTGCTACAGCAGCGCGCCGAAGTGATGCGCCGGATCGGCACCATCAAGCAGACCATCGCCGGACTCGCGAATCTATTTGGTGATGCAGTTTTGAGCGACGAATTGCTGGAACTGGTTGACCGCAAGAGCAACGGGCGGCAGCCGGGTTTTACCAAGGCTTGCCGGATGATCCTGATGGACGCGCACCATGCGCTCGGCGCCCGTGACGTATGCGAACGGCTTCAGCAAAAATCCCCGCCCATACTGGCGCGACATAAGGATCCGATGGCTTCGGTGACCACGGTGCTGAATCGTTTGGTGGCTTATGGAGAGGCCAAGGCGGTTTCTCTCGACAATGGCCGCCGCGCGTGGGTGTGGATCGCGGATTCGAGCTCCGAACCGAACAAACTGCCGGCGTCAGCCTAGCAGCGCTACGCTGGCGGCAGCAGCATGCCCTTTTCCAGGTGCCGCGTGACGTGGGCATACGAAGCCGCATGGGGATCATGCGTCACCATCACGATCGTCTTGTGAAAATCTTCATTCAGCCGCTTCAGAATCTCCAAAACTTCTGTGGCCGAATGGCTGTCGAGGTCGCCAGTCGGTTCATCCGCCAGTAATAGCGTGGGATCGCTCACGATCGCGCGCGCGATGGCCACACGCTGCTCCTGCCCACCCGAAAGCTGCTTAGGCAGGTGATTGACCCTTTCTTCCAGTCCCACCAGCTTTAATGCCGTCATCACATGGTCGCGCCTCTGCTGCTGGTTGAGGTGGGTGAGCAGCAGCGGCAATTCCACATTTTCAAACGCGGTCAGCACCGGGATCAGGTTGAAGGTCTGGAAAACGTATCCGATGTGCTCATTGCGCCAGTGCGCAGCCTGCGAATCGCTGAACCGGAAAACGTTCTGATTCTGGACGAGCAACTCACCCGACGTCGGCCGGTCGATGGCTGCAATCATATTCAGCAGCGTGGTCTTGCCCGATCCCGAGGGCCCCATTAGCGCCAGAAATTCGCCGGCCGCAATGTCGATCGAGACATCGTCAAGCGCTTTCACCTCGAAAGCCTCGCGCTTGAAAATCTTGCTGACATTGCGAGCCTGAACCACCTTGGTTCCGGTAGCGACCTTGTTTTCCGCAACTGTGCTCATGATTGCCTCTTTTTATTGCCCTTTGATTTTGATGGCATCGCCGTCTTTCAAATCCTGCGGCCCTTTGCTGATCACGCTTTCACCGCCCACCAGGCCGTCGACCAGAGATCCGTCACTGCGCTGGCTTAATATGTGGACCTCGCGCAGGCGAGCCTTCCCATCAAACGCGATCAATACAATTTTCTTGCCGTCGTGGTCGCGCAGCGCGGTCGCCGGCACAAAGACCCCAGCCGGTTGTGTATCGGTGGATTTTTTCTCATCGGCCAGGAATTTCACGGTGGCATTCATTTCCGGCCGCAGATACTCGTCCGGATTCAGTACCTGCACCTTCACCTGCACCGTCGCTTTCTGGCGATTGGCTTCGGGCGATATTTGCGCGATTTCGCCGTTGTACTTGCGGTCGGGATAGGCGTCGGTCGTGACGATGCCTTTTTGTTTGGGCCCCAGACGGGCGAAGTCGGCCTGTGCGATATCGAGTTCCACCTGAATGTCGTTCAGGTCAGCGAGCGATACGACCGATCCCTGCGGGCCACCCGCGGCGGCGCTGGCAAACTGCGCGGTAATCAATTCTCCTTTTTCCGCAGTGCGGTCGAGAATGGTTCCGGTTACCGGTGCACGGATCACGGTGGCGTCGAGTTGCGACTTCGCGTAATCAAGTTGTCCCTGCGCCTGCGTCAGCGCTCCGCGGGCGCGCGCGATTTCTTCCTGCCGCGGGCCAATCTTCATCAGTTGAAAAGCTCTCTCCAGCGAATTCACGCGCTGTTGATCGGATTCGAACTTGGCGGTGGCGTCGTCCATCACCTGGCGAGAGACTACACCCGCGGTGGAAAGCTCCTTGGTCCGGTCCAGAGTCAGTTTGTCGTCGGTCAGCGTGGCGCGGGCTTCGTCAAGATTGTGCTGGGCTTGCTGAATTTCCTCCGGACGAGAACCGTGCTCCAATTCATCGAGATACGCTCGAGCATTCTCCAACCCGCCCTTCGCCTGTTCATAGGCGGCGCGGAACTCATCATCCTCCAACCGCACCAGCACCTGACCTTCTTTCACCTTGTCGCCCTTTTCCACACCGATCCAGGCCAGGCGTCCAGTGACCTTGGAATTCACGTTGATGGTGTGGTGCGCGACGATATACCCGGTGGCCGAGAGCACGGTGTCGCCGACGCCGTTGTTTTCGGCGGAAGCGCGGACCACCTCCACTTCCGGGGCATCGTGGGCAAACATGCGGTAGGCGAGTGCTCCCAGACTCAGCACAGCGACCACAGCGATGCCAATGACAATGGAGCGTCGAGCCCACACAGGTGGTTCGCCATTGCCCGTGGTGGGCGCTGAGCGGTCGATACGCAGGCTCTGCAGGTCTTCGTGTTTTGCGTCAATCGGCATAAGAAAGAATACGAACCGCGTTCTGCATTAGTTTCTCAAAAATCCGGCGAACTCAACCCCGTAACGCATTCAGAATATTCTGCCGCGCGGCGTGCCACGCCGGAGCGAATCCCCCGACGAACCCCATGACCAGCGCAAACGCGATCGCATACAACGCAACCTGCGCCGTAATTTGCAGGCTGAAAACCACTTCGCTGAACGTTACCTGGTTCGAGGTTCCTGTCTGCATTCCGTTGAAGGGCAACATCAGCAGGATACCCACTGCTGCGCCCAGCAGAGCTAGCATGAGTGATTCCAGAACGAACGATGTCAGAATCGCAGGCCGGGAAAAGCCTAGCACGCGCAAAGTAGCGATCTCGCGCCCGCGGTATGCCACCGCCGCATACATCGTGTTCATGGCCGCGAAACTCGATCCAATGGCCATGATGATCGCTACCACAATGCCAATGTATTTGATGGGACCGCCCGAACTGGTTTGTTTGGCGTAGTAATCGGTTTCGAGAACACCTTCGAGCTTCAGTCGCTGATCGTCGCTCACGCGGTGTACAAGCGCATCCGCGGCAATGGGATCGGTCGCGCGCAGGTATGCCGAGGAGTACCCACCCTGCCGGTCGAAATCCGAGGCCATCTGGTTCACGTCGCCCCAGACTTCGGATTCGTAGGCCGAACCTCCGGCATCGAACACGCCCACCACTTTCCACGAGCCTTTGCCGAACTCCATGCTGTCGCCGACGTTGGCGTGAGCGAAGCGGCTGCGAATGGATTTGCTCACCACCACTTCGCGCTGCCCGGTCTGGAACCAACGTCCCTCGATCAGTTTCGCGCTGGGGCGAAGTTCAAGGCCATCCGGCATCATGCCGCGCACCGTTACGTTCACTTCGCCGGTGCCGTCTTTGCGCGGCAACACGATCACCACCACCCATTCACCGGAAACCATGGGCTCGCCGTGACTGTCTTTAGCAATGCCGGGAAGAACTTTGAGCGTCGGGAACAGCTCTGAATCGAAGCCGCCGGAAAGTTCAGCTTCCGATCCCTTGCGCAGCACCAGAACATTATTTGGATTGCCGCTGCTCACGAAGGCGCGCTTCAGGCCCGCCAGCAGCGCCATCAGGAAGATCGCGGTGGTGACGGTGAGAGCGATGCCCAGCGCGGTCATGATGGTCAGCCCCTTGCGGAGCTTCAAATTGCGGACGTTGTAGCTGATCGGTATCGCCATAAATTCACTCTATCCTGCGGCCAGCGTTAAGCTCAGCCGATGTGGCGCAATCCCTCCACAATATTGATGCGCGACGCTCGATGCGCCGGCACATAGCCGCTCACAACTCCGAGCGATACGGCCACGAACATTGACAGCGCGGCGGTAGGCGCGTTCACTTTCATGTCGAGCGGAATCCCCAAGCCGATGAAGCGATGCGTCATTGCTGCGATCAGAGGAATCGCGACCAGAATTCCGAAAACTCCACCGGCGACCGCCAACGCCACCGATTCGCTGATAAAGATCGAGAGCACTCGCCCGCGCGTAAATCCCAGAGTCTTCAGCAACGCCACTTCTCTGGTCCGGCTGCGCACCGACATCGCCATGGTGTTAGCTGAAACCAGCATGATGGCGAATGCCACTGCACCGCAAATTCCGAGGATGAATGCCTTCACATTTCCCAGAGATGCCACGAACCCGAGCTGAAAGGCTTTTTCACTCTCCGTCTTCGTGGGCAGCGGGGAGTTGTGGAACATGCCATCAATCTCATGCGAAGCCTGCGCCACATGGTCCGCCGAGTCGACTTGCGCGGAGTACCAGCCCGCCTGTCCCTTGAACCAACTCACCGACTCTTCCAGATATTTGGTGTGGAAATAGAGTGCATTTTGCGGCGGATCGCGATGATAGATGGCTCGAATCGTCAGATCAAGGTCGGTCGGGAAAATCGTTCCCTTGATATGAATGCGGTCTCCGATCTTCCATCCATATTTATCCGCCAGAGTAACGTCCACCAGAGCCCCGGCGCGATCCTGCTGCCACGCCTTTACCTGATCCTCGGGAACAATCTTGTCCGATGCCACTTTCAAGTACTCGTCCGGATCGGTCGCCAGCCGGGCAAAGAAATGCTCCGGCCGATCGTCCAGGTAGCGGCCTTCAAACCATGTCATGGGCGCTACCGCTGTGATCCCGGGGACTGCCCGAATTTTGTCGCGATAGTATGCCGGCAGAAAAAACGCGAGCGAAACTTTGTCCCGAACGATCACGCGGCGCGCCGCCTCCGGCGCCACCTGGTCGATATAAAACGTGCGCCAGATCGAGATCATCAGCGTAAGCAATAGCAGAGAAAAGCTGATGCTCAGCATGGTTAACAGGCTGCGCCGTTTATTACGGAACGCACTGCGCACGATAAAACTGCTTAGCGTCATAAATTCAACCGATGTGCCGCAAGCCTTCCACGATTTCTACTCGGGCTGCGTGGTAGGACGGCACCAGGGAACTGAAAAATCCAACCAATGCCGCGGCCGCCAATGCTACCCCCAGCGTTCCCACCGTTATTTTCATCTGCGATAGAAAAAAGCCCATCGGAGACTGTTTCATAACTGTCAGCAACAGCCACGCGAAGGCGCAGCCAAACAGTCCACCGGCCAGCGAAAGCGATACGGCCTCGCCTACAAACAGCCCCAGTATTGTCCTCCGCTCAAAGCCCAGGGTCTTGAGCACCGCCACTTCGCGGGTGCGCTCGCGAATGGACATCGCCATGGTATTGGCGGAGACCAGCAGCGTAGTAAACACCACCGCCAGGCAGATGCTGAGAATGAAAGCTTTTACGTTGCCCAGCATGTTGACGAAGGTGAGGCCGAAAGCCTTTTCGCTCTCGGTCTTGGTAGGCTGAGGGGAATTACGAAACATGTCATCGACGGCGCTGGAGATCTTGGAGACATCGTCAGGCGATGCGGCCATGATGCTGAACGTTCCGGCCTGGCCTTTGAAGAACGCTACTGCCTCTTCCACGTACTTAGAGTTAAAGTAGACAGTTTTGTTCGTGGTCGGCGAATGGAAGATGCCCCGAATCGTCAATTCCAGATTGACGGGATAAATCGTTCCCTGCAGAACGATTCGGTCTCCTAGCTTCCAGCCAAATTTCTGCACCAGTTCATCGCTCACGATTACGCCGGCACGGTCGCGTTGCCAGGCGGCGAGCTGGTCGGGAGGGATTTCCAACTCCGGATAAACCTTGGGGAACTCATCGGGATCGGTGCCGAACTGCGCGAAGAAGTTTTCCGGCTTGTTGTCTTTGTATAAGCCGCCAAACCAGCTAAGGGGCACAATCGCCACAACCCCGGGCAGGGCGCGGATTTTTTCCCGGTAGAAGCTGGGCAGGCTGAACGTCAGTGAGACGCGGTGCCGCGTCACCAGTTGACGCGTTGAATCGGCGCTGCCTTTATCGATATAGAAGCCCTGCCACAGAGTAATCATGAAGGTGAGCAGCAGCAGGGAGACGCCGATGCTGGCCACGGTCAAAAGGCTGCGGCGCTTGTTGCGGAAGGCATTCTTGGTGACAAATCGGGTCAAAGTCATGGTCAAACACCCCGGAAGACGCAGAAAACCGGATAGCGAATCAGCTTAGCCCATGCAGGAATCAAGCATAAATGAGGAGTCCGCATCCGACAACCCGATCTCCGTTCGCCTAGCTTCACTTCGCTCAACAGAACAACCTGCAATCATACTCAATCCCCTCAGGTTGGTACGCCAGTGGAGATCGTCATCTGGCTCGCATGACAATTGTCATCCGCCCTCAGAGAGTTAACGGTACTCCCATCGAAAGGTCACGCTGGAGGATGAGTTTTCGGCGGTCGACTCAATGATGCGCGGCAACGGAATGCGCCCGAGTCGGATCGAATTGCTCCAGGTTTTGCCGGTACTTTGGTAACTCGATCCGGAATCTTCTGAGCGCTATCCTACCTTTAACCTGCCCCGAATGTTTGCGCTCGCAGTTCTTCAACGAGAACTGCTCGGTTTTTGCTGGAATGAGGCACGGAACCATGCTTACGAAAATCGGCCACTTCGAAATCCTGAGTGAACTGGCAAAGTCAGCCACGGGCGCGGTTTACAAGGCGAACGACCCGCAATCGGGTCAAACCGTCGCGCTCAAAACGATCCAGCTGTCTGCCTTTGGCGAGCATGCCGCTGAACTGGAAAAATGCCTGCTCGCGGAAGCGGAGACTACCAAGGTCTTGAGCCATTCCAACCTCTCTCCGGTCTGCGGCGCGGGCGAGATCGACGGGCAGTTCTGCGCCACCATGGAATACATACAAGGCAACAGCATCGCCACCATGCTGGCCCGCAAAGAAGGATTTTCCATCTGGGACCTGCTCGATATCGGTCGGCAAGTTTGCAGCGGCCTCGATCATGCTCGCTCTCATGGAGTTTTCCATTTCAGCCTGGAACCTTCGAAGATCATGTGCGGCTGGGACGGTACCGTCAGAATTTTGAGTTACGGCGTTTCCAGCGTGGGCAAGTTCGCCGCTCAAATGCCCGGCGTTCCTCCGATTTTGCATTACATGTCTCCGGAGCAGATTCGCGGCGAGAACATCGATGCACGGTCAAATCTGTACAGCCTGGGCGCCATTTTTTATGAAATGGTGACGGATCAAAAAGCGTTTGATCAGGCAGATGCCGAATCTTTGCGGCAAAGTATTTTGCAGAGCACTCCCGCGCCTCCGATCCAATTGAATCCCAAACTCCACCCTGTGATGAGCAATCTCATCATGAAGGCGCTGTCGAAGGATCCCGGTGCGCGCTACCAGAATGGAAGGGAACTGCTCGATGATCTGGAGCAGTGCAAGGAATCAAAACCGCAAGGGGCGAAGGCAGCGGCTGTCGCGGCACAGAGCCCAGCCATTCCGGACGCGGTGAAGGCCGCGACCCAGGCAAAATTTGTGGGCGCCGGCGCTGCGCCTGCGGTTGCTGCGCAGGCCGGTGCGGCCTCAGCGCCGCCCAAGCCAGTTGAGAAGCCGACGGCTCCCCCGCCTGCCCCGGTCAAAGCGGCTGCTGCCGCTGCGTGTTCGGGCGGTGGCGTCGATGCTCAAGCAGTCAGAGTTCCGGCTCCCAAGTCCGCCAGCCACGTTGAGGTGCGGCCCGCATCTCTATCTGCGGCCGCGCCAGCTCTTGAGCCAGCGGTACAGGCGCCACAGGCGCGAGCGCCCAAGATTGCCGTCGATCCCATGATGGCTGGGGATGGCCCTGCTCGCCAGAATAATGTGAGTTTTTCAGAGATGACCGAGCTGCCTCCGTTGAAGGAATCTTATTTCCCCGCGCCGCCGCCTCCGGCCTTCGAGCCGCCCGCCGGGCCTGCTCCGGGCATGAGCCGTTATGAACCGGAAGCGGAGAAGCCAAAGATCCAGCCCCGGGAAATCGCCGAGAAGGCGGTGAAGGAAATCAAGAACGTACCGCCGCGGTTGGTGATTTACTCGATTGCGGCTGCCGCAGTAGTGATTCTTGTCATCGCCGCGGGTTTGGTCTGGCACGTCAACAGCTTGAATAACGATGGAGACTCGCCTCGCGCCACCGCGGTTGAGCCGACCCATCAGCAGGCCGCCGTCCCAGCACCGGTCCCGGCGCAACCTGTGCAGCCGGCTATCGCAAAAGCTGAGCCCGCGTCCGAGTCCGTAGCCCAGCCAGCGCCGTCGCACGCCGCGCCTGTTAAAGGAAAGAACGCTAAGAAAAAGTCAGCCGCGCCGGTCGCTCCTGTGGTCGTTCCCGGCCTGATGGCGATCGATTCCACGCCCCAGGGCGCGCAAGTGCAGGTTGACGGAAAGACCGATGCCACATGGGTCACACCGTTCACTCTGGGGGGGCTGGCAGCCGGCCAGCACTCGGTGACGGTCACCAAAGCAGGATTTGTCGCCGACACGCGCACCGTCGATGTGGTTGGCGGAAGCAAATCATTTGTCCTCACACACCTCAGCCAGCTGATGGCGGCGCTCGCGGTTACAAGCGTTCCTGCGGGAGCTGAGGTCTACATTGACGGCAAAAACACCGGCAAGGTTACTCCCGCACAAGTTGCGGTGAATGGAGGCCAGCACGTCGTGCTGGTGCGCAAGTCCGGTTACATTGATGAGGTCAGCAACTCGCAGTTCACGCTGGGCCAAACGGTGAGCCTCTCGCCCACCCTGCGCTCGCTCGGCAACGTTGACGACATCAAAACCGTCGGCAAAATGAACAAGCTCTTCGGCGGCAAAGCCGCGCAGGGCATGGGCACGATCAGCATCAAGACCCAGCCCAAAGGTGCGCAGGTCGCGGTTAACCAGCACATGCTGGATAAAGGCTCTCCGGTTGACTTCATCCTCGACCCCGGCAACTACATCGTTGACATCACCATGAGCGGCTACGTCCCCATCCACAAAGTCATCACCGTGGATAAGGGCGGCAAAGCGGTGATCGACGAGGTCATGCAGCACGAGTAGACGCGGGGCTAGAGATTTGATAGGCAGCCCCGCTTAACTCTGGCGCCGATAGGCAACGAAATGTAGGGCCAGTCGCCCTCCATTCGCCCTTCAATGCTCAGGGCAGGCTCTCGGCTGTCCGACGAGCGAAGCTCGACCGCTTCTTCGGCAGTACTGGCAAACCGGAAAGTATGCATAAACCTTCATCTTGACGGAGCCCCCCGGCGACGACGATCATATGCCGTCGCTTGGAATACCCGAAGTTAGGCGAGTGAGAGTTAGGCTCGGGTGTTGCGCCTGGAGAATTCCGCGTGTTGTCTCGAGAAATTACCAACCTAGCCCGAAAACTCGTTAAGGCCCTGTCCCTGTTGGCTCTGGCCACCGTCGCGGCCCTTCCCGCCCTCGCGTCGGACACGCAACCGCCGGTATTGACGAGCTTTACTTTCACTCCGACGGCAGTGGACACCGCGACTAACTCAGCGACTGTCACCGTGACAGCGCAGATCACGGATAATCTCTCAGGCGTCGCGTCTTCAGGCGCGGAGTTCTACAGCCCCGCGGGCATCCAGCGATTTGGTTGCAATATGAGCCTTATCTCTGGAACCAACCTCAACGGAACTTTCCAGTGTACCGGCACGATTCAAGCCTACAGTGAAGCGGGAACGTGGTATGTCTACGATGTATACGTCGAGGATAGTGCAGGGAACCAGCAGTTCTACTACACCAGCGACCTGCAATCTCTCGGCTTCCCGACGAACCTTCAAGTCACATCGAATCCCGATACCATCCCTCCGGTGCTCACCAACTTCACTTTCACTCCGACCTCGGTAAATACCACGTATGGTCCCGCATCGATAACGGTGACTGCCCAGGCTACCGACAATCTTTCCGGCGTCCAGTCGCTCGGTCCGTTATTTCTCGGCCCCTCTGGGGGCGGGATCGAACGCTTTGGTTGCAACATGACGTTGATCTCGGGCACCGATCTCGACGGAACTTTCCAGTGTGTCGCCACAATTGACGCCTATAGCGCACCCGGGACGTGGACCGTTTCCTCCATGTACGTCCAAGACAACATCGAGAACGAACAGATTTACTCCACTAGCCAGCTCCAGGCCATGGGCTTCCCGACTCAACTGCAAGTCACGTCGAACCCAGACAACACGCCACCAGTAGTGACCAGCTTCACCTTCACTCCTGCAGTGGTGAATACCACAACCGGGGCGGCTACCGTCACCGTGACCGCACAAATCACGGACAATCTTTCCGGAGTCGGGGGTGACGGTGCGGGCGTGTTATTCCTCAGTCCCTCCGGCACTCAGCGCTTTGGTTGCGACATGACTTTGATCTCTGGAACCGATCTGAACGGCACCTGGCAGTGCACGGCCTCCGCCGCGGCCTTCAGCGAGGCCGGAACTTGGACCGTTTCCTACGTTTTTGCCTACGATAACGTTGGCAACGAACAGCTTTACTACTCCAGCCAACTGCAGTCGCTCGGCTTCCCCGTCCAGCTTGTGGTCGATTCAGGCACGTTCGCTGCGGTCGCCTCATCGATCAGTCCATCGTTCTACGGCCAGCCGGTCATCTTCACCGCCACGGTGGCGTCGAGCAACGGCACCAAGCCGACGGGCACCGTGAACTTCATCGACGATTCGACAACCATCGGCTCGGGGATGCTGAACGCCAGCGGAATTGCCATGTTCACTACGTCGTCGCTCGCGGTGATCAATCACTCGATTGTCGCGGCTTATCTCGGCGACTCGAATAATCCGGTGCAGGATTCAGTGGCGTTGAGTCAAGTGGTAAACCAGGCTGCGACAACAACCGCCGTCGTTTCCAGCCACAATCCATCGATTGTTGGCCATCTGGTTGCGTTCACTGCGTCGGTAAGTTTCGCCAACGGTGTTGCTGCCAACGGAGACGCGGTCGAGTTCTTTGACGAGCAAGGGAAGTTGGGAGTTGTCGCCGTGAGCAACGGTAAGGCGACGCTTGCCACGTCAAAGCTGACAGTTGGCAATCACCAGATCTGGGCCGAATATCTTGGCGATGCGAATCTGCAGGCGAGCAGGTCCGCGAAGATCAGTCAGCGCGTAATCCAATAAGCATTGAGCTTTGAGTCGTTGACGAGATCGGGAGGTCGCGATGAAAGCACTTATCGAGGTCATGCAGCACGAGTAAGCCGCCTCCGGTTCTTTAACCTCGACATTCCAAACCAAGACTCAGGCCACTCTCTTTAAGAGAGTGACCTTTTGCGCGAGCCAGCCTGAGTTCTCCGAGCCGATCCACAACTATTCTGCATAGTCGGGCGAGTGTTGGATGGTTTCTGCGGGACGGGGGGTGCGGGAATCACTCAGCACCGTGATACGGGTCACAGGCAGAAGCCGGTCCCGGACCGTATTCTGAAAATGAAAATGAATTTCAATTTCATAATCGTTTCCTTAATACCGCAGTCCGGAGCACTTGTTCATGAGAGCCACCAGGCGCACCGTCTGCTGGTGCTCACCTCGGCCGACCCCGGCGATGCCGCAAAGTGTCTCAGCGTCAGCCAGGCCGCGCAGGTCGCGCCGGGGACCGCCACCTGCGGTCCCTTCGCCGAAGGCGGAATCTTCACCAAGGCCGACGAAACAAAAGTTCAGGTTCGAGGGCCGTTCAACGCGTCATTCGACGGAATCACCTATCAGAAGACCGAGGGATTTTCGAACTACAACGCCTTCGAAGCGACCGTGAAGCACTCGGGACGAGACTTCGAGGTGCTGGCGGCCTACACCTACAGCAAATCGCTGGACGATTCATCCAGTCTCTCCGAACCTGTCTATCCCACGAATCCGGCGTTGACGAAGGCGCTCTCCGCCTTCGATCTGCGCCACAACTTTGTCGTCAGCTATCTTTACACGCTCCCTGTCGATCGGTTGTTGCGGGTCAACAACGGCTGGACCAATGGATGGACAGTCTCCGGAATCACTCGCTTTTCCACGGGATTGCCGGTCACGTTCTACAACAACACCGACAGCTCTCTTCTGGGCAGCATGCCGAACGGAATCAATAACAACGGCGTCGATACGCCGAGCTACGCGCCCGGCAATCTGGAGATCAATCTTGACCCGCGATCGCTGAATCCAGATGGCACGCGGCGGCCGGCGTTCAATACGTCGCTGTTCGGGGTCCCAGCGCTTGGAACCCTCGGCCATGCTCCACGGCGTTTGTTCTCCGGCCCTGGCATGGAAAACTTTGATATGTCTCTGCAAAAAAACGTGAGAGTTGCGGAGGGAAAGATGATTCAGTTGCGCGCTGAGGCCTTCAATGTTTTCGATCACGCCCAGTTCTTCGGACCGGCGGCGGTGAATGGAAATATCAGCAGCCTGGGTTTCGGCCAGATCGTCAACGCCATGCCGCCGCGCCAGATTCAGTTCGCAGCCAAGCTGGTCTTCTAGCTAAGCAGATGAAAAAGTCCAGTTCGAAGAGGTTCGGGAAGGGCTCGAGTTCCACTCGTGCCGCTAAGTCGCTGAAAATGGTTCTGCGCTTCAGCGCCTGTGGTAAGGTCCAGCCTTAGTGCGGCAGCTTGAACTTCACCGTGACCGGCGTGAGAACCTCGACGGGCGCTCCGTTCAGCAGGTACGGCTTGTACTTCCACTGCTTCACCGCGTCCACCGCGGCGCGCGCCAGCAACAGATCTCCGCTGAGAACCTTCACGGCGGAAATGTCGCCCTTCTTCGAGATCGTCGCCTGCAGCTGCACCGAGCCTTCTACACGCATCCGCAATGCGCTGGCCGGATAGATTGGCTGTGTTTCCTTAAGCAACAATCCTTGCGAAACTCCTTGCGAGAGGTTCACGGTTTCCAGCACCGGAGCCGGAGCGTTGCCAGGGCCGACGATCAGCTTGGGGAGAGCTCCATTGTTTTCTGTGCTCATGGCCGGAATGGTCGGGGCCGTTTCTGAGTCGGTCACCACAGCGGCTGGCGTGGTTCGGAGAGTGCCGTTCGACACCATGATCGGCTGAACAACGATCGGCTGACTCGTGGGCTGAACATTCTTTGCTGTCGAAGCCGATGCCTTGGGCGAGTCTGCATCGGCAGTCGCTTTGTTCGGATGACTCGGCGCATTCGTTTTGGTTGGTTGCGCTTCGAACGAAAAGTCTGCCGTTGGGCTTCCTGCGGGCTTTTCAGCGAGAGGAGCCGCGGGGGCCACGCTTTGTGGAACTGCGCTGGGCGGTGTCTGTGGGCTTGCTCCGAGATCTGCAACCGGTTTCGCGGCCACGTGGCTTGCGGCGGTTGTGGCTCCATTGGGATGTCCCCATCGCAGCCATCCAACGTAGCCTGCGGCAGCTATGAGCGCCATTGCAGCCACGGCAAGCAGCACCATCTTGCTTCCCCCGCCCGCAGATTGGACGCCGACATTTCCGCCTACTGTAAACACGGGTTCAGGTTTATTCGTTTCTTTGAGGGAAGAATCGCTGGTGATCGCTGCGACGATTGCAATCGGGCTTTCCGTCTCTGAGGCCCCTGACGAAGTAGCCGATGAAATAGCCGATGAAGATCGATCCCGTGCTTTCGCGGGGGCGCTCGCAACGCCGGTTCCGAAACCTGCTGCAAAGCCGCCAGCAGAGGTCGTAGCTCGAGAGGCCGCTGGCGCGGGGTTTGGGGTTGGCGAAGAAGGAGTATCCTCGGCGGCCTCGAAAAGATCGGCGTTCAGTTCAGCGATCCCGTGATCGACTGCCTGAGCCTCGAATCTTGATGCTTCGTGAATGGGAACACTTGCGGCCTTGGCTGCATTTGCCCTTGCCGGCTTTGTGAGAGGCGCAACAGGTTCGGCGAAACGCGGTGTACTTCCAGTAAAACTCGTTGTTTTGGGCGCCAGCGGCACCGACGAAGTCGCGGCCTCAGTCGCGGACTTTGCGGCTTGGTTCTTGCGCAAAAGGCCACGAGCAACTCGTAACGTTCCTTTTGTCTGCTCGACATTGATCGGCTTGGTGAGGACCAGGTTTGCGCCGATCCGAAAAGCCATCGCGACTCCCGCCTGACCTTCCGCCACGGCCACCGCCAGCGATCCGTGATTGGTAGGCGCGTGTCGCGCGCTCTTAAACAGCAAGGAGGCATTCTGCTCGTTGTCGCAGTCCACTACGATGGCGTCAAAGTGCTCATCCATCAATTTCTTAATCGCAGCGAAGGGTTCGGCGCAGAAGGTCACGGTGAAGTCCAGCTCGCTGAGGATCTGCTCTACGATGCGAGCCGTCTTCTCATCGGGGCAGAAGAGAAGCGCTTGATAAACCATACTAAAGTAATGCTAGGCACGCTCCCGAAGCCCCTCAAGTTACCGTGGTATCGACACCAAGGATGGACGGCGGCAGGCAAAGGACCGGCAATAGGACGTGGACAAACGGGCGTTCTGCGCAATTTCTCGGCGCTTCGCCGGCTTTTTCGGGAAGAATCCCGGGGATAGCCTTAGCTCTGTGCTGCCTCTAACTTACTGCGGAAGTTTGAAAGTTATCGTGACGGGCGTCTGCATCTCAACCGGCACTCCCCCCTGCAGATAGGGCTTGTACTTCCACTGTTTCACCGCGTTCGTTGCGGCACGCGCCAACTGCGGATCTCCGCTGACAAGTTTCAGAGCAGAAACGTCGCCGCTCTGGTTGACGGTTGCCGAAAGCTGAACTACACCTTCCAGACGCGCTTTTAATGCGTCTGGTGGATAAACCGGTGCTGGGCCGGTCAACAACAGTCCTTCTGAGATTTTCTCCGGGACGGGTTGAGGACTCGATGCCGATGGCTTATCGGTGACAGGCGCAGAGGAGGAATCTGCTGCTGCCGGAGCTGGTGCGACCGTTGCAGACGGAGCCGAAGATGTGCCATCCGGAACCGCGCTGGGCGCGGTGTTCGGAGCCACGGCGGGATTGGTTGCCGGTTTGACGGCGGGAGTCGGCACGGATGCCGGCGTCGAATGTCCGGCTTGCCCCCACTGCATCCAGGCTTCGTAGCCTGCAACCGCAATCAGCGCTATGGCAGCCACTGCCAACAGAGTTTTCTTACTTCCTCCAGCCTTGGGTGCAGCGCTCTTAACTTTGTTGGCGGAAGCATCGCTGTGGGCGTCGGTTTTCGCCGCAACCGTGCTCTTCGCCTCAGAAGTATTCGATGACGTCTCATCATTGATTGAACTGTCGGATGCGGGTTCGCTCACTTGTGGTTCGCGCGCTGGAGCAGGAGCGCTGGCGGCGCCGGATCCAAACCCTGCGGCGGATGGCGCAACATGAATTTCGGTGACGGAAGATTTTGCGGCGATTGCATCTGAAGCCGTTTCCGATTTGGCCTCGACTAAGGTGGTATCGCCTTCGGTCATTTCTGCGGAAGCAACGGCCACGCTTTCCAGCGGCTCCGCCGAGTGCGGACTCGCGCTTGCCGCGGCCGCGTTGGCGAGCAGCTCAGTCGGCTCCAGCGCCGCGGTTTCCGCGCCCACAGCCGTGCTCACTGCCTTTGCAGCTCTACTCTTGCGCAACAGGCCGCGGGCAACTCGTAACGTCCCTTTCGCCTGCTCTGCATTGATGGGCTTGGTGAGAACCAGATTGGCGCCCATTCGGAAAGCTTTTGCGACTTCCGCCTGCCCATCGACCACGGCCACCGCGAGCGACGTCTGGTTATTGGCTGCGTTGCGCGCGCTTTTGAACAGCAAGGTGGCGTTCTGCTCGTTGTCGCAATCGACGACTACGGCATCGAAGGGCTCGCCCATCAATTTCTTGACCGCGGCGAACGGTTCGTTCGAGGCAATAACGGCGAAGTCCAACTCGCTGAGAATCTGCGTTACGGTGCGAGCCGTCTTCTCATCGGAACAGAAAAGGAGTGCTTGATATCCCATACTGAGTTCATCGTAGGTACGCTTGGTAAGCCCCATCAAGTTACGGTGGTAATTGCGCGCCGACTGATCGGGGGCTTTGGGCGCTGTGGGCCGTGGTTTAGGTCGTGGTCGGTGGGCGGCTGTGGCCGCAACAAGTCTAGCTTTTGCCTGCTTCTTCTGAATGTCCTGGAGGTTGCCCGGCAGTTTTTTGCGGCCCAGCTTTGATCTTGTCTTTGGCGGCTCCCGCGTCCCCGGCCAGATAAAGCGTTTGAGAAGGAGACGCGAGCGCGGTTCCGGAATCCTCCACGAAGTGCATGATGCTCAAAAGCAACTCCTCCCGGGCTTCCGCAAACACGTCGAAATCCACGGTCAATACGTAGCAGACAATTTCCACATTGATCGCAGCCGAGGCTAGTTCCACGAGCCGCACGCGAATCGAGCTCTTCTCGATCTTGGGTTGATTGCGCAACACTTTCCGGATTTCTTCCAGTACATAGCGCAGATGATCGGGCGTGGTGTCCAGATGCAGGCCGAGTACAGTCTTGAAAAGTATCTTGTCGCGGCGGCTCAGATTTTCGACGTTGATGGTCGCGACGGTGCCGTTGGGGATGGCCAGCAGCGTTCTCTCTTCCGTGCGCACGCGAGTTGAACGCAGACCAATATCCTCAACCGTCCCCGTACGATCGCCGAACTTGCAGACATCCCCGACGTGAATGACTTCATCGCCGAGTACGGAAACGCCGCCAAACAAATTCGCGATTGTCTGCTGCGCACCAAAGCCGATGGCCAGCGTTCCAATGCCCACGCCCGCGAGCGCTGTGGTCAGGTTAAAGCCCAGCACACTGAGAACGAGAAAAAGGGCGATCACAAAGAACATCGCCTTGATCATGCGTTCGCCCAGCAGCATCAGCGAGCCAGTGCCGGAGTGCCCATGAGACAGGGCGCGGTTGCGCACGCGCCTCAACGACCAGCGGATTGCGCGCCACACAATCCAGTTCGCGCCAATGATGACGGCAACCGCAGTGACCTGGTGATAGTGGTGCAGTTGCAACAGCGGCATGCCGACATAGGCGGTCAGAATTCGATGAATCACCGTGCCGACGAGAAGCCATGCAGGTCCAGAAACCGATTGCCATCGCCCCAGTTCAACTTGTCCGCGTTTTCGTGCCCACCATCGCACCGGAATTTGCAGCACCACCACTAGAAGCCAACCCGCTGCCGCCGCCACGGGAATTAACAGCAACAGTGCCAGCCACTGCCAGATCGCCATGCCCGCGAATTGATGTTTCACCATCCACTGCGGCAATTTTGATTCGACTCGACGGGCTTCGATCTGATCGTAAAGTTCTGGAACTTTTGTCAGCGTGTCAGAGGAGATGAGCCAGATTTTTCCGACGTTGGGATCGGTGACGCGCACCAGTTCGAGTTGGGCTTCCACGTCGCCGGAAGACATGGTCCCGAGGTTTTGCCGGCCGGATGGAATGTCTTCCTGGAGCACGCCTTCGGGTTGACGACTCGGCCGCAGGCTGCCGGCGAATGCACGGTTCATGGCGACGTTGAGCTTCATCGCTAGCGCATCGCCCTCGCTCTGACGCATGCGCGGACTCATCTGCAGATATTGCGCGGCGATGCTGTAGTCACCCGATTGCGCGGCCTGCAGGAATCCGTAGACGGTCCCATACGGTGTGTCGCGGCCCAACTGGTCGGCAGGTTTCGATGAGTTGCCGGCGGTTGTCGGGGATTGCAGCAGTTGGCTCAGGGGGTTCTGTGCGCAGAGCGGTACGCAAACCGCAAGAACGAGAGCAACAAGAATGATTGCTTTCGACCGATTTATCTCAGGAATATTGGGCATGGGTTTCTTCCCATCTTAGCGCCTGACTATGTGCGCTTGGGGCGGTATACATGGGTGCTGGCGCCGAAGAAAACTTCGGCGGACTCCATCACCGTCTCGGAAAGCGTCGGATGCGGATGGATGGTCATCGCTACATCGTGCGCCAGCGCCGCCATTTCAATGGCCAGCACGCCTTCGGCGATCAGTTCGCCAGAGCCCACGCCGACAATGCCAACGCCCAAAACGCGCTCAGTCTGCGGGTCGATGATCAGCTTGGTCATCCCTTCAGGACGGTCGAGCGTAATGGCGCGTCCCGATGCGGCCCAGGGAAACTTCGCAACTTTGATTTCGCGGCCTTCCTTTTCGGCCAAAGTTTCGGTGAGGCCACACCAGGCAACCTCGGGATCGGTGAACACGACGGCGGGAATCGCGTTGGGTTCGAATGCGACCTTGTGTCCGGCGATAGCCTCAACCGCGATGCGGCCTTCGTGTGACGCCTTGTGCGCCAGCATGGGTTCGCCCACCACATCGCCAATGGCGTAAATCGAAGAGTCGGCGGTCTGCAACTGCTTGTTCACCTCGATAAACCCGCGAGGATTGACGCGCACCTGCGTGTTCTCAAGTCCGGGGATTTCCGAGTTCGGCTTGCGCCCCACGGATACCAGTACCCGGTCAAAAGTCTGCTCGCGAGTATCGTCTTTGACCGATGGGCCATTGAATACTGCGCGAATTCCATTGCCTTCTTCTTTTAGCGAAGTGACGGTGGTGTTCAGTAGAATTGCCGCGAACATTTTCTCCAGCCGTTTGTGCAGCGGGAGAACGAGGTCGCGATCCGCGCCGGGTAGCAGTCCCGGCAGCATTTCCACCACCGTGACCCGCGTGCCCAGCGCCGCATATACTGATCCCAGTTCCAGGCCAATGTATCCGCCGCCCACCACCAGCAGGCTGCCGGGGATGTCTTCGAGATTCAGCGCTCCGGTGGAATCCATCATCCGCGGCGAATCCAGCTTCAGGGTTGGAATGATCGCCGGCCGCGATCCGGTCGCGAGAATTATGCGATCAAACGAGCGAACCATTTCGGTGGAATCCGTTTTGGCGATACGCAGCGTGGTGGAATTTTCAAATGCCGCGCGCCCCTGAATGTATTCCACTTTGCGCTGCTTTGAAAGAATCCCCAGCCCTCCGGTGAGTTTCTTGACGACGCCCTCTTTCCACGTGCGCAAGCGCGCCAGGTCGATCTTCGCCGGAGGAAAATCAATCCCCCAGTTTTTCGCTTGCTCCGCCTCTTCAATTAACTTGGCCACATGCAGCAACGCCTTCGAAGGAATGCAGCCGCGATACAAGCACACGCCGCCGGGGTTCACTTCAGGGTCGATCAGAGTGACCTGCATGCCGAGATCGCCCGCAAGGAAGGCGGCGGCGTACCCGCCGGGGCCGGCGCCGACCACGGCTATTTTCAAAGAATGTTCGTCAGGCATCGATCTAAGAAACCTTGAAACCGTGAAAGTTTGAAACGTTGCGACTGGACTCTACCCCTGTACCGAAAGCAAAAACGGCTGCTCGAACGCCTCCGCTACCCAGCGCAAAAATCGCGCGGCATCGGCTCCGTCAATCAGGCGATGATCGTAGGAAAGCGACAGCGGCAGAATCAAACGCGGCTCAAACTTCCCGCCAATCCATTCCGGCTCCATCCGAGAACGCGACAGCCCGAGAATCGCCACCTCGGGATGATTCACAATCGGAGTAAAGGCCGTGCCTCCAATGCCGCCGAGGTTGGTGATGGTGAAGGTTCCGCCTTCCATATCGGCGACCGTGATCTTCTTGTCCCGTGCTTTCTGCGATAGTTGCGACAACTCGACCGCCAGCTCCACGATGTTTTTCTTGTCCACGTCGCGAATCACCGGAACCAGCAGTCCGCGATCGGTATCCGCCGCCACCCCAATCGAAATGTATTGCTTGTAAATGATTTCTTCCTTCTCCATATCGATGGTGGCATTGAATTGCGGAAAAACTTTCAGCGCTGCGGCACAAACTTTCAGCGCAATCGCGGTCACGGTCATCTTGCCGCCGGCTTGCTCGGCCTTGGGAGCGAAACGCTCGCGCAAATGCTCGAGTTCCGTGATGTCGGCGCGGTCGTGCTGCGTGACGTGAGGGATCGTGTTCCACGATTCCGCCAAGTGCTCCGCCGTCTTGCGGCGCACCCCGCGGATGGAAACGCGCTCGATCTTTCCCCACTTCGCGAAATCGGGAAGCTTCGGTTCAATGAAATGTCCCGCGCGCGGCGGAGCAGCAGTGGCTGTAGCCGCGGCATTCACCAAAATCTTGGCGCGGATCTTGACGTCGTCTTCACTGATGCGCCCGCCCGGCCCCGTACCCTTGACGTCGTAGATGTCGACCCCAATTTCGCGCGCCAGGCGGCGCGTGTGGGGAGCGGCGGGCACCGGTTCGCGATGTTCCGTCCCGGCGACTTTGCCGAGCTGCACTGGCATGGAAAACGTGGCGGGCTGCTGTCGAGGCTGGTCGGGGGGCAGCGCCTGTTCTTCGGTCTTGCCCTCGGCGCGAATCGCGGCCTGAAAAGCCAGCCGCGCGCCATGCTGCCCCGTAACGTGCTCCACGGGGCGGCTCTGCGGCCGTGCCGCTTCCGGCTGTGCCGTTGCCGTATTCTGCAGCGTAAAAATCACTTGTCCGACTTTGATCTTGTCGCCTTCTTTGACCTTCACGTCCTTGACAACGCCGCTCACCGAGGATGGCACTTCGACCACGGCCTTATCAGTTTCGAGTTCCATGACCGGCTGGCCTTCGGAGACCTTTGCCCCCGGCGCAATCATCAGCCGCACCAGTTCGCCCTCGGAAATGTTCTCGCCAAGTTCCTGCAGCCGGAATTCGGAGGGCGGCGCATCCGTCGATCGAGTTCGCGACCTGAGCGCCCCGGGAATCGACTGGTGACGCTGGTGGTGGCGGAGCTTGCGGTGCGGGAGTCTGTGGTTTCGCTTGCCCGCTCGAAGCGGACTGTACAGGCGGCGCGCTTTTCGTGGATGCGACTACCCGACTCGCCCCTTCCGCAGCAGCGGCGGCCGCGCGATTGCTTTCGGCGGTGAAAATCACCTGGCCGACTTTGATCTTGTCGCCTTCCTTGACCAGAATCTCTTTGACGCTGCCACTCACCGACGAAGGAACTTCCACCACCGCTTTGTCGGTTTCGAGTTCCATCACAGACTGGCCCTCGTTCACCATCGCGCCGGGAGCAATCATCAGGCGCACCAGGTCCCCTTCTTCAATGTTTTCCCCGAGTGCCGGCAGCTTGAATTCGATCACTGATTCCATCCCTTATTTGGTATGACTTGCGTCAAACGGATATACATTTACAAGCAGTCGATTTACCCCGTGATCCTCCGTGTCCCCCGTGGTTTCAAAGCTTTTGATCCTCGTGGAGACCACGCACTGCACTAACTCACAGCCGGGTTCACCTTCTCCGCATCAATCCCCAGTTCATTGACTGCCTGCTTCACAACGTCAATCCCGATCTTGTTTTCGCGAGCTAGAGCTCCGAGCGCAGCCAGCACGATGTGTTTCGCATCCACTTCGAAGAAGTCGCGCAACGCTGCGCGGTTCTCGCTTCGCCCAAAGCCATCGGTGCCCAGGGCAACCAGTGATCCGGGGACCCATTTCGCCAGGGATTCCGGCAGCACCTTCATGTAATCGGATGCCGCAATGAACGGCCCGGGCACATCCTTTAGCGTCTGTGTGACGAACGGAATCTTCGGTGCTTCACCCGGATGCAGCATGTTCCAGCGCTCGCAATCGTTGGCGTCGCGATAGAGTTCCTTGTAGCTGGTCGCACTCCACACGTCGGCGGCCACGCCGTATTTTTCCTGCAGAATTGTTTGCGCCTTCAGCACTTCGTACATGATGGTCCCACTGCCCAGCAGTTGTACTCGCACCTTGGCGTCCGGCGTATCCGACGTCTTGAAGCGATACAGTCCGCGCAAAATTCCTTCGCGCACATGCTCATCCCTGGGCATTTCAGGCATGGGCAGCGGCTCATTGGTGACCGTGAGGTAGTAGAAAATCGACTCCTGATCCACGTACATGCGCTTGATGCCATCCTGAATGATGACAGCAATCTCGTACGCGAATGCCGGATCGTAAGCCTTCAGATTGGGCACCGGCAGCGCGAGTACGTGACTGTGCCCATCCTGATGCTGCAGCCCCTCGCCCGCAAGAGTAGTGCGTCCCGCGGTTCCACCGACAAGAAATCCGCGGCACCGCATGTCGGCCGCGGCCCAGATCAGGTCGCCGATGCGCTGAAAGCCGAACATCGAGTAGTAAATAAAAAACGGAATCGTATTGATGCCGTGGTTGGCATACGCCGTGCCCGCCGCAATGAATGAGCACATCGAGCCCGCTTCCGTGATTCCTTCTTCCAGAATTTGCCCGTTCTTCGCTTCCTTGTAATAAAGGAGCGTGTCCATGTCGACGGGTTCGTAGAGTTGTCCGACGCTGGAGTAGATTCCTATCTGGCGGAACAGCGCCTCCATGCCGAACGTGCGGGCCTCGTCCGGAATGATGGGGACAATCAGCTTGCCCAGTTCCGGATCGCGCAACAGCTTCGACAGCAGCCGCACAAAAACCATGGTGGTCGAAGCTTCGCGACCCTCGGTGCCTTTGTAGAATTCCTCGAAGTGCGCGTCCGGTACCGGATTCAGTGGCGTAGCCCGCACCTTGCGCTGCGGCATGTAGCCGCCGAGTTGCTGCCGCCTCGCCTGCATATATTTAATTTCCGCGCTGTCGTCCGACGGGCGATAGAACGGTGCGTTGTGCAGTTCGTCATCTGGAATCGGAATTCCGAAGCGCGAGCGAAACAACTCCAGTTCTTCTTCATTAAGTTTCTTTTGCTGGTGGGTGATGTTCTTGCCTTCACCCGCTTCGCCTAAGCCATAACCCTTGATGGTCTTGGCCAGAATGATCGTCGGAGATCCGGTGTGATCCACCGCAGCCCGGTATGCGGCATGAACCTTGATAGGATCGTGGCCGCCGAGTCGCATGCGCGCCAGTTGCTCGTCGGAAAGGTGTTCGACCATTTTCAACAGGCGAGGATCGGTGCCGAAAAGATTCTGGCGGAAATAGGCTCCGCTCTCCACAAAATACTTCTGATACTGACCGTCGCTGATCTCGCCCAATCGCCTTACCAGCAGCCCATCCCGGTCATGGCGAATTAAGCTGTCCCAATCGGAGCCCCAGATCAGCTTGATGACGTTCCACCCGGCGCCCCGAAAAATGGCTTCGAGTTCCTGAATGATTTTTCCGTTGCCACGCACCGGGCCGTCGAGACGCTGCAAGTTGCAGTTCACCACGAAAATCAAGTTGTCCAAATTCTCGCGCGAAGCTAGCGTGATCGATCCCAGCGCTTCGGGTTCGTCCATTTCTCCATCGCCCATGAACGCCCAGACTTTGCCACCGGTGGATTCTTTCAGGCCACGATTTTCCAGATAGCGAATAAAGCGCGCGTGATAGATCGCCTGAATCGGTCCCAAACCCATCGAAACCGTGGGAAATTCCCAGAAGTTCGGCATCAGCCACGGATGAGGGTACGAACTTAACCCGCCGCCCGGCTTCAACTCGCGCCGAAAATTCTCCAGCTTTTCTTTCGGAATGCGGCCTTCGAGATAAGCGCGCGCATAAATTCCGGGCGCGGCGTGGCCCTGGAAATAAACGATATCGCGGTCACCGCTTTCGGTTGCCGCCTGAAAAAAATGATTGAACGCAACTTCATAGAGCGTTGCAGCCGAGGCGAAAGTCGAGATGTGCCCGCCAATGCCTTCCTGAATCTTGTTGGCGCGCACCACCATGGCCAGCGCGTTCCAGCGCACCAGGCTCTTGATGCGGCGCTCCATCTCCTGGCTGCCCGGGAATGGCGGCTGTTGCACCGATGGAATCGTATTCTGATAAGGTGTGGTCGCCGAGAAGGGAAGGTTCACGCCCGCGGCGCGCCTGGCATGCAGCGCCAGTTGCTGCAGCAACCGTCCTGCGCGCACCGGGCCGCCGCCCTTGGAGAGCACATAGTCCAGCGAATCAACCCACTCGCGGGTTTCGAGTACCTCTTGACCGTCGGTTTCAGTCTGAGCCACGGATAATTCTCCCCACAGTATCGAATGCTTCCATGATATTGAATTGCGCAGAATTTTGCTGGTCGAAACGCCGTTGTGGATGCCGATTTTAGTGCTCATGTGGGCACATCTGTCTTTTGACGAACCATGAGGGCGACGTTCCGTGGCTTACGTTCTACAATGCCAGTGTGCGGGATACGAAGTCGGGAGGAGCAGGCATGTTGCGAATCGCCCTGTTTGTGCTGGTGGTCGTGATCCTCGTGCTGCTGGTTCCGCGCCTGATCTCAGGCTCGCGCCCCGCTCCCGGTGCGGGGAGCGCCGCGCCCGACTTTACCCTGCCCTCGCAGGAAAGTTCTGCCGTCAGTTTGAAGGACTACCGCGGCCGCTGGGTCGTCCTCTATTTTTATCCCAAGGATCAAACTCCCGGGTGCACGCGCGAAGCCCACAACTTTCAAGCCGATCAAGCCAAATATGCTGACCGGCACGCGGTAGTTCTGGGCGTAAGCGTCAACAGCGTAGACTCGCACAAGAAATTCTGCGCGAAAGAAGGACTGAACTTCAAACTGCTCGCTGACAGCGACGGCAATGTGAGCCGCACCTACGGTTCGCTGACGAACCTGGGCTTGGTGAAGTTCGCGGCACGCCACACCTTTGTGATCGATCCCGCAGGTAATGTCGCGAAGGCCTACACCAGCGTCGATCCGGCGCGGCACAGCGAAGAAATTCTGGCCGCTCTCGATCAACTGCAAAAACCGTAGCGGGATACACTGGATCTATGGGTACGGCAGTCGAACCGGGCGTGCGCCAGTCTTCTCAAAAAGCGGGGTACCGCTTTCCGCCCGGACTTCAGCGGAATCTTCTTTGGTTTGCTCTCAGCAAGTTCCGTCCGGTAAATCCCATTGTTCTGTTCCAGCATCTCGCCGAGACTTATGGCGATATCGCGCATTACAAAATCGGACATCATCACATTGTTTTTCTGAACCATCCGGAGTACATCCGCGAAGTGCTGGTCGTGCAGAACGACAATTTCATCAAAGAACGCACGGTGCAACGGAGCAAAATGCTGCTGGGTGAGGGGATGATCACCGCCGAAGGCGCCGCTCACCGCGCCCAGCGCCTCGCTGCACAGCCTGCTTTTCACCGGCAGCGCATCGTCGAGTACGCCGGCGTCATCGTCGAAGAAGCTGTCCGCGCGCGCGACTCGTGGTGTGCCGGCGAGCAGCGCGACATCGCCACCGACATGATGCACCTCACGCTTAAAGTCGTGGCCCGCACTCTGTTCGCCACCGATCTGCGGCAGGAAGTCTACGAACTAGCCGCTGCCATCAACCGAATCATGGGCCTCTACAATTTTCTGGTCATGCTGCCCGCGGCGGAGTGGTTGGTGCATCTGCGGCCGCCCGGACTGGCCGCCTTCGTCCGCGCGCGCAATCGAATTGACGCCGTTGTCTACCGCATGATCGATGCGCACCGCAAAAGTGGCGTCAACCGCGGCAGCCTGCTCGACCTGATGCTTGCCGCCGCTCCCGCCGATGATGCCGAGTCGCGCCAGTCACTGCGGGACCAGGTGATCACGATCTTCCTCGCAGGTTACGAGACTGTCGCCAATGCGCTCTCTTGGACCTGGTATTTGCTCTCGCAGAATCCAGAATGCGAATCAAGGTTCCATCAAGAAGTGGATAGTATTCTTGGCGGCCGGCTGCCTGCGTTTGAGGATGTCTCTCGCCTGCGTTACACGGAAAACGTAATGGCGGAATCGCTGCGTCTTTACCCGCCCGCATGGGCGATGGGCCGTTACGCGCGCAATGATTTTGCGTTGGGAGATTATTTTCTTCCCGCGCGAACCACGGTGCTCATCAGCCAGTTCATCACCCACCGCGATGCGCGATATTTTCCCGATCCGCTGCGGTTTGATCCCGATCGTTTTTCGCCTGAAGGGAAAGCCCAGCGCACAAAATTTACCTATTTTCCATTTGGCGCGGGTCCGCGGCAGTGTATTGGCGAGTCGTTTGCCTGGATGGAAGGAGTTCTGATTCTGGCGACCTTAGCGCAGAAATGGAAGCTTCGACTAGTCCCGGCGCTTCGGGTCGAGCCTCAGCCACTCATCACGCTGCGCCCAAAGTACGGAATGCGGATGCTGGTGGAGCGCAATGGTCGGGATTGATTGGGAAACCATGTGGGGAAGATGAACCATGCGGGGAACGTGAACCATGTGGGGACGGGCGCCTTCCCCCGTCCAGCGAGCGGAGCGAGCCGTTTTCTCGCGTCAGTTCTTATCTGACGCAGCGGACAAGTACAGATCTGCGACGTGTTCAGCAATCTTCCCGGGTTCGGCGTCGGCTAGATTGGTCAAGATCACGACCGTCAGCGCATCGTCCACGTAACGCGCGATCGTAGTCTGAAATCCCTGCCATGCGCCGTCGTGGCTCAGCACACGATGGCCATGCCGTTCCTCGATGAACCAGCCGAAGCCGTATCCTTCTTTATTCGGCTGGCCGTTTTTCAATTTCGCCGGAGTCCACATCTGTTCGAGGCTGGAGCGTTTCAGTAGCTTCTCTGTGTAAAGAGCCGCGTCCCACTTCGCCAGATCCAGAATGGAGAAGTAAAGACTGCCGTCGGCGGTGGTGTTGATGGAAGGTGCGACCCATTCCTGGTTCATCAGCTTGCCGTTGACCAGCCGATAGCCGGCCGCACGATTAAGAACGATATCGGATTCACTGATGATGCGCGTGGTCTGCATCCCGAGCGGCTGAAAAATGCGTTGCTGCAGAAAATCTCCGTAGAATTCTCCGGTGACACGGTGAATCAGAACTCCCAGCGTGAGGTAGCCCAGATTGCTGTAGTCCCACTTGGTGCCCGGAGAAAACGCCAGCGGGATACTCTCGACTAACTTCAACTCTTCGTCTTCCGTCCGGTCCTTATGAAAATCGAACTTGTCGGGATAGTCGCCAAAGCCGGCGGTGTGGCTCAACAGCTCGCGCACCGTTACTTCTTTCCATGTGGCCAAAGCCTCCGGAAAATATTTGGTGAGCGGATCGTCAAGGCCGACCTTACCTTCCTCGACCAGCATCATCACTCCTGTAGCAGTGAACTGCTTGCCGACCGAACCTGATTGGAAGATGGTCTCCGGCGTGACCGGGACTTGCAGTTCCACGTTGGCCTGGCCGAATCCCTCAGCCTGCACAATCTTGCCGCCTCGCGACACCAAAAGGGCCAACCCTGGAATATGCTGCCGACCCATCTCGCTCCGCACATACTTGGCGGCAACGCCGGAAATATTGGAGACATCCGCAGATACCACAGGCACGGCCTGTGCCAGCACCATCGACGGAACCATGAATGTCAAAACAAACACGGCGACGCCACCAACCGCCAGCGCCCGGCGACTCACCCAATACGCTCCGCCCGACGCAGCCAACAACAGCAGCGGCGCAACCCACAACAAATATCCGCGGAAGGCGACGAGTGCGTCAAATTCTTCCTGCATCGGATGTCCGATGCGAACCAGATAGACCTGCCCGCTCACTTCCATTGGTTGGCTGAGAACGCGAAAACGCTCCGGCCCAATCTTGCGATTTTCATAAAGCGGCCTGTCTAAATCGTCGAGTGACAACTGGGGTAGAGGATGGTCTGCGAACAACCGCGAACGGTAGATCAGGTTGCCGTTGTGCTCGCTGATTTGCAGGTAATCTCGCGAGCGCTCGATCTTGCAGGCCTCGGCAATCTCGGCCTGCAATTGTGCTGGGGGCAGATTTTCGCGGGCGAAGAGGAACCGCTGCAGGTCCGCAGACTGGCCGTCCAGCGCGGTGTCGGCGATGGCAAACAAATGTTGGCGCAGGGTCAACCACATGCCCACGCCAACAATGATTTCGGCGAGCAGAAAAATTCCGAGGAACCACAGCGTCAAGCGCAGACCGATCGCGAGTTTTTTCACCCCGCCGGTCCTTCGCCATTCATTTGGGGCGGGCAGCGGGAAGATTGCTGCTCCAGCAATCCGCGACGATGAGCCAGACCCCGAGACGGCGCCAGGCCTTCACGTACTTGCCGCGGTCAGCGAGGATCGTGCCGTCGGGCTGACGAATGGCGACCGAATAGCGCCCAATCTCCATCGCCAGATCGCCGGAGGCTTCCACGCGTACGGTTTCCAGGCGCAGATCTTCGTATCCCAATTCACCGATCTTGCGCAGCAGGCTCTCGACCGCCTTCGGACCATAAGCAGCGTCGTGGTGAGGCGCCATGAGAGCCCCATCCTGCGCAAAGAGCGCGGCTACCTGATCGTAGTTGCCGGTGTTAAAAGATGTAACGAAATCCTGAGCAAGGTTGCGGATCAAGGACTGAACGTCCAGAAAAGGACGGGAGTCCGCAAGAGAGCTGGAATAGGGCCGATACATCTACTACCTCCAGGGGGAAGGCTAAGAGCGGCTCCACGGCCAGATGGAACCACTCCTCGGTGAAAAGCATTCTAGCGCAAAACAGGCTGTGGAAGGATAAAGAATTTGTGAAATGAAAGAGAAAAAAAGAGAAGAAAAAAGAAGAAGGTTTGGGAACTCCGTGGGCAACGGGCGAAATCGCGGGACACAGTTTAGGCTTGCATCCAGAAGCGCGCGAGAATAATGTTCGCGAATGGACATAAGCAGACAGGCGCGCACGGCGGAAACCCAGGGAGACGCGCCGCAGGGAAATACCGCCGGCACTAAGCCAGGGACGGGCCATCCGGAGCGCTACTGTCCGAACTGCTCGACCGAACTAAAGGATCGAGGATGCAAGTTGAGTTGCCCCGCTTGCGGATTTTATCTCAGCTGTTCCGATTTTTACTGACTTCATTGTCCGCTTTCTGCCGATCCACTCACCTGACATGCCGTGCGTTCTCCGTCTACAATGGCTGCGAACCTAATTTCGTAGTCTTGATAAGGAGAATTCGATGGAACGCAAGGCAAGCGCAGTGTGGAAAGGCGGCCTGAAGGATGGCAAAGGATCGATTTCGGCTCCCGGTGGCGTGCTGAAAGATACCCAGTATTCATTTACTTCGCGCTTTGAGAACGGGCCGGGGACGAATCCAGAGGAATTGATAGCGGCGGCACACGCGGCCTGCTTCTCGATGGCCTTGTCGGCCCAACTGGGCGGGGCGAATCTGACGCCGGAAAGCATCAGCACCAACGTGACTCTGACGATGGAAAAACTGGACTCCGGCTGGACCATTACATCGAGCCACATCGATGTCATCGGCAAGGTGCCGGGAGCGGATGCGGCGGCGTTTCAGAAGTACGCCGAAGCCGCGGAGAAGGGATGTCCGGTTTCGAAAGTGCTGAACGCGAAGATTTCGATGACCGCGAAGCTAGGATAGGCCTGCTTTCGGGCAGCGGCGATCGGACTTCGGCATACCAAAGTGGATGCTGTGGTTTGACAGCCTGCGGCAGGACTGTAAAATAGAAATGTTAATCTTCCTGACTCGGCGGCCTTAGGGCCGCCGCTGCATTGCAGCCCAAGATTGCCATCGTGGCGGAATTGGCAGACGCGCATGGTTCAGGTCCATGTACCGGCAACGGTGTGGGGGTTCGAGTCCCTTCGATGGCACCAAGTTCTTTTCTCGGCGTAGCGGCCTTGCTGCGCCTGCGGTTCTAAGGCAAGTCGCCCCTTCCCGTATAATTCAGGCACCTGATGCCTGTTTTCCTGGATCAAATCGTCGGTTCCACTCGCGCAAAAATCGCTGCGGCGAAACGCATGGCGGACGTGCGCGAACTGGAGAGGCGTGCGGAACGGCACGTTCCGCGCGGCTTTCGGCGAGCTCTGGAGAAAAAAGGCCGAGCCGGCGTGGCCGTAATCGCGGAGCTGAAAAAGGCATCGCCGTCGAAGGGACTGATCCGGCCAGACTTCTGCGTGGGTGAGTTGGCGAGCGAACTGGAGGCGGCGGGAGCGGCCGCGCTTTCGGTGCTTACTGACGTTGAATTTTTCCAGGGCTCGCTGGAAAACTTGCGGCTGGCCTCAGCAGCCACGCAACTGCCGTGTCTGCGCAAGGATTTTATCCTCGACGACTTTCAACTGCTCGAGGCGCGGGCGAATTCGGCCGACGCAGTCTTGCTGATTGTGGCCGCCTTGACCAGCGTGGAACTGCACCGGTTGGCGTTGAATGCCCGCTTGCATGGATTAGATGTTTTGTGCGAAGTGCACGATGAAAAAGAGTTGGAGCGAGCCTTGGACGCTGGCTGCGAACTGATCGGCGTAAATACGCGCGACCTGCGGACGTTCGAAGTGCATGCAGAAACCGCGTTCCGGTTGGCGGAGAAGCTCCCGAAGAACGTGTTGCCCGTGGCCGAGAGCGGCATTCGGTCGGGGGAGGATATTGCGCGGCTGCGTGCTGCAGGGTATCAGGCATTCCTGGTTGGAGAGTTGCTGATGCGGGCGGAGCGGCCCGGAGAAGCTTTGCGGGCGTTGGTTCCTAGTACCGAGTACCGAGTACCGAGTGGTCGTTGAGACGATTTACAAGCCTTTGACAAATGCTCTTATGACTTGGGTGAAAATCTGCGGAATGACGAATTTGGAGGACGCGCTGACTGCGGTTGACGCCGGTGCGGATGCGGTGGGGTTTGTGTTTTATGAAAAGAGCCCGCGGAGGATCAGTGTTGAGGCCGCGCGCGAGATTGTGGAGAAGTTGCCGCAGAGGGTGGAAAAAATAGGAGTGTTTGTGGATCTCGAGTCGGAGCAGATCCGTGAGATTGTGCTCGCGGTGAGCTTGAGCGCCATTCAGTTGCATGGTCCTGAGTCGATGACCAGCCTCAGCCTGTGGGAAGATCTACGACCGACAGCAGAAGGTGCAGGAGCTTCGAAACTGATTCTGATGATGTACGCGAATGCTTTGAAGGAGGGAGGATTGCTGATTAGTGACCAGGTTCGGGAACAGATTTTCGCAATACTGCTGGACTCGCGATCTGACGGAACTGCAGGCGGCACCGGTACGACATTTGACTGGCCGGCGGTACGCGACATGGTGCAGGCGATCAGCTTCACAGTGCCTGTGATCGTGGCCGGCGGCTTGACTCCCGCAAATGTGTCGGAAGCGATACGACTGTTCCAACCATTTGGAGTGGATGTGGCTTCCGGCGTGGAAGTTCGGCCCGGAAAGAAAGATCCGGAGAAGGTGCGAGCGTTTGTGAAGGCGGTGCGCGACGCGGATCGGAAGACGAGTTAGAGATGGCTAGGATCCCACGAACTGCGAAGGTCAAGACTCCCACCCCCTCGCCAAAAAAGCGAGAAGGACGCGGCCCTAAGCGCTCTACCTCTTCCGCTGATGTACCCGGACGGTTTGGCGTTTACGGCGGGCGATATGTACCCGAAACCTTGATGGCCGCGCTGGAAGAACTCGAGCACGAATACGAGAAGGCCAAGCGCGACAAGAAATTTCAAAAGAGATTGGATGAATTGCTGCGGACGTATGCCGGGCGTCCTACGCCGCTGACTTTTGCGCGCCGGCTTACGCAGAAGTTGGGTGGGGCGAAGATCTATTTGAAGCGCGAAGACTTGCTGCACACTGGAGCTCACAAGATCAACAACTGTCTGGGTCAAGGGCTGCTCGTGGAGCGCATGGGCAAGCGGCGCGTGATCGCCGAAACCGGTGCCGGGCAGCATGGCGTGGCCACGGCGACAGTGTGCGCGCTGCTGGGTTTCGAATGCGTCGTCTACATGGGGACCGAGGATATGCGCCGGCAGGAGTTGAATGTTTTCCGCATGCGCTTGCTGGGAGCGGAAGTGCGCGGCGTGGAGTCGGGCTCGCGCACCCTAAAGGATGCCATCAACGAAGCCATGCGCGACTGGGTCACGAATGTGCGTACGACACATTACTTGCTGGGAAGCGTCCTGGGAGCCCATCCTTATCCGGCGATGGTGCGCGACTTTCATCGCGTGATTGGGCGCGAAGTGCGAACGCAGATTCTGAAAGCCGAGGGGAAACTGCCGACGGCGGTGATCGCTTGCGTGGGCGGGGGATCGAATGCAATCGGGATTTTCTACGAATTCATAAAAGACAAAAATGTCCGCCTGATCGGGGTTGAGGCAGGTGGTCGTGGCGAGGCGCTGGGCCAACATGCCGCCCGGTTTCGCGGAGGGTCGCCGGGAGTTTTGCAGGGCACGTTCTCTTATGTGCTACAGGATTCCGCCGGGCAGATTGCGAAAACGCACTCAGTTTCGGCGGGGTTGGACTATCCATCGATCGGGCCAGAGCACGCCGCCTTGAGAGATGCAGGCCGGGCGGAGTATGTTTCGGCGTCGGACGCCGAGGCTCTTGAAGCCACCACTTTGCTGGCGCGGACGGAGGGAATTATTCCGGCGCTCGAGTCTGCCCATGCCGTTGCGGAAGTGGTAAAGCGCGCGCCCAAGATGAAGAAGTCAGATGTGGCGATTGTGAATGTTTCCGGGCGCGGAGATAAAGACATCGGAATTTTGCGGGAGAACCTTCAGCTGGATTGATGATTTCCGATTGTCGATTGCCGATTGAAAATCATTCAGCCATATTGCATCGAGATCTTCATACAGAAATCAGCAATCAGAAATTCTTGCGATGCCCTTAACTTTTTACAAGAAGCCGGCGCTGGTAGTGTATGTAACTTGTGGCGACCCCGACCTTGCAACCACGCGGGCCGTGGTGCTGGCGGCGATTGAGGCCGGTGCCGATGTTGTTGAACTGGGCGTGCCGTTCAGCGATCCGGTGGCAGATGGGCCGGTGATTCAGCGGGCGAGTGAACGCGCGCTCAAGCACGGAACGTCGCTGGCGCAGGTGCTGACTCTGGCGGCGGAGGTGCGGCAGCATGCGCAGTCCACGGGGCTGATTGTGTTTTCATATTTGAACCCGATTCTTCGAATGGGCATAGAAAAGTTTTGCATGGTGGCGCGGCATGCGGGCGTGGACGGAGCGCTGGTGACCGATTTGCCGGTGGAAGAAGCGGGCGAGTATTTGCGATCGATGCGGGCTCATGATCTGGCGCCCGTGTTTCTGGCAGCTCCGACCAGTCCGGATGCACGTCTGAAGCGGATTGCCGAGGCATCGCGAGGTTTCGTTTATGCGGTTTCGAGAACCGGAGTGACCGGAGCGCGACGGCAGTTGGCCAGTGATGCGCAGCAACTGGTACGGCGATTGCGACGCGTGACGAAGTTGCCGATTGCGGTTGGATTTGGGATTTCGAACGCCGAACAACTTGCAGAAACGGGCAAGTTTGCAGATGCGGTGGTGGTGGGAAGCGCGATCGTAGAAACCATCGAGCGGAATTCCGGCCGCGAAGCCGCGGCTGTGGGAGAATTTGTGGGGAAGCTGTCAGCGGTCAGTCATCAGCCGTCAGGCAAGGCATCGTGATCCGCTCAATTTGCCGATGGCTGATCGCTGAAGGCTGAGGGCTGGTTTTCGTGGACATTGCAGACTGGCGAAAGAAGATCGACGACCTTGATCGGCGGCTGGTGGAGTTGCTGAACGACCGCGCGCGCGCCGCAGTCGAGATTGGAAAGTTGAAACGAAATACGAATCTTCCGATTTACGAGCCCGAGCGGGAGCGGAGCGTCTTTGCCAATGTGCAAGAACTGAATCCCGGGCCACTTTCAGGACGGGACTTAGTGCGAATCTTTGAGCGCATCATGGATGTGATGCGGACGATTCAAAAAGAAGGGATCGCGGCCAAAGTGGAGGGTGCGAAGACCGATTCGGAGTTGGATGCAAAGTGAAACGGTGGCTGGTCGTTGGTCCCTGGCAGCGGCGCGGCGCTGAGAACCCTGTGTTGTGATCGGAGGGTCGCGGGTTTGTGGTGGCGGATGCGACAGCAGATTCCTCGCTTCGCTCGGAATGACAAGCAGCAAGGGGTACCCCCGGCCGTGATGAGCTCGATAGAGCTAACAGCTAGAAGCTAGAAGCAGAGATTCCCTATGATCGTAGCCATGCAGGAAGCAGCGGATGAAGGCCAGATTCAGCAGGTGATCGAACATCTGGTGAAGATGGGTTTCGAAGTGCATCGCTCCACCGGTGCACGGCAAACCGTGCTGGGCGCGGTGGGAGCCGGGATCGACTTCGACATCCGCATCGTCGAACTCATGCCGGGTGTGCAGGAGGTGCACCGCATCAGTTCGCCGTACAAACTGGCAGGGAAGAGTTTTCGTCCGGAAGGGACGGTCGTCAAGCTGGCGAATGGCATTAACATCGGCGGCAACGAAGTTGTGGTCATGGCCGGTCCGTGCTCGGTGGAATCGCGGGAGCAATTGTTTTCCACGGCAGAGGCCGTGGCCAAGGCGGGTGCGAGAGTCCTGCGGGGCGGGGCTTTCAAGCCGCGAAGCTCTCCCTATTCGTTTCAAGGGCATGGAGAAGATGCGTTGAAATTGCTTCGCGAGGCGGGAGAAGAATTCAGCTTGCTCGTGATCAGCGAGGTCATGGAGATCTCGCAGATTCCGCTGATGCTGCCCTATGTGGACATACTGCAGGTGGGCGCGCGCAATATGCAGAACTTCAATCTGCTGCGCGAACTGGGGAAAGTCCGCAAACCAGTGCTGGTCAAACGCGGGATCGCTGCGACCCTGGAAGAATTGCTTTTGTCCGCGGAATACGTGATGGCCGGCGGTAACTACGAAGTGATTTTGTGCGAGCGCGGAATTCGCACCTTCGAAACTTACACCCGCAACACCATGGATATTTCCGCGATTCCGATCATTCACAAACTTTCTCATCTGCCGATGACAGCCGATCCGTCACACGGAACGGGGCGGCGCGACAAGGTCGCACCCATGGCGCGTGCGTCTGTGGCGGCGGGGGCCGATGCTTTGCTGGTGGAAGTGCATTGCGATCCCAACAAAGCGTGGTCCGATGGAGCGCAGTCGCTGTTTCCCGAGCAGTTTGCCACGCTCATGGATGAGCTGCGCATGATTGCTCCGGCCGTCGGACGGACGATTGCGTGATTGAGTGATCGGGTGATTGTGCATTTCTCTTTCTAGCAGCCCGATGATCGCTCAATCACAAAATCGCACAATGGCTCAATTTGTTTTATGCCCATTCGTCAAATCACGATCATCGGTACTGGCCTGATCGGCGGATCGTTGGCTCTGGCGCTGCGCAAGCGGCGCTTCGCCGGACGAATCATAGGCTGCGACCGGGAAGCGGCGCTGAAGCGGGCGAAAATGTGCGGGGCCATCGACAACGGATTTTCCGAGCCCGCTGACGCCGTTCGCGGCAGCCAGTTGGTGGTGCTGGCCACGCCCGTTCTGGCGATTGTGGATTTGATTGGCCGTCTCGGCCCCGGACTGCCCTCAACCACTTTGCTGACCGACGTGGGCAGCACGAAAGCACTGGTCGTCGAGCGGGCCCTCGGCGTGTTCGGCCCCACGGCGGGCCAGCGATTTCTGGCGGGTCATCCCATGGCAGGAAAAGAAAACAGCGGCGTGGATTATGCGGATGCCGATTTATTTCAGGATGCGGTCTGGTTCTTGACGCCGTTACCGGGCCAGAACTTGCACGAAGGACTGTTCGCGGAGTTTGCCGGGTGGATCGATCAGATCGGCGCTCGCATTGCAATGCTGCCGCCAGAAGACCACGACCGGCTGTGCGCGTGGATCAGTCACGTTCCGCAGATGATTTCGACGGCCCTGGCCGCTGCGCTGGTCGAGGAATTCGGCGATGAAGCGCCTTTGCTGCCCGCCGGCGGACGCGCCTTGCGCGAGATGACGCGGATCTCCTCGAGCCCATATTCGATGTGGCGCGACATCGCGATCAGCAACAAGCAAAATCTGGAGGACGCGTTGTTCAAAGTGGAGCAGCGACTGGCCCACATCCGGGAAAACCTCACAACTCGGGCACTGGCAGAGGAATTCGAGCAGGCGCACGGGTTGAAGAAAAATCCCGCTAAAAAATAGAACCCACGCACGGAGTCACGGAGCCACGGAGGAAATTCAAAAAAGGAAGTCTTCATTCCACTTAAGAATTAGGTGTGTTTTCTCCGTGACTCCGTGCCTCCGTGGTGGGTTTTCATTTAGAATGCGGACGTTATGAATAAAGTGGTGGCCAGTGCGGATGAGGCGATTCGCGACATCGTAGACGGTTCAGTCGTCATGATCGGCGGATTTGGATTGTGCGGCATCCCGGAGAACCTGATTCGTGCCCTCGCGCGCAAAGGCTCGAAAAACTTAATGACTATCAGCAACAATGTAGGCATCGACGGGGTCGGCAACGGACTGCTGCTGGCGGCCGGCCAAATCCGGCGGCACATCGGAACTTACGTGGGCGAGAACAAGTTGCTGGAATCGCTGGTGCTGGCCGGCAAACTGGATCTGGACCTGGTGCCCCAGGGAACGTTTTCCGAGCGGATTCGCGCGGGCGGCGCGGGCATTCCCGCGTTCTTTACTCCTACCGGCGTGGGTACGATTGTCGCCGAGGGCAAAGAGACCCGTGAGTTCGAAGGCCGCACCTACGTGATGGAGCGCGGACTGAAAGCCGACTTTGCGCTGGTGAAGGCCTGGAAGGGCGACCGGATGGGAAATCTGGTGTACCGCAAGACCGCGCGGAATTTTAATCCCATGATGGCGACGGCCGCGAAGGTAACGATTGCCGAAGTTGAGCACCTGGTCGAAGCCGGAGAACTCGATGGAGATTCCGTGCACACACCTTCGGTGTATGTACAACGTATTTTCCAAGGCGAATTGTATGAACGGCGCATTGAAAGGCGCACGGTGAGGAAGGCACCACCTGGTATCTAGTACTGAGAAAAAGTCATGGCAACTTCAGGCAAGGACGTGGAAAAGCGCGAACGAATTGTGAATCGCGTTGCACGCGAACTGCGCGATGGGTTCTACGTGAACTTGGGCATCGGAATGCCAACTCTGATCGCCAATCATGTTCCCCCTGGCATCGAGGTGGTTCTGCAGTCCGAGAACGGCATGCTGGGCATAGGGCCGTATCCCGTCGAGGGACAGGAAGATCCGGATCTGATCAACGCGGGCAAAGAAACCGTGAGCGAGATGGCGGGCACATCGTATTTTTCAAGTGCGGATTCCTTTGCCATGATCCGCGGAGGACATATCGACTTGAGCGTGCTGGGTGCGATGGAAGTGGATGAATCGGGAAGCCTCGCGAACTGGATGATCCCTGGAAAAATGGTAAAGGGGATGGGCGGTGCGATGGACCTGGTTGCCAGCGCTCGGCGCGTGGTGGTTGCCATGGAGCACACCACGAAAGACGGCGCTCCAAAGATTCTGAAGAAGTGCACGCTACCCCTTACCGGCGTGAAAGTCGTGGACACGATTGTTACGGAAATGGCATACATCCGCGTGACCGAGGGCGGACTGGTGCTGGAGGAAATCGCTCCGGGGCTGACGGCGGATGATGTGCAGCGGGCAACCGAGGCGAAGTTGATTGTGAGTGAAAAATTGAAAGTGATGGAAAGTTAGGTTCGACCGGGGCTGAGGCACAGCTTCCGCAGCCCGCTACTCTGGAAGAGCTCTCTTCCACCTTCGCTCTTCCCGCGGCATTCACGCAGCGTATGAATTTCGAATCGATCTACAACGCCCCCCTCCATATTCCTCAGATCCTGAATGGCGCGGCCAGCAGGCGGAACGGCAGCGTGATCGCGAGATAAATTACTTCAAGGACTCCGTGGACCGCGACGCCAACGATGCGAAATGGAAGCAGTAGCAGCCAGACGATTGGATAAGCGACCAGCGCCAGCAGAGCCAGCGGCCAGCACATTACGAACAGAATGCACCACAGGAGGAAAGTGAACATTAGGGCCTCCTCAGTCTTCTTCCTTCTGATTTATTGTACGGCGGAGGGTGAGAGAAAGTTCCGTGGGAGAGTGCCTTCCTGTCGCCGTCATTCACGCCACAGGTAGTGATTCTTCGACTCGTGCTCGCTATCGCTCGCTCTTCGCTCAGAATGACAGGGCTCTGAGGCGCTTACTCGTAGCGCAAGGCTTCGGCGGGTAAGGTTCTGCCGGCCGACCACGAGGGATAGAGCGTCGCCACGAAAGAAACTCCCACGGCCACCAGAGCCACCAGCACACCATCCATCAGGCGCGGTGCGAACGGGACGTAGTCGATCGAGTAGACCTCAGGCGAAAGCGAAATCAGATGATAATGCCCGCCCGCGTAGGAGATCGCATAGCCGAGCAGCAGGCCGATCGCGGTACCGATCACGCCGATCAGCACTCCCTGGGCGATAAAGATGTTTCGCACTTGCTGCTTGCGCGTGCCCATCGAAAGGAGCACGGCGATGTCTTTGGTTTTTTCCATGACCATCATGATCAGAGAAATTAGAATGTTCAGCGCGGCGACAAAAACGATCAGACCGATGGTAATGAAAGTGACCAGGCGCTCCAGGCGCAGGGCGTGAAACAGTGCTTTGTTTTGCTCCATCCAGTTTGTGGTCATGAAGCCGTTGCCGGCCGCGTCTTCCAGCTCGCGCGAAACCTCCCCGGCTTGGTAGATATCGTTGACCTTGAATTCGATGACTGAAATCAAATCACCCAGGCCAAACAGACGCTGCGCGTCTGCGAGCCGTGTAAACGCCCAGGAGGAATCGTAATCGAAGAAGCCGGAGCTGAAAATTCCGACCACGCGAAAGCGGCTGTATTTCGGGACCATGCCGAAGGGTGTGAGTTCGCCTTGCGGGCTGGTGACGAGCACGACCGATCCCACCATGGCTCCCAGATTTTCGGCCATGTCTTTACCCAGAATGATCGGGGGCATGGCGGCGACACGAGCCTGAACCGCGCCGAGGGAGTCGGACCCGTCGGGTGCGGCGGCGGAGGGACTCGCTTCGCTGCGCTGGACAGCCGAGGCGGTCCCCACATGGTCTTTTTCTTCTTCTGGTTCGGGAGGCGATTCCTCCAGTGGGGCGGCCGAACCTTCCTTGATGGTGTTGAGCAAGTCGCCGACATTGCGTTCGTAGGATGGAATCATGCCTTTGAGGATGGCGCCGCGGGCGCGCGGTCCGCGCGAGATCAGCACCTGCTCAAAAATTGCGGGAGCGGCTGCGACCACATGAGGTTCCTTCGACAACCGATCCAGCAACGGGTGCCAGTCTTTGATGCCGTCGTCGGCCACGCGCAGCAGGCTGACGTGCGAGGTCGATCCGATGAGGCGCTCCTGTAAATCCTGACGAAAGCCGTTGTTGATGGCGAGCGCGACAATCAGGGAGGCCACTCCTGCCGCCACTCCTGCGATCGAGATGCCAGTGATGATGCCGATGAACGCCTGGCGGCGTTTGGCGCGCAGGTAACGGGTCGCGATAAAAAATTCAAAGCGCATGGGGAGGCAGGTGTCAGCTTTCAGCTGTCAGCTCGCAGCCAAGTCGGATTATACCGAGAAGCCGGTAAAGGCTTGCGAATGCTTTATCTGTTTCGCGGCGCATCGCCGCATTCATCGATCGAAGCTCGACCGACTCATGAGCGCAGTCTGGGCATCACAGATCCAACCCGTTTGCGATAGTCGGCGTATTCTTCTCCGAACCTCTTCTTTAACTCGGCATCTTCGAGTCGAATCATAATCGCGCCAGTGATGATTGCGAATCCGCTCAGAGCCCAGCAGACGGCCAGTCCCGTGCCCATGCTCCACGCGATCATTTCGCAGAGATGGCCCAGATAAACTGGATGACGCACGTGCGCCCGAATGCCAGTTGTAACCAGGCGTTGGTGGCTCTGATTGGGCAGAATTTCGGGCAGGCCTCCAAGTTGCCTCAGACTGAAATTGCTGTGAGAGAGCTTGTAAATCACCAGTCCGCAGCAGAATAAAACACCGGCGGGAATCCATGTCCATCGATTTTCATAAAAAATGATGTGGCGCCACGGAGCTGTGATCGCAGCCGCCACTAACCACATTCCGATCCAGATGGGCAGAAGTATCTTGTAAGGCGAAGTTCGGCGCGAGCGCCAATATTCCGCACGCGGATGAATCAGCAGCCAGAACGCTGGGATCGTCGAGTAGACCACGCAGGCGACCCAGGCGATCGCTCGCAGTAGCGGCAGCATGAGTCGATGGTAGCCCAGATGAACAAGTATATTTCCCGAAAAGGCAATTCGCCGTTCACTGTGGCTGGGTTGATTGCTTTGCGTCGTCCATTGCCTTCTGAAGATCAGGATGTTCTGAAAGCACTTCAATCATGGACTGCCGTCCCAGATTCTCACCCCACTTGCGGCTCTCTCCTTGTGATTCATTCGTCAATTGCGGCATTACCCTCACCATCTTCTGGCCGAGAGGGGTCTGATAGAACTTGATCAATCCTTTGATTTCTTCGTCGGAAAGGTACTTATCGTAAATCGGCACGATCAAATCTAGGACCTGCTGAAGATTTGCCTTGGAGTGAAACTTCGCAAAAAAGAGTTCAACCAGACTATCGCGATACGCCCCGGGGGGAAGGGCTTGGACCATGAGGGGCTTCAGGGTTGCTTCCATGGTATCCAACATCTGAGACATTAACGCTTTTGTTCCCGCCACCTCCATAAACTGCCGAATGTCCGCCTCTTTCGCCGGATCGATCTTGGACAGTGAAGGCGCCGGTGCGATCGTAGCGGCCGGCTGGCTGGCAGCCTGCGGTTGTGACGAATTCTGCGTTTGGGCGAATAAGCAGTTTGAGAAAAGTATCCAGGCGATAACGCTCGTGACTTTCATCGGCCCTCCAGACTATCGGGAAGAATGTTACCTGATTCCGCCGTAGCCGCGACCATGCAGGTTGAGCTTTTCTGTGGCACATTAGAAGATCAATGTCCTCGCCCTCCGACGCCAGAGCTGGACGCATCGCCTTCAGCAATCCCGGCTTTGTGCTCTTCCAGATCGCGCGCTTCATGATTGTGGCCGCCGTCGAAATGCAGGCCGTTGCCGTAGGATGGCAAGTCTACGACATAACCAAGCGCGCACTGGACCTTGGGCTGGTTGGGCTGGCGCAGTTCCTTCCCGGCATTCTGCTGTTTCTGGTTTCTGGGCATGCCTCCGATCGCTTCGAGCGGCGCAAGGTGCTGGGGGCTTGCTACGCGGGATTCGCGCTCTGTTCCGGCCTTCTGCTGCTGATTGCCGAGCGTGGCGCTCATTCCATGCGGCCAATTTACTTTGTGCTGATCCTGCTGGGAGTGGTGCGCTCGTTCAATGGGACGGCCAGCCGCGCCATCCTGCCGCAACTGGTTCCCGACGAACATTTCGCCAATGCCGTCGCCTGGAATGCAACCACATTTCAGGCCGCGACGATTCTGGGCCCTTCGCTCGGTGGAATTCTGTACGCACTTTTCCACGGACCTTCCGCGGTTTACGCGACGGCGATGCTCACCGCAGTGGGCGCGCTCATCTCGACCTTCCGCATCAGAACCCGCCCGCAGGCACGCAAGCGTGAGCCCATGACGCTGAAGACCGTCTTCGCGGGATTGCACTTCATCTGGCGCGAGAAGCTCATTCTGGGCGCGATTTCGCTGGATTTGTTTGCGGTGCTGTTGGGCGGGGCCGTGGCTCTGCTGCCAGTTTATGCCCGCGAGATTCTGCACACCGGGCCCTGGGGACTGGGGCTGTTGCGCACCGCTCCCGGGGTTGGCGCAGCCGCGATGGCGGTAGCCATGGCGCATCGTCCCCTGCGGGGGCGTGCGGGACCAGTGCTGCTGTGGGGCGTGGCCGGCTTCGGAATCTTCACTATCGTTTTTGGCGTTTCCACCAGCCTGACGCTTTCGCTGATTTCGCTCATCTTCCTGGGCGCCTCCGACATGGTGAGCGTAATCATCCGCGCCACTCTGGTGCAGGTGCAGACTCCCGACGAAATGCGCGGGCGAGTGACGGCTGTCGACATGGTTTTTATCGGAGCCTCCAACGAACTCGGCCAGTTTGAATCGGGGGTCACGGCGCAGTGGTTCGGCACCGTGCCCGCCGTTTTGCTGGGAGGAATCGGAACATTGCTGGTGATCGCGCTATGGGCATGGTTGTTCCCTGACTTGCGCCGGGCTGGCCCGCTTGGCAGCATGAAAGGCGGATCAGAAGATTCTCTGAAAGTGGCGAAGAGCTTGCCTTAGCTGGCTGCGGAAAAACTCCCGTTCGAAGCGGTTGGGGAAGGGCACGAGTTTCCACTCGTGCCGCTAAGCCGCTGAATAAGGATCCGCGCTTCAGCGCCCGAGGTATGCTTTTCGCTGCTCGCACGAGTTTTCCGCAACCTCTTAGGGAACGGTGACAGTCAGCGTGGCGCTGTTCCGGCCGTACTGATTCGTGGAGTAGAGCGTGTAAGTGGTGGTGCTGGTCGGATTCACCGTCACGCTCGTTCCCCGCACCGCACCTGCTCCGGGCGATACGATCTCGTAGGTTGCGTTGCTGGTGGCCCATGCCAGCGTTACCGTTCCTCCAGAAGAAACGCTCGATGGGGTTGCGGTGAAGCTGCTGATTGCAGGAGCGGCGCCGGTGGGGGCGGTATTGTTGGTATAAACCGGGCTCATCAACACAACCTCGAAGGCGGAGGCGGGTACGCTTTTTAGCGAATCTAAATCGGAGCCCCAGCGGCTGTCCGGCGCACCTGTCACATAAAGAGCGCTGCCGTTATCGGCGAGGATCAGCCCGTACTTCTGCATCGCAGTCAGAATCACCTGCATGTTGGTGTCGAATCCGGAAATGTTGTAACTCGATTTCAAGCGTAGCCGCATGCCCATCGGCGGTGCGCTGGGATCGTTCGAGGTTGCCGCATCGTGCGATGCCGGAGGGGTGAAGGCCGCACCCGTCAGCGGCAGAGTGAAACGGAACGCATGCTGAATCTTTCCCGTAGCCATCTCGTCGTAGCGAACCAGCCCTGGGAAGATGGGAAGGCCGGCTGCGTCCGCCGAGGTCCACGTGTAGGGGCGCTGCTCGTTTCCCAGCAGGTCCCAAACCGCGGTCGAGTCCGCGTTCCAACTTCCATCCGGATTCGCGGATGAGTTGTAAAGCTCGTAAAGAAAACACGTGCCGTTGTCGAGCACGAGAACGTGCCGGTCGCCGCTACTCGACGACCCTCCTTCCACCGGCGCATCTGCGGGCACCGGCATCGGTCCGGGATCGCTCTCATCGCCGTACGCTTCCAGGTCTACGTTCACCAGGGGCTGGTTGCCGTCGACGACAACATAGGGGATGCCGTAGCTCGGATCCGATCCGAAATCTGGGTGCACGTTCACCGATCCGACGAAGTCGCTCATGATGGTTGCCGAATTCGGATCGACTGGCGCGGCCGAGATGTCCGTATTCCACAGGCTGCTGCTGTTGAAGGGAACGAATCCATTCAGGCTCGTGCCCTGTCCCGTACTCATGACGTTGCAGGCCAGGTTCTGACTGCCGGTACCGCCGGTTCCCCCTGTTCCGCTGGTACCCAGTGCGGTCGTTGTGCCGCCGCCGCATGCAGCCAGCGACAGCACCATGAGGCACATGAAAATACACGAAAATAAATGGATCGGGCGGAGGCTAGGGGACATGGCAGCGCCAATTGTGGCAAATCCAATGCTTTGGAAAAAGGGATCGTCTGGTCCCGTTGCAAGCCGGAATGCGGACATGTACGAAGGCGCCTTCGTACATGCCCTGACGCCAGGGCACGCCAGTTCCGGCCAGGGAGTGGCGTCACTAAGCACCCCTATTTTCAGCACCCATTGAGAATTTCGACAACCACCCGCCGAAAATCCTCATCCATTGTGCGCCACTGTCGTTGCATTCGTTCCCGATGTAAAACCATCGGGTAATTAGCCGCACCGTATCCACCATGATCGCATTCTGAAAGGATCCGGCACTTGATTTTGAAGCGAAAACTCCAGGTTCAGAGAACTATCGAATGACCGAGTTCGGGCAGGCGAATGAGTTGACTGGTGGCGCTATCGTGGGAGATGTGGGTCCCCAGGCGAACTGCCGTCCCGGCCAGATGGTGGAGAAGGCCCAGCCGGCGGATCGCCACCTACTCCCCTCGTTCTTCATGATTGGGCCACCTCGCACGGGGAGCAGTTGGCTGTACGAAATCCTGGGCGCACACGCTCTGTTGCCCTACCCCTCGAAGGAAACCAGATTTTTCGACACCCACTTCCACCGTGGCCTGAAATGGTATCTCGCGCACTTTCGAGCTTCGGAGGAGGAGCGCCGCGTGGGCGAAGTAGCGCCCACGTATTTTGCCTCGGCCCTGGCGCGCGAAAGAATCGTCGAGGTTGTGCCGGACGCCAAAATCATTTGTGTTTTCCGCAATCCGGTCGAGCGGGTTGTATCGCTCTACCGCTTGAAGCGCGCTTACGGCATGATTCCCTGGAAGCTTGAGGAAGCGCTGGAACGCGACCCTGAACTGGTCGAATCCAGCCGGTATGCCGGCAATCTCAAACTGTGGCAACGATCCTTTGGCGCGGGCAACGTTCTTGTCGGTCTTTACGACGATCTCCGCCAGGACCCTCAGGCATTTGTCAATTCTCTGGTGGATTTCATCGGGGTTCCGCGTTTTGTGCTATCGCAGGCGCAATACCGGTTGGTGCACGACTCCGAAAGCATGACTCATCCCCGCAATTACTACCGCACCCGGAGCGCGATGAAACTGGCCGACTGGTTTAGATCGCGAAGGCTGGATCGCGCGGTGGTCGCGCTCAAGAGTTCTTTGCTGCGAAAACTGGTATTGGGCGGTGGACCGCCTTTTCCGCGACTCCCAGCGGATGTATCGCAACGGCTCTACGAGAGGTTCCGGCCCGAGGTTGAGGAACTGGAAGCGCTGCTGCATCGCGATCTTTCCGCATGGAAGCTTCCGGAATCGAAATCGCATAAATGAAGCCGACGAAGATAAAGATGAAAGGGAAGCCGATCCCCTTCTAGTCCAGATCGAACCTCCGTCCTGCCCGCCAGCGCCTACTTTCCGCGAATCACCGTTTTCGCCGCGCCCATGTTTTCGTAGCGATCGTAGACCCGAACCACCACTACGTGTTCCGATGCCGCCGTGCCATCTTTCTCAGGTTCCGGCTTCACCTTGAAATCGTAGCTCTCGGTCTTTGCGTCGGAGAGCTGGCCTACCGGTTCCACATATTTCCATTCGCCCGCATCGACAGAATATTCGGCACGCCGGATGGACGAAAACCCATCCACAGCGCGAAAGGTCACGTGAATCTGTCCTTCCTCGACGGCAGCTGTCAGATTCTCGATGCGCGGAGGCGTCGTGTCCACTTCGAAGCGGCGGCTCTCTCGCGATGCCGTCAGGCCCTCGCCGGGGGAGTGCGACGGCGCGTCTGAGGCACTCACCTTCACGGTGTAGCCTCCATCGGGCAAAAGGCTCGCATCGAAGGAATACGCCTTGTCGGTGAGATTGTCCTTCAGCAGCAGCCAGCGAGTCTCGCCGTCGCCGCGATAGTAAAGGGAATAGACGAGTTGGTCGTCATTGTCATCGTGCGCGCTCCACTTCACTCCGATGGAATCGCGATCGTGCGAGCTCGGAGTGGGAGCCTCAAAATGCCCCGATCCGCCAGAAAATGATCCACCCGAATCCGTTCCCAATCCTCCGCCAGATGTTTTCGGCATGAGCTGATACTTCAGGCCGACCTGCACGCTTACATCGTCAATTTCAGGAGCGACATTCTTCGGCAGATAATTCAGCGCTACGCTGTCTACTCCCGGAGCCACGCTCCCGGTGTGCAGCACGGCTTTCCACTGAGCATAGCGAGCGGCGGGGACTCCGGTTTCCGCACCCTTGCTCAGATCGATCTTTTTCCACGAACTCCAGTTGCGGTCAGGATTGTCGACGTTGCCGCTGCGCGCATAGAGTTCGACGTTGCCCGCTCCGCGAAAATCGGCTCGTCCCCAGCGCGAGAAAATCTTGGCGTCGAACACGTCGCTTTCGTAAGTGCCTTCACCTTCCGGGCCTGGGCCCAGCACAAACACTTTCCCCAAATTGCTGGTTGCGGCAAACAGCCCGCCTCCGGGCGCCTTGGCGAATGCCGTTACCTGCGAGGCCGGCGCTTTCAGGAGATCCGAAAAAACGTCGAGCCCGGTGATGGCAAAAACATGGCCGCGGTTACCAGTGCCTGCCAGCAGGCGTCCCTGCGAATCGAAGGCCAGGGCATAAACAATGTCTTCATGGGAGGTCCAGACTCTGGCCGGAGAACCGTCGGGCGCAATACGGTACACATCGGAGCCGCCACCGGCCCCGCCGCCCGGAAATGGAAACGGGCCGGCGATTTGTGGCGTGCTCGGCGCCGACGGAATCGTCATGCCCGGCGGTGGCGGAGTCGAGTTCGAACTGGACGGCGTCGAACTCATGTTCAATAGAGCGGAAGTCACGCCGGATGAATTTGAGCCGCCACTATTCTTCTTCTCGCCGACCGCTGCTGCGTAGATGTTCCCGGCACGATCGAGCGCCAGCGCCGTGATCTCCTTCTTGGGTGCGCTGTACAGAACGAAGCCCTCGCCCGCGGCAGAAATGCGATAGATCAGACCGCTGCCATCGGAACCGGCAATGAGATTGTCCTGGGCATCGAAGGCCAGCGCGCGAATGTGCGTTTCATCGCTTTTGAAAAAAACGGAATGATCGCCCTTGGCGGTGACCCGGTAGATTTCGCCGTGATCGCCCGTAGCCACATAGAGGTTGCCGGCCTTGTCGAGCGCGAGATCCCAAATGTATTTTGTGCCCGGCTCGAAGTAGATGGACGAACTCCAGGAGGGATCAACGCTAGGTTTGGCTGCATCCTCCTTATCTTTATCCTTGTCCTTATCCTTGCCAGTTGCTCCGGCGGTATCGGGTTTTTCCGGCTGTGCCTTGCCTCCCGCTTTATGTTCGAGTTTGTAGACTTTGCCATCCGGTGCGGTGGCAGCGAAGATTGCTCCGCCGGGACCAATTTGCAGCGCCTGCACCTGAAGTTCTTTTGGCTCGAAAATGATCGTCGCTTTGCCGTCGGCAGAGATGCGGTACACGCGCGCGGGAGCGCCCGCCGCCACATACACGTTGCCGGCATCGTCCGCCGCCATTGCCCAGATGTAGGTCGAGGGGGTGGCGTAGAGGCTCTTGAATGTGGGCGCGAGCTCCAGCCCGCCGGTGCTGCGAATGGCGACGCCTCTAGCGGTGCCCTTCGTCAGTTCGTCGAATTTCGACTGCTCCCAGTTCCGCGTGCCCTCGGCAAATGCGGTCGAAACCAGTCCCGAACCGCTCAAGGTTGAAAGAACGAAACCACCAAGAATAAGGAAGAAAAGCTTTCGCGCGCTCTGCAATTTCATACCTCGAAGCATCGTTATTGGAGGAATATTCAAGGTTAACACGCTTGGCCGAAGCGAAGCTCAAGTCCGCTGCAGGCAATCCGGCGCGGCCCGACGCCGCTGATTTCTGGTATCGTAAAGTTTCCATGCATTCCTCCCGCCAGAATCTGCTGCACCTGCTCGCCCACAAGTCTTTCCGCCTGGGCAGGTTCAAGTTGTCTTCTGGTGCGGAGAGTGACTACTACATCGACTGCCGCACCACCACTCTGGATGCCAAGGGCGCTCGCCTGACGGGCGAGGTCTTTACCGAGGAAATCCGGCAGCGGAAGTGGAAACCTGAGGCCATCGGCGGGCTGACCATGGGGGCCGATCCCATCGTCGTGGCGGTTTCGGTGGTAAGCGGTGAACTGCAGGGCTTTCTGGTGCGCAAAGCAGAAAAGCAGCACGGTACCGGACAGCGCATCGAGGGCTTTCGCGATAAGGGTGCGCGCGTGGTGATCGTGGACGATGTCTGCACCACCGGAGCCTCCACCGTACAGGCCATCGAAGCGGCCCGTGAATTCGGATTCGAAATTGTCGGCGTGATGTGCCTGGTGGAGCGCGAGGAAGCCAAAGGGCGTCCGAGCGTAGAGAAGGCTGCCGGGCCAGCGCCATTCATTTCAATTTTCACCGCCAATGATGTGCGCGCGGAGCATATTTCACAGACCGACACCGCGCCCATAATTTTTGCGGTTGCAGCCACCTGCGAGCTCTGCGGAAGCCCGGCGGTGACGAATATGCCGCGGAACCGCTGCGCCGCGCACCAGAACTAGAACCGGCGAACGACTAACGACGAACGACCAACGACAAGCCCCATGATTCAAACCCTCGAATGGACTGACCACGGCGTTCGCTTCATCGACCAGACGAAGCTGCCCACGGAAGAAACCTACGTTAACTGCACCACCCACGAGCAGGTTGCCGACGTGATTCGAAATATGGTGGTGCGCGGAGCTCCCGCGATCGGCGTGGCCGCGGCCATGGGCATCGCGCTCGCGGTAAAAAATTCCAAAGCCGAATCTACAGGTGATCTAAAACGCGACCTCGACCAGGCCTGCGACTTGATCGGCAAGACTCGCCCGACCGCTGTCAACCTTTTCTGGGCCATCCGGCGCATGCAGGAAAAATTTGAGCGCGTCCGCATTCGTCCTTTAGCTCAAATCAAGCAGGAACTCATCGAAGAAGCGCAGCGCATGCACGCCGAAGACATCGCCGCCAACCAATCCATGGGACGCCACGGCGCAACGCTGATGCCCTCTGAAGGTGGGGTGCTGACCCACTGCAATGCGGGCGCCCTGGCTACCGCCGGTTACGGCACGGCGCTGGGCGTGATCCGCGCGGCGGTTGAGCAGGGCAAGAAAATTCATGTTTACGCGGATGAAACCCGCCCCTTTCTGCAAGGTTCACGCCTCACTGCCTGGGAATTGATGAAAGACGGCATTCCCACCACAGTAATTTCCGACAATATGGCCGGCGCGATGATGAAGCAGGGAAAGATCGGAGCCATCGTCGTTGGCGCCGACCGCATCGCCGCCAATGGGGACGTTGCCAACAAGATCGGAACCTACACGGTCGCTGTTCTGGCCAAAGAAAATGGCATCCCATTCTATGTGGCGGCGCCGCTTTCCACGGTCGATCTCGCCTGCCCAGACGGCAGCCAGATTCCTATTGAGCAGCGCAACGCCCGGGAAGTTACGCACATCGCCGGGAAGCAAATGACGCCGGATGGCGTTTCCATCGAAAATCCCGCCTTCGATGTGACGCCATCGAAATACGTCGCCGCAATCATCACCGAGCGCGGCATTGCCCGGGCGCCTTATGAAGAATCCCTGGCTCGATTAGCGGGCAGCGCCGCCCCTGCAGAAGTTTAAGAATTGAATTCCCGCATGCTCTACCGAGCCTCGAACACCCCCTTGCAGGTTGTTGCATCCAACTGTGATGCACGTCACGGTGAGCGCATCCGGGCTTGCGCTATGTTTTTGGCAGGATGATCTTGCGGCCCGCCGCACACGGATCATCCTGCGCAATATGGTTCGAATGGGCCATGTGGAGCGCTCCACTAATGTGAGAAGATGGCCTCACCTACTGTTCGAGGCGCCGGCGGCTAGGGCTGCTACGGGATGGACCCAAGCGGAGGCAGCGTGCATCTAACAGAACAGACACCTGAAGAGATTGCGAAACAAGAGACGCTGCTTCGGGTTCAGGATTTGAAGAAGGTTTTCCGGTCTGGTGAATCGGACCTCGTGCTCTTTGAAAATTTGTCGTTTGAGGTGAAGCGTGGTGAAATGCTCGCCATCGTGGGTGAATCCGGAGCGGGAAAGAGTACCCTGTTGCACATACTCAGCGCTCTTGATCGCGCTTCCGCGGGTAACGTATACTGCGCGAACTTGCAGTTGAATTCGCTATCGGCGGACCAGTCGGCGGAGTTTCGCAATCGCGAGGCCGGCTTTGTCTGGCAGTTTCACTATCTGCTGCCGGAGTTCACGGCTGCGGAAAACGTGGCCATGCCGCTGCTGGTGCGCGGGCGCACCTGGGCCGAGGCCGCTCCAGAGGCTTTACGCTGGTTGCGTGAGGTCGGTTTGGAGCAACGCGGGCATCACCGCGCGGGAGAGCTTTCCGGCGGAGAGCAGCAACGAGTTGCTCTGGCGCGGGCACTCATAACTGGCCCGAAGCTGTTGCTGGCGGACGAGCCCACCGGCGACCTGGACGCACACACCGCCGAAGCGGTTTTCGATTTGATTGCGCGGCTGCACCGAGAGCACCAACTCACCTCCCTGATCGCAACCCACAACTTGTCGTTTGCGCGGCGCTGTAACCGGGTTCTGCGGTTGCAGCACGGGTACGTGGAAGAGATTCGGCCGGATTCATTGCCGGCGTAGTTCGCGGTTGGTGAAATGCAGGATTAGTTAGACAATGTGCAAGAAACTTGATCAATCAGCACATCAAGGGAGCCTAAGACAGGTTCCTTCGGTAATACCATGAATAACGTTGGTGTACTTGGGATTGGTGGCTGTTTGATTGCATAATAACGATAGCAAGGCCGGCAAGCAGTTTGCGGACCGGCCGGTCGAGGGGACGAAGTTTCTTCTCGGCCCTGAGCTTCAGGGGGAAGGGCACAATGTTTGAACGTTACACGGAGAAAGCCAGGCGTGTGATTTTTTTCGCGCGCTACGAAGCCAGCCAGTTTGGGTCTCCTTACATCGAGACCGAGCACCTGCTGCTGGGGCTCCTGCGCGAAGATAAGGCCCTGACCAACCGGTTTCTGCGGTCGCACGCCTCGGTGGAGTCGATTCGCAAGCAAATCGAAGGCCACACCACGATTCGGGAAAAAGTCTCGACCTCGGTGGATCTTCCGCTGAGCAATGAGTGCAAGCGCGTGCTGGCTTATGCCGCGGAGGAAGCCGAGCGCTTGTCCCATCGCCACATCGGGACCGAACATCTGCTTTTGGGTTTACTCAGAGAAGAGAAGTGCTTTGCAGCCGAGATTCTGCACGAGCGTGGATTGCGTCTGGCGACGATCCGCGAAGAACTCGCGCGCACCAGCCAGGAAAAAGCGCAGCCGCAGCGGCAGCGTGAGTCGTCGTTGCTCAGCGAGTTTTCTCGCGATCTAACGCAGGCGGCGATGGACAGCCAGCTCGATCCGCTGGTCGGCCGTGACGGCGAACTCGAGCGCGTGGTACAGATTCTGTGCCGCCGCACCAAAAATAATCCCGTATTGATCGGCGAACCGGGCGTGGGCAAGACCGCCATCGTCGAAGGTCTGGCGCAGCGCATCGCCGATGGTGAGGTCCCGTCCTTTCTCGCCGACAAGCGAATCCTGGCGCTCGATCTTTCGCTCATCGTCGCCGGAACCAAATATCGTGGCCAGTTCGAAGAGCGGCTGAAGACCATCATGAAAGAACTGATGGAGAACCAGAATTCCATCATCTTCATCGACGAACTGCACACGCTGGTCGGCGCGGGATCAGCTGAGGGCTCGCTCGATGCCGCGAATATTCTCAAGCCCGCGTTGTCCCGCGGTGAGATTCAGTGCATCGGAGCAACCACTCCCGGCGAATACCGCAAGTCGATTGAGAAAGATCGCTCCCTCGAGCGGCGCTTCCAGGCGGTAAAAGTTCCGCCCCCGAATGAAGCGGACGCCATCAAAGTTCTGTTTGGCATCAAAGATCGATACGAGAAGTTCCACGCCGTCACCTACACCGACGACGCCATCAACTTCGCGGTGTCGCATTCCAATCGCTACATTCCCGATCGCTTCCTGCCCGACAAGGCAATCGACCTGGTTGACGAAGCCGGAGCGCGCGTGAAACTGCGCCAGACTTCGCAGCCGGAAGAGCTCAGCGAAGTCCAGAAACGCATCAAGTTCATCGTGCACCGCATGGAAAACGCCATTGCCAACCACGAGTTCGAGAAGGCGCGGTTCTACTCCGATGAAGAACGCAAGGAGCGCGAGAATCTGCGCGCTCTGCGCGAGAAATATCATCTCGACGAATCCTCGACCGGCGTCGTTGGCCGCGAGGATATCGAAGACGTAGTCTCGCGCTGGACGGGCGTTCCCATTACCTCGATCAAGGAAGAAGAGACGCAGAAGCTGCTGCGCATCGAGGAAGAACTGCACAAGCGCATCATTTCTCAGGATAAATCGATCAGTGCGCTGGCCCGGGCGATCCGGCGTTCGCGCGCGGGATTGAAGTCGCCGAACCGGCCCATTGGCTCGTTCCTGTTCCTCGGACCGACCGGCGTGGGCAAAACCGAAGTCGCGCGTACTCTGGCGCAATTCATGTTCGGAACCGAAAAGGCGTTGGTTCGCTTCGACATGTCGGAGTTTATGGAGAAGCATTCGGTCTCGAAGCTGATCGGTTCGCCTCCGGGATACGTGGGCTACGAAGAAGGTGGCCAGCTCACCGAACGCGTGAAGCGCGCGCCTTACTCGGTCGTGCTGCTCGATGAAATCGAGAAAGCGCATCCCGATGTGTTCAACATCCTGCTACAGGTTTTCGAAGACGGCCAGTTGACCGATGGGCTCGGCAACACCGTCGACTTCAAGAACACGATTCTGATCATGACCTCGAACATCGGGGCGCGGCACCTGCAGAAGCGTGAAGGCTTCGGCTTCCAGTCAACCAAGGACGAGATGGTTTCGGGCAAGGTCGAGGAACTGGTGAAGGGTGAAGTCCGGCGCACGTTCAATCCGGAATTCCTGAACCGGCTGGACGAAATCATTCTGTTCCTGGCGCTGAGCGAAGCGGACCTGATCCAGATTCTGGAACTCATGGTCAACCAACTGAACGCCAATCTGGCGCAGAAGGCGATCACGGTGAGTGTGGCGGACGAGGCCAAGAAGTGGATCCTCAACCAAACCCTCACGGACCGCAACTACGGCGCGCGTCCGTTACGCCGGGCGTTGCAGAAATATATCGAAGACCCGCTGTCGGAGGCGCTGATTCAGGGCACCATCACCACGCGCCCCGCGTTCATCGAGGTCTTCCTTGAAGACAACAAACTTTTCTATCGTCCGGTGGACGCGGAAAAGAGTTCCGAAGGCGTGTTGTTGTACGAGAACAGCTAGGGAAGGGCTATCAGCTTTCAGCCGTCAGCTTCTTGCTGGCGGCTTTTGTTTGTGGGTTTCGGGTCGGCGGTTATGCGCCGATGTTTGCACTTTTCGGCCTCCCCCCCAACTTCCCATTTGCCCGCGAGGCCCTTTTCTTCGGTGCACTCCTGGCCAGTCCTCCCTGCCGACCGATCTTCGCCATCCATTGCTTGTTCCCGTAAGCGCCGAGCAGCAGGGCCGGGACATAAAGGTCAGCGTTCAGTTCCGGCCAGTGCAGACCTGTTCCACCACCGACAATCTCGATGTTTGCAATCTGTTCCTTTGTTCCCGATTGCAGTCCTTGCAGGTTCTCACGCGGGAACACGCGGCGTGTTCCGTCGCTCAGCTTCAGGATCAGCAGATCGAGCCCCGCTCCCGGCCGGTATTCTACTGCTTTGACGAGCGGTTCGTTTCGCAGCCGATGAGCGCGCTGAATGCCGCGATCGATCTCCGCATCGCTGGTGACGATTCTCGCCGCCCTTGCCCTATGTGCGATTGTCCGATTGGCCATGAATTTCCTCCCATAACGCTGCAAGTTCGTCGAAATGTTCCGCCGCGGCCTGCAGAATTTTCTTCACCTCCGACCGTTTTGCGTTTGCCGGACGGACCGCGTCGGCTCGTCTAGCCAGAGCGATAGTGCGGTTCGGGCCGAAACGCGACGATAGCTTCAGTGTTACCCGAGAACCCGTGAACGTGGCGTGGCGGATGGTCGTTAGAATAAACGATGAATCGGACTCCGCCGAAACGTAGCGAAACCACGCCGTATTATAACCTAAGCGTCGCTTAGGTTATATGTTGTTTTTCCGGGAACTTGAGCCCCAAAACAATCCGCGACCAGATGCCAGTGCCCTACATCCAACTGCCATGGAAAAGGTCAATATTGCCGAAAAATTCGCCCAGATTCATGAGTATTGGAAGCCTTACGTCGGGGCTGAACTCAACGGCCAGATGGTGAAGTTCGACAAGCTGAAGGGCGAGTTCGTATTTCATCATCACGAAAATGAAGACGAACTGTTCCTCGTGGTCAAAGGCCGGTTTCGCATGGAGTTCCTTGACCGCCATGAATGGATCGAAGAGGGCGAGTTCATCGTCGTGCCGCGTGGCGTGGAGCATCGTCCCTGCGCCGACGAGGAATGCTGGCTGCTGCTGTTTGAACCGGCCGGGACCTTGAACACCGGCAATGTCGTCAATGAGCGCACGCGGGCCGAGCTTGAGCGCGTCTAGAAACCGGTCTCAGACATTTTTGGGTAGGCACGGCTTCAGCCGTGCCGTTTAGAGCTAAAATGATGCGGGCTTTAGCCCCCTGAGGGCCATGGTCTGGCTCGGGAAACTAGTAAGATTTATCAAACACCATTCATCGAAAACTATTTATGGACCTTACCGTTTACTCCGCCACCTGGTGCCCCGATTGCCGCGAAGCCAAGCGCTTCCTGGCCAAATACAACGTCCCTTACAAAGAGATCAACATCGAAACCACTCCAGGTGCCGTGCAGGAGATCATTCAGCACACCGGGAAGCGCGCCATCCCGCAGTTCGTCATCGACGGCGAGTGGGTGCAGCCTTACGTGCCGGGCGAAGGATTTCTCTACGACGCAATGTCCAAGCGCCTGGGAATCACGAAGCCGTAATTCAATTAAGCTTGTCATCCCGAGCGAAGCGAGGGATCTCGGTGTTTGCCGGTGGCGGCAATTCCGATGATGCAGGAAAGGACCAAGATCCCTCGCTGCGCTCGGGACGACAAGGGGGGCAGCCCGGATGACAAGCGGTTTGCCGCGCAGCCGCCTCGGAATACCCCGCCAAGCGCCCGACTGCCATTCTTTCCACCCTTCCGTAACCCCTTGTACATCATCTTCCGTACCGTGGAAAACCGTTGCCCCACACCGCAAGATGACCTCTCATGTCCGATCCAGAAATATTCGAGCTGGAAACCGAGCAGGAACAATCCCCCGTCAGCGAAACCTGGCAGCAAATGGTGCAGGCCGCGTTGGGAGTGGCGCTTCTGATCGGTGCGGCCGCCATGCTCCACTTCTATGTGCCCACCATGCCGCAGGGGCCGCAGCCGGACGAACTGCAGCAGCAGGTCGCCCAGCTCACCCATCAGGTGGCCCAGCTCGAACGCGAGCAATCCATGCCCGCGCTGGTGCTCAAGCGCTACCGCAATTCCATTGGTTACATTTACGGCGTGTATCAGGTTGGGTTTGCCAACCAGCCGCCAGCGATTCGCGCACGTGTCTCGGGCACTGGATTTCTGGTGGGCGACGGCCTGCTCGCGACCAACCGCCACGTGGCCGAGCCATGGTATGGCGATAGCGAGGCGCAGAACCTGCTCCAGCGCGGCGCAACCGCGGCACTGGAAAGTCTAGTCGTCTTCTTTCCGGGCACGCCCACTCCTATCACTTTGACGCCCCGCATCGTATCTTCCACCGACGATCTGGCCGTGGTGAGAATCGAAGACATCAATGCCGCGCGCGGAGTGGCCATTCTGCCCCTGGCGAGAGGAAACGCTCTGCCCGGAGAAGAAGTCACGGTGATTGGTTATCCCATGGGTATTGCGGGAATGGTGGCCAAATCGCCGAGCGGAATCTACCAGCGCCTGGCGTACCGGCACAACGACATTGCGGCCGCCAGCGAATTGGCGGCGCTGTCGTTGATTCGTCCATCGACCACTTGCGGACATCTCGGGGATGTGGTCGGCAACAAGCTGATCTATGACGCGCCCACGGCGCATGGCGGCAGCGGCGGTCCGGTTTTCAACTCCAACGCAGAAGTCATCGGAGTTAACTCGGCGTACATCGATGGATTCTCCGGCGGCACGCTGGGAGTGTCCGTCGAGGCGCTACGTCCTCTGATCGAAGCGGCGGAAAAGAAGCAGTAGATACGGCTATTTCAATCCCGTAACATTCATGCCCGCCTTCCAGCGAAACCATCCTGGTTCACGCACGTGCTCATCGTGGAATTGGCGTAGACGCGCGGCCATCACGCTACTGCGCCCCAGATAGCCGACAGCCTTGCGCGGGTCGGCGCGATCGACAACGGGCAGGCGCCCGATGTCATTGCCCAGCATCTTGGCCGCCGCCTCAGACACGAGTTCGTCAGGATAAGTCACCACCAGCCGCGTGCTGCCGGCTTGCTGTACGGTCGCCGCTCCTGAAGAATCTTTGTCGAGAGCGCGCAGCAGATCGCCGCGCGTAATAATGCCGGCGAGTTTCCCGGCATCGTCGACAATCAGCAAGGCCTCGTGTTGCGCCACCGCCGGGTCATGTAGCGCGATGCGCTTGGCTAGTTCCCCTACCGTAGTGTCAGCTGGAATCGTCGGCAACTCCTGCTCCATCGTGTCCCCGACTCTGGCCTGGGAGAGAACGTCCGCCTCGTAATCCTGGTGGACGTGAAGTCCGCGCCGCGCCAGTTTTTCCGTCATGATCGAACTGTTCGGCATCAGCAGAATCGCGATGCCATCGGCGATCACGCTCACCAGCATGAGCGGCAGCACGGAGTTGTAGTCGTGCGTGATTTCGAAGGCGAAGATAATAAATGTAAACGTGGCTCGCGAAGCCGCGGCAAACACCGCGCCCATGGCCACCAGCGCGAAGGCCCCGGGTGAAAGATGAGCTCCGGGCACAAGCCGGTTCGCCACCATGGCGAAAATACCGCCCATGGCTGCGCTCCACATGAAACACGGCGCCAGCAAACCGCCGGAGGTTCCCGAACCCAGTGAGACTGCCAACGCCGCGGCCTTCGCCACCATCACCACCAGCAAGATTTTCCAAGCCAGTTGCCCGTTGAGAATGTCGCCGATTGTGTCGTAGCCCACACCCAGCACGCGGGGAACGAAGAAGCCGATAATACCCAGTCCCAAAGCCCCGATCGCGGGCCACCAGACCTGGTCGATCGGCAGCTTGTCGAATTGATCTTCCACCCAGTAGAGCACTTTGCTGAAACCGACGGCGGCCAGTCCGCAGATCACTCCCAGGACCAGATAAAAGGGAAGTCCCCGGGGAATGGCGAAATCCATCGGACTCACGCTGAACATCGGCCCCATGCCCAGAAGCTGCATGTGAACGGCAGTGGCCAGCGTGCTCGCGATCACCAGCGGAATGAACGACCGCGACTTGAATTCAAACAGCAGCAACTCAATGGCAAGGATGACGCCGGCAATCGGAGTATTGAAAGTGGCCGACATGCCGGCCGCTGCGCCGCAGGCCAGCAGAACTTTGCGCTCGACCGCCGTGGTGTGGAACGCCTGTCCCACCAGCGATCCGATGGCCCCGCCCGTCTGAATGATCGGGCCTTCGGCGCCGAAGGGGCCGCCGGTGCCGATCGCAATCGCCGCCGAGATCGGCTTCAGGATCGCGACGCGCGGCGCAATCCGGCTGCGATTGAATAGCACCGCTTCCATGGCTTCGGGAATGCCGTGTCCCTTGATTTTCGACGTGCCATACTTGGCCATCACACCCACAACCAACCCGCCGATAACCGGGATCACAATGACCAGCCAGCCCAGATGATTGTGTTGTGCGCTGGAGAAATCAGTTGACCAGCGATGGAAAAAGAACAGGTTGGTGAACAGTCCGATCAGCTTGTACAGGGCAAAAGCTATGATTCCAGCCACCAAACCGATTGCTGCGGAGAGAAACGAAACCAGCAGCATGCGAAAGGGCGCGGGAGCAGGGAGGTCGACCGGGACTCGATCCCGGTTGGGAACAGCGGGTGCAGCATCGTTCATAAATGGGTTGCGTCTTTCTTCTTTTCCTGCGCGAAGGCCGAGTGCAGGAATGCGGCGTCGGTACCTTCCCGCATGATGCGGCGAAGCGCGCTCACGAGTTCGGGGCCGGACGAGCGCAGTTCGTCGTGATGGTGCAGCGCCAGTTCACCGAGCACCTTCTCTCCTTTGGGAGTCAGCGCCAGCAGCACCTCGCGGCGATCATCCCGGGCGCGGCTGCGGTGGACAAAACCGCCCGCTTCCAGGCGGTTCACCAGTTCCACCGCGCTATGATGGCGAATTTGCATGCGGGTGGCCAGTTCGCGAATACGCGGCCGCACCCCCGGCGGCATGCCCTTCATCGCCAGCATCAGCTGGTATTGGCCCCGCTCCAATCCCGCCTTTTTCACCTCTTGCTCGCTGAAGTGGAGAAAGCGGCGAATCTGGTAACGGAACTCCGCAAGCGCCTGATAATCCGACAAGGTGAGCTTCTTCATGCCGCCGATTGTATCGTGCCGCGATCCAGTAGCGATTCTTATTATATCGTAAGACGATATTTAATGGAACCGGCTGGGCGCGGATAGGCTGCAAAGCATCTCCTCAAGAGCGTCGCGCCCTTTCCGGCGCACGCTCCCGGCCCATGGATGAGATTGTTTCTTAGTAAGACGCAGGACTGGCCGAGTTCTCGAGGCATCTCTGGACAGCAAAATCTCTTTGCTCAGGCTGGTCCGTCGTCCTCGGAGGCACACGCACCGCGCACTGCTCCAGAGCGTGCAAGGCCTGGAAAGCCTCATCAATGGCGCTCTGCTCCTGCAAATGGTCTCCCGCGCTCTGGAATAGCTCACGGGCACGCGCCACCAATGCTTTCTTAGTTTCGGCGATTCGCAGTTCCATGCGTTTCTCATCGGTTTCATGTAACGCGGCCACATAGAGTGCTCGCCATGCCGAGGATTCTTGCGGATCAGTCTGGCCGCCGTAATCCCTCAGGATTTTCGTCTTCAGTACACGACTCCAGTTCACAACGAAATGCCGAAATGATCGCATGTTTAGCCTCGATACGTTTTTCTTGTCCATTGCAACCGCGGTACAGAAACGACGGCACACAATAAAATGATTGCGATTCACTATCTTCTACGCGGCGGGTTCCTCCTCTCTCCGCAGAGGCGGTGCCTCTAACTGAGGTAAGGCCACACCCAACCACTGCCCTAATCCGTGAAAATGGCTGAGCCATGCCGGATTCACGCTTGCATGAGCGTTGCTTTCAACCGCCTGCGAAAGCTCGTAATACGCGTTCTGCGACTTCCAGAGATTCAGTTCGAATGGCTGCACTCGCGACAGCGCGATGACGTTCTCCACCTCCTTCAAAGCCTCCAGACTGCCGGGATCCCGCATCCAGCGATCGACCAACCCGTTCAAGCGCTGCCGCAAGGCGGGTTCCAGGTTTGAGGCATCGAGGGAGAACCCGCTTCGGCGGGCGTCCTCCAAGAGCGATCGGACCGTATCGAACTCGGTTGCCTGATCCGCCAAAGCCCGGCGGACGGCCGTGTCAACAACGAACTCGGCGGTGAGCCGCAAAATCGGCGGCAGAGGAAGCTGTAACTCTGACAAGAAGCCCATCAGCGGTGCGTGCTCGTCGTACACCCGCCGGTACAGAGACTCGGCGTCGCGCAGCGTCGAATCGACGATCTGGTTGATGATCCTCCTGCGCTCGTCAGGAAACAGTGATTTCAGCGAATAGGTTGAGCCACAAAAGTATCGATCGATCAGGCGCAGGCAGGTGGGCAGATCTGCTCCTGAGAACGCTCGGCACGCCTGATCGACGAACCCTTCGAACCACGGGTCGTCCCCCAGCGGACGCACGCCCGCGCTCAGGTTGTGATCGCCAAAGTGAAGGACTCCAAAACCGATTCGCAACGAGGTGTCGGTCGTTTCCGAGGTGAGGCGAGCAACGCCAGCCGCAAACTTCGTTTTCCCAGACTCTAAAACCTCGGATCTGTCCAACTCGATCCGATAGCAGAAGATGGAGTCGTCTCCTCGGTATCCGCCGAAGGTCGAACTGATGGCATAGTGCGCGCCCACCCCCAGCAGATCCAGCATGGTAGGTTTGATGAAGCGCTCATAAACGTGCCGGCCATTGCCGCACTCCGCCACGTTACTCCATGCTTCCTGAATGCGCTGCAGAAATGCTTCTTCCCGGTCTTCCCTGGTGACTTGCTGGCTTAACTGCACGGCGCGAGCCGCGTACTGCAGAATCTGCAACGTCGCCGGACCGGTCAGTTCATCGAAAAACCAGCCACAGCTCGTATACATCAGCATGAGATGGCGCTGCATTTCCAGCAGGCGCAAAGCCTGTGCGCGCTCGGTTGCGGAGAGAACTGCGGGGCTGTGCTGCGCGAAGAAGTCGTCTTTATTTTCGGAGGAGCGATCGAGTACCACCTGGATGTAGTCGTCGCGCGCCGCCCATGGATCGATGAACAGTCCGCTGCCCATCCTCTCGTACATGGCGCTCAGTTCATCGCGAAGCCAGTCCAGAGCGTTCCGCAGAGGACGGCGCCACTGTTGATTCCACGATTTGCCGTCCCCCGATTTGCAGCCGCAATCGCTTACCCAGCGTGCTATGCCGTGTGCACAACTCCATGAGGTCTTTTCTACGATCTCGACTTCCTGCACCGGTGGATGCAGCGCCAGGTATTCGCCATAGTTAGTGATCCGGGCAAGCTGGTTGCGTTCCAGATAATCGAGCGTGTATGCCAGGGCCATATCACCGTGCTGAAAATGATGGCCGTAGGTTTCTCCATCGGTGGCAATGTGCACGATCTGCGGCCACTGCCGTTCCGCGTTAAACCCGCTCAACAGCCGGTGCGCAAATCGTTCGCCATCCATCAGCAGATTTTCGAAAGCGACGGCGTGCGAAATTGGACCGTCATAAAAGAACAAATTGATCATGCGTCCGGAGGGGAGATGACACTGATAAGCGCGCGTGGGATCGATGGTTCCTCCCTCCACGCTCTGCCATTCTTCCCAAACGCGGTAGCGCATCCGCCGCGCCTGGTGAGGGGCCAGGATCGTAAACTTGATTCCCGCCTCGCTCATCAGATCGAGGCTCTCCACATCGACGGCAGTTTCCGGCAGCCACATGCCTTCGGGATCACGTTGGAAGCGGCGCTGGAAGTCGCGAATGCCCCATAAGATCTGCGTGCGCTTGTCGCGGCTGTTGGCCAGCGGCTGGATCATGTGGTTGTAGCCCTGGGCGATCGCCGATCCGTGACCGGAAAATGTCTGCTGACTCAGGCGGTCTGCCTCCAGAATTCGCTCATACGCCTGCGGCGCCCTTTGCTCCAGCCAGGAAAGCAACGTCGGACCGAAGTTGAAGCTCACGCGGGAGTAGTTGTTGACGATCTTCGCAATTCTGGACCCGCCGTCTAGAATCCGCGCGGCCCCGTTCGGTAGATAGCATTCCGCCGTGACCCGCTCGTTCCAATCATGGTAGGGAGAAGCGGAGTCCTGCACTTCGACGGCTTCCAGCCAGGGATTCTCACGTGGCGGCTGATAGAAATGACAGTGGATGCAAACGTAGCGCTGCATAGTGTCGAGCTCCCGCGACCGACCTGCGCAGCATGCAAAATATTTCTTGCTTGCGAAGCCGTACTCGCGCAAGAAAAAAAGGGAGACAAGGCGGCTCGGCGCCGCCGTGTCTCCCCAGACAGGCAACAGTAGCGCGGCCTCGCGCGTCGCGGTAGAGACATCTTTGGTACCCCCGCATCAACAGGCCGCGTCTGGAACTCTTTTGCCCGTCCAACCGATTCAATGAACCATGTCACCGGGGCGCCTACCGAATTGCTCCGATCCCTCGCCGTGTTACACTCTATAATTCGCAAGTGAGCGCCCTCTTTACATAGGAAATCCGATCCGCACATGCTTCTTTCCAAAGAATATGTGAGCTATCTGGCTCGCGAAGTTACCAAGAAGTTGATTGCCGCCAAGGCCATCGAGACCTCCGCCGTGCCCAAGGTTACCGAGCGGGTGCATGCTGCCTTGCTCGAAGAAATGACCCTCGAAGACCGCATTAACGACGAAGTGCGCGTCATCCTCGAAGCCTATTCGGAAGAGATGAACAAGACCGGCGCCAATTACCAGGAGATGTTTCGCAAGGTGAAAACTGAACTGGTGCGAAAGTACAAGGCGGTACTGTGAGACTGAGCCGCGACAAAGTCAACGTGCTGGCGCGAGCCGTCGCCGACGCCCTCAAAGAGATGGACGAGGTTGACTTCATCGAAGACCCCAACACCATCCGTCAGGCCACCCGCAAGATCCTTGAAGATCTGCTCATGCAGGAAGCAAGAATCGACCAGGCCGCCCGCCTGAAAATTGAGAGCCAGAAGCGCACCATCCTCGAAGGCTCACAGGAGTGGGACATCCTCTACCGCAAGTACTACAACGAGGAAGTGAAGAAGCTGGGCTTCTAAAGGTCGCCGATTTCAATCTGGATTGTGCAATTTACTCCAGACCCTCCACTACGTATAAAGAACCCAGATCGCGACTCGCCCCGTACACATAAGTTTTATTTTTTTCGGCCCGGCGCGCTCATTTCCGGTGGATCCACCGCTCCGTCCGGGCTAAGTCGTTGACGTCATCCTCCAGGTCGGTGACCACCGCGGGCATTCCCACCCACTGGCCAACGTAATCCGTCACTTGTTTCTTATGGCCATCGATGGTGATGGCGAGGACGTAGGTTGGATTGTCCGTCACACTCGCTCGGTAGGTCGAGTCCATGGAATAGAAATCGGCATCGACAAATTTCTTCGCCAGTTTTCGCACCAGATCCGGGTCTACCGGGTCTGTTTGTTTGCCGAGAGCACTTACGTATTTGTCCCCTTCGAATGTGACGCCATTAGTGCTGACGGTCACCGTGTAGGCGGGGCAAGTGCCGTAACAGACGCTTCTAGAAAGCATGATTTTAACTTTGGACTTCGCCCGCAGGACGGGCGCCGCCACATGCACGGCCGGCAGCCGCTCCGGTGGAACGAGCTCGATATACTCCTCGACGGTTGCCGTCACCGCTTTGCCATCCTGCTCGAAAGGTGTGAACTTCCACTGCCGCACCTCGGCCTGCAGTTGCGGCCAGTACTTCGTCAACTCGGGGTCGGCGCTGGGGTCGGCATCCAGAACGTCGCCCGCCGGGGAGACCGTCAGCATGAGGCGATACTGATGGAATCCAGACTGTACACCCTTCAGCGGTATGGTGTGGCGATGCGGCTTGATCTCATGGGCATAGGCCACCCGGTGCTCGAAAGATGGGTAGGATGGCTTCTTCTCGTCCAATGCCGAGACAGCACTGATCGAAAGCAGGCACACCAAGGCAGCAATCGCACGGCTCATGACAGGTATCGTATATCAGCGAATGCCTGGCAGAAAAAGGCCCCGCGCGGTGCGCGGGGCATCAAAGGTCGGAGGACGACCCCAAAGAGAAATTAGGGAGCACGCGCTGTGTGCGTTGCGTGACTCTCTGAAGAAAAGCCTATACGCTGATCAAGTGATGAGTGAGTTTCGAGCGCGAATAAAAGTGAAGCGCATTCCCGAATTGGGAAAGTAAGTGCCGCCGCAGCCGCGCAGGAATTTTGATGGATGTCCTAATCTGCCATGTTTTTATCCGCTGAAATCAAAGCCGCGGTAACGCAAGCCGCTGCGGATGCAGGCTTCGAGCTCTCCGGTATTGCGCCCGTGCAAGACGCGCCGGAGCTGAAATATTTCCCGCGCTGGATTGCCGCCGGGCACGCGGGCGAGATGCATTACATGGCAGCCCGCGACGAGCAGGGACGTCTGAAGCGCGCGTCGCTGGCGCATTCGGCTCCGTGGGCTCGCAGCGTTGTGGTGTGCGCCATCAATTACAACACCGCGCAACCATACTCGACCGAAGTTGCAGATGCGGGCCGCGGATGGATCGCGCGCTACGCATGGGGCGGCGATTATCACGAGTCCGTGATGCAGCGGCTGCGGCAAGTCGAGATGGCACTGAGAAACGTGTGCGCGACCGGCGATCTGGAGACGCGTTGCTACGTTGACACCGGACCGATCATCGAACGCGTGGTCGCGAAATACGCCGGCATCGGGTGGATCGGGAAAAACACCTGCATCATCAATCAGAAGCTGGGCTCGTGGCTTTTTCTCGGCGTGATTCTCACTTCACTCGATCTTGAATCCGAAGTCGGTGTGCCCGCGCCCGATCGTTGCGGCACTTGCACCCGCTGCATCGACGCCTGCCCGACCGATGCCATCATCGCGCCTTACCAACTCGATTCCAACAAGTGCATCTCGTATCTCACCATCGAGAAGCGCGGCGCGCTTCCTCCGGATGAGGATCTTCGCAGTGGCATGGGCCGTCACATCTTCGGTTGCGATATTTGCCAGGATGTCTGTCCCTGGAACCGAAAAGCGCCGGCCACCAACGCTGCCGATTTTCAGCCGCGACCAAAGTTAGTGAATCCAGCACTCGAATGGCTGGCGGTGATGAGTGCCGAGGAATTTCGCCAGACCTTTCGGGACTCTCCGGTTCGCCGAACCAAACGCAGCGGCCTGCGTCGCAACGCGGTCATCGCCATGGGCAACAGCGGAGAGCGAAAGTTCTTGCCCCTGCTGGAAAAGTTCACCACCGACGACGATGAAGCGGTGCGGGAAAGTGCTGCCTGGGCGCTGCGGAAGCTGAGCTGAGCGGCATCGTGAATGACGATGAACCTAAAGCCGCCACTTAGAGCGGACTCTGCCTCGACATTTGGTATCATTGACACATGAACATCAGGCCGGTTCTATGACTCCGGCGAACATTTAACACACCGTTCACACTCCCCTATCTATTGGTTTTTCTATCGGGTACACACTGTATTTCGGATTCCAGGTAGATCAACTGACTTCCGTAACTCGCGCCGCCAGTTAGCGGCAACTAATCTGTTTAGCAGGGGTTCTTACAGAAGGGATATGCCTTGTCCGGGCAAAATACGGCGAACCGCGAGCACGTTCTTTGTGCTGTTGCTGGCGTGTGCCGGAGTCGCCAGCGCGTCGTCGGCAACGCTGCTGCTCGAAGAGCCCTACGGCAAGATGGGATTCTTCACCGCTACCGGTCACGCAGCTGTTTACCTGACCGGAGTTTGCGCCGAAACCCCCGTCAAACTCCGTCCCTGCGCTCCCGGAGAACTCGGGGCTGTGATCAGCCGTTATGACGCAGTAGGCGGCTACGATTGGATCGCGGTGCCGCTGATCCCTTATCTCTACGCCGTCGAGAAGCCGGAAGATATCCCGCTATTTGTGAATCCGAAGATGGTGACTTTTCTGCGCGACCAGTATCGCCGTCAGTATCTGGAGAGCGTCGCGCCGGATCGGGACAATGGCGAGACCCCTGGCGGGAACTGGTATGAACTGGTGGGTTCGGCCTATGATCGCGCGGCCTACGGATTTGAAATCGAAACTTCGGCGGCGCAGGATGAAGCCTTCATCCAGGCATACAATTCGCGGTCCAACCGGTCGTACTTTCATCTCTCCTATCGCAACTGCGCTGATTTTGCCAAGGATGTCATCAACTTTTATTACCCCAAGGCGCTGCACCGCAGCGTGATCGCCGACGTTGGAATCACCACGCCCAAGCAGATGGCGAAGACCCTGATCAAGTTCAGTGGGCGGCATCCCGAATTGCGCTTCTCCCGCTATGTGATTCCGCAGATTCCGGGCAGCGAAGCGCGCAGCACGCCGGTGCACGGGGTGGTTGAAAGCTTTCTCAAGTCGAAAAAATATATTGTGCCCAGCGCCATCGTGAGCCCAATTTTTGCCGGTTGCGTTGCCGCCGTTTATGTCGGAACCGGCGCCGGACGTTTCGATCCCGCAAAACAGGCTCTGGTGTTTAATGCCGAGCGCGATCTCGAACCGCCTCTCGGTTCCGAAGATCGTCGCGCTTACCAGCTCGAACTGAATCATCTGCTGGATACGCTTCCGGCCGAATCCAGCGTTGCGCGCAGCGAAAAATTAGGACGCGCTCTGCGCAACACCACGCCCGATCTGGATGCCGACGGGCACCCGCTGCTGCGCATTCACGTGGGAGATGAAGTGGTGACCGTAGGGATTGCCGGCAGCAACATTCTTGCCTACGAGAGTGGCCGTGCCGGCTTGGGATTGCTCACTCAACAGATTCTCGAAGCCCGGCTGCGCGCGGAATTGCGCCGCGGGTCTCCGCCCAAGGCTTCCGAAAGCGATGTAGCCCGCGATTGGAACCTGCTGCAGAAGGCGATGAATGGTTCCGACACCGAAGTGGCGACGGGCAACCGCCGCTCAACGAGCCCCACGGCCCGTGCTGAACACGGCGGAAATCACCCCTGATGCAAGTGGTTAGTACCGATCCGGCTAACCACGAGCCACTGAACACTGCCCTTACTGCTGCTGTGGTGGCTGCGGCTGTGGAATCACCGCTCCCGGCCTGCCAGGAAACATTTGCGGAGGCTGTTGTCCCTGCTGCTGCATCTGCATTTGTCGCTGCTGCATCTCCTGCAACATTTGCTGCGGTGTCTTCGCGTTAGGCTGTTCCGCTGGAGGCTGCTCCTGCTCCGGTTCCGTCGATGCCTGGTCCTGATCGTCTGGAGTTTCTTCTGAAGGATCGGGATCGGCAGCTTCTGCTGTAGTGCCTGAGGCGGGCTGAGGCGGCGGGTTTTCGCCGGCTTCGGCTTGCGGGTTGGCTGCGTCGGCCGTCTTGGGCACCAGCACCACGCGCACCAGCGCGTTCGCATCCTCCGGAGAGCCCAGCAAAACATAATTGAAGCGCGATCCATTGAGCAGCTCGGCCATCACTTCGCGAGCCGGTCCTGGTCCCAGGCGTGTGACCACGCGCTCACTGGCGCTAGCGGGGACTTCGATGTCGGCCGAGGTGTGCTTGCGCACTCCGCGCAGGATATCCCCCAACGTGGAGTTCGGTGCGACAATCGTCAGCAGACCATCCTGAAAGCTCACCTGCGGTGCCACCGCCGGTATGGCGTCGAGCGGAATCTGCGGCACGGGCCCACGCGGTCCTGAGGGCAGTGGAGGCGGCACCTGCGCCTTCTTCACTTTGTGGACGCGATGCACGTTCTGCGGTGCGTTCTGCGTGTCAGCTCGTCCAGCAATGGGCAGGCACAACAGGCCCGCCATCAACAACCCTGTAACCTTCAATTCCGCGCTCATAAAAACCTCCAAGTTCAGTCTTGGACTTAGATTCAGTTTCGGGGAGTCGGTAGGTAGGAAATAGCAATTCTAGCACCGCTCTTCGAACCCCGAGAGTCCGCCAGCCACCCAGACTGGCTTTCGTACCTTATAGAACGTATTGACTTTAGTCTCTTGCAGCCTGATCTTCAAGAGCAGGGGCGAATGCCCCATGTGCAAAGTGTTGCACTTACGAGAATTCTCGTGGAGCGTACAATTTTCAGGGGTGAAATCAGTGGACGACGCAAGTGACTCTTGGAGAAGGGGTTTTTCCCGGACGAAGATAGCGGTCGGCAGCCCGCGCTGGACCGTCTGGCGCTGGAATCCGGCATTCTTCGCAGCATGGTTTTTATTGACGATTTGCGCATCCAGCGTTTTTGCGGAAAATTGCCGCATCGCCAGCGACCTGGATGACGCCACGCGCACCGCTCTCAACACCGCCGGACTTCGCTACTTCGATTTAATTGCCAAGGGAGACACCACCTCTCTACGGCAGAGCGCCATTCCGATTCTCGCCGCGGATTTTTCCAGCATCGAGGCCACCATAAAAGATAACCAGCCGGCTCTGACTGGCGTGAAGGCCAACCTGCGTCCGCCGTTTCTGCTGGAGGCCGATGGCACTGCCCCGTTGCCTCACGCAGAATTTTATTGCGGAGTTTTCGGAAGCAATGGCCAGACCCGCGACAGCGCCGTTTTTTCGCTCAATAACCTCGCGCCGGGCAAGTATGCGGTGGTCATTTTGGATGTGCCCTCCTCGAAGGGAGCATTTATCGTTTCGCTGGTGCTGCAGCAGCAAGGCTCCGACTGGAAACTCGGCGGCCTCTACATCAAGGCTGGACAATCTGCCGGCCACGACAGCGATTGGTTTGTCGCCCGCGCCCGTGAATTCCAGTCCAAAGGCCAGATGCACAACGCCTGGCTTTACTTTCTGATGGCGCGCTCTCTGATTTCGCCGCTGCCCTTCATGAGCACTGCGGCTACAGACAAACTTTACGACGAATCGCAGAAGTTGCAGCCAGCCGATTTTCCCGCCGATGGCAAGACCGTCGACCTTTCCGTTGGAGCCAGCACTCCCGCAGCTCCTGCCGGAACGCCCGCTGTGCCGGCCGTCTACAAGCTTTCCGAGCTTTTTCCCCAAGCCGTGGGAGACGATCTGGATTTGATCGTGCGCTATCAGGCGGCGGATGTTTCCAATACCCAACTGGCCTATCAAAGCAACGTCGCCGTCATGAAGGCCGTGGTCGCGAAATATCCCGAACTGCGCACCGCTTTTACCGCCGTCATCGCCCGCGCCGTCGATCCCAGCGGGCGCGATTATGGCACGCTGCTCAGCATGAAGGACATCAAGTAGCAGTGCTCAGAATTGGTGAAGGCTGTTACACGAACCTTGTCATTCCGACGCGCGAGCGAAGCGAGACAGGAGGAATCTGCTTCCAGCGCCTGATCCAGTCTTGGGCGCCGACCTGAGTCAGTGGGCCTCCAGCACACACTCTTTTGGATTCTTATCATCGCGCAGGCCCAGGAATACAGGTGCCCGCAACTTCGGGCCGCTGCCCGCGTTGTTCCCGTCCGTCCACTCCGCGTATTCGATCTCGGCGACAAGCTCCGGCTTCACCCAATAGACTTTTCGTAGCGCCTCGACTTCGCCATAAAAAGGATTTGTTTTAGTTTCCCGTTTTTTCAGAAGTTGCCAAACCTCGCCCAGCGACTTCTGGTCGAAGCCGCTGCCGGCTTGTCCCACGTGAATCAGCCGTCCTTGCTTGTCGTAGAGACCCAGCACGATCGAGCCGAAATGCGCGCGGCTGCCTTCGGGCTCGGTATATCCGCCGATCACGGCTTCGAGCCGGTGACGGATCTTGATCTTCAGCCACTCCGTGCTGCGGCGCTCTTGATAAATGCTGTCGCGCTTCTTGGCGAGAATGCCTTCCAGTCCCTTGGCGCGCGCCATTTCAAAAAGCGCCTTCCCCTGCCGCGCGTAGTGGTCGGAGTAGCGAACCGAATCCCCGCCAACGAGGATCGATGCTAATTTTTTCTTGCGCTCTTCGAGTGGAAGCTTTCTCAGGTCATAGCCATCGAGATAAAGCAGATCGAAGGCGTAGTAGAGCACGGGCACATCCGCCTTGGTTGCGCTCCGATGCCCTCCGGGACGGAAGCCCGTGCGCTGCTGCATCAGGCTAAACGAGGCCCGCCCCTCATCGTCGAGTGCAACCACCTCGCCATCAAGGATCGCGCTCTTCGCCTTCACCGACTTCGGCAGACCTTTCAGCTCGGGAAAGCGATGGGAAAGCTCATTCTGATTGCGCGAGACCAGGCGCAGTTTGCCATCTTCGATGAACGCGACTGCGCGGTAGCCATCCCACTTGATTTCGAAAAGCCAGTCGTCACCGTCGAAGGGCTCGTCGACGGACGTGGCCAGCATGGGATGGATCTCCGTGGGCATGGGCCGCCTCACACCCTCGACTTCGGAAACCAAAACCGCAGGGGACGCCGAGGACGCGGAGGCCTTTTGGGTTTTCCTGCTGCCGGGACGAGGCTCGGCAATCGATGAAGGATATTTGGAAGAAGACTTGTGGTTATTTTTCTCCGCGTCCTCAGCGTCCTCTGCGGTCTTCACTTGCTCTTGCTTTTTTTTTTGACTTCCGCCGGCCGCTTTTTTCTTATCGAGTTTGGCGACCGCATCCGCCAGCCACGCCGCTTTCAGTTTCCCTCGGCCTGCCGGACGGCTTTTCCACTCCCTCGACCCCGAGTCCCCGGCAATTTCCGCCAGGCTGCGCTTGCTCAGAACCGATTCGTCATAGTCGTCGATGTCGTAGCCTTCAATCACATGGCTGTCATGCTTCTTGATCAGCAGCCATTCCGTTCCCTTGCTGCCCGGACGCCGGCCCTTCATCTTGATCAGCGCGAAATCGCCCTTCAATTTTTTTCCGTCGAGTCGAAATTTCAAATCGCCCTTGGCCAGCATCGCCTCAGCCTCGGCGTCGGTGCCCGGCACATATTTTCCCTGCACCGCAACCGGAGACAGCGGCTGCCACGTGCCCACGTCCCACACCATCACCGTGCCCGCGCCGTAATTTCCTTCTGGAATGATGCCTTCAAAATCGAAATAAGAAACCGGATGATCCTCAACCTGCATGGCCAGGCGCTTGTCCGCCGGATCGAGCGAAGGCCCTTTCGGCACCGCCCACGATTTCAGCACGCCGTCCATCTCCAGGCGGAAGTCGTAGTGCAGTCGCGTGGCATCGTGCTTCTGCACCACAAAGCGGTGTCCAACTTTGCTAGCGAGCTTCGGAGGAGGCTCCGGCGTCTCTTCAAACCGCCGCTTTCGCTTATATTCTTCGAGCGCCATAAAGAACACCATTTAACCACAGAGACACAGAGTCACAGAGTCACGGAGAAACCAAATCATAAAGAAACCAGATCGCAAAAAACGATCCGTACGACAAACGATATTTGTCATCCCGACCGGAGCGTGTCTTCCCGAAGGGAAGACACGCGGAGTGGAGGGACCTGCTGTTCTCCTGCAGCACAGGTCATGCCTTAGAATGCTCGCATCCATGCAACGCGAATTCCCTGAAGCCCCGCTGGTAGGAGTCGGCGCCATCATCATCGAAAATTCCCGCGTCGTCCTCGTGAAGCGCGCTCACCCGCCGCTGCAAGCCGAGTGGTCCATTCCCGGAGGTGTGCTCGAAATCGGCGAACTGCTGCGCGATGCCGCCATCCGCGAGGCCCGCGAGGAAACCGGACTCATCGTTGAACCCGGCGAACTTCTCGGCGTCTTCGACCGCATTCTTCGCGATCCCGAGCACCGCGTGCAATATCACTACGTTTTGATTGATTTTCTATGCTGCCGGGTTGCGGGCGATCTAGCCGCCGCCAGCGACGCCGCCGAAGTGCGCTGGTTCACGCGGGAGGAACTGCCGGAGTTGAATCTGGCGGAGGATACCCTGGACGTGATCCGAAAAGGATTTCTGAAGCTAGGGATCGCTCCTTAAATCCCGCATTTACTTCTTCACCAGATTCGTGTGACTCGCCACGCATTGCCACTTGTCTCCAGCAACAATCCACGTATCGGTGAACCGGCCGTAGTGGTCGAAGGGCTTACCCTTGTTCCTGCCCTTGGCGTGATACGCGCCGGCTACGATGGCCACGCCGGGATAAAAATACACTTCCAGATTGTCGTTCGCGACCTGCGTGGTTTCCACCGCCGGATCTTTGGCATCCGCGATGAACTTCGCCTTGTTCATGATCGTGCCATCCCAGTCGGTGTAAATGAACGTATCCGCCACCAGTTCGTTCAGCGCCTTGCCGTCGCGATGCATCTGGGCCTGGTTCCAGGCATTCTCCAGCGCGATGAGTTTGCTTTTATCGCCGGCAGCTTCTCCTTGCGCAAGCGCCTGCCCAACGCACAACAGCAACAAAAACCCCATACGGAAGAACTTCATCGTGGCATCCTCACTGCGCCAGCGTTTGGCGAAATACAGGCGATCCTGATTCTAATTTTCGGGAGGCGGATCTCCGCGCAAACCTTGCGCAGCACTCGTTTACAGCCGCGAATTGCCTTGGCTGCCCTCTGTGCCCTCGTCCGCCCATTCGGCATCGCAGTTATGACACCGCCAGCCTTCTCTCTGCAATGGCATCGGCACGCGAAGAAATGCGCTCATGTAGGCGATGGGACGGTCGAGTTCCTGAAAGTTCACATCCAGCGACTGGCATTTCGGACAACGCGGCTGCTCGTAGAGCCCGATGCCCTGCACGTAAAGACCTTCAAGAATCGGATCGTCGAGAATCGTGCGCGCGTTGGCTTCATCGGCGGCGCGCACGTTGAGCTTGATGCCGCCAATGAAATTTGAAATGAACCAGTCCAGCCGCACCAGGTTTTCGTCCGCTAGAAAACATTCGATGCCCGCCGACTCCAGACTCCCCTTCGCCAGCAGTGCCTCAGGCAGATCGCGAAATTGCCGGACCGTAACCAGTTCCCGCACTTCCAGTTCTTGCCGCGATTCCCCAGCGTCATCCTCGGCCGGCTCCAGGTGCCTGTGATCGAGTTCGTCCTCGAGCGCATCCCAGGCCAACTCGGTAAGCGACTCCGCATTCCGCGCCAGACGCTGCAACTCGCCATCGGTCATGCCGGCGTAATTGTCCGCCAGACGCCGGCGTTCGCGTTGCTCATCGGGAAACGGCTGGTTCAGGGACGACACCAGCCAAGCATACTGCGCCGACCGCGATTTACCAACTGCCGTTCTTCGTAGTGGCCTGATTTTCTTGGCTGTTTTCCTTTGCGCCCTTTGCGTTCTTTCCTTTGCGTCCTTTGCGGTCAGGAGCTGTTGATTTTTGCCCGCAAAGGCCGCCCAGACTTCGCATAGGACGCAAGAAAGATCGAACTAGGTCACGCCCTTCGAGAAATCAGCAACCTTGTCCCAAGCACCTTCATCTCACGTGACGGAGAATTCTGACTCTTTCCAAGGGGTGATGCTATGAAAGCAGTCACTGGCGTGTTTGGTTCGTCCGCAGAAGCGCAACGGGCTCTGGCTCAATTTCAGGCAACCGGAGTCACGGATGACCGAGTCACCATGCTTACGCCCGATCACAAGGTGCCGATTCCAACCGTGTCTACGGAGCAGCCGGGCATGGGCGAGGCAATCGGTGCGCTGATTGGAGGGGCGGCCGGATTCTCCGGAGGCCCTCTGCTCATCGCTGCGTTGATCCCCGGAGTCGGGCCGATTACCGCCATCGGATTGCTCGGAGGAGCGGTGCTGGGCGCGGCCGGAGCGAGCGTGGGCGCAATCGCCGGACACAAGTCCGAAAATTTCCTGACCGACGGGCTTCCGGAAGATGAACTGTTCGTCTATGAAGACGCTTTGCGAAAAGGCCGCAGCGTCGTGATCGCGATGGCCAAGGACGACTCGGAGGCTTCCCGCTTTCGGGAGTTGCTGAAGACGGAAGGAGCCGAGTCCGTCGATGCCGCCCGCGAACAGTGGTGGATCGGCCTGCGCAGCGCCGAGCAGGAACACTATTCCAAGCACGGGCGAAATTTCACTCAGGATGAAAAATTCTATCGTCTCGGCTTTGAATCTGCCCTGCACGCCCGAACCCGCTGCAAGGAATACGATCAGGTGCTGGCGGAGATGACAGCACAGATGGAGGAACTCCAGGAAAAATATCCCGGAGTGCCGCTCGCCGAGCCCTTCCAAAAAGGATACGAGCGCGGACGAGATTATTATCAGCAACTGTGCGATGAATCGAAGGCGGCGTGAAAGTGCGCTCGGTACGCGCGGCAGGGAATCGGCCTGGCAGTTCGTGATTCAAGCGCGATTCGTATCGGGGCACGCATTCATGCGTGCCATAAGTGCCGAGCAATCAATGCGCCTTCAGGCGCTGGTTTTGAGTTTTCGACTTCCACCACGGGCGGTTACGAACCGGCTTCGGCGTATTCCGGGCTGGGTCGCGAGTGCGTCCGCACGATCAACAATCCAACCAACGCGGCGCTGATCAGCATCGCAACCCGGATGTAGATTCCGGCGTGAAAGGCCTGATCGCCGGCTGCGGTTCGCAGCAGCCCTGAGCTGGCGCTGGCAGTACAGAAAGCAAAATAGAATTTCTCCATCCAGCCGCGCGAAATCACCAGCAACCACAGAAGAATCGTGGAGACCACGGCAAAGATTCCGCACAGCACCCACGTGCCCACCGGTACCGTCGAAGGCAGCCATATGCCCGCGGCGGGAGTGGCCGCAACCATCTGCCGCACCGCAATCAACAGGAAGACGACCGAATGCACCAGCGCCACCATGGCGCGCTTGCGATTCGTGAGTATGGAGAACCCGCCCATATGTGGTTACTGTAGCGGAACGGCAGAGGTATGGCTGTGATCTAAATCACGCCTCCTAACCCCTTGAAAAACCAACGGCCCGCTGGTTCAAAGGCGACGTTTTAGGCCATGGGCACTCGAGTCTAAACGCCAGATTTCGTAAACCATCGGCAAACAACAAGTGACGACACACGACTTTTGCTGCCTACTGCAGCTTCGCGTACTCCGCCTTAGCTTCTTTCAGGATTGGAATATCAGCATCGGCGTCTTTCCAGAGTGCAAGGAATTGAAAAAGCAAACGGCCCGCAGGCATGAACCTGCGGGCCGTCCGGTGGACTGTTTGGGATTGACCAAGAGGTGGTCACTCTACGTGGCCTCTCACGGCAACTCCCGGGTCATGGACTTCAGAACTGCCAAAGTCCGAGGAGTGAAGCCTTCGCGCGACCGACGCGATGCCTCCCTCCAAAATCACCGGCTAGTGTGCGGGCTGTAGCTGCGGCGCAACGTTTGTCCGTTCGCGTCCGTAGCCCCGCTTAGAGCAACCGACTCTAAGTCTCAGCCACCTCACCTGGTCTTAGACTGCACCATCTACTGCCACATTCTGAACTTGTCATTCGACCACCTCCTTCCCGGTGTAATCGCACAATAGTACGAAACTGCCCTGTGCGTCAACCGCACAGAAGTGCTGTCCAGAGCCCAGTCTGGGGGCGTCATTCCGAGCGCAGCCGTTCTTCAGGCGCAGCGAGGAGTCTCGGGCTTCCGCGCGGCGGCATATTAAAAGAGATCCCTTCGCCATGCGGCTCAGGGCAGGCTCCTCGGCCCGCTGGTGAAACGCGGTCCTTCGGGACGACGCGAGCGCCAGACCTCAAGTGGTGTCCAGAGCCCCGCTGCCACCATCTGTTAGTCTCCCGGCTCGGGGAGAAAACTGTTTTGAAGTCGTATAGCAATTATGCGATAATAAGACTGACGAGGTAATCTCTGGATTGAGCGGTGAATTCACGATTGAGGTGGAGTTGCCGACCGGGAGATTACCGGCCAGAGAGTTCGTGGATTCGCTGGATGGGAAAGCAGCCGCGCGGATCGACGCGTTTATCGACCGCCTGCGGATCTATGGCAACCGGATGCAAGGGAAATTCGTCAAGAAGCTCACGGATGACATATTCGAGCTCAGGGTTAAACAATTCGACCGGATTTTCCGGATTCTCTTCTTCTATCAGCCGGGCCTGCTGATTGTGATTACGTAAGGGTTTCAGAAAAAGACTGAACAGACCCCGTTGGGCGAGATTACAAGGGCAGTGCAGCTAAGAAAGCTCTGGATGAAGCACCGAAACCGGTACGCGGGATCGCAGAAAGAGCGGGAAGCCATCCTGAAGGAGTTGGGACTATGAAGCGCGACAAACACAGTGAAATTGTCGAACAACGTTCGCGCAAGAGCGCAGCCTACCGAAAGACCTTCGGGCGCACCTTGCATCAGATTGATCTGGCCTTACTTGTGCGCGAGATGCGCGAGGATGCTGGGTTGACTCAGGCGGAACTCGCCAAGAAGGTTGGCACTGCGCAGTCTGTAATTGCCCGCCTTGAGGATGCTGAATACACCGGACACTCGCTCACAATGCTGGAACGCATCGCCGCCGTCTGTGGCATTGCCCTCAAGCTTCATGCGGAGAAAAAGCCCAATTTCGCACGCGAGGTCGCGCTGGTCTAGCATCATGGAAGCGCAACGTGAGCTTATCGAACGGACCACGCAAACCCGCACCAAACTCTCGACCGTGGCAGACATCTTCCGCCAGCGCTGTCCCCGCTGCCGCATCGGTGGCATCTTCCGCTACTCCATCTTTCGCGGATTCCCCAAAATGCACGAACGCTGCCCGGTGTGCGACCTCAAGTTTGACCGCGAACCTGGCTATTTCCTCGGCGCCATGTACGTGAGTTATGCCCTGGGGATCGTGTTCGTGGCGCTGCTTGCGGCGCTGCTGTGGCGCCTGACCGGTTGGTGGATCACGAAAGATACGATCTGGGCGGTGGTAATATTCCTGCCGCTTACGCCCACCATCACATATCTCGCCCGCGTTCTCTGGATCTACCTCGATCAGACCATCGATCCCGAACGCAAGTCCTGACCGAACGCTCGGACTTTTCAGTTTGTTTCTTCCGGCGCCTTTGCCGCCACCGTATCTTCTTTCGCCGACATGGCCGCCTTGAATCCCCGAATGCTTTCGCCCAGGCCCTTGCCGAGTTCGGGCAGTTTCTTCGGCCCAAGAACCAGCAGAGCCAGTCCAGCGATCAACAGCAAGTGCGTAGGTTGAAACAGGCCTTCCAACATGAATTCTCCTTCACGATTTTCAGCAGTTCTGAATCATAAAACTCGGACGCCGGCCGTTTATTCCCGTCCGGCGTCCATTTCAAAGAAGTCAGCCAACCGCTAGAAACCGCGCTCGGCTGCATCCGCCGCTGCCGCCAGTCCGCTGAGCGTGTCAAAGAACTCCACCGACTGGCCGGTGAACAATCCCATGTCGGTGAGGAACTGCACCACGCCCGCCGCAATCCCGTCCGGTTCGGTGGGACGGATCACAGCGCACGCCGGCAGCCCCGGCGAAATGAATTCGCACGGAACCGGAAAGATCAGGTTGGTTTGGGTCAAGCGCGAGCCCGACGCATTGAGATCGGGGATGAACAGCCCGGTGACTGGGTCGGTCAATGGAGCCAACGGCGCGGACGCTGCATTGCCGGCGAAGTTGACCCACTCGAGAAAATGCGCAACTTCGTCCCCGCCAATACTGACCACAACCCGCAGGACTTCCACATTATTTGCCTTCTGCGCCATGGCGGAGTAAAGGCTGCTGCCCCCTTGTTCGATCGTGCCGAAGTGAAAGGCGGCGGTCGCGGCAATGGCCTGAATGTGGTCGGCAGGGCCAAAATCCGCATTGGTCATCGGAATCGCAGGTTTGCCCGTGATCTTCAGCGCTTGCGGATAAGTCGCCCCGAAATCCGGGTTCGTCTTGCTGCGGTAGCGGATATACCAGCTCGTGTCCACCGTGAGTTCGGCAAGGTTCGTGAGCCGCCCGATTTGTTTGGCTCCGTTGGCCTGGCTGCTCGGCAAGGTACGGAAGTGGTCGAGATTGACCTGCGGCGCGCCCTTCGACTGCAAGTATGCATTCAGGAAATTGGCGTGGGTCGTCTCGTCGATCGTGTTGCTGGTAATGTACTGCGAGCCGTCGCCATCGAGTTGCTGCAACGCAAGCTGGTACGCGTTCTGAGTGCCGGAGGTTACGCCCCCGAGCTCCGAATACTGCAGCCACAAGTCAGCTTCGATCAGTTCGGCGGCTGCCAGGAAACGCAGAATGGCAATATCGCCATCGCTGATGGGTGCTTTGCTGTTGGTGGCATGTGCCAAAGCGCCAAGACCGTTGGCCAGGATTCCTCCGCCAACTGTTGCCACGGCTCCAGCCACCATGCTCTTTTTCAGAAACGAGCGCCGGCTGCGGCCCGCTTCGGGATTCTTCGTAAGGTTCTCCATGTTTCCTTTCCTGCGTATGCATTTCGTGTGAGTGAATTGAACTGCGGTCTTGAGCGACGTTACCGTGCGCACACGGGAGCGCGTGTCATCGCTTGGTCATGGATTTGTATTTTCTTGCGGACTTTGTCTGATGCAGGTGACAACAGGAAGGAGTTCTGTCGAATGATTCATTGCGCCTGGGTTTTCGTTACAAGTCTTTACATCACTCGTCTACAACCCGCACGCCACTGCTCGCCTTCTTACCATCTTCATATATAACAATGGAGAGCGCCTGCGCAGCTCAAGCGAAGTTTCTAGGATGAGATCTCGCGCATGCAGCAATCTCGAAACGGAGAACGCGGAAATGGTTCGTTTTGCCGTCGCCACAATATTTCTGGCCGTCCTGATGGGTTCCCTGGTTTCTGCGCAAGACGCAACGCCGAAGGTACAGGTATTTGGCGGCTACTCTCTGGTCAACGAGCCCAGGGGCGGACTGACTGACCTGGCCCTCGATGCCGATCTGCGCCAGCCTCCAAACACCTTCGGAGTGTCGTCGCTTTACACCGGATGGAATGCCGAGGCGCAGTACAACACCGGCCGTTGGCTCTCGCTCGTCGCCGATTTTGGCGGCCGCTATGGAAAGCCCTTCACCGCCGTGAACTCGGTCACCGGCCTTCCCAACTCCAGTGCTTATTCGGTACTCGCCGGGCCGGCGATCTCGTATCGCACTAAGTCCAGTTTCACACCCTTCATCCACGCGCTCTTCGGTTGGGATCGAACCAGCCTGAGTGCGAGCACCATTGCCGGACCGTCTTCCGCGGTCTCAACCGCCGCTACATCGTATACAGATTTCGCGATGGCGTTGGGTGGAGGATTCGATTACAAGATTTCCAAACGCTTTTCCCTCCGGCCCGTGCAACTGGATTACTTCCATACCAGCGTCAATTTGAATTCGTACTACGGTAGCGCCTACGGCATCGGCCTCTTCCAGGGCCTCACCACCCACCAGGTGAACCTGCGATACTCGGGCGGAATTGTCATAAAGTTTTGACGCCCCTGGTGTAGCACGCGTCTAGCGATGTAGAAGATCGTCCAGTGACGTGGAAGACGCCTTCTGATGTAGAAGAGCGACTAGTGATGTGGAAAAGCGGTTACTGATGTGCAAGAGCGTGTAGCGACGCGGAAGGCGTCGAGTGATGTGGAAGAGCGGCGCTTTCAGCGCCGCGCAAAGGCGCTAAAAATTAATCGGGCTTCAGCCCCGTGGTCGAATTTCTGCTCCGCCAGAATTTTTCCAGCGACCTGCTAAGCGGCAATTTTACCCTCAATCCGCAAAGCGTCAGGCGTCTGCACATGCTCTGGACGGAAGCCCATTCCAACGATGCGGGCGGGAATGCGGCGTAACAACGGCCACCACTGCATCATCTTTAGCACCAGCGGAACGCTAAGCGGACGGGCGGTCCCAAGAACGTGCCGAATGATTCTGTTCTGAATCATCACCTGCAACTTTTGTGTGGCGCGAGTAGGAAATTCACGTCGCTGCTGAACCGCCCGCAGATCCTGCGCGTTCACAGTACCCACAGCCAGCCTCGCCGCGAGAATATTTGCCGCAGCCACCGCGTCCTGAACCGCTAGATTGATTCCCACTCCTCCAATGGGCGACATCGCATGCGCCGAATCGCCGATGCACAAGAGTCCGGCGCGCCACCACTGGCGCAGGCGGTCGACTTTCACCGTGAGCAGGCTTACATCGTTGCAGTCACGCAATTCACTGACCCGGTCCCGCAAGGACGGCTGCAGGTTGGCAATCTCCTCCCGGAATTTCTCGATCCCCCGGTTGCGAATCTCGTCGGTCGCGCCCTTGGGAATCACGAAGGCGCACTGCCAGTAATCCTCTCGGTTGATCATCACCAGAATTTTTCCCGGTTCGATGTGGCCCAGAGTTTCGTTGGCGTCGCTGGGCCGGCGGCTGATTCGCATCCACAGCACATCCATGGGCGCGCCAATGTCCAGAACCTGCAAACCAGCCCTTCGGCGCACCACCGAATTTCTGCCATCCGCTCCCACCGTCAGCGTCGCGCGAATTTCAATCATGCCCTCGGGCGTTTTTGCCATTACGCCAGCGATGCGGCCGTTTTCTTCAATTAAATCCGTAACCTCTGCCCGCATCATGATTCGGAAGCCGCGATAGTTTTTCGCGTGCTCCACCAGGAAGTTCAGAAACTCCCACTGCGGCATGAGCGCCAGAAACTTGCAGTGCGTAGGAAGGTGAGTGAAATCTCCCACCTTCACCGCCACCTTGCCAACCTGGCCGCCAATCTCGCGGACCTTCTGATGCGGACGCTCCAGAAACTCCTCGAGCAGGCCGAGCTCGTACATCAATTCCAAAGTCGAAGGATGAATCGTGTCGCCACGGAAGTCCCGCAGAAAATCTGTGTGCTTCTCGAGCACCACTACATCCACCCCGGCCCGAGCCAGCAGGAAACCGAGCATCATTCCCGCTGGCCCTCCGCCCGCAATGCAGCACGTGGTTTCGATGGGCATTTTCATAAACCTGCCGTCGACCAATTTAGATGCCAACCACTCGTACATGGCCAGCGGGTATCTGGGGGAGCCACTCTGGGCTCTCTACACTGAAGATTCCCCGACCATCGGCCGATCTTCCCCTAGGTCGAAGGCTTTTTAAGTGTAATTCGATAACTTATTGATTTTTCAGGGCTTCCAGCGGAAAGCAGTGGCCTGAGGAAGTCCCAGATGGGCCAGCACGCGGTAAGCGAATTCGCGTGCTATTTCATCTAAGGAAGCAGGCCGATAGTAGAACGCCGGGATGATCGGAAAGATCGTCGCCCCGGCATCGGCGGCCCGGTACATGTTGCGGATGTGAATTTTGTTGAGCGGCGTCTCGCGCGCACACAGCACCAGCGGACGCTTCTCTTTCAGGCTGACGTCGGCAGCGCGTTCGATCAGTTGCGACGCGACGCCGTTGGCGATGCGGGCCAGAGTGCCCATGCTGCACGGGATCACGATCATGGCATCGGCGGGATAAGAACCGCTGGCCACGTTGGCTCCGATGTCGGCGTTCGATTGTTCTTTGATTTTGTGCGGGGATTTCTTGCCGCCGAGAATTTGCCGGATCAAATTCGAGCGTCCCCGGACTTCGAGTTCTTCGGCGAGCACGCGCAGGCCAGAGTCGGACGCGATGAAGTTCACGGTTCGAATGCGCTCGTCGCGTTCAACCGCGAGCAGGAGTTGCCGCAGAAACAGCGATCCGCTGGCCCCGGTGGTCGCGATCGTCAAATTTTGCGGCGGTTGATTCGGCAAGAAGCCTCCACGAGGCAACATGATCGCCCCGAAGTTTGGAGCATAGGCAGTCAGAGAACAGGAGTCAAGAGAGCTGCGAGTTGCGAGTCGCGAGCCTTGAAGCAACCGGCAAGCAACCGTAGGAAACGAAACGAAGGAGGAAGTCGGCGCAAGTAACTCGGAACTCGCAACTCGCAGCTCGAAACTCGATATGGCATCCGCTATCAATCTCCGGTCCCGCCGCAGCGCCGCGCAATTGCACGCGCTGGCCGGAGTGGAGCGCGAAATCCGTGCCCAGGATTCCCATAGTCGCCGCAAATATCTTCGCGAGTTCAATCAGGCTTTTCGCCACTACGATTCTCTACTCGATTCGGAACAGTTGCAGAAGGCGCTTCATGCCGCCGATGTAATCCTGGTCGGCGACTATCATGCCTTACCCACCGCCCAGCGCTACGCGGCATCGCTGCTGGAGCAGCGCGCCCTCGCCGGAGATCGCCGCGTTGTGCTCGGAGTGGAAACCATCTTCGCCCGCGATCAGCACATCCTCGACGAATGGTGGCGCCGCGAAATCGACGAGGCCGAACTCCGCCAGCGCATCCGCTTTGACCTCGACTGGGGCTACGATTGGACGCCCTTCCACGAACTGCTGGTCGCGGCCCGCGATCACGGCGAAGCCCTCTATGGTCTCGATTGCATGCCGCGCGATAATTTACGCAAGATCGGCGCTCGCGATCGTCACGCCGCCGCCAAGATTGCCGAGATTCGCGAACGCCATCCCGGTGCGGTCATCTTCACCCTGTTTGGTGAGTCACATCTCGCGCCTGGGCATCTTCCGCGCGTGCTGCATAAAGAGCTGCCCGGCGCCAGAATCCTCACCGTGCTGCAGAATATCGACGCGCTCTACTGGAGCGCGGCCGGCGAACGCGTCGAAAAAGTCGACGCCGTCCGCGTCAACGATGAGGTGCTTTGCGTCTTCAACGCAACCCCGCTCGAAAAATATGAAAGCTACCGCCTGTTTCTCGACCAGTGGAGCCGTTGCGACAGCGGACCCGACTTCGCACCCACCATCTACAACCTGATCGATAGCCTGGCCAGCTTCCTCGAAATCAACCGTTATTCGCCGCACAATGGCACGCAACCGAAGTTCCTCATCGATATGCTGCCCGAAGTTCACGGCAACTCCTCCGATGCGATGCTGCGCCGCCTGCTCTCGCGCAAAGGCATCGCCGAACCGCAATTGGGAAGCATGCTGGCCAGCGTCGAAGATCGCGGCAGCGCCTACCTGCCCGTCGTGAATGCATTCCATATCCGCGAATTCACCATGATGCACGCGGCTGAAGATGCGGCCCGCTTTCTCCACCATGCCTGCCGCGGCTTGCCCCGGCGCCTCAACGGACACGGATCAAATGCCAACGGAGCAGGGAACACGGCTGCATCCGCGGCCATCGATTCCTTCTACACGCGGGTGGTGGAACATGCCGTCGCCTATTTCGGCTCGCGTGTGCTCTATCCGGCAAGGCCGGCGCCAGAGAGCGACGATACACACGCAGTATCGCGCGCGGCCGTTGAAAAAGCGGCACACGCCGCCATCCGTGCCGATGAGGAAAAAGTTGACGCCAGCGCTCAGGATTGGGGTTATCGCCTCGGCCACCAGATCTACAACGTCTACCTCGCCGGGAAAGTGAAGCCCAGCGGCCTTCGCCGCCTCTTCCTCGCCCACATCGACCAGCCCGGCATGGCCCGCAAAGTCTGCACCGCCGTGATCGCCAAAGTCCGGTCGGCCACCAGAGCGTAGCGCCGGCATCCTGCCGGCTGTCCCGAGGGCGTCTCGCCCTCGGCGCGTCGGGCCAGACGCCCGCCGGACAGCCGCCGAGACGGCGGCGCTACGGTCTGCGCCCTCGATCCCTTTGCGAATGCTAATCTAGACTCCGTCGTGAACGCCGAATCCATTCGCAAACTCTTCGAGCAAGTCCGCCGCGGCGACCTCACGCCCGATGATGCCGTCGATCGCCTTCGCCACCTGCCCTTCGAAGATCTCGGATTCGCCAAGGTCGATCATCATCGCTCCCTGCGTGTGGGCATGCCCGAAGTGATTTTTGGAGAGCGTAAAACTCCTCTGCAACTGGCGCAGATTTTCGCGCGACTGGCGAAGCATGGCGGCAACGTCCTCGCCACGCATGCCGACAAGAAACAATTTGCCGCGGTCAAGAAGAAAGTTCGGGCCGCCGAATACCGCGAACTGGCACGCGCCATCGTGCTGCAGCACGATCCCCGTACCTACGGCAAAGGAACGATCGCCGTGGTTTCCGCCGGAACCAGCGATATTCCCGTAGCCGAAGAGGCCGTTGTGACTGCGGAAATCATGGGCAACGCCGTCGAACATTTTTACGACGTTGGCGTTGCCGGAATCCATCGCCTGCTGGCCAATCGCGAAGCGCTGATGAAAGCCCGCGTCATTATTGTCTGTGCCGGCATGGAAGGCGCTCTGCCCAGCGTCGTCGGAGGCCTCGTCGGCGTCCCGGTCATCGCCGTGCCCACCAGCGTCGGCTATGGCTCGTCATTCAAGGGACTTACCGCGTTGCTCGGCATGTTGAATTCCTGCGCGTCCAACGTCAGCGTCGTGAATATCGATAACGGATTCGGAGCAGGGTATGTGGCATCGCTGATCAACCGGTTGTAGGCAAGAAAAAGGCGCAGCTTGCGCCGCGCCTCCCCTCCCCGTGTCGCGTGTCATGAACTCAGCTCGTCAGGAACTCTTCTCCACGACCAGCTTATTCTCGACGCTGAAAGCGCCCGCAAGCTGGTTCGCCCGCAGTCCCGCGACGTTTTTATCCATGGCGCTGTCAACCGTGCCGTAAAGCGTCACGTGCCCGTTTTCGACGATAATGCGAATCGGTTTCGCCGGATCGATCGCGTACTTGCTCAGCACCGGATCGCGATAAATCGCCCGCGCCGCCTCCAGTCGGATGCGGTTGTCGAAGCCCGAAACCGGCTCGAGCGAAATATTCGCGACCACATCTTTGACGCCCGGCATGTTCGCAATATCGGCGAGCGCTTCATCGCGGCCGATTCCAGTGCGATCCGCTCCCTCCACCGTGACTACTCCGTCTTTCACGCCCAGCGCGAAGTAATCGAACGCGCTGTCGTAGCCCTCGCGCACATATGTCAGCTTGCGAGCCAGTTTCTGCTCGAGTTGCTCATCGCTAACGTTTGGGCCGGCCACCGTAATGAGATTGCGCACGCCCTGCACGCTCGCGGTCTTGCGCGCCAGTTTGGCCGCGTCCAGTTTGCGCTGGTAGAGATCGACCGTGCCCGTTAGCGTGACGATTCCGTCTTCCACGCTGGACTTCACGTTGACGAACTGCTTCTTCGCGTCCAGTTTGTGCGTGACGGCCGTTTGAATTTGATTGTCGTAGCGAGTCGCTGCCGCAGTCTGCGCGGCCAGTGTCGCGCTCAACAACCCCACCGCCAGCAACGATCCCACTGCCTTGAAAATTTCTTTTCCTGTCATGAAGGTCACCTCCGACCCGATTGACGAAACTTTACGAATTAACTGCATGGTTAATTGTTTCGATGCTCGCCATCGGGAGGAAGATGCACCCGCGCGCAAGTCCGGCAGGGCATAGCACGGCCCTCGCAACTTTTTCAGTTGAATGGGGTTCAGTGAATCAGGGTAGTTCAGGCGCGCCGGCGCGCGCTTGCCCGCTTTAGTTTCGTGGCTGGCGTCGAAAACACGCGCGCGAAAATCTTATCCACGTTCTTCAGTTGCCGCGACAGATCGAAAGCCTGCTCAATCTGCTTGCGGGGGACTTGCCCGGTAATTTCTTTGTCGGCCAGGACCAACTGCTTTAAGTCCAGGTCTTCCTTCCACGCCCGCATGGCGTGGCTTTGCACGATGCGGTACGCATCTTCACGCGAAACTCCGTGCTCGACCAGGTCGAGCAGAAGTTGGCCGCTGAAAATCAGTCCGCGCGTGCTCTCCAGGTTCGCCCGCATCCGTTCCGGATACACAAACATCGTTTCCACCAGATTAGACGTTTTGCTCAGAAGATAATCCACCAGCGTGGTGGAATCCGGCAGGATCACGCGCTCGGCCGAAGAGTGCGAAATGTCGCGCTCATGCCAGAGCGCAACATTTTCAAATCCCGCCTGCGCGTTGCCGCGCACCACTCGCGCGAGTCCGCTGATCTGTTCGCAGGTCACCGGATTCCGCTTGTGCGGCATCGCCGACGATCCCTTCTGCTTTTCACTGAAGAACTCTTCGGCCTCGCGCACCTCGGTGCGCTGCAGGTGCCGAACCTCAGTCGCGATCTTGTCGAGAGTGGAAGCGATCACGGCCAGCGTCGCAAGGTAGTGCGCATGACGGTCGCGCTGGATCACCTGCGATGAAACCGCCGCGGCCTTCAGCCCCAGTCGCGCACAGATCTTTTCTTCGAGTTCCGGAGTGAGGTGGGCAAAGATTCCCACCGCCCCAGAAAATTTTCCCACCCGCATGTCTTCGGCCGCAGCCGTAAACCGCGCAATGTTGCGCCTCGTCTCCGAATACCAGTTCGCGATCTTGAAGCCAAACGTGATGGGCTCGGCGTGAATGCCGTGCGTGCGTCCCACCATCGGAGTGTCTTTAAATTCCCATGCGCGCCGCTCCAACACTTCCGCCAGCCGCTCCAGATCCTGCGCAATCACCGCTGATGCCTGTTTGATCAGCAACGCCTGCGCCGTATCGACCACATCGTTCGAGGTCAAGCCGTAGTGAAACCAGCGCGCGTGCGGCCCCACAATCTCCGCCACGGCCGTGGTGAATGCGATCACATCGTGGCGCACCTCGGCTTCGATCTCGTGGATGCGCTCCACGCGAAAATCTGCGCGCTCGCGGATGGCACGCGCCGCCTCTTTCGGCACCATGCCGGCCTCGGCCAAAGTCTCGGTGGCGGCCACTTCCACCGCCAGCCATGTGCGAAAGCGGTTTTCGTCGTTCCAGATGTGGCCCATTTCCGGGCGGGTATAACGCGGGATCAAGGCAAATTCCTCCTGCGAAATGACAATGAAAGCGGACAGAGGATTCTAAATGGACTGAAGCAAAGAGGCCAGCGCATGGCACGAATCGCGGATTTGCAATTGCTGCGCTGGCACGTCCGCAGGCAAACAGAATACAATGCTCTAGCCGAGTTGCTTATGTCGCCCACACCCGACGATCTCACCACGATCAAAGATGACATGATCGCCTTCATCGAAGGCCATGGCCTGAGCCGTTTCCACGGCTATGTGGATTACGACGAGGTCCAGTGCGTCATGTGGGAGACGGGCACGAATCCCGATGCCTGGAAGGACTTCGTCGAGCTCGCCAAGAGCGCCGGCGCTCCATTCCTGACCATGCATTCCTGGAAACTGGAGCGCGAGGAACTCGACGAGTTGGTCGAACGCCTCAACCACTCCGAGTTCTCCGATGCCGACGATGTCGAGGATGCCCGCTGGCTGCGAGCTCACGTCGGCAAAATCGGATTCTTGCAGCTCGGCTGGGCTTACCAGGGGTCGATGTTCCTCTGCGAAGTCAGCAGCGATTGGTACGATCGCTACCAGCGCCTGCTCGAAGTTTCCGAAGATTTTGGCGGTATCCCCATCGACGAACCGGACCAGGACGACGAGGGCTAAGATAAAGTGCGCTGGGAATTGGCTGGCGAAGATCCGGCGCGCGTTCGGAATCTGGCGATCGCCCTCCGCGATATACCTCAGCTTCAATCCCTGATTTCAAATCGCAGAGGGGGCAGCGTCATCGCTCGCGAAGCCAACGACCCTGCTCTTCGCCTGCCGAAGTCGAACCCAGCGCTCGATACCCTGGCACACCTGCTGATTCGCCGCGGAATCACAGACCCGGATTCCGCCGCTCGCTTTCTGTTTCCATCCATCGCTCACCTGCATGCGCCTGAAGAAATGACCGGCGTGCGCGCCGCCGTCGATCGCATCGACGCGGCCATCGAACGCAAAGAGCCGATGCTCATCTACGGCGACTACGATGTCGACGGCACCATGGCCGTCATCATTCTGAAGACAGCCATCGAACTCTGCGGAGGCGCCGCCGACTTTCACGTGCCGCACCGCATTCGCGAAGGCTACGATCTGCGCGACGATGTGATCGAGCGCGCCGCCGCCGCCGGCATTCGCCTCATCATCAGCGTCGATATGGGCATCCGCGCCTTCGCTCCTGCCGAAACCGCGCAGCGCCTCGGCGTTGACCTGATCGTCACCGACCATCACTTGCCCGGACCCGATGGCGTGCCCCATGCGCTGGCGGTGGTGAATCCCAATCAGGCAGGGTGCGCATATCCCTACAAACAGCTTTGCGGCGCGGGAGTGGCCTTCAAAGTGGCGCAGGCATTGATGCAGCGCCGCCTGCCCGAAAAAGATCACACGCGCATGTTGCGCTCGTTCATGAAAGTGGTGGCGATCGCAACTATTGCCGACGCTGTGCCACTGACCGGAGAAAATCGAGTGTTTGCGAAGTTGGGTCTCGAGGAATTGCGCCGCGCCGTGAATCCCGGACTGAGAGCGTTGCTCGAAGTGGCCCAGATTTCCAACAAGCGTCCGCCCAACTCGACCGAAGTTGCGTTCCGCATTGCTCCGCGCATCAACGCCGCCGGCCGCATGGACGTCGCCCGCGACGTGATCGAACTCTTCAGCACAAAAGATGTGGATCAAGCCCGGCTGCTCGCCGGCAAGCTTGATCGCCTCAACGCCGAGCGCCAGGAAGAAGAGCGCCGCATCCTGCTCTCGATTGAAGAACGCATTGCCGGCGATCCCGCACTGTGCCAGGCGTACTGCATCGTGGTCGATGGCGAAGGCTGGCATCGCGGTGTCATCGGCATAGCCGCGACGCGCGTGGTCGAGCGCTATCATCGGCCTGCTCTCGTCATCTCGCGCGATGGCGAAGAAGCGTTTGGCTCCGGCCGATCGATTCGTCCCTTCCATCTTCTGCAGGCGATTGAGGCCTCGCACGCTTTATTCACGCGCTATGGCGGACACTCCCATGCCTGTGGATTCGCCATGCCCGCTGCCAATGTCACCCAACTTCGCGCCGAGTTGGATGCGTTCGCGCGCACACGCCTGACCGCGGCGGACTTCGATCCTGTGCTCGAGGTGGAGGCCGAACTCGACTTCGGCGAAATCACTCCGGGGCTTTATCAAGTGTTACAACTGCTCGAGCCCCACGGCGCAGGAAATCACGAACCAGCATTTTCCGCGCGCGGTGTCCGCCTGGTCGCTCCGCCAAAAATTCTGAAAGACAAACACATCAAGCTGAAGCTGAAAGCGGGTTCAGTTCCCAGTTCTCAGTTGCCAGTTCTCAGTTTTGACGGGACTCAATCGCCGGCCAGTGACCCCAATGCGGATGCCATGGCAAGAGAAGAACTTTCGTCGGTTGCAGTCCTGAACACACTTGTGAGCCCTGGACTGAGAACTGAGAACCGAGAACTGAGAACTGATCTGAGAACCGAGCCAAGAACCAGTTTCAGGCCCGCAATCGACGCACTGGGATGGCACATGGCCGAGCGCCTGCAATCCGCACCGCTGCTGGCCGGAGACGCCATCGACATCGCGTTCACCGTCGGGCATAACGACCATCCTGAGTTCGGCGGGTTGGAGTTGACGCTGCGCGACTTCAAGGCATGCGCCCCGGTCATTAGCCAGTAGCGTTTCCCCGCAAGTCTGATGCGAATTGCGGGCTTGAAATAAAAGCCGTTCCCGGGACCTTAGGCAAGGGACCGAAGCCGAAAGCATGCATAGACGCCGCAGCCCGCGTCATAGCCGCGATTTTGAGGGGCAGAGAATGACATTCCCCTGAGAGCAGGCTGCTAGCTTTGCACTCCGGCTTTCTTTCTGCCAACGCACCGTCGTTTCCCTCAACTCCGGCAACTCTTTCCGGCGGAATGGCACCCTTAATCCATGCGGTAAGAAAGATTTGTCTCCGGAGGCTTTTGTGGAGAACATCATAGGGATTTTTCATTCGATCGATTCCGCAGAGCGCGCTTTACAGGATTTGATCAACCGTGCCATACCGGAGCAGGCCATTGTTCTGCTTAGCCGGGAAACGCCTCGCAGCAACGAAACGAGGAAGATGCCTGAAACGGTGCTCGACCAAGCCCGCACCACCAGCGCCGGATCTGGCGGCGCCGGCAAGGCTGGCGGAGCGGCATTAGGCGCCACCGCCGGGGGCAGCGCTGGCTTCGCCGCGGGAGCGACGGCAGCCAGCTTGATGGTCCCCGGACTCGGCTTGATTGCTGCCATCGGCATTGGCGCGGCCGCGATTCTTGGATTGGGCGGAGCCGCTGCTGGAGCCAAGATCGGCGACTCCATCGACCGGTCCGTCGATATGGGAGTTTCCGCCGATCAGGTGAAGTTTTGTCACCAGTTGCTGCAACACGGATATTCCCTGGTCATTGCCAACGTGCGGAGCGGGGCCGAAATTTCCAATGTCCGTGAAGTGTTCCGCGACCACGGCAGCGAGGATGTAGAAACCGCGCGGGCCAAACTCGGCACCGCGGCTTGAGCAGTGACTCTCCCGCGTCCAACTGACTGTGGATTGCTGGCTAAACTTGTCGCCCAGCTTAATTCCGTACGAATGAATGAGGGGGCGTCAAGTTTCTTAAAGAACGCTCCGTCTCTCTCCGAGTTTCCCAGAATGAGGAGGGATGCATGAGGCCCCGTCCGCGGCGAAACTGCTCAACGCAGTCAACAGCGTTAAACCGCATCTCAGTAAAACACCCTATGCAAGTTCCTTCATCTTGACACCGGCACGACACACTGAGCAGACTACTCCACTCCGGCTTTCTTTCTTCCAACGCCGATCCGGAAGGGGTTCCCATGAAGCGTGTATTTGCCGTCCTCGCCGCCAGTTTGCTTTCTCTTTTCACCACAACGGCCTTCGCGCAAGCCAACTCCGTGCCGTTTATCAACCAGCCATTGTTGCCGGCCAGCGCTGCGCCGGGCTCGCCGGCTTTCACGCTCACACTGAATGGCACCGGCTTTGTTTCTGGCGCGGTGGTGAAGGTGAACGGAGCCAGCGTGACCACCACCTTCATCAACGGCAAGCAACTCAAGGCGACGATTCCTGCCTCCGATGTGGCCAGCGCTCGCACCGACGTGATTACGGTTCTCAATCCAGGCACTGCCGAAGAGTCGAATATGGTGTACCTGCCGGTGCTGGAGCCAGTCGCCAACTTCACCATGCTGCGGCAGGACTACCTTACTGGGAACGGTCCCGCCAGCATCGGCGTGGGAGACTTCAACGGCGACGGAATCCAGGACCTCGTGTATGGAACCTTCGGCTACAGCGGCGCTTCGTACCTGACGGTCTTTCTTGGATATGGCGACGGCTCGTTTCAGGAGATGCCGGTGACCTATCCGACCGGCGCGGTGCCGATCTCGATCGCGGTGGGCGATTTCAACGGCGATGGAAAGCTTGACATTGCGACCGCAAATTCAAACGCAGGCAGCATCTCGATCCTGCTGGGCAATGGCGACGGAACCTTTCAGCCCCATGTCGACTATCAGGTGGGAACTTTCTTTACCGAGGGCATCGCGACCGGCGATTTCAATCACGACGGCAAGCTTGATCTGGTAACCGCGAACCTCAGTGATGACAATGTAGGCGTGCTGCTGGGCAACGGCGATGGAACCTTTCAGCCGGTGGTGACCTATCCGGTGGGCAACAATCCGTACACCGTGATCACCGCGGATTTCAACGGCGACGGCAACCTCGATATCGCGGTGGTGAACGATATGAGCGCCAGCGTTTCGGTGCTGCTGGGCCGGGGAGATGGGACTTTCAATCCTCACGCGGATTACAGCGTCGCCCAGTATCCACTGGGGTTGGTAGCCGCCGACTTCAATGGTGACGGCATTCTCGACATCGCCGCCGTCAGCACCGACGACGCGGGCACAATGTCGCTTCTGCTGGGCAAAGGCGACGGCACTTTTACCGCCGGAACTTCCATGGCTGTTTACAACGAGGCCCAGGCAATTGTGGCCGGCGATTTCAATGGCGATGGCAAACTTGATGTTGCCGTGCAGACTTTTAACTGTCCGGTGAGTTGCTCCGAAGGCACGCTGGCGGTGCTTTTCGGTAACGGCAACGGCACTTTCCAGTCGCCGCTTGGCTTCAGCACCGCCAACCTCGGAAGCTACCTGGTCACGGGGGATTTCAATAATGACGGCAAGCTGGATTTTGCGGTGGGAGTCTATTACAGCTCCAATCTAGCCACGGTTTTGCTGCAAACTCCGGACGTGTCTGCCTCGCCGGGCGTGATCAATTTCGGCTCGCAGAATATCGGCACCAGCAGTGCGGCGCAGAACGTAACCCTGGCGAACAATACCGCGAACTCAATCACCATCACGGCGATCACGGCCCCGGCTGGATTCACCGAGAGCAACACCTGCGGAAACCTTCCCGCGAATCTTGGACCGGGAGCGAGTTGCACGCTCTCGATCGCCTTTGCTCCGACGGTGGACGGAAACTTCGCAGGAGCGGTTACCGTCACCGATAACGGCGGGACGGGAACACAGCAGATTCACCTCACCGGCACCGGCGTGAGTCCCGTGGCAACGCTTTCACGCACCCAGGTTGTCTTCCCGGCAACGCCGGTCGGACAGCAAAGCGCGCCACAGGGGGTACGGCTCACCAATACCGGGACAGCAACCTTATCGATCTCGGGCATCACTCTCCTCACCGGCGGTTCTGGGAATTTTACCGAGACCAATCGTTGTGGCAAATCTTTAGGTCCAGGCGCCAGTTGTTCGATTTCAGTCACCTTTACCCCGCAGGCGAAGGGTATTCTGCGTGGCGGCGTCGCGATCGTCAACAACGCCATTCCGTCGAGGCAGACCATTGCGCTCGTCGGTACAGGAGACTAGGCCTCATCAGTGTTCGGCGACAGCACGCGACGTGGCCGCACAACAGCAGGTCTTGACTACGCCGATCATCGCTTTGCGATGATCGGTTCCGGTCGGGATGACAAAGCTTGGGCTAAACTGAACTCAGCATGTCCCTGCCCATTTACCGGCTGCGGCGCTGGCTGATTGTCATCGTGGTGCTATTTATCGCGGTGATTGCCGGGATGTATTTCTATGCCCGCGAGCGCGAGCGCAACGTGCTCAAGGAGATTCCCAACAAACTCGGCATCGAGATCCAGCAGACCGCCAACGGTTTCCGCTTCTCCAAGTCCGACGGGAAGCGCACTCTGTTCACCGTGCAGGCCACCGACCTTAAGCAGTTCAAACTGGATGGCAGCGCCGAACTGCACAACGTCAGCATCATTCTTTACGGCCGCGATTCCTCGCGCTTCGACCAGATTTATGGCGACGATTTTAACTATGACAAGAAGTCAGGCAACGTCACTGCCAAGGGAGAAGTCCAGATCGATCTGGAGCCCAATCCCACCGGCGTAACCGGAGCCGATCAGGCCCCTCCCAAGGAACTCAAGAATCCGATCCACCTCAAGACCCGCGATCTGGTTTTTAACCAGAGCAGTGGTGATGCCGCCACCGATGCGCGCGTGGATTTTCGTACGCCCCAGGCCAGTGGATGGGCGATCGGCATGCAGTACGTTGCCAAGACCAACGTCCTCACGCTGGACTCGCAGGTTCATGTGAACCTGAACGGATCGGACTCATCCACTCTGTTTGCCACGCACGCCAGCATCACGCGGGATCCGCGGTTGGTCCTCCTCGACCATCCCCGCCTGGAAAAAGAGGGTGGAAGCGTGCAGTCGGAGCAGGCAACATTTTTCCTTGGGCCAGACAACGAAGTCCAGCGCGTCCTGGCCACGGGCAATGTGAAAGCGGAAACTGCGGGAACAAATGCCGATCCCATCCACGCCCGCGCCGACCAAGGCGAGATGCTGCTGACCAGCAAGCAAAACCTGCTGCGCACGGCCACGTTGACGGGAAATGTCCACGTCGAGCGCAGCGGTTCGCAGCCCATGCAGGGCGATGCCGGGCGCGCCATCCTCGACTTCCTCGGCCAGAACCAGTTGCAGAAAATACACGCGTTCGATGGAGTTCATCTGGCGCAGCACGCGTCTACGGGCGCGCACACCGAAACGGCAAGTTCCTCGCAGCCGCAGGATTTCGATATCACTGCCCCGATTATCGACTTCTTCATCGCAGACGGACGCCTCCTCGATCGCGCCCAAACCTCGGGCGCCGCGCAGATTACGATTACTCCTGCTGCGCAGGGTTCGATCGTTGCGAGTGCAAAAGATGCCGGACAGAAAACTGTAGTCACGGCGGGCCGCTTCGATGCCAAATTTGCTCCGGCCAGCGATGGCCAGAGCCGCCTGACGTCGTTTCATGGCGCGCCCAACGCGAAGATCGTGAACAGTGCCGCGGGTGTCCCCGACCGCGTGAGCACGAGCGAGACGCTCGATGCCGCGTTCCTCCCCGAGGGTGGGATCGGGGCGCTCGTCCAGCAGGGGAATGTCGTTTACTCCGACGGGATGCCGCCCGACAAGCGCACCCAGGCCTGGGCCGACAAAGCCCGCTACACTCCCGCCGATAAAATTCTAGTGCTCACGGGAAGTCCGCGCGTTTCCGATGGCGGCATGGTCACCACGGCCCGCACCATTCGGATCAACCGCACCACCGACGACGCCTTCGCCGACGGTGATGTAAAAAGCACTTACAGTGAACTCCAGGAGCAGCCGAACGGTGCGCTGCTGGCGTCGGCCTCGCCGATTCACGTGACCTCGGCCAAAATGACGGCGCATCACTCTCCATCGGTGGCGCTCTATGAGGGCAATGCGCGCCTGTGGCAGGATGCGAATATCGTCGAGGCACCCTCGATCCAGTTCGATCGCGATCGCCGGTTCCTGGTCGCTCAGGGTACCGCCGCGCAGCCGGTCTCGACCGTGTTGGTGCAGAATTCGGCGAAAGCCTCAACCACAGGAAAGTCAGAAAACACCAAAAAGCCGGACGTAAAAAATCTGAAGACCAGCGGAAAATCTGAGGAAAAGTCTGCTGACAGCAGTCCAGTGGCCATAACTTCAGCCCGCCTGACTTACGCCGATGCCGAACGCAAGGCTCACTACGAAGGTGGCGTGGTGGCGAAGGGAAGCAGCTTCACGGCTTCCTCGAACACGATGGACGCCTATCTGCTTCCTCGTAGCCAAACCTCGGGTAATCAACGACTTGCCGGACCGGGACAACTCGACCATTTGGTCTGCTTGGGGAACGTTGTCATCGTTCAGCCGAAGCGCAAAGCCGAAGGCCAAACCCTGCTTTATACCGCCTCGGACGACAAGTTTGTGCTCACCGGCGGGCCGCCTAGCATTTTTGATGCCGAACGTGGCAAGATTACCGGCGTATCGTTGACTTTCTATAGGGCCGATGATAGGGTGCTCGTAGAAGGCGAAGCAAGTACCCCTGTGGTAACACAAACGCGAGTGGCACGATAAATGCTAAGGCCCAGCGAAATTGGGCATGAATGATGCGAACTCTGGCCACGGATGAGATTGGAAAATCGTACCGCGGCCGCCGCGTTGTGAATGGTGTCAGCCTGCGCGTCGAGCAGGGCGAGGTAGTAGGTTTACTGGGCCCGAACGGCGCCGGCAAGACCACAACTTTCTACGCCATTGTTGGCCTGATCCCCCCTGACACTGGCCGCGTGCTGTATGACGGTCAGGACATCACTGACGTTCCCATGTACCTGCGGGCGCGCCAGTATGGCATCAGCTATCTCCCACAAGAAGCTTCGGTCTTTCGCAAGCTTACGGTAGAAGAGAACATCCTCGCGGTGCTGGAGGCGCAGCCGATGTCGTGGCACGAGCGCCGCGAGAAGATGGAGAAGTTTATCGACGAACTTGGCCTGGAGCATATCCGGCACAACCGTGGATATGCCCTCTCCGGGGGAGAGCGCCGGCGCGTGGAAATTGCCCGCTGCCTGTGTATCAACCCGACGTTCATTTTGCTGGATGAACCGTTTTCCGGGATCGATCCCATTGCCGTACTGGACCTGCAGAAAATTATCAGCTCTCTGCGCGCCAGCGGCATCGGAGTCCTGATCACCGATCACAATGTGCGCGAGACGTTGTCCGTAACCGACCGCGCCTACATCATCGACGACGGCAGAATCTTCCGCCACGGCCAGCCAGGACAATTGGCCACCGATCCGGAAGTAAGAAGGGTGTATCTGGGAGAGAGTTTCTCTCTAGTATAGGTTCGGAGGGAGGCAGCGATGACGATTGACGAACGTCTGGAAGCTTTGACCCGCAATTTGGAGCTGTTATCGCTGGAAAGCGAAAAACATGATCGCCAGCTTGATCGGGCGGCAAAGCTAGTCACCGAAGTTGCTGAAGGCACGGCGAGACTGCTGCGGATTGTGGAGATGCACGAACATCGGCTTGACAGCCATGATGAGCGGCTCGACAAGCTGGAGTAAGCCGGAGTCTTTGAAACATTGAAACCTTGAAACCCTGAAACTTTAAAAAATGGTCTTACTACAGCACAAATTAAGCGTCAGGCTGTCGCAGCGCCAGATCCTCACCCCGGGCCTCGTGCAGATGGTGTCCGTGCTCGCGCTCAACAAGCTTGAGCTCAAGGACATGATTAACTCCGAGATGGTCGAGAATCCGGTGCTCGAAGAACTCGAAGATTCCGTCCCCATGATCGACGAGGTCGGCCGCAAAGAGGAAGACCGCGACCGCCTTACCACCAAGACCTCCACCGAAGAAGCCCCGATCACTGCTGAGAAGAAAGATCCATTCGAGGAAATTGATTTCGGTTCGTTCTTCCAGGACTACCTCGATCCTGGCTATCGCACCCGCGGCGAGATGGAGGAGATCGAGCGCCCGTCGTTTGAGAACTTCCTCTCCAAGCCCACCAATCTTACCGACCACCTCGCCTGGCAACTGGGCGCGCTGAGCCTGCGCCGTGAAGTGCGCGAGGCTGCCGAGCAGATCATCGGCAACCTCAATGAAGACGGCTACCTGATTGCCAGCGACGACGAGATGTTGGGAGTGGCACCGCCCGCGCCGCCTGAGGCCGACGCCGCCGCGGCCAGAAATATTGTCAGCGAGGCCGCCGCCCTGGGATTAGGCGCGGAGGAATCGGAGCCGGGCGAAGCTGCTGAAAACTCGCCTCTGAATCCCGCCACCGACGCTGACCGCCTGATTGCACAGGAATTGATGGGCCATGAAATGATGGGGGCGGCGTCAATCGATCAGACGCCGAATCCGGCGCAGCTTTCCGCCTCCCACGGCCTGGCGGAGAATTCTTTCGGATTGCAGAATCTGCCTGCTCCTCCGCCTGCCGAGGCCACCTTCGCTTCCCGCAACGGAGATTCCGCCGCCGCCGCTGCTCCCGCGCCCGCCGCCGTGTCTGCGCATCCCGTCTACAAGGTCAACTTCACTTTGGCCGATCTGCAGGAAGCCCTGGAAGTGATTCGCCAGCTCGATCCTCCGGGCGTTGGCTGCCGCTCTCTGCGCGAATGCCTCCTGCGCCAGTTGACCTATCACCAGCAACAGCTGGCGCACCACAAAAACGGCGAGCATAAAAACGGCGAGTCCAACGGAAAAGCAAACGGCAACGGCACCGCGCAGGTTTTGCAGGATGCCATCGCCGTTGTCGACCAGCATCTGCGCGCGGTACAAAGCAAGCAGCATAAGGAAATCGCCAAGGCCATCGGCCGTCCTGCTGACGCGGTGCAAGCCGCAATCGACTACATCCGCACCCTCGATCCCCGCCCCGGCCTGCAGTACAACAAGGTCACGGCGCGCCTGATCGAGCCCGATGTGGCTTTCATCAAGCACGGGGACGAATGGCTTGTCCTGATGAATGACGACGACCTGCCCCAGCTTCGCCTGAACCCGGCCTACAAGAAGCTGCTCACCCGCGACGCCAACGACAAAAATACCCGCGACTATGTGAAGGAGCGCTACAAGAGCGCCATCCAGCTCATCAAGAATATCGAACAGCGCAAGCAGACCATCACCAAGGTCTGTTACTGCATTGTCGCGCGGCAATACGATTTTCTGGAAAAAGGCATCGATCACCTGAAGCCCATGATGATCAAGGAAGTCGCCGAAGAAATCGGAGTGCATCCTTCCACGGTGAGCCGCGCCGTGGCCAGCAAGTATGCTCACACTCCGCAGGGCGTCTTCGAATTGCGTTATTTCTTCAGCGAGAGCGTGCAAGGTCCGGAGGGTGGTAACACCAGTCTGCTGATCCTCAAGCGCCGCGTCAAAAAACTGATCGACGAGGAAGATCCCAGCCGCCCGCTCACCGACGAGCAACTTACCCGCATCCTGCAGTCGCAAGGCATCCAGGTCACCCGCCGCACCGTGGCCAAGTATCGGGAAGACATGCGCATTCCCAGCACGCACCAGCGCAGAGTCAAGGAATGAAGAAGTAAGAAGTCAGAATGCAGAAGTAAGAAAAAACCATGAAGATTGCGACCGTAGGGAACGAGGCAAGTGATGTGTTCCTTACTCGTTGTGCCTCTGTGTCCCCAGTGTTGAGGATTTTGATTTTACTTCTGCATTCTGACTTCTAACTTCTGACCTCAGGAGGGCCGCTAATGAACGTGGAATTCACCGGCAGGCACTACGACGTAACTCCCATCATCCGCAAAGAAGTTGAAACCGGCCTTAATAAAATCCGCAAAATCCTCGGCGATCGATTTGAAACCAAGGTCATCCTGGCCGTCGAAAAGCATCGCCACAAAGCCGAAATCACCATCAGCCCGCGCAACGGCCCGCTGGTCGGCCTGGCTCAGGCCAAGGACATGAGCGTCGCCGTCAACCAGGCCCTCGACCACCTCGAAAAACAGGCGGTCAAGTACAAGACCAAATGGCAATCGAAAAAGCGCTCGGCCCGCAAGAGCGAAGAAGTGAAGAAGTGGAACGGTCACGGCGTCGGCCAGCAAGCCGAGCAGGAAGCCGTGCAAACCAAGGTGGGGCTGACGGAAAAAACCTCCGTTCCCGTTGCCGTGCACCGCTATCCCGCTGTGGCCAAGACGACCGAGGTGCACCTGGTGCGCTCCGACGAAGCCGTCTCCATGCGCCCCATGACCCTCGAAGAAGCCATCAAAGAAGCCCACTTCCGCGACCGCGATGTCTTCGTCTTCCGCGATCCCAAAGGGAAGGTCATGGTGCTGCACCGCACCCGCGACGGCAAAATGGAACTGATCGAAGCCCCATAAGAGCAGTCGCCGGCCTTCGGCCTTCGGCAAAATCCGGTGCTGTCGCAGTCTGTATGGGCCATGTGTATGCGGGCCACCTCTGTCCATGTGGGAACGGGCACTCTTGCCCGTTCATCTGCCCCTTGCTAATCAGCCGCCGCTAAGCCGCTTTCCCCGCGCCACCGCTTCTAGCGCTGTGCTTCAAAAGCCCCAGCCGCACCAGGCTTTCGGCGGTCGCCACCAGCGCCTCCTCGTTCGAACGTGGCGTCCAGCCCAGCACACGCCGCGCTTTTTCGGCGGTGGCATTCTTCACCCTGCCGAGTTCGGGTAGGATTTGCTTCACCGCCGAATCGCGTAGCGACGCGATTCGCACCAGCCAATCGGGCAGTTGCCGTGTCGGCACTCTTCTGGCCCAAGTTCCCATGCGGCTCTTGAGCACTTTCGCGATCTCGAGTATCGACATGAAATCGCCGCTCACGGCAAGGAAGCGCTCCCCTTTGGCTGCAGGATGCGTCATTGCCCGTATGTGCAAGTCGGCCACGTCGCGCACATCTACCACTCCGAAATAAAGCCGCGGCGCCCCGGGCATCGCCCCATCCATCATGCGCTGCACGATGAGGATCGACGTCGAATAGTCCGGCCCCAGCACCGGCCCGAACACGCCCACCGGATTCACTACCGCAAGCTCCAGCTTGCCGCCTTCGCGCGAGATGAAATCCCATGCCGCCCGCTCCGCCAAAGTCTTCGACTTTCCGTAAGGGGTCACGCCGGCGGCGTTCGGATCGGTCCAATTCGTCTCGTCGAACGGGGCGCTCTGCGGTTTGTGGCCATAGCCGATTGCTGCAAATGAAGACGTCAGCACCACGCGCTTCACTCCAGCGTCGCGCGCCACGCGGAGCACGCGCAGCGCCCCCTCGCGCGCCGGCACGATCAACTCATCCTCATGCTTAGGGACATTCGCGGGAAATGGCGACGCCACGTGCAGTACATATTCGCAGCCGCTCACCGCCTCCCGCCAGCCCGCGTCCTGTTCGAGGTCGGCGGCGAAGAACGACAACCGGTCACTCTGCGGATCGGCGCCCCCTTGTTTCAGCATGGCGCGCACGTCGCCCTCGCGCTTGAGGTTCCGCACCGTGATTCGCACCTGATGGCCAGTGGCCAGAAGTTGCAGAATGCAATGGCTGCCGATAAATCCCGACCCGCCGGTCACCAAAATCGTGCTCATCGCCGCCTCCGAAGGCCTTTCGAACGCTTTCCAACTCTAAAATTTCTCTGTTCTCTAAGGTATACTTTTCCCCTTGGCATTAACATCCACCACAAGACTTGGTCCCTACGAGATTCTCTCTGCCGTCGGCGCAGGTGGGATGGGCGAAGTGTACCGCGCGCGCGACACTCGCCTCGATCGCATCGTCGCCATCAAAGTTCTGCCCGAATCGTTTGCCGCCGATGCCGACCGCTTGCAGCGCTTCGAACAGGAAGCCCGCGTTCTGAGCGCGCTGAATCATCCCAATCTTCTTTCCATTTATGACGTCGGCGAGCAGGACGGGATTCACTATCTTGTCTCGGAGTTCCTCGAAGGACAAACTCTGCGCGAGCGGACAGCCGACGGCCCCCTGGCTCCGCGCCGCTCGGCCGACTACGCCCTGCAGTTGGCCAACGGCCTCGCCGCCGCCCACGAGAAGGGAATCGTTCACCGCGATCTGAAGCCTGACAACGTCTTCGTCACTCGCGACGAACGTGTCAAGATTCTCGATTTCGGCCTGGCCAAGCAAACTCGCGCTGCTGCTTCCTCTCCGGAAAGCGCCACCATGACCGGCCCCACTCCCACCCTGGCCGGCACCGTCATGGGCACCGTCGGTTATATGTCGCCCGAGCAGGTCCGCGGACAAGCCGCCGATTCCCGCTCCGACATTTTCAGTTTCGGCGCAATCCTCTACGAGATGGTTTCCGGCCAGCGCGCCTTCAAAGGCGACTCCAGCGTCGAGACCATGAACGCGATCCTCAAGCAGGATCCGCCGGAGTTGGCCGATGGCGCTCCCCAACTCAATCCCGGCCTCGAACGCATCATCCGCCGCTGTCTCGAGAAAGCCCCGGAGCGCCGCTTTCAGTCCGCCAGCGATCTGGCCTTCGCCATTGAGGCGCTTTCCGGGAGTTCGATCACCAAGACCGGGCAAGCTCCACAGAGCCCACCGTCCAAATCCAGAAATTGGACTCTCTGGATCGGCGCAGCATTGCTGCTGGCCGTCGCCGCTGTGGCATTTCTCGCAGGAGGAAAGCTCGCCAGCAAGCCGGCCCCGGTTTTCAAAGAATTGGCTTTTGGGCCGGGATACGTAAGCTCTGCGCGCTTTACTCCCGATGGTGCTAGCGTTGTCTACGGTGCCTCCTGGAACGGAAAGCCCATCGAGCTTTTCTCCACCCGCATCGACAGTTTCGAATCGCGCAGTCTCGGCATGCCTCCCGCCGACGTGCTCGCAGCCTCGGCCAGCGGCGACATGGCGATTCTGTTGGGCCGCCACCACTTCTTTCAGTGGGCCACGACCGGCACTCTAGGCCGCGCCCCGCTTTCCGGCGGAGCTCCGCGTCCCCTGCTGGAAAACGTCTGCGATGCCGACATCAGCGCCGACGGCAAAGACTTTGCTATTGTGCGCTGCGCTGGCGACCAGCAAACTCTGGAGTTTCCCTCCGGCAAGGTTCTGTACCGCACCGGAGGCTGGATCGATCATCCCGCGATTTCTCCTGCCGGCGATGAAATCGCATTCATCGATCATCCCGTGCCCGGTGACGATCGCGGATTCATCGCGCTGGTAGATCTCTCGGGCAAAACCCACCGGCTCACTCAGGAGTGGTCCGCAGCAAAAGGGCTGACCTGGTCGCGCAAGACGGGCGAAATGTGGTTCAGCGCCAGCCTTGGCGGTGAGGCAGTCGCGCTTCGCGCCGTCACGCGTTCCGGGCACCAACGTCTTCTTCTCACAGCGCCGGTGGATTTATTGATTCTCGACATCAACGCCGCGGGACAAGTGTTGCTGGCTGCCACTCGCTCCACCAGCGAGATTGCGATCCGCCGTCCTCAAGCGAACGTCGACCGCGTTCTCGATTTTGGTAGCGACGCCGGCAGTATCGCGGGCTTGTCCGACGACGGTTCTTTGATGGCGGTAAGCTACACCGGAACGGGTTCCGGTACCAACTACCTTACCGACGTCGTCAAGACCGATTCCGCCGAGATCGTGCGCATGGGCGAAGGCGACCCTAGCGGCATTTCGCCGGATGGCAAGTGGATTCTCTCGTGCCTCCCTTCGACGCCGGGAAAACTTGTTCTCTATCCCACGGGCACTGGGGAAGCGAAGAACTTCGATGTGGGTCCTGTTGTGAACGCAGGAATCTTCGGTTCGTGGACTCGGGACAGTTCGCAATTCCTGTTCACGGGCAGCGAACTCGGAAAGCCCCCACGCGCCTTTCTCGTGAACGTTGTCACTGGCGCATCCCGCCCCGTCACGCCCGAAGGCACGACCGACAACTTGATCACACCCGATGGCCGCTTCGTCCTCGGGCGCAACGCGCAAGGATTCGCTTTCTATAAAGTCGATGGCGGCGCTGCCGAACCCGCGCACGGACTCACGGCTAGCGACTATCTCGTGCAGTGGGATACGACTGGAACCAAACTCTACGTGTGGGACCGCACCTTCCCCGCCCACGTCAGACTGGTTGATCCACGGACCGGCGCCAGCAAGCTTTTTCTCACGACTATGCCTCCCGACCCCGCCGGGCTTCTCTACGCCAACCTTTTTCTCACCCCCGACGGTAAGTCCTACGCCTACCGCTACCGCCGTGTGTTAAATACTTTGTACGTCGCCGAAGGCCTTCGCTGATTGGCGGTGGTTTTGAAGATTCGTTTCCGCAGAGGGAAGCACGACGTAGCGAGGCAAGTAATGAGTCGGCGTGGCATTGCGAGAGATTTGTCCTCGCGCCCACCATGTCCATTCCGCGCAATCGCGGAGACGTTAATAGGTTGATAATCTGTATCAATACTGGTACACTCTGAAATGATTGCGCCCCAAGCGCCTTCCCGCACGGTTCTACCGTTCGAACAGTGAACGTGAGCCTGTCCGCGAGTGGCTGAGGAACTTGGATGAAGAAGACCGCAGAATCATTGGCGAGGACATAAAAGATGTTGAATTCTCCTGGCCCATCGGCATGCCGCTTGTTCGCTCTCTCGGCAGGAGTCTATGGGAGGTTCGAAGCAGTTTGCCGTCCGGGCGCATCGCGCGAGTCCTGTTCTGCGTCGAGCAAGACTGCATGGTGCTTTTGCACGGTTTCATGAAAAAGACGCAGAAGACGCCCAGCCAGGACGTCGATTTGGCGCTCAGACGAAGAAAGGGAACGGAAGAATGAAGAAGAAAAATATAGGTTCGACCTTCGACAGCTGGCTTCGCGAGGAAGGTCTTTATGAGAAGGTCAGCGCGATCGCTATCAAGCGTGTTGTCGCGCGCCAGGTAGAAGCGGCCATGCAACAAAAAGGCTTGACCAAGGTCGAAATGGCGCGGCGCATGCGTACCAGCCGCGCCGCCCTCGACAGACTTCTCGATCCTGAAAACGACGCTCTCACTTTGAACACTTTACAAAAAGCCGCCGCGGTTGTCGGCCGCCAGGTTCGGCTGGAACTGGTTTAGGATCGGCTCCGAGTTCGCAGTCGCGTTACGAACTCCCAATCAGCACTCCGGTAATAAACACCAGCACTCCTCCCAGCCCCACCTGGAGCGCCGCCGCGACCCACGGACTATCCATATAACGGTGCCGAATCCAGGTAATCGCCGCCAGTTCGGCCAGTACCACCGCGCCCGCCGCCCACAGCGCCATGCGAAAATCGCTCAGCAGAAATGGCAGCGTGTGGCCGATGCCGCCGACAGCGGTCATCGCGCCGCAGATCAGCCCGCGCACCCACGGATGCCCTCGCCCGGTCAAACTGCCGTCATCGGAAAGCGCTTCGGCAAATCCCATGCTGATGCCTGCGCCCGCCGATGCGGCCAGGCCCACCAAGAATGCGTCATGAGTTTTTCCCGTCGCAAACGCCGCTGCAAACACTGGCGCCAGGGTCGATACCGAACCATCCATCAGCCCCGCCAGCCCCGGCTGCACGATCTGCAAAACGAAAAGCCGCCGCTGCGCGAGTTCTTCATCCTGCTTCACGTTTGCCGGCAGTTTTTCCTTATCCAGTTCCTGCGCCCGCTCTTCGTGCTCACGTTCTTCATTGATGAGATCGTCGAGCAGTTGCCGGATACTCGCATCTCGCGTCCGCGCTGCAGCTTTTTCGTAAAACCGCCGCGTCTCCACTTCCATCGTGCTGGCTTCTTTGCGCACCGCCTCAATCCGCAGCGGACGCGTCAGCCACAGCGCCGGCCGGGCCACGAACCCTCGCACATCCTGCCTTCGAATCAGCGGAATGTGTTCCCCAAATTTTTTCTGAAAAAGTTCGATCAGCCGCCGCCGGTGCGCCGACTCCTCTTCCCTCATGCCTTCGAACATGGCCGCCGACGCCGGATAATCCTGCTTCAAGCCTTCGGCGAAATCCGCATACACTCTCTCGTCTTCTTCTTCCAGGGCGATGGCCAGCGCCAGCACTTCGCGTTCCGTGAGATCGTGAAACTTCTTCATGGCGACCTAGCTTACCTGTAAGCGCGTGAGTTACACAAATCGGAAACCGCTTGGGAAAACATCCCGCGTTCGGTGCTACTATCCAGTGCATGACGCCTCGGAGAACGGTGGGAGCCGGGAAACGAAAAAAGCCGCTCGCCAAGCCGTCGCGCGGATCGTCGCATAAAACCAGGAAGCCGAAAGCCACGCCGCATGATGCCCCGCATGCGCCCGAACTTGTCATCATCACGGGGATGAGCGGCTCCGGCAAGGCCTCGGTGCTCAAGGCCTTCGAGGATCTCGGCTACTATTGCGTTGACAACCTTCCCGTCGAACTCATTCCGCGCTTCGCCGAGATGGCGTTGCAGTCGGCCGAAATTCGCCGCACCGCGCTGGTGGTCGATGTGCGCGAAGGCTCCAAACTCGAAAAACTTCCGGGAATTCTAGAGGCCGTGCGACGCATGATTCCCACCAAGGTCGCCTTTCTCGAGGCCTCCGATGCGGTGCTGCTGCGGCGCTTCAGCGAGACCCGCCGCCCCCACCCGCTCGGAACGGACGCTCCCGTCAACGCCGCGCTCAAAACCGAACGCCGCCATCTGGCCAGCATTCGCGCCATGGCCGACATCGTCATCGATACCTCCAAGTTCAACGTACACGAATTGCGTGCCCACATCACCGAGCGCTTTCGCGAGCAGGCGACGGATAAAAGCATTCTGGTTTCGTGCGTCAGCTTCGGATTTCGCCATGGTGTCCCCGAAGAGGCCGACCTGGTCTTCGATGTTCGTTTTCTTCCCAACCCGCATTTTGTCCCTCAATTCCGTCCGCTCACCGGACGCCATCCTCGCGTCGCCAAATACATCCGGTCGTTTCCGCAGACGAAGGAGTTCGTCTCGCGCATCTCCGATCTGTTGGTGTACCTGCTCCCGCACTACATTCACGAGGGCAAGAGTTATCTCACCATCGCTTTCGGTTGCACCGGCGGCCAGCATCGTTCTGTCATGATCGCCGAAGAAGTCGGCAAGCGCCTGCATCAGGCTGCATATCGCGTGAAGGTCGTGCATCGAGACATGCCAAAGTAGAGGAGGAATATGGGAATCCCACCGGCCCCCATCGTTCTGCCGCCCAGTCCGCCGCCTAACTGGATTTCGCGCCGTTGGAAGTTAGCTGTGGTCCTCGGGTGCCTCGCCCTGTTTGTCTTGCTGGCGATGTTGGTTGGAACAATCTTTGGCCTTGTGGAATATTCATTCCAGCACAGCGATGCTTACACGCTTGCCCTCGCTCGAGCCCAGGCCAATCCCGAAGTGATCGAGAAGATCGGGCAGCCTCTTAAAGTTGGATGGCTGACGTCAGGGAACATCAACGTCTCCGGCCCGTCTGGCGAGGCCAATCTCGCGATTCCGATTTCTGGCCAACGCGGCAAAGGAACGATCTATATCGCGGCAAAGAAGAAGGCCGGAATATGGGAATTCGAAACTCTGCAGGTCGAGGTTGACGGGGTTCAGGATCGAATCGACCTTCTGCGCGAGCGGGAGCACGCAACCGAACCGCGCTAAGCGCATGAAGACGACGCCACCCTGACGCAATGGTCACCATCCCGGCCAACGACAAACGACCAACGACCAAGTAAAATAAGGCCTTGCATCCTATGCTTATGTCATCGCCAGTTAGCCGCCACGGCCTCTCCGGAGCCCCATGCGCCAACTGACGCGACTCGTGCGCTATGCGCTGCCTTACTGGTGGCAAATTCTGGCTTCCGTCGTTCTCATGGCGCTGGTCGGAGCCCTCGATGCCTTCAAGTATCTGCTGGTCAAGCCGATCTTTGACCGCGTCCTGAATCCCGCCACGGGTTCGAAAGACATTCAGCTGTTTGTGATTCCCGGCACGCACCACACGGTTTACCTGCAGCAATTCGTTCCCGCCCGCTTTACCAATGTCTGGTCGATCGTGGCCTTCGCCCTGGTGGCTTCCACCATTCTGAAAGGCATTTGCGACTACACCGGCACCTATCTCGTGAACCACGCCGGATTCGGCGTGATCACCGACCTGCGCGACGATCTTTACAACGCCATCATGCGGCGTTCGGCCGCCTTTTTTTCCAGGCACACAACGGGAACGCTGCTCTCCGCCATCGTCAACGACATCGAGCGCGTGCAATATGCCATGTCCACGGTGCTGGCCGAATTCTTGCAGCAGTTCTTCACTTTCATCGCGGTTGCCATGGTCGTTGTCGTCCTGGGCGGAAACCTTGCCTGGGTGCTGCTGCTCTTTCTTCCCATCATCATTTATTCGTCGCGCAAGATCGGCTCGCGCGTTCGCACCACCACCAGGCACGGCCAGGACAAGCTGGCGGAAATCCAGAACATCCTGCACGAGACCATTACCGGCAACCGCATCGTAAAGGCTTTCAACAGCGAGAAGTGGGAGATCAACCGCTTTCGTGGAGCGGCCCGCCGGTTGTTCCGCGCCAACCTGCGCTCTGTGGCCGCAACCGCCGTCAGTTCTCCGTTGATGGATATTGTCGGCACCATCGGCATCGCCTTGTTGCTTCTGCTCGGCCGCGGCCGCATTGCTCATGGCCAGATGACCCCCGGTGTGTTCGTTGCCTTCATCACAGCCGTTTTCAGCCTCTACAATCCTGTCCGCAAATTTGCCCTCTTCTACAACAATTTCCAGCAGGCCCTGGGTGCCTCCAGCGAAATCTTCAAGTTCATGGACATTGAAGACGATGTCCGCGAAAAGCCTCACGCCAAACGTTTGCCAGCCTTCGCTAAGTCGGTGCAATTCGACCATGTCAGTTTCACCTACGGCAGCGAGGGCGTCGATGCGCGCGTGCTCCACGACATCAATCTCGAAGTTCGCCGCGGAGAAGTATTCGCCATCGTAGGGTCGAGCGGCTCGGGCAAAAGTACGCTGGTTCACCTCATTCCGCGCTTTTTTGACGTCACCGACGGCAAGTTGCTCATCGACGGCAATGACGTCTGCGACGTGACCCTGGCTTCGCTGCGCGAGCAAGTCGGCATCGTCACTCAGGAAACCGTTTTATTCAACGACACGGTTCGCAACAATATCGCGTACGGCCAGCCCAACGTGCCGCTGAAAGAAGTGGAAGCCGCTGCCCTCGCTGCCCTCGCCCACGATTTCATCAAGGCGTTGCCCGCAGGCTACGATGAGGTGATCGGAGAGCGCGGCGTGCGGCTTTCCGGTGGCGAACGCCAGCGCATTGCCATTGCTCGCGCAATTTTGAAGAACGCGCCCATCCTGATTCTCGACGAGGCCACATCAGCCCTCGACAGTGAATCCGAGGCGCTGGTGCAATCCGCCCTGCACAATCTGATGAACGGACGCACCGTTTTCGTCATTGCCCACCGGCTTTCCACGGTGCGCCGCGCGGATCGCATTGTGGTGATCGAAAACGGCGCTATCGCCGACATCGGTACTCACGACGAGTTGATGACCAGGCTGGGCACTTACCGGCGTCTGTACGAGTTGCAGTTTGCCGACTTCGAGCAGAAACTGGAGTCGGCGCATCCCAGCTGATATTTGCATTTGCGCCACCGGGAAATTACACATGCCTCTCCGCTCCATGACGGGTTTTGCGCAAGTCAAAGGCGAATTGACCGCCGCCGAGGGCGCTGTTCCTCCAACGCCCACGGGGTTGGCCTCGTCTGCCACTCAGGCCAACGGCAACGTCGCTTTCTCGCTGTCTCTGAAATCGGTCAACCATCGTTTCCTCGATCTGCACTTTCGCCTGCCCTCGGGCTCCGACTCGCTTGAAATGCAACTGCGCCGGCTGCTCAAGGAAAAGATTGCGCGCGGCCACGTCGAGGTCACCCTCAGTCTGGAGCGCAGCGGTGGTGAAAGCCTCGCGCTGAATCGCCCGATCATCAGCGCATACATCGCCGCATTTCGTGCGGCCGCGAGCGAGTTTGCCGTGCCCGCCGAACCCGATCTCAACGTCATCCTGCGCATTCCCGGCGCCCTCGATTCCTCCCGCGATCCCGATAACGGCGCCCTCGAATCCTCCGTCATGGCGCGCGTGGACGAAGCGCTTGACCGCTTGAATCAGATGCGCGAGCAGGAAGGTGGCAGCATCGAGCAGGAACTTCGCCAGCGCATGGCCCACCTGCGCGAAGCAGTCACGACGGTTCAACTTCACCGCCGCGCGGTTTTGCAGAATTACTCCGAGCGCTTGCAGTCCCGGTTGCAGGAGTTGCTGGGCGCCACCGTGGATCGCGAACGCGTGCTGCAGGAAGCCGCGTTGCTCGTCGATCGCAGCGATATTCAGGAAGAAATCGTCCGCCTCGAAAATCATGTCCAGCATTTCCTGGGACTGCTCGATCAACATGGAGAGGTCGGAAAGAAACTCGACTTCCTGCTGCAGGAAATGAATCGCGAGGCCAACACCATGCTTTCGAAGACCTCCGGCCTGGCCGGCGAAGCCTTGAAAATAACCGAGGCTGGCCTCGCCATGAAAGCGGAGATCGAAAAATCTCGCGAGCAGGTGCAGAACCTGGAATGAGTTCTCCGCCTCACAAGCCTCTCGTCTACATCATCTCGGCGCCCTCCGGTTCGGGCAAGTCGACGCTGGTCAACGAGTTGCTCAAATCGGTGCCCGATCTGGATTTTTCCATTTCCTACACCACCCGATCGCCGCGCGGTAGCGAGCAAAACGGCAAGCAGTATTATTTCGTGGCGCGCTCCGATTTCGAAAAGATGATTCGCGAGGACGAGTTCCTCGAACACGCCGAAGTCTTCGGCAATTATTACGGAACGGCGCGCTGTTTTCTGCGCCAGGCGGAACAGGACGGGCACGACCTTCTGCTCGATATCGATGTGCAAGGCGCCGCGCAAATCCAGCAGAAGCTTCCCGACGCCACCAGCATCTTCATTCTTCCCCCCAATCGCAAAACGCTCGAGGAACGTTTGCGCAAGCGCAGTGAGGACCGCGAAGAAGTCATTCAGCGCCGCCTCGTCACCGCGACTCGCGAGATTCAGAATTACGGCCGCTACAACTACATCCTCATCAACGATCGCCTGCCGGAATCGATCGAGATGCTGAATTCCATTGTTCTCGCCGAACGCTTCCTGCGCACCGGCGACACCCTGTCAGATCGCGAAGCCAGAATCGTAAAGCACGCCGACGGCTGCCATCTGGCCAATGTCCGCGACCGCCTGCAGCCGATTCTGGACTCATTCCGGACTCCGGTTGATTCCGGGACGGGTAATCTTCGGTAACCAGATTTCCCCGCCCGTGAGGCCCCGCAATCTTCAATTTCGTGTGAAAATGGTATGGTCTCTGTTTTGGCGTCGCGGGCGAAAGAACGAAGCGCACCAACTTTCGGCAATCAAATACATCCCAGTCCCGGGGGAGAAATTTTATGAAATTGATCGAAGGCTTCGACAGCAACTATCGCTACATTCTGGTGGCCGCGCGCCGCGCCCGCCAGCTTCAATCCGGAGCGCCGCCGGTGGTGCAAACCAACTCCCGCAAACCCTGCCGTATCGCGCAGGATGAAATCCGCGCTGGCAAGGTGAAGTGGGAAATTCCTGAAACCCGCAGCGCCGTTGAGCAGGCCGCCGAAGTCCTCGATCAGGCCTTCGGGCAAGACGCGTAGGTTTCGTATCGCGGCATGTCTTCAGGCATGCCATAACCGCGCCCCAATGACTCGCGCCCTCTGGCGCTGAGGAATGCAATGAAGATTGCTCTGGGTGTGACCGGCGGGATCGCGGCCTACAAGGCGGCGGAAATCGTCCGCCTTCTGCAGGACCGCGGCATTCGCGTGCAAGTCATCATGACGCGCGCCGCTCAGGAGTTTGTTCGTCCGCTCACCTTCGCCGCTCTCTCCGGCGAAAAAGTCATCACCGGAATGTTTGCCTCCGGCGAAGAGCACATTCCGAACATCGATTCCGCCATTGAACATATCGCCGTCGCGCAGTCCATCGATGCTTTGCTGGTTGCTCCCGCGACCGCCGACGTTCTGGCGCATTTCGCCCAGGGCATTGCCAGCGACTTCCTCACCACACTTTATCTCGCCACTACCGCCCCGGTCATCGTCGCTCCGGCCATGAACGTGAATATGTGGAACCATGCCGCGACGCAGGCGAATCTGGAAATTTTGCGCCGGCGCGGAGTCAACGTCGTGGAACCAGGCTCTGGATATCTGGCCTGCGGCATGACCGGCGCAGGCCGACTTGCCGAGAATGAAGCGGTCGTCGCCGCTGTGCTCGAAGCGCTGGGCGCCGCGCAGGATCTCTCCGGTGAAACCGTTCTCATCACCGCCGGCCCCACGCGCGAGAAAATCGATCCCGCGCGCTATCTCACCAACCGCTCCAGCGGACGCATGGGTTATGCCATGGCCGAGGCGGCCCTGCGCCGCGGCGCTCGTGTGCTCTTGGTCAGCGGCCCCACTGCTTTGACGCCGCCCGGAACCGCCGAACTCACTCGCGTGGAATCGGCCGAACAGATGCGCGACGCCGTGCTCAATTTGTTGTCTCGAGCCTCCATCGTGATCAAGACCGCTGCCGTCTCCGATTACCGCGCCAAGATCACCCTCTCCGCAGAAAATAAAACGGAAAGGTCCGCTCACGCTCGAACTGGAACCGACTGCCGACATCCTTAAAGAAATTTCTCTGCGCAAGCAATCGCAGATTGTGGTCGGATTCGCCGCCGAAACCGAGAACGTCCTCGAGAATGCCCGCCAGAAGCTCGCCTCCAAGCGACTGGACGCGATCGTGGTCAACGACGTTTCCCGCGAAGGCATCGGCTTCGATTCCGATCGCAACGAAGTCACCATCATCACCCACGATGAGGTTGTCGAAGTCCCCGAGACCACGAAATGGGAAGTGGCTCAGCGCGTCCTCGATCAAGTCGTTCGGCTGCGGCAGCGGCGCAAAGCGCCTGTGAAAGCCTGAGTCCAGGACTTCCTGCAAGATCAGATCCCGCCCGACATCCCTGCACTGAAAGCCCTGCCTGTCGTACAATTCCCCCAACCTCATTTTAAGGAGCTTAGGATGACTCAGAAAGTGATCGAGATAGTGGGAACTTCGAAGGAGAGCTTTGCCAAGGCGGCAGAAAAAGCGGTGGCCGAGGCCTCGAAGACCGTACGCAACATCAGGTGGGCCCATGTGGATTCGCTCGACATGCAACTCGATGGCAAGAAAGTGGTGCTGTACCGGGCAACGACCAAGATTTATTTTGATGTGGAGAAGTAACGTTGGCCAGGCTTGATCCGGACCTGCGGCGCGCTCTCGCCGAGCGCGTCCGCTACTGCCACGAGTTGGGCATTTACGATTTTTACCGGCGCGACTCTGTGACGATGGTAGCTGCAGCCGCCGTCGAAGCCGTGTCCGCGCCTGCTTCTTCAATCTCGTCCCCACCCCAGTCAGAACTGCGAGAGGAAATGGCCGCAAGAAAATCCGCCGCTGTGCCGGTCGTAATCGAGGAAAATGTTTTCGAGGTCATTTCGCCGAAGCCCGAGCATGGCGTCGCCGACCCTGCGGCTGCGCTCAAGTTGATTCGCGAAGACCTGGGCGACTGCACCCGCTGCAAACTTCACCAGCAAGGGCGCAAGCAGATTGTATTTGGCGTGGGCAATCCGCGCGCCGAGTTGATGTTTGTTGGAGAAGGCCCCGGCGCCGACGAAGACATGCAGGGCGAACCCTTCGTGGGCCGCGCCGGACAGTTGCTCAACAATATGATCAAAGCGATGGGCCTGCAGCGCGAAGATGTTTACATCGCCAACATCGTCAAATGCCGGCCGCCCAGTAACCGTACGCCCGAGCCCGATGAGTGCGAAACCTGCTCGCCATTTCTCATGCGGCAAATCGCTGCCATCAAGCCGAAAGTGGTCGTGGCTTTGGGAGCCACCGCGGCCAAGAATCTGCTGGCGATGAATTCCTCGCTCGGCGAGTTGCGCGGCCACTGGTACGACTTCAAACCCGCGGGCAGCGATGCGTCGTGGCCCGGCACCCGCCTGGCCGTCACCTATCATCCCGCCTACCTGCTGCGCGATCCGCGGCAGAAGGGCGAGGCCTGGAAAGATCTCCAGATGGTGATGAAGTACTTGGGCATCGAGCCGCCGAAGAAAAGCTCTGACTAGAACTTTGCGAGAGCTAACTGTAAGAGATAAGTGTAAGAGCAAACAGCAAGAGCAAACTGCAAGAGCAAACTGCTCAACAGTTTGTCATCCCGAGCGGAGCGAGGGATCTCGGTTTCTGCCTCCGCAATTCGTATCGCCGCCTCAGGCAAACACCAATATCCCTCGCGACGCTCGGGATGACAGCCTACAAAGTCGAATGACAGTCACAAGAACTGAATGACGGTTGTAACACCCACAAACGCCATCTAGTTTATCCTTCCCCTTAATGCCCGAATTCTGCGACGTTGCCCTGCCCGTGCCGCTCGACATGGTTTTCACCTACCGTGTCCCTGCCGAAGCCTCGCCCGTGGCTGGCGGACGCGTGCTGGTTCCGTTTCGTCAGCAGCGCATGACCGGCATCGTGGTCGATCTGCACGACCGCAAACCATCCGTGAAGACCAAAAGCATCCTCAGCGTGCTGGACGCTGCGCCGGTGCTCGACGACCAACTGCTGCGCCTCGGCCGCTGGATCGCCGATTATTATCTCGCCCCGGTCGGCGAAGTCTTCCGCACCATGCTGCCCCTGAATGCGGAGTTCAAACGCGCCATCGCTTATCGCATCACCAAAGAAGGCCAACTGGCGTTGCACCTCGCGGGAACGTCAGGATCGTCCGCCCGTTCACGCCGCACCCCGGAAGAACAAGCGGCCGAGTTCCGCGTGCTCGATTACCTTGCCAACCTCATACCGGAAATAGAATTCGTCCCCGCAAATGCAGTAATCGAACCCAGCCCGGCAAACGAAATAGGGAAGGGCACAATAGGGAAGGGCACGGCTTCAGCCGTGCCCTTAGAGCTTGTTGGTGATGGGGCTTTAGCCCCTGAGGGAGTCGCCGTAAGCGAATCGTCACTCCGCTCTGCCACTCGCGTCTCGAAAATAATCCTGACCGGCATGGTTCGAAAAAAATGGCTCATCCGCGAAGATATCTCTAACGTCCGCGACGCCACCCGCACTGTCAAGATTGCGCTGCTCAAATCAGCCGAGGGAAAACTGAATGACAACCAGCAAAAACTGGTAGAGACACTTGCGGCATCTGGAGGCCGCGTTCCCGTCGAAGCCCTGCAATCGCTCGAAGTCCCGCGCACCACGCTTGCAACATTGGTCAAACGCGGCCTGATTGAAATTATTGAGGAGCCAGCCACCTTCGCTGTCTCGCGCAGCAAGCCGCGGCCTTTTGCCTTCGATTTCAATCTCGCCCAGAAAACCGCGCTGAAGCATCTGCACGACGCGGTTGAAGCTAAGCGATTTTCGGGCATCCTTCTGCACGGTGTAACCGGCTCCGGCAAAACCGCTGTCTACCTTGCTGGAATGCGCGCTGTGCTTGAGGCTGGACGCTCCGCCATCCTCCTTGTCCCTGAAATTGGCCTTACCCCCGCCGTCGCCGCCGACCTGTATCAGATCTTCGGCGACGAAGTCGCAATCCTCCACTCAGCGCTCTCCGACGCGGAACGCGCACAGCAGTGGCACCGCATCAAGAGTGGCGCCGCGCGTATGGTCGTGGGCACGCGCTCCGCCGTCTTCGCGCCCGTTGCCGATCTCGCCCTGATCATCGTCGACGAAGAACACGATTCCTCTTACAAGCAGGAAGAGACACCGCGTTACCATGCCCGCGACATCGCCGTGGTGCGCGCCAAGATGGCGAATGCCGTAGTCGTGCTTGGTTCGGCCACGCCATCGTTGGAATCCTATTTCAACGCCAGGAAAAACAAATACGCTCTGATTGAATTGCCCGACCGCGTCGAGCAGCGCCCCTTGCCCGAAGTCGAAATCATCGACATGCGCCAGGAGTTTCAGGAATCCGGCCACGAGCAAGTCATCTCTCGTAAGCTCGCTGCCGAAATCAAAGAGCGCTTCGAACGCAATGAGCAAGTCATGGTTCTGCTCAATCGCCGCGGCTATTCGCCCGTCGTGCTCTGCCGCACCTGCGGCAAGACTCTGCAATGCGCCAACTGCGCCATTTCCATGACTCATCACAAGCGCGAGCACAAAATGGTCTGTCATTACTGCGGCTTCATCGCGGCTGTCCCGAAGGCGTGTGCCGAGTGCGGCAGTGAGTATGTCTATTTCCTCGGCACGGGATCGGAAAAGCTGGAAGAGTTGCTGCACGGTATGTTCCCCCAGGCGCGCATTGCCAGGCTCGATCGCGACACCGTCCGCGGACACGAAGACTTCGAGCGCACCCTCAACGCGCTCAACGAAGGTGAACTCGACTTGCTCGTGGGCACACAGATGATCGCCAAGGGGCACGACATTCATGGAGTCACCCTGGTCGGCGTGGTCGGAGCCGACAGCGCCCTCGGATTGCCCGATTTCCGCGCCGCCGAGCGCACCTTCCAGCTGCTCACCCAAGTTGCAGGACGCGCCGGCCGCGGTCAGTCCCCCGGAAAAGTCGTTCTGCAAACTTATTTTCAGGACCACTACGCCGTGCAGTACGCCGCCCGCCACGATTTCGTCGGCTTCTACGAAAAAGAGCTGCGCTTCCGCAGCTGGATGCACTACCCGCCCTACTCAGCGCTGGCCAATGTCCTCATTCGCAGCGACAAACTCGACGACGCGTTGCGCTGGTCAGGCACGCTGGGAAAATGGTTCGAGCAGAATCGCCACGAAGGCGTGCGCGTGCTCGGCCCGGCTGCCGCGCCCATCCTGCGGCTAAAGCGCGATTACCGGTATCATTTTGTGCTGAAATCCCCGAGCCGCGAGAAACTCAACGCCACGCTGCGCGCCATGCTCGCCTACGCAACGGCGCAGAAGATTCCCCGAACCCAGGTGATTGTGGATGTAGACGCGCTGTGGTTGATGTAAATGAGGAACGAAATCTGCCACAATCCTTCACCCGGAAACAACGCCTAGCGGTGCAGTTCGTGCCAGATTTCCCGCGCCGAATAATGTAGGAACGGCGCCGGTGCCAGCGTCAGCACCAGCATGAGAATCGCAAACCCGGCGAATAATATCCGCCAGCCCGCTACCTTCGGCCACTCCGCCACCTGCGGATGCCGCAGGCTGCTCAGCCGCAGCAGAATCGCCCACATCAGCCACACGTAGCAGAGGAAGTACGCCATGAACAGCAACGCGATCGTGGTGAGCCACGAGATCCAGCGGTGCGCCCGCGGAGCAATTGAAAAAACAATGTGGCCGCCGTCAAGTTGTCCGCCGGGCAACAGGTTCAGCGAAGTGGCAAACATGCCCACCCACGCCGCAATTGCCGCCGGATGCAGCAATACCCGATCCAGCGGCAAAGCCGTCGGTCCCCGGCCCAGCCCCGACACGTCCAACCAGTGATGGACCAACTGGAAGATCATGGGGAATCCAAGATCCAGATCCGCCAGCGGCGCTCCCACCGGAATGGGTTTCGACAACCCGAGCGCAACCACAAGCACGCCGACCGCGACCACGAAGCCCGCAATCGGTCCCGCAATTCCAATGTCAAACAGCCCGGTTCGCGACCGGATCGGCGAGCGGATGCGAATGAACGCTCCGAAGGTTCCAATCAACGTCGGCGCCGGAATAAAAAACGGCAGCGTCGCCCACACCCCGTAGCGCTTGCACATTAAGTAATGGCCCATTTCGTGAGCCAGCAAAATCAGCATCAGCGCGCCAGCAAACGGGATACCCAACAGCAGTCGCTCCGGATGCACCAGCGCCCAAGGCAGCCGCAGAAGCGGCCCGGCAGTGTCATCGAACAAGAACGCAGGCCGCCCCAAATTAAAATTGTGCTGCATGTGCGCCCCCACCACCAGCGTGGTGAAGCAAGTCAGCAGCAGCAAAAGGGCATGCAACCAATATCGTTGCCGCGGACGCCGCGCCGCATACACCGGCATCGGCCGCATGTATTCGATCGTGGAAGAGGCAATTGGAGGAGTAGAGTCCGACATGCAATTCGCGGCCTCAAGTCGATCAAGGCCTTCTCTTAGATGCTACTACGAGAGAACATCCAGTACCGAGTACCCAGAAACAGCGAGGCATAGCGGAAACAAAAACGATAAAAGACAACCCTGGAAATAGGCAGGCGCCAGTCGGAGCGGATATTTCTCGATACTCGCAACCCGGTACTCGCGACTAGGTACTGGGCACCGGCTTCAGTCGATCGACTGCAATTCCTTGCCGGGCTTGAAGCGCACGGCTTTGCCGGGAGGAATCGACACTTCGGCTCCGGTGCGCGGATTGCGGCCAATGCCGGTTTTGCGCGGACGCACGTTGAACACACCAAATCCGCGCAGCTCGATTCGATTGCCGTGGGCCAGCGAATTCTTCATGCTCTCAAAGACGGTTTCCACCGCCAACTCGGCCTTGGTCTTGGTGATGCCGGTTCTGGCCACCACTTCATTGATAATGTCGAGCTTGATCACGTACGGCTCCCGCTTTTAGAGTGACCCCTCAAGTTATTGATGCTATGGGAGATAAGATGGATTGTCAACGGGAGCATCTGTCCGGTAAACCACCCCGCCTATTTCAAGTTCTTTCTGGGTAAAACTTGAAGGAGAAACGAGGAACCAGAAGTAAAGAAAATAACAGGAGAAGCCAAGGAGGAAGTTCGATGAACGAATCACGTATTTAAATTACCCAATTACAAAATTATCCAATTACTGAATCGTGCTACCTCTCTTCTTCCTTAAACATGTACTTAATCGCCGGCTTATAGATCATCAGATTCGGCCGCCCATCTTCCCGGATCACCTTGATGCAGGTCTTGTCATACCACTCGATCACCCCATGCACTTCCTCGCCGTCGCGCAGCACGATCACCATCGGCGTTTTCGACTGCATCTGTTTCTGATAATAGAAATTCTCCGCGTTGGTCTGCTCCGGCGGAGCTGCCTTGCGGCCGCCCCCCGATCCGCTGCCCGAGCGTTCGGCGCGGTCAAATCCGCGCTCCGGGCGGTCATGCCTCTCTCTGCGTTCCGCACCTTGCATTGGGTTGGAGTTCATGTGGTTCGAGTTGTGGTTGCCATGGTTGTGATCCGCGCGCGGCAGCGCCGGCCGGATCAATTTTCGGTTGGCAAAGTTTTCTTCGTCCCCCATCGGCCGGGCCGAAGTCGGATCCATTGTTTCCTTCATAGCGGCGCTTACCCCACACGCATTCGCACAGACCGAAATTCAGCGGGCCCGAAAACTAGTTGAAATTACGAAGGCGTAAAATTTCCACTTAACGTAACACAGGAACTTGCCCATGACAATGCCGCCAAAGTGCCACGACGGAAGTGTGCCAAATCTTGCACACTCCGGCATTTAGATCGTATTCGACAAGTCCGCGCCCCGGCGCTCGCGGCCGCTCCACGTAACCAGCGCCACTAGGCCCGCAACCAGCAAAACCGTCCAGGCCATGACCGGCGCAAACGCGCCACCGAAGCGTTGCTCCGCCACCCTGGCCTGTTTCACTCCATTCCACGAAGAAAGAAAGTTTCCCAACTGGTAGGCGAATCCCGGAAATGTGCCGCGCACATTAGGCGGCGAAAGTTCATTCAAGTGCGCCGGCACCACGCCCCACGCGCCCTGTACCATGAATTGCATCACGAAGCCCCCCAGCGCCAGCATGGGAACGCTGTGCGAGTACGCCCACAGCGGTATCGCCGGAATCGCCAGCAGCGCGGCGATCACAATCGCTTTTCTTCGCCCGATTTTTTCCGACCATGTGCCGAAAACCATCCCGCCCAACAAGGCGCCGATGTTCGCGACAATCGCGATCAATCCCACCGTCTGCGGCGTAAAGTGATGGTCCTTCTGCAGGAAGGTCGCGTACAGATCCTGGCTGCCATGGCTGAAAGAATTGAAACAGAACATCAGCGCCACCAGAAAAATAAAGGTGCCGGCATGAGCGAAGATGTCTTTGCCGATCTGGCTCTCCTGCCGCGCCACTTTTCCCTGCAACCACGCCGGAGATTCTTCCACTTTCGTGCGAATGTAAATGATCAGAAAGGCGGGCAGCGCGCCCACGATAAACATTCCGCGCCAACCCACGAAGCGGAATGCCGTGCCATACACCAGCGCGGCCATCAGATAACCCACCGCGTAGCCTTCTTGCAACAGGCCCGAGAAAAATCCCCGGCCCTCCGCAGGCAGCGTTTCGAAAGCCAATGCCGCGCCCACGCCCCATTCGCCGCCCATCGCGATTCCGAACAATAATCGCGTAACCAGCAGGACCCGCAATGACGGCGCGAATGCCGATGCCAGCTCAAATACCGAGTAGGCAATAATATCGACCATCAGCGTAACCCGCCGGCCAAAGCGATCAGCCATCAGCCCAAACAGAAACGCGCCCACCGGCCGCATGGCCAGCGTCAGAAAAATCGCCTCCGTCACCGCCGAAACTTTCGCCTGAAACTGGGTCGCGATGGCGCTGATGCAGAATGTGAGAACGAAAAAATCGAACGCATCCAGCGACCAGCCCAGAAAGCAGGCGATGAAGGTATTGCGCTGCACCGGCGTCAGTCTGCGAAAATGCCCAATGAATTCCACTGAGATCCCTCGGCGCGAATCTGTACGCGATGAAACGTCTGCTGGATGCTAGCATAGGTTTTCAGCCGCAATCGAAATTCAACCATCGGCTACCGCCCTATGCCTGAACTCGACCCCCTCCAACGCCAGGCCCCGGATGCGCTCATGCTTACCGGTTTCTGGTATCGCGCGCTGCCCGCCGAGCGCGTGCATCGCAACCAACTGCAAAAGGCTACGCTGCTCGAAATCCCGCTCGTGCTGTCACGCGATCGCCAGGGCCAGCCCTTCGCATTGCGCGACGCCTGTCCTCATCGTGGCATGCCCCTGCACTGCGGCCGCTTTGATGGAGAGAAGATTGAATGCTCTTACCACGGCTGGACCTTCGATGCTCACAACGGCCAGTGTCAACTGATTCCCTCGCTCACAACCGACCAGAATCTAAAGGTAGATCGCATCTATGCCGGCAGCTATCCCTGCGAAGAGCACGACGGATTCCTCTGGGTGTATATTCCAGACCCTGGGCCGCCAGGCGCAGGCTTCAGTGCGAGAGAGGCGGCTCCTGAGCCCGTCCCTCAGATCGACAAGTTCACCGACAAATACAAACTCGCCTACCTTACCGCCGACATGCCCGTCAGCATCGATCATGGCATCATCGGCTTGATGGACCCGGCCCACGGTCCCTTCGTGCATCAGGCGTGGTGGTGGCGCAGCCGCCACAGCATTCACGAGAAGAAGAAAAACTTCGAGCCGATTCCCAACGGCTTTCGCATGAGCGCGCATACCCCCAGCTCAAATTCCGCGCCCTATAAGCTCTTGCGCCTCTATGCCGACGCCGATTCCATCACCACCACCATCGACTTCGTCTTGCCCAACCTGCGCCGCGAAGTCATCCGGGCAGGGAAGTACTGGTTCTCGTCGCTGACCACCGTCACCCCCATCACCCGCAATCAATGCCGCATTGATGTAGTCGCCGCCTGGAATATTTTTCGCTGGATGCCATTCGGCCCTGAACTCCTGAAATTCGTCTTCGCCAAATTCGTCGAGCAGGACCGCCGCACCATGGAACTGCAGGCCGAAGGCCTGAAGCACAATCCCCATCTCATGCTGATCGACGACGCCGACCGTCCCGCAAAATGGTATTTCCAGTTGAAGGCCGCGTATCTAGAGGCCAAACGCACCGGCGGCGAGCTGAAGCACCCCATGACCGGATCGGTCGCGTTGAAGTGGAGAAGTTGACGCCGCTCAGCGTAGTTGATTTTATGGGTAGAGGTTGCGACTCAATTCGGCTTGTGCGACCGTGCAAGAGCAAGAGCGGCCCTTTAGGGCCGCGTAAACTCACTCCTTCACCAGCCAGTCCATCGCTTCCTCGCGCGTCCTGAAGGTTGGCAACTCGCGCTGGGAGAAATTCTTGATGTGTTCGAAAAACACTTTGGGTAGGGTCTCGACCCCCACCCATGCCGAGCGCTTCAAGTGCGGACGGTCAAACACCGCGCCCTCTTTCAGGCGGTCGATGGCGATGCGATCAAACTCTGCTCCGGTGAAATCCGCCAGCAATAACAGCGAGCCTCGCGGTTCCGCAGTCACATAGGTGGGAACCAGCAGGCAAAGTTTTTCGACTTCCTGATGTGTGCAATGGGAAGCGTCCACCAGCAGGATCTGCTGGCCCCGATGTTCGATAAAACGAATGCGCTCTTCCATAAGGCACCTGCCGCTGTGTTGCTAGGTCCCCAAATCCCCAGTGCGCCGCCGCTACGATGCCGCCATTATAGCGATTGCCCCAATCGCCGTGGGATTACTCCTTGACCAGCCAGTCCAGCGCCTCGTCTCGCGTCTTGAACGTCGGGAAGTCGCGTCGCGAAAAGTTTTTGAAGTGCTCGTAGAAAACTTGCGGCAGGCTCTCGGTCCCCACCCACGCCGATCGCTTCACGTGCGGACGATCGAGTGTCAGAACCTCTTTGATTCGCGTGGCCACGGCTTTGTCAATCTCCGCGCCGGTGAAGTCGGCGAGCGTGAGTAGCGATGTCGGTGGCTGTGCCGCAATTTCTACGCGAATCAATTCCAGCAGTAACAGGATTTCTTTCGCCGAACAATGCGAGTAGTCGATGAGATAAACAGTATGGCCTTTGTGCTGGATGAATTGCAGCCGCTCGTCCATGGGTTCGCTGCCCGCGCTCATGCCAGTAACGCCTCCACCACCGCGTAGGCCCCGTCCAGCGCGCCATCCAGCGCGGCCGCGTCTTTTCCTCCAGCTTCGGCCAGATCGGGACGCCCGCCACCCTTGCCTCCAACTTTCTGCGCCACCGGGCCGATCACTTTGCCCGCCTGAACTTTGCTGGTCAGATCTTTCGTGACGCCCACAATCAGCGAGACGTTGCCGTTCGAAGCCGACCCCAGCACCACCACGCCCGATCCAATCTTTTCGCGCAGTTGATCGACCAGCGTCCGTAACTGCGCCCGCTCCAGGTTGTCGACCCGATGCGCCAGCACCTTCACGCCTTTTACATCTTTCACGCGCTCGCCGATGTTCGCCGTCGACGACGAAGCCGACTTCATCCGCGCCGAATCCAGTTCGCGCGTAAGGCGCTTGATCTCGGAATCTTTCTTGTCCAATTCGGCTCTCAAAGCGTCAGCCAACGATGCCGAATGCTCCTCGGCAATGGGTGCCCCATCCTTGCGCGTACTTTGCGCAAGGGTGGGAGCCACGAACGTAGACACCACCTTTTCCAACTCGTGATCTTTTCTAAAGTGAGAGAGCGACCCTTCGCCCGTAACCGCCTCGACCCTCCGCACTCCCGAAGACACGCTGCCTTCCTTCAGAATCTTGATCAGCCCAATCTCCCCGGTCGCTCCGGTGTGCGTGCCTCCGCAAAGCTCGGTAGAAAAGTCGCCGATCCGCACCACGCGCACCTTGTCGCCATATTTTTCACCGAACAGCGCCATCGCGTGATATTGAGTGATGGCCTCGTCGATTGGCACGTCCGTAATAGTCTCGACGATCTGGTTGCGCAGCACTTCCTTGTTAATGATGTCTTCTATGTCCTGCAACTCTTCGTCTTCGACCGCGGTGAAGTGCGAAAAATCAAAGCGCAAATGTCCGGGCGACACCAGCGACCCCGCCTGCTTTACGTGCTTGCCCAGAACTTCGCGCAGTCCAGCATGAAGCAGATGTGTAGCCGTGTGATTGCGCATGGTGGCCTCGCGGACGTCAGCATTCACCACCGCATCGATGCGATCACCAACGCGCAGCGTCTGTTTAGCAACGACCTGATGCGCTCGCACACCCTGAATCGGCGAGTAACAACCACTCACCTCGGCGACCACGGTATTGTGATCGTCGGAATAAAACCATCCCTTATCCCCAATCTGGCCACCGGAGTCGGCATAGAACGGCGTGTGATCGAGGATCACTTCACCAGATTCTCCAGCCTTGAGTTCCCGCGCCCCGAGCCCGTTGTGAATGATTGCCAGCACCTCGCAACCGTCAGACCGAGTCTGCCGGTAGCCTTCGAAAACCGATTTCGGAAGCTGCTGGTAAACCGGATTGGCCGTCTGTTTCGAACCGCCTTTCCACGAAGCACGCGCGCGGGTCTTCTGATCCTCCATCGCGTGATCGAACCCTTCCTGGTCAAAGGCGAGGCCTTGGTCGCGTGCCGCGTCCTGCATAAAGTCAAGCGGCATGCCGAAGGTATCGTAAAGTCTGAAAGCCTTCTCTCCTGCATATCGGGGTCGATTGTTGGTCAGCTGTTCGTATTCGACCTGAGTCGTCGGATTGACGTGACCGTCGAACTCCTGCTGGGCCTGCATGTTTACACGGAGCTCCGCCACCCGCTGGGCGTAGTCGGAAAATTCCGATAAGTCTTCTTCTAGCTTGCTCATGCCAATCTCGATGGTGTGCCAGAATCTCTCTTCTTCATGAGCGACCACGTTTGCAACCCGACCCCTGCCTTCAAGAAGCTCCGGGTAGGCCTCGGCCATGTTTCCCGCCACTGCATACGTCATTTGGCTCAGAAAATGGACCTTGGGGCTGGCTCCGAGATTCTTGCCGTGTCTAATTGCTCGCCGCATTATCTTGCGCAGAACATAGCCTCGCCCCTCATTTGAGGGCAGAACGCCGTCGGAGATAAGGAATGTGGCAGCGCGGCGATGGTCCGCGATTATCCGCAGCGACGCCTGGACGCGAGGGCTCCGCCAGGTTGTTCTGAATGTTCCCGTGAGCTCCCAAGCACGTTTGATCAGCGGCGTAAACAAATCCGTCTCATAATTCGAAATCACTCCCTGCAACACCGCCGCGACCCGCTCCAATCCCATCCCCGTATCAATCGACGGCTTGGGCAGCGGATTCAGTTTTCCCGAAGCATCCCGGTCAAACTGCATGAACACCAGATTCCAAATCTCGACATAGCGCCCGCAGTCACACGGGAACCTGCAATCCGTGTGACCGTGCTCCGACGCCGTCACGCCCATGTCGTAATGAATCTCGCTGCACGGGCCGCACGGGCCGGTGTCGCCCATCTGCCAGAAATTGTCTTTCAGCCCCATCTCGAAGATGCGTTCTTTGGGCACACCCTGCGCGGCCCACAGATCGTAAGCCTCAATGTCGCGTGGCACGCCGCCCTCGCCGTTGAATATCGTGGCGTAAAGCTTGTCCTCTTCAATCCCGTACCACTCCGGTGACGTGATCAGTTCCCACGCATACGCGATGGCGTCTTTCTTGAAGTAATCGCCGAACGAAAAATTTCCCAGCATCTCAAAAAACGTGTGATGCCGGTTGGTGAAGCCCACGTTTTCCAGATCGTTGTGCTTGCCGCCCGCGCGCACGCATTTCTGCGAAGTCGTGGCGCGGTTATAATCGCGCTTCTCCAGCCCCAGAAAAACGTCCTTAAACTGGTTCATGCCCGCGTTGGTGAACAGCAATGTGGGATCGTTCGCCGGCACCAGCGACGACGAATGCACCTCCCGGTGCCCCTTCTGCACAAAGTAGTCGAGAAACTTGCGGCGAATTTCAGATCCAGTCAGCATGAGAAACTTCGATTCTAGCACTCTAAAACGTAACAGAGGGCACAGCGCAACACGGAGTCAAACTGCCCTCTGTGTTCCTCTGTGCCCTCTGTGGTAAAGCCGTTAAGTTGATTCGGATCGACGGCTGCCTACTCTGGCTTTTTTTCTTCGGCGGGCTTCGGGTTCGACCACTTTCTTCATTTCGTGTCCCGTATCCTTGGTGCCCGTCTTCACCGCGCTGCCCGTCTTCTTGGCAACTTTCGCGGTGCCCTTGGCCGTGTCTTTCGCGACAACTTTGGTTTCGTGTCCGGTCGCGTTGGCGGCCTTCTCCGTATCCTTGCCCGTGGCCTTCGCCACCTTCTTGGTTTCGTGGCCGGTGGCCTTCGCGCCTTTTGAGACCGCGCTGCCGGTTTTATCCGCAGCCTTCTCGGTGCCCTTGGCCGTGTCTTTGGCTGCGACTTTGGTTGCGTGTCCGGTGGCGTCGGCGCCCTTCTTTACATCCGTGGCTGCGTCTTGAGCCAGCACGATGGGAACTGCGCTGAACAACACTGCTGTCAGAATTGCTTTCGAGCGGAACTTCATAGTACCTCCTGGGAAAAGGTTTTGTGTCGGAGCCTGGATTATGCAACATTCGGCATGCTCTCGCCAAGTGCATTGCCAGCGCAGAGGTACGGTTTATCTTTCCAACGCCCGGTGTCATCCTGAGCGTAGCCGTTTTTCAGGCGAAGCGAAGGATCTCCCGCTCCACTGGCTCCGCGCGTAAGCCAGCTGCACCCGCATTGCTGGCGCGTCTCAAACCTTGGATGCTCCGACGCCTGCGCGAGAGGCCTGGTTGAAATCCCGCTGCGCACTATGCGGTTTCGCCGTCCAGCGCGCTCAAAGTCTCTTCGTCCACATCCCAATGCTTCAGGATCGTAAAAATCGTTTTGCTGCCGAATCCGCCCCGCGCCAGTTGCCGGAAGATCCGTGCCACTTCTTTCTGGTCTTTAGGTTTCACCAACCGCTTCTTTCGAAGATATTCTCGCGCCTGTTGCTCTTCACTCACGCCTTCGAATGCCGCATCCACAGCCTTCTCGATGACGTCCCCATGCACGCCCTTGATCTTGAGATCGGTAACCACGCGCTGCCGCCCGAACTTCTGATTGTCCCGCCGCAATGACGAAAAATATGCCGCATAGTGCGAATCGTTCAAGTAGCCGCGATCCTTCAGCCTCCGAATCACCAACTCGACCAGCGTCCGCCCGTACTCCGAGTCGGCGTCATCAATCCGCGCTCGAAACAGGCGCTTCAGTTCGGCCACCGTTCGCATGCGCCGCCCCAGCGCGCCGACGGCGTATTCGTACAACTCATCTTCGGAGTAGAACCTTTTCTTGGGACGCGGAAACGCCATACCCTCTCACGATAGTCCAACCTCTGACCAGATGCGAACCCTTTCGCTCGAAATGAAGCCAATCATTCTTCATCCGCTCCGGCATAATCCGGATGCCTCGCCGGCGCCCGCCGCCGTACCTCACGCGCCAGCTTTTTTATCCAGCGCAACTCCGCCCGAAATTGCTCGGTCACCAGGCTGACCATCCACACTGCTTCGTGAAACTCGTGGCCAACTTCCTGGCGAATTCCGCGCAGTGTAGCCTGCTCCCGTGCGAGTTCTTCCTCTAGAAACTTTTCGCGCCGCCGCAGTTGCTCCTGAAACACTCCGGGTCGCGCCTGCCATGACAGCGCAATCCAAGTCAGAAACGGCGGACGTTCGCGTTGCGTCGCCCACTCCTCCCGCTCCAGCGCATCGGCCAGCGCCGCGCGCCCCCGAGCTGTCGTAGCAAACACTCTGCGCTCCGGCCCCGCCGCCGCATCGTCGCTGCCAGCCGCGCGGATCAGCCCCATCTTCGCCAGCTTTTCCAGCGAGTAATAAATCTGCGGACGCGAAATGCCCGCCCAATCCCGCACCTGCCGCCGCTCCAGTTCCTGATTGGCCTGGTAGCCATGCAGTGCTCGCTCCGCCAGCAGGCTCAGCAGAACCAGGTCGGGCGTGGTCAGAGCGAGCTTCTTAGCGGCCATCGCGCGCCTTTCGCACTCGGCTCCAATACCACCACTGGCGCTGCTCCAGCGGCAGCGCCGGATTTCGCGCCTGCGCCACCGCCGCCCGAAACACGTCGAGACAACAGATATCCTGCGCCTGCCCCGTTACCTCACACAGCCGTTCATACAGCTTCTCCGGATCGCGCTTCGCCAACTGCGCCACGCTGCGCACCCCAAGCATTTCGAAGTCGCGCGCGATGGCTGGTCCCACGGAAACCAGGTCTCGCAGTTGGCGCTCTTGAGTTGGCATAAAAACCTCCTTGACAGGGAAGTAAAGCAACTGTATCGTTAACTAGTCTAAACAAGACTAGCTGAAGTTCGCAAGACAATAATTCAACGAAGCGACGATAGGACCACAACCATGAATCTGAAACGAATCACGCCCGTACTCTTTGTCGAAAATGTCGAACCCTGCGTCAATTTCTGGGTCGAACGGATGGGCTTTGAGAAAACCGCCGAAGTCCCCGACGGAGGCAGCCTGGCCTTTGCCCTGTTGCAAAAAAGCGGCGTCGAGTTGATGTACCAGAGCTACGCCAGCGCCGACAAGGAAGGCGCGGCCTTCGGTCAACTGGCCCGCAAAGGCCCCACGTTTCTTTATGTGGAAGTTGACAGCCTCGACCAGACCATCGCCGCCGTGAAAGGCGCCGAGATCGTGATGCCCGTGCGCACCACATTCTACGGCTCAACCGAGATTGGAATTAAAGATCCCGCCGGACACTGGGTGACATTCGCCCAGTTTGGACCCGCGCCGCAGAAGTGAAAGCCGCCTTTCCAGGCCTGTACAGCGAACGTAAAAAGGGGCGCGTGAAAAGCGCGCCCCAAGGCAACCCCAAAATAGAAGATAAACGTCGAAGCTAGAAGCTAGAAGCTAGAAGCTAGAAGCTAGAAGCTAGAAGCTAGAAGCTAGAAGCTAGAAGCTAGAAATATAGAGACTAGAAACTAGAAACTAGAAGCTAGAAGCTGGAAGCTAGAAGCTACCGTCCCCCAAACCCCGCCGACTGCATCGACTGCCGCGAAATATCCGACGTCAACGCAATGCCCTGCATTCGCAGTTTGAAGTCGTCCGCGTTCGAGGCGTTCTCCAGCGCGGTTTCATAATTCACCAGCCCCGCCTGGAACAGATCCCACAACGACTGGTCAAACGTCTGCATGCCGTATTGCGACGTGCCCGCCGCGATCGCGTCGCGAATGGACCGCGTCTTCTCCGGCACCAGAACGCATTCCCGAATGAACGCGGTATTGATCATCACTTCCACCGCCGGTACACGCCCATCGGAATCACATCGCCGGACCAGTCTCTGACTCACAATCGCGCGCAGCACCGCCGCCAGCTGCAGACGAATCTGCTTCTGCTCCGGTGGCGGAAAAATCGAAATAATACGGTTCACGGTTTCTACCGCATCCAGGGTGTGCAGCGTCGAGAAAACCATATGTCCGGTTTCCGCCGCGTGCAGCGCCGTTTGGATCGTTTCCAGATCGCGCATTTCGCCCACCAGAATCACATCCGGATCCTGACGCAACGATGCCCGCAGCGCCGCGCTGAACGAAGGCGTATCGACCCCGATTTCGCGCTGGTTGACATAGCCCTTCTTGTCGCGGTGCAGAAATTCAATGGGGTCTTCGATCGTAATAATATGTTCGGCGCGACTGGAGTTCACCCGGTCCACCATGGCGGCCAGCGTCGTCGATTTACCGGAACCGGTCACGCCCGTCACCAGCACCAGCCCGCGCGGCATCTCGCAAATCTGCTCCACCACTTTCGGCAGAAACAACTCATCAAGCGCGCGAATTTTCGTGGGAATCACGCGCAGTACCAGTCCCACGTTGCCGCGCTGCTGAAAAATATTCACACGGAATCGTCCCAGCCCGGCCACGCCGTAAGCCATATCGATTTCCGTAGTCTCTTTGAATTTTTGCTTTTGCCGCGCCGACATCATGCTGAACGCCATGGTCAGCATGTCTTCCGCGCTCACCCGCGGCTGGTCCGTCAAGGGCGCTAAATCGCCGTCAATGCGCAGGTGAGGATAGTTCCCCACTTTCAAGTGCAAGTCCGAGGCTCGCCGTTCCGTCGCAATCCGCAGCAGATCGTCTATATTCATCGCTAAGGCTTCCGGGGAGAAGGCTTTCCCTCCCAAACTCTCATTATGATGACGCGAATCGTCACGGTCCCCAAGATGACCTAGGTAACGACCCCGCACTGGCAGCCGGACACCAACTTAAGTTCGCGAAACATTCTTCTCTGTCACTGCAGTCCTGATTTCTGCGGAAGATCGCCACCCTTGTGGCATAATGGCTGCCAACTTTGGGGTGCGCCGGGTGCGGATGATTAATGCTATTCGGATTTTGAGTTGCTCACTGGCAGTGTGCGTATTGGCGGGACTGACAGCGGCACAAACTCCCGCAGCCACTGAGATCGTTGCCAATCAGAATCGCATTCCTGCCGGAAAGCTGGAGAACGGCGTTCTCACTCTCCACCTTGAGATCCGCTCCGGTGCATGGCATCCCGAGGCTGAAAATGGACCGCGCCTTTTCGTCCCGGCTTTTGCGGAAGCCGGCCGCCCCGCGCAGATTCCAGGCCCGCTGATGCGCATGCCGGAAGGCACCACCGTGCACGTAACCGTCGCCAACAAATTGGAGAGGAAGGCGACGGTCTACGGTCTCAACACCCGCCCGGGCGATGCGAAAGCCGGAATTGAACTTGGCCCCGGCGAGAGCCGCGACTTGAATTTCGTTGCCGGTCTGCCCGGCACCTACTACTACAGCGCGCGCACCACCGACAAAAAGACCCCGTATCTGGAGGACGCGCAATTAAACGGAGCGTACATCGTCGATCCGCCGGGTGCAGTTCCCGCGGATCGAGTCTTCGTGATCAATGCCATGCTCGCGCCCGCCGACGTCCTGCATGACAATTTTGAAGTAGTCACGATCAACGGAAAGTCTTACCCGTTCACCGAGCCGCTGGAATACACCGAGCGCGAGATCATTCGCTGGCGGGTGATCAACCCCAGCTTCGGCGAACATCCCATGCACCTCCACGGAGCTTTTTATCAGTTACTCAGCCTCGGCGATTCCGAGTCCGACACCAGCTTTGCCGAAGGCGAACGGCAGCGGGTCGTCACCCAAAACATCCGTCGCGGCCAGACCATGATGATGGAATGGAAACCGGAGCACGTCGGGCGATGGCTGTTTCATTGTCACTTCCAGGCCCACGTCTCGTCTGACGAACGTGTGCCGATGCTGCTCCCGGCCTCATCCGGCGCAGCCGAGGTTGCGCCTGCACATGAACTTCACGATGGCATGACCGCGATGAATGACATGGCCGGGCTCGTGCTGGTGATTAACGTGAATGCCGCTTCCGGCTCCGTGCCCGCGCACGAAGTCGTCCCGCAACGCAAGATTGATCTCGTGATCGAGCCTACGGTGATGAAGGGAAAATCACCGACGTTCTCTTGTTCGGTGCGGGAAGGGAAAAAGATTGTTGCTTCCGCGGACAAAGCCATGGGCCCGCCCATCGTGCTGACGCGTGGCGAGCCCACTGAGATCACGGTCCTGAATCATCTGGACAAGCCGACCACAATCCATTGGCACGGTCTGGAACTGGACGCCTACTATGACGGGGTCATCGGAGGCGGAGCCGGAAATCAGGTTACGCCCGCCATCCCGCCGGGCGGAAGTTTTGCCGCACGCTTCACTCCGAACCGCGCCGGGACCTTCATCTACCACACGCACGCTGCCGATCCCGACCAACTCTCCGGCGGAATTTATGGCGCGCTCATTGTCCTCGAACCGGGCGAGTCCTTCGATTCCGAACACGACAGACTCCTCGTCCTGGGCACGCGGGAAGCGGATTTCTATGCCAAGCGGCTCACGGTGAACGGTTCGGAAGAGCCCAGCCCGATGATACTGACCCACGGAGTCAAGTACCGGCTGCGGCTGATCAACATGGGGCCCGATTTTGCAGCCAACTTTCAACTCGGCAGCTCAGAACATCTCGCCACCTGGCGCGCCATCGCCAAAGATGGAGCCACGCTCCCTGCGCGCTTGGCTACCGCGGGCGACGCGGCGCTTCATATCGACTCCGGCGAGGTTTACGATTTTGAATTCCAGCCTGACGCACCCGGAGAGATCCCGTTGCAGTTGGAAAACCTCGTCAACAAAGAGAAGCTGCTCTCCCGAATCGTGGTGCAGTGAAGCTATTGATTGCTGATGGTGGCAATGCTTCCATCCAGCTTGGTGATCTGCACGGTGAATTTTTCGTGGTACGTCTGCGCCCGGTCCTGCAAAAAGCTCAACGCCATCGCTTCGCCCAGCAGCATCGAAGTTTCGGTATCGCTCCGCCAGTGAATTCCGGCGTGGATTCCATGCCCGAAGCTTACGTTGTGCGCCAATTTGTTCAACTCTCCCCCCACCGTGATACTGCCCGCATCGGAGCCGGTGTAATTCGTCAGCGACAGACCGTCGCTCGCCGGCATCATCGGATTCGGCCACACCTGGCTGCCGTCAAAGAAGAACTTCAGCACAGTGATGCACGCCCCGCCCACGGTTCCATGGCCGGTGGGATAAGAAGGATGCGCCGGCGAACCTTCCGGGAACGCCTGTGACAGAAGATACGTTCCGTACTTGCTGAAGCTCTGCGCCACCGCTTGCGAGTTCAGCACATTGCTATTCAGCTTTGCATCGATCTTGCTGCCGTTGCCGCTCAGGATCTGATGCAGCACTCCTCCCCCCGCCTCGGGACGATGCGTCAGGTGAATCAGCCACTTCTGGTACCACACCCGGTTCACTGCGCGGGCCGCAACTTCTCCCAGCGTCCCCACAAAGTCCGGTCCTCCAAAAGTCCCGAACCCATTCTGCGTTCTCGATGAGATGTACGGGTTGCCGGGATTCACCCGCACCTGCAATCCGGTCAATACCAGGAAAGCGGCAAAGTACGCCTGATACAACACATCCATATGGGTGTAGGCCGCGAGTCCGCGTCCATCGTGCAGGTAACGCTGCACCGAATCGACTTGATTGCTCAGTCCTGTGCTGATGCCGTTCTGCACTTCCAGGAAAGTCGTGGTGTCGGTCATGTAATCGATGGCCGGCACGTATGTCGTCATCAACTGGCTCATAGCTTGCGCGCCACAAGCGGTGGGCGTGAACATGAACTGCGACATGTAGGGGCCAATCGTATCCCCCGGGTAGCTCCCGCGGAACAGCAGATCCGGCGTCACCGTTCCGCTGCCGTCTCGCGGACCTCGATAGCTGGACATCGTATTGAGTTCCGCCGCCGCTGCAATCGCGGTGGCATTCGTCGCGTAGTCGGTAAAGGCGACATCGCGCAACATCGAACCCCAGAACATTTCCATCAGCTGTGTGCCGTAATCCGCGCTATTGATCTGTGCGAAGGCCGGCACCAGCGGCAGACCGCCCGGGTCCCCGATCCACGGAGCATTGCCGAACTGATCGGAGTCGGCGGTTTCCAGATCGTAGGCGTACGACCCTTGCGGACCGTTCATGGTTCTCGTGCCGCCCATGATCATCGCCTCAAAGTCAGAGTTCAGGCCGCTTCGTAACGCCTTCTTGAACGAGGCCCAGGCCGCGGAATTGACGACCCCAATATCGTCTTGCAGCAGGCACTTGCTGTAGCTGGCGGAATGGTCGGCGTAACGCGTCTCGTCGCCGCTCGTCGTGTGCGGCGGTACCGCAATTTTCGAGTCATTCAGCGCGGCCCCGATGCGTAAGCCAAGGGCATGGGCCTCCCGCGTACCCAATCCCGTGGGCACGTGGATCTCTCCCAGCGCTTCATCAACGGACTGCGCGCGCGCCACACTGCTCTTACCCAAAATCCCGGCGGCCACCGTCGCCATTCCCACTTTCCCGAGAAATCTGCGCCGGCTCTCCGAACTCTTCTCTTTGCCGGCAGAACGCTGATCCCCGCCGTCACTCTGTGGAGATGCCGATGTAAGTTTCTGTTCGTCGAGGGAAAGGTCGCGCCGGGCCGTCATGAGAGGTTCCTCCTTGCCTGGACTCCAAATGGCGGCAGCAATTCTACCCGTTTTTCGCCCATTAGCAAGGGGAAATAAGTTTTAGGAAGTGGGCCAATTGGAAATCTCTTCGGCCTACGGTTTGGGGTCATCCTGAGTGCAGCCGTTCTTCAGGCGGAACGAAGGATCTCCCCCTGACCGAACCTGTGGGAGATCCCTCGCGCGGCTGGAGTACGCCGCGTTCGGGATGACGCCTTGGGAGAAGAATAAATTCAAACCGACCTACGCCCGAAGTTTTGCATAATGGATTCCCTACGCCGTTGCGCCTTCGCCCTGCCACTTTCGCGCCAGGCCTTCGAGTTGAACCAGCACCTTTTCGATGTCCTTCATGCGGTCCGTGATGCCGTAGGTCACGGCCGGGGGGATCGTCTGTTCGTAGTGCCGGAAGATAAACCCGGCGCTCTCCAGCGTGCGCAACCGCTCCGTCAGCACGCGCGACGAAATTCCTTCCACCTGCCGCCGCAGCACTCCAAACCGCATCGGCCCGTTGTTGCTCAAGGCCCAGAGAACGTGCATCGTCCAGGGCCGCGTCAGCAATTCCAGCATTCCGGAAATTTTGCAGGGAGAAGAAGTTTGCGCAGATCGTCGAGTGGCCATGATGATACTAAGTTACTACAAAGTACCTGCTATGTAAAGAGCTAATAGTTATTTATTGTAACCATTGAGCGCGAGAAGACATCCAAACAACTGCTTCAGGAAATTCCGTCGAAGCACAAGGAGAATTCATATGGCCAGCACAACCTTTTCGACCCGTTCGCAGTCAGCAACTTCGCAGTCCTTCGCCGCCACAGACGCCTGGGCCGGCCCTCTCACCCTGCTGGGACGATTGTCCTTCGTCCTGATTTTTCTGATGTCAGGTCCGAGACACTTCACCGGCCAGGTCATAGCCTATGCCGCGGCGCAAGGCGTGCCGCTCGCCTCGATCGCGGTACCACTCTCCGGCATCATAGCCCTCGCCGGCGGAGTCTCGGTTCTGCTTGGATACAAAGCCAAGATCGGCGCCTGGCTGATCGTTCTGTTCCTGGCCGCCGTCACCCCGATGCTGCACAAGTTCTGGCTCGCCACCGATCCCATGATGTTCCAGATGCAGTTCGCCATGTTCATGAAAAATGTGTCGATGCTGGGCGCGGCGATCTTCATCTCGCAAGTCGGTTCCGGATCGTGGAGCCTCGATGCGCGCGGAAAGTAATCTAAAATGGAAACTCTGAGTAACCTCGAATCATTGCCCACGCTGTTCATCCCGCATGGCGGAGGCCCTTGCTTTTTCATGGATTGGGATCCACCCGATACCTGGAAAGCAATGGGCACATGGCTGGCGGGGTTGGCCGGCACGATCGGCGTCAAGCCGAAGGCGATCCTCGTCATCTCAGGCCACTGGGAAACGCCGGAGCTTTCCCTCACCGGTTCGGCGCGGCCACAGTTGATCTACGACTATCAGGGCTTCCCACCGCACACTTATCAGTTGCGCTACGACGCGCCTGGGGCGCCGGCGCTGGCTGAGCAGATCGCCGCTCTGCTGGCGAAGGCGGGTTTTCCGGCGCGCGTCGATGCCAGTCGCGGCTTCGACCACGGAGTCTTCATCCCTCTCAAACTGGTTTATCCGCAGGCGGAGATCCCTGTTATCCAACTCTCTTTGAAAGCTGGACTTGATCCGCGGCTTCACATTGACGTTGGCCGCGCCTTGCAGTCACTGCGCGCTCAAGGCGTGCTCATCGTGGGCAGCGGGATGAGCTACCACAATCTGCGCGGATTCGGCCCCGAGTTCAGCGCTCCGTCCGACGAGTTCGATGCCTGGCTCACGGGCGCGGTTTGCGCCTCCGATGCAGCCCAGCGAAATCAAGCGCTGCAACAATGGCAGGCCGCGCCCCATGCGCGCCTGGCTCATCCGCGCGAGGAGCACCTGCTGCCGCTCATGGTGGCCTCCGGCGCAGCCGGCGCCGATTTAGGACGCCGCATCTTCACTGGCCGGGTCATGGGAGTCAGGGTCTCCGCATATCGGTTCGGTTAACCCGCACAAAGCAAAATTAAATTCAGCGAAAAGCCGCGTTTGGCTAAAAAGGCGATTTCTTCACACCTTCCTGTCCCGGCATTTCTGCGCCAGTGCTATGGTGAGAAGAAGCAAAACGATCCGCGATAGACTGTCAGCGTGCCGCTGCTCGTGTCCGCAAGAATGTCGATCGTGTTGGCGGTTGACGCTTGATTCTCAATCGTGCCGGAAAGGTGCCAATGGAGTTTGGTTCCGGCCCCCATGCTGGGTAGTGTCTGAGAGCCGATGGTGTTGCTTCCCGCTGCCGTCACGTTCACCAACGAGCCGGTAGCGATTGTTGACGGACTGTTTGCGTTCAGCACTGCCGCGTTCAAGTTTGTGACGTTGGCCGACGTAGATATTCCCCAAGCAACTGTCGCGCTCGCTGCCGAATTGCTAAATGACCCTTCGCAGCTAAAGGAGTAGGTCAGCGTCCCGTTTGATGGCAGCGCCCAGGTAAGGCCAGTTAGAGGGGTCAGCGTGGCCGAGGTTGTTGTGAAATTGCTTGCTACGCGGACGGTCATGGGCGACGTTGTAAAGGCGTTGTTGGTAATCTGCTGAGGCGTTGCGGCTCGCGATAGCAGCAAAGACGCCATGCAAAGTATGCCCACGGAGACGAAAATGCTGAGAAAACGCCTTGTCATAGCCATGCTCCTTGCATCCGCACTAGGTAGCCACTTTCAGTCAATCGGTGCTCGCGTGTTGCATTACCTAGAAATTCGAAAATTAACGTTGCTGATCAGGGCTCCTGTCGGCGTCGTCACGACCACCCTACCGCTAGTCGCTCCGTCCGGCACTACCGCTGTCATGTAGGTATCCGAAATAATAGAGAAACTCGTCGAGCGTATGCCGTTGAAAGCCACCGACGTCGTACCCTTGAACCCTTGGCCGAGGACTTGGACAGTATCGCCGACCTTCCCTGTGGGCACAAGGAACGTCACGAAGGGGTCAAGGCCCATGTCCAAGCTAAACACCTCGGAGCCAGAGGTGCCATAAAACTTGCCGTCCGTGGACTGCATCAACGCCGTCTCCCCGCCGACTCCGACATATTCGGTGGTGAACGCGCCGCCCGGCGTGATCTTGAAGATGGAACTGGACTGAACCTCCCCTCCGTATAGGTTCCCGTCAGTGCCCTGCACCAGTCCGGCATAGGTCTCGCCGGCGTTAAACGGAAATCGATGCAGGACCGTCAGCTTACCGCCCGTTGTGATCTTGAACACAGTGCCATAGCCGTACCCACCGGCAAAGGTGGTCCCATAGAGATTTCCGTCGCTCGCTTGGACTACGGGGGCGAAGGGGAGCGCCCCGTCAGAGAGGTCGAAGCTGAGGAGACTTGTAAACGTTCCGCTAGGAGAGATCTTGAAAACCGTCCCGCATCCGTCGAATCCGAAGGAGGTACAGCCGAAGATCGCCGCCCCACCTCCGAGCGTGGTCCCATACAGATCTCCGTCGCTACCCTGGATGAGCGGGGCTGCAGGATCACCACCAACGCCGGTTCTGTTAAAGGAATGGAGAGTCGTTAGCGTCCCTGATGGCGTAATCTTGAAGACCGTCCCGGCCCCGCCAACGCCGGTTCCGAAGAGAGACCCGCCCGCGCCTGTCGTGCCGTAGAAGTTCCAATCGCTAGCTAGTGCCAAGCCGGCGGGGGACGAGCCATCAAGGCCATGAAACCCGTGGAGGACAGTATATGCACCGTCGGGCGTGATCTTGAAGACCGTGCCCATCCCGCCATTTCCACCGTTCTGAGTTGTACCGTAGAGATTGCCGTCTTCCCCCACCGAAAGTGGGGCGAAGGGGTAATAGCCGTCTCACCGTGGGCGGATTTTCCAATCTCGATTCCTTAGAACTCTACGCTGCAGTTTCCGCCGGCGCGGCTGGCTGGAAGGGCTCATCGTAGCTGCCGCCATAGATCGACGGCACCTTCGCTCCCATGGGACGCAGGTAGGTCGCCAATTCGCCGCGGTGATGAATGCTGTGATTGTTGAGGAATCCGAGATACAGCACCGCGGGAAAATTGAACACGCCGAAAAAGTTGACCGGCGTGAGCAATTGCTCCGGCGTCATGGCCGCGACCCGCGCCACACCGCGCTTCACGTTCTCCGCATACCAGGCAGCGACCGCAGCCGATGTGTCGGGCTTGTGCTCCGGCGCTTCCATGTTGAACTTGAGGTCGGCGATGCCGTCGAGGAACTGGATATCGCTGTTGGCCAGATGCCACGCCAATTCCTTCGCCGTGCGTGCGGCCGGATCCGGCTTATAGCTGGAAGCCGCATCAGGCACGGCCGCGATTACCTTCTTGGTGGTTGCGGCTTCGCGCATGACGCCATCCAGCATCATGGCGCAGTAGCCGGCGGCAAATTCGGGACTGATTTGAGGTTGATCGGACATGTTTTCTCCTTGTGAGGATGTTATGTATTGCTGGCCTGAGAAGCCGAAAGGGGCGCGTGGCGCGCCCCTTTCGATACCTGCATTGAGAACCGCTTATACGGCCACGGGTTGCTTGCTGCGCACCGGGACCGGTGTGAGCCATCCGTGGCGGTCGGCTTTTTCGCCGCGCACGATGGCGTAAAACTCTTTCTGGATCGCCTTCGTGATCGGCCCCATCACACCCTTGCCCACTTTGACTTTGTCCACCGAGCGGATGGAAGTGATCTCCGCCGCGGTTCCGGTGAAGAAAGCTTCGTCGGCTATGTACAGCATCTCGCGCGGAATCATCTGCTCGACTACCGTCACGCCCAGGTCGCGCGCGATCTGCAGCACCGAATCGCGGGTAATGCCGGGCAGCACCGAGTTGCCCAGCGGCGCCGTAATCAGCTTGTCGCGATGCACGATGAAAACATTTTCGCCCGAGCCTTCACTGACGAATCCATTCACGTCGAGCGCAATGCCTTCGGCGTAGCCATTCACGATGGCTTCCATTTTGATGAGCTGCGAGTTCATGTAGTTCGCGCCCGACTTCGCCATGGCCGGCAGTGTGTTGGGAGCAATGCGCGTCCACGAAGAAACGCAGGCATCGCAGCCTTCGCCCTCGCCGCCCAGATATTTTCCCCACGGATAATTAATGATGTAAACCTCGGTCGGCGAGTTGAACGGATTCACTCCCGCCTCACCATATCCGCGCAGAATAATGGGACGCACGTAGCAAGGCCAGGTTCCGTTGCCGCCCACGGTTTCAACCATGGCCTTCACCAGTTGGTCGCGGGTGTAGTTGACGTCGATGCGGTAGACTTTCGCCGAATTGAGCAGGCGCTCGATGTGTTCGTGGGCGCGGAAAATCGCCGGCCCCGAAGGCGGCGCATAGCAGCGGATCCCCTCGAACACCGAGGAACCGTAGTGGACCACGTGCGACATCACGTGAATGGTGGCATCATCCCAGGGAATGAGCTTCCCGTTGTGCCAGATATGTTCCGACTTCTGGATCGCCATGCGTACTCCTTGGGCTCAATCGTCTAACGCGGCTGCTCGCGGCTGCGACGTACAGATAAAGATGCGAAAATCCAGCCCCACGTTACAAGGCATTATAGCCGAGGAATTGCCCGGCTCAGCCCAGGTCTTTTTAGACGGATGGAGGGGCCGATAGTACCTAGTACCCAGTACCGAGTACCGAGTACCTAGTTCCGAGTATCCGGACGGAAGGGTCGCCTTCTTTGGGCGCGGATTTGTGTGGGGTCCGTTTACATTGGAGCCTTCTTTCATCCGTGCAAGACGAGGTCGATTAGTTTTTGCACTTCGATGAGGGATGGTGGCGCCGGGAGCGGGGGCTTGCGTCGGGGCGTCTGCGTTGGCGCCGGGTAATTCTTCGAGGCGGGAGCTTCGCCGGACCCCGGCATTAGGGGCGCGGGTAGGGGTCCCTCGACTGCGCCGGGACTCCCTTTGGTCGTCCCGGCTTCGCTCGGGATGACAGAGGTTAAGGAATGGGGCGTTCCCTCGACTCTGCTCAGGGCGGGCCCTTCGACTGCGCTCATGGCAGGCTCTTCGATTGCGCCGGGACTGCCTGCGGTCGTTGCGGCTCCGCACGGGATGACAGAATGCTGCGCGGCGGGTTCGGCGGCGATTTGGTTGGCACGTTCTTCTTTTGCGATCTTGTATTCTTCCGGGTGGTCGGCCCGGTAGCGTCTTTGCGAGTCGACGCGCTTGAGTACGGCGGCCTGCATGATGGCGTAGTCGAAGGGCGGTGGGGCGGGGACTGCGGGATAGTCGGGGACTTCGGTGACCATCTCGGACTTGTGAAAGTCGAAATGGGCACGGGGAGAATTTCTAACGGCGATGTAGAGAGCGCGCAGGATCAACTGGGCGCGCTTGATGTCGATGGTGTCGCGGACGAGGGCGTTGATGACTTCCATGAGCGAGGCCTGGATGGATTCGCTGTCTTCAATGAGAGCCATGTGGTGAATGCGAGATTCGGGCGGGATTTTCACGCCGCGAATCATGCGCTGGTGAAAATAGCAGAAAGCCTGGGAGTACATCGCCGGCGAGGCGCAGCGGACTCCGTTGACCTTGATGTGGGAGCAGGCAGTGATTTTGGAGTTAAGCGGCATTTGAGTGTTGACCTTTCGCGTCAGACAGATTCAGATTTCGAAAATTCTCAGATCTGGAGGCTAAAATCTTGAATCGATTGGAGTTGCAGGCACAGATATGGGAAAAGCCCGCGTAAAATCTTGATAAGTAAGGGTTTAGCTGCAAAATATTGCGGAGAAAGGACTTAGCGGCGGCAATCTCTTGTTTTGAGAGGGCGTATTCCTTTAGGCTAAGCATGCTAATACTAGTATATCTTATGGGTGCAAGGTCAGATGTCACAGAGGGGCTGTGGATTTCTTTTGGGTCGGGAAGGTTGGCGATTTTGGTGGCTCGTAAGCCTGTTTGAGTCCGTGGCGCCGGCAGGGGTCCGGGTCGGAAACGAGTAAGCACTTGTTATCGCCACCCATTCCAAACATTCTAGAAACCGTCACGATTTCGGAGTATGGTTCTGTACATTCAACTTGAAAGGGATTCAATGGCACGCTTAGCGCTCGTTCTCATGTCGGGCCTTGTGACGCTTGGTCTGGCCGCATCGGCACAGACGATACAGGTGAGCCGCGACAATAAGACTATCTACGTGACCTCAGAGGGCGAAGCCAAGGCAGAGCCTGAGATCGCTATTCTCACGCTGGGTTACCATGCATGGAGGCGGGTGGCCCACCCTTAGCGATCTTTGCCTGCACCATTTCCACTGAGGGTGCCCCTCGATAAGAGCGCGCTTTTTGTAAGGGTGGGGGGAGATGCTACCGACGCAGCTTTGTCCGCCTGCACAAAACCCCATTGCTGAAGCGTTCGTGGTTCCCGCCCTTCGCAAAGAACGCGAAGAGCGGGGCACGCATTCTGTTGGCGATGGCGGCAAGACCAAAAGCCTGGGCCACCCGCCTATTGCAACTTCGCATACTCCGCCTTCGCTTCCTTCAGGATGGGGATGCCAGGGTCGGCGTCTTTCCAAAGCGCAAAGAAGTCCTTATAAGCAGCCAGCGCCCGACTGCGGGCAAGATCGGCATCCGCTCCCTGCGATGTTTTCGCCTGCAAAGCATTCGCCCGAGCCACGCCCAGATGCGCCAAGGCTCCCGTCCAGCAGTTCTGGACGATGCCGCTGTGGTCGATGATCTTCTGAAACTCGGCCGCCGCTTCTTTGCCCTGCCCGGCTGACAGATACGCATGGGCGCGAACATATGGCGCGTAGAGGCACCCCTCCCTCAATTCGATGGGCGAAGCCGCAGCTGACAGCGCACTCAAGGCGGCGGCAGGGTTGTTCTTATCCAACGCCAATTGAGCCTGAATCGCGGGCAGCCAAAGAGAGTGCATCAGGGTATCGAGCGGAGATTGCTGGTTCAGGTCTTGTGCCAGCGAGCCGGCTCGTGCCGCATCGCCCGCCATGGCAAACGCAAGCGCGGCTTCGGCCTCGACGGCTTGACTGGTGGGAACCAGCTTCAAAGCTTCAGCCGCCGACTGCCGCGCTTCCGCAAGATTGCCGTAAGCGGCTTCCCACTGCGCAGCACCCGCCTGCGTAATAGCCCCACTTTCCGTGCTGTCCGCTCGGATCGCGGCATCCACCGCCCGTTTGGTCAATTCTCGTGCATTAACAAGATGACCACCATACGCCTCGGTGGCGGATGACAGCGCTAAACCAACGCTCGCATATTCAGGCTGGTCCGCAAACCACTGTAACTGCTCCGACATCGCGGTCGAATCCGCACCAATAAAGGCAAGAGCATACTGAACACTCCGGAGACCCACATAATCTACTTTTCGCACCTGCATGTCGTGGACGACCTGACGCGCCTCCTCAAGGCGTTGCAGGTGAAGAGTTTCGTTGGCAAGATTCGACTCGAACTCCGGATCTCCTGGCTTGTCGCGTACGAGTTGCCTGAGGATTTCCACGGCTTTGTCGTATTGTCCCAGCTTGGCGTACAACAGGGCCAAATTGTTTTCCCAATCTATCGCTATTCCTGCTCTTGGGTACGTGGCAATCAGCTCAAGATATGTCTGTATCGCCTTATCCAGTTCCCCGGTTACAACTTCATAGTAGTCGGTAGTGAAGGCCAGCTTTTCCCGTTCGCTGGCATGTTCTCGCAACTGGAATGCCTTGGCGTAGTACTCTTTGGCCCGCCCGGGTTGGTTGAGATTTTCATAGCACACGCCAGATTCGTGCATTGCCATGGCGAAATTGGGATCGAGCTCGATGGCACGTTGAAAATAAACCAGCGATCTGGCGCTTTGATCGGAACGCGCTCCAAGGCTGTACGCTTTCAGAGCTTCGAGCGAAGACGTGGTGGCCTGTGCGAGCGGAATATCCAGCTTCTGCACTGAAGCCAGCGACTCGCCCAACTCGCCACGCAGCTTCGACGCTACCCCGCCCAGCGCGTCCAGCACTTTCTCCTTCGACTCTGCGGTCACCTGCTGGTCGGCGAACGAGTCGCCGCTCCGGCAATTCACCGCCTTCAATTCCAGTACATACTTGCTCCCCAAACTTCCGATCGCTCCGCCAATGTAAGCTTGGCTGCCCGCCCGCTGGCAAAGCTCACGGGCAACATCGGGCGTGAGCTTCGTACCGGGTGGACGGGTCATCTGCTGCAAGGTCTCCTCGACTTTGCCACTCGATAGCACATTCAGAAACGGCGACTGGTTCAGAGAAAGGCGGAGCGCGGTTTTGAGTGTCTCGTCGAATATGGCATCGCCTGTGCTGTTGGCAAAATCGGCGAGAACGATGGTGTCCTTAGCCGTCAGCCGTTTCGCATGATACGCCCGGTAATAAAGGCCGCCACCGAGAACGGCAATGATGACCGCGACGAGCGCGATTACGCCGATGAGCTTTGTTCTCGAATTTCTCCCAGTCTGTTCCCCACTCCCTACCATGCGCGCTGTCATGGAAACTGAAGTGTGATCAACCGTGGAAGAGCGGGCCTTCAGGCCGGCCTCATCCTGACTTGCAGGGGGTTTTAGCCCCTGTGCGTGAAACCCGCCCGTCTCCGTATCCCGCTTCAACCGCTGCAAGTCAGTCCGGATGTCGGCTGCGTTCTGGTAGCGGAGATTGCGATCCTTCTCCAACGCCTTAGAGATAATGTCTTCCAGCTTGGGCGGAATGTTGCGGTTGAAGCGGATTGCCGGGGGCGGATCGAGAGTCAAGATGGCAGTGAAAATCAGTGCAGAGGTTTCGCCATCGAACGGCAACGCCCCCGTCGCCATCTCGTACAGCACAGCACCAAAAGAAAACAGGTCGGTGCGGGCATCCAGTTCTTTGCCCTTGGCCTGTTCGGGAGACATGTAGGCCACCGTTCCCAGCACGGCCCCCGGACTGGTCAGATGATCCGCGTCCACCGAGACCGTCTGTGTTTTGAGCGAAGCAACGTTGCTCGAAGAACTGGTCGCCACACTGACCTTCGCCAGGCCAAAGTCGAGAATCTTGGCGTGGCCACGCTTGGTGACAAAGATGTTCGCAGGCTTGATGTCACGGTGGACGATGCCTTCGGTGTGGGCAGCATCAAGGGCGTCCGCGATCTCGATGGCGAGCGCCAGAATCAATTCCGTTTCCATCGGACGCCCACCGATCTGGTGCTTCAGCGTGAGGCCATCCAGAAACTCCATCACGATGAACGCTTGGCCGTGCTGATCGTCAATCTCGTAGATCGTGCAGATGTTGGGATGATTCAGCGCAGAAGCTGCTTTCGCTTCGCGCTGAAATCGGGCCAATGCCTGCGGGTCTTTGGCTACATCTTCAGGCAGGAACTTGAGGGCGACAAAGCGACCGAGCTTGACGTCCTCGGCTTTGTAGACCACACCCATCCCTCCGCCGCCGAGTTTGTCAACGATGTGGTAATGCGAGATGGTTTGGCCGATCATGTTTGGCGGAAATGTTACGTGGGCGAAACGGGCAAGTCAATGAAAGTCATAGGGTTGGCAGCGGCCCAACAGGTCAGCTGGCGAAAAATCGCGATTACGCTGATGTCCCCTCAGTCGGTATGATATTCAGTGATGGACGGCACAGATCAAAACGCTGTTGTGTCAACCTGCCGCCAATGCTCGACCGTCGCTGATGCTGGACGAATCTTTTGCGCGAAGTGTGGGGCTGCCCTTAAACCCCCTTCTCCGCTGATCCCAACAGCAATTGACATGGCCGACGCGAAAGCGCAACGCGGTCGTGGGTTCACCGGCAGAGGTGTTCTGTTGGTATTCTCGCTCTGCGCTCTCGCCGATTTCGTTTGGGCTTTTAGGAACTTCCTTGCCAGGCGGCCTAAGTGCAGTTCGCGGGGTATCGCCAACTATCCGGTTCTACTGGGCTGAAGAGTGTGCGTGAACTCATGCCGTCCCTCCGGGATTGTTCAAATCTCCCACTCACCCAGCGCTGAAGCGCTGGGCTATGCTCGTGACGTCCCTCCGGGGCGAAAGTCAACGGGGGCGTTCTCTGCTTCCTCCCCAAGCGAGTTCTCACGCACTCTCTGAAACCCGATTGCATTCGGGCGCCAGACGGGGCGCTGAAAGCACCGCTCTTCCACGTTAAAGGATGCGTTCGTGAGTTCTTCAGAGAGTTCGTGAAATTCGCCGCCCGGTGGGCTGTCTGCGTCCGTGGTTCCCACCTTCGCAAAGTACGCGAAAGATGGGCACCCTTTTCGTGGTGGTATCGGCTTAAGATCGTAGGTGAAAGGAGTTTCCCGCTATTTGCCGCGTGCTATACTCGGGCTGCTTTTGATCTCCCGCCAATCGCGCTGTTCCCCTCCTTCGATTGGCTGCCCATCAAAACCAGAATGGTGAGTGCATGAAACAATTTCTCAACCTCAGTGTCGGTGTGCTCGTATTGAGCTTCATGTTTTTGGCCGGGATGGCGCAGCCCGTCGAGGCCCTGGCGGTCAAAGTGGGCGATCACGTGGACGTCCAGATGTTTGGTCAATGGCTTCCCTGTACGGTGAAAGATACGGTGCTGTACAGCGGCAAGGTAGGGGCGTATCTGGTTACCTGTACCGTGATCGCGAGCAACGGCCCACAGGATTTTACCGTTGCCCTGGCGGACGTTCGCCCGCGCGCGGCCACGGCGGAAGATAAGAAAGTGGAAGCCGAAACCGCAGCCGCCCTGGCGCGTCAGCCTAAGGGCAACAGCATCGGAGCGAAGTACGGTACGCGCGAGCCGAGACCTTGCGGCAGCCGAACTGCTCCAACGCATGGATCTCCCTCGGCCGAGCAGGCCAAGCAGTACGTCATTTGCGAACTGGAGAAGGGGAATGGGTTAACCCCACTTTTCCTGGTCACCAATGTGAAGGTGCAGGTCGCTTCGGTATCGCACGCAGCAAACGCAGTCACCACGAATATTACCGCGGCGGACATCGATCCTCGCGAACCGGTCTGGGACATTCGCGGCAGTTTCACGTTATACGAATGCTTCGCATTGAGCACGTTGACGGCGTCAAACGATTTTGCCCGCACGCACAACTGCTGGGTGACCGATGAGCCCACCGCTGGGGGATACTGCTACAAGAACACCTTCGGCGATTGGCATTGCGGCATGATTGGTGGCGCGGTTGAGACGAAGCACAACATGTTGCCACCGGAAGGGTACTGAGGCAGGCTGATCGCTGGCGGACGGCCGAGGGCGGCTGTCCCCACATGAGTTTCTTAGTGGACGGCGGACGTCGGTGTGGGCACCGCTGCGGGCGTCAGGCTTGCCTTTACTGTCGAGCCGGGCAACTCGTCGCCGCGGAAGAATTTGTCCTTCTCTTTGGCATTCGCGGCTTTCATTTCCGGCATGGCTTCGTAGGGCTTCGAGTAATCGTTGGCGGCGTTCCAGAATAAAAATCCGATGCCGCCTTTTTCTTTGGCGGTGGCGACTTGCACCTTAATGTATTCCGGCGAGTAGGTCTTGGTGCGCCAGTGGAAGGCTTGCAGCCAGGGACGAATCACGACTCCGCTGCCTTTGGTGATCAGCTCGAAGCGCTCCATCGATTCGCCGATGAAGTGTGCGGGCTCGTCGCCGGGATGAGCGATGTTGTCCATGCCAAAGAAGTGCGAGGGATAAATCATGGGGCTGAGCACGTCGCAATATTTTGCCATGCCGACGATGTCCTGTCCGGTGTGGGAAAGGTCGAACGGAGCGTTGCCAAGCCATCACGCCGAAGACATCGAGCGAGAACAGGACTCCGGTGGGGTGGAGTTCGGCGTAGGCGTTTTTTAGGAAGGCGGTGATTACGTCGGAGCGCTGGGGGGTGTGATTTGCCGCGCTGCATCCGGTCTTTCGCCCCTTCGGGGCTTGTGGGGACTCATCCCCGACTTTCCCACGGCTTGCGCCGTGGGCTGCATTCTTTTGCCCCTTCGGGGCTGGGGCGGCGATTGCGCCCGCGTCTGTGGGGATCGCGGCTGGGCCGGAGAGTGGGCCCGCGCCTGTGGGGATTGCGGCCGCGTCTGAGCATTCCGATGATTTCTTTTCAGCTTCCAGCTGTGAAGAAGAATTTCGAGCTGCGTCGGAGTGTTCCGATTGATAGAAGAAGGTGGCGTCTTTCTGATCGCCTTCGGCGGGGAAGCGGACGTAGTCGAATTGAATTTCGTCGGCGCCGGATTGGGCTACGAATTTGGCCAGCGCGATGTCGTATTCCTGCACCTTGGGTTGCGAAGGATCGGTCCAGACCAGCTTGCCGTTTTCGCGCCAGGGCTGCCCGGTCTTTCGCGATTGCACGGCGAGTTCGGGATGCTCCACCACCAGCCGTTCGTCGCGGAAGATGGCGATGCGCGCGATGGCATGCATGTTCTCGGAGTGCAGGAAGTGAACAAACTTTGGCAGGTCATGAATGTAGACCTGATGTTTGCCGAGCAGCGGATGTTCGAAGGAAATATTCACGCTGCCATCGGAATCCTTAATGTCGAAAACGACGGCGTTGCCGCCAACCTCGCGCCAGTGGCGAATGATGCGCACGCCATGGTCGCTGGCGGCCATGATACCGGTGAGGTAGATGGCGCGCACTTCAAAATCTTTGGCCACGGGAACGGTCTTTTCGACGATGGGCTCGGCAAGGATGCCGGGGATCGTGATCTGCTCGCCGGCTTTCAGGATGTTGCCGGAGCGGTCTCCGTTAACGTGCCGGATCGCCTCCGCGAGTTCCGAGGACGTGAGATACGCGGTGCGTTTCAAATACTGGCGCGCAACGGCGGGAATGGTCTCGCCACGCTTCGCGCTGTAGATCTCAGTACCGGGCGCGGCGGGCTGCAGCGGCGCGATTGCGGGCTTCTCTTTGGTGGAACGCGTCGCGCTCGCGGCTTGCAGTCGCGCGGCCGGTGCGGCTTGCGGGCCCTGGGCTTGTGCAAGCTGCTCTTGCGCCGCCGACGCCGAAGAAAATCCCGGACTCATCCGCATGGCGGTGAGGCCAAACATTAAGCACGAGACAGAGGCTATGGTGAGAACAGACGAGCGGCGCAAGCATCCCTCCGACAAATCCCTTTAACTCGGATGCTATCGCGCAGTTGTCTTCGCTAAAAGTTACTCCCGGACATCTCCCCTCGCGGCCGCCGGTGGCGGGGCGAGGCTTTGATAAGCGGGAGTGTTCCGTAGTTCTTGAGAGCGCCGGCAAAGCGCGGCCAGCGAGTAGAGAGGAAAGACTGTAGTTGCAAGCAAGGGCGGTCGCAGGCAGTAGTGCAGTCTGGTTCACGCGCCGGGCTGTAGAGCAGGAGATCCCTCACCCGGCTGAACTGCGCCGGGTTTCGGGATGACGCCACCGGGGAGCTCAAATTCTAAGATTGAGCCACTACCGGGGTGTGGGGCATAGTGGTTTCCTCGTTGCGCAAAGTATTTCGCATCGCCCCTGTTAACTTCTCGGGGGTGGCTGGTCTAATATCGTCGGCAACGATCTAAATCCAGCCAGATACAGGGTTTTCCCCGGCCTCAATCTGCGCCCCGTCCATGGCCAGACGCTTGCTTAATCCATAGGTACCCGGAACGAGCAATCGGGTCAGAGCAAGCGGCTGGTTCCGAGTGACAGATTTTGTCACTTCTGGAATGTGGGGAGTCGCGGAATCGAAGCCTGGCCACTCCGGGGAAAAAGGCCGAGCAATACGGCCTGAGATAGGAAAGACAGACAAACTTATGAGACAGAACCTCGCTACCGTGCTCGATCCGAACCGCCGCAGCGCCGATGCTGGAGAGTTTGAAGCCGCACTGCGCCGCCGCATTGTGGGTCAGGACCAGGCTGTCGAAAAGGTCGCCGAGATCTACCAGATGTTTTTGGCGGGCCTGAACGCACCTGGGCGTCCCGTGGGCAATCTGCTGTTTCTGGGCCCGACCGGCTCGGGAAAAACCCGGGTGGTGGAAGCCATGGCGGAGTCGCTGTTCGGCGATGCGCGCGCCTGCATCAAGATCGATTGCGCCGAGTTTCAGCATTCGCACGAAATTGCCAAGCTGATCGGTTCGCCTCCGGGATACCTCGGCCATCGCGAGACGCATCCGCTGCTGACGCAGGAAGCGCTGAACCAGTGGTTCACGGAAAAGCTGAAGCTGTCGATCCTGCTGTTTGACGAAATCGAGAAGGCCAGTGACTCGTTGTGGCAGTTGCTGCTGGGCATTCTCGACAAAGCCACGCTTACGCTCGGCGACAACCGGCGCGTCGATCTTTCGCAGTGCATCATCATCCTGACCTCAAACCTGGGCGCCAGCGAGATGACAAACCTGGTCAACGGCGGCTTTGGCTTCGCGCCGAAGGCGGTGGAAGTCGATAACAATTTCGATGACAAGATTCAGCGCACCGCGGTTGAGGCGGCACGGCGCAAGTTTACTCCGGAGTTCATGAACCGCATCGACAAGACGGTGGTCTTCAAGACCCTGCGCGACGAGCATCTCTCGCAGATTCTTGAGATCGAACTCGGGATGGTGCAGCAGCGCGTACTGATGGCTGCCGGAACCAACCAGTTCGTCTTCAATTGCAGCAACGAAGCGAAACAGTTTCTGCTGCGCGAAGGCACCGATCCGCGGTACGGCGCGCGCCATCTCAAGCGTGCTATCGAACGCCATCTGGTGTTCCCGCTCGCCAATCTGGTGGCGACCGCACAGGTGAAGCTGGGGGACTTCGTGCGCGTGGATATGGCTTCGGAGAACCAGATGATCTTCGTGAAGGAAGCGGAAAACACTATGGCTCCGGTGCTGCTGGAGCGTTACGGAGCAGCCGCCGCCGGCCTGCCCGCGGCCCGTGCCGCGCGCACCGCCGCCAACAACCGCCGCGGAGATTTTGGGGCCAGCCCCATCGCGGAAAGCAAATAAAAGTTTTGGTAGGGGTGACTCGCCTGATCCGCATCTTGCGAGCCGTGTCTCACTGATAGGCGCCGGAAAAATCCCGGCGCCTTTTTTTCATGGGTGTCGGCTGTTTAGACGGTAGAGATGTTTCGACTGCGCCTGGACTCCCTTCGGTCGTCCCGGCTCCGCTCAACATGACAAGGGCTTGGTACGGATGACAAGGAATGGTGCGTGGTCAGATGCCGGCGTACCAGGCATAGCCGGCTTCGGGCTCGGCCGAGCCGAGACCTTTGCCGAAAGTTTTGACTGAGTCCGTGACCGTCATGCGCGTAATGAACTTCACGCTCTTGTAGCCAAGTTGGCGGGGTACGCGCAGCCGCAGGGGGCCACCGAAGCCGACTGGAAGATCTCCATCGTTCATCGCGTAGGTGAGCAGGGTTTGGGAATGCTGGGCATCGGCCATGTCGATGCTCTCCCACCAGTCGGGCTCGATGGAGAAGTAAACGACATAGCGCGCCTGCGGCAGGATCCCGGCGGCGTTCAACACCTCATGCAGCGGGGTTCCGATCCACTCGGCGATGTAGGACCAGCCCTCTTCGCAGACCACCTCGGTGATTTGGCTGCGGACGGGAAAACCCTTGAGGTCGGCGAGTGAAAGCGATGCCGGACGGGCGACCATGCCATCAATGGAAAGGCGCCAGTCTTTGAATCCGCTAGCTTGGTGGCTTTTGAAGGCGTCGTTAAAGGGGGCGAGTTCGTTGGCGAAGGGCGTCTTCGAAATCATGCTGCGGGGAAACTCCCGTGCCAGCGAGTGTCTGGTGAGGAGGCGCTGTGCCGCGTAGGTGAGGGTTTCACCGGGGCCGTAGATTCCGCCGCTGTCGGGGGGAACGAGTCCATAGCGCTTGGCCAGAGTGGCGGCGCGCGGCCAGTCCGGAGATTCCGGCGGTGGCGGCGAGGCCCGTGGTGACGAACTTCCGGCGTGAAATCTTGTTCATGCTCGCTCCTCCCGTGGCTGCGGTTGCGGCGTGCGCACCACACCGGTAATCATGGCCCGCATGCGGCTGACGAATCCTGCCAGGAAAATCATGGCGACATGCACGATCAGAAACAGCAGCAGAAATATAGAAATAAAAAAATGAAGAGTCCGGGCGGATTGCCGCCCACCCAGCAGGTTGACGCCTGCGGGAAATGCGGAGTTGAAAGCGGGTGACAGCGCGAGCCCGGTCCAGATCACGAGAGGAAACATCACGAAAATTACGATCAGGTAAGCAGCCCGCTGCACGGCGTTGTAGGAATGGGCTTCGGCATCGTCGGGGCGCGCCAGCCGAATGTGTTTTGCGATCACTGCCCGGAACGCGCTCCAGGTGCGATCGCCGGGAGCAGGGAACAGGTTGCTGCGGAAGTGGCCGGTCCACAAGCCCCAGATCGCGTAGGCGAGGCCGGTCAGCACCACGGCCCACGCCGCCTCAAAGTGGAGATACCGGCTCCAGCCATTCTGGTCGGGCATCACGTAGCCATAGCCCGTCGGCACCAGCGCCCGCGAAGCCGGGATCGGTATCTTGAACAGCGGCGCAGTCAGATCGTTACCGGTTTCGCCCCAATAGAAACGCGGGTGAGAGATGACGATCTCGCCTCCGGTAAGGAGCAGGGCGAAGAAGCAGATGGCGGTGATCCAGTGGGTCACGCGCACAAACACGGCGTGGCGGGGAAGTCCCGAATTTGACGGGGAAGCGTCGGGCACGTCGGCAAGCATAGCACGGCGCGCAAGGCTGGGCCTGAGGCGGGGCTGGCAATGGACCGACGACGGAAGCCTTGGAAGACCGCATAGTGGACCCAGCATCTTGCGACCGGAGAATCGGCCAGCGATGTCTGCGCCCTGCGGCAATTCGGGAACATCTGTCTCCGCATTTCCAGCTTTCTGTCCCCGCACTTCTCTCCTGAAAGACTTTTTAGCTGTTAATCCGTCAGCGCAACTTGCTGTCCAATCAGTCACTTCCCAGTTAAGACAGACTTAAAACGATGTTTCATTGACCTCGGCCGCTTCTTGGTTCATTTTCATCGCGCCCGGCAGTTCGTTTTTGGCTAAACCAAAAGCAAAGCGGCGGAGCCGTCCGAGTACGGGAACTTAGGCTCACGTCGCTCAAACATTTGGCAGCGCGGCAGCTGAAAAGAAGAAACATATGGAGACTACGATGATTTCCCGACGCACTCACCTGTCAGTTTTTCTCGTTCTCGGTGTCCTCACCTGCCTGGCGGCCATGGGCCAGCAATCGGCCTCGACTGCCGAGCCTTCTGCGGCGGTTCCACCCTTGGTGAACTTTGCCAGCACTTTGAGCGACATCGGCGGCAAACCGATCGTCGGAGTCACTGGCGTTACTTTCCTTTTGTATAAAGATCAGGAAGGCGGGTCTCCGCTCTGGACCGAAAGCCAGACCGTCACCACCGACGAGAATGGGCACTACTCCGTGACCCTGGGCTCGGCGAGCGCTGCCGGTCTGCCGATGAGTCTTTTTGCCGCTGGAGAGTCTCGTTGGCTGGCCGTGCAGCCGCATGGAGAAACTGAGCAGCCGCGAGTTCTGTTGTTGAGCGTGCCCTATGCATTGAAAGCCGGAGACGCTTCGACCGTAGGAGGACTGCCAGCATCCGCATTTTTGTTGGCCAACTCCGGCGCAGCCGCAGGCAAGAGTTCTACCCGTCCACTACTGCCCCACCTTCCGCCACCGGCAAGGCTGTGACGCCAGCCAATCCTGCCGTTACCGGCAAGGGCACGCTGGACTATATTCCGATGTGGGATAGCGCCAGCGACATCGTCAACTCGGTGATCTTCCAGAAGACATCCAAAGTCGGCATCAGCACGACCAGCCCCGCGCAACTGTTGGACGTGAATGGCAAAACCGACATTCGCGACACTCTGACTCTGTTTCCCAACAGTACCGACAATACTCTGGGCGTGAGTGGCACCAGCTTCAAAGTTTCGAGCACGGGCCTGGTCACGTTCATCTCGGGCCAGACTTTTCCTGGCGCCGGCACCATCACGGGCGTTACGACGGCGACGGGGAGCGGACTCTCCGGCGGCGGCACGACTGGATCACTGAGTTTGAAGGTTCCTTCGGCGGGAATCACGAATGCGATGTTGCAGAACTCCAAAGTGACGCTCAACGCGAGCACTGCGGGTGGGCTGACGGTTCCGGGCGCGATGACGCTCGGCAGTACCTACACGATTGGACTGAAAACATGCTCCACCAATCAGGTTCTGCAATACAGTGGCACGGCATGGAATTGCGCCACCATCGGCGGCACTGGAACGATCACAGGCGTCACTGCTGGAACTGACCTGACCGGTGGAGGAACCACAGGCACCGTCACGCTCAATCTGGATACGACGAAGGTGCCTCTGTTGGCCGCGGCCAACACATTTACCGGCACGGACCGGTTCAACGGCAACGTGGGCATCGGCGCCGCACCGTTCAGCAACACCTACACTCCGCTGGCTCTGGGCGGATCAACCACATTCGGCACATGGCTCTCGCTGGCGAACACGAGCGCCGGAGGCCACACCTGGAATTTCCTGTCGGCTGGCAGCGCCAACGGCGAAGGCGCAGGCAATCTTGGGATCACAGACTTAACTGGAACCAGCACGATCTGGCTCGAGGGCAATGCAAATGTTTCAAGCACGCTTCAGATTGGCTCTAACCTCATCGTTGAACGCCAACGGTGCGAACGGTGGCGGCGCGACTCCCGGTGTTCAGTTTGGAGGAAGCGGGAGCGGAGAAAGTATTGCATCGGCCCGGACCGGTGGATTCAACCAGTTCGGCCTCGACCTTTACACAAACTTTACGTCCAGGATGTCAATACTCAACGACGGCCAGGTCGGCATCGGCACACAAACCCCGTCCTACCAAATGGACGTCATTACAAAATCGAATGCGTACAGCGCAATCCGCGGCGTTGGAGCTTCCGCCGTGTCGGGTTCGGGCCAGAACGGGAGCTCGGGCGTCTTTGGTTTTGGAGGGGTCGCTGATCTGACATCGGGGCAAACCACCGGAGGCACAGGAATTTCGGGATTCGGCGGCACTGGCAGCGTCTTTGGTGGGGCTGGTGGAGTCTTTACTGGAGGCGGGGTCGCGGACAGTAATTCGCGTCCTGGCGATGGAATCGACGCTTTCGCAGGCGGTCCAACTACTGACTTCGGTCCCTTTGCTGGTTCTTTTGATGGAGATGTTTATGTGAACGGAGATGTTACCAATGAGTCTGTCCATTCGAGAATCGACCATCCGCTAGATCCGGCCAACAAATATCTCTCACACAGCGCCGTGCAATCGCCTGACATGATGAACATTTACAACGGCAATGTTGTAACCGACGCTTCCGGAGAAGCGGTGGTGAATTTGCCGGATTGGTTTGAGATATTGAATCGGGATTTCCGTTATCAACTTACCGCTATCGGCCAGCCAGCCCAGGCGTGGATCTCCTCTGAAATTGCGAACCGGGCCTTTGCCATCAAAACGGACAAACCCAACGTGAAGATTTCCTGGCAGGTCACGGGTATCCGACAGGATGCGTGGGCCAACGCCCACCGCACGCCGGTGGAATTGGAAAAACCTGACCGGGAAAAAGGATTTTACCTGCATCCCGAACTCTACGGAGCGGCGCCAGAGCAAGGCGTTGCGTGGGCGCGAAATCCTGAACTGATGAAACGAAGGCAGGCCGCGTTGCTTCGTTCTGCCGACGCCGAGTCGGCGGCAAAAGCAGCAACGCACACCACATCTGCAAAACACTAGAAGAGCCGGTATGTAAGGTCTAGTTTGTCCGAGCCTTGCTCGTTGCCAGGACAGCGGATGCGCTATTTGCGATTGCGATGTAACCTCGGGCGCGACATGATTCGACGAGTTGAGTGAGGCGTGGCCGCGCGGCCTCAGGAGTTTGTCGGTACTCGATGTCCAACAGCACAAGTTGCGCCTGTGCGGCGGCTTGAAAATATCCCATCCTGTAAGCCTCGGCGATTCGCGCACGAAGGTGAGCAAGATCGGATTTTAGCGCTGCGCTCGCACCCTTGCCGCTCGCCGACTTGATTTGCGCCTGCATGGCGGCGAGATCGAGAAGCAAAGAGTAAATCGGTGCAATCCTTGCGTTCATTGCAGCCTCGGCCGCCACGTCGCTTGCCTCTGCGACCTTTCCTTGAAGAAGAAGTGCGCGCGCCAGAGCAATCTGCACGGGCAAGACATCTCCGGCAAGCTTCTCTGCCGTGAGTTCCTTCAGCGCATCGCGGAGAAGAGCTTCGGCTTCGCCGGCTTGCAGCTTGTCCAGAGAAAGCTCCGCCAAAGCAGACTGAAGGTTGGCAACATTATTGGCCGAGTTTGATTTTCGGGACAACTCTACCGCCTCTTGGTACAGCTTGCTGGCCTCGATTGAATTGCCGTTCGCGGCAAACACATGTCCGATACTGGAGAGGGCCCCTTCGAGCGAAGGGGCGTCTCCGATCTTGCGCTCGATGTCCAGGGATTCTTGGGCATGGGCTTGAGCGTCCTTGAGATCTCCGGAGAACCGTTCTAAATCTGCTACTACGCTAAGACCCTCAGCGACAAACCCCTCATTGGCCGAAGTGCGTGCGATGCCCAAACTCTGATTGGCAATCTTCAGCGCACCAGCGAGGTCGCCGGTTTCGCAGTGCACACTGGCAATGTTCAGCATAGTGGTTGTCAGGTTGGAGACCTCTCCCACCTCTCTGTCCAGGCTCGCAGCCTCCTCATAAAACTTGCCGGCTTTGGCCAACTCTCCCTGCGCTTCATAGATCCGCGCCATGTTGTTGAGCACCCCGGCGGAGCTGCGACGGTTTCCCATCGCTCGCATAAACGTGAGAGCCTCGTTGTAACTCTGCACAGCCTCGGGGTATTGAGACTGCTCGGCAAGGCGATCGGCAATCTGCCACAAAGCGATGGCAGCCTGCCGCCGGTCGCCAGCTTTCAGGAAAACGTTTTTTGCTTCGAAGCACGCCGGCAGGGCTTGTTGCGGGCGACCGGCCCATCCCAAGTCGCGGCATTCTTCCAGTCGCGCCCGGGCGTAGAGCAGATCGAGGCCGAGACTTTGGGCCTTCGTCGCAGACGTCCGGGCGAGTTCAACGGACCGGTTTCGGTCAACCGAAGCGGTGACTCGTGCCTCCCACAAATCGATGCGCGGATCGGCGGACACAGTAACCGGGAGTTGACGCATCCGGTGAATGGAATCTCGTGCGGCGGCTACTTCACCGCCGGACCATTGAGCGCGCGCAAGTCGGAAGCCATAGTCGAGGCTGTCGGGGAAGAGCGCGTGCAAACTGCGGTACACCGACATCGCCTTCTTCCAGTCCAGTTGGGTTTCGTAATAAAAGCCTTCAATCAACAACCGTTCTTGCTCGGGAAGGTCGGCTGAACCATCGCGGGCTAGCTTGGCCTCCTTGCTGGCGTTCTTGTCATCATCAAGAAAGCTGAAGGCATTGGCGAGAGCCCAGTGCGCCATGGGGAATTGCGGATCCAGTCTTAATGCCTGCTCGAAAAGGTCGCGCGCGGTCACCGCGTCATAACTGCTCATCTTCTCAAGACCCAATGAATAGTAACGTTCCGCGTCAAGATTGCCCGAGACCGATGCCCGCACGCCGGCAAACTCGTCTCCCGTGACCGCAGGTAAGGCCAGGTCCCGTCGCAGCTTCGAGCCGATATCGCTTACCAGAGGCAATATCTCCCGGAGCGAAGATGCACCAGCGGCTTCCGAGAGGATGCGGCCACTTCGCGAGTCCTGCACTCTGGCATCGAGGCGCACTTTCTCGGATTTGCCGGAGCCAATCACGGTGTAGGAGCCGGTAACCAGCAGATCCGAGGCGAGAGTCGCACCCAACCGTGACGTTTTATCTGGCGAGAGTGCGTCGGAAGAAGTTGAGTCTGTTCTGTGCCCTGAATTCGCCAGTTCTTCTGCCGTAACCAGGCGCAATTGGCCGCCAGCCCCGAGTTCCTTGCTTAACACTTCCGATAATTCAGTCGAAAGCCACGCAATGTCGTTTTGCCCCGAAGCATTATAGAAACCAAGGACGGCGACTGAGCGCCGGGGTGACACAGTGGACGCCGAAGCCGAAGCCGGTTCACCCTGTGAAGTTCTTCCTTTTAGCCGCGGACGAACAAAGGTTACCAGTCCCAGAATCGCGAAGATGACGGCGATGCCGAGACCAATCCTCAGAGGGCTGACAGGCGAGGCCGCATGTTGGGGGGGCGCCGGGGAGGGAGGGGCCGCCACGTCGGGCGAGATCTGCTTCGGCATCTCACCTTCAACGATACTGACCGGAGCCAGGAAGCGGTATCCGCGCCGCGGAACGGTCTCAACGTATTTGGGTGCCTCGGCATCGTCCCCCAAGGAATCTCTGACCTTCCGGATAGCCACGCCGAGACTGTTATCAAACTCGACAAAAGTATTCTCCGGCCAAAGGCGCTGACGGACGTCCTCGCGCGTCACTATTTCCCCGGCGCGTTCCACGAGAAGCAACAGCAATCGACAGGGCAGTTCCTGTAGTTTCACTCGACCGCCATTGCGCGAGAGCGTCCCTTCGGCGGAGTCCAATTCAAAGGCTCCGAAGCGGTAGCGAAGCGATTTTGGGGCGGCAGGCGCCATGTTCTTCCCCACAGGGCGGCGGGTGCCGAAATGTTATCACGGACAGAGACTCTGGAACGGTTAAGACTGCGGGGCAAGCCATTGTGGAAACTGGACTTCGCTGTTAAGTCAGACTTAAGCAACTGTTTCATTGAATATTTCTCCCGGTCGCGGCACATTGGCACGCGCCGCTTTACGGTCTTCATGCAGCCAAGGAAAATCCAGGGCAAAAAGGAAGAACCATGAACCAAAAATCGAGACGCTCAAAAGGAACGAATCGCCGCGCAGTGCTGGCGGCCGGAGCCTTACTGTTTTGCCTACTCTCTTTGCCCGCTGTGGCTCAGTTCACACCGAGCGACGATGCCTATGTGAATGCTGCCTCTGCCACCACCAACTTCGGCACGGCCGGAACGCTGAATCTTCAGAGCGGGGGGCAAACTTCGTTCATTCGTTTCGACCTGACTGCGGTCCCGGCAGGTTACACCGGCTCACAAGTCGCCAAAGCCACGCTGAAGCTTTATGTCAATTCCATCACCACCCCGGGCAGCTTCGATGTGAACCTAGTGGCGGGCACGTGGAAAGAGCGGACCATTACTTACAATCGTCAGCCCCCCATTACCACCACGATTGCTTCCTCTGTGCCCCTGAGCACTGCGAGCCGGGAAACCTATGTCGAAATAGACATCACCTCGACGGTGCAGGGGTGGCTGGACGGGACGGAACCCAACGACGGCATTGCCCTGGTCGCCAACAGTCCTTTGGTGGCTAGTTTTACGACAAAAGAAGCCACCTCCACCAGCCACTCTCCCGAAGTTGACATTGTGTTCGTAGGCAGTGGGGCGCAAGGTCCGCAAGGGCCGGCCGGACCACAGGGGCTGCAAGGTCCGCAGGGACTCACCGGGGCAACTGGGCCGGCAGGAGCACAAGGCTTACAAGGACCCACTGGGCCAGTGGGCGTCGTGAACCGCGGCAGTTGGTCGCCGAGCACGCAGTACAACGACAACGATACGGTGAGCTACAACGGTTCCTCGTGGATCGCGCTGCTTCCCAACCTGGCATCCGCCCCGAATTCGACCAACCCCGCTTGGCAGTTGCTGGCAGCGAAGGGCATAAACAACCAGGGTGTGTGGGTGCAGACCGTGAACTACCAGGTGGATGATGCGGTTACAAGCGGTGGCGAGTTCTGGCTGGCGGTCGCGCCGAACATCGGCTCCGCGCCCTCAGACACAAATGCTAACTGGCAGTTGATCGCCGCAACCGGAGTTGAGGGGCCTCCAGGACCAACGGGTGCCGTGGGACCAGCAGGCGCCACCGGACCACAAGGCAGCGTTGGACCAGCCGGGCCGCAAGGGCCGACGGGCGTGGCGGGACCACAAGGAACTCAGGGATCGACCGGTCCTGCTGGGCCGCAAGGTCCTAACGGTCAGACAGGGTCGCAGGGTTCTCAAGGTCCACTAGGACCGGCGGGGCCAATCGGTCCGCAAGGACCTCCAGGCCCGATCAATGGAGTAACCGCTGGTACCGCTCTCACGGGCGGGGGCACCACCGGCGCAGTCACTCTTAATGTAGACACGACCCAAGTCCCGCTCTTGTCAGTTTTCAATGTCTTCACTCAAGGCCAGACGTTTTCGCCCCTCTCAGGAACTGGCATCTACGCTGGAGGGGCGTCATCCCCCGATGGATCGGGCAACCCTGGGTCAGACGCCATCATTTCATACGGAGGCGACGGCGACTCGACCGACTTCTTCGTAAATGGTGGCGAAGCGATCTTCGGCTTCGGCGGAAATGCCGGAGGATTCGGTGGTGATGGCGGGTTCCTGGCAGGCGGGAATGGAGGCGTGACGGGAGGCGATGGGGTGTTGGGTTTCAACGGCACCGGTACCTACTACACCGGGTATGCCGGCAACTTCCAAGGAAATCTTAATGTCACCGGCTCGATCTTCGCGGGCGCGAAGGACTTTAAGATCGATCATCCGCTCGACCCGGCCAACAAATATCTTGTTCACGCCTCGGTTGAATCTTCCGAGATGATGAATATCTACACCGGCAACGTCACCACCGACGCGCAAGGCAAAACGACTGTGCAGTTGCCCGACTGGTTCGAGGTGCTCAACAGCGACTTCCGCTATCAGCTAACCGTGATCGGCCAGTTCGCGCAGGCCATCGTGGCTCAGAAAATCGAGCACGGCCAGTTCACAATCGAAACCAATGCGCCGAACGTCGAGGTCTCCTGGCAGATCACGGCCGTCCGCCACGATGCGTACGCCAAGGCGCATCCTTTAGTGATCGAGGAAGAAAAGGATGCGCGCACGAAGGGCTTCTACATCCATCCCGAGCTTTATGGCGCTTCGGAAGAACAGCAAATCGAATGGGCGCGCCATCCAGAGATGATGAAGCACCTGAAGCAGCACAGGGAGAATCCACATTCCGCGCACGCGAAGCTGCCTCCGAGAATCAGCAATGTTTCGCGGAGCGCTAACTGACTCTGGGCGGCCGGCCGGACGCCGCAACATGAGCCCGCGCAGTTCATGAAGAGGCGCACTCGAAGGTTGTAGCCGTTCGTCCGGTGCTTGAGCATGGGTGTTCGTACGGTTTTTTTGAGGATTTAGTTGAACTCTCTGACGAAATGGGGAAACCAATGATTGGCATTCGCATGCAGGTTGTTACGCTGTTTCTGTTTGTCAGCCTCGGCATGTCCGCAGCCGTTGCGCAGTCAACGCCAGGCGCGACCAATGCGGTAGTACCAACCCTGGCTAGCTTTAGCGGCATTCTCACCGATCTTGACGGCAAGCCGATCACCGGCGTGGCCGGCGTTACTTTCTCTCTCTATAAGGACTCCGAAGGCGGAGTTCCATTGTGGATGGAGGTGCAGAATGTGCGTCCGGACGAGACCGGTCACTACACGGTCGCACTCGGTGCGACGAAGAATGAGGGATTGCCGACCGGCCTGTTTGCCTCCGGGGAAGCACGCTGGCTGGGAGTGCAGGCGGAAGGCCAGGCCGAGCAACCGCGGGTGCTGTTATTGAGCGTGCCCTATGCCTTGAAGGCCGCGGATGCCGAAACCGTGGGAGGACTGCCGCCCTCGGCCTTCATGCTGGCGGCACCTTCGGCGACTTCGAATACCAGGAATTCTGGCACGAGTTCGGCTCCAGCGTACTCGACTTCAGCGGTTCCGCCGGCGGGTGCCGTAACTGGAGCGGGCAAGGCGAACTACATTCCGCTTTGGACCAGCGCGTCGAACATCGGCAATTCGGCGCTGTTTCAGACCGGCAGCGGCACCACGGCGAAAATAGGAATCGGATCTACAGCGCCGGCCTACATGCTGGACCTGAACTATGGAGATGAACTGGTGCGCGGCGTTCACAATTTCCAGAAAAATGGTGACACGGCTCATGTCTACGTTGGTGACAACAACCATTCCATCACCGCAACCTTTGGTGGGGGATTGAGCTTCGACACCTGGAATTGGCATAACGCGATCTATATCGACGACACTTACGGCTTTGTCGACATCGCCAACGGTACCGCACCGGGTGACGCTCAGTTGACCGTGCAGAGCGCATGGGCGGGATATGACGCCGTCTGGGCCTTCGGTGAGGACGGAAACGCTAATTTCATTGGGAGTGATGGCATCTACACGCAGGGCGGGCTCGGAGGCTCCGGCAACAATTACTGGGCCGGTAACGGCATATTCGCCACGGCTGGCGGTTATCCTTACGCGCCCACAGCCTGGGATGTGAATGATGCTGGGTTTTTCCAGGGGGACGTCGATGTCGCAGGAAACGTCAACTCGGAGAATACATCGATCAAGATTGACCATCCTCTCGATCCAGCCAACAAATTCCTCAACCATTCATCTGTCGAATCAACGGACATGATGAATCTCTACAACGGGAATGTGGTCACGGATTCCACCGGGAGCGCAGTTGTTTTCCTACCGGTGTGGTTCGAAGCTCTTAATCGAGACTTCCGTTACCAGCTCACCGTGATCGGACAGTTTGCGCAAGCGATGGTGGCGGCCAAGATCGCCAATCACCAGTTTGTGATACACACCGACAAACCCGCGGTGGAAGTCTCGTGGCAGGTGACTGGAATCCGTCAGGATGCGTGGGCGAATGCCCATCGCGTTCCCGTCGAGGAGGAAAAGCCCGCGCGGGACCGAGGGCGCTACATAAGCCCCGAAGTGTTTGGGGCTCCGCAGGAGTCAGGCATCACGTGGAACCAGCATTCCAAGCTGATGCAGAACAGGAAGGAAGCTCGCGAGAGGAGCTTGCAACTTCCCAAGACCACAGCAAGTTCCGCAAACTCCGAGGAGGGAAAATGAGGAACGTACTCGCGACCCACCACCCCACCGTTCGTAAGAGAGGCAACCTCACGCTTCGAATTCTGGCGGCTGAACTCTTGTGTCTTGCCGTCATCTGCCCGGCCGGACGTGCCACTCAGATGTCCCCGTCCGAGCCCGCTTCGAGGGTCCGCACCTACTACGTGGCCGCCGACGAAGTTGACTGGGACTACGCTCCCGGCGGCGTCAACAAAATGATGGGCATGAAGTTCGACGGCTACTCAACTGTCTTCACGGAACGCGGACCGCACCGCATCGGCACTGTCTATCGCAAAGCTCTCTATCGCGAATACACCGATGCGACCTTCACCAGCCTCAAACCGCGTGCCCCCGAATGGGAACACACCGGGATTCTCGGCCCCATCCTGCGAGCGGAAGTTGGAGATACCATTCGCGTTGTCTTCAAGAACAACGCCACTCGCGCCTACAGCATGCATCCTCATGGCGTGTTTTACGACAAGGACTCCGAAGGCGCGGGCTACGACGACGGGACGTCCGGAGCCGATAAAGAAGATGATGCTGTCCCGCCGGGAAAGACCCACGTCTACACCTGGAAGGTCCCGGAGCGGGCCGGCCCCGGACCAAACGATCCTAGTTCAATTGTCTGGCTCTATCATTCTCACGTCCAGGAATTGAAAGACGTGGAGACTGGATTAATCGGCGCAATTCTGGTGACACGCCGCGGCATGGCTGACGCAGCCGGCAAGCCAAAGGATGTTGACCGGGAATTCGTCTGCCTGTTCATGCTGTTCGACGAGAACGCCAGCTGGTACCTCGACCACAACATTCAGACGTTCACCAGCGATCCCAAAGGGGTTAACAAAACCGAATTCGCACCGGTCGATAACGAAGGCAATTTTTCCGGCCTCGGATCAGGCTTCACCATCGCCAACGCCAAGTTTGCCATCAACGGCCACATCTATGGAACGGGGCCAATGATGTCCATGAAAAAAGGCGAGCGCGTTCGCTGGTATCTGTTGGCGCTCGGCGAACAGTTCAGTGTGCACACTCCGCATTGGCACGGGAATGTGGTGCTGTACGACGGCAAACGCACCGACGTCATCGAACTCATGCAGGCGCAGATGGTGACTGTCGATATGGTCCCCGACGATCCCGGAACATGGATGTTCCACTGCCACATTGATGATCACATGGATGCAGGAATGGCTGCTCTTTATAAAGTGGAGCCGTAACGCGATGATCTGCTTCGGCATCCGGAGTCAGGAAGCGGTATCCGCGCCGAGGAATGGTTTCAACATATTTTGGAGCTTCGGCATCATCGCCCAAGGAATCTCTGACGTGCCGGATAGCCACACCGAGACTGTTATCAAACTCGACAAACGTATTCTCCGGCCAAAGACGCTGACGGACATCTTCGCGCGTCACTGTGTCCCCGGCGCGTTCCACGAGAAGCACCAGCAAGTTCCTGTAGTTTCACTCGACTGCCGTTGCGCGAGAGCGTCGCTTCGGCGGAGTCCAATTCAAGGGGTCCGAAGCGGTAGCGAAGCGATTTTGGGGCGACAGACGCCATGTTCTTCGCCTAAAGGGCGGCGAGTGCCGAAATGTTATCACGGACAGAGAGTCGGGAACGGTTAAGTCGCCGGGGCAAGCCGTTGTGGGAACTGCACTTCGCTGTTAAAGCAGATTTAAAACCGTGTTTCATTGACGCCTCGACAGACATGGCGCACCTTGGCTGGCGGGGTTTTCAATCCTTCGCGGGAACCTGACTCACAATTCCGGTTTTTGAGGGATCTAGTCTGATCTTTCGACGAAAAGAAATGAGGAAACCAATGATTGGCATTCGCATGCAGGTTGTTACGCTGTTTCTGTTTGTCAGCCTCGGGATGTCCGCAGCCGTTGCGCAGTCAACGCCAGGCGCGACCAATGTGGTAGTACCAACCCTGGCTAGCTTTAGCGGCATTCTCACCGATCTTGACGGCAAGCCGATCACCGGCGTGGCCGGCGTTACTTTCTCTCTCTATAAGGACTCCGAAGGCGGAGTTCCATTGTGGATGGAAGTGCAGAATGTGCGTCCGGACGAGACCGGTCACTACACGGTCGCACTCGGTGCGACGAAGAATGAGGGATTGCCGACCAGCCTGTTTGCCTCCGGGGAAGCACGCTGGCTGGGAGTGCAGGCGGAAGGCCAGGCGGAGCAACCGCGAGTACTGTTGTTGAGCGTGCCCTATGCCTTGAAGGCCGGAGACGCTTCGACCGTGGGCGGTCTGCCAGCATCCGCCTTCATGTTGGCCAACTCCGGCGCAGCCGCGGGCAAGAGTTCTAACCCGTCCACTACTGCCCCACCTTCCGCCACCGGCAAGGCTGTGACGCCAGCCAATCCTGCCGTCACCGGCAAGGGCACGCTGGACTATATTCCGATGTGGGATAGCGCCAGCGACATCATCAACTCGGTGATCTTTCAGAAGACATCCAAAGTCGGCATCAGCACGACCAGCCCCGCGCAACTGTTGGACGTGAATGGCAAAACCGACATTCGCGACACTCTGACTCTGTTTCCCAACAGTACCGACAATACTCTGGGGGTGAGTGGCACCAGCTTCAAAGTTTCGAGCACGGGCCTGGTCACGTTCATCTCGGGCCAGACTTTTCCTGGCGCCGGCACCATCACGGGCGTTACGACGGCGACGGGGAGCGGACTCTCCGGCGGCGGCACGACTGGATCACTGAGTTTGAAGGTTCCTTCGGCGGGAATCACGAATGCGATGTTGCAGAACTCCAAAGTGACGCTCAACGCGAGCACTGCGGGTGGGCTGACGGTTCCGGGCGCGATGACGCTCGGCAGTACCTACACGATTGGACTGAAGACTTGCTCTGCCAATCAGGTTTTGCAATACAGTGGCACGGCATGGAATTGCGCCACCATCGGCGGCACTGGAACGATCACCGGCGTCACTGCTGGAACTGACCTGACCGGTGGAGGAACCACAGGCACCGTCACGCTCAATCTGGATACGACGAAGGTGCCTCAGTTGGCCGCGGCCAACACATTCACCGGCACGGATAAGTTCAACGGCAACGTGGGTATCGGTGCCGCGCCGTTCACCAACACCTACACTCCGCTGGCTCTGGGCGGCTCAACCACATTCGGCACATGGCTCTCGCTGGCGAACACGAGCGCCGGAGGCCACACCTGGAATTTCCTGTCGGCTGGCAGCGCCAACGGCGAAGGCGCAGGCAATCTTGGGATCACAGACTTAACTGGAACCAGCACGATCTGGCTCGAGGGCAACGTTAATGTTTCAAGCAACCTGGCCGTGACCGGAACTTCGTCCGGGTCCACGTTGAATGCCGACGCCCTGGGCGCGAATGCCGGTGGCCCGACTCCTGGGTTGCTGTTTGGCGCCGGCGGCAGCGGCGAGGGCATCGCTTCCAACCGAACCATTGGTTACACCAAATACGGCCTGGACTTCTACACGAACTACACCTCACGCATGTCAGTCTTTAATAGCGGGCAAGTTTCCATTGGCACCCAGATTCCCAGCGCACAACTCGCGGTTCTGAGTTCCTCTAATTCGCACGCCGCGATCTACGCGCAGTCGGCAGATGCGGTCGGCGGATCGGGCCAAGATGGCGCTGACGGCGAGGACGTTTACGGCAGCAGCGGCGATACGACCTCGGGGTCAACAAGTTTTGGCGGTTCTGGAGTTATCGCTTACGGCGGAGGCGGCGGTGGGGGCACCGGGGGCACCGGGGGCGCCGGGGCGGTTTTTCAAGGGGGAAATGGTATGTACGGCGGCTTCGGAGTCGTGGGAATTTCGGGAAACACGACTGGCGGCGGGTTTGACCAAGAGGCCGGCTATTTTGTCGGCGACGTTTATGCCACGGGACAGATTAACTCGGGCGAAGCCGCTGTAAAGATCGATCACCCGCTCGATCCGGCGAGCAAATATCTTTCGCATTCCGCAGTCGTTTCCTCCGACATGAAGACCATGTATGACGGCACCGTCACCACCGACGCGAGTGGACAGGCGATCGTCGAATTGCCGGACTGGTTCGAAGCGCTGAACCGCGACTTCCGCTACCAACTCACCGTCATCGGCCAGTTTGCCCAGGCTATCGTCGCGACAAAGGTTGCTAATCATCAATTCGCCATCCGTACCGACAAACCGAACGTGGAAGTCTCGTGGCAGGTAACGGGAATCCGGCAGGATGCATGGGCCAACACCCACCGCACGCCTGTGGAATTGGACAAGCCTGACGGGGAAAAAGGATTTTACCTGCATCCCGAACTTTACGGAGCGGCGCCAGAGCAAGGAATCATTTGGGCGCGCAATCCTGAAATGATGAAGCGCCGACGCGCTACGAAACTTGCTCCTCCAGTGCTCAAGCCACAAAAGCTGGCTCGTTGAGCCTGCGCGGATTGCGGGAAGGGCGGAGAGTGGATGAAATCAATTTCCTCTTCGCCCACTTTACTAGAGACAGCGCGGCGATTCTGCACTCTGCGGCATTGGCCAGCGCGGGAGTAGCCGTGGCGGTTACGTCGGCGGGCGGATGTCCCCGTACTCGAATCTAGTCGAGCGGTGCTCCCTTACCTTGTTGGCTCGGTTATCTACGTCCTCTTCAGCGCGCAAAGGCAGCCCGGAACCTTTGGATACCCACATCTCTCCGTCTTCGGTGACCTCGTCGTATTCGCGATGCAAGGAATAGAGCATGGCGTCTTCACCGTTCACCGATTCGTTGCGAAGGAATTGGCAAGTGGATTCGCCGTGTTCTTCTTTTTTTTTCTCCTGTTCCACGCTATCCTGCGAGGTCACGGGAATACGCATCCACTTTCCGCGGGCACGAATGTATTTCTGTCCATTTACGAATATGGTTTCGCTTTCCGTCGCCCTGCCGCCATTCACGGATGGCGAGGTGCTGGTCGTGAAGCTGTGGCTGGCGGTAGTGACCACCTTGGTCAAGGCGTCAAAGACGGGCAGACAGGGATTGGCGGCGTGTGCCGTTACGCAAAACGATACGGCCGCTACCGTTGCGGCCAAGCCAGAAAGAGTTGAGTTTGAAGACCTGTTCATTTGAGTGGTTCCTCCGGACAGGCGTCCTTTAACGGTTATTCACAATCGCCGCTCACGGTTCGACCTGGTAACGGGCCATCATCCCCCTCACCATGTGTTCACCGACATGGCAGTGGTACATCCAGGTACCGGGATTGTCAGGAACCATGTCGGCGGTTTCCATTTCCGCCTGCCAGTGGCACGGAAACAACGTCATTTACCGTGGACATCGCACCGACGTCGTTCCATGGCTTCTCCCAACCCTGAAGATAGGGTTCTTTGGCTGCGTGCATGAATGTGAATCAAAAGATGCCGGAGGTCAATGAAACTTGTTTTTAAGTTCTCATTAACGCCTAAACTGTCGTCGCTCCAGCGCCTTAGAGACGAGCATTAACTCCGAAGCAGTCGCAGCAGGCATGGTAAGATTGGCCGCCTGGGAAGGATCTTCCGTCGAAAGTGCCCTCAGACAAGCCTAAGTATCAATTTGGTCCGTTCGAACTCGACTCAGCGGAGGGCATACTCGCTCGGAACGGCAGTCGGGTAAAACTACAAGATTTGCCTTGCCGTTTGCTCATCATGCTGGTGGAGCGGTCCGGAGAAATTGTCAGCCGAGACGAGATCAGGCAGGGGATCTGGTCGGCGGACACCTTTTTAGAGTTTGACAACAGCCTGGGCGTCGCGATTCGAAAGATTCGGGAAGCTTTGGGCGATAATCCTGAAACTCCGCGATATTTAGAAACCATCCCTCGGCGCGGTTATCGATTCTCTGCCCCGGTTACAAAACTAGACAGCCCCAGGAATGGCAGTTCAAGTTTGGACTCGGTTGCGGCAGCCCGAGAAGAAATTCGGGGCGCGGCTCGGAATAACGGAAGGAAGATGGTGGTTGGGGCAGTGGTACTGGTCCTAACGGCCATGATCGGCTCCGGGCTTTACCGGCTTATGCGGCACAAAAAGGCTCCGGCCCCGCCGTACCAATCCATTCGCATGACGCGGCTGACGAACACCGGCAAGTCGCGCATGGCATCAATTTCACCCGACGGAAAGTACGTGGTGCACGTGATCGAGGAGGGCGGCAAGCAAAGCCTGTGGGTCCGCCAGGTCGCGACTGCAAACAATGTTCAGATCGTCGCGCCGGCCGAGGCGCAGTATTTTGGGATGACCTTTTCGCCCGACGGTGACCACATCTATTACGTGGCCGCACGCAAGAACGAATCCACGGCTGGGGCGTACCGAGTGCCGGTTCTTGGAGGAACTTCGCAAAAGGTGATGGAAGATGTGGATGCGCCAATCGCCGTTTCGTCCGATGGCAGCCGGATGGCTTATATTCGGTTCTTTCCGGCAAAAGGCGAGGACGACCTGCTGGTGGCCAAGGTTGACGGTTCAGGTGAGCATGTAGTCAACCGCAGCAGGCTTCCGGATCGATACTGCTATTCCTGGTTTGAGCAGAGCTGCGGCGCGGGGTGGTCGCCGGATGGCAAGCACATCGTCGTCATGACGGCACAGGGTACGCTCGGCATCAACCCGACGTGGGGCTTGCTCGATGTGCCCCTGCAAGGGGGAGAGAAGAAGATCATTGTGCCACCACGGTGGACCTCTTCGGGCCGAGCCGCCTGGGTGGCGGATGGCAGTGGAGTGATCCTGGATTCTGCCGATCCGTCGTCCGGCCCATCACCGCAGCTGTGGTACGTCTCTGTTCCAGAAGGCACAGTACGGCAAATCACTCACGACCTGAACCGGTATTTCGGCGTGAGTCTCACGGCGGATTCCAGCGCGCTGGTGACGGTGCAAAGCGAGGTTTCCTCTTTCGTCTCGACGGCGCCGCTGGGAGCGGGCAGCGAACGCCAGCTCACCTTCAGCAGTGGAACCAGCGATGGCCATGACGGCGTGGCCTTCACACCCAGTGGAGGCGTGATCTATACCTCGAATATCAATAGTCATCTCGACCTGTGGAGCATTGGAACAAACGGCAGCGCCTCAGTTCAGTTGACCTCCAACGCCGGCAATAACTTCAGTCCTCGCGTTACGCCCGACGGCCAAACGATTGTGTTCACCTCGAACCGCGACGGTCAAAGCAACATCTGGAAGATGAAAATTGACGGCAGCGAACCGTTGCAATTGACGCACGGCGGCACCGACCGATTCCCCGAAGTGGCTCCAGATGGGAAATGGGTATTCTACGGTTCCGCGATATCGGGACGATTTAGCGTTTGGAAGATAGCTTTGTCTGGGGGAACGCCGGTGAAAGTCAATGATGGCATCTGGGCCAACGCGATCCCTTCGCCGGACGGAAAGCTCCTGGCCATAACTTCCTTCGAGGAACGAACCGGGTGGGGGGAAAACGTGGTTCCGATCGAAGGCGGCGAACCGGTCAAGGTCGCGCAGCTGAATGTCACGAAATTTCAGTGGACGCCAGACAGCAAATCTATTGTGTACATTGACAGCAAGAATGGCATTTCAAATCTGTGGAGCCAGCCGGTGAAGGGCGGGCCTCCGCGGCAGATTACGAATTTTTCCAGCGGGCTGATCTTTGATTTCGCAATCTCTCACGACGGCAAACAACTGCTTCTGGTGCGAGGCAGCGTGAGCACCGACGTAATCCTGATCAACAACGTGCAATAACGGAAAAAGAGTGACTCACCTTAAGCACGATAACTTTAACTTCACAGTAGAGATCGAGGAATGAGAATTGTGCCGTCTTCTCACATATAGCGGTGTGGAGGGAGTGCGGGGAAAAACGTGCGTGGGAGCATTTCCTCGATGTTGCTCAAGGATGAGAATTGTCTCGACTACTTTAACCTTGCAATTTCCTTCATCTTGACGCGGGTGCGACGCTGTGAGATTGTCACGGCTTGGCACCGTTTTTTGCATCTTCTTCCGCTCGGAAGATTTGAAATCAAAATTACTTCGGCGCCGATATCCCCGGCCGCCGCCGGCAGGGGTGTGATCTTCGAACTGTCCCCGAAAACCGGAGGGGGCTGGCTGGAGACCACTGTGCACAACTTTGAAGGTTTTAAAGACGGTGCAGTTCCCTCCGGCAACCTGCTTCTGGATGCCTCCGGGAACATCTTTGGAGCCACCTCGGAAGGCGGGATTCCGGCATGCGCCGGCAATCTGGGCTGCGGATCGATCTTCGAACTCCAACCCAAAAGCGGAGGCTGGAAGTTCAGCATTCTCTACATCGTGCCGCGCGACTCGCCGCCGTCGCCCACGGGATCGCTCGGCATGGATTCAGCCGGCACCTTGTATGAGGCTTTGGCCGGTTACAGTTACTTTGCGCCGGGCAGCGTGATCAAACTGACAAAGTCCTCGGGCTACAGCGAGAGCACGATATTCGATTTTTCCACGCTCTCGACTGCGCGCGGTGAATATCCGGATGGCGGAGTCACTCTGGATCCATCCGGCAACTTGTACGGCACAACCAGCGGAGGAGGAAGCACCTCCTGCGGTTGCGGAGTGATATACGAAATAACTCCGTAGTCATTCGAGTTGGGTAAGTCATTGACGAGAGTAGAGCGGGCCCCACATGAACTTTTGCGGGGCTCGCTTTTTTCTTTGCGGTGATTCTCTCCTTGCGGAAGACGTCACACGCAGCCTTGGTAGTGGCTCAATTTGGATCATGTCGACTTATGGTTCGCCGAAGAGTTTCGTTCTGTCATCCTGAACGGAGTGAACGCGAAGCGAAGCGAAAGCGCTCATGCAGCCGAAGAGCCTGCCAAGCATGTCGAGGGGATCCCTACCCTCACCCAACCCGTGGTGCGGATAGGGATGCTTCGACTCCGCCGGAACTCCCTCGGGTCGTCCCGCCTCCGCTCAGCACGACAGCGATCCAAGCTGCAGCGCTGCCAAAGCCTTGCCCAGCTTGCCATTTGGCTGGATCGGTATACAATTCCTTTCAGCTTTTTTGATCCTGCGCAGGGAAAGGAATCGCAAACATGAGCTCTGGAAGGCGGATCGTCCATATCGTGCTTGCCGCCGTGGCGGCGTTCGCTCTGTCAACGGCCCAGCCGCTTCTGGCTCAGACCACCGCATGGCGGGAGCTTTCCCCAACCACGCCTCCGTTAGCCCGCGATTTTCCTGCCATGGCGTACGACCCGGTGAGCCAGAAGATCGTTCTGTTCGGCGGCCTCGGCCCCAACGGAAATCTCAACGATACGTGGACATTCGATGGGACTACCTGGACCCAAGTCACGAGCGCGGTTGCGCCGCCGGTGCGCAACGGCGCAGCTATGGTGTTTGACCAGCCCACCAACAAGCTGGTCATGTTTGGCGGATTCGACGTGAAGTTTTACCTGCAGGACACTTGGGTATTTGACGGCGCAACCATGACCTGGACCGAGGCCCAGATGAACCTCTCGCCTCCCCGTGCCACCGGGGCCGTGTTGTTCACCGATCCGCTTACAGGCAGCGCCATCATGTTCGGTGGCTATAACAGCAACAACAAAGTTCCCGCCTACAGCCGCACCTGGCGCTGGACAGGAACATCGTGGCAGGAGTTGTTTCCCCACACTGCGCCTTATCCGCGCGGTTGGGGGATCGCAACGCTCGACCCGCCGCACCACAACGTTGTTCTCACCGCCGGCAACGGAGACACCATCCGCACCGACAACACGTGGACTTGGGACGGCACTGACTGGACGCTGCAAAATCCAACCACCCAGATCCCGGCTTATGTGGGAGCAGGGATCGCGTTCGATCCAGCGATGCAGAAAGTGGTTGCTTTCGGTATTCTCGGTGACACCTGGTCGTGGACTGGAAGCGATTGGGTGCAACTGGCTCCGGCATTCTCGCCGTCCGCTCGATCGGCAGTTGGAATGGCGTACGATCCCGCAACCGATCAAGCCATCATTTTCGGAGGGCAACTAGGAAACGGCATCCTGTCGAACTCAACCTGGCAATTTGTAGGAAGGTAGAGATCACATTGTCGGCCACAGCTCTAAAGGTTCTCCTGGATGAAAACGGGGCTGAGGTGAATGTCGAATTGCACGAGTGGAGAATCGCCGACCGCTTTGAAGCTGTGGATCTCGCCGGCCTTAATGACGAAGATGTCTCCCGCGCCGCCCTCGAAGGTATTGCCGTTTACCGTCCACACGCCACGGCCTTCACGGATGAACTGGATCTCGTCGTAAGGATGCCGGTGCGGACCCGGCCCTGATCCCGGTTTCCCGTGGAACAGGAAGACGGAGACGTTGGTGTTGCCGTGATCGGTTCCGACGAATTCATGCGAACTGCCGACAAAGGGCAGGTTCTCCTGGCGCACGTGTTGCATGTTTCACCTCCAATGCAAATTGGATGACGGCCAAAGTTTTCGGTTGCGTAGCATACGTTACCAAATCAACTTTACCGTGGAGCCCCACATGTGTCGAAGTGACGATTCGGCTAGATGTACAGGTGTCCGCTGTAGGGATTATGATTTTCGTATCTGCAAGGAAAGGTTCTTCGCTATGAAACGAACTGCGGTCGTAGCAGCACTTTCCTTGCTGTTTCATGTCGCGGCAGTCGGCCAGGAGCCCGATCATGTCCATAAGGGCTTTGACGAGCCACAACTCATCTTAAGCGTTTTGACGGAAGCAGGAGTTTCAGCCTCTGTTGAATATAGCGACAAGTGTGGCGTTTATGTCCCCGTTCCGGAGCTGCCACCAATTCGCGCGCCGCGATGGCCTTATTCGCGGAATCCCGTCAACACACTTCGCGCTATGTTTTCGGTCGATGGCCGAATGGCGATTTCTCGGGAGAGCAACGGTACGGTTCGGATGGTCGAAACTGGAGTTCAAACCGACATCCTGCACGTCCGGATCAGTCACCTTGCGTTCGACAAGATCACCGAGGCTGGTGAGGCATTGGCCCTCGTTCTCAACGCACCCGAGGTTCAATCTTTCATGCTGGCCCATGGCATCAGACAGCTTTTCGATCCCTATGATGTCCCCATCTACTCGTTACCGAATGATGGCACGCTGGTGTTCCAAAATACAGACTCGTTTCCAATAGCAAAGGTCAAAACTGCGCCTAATGCGCGAATACGGAGCCTCTCGGGTGAATTGAATGACGTCACCTTGGCGGATGCCCTTGACTACCTACTGAAGGCGTTCCCGGGATTTTGGTTGTATCAAGACTGCAAGCGTCCCACTGGACAGCGAAATGTCTATATCGAGTTGTTTCCAATTCGCGGGCGTATGTGGTGGGGAGTGGCAGGCTGGTAAGGTAGCTATTGCCGGAGTTCCGTTCATCCTTGGCCAAATTCGCCTTGCCCAGACTCGCCTTGGTCAAACTCGACAAAGCCACCGTCGCAACCATGCTTGCCGGCATGTGCACGTTTCTCAACGTGTACTGTACCCAGCCCTTGTTGCCGCTGTTGCGGCAGATATTTCACGCGTCGGAACTCGAAGTGAGCCTCACCGTGAGTGTCACGATTCTGGCGACCGCGCTCACCGCTCCTTTCATCGGCATGATTGCGGAACTGCGTGGACGCAAGAAGGTGATCGTCCCTTCGCTGTTTCTGCTGACGATCCCCACCGCGCTTGCGGCGACTTCCACCAGCCTGCGTGTGCTGATCTTCTGGCGATTCGCCCAAGGCCTGTTGGTGCCGGGAGTGATTGCGGTGATTCTGGCCTACGTAAATGAAGAATGGGCGGGACGCGGCGTGGGCCGTGCCATGTCTGCGTACGTGACGGGGACGGTGATCGGAGGATTTTTGGGACGATTCCTCTCGGGCATCGTTGCCACACACTGGGACTGGCGCGCGGCCTTTGTGGTGATTGCCGTGTTGAATCTGACTGGGGCGATCTTCGTCCGCGCGTGGCTGCCGCTGGCGAAGAATTTCGTGCCGGCGGCGGGCGCGCGGCAGGTTCTGAAGCACGCCACAGATCATCTGCGCAACCCGCGACTGCTGGCTAATTTCGGCACTGGCGCCACCGCGCTGTTTACGCTTGTGGGATGCTTTACCTACGTAAACTTCTATCTCGCGGCCACGCCGTTCGGACTGAACTCGGCACAACTGGGCAGCGTTTTCCTTGTCTATTTGCTGGGAGTGGTGATCACGCCGCAGTCCGGGCGGTTTCTCGATCGCTTCGGTTTTCGCCATACCGCGCTCGCCTATTGCGCCATGATGATTGCGGGACTGCTGCTCACTCTGGTGCGATCGCTTCCGGTAGTCGTCATCGGTCTGGCAATTTTTTCTTCCGGAGTTTTCGTGGCGCAGGCGGCCGCTACCGTGCAGACGGGGGCAATCGCGGGAAGGGCGCGGTCTTCCGCCGCAGGACTCTACGTCACGGTCTACTACCTGGGAGGAAGCGCCGGCGCCACGTTGACGGGATGGTTCTGGCATTGGAAAAAGTGGCCGGGATGCATCGCGCTGCTGGGTGCAGTTTCGCTGATGAGTTTGGCGCTGGCGCGGCTGAGCAGCCGTCCGCAGGACGAGTTGGATTCTGCGGAGATCGAATTGGTGGGAGATTGAGAATGAATTCGACCACGGGGGCTAAAGCCCGGCTGATTTTGGATGGCTTAACGCGGCGCTGAAAGCGCCGCTCTTCCACGGTCGTGCAGGCCGAAGGAGCGCGGAATCGCTGTGCGCCGCGGGCGACAGGCCACAGCAGATTCCTCCGCTACGCTCGCTGCCGCTCGCTTCGGTCGGAATGACAAGATTGTTTTTGGGGCGGACTATTTTGAACGGCCCCACTATTGATTTTAGAGAGCCGAGAATTGAGAACTGAGAGCCGAGAACTGAGAACTGCTTTCGTCTAGCCGCCGGCTTTCAACTCCGTCAGCACCTGCTTGGCGATTTCTTTCAAGGTTTCGAAAACTCCCGATCCCTGAAATGCCACCGCCTCAACTACCGCTTCGTTCTTCTTGCGTAGTTCTTTGGAGAGAGTATCCACGGGCAAAATATTTGGCAGGTCGCGTTTGTTTAGCTGCAGCACGTAAGGAATCTTGTTGAAGTCGTAGCCATGTTCTTTGAGGTTCGACATCAGGTTGTCGAGAGCCTCGACGTTGGCGTCCATGCGCTGTTCCTGGGAGTCGGCTACGAAGACGATGCCATCCACGCCGCGCAGAATCAGCTTGCGGCTGGCGTCATAGAAGACCTGCCCGGGGACGGTATACAGGTGGATTCTGGTTTTGAAGCCGCGAACCGTTCCGAGATCGAGCGGCAGGAAATCGAAAAATAATGTGCGCTCGGTTTCGGTGGCCAGCGAGATCATCTTGCCCTTTTGCTGTTCCGCCGTTTTCTGGTAGATCACCTGCAGGTTCGTGGTTTTGCCGCCCAACCCGGCGCCGTAGTACACGATTTTGCAATTGATTTCCCGAGCTGCGAAGTTTATGAAACTCAAAGCTTTCCTCAAGTGGCGCAACTGCAGACCGTCACCGGCCTAGCCGCGCAAAAATATCCCTGTTGGGGCTTGCGGTTTTTATATCACAGCCGGTGGAGTGTACGCAGGTTACTCAGGTTACCCCTTCGGGTGCAGGTTTCAAAGTTTCAAGGTTTCAGAGCCAGGGCAGGGCTCGGTGGGCTTGCCGGAAAAAGCTTCTCACCGCAAAGTTCGCAAAGAACTGCCGCGAAGGTCGCTAAGAAAACCACGCTTCCTAGCGCGCTGCTGGAGCCGGATAATATCCATCTTTGGCGTAAACCTTCAGCCCCGGCCGTTCCACCACCACCTCGATGCTGCGGTAGGCCGCCGCTGTCGGGGTCTTCGGCTTCACCGGCGTGTAGCCGAGGGTGTACTGATTGCGGGCTTCGCTCATGGCCTCGGCATAGGTTTCTTCAATCGCGTTGCGGGAAAGCTTGCTGTAGGGCATACCTCCGCCGGTCGCCGAAGTGTATTTGGGCAGAATGTTGCCGTAACCCTGTCCCGGCATGTGCAGCCGCTCGATCCTGCCATAAAGGGGCAAAGCGGCGGCTTCCACGGCGACCGCCTTTACCTGGATTTCATTCGAGAGCAGCACCCGCAGTACGTCGCCGTAGCTGGCCTGGCTGCCCGATTCCCGTCCGTCGCTGATGACGAAAATGATTTTGCGCCGCGTGCGGTCGCGTTTGCTCAGGTCGAGCGCCGCCTTCAGGATGGCATCGTTCAATACATGCGCCTCTTTGGGCGCGGTATACACCGGCTCGGTCGGGCTGCCCACCGGCACTCCATTGACAATGGGGCCACCCGGCGCCAAAGGTCCACCGAGCATGGGCGGACCGTTATTGCGCCCGCGTTCCGTCTTCATCTGGTTCAACAGCGCGGTCAACTTGCGCGTCGCTCCGGCAAAGTCGCTGACCTCGCTTACCGTGCTGCTATAGGTATAGAGCGCAACTTCATCGTAAGGAGCAAAAGCCCCGACCAGCGCGGAAAATGTCTGGTTGACTTCCTGCACCGCGGAATCCTGCATGCCCAGGTCGAGGACAATCGCAACCGACAGAGCGAAGGGATCGGCCGTAAAAAAGCTCAGCTTCTGTTTGATCCCGTTCTCTTTCACGCTGAAATCGGTGGAGAGAAGGCCATCCACGGGACGTCCATCCTTATTCTTCACCATGACGGGAACCTGCACAAAATTCGTGTGCACCACCAGGGTGTAAAGCTGATCCTGCGCGCTGGGTTTGTTGGCGCTTCCCGGAGGCAGAGTCTTGACCGGCGGCATGGGCGGCGGTGGCTGGGTTTCGTCGCCGGGTTCGGGAGCCTGCCCTGCGGCGGCGGGCTTGTTCACCGGCTGGTTAGTCCAGGGATCGCGCTCGACCGGCTTTTTTTCCTCCGGCTTCGGCGGCGGCGGAGGCTCGGGCGCGGCCGCCGACGGCTGCACCGACGGCGCGTCGGGCAGGGTCGAGTCTGGAGCTGCCGGAGTTTGCTGTGGCTGGGTCTGTCCGCTGGGCTGCTGGCTTTGAGGAGCCTGGCCCTGCGAGGGTTGAGAAGACTGCCCCAGCATCGCCGGTACGATCGCGCAGAGCCCGGCCAGGAGCACGGCCGCTGCCATCGTCTTCGCCTTGCTCCAACGCGTTTCGCGTTTTCCGTGATCGCTTGCCGCTTTTGTGCTCACCAATGAACCGTCCATTCTTGACAGCAACTCGTAACTGCGACTACCGCCCGGCAAAAATAAAGCCTCTATTCCTACGGATGCGGGAATCGTCTATTTGGTGCATCTAAGTTCAAGGATTAGACTAACAAAAACCCAAAGAGGGATTCCCGGCATGTTAAAAATCTTCGCTTACCAAAGATTATCGGCGGCTCTGGCCTTTGCCTCTATTCTATTCTTGCTGGCAACCCTGTCGTTTCAGGCTCCCGCCGTCGCCCAGACACCGGGGTCCCAGAATGGCGCAACTCCGCCGCCCGCCGCTCAGCAGCCTTCCGATGCCCAAAAACCTGCCGCTCAGACGCCCGCCGCTCAGAAACCTGACGCTCAGAAACCCGAAGACCAGCAGCAGCCGGAAGAAACCCTGAAAGTCAGCGTCAACGTGGTCGGGCTCTTTTTCAACGTCAAAGACAAGCACGGCGCTCTGATTCCCAATCTCACCAAAGATGATTTCGAAGTCTACGAAGACGGCAAGCTGCAAACCGTCAAGTACTTCGCCGCCGAGACGAACCTCCCGCTGACTCTCGGCATTCTCATCGACTCCTCTGGCAGCCAGGCACACGTGCTCGATATGGAGAAGGAGGCCGGCGGTGCGTTCCTCAGGCAGGTTCTCACCGACAAGGACGAGGCCTACGTCATCGACTTCAATATCGACGCTTCGCTGGTGCAGGATTACACGCGAGATGTTCACCGCCTGCAGAACGCGCTGAATAAGGTGAAGATCAATACCGGCTACAGCACCGGGCCGATTCCGGGCGCGGGGGGAGGGCCGGTTCCCACTGCTGGCTTGAACAAGGGCACAGTGCTCTACGACGCGGTGTATCTATCGGCGCACGACATGCTGGCGAAAGAAGTAGGACGCAAGGCGATGATCCTGCTCACCGATGGCGAGGACGAGGGCAGCCAGCTCAAAATCAGAGACGCGATCGAAGCTGCGCAGAAAGCCGATGCCATCGTTTATGTGCTGCTGTGCGCCGATCGCGGCTTCTATGGCTCTTATCAGATGGGCTATTCCGGCGAAGGCGAAATGCGCAAACTCACCGAGCAAACCGGAGGCCGCGTCATCAACGTCGGCAACAAGTTCGACAAGCTGCGAGAAGCCTTCGACCAGATCTCCGCCGAACTGCGCAGCCAGTACAACCTCGGCTATACCCCTACCAACACCAAGCTCGACGGCAGCTTCCGCAAGCTGGAAATCAAGTGCAAGCAGAATTACAAAATCCAGACGAGGGCGGGGTATTACGCATCGCCGCGGGAGCCGCTGCCGCAGTAGCGGGGGTGTCCGTTAATGCTGGATTGCATGAAGAAAGTTTGAGCCTTCTCCAAATCGCTGAGTAAAAGAAGAAACCAGCGGAGGACGGATCAGGATCCGCCGCCGCTGGTTCATGTCTACAGCTTCTGAGCAGCGCTTAGTCGATCGTTTCGATCAATTGTGCGGTGGTGGTGCTGTACACCTGGATGTAGTTGTCGGTGAAGTTGGAGACATACAGCCGATTGTTGACTTTGTCAACCGCCATGCCGGCAGGCGTAAAAGTCAACACGACGAAGCTGACCGGACTTGCGCCGGGGGCCACGATCGCGATCGAACCACCAACGTTGGCCACGTAAAAATTGCCTTTTCCGTCGGCAGCCACTTGATTGCCGCTACTGAATTCATCCGTGTAGGTCACGTTGAAGCTACCGGTGATTATGGTCGACAGAGCCGGACCGAACACGACCCCTAACCCGGAGCTTCCCAGAGCGACTGAATTTTCTTGTACCGCGATGCCGTTGAGAGGTCCGAGAATGCTAAAGGTCTGCTGTAGAGCCGGACCGCCGCTGGTGCCAAGGGCAGGCTGCGAGTAAACATCGACGTAGGAAGCGCTGTTTTGCACCCAGACGCTGCCCATGCCATCGGTGGCGATTGCCAACGGTCCGTCTACTCCCTCAGTGATCGTGCCGGTCGTATTCTGGACGGTTCCATGGTACTCGGTGATGCTGCCGCCGTTGATCGCCCAGTTTGCCACCCAGACGTTGCCCAGCGGGTCAACGGCTACGGCGGTGGGGTGGGTGACGTTCTTTTTGATGGTTGAAGCTGTCTGCTGTACGTATTTCGAGTTGAACTTCAGAACGGTGTTGGTTCCGGTGTTGGCAACGTAGAGATTGCCGCTGGCGTCGACGGCAAGGCCGTTGGGTTCGTTCAGCGGATTGGTTCCGGCGAAGCTGGTCGCGGCCAAGCCGAGGCACAGCACAGTGATTGCGAACATACGTACAAGATTGCGAACGTTGATCGATTTCATTGTCTTATCCTCATTAGTTTGAATTTGAATTTCTAAAACTGGAATCATTTGTTCCCGCCTATAAGAGCGACAATGCCGGGGCGATTCCCTCATGAAACGAAAAAAACATTTTTCGAGGTGTGGGGGCAGGCCTCGCTTCAGGCGTTCGAGGCTGGTATATAATTTTGGCTCTTTACCGGACTCCTTCTCGAACGCGCCGACTGGGTGCGGGTTCCGTGGGGCAGTCCGCTAATTTCCGACGGGCGACCAACGAGGACCAGGGACGAAATGGAGCCAGACCGTCAACTGGTAACGCAACTTCTGCAACAGTGGGGCAGCGGAGATAAACAGGCGTTGGACCGGTTGATGCCGGTTGTCTACGACCAATTGCGCAAGCTGGCTTCAAATTGCCTGCGCTCGGAGCGGCCGGATCATACGATGCGGGCGACCGATCTGGTGCATGAGGCCTATTTGAGGCTGGTGGATTCCGGGGTGGAATTTCAGGATCGAGTGCACTTCTACGCCGTCTCGGCGCGCCTGCTGCGGCGCATTCTGGTGGATCACGCCAAGACCAAAAATCGTCAGAAGCGCGGCGGAGAATTTGTGAAAGTTCCCCTCGATGAAGCCATCATGATGGGCCCACAGGCGGATCATGGAATCCTCGAACTGGATGATGCGCTCAAGCGTCTGGCTCAACAGGATCAGCGCAAAAGCGATTTGATTGAAATGCTCTTTTTTGGCGGACTCACCTACGATGAAACGGCCGCGGCGCTGAAGATCTCCCCCGCTACCGTGCATCGCGAACTCACTCTCGCCAAGGCTTTTTTGTACAGGGAATTGGGGCAAGACGAAGCTTAGAGAGGGGACCGGTGGCAGCTTCCGCGAGCAATCGCTGGCAACGGATTGAAGAGCTTTTCTACGCCGCGTTGGAGCGGGCGCCCTCCGATCGCAACGCCTTCCTCGATCACGCCTGCGGAGGCGATTCAACCCTAAGAGAAGAAGTGCAGTCGCTGCTGAATGCCTCCGATCACACTTTGAGCTTCCTGCAAAAGCCGGTGGAGGAAGCCGCTCGCAATCTCAATGCGAGCGAGGAGGATGCGATCACAGGCCGGCTGATTGGTCCTTACCGCCTGCTTCGTGTGCTCGGGGAAGGCGGCATGGGCCAGGTGTACTTGGCGGAGCGCTCTGACGACCTGTACCAGCAGCAGGTTGCCATCAAACTGATGCACCCGGGATACGCGCACACCCAGCGCATACTGCTTCGCTTCGGCGCGGAGCGCCAGATTCTGGCGAATCTGAACCATCCTAATATTTCGCGACTGCTCGACGGCGGAGTAGACGACGGCGTTCCTTATCTGGTGCTGGAGTACGTCGATGGAAGTTTCATCGACGACTACTGTCGAAAGAACAAGCTGGGGACGGAAGCGCGATTACGGCTGTTTTCGACGGTGTGTGGCGCGGTGGAGTACGCGCACAAAAATCTGGTCGTTCACCGCGATATTAAGCCAGGGAAACATCATGGTGACCGCCGAGGGCGTTCCGAAGCTGCTGGATTTTGGAATTGCCAAACTTCTGGCGCCCGACGGCTCGGAAGCCTCGCGAACCCTCACCGGCGACCGCATGATGACGCCGGAGTATGCCAGCCCGGAGCAGGTACGCGGCGACATCATCACTACATCCACCGACGTTTACGCCCTCGGAGTGCTGCTCTATGAATTGCTCTCCGGACGGCGTCCGTTTCACCTGGGTACGATGAGCCCACTTGAAATCGCGCGGGTGATCTGCGAACAGAATGCAACTGCCCCGAGTCTGGTCTGGAAGGCCAATCCGGAGCTGGCTCCGCCCGATGCAGCGCGCAAACTCGGCGGCGAACTCGACAACATCGTCCTCATGGCGATGCGGAAGGAGCCTTCTCGCCGCTACATGTCGGTCGGGCAGTTGGCGCAAGATATTGACGCGTACCTGAGCGGCTATCCCGTGCGTGCGCGCACGGACTCGTGGAGCTATCGATCTCGCAAGTTCATTCAACGGCACAAAGTCGGATTCGTCGCGACCCTGGCTGTCGCGGTAGCGCTGGTGGGATTCAGCATCGGGATGGGTCTGCTGGCCCGCCGTGCGGAACGCGCGCGTCTGAGTGCAGAACGAGAAGCGCAGTTTCTGAACAGTATTTTTCAGGCCACGACGCCCCTGCAGGCGCGGGGCAAGGCGATCTCAGGGCCGGAACTTCTTGACGAGGGAGCCCGGCGAGTCGATGCGGAGTTCTCCGGCGAGCCGGAGTTGCAAGCGAGACTATTCGACAACATCGGACGGGCATATTCGGGCATGGGGCTGTACGACAAGTCTGAATCCGTGATGCGGCGCGCCTATGAACTCCGGAGAAAAACGCTTGGCGAATCCAGTCTGGAGACGGCCGAAACGCTCGAGGGACTGGCGACCGCGATTCGGCTGCAATCGGATTTCAAGCGGGCCGAGCCCCTTTTCCGCGAAGCGCTGGCGGTGCGCCAGTCGAAACTGGGGCCGTCCGATTCGTTGGTCGCGGAGAGCATGGCGAGTCTCGGGGATTGCCTCTATTGGGAGGATCAGGATCAGGAAGCGGAATCGTGGTTACGCAAGGCGTCAGACGCGGCGCGAAGCCACGGGATGAGCGTGGATCTTAGCGTCGCGGATAACTACCTGGCGTTGGAGCTGGAAAGAAAAGGCCGTTTCGGCGAAGCTGCACAATTGCTGCGCGAGTCGGTGAAGATTTCGGAGCGAATCGAGGGCGCCGATAGCCCGGATTACGCTCACTATCTGCACAACCTGGCGGGCACATTGATCGACGCCGGTGATCTGTCGGGCGCCGAAGCGGTTGACCGGGAGGTGCTCGCGATCCGTCGCAAGATCGATGGACCGGGCCATCCCGACCTGGCCTATCCGCTGAATAATCTCGGTTTTGTGTCGCTGGAGAAGGGAGACTGGGCGACAGCGCAGCCTCTGCTGGCAGAACTCCTGCAGATAGTGGGTTGGCCAAACAAGAATGATGCAATCGTGGCCGGCGTCTTGAACAACTGGGCACGGATGTTGCAGGAAAAAGGCGACTATAAAGGTGCAGACGGAGCTTATCGTCAGGCGATCGCAATGATCCGGCAAGCCAAAGGCCCGGAGAGTTGGCAACTGGCTAAAATGCTGACCAACCTGGGCCTGTTGCAGGCAGATCAGAACAATTTCAGCGCTGCGGAACAACTGGAGCGGCAGGCTCTGGCCATGCGGCAAAAGCTTGGAGGAAATGAAAATCCAGATGTGGCGGCCTCGCTGATCGGGGTTGCGCTCATGCGTTCTTTGCAGCATGACCCTGAGAGTGCCGAGCCTCTGCTGAGACAAGCCCTGGAAATCCGCAAGAAGGAATTATCGCCGGGGCATCCGGCGATCGTTTCGGCGGAAACGCGATTGGGCGAAGTGCTGATTGACGAAGGCAAAAGCGCCGAAGCCGCAACGCTGTTGCGACAGGCGACGAAGGAGATTCACGAGGTACCGTTTTCACTGAGCGCATGGCAAATTGCCGAAACAGAAGTAGCGCTGGGTGCTGCCCTCGCAGCCGCTGGACAGAGTACGGAGGCGGAAAAGCTACTCAAGGATTCAGACTCCCGGGTCAAGGACTATCCGGAGGCTGCGCTGCATCGCCAAATTCTGATGCGCGCGCAAAAGGCGTTGCGGAAGTCGGCGAGCTAGAGCAGGACAAGATTCCCGGATGGGAAAACAGTTCCCGAGATTCGATGCTTGACGGCTGCTTCCGCAAGCTGGAAATCAAATGCAACCAGAACTACAAAAGTCAGATGAGGGCCTGCCACACTTGCTTTAGCTGTCGAGGTACCTCGGCGGATAAATCCGCTGACTCGGGGCATCTGATCGCAGCGCTAAAGCGCTGCGCCACCCAAAAGCAGGACCGTAAGGCAGGACCCAAAGGCAGTCCACCCACGGTTTCGTGCTATTGACAGCTGTTCTGATTGGGGTCACACTCTTCCGGTCACGTGGGCATCCCCCGCCCCAGGGTTCGTGGGCCCTGTTTCGTTGGCTCTTCATTGGTTCTTCCAGGAGGTTCTTCCATGGCGAAGATTGCGCGCCGGCTTACGTCTGTTTTTGTGTTTTTCTTGTTCTCTCTTAGTCTGGCGCTCGCCCAGACTGCCCTCCCGACCGAAGTTCACAGCGGAATTTTTCGCGGGCAGCGCGTCTCCTACCAGATCATTCAGGGCAAGATGATCTACCAGGGCGACATTGCGCTCGATCATGTTGACCAGAAACTCCCGCTGCAAACCAATGGCGGGACTCTCGACTACCTGCAATATCGCTGGCCGCTGGTGGGCACGGTGTACCAGATCCCTTACATCATCGATCCTGCGTCGGGAGATGTCGCCAACATCAACTCGGCGATCAGCACTTATAACTCGATTTTTGCCGGGCAAATTCAGTGGGTCGCGCACACCGACCGAGACCGACTACATCGATTTCAATCTCAATCCCGATGATCTCAGCGGACAAGGGAACTCCTACATCGGGCGGGTTGGTGGAGAGCAATTGATCTGGGGATCGGGCGCTTGCACCGTGGCAACGCTGATGCATGAGATGGGCCACGCCACCGGATTCTGGCACGAGCAGTCCAGGCCGGACCGCAATTCCTATGTCACGGTCAACTTCGCCAACATGGTCAACACCGCCTTTTCCGATTCGGAAATCCAGAATGACGACATGCAAGCCCTGACGCTCTACGACTGGAGTTCGATCATGCAGTACTTCCCGCTGAACTTCAGCAAGAACGGCGTGCCGGTGATCGAGTCGATTCCCGCCGGAATGCCGCTGGCGAACTACGTGGGATATTCGGCGAGCGACATCGACGCCATTCGGCGCCTGTACGGCTTTGCGCCCACCGAGGTCACGATCACCAGCAATCCTCCGGGGCTTGCAGGCGATCGTTGACGGCGTCACTGTCACCACGCCGCAGACTTACAGTTGGCCGCTGCTCTCCACGCACACGCTGAACGTCGCGACTGGCGGGCAGAGCCAGGCGGGAGTGATTGTCGGCAGCACCACGGCCACCACCTTCTATTACACGTACGGCCGCTGGAACGATAACGGCGCCCAGAACCACACCATCACCGTGCTCCCCGGCAACGGAGAGCTGGCATTTCCGGCGACGAGTCCCGCCGTTACCGTCTACATGGCCAGCTTCATCCAACTTGTGCCTTATGCAACGTCGGTTTATCCAACAGGGAAGGGAACAGTTGCCGCAAGCCCGACGGCGAAAAGCTACTCTGGTCTGAGCGGCGTTTACTACACGGCGCGGCAGCAGGTGACGCTCACAGCGGCGGGAAGTTCCGGCCAGAGTTTTTACCAGTACATCAATTCTCCGTACTGGCTGCCCGGCGGACTGAGCACGAATCCAAAAACCTTTTATGCGATGGACACGGGCAATCCGATCAATACGACAACCTATTTCTCTCCGTCGTCGTCGCCGATCTATACGATCACGACCAATCCCGGAGACAACAATGATTACGTGAATGTGGACGGAAGCTACTGGCCCGATCCGATGAATTTCAGCTCCTTCTACAATTCCGCCTGGAGCGTCGGCAGCACCCACAGCATCAGCGTCGATGCGACGCAGTGGCCGTGGACGGGAAACACGCGTTACGTGTACTCCAGTTGGAGCGATGGCGGCGCGGAAACTCACAACATCGTGGCGCCCTCCACTTCGACGACCTACACCGCGACGCTGACGCCGCAGTATTACCTCAGCGATTACGCCATTGAAGATTGCGCCGGCAGCGTCGGGGTTGTGCCCGGCTCGCCCACGGGAGACGGTTTCTACAATTCCGGCACGCTGCTCACCTTTACCGAAACGCCGAACACGGGCTGGGATTTTACCGAGTGGCAAAACAGCCTGACCGGCACGACCAACCCGCAGAGCATCACCATGAACGACGAGCTTCTGGTGAATGCGGACTACAGCACGACGACCACGCCGTTGACGTTCACCAGCCTCAGCCCGAGTGCCGGGGTTTCCGGTGGAGGCGCATTCACGCTGACGCTGAACGGTTCCGGTTTTACCTTGGGGACCGAGGTGTTCGTGAACAACGCGTTCCGCACCTCAAAGCTGATCAACAGCAATCAGATGACGGTGGCGATGACTTCCAGCGATCTGGCCACGCCGGGCGGCTACCAGATTTTCGTGGAGAATTTCCCCAGTGGCGCATCGTGCGCCGCTTACGTAGCGCTGCCGTTTAACGTGGCGAGCGCTCCCATCGTCACACCTACGCCGCAGAATCTCAGCTTCAGCGCGCAGATCGTGAGCACGACCAGCGCATCGAAAAAAGTCACGCTGAAAAATTCCGGCACAGCCGCTATGACGGTGAATTCCATCAGCGCGACCGGCAACTTCGCTGTTGCCAGCAACACCTGCGGTTCCTCGATCGCTGTGAACGCCACCTGTACCGTCAACGTCACATTCACGCCCGCAATCGCCGGTGCGCTGACCGGTTCGCTCGCCATCAAAGACAGTTCTCCAGATTCTCCGCAGACCATCGCCCTTACGGGGACCGGCGACCTGCCCCTCAGCCTGAGCGCGCCCACGCTGGCCTTCGGCACCGTAACTGTCGGCCACACCAGCGCCTCGAAGACCGTGACATTGACCAACAACCAAACCACGTCGCTGACCTTCTCTTTCGCAGCGAGCGGGAACTATGCCGTCAGTTCTTCGGGGACCACGTGCGGCGCTTCGCTGGCGTCGAAGGCCAAGTGCAATGTCGCAGTCACCTTCACGCCGACGGCCAACGGCAGCATCAACGGAGCGCTCACGATTACCGACTCCACGGGATTCTCACCGCAGTTGGTCGGCCTCTCGGGCACAGGTTCGGGCGGCGGTACGGCGGCGCTTACGTTCACTCCCACGAGCTTGAGTTTCGGCACCGAAGCGGTGGGGACCACAAGCGCGGCAAAAAGTCTTACCGTAAAAAATAGCGGAACCACTTCCGTGACTCTGAGCTCGCTTGCCACATCGGGAGATTTTTCCGCGGTGGGCAGCGGGACCAAACCGTGTACGGCGAACCTCGCCCTGGCGGCCGCCGCCAGTTGCACGCTTAGCGTTACCTTCGCGCCCGCCATCGGAGCCAGTGGCGCGGTCAACGGCGCGGTCATCATCACCGACAACGCCGCAGTCAGCCAGCAAATCGTTGATGCGAGCGGGACGGCGGCGTTGCCGCTCACCTTCGCTCCGACCACGCTGACCTTCGCCGCGCAAACCGTGGCCACCACCAGCGCGGCTCAGACCGTCACCATCACCAACAATCGCTCAACATCACTGAGCCCGGTAATCACTGGCAACGGAGAATACACCGCGGTTTCCGGAGGCACCAAGCCGTGCGGGGCCACACTGGCCTCGAAGGCGAACTGCACGTTTACGGTGACGTTCACGCCCAGCGCAATTGGGACGCGCACTTCATCGGTGACCGTAACCGATTCGTCGAATCCATCGGTGCAGACGGTAAGTGTGAGTGGAAGCGGCCAGTAAACGGTGGTGCAAGTCTGGCCCGGAATGGCAAATCATTCAGGGGAGATCCCTCAGCCCGCTGATGAAAACGCGGGCCTTCGGGATGCTCCATCTGATAGAGATCGACTTACGGTTTGATCTGGAAAGGCGCCTTGCTCGAAAGCGTTCCGCCGGGTGTCACTACCTGAATCGTGCCCGTGGTCGCGCCGGCAGGCACAACCGCCTGGATTGCGTATGGCGACTTCAGCGTAAAGGTCGCCGGCGTGCCGTTGAAGGTGACGGTGGTGGCGCCGGTCAGATTCGTTCCGAGGATCGTAATCGACGCTCCTACTTTGCCGGAGTTCAGCAGGGTCTCCACGAAAGGCCCTAATCCGTTGGCCACGCTGAACATCGTCCCACATCCAAAACCACTGCAGGAGGGGCCTCCGCCTTCGATGGTTGTTCCGTAGAATGTTCCGCTGGTGTTGAGGATCAACGACTCGGGGAACGCGCCATCGAGGCAACCGGGAGATGTGCAGAAGGTGTAGAGAGTGGTGAGCGTTCCGTTGGGTTCCATCTCAAACACGGTTCCGACCGCCGGGCCGGTCGTCGTCCCGTAAAAATTCCCATCGGTCCCTTGAACCAGCGGAGCCCGAGGATAAGCGCCATCGGCGCAGTCCGTCTGTGAGCAGAAGGTGTAGAGCGTGGTCAGCGTACCGCTGAGAGTGATTTTGAAAATGGTCCCGTAGTAGTTGCTGGTGACGCCGCTGGTAGTGCCGTAGAGGTTGCCGTCCGTGGCCTGAATCAGGGCCGCGGACGGGTTAATTCCGTCGGCGCAGCCGCTCAGCGAGCAAAATGTATATAGCGTTGTGAGTTTGCCGCTGGGAGTCATTCTGAACAGCGAGTTGCCTTCGAAGGTGGTCCCATAGAAATTTCCGTCGGTCGCTTGCACGAGCGCAGTCGAAGGATTGCAGCCGTCGCTATTGTCAAAGCTGTGCAGCGTTGTCAGCGCGCCCTTCGAAGTAATTTTGAAGATGGTGCCGCAGTTGGACGCGCCGCCCGATATCGCAGTTCCGTAGAAGTTGCCGTCCGTGCCTTGCACCAGCGCGGCATAAGGACTGTAACCGTCCGGGCAAGTGGGGTAGCCTTTGCTGCAAAAGTCATAGAGCTTGGTGAGCGCACCGTTCGACGCGATCTTAAAGACAGAGCCCTGACCGGAAATTCCGCCGCCGTTGCTGACGCCATAGAGATTTCCATCGGTCGCCTGCATCAGCGCCATCGGATACGCAGGCTCGCCGTTGGTGCAGGTTCCCTGCGAGCAAAACGTGTGGAGGGTCGTCCCCTTGCCCGTGGGCGCCATTTTGAAGATGGTGCCGTAACCTGAGCCGCCCTGCGGCAAAGTCACGTACATGCTGCCGTCGGTGGCCTGCAAAACGCTCCGCGGATTCTGGCCGTTGGTGCCGCTGAAGGTGTATACCCGCTTGAAAGTCTGCGCCGACAGCGTGAGCGCCATCGCCATGCACGCCGTGAATATGCATGCCACTTTAGAGAATGAAGGGCGGTTCATATAGATCTCCTCGCACAACTCTTCACAGGGCAGTCAGTATACAACGGGAGCTGCGCCTGAAATAGTGTGAAACTTCCTGCATACATTCAACGCAAGGTTTCAGGGTTTCAATGTTTCAAGTCTCTCGAGCAAGCTTTACCTTGAAACTATGAAACCTTGAAACTATGAAACTTGATTCCGTGGTCCGCCAAGGTCTCAAGGAAGGTGGTTGCCGTTACGGTACCCTGATTGAGAAGCCGCCACCACCTTTTAGGCCGCTAGGTTGTGTCTTGCACATGCTGATGAGGTCATTGGCAATCTGCTGGGCGCCGTCGAGAACATCGGGCAGGGGATGAGGACCGTCGGGCACGCAACTCTGCGCCTTGTTGCTAATGATTTTGTCGTACCAATCCAATCCGATCGCCACCGCCGAACTGGTATCCTCGCCACCGAAAACCACATTCAGGAAGGTCCGGCTGAAGTTGTAGCTTGCGTTGGGCGCTTCAACGCTATCGTCCAGGAAAAATGTTGCGCCTCCCGGCGGAGGGTCTCCTTCCACCGCACTGGAGCAATAAGTGTTGGGGGTGTAGGCGGGGTCCCAAAATGCGGCATCGACTTTGCCAAAACACGTTCCCAGATTTCCCTGGCCGCAGGTGGTCGGCAACTTTCCTTCCTGGCACATGCAGCCCCAATCCATGCGGGCCGTGGGCGGCCCTGCGGTGACTTCGGCCATCGCAAGAATGTTGCCGGAGCCGTAATTCGAGAGCGCGTAGGCAATCGCCCCCGCGCCTCCGCTGTTGCCGGTCGTACACATGGGCAAACTCGAATTATTTTGGATCGTGGTATAGATCCATTGCGCCATGGTCGGAAAGCGGCATGCGACGGCCAGCATGCCGCCCGGTCCCTCCGCCCATCCGGACGGTTGTGTGGTGATGAATGGCGTATTAAAAGAAATTTGGACGGTGGTGAAACCAGCGTTGTACACATTCTGTACCGCGGTCAAACCGTAAGTGAACTGCGTGTCATACAAACCATCGCCATCCCCACCCGTGAGGTACAGCACCGTGCCGATTGGCTTCGGCGGCGTGTTCACTTTCACGAAGCCATAAACGTCGGCCACATCCGGGCAAGTCACGGTCATCTGCTGGCAGGCAGCGTCCGTCATCCCGCCGCTCGGACAAGCGAGCGTCGAAACGTCAATCACGGTCCCCAGCGGACGCGGATCGGTCGGCTTCGGCGGCCGAATCTGAAACTGCGCGAATGAAGAGCCGGCGGCCGCGAGAATGAGGGTGACAACGATGGCTGCGAATCGATTCATAGCGGGCGTGTTTTTTGTTCGCGTGGCGTGGGTGCTAAGCGCTGTTGACCTTGGTGTTGATGTTGTTCTCGTCGCTACCGTTGCCTTGGTTGCGGATTCTTGATCTTGGAGTTGCCGTCCCCCTAGTACCGTACACATTCCCGCCCTCAAAAACGAGATTGCAAATTTTTGCAGGGGTCGCAAGACCCTACACGCGGCGCTTGACCCTGCGCAAATTTCCGTACTACAATCTGGCTCCCTCCCTTTGTGCTTTCCCGTCTGACTGCGCTGTTTGGCATCCGCTGGAGAAATATATCGCGAACCGACGTAAGGGAATTCGGCTTTGAGGGCTGGCATGAAATCGCGAAATCTGATGTTCACGGCATTACTCGCGCTGTTTTTCACGGCGGCTGCGGGCACCAGCAACGCGTCCACCACGTACACGATCAGCGTGGCGGTCACGGGCCTTACTTCGGGAACCCTCGTGATGCAGGACAGCAAGGGCGAAACCCTGACCTACACCACGAACAACACCCAGACCTTTGCCACGGCGTATGCCAGTGGAGCGAGTTATACCGTGAAGGTCAAGACTCAGCCAGTCGGTCAAACTTGCAACTTGAGCAGCAACTCCACCGGAACCATTACTTCCAATATCACGATCACGGCTGCCTGCGCGAAGAGTCCGAGTTACACGCTTAGCGTGGCGGTGACCGGCCTCACCGGGAACCTGGTGGTTCAGGACAACACTGCGCGAATGCTGACATTTACCACCAACAACACCCAGACGTTCGCGAATACGTATTCGAGCGGTGCAACCTATTCGGTGACAGTACAGACTCAGCCCGCCGGCCAGACCTGCACACTCGGCAGCAATGCCAGCGGAATCATCACATCGAACACGACCGTAAGCGCTACCTGCACGGCCAACGTTGTGAACTACACGCTCAGCGTTGCAGTCACCGGACTCAGCAGCGGAAGCCTGGTCGTGCAAGACAACACCGGCGCCTCGCTCACCTTCACCAGCAATGCGATGCAGACGTTCTCGAACAACTACGCCAGCGGTTCATCCTATTCGGTGATCGTGCAAAGTCAGCCTGTGGGACAGACCTGCACGTTGAGCGGCAATTCCAGTGGCACCATCACCTCGAACACTACCGTGATGGCAACATGTGTACCGATAAACTACACGCTCAGCGTTGCAGTCACCGGACTCAGCAGCGGGAGCCTGGTCGTGCAAGACAACATCGGCGCCTCGTTGACCTTCACCAGCAACACGACGCAGACGTTCTCGAATACCTACGCCAGCGGTTCGACCTATTCGGTTACGGTGCAAGGTCAGCCTGCGGGCCAGACCTGCACTTTGAGCGGCAATTCCAGCGGAACCATCACCTCGAACACTACGGTGACGGCCACTTGCGCCGCCACAACCTACTCGCTCAACGTCTCGGTCGCAGGGCTTTCCGGAACCGTGGTGATGCAGGACGACCAGGGCAGCACCTTGACCTTCAGCACGAACAACACGCAGACGTTCTCGAATTCATACGCCAGCGGCGCGGCTTATACCGTGACGGTTACCAACCAGCCATTGACGCAGTCTTGCCTTCCGATCTTCTTCAGCGGAACTCTGACCTCGAACGTCACGATTTCCGCCAACTGCGCCACCGGATCGACGCGGCCGCTGGGAACGGTCAGCAATGTTTCCAGCGTGAGCTGTCACGGAGCAATTGCGAATGGCGTGTGCCAGAAGATGACGGTTTCTTGTCCCGGCGTGCCTGACGTTTTCGCCTACGTGAAGACAAATTATCCCAGCGGAACTTCTCTGGGAACTGCGACCTATAACGTTGGCAGTGCGGGCGACGGTTTGTACGACAGCGGCTTTACCTACGGCAGTACGGCGGTGGGCAACGTGCTCGGCGCCGGCTTCACCACAGTGCAAATTTCCTGGGGAACTCCATTTACCAGCAGCCAGCCCAACGGCTGGGTTCAAGGGCCGGGAGGCGTGCTCGCCGGCGCCTGCCGCTATGCGACCGTATCGCAGTGGATTTACGACAACATCCAAAACAACACGAGTCTTCCGTTCTGCGCTACCGCCAACAGCGGAGGCGCAGGCGTTCTGGCTTACGCTTTGTCGCAATACGGATCGGGCAACATTATCTCGATGGCCGAGGTCAGCAGCGGACCTCCGACCGCGCGCCTCGATTGGGGCTGCGGATGCAAGGAGGGCAAGCTGCCGGTGCAGTGCGGAACAAGTTCATCGCTGGGGACTTGTTTTGGTAAAGTCGATGGCGCGATCTGGGATTCGGCCTATGCTCCAAACGCCTACTGCTCGCAGGCAACGCAGAGCAATCTTCCACCCGGCGGCATCCCCTTCTTCCTCGGGGACAGCGTCGAAGCGCCCGGAGCCAACTACAACTTCCCCAATACCTACGTCAACCTGGTATTTGGCAGCGCGGATAACAGTTCCGCTATCGCCATTGGGCAGGATTGGTTCGACAACATCACCAGCTCGAAGGCGCAAGTCTGTGTGGCGGGCGGGGAACATTCCATGGCCGATACGCTGGCCGGCGCGCAGCAAATTGCCAACGACCTGATCAACCTCTGCAAGCTGCAGTAACGACGAAACAAAACAGTCGGTGGGGGATCGATGAAAATCAATGATCCGCTATCTTCCCCGCCCAAAAACATTTAGCCTGTAGAACGTCGGAACCGGAGGTCCCCATGCCGTCTCGAAGCTTTTCGTCGTTCTCGCGCCGCTCATTTCTGCAACTTTCCGCCGCCGCTGCGGCCTGCCGGGTCGTCACCGAACCGATGCTCGCCGCCGCTGCTGCGCGCAAGCCATTCCCCAAGGACGCGATCCGGATCGACTCCAATGAGAATCCGCTCGGACCCGGCGCGGCCGCCCGCGACGCCATTTCGGCCATCATCCCGCAAGGTGGACGTTATTCCGACAATCTCACGGATGACCTGCTGCACACCTTCGCCGAAGTCGAAGGACTGAATCCCGACACCATTCACATTTGTGCGGGATCGACTCCCGCGCTGCACTTTGGCGTCATCGCCTTCACCTCGCCGCAGAAAAGTTATGTCACCGCCGACCCCAGCTTCGAGGCCGGAATGCACGCGGCTGGCGTGGCCGGGGCCCGCGTCGTCAAAGTTCCTCTGACCAAGAGTTACGCGCATGACGTCAAAGCCATGCTGGCTGCCGGAGCCGATGCCGGACTGTTTTACATTTGCACTCCCAACAATCCGACCGGCACGCTCACCTCGCACTCCGATATTGAATACCTTGTCGAAAACAAACCCAAGGGCTCGGTAGTGATGGTCGATGAGGCCTACTTACATTTTTGCGATGCGCCTTCGGCGCTCGATCTGGTGAAGGCCGGAAAAGATGTGATCGTGCTGCGCACGTTTTCGAAGGCGTACGGCATGGCCGGATTGCGCTGCGGACTCGCGATCGCCCGTCCCGACCTGATCGATAAAATCACCGACCGCTCTGGATGGAATTTCATGCCGATCACCGCCGTCGTGGCCGCGACCGCCAGCCTTAAAGATTCCGCGCTGGTCCCAGAACGCAGGCGCGTCAATGCCGCTGTGCGCCAGGAGACTTTTCAGTGGCTCGACCGCAATGGCTACTCCTACATTCCGTCCGATTCAAACTGTTTCATGCTGGAGACCAAGCGACCTGGCAAAGCAGTAATCGATGCCATGGCCGAGCAGAAAGTTTTCATTGGACGCGTCTGGCCCGTCATGCCCACCTGGGTTCGCATTACCGTGGGGACTGGCGAGGAAATGCAGCAGTTCCGATCCGCGTGGCAAAAAGTAATGCGCGGGAGCACTGCCTTTTCGCTGCGGCCGGAATTGCCTATGGGCAAACTCCGGCGCAACGGGCGTCCGATGCCGGCGTGAAGCTGGGGCAGAGCGGGCACTGGAATGCCTCAGTTTCATTCGGCGGGGCGAAATCAAAGTCAAAAGCAGCGGGCAGGAGTGCGCGCACCACACAAGCTGCACCACACATGCTGCCCTTGCGACTAACCTTTACCGCGCAGCCGGGCGCGCTCCCGCCGCTGGAGTGAAGTAGCGCACCGTGACGTCGTCTCCGATATGTTCGACCCCGGCCTTGGCTAGCTGTTTCCGCGGCGTTGCAGGTTTTCCGTTAAAATAGCGCACCGTAACGTCCCCTCGAACCGAATCGACCTCATTCGCGCTCACTCGCATCCTTCGACTAGCCGCGCTGGCATGATTCACTGTCTTTTCACGAAGTGGCCTAGCCGAAGGCTCGGAGGCCCCTTGTGCCGCGGGTGGCTTGGCGGCTTGCAACGGCGCCGGATTCTCGACGGCAGCTTCCGTCGCGGCCGGAGTTTTGGAAATCGAAGCCGAAGCCGAATCTGACCGGAAATCCTTATAGAAAAATGCGGCCCAACCGCTGATTGCCACCGCGACCGTAACGGCCACCAACGCTAATTTGCGGGGACTCTTGTACCACCCGATACTGACCCGATGCGCCACTTTCGAGAGGAGTTCGTGGGGAGCGGGCACTCGCTTCGGCAGCCGCAGAACAGGCTCTGCCCATTGCTTTTGCTGTCGATGTTGCGAATTCCAGAGCGTAACCAATCGCGCCGTGGAGCTCTTGTAAAGCGACCCGGCGGCGCTCGCAATATTCTCACAAGCCAGGTTGAATCTTTTCTTGTACGCAGCCACATCCTTCGTCCGCAGCGCAACAACTTTTTCCAATTGATTCTTCACAGAAACAGTGTGCCCGGCGAGCGACTGCCGAACTCCGGCCAGTGCTGCGGCGCGGCGTTGGTACAAAGCTTTCGCCGAGCCTCGCATTAAGTCATATTCGAACCATGTTTTCGCTTGAGCCGCGATGCGATTGATGTGTGCCACAGCCGGCAGAGCTGGCGGTTTTTCTTTCTCCACAACCGGAACAGACTCAGTCAGAGCATCCCCGATCAGCACAGCCATCAAGCGATACGTTCGGATCTCGCTCGCCTCAAACGCATGTGGGTCGTCAAATCGAATCTCCATCACCCCGGCCAGCGTGGCCATTTTACAAATCGGCAGAATCAAAGCGGCCTTGGCCCCGAGTTGCCGGCAAATCGCCGCCTGGATGGAGTTTTCCACCTCCGCATTCTCAACCCGCAGAATCTCCCCGCTCCCGACTGGTGCGACCAGCGAAGCTGTCCACGAGGTTCCCACATCGTCCGCGGCCGATCCTGTCCCCGCCCGGTAAACAATTTGGTTTCCTTCCAACAGGCCGACCGCAACCGCGGCTGCATTCGCAACGGAGCGCGCCGACTCAGCCACCAGATTCATCTTTTCCGGGAGAGCGAGATTTCCCGCAGAATTAAGCCGCTGGATTTCCATCGCCGCAGCAAGCCACTGCCTGTCGATCTGGCTCTGCTGCACCGCGAATGCATTCGCCAGAAGGTCTTGAAAAGTCTGGCGATCAAGATTGGAGTGGGTGCTCACACGAAACCCCCGTTGCCATGCGGATTGGTTGCGCGAGCGGGCTGGAACCACTTTCGCAATCGGCAGTTGCAGTCTTTATCAACGAAAACTGATTGTCAATACTGTCCGCTCCTGATGATGCAAATAGAAAGGGCCGCGCTCCGAACAAAAAGGGACGCGGCCCTATTCTCAAACCCCTGAATTCATATTTATTTCGGCGACAGCAGAAACGCGTGTTCCTCGCCGTTGATCGTCCCCGTTCCAACAATCTGACCGCCATTATTGATGCTGTACGCCTGTTGCAGCACCCATCCTGTTCCGCTGGCGATCAAACTGTTCAGGTCCTGCATCTTCGTTCCGCTGTAGACAAAGGCGTGGTAGCTGTCCTTGAAATCTGAATATCCAACCACGACTCCCGAATCGTTGATCCCGAATGCCCAACTCGTGAAGAGTTTCCCCTCGAGAGTTCCGAGGTCGGTGGTTTTGCCGTTGGTCTCGATAAAGGCGTGCGCCGAGATATTTCCCTGAGTGTAGCCGATGCCCGCGATCTGCCCTTTGTTGTTGATGGCAAATCCCTCGCTCCACTCACCACCCAGGGTCCCCATTTTGGTCATGACCCCATTGCTCCAGGTGAATGCAAGAAAGTTGCCGTGCACGTCGTAAGACGTGCCAACCACTTCTCCAGAATTGTTCACACCCTGCGCGCTGTTCCACCAGGCATTGCCGGCGGGAGAACCCAACGTGCCGAGGTCGGTCATCTTTCCGTTGCGGTAAATGAACGGATGATTGCTGCCGTCCGCCGTCACCGCCGACCCCACGACCTGTCCTTTGTCGTTGACGCCGTAGGCCACCGCGGAGCCGCCGCCGAGATCTCCGATGTCGGTCAAGGTGGTGCCATTCGAAATGAAAGCGCGATAGGTTCCGATCGCGTTGGTTGAGTATCCCGCCACCTGTCCGGATTTGTTGATGGCATTGCCGATTCCGCTGGAGCCGCCAAGAGTCCCCAGACTCGTCCACTGGCCTGCGCTGTAGAGCGAAACATCGCTGGAATTGTTCCTGTCGCTGCCCACTGCGCCGGCCACTTGCCCGCTGGCGTTGATGCCGCGAGACACGCTGTAGTCGTCACCGGAAAGCGTACCCAAATCGGTGACCGTATAAGTTTGTGCGGAACATGCCGCCGCCGTCAGAATCGTCACACCGAAAACAACTCGTGAAAAGCTTGCGTTCAGATTCATACGCGCTCCTGTTGCGATGGAGATTTTAGCGGTACGAGTCTCACACATTCGGGCGGCAAGTTTGTCAAAAAATTGTAAAAAGCGCCCGCGGGCATGGCTTGGGAAAGCTACTGTGGAACGCTTGTGTGGAACGGGCACTCTTGCCCGTTTGCTTTTGACTTTGCCGTTGTCTTAGAACAAGCCCTGCAACCTAATCTGCGGCGGGACGAAGCGAACGTCCCTCAGGGGCTAAAGCCCGAGTCTTTTTTTGAGCGCCAGCGGCACGGCTGAAAGCCGTGCCCTTCCCAAAGCACTTGAAGGCCATGCCCTTGCCAAAGCATTTATGAGATAGCTTTTAATGCCCGTGCGGCAAATACTGATCGGTCAACTTGTTGTCCGGCGATTCCGCCTGCCAGTAAATCGTCACAATCCACCAGCGCGTGCCGTCGAAAAGCAATTGAAAGCTGTTGATGCCGCGCGCGAAGGGTGCAGCGTCTTTGGCGTCGTGCCGGGATTCGTAGGTGCTGAACGCTTGCATGATGTTGCCCCATCGCTCCGTGTGGCGGGCGATCTCGCGCTCGGAGAAACCGTTCTTCTCGAAGTAGTCATTCGCCCGATCGATGTATTGCTGCACGCTGAGAGAGGTGGCGTTCACGCTACCATCCTTGCTAGTGGCGGTGGGGATCAGTCGCGCGCCGGGATGAAACAGCGAATGCATCCGATCCCAATTCCGTTTTTGTCCCGCCGGTCCGGAGATCACGTCATAAACCGCCGCGATAATTGCGTCCGGCGACCCTACATCGGCCGGATTCGCCATAGGCGGCGCGGCTGCAGTCGGCGCTGCCGGTGTCGTTGCGGGAACTTGCGGTTGTGCCTGATTTTGCGCAAAACTCGCGCTCACCGTGAACAACAACAGCGCTGCTAAATTCAGACGCATGATCGTCCTCCAGGAGTCTTTAGTCAGCAAAGCATCACCAACTCTAACACTTAGTTCCCCCGCCCCTACCATTCCGCGTCCCCGGATTTACAGCCTTCTGCCGATACGCTCCCGGCCGCCCCTGTTTTATAAGTAGTGAGTAGTCAGAGTGGCGCCGCACGGAGGCACAGAATGAAACCCGGATTATTCCTCGTGATTTCGATTCTGTTGTTGATTTTCTGGGGCGGCAGCCTTCTGATGATCCATGCCGCCAGCTTTCTTGTGCATCTGCTGCTTTTGTTGGCCGTGCTTTTTCTCGCGGCCCATCTGGTGAGGGACACGACCACCACATAAAACCAAATTCGATTTGCAGGAAACGATTCCGACCTCAACTTGCAGGGCTAACCGGCCCGGTAAGTTGAGCGCCGGATTTCGCTAATTCTTTCGGTCCTTCAATCGGCGCACAAACTTCAAGCCTGACCAAACGTCGGTGACCGCGCACACCTTCACATCGACCAGGCCTGCGCTCAAGCCAATTTCCCGCACCACGTTTTCGTCAACATCGGTGACCACGCCCGAACTCTTCTTCGGCCAACTCACCCACAACATTCCTGCCGGCGCAAGCTGTTTGGCAATCCGTGAAAATTCTTTCTGCAACTGCGATCGAGACTTGTTGAAGGTCAAGGCGAAATCCAGTGCGCTGCTTTGTTCGGAGCAATCGGTAAGATCCTTCTGCAATGCAGCTCGCACCTCAGCGGGAGCGTCCACAAGGCGAACGCGGAAGCCTTTCTTAATGCCCAATTTTTGTGGAAGCGGTGTCCCCGAATATCCCGGCATGCGCAGGCCTCGAGAAAGTCAGAAGTAAGAAGTCAGAATGCAGAAGTAAGAACGAACCAACTTCTGCATTCTGACTTTTGACTTCTGACTTCCACCGGCTACTGCACGGGCGCGTAGTATCCGCGCCGAGCCCTGACGCGGAAAGTTTTGCGATCGTTGGCCACAATCTCGATGGTGCGAAAGTGCCCGTCTGGCTTGAAATCGGCCGGCTTGTAGGACACGGCATACTGGCTGCGCAACTCTTCCTGAATCTCGGCGAAATCGTTGGCCACTTCGCGAATCTGGAAAGGGAAAAATGCCCGCCCTCCGGTGGCATCGGCAATGCGCTCGAGCACCTTGTCTCCCGTGCCCTTGGTGCCGCTCACATTGGTGCTGATGGCATAGACGATGGCTTCCGCGCGCTGCGCCATTTCAATCGCTTCTTCGCGCGTGACGTGGCTCTGGTTGTCCTCGCCATCGCTTAACAGAATGATGGCGCGCCGCGTCGGTCCCGACCTTTCTTTTTTCAGCAGCTTTTCCCGGCACGCATAGTAAAGCGCATCGTACATGGCGGTGCCGCCACCGGGCCGCAGCATCCGCACTCCCTGGTCGAGCTTTTCCGGATCGTCGGTGAAATCCTGTGTCACTTCCGGCGTCACGTCGAAGCCTACGACCATCGCCTGGTCATAGCCTCGGCGAATCGTCTGGTTCAGGAATTCGATAGCGGACTCCTGCTCGAACTTGAAGCGGTCGCGGACCGAATTGCTGGCATCGATCAACAGTCCGACCTGCAGCGGCAAATTTGTTTCGGCGTGGAAACTGCGAATCTCGACCGCGGGCTTGCTGTCATCGACGATCCGGAAGTCATTCTGCTTCAAGTCCGTGATCAACTTCCCGTGCTTGTCGGTCACGGTGAAGACCACGTTGACCTCGTTGATGCCGACCTTGATGCGCGGGATGTCGCCATTTTCCCCGCCGGCTTGCTCCGGGGGGTTCTGCTCTGCTGGCTTCTGATCGCCAGCCTGTGGCGTCGAAGGCGCAGGCGTTGAAGATTGCGGCGCGGATTGTGCCGGAGATGAAGACTGAGGCGTGGATTGCGCCCGGCCAACCGCGGCCGCGAACGCTCCCAATGCCAGCAATGCTACTGCAATTCCGAACGAAGTTTTTCTCGTAAGAGTGCCCCTCATTGGTTGTTCATTATATCCGCAACCCCGTAGCGGCTGCCTACCCGCAAGAATATCGGACCTTGTTCTGGCTGAATTCTGTGATTTCACGCCGAGATCGTGAGCAAGGTCTGAAAGGCTAGCCCTCGATCGTCGCCAGAAACTCCAGCAACTCCGCGGGCAATGAGCACTGCAGCGCAACGGTCTCGCCGCTTCTGGGATGCTTGAACTCCAACTCGGCCGCATGCAAGAAATTTCGCGGCAAACTGATCGCCGCCGATTTCCCCCGCGCCTGTCTGGGCGCGCCGTACAACGTATCTCCCACCACCGGATGCTTCATGGCCGCCAGGTGCACCCGAATCTGGTGCGTGCGCCCGGTATCGATCTTCACATCCAGCAAAGTAAATTTTCCGAAACGAGTGTCCAACCTCCGCGCCACGCGGTAATGCGTCACCGCCGCCCGGCCACCTTCGAGCCGCGCAGTCATCCGCATCCGGCGCACGGGATCACGGCTGATGCTCTGCGTGAGCGTTCCTGAATCCTTCTTCACCCAGCCATGCACCAGCGCGACATACTTCTTCTTTATCTCGCGCGCCGCAAAGGCCGCGCTCAACCTGCGGTGCGTCTCATCATTTTTCGCAACCACAATCAACCCGCTGGTCTCTTTATCCAATCGATGCACGATGCCGGGCCGTAACTCCCCGCCCGCGCCCGACAGGCTTTTCATATGATGCAGCAGCGCGTTCACCAGGGTGCCTCGATTGCGGGCATCGTCGGTGGCTCCCGCGCCGGCGTGCACCATCATCCCCGCCGCCTTGTTGATCACCGCGAGATCGTCATCCTCATAAACGATGTCGAGCGGAATTTCTTCCGCCATAGCCTTCAGCGGAGCACGCTCGACTTCGCCAAGGATTTTGAGCGTCTCGCTGCCGCGCAGCTTCAGCGAAGCTTTCGCCTCCGCATCATTCACCAGAACTTTCCCTTGGGAAATAAGCTGCTGCACCCGTGCCCGGCTGACGTGATCCAGTCGAGCCGCCAGAAGCTGGTCCAGACGCTTGCCGGCGTCTTCGAGCGCAACGGCAATCGTGATGGGAAATGTTTCGGACATAACGTTGGACATGAGATCGGGCTAAGGTCTCATGGGATCGATCAGCTGCAATGGAAGGATACCGTGAACAGGAATTACCCGCAGCACGGTTTCACCCACTGCGAGGCGTTCAGCGGTCACACCAACTTCGTCTTTGACAGCGGCATTTGCCTTATGCGCTTGCCGGTGGCGGCATGAATGGCGTTATAAAACGCCGGGGCGAAGGGCGGAAGGCCCGGTTCTCCCACGCCCGCCGGAGGAGCATCGCTCTCGACGATGGTTACGCTGGTGTGGCGCGGAGCGCTATCCATGCGAACCAGTTCATAGTCGTTGAAGTTGCTCTGCTGCACCACGCCTTTGTTGACGGTGATCTCGCTCAGCAGGCTAAGGCTGGCCCCGAATGCCGCCGCGCCTTCAATTTGATTTCGGATGTTGTCGGTGGCCACAACCGTTCCGGCATCGACTGCGGTCCACACATTAGGAATTTTCACCTGACCTTTGCCATCCACTTCGACTTCCACAACGGTGGCGACGTAGGTCATGAAGGACCGGTGCGCGGCAATGCCAAAGCCGTGACCGCTGCCACTGCGGTGTTTTCCCCACTCCGATTTTTCCGCGACAACTTCCACCACCCGGCGTAGGCGCGTGGTATCGAGTGGATAACGTTTGCCGTCGTCCTCTTCATCTTTGCTGTATTCCAGCGGGACAATGCGTGCCGGTCCGATGAGATCGAGCAGATACTGCGCCGAGTCGCGATTCGCGGCGTTGGCGAGTTCATCGGCAAAACTGTGAATGGCGAATGCGTGGTAGATGTTGGCGACGCTGCGCAGCCATCCGATGCGCACGTGCGCGTCCGCCGGACCGTTTTCCGCGCGGTGGTTGGGAATGTCAAAGGGCAGGTTGTTCCATCCCAGGCCCATTTCATCGAGCGCATATCTGGCATTCACCTCGAAGGTGGAAGCGATCGGGGGATAGGCCGTGCGCTGCAGCCATGCTGTGGGCTTGCCGTCCGCCCCAATCGCCGCCTTCATGTACATAGCGGCTACGGAGTGGAAAAAATCAAATTGAATATCATCCTCGCGAGACCAGACAACTTTCACCGGCTTGCCCAGTCGCTTGGAGAGAACCGCGGCCTCGGCAACCTGGTCAGGCTTCGATTTCCGCCCGAAGGCGCCACCGAGGAGTGTGACGTGACAGGTGACATCTTCTTTTTTGATGCCAAGCACTTCCGCGACCGTCTCCTGCACCGCCTGCGGAGCCTGCGTCGGCGCCCAAGTCGTCACCTTGCCATCGCGATATTCGGCGACGGCGACTGGAGGTTCCATGGAAGCATGGGCCAGATGCGGCGCGTAATATTCCGCCTCCATGATCTTGCCGCCTCTGGCGAACTCGGCGTCTACATCGCCAATATTGCGGACGACTTTTCCCGGCTGGCGAACTGTCGATTCGAGTTCTTTGCGAAACTCCGGCGAGCTATAGACGGAGTGCGGACTCGAATCCCAATCGATCTTGAGACTACGGCGTCCTTGAAAAGCAGCCCAGGTATTGTCGGCGATCACTGCGACCCCGCCCAGGGGCTGGAAGTGATGCGGCGGTTTGAAAGGATCGATGGTGACAGTCTGCGTCACGCCGCGCACCTTCAGCGCAGCCTTGTCATCGTAGGATTTTATTTTCTGTCCCAGGACAGGCGGGTGCTCGACCGAGGCATAGACCATGCCGGGCAGGGAAGCATCCATGCCGAAAGTTGCCTTGCCGGTAACGATGTCGGAGAGATCGTAGAGAGCGTTATCTTTGCCGATGTAACGCCACTCGGTGCGCTTCTTGAGAGGGACATCCTCTTTTTTCGGAGCAGGCAACTTGGCGGCGGCAGCGGCCAGTTGGCCGTAACTCAGCTTGCGCGCGGTCGCTTTGTGCAACACGAAACCGGGTTCGGTGGTGCATTCTTTTTGAGGAACCTTCCATTGCGTAGCCGCAGCGGAGATCAGCATGGTGCGGCCCGTCGCACCGACATAACGCATCTGGTCGAAGAAGCTGCGCACGGAATGTGATCCGTCAGTATCTTGATCGCCATATTTGGGATCGCCGATCGCCTGATCAATTTTTACCTTCGACCAGTCGGCATCGAGTTCATCGGCGACAATCAGAGGAAGAGCGGTGCGGCTTCCGCATCCCATCTCGGAGCGGTTGGCAACGATGGTCACGGTACCGTCGCTCGAGATCGCAAGAAAAAGATCGGGGCGAAAAATGTCGCTGGCATCAGGAGGCGTGGCTGCAAAAATGGGCGCGGGAATCAGACGCGCGCCGAGCACAAATGCGCCGGCAGCCAAGGCTCCGTGAAGAAATCCGCGGCGGCTCACATTTTGGATGTCGATCATGCCAACTCCTTCGCCGCCTGGTGGATCGCGGCGCGAATGCGCTGGTAGGTTCCGCAGCGGCAGAGATTGCCCGACATGCCCTCGTCAATCTCTTCATCCGTGGGATCATGTTTCTGATTCAGCAGAGCGATCGCCTGCATGATTTGACCGGTCTGGCAGTATCCGCATTGCGGAACCTTGATTTCCATCCATGCTTTTTGCACAGGATGCAAACCGTTGGCGGAGATGCCCTCGATGGTGGTGATGCTGGCGCCATTCACCTCTTTCATGGCGACGGAACAAGAGCGCACGGCGACACCGTTCTGATGAACGGTGCAGGCTCCGCACAACGACATGCCACAACCAAACTTGGTGCCGGTGTAACCTGCGACGTCGCGCAGATACCACAGGAGCGGCATTTCAGGATCGCCGTCGAAAGTCTTTTCCGAACCGTTGACTGTAAGTCGGATCATTTTCTCCTCGCTATCAGGCCAGCGCGCCCGCGGCAATCACATCGCGGTAACATACCGAACACCAGCTTTGGAGTGCACGAGCGTGCCTCAGCTAAAATCTACGAAGTCACTCCCGAAGCGCGATCCGCGAAAATCCGGTGCAATCCGTGGCCAGTGTTATCGCGCAGCTCCGACCGCGTGTGCCGCCACACTCTTGGACCCTGGCCGCAACCACCAGATCAGCCCTCCGCCGATCACCAACCCAATCGCGATCAACTGAGTTCCGGTCATCGCGCCGCCAAACACCGACCCGCGTCCCGGATCATCGCGCAAATATTCCAGGAAGAACCGCGCCACGCCGTAGATAAACAGGAAGGCGCCGAAGACCTGTCCATCGAATTTGCGCCGCTTTAGCAGCCACATCAGGAAAAAGAAATTGGCCAGTTCCACTGCCGACTCAAACAACTGCGTCGGCTCCAAGGCGACACCCAGCGGAGTGCCGGTAATCTGATTGGCCAGCGGATTATGAAAAATCACTCCCCAGAAATGATGCGTCGGCTTGCCATAGCAGCATCCCGCGGCGAAGCAGCCGATGCGCCCGATGGCGTGACCCAGCGCCAACCCCGGGGCAAAGGCGTCGCAGGTTCCGAGCGCCGGCATGTGATGTCTGCGCACGTACCACGCGGCCGCCAGAAGCGCTCCGATCAGCCCGCCGGAAAAAACTCCTCCCGCCTGCAGGGTCTCAACGCTGAAAATGTCCGAGGGATGCGCCGCGTAGATGCTCCAGTCGTTAATGATGTAGAGCACCTTGGCGCCAATAATGCCGCACAGCACCACTATGATGCCGAGGTTCCACGCTTTTTCGCCGTCAATGCCGAGGCGCTCGGAGTTGCGCACGCTAATCCACAAGCCGATGAGCACACCCGTGGACACCAGAAAGCCATAAGTCGGCAGGAAAAATCGCCCGAAGTGAATTAATTGCGGATACATATAAAGTTGGATGCAGCCAAGGATTTGCTAAGAACCAGTTTAGCAGGAAGGAGGAAAAAGTTGATTTTCTGATGAGCGATTGTCGGTTGAATATTTACCGGACAACCGGACGTGTGCTCAAGCAGCACATTCATGAAGCAGAAAAAACAAGCCGACCCACTGTGCCGTGTGACGGGGCCGAGAATGAACCCGTCGGTAGACGTTGGGAACCCGCCGAGACCCTTTAGGCATCTCCGCTTGGCGGAGCATCGCACACCGGATCCTAGTTCGAGTCGAGCCCCCGTTCATTCAGCATTGGTTCAAAAATCGGTTACCCGCCATCACCAACCCCGCAGGCCGGCTTTCACTCTGGATGCTAGGAGAAGTCCGGGCGCTTGGCAATAGGAAACCCGCAAATAGTTGGCAGAACACTTGCATCCAAAGTAATGGGATTGCAACATTCGGGGCTTGCCAGCGGAGGCAGTTAGTGGCTAGTGATTGGTGTTTAGTGGCTGGAAAGCCTTCTCATTTTGCTGCCGCAATGTAGCTGGAAGGGCTCTCATTAGCGGCCCGGAGAAGATTCCTCAGGGGCTGAAGCCCGGATTGATTTTGAGCCTTTACGCGGCGCTGAAGCGCCGCTCTTCCACGTTACTGAAAGCGCCGCTGAAGCGCCGCTCTTCTGCCTACTTTCCCACTGCCCAATACCTGCTCCGAGCCAGCACCACGCGATCTCCCGGATCCCTCAACCGCACTTGCAGGCGGTGCAACCCGGCATGCGGATTCTTGGGCTCGATGCTCAACTCGTAGCGGCTGCGCAAATGATTGGTGAAGTTGACCATCCGCGCATCAAAATGTTTTTGGCTGGCGAAGGATTCATACTCTCCGCCGGTCATGGCGGCGACGGTCTTGGGAGTGTTTTTTCGCATGGCCTGGGCCGCTTGATAGGCGAGCGCCAGAATACTCATGTCATTACTCATCTCGTTATGGCAAGGGGGCCCGTTCTCGCGGGGCACGCAGTAAGGAGTGTTCGTGCCTTCCAGGGTGTCGTGTAAGTTCGATTTTGTCGGCGAAAAGACCAGCGTGTATACGGCGGTGTTGCTCTGGCCAATCTCCGCCACCACGTCGTCCACCGTGGCGGCATGGCTGCCATGGTCGCGGGTTTCGCTGATCAGCAACAGAACCCGCTGGCGCTCCCGCGGAGCTTTTTGCAGCAACTTCACGGAATAATCCACCGCGTTGACGATGGCGGCTCCGCCATCTCCGGCCTGCAAGGCTTTCAAGTTCTGTGCGGTCTTGTCGGAATTGCTGGAAAAATCCTGGACCAGCTTCACCGCGCTGTCGAACTCCACAATGGCGACTCTGCCCACGCCCGATTCCAGCAACGGACTCAGCATGGCGCTCAATCCGCGAATGCGCGGGAACTCATAGTTCGCCCTGCGCCCCGTCTGAATCGCAATCACCATCGACATTTGCGATTCCTCGGCGGTTTCCTCCAGTCGCGCGGGCTGCTCCACCCCGTCATCTTCTACGATGAAGTCTTTGGCCGTCAGGCCATACACGATCTCGCCCCTGGCGCTTTTCACCAGCGCCGGAATCACCACCACATTGGCCTGGCTATGGATTGTTTCTTGAGGGAAGTTCTCTTGCGGAGAAGTTTCTTGTGACCACGCGCTGCCCAGCGGCAGCGTCAGCAATAAGAGAAGATGGACCCGCGGCCGTGTCAGCCTACCCCGCCTTGCGGTTCTCGCCCAGCACTTCATCCAGCGCATCTGCTAATAGATGCGCGCGCTTCTGGTAGTCGGTTGCCCCGCTCTCCTGTTTTCGTTTCAAGAGGTGATACTCGTCGGCGATATTCAGCGCGGCCAGCACCGCCAGGCGCACAGTATCGATGGTGTTGGTCGCCTCGGCGACGGCGCGCATCTTGGCGTCCACATACTCCGCCAGCTTCAAAATGTATTCGGGATTCGATCCGCGCAGGTTATACGCCTGATCGAAAATCTCCACCCGCACGCTGCTGTTCTGCGCGTCTTTCAACATCGAGTCTTTAGTAGCCGTAGCCATGTTCGGTGATCCTGAGAAGGTTCAGGTTTCAAAGTTTCAGGGTTTCGAGGTTTCGAATGCGCCTTGGCCGGCTTTGAAACTTTGAGACCTCGAAACTTTGAAACATGCTTTTGCTAACTAGCCCGCTCCTCGGCAATCGATTCAATCTGGGCCAGCATTTTCTCCACGCGCCCGCGAATTTCTTCCCGCTCTTTTTTCAACTGCACGCTCTCGCGGCGCAGCGCCACCAACTGCTCTTCGCGCTCTTCCAGTTGCTCGCGCACGCGTTGCACATCGCGCTCTGCGGCGGCTTGCGCCTGGCGCGCGGCCTTATACATCTCAATGGTGCGATAAATCTTCTCTTCCAGCGCCTGAAAATCGTCGGCCGGAACCTGATCCGTCACCTGCTCCACTGCATTCAACGCCATGATTCCACTTTCCCCCGGAAAATATTCCCAACTTTCTCGCAGTATACTCCTCCACGCAGTGAATCCAGCATGGCCCGTTGGTGACAGAAATTGTTGATTGTCGATTTCCGATTCGTGCTGACTCTTGTGGGGACAGCCGGATCGGCTGTCCGCCGAGCTCAGCGAGGCAGGCTCCTGTTCGCCGAGCCGGCAGAGTATTGATTCTGACCCTCCCCCCGCAACGACAGCAAAACTTCAGCTTTTCAGATGTATTCCGGTTCTTCTGGATCAGGTTCCCGCACCGGCGCGTCGGGGTTCTCCATCGGCGAAGGCGGTTCTTTCACTGGCGGTGGCATAGGTTCGGCAGGGCCAGGATTTGGAATCCTCAATTGCAGCGCGAATTGCCCTTCGATCGTCATGCCACTCTGATGCGAAAACCGCCAGAAGGGAAGCCAATGGCGAGAAGTGGATCAGATGGCCATCGGACCGTCCAATGCTGATCCTTCCCCACGATTTGCCCCAACAGGCTGCGGAGAAAGTGGATCGGTGATTAGAAATTTTACCTCAGCGGCTGAAGCCGCACTCATTCCGCGATATTTGTGGCACGAGTGGAACTCGTGCCCATCCCGATGATTCCAAAACGTCAGCTTTATTTCCGCAGCCTGCTATTCCTTCCCTCCGACTACCTGCGCGTGTCCCAATGCCGCCACGAGTGACACTCCTCCAATCACATTTCCCAACAATGTAGGCAAGAAAAACCGGGAGAAATATCCGCTCCACGAAAGCGATTTCTCGATCACCAAAAAGAACATGGTGGTCGATCCCGCAATAATATGGTTGAGCCCGCCGATGCCTATCAGATAAGTCAGGATGATGATGATGCTCACCCGCGCCGACTCCGCACCCGGCAGCAGCCACACCATCAGTGCAATCAGCCAACCTGCGAAGATCGCCCGCATCAGTACGGTTCCGAAGCCTGCCCCCAGATGACCTGCGCCGATCTCGAGCAGAGACTGTCGCATGTGCGCGTCGAATATGCTGGTTTTGGCGATGGCCAGCGCGAACAGAAATGTCCCCACCAGGTTGGCGCCCAACACCACCGCCCACAAGCGCAGCACACGCAGCAGAGTGAGCGGATCCCTGCGTACCAGCAGCGGCAGCACGACTGTGAGAGTGTTTTCGGTAAACAGTTGCTGCCGTCCGAGAACGACGATAAGAAATCCGACGCAATACCCCAAACGCGCAATCAGGGGACGCCAGGCCTGATCCGGCAAGTGGCTCATCAACAGCGCTTCCGCAATAAACGAAAACCCCATCGACAATCCCGCGGCCAGGGCCGACCACGCCAATGCCGACGCCTTCCGGCCCAACTCCATTTCGCCTTCGCGGCGGATGGTTTCGTACACCACATTCGCGCCGATCGCGACCCGTTCTTCCACCTGCTTCTGCTCGGCGCGCGTCGTAATCGTCGATTCTGCCGCGGGGAGTTCAACCAGTTCAGCTTTTTTCTTCACGGTGTCCTTTCCACGGGCACTGAGTTGGTTGTAACTACGAGGATTTTGGATGGTCGCTCTTCCTGCGAACCGCATCCAATGTGAAGAAATAAAACCCGGAGCCCCGGGCCAGGCCAGGACCATCGAAGACGAACAGTGTCAGAGAACCGGCGAGGGAGAGGCGGCGCGGAAGTTCAGATTTTTACTGTTTCTCTGAACGGAGCCAACCTCCTACGCCGGTTCAAGTCCCCGCCTGATTATCCGCGGGATGGGACGCAACAGAACAAGTGGAGGACACTTGTTTTCGATTCCAATCCGGTGATCCCCGGCCGCTTTTTACAACCCCAAGTCCCTCACCTGCTCTTCATCGTGTCCCAGCCAGTGGGCGACTTCGTGCCAAACGACGCGCTTTACTTCGGCCCTCAGATTTCCTCGGGAACAGCGCAGAATGGGGCCGCGAAAAACAAAAATCAAATCCGGCGAGATCCTTAAATCGCCGTGTCCTTGTTCGGTCCGGAAGATTCCGCTGTACAGTCCCAACAACTCACTTCCCGGGGGCAACTTCTTTTTAACCAATACGTCTTCGGGAGGCTCCTCGGCGATCTGAATGCCGGGGAAGTCTGGCAGTTCCCTGATTCTCTCCGGCAAAGTACCGTAGGCCCACTCGACAATTTCTTCGAAGGTCTCTGAATTCGCGGCAGCCATGGAAGCAATCCCGCTCAGTATTCTAATGTCTGTATTTCTCCCGCTTACGGCGCGCATAAACGGATACATCTTTCAGACGCTCAGCCTCCGGTCTCCACCGGAGCATTCCGCGACCCGCCACGGTATAGCATGAAGAGTGTGAATCTTGCCGTCAATCCTCCGGTTCTGCCGATGCTATCGAAGCGAGCGGAAGCATTACCCGAAGGCGCAGGCTGGATCTTCGAGCCCAAGTGGGACGGCTTCCGAGCGCTGATTTTCCGTGACCGCGACGAGATCCTCATCCAAAGCCGCGACGAAAAATCGCTGAACCGTTATTTCCCCGATTTGCTGGAACCGCTAAAAGCGCAGCTGCCCGCACGCTGTGTTCTTGACGGCGAAATCGTCATCGCGACCAATCATGGACTCGACTTCGAGGCGCTGCAACTTCGCATTCATCCTGCTGCGTCGCGGGTAAAAATGCTTTCGCAACAGAGCCCCGCCTCCATTGTGTTCTTTGATGTGTTGTGCGAGGGCAAACGCGATTTGCGCAACGAACCGTTTGAACGCCGACGCGGGAGACTGGAAACGCTGCTTGCTTCTGCCGCTCCACCCATCCATCTGACGCCTGCGACTCACAAATTGAAAGTGGCGGAGGATTGGTTCCGGCGTTTCGAAGGTGCAGGCCTCGACGGCGTGATGGCCAAGCCCGTCTCCGGCGCCTATGAATCGGACAAACGCGTGATGCTGAAAGTGAAACATGAACGCGATTGCGACTGCGTGGTTGCCGGCTTTCGCTGGCACAAGAAAGGCGAGGGCACGCTGGTCGGCTCGCTGCTGCTCGGTCTGTTCGACGATTCGGGCGCGCTGCAGCACGTTGGCGTCTGCGCAAGCTTTACCGAGGAGAAGCGGCGCGACTTGGTGAAGCATCTGGCGCCTTATCGCAAGAACGCACTGCGCAATCATCCCTGGAAAACTTGGGCCGACCCTGGAGAAGCCAATGCTTCAGCCGGACAGCGCATGCCCGGAGCCAGGAGCCGATGGAGTCACGGAAAGGATCTTTCCTGGGAGCCACTGCGCCCCGAACTGGTGGTCGAAGTGGCTTATGAGCACATGCAGGGCAACCGCTTCCGCCACCTGGCGCATTTTCGCCGTTGGCGTACCGACAAGAAACCCGCCGACTGCACCTACGCGCAACTGGAAGTGGTTCCCCCGCAGGAGCTGATGGAGATTTTTCCTACCGGGGGCAGAGGAAAGGGTCGTCGATGATGAAAGCGGGATGATAAAAGCGGGACAATAAAAGCGGGACAATAAAAGCGGGCGCCCCACGTTTCTCGCGCTTTGCGAAACATGGGACGCCACGGCCTTGATCACGCTTTAAGAACCGGCTTTGCCGGGTGTGCGACACCCGCAGTTCGGGCGCAGCACACGACTGGTCTCAGGAATGTTTGCGCGCGCTCTCCGACGGCTTCCGATTGGGGATGGTCGCTCCCGCCTGGCTCTCCGAGCAATCACCCTTGGTTCCAAAATTCGCCACGCCTCCATCAATTTCTTCGCCGTCGTACACGTCATTGTAGGCGCCTCTGGCGATGGTGCCGTTGATGGCGCGGCCGATGAACACCAGGCCCGCATTCTGACCCTCGCCGCCCTCGGATTCGAAGGTAGCAATAAGGAGCCCATCGATGACCTGGAATGTGCCGAAAAGGGTGTTCTTGCCAAGACCTCCGCCGGAGAGTTGCCCCTGTCCGCTATGAGGCCATCCGACGCTACCATTGTCGGTCAGCGCCATGCAGTAGGAGCCGTTGCTGCCCTTCGATTGGGTCACGTTTGCTGGCCAGTTGCCGGTGTAGCTTTGACCCATAGCCGTGCTCGGCGTCAACACTGCGAAGACCACCATGGGCAACGCCATGGCCACGAATGCACTCATTTTCTTGATCATTTCTCCTCTGCCTCCCAACCGAATTTGTAAGTCGCTCCAGCCACAAGAACGTATAGCGAAGAAGACGCAGCCAGTTGTCATGAATGTGTAAAATCCTCAGGCTTGGCTGCCGGTCAATCCCCAGCTGTGGGAGTTACGGGGAAACCATGCGCGTGCTGTAACCGTCGCAACTGGTTGCCACTGCCTCTGCCAGGTCTGGCCTGTCTCCCCCTTGAAGACTCCGGTCACAAAGGCCCCCCATCCCGAGAACGAGCAGATTCCCAGAGGTATAATCGCCCTCGACTATGGCACTGATCCCCGGCACGAAACTCGGTCCCTACGAGATTGTTAGTCTCCTCGGCGTAGGGGGTATGGGAGAGGTGTACCGGGCTAAAGACACCAGGCTGCAGCGTACAGTGGCCATCAAGATTTTGCCCGCTCGTTCGTCCTCCGATCCGGAGGCGCATGCGCGCTTCCAGCAGGAAGCGGAGTCGATCTCGAGGCTGCAACACCCCAACATCTGTGTGATTCACGACATCGGCTCTCAGGACGGCGTTGACTTCATGGTGATGGAGTTCATTGCCGGGCAGACCTTGGACAAACTGATTCCTCCGGGAGGCCTGGCGACGGATTTAGCTTTGAAGTATGCCATCCAGGTTGCCGAAGCGCTCGCCTACGCTCACGCCGCGGGTATCATTCACCGCGACCTGAAGCCCTCGAACCTTCTGGTAGACGAGAGTGGCATGGTCAAGGTGCTGGACTTTGGCCTCGCCAAACTTGCCGGCCCGGCGGCGGCAATGGACGAAACCAAAACCATGGCGACGACCCCGGGAATGGTCGTGGGCACACTGGCCTACATGTCGCCGGAGCAGGCGGAAGGCAAACCGGTCGATGCCCGCAGTGACATCTTTTCCTTCGGGTCGGTTCTCTACGAGATGCTGACGGGCAAAAGAGCTTTTGCAGGACCATCCGCTGTCGGGTTGCTGGCGGCGGTGGTGCGTGATGATCCGAAGCCGCTTGCAGATGTCAGGCGCGACGTTCCGGCTGAGGTACGCCGCACGGTCGTCCGTTGCATGATGAAGGACCGCGAGGAAAGGTATGCCTCTGGGGCGGAGCTGTGCAGGGAATTGAAAAGCTGCCGGGATACTCTCTTCCCCGAGTCCGGATCGACGCTGACTCTGGCGAGGGTTGTCAGGGAAGCAAAGCGGCCACGGGCGATCGTTGTGTTCGTGCTGGTGATCCTTGCCCTGGCATCAGGGGTTGCCATGCTGGTGAAGCATTCACGCGATGCACGCTGGGCGCGAGAGGTAGCTTTGCCCGAAATTTCCCGCCAGGCTGAGCAAGGGCCATTTGGCGAATTTGGCGAAGCCTTCAGGCTGGCGGAAAAGGCTGAGAAGGCCGATCCCGATGATCCCACGCTGAAGCAACTGTGGCCGATCATTTCGTATCAAACTTCCCTCGAAACCACACCAGCCGGAGCCGAAGTGTACCGAAGAACTTACGGCGACGAGAGTGCGCCGTGGGAGCCGGTTGGCCGCACGCCGTTCAAAAACGTCCGGCAGCCGCGCGGCAACTTTGTGTGGAAGTTCGAGATGCGCGGATTCGGCACGGTTTTGCGGACGACGGCCGCACTGTTTGGCCGGTACCCGCCGGTGCTGGGCCAGCCAGTGGCGGCAAAAGTGACTCTCGACCCATCGGCGGAGATTCCTTCGGGCATGGTGCGGGTTTCGCCGGAAGGATATGTCAGGACATTATTGATCCCGGGTTATGAAGGCCTGCCGGAATTACCGCTGAAGGATTATTGGATCGACCAATATGAGGTCACGAACCGGCAGTTCAAGGCCTTTGTGGATCAAGGCGGATATCAAAAGCGAGAGTATTGGAAAGTCGATTTTCAGCGCGATGGAAAACAGCTTTCGTGGAACGAAGCCATGGCGCTGTTTCGCGATGCCGCGGGTCGTGCGGGCCCGAAGGACTGGATTCAGGGTGAATTTCCAAAAGGGCAGGATGATTTTCCCGTGACCGGCATCAGTTGGTATGAAGCGGCGGCCTACGCCGAGTTTGCGGGTAAGAGCTTGCCTACCGTCTACCACTGGAACCGGGCGGCAGGACCGTTTCTGGCAGCGGCTGTGGTGCCCGTGAGCAACTTCAGCGGCACCGGAGTGTGGCGAGTCGGGAGCAAGCCGGACATGAGTCCCTGGGGCAACTACGACATGGCCGGCAATGTCAAAGAATGGGTTTGGAACGAAGCCGGCGCCGGTAAACGCTACGTGCTCGGCGGAGGTTGGGACGAGCCCAACTACATGTTCGTAGATCCCGATGCGCAGTCGCCGTTTCTGCGTACTGCCGATATTGGTTTCCGTTGCGTGAAATACGCTGAACAAGACTCATCTCTCGCCCTTGCTGCTGCTTCCATTGCAACGCCCCGGCGCGACCTCAGCAAGATAGAACCTGTCTCCGATGAATTGTTCCTCGCCTATCGCGGAGCGTACTCCTACGACAAAACGCCGCTCGATGCCACCGTTGAGCCTTTCGGCAAGGAGGAAGAGGATTGGAGGACAGAGAGGATCACCTACACCGCAGCCTACGGGCACGAGCAGGCCGTCGCCTATCTGTTTCTTCCCAAGAAGGGGAAGCCTCCGTTCCAGACGGTTGTGTTCTTTCCGGGATCGAACGCGCTGCTGTTGCGAACCTTCTCGGTTTATCCTACGGCCGCGCTGGATGGCATTCTTCGGAGTGGCCGCGCTGTGCTCTATCCCGTGTACAAGGGAACGTACGAACGCGGAGACGGCATGGAGTCCGATATCGTCAGTACCTCGAGTACATGGCGTGACCACGTTGTGATGTGGGTGAAAGATACTTCGCGGGCAATCGACTATGCGGAAACGCGTCCCGATCTTGACCACGAGAAGGTGGCCTACTATGGGTACAGCTGGGGAGCGGCCATGGGCGCGCTTGTACCCGCCGTCGAGCCCAGGATCAAGGCTTGCGTGCTGGCTCTGGGCGGGTTCGCGTTCGAGCGCTCGCTTCCTGAAGTCGATACCTATAACTTCGCCTCCCAGGTCAAGCAACCAGTGTTGATGTTGAATGGCCGCTATGATTTCTATTTCCCCGTGGAATCGACCCAGGAACCGTTGTTTCGGATGCTGGGATCGAAGAAGGACCAGAAAAAGCATTTGCTCTACGAGACCGGTCACAATATCCCGCGCAACGAACTCATCAAGGAAACGCTGAACTGGCTCGATCAGTATCTGGGGCCAGTGAACTAGCATTGGGCCGCGAACACCCATGTTATAATCTTTTATTCCCAGTCGCTTAGAGCGCGGAGGACCGTATCGATAAACGTTTTATCCGAACCAATGACCGCATTCGAGCCCGCGAAATTCGCGTGATCGGCGATGAGGGCGAGCAGATTGGTGTAATGCCCCCCTTCGAAGCGCTCAAATTGGCCCGCAGCAAGAACCTGGATCTGGTCGAGATTTCGCCCACCGCGCAACCTCCCGTGTGCCGCATCATGGATTACGGGAAGTATCTCTACCAGCAGGAAAAGAAGGAACGCGAAGCCAAAAAACACCAGAAGACGATCACCGTAAAAGAGGTCAAGTTCCGCATCAATGTGGACGACCACGATTACGAGACCAAGAAAAATCACGTGCTCCGTTTCCTGGATGAAGGAGACAAAGTAAAGGCGACCATCTTCTTCCGCGGCCGCGAAATGACGCGGACGAATCTGGGGCGCGGCATTCTGGAGCGCCTGATTAAAGACGTAGAGCCGCAAAGCATTGTAGAGTTCCGCCCGCGCCAGGAAGGTAACACTCTGCACGCGATTTTGGCGCCCAAGAAATCGGCGGTGGAGCGGGAGAAGGAACGGGAAAAAGAGGCCAAGCAGAAAGCGAAGGCGGAGAGAAAACTGGCGCAGGAAAAGGAAAAAGCCGCAGAACCCGAGGCGGATAAGGACAAGGCAGCGGCTGCGGTGGCGCCAGCGGCATCGAATCCGGTTACGCAAGTTTAGTGGTTCGCCGAGGACGGGCGCAGATCGCGCCGACGATTCCAGAGCAATCCAGAATTGAGCAGTTGAAATCCATCGAGCTGGCGGCTGCGAGCTGACAGCGATTCAGAGGAATTATGCCGAAATTGAAATCGCACAAAGGCGCGTCGAAGCGCTTCAAAAAAACTGCCGGCGGCAAAGTGAAGCGGGGCCATTCCGGACTGCGGCACATGCTTTCGTCGAAGCCCCACAAGCGCAAGAAGAAGTTGGGCAAGGCGACGCTGGTGAGTGATGGCGATGTCCGCAAAGTAAAGCGGATGATCCCGTACCAATAAGACAGTGATTCGTGGCTAGTGATCAGTGGGCGGAAAGTTCGCATTTTTTCTGACCACTCGGAACTGGCCACCGGCCACTTGTTCAGGCGTGTGAAGAGGTCAGTGATCGCCGCAACGGCAGATCATCCTTACCTCCAGCCGCCGGTAAATCGAAAATAAAAAGGAGATCACCATGCCACGTGTAAAACGCGGAACCAAACGCCGCGCCAAACGCAAAAGGATATTAGACCGCGCGAGCGGATACTTCCTCACCAAATCAAAACTCTACCGATCGGCGAAAGAGGCCGTTGACCGCGCCCTGAAGTTTGCCTACTCGGGACGCAAGCAGCGCAAGCGTCAGTATCGCTCGTTGTGGATTGTGCGCATCGGAGCGGCGGCCAAGCTGAACGGGCTGAGCTATAACCAGTTCATCCACGGATTGAAAGTGGCCGGAGTCGAACTGGATCGCAAGATTCTCGCGGACCTGGCAGTGAAGGATGCGGCGGCGTTTGCGGATTTGGCGAAGCAGGCCAAGGGCGCGCTGGCGTAGCCGCTTTCGATTTTCTCAGCTGGCAGCCGAGTTTGCGTCAACGCACCTCAGCGGCTGAAGCCGCAATCATGCGGCGGGAATTATGGCACGAGTAAAACTCGTGCCCTTCCCGTTTGTGGTGGGATTCGTGGTGGAAGGCTTTGGTGAGGCGGCGGGGACAGCAGGTTCCTCACCGGGCTTTCAGCCCGGTTCGGAATGACAAGAGCGATTGATGGCATATACCGTTCCTAAGTTGAAGAGCTATTCGGCGGCGGCGCTTAAGCGGGCGTCGAGTGCGCTGCTTACCGCGCTCAATAAGGAAGCTGCCAAGGTGGCCAGCGAGGCGGAGTGGAAGGAATTTCGCGACCGCTGGATCGGGCGCAAGAACGGCATCCTCACCGAAGTGAATGAGCTGTGGCTGAAGGGCGCGCCGAAAGAGGCGAAGCGGGACGCGGGGCAGCTGGTCAATTCTTTGAAGGCCACGGTTGAGGAAAAAGTTGACAGCGCCGCCAAGGGCTTGCCGCAGACGGGAGTGCCTCAAGCTGAAGCGGCAGCGACATTGACCAAGGAGTCCGTTCCTCGCCCTGAGGAATCGAACGCGCCGCCGGCGCTTCCGCAACAAATCGATATTACGTTGCCCGGCATTCGGCGTCCGATTGGGGCGGAACATCCCGTGATCAAGACGATGCACGAGCTGGTTTCTGTTTTTCAGAAACTGGGATACTCGGTGGCGGATGGGCCGGTGGTGGAAACGGATTATTACAACTTCGAAGCGTTGAATTTTCCACCGAACCATCCGGCACGGGATACGCAGGACACGCTGTTCATCGCGGGGCAGCAGGGAAAGCCGCAGCGCGAGCGGTTGCTGCTGCGGACGCATACTTCCCCGGTGCAGATACGGACGATGGAGAAGTTGCATCCGCCGCTGCGCATTGTGATCCCGGGGACGGTACATCGCAACGATCCCGCGGATGCGAGCCACTCGCCGATGTTTCATCAGATTGAAGGGCTGGCGGTCGATAGCAACATTACGTTCGGCGATTTGAAGGGAACGCTCGATCACGCCATGAAAGAATTTTTTGGGTCGAGCGTGAAGACGAGTTTTCGTCCGTCATTTTTTCCGTTTACGGAGCCGAGCGCAGAGATGTTTGTTTCGTGTTTTATCTGCGGCGGGAGTGGGAAGCGGGGGATGGACGCTTGCCGTCCATGCAAGCAGACGGGGTGGATTGAGATTCTGGGATGCGGCATGGTCGACCCCAATGTGTTTGAGTTTGTGAAAGACAGCGGGTATGACCCGAGGCGGGTTTCGGGCTTTGCGTTTGGCATGGGCGCGGACCGGATCGCGCTGTTGAAGTATGGGGTGGACGATATTCAGCTGTTCTTTAACGGGGACGTGAGATTTTTGCAGCAGTTCGGGTAAAGCTTCTAGCTCCTAGCTTCCGGCTCTTTCGAGAGTGGGTAGCTAGCAGCTAGAAGCTAGAAGCTAGTCATGAAACTTTCTGCGCAATGGATTCGGGATTTTGTGCAACTGTCGGTCGATGACCGGCGGCTGGCTGATGATTTGACTAAGGCCGGAATTGCCGTCGAAGGAATCAGTGGGGCGGGTACGGACACTGTTTTCGAGATGGAGATTGGGACGAATCGTCCCGATGCGATGAACCATTACGGGGTCGCGCGGGAAGCGGCGGCGATTTATGATGTTCCGCTCTCGGCCCTTAGCTTTCAGCTTTCGGTAAAACCCTCGCACGATGCTCCGTTTCCGATTGCGGTTGAGGAGCCGGAACTTTGTCCGCGTTTCTCTGCGCGGGTGGTTCGTGGAACAAAGATCAAACCTTCACCGGAGAAGATTGCGCACCGGCTGGCTTTGCTCGACCAGCGGCCCATCTCGAACGCAGTTCGACGCGACGAACTACGTTCTGTGGGAGATGGGGAAGCCAACGCACGTCTTCGACATGGATTTGCTGGAAGGCAAGCGGCTGATTATCCGGCGCGCGAAAAATGGCGAGAGGTTGAAGACTTTGGATGGCGTGGAGCGCGTGCTTTCTACCGAAGATCTGGTGGTGGCGGATGCGAAGAAGCCAGTGGGACTAGCGGGGGTGATGGGCGGATTCGACACCATGATCACCGACAAGACGCGGAATATTTTGATCGAGTCGGCGTGGTGGGATCCGGCGATTGTTCGCAAGATGTCGCGGCGGCATGGAATTCACACCGACGCGTCGCACCGGTTTGAGCGCGGAGCGGATTTCGAGTCGACGGTTTTGTCGTGCGATCTGGTGGCGGCGCTGATTCTGCAATCGGGCGGCGGCGAGTTGGTGGGCAAGGCCATCGATGTGGTTTCCAAAAACATGGACCAGGCGCCGATCGTGCTGCGAGTTTCGGAAGTGCGGCGCATCCTGGGCGGGAATCTGAGCACGGCGGAGATTTTTCGCATCCTGAAGAAGCTGGGGTTTGAGCTGATCCCGGAAGGGCAGGGCGACGCTGAGTTCCGGGTGCAGATTCCGAGCTGGCGGCTGGATGTGGAGCGGGAGATCGACCTGATCGAAGAGGTTGCGCGGCTGCATGGTTACGACAAGTTCAAGAATACTTTGCCGGCATTCGTCGGGGCGGTGATGGAGTTGCCGCATGCGGCGGTAGACGCGGCTTTCCGGGCGCGTGCGCGCGCGCTGGGCTACAACGAGGCGCTGTCATTGACATTTATTTCGCATGCGGATGCGGAGAAGTTTTCTTCCGCCGCGGTTCTGGAGTTGGAGAATCCGCTGAGCGAAGAAGCATCGGTGATGCGGACTTCGATGGCTCCGGGAATGCTCGACATGCTGGCATGGAATCTTAATCGCGATGTCGAGGATGTGCGGCTGTTCGAAATGGGCCGTGTTTACGAGATGGCGGGCGGCAAGCGGGTTGAGCCGGCGCGGGCGTGCCTGGGAGCGACGCTGGCGGCGGTGAGGCGGTCTCTGCCTGCGGGCGGGGCGCTGGATGTGAGCAAGGGCGAGCATGCGGTGGCGGCCGAGGCATTTCGTTCGTTCAAGGGCGATGTGGAAAATCTGCTGGCGGCGTTCGCCGGAGAGTTGACGTTCGATCGGGAGACTGCGGAATATTTTCATCCGGGGCGTTCGGCGCGAGTGGTGGTGGATGGGGCGGTGCTGGCGCAGTTTGGGCAGATCGCGGAGGACGTGAAGGCGCAGCGGAAGTTGCGGCAAGATGTTTTTCTGGCGGAGATCGATCTGGAGTGGCTGCGCGCTTGCGGGTTGCGGACGACCCGGTTTGCGGCGTTGGGGAAGTATCCGGTGGTCGAGCGGGATTTTTCGTTTGTGTTTTCCGATGAAGTGGAGTTTGAGGCCATGCGGCGGGCGGTGACCGGGCTTGGGTTGGCGGAACTGCGGTCGTTCGTTCCAGTGGAGATTTTTCGTGGCGGATCGATCGGGGCGGGAAAGTATTCGATCCTGTTGCGGGTGAAGTTGCAGTCCGATGCCGGGACGTTACGGGACGAGCAGATCGCGGGCTGGGCCGGGGAGATCGTCAAAGCGCTGCAGGGGTTGGGGGGAGTGCAGCGGGCTTAGGCTTGCGGAGAGCTTCTATCGCGGAGTTCGCTGAGAATGGCCGCGGGGTTCGCTGAGAAAAACAGCTTCACCACAGAGGACACTGGGGATCACAGGGGTTCTCGGCAGATTGCCCCAGGAAAGTTCCTTCTACTAAATCTTCTATCTGTACTGTCATCCAGCGGTTGGGTTCGTGGCATCCTCTCATAAATAACTTCTGATAGTTGTCCGTCAGGGCTTCGGTGATGTCGCCTTCGGCGCCGTGGTGTGCCGTGTTGAGGGTGATGGCAGGCAGTTGTTTGCCCACGAACGACTGCATGAAGGCATGCTTTTTTTCGGTGGCGAGGTCGCGGAGAATTTTGTTGCGGTCGCGGGCGACCTGGGACGGGACTTGATTTGGCATGGTGGCGGCGGGAGTGCCGGGGCGGGCGGAATAGGTGAAGACGTGGAGGTAGGTGAAAGGAAGTTCGGCAATGAGGCGGCGAGTGGATTCGAAATCGGAATCGGTTTCGCCGGGGAATCCGGTCATGACATCGGCGCCGATGGCGGCCTCGGGCATGGCGGCGTGAATCTTTTCGATTTTCTCGCGGTAATGCCAGGGACGATATTTGCGGTGCATGCGGCGGAGAACGGCGTCGCTGCCAGATTGCAGCGGGACGTGGGCATGTTTGGCGATGCGCGGGGAGTCTGGCGACTAGGGCGATGAGTTCGTCGGACCAGTCCATGGGCTCGACGGAAGAGATGCGGAGTTTTTCGAGGGACGTGCGTTCGAGGATGGCTTGCAGCAGTTCCTCGAAACCCTGGGGGTTCCCCAACTCCAGATCGCGGCCCCATCGGCCCAGATTGATGCCGCTTATCACCAGTTCTTTGTAGCCTGCGGCTACCAGGGCGTTCACTTCTTCAATTATTTTCGGCAAGGGCAGCGAGCGGCTATGGCCGCGGACGCTGGGGATTACGCAGAAGGAGCAGCGGTTATCGCATCCGTCTTGCACTTTGAGGTTGGGGCGGGTGCGGGCGTTTTCGGTGAGGTCCTGGGATTCGAATACGGGAGCGGCGAGAAGTTCGGTGTGGGCGAAGATGTCGGAAACGTGGATCCAGTTTTCAGTTCTCAGTTCTCGGTTCTCAGTCAGGGCTGAGATGGGGATCAACGGCTGGGAAGCGTGTTGGCCATCGACCTCGGGGGCTAAAGCCCCTTCCAATGCGCCGCTTTTCGCAGCGCTGAAGCGCTGCGCCACCCCAACGCCAACCTCAGCGGCTGAAGCCGCGGTCGATTGCGTCGCTTCATCGGCACGACTGAAGTCGTGCCCTTCCCGGTAGTGGTCCGCACGGGCTTCGCTCTCTGGATCACGCTCTTCCCGTTCGGTGTCCGCGCGGGCTCGGCTTTGCTGATCACATCCTTCTACGTGCCTTGTCAAAGGCAAGACCAGGTCGGCTAGTTTGTGTTTGTGGGAGTTGCCGATTACGGCGGAGACGCCGGGGAGTGCGGCGATTTCTTCGGGGGCGCGTTGGGCGTAGCATCCGGTGACGATGATTTTCGCGTTGGGATTACGGCGCTGGACGCGGCGGATGGCGGCGCGGGCGTCCTGATCGGCGGAGTTGGTGACGGTGCAGGTGTTGAGGACGACGAGATCGGCGTCGGCGGCGGAGGCGGCAGCGAGGCCGTGGCTGGCGAACTGACGTTCGAGGGCGGCGCCATCGGCCTGGGTAGCGCGGCATCCGAAGTTCTCGATGTGGAAGGTGGGCACGGAACTATGTTAGCGCATGGGCGAAGGTTACGTGGACCGATTCAACATCCTTCGCCTGACACGGCGGAGAAATCCCATGTTTCGCGGCGTATGCGAAACATGGGCACCTTTTTCGCGGCGCTGTGCGCCAATGCAGGTCGTCCCCCAGCGGTCAGGCGGAGGCGCTGGTCTTCTTCTGGGTGAAGCATTCACGGCAGAAGATGGGACGGCCCTGGGTGGGGCGAAATGGAACCGTGGTCTGCTTGCCGCATGCGGAGCAGATGGCTTGAGTTTCCACGCGGGCGTAGCGGTTCCCGTTCCCATTTCCTGAGACGGCAACTGCCGAGAGAATGGCGACGCGCTTGGACTTGCAGGCTTTGCAGCGTTTGGGTTCGTTCTTGAATTGTTTGTCGTAGAAGAAGGATTGTTCGCCGGCGGTGAAGACGAATGCGTCTCCGCAGTCGATGCAGGTGAGTTGCTTATCTTGAAATTCCATTGAGGGCTCCCTTGGTGGGAGTAAGGCAGTTTGACGAGGGAAGTTCGACGCGCGAATTTTCCGCAAGGAACGCGGTGTTGCGCACGGCCCGCCCAGATCCAATTCGGCTGCGCTCAGGGCAAGCTTTCGCCACGGCCAGAGCGCCGATTCGGGATGACAAACTGCTACTCCTTGTGCCCGTGAAGCGCCCGGCCACGCGCGGGGAAGCGCCGGCACAAAGCGAACACAGGTTTTACATCCCCCTCAATACTGCCCCTGGACTCGGCCCGCCACGTTCATGGATGGACGTGGATACAGCTTTGCAATTAGATGCCGAATGAATGCCGAATATGAACGATCCCGGATTGCACTCCACCGGATGAGGCCAGGTGAAGCAGGGCCACCCCGGGATGGGGCGACCCTTCCTGCTTGGACTTGCTCCTTTGAAGCGGCGTTACTGCAACTCCGTCAACTGCTTGCTGCGTTAGTCTTGCTCTTTGCGAACCTTTTTGCGAGCGCGTTTACGAGCCAGCGCGGCTTTAACGCGTTTTTTCTCGCCGGGTTTCAGGTAGAAGGAGTGGCGCTTGACCTCCTTGATGATGTCTTCCTGCTGCACTTTGCGCTTGAAGCGGCGCAAGGCATTCTCGAGGGATTCACCCTCTTGCAGCCGAATTTCCGCCAAACAGACACACCCCCAAACCCGTCCGGTAGGACCGGTTACTAAGTTACTAGGACCGCATAGTTATTGCAAGGATTTGAATGTAAGTCAAGGATGAAAAAAATTGCATGGGGAGTTAGAAGGCTCTGGGAGCGGAATGGGGCTGACAGGAGAGCCCGCTGGGATGGGTTCGAGGTGCCCCATTTCTCGCGCCACTTGCGCGCGAGAAATGGGCACCGTTTCGTTGGTTACAGCTTCGCGTGGCGATCAGGCTCCCAAGTACATTACGTGGACGTAGGTGCCTAACCGTACGTTGTAGGCGAGGTACCAGCCATCGTGGTCCGGATCTTCGTAGATGATGATATCGTCGCTATCCCAGAGCCAGTCGCCGCAGAAGCCGAGGTCGTAGGGGGCGACGCTGAAGTAGAAACCTCCGAACCAGAAACGGTTGGGGCCGCCGCCGGCGAGATGCCAGACGTGTCCGCGGCCGAAGCCGCCGGAGAATCGTCCGTGCTCCCAGGGATGGTCGACGTGGTAGTGAGCGTCGTCGCGGCCGGTATCGTGGCCGACCCATTTGCCGTTGGAGTGGACGTGAGGGGCGTCGGGGTGTCCAGACTTGTCGTTGAAGTGACGGTTGTCGGCGGGCGCGGGATGGGAGGCGCGAGCCGGCGCGGGACCGTGAGCGGGAGCGTGAGCGGTGCCGCCGCCTACGCCGTGATGTTGGGCGAAGGCTACGGCGGTACACAGAAAGCAAAGTGCGAGTAGAGCGGAGAAATGTTTCATGGAGTCCTTTCTTGGGTGATTCCGAGAGTTTAATTGTGGGTGGCGCGGCGGTGCAATGGCTGCGGGTGCCTCGGAGGATCCTTCGACCGCGCCGGGACTCCCTTGGTTCGTCGTGTGGCGCGGGCACTCCTGCCCGCGGCTGTTTTGGCGATGCGGGCAAACAGCAGGTTCCTCACCGGGCTTTCAGCCCGGTTCGGAATGACAAAAATACGGATGACAAAAATACGAATACAAAAACACGAATGACAAAGCGCAAATGACAGAATCGCTCCTGACAACCCCCGACGACAAAAGCGTTAGAAAACTAATTTCAGGCCCAGTTGGATTTGGCGGGGGGCGAAGGCGGCGTTGGGTTTCAGGAAATTTTGGGGTTGCTGGTAGTAGGCGGGATAGGGGACGCCGTTAACGTAGGTGGAGTACTGGGTGAAGGTGGTGGCTTCGGCGGTGAGGCCGTCGGTGGTGATGGTGACGCGCTGGTTGTCGCGGTTGAAGAGGTTGAAGGAGTCGGCGGTGAAGTCGAGGCGGTAGCCTTGCGCGATGTGGATCTTGCGGACCAGTCGTAAATCGGTGGAGGCGTAGTCGGGTCCGGTGAAGGCGTTGCGAGGGTAGCCGGGGAGGCGGTCGTTTTCGTAGTTGGCATCCTGGTTGGGATCGCCGGAGACGGTGGCATTGATGGGGCGTCCGCTGCCGGCAGTGACGATGCTGGAAAGTTTCCAATCGTTGAGAACGTGGCCGAGAAGTTCGTGTCCGCGATGAAAGGGGCGAGGCTCGAGGGAAAACGCGGCGACGACGCGATTGCGCTGGTCAGTGACGCTGGGGCCGCGTTCGGTGTTGGGGGCGTAGGAATTCTGCACGGTGGCGGGGGAGCCGGCGACGAGCGCGTCCTGGCCATCGTCAATGGCGTGGGCGTAAGTGTAGGAGAGCCGCAGGTAAGCGCCGTGGGTGAGGCGGCGGTTGATGGAGAGAGTTGCACCGCTGTAAAGGCTCGAGGCCGCGCTTTGAAATTCGTCGATGGCGCCGAGTCGGGCGATGGGGCGTCCGAGAGGATTGATGCAGGGCGGGAACGGGCACGTCAGCGAAGAAGTGAACTGCCATGTGGAGAAGGAATCGACGGTGTAGTATCCGCCCTGAAAGATGGAGCCGGTGGAATCGAAGAGAGGATAAGAGAGGGCGACAGGCTGAGGAAGGTTGACGTCGAGGGCGCGGATGAGGTGTTCGCCGTGGACGTAGAGATAGGAGACGGCGACGGTGGTGTGGCCGGCGACCTCGCGCTCCAGCGTGAGGCTCATTTGCTGTACGCGCGGCGTGATGAAGTTGGGGGCGAAGGCGGAAACATTGTTGGTGACGCCTTCGGAGAATCCAGAGGGCAGGTTGCAGGCGGATCCGGTGAGAGAGCAACTGACGAGCGGGTTGGGATAAGTGGGGAAAACCTGGTGGTCGTAGTAGTTGGAGTTATTGAGAAAGATTTGCGCATTGGTGATGCCATTTTCGGTGGCGACGGCGGAGTTATAAATCTGCGGAATGCGGACGTAAAAAATTCCGTATCCGGCGCGCACGACGAGGGGATGGTCTTTGCCGATCGAATAGGCGAGTCCGGCGCGCGGGCCGAAGTTGTGCGGATTGAAAGGAACTTTGCCGGATGGCGGGAACAGTGGGTTGGAGAGTAATCCCACGGTGGTGAAAGTTTGAAGATCCCAGCGAACGCCGGCGTTGATGGCGAGCCGGTCGGTGACGCGAATCGTATCTTGAGCGAAGGCGGCGTAGTCGTTGCTGTTGGGGTTCGAGGATGCTGGGCCGAAACTTTGCATGTAATACTTTGGGACGGCGTGGGCATAGGCGCGGAGAGGCGTGAGCGGAAGTCCGCCTTCCTGCGGTTCGAAGGTGAAAGGATCCACTTTGATGATTTCGAAAAGATATTCGCCGCTTTGCTGGCTGGGGAAGAAATCGTAGATGGAGGTGAGGAGCGTGTCGCCTCCGAACTTGAGGGAGTGGCGGCTGGTATCGAGGCTGAGGGTTTCGGCAAGCTGGGCGCGATGTTCGCGAGTAGCGCGGGGAAGCAGGTTGGAGCGCCCGATGCCGTCGATGATGTCGTTCACTTTGATAAGGGTGTCGTTGGTATTGGTAAAGGACTGGCGCAGATCGCGGGAGAACTGGGCGCGCAGATGGCTGATGAGGCGGGGAGTGAGGCTTGAAGTGAGAGAGGCGGAAGCGGTATCGGTGGAAACGGTCTCCTCTCCGTTATCGGAGATGGAATCGTAGGTGACGGGGCTGGCGGGATCGAGGAAAACGTTGTTCGATCCCCAATATCGGGATGAGTTGTAGCGGAGTGCGAGTTGATTGCGCGGGCTCAGATTGAGATCGAGCTTGGCATAGCCGGCGTTGCCGATTTGCGCGGCGGGATAGGCTCCGGCGAGGGCGCTGAGTTTGGCGGCGGCGGCGAAGACCAGAGCTTTGTCGGTCGCTTCGTAGTCTCCGGGAGAATAAGGGCCGGTGCCGGCTTGTGGAATGACCTGCATGGATCCGTCGAGGAACTCGACGACGTCGGGGACGTGGAAATAGTGCTGGTCGAATCCCGCGAAGAAGAAGATTTTATTTTTCTTGATGGGGCCGCCGAGGGTGGCTCCGCCTTGCTGTTGCAGGCTGTGGGGCTTAAAGGTCATGAAGGCGTCGGCGGCGCCGAAGGCGCTGTCGCGAATGTAATAAAGACCGGTGCCGTGCCAGTGATTGGAGCCGGATTTGGTTACGACGTTGACGACAGCGCCGCCGGCGCGGCCGAGTTCTGCGCCGTAGGAATTCGAGGAGACGCGGAACTCCTGCACTACCTCATTGGAGAACTGGTAAGGAGCGCGATACAGGCCGCGGGCCTGGGCAAAGAAGGCGTTGTTGAAGTCTCCGCCGTCGACGAGGAAGCTGTTTTGAAATCCGCGAAGGCCGCCGAAAGAAAGGTCGCCATTGGTGGCGGAGGTGAGGCTGCGAGGGTCCTGAGTCACGCCGGGGGAAAGCAGCATGAGATCGGAGAAACGGCGGCCATTGAGCGGGAGATCGGAGATAGCGCGATCGTCGAGCAAGGTGGAAACGGCGGCCGGTTGAGTGTCAACAAGTTTGGGCGCGCCGGAGACGGTGACGCTTTCCTGCGGGCCGGCGATGGTGAGATGAAAGTCGAGATCGGCGGCAGCGCCGACGTTGACGTGAAGCAGCGGAGTGATTTGCGGCGACATATTGTCGGCCTCGGCGCGGGCGGAGTAGTCGCCGGGAGGAAGAAGATCGAGGGAGAACCGGCCTTCGGCGTCGGAAGTGGTGGGGTAGCGCGCGCCGGTGGCGGCGTTGACGGCGACGATGGAGGCCTGAGCGATGTGGGCTCCGGCGGGGTCGAAAACGGTGCCGTGAATGGCGCCGGTGGCGGCGTCCTGGGCGAACAGCGGAGATAGCAATAGCGCTAGAAAGAGGATACGGAGGCGCGGCATTGGAGTCTCCCTGGGAGTGGGATGAGTTCGGAGGATAATTGCCGCGCAGTCACCGGAGAGCGCGCGGAGGTCGGGAAACCTGATCTTTTTGTAGCATGAAGGGGAGCGGGTTGGCTGTGATGTGGGGCGGTTCTTTTTAGGGACGAGTGCCAGAGTGGGAATTGGGTTTGGGGCGTGCTATGTTCAGAGGTCGCGGAGAGAGCGAGAAAGCGCCGTTCCTGTCATGCTGAGCGGAGGCGGGACGACCGGAGGGAGTTCCGCCCGAGTTGAAGCATCCCTATGAGCGCCACGAGTGCTCGTCTGCGTGCGAGAGTCGGGTAATGGTAGGGATCCCCTCGATAGACTCGGGGCAGGCTCTTCGACTGCGTGAGTGCTTCACTTCGCTCGCTCTCACTCCGCTCAGGATGACAAAACTTGAACGTGGCATGACAGTACTCGAATGGGAGAAGCATAGAAATAATGATTCGATCGTTTAAGGGTGTACGGCCGATGATTCCGGCTTCTTGTTATGTAGACGACTCGGCGCAGATTCTGGGCGATGTCGTGCTGGGCGAGCATGCGTCGGTGTGGATGAATGCGGTGCTGCGCGGAGATGTGCATGAGATCCGCGTGGGGGCGCATTCAAATGTGCAGGATTGCAGCGTGCTGCACGGAATGAAACAACAGTATGGCGTGTACCTCGGCGAATACGTCACGGTGGGGCATTCGGTGACGCTGCATGGCTGCGTGATCGAGGATCGGTGCCTGATCGGGATGGGGTCGATTATCCTGAATGGTGCGAGAATTGGGGCGGGATCGATCATTGCGGCTGGGACGCTAATTCCGGAGGGCACGGTGGTTGAGCCGGGATCGTTGTGGATCGGGTCTCCCGGGAAGTTTCGCAGGAAGCTGGAGGAGAAGGATCAGGAAATGATCATGCGGTACGCGAGAAATTATTTGGGGTATACGGAGGAGTATTTGCGGGAGCGGTGAGTTGCGAGTAGCGAGTACCTAGCGAAGTGCAATTAGCAATCGGCAATTGGCATTTGCCCTTGGGATTGTCATCCTGAGCGGAGAAAACCGATTCGCTTTGCGAATCGGTTTTCGGAGTCGAAGGATCCCTATCGGCATAGCTGGTGCGTGAGCGTCCCGTAGGGACGTTTGATAATAGCCCGGCGTTTCAACGCCGGGTACGCGTGCCCAAACGAACCGCGTCCCGTTAGGGACGCCTGAAAAGTGCGCGGCGCGCGGATCGGGTGCGTTTCAGCCGTGCCTACGGCACGGGCTCCATTTGCGTCCATGACCCACCGCTGAAGCGGTGGGCTATTATCGGTGGTCCCTACGGGACCATCGTCCGTGATCAAGTGCTAACGACCAACGACTAACGACCAATAACGAACGAGCAAGACTGACATGATTAAAGCAGTGCGAGGAACGCGAGACTTATTGCCGCCGGAGACGGCGCTTTGGAATTTTGTGGAGTCGGCGGTGCGGGATGTGTTTCGCGCCTACAACTTCCAGGAAATTCGTACGCCGATTTTCGAGGCGACGGAGTTGTTTGCGCGCGGCGTTGGCGAAGATACCGACATCGTCGCCAAGGAAATGTATACGTGGGAAGATCGCGGGCGGGCGGAGAGCGATCGCGGGCAGTCGCTGACGTTGCGCCCGGAAAATACGGCGGGGACCGTGCGGGCTTACATCGAGCATAAGATGTGGGATCGCGGGCTGAACAAGCTCTATTACATTGGCCCGCAGTTTCGCCGTGAGCGGCCGCAGAAGGGGCGCTACCGGCAGTTTTATCAGATTGGAGCTGAGGTGATTGGGCCGGCTTCGGCGGGGAGCGAGTCTCCGGCGCGGGATGCGGAAGTTTTGGAGATGCTGGCGACGTTGCTCGACCGGTTGGGGATTGCGGGCTGGACTCTGCAGTTGAATTCGGTGGGGTGTCCGCAGGATCGGGTGGCGTTCAATGAGGCGCTGCGCAAGGCTTTGGAGCCGGTCAAGGACAAGATGTGCGCGGATTGCCAGCGGCGGGCGGTGACGAATCCGCTGCGCGTGTTCGATTGCAAGGTTCCCGAAGATCAGCCCATCATCGAGACTCTGCCGCGCATCAGCCAATTTCTGGATGAAGGATGCAGAAAACATTTTGAGGCCGTGCAGGAAATTCTCACCAAGGTCGGTGTCGAGTTTCAACTCAATGACCGGCTGGTGCGCGGGCTCGATTACTACACGCGCACGGCGTTTGAGTTCACGCACGGGGCGCTGGGAGCGCAGAACGCGATCCTCGGCGGCGGACGCTACGACGGGTTGTCGGAGGCGCTGGGCGGGCCGGCCGCTCCGGGAATTGGGTTTGCGATTGGGGAGGACCGGCTGGTGATGTCGCTGCAGGAACAGACTCCGGCGGAGAGCGTGATGAAGAAGCCGGATGTTTACGTGGCAGCGCTGGGCGCGGGAATGAATGGTGAAGCGGCGCGGCTGGCGCGGGAGTTGCGGCGTCACGATCTGGTGGTGGATCTGGGAGATGAGAACTTCCGGCTGAAGAAATCGTTTGAGGCGGCAACCAAGGCGGGGGCAAAATATATTTTGATCGTCGGCGAGAATGAAGTGAAGGCGGACGCCTTCGCGGTGAAGAATCTGGCGACCGGCGAGCAGGTTTCGGTGCCGCGCGGGGAGTTGGCGCAGAAGATTGGGAGTTGAGCGGTGCGCCGGACTGCTTTCTGATGGCTGGTTCGAACGTCTAACCATCAGGCATTCAGGCTCGATTCGCGGTTGAAATTCGAGCGGGAGGCATCATGATAAGAGCGGGAATCATTTTCATTGCGGGATTGATGATGGCGGTCGTGGCGGGCGCGCAGGTGACTGCGCCGAAGCCGGCTCCGGAGCACAAGAAGCTGGACGTTCTGGCCGGGTCGTGGGTCTTGGAAGGGGAAGTGAAGCCGAATTCCATGGGGCCGGGCGGAAAAATGTCGGAGACGGAAAATTGCGAGTGGATGGAGGGCGGCTTCTTTCTGGTGTGCCATCTGGATTTCAAGAGCGCCAATTCCGGCAACGGATCGGCAGTGTCGGTATTCGGGTACGCGCCCGGCGAGAAGGCTTACACCTATCGCGAATTCAATAGCTGGGGCGAGTTCGAGGATTCGCGAGGCACAGTGGACGGCGACACCTGGACGTGGATGAGCGATGAGAAGATGGGCGACACCATGATGAAGGGGCGGTTCACGATGAAGTTTGCGTCTCCGGCGGCGTACACCTTTATTTATGAACTGTCGCCGGACGGGGCGAAGTGGACGGCGGTGGTGGACGGGAAGGCTGCGAAGAAGTAGAGGGGCGACGTCTGGGTGCTAGGTGTTGGGTGTTAGGCTTCGGACTACGTGTTCCCGTTCAATCGCAGTTTTTCCCAATTGCCTAGAGGTGCCTCGCTTCGCTCGGCGGACAGCCGAGGCGGCTGTCCCCACATGAGCATCTTGGCTGTCCTTACATAGCCGTCTTGGCTGTCTCCGCATGAGCATTTTGGCTGTCCTTCCGTGAGCATCTTTGCTGTCTCTGCATGAGTATCTCTGCTAAGCGTTTATAATCTTGAGTTCGACATTCTCTATTTCCTAGCGTAAGGACACATCTTGCTCGACTTTTTAGGCGATTTGCGACGAACTCATATGTGCGGGGCGCTGCGTGCCTCCGATGCCGGCAAGAAAGCCGTGCTGATGGGGTGGGTGAACAAGCGGCGCGACCTGGGCAGCCTGATTTTTGTGGACCTGCGCGACCGCAGCGGCGTGATGCAGGTGGTCATCAATGCGGAGCGGGATGCTGCGATCCACGAAAAGACCGAAGCTCTGCGCAATGAGTACGTGATTGCCGTGACCGGCACGGTGAAGCTGCGCGACGCCAGCACCGTCAACCCCAGCCTCGGGACTGGTGACGTGGAACTGGTGGCGGAGGAGTTGCGCATTCTGAACGAGTCGAAGCTGCCCCCGTTTTTGCCGTCAGACACGGCGCTTACCAATGAAGAGACGCGGCTGAAGTATCGCTACATCGACCTGCGGCGCGACGTGATGCAGTACAACATCGAGCTGCGGCACAAGGTGGCGAAGGCGATCCGCGATTATTTGTCGGGGCAGGGATTTTTTGAGATTGAAACGCCCTTCATGACGCGGTCGACTCCGGAAGGCGCTCGCGATTATCTAGTGCCCAGCCGTGTGCAGCCGGGGACGTTCTATGCGCTGCCGCAGTCGCCGCAATTGTTTAAGCAGATTCTGATGATCTCCGGCTTCGATCGCTATTTTCAGATTGTCCGCTGTTTCCGCGACGAAGATTTGCGCGCCGACCGTCAGCCGGAGTTCACCCAGATCGACTTGGAGATGTCCTATCCGCAGCCCGAGCAGGTTTGGGAAGTAGTGGAGGGATTTCTGACGGCGGCATTTGCGGCGGCGGGGGTTGAGATTAAAGGTCCGTTTCCGCGTATGGACTATGACGAAGCGATCCGGCTGTACGGGATCGACAAGCCGGACTTGCGCTTGCCCGCGTTTACCGATGTGCGGAAATGTTTTTCGGCGGAGAATCTGACGGAGTTGGCGATCAATGCAAATCTGCCTGTGATCGCGATCCGCACGCCGAAGGTGGGTGAGCTGTCGCGCAAGGAGCGCGATGACATCAAGCCGATGTTTCACTCCAAGGGTGGGGCGAAGGTGTTTGAGGATTTCAAGCGCATCGGAAATAAGTTCCCTGAGGCCGCGGCGGCGATTGTGAAGAAAGCGGGCGTGGAGGAAGGCGATCTGATCGTGATTGTGGCGGGATCAGCGCAGAGTTCGGCTGGAACTGTGCATCCCGAGCATCGGAAAGTCACGCCACAGGAGTTGGCGATTTACGCGTCGGCGGGATTGTTGCGGCTGGCGCTGGCGCAGAAGTATGCCGAGCGGCATGGCATTTTTAAGAAGAACGGCGATGCGGCCAGGGATTATCGATTCTTGTGGGTGACGAATTTCCCCATGTTCGAGTGGGATGAGGGCGAGCGGCGGTGGAATGCGGCGCACCATCCGTTTACGTCGCCGCATGAAGAGGATATGGCGAAGCTGGAGTCGGGGGTCGAGGCGTTGAATGATCCGCTGTCGCCGCTGAGCGCGGTGCGGGCGCTGGCTTACGACGTGGTGCTGAACGGAACGGAGTTGGGCTCGGGATCGATTCGTATTCACCGCCAGGATGTGCAGAGCCGCATCTTCCGCGCTCTAGGGATGAATGAAGAAGAAGCGCGCGCCCGCTTTGGATTTTTTCTGCAGGCGCTGGAGTATGGCACGCCTCCCCACGGCGGAATCGCGCTGGGCCTAGATCGCATTGTGATGATTCTCGCCGGCGCGGAAAGCCTGCGCGAAGTGATTCCATTCCCCAAGACCGCGCGCGCCGTGGATTTAATGGTGGATGCTCCGACGCCAGTGAGCGAGGCGCAGTTGAAGGAGTTGGGGATTGCGGTGAGGAAGGCAAAAGAGTGAGGAGTTGCTTCTTCAGTCTTGCTTCTGAGTTTTGCTCTGGGGCCCTGCTTTTGAGTTCTGCTTTTGAGTTCTGCTCATGAGTTCTGCTTTTGAGTTCTGCTCATGAGTTCTGCTCATCAGTTCTGCTTTTGAGTTCTGCTCATGAGTTCTGCTCATGAGTCTTGCTCATGAGTTCTGCTCATGAGTCTTGCTCATGAGTCTTGCTCATGAGTCCTGCTCATGAGTCCTGCTCATGAGTCCTGCTTTCGCTCTTCGGTCCTATCTTGAGTTCTGCTCTGGGGCTTGCCTTTGGGTGGCGCAGCGCTTTCAGCGCTGCGGTAGGGTCTTGCATATGATTTGGGCTTTAGCCCCCGAGGTACCTCGGCGGATAAATCCGCTCAACTGGACTGCCTGAATCGCAGCGCTGAAAGCGCTGCGCTACCCAAAAGCTAACACTCATAGCTCTCTGGCTTAAGAGGTGCGCACCCCAACAGCCCCGACACCCACTCTCTTGTTAAATGGGGCACAACCGGATCAGGCAGTTAGTGTGAGCTTCAGCCGTTCCGGAATTTCATCCAGCAGAAAACCCGGATGTGCAGAGCTGTAAGGATAGTCCTCGGGAGTTCCCGCCAAACCCCGCCCCACTGGATTACGGCGGATGTAGTGTTTGAAGTTGCTGTAGTCTTCAATCTCCCTAACGCGGCGATCATAGTAGCTTGGCTGCCAGATTTCTCCTGAGTGTTCTACTTCTCTCTTTGCCCGATAAGAGAATCCTCCCTTGATCAGTTGCAGGGATCTTTCCAGGCTGAGAGTGGGTGAGAGCAGCAGGTGGAAATGATCGGGCATCAGAACGAACTCGTGGAGAAGGTAGTTCTTTTTGTCCCGGTAATGGAAGAGGACTTCCAGGAAAAGCCGCGCCATTGGCTCTTTGCTAAACAGCAGGCGTCGCTGAAAAGTCGAGGCTGTGATGAAGTAGACGCTGTATCCGGTGTTGCCCCTGAATGGCGCTGCCATAAAGTACCTCGGCGGCTGAAGCCGTTCTCTATGGCTACCTTAACGCAGCGCTGGAAGCGCTGCGCCACCCAAAGACGAAAAATTAATGCTGCCGTTCCCGGATCTGAACCCGAAGTGCGCTACCCAAAGGCAAAAACATCCTGCTGCAGGCGAAGCGAGGTTCTCGCTTCGCGGTAGTTTCCGGATCGGAACGGTGAAGACTGTCGCTTTCACCGGTGGTCTAGCGCTCCAGCTTCTTCTTGGCCAGCTCTTCCACCCGCCCCAGCACCTCATCCTCATTCAGATTAGTTGAGTCGATTACCACGGCGTCGGCGGCGGCTTGCAGCGGGGAGACGGTTCGGGTGCGGTCGCGGTGGTCGCGGTCGCGGAGGTCGGCCACCAGCTTCGCGGCTACGTCGCCTTTGATCTTGTGCTGCTCCATGCGGCGCTGCTCGCGGACTACGGGGTCGGCGTCGAGGAAAATCTTCAGGTCGGCATCGGGGAAGACCTTGGTGCCGATGTCGCGGCCTTCCATGACTACGCCGCCGCCGGCGCCCATTTCGCGCTGACGGGCGACCATCCAGGCGCGGACACTGGGATGCACCGAAACGCGCGAGGCGGCCTCGGTGACATCGCGCTCGCGGATGCGAGCGGAAATGTCGCGTCCATCGAGCAAGGTGCGGTTGCCGCCGTGGGTGGGTTCGAGTTGGATGCGCGATTCCTGGGCGAGTTTCAACAGCGCGGCTTCGTCGTCGAATGAGATGTCGCGGTCGATGGCTTTCAGCGCGAGAGCGCGGTACATCGCTCCGGACTCGAGATTGACGTAGCCGAGCTTGCGCGCCAGGCGTGAGGCGATGGTGCTCTTGCCTGCGCCCGCAGGGCCGTCGATGGCGATGATCAGCTTGCGGTTCGTCATCTGCGAATCAGCATTGTACATTGGCGGGAGTCAAAATCTTTCACCACAGGGGGCACGAGGTGACACAGGGTAAAGCCTTCAACGCGGACCCCCGCTTTTCGGGCGTGGGCGGGTGAACGTCCGTGGCCGCGCCGAGGAGCGTTCGGAGGAACGATCGGACGGACGCCCCGAGGGACGCCCTGATGGCCGCGCGTTAGGTGGTGCGGAGGGACGCTCCGCCGGGCGCGGACGCGGGAACGATCGCGGCGGCTGGATGACTCTTGGCTCGGCCGGTTCTTTCTCCGGCGTGATGTGCAGCATCAGCCTTCCGCTGATGTGGATGAAGCTCAGTTCTCGGGCGGCCAGCAGCGCATTGACCGCGTCTTTCACCCGCGAGCGCGCCACGAACTTTCCGAAGAAGCTCTCAAGTTCGGACTGCTCGGCTGCGATCACGCAATCCAGATATTTCGAGAGCAGCGCGGAGAGCGCCTGCTGCACCGAGAGTCCCACGCCTTCTTTCACGGCGTCGGGCGACCAGCGGTAGAGCACGTCCCAGAACGAGCCATCCTTCTCGTTGTAGTCGACGCGGGTGATGCGCAGCTTGGCCAGCAACTCGCCGAGCGCCTTGTCGAGCGCGGGAATCGAGATGCTCTTGCCCAGCGCCTCCTGCAACTTCACCTTGGAGATGGGACCATCGCGCTCAATCACCTCGTACGCATCGGCGGCGAGCGGCGAGTAAGGAGAGCGCGGCCCGCGCTGCGGCGCCAGCCTGGGATTGCGTTCGCCAACCAGCGCATAGAAGAAAGGAAATGCCGAGGCCGCCACCAGAAACGGATTGTTCTCCTCGAAGATGCTCGCCTCATAGGCAGTGCGCTCGCGCAGCAGGCGGACCATCAGGTTCGTCGCCTCGAGCGCGCGCGGATCGGAGTAGGCGTGCTGCCAAGTGGGAAGGCGGTCGTCGGAGCCGACGATCGCTCCGATGAACGTGGGCACCGGCACGCTGGGGCGGACGGGATACATCAGGCAGAATCCCACGGTCTCGACGAAGGCGCGCGCCTCCTCGATGGTGCGGATGGGCTTGCCATCGAGGCGCCATTTTTCGCGGCGGAGTTGCTGGAGATCGGATTCGATCATAAAGGAGCTGTTAGTCCCGAGTCCCGAGCCGCGAGTAAACCGGGAAGTTGGGTCTGCACTTGCTCGTAACTCAGGACTCGGGACTCGCGACTTGCTACTAGATCCTCTTGAACGCCTTCTGAATGTCCTTAACAGAATACCGCAGAACTACGGGACGGCCATGCGGGCAGGACATGGGATGGTCGGTTTTGGCGAGTTCGGCGAGCAGCCAGTCCATTTTATTTTGCTCGAGAGGCATGTTGACCTTGATGGCGGCGTGGCAGGCGATGGAGGCGGCAATGCGGGCGCGGATCTTTTCCAGATTAAGAGATTGCTCCTCGCGAGAGATTTGATCGAGCAGTTCGTGGAGCATGTGCTCGACGGCGGCCGCATCCACGCCGGCGGGAGCGACTTTTACGGCGACGCTGCGGGCGCCGAAAGGCTCGGCTTCGAATCCGTTGTGCTGCAGTTCGTCCGCGATCTCGGTAAAGATTGCCTGTTGCGCTGGCGAGAGTTCGAGGACGATGGGCATCAGCAGGCGCTGGCTTTCGACACGCTGCGCGGCGCGCTGTTTGAGAATGCGTTCGAAGAGCACGCGCTCGTGGGCGACGTGCTGGTCGACGATCCAGAGTCCGTCTTCGTTGACGGCGAGGATGAAGGAATTGCGGATTTGTCCCAGCGGCCGAAGGGTGGAGAGCGCGGCCAGGGTTGAGTCTTCCTCGCTGGCATTTTCTGGAGTTTCGAGCGCCGGGGCGCAGTCGTTGTCCGGGACGGTTTCGGCTTCGGCGAAGCGGCTCTCCAATCCGCGGGCGACGGGGATGGCGGCGTTGGCTTCGACGGCGATTCCACCTTCGAACTGGAAGCGCGCCGAAACTGGCGGCGCGACCGGGGCCTGCAGCGCAAATCCGGCGGCGCCTGTCGGTTCATAAAATGTGCGCGGAGGCGCGGCCGAGGCTGTTGCCAGATCGGAGGGCGGCTCCCACTCGCGGGCTCCGGGCGTGAGGCCGGAGCTGGCGGTGGCGTGGGCGTGAATTTCGGTGGTGAACTGCGGCGCGGGGCGAGCCTTCATGAGCGCGGCGCGCACCGTGTCGCGGACGAAGTCGTGCATCACGCTGGACTGGCGGAAGCGAACTTCGGTCTTCGAAGGATGGACGTTGACATCGACTTCCCCGGGCGGCATTTCGAGAAACAGCAGCACGACGGGATGGACCGAGGGAGGAATGACATTGCGATACGCCTCGGTGAGCCCGTGCTGGACGAGGCGATCGCGGATGAGGCGTCCGTTGACGAAGATGAAGATCGAGTTGCGATTCAGTTTTTGTATTTCCGGCTTGGAGACGAAGCCGTGGAGGCGCATTTCGCCGGGATCGGCCGGCGCAGTTTCTTCGTCCTCTTCTTTACGTCGCCAGGGCGGAGGCTGCGGCAGGCCCACGCGTTGGAGGGCTTGCACGGCGGCGACCGGAATGAGCTGGTCGAGAGTTTCTTTGCCGAAAACCTGGTAGACGCGCTCGCTGTATCCCGCGACCGGCGGGGCGACGAGCATGGCGTTGGTGGCGGAGTGCAACTCGAAATGCTTTTCGGGATGCGCCAGCGCGTAGTGCGTGACGAGCGAAGCGATGTGCGAGAGTTCAGTGGACTCGGCCTTGAGAAATTTCTTGCGGGCGGGAGTATTGAAGAAAAGATCGCGAATCGTAATCGAAGTGCCATCGGGGAGGCCGGCCTCTTCGATGCGGGCGATTTTTCCGCCGTTGATTTCGATGACCGTCCCGGCGGTATTTTCTCCTCCGGTCGATTGCGCAGGCGCGTGGGTTTCGAGGCGCATGCGGGAGACCGAGGCGATGGAGGGCAGGGCTTCGCCGCGGAATCCGAGGGTGGCGACGCTGAGCAGGTCTTCGGCATCTTTGATCTTTGAGGTAGCGTGGCGCTCGAAGGCCAGCATGGCGTCATCGCGGACCATGCCGCATCCGTTGTCCGTGATCTGGATGAGTTTCTTGCCTCCCGCCTCGACGTTGATTTTGATGCGGGTCGCGCCGGCGTCGAGGGCGTTCTCCAGAAGCTCTTTGACGACCGAGGCTGGACGCTCGACCACCTCGCCGGCGGCGATTTTATTGGCGACGTGCTCGGGGAGTACGTGAATCTTACCCATGGGCAGAGATCCCTCGCTCCGCTCGGGATTTCGGCTGCGGGCTCCCGCCTTCGCTCCGCTCAGGCTCACGCCCGCAAAGCGCCTCAACTTCGCCGGCGGCGATCTTATTGGCGACGTGCTCGGGGAGTACGTGAATGCGGCCCAAAGGCAGTTCTCGGTTCTCAGTTCTCAGTTGCGTTGGGAACAGAGTCAGTTTCGCAGATGGCGGGGCGGAAGGCAAAAGGATGGAGACACGGAGGATCGAGCCAATCGAGGCGGGAGAGGGAACCGCTTCACTCGGTCTTCGCCTCCACCAGATTGGCGTCATCCCGAAGGCCCGCGTTTTCACCAGCGGGCCGAGGGATCTCCCTCTCAACTGCTGTCGTGTTGGGCTTGAACTCGTTGCCCCAATCCTTCGCCAAGTCCTCCCATCGCGGATTCATCGATTCAATGAACTTTATTTTCTTGCTCCGCCGCCAACCCTTGATTTCTTTTTCCCGGGCGATCGCGGCGTCGGGATAGAAGAATTGTTCGTAATATACGAGACCGGTCAGATTGTAACGGCTGGTGAATCCGGGGATGAGTTTGTCTTGTGTTGCCAGACGCGGCGGACGAGACTGCCCGTGATACCTGTGTATAGGACTGCGGGCCTCGGTGCATTGGTCATGATGTAAACGAAGAATCGTTTCTGCTGTCGCATCACCGACTCTTACCATTGAATCGCGCAACTCGTCTGTGATGAAGGAACATTTCCACAGGGCGCGAGAGTATGTGCAGGGATATCCCTCGCTCCGGCTGAAAAGCGCCTACGCTCGGGATGACGCAGTGCCGTGCTGAAAACGCCCACGCTCTGCTTTCCTGGTCTTTTAGTTGTCGGTGGCTTCGACTTTGGCTTTGGGCGGTGGCAGCGCGCGGGCGGGCTTGGCTGGCGTTGCCGGAGTGGCGGGCTGAGCCACGGAAGCCTTGGCTGAGGCGCGGCGAATCTCGATGCCATCGTGCTCGGTATTGAGCACTATGTGTGCAGAGCCGTTGCCGACGCTGCCGGTGGCCTTGCCTTCGTGATCGTTGTTGTCGATCTTCAGTTCCGAAAAATCCGACTGGACCTCGCCGTCGCGCGTACGGGCGTCGAGATGGAAGCCGGCCTTGTCGGGAACACTGAGGTGGATATCGCCATTGCGGTTGTCGATCTGCACATTGCCGAGCGAACGCATGGAGACTTCGATGCCACCATTTTCATCCTGCAGGCGGACATCGCCGGAGACATCCTCGAGGCGAATCTGCTTGGAGCGAGTACTCAGATGAACGGGACCGGTGATGCGGTCGGCGTGCAGGTCGTCGGAATCGAGATCGAGTTCGCCATCGATGCTGGAGAACTCAAGGTCGGTGCGCGAAGACTTGAAGGCTACATTCTTGGCGATGCGGGCGAGCTTGACGCTCTCCTGAAATTCGCCGTCGAGTTGGGCTGAGCCTTTGATGTCGGTGACATTGACTTCGTTCAGGCGGCCTCCGATGTGGACGTCGCCCGAGACCTGCTCAACCTTGGCGGAACTTTTTTCCAGATTCAGTTTGACGTTGCCGTTGATGTCTTCAACGGAGACATCCCCGTGCTGGTTGTTGACTTCGACATCGCCATCGCGGCCGGTGACCGAAACATCGCCGCGGCGCGAGGTGACGTGAAGCTCCATTTTGCGGGGGATGGAAATATCCAGATCGCTCTGCACCGGATGGTTGCCGGCAGCCTGGGTTTTGGCGTCGAGAGTTAAAACGCCGCCGGTGGTGGTGAAAGTGGGCCTGGTTTGGGAGTTGTAGCGGTCGCCATCGCTCTGATTCTCGGCTCCGACTTTCTTGCGAACCGTGACCGTAATTTTTTTGTCGTCGGCGAAGCTGACGCGGACCGCGCCGTGATCGTCATTGACGCGCAGGCTGGTGGTGGAGGCCGGCAAATCCTGTTCGAGGTGGTCGTCGTAGTTGAAGGTCTCGCCGAACATGTTATCGAGATCGCTGTCGTCGATGTTCATGTTGTCGCGAAGTTCGCTCCAGTTGAAGCGCGATGCCTGAGTGGCCATGAGGCCGCAAACGACGATGAAGATGACGAGGAACACTCCGCCGGCGCCGATGCCGCGAGCGGGCACGCCATCGCGCTGCGCCTGCTGGTACTCGATGAGCTTGATCACGCCCCAAAGAATCAGCAGGGCGGGCCAGTAGTGCGCGAACAGGGTTCCCAGCCGGTACCAGGCCAGCATGTGCAGGTTGCCCAGGAGGAAAACGATCCCGAGGATAATCAGTACAACCGGTCCGGCAAACGACCGGCGGCGCGGGCGCGGTGGTGGCACGTACGGTGGCACCGGAGGCTGCGGTGGCGCGGGATTTTGCATTGGACTAGACATTGTGCACCTCCCCGGAGGATGACGTTGGTCCCGGAGTGGAAGACGGCGGTGGCGGCGCGGCTGCTGGCGGCGCTGGTGGCAGCGGGCCAATGTGTCCGGTCGATGATGCGCTGCTCTGCACCAGCTTCACGATGCCGACTACTAGAATCCATGCCGGCCAGGTGCGGTCCAGATCGGCGACGTCTGTCGTATGCAGCAGCATCAGGATGCCGGTGGTTAGCACCATGGACGGGCCCATCAGCCAACGGCTACGGCAACGGGCGCAGGTGCAGGTATTCAGCCGCGACTGGAGCGTTCCGAGGCGGCGGTAGAACATCCATACGCCCAGGAAGACGATGATCAATGGCCAGAAACGCTCGAAGCCGAACTCCCAGACTCCCATGGTGTGAAGCAGGAAAAGAATACCCAGGCCGATGAGAACCACAGCGCCCACGGGAATCTTGCCGCTGTCGAATTTTTCTCCCATGCTGAACGCTTGGCCGAGCCCCATCGGATCGGGCGCGGGTTGGCCTTCTTGCAGAGCGCGAGCCGTGCGAACGGCATCGATGATCTGGTAGACGTAAAAGAATCCCAGCGAGATGCCCAGCACCATGCTCACTTGCCAGGGTAGGTTTGAGCTGAGGCCGACGATGGCCAGCACAAAGATCACCAGGTGCGCCAGTCCTTTGGCGTATTGCGCGCAGTAAACGGCGCCGACGCCGAAGGGAAAGAATCCGGCGAGAATGCCGGCCAGGGCCGGGTTCGGACCGGAAGACGAACGTGGTACAGGCGCTCCCATCACAGGATACGCGGTGGATGGAGGCACAAATCCCGCTGGCGGGGCGGTGCCTTCCAATCGGGCTGCGAGGCAAGGCTCGCAGTAAATGACTCCGCGGACGTCGCGGCTGCAGGTGCCGCAAAGCGGCTTCCCGCAGGTGCGGCAGAATGCGACCGCCGCAATATCGCTATGAGTGGCGCAGTTCATACGAACCTCCTGTACGTGGTCACCGACACTACAGGCGGATCCGGATTGAACGGATCCTGATTCAAGAGAGATGGACCCAGCGGAGCGCACGCCAGCATGAGATGGTTATCGTTCACGCTGTAGTTGCGATCCTGCTTCTGCTCGGGCTGTTGTGTTGTGTCGTTCTTGTGGTCTTTCTGTTTGCTGGGAGCGGGCTCAGCCGGAGCGAGATTGCGTTTCACGCCCCGAACCGCGGCCTGCACCTCGTAAACCAGTTTGATGTTGTCGTAGTAGCGGACAACGCGGGCTTGCGTGTTGTAGTAGCTGTGGCGTATCGCCGAGGGCCGCAGGCTGATCTGGCGCAGATCGGCCGGCTTTACGCCGAGCACGCTCAACGCCACCGACAGCGAGAAGAAGGCCATGCCGAATGACATGGCGAACCGCGGCTGCCGGACGGTGCCCCAGAAGGGCTGGACCATTCCCGAGACCCAGGCTTGCGCGTGCTCGATCCACGAAATGCGTGGCTGCGGAGCCGACACGTTTACCCGCAGGCGCTGGGTGTCAACGCCCGTTGTGGATGCCAAAATATTCGTGACCAGACTGACTGGAGGCTCCACCTCCGTGAGACCCTTCAGCCAGTTGCGGCCCGCCTCGACTTCGGCGAACAGCGGCCCGCACGCGGAACAACCTTGCGCGTGGGCGTGGAAGGCATCGAGTTGAGCGCCGGTCAGCACGCCATCGAGCGCGTCGCTGAGCAGGCCGTCAAACTCCTGGCACTGCATGCCGTGATTTGTCTGGTCTGGCATCACATCACCTGCCTATAGGTACGTTGTAGGAGCCGGGCTAGTTCCGCGCGGCCACGATTTATTCGAGATTTCACAGTTCCCTCCGGAACCTTCAAAACGGTAGCGATTTCGCGGTAATCAAAATCCTGTAAGTCCCTTAGAATCACAGCCTCACGAAGCTCCGGGGAGAGTTTGGCGAGGGCGGCGTGGACGGTTTCGCCAACCTCCCGGCTGCGAACTTGCGCGTCGGGAGGAGCAGATTGGTCCTGAATTTGCTCACTAAGGGGTTGGGCATCTTCATGCGCCGGGGACACGGCGTCGAGCGAGTCGGTAATGCGGTCCTGCTTGGTCTTGCGGAAGTGGTCGACGAGCAGGTTGCGAGTAATGGTGGTGACCCAGGTGATGAACGCTCCCTTGGTGTGGTCGTAACTGGAAAGCGTTTTGTACATCTTGATGAAGACTTCCTGGGCGAGGTCTTCGGCGTCGTCGGTCGATCCGGCGAAGCGGTAGCAGATGTTGTAGATACGGCGGTGGTAAGTCTGGACGATTTCTTCCCAGGCAGCGGCGTCGCCGGCTACGCAGCGGCGGACCAGCATCGCGACTACCTGAACGTCTTCCATTCAAAACCCTTGTCATGCCCCAACAGAAAACCTTGTCATTACCCTGCAATAAATCTTGTCATTCCGACCGGAGCACCCGCTTCCGCCCAGGAAGGGGATGCGCAGTGGAGGAACCTGCTGTTACACGCCCGAGCCACAGATCTCTCCACAAGACAGTACGCGCCTGTGAAGCGGAAAGTTCTTCCCTCAGCAATTTCTTAAATTAAGACAGGGAATTGTAACAGTGGGTGAATGTGTTCGCGCCGCCTTGCTGCGCGATCGAATCTTTCGGGACGGTTTTTGTCGCAAAAAAAAGTGGCGCACCGAAGTGCGCCACTTGTAGGTTGGACCGGTTTTCTTCCTAGTTCTGGAAGAATCCGATGGTCAATTGGTTGGTGTCGAGTTCGATGAACGCGCTGTCGCCGTTGGTATCGACCTCATACATGTTGAATTGATCGGTGTTGGCGAAGCCGCTATCGACGTCGGAGCCGGTCATGAAGGACGGCGATAGAATGCCCGGACCTGCCAACGTGTAACTTCCGGAAAGCGGCACATTTGCGGTGGGTTCTCCGAAGTAGTTGAAGTCGGTGGCTCCGGAGAAGGTATCTCCGGCCCCAGTAGCGACTACGGGTCCAACGGCGCCGAACTCACCGCCTTCACTCGCATCCCAGCCAGTGGCGACGACGTTGTAGTTACCGGTGAAGTTAGCATCGGTGACCCCCGAGTTGTTGATCTGACCACCCAGGGTTGAGCCGAGGAGATCGGAGATGTCGAGGGAAATGGCGAAGGCAGAGCCGTTGCCATCGAGGTAGAACTGCAGGTTGAGGGTAGTTGCAACGCCGTCCGTGAGTCCGCTGACGGTGACGCGACCAGTGGAATCAACGGTAAAGGACGGTGCGCTGACCGGATCTGGACTGGCAGGCTCGACTGAGGCTCCCAAGTCGTTAAAGTCAATGATCCCGCTTACCGAACCGTCGTTATTGAACGTGGTTGCGGCAAGGGTATGCAGAGCGCCAGCTCCGTCGAATCCAGTCATGACGGTACCGAGCGTGGTGCCGGTGACGGATCCGCTGCCGAACGTTCCAGTATTGGCTCCCTGGGTGCGAGCGATGCCACCAAGAGTGCCGACGTAGCCGTCGGAGGTTTCCACCAGATAGGTGCGACCCGAGTCAGCGATGTAGCCGACGAAGGTCATCTGGGCGAAGTCCGTCGTATCCGATGGAGTGATGGAGACCACGACTCGGCCGAATGCATCGGGAGCCGAAACCGTGCCTGTGTTGTCGAAACTCTCGGCCTGGAAGGCGGTACCCGAGCCGCCGTCGTTGGCGTCGAAAATGCTCCCCGCGCCGGAAATGGTGCCTGCACCATCGACATTGATGATGCCGCCCATGGTGAGGGCAAAGCTTTGGCCGCCGCCGATCTGTCCGCCATCAAAGCCGGAGACCGAGAAAGCGTAGCCTCCCGATGGCACTTGCTGCGACGCCGTCGGGTCTTGTAGACGCATTTCGCCGGTGGCTGAACCCGAAGCGTCCTGCTCGGAGAGAACGGCCGAGTTTGGATTGCTGGGACGAAGCGCGGCATTAATGGTTTCAACGCCGTTCACTCCAACGGCTGTGTCGCCGGTGGCGAGAACGATCTGCAGGTTGCCGCTGGCCGCGGTTGTGATGCTGCTGCCGGCGGAGGTGATGGCGTCCTGGGTTCCATAGTTATCGAAGTCTACATAGTCCTGCTCGCCGCCGGTGATGACTCCACCTGCGACGGTGAAGGTGCCAGCCACGAAGGAGAAGCTGTCATCGACCACGTTGAATCCGGACAGGAAGAAGGTGTAGTTGCCATCCCCTAATCCACCGGATGCGGCTGGGTTATTGGTGAGGCTGAAGCTGGCAGCGGTTCCCGCATCGCCGGCGAAATCTCCGGTGACCGAATAGCTGCCGGCAGTGGCATCGGCCGTGACGGTTGACGAGGTAGCGTTGCCGTTAACGTCGGTGATGTCGGTTTCCGACGTGCCGCCGGGGAAGGTGCATCCAGGCGCGCTCGGACATGTGAATGTCACCATGACGCCCGCGACTGGGACGCTGCCGCCGTCGACCACGTTGGCAACCAAGGGAGCTCCAAATGCCCCGCTGACTGTGGCAGTTTGGCCGCCGCCGCTGGATGCGGTAATAGTTACTGGCGTGCCAGAGGTGTTGCTCAGGCTAAAGTTCGCCGCTCCTGCTGCTCCTGGAGTGGTTGCCATTACGGTATAGCCGCCGGCAACTCCACTCGCCGTGAACGCGGAAGACGTGACGTTGCCGTTTGCGTCGGTGGTATCGGTTTCCGTGTTCGTTCCCGTGCTGGTGAACGTTCCGGTGGGGTCCGTGGCAGGGGCGGTGAAGGTGACGGATGCGCCCGCAACCGCGGTTCCGCTCAGTGTTACATTCGCCGAAAGGGCGGTCGCGAATGCCGTGCCGATCAAGGTGCTTTGCGGCGTTCCTGCCGTCGCGGTGATCACTGGCACCGGCGCGGCCGTATTCGTCAGGCCGAAGTTGACACTGGCCGATCCGGTCGCGGCTGTCACGTTATAGCTGCCAGCCGTGCTGTTGGCGGTTACGGCGGACGAATTCGCGTCGCCGCCCGAGTCAGTAGTAACGGTTTCCGTGTTCGTTCCTGTGCTGGCAAATGTGCAACTGGCGCCGCTCGCCGGGCACGTGAAAACCACCGATGCGCCGCTGGTTGCGGTTCCGTTCGTGGTCACGTTCGCGCTGAGGTTCGCTTCGAACTGAGTGCCGACCTGTGCGCTCTGGCCTCCGCCGTTCGATGCCGTGATCGCGACCGTTGAAGTGGGAGTCTTGCTGGAACTGCTGCAGGCCACCAGGGCCGCAACCATGCTCAGGGCAATACAGAGAAAAATCGATTTGCGGAATGTCATTGCGCACCTCCGGTCACTTTCACCTTCACCGCGGATTTATGAACGTTTTTGGAGTGTCTTTTGGAAGCCGTGCGCGTTGGCGCCAGCAATCCGTGTTGACTGCGAACGGTGACCGTGTGATTGCCGACGGTGAGTTGCCGTGCCATCAGGTAGCTTTTCCCACGTACGGATGTCATCGCTCCGACGATCTGAATGGAATCGCCCTCATGGAAAGAGGCTTTGGTGTCTTTATTGAGGAAGGACCCGATGTGGGCATCCACTAAGCCCTCGGGACCCATGACCAGCAGATGCATGCCGGCGGGAGTGCCCTTGGTGCGCTTGGTGACGATGGTCTGGATGGTTCCGTGGAGAGTAGTTTCGTGGGCCGAATCGAAAACGGGGCCAATGCCTTTGGCCGCGCGGGTTTCGTGCGCCGGTTGGGCGCCGAGTGGGATAGCGGAGATCGCAAATAGCAGGCCGAACAGCAGCCCCGCGATCATGCGAGTGGGTTTGGTGAAGCGATTACACCTCATGGATTGGCTCCTTGGAAATTGATTTCTGGTGCAAGGCACCGAACTGGGTTCCGGGTTGGAGTTTGACAGGCAACGACGCAGCTGTTTCCGAAAAATGAGAGATTGCCGCATGGAGCGCAGCATCAACGTCTGTAATTTGGGGAAACGATGGCGAGAATTATCCTCTGTTGGTGGGGCAACGTCAATCGCCAAATAGAGGACAATATTTGGTTTCTTGATTCGTTAGCCAGCGGCGTCAGACTGGATGTGCGAGTGCTTGCCCGCCGTTGGACTCCTGATTCACGAAGCTACTCGCTGGTGAAGTAGTCGACGGTCACCGGGTTCTCGAATAGCGAATAGTCGCGGGTCACGACGGTGATGCCGCTGTCGGTGACGAAGTAGCGCGAACGGTCGGCTTCGGTGTCGTAGCCGATGGTGGTGCCTTCCGGAAGGTGAACGTTGCGGTCGATGATGCAGTTGCGAATGCGGCAATGGCGGCCGACGGCAACGTGCGAGAACAGGATGCAGCGGTCGACTTCGGAATAGGAATTAACACGGACGTCGGGCGAGAGAATGGAGTTCTTGACGATGCCGCCGGAGACGATGCAGCCGTTGGACACAATGGAATCGAGCGCGCTGCCCATCCGGTCCTTGTCGGAAAAAACGAATTTGGCGGGCGGGTATTGGCGCTGATGGGTCCGAATCGGCCAGTCCTGATCGTAAAGATTGAAGATCGGCGAAACCGACACGATATCCATGTTCGCTTCGTAGTAGGCCTCTAGCGTGCCCACATCGCGCCAGTAGAGGGCCTCTTTCTTATTCTCGTCGATGAAGTCGTAGGCGAAGACGCGGTAGTCGTCCACCATCTTGGGGAGAATGTCCTTGCCGAAGTCGTGGCTGGAATTCGGGTCCTCGGCGTCTTTGAGCAGGACGGGGATAAGGACGTCTGCGTTAAAGAGGTAGACGCCCATGGAGCCGGCGACTTTGTTCGGGTTCCAAGGCGAACGCAGTTTGGTGGTCTTGGGTTTTTCCTCGAAGCCGTTGATGCGGCCATCACGATCGACGTCGACCACGCCAAAGCGTGAGGTCTCGTCAAGATCGATCTGGATGGTGGCCAGAGTGATGTCAGCAGCGGAATCGTTGTGCTGCTTCATCATCTTGCCGTAATCCATTTTGTAAATGTGATCTCCCGAAAGAATCAGAACGTACTTGGGCTGCTCGGAGCCGATGGAATAAATGTTCTGGTAAACCGCGTCGGCCGTGCCTTGATACCACTGGTCGCTGACCCGCTTCATGGGCGGAAGAACTTCGACGAACTCGCCCACCTCGCGGCCCAGGATGTTCCAGCCTTCGCGGATGTGACGGTTCAGCGACAGCGCTTTATATTGCGTAAGAATGTAAACCCGGCGCAGATCGGAGTTGAGGCAGTTGGAGAGCGTGATGTCGATGATGCGATACATGCCGCCGAAGGTGACGGCGGGCTTGGCGCGATCGCGAGTAAGAGGATAGAGGCGTTCTCCGGCGCCGCCGGCCAGCAGGACTCCGAGAGTGTCTTTCATGAAGCGGACCTTGAAAAAAGTAGATGTTAGCACAGGAGGCAGGGGTTGGCAGTGACATGCCGGTGAGAGGCGTGGAAAGTCGGGAGCAGTGGGCAAGATTCGGGAACAAACCGGCGGAGCTTCGCTCCTGCCGGGACGGCCCCGTCGGCTCCGCTCAGGGCAAGCGAAGGCGCCCGTCCCTACATGGATTGTGGGCTACTCTTGCTGGCGATAAATCGCGATCTGGCGCTTGACTGCGTCGAGGGCTCCAAAGCCCCAGAGGTTGGCGGGTTCGATGTCGTCGTCGGTGTTGGCGTCGAAGCCTTCGTCGGGCGGGACGAACTCATTGAACTGATGGATGATCAGAAAAATCGGTTGAAGTTGATTCGCGTAGGTCATGAAAGAATCGAACGTTTCGTAGGTTTCGTTCGCTCCGAACCGCAAAGCATCGTCGGGACAGTAGGGAAGAGCATTGGAATTCGGGCATCCCCAGCCATAGGCGCCAGCGGTTGCGATCGATGCTGTAAAGTTCTCCACGCGCGAACCGGCCTGGTTGTATGAAGGATAGTACGGGCAATCGGGGAGCGTGCAGGTTGGGTTAAGGCGGTCAACCCAACTCCAGAAGTCGTATCCGGGATTGATTTCCGGCGGGCCGTCGGCCTTGCCTGGGTTTTGCCAGAGATAGGGCTGGCTGTCGAGATATCCCGCCATCATGCGGAGGGTATATTTCTGGCCGATCTCGGGATGATTGTTGATGAACTTTCTGATTTGAAACCAGAGTGGATTATCGGTGCGGCAGGGATCCTGCGCGGCGCCCAGGAAGATCAGCATCAGAGGTTTGCCTTCGTAGATCACCTGGCGGTCGGGATACTGCTGCAGGAGCGATCCAAAATAATCGATCTCCTTTTCGAGGGCGGTCCTGCCGTCGATGTCTTTGTACAGCACATCTTCGTCGAAGCCACCGAGGAGGGGGATGAGCTTGAGGTTCGTGCCCAGCTTCGTCCATGCGGGATAAAGGTTGCCGGTGTTGTCGCGGATGTTTTGGTTATAGGTGCGAAACGAGGAGGTGCAGTAAGGGAGATATTTCCGGGCGAACCATATGGTGTTGAAGATGCAGCTTACGTTATTCGTGACTTCGCTGATGGCGGCGTCGACGCCGACGGATTCCATCCAGGCGACGTGCTGCTGGATGACGTGGGGATCGGCGCTGTCATAGCCTCCGCCAAGGCTTTGCATGTCGGCAGATTGGAGCAGAGGTTTCGCGGCTGTGCCTTGGAAGTTCGCGGCATTTGGTCCGAACCATGCTTCGTACTCCATGACGACGACGTGGCTGTTGGCATCGACGATGAGTGGGCCGGAGGGGGTTGAGGCGGATGCGAGCGAGGATGCGAGAAGGACGGCAAGAGCTAGCGAGGCAGGATTCGGTGCGAACATATTGTGCCGCATGCTGAGCGATAACCCTTGTCATCGGGGGAAGTTTCGGCTGCGGGGAAAGCAGGTTCCTCACCGCGCTTTCAGCGGCGCTTCGGAATGACAACACTCATTCGCAACGGTTGGAGAAACTATTTTTCTTTTTCTTCTTCGATTTTAATGCGCAGGGACTTCAGGAATTTCAAATCCTGATCGTTGATTTTGAATTCGGGATTAGTGGAGAGGGTGGTAACCAGGGAGGTCTTGTCGGAAGACTTCTCGCCTTGCTTGCTCACGCCGATGGTGGCTTCGAGGACCAGGAAAATGTCGTAGCCGCCTTCTTTGATGCGGGAGACGACTTCAGCGATCTGTTCGGAATCGGAGAGCGACTCGTTGATGGCTTCGCCGAGTTCCTTCATGAGCTGCTTGAGTTTGGTGTCCACGTGATCCCCCGATTGAAGTCTGCCCCCGGTCTACATCCCAACCGTTTGATGCCCTTGGCCGCCAAAGCGTTTCGACACGGCACAGGTTTGCGTCATTGTAGCGCTGTAGGCTGCTAAAATCGAGAGTCGTGAGCAAAGTTTCTACAACCCAAAAGTTAGGGGTGGTGGCGCGGGTGGCTGGGCAACAGGCCAAGCGCAGCCGGACGGTGCGTGCCCTGACGGGCGCTGTTTCGGCGACTGCGCGCTCGTTTGGACGGGTGCTGCACCAGCTGTGGTTGGAGGTAACGGGCTTTATTTTCCTGACGATGGCGGCCAGCGGCGGGATTGCGCTGGCGCACGAATATGGCCAGTACCATGCCGGCAAGGCGGGCGTGGGGCGGGTGGTGCTTGCAAGTTGTTTCACACTGACGTTCGCCTGGTTTGGGGTGAGTTCGTTCTGGAAAGTGCGGCGGAAGAGTCGGGGGACGCGGTAACGCACAAAACTCACCACGGAGACACCCTTCGACTGCGCTCAGGGCAGGCTCCGACACGGAGAAGACCTTTTTGGATTTTTCTTCTCTGTGACTCTGTGGTGAATGGTTCTAGCTTGTGTGTTCCGGGTCACAGACATTGATGGGGCTTGAAATGAGAATCGGTTAGGGGTTCGGAAAAGAGTTTGTGATGGCAGATAGAACCAAGGCTGCGGTGGAACGGCCGGCGGTTGAGATCGAGACTTCCTCTCACATTCCGGTGAACCCGCTTTACACTCCGGCGGACCTCAAGGGCTCCGACTACGAGAGCGAAGTGGGGTATCCGGGCGAGTATCCGTATACGCGGGGCGTGCAGGCCACGATGTACCGCGGCCGGCTTTGGACCATGCGGCAGTATGCGGGCATGGGCGATGCCGAGGAATCGAACAAACGCTACAAGTATCTGCTGGCGAATGGCACGACGGGGCTTTCCGTGGCGTTCGACTTGCCGACGCAGATTGGCTTGGATTCGGACCACGCGCTGGCGGCTGGTGAAGTGGGCAAGGTCGGGGTGGCGATCGATTCCATTGAAGACATGGAGCGGTTGTTCTCGGGCATCGAGCTGACGAAGATTTCTACATCGATGACCATCAATGCGACGGCGTCGATCCTGCTGGCACTGTACGTTGCGGTGGCGCGGCGGCAGGGAGCCGACATCCGCAAACTTTCGGGCACGGTACAGAACGACGTGTTGAAGGAATACATCGCACGCGGGACTTATATTTATCCGCCGCACCAGGCGATGCGCGTGATTACCGACATGTTTGCCTGGGCGAAGGAGAACGTGCCGGACTGGAATACGATTTCGATTTCGGGCTACCACATGCGCGAGGCGGGATCGACGGCGGTGCAGGAAGTGGCGTTCACGCTGGCCAACGGCATGGCATATGTGGAGGCGGCGATCAAGGCGGGGCTGGATGTGGATCAGTTCGCGCCGCGCCTGTCCTTCTTCTTTAATGCGCACAGCAATTTTCTTGAAGAGGTGGCGAAGTTCCGGGCAGCGCGCCGGATGTGGGCGCGGATTATGCGGGAACACTTCAAGGCGAAGAGTCCGCGATCGTGGATGCTGCGGTTTCACACGCAGACGGCGGGGTCCACGCTGACGGCGCAGCAGCCGGAGAATAACATTGTGCGCACGGCGATTCAGGCGCTGGCGGCGGTGATGGGCGGGACGCAGTCGCTGCATACGAATTCTTATGACGAGGCTCTGGCCTTGCCGACCGAGCAGGCGGCGCGCATTGCGTTGCGCACGCAGCAGGTGATTGCCTATGAGTCGGGCGCGCCGCAGACGATCGATCCGCTGGCAGGGTCGTATTACATCGAAGCGCTGACCAATGAAATTGAGAAGCGCGCTGCCGAATATCTGGGGAAGATCGAAGTGATGGGCGGGATGCTGAAGGCGATCGAGCGCGGATTCGCGCAGCAGGAAATTCAGAATGCGGCGTATGAATATCAGCAGGCCGTGGACCGCGAAGAAGCGGTGGTGGTGGGGGTGAATCGCTTTCATCTGGATGAGGAGAAGCCGATTCCGACCCAGAAGATCGATCCGGCGCTGGAACCGAAACAGATCGAGCGCGTGCGTGCGCTGCGGGCGCGGCGCGATGCCGGTCCGTGGAAGAGCGCGCTGGCGGCCGTGGAAGAGGCAGCACGCTCGGAGGAGAATGTGATGCCTCGAATCGTGGCGGCGGTGGAGGCGTACGCGACCGTGGGCGAGATTGCCGATGCGATGCGGAAGGTCTTTGGGGAGTACAAAGAGGCGGTTGTGATTTAGATAGGGCTCCCTAACACTATTGAGCCAAAGATCAACAGCTCTTGACCGCCGAGCACGCAGAGAAAGGCCGCGAAGTACGCAGAGAAAACCAGTTCTCACACATGACTCAGCCACGAATCCCTTTCGGTCTGTAGTCCCCGGTCACGGTTGACCTGGCTGCCTCGCAGGGTATAATGCCCCGCGCACAAATGGGGACAAAAACTACATCTCATCCCACCCAGCCCAGGGGCCACCTGCTCCGCATTGTGGGTGTGGGGTTCGGCATTGCCGTCAGCATTGGAGGCACCATCGGCACCGGCATCCTGCGCACGCCGGGAGAAGTTGCGGCTCAACTGCGAACTCCGTTGCTGATTCTCGCCGTTTGGGTGCTCGGCGGCATCTACGCTTTTTACTCGACCCTGGCGGTCAGCGAACTCGCGACCATGATGCCGCGCGAGGGTGGATGGTACGTTTACTCCTGCGAAGCCTTCGGCGAGTATGCCGGTTTTTTGACGGGCGGCTGCGACTGGATTATGCAAACCGTATCGGTTGCCTATCTGGCCGTGGCTTTTGGTGAATTCTCCGCCGGCCTTCTGCCGGCGTTGGGAGCGCACCAAAAACTCGTCGCGGTCGCGAGCGTGTTAATCCTCACGCTGCTCAATTGTATTGGTCTGCGTGCCGGCAGTCGCGCGCAAGAGATTACAAGCCTGATCAAGGCGGTGGCCCTGATTGCATTTGTAACCGCGTGCTTCTTGCTCTCGCCCAAAGCGACGACATTTCCCGCAAGCGCGCTCTCAAGTGCTCATAGCGGCATTCTGGTAGCACTCGTCATTGCTTTTCAAGCAGTGATCGTCACCTACGATGGATGGTACTCCGCCATCTATTTCATGGAAGAAGACAAGGACCCGGTGCGAAATTTGCCGCGTTCCGCGATTGGCGGGATTCTCGCCTGTATAGCGATTTTCGTGCTGGTCAATGCGGCGCTGCTTCACGTCTTGCCGATGGGCACTTTGGCCGCATCGCAGGTGCCTGCGGCGGATGCGGCGACGCGCATCGTGGGAAGCGGCGGCGGGCGATTTATTTTGATAATTTCGCTGGTCAGCGTGGTGAGCACGATCAATGCTTTACTCATGATCACGCCGCGAATCCTGTTTGCCATGAGCCGTGATGGCTTGCTTCCGCAATGGATGACCCTGGTGAATTCCGGAGGAACTCCGGCGCGCGCTCTTGTGGTGTGTGCGCTGGTAGCCATTGGCCTGGTTCTGAGCGGAAGTTTCGATACGCTGATCGCGATTGCGTCTTTTCTGTTCGTGACCATTTACATTTCGGGATTTCTCGCTTTAATCCGGCTCAGAGTGAAGCGTCCCGGACTGGCGCGGCCTTTCAAAGTATGGGGATATCCCTGGACGGTTCTAGGGGTGCTGTTGGTCTCGGTAGCCTTCTTGATCGCTTCAGTGATCGGCGACCTGATGCATAGCCTGTTTACCCTGGTTCTGATCGTGGCCAGCTACCCGATTTATTTGCTGGCGGTGAAGAGAAAGGGTGCGCGGATTTCTGCTTCCGAACTTCCTGCTCGCTCAGCCGCGGAAGCGGACTGACGGTTGGGACGATGAGTGTTTATAGATAGCTCAACTACCGATCTGCGCAACACCCATCCTTCTTACATATGGTTCCTGTGGGTGGTTGAGGACTTTCTTCTCCATTCGGCAGGTAGCGCTGGAGCGGCCGAGGAATTTAAGGAAAATCTGCTTGCAGTCGCTTTCCGTTTTGGGTATGGTGGTCTAACCACTTCGTGCTTGGGGCTCGAAGCTTGAGCTTTTGCGCTCATAAACTTTATTCCTCTTCTTTGTTGGACTATTTCCGGTTTACTTTTAAAAATTACGAACCCATATAGCGGCTCGTTTTGAGGCTGGAGCCGATCCGTTGCCTCAATGCCCCGCTGAACGAGGAAAGCATGAAGACCCCCCAGTCCCTGCACCGCGAGCTGTCTACCCCCAACCTCAACCGCGTCGCTGTTGCAATCGTCTCAGCACTTTTGTTTTTGTTTGCAGTTCCCGCATTTGCCGGAAACCTGTTGCTGAGTGCCACCGGCGGCACATTCACAATGGGCACCACGGTGGGATCCAATGTCACGCTGACCGGTGCCACGACGACCAACCCGGCCGGGAACATTTCCTTCTCCTGCACGGTGAGCTCAATCGGTGGTAGTTATCCAGTGGTGTATGCCTGCGCGGGCGGTAGCTTTACGTTTACTTCAAACGATGGGTTGACTACCGTATCTGGCACCTTCACCACTGCCGCGGTCGATGAGTGGGTTTCCGGAGGCGGCAGGGGCGGGCAAACCCACTATGCCTACGAATTTCTCGGTCCATTTTCGGGGATCGAAACACTCAGCGGCGTCACTGCGGCCGTGAATGGCGAGATTGTGGTAAGCGTAGGGACCTTCACCACCGCGCTCGGCTCGGCCACGGTCGGCGCCAGCACTACCGGCGTGAACTGGGACTACACGCCTTTGTATATCGCGGACTATTCGTTTTCGCGCATCATCCAGGTGGACGACCTCGCTGGAACCAACGAGCTGTCCTTCGGCTCGACTGGGACCGGCACCAACCAGTTCTACGGCACCAGCGGCATTGCCGTGGATTCGAGCGGACGCATCTATATTGGGGATCTCTACAACGCCCGCATCGTCCGTATCGATGACATGACCGGTAAGAACTGGACCACATTTGGCACCCATGGCTCCGGTGCAAACCAGTTCAGCTACGCGACCGGCGATATTGCGATTGACTCGCTGGGCCGCATCTACGTTTGTGATCTCGGCAACGGCCGTATCGATCGTTTCGACGACATGAGTGGCACCAACTGGACCACCTTTGGCACTCCTGGCACCGGCGTCAACCAGTTCGAGGGCCCTACCGGAATCGCGTTAGATTCAGCCGGAAACATCTACATCGCCGATAACGGCAACGGGCGCATTGTTCAGATGGCTGACATGAACGGTACAAACTGGACTACGTTCAGCCCGGCCGGCGCGGTTACCCACCTTGCCGTTGATCCACAGAATCGGATCGTCTATGGAGACTCCCCACCCAACACCGTTAGCCGGATTGACAACATCACGGGCGCCAACCCGGTCACCCTATCTTTTGGCACCGCAGTAGCCGCCATCAACGGTATACAGGTGGATAGTTACGGAACCACCTACGTCGCCACGCAGTACGGTGGCGAAATGCTGTTCGATGACATCAGCACCGGCGCTGGATTCTTGTCCGCCAATCTGATCAGCCAGCCGAGTGGCATCGCTGTTATCCCCGTGCCGAATCCCGTTCCTGCAGTCAAGCTCTCGGGCACCAGCCTGACGTTTGCCGCGCAGAATATTGGAACGGTCAGTCCGGCGCAGAATATCACCCTGACAAACTTCGGCAGCGCACCGCTCGATCTCGTACTAACAGCGTCGAAGGATTTCCAGGTCGGTGGCACCTGCCCCAGCGCTTTGGGGGGCGGATCCAATTGCACCATTTCGGTAAGCTATGCTCCCACTGTGACTGGAGCCGAAACTGGAACGGTGACGCTCACAGACAACGCCTTCACCGGCACGCAAACCATCGCGCTGAGCGGTACTGGCACGGCTGCGACTGCCGGTATCTCTCCGGGCACGGTGAATTTCCAACCGCAGTTGCTCAATACCACCAGCGGTGCGCAGGCTGTGTTCCTCAGCAACACCGGTACGGGACCGCTCACCTTCAGCGGATCCGCGATCTCTACCACCGGCGATTTTGCCCAGACCAACAATTGCGGATCCGCCCTCGCTGCCGGGACCGTGTGCCAGATCAACGTCACCTACAAACCGACCATCGTCGGATCCGAGACCGGAACTCTGTCCGTGGTGAGCAATGCCGCTACCCAGACGGTGACGCTCACGGGAACCGGGTCGTCCGCGACTCCGAGCTACTCGGTTTCGCCGGAAGGCGTGGAGTTCTCTCCGCAGCTCATCAACACGAAGAGTACGTATCAGTCGGTGGTTCTGACCAACACCGGGACGGCGTCCTTCACGGTGAGCAGCTCCTCGATCACCGGCGACTTCTCGAAAACCGGGACGTGCGGAACTCTCGCAGCCAACAAAACTTGCACATTCAAGGTTTACTTCACGCCTACCGCAGGAGGCACCCGAACCGGCACGCTGACTTACAATCTCTCGACCGGAACGAAAATCACGGTCGCGCTGACCGGCACGGGCGAAGCCACTGCCACGGGCTGGCTGACCTTCAATCCTCCGTCGCTCAACTTCAATAATGGATACGTTGTGGGCGACAATCCCAGCATGAAAATCACGGTCACCAACACCAACGGGATTTTCGCTGGAATCTACAAGATCACCAAGACTGGCTCCAGCACCTTTACCCAGACGAACAACTGCGGGACGGGTCTTGCTGCCAACAAGACCTGCACCATTACAGTGACGTTCACGCCCACCAAGGTAGGAACCGTGACTGGAACGCTGACAGTGACAGAAAGCGCCGGAACGGCTCATAAGATCGCGCTGAGCGGAACGGCCGTTCCCGGCAATTAGGATGTAGACAAGCGCTCAAAGGGCATGGCTTGCCCGTCTTGCTGTTGCCGAAAGAAAAGCCCGCTCAAGAAGTTTTGGGCGGGCCTTCTTTCTGCCTGATGGATGCAGAGAAAATCTCATCGAGAAACGAGCTGGCGACGATTTAGTCGGATGTTTTGTAGTCGCAGGCACTGCGGCAGGGTTCGCAGTACATGAGACCGTCTTTGCAGATGCGGATGTCGAGCTGCGATTGGCAGAGGACGCAGAACTTATCGCACTCGCAGTGATCTTCCTGCATTTCGCACTGCGCGCAACGGAATTTGGCTTTGCCGGGTGCGGTGGACATAGAAATAATGTAGCGCTGGGCAGGGTGGTGGGGAATGTGCCGTTGGTAACCTCGCGAGACACAAACCAAAGGGGCTGAAGCCCGCGTCATTGAGATGGTCTCACGCGGCGCTGAAGCGCCGCTCTTCCACGGTGCTGACCGTGCTCGTCTGCGCGCCTCCGTGCCATATAATTCTCAGCAATGACCTTCCAACAGGTGCTGGATGGAGCGGAAGTCCTCGCGCAGAGCGGGGACCCGGGCGTGAGCAGTGTGGAATATGACTCGCGGCGGGTGAAGCCAGGGTGTGTGTTCGTGGCGATGCGCGGGGAATCGAGCGACGGCAACCGGTTTATCGATCAGGCGATTTCCGCGGGAGCGGTGGCCGTGGTGACGGACTCCGCGGCTGAGAAGGCACGCCCCGGAGTGGCTTGGGCCGTGGTGCCGAACGGGCGGCGGGCGCTGGCGCGGGTGAGCGCGAACTTTTACAAAAAGCCGGCGGAGCGGATCGCGATTACCGGAATTACCGGGACGAATGGGAAGAGCACGACCGCGTTTCTGCTGGAATCGATTTTGAGTGCGGCGGGCCGCAAGAGCGCGCTGATCGGGACCATTGAATACCACGTGGCCGGCAAGGTCTTGCCCGCGCCGCACACCACGCCAGAAGCGCTGGAACTGAACCAGATTTTCAGCGAGGCGCTGGGACAGGGCGCGACCGAGGCTGTGATGGAAGTTTCCTCGCACGCGCTGGCGCAAGAGCGCGTGTTCGGCGTGCCATTCGATGTGGCCGTTTTTACCAACCTGACGCGCGATCATCTCGATTATCACAAGACGATGGAAGAATATTTCGCCGCCAAGCGAGTGCTGTTCGAAGGCTGCGGCACGGATGCGCCGCGAGCCGTGGTGACGAACATAGATGATGAGTCGGGGGCCAAGCTGGCAGAGTTCAGTCGCAAACGTAGTTCGGTAGTGCTGAAATATGGATGGGATCGCGGCGACCTGCACGCCGAAAAAGTGGAGATTACCACGCGGGGAACCCGCTTTGACGTGGTCACGCCGGAGGGGAAGATTGCGGTCTTCTCGGCGCTGATCGGGCGCGTGAACGTGTACAACATTCTGGCGGCGGCGGCAGCGGCTTATGCCCGCGGTTGCTCGCAGCAGGCAATTGCCAAGGGGATCGATACGCTGGCATGCGTTCCCGGAAGGTTTGAGCGCGTCGATTGCGGGCAGCCCTTCACGGTGGTTGTGGACTACGCGCACACAGATGATGCTTTGCGGAATCTGACGGCGCTGGCGCGCGAGTTGGTTGCGGCTTCGAAGGGCCGAGTCGTGACTGTGTTTGGATGCGGAGGGGATCGCGACCGGAAGAAGCGTCCGCTGATGGGCGAGGCGGCGGGCAAGGGAAGCGATTTTGTGGTGCTGACTTCGGACAATCCGCGAAGTGAAGATCCGATCGCGATTATGAACGATGCGGTGGTGGGGCTGCAGAAGACTGGCGTGAAATATACCGTGGAGGCGGACCGGCGCAAGGCGATTGCGCTCGCCATCGGCGAAGCGAGGCCGGGAGACATCGTGCTGCTGGCGGGCAAGGGACACGAGAAGGTGCAGATCACGCGGCAAGGCTCGGCGCCGTTTGATGATTTGGAAGTGGCGTGCGAGGCGCTGCGGGCGGCGGGCTTTGAGTGCGAGGCGGCGGGGGAGAAAAGATGAGGCTGCCGCTTTCGAGAATTGCGGAGTTTGTTTCCGCGGCGGGCGAGTTCGCGCGAGAAGTGGTGCAGGGATATTCGATCGACTCGCGCACGGTAGGTGCGGGTCAGCTTTTCTTCGCGGTGAAAGGCGAGCGGTTGGACGGTCACGACTTCGTCGAGCAAGCGCTGGGAAATGGCGCGGTTGCGGCGGTCGTGCGTAAGGATCAGTTGGGGCGCTTCGCTGGCAGGTCTCGCTTGCTGGCGGTAGACGATACGCTGGTCGCGCTGCAGGCTCTAGCCACCGCGGTGCGGAAGTTGTGGGGCAAGCCGCTGATCGGGGTGACTGGATCGGCGGGGAAGACGACCACGAAGGAAGCAATCGCCCATGTGCTGAGCGCGCGCTTTCGAGTGCTGAAGTCGGAGGGGAATTTCAACAATCATTTTGGTTTGCCGCTGATGCTTCTGAAGTTGGAACCGGAGCACGACCTGGCGGTGATTGAGATGGGGATGTCGCATGCGGGGGAGATTCGGGCGCTGGCGAAGATTGCCCAGCCGGAGATTGGGGTGGTGACCAACGTCGCGCCGGTGCATTTGGAGTTTTTCGATTCGCTGGCGGGGATTGCGCGGGCGAAATACGAATTGATCGAATCGCTGCCGGCGGGCGGCACAGCGATCTTGAACGCCGACGATGAATATGTCTCGCAGTTCGGGCGTGACTTCAAGGGCCGGGTCGTGATGTACGGCACCAGCGCCGGTGCAAACGTGCGCGCGGAAAACATCCAGTCGAAAGGTGCGGAGGGGTCGGAATTCGAGGTGGTGATGGGCAGCGTCCGAGAACGAGCGAGATTGCCGCTCGTGGGAGAACACAACGTCGTGAATGCGCTGGCGGCCGTGGCGGTGGGAATCGAGCGCGGGCTCACGCCCTCGGAGGCGGTTGCGGCGTTGGCAACGCTGGCTCCGGCGGACAAGCGCGGACAGGTTCTCCAAGTGGGTAACATCAAGGTCATCAACGATTGCTACAATTCGAATCCTAAGGCGCTCGATGCGATGGTGGATGCGCTGGCCACGATGGCGGCGAAGCGCCGCATTGTGGTGGCGGGTGAGATGCTGGAGCTAGGGCCGGCGGGTGAACAGTTGCACAGGCAGTCCGGGCAGCACATCGCGGAGAAAAAAATCGATGCGTTGCTCGGAGTGCGTGGGCTGGCGCAGGCTATGGTTGAGGGCGCGCGGCAGTCGGGTGCGCGGGCGGAGTTCGTGGCTACGCCGGAGGAAGCGGGAGAATGGCTGGCGCGCGAGACCAAAGATGGAGATGTGGTGCTGTTGAAAGCTTCGCGGGGCGTTAAGCTGGAGAAGGCGCTGGAAACCTGGAAGAAATTGCGTGATTGAGACATTGAGTCATTGAGAGATTGAATCGGGATTGGTTGCGATTTTCAATGTCCCGATCGCTCAATCGCTCAACGACTGAATTGCAGGGAGGCTGATTGCTCTACTGGCTGTTGTTCGTGAAGCTGCAGCATTATGTTCCGACGTTTCGCATCTTCCGTTATCTGACGTTCCGCACGGCATTCGCCAGCCTTACCGCACTGTTTACCGCGCTCATTGTTGGTCCGCTGGTGATCAACCGGCTGCGGGAATTCCAGATTGGACAATACATCCGGGAAGAAGGTCCGAAGGCGCATCAGAAAAAAGCCGGCACGCCGACTATGGGCGGACTGCTGATCGCGATCGCCATTGTGGTGCCGACCTTGCTGTGGGCGGACCTGAGCAATCGTTTCGTGTGGATCGCGGTGTTCGCGACCTGCGCATTTGCGGCAATCGGATTCGCCGACGATTACACCAAGGTGGTGCATCGCCGCAATCTCGGCCTTACGGGGCGGGCGAAGCTGGGATTGCAGATTGCAACCAGCATTGTGATTGCGGTGATGCTGATCGCGATGCAAACGTATGGCATGTACTCGACCAAGTTGATTGTGCCATTTTTTAAGCAGTTTCACCCCGACCTGGTGGTGCAGACGCTCGAGCGCAGTCCGCACCTGTGGAGCCTGGCGTTTGTGCCTTTCATTGCATTTGTGGTGCTGGTGATTGTGGGATCGAGCAACGCGGTGAATCTTACGGATGGGCTCGACGGGCTCGCGATTGGGTGCACTGTAATTGCGGCGGGCGCGCTGACTGTCCTGACCTATGTGAGCGGGCACGCGACGTTTGCGACGTACCTGGAAATTCCGAAGATGCCGCAGGTGGGCGAACTGACGATTTTTTGCGGCGCGATGGTGGGATCGGCGATCGGATTCTTGTGGTACAACGCGCATCCGGCGGAAGTGTTTATGGGCGACGTTGGATCGCTGGCGCTGGGCGGGGCGATTGGGACAGTCGCAGTGATCATCAAGCAGGAACTGCTGCTGCCATTTATCGGCGGAGTGTTCGTGATCGAGGCAGTGTCGGTGATTCTGCAGGTAGGATCGTATAAGCTGCGCAAGAAGAGAATTTTCAAAATGGCGCCGATCCATCATCACTTCGAGTTGATGGGATGGTCGGAGTCGAAGATCATTGTAAGGTTCTGGATCGCCTCGCTGGTGTTTGCGCTGTTCGCGCTGACGACGCTGAAACTGAGATAGGAAGAGAATCCACCACGGAGGCACGGAGACACGGAGACACGGAGAGGTAATGGTCGTTGCGTTCTTATTCTGATTCCTCGTCCTCGGGATTCCGCTCGACGTTCTATCAATATGGATGAAGATGCGCGTCAACGACGAGCTTCCGGAAGATCGTCGTTTGTCCTGGTGGTCTCGGAATTACCGACAAGTCGAACGGTTGTATGGAGAACAACACCCGGATAGCGTTCTTCCGGATTTGAGTCGATACGGTGGCTACGTTGTGATGGCGTTGTTTGCCTCTATGATTCTGGTGGCAATAGTCCAAAGAGCCTAAGTTTGAAACGTCCTGAGCAAACACGGATGCTAACGGCTAACTGCTAATGGCTGAACTTAAAGACAAACGCGTGCTGGTGGTGGGGCTCGGAAAATCGGGCGTGGCATCGGCGCTGTTTCTGAAGGCGCGCGGGGCGAAGGTTACCGTGTCCGATACCAAGAGCGGGGATGAGCTGCGCAACGAGATTCCGGCGCTGCTCGATCACGGGATTGCGGTCGAGACTGGCGGTCACGGCGAGCGCACATTTCGCGGGCAGGATTTGATTGTGGTGAGCCCGGGGGTTCCGGTGGATGCGCCGCTGCTGGTGCAGGCGCGGGCGCTGGGCGAGCCAGTGATCGGCGAGATTGAGCTGGCGGCGCAGTTTCTGCCGGGTCCGATTGTGGCTATCACCGGATCGAACGGGAAGACCACGACCACAACGCTTACTGGCGAGATACTGGCGGCTGCAGGATTGCCGGCGCTGGTTGGCGGAAACATTGGCACCCCGGCGATTTCGCTGGCCGAGCGGGCGGCTCCGGAGACCGTGATTGTGCTGGAAGTTTCCAGTTTCCAACTGGAGACGATTCAGACGTTTCGTCCGAAGATTGCCGTGGTGTTGAACGTGACGCCCGATCATCTCGACCGGCACCGCACCCTGGAAGTTTATGTAGATGCGAAGGCGCGCATCTTTGAAAATCAGAGTAGCGAAGATTTTGCGGTGCTGAATGAGGATGACCCCACCTGCGTGGCCATGGCAGCGAGAACGCGGGCGCAGGTGTTCTGGTTCAGCCGGCAGAAAGAAGTGAAGCAGGGCGCGTGGGTGCGGGGTGGGAGCATTGTGTTTCGTGACGGGCGAGGCCAACGTGAGGTCATGCTGGTTTCCGAGATTCCACTGAAGGGTGCGCACAATCTGGAGAACGTGCTGGCGGCGGTGTGCGCGGGCGCTCTGATGGGATGCGCGCCGGAGAAGATCCGGCAGGCGGTGCGCGACTTCAAGGCGGTCGAGCACCGACTGGAGTTTGTGGCGACGATCCGCGGCGTGGATTATTACAACGATTCGAAGGCCACGAACGTGGATGCGACCATCAAGGCGCTGGAATCGTTTCCGGCGAATATCCACCTTATTCTCGGCGGCAAGGACAAAGGCAGCGATTATTCGGTGCTGAACGATCTGCTGCGGCAGCGAGTGAAGCGCGTGTACACGATCGGTGCGGCGGCGGCGAAGATCGAATCGCAGATTAAAGGTGTTGAAGTGGTTCATGCCGAGACTTTGGAGAATGCTTTGCGCAAAGCCAATGCGGTGGCGGAGGCGGGAGACGTGGTGGTGCTGGCTCCGGCGTGTGCGAGTTTTGATCAGTTCAAGAGTTATGAGCACCGGGGACGTGTGTTTAAGGAGATTGTGCGGGGGATGAGTTGAGAGAGAGCCCACGTGGAGCCGCGCGGTTGAGCAGTGCCGCCCCTAACGGGGCTCGGTTCCATTTTTCCGGCCTTACCCAGGACTTACGTCCTGGGCTAACATATGCCGCCGCTCCGCGGCTGGTGTCAGGTGATTCGGTCTCTCTCTCCACCCAACAGCTCAACATCTCTTCGCCCAACATCTCCCAACCCTATCCAAGCCGACTCAACCTGAACCAAAACAATCAACACTCCGCAATCAACAATCGGCAATTCCTGCTGTGACTCGTCGCTTCGCCGTGGTGAAATGAATGTCCCATGGCAAAGCGCGTGAGTGTCGATCGCTGGCTGTTTACTGTGACCATGCTGCTGGTGTTTGTGGGGCTGGTGATGGTGTTTTCGGCGTCGGCGGTGATGGCGCGGGAGCGGTTTGGGTCTCCCTACGCGTTTTTGTCGAAGCAGTTGGTTTGCGCGCTGGTGGGGATTGTGGCGATGGTGGTGACGATGCGGTTGGACTACCGCCGCTACAAGCATCCGGGCCTGGTGTTTGGGTTGCTGGGCGTGACCACGATCTTGCTGATTTCAGTATTTTTTCTCGATCGCTCGCACAACACGCATCGCTGGTTCCGGCTGGGCGCATTTTCGTTTCAGCCCTCCGAGCTGGCCAAGCCGGTGCTGATTTTGTTTCTCGCATATTTTCTCGAGAGCCGGGGGAAAGTAGCGAATTTCATGGACGACTGGCGCAACACGCTGGCGCCGGCGGCCGCTCCCGTCGTGCTGTTGCTGGGGCTGATTGTGCTGCAACCGGATTTAGGCACCGCCATCGCGTGCGCTGGAATCGCGGCCTGCATTTTGTATGTGGCGGGCATGCGCATGCGTTATTTCGGGTATGCCGTCGGAGCGTCGTTGTTGCCGCTGTATTTTCTGATTTTTCATGTGGCGTTTCGGCGGGACCGGATTCTGGCGTTCATTCATCCCTATGAACAGAGGGAGAAGGCCGGGTTCCACTTGATTCAGTCCCTGATTGCGGTGGGCACGGGCGGCGTGACCGGAACAGGGTTGATGGAAGGCAAGCAAAAATTGTTTTATCTGCCGGAGCCGCATACCGATTTTATTTTTGCCGTGACCGCCGAGGAACTGGGGTTGGTGGGGGCGCTATTCGTGGTGACGCTGTTTGCGATCTTCTTATGGCGCGGGATGCGGGCTTCGTGGCGCACGCAGGATGTTTTCGGACGGTATCTGGCGGTGGGAATTACCTGCATGGTGGTGTTGCAGGCGTTCATTAATATGAGCGTGGTGTTGGGGTTGATGCCGACCAAGGGGATTCCGCTGCCGCTGGTGTCGTATGGAGGGTCGTCCCTGGTTGTGACGCTGGCGTGTGTGGGCGTGCTGCTGAATATTACAAAGCAGGCGGAGTAAAGCCATTTAACGCCTGTCCCGAAGCACGAAACGCGCCTGTGTGTCGCGTGTTAGCCATGGGCGCCGCACTTCCTCGAGGATGCCTCTACCAGCCAGACCTTCAAGAAGTTTGCGCGAGGCCGGCCACGTTTTTTCCGTGAGGCGTTGTACCTGGCTGACGTTAATGCTCTTGTTTTCAGCGATCCAGTTGATCACCCTCAATTCATACTGGTTCAGTTGTTTCGAGAGCGCTTCGCCAATGATGCCGCTGGCCTCGGAATCCACCCACACTCTTCGGTGCTTAAGGTCGTTGCGCAATGTCACTCTGACCACCGCATAGCCGTGATCCTTCTCGACGAATTCTGGGAGGGGGAGGTTCATCGCCGTCATTGTCTCGCGCATTCGTCGCGTACCCTCGTTAGCAGCTTTGACAAAGTCTAGGTATAACATCGCGTCCATCAAGTAGGGGTTGCGCGGGTGGTGGACGTTGTAAATGTTTTCGGGTGTAACCAGTGGAGGAAATCCACCCGGACTCTCGATAACGAGGCGATCATCGAACATCTTGACGAAAACGTTCATGTTTCGCAAACCGTACGACCTGTGAACGCAGGCATTGACAATGGCTTCGTACCACGCGGCCTTCGGATATTCCGGCGCGGTGTAAAACTTTCCGTCTTTCCCCATCCTGCTGAAGTCTCGAATCTGTGACTCGACTACCTTTCCCGCTCGGACAATGAGGCTGGGGACTGGGCCCTCGACGACGATGTCTTTCACCGCGTTGAAGCGTTCCCCGGTGCCTTCGTGCTCGCCATCGAAGCGGAGAAACCTTATCTTACAGCCCGGAAACTTCGCAAGTGGATCGGCAGCGAACAAGAGGGCGCACGCATTGTTCGGCGTGAAGCCGCCCCCGGAGCGCCGGCCGAGATGTCTGAGTTCGAGGATCTCCGTATCGACGTGTTGCAGGGTGAACTTTCGGGCAGCCCTGATTCCGCTGCAGAACTGACCTACCAACTCGAGATCGAAATCTGCGGGGTAAGACAGGGAGCACGTTTCTTGTTCAAACTCTAGTTGCCCGCGGTCGATCTCCAGTTCCCGGATTTGTTCGGCGCTCAATTTCTCTTTGGATTCGCCGAGTCGAACATAAGCTTCCCCCGAACCTGTTCTCACTACCCGGTCCTCGCGATAAGAAACTCGGATCACGAGGAGGAAGTCGGGTTTGCCAGACCGAGTTACAGCGCCAACCCTCTTGGATTCGTATCGCGCGTCGGGACAATAAACTTGCCCGGCACGCTCGAGTTCATTGATCCGCTCTTGAGTAAGCTGCGAACATCCTGCAACGTCCCCCGCGTTCTCCATGCCCACTACAATGATCCCGCCGTCGGGTTTCGTATTCGCAAACATCGAAATGTAATCGGCCAGGTATCTGGGCTGGTAGGCGGCAGGCTTCCGCTCAACCCTGCGGTCTTCTTTCAGCTTCGAGAGGAGTTCTAATGACGCGTTTTCGTAGATCTCCGCCACACTCAAAAGTGCGGGAACACCATCGAAGGTCAGGGCGAGTTGGTTATCTGCAACCACTTCGAAGCTCTTTCGAAGCGAATATAACATATATATAAGCCAATGGCTTACATTGATCTTGGCGTTGAAGGAGGGGAGGTTCTGGTTTATAGTTCTCTTCATGCGGGCCATTCTGGCGGGCGGCGGGACGGGCGGGCACGTGATCCCGGCGCTGGCCATCGCCAACGAACTCAAGAAAAGTTATGGGGCCGAGGTGCTGTTCATTGGGACGGCGCGCGGCATCGAGAACCGCCTGGTGCCGGCGGCGGGGTATCCTCTTCAACTGGTGCGAGTGGGGGCGCTGAAGAATGTCAGTCTGATGACGCGGGCGAAAACGGCGTTCGATTTGCCGCGGGCGGTGTGGGACGCGGGCCGCATGCTGAATGAGTTTGCGCCCGATGTGGTGATCGGTGTGGGCGGATATGCGTCCGGGCCGGCGATGCTGGCGGCGGTGATGAAACACATTCCCACGTTGGCGTTTGAGCCGAATGTGGTGCCAGGATTCGCCAACCGTGTGGTGGCGCGGTTCGTGTCCGCGGCGGCGGTGCATTTCGAAGAGACGGCGAAATACTTTCGCCATGCGGAAGTAACGGGTGTGCCGGTGCGGCAGGCGTTTTTTGAGATTGCGGCCAAGCGCGGCGGGACGCCGACCCTTCTGGTGTTCGGCGGGAGCCAGGGGGCCCATGCGATCAACGAGGCGATGATGCGGTGTTTACCGGAGTTGCGGCGGCAGGCGCCAGGGATTCACATCCTGCATCAGACCGGCGAGCGTGACTATAATGACGCGCTCGCAGCGTATGCTTCTCTGGGCGACGCGGCAGAAGTTTTCAAGTTCATCGAAGACATGCCGGCGGCGTTTGCGCGAGCGGATTTGCTGGTGTGCCGGTCGGGCGCGAGCACGGTGGCGGAAATAACAGCGGCGGGAAAGCCCGCGATCTTTGTGCCATTCCCCCGTGCGGCGGATGATCATCAGAGGGTGAATGCAGAGGCGCTGGCGAATGAGGGCGCGGCGGTGGTGGTGGAAGAGTCGAAGCTGGAGGGTCCATGGCTGGCCGAGACAATAGCATCGCTGCTCGGCGATCCGCGGGGGCTGCAACGGATGAGCGAGGCGGCGCGCGAGATGGCGCATCCCAACGCGGCGCGGGATATTGCGGAGTTGGCGGTACGGGTGGCGGGGCTTGAAGAAACCTAGCCACGGATTTGCGCGGATCTTCACGGATATTTCAAATCTTGTCATTCCGAGCCGTTTTGCAGCCGCGAGAGCGGCAAAACGGCGAGGAATCATGGTTTCGCTTTATCCGCGAGAATCCGCGTATATCCGTGGCGAAGAAGTTGACTTATGTTTGCGAAGATTCAACAGATACATTTCGTGGGCATCGGCGGGATCGGCATGAGCGGGATTGCCGAGGTGTTGCTGAATCTCGGCTACAAGGTTTCGGGATCGGATTTGAAGAGCTCGGCGGTCACGCAGCGGCTGGCAGGATTGGGCGCGGCGGTGTTTGAAGGACATCGCGCGGAAAACATTGCTGGCGCTGAAGTAGTGGTGACGAGTTCGGCGATCGCAAGCGAAAATCCTGAGGTCGTCGAAGCCCACCGGCTGCATGTGCCCGTGATTCAGCGGGCGGAGATGCTGGCGGAGTTGATGCGGCTGAAGTATGGCATCGCTATCGCCGGCATGCACGGCAAGACGACGACCACTTCGATGGTGGCGGCGGTGCTGGCCGGCGGCGGGCTCGACCCCACGGTGGTCGTTGGAGGCCGCGTGGATGCGATGGGATCGAATGCGCGCCTGGGCAAGTCGCACTACCTCGTCGCCGAGGCGGATGAAAGTGACCGCAGTTTTCTTAAATTAACCCCAATCCTTTCTGTCGTGACCAACATCGACCGCGAGCACATGGATTGTTATCGCAACATGCGCGACGTGAAGAAGACGTTTCTGGAATTCATGGACCGCGTTCCGTTTTATGGGATGGTGGTGGCGTGCAATGACGATCCGCTACTGCGGCGGTTGCTGCCTGACGTGCAGCGGCGCACGGTGACGTATGGAACCAAACGCGGGTCGGATTTTCTGATCAGGTTGGAAACAGATTCTGCGCGCGCGAGTATGCGGGGCGAGGGGCAGCCGTTGAGCCGGTTTCGTGTTAGCTATCGCAAGAAAGACCTGGGCGAGTTCACGCTGCACGTGCCGGGCGTCCACAACATTTTGAACGCGACTGCGGCGATTGCGGTCGGAGTTGGGCTGGATGTGGAGGTGGAGGCGATCCGAACGGCGCTTGACCAGTTCCGCGGCGTGGACCGGCGCTTTCAGTTGCGCGGGCGGGCTGCCGGCGTGAGCGTGATCGACGATTACGGACACCATCCTACGGAGATTCGAGCGACGCTGGCGGCGGCGCGGCAATGCGGATTCCGCAAAGTTCATGTCATCTTCCAGCCGCATCGCTACACGCGCACGCGCGATCTGATCGAAGAGTTCACCACGGCGTTTGGCGATGCGGATTCGCTGTTTGTGCTCGACATCTATGCGGCCAGCGAAAAGCCGATTGAAGGCATCAGCGGGGAAGCGCTGGCGCAGACCCTCCGCGAAAAGGGTGGGCGGAGCGCCCAGTATGTTGGTTCGTTCGCGGATGCGGTGAATGCGGTTGCGGGGGTCGCCCAGGATGGCGACATGATTCTCACTCTGGGCGCAGGCAGCGTCTCGCAGCTGGGGCCGATGATTCTGGAGAAGCTGAAGGCACAGGAAAAGAAAGCGAGTACAACCCCGTAGGCCAGATGTAGGGGTATTCCCTCCGCGATCCCTCCACATTGTGAACTTCACACTCAGGGATTGAGTTGCGCCCGACGAAGCGAATTTCCAGTCGCCTGTAATTTGCGCCAAAGGTTGCTAACGGATGGTGATGCCCCCCGTCTATTGATGCATAAGGGGTTAAAGCCATGAAAACTACAAACGCGTGGGGATGGCTGGCGGCTGGAGTGGTGGCGCTGGGACTGAACGGAATCTATCACGACGGCGGCGGCGAGTGGGCGCACCGGGCGGCAAACAGGGTTGTGCAGAGCATCGAGGAGCGGACGGGGCCTGCGCTGGCGCTGGCAACCGGACGCACCGATTGGTTCCTGGCGCACATGCAGGTGGCGGCGCGCGAAACCAGAAGACGCCGTGCCAGATGGCGACCGCAATGGCGCGCCTGCAGACGAGAATGGTGCGACCGCGGACGGGGATGTCGAAGTTCGAAGAGATGGCAGCGCGCGAAGAAGTGGGACGGGCCCGGCTGGAGGTGCAGCGCGCAAGGGCAGAAGCGATGGCCGCCCGCGTGCGGTTTACTCCGGCAGCATGGACTCCGGCAACATGGACCAGCGTTGAGATGAATGGCAGGATTTGTCCGCGAGTGCGGGTTGTCGTTCCCGAAATTCGAATTCCGGAAATCAGTATGCCGAGCCTTCCACGAATTCCGGTAGTGAAGGTTCCCAACCCGGTGGTGGATGTTGACGTGACGGGATCTGGGCCGGTTTAAGGCTTCTATCGTCACCTGAAAGAGCGGGCGCGGAGAAATTTCCGCGCCCGCTTTGCTTTAGACCCGAACCATTTTAGGCCCGAACCAGGGGATAGCGGCGGAGTTCGGGCATGGGGAAGTCCTTGGCGTTGTCGGTCATCAAGTCACAATTATTTTGCAGCGCCACAGCCGCGACGATGGTATCGGCGAGGGTGAGAGTGCGGCCTTTCCTGGCCCACTGAAACGGCAGACGGCTGGCTTCACGCTGATCTGGGCGCCCGTCCCTACATGGTCTGTGCCCATCCCAAAGCTGCTTTCGCCCCTCCGCCGAATTTCTTCCGCGATGATGTCTGACGCGATTCCTGCCTGTGCAAAAAGAACCAAGATTTTGTCTATCTCAAATTGAAAAAAAAAGTTATAGTTTGAAGGCTCAGCGATTCACTTGCGACAACTGAACCTGAACTGATGGCGCGGAAATCGAGCCCCACCATCTTGCAGGAGGAGTTGTACCCACCCGGCGATGAGTCTGCGCGCGAGGAGTTGGACGACGCGCGCCTGATCGATCTGGATGTGGACGAGGAATCTCCGTTTCTGCGCGGGCAAAAGCGAGTCTCCGCCCGCCGCAGCGCTCTTCCCAAGAAAACTGCCAATCGTTTGCTGTGGGGTGTGGCGGCCGCTGCCGTGATTTGTGTGGCCGGACTGGCCGCGGCGTGGCTCTATCACTACGGCGAGCACTCGTGGCGTTTCCGCGTGGAATCGAGCGACAACATCGAGGTCACGGGCATGCAGAGCGTGACCAAGGCACAGATCATGGAAGTGATGGGCGCCGATATTGGGCGCAACATTTTTTTTATTCCGCTGGCGCAGCAGAAGGCGCAACTGGAGCAGATTCCGTGGGTGGAATCGGCCAGCGTGATGCGCTTCGTTCCCAACCGGTTGAAAGTGGAGATCCATGAGCGCACCCCCGTCGCCTTCGCGCGGGTGGGGCCGCGCATGTCGCTGATCGATGCGGGCGGGACGTTAATGGAGTTGACGCCGAAACATAAATATTCTTTCCCGGTGATTCTGGGAATGAATCCGGGCGAGCCGCTTTCGACGCGGGCGCCGCGCATGAAGGTTTATGGCGAGATGGTGCGCGAGTTGGATTCCGGCGGGGCGCGCTATTCGCAGGATCTGAGCGAAGTGGATCTCTCCGACCTGGAAGACGTGAAGGTGCGAGTGAATGATCCGGCGGGCGATGTGCTGGTGCATCTGGGGTCGTCGGATTACTTGCGGCGCTACAAAATTTTCGTAAGCCATGCGCAGGGCTGGAGGCAGCAGTTCCAGAAACTCGAGTCGGTGGATTTGCGCTACGAGAACCAGATCATCGTGAATCCCGACATGCAGCGGAGCGCGAAAGGAGCGGCGTTGAACCCGGCGGCGGCGAAAACGGCGGTGGCTGCGGGAGTGAAGCCGGCGGCTCTGATTACGCGGGTAGCTCCGCCCGATAAGGCGTTGCCTAAACCTGCGTTTGAAATGACGGAGAAGAAGCTTGATCCGAAGGCGGCGGGAAGCAAGAAGCCGGCCGTGAAAACTCGGAAGAAGACTGCGAAGGCGGGGAAGGCCAAGGCCGCAGGAAAAAGAGTGGCAACGGCGAAGGCGGGTGCATCGGCAGCGCCGAAGAGCCAGAAGAGTGCAGCTTCGCCGCACGAGATTGCGGCAGGGCAGAAAGCAGGGACGACGCCGGAGCAGCGGGCGGGGCACCCGCTGGATAGCCACCGGGACGGCGGCGCTACGAAGCCGCAGAGCAAGGGGCAGAAGCCTAGTCCGGCGGTGGCGAAGAGTCAGGCGAGTCCGGGGCCGGCTCAGTGAGAACTTATTTTCGTACCAGTGCGGGAAGTTTATTCAGTCAGGACTTATAAGAAATGGCGAACCAGCAGGGAAACTTTCTGACGGCAATTGATGTGGGCAGCGCGAAGACTTGCGCGCTGATGGTGGAGGTCACCGACAGCGGTCTGCGCTATCGCGGGCACGGTGTGGCGGACTCGCGCGGCTCGCGCAAGGGCGTGATCGTAGAACTCGACAAGGCGGTCGCGGCCATTCAGAAAGCGGTGGAGGCGGCCGAGGATAAAGGCGGCGCTGCGGTCGAGCACGCCATCGTCGGAATCGGCGGGGCGCACGTGCGCGGCGTGAACAGTCACGGCGGCATCAGTTTGGGTACGCGTCCGCGGGAGATTGGGCGGGACGAGATCAAGCAGGCGGTGGAGCGGGCGCGCGCGATTCCGCTGCCGGCGGATCGCGAGGTTCTGCACCTGCTGCCGCAGGAATTCATTCTGGACGATCAGGCAGGAGTGCACGATCCGCTAGGCATGATGGCGGCGCGGTTGGAGGTGAGAGTCCATCTGGTGACTGCGGCGGCGAGTGCGGTGCAGAACGTAATTACCGCGGTGAACCGTGCCGGCGTTCATGTGGATGACACCGTCTTTGAACCGCTGGCGGCGGCCGATTCGGTGCTGCGCTCCGATGAACGCGAGTTGGGAGTTTGTCTGGCGGAGATCGGTGCGGGATCGACGGAGCTGATCGCTTTTCTGCAGGGCGCGGTGGCTTTTACGGGAGTGATTCCGGTGGGCGGAGACCACTTCACCAGCGATTTGTCGGTGGGCATGTGCACGCCGCTGGCCGAGGCGGAAAAAATCAAGAAAGTTTACGGCAATGCGATCGTCACATTGATTCCGGAAGGGAATGAAGTGGAGGTTCCATCGGTGGGCGACCGGCCTTCGCGCCTGATGCCGCAGCGGTTTGTGGCGGAGATTCTGGAACCGCGGGCGCGTGAACTCTTCGAGATGATGCGCGAGACTTTGCGGCAGAGTGGCATGTTCGAAGCGTGCCTGGCGGGCATTGTGCTGAGCGGCGGAGGGTCGCGGCTGCCGGGAATTTTCGATGTAGCAGAGTCAGTACTGCGGCGTCCGGTGAGGTTGTCGTGGCCCACGCCGCTGGCAAAGATGCCGGCTTCGCTGGCCGAGCCCGAATTTGCGACCGTGATCGGCATGGTCGCCTACGGACAGAGGGCGCGCGTTGCGCGCGGGTTTCAGGGAGACCGGTGGGGATCGAGATTGAAGGCGTTGTTGGTGGGATAGGAATTGAGTCATTGAGCGATTGAGTGATTGAGTCAATTAAGACCGAAAGAATTTCTTAGAAGATGGTGGACAAAATGAAAAACGATTCTGGCATTCGCATCAGCTTTAACGAAGAGCATCTCAACGACGCCAAGATCAAAGTCATCGGCGTGGGTGGCGGCGGCGGCAACGCGGTGAACCGGATGATCGATGCCGGAGTGGAGGGCATCGAATTCATCGTCGCCAACACCGACCTGCAGGCGCTGCGCATGTCGCGCGCGCCGGTGAAGCTGCAGCTCGGGGTGAAGCTCACCAACGGGCTGGGGGCGGGCGCGAATCCGGAAGTGGGACGCAAGGCTGCTCTCGAAGACTCGGACAAGATCATCGAAGCGCTCGAGGGCGCCGACATGGTGTTTGTGACCACCGGCCTGGGCGGAGGCACGGGCACGGGCGCGGCTCCGATCATCGCGTCGCTGGCCAGCGAGATGGGCGCGCTCACCGTAGCCGTGGTCACCAAGCCGTTTGCCTTCGAAGGCAAGAGGCGCATGACGCAGGCGGAGAAGGGAATCGCCGAACTGATGGACTCGGTCGATACCACCATCGTGATCCCAAACGAAAAGCTGCTGGCGGTGGCCGAGGACGCGGGGTTCTTCGAATCCTTCCGCATTGCCGACGACATTCTGCGCCAGGGCGTGCAGGGGATTTCCGACATCATCACGATTCCCGGCATCATCAATCGCGACTTCGCCGACGTGCGCACGATCATGGCGAGCATGGGCTACGCGGTGATGGGCACGGCGACGGCCAGTGGCCAGAATCGCACGACGGAGGCGGCCCAGCGGGCGATTGCTTCTCCGCTGCTGGAGGCGGGAGCGATCGATGGAGCGCGCGGCATCCTGATCAACATTACGGGCTCGGCCTCGTTGAAGCTGGCCGAAGTGCAGCAGGCCTGCACCATCATTCAGAGCGCGGCGCATGAGGATGCCAACATTATTTTCGGCGCGGTGATGGACGAGAAGATGAAGGACGCGGTGAAGATCACGGTGATTGCCACCGGCTTTCGGGAAGTGAGCCGGGCACACCAGCAGCGGGCAGAACTGCATCATTCGTTCGCGACGTCGCACGACGATGCTATGGATTTTCCCGATCCAGTAGGTCCGGTGCAACCCGAAGCAGCGTTTCCCGAGACGATGGCTGATCCTATGATGGAAGAGCCGCGGATGGCGGAGCCGGCCCCGATCGCGATGGCCCACGCAGGGGGAGAAGTGATCTCGCTCGACAGCATGCGCAGCGCGATGGTCGCCAACTTCGAGCAGGACGATCTGGATGTTCCGGCATTTCTGCGCAAGCGCGGCGAGGTGATGTGACACGCTAAAGAACCCACCACGGAGTCACCGAGGCACGGAGTAGTGAAAGGCGAGAATGAAAGACTTTGTTGCAAAAGTGCAACGCGATGGGATCGAAAGTTCGCAGGGCGGATGACTCAATGGGAAAAAGTTTGCACATTGGCCGTATCTTTCTAGTAACTATGTGAGGGGTTACGGCAGGCTCTGGTACGAAAGTAATTCCCGTTTAAGCACTTGTTCCGTAAGGGGTTATGGGAAAACCAATGTTTTGCTTTAATAAAACTTTGTTGTTGCCTGAAACGCTTTAACTCCCGTATTATCGCGAAGTTGGGCGATTTTTCTGGTGCCGGCTGCCAGCTGGCAGGTATCGTGCATCGGAGTAGACAGGCCAATCCGGGAAACCGGAAATCTGGGAACGTCCTGACAAACCCTCAAACTGGGGAAGTAAAGATGGGAACGCGGCATTTTCGTCTGTTGGTGATCGCGGCAGGGTTGCTTTTGGCTCCCGCAATGTGGGCTGCGCACGTGGATACGCACGCGCTGAACAGCCGCAAAACGAAATCCACAAAACTGAGTGAGAGCCAGCGAACGCGGCGCCGCATGCACCATCTGGCGAGCAGCCGGGGCACGGTGGCTCACCGCACCACGGCGCACAGCGCGACCAGTCCAGCCAAAAGCTTGCGGCGGACTTCGGCGACCACTGCACACCACAGTTATCACGAGCGCTTTTTCGTCAGCTCGTTCGCGAAGGAAGGGCTGACCGGCGGCGACATTACTGAGGGTGAAAACCCGGTGGTACGGCAGGCAGCGATTGATGCTCTGGGAAACATGAACGGGACGGTGGTGGCGATTGAGCCGACCAGCGGGCGCGTGCTGGCGATGGTGAATCAGAAGCTGGCGCTCTCGAGCGGCGCGCAGCCATGTTCGACCATCAAACTTTCGGTCGCGTTGGCGGCTTTGAATGAAGGCCTGGTGTCGAAAGAAACAGAAGTTCCCCTGGGCGGCCGCAGCCGGATGAATCTTACCGAAGCGCTGGCGCACTCGAACAACGCCTATTTTGAGGCGCTGGGACGCAAGCTGGGGTTTGAGAAAGTCGCTTTTTATGCCCATCAATACGGGCTGGGCGAACTGGCGGGCTACGACATTGCCGGGGAGCAGTTGGGCACGTATCCCGATGAAGTGATTCCGCAGAAGTTGGGCGGCGTAGGCAAGATGTGTTCGTTCGGCGAAGGCATTTCAATGACGCCGCTGCAGTTGGGCGCAATGGTTTCGGCAATTGCGAATGGCGGGACGCTTTATTACTTGCAGCATCCGACGTCGCCCGAAGAGATTGCGAACTTTCAGCCGCGGGTGAAGCGGCAACTGGATATCGCTCCGCTGATTCCAGAGATCTCCGATGGCATGGCGGGAGCGGTGCAATACGGCACGGCGCGCCGCCTGGGACTGAACTTTAACGAAGAAGAGATTCTGGGCAAGACTGGAACCTGCTCGCATGCCGGCACGCGCTTCGGCTGGTTTGCCTCTTATGCCAAAACCAATCAGGGACGGGTGGTGGTGGTGGTGTTTCTGGAAGGCGGGCGGCCGACGTTTGGTCCGAAGGCGGCCGAGATTGCGGGGCTGATGTACCGAAATCTCTACGATCACAACTTCTTCATCGCGGGCACAGCAAGGCCGGCTTACAGCGGCGCATCGCGGCCCGCCAGCACGATGCCGTAGTCCGAGGGATGATCTTTTAGGTCTCCACCAAGCCTCTCTCCGGAGAGGCTTTTTATTTCTGCCATTCGTCATTGCCGATCTGACCAAAAACCCAAAATCGCGGAGCACACAGAGAAATGCCGCGGAGGTCGCGGAGAAAATCATAATTAATTCCTAACTATCCCTTGTAAGCCATTAGCGAACTCTGCCGATAGACAGCGTAGAGAGCTGGCAAGATCGTGCTCCGGTGATCGACCTTTAGCAAGATGACCACACTCAGCGGTGCATACGACTACCGGTTGGTGGCGCTTTCCGTGGCGCTGGCTGTGTTTGCCGCCTACGCGGCGCTCGACCTGGCAGGAAGAATCGCGTCGGCACACGGGCGGGTGCGAGCGCTCTGGTTGACTGCCGGAGCGGTGGTCATGGGACTCGGCATTTGGGCGATGCACTATGTCGGGATGCTGGCGTTCCTCATGGCGATGCCGGTTTTCTATCATCTTCCCACCGTATTGCTTTCTCTGGTGGCATCGATCGCCGCTTCCGTTGTTGCTCTGTTTGTGGTCAGCCGGCCGAAAATGAATGCGTGGCAGGAGGCGCTCGGCAGCCTGATCATGGGTAGCGGTATCGCGGCCATGCACTACATTGGCATGGCCGCCATGCGCTGTGCGGCGGTGATTGCGTACGACCGCCGAATCGTCGGCTTGTCGATGGTTCTGGCCATTGCTGCCTCCGCGGTCGCCCTGCAACTCGCGTTTCGCACGCGGGACGAAAAGCGAACGAGCGGGCGAAAGTTGATCAGCGCGCTGGTGATGGGCAGCGCAATTTCTCTGACGCATTACACCGGCATGTGGGCGGCGAGCTTCCGGCACTCCGATTTGCCGGTAGACCTTACGCATGCGATTGGGATCTCCGTGCTGGGCGTGGCCGCGGTGAGCACCGCGAGCCTTCTGAGTTCAGGGGTGGCCATCACCTCTTCGTTTCTAGACCGTTTCGTCACGCTGCAGAAAGGCAATCTCGATGCGGCGCGCGAGCACGAGTTGTATTTCCAGGCGATGGCAGAGGCCGCGCCGGAGTTCATGTGGACTGCGAAACCCGATGGCGCGGTCGACTATGTCAACCAGAGGTGCTGTGTCTATGCCGGGAGGGGGATCGAGCAGTTGTGCGGCGCGGCATGGATTGAGATCGTCCATTCCGAGGATGTGACCCCGAGCGTGGCGAAGTGGGAGAGTGCCATGCGCACCGGCGATGCCTATGAAGTGGAATATCGCCTGCGCGGGAAAGATGGAACCTATAAATGGTTTTTGTGCCGAGGCAATCCCATCCGCGATGCCGAGGGGAGGATCGTGAAGTGGTTCGGCACGTGTACCGACATCGAGAGCCAGAAGCACGACCAGCAGATTCTGGAGGCTCAGATTCGGGAACGGACTAAACAACTGGCCGACACCAACACTCGCCTGCAGGAGGAAATGTCGGCGAAAGACCTGGCGCGCAAGCAATACGACCAGCAGAACCGGAGCATGATGGGCGATTTGGAACGACGCACGGAACGCGCGACCATGCTGGCGAAGATGGGCGAGCTGCTGCAAAGCTGCATCAGCCGGGAGGAAGTGATTGCGGCGGCGCTGGGTTTCGCGCCCAAAATATTTCCCACCGCGCGGGGAGCGGTGGTGCTGCTGGATGCGGCGCGGAGCACGGCGGAAGTGATCGGATCGTGGGGGGATTGCTTGCTGCCCGAGATGGATTTTGAGCGCAGCGGGTGCTGGGCCTTGCGCACCGGGCATCCGCATCTGGTGGTGTCGGGCGATTTCACCGCACCCTGCTCGCACGCGGCGGGCGTGGCCGGAACGTACTTATGCATTCCAATTCTGGCTCAGGGCGAGACGTTGGGCGTGCTGCATTTTCAGGCCACCGAACAAACTCCGCAGATGGACCCGGCAGAGCTTTCGTTCAAGACAACGTTCGCCGGGCAAGTGGGATTATCGATCGCCAACATCCGGTTGCGGGAAGCGCTGCGCACGCAGTCGGTGCGCGACGCCTTGACTGGCCTGTATAACCGGCGGTATCTCGAAGAGGTGCTGGAGCGCGAGATCCGGCGGGCATCGCGAGCGGAGCATTCGCTTGGAATCCTGATGCTCGACCTCGATCACTTCAAGACTTTCAACGATACCTACGGGCACGACGCGGGCGATGCGGTGCTGCGCGAGACCGCGTCCGCGCTGGGCCGGGGAATTCGGGCGGAGGATTTCGTATGCCGTTATGGTGGCGAGGAGTTTGTGGTGATCCTGCCTACGGCGAACCTGGAGAATTCACGGGCCCGGGCGGAAAAATTGCGGATGAAAATGAAAGAACTCACCGTAATGCACCAGGGCCGATCGATGGGGATGCTGACGGTGTCGATCGGCGTGGCGGTATTTCCCGAGCACGGCACGTCTCCGAAAGAACTGATGGCGGCGGCCGATGCCGCGTTGTACGAGGCCAAGCGCGCCGGGCGGGATCAGGTGGCAGTGGCGGCGACGAAAGAACTGGAAGAAGTGGCATTGCCTGCGACCATTACCATGGCCGGCGGGTGGAGTTGAAACGGCTTCGCTGCTTTGCTTTGAAGCGGACAATCAATTCCAGATTTTGAAGTGCGGCCAGGCTTCGGCCATCGGTTTCTTCAAGCCGTGGCAGATCAGAATGTTGTAGTGTTCCCATCCCATGGCGTGGGGATCGCCCACCTTCGGTCCCTGCTCAACGCTCTTGCACCAATACTCGGCGTCGTCGAGATTCCAGTTGAGCATAATCAGATTCTCGCCGGTGTATTGCCGGAATCCCCAGTAGTAATAATTCTGGTGAGCGCTGATGGATGGAGGCAGCCCGTAGCGTGGGCCAAAGAAATCGATAGCTCCGGCGGAGCCATAGTTGCCCGCGAGAATGGCCGTCTGGGCGCGCTCTTCGGGAGGCTTCGCGTTGTAGACCACGGCAACCTGCCGCACCATTTCCGGCCAGCCAAATTCGTCGGCGAAATGTTGGGGAAGATCGCTGCTCATGCCGTTTTCAGTGCGAGAGACGCCGACGCCCAAGGCGCGCATGTAGGGAGCGATTTGGTCCGGCGGAAGAATGGGAACCACGATCGGAACGGCGACCACACCGAGGGCCACCAGTACGGGCAACGCCACTTTTGCCCAGCGCAGGCGAGCGTGCGATTCGATGAAGGTCTGGAGGCAGACTCCGCCAGCGGCAAACAGCATGGGATAAATCGGGGCGAGGTAATAATCCTTGCCGTGGAGAAACATCATGATCGCCAGGAACACAAGATAAGTGATGCCGAGCGCACGGTAGCGCTTGCCTTCATGGTGAAACAGCAGGAAGGCAAGGCCGGCGAGACAGATCAGGAAGTTGAGCGGAAGCAGCATCATCATCTGCTGCTTCAGAAACGGCAGCGGGGGGAGTTCAACATTCTTGTGGAACTTCTTGACGTTGCTCAAATCGACCCAGGTGGCGAATCCATGCGTTGCTTGCCAGATCAGGTTGGGAAGGCAAAGCAGCACGATGAGGGCAGCGGCGATCCACAGCCAGCGACTGCGAAACAGGCGTCGCTCGGAGGTCGTCAGCAGGCCGACTAACAGCGCGATGAGAAAGAACGCGGTGGAATGTTTGTTCTCGAGTCCCACGCCCAGAAGTACGCCGACCCACACCAGCAATTGAGGCCGGTCGAGGTTGATGGCGCGCAAAATAAAATAGACTGCGCCCATCCAGAACAGCGGCTCGAACGGATTCATGGAAAAGCGCGTCGCGTTGCCGAGGATCACCGGCGAGACCAGCACGGCGAGACAGGCAAGGAAAACGGCAAAGCGTTTGCCGCCGAGTTCGCGGGTGATCAAACCGCTGATGACAATTTCAGCGCCCATGGCGAGTGCGGGTAAAAGCCGAATCGCGTGCAGAGAAGTGCCGAACAGAATTCGGCTTACAAACAAGATAAGCGGTGACAGAGGAGCCAGGTCTACATATCCCCAATCAAGATGATGGGAGAGCGCGAGGTAGTAGAGTTCGTCGCGGAAGTATCCATAGCGGCCGTTGGTCGCCATCTGCAGCAAAACGGCAATCGCCGCCAACACGAATGCGACGGATAGATCGCCTGTAAACCAGGATTCCTTCCGCGAGAGAACGGCAGGCGGGTCTTGAATGCGTTCTGCGGAGCGTGAATTTTCCATGAAAGGGGAATGCCAGCTCAATTTATGCGGGCACGGGCCAACGATAGGCGCATTCCCCGGCCTCCGCTGGAGACATTCGAGATCAATCCAGTAACAAGAGATTATTTCTTGCGCTCGTCTCGTTCGACGATGCCGTCTTTGATGAAGACGACGCGATGCGCGTATTCGGCGATGTCATGCTCGTGCGTGACCAGCACGATGGTGTTGCCTTCGTGATGCAGCCGATCGAACAAGGCCATGATCTCGTTGCCAGTGGCGGAATCGAGGTTGCCGGTGGGTTCGTCCGCCAGAATGATGGACGGGCGGTTGACCAGGGCCCGGGCGACCGCGACGCGCTGGCGTTGTCCGCCAGAGAGTTCGTTGGGCTTGTGGGTCATGCGCTGTTCCATACCCACGGCCTTGAGAGCGCCCTGGGCGCGCTCCACGCGCTCGCCGGTAGGAACGCCGGCGTAGATCAAGGGAAGCTCGACGTTGTGGAGGGCGGTGGCGCGAGCCAGCAAGTTAAAAGTCTGGAAGACGAATCCGATTTCCTTGTTGCGGATGCGCGCGAGTTCGTCGTCGTCGAGTTCGCTGACCAATTGACCGTTGAGCCAGTACTGGCCTTTAGAGGGAGAGTCGAGGCAGCCGATCAGATTCATCAGCGTGGACTTGCCCGACCCCGAAGGGCCCATAATGGCAACATACTCACCGCGCTCAATGCGGAGATTGACACCGCGCAGGGCGTGCACCTGCTGCTCCGAGCCCATGTCGTAGGTCTTCCACAGATCCACTGCCGCGATCATGCAGGATTCCGGCGGCGCCAATACGGTGTCGGTGGGCATGCTGAGTAATTCTGCGGTTGCCATTTTTTTCTCCTGCTCCGGTGCCACTGGCTTCTCCGAGATTTAGATTCGACTCCGAGAGCTCTGTTTCTTCTTCTACTACGTGGTGCCTGACTCCTAATACCTAGTCCAAAAACTGGACGAGAACCAAGCGGCTTTCCTTTTGACGGCTCAAGCCGCCGAAGGTTATGACTCGTCTTCCTTCTTGGGTACGGAGTTGTCGATCTTGACGCTACTGCCGGAACGCAGAGTGCGCAAGATCTTGTAGCTCCCGGTAACGACTTCGTCACCGTCCTTCAAGCCGCCGACCACTTCGATATCGGTAGTCCCGGTAATGCCGGTGGTCACGGGCACGAATTCAGCTTTCTTATTGCGAATGACGAAAACACCCTGGATGTCCTCTTTGTCCTTGTCCTTATCCTTGGATGCCACTTCCTTGGGCGCGGGTGGGGCGGCATGTACGGAGTTGGGTGAGGACTTTTCCTGGTCCAGTTGAGCCTTGGAGCGGACTGCGAGCGCCTGGATGGGGATGGCCAGCACGCTGCTGCGGGCCGCGGTGGTAATTTTCGCGGTCGTGGAAAGTCCGGGGCGCAGATCCTGAGGAGGATCGTTGACCGTCACGACCACTTTGAAATCCTTGGCTTCTTCGCTGGTGCTGGACGATTGCGAGGTGGCAACGCCGGTGGAGCGAACGATGGCATTGTCTCCGATTTCGGAAACTGTGCCGTGGAAGATTTTTTTCGGAATCGCGTCGATGGTGACTTCCGCGGGCTGTCCCAGATGCACGTTTACGATGTCCGTCTCGTCGACTTTTACTTCGGCGGTGATCACCGACATATCGGCGATCGTCATCAGCGTGCTTCCCAAAGCATTTTGAATGCCGATAACCACCGACTCGCCTTCGCGCACCGGAAGATTCGTCACCACGCCGTCATAGGGAGCTTCGTAGGTGGTTTTCTGCAGCACATCGGCGACGCGGGTCAGGTTGGCGCGAGCCATGCCTACATGTTTGTCGGCGGAATCTTTCTGCGCCTTGGCTTGGGCGACGCGCGCTTTCGCCTGCACCAGGCCGGAGTCAGCGGTGGCCCATGCATTTTGGCGAGTGTCGAAATCGGATTTCGCGATCAGCCCATCTTTGTACAGGTTTTGGGCGCGATCCCAATCCAGCTTGTTGCGCTCGTAGTCGGCTTGGGCCCGCGATAAATCCGCTTTGGAGGTGTTGAGCGCGGCTTCGGCAGCGAGCGAATCGGTCTCGGCGGCTTGCAACGCCGCCTGATTGGCGCTCACGTCGGCGGAGGACTGCACGTTCTCCAGTTGCGCCAGCAGTTGGCCCTTCTTGACGCGATCGCCTTCCTTCACGTAAAGGTGGGTGATCTTGCCGTAGGCATTGGCGCCGATGTTGACGTAGGTCTTGGGCTTGACTTCGCCGGAACCGCTGACGACCGAAGACAAATCCTGGCGTTGGGCTTTTCCGGTTTGCACCGTAGCAACGTTTTTGCCGCTCTGGTGAACGGTCACGCCGACGACGATGGCCAGCACCAGCAGAACGCCGACGCCGATTGCAACTTTTTTCCAGGTTTTCATTTGGTTTCCATCACGTGATCAGGCCAGCAGCGGCCCAATGTGCGTCCGCTTGCTGCCGGGTTGCACTCACAAATAGCTTCGGCATTCCCGCAGATCGGGCACACATTCAGGGATACGATCCTGCGAGCAGGAAAGTTCCCCTATGGAATGGAGTGCCAGGACCCTTAGGAGTGCGCAGAGCAGAGCCGCCCCGGTACTGCTAAACGTGAAACAGGTCATTATAACTTGGTTCGGGCGCGAGGCCAAAGAGAGACGTGACGCAAGTTCGGAAATATTCGGGGTTCGGGGGGCAACTCGGCGGCACGATCGAAGCTTCCAACACATACGGAGGGCTTGGGCGCTCAATCCATTCTTTTGAAGCGACTTAGCCTTGCTTTCGTCCCACTGAGGGCCTAAAATACAGGGACCAAAGTTTGTCGTCGCAGGAGTTCCTCTCATGTTCCGGGTAGGTTCGCGCAAGCTTATATTTTTCGTTGTCCTGGCGGTGGCCACCGGTCTGGTTCGGCCAGCGGGCGCCCAGAGCGACAAAGCCGCTACGCCTCCGCCCGATCCTCAGTCGGGCGCGACCGTAACCAGCAGCCCTGCACCGGCTTCGGACGAAGTCGATCCGCTGAAGCGCCAGCCCTCGAAAGAACAGAAAAAGCAGCAGAAAAGGAACCTCAACGTCGAACTCAGCAAGACCTATAAAAAGTGGCTGAATGAGGACGTGGTTTGGATCATCAGCGACCAGGAGCGGGCGGCGTTTAAGCAACTCTCCAACGACGAAGAACGCGACAACTTTATTGAAGCCTTCTGGCAGCGTCGCGACCCCACTCCCGATACGGAAGAAAACGAATATAAGGAAGAACACTACCGGCGCATTGCTTATGCCAACGAGCATTTTGCGGCCGGAATTCCGGGCTGGAAAACCGATCGCGGGCGAATTTACATCATGTACGGCCCCGCCGATGAAATCACCGGCAGTCCTTCCGGCGGCACCTACCAGCGCCCGAATGAAGAAGGCGGCGGCGAGACCTCTACCTTCCCCTTTGAGGATTGGCGCTACCGGTATCTGGAAGGCATCGGCCAGGAAGTGATGATCGAATTCGTTGACACCTGCATGTGCGGCGATTTCCACATGACGCTCGACCGATCCGAAAAAGACGCGTTGAAATACACGCCGAACGCCGGCCTGACTCTTTACGAACAGCAGGGCCTGGCCTCGAAAGCGCAGCGTTTCTCAGGCGGTGGTCTGGAGCAACTCGGACCCGGCCCCAACAGCGCCATGCAAGCGACCAAGGAGTTTGATCGCCTGGAGCAGTTCGCCAAACTGCAAGCGCCTCCGCCGGTCAAATTCAAGGATCTGGAAGAAATCGTCAACACCAAGATCATTACGAACCTGATGCCCTTCGATGTGCGCACCGATTTTGTGAAGGTCACCGGGGACACGGTGCTGGTGCCGATCACCATCCAGTTGAAATATCGCGACATCACGTTCGCCAATAAAGACGGCGTGCAGCGGGGTACGGTCAATATCTTCATGCGCGTGACCACGTTGACGGGACGCATCGTGCAAACCCAGGAAGAGCCGGTACAGATCGATGTCCCCGCGGAACTGCTGCCGCGCACCGCCGAGAATTCCGCGGTGTATTGGAAGGCGCTGCCGCTGCGTCCGGGCCGCTATAAAGTGGATGTCGCGGTGAAGGATGTGAACGGCGACCGCAAGGGAGTATGGAGCCGCGGCATCGTGGTTCCGGAGTACTCCGACGACAAGCTCTCGACTTCGTCCTTGATCGTGGCGGACGTGATGGAACCAGTGCCCACCAAGGACGTCAGCACGGGGCAATTCGTGATTGGCCTCAATAAAGTTCGGCCGCGCGTGCCTCCCGCAGACGGCAAGCCGGCCCTGTTCAAGCGCAACCGCGACCAGAAGGTGAATTTCTGGGTGCAAGTCTACAATCTGGGCGTGGACGAGAAGACGCACAAAGCCTCGGCCACGTTCGAGTACGACATTGTCAACGTTGCCACCAACAAGCCTGTGGTGCAGAAGACGGAATCCACCGAAACCATGGGCAATGTGGGCGATCAGGTCACGCTGCAGAAATCGATTGCTTCCGCCAGCCTGCAGCCGGGCGTGTATCGAATCGAAATCAAAGTGAACGACAACGTCTCCAAGCAGACGATTGATCCGACAGCGACGTTTGCTGTAGAGTAGCGGACTGTTTGGTTCCCTGGGGGTTGGAGTGAGGCTTCGCCAGCTCGGGTCGTGGGTAGTCATTATCGCGTTGGCGCTTCCCGCTTGGGCCGCAGAAAAGCCCGGAGCGATCTCGGGATACGTGCGCGATGCCGCGGGCGTTGCTCAGATGGGGGCGGTAGTCGAGGTCATGGGCGCGGCGGCACAGACGCTGACCGTGTATACCGACGGCAAGGGATTCTATTCCGCAACTGGCCTGCTCCCCGGTTTTTATTCCATCAAAGTCTCGGCGGCTTCGTTCCTGCCCGCATGGCGCGAAAAAGTTGGCCTGCATCCCGGCACCAACGTTCACCTGAATATCACGCTGAATACGCTGCTTAACGCGATGCAAGTGGGCCCTCTGCGCGGAACCTCCGATGGCGACGATTGGAAGTGGACGTTGCGTTCGGTGGCGAATCGGCCGGTATTGCGGATATTTGACGACCCTGCCGTGCCGGAGCGGCAAGATCGTGAGATGAGAGGAAGTCTCTCGTTCGTGGCCGGATCTGCCGCCGAGGGCTATGGCAGCGGATCGGATATGAGTACGGCGTTCTCGCTGGAACGCCCGGTTTTTACAGCCGACCGGTTTGCCTTGAGCGGGAACGTGGGCTACGGAGAGAGCGTGCCCTCGGCAGTTATGCGGGCCAGCTATTCGCACCTGCTGCCCGATGGCTCCGCGCCGTCGATGGCAGTGACCATGCGGCGTTTCGCGCCCTCCGATGTGAACTTGAATTATGCCGCGTTGCAATCGTTGGCCCTGAGTGCGGGAGACGATTTTACCGTCGGCGATGTTCTGGAGTTGAAGTTCGGCAGCGAGTTGCAGGCCATTCAGTTCCTCGGTCGCGTTACGGCTTTCCGGCCCTATGGCTCGGCCACACTGCACACTTCTCCCAACACGATCGTGCAATACCAGTACGCCACCTCCTTGCCGAATAGCGAAGTGGCGAAAGGGCTCGATTCCGGCGCTGCCGACCCAAGTGAAGCCGATCCTCGCGTCAGCGTCTCGAACTTTAATACCCGGCTCGAACGCGATCACCATCAGGAGTTGAGTGTCTCCCAGCGCATGGGCAAGACCAACCTGCAGGTGGCGGCATACACCGATCGTGTCGCCGATGCGGCATTGATCGGCGCGGGCAACGTTACGGCGGCAGGCGGCTACCTGCTGCCCGATCTGTATTCCGGCACATTCACCTATGCCGGCGGCGACCTCGATACGGGAGGCGTGCGTGTGGTGCTGGAGCGGAAGCTTTCCTCCGACCTCACCGCTACGTTGGATTATGCCTACGGCGGCGCTCTGGACCTGGTCAAGCCCGATGTCGAAATGCAAAGCGTCCCGCAGTGGATCGACACCCAGCGTCGGCATGCCTTAGCCGCGAAGTTCAGCGGAACTATACCCCGCACCCACACCCGCTGGATTGCGTCCTATCGGTGGGTGAACGGCGCGGCCTTGACCCCGGTGGATATGTTCAATTCTTCGCCGGGACAAAGCGATCCTTTCCTTAATCTTTTCGTGCGCCAGCCTATTCCAACCATGGGCTTCCTGCCGGCGCACATGGAAGCGCTGGTCGATGTTCGCAATCTTCTGGCGCAAGGCTATGTGCCAGTCGCGGGCCAGGACGGCCAGACTGTGTATCTCGTGCAAGCCGCCCGCTCGGTCCGCGGCGGCGTCAGCATCACTTTCTAGAAGAAGAGTTCCCTATCACGGAAGCCTGGTTCTTGAGTTCGTCTTCGCGCGTATCTCCCTTAAAAATCACTGTACTGGCTCAAAAGGCGTAAACTGGACTGCTGGCCGGACCGTTACCTTAGTTACAAAATCTATAGCGCCTATGGTAACTCCATGGTTGACTGTAGGGCAGAGGTTTCGGTAATGTTTGCTTTCACAGATTTTGCCGGGCCGAGCGCTGCATGTTATTAGTATGCAAGGAATTGCAAGCCTCCCGGGAAGCGGGGCCGAACCGCCCGCCTCTAGCCCGCAAAGAAGAACGCTCCCCCAACCAGTGATCGGAATTTAGCTCAAGAAAATAAAGACCAGATTCGAGGAGACTTTATGAAAGCGCGCATCGTCCTGGTGTTTGTGCTGCTGGCGGCAATCAGCCTATCGGCACAGACTTTCCGCGGCACAATTTTGGGAACCGTTACCGACCCGACCGGCGCAGTGGTGGCTGGAGCGAAGGTGACCATCAAGAACGTGGGTACGGGTCTGGAGCGCACGACGCAAACCAGCGCCGACGGCAGCTATAACCTGCCCGAACTGCCCATCGGCACCTACACCGTCACCATTACCGGCCCCGGCTTCCAGACCTTCGTCGCCAATGGAGTGACTGTGGATGTGGCCACTGAGCGCCGCGTGGACGCGGCCATGAAGACGGGCTCGATATCGACCACGGTGGAAGTCGCGGCCGACCAGTTGCCGATGGTGCAGACCACATCGGACGAACTCGGCGGAACGCTGACGACCGAAGACATTGCCAGCGTCCCATTGAATGGGCGCGATTACACGAAACTGATTTACCTGAATCCCGGAATCGCGGGATCGCCCGACCAGATCACGGACTCTCCCGGTTCCTACGGTGAGTTTTCCATGAACGGTTCGCGCGGACGCGCCAACAACTTCTTGCTCGACGGCACGGACATGAATGATGGTTTCCGCAACGAGCCGGCCATTAACGAGCCGGGCGTGTTTGGCGATCCGGCGACGATCCTGCCCATCGACGCGGTCAGCGAGTTGCAGGTGCGATCGAATTACGAAGCGGAATTCGGACGCAACAGCGGCGCCGTCATCAACATTGTCACCAAGAGCGGCACCAATCAGTTGCACGGCACGGCGCTGGAATATTTGCGTACCGACAAACTCGGCGCGCGAAATTATTTCAACAATGTCGGCGGCGAGAATCCCTTCCACAACAACCAGTACGGTGGTTCGCTGGGCGGGCCGATTGTGAAAGACCACACCTTCTTCTACGCAGACTACGAAGGCCAGCGCGAGACCGGTGCACAAGGCGGAACCAGTTGCGTTCCTGATCCCGGTCAGATCGCTGCCGATATTACTGCGATGGGAGGAGCAGCGAATCCAGTTACGGCTGCCCTTCTGGCGCGCAATCCCTATCCGACTCCGAATATCGCCAGCGCGGCACCGCAGCCGGGTCAACTGGGGGTTGGCAGCGCATTCGATTCCGGCTGCCCGAACGGCAACAACCTCTCCACTTCAACGCTGTTCAGCAATTTCGACAACAGTTTCATCGGGAAAATCGACCAGAACTTCAAGTCGGGCCTGTTGAGCGGACGCTACTTCTTTGGAAAGAGCAATCAGAGCTTTCCCTTTGCACAGTTGGCCGGTGGGCTTCTACCCGGCTTCAATACCGTCGTTCCTTCTAAGGTTCAACTGGTTTCGCTCTCCTATGTCAGGAACGTGAGCTCGACCCAGACCAATGAAACCCGGTTGGGCTGGAACCGCTTTGTAGAATCGTTCGTGCCGCAAGACCAGTCGTTCGACCCAAATTCGATCGGCCTGGACACCGGGGTTACCAACCCGTTCGACTTCGGCTTGCCTAAGGTTTCTGTGGGAGGCTTTTCGCCCATCGGCGCTACCACTTCGGTTCCGCGGCATCGCGTGGACTCGAACTGGCATTTCATGGACAACTACTCGGCGAAAGATCGGCAAGCATGACATCAAGTTCGGCTATGAGTTCCGCCGCACGACCATTGCAGTGACTCAGGACAATACCTTCCGCGGGAAAATCAGTTTCCCAGACCTGACCGATTTTCTGGCAGGTGACGTAACCAACGCCAGCGGTAAGATCGCCCTGGGCGACAGTCTGCGCCATTCCATCGAGAACAGCCACGGCCTTTACATTCAAGACGAATTCCGCATGACGCCACGGTTCACGGTCAACTACGGCATCCGGTGGGACTACTTTGGCGTGGTCCATGAAAAGGACAACCTCTTCTACCAGATGTCGGCAGCGAACGGCGGGACCGAACTGCAAGTGGGCACCCCCGGGGCCACCAGCGGCCTCTACAATCCCGACTACAACAATTTTGCGCCGCGCGTGGGCCTGGCCTACGATCTGACGGGCAAAGGCCAGACGGTAATTCGCGCCGGGTGGGGCATGTTCTATGACGCGTTCTCGCAGGACATTTTCCTGGGACACGCGCCCTACAACTGCGCCTTCTGTCCGGGACCGGCCTATGCCGGTGTCGGGCCGGCCGCGATCTCGTTTGCCGGATTGTCCGGCAACAACTTCGGTGCGGGCCCGCTTTACGCCAGCCCGTCGCCACTCGGCGATTTCTTCGGCACGAACCCAAATATCCGCACTCCGTACACGCAAAACTTTAACCTGAACCTGCAGCAGCAGCTGACCAACAAGGTCGTGTTGCAGGTGGGATACGTGGGAGCGGTAGGAACGAAACTGTTCCGCTTCCGCGACGTCAACCAGCCCTCGCAGGCACAGATCACCGCATTTGATCTGGGCCAGTGCGCGACCTGGGGACAGGTCGCTCCCAACTGCTACATCGGGGGTTTCGACGGTCCAGACGGTACGAACTTCAATGTGCCACGCACGGCCTATCCCAATTTCTTCTACGTCAATCAGGAAGAATCGACGGCGAACTCCAATTACAGTTCGCTGCAGGCCACTCTTCGCATCGTCAACTGGCACGGGTTGACTTCACAAACGAACTTTGTGTGGTCGCACTCCATCGACAACGCCAGTGATCTTGAGGATTTCATCCCCAACGCGGCCCAGCCGAATAATAGTTTTGATACGGCTTCGGAACGCGGCAACTCCAACTTTGATATTCGCCGCCGCCTCAGCTGGAACCTCGGCTATGCAGTGCCTAAGCATGGCGGAGACTTAGCCAAGCTGAAAGATGGATGGGGATTCGATAGCACGGTGACCGCGCAGGATGGGCAGCCGTTCGCCCTCAACTACAACTTCGAAGGCGACTACTCGGGCAGCGGCGAAGGTTTCGACCGTCCCGATGTCGTTGGTCCCATCCAGTACGGCAGTTCGCCCAATAACTTCCTCAACCTGACCTCGTTCCAGGTGCCTTGCACGTTTGGCAATACGACTGCGATCTCCGGTTCGGGCGACAGCAACTGCCTGGCTGGCACTCGGCATTTTGGCAACATGGGTCGAAATTCGCTGCGTGGGCCGAGCTACAAGGAGTGGAACTTCTCCGTGTTCAAGAACACGCCCATCACCGAACGCGTGAATCTTGAACTCCGGGCGGAGTTCTTCAATTTGTTGAACCATCCCAACTTCTCGAACCCGATTCTGCCCAACTTCATCGCCGATCCTGGTGTCAACGGAATCGATGCCAACGGTCGTGGTATTGGAAGTTACGCGCTGACAGCGACCGGCGATGTGGGAATCGGCAACCCGTTCCTGGGCGGCGGCGGACCGAGAGGCGTACAGGTCGCAGCCAAGTTCTCCTTCTAACTCGATCACCTTTACCAACCAGCCCCTGCCGCTTGCGGCAGGGGCTTTTCACATATGGGCTCTCCGGATTTTTGAGTGACTTCGGTCACCTAGATAAGCGGAATCTAACGATGTACGCTCCAAGTCGTAAGCCTTTCAAAAGCGTTTGTTGCGGAGACCCTCAATGCGTCGCTCCCTTTGCGCCGTGCTTGTCCTATGCGTTGCCGTAAGTTGTGCGGCGCCACTCTATGCCCACCATGTGAAGCAAGCGGGCCCGACCATGCCGGTGACCACTTCGTCGGCAGAGGCGCGCGCTCTCTACGAGAAGGGCATGCAGGATTACGAGAATCTCTACATCGAGCGCTGCAACGATGATTGGCGCGCAGCCGTGAAGGCCGATCCGAACCTCGGAGTGGCCTGGGCGTGGATCGCGTTTAACGGCAGCAATCCCGAGGAAATCAACGCCGCCCGCGATAAAGCGAAGGCACTGGCGCCCAATCTGACTCCCGGCGAACAGTTGATGATTGCCTGGATCGTCAAGGTTCAGGAGGGCGACTTCATCGGCGGCATTTCCGCGATGAATGACCTGCTGGAGATGTATCCCAAGGACAAGCGCTTGTATTATCTGGTCGCCAGTTGGCTGATGAACGAGAACGGAAACGAGCAGGCGCAGAAGTTGCTGGAGAAGGCGCTCGGCATCGACAAGAACTACGCCGCCGCGCTCAACGATCTGGCGTACGTCTATGCCCAGGACCGGCAATTCAACAAGGCCTTTGGCGCAATGGATCGCTACGTGGCGCTGCTGCCAACGGAACCGAATCCGCACGATTCGTATGCCGAAATCCTGCGTATGTCGGGAAATTTTGAAGGGGCGTTGCAGCACTATCGCGCCGCGTTGAAGATCGATCCTGACTTTGTCACTTCGCAGTTGGGCCTGGGCGACACCTACGCCCTGATGGACAATCAGCAGCAGGCGCGCGTCGAGTACGAGAAGGCGATCCGTTTCGCGCACAACGAGGCCGACCGATTGACCTACTCGATGCAGAGCGCGATGACTTGGGTGCGCGAAGGGAAGTTCGGCGACGCCGACAAATTATTTCAGGAGATCGCCCACACCGCCCACGCCAAAGATCAGGACCTGCAGGAAGCGCAGGCCTACCGGCACGAGGCCGAGTATCAGGCCGATGATGTCGCCGCGCTGAGGTATCTGAAGTCCGCCGAGGACGCGTTGGGTGAAGGCTGCATGATTGCAAAAACGGCGAAGGATGAAGAGATGTCGCGCATCCTGCGCGTTCGCGCGGTGCGGGCAGCCCATGCCGGCAAACAGGAATTGGCCGATAAATCCCTGAAAGAACTCGAAACCATGGCAGCCGGCAGCCGCAACCGCGTCATTCAGAGTTCCTACAACGGCGCCGCCGGAACGCTCCTCATGGATCAGAAGAAGTTCGACGAAGCCATTGGTTATCTGGAAGAAGATCGCGACAATCCCTTCACCATGGAACTGCTGGTGCAGGCTTATTACCAGACCAATCAGTCGGACAAGTTGTCGGAAGCTGAGGCGGTGTTGCGCGGCACCAATGTTCCCACCATGGAGCAAGCGCTGGTTGTGCCCGCCGTGCGCCAGCACCGCCCGCAGATGTAAACTCCCAACGCACCGAGTCAGGTTGGTCTATACTGTCGGCGCAAGCGGAAAGGCGAGGAGCTTCTTCGCTGGCGCGGGACCGTAGTCCGGAAATGGGATTCCGTTTTGGGATCCGTGTTCGGATTCAGACTCGCCGCGTCCGACGATCAGCAAACTCTCACGATGAAATCCAAGATTGATCGCCGTTCGCGCGCCCGAGTTGTCGCCGCGCTGCCCGTCCGTGTTCGCAACGGCTCGGGCCGCGCCGAGATCCACGCCGAGACGCGCGACCTCAGCACGAATGGAGTATTCCTTTACACCAATTCCCGCATGGCCCAGGGCTCCGAGGTGGAGTTGGTATTGATCCTTCCGCCCGAGCTGACCTTCGGAGAAAAGTGCTGGGTGTGCTGCCATGCCCGCGTATTGCGGGTGGAGCAGGGCCCGGGCAAACAGTTCGGCGTCGCAGCCGAGATCCGGCGGATGGATATTCTGCCGGAGATTCCGGCGTAGCCTCCGCCGATTGCACCAATCATGGTGCAAAGAATTTCCCGCCACCAGGGCCGTTTTCCGGCCCTTTCCGGTGCTAGAATTTCCTATCGCGAAGCAAGGTGCATATGGATTGCATGGGGTTCGCGGAAATCTGTGAGAAAGGGCTTCCCCTAGCACCGACCTTGGTGCAATAATGGCGGCCCTGGAATTGCTCTGGCCAAACTTAGAACTCAGGTGGGCTGGTATGTGGATTGAAAAACTGGCCGATGGCGTAGTGCAGGTGCAAACGCCTATCGGACCGCGTTATCTGATGCCGTCGTTTTTTCAGCGCGTGTATTTTTTGTGGATGTTCCGCAATTTCCCCATCCTTCCTCATGCCGTGCTCAGTGCCGGCCAGCAGCGCATGATCGACCGCTTGTGCTCGGAGCAGAGGTTCGTCTCCATGGCCTACGCCGACGGCATGGATGACGCCCCGGTAATCGGCACCGTCGAGCGGCGGCCGAGGATGGGCGAAGACGCGTTGCCACCGCGGCGTCCCGCGGCGAGCGAAGGTTCCGGCGGCCTCGCAGCCGAAGTGCGCCAGCGCTCGTAGGCAGTTGCTCAGCGTGGGCAGCGGCAGCGCGAACCAGTGCATTCATTTCTACTTCTGAAAAGCGGTCCGCGTAAACCGACGCGAACGCGCGCGCAAAATGTTACAATCACAAATTGTCCCGCCGTGAAATTTCCCCACCGTGGGCGCGTAGCTCAATTGGCAGAGCAACTGACTCTTAATCAGTAGGTTGTAGGTTCGATTCCTACCGCGCTCACCAGCTCTTTTCAATGAGATGGGGCCGTTTTTCGAACGGCCGTTCGAATCACTGTAGAAGAAATTGTAGACGGTCAAAACCTCAGAGATTAGCAGAGGACAATTTCATTTCGGCTTCCTCGTTCGGGACCACCCATTCACTTCGAGCCGGGACTGTGGATGGACATGCCCGCGACCCAGGTGCCTCCAAAACAACCCAGCGTGACTCGTATGGCGTCGATCCCGCACGGGACCACCATCAATGCGCAGGGCTGTGACCGGTGCGACGTACACGCCTAACGGATCTGTTGCGAGCATGGCGAATGGGTATATTCCAGGTCCTCCAGACAGTCCCACATTTGCTGGCATTATCACGACAAACTACTACAACGACCGGTTACAGCCGGCCCAGCTTTCTGCTGCGGCGGCCAACACAGTCTTCAGTCTTTGCTATGACTTTCATCTTGGCAAAGCCGTAAGCACGCCATCCTGCAGCTTCCCTGCTTATGACCCTGCTCATTACGGAAATAACGGAAATGTGTTTCAGGTTCTGAATACTGTTGATACGAGTGATACGAGCCGCAACGTTGCCTATTCGTACGATACCCTGAATCGTATCGTTCAGGCGAAAACGGAAGACACAACTTCAAGCAACTGTTGGGGTGAGACCTATACGATCGATGCCTGGGGAAATCTGACGAACATCGCGCAGGCGTCCGGCATGTCCATAAATTGCAAAACTGAGTCGTTAAGCGCGTCTGCCAGCGCGAAGAACCAGCTTGCCGGCATCACCTACGACATCGCGGGCAACGTGATCAACGATGGCCTAGGGAATCAGCCGACCTATGATGCCGAGAGCACGTTGGCGACCGATGCCGGAGTGACCTACGATTACGATGCCGATGGCGTGCGTACGGAGAAGTCCTCGGGGACCATGTACTGGCCCGGGCCGGGCGGGGAATATTTGACTGAGACCGACCTCAACGGCAACATCAACGAGGAGTATATTTACTTCAATGGAGAGCGTATCGCCCGTATCGATCGTCCGAGCGGCACGGTGCACTATTACTTCTCCAACCATCTTGGGTCGGCCAGCGTGATTACGGACTATTTGGGGAACATCGAGCAAGAGACCGATTACTACCCATACGGTGTGGTCGCCTACGCGAGTGGTTCCGACCCGAACCATTACATGTTCACCGGCAAAGAACGGGACTCGGAGAGTGGCCTCGATTACTTTGGGGCTCGCTACAACGCAAGTACAATGGGCCGATTCATGACGCCTGATCCGCTTTATTTAGAGCTACATCGCCTCATCGATCCTCAGCTGCTCAACCTCTACGCGTACGTTCGGAATAATCCGCTCAACATGACTGACGCCACTGGCCTGGACATCACTTGTACCGGAGACAAATGCGCTGACTATCTAAAGGCTCTGCAAAAAGACGTTTCCTTCAAGATCGACTATGACAAGAACGGAAAGGTAGTCACGCAGGGGGACATAAACAAAAAGGATCTCTCCAAGAGCGACAAAGCGTTCCTCACCGCGATCGACGATTCGAAGCATCATGTGACTATCAACGCGATTGGCGGAGATAAAGATTCCTCTATCTTCTTTGGTGCTTCGCACGGGGCCGCGCACACGATCAACTTTGACCAAACGGCTCTACTGGATAGCGCTAAGAACGCAGGCGGCATGACCTCTGCGGGGCTAGTCGGCCACGAGACCTTGGAGGGCTACGACGAATCCAAGGGCTACAGCATGTCGGAAGGCCACGATTACGCTACCAGCTTAGGGTTTCCCGGTCTTGACCCTGGTCGCATAACAGGGCTGTTTGGCAATGCTCAGACCGGAACTGCTTATGGCGTCACACAACAGTACCAGGTGCATGGAACGGGCATAACCGAGAACATTCGCATCAATTTTGTGACTCCTATTCCGTCTGCCTCAGTGCATTCCGGCATGAATGCCCCTGGATACCCGGCAAGCGTGGAGAAAGCCCAATGAGAAATGTGACGAAGCTCATCTTTGGTGTTATCGCAGTGTTTCTTCTGATTCCGACGGTTAGGGCTTCAGGAAAAGGGCGCAACTTTAGAGGAACAATTGTTGCCTTCGACCCAACCTATCACAGTCTGAAGCGGGCTTCGCTTGTGAAGAACCTTGAAGTCACGATCGCAGATGTAAGTGGAAAACCAAGCACTCAGATTTTTATAAAACTGATCTTCGAGGGATTCGGAACTCAGCAAGTAGCAGACGATGTTCTTAGCGGTCGGATGCCTTTCAGGGTTCGAGCGGTTCGGGATACGTCTTGCGACGAAGTGCATCCTCACCTGCTCACCAAAGCCGACTCCTTTGAAGGCTCAGGAGCATTCCTCTTGAATCAGACTCATCAAACCCAATCTTTCGAGGCAATCTCGCGTTTGGAGTGCTACCGCGTTCAAATCGAGAAATGAATCCGGCGGGTTCTATAAAAAGGGGAGGTCAGGTGACCTGCTCCTTTGTTTCCGCACAAAGCTGAAGTACGACTTGTGGCGAGAAACAGAGTGGCATGTTTGTGCGCGCACTTGCAAGCCAATCTCGTTGTAGAAGATTTTGTAGCTGCACAAACCTCAAAAGAACCTCACAGTTCAATGTGCATCAGCATCGAGCGGCCAACGCATTCGATATCAAACAGTTGGAAGCATTCAAAATCTACAGTTTTCAATAGATGCTTAAATCCGACTCTTAATCAGTAGGTTGTAGGTTCGATTCCTACCGCGCTCACCAGCTCTTTTCAATGGGATGCCGGCCGTTTTTTCGAACGGCCGTTCGAATCACTGTAGAACAATTTGTAAACGGTTTGGATTTTCCGTTGAGTTCCCATCGGTAAATTGCAATCTGCTCTTCTTGCGGGAATGTCCGCAGCCAATCGGGTTGACCACGCACGGCACCACAAAACCAAATGACACGCAGCATCGCAGGCCCACCCTTGCAAAAAACGCAAGGATGGGGCGCACCCTTTGTGGGAATGGCGTACAAAACATCGCCAAGGGTGGGCCACCCCCAGCCTCGCGAAGTGGAACTGTTTTCTCCTGGTCAAAGATCTTCCAAAACAAAGCGGGGCAGCAAACGCCGCCCCGCGAACGACCAACGACCAACGACCAACGACCGCCGTTACGTTCCTTCCGACCACCCCGCCAGATACTCTTCCTGCTCCGGAGTGAGCCGGTCGATCTTGATCCCCATCGACTCCAGTTTCAGCTTGGCCACTCTCTTGTCGAGCTCGTCCGGCACGCGGTACACGCGCTTCTCCAGCGTCTTGTAATTCTTCACCATGTACTCAACCGAAAGCGCCTGGTCGGCAAAGCTCATATCCATCACCGACGCCGGATGCCCCTCCGCCGCCGCCAGATTAATCAACCGTCCATCGCCCAGCAGGTTGATCTTGCGCCCGTCTTTCAGGGAATATTCGTTCAACGAAGTTGCGCGTCGTGCGCTTCGACGACGACATCTTTTCGAGCGCCGGTATATCGATCTCGACATTGAAGTGCCCCGAGTTCGAAATGATCGCGCCATCTTTCATCAGCTCGAAATGCTCGCGCGTCAGCACGCTCTTGTTGCCCGTGACCGTGCAGAACACGTCGCCAATCTTGGCCGCTTCCGTCATCGACATCACGCGGAAGCCGTCCATCACCGCTTCCAGCGCCTTGGTCGGATCAATTTCCGTGATGATCACTTCCGCGCCGTTGCCCCGCGCCCGGCTCGCCAGCCCGCGTCCGCACCAGCCATAGCCCGCCACCACAAACTTCGACCCCGCCAGCAGAAAATTCGTCGCCCGGATAATTCCGTCAATCGTTGACTGCCCCGTGCCATAGCGGTTATCGAAAAGATGTTTCGTATCGGCATCGTTCACCGCGACGATGGGGAACTTCAACACGCCTTCCTTCGCCATCGCCCGCAGCCGGATCACGCCCGTCGTCGTCTCCTCGGTGCCTCCGATCACGCCTTCCAGCGCGTCGGTCCGCTTGGTGTGCAGAATCGTCACCAGGTCCGCGCCATCGTCCATCGTGATATGAGGTTTGTGATCGATGGCCGCGAGAATGTGGTTGTAATACGTATCGTTATCCTCACCCTTGATGGCGAAAACCGAAATCCCCTGATCGCGCACCAGGCTCGCCGACACATCATCCTGTGTAGAGAGCGGGTTCGAGGCGCACAGCACCACATCGGCCCCGCCATCGCGCAGGCAAATCGCCAGGTTCGCCGTCTCCGCCGTCACGTGCAGGCAAGCCGAGATCCGGATGCCCTTCAGCGGCTGGTTCTTGATGAACTCTTTGCGAATAATCTGCAGCACCTTCATGGACTGGTTCGCCCACTCGATGCGCTTCTTGCCCAGTTCAGCCAGCTCCAGGCTCTTGATATCGGAATTGATTTGTGCCGCTGTTGACATACTCCTCCTATGGCGCTTTCCCTTGCGAAAAATTGAAGTTTGGTTACCTGGTTACGAGATGATTTCGCAGAACCTGCCCTATCAGAATACACGATTCAGCAGAAACACCAGTATACCGGATCGCTCATTGGAAGTGGCACCTTCGGCCCATCCCAAAAGCTGAACTTTGGTCAGTGCGGACGACCTCATGTGGCGTTGGCACTCCCCCATGTGGCGCGGGGGCATTCCTGCCCGCGAATCGGCAGAGACCGGGAAGGGCACGAGTTTCACTCGGGCCGTATGAGTTCATGAAAGGAACCACGGCTTCAGCCGCCGAACAACCCTGCGTTCGCCGATTTTGGGTGGCGCAGCGCTTCCAGCGCTGCGATAAACACCCCGCGACAATGCGGGCTTTAGCCCCTGAGGGACCGCCGGCGGGTGGCCCACGCTTTTGATCTTGCTGCCACCAATGCAGCGGGTGCCCCGCTCTTCGCGCACTTTGCGAAGGGCCTGCCCTGAGCTTGTCGAAGGGGCGGGTACCACGAACGCCTGCGGCTGCGAAGCTACGACACCCGATCCCGGAACGAGATCTTCGTCCAACCTTCATTCACGCGCAACGGTCAAGCCTCGTCCAAAAGATAGAACCGCATTGCCAGCGCGGAATCCAGTGGCACGCAGTGGGGCGAAACCTTTACCATTGACGCCTGGAGCAACCTGACCAACGAGTCCGGGATTTCGGGCAAGACCAGCCACGAGGGTTTGAACACGTCGGTGGGCATCAATAATCGGCTGTCCGGTTTCGGTTACGACGCTGCGGGCAACACGTCATCCGAAGCGGGGACGGGCCACACGGGAGGCGTTCAATGAACCTTTCTGCATACTGGAAACCAAGCCTACTTCTACTAGCCTTCGCTGCTGTTGGGACTGCGTCATCGCCAGCACCCGTGTCGGCTGATACAGCGGCAATCGCCAAGACAATCGAGGCGGACGTCGCTCAACTCGTCGCTGGGCTCAATGCCCACGATGCAGTCAAGACAACTGCTTTTGACGCCCCGAATATCATCTCGATGGAATGTGGCAGTCCCTCAACTATTGGGATCGAAGCCGATCAAGAGGGCTTCAAGATGGGCTTTGCCCATGATCCTTTGTGGCGAGTCAGTCTCATCGATGAGACTGTAGATGTTGCGAGTAGCGGAGACTTGGCAGTTTATCGTGGCGCCTATGACGAGGACAATAGCCGTGCAGGTGTGCTGATGACCCATAAGACAAACTTCATTGCGGAGTTCAAACGTCAAAGCGATGGACCGTGGAGGATCGTCTGGTACAGTGTTTCCAACATGGAACAATCGCATCCGAAGTGATTGCTGCTCGAAGACAAGTTCGGCAGACACGTTCGCTGGCTTGTTGGCGGCTCGATCCGCATGACCTTGCCATCGTCAGGGCGTACCTACAGCGGAAACGCGAGACGCCGCACCGCCGCAAGCGTTCCTGACTCCGGCTCCGACGCAAGCCGAACCGAGTGCGCGAAATTGCAATAGCCGTCTGCTGGAGTGCGTCGAGCGTTGCGATTGACGTTCTTTGCTGTCCGACTAATATTCGTCTTCAATGGTCTTCCCACACCTTTGAACAGATGATCGAAGTGAACGGACTCTTCTCTATTTAGAACTAGGGGGGCAAAATGAATCGAGAACTGGCGCTGAAGGTCGTTTTGGTAGTGGTCGGGCTGATCTTCTTGTTTGGTGTCTACCCCTTGATGATGTTTCTGTGGTCGAGCGGATGGCGATGGCAGCCGAACCAGCCGGAATACGAGCAGATGATCCTTGGCGTCTATGCCACGCTGGGAATTTTCCTACTGCTCGCAGCACGTAATCCGTCCGAGAATCGCAGCCTCATCGCCTTCACGGCATGGTCCAGCCTCGTTCACGCCGCTATTATGGCTGTTCAGGCATTCCAGCATCCAAGTGAACACGGACATCTGCTAGGCGACATACCCGCGCTGGTCATAGTAGGCGTTGCCCTGATCGTGCTGGCTCCGGCAAAGCAATCGGCGTAGCGGGCATCGGGAGCAACTTCTAACCGTTGGTGCTGTCAGGAATGAAGTCGCCGCAGATAAACTACAAGGCTAATCGGCGATCTAATCGTCGAGGAACTCTATGGCTGATGACTCTCCCTGGGAAGATTGTCTACTGGAACGTAAAGTCGAGAACGATCTGAAGGACCTCCTTCGATCGTGTGCTTGAACGTTTTCTCGAACCGACTCTTGTGAACGGACTCAAGTCATGAAGAATTCAATACTAGTGCTGGTCTATCTCCTTGGCTCCTTCGGTGTTCTCACTGCGAACCTCCACTCACAAGAGGGAACATCGGCGAAACAGCCAGTCGCGCCGGTGCGCCCCGTCACCGACGACTATTACGGGACGAAGATTGTCGACAACTACCGTTACATGGAGGATTTGAAAGATCCAGAAGTACAGGAATGGTTCAAGAATCAAGATGTCTATACGCGAGCCACGCTGGCCAGCATTCCAGGCCGCGAGAAATTGCTCGCCCGCATCAGGGAACTCGACACGTCCGCGCCGGCAATGGTCACCGACGCCCAACGGCTTCCCGGCGACCGCTACTTCTATCAGAAGCTTCTCCCCGGCGAGAGCGTACCCAAGCTGTACATACGCCAGGGATTGGGCGGCGAGGAACGACTGCTCGTGGACCCCGGGAAGGTCGAAGTCTCGCCCTCGACCGCGAGCAGGGGACGCAACGCCCTTGCCTTCGTCGACATTTCTCAGGATGGCAGGTACGTGGCCGTGGGGATCACGCCGGGCGGGTCCGAGAACGATACCGAGATCCACGTCGTCGACGTGGCGACCGGCCATGAAACCGGCGACGTCATCTTCCGTGCGGTCCATGGCGACCCTCAATGGCTGCCCGATAACCAGTCGTTTGTGTACGGACGTTTACAGGATCTTCCTCCAGATGCGCCGAAGACGGAACTCCGGCAAAAGCACCGCGCCTACCTGCATGTCCTGGGAAGGGACGCTAAGAAAGACCCTGCCGTGTTCGGCTACGGCGTCGTACCGGCAATCGACGTTGACCCAAAAGAGTGGGCCAGTGTCGCGGCATCGCCTGGCTCCAAATATGTGATCGGTGGCATCAATTACGGAAATTCTCCAAATTCCCGTTATTATATCGAGCCGGTCGAAGCGGTCGGCACGTCCAACTCCGCTTGGCGCAAACTTGCGGACTTATCGGACAGCGTCAAAGACGTCGCTGTTCACGGTGACGATCTCTATCTGCTGACGTTCAAGAACACCTCCCGCTACAAGATCCTGCGCACCGACGCGCGACATCCCGATCTGATGTCCGCGGAAGCGGTGGTCCCTCCGACGGACGCCATCGTCGAGTCCATGAGCGCTGCCCAGGACGCGCTCTACGTGCAAGTGCTCGACGGGGGGATCGAACGGATTCTGCGCGTGCCCTACGGCCCCGGCCCGAAGGTGGAAAACGTGGTTCTTCCCTTGGAGGGGACAGCGATTCCACAAGGTTCGGATCCGCGCGTGCCCGGCATCATTCTTCGCCTGGAATCGTGGACGGATGCGGGCAATCTGTACTCCTATGATCCTCGGACGAGACAGACCACCAACACCCAACTTGACCAGTTTGGCCCGTATTCTCGTGATGACAACAGCGAGGCGGTGAACGTCAAAGTCAGGAGTTACGACGGGACGTTGGTTCCTCTGTCTATTCGTTATCCGAAGGGAATCAAACTGGATGGATCACACCCGACCCTTCTAGTTGGCTACGGCGCCTACGGTGCCGTGACTGTTCACCCGGCATTTGCTCCGGACGCAGTTGCCTGGTTGGAAAGGGGGGGCGGAATCCGCGCGGATTGCGGTGCGCGTGGCGGTGGGGAATACGGCGAGGACTGGCACTTGGCCGGAAAAGGGCCCACTAAGCCGAACACGTGGCGTGATTTCGTTGCCTGCGCTGAATATCTGGTGGACAAGAAATACACGTCGCCCGCGCACTTGGCCGGTGACGGCCGGAGCGCCGGCGGCATCCTGATCGGGCGGGCCATCACCGAGCGGCCGGACCTCTTCGGCGCGGCGATTATTGTGTCGGGCGTGCTGGATGCGTTGCGGTCCGAGACGACCGCCCATGGATTGGGCGATATCGCGGAGTTCGGCAGCACCAAGACGGAAGACGGCTTCAAGGCGCTCTTTGCCATGAGCGCCTATCACCACGTGAAGGATCGTACGGCCTACCCGGCAGTGCTGATTACCGCCGGCATCAACGATCCACGTGTGGATCCGTGGGAATCGGCCAAGATGACGGCCCGTTTGCAAGCCGCAACGTCGAGCGGGAAGCCGGTGCTGCTTCGCGTCGACTATGGGGGCGGCCATGGTGTTATCGGCGCGACACTACAGCAGGTGCAGGAAGCGCGGGCCGACTCATGGAGCTTCCTGCTCTGGCAATTGGGCGACCCGGATTTTCAGCCAAAGGCGGCGGGAAAAGAATGAGAAGCCGAACTTCGCTCCGCTCACTCTGCTTTTATGGGGCTTTTATGTCTCGCTCGGACGGCAGGCGGTTTTTGGGAACGCTCTCAAGGAGAAAACCTGGGGACAGACGGGACGTACCCCGGTTATTTCCTCCCAATCCGGGAAGCACAAAAATCAAAAACCAGTCCTCAGCCGTCCGCCACCGGATCTGCTCTGCTACCTTTTATCTATGGCTCGACTGCCTCGTGTCGTAGTCGCCGACGTTGCTCATCATGTTACGCAGCGGGGAAACGCGCGGCAAGTTATCTTCTCCAGCGATGCCGATCGCGTCACTTACCTTGAGTTGCTGCAGGACTATTCCCAACTTTACGGTCTCTCCCTGCTGGGGTACTGCCTGATGTCGAATCGTGCACCTGATCGCTATACCAAAGGCCCCCGAGGCGCTGTCGCAATCTCTGAAACAGGCGCATGGACGCTATGCCGCGTACTGGAATGCTCAGCAGTCGTCGACCGGCCACGTATGGCAGGGACGATTCTATTCCTGCCCCCTGGACGAGTCCCATCTGTGGAAAGCGCTGCGTTATGTCGAGTTGAATCCGGTGCGCGCGGGGATGGTGGCGAGGGCGGAAATGTGGAGATGGTCGAGCGCGGCGGCGCACTGTGGCCTGTCAAGCCCTAGGCCCGATGCTCGAGATGGAGCGCTGGAGCAAGCGCTGGACGGCAGCGGAGTGGCAGGAATTTATCGGCGATGCGGAATCGGTCGCCGATGTCGGTGCGCTCCGCCACTCTACGCACACGGGGCGTCCGTTGGGGAGCCAGCATTTCGTGGAGGCTCTTGAGGAGTTGACGTCGCGTCCGTTGGCTCCAAGGAAGGGACGGCGGCCCAAGAAACCCTCCGCCGATTGCAGGCCAGCCAGCCTTATCTCTGTTGCTTAGCTTCAGAGCATTGCAAAAAACCGGGGTACGTCCCGTCTGTCCCCAGCGTAGGGGTTACGTCAGGATGCGGATTCGAGGCAAGGCTCATTCCAGATGCCCGGCACATTGTCTAGCACGTACAACTGATCGCCCCCATGATAGAAGCTGACTTCCTTAACGGTTGCTGTCGCCCCGGCATATTCCAACTGCTCAGGTCGAAGCTTGTGATGATATTGCCAGTCCCGAGCGAACGCTTCCAGAGCCGCTTTCGGAATCACGCGCACCTTCGACCCTGCTGGAAAAGTGGCTTTGTAAAGTTCACCCATTTATCGCCTCACTGCGGATTCGTCGGCTTGAAGTTGGCCGGGTTGATTGGCTGCGCATTCTGCAACTGAAACTGAGTTGCCCCGCCGCTTGTTGTTGGGCCGTTCCCGGAACAGCCAGATTCGAAGTCGGCGTGTCGAAGGTTATTGAGTTGGCACCCTTTCCTGGCCCGATCTCCAGAAGGCTCTCGACTCCTGAACTTGAAGTCCCAGATGGTATTTCAGATGGTAACGTAACCCAGGTCCCGGCATTTAGAGTCCCGGATTCTGAGATGGCAGCCATCCCCGCATCGCTTGTAAAATGACTGACCGACGTAGTTGCCGTTGCGCTCAAAGCGCCATCCAATGCGCCGACTCCAGCCGAGACTCCCATCGTCATGGCGGTAGTAGCGATGGCAGCGCCAACAGGGGCAGCCTGTGCTTGGTTTGATTCGACGGAGTGACGGCGTTAATCGCGTTCGCACCGGTACTGGTCATGCTAAGACGTACGGCCGCGCCCGGTACAGCCTTATCAGCCAGTCCTGCAGCAACCCCCAGGCCGACCTGTCCCGCGCCCTTGGCAAGCCCTATGCCGTTGTTCTTGGCAAACGCTCCTACGCTTCCATCTCTAGTGATGCCGTTCGAGACCCAGTTGGCAATGGCGGTGGTTATTGCACAGAACGGTATGCAGTGCCCGTCTGGGTCGCGCGGTCGTGGTGGGGTTGTTCACGAACGTAGCTGTAGAGATTGAGGCTCTGCGGGTTGCCGAAATGCGCGTATGGCACGGTCACCGGCTTCGCGGCCCAATCCGGCGTCATGAACCTGCCGAGGCTGCTGCCGTAGTACCGGGCCCCGAACATAGTCCAAGCCGGATTCTGAATCCCGTTCTTTGCCGGTGAACTTGTGGGCACACTGGAGCGGACCGTCATACAGACATCGCAACGCATCATAGTGGTAGGCGTTCACATCTTGCCGGGATTGGCGGGAAGCGGCGTGCGACACGGTGCCATTGCATAGGCCGTTTCTGGTTCTCCCACATGGAAGACGACAGCACACGCGTCTCTCGTTCAAACATGATTCGGCAGAACTTACCTCTTTGCCGAACCGCTTGTCCCAAGTTCAACGTCCCAGGGACCGGCGAAAAAACCTGTCCGAATCGAGGACAGATAGACCTTGTTCTTGGGTAAAGTGAAGAAAACGTCGAGGGCCTTTTCTCCTTGCAAGACAGACGGCACCTTGAAGCACCCTCCTTCTAGGGACACCGCCTCCTCATGCTCTTTGGTCTTGAAGGTAATCACTTGTGGCCCGGTGAGGGCCTTCCCGTTGAGGCGAACATGGATAACGAAGCATGGGCTTCCGTCATTGCCACTCGCGGCTTGAGCGTGCAGGTTCATTGCACTCGCGCAGAGCAGCAGCGCAACGCTACAGACTACCGATTTTCGCCATGAGGTCATTGTGGTTTGTTGAAGTCCTTTAGGCTCTCTTTGCATGTGCATCCCTTGTCCGTATAGACGTACACCGTCTTATCCCTCGTTCCAACGACGATGTTTATCGTCGGAGACGGACTTGCATTTTGTATGTCAACCGGCGATGGTGGCTGGTTAAAAACGGGTGTATTGACCACTGTCTGACCGGCAGCGTTGGTGGTGGTCGTTTCGGTGCCGGTCGCAGAGGGATGAGTGTGGTAAGACACATCGGCCTGCACGTCGCCGGGCTTTGCGTTTGCCGGGTTTGCTGTCTTGTAGGGATCACTGGTGGCAGGGCCAGGAGTATTCACGTCTTTGTACGGCCCTGGCTGCGCCGGAGCCTGTGTTTGTTTGCCGTTCGATGTGAAGGAGATTCCAGCTTCTTCGTGAGAACCACCCTTCTTGTCATCAGCGGTCGGTTGACCCGTTGCCTTCACAGCATCGTTGATCTGAGCCTTCGTCGCTGGTGAGACCTGCGACACAGGGTTGTTCTCCATCTTTTGGCAGTTCGGAGTATCCCCAGGGCAATGCCCGTCTGGGTCGCCGAGTGTAGTTGGATTGTTCTGGACGTAGCTGTAGAGATTGAGGCTTTGTGGATTGCCAAAATTAGCATACGGCACGGTGATAGGCTTGGCGGCCCAGTCCGGCGTCATGAAGCGCCCAAGGCTGCTTCCGTAGTAGCGAGCACCGAACATGTCGAGGCCGGATTCGGAATCGCGTTCTTTGCCGGTGAACTTGTAGGCACAGAGCGGCGGTCCGTCGTAGTGGTACGTCGTGTGCATCGTAACAGTGGCTACGGCTGGTTCAAGAGCCTATAGTTGCCCGGTCGCAATACGTAGCAGGGCAGAACTAGGTCGGGCTTCAGCACGATCTTAGGAGCCCCTTTTAGGAATCGAAGAACGTAGGTTGGCGGTAACGGTTTTCCTGACTCGTCCGCGTTCTTAACATACGAGAGACTATCCACAGTTTCGTCGCATTTGGATTCTCGGACCGCCTGCAACTCGTAGCGTTTGGAATAATCGAAGAAGCCATCGGGCGGCGGCCCATCGGACTTGAAGAAAGCATAGGAGATTTTCACCGGCACAACATGCGTGCTTCCGTCTTCCTCAACTCCGAAGATGAACGACGTGTACTTCGGCCCGAGACCCGCACCAAAGGTCAATGTTGAAACGTCGGCCAGAACCCGGCCCACCAGTGGGCGCGTTTTCTCACTGGCCACCTGGTCGTCTGGCGTCTTCTGGGCCACGCTCACCGATGTCAGCACAGCGGCTACAAGCGCGATAACTGCGCGGGAAAAGCCCCCGATACGCTTATGGTTGTTTTGGTTGAACAAAAGTCACCCCCGTAACGCGAGAGCCGGCATCGTGAGCTGTGTCGTTTCGTGCTGATGCCGATTTCCCGAAAAGATCCACGGCCGGAATGGGCGTTATGAACTGGATCGAGACACGCTCAGCCCCGCTCCCGTTGGAGATTGCTTGACTGAATGTCGAACCGGTCCATACTGTTCCTGCTTGTCCCCAGGTGTTCTGATTTCCAGTCGGGGGGAGAAGACCAGGATAGAGACCAGCAGCGGCCTGGTCGGCAGCCGCCTCGCCCATCGACAGGCTATAGTAAGCATCCATTGCCTCGTGAGCCAACGCATCACCAGAGTTCAGTCCACCAGCATTTCTTGCTGCATCCAGCTTGACAGGTTGCCAAGGTCAACACTGTTCACGCCCTTGCTGTCGTGCGTGCCGAACTCGGACTGCCCGGAATTGCCGGACACATTTACGGTCGCGTGGTTGCTGCTGTCGTTGATTGCGCCGAGAAGTGTCCCTTCTGCCCCTCCTATTCCCTTCGCTACGCTTCCTTTCACAACTTGGAGTTTGCCGTCTTTGCCCAGTTCGACTTGGAACTGAGCGCCCTTACGGCTATTGAAATCCTTCACGGCTTGAGCGCAGTTGGCCTTGGTGTCACATTTCAGCGTGACGTCCAAACCTGTGGGATCGGAAAGGGTCACAGGGTTGTTGCGTGCGTAGGCGTAGAGATTTAACTGCTGCGGATCGACCAGACGGTGTGCTTCGATGTAGAGCGGGTCGGGCGTCATAAACCTGCCCATGCTGCTTGCATCGTATCGAGCGCCAAAGTTATCCAGCCCGGATTCGGCATCGCGTTCTTTGCCGGTAAACTTGTACCTGTCGGTGATAACGGCGACAGGCATCATACTCATGCCTGCTTCCGTCGTAGTGATAGCAGAGCAGTCAGTGGCCAAAGAGCCACGGTGTACAGCACCACTGATACCACAAAACCGTAGAATATCTGAGCCCCGGAATGACCGGGCGCGATGTGTTCGGTTATCCGCTCCGCTGGTGTCAGTATCGCTTCGGTTATTCGCACCAAGACTGACGACTCACTTCGCGTTGAGGCAACAATTGCAAACATAATGGCATGAACAATGAGCGAGACCGCAAGCGCCATGAAAAACGCAATCAAGATTCTTCGGAAATAGCTGTTCGTCGTCATCGCTGGTTCGGTCTCCCTGTTTCGCCGCACGCGGCGGGATTGCCAAGGGCACACTGCCTGGCAGCTTCTTCTTGAATGTTGTTATTCTGGAAGTTGCTGCCAGCGTAGAACCAGTGGACGTAGTCTTCTATTCGTTTCTGGGCCTCGGCACCGAAGGTCTTCTCAGTTAATCCATGTTGTGCAGCAGCCGCCGGATTAGCTTGCATGTACGCCGCCATCGTCAAGCGAACCGCGTCGCCGATTCTCGACCAATCCGCCATCGGGCTCGCTTCACCTTCCCAGTGCGCAAGTCCGCCGTGCAGGGCCCCCCGCCAAACCAGTGGATCTCCCGCCGCGGATGTGTGCGTCGGCGACGTGTAATCCTGAACGGTGTGAATCGCATCCCCAAGCGCGGCAAGCCCCTCGGCGGTGAAACTTCCACTTGCTGTGACACCTTGCTGGGCCGTCCCTATTCTCCCCGCTACGAAACACCACATCGCATTGCTTACCTCGCCTGCGTTCTGGCCCGGCGACATCATGGCGTGCATGTACTGATCGGCGGGTGATTGGTCTTTGTCCATTACATACTGCTCATTCCTTAATGCTGCCAGCTCGCCTGCCGACACGTACCCTTGAAGCGCAAATGTGACGATTTGGGCGTGCACATCCGTCGCCCAATAACCCCCGACGTCAACGGACCGCGTAGGACGGTTACGCACATAGCTGTATAGATTCCAAGACTGTGGGTCGGCAGGCGCTATTCCGGCTGGCGAAGGGTCTGGCGTCATGAAGCGTCCCATGCTGGAGGCGTAGTACCTAGCACCGAAGTAGTCGAGGTTGGTTTCGGTATCGCGCTCCTTGCTCGTGAATTTGTAGTTCTGCGACACGCCGCTGCCGCTGCAGTAGTCATTCTGCTGGCCGCCGTAGGGGTAGTAGTCGATGTCCTGTTCGCAGGCCGTCCCAGTCGCGTTTTCGACTACGCCGTGCGAGCCCAGGTGATCGGAGAAGTAGTAATGCACGGCGACCGTTGCTCCGAGCGAATTCACGTCCCGCCGCGCGATCCTCTGGCCGTTGAAAAAGAGATACTCTTCCTGCTCGTTGCCTGCGAGGTCGGTTTCGGCCAGCGTCTCGCTGCCCGTGCCGCGCCAGTAGAGTGTTCCGGTCGCGCCGCTCGAACACGTGCCTGGCGTTGTGCCTTCCGTGCACTTCTCCACACGCTCGCCCTCGCCGTCATAAATGTACGAGGTCCCGGCAGTGGCGATCAGGCGGTTCTCCGCGTCATAAACATAGGTGGCGGAGCCGTTGCTGATCGTGTTGCCCGCAGCGTCGTAGCCGAAACCGGACAGCCGATTATTGATGCCCACCGACGTGTTCAAACCCTCATGGCTGGTCTTGCCCGAAATCCCGGACTCGTTGGTCAGGTTGCTCCAAGCGTCGATGGTAAAGGTTTCGCCCCACTGCGTGCCACTGGATTCCGCGCTCAAGATGCGGTTCAGGGTGTCGTAGGTGAGGCTCTGCGTGCGCGTATTGTCGCGGTTGTTGACGACCGTGTACACGTTCCCATTATCGCCTAGGCTGCTCTTCGAAAACGAGCATGGCGCAGGCGACGTAATCGCCACCCCCAGGTGAAAATCAAAACACTCGCTCAGGACGGTTCCGGTGGGGCTCGTCGCCGACATCAAAATCGGCTGCAGACGGTCGCTATAGGAATTGGCAATCGTGAATCCGGCAAAGCCTGTGGCTGAGCCGAGCGTAAACCTGGGGAAAACCTGGGGACAGACGGGACGTACCCCGGTTATTTCCTCCCAATCCGGGAAGCACAAAAATCAAAAACCAGTCCTCAGCCGTCCGCCACCGGATCTGCTCCGCTACCTTCTATCTATGGCTCGACTGCCTCGTGTCGTAGTCGCCGACGTTGCTCATCATGTTACGCAGCGGGGAAACGCGCGGCAAGTTATCTTCTCCAGCGACGCCGATTCGCAGGCCAGCCAGCCTTATCTCTGTTGCTTAGCTTCAGAGCATTGCAAATAACCGGGGTACGTCCCGTCTGTCCCCGGGTTTGTCCCAGGACCTGGACGCCAGCAACCGAACCAGCGGCTAAAGGAAAAACTCCTCCCGGGGCCAAAGTCACCCGGTAAAGCAGAGTAGCTGCGCTAACCCTCACCCGGTCCCCGGCACGCGCCTACAGGTCCACTGGAAGGCGAACGGTCGCTATCGGGAACGGCGCGCAGAAGGAAAGGGCCGTGCCCAAGATTTCAGGCACGGCCCCGGAGAGGAGTTCACAGAAGGTTCATCCGCCCGTTTGGGTAGATGGCGACTGACTCGGAAGGGCACTCGACCATCTGTGCCAGAGTTTCTGAATCACCCACCCAACCAAGTACCACTGGAAGAACGAAAGCAGCATCACCGCGAGCAACAGCCAGCCCCCGCCAGAGATTCCGGCGAAGAACCCGTTGATAAGTTGGTGTGGCGAGAACATCCGCACTACCAATATGGCCAGAGCAAATGAAGGAAACTCAGCGTAAAACATGACCCTGAAGAACGGGTAAGCGAACCCTGACTCCACGACCGCAATGGAATGTCCCCAGAACGTGTAACCGGTTCCAGCCGGGTGGCCCAAGGGGTCGGGACGGAAAGGGTAGGACGCCTGGGCGAAGGCAATCCCAAAATAGATCCAGAGACAAAGATTCAGCACAAAGAGGACTTTCACCAATTTGCTCATGCGCTCAACCTCCCGCTTGTTAGACACCGCTGATCGTCCAACGATTATGGCACCGTCTCTTTATCGTTGTAGTTGTGATGAGACTCCAGGCCCTTTTGGCCTCTCGCCGGGTCCAGCGCACGGACGGCGTTCTCCCCGACGATTGAGTCGCGCATGTTCGCCCTTGATGGGTGGTTGTTAATCATTGCCGGGTGCCCGCCGAACAGCTCGCCCCATACATGCCCCAGCACCTCGTGGCCAAACTCCTCGGCCGTGTTTGCTTGCGGAATGCCCTGTGCAACCGCGTCAGGGTCATAGACTGTACCCGGCGTGCGGGTCGGATCGATGAATGCTTGCGGGTCGTATGTCTCGGTCGGAGTGTAGCTCGTAGAACCCCCATTCAACGGCAGGCCGTTGGCCCAGAAGGAGGGCTTCGCGTACTGGTCGTAACTGACTGAAATTGTATCCTTGCTCGTCACTAAGTCCGCGAGCTTTGAAGCGTTCGGGCTCAGCGCTCGGAAGCTGTTGATGTCCCCCTCTATCTTTATCGTGGTGGTTTTGAAGATCCACCAACCGTGGGTTTCCGTTTTGACGCGTTTGGCGGCCTCCGCGTTCGCAGTGGAATTGGCGGCATCCTGCTGGCACTGTTGCGTGTTATTGACGCACTCAACCTTATGCCCGTCTGCGTCTCTGAACGTCACCGGATTGTTGAGCGAGTATGCGTACAGGTTCCAAGTTTGCGGGTTCTTCCGGTTGGAATACGACGGCGAGTCTGGGGTCATGAACCTGCCCATGTTGGAACCAAAGTACCTCGCTCCGAAGTAGTCGAGTCCGGTTTCGGTATCGCGTTCTTTGCCGGTGAATTTGTAATTCTGCGACACGCCGCTGCCGCTGCAGTAGTCATTCTGCTGGCCGCCGTAGGGGTAGTAGTCGATGTCCTGTTCGCAGGCCGTCCCAGTCGCGTTTTCGACTACGCCGTGCGAGCCCAGGTGATCGGAGAAGTAGTAATGCACGGCGACCGTTGCTCCGAGCGAATTCACGTCCCGCCGCGCGATCCTCTGGCCGTTGAAAAAGAGATACTCTTCCTGCTCGTTGCCTGCGAGGTCGGTTTCGGCCAGCGTCTCGCTGCCCGTGCCGCGCCAGTAGAGTGTTCCGGTCGCGCCGCTCGAACACGTGCCTGGCGTTGTGCCTTCCGTGCACTTCTCCACACGCTCGCCCTCGCCGTCATAAATGTACGAGGTCCCGGCAGTGGCGATCAGGCGGTTCTCCGCGTCATAAACATAGGTGGCGGAGCCGTTGCTGATCGTGTTGCCCGCAGCGTCGTAGCCGAAACCGGACAGCCGATTATTGATGCCCACCGACGTGTTCAAACCCTCATGGCTGGTCTTGCCCGAAATCCCGGACTCGTTGGTCAGGTTGCTCCAGGCGTCAATGGTAAAGGTTTCGCCCCACTGCGTGCCACTGGATTCCGCGCTGGCAATGCGGTTCAGAGTGTCGTAGGTGAAGCTCTGCGTGCGCGTATTGTCGCGGTTGTTCACGACCGTGTGAAAAACCTGGAAAAACCTGGGGACAGACGGGACGTACCCCGGTTATTTGCAATGCTCTGAAGCTAAGCAACAGAGATAAGACTGGCTTGCCTGCAATCGGCGGAGGGTTTCTTGGGCCGCCCTCCCTTCCTTGGAGCCAGGCGGACGCGAAGTCAACTCCTCAAGAGCCTCCACGAAATGCTGGCTCCCCAAGGAATCCCTGGCTCTCAAGCGTGGGATTCCCGCCGCAGCCGTTCTTTATTTCCGCGCCGCCACCGGCTCCGCCACCCCGGCATCGCTGGCCAGCTTCGCCGCCTTATCCGTCTTTTCCCAGGTGAAGTCCGGATCGTTGCGCCCGAAGTGTCCATAGGCCGCCGTCTTCTTATAGATCGGCCGGCGCAAATCCAGCGATTCGATGATCGCCCGCGGAGTCAGCTTGAAATGCGCCCGAATCAGATCCGGAATCATCGCCGGATCGACTTTCTCCGTGCCAAACGTTTCCACGCGCACGCTCACCGGATCGGCCACGCCGATGGCATAAGCCAACTGCACTTCGCAGCGGTCGGCCAGCTTCGCCGCCACAATATTTTTCGCAATGTGCCGCGCCATATAGGCCGCCGACCGATCCACCTTGGTCGGATCTTTGCCGCTGAACGCCCCGCCGCCGTGACGTCCCATGCCGCCGTAGGTGTTGACGATAATCTTGCGCCCCGTCAGCCCGGTATCGCCCATCGGCCCGCCAATCACGAACCGTCCCGTGGGATTGATATGGTATTTGGTATCCGCGTCCAGCAGGTTCGCCGGAACCACCGCCTGAATCACATTCTTCAGGATCGCACTGCGCAACTCCTCATTGCCCACAGTCTCCGCATGCTGCGTGGAAATCACCACCGCATCCACCCGCCGCACCTTGCCGTTGGCATCATACTCAACCGTAACCTGCGACTTCCCATCGGGACGAAGGAAAGGCAGCGTCCCATCCTTCCTCACCTGCGAAAGCCGCAAGGTCAGCTTGTGCGCCAAAGAAATCGGAGTCGGCATCAACTCCAAATTCTCATCACAAGCATATCCAAACATCATTCCTTGATCGCCGGCGCCGCCGGTGTCTACGCCCATGGCGATGTCGCCGGACTGTTTGTTGATGGTGGAGATGACGGCGCAGGTATTGCAGTCGAAGCCGTAGACGGCGTTGTCGTAGCCGATGGCGCCGACGGTGCCGCGGACTACGTTCTGGAAATCGACGTAGGCTTTGGTGGTGATTTCTCCGGCGATGACGACGAGGCCGGTGGCGGTGAGGGTTTCGCAGGCTACGCGGCTGGTGGAGTCTTCGGCGAGGCAGGCGTCGAGGATGGCGTCGGAAATCTGGTCGGCGATCTTATCGGGATGGCCTTCGGTCACAGATTCGGATGTAAACAGAATGCGGTTTTTGGAAGACAAGATTTGGTTCTCCTTAGAAAATGGCTTCGGGGCGAGACCCGCAGACACGTCGTGCGGTCGCAAGGATTAGGCTCGCAACGATGACAGACCAAACGATGAAAAGAGGTACTTGAAAAGGCTACCAGACGGCTCCCGCGGGCGCAATGGTTTTGGGGCTAAATGGTGAAGGATGAATCCAATAGCAGAATTGTGGAGGTGGATGGGGCGGATTGGGCGTCAAGCAGAAGCGCCGATTGGCCGAGGGGCGGACGATTTGGACTGAGCGCTGGCGCAAACGCAGCACGAGTTGGCGCGAGTGGCTGGGGAAAGCTTCCGTAGCGAGGTCTCAGAAGGGACGGCCGAGGGCGGCTGTCGCCACATGGGCGGAAAGCGCTCCGAGCGGTCCCAGCGGAGCACGCTGTGGCGTCGCACGATGTTGCGTTGTATATTTCAACAACCGAGGGGGTGATTTTTATGGCCGAGGATAAATCTGCTGCGGTGTTGCAGGCCATGGTGGAGCGCTACGAACAGTTGCTGCGCCGCCTGCTGGAAGAAGCCAACGACGAAGACCGCCTCTTCGCCTTCCGCGCCAGCCCACGGAGTGCGCACCAACCGACGCTGTTCGAAAGCGGCGTCCATCATGTGCACCAGCGGGTGCGCCAGTTTGTCTCCTACACGCTGCACGAATTTCATCCGGAAATTGAGGGCCAGTGGAGAACGTGGTAGCGGCAGTCATTAGCTTGGCATGTGAGGGTTGATGTTTGCATCAGGTGATTTCCGGTTGCCGCGAAACATCCCGCGAAATGACCGTCTGATGTAGAATGCTCCGGCGAATCGAGTCTCGCTTCAGCAGGAGTGAACTGTGAACTACGCCCGCATCGCGTTGGCCTCCCTCGGGGGTATGGTCGCCTACTTTGTCTATGGCTTTGCCATGTTCGCGGCATGGCCATCGATGAAAACTGAATTCATGAAGTATCCCAACGTCTATCGTCCCAAGGAAGAGATGATGAAGGTGATGCCCTACGGGATGATCTCCATTCTCGCTGCCATCGTGGTCGTCGCCATTCTGTACGCAAAAATCTATGTTGCTGGCGGCGACATCGTAGCAGGCATATACCTTGGCGCACTCATCGGGCTTTTCACTGTCTGCACCTTCGCGATCCACAACTACGTCAACCTGAACATCGGACTTACGCTGACGATCTACCAGTCCATCGCCTACTTCATTCAGTGGGTGATTGTGGGCGCGGCTATCGGCCTCATCTACAGGCCATAGGGGGGAGCACCAAAACTTCCCGATACCAAAGAGATCGAGCAAAGCTGCCTGGACACGAAGAAGGGGGGCAGTCCTCGATAGAAGACAGATTCTCTGGTTGTTGGCGAAACATCGCGATTACGCTCATCTTGCCATGGGCGGAGCGCTTGAGCGAAATCGCCTGGTTTCGATGGTTCGCACCGTCGTTTGCGATGGCCCTGTCAGTTTTGGGTAATTCAGTTTTGGCTAAATCGTGTCGGCGGGAACGAGGTTAATGTCTCCTTCACCGAGACGAACGTGCAGCCGATATTTTCCGGGGCCAGTAGACTTCAGGGATTTTCCTATTCCCTTGTTCACCTGCTCGAAGGGAGCCGCGAACAGGTTGCCCGCGCCCACAGTGACGCCGACATCTCCGTACTGATCCGCGGACACAATTTGAACGACGATGTGCCCGGTGGTGCACTCCAGATCCGCTGTGGGAGGGGTTCAAAGGTTTTAACACGGAGGAACCCCGTCGGCGACTACGACACGAGGCAGTCGAGCCATAGATAAAAGGTAGCAGAGCAGATCCGGTGGCGGACGGCTGAGGACTGGTTTTTGATTTTTGTGCTTCCCGGATTGGGAGGAAAAAACCGGGGTACGTCCCGTCTGTCCCCAGGTTTGTCTTGACCAACATGACTGCGAAGAAGAAGGACAGAGGAGTCGAGTTTGCAATTGGCGGAGTGATGAAGAATACGATTGACACGAAGACCGTTCACGATGGCTCAGTCTTCAAAGTCGTGCCCACTTCGGACATCCCCGCTGGTGAGTACCTTTTGGGCATGTATCAGGGCGTGAACGATCCGACGATTGCGAACCTACTCGGATGCGGATACGACTTCTCAGTTAAGTGACGGAGCGTTAATTGGAGCAGCCAAGAGCGTCTGCGACGGCTTCAACGTCGCAACGTCCACGAGTTGACGATTCTTGTAGAACTCGGTTCTCCCGGTTCCATAGTCACGAGACGCCCAATCAGCACGGAACGCAGCAAACGGAACAGAAGCGTTTTCGTTGTAAGCGAGAATAATCCATTCGGATGTCATCGGCGAAGTCTAGCACGACTGCTCGTGTCGTCAGCAGTTACTCTTTTGATCCTTTCGCCCTCAACGCCGCAGTCGTCAATCAAATAGTTCGTATAGTGGAGTAGTTTCTGCCCACGAAGTGGTAGCCCCCCGTTTCTTCGAGGAAGACGCAATACTCAACTGGACGGGCACCCTTGTTCGTTCGGTTGTAGCAGAAGTCACTCGGCATGACACTGCTGGCAGAGTAGCCCGTGAGATTGACAACTTCTCTGACGATATCTTCATGAGGAATCGGTCTATTTCCGTATCGCTGCTGCAACCGTCTTCCTACTTGGTCAATGGCGTCAGGGATGCTCAAGCGGTTTGTCATGTTCCGTCCCCTCCTACTTGGTCTTCTGACCATTCCCAAACAGATCACCACAGGTCTTGCGATCTGAATCGTTCTTGGCCCTCTTTATACAGCCGCCTAACTCAGCGGCCTTTTCAATCTGGGCTACCATCTCAACTGGCTTCAACTTTGGGTTGGTGCCTGTCAAGAAAGCCCAAAGACGGCTCATGAGGTAACGGGTCTGATATTTGCGGCTGCCAGCGTACACTCGTTCGTATCGAGCAAACTCGCTTGCTTCGAGTGCAGCAAAAGAAACCTGCATTTGTCTTGACGCAGAATCTAAGGCTTCATCCATTCGTTCGGCATAGCCCGTGCAGGCTGGCTCCACAGGTGTTGGTGCGGTGGTGCCTCTTAAGTCCGCTATTTGCTTTTCCAACATCGCATTCTTGTATTTCATCCACAGAAGATTGCAATCCGACCGCCGCTTCAACCTGTCAGACTCCTCGTTCAACTCCTTCGCCTTCTGATCGGCCATTGCTGCTTGTTCGAGAGCGTCGTCCTGCTCTCGCTGATAGGCTCCGTAGACCCTAAGGGCGATGAATGCCAAAACGAGCACCGCAAGGACGCTCATTATTATCTTCTTGGTTTTCATGCTAGGACTCGAAGTGCTCTGATCTTAGCACCGTGCTCGCCCTATCGTGATAACCTGAGCCGTGCTGCCGGAATCTAGGCCGGGACGCCTCGCCAATCTGCGTCGAAGATGCTGGAGATTCATTCGCAGAGCAGTCGCTTTTCTGCGTCGCCCAAGGGGAATGACCTGCCTTGACTGTGGGTTCCTAGCACTCACGGACGGAGAAGTCCGCACCGCTGATCGTGTTCAACTGTGGGCGAACGGGGAAGCGGGGCACCCGCCTCTCAACAAACTTCGCTGCATCAAGAAGCTCTGGGTCGATTAAGACTTGACATATTTCGAAGACAGCAGACAGGGATTGTTCGATGAACTACAGCAGCGGCGTCGTCCGTGTGTTGGCTTCTTACGCTACAGGCCGGGTCGCTCCCCAAAAGAACATCTTGAGTTGGAAGATAAGAAGCGGGAGACTCGCGAAAAGATAATCATTGCAATTTTCGGTGCTGCTGGCGGCATCCTCGTCACACTGGTCACAGCGTGGTTGTTAAAACACTATGGACTGAAGCAGTAACGAGCGATGGCGAATCAAAGGCGAAAGATGTGTTAGGATGCCGGGATGGACGAGGGACGCAAACGTGTCATCGGGATCATGACAAACCTGGGGACAGACGGGACGTACCCCGGTTTTTTGCAATGCTCTGAAGCTAAGCAACAGAGATAAGGCTGGCTGGCCTGCGAATCGGCGGAGGGTTTCTTGGACCGCCGTCCCTTCCTTGGAGCCAACGGACGCGACGTCAACTCCTCAAGAGCCTCCACGAAATGCTGGCTCCCCAACGGACGCCCCGTGTGCGTAGAGTGGCGGAGCGCACCGACATCGGCGACCGATTCCGCATCGCCGATAAATTTCTGCCACTCCGCTGCCGTCCAGCGCTTGCTCCAGCGCTCCATTTCGAGCATCGGGCCCAAGTCCGACCCGCCGCAGTGCGCCGCCGCGCTCGACCATCTCCACATTTCCGCCCTCGCCACCATCCCCGCGCGCACCGGATTCAACTCGACATAACGCAGCGCTTTCCACAGATGGGACTCGTCCAGGGGGCAGGAATAGAATCGTCCCTGCCATACGTGGCCGGTCGACGACTGCTGAGCATTCCAGTACGCGGACATAGCGTCCATGCGCCTGTTTCAGCGATTGCGGCAGCGCCTCGGGGGCCTTTGGTATAGCGATCAGGTGCACGATTCGACATCAGGCAGTACCCCAGCAGGGAGAGACCGTAAAGTTGGGAATAGTCCTGCAGCAACTCAAGGTAAGTGACGCGATCGGCATCGCTGGAGAAGATAACTTGCCGCGCGTTTCCCCGCTGCGTAACATGATGAGCAACGTCGGCGACTACGACACGAGGCAGTCGAGCCATAGATAAAAGGTAGCGGAGCAGATCCGGTGGCGGACGGCTGAGGACTGGTTTTTGATTTTTGTGCTTCCCGGATTGGGAGGAAATAACCGGGGTACGTCCCGTCTGTCCCCAGGTTTTCAGGTTCCCGAGGGCAAGTATTCATTTTCTGGTGGCAATGGAAGTGTTCTCGAACAACAAATGGAACTGGCTGCCATTCAATTCGGCCTGCAGGCGTTCAAGCATGGCGATTGCTCCGATGCGCTGAGCTGTATCCAGCAGACCTATGACACCATGACAGTCGTGCTCGATGCTGCAGGGCAACCTGTACTCGGTCCCCGTGGTGGGGCGGCTCGAAATCACTACCGCCGTGGCCGGCGGCGCACACCCGGCACCATCCCAACTGAGGCTGGCCCAAACTCCGCGATCCCGCCTGATTTCACTCATCTGGATATCCGCGGCGCTCGGCGAGGGGTTCAGAGGCTTTAACACGGAGGACACAGAGGGTCACGGGGTAAATCGTTGACTCATGAGTGTCGATCTGTGCGCTGTCTATTATTATTTCAACCAGAGGTATGGCATGAAACTTCGGTGGATGTGTTGTTCCCTGCTCGCAGTGACTCAAGTGATGATGGCCCAATCGAACACCCCGCGTAAAAACCTTCTGGCCAGCGAAGAGCGCACCTCGGGCGCTGAAGCGCAAACTCCTTTTCAGGGATTCAGTGGCACGAGTGGAACTCGTGCCCTTTCCGAACTAGCTCGAACCGGCGTTTTTCCGCATCCAGATAAAACAGGAGCTGGCGTTTCAGCGGTGGTGGTTTCGACTTTGGAGGGCTTCAGCTCGAAGAGTTCATCCGACGAGAATAATTGGGAAAAGAAATTTCGCGACGCTATTGTTCCCGATAATATCCGCGAGAATATGCGGCGGTTGAGTGCGCGGCCGCACCATGTCGGGTCCGCCTATGACAAAGACAATGCCGAATGGATTTTGTCGAAGTTCAAGGAATGGGGATTCGATGCGCGGATTGAAACGTTCACCGTGCTGTTTCCTACTCCGAAGGAACGTGTGGTTGAGTTGGTGGAACCGACGAAGTTCAGCGCCAAGCTGCAGGAGCCAGTGCTTCCGATGATCCCACGTCGAACCAGACCGCCGAACAGCTCGCCACCTACAATGCCTATTCGATTGATGGAGACGTAACCGCACCGCTGGTGTATGTGAACTAAGGCAATCGCGAGGACTACGAACAGCTCGATCGGCTGGGCATCTCGGTGAAGGGAGCGATTGTGATCGCGCGCTATGGTGGAGGGTGGCGCGGGATCAAACCCAAGGTTGCGGGCGAGCATGGAGCGGTGGGCTGCATCATTTATTCCGATCCGAAAGGCGACGGCTATTACAACGGAGACGATTATCCCGGCCGGAGGATGGCGGCCGCGTGAGGGTGTGCAGCGCGGCAGCGTCATGGATACGGATTATCCGGGCGATCCGCTGACTCCAGGCGTTGGCGCAACGCCCGAGGCGAAGCGGCTGCGCCATTAAAGACGCCAAGACGATCACCAAGATTCCGGTGCTACCTATTTCTTATGCGGACGCGCTGCCGTTACTTTCTGCGCTGCGGGGCCGGTGGCGCCGGAGAGCATGGCGCGGAGCGCTGGCCATCACGTATCACGTCGGTCCCGGGCCCGGCAAAAGTGCATCTGAAAGTCGGTCGAATTGGGACATGAAGCCGATCTATGACGTGATCGCCACGCTTGCATGGATCGGACGAGGGGCAGTGGGTGGTGCGCGGCAATCATCACGATGCGTGGGTGAACGGGGCGGACGATCCTATTTCCGGGCAGGCGGCGATGTTGGAAGAGGCGCGGGTGTTGGGCGAGTTGCATCGCCAGGGGTGGACTTCCGAAACGCAACATTATTTATTGCGCGTGGGATGGAGAAGAGCCCGGACTGCTCGGTTCGGTGGAGTGGGTGGAAACTCATCTGGCGGAGTTGCAGAAACACGCGGTGGCATACATCAATTCCGACAGCAACGAGCGCGGGTATCTGTTTGCCGGGTGGCACGCAGGACTTGCAGCAGCTTCATTAGCGGAGTGGCGCGGGATGTTCAAGATCCGGAAACGCACCTTTCCGTCTATCAGCGCGCGCATCTGAGGAGCATCGCGAGGCGAAGGATGCGGACGAGCGCAAGGACTTGCGCAAGCGCGATGATCTGGTGGTCACTGCGCTGGGAGATGGATCCGACTACACCGCGTTTCAGGATTTCGCGGGTATCTCCTCGTTAGACGTGGGGTTCGGCGGCGAGGACGATGGCGACCAATACCATTCCATCTACGACGATTTTTACTGGTACACGCATTTTGCCGATACCGACTTCGTGTACGGGCGGGCCCTGGCGCAAACTGCGGGCACGGCCATGATGCGGCTGGCGGATGCGGATCTGATTCCTGTTGACTACGCTCCGCAGGCGGAGGCGATTGCAAAGTACGAGGCTGAATTGGAGAAGCTGCTGAAGGATAAACAGGATGAATTCGCCGAGCGCAACCTGGAATTGCAGGAGGGAGTTTTCATGGCGACGGCGGATCCGCACAAGATTTCGGTGCCTCCTCCGGTGGAGCCGTGCCGCCGTTACATGAATTTTGCGCCGATGAAGAATGCGATCGATCTGCTGAAGAAGAGCGCCGAACGTTATTCCAAGGCGCTCGCGAGTTGGCAGGAGCAGGGATCGCCGGCTTTGCCAGATCGGTGGATGTGATCAATGCCGATTTGCTGCAGAGTTTCGCGCATGTTCCTGAACGAAAAGGGATTGCCGGAACGGCCGTGGTTCAAGAACCAGATTTACGCGCCGGGCGCGTACACGGGTTACGGAGCGAAGCCGATCGCCGCCGTGCGGGAATACATGGACGAGAAAAAGTGGAAGGAAGCGGAGGCACAGGTTCCACAGGTTGCCCAGGTGATCGAGAATGCGGCTGCGGGCATTGGCCGGGCGGCGGACGATTTGGAAAACGCGCTTGGGCAAATGCACTGAGCGTGAGATGGTGGCGGGGCTCTGGGACTTCGTGTTCAGTTCATGTACGCGAGGTCGTGGTGGGACAGCCGAGGGCGGCTGTCGCCACATGGTGTTATCTCTATCCTCCGGTGAAGGGAAAACCTTTACCACAGGGGGCACAGAGGTAACAGGGTAAACCTTATTCGCGGGAGGGCGACTGAGGGCGGTGGCTGTCGCCACATGGTGTTATCTCTATCCTCCGGTGAAGGGAAAACCTTTACCACAGGGGGCACAGAGGTTACAGGGTAAACCTTGTTCGTGGAAGGGCGACTGAGGGCGGCTGTTGCTGCATGGGCGGTTGCCGGTGCCCCTCCTTATTAATGCGTCCCTTATTGTGAGAGCCAGCCGGTTAGGGCTGCGGCGGCGATGATCCAGGCGGAGTTGACGCGGAATCCCAGGAGCAGGACCAGGCTAGCGATCAGGATGGCAAAGGTGCGCCAGTCGAGGATGGAGGCGCGCGCCAGCTGCCAGGCTACTACGGCCATCAGCGCGAGAGAGCCGACCACGACTCCGTCGAGGATCGCGGCGGCCAGAGGAGAACGGCGGAGCTTTGGAAGCAGCGGGCTACTTACGGCCACCAGGATAAAACCGGGAAGAAAAATTCCGAGCGTGGCGAGGAATGCGCCGGGGATTCCGGCGATCAGGTATCCGATAAAAGTGCCGGTGGTGAAAACGGGGCCGGGGGTGAACTGACCGACGGCGACGGCATCGAGGAGTTGCTTTTCCGAGAGCCAATGCAGACGCTGGATGAATTCTTCGCGGAGGAAGGCGAGGAGAACGTATCCGCTGCCAAAGACGATCGATCCGATTTTCAGAAACGAGAGGAACAGGCGAAGCAGGCTGACGGGCGCGGCTACCGTTGCGGCAGCGGTTCCGGCCAGCAGAGCGAGACGTCCAGAGAGTGGAATGGCGGCCAGTGCGGCGCCGGGTTTGCTCATCTTCTTTATGAACGCCCATGCGCCGGAAGTGATTGCGGCAATCGCCAGGACGGGGAGCGGAGCGATGCCGAGGGCGTTGAGAATCGTGGCGAGGACTCCGATGGCGGCGAGGAACTTTGTTTTTGCGGCGGTGCGAGCGAGGGTCCACAGGGCTTGCAAGATGATGGCGATCACGGCGGGCTTGATGCCGTACAAAATGCCTGCGACCTGGGGCAGGGATCCGAAGCGCACGTACACGGCGGCGATGAGAGTCACGAGAACTGCGGCGGGAATGATGAAGCAGCATCCGGCGACGATGAGGCCGAGCCAGCCACGCTTGGTGTGTCCGATGAAGATAGCAACTTCGGTGGAACTGGGGCCGGGGATCAGACTTGCGGCCGCGAGGCGGTCCAGGAATTCGGCTTGGGTGAGCCAGTGGCGCTTGCGAACAAATTCGTCCTGCATCATGGCGATGTGAGCGGCGGGACCTCCGAAGGCCAGCGTGCCGAGCTTCAGGAAAACAAGCGCGAGTTCAGGCAGGGAGATTTGCTCGGGCGGAGTGGTGCTGTCCGATGGAGCGGTGGGATTGGAGTGGGCGGGGACCATCGAGGGATAGGCTACCGGAACTGACGGGCGGGAGGAATATCAGAGCGAGCAACTGGGAATCGGGGGCAGGTTGTCTGTGGCTCGGGACGAAAAAGCCCCGTTCGTAGTGGCGTCGGCTAAACAGCAGGTTCCTCCTGTCTCGCTTCGCTCGCGCGTCGGAATGACAAGAATTTTGGGGCTTCGCTCGCGCGTCGGAATGATAAGAATTTTGGGGCTTCGCCCGGGCGTCGGAATGACAAAGGTTTTGGGGGCTTTGCTCGCGCGTCGGAATGACAAGGATTTGACAGCAGGACCGATCATAATGCATGCGAAAGAATGAGAAATGGGGCACCCGGCGGTTGCGGGTCGAAGCGTTGCGATGACAACAATTCCGGATGGGCATATACCTGGGTAATCTTCCGGCGGGTGGGCTTTCGCCTTAGATTGGGGCTGAGAGTTGCAGAGCTCACAGTCATGAATGAAGAGAGTTATTACTCCGCCCTTGGCGTGTTAGAGAATGCTACGGAGTCGGAGATCAAGGCGGCGTACCGGAATCTGCTGAAGAAGATCCATCCAGACACGGTTTCAACGTTATCGCCGAGCCTGCGAAGAATGGCAGAGGACGCGACGAAAGAGATCATCGAGGCCTACTCGGTGCTTTCGGATGTGAGCAAGCGCCGGCAGTATGATCAGGCGGGGCGGTACCGTCCGAAGCTGAGCGCCAGGCGCAACTACACTACGCACTGAGATCCTTCTTACCCCCCTTAGTCTTGCAGCTTTATCGAGTGCATTGACTTGCCTGTTTTGCCCACGTAAGATTCTGCGCGTGATCGGCCAGACTATCTCCCACTATCGCATCGTCGACAAACTCGGCGGCGGTGGGATGGGTGTTGTCTACAAGGCGGAAGACATGAAGCTTGGCCGGTTTGTTGCCCTTAAGTTTCTGCCCGATGACGTTGCCAAAGATCCGCAGGCTCTTGCCCGTTTTCAGCGCGAGGCCAAGGCTGCTTCTGCGCTGAATCATCCCAACATCTGCACGATCCACGAGATTGACGACGCAGCACGGCGACGCCTTCATTGCCATGGAGTTTCTGGATGGCATTACGTTGAAGCATCGCATTGGCGGGCGGCCGATGGAGATCGAGGCGATTCTGTCGCTGGCCATCGAGATCGCCGATGCGCTGGATGCTGCCCATACGGAAGGCATCGTTCACCGCGACATCAAGCCTGCGAACATTTTCGTCACCAAGCGCGGGCACGCCAAGATTCTGGATTTTGGATTGGCGAAGGTCGTGGTCACGTCGAGTTCTTCGAGCAATATTGGGTCGCTCAACACGCAGACGGGTTCGGTGGATGCAGATCACCTCACCAGTCCGGGGGCCGATGCTGGGCACTGTGGCCTATATGTCTCCGGAACAGGCCAAGGGCAAAGAACTGGATGCGCGCACCGATCTGTTTTCGTTCGGGGCAGTGCTGTACGAGATGGCGACGGGAGCATTGCCGTTTTCCGGGCGAAACCGGCGCGCTGATCTTCAATGCTATTTTGAATTCCGATCCGCCGCCGGCGATTCGTTTCAATCGCGACATTCCGGCGGAGTTGGAACGGATTATCGGCAAGGCTTTGGAGAAGGATCGCGAGCTGCGGTATCAGCATGCTTCGGAGATGCGGACGGATTTGCAACGGCTGAAGCGGGATACGGAGACGGGGCGGGCTAAGGCAGGTAGTTCGGGATCGGTGGCTGCGGTGGCGGACGAGCAGAAGGTCGAGCTTCGCTCGACCGGGCGGACGAATGCGTCCGCCCCTACACAGGTCGATATGGGCACAGACCATGTGGGAACGGGCGCATTCGCCCGTTCAGGCCGAGCAAAGCTCGGCGGGGTTTTGGCTGGCATCGTGCTGGCTGGCTGTTCATCGCCGGCGGCCTCTACTACCGCTCGCGGCAACATGCTGCGCTACGCGCTCACCGAGAAAGACACCATCGTGCTCGCCGATTTTGCCAACAGCACAGGCGATGCGGTGTTTGATGACACGCTCAAGACGGCACTCAGCGTCTCTCTGAACCAGTCGCCATTTCTGAATGTGCTGCCGGAGAACAAAGTCGCGGCGACCTTGAAATTGATGTCGCGCCCGGCGGGCACGAAGCTCACGCCTGAAGTCGCCCGCGAGCTTTGCCAGCGGGCGGGCAGCAAGGCTTACCTTGCCGGGTCGATTGCCAGTCTGGGCAGCCAATATGTGCTGGGATTGAAGGCGGTGAATTGCCAGAGTGGAGATCCGCTGGCCGAGCAGCAGGTGACAGCAGCGTCGAAGGAGAAGGTGCTGGACGCGCTGGGCGAGGCGGCATCCAAGCTGCGAACTGAGTTGGGCGAATCGCTGGCGACGGTACAGAAGTTAGATGTTCCGCTGTCAGAGGCCACCACGTCTTCGCTCGAAGCTCTGAAGGCGTACAGCCTTGGCGTAAAGGCTGCGAACGAGAAAGGCCCCGCCGCAGCCCTGCCTTACGATCAACGCGCCATCGAGCTTGATCCGAATTTTGCCATGGGCTACTTGGCGGTGGGCAACGACTACTTCAATCTCGGCGAGCTAGGGCGGGCGAGCGACTACTACACCAAGGCATTCCAGTTGCGAGAACATGCCAGCGAACGAGAAAAGCTGCATATCACCGCCATCTACTATTCGAATGTAACCGGAGAACTGGATAAAGCGGCCCAGTCGCTTCAGGAGGAGATTGAGAGCTACCCGCGAGACTACCGAGCACATAGCAATTTGGGCAATGTGTACGCCGCGCAGGGACAGTATGAAAAGGCTACGGAGTCGTTTCGCCAATGCTTCCGCCTCGCCCCGGATCGTGTGGGCCCCTATGTAGACCTTGGCAACAGCCTGATCTCCTTGCAGCGCTTCGATGAAACGCGGCAGATCATCCACGAAGCGCAAGCGCGAAAGCTGGATGACTTCCCACTCCACAATGCTCTCTACGCTCTTGCCTTTCTCGGCTCGGACTCGGCGGCGATGGCGGAACAGCAACAGTGGTTTGCGGGCAAGCCGGAAGAGAACTTCGGGCTGGCGCTCGCCTCCGACACCGAGGCGTATGGCGGTCATCTGGGCAAGGCGCGGGAACTGACCAAGCGGGCTGTGGACTCGGCCATTCGGGCGGACAGCAAAGAAAATGGAGCGATCTGGCAAGAGAATGCCGCTATCGCACAAGCCGCTTACGGCAATCCCGCGGAAGCGCGGCAGTCAGCGGCAGAGGGTTTGAAGCTGGTTCCCGCGAGCCAGGGCGTCGAGGTCGAAGCCGCGCTGGCGTTTGCCATGGCGGGCGACACGGCGCGAGCCGAATCGATGGCGCAAGATTTAGGGAAACGCTTCCCGCTGGATACGCAGATGCAGTCGCTCTGGCTGCCCGCGATTCAGGCGCAATTGGCGCTGGACAAGAAGAACCCGGCTGCTGCCCTGACTGCGCTGCAAGCCGCTTCACCCATCGAACTGGGGCAGATTGGGTTCGTCGCCAATATTTCCTGCCTTTATCACGTGTACGTTCGCGGAGAGGCATACCTGGCAGCCGGACAGGGCAAAGAAGCCGCCGCCGAGTTTCAGAAGATCATCGACCACAGCGGCATCGTGTGGAACTGCTGGACCGGAGCGCTGGCGCATCTGGGCGTGGCTCGGGCGAATGCGTTGCAGGCGCGGAGCTCGTCCGGGGCGGATGCCGATCTTGCTCGGAGCCGGGCGCTTGCCGCTTATAAAGAATTCCTCGCACTCTGGAAAGACGCCGATGCTGATATTCCAATCCTGAAAGAAGCCAAGTCGGAGTATGCCAAGTTGCAATAGTCGCGACGAGCAAGCCTGGCGAGGTTTCGCGAAAATCGTCAACTGCCCACGAAACACCACAAGTCCAGGGCGCGGATCGCATCCGCGCTCCAGCCCCGGAACCAGGAGATTATGCGGGCTGAGTAGCCGAAACTAGTGCAACGTCCCGTCTGTCCCCGGGTTTCATGTTCCAGCTCTCCACCCCATGAGTGCAGCCACCTTTGGGCACCCCTCCAGATGAGAAGGCGCTCATGTTCGTTGCTGGAAATGCCGATCAATGCGCGAGCCAATCTATGACTGCTGCCGCGCACGCCGTACTTGCCGATAAGCCCGCTCCGTGTCTGGCGCGGCGACCCATTTTCACCAAAGATGAGAAGGTGATGGGCTATGAGGTGGTGTTTGACGGCTTAAGCGGCGCTGAATGCAGCCCGGATCGGGAGCAGGCGCCTTCCGGCATAGTGGAGGCCCTGCAAAGCGTTGGCCTTGACGTAATGTGCGGCGGCTTCCCTGCATTCATTCACTGTACTCACGACATGCTGGTGCAGGACGCGTTGGCCGCTCTTCCCGCCAAAGATGTAGTCGTCGAAATTGGGCAGGACATGACGGTGAGCGCGCCGGTGATGGAGGCTTGCCAGCGGCTTAAGAAAAAAGGATACAAAATCGCCATCGACAGTTTTTGGATGGGTGACGACCGGGAACCGCTGGTCCAGTTCGCCGATTTTATAAGGGTGGACGCCAGTCGCCGGGGCGCCGAGAGTCTTGCGAAGATTACGGCTGCGTATAAGGGCAAGCCGTGCCGAATGGTGGCGCAGAATGTCGACACGCGGGCGCAATACAAGAACGCGGAGAAGGCCGGCTTTGGGCTGTTTCAGGGATACTTTTTTCATCATCCGGAACAGATGAGGGTGCGGCAGATTCCGGCCAACCAGTCCTCGAAGCTGCGGCTTCTGCAAGCGATCTCGGCTCCGGAACTCGATTTCAAACTTCTGGAGAATCTGATCCGGCAGGATGCATCGTTGTGCTACCGGCTGATGCGGTATTTGAATTCTCCGGTGCTGGGCTTCGCGGTGCCGATTCAATCGGTGCGCCAGGCCATCAGCCTGTTGGGAGCGCAGGCGATTACGCGATGGATTCGCACGGCAACCGCGCTGAGCCTGGGGCAGCCGAAGTGTGCGGAGTTGGTGAACGCCTCGCTGGTTCGAGCGCGCTTCTGCGAGTTGATTGCTCCGCGGGTGGATCACGGGAGCGTGGATCTTTTCCTGGTTGGAATGTTCTCGCTTATGGATGCGATTCTCGAAACTCCGCTGCAAGTTCTGCTCGACGGCCTCGCTTTCGATCCGCATGCAAAAGGGTTGCTGCTGGCGATGAAGAACGGTGGCGGAACGCGCCTATCCCCAATCTGCGACCTGATGGTTGCGCGAGAAAAAGGCGATTGGGAACTGGTTACTACCCACGCGGAAAAGCTCGGCCTTTCGCGTGTGTTCGTGAACCGGGCCTATATTGAGGCCATGGAGTGGGCGCAACAGATGACGAGGACTGCTGAGCTGCATGGAAATGTTGGGCGGTAGGGGGGCGGAAGAAGCGCGAAATTTCTTGCGCGGAGTTATGGCATTCCCGCATCGGGAGAAACAATGGTGACAGTCCCGTCTGTCCCCGGATTTACCTACGGCCGCCAGCGCGCCGAGGAACGTGGGCTTCGCGGAGGGGATGTGGAGAGGGTGGACCATGAATCCCGCCGCGTCTCGAGGAAGGCCGTCAAGAGATAGATGCGGCTGAAGCCGAGTTCTGATTTGTGCGCTTGATGCGGCGTTGAAGCGCCGTTCTTTCCTGGGAGTTCTAAGACACCAGTCTGATCACGGGCAAAGTCTAGGGCGGGGGCGCGGCTACGCTATCTACTAAAGTGGACTCTACTTTCGTGGACTACCCAATTCCCCACAAGGGTGTCAGAGTGGAGTAAGTTCCGAGAATTGTGCGCGCATGGGGCTTTTTTCGGGGCTGGATGTTGGGGCCGGTCGCCTTGTCGAGTGCGGATGAGAGGGAGATCCTTCGGCGCAAAAAACGCGCCTCAGGATGACAAGGTTGTTTTGAAGCGCACGCAGGACAGCAGGTCCCTCGGCGGCATCGCCGCTGCCGCTCCGACTTGTTCGGGATGACAGAGGGTGCGGGTTGCTCGGGATGACAAATGTAGATAAGGAGCGGGATGAAGAAGAATCGGATGGGGCCGGGGGGAGCGATTAAGAATTGCAAGAAGCGGGGGGAGTGGGCGGAGGCGGTGTTTGCGGAGCGGGCGATGCGGTTGGGGTTTCCGCTGGCGCGTCCGTGGGGAGAGTCGACTGGTTATGACTTTGTGGTGGAACAGGCTAGTGGACGGTTGGTGCGGGTGCAGGTGAAGTCCACGATATTTCATGAGGGCGAGGGGTATTCGTGCACGTTGAAAGACAGCCGCGGGGTTTATAAGAAGAACACATTTGATTTTGTGGCCGCGTACGTGATTCCGGAGGATATCTGGTACATCTTGCCAGAGGAATTGGTGCGGGGGATGTGGAGTGTGGGGCTGCATCCGGAGTTGGAGGTCTCGAAGTATGGAGAGTATCGGGAGGCCTGGGATTTGCTGCGCGGGGAGTCGGAGTCTGGCGTGATTCCCTGCATTCAGGCTTGTGTGGATGAGGTTTGGGCTGGGGGGTAAGTTCCGAGTCGCGAGTTCCGAGTCGCGAGTTGCGAGTTGCGAGGATTCGGGAAAATCGAGGGTCGCCAAAGAGCGGTACCTCGGGCGCTGAAGCGCGGATCATTTTCGATGACTTTAGCGGCACGAGTGGAACTCGTGCCCTTCCCGAATTCGCTCGATATGAATTTTTGTGCGGATTCCCTGCATTCAGGCTTGTGTGGATGAGGCTTGGGCTGGGGGGTAAGTTCCGAGTTCCGAGTCGCGAGTTGCGAGTTGCGAGGATTCGGGAAAATCGAGGGTCGCCAAAGAGCGGTACCTCGGGCGCTGAAGCGCGGATCATTTTCGACGACTTTAACGGCACGAGTGGAACTCGTGCCCTTCCCGAATTCGCTCGATATGAATTTTTGTGCGACCTCCTGTCTCAGACTCGGAACTCAGCAATCAGCAATCGGAACTCGGTACGCGGTACTGGGTACTAGGTACTGGGTACTACTTCTGCTCTTTCTTTTCTGCGGCTTTCTTGGCTGCGGCTACGGTCCACGGGGGGACGATGCCGTTTATGCGGGCGTAGGCTACTGACTGGCCTAGGTGCTCGTGAGCGTCGGCTACCAGGATGTAGATTACGTCTCCGGCATTGGCTTGGGGGCCGAGCTTGGGCAGCAGTTTCGCGAAGTCGGCGTTGGTCATGGCATTGATGTGTTTCTGGGTGTAGTCCCACGACTTGTTCAGTTCGGCGACGATGGCGGCGCGGTCGGTGGCGGATTTTTCGAAGGTCTTGCCATCGAATCCGGCGGGAGGTTCGGCTCCGCCGAGAGCGAGGATGCCGTAGCGCTCGCCGGCGACGTGCAGAAAGACTTCGGCGAAGGAACGCGAGTCGGGCGAGGGGCGCCAGGTCATCTTATCGGCTGGAATGGCGTTGGCCAGGTCCACAAATTTCTTTTGCACTACTGCGAGATCGGCGAGGGACTGGCCCTTCATGTCATAACTGGGAGCGGTATGGTCGGCGGCGGCCGCGTCGGAAGTCTGAGCGGAGACGGGCGCGGTGGCGGCGAGGCTGGCGAAAAGCAGCACAAAGGCGAGCAACAGTTTGTTCATGGTGGTTTCCTCCGGGAGCACTTCAGGCTTAGACGCGGCGGAGGGGAAATAGTCACGGGGAGGGATTTGGGGATTTGTGAGCAGAACAACGGGGACGGCTTGCGCCGTCCCCTTTTGCAGCGTGGGGGTGGTACAACTTTCGGTCCGTGGTGGACCGGATATCCGGAGAATGGTTCCTCCGGGATGCGTTTCAGTAGCGCTTCTGCTTGACCCAGAGACGAACGTGCTCCTCGACAGAAAACTGTGTGGTGGGAATTGCGGCAAACTTCGATTCGAGGGCAAAGGCATGAGCTTCGAGCGGCACGGAAAAATGCAGCTTGTTGGCGGCCAGGGCGCGGACAAAAAGATCGGAATAGCCTCCGAGGCCGAGGATGCCGAATTGAACGGCGTGCACGAGTCCGTGAAACAGAGAGCGCTCGGTGACGGGCTCGTTGAAGACGACGACGTCAAGAAATGTGACGGAATGCATGTGCGTAATTTCGGGCAGGCTCAGAAATCCCAGAGCTTTGTATTCCTCAAAAAATGGAGGATTGGGGATGCGGGACTTGCCATCGAGGGCTACGATGCGAGCGCTCTCGAGCACGGGAGCAGGGAAGTAAGGCCACATGATGGCCTTCTGACGCTTGTCGAGCGGCGTGCCTTGAGCGAAGTAACGCTCGCGCTGCTGGCGCATGTAGGTTGAAACGCGCTCGATTGCGGTGAGGATGAGTTCTTCGCCGGGCTGGTTGGACGGCTCGGCGGCAGTGGTGGCGGGAGTCTGCTTTTCGAGAAATTTCTTTTCGATCGAGGTGTAGTAGTCCGAGAGCGCGGTGGCGCACTGCACGGACTTGCGCAGGATGTCGCGGTGGCCGAAGCGGGCCAGATCGTCGGCGGAAAACCGCAGCCGCAGTTGCTGGGTGGCGCACTGCGCGCTGAGCAACTCCAGTTGGGCATTCTGCAATTCCGCATTCATCTGGGCAATCGCGACCCGGTCATCCGGGTTGTCCCAAGACAACATCTTTATAGTGACTCCTGACGGCATTTGGAGGCCTTCGGGGCGGGGTCCAAACACAAGCTTTTTATAATATATACAGCGTTATGTTTACGCTGTCAACATAATAATGCAGGATTACACGAAAGAATGTGCCTGGGATACGAAGGCTTTACATTGTTATGTTTACGTTGTATACATTTATCCCGAAGGCGAATCCTCTGGAGGAACGACCTGTGCCGAGGCTACCGAACCCGGATCTGGAAAGCGAAATTCTGGATGCAGCCCACAAGCTGTGGAAGAAGGCCGGCGAGAAGGGCTTGACGATGCGGGCGGTAGCGCAGGCGGCAGGAACGAACACGCCGGCGGTGTACCGCAGGTTCCGCGACCGGGATGATATTCTGCGGGCGCTTTTGCAGCGCATCCGGTTGGACATGGCGGCGCACATGGAAGATGCATCGTCGGTGGCGGATGGATGCGAGAAGTATCTGGACTATGCGGCGGCGCATCCGCACGAGTACGAATTATTTTTCCAGAAAGAGTACGAATTGTTTGCGTCGGCGCGGTCGGTGCGGGCGGGGGTGAAGCCGGTGGAGCGTCCGGTGCGGGACATCATGTTGCGGAAGCTGATCGAAGAATTAGGAGGATCGGCGGACAGCCATGATGGGCTGCTGATGGCCACGCTGATGCTGGTTCACGGGGCGGCGATGCTGATGCTGACCAAGACGATTCTGCCCAGGGATGTGCCGGCGGCGCGGACGGTGGTGCGCGCGTCGGTGGTGGCGCTGTTGCGGCAGGGAATCTGAAAGTGGCAGCGGGTGGACAGCCGATGGCGGCTGTCCTCACATAGACATTGATGGCTGTCCCGACATAGACGTTTTAGACATCCGATGACGGGTGGCAGAACCGAAGGCGGCAACAGGGTTGGGCGCTTTCAGCCGCGACAGGAGCGGGTTGGCGGGAGCATACTTGGAGGAACTGTGGGTGGTAGTGTGCGGAGGGACTATCGGCGATGAAAGTGCTGCTTGTTGAAGACAGCAAGTTTCTGCGAGTTTCGACGGAGCGGGCGCTGCAGAAAGCCGGATATGAAGTGGTGACTGCCGGGGACGGCGAAGAAGCGCTGCGCCTGGCTCGCGAGCATTTGCCCGGGCTCGTCCTGCTGGACATGATGTTGCCGAAGATGAGTGGGCCGGACGTGCTGAAGGCGCTGAAGAAGGATGAGGCGACAGCGAAGATTCCGGTGATGGTGCTGACCAGCCTGTCGGCAAAGAATGCGGAGGCGCTGCAGAAGGATGGAGCGGCGGGATTTTTCGAGAAGACCGATTTAATGTTGGGGGCGGGTTCGGGATCGCTGGTGGGGGCGGTGCAGAGGTTGTTGGGGGAAGTGAAGTAGGGTCGGAGATATTCTCTTCTGGTTTTCGTGTCAGGCTCTCATGTTCTGGCGCTAAGCGAGTGTGATCGTGCCAGTCTTCTTTTTTCTGTGGTCCCTCTCTTTCAAATTTTCGGTAGTGTACTAACCAGAGAGCTGTTCAGGGGGTAGGGCTTCGACTGCGCCGGGACTCCCTTCGGTCGTCCCGGCTCCGCTCAGCACGACACGGGCTAGAATCCGCAATCGTTCTGCGGTTCCTAGGTCACGAGCAAAACTCCTCACGCTTCCCGATTATTTCAAAACGTGGGGGACGATGAAGACGAGTAAAAAAATCGCGCTCGCGCTGCTGCCGGTTGCGGTTGGGGTGCATGTTTACATGATCTGGCTGGGTGGCGGGTGGCGCATCTTTGCGTTGGTTGAACTTGGCGTGGGAGTATTTTTGGGGTTGCTGCTGCGGGATTTGAAGAAGATGGAGGGGCCGGAGTAGGTAGCGAGGCGACCCGATTTCGGCGTCCGGCGATTGTGAATCGTCATCTGAAAAAACGAGACCTGCTTTACCCGCAGCGGTGGGACGACTGGAGGCAGTGGTATCCCCAGATGCCTTGACGGTTGGGCTAGGGTAGCGATTCTTCGACTGCGTGAGCGCTTTCGCTTCGCTACGCGCTCACTTCGCTCAGAATGACAAATCGAGTCGAATGACAAACCTGCCAACCATTGGAAATAAATCACTTACGGGTGGGAACTTGTTGGGGGTGGGCGGGGTCTATGGTGGTAGAGGTGTCCGCGGGGGGGTGTCGGCGCGGCGTGGGATTTTTCGGTTGGGGTTGAGGTGAACGATCCTATAATAAGGGTTTGGTTGGTCGAGAGACGCGGTCAGGCAGGAGCTGCATTTTGGGCGATTTGGCGAGCGCGATCGGGGCACGGGCGGAGGAAGCGGCGATTGTCGCGGACCTGAAGGCCGGCTCGGAAGAGGCGTACGCATGGCTGATTGGAGAATTCCAGCGGCCGGTGTATGGGCTCGTGTATCGCATGGTGTGCGATCCGGCGGACGCGGCGGATACGGTGCAGGAAGTTTTTCTGAAAGTGTTTCGCGGGATGAAGAACTTCAACGGCGAATCCAGCTTGAAGACGTGGATCTACCGGATCGCGCTGCACGAGGCGGCGAACCGGAAGCGGTGGTGGTTCCGGCACAAGGCGCGGGAAGCGTCGATTGAGCCGGTGGAGACGGAGGGAGCGGCGGCTGGGGATTTTGCGATGCAGAATGCGCTCACCGACCGCGGCGAGTCTCCATTTGACAATGTGGCGCACCGGGAAGTGCAGAAGCGTGTGGATGCGGAACTGCGGGGAATGCCGGAGCCGTACCGGACGACGCTGATCCTGCGCGATCTGGAAGAGATGTCGTATGAAGAGATCGCGGAAGTATTGCAGATCTCGCTGGGAACGGTGAAGTCGAGATTGACGCGAGGGCGGCAAGCGCTGAAGGAGCGGCTGTCGCCGTATGTGCGCGAAGTGGGCGCGGAGTTGGGGTTGACTGCGCCGGAGGATGTGGTGGAAGCGTCGAGTTTGCAGTCACAGGTTACGGGTGGGGGGAGAAGGGTCGAGGTGATGCCGTGAAAAAGGCCATGCGGTCGGCGGCGAAAACCATGAAGTGCAGGCAGGCGAAGGGATTGCTGTCCGCGTATCTGGACGGGGCGGTGACGGGAACCGAGATGCGGGCGCTGCAAGAGCATATGGAAGATTGCGCGGCGTGCCTGCAGGAATACAAAGAACTGCGGCAGGCGCAGCGGTTGCTGATGAGTGTAGGGCGGGTGCAGGCGCCGGCGGACCTGGGATTGAAGCTGCGGCTGGCGATTTCGCGGGAGGCGGCGGAGACGAGGCGTCCGCGATTTGAAGGGTTGCGGCTGCGGGTGGAAAATGCGCTGAATGCGTTCATGGTGCCGGCGACGGCGGGGCTGGCGGTGTCGGCGGTGATCTTTGGATTGGTGATTGCGATACTGGCAACGCCGGGGCAGTTGCAGGCGAACAATCAGGATGTGCCGACGATCATGAATACCGGTCCGGAACTGCAGCAGAGCGTGTTTGGAACGACGCTGAGCGCGATGGACACGGACTCGCTGGTGATTGAAGCGTACGTGGATAAAAACGGGCGGGTGCAGGATTACAAAATTCTTTCCGATGCGAGAGAGTCGCAGGAAATTTTGCCGCAGGTCAAGAGGATGCTGATCTTTACGACGTTCCGTCCGGCAATGTTGATGGGGCAGCCGATTCCGTCGCGGGCAGTGTTGTCGTTTTCCAGGATTAGCGTTCGGGGGTAGGCAGACTTCGGGTGATCGGCAGCCCAGCACTCTCGTGCTGGGCTTTCTGCTTGCGCCGTTGGGCGCGGATTCTGGCGACATTCGTCTGAGGTTTTCCGATAAATCTTTTGCAGCATCCTTTCGGCCCTTGTCAGGGGCTGCTCCCTAGCAGGTGCTGAAAAACTCGGCAGACCAACGAAGGGCTTACCTCAGGTGCTAAAGCGCGGATCCATTTTCAGCGACTTAGCGGCACCCTTCGGCTTCGCTCAGGGCAGGCTGGAACTCGTGCCCTTCCCGAACCGCCTCGAACCGGAGTTTTTCCGCAGCCTGCTAGTGGCTATTCTGGCAGTAGGGATGCTTCGACTGCGCCGGGACTCCCTCTGGTCGTCCCGGCTCCGCTCAGCATGACAGGGCTTTGGCGACTTTACGCGGCCCCCTGCTTATTGGGTGTGGAGTTGGAGGATTTCTGGGAGCGGGAATTTGGAGATGTCTACCGTTACTTGTGAGGTCAGGTTGCTGATCAGGCGGAACATGTCGCGGTTCCAGTATTGATTTTCGGGGTTCACGGGGCTGCTTAAATCGGCAACCGAATAGTTGACGCCGCGATAGAGCACGCGGGTCAGAGGCGCGGTTGTGGTGTCGTCCGGCTTCCAGGTGATACGCAGCAGCGGCTCTTGTTCAATGCGCGGAACGGCGTCCTTGAAGCGGCGGACAGACTCTTGTTCCTGCGCAGAAACAGTGCGCTTGAAGGGAATCTCGGGATCGCTATTGAGCAGCGCGTCAAAGGGAATCTCTTCCTGCGCCGCGGCCGACATCAACCCGATCAGAGAACGCATGACCAGATGCGACGAGATTCCCTTGGTCGGACAGGCTCCCTCCTCGAGTTGCTGCGGAGTCGCGGTTCCGTGGATGGAGAATCCGTTGGCAAGGATCTGTAACGCCTGATGCATGGCCTCTCCACCCTCGCGCAATTCGGGCAGGTCAGGGCTGATGTGCTCTTCAATGGCCGCTGTGTCGGGAACCAGTTCCTTCTTGTCATTTTCGGCGAGAGGATTCAGATAGAAAATGGGAGTGAAGACTTTCCGGCCCAGGATCCAATTCCCCTTGGCATCTTTTTCCCAGACTGTGTTCTTGCCCACGGCGTCATTCTGGTCCTTCGCTATGGGGAGGCTCTTGTCTTCGTTCGCAGCGATGCCCGAGTTGTTATCGAAGGGCACGAATCGCTCGGCGCCTCGCAGCAGCAATAGTCCATGCTTCTGCAGCGCGTACACGACCGCGCTGACTCTGAGGAAAGTGACATAAGCGCGAAGCGTGTCGGGATCGGGAGTGTAGGCTTTGCCGGTCGCGTCCGTATAAATCGGCGGCGCAAGATTGCGGATCACCTCAACGTCGCAGCGCGTGCCGGTCAGGCGCGTGAGTTCGATGCGGTCCACCAGCAGGCGAAAGAGTTGATCGACTCGCCAGCCCTGCTGGTAGAGGATGTAGAAAGTTTCCGGGGGAATCGGCTTCAACAATAATTGCGCATTGGTGTCGTCATTGACGGGGATGAACTGGAATACGGGATCATTTTCGTAGAGAACGCTGGGAGTGATGCCGCCAGAGACGATAGCTCCGCCGGGAGTGGTGCCTTGCGGGGTGTAGTTGGCGGCGCCGGGCAGCGCGGCTTGCATGCGGTAGGCGCTGGTGATTTGACCGAGCTTGAAGAAGTAGGTGGGGTCGCGATTTTCCAGGCGCGCGAGATTGAGCAGAACTTCGCGGTTGGAGGTTTCGGCGTAGGCGCTTTCGAATCCGGTGAAATCGGAACGCATGCGTTTGGCGGCGCAGGCGCATAGGGGCAGGATGGCAGATAGCAGTAAAAGACGGCGCAGACACTTTTGCACACGGACACTCATGGGATCTCCTAACAGGGGAGGAGTTAACGGGCTATTGTAACCCTGCGGCGAGGTTGATGAGGTTTAGGGTGTGGGCGTTTGTGGTTCGGGGGGCAGCTGTCAGTTCTCGGTTCTCAGTTCTCAGTTCTTGGCTTTCAGATAAGGGAGTGCAACGTAAGCACAAGCTGTGGAGTCAGGCCGGGCAGAAGGTGTTGCGCGAACGACTGGAAAAACTTGGGGGCGGAGCGGCGGTCGAAGTCCTCGCAGAGGATGAAGTCGCTGCGAACGTGCACTTTAAGAACGCGAGAACTATGTCGATCCTGAGAAGTGGCAACCTCTGATTTACAACTTTCGCCACTACTTTGGACTCAGGGCCGAACTTGGAAAGACGTTTCGGGCAGAAGTCTGAGGTTTATTTCGGGACTCGGGTCGAGGATGGACTTGATCCGCAAACGTTTGTTATGCTGTCCGGCTTGCGCCGCCGCCAGCGTGCCAATACAATTTTTTGCAGTGCCTTCGTCCCCTTTGCCGAAATGGCAGGTGCAAATTACTGCGCGGGAGAAGGCGCGAGTGCCATCAATCCGCCCGGCTGTCAGACTATGCGAGTCGCCTTGTTCACAAGAGAGTTTCCTCCCCATGTGTACGGAGGCGCGGGAGTCCATGTCGATTACCTGAGCCGCGAGTTGGCCAGGGAAATCGAGGTGGAAGTGCATTGCTGGGGCCGGCAGAATCTCGATGATGGGAACTTGCACGTCCGTGGCGCGGAACCATGGGACGAGATTACAAATGGCAGCGAAGGCAAGATCAAAACCGCTCTCGAGGCTTTGAGCCTCGACCTCACGCAAGTGAAGGCTCTGCACGGGATTGACATCGTCCACACCCATACCTGGTACGTGTCGATGGCCGGCTACCTCGCCAAGAAACTTTACGGCGTTCCTTTTGTTCTGACCACGCACTCCCTGGAGCCGCTTCGCGCATGGAAGGCTGAGCAACTCGGCAGCGGTTATGCCATGAGTTCGTGGATGGAACGTACCGCCATTCTCGATGCCGACGCAGTGATCGCTGTTTCCGAAGCGACCCGAGCGGACATCCTGCGCGCCTACCCGGATGTGAAGGCGGATCGCATCCACGTTATCTACAACGGCATCGATCTTGCGGAATACCGGAAGACTTCAGAGACCAGCGCGTTGACCGATTATGGGGTTGACCCGGCTGCACCCTATGTTTTGTTCGTGGGCCGCATCACGCGACAAAAAGGTGTGACCCATCTGGTGGACGCCATTCGCTACCTGCCGCAGGAAACTCAGGTAGTGCTTTGCGCCGGCGCGCCCGATACACCAGAGATTGCGGCGGAATTGCGGCAGAAAGTTGAGGACGCACGGCGGCATCATCCACGAATCGTCTGGATCGAGAAGATGCTGACGAGGCAGGAGACCATTCAGCTCTACAGCCATGCGCGCGTATTCTGTTGTCCCTCGGTCTATGAGCCTTTCGGCATCATCAACCTCGAGGCGATGGCGTGCGGCACCGCCGTGGTGGCAAGCGCCACTGGAGGTATTAAAGAGGTCGTGGTTGACGGAGAAACGGGGTACTTGATTTCCTTCGATCAAGATCCGGTGACGGGTTTCCCCACCAATCCCGAAAAGTTTGCCCGGGATCTTACCGCTGGCATCAATCGACTGCTTGAGGACCCTGCGAGGTGTGCGCGATTTGGAGAAGCAGGACGACGGCGGGTGGAAGAGAAGTTCAGCTGGACAGCGATCGGCCAGCAGACCATTCGACTGTACGAGCAGTTGGTGCAGCAACGACTCGGGCGCTGAAGCGCTGGCGCTGCTGACGGTCGCGCGGGAGCAGGCTCTGCTGAGTTCGTTCTAGCTTCGTCACGGCACCCGCACTTGGGGCATGGGTAGGGATCCTTCGACTGCGCCGGGACTCCCTTCGATCGTCCCGGCTTTGCTCAGGGTGACAGAACTTTCAAAAACCTGGCCCGGTGCGTTTTTCGAAGCGTTCTTCCCGAGTCGCCTCGAACCGGAATTTTTTCGCATTTCCTATAGATGGTGGAGCGGATCTTCGATCACTTCGCTGGACGTTTTCCTGGCGTCGCGCTCGAGCGATTTGGAGACAAGTTCTTTCGATCCAAGTCCTACGGCCAGCGCCAGCGAAAGAACAATTCCGCCAAAAAGGATGCCGAAAGCAAGTTCGACAATGCCACGGGCAATCCTGAGGTGTTCGAGGGCCATGGCGACGGCGAGCACGAGCACGAGCCATTTCACGCCGACGCTCAGCAGGCGCGCATACTGAAAGTTCATGTTGACCGCGCCAATGAGCACGCTGCGGGCGAGAAAACGGGCGACAATCATGCCGACCAGCAGGACCAGCACTGCTCCGACGATATTTGGGATGTAAGAGAGGGCGCCCTGCGCCAGCTGAGAGGTCCAATTGGCGTCGAATGCGGTCATGCCGATCAGGAATCCGACCAAGATAATCAACGCAGCGATGGCACGGGACACGAGCAGGGCAGGCCCCTGTGCCGGCGACTCCGAGGGGGAAAAGAATCCCCAGCGGATGAGCCGTTCGCCAAAGTGCAACCGGATGAGCAACCGTCGCACTATGAATGCGAAAATGAGCGCCAAAATGATGGAGACCAACAACGCCAGAATCAAGGCCACGAAGCCGGGCAACACGCCGGCAAATCTGGTCAGGAATCGTGCTGTCGACTGCATCAATGCTTGTTTCACTTGCTGCCACATACGTGCCTCCGGCGTAGCTCACAAAGCTACGGATTGAAACGATCCGGCCATCTCCATCGGGACACAAGATACGGTTTGGTGGATTCAAAAGCGGCCGATAAGCGTTCGAGTCTCTCCTCCAAAACCGCATCTCCGTCCGTTCCCAAATCAAGAGCGTAGGAAGCGACCCAGGCCAGGTACAGGGGCGTCATGGACTTGAGTAAATGGTCGCGACTGATGGTGCGAAGGCGATGTGCCAGCGCAAAGTCATAGACAATGCGCGCCCACAGGTCATCGGGCATGCGGAACTTCTCCTGCGGCAGGCGCGAAAGTTTCCCAAGCTCGAATAGTGAAGCGGGTGGCAGCACCAGTCCCCAAACCTCCTGCAGATCTCGATTTCCCAACTGGAAGGATTCGATCATGCGGCCGATGTCTAGATTTCCTGTGTCTTCAGATACGAAGACCGGCTGTCCGATCGTGGGAACAGGAGTGGAACCACGGATCCTTTGCCAGTGGATGGCAGTGCGCTCCATGTCGAGAAAAATTGGACCCAGGATCGGGGCCAGCAGGGAACTGATGTTCGTCCAATCGGTTGGGGGATAAACGCGCGCACCAACGTAGACTTCGCAGACTCGCAGATTGTCGCAAAGGGCCGTCGTTGCAAGCGAAGCCAGCGGATGCCTGCCGTTGAAGTTGGCGCCTCGTTGAGGCCCGAGCATCTTCTGAAAAAGTTTTTGCGAGACCCCTAAATCTGGCCCCATCGGATTGTGGATTCGTTTGCCGTAGAGGGCGCGCAGGAGTGGAGCAACGATGCTGCTATTCAGCAATCCCTCGAAGACGTGGCGCGCGTAGCGCGGCAATACGAGATCAACGTCTTTTGCAAACGTGGGTTCGGCGAGGCGGCAAATCCACTGCGGAGGCGCATTCTGCAGCTTGGAAGCGACAACGCAACAGGCCCGAGCCCCGAGTTGCTCGCTCGCCGAAAAGACCGCCTGGTATGCGTCGAATACGCTCAAGATCGGCGCGCCACCGGGGTCGGGGTGTAAGAGCGGCCAGGAAACCAAAAACGGGAACTTTTTTTCCGCGGCCTCGGGAACGGGAGCGTCGCTTTTCTTGTCTTGCAAAACAGCGAGCCGCGGAGACCCCGGCAGCGTTTGAAGGTCTTCGCACAAAGTCGCGATGGTCGTCTGATCGAGGTCTGCGAGAATCCCCACCACCAGATCGGCGCTATCGATCCGTTCGATCTTTTCTTGCGCTTTTTGCGGGATGGAATCCACTTCCACTCTTCAAACCTCTTGTGATTTCAGTGCGCGCTCAACTTGAGGCATCGCGGATTCAGAGCTGCAAGGAAAGAATCCCCAACAACGGAATGCGCAACCATTCGGGCCGGCTATTGAGCTCGTAAAGCACTTCATAGAGCGCCTTATCCAGCAAGAAAACGTCGAGAAGCTTGCCAAAATCGGCGCTATCGGCAGGCAGGAACTCCGCGCCCTGGGCGGTACTGCGATACGACCGCAAGAACTCAGCAGCGGCTGAATGCTCCCAGAGGCGCGCCCAGGGCTCCAGACGGGCGATATCCTCGGAATGCCGCGTGGTGTAATTAATCAAACTGGCGAAAGCGGCATAACTGAAAGAACGCAACATGCCGGCCACATCTTTGAGCGGGCATTGCTTGGCGCGCCGATACTCCAAAGAGCGTGCGGGTTCTCCTTCAAAATCCAAAATGACAAAATCGGTTTTCACCTTCAGGACCTGCCCGAGGTGAAAATCGCCATGGATTCGAGTTCGCTGCGTCCGGAGATTATCCCAGCGAAGCCGGTTGAAGCGATCCAGGGTGCGGTGGCGCTTGCTGAGAACCGCCGCTGCAATCTCGATCACGTCATCCGGCAGATAGGAGACGCGCTGTTTTAACAATTCAAAAACGGCTGCGGCGCGCTGGCGAAGGTCGTTGACGACCCCCTCAAGATCTTTCTCCGCCATCGGCTCCGGAGTGAAGGCGGGATCATCGGTTGGCGAAGCCAGTGCCAGATGCAACTCGGCAGTTCGAGCGCCAAGGGTTGCGGCGGACTCGAGATAGATGCCCACATGGTCGCGGGCAAGTTGGGACGTGGGGCTTTCGGAAAGCTTCAGGGGATTCTTCAACTCGTCGATCGTATTTTCTGGAAACGGGATAGGCGCGCAAGCCTCGAAGTAGCGGTCAAGCTCCTCGAGAGTCCATTTCCAGCCGTCACCTTCGTTGGTGACAAGACCTTGCAACATAGCCCAAGTCGAAGGCCCGTTATCCGCGGCCGAATATTCGATCGAACCCGCAAAGGGAGGAATGCGGGTGAAATTTGTTTTCTCGGTGAGGTAGCGCCCAATCTCAGCGTCCGGATTCAAGCCGGGCTCCTGGCGGCGAAAGAGCTTGAGGATGAAACGGTCACCGTACAGAATCGACGTGTTACTTTGCTCGGCGGAGCCGCGCCGAATGGGCAAGAGGGTCTGTGACGAGCCCAGGAGTTCCGGAAAGACCTTGCCAGCTACGCCGGAAATGTGCCCCTGGCGTGTATTGAGCTCGACCCCATTTTCAATCACCGAAAACAGGGCGGTGCACGCCGCGTCATCAAAGATTCCGTCGTGCAACAAACCAAATTCTGCCTTTGAAACGATGGGAGCAACAATGGCGTTCGGAGCGGTTCGTTGTAACTCTTGAGCGGTGTCACCGAACGACATAGCCAGGAGCGCCAAATAAACGTCTGGTGCGCCGCTGGAGAATTGCACTTCCACCAATGCTAAGACCGAACGCGAATCATTCAATGGGGCCCAGTCGATGAAGCGGGTCGATTTGATCTGGCGGGACTTTCCCGCGAACCACCGTTGCTTGGGAAGATACTCAGGAAGGTTCACGGTCTCAAGCCGAAGGCGGCCTGAGCCATCGAACAGGCTTTCCCATCCCTTGGTGACGTTCAGCGGAGATTGTTCCGTGAAAGCTGAACTCGGTTCCGCCAGCTCCGCTCGCGGCTGCAGCTCCAGCCACAGGAAGCTGTAGGGAGCCAGGGTAAAACGGTAAAGCTGGCGCTCGATGGGAGGGAACTCGACATACCCGAGCATCTCAACGGGCGTCATACCCTCCAGTTTGGATAAATCCAAATCAACCGGCTGGGCAAAGCGGGAAAGATTTGCGACGCATAAGACCTGTTCATCTTGATGGCGGCGAAGATAAGCGAGCACTTTGCGATTGGATGGGTCGAGAAACTCGATGCTACCGCGCCCGAACACGGTAAAGAGTTTCCGGAGGGCGATCATGTTTCGCATCCAGCTCAACAGCGAAGATGGATCGCTCTGCTGAGCCTCGACGTTGATCGCTTCATAGCCCCAGACGGGATCCATGATCACCGGGCTATAGAGGCGGGCGGGAATTGCGGTGGAGAACCCGGCGTTTCGATCGGCGTTCCATTGCATGGGCGTGCGAACGCCGTTGCGGTCGCCCAGATAAATGTTATCGCCCATTCCGATTTCGTCGCCGTAGTAAAGGATCGGTGTGCCGGGGAAAGATAGCAACAAGCTATTGAGGAGCTCGATTCGTCTGCGATTGTTGTCGACCAGGGGCGCAAGGCGCCGACGAATGCCAAGGTTGAGGCGCATTCTGGGGTCGGCGCTGTAAGCGATGTACATATAGTCGCGCTCATCCTTGGTTACCATTTCCAGGGTGAGTTCGTCGTGATTCCGCAGGAACAGGCCCCACTGGCATGTTTCCGGAATGCCGGGGGTTTGCGAAATGATATCGGTGATGGGCAGGCGGTCTTCCTGGCGCAGAGCCATGTAAATGCGTGGCATCAGCGGAAAATGAAAGGCCATGTGACACTCGTCGCCGTCGCCAAAGTAAGGGCGCACGTCACTGGGCCACTGGTTGGCTTCTGCCAGAAGCATGCGGGAGGAATAGTCCGCGTCAATTTCCCGCCGCAGCGTCTTGATGACGGCATGTGTTTCAGGCAGGTTCTCGCAACTGGTTCCATCGCGCTCGACCAGGTAAGGAATGGCATCGACGCGGAGGCCGTCGACTCCCATATCGAGCCAAAAGCGCATGACTTTGAGAATCTCCTCGACGACTCTGGGATTGTCGAAGTTGAGATCCGGCTGGTGCGAGAAGAACCGGTGCCAGTAGTACTGCTGGGCGACTGGATCCCAAGTCCAATTCGATCGTTCTGTGTCGGAGAAAATAATGCGCACATCTTCGTATTTCTTCTCGGTGTCGCTCCAGACATAAAAATCGCGCTCCGGCGAACCGCGAGGCGCCTGGCGGGCCGCTTGAAACCACGGATGCTGATCCGAGGTGTGATTCACAACCAACTCAATGATGACTTGCAAGCCGTGATCGTGAGCGGCGATGAGAAAGGCGCCAAAATCCTCGATGGTGCCATACATCGGGTGCACGTTCATGTAGTCGGAAATATCGTAGCCGTCGTCTTTGAGCGGCGACGGAAAGAAGGGCAAGAGCCAAATACAAGTGGCGCCGAGATCACGAACGTAATCCAATTTCTGAATCAAGCCGGGGAAATCGCCAATTCCGTCGGCATTGCTGTCTTTAAATGCTTTGACGTGCAGCTCATAGATGACGGCGTCTTTGTACCAAAGGGGATCCGCCGCGCTACCGGGCCGTTTTGCCATAATCCCTTTCTTCGTGACTCATGCAGCGCCGGAAGACTCGGGCCGAAACGCAACAATACTGAGAGGAGGAAGCGTCATGTTCAACGAAAACGGCCGCCCATGAATTGGGAGGGGAGCTGCCGACAAGCCGCCGAAGTTTCCCTGGCCGCTGCCCGCGTACAAAGGCGCGTCGCTATTCAGGACTTCCTTCCATAATCCTTCCCGGGGGACGCCGAGGCGATAGTTTTTTCTAACGACTGGAGTGAAGTTACATGCGAACAGGATTTGGTCTTCCGGATTTCGGCCGCGACGAAGGAAGCAGACCACGCTCCTCTGATAGTCCTTGCAATCAATCCATTCAAAGCCCGCCGCATCGAAGTCGAGTTCGTACAGCGAAGGCAGGCCGCGGTACAGAGTATTGAGATCACGGACCCAGCGCTGCAGTCCTGCGTGGAAGGGCTTCTGCAGAAGGTGCCACTCGAGGCTGGCATCGTGGTTCCACTCTGACCATTGGCCGAATTCATCGCCCATGAAAAGAAGCTTCTTTCCGGGATGACCGAACATGAAGCCATAAAGCAGCCGTAAATTCGCGAACTTCTGCCACTCATCCCCCGGCATTTTACGGATCATTGAGCCTTTGCCATAGACTACTTCATCGTGAGAGAAGGGCAGAACAAAGTTCTCGCTGAAGGCGTAGAGCAAGCTGAACGTGATCAGATTGTGGTGATAGCTCCGAAACACCGGATCCTGAGACATGTATTCGAGCATGTCGTGCATCCAACCCATATTCCATTTCAGGCCGAAGCCCAGGCCGCCGAGATACGTAGGCTTAGATACCTGGGGCCAGGCAGTGGATTCTTCGGCGATCATTACCGCGTCCGGAAATTCGGCGTAGACTCGCTCATTCAACGCCCGCAAGAAATGAATGGCATCGATATTTTCCCTTCCGCCGTAACGGTTCGGTATCCACTGGCCTTCATGCCGGCCGTAGTCGAGGTACAGCATGGAGGCGACGGCATCGACGCGAAGCCCGTCGATGTGGTATTTGTCCAGCCAAAATAGGGCGTTGCTGATTAGAAAGGTCTGGACCTCATTGCGGCCATAATTGAACACCAGGGTGTTCCAATCAGGATGCTCCCCTTGCCGCGGATCGGCGTGCTCATAAAGATGCGTTCCATCAAAATAACCGAGGCCAGCCTCATCCTTGGGAAAATGCGCGGGCACCCAGTCCATGATTACGCCGATTCCGTGTTGATGGAGATAGTCCACAAAATACATAAAGTCCGCCGGCGTGCCGAACCTGCTGGTGGGAGCGAAATAGCCAATGGTCTGGTATCCCCATGACCCATCGAAAGGATGTTCGGTAACCGGAAGAAGTTCCACATGCGTGAAGCCTGCGTTGTGAACGTATTCGGCCAGTTGAGGAGCTAGCTCGCGGTAAGTCAGCCAGCGGTTGCCTTCTTCCGGCAGACGCTTCCATGAGCCGAGATGCACTTCGTAGATGGAAAATGGTGAGTTGAGGGAGTTGTTCTTTGCGCGTGTGGCCATCCACGATTGATCGTTCCATGTGTAGCTTTCGAGGTCCCATACGCGTGACGCGGTGCGAGGCCGAATCTCAGCGGCGAATCCGTAGGGATCAGCTTTGTCGACTCTGTAGTTTCCATACTTGGATTCGACGTGATACTTGTAAACCGATCCCTGGCCGAGGTCCGGAATGAAGCCTTCCCAGATCCCGGCGGGCGTGGAGCGCATTGGATGTGCCGCCGGATTCCAGCCGTTGAAGTCTCCCATCACTGAAACGAGCCTGGCGTTCGGCGCCCATACGGCAAAATGCACGCCGCGCCGGCCGTCTCTCTCGGTCAAGTGAGCGCCGAGTTTTTCGTAGGCAAGGGTGTACGTACCCTCCGCAAATAAGTAGAGATCAAAATCGCTCAGAGTCGGTTCCAGAACGTGCATAGCTTAATCCCTTGGACTGCTCATCGTTTCGGTCAACTGCGACATTTCACGGACCCCTCTACAAGTAATAGTCAAAATCACGCTCGGTGCGGACCCACCGGCGCAAGCGCAAGATATGCGCCGGCAGGCTCTCGGGCACCAGTTCTACATAATTCGATGCTCCCTGCCACAAGAACTTGCCGTCGCCGAGCAGGTCATGAACCTGAAATGCGTGATTGGCATCCAGCCCAAAAGATGCAAGATCGAGATGAACCCAGCCACTGTGGGTGTGAAAGCAATCGAGATTGACGACAACTACGACCACGTTCGCGAAGTCGTCGGTGGCTTTGCTAAAACAGAGCAAAGACGGGTTATCGGTTTCATGGAAGTGCAGATTGCGGTTACTTTGCAGCGCCGGATTTTCCTTGCGAATGCGATTGATCCTGGAAACGAAATCTTTAAGACTTGCCGGGGAACGTAGTTCGCGGTGCTTTAGTTCGTATTTTTCGGAATTCAGGTACTCTTCGCTGCCGGGTTTCATCGCGGCGTTTTCGCACAGCTCGAATGCAGGTCCATAGATTCCATAACTTGACCCCAGCGTTGCCGCTAAGATCAGCCGGACCATGAACGCTGGTCTTCCGCCGACTTGTAAATACTCGGGGAGGATGTCTGGAGTGTTGGCCCAAAGGTTGGGCCTCAAATACTCTTGCACTTCATCGTGCGTGAGCTCGGTAAAGTAATTGGTCAACTCTTGTTTCGTATTGCGCCACGTGAAATAAGTGTAAGACTGGGAAAAACCAAGCTTGGCAAGCCGCTGCGCGACGTGGGGCCGGGTGAACGCCTCCGAAAGAAAAAGCACATCCGGAAATTGCTCCTTAATTTCACCGATCACCCATTCCCAAAAGGCAAAGGCCTTGGTATGAGGGTTGTCCACCCGGAAGATACGCACGCCCTGGTCAATCCAGAATAGGAAAACGCTCTTCAATTCCTCCCACAATGCCTGCCACTGCCCACACTCAAAATCTAACGGATAGATATCCTGGTACTTCTTGGGCGGGTTTTCGGCATATTGAATGCTCCCGTCCGGACGCGTCCGGAACCAATCGCGATGTTCAGTTACATAGGGATGGTCAGGCGAGCACTGAAATGCGATATCGAGAGCAACTTCCAAACCATACTCACCGGCTTTGGAGAGGAACCGTCTGAAATCTTCGAGCGTGCCGAGTTCAGGATGGATGGATTTATGGCCGCCCTCGGGCGATCCGATTGCCCAGGGACTGCCCACGTCCTCCGGCTGAACATCAATGGAATTATTTTTGCCCTTGCGAAACGTCCGTCCAATTGGATGGATTGGCGGCAGGTACACTACATCGAAACCCATCGAGGAAATGTAGGGAAGCCACTTCTCGCAATCCTGGAAGGTCCCGTGATGGCCGGGCAGGGATGAACAAGATCGCGGAAACACCTCATACCAAGTCGAGAACCGTGCTTTCTCGCGGTCAACGACGACGGTTAACTGCTTCTCGTAGCGGCTGGCGAAGTTGAGATCAGGGTGGCGTTGCATCAAGCTGAGCAAGTCTTCGTCCAGTGCCAGCGCGGGTCCCGATGGCTTGTCCTTGTCTTGCCGAATCCGTTGTGCCCATTGCCGGAGGAGCGTGGCGTCGTGGTCCGTCGCTTGCGCGGCTGCGTCATCAATCAGATCCGCACCAATGAGCAGATCGACAAGAACATCCTGCCCGTCCGCAATTCTCTTTTCGAGAGCGTCTCGCCATGATCGGAATCGATCGATCCAGCCTTCGACTGTGTACCGATAGAGTCCCAAGGTGGTAACGGTAAACTCACCGCGCCAGCGATCGTTTGCGAGCAGCCTCATCGGCGACGAATGCATTGGCTCGTTGTCGCGCCAATGGAGAACCTGGCATGCGACCCGGTCGTGACCGTCAGCGAAGACATCGGCTTCGACAACCACGGATTCTCCAACCACGCGCTTGATGGCAAAGCGGCCGCAGTCGATTTCCGGCGAGATGTGCTCAATCGCGACTCGGCGCCGTCCGTCCGGTGGCTGTTCCGGCATTAGCCCTTGACTCCCTTCGGCGAGGTTGGACTGGGAAGACCGCGCTTTATTTACGCGGACCTTCAACGGCAAGAGTTGCCATTCGAGGGAAACTTGTTGATGAGAGAAAGCGCGATGGTTTCGGCTATCACGACTTGAATCGCACCGCAGACGGTCTCCCTCGAAAACGTTAGATTCCATTTCATGGGTGATGGTTTGCGTGTTTCTTGGGTGCTATTGGGGTAGCAAAGATTTGCGGGGGGTGCGTGCGCCAAGGCTTACGACTTTTGCTTCGGAACCTTAGCGCCTTTTTTTCGTGCCTCGGAAAGGCCAATCGCGATCGCCTGCTTACGGCTCTTCACCCTGCCACCTTTACCGGCCTTTCCCGAACGCAGTGTGCCGCTCTTTTTCCGGTGCATGGCGCTGGCGACTCGCTTGCCTGCGGCTTTTCCATACTTTCGGCTTCCGGATTTCTTTTTCGGCATGCGGCCTCCCGTGTACCCATGTGGGATGAGTTCCAACGGTTCAAGGTTGTAGAGCATCTACCCGCCGTATTTTGTCGTTCGGGAACGAATCTGCCACATGCCGTTTAGCGGCGGGTTCTGGCTTCGAGGACTTCGCGGATCTTCACGGCAAGGGAATTCAGCTCGAATGGCTTTTGCAGGAGCGGGGTTTCGGGGCCGGGTTTTTCACCAGCGGCGTTGACTCCACCTTCGGTGTATCCAGACATGAAAATCACTTTCATGTCGGGACGGGATGCCGACAAGCGGCGCGCCACTTCGGTGCCACGGATGTGCGGCATCACGATGTCGGTCAGTAGGATGTCGATGGTGCCTTTGTATTGCTCGGCCAAGGCAACCGCGTCGCGGCCATCTTTGCCTTCCAGCACCGAGTAGCCGAGTTCCTGCAGGAACTGGCAGATCATCCAGCGGAGATCGGGTTGGTCTTCGGCTACGAGGATGGTCTCGACGCCGGCACGCGCAGTTTCCACGCGAGTTTCGACGGGCTCGGGCTTCGGCGCCACGGCGAGGCGGGGAAAAAAGATTTGTAGTGTCGATCCGGAGCCCGGTTCGCTGATGACTCGAAGATGCCCACCGCTTCCGCGGACGATGTTGTAGACCACGGACAGACCCAGGCCTGTGCCTTCATCTTTGCGCTTGGTCGTAAAAAACGGTTCGAAGATTCTGCTTTGGGTATAGGCATCCATGCCGACGCCGGTATCTGCCACTGAAAGCACCACGTAGTCGCCCGGAGGAGCGCCGGATGGCCTGCCGGCGCCGGTCGCCTCCATTTCTACGTGCGCCGTTTCCAGAGTAAGCTTTCCACCTTTCGGCATGGCATCGCGAGCATTGACCACGAGATTCATGATCACCTGCTCGATCTGTCCGGGATCGGCGCTTAGGCAACCGGCGTCAGGAGCAAGCTTGACCACAAATTCCATTTCTTCGCGCAGCAAGCCGAGAAGCATCTCGCTCATGTGATCGACCAGCGAGTTGAGATCAAGTACCTGCGGGCTGAAGACGTGCTTGCGGCTGAAGGAGAGCAGTTGCCGCGTCAGATTTGCCGCGCTCTCGGTAGTTCGGACAATGGTCTCGATACTCTTGCGCACAGCATTCACACTGGCTTCCTGCCGGACGATTTCGGCGTAGCCGCGAATCACCATGAGGTAGTTATTGAATTCGTGAGCGATGCCGCCCGCCAGGCCGCCGACGGCTTCCATCTTCTGCGATTGCCGAACCTGTTCCTCGAGCATGCGGCGTCCGGTAACGTCGCGCGAGGTCACCACGATGCCGCGAACGGCATCGTCCTGCAGCAGGTTGTTGGTCACCGATTCCAGCCAGACCCAGGAGCCGTCGCGGTGGCGGAAACGAAACTCGGGCGCAACCGCAGTACCGGCTTTGAGGCTGGCTTGCTGAAGGGCGGCGCGGACGGAGGCGTCGTCCTGGGGATGAACGAAGGCCCGAAAATTCTTGCCCAGAAGTTCGGAAGGATCATATCCCGCGACCCGTTCGAGCGAGGGACTGTGATAAAGCATGGTCCCGTCCACCGCGACCACGGTGATGATGTCGGCCAGATTGTGAATGAGGTGGCTGAAGCGTTCTTCGCTGCGCCGCAAATTGGCAGCCGCCTCGCGGCGTTCGCGAATGTCGCGGAAAATGCCGAGGACGGCGGGCCTCCCGCCCAGCTCGGTGGCGCTGGCGCTGACTTCGACGGGAACCGAGGTTCCATCTCCCCGGAGTAGTTCGAGTTCCGTCCCGGCCGAGTGCGGAGCCAGGAAGGTGCGGGTAAGCGCACCCGGCCTTGGAGGATAAAGATGGGATTCGGGCAGGCCGATGAGTTGGAGCTCGGCGATGCCGAGCATTTCGCAGGCTTTGCTGTTGGCTTCGAGGACGAGGCGCGTCTCCGCATCGATCACCAGAATGGCGTCATTGGCGGTATTGATCAGATTACGGTATTTTTCTTCCGAGTTGCGGATCTGATTGAGGACGGCCCAGGAGAGCACGATGCCGATCAGCAGCAACAGCGCGCTGGCCACGAAAGTGACGATCGAGAGCACGCGGTTGATCCAGCGTGCGCCTTCGCCCAGCGTGAACGAGAATGCGTCTTCCAGCGGAGTGAGATGCGCATCGATGGCAGCCACTTGATCGGTGATCTGCTGAATTCGCTGTTGGTCGGGATGGGTCGAATTGATCTGCTGATGAAGCTCATCGGCGCGGGAACGGAGTTGGTCGATATAAGTGTCGGCCTCGGTCCAAATGGCGATAGCGCGGGCCATGTAACCGATACGGCCGAAGCGCCGGAACAGGTTGGACATGCTCTGCACGTCGTCCGGATGGTTGCGCCCTTGAACGAAACCTCGAGAAACGAGCGCCATGTCAGGCGACGGAGAGGACAGTTGCAACCGCGCCTGCTTGTCACCCGCGGAAACTGCAACTTCGGCGAGATATTGCTGGAAGTCGCTCTCGGCGCGGCTGGCGGCGTACTTGGTCAGGCTGATGACGGCGCGCTTCTCGGCCTTCGACCACAGGCTTTCGCCGCCGACATAGGCGCGAACTCCGGAGAGAATTTCGGAGCGGAGCACTCCGAGATAGAAGACGCACATCACGATGGCTACGAAGACGCCAACGATGACGAGCAGTTTCCTGGCGACGGGAAGGCGGCGGAAGATCTGACCTTGAATTCGCATACTGGTCCCCAGCGCCGGAAGGCACGGTGCGCGCTCGAGTCATGCCCGAAGGCATGCCCTTGCCGCGAGTCGATTGCTTTCAGAAGCCCCCAGTGTGGTTACAGGATATCCTGCTTGGCGCGGGCGGGGTCAAGGCAAATCAGGCGCGGGGCTGACACTTTTGAGTAACGGTGTGGTTACCGGAGAGGCGGTGTTTACAGGTGTTTTGAAGCCATGAGGGCGCGTGTCTGAGCGCGGTTATGTACTAGCTTTTGTAGTACTAAAGCGCGCTTGCTGGGAAGCCGATAGGTCAAATAGCGAAGGTGAGACGAAGGAACACCGAAGGCTCCCCTTTGCCGAGAATGAGGATCGCTTCATGGACGGCATTACTGCCCTTATCGTTGACGATTCATCGGTGATGCGCAAGATTGTGGAACGCTCGCTGCGCCAGGCGGGCATTGAGATTGGCAAGGTATTCGAAGCGGGCAACGGCGCGGAAGCGTTGACGGTGCTTGCGGACCACCAGGTCGGCTTGATTCTTTGCGACATCAACATGCCAGTCATGGACGGTCTGGAGTTCATTAAGGCGCTGGCCGGAGTGGAGAGTGCCAGGGGCGTGCCGGTGGTGATGATTACGACCGAGGGGAGCGAGGCGCACGTGGTGCAGGCTTTGTCCGCCGGAGCGCGAGGCTACATTCGCAAACCATTTACTCCCGATCAGGTGAAGGAGTACGTCATTCCACTGCTGGGGGTGAAAGCGTGAAGACGAGTGAATTGCGGGCTGTGGATGACAATCACCAGGCTTGGGCTCCGATGCTGGAAGTTGCGGCGCGGGAAGTGTTCGAACTGATGTTGAGCTGCCGCTTGACGGTGCCGGAAACTGCGGCCGAAGGACCGGTGGACATTACGGCCATGGTGGGGCTGGCTGGACAATTGTGCGGAGTGTTGAGCCTGCAGTGCAGCCAGCGGACAGCCGCGTTGATGGCTTCGAAAATGCTTGGCATCGAACCCGATCAGGCAGGAACGGAAATGTGCGACGCGTTTGGCGAAGTTTGCAACATGATTGCCGGCAACTTCAAGAACAAGATTGCGGGCTTGGGGGATGGCTGCATGCTCTCGGTGCCAACCGTCATCACGGGAAATGATTACAGCATGCATCCTCTCTCTGACACTGCGGCGCTGGAGCTGCGCCTGCTGTTTGAGGGCAAGCCTCTGCTCATCGCGCTGCAAGTTCATAGCTGAGGCTTGAGGACAACTTCGTGCAGCGCGAATCCGCGCCTGCGAATTTTCCTTTCGGATTTCCTTGCTGCCATTTCCAAGCCTGGTTTGAAAATAAATGACGTGCCGCTTCAGTTTCGTGCCGTGGTCGATCCCAGGATTGTGGAAACCAGTTCGTAGATCTTGCCCATGGCTTCATCCATTTCGAAGGTGAAGCGCACCAGATCGACGCCTTCCAGATCGCGGTATTCCTTCAGCAGAATGAACCAAGCCGGATCGGTGGCCAAATCTACTTTCTGGCGTTCGTAGTAGCCGTGCCCCAGATCGCGCATGCGGCAGAGCAGATCACTGAGATGAACCAGCGCCACCAGCGGACGAGCGCTCTCACTCGCCTCCACGGCATGATGATGCGCGATCACCTGGGTGACGGTGTCGCCGAGGTGCCAGCGTTCGGCCAGGGCGCGTCCGGTTTCGCAATGCGTAAATCCCATCGTAATCTGCTCAGCCTGATCGATCGGAACTTGCTCTTTGGTGGCGTATGCGACCGCAGCGGCAAATTCGCTGGGGAAGGCAAGGCAGTTCACCATGAGCCCGATATCGTGCAGCAGACCGGCCATGTAAGCCTTGTCGCCGTCGGCGCTGGCGAGCTTCTCCGAAAATTTTCGGCAGACCATGGCGCAGCCGAGCGAATGTCTCCAGTAAACCGTGGGATCGAGCGCCCAGTGGGCAGTTGCGAAGGCCTGCCCCAGACAACAGGTGAGGAGAATGGTTTCGACGCGGCGCAGCCCGAGAGAGATCACCGCTCCTTTGATGGATTCTGGAGGCCGGGCCAGCCCAAACAGCGGGGAACTGGCCACGCGCAGGCATTGCGCCGCGATGGTGTTGTCATAGGACACGAGCTTGACCACTTCTTCCAGTCCAACCTGTTCGGGGGGCGCATTCAGCAGCTTCATCAGGGGGACAAAAACCGCGGGGATGGAGGGCATGGTCTCGATGCGCTCGACGCGCTCGTGAATTCTGGCCGCGATGGTGGCGGCCGACGTTGCGGTTGCGGGGTCGGATGTGCTCATAGCTTGCCACTCTTGAGGGACGGCTTCCAGTAAGCGATCGCCCCGGGAAAATGCACCACGTGAAACTGGTCATTCAGTTTGAATAAAGATTCCGAGGTGCCGAGAAAGAAATAGCCGCCAAAATTCAGGTTGCTGTAGAAGTGGTCGATGACTTTTGACTTCGATGGGCCATCGAAATAAATCAGAACGTTGCAGCAGAAAACCAGGTCCATGCCTTTCATGAAAAGCATTCTGGAATCATCCTGCAGGTTCAGGCGGCTGAAGGTGATGAGTTTTTTGACCTCGGGGCGCACCTGCAGTTTCTTGTCCTCGACGGGGGAAAAGTATTTGCGCCGGAAATAATCGGTGGTGGAGCGCAGCGCGTAGTCGCCATAAATCCCGGCCTTGGCAGTTTCGACTGAGCGGTCATTGAGATCGGTGGCGAGAATCTCAATGGTCCAGCCTTTCAATAGGCTTTCTGATTCCTCCAGCAGGCTCATGGCAAGGGTGTAGGGCTCCTCGCCAGTGGAGCAGCCCGCGCTCCAGATGCGCAACCGTTTGGTGACCTGCTTGACTTTCTCCGCAGCCAGTTCAGGAAGGATTACCTTGCGCAGCGCGTCCACTTGCGGCTGGCTGCGGAACAGGCAGGTCTCGCCGATGGTCAACTCGTTGAGCAGTTGCCGAAGTTCGGCGTCGCGATTGGAATTTGCGATCAGCAAATCCCAATAGCCCGCAGGGGTGCGCACATCCAGCTTTTTCATGCGGCGGCCGCAACCATCCACCAGCAGGTACAGTTTTTCTTCGAGCTGGTAAATGCCCGAGACCTTGTACACCAGATCGCGGATCTGGCGGAAGAGGGGATCCACCGGTTCGCTGGCCTTGAGGGGCGCAGGTTTGGCGATGAGGGCGGGCGCGGGAGTTGTCATTTGGATCGAGGCTCCAGGGTGGCGTGGGCGGTAAGGGAAGAAGGGCGCACGGCGCGGCTGTGCAGCACGCGCAGTGTGATCTCGGGCGCCAGTTGATTCAGGGGATAGACTCCGTCGGCTTGTCCGGCCGCATAGACCAGCCCGGGCATGCCCCAGACCACAGCCGAAGCTTCGTCCTGAATAATGACTTCGCCGCCAGCTTCGCGAATGTGTTGCGCGCCTACAACGCCGTCCGAGCCCATGCCGGTCATGACCACGCCGAGAACGCCGGAGCGGCCGGCGGCTGCGGCGGAGCGAAACAACGGGTCCACTGCCGGACGGCAAAAATGTTCCGGCGGATTCTGATTGAGTTCCAGACGCCAGCTGGTGCCGGCGCGCACCACTGCCATGTGAAAATTTCCCGGCGCGATCCAGGCGTGGCCGGGCGAAAGCGTCACTCCAGCGCTGCCTTCCTGCACAGAAATCGCGGAACGGCTGGCCAGGCGTTCCGCCAGCAGGCGGGTGAAAATCGGCGGCATATGCTGCACCACCACGATGGGGACGGGAAAATCTTTCGGAAACCGGGGCAAGACTTCAGCCAGCGCGTTCGGGCCGCCAGTCGAGGTGCCGATGGCCACCAGTTCGATGCGGCGGTTGACGGGCGCTTTGAGAACTCGCACGGGCGGACGCGGGGGAGGCAGTGTCCTGAGTTGTGGGGAGGAGCCGGCGCATAACGCTTTGATCTTGGGAATCAGTTCGGCGCGAATCGCCTCAATGGCAAGCGCGGGGCTGCCGGCATTGCTGGGTTTGGTGGCGTAGTCGGAGGCGCCGAGCGAGAGCGCATCGAGGGTCGCCGCCGCTCCATGCTCGGTCAGCGTGCTGAACATGATGACCGGAAGCTTCGGATACAGCTTGCGCAACTCGGTCAGAGTTTCGAGGCCGTTCATCACCGGCATCTCGACATCGAGCGTCACCAGGTCGGGCTGAAGTTGCGCGATCTTGGCGAGCGCGATGCGCCCGTCACTGGCCGTGGCGATCACTTCGAGAGCCGGGTCCGCCGCCAGGGTGTCGGAGAGCAGCCTGCGAATCACCACCGAATCGTCAACCAAAAGAATGCGAATACGGGACATAGTTGAATCTGCATTGCATCGGTAGCGGGCGTGCGGACCGGATCATCCCCGGTCCGCGAGCCGCTGCCATGAACCTCAGGCGTGAGCCTTTTGAGTCTGCGGACTGGACGCGTCAGAGGAACTGTTGCGGAACTGTTCCACCAAAGCACTCAGCAATCGCGAGGTTTCGACCAGTTGCTGGGCAGCTTTCTGCGTGTCGGAAGCTCCGCGGGTGGTGCTTTGCGCCGCCTCCGCCACGCCGGCGATATTTTTCGTGATCTCGCCGCTGCCGCCCGCCGCCTCGCTGACGTTGCGCGCCATTTCGTTGGTGGTGGCGTTCTGCTCCTCGACCGCCGAGGCGATGGTGTTCGAGATGTCGTTAACCTGATTAATGATTCCGCTGATGGTTCCAATGGCATCGACCGCCGCCTTGGTATCGGCCTGAATGGCTTCAATCTTGCGGCTGATGTCTTCGGTGGCTTTGGCAGTTTCCTTGGCGAGTTCCTTGACTTCGTTGGCAACGACGGCGAACCCTTTGCCGGCCTCGCCGGCGCGGGCCGCCTCGATGGTGGCATTCAAGGCAAGCAGGTTGGTCTGCTGCGCAATCGATGTAATGACTTTGATGACCTGGCCAATTTCGGTGGAACTGTCGCCCAGTTTCGACACGGTCACGTTGGTGGTTTCCGCGACTTTCACCGCCGCCGTTGCAATCTTGGCGGACTCAGTCGCGTTCTTGGCAATCTCCTTGATGCTGGCTCCCATTTCTTCGGTGCCGGTGGCGACTGTCTGCAGGTTTTTGTTCACCTGCTCGGAGTTTTTGGAAACGATGGTGGCCTGTGCCGAGGTTTCTTCGGCGTTGGCGCTCATCTGCTGGCTGGTGGCCGTCAGTTCTTCTGACGCGCTGGCGAGGGACTGGGCATTCTCGGCAATCTGGCTGAACAGCGCCTGCAGTTCGGTCATCTGTTGTTTCTCGCGCTCGGCCATGCGGGCCATTTCCTGCCGGGCTTTCACCTGAGCCGAGACATCGGTGGCGTACTTGACGACTTTGAAGGGCTTGCCGTTGAGATCGAAGATGGGGTTGTAGGAGGCTTGAATCCACACCTCGCGGCCGCCCTTGCCGATGCGCTTGAACTCGTCCGCCTGATATTCGCCGCGGTTCAGCTTGGCCCAGAATTCCTTGTAGGCCGGAGTGGCGCGGTAGGCTTCGTCGACAAACATGCTGTGGTGCCGTCCCTTGACCTCGTCGAGGGTATAGCCCAGAGCTTTGAGGAAATTTTCGTTGGCGTCGAGGACGATGCCATCCATCTGGAACTGGATCACGGCCTGCGACTTTCCGACTGCGGCAATCTGCCCGGCAAGGTCGGCATTGACCAGCTTTTGCTGGGTGACGTCGGTGGCATACTTAACGACCTTGAAGGGCTTGCCGTTGAGATCGAGGATGGGGTTGTAGGAAGCCTGAATCCAGACTTCACGGCCGCCTTTGCCGATGCGCTTGAACTCGTCCGCGACATACTCTCCGCGGTTCAGCTTCGCCCAGAATTCCTTGTAGGCCGGGGTGGCGCGGTAAGCTTCATCGACGAACATGTTGTGGTGCCGGCCTTTGATCTCGTCAAGGGTATAGCCCAAAGCTTTGAGAAAGTTGTCGTTGGCCTGGATAACGGTTCCATCCATCTGAAACTCGATCACGGCCTGCGACTTGCTGATGGCCGCAATTTGTCCGGCATAGTCAGCGTTGATCGCCTGATTGTCCGTCCGCTCCATCGCGGTTGCCGCTGCAGCCGCGCTCCCACCACTGCGTTTGCCCTTCATCTGAAAATCTCCTTCGATAAATGCGTTCTGGTGTTTCGAGAATTGTTTAGCTGGACTGGCGTGAGCCTGTCGCCTCTGGGTCGCGTTGTCGATCAAGGCCACCTTTCAGCGGTCTTTTATTTGCTCCTGCGTCGCAGCCCTGGTATCGGCGACTTCGACGGCGCGGGCGGTATCGAGCACCAGCAGCAACCGTTCCGGCAGTTTGTGGACGCCGCGAATCACGTCGCCCGCAATCGCCTTCATGGTTTCCGGAGGCTGCTCGAAGGTTTCCTGGTCGACTTCGATCACGTCGCCAATCTCATCCACCAGCAGGCTGAGCGGGCCATCGTCGGTGCGCACCACCACGTTCATGGGCAGCAGGCTGGCATCGCGTTCCGCCATGCTGAGGCGTCGGCGCAAGTCGACGGCGGTAACGATCTGCCCGCGCAAATTGATCAGGCCGCGCACCGCCGCCGGCACCAGGGGCACGCCAGTCATTTCCTGGTAGCGGATCACTTCCTGCACTTCCTGCACCGGCACTCCGAAAAAGTGCCCATCCAGAAAAAAAGTGCAAAACTGCTGTCCGTTGTTCATGAGGCGTTTCTCCCTTTAAGTTCCGGCGCCGGCGGCGGCCGCCTTTTCAAAAAAGCTGGGCAGCGCGGACCGCACCACGCTTTCGACGTCGAGCAGATCGGTGACTCGCTGCTGCACCAGCAGCGAGCCCAGAATCCCGGCATGCGGTGCCGGATGCTCGAGGACCATTTCCTGCTCGACAATGTCGAGAATGCGTTCGACCACCAGGCCCACACTGTGTCCGTGTTCGGCATAGACCACGACCTGCAGCGGCGGGGTGACTGCGCTGGTGTTGTGTGCGGAGGCCTCGGGCCCGGTGAACACCACGCTCGCGACCCGGATCAGAGGCAGAATCTTTCCGCGGTACTGCACCACTTCCTGCTGACCCGCCTGCTCCACTTTGCTGCGGTCGAATTCCTCCAGACGCGCCACCAGAGACAGCGGGATCGCCATTCGTCCGCTGACGCCAGGCTGAAACAGCAGCAGAGTCTGGCGGCCGCCGGCCTTGGCCGTGGCGGCGATCGCGCCGGCTTTATCGGCACTGGCGCGCTCCCGAACTTCGGTGACCACGCTCGCGCGCTGTGCCAGGCCGAGGGCATCGAGAATCAGGGCGACCTTGCCGTCTCCCATGATGGTTGCGCCGGCAAAGACAGTCACGCCTTTGAGTTGCTTGCCGAGGGGCTTGACGACGATCTCTTCGGTATCGTTGATCTGGTCGACCACCAGTCCGAACTGGCGGTCATCGGCTTGCAGGACCACGATGTTGACGGCCGCATGGACGCCGTCTGCGGCTTTTCTCTGAGGTGCATCAAGCGCTGGTCCGCCGCCCAGTTCGTGATCCAGATAAACCAGGGGCAGCAGGCGTCCGCGCAAGCGGTGCACGGGCGCGCCGTGAACGGTTTCCATGCCTTTGGCGCTCTGCTCGGCATCGAGCCGCACCAGTTCCACCAGGCTGACCTGGGGAATGGCGTAGCGGTTGCCGCCGCTGGTGACAATCAGCGCCGGAATGATGGCGAGGGTCAGGGGAATCTTCATGCGCACCGTGGTGCCCATTCCCGGCTTCGATTGCACGTCAACCGTGCCGCCAATCTTTTCGATGTTGGTCTTGACCACGTCCATACCGACGCCGCGGCCGGAGACGTTGGACACTTTTTCGGCGGTGGAAAAGCCGGGCAGGAAGATCAGGTTGGTGATTTCGCGCTCCGACATGCGGGCTGCCTGCTCGGCGGTGGCGAGCGATTTCTCGACCGCCTTGCGGCGGATTTTTTCGAGATTGAGGCCTGCACCGTCGTCGGAAATCTCAATATTCACCTGGCCGCCCTCATGGAAGGCGCGCAGGGACAGCCGCCCTTCAGGATCCTTGCCCGCCGCCTTCCGCACCTCTGCGGTTTCGATGCCGTGGTCGACGGAGTTGCGTACCAGGTGAGTGAGCGGATCTTTGATGGCCTCGATAATGGTTTTGTCGAGCTCGGTTTCTTTGCCTTCCATCTCGATTGAGATTTGCTTGCCGCAGCCGAGCGCCACGTCGCGCACGGTGCGCGGAAACTTGCTCCAGATATTGTCGATGGGCTGCATGCGCGTCTTCATGACGCCTTCCTGCAGTTCGGTGGTGATCAGGTTCAGGCGCTGCGAGGTGGCCTGGAAGGAAGTGTCCTTCACCTTGTTGGTGAATTGCAGCACCTGGTTGCGGGCCAGTACCAGCTCGCCGACCAGGTTCATCAGCTTGTCGAGCAAGCCCACATCTACGCGGATGGTGCTATCCGATGCCGCCGCTTGGCTACGCGCCGCCTGCTGCAAATGCAGTGCCTCGACGACCTCGGCCGGCCGCACAACTTTGTGCTCCACCAGAATCTCGCCCAGATGGCGCGGGTCGCCGGCCTTTTGCTTGTCGAGCGCGCGATGAATTTCCGGGGCCGAGACCCCGGAGCGTTGCATCAGAATGTCGCCCAATGAAACCGATGGATCGAGACTTTCGGGCGCGATTGCACCCGGGGCAGCGGCAGGTGGGGAAACGGCCATGTTAGTTTTGGGCTCGGGCGGCTGCTGCAGGCGGGTCAGTTCCGCAATCAGGCTGCTGTCATCGCGCTCGCCTTCCTGTCCAGTCGTCTCGATATTGCCAAGCATCTGACGCACTGCATCCACCATGCCGAGCAGCGCCGTAGTGATTTCCGGATTGAGCGTCAGCTGCAGATCGCGGAGCCGCGTGAGCAGACTCTCGCCGACATGGGCCACGGCCTCGAGCTTGCCAAAGCCCAGGAAGCCGCAGGTGCCCTTAATGGTGTGAATCGTGCGAAAGACACTGGCCAGAGCTTCGCGGTCCTGGGGATTTTTTTCGAGTCCCACCAGTTCCCGATCCAACCGGTCGAGATTCTCGTGACTCTCGACTAGAAATTCCTGGACGATGTCGTTATCGCTCATCAGCTGCTTCTCCCAGATATGGAATGTTCCGAGAATGGATCGACCAGCCGCACCGAATCTCGAACAACACGAAGAGATTTCATCCTTGGCTGGCCCATGTGTTCGCTCTTTGCTTCTTCTTTTTCCATATCGTCCATTCGGGCATCTTCAATTAGGTAAGGTCACAAGCAATGGTTTCTGAGAGAGGTGTAACCATGGGCGCAGCCATTGCTGTCGGTTGCATTCGTCCTGCCATTGCATGCGGTGGAATCCTAGCCATTGCGAATATTTGCGTCCGTTCTTACACTCTTGAAGACACGCCCGGTGGTCCATGGGAAAGGTCGCGTTACGAAATCGGACGCAGCAAATCGCAGACTTCCGGCTGCGACGGCATCATCTTGCAGGTGGGAAGGTCGCGGATGCGGTCACCATTTGCCGCGATGTTTGCGGCGTGCAGGCGCAAGTGATGACGGCAGCCTACCTTCAGCTTTGGACGCGCAACCATGCCATCACGCGGTCTGAGATCGAAAGCGCGCTCTGGGAGAGTCGCACCCTGGTCAAGACCTCGCTTATGCGCCAGACGGTGCACCTGATTCCCGCCGATGAATTTCAGCTCTACATTGCGGCACTGAGGACGAGCCGGGTGGCGGCGGTGTTGCGTGTGATGGCCAGATGCGGCATTGCGCCCGAGGAGAGTGAAGGGCTCACGGCTTTGATCATGGAAGCGCTTTCTTCCGGGCCACTGGGCCGGGCCGCGATTCATGCAGCGGTTCGTCCCAAGGTCAGCAAACGGGTGCGCTCGTGGATGGATAAGGTATGGAGCATTGTGCGCGTTCCGGTTTCCGAGGGATTGATTTGTTACGGTGCGGGGGAGAACAAAGAGGTCGTCTTTATTTCCGTGGATCGATGGTTGCCGCAGAGAAAAGCCAGGACGATTCCGGAGATCGAAGCGCAGGGCGCGCTGCTGCGAAAATATTTGCGGGCCTATGGTCCGGCGACGCTGTCAGATTTCGCACACTGGTCGGGTATTTCGATGCAGGAAGTGAAACTTCTGAAGCCATTGATCGAACCCGAGGTGGTCGAGATGGCGGGAGTTAAGGATAGTTTTTTGCTGCGTGAAGATTTGGCGCTTCTCAACCAAAAACCAAAAACGGAACCTTGTGGCATTCGATTGCTGCCACTCTTCGATCCTTATTTGTTGGCGCATCGCAGCAAGGATCACTTGCTGGGGGCCGAACACTACAAGCGTGTATACCGCAACCAGGGCTGGATCTCGCCTGTGGTGCTCATCGATGGCGAGGTCGCAGGCGTGTGGTCTCATAAGCTTCAGAACAGGAATCTGCGGGTGAGAATCGAGCCGTTCGGCAAACTCTCAAAGGCAGCGCGAGCTGGAGTTGAGCGCGAGGCGGAGGGGCTGGCAGCTTACTTCGGGAGCGAACTGCATCTGCAATTTGCGTGAAACGACGGCGCCCGAAGCAGGTGTTGTCTATCGCTGGATTTGCTTTTGTTGCGCCCCCATATGAGGATATCCATGCATGATCGTGAACTTTGCTGAGCGGGCGCACAACCACAACTGGGAACTCGACCCGGTTACCCGGTCGTTGCTCGACACCGATTTCTACAAGCTGCTGATGCTGCAGTTTATCTGGAAAAATTATCCGAAGACGCGGGTGCAGTTTACGTTGTTCAACCGTTCCTCGACTGGTCCGGTCGATACTTTTGCCGACGAAGAGCTGGTCGCGCAACTGGATCACGCACGTGGCGTGCGCTTTCGCAGATCGGAACTGGTCTGGCTGGCCGGCAATACGTTCTACGGGCGCCGGGGAATCTTCGAGCCGGCTTTTCTGGAATGGCTGGAACGTGACTTCCGCTTGTCCGATTACGAGCTCTCGAGCAAAGACGGCCAGTTTCATCTGACCTTCGATGGACTGTGGACCGACACCACCATGTGGGAGCTTTATTCGCTCTCCATCATCAACGAGCTGCGCACCCGCGCGAATATGAAGAGGCTCACCGAGTTTGGCCTCGACATTTTGTATGCCAAGGCGAAGACGAAGCTATGGAGCAAGATCGAGCGTCTGCGCGGCGTGCCCAATCTGGCGGTGGCCGATTTCGGCACCCGGCGGCGTCACAGTTTTCTCTGGCAGGAATACGTAGTGGAAGCGATGGCCGACAATCTGGGCAGCGGCTTCACTGGAACGTCGAACGCATTTCTCGCCCACAAGCACGATCTGGAGGCGATCGGAACCAACGCGCACGAGATCCCCATGGTGTTGGCCGCGCTCGCGCCCGATGATGAGGCCCTTAAAGCTTCGCAATACCAGGTTCTCGAGATGTGGCAAAGGACTTACGAAGGCGCGCTACGCATTCTGTTGCCCGATACTTTCGGAACCACGCAATTCCTCGAAGGCGCGCCGGATTGGGTGGCCGACTGGACGGGCCAGCGTATCGACAGCAAGGATCCCTACGTTGCCGGCGATGAATACATTGCGTGGCTGAAGGCGCGAGGGCGCGATCCGCATGAAAAGCTGATCATCGCTTCCGATGCTCTCGATATCGACGACATTCTCGGCCTGCACGCTTACTTTGGCGGAACGCTTGCCAGCGGAGTGACGGCGAAGGATTTCCGCAGCGCCGCCGATTTTGACGATCGGCAAAAGTGGATACCGAGCCGGCGGATTCGCTTCAGCGCGGGCTGGGGCACGCTGCTGACCAACGATTTCCGCGGCTGCGATCCTAGCGGCGATGGCGGGTTTGATCCGATCAGCCTGATCAGCAAGGTGTCGCGCGTCGAGGATCGGCCGGCCGTGAAGCTTTCCGATAACTACGCGAAGGCTCTGGGCACGACGGCGGAGATCGAGCGCTACCGTCGCGTTTTCGGTACTGCGGGGGTTACCAACGTGCCCGTTATCACATAAGTGGTTGGTAAGAGAAGAACATTAGAAGGGCGCGTAGGACCCACTAGTTCATATTTAGTAATGGCACTCTAGAGCCATTTACGCATTGGCCGGATTCCCGTAGAGTCGTTCTTGAGCAGCACTTGGGGGAGGGCTGATCAACATACGTCCCGTGACTCGTAAGAGTCTGGGGCGTTTTGTTTTGCGCGAATAACGCTCCCCAGGGCCCGCCGGCAGCAAAACTTGCCTGTATATATAATCGACCTTCCTTAAGGTATGCAGGCCTCATGAAACCGAACTCCTACTTGCTGAAGAGCACCGTTGTAGCCGCTCTGGGGGGGCTGCTGTTTGGCTTCGATACCGCGGTCATTTCCGGGACCACCAGCAATCTGAAGCAGGTTTACCATCTGACGCCCGATCTGCTGGGAATCACTGTCTCGGCGGCGCTGATTGGAACGATTCTGGGCGCGATGCTGGCCAGCATCCCAGGCGACAAGTATGGACGGCGTGACAGCCTGCGCATCATGGCTGTGCTCTATGTGGTTTCCGCGGTTGGTTGCGCCTTTGCCTGGAACTGGACGGCGCTCGTGGGCTTCCGCTTTATCGGTGGGCTGGGGATTGGAGGCTCCTCGGTGCTTGGCCCCATGTACATTGCCGAGATCGCGCCCGCCAACTGGCGCGGGCGCCTGGTAGGGGTGTTTCAGTTCAATATTGTCTCCGGCATTTTGCTGGCATATCTCTCGAACTTTCTGGTGGGAACTCAATCTCTTCCGGTCGATACCGAGTGGCGCTGGAAGCTGGGAGTGGCTGCATTTCCCGCGGCCTTGTTTTGCGCGCTGTTGTTCGCCATACCGCGCAGCCCGCGCTGGCTGGTGAAGAAAAACCGGGTTGACGAAGCCCGTGAGATCTTGCGGCTGACGGGCGATCAGAACTACGAAGCCGATTTGCGGGAGATTGTCGAATCCATCGACGCAGAACATGGCCACGCCGACGAGCCACTGTTTTCGAGAAAATATCGTTTCCCCATCTTTCTCGCCATCACCATCGGCATGTTCAACCAGCTCTCGGGGATCAACGCGATCCTGTATTACTTGAACGACATTTTCGCCTTCGCCGGTTTCAACAAGATGTCAGGCGACTTGCAGGCTGTGGTCGTGGGATTTACGAATCTGGTTTTCACCATGATTGCGATGTCGGTGATCGATAAAGTGGGCCGCAAGAACCTGCTTCTGATCGGGGCGGTGGGCATGGCGGTATGCCTGGGAGGCGTGGGAGCGATTTTCTCCGCCGACGCGCACCACGGACTGCTTCTGTGGCTGCTGGTGGGTTTCATCGCGAGCTTCGCGTTTTCGCAAGGAGCGGTGATCTGGGTCTATCTGAGCGAAGTATTTCCGAACCGCGTGCGCGCCAAGGGACAGAGCCTGGGAAGTTTGTCGCACTGGCTGATGAACGCCGCGATTTCGTTTGCCTTCCCCACGCTGGCGGCGTGGTCGAAGTCGATCCCATTCATGTTCTTTGCCGCCATGATGGTGCTGCAATTCTTTGTCGTCCTGTTTATTTATCCGGAAACCAAGGGAGTGACGCTGGAAGAGATGCAGAAGAAACTGCACGTGTGAGAACGAGTTCTGGACCGCAGATGTCAGATTCGGTCTTTGCTCGCAAGGGCGGGCTGAGGCTGAACGTTCAACGTCAACCTTTGGTCAGCGGATATGCCTTCTCCCGCCAGTCGCGAATGCCACCGTCCATCGAGATGACATTGGTGTATCCCATCTTCTGGAGATTATCGGCGGACAAAGCGGAGCGGAAGCCGCCTCCGCAGTAGAGCACGATTTCCGCGCCCAGATCGGGCACGCGGGCCTCGATGTCGCGCTCGATGACGCCCTTTCCCAAATGAATCGCACCGGGAAGATGATCTTTGGCAAACTCGCTCTCCTCGCGCACATCGACCAGGATGAACTTTTCGCCGCGATCGATTTTCTTTTTCACTTCTTCGACGTTGGTTTCGCGTACGCGGGTTTTGGCGTCGTCCACAATTTTCAGAAAACGCGGAGGATGCTGATGGGCCATAAGGTCTCCTTGTGCAGTCGGCTACCAACAATCCTACCAACTGCCGCCGAGTTGTGCATGGAAGCCAAGAGCTAAGAACTGAGAACCGAGAACTGAGAACTGGCACTGCGTTAGCATGAGCGGGTGAGAATGAAATCGAATCGTCAGATCGGCTTGGCTCGCGCATTGTCGAAGCTGGGTTACTGTTCGCGGTCGACTGCGGCGGAGTTCATCCATGCCGGACGCGTGCGCGTGAACGGAAGGATCCGTCGCGATCCAGAGACGCCGGTTGCGGAGGCGCGCGATGCGATTGCGGTCGATGGAAAGCTGGTGCAGGCGCGGCAGAAAGTCTATTTGATGATGAATAAGCCGCGAGGTGTTGTGACTACGGCCTCGGATGAAAAAGGACGCGAGACCGTTTATACCGTGCTGGGCGGGCGGTTGCCGGAAGGAACGGCGACCGAGAATACGATGCCGTGGGTCGCTCCTGTCGGCCGCCTCGACAAGGCCAGCGAAGGCTTGTTGCTGCTGACCAATGATTCGGAATGGGGCGCGCGTATCGCAGCGCCGGAAACGCATCTCGATAAGAGTTATCACGTACAGATCAGCGCGGTCGCAGATGAGGAATTTCTTCAAGCGCTGGTTCGCGGGGTGAAGACGAAGGATGGCGAAGTGCTGCGTGCTCTACGCGCTCGCCGCTTGCGCGCGGGCGAGAAGAACTGCTGGCTCGAGATCGTTCTCGACGAAGGACGGAATCGCCAAATCCGACGCATGATGGAAGCGATTGGCATCGAAGTATTGCGTCTGGTGCGGGTGGCCATTGGACCGCTGCAGTTGGGCGATCTGGGCAAGGGCGGCCACCGCTCACTGACCGCGGAAGAGAAGCGAATGCTTGATCGCGCGATGGAAGGCAGGTAGGAAAAGGCGGTGCTGGTCTTTCGTCTGACTCGATAGAGAAGGTTGGAGCGTTTTTCGCTCGCTAGAACTGGCCGGGCCATTTGCGGGCGCCATGGAGAAGAGCGACGATATCTATGCTATGGCGGCGCACGCGGTATGCGAGGACAAAAGGAAGAGGAACGAGCACGAGTTCGCGGGTTCCGGAAATGCGGCCTCGTCGTCCAATCTCGGGATGACTCTCCAGCAACTCGACGGCGGAAAAGATGCGCTCCAGCATTGTGTTCGCCGCATCTTCAGAGCGTTCGCGGGCCCAGTATTCATAAGCGGCCTGCAGGTGGCGCGTGGCTCGCCGCGTCCAGACGAGTTTCATTTCTGACTTCGCCACTTGGAAGCCATGGCCTTGACCTTGCGGTGCTCGATGACTTGGCCGGAGTCGGCTTCGGCGATGCCAGCCTGTATTTGCTCCAGATGCCACTGCTGAGTTTCAAGGTAGGCTTCGATGGCTTCCCCGAGAAGATAAGTGCGATCGCGGTCCATCGAGCCCGCCAGGGCGTCGAGTGCGGCTACTTTGTTGACTTCGAGGCGAAAACTCACGGTCTGCTTTTCCATAATTCGGGATAATACGCGATATTTTTCCGTATTACAACGTCCGTGCCGTCTTCCTGTGCGCCTTTTTGGAGAGCTGCCGGCAGTTCGCGGGCAGGCTTGCCCTGAGCGAGTGCCCGCGTCGTACTTGTCCCCGGCACACGGTGCTGGGCGGGAAGTTGGTTTATAATACTTAATTCTGCTGCATACCTCCGGAGTGACAAATGATTCGATTTCTGCAAACTGAAGGACCATTTAAGAAGATTGTGCTCAGCGGCTTGCTGCTGATCATTTGCGCGGCCATGGCCATCACCCTGATCCCAGGCGGGTTAGGGAGCGATCTGACGGGCGCGCCGGGCAAGGGCATTATTGCCAAAGTGAGCGGCGAGGATATCACCGTCGACCAAGTGCGGGACTCCGCGCGGCAGATGGCGCAACAGCAGGCTGCGCAATACGGCGCCAACGCGTCGATGCTGATGCCGTTTTTGATGCAGCAGGCAACCCAGCGCGCCGCCGACCAGTTGATTGACCGCCAGGCTCTGCTCTCAGAAGGGCAACGCATGGGCCTCAAGGCGACGCCCCAGGAAGTGAAGGACGAACTGCAGCATGGCCGCTATGCGGCGATCTTTTTCCCGGGAGGAACCTTCGTCGGGGAGACGGAGTACCAGAATATGCTGGGTTCTCACAATCTCACTCCGGCAGCCTTCGAAACCAGCGTTGGCCAGGACATTGTGATCGGCAAATTGCAGGCACTGATCACCGGAGGCGCTTCGGTGAGCGATGCCGCCATCCGGCAGCAGTTTACGAAAGAAAATACAAAGGTGAAGTTCGATTACGCGGTGCTGAAAGAGGATGACATCAAGAAAGGCCTCCATCCTACCGCCGAAGAGCTCAAATCCTATTACGACAGCCACCTGAAGAGCTACGCCAACTCGATTCCGGAGAAGCGGAAGATCAAATACGCAATGCTGGATACGGCGAAGGTGCAGGCCGGAGTTCAGGTCACTCATGATGATCTGCAGACTTACTACAACCAGCACCGGGACGAGTATCGCGCCGCGGAGCAAATTAAGGTAAGCCACATCTGGATCAAGATGCCGCTGCCGGGGCCGGATGGAAAGATCGATGAGAAGGGCGTGGCGGATGCGCAACGTCGTGCCGACGATGTTTTGAAGCAGTTGAAGGGCGGAGCCAAGTTCGAGGATTTGGCGAAGAAGTATTCCGAAGATCCGGGAAGCGCAAATGTGGGTGGTTCGCTGGGTTGGATCGGAAAGAGCCAGATGGGCGCGGATTTCGAGAAGGCCGCGGAGGCGTTGCCTAAGGGCAAAACCAGTGACGTGGTAAAGACTCTCGACGGTTTCCACATCATTCGAGTCGACGATAAGCAAGACGCGCACATGAAGACGCTCGATGAGGTCAAAGCTGAGATCGAACCCATCGTGAAGCAGCAAAAGACGCAGGCTGCGGCGCAGCAGCAAGCGGAAAATCTGTTGCAGAGCGCCAAGACGCAGGGTTTGGACGCAGCCGCGGCTGCCAAAGGCATTCCGGTGGTGACCTCGGACTTCTTTGGCCGCAAGGATGTGGTGCCCGGAATGGGGGTAGCGCCGCAATTGATGGACGCAGTGTTTGCCGCGACGGAAAAATCTCCTCCGGACATGGGCACGACTCCGCAAGGCTTCGCGGTATTCCAGTTGCTGGCGGTGAAACCGCCGTCGACGCCGACGTTCGATGACGTTCGCACGAGGGTAGAAGAGCAGTTTAAGAACGAGCGTGCGGGCGTGCTGCTGGCGCAGAAGAGTCAAGAACTTTCCGATCGCGCCAAGAGCGAACATGATTTGAAAAAGGCTGCCAAGGAACTGGGAGCGACGGTGAAGACCAGCGATCTCGTATTGCCCGATGGGCAGGTCCCCGATGTTGGTTCGATGACGGGGGAAGCTTCCGTTGCGTTCACCATGAAAGTGGGGGACATCAGCGGGCCGATTCGCGGCGGCGGCAATGGCGTGGTGCTTTCTGTGCTTGAAGTGCAAACTCCAACCGACGCTGATTTCGCGGCAAAGCGTGACCAGATTCGAGACACGCTGCTGCAGGGCAAAGAGAACGAGCTCTTCGGCTTATTCGTCACCAACCTGCGCGGTCAGATGGAGAAATCTGGCAAGATCAAGATCAACCAGGACGAGATGAAGGCTCTGCTCCATGCGGGAACTGAGTCAGGTATCTAACGACGCAATCCTGGCGAAACCACCTTTAGCGAATTAGGACTGAGTATCGACTGAGTTGCATGCCGTTTCCGCGCGCCGCAGGCATTTTGTTGCACCCCACGTCGCTGCCTTCGCGCGGCGGCATCGGTGATTTTGGTCCAGCGGCTTATTCGTTCGTTGATTCTCTCGCGTCCGCGCGCCAGGGGCTGTGGCAGGTGCTCCCGCTAGGGCCGCTCGGTTACGGAAATTCGCCGTATTCTTCCATCTCGGCATTCGCCGGCAACCCTCTTCTGATCAGCCTGGAACGTCTTGCCGATCATGGCTGGATCGATCGTGCAAAGCTCTCCGAACTTTCTTCCGACGTTGGCGCCGTCGAGTACGATCGGGTGTTTACCGGCAAGATGCCGCTGCTGTTTGAGGCGGGACGAGGCTTTTTAGCCTCCGCTTCAAACGGCGCGCGGCAACGCTTCGAGCAGTTTTGCGCGGAGAATGCGTGGTGGCTCGATGATTTTGTTCTCTTCGATGCGTTGCGCGCCCAACAGAAGCTGGCGAGTTGGAACGAATGGCCACCCGAACTGGCACATCGCGAACCGGAGGCGCTGCAGAAGGCGCGCCGGGAACTGGCTGTTGACTTAAAGATCCGCAGCGCCCTACAGTTTGCTTTCTATGAACAGTGGCAGGCGTTGCGGCGTTACTGTTCGGAACGCTCGATTCGCATCGTGGGTGACGTTGCGATCTTCGTCAATTACGATAGCGCCGATGTCTGGGTGCATCATGAACTCTTCCAGTTGAATGAGAAGCTCGAGCCCGAAGTGGTTTCCGGTGTGCCGCCGGATTTCTTCAGCAAGACGGGGCAACGGTGGGGAAATCCGCTGTACCGCTGGGATGTGATGAAGACGCGAGGCTACCAGTGGTGGATCCGGCGACTGCGCTGGGCGACGCGGAACTGCGATTACATTCGCCTCGATCATTTTCGCGGCTTCGACCAGTTCTGGGAGATTCCGGCGGCCGATCCCACCGCGGTGAACGGGCGTTGGGTGGATGGTCCGCGTGACGATTTATTTCATAAGCTGCGCGATGCGCTCGGGGGGCTGCCGTTTTTCGCCGAGGATCTTGGGTACATTACGCCAGAGGTCCACGCGCTGCGCGAGCGTTTGCAGATTCCTGGGATGGCGGTGTTGCAATTTGGTTTCGGCGACGAGGGCGCGCATATGTACTTACCGCATCGCGCCGCCGGCAAGGTCATCTACACGGGAACACACGACAACGATACTACTGTGGGCTGGTTTCAATCGGGGGCGGCGGATCACGAAAAGCGCAACGCACAAGTCTATCTCGGGCACTGCGACGATGGGATTCACTGGGCGTTTATCCGAGCAGCGCAGAGTTCCGTGGCCGAGCTTGCTCTGATTCCCCTGCAGGATGTATTAGGACTGGGGAGCGAGGCTCGCATGAATACGCCCAGCCTGCATGGTGGGAATTGGAAGTGGCGTTTTGCGCCTGAGCAGCTAACCGCCGAGTTGACCGCCAAACTGGCGCTTCTTGCCGAAGCGACCGATCGGCTCCCGGTGCCATTTCCTGTTCTGGCGGATCAGGAATTCGCAGCCTGAGCGGAACATTGGTCTCGAGTGTTGAGTTTTAGGGCGGCGAAGTCCATGATCGGGCGGCTGCTCATCACTTCATTCGCACGACACAAAGAGATCGCGCGTTCCCGCAAATCAAACCTTTGTCGGTTCCTATAAATCGTGTATAGAAGTTACGGGGATTTTTCTTGGCGAGTGAAGCGATTATCGAGGGGCGGGCGATTGAGAAGTCCTATCCGCAGCCGGATGGTGCGCGGATCCAGGTCGTGGGGCTCATGGACTTTTCCATTGAGCCGGGTAAAATCATCGCGCTGCTAGGCGCTTCCGGGTGTGGCAAATCGACGTTGCTGCGCATTCTGAGCGGGCTTTCGCAGCCTTCTTCGGGAGGGGTGTTCTGGCACGGCAAGCCACTGGATGGACAAGTGCCGAATGTGGCCATCGTCTTCCAGAGCTTCGCATTGTTTCCCTGGCTAACCGTTCTTGAAAATGTGGAGGCCCCGCTGGAGGCGCGCGGCGTGGGCGCCGTGGAGCGCCGCAAACGCGCCCTGCGCACGCTAGACACGGTGGGACTCGATGGTTTTGAGACGGCGTATCCCAAAGAACTTTCCGGCGGCATGAAGCAGCGTGTGGGCTTCGCGCGCGCCCTGGTGGTGGAGCCGGAAGTGCTCTTCATGGACGAACCGTTTTCCGCGCTCGATGTGCTCACCGCGGAAAACCTGCGCAACGAATTGCTCGAACTCTGGCTGAACAAGAAGATGACTACCAGCGCTATTTTCATCGTGACCCACAACATCGAGGAAGCGGTGATCCTGGCGGATCGGATTGTGGTGCTGGGAAGAAATCCGGCGCGGGTTCGCTCCGATTTTAACGTACGCCTGACGCAACCTCGCGACCGCAAGTCGCCCCGCTTTGTCGAACTGGTCAACTACATCTACAAAGTAATGACAGAACCGGATGTGCAGCACGATTTGCCCGATCCGGAGAGCACGGGAGAAATCGTTGTGCCGCCGGGAGGACTGAAGCGGGGAGAGACTCCGGTGAAGGCGAGCAAGTATCAGATTCTGCCGCACGCCCGCGTGGGAGGAGTCGCCGGCCTGCTCGAACTGCTGCACGACCGTGGCGGCCGCGAAGACCTTTTTCGCCTGAGCGACGAATTGGTGATGGACGTGGAGGATCTGCTGCCCATCCTGGAAGCCTGCCAGTTGCTGGGCTTCGCCGGGTTGAAGGAGGGTGATGTACAACTGTTGCGGGCAGGAGTGCAGTTCGCCGATGCGGATATTCAAAGGCGCAAAGTTTTGTTCCGCGAGGCCGCATTGGAAAATGTCACGATCCTTCGGCAGATTGACAGTGTTCTGAAACGGAAGTCGGATCACTCCATTAACGACGAATTCTTTCGGGACATCCTCGACGAGCATTTTTCCGAGGAAGAAGTGCAGCGCCAGTTTGATACGGCTGTGAACTGGGGCCGTTATGCGGAGATTTTCGATTATGACCGTGAAAGCGGCAGACTGGTGCAGAGTTCAGTGGTTAGTGATTAGTGGATCGCGCCTGTGGCGAAATCGTAGTGATGTTATTTGGGCGAGGAAGTCAAAGGCTTTAACCACGGGGGCCACAGAGGAATCACAGGTAAACCAGCGCGACTACCCACAACCAAGCGCTGAACACTAAGCACTGATCACAAAGCACTGATCACGAACCACTGAGCTTCAATGAAGAAGAGCATCGGCTTCCGGGGATTCTCGGCATTTCGACTGTGGTCGCAACTGCCGAGTATTGAAGTTTCGCACCTGCCCGACGTGATCATGTTCGGGGCCGGGATTGCGCTGTTCTATGGCGTCATCACGGTTGGGCACTCCTGGTTCGGACCCTTCACCCCCACGGTAGAGATTTCGCGCAGCCTATGGGCTCTCCCTGCCTATGCGGGTTATTCCCTGTTGCGCATCACCATTGCCTACGTCCTGAGTCTTGGTTTCACGCTCGTGTATGGCTATGTCGCGGCTTATAACCCCCGGGCTGAGCGCTTCATGATCCCGCTGCTGGATGTTCTGCAGTCGATCCCTGTTCTCAGTTTTCTTCCGGGAGTGATGCTGGCGATGGTGGCGCTTTTCCCGGGCCGGCAACTGGGCGTGGAACTAGGAGCGATCCTTCTGATTTTCACCGGCCAGGTGTGGAACATGGCCTTCAGCTTTTACGCGTCTCTGAAGAGCATTCCGAAGGACATGCACGAGGCAGCCACCATCTATCGTTTCAGCTGGTGGCAACGCTTCACGCAAATGGAGTTGCCGTTTTCGGCGATCGGCTTGGTTTGGAACTCGATGATGTCGGTGGCTGGTGGATGGTTCGCGCTGATGGTGTGTGAAATGTTTGTGCTGGGGCCGCGCGACTTTCGCCTGCCGGGGTTGGGATCGTATCTGCAAACTGCGGCCAGCGCGGGAGACACGGCCTCGATTTTCTGGGGCGTGGCCACCATGATCGCGGTGATCGTGCTGCTGGATCAATTCGTATGGCGTCCGGTGATCGCGTGGGCGGAGAAGTTCAAAGTCGAACAGGTGGAGAGCACCGACGCGCCACGATCGTGGGTGCTCGACATCCTGCAACATTCCACCGGCCTGGCGCGAATCCGGCAAAAAACTCTGCGCCCGATGAGCGAGCGCCTGCTGCTGTATTTTGCTCGCAGGCACGAGGCAGAAAATCCAGAACCTGCTCCGGCGGCGTGGAGGGAATGGCTGCTGCGCGCGCTGGGGCTGGCGGTGCTGGTAGGCATTGGCTACGGCGTGGTTCGGGTCGCAATCATTCTCACCGGCCTGGGAAGAGCGGAATTGCGCGCGACTGCAGTGGGCCTGGGTGCAACTTTTCTGCGAGTGAACGTCGCTCTATTGATCGGCACACTGTGGACGGTGCCGGCTGGGGTGGCCATAGGATTCAACCCTCGATTGGCGCGCATCGCGCAACCGCTGGCGCAGATTGCGGCCTCGGTTCCGGCCACGGCATTGCTGCCGGTAATCCTGCTGGTGCTGATTCGTCTGGGTGGCGGGCTGGGGCTGGCGTCCATCGTGGTGTTATTGCTGGGCACGCAATGGTATGTGTTGTTCAACGTGATCGCGGGCGCGATGGCGATCCCGACCGATCTCAAGGAATGCTGCTCGATTTTTCGCGTGCGCGGAATCGAGCGCTGGAAGAAACTGATCCTGCCGGGAATTTTTCCCTATCTCGTCACCGGCCTGGTGACCGCCTCGGGCGGAGCCTGGAATGCGAGCATCGTTGCCGAATACTTCCATTTCAAGGGGCACATCTACACCACCACCGGTCTGGGAGCGACGATCAGTCAAGCGACGGATAGCGGCGATTATCATCTGCTGCTGGCTGCGACCATGATGATGGCGGCCACGGTGGTCACGATTAATCGACTGGTGTGGCGGAAGCTGTACGGCTTGGCGGAAACGCGCTTCCGGCTGGAAACGTAGAAGCGATCAGGCGCGAGATCGGGAGTTTGATTTCAATCTGGTCGCTTCATTCGGCAGACTGCAGGCTTGCGCGGCGTCTTTGAGGGCCTCTTCCAGCCGTTGTCCAAGATCGGCAAGCTCCGCTGGATTCATCGATTGCTGGAGCTGCTCGAAAAGTTGGCGCTCTTCTTTGCGAATGTGGGTTGAAAGCTGCTGGGCAAAGGCCGGCAGGCTTTCCCCTGACATGCGGCGCTTCTCGGCCTGGGAAAATAATTCACGCAACGCGACGTGATCGGCGATCAGTTCTTCCACCAGAGGAATGAGAGCAGGGAAGCGGCGCGCGGCCGGAAAGAGAATGCCTTCCTCCGCCGAGAAATGAATTTTGATTTCCTGAGCGAAGTGCTGTTCGATTTCTGCCTGCCACGCAGGTAAATCGGCGACAGGGATCGGCTGAGCACGATCGATGCGCACACACAGCGCTAAGGCATGCTGATGCTGGTGCGAAAGCGGAATCAGGTTTTTGTCGCGCCGCATGGATTCGTTCCACCTTACACCACAGTTGCAGGTTCCGAATCTTCGGGAATCGCCGGGCGCACGGTGAGCCAGTCGGTGCGGACGCGCTCCCACTCCTGAATCAACATGCCGTTGGCTTCGAAGAAGGCGCGAATGCGGGCGCGCTCCCATCCCGCAATTTCTTCGAGGATGGGCGCTAACACGGCGAACGCGCTGGTGCTCAGGACGGTGCGCTTGGCAATCTGGGAGACGTGGGGCGACTCCGAAACGGCGATGGTCAGGCCGTCGCGCGCGTTGATCTCCAACATCACGTGAATGTCGGAGCTGCCGTCCCCGCTATAGACCACGTGATCGGGCCCCATCACATGCTGCACCAGCAGGCGTTTGAGCACAGCGACTTTGCCATAACCAGCCGTGGCCGAAACGATGGTGTCGATTTCGCCGGAAGGCTTGTAGCGAAACTCAGTGCCGAAAATGTGGTCCTTCGGAACGATATCCTCCAAAGCGGAGTGGATCACCTCAACCGGCGCAGCCGATAGCACGTAGAAGTCGAAGACGTATCCATTCACTCCGGTTTCGAGAACCTGATAGAGCAGCTTGATGTCGCCTTTGAGGCGTATTCTCTTGCCCACCTCGTAGAGATGTTCTTTGCGCACCTTGGCTTTGAACTCAGGGTCGTGGAGAAGCAGGTAGGCGAGTTCGGCACCTTGTTGTACGAGGTTGATCTTGGCCATCCCTTTGGCTTTGCGTTCGAACTCGGCAGTGGGAATGCCGACGAGTTCGGCGAGCACGTAGCCGGAGTCGTTGAAGGTGAGCGTCTGATCGAAGTCGCTCGCGAAAAGATAGCGTTTCAAAGGTTTATCCGCCATATGGTTTAGATTCCTGATGAACTCCTATGATTCATGAGAGTAATGATCGAGATTATATGCGGCGCGGATTAAATCCCTGTTAACAAACACGCGCAGGCCAGCGGTTGAGAAGTTCAATGCGCTGCCGGACTGGAGTGCCAGCCTTTACTAAATTCGCGGACGCGTCCAGAATAAAGATTCCGGCTTGCGCCGTTGCGATTGGCGGAGCAGGGAACAAGAAATCCCAGAACAAATTACAGGAGCATTCATGCCAGCAACTGGTGAACTTATCCGCGCGATGAATTATGTGGACGACATTACGGCGACGCTGCGCCGGATCTGCATTTATATTCCCAGCATGAACGCCGAAGAGCGGCAGCGACTGGCGGAATATTTGAAAACTGCCGGCGGAGCCATCAATTCCGCGATCGCAGATCTGGAAAAGGCGGGCCAATAGCGTGGCGCAGATCAAGACCGTCGCAGTGATCGGCGCCGGCATTATGGGCCGCGGGATTGCGCATGCCGCCGCGGTTGGCGGCTACCGCACGATTCTCGAAGATCTGCTGCCGACCGCGCTGCGGCGGGCGGAGAGCGAGATCAGGGCCAATCTCGATAAATCGGTCGAACTGGGCAAAGTTACCGCTCCCGACGCCGATGCGGCTTTTCAGCGGCTGGAATACGCGGGCTCGGTGGAAGAGGCCGCGCGCGAAGCCGATCTGGTGATTGAGGCGGTGCCGGAGGAGATGGAGTCGAAGATCGAAATCTTCACCCTGCTCGACAAAATCTGCCGGCCGACGACAATTCTCGCGTCGAACACTTCTTCTCTCAGCATCACGGAAATCGCGAGCGTTACCTACCGCGCGAAAAAGTGCGTGGGCATGCACTTCTTCAATCCCGTGCACAAAATGAAATTGCTCGAGGTGGTGCGGGCTCTCGAAACGGATGACGACACGCTGGCCGCCGCGGTTGACGTGGGCAAGCGGATGGGCAAGGAAGTGGTGGTGATCAAAGAAGCGCCGGGGTTCATCACGAGCCGCATCAATGCCATGATCGGCAACGAAGCGTTCTACATGCTGCAGGAGGGGATCGCCTCGGCGGCCGATATCGATAAGGCGCTCAAGTTGGGATTAAATCATCCCATGGGGCCGTTCGAGATGGTCGATCTGGTTGGGCTCGACACGCGGCTGCATATTCTTGAGTATCTGCACAAGTCGTTAGGGGAGAAATATCGTCCCGCGCCGCTGCTGGTGCAGTATGTGAAGGCAGGGCGATTGGGGCGGAAGTCGGGGCGCGGGGTGTACGAATATCCCTCGCCGCCAAATCATTCCTGAGGGACACAAGGCAGCGCGACTCACGGGGAAGTCTGCGTGAATTAGTGTCCCGCTACGGTGGCGCTTTGTTGCCAATTCTTGGCGATCGCGAGGCACGCATCCTTCACCGAGCTCCCGAGCAACAGTGAGTCGCCGGACGCGATCACGTCACCGTTTCTATCGGAAACCGCCCATCGGTTCCCCTTGCCGCCGCCGTGCTGCAGAAGCAGGAAGTAATCCGCTTTCTCCTTGATCATGTTTTCCGAGAAGGGCTGGCATTCCTTGCGGCGCTGCAGTTCCTGGTAGATTTTTGCCACCTGCGGTTCCTTGCCGTTATGGGAGGAATCGACGACGACCTGCGAATTATCGCCCGGTCCGGGATTAGTGACCGCATTCGGCATCACGTAAATGATGGGATGGTGTATGCCTGGTTGGGAGCTATGCTCCCCGGTTGATTGGGCCCGGCTGGTAAGGGCGGAGGCAACAACAGCCACAATGAGAACAACGTTGACGGTAGACCGCTTCATGACATCCTCCTGGGCGATAGAATCGGCAGACGTATGCTCCTTAGAGTGGGAACCTGGATTGCGGGACCGAGGTTGGCTGAGTTTTTGTATAGATTTGTGAAGTGTCGTTCCTCGATCCCATCGTATCCGGACAGCCGGCAGGATTCAAAAAAACGCGTCTTCATCTCCGCATTTGCCGGGCACCGAAACTGAAGCCCGCCAAGGATGAAACGGCTTCTCTTTCGATTCCTTTCGTTGCCATGAAGACGTGAAAGCTCTCGCCCATGCCAGCGGGAGTGACCAGATGCTTGAGTTGCATCGCTACTTTGGCGCGTTCCTGCGGCAGGCGGCATTCTTCGAAAGCGTCGGCGAATTGGTTGGCCTCGCCGATCCCCATCAGAAATTGCGATTGCGTGACCAGCTTATGGGCCTGCATGCCGCGTTTTTCTGCGGCGGCTGGCGAGCGCGGTGAAGTTCACGTCGGCGGTGATGTCCTGTTCGCCCGGAGCCTCGTACGGATTCGCGCTGATGGAATGCTGGCGAATTGCTTTCACGGTATCGCGATGGCGTCCGGCAAGTTGTTCTTCGCGAGTATAGCCATAGTCGATGGCGACGAGGAATCCGCGTTGAATGCCGGCGGCGAGGCGATCCATATATTGTTGCGCGGCCAGAGGGACTTCGACGCGTTCGTCGGGATCGGGATGGATCGAGTAGCGGTCGAGGAATTCAAGTTCGTCGGGGGACGAGGGTGCCCAGGTCTCGGCGAAGCGGCCGTCGTGGGTGTCGATGCGCAGGGAACCCTTCGTGCCTAGAATTTCGACGGGGAGCGCGTCGAAGAATTCGTTGGCAAAAACGATGGTGGGCGCGTTGCTCGACGGTGTTTTCTTTCGCCCCTCCGGGGCTTGCTCATTGTTCGCAGCCGACCCACGGCTTACGCCGTGGGCTGCATTCTTTCGCCGCTCCGCGGCTTGGACCTCGGCGACCCTAGCTTGGGCCTCGTCTTTGGCTTGGGCCTCGCCGATTTCAAGAGGGTCAATCGTGGCGAAACGGGCTTTTCCCGATTCGATGTGATGTGCCAGAGTCACTTTCATTCGCTCGCGCAGGGCGGGTGAGCTTTCGATGAGAACGTAACGCACGGCGCGGAAGAAATCTGGAAATTTCTTTTCCGACCAGTCCAAAACGTCTTGGGCGAACAGGCCGCGGCCGGGGCCGAGTTCAACCATGTCGATACGGGCGGGCGATCCCAACACGCGCCACATTTCGTCGAACTGGCGCGCCAGCAGGCGGCCGAAGACGGCGTGGACATCGCTCGAGGTATAAAAATCACCAGCCTTGCCAAACTGTTGCGCATTGCGCGAGTAGTAGCCAAGTTCGGGATGATAGAGGCAGAGCTCCATGTAACGCGAAAAGGGAATGGGGCCACGCTCGCGAATTTCAACCTCGATCTGCTGGCGAAGCGGATTCACATGCCCTCTCGTCGGCGCTCGGCGCGGTCCTGAGGCGTGCGGATAAACATCTCCATAAAATAGTCGTGGAGTGCGTCGTAGAGTTGGCGTTGAAAACTCCATTCAAACTGGGGATGGTCGAGGTCGCGGGGGTGAAGGTCGAAAGAATATGTGTGGACGGGAACGGATTTATCTTTGAACTCAATGATGATCTCAACCCCATCGCCTTTCGCGCGCGCTGAGAAATTCAGCAAGGGATGCTCGTAGAGGCGGAGTTGCGCGAGAACTCGATCGAGGCGCGTGGCGGCGGTTTCGGACACAAAGGAATTGTAAATGCACGGGAAGAGTTGGCAAGTGCGAGGGCAGGCAAGTTCGTGACTGCCGCGCGGGACTGCCGGCGCAACCGGGGAATGTGCTTGGTCTACGTACAGGAAACATGTACAATAACGAAACCGAGGTGCTTCGTTTGACGGAAACTACCTATACCAACCTGCGTCAGAGCCTGGCTTCCGTGCTGGACCGCGTGGCCGATGACCGCGAAGTGGTGATTGTCGTTCGCAAAGGAGAAAAGAAGGTGGCCATGGTTCCAGCGGATGAACTTTTGGGGCTGATGGAAACGGCTCACTTGTTGCGATCACCTAAGAATGCACAACGGCTGCTTGTGGCACTACGCCGGGCCGTCGGCGGCAAGGGGCGGTCACAATCGCTGGACAAATTGCGACAGGAGATGGGGCTTGCCGCGCACCGTTGACTGGGAAGCAATATTCCATCCCGAGTTTCGACAGGACTTGCGTTATTGGGTTGAGATCGACCGCAAAGTTGCCCTTCGCGCTTTCGAACTTATCGAGGCTATGCTGCGCGATCCATTTGCAGGCATTGGAAAACCCGAGCCATTGAAGTATGTACTGGCGGGGTGCTGGTCGCGACGAATCACGCAAGAACACCGCCTGGTGTATCGCGTAAGCAATGGCCGCATTGATTTTCTGCAGGCGCGATACCACTACTGACTCACAAGCAAAGGAAATGCTGCAACCCGCGCGAGACGCCCGCGTTACGCGCTGTGGCCGGCGCTACAAAGAATCCCCCACGGCTCCGAAGAGCGCGTGGGGGCCCGGGTAACGTTCGGGCGAGGGGTCTCAATCCCGCCCAATCATTCTGATCAGTAATACGTAAGAAAATCCCGCGAAGTTCCCAATCGATGAGAGTTCATTGAAGGTTTACCGGCTTTCTGCCGATAGTCTCTGCAGGGCGGTGAAGCGCTTTCCCCAACGACGAGGCCTGACCCATTGAGTGTTCTCAGAGACACGCCAAGTATCGGCACATTGCGTAACCAGAAAACAGACAATGAAATTAACGGATCGCGGGATTACGAGTTGGACGCTGGCAAGCGACTGGTATCGGTCCGGTTTCACAGACAGGTTACGGTGCAGTCGATCGAAACTTACGCGGCGTCGCTGCGGGCTGATCCACGATTCGATCCCGACTTTTCTGAAATCGTAGACATGAGCGATGTCGAAGGACTGGATTTGAATCCGGAAGAATTTATTCGCTTGGCCGATGAAATCGACCCGTTCTCACGGGAGGCGAAGCGGGCTTTTGTGGTCCGCAATGAAGTGCAGCATCACGCCGCCCGCATGCACAAGATCTGGCGAACGCAACGAAGCTTCTCAATTTTCCGATCGGTGGAAGCGGCCCGGCGATGGATTGAAAAGTAGCTCTGGCTGATCTGGCGTGAGCGTCGCCGCGTCAGAACTCGAAATACCCGCCGCTGGGCGTGGCACGATGGGCGCCGTCGGTGCCGGTTGCGGGCAGCAGGCCGAGCACTCCACTCAGGTTTTCCCACGCTGCCTGATTCAGGGCGGGGTCTGAGCCGACGAGGTCGCGAATCATATCCCATGCGGCAAGGTTGAGAGCGCCATCCGGCGGAGGTCCCATGGCCAGCGAGACCGCGCACTCCGGGCAAAACGAGATGCGATGAGCCGTCGATTTCTGGCGCGGCTTAATTCCTACGGTCTGCGCGAACATGTAGAGCGCGACCGATTTCTGTCCGGGTTCGATTTCGCGATTACAGCGAAGACAGCGCGCGTTCTGCAAGAGTCTCTCCCGCGGAGTACAACAACGGAATATGAATATTGTCTTGCTCCGCACGCAGGGTGCAAGTATGCAGAGAGATTCCGCCACGCCACTGCTGGCCGGAGGCAAGGCCATCCGCCCGGCGCGAACCAAGCTGTGCTCTAGGCACAGGGCCGTGGCATCGTGCACTCTGTTGCGGTGAGCGCTGTTACGAAAAATGGGCGAGGATCGCGGTTGCGGCTGGCGAAGATCGTGCGATTGTCACAACTGCGCAACCTGCGGGAGTGTGAGCAGGTCGCCGCGGTTTGCTACCGGGTGCGCAGGGGGGATATCGAGTTCCTGCTGGTGCGGACCCGCGGCAACGGCGCCCGGCGATGGACCTTCCCCAAAGGCAGCGCGGAACCGGGGTTGACGCACGCCCAGGCCGCCGCCCTCGAAGCTTTCGAAGAGGCGGGAGTTCATGGCCGGATCGAAGAAGCTTCGTTCGCGCGCTATGTTCGTCGCGGCGGGCGGAAGCCTGGCGAAAAGGTATCCGCAGTCACTGCGCATCTTTGCGAGGTTTTGCGGTTGGGCGCGCCCAAGGAATCGAAACGAAGTCGCACGTGGTTTTCGGCAGAGGATGCGATGCAGCGCCTGCGGGAACGGCGTACCCGTGACGATGGGACAGAGTTTACGAAGGTTGTGGTGAAGGCGGTGGAGCGCATCCAGCGAATCCAGAATCGAGCGCGTCTTTTGGATAGCGGTCTTTTGGATGCTCGGCCGCTGCCGCTGTGGAATGCCTCGAAAGCCGACGCGCTGCAGAAGGCCCCATTCGATTTTGCGGAAGCTTATGGGAGAGATACTGGGTTCATGCCATACGTTCGCCGCCAGATCAGCAAAACGAGGCAGTCCGCCACGCTCGGCGCAGGCAGTCGCGAGGCCGTGCAGTGTCAAGTCCTGGAATTCGAATCACCTCGACAACTCAACCGAAGCCCGCGATGGCTCGCCGCCGGAAAGAAGACTAGAGCCTTGGGAACGGGCACCCGGAACGGCTGAGAATTCCCCTAAAGTTACTCACTACTCTTTGTTCTTGGGACGCTCGTAAGGCTTCTGCAGATACTTGCGCGCTTCTTCGAGAGCGCCAAAAGTGTCGTCGTTGGTCTGGATGCCTTGCCGGTATTCGTTGATGGCGCGCTCGCGCTGGCCGGTGATGTCGAAAATCTTTCCCAGTTGAATATGGCTCCAGACTTCGGTCCAACGCGGATCTCCGTCGCCATTGATGGAGGAACGGTATGAGTTTGCCGACGCCTGGTAGTTGCGTTGCAGAAAGAAGATCTCCGCGATGCGATAGTGAGCCAGCGAGCTGTTCTTGTTCTGGTCCAGAGCCTTGTTGAACTCGGAAAGGGCTCCGGTGAGATCGCCCTGCTGCTGCATCGCCTGGCCGCGCAGAATGGAAGACCGCAACTTCACATCGGAAGAATTGGTGAGCACATGATGGTCAGGATCGGCGGCGATGCGGCGCGGCCGTCCAAAAGTTTCCACGCTGAAGGGTGAATTGGTGCCGACGACTTCGATCTTCTTGTCTTCCGTTTTGCCGTCGGTGTCGATGCGAAGATCGACGGGCATGCGGAACAAGTCGAGATCCTGGGAAATCTCGCCAGTGATGCGGAATCCCTTGTTGTTGCCCAGGCGGTAGGTGGTGTACTTCACTTTGAATTCGGGGGCGCCGGTGGAATCGAGCCACTGGGAGAAAAACCAGGTGAGCTGTTCGCCGTAATATTTTTCGGCGATGGTGCGGAAGTCATCCATGGAGGCCGTTTTGCCGGCATAAGTCTCGGCGAACTCGCGCATGGTCTTGAGATATTTGTCCTCGCCCAGCACCCAGCGCAGCATGTGCAGAATCATCGCGCCCTTGTCGGTCACGAGCGATTGAAATTCGGTGGAGAAGGGATCGAGTTTGCTGGCGCTGGAAAGCGGAACCGTGTCGTAAGCGAGCGCGCCTACGGACATGTCTTTGACGGCTTCTTCAAGACCGGCCGCACCGGCGGCGTTCTCTACATACATTGCCTCGGAATAGCGGGAGAAGCCGTCTACCAGCCACCAGTCGTCTTTCGAAGCGGGGCTCACGGAAACTCCCCACCATTGATGCGCGATCGCATTGGCAAGCAGCCGATAGTTGGTCTTCTCGGTGATGGAGGGGCCAGCGAGTCCTGCGATCTCAGGCGCCCAGGCGTAGGGGACGGTGTCGCCGGGCAGTTCCACCACATTGAGCTTCTGCGATAAAGGAGTGCCGTACAGAGTGATGTAGTAAGTGAACTCCTGAACGGCTGTGGTGGTGTAGGTGGGCGCCAGCGCCTGGTGCGAGGGTTTGAAGTAGACGTGCAGGTCCATTCCGGCCTCGTCGCTCTTGTATTCCTGGAAAACTCCCGCGACGATGGTTCCGGGAAAACTCGGTTTGGTGTAGGCAAAGGTAAAAGTCTTTGTGGGGAGCCCATTGGTGTTGGGCTTGGTTGAAGGGGGATTATCGGTGACCGTGGACTTTCCGCTGCCGATCGCCACCATATGCGCCGGGACCGTGATGCTGATGGTTGCGGTGAAGCGGTTCAGTCCATAGCCGCTGACGGGGAACCAGCGGCCGGCGTAGAGCAGGTAGCTGGTGTCATCGCTGATGTAGGCGAGCTTAAGCCCCGGAACCGGGCTATCGTCGGCGGTTTCGAGGGTTCCCTCATATTCGAAGGTCAATGTGGTGGAAGCATCTTTGGCGAGGCCCGCGGGCAGCGGCACGCGGATGGTTGAATCCTGCGTAACCCGTTCAGCCGACAACGTCTGGCCCTTGCTGTCGAGAACCCGGGTGACGCGCAGATCGTTGTGCAGTTCGAAAATGGCGGTGTTGAGATCCTGAAGGGCGGTGAATTTCACCTTGGCGCGCGCTGAGATCTGGTGGAGATGAGGCGTAAGTTCGGCCTCGATCTGGTAATCGTCAACGCGCAGGTGGACCTTTTCCGCGGCCCGCGCGGGGATCGCAAGGAAAGCCAATAGCAGCAGGGCAAGAGAGGGCGACAGGACGCTCTGGGCGCGCCGACAAATCTGCATTAAGGAGAATCTCCCGGAAATCGGCCTTACCAACTTCCTATGATGAAGATTCTCCACTAAAAGATGCTGGGAGCACAAGGTTTACCCCCCCCGACTTTGTCGTTTCGCCAGTTTGTCATCCCTCCCATTTTGTCATTTCGAGCGAAGCGATAAACTGCTTTCGTGGCGATACCGGCAAACAGCAGGTTCCTCGTCGCTTTCGCTCCTCGGAATGACAAGATCCATGCTCCTCGGAATGACAAGATGTACTCGCTCCCCGGAATGGCGGGCTGCAAAGCGTCCTAGCGCTTGAGGGCCAATATGATCGCGGCGGCGCGGTCTGCGGCTGAGCCGTTTGGGCTGTTTTCAGGGGCCCGGAGGAGCCTTTTTACCTTGGTCAGGCCGGCCAACATTCGTTCGCGGGCGTGCCCGTCCGGCAGGATTTCTTTGATTTCGGCGACGATCTTTGCCGCAGTGAAGTCCGCCTGAACCAACTCAGGGACGATTTTTTCCTCGGCGATCAGGTTCACCATCGCGAAAAATGGCACTTTGACGCGCGGCTTGCCCATCATGTAGGTGAGGGCGGAGACGCGGTAGACCATCACGAACGGCAGACGCATCATGGCGGCTTCGACCGTCGCGGTGCCGCTGGCAATGATTCCGGCGCGGGAATGCCAGAGCGCGGGCAGGGAATCAGGGACGAGGTGGATTTCTTGCTGACGCATCAGACTTTTGAGGAAGGTGCGGTCGAGCATGGGTGCTAGCGGGAGCAGGAATTCGTAATCAGGGCCCAGTTGCGCGGCCGCCTCGAGGATCGTAGGCAGATTCATACGCACTTCCTTGACGCGGCTGCCGGGCATGACGGTGATCCACTGCTTGGCCGGGTCGAGATGGAATTGAGCTGCATAGTCGTTGCGCGTTATCTCCGGTTGCGGCAATTCGGCGAGGGGATGGCCGACGAAGGTGGCATCGACTCCGCGGTCGCGATAGAACTTTTCCTCGAATGGAAAAATCACCAGCGCCTTGTCGATGTAATCGCGCAGCAGGCGGACGCGTCCCTGGCGCCAGGCCCAGAACTGCGGCGCAACGTAGTAGACCACAGGAATGCCACGTTTCTTCATCTGCCGGGCGACGCGCCAGTTGAAGGCGGGCGAGTCAATCACGATTGCGAGATCGGGCTTGCGCTTGTCGGCTTCGGCGATCAAGTGCCGGTAGAGGCTGAGTATTTTTGGCAGGCGGCTGAGGATCTCAGTGATGCCAACCACCGCGAGATCTTTGGCGTCAACGACGGTGTCGCAGCCGGCAGCCCGCATGCGGTCGCCACCGACGCCGAAGAAATCCAGCGATGATTTTTGTGAAGCCAGAGATGCAGATGTGGGGACAGCCGCGTCGGCTGTCCGGCGGACGGAGCGAGCAGCAGTCGAGGCCGCCCGCTGCATCGCTTCGATGAGCTGCGCGCCGTACATTTCCCCGGAAGCTTCGCCGGCTGAGATCAGGATTCGCACACAAGATTGTAAAGCGGGGGCTGGGTATCGCGGCGGCGGCTTTTCGGAAATATATTACGTCTCATCGAAAGCTGCGCCTATTCGATTCACGATTTAATTTTTCGGCAGCGGGCATTGTCCCGAAATTCGATAGCGATTTCGATTGAACCAGCGATAGCCCCACCAGAGAAGCCGATTAAATCCTGGCAAACTGAAGATGGCATAGAGAGGCCAAGCCCACCAGATTCGTCGCGCCACATAAAGGTAGGCATCCGCGCCCGATTTCAGCTCCCCGCTGCAGGTCAGCACCCGAATGTCATCGAGCAGATTCTCTTGCGGAACCGGCAGGAGGCCTTCCGCCGAAGCGGACTGCAGGTCTTTAATCGCAAATCCCCGCGGCTCAACGATGTCCTTCCAGAAATGAACCCAGCGAAAACAGAAACCGCAGCTGCCGTCATAGAGTATCCAGCCCTCGCGGAGTACGAACTGTGATTCGTGGGTTTTCGATTTCATTGAATCCTGTTGCCTCTGAAGACAATGACCGGCGATCCATCAGCCACGAACGCACTGTCGGGTTGTCGCTCGAGAAGCGATGCCAGGTCGCCCCCGTAGAGAACGCTGGCGTCGCCTTGGAAGCTGGCATGAGTGGCTTTCCATACCTGCCACGGAACGTGCGAGACGTGGTATTCGATGCACCCTAGGCCCGGTTGAGCGGAATATCCCCAATAATGTTCGGTGATGAACTGTTCCAAAGTTCCCGCCTGAGGAAGTGTTGGCGAGCCCTCGAATCGAGCGGAAAGCCCGCACCAGTGTCCGCGCACCTGCCATTGGAACTCGGCCGACTTGCTCGCCGCGCCGATTTCGATGCGATGCCGCATCGGAGCATATTTGTAATTTTCACCGTAGACCAGCCGAGCGGTCGCAGCAATTACCCGCCTGGGGACGACCTCGGCGACAAAAACCACCCCTCTCCGAATCTTGCCGCCATCCTGCCGGCAAACATAGAAACGCAGGTTTACTTCATCGAAATCCGTGTGAAAGGGAACCGAGACGTGTCCCAGAACTTTCGTACGGCAGAACCGAAAGCCAACCAGGCTGATGTAAGTTTTTCCCTGAAACGAATCCAACGAAGTACCGGGAGGAACGTACTGATTCAAGAGGCCAGGATCCACCGCGTAATTCAACATTACGAGATTTCGCCATTCAGCCGAGAGGAAGACTCGTTTTGACTGTGGCATGTTTTCATCCGCCATTTGTTCGGGGGCAAACTAGTCATCCGCACTGGCCGTGACTTCGGGCTCTGCTATGCCGTTGACATTCGCGGGCGTGGCCTGCCCTGAGCTTTGCCGAAGGGGCGCCCGCGCTACATTCAGTTCCTGATCTTTGTACTGCAGTTGATAGAGCTTGAAATAAATTCCACGCTGCGCGAGCAGTTGCTGGTGCGTGCCCATTTCTCGCACCTGGCCCTTGTGCATGACGATGATCTTGTCGGCACGCTGTACGGTCGAAAGCCTATGCGCGATGATCAGCGAGGTGCGTCCTTCGACCATGCGGCTGAGGGCGTCGCGCACGCGGAATTCGGTTTCCGTATCCACGCTGGAGGTGGCTTCGTCGAGAATCAGAATCTTCGGCTCGTGAGCCAGCGCGCGCGCGAACGAGATAAGTTGCTTCTGGCCGGTGGAGAGGGTCGACCCGCGCTCGCGCACTTCTTCGTCAAAGCCCTTGGGCAGGGCGCGGATGAAGTCGGCGAGATTCACATCTTCGGCGGCCTGCGCAACGTCCTTGTCCTGAATGCGCCCGGTGCCGAGGCGAATATTTCCGCCGATGGTGCCGCTGAACAGAAATGGATCTTGCAGCACCACGCCGAAGCGGCTGCGCAGGTCGGCGAGATCCATGTTCTTGACGTCGATGTCCGTCGATCCGTACCGCGCCTTGCTGCACGTCGTAAAAGCGCAGCAGGAGCGAGATCAGCGTGGTCTTGCCGGCTCCGGTGTGGCCAACGATCGCGACGGTTTCGCCGGGTTCGATGGTGAAGGTTACATCGCGGAGGACCCAGTCCGAGGCTGAGCTGACTGCATTGCTCGTGGCAAGTGAAGAGCCAGCCGAGCTTCGCTCGGCATGGACGGTCGAGGCGGCTGTCCCCACATGGTCCGCTAACCCTACAAGGTCTTTCGTCCCTACACGGTTCGTGCTGGCTTCCGCAGGCACTTCGCGATAGGCGAACCAGACGTGGTCGAATTCGATGCGGCCCGGGCCTTCGGGGCGTTGCGTGATGGCGGGCGAAGTCACCTGCACCGGGGTGTCGAGCAGCTTGAAAATGCGCTCGCTGGCTGCCATCGCCGATTGCAGGATGTTGTATTTTTCACTGAAGTCCATGATCGGGCGGAAGAAGCGCAGAGCGTACTGAATGAAGGCGACCAGCACGCCGAGCGATGCCACCGTCTCCACCAAGTGGAATGCCAACAGTGTTCGCCAATTAAAACTCACGGCGACGCTGGTCACCGGAATGAGGCGCATGACGTCGCCGCCGCCAAACCAGATGACGCAGGCAATCGCGATGGCTGAAAGTACCTCGACAACAGGGTAGTAAACCGAGTACGCCATGATCGCGTCTTTGAACGCTTCCATGTGGCTGCGGTTGATTTCCTTGAAACGGTCGTACGCCTTGCGCTCGCGGTTGAAAAGCTGCAGCACGACCATGCCGCTGACGTGCTCCTGCAAATAGGAGTTGATGCGGGCGATGGCAACGCGGATGCGGCGGTAGGAATCGCGCACCCGGTCGCGGAAAATCTTAGTCGCGACGACAATGAAGGGCAGCACGGCAAACGTAATCAAAGCCAGCTTCCAGTTCATGCACAGCATCACGCCCAGGATTCCGAAGAGCACGAAGAGATCTTCGAAAATGGAAACCACCCCGGAGGTGAACATTTCATTCAGGGCGTCAACGTCGGTGGTGACGCGGGTTACGAGGCGGCCCACTGGATTTTTGTCGAAGAAGGCAACGTGCAGGCGCTGCAGATGGCGAAAGATCTGGCGGCGCAGATCGAACATCACTTTCTGCCCGGTCCATTGCATGTAGTAGGTCTGCAAAAACTCGAGCAGGAAGCTGAAGACCAGCAGCCCGACATAAATGGCCGCGATCTGTGCAATGCCGGTAATGGCGTTGGGACTGAGCCAACTCCAAATGCCAGAGGAGGTCGCCGTGGCGGCGCCTTTGGGAGCGAGGTAACGATCGATCGCAACTTTTGTGAGATAGGGGCCGAGCACGTCGGCAAAAGACTTCAGCAGGATCGACACCAGCGCGATCGCGACCTGCCAGCGGTAAGGACGCAAATACTTCAGCAGCCGCGCCATCAGGCGGCTGTCATAGGCTTTGCCTAATACTTCTTCTTCCTGCGACATCGGTTTCTTTTCGAGCCTGGGCTGGCAGATGGTACGCGGCGGTTAGACGCGTTTGTTCGTAATCTCCGCGCCAGTCGCCATTTTACAAGCGTACCCCAATTAGACGCCAAACCGGGCGAAACGATAGAAAAGGTTTGAGAACCGGGGTCGAGGCAGGTGGGATAATGTCTTGACATGCCTCTCGGCATTTACATTTCGGTGCCGTTCTGCCGCACCAAGTGCAGCTTTTGCAACTTTGCCTCCGACGTGTTTTCGCGCGCGGCGTTCGGGAGCTATGTAGATCGCGTTTGCGCAGATATCGCGAACGCTGCACAGACTGCCGCGGAAATGGGCGGCCAGATGGAACCCGAAGTCGATTCCATCTATCTTGGCGGAGGGACGCCGACGCTGCTTGACGTCGCTCATCTGGAGCGCATTTTCAGCGCTGTGCGATCGCAGTTTCGGGTCAGCGCCGGGGCCGATGTCACGGTCGAATGCGCGCCCTGGACTCTGTCCGGTTCCGTGCTCGATTGCCTGCTGCATTGCGGCGTGAACCGCGTGAGTCTCGGAGTGCAGTCCTTTGCGGACGAAGAAGCTAAGGCGGTGGGCCGGCTGCATCATCGCGTGACGGTGCTCGAAGATATCGCTCAACTGCGGTCCGCGGGAATTACTAACATCAATGTCGATCTGATCGCTGGCTTGCCGCATCAGACGGCCGAGAGTTGGGAATTCTCGCTGGCGGAAACCATTGCAACCGGCGTGCCGCACGTCAGTGTCTACATGCTGGAAGTGGACGACGACTCCCGGTTAGGGCGCGAGTTGATTGCCGGCGGGACGCGTTATCACGCGCACTTTGTCCCTGACGAAGATGCGACGACAGATTTCTACCTGACGGCGGGCGAGCGCTTGCAAGCGGCGGGAATTGCGCAGTACGAGATTTCGAATTTTGCGCGCGACGGATTTGAATCGTGGCATAACTTGAAATATTGGACTCGGCAGCCTTACCTCGGCTTTGGCGTGGACGCACATTCGATGCTGGTTTCCGCCCGTCCGGAAATCGCTGGGGTACGATTTGCGGCGGCCGATTCGTTGGATCAATACATGGCCGGGCCCGGTTGGAAGCGGACCGCGGTTTCGCATCGTGCCGCATTAGAGGAAAGTTTTTTCCTGGGGCTGCGATTGACCCGCGGAGTGAGCCTGGTGGAGATCGCCGCGCAATTCGGAGAAGCCGCGGTCGCAAATGTTCAGGGGACGATCGCGGAGCTGGTTGACGGTGGCCTGATGGAGCGGCACGGGGACCTTGTCCGGCTGACACCTCGTGGACGATTGCTTTCCAACGAAGTGTTTGAGCGCTTCATGCTCGATGAAGTTTCCCACTGATTCCTCTCTCGCTCGGTAAATCGTTCCGAGTGGGCTTGCGGCCAAACCATACGGTCGGTTGGGCAGCGAGAGTTTATGTGTTGAATCCCCAGTGATCATGCGGCTCTTAGCGGCTATGCCTTTTCCGCGCCCGCGGTAACTTTTACCTCCAATGCGGCTATGGTCTAATCATCGGCAGTAAACCTCGGAGGAATTGTGGATTTTCAACTGAGCGACGAACAACTGCAATTAAAGAAAAGCGTGCGTGAGTTCTCCGAGCGCGAGATCTTGCCGAACGTCATGACCTGGGACGAAGCCTCTCAGTTCCCCCTGGCCACCATCAAGGAATTGGGCAAGCTGGGATTGATGGGCACGATCTTCCCCGCCGAGTACGGCGGCGCCGGCATGGGTTACGTGGAATACGTGATCACGGTCGAAGAACTATCACGGGTCGATGGCTCGGTTGGAATTATCGTTGCTGCGCACAATTCGCTCTGTTCCAATCACATTTTTCTGGCAGGCGACGAAGCCCAGAGGAAAAAGTACGTCAGCAAACTTGCCACCGGCGAATTTATCGGCGCGTGGGGATTGACCGAGCCTTCCTCGGGATCGGACGCAGGCAGTGCGCGCATGACCGCGCGGCGGCAAGGAAACAACTGGGTGTTGAACGGCACCAAGACTTTCTGCACCAACGGCCACTATGCCGACGTGATGGTCGCAATTGCCGTGACCGACCGCGCCGCCAATACCCACGGGCTTTCCGCGTTCATCATCGAGAAAGGCACGAAGGGATTCCGTCCCGGCAAAAAAGAAAACAAGCTAGGTTTGCGGGCCAGCGACACTTCGGAAATGATTTTTGAAGATTGCGTGATTCCCGCTGAGAACCTGCTGGGCAAGGAGGGCGACGGTTTCATCGACGCCATGCGGGTGCTCGATGGCGGGCGCATTTCGATTGCCGCGCTCTCGCTGGGCATCGCGCAGGGCGCATACGAAGCCGCGCTGAGGTATTCGAAAGAGCGCAGGCAATTCGGCAAGGCGATTGGAGAATTTCAGGCGATCCAGTGGAAGCTGGCCGACATGGCCACCGAGATTGACGCGGCCCGCCTGCTCACCATGCGCGCAGCGTCGATGAAAGATGCAGGCCTTAAGACGACGCAGGAGTCTTCGATGGCGAAGCTATACGCCAGCGAAGTCGCCGTGAGGTGCGCCAACGAAGGCGTGCAGATTCACGGAGGATACGGGTTTATCAAAGACTATCCCGCCGAGAAGTATTACCGCGACGTGAAGTTGTGCACGATTGGCGAAGGGACCAGCGAGATTCAACGACTGGTGATTGCAAGGCAGTTGCTAAAGGAATAGCTAAGAATACGATTGACGTCAGATTTGTCATTTGCAATCGGGGAATTCGGTAATTTCCAAGGTGTGCCGCAGCTGCGATCTCAACGCGGAATGTCATGCTTGCTGCGCAGATCGGCGACAAAATCGGTGGCAGGCCGGGCGCGCCCGGCTCTTAAATCCTCGTAGCCGTGGCGGACACCCTCGACCGCTTCTGCGAAGTCCTGGCGCTCCCACTCGAGGTATGTGGCTAGCGCATCATCGAGGGCGGCGGCAGGGTCCTGGCCTCGTCGCCTGGCGCACTCTTCCAGCTGCGCCTTACGCTCAGGCTTCAGCGGAATCATATCCATGTCGGCCATGGGTTCCTCTCACTTATCGTAAGGCGTTCGGCGGCCGGGGTCAAAAGCCATTTGCTGGTCGGAAAGTATTACCGCGACGTGAAGCAGTGTACGATTGGCGAGGGGACGACCGAGATTTAGCGGCGGGTGATTGTGCGGCAGTTGCTGAAAGAGTAACCATCTTGCAACCCATGTCCACGGACGCAACGTCAACACCCACCTCAGCGAATCTGCGGACGACATCGATTCTCGACCATAACGACACAACAATCCGTGATCTCGCGATGCGCCTACGACAACGGGATCCGGAAGACCGGAAGCTGCTTCAATCAGCACACCGCTACCTCGTGAATCTCGTGAAGCCGATATATACCTTGGACGAATTGCAACCGGTTTCCCAGACTCTCCACAAGGGGCGTGGGTCGTGCAGCCAGCGAATGGCCTGTCTGGAGGCCGTTTCCCGCGCCTGCGGCGTCCCTACAAGGGCGCGGGGACTTCAGGTCAGCGGCCGATTCTGGTATCCACGCTTCCGCTTGTTTCGGCCGTTCATACCAGGGAGAATCCTGCTGGTCTGGCCGCAGTTCTTCGTGCAGGGAATCTGGATTGACTTCGATGAGCTGTACGGCACGGCAGCGGACCTTGCTGAGAGGGCGGAGCGCGCATTCAACAACAATGGGGAATCGATCTTCGATGCGGTTGATCACACCCCAGTCGATTTCTTGGCGAAAACTTGTCGCGTGGGCTGTGCCCGCTCCAATTTCGATCTTTCCAGATTCGTTCTGGCCGACGAGGGCTTCTTCGACACCAGGGATGAAGTGTTTGAGCGTTTTGGTTCGTTCCAGGCCACGCTTCGAGGGCGCATGTTCGAGGCCCTATACGGAGGTAGCACCAGCTTCTCAGTGTAGCCACCTCTGCCAGACAAAGAGTCCCCAGTAGCTGCTTGCCAGTGCCGCAAACAAACACGTCAGCAAGAAATGTCCAACGACGAATTGCTTCCCCTTCGGCCAGTCCCTGTGCGAAAAATAGAAGGCATCCACCAGGATTCGCGCCGTCCAATAGGTTCCGACAAAGCCAGCCAGCCCCATGGCCGCCCGGTCACCACGGAGTAGTTCGGAGTGCAGCGCCAGCGTCAGTGTGCCAAAGGCGATGATCGTCAGCACCGTGAAGCCGCTCTGCACCCACAGTAACTTCCGGTTGAAGGGCTTGAGCTGAGCCAGATCCTGCTTCCAGCGGAGACGGGATGGGACTTGAGAGCTGGCAATCAGAATTACGAAATGACTGGCGCCCGCCAGCCAAAGGTCGAGATCGAAAAACCGTTCTGCCAAAGAATGTGTCATAGGGCGTGGACCGCATGCATGAAGGGAAGTATCACATGGAGAACGAACGGAGGATGAAAGAGCCCAAAAGCCGGGCCCGCGGCAACGACGAACATGAAAAGCCATGCGGGCAGTCCGTGCTCCAATCCGAGGCGCCTTCCCAAAACGGATCGCTCCAGCGTCACACCGAGGCCTTGGAGAACGAAGTATGCAGTGGGCAGTCCGTACCCGCCGCGAGCCGGTAGGGAAATGACCAGGTCGTGAACCAGACCAGATGCCAGGAATACCAACAGACTGGCACCTGCTACTCCGGTTTTCCTATGCAGCGGCTGAAAGATCAAGTCATAGGCGAGTTGGCGGAAGCCGAGGTTCCACCGCTTGCCCCAGAACTCGCTCAAGGCCTGTGAGAGGATTGGCTTCGACATAATCGGCGCCGCGCGGATGCCAAGCCTTTGCCAGAACAGGGCAATCAGGTGGAAGCTACCGAAATGCAGGAGGAAGATCAGTCCGAAGAGTCCAACCCAGCCGCGGGCTAAGGGGTGCGACTCAGGAACTCTGCGCGCGATCTGCCAAAGAAGTACAGCGCCAAAGAGCGTTTTCGCTAGTGCCCACATCCACTCCCGGAAGTGAGGTGCGTGAACGTCCTGCCACGAATCAAGGAAGGCTTCTGCGTCCATTCCGGGCCAAGCCGCCAAGTAGGCGACCGAGCGGCCCACGCTGTGTGGAATGCGCTTGCGGGCTTTCCACCACGTAATCCATTTGAGTCCCGCAAAGATTGCGAACGCTAGCGACCACATGAAGAACCACGCCGGGGTCTGTTCGCGAAACCAAATGGCCAGTGTCGGCAAGAGAACAAGCGGGAACCATCCCAGCCATGATGCTTCCCATTTGGAGCCAGCGGGCGCGGCTTGTGAATTAGGTTCCAATTGCCGATTCGCACTCTTGCGGTCAGGTTCAATCTACCTCGTAGGACGTCGGCGGGCAATGAACGTCGGCACTTCGTTCCCGTCACAGGCTTCGGCGACGCTGACATTTCATCTTGCTCGCCCTCTGCTTTACACTAATCGTTTGACCCAGCATACCCAGATTTCGATTGAGCAACTCCGCTCCGGCGACATTCGCGCTCTGTCTCGTGCCATCTCGATGGTGGAGAACCGTACCCCGGGTTGGTCCACACTGCTGAAGGAGTTATTTCCGCACAGCGGAAAGGCTCGCGTCCTTGGCCTGACCGGGCCGCCGGGGGCGGGGAAGAGTACGCTGGTCGATCAACTGGCCCGCTTCTATCGCAAGGACAATCGCACGGTGGGCATCATCGCCATCGATCCGACCAGTCCCTACACGGGCGGGGCGATTCTGGGTGACCGCATCCGCATGCAGGAACATTTCTCCGATCCCGGGATCTACATTCGCAGCATGGCAACGCGGGGATCGCTGGGCGGTCTGGCGCGCACCACAGCCGACGTGAGTACCGTCCTCGACGCCTCTGGGCGCGACCTCGTGATTATCGAGACGGTCGGTGTGGGGCAGGATGAAGTGGACATCGTGCGGCTGGCCGACGTCACGATTCTGATTCTGGTGCCGGGCATGGGTGATGATGTGCAAACCATCAAAGCCGGCATCATGGAGATTGCCGACATTTTCGTCATCAACAAGAGCGATCGCGATGGGGCTGAGCATGTGGAACGGGAAATCCGCACACTGCAATCGATGGCCATGCGCCACGATGGCTGGACGCCGCCGATCGTCAAGACTGTTGCCAGCCAGGGAGTGGGGATCGAGGAACTGGCGGGCGCAATCGCAAGCTACGAAGCCTATTTGCAGAAGGAAAATCTGGCGTTGCACCGCAGTGTCGAGCACTGGCGGGGACGCCTCATTGAGATGCTGCGCGATGCCATGCTCGAAAAGGCCCGCCAGCAAATGGATGAAGGCAGCATGACTCGCTATGCCTCCGAAGTGGCCGAACACAAACGCGATCCTTACTCGCTGGTGGAAGAGATCGCGGCACGAGCCGCGAAAGGCTAGGAACAGTACTTTGCTCGCTAATTGTCGTTGCTGTCGCAACTGCGGATGGTTAGGAATGTCAGGTTGAATGGGTAGCGTGAATATGGAAACCAAAATCGATCATCTGGGAATCGCGGTGAAGTCGCTCGGAGCGGCGAAGTCGATTTATGAAAAACTCGGCTTGAATATTTCCCCTGAAGAAACCGTCGAGCAAGAAAAGGTACGGCTGGTCATGGTTGCGGTGGGCGAGAGCCGGCTGGAGCTTCTGGAAGCGACTTCGGAAGATTCAACGATTGCGAAGTTCATTGCCAAGCGCGGCGAAGGACTGCATCACGTTTGCCTGAAAGTTGCCGATTTGCCGGCGGCCGTTGCGCGGCTGAAGAAAGACGGTGTGCGCCTGGTCTCGGACGAGATCAAGACTGGCGCGGGCGGACATCAGTACGTTTTTGTGCATCCTGCGAGCACGGGGGGTGTGCTGCTGGAGTTGGTTCAAGCTTGAATCAAGGGCGGGAAGCGGAGGAAATCGCATGAAGATACGCTTAACAGCCCTCTTGATCGCAATTTCACTAACGGGTTCCATGGCGGCTGCGGTCCACGTTTACGGCGCACACTCCACGCCCGGCATACGGCTGGCGATTGCCAATCTTCCCGGCAGTATTGTTGGAGTATGGGCCAGCATGCTAATCGGGGAAACTCCTTGGCTCTATCTAGTTTGTGCGTTGGCGAATTGGGCATTCTATTTCTATCTGATTAACGCAGTACTCTTACTGAAACACAGATTCCTAAACTAATCATCAACTCATCATGCTACTTCTCTCCATCGACACCTCCGGCAAGCAAGGCAGCATTGCGCTGGCGCGGGCGGGGGAGCATTCTGGCGATGGCGACGATATCGAAATCATCGAGGTTTCTCCGCTGGCGGGCGGGACTTTTTCCGCACAACTGGTTCCACAGATTGCCGCGCTGCTTTCCAGTTTCGGATTCACCAGGTACAACATCGAAGCCCTTGCGGTCGCTTCCGGGCCAGGATCGTTCACGGGCCTGCGCATCGGTTTGGCTGCGGCGAAGGCGTTGGCAGAGGTGTTGAGCAAGCCCATCGCGGCGGTATCGCTGCTGGAAGCGTGCGTGGTCAGCAGCGGCGCGCAGGGCAAGATCATGGCCGCGCTGGACGCGGGTCGCAACGAGGTCTATGTCGGGGAGTATGAAGTCCCTGCCGTTCCCCGAGATGTTCCTGCGGAGAATCCGCGCGAGCGGCTCTTGACCAGCGCGGAATTTCTTGTCCAGGGTGCGGGATGGAAGATCGTCACTCCGGATTCTGCTCTGGCCGAAGCCGCGGGCGCAGGCGGGCTCACCGTGGCGACACTTTCACCCATAACGGCTGCCGCAATCGCGCGCATCGGCTGGCGCAAGCTTCATTCCGGGGAGACGGTTACGCCCGATCAATTGGAGGCAAACTACATTCGCCGCACCGATGCCGAGATGCTGGAGAAACTTGCCTAGCATGCGCGTGCGACCGGCAAGCGCCGGAGATATTCCGGCCATCATGGGATTGGAACGCCAGAGTTCCGCGGCGCACTGGTCGCAACATCGGTATGAAGATTTACTCCAAAGCAGTAGCCATGATGAGCCTCAGCACAAAGCATGGGTGATCGAAAATGAGGTGGACTCGGGAGCGCCGAAAATCCCCGGAGCCTCTCAGGAAATTCTGGCGTTCCTCATCGCCCACAAGATTGACGCCGAATGGGAGTTGGAGAATATTGTGGTGGCTGGAAGAGCCCGCCGCCGGGGGATGGGGACCGAGTTGCTCAAAGAGTTAATCGCGCAGGCGCGATCCGCCGGCGGAAGCGCCATATTTCTGGAGGTGCGGCAGTCGAATCACGGCGCCCGGTCACTGTATCGGCGGATGGGATTCGAGGAGACGGGTTTACGCAAGGGTTACTACTCCGACCCTCCCGAGGACGCAATCCTTTGCCGGCTAAGCCTTTGTCAGGCTATCTCATAACGAGAATGCACAAGAATTCGGCATTGAACCGATTTTGGTGCTGTGGTAGCTTAACCCATGAATCCCGGTTGGAGGTCTGCTGGATGATGACTCCGAAAGACGCACTCCTGACCAGTCACGATGAGTTCCGCAAGCTGGCCCAGGAGCATATGCAATATTCCACTCGACTCGATTCTCTCACCCAAAAGCGTTATCTCAGCGAAGACGAAAAGTTGGAAGAAGTTCGTCTGAAGAAACTGAAGCTGCGCCTCAAGGATCAGATGCAATCGATTGAGCGGCAGTATCGGCAGCAATTCGGAACGCACGTAGCATAATTTATTCTCTGGCCATTTACACGGGCGGCGTCGCCGCCACGGTCATCTTGTATCTACCCACTGGGCGCCAAACGGCGCCTTTCTTTATTTGAGCTTAGCGGTGTTGTAGCGAGAAGGAATCGGCCTTGTTCTGCTCCGTTCCATGCTCTGCTCTATAATGGAACCGCTCCCATGGTTCGTGACGGCTACTATTACGCGCTGGCTCTGATTGCGGCTGCGGTGCTCGCCGGCTGGCTGGCAGCGCCCGCCTGGGCACTGGTGCCGTTGCTGCTGGCCGCGTTTTTTCTGTGGTTCTTTCGCGATCCCGAGCGCACCATCCCCGATTCCGCGGGCGCGGTTGTATCGCCGGGAGATGGGAAAGTCACCGACGTTTCTTTCGTGACGGTCGACGGCCAGAAGCAGGCGCGCATCAGCATCTTCCTCAGCGTCTTCGATGTTCACGTGAACCGCTCGCCAATCGCCGGTGTTGTGCGAGAAGTACGTTATCAGCGCGGGAAGTTTCTCAACGCCATGAATCAGGCATCCGCCGAACAGAACGAGCAGAATATTGTCCGCGTGGAGGGCGATGGGCAGTCGGTCGTGTTCAAACAGATTGCGGGATTGCTGGCGAGAAGAATTGTCTTCCATCCCAAGGTCGGCGACCGGCTGGAGCGCGGCCAGCGCGTGGGTCTGATCAAGTTTGGTTCGCGCGTGGATGTGTTGTGCGATGCGGGCGCAGCCCTGCAGGTGAAGGTTGGCGACCGCGTTCAAGGCGGGGCCAGCATCCTGGCTATCCTGCAACCGAAAGCCGAACTCGCTGGGGCGGGACGTTCTACGGCGAGTGAAGGGACACGGTGATGGACCTTCCGATGGCAAGGCGTGCAGACGAGCGGCGACCGCGACGCATGAGCAAGGGAATGTACATCCTTCCTTCCCTGTTCACCACGGGGAACATGGCCGCCGGCTTTTACGCGATCCTCGAAGTAGTCCATGCAAGCGCAGCTACCTACTGGCATTTGGACAACGCCGCCAAGGCGATCGGGTTTGCCGTCTTGTTCGATGGCCTCGACGGACGGGTCGCGCGCATGACCGGAACCACCAGCGACTTTGGCAAAGAGCTCGACTCCCTGGCGGATGTGATTACGTTTGGCGTCGCTCCCGCAATGCTGGCTTGGACGTGGGGATTTCACCTGTTGCAACAAGGTGTCGCACTCACCGAATGGAATATCAAGCTGACGCAATTGGGCGCGATTGCCGCTTTTCTATTTCTGATGGCTGGAGCGAGCCGCCTGGCGCGTTTCAACATTACATCTAATCCGCAGCCGTCGAATCCCGGCCGGCCGGGCAAAAAGTATTTTGTCGGGATGCCCATTCCAGCGGGCGCGGGAGTCATCGCGGCGGTAGTTCATTTTCAGTCAGGACGTCCCCTCGATTCCTGGTACATGGCAATCGTTTGGCTGGCCATGGTGGCCGCAGTCGGTTACCTGATGGTGAGTACGTGGCGTTTCTACAGCTTCAAAGACATTGATTTCCGATCGCGGCGTCCGTTCCGCTTGATCATTTTGTTTGGTGCGCTGTTTGCCGCCATCTGGTTCTTCTCCAAGCCGGTGCTGTTCGGGGTTGCGTTGCTCTATACCTTCTCCGGAGTGTTTTGGCGCCTGCAGTGGATGTTTCGCCGCCGCAACCAGCCTCCGCCCGCCTATAAGGAGGCATCGCAGACTTCATGAGCAGTTCGTCGAAAATCGCGTCAGCGGGTTCTGCTTCTCCGCGCGGTCAACTCTACCGCGCGGCCATCGTGGGCGCAGCCACGCTCAAAGGCAAAGAAGTGACCGAGATGCTCAACGAGCGCAACTTTCCTGCCGTGGACGTTCGCCTGCTCGATGACGACGAGTCGATCGGTCAGCTCGAAGCGGCTGGCGACGAGATCAACTTCATCCAGAGCGTGCGGTCGGAGCAGTTCACCCACGTGGATTTTACGTTCTTTGCCGCCGACGCGGAAACGACGCGCAAGAACTGGAAGCGGGCCCGCGATGCCGGCAGCGCCATCGTCGATCTTTCGGGCGCTTTAGAGGAGGAAGCGGGCGCGCAGGTGCGCTCTCCCTGGGTGGAGCGAGAACGCGGCGCGATGTGGCAACCCGAGTTGCAGCCCGCTCCGTGTGTGGTGGCTCATCCCGCGGCTGTGACTCTGGCCCTGCTGCTCGTGCGAGCGCGCAAGGCTGGCGCCATTCGCAACGCGGTGGTCACACTGTTCGAGCCCGCGTCGGAGCAGGGACAGAAGGGCATGGACGAACTGCACCAGCAAACCGTCAATCTGCTGTCGTTCCAGCCGCTGCCCAAGGATGTGTTCGACGAACAGGTGGCGTTCAACATGCTTGCGCGTTACGGGTCGAAATCGCAGCTCTCGCTGGATTCACTGGAAGCCCGCGTGCGCCGGCACTATCAGAAGATTGCCGGAACCGATGCGCCGCGGGCCGCCATGATGGCGCTGCAGCCTCCGGTGTTTCACGGCAATGCGCTGTCCATTTTTTTGGAGATGGAAAATGCGGTGGATCGAGAGCGGCTTTCGCAGGCGCTCGCCGGAGATCATGTGACCGTCGCGGGTGCGGAAGACGATTCGCAGCCGAACAACGTGAACACGGCTGGTCAAGGTAACATTCTGGTTTCGCTCAAAAGCGAGGCCTCGTCGGCCAATGGGATCTGGCTGTGGGCGGCCGCTGACAACCTGCGCATCGCAGCCCTGACCGCGGTGGAGTGTGCCGAGAGCATGATTCCAACGCGGCCGCTGGGAAAAATCCAATGAAGGTTCGCTGTGTACTCGGGCTGGCATTGCTGTTGGCCGGCACCGGTTGCGGATACCATACGGCGGGCCATGCGGTGCAGCTTCCAGAAAATGTCAAGACGATTGCTGTGCCCGCTTTTGTAAATGAGACCAGCACGTACCGCATCGAACAAACGCTGACTTCGTCGGTGGTGCGCGAGTTTACCACGCGCACGCACTATCACATTCTGAACGCGCCCGGCGATGCCGCCGATGCCACGCTGCGTGGCACGGTACTCTCGACTTCCGCTTCGCCGCTTACCTACAACTCCGCCACCGGCCAGGCCGCCAGCGTCTTGGTCGTGGTGAGCATGAAAGTGTCGCTCACCGATCGCGATGGCAAAGTGCTCTACCAGAATCCGTCGTATCTGTTTCGCGAACAGTATGAAGTTTCGCAGGATCTCGCGAGCTTTTTTGAGGAAGATTCGCCCGCGTTCCGGCGCTTGTCCCAGGATTTCGCGCGCACGCTGGTTTCGAACATTCTGGAGGGCTTCTAGTGCGGAGGCGATTTTTTCTTTTTCCGGCGCTGCTTGCAGTGTTGTTCGTGGCGGGCTGCTATAACCGGCCACGGCCGCAGCATGTCGGCCAGATGGCTCCCGATTTCACGGTGCAGGATTCCGATCGGAAAGTGGTGCTGAGCCAGCTGCGCGGCCAGGTCGTGCTGCTGAATTTCTGGGCGACATGGTGTCCCCCTTGCGAGGCGGAACTCCCGTCGCTGATGAGCATGCAGGAGCGCGAGAGAAGCCGGGGGGTGATGGTTCTCGGCGTGAGTATTGACGTGGATGAGGACGCCTACCACCGTTTTCTGAAACAGCACAACGTCAACTACCTGACGGTCCGCGATCCGGAGCAGAGAGTCAGCTCAGTTTATGGGACCTCGGGTTGGCCTGAGACTTTCATCATCGATCGCCAGGGCGTGATGCGCCGCAAGGTCGTCGGCCCCATCGATTGGACTTCGCCCGAAATGCTGGAGTTCCTGAATAAGCAGTAGGCGTTCACGACGGCGCTTTGCGAATCGAGATGGCGATGCTAGAGTCGGAAGGAATGAACGCTGCGGGGGATCATTTCTGATGCGGGCTTTCGCCCAAGCCGAACGCTTTGTCAGCGAACTGGAGTCGCGCAAGCTGCGCGCGGCCTATGTTTTCGTCGGTGACGAAGCGTTCTTCCGTAAACGTTTTCGGGACGCCATTCTGGAGCATATGGTTCCGGTAGACCTTCGCGATTTCAGCATCTTTGAATTCGATCTTGCCGACAACGATCTCGCCGAAGTTCTCGACCGTGCCCGCACCCCGTCGTTGATGGCTCCGTTTCAGGTATTTTTCGTGCGCGGCGTGAAGACTCTTTTTGGCCGTGGCTCGAACGAGGAAAAACTTTCCGCGATTGAAGACTATTGCAAGAATCCGAATCCCGACGCACTGATTGTTTTCGTAGCCGACCACATCAGCATCCCTGCCGACGTCCGCCGCATGGAAATGCAGGATAAAGAGCGCTACCAGCGCATCCGTGAAACCATGGGCCCGTACTGCGGCATTGTCGAACTGGCGCGAGTGGAGGAAGGCGAGGCAGTCCGCTGGATTTCTGATTTTTGCGGCAGCCGCAGTGTGCCCGTGAAGATCGATCCCGATGGCGCCCGCGAACTGGTCGACGCCCTCGGCGGCGACATGATGATGATCTCGAACGAGCTCGAGAAGCTCATGCTCTACGTGGGCGCGAAAAACCGCATCACGCTGGGTGACGTCGAGACCATGGTGTTGGCGGCGAAGCAGCGCTCGCTTTATGAACTGACCGACGCGATTTCGTCCAAAGACCGCGTACGGGCGCTCGAAGTTCTGGATGCGATCCTTTCCTCCGGCGACGGCGAGGAAGCCGCCATCGGTCACATTTACATGCTGGCCAAAACCTTCCGCCAGATGCTGGTGATTCTCGAGCGCAACGTGCGCGACCAGCGCATGCTCTGGGCCGCGCTGTGGCAGGGCTTCCGCGTGCCTCCCTTCGCTGCCGACGACATTATCAAGCAAGCTCGCCGCTACAAATCCCGCCGCGATCTGACGCGCGCGATCCGTCTGGTGGCCAAAGCCGATCTCGCTCTGCGTTCCAATCCCGTGAGCAAGAGAATGGTGCTGGAGCGGTTGGTGATGGATCTGACGATGGAACCCAAGCTCGAAGCTCCGGGATGGATGCAGGAGCAGTTGCCGGTGTGAGGGGCTATCAGCCATCTGCCGTTCAAGCTGTAAGCGGCAGGATTAATGCCTCAGTGTGAATTGATTATTCTCCGAAGGCGTCATCCCGAAACGCGGCGTACTTCAGCCGCGTGAGGGATCTCCCACAGAAACGGCGAGTGGGAGATCCTTCGTTCCGCCTGAAAAACGGCTGCACTCAGGATGACCCCCAACCCAGAACCCGAAACGATTTCAAATTGAGGCACAACCGCGGTAGCTTTGAGTCTTGCGTCATGCTGGATGTTCAAACCTATCTCGATCGCATCGGCTATCAAGGTTCGACTGCACCGACGTCCGATACTCTACGGGCGATTCATCGCACCCATCTGCTCTCGGTTCCCTTCGAAAATCTCGACATCGCTCGCGGTCGCACGATTGTGCTCGACGAGGAAGCAGTCATCCGCAAGATCGTCGAGCAGCGCCGCGGTGGATTCTGTTACGAGTTGAATGGAGCCTTAGCCGCATTGCTTCGCTCGCTTGGATTCAAAGTCAGATTGCTCTCCGCTCGCGTGGCAAGAGAGGCAGGCGGTGAGGGACCGGAGTTCGACCATCTATGCCTGCGAGTCGATTTGGATGAACCGTGGCTGGCGGACGTAGGCTTCGGGGAGTCGTTCCTGGAGCCGCTGCATCTGCGGACGAACCAGGAGCAGGCCGACCCTGCCGGCATCTTCCGACTCGCGCGTCGAGAGAGGAGATTGCAACTCGAGAAAGAGGAGCCTGCCGGCAAGTGGAAGAGGCAATTTTCATTCACGCAGGAGTCGCGCCGCCTGAACGATTTTGCGGGCATGTGTCAGTATCACCAAACATCTCCAGAATCGTCCTTTACGCAGAAGAGTATTTGCACGCGGGCCACCGACCACGGGCGAATCACGCTGGCTGACATGAAACTGATTGTTACCGAGAATGGGCGGCGGACCGAGACCCTGCTTACGGCCGACCAGGAGCGTGGAGATGCGCTGAAGAATCACTTCGGAGTAATCGATCTCTGAAATGCCAACGGCAGACCCTAGCGGGCCTGCCGTTGTGAGCTAGAGGCTAAGAGCTAAAGGCCAACCGCTACTTCATCGCGGTGACGCGTTTTCCCAGCCGTGACTTATATCGCGAAGCTGTGTTCCCGTGCAGCGTGCCCTTCTGGATGGCCTTATCGAGCGCCGACACGGTCTCGCGGTAAGTCTTCTCCGCCGCGGCCTTGTCGCCCTTCTCTATGGTTTCGCGCAGAGAGCGTAGCGCGGTGCGCAGGCGGGAGCTATTGGCGCGGTTGGTGGCCGTGCGCTTCGTGGTCTGACGGGCGCGTTTCAGCGCCGAAAAATGATTTGCCATAAATGTTTCGTTGCCCTTGTGTATACAGCGAGATATTCCGGTGGGTACCGAATACGTTATTCTACGGGACTAACTCCCGGACGGTCAACCGCTTGCCCTGCCATTGACTCCCATCTCGCCGCGGGGTAGGCTTGAACCAATGGTAGTGACTTGCCCTCTGGGCATGCGCATCCCGGCCGGTCCCGTCTCGAAGCATAATCCTGTTTTGTCTGCGAAGTGGGTAAGGTGTGTTCGTTTCAAAGAGACTGCATGAAGAAAAGCATCGGGATTAGTCCCAACATCGAGACTCTATTTGGCACCCGCGACGAGAATGTGCGCGTGCTGGAAGACGGCCTCAACGTCACCATTGACCTGCGATCGAACGCCATTGAATTGGAGGGCGCGGCCCGCGACGTAGCTCGCGCCGAGCAGGTCTTTGCCGATTACGAGAGCCTGCAGCGCTCCGGATTCAGCTTCAATAACGGCGACCTCAACAGCATGCTGCGCGTGCTGACGGCGGATTCCACCGCAACCTTGCGCGGCCTGGCCGACGCTGGCCGCCAGCGCTCGCTCGGCAGGCGGATGGTGCAGCCCAAGAGCGTGAATCAGCGACGCTACGTCGAGGCAATTGAAACCCACGACATGGTGTTTGGCATTGGTCCGGCGGGCACGGGCAAGACTTATCTCGCCGTCGCCATGGCGATTTCCGCCCTGCTGGCGAAGCGCGTGAACCGCATTATTCTGGCGCGTCCCGCGGTGGAAGCCGGCGAGCGCCTGGGATTTTTGCCGGGCACGCTGCAGGACAAGATCGATCCCTACCTGCGTCCTCTTTACGACGCGCTCTATGACATGCTCGATCCCGAGAAAGTCGATCGCTATCTGGAAAAAAATGTGATCGAGATTGCTCCGATTGCTTTCATGCGCGGGCGCACTTTGAACGATTCCTTCGTCATTCTCGACGAGGCGCAGAACACCACTTCCGAACAAATGAAGATGTTCGTCACACGTCTCGGATTCAACTCCAAAGCGGTGATTACCGGCGACATCACGCAGATCGATTTGCCCAACGCCCGCCGCAGCGGCCTATTGGAAGCGATCGACATTCTGAAGCGCGTGGAAGGCTTGACCTTCGTTCATTTCGACGAATCCGACGTGGTGCGCCATCATCTGGTGCAGCGCATTATTCGCGCCTATGACGAGCACAAAACCCACGCCGCCGAACAGCAGATGCTTTTGCTCGCCGGTGGGAAGTCTGGCGCAGGAAAGAATCCAGAGGCGCAGCCCGACGGCCGATCCAAAGAACCGTTGGCGGAATAAAATGCGGTTGGATGGGAGGGCTGCAGCCGAGCCCTCTTTTGTTGTGCACGATTAGTTAGCGCAAAGATGGTTATCTTCCGGAAGAAGGTCTCGGGTCTGAGCCGCTCAACGCTCGAACGCTTCGTGTTGCGCGCGAGGCGTCTGGTCGATCTTCGTGGAACCGTGGACGTGTTGGTGACCAGCAACGCAGAGTTGAGAGCGCTGAACCGCCGATTCCGGGGAACGGATAAACCTACGGACGTTCTGTCGTTTCCAACACCCGACGAAAGCAGTCGTGCTAAACGCGTGAGCGGCGAAGTCGCGATCTCTGCCGACATTGCGCGGGAAAATGCCCGTCGCCTCGAGCACCCGGTTGCCAATGAAGTGAAGATCCTGGTTCTGCATGGCATCCTGCATCTGAAGGGGTTCGATCACGAGCGCGATCATGGCGAGATGGCGCGCGTAGAAGTGGCTCTGCGAAAGCACCTGAAACTCGAGATCGGCCTGATCGAAAGAGTGGACGCTCTGGATCGCGCCATCAAGCGAAGGCGGAGAACGGCATGAATTGGGGCATCGCACTCGCGCTGATTCCGCTGCTGAGCCTGCTGGCCTTGGCCTCCTACGTCGACCGCGTCTATCAGGAGATCGGCAAATTTCTTTCCCGCGAATTTCAGGACAACATCGACGTCTTCGAGCAGAAGGTTGAACCGAAGCTGCATGTGAGCCGTGCCCGCGCATCGCTCTCCATGGCGGTGCTCAAGCAGTTGACCACCGCGACCATTGCCATGCTGGTGGGCTTTGTCGTTTTCGGCGACCAGCGCTGGACGGTTTACGAAATTGCGCAGGCAGCGGTCAGCTTGATTGTGATCGTCATCGTCTTCAATCAATTCCTGCCCTTTGTTTTTTTCTCGCGCACCAACGGTGCCTGGCTTCTCCGCTGGACGTGGCTTCTGACGGCCCTGATCTATCTGGTGTTGCCGGTGACGATTGTTCTTGGATTCCTGCAATCGGTAGCGTCGCTCACCAATCAAAACACGCGCGAGCAGCCGGAAACCGCTGCCGAAGCGGTGGACGCGTTGATCGAGGCCGGACAGGAAGAAGGCATCATTCAGGAAGGGGATCGCGACCTGATTCAGTCAGTGGTGGAATTCAGCGGCAAGACGGTGCGTGAGGCCATGAAGCCGCGTCCGGATATGTTCGCCGTGCCGGTGGAAACTACGGTGGAACGCTTCATTCAGATGCTGGGCGAGAAGCACTACTCGCGCGTTCCTGTGTTTGAGAAAAATATTCACAACATCAAAGGCATCGTTTATGCCCAGGATGTATTGCAGGTTCCGGATAGCGAGGCCTCGACGCGTACGCTCGAAACGCTGATGCGGCGTGATGTTTACTTCGTGCCCGAGAGCAAACTCGGAAGCGATCTGCTGCGCGAGATGCAGAAGAACAATATCCGCATGGCGATCGTGGTCGATGAATATGGCGGTGTGGCTGGACTGGTCACCATCGAAGATTTGGTTGAAGAGATCGTGGGTGAGATTCGCGACGAGCACGAAAAGCCGGAAATTGTGCGGGAGAACGAGCACTCGTTTATCGTTTCCGGCGGAACTGACGTGGACCGTCTGGCGGAGTTATTCGGGACCAAGCCGGAGGGCAGGGAATCAGCCACGGTGGCGGGCCTGGTCAGCGAGTTGGCGGGGCACATCCCGCGGCGCGGAGAAACGGTGGACGACGATGGCCTGCGCTTTGAGGTTCTGGAATCCACCGACCGCAAAGTCGAGCGCGTGCGAATCAGCGCGGTGCAACCGCGGCAGTTGAAGCTGATATGAAAGAGCTACTAGCTTCTAGCTACTAGCTTCTTGCTTGGCTTCAACCACGCCAACCTAGTGTTTTCTAGCGACCCTGCCTTCGCAGCTTTCGTGAAATACTGTGAGTGAGGACGTACTTGCGCTGCTAGAAGCTAGCAGCTAGAAGCTCCCTATGCCCTTCCGCTCCGGTTTTGTTTGTATTCTCGGTCGTCCTAACGCGGGCAAGTCCACCTTGCTCAACGCGCTTGTGGGCGAAAAGCTCGCGATCATTTCTCCCAAACCGCAAACCACGCGCAACCGAATCCAGGGCATCGTCAATCTGCCCAAGGCCAAGGGCCGGGATGCCGCGCAGATTGTTTTGATCGACACTCCCGGTGTGCACAAACCGGATAGTTCCCTGGGCCGCAAGATGATGGTGGAAGTGCGCGAGGCCCTGGAGGGCTGCGATCTGGTTCTGCTCATCATGGACGCGACCCGCAAGCTCGATCAGCGGGACGAGTTCGCCCTCCAGATGCTGAAACATTCGCAGACAAAAGTTTGTCTCGTGCTCAACAAAGTGGATCTGCTGCGAGGAGGCAAGGGCAAGCTGCTGCCGTTGATCGAGGAATATAAGAAGCTCCATGCGTTCAACGAAATTGTCCCAATTTCCGCGTTGAAGCGGGATGGACTCGACATCCTGCTGAAGGTGGTGACCAGCGCGCTGCCTGCTGGCTCAGCTTACTTCCCAGAGGATCAGGTTACGGACCAACCGTCCCGCTTCATGGCGGCGGAAATCATTCGCGAACGCGTGCTGATGGAAACGGAGGAGGAACTGCCCTACGCCACCACCGTGATTGTGGATAGCTTCGAAGAGGGCGCGAAACTGACCCGTATTTCCGCCACGATCTATTGCGAGCGCGAGGGGCAAAAAGGAATTCTAATCGGGAAGCAGGGTCAGATGCTGAAACGCATCGGCACTTCGGCACGCTTGCAGATCGAACGCATGATGGGGACGAAAGTTTTTCTCGAGCTCTACGTCAAGGTGCAGCCCAACTGGCGGGAATCGCGCGGCTTCGTGGAGGAGTTGGATTGGAGAAGGCAACTGGAACACTTGACGGGCGGTCGTGGCGAGTCGTCGCCCCCGGCGCCACGGCGCATTGAGAAAATCAGATAAGCCCGGCCGGTTGAGATTGTCGTGCGGCGATTTACCAGCTAGAATCATCCGATTGCAGCGCTGACCGCAACCACGAGCCAAAATATGCTACCGGCGGATTCTTTCCAGGAACCACTGCCCGAAAAAGATTTTGATCCCGAGAAGCTGCATTTGCTCTTGCGAGTGACGCTGGCCGCCGACCGCAAAACGGTGGACCCGGTCGTGCAGGAAATTATGGCTCTGGTTCGCCGCATGAAGGGCGTGGACGGCAAGGAAGACGATATCGAGTTAGCGCTGCAGGAAGCTCTGGCCAATGCCGTGATTCATGGCGCTAAAGAAGATCCTTCCAAAACCGTGGAGTGCCTGGTGAGCAGTGAAGAAGAGCAAGGCGTACTCATCGTGGTACGCGATCCGGGCCCCGGCTTTAATCCCGATGCCATCCCCCAATGCACCGTCGGCGAAAACGTTTATTCCAATCACGGGCGAGGAATATTCCTGATCAACCAACTCATGGACAAAGTCGAGTTTCGAAAAAATGGCACGGAAATCCGCATGGTGAAGCGCTAGAAAGCCCACCCGATTTTTCCCAATAGATTTTCATCCCGATCAAACCTTCACCCCAATAAAGGTTTCATCCCGATCAATTGTCACCCCATAAAATTGTCATCCCGAGCGCAGCGAGGGATCTTGGTGTCTGAGTGCGCCATTTGTCCTTGGTGGTGGCGCGATCCAATATCCCTCGCCTTGCTCGGGATGACCGTGCGTGTTGGCCTGAAGCGCGGACTGGGTCTGTACTTCCTATTCCTTCACCGCGATGCCCAAGGCTTTCATCTTGCGGTAGAGATGGCTGCGCTCGAGGCCCAGCACTTCGGCGGCACGGGTGACGTTGCCATGATTCTCGTCGAGCTTCTTCAGAATAAAATCGCGTTCGTAGGCATCGCGCGCCTGGTGCAGCGTGGAGAACTCGCTGCGCGCGGTTCTTCGGTGGCCATCGCGATAAACCAGTGGCGGCAGGTGCTTGCGATCGAATCGCGTGGTCATGGGATTCATGATCACAATGCGTTCAATGACATTGCGAAATTCGCGGACGTTGCCCGGCCATGAATAGCGCATCAGGGCCTCGACGGCGTCATCTGTGATTTCGCGCGGGCGCCGCCCATAGGTCGCAGCCAGATCCTTCAGGAAGTGCCGTGCGAACAGCGGAATGTCCTCTTTTCGGTCGCGCAGCGGAGGCACAAAAAAGGGAATGACATTGAGGCGGTAAAAGAGGTCCTCACGAAAATTTCCCCGCGAGATTTCTTCTTCCAGATCTTTATTGGTCGAGGCAATGATGCGCGCATCCACCACGATGGTTTCGTCGCTACCCAACGGGGCCACGCGCTGCTCATCGAGCGTCCGTAGAACCTTCGACTGCGTCTTCAGGCTCATGTCGCCCACTTCATCGAGAAACAGTGTGCCTCCATTCGCCTTTTGAAACTTGCCTTCCTTATCGGTGGCCGCTCCCGGAAACGATCCCTTGTAATGGCCGAACAGTTCACTCTCGATCAGATCTTCGGGAATCGCCGCGCAATTCACCTCGACAAAAGTTTCATCCTTGCGCAAGCTCTGCGCATGGATCGCGTGAGCCACAAGCTCCTTGCCCGTTCCTGACTCGCCGTAAATCAGCACGCGGCCGTTGGTGGGCGCCATCAGGCCGATCTGCTGGCGCAGCGCCTTCATGGGAATGCTGTCGCCTACGATCACACTCTTTGAGTGCAGCTGTTTCTTCAGATCAACATTCTCATTCCGCAGTTTCTTGGACTCGATCGCATTCTTCACCAGGATCAGAGTGCGGTCGATGGAGAGGGGTTTTTCGAGGAAGTCATAAGCGCCGAGTTTGGTGGCGCGCACGGCGGTTTCGATGCTGCCATGGCCGGAAATCATGATCACCTCCGGCGGGTCATCCATCTCGCGAATTTTCTCCAGCGTCTCCAGGCCGTCGATGCCGGGCAGCCAGATATCGAGCAGGACGACCTCATAGGTGTGCTCGCGCCGCAACAGCTTCAGACACTCTTCTCCACTCTCAACCGTGGCAGTGTCGTAGCCTTCGTCTGCCAGGACTCCCTGCAGCGATTCGCGGATGCCGGTTTCGTCGTCGACAATCAGAAGTTTATGCATGCTGAATCGTGGCCGTCAGTGCGGGCTCGGGGACGACCGGCAATTCTACGATGAAGCGAGCTCCCACGGGGCGATTTTCCTCCACTCGAATCGATCCGTGATGCTCCTCGATCACGCGGCTGACAATCGCCAGGCCCAGGCCGGTTCCGCGCTTACGGGTGGAGAAATATGGCAGGAAGAGTTTTTCCTTCAATTCGCGCGTCACGCCGTGGCCGGTGTCGGCGATGGTGATCTCGACCGCTTCGCGGCTGGCCACCAGCGCGGTTGAAATCTGAATCTCGCGCACCACCGAACCCTCCAGCGCCTCGGCAGCATTATCGACCAGGTTGGCGACAGCGCGCTTGATCGCTTCCGCGTCCGCCATGACTTTGGGCAAGTCTGGAGCCAGCGATTTGTGCAGCCCGATTCCGTCCAATCTTCCATTGAACATGGCGAGGGCGCTCTCAATCACTTCATTGATATCGGAGGGATGCGGGTTCGACGCTGGAAACCGAGCCAACGCGGAGAAATCGTCTACCAGCCGGCGAACGGTTTCCACGGCGCTGGCAATGGTCTGCGCGCAAGAGCGAACGATCTCCAGCGACGCCTTGTCGGGCGGCGTGGCGCGCTCGAGATGGCGCTGAATGCGTTCCGCGGAGAGCGCAATTGGCGTAAGTGGATTCTTGATCTCATGCGCGACCCGGCGCGCCACTTCACGCCACGCCGTCTGCTTCTGGGCCTTGAGAAGATCGGAGAGATCCTCGAAGACGATCACGTATCCCGACCGTTCGTTCTGATGGCGCAGGGTCGCCACCGTGACCGCGACGTTCAAAGATGCGCGCTGCAACGGCATTTCCATCTGGCTGGCAGTCATCCCCATGCGATCGGCACGGCGCAACAGCGGTTCCAGATCCTGCAGCACTTCCGCGGGAAACACCTCCGCCAGGCGCGCTCCGCGCAACATGAGAGGCTCTTCGCTCGAGCCTTCTGGATGAAACATGCGCAGCAGGGCCTGATTCGCGTGCGTCACGCATCGAGCCGCATCGAGAGAGAGCACGCCGGTCGGAATGCTCTCGAGTATGGTTTCCATCTGGCGGCGGCGCTGGTCGAGTTCGGCATTCGCGGTGCTGGCATCGCGGCTGGAGGCCTCAATCTGCCGCCGGCTGGTTTCGAGTTCCTCTGCCATGCGATTAAACGAGCGGACCAAATCTCCGATTTCGTCGGCCGCACTCACGTCGATGCGATGCTCCAGACGCCCGCGAGAGATTTCTTGTGTGGCCTCGGCCAAAGCGGCCAGCGGTCGCGTCACCAACTTCGAAAGAAACAGTGCCAGCCACGTGGTCACGAACAGGACCATCATCGTCAGCAACAGGAGCAGTCCCATGTAGGTGCGGCGCACCAGCCTGCGCTCATGCGCCAGTTCGAAATAACGCTGCTGGCTGGCTTCGACTTGATGAATGGTCTGCGAAAACGCTTTTGGAAGCGGGATTGCCACCAGGATCAAGCCGTTGTTTCCTATGGGCGCGCTGCCCAGAGAGTATTCCGTTTCATCCCATGAGAAATGAGCGGGTGCTGCCGCGGCCGCCTGGGTCAACGGCAATTTGGACTTCAACAGTGGCCACGGCGCCGGCGCATTAAAGCTGGCTTCGGCATTGCCATCCTGCACAGCCACTGCGAATCCGCCCTGCAGGGTGAGTTCGTGCGCTTGAAATTCGCTCACGACAGAGGAGAAGCCGTGTCCGGAAAAGCCGCGCTGCGTATCGGGAGAAGATGCAATTGCTAAAGCCTCGGCGCGCGCGTTCCGAGTGGCATATTCATCCAGCAGCGTCGCCATGGCATGAGTATCGGCGCGAACCTCTTCTACGGGCGTCGAGAACCACTTGTCGATCGAGCGATTCATCAGTCCGTAGGCGAACCAGTACATCACCATGACGGGTACAAACGACAGCAACAGCGCGCCCACCACCATGCGGGTGCGAAACTTTGAGCCTAGGACTCCGAGGCGTCTCTCGGCAAACAGCTTCAGCAAATTGCGAAACAGGACGAAGGTCAGCGCTACAAACAGCAGGAAAATCAGCGCAGACAGCGCCGCGAAGACGACGATCTGCTGGTTATTTCCCGGGCGCAGGAAGGTGAGATCAAACGCAGTCTGCGATACCAGAATGGCGAGCAGCAGAAAAACCGCCATCGCCAGCAGGAGAATGACCTGCCTGCGATTCGAAGTCCTGGGAGGTCGAGTTGGAGCCGTCTGTACCACGAGAATCCGCAGTCCTGCCGCAGTGCGTCAATTGCTATCCGCGGTGAATGGACCGGAAGCCATTATAGATGCAGAGGCGACGCCGAAGGCGCGTCATAGCGTGCTCCCAATCTACTCAATGAGCCGACGGGCGTCCTGCGGATAGCTCTTCCATCACCGATCTGTATGCCGCCTTGGGTTGGTAAGCCCGATCGAAAGGCAGCGCCTGCCCGCGAGCTCCATGCGAATGGGAACCGATCCATGAGTATTTATCGGAGAATCCCCAAGTCTGAATGGCGGTGCAGCCGGGATGGTCGAGGCAAGCCCTCACGATGCCTCGATAGAGAAGAGCTTGACGGGATAAATCTTCTGCACGGGATTGGCCCGCAGAATCGATGGGCACGGAGACGTCCAACTCTGTGATGTGAACCTGCACGCCCAATGCGGTGAGGCGGGCTATGTTCGCTGAAACGTCAGCTGCGAACGCGCTGGCATTGATGTCCAGCGTCGGTATGTGCATCTGCAATCCGACACCGTCGATGGGAACGCTCCGGCGCTTGAAGTCCTTGACCATGGAATAGATCGCGTCCGACTTGCGGCCCAACCCTTCGCCCTCGGCTTCGTTATAGAACAGCAACGCGTGAGGATCGGCTTCATGCGCCCAGCGGAATACCTGCTCGATGTAGGCCGTTCCTCTCTTCTCCAATCCAATGCCGGGCTGATCGTACCAGAGAGAATCGCGCACGCTTCCGTTCTCATCGAGAGCTTCGTTGACCACGTCCCAAGCGAAAACCTGACCGGCGTAGTGTTTCATCACGCGCTCGATATGTTCGTGCAGTATCTGCGAGAGTTCAGCCGTTGTGTAGTGGCCCTGCGTCAGCCAATCCGGATTGAATCGCCCCCAAACCAGGCAGTGGCCGCGGATCTTCATTTGATGAGCCTGCGCGAAGCGAACGATTTCATCGCCCTGGCGAAAATCGTAAGTTTCACGATCCGGCCGCAGCACCCACCACTTCATAGCATCTTCTGCTTCCAGCATGTTGAATTCGCGGGCCAGCGTGGTGGCATAGGCGGGCTCGGAAAGTTGTGTGGAGCGGACTGCCGTGCCAATAGACACTCCCGCCTTGTCGGCAGCCTTTCGAAGTGACTGGGCGGCGCAGAAACCGCAGAGAACAACTACGAAGATGGCGGACCAAGCGACGCGTTTCAACCTGAAACCTGTCTTCCCGCTCTCGACTCGCACAATAATCAGGACGCTCTTAATTCGAGTGTACGCCGGTCGTCATGGCGGCTGCTGCGGTGTTACCGGCGCTTACCGAAGTGCATGTACTCCGGCCCGGGATTTGGCCCGGACTGTGAGAAAAGTTCATCTGGCGCGGGTTCCGGAGCACACCCTGCAGCGGGTGAGATGTGGCTGCGAGTCCAAGCACCACGGTAACTGGTAAGGTAATCGACTTGCGTTGACAATTTATGTCACCACAAAGGAACTGCTCTTCTCCCACAGTAAAAGCAGCGATTTGTGCAAATCCCGACGATATGTGCCGGGTATCGTTCCGCTGGTGGATAGGAGAATCGACGTATGTCTCAACGCTTGGGAGACCTTCTCGTCAAAGAGAAGATCATAACCCCAGAGCAGTTGGAACAAGCGACCAAGGCTCAGAAAGAGCAGAACTGCCGTCTCGGGTCTGCCTTGGTGAAGCTCGGCTTCCTCACCGATGAGGACGTCACGAACTTCCTTTCGCGGCAATACGGCGTTCCCGCCATCAATCTCTCCTACTTTGAAATTGACCCGGCCGTGGTCAAGCTGATTCCGTTCGAGACCGCGAAGCGCTACCAGATTCTTCCTTTGAGCCGCGTAGGCGCATCGCTCACCATCGCCATGGTCGATCCGACCAACGTGTTCGCGATGGACGACATCAAGTTCATGACCGGTTTCAACATTGAGCCGGTGGTGGCGTCGGAAAGCTCCATCCTGGCGGGCATCGAGAAGTCCTACGGCGGAGGCGCCAAGGAAGAAGATCTTGAGACCGTGATGCAGTCGATGTCGGAGTTGAACGAAAGCGACATCGAAGTGCAGGCGGAAGAGCAGGAGATGGCGCTGTCGCAGCTGGAGAAGGCTGCTGACGAGGCTCCGGTCGTCAAGCTGGTAAATCTGGTGCTCACCGACGCGGTGAAGCGCGGGGCCAGCGACATTCACATCGAGCCTTACGAAAAAGAATTCCGCGTGCGCTTCCGTATTGACGGCGTGCTGCAAGCGATCATGTCGCCTCCCATGAAGCTCAAGGACGCGATCACTTCCCGCCTGAAGATCATGGCCAAGCTCGACATCAGCGAGAAGCGTTTGCCGCAGGACGGCCGCATCATGCTGAAGATGAACATTGGCGGCCGCAAGAAGCAGCTCGACTTCCGCGTCAGCACACTGCCCACACTCTGGGGCGAAAAAATCGTGCTGCGCTTGCTCGATAAAGAAAATTTGCGGCTCGATATGACCAAGCTGGGTTTCGAGCCGGAATCGCTGGTCAAATTCGAGAAGGCCATTCTTAAGCCCTACGGCATGGTGCTGGTCACGGGGCCTACGGGATCCGGTAAAACCAACACACTCTATTCGTCGATCTCGCGGCTGAACCAGCCCGACACCAACATCATGACGGCCGAAGATCCGGTCGAATTTCAGTTGGGCGGCGTCAACCAGGTGCAGATGAAAGAGCAGATCGGGTTGAACTTCGCCGCGGCCCTCAGGTCGTTCTTGCGGCAAGATCCGAACATCATTCTGGTCGGCGAAATCCGCGACTTTGAAACCGCCGAAATCGCCATTAAGGCAGCGCTCACCGGCCACCTGGTGCTCTCCACACTGCACACCAATGGCGCGCCGGAAACCATTACTCGCTTGATGAACATGGGCATTGAGCCCTTCCTGGTTGCAACCTCGGTTCACCTGATCTGCGCCCAGCGCCTGATTCGCAGGATTTGCAAGGAATGTTCAGAGACCGTCGAGGTTCCCGTTCAAACCTTGATCGAAGAAGGATTCACTCCCGAAGAAGCCAAGACCGCCCGGATCCAAAAAGGCAAGGGCTGCGGCGTTTGCAACAACACGGGTTACAAGGGACGTTGCGGTTTGTATGAGGTGATGGAAGTGGATGACGAAATCCGCGAGCTCGTGCTGGTGGGCGCTTCGGCGGTGGAATTGAAAAAGAAGGCAATCGAGCGCGGCATGATCACGCTGCGGCGTAGCGGCCTGATCAAGGTGGCGCAAGGCATCACCACGCTTGAAGAAGTTGCCCGCGAGACGATTCACTGAGTTCAGGCGGAAAGTTTGGTTTGAGAAGTAAAACACTTTGAGAAGTAAGAGTTTGAGGAAGGGATCACGATTATGGGTCTGTCGTTAAGCGATCTACTGAAAAGAATGCTGGAGATGAATGGCAGCGACTTGCACATCACCACCAATTCGCCGCCGCAAATCCGCGTGCACGGGCACCTGGTGCCGCTCGATCTTCCGCAGATGACGCCTGCCGAGACCAAGCAATTGGCCTACAGCGTCATGACCGACTCGCAGAAGCACCGGCTCGAGGAAAGTCTCGAACTCGACTTCTCGTTCGGGTTGAAGGGACTGGCCCGCTTCCGCGCCAACGTATTCAACCAGCGTGGCGCCACGGCTGCGGTCTTTCGTCTGATTCCTTTCGAAATCAAGTCGTTCAACCAGCTTGGCTTGCCAGCGGTCGTCAGCAAGCTGTGCGACAAGCCGCGCGGACTGGTGCTGGTCACCGGGCCCACGGGCTCGGGCAAATCCACCACGCTGGCTGCCATGATCGACAAGATCAACAGCGAGCGGCACGAGCACATCCTCACCATCGAGGACCCCATCGAGTTCGTGCACATGAACAAGAATTGCGTGGTCAACCAGCGCGAGTTGCACGCCGACACCAAGAGCTTTTCCGACGCCTTGCGCGCCGCTCTTCGTGAAGATCCGGATGTGGTGCTGATCGGCGAAATGCGCGACCTCGAAACCATCGAGTCGGCGCTGCGTATCGCCGAAACCGGACACTTGACCTTCGGCACCCTGCATACCAATTCGGCAACGTCGACCATCAACCGCATCATCGATGTATTTCCTGCGCACCAGCAGCCCCAGATTCGGGCGCAGCTTTCGCTGGTGCTCGAAGGCATCATGTGCCAAAGCCTGCTGCAGACCATTTCCGGCAAGGGGCGCGCCATGATCATGGAAATCCTTATTCCGAACCCCGCGGTGCGAAATCTGATCCGCGAGGACAAGATCCACCAGGTCTATTCGGCCATGCAGTCTGGGCAAGACAAGTTCGGGATGCAGACCTTCAACCAGGCTTTGGCGACGGCGTACTCGCAAAAGCAGATTTCGCTGGAAGTCGCCTTACAACGCTCCAGTAATCAGGATGAGCTCCAGGAAATGATCAACCGCGGCGCCACATTGACGAACCGCGGCGGATCGACGATGGCGCGCGGAGCAGCGCCGAACAAGGGATAGAACATCACCGCGCGGTTGTGAAGCGGTGGGCAACAGACAGAACTACAAGACGCAGCATTTAGCGATGTCACTGAGGAGAGGCTAAGACCATGCCAGTATTCACATTTTCCGGCAAGGATGCTTCCGGACAGAAAATTTCCGGAGAGCGCGTAGCACCGAACAAAGCAGCCCTGGGCCAGCAGTTGCGGCGGGAGCGCATTACCCCGGGCGCGATTCGGGAAAAAGGTAAGGAATTTGCGATGCCCACCTTCGGCACGGGCAAAGTCAAGGTCAAAGACATCGCAATCTTCTTCCGCCAGTTCTCGGTGATGATCGATGCCGGATTGCCGCTGGTGCAATGTCTGGAAATTCTCGCGGCCAATCAGGAAAACCAGGCCTTCAGAAAGACTCTCGATGGCGTCCGCACCACGGTGGAAGGCGGCGCGACCCTGGCCAACGCCATGCGCCAGCATCCCAAAGTCTTCGATGACCTCACCACCAACATGATCGAGGCGGGCGAAACTGGCGGTATTCTCGACATCATTCTGCAACGCCTCGCCACCTACGTGGAAAAAGCCGTCCGCCTGAAATCGGCGGTGAAGTCGGCGTTGATTTATCCGGTCGCCGTGGTCAGTATTGCCACGCTGATCGTCGGCGCCCTGCTCAAGTGGGTCGTGCCGATTTTCGCGAACCTTTTTGCCGGCCTGGGTGTCGCTCTGCCTCTGCCCACTCGTATCGTGATGGGGCTGAGCGCCTTTGTCGGAACCTTCTGGTGGGTCTTCATCGTGGGGGGAGTCGGAATCGTTTTCGGCATGAAGCAGATTCGCAAGCATCCGCGCGGCCGTTATTACTTCGACAAGGTCCTGCTGCACCTGCCAATCATCGGCTCGCTGCTGCGCAAAATCGCAGTGGGAAGATTTACCCGTACTCTGGGGACGCTGATCACTTCAGGCGTGCCGATTCTTGAAGGCCTGGCGATCACCGCCCGCACCTCGGGCAACGCCGTGCTGGAAGAAGCTCTGATGAAGGTGCGGAAGGCCATTGAAGAAGGCCGCACCATCGTCGATCCGCTGCGTGAATGCGGGGTCTTCCCCAACATGGTGACGCAGATGATCGGCGTCGGCGAAGCTACTGGCGCCATGGACAGCATGCTGCAGAAGATCGCGGACTTTTATGAGGAAGAAGTGGACGCGGCCACCCGCGACATGCTCGCCATGCTGGAACCCGCCATCATCGGCATGCTGGGCATTACCATCGGCGGCATCGTGATTTCGCTGTATATGCCGCTGTTCGCCATGATCGCCAAGTTGGCGGGATAAAACCAGGTTTCAAAGTGGAAAGGTTTCAAAGTTCCAACGTTGTGGGACTTTGAGACCTTGAAACTTTGAGACGTTGAAACTTGAGACCTTGAAACCTGGGTTGAAAATGCAATCGACATTTGACGAGCGCAATTGGCTGGCCTGGCTGGTAAGGGTACGGATCCTGATCCTGACCTTCCTGCTGGCCATCCAGTTGGCGGTCGCGGAACTCACACCCACCCACCTGCCACTGCGGTTTTTTCTCGGCACCATGCTCGTGTGGTACAGCGTCTCGCTTTTTTATGTAGGCCTGATGTCCCGCTGGCAGGAGCACCGCTTGCAGGCATCGTTGCAGGTTTTGACCGATCTGATCATGGTCAGCCTGCTGGTGCATGAGACGGGGGGATGGGACAGTTCCTTAAATTTCCTTTACCCGCTGGTGATCATCGTGGCGGGCATTTTGCTGCCGCGGGTATGGGCGCATCTGATCGCAGCGCTCGCCTTCATTCTTTATGGCACCGTCCTCGAACTCAACTACTACGGTGTGGTTCGCCCTTACTACACCACGCATCCTGAACTGAAGACCCTGCAGGGCATTATTGTCGTGCACCTGTTTGCCTTTCTGGCAGTCGCCTATCTGGCTGGCCAGTTAGTCGCCAAACTGCGCCAGGCGCGGGTCCAACTGAAGCATGCCAGTGGAGCTCTCGAAGACCTTCAGATTCTGCACGAGAACATCATTCAGTCCATCAGCAGCGGATTGATCACCACCGGCCTCGATGGGCGAATTACGCTGGCCAACAGCGCGGCCCAGAAGCTTCTAGAGCGTACCCCCGCTGACTTGCTGGGAAAATCCGTGAGCCAGCTGTTTCTCGACCCGCTGCCGAACGGCGAGTCCCAGACGCATGCGGAAGTTCGATTCGATTCTGCGACCGCGTTTCGCAAGACTGTTCGGGTCAGAGTCGCCGCATTGAACGTGCCGGAACGTGGTGCTCTGGGTTACGTCTATGCTTTGGACGACCTCACCGAAATACGGCGTCTGGAGCGGGAAGTCCGCATCCAGGACCGTCTGGCGGCGGTAGGGCGCCTCGCTGCCGCGATCGCGCATGAGATTCGCAATCCTCTTACTTCTATCGCCGGCTCGGTCAGCATGCTTTCCGGCATCCCTGAGATGAACGAGGAACACCGCCGCCTGCTCGAAATCGTGACTCGAGAGTCGCACCGGCTGAACGGAATCATCACCGATTTTCTGGCGTATTCGCGCGGCAAGCAGTATCGCTTCGAAAAGGCCGACCTCGTGCATCTGATGGAAGACACACTTACGCTCATGCGGCACCGCATGACTGCGGAAAATACCGGCATCACCATTGAGAGCCGGTATGCCGTCTCCGAGGCCTGGATGTTGGCCGATGGAGACAGAATCAAACAGGTTTTCTGGAACATCGCCGAGAATGCGGTTCGCGCCATGCGCAACGGTGGCACGCTGAAGGTGGGCATCGAACGGCTGGGGGACGACTGGCAAGTCAGTTTTGCGGATACGGGCACGGGAATGACACCGCAACAGACGGAGAAAATTTTCGAGCCGTTCCAATCGAACTTTGAAGGCGGCACCGGCCTGGGGCTGGCGGTCGTCTACCAGATTGTGCAGGCCCACGAAGGCAAGGTCTGGGCGCGGTCCAAGCCGGGGCAGGGAACGACGCTGGTTCTGCGGCTGCGGCGCCTGGATGCAGAGAAAGTCGGGGAGAAAGTCGTGGAGCAACCGGCAGGCACCTCGTGCGCAGCAGATGAAATTCCTGTGCTGCAGGGGGCCGCGCCTGCGCATTTTGCAGCCGCCGCGGCGGAAGGGAGGCTGCATGGCTAACATTCTGGTTTGCGACGATGAGCGCTCCATTTGTGAAATGCTCGATATCGCGCTGCGCCGCGAAGGGCACCGCGTCGAAACCGTGAATTCCGGACAAGCAGCCAAGAGCAAGATCGACGGCAATCTTTACGACCTGATCATCACCGATATCAAGATGCCGAACATCGACGGGATCGAGGTGCTGCGCCACGCTCATCGGGTGTCGCCCGACTCGCCGGTGATCCTGATTACCGCTGTCGACGATTACGAAGCCGCGGTGGAAGCGGTAAAGGCTGGAGGCGCGTCCGACTACATTCGCAAAAGTCCCGGGCTGGTCGATGAAATCAAGCTGGCCATCAATCGCGTGCTGGAAAAACTCTCCCTCAGCAAACAGAACTTCGCTCTGCGTCGCGATGCCGCGTCTCACAACTCGCTCGACAACATCATCGGCTCCAGCGCGGCCATGGAGAAGTTGAAGCAAACGCTCCGCACCGTGGCTTCCACCGCCAGCACGGTTCTGATTCATGGGGAAAGCGGCACCGGAAAAGAGCTGGTCGCACGCGCCGTCCACATCTGTTCACCGCGCGCCACCGAGCCGTTTGTTTCCGTAAACTGTGGAGCCTTTCCCGAGACTTTGCTGGAAAGTGAACTCTTCGGTTATTTGAAGGGAGCTTTCACCGGGGCTACGCAGAACAAGCGCGGCCTGTTCGAAGTAGCCGGCGGGGGCACGATGTTTCTCGATGAGATCAGCGAAATGACGCTGGCCATGCAAGTAAAACTGCTGCGCGTTTTGCAGGAGCGCACGATTCGTCCCGTCGGCGGCACCAGCGAGATCCCCATCGATGTGCGGGTGATCGCGGCCACCAATCGCGACCTCGACAAAGCGGTGGCTGACAATCTATTTCGCGAAGATCTCTACTATCGCCTCAACGTGATTCCGATCCGCGTTCCCAATTTGCGCGAGCGCCGCGAAGACATTCCGTTGCTGGCCAATCACTTCCTGAAGAAGTACGCGGCGGCCGCCAACCGCAGCATCCTTCGGCTCAACCGGGAATCGCTCGATGGGCTTTGCGGATATGAGTGGCCGGGTAATGTGCGCCAGCTCGAAAATACGGTCGAGCGCGCCGTAGCCCTGGAAACGACCGACGAACTGCACGTGGAACTGCCTGCGGAACGCCCCAAAGCGCGCGCGGCGGCGGCGGGTGTGGGAGCTTCAGGGGGCGTTTCGGACATCGAGCCGGGCGCAGTTCTGCCCGAGGGGGTTGGTATGGAGAACTACGTCGCCGGCATCGAACGCACGCTGCTGCAAAGCGCGCTCGGCCGTTCCCATGGCGTTCAGACGAAAGCGGCCGATCTGCTGGGAATCTCTTACCGGTCGTTCCGGCATCTAATGAAGAAGTATGAACTCTAGCCGCGAGCTTCGAGCCGCGAGCTACGAGCAGTCTGTTTCTCGCTGAGAAAAGCGGAATTACTCGAGACTCGCAGCTCGGGGCTCGCAGCTCGCTAGCTCTTCTTCAACTGCTGCTTCCACCCCAGCACCCGCGCCTTCGCGCCTTCCGCCTCAGCCTCGGGAATCATCCCTTTTTTCATATAGAGCACTGAGAGGCTGGTATGCGCGAGGACATCGTCCGCATCCAACTCGGTAATCTGCTGCGCTGCCGCGATTGCGTCATCGTAGCGTTGCAGGTCCTGCAAGGCGCGAGTTAGCCCGTGCATAGCATCCGTAAAGGTCGGGTCCGCGGTTATCGATTCGCGATAGGCTGCAACCGCCTCTTCCAACTTCCCATCCGCCATCAAATCGAGCGCGGCATAGTAGTGGTCTTCGGCCTTCTGGCGGGCGTTCTCGTCGGACATGAATAAAAACCCCAGCGAAGACAGGATTCTAACACTGGAGCGAGGGTGTCGAAGGTGGCGCCGTCGCAAGTTGCGTACAATTTACTTCTGCCTTCTGCACTCTGACTTCTGCCTTCTGCCTTATCATGTTGCCATGCGCCATTCGATCCGCTTTCTCTGGAATTCCACAAAAGGTCATCGCCTGGCCCCGTGGCGCAGCCCCTATCTGCTGTGGCGCATCGAGACCTACTGCGGCGTCAAGATGACGCAGATCGGTTTCCTTGAGTTCTGGGAATTTCTCTGGCGGGAGCGAGTGCCCCTCTGGCGCTTTCTGAAGTGGACAGGCGAGATGGATCGCTACGCCCACCCCAAGCCGAAAGCCTAGTGGCCAGTGTTCAGTGGTCAGTAAAATCGGGCTTCACTGACCACTGAACACTAGTCACTGACCACTGTTCTACGCGCCCTTGCCGGCGGCTGCGCCTTCACCGAGGACGATGCTGACTTCCGCGCCCTTGCCTACACCGGTCAACTGCGCTGCGGCGCCGCGATTGGTCGCAATTTCCAGAAAGCCCATGCTTCCCAGAACGCCAAACAACTGTCCCGGAGCGCCTTCCGCGTAAGAAGTCTGAATGTCAGTGATCTCGCGGTTCCCTATCACAATTTTGAAGCCCTTGGCCGCGCCTGAGAAAAGTGCGGGTGCGTCCTGCGGAGTGATATTGGTGATCAGGTTGCCGAAGCGGTCGACTTTCAGCACCACGCCGCGGAGCCGGTTTCCATCCGCAGCCTTTGGCTTGGGCGCGGTGAACTTCACGTAGTCTTCGATTTCTTCGCCGAACTTCAACGAATCGACTTCCTTGGCCAGCCACGCCGCCACGGGAGCGAAAATGTCTCGCGCGTGGAAGGTGTTGCTCACCGGCTGCATGAAGTAGTGCTGGGCCGTGATGTGGCGCACGTGCATGCGGGGCTCGCGCGCGTAGACCAGCGACAGCACTCCGTTATCCGGCGCCACGAAATGGTATTTGTCGCACGAAGCCACGATCGGCCGCCGCGCCGTACCCACGCCTGGGTCCACTACAACCACGTGTACGGTGCGGGTAGGGAAATACGAATAGGCCTGCGAAATTGTGAGCGCTCCATCCAGCACGTCGAACGCCTGCACGGCGTGGCAAATATCGACGATCTGCGCGTCCGGCACGATCTCCAGAATCACGCCCTTCATGACGCCCACAAAATGGTCGTTGGTGCCGAAGTCAGTGGTCAGAGTAATGATGGGACGGTATGCCAAGGTTTCCTCGCACGGCGGACGAAAGTCCCCCAGAGTGCGAAAGTAATTGGTGATGGCCGGAGAGTCAAGGCACGGAGGTAATTAAGAAAAGGGGCTTGGGGGCAGGGGTCAGGAAAACCCTCCAGGCCCCTGCCCCCTCCCCCCTTGGCACCTGCTATTCGATTTGAATGTCTCCTGAGCCTGTGCGCACCGTCAGCTGCGGACCGCCGCCGCGTACTTTGCCTTCGATGTGCTTGTGGGTTTCGTTTACCCGTCCTTGCACGGTCATGGTGATTGCCGGGCCCACGTCCAACGATCCCGAACTGGTGGAAAGGCTGGCATCGAAAGCAGCGTTTGAGGGTAGCCGGACGTGCACGTTGCCCGACCCGGTACGGATCTCCCACGCGCCGGTCTGCGTGCCTTCGGCGGTGATGTCGCCGCTGCCCGCCTCGCCATGAAACGCGCCCTGGATGCCGCGCGTCGTAATGTTGCCTGATCCAGTGTGCAGGTCGATATCTCCCGATCCAGTTTCTTCGACCTCGATGTCGCCGCTGCCCGCGCCTCCGCGAATTGCACCCGAAATCTCACGCGCCCGCACATCGCCCGACCCGGTCTGCAGGCGAATCTCTCCCGTAAGCCGTGAGAGCTTCACATCTCCCGACCCGCTCTGGATGTCGGCATTGCCGCGAGTGCCTTCGATGGTCTGATCGCCTGAGCCGCTGCGGGTGCGGACCGTCGTGTCTTCCGGCACGGTGATTTCGTAGTCGATCGAAATGTCGCGGGTGCTCACGTAGTCAATGTGGATGCTGTTTCCGTCCTGCCGCAGGGGAGGATGCTGTTCAATGTCGCTGACGTCCGCGTGCCGGCTGCCGAACAGCCAGTGGTCGCCCACATAGATCTTTCCGCGAATCGATACCGAGCCCGACGGTCCTGTGCGCACCGTGATGTCGCCAGAGTGAGTTTGAACTTCCAGGTCCACGGGGCCGCTGACCTGAAATGTCTTTTCAAAAGTTCCCTGCGGCGTTGAAGCCGCCGCAAATGTGGAAGCGAGGAAAACGACCAGCACGAACGCCAGCCTTGACGATCGCGCCGGAATTGGAGAAGTTCGATGGTTATTCATGTTTTTCGCTCCAAGAGGTTTTCGGTCATGAGTTCTGGTCTTGGGGTTATGCCCACGCATCCGCCACGACACTCGCAGCGAAGCCGAAGACCTGACTCCCAAGACCCGCACCCCTACTGCAGGACAACCTGATCGCCTTCCTTCAACCCGCTCAGCACTTCGGTCTTGGCGCCGTTTGAAATTCCGATATTGACGGCGATCTTGTCCTTGCCGTCTTTCGCCTTCGGATCGGGAATCTCCACGGAGGCCTTTTTGTCCTTGTCGTACAGGATCGCACCTTCCGGAATCTGCAGCACATTCTTGTGCTCTTCCAGAATGATTTCCGCGTTGGCGGTCATCTCCGCCTTGAGTTCTCCACCCGGATTCTGGATCGAAACCCGCACCTCGAACGTGGTGACATTATCTTTTTCCACGCCCATCGGAGAAATCTTCGTCACCTTGCCGGTAAACGTCTTGTCCTTGAACGACTCCACCTTGATGCGCGCCGGCTGGCCGAGGTAGACCTTGCCGATATCGCTCTCATCCACCTTGCCCTTTACGTACACTTCGCTGGTATCGCCCAGCGTCATCACCAGGGTAGCGGAAGATCCCAGGACGAGAATCGAGCTCACTGCGTCGCCCATTTCAACGTCGCGCGAAAGCACAATGCCGTCGATTGGAGAAACAATGTCCGTATAGCTGAGCTGCTCCTCCAACTGCTTCAGGTTCGCCTGATCCTGCGCCACCTGGGCCTTTGACTGCGCAATCTTCGCCTTCAACACCGTCACTTGCGCCTTGGAAACGTTCTGCTTGTTCAGCGCCATTTCATAGTTCTTCTCGGCATCATCCAGCGCAGATGCGGAAACCACGCCATCCTTCGCCATGCCCACGGCGCGGTCATAGGCGCGCTTCAACAGGGGCACGTCGGGACCTTCTGCATCCACCTTGGCGCGTTCGAAGTCGGCCTGCGAGCTGTTCATGTTCGCCTCAGCCGCGTCCAACGCCGCGCGCGATTGTGCCACCTGCGCTTCGATCTCTACCTTGTCGAGTTGCGCCAGCAATTGCCCTTGCTTGACGCGGTCGCCGTACTCCACCAGTAGCTTCTTCACGATGCCACTGGCCTTGGATTTCACCTCAACCTTGGTGATGGGCGTTACCTTTCCCGTCGCCACCACGCTCTTGGCGAGGTCGCCTTTTTCCACCTTTGCCAGTTTTGACGGATCGATCTTGGTGCCGCCGCGGCTGGCCGCATACACTCCGCCGGCGATCAGCAGTACGAGTACCGTCACGACGCTGCCCCAGATCAACAGTCTGCGGCGCTTCTTCTTATTATTTCCGTTTCCGTTCACAACTCCTCCTATGGCAATGGTGGAAAATTCGTGCTGAAATGAGCCGGCCTGCGCTCTCACTATCTTCTACGAAACCAGACATCCTTTAGTTCCGGCGATTTGCAACTTACACTCGTAATTCGGGATTCTCTGCCTGGGCTGATAACGCCTTCGGCCTCCGCTAAAGCAGGTGCCGCCTATCACTTAGACCGTGCTCGGGGACAAAGGGTTAGCTTTCGGGGATCGATTTTTTGAAAAGGTTGCAAATGGGCTAAGTCTGCTGCTTCCGCCGATCCCTTCCTGATGGCAACTGAGCTGGCAACTGCCAACTGCGATGCTAGAATTACCCATCAGAACTACCCATAAATGATAGCCTTTGTGCTGCTCCGCGTGCTCCTGATCCTCCTCCTGGTGGCGGCGAATGCGTTTTTCGCGGCTGCGGAGTTCGCCCTGGTCAGCGTTCGCGATACCCGCATTCAGCAACTCATCGCCTCGGGACGCACCGGCGCCCGCATCGTTCAACGTCTTCACCAGCATCTCGATGAGGTTGTGAATGGAGTGCAACTTGGCATCACCATCGTGAGCCTGACTTTGGGGTGGATCGGCGAACCGATGGTCGCCCGGCTGGTGGAATCTCTTCGTTTCGTTCACGAAGTCCCGCACGCGGCGGTTTACGCCCACGGCATCGCGATTGTGATTGCCTTCAGTCTCATCACTTACCTGCACGTGCTGCTCGGCGAACTCGTGCCGAAAACTCTGGCCCTGCAGCGCGCCGAGCAGATCGCATTGGCTGTCGCCGCCCCGATGGAAGCCTTTCTTACGCTCACCCGGCCTTTACTGTTTTTCATGAGGCGCTCCGGAGGCCTGGTGCTGCGCCTGTTTGGCGCGCGCGACACCCGGCGCGGCGGCGCTGTTCATTCGCCGGACGAACTCAAACTGATCGTCACGGCCAGCCGCCAGTTCGGCCAGATTCCAGAGTCGCAAGAAGAGATGATCCACAATGCCATCGAACTGGATAACATCACCGTCCGCGAAGTCATGGTGGCGCGCCCCGATATTTTTTCTCTACCCTCCGATCTCATGGTGGACGAAGCTCTGAATCGCGTGGTGGAAGGCCAGAAATCTCGCATTCCAGTTTATGACCCGCAACGTGGTCCAGAACACATCGTGGGCGTCCTTTATTACAAGGAGCTGGTTCGGTGGGTGCGGCTCCGCCTGGCGAATCTGGGGCAGCCTCTGGCCTCGCGCATCGCGCGCACGCCAATCTCCCAGATTATGCATAACGTTCTGGTCGTGCCTGAAACCAAGGTTTTGTCGGAACTACTGGCCGAATTCAAGCAGCGCCGGCGCCATCTCGCGGTTGTGGTAGATGAGTTCGGTTCCACTGCGGGAGTCATCACGGTAGAAGATATTCTCGAGCAGTTGGTCGGCGACATTGAAGATGAATTCGATATCGCCGTGCCCGAGCCTGCGCTGGCCGACGAGTCCGTCCTGGTGCTGGAAGGCGCGGTCAACATCCGCGACCTTGAAACCCAGCACGGCCTGCTTCTCCCGCGAGATGCCGGATTCGAAACTCTGGCCGGATTCGTGCTGGCCCGACTGCAGCGCATTCCGTTCCTCGGTGAGACTTTCGAATACGAAGGCCATCGTTACACCGTCGAAGAAATGGAAGGCCACCGCATCGCCAAAGTGAAGATTGAAAAGATAGAAAGCGCAGAGGCGAAAGCCGAAAGCGCAAAGCAGGCAGGAGATTGAGCGCTGACGATGTTGTATCGTGTGGGAACAGCCGTCCCTTTCGACTTCGCTCAGGGCAGGCTGTGCATTTGAGCGCGGCTTGTAGCGAGGAACTGAGAACCGAGAACTGAGAACTGTACTCCAACGCGTCCTCTACACCCTCCCAGTAATCTGGCTGGTAGTGAGTCTCGTCTTCCTTCTCATTCACCTCGTCCCCGGAGACCCCATCCTGCAAATGCTCGGCGAAGGCGCGCCCCCCGCCAACATCGCTGCCACCCGCCACCTTTATGGTCTGGACGCGCCACTTAGCGAGCAATACATCCGCTATTGGAAGGGAATCATCCTCCACGCCGACCTCGGGCCTTCGTTCCGCTACAACCAATCCGTCACGCACCTGCTCACCCAGCGTTATCCCTACACGCTGCAACTAACGCTGGCGTCGCTATTCGTGGCCATCATTCTGTCGATACCCGCGGGGGTGCGCTCCGCCCAGCGCCGCAACCGCTGGGACGACCGCCTGCTCTCCGTAGTCAGCCTCTTCGGCCTGTCGTTCCCTAACTTCGCCCTGGGCCCCATTCTGATTCTGCTATTCGCCATCAAGCTAGGATGGCTCCCCGTCTCTGGCGCAGGTTCGTTTGCCAACCTGATCCTCCCAGCCATCACCATGGGCGGCGCGCTGGCGGCAATCCTCACACGCATGGTCCGCACGTCGATGCTGGAAGAGCTGAGCCAGGACTACATCCGCACCGCGCGCGCCAAAGGCCTGCCCGAGCGTACCGTGGTCTATCGCCACGCATTGCGCAACGCGATGATCCCGATCATCACTGTGCTGGGCCTGCAATTCGGCGCGTTGCTGGCGGGCGCAATCGTAACCGAAACGATTTTCTCCTGGCCCGGGATCGGGCGGCTTACGATTCAGGCGATATCGAATCGCGATTACTATCTGGTGCAAGGATGCATCCTCGCGATCGGATTGACGTATGTCGCAGTGAATTTCCTGACAGATGTGCTGTATTCCGTGGCGAACCCGAGGATCCGGCAGTGAAGGCGCAAGCCCTTCGTGCAACGCCGCGGACCCAGTCACCGAGGCGCTTCGGCGGCTCCAGAGTGATCCTGGTATCCTTGCGAACGTTTTCCCTTATGGAGAGTCTTGTTCAACTTACGGGGGAGATATGAGCTTTTGGTCCAAGCCGACCCTTGTGGCGGCCGCGTTAGCGTTGACTGCCGTATCGCTCTCTGCCGAGCCCAACGTACGTGCTCTTGGGGACCTTTGTCAATCGGGCAAACAGGGCGCTTGCCGCAAGCTAGCTAAGATCGCCGAGCACAACAGGGATCCGAACACTCGCGCTGCTGCCGTGTCCTATCTGACAGACAAGGCCCTTCTGGCGAGGATCGCCGTAAAGGATCCTGATGCGCGCGTCCGCGGGCGGGCCGTCGTTTTCCTCGACGACCAGGCCCTACTCACGAAGATCGCCAAATTCGATGAAGATGTCAATGTCCGCGCGTATGCGGCAAGCAAGCTGGCTAGCCAATCCCCGGCCAAGACGGCGGACGGAGCAAATGTTTTCCCCACAGTGATCCACGCTAACCAATTTCGTAACGACCCCGAAGCCGGAACGGCCGTTCTCAGGATTATCTCGGACGACCCGGATTCAAGTTTTGCCTTCGACATAAGCGGCCACAAAATCGTGGACGGTAACCGCTACTTAAGCCCGCCCATTAGGTGTCTGCTTGCATCTGGTGAGCGGCACACAATATCCCTTGAGGCGAGTAAGTCTTACAAACTCAAATCTGGATACGGCCGTTACCAGATGGAAGCAAAAAGCGACTCTTTTACCCTGGATTTCGTGCCGGCCAAAGACAAAGATTACACACTGAACATCTCCATTTCTTTGACCGAGCCGACCGTGACTAGCAGATTGGGGGAGCCTGAGGTGTATTACAGTCGGGGACGAGCGGGCACCATTCGAGCGCAGGTCACCCAAGACGATGATCGTAGCGTCGCAGCACGGAAGGAAGGCCCCATGTATTACTAAGCGCCGCGGAGCCACATCATACTAACTCAATCGCGACCCGCCGCCCCACCAAAGCCGCCGCCCGCTTCAAACTCGACAGCGTGATGTCGCGCTCAAGCGCAGAGGCCTTGACAAGTGTTAAGCTACAGGCTACGCTCTGACAAGTGAAGATCCGAAGCTTCACGCACAAGGGCCTGAAACGGCTCTACGCGGAAGATAGCGTGAGAGGTGTTCCTCCCGACGCGGCGGGCAAACTTCGCAAGATACTGGCCTTCCTCGACAACATGCAGGACCCCGAAGAATTGCACTCGCTGCCCGCATGGAAGGCGCACACTTTGACGGGTGACCGCAAGGGAGGATGGAGCCTCTGCGTCACTCGCAATCAGCGTCTAACGTTCCGCATCGATGCCGCAGAGAATGAAATCTGCGAACTGAATTTGGAAGACTACCACTAGGCAGGAGGAGAGAAAGCCATGGCCATCAAGAACCCGCCCCACCCCGGGGATTTCATTCGCACGGAGATCATCCAGCCCGCAGGACTCTCGGTAACGGCAGCTGCAGCGGCGCTAAAGGTTTCCCGCCCGGCGCTGTCGAGCCTGCTGAATGGCAAAGCATCCCTCTCCGGCGACATGGCGCTCCGCATCGAGAAAGCCTTCGGAGTGAGAATGGACACGCTCATGCGGATGCAATCTGCATACGATATTGCACGAACGCGCCTGCGCGAGCGCCAAATCCGCGTCCGCAGGATTCCGAAGTTCACCATAGTGGAGGAAGGAACATACGAACACGCGCATCGCCAAGACATAGCCCTGCTCGATGAGGGCTTTCACATGGGCGGAAAAATTCGCGCCAGCCGGGACGATTGGCACGACCGATAACGAAACGGGGCAAGCCGAGTTGCCCCGCCCCTTGTAATATCCAAACTACGCGGCTTGCATCATCTTCTTCATTCGCTCCTTCATGTCCTGGGGCGAGACGTCTTCAATGTGAGTCGCTACACCCCACAGGTGGCCGTACGGATCTTGAAAGAAGCCAGTGCGGTCGCCATAGAACTGGTCCTCCACCGGCTTCAGAAGTTTCGCGCCCTCGGACGTGGCGAGCCGAACCACTTCGTCAACGTTGGGAAGGTACACATACAGGCTCACCGGGCTCGCGCCGATGGTGGCCGCACTGGTGTGTCCCTGCCCCATCTGCGGATTTTCGTCGGCCAGCATGATGTGCGAGTTACCGATCTTCAGTTCTGCATGCCCGACTTTGCCGTCTGGGCCATTCATGCGAACCGTTTCGGTCGCTCCAAAAACTTTCTTGTAGTATTCGATGGCCTGTGCCGCTCCGCGTATGACCAGATAGGGCGTCACGGAGTTGTAATCTTTGGGAATATACGAAACTTTGCTCATGATTTCCTCCTTGGAAATGTAAGTCTAAGGGTGGAGGTTTTGGCGCGCAAGGCGAACCGCCCACGCGGTTCGTGCATTGTTTTTATGAGAACACAAACTGGGGAGTGAACTCAAGGGTAGGCCGCGGGTTTAGAATTCGACTGTGTCTGCAAGCGCCATCTCGTTTCGCCGCTCAATGGTCAGAAGTGCCCGCCACAATCCTCTGGCAGCTACAGGCGTAGTCCTGGTCGTCATTTTCGTAATCTTCGCCCTCTTCGCACCCTGGATCGCGCCGCAAGATCCCGCGGCAATAAATCTTCCCGCGCGCCTCGACACGCCATCCCACGCACACTGGTTCGGAAACGATGAACTCGGCCGCGACATCCTTTCGCGCATCATCTACGGCGCTCGCATCTCGATGCTGGTCGGCAGTTGCGTGGTCGCCACTTCGCTCGCCCTCGGCCTCATCATCGGTTCCATCGCCGGCTATTACGGCGGAGCCATCGATCGCTTCGTCAACGTCCTGCTGATGAATGCATTTCTCTCGTTCCCTGGAATTCTGCTCGCCATCGCGTTTGTTGCCTTCCGCGGCCCAGGCATCTTCAATCTGGTTTTAGCTCTTTCGCTGGGGGGATGGGTCGGCTATGCCCGCCTGGTTCGCGGACAAGTCCTCGCCGCCCGCGAGCGCGAATTCGTCGAAGCAGCGCGCGCGCTGGGTGCCAGCGACCTGCGCATCGTCGTCCGCCACATTCTTCCGAATATCATTCAGCCTGTGATCGTGCAGGCCGCCATCGGCATGGCCGGAGCGATCCTCGCCGAAGCCACGATGAGTTTTCTCGGGCTTGGCGTTCCTCCACCCACGGCGAGTTGGGGCGCGATGCTCAACGACGGCCGTGCGCATTTATTCGATGCGCCCCATCTCGTTCTATTTCCGGCGCTCGCCGTGATGCTTGCCGTGCTCTCATTCAACTTCATCGGCGACGCCCTGCGCGATTACCTCGATCCGCGAGCTCGCATCGAAGCGGGACTCTGATCTCATCCTTCTACGGAAGATGCACTCACCGAACTCAAGTAAAGACCGTACCTGACGGGCACGACATTTCTTGACAATGTGGGTTCGTTCCTTACATGCAGGCGCCACTCCGTCAATTCAATGACGTAAGGAGAGTCTTCATGATGAAGGAGCTAAGCAGGTTCACATTCTGCAGCGCGGCGCTTGCGCTTTTCGCCCTACCGGTTGTGGCGCAGAGCGCGGACGCTTCCGCCCAAGGTTCGGCCAGCGCTTCCACCCAGCAGACCGTCCAAACGCTCAAAGACCGCGAGGATAACCAGCAGGCCCGCATCGCGCAGGGAGTGAAAGATGGCCAACTCAGCGCCTCGCAAGGCGCAAAGATGGACGCACAGTTGCAGAAACACGATGCCCAGGTCAACCACGCCGTTCGCAACGATCTGAAGGCCAACGGAGGCAAACTCACTTCCGCCGAAAAGGCGCAAGTCAACCGGCAACTGAGCCGTGAGAACCAGCACATCAATCGCTCCATGCATGGCGGTGGAATGCACGGGGGCGGTCACGGCGGACGGCGTTAAATTGCTGGCTACCGAACCCTGAAGAAAATGCTGAGAGAGCGTCCCGGATCACCCGATCCGGGGGCTTTCGTGTCTTTGGGCAGAAATCATTGCTGTAACTTCCACAAAACAGGCGTTATACATTTCTTGACAAACATCGCATATTGCAATATAAATATCGCAATGTGAAATATGAAATTGGGAGAGAAAATCCGTTACCTGCGCGAGGTGGAAGGCGCGCTGCGCGGCCTGGGGCGGCCCATGACCCAGCAGGAAATCGTGAAGGCTGTCCGTCAGGAACTGCGCAAGGGCATCAGCCAGTCGTACCTGTCGCAGATTGAAAGCGGTGCCCGCCCGCACATGACGCAGTCGTCGCGCGCGCTGCTGGCAAGGTTTTTCAAGGTGCATCCTGGATTTCTGGTGGATGACCCTGAGGGGTATCACACGGAGTTAACCTCCGACCTGCGCACCACGGAAGGCCAGCTTGACGTCTGGCTGCTACAAGGTTCGGAACGGTTTGTCGCTGACGCGGAAGTGAGCGATGTGCTGATCAAAGCCGCGCGCGAGAAGGATACGAGGCGGGCTCTGCTGCTGCTGGGCGCCATTCTCGACACGCCGGGATTGGCCGATCGGCTGCTGGAAGCGCTTCGGCCGGAGTTGGTGGCGCGCGGAAATCATCAAGAAAAACACAGCCGCGGCGCGCAGGCGGAGGAAAGGAGAATCCGATGACGCATTCCATGAGTTGGGCGGACTTCTACTTGATCTGTTTTGCCGTCGGCTTCTGCTTCAGTTTCTTTTCGTTTGTGTTCGGAGGAGCGCGCACCGGCAAGCTGCACCTGCCGCATTTCCACGGACATGCGGGAGGGCATTTGCCTTCCACCGCTCCGGCGGGGCATGGACCGGGCGCAAGCGGTCACGCGCCGCCTGCAAACGGTTCGCAGGCAAGCTCACACGCAGATCAGTCGAGCGGCGTTTCTCCGTTCAACTTTGTCACGCTGACGGCGTTCCTGGCGTGGTTCGGCGGCACGGGATATTTGCTCACGCGCTACTCCGGCCTGTGGGTCGGTTTTGGATTACTGGCTTCGGTTGCCAGCGGGTTGGTGGGTGCAAGCATCATTTTCCTGTTCCTGAGCAGGGTTCTGATCTCGAAGGAAGAAAATATGGATCCCGCGGACTACGAAATGGTGGGTGTTCTCGGCCGCGTTTCCAGCTCCATTCGTGAGGGTGGCACGGGCGAAATGGTCTATACGCAAATGGGGACGCGCCGCGTCTGCGGCGCCCGCAGCGAAGACGGAAGCGCCATCGCCAAAGGAACGGAAGTGGTGGTCACGCGCTACGAAAAGGGGATTGGCTACGTGCGTCTGTGGAGCGAGATGTCGGCAGACCAGTAGCGCTGCCGAGACGTGGCGAGAGTCCCTGCGACAAAGTTTTGTTGAAAAGAGTTCGTACCAGGAGGCGTTATGGACATGTCACACATGGTCGCGATCTGGGTCTTCGTTGGTCTAGGGGTGATGGTCATTCTGTTTCTGATGAGCGGAATGGCCAGGCTTTATCGCAAAGCGGGGCCGCACGAAGCACTCATCGTGTATGGCCTCGGCGGGACGCGCGTGGTGCAGGGACACGGCACGCTGGTGCTTCCCATGGTGCAGGTCTGCAAGGACCTGTCGCTGGAACTGATGTCGTTCGACGTGGCGCCGCAGCAGGATTTGTATACAAAACAAGGCGTCGCAGTGACAGTCGAGGCGGTCGCGCAAATCAAGGTGAAGTCCGACCGCGAGTCAGTGCTCACGGCGGCTGAACAGTTCCTTACCAAGACCGATCAGGAGCGCGAAGCTTTGATCCGTCTGGTTATGGAAGGCCACCTGCGCGGCATCATCGGCCAGCTCACGGTGGAAGAAATCGTGAAGCAACCGGAGATGGTTTCCGACCGCATGCGCGGCACCTGCGCGGAAGACATGAACAAGATGGGGTTGGAAGTGATTTCGTTCACCATCAAGGAAGTCCGCGACAAGAACGAATACATCACCAACATGGGCAAGCCCGATGTGGCCCGCATCAAGCGCGATGCCGACGTGGCCGCTGCTGAAGCCGATCGCGACACGGCCATCAAGCGCGCGCTGGCGCAGAGAGAATCGGCGGTCGCCAGGGCCCAGGCCGATCAGGAACGCGTGCTGGCGGAAACGTTGTCGTTGGCCAAGCAAGCGGAAGCGCAGCGCGATCTCGAAGTGAAGAAGGCTCAGTTCGTCGAGGTCACCAAGCGCCAGCAGGCGCAGGCCGACAAGGCGTATGACATCCAAACCAACATCATGCAACAGCAGGTCATCGCCGAGCAGGTGAAGGTGCAGCAGATCGAAAAAGAGCAACAGGTCAAGGTGCAGGAAGCGGAAATCAACCGCCGCGAGAAAGAACTGATCGCGACCGTATTGAAACCGGCTGAGATCGAGCGTCAGCGGATCGAGACCCTGGCCGCGGCCGAAAAGCAACGCCTCACTGCGGAAGCGGAAGGGCACGCGTCGTCGATCCGGGCACAGGGCGAGGCCGAAGCGGAAATCATTTTCAAGAAAGGCGAATCCGAAGCCAAGGCCATGAACGTGAAAGCCGAGGCTTATCAGGAATACAACCAGGCCGCGGTGATCGACCGCTTGTTCACGGCGATGCCCGAGATTGTGAAGGCGCTGGCCAGTCCGCTGGCGAACGTCGACAAGATCACCATCGTCTCTACCGGAAACGGCGATGCGTCGGGGATGAACAAGATCACCGGCGACATTGCCAAGATGGCGGCGCAGGTGCCGGCGCTGTTCGAGACGCTCTCGGGCATGCCTCTGTCAGAGTTGCTCGGCAAGGTGCGCCAGATCGGAGACAAAGGGCCGAAGCCACCGGTGGTGGACGCAGGGAAGCAAACCTCCTGATGTGCTCATGTGGGGACAGCCGCCTTCGGCTGTCCCGCGAGCGAAGCGGCGAAAGAATGGGAGCAGACTCATGACAAGCAAACCAAGGGTGGGGCTAGGCATCGCGCTAGGAGCGGCGATGGGAGCGGCTCTGGGAGTCGCTGCCGGACACCTCGCGATTTGGCTGGCGATTGGAGTTGCCATCGGCTTGGCCATCGGCGGCGGCTTCCGGGGGAAAGGAATTGACTGTCCAGAGTGCGCCGAGATCCATCGCGCGCACGAAACGAGGAGGGAGTCCGACGGCGGTCGAAATACTTTGCAGGGCTGAGCGTGATGTGGAGGGGAAAGGGATTCTTCGACTCCGTGGATGTTTCGCTTCGCGAACCATCCACTCCGCTCAGAATGACAATTTAGGTAAGAGCTGGAAGCTAGGAGCTAGAAGCTAGAAGCAAAAAAAGGGGGTTCGATATGGCATTACTAGAGCGTGTTTCCACATTGGTCCGGGCTAACCTCAACGACTTGATCGACAAGGCTGAAGACCCGGAGAAGATGATCAAGCAGGTGATTCTCGATATGCAGAACCAACTGCTGCAGGTGAAGACGCAGGTGGCTATCGCCATCGCCGACCAGCACCTGCTGGAGAAGAAGCAGAAGGAGAACGAAGAAAAGGTCAGCGAGTGGATGCGCAAGGCCGAGCTCTCGGTTGACAAGAAGCAGGACGACCTGGCGCGCGCGTCGCTGCAGCGGGTGGAAAGCTATCGCGAGATGAGCGAGAGCTTCACGCAGCAGGTGGCCGACCAGAAAGCGCAGGTGGAGAATCTGAAGTCCGCGCTACGGCAACTCGAACAGAAGTTGGCCGAAGCCCAAGCCAAGGCCGACCTGCTGATCGCGCAGCATCGCCGTGCCCGCGCGGTGGGCAAGGCCAGCGACGCGCGCCTCGCCATGGGCGATGGCTCGAAGGCCGCGGCCTTCGACCGCATGAAGCGCAAGGTGCAGCACTCGGAGGCGGTGGGCCAAGCCAAGGCTGAGATTGCCGGCGACAACATGGAAGACCGTCTGGCGGCGCTCGAGAAAGAAGACCGCATCGAGCAGTTGCTGGCGGAGTTGAAGGGGAAGCGGGGGGCGTAAAGGGATCATCCGGCTCTTAGTTCGCCCGCTATTCTGATTCGCAGGAGCTTGCAGTGAGTCAGCGCAGGATTCATATTCTTACGCGAGTGGGATTGTTGGCGTTAGCTGCAGGCATTTTGCTGCGACTCTTTGTTCATGCGAACTATAGCGAGTTCGCGGGTGGCTTCCTGATCGGGCTATCCATCGTTTTGATGATCGGCGGGCGGATGAAGAGGTGACCTGCGTGATCATGGGATGATGCCGAATGATGACGGAGCGCCGTCGCGTTTGATAGAATATTAATTACTAAGTATGACAAAGTAACAACCATGAGAGAAAGCACGACGTTCACAGTGTCCCTTCCGCCGGCCATGGCGAAGGAAATTGATCGGGCCATGAAGGCCGAGCACCGAACGCGCTCGGAGTTGGTGCGCGAGGCGCTGCGAGTGTATTTATCGGCGCGGCTGATTCCTTCCGAATTGCCGACGCCAGCCGAGGCACGCGCCTACCGCAGCGGGATGGCCGCCTACAGGCGCGGGGATTCCATAACTCTGCAGGAGTACATCGATGGCGTGGACCGTCGTCCTCGCCGGTCCCGCAAGAAAGTCTCTTAAACGGGTTCCGGCGGGCGACAAGACGCGCATTCTGGCAGCCTTGGCTGAGATGGAGCAGGACCCATTTCAAGGCGATATTCGTAAACTGCAAGGCCTTCCTGGTTTCCGCCGTCGCGTAGGAGACTGGCGCATCTTGTTTGAAATCGTGATCGAGCGCAGGCACGTCGCAATAGCCGCGATTGAGCGGCGAACTTCGACCACATGCTAGACAGAAGGGGTTCTTCGACTCCACAGTCACTTCGCTTAGCGAAGTGGCCGCTGCGCTCAGCACACAGTCGTTTCTGATCGCAAGCTTTCGGCTATAATCCTGCCACACATGCCTCTCGCATCCGGCACTAAGCTTGGTCCTTACGAGATTCAATCGCCTTTGGGAGCGGGCGGGATGGGCGAGGTGTATCGTGCTCGCGATACTCGCCTCGATCGTACCGTGGCCATCAAAATTCTTCCTTCCCATCTGTCTGAAAACGTCGAGGCCAGGCAGCGCTTCGATCGAGAGGCACGCACGATTTCTTCGCTGAACCATCCCAACATCTGCACGCTTTTCGACGTCGGCCACCAGGATGGCGTCGATTTTCTGGTGATGGAATATCTCGAAGGCGAGACCCTCGCCGACCGTTTGCGCAAGGGGCCGCTGCCCATCGAGCAGGTTTACAGATACGGAATTGAAATCTGCGAAGGCTTGGAAAAAGCGCATCGCAGCAGCGTGGTGCACCGCGATCTGAAACCCGGCAACGTGATGCTCACCAAAACCGGAGCCAAGCTGCTGGATTTCGGCCTAGCCAAGGCTGCGGTCGTAAATACGGCTGCATCGTCCGGCAGTTTGACGGTAACAATGTCGACGCCAATGGGAAGCCATCCTTTGACGGCGCAGGGTTCGGTGATTGGGACCTTCCAGTACATGGCGCCCGAACAGGTGGAGGGTAAAGAAGCCGACGCGCGTTCGGACATCTTCGCGCTGGGCGCGGTGCTCTATGAAATGGCGACTGGCAAACGCGCGTTTGAAGGCAAGACTGCAGCCAGTGTGATGGCCGCTGTGCTGGAGCGCGATCCCGCCCCCATTTCTTCCATGCAGCCCATGACTCCTCTGGCATTCGAACGCCTCGTAAAGATTTGCCTGGCGAAGGATCCGGACGAGCGCTGGCAGACCGCGCACGACGTCAAGCTTCAACTCAAGCAGATTGCCGAAGGCGGATCGCAGACTAGCGCGCCGGTTCCGGCTATCCCACCGCGCAAGCGTCACAACCCGCTCCCCTGGGGCGTGGCGGCGGCTCTCGGCGTGGTTGCCATCGCCGCGCTCGCAATGGCCTACCTCGCGAATCAAAAGCAATTGCCGGTGATGCGGGTTTCGATCAATCCCCCAGCCAAAGCCCAGTTCAATTTGTCGGGGGACTACGCCGGCCCGGCGATGATTTCTCCTGACGGGCGTTACATTGTGTTCTCCGCCAATCTTGGGGGCAGCTCACAGCTTTACCTGCGCCCGGTCGACGCACTTGCCCCGCAGCCGTTGCCGGGCACGGAGGCCGCGGCCTTTCCCTTCTGGTCCCCCGATAGCCGCTCCATCGCCTTTTTCACGCAGGACAAATTGAAGCGAATCGACGTAGGCGCGGCTGCCCCGGTCACCATTTGCGATGCGACGCTGGGCCGCGGCGGAAGTTGGAACCACGACGGCATCATCGTTGCGGCGATCTCCTACAACTCGGGGATCTCGCGCGTGCCGGCCAGCGGAGGCACTCCCACTCCAATTACCACGGTTGATAACGTCAAGTACTCCTCCGATCGCTGGCCCCAGTTTCTGCCCGATGGCAAGCACTTCCTGTACATCGCCATCAACCACACGGCTCCGACGAGCGCCGATACCGGAGTATTTATCGCGTCCCTCGATGGCAAGGAAAACCGACTTCTCTTCCACACGCTTTCCAGCGCCATCTTCGCAAATGGGCATTTGCTGTTCATGCGCGACAATTCTCTGGTGGCGCAGCCCTTCGATCCGGACGCCCAGAAGTTCACCGGCGACCCCGAACCGCTCCTCGAAAACGTACAACTTGACTCCGGCGTGTGGCGCGCAAACCTGAGCGTGTCTACCGGAGGCGTGCTGGTCTATGCTTCGGGTTCAGCTTCGGGCAACCAGGTCATTAGCCGGTATGACCGTAGTGGGAAAGTGCTGGACACGGTGGGAGACCTGGGCTCCTTCTTCGAGTTGTCGCTTTCTCCGGATGAAAAGAAGCTTGCGGTCACGGATGGAGGCAGCGCCGCGGCGAGCATCTGGATCTACGACCTGAACAATAAACTGAAAACGCGGCTCACTTTCAACGGTGGTTCGCAACGGAGCCCGCTCTGGTCCCCCGACGGACGAAAAATCGCCTTCAGCGCCAATCAGCAGGCGAACATCTGGGTGCAGGCGGTCGATAGTGGCACGCCTGCCGAGAATGTTCTCTCCTCAACAACTGCTCTGGGTTTTGGGCTGGATGATTGGTCGCGGGACGGACGGTATTTGATGTACTCGCAGGGACAGGGACTCGACCTGCACATTTGGGTGCTGCCTCTGTTCGGCGACCGTAAGCCGTTTCAATACGGAGAGGGGACCGGGCACCAATACCACGGTGCTTTTTCTCCCGATGGCCGCTGGGTGGCCTACACAGCCTCTGATGAAACCGGGCAGCCCCAGATCTTCGTGGCGCCGTTCCCGTGGACGGGGGCGAAGTGGCAGGTCTCCAATGGGGCCAGCGGAGAACCGCATTGGCGGGGCGACGGCAAGGAAATCTACTACTACGATTTCACCGGGCTAAGCGCGGTTGAGGTGAATGGCACGGGCTCCGCATTCGAAGTGCTGGGCAGCAAGAAACTGTTCCCGCTGCCCTTGCGGGATCTCAATCTTGAGTATGCTCCCAGTCGCGATGGCCAACGCTTCGTCGCCATCACCGCGAGTGAAGGCAGTTCCCAGTTGTTGACCCTGGTGCAGAACTGGCCGGAGGAGTTGAAGAAGAAGTGATGCCGGTGTGCGTCCCTTGCATCCATTGACCCGCCAGCCCGCATCTCTGTAAGCTGGCTAGAGAATTTTACGTCGCGTACCGAATCAAGGTTCCAAACTGAAGGGAAGTTCATGAAGCAAGTTGCAATTTTGCTGCTGCTGGGGCTCTTGTTGAATGGCTGCGGCAACAATTCGTCGTCCGTGCAAACGGCCACCAGCGGCACCTGGCAGTCGCAGATGCTCGGCGGTGACGGTCAGGCTTCAGGGTTCAGCTTTATCACCCAGTTCAACGTGGGCGGCAATGGCGCGTTGAGCATTTCGAGCTTTCAATTCCTTACCTCGGGCCCGTGTCTTCCTGTAGATGGAGGAACGGTGAGCGGCTCCGTCACCAACTTGATCGTCAATCAAACCACTTTCGCCGTGACCGGCGACTTTTCGTTCGCCGTCGCTTCGGGCGGCAACACGCTTACGCTTACCGGAACGCTTACTGGAACCGAAAATGGAACGACAGGAACGATTCTTTCCGGCGCCTCGGTGACGGGTACGTGGAACCTGACCGGGGGCACGGGTTGCAGCGATCCGACGGGCGGCAGCTTTACGATGACTCAGACGTAAACCAGATCAGATCAAAACCAATCGCTGCGGTAGGCGACCCACCAGGAGAACCAGAGAATAGGAACGGTCGCGGCGAGGCCCCACCAGATCGGCAGCAGAAAATCCGCTGCCAGCCCGAGCATGGTAAAGACCATCCAGAAAATCTTCCGTTCCATTGAATTATTGTAGGCGCGCGGTAAGGCGAGTGCAGCAGGGCCTTCGGCCCAGCACTTTCGTCACCTCTATGCTCTGCTATAGAGTGGTGGGCAGAGTGAAAGACGAGTGAAGAGAAATGAAGCGCAGGCTCCAGCAGATTGCCGAAGCAGTTGACGTCCGCTTGCACGGGGATGGAACTGTCGAGGTCAGCGGCGTGGCCAGCCTGGCCTCCGCTTCGCGCAACGACGTGGTTTTTGTCGAAGACGAGAAATATCTTTCGCGGGCGCTGCAGTCGGCGGCAGGGGCGGTGATCGCGGGCGAGTTTGCCGAGAGTTTGTTTGCCTCAGGATCGACGCCGAAACCGCTGCTCATCAGCAAGCATCCTAAGTTAGCCTTTGCGAGGGTGGCGCGCTTTCTGCAAGATGGAGGCCGCCAGAGGCGGGGTGCGGGTGTGCACGCAACCGCCGTCGTGCATCCCTCGGCTCATCTGTCGCCAGGTGCGGTGGTCGGAGAATACGCCGCAATCGCAGAGAATGCGGTAATCGGCGAAGGCGCTTGGATTGGCGCCGGTTGCGTCATTGGTCAAGGAGTGACGATCGGGCTGGATTGCGAGATTTACCCGAGAGTCACCATCTACGCGGGATCAACTTTGGGCGCTCGCGTGATTGTGCACGCGGGTGCGGTTCTGGGAAGCGATGGCTTCGGATATGTTCGCGATCCGAAGAGCGGGCGCTATGAAAAATTCCCGCAAGTCGGTCGGTTGGTAATTGAAGATGACGTGGAAATCGGTGCCAATACCACCATCGACCGGGGCGCTCTGGATGAGACTCGCATCGGGCGCGGAACGAAAATCGACAACCTCGTCCACATTGGGCACAATTGCCGACTGGGAGAAAATGTGGTGATCGCCGCGCAGACCGGCCTTTCCGGCAGCATCGTCATCGACAATGACGTCGTGCTGGGAGGGCAGGTAGGCATCGGCGAACATGCGCACATCGAAGAAGGAGTGATGCTGGGCGGGCAAGGCGGCGTGCTCCCCAACAAAGTTTTGCGCGGAAAAGGAGTGGCTTTCTGGGGAACTCCGGCGCAGCCCGTGCGCCAGTATTTGAAGCAACTCGCGGCGCTGGCACGACTGGCGAAAAAGAGGTAGACGTGGCGACGGTGGTCATTGGCGGACATTCGCGAAGCGTCGGCAAAACCAGCGTGGTCGCCGGGCTGATTGCCGCCTTGCGCGAATACAATTGGACCGCGGTGAAGATCACGCAATATGGACACGGCGTCTGTTCGGCCAACGGAGCCCCCTGCGACTGCGCCACCGACGATCACAGTTGGGCCATTTCGGAAGAGAGCGATCGCGCGGGAGAATCAGATACGTCCCGCTTTTTGCTGGCAGGTGCTTCGCGAGCGCTGTGGGTGCGCACCGAGCAGGGCAGGTTGGCGGAAGCCATGCCTGCGTTGCGTCAGCAGATTGAACCATCGCGGAATGTGATCGTGGAATCGAACAGCGTGCTGAAGTTCCTGCGGCCGGAATTGTATTTGACCGTACTCGATCCGGGTACCGAGGATTTCAAGAATTCCGCGCGCGAGTTTCTGGATCGCGCCAGTGCGGTGATTCTGCATGATGCCGCGAAAACAGACGCATGGCAGGCGGTTTCCCTGAAACCGGTAGCCGGGCGGCCAGTATTTCGAATTACGCCACCGCCGTATGTAACTCCAGAAATTGTGGAATTTGTGCGCAGCCATATCGGCGCAAAAGTTGAGGAACTGAGAACTGACAACTGAGAACTGAGAACTGCTTTTTGTTATCCTTCCGAGTGCGGCAAATTCATTCCAGCGCCTGGTTGTTGGTCGGTCTCTCATCCCTGCTGCAGGTCTTGATTTTTCCCCTCCCCGGCCTCTACGTGCTTTCGTGGGTGGCATTTGCTCCGCTCATCGTGGCCTTGTTGCGGACGCGGCCCGTGGGCGTGCTCGAGATGGATGGCTCCGTCAATCTGCAGGCGGCCAGTCCCGGGCAAGCTTTCTTGCTCGCCTACTTCTCGGGAATTTTATGGTACGCCGGCACTTGCTACTGGATCTACGACACCATGCATCAATACGGCGGCTTGAGCACGCCGTTTGCCCTGCTAGCCCTTTTTCTCTTTTGCCTTTACCTCGGGCTCTATCACGGCCTGTTTGGCCTGCTGTTGAGCTTGTGCACGGGCCCGGCCCGCGATAATCGCCTGGCACTGCTGGCGACGCCGTTTTTGTGGGTTGCTGTCGAACTGGCGCGATATCAGATAACCGGCTTTCCGTGGAATCTTCTAGGCACGGCGCAGGTGGACAATATTTCCCTCAGCCGCATCACCACCTTCACCGGTGTTTACGGAGTGTCGTTCGAGATCATGCTGGTGAACGTCGCGGTGGCGGCGGCATTTCTGGTGCCGAGAAAAAAGCGCAACACCTTGCTGGTTGCAGCATTGACGGCAGCGGCGGTGCTGCAGGCGGGACGGCTGGTAGATGCTCCCGCATTACCCACGGATCGGGCTGCGCTGCTGCTGCAGGAAAATATTCCGGTGGATGCCAACTGGACGCGCAATAAATTCGAGCAGACGTTGCGCGAACTCACCGAACTCACGGTGAAAGATACGGCAGCGGTCACATCCTCGGCGCCAGGGTCCAGGCTGAGGAGCCTCAACCCCATCGTCTGGCCGGAATCGCCCGCGCCTTTTTTCACCGGCGACCCGTTGTTTCGCGATCCGCTGAGCCAAATGGCCCGCGTGACGCGCAGTTGGGTTGTAACTGGAGCGATTGGCAACAACCCCGCGGCACAGGCGGGCGCGCCGGGCTCGCAGGTTTTCAATTCGGCGGCTCTCATCAGTCCTTCGGGCGATTGGGTGGCGCGTTACGACAAGGTGCATCTCGTGCCCTTTGGCGAATACTTGCCCTTTCCCCGGCTGTTTGCTTTCGCCGGAGGCCTGACCAAAGAGGTCGGAGAATTTACACCAGGAAAGTCACGCATGCCTCTTGATGCCGGAGGCACACGGCTCGGCATTTTCATCTGCTACGAGTCTGTGTTCCCCGGAGAAGTTCGTGAGTTTGCCAATCAGGGCGCGCAGGTATTCGTGAATCTATCGAACGACGGCTGGTATGGCGACAGCGGCGCCTATGCGCAACACTTGAATCAGACTCGCATGCGCGCCATCGAGAATGACCGCTGGGTATTGAGTGCGACTAACACAGGCGTCACCGCCTCGATCGATCCTTACGGACGAACGGTCGCCCGGTTGCCTCGCAAAGAACGCGGCGCTCTGGTTGCACCGTACGCCCTCGCTTCTGCAACTACGTTCTACACGCGGCACGGCGACTGGTTCAGCTGGCTGTGTGCGATAATTTCTGCAGCGGCGCTTCTCACGCGCTTCGCATTTTTCAGGAAAACAGACAGGAAAGCAGAACCATCCTCATGAATCAAGAACTGGAACAGGAATACGGGTCACTGAGCAAGAAGGTCCACGAACTCCGGGAGTATCTTTGACGCGGACAAACTCCGTCCGCAGCTAACCGAAATCGAAAAGCAGTCCGCCGACCCGAATCTGTGGTCCGATCCGCAGCGCTCAAAACAAGTCATGCGCGAGAAAAAGCGCCTGGAGCACATGCTCTCTACGGATGCCGATCTCGGCCGCCGCGGCGATGATATTGCCGCCTACTTCGATTTGGCCAAAGAGGGTGAAAACGTCAACGCAGAACTCCGCCGCGAGATCGATTCTCTGCGTGAGTTGGTTGACAAGCTTGAAACCGAGACCCTGCTCTCGGGAGACAACGACGCCCTCAACGCGATCGTTACTATTCACCCGGGAGCGGGCGGCACTGAATCCCAGGATTGGGCCGACATGCTGCTGCGAATGTATCTGCGCTGGGCCGAGCGGCAGGGATTCGAGACCGTGCTTTACGATTACCAGCCGGGCGAAGAAGCGGGCCTGAAATCGGCTACCTTCGCCGTGAATGGCGAATATGCCTTCGGGCTTTTGAGCAGCGAAATCGGCGTGCACCGACTGGTGCGGATTTCGCCTTTCGATCAAGCCAAGCGGCGGCACACTTCGTTTGCCAGCGTTTTTGTCTCTCCGGAAATCGACGATAGCATCGAAGTGGTAATCAAGCCTGAAGATATTCGCACCGACACCTACCGTTCCAGCGGCAAGGGCGGGCAACACGTGAATACCACGGATTCCGCGGTGCGGATCACGCACATTGCCACCGGGCTGGTGGCGAGTTGCCAGAACGAGCGCTCGCAGCACAAGAATCGCGAGCGGGCCATGAGCATGTTGCGCTCCAAGATATACGAGTTCGAGATGGAGAAAAAACGCGCCGCCACCAAGAAGATCGAAGACTCCAAGCTCGACAACGATTTCGGCTCGCAGATTCGTTCCTACGTCCTGCAGCCCTATCGCATGATCAAGGATCACCGAACGAAGACCGAAGTGGGCGATGTGGACCGCGTCATCGACGGCGACCTTCAACCGTTTATCCGGGCGTATTTAGTGGCACGGCGCGGGGAGAAATAAACTTGGCAGCCCGAAAGACGACAACAAAGATAAAGACCTCGGCGGTGAAACTTAAGCCCGTGAAGCTCGGGCCGCGATTCCAGCGCGCCTTTCTTTTCGCCGCGGAGAAGCATGCCGGGCAGGCGCGCAAAGCTTCGACGATTCCTTATATCGCCCACCTGATGGGAGTAGCATCGCTGGCGCTCGAGTATGGCGGCGATGAAGATCTGGCGATCGCCGCATTGCTGCACGATGTGGTCGAAGACTGTGGCGGCGCGCCCATGCTGCAGGAAGTTCGCCGGCAATTTGGAAATCGCGTGGCGAAGATTGTGGATGGCTGCACCGATTCCGACACCATGCCGAAGCCGCCCTGGCGTGAACGCAAAGAAGCCTATCTCCGGCATCTGAAGAATGCCGACGCCGACACCCGATTGGTTTCCGCCGCCGATAAACTCAACAACGTACGTTCCATTCTTTCCGATTACCGCACCGTCGGAGAATCCATTTGGGCGCGCTTCAACGGCGGGCGCGACGGCACAGTTTGGTACTATCGGGCATTGCTGAAAGAATTTCTTCGGCGCAAGCCGACCCGGCTGATGCGAGAGTTCGAACTGGCCGTCTATCAGCTCGAAGCCTTGGCCAATTTGTCTGGTGCTGGTGATTCTGGAAGGTGAAACCATGCCGCGCATGATCGAACTGATTCGCGCCTCCAAGCTGCCCTCGAACATGATGCAGTTTGCGGCTAAGGGTGCCTTGTCCGTCTCGCCCGAGGAGAATATTGAGATCCTGGTTTACTTGGCCAGGCACAACAAGATCTTCGGCGACACGGCCCGCTTGACACTCGCGGGCTGGGATGAAAAGTCTTCGCTGGCAGTGGCTTCGGACCCGAAGACTCCCAGCGAGGTGCTCGATTACCTGATCGCGCCCGAGAACCTTCGGCCTCAATTACTGCCGGCGTTGCTGGAGAATTCCTCGGTTTCGGAAGGCGAGCTGTCACGGTCCGCCCTTGCAGCATCTCCCGGAGCTATTGCAGTAATGCTGAAGAGCCCGCGCGTCCGGGCTTCGGCGGGAGTTCTGGATATTCTCCGATCAAATCCGTACCTGAAGCCCGAGCAGTCTGCCACGATCTCTGGCCTGCTGAATGCGAACCAGCCCGAGTCTCTGGTTCCAGTTGCAGAGAGCGAATCGCATGCGGAGGAAGCGGTTGTTGCATCCTCCGCGGGACCATCTCCCGACGCGTCTGTTGCGGTTAGCGGCGAAGGCGAAGAAATTCATGAGGTAGCGATTGCCGCATACCTCTCTGAACACGCCACTGAGATTGCTGCTGAGAAGGACAAACCGTTTCAGCCCGTTGGCGGCATCGTGGAGTTGCTGGGGACGGACTATTTTCCTGTGTCGGAAAGCAAGGACATCACCGCACCCGCTGTCAAAGCGACTTCCGGAACGGATGAGAAAGCCGGCGCTGGCGTAGCCCCCGCACGTTCCAAGCCCGCCGCTGCAGCCGTCCCTTTGCCTGCGCACCGCGAAAATACGGTCCAGAAGATCAACCACCTCGATGTGAAAGGCCGAATACAACTGGCCATGAAGGGCAACAAGGAAGAGCGCTCGATCTTGATTCGCGACGGCACCAAAGTGGTCGCGCTGGCTGTCCTCGACGCTCCCAAAATTTCCGACGGGGAAGTCGAAAAATTTGCGCTGCAAAAAAACGTGCTGGAAGCTGTCCTGCGGCAGATTCCATTGAAACGCCGCTTCATGAAGAACTACATTGTCGTGCGCAATCTGGTGTCGAACCCGCGCACTCCGCTCGATCTCGGATTAGGGCTCATGAAACATCTGCAAACTCAGGACTTGAAAAATGTATCCGCCAATAAAGAAGTCTCTGAAACCGTCCGCAAGCTTGCTATGAAGATGTACAAGCAGAAGCTGGACGCCGCGAATAAGAAATAGACAGGAAGCATGGCATCGTCTCTACAACCCGATCCTATTACTGAACTCCTGGAGAGCGCCAAGACCATCGCCGTGGTTGGGCTTTCCTCGAACCCGATGCGCCCCAGCCACGGTGTTTCCTCCTATATGCAGAGCCAGGGATATCGCATCATCCCAGTGAATCCGCAGATCGAATCTTGTCTGGGAGAGAAAGCGTACGCGTCACTGCTCGAGGTGCCGGAAAAGATCGACATCGTGAATATCTTTCGCCGGCCTGAGTTTGTGGAGGAGATTGTGGATCAATCCATCTCGCTGAAAGTTCCGGCGATCTGGATGCAGGAAGATGTGATTCACGAAAAGGCTGCCGAGAAGGCGCGCCGCGCCGGCATCTTCGTAGTCATGGACCGCTGTATTCTGAAGGACCATCGGGCACGATTTCGATGATGTTGGCTGCGTGATAAACTTTTCGCCACGCGAGGACCCTCTTGGATAATGCCACAACCCTGACGCCCACCGAACCGGTTCCACCGCCGCAGCCCTCGACTCTGCATAAAATATTCATTGGCCAGGACGGCCTCCGCGCCGGTTGGAGCCTGCTCATCTTCATCGCGCTGCTCGCCACCATTGGTTATTGCATCAATGTCATCGGCCACAAAATTCACCCGCCGAGTCACCCGCCGAATCCCAGGTCCGATTCGGAGTTAAGCCCGCTATCCGGAATTGTGGGCGAGGGCAGCACCTTCCTCGTAGTCCTCCTGGTCACTTGGATCATGTCGAAGATCGAGCGCCGCCCCAACTCGGTCTACGGTCTGGGCGGCGGCCGCACGGCGGCACGCTTCCTGGCTGGCTTGGCTTGGGGAGTTGTTTGCCTCTCGCTCCTCATTGTGATTTTGTGGAAGTCCGGATTTCTCGTTTTCGAGAGTCGTCTCATCTACGGCGCCGACATCCTGCGTTACGGCGCATTGTGGCTGGTCGGGTTTCTTTTTGTGGGCCTGCTGGAGGAGTACCTGGTTCGCGGCTATCTGCAGTTCACTCTCACCCGCGGCCTGGCTGGCGTTTATCGTTGGGCCTTCAAGACGCCCCACAGCGCGGCCCTCGGGTTTTGGACTTCAGCCATATTTTTTTCGATCCTCTTTGGCCTGGGCCACAGCAACAATCCGGGAGAGTCCCCGATCGGACTGCTCTCCGCCGGCCTCGCCGGCATGGTTTTCTGCTTCAGCCTCTGGCGTACAGGCTCGTTGTGGTGGGCGATTGGCTTTCACACTTCGTGGGACTGGGGACAATCTTTCCTTTACGGTGTCGCCGACAGCGGAACGATGGTGCAGCATCATCTCTTTGCTACGCATCCGGTAGGCAAGCCGATCCTGAGCGGCGGCGCCACTGGCCCCGAAGGCAGCATTTACATCGTCGCCGTTCTGGCAGTGGTCGCTCTCATCATCGCATTCACGTTGCCTCGCGCCCGGTATGGCGACGCTGCACAGGATTCGGTGTGATGCTGATTATTTTTTCCCGTCACCGCCAAGGTCTGATTTCTGCCACGGCTTGAATCCCACACTGCGCCAAAGATCGGACGAGTTGTACATCCTTCCGCCGGCGATCGTAAGCTCGACATTGCGCGTGTTGCGAATATCTGCCAGAGGATCACCATCGACCACGATCAGGTCGGCGCGTTTTCCAACTTCCACCGTTCCCACTTCTTTTTCCAGTCCCATCACCCGCGCCGGGACGAGCGTGGCCGCTTGAATCGCCTCCATCGGCGTGAATCCAGCTTGTACGTAGAGTTCGATTTCGCGATGCAGGCTGTGTCCGGGGACAGTCTGATCAGTCCCCGCGACGATGGGAATGCCGGCACGATGCAGCGCTCCAACGATCGCCACTTCCTTGTCGAAAATCTTCTCCACCACAGCGGATCGTTCGTTCGGCGGTCCAACATCTTCGAGTTGCTCCACAAGTTCCGGAGCTACGTCCCTGACGCCGGGTTCGAAGCTGGCGGGCGGTTTCGCCGTTGTCGCCGTGAAAAACTCCATTAGAGCGAGTGTAGGATCGACGACCGTCTTATGGGACTTGAGAAAGTCGATCGCCTTTTGCGCCTCCGGAGAATTAACGTCGATATCCAGCAGCGCCTTCATGCGGTCTTGCCGCTTGGCGTCGGCGGGAAGCGGAGCGTGCATAATGTCGGCGACGTATCCGATGTGGTTGATTTGATCCTGCCCCGCCGTAATGGCCTGAAACGCGTCGAGGCCCTCCGGAATGTGGCCGGTTACGGTCATGCCCAGGCGATGGGCTTCTTCCGCAACCACTTTGAGTTCCTCCAGCTTGACTGAGCTGTAGATCTTCATCTGCTGAAATCCCGCATCGTGATAGCGGTCGGTCCACATGCGTGCCTGCTCGGGAGTATCCACCCGCTCGACGCCGAGGGCGAGTGGGCCAGTCCCATCGACAATGCCCGCCAGCAGCAGGCGAGGACCGAGGCCGCGACCGTTGGCGATCGCATCCCGCACTGCGGTGATGAACTCGAATTCGTTGCCGCAGTCGCGTGCCGTGGTCACCCCGGCCGCCAGGTAAACCGGGCCCCATTCCACCTGCTCGAAGTGAGCATGCATGTCCCAGAGGCCGGGGAGAATCGTTTTGCCATTCACATTGACGATGGTGGCGTTGGCGGGAATTTTTATTTTGGCGCGCGGGCCGGCCGCCGCAATTCGACCGCTCTCGATCAATACGACAGAATCCGGCACGGTGGCCGCTCCGCTGCCATCGATCAGATTGCCACCGACAAGCGCAATAACCTCGTTCTGGCTGGGCGAGATTTTCTTCGAAAAGTCTGCCAGAGCGGACATGCCGTCAGCTCCGGCGCGCCCCACAAATGTTCCCAGCGCATCTTCGTAGCCTTCGCGGATTGCCTCGAAGTGGTCAAATTCCGCGTCGAGTGTCACGGCGGCGATGAGGTTCAACTTGGAGTCGAACCACAGAATTTCACGCCCCCAGATCAGCCCTTCAACCAGGTAGCGATCGAGGGTTTCATTCTTTCCACCGATTGCGATCGTGTCTTGGCCGCGGGGCTCGATCTTTACATCGCCCTCGGGAACGGTCGCCAGGTCAGCCGGTTTTCCATGAGCCGCCCAAAAGCGCACCATCAGCATCTGCATCGTCGCGGGAGCGTAACCGGCGATGGTGAAGAACTGCTTCGGCGCCGATACATCCTTCCATTCGGTGCGGTTGCGCAACCGAACCTTGTCAGACTGAATTTCCACGGCTTGATCGATTTCCGAGAGGCGCGAGGGCTTGCCTTTGATTTCGAAGGCTTGTGGCGTCAGGTCTGCGGCGCCACGAAAACTGGCAGTCAGCGGAACCGGCGTTCCACGGTCGGTGAACTTGAAGTCCATTTTCACCGCTAGCGAGTTTCCATCGCGAGTCATCTGGTAGGTCTCTTCACCGATTGCCTGCTCAAATTTGTGCAGGCGAAACTTTCCTTGTTCAACAATCGGCGCTTCCTGTCCCGCCGTTTGCGCACAGAGGAAGCTCGCAAGGCAAAGTACGAAGATTGGGATCAAGGTCATCGTTCGACGGAGCCGCAGGTTGCGCGTGGGTCGCATTTAATCTCCTTTGATATTGAAACCGCTGATATGGAAACCGCAGGATACCTCAGATCGAGGTACGAAGGTGGATTCAAGATTGTTCGGCGGAGCCGCCGGATTTTCCATCCGATGACTTCCTGGCCGGCGCCAGGGAACGGACACGCCGAATTTCTTCCATCCGCTCGCGAATACGCTTCTCGATGCCCTCGTTCGTCGGCCTGTAATAGACGCGGTCGTGCAGACTTTTGGGCAGGCATTGCATATCGGCGATCTTGCCTTCGACATCGTGCGCATATTGATAGTTCTTGCCGTAACCCAGCCCTTTCATCAGTCTGGTGGGCGCGTTGCGCAAGTGCAAGGGCACGGGTTCAGCAGCGGTTCGCTCGATGTCACCCTGCACCTCGCCATAGGCGGTATAGAGTGCATTCGATTTGGGCGCGACCGAAAGATAGACGACGGCTTGCGCCAAAGCGAGATTGCCCTCCGGCATGCCGATAAAATCTACGGCATCGCGCGCCGCCATGCAAAGTGAAAGCGCATTGGGATCGGCGAGGCCGATATCTTCCACCGCCATGCGCACCACTCGCCGCGCGATGTAGAGGGGATCCTCGCCAGCCTCAATCATGCGGCCAAGCCAATAGAGCGCCGCGTCGGCATCGCTGTTGCGCACCGACTTGTGCAAGGCCGAAATCAGGTTGTAATGTTCTTCGCCGGTCTTGTCGTAGAGCAGGATGCGCTTCTGTAGCGCGTCGCGAATGATGTCATCCGTGATTTCCGGGGGCTGCTGGCCAGTCGCCTGCGCCAACCCGGCCGCAACTTCCAAAACGTTGTAAGCGCTGCGCGCGTCGCCGCTCGTGTAGCTGGCGATTTTCTTCAGAACTTCATCTGAGGCACGCAGTTTCATCGAGCCAAGGCCGCGGTCTTCGTCCGCGAGCGCGCGTTTCAGCAACTGCACGATCTGATCCTCGGTCAGAGGATTCAACACGTAGACGCGGCAGCGCGAGAGCAGTGCGCCATTGATCTCGAATGATGGATTCTCAGTGGTCGCGCCGATCAGGCGGATGTTGCCCTTTTCCACGTGCGGCAGAAAAGCGTCCTGCTGAGCTTTGTTGAAGCGATGAATCTCGTCGATGAAGACAATGGTGCGGGTACCGTATTGACGGGCCCGCTCGGCATCCGCCATGACCTGCTTGATTTCTTTGATTCCCGCGAGCACCGCGGAGAATTCGATGAACTCCGCTTTGGTCATTTTGGCAATGATCTTGGCGAGCGTCGTCTTGCCCGTCCCGGGCGGTCCCCAAAAAATGAGCGAGCCCATATCATCGCGCTCGATCTGCGCCTTTAGCGGCTTGCCCGGGCCGATCAAATGCTCCTGGCCGGCATATTCTTCGAGCGTGCGCGGACGCATGCGATCCGCCAGGGGCCGTGTGCGGTCCGTGGCGCTGGCGGCATTCGGAATGGGTTCGAAGAGTCCCATGGAAACAATTTCACCACAGAGTCACAGAGACACGGAGAACGCCAAGTCAATACCGTTTTGCTTCCGGTCCACTCTGTGTCTCCGTGCCTCCGCGGTGGATATTTGACTACTTTCTTTGCCTCGCGGCTTCATACAATACGATGCTCGCGGCCACGCCGGCGTTGAGGGATTCCACCTGCTGTGCGTGCGGAATGGAAATAAATTCATCCATCTTCGCCATCAGATCGCGAGGCAGGCCGGCGCCTTCGTTGCCGAAGAAGATTGCTGCTGGGTCTTGCAAGTTTGCCTGATCTAACGCAGTTCCCTTGTGGGAGGAGGTCGCGATCAGACGGACCCCTTTTTTTCGCAGCTTCTCGGAAACCTCGTCCAGCTTTGCTGTGGTTGATTTTCCTTGTCCGTGAGTCTGTCCGTGAACGATGGGCAGGCGGAATACCGACCCAGCCGAGGCCCGCACGACTTTCGAATTGAAGGGGCTGACCGTGCCTTCGCCCAGCACTACGCCCGCACTGCCAAAGGCTTCGGAGGAGCGCAGAATCGTGCCGAGGTTGCCTGGGTCCTGCAGTCCGGCGAGGGCGACGATCGGTCCGACCTGCATCCGCTCCAACACATCGTCGAGCGAAAATTCCTTGAAGCGCACCAGCGCAGCCACGCCTTGCGGAGATTCACTCGGCAAGAGGCTGTCGAACAATTTGTCAGGCAGGAGCAGAGTTTCTACCTGAGATCCGATCTGTGGCAGCAGGCGCTCGGCGCGGTCCTGCGCCGACTCGCGAAAGAAAACCGCGCTGAAGCGCAGGCCGCTGCGAATGGCTTCTTCCAAAATGCGCAAACCTTCGATGGCGCAGTCGCCATTTTCGGTGAGTTCCGCGTGAGCAAACGCCTGCCGCAGCTGTTTGACCAGCGGATTGTGGCGTCCTTCAATGCGGCGCAGCCGGTGTTGCGCAGCGAGAATAGCGTCTGAGGATTTCTTCATCGGGATACGGGGTGAATGAGCATGATACGCCGCTCACCCACCTTAAGGCTCTTTGCCGTATTATGGTAGGTTCCACCGACCAAAATACTCCGAGCTGATGCCATCATGAAGGGAACGCCGTGCGCGCCGAAATTCTAAAAATCAATAGCGATGCTCCTGAAATATCACTGGTAAAGTACGCTGCCGACCAGATTCGCGCGGGCGAAGTGCTGGGCATGCCCACCGACACGTTTTATGGGCTGGCCGCCGATCCGTTCAACCTGCGCGCCGTCGACCGCGTCTACGACATCAAAACACGCTCCCGCCACAAACCGCTGTCGCTGCTTATCGAGAGCGTGGATCAGGCTGAGGAACTGGCCAAAGCCTTGCCGGAAGAGTTTTACGCCTTGGCGCGGAAATACTGGCCTGGACCGCTGACTCTCATCGTAAAAGCGGGATCGCGCCTGCCGCTCAAGGTAACGGCCAACACCGGCAACGTCGCGTTGCGCGTGCCACATGCCAAGATTCCGCTGGCGGTGGTGGCGGCGGCGGCCATTCCGATTACGGCCACCTCGGCCAATCTGAGCGGAGCTTCGGAATGCACCAGTGCCGAGCAGGTGCGCGATCAACTCGAGGGCCGCATCAGCATCATCGTGGACGGCGGAATTTCGCCACGTGACGTCGCTTCCACCATCATTGACCTCAGCGATGAAGGGGAACGCTGGCGCGTGATCCGCGAGGGCGCAATTCCCGCCGAAGAGATTTCCACTTTCTTCGCCAACGGATGAACTTTGCCAGAGGATGACTGACGATCCCGTTAACCCGCAGGCGCGGCGGCGATGGCCGTTGCAGTTGGCCGTGCTGGTGCTGGTGGCATTGGCTGCGTTTCTCGCGTTCACCGCGGTTCGAATTGTGCAGGAGGGGTCGCGGCAGGAAACGCACTCCGCCGACGCCATCGTGGTGTTCGGCGCCGCTGAGTACGCGGGCCATCCCTCGCCGGTGTTGCGTGCCCGTCTCGATCACGCTTTCGATCTTTTTCGCCGCGGCCTGGCGCCGGTCGTCATCACGACTGGCGGAGCGGCCGCCGATCCCAGCTTCAGCGAAGGCGGCGTAAGCCGCGACTATCTGGAGCGCCGCGGCATTCCCGAACGTAACCTGATCGCCGAGACGCAGGGTTCCGACACGGCGCAATCGGCTGTGCGCGTTGCCGTAATCATGCGGGCCAACGGACTGCACAGTTGCGTGGCGGTCAGCGATGCATATCACGTATTCCGCATCAAGCGCTTGCTGGAGCATGAAGGCGTGGGCCCAGTGTATGTTGCCCCGAGGCCCGACTCGCGTCCCCGCAGCGTGGTGCAGCGCATGTACGCAGTGATGCGGGAAGCGTGCAGTTATTTGCTGTGGAAACTGGGCATGACGTGATGAAGTTATGCAGTTGGCAACACCAAGATCCCTCGCTTCGCTCGAGATGACACGAACGTTTAGGCAGATCTTCCATCTGAAAGCGCTCTGGAAGGGGATGTCGTCCTACCAGCCGTTTCTCTCGCGCAAGCCGGTGATGTGAGCCACGTGGTGGCGCCCATGCCAGGCATAAAGAGCCAGATTTCTTTCCAGACTCACCAACCCGAGTTCGGGATGGCGGAAGCTCCTCTTCCATTCTTCTGGCCCGAGCGAGCGCAGCAGGCGAACCCAGCGATCATGCAGCGAATCGAGCATGGTCAATGAGACCTCCACAGGAGTGTCCGGCGTGTCGGCGAGGCGCGCCCAGCGGTCTTCGGCGTAAGGCTTGATCGTCGGCTCGTCCTCGGTGAGGGCCAGTTTGAAGCGCACGTAAGCGTTGAGATGGCTGTCGGGGACATGATGTGCAAGCTGGCGCACCGTCCAGCCCTCGGGGCGGTACGGCGTGTCGAGTTGCTGGGCCGAGAGTCCTTTCACGGCAGCGCGCAGGTTCGCAGGGGCTAGTGCGATCTCGTCAATCTGCTTCCGCTTCTGCTCGTCGGTGGATGGACTGTCGAAGTGGAATTTGCCAATGGGGTAGCGCAGGTCGGTCATTTTGTCTCCGGCGCGATCGAAGCATGGACTTAGTTAATTAAATTGCAGCTGGATCATTTTTTCGAACAGGTGTAGTCGGTACCGCTTTCCGAAGTGATCTTCAAGTCGGCAGGCCCCTTCATGACCTGCACGCACACTTGGTACTCGCCGAGCTTGACCTTAACATCGCCCGTTTCCTGGTATCCATCTCCGTGCTTCGCATAACCGTTTAAAGAGGCAAAGGCGCCCAGTTCGATACGAAATTGGCCGAACCCGAGAACAACTTGAATAGTGCCCTCCGTCTGCTGATCCTGGCAGTCGCTGTCTACATTCAGGTCTTCGTGGCCGCCTATACCGCGTCTCTCGCCGTCATCTGCCACGAGCGACACGGAGGTTTTGTAGAAGTTGTCTCCACTTCCTCCGCCACTGCATTGGTTATGCCCGTTATTCAAGAGCTTAATACGGATTTCCACGATTTGTGATGGCTCTATCTCTGGGAAATCCTTCGATATGTGCTTGGTGGTTTTGGAGTGCAAGGTCAACTGATCAACCCAGTAGAGCCACAAGACCACATTGCCGCTCCCCGTTCCGTTTAGATTATTAGTACCTCCATGGATAGGAACTGCTTGCCGATGACCTGTGACATTGGCTTCTGCCTGAAGGCTGAGACGGCCACGACCCACATGGTAGGAGTACGTAGTTGTGGCAGTGGACGCGGGAGTAGTCGAATTCATGGTGTTCTGGTCTGACAACTCGAGGTCCTGGTCGAAGCAAGTCTTGTTTGCCAGGTGATGACTTTCCCCGCCGGGGGTTGCCGATGCGTGGACAAAATAACTCATCGCGGCACCGAAGCCGGTGGGCGGCACAGGGCAAACTCTGGCGGCGATCTGAGGATCGAATTGCGCCTGCAGGTGCCCGATGGAGGCAAAGAACATAAAAGCCAAAATCAGAGGGCTAACCAAAGGCAGCTTGGGCATGGGTGACCTCCGGGCTTGATAACGAATAACGTACACCTGACCCCGGTAAATGTGTATCTTTTTCCATTGCGATTGGATGCCTTCGCCTTTTCGCGCCTGCGACGGTGTTCGTGAAAGTAGTTCCAGCAGGTCCTGCCCGATGGAGAGACTTGTCCAAGGAGTTGGACCAACTTCTGCGTGACACTGTACCCGCACATCCGGTAGCCTAGAAGCAGGAGGAACGGCGAAAGTGAACGTGACCGTGCAAATTCCCGACGATCTTGCCAGCCGGTTGATTGCGGCGGGCGGTGACCTCTCACGCCGCGCGCTGGAGGCTTTGGCAGCCGAAGAGTACAAGCATGACCGCCTGACCAAGCCGGAGTTGCAACGGCTCCTGGGGATCGAAACCAGCTTCCAACTCGACGAATTCCTCAAGGCCCACGATGTGTGGATCGAATACACACCGGAAGACGGGGAGCGTGAGCGTCAGGACCTGCAACGCCTGGGCCTCTAATGCGCTTGGTTGTAGCCGACACCAGCCCCCTTTTTTATCTTCTATCCATTTGACACATCGACCTTTTGCCCCAGTTGTTCGGGAAAATCTTCATTCCCGATGCCGTGAGCAAAGAGCTTTACCATCCTGCCGCCCCAACTTTGGTTCGTGAATGGGCCGCGCGGCTTCCTGCCTGGACAGAAGTGATGTCGGTCGAACCTCTTGATGATGCTGCGCTTCTGCAGTTGGGAGCGGGCGAGCGCGAGGCGATTACGATCGCGATATCGATGCGCGCAGACCTGATCTTAATCGACGAGCGCAAAGGAACCCGTGTGGCGCTCGATAAAGGTTTTGTGGTTGCCGGTACGCTCGGCATCCTCGCCTTGGCTGCGCGACGAGGATTCGTCAATCTCGCAGATGCTTTCGCGCGGCTCAAGCGCACAAACTTCCGCTACCGCCCGGAGATCATGGACTCGCTCCTTGATCAAATCCAGCGCGAATGAGTCCGCATGCGAACCAGGAATCCCCTCAGATAACTACAACCCCTAGGGCATCCACGCGTCCAGCCACATTCCCTCCTGCTTCGCACTTCGGTTCTCCCTGTTGCGAGATTTGTGCATCCAATGATTGTTTTTGAGCTAAACTCCCAAATCTGGGGAGTTTAGGTGGACGGCCGAGGCGGCCGTCCCCACATGAGCCGCAGTCAATGCGAGGGGAACTATGGCAGCTTCGGTTTGGTCGGGACACTTAACGTTCGGTCTGATCTCGATGCCGGTGCGCTTGTTTTCGGGGGCGCGCTCGTCGGGCATCTCTTTCAACATGCTGCATCGCACGGACAAGTCGCGGCTGAAGCAGCAATACATTTGCCAGGCGGAGGGCGTTGTGGTCGATCGCGCCGATATGGTGAAGGGCTACGAGTTCCGCAAAGACGAATACATCGTCATCGAACCGGAAGAGATTAAGAAGATCGAGCCGCAGACCGCGAAGACCATGGAGATTCTGGAGTTTGTGAAGGCGAGCGAAGTCGATCCGGTATATTTCGAGTCTTCGTATTACATGATGCCGGAGGAGGCGGGGCGGCGGCCCTACGCACTGCTCACCAAGGCGCTCGAAGAGAGCGAGTACGTCGCGATCGCCAAGATCACGATGCACAACCGCGAGTACACGGTTTTTCTGCGCCCGCACGAAGGCGGAATGATGCTGCACACGATGTACTACGCAGAGGAAGTAAAGAAGGTGGAAGGCTTCGGCGCTCCGGACGTCGAGTTGAAAGAAGCGGAAGTAAAAGTGGCGCATCAGCTTATCGAGGCGCTGGCCGATGAGTGGGATCCGGAAAAATATAAAGACAGCTTCCAGGAGAATCTGAAGAAGCTCATCGAGACCAAACTCGAGGGCGGGGAAGTGGCTGCCGTGGAGAAACCGAAGAAACTGGCTCCGGTGGTCGATCTGATGGCCGCACTCAAACAGAGTCTGGCGCAGATGGAAGGCAAGAAGAAGCCTGCGGCGACTGAGAAGCGAGAGGAACCGGTAGCGGCCGCCGGCGGTAAATCGAGGCGGGGACGGTAAGAGCGGCGGTCAAGCTTTGGGCCTCGGCTGCACCGCAACATTGCTCAGCTTCAAGTTTGCGATCCAACTCGCACTCTTGCCCCCGCATCCCATCCATCACGACTTGCCCAGCTGAAAGCCGGATCGGCCCACTGGCGCGGATGCGATCCAGCCGCTAGAATGTTGAATTCCAGGTAATCAGCAAAATTTTCCTCCGGAGTAGAGATGAATTTTCGACGTTGGAGTCGATTGGCGGCGATGACGCTGGCGACGCTGGTCTGCGTAGCGTGTGGCGATATCTACCGGCCCGTGGTAATTCCTTGTTCGGCAGGAGGCGGGATTCCTGGTTGCCCGGTGGAACCACCTCCGGTTCCGAGCAATTTCCATACGGTCTTTGCCATCTCCGCGAATGTACCGGATACTCCTGGCGGAGCGCTGCAGATTGACGTTTCAGGCGACTCGATTATCGCGGAGAGTCCGGTTTCCGCCACCGGCGAGCCCAACAGCGGACTCAATCTCACTCACGCCACCATCATCCCAAACTTTACGAGAGTGTTCGTTGCGAGTGCCGGAAGCACGTTTTCCGGAGGCCTCGATGTGGTTGCGTCTTTCATTCCTGCGGCGCAGTTCGGCACCTCTGGGTTTGGCGCAATCACGACGGTCGCGCTTCCGGCGGGCTCTTTACCTGTATTTCTCAACAGCACGCAGAATGGATTCATGTACGTAGCGGATTTCGGAACGAATACGGTTAGCGCGATCAACGCGAGTTTAAGCGTCGTGAGCAACTCAGCCACGGTGGGCGTGAATCCAGTCTCGTTAGCCGAGCTTCCCAGTGCTCAGAAGCTCTACGTAGCCAATCAGGGGGATAATTCGGTCAGTAGCTTGAATCCCGTGGATATGACGGCGAATGTCGTGAGCGGCTTCACGGGCGTCTCTCCCGTTTGGACGGTGGCGCGTGGCGATAGCCAGAAGGTTTACGTGCTGACGCAGGGCGATGGGCAGCTGGTGACCTTCGATGCCAATACGGATACGGTGATCGGCAGCGCGGCGGTAGGTGCAGGGGCGAACTTCATGCTCTACGATCCGCACCTCAACCGGATTTACGTGACCAATCCGCTGACCAGCACGGTGTATGTTTTTTCCGACACTGGCGGAGCCAACGACACGCCCAGTTTGCTGAAGACGATTTCGTTTGCTTCGGGATCGGCGCCATGTCCCTTGGGATGCTCGCCTGAGTCGGTAACGGCGTTGGCGGACGGCAGCCGGTTTTATGTTGCCAGCTACCAGACTGCGGTGTCTTGTCCGGACCCGGTGATCGGTTCGGTTCCCTGCGTGATCCCTGGCATTACGGTGTTCGACGCAACCAATCTGACGCCAAACATCACTCCCGCCTTGACGTTGCTGACCTGGGCTCCGGCGGGATCGACGGCCGGTCCGTTCGCGACCGGTCAGTATGCAGTTGCGCCCGTCGCTTCTTGCGCTACGGTGACTCCTTATTCTCCGGCGATGGTCGCTGGATATGTGCCGGCGCGGTTCCGCGTTTTTACCACCGCCTCGGAAGACAGCACCCGCGTCTATGTGAGCATGTGTGACGCTGGAGCGATTGCCGTCATCAACACCACCGACGGCAATGCCAACGGCTCAGGCAGCGGCCAGCCCGCCGATACCGTGGTGACCGACCTGCCGGCGGCGTTCGGTAACGGCCCGGCGCAGGGGAACGGCGAGCCTGCGAATCAGAATCCCTTGTTTATGCTGGCGGGGCAGTAGGGCCGCGGCGCCGCTTGTCCTGCAAATAGGACTACACCTTGGCAGTGATTTCTTCTTTCAGAACTTCCCGCGCGGCGTAGTGTGAATTGACATACTCGTCGAGGATGACGATGAACTCCGCCACGATATGATCGCCTTTGAGAGTGGTGAACAGGCGTCCATCCACATAGACGGGAGCTTTCGGCTCCTCAAATGTTCCCGGCAGCGAGATGCCGATGTTGGCGTGCTTCGATTCGCCGGGGCCATTGACCACGCAGCCCATCACGGCGAGCTTCATTTCTTCCACACCGACGTAGCGGCCCTTCCAGACCGGCATCTGCTCACGCAGGTAAGTTTGAATCTGCTCGGCCATTTCCTGGAAGAAGGTGCTGGTGGTGCGTCCGCAGCCGGGGCAGGCCGTAACCTGCGGAGTGAAGCTGCGAATGCCCATGGATTGCAGAATCTGTTGCGCCACGCGGACTTCTTCGGTGCGGTCGCCTCCGGGTGCAGGAGTGAGCGAAACGCGGATGGTATCGCCGATGCCTTCCTGCAGAACCACTCCCATGGCGGCTGACGACGCGACTACACCTTTCGCGCCCATGCCGGCTTCGGTGAGGCCGAGGTGCAGCGGGTAGTTGCAGCGCGCGGCTAGAGCGCGGTAGACGTCGATCAGATCCTGCACGCCGCTGACCTTCGCGCTGAGGATGATCTGGTCGGGGCGCAGGCCGAACTTCTCGGCGAGGGCGGCGGAGTTCAACGCACTCACCACCATGGCTTCCATGGTGACTTCGCGGGCGTCTTTGGGCTCGGCGAGAAGCGAATTCTCATCCATCATGCGGGTGAGCAATGCTCCGTCGAGCGAGCCCCAGTTCACGCCGATGCGCACCGGCTTCTGGTACTTCACGGCGACTTCTATCATGGTGCGGAAATTGGAGTCGCCGGTCTTTCCGATGCTGGCGTTGCCGGGATTGATGCGGTACTTCGCCAGATCGCGGGCGCACTCAGGATACTTGGTGAGCAGGACGTGGCCGTTGTAGTGGAAGTCGCCGATGATGGGAACGCGAATGCCCTGCCGGTCGAGCAGATCGACAATGCGGGGGACGGCGGCGGCAGCCTCTTCGTTGTTCACCGTAACCCTGACCAACTCGGACCCTGCCCGAGCCAGGTCGGCACATTGTTTTACGGTGGCGAGGATGTCAGCGGTATCGGTGTTGGTCATGGACTGCACCACGATTGGTGCATCCGAGCCGACGCGCACGCCGCCGACGACGACGGTCACGGTTTTTCTGCGGGGGATGGTAGCCATGGGAAAGATCTATTTTAACACGCGGAAAACGTGATCCCGGGTGCGATCAATCGTCCGCATTCAGGTCGTCCATCAGGGCGGAGACACTCTTGAACGAGGGCAGGCCACCCTTGCGTGCTTGCTGCATTGCCGCCGCCGTGGCAGCGTTGGGGACCTTCACCTCGAAAGGCAGCGCTTTCTCCACGGCGACGCGGGTGAGCAGGACGCGGACGGCATCGGAAACTGATAATCCCATGGCGGCCAATGTCTTCGCGGCCCGGGTCTTGATGCGTTTTTCAATCCGAACATGAACCATTTCGGTCGCTGCCATGGTTATCCTCTGAGATACCTTGTATCTCATCGAGAAACGTCTTGCCCAATTGCATGGCAGGTTGCCCCTCGAATTGGGTAGGCGCGGCAACTGCGGCCCGATAAACCCTAGGCCGCTGGACAGCCGAGGGCGGCTGTCCCCACATGAGCTGTGGTGCTCTATAATGGCCCGACTCATGCCTCTTACTTCCGGCACGAAAATTGGACCTTACGAAATCATCGCTCCGCTGGGCGCCGGCGGCATGGGAGAAGTGTATCGGGCGCGCGACACCCGCCTTGGGCGCGATGTGGCGATCAAAGTTCTGCCGGAAGCTCTGGCGCGTGACGCGGACCGGTTGCGGCGATTCGAAACCGAGGCGCGCGCGGTCGCGGCTCTGAACCATCCCAACATTCTTTCGATTCACGATATCGGCACACATGACGGCGCGCCCTATCTGGTATCGGAGTGTCTGGAAGGGCAATCGCTGCGGCAGGAGTTGAGCGGCGGCCTGCTGCCTTTGCGGCGTGCAGTGGAGTACGGTACCGAAATCGCGCAGGGTCTGGCGGCGGCGCACGATAAAGGGATCATTCATCGCGATCTGAAACCGGAAAACATTTTTGTCACCCGCGACGGGCGGGTGAAGATTCTCGATTTCGGTCTGGCGAAGCTGGCGCGACCTGAAGCAACGTCCGAAGGAGCGACGCTCGAGGCGGTGCCAACCTCTGCCGGCGTGGTTCTCGGCACCGTGGGATACATGTCTCCCGAGCAAGTGAAGGGTGAGGCGGCGGATGCTCGCTCCGACATTTTTGCGTTGGGAACAATTCTGTACGAAATGCTCTCCGGCCAGCGCGCCTTCCGGCGCGACACTTCGGCCGAGACCATGACGGCGATCCTAAAAGAAGATCCGCCGGAACTGAGCACGACGGGGAAGCAGATATCGCCGGCAATGGACCGCATTGTGCGGCGGTGCCTGGAGAAAAAGCCATTGCAGCGGTTTCAATCGGCACGCGACCTCGCTTTCAATTTGGAAGGCGTGTCGGGAATTTCGTTGACTACCGCCGTTGCTCCGGTGACGACTGCAGAAAAGCGATCCAAACGTTTTACGCCAATAGCTCTGGCTCTTCTTTTACTCGCGCTGGTTGCCGGTGGAAGCTACTCGCTGGGCCGAGGCGCTGGCAGCGCGGCGCCACTGAATTACCATCAACTCACTTTCGAGCGTGGATTGGTCTATGCCGCCCGCTTTGCGCCCGATGGACGGTCGATCTACTACAGCGCAAGCTGGAGCGGCCAGCCGATCCAAATCTATTCGACAGTGCCGGACAGCCCGGAATCGCGTGCCCTGAACCTGGTCAACTCCACGTTGTTTGCGGTCTCCTCTTCCGAGATAGCGATCTCGATCGGCTGTAAAGACCGCTATATAGGAAATTGCCAGGGCACGCTGGCGCTGGTTCCGGTGGCGGGCGGAGCGCCTCGGGAAGTCGTGGAGGATGCGCTCTCCGCGGACTGGACGGCAGATGCCAGTGAGATGGCCGTGATCCGCATGGTGGCGGGGAAGTATCGCGTGGAGTTTCCGCGAGGGAAAGTGGTTTTCGAGAGCGAGCACCCGCTCGGCTGCTTGAGGATTTCTCCCAGCGCCAATGCAGTAGCCTTCGCAGAATTTGACAGCACCGATGGGGATGGGGGCTGGGCCGTCGCGGTTGACCGGAACGGAAAGGAGTTGCTGCGCTCGCAGAATCTTACCAGCGTGGAGGGCGTGGCATGGCCACCATCGGGAAAAGAAGTGTGGGTGGGCGCTACCATGGAGTCGGGCTGGGCGGATGCGATCCACGCCTTCGCTTTGAATGGCAAGCACAGCGAGCGAATTGTGGTTCGCCTGCCGGGCGCGCTGCGACTGCACGACGTCTCGCGGGACGGCCGGATTCTCTTGTCGAGAGAATCCTGGCGGAGCGGGTTGCAATATCGGGGAGCAGGCGATAGCAAAGAACGCGACCTCGCGTGGCTCGATTATGCCGTTCTGAGGGATCTCTCCAGCGACGGCACGCAGGTCACGTTCGACGATTGGGGCGAGGCCGCAGGCGCTTCCTCGCTGGCATACCTGCGAAAAACGGATGGGTCGCCAGCCGTCAAGCTCGGCGCGTGGTGGATGCCGGTGCTCTCACCGGACGGGGCGAAGGTCCTGGCGGGGGAGGCCACAACGGTGGGGGAGGGGGGAAGTCAAGGTTTATTGCCAACCGGAGTGGGTGACGTGCAGACAATAACCATCGGAACGAAACAGATCAACGCCAAGGGCTTCTTGCCCGATGGGAAGACTATTTATTTTGTGGGCAATGATGGTCACGGATGGCGGTTGTATCTTCGGGACCTGGCAAGCGGCGCAGAGCGCGCCATAACGCCTGTGATTTCGGTGAAGCCTACTCATTTCGAAGGACACATGGTTTCGCCGGATGGCAAGGTCATTTTTGCCCGGGACTTGAGTGGGAAGGGTCAACTCTATCCGATCGCGGGGGGAGAGGCTCGAGCGATCCCGGGCTGGATGATGGAAGATATCTGGATCACGTGGTCCGCGGACGGTCGTTCGGCCTACCTGTATCACGATGACAAGACGTCGGCACAGGTGTACCGTCTCGATCTGGCCACAGGAAAAAGGGAACTCGTTATGACGCTCGCTCCCAGCGATCCTGCGGGAGTGACGGCGGTTCTCAACGTTCGTATGACAGCCGACGGCAAGTCCTACGCTTATTCGTTTGAGCGGGAATTATCGGACTTGTTCATCGTCGAGGGTGCGCGATAAAACTTTCGTCTAGTCGTCCCGAGCGTTGAGCATTTGTTTTGTCATCCCGAGCGCAGCGAGGGATCTTGGTCCTGCCGGTACCGCCAGACTCGGCACCCCCGATGACAATGCGTGATCAACTACACCATCCTCTGATATGCTGCCTGAACCTATGCGCCTTCCCCAGAGCCTGCTTTGCTTGTTCGCTGTAGCCGCTTGCCTCTCCGCCCAAGACGTCAAACCAGTCGCCGACCGCCTCGCTGTCCAGAACGCACTGTTTGACGAGCAGTACGAGTCCGATCTCAGAAATTTTCCGGAGCGCGCCACCGCGTTCGGCGACTATCGCTACAACGATAAGCTCGCCGACTATTCTCTCGAGGCCATCGGGCAACGGCACAAGACGGACGAGACTTTTCTGTCGCGCATGGAGGCGATCTCAACCGCTGGTTTTTCAGACCAGGACCAGCTTTCTCACGACCTGCTGATTCGCTTGCTGCAGCAACGCATTGCCGACTTCGATCTTAAAGAGTACGAGATGCCTATCAATACGCAGGGCGGCATCCATACAAACCTGGCCGATTTGCCGCTCTCGGTGCCGCTCGATTCGGTAAAGCACTACGAAGATTACATCTCGCGCCTGCACCAGATTCCGCGCGCCCTCAGCCAGACCACGGAAGTTCTTCGTGCCGGAGTGAAGGACAAACTCGTGATGGTGCGCTTTCTAGCGGAGAAGATTCCCGCGCAGTGCGACGGCATCGTCGCTGCCGATCCGTTTCTGCAGCCGATCAAAAAATATTCGGCAAGCATTTCGAAAGCGGATCAAAAACGCCTGACCTCGCAGATTACCGATGCGGTCAACGCCGAGGTCATCCCTGCCTACAAGAAGTTCGCAACCTTTATTCGGAGCGAATATGCGCCGCAAGGCCGCACCGTTCTGGCCATCACGTCGCTGCCCGACGGCCAAAAGCGCTACGCAAACGACATCTACGGCCGCACCACCACGCATATGACGCCGGATGAGATCCATCAACTTGGCTTGCGCGAGATTGACCGCATCGAGGCCGAAATGACGGTGATCGCCAAGAAGGAGGGATTTGCCGACCTGGCTTCGTTCCGCGCCTCCCTGAAAACGAATCCTAAATATATTCCGACTTCCGCCGAGCAGATCCTGAACGACTTTCGCCGCTACATCGCGCAGATGGAGCCGAAACTGCCGGAGTTATTTACGCTTCTGCCGAAGTCTCCCGTCACGGTAGAAGCCATACCGGAATTTCAAGCCAGCGCCATGACCCATTACATGACCGGCACGCCCGACGGGAAGCGGCCGGGGCGAGTGGTGGTTGCGACATCGAATTTTGCCGAGCGCTCCCTGATGGAAGACGAGGCGATCGCCTACCACGAAGGAATTCCCGGGCATCACATGCAGTTGTCGGTACAGCAGCAGCTTAAGGGCTTGCCAAAATTCCGCCTGCACGGTCTTGGTTTCAACGCATACATCGAAGGCTGGGCCTTGTATGCGGAGCAACTGGGGAAAGAGGTGGGCTTCTATCAGGATCCGGTCTCGGACTACGGCCGGCTTTCATCCGAGCTTTTCCGCGCCGTGCGCCTGGTGGTCGATACCGGAATTCACTCGAAAGGATGGACGCGCGATCAAGTGGTCGAGTTTTTCCGGAAGTCCGGTGCAGTCGATGAACCCACGCTTCAGTCTGAGACGGACCGCTACATTTCGTGGCCGGCGCAAGCGCTCAGTTACAAGCTTGGCCAACTCAAATTCCGCGAACTGCGTGACCGCGCCCAGAAAGAATTAGGCCCCAAGTTCGACATCCGCAAATTTCACGATGAGATGCTGGACGGAGGAACCTTGCCGCTGGATATGCTGGAAGCGCGGACGGATAAGTGGATTGCGGAACAAAAGACAAAGTGAACGCAAGTCAAAGTCAATTACGTTCTGATGCAAATTGCCCGCCGGACAGCCGAGGGCGGCTGTCCCCACACGGGCTGTAACTGTCCTCACACGAGTTGTGGCGCTCCAATGACTCGACCTAGGGCATTAGCCCCGGCAGCGTCTTCCTCAAGTCGTTGTAGATGACCATCACGGCGAACAGCACCAGGAAGACGAATGCGGCCTGGTAGACACGTTCTTTGATGCGCAGACTGACATCGCGCCGCATAAGGCTTTCGATCAGGAGGAACAGAATCACTCCGCCGTCGAGAATCGGGATCGGCAGCAGGTTGAAGATGCCGAGATTCAGGCTGATACCGGCGGCTAACTCCATCAGCGGCGTCCAACCTTTTTGGCGCGCTGCCCAGCCCGCATCCTGGGCGATGCCGATGGGGCCCGATACCGCTTTCAGAGATACCTTGCGTTGCACGATTTTCTTGGCCAGTTCGAGAATGAGCAGCGAGTATTTCTTGTTCTCCTGCAGCGAAAGACGCAGCGCCTGACCGAACGGTAAGGTGGTCGCTTTCATTTCGCTCTTATTCAGAAAGCCCAGCCGGTATCGCTTTTCTTTCGGATCCTCGGTTTTCGCGAATACCGGACTCAGCTGAAAACTCAAGCTCTGGTCCCCGCGAATCACCTTGAGATCCACGGGCTTCTCCTTGGTCTGCTGCAGGTCGTCGATCATCGCCTCGATGGAAAGTAGGGGCTGGCCGTCCAAAGCGACAATTCTGTCACCCTCTTTCATCCCCGCTTTTGCGGCGGGTGAATCTGGCTCAATCTGATCGACGATTACTGGCTCCTCCGGAAACCAACCCGCCGAACCCACCTCCGAGCTAGTCACAGCCTGGGGCACGATGGTCTTCTGAAACACCTGGTCGCCGCGTTGGATCGCGACCACCAGCGGTTGATTCGGACTGAGCATCACGCGCGGCTGCAATTGCTCCCAAGTAGGGTTCTCGATGCCATCAATCTTCACAATCCGGTCGCCGAGTTGTAATCCAGCCCGGGCGGCGGGAGAGTCGTGCTTCACACCAGCTATCACCGCCGGCTGGTCGCGAAACACCGGATATTCGTAATGCACCATATAAACGGTGGTGAGCAGAAAGATGGCCAGCAGAATGTTCATCGACGGCCCGGCAATCGCGATCAGAAAGCGATGCCAGCGCGGATGCGACATGAATTCGCCCGGATCGCCGGTGCGATCATCCATGGGATTCTCGCCGCTCATCTTGACGTAGCCGCCGAGGGGAATGGCATTGATGCGGTAGTCCGTATCGCCCTTGCGAAAGCCAACGAGCCGCTTGCCAAAGCCGATGGCGAACTGCTCCACGCGCACCCCCAGAAGTTTGGCGACGGCATAATGGCCAAACTCGTGGATGAGGATCATGAAACCAAGAACTACAGCGACCGCGGCGACGGAAATAAAGAAATCAGACATATAGGAAATACGTTAACAACTCCCCCGTTAGATTCAGCCACTACACCACAGATGTTGCGTGCGGGTGCGCGGTCTTCCCGCCCAATTTCAGGACACGCTCTCGAGCATATCGGCGGGCCTGGGCGTCCGCTTCAAGCACCTTGGCAATCGACTCCAGCTTCCCAGAATTAGATGCTGAAACCGCGTCTTCGATGATTTTTGGAATATCCTCGAAGCCGATGCTGCCTTCCAGGAAGGCAGCCACCGCGATTTCATCGGCGGCGTTGAGCGCAACCGTCCTCGCCCCACCCGCCTCCGCCGCCTCGTAAGCCAGTCGCAGACAAGGAAATTTATTCATGTCTGGAGGGCAAAAGTCCAGATGACGCAAGTTACCCACCGGAAATCGCATATCTGATTGAATCCGCTCAGGATATGTTAGGGCATACAGGATCGGCAACCGCATGTCGGTCACCGAAAACTGAGCAAGTATGCTGCCATCCACAAACTCGACCATGGAATGAATTGTCGACTGCGGGTGCACCAAAACTTCCACTTTCGAGGGCGGCATGTGAAACAATCTGCATGCTTCGATCACTTCGAAACCTTTGTTCATCAGGGTCGCGGAGTCGATGGTGATGCGCTTTCCCATCTTCCACGTGGGATGATTGAGCGCCTGTTCGACTGTGATGGAGGCGAATTCCGAGCGTGGCGTGTTCAAGAATGGCCCACCAGAGGCGGTCAGCCAGATGCGTTCGACTTCCTCCATGCGCCCGCCCCGTAGGCACTGGTGGATGGCATTGTGCTCGCTATCGATAGGCAACAGAGGCTTGCCTTGGCGGCGCGCCTCGGCAGTGATCAACTCTCCCGCCGTGACCAGGCATTCCTTGTTGGCTACACCGATCGTCTTTCCGGCTTTCACGGCTTCGTAGGTGGCCTCGAGTCCGGCAACGCCCACGATGGCGCTGACCACGAAGTTGACCTCGGGATGGGTTGCGACCTTCACGGTTCCGGCGGCTCCGAACGCGACTTCGATTTCACCCAGGCCAGCTTGCTTCAAGCGGGCGCGCAGCACATCGGCGTCGGGCTCCGCCGCCATCGAAATGACTCGTGGCCGCCAGAGCCGGGCTTGCTCAAATGCCGCGTCCAGATTGGCGCCCGCAGCGAGGGCGACGATCTGAAAGCGATCGGGATAGGACTCGGCCACGCTCAGCGTGCTGCGACCGATCGAGCCCGTGGAGCCGAGGATGGCGATGCGTTTCATAGGCACGCGAAACGAACTTGCTTACTTCACTTCGTTAATGCACCGGCGTGGTGGTCAATCCAATCTCGTTGCTCGACTGTTTCTGGAACGGTTACACCGCGGGCCACCGACACTAAGTCAACTGCCACCCCGGGGCTCATTCCCTTTTTTACAAGGAGGCACGCCGCTACCAAGCCGCTGCGCCCAATTCCTTGGCGGCAATGTATGAGGATGTTCCTTCCGGCCGAAAGATCGCGAGTAACACCTTCCAGAATCTCGGCCAGCTTTGATTCTGACTTTGGAATCTGGCGATCCGGAATCGGAAACGACGTGAACCGCAATCCCTGCGCCCTCACCTCTCCCGCTTCATTGCGGAGATCCAAATCCTGTTCCTCCTCTGCTGTCAGCAGAGAAAGCACACCATCGATATGGGCATGTTTCCACCGCGAAATATCATCCTTCAGCCAATCCCCTCCGCGCGGGCGGGGACCCACAGCCAGCTTGCCCGGCCATGATTCATCGAGCCAATAAGGTTCCTTCTGCATCTTGTGATGTCAGTCCTTTACGACAACGTCCCGCGGACGACTGTCGACATCCACGCCTCGTTGACGCAGAATGTGGATGCGGTGATGTCCATCTAGTATAGTCCGGCCGCGTTTTCAGACACTCGCGTATTCCCGGTACTAGCGATGCCAGCAGCAATTCTGTTGGAACCCGCTCCATTTTCGCGAGCTTGCCGGCGTCTAGAGAACTTTCCACATGAAGTGGTTTGAGGGGAGGATACTTCGGCAATTCTACCATTGCGAAACCTCTACTGCATCATGCCCCAGATGGCATAGACCCACAGCACTGGCGCGGCAAACAGCAGCGCATCGATGCGGTCGAGCATGCCGCCGTGGCCGGGGAGTATGGTGCCTGAGTCCTTCACACCGGCTCCGCGCTTGATCAACGATTCCACCAGGTCGCCAAGCTGCGCAGCGATATTTAGCGCAACCGTCAGCAGGACGATGGGCCACAGTTCCGGCTTCTCCAGTCCAAATAGGCCGTCGCGGCGCTGGATCAGCCCCAGGCGCAACAGGAGCGAACTGATCTGCAGTGCGTAGCTGAACCACACAATCCCGACCGCCAGACTCGCAGCCAGCGAGGCCGCCGCGCCCTCCCAGGTTTTTTTCGGGCTGATGCGCGGCGCCATCAAATGCCGGCCCATGGATTTCCCAACGAAGTACGCGAAGATGTCCCCCGCCCAAACCACCAGCAGCAAGTAAAGCAGCAGAAATGCTCCCGCCACCTGCTGCCGGAGTTGCACCAGCATGGCGAGAGGAATGCCAATGTAGACGACGGCAAACGCCGCGGCCGCCGCCGCCGGATACGCTTCGCTCATCTGCGCTCGCCGCATAGCAACGGTCAGAAAGAGGAATGGTGCGATGGCGCAGGCAAATCCCGCGCCGAGGCCAAACTTCAGGGTGGCAAGTTGCGGTGTATCGACCGCGGCAGTTGCCGCCAGCAGAAGAAATATCAGGCCGACAAATATGTATGTCGGCAGGCGTAGCGGCTGCACGCCATAGGATTCGGTCAGCTTCAGAAATTCCTGCACCGTGACGAGCGCCACTGCGGCTGTAATCAGCGCCACTACCGGTACGGGAGCGCGCAGCACTAGCAGCATCACAATCGGGATCAGGACAACCGCGGTCGCGATGCGCTTCAGCAAGGTGCGTCCATCTTAATCGAATTTTGTAGCTTTCTGGAGGCCGCAGGTTCGTATCAGGGCACGCCTTCAGGCGTGCCGGACGGAATGCCATGACAGCGCGCCTTTAGGCGCTGGGGCTGAAGCCCACTGTATTTCGCCTTGACTCGACACGGCTGAAGCCGCGTCCTGATACAAATCCAACAGGCTATCGATGAACCTTCATCGGTTCCACCTGAGTATGGTCGCCATGATTCAGCCCGCCATAGCGCCGCTCGCGCTTCTGGTATTCCGCAATGGCTTCGAGCAGATGCATGCCGCGGAAATCGGGCCACAGCGTTGCCGTCACATAGATCTCAGCGTACGCCAACTGCCACAGCAGGAAGTTGCTCAAGCGCATCTCGCCCGAGGTGCGCACCACCAGATCGGGATCGGGAAGGTGGCGCGTGTACAGATGGCGTCCGACAGTATCTTCGTCGATCTGCAAATGCTCGAGGCCTCCGTTTTGCGATGCCGCCGTAACCATGGAGCGGAATGCGTCCACCATTTCGCTGCGGGCGCTGTAGTTCAGCGCCAAAGTGAGCACCGTGCCGGTATTGCGTTCCGTAGCCTCGCGGGCCCAGGCCATGCGCTCCTGCACGTCTTCGGGTAGTTCGTGCTGTCGGCCGATGTATTCCAGGCGGATATTATTTTCGTTCAGCGTCGGCACTTCCGCTTTCAGATAGCGGCTTAACAGGCTCATCAGGAAATCGACTTCGCTCTTGGGACGCTTCTTCCAGTTCTCTTCGGAGAAGGCATAAAGCGTGAGCGCATGGATGCCGACACGCGCCGCCGTCTCAACCGTTGAGCGAACCGCCGCGACTCCGGCACGGTGACCGGCCACGCGCGGCATGTGGCGCCGCTTCGCCCAGCGTCCGTTGCCGTCCATGATGATGGCGATGTGCTTTGGGAGCCGTTCTGGATCAAGATGCCGGTAGACTTCCGCTTCCTTGCGATCCAGCCCGGCGGGAACTTTGTGCTGCAAAGTGATCCCCTTCGCATTGAGGCTAACACGGGGAGAAGCGGGGAAGCAATGACGAGAAGGGCATGGCACGAACCGGGGCATTTCGCGGGCGAGGCGCCCGCGACCACATGGCTTGTGGCACGGGCACCTGCTAAACGGTGCCTTGCCACACAAGCTACTTCGACTCCTCCGGCACAATCTTCAACTCCAGCTTCTCCGTATGCCGCAGAACCGTCAGCGAGCAACTTATTCCGGAACGAACGTCGGTCAGCAGGCGGTGCAGGTCGTCCACTCCCGCGACTGGCTTGCCTTCGAGCGTCGACGATCACATCGCCATCCCGCAGGCCGGCGCGTTTTGCCGGACTGTTTTCTTCCACCGACAAGACCAGAGCGCCTGACTCTTTCGGCAGATCGTAGAAACGCACCACGCGCCGATGTATCGGAACCGTCTGCGCCGAGACACCGATGTAGCTGCGGCGGATCCGTCCATCGCGCAGCAAGCGGCTGGCCACGAACTTCGCCGTGTTGATTCCGATGGCAAAGCAGATTCCCTGGGCCGGCAGAATCGTCGCCGTGTTCACGCCCACAACACGCCCCGCAGAATCCACCAGCGGCCCGCCGGAATTGCCGGGATTGAGCGCGGCATCCGTCTGAATCACGTCGTCGATCAGGCGCCCGGAATAAGCCCGCAGGGAGCGCCCCAGCGCGCTCACCACGCCCGCGGTCACCGTGGACTGAAATCCGTACGGGCTGCCGAGCGCGATCACGAGTTGTCCTACGCGAAGCTGTTGCGAGTCGCCGAGCGCCGCGGCAGTGAGGCCGGGCTCGTCTACGCGCACAACTGCAAGATCGCTCGCGGGATCGTCTCCGATAGTCGTGGCCGGCATGCGGCGTCCGTCAGACAGTGTGACGTTGATGCGGCGCGCGTCATGCACCACGTGGCTGTTCGTGAGAACCAGGCCGTCGGGAGTGAAGACGAAGCCGGAGCCGCCTCCGCGACGCTCGCGCTCATCGCCCGAACGGGTGCGGCCTGCGGCCTGATGAACTTCGATGTTGACGAGAGAAGGGCTGACGCGCTCGACCGCGCCAGTCACCGCGCGAGAGTAAGCATCGAGCAGCAGATCGTCGCCGGCGGCCCCCACGGACGGCGCGCGCCGCCGCGACTCAGCGTCCCATCCATTCGCTTGCGGTTGATTCACGGATGCAGGGTGGGCAGGCAAGCCAGCAAAAACATTCCCAACTTCTTCCGGGTTCATGCTGGATAGATGTCGGTCGATCTATCCAGGATTCACACGGCCGCCGAGCATAAAAAAGCCGGGACCTAAGGATGGTCCCGGCATTGAGTTGGCTGGTTGCCCGGATAAAAGCTAGAGTCAAAGTTGCAAGGTTTCAATATGTTTCAAGGTGACAACCTGGGTCCACATGGATCTTTGAAACCTCGAAACCTTCTGAAACTTGAACCCTGAAACGTTACGCCGTCCTTCTGGGGCGGATCGTTAAATCCCGCACCTGCGTCAGGATGCTCGACATCTGCATCCCGTTCAGTTGCGACACGAACGGCAGAATTTCCGCGATGAACTGGTCTTTCATCAGTTCGCTGATTTCGTCCTGACGGTTTTTCTCTCCGCCACTGAGCAATTCCGGCACGGTCACCTCCAGGGCCCGCGCCAGCCTTTCCAGCGACGACAGCGTGGGCGTGGCTTTCTCGTTTTCGATCTTGGAAACGTAGGTCCGGGGCACGGACATGCGTCCCGCGAGTTGCCGCTGGCTCAACCCGCTGCGCAGGCGCAGCGAGCGGATGGAAGCGGCCAGGTTCAGATGTCCGCGCCCGGTTCCGGGCATGGGCATCATCACCGGCGGTGTCAGTAACACCGGTTCCGGTTCGGGTTCCTCATCCAGGGACGAGTGGCAGCGCCGGCAATTGTTATTGACCGTACGGAATTGAACCAACAGGCAGTGATCGCAACGGACGACTTCCCTAGAATCTACTGGGGCAAGAGTCGTAGCCATCGGGTTGTGGGAGTGCCAGAGCCGGCTCTCCTTGAATCTTCAGCGAAACGAAAAACTTGGGGGAAGATTTCGCTGCTCAACAATCTGCGGTACCAGCCCTGTGGAAGTCAAGACTAAAATGCATAGAGCCGTGTATTTTGTTGGAGAAAGCTGGAACGCTGCGGCTGAATCCATTGGAGAGCGGGCGAAGAGCATGATTGATCGTGAGAGCGCGTGGTGTTTACTAACTGAGTTCACCCAGTCAGAAAGTTTGCGAAAACACGCGCTGGCGGTGGAAGCCTGCATGCGCGCGTGCGCCAGCAAGTTCGGGGAAGAAGAGGATCTTTGGGGCATCGTCGGCCTCATCCACGACTTCGACTATGAGAAATATCCCAGCGCGGAAGATCATCCTTACCGAGGCAACGAGATTCTGAAGGAGCGCGGCTGGCCGGAATCGATTCGCCGCGCCGTCATGTCCCATGCCGAGTACACCGGAGTGAGCCGCGATACGCCCATGGAGAAGGCGCTGTTCGCCTGCGACGAGCTCGCCGGATTCATCACCGCCGTGGCGTTGATCAAGCCGGGCAAGTCGCTGGCCGAGGTCGATGCCAAGTCGGTGCGAAAGCGGATGAAAGACAAAGCCTTCGCCCGCAAAGTGAACCGCGAAGACATCGTCAACGGCGCCGCCGCGCTGGGTGTGGATTTGGACGAGCACATCGCGTTTTGCATTGGCGCCCTGCAGGGAATTGCCGCCAAGTTGGGATTGGATGGCAGCGCAGCGAAGACCGCGTAGGCTCAATTTATGTGGGGACAGCCGCCGTCGGCTGTCCGCCGGGCGAAGCCCGGTAGGTTTTCTGCCGACGCTATCGCAGTGCCTCTGCCACCTTGCCGCCGGCAATCAACTCCGCCAGCCGTGCAAAGTCCTTATACATGACCCGATCTTTCTCGACTATCGGGCACACCGACCGGATCGCCGCATGCGCTGCCTGCCCGCGCTTCGAAGTTTTCAGCGGAGCCAGGAAGTCGATGGCCTGGGCCACGGCCATGGCCTCGATGGCGAGCACATTGCGCGTGTTGTCGACGATGCGCTTAAGTTTGTTAGCGGCCGTCATCCCCATCGACACAAAATCTTCCTTGTTGCCCGAGGTCGTAATCGAATCGACCGACGCAGGATGCGCCAGCACCTTGTTCTCGCCGACCAGCGCCGCCGCCGTGACTTGCGCCATCATGAACCCGGAATTCAGGCCCGCGCCTTGCGCCAGGAATGGCGGCAAACCCTCGCTGAGCGCGGGGTTCACCAGGCGCTCGATTCTGCGCTCGCTGATGCCGGCGAGTGCGCTGAGCGCGATCGCCAGGAAATCCAAAGCAAAGGCGAGAGGCTCGCCGTGGAAATTTCCGCCAGAGATCACATCGGCCTCGGGCGCGACTTCGTCGCTTCGCTCGCCAGGACGGACGAAGGCGTCCGTCGCTCCACGAGGCGTGGTGAATACCAGGGGATTATCCACTGCGGAGTTGGCCTCGATCTCAAATACCTCGCGGCAGTGCGCCAGGGTATCGCGCACCGCGCCGTGCACCTGCGGCATGCAGCGCAGAGAGTAGGCGTCTTGCACGCGGCCGCATCCGCGGTGCGATTCGCGAATCTGGCTGCCTTCGAGCATCTTGCGCAGGTTCGCCGCGGTTTTCGTTTGTCCGGCATGGGGACGCGCTTGGTGAATCCGTTCATCGAAGGCTCTGTCGGTGCCGCGCAGCGCGTCGCAGCAGAGTCCGCCCAGCACGTCGGCGGAATCGACCAAGGTTTCTGCCGCCAGCAGGGCGAGCGTGCCCACGGCCAGCATTCCTTGCGTGCCGTTGATGAGCGAGATGGATTCTTTGGCTTCCAGTGAGACCGGCCTGATCTGCGCCTGTTTCAGCGCTTCGCTGCTCGGAATACGCGCGCCCGCAGCGTCAATGCATTCGCCCTCGCCGATCAGCGCCAGCGCCAAATGCGCCAGCGGGGCCAGATCGCCGCTTGCGCCCACGCTCCCCTGCGACGGCACGTAGGGTGTGACGCCACGGTTCAGCATTTCGCAGAGGGTGTCGATGATCGTCCCGCGCACTCCCGAAAATCCTTTGGATAGAGAGTTGGCGCGCAGCAGCATCATGGCGCGGGTTTCAGCGGCCGAGAGCGGTTCGCCTACGCCCACCGCGTGCGAGCGCACCAGGTTCACCTGCAGTTCGCGAATCTCGTCGCCGACGATGCGGACATCGCTGAGTTTGCCCACCCCAGTGGTGACGGCGTAGGCCAGTTTATTGCTGGCTACGATTTCTTCGATTACCGCGCGCGCCCTGGCGACAGCCTCGCGCGCGTCGGCTGAGAGCAGTACGGGACGGCGCTCGGCCGCGACTTCGCGCACCGCTTCCAGAGTAAGATCCTTGCCATTAATGTGAAGTGCGTTCAAGAGAGTTTTTTATCCTGTTTCCCCAATGCGGCGCGAAAGGCCTGGAAATATTTTTGCGGCAGCTCGGTGATTTTCATGTTTTGATCCGTCACAATATGCGTGGTCTCGCCTTCGGCCAGCAGCGCGCCATCGGCGGCGCGGCGCAACTCGTAGCCAAAGTGAATCACCGACTCGCGCACATTCAGTAATTGCGTGCGCACGGCGACTTCTTCGTCATAGCGCGCCGGAGCGCGATAGCGGCATGTGGCTTCGGCGACCGCGATAAAGCAGTTGTCCTTGCTCTCCATCTCGCGGTAGGAAAAACCCATCTGCCTTAACAATTCAACGCGGCCCACTTCGAACCAGATGAAATGGTTGGAGTGGTAAACCACTCCCATTTGATCGGTCTCCGCGTAACGTACGCGTATCCGGGTTTCATTGACCGCCTGGGGATGAGCCGAATTCATTTTCCGCTCCACACGGGCTTGCGCTTCTCGAGAAAAGACGAGATGCCTTCACGGAAGTCGGCGGTGCTGCGAATCCCGGCATTTTCTCGTACGGCGGCCTCAATTTGCACATCCAGTTCCGCGCGGGCATGATCGCTCAGCAATTTCTTGGTAGCCCGCAAGGAACTCGGACTGTTTTCCATCAACTGCGCCGCCAATGCCCGCGCCCGAGCTAGTAGATTGTCCGGCGCAACGATTTCGTTGATCAATCCCATTCGCGCCGCTTCCTCCGCTCCAAAGATTCTGCCGGTGAGCAAGAGATCGCGAGCATGCTTCTCGCCGGTCTGGCGCAATAAAAAAGTGGAGACAATGGCGGGCACAAAGCCGATGCGCACTTCGGTGTAGCCGAACTTGGCCTCAGGAACAGCCAGGGTGAAGTCGCAGAGCAGAGCCAGTCCTGTGCCCCCGGCGATCGCGGGCCCGTTCACCGCGGCAATCGTCACCTTGGGGAACTCGTAAAGCGAACGGAACAGCTGAACCATGGTCTTGGAATCTTCCACGTTCTGTTCGGGCGTACGGCCGAGCAGGGCTTTCAGATTTTCCAGGTCCATGCCCGAGCAGAAAGCTTTGCCCGCGCCGGTCACAATGAGGATCAGAGCGTCGGAGTTTTCAACTTCCTTGAGCGCACTCAACAAGTCATCAATCAGTTCGAAGCTGATGGCGTTGCGCTTGTCGGGACGGTTCAGCGTGATGGTGGCGACGCCGGAATCGTATGCGAGTTCGATCGTTTTGTAGGTCATATCGGTAGCAGTTCAATCTTGAAGCGGCTAATCAGCCGCAGCCGAACTCGTGTATCTCGCGGCCATTTCGGTAGTCGCGCGCGTCAATGTGTCCAAGCTTTTGAGCGGCGGCAACTCGGCGCCGCGCTGCTGCAGCGCTGCAATCACGCTTTCGGTTGCGATGTTGCCGATTAATGCATCCTGCGCGAAGGGGCAGCCACCCAGTCCGCCAATAGCGGAATCAAAGCGCCGGCAACCGGCATCGTACGCCGCCAGAATCTTCGCTGCGGCCAGTTCAGGACGGCTGTGCAGGTGAACTCCGATCTCAAGATAATCGAACTTCGCCATCACCGCGCCCACCATTTCGCTGATTTGTTCCGGAGTGGCCATGCCCACAGTATCCGCCAGAGAAATCATCTTCAGGCTATCGACTTCGAAGAGAGAGATGGCTTCAATCACCTCGTCCACATTCCACAGGTCGCCGTAGGGATTGCCGAACGCCATGGAGATATAGACCACGACGTCGAGCGAGGCTTCGTCGGCCTTTTTCTGAATCTTCTCCAGTTCATCGAGAGCATCTTCGGCTGACTGGTTCTGGTTCTTGCGCAAAAAAGTTTCTGAAATCGAGTAAGGAAACCCCAGGGTATGCACCGCCTGCGTCTCGATCGCGCGTTGCGCACCTTTCTCGTTGACCACGATGCCGATGATTTCCACGTCGTCGGGCGGATCGAGTTCCTTCAACACCTCTTCGGAGTCCGCCATCTGGGGCACGGCTTTGGGCGAAACGAATGACACTGCGTCAATGTGCTTGAACCCCGCGCTGATCAGAGCTTGCAGATAGGCCCGCTTGATATCAGACGGAATCTGGCCTTTCAGCCCTTGCCAGGCATCCCGCGGACACTCGATCAGCTTCACGAGTTCGGACATAGTGAATCAGAAGGATTGAGTGATTGAGTCATTGAGTCATTGAGCCATTGAGTCATTGAACTTCCTGTCTTTCCGCGTTTTTGGCAATCACTCAATGACTCAATCACTCAATGACTCAATTCCTACGTTTGCAGCACTCCTACGCTGAACTCGGGCACGTCCGGGTTCAGGGCTGCGGCTTCGAGCGCCTGCGTGATGGCGTCGCGGGTTTCGATGGGGTCGATGATTTTGTCGATCCACAACCGCGCTGCGCCATACCTCGGGTCGGTCTGCTCGTCGTAGGTGCGCTTGGTCGATTCGTAGAGTTCTTTCTTTTCTTCGTCGCTCAACTTCTTGCCGCCGCGCTCGAGTTGTTTCACTTTCACTTCCACTAAAGTGCCCGCCGCGGCGTCGCCACTCATCACGGCGTAGCGCGCTGTCGGCCAGGCAAACACGAAGCGCGGATCGAAGGCCTTGCCGCACATGGCATAGTGCCCGGCGCCGAACGATCCGCCCACAATCACGGTAATTTTCGGCACCACGGAATTCGAGACCGCATTCACCATTTTCGCGCCGGCTTTGATGATGCCGCTCCACTCCGCGTCGCGTCCCACCATGAAGCCGTTCACGTCGTGAAAGAAAATCAGCGGGATCAAGTTCTGATTGCAGTCCATGACGAAGCGAGCGGCCTTCTCGGCCGATTCGGTGTAGATGACGCCGCCAAACTCAATCCGCTTATGGCCTTCGTGGTCGATCTGCTGGGCATGCAGTTTCTGGTTAGCGACAATGCCCACGGCGAAACCGCCAATGCGGCCGTAGCCACAGATCAGCGTCTTGCCGTACTCCGGCTTGTATTCGTCGAAGCGGCTCTCGTCGAGCACCCGCGCCAGAACTTCTTTCATGTCGTAGGGCCGCGCCGGCGAAGAATCATAGATGCCATACATTTCTTCGGCAGGCAAAGACGGCTCGGCGGGCTGCTTACGATCCCATGGAGATTGCCGGCGGTATCCCCACTTTTCGACGATGGAACGAATGCGCGCCAGACACGCGGGATCGTCGGGCTCGCGGAAATCGACCGTGCCGCTGATGGCGGCGTGCATGGCCGCTCCACCCAACTCTTCGGCCGACACTTTCTGCCCAATGGCAGCCTGCACCAGCGCGGGTCCGGCCAGGAAGAGGCCGCTACCGTCGGTCATCAGAACGTGATCGCACATTACGGGCAGGTAGCCGCCGCCAGCCACGCACATGCCCATGATGGCCGCGATCTGCGGGATGCCCAGCGCCGACATCACGGCATTGTTGCGGAAGACGCGGCCGAAGTCGTCGGTATCTGGAAATACATCTTCCTGCAGGGGCAGGAACACGCCCGCCGAATCCACCAGGTAAACGGTCGGAATGCGGTTCTCGATGGCGATATTCTGGGCGCGGATCACCTTCTTCGACGTCATGGGAAAAAACGCTCCGGCCTTCACCGTGGCGTCGTTGGCGATGATCATCACCATGCGCGTGTGGATGCGGGCCAGCCCCGTGATCACTCCTGCAGCCGGAGCTCCACCCCACTCTTCGTACATGCCGTAGGCCGCGTAAATTCCCAGCTCAAAAAAGGTTTTCGGATCGACCAGTAATTCGATTCTTTCCCGCGCCGTGAGCCGTTTCTTGGCGTGCTGGTTTTCAATGGCCTTAGGGCCACCGCCTTCGCAGATTTTCTCGCCTTCGTTGCGCACCTGCGACATGAGGTCGGCCAGAAAGCGCATATTGGCTTCGTAACGCGCCGAAGTGGGGTCGATTTTCGTCGTCAGCACGTTCGATGCCTGCGACAACTGGTCGGGAGGAGCTTCGCTACGGTTTGCCATGGATGAAGAAGTCGGACTGTTTACGGTATAACACTCCCGCGTTGGCGCGCAACGGAGGGCGCATTCAGGGTTCCAGATTCGATCCTCAACAAAGCTTCTCCGACCGGATCATCCACAATGGCGTCCACCAGTCCAATTTTCAAAGCGCGCTGCGCGTTGACCTTCTCGGCCGCAACAAAGAGTTCCAGGGCAATGCCCTTGCCTACAATTCGCGGCAGGCGCTGCGTGCCTCCCCATCCGGTAATCAATCCTAAGGCTGCTCCGCGATGCCCGAATACGGCGTGGGGTGAGGCGATGCGGTGATGGCAGGCGAGGGCGAGATCGAGGCCGCCGCCCATACAGTATCCAGAAATAGCGGCCCACACCGGCGCGGAGAATTCGTCCACCAAGAGCATAAGAGCTTGCCCCATTTTCGCGAATTCGTAGGCGGCGGGGCCGTTGAGGGCGGCAATCTCGGCCAGTTCTGCGCCTGCGGAAAAGAACCGGTTATTTCCCGCGATCACCAGGGGCCGAGGGTCCTGAGCCAGTTGGCGGATTGCCTCGGTCAACGCCAACACTCGCGCGCAGGTCAGGCGATTGGTTCCGTCCTCAGACTGAAGCCGCAAGAGGGAAGCCGCGCCGATGCGCTCCAACGTAAAAAAACTGGAGACGGTCAAGCTTGCCTTCCTGACCGAATCTTATTTGGCAATGCCCGTGTAGAAAACAACCTGGCCCGATTCTGTGGATTGCCATTTCCCATATGCTCTGGGACCGCGGTTCGGCTGCATACCAAAGTAACGAGATGCTCTCAGTCCGGCTTGCCGAAAGTCAACAAGGAAGATGCTCCCGAAACTTGCGGTGCGAGCAAAGCGAGGGTGAGTGAGAACAAGCCGGATCTGGGTTCATGCTGATCAGATTCTGATGGCTCTGCTGGTGTTATGCGGCGGCGCTTGCGCGCAAACCACGAGCCCAACCGACCAGCAAACTATTTCGTTGCTGGTGCGGCAGATCAAAGAACTGCAACAGCACGACCACGACATGCAGGAGCGCATCAAGCTTCTTGAAGCCAAGCAAACGGACGCGCCCGAAAAACCCTCATCGGATCCGGTGGTTGCACCTGAACCGGAAGAGCAGGCAACGCCGATCCCGCCACCGCCGCTCGATCTACATTCGGTGCGCGGAATCCAATGGCGCGGCTTCGCCGAGGTCAATTACAAAGTCTTAGATCAACGCCTGCCGGAAACAGGCACCTATGGATTCGTAGCGGGCTCGGCGGGAAATTTCTATGCTGGCGACTTCGGGTTGTTTCTGACCGCAAGGCTTAGCGACAAGGCTAGTGTTCTGTCCGAGATTGTGTTCGAAGAAGACAATGCACAGACTTTCACGGCCGATCTGCGGCGGATGTTGCTCAAGTACGATGTCAACGACCATCTGAAAATCTCGGTCGGCCGCTACCAAACCTCCATTGGATATTACAACTGGGCTTTTCGCAGTGCCGCATGGCTGCAGACCACTGCAGACCGGCCGCTGGTCATGGAGTTTGCCAGCAACGGAGGTATTCTCCCCACGCAGGCCATCGGGGTCTCGGTCACCGGAAGCATCCCTTCGGGAAAGCTCGGATTGAACTACGTTGCCGAGTACGGGTCCTCCGATACCATCCGCCCCGATATCAATGGCGACGGGCTCTTGAATGACGAAAATAATGGCAACCTGGTGAACGTTGGTTTCTTCCTTCACCCCGACTCGATACGAGGGTTGCAGGTGGGGGCATCCATCTACCACGATCAAATCAGTGACTTGAACTCTCTGGCATCCGCCAGCGGAGTCCAAGTTCCTCCGCCGGCAAACTTCAATATTCCCAATGAACTCTCGGCTCGCTGGAACCAGAGCATCGTCAACGGGCACATTGTTTATGCGTCGCAGAAGACCGAATTCTTGAACGAAGGATTTCTTATACGCCACGCGCTAATCGGTGATTCGGGCGCCTACACGCTCAATACGCCGGCCTTCTACTCGCAATTTTCGCGAAATTTTGGGTCGATCCGTCCTTTCGTCCGCTATCAGTACGTGAATGCGAGTCCCCGGAACATCATCTACGACGACGTCGGCCTGCGTTATGGCCCTTCATTCGGTGCACGCTACGACCTCAATGACTACTTCGCATTCAAAGCCCAGTTCGATCACACCCTGCGCCGTGGATTGCCGGACTTGAACGGCATGCATCTGCAGATGGCGGTGACGTTTTGAAGCCGAGAAGAAGCAGAACAAGAATGGCCGCCATCCTGCTCTACTGCGTGACGAGCCTATTTCTGATGCGCTCGGTAGCTCAAGGCACTGACGTGGCTGTCGTGGTAAATCCCAACAGTCCCGTCACCAACATCAGTTCAACGGATCTGCGAAAGATTCTGGCGGGAGAAAAGCGCTCGTGGCCGGGCGGGATTCCGATCAAGCTGATTGTTCGGTCACCGGGTTGCCATGAACGGCTGGTTTTACTGAGGATTCTGAAAATGTCGGAGAGCGAGTACAAACAATACTGGACGATGCAGGTGTTCCGCGGCGAAGTCGACAGCGAACCCCTGGCGGTACCATCTTTCGGAATGGTGAAAGAGGCCGTCTTGGTATTCCCCGGCGCCATCAGTCTGATGGATGCGCAGAACCTCAAGCCCGGGATGAATCTGAAAGTGATTAGAGTGGATCACCTTCTGCCCGGCGACTCGGCATACCCGATTCATTGAAACCACGGTGGGCCGGACAGGAGGGTGGATCGGCTATCGATTCTTCTCGATCCACTCTGCCAAGCGGCAGCCATCTTCCTGCAGGAGAAATGTTCCGACGCCGAAACACTCCCCAAAGATTCGGTGCGATTCGCGATCGCGCGCCGCGCGTGAAATCCATTGCTTCCCCACTTCGTACTGCGAGGCCGTGAACCATTTCTGCGGCAACACTTCTGCCAGCCCCGCCTGCAGATAGAGCACAAACAATGCAAATGCCGGTTCATCACTCGACAATGCCTTATAGCTGGTGGGCACGATCAGCTCATCTACCATCGCCAGTTCTGGCGGCACATCGATCTTGTGCATGCCGGGAGTGAGTGTGAGCGGGACCTCAAACTCCGCGACTGGAGCGGTCTTGGCGTAGATTCGGTCGGAAGATTGTTTGAACCATCCCGCAATTTCGGCCAGATCAAAAGCTTTGAGCTGGTCGGGATCGAAACTCGCAAGGCGAATATGTCGTCCTTCGGGACACCAGATGCCCAGTTTTTGCGTCGAGATAACAAACGGTCTGCAATATGTATTCAGAGCCAACCGCGGTTTTTCCGGTTCCTGTTCGAGGGCGAGGGTGACCACATACGCCACCGCTCCCTGTTCGCCGTGATGCGTCCAGACGAAGCGCTGCCCGGACTCAGAGCGGAATGCGGGAAACGTTTTCCAATACCACGGCGCGGGCCCAACCGTATGATCCAATTGTTGCCGGAGGGTAGCCAGATTTGGAGGGATCGGACGATCGGGAGATAGGGTCATCTGAGGATTAAAAATCTTGCGTCTTCCGATCGCGGAATAACTTAAGCCGGACTGGCCGATCAGGCTGGCGCGCCCGCGCCTTTCACGTTGGCACGGATAAATTTCACAATGTCGTCCATGGCCGTGCCTGGCTGGAAAATCGCCGCCACGCCGCGCTTCTTGAGGGCATCGACATCCTGATCGGGAATGATGCCTCCCACCAGGACGACAACATCATCCATTTTGCTTTGTTTGAGAAGGTCCATGACGCGGGGCACAATGGCATTATGGGCACCGGATAGGATCGACAGCCCAATTACCTGCACATCTTCCTGCAAGGCCGCGCTGACGATCATTTCAGGGGTCTGGCGCAGGCCAGTGTAAATCACTTCCATGCCGGCATCGCGCAAGGCGCGCGCAATCACCTTGGCGCCGCGGTCGTGCCCGTCGAGCCCGGGCTTGGCTACCAACACGCGAATCTTGAGATCGGTCATCACCATTCATTTAACCACATCCACCATATGGGATCACAGAGGTTGCTGGTCCTCCAGTCTTTCCTAGAACAACAATAGCGGGAGCGAATAGATGATTACATTTGTGAGGCTTCCCAGCGCATACCAAACCGGAAGGCTCGGCAGGTGAACGCCGCTTGAGTCGCCGTGCACTCCACCGCTGAGAAAATAGACAACCATCATGCCCGGCAAGAAAACGTAATTATCGGCCTTGGGGAAAAGCAACGAAAAGGTTCCCGCAATCAGAGTCAGAGCCATGCTCGCGAGCATGGCCTTCCCGAAACTTGATCGGAGAATCATCTCCATAACACTACCACCTGGTGCTGTGTGCCTAAAGAGTCTTCGTATCCAGGCTTCGCCACAGGTACCAGCAGGCGACGCTCCGATATGGCACCCAGAGCTTGGCGATCTTCTCCATTTGCTCCGGCGTGGGCAGCTTGATTTTGCGCTTGCGTTCCTTTCTGGCGGCGGCAGCTTTCGATGCGGCGGGGGATTTCTTGCCGGCTTTGGACCGTTGTACGTCGAGATAATGCTTGTACATCGCCATGCGTACTCCGTAGTCCCCGGTCGGAAGCACGTTCTCGCGTTTCAAGGTGAACATCAGGAACATCTGTGCCGTCCATACGCCGATGCCTTTGACTTGGGTCAGATGTTCGATTACTTCTTCGTCGGTCAAGTCGGGCAGGCGCGCAAAATCCAGCAGCCCACCGGCCGTTTTCGTCGCTAGATCTTTTAGATAAGCGGATTTTTGCTTCGACAATCCCACGCTGCGCATTTGTTCGTCACTCAGCTTCAAAATGCCCGCTGGCGTGAGCGGTTCACCTGCCAGCGTGGCAAAACGATTGAAGATGGTTTCCGCAGCCTTGCCATTCAGTTGCTGGTAGACGATGGATTCGGCCAGACTGTGAAATTCCGGAGGACCAACCTGCATTCGGTACGGCCCAATTCGTTCGATTATGGCCCGCATCACGGGATCGGATTTTTTGAGATGGTTGACTGCTCTCCGCATGACCCTATGTTTTATCACGAAACGACTTTTACAGGCGAAGAAAAACCGAATCGTCGTGGTCGCGCGACACTGCGGGCTAAAGCCGACGGCAGGGGTGTATCGACGACAGGATCAGTTCGCCTTGGCCGCCGGTAGCTGGAATCCAATGTAGACCCGCGGACGCCTTTTAGGGACGATAAGCCGGTTGATAGCATTGACTAATTCTCGGATGATGGAATCATGGCCGCCCAAATGATTCTCCAATTCATAAATCTTTGCGGCGAGAACCTTGTTCGTCGCGAGCAACTCGCGCAAGCGCACGAACGCGCGCACCACAAACAAACTCATCTGAACGGCGCGCTTGGAATTGAGCACCGTGGCAGCCATGATGGCGCCGTGTTCGGTGAATGCATAGGGCATATAACGGCGCCCACCACGGGTTTTCTTTGAGGTCGCAAATTGCGACCTCAAACTGGCATGCTCTTTTTCGGTGAGCTGGTACATGAAGTCGTGAGGGAACCTTTCCTGATTGCGTTTCACTTGCTCGTTGAGGCGCTTGACCGGCACTCCATAGAGCGACGCAATGTCAACATCGAGGATGACTCTTTGTTGACGAAGAAAAAAGATTCGCGATTCCACCGCGAAGGGTGGCGGCGCTTGGCGCTTCGGCATCCGGATCAAAGTATGTTTTTTTGATTTGTTCATTTTGAGGTCACTCGACAGCAACCTCAATCATAGGCCGGGAAATGCACGGCAGTATCCAGAAAGGCGATTAAAAATAGCAATCTTCCCGTTTTGGTGATGCCGTCAGGCCAGGCTTTCGGCTAGGTAATACTCACTTCCGTATAAGTGCCATATACCTCGCGGAGGGCTTCGCAAATCTCGCCGACGGTAGCGTATGCCCGCACTGCATCCACGATGTAGGGCATCGTGTTCGCGGGAGAGACGTTTCCATTGGTTCCAGCCTGCGGCTCCTGACTTGCAGCTTTCTTGAGTGCGACGAGAGCGCGGTCTACTTCTTGATTTGACCGCCGCGCTCGCAATGCCTTAAGTTTGGCCGTCTGCTGGCGGGCGACGGTCTCGTCAATGTAGAGAATGTGGGGCGGCTCTTCTTCGATGACGAAGTCGTTCACGCCCACAATGATTTTTTCTCTGGCCTCGGCGGCGCGTTGGAATTGATAAGAGGCCTCCGCGATCTCTTTTTGTGGATAGCCGCGCTCGATCGCCTTGACCATGCCGCCCATGGCATCGAGGTTGCCGAAATAGTCGAACGCGCCCTTTTCCATTTGTAAAGTCAGGGCTTCCAGAAAATACGATCCGCCCAGCGGATCCACCGTCTGGGTCACGCCCGATTCATAGGCAACGATTTGCTGGGTACGCAGGGCGATGCGAGCCGCTTCTTCGGTGGGGAGTGCCAGTGCCTCGTCATAGGAGTCACAGTGCAGCGACTGCGTGCCTCCGAGAACCGCAGCCAAAGCCTGCAGTGCAACCCGAGCAATATTGTTCATGGGCTGTTGCGCGGGAAGAGAAACTCCCGCCGTTTGGGTGTGAAAACGCATTAGCCATGTGCGCTGGTTCTTTGCACCGAAGCGCTCTTGCATGACGCGGCTCCAAATTTTGCGGGCGGCGCGATACTTGGCGATCTCTTCGAAGAAATCGTTGTGTGCGTTGAAGAAGAAGCTGAGCCGCGGACCGAATTCGTCCACATCGAGGCCACGCCGCTGCGCCCACTCCACGTACTCGACACCGTCGTAGAGCGTGAATGCCAGTTCTTGCAGCGCGGTTGAGCCGGCTTCGCGAATGTGGTATCCGCTGATCGAAATTGTGTTGAAGCGGGGCGTGAACTTTGATCCGAACTCGAAGGTATCGATCACCAACCGCATCGAGGGTCCGGGAGGATAGATATATTCTTTCTGCGCGATGTATTCCTTGAGGATGTCGTTCTGAATCGTGCCGGAAATCTTATTCCAGTCGGCGCCCTGCTTCTCCGCCACTACCAGGTACATGGCCCACAGCACCGAGGCGGGCGAATTAATCGTCATCGAGACCGTGGTTTTTTCGAGATCGATGCCGCCGAAAAGGATTTCCATGTCTTCCAGCGAGTCGATGGCGACGCCGCACTTGCCTACTTCGCCTTCGCTGGCGGCGTGATCGGAGTCATAACCCATCAGCGTGGGCAAGTCGAATGCAACCGAGAGCCCGCCGCCGCCGTGCTCCAGCAAATACTTGTAGCGCTGGTTGGTTTCTTCGGGCGAGGCGAACCCGGAGAACTGCCGCATCGTGTAGAGCTTGCCACGATACCCCGTAGCGTGGATGCCGCGCGTAAACGGCGGTGCCCCGGGAAATCCTAAATATTTTTCCTCACTCCAGTCCTGCGGGAGATCGGCCTGGGTGTAGAGCCTGCGAATGGGAACGCCTGAAATTGTGGTGAAGCGGGCGTGCCCGTGCTCGTCGAGGTTCACTCCCGTAGAAGCGCCAATCGGCCGCTCGGGATTTTTCTCGAGCGTGGGCGCGAGCGTTTTCTCCGCCCAAGTCTTTTCTTCGGCGGAAGGATGGCGGTGTTCATAAACGTCAGCGATCAGACTTTCGGCGACTTGTGGCTTGGACGGCTTCTTTTCCGGCATGGCGACCCCAGTGTTCTGTTGAGATGATAGGGAAGAGTGCGTTCCCGAGCAAGGCGGGGAGGGACAAGCCGAACGACCGGTCGGTTAGCCGCCAGAACGTTACTTCTAGTTCTTGTCCGCTCGCACGCCAATTTTCCGTAGCAGATCGGGCGACCACAGCGCTAATTTCCCAGCGCTGTTTTGATTCATCTCCTCAGCTGCGCGGTTGTAGTTGGCCAGCAATTGCCGCGGATCAAGCATGCAATCGATCAATCGCTTCCGGCCATAGCGTTTCTCGACGATGACCGCCATCTTGTATCCCACGGTGTACCAAGGGCCTTGCTCCCCGAAAAATGTATACGCTTTCTCGTCGATTTTTTCCTTGCCGGCCAGTTTCTGATCAACCACATCGAGGAAAAATGACTGCAGCGCGGCTACATCTTGATTGAAGTTGGCCATGTCGTGCCGCCATCGCTCACGCTCCTGCGGCGAACTCGCAGCATGGGGATCGACATCAGGCCCACCGGCGGCGGCCAGCATGGCAAAGCCCTCGCCAAAGGCGCTCATCCAATCGACGGCAGCCTTTGCATCTGGGGGAACATCCCTTTGCCTGGACTTGGCAAGTGACGCGACGCTGGCATAACCGATGTGATGCAACTCGTGGGCGACGGTATTTTCAAACTTCGCCGCCGATTCTTCGGGATCGAGATAAAGAAAAATCGCAGGATCGCTACCGGCCTCGAACACAAAGCTGTTCGTTTTCGGTTTAATCACTGGAAAAACTTTCGCCCGGATAAAGGCCTTATCCGGCAGGTAGGTTAAAACCCGGTTGGCCGAAGCGATCAAGTCGGCTTTCTGCCAAGCCTCAAGTGTGCGCCGAAGAGATAAGGCCTTGGCTGCCAGTTCCGGGGAAAGCACGAACTTCTTGAAATCATCGTCCGTAAACGAGCGGTGCATGCCGGCTTCGCGTTTCTTCAGACGCATGTAGGGCTCAGTAGCGAAAAGGCGCTGCCAGTCGACGTCAGCGACGGCGATTCCGTTGGCCCGCCGTTCCAGGATCATGAGGACGGCATTCGCCTCATCGGTGTTTAGCTGAAGAGCAATGCGATTGGCACCAGTTGCAGGCTCCTTGTATTGCGCGAGACAAGCGGAGGTAATTCCCAATACGACGAAAGAAATGAATGCGAACCATCGCGATGTGGACATAAACTCCCCTGGAAAAATCTGGACGGTCATTCGCGCGTCTTCACGGTTCCTTGCGAGAAAATTCCCATGCCTTGGCATATTTCCACGAAACGTACGTTGCGTGATACATGTGCAGCAGCAGGCCTTCGCGGCCGTCAAGGAATCCGAGACGAATGAAGTAGTTGTAGATGAAAGTCGCCAAAGGCCGAACTACGATGTTGACGATGCTGAAACTGCGGTGTCCCTTGGCGAGAGCGAGTTGCGCGCCCAGCGAAGAGTAACGGTTCATGTGCCCCAGGTAGAGCGTCAAGTTGGGGTAGGTATAGTGCACGAGCGCATGGTGGAACTGCCGCGTTGACTGATTCACTTCCGGCTTCATTTCGCAGCGGTCATGCGGATCGTGCCCGGTGACGAATCCGTGCCCTCGGCGGAACAGGCGAAGTTTTGGGTCAGGATAGAATCCGCCGTGCCGCATCCACCGGCCCAGAAATAGATTTTTGCGGGGAAGTTTGTAGCCGCTGGCGGCATTGGGGTCGGCGATGGCGGCACGAATTTCATCCGCCAGGCCCGGACTTACTTCCTCGTCCGCATCCAGCAACAGCACCCAATCCTTCGTGCACAACTCAATCGCATACTGCTTCTGCGCGACGTAACCACGCCAGGGTTCGACCACCACCGTGGCGCCGTCCTGGCGCGCGATTTCGCAGGTACGGTCCTTCGACCCGGAATCGACAACTACGATTTCATCGGCCCATTTCACGCTGGCCAAAGTTCGGCCAATGTTGGCCTCTTCATCCATTGCAACGATCGCCACGGATAGAGTCATAGGAATCGCCAACGGCTGGTTGTTAATGGACGATGCGCCGCCCAACTCCGATCGCAATCGTGAACCAACGATCAAACAATCAACAATACTACGGCTGGCCCGGAGTTGGCGTTGGCGGCGTTTGTGCCGGCTGCCCTGTCGGAACCATATCCTTTCGTGGCGCCACATAGGGCACTTGGGGCAAGTGCGTGACCTGGCCGCGCGTGGCATCGGCAACGTCAATGCCGGCATGATCGAGCAATAAGCCCGTGGCACGATCCAGTTCAACGCGTGATTTCTCGTAGGCGGCCTTGGCCGAGACCAGGTTCGACTCCGAACCGGTCAGAGTGGAGGCATCCTGCAGGATGGCCGTTTCCGTGGTGAGTCCAACTTTCAGTTTTTGCTGATCGGCGTCGAGGGTCTGGCGGGCGAAGTCCACGGCAAACTGGGCAGCCTGTACCGCGGCGCGGTTTTGTTTGACGTCGAACTGCGCATTACGCACTTCAATGCGAACTTGATTTTCCAATTGGTGCAGCCGCACCTGGGCCTGGCGGTACTCGAGTTCGGCGCGAACCTGATTGGCTTGTGCTTCGCGATTACGCAGAGGGATGTTCAGGGTCAAGCCGACGCCCTTGTCCGGCGCAGTAGAGTTGACCAGTTGGTTCAAAGTGCTGCCATAACCCACCGGTCCACCGCCGACGAATGGAGGCGGCACTTTCGCGGGATTGAAACAGGACACGCCGCTGACCTGGCATTCCGGGTTTACGTTTCCGCCTACGCCCGATCCGCCATAGTAAGCGAACGCATCGAGGGTTGGCAGCATGGCGTTGCGAACCGCTTTGGCGCTGAGATCGCGCGAATTGAGATCGATGCGCGACTCCGCAAGCTCGGCGCGATGGCCGAGAGCCTGATTGATCAGATCCTGCATGGGAGTTGGCGGTCTCGTCCTGCGGGCACCTGCATGGTGGAGGTGGGAATCACGTCGGCCTCGGCCAGCACGGGATCTTCAATGCTGCGGCTGACCGCGTTCTTCATCAGAAGTTGTTGCAGTTGCAGATTGTTCTGGGCGAGAATCAGGTTCTGCTGATCGGTAGCCACAGTGCTTTGCGCACTCACCACCTGGATGGGCGGCACGGTGCCCACCTGCGCCTGCTTCTTCGAATCGTCCAAAGCCTTTTGCGCATAGGTCAGGGCCTCCTGTTGCACGCGCACATTTTCATAGGCATACACCAGGTCCCAGTACATATTTTCGATCTGGTCGACGGTAGTGATGGTCTGCAGGCGAAAAGCCACGTCGGAAATTTCGCGGTTGTTCTTGGCGATGCGGACAAAACGCAGGTTGGGAAGCGGACCAAAACCTTGCAGCAGATTCTGCGTGAGCTTGAATTGGAAGTTGGAACTCACCTCGGGAGTGAGCAAGCTGGTGTTGTTGTTGGTGGTGAGGTGGGAGTTGTTGAATCCCACAGACATGGCCGTGCCCCACTGGAATCCCTGGGTATAGGCAAAGTCTGCGGTGTAGGTATTTTGTCCGATGATGGGCAAGGGACTGAAAGCGCTCACCGATTCAGTATCGTTTTTGTCGAGTTGGAGCGTGCTGGTAATCACGGGGTCGAAGCTGGTGATGGGCGAGCCGATGCCGAGCGTGGACTGGGCCAATCCGTTGGTGCCCGCTCCGATGCCGCTGGGGGCAACGGTGGTTCCTCCTGCGCCGGAGCCAACCGTGCCGCCGAGTCCGCCCACGCCGCCGCCGGGAGTGTTCTGCACAATTCCGGAATTTGTTCCGAGAATGGTGGCGCCGGATTTCGCGCGCAAGTAGTCCGTGTCGGCGATGTTCAGGTTATAGCGGGCGATATCGATGTCAAGGTTGTTTTCCAAAGCAAGCGCGACCGCGTCATCAATCGAAAGATAAATCTTGCCATCGTGCATGAGGGAGTCAATGCGCGGCGAGTTGCCCAGATTCGGCTGCGCTACTTCCTGTGGGAGGTAGGGCTGGAGAACGTGCGGAAAGGCCGAACGCGGCTTCGAATAATCCTGCAAATGAACCGCCTGTGGCTGCGCCGGTGCGGGGACAGGCGCAATTTGCGGCGTGGGAGCGGCTGGGACATCCTGCGCGCGCGCCAGCCCTGGCAGCAGTATGCTGCCCATCATGAGTAAGGCTGTCACAAGCAAAGTGCAGGGCCGGATGGCCGCAGTGATTCGGGCAGAGGGCAAAGACATGGTTCGTCTCCTTGAGTAGAAACGGTGGTGCAAGCCGCTGCATGCACGGTCAAAATATCGAGAGTTGGATGCGAAAAACATAGGCGTCGCTCCATCTTAGCGGGACAGAGCGACGCACGCGGCTGGAGATTGTAAAGAATTGTGAGACTGACGGCGAATCGGACCTCAGACTGAACAGATTCTGAGGTCCGAATGTCGCAAGGTCAGACGATCGCGTCTACTGCTGCGCCGGCGGGTTCACGGGCGGTAGATCTTTGCGCGGCGAGATATAGGGCACGCTGGGCATGCGCGTAACCCGGCCCTTGGCAGCGTCGTCGACGCTGATGCCGGCATGGTCGAGCGTGACTCCGGTAGCGCGGTCGAGTTCCACTCGCGATTTTTCGTAGGCTGCCATGGCCGACATCAAGGTGGACTCCGCCGTAGCGAGCGCGCTCTGCGTCTGCAACACCGCCGTTGTGGTCGAGGTGCCGAACTGATATTTCTTCTGCTCGGCGTCGAGCGACTGCTTGGCGTAGTCCACGGCCGCCTGGGCCGAAGCCACGCTGGCGCGGTTCTGCTCCACTCCAAACTGGGCGTTGCGGACTTCGATGCTGATCTGGTTTTCGATCTGCTGCAGACGCATCTGGGCCTGCTGGAATTCGAGTTCGGAGCGAATCTGCACGGCTTGCGCTGCCCGGTTCCGCAGCGGAATATTTAGTGTCAGGCCGACGCCTTTATCAGGGTTTTGGGAGTTCACCAACTGGTTTAGAGTTGCCCCTATGGGGGTTGTCGGGAAAATCCCGTCAAGAGTGCCCGCTTGTGCGCAGCCGAATGCTGGAAGCGGGCTCTGGGCGCAGGTGTTGAGCGGATTCTGATTGCCACCCACTCCGGCCCCACCGTAGTATGCGAACAGATTTACTGTCGGCAACAGGGCGCTGCGTACTGCTCTGTTGCTGATATCGGAAGTGTTGAGCTGAATGCGAGACTCCACCAGATCGGCACGATGACGCAGCGCATCGGCGATCAGATCCTGGGTGGGCTGGACCGCTTCGCTTTCCGGCACCTCCATGGTCGAGGTGGGGATCACATCGGCTCCCGCCAGCGCCTGATCGCGCAAGGTGCGGCTGAGAGCATTCTTCATCAGCAACTGCTCCAACTGAAGGTTGGTCAGAGCGACGGTCACTGCCTGCTGATCCTGCGCGACGGTGCTTTGCGCGCGTACCGTTTCGATGGGCGCGAGGCTGCCGATTTCCACCTGCTTTTTGGTGTCCGAGAGCGTCTTCTCCGCGAAAGCCAGCGATTCCTTCTGCACCCGGGCGTTTTCATAGGCGAAAACCAGGTCCCAGTACATCGTCTCAATCTGGTTCACCGTGGTGATGACTTGCAGGCGGAAGGCGACGTCAGAGAGTTCGCGGTTATTCTTGGCGATTCGAATGAACCGCGTATTGGCCGCGAACCCGAACCCTTGCAGCAGAGGTTGTGTGATCGTTGCCCTGAAATTCGAGTTCAACGCCGGGCTCAAGCTGGAAAAAAAACTGTTGGTGGTCTGCCGAGTATTGTTGAAAGCCACAGTGACGTTCGTGCCCCATTGAAAAGCCTGGTTGTAGGCGAAGTTAACTGTGCTGGTGTTCTGGACCAGGCTGTCGCCGGGGAATACGCCTTGGAAGATGCTCGTAGCCGTTTGACCAAGATGATCGCTCTGCAGCGTGCCCGTGATAACCGGATCGAAGCTGTTGATCACCGGCCCAAAGCCGAGCGTGGAGCCGACCAAGCCGCCCGCGCCTGCGCCTGCGCCACCGGCGCCAAGCGTGGTGCCGCCGCTGCCGGAGCCGACCTGGCCTCCGAGTCCCCCGACGCCGCCGCCGGGAGTGTTCTGCACCACTCCGGAATTCACGCCCAAGGTGGCGGCTCCGGCTTTGGCGCGCAGAATATCCGTGTCGGCGATATTCAGGTTGTAGCGTGCAATGGCGATGTCGAGATTGTTCTCCAGCGTCAGCGCAATGGCGTCGTCGAGCGACAAATAAAGTTTGCCATCACGCATAAGTTGATCGATGCGCGCCGTGTTGGCGAGGTTTGGCGCCGAGAGGTGACGCGCCGTATAAGGCGCGATCGGGTTGGGAAAATGCGAGACTGGGTTCGCATAATTGAGAACCGGAAGCGGACTCGTTTGCGGAGTGTTTTGCGGAACGGGCGCAGCGGGCGGTTCCTGTGCCCAGCCGGCGATGGTCAGCGTTCCTACTAAAATGGCCGTCAACAACCGCATGCTCGAGGTTAAGCGTGGGACTGGCATCTACTCATCTCCGTTCGTTTAAGAGCTTGTAACAAAAAGACTTGGTGGAAACGTAAAGCGCCGGAATTGCGCACAACGAAACTCGCTCAGTCATGGTACGCAATTGCCGGCATCCGGGTTCCTGAAAAGCTTCGGAAATCGCTAACGTCTGTCGAATATTGGTTGAAACGTAACAGTATATCCGAGACTGCGGCCTTCCTTTCGCAGGGTTCAAGCAGTTGAAACTGATAAAGTTCTGGCGATGCGCAATCTCAAAGTCATTCTCTCCTATGACGGATCGGAATTTGCGGGCTGGCAGGTGCAGTCGGATGCCGTGACCGTGCAGGGCACACTCGCCTCAGCCATTGGACGAGTTACCGGAGAAAAGGTATTGCCGCAGGGTTCGGGCAGGACGGATGCCGGAGTGCATGCGCTGGCGCAGGTTGCGACATTTGCGACCGAATCCGCGGTTCCCGCAGCGAACTTTGTGAAGGCGCTGAATGATATTTTGCCCGCGTCAGTGCGAGTGCTGGAAGTGGAGGAGGTTGCTCTCGATTTCCACGCGCGTAAGTCGGCGAAGGGGAAGACTTATCGCTACCGCATTTATCGCGCGGCCATCTGTCCGCCGTTTTTGGCGCGCTATGTTTGGCACTACCCTTATCCTTTGGATGAAGACGCCATGATGGGGGCGGCGGATCGCGTGATCGGCAAGCACGATTTCACTTCGTTTGCCGCGGTCGATCCCGAGCGCGGTCGCGAGGGTGCGCCGGTCTCCAATGTGCGGAGCATTTTCTCTTCGGTATGGGAGCGCCGGGCCGACGAGTTCGTCTACACCGTGCAAGGATCGGGATTTCTTCACCACATGGTCAGAAATATCGTGGGGACGTTTATTTTGGTCGGCAAAGGAACTCTGCAGGCCGAAGACATTACGCGCATACTGGAGGCGCGTAACCGCTCGGCTGCTGGCGCTACCGCTCCGGCGAGTGGATTGTATCTGGTGAAAGTAGAATACTGATCGGTGGCATGGAAGCTGGGCCGGGGCAAGTTGCTCCGCGGCTCTACGACAACGGAATGGAATGATGGCAACTGATCTTCAAGTCGCAGCCCATAAGGTCGTGTCGGTGAATCCGGCGACGGGCGAGGTTCTGCGCGAGTTTGAATGTGCGGGCGAAGATGAGATTCGGTCCGTCGTCGCGCGGGCTCGGGTGGCGCAAACTGCGTGGGCTGAGATGGGCGTGCGTGAGCGGATTGCGGTGCTGCGCGAATTTCAGTGCAGGCTACTGCAGAAAAAATCGCAAATCGCCGAAGCGATTTCGCGCGAGGCCGGCAAGCCCGTGGCGGAAGCGCTAACCACCGAAGTGCTGGTCGTGCTCGATGCGGCTCGGTTCCTGATCGACGACGCCTTTCGCCTGCTGGCGGACGAACCGCTTCCGCATGGGCTTCTTCTCGCCAAGCTCAAAAGTGGGCGACTGGTGCGCGAGCCTTATGGCGTGGTCGGCATCGTCTCGCCATGGAATTATCCCTTTTCCATTCCCTCCACCGAGGCGCTGGCTGCGCTGGTTGCGGGCAATGCCGTGGTATTGAAGCCCTCGGAGTTTACTTCGATGGTGGGGCTGGAACTGCAGTCGCTGCTGCATGCGGCCGGCGTTCCCAAAGATGTTTTTCAAGTCGTGATTGGCGATGGCGCGACCGGTGCGGCGCTGCTTCATTCGCCGATCGACAAACTGGTTTTCACCGGGAGCGTGGCCACGGGCAAGCGCATCGCCGCCGCCGCCGCCGAGCGCCTGTTGCCCATCGTGCTGGAGTTGGGCGGCAAAGATACCATGATGGTGCTCGACGACGCCGACCTCGACGTAGCTTCGAGCGCGGCCGTGTGGGGAGCATTCGTGAGCGCCGGTCAGACCTGCCTCTCAGTGGAGCGTTGCTACGTGCATCGTAGCCGCTATGACGCGTTCGTCAAGGCGTGCGTTGAGAAGACGAAAAAATTGCATGTCGGCCGCGGGCTCGATCCAGACACCGATGTAGGCCCGATGATTCACGAGCGTCAGGTGCGGATCGTCGAATCGCACGTGGAAGATGCCGTGGCGCACGGGGCGCGGGTTCTGACGGGTGGATCGCGGATGCCGGAGTTGGGGACGAATTTTTTCCAACCGACCGTTCTGGCGGATGTGACCCACGCTATGCGCACCATGCGCGAGGAAACTTTCGGTCCGGTTTTGCCGATCATGGCGTTTGACACCGATGATGAGGCCGTCGCGCTGGCAAATGACTCCGACTATGGACTGGCGGCCAGCGTTTGGACCCGCAACTGGGATCGTGGCGAGCGCCTGGCGCGCCGCATTCAGGCCGGAACGGTCATGGTCAACGATGTGATTTCATGTTTCGCCATCAGCGAGGCGCCACACGGTGGCATCAAGTCCAGCGGCGTGGGCCGTGCTCACGGACGCTTCGGTTTGGAAGAAATGGTGCGGCTGAAGTATCTCGATTCCGACCTGCTGCCGGGAATGAAGAAGCTCTGGTGGTATGGTTACGGCGCGAGTTTTGCGCGGCAGATCGAAGGCTACATCGATTTCCAGTATGGCCGCGGCTGGTGGAAACGTCTGAGCGGAGCGCTCCGGTCGGCAGGTCTGCTGCGAAACAAGAGGTTGTAGTGAGCTGCGAGTCCCGAGCCTGAGAACTGAGAACTGAGAACTGAGAACTGAAAGGTCCCCTATGAACGAGTCTTCCAATGTCGATCCGAAGCGCGAATTGCTGCGTCACGCGCTGGCCACACTTGGTTATCGCGGAGGCAAAGCGGTGCGCGGCGCGTCCGAACAGTTCGCCGTGTTTCAGGCCAACGAGGGCCGCCCGCCTTCCAAGATTCTGGCGCACATCGGCGACCTGATGGATTGGGGCCTTTCGATCGCCAACGGCAAGCGCGAGTGGCATGATTCGACTCCGTTGCCATGGGCGAAGGAAGTCGAACGATTCTTCGCGTCGCTTAAGAGCTTCGACGATTTCCTGGCGTCGAGTGAGCCCATGCAGGCTGCGCCGGAAAAATTGTTTCAAGGGCCTATCGCCGACGCGCTCACCCACGTTGGGCAGATAGCGATGCTACGGCGTTTGGCCGGAGAACCGATGAAGGGCGAGAACTACTACAAGGCGGAAATTACTGTGGGTCGCGTTGGCGACGATCAGGCCAAGCCAAAGTTTGAGTTCTGACATTCTGCCGCGACTGACGGCTATTGATTCTTCATCGGCACTTGTGCGCGATACACGGCCTGCCAGTGGCCCGCCTTCAGCATGTAGACCGAACTCCCGTTTATATTCACCGGAAGTTTTTCTCCGTTACAGGTGGCATACTGCTGAACTTTGTAGGTGAGCAAATAGGTACCAGAGGCCAGCGGAAGTGCGCCGAAATCGGAGAGGTTGTAGCCATCGACAATACAAGTTTTTGCGGAAGCTTGCAGGGCTGCGAGCAACTGGTCGCGCGAGAGGGTGCCGTTGACACCCCATGCGATTCCATTTTCCGCCATGTGCTCGCGAAAATAGCTTTGGTCCAGCATCTTCCAGGCTTCGAAGAATCCGGTTTCGAGCCGCACCAGTTCTTGTTCTACGTTGCCGGGAGTGTTGGCTGGCGCGGTGTTCCGTTTCTCGCTGGCTTTGCTGGAGGTTTGAGCGGAACTAAAGCCGAGCAAAAGCGCGAGGGCAAGCAGGATCGGAGCGCCAGTACCGCAGGATTTTTTCGCAGAGAACGGCTCAGTTTTCATAGGACGCTCATTCTGGCGATCGAACGCCGGCGACGTGATTAGGCCTAGCATACGATATGCGGGCTTGGGCTGGGCTATTACCTTCGAGTACAATGACCGACGTAGGGCCGAATCTGGCGGCGAGCGCCGCAAGAACGAGGGTAAGTCCTTTGGCGACTGGCGAAATCACTACCGCAGGAACGCAGACTCCCCAGCAGCTTCCCCATCATAAGGTCAAGATCAAGAAGGCGGGGCAGCGCGCCTGCAACGAGAAGAACGAAAAGGGAAAATTCTGTGGCGGCCATTTGAAACTCTGGTCGTATTGGATCGATGTGATCGAGAAAGCCTGTGGGGACGTGGAGAAGGCCTGGGGGCCGAAGGCCGAGGTCTACCGCTGTGAGCATTGCCAGACGCTGTATTTGCCGAATCCCGAGGAGGCGAGAGTGAACGTCGCCGGACAGGGAATGAAGTCAGTTTTCGGTCTGACGCTGCCGCCGAAAGAAAAGTAGTTGCGAGTACCGAGTACCTAGTACCGAGTGCGGGTTGACTCGGTACTCGGTACTCGGTACTCGGTACTCGCACATGAACACTTCCGAACTCATTTACGACTGGAACAAGCATCATCCTCCGGCATTAAGGCCGCCGGGGCCGGTGTTGCTCAACGATGAGAGCCTGCGCGATGGCTTGCAGTCGCCTTCGGTGCGCGATCCATCGATTGCCGAAAAAATTGAAATCCTCCATCTGATGGAGGCGTTGGGGATCAACGCGCTCGATCTGGGATTGCCGGGCGCGGGACCGCGCGCAGTCGAGCACGTGACCGCGCTGGCGCGCGAAATGGCCGCGAACAAGATGAAAATCCGCGCCAATTGCGCGGCGCGCACGCACGAAAACGACATCCGTCCCATTGCCGAGATCGTACAGAAAACCGGGCTGCCCATTGAGGCGGCCACATTCATCGGATCGAGCCCCATCCGGCGCTTTACCGAAGGCTGGACCGACGATTTTCTGTTGCACACCACCGAAAAGGCTGTGAAGTATGCGGTTTCACTGGGCCTTGACCTGATGTACGTCACCGAAGACACGAGCCGCTGCGATCCGGAGACGGTGAAACGGCTCTATTCGACGGCGATTAATTGCGGCGCGCGCGCCATCGTGATTTGCGACACCGCCGGCCACGCCACTCCCATGGGCGCGCTGGCGCTGGTGCGCTTTGTGATGGAAGAAGTGGTCAAGCCTTCCGGTGAAAAGATTCGCGTCGACTGGCACGGACACAGCGACCGCGGCCTCGCCATTGCCAACTCAATGGCGGCGGTGATCGCGGGCGCAAATTGCGTTCACGGATGCGCCATCGGCCTGGGCGAGCGCGTGGGCAACACGCAGATCGATCAGATGCTGGTGAACCTGAAGTTGATGGGCATTGCGCCCTGGGTTGAACAAGACCTGACCAAGCTGAAGCATTATTGCCAGGCGGTGTCGCGGGCTACGGGCGTGCCCATTCCGGCGAACTATCCGGTGGTGGGTGACGACGCTTTTCGCACTGCGACGGGCGTACACGCGGCGGCGATCATCAAGGCGTATCACAAGAATGACGTTATCCTCGCCAACACGGTTTACTCCGGCGTGCCCTCGCACGTCTTCGGCCTGGAGCAGATCATCGACATCGGCCCGATGAGCGGGAAATCGAATGTGCTGTTCTGGCTGGAGCGGCGCGGCATCCCCGCGACCGACGATTTAGTCGAACGCATTTATCAACGCGCCAAGGCCAGTGACCACACGCTGAGCGATTCCGAGGTCGTCGAGTGCCTGCCGGCAACCGTGAAGCACAACTGAGCCCTGCGAATCGAAGCCGCTATGCCTGAGGCGATTTCCAAACCGATTTCCAAACCTGATTTTCAAAAAATGAAACACGCGATTCTCGGCGCCGGCGGTGTTGGCGGCATGATCGGGACTTGTCTGGCGCACGCCGGGGCTTCGGTCACGTTTGTCGTGAGGCCCGAGGCAGTGGATCAATATCCCAGGAAGGTGCGGCTAAAGAGCACCTTCGGAAATTTCGAAGGGGATGTCGCCGTCGCTGCTGAAGTGCCCACAGTCGATGTTCTCTGGATTACCCTGAAAGCCACGCAGTTGGAGGCGGCGCTGACCGCGGTGAAAAATCCCGAGGCGGTGCGCGGGATGGTTCCCCTGCTGAATGGTATTGACCATGTTTCGTGGCTGCGTTCGAAGTACGGCGCGGAGCGCGTGATCCCGGGGGCGATCGCGGGCGAATTCGAGCGGACCAGTCCGGGACAATTCGTCCATCGTTCTCCTTTTGCAGTGCTCAACGTTGCCACTGCCGGCCGGAGTCTGCTCACGAGCGCGTTTGAGCAGCTCGAGAAAATCGGTTTTGTCTGCCGCTTCATCGACGATGAGCCCACTCTTCTGTGGGGCAAGCTGGTTTTTCTCGGGCCCTTTGCTTTGACCACAACGGCAGCGGATAAGGCGATCGGAGAAATCCTCGCCGATCCCGAATGGCGAAGTCTGGGAGAGGCTTGCATTCGGGAAACATGCGCCGTTGCAATCGCCGAAGGCGCGAAGGTCGATGCGGAGAAGGTGCTTTCAGGGATCGCGGGGATGCCGGGCGCCATGCGCAGCTCCATGCAGAAGGACGTGGATCACGGCAGGCCTCCAGAGCTGGATGCGATTGCCGGGCCGATTTTGCGCGGGGCGCGGCGGCATGGGATTGAACTTCCGGCTACCAGGAAGCTGGTGATTGCGGTGGAACGCAGGGCGGGGATCGAGAAGAGCCTGGTGGCATAGGGAATCTACTCTCCCTCTGAGAGCGTTGACTGGCAAAGGGATCCCTCGACTGCGCGGAACTCCCATCGGTCGTCCCGCTCCGCTCGGGATGACAGTTTCTTTTTCCATTCAGGGTAACCGGTTACTTTTCGATGAGACCCCGTTCCCGTCCTTGCTAATCCCCATTCCTTCTCTCGCGTTGTAAACTGACGCAATACCCTTCAGAGGATCTATGCCTCCACGCGCGGACATGCCGGACGTTCTTCCTGCGGTACAGCGGGACGTGGCGCGGCTGGCCGGGCTGGCGGAGGTGCGGTCGGCGTTTAGCTGGCTGCGGAGAGAAGAGCCGCAGTTCACACAATGGCAGGTGGAAATGGCGCGGATTGGGGCGCCTCCGTTTGCGGAAACGGCCCGCGGAGTCTGGCTGGCGGAGCGCTTTCGCGAAGTGGGTCTCGACGATGTCCGGATCGACGACGTGGGGAATGTCTTCGGCGTGCATCGCGGGTTTGCGGAATCGGGGCTGGTAGAAGCCGGATTCGGGCAGCGCTACGTGGCGCTCAGCGCGCACATCGATACAGTGTTTCCGGCCAGCACGTCGCTGAACATCCGGCAGCAGGGCAGCCGGCTGTATGGGCCGGGAGTCTCCGATAACGGAGCGGGCGTGACGGCAATGCTGGCGATCGCCGCGCTCTTGCGGGAGGTGCCGCTACAACACGCGCTGCCGTTGGTTTTCATCGGCAACGTGGGCGAAGAGGGCGAAGGCGATCTGCGGGGCATGCGGCACATTTTCTCCACACCGCGATGGAAAGATTCGATTGCTTACAGCGTCGTACTCGACGGCGCGGGAGCCGATACGATCGTCGCCGAGGCGCTGGGCAGCCGGCGTTTTGAGGTGATCGTGCGCGGGCCGGGCGGGCATTCGTGGAGCGATTTTGGAGCTCCGAACCCGATTGTGATCCTGGCGCGGGCAGTCGATACGTTTACCGCAACTCCCGTACCCACGATGCCGAAAACGACCTTCAACATCGGAGTGATTCGCGGCGGCACTTCGGTGAATTCGATTCCGGAATCGGCCAGCATGAAAGTGGATATCCGTTCGACCTCGATGGCGGAGATGGAGCGGCTGGAGCAGGCGTTGCGGCTGGCGTTGATCCGCGCGGTGGAAGACGAGACGCTGGCGGCGGAGATGCGCTCGCCAATGCAGCGGCGGCCCTCGGGAGTGAATTGCGAGGTCGTGCCAATCGGGAACCGTCCGGCGGGAGAGTTGCAGACCGGGGCTCGGATTCTGCACGTGATTCGGGCGGTGGACGTGCAGTTGAATAACGCGGCACAGGTGCAGAGGGCGTTGACGGATGCCAACATTCCCCTGTCGTTGGGACTGGAAGCCATTGCGCTGGGAGGCGGCGGATCAGGGGGCGGGGCGCACACGTTGCAGGAGTGGTTTGACAGCAACGGGCGCGAGCTGGGGCTGAAGCGGATTTTGTTAACGCTGCTGGCGCTGGCGGGAGCGGGAGAATGATGGGGACTTCCGGGGCTAAAGCCCCTCATCAAACAAAGCAGAGGTTCGCAGCGCTGAAGCGCTGCGCCACCCAAGAGCTAAGCTGCGCCACGCAAAAGCTAAGCAGCGCCACCAGAAGTTAAGCTTCGCCACCGCAAGGCCCGGCTGCAACGATCCTATGCTTCATGCGGTCGTGGAATCCCACCCTTCGCAAAGAACGCGAAGGATGGGGCACCCGGCCACTCAAATCCTGATCGCCGTCCAAATCCTGCTCGCCGTTGCGATCCTGTCTTCTCTCTTCGTCCAGGGACAGAATCCAGCCACTGCGATTGCGGACTCTAAGTCTAAAGCGGATGTCATTTTCGTTCACGGCAATGTGTACACGGGTGTGCCTGCGACTTCGCAGTTCAGTTCGATCCTGCGCGAGGAGGCAATTGCGGTGCGGGGCGACCGCATTCAGGCCGTGGGGAAGAATGCGGAGATCGAGAAGTTGAAAGGTCCGCAGACGCAAGTGATCGATCTGGGCGGGCATTTTGTCATGCCCGGATTTAACGACGCGCACCTGCACCTGGCGGATGCCGGATTACAGAAGTTGGATGTGGACCTCAAAGGAGTGAAGACGTTGGAAGAATTCCGGCAGCGGGTGCAGGCCAAAGTAGAATCGGCCAAGCCCGGCGAATGGATTCGCGGCGGAGGTTGGGACGAGACCATGTGGCCGGTGAAGGCATTGCCGAGCCGATGGGATCTGGATGAGATTTCGGGTGGGCATCCCATATTTCTGGACCGGGTGGACGGACATTTGGCGGTGGCCAACACGCGGGCGCTGCAACTGGCGAACGTCACCGTGGCGAGCAAAGATCCGCAGGGCGGGCAGATTGATCGCGACGAGAGTGGCCAGCCGACCGGCATTCTGCGCGACACGGCGCAGAATGCGGTGGTGGCAGTAATTCCGCAGCCGACACCTGAGAAGCGAAGGCGGGCCCTCGAAGTTGCGCTGGCGGACCTGGCGCAGCACGGTGTGACTTCGGCGCAGGATTATTCGCCGCAGTGGGAGAATTTCCAGGTCTACGAGGAATTGGAGAAAGAAGGCAAGCTGACGGCGCGCATTTCCGAATGGCTGCCGTTCAACGATTCCATCGAGGAGTTGCAGAAAAAACGCAGTTCGCATCCGCAGTCTGACCTGATGCTGCGTACCGGGATGCTCAAGGGATTCATGGATGGATCGCTGGGCGGGCACACGGCAGCGCTGCTGGCACCGTACGCGGATGATCCCAAGAGTTCTGGCTTGCTGCGCTACCAGGCCGCCGAACTGAACGAGATGTCGAGGGAGCGCGCGCTGGCCGGCTTCCAGATTGGATTTCATGCGATTGGGGACAAGGGCGTGCAGATGGCGCTCGATGCATTCGCGGAAGCAGAACGGGCGGCCCGCGAGAAAAAAGTCAAAGCGGCCAATGGTGGCGATGATTTTCGCCTGCGCATCGAACACTCGCAGGTGGTCACGCCTGGGGAAATCCTGCGCTATAAAGAGTTGAAGGTGATCGCCTCCATGCAGCCGAGCCATCTGCTGACTGACATGCGCTGGGCACAGGAGCGGGTAGGAGCGAAACGGGCGGCAACGGTTCATACCTGGGCCGGGTTTCTGAATCAAGGTGTGCCGCTGGCGTTTGGCACGGATTATCCGGTTGAACCGGTTACGCCGTTTCGTGGGCTCTATGCCGCGGTCACGCGCAAGAGCGAGGACGGCAAGCAGCAATTTTTCCCCGAGCAGAAGCTCTCCATGGATCAGGCTATCGCCGCGTATACGACGGGATCGGCTTTCGCCCAGTTCGAAGAGAAGGAAAAAGGCAAGCTGGTCGCAGGGATGCTGGCGGATTTTGTGGTGCTCGACCGCGATCTGACGGCGTCGGCTCCGGAAAAAATCCTATCGACCAAGGTGCTGCGAACCGTGGTGGGCGGGAAGACCGTGTATGAAGGGAAGTGAGGCACCGCCTTGGTATCCCCTTTGCTTACGGTTCTTTACGTTTTTTCTGCGGTACGAAATGGCGAGTTCTGCCGTCTAACACTCTAATAATTCGTCGCTCCCATAGGGCATTCCGGCTCTGGGGATGAGGGTTGCCAAACGGGTATAATTAGAGGTCCGCATCGTTTTGGAGGGAAAGCAGGCTTATGGATTCGCAGGCAATTTGGGTGCGTTTGAAGACTCACCGCTTGGTTTACTCGTTGAGTATTGTGGTGACGTTGGCGCTGGGCATTTTGATCGGCACCGTAGTTTCCTACGGAGTAAAGGGCAAGGAAGGGCAGAAGGGTTCCGATGCCGCTCCGCTGTCGGTTCCGGCGCCTCAGCAGCTCTCCAATGCATTTTCGCAGATCGCGAAGACCTTGGGACCGAGCGTGGTCAACATCAATACGGAATCGACCATCAAGAATGTTCACCGGCGGCGTGGCCAGCAGCAGAATCCCGACGGCGATGAGGACAACGGCGGCGGCAATGGCGGGATGGACGACTTCTTCAATCACTTTTTTGGTGGGCAGGGCGGCGGACAGGGTGGCCAGAATCCGTTCGGCGGCGACGGCTCGATTCGCGAGCGTTCGCTGGGGTCGGGCGTAATTGTCGATCCCAAGGGTTACATCGTGACCAACCGTCACGTGGTGGAGAAGGCGGACCGGATTCGCGTGCGCCTGCAGGATGATCCGCCGGGCGTTCAGCACGACGCCAAGGTGATCGGGGAAGATTCGGAAACCGATCTGGCGGTGATCAAGATCGATCTCGATCGCGCGGTCCCCTATGCCAAGATGGGCAACTCCGACAGCATGGAAGTGGGCGATTGGGTGCTGGCTATTGGCAGCCCGTTTGGACAATATGGCACCGTGACCGCAGGCATCGTTTCTGCCAAGGGACGCGACATCGTTCCCAACCGGCAATTCCAGACTTTCCTTCAGACCGATGCTGCGATCAACCCGGGGAATTCAGGCGGGCCGCTGGTCAATATGAACGGCGAAGTGATTGGCATCAACACTGCGATCTTGAGCGAGACCAATGCCTACGCGGGCGTGGGCTTCTCTTTGCCCTCGAACACCGTAGTGCAGGTCTACAACCAGCTGATCGGGCCGGAACACCGCGTGGCGCGCGGTTCCATCGGCATCATGTTTGACGCGGTCGAGAACCCGGCGATTACGCGGGTTTACGGCGCGGGCACGGGAGTTACGGTATCGAGCGTAGTGCCGGGCAGTCCGGCAGATCAGGCCGGTTTGAAAGTCGGTGACACCATCACTACCGTCGACGGGCACAAAGTGACGAAGGGCGCGGAGTTGGTGGCGGAGATTGCGTCGCGCAAGCCGGGCTCGAAAGTGTCGCTGGCCTTCCTGCGCAATGGGAAGACGCAGGAGACGACGGTCACGGTCGCCGATCGCGCCAAGCTGTTTGCGTCGAGACTGAACGAAGACGACAGCGGCGGCGATGAGAGCACGCCCAAACAGAGCAAGTTCGGCGTCACGGTGCGCAAGTTGACTCCGGAGATGGCCGACCGCCTGGATATCCCTTCGGGGAAAGGCGTGATTGTTCAGGATGTTAAGCCGGGATCGTTCGCCGAGGACATTAATCTGGGCCGCGGCGATGTGATTCTCGAAATTAACAAGCAGCCGGTAAACAACGAAGATGATTTCTCCCGCATCGAATCGGGCATGAAGAGCGGCCAGGACGTGGTCTTCCTGGTGCGCCCACGCGGCTCGACTCGACAGGAAGGAACCATCTTTATGGCCGGTACACTTCCGTAACCAAGGACTAGCCCAACGGGAACTGGCATTGCCTCCATTGGTGGAGGATGATTACAATGCCAGATTCCGTTGGGTTTTCTTTTGCGCGGGCTCTTGAGGCCCGGAGTGGGGCAGATGCCCACTCGAGAGCCGGCGGGACGCCGGCGCTACTGTTGGCGGACCATTCGGAGGACGAGGTTGTTTTTGGAACGAAAGCCGAAGCATGGTTTAAGAATGCGGAGATTGTGGGGTGCGGGCTGCGCTCTGGTGCTGCTCTGCGCCTGCATTTTCCCTCATGTGATGCTGGCACAGAGTTCTGCTTCCGGTTCGAAGGCTAGTTCTGCGAAGACGGGGGCGGCCAAGACTCCGGCAAAAGCAAAAAGCACGAATTCGAAGAAGCATGCCAACACTGCTGCGAAGAAGACCTCTGCGAAGGGAACTTCGACGGCAGGGGCTAAGACGCATTCTTCGTCGCATTCCGCGGCTGCGGCACGCGCAAATTCCCACACGAGCAGATCAGCCCATAGCAGCCAGTTGAAGTCGGCGAGCTCGCGTAAGACCGGAAAGAAGACGACCGCGCGCGGACAACAGAAGATTGCGCCCGAACGCGCGCAGGAGATTCAGGAAGCTTTGATCCGCGAGCACTATCTGACGGGTGAGGCGAGCGGCACCTGGAATCAGGCCAGCGAGGACGCCATGCGGAAATATCAGGCAGATCATGGCTGGCAATCGAAGACTGTACCCGATTCGCGCGCACTGATCAGCCTCGGGCTGGGGCCGAACCACGACCACCTGCTGAATCCTGAGAGCGCCATGACGACCGAACCTGAAGCGCCCCATGCCGCCGTGCTGACGCCCGCATCGCACAGCACCGATCCGGGGACGCCGGTCAATGCCAATCCGCAGGTTGCGCCGGAACCCGCACCATCTCCCGAGCGCGATTCACCCCGTCCGCAGTAAGCATCCGACACTCATCCGCTGGTTCTTGCCTGCACTGGCGTCATTGCCGGGTGCAGGGATCCCTCGCTTCGCTCGGGATGACAGTTGGTGCTTAGATGATTCAGTTGCCGTGCGCTTTGCGGTATCCACCCAACACCGGGCGCGGAAAATAGGGCAGGGGTTGCGACTCGATGATCGCGCGCGGATTGCCTTCCACCAGGGCGTCGGCGACCTCCTCGCCGCAAATTTCCGCGGCGGCATCGCGTGCAGTGGAGAGTACGGGGATGCGCTTCTCAGTATCGTGCGCATCCGTGGCCAGCACGTGCACAGCATCGTGTTGCAACAGCCATTCGGCGGCGCGGCGCACTCGTTCTCCCCAGAATCCGGTGAATGAAGATCCAGTCACCTGGATCACGCAACCCTGCTCGGCCCACTCAACCACGCGCTGCAGGTTCTCGCGCAGAATCGGATTGCGCTCCGGATGAGTGACCACTGCGGTGATGCCACGGTCGCCAAGCTGCATGAAACAGTCCGTGATTTGTTGTGGGACGCTGTAATTGCTCAACTCGACCAGCATGTAATGCGAGCCTTCGATGGCGTAGCGCGCGGGGTTGGCCAGCACGAGCTGCAAGTTGTCGTAGGAAAGATGGAAGTCGCAGCCCAGGCTAATCTTGATGGCATCGCCGACCAATCCCTGAAGATGATCGACGAGCGACTGAAGATAGACACGGTCGTAGTGATAGCGGTCGTTGGCGTGAGGAGTGGCGACCTGATGGCTGATGCCGTCGGCCGCGGCTATGCGGCACATGGCGACCGAGGTTTCCCAGGACTTCGAGCCGTCGTCCACTTCCGGAAGAATGTGCGAATGAATGTCGACCACTGTCGTTGGACCTTTTGCGGTGTTGCGCTGAGTTGATTTAAGCAGATTCGTGGAGAAAGAGAAAGTGAGGCGGCACCTACCGGTCGGAATCGTAAAAGAGCTGGGTGAGAATCCACGCAAATAATACAGCCGGTATCGCGAGAGTCGGCGTAGTCAAGATGCGGAAGGACGGGTAAAATGTCTCCGCCAGCAGGCACGACCCGCTACAGTGCCGCTAAGAGGAGCGTATGAATTTCAATGTCAATGCCATGATGCAAACCATCACTGCCACTCTCACGTTTGTCGGACTGAAACTGCTGGGCGCGATCGCCATCTGGATTGTTGGCCGGTGGCTGATTGGTCTGGCGCTGCGCATGATGGGGAGCGCGCTGACCAGACAAAAGATCGACCCGACTCTGATTCGGTATATTCACTCCGCAGTGTCGGCGCTGCTGAATATCGCGCTAGTCATTGCCATCCTCGGGTTCTTCGGAGTCGAAACCACCAGTTTTGCGGCTCTGATTGCCGCGGCCGGCGTCGCCATCGGTATGGCGTGGTCCGGGCTGTTGTCGAATTTTGCCGGCGGCGTCTTCTTGGTGATTCTGCAACCCTTCAAAGTCGGAGATTTCATTACTGCCGCGGGAGTGACGGGCACGGTCGAAGCGATCGGATTATTCGCCACCACCCTCAACACGCCCGACAACGTGAAGACGATTGTTGGCAACGGAAAGATTTTCGGAGATACGATTTCGAATTTTTCCGCCAACGCCTACCGGCGCGTCGAGTTGACGGCGCAGTTGCCGCATGGCGTTGACCCGCACGAGGCGATTGCCCTGCTAAAACCCGCGCTGGCGCTGGTGCCGAACGCCCTTGCTGATCCGGCGCCCGATGTCGAAATACTCACCTTCAATTTTGCCGGTCCGGTGCTCGCCGTGCGTCCCTACTGCAATAACGATCACTACTGGCAAGTGTATTTCGATACCAACCGGCTGATTCGCGACACGTTTACGAAAGCAGGATACCCGGTTCCCGAGCAACACTACGCGGTGCGCGGGCCAGAGGAGATGCGGTTGGCGAAGACGGCGTAGCGCACGGGAAAAACTAAGGCAGGTGGGAACCGCGAGCGAATTCGCGCAACTTTAAGCTGGGCTTTGGATGGACTCGCGGAAGCGGAACTGTGCCTGCAGCGAGTCCAGCCAACTGCGAAGGATAACTCCGGAACTCTTGTCGATGTGCAGGAATCGCAGTCCCATCACAAAAGACTCGCTCCAGACAACATCTGCCTTGGCGCGAAAAACTTGTCGTTCGACGCTCGGAACCTCGAATTCCACCTTCATCACTCCATCGAACTTAACCGGCTTCGCCAGTTTGACGGCTAGCCCGCCCTCGCTGATATTTTTCAGCCGAGCGGAGAACGACTGGCCTAGACGATTGCTGGATTGGACAGGCAAATCGACGTCGTAGCGAAAATACCGGCTGTGTTCGCGCTCCATCCTGGGGACGGAAATATCGAGAATGCCGCACAATCGACTTTCCTGAACGGGCTTGTTGAGTGCAAAGTTGGCTCCCAGATCAAGCGCTGTTTGAGAACTCGTCGCGCCATTTACGACGGCGAAAATCAGACCTTGCTGGTTTGCCCGGCTGTTGCGCACCTCGGTCATTGCATTGGCGCCTCCGGGAACGTCGTCACAATCGACGATAACTCCGTCCAAGTGGCGGCGGGAGACGAGTTCGATGGCGCTGGCGGAATCCTGACGAAGATCGAGCGTGACTCCGCGCGCAGTCAAAGCGGACCTCATTTGACTGTATAGAGCGGAATCAGAACTTACCAGCAGGCACTCGACGGCCATCCGATGATCGTAGCGAATCGCGACCTCGCAGCCAACGTGACTGACGGCATGGTACTTGTGCGGCTCGCAGGTTGTCAGGCAGTTCGAATTCGATCCGATTCGCACGAAGTAAGTGCGTATTACTACGTTCATCAACAAAAAGGGACGCCCTCTTGACGAGGGCATCCCGTGAGATGTGCTTTGACCTTCCCGCTTATTTTTTGAGTATTGGCTTCTCCAGCTTGCTCACCGGCTGCATTCTTTTCATCTGCGCTTTCCGGAAATCATCCGGCCTCGGTGCGCGAGCGCCTGCCGCCCGTTTCTCGGGGAGATGCCGGCTGAACTGCTTCGTCTTATCCACCAGGCGGAGGTTCTCGAAGCCCTTGCGCTTGGCCACAATGCGATAGTCGAACGCAATGCTTGAAGTGCCGCCACCCAGTTCGCGAACTGCGAACGAAGTGGGCGACTTCTGCGCCACGTACAACCCCTTGCAGTCACCCATGGGCGTGAGGAATACGTGATATTCGACACCCGTGTTGACCGTCTGCCCGAAAACCGGTTCGACGTTTACCAGAGCCTCTCCGTTAGAAAGTTGTGCCGAACCCACGTCTTCAAACCAGCTCTCGGGGGAACCGATGGTATTGAGCGCAACCTTGCGGCTGCCGCCATCCACCGGCGCCACCGGCGTAATCGAGCCCGAACAGGTGAGATTGCCTTTCACGTCGATGTCGCATTCTCCACCGTAGGCGCCGCCGTAGGTTTCCAAAGCGTCGGCGAACTCGAAGGTATTGTCGTTCTCGAAGAACGCGTTCGGTAGGTCGCTGTTGTTCAGGCTTAGAATGCCGTATCCGGAATCGACGGTGCTCAGAACGCCGATGCCACCAAATTCGGTGAATCCACTTCCGGTGGTATCGGCCCAGAGGGCAATCGCGGCTTCTTCCAGGTAACCATTGGTTTGGCCCTCGCTGCTGGGGCCAAAGGCTTCGCTATAGGTGCCGAAGCCGATTCCGCTGGCGGTATAGCCCCAAACTCCAATGGTCTCGGTGAAGCTGCCATTTTCCCAGCCTGCGGCGGCGGTGGCGTAATTCTCATCGGCATTTGATTGAGAAAGGGTGCCGAAGCCGGTAGTGTCGCTGGTGGCGGTAAAGTCGCCGCCATCCCCCGTGGAACTGCTGGCGCTAACTGCCGGGCTGCCGGTGAAGGTCTGAGTCTTGGTAAAGGTGTTCGCGGTTACCAACTCCGGGATCTTGGTGGTGTCGATATTGATGTTGTAGGTGTTGCCCAGAGTCATGGCGCCTGCGCCGGTGAGGCCGCTGCCTGGGTTTAACGTTATTTTGGAATTTTGCAGCATGGCGTTCGTCACGCCCGCGTTGGCGATGCTCAAAGTGCCCGAGGTGGTGATCGGACCGCCGGTAAGGCCCGCGCCTGAACCCACGCTGGTGACCGTGCCGGTGCCGGGCGGAGTGGAACAGTTCCAGGTGCTGCCGTTGTACTGCAGAATCTGATTCGCCGAACAGGGTTTCAGACCGATGGTGTAGGTATTGCCCAGGGTCATGGCGCCGGGAACGGTCAGGCCTCCGGCGGCACTGGAATTCAAGGTGATGCCCGGGAAGGTTTGTCCCGCGGCGAAGGTGATGACCCCGGTATTGGCGATCTTCAGGCCAGTCTCAGCCGGGCTCGACGTGCCCGCTCCATACAGCAGGTTTAGCGTGCCGGTGGCCGTTGACTTGTTGTTGTTGAGGGAAGCGGCCTTCCACTGGAAGGTCTGCGCCACCGCCGTCATCGACGTGCTGTTGAACACCGACGCCACAAAGTTCTGCGGCTCGGAGTTGAATCCCTTGCTGGATGTCGCGGTTCCAAGAGCCGGCAAGTTCAGCGTTCCTCCAACATTGATGGCGGATGTACCGGTTTGCGTGAGGATCGAATTTTCGATGTCGGTCGAAGTGCTGAACATCGGAATGGTGTTCGCAGTTCCGCCGGCAGTGGTGACGGTGGTATTCGGTTGGCCGGTCACATCGGGTTGAGTGGCGCTGCCGGCTGAGGATGCACTGGAGGAAGATACGGCGGCGGCGGTGACGGCCGTGGGTGTCGCCAGAACGAAGGCGGAGGCCGGCAATCCGCCGACAGTTTCCGCATCGCCCGCTTTCAGCGCATAGGGGGCGCTGACCAGCAGCGTGCGCGCCTGCTCGTTCTGTCCGGAGATTTGCACTGCAACCCAGCGCGCCTGTTCGGAAGTGAATAGCTCCGCGGGCAAGCCGTCGGGCTTGGTCGAGCCCAGAAGGACGGTATAGCGGCCATTGACATCGGCCTGAACATTTTGGGTTTCGAGCCACAGAGGCGATCCGCCGCTGTGTTCGCTGTAAAGCAGGAATGTGATGCCAACGACTCCGGTCATCGGATTGCCGTTGAGGTCGCGGGCGCTTGCGGAGAAACGAACCAGTCGCGGCACAGTGGTTGCCGCAGTCTGCGCTTGCAGAGTCAGGTTGAAGTTAGAACCCAGAACAACGGCGAACAACGCCAGGATGAGAAGCGGTACAACTACCGGATTTTTCATAGTTGTCCCCAGGGGAGAATTGGATGCAGCAGGACATAAATGTAGCCCACCGCAGTGAATTTCAAATCGGCAACGAGAAATAAACCAGAGGAAAACTCGGAGGGGGAGTCAAAGGCCTCCACGAGCCAGGCAGGTATGCTTGCTCCGCTAACCAACAGAAAAGCAGGTTCCTCCCCTCCGCCGTGCTTGTCGCTCCGGCTCCGGTCGGAATGACAGGGTGAGGGCTGGTCGCTAGAATACGCGACTACTCGCAATGACAGGTGAGATTGGGAGCGCTAAACTGTGCGACTACGCATAGCGCTCGGAATTGACCTCGGAGGATCCGAACATCACCAGATGGTCGAAACGGCGCGCGATTTGCGGATCTCGCGGTCGGCGGTGAGCAGAGGAATATCCTCGATCAGCGCGGTCGCACCGATGACGCGATCGACTGGGTCGTTTGGATAGCTCGCCGGCAATTCGAATGCTTGCCTCGCGATGTTCGTGGTAATTGGAAATACTTTAAATCGCAGTGCCACTTCCGCCAGGAACGATTCGAGGTCGACAACGAACTCGATTCGTCTGCGATGCGAAAGTTGGGCGATCTCCATAAGGGTGACATCGGAGATGGCCAGGCCTCTGCTGTTTTGTCGCGCTTCATCGATCGCCGCCCGTGCCGGCTTGGACATTCGCGCGTCGCCGGATGCAAGCCAAATGACGACATGCGTGTCCAGCAGGATCAATATAGATCGCCCCACTCTTCAGGGCTGAACGCAGGCGAAACGATGTCGCCGTTGATTTTGATCTTGCCCTTGTAGAAGGCGAAGATGTCGTCTTCTTCCTTCTCGACTGGAATCAGTTGGGCCACGGGTTTGCCGCGCTTCGTGATCACGACGGCCTGACGCTTGGCCTGCACTTCGTCCATGATGGCAAGGCAGCGGGCCTTGAACTGGCCGGCTGGGATGGTTTTGGTTTTCATAAAAGGCCCGTGATCATGGTCATTATACCATGGTCATAAGATTGAACTATGTTCGCGACACGCGTGTTTTGAGGGGGTCGCGAATAGCCGATTTCTCATCACGCTACTCCATACCGCTCGCGAATGAACTCCGCGATCCCCGCATACGCGCTGGTCAACGTCTTTTCATCCGGCAGGAACACGATACGGAAGTGCTGCGTGCCGGGCTTCTGGCCGAACCCAGAGCCGTGGACGACCATGACGTACTTTTGGCGAATGAGTTCTTTGACGAAGGTTTCGTCGCTCTCGCCGTCGGGAAGGTCGATGCGCGGGAAGGCGTAGAAGGCGCCGCGGGGCACGACGCAGCTTACGCGCGGCGTGGATTCGCACCACTTCTGCGTGAGGTCGCGGCGGGAGCGCAGCTTGCGCTTCACTTCGACGAGGTGGTCCTGCGGGCCTTCGAGTGCGGGCTTGATGGCGTACTGTTCGGGATGGTTGGCGCAGAGGCGCGCGCGCAGCAGGCGGTGAATACCTTCGGTGTAGGGCCTGATGGTAGCGGCGTCGCCGGAGACAATGCCCCATCCGATGCGCCATCCGGGGACGAGATAATTTTTCGACATGCCGCCGAAGGTGATGCAGGGCACGTCAGGCGCGACCGCGGCGAAGGCAAGGTGCGGGGTGTCTTCCAGGATGAGCTTGTCGTAGATCTCGTCGGAAAAGACAACCAGATTGTGGCGGCGGGCTATCTCGGCGATCTGCTCGAGCATTTGTCGCGAGCACAAAGATCCCGTCGGATTGTTGGGATTAATCAGCACGATGCCGCGGGTGCGCGGCGTGAGCTTGCGTTCGATGTCCGCGAGTTCGGGCTGCCAGGCATCCTCTTCATTCAAATCGTAGGCATTCAAGCCGATGCCCAGCTTGCACAGAACCGCCGAGTAGAGCGGGTAGTCGGGCTTGGGAGTGAGGATGTCTTCGCCGGGATTGACCAGGGCGCTGATGCAGAGATCGACCGTCTCGCTGACGCCGGCGGTGACGAAGACGTCGTGCACGGTGGTGATGCCCTTGCGCAAGGCCTCGCCGCGAATGGCTCGGAGCGCTTCGTGAATTCCGGGAGACGGCGCATAGCCGTTCTTGCCGTCGCGCATCGCCTTATACACGGCCTCGATGATGTGCGGCGGAGTCTGGAAATCGAAGTTCAGCGGATCGCCGACATTCAGCGGCAGAACTTTGTGGCCTTGGGCGATGACTTCATCGGCGACGCAGGCCAAATCACGAATGGCGTAGCGGACGTTTTCAAGACGCTTGGCGGCGGTGATTTCACGGGCGTGAGCTACAGGCATGAATGACTCCCGAAAAGCCAAAGCAAAAGCTTAACCGCAAAGCCCGCAAAGAACCACCCTAAAGATCGCCAAGATTTCTCTCTTCGCGGCCTTTGTGTCAGCTCTTTGCGAACTTTGCGGTTAAAGGTGCTTAATCCACTCGATCAATCTGGGCCTTCTGCAGTGTATCGGAATAATCCACGTAGACCGACTTCCACTCCGTATAAAAATCAATGGCTCCGATACCGCCTTCGCGGTGGCCGTTGCCGGTGGCTTTGGTGCCGCCGAAGGGCAGATGCACTTCGGCGCCAATGGTGGGCGCGTTGATGTAGGTGATGCCGGCGTAAAGGTCGCGAATGGCGGCGAAGGCCTTGTTCACGTCCTTGGTGTAGATGGCGGAGGAAAGTCCGTACTCGATGTTGTTGGCGATTTCGATGGCGTCTTCCATGCCGTCGCAGGGAATAATCGAGACCACCGGGCCGAAGATTTCTTCCTGGGCGATGCGCATCTTGGGGTCGACGTCAATGAACACGGTCGGCTCGATGAACCAGCCGTGCTGGTATTCACCCTGATCGAGGCGATTGCCGCCGCACATCAGCTTCGCGCCTTCGTTCCTGCCGATGCTGACGTAGCTCAGGTCGGTCTCCAACTGTTTCTCGTTGACCGCAGGACCCATCTCGACGGTTTCGTCGAGACCGTTCCCGACCTTCAATTTTTTCGCGCGGGCGACGTAGCGCTCGACGAATTCGCGGTAAACGCCCTTCTGCACGATGATGCGACTGGTCGCGGTGCAGCGCTGGCCGGTGGTGCCGAATCCGCCCCAGAGGCCGCCTTCGATGGCGAGGTCGAGATTGGCGTCGTCGAGGACGATCATGGGGTTCTTTCCGCCGAGTTCGAGCGAGCAGTGTTTGAAACTCTTGGCCGCAATGCCACCGATGATGCGGCCGACTGCGGACGATCCGGTGAGCGAGATGGCGCGTACGTCCGGATGCTCGGCGAGCGGGGTGCCGACTTCAGCACCGAATCCGCTGACAATGTTGACCACGCCTTTGGGAACGCCGGCGTCGGTGAAGGCGCGAACCAGATTGTAGGTGGAAGCCGGAGTATCCTGCGCGGGCTTGATGACGCAGGTGTTGCCACACACGACAGCAGGCAGCAGCTTCCAGGAAGAAATTGCCATGGGGAAATTCCACGGCGTGATCATGCCGCAGACGCCGATGGGCTGGCGCACGGCCATGGCAAACTTGTTGGGCAGTTCCGAAGGAACCGTTGGGCCGAAGAGGCGGCGGCCTTCGCCTGCGTTGTAATACGCGGCGTCGATGGCTTCCTGCACATCGCCGCGAGTCTCTTTGAGCACCTTGCCCATTTCGCGAGTCATTTCGTTGGCATGCTCTTCTTTGCGTTCGATGAGGATTTCAGCGGCGCGGAAAATCATTTCAGCGCGGCGCGGAGCGGGCACGAGGCGCCACTTGGTAAAGGCGCGCTTGGCGGCATCCACCGCGGCGTCAACATCGGCCTTGGCCGATCGCTGGAAGATGCCGACCAGATCGCGAGTGTCGGCGGGATTGCGGTTTTCGAAAGTCTGTCCAGTGGACGAGTCGACCCATTCGCCGTCGATGAAATTCTTGAAAACTTTGGTTTCTTTGTGGCTGAGGGTGGCGGGGGAGGCGAGAGTTTCGGTAGCCATGATTGCTCCTTTATAAATGCCTGAATATTGATGCTACAGCGGGCGGGGAAGATGCGGCAAGGGAGTTCCAAGGGTTAGATACCACGTGGATATGGCGCATCGTCTGGAACGGCTTCTGCTTGCAACGTGTTCCAAGTGCGCGTGGCTGCCGCGTCAAGCAAGTCTAGCAGTCCGTCAAGCTTCTCAGCGAACATGAGCATACTGAAGCACAGGCCACGCGGCAGCAAGTCTGCGTTTCCGGCGCGGCCGACCGGGTAACGATGCCCTTGGAAAAGGATGCCTCGAGGCCTTCGGGATTACCGGCTACGAGAATATCGTTCCCGACTGCGACGTCGCCCGTGCTCAGGGGAAGCGATGCGCCGACTGCATCGGACAGTTTCAGAACGCAGACATCGTGTTTCAGATCAAATCCGACGACCGATGAAATTTTGTAGGACACCCCGTCGGACAGTGACTTTACATAGCCCTGAGAGGCTCGTTTGAGCACATGAAGATTAGTCGCGATCAGTCCTGGCTTGAAGAAAAAACCGCTGCCTTGCGCAATCGCGTTGCCCTCGTGATCCTGTGTCAGAACGACAACGAGCGACTTACGGACTTGTGCGGCTAGCTCGCGAGTCGTAAGGGGTGGCGTTCGTTCTCCCGGTTTTTCAGACTGGGCAACTGTCAAGAACGTCGCACAGCTCACGATTATCAAGAGAATCACCGCGCGCGGCTTCAATGCTCGAAGGCTCATGGCCGTGATTGTGACACCTTCGTGTAATCGCGGACAATAGAGAAATTTGCGAGTATGTCCGCACAGAACGCCTTTTTGACGGGATTGTCATCCCCGGTCCTGAGCGCCGTGATAAATCCGCACGACTTCGATGCTTTGCTCCCTAACGCGATAGACGGCGATGTAAGGCAGGGGCGGGAATAAGAGCTCTCGGGTCCCTTCCTCACGTCCGGCACGGCCGACGTGTGGCCACTCTCTCAGCGACTGGATCGCTGCATAGACTTTGCGGATGGTTGCCAGCCGGTAGTGCGGATGATGATCTCTGAGGTAATCGCTAATGCGCTGCAGGTCCGTGGCGGCGGCTGGGGTCCAGCGGATACGCATTTTTATGAGCGCAACATCTGTTCCAGGCGGGCGTCCATTTCCTCTTGCTCAATGAACTCGCCGCGGTCGGCTTGCGCAATGCCCTCGCGCACGGCGGCGCGAAAGCGGGTATCTTCCTGCAGCAGACGCAAAGCAGCTTCCTTCACCAGGCGTTCAGTATCTGTGCCTTCCCGGCTGGCGATCTGCGCCAGTTGGGCTTCCTGATCGGGGGTGAAATGTAGTTCCATCGCCTTTAGGGTAGTGGAAATACCGTAACCATGGCAAGCGGCGTTTCAGCCCTTCAAAGTCAAGATCAAAGTCAAAGGCGGGCGGGCAGGAGTGCCCGCTCCACACACTCCACGCTACGCAACTGCTCTGCACAACATGGTTCAGCCTTCGACTTCTGAGCGCTGCAATCTCGACCGGTGCTGGTAACCCCACGGTATCCGAAATGCGGCCCGCAGCCTTGGCCTTATTATCGCGAGTGAGGCGTCCTTGCAATGCTTCCCGGACCAGCCGGAAGATGGTTCGCCGATTTTGAGAAATCACTTTCACCCATGCCATGCCGCCCATCATGGGGAAATAGATACCTCGGAAACACAGCCGGGCGATGAAGATGTTGACGCGATAACCCAGGGGCTGATCCTCGAGCGACTCGACGGCCTGCGCCAAGGCCTCTGGACTGTATGCCTGGGCCCATCCGTATTTCACTTCGGCGTGGGCTTCATCGATGGTCATCTTCAGCGGCGTGTGGGCCATGGCAAATGGGATGAATTCCTGCCAGTGTTTGGGACGAGTGAGGCGTCCAGCGGTCCCCAGCCGTGTGTATAACGGCGTGCCGGGTAGCGGCGTGAGCAGGCCGAAAATTGGCAACCCGGGCGGCCAGGTGCGGACCTGCTGGAGGGTGCGTTCTGCCACGCCCACGGTGTCGTTATCCATGCCAAAAATAAAGGATGTGATGGCGTAAACGTTGCGCCGTGCCAGGCGTTCCAGCACAGCGGCGTATTCCTCGGGCTTGTTGAATCCTTTGTTCACGTCTTTGAGATTGGCCGGGTCTACAGATTCCATGCCGATGAACACCCACTTGCCGCCGGAAGCGGCGATGAGGTCCACGAGTTCTTCGTCGCGTAGCAGGTTGGCGCTGATCTGTGCCACCCAATGCACCTGCGCGCCGGCGGCAATGATGTCGCGCAGCAGCGACTTGGTGCGCTTGATATTGATGGCGAAATTGTCGTCGATGAAAAAGACGGCAATCTGTCCTTTTTCTTTGCGGGCCCGCGCCTTCAGCAGCAGGAGTTCATTCACTACGCTTTCGTTGGTGCGGAAGCGGATGGAGTCGCCGAAAAACCCGGTGACCGTGCAGAACTCGCATCCGTAAGGACAACCCCGTCCCGACTCCACCGGGATTATTCGGAAGGTGCCCCAGCCCTCTCCGACGCGGTTGAGCAACGGGGTTGCGGCCTTGGGCACCAGATTGAACTGTTCAAGATTGATCGACTGCCATGGGATTACGGGATAGGCCTTGAGTGAGGGCTTGCGTTCCTGTCCGAAGGCATCCACCGGAGCGTATTTTTCTTTGAGCTTGCCGCGAGCGGCATCCTCGACGATCACGGGCCAGGTTTCATCGGCCTCGCCGAGCGCGACCGCGTCGGCATGGCGTGGGCCGCCATCGCGGCCGAGAGCTTCGTCGGCCAGTTCGGTGACGTGAGGTCCGCCCATCACCACGGGCACTCCCACGGCGCGGATGGCGTCGGCAACACGGTAAGCCTTGGCGATCATCCTGGTCATGGCGCCAATGCCGACAAGTCCAATGTTCTGCTCGCGCACGAAGTTCGCCATGGCGGCTTCGTCCATGGGCTGCGCATTGCCATCGATCAACAGTACTTCGTGACCCGGGGGCGTGAGCGCCTGCAGAAGAAACATCCACAGATGGGGCATGAAGTTGCGCGTAACCCCATTGTCTGGGTTATACAGAAGGATTCTCATGGAACCCTATTCTTGGATCAAGATTTACTGATTTGTGAGAACGAGCGCCCACACGCCGGTATCCGGTGATTGTACGCTAACGGACACACGGTGCGGGGATGTCATTTTCATGCGAACTCGTAGTGAGCATGGTTCCGAAACCAGGCGCCGCGAATCGGTCGCGACTCTATTGCCCGGCGCTCCTTGCTTGCCCAGTCTTTGGTTCATCGGGCAGGGCTTCGATCCCAAGCCATTGCAGGGCCGACTCGCGGTCGCGGAAGACGCTAACCTGTTCCGGCAATTGCGCGATGGAATGGTAAGTCTCCATGAGTCGTCCCATGCCGAAGGTCGCGGGGTTGGTCGCAAGAAAAGCCCTCCGCGACTTGGCCGAGAAGACCGCGCGAGTGGCCAGGCGTGCGGCTTCATCACCTGAAATATCGAACGAGGTCACTCCGGCAGCGTCGATGAGTTGATTGAACTCGGGGTCGAAACTGGGGTCGCTCAATAGTTGATCCTGGTGCTCGTGGGCTTCGGCAAAGGTTACGCGATCCCATGCGGTGGTGACGACCAGCCGCCGGTCTCGGTCGATTACGTAACTGCAAGGCATAGCGCAGCCCGATTTCGCGGACGAAGTCGTTACTTCGACATCCCTCTTATAGAACCCGCAGAGGGCAAAGTCAAAGCAAAGTCAAAATCAACTTCAAAACCAGCGGACAGGAGTGTCCACTTCACACTTATTCGAATTCTTCCGCCATCCAGTGCTGCAACGCGGTCATGTTCGATGGTCGGCCCAGGAAATTCTTGACCAGGTCTTTGGCGGACATGGATCCGCCCGGTTCCAGCACCACGCGGCGATATCTCATGGGGGCATCGCCGGCTAGAAGATTTTTTTGATCGAATTGCTGGAAGAAATCCAGGGCGATCACTTTGTCCCAGAGATAAGTGTAATAAGCGGAGGAGTAGCCGCCGAGATGGCCGAAGGACGCCCATGAGTGTTCGCCGGCCAGCGGCGTGACGAACGTGTAGTGGATGGCGGCATCATGGGTGACGGCGTCGAGGTTCACGTCCTCGGGCTTGGTTTTGTAGATGTCATAAGAGATGGCGCTGTAGCTGTCCTGGCCGCTGACCCAGGCGCCGCGCCCGAAGGCGGAGGCGCGGTTCATGCGAGTGACGAGATCGGCGGGGATGGGTTCGCCGGTTTTATAGTGGCGGGCGAATTTGGCGAGGACCTGCGGGCTGCGAATCCATTCTTCCAGCATTTGCGAGGGAGCCTCGACGAAGTCGGATTCCATCGAGATGCCGGCGATGCCCGCCCATTGTTGCTGGCCGCCGAGGATGTGGTGCATAAGGTGGCCGAATTCGTGGAAGAAAGTTTGGACGTCGTTGTATTCCATGAGCCCGGGATCGGCCGCGGTCGGTGCGGGGAAGTTGCAGACGAGAATTGCCTCTGGCAGTTGCTTGCCGCGGATGCCGTCGAGCACCGGCGCCATTTCGGCGTGGCTGTACTTGCCCTCGCGGGGATGCATATCGAGATAGAAGCGTCCGATGGGCTTGCCGCTATCGATGACGATCCAGGTTTCAACAGAAGGATCCCAGGCGGGGACGTTCGGTTGCTGCTGAAAGCTGACGTGGAAAAGATCGGCGGCGGTGTCGAGGATGCCTTGCTTTACTTCCGTGAAAGGAAAGTAGGGGCGCACGGATTGGGAATCGAAATTAAATTTGGTGCGGCGAACCAGTTCGGAGTAAAAACCGGATTCGTGATCGAAGATTTCTTTAGCGCCGGGGTCGGTCTTTTGCTTCTCGGCGAGCAGCATGGCAAATTCTTTTTCTGCCAGCGGATGGGAAGCGTCTTTCACTTGCTGGATGAAATCAGCGATGTCGCCGCCTTTGGCGACCATCTTATCGGCCGCGTTATAGTCCGCCCACGAGGAGTAGCCGAGCAAGGTGGCGATCTCGTAGCGCGTCTTCATCAGGCTCGTCAGCACTTCGAGGTTCTTTGGATAGGCGCGGTTGTCGAAGGCGATCGACATGCGGCGGCGGAGGGCATCGCTCTTGGCAAATTTGAAGACTGGAAATGCGTCGGGATAATCGGTGGTGAGTTGGACTTTGCCATTGGCATCGGGCTTGTGGCGATCGATGTAGTCCTGGGGAAGGCCGTCCAGTTCCCCAACACTCGCCTCGACGGTTAACTTGCCGTCGGAGATATTGCGATCGAATATGGACTGCTCCTCGGATTGCTGATCGTTTAGTTTTTTGAGCCGGGCGCGGGTGGCGTCATCTTTGTCGACGCCGGAGAGGCGGAATTCGAGGAGCGTGCGCTGGACGTAGTAGCGTGTGGCGGAATCGGCTTTGGAAAGATCAAGTGCGGCGAGCGCGTTGTAAACCTCGTGGTTGAGGGAGATTTCGGTTGTGGCGGCGCTGACTTTGGTGACCATCGCCGTGGCATGATCGCGAAAAGTCGAGTCAGGATGGACCTGCTCCATGAGTCCCGCGAAATATAGGGCGGTGTTGTTCTGGCGGACGGCGTCGTCGTAAGGGATGAGAGTGTTTTCAATGGTTCGGGAACCCTTCACGGCGAGCAGGGTGTCGATGGAATGCCGCGCCGCGGCGAGGCGGTCGTTTTCGATTTTGTCGAAGGCGCCCGCGTCTGGTTTCGACGCCCAGATGGTCGGTTGAGAGACGGAGATGCTTTGTGCGGAAACGATGGCGGCAAACAGAAAAGAAAGAGATACGAAGATAGGCAGACGCACAAGCAGCATGAAAAGGACCTCGCAGAAAAAATAACGGGAACGATTAGAACCCAGAATTGGCGTGCAAAAAAGATTGTTGATGAGGGCGTCGCGCGAAGTCAAGGAAAACCCGAAGATTTCATTCGCTTAACAAAATGTATGTGTAGTGTTGGCCCTGCTGACTAACGTTTTGTCTGTTGCATGGTCTAATCTTTGACGCAGGCTTGGGGCGCCGAACTGCTGCACGACCCTTTGATTCCCTGGTCTCAAGGATCCGATGCACATCTGCCGGTTGTTCCGGATAAATCTCATTCTGTTGTGCGCCATGTTGTGCGCCATTTTGTCAGGCTCCAGCGCTCGGGCTGCCGATGCGCCAACGGGAGTTCGGATTCCCCGTGTGACGAGCCCGCCGCGTCTGGAAGATTTTGAGGAGATGAAGCCTACCGGCAGCGCGACCCAACTGGCGAAGGTCGCCGACTTCATCCAGCAACAGCCGTCCGATGGCAAACCCGCGACGCAGCGGACCGATGTGTATCTAGGCTATGACCAGGCGAACCTGTACCTGGTGTGGGTTTGCTGGGACACGGATCCGCACGCGATCCGCCGGCATATGACATTTCGCGAAGCCGTCACTCCCCCCGATGACGACTACGTTGAGCTTACGCTCGATACTTTCCATGACCAGCGGCATGGCTTTCTGTTCGATGTAAACCCGATGGGAGTGCAAGCCGATGCGCTCTGGTCAGAAGACGCTGGCGCCGACTATTCCTACGATACAGTGTGGGATTCGAGCAGCCAGCTGACGGCGCAAGGCTACATCGTATGGATGTCGATTCCTTTCCGCAGCATCCGCTTCCATCCAGAGAAAGAGCAGACCTGGGGAGTGACGTTCATGCGCTACATCCAGCGCAATGACGAGATCGACTACTGGCCGCGCGTTTCCAGCCGGATCTCAGGCAGGCTGAACCAGGAGGCGATCGTTACGGGTGTGGAAGATGTCTCGCCCAGCCGCAACATGCAATTCAATCCCTACGGATATTTGAGCGGTCTGCACTCGCTCGACGACCGCGACCCGATTCAGCCGCGCTTCGACAACCGCAACTTACAAGGCAAGACCGGCCTCGATTCCAAGTTCGTCTTTCATGACAGCCTGGTGCTGGATTTGACCGTCAATCCGGATTTTGCGCAGATTGAATCCGACCAGCCGCAGAACACGGTGAACCAGCGCTTCGAGGTTTTCTTCCCCGAAAAGCGGCCCTTCTTTCTGGAAAATTCCAATTTCTTCGGCGATGCGAGCCCCGGCGCATTTCTAACCTCGAGACTTCTCTTCACACGCCGCATCATCGAGCCCAGTTTCGGAGCGCGCCTGACCGGGAAGCAGGGTCCCTGGAACCTGGGTATCTTTGTCGCCGATGACCGCTCGCCCGGCCTGCTCGTTCCTGATCACACAGCCCTCAGCGGCACCAGCGCTTATTTTGCCGTCGCCCGCGTCAGTCACGACCTCGGCCAGCAGAGCAGCATTGGCGCGATTTATGTCGATCGCGAATATCACGGCGACTTCAACCGCGTGGGCGGCATCGACGGATCCTTCCGCCTCGGCAAGAACTGGACTTCCTGGTTTCGCAGTGTGGTTTCCTCCACCTATGCGTCCAGCGACGTAGTGGACGCGCTCAATGCTTCCGGGAGTGCCGGAACGTCCATCGCTCCCCCGGCGATTGGGTACACCTTCGGACAGGATCATGAGGGCGTGCTCAATGGCAATGGACGACGCTTCAGCTATACGGCGCTCTATCAGGACATCACGGCGAATTTCCACACCGACGCGGGCTTCGTTCCGCGGACCGATATCCGTAACTTTTCGCAGTACTATCATTTCTACTGGCGGCCGGAGGGAAAACATCTCGTATTTCAAGGCCCCGAATTCCAGTCACACGACTACTGGGACCACAACGGGGTGGGCCTGCAGCACATCGGCAACTTCGATTGGGTATTCGACTTTCGGCACAACCTGATAGTCGCTCCCATCGTGGGTTATGAGGAGGATGTTCTGCGTCCCGTTGATTTCGCAGGCCTTGAAAATAATCACAAATATGTGCAGGATGCGGGCGGCCTGGTCGTTCAGGGCAGTCCTACGCGCCTGATTACCTGGCGCACCAGCATCATTCGCGATGGGACCGTACTGGTCGTGGTGCCTGCGGGGCAACTACCGATTACCGGCGACGAAACCTTTATCCAACATACGATGAGCCTCAAGCCCACCGGACGCCTGGAAATCGACAACACCTACATTCTGGACCGTGTCCTCAATGGCGCCGCACACCACGCCTCATTCAACAGCCACATCATCCGTAGCCAATGGAATTACCAGTTCACCAAGGAGCTATCTTTGCGCGCGATCCTGCAATACAACGGACTGTTGGCGAATCCCGTCTACAGTTCCCTGCAAACCACGAAAGACTTCAGCACGGATTTCCTGATTACCTACCTGATTCATCCCGGCACGGCGTTCTACGTCGGCTACAACAATAATCAGGAGAACCTTGTGCCGGGGCTGTGTATTCCGGCGCTGGGTGGCGTGGGATGCGATCCCAATGGAATTGGGCTGATCCGCGGCAATCGCCTGATCAATGATGGGCGGGTATTCTTCGTGAAAGTCAGCTATCTCTTCCGGCGCTAGGAACAATCCGAAATTGTTTCGTCGGTGCGAGTGCGCGATTGATGAGGCGCGTGAACGCCAAAACGAAGGTAACGTTCCCAGTTGATTACCTGTTTTTGGGCTTGCTGAGCTTGTGGTAACGTTGGAATTACCGCATAGTCAATAGGCTTGACAAGGGTTTTTGGGTCCACGTGTCTTCGCCGATTCGCAAACCCGGAATCCACGTAGCGTGGAAAACGGTCACCTACCGCAGCGTAGCGCTGATGGTGGTGGCGATCGCGGCCGTGTTTCTCATCGCGATCCGGCTCACCTTTCCGCAGTTCAGCGAGAACAGCATCAAGGCGGTTGGCGGTGTGGCCGACAAGGCTTTGGAGCGCGTGGCGGGCATGGCTCCAGCCACCAGCGGAAGCGTCTCGCGCGCGCAGCAGGCCCACTTCACAGCGCTTGATGGCACGGTGCGGGTGAAAAAAGGCAATGGCAATACCTGGGTAACGGCGGACTATAACATCCCGCTGGAAAAGGGCGATGTGGTGCAGACCGGGTCGGAAGGCATGGCGAAGGTGGTGTTCAACGACGGCACCAGCTATACCGTGAAGCAGGATTCGCTGATTGTGGTGGAAGAAAACTCGGCCAACGATCAGCAGCAGACCAATGTCGCCGTTGCGGTAAGCACCGGAACCGTGGATCTTACGACGGCAACATATTCCCAGGGATCGAAATCGCAAGTGATCGTGGCCGGAGCAACGGCGTCGCTTGCACCGGAATCGACGGCGCAAGTGCACAACGATCCCAAGACGGATCAGCACGAAATTTTGATGAAGAAAGGTTCGGGCGAGGTGACGCGCAATGGCCAGACGGTGCAGTTGGCCAACTGGGAGAAAGTGAGTTTTCAGGCGGCGCAACCGCGCATGGAAAAAGCGAAGGGGACGGGACCGCCGACGCCGATTTCTCCGGCGAACATGGCGCCGATCTTCATCGCGACTGCCGGCGAAAAGACCAAGGAAGTGGAATTTTCCTGGACCGCGATGGCGAATGCGGCTGGTTACCGGCTGAGGATCTCGCGCAACCCTTATTTTTCTTCTACACTGGTTGACAAGAAAGTAAACACAGCGGATGTTACGGTTTCAGGCCTGGGCGAAGGTGCGTACTACTGGGTGGTACAGTCGTACGAAGCGTCAGGAACGGAATCGATGGAGAGCGAGAAAAACCGCTTCACCATCATTCCGAAGGGCAAACAATCGGAAGCCATTGAGCTGGAACTCGATCCTTTTATTCAGCACGGACACGTCATTGAAGTGACGGGAAAGACGCTGGTCGGGGCGCGAGTGATGGTGAACGGGCGGGAAGTGCCCATGGTTTCGACCGATGGGACGTTTCATTATTTCACGCCGCCGCTGGCGACCGGCGAAGGCGTGATCACCGTGACCGCGCAGACGGCGGAAGGCGGAGTGAATACGCAGCAGAAGAAGGTCATTATTCAGTAGTTCGGCCATAAATAATTTGGAAGGCAGAGTTCGTCATGTCAAGCAACGGATTTCACTCATCGCGCTCGCACAACCTGAGGTCGCTGTTTAGCCTGTTCTCCAGCGACCTGGCCATCGATTTGGGGACGGCCAATACTCTGGTCTATGCCCGGGGCAAGGGGATCGTGGTCAACGAGCCCTCGATTGTCGCCATCAACAAGAATACGGGGGAAGTAGAGGCCGTCGGCAAGGAAGCCAAAGAGATGCTGGGGCGGACGCCGGGCAACATCGTGGCCATCAAGCCCATGAAGGATGGCGTGATCGCCGACTTCAAGGTTACCGAGAAGATGTTGAATTATTTCATCCAGAAGGCGCACAACCGGAAAATGCTGGTGCATCCGCGCATCGTGATTGGCGTGCCTTCCGAGATCACGCAGGTGGAAAAGCGCGCGGTCATGGATTCCGCCTATCGCGCCAAGGCGAGCGAAGTGCATCTGGTGGAGCAAGCCATGGTGGCGGCGATTGGCGCGGGACTGCCGATTACGGAACCCAGCGGAAATATGGTGGTGGATATTGGCGGCGGCACCACTGACATCGCGGTGATCTCGTTGAGCGGCATCGTCTACTCCCGCTCGGTGCGGATGGCCGGCAATCAGATGGACGAAGCCATCATGAATTATCTGAAGCGGAAATATAATCTGCTGATCGGCGAGCGCACCGCCGAACAAATTAAAATGGAGATTGGCTCGGCGCACCAACTCGACAAGCCGATGACCATGGAGATCAAAGGGCGCAACCTGATTGAAGGCGTGCCCAAGACGATCACGGTGGACGATGGCGAAGTGCGGGAGTCGTTGAGCGAATGCGTTTCGACCATCATGAATGCGATTCGCGTGGCCCTGGAGCGCACGCCTCCCGAGCTTTCGGCCGACATCAGCGATCGCGGCATCGTATTGACCGGCGGCGGCGCGCTGCTGAAGAATTTGGATAAGCGCATCCGCGAAGAAACCGGGTTGCCGGTATCGATCGCCGACGATCCGCTGTGCAGCGTGGTTCTGGGCACCGGCAAGATGCTGAGCGACTTCAAACTGCTGAGAAAAATTTCGATCGAGTAAGATCGAGTCCCTAGTTGCGAGTCCTGAGTCCTTGCTTCCAGGCGGCGATGCGAACCGTTAGTGGTTTTTCTCGGGACTCGGGACTCGAGACTCGCAACTGAATTATGGAATCCTTCCTTGGCCGTTACCGGAACCTGAGCATCCTGGTGGGAGTGTTGTTTCTGCAGGTGTTGGGGCTGGCGGTGCAGGTCAAGCGCGCCGGAGAGGCGGAAAACACGCGGCTGATCCGCATCTGGGCAGTCAACCTTATTACTCCCCTCGAACGCGGGCTGGTCTGGGTGCAGAGCGGAAGCAGCAACATCTGGCACAACTATTTCTTTCTGCGGGGAATTCGCGCCGAGAACCGCCAGCTTAAAGGAGAGATCGAGCAGATGCGCCTGGAACAGGTGCGGCTGACCGAGGACGCGGCGCAGGCGCACCGGCTGCAATCGCTGCTGGCTTTCAAAGAACAATTCATCGACAAGACCGTCGCGGCCCAGGTGATTGGGTCGAGCGGTAGCGATCTTTCACGCTCCGTCTACATCGATAAGGGTTCCAATGAGGGCATTGCTGCGGACATGGCCGTGATTACCGCGGGCGGGATTGTGGGCAAGGTGCTGCGCGTGTATCCTTCGACCTCTCTGGTGTTGATGATCAACGATCAGAGCAGCGGCGTGGGTGCGCTGCTGGAGAAGTCGCGTCTTCAAGGTGTGCTGCGCGGAACTCCCAACGGGGAATTGATTCTGGAGCGGGTGATGAGCGACGAACAGGTGGTGCCCGGAGATACCGTGTTGAGCAGCGGAGGCGACCAGATTTTTCCCAAAGGATTGCCGGTGGGCACGGTCAGCGCGGTGAGTCCCGGTCGAGAGATGTTTCTCAACATCCGAGTGAAGCCGGCGGCGGATCTGAGCCGGCTCGAAGAAGTGCTGGTGGTAACGGAAAAACAGGAACGGGAACCGGTGGCGGATAACGGGGTCAGAGTGAGCGCGGCTGAAGTTTTGGCGCAGCGGTTGCCTTCCGTGCCGGACAAGCCGCCGGTGGCGGCGCCAACTCCGGGAACAACGGCGACTGCGCCGGGAACCGCGGCGCCTGCGACTGCGGGTGCGGCGGGGGCCAACGGAAGCGCGGCACATGCTCCGGCGAGCACTGCGGCACACGCTCCGGTGGGCAACGGGCAAGCAACGACTGCCGAGACTCCGAAGAAGGAAGTTCTGAAGCCAGTGGTTCAGAAAACGGCATCTGGCGACACTCCGAAGGTCACTCCGAAATCTACGGCAGTCTCGGCGAAGCCGGCGACGACGGCGCCACCTAAATCCGCGGGCACACCGCCGAATCCGCAACCTGCCGCATCGACAGACGATCCCCACTAGCGTGCCCATCACTTACACATCGGGAGAGCAGATTGAGGTTTACCGGTTCAGCATTCCGGTGACCGTGGGCGTGCCGTTGCTGGCGTTGTTTCTGCAGGCGTTTCTGCCGCGGCGGCTGCCATTTTTCTCGATTTTCGACTTGCCCTTGCTGGTCACGATTTTCTTCGCCATGGCGAGGCGCAATCCGATCTCCGGGCTGTTTACCGGAGCAGCGATCGGTCTTGTGCAGGACATGCTTGGACCTTATCCGATCGGAATCTTCGGTATCGCCAAGACCGTCGTCGGCTACGGCGCTTCGTCGCTAGGCGCGAAACTGGACGTGGAAAATGTGGGAGCGCGGCTCCTGGTTACGCTGGGCTTTTATCTCGTGCATCAAGCCGTGTATTTCACGATTGCCCGCGGCATGATCAGCCTGACGATGAACTGGAGCTGGACGCGAGGAATTGAAGCGGGCCTGGCGAATGCGGTGGTGGGCGTAGGGCTGTATTTCCTGCTGGACAAGTTCAAGCAGAGAACTTGAAGGCAGTTCTCAGTTCTCGGTTCTCAGTTCTCAGTAGAACCAGAACCAAATAGTGACCTACGTCACTTTCGCTCACCCGCGGCAGTGCCTGCACGCGCTAGAATTAAGGCACGACTCCCAAGATTCTCATCCTACGGCGGCACGCCTGGTCCTGCGGCAACTGAGAACTGAGAACCGAGAACTGAGAACTAACTGATGTTCAGCCGTGACGACAAAGTATCGGCGATCCGCCTGACGGCGTCGCAGTACATCATCCTCGCCATCTTTCTGGTCTTGGCGTACGGATTGTGGCGGCTGCAGGTCATGCAGAGCGGGTACTATGCGTCGGCGGCGGAGAAGAACAACATCCGCAATGTGCCCATCCTGGCGCCGCGGGGCAAGATTCTCGATCGCGAAGGGCGCGTCATCGTAGACAACTATCCGTCGTTTTCGGCGCTGCTGCTGCGCGATTCTTCGCGCGACCTCAATGCCGATGCCGACCTGATCGCGCAGGGGCTGCATCTCGATCCCAGTGAAGTTCGAGGCCGTATTCGGCACTTCGCTTCCATGCCACAGTACCAGCCGATTTTTCTGAAGGAAGACATCACTCCCGACGAGCTGGCTTTTATTGATGCACATCGCAACGAACTGCCGGAACTGGATACGATCATGGCGCACCGGCGGCTGTATCCGCGCAATGGGTTCATGGCGCACCTGATCGGCTACGTCGGCGAAGTCACGGAAGACATGCTGAACCAGCCGCAGTTTGAGCTCTACAACCCCGGCGACGTCGTCGGAATTTCCGGCGTGGAGCGGCAATACAATACCGCGCTGATGGGCACGAACGGGGCGCGCCGGGAGGTTGTGAACAGCCACGGCCGCGAGGTGGGATTGCTGGGAGAAACCGACGCCATCCCGGGAAAACAATTGAAGCTGACCGTCGACATCGACTTGCAGATTGCCGCTGAAGAGGCGCTCGAAGGGAAGAACGGCGCTATCGTGGCCATGGATCCGCGGACCGGTGAAATTCTCGCCATGGTGAGCCGGCCGACCTTCGATCCCCAGAGTTTTTCGGTGCGAGTGTCGCGCGATCAATGGAACCAACTGGTGACCGACGAAAACCATCCTCTGATGAACAAGGCGATTCAGGCGCAACTGGCGCCGGGTTCGACCTTCAAGATCATCATGGCGACGGCGGGGCTGCAGGAAGGCATTGCGCAGGACCTGCATGTGAACTGCAGTGGAGGCGGAACCTTTTACGGGCGATATTTTAAGTGCTGGATTTCGGCGCGCCATCAGGCGCACGGAGCGGTGGATATTGCCAAGGGGATTTATCAATCCTGTGACGTGTTCTTCTACACGCTCGGGGAGAAGCTGGGGATCGATCGCATCGCGAAGTGGGCCACGGCGCTGGGGATGGGCCAGAAAACCGGAATCGATTTGCCGCAGGAAGTCAGCGGCGTGATGCCCTCGGAAGAATGGAAGATCAAGAACTTCAAGCAGAAGTGGTTTGCGGGAGAAACCATTTCGGTGAGCATTGGGCAGGGAGCGGTGGCGGCAACGCCCATCCAGATGGCGCGGGCCTTTGGAGCAATCGCCATGGGCGGCAAGATGGTGCGGCCGCATGTGACCAATCCGACGGATTTGCCGGCGGGTGTGGTGCAGGCGCAAAGCGTTCCCAGCGAAGTGACGATTCCGATCGATCCCAAGAACTGGGAGATCGTTACCGATGCGATGGCGCAGGTGGTGAGCCCGGTGGGTACGGCGGCAGCGTCGCAGATTAAAGGCGTGGATATGGCCGGAAAGACTGGCAGCGCGCAGACCGTCAGCAACACGCTGAAGGCGAAGATGAGCGCGAGCGACAAAGCCAAACACAAAGACAACGGCTGGTTCGTGGGAGTGGAACCGCGGCGCAATCCGGACATTGTAGTGTGCGCGCTGTTTGAAGAGGGCGAGCACGGCTCCGAGACGGCACACGTGGTCGCGAAGGTGATCCAGGCATTCGTGGAGAAGCAACGGAAGCAGCCGACGAAGATGGCGAAGAGTTCGGCCCCGGCCGAAATTGGCGCGGTGTGGACCGAACCGGACCAGGATGGGGATGAACCGAAGCTGCAGGGTGGCCACTTTTTTGTGGACGTGGCGAAGAGGCCGCTTGCTGCCGCCAGTACCCAGTACCTGGTACCCAGTACCGCGAAAATTCAATGAAGAGATCAGATGAAATCAGTCGCAAGGAGGTATTTACTCGGTACTCGGTACTGGGTACTAGGTACTGATGTCACGCTACGTTTCATTTCGCGATTTCGACTGGCTGCTGCTGATCTTCGTGCTGATGATCTGCGGGCTGGGGGTGATGGAGATTCGCAGCGCCACCATGCACACCAAGTTTGCGGGCTCGCACGTGAAGCAGATTTACTGGATTTTGGGCGGCTTGGCGGCGATGTTTGTCCTGAGCGCGGTGAACTACCAGATCCTGCTGGATCGGATTCACTGGTTTTACATTGCGTCGATCGCGTCGCTCATCGCAGTCCTCATCTTCGGGCAGAAGTATCTGGGCGCGAAGCGTTGGATCAAAATGCCGGGCGGAAATCACTTCCAGCCCTCCGAATGGGTAAAGCTGATTCTCATCCTGGCGGTGGCAAAGTATTTTGCCGATCTGAGGCATCGCGAACTCTCCTGGCCTGATTTTATGAAGGCGGGGGCGATAGTGGTGATTCCGATGCTGCTGGTGTTGAAGCAGCCTGACCTGGGCACGGCCCTTACCTATGTGCCGATCGCCGTGATGGGAGTTTTCCTGGGAGGAATGCAGTGGAGGCAAGGGTTGACAGTGGTTCTGGTTGCGGTGATCGGGATCGGGGCGGTGTTTCTTATTCCACAGATTCATGTTCTCAAGGGCTATCAGAAACAGCGGCTTACCAGTTTTCAGCACCCGGAAGACGATCCCCAGGGTACGGGGTATCAAGTTGAGCAATCCAAGATTGCGGTAGGTTCGGGGGGGCTGTGGGGCGGGAAAGGCTCGCAAACACACGGGGCATTCCTTCCAGTCCCACAAACGGACTTTATTTTTGCGGCTTTTTCCGAAGAACATGGTTTCGTCGGTGCTTTGGGGGTTCTGCTGCTATACTTCATAGTGCTGATGCGTTTGACCCAGAATGCCCAAACAGCGCCCGACCGCGCTGGGACGTTCGTGGTGATGGGTGTGGTGGCTGTGCTTAGCTTCCATATTCTGGTCAATGTCGGCATGGTGGTCGGGTTTATGCCGGTCACCGGAATACCTTTGCCACTCATGAGTTACGGCGGGTCTTCCGTGTTGTTCATGTTTCTGGCGCTGGGGATGGTCATGAACGTTCGGATGCGCCGATTTGTAAATTAGCCGGGATAGGGGACAAGGGAACCCGGTTGAAGTGAACAGGCTTTATGCCAGGTTTTAAGCAAGCCAAGGGTTTTTGCAAGATCAGGTTCATGAAGTTTGAACCGGAAGTGACAAAGTAGCAATTGCTGCGCCGAACAGGTGCAGCCCCAAAAATATCGATCGCCCTCGCGTAAAGAGGGCATTTAACCGGCCAGCAAGCTAGAGAAGGCCGGGCAGGATTGAAGCTGTAGCGCTGCTGGCAGGGAAACGGCCCCCCGACCGGAAACGGTCTGAGAGTGCGGTCACAAACCCGGCAGACGCAAAGCGAAACAGTGCAGAAGATACCCAAGCTTGTGCAGCGGATTCGGTCAGGGAGTAACCTCCCCGGCCCCAGCCGTCCCCTATTCGGGGCCAGCCTCGCGACGCCCGATCCTCCCGATTCCTTCCCCGCTACGCCCCGGTAAAGCCCGCGCCATCGCGGGACCGGAGTGTCCATGAATAAGGAGTTATTTGTTTCTTCCACGCCCCACGAAACCAAGGTGGGTCTGGTGGAAGACGACCTGCTCGCGGAAGTCTACCTCGAGCGCGAAAATGAATACACCCTGGCAGGGTCCATTTACAAGGGCCGTGTCACCCGGGTGCTGCCTGGAATGCAATCCGCCTTCGTCGACATCGGCCTGGAACGCGATGCTTTCCTTTATGTTTCCGACTTTATGGAGTTGGAAGAGCACGACGAGGATTTGACCGACGTAGTTCCGGCGAATCGCGGTGTGCAGGATCTGCGCGTGCCAGCGGCGCCAGTGGATTCGGCTTCTGGTGAGATGCAAACCTCGGGAACCGACGTTGCCGACACGGGAGCCGGGTTCGAAAGCGGATCGGGTCAAGAGTTTGAGGAGAGCGAAGAACCATCGGCGCAGCCTTCCTTCAATGGTGCGGCGGTGGAGGGTTCGAGCGGCGGGTCTGGTCAGGATCGCGACCGCGGAGGCTATCGCGGACGCCGGCGGCGCCGTGGCGGCCGTCGGGATGGTAGAAGCGAAGGACGCGAGCGCGGCTCGGAACGGGAGCGAGGTTCGGAACCGCGCTCTGCCAGGCCGGTAGAGAGTGCACCGCCAGTTGCGGCTCCTGTTTTTACCGCGCCGCCAGTCACACATCGTCCCCATGACTCGGGACGAAGCCAGCAGTTTGGTCCGCCAGCGGGCTACCAGCCAATCCTGCTTCCCGGCGAATCGATTTCCAAATATCGCGGCATGGCAGCGGCACCGGTCGTGCACGAACAACATTCATCGGCTGCCGAAATGGAGACAGCCGCTCCCGTTGCGCTGGAGCCTGCAACGCCTTTGGCGGCGGGTTTCCCGGACGATGAACCCATTTTCTCCGATCGAACGGCTATTGCGCCTGCCGTGGAAATCCCCGAGGAGCGGCACGAGGTTTCAGCGAGCGCACAGGCCGAGCACAGCGAGGTGGGCTCGGCTGCAGCAGCCTCAACCACGGTTGACTGGAATCGCGAATTTCGTGGTCCCGATCAGAGCGCGAACTTCTCAGCAGCGGCCGGAGAGGCACGTCACACCACCGAGGAATTTGTCGAAGAAGAAGAGGAGATGGTATCGCCTCAGGCTGAGCCTCTGGCACAGGTCGAAACCGCCGCGCACGAGCAGGCCGCTCCGGTTTCCGAAGCCCCGGTATTCGCCGCGCCGGGAACGATGGAAGAAGAAACCATCGACGAGGAAGAAGCCGATGCGGTGCATTATCAGGAAGCGTCGGATGAAGGCTATGACGAATTTGAGGAAGAGACCCGGGCCGCCAGCGGTCACGTCCTTTCCGAAGTTCGCGATACGGTAGATGAAATCCATATGTCATCGCTGGCTGACGCCGGGATGGCGCCGGCGGCGGATGGGGGCGCGCCGGAGGGCGAAGAAGATTCCGAAGAAATGGAACTCGAAGAAGCGCAGGCGCAAGCCGAAGCCTTGCTGGATGCCGAGGCCCGTGGTAACGGCTCCGTCGATGCGCGGGCGGAAGTTCGCGCTCCGGCGACGCCGGGTTACACTCAGCGCGCGCCACGTCCGCGTCCCGGTTATGACCGTCGGGGTGGAGGCCGCCGCGGCGGTGGCGGGCGCCGCTTCCCGCGGCGCGAGCAGCAGGAAGTTCCGAAGATCAGCGACTTGCTGAAAGAAGGCCAGGAAATCCTGGTGCAGATCGCCAAAGAGCCCATCGGCAAGAAAGGCGCGCGCATCACCAGCCACATCGCGCTGCCGGGGCGCTTCCTGGTCTACATGCCGACGGTGAATCACACCGGCGTGTCGCGCAAAATCGCCTCCGATGAAGAGCGGCAGCGCCTGAAGCGCATCGTCATGAGCGAGCGCGAGAACGGGCACGGAGGTTTCATCGTTCGCACCGCAGCTCAGAACGCGAGTGAAGATGAGCTGCGCGCCGATATTCGCTTCCTCAAGGGTTTGTGGAACGACATCAAGAGCCGGGCCGAGGCTTCGAAGCCTCCGGCGCTGATCTACCACGATCTCAACGTGGTCGAGCGCGTGTTGCGCGATCAGGTCACCAGCGACTTTTCAGTGATCTGGGTCGACACCGAACCGGAGTATGAACGCATTCTCCGCTTCTTCAATCGCTTCCAGCCGGGCCTCGTCAAGCGGGTGAAGCTCTTTACCAAAGAGACGCCGCTGTTCGAGCAGTTCGGCCTGAAAGAAGAAATGGATAAGGCGCTCAAGTCGAAAGTCTGGCTGAAGAGCGGCGGATACATTGTGATCAACCAGACCGAGGCGCTGGTGGCGATCGATATCAACACCGGCAAGTACGTCGGCAAGACCTCGCGCCTGGAAGACACCATCGTCAAGACCAACGTGGACGCGATCAAAGAGATTGTGCGGCAGATTCGGCTGCGCGATCTGGGTGGCATCATCATCATCGACTTCATCGATATGGATGAGCGCCGCAACCGCCAGCGCGTGATGCAGGCTCTCGAAGAAGAGCTACGCCATGATCGTGCGCCATCAAAAGTACTGCAGTTCAACGATTTCGGGCTGGTCGCGATCACGCGCAAGCGCGTGAAGCAATCGCTCGAAAGAACGATCGGCGCGCCTTGTCCTTATTGCCAATCGACAGGCTACGTGAAATCTCTGACCACTGTGGCCAACGAGATTTACGTGGAGATGCGCAAGATCGCCCGGCACCTGGAGCACGAAGACGTGATGCTGCGCGTGCATCCGGATGTGGCCAAGGAGTTGAAAGCCAACAGCGGCCGCCTGCTGAACGAGATGGAAGAACTCACCAAACGGACGATCATTGTGAAGAGCGACCCCGCGCTGCATCAGGAGCAGTTCGATATTAACTAAGCTGTTGAGTTGGCTCGGGAGATGAATTGGTTTGGGAAGGGCACGGCTTCAGCCGTGCCGCCCAGAGCCGATAAGACGAGGGCTTTAGCCGCTGAGGGGCGTTCCCCGCGGGCTATGTTTTCCTCGAGTCACTAACCCCCGCCCCACCCGCTGGTCGCAAGCCACAATCCTAACGCGGCAAAGACGACAGGAAGAAAAACGCCAATTCTCGCAGCTCAGCCTTTTCAAAAGAAATGGCATTCTCAAATGCCAAATGCCACTGTATAATTACACCCATGAACACCACCCTGACCCTCGACAAAGCCGGGCGCATCGTTCTGCCCAAGCCCGTTCGCGACGAGATGCAGCTCCGCGCGGGCGATTCGCTGGAACTTGAAAGCTCGGAAGATCGCATCGTGCTCCATCCCCGACGCGGAGGAGTTGGGCTACACCAGAAGCAGGGAATCTGGGTTTTCGGTGTCGGCGAGCCGATCCCCGCCGGTGCCACCGATGAAGTCCTGCGCCAGATTCGCCGCGAGCGCGAGCAGACCCTCATGGGCGACCCGCCCACGCGCCGCCCGCGACGGAAGAAGTCCCGGTGAAATCGTTCTTCGACACCTCGGTCCTGGTTGCGGCGCTTCTACCCGATCATCCCCACCATGCCCGCAGTTTCCCGCTTTTTGCCTCTGCGACTCGCAAGCATTCGACTTGTGCGGTCCACAGCCTGGCGGAGGCATACTCAACCTTTACCCGTTACCCCGGAAAAGAACGGATGAGCGCCGAAGCAGCAAGCCTGGTTGTGCAAGAAATCGAGCATCGCTTCGCCTTGGTATGGCTTGACGGCGACGAGTACTGCGCCGCCATCCGCCGCATGGCGCGGTTGGGAGTAGTCGGCGGCGCCGTTTACGACGGCCTGATCGCGGCGTGCGCACTCAAGGCCGGAGCGAACCATCTCTACACGTGGAATGTGCGCCACTTCGATCTGCTGGGCACGGAGATAAAACACTTGGTAAAGATGCCGCCGGAGGTCTAGATTTTCGCTGCAGCTCCGCATCAATTAGCTGCAAAGCGTTGAGCAAGAAGCTACAAGGACGGGCGCTTAACGCCCGTCCTCAATTTTTGTGACGCTATTCTTCTGCCCCGCCCTATTTCAACGTAGCCGCCAGCACCATCACTTTTGAATTATTCGGCAACGTGATGCTCTTCGCAATCTTCCCCGTCTTCAAAACGAACTGATATTCGTACAGATTGAAGGTACGATTGTCCGTGGTGCCGTTGTCGAAGTTCCGGTACGCCATGGCCACGCCTTCCGCCTCGCCCGCATATTTTTCTGGCGTGAACCAGTCGCTCAGGCTCTGGGTGAAGGTCGAAGTCGTGCTATCGGTATAGGTGACGGTGAAGGTCTGGGATTTTTGTTTCCCATTGACGGCAGTTGCGAGCAGAGTAAGCGTAGAAAATTTTCCGCGCGGCAGGGTGACGGACTGGCCGGTGCAACTGACCGCGTCCAGTTCATTGGCCTGGCCAAAATCAAGCAAGATGCCGTTGTAGACGCGCGAGGGTGTGAGCAGGTTCGAGGAATACGAATACCCCTGGCCGTCGAGGCCTCCGGTCGTATAGATCGAGCCGTCGGTATAAATTCCGTACAAACTGAAGTCGGAAGTCAGGCTGACTGGCGTGCCCGCTCCAGTGGAGCCCACGCCCGCGCTCACGGCCACTGAAAGCGGAAGAGTTTGCGTGATGCTGCCGGAGGTGCCGGTCACCGTCACGGTGCTGAATCCTGTGGCGGCCGAAGAACTGGCTTTGAACACGATGGTTCGCGTATTGCCCGTGCCCTGAATCGCCGCCGTCACACCTTTCGGCAGGCTCGACAGGCTCAGCGTCACTGTGCCGGTAAAGCCATTCTGGTCCGTGATTGTGATCGTGGCCTTGGTGCTTGAATTCTGATTCAAGAAGACGCTAGTGGGTCCGGTGAGGGTAAATCCCGGACCGCCGACTGCGGTGTTGATCGCGCTGGCATATTCTGCCGCTTCGCCGTTGCCGACAAAGTCGTCATAGAGCCACATGAAGCCGCCGATAATACCGCACTGGCTGTGCCAGCCGGTCATCGTGGTCTGAACCTGACTTGGAGTGTCGTTCAGATCCCACAGGCCAGGGAAGACAGGAACGGTGCCGAAATTCCATCCCACACAGGGATTATTTCCACTGCCCCCGGCATAGGCTTGCAGGTGCACGCCATCCGCCGTCCCCGGAGCCTGGTCGTTAATCTGCGTCACCACGTTCGTCCAGTAGCTGCTGTCGTCGAACGCATCGGGCAGCACGTGATAACCCAGGCCGCCCAGCATCACTCCGAAAGAAATCGTGGTCGGCGAGTTGAAGCTGTTTTCATCGTCGAAATCAATGGCATCCAGCGCCGGGATGGCCGTCTTCAGGGCTTGAAAATCCTGATACAGGATGCTGCCCGGTCCGGTGCCCTGCGCGTTGATCAGGTTCGTAATATCTTCCCAATCTCCATAGTTCGAAGAGCCGATGCTGAAGGTAACCCGCTTCACTGTACCCAGCTTCAAGGTCGCCATATCTGAAGCAAAATTGGGATAGTACTGGTCGCCGACATAAACGCCGCCGGAGGTAAGGGGGAATTCGCCATTGAAATTCAAGTCGCCGGTGGCGCTGACCTCAACGCTCCAGACGATGGCTTCGGTAAAGCCGGAGTTCTCTATCTCCGTAATATTGGCCGACGCATTCTTGTAGAATGGCCCGCCGCCAAAGATTCCGCTATATCCCGTCTGCGCTGCTGCCTGGCTCGAGAAGGCCATGGTCAGAAGCAAGGAGAAAAAAATCGCCGCGCAACGGCTGGCTGCCTGGCGGGTGAGGCATACGAATGGCGTGTGGATGGATTGCATCGCATCGGCTCCTGGAGGGTGAGTGACTGAATGCAGGCGAACATAGACGCGCGTTGGTTTTGCATCCGTGCTGTCGAACTGCCGCGAACTTTGTCCCCATCAAAGTCGCCCACGGATTATACAACGTCTCGGAGCTGGAATCCCGTGCGGGGCGCGCTATTCGGAGGAAGCTGTAATGGGCAGCGGCTTGGGTAGTGTGAAAATTCTTGCGAGGTGGGGTGGGAGGCTACTTTCCCGGATTCGCCAGCGCTTTTACGGCTATATCGGACCGCTCGTGAAGTTTCTGCATGGTTTCGTGGATGACTTTGTCCGAGCCGGCCTCACTGCTTTCGGATAGCCTGGCTACGTTTGCAGCTTCTTCCGTGGTAGTGCTGGCGATGTCGAGCAGAACGACCAACGCATCGGCGTGGAGCTTCCACAGCGACGACATGCTCTGGCTGCGCTTGAGTTCTTCCAGTTCGGTGTTGATGCGGGCCACGCAGGAAACCATGCGGATCAAGTTGCGGGCGACGTCGGCGCGAAGACTTTTTTCCTCAAGGAAGGCTGGCACCATAGGCGTCCGCTTCGGCCGCCGTCAGCGCCAGATTGAAAAAGCGCATGGGGACAATCCGGCGGTACTTGGCGTCGGCCACGCGCACAAACACGCGAATCGATTCCTCGACCCGGCGCAGTTTGACTTCTTCGCCGGAAGTTTGCTGCGCCGTGATCACAGGGGGCTGGAAGGCTTCGACCGGGATGGGCAGGTTGGTGGCGGTGACCCGCGCGGCTTTGGCCGCCGCGGCCGCTCCACCAGAGGATTGAATTCCGTTCCCCGCGGAAGGTGCAAGCAAAGACCTGCGAATCGGTGGACGCCGATCGAGTTCCTTTTTCAACTTGGACACGCGCCGAAATTTTTCAAGGGCACTGCCATAATCGGCTTCGAGCATGGCCTTCTGTTCGATCGCGGCTACGTGGTCGACGGTGACTTCCACGCCATCAACCGTGCTGAGAATGCTGCCTCCCATATCGTCGAGGGCTTGAGCGAATTGCTTGATCTCTCCCAGGGCCTGGACGAAAAGCTTATCGAAGCGCGCGCCGAACGCGGCATTGTGGGCGGCAACGGTGGCCAGAACGCCGGGATGATAGAACGATGAATCCAGCCAGCACTTCAACTCGCGGACTCGCGATACAATGCCGGAGTCAATGAGCGAGTTGAAATCGCGATAGCGCGCAATCTCCTCCCGCATCGGATCGAAGTTTCGCAGGAGTTGTACGTGCTCTTCCGGCAGTGAAGGCACGTCGGTATCGGCCAGAATCTCGATGAGCGCGATTTCAAAAGGAGAGAGCGGCAGCGCCCCGTCGAGTCCATAGCCGCGTTGTTGCCACTGTCCGGGAACGCGAGGGTGACGGTAAAGAAACGTTACGATGAGGTCGGTCTTATCGCGGTTGACGTCACTGGCCTCGCGACGCCGCACGAAATAACGAAGCAGAGCCTCAGCGACTTCGGCATCGGTGTCTGGAGTCAACGCTTGCCGCAGCATGGCTGGGGTGATCGCCATATCGAGCACGTGCAGCCAGCGATACATGCGGGAAAGAGTTTCCGGAAGATCGTCGTCGGAGTGGCGGAGCGAGACCTCGTCGAGCCCGCTCGGGACGGGCACATCCCCGCCCAGCGAGTCTCGCATCAGCTTTTGGTAAAAACCCTGGACGGTCGCCAGGATTGCCAGCTCAAATCGAAGGTCCTCGGCCAAGAAACGCTCCCGCGAGCGAAATTCTCCCCGCACTCTGAGAATTCTTTACTCTTGTTCAAGTAAAGACGAAAGTCACCAGTGCCGCAAGTTACTAGCGGAGCGACACTGTTTGGCAGCGTCGCTTCACTTTTGCGGAGGGACATGTACTTCCGCGGAGGAGGCCGATCAGGAGTTCCTCAAAACACTACCGTCTTATTGCCGTAGAGAAGAACGCGGTTTTCCACGTGCCAGCGCACTGCACGGGAGAGCACAACTTTCTCAAGGTCGCGGCCTTTGCGGATGAGGTCTTCCACCGTATCGCGATGCGACACGCGGACTACGTCCTGCTCGATGATGGGGCCGTCGTCGAGGACTTCGGTGACGTAGTGGCTGGTGGCGCCGATCAGTTTGACGCCGCGCTCGAAGGCCTGATGATACGGTTTCGCGCCGATGAAGGCTGGCAGAAACGAGTGATGAATGTTGATGATGCGCTGCGGATAGCGGTTGACGAAATCGTTGGAGAGAATCTGCATGTAGCGGGCCAGCACCATGAAGTCAGCTTTGTGTCCTTCGATGAGCGACTGGATTTGTGCTTCGGCTTGGGTTTTATTCTCTTTCGTGATTGAGATGACGGTGTAAGGGATGTTGTAGAAGTCGGCGATAGGCTGGTTATCGGGATGGTTCGAGATGATCAGCGGAATGTCGCAGGCGAGTTCGCCGCTCCGGTGACGGTAGAGCAGATCGACCAGGCAGTGATCGTATTTCGAGACGAAGATGATCATGCGCTGGCGGTGCGAAGACTGCGCCAGACGCCAGTTCATCTGAAACTTTTCGGCGATCGGAGAGAACTGTTTCGTGAATTCGGCGAGGTTTTTGTCGGTGAGATCGATGTCGAAGTCTTTGGGATCGAACTCGACGCGCATCAGGAAGAGGCCGGACTCTTCGTCGGCATGTTCGTCGGCATGAATAATGTTGCCGCCATGACGGTAGACGAAGTCGGCGATAGTGGCGACTTCGCCCTTCTGGTCAGGACACGAGATCAAGAGGATGGCAGAAGGTTTCATGTGGGCTGTGTCGAGTAATGGTGATGCCGAACAAGAAATAAGCTTCGAGGAGTCTGAGGCAGTACTTTACCGGGGCGACCCCAGTGCAAGCAATAGCCCGCTGGCCGGCGGAACCCGCGCAGTCGGTCTTGTGCTTTAAAAAGTGCCAACCGGGTCAACGCGCCTAACCGCCAAGTTCCGCAGACTGTCTGCAAAACCCTGCATCTTGACACCTCGCGGCGGTCGTGGGATGTTTGCTGCTCTCGGGCGAAACGCCTCTAAGCGTGCCCGCGGGGCGCGCTCCATTTCAAGGGGATTGCAACTGAACGTCGGGGGGCCAATGCCAAGAACAGCCGTCATCTTGCTGGGATTGTGTTCTTTTGTGTTGATTGCATCAGCCTCTGGCGTCACCGCGCGCAAACACCCTCAACCCAGGGCTCAATCTTCTGCAGCAGTGCGTGGGGATCTCCTCATAGGTTCGGTGACGCTGAAACCCTGTGCCTACGCAGTGGATGCGTATTGTGGCAGCCTGCCGCGCGCTCTTGATCCGACTGGCGCGGTGCACGGAACGATCCAAATCCACTTCGAACTGGACCTGCACACCGACACGACACAGTCCCCGCTCGAACCAGTCGTTTTTCAGGAGGGCGGTCCTGGCTCGGGCAGCACATTTTCGCGCTTCGGATTTCTTGCGCTAGCGGGCCCGTTGCGGGCACGGCACGATGTCATCATGATGGATCCGCGCGGCACCGGCTATTCACAAGCTATTGACTGCCCGACGGCTCAGTACGGTTACATCCTCTCGCAAGCCGCCATCATTCAGTGCGGCGCCTTGCTCGGTGACACCTCTGACCTCTACGGCAGCGGCCTCGCCGCCGACGACCTCGATGCTATTTTGAATGCGCTCGGCGTCGGACAGGTCGACCTGTACGGCGACTCCTATGGAACGTTCTTTGGCGAGACGTTCTCTGGCCGCCATCCCGAGCGGTTGCGCGCGCTGGTTCTTGACGGCGCATTCCCGGTCGAGAATCAGAGTCCCTGGTGGCCGGAGGTAGGCGCGGCCATGCGTTATGCGTTCAACACTGCGTGCCAGCGGGCGCCAGACTGTGCGGATCTGCCCGGCACTGCGCTCGACCGTCTCACCGCGATGGTGCAGCAAGTGCGCGCCAACCCGATCAAGGGAACTGCGCAGGATGGCAACGGCGTACTCCGCAGTGTGACCATCGATCCGGTCAGCCTTGCCTATCTCGGCACATCGGACTCTTTGTATTACCCGGTGACGCGCGAGACTGATCCCGCCGTGCGGGCGCTGCAAGAGGATGGAGACGCTCTGCCATTGTTGCGGCTGATTTCCGAGAACGAGGCGGCATCGTTTTACGGCAGTCCCGAGTTGAACCCAGAGCAGAGCAGCAACGGTCTGTATCTTGCGGTGACCTGCCAGGATTATCCGCAAATCTACAACATGACTTCGCCGCCCGGCGAGCGGATCGCTCAGCGCGCCGCCTCGTTCGCGATTCAGGAGCAGACCGGCCCCAACATTTACTATCCCTTCACGCTGGCGGAATATGACGCTGTGCCGCTCGATATCAGCTTGCTCGATCAATGCATCACTTGGCCCGTGCCTTCGCCCGCGTATCCGCCGGGGCAGCCAGTTCCTCCGGGAGCGGAGTTCACGCCCGCGCCGGTGCTCGTACTCAATGGTGACATGGACACGCTGACTCCGGCGCTGCAAGGCCGCGAGGTAGTCGCGGAATACCGCCATGCCGAACAGGTGTTGGTCTACAACACCTTCCATGTGAGCGCGCTCGGCGACGAAGACAACTGCGCGCAAGAATTGGTGCGGCGCTTCATCGTCGACCTGAACCCCGGCGACACTTCGTGCGCCTCGCAGATCGCCGAGGTGCGACTGGTGCCCAGGTTCGCCACTGCCGCATCCCAACTCGATCCGCTAACCGCTTTGCCGGGAAATCAGGGCACGGTGACCGATCTCAAGGTAGCCGCCGCCGCGGCCTACGCGCTCGGTGATGTGCTCGATTTGTATTGGGCCAACTACACCGGCAATGGCGTCGGCCTGCGCGGAGGCAAGTGGAACTATTCGAGTGACGGCAATAGCTATGTGTTCACCATGGATCAAGTGCGGTGGACCAACGATGTCGCCGTCAGCGGTCAGTTCACCTGGGACTACTACAAACCCGGCGCGGTGAACGGCAAGGTTTCCGTAACCGGCCCGAGCGGTGAGGACGGCCAGTTGACGGTCACTTTCGCCAGTCGCGAACCCGGCGCGCGGGCGAAGATCACGGGCTCGATCGGGGGAAGGAAGATTGTGGCAACCATGTACGCGCCGTAAGCGGCCTCGTAGCAATCTCAACGATCATGGCGCCGTTGCTATGTCCTTGATAAGCAGCATCTGATGAAGATCGTCGATCGCACAATTCTCAAAACCAAAATGGCGATAAAAGGCCATGGCGTTTTCTTCGATGGCATGGACCAAAACCGCTCGCGCCCCAATTTCTTTCGCAGCGCGCCGACACCTTTGTAGCACGTCCTTCAGCAATGCCGGTCCGAGACCTTGATGCTGTTCGCTTTTATCGATTGCCAACCGCGCCAGCAAAATTACCGGGATGGGATGGTTCGGCTGACCTCTTGCGCCCCGGATTGAAGCATCCTCTCTACGAACGCTGGAAGCTGACAGGGAATAGTATCCAACAACACGCCTGGCGCGATGAACAACATATGTTCGGCTGGAGTTGCCGGTCTGGTTGATTCTGGCGAATCGCTTGAGCCATGCCGTGAGAGATTCGTGCTCTCCACAATCGAATGGATCGAGAATATGATCCTCGTTTAATGGTTCGACTGCGGAAAGCGGAGGCCTCTGGTTCAATCTTTACCGGTCAGCTTTAGCGTTCAAGGATGGAAGGTTCTGACATCAATCTCGCCAGGCGTTTGTGTTCTGTTGCCGGCCGCTCCAAAGCAGCGACAAACTTGTCCCAACGATCTTTCCGCAAGACAAATTCTTTTTGATCGGCCAAAATCATTTCGGCTTTTTCTTGCGCGCTCGAAAGAATAAAGTCGCTCACGTTCTGTCCGCTGGCTTTTGCTCCGCGAGCGATGAAAGCCTTACGCCGGCTTGTGGTGCGCACTTCGATGCGTGCCTCTTTTTGTGCTGACGTGGCCATTGTTTTACTCTTCCGTACAATGTACACACAAAAAATAGTCGCGCAAGAATAAAGTCGCAAGCTGTCCAACTTTAGTATTATCAGCAGCTTACTGTCTAGCTATCGTTTCAGTTCCTTCGCGATTTCTCGCGCCGCATTCGCGCCCGATCCTCCCGTCAATCCCGCGCCGGGATGTGTGCCGCTTCCGCACAAATATAAATTCTCGATCGGCGTTTTGTAGCGCGCCCAATCCAGCAGCGGGCGCATGGTGAAGAACTGATCGAGGGCAAGGTCGCCGTGGAAGATTTGGCCGCCGGTTAGTCCATAGACCTCTTCGAGATCAAGCGGAGTGATGATCTGGTGCGTCAGAATCTTCTCTGGCAGATCGGGCGCATACTGCGCGAGTGTCTGCACCACAGTTTGGCCGAGCGCTTTGCGTTGACTCTCCCAGTCACCTTTCAGCTTGTAGGGCGCGTACTGCATGTAGATTGACATCACATGCTTGCCGTCGGGCGCGAGCGTGGGATCGGTTAGCGATGGAATCGTGGCCTCAAGATAAGGTGCGCGTGAGAAGTTGCCGTACTTCGATTCGTCGAAAGCGCGTTCGAGGTAGTCGATTTCTGGGCCAATGTGAATGCGGCCTTTGAGCGCGCCGCCGTCGCGGTCTTTAAGAGCGGTGAAAGTTGGGACGGCAGATAACGCGAGATTCACTTTCGCAACCGTACCGTTGCCGCGGTAGTGCTGCAGCTTCTGCACAAAATCTGGCGACAGGTGCACCGGATCGGTGAGCTTGAGCAGAGTGCGTTTAGGATCGGCGTTGGAGATGACGGCCTTGGCGCTGATTTCTTCTCCAGTGCCGAGCAGCACGCCGGTAGCTACGCCGTCTTTCACGCGAATCTCGATGACTTCAGCCCCGGTGCGAATTTCAACGCCAGCGGCTTGCGCGGCCGAGGCCATGGCTTCCGTGAGCGCGCCCATTCCGCCAGCGGCAAAGAAGGCAGAGCCGGCAGGATGTGAGTCACCCGCGGCGCGAATCAGCAACTGCAAGGCGCTTCCCGCCGACCATGGTCCGAGAAAAGTTCCGAAGATTCCGCGGGCGGCAATGACCGCGCGCAGCAATTCCGTTTCAAAGTATTCCGCCACGAGATCGGCGACGGCCATCGGTCCCCATCGAAGCACGCGATACATATCGCGCTTGCCCAGGTTGCGGAGGGCGCGGCCAGCTTTGAGCATGCTCCAGAGGTCGCCGCCGCTGGGATGGTCGATATCGGGTGGAACGGTGGCGAGCACTTCTGCGATGACTTTGCTGATCTTGCCCAGCGATTTTTCGAATTCGGGATATTTCGCAGAGTCCTTCGGCGAGAACGCGGCGATCGCCTGCGCCGATTTGTTCTCGTCCGTGTAAAGCGAAAGAGCGCGTCCATCGGGCGAGAGCGTGGTCACGCAGGTTTCTGGAGTAATAGAACGCAGGCCATGCCTCTCGAGTTGCATGTCGCGAACAATGTCTGGACGAATCGGGCCTGCGGTATGGGCGAGCGTGGAGCAACGGAAGCCGGGATGAAATTCGTCGGTGATGGCTGCGCCGCCGACCCGAGGGCGTCGTTCGAGCACCAGCGGCTTGAATCCCGCTTTGGCCAGGTAGAAGGCGGTGACCAGACCGTTGTGGCCGCCGCCGATGATGACGATGTCGCGGGTGGAGGATGGGTTCATTTACGCGGCGCCTCCTAAATCCTTCAACATCTCTAACGCTGCGAGACGGCCGGGTGCGCCCATGATGCCACCGCCGGGATGCGTGGCCGATCCGCACATGTAGAGATTCTGAATCGGGGTGCGGAAGCGCGCGTATCCGGGTGCGGGGCGCAGGAAGAAAAGCTGTTCGAGCGAGAGTTCGCCCTGAAAGATGTTTCCTTCGCTCAGTCCCCACTCACGTTCGAGATCGAGCGGCGTCACAACTTGCCGGTGCAGGATGATGTCTTTGATATTGGGCGCGTACTCGGCGATCGTGTTGACCACGGTGTCGCCAAAGGCTTCTTTCTGGTCGTCCCAGTTGAGGCCGGGGCGCAGTTTGTAGGGCGCGTACTGCACGAAGCAGGAGAGCACGTGCTTGCCCGGTGGCGCAACCGATGGATCGGTAAGCGAGGGAATCACCATATCAATGTAGGGGCGGCGCGAAAAGTTGCCGTACTTGGCGTCGTCGTAGGCTCGCTCCATGTACTCGACGGAGGGAGAAATCGACATTGCGCCGCGCAGGTGCGGGCCGGGGCCGGGCATGCACTTGAAGTTTGGCAGGCCGCCGAGCGCCATGTTCACCTTGCCCGAAGACCCGCGATACTTGAAGCGGTTGATGTCTTCGAGAAAGTCGGCGGGAAGATGTTCGGCGTCGATGAACTTGTTGAAGGTGAGGCGCGGATCGACGCTGGAAGAAATTGTCTCGGCGTAAATTTCGTCGCCGTTGGCTGAGGACTACGCCTTTGGCTTTGCCGTCTTTAATGATGATTTTCGCGATGGCGGCCTGGGTGCGGATTTCGACCCCCGCTTCACGGGCAGCGTCGCCGATGGCATTGGAAATTGCGCCGGTGCCACCACGAGCGAATCCCCAGGCGCGGAACGCGCCGTCGATTTCTCCCATGTAGTGATGCAGCAGAACGTACGCGGTGCCGGGCGAGCGCACGCCGAGAAATGTGCCGATGATGCCTGAGGCTGACATCGTGGCTTTGAGCACGTCGGTCTCGAACCATTGATCGAGAAAATCAATGGCGCTCATGGTCATGAGTTGCACCTGGTTGTATTTGTCGTAGCTCGACATGCCCTGAAAGCGCCGTCCGATGAAGAGCAGCTTCATCAGTTCGCGCGGGTTGAGGGTGTTGGGATCGGGCGGGACCATGCTGAGAATCGGCTTGACGAAGCGGCACATGGCTTGCATGGCTTTGCCGAATTCGTCGTAGGCTTCGGCGTCGACGCGGGAGTGGCGGGCGATCTCGCGATGAGTCTTGCCGTGGTCGTTCACGCGCCACAGATAATCGCCGCTGGGCATGGGTGTGAACGTGCCGTCGAGCGGCAGGATTTCGAGGCCGTGTCGTGGGAGATCGAGGTCGCGAATAATTTCCGGACGCAGCAGCGAGACCACGTAGGAGCAGACAGAAAATTTGAATCCAGGAAAAACTTCTTCGGTGCAGGCGGCGCCGCCGAGAATATGCCGGCGTTCCAGCACGAGAACCTTCTTGCCCGCTTTGGCGAGGTAGGCGGCGTTGACCAGGCCATTGTGGCCGCCGCCGATCACGATTACGTCATATGAAGTAGCCATTAACTTCTAGCTCCTAGGTTCTCGCTTGAATCTGTGGATTTCAGGAAACGCAATGATACGCGCGAAAGGAATGCTGCGACAGCGGGATTAGAGTCCGCTGGGAAGGACGGTCCATTGAATGAAGCGGTTCATGGAGAAATCAGCATAGCTGTTCTATGGGTGCTTGTACAATGCTGCTTCACAGCGATACCCACGCGGGAGATCCCTCGCGGCCGAAAAGCGCCTGCGCTCGAGATGACGCCCGTCGCTGAGGGTGTCGGCGTATATAATTTCCCGACAAACGAATTTTCTTGAGGTGACGCCCTTGCCCATCGGAACCGCATTTCACGAACGAACGTTTCCTCTCTGCCACAGTCTGAATTACCGCGAGTGGTCGGGATACTACACCGTCAGCGTCTACGAGGTGCATCACGAGCACGAGTACAACGCGATCCGCAATGCGGCGGCGCTGATTGATATTTCTCCGCTCTACAAATATCTGATCACGGGCAAGGATGCGACGCGGTTGGTGAACCGCGTGATCACGCGCGACATTAACAAGGTGAAAGTGGGGCAGGTAATTTATTGCTGCTGGTGCGATGAAGAAGGCAAGGTTATCGACGACGGCACGATTTCGCGGCTGGAGGAAAATGTTTATCGCTGGACGGCTGCCGACCCCAGCCTGCGATGGTTCCGGCAGAACGGCCTGAACATGGATGTGCAAATCGAAGATATTTCGGAAAAAGTTGCGGCACTGGCGCTGCAGGGGCCAACCTCGGCGAAGCTCTTGAAATCTGCCGCCGAGGCGGACATTGCGAATCTGAAATATTTTCGCTTGACGCACGGCAAAATTGCGGGCGTGCCAGTTAACATTTCGCGCACTGGATATACCGGCGACCTGGGATATGAAATCTGGGTTCCGTGGAATGATGCTGCGAAGGTGTGGGATGCGCTGTGGGAGAAGGGCAAGCAGTTCGATCTGCATGCGGCCGGCATGCTGGCGCTGGATGTCGCCAGAGTTGAAGCCGGATTGCTGCTGATTGAGGTCGACTACTCGAGTTCGAAAAAAGCTTTAATTCCGTCGCAGAAATATTCTCCGTACGAATTGGGCTTCGCCAAGATGGTGCATCTCGAGAAGGAAAATTTCATCGGCAAGCGGGCGCTGGAGCAGGACAAGAAGAATGGCGTGGCGCGGCAGTTGGTCGGAGTTGAAGTGGATTGGACCGACGTGGAAGCGCTGTACGAAGGCTACGGGCTCACGCCCGCCGCGCCGAGCCAGGCTTCGCGCGTGGCGGTGCCACTGTATTCCGGCGAAAAGCAAGTGGGCAAGGCGACGACTACCAGTTGGTCTCCGATCCTGAAAAAGATGATTGCCCTGGCCAGCGTGGAGACCGCGCATGCGAGGCTGGGAACACAATTGCAGATGGAAATCACGATCGAGGCGGTGCGCCTGAAGACGAATGTAAAGGTTGCGGCGCTGCCGTTCTTTAGCCCACCCAGGAAAACGGCGACGCCGGTTTAGTTCGGTTTTGTGACAGTCCGAGGCACTTGAATGTGGTTGGATTTCGCGGGCAGAAGCGCCCGCGCCACACAAACGTCCCCGCGCCACACAAGCAAATCACCGTGGGATGTATTCATTCAGCAACGGCACTACCGCGGACGTGATGGGGAGAATGCGCTGCTGGGCGGCTTCGGGAGTTTCGCCGCGGAACATCGGCGTTACCAGCCGCACGAGAGAACCGTCGCTGCGGTTCATCTGAATTGCGTCCTTCACCAGATAAAATTTGGCCCAATATTCGCTGGCCACGCCGCGATCGTGCGCCCAAAACCAGTACAGCACCAGTCTGCGCTCGCCTGCCTTCGAAATGACGTAACGGTTGGCGGGAAAAGGCGTGTGTCCCGGAAGCGATAGCGTGATGCGCACATTCTCGTCAGGATTCCAACCCGACCCGGGAAGGCAGTGCTGGGGAGAGTGCGGAGTCTCGCCCGCGCGCTGGCTGGGAAAGTAAGCCAGGAACAAATCGACGTAGGGCAGTTTGTGGTTGGGGTCCTGGTAGGTGCGCTCGAGAAAATCTCCGTTGCCGAGGACATCAAGCGTGCTCTGGTCCTGCACGACTTCGCTGCTATCCCAATTGGCGATCTGCGCCGGAAACGCCGAGAGCGGCAGGTGCGGTGGAATCACCTCGTTGCGATTCCGGGCCCGCAGCAGGATTGCGGTGCCGGCAATCAGCGAGGCAGCAAGAACGAAGCGTGCCGCAACTGACTTCATGATGCCGGATCTTCCTCGCGCCAGATCACGCGGATGATGTGATGCAGAAAATAAAGCATGAGCAATGAAACCACAAAAATCAACCAGCCGGAGAATTCGTGATAGAAGCCCTCCGCCTTCTCGGGATCCCAGTGCTGGACCAGCAAGCCCGTGATCACAATGCGCAAGCTGTTGGCGGCGACGGCAATCGGAATTGCGGCTACGGCCATCACAATCCGCACCACGACGTTGCGTTCCATCAAATAACCATAGATGACGGCGAGAGTCGCCAGCGACATCAGCGAGCGGATGCCGCTGCAGGCCTCCGCCACCTCCAACGCCATGGCTGGAAGGACAATCACGTTGCCTTCACGCAAGACCGGAACGCCCAACCAGAGCAGGATAGTTCTCGACACTTTCGATGCCAGCAACTGCAGCGGGAAAGTAAGTTGATTGAAGATGAGGGCGGGGATCGGGATCATCAGGAACAGGAATGCCCAGGGAAATAACAGGGCGCGAAAGAAAGCCCATCCCTGAAAGAGCACGATCAAACCAGCCAGCACGATCAACATCGACACGCGGGAAAGGAAAAGTTCCGCTCCCATTTGCCCGACAATAAGCACGCACAACCCGAATCCTACCAGCGGTAAGCCCCACCATGAGGGCCGCGAGCTTAATTGCCTGAGCCGGGATCGATCCTGCCACACGACGAAGGCGGAGAACAGAGGCACGAAAAATCCGTGGGAGAAATTGGGGTCATTCCACCATTGCGTGACCAGGCGTGTCAGCGTCGGAAAGTAGAGCCAGAGCAGAAGTCCGACAAGAACGGCGAGATGCCACCATGAGGGCGACATCTGGCGGGAAGCGGACGCTCGCCCTTCTGGGGGCTGAGATTGCAGCACCGGGGTCACGGGAATAGAGTTTGTTACCAAGAGGGCCCCGTCCAGCATAAGCGAATTGCGATAAGGCCGCAATCAAAAGCCCAAACCGGTGAGGATAACTTAAGACATGCGGGGAGCGGGTAAAGCGGCCGCCACGCTTCCAAGGACACTCACTCGACAGGGGGCGGGCTGAGGCCTCGTGGGATTTCTTCCACGAAAAGAGACCACGCCAGACGGAAACAAGGTGGGAATATTTCCTCATCCCATAGGACAAGAAATAGACCTTAGTTTCGCACTGTGGGCAAAAATTTTCTCTTTTGTGCGGAAGGGTGTAGGCTGAGACCGTCGGTTTTCTCCCTTCCAGGCTTCGTTCTGGCTTATATGCTTTTGAAAACACGGCGTTAAGTTTGTCATGCGATCTTCCTGCGCGGAATCCTGTTATGGAACCTGCCGTGCTTCCAATGAAAGTTCTGGACCAGTGTGTTTTGAGGTTTCTCCCGCAGTAACAGGCAATCAATGGAATCGGAACTCCGCAAAGGCGTGAAAAAGGCGCCCACCGCACTAATCCCTGAGCCGGTCATGATGGACTTCGTCGAAGGCGTGAGTTCGAACATGCGGATCGTGGAAGCGGTGATGCGGGAGGTGGCGCAGAGTGAAGTCCCGGTGTTGTTGCTGGCTGAGTCCGGAGCAGGGAAGCAAGCGACGGCGAGAAGGATTCACGATCTTTCGCGGCACAGGGGACAGCCGTTTCGGGTGCTGTCCTGTGCGACGCTCGAATCGGTAGGGCAAGTAAGTACGCCGGGTGCGAGCGCGCTTGCCGGGACAATCTATCTGGAAGAAGTGGCGGAGCTGAACGCCGAAGGGCAGGCATGGCTGTTGCGAATGTTGACTCCGGGAAATCCGAAAGAGCATGGTTCTTCCGGTACCGCCCGGATTATCTGCGGCAGTGCCCGCGACCTGGAAGCGGAAGTCAAGGTCGGGAATCTTCGCGAAGATTTGTACTACCAGATCAGCGGAGTGTGTTTGCGCCTTCCGCCGCTGCGCCAGCGCCGCGAGGATATTGCAGTGCTGATGGGGCATTTCCTGAGGAAATACGGGAAAGATTTTGAGCGCAAAGTGCCGGTGCTCAGCGCGGAGACCAATCGGCTGTTTCAGGAGTATTCCTGGCCAGGGAACGTGAGAGAATTAGAGGATGCCGCCAAGGCCATCGTGGCTCTAGGCGATGAGGGAGTGGCCATGGGCGGCCTGCGCGCGAGGCTGATGCGCGCCGACCTGGGGAGCAATGGCAATCGGGTTTCGCTGAAACAAGCGTCCCGCGCGGCGTCCCGCGAGGCCGAAAAGGAAATCATTCTGCGCGTGCTGACCCGCACCCGCTGGAACCGGCGCCGGGCTGCGGAAGAGCTGCAAATCAGTTACAAGGCTTTGCTGTACAAGTTGAAGCAGATGGGATGCTCCGAATATGGAGCATCGTAGCGAGGGAAGTGCATGAAGAAAGTGATCAAGCTGGCGTGCTTGCTGCTGTTGGGGTTCGTTACCACCGGCGCGTGGGCGCAGGACCAGAACAAACCGATGGCGCCCGATCAGGGTAAAGCGGCCGGCCCCGAAGGCCATCTGGCCACATTGGTGGTCCCGCCCGACTATGTCATCGGCGCCGACGACACGCTGCACATTTCGGTCTGGAAAGAGCCCGACGTCAGCGTCTCTTTGCCGGTGCGGCCTGACGGCAAAATCTCCATGCCGTTGCTGGACGATGTGCAGGCTGCGGGCCTCACTCCCATGCAACTTGCTGCTTCGATCAAAGAGAAGCTCAAGAAATACATTGCCGATCCCCGAGTCACGGTGGTGGTAACGGCGATGAACAGCCAGAGAATTTACGTGCTTGGGGAAGTGGTTCGCAAAGGGCCCATGGCGCTGCTGCCGGATATGACGATGCTGCAGGCGCTCTCCACCGCGGGATTTACTCAGTTTGCCAATCTGAAGGGAATTTACCTCCTGCGCCGGAAAAACGGGCAGGAGAGCAAAATCCCATTTAATTACAAAGATGCCATCAAAGGGCGGAATACGCAGCAGAATATCGTGCTCCAACCCGGAGACACGATCGTAGTGCCGTAGGGTGAACAAGGCAATGATTGACAGAGAAACCCGGATTCGAAGAGGAACAGGGATGAAAACGAGCCACGTCATTTTAATCCTGACTCTTACGCTGCTTACGGCCAGCGCGTCGTGGGGGCAGGACACTTCGGGTCAACAACCCGGGAACGTTCCGCCTGACAGTGCGCAGCCTCAGCCGCAGCAACCGGTGCCGGCGTATGGTGAGGAGAACCCTGCACCGCTGATCACCGACAATCCTCCGATCTCGGGATTGGATACACCCAACCTCGAGCCGCACGCAGCGCCGCTGAGTTATCTGCAGGCGGGTGCGCACGGATTTGAGACGATCGACTCCAACATCCAGAACAGCGTGAATGGAACTCCGGGCATCCACGATATTACGGTTGCCTTGGGCAGTCTGGAGTTGCAACGGCTGTGGCGGAACTACGATCTCGCCATCGACTATCTTGGCGGCGCCGGCTACTACACTCTGGGCAAGAATGACTTCAAGCTGATCCAGGAGATGGGAGTAAATCAGAAGATCACCTGGAAGCGGGGCCAGTTGGGCATCCGCGACGCTTTCAGTTATCAGCCCGAAGGCACTTTCGGCAGCGCCTATGGTTCGGTGGCATCGACGGGCGCGGGATTGGGTGGGGAGAACGCGTTTTTCGGTGGAACGGTGCTCGGATCGTTAGGCCAGGTGCCGCGCATCATGAATATCAGTACGGTCGATATGGTCGAGAATCTGTCGCCCAAGTCGGCGCTTACGGTTGCCGCAGGCTATGGGTTCGTACACTTTCTGGATAATAACCTGGGTACCACATTTATCGGAAACAGCCAGTTCACGGCCCAGGCCGGATACGACCGTCTGCTGGGGCCGCGCGATCAGGCGGCGCTCGTTTTTGGTTATCAGCAGTTCCATTTCTCCACGGGCCTTAGTTTTAAAGTTGATCTGGTTCAGTTCATGTGGGGGCATCGGAGCTCGGGGCGGATGGATTTCCTGATTGCCGCAGGTCCACAAGTGATTCAGCTCGATAACGTTTTTACGCCGGCGACTTCGCTTGGGCAGATCATGTTCCCGCCGTGCACTTTCGGGGCGGGTTTTCAGGTGCTCTGCCCGACGAATGACATTCGCCTCACAGCTGCCGGACGAGCCCGACTGCGCTACCAATTTTCCAAAGCCAGCATGGATATTGGCTATAACCACTACACCACGAGTGGATCTGGCTTTTTTGCCGGCGCGGAAACCGATCTCGTGCATGTGGATTTGATCAAGCCGCTGCGCCGGAACTGGACGGTCTACGGCGACACAGGGTACACGCGGAATAGCCGGGTGTTGCCTTCGGCCTGTGTCGCCACCCCAAGCAACCCTTGTCCCGGTGTCACCGCCAACGTGTATCAGTACGGCTTCATCGGCGGCGGCGTTCGGCGGATGATCAGTCACGACTTCCGCGCTTTCGCCAGTTATCAGTTCAACGACTTATATTTCGACAGTTCGTTTTGCCAGTCGAACCTCCCCTGCAACCGGACTTCTCTGCGGAGTACGGGAACGATTGGACTGGATTGGACGCCACGGCCCATGCGCCTCGATTGAATTTAAGGCCGGCCGAATACAGGCTGGCGGAACAGGTAATGCAAATGATGGAAAACCGCGAATTAACGATGGACGATTACATGGCGATGCTGCGCCGCCGGATGAAGGTGATCCTGATTCCGGCATTGCTGGCGCCGCTCGGCGGATATTTGGTTTCCCACGCTTTCCGCCCCAAGTACACCTCCCAGGCGATGGTGCTGGTGCAGGGATCGAACATCCCGGATTCTGTGGTGCAGCCCATGTTCAATGAGGATCTGACCCAGCACATCGCTACCATTCAGCAACGGGTTTTGAGCCCAGCCCTGCTGCGGCCAATGGTGGAACGGCTGGGCCTAGCCAAGCCCGGTCAATCCATCGACGATGCGGTGAGCGGTATCCCGCCCAACATGACGATCGAGCCGGTGATCACAGATGTCTCGCAAGGCGGTACGACGGGAAAGAAAAAGCCGGGCCAAAACAGCGCCTCGGTCCCGGGTTACTACATTAACTACACTACATCGAATGCCCGCCAAGCTCAGGAGATCTGCACCGAGCTGACTTCCATGCTGCTGGAAGAAGATCTGAAGTCCCGGCAGGCCGCAACCCAGGGCACAACTACCTTCCTCACCAAGCAGGTCGAGACGGCAAAGCAGAACCTCGACGATCTGGACAAGCGGCTGGCGGCCTTTAAGAACCAGCACATGGGACAGTTGCCTAGCGACGAGGATAACAATCTGAAGATTTTGATGGGATTGAACTCCCAACTCGACGCCAACACGCAAAATCTGAATCGGGCGACCCAGGACAAGACTTACGCCGAATCCATGCTGGCACAGCAACTGGGGGTGTGGAAGGCGGCGCAATCCACGACCAATCCTCAAACCCTGCAGCAGCAGCTCTCGCAATTGCAGACGCAACTGATCGACCTGCAAGCCCGCTACACGGAAGATCATCCCGACGTGATCAAGGTCAAGGCGGACATCGCACAAGTCAAGAAGAAGCTGGCGGAAGTAAACAAGGCAAGTTCGAAGGACGCCGAAACCGCGAAGGACGAGAACAGTCCTGATGCTGGATCGGAGCCGCCCGAAATTCGCCAGTTGCGCCTGCAGATTCACCAGTATGAGGACTTGATCACCCAGTCGACCAAGGACCAGAAAAAACTGCAGCAGGAGATTTCGTCTTACCAGAGCCGGATCGCGGCCAGTCCGGCCATTGAAGAGGAGTACAAAGAACTCGCTCGCGACTACGACAACGCGCAGAAAGTTTATCAGGATGACTTGGCCAAGCAGAGCACATCGCAGATGGCTACGCAGGCGGAGCAGCAGCAGCAGGGAGAACAAATGAAGCTGCTGAATCAGGCCAGCTTGCCCGATTCGCCGAGCTTCCCCAACCCGCTCTTTTTTGCAGGAGGCGGGCTGGCCGCGGGTTTTGGACTTGGGCTGGTGCTGGCGATTTGGCTGGAGTTTCGGGATAAATCGATTCGAACCCAAGCCGATGCCGAGGCGGTGCTCGATCTTCCCATGCTGGTGGCCGTGCCCTGGGTGGCTCAGGGCGAATTAACGAATGGTAACGGCAAGAGACATTTCTGGAGCCGCAACAAGCCGCCCGAGGAAAGAAAGGAAGAGGCCAGGCTGTAGGCACGACACTTTCGACAGGCGTTTACCGACATGTACAAAGAGTTTTACGGCCTGCGGGCCAATCCATTTAACGTCAACCCCGACCCGCGCTACCTGTTTCTGACGCGGCACACCGAGGAGGCGCTCGCCTGCCTGACCTACGGCATCCAGAGCCGAAAAGGCTTTGTGCTGCTGACCGGAGAAGTGGGCACGGGCAAGACCACGCTCATCAACAAGTTGCTGGAGTGGTTGCGCCTGCAGCAGGTGGCGACCGCTTTCATCTTCAACTCGCGGCTGAACACCACGCAGTTTCTCGACTACATGATGGCGGATTTTGGTATCCCCTGCGATTCGAAGGCCAAGAGCCAGATCCTGCTGCGGCTCTACAACTGGCTGCTCGATCGCTACCGCGCCGGAGAGACCGCGGTGCTGATTGTGGACGAAGCTCAGAACCTCAGTGAAGAGGTTCTGGAAGAAATTCGAATGCTCACCAATCTGGAAACTTTCACGGAGAAATTGCTCCAGATTGTGCTCGTGGGCCAGCCTGAACTGGAGCAGAAATTAAAGCAGCCTCAACTGCGCCAACTGCGGCAACGACTCACTCTGCGCGCCAAAACGCATCCCCTCACGCTGGACGAAACCAAAGCTTACATCCAGCAGCGGCTACGCATCGCCGGTTCCAGCGGCCAGCAGATCTTCGATCCCGAGGCTGTGATCTCGATTCATCGTTATGCCAGTGGCATCCCCCGAGTCATCAACCTGTTATGCGAACACTGTCTGGTGAGTGCGTTTGTGGACCAGCAAAAGGTGATCATGCCGTCCGTCGTAGATGGAGTGGCGCGAGACTTCGACCTCGGCGACAACATCGCATCCGGTGCGATGACCGCGTCCGGGCCGGGATCGTCGCCGCCGGGCCAGGAGAAATTTGATGTGGTAGAAGCCTTGCGATCGCTGGCTACTCTGGCGGATCGCTTGCGCGCCGACGATAAGGACCTCCCCAAGGAAGGGAAACTATGAGCAGAATTCACGAAGCATTAAAGAAAGCGGAACAGGAGCGCGCGGCTGCGCAGGGAGGAGCAGCCCAGCCCGGTCTCGAGATGCCCGAACCGCTTGGGGTGGCCGCAGACGAATTGCCGGCGGTTGTCGATATGCCCGCGGCTGACGTTTCACTCCGGGGAGGCATGCCGTCGTTCGCCAGTCCCTACAGCGTGGATACGATGCTGGCGCGTTGCCCGCAACTGCAGTGGAAACCGGAAGCGAACACCATGCTGTTTTTTAACGGCGACGAATCCGGGCGCGGCACCGAAGAATTTCGCACCCTGCGTTCGCGGCTGTACAGCACCCGCGAGAGGATGACGCTGAAAAAGATTCTGGTGACGAGCGCTCTGCCCAAAGAAGGCAAGTCATTCACCGCGGCAAACCTGGCGCAGGTGATGGTGCGCCAGCACGGCCGGCGAGTGTTGCTGATCGACGCCGACCTGCGGGGTCCGCGGCTGCACACCATGCTGGGAACCTCCGACTCTCCCGGCCTTTCCGACTACCTGCAGGGAAGCAGCGACGAGTTTGCGGTCATGCAGCGCGGGCCGATGGAGAATCTGTTCTTCATCCCCTGCGGCAAGGAGATCTCCGATCCCGCCGAACTTGTAGCCAGCGCAAGGTTGAAGTTGCTGTTGCAGCGCGTGGAGGCTTTGTTTGACTGGATCATCATCGACTCTCCTCCCGCCGTTCCGGTCTCCGATGCCAGCGTACTGGCGAGGTCTTGCGACGGTGTGTTGCTGGTGGTGCGTTCCAACGCGACGCCCGGCGATATGGCGCGCCGCGCCCGGGAAGAATTTCCCGAGCAGGCCCTGGTGGGAGTTGTCCTGAACGGCACCGATAGCGGATCGATTCCGTATTCGCGGTATTACTACCAGACGTATGAGAAGAATGTGTCTGAGTCCAAGTCCTAGGGAAACAGGAAACACGTGATCCGGCTGTTCAAAGTTTATTACCCGCTGCGCACTCTGGTGTTGCTCACGGTGGAAGCCTTGATCGTTTGGGCTTCTTTTGTGCTGGGTACGATGCTGCGCAATCAGGACAGCTGGCTGCTGCTCAACGTTGACGGCGGCTACCTCAAGATTCTAGGAGTCACCGGAGTTGTGCTGCTGTGTTCGCACTGGTTCGACCTCTACGATTCTTCCCGCCTGCGGGCCAAAGGGGATCAGATATTCCGGCTCCTGCTGGTGCTCGGATTTCTGGCGCTCGCTCTGGCTGCCGTCGGTTTCTTGTATCCGAGACTGCTTCCGGGGAATGGGTCGACGCTGACCGGACTCCTCATCCTCACCTTCACTCTGCTGGGCTGGCGCGCGGCTTACTCCTGGATGGTGAAGCAGCCTTTCCTGCGCGAGCGGGTTTATGTACTGGGTACGGGCGAGCGCGCCGAACGCCTGGTGAGAGGTTTGCGCGAGCGCTCCGAACTTGGCATTGAAGTGGTGGGCTGGACGGGAAATGTGGACGGGGAATTGACCCGCGAGTCCGTGGCCTCACACCTATTGGGGTTGGTGCGCGGCCGGGGCGTGCATCGCGTGATCGTCGCCATGCTGGACCGCCGCGGCACGCTGCCCGTGGAAGAATTGCTGAACCTTCGCCTGGTCGGAGTCAAGGTGGAGGAAGCGACTTCGTGGTTGGAGAGGATTTCCGGAAGAATCGAAGTAGAACAGCTCTACCCGAGTTGGCTGATTTTTGCCGATGGATTCCGTTTCAGCAACTTTTTCCGCCTGGTACGGCGAGTCGTGAATTTTTCCTTTGCGCTGATTGGAACCGTGATCTCACTGCCTCTTCTGCCCATCGTCGCGCTGGCTGTGAAGCTGGATTCCAGTGGTCCCGTGCTCTACCGGCAAAAGAGGGTCGGCCGCGGGGGCAAAATATTTCACTGCTACAAGTTCCGCACCATGCGGCCTGATGCGGAAGCCGACACCGGCGCCACCTGGGCTCTGGATAACGATCCCCGCATCACCCGCGTGGGAAAATTCCTGCGCATGTCGCGCCTGGATGAGATTCCGCAGTTGTGGTGCGTGCTGAAGGGCGACATGCATTTTGTCGGGCCCCGTCCGGAACGGCCGGAGTTTGTCGAATGGCTGAGTAAGACCATCCCTTACTACAGCGTGCGCCACGTGGTTCGGCCCGGAATCACGGGCTGGGCGCAGGTCCAGTATAAGTACGGCAACACCGCAGAGGATGCGCGGGAAAAACTGCAGTACGACTTGTTCTACATCAAGAACGCGTCGCTTGGGCTGGATCTTCTGATCATGTTTCAGACCATCAAGATTGTGGTGCTAGGACACGGCGCGAAATGAACAAGTGGAACACACCGGCGATCCGCGAGCCGCAGCCATTGATCCCCTCGGAAACTACCACGGGGACGAACGGCGGAGCGCGCTCGGGGTGGATGGGGCGGACGAAGGTTCTTACGTCTTTGAAACGCCGCCCGCTTCTCTTTGGCGTGCTGGTTGCGTTCTTCTGTCTCTACTACTACCGGCCCGAGGATTTCATCACCCCGCTCAGCTATATTCCGATGGCGAAGGTGACCGGTGGGCTTGCGTTCTTTGCGCTCCTGATCGGAATGATGGGCGGCGATAAGGTGAGGGTACCGAAGGCGATCAAGCTGCTTTGGTTGCTTCTCCTGCAAATGATGTTCGCCATTCCATTCGCCCTTTGGCCGGGAGGCGCCTTCCATACCGTTTTTGACAAGTTCGCCAAGGGCGTAATTTCGGCCATGCTGATCAGCATGATCGTAGTCACGCTGGGGGAAATACGAAAGCTCCTCTGGATCCAGGTAAACGCCGTCGCACTGGTGACCGCGCTGTCAATTTTGCTTCGTCATTACAACCCGGATGGCAGGCTGGCAGGTATTCAGAACAGCATTCTCTCGAATCCCAACGACCTCGCCATTAACATTGCCATCAGCTTTCCGCTCGGGCTGGCGTTCATGTTGTACACAAAAGGCGTCTGGAAAATAGCCTGGGGTGTGGGATTGTTTTTTATGGCGGTCGGAGTGGTGCTGACCGCTTCCAGAAGCGGCTTGCTGGCCCTGATTATCATCCTCATCGTGTGCGTTTGGGAATATGGCATCAAGGGGAAGCGCCGCCAGTTGATCGTTTCCACGATCGTGTGTTTGGTGCTGGGCTTTGGCATCGCAATCTCAAGCTCCCGCTATCGGGCACGCGTCGAGAGCATTGTTCTCGGAAACATTGAGGGATCGCAGGATCGAGGATCACTCGCGGCCAGGAAAGAGCTATTGAAAAAGAGCGCCCTGACGGCGCTGACGCATCCTCTGCTCGGAGTGGGGCCCGGCTGCTTCCCGCTGGTGGATGACACCTGGAAAGTGGCTCACAACGCATATTCGGAATTGGCTGCCGAAGCCGGCATCCCCGCGCTTGTATTGTGGCTGATGGCGATGTGGGCGGCCTTCCAGAACATTGCCGTGGTGCGGAAATCGCAACAATATAAGGACGACTTGGAATTCAGGCTTTTCACGCAAGCATTGTGGGCGGGGTTGGTCGGCTACATGGTGGGCTCCATGTTTGCCTCCACCGAATACAACCTCTATCCCTATTTCGTGATCGGATACACCTGCGCGATGGTGCGCATTATTAACCAGCCGCTTCCCGCTTCCGCGCCTGAGAGTGGAAACCGCAAGCTGGACCGGGGATTTCAAAACCGTCTCTTAAGGACACAACCGATTGCCAGTCGCTGACCAAGTAGTGTCCGTGCTCCAGTGCCTTTCTTGTCGAGGCCGCCTCGAAGACAGAGAGAAGGCATTGGTCTGCCTTGGCTGCGGGAAAGAGTATCCGCAGGTCAATGGCGTCTTTCGCTTTGTGGACGAGCAACAGTATGCCGGAAGTTTTGGCTTCCAGTGGCACGTACACGCCCGAACCCAGCTTGATAATGAGGTGAGCACCATCTCGGAGCGGGACTTCCGCCGGCGCACCGGTTTCAAGCCGGAAGACCTGGCTGGCAAACTGGTGCTGGATGTAGGCTGTGGAATGGGGCGCTTTGCGGATGTGGCCACCCGCTGGGGAGCCCACGTGGTGGGCATTGATTTGAGCCTGGCCGCGGAAGTTGCGGCGCGCAATCTTGCCGGACGCGAGGCGACCATTTTTCAGGCGGATGTTTTCCGTCTACCCTTTGCGCCGGAAAGTTTCGATTTTATCTACAGCATTGGAGTTCTGCACCACACTCCCGACTGCGAGCGCGCCTTCAAAATGTTGCCAGGATTGTTGAAGCCCGGCGGGCGGATCGCGGTCTGGCTCTACAGCGGATACAACCGCTGGTACAAGATGAGCGACATTTACCGTAAGGCGACGCGGCGCATGTCGCCGAAAGTCTTGCACAAGCTTTGCTACGGAGTAGTTCCGCTTTACGGCGTTCATCAGGTATTGAAGAAGATTCCACTCGTGGGGCGTCCGGCCAGCGGGGCGCTGGCGTACATGATCCCCATGGCATTTCATCCCGATCGCAGGTGGCGCATTCTCGACACCTTCGATTGGTACTCTCCGTGGTACCAGTCAAAGCATACTTATGAGCAAGTGTTCCGCTGGTTCGAGAGTTGCGGACTGGAAGATCTGCGAGTGATCGAGCAGCCCATTGCTGTGCAGGGGCGCCGTCCGCTTTCCGCCACGCATGGGAAAAACAGCGACGCCGCGGAGGTCAGCCAGTGTGTGGGATAGCAGGAATAGTTGGCCAGCAGGGAGACGCCATCGATGCCGCCAGCGTGCATCGCATGTGCCAGACCATCGTTCACCGCGGGCCCGACGATGAAGGTATCTACGCCCAGGGCGCAGTCGGCCTTGGCATGCGTCGCCTGAGCATCATTGACCTCTCCGGTGGCCACCAGCCCATTCACAACGAAGACCAGACCATCTGGATTGTCTTCAACGGCGAGATCTACAACTTCCCCGAACTGCGCGCCGAGCTCGAAAGCCGCGGCCACCGTTTTTACACCCACACCGATACCGAGGTGATCGTTCATCTTTACGAAGAGATGGGCGCGGATTGCATCCGGAAGCTTCGCGGCATGTTTGCAATTGCGTTGTACGACCAGCGGAAGGGATCGCTATTGCTGGCGCGCGACCGGATGGGCAAGAAGCCGCTGCACTACGCGCTGCACAATGGCCGGATTTTGTTTGGCTCCGAGATCAAGACCATTCTTGCGGTCGCTCCCGAGTTGGCCGAAATCAGCACCGAAGGCCTCCTGCAGTATTTTTACTTCGGTTATATTGCCGATCCGCTGACGGTTTTTCAAAAGATTCACAAGCTGCCTCCGGGATGTTTGCTGGAGTATGCCGGCGGGAAGATCGATGTCCGTCAATATTGGGATGTGCCCGCTATGGGTACGAACGCGCCCATTTCCGAAGATGAGTTGCTGCAGGAACTGGAAAAGCAACTGGCGGAAGCCGTTCGAATCCGGCTGATCAGTGACGTGCCGCTGGGAGCGCTGTTGAGTGGCGGGGTGGATTCCTCCATTGTCGTGGCGCTCATGGCGCGGGCCAGCGCCAAGCCGGTGAAAACTTTCTCGATCGGGTTTCGCAACCAGCAATTCGATGAAACCAAATACGCGCGCATGGTGGCGGAGAAATTTGGCACCGATCACCATGAACTGATCGTCGAATCCGATATCGAGCAGACTCTTGGCTTTCTTTCCGGAATGCTGGAAGAGCCGTTTGGCGATTCCTCGATGTTGCCCACCTATCACGTCTGTCAGATGGCGCGGAAGTATGTGACCGTGGCGCTTTCTGGCGACGGGGGCGATGAGCTTTTTGCCGGCTATGATCGCTACGCCATTGCCATGAACCGGAGAGACTTGAATCGCATGTCCCCGGCAGCGGCGAAGTTTTACCACCGCCATGTTCATCCCCGCGTTCCTTCCGGGATGTATGGCCGCAACCGAGCCTGGAATGCTTTGCTTTCCACGCGCGACCGTTATCTGGACGACGTTTCCTATCTTCCCGCGCTGCACCGCGAGAGGAGCGTCTTCTCCAGTGACTTTCTAAAAGCTGCCGCCCACCTGCCCGACCCGCTGGCGCAGTTCCAGGGCTACTACGATCACGCTCCCGCCCAGGACACTCTGAGCCGGTTGATGTATCTCGATGTGAAGACTTACCTGGCAGGGGACATCCTTACCAAGGTCGATCGCATGAGCATGGCAACGTCGCTTGAAGTGCGGGTTCCAATGCTCGATCACGTTTTCGTGGAGTGGACGGCCGCGCTGCCGGTGGAATGGAAATTTCGCAACGGCACCAGGAAATATGTCCTGAAAAAACTGGCTGAGCGCCTGGGGATTCCTTCAGATTTGCTGCATCGGCGAAAACAGGGATTTCAGCTTCCGCTGGTGGATTGGATGCGCAACGAACTAAAAGATCAATTTCTGGCTCTGCTGCTCGAACCGAGAACCACACAGCGCGGATATTTCAGGCCGGAAGCTGTTCGCTCGCTGGTCAAGGAGCATATGACCGGACGCCGCAATCGCTCCGGAATTTTGTGGCGCATGCTGGTTCTTGAGCTTTGGCATAGGAATTTTCTGGAGGCCGGGGGATTCACCGCTGCGGCACTGGCCGGCGGAGCCTGCCAGGTTCTACAACCGCGAGAAGGTACTTTGGCGTCTGCGAAGGTGAACCACTAGCCCCAGCGGTTTTCCGCATGCAAAACGCAAGCCAACATCTCGTGAGCGACGCCTCTGCTTCCCGCGGATCGAGAAGCACGGCCCCGGTGTTCGTGGTGGGATGTCCGCGATCTGGAACCACGTACCTCTATCATGTGCTGCTCTCGGCGGGAAATTTCGCAGTCTACCGGGCGGAGTCCGAGGTTTTTCACATGCTGGAGCCGCGTTTCGGCGATTTGAGCGTGGATGCAAACAAGCAGCGCCTGTTGGCGGCATGGCTCCAAAGCCGTTTATTCACCGCGACCGGCCTGGATGCCGGGCCGCTGCAGAAAAAAATTATGCAGGAATGCCGCAACGGCGGCGATTTTCTGCGCATTGTGATGGAGGAAACGGCGAGGCATCAGGGAGTGAAACGCTGGGCGGAATGTACTCCGGATCACATCCTCTATCTTTTGCGCATCAAGCAAACCATTCCGAACGCGCTGGTGATTCATATCATCCGCGACGGGCGGGACGTGGCTTTGTCGATGGAGAAGCAAGGATGGCCCAAACAACTTCCCTGGGACCGCACTCCACGGCGCATGGCGGGAGGCGTTTATTGGGAGTGGATGACGCAACAAGGACGTAAAGATGGCGCGCAACTGGGCTCCGATTACGTTGAGGTGCGATATGAGGATTTGGTCGCCAAACCCCGGGAGGTGCTTGCGCATCTGAGTTCGTTCGTCGATCAGGAATTGGATTACGACGAGATTCAGAGAGTTGCCATCGGGTCGGTCAGCCGTCCGAATACGTCGTTTAAGGATGAGGGAGCAGGAGCCAATTTCGATCCGGTGGCGCGCTGGAAGAAATTTTACTCTTCCGAACAACTGGCGGCATTTGAGGAATTGGTGGGCGCAACCCTGCAGGAACTGGGCTATTCACGGGCAACAGAAACTGGTTCGAGCGGCATAGCGTGGCGCGCCTTTCGCGCACAATACGCCGCATATTTCGCGGGAAAGTTTTCCCTCAAGACCAGGACGCCGCTGGGAAGATGGCTGGTAAGTCGCGACCTTTCGAAAATGTAGCAGCGTTCGAACGAATGCAATGAAGGATGAGTGAAGGCAGGAACTTTGGCATGCGGATACTTTGGGTAAAAGGCGGAAGGCTGCTGCCGGTCGACACCGGAGGGAAGATCCGTTCCTACAATATCCTGCGCCATCTGGCGGCGAAGCACGACGTGACGTACCTTTCGTATTACGGCGGCCCGCGGAATCTGGACTACGAAACGAATCTGAAACGCAGCCTGCCCGGAGCGCAGACCATCCATACGGCGGCTCCGGAAGCGACGCTCGCCCAGTATGCGGATTACATCTATCGCCTGCCCGCGAAGGCGCCATATGCGGTCACCAAGTTCACTCACTCCAAAGTGCGGCACACGGTGACTCAATGGCTAGGCGAAGACCGCTTCGACGTCGCCGTGTGCGATTTTCTTTCGGCTTCGTTGAACTTTCCATCGAACCCAGCCATTCCGGCTGTGTTGTTTCAGCACAATGTTGAGACGGTGCTTTGGCGCCGATTGGCGGATGTAGAGCCCACGCCTCTGCGCCGGCTCTCCTACAAAATCGAAGCCGACAAGATGGCGCGATATGAGCCGAGGGCCCTGTCGAAGTTTCACCACGTCATCGCAGTATCGGATGAGGATCGGAACCAGATGCTGGCTTTCAATCCAAAATGCCCGATTACCGTGGTTCCTACGGGTGTGGATACGAAACAGTACGCGGTTGCGCCACCGGCGCCAGACAATCCACCGGTAGTTGTTTTCACCGGCTCGATGGACTGGGAACCGAACATCGATGCAGTCGAATATTTTTGCCGCGAGATCTGGCCGACCGTGCTGACTGCCTTTCCTAACGCCCGTTTTCAGGTCGTGGGCCGCGATCCGCATGAACGCATCCGGCGTCTGGCATCTTCTTCGATTGAAGTTACGGGAACAGTTCCGTCGGTGGCGAATTATCTGCGAGATGCCACGGTCGTGATTGTGCCGCTGCGCATCGGCGGTGGGACGCGTTTGAAAATCTTTGAAGCGATGGCGATGGGCAAAGCTCTCATTTCCACGACCATCGGCGCCGAAGGCCTGGATGTGGTGCACGGCCGCGACTTGCTGCTGGCCGACGCTCCGGTAAGTTTCGCCGCCAGTATTCTCGAACTGTTCCGCGATTCCGCGCTGCGCCGGCGCTACGAGCAGGCTGCAGCCATTCAAGCGCAGCGTTATGACTGGTCAAGAATCGCAGAGCGGTTTGCCGAGGTGCTCAGCGGCGCTATCGCCGGAGTCCATGCAGTGAGCGAGCCGCAGCGGGCACTCACTTCGCACTAACGGAATAACGAGTGCCGACGCGGCATTTGGAAGTTTGATAAGGTGCTAAGGTCAGGAACCATGCAGGCAGAGACCAATACCGTTGCCAGCCAAGGCAGTCGCGCGTGGAAGAACGTCTTCTCCGTCGATGTAGAAGACTATTTTCATGCCGAGGCTTTTTCGGATATTGTCCAGCGCTCGCAGTGGGAATCCTATCAAAGTCGCGTGGTGAGCAACACACAGAGGCTGCTCGACCTGTGCGCCGAGATGCAAGTGGAAGCCACGTTCTTCGTGCTGGGGTGGGTGGCTGAAAAGTTCCCCGATCTGGTGCGCCAGATTGCGGCTGGCGGGCACGAGTTGGCCTGCCACTCCTACTGGCATCGTTTGATCTACAAACTCGATCCCAAAGAATTCCGTGAAGACACTTACCGCGCCAAACAGGCTATTGAGCAGGCCGCCGGAGTGAAGGTCTACGGCTATCGCGCTCCTACGTATTCGATCGTGACGGGTTCGTTGTGGGCAACGGACATTCTGGCGGAGTTGGATTTTACCTACGACTCCAGCATTTTTCCCATTCATCACGAGAGTTACGGAATCCCATCGGCTCCGCGGTTTCCCTTTCATCTGGACACCGCCTCTGGGCCGCTGCTGGAATATCCCATTGCGACGTTTCGCCTGTGGGGCGCAACGCACTTTCCCTTCGGCGGAGGCGGATACCTGCGCCTGTTGCCGCAATGGTACAACCAGCTTGGCTTCCGGCGCGCACACGCCGAACGGATGCCGGTGATTTCCTATATTCATCCATGGGAGATCGATCCCCAACAGCCGCGTCTGAACGGACGATTGAAATCGCGAATCAGGCACTACACGAATTTGAACAAAACTTATTCCCGCCTCGAACGGATGCTGCGCCGGGGCGGGTTCACCAGCTTTCGCAACAGCGGCCTAGCCGATTTGGCCAGAGCCGCAGACACACCACCCTGGGGGAAGAATGGCTCAAGATGAATCCCGGCAGATCGCTGAATACTGGGACAAGGTTGCGCCCGCGTTCGATACCATCTACACGGGCAAAAAAAATCCGATCGCGCGTACGCTCGATCATTGGCTGCGCCGCGACATGTACGAACGCTTCGATTGGGTAATGCGCAAGTCCGGCGACTGCCGTGGCCAGACCATTTGTGACGTCGGCTGCGGTTCCGGCCGTTTCGTCAGCGCACTGGCCCAAAAGGGAGCGAAGGTAACGGGACTTGATTTCGCTCCGGCCATGCTCAAGCTGGCGCAGGAGGTCGTGGAACGCGACAAGGTCGCCGACCGCTGCGATTTCGTGCTTACCGATGTGCTCGACTGGAAGACCGATCGCAAGTTCGACAGCGTGATTGCCATCGGTTTCTGGGATTACGTCGCCGAGCCTCTGGACCGCCTGAAAGTGATTCGCAGCATTACGCGCAACCGCTTTCTCTCGGCTTGGCCGCGTGCCGGGACCCTTCGCGCCTCGGTGCGCAAGGTGCGCCTGAAGGCGGCGGGATGCCCCGTCTATTTCTGGACGCGCGAGCAGGTTGACGAACTGCTCAACCGCGCTGGATTCCAAGTGGAATCCTGCGAGACTCACGGGCAGCTATATTGCATCGAGTCCAAAGCGATTGGATGAGATGACGACCCGGCTTATCTTCTGGGCGTCCGCCGCATTGGTGGTTTATGCCTATGTGGGATATCCGCTGCTGCTTTGGATCCTGCAAGCGTTCTTCCGCAAGCCGGTTCGCAAGGCGAACGTCGAGCCCTCGGTATCGCTGCTCATCTCCGCCTACAACGAGGCCGCCGTGATTGCCGCCAAGGTGCGAAACTCGCTCGCCCTTGACTATCCGCACGACCGGCTCGAAATTGTGATCGCATCGGACGGATGCACCGATGACACGGCGCAAATCGTGCGTAACTTGGCTCGCCAGGAAGGGCAAGGCCGGGTGCGCCTGCTCGAGTTCCCGGAGAATCGAGGCAAGGTCGTTTGCCTGAACGATGCGGTCCCGCAGTTGCGTGGCGAGATCGTGGTGTTCTCTGACGCTTCGAGCATGCTGGCGGCGGATTCCGTACGGAAGTTGACTGCCAATTTTGCCGACGAGTCCGTTGGCGCAGCCAGTGGCGTGTATCAGGTGTTGAATCCCGATGCCGCGAATCTCGGGCGACAGGAAGATCTTTACTGGAAGTACGAGACCTTTCTCAAACTGCAGGAAGCCAAGCTCGGAACCCTCACCGGCGCGCATGGATCGCTTTATGCCATGCGGAAGTCTCTGTATCCTTTTCCACCCCAGGGCACGATCAACGACGATTTTGTGATTCCGACGAGCGTGCTCCGCCGTGGGTTTCGCATTGCCTATGAACCCCAGGCGGTCGCCTACGAAGAGGCACATGAGATGGAGGGCTTTGGCCGGCGGGTTCGCATCACTGCGGGCAACATCGCGCAATTGCGGGAGGTTCGGGCCTTCCTCTGGCCACCAAAACCATTTGTGCTGATTTGTTTTCTCTCCCACAAGGCCGCGCGTCTGTTCGTGCCCCTGTTTATGGTCGCAATGGCGGTTGCGAACGTTTTTCTGTGGCGAGTGCCTTTCTACAAGTGGTTGGCGATCGGACAACTTGCCTTCTACGGCTTGGCGATCCTGGGCGCATTCTTTCCGCTGCCGTCGAAAGTTTTGCGACTACCCTATTATTTCTGCATGATCAATGCGGCGGTTTTCGTCTGGATATTCAATCGATTGACGCGGCGCAAGCGTTCAGTTTCGTCGCCAAAGCCGGGCGTGGTGTGGAGTTGACGCCCGCCTCCAATAATTAATATTCCCCGTCGAGCCTACCAGCACATCCCCTCGTAGGCAGTGCCTGCAGTTGGCCGGCGAGATTTTTCCAGGTTGACCAGATCGATGATCGTCTGTCCCGCGCGCAGCATCGGATCCAGCGTACTTCTGTCGATTCCGGTCGTGCCCACCACCACCACCTCCGCCGCCTGCAACATTTGCCCGAGGTCGGAGTTGAGCAGCGAGCCAATGTGGGGAATTGCTTCCTCAATGTACTGACGGTTCGATCCAATCAGGCGTCCCAAAGAAACGTTGTCATCCCAAACCTGGACGTGGCAACCTTCGCCGATCAGGCGCTTGACCAGTTGAACTTGCGGACTCTCCCGCAGATCGTCGGTCGCGGCCTTGAAGCTGAGTCCGAGCACTGCGACTTTTTTCTTTCCCGTCGCAAGCACCATTCCGACGGCGCGATCCAGATGCGATTCATTGCTGGGCAGGATCGCTTCCAACAACGGGAGTTCGAGATCAAGTTCTTTGGCGCGGTAATTCAAGGCGCGCACATCCTTGGGCAAACAGGAACCGCCGAAAGCAAATCCCGGCTTGAGATAGCGGGACGAAATGTTCAGCTTGGTATCGGCGGAGAAAATTTCGACTACCGATTCTGCATCCACCCCCAATGACTTCGCCACCGTTCCCACTTCGTTGGCGAACGATACTTTCACTGCATGCCACGCGTTGCAAACATACTTGACCATTTCAGCGGAACGAAAGGAAGTTTCAAAAATGCGGCCGGGCATCCACGAGTAAAGTTGGTGCAGCATGCGGCTGTGGGCAGGGTCGTTGGCTCCAATCACGGTGATGGAGGGTTCCATGAAATCGGCCACGGCAGTGCCCTCGCGCATGAATTCCGGATTTACGCAGACTCCGAAATCCTTGCCTATGCGCTTTCCGCTGGCCTTCTCCAGGGTCGGGAGCACGATGGATTCGGCGGTGCCCGGCAGCACGGTGCTGCGCAGCACGACCAGATGGAATGTTTCTTTTTTCTTGAGCGTCTCTCCAATGTCGCGGCAGACCGGCTCCAGGTGGCCCAAGTCAAGCTTGCCATTGCGCAGGCTCGGCGTGCCGACGCACAGGAAAGAGATATCAGAATTCAAAACGGCTGCGGCTGAATCGGTGGTGGCGTGCAACTTGCCCGCGTGATGCGACTCCTCGATCAATTCGCTCAAGCCCGCTTCCACGATGGGGCTGCGACCAGACTCCAGAGCTTCGACCTTGGCCGCGCTGAGATCGACTCCGATGACTTCGCTGCCCCGATGTGCCAGGCAAACAGCCGTGACGGTTCCAACATAGCCCAAACCAAAAACACTAATGCGGGTCATTTCAACGGTCTTCCTTGCGGGTTGACTGCCCGTGTGCGGGTCCCCGAAGTCTTTATTTTACAGGGATTTGCGCGATTACAGGCGGGAGCGCTGGAAAAACTTATGCCGCATGCCGGGCCGCGCGAAGTGCCGTGGATATAAAATCTGAGCACGCATGAGCAAGCGATCAGGAGAATGGAAGCGGCTCTACCAGCGCACGCTTGCCATGAGCCCGGCGGAAATTGTCTTCCGGTTGCGACAGCAGGCGACCGCGCGCATCGACTTCCTGCGCTACAAAGCTGGCAGCAGCTTCGAGCCCCAGTTAGTGAGCACCTCAGCGAGACCAGAGCCGCATTTCTTTTTCTCGGCTGATGCCGTCCCGCGGTTGTGCGACATGCTGCGCCAACGCTTTCCCAAGGAAACCGGCGAAATTATTGGACACGCTGAGAGAATTTGTAACCACCAGTTTGATCTTCTGGGGTATGAAAGCTTGGACTACGGGCAGGAGATCGACTGGCACCGTGACCGCGTGCACAAAAAACAAGCACCGCGAAAGCCCGGATTTCAGATTCACTATCTCGATTTCGCCGAAGTAGGAGACAGCAAAATCACCTGGGAACTCAACCGTCATCAGCACCTCGTGACTCTGGCCAAAGCATTTCGCCTCACCGGGGATGAGAAATACTCCACCGAACTGTTTCGGCAATGGAAACACTGGCATCGGGAAAACCCGTACCCCATCGGCACCAACTGGGCAAGCAGCCTGGAAGTGGCGTTCCGCAGCATCTCCTGGCTTTGGGTGTATTCCCTGATGTTGGGGTCGGGCGCAATGCGGGCGGATTTTCGTTCTCAGTTATGCCGCAAACTGGCGGTGTCGGCCCGCCACATCGAATGCCATCTCTCCACTTATTTTTCCGCGAATACACATCTCCTGGGTGAAGGGGCCGCGCTTTTTTTCATCGGCACGCTGTGTCCGGAACTGCCGCGAGCAAATCAGATACAACAACACGGATGGGAAATTCTGCAGCAGGCTGCGGAGCGGCAGGTTCGCGAGGATGGCCTGCATTTCGAGCAATCGACCTACTATCATGTTTATGCTCTGGATTTTTTCCTGCACTCCACGGTGCTAGCTTCGCTGAACGGAATTCCAATCCCCGATCCACTGAATCGTATCGTCGAACGCATGTTGGAAGCGCTTTGTCTGCTTGGCCGATCAGGACCAGTTCCTCGGCTGGGTGACGACGACGGCGGGCGTCTGTTCGATCCGCAGCGCAATCGGACGGTGCATCTGCTCGACCCGCTGGCCACGGGCGCGGTGCTGTTCGGGCGCGGCGACTTCAAAACGGTTGCCGGCGGTTTTCGCGAAGAATCGTTGTGGCTATTGGGAGAGGCAGGCATGGCGGAATTCGATCGCTTGCCGGCAGTTTCTCCGGCGTGCAATTCGACTGCGTTTCCAAATAGCGGGCTGTACCTGATGGCCAGCGATGACCTGCAGCGGCAATTGGTCATTGATGCCGGTCCGCAGGGTGCTGATACCGGCGGTCATGGACACGCCGATGCCCTGAGCGTTACCGCGAACGCCGGTGGCCGTCCGTTGCTGATCGATCCAGGAACGTTCGAGTATGTGGGAGAGAATTCGGAGGAACGCAACCGCTTTCGAGGCAGCAGTGCCCACAACACATTAGTGATCGATGGCATGGATCAGTCCGAGCCCAACGGGCCGTTCAGTTGGATGAGCCTGCCCAACGTTCATGCCGAAAAATGGATCAACGGTGAAACTTTCGATTTGTTTGTCGGCAGCCACGATGGGTACACGCGTTTGCCCGAACCGGTCGTGCATCGCCGTTTCGTGTTCTCGCTCAAGTCGCGTTTTTGGCTGGTCCGCGATCAGGCGCTGGGGCAAGGGAAGCATCAACTCGACTTGCACTGGCACGTCGATCCGGAATTCCTGCCCATCGAGCAGAGCACCGATACATTTCGCAGTGCCGACGCCAGTTCATTTATTCTCGCTCCCGAAAGTCATGGATGGACGCAGGAAATTCTGTCGGACGATTGGTCCCCGGCTTACGGTAAGAAGGAACGCCACAGCGTGCTGCACTTTGGCACAGTAGCCACATTGCCGGCGGAATTTGTGACGTTGTTGTTTGCGCAGGCCGGGATCGATTCCAGCGCAGAGAGCTTTGCGCGGATCGACTCAGTTTCGGCTGGAGACTCCGCCGTCTGTTACCGTGTAACCACGCCCGAGTATGAGCAATCTATTGTCTTCGGCGATGGAAAGCCGTGGCGGCTTTCTCCGTGGAACAGTGACGCAGAATTGCTATGTTGGGGGCAGAATCGCGAAGGAACCCTGCGAACGCTGATATGCTGCAACGCCACCTATGTGGAGGCGGGTGGCGAGAAAGTTGTTTCTTCGCCAAAGAGTTTTTCACGTTGCGAGATAATCAGCGTCGATGGAAAAGTGCGGGTGATTTCCTCCGACCAGGATATTGCAGTAAACAAAGAAGGGTTTGCCGCAATTTCCGACGAGCGTGAGAATGAGAAGCGGGGGGCGGCGCCGGTGCGGGCTGACAGGAAGTGAAGGAAAACGCAACTATGCGAGGCAGAGCGCCAGTTTTCGTGGTGGGTTGTCCACGCTCGGGGACGACGCTGCTTTATAACATGCTACTGTCGTCCGGCGATTTCGCTGTGTACCTCGCTGAGTCCAACGTCTTCAACCTGCTGGTGCCCCGCTTCGGCAATCTGAGTGACCGGGCCAACCGCGAGAAACTCGTCGATGCCTGGCTGCAAAGCAAATTGTTCCGCGCCTCGTTTCTCGATGCCCAGAAGATTCGCGCCAAGATATTGGCCGACTGCAGGAGCGGAGGCGACTTTCTCCGCATTGTTATGGGAGAGATGGCTCGCGTTCAGGGAGTCAGGCGCTGGGCCGACAATTCTCCCGAAGAATTGTTGCACATACACGCGATCAAGAAAGAATTGCCGGACGCGTTGTTTATCCACATGATTCGTGACGGCCGCGACGTTTCATTGTCTCTGGACGCGCGTCCTCACCGCTGGGTGCGCCCTTTTCCATGGGATCGTCCGAACAGCCTGTTGGTGACAGGAGTGTTTTGGGAGTGGATCGTGCAAGCCGGCCGTAACCAGGGCAGAAGCCTGGGCGGAGATTACATGGAAGTGCGTTTTGAGGATTTGCAAGCGGATCCGCACGCCACTCTCGCGAAAATTGGAGAGTTCATTCAGCACGACATGAACTATGAACGCATCCTGCAAGTGGGAATTGGCTCGGTGCGTGAACCCAACACTTCGTTCAAAGGCGACGCCAGTGGCCCAGTCGGACGATGGAAGAAAAAAATGAGCACGGAAAAATTGGCCACATTCGAACGGCTGGTGGGCGCGACTTTGAAAGATTTGGACTACCCGTTGTCGGATTCCGGCCACGCCGCGAGCACGATCGCTGCTATAAGATTGAAAACTCCCTACCGAGCCTACTTCGACGCGAAATTCCGCTTCAAGAATTCATGGTTGGGCAGGTCTTACCTCGGTTCCATGTCAGGAGCGCAGATCGATGAAACGGTAATTGCGGTGGATCCTGCCACGCAGCCGGCGCCAGTTCTGAAGTCTTAAATCAAGAGTGCGCGTTTCACGCTTTCCGTTCTAATACGAGGCTGCGCAGCCGGTCGTAGAGAGAATTTCCGAGTAATTTGTGGGACGTGTTTCGCAACGTGTTCCGAAACTGCCGTTGCCAGAGCCCGCGTCCGTGGCACATATCCTCGAAAGCATCCAGCGCAACTTCTCGCATCACCACAACCCGCGCCAGTTGAAAGGGATCGCTCTCTGAGCGATTCACGGCGATCCGACTCGTGGTGACACTGTGGTAGCCCGCCCGGCGCGCGACTTCAACCACCTTCGGACTCCAGCGTCCGCCAGGACATGAGAAATGATGGACCGGACGACCAGTCATTTGTTCCAACCGCGCCTTCGCCTCGGCAATCTCGCGATTGAGTTCTGGTTCGGAAAGATCGCTCAGGCAAGGATGCGTCATGGAGTGGCAGCCGATCTCAAATCCGGCTTCGCTCAGTTCGCGAACTTGCCGCTCAACCATATAGCCGGGGCGTCCGAGAAAGCCCACAGTGATATAAAAAGTCGCGCTGAAATTTGCTTTCTGCAGGATCGGCGCTGCCACCACCAGATCAGTCTCGCACCCATCGTCGAAGGTAATGACAATTCCGCCCGCCGCTTTCTTGTCGAGTGCGTCCGTAACCGAGAATCCTCGGATGCCCGCACTCTGCAGCCAACTCATCTGCTCATGGAAATCACGTTCGTGAACGACATAGCGCACGTACCCTTGCTCGCTTTGACACAGTGGACGGCCCTCCACTTCAATCTCGTGATACATCAGATAGATGATGGCGTCATCGCGCATGAATAGTTTTCAGAAAATCTTTCGCAGATGAGACTTAAGGGCGGCGGGCGCAGTGATGCCCAATTTGTCGATCGCTTTCTTGCCGGTCTTGAGAACGTTCCTCATGCGGTCAGACTGGGCGTGCCGCGCTTTGAAACGCGCAGCCAGTTGCGGAGAAAGCTCGCCCGTTGACGGCAACGCCAGGTCGCCTTTGACTCCGGAATATTTGCCGGCCGCAAGGGCCTGCAAAATCCGGTCACGATTCAGCGAGTTGCATTCCAGTTGAGTAAACAAGCCACGAAATTGCTTTTTCCAGTGAAGATCCTGACCGTAGAACGCTCTCATGCCAGAACGCCGCGCCTGCAGGCGTCGCAGCAATTCGAACGTGCCGGGCCGCGGCGCATATTGGCCGTCATACTTCGAGTTCCAGGTCTCGATGCCGAGGGGGAGCACCGTAAAACTTTCGATCCACTCGAACATGGAGTCTTTGGGGTGCGCGATGACGGCGAGGCCCTTATGTTTCTCGATGTGCCGGATTACGCTCTGCGGATCTTGCGTGTGCGCCAGCACGGTCGCTCCGTAGCCCAGAATGTGCATTTGTTGCTCGCAGGTATATTCCAGGCCGCAGAGAAATAGAAAGTTGTCATCGCTTAGCGATGCGCATTCACGAACGTAATCGGCCAGCTTCGGCTCGTCAAAGCTGTCGGCATGATCGGTGATGCACACCACCGCGCAGCCCTCGTCAGCGTAGACGTGCTTTAATTCCGCAAGCGTAAATTCGCCGTCGGAATATGTGCTGTGGACGTGAAGCGCGGCTTTCAGCATGCGGCCATTTTCATTGCGAGCGAGATTCCCAAACTTGCTGCAGCAACCGAATCCAATCCCCTACTGCGGGCAAGGGATCCCTCCAGACGAAATTATCATGGAACATGCCCGGTTGCGGCGTAAGTTCGGCCAGGAGCGTGGGCAGACGGCGAGGAAATGTTCCTGGAAATCCCGGCGGACGGCCCTTCCAAACTTCCACGAGATGGCGAAAATCGCCGACCAGCCAGCGGCATTTCACGCCAACTTTGTACGGGGGAGGCGGATCGACGTCTCCAAATTCTGCCACGTGGGCCAGCAGCGCGGGAAAATCAACCCCGGCATAACAAGCCAGCGGCAGTGAGTGCCAAAAGCGGCCGTTGATCTCCATGAATACCGGAACGTTGTCAGCGCTCAGACGGAATTCGATCATGGCCACACCGTTCCAGTTCAGTGCCTTCAGCATCGCGAGACTGATCTCGCGAATATGTGGCGTGGGCAAGATGCTTTCGCGCAGCACACTGCCTGATCCGGTGGGATGCAAGTCGCGGATGCGGCGGTGAGCAAACTCGGCTCGAAGTTCTCCATGGTTCATGAGGGCGAAATATCCCGTGCCCGTCCCTTCGATGAACTCCTGAACCAGCACGGCGGAACAATGGGTCTGCATGGCCGCGAAGGCCTTGATCAGTTCCTCCGCATCCCGGGCATAACTGGGCCGTCCAGTGGCATGCAGGGTGCCTTCAGCCGATTGCTCTTGCGACGCCCTGGGTTTGAGAACGACGGGAAACCGCAGTTCTCCGCAAATTTGTTTTAGCGATTCGACGCTGCTCACCGCATATGTCTTTGGAATGTCGATGCCGAGCGACTGCGCCAAAGCTGTGGTTTGACTTTTATCGACTGCGCGCAAAAGATCGGTGTGGCTGGGTAGAACAAATCGCGCACCCACTGCGGCGAGAAGTTCCCGATGGCTGGAGATCAACAAAGTCGTGACTTCGGTCATGGGCAGAATGAGAGTGCCCGTTTGTTTTTCCGCCTCGACGAGTATGTCTGCCAGGAATTCTTCGGCATCCGTATGCGGCGAGGCGTATTCGAAACTCTCGGAACAATCGCGCGACCAGCCCGCCTTCGACCATGCGCGTGACTCTCCTACCAGCACGGTGTGGCCGTGACGGGCTAGTGATCGCACGCAAGCGACTGCCTGGTTCTGATTGCCGTCGAGAACCAGAATCCTCATAAGTGTCGTGCGTCCTTACGGTGATTGCACGCGGCTCAACGCGCACAAGAATCGTGCTGCAGCGATTGGAAGACTCGCTTCAAAGGGGGTAACCGGCAGGACGACTGAGTCTATCCTGGTCCCCGACTTTGCTCTATTCTACAACTGCGGTTCGTCCGCTCCTCGCGAGCGGAGGCCGCATTTCAATTCTTCGCCGCGGAGAGTGCTGACTTGTCGCAACTCGCCTTAGGGAGCCAACCGGTGGAAGTCGCGCCCAAGGCCAGCGACCGCCTCAGCGTGTTGCTGATGACCAACACTCTGGAGGTCGGCGGAAGTGAGCGCCAGTTCGTGACCCTGGTGGAGTCCCTAAGCCGCGAACGCTTTGACGTGCATGCCGCCTGTTTGCGGAGGATCGGCGGGTTGGCGGACAGGCTTGGTGAGATTCCGGAATTTCCTCCCGGCGGCAAACTGGTCGGGATCAAGTCTCAGCGCGCGCAACTGGCGATGGTGCGCAGCATGCGCCGCGACCGAATCGCGGTGGCGCACGCGTTCGATTTCTATACCAACCTGATGCTCATCCCAGCAGCACGGATGGCGGGCGTGCCGGTGATCGGCAGCCACCGGCAACTGGGAGATCTGCTGACCCGCGCGCAATTCAAAGCGCAGTATTGGGCATTCCGTTTTTGCCAGCGCGTGGTTTGCAACTCGCGCGCGGCCGCGGCGACGTTACGCGCAGCGGGGCTGCCGGAGCAGAAACCTGGAAGTGATTCCGAATGGGTTGCTGGAACAGGCATTCGAGCAAAGCGCTCCAGCGATTCCCCGCAAGCCCGGCGTCGTGCGCCTGGGCATGATCGCGCGAATGAACAATACGGTCAAGAATCATCCCGCATTCCTGAAAGCGGCCGCAAAACTTGCGCTGCAATATCCCGCAGTCGAGTTTGTTCTCGTGGGAGACGGTCCACTGCGCCCGGGTCTCGAAGCGATGGCGGCGGACTTGGGAATCAAAGAGAAGGTCTTGTTCGTTGGGGAACGCCATGACATTCCCGCGATGCTGGCGAGTCTGGACGTGAGTGTCCTCATTTCGTCCTCGGAAAGTCTTTCGAACGTAATTCTGGAATCGATGGCTGCGGGCGTTCCCGTCGTGACTACCGATGTTGGCGGCAATCCGGAGTTGGTGACAAACGGAGAGAATGGCTTGCTCGTTCCACCGGGAGATGAGGAGCAGTTGGTGGAAGCCCTTGCGAAGTTGGTGCGCGACCCGAGTTTGCGGACCCAATATGCCGTGCGGAGCAAAGAATTCGCGCGCTCGCACTTTCATATCGATGAAGTCCGCCGCCGCTTTGAAGAGCTTTACTTGGAGTTGGGAAACAAGCGGCAACGATCAAGTTAAGAGCGCGAAAAGCTGCGCCAACGCACGACGTTTACACCTGCCGAGATCAGACCCCCTACACCCGTCAGCCAGCTTTCGAAATCGAGCGCGGTCTTTCCCGTCGTATCGACGACTCGCGGAAGGAGCAGCGGTTCGGCTTTCGAGGATGCCAGTCCGGGATCGCAGGTTGTGGCAGAGGCGACGCCGTCTTCCGCGAGCCACGGCAAAAACATCCGATCATAGTCTCCACTGGGATAGCAAAAATGGGCAGGTCGCGTTTTTGTGATGGCTTGAAGCGCCTCGCGATTGTCGTGAATTTCTTTCTCAAACAGGGTTCGATCCCGGGGTGTTCGATGGCGATGAGTGTGGAGTTCGAAGCTGATGCCGGCACTTGCCAACTCCGCAATTTCCTGCGCTGTCATTAACTGGAGAACGCGCAGGCGCGACAATTCCTGGTAATCGACATCCAACCGGCGCGCTAACTCGGCGGCCAGTTCGTTCTGTTGTTCGGTGGAAAAGTGCTCCCGCTTCGCGAACGCCACCAGTTGACGGACCGCGGTGTCGCGAGCTTCGAGCCCCTCGAGTCGAAGATCCTGCGGGATGCCGATGTCCGGCGCGGCGCTGAAAAGAGCGTCGCGCTTCTTCCATAACATGTAGGAGCAGATCAGATGAAAAACTGGCACCGGATGCGAACAGTAATAGGTCGTCTGGTAGACGGTCGCCGGGAACCCATACTCGCGCAATAGCGGATGAACGAGCTTGTAAAAATCGTAGGTTCCATCATCGAAGGTCAAAACCACGCTGCGGGGGACGAGATCATTCCTGCGCAACCGCTCGACCGCTTCGGCAAGGGACAAAACCTGGTAGCCCCCTTGCTTCAACATTTCAAAACGCTCACGAAGGCGGGCCGCAGTGATATACACAGCCGGGCGCCACTGGTTTTCCTGATCGAGGGCAAGGCTGTGGTAGCACAGAATCAGCAAATGGTGCTGGCGCCAGCGGCTGTCGCGCACGCGCTCAAAAACTCCAGTGGCCTTCAGCGCTCCCAGCAGATTGCCTCGGATGTGCTTCTGCATAGGCTAAGTGGAGCGCCCTGACGAGATGCCGGACGCCGCCGCCAACACGGGACCATGAGATTTGTTCAGCAGGGAAGGGTCGCGATCCACAAAGACGCGGAACCACAATTCCAGATTGAGCAGTCTCCAGATGCGGTCGGAGTTGTCGCGAGTACGGCTGCGGTGTTCCGCAAAAAGCGCGCGTATGGCATCCCGCTGAAAAAGATTGCGCTGCAAACTTCTTGGTTCGAGCAGCAGGCTTTCGAGTTCCTGAAGCTGTTCTCCCGCCAGCCATGTGGACCACGGCGTCGGGAAGCCCATCTTCTTGCGGTAAATAATGGAATGCGGCAGCAGATCCTCCACTGCGGATTTCAGAATGCTTTTTCCTTCCAGCCCTTTCAGCGCGTACTGAGACGGAATCCCAGCGGCGAATTCCACCAGAGGATGATCGAGGAACGGTACCCGGCTCTCGATCGAGGCGGCCATGCTCATCTGGTCCTGCTTCATCAACAGTTCCACCAGATAAGTATTGATGTCGGTGTAGAGCAGGCGCTTCAGCAGAGTTCCAGAAGAGCGCTCCCAGACTTGCATGGAGTTGGTATAGATGGAGCTCAGATCGCTTTGGTACTCCGGCGTGAGCAGATGCGCCTGTTCAGCCGCCGAAAAAGCAGAGTAGAAATTATCGAAATAGAAGGAAGCCCACGAGTTTCCGTCGCGGCCCAGGCAGGTGTGCTCCAGTTTCCGCCGAAGTGTCGCTCCGAGCCCTGCCGAGCGGATCTGCTTGCGGACGAAAGCCCGTAGAGCCGCGGGAGTGACGCTGCGGTAAGCCGCGTCCATGCGGGCATTCCAAACCGTCCACGCGTAGCGCGCGTAGCCGGCCAGGGTTTCGTCGCTGCCCTCGCCCGTCAACACCACCGTGACGTGCTCGCGCGATAGTTTGGCAAGGTGATAGAGTGCGACGCTCGAGGGCCAGCTGACCGGTTCATCCTCATGCCAGATCACATCCGGCAACGAATCGAAAAACTGGCGCTGCGTGACTTGGACTTCATGGTGTTGAGAGCCGATGTGATCGGAGACAATTTTGGCGTATGGGAAGTTCGCTGTACGCCTGTTCGGCGTAGCCAACCGCAAAAGTCTTGATCGGATCGCGGCGGCTCTTCGCGGTCAGCGCGGCGACCGCGCTGGAGTCCAGTCCCCCGCTTAGAAAAACGCCCAACGGTACATCGCTCATCAGATGCGAGCTGACCGCATCTTCCAGCAATTCGCGATAGCGCTCAACATAATAGGCACGCGGACGGGTTGGGGAATCTTCGGTTGTCAACAAATCCCAATAGCGCTGGACCGTCGGGCCGCTGTTTTCGCTGAGTTCAAGAGTGTGCCCGGCGGGGAGCTTGCGGATTCCAGAAAAAAAAGTCTCAGCGCTGGAAACGTAGCCGAATGCCAGATATTCCGGCAAGACTCCACGATTGAACTCAGCACCCACCCCTGGGTAGGCCAGCAAAGCCTTGATTTCAGAACCGAACAGAAAGGCTCCGTCCTGCATGCAGTAATAAAAAGGCTTGATGCCGAGACGGTCCCGGGCCGCGAAGAGCACGTTCCGAGCCTTGTCCCAGATGGCGAAGGCAAACATCCCGCGCAGATGTTGTACGCAATCCTGCCCATATTCCTCATAGAGGTGCACGATGTTTTCTGTGTCGCTGTGGGTGCGGAACACGTGCCCGCGGGCGATCAGTTTTGGGCGGAGTTCGGCGTGATTGTAAATCTCGCCGTTGAATACGATCCAGATCGAGCCGTCTTCATTGGAGATGGGCTGGTGGCCTGTGTTCAGGTCAATGATGCTGAGGCGGCGCATGGCAAGGCCCACGCCCCCGGTGGCCATACTGCCCGCATCGTCCGGGCCGCGATGCGAAATCTGCTGGTTCATTTCGAACAATGCGGCGTCGTTGGCACGGCCACCCGCTCCGAAGTGAAAGATGCCACAGATGCCGCACATATCGAATCATTCCCAACTGAGTTGATGCCGAGCGCGAAGCCGAGGCTGGCGCCGCCGCGCAGACACTTTACACGCCGATCCGCGACGCTCCGCAGAAGCCCACGCCGTACGCATTTCTGAGTTTCCCGGCGGCCTCGAAACCTGTGGCCCGGGTGGTGTCGGCGAAGTCAGGCATCCCCGAATCAGCGCCCATGACGCTGGTCTGGTTGGATAATATCACGACAAAAACGGGCCGCATTCCTTCGCAGGAACCGCGGCCCGATGGAAGTCGGGTTGGATGGAATCCTACTGCACTCCAGCGATGGCGCTCAAGACCGCATCCACGTTGGCGCCAAGGTCGAGGCCATCGTTGCCCGCGCCTTTCGCCGGACTGGTGTTCAGCAAGTGGTAGTCGCCGCCGTCGCCATTGTTGTAGTTCGCGAAGCCGATCGTCGAACCATCGTAAAACATATTTCCGGTGGGCCACTTGCTTGACGGGTAGGGAGAACTGAGAATTGCGTTCGGGGAAAACGTGTATCCCAAGAAGCACAGGGGCACGGTTTTAATGGGGACGTCGTAATAGGCGCAGTTGGTCGATCCACCCGATCCCGTGGACCAGATCGGCGCCGCACCGGCCCCGACAATACTATTGCTGAAAACAAAGCCGGGTATCTGAGTGGTATCGGGCGCACCGACATTGAACATCGCGTGGTTTGGAAATGCCGTTACGTGATTGATCCGAACATCCTGCAGCAGCGGATCAGTGGCCGTGCTCACTTGCGCAAATGTTCCGTGACCGGAATACGTTTTGCTGTTGATGTCATCAATGATCACATCGTGGACGCTGTATCTCTGGCCAGCGGCGGGAACTCCACCCGCGGGTGTGACTACGTTGGCGAAAACAATGCCTCCGGCGACGTGGCTGATCGTGGTATACCGAACGGTTACATCCGTGACCTGACACAGTGGGCAGACGCTGGCGCCATTAGCGTCCTGATTCTTGGGGGTGAGCAGGATGGAGAATCCGTTTTGCGAGAAGCCGCCCCAGTTATCTTCCATGATGTTGGAGTCGACCAACACCCGCTGCGCATTTTTCAACTCGAGATGGTTCTTCACGATGAATAGGCCGCCGCTGTTGCCAACGATCAGGCCGGGTTGCCCAGCCATCCAAACCAGCGGCTTGTAGAAGTGATTACGGCTGATCTGAATGTCCGTCGGAGTCTGCGTTCCAGTGCCTCCGCCCATCAGGATGTTCTCTCCCGCCGCTTCCAGGAAGTTGTTGACGATCTTGTAAGGGCCCATGGGCAGATCCCCTACTCCTCCGGAAACCGCCTGCGAATCGATGCAGGTGCCGCGCTGGTAGCAGTGCAAATCGGAAATGTAGGAATCCTGCACCGCCGCGTTGGTTGCGCCGCTTAGTCTGACGCCACGCCGCGTTTCATCCGTAGCGGAGCCGTGAATATAACAGCGATCCACGACAATCTTGTCCATCGAGTCGCCAGTGGTTGGCGTAATCAGACCCACCACCGACATGCCGTCACTCGGCACACGCGTGACCTCGAGTCCCAACAGGCGGTAATGGTTGGCGCCTCCCGCAAAAATAATCGGCCCATCTCCGGTGCCCGCGTAAGTGATGGTTGCCAGAACTTTCTGGGTTGAAGGGCAGGCAAATGCAGGCCGGCCCGGCAGGGAAGCGACTCCCGCGTAGCACGGAGTCATGCGCGTGCCCTCCGCCGGCAGGCTGGAATCCGCGGCGTTGGTGCGGATGATGATCCAGTGCCCGTCATCGCACGACTTCGCGGGCACAGTGTACTTGCCGGTAAAGGTACTGCCGGCAGCGAGAGCGATGGTCTCTCCGCAATTCGCGCTGTTGAGAGCGCCTTGCAAGTCTCCACCGGCAGCCACGGTCACCGTGGGGCCAGGCGCGGGAGTGTCGGCAAGCGTGGTCGCGAGATAAACGCGGGGTAACTCGGCCGGTCCGTCGAAATTGCCTGCGGTCGAGGTTGAGACATCCAGCGTAAGAATCTGGGTCGCCGAGTTCGACGCACTATCCGTGACCTTCGCCGTGAAAGTATATCCGCCTTGCAGGCTGGTCACGCCGGCGATCGCACCCGTGGCCTGGAGTTGAATGCCCGCGGGCAAAGAACCGGCCGAGATCGTCCACTGATACGGTGGGGCGCCTCCGCTGGCGGAGAGACTTGCCGCATACGATGTGTTGACGACAGCTCCGTTAAGAGATGAAGTGGCGACTGCGACCGGCTGAATCGTGACCACGCTGCTAGCTTTTCCGGTCGAGTTGGCAACGCTGGTTGCCGAGATGGTGATCTGAGTTCCGTCTTTGGCAGTCGGAGCGGTAAACATCCCGCTGCTCGAGATTGTGCCGGCCGATGCGGACCAGTTCACCGCCGAGTTGCTGCTCCCGCTGACCGTGGCCGCGAATTGCAGCTGCGCGGCTGGGCCCAGCGTTACGGCTGTCGGTGAAATGGCTACCTGGACTTGCCCTGCGCTCTGGGGCACGCTCGGGTACATACTACTCGCGCCGCCGCAGCTTGCAGCAAGGCCCGATAATCCGCAGACGACCGCTAGTACCACAACGCGCTGCACGAGCGAGGGGTATCTCCGGAGAGATAGCGAAGAGCTGGTGGATTCTCTTGGCTGAGACAATGGACTTCACCTCTTTTTGTGTTTGGGGGACCGGCACACGTGCGAGGTCCGCGCTCTTCGCGAACTTTAACGAAGATTAAAAAGAGGAAATAGATCACGTAAGTAGCTGTTAATCACGCAGGGGGACAGGAACCAAAGATCATCTCGAAAAGTTACCTTTGGGGTGCTTGTGGAGGACGAATGGTCAAACAAATGCCTTCAACAGTGTGTCCATCGGACAGCGGTCTGACTTGAGTTAGGATATCGGTGATGCTTGAGCCGCTCGATTTTTTCTTGAGGGATCGGCGGCCCGTACACGTATGCCTTCCGTCAGCGTGATCATCCCTGCCTTTAACGCCGCCGCCCATGTCGGCCACGCGTTGGCATCGGTGTTTGCGCAAACCTTCACAGATTACGAAGTGATTCTGATCAATGATGGTTCGTCCGATACGCAGCAGTTGGAGAAGCTTATCCAACCGAATCTTTCCCGCATCATTTACCTGAAACAGAAAAACGGCGGGCCCAGCGCGGCTCGCAACCTCGGCATACGGCAGGCGCGTGGAGAATGGCTTGCTTTTCTGGATAGTGATGACGTGTGGCTTCCGAACTATCTCGAAGAGCAAGTCCGATTTTTACGCAGCCACCCTGAGTTCGACATGGTGTATTGTGACGCCACGCTTGCGGGCGGCGCTGCGGCCGGGAAAACCTATATGCAGGTTTGTCCCTCGTCCGGGCCCGTGACTTTCGAGAGTCTTCTGCTCGAGCACACTCAGCCCATCACGTCGGGAACCGTAGCGCGCAGGCAAAACGCGACAGCGGCGGGCCTTTTCGATGAAGCGATTCGTTGCTCCGAAGATCACGATTTGTGGATGCGAATCGCTCATGCGGGGGGAAAGATCGGTTACCAGCGGACGGTGCTGTTGCGACGTACCGTTCGGCCCGACAGTCAGGGATCGGCTCCGGGAGGTTTGCTCGCAGGCGAAATACAGACGCTCATCAAGCTCAATCGAGAACTCGATTTAAGCCCGGTTACGCGCGAGTTGCTCGCTCACAGGCTTGCGCTCCATTCAAGCTGCCCACGCGTTAGTCGAGGGCAAGGCGTTCCTGTGGGCGGGGGAGCAAGGCCGAGCCCTCGAGTCATTGAGCCGGGCTTATGCTTTTGCGCCGACCTCCAAACTGCATGCGACGCTGATTTGTCTTCGAATCGCGCCGGGTTTGACGGCAGCAGGCGCCCGCCTTTGGCGCAGGCTGCGGTCGGCGTAAGTCGCCATGGGCGCCCATTTCACCGGATTCGATCATGTACAATTAAAGGGCAAAAACGAGGGGGATTATGCTGCGAAAGATTAGAGCGGGACTCAGGTTGATCGCCGGCAAAAGGCCGCCCGGCCCCGATCTTCCGGTCTTTCCGGACGACGTCTTTTTAATTGCTTATCCAAAATCAGGGAATACATGGACTCGATTTCAGGTGGGAAATCTTCTCTATCCCGACCGCAAGGTTGATTTTCTAACCATCCCAGATCTGGTGCCACACTTCGACATCAAACCCAGCAAGTTTTTCCGAGGTATGTCGAGGCCGCGGATCATCAATTGCCACGAGCCTTTCCGCCCGCAATTCAAGCGCGTTATTTATGTCGTGCGCGACCCCCGCGATGTCGTGGTCTCTTTGTATCATTTCCAACGCAAACGCAGTGTGGTTGAAGACAACTATCCGCTGGACCGTTTTGTCTCCCGCTTTGTTACTGGAGAACAAGTCCGTCCGCCACGCCTGGGTTCGTGGGCTGAGAATGTCGGAAGCTGGCTGGCCATGAGGGCAAACGACCCCAACCTTTTGTTTCTGCGTTATGAAGACATGTTGCAAGCGCCCGAGGCTTCATTGGCAAAAATTGCTGCGTTCATGAAGATCGATGCCACTCCCGCACAAATCGCGAAGGCGGTGGAACGAAGTTCTTCCCAGAACATGCGTAGCCTGGAGAAAGTTCAAGGGGCACAGTGGCATCAATCGGAAGGCACCCGGCAGGATATTCCCTTCGTGCGCTCGGCTAAATCTGGAGGCTGGAAAGCGGTTCTGACTCCGCCAATGCTGGCTGAAATGACGAATGCATGGGGCCCGTTGATGGATCGGCTTGGCTACACCGCAGAGGCCGCCTCCGTCTCATCGGTGCCGTCTATGTCCTCAACGTAGAAGGTTACCGACTCTCGATGATTCAAAGTTGCAAAGTTTCAAGGTCTCAACACCCTTCTCTCTGAAACCTTGAAACCTTTGAAACTTTGAAACCTTACGTCACCGCACTCCCACGGTCGCCCGATCAATTGCCTCCACATCTGCACCGGGGTCCTTCTGGTCAGACGCAGTGTGCTTGAACCTGCTGTGCGCGGAGAGGCTGTAGTCTCCTTGTGCGAAGTTGGAAAATCCCACGTCGTCGATGTTCTTCGCCTTCTGGTTGTTCTTCGGGAAGGCTCCTCCCCCGATAATCACGTTGTGCTCAAGCGTGAACGTCGAGAAGCAGGCAGGAAAGACAACTTCGACAAATTTCGATACCGCCGAGGCGCAATTCCGGTCCCGGCCTCCGCCGGTCGATGTAACCGACGAATTTGCCGCCGTCAAAATATTATTTGTAATGGTGAACCGGTTCATTCGGGGGTCGCCGATAGGACCGCCGATGTTGAACAGAACGCGAGGCGGAAAAGCAGTGACGTGGTCAATGACGACATCGTGCAGAGGGATGGAAAAACCGGGTGCGGTCGAGATCTGCACAAACACCCCGCGGCCGTTGTAAAGCTCGGTCTGAATGTCATCCACGACGACGTCGTGAATGCTGTACCGCCCGCCATCCGTCGCGGATCCGCCATTGGTCGTGGTCGCGTTTGCGAGTATGAAACCGCCGGAAACATGGCTGATGCGGCACTTCCGGATGGTGACGTCAGTGACCAGGCAACTGGGACAAACATTTCGTGATGCCACTTTCCCTGCGCCCACTTGCTGATTCTTCGGCGTCAGCACAATGGCAAATCCCGCCTGGCTGAAGCCTCCCCATGAACCTTCCAGGATATTGTCTTCAAAAAGCACTCGCTGAGCGTTCTTGATCTCGAACAGATTTTTCACAATAAAGGGACTGCCGTCGAGGCCGCCGGCGAATCCGGGTCGCCCCCGCAACCACGTCATCGGTTTGAACAGGTGATTGTGCCGGACCTCGATGTCGGTAGGTGTCGCCGTTCCCGCCCCACCTCCAAAAATAATGTTCTCGCCCGCGGCCTCCAGAAAATTGTTCACGATTTTGAACGGGCCCATGGGATCGTCGCCATGCCCTCCGGCAATAGCCTGCGAATCCACGCAATTCCCGGTCTTGGCGATGCAATGGAAGTCGGAGAAATAAGAATCGATCACCGCGGAATACCGCGAATGACTGAGCATGATGCCCCGCGCCGTCTCGTAGTGAGCGGTGCCGTGCACCCACATGCGATCGAAGACGACGTGGTCGAAAGCGGCATCTTCGGCATTCTCCGGACCAATCAGGTTGTAAACCACCGCGGGCGACTCGCTTCGCGTAACCTCCAGGCCGATCAGGCGATAGTGATTTGCCCCTTGAGCAATTTTGATGGGTCCATTGCCGGCCATGCCCGTGAACTCGATTTTGGCTAGAACGTTTTCCGTTGCAGTGCAGTTCAAAGCCGGCCGGCCCGGCAGGGAAGAGACTCCGGCATAACAAGGAGTCAGGCGAGTGCCCTCCGCGGGCAACTTCGCATCGGGCGCGCTGGTGCGAACGATGATCCAGTGCGCATCGTCACATTGCTTCTGCGGCAGCAACAGCTTGTCGAAGGTGGCCCCGGCTTGCAACTGAATCGTGTCTCCACAAGATGCCTGAGCTAGCGCGCGCGAGGGATCCTCTCCGGCTCGCACAGTGATAGTTTTCCCCGGCGCCGGAGTGGCGCGCATGGAACTGTTGACGTAGATTCTTGGCAACTCGGCAGGACCATCGAAATGGCCATCCTGCCTGGAAGCAGCGGATGAATTTGCCTGAGTTGCTAGATCTGCACGCAATTCAACGTGGCCCGCATGAAGACCTGGCGTGAAGATGACAAAGAGCGGAAGTAATAATATGAGAACGATTTCTTTCTTGCTGAAAAACATGAATAACCCCAGATTTCTGTGAGCCGCGGTAGAAAAAGCAAGCCATCAGCCCACGGGCCTGTTTCTCGATCATCGTGCAATTTGGAAAAGATTCGTATCAGGGCATCGCTTCAGCGATGCTGTCGACGGCGACGATCCCGGAGGGCTTTAGCCGCCGCTGCTTGCCCGTCCCGGCACAGCGGCTGAAGCCCGCACACTCAGTCGGCTCTTAGTGGCATGCCTGAAGGCATGCCCTGATACGAGTCTCGCTCCAAACTGCACCACTCCCTCGCGCTCCCTAATGTGGCTTGGTGAATACCCGGCGGACTTTTTCTTGCATCGGCGCCGGCATCCGGCGCAACGTCTTCCGCGCAGTTTCCTCAACCATCTCCCGCAGGTCATGCTTATGGAGCAGGCTGCGGTCGAGCCGATAACGAATAATGGGGACGACCGTGCCTCCGAAGCGCGTAAGAAACGGATGCGCTCCGCCCAGCGAATGCCGCCGCAAACCCTGGCTACAGGCCCATTCGATCCCCTTCCATTGCAGCAAGTCATTCGGTTTTAGATGCAAAAACCTGTCCAGCGAACAGTTGGCGGCGGACTCGAATAGTCCGTTGGGATAGAACCGAAACATATTGATGGCGATGACTTCTCCCGCCAGTTCCGCCATGAACAGGCGGCGATTTTTCTTAAGCAGTTGGGCGCTTTCAAAATGCCCGAAGGTGCGCTGTTCTCCCTTCACTTCTTTCCGCTCGGTCTTGTGCCAGGCGAGATAGACGTCGTAGGCCCGGAGAAAATCTTCTTTCTCGCTGGCGATGCGGACCGTGATCCCATGTTTTTCGGCAAACCGGATATTGCGCCGGCGATCCTTCGAAAATTGCTGGAAAAGGGCGTCCGCTCCCTGCGTGAGATCGAGAACGACATTGCCTTGCTGCTTGCGGCGCCGGAATCCCTGCGCCGTGAAAGGCGGAAGCTCCAACGATGGCCACGTATGAACGGTCAGCAGCTTCGCCCGCCCAGCCTCCTTCAACAGGCCTTGGAGCAGGGCTCCGAGGGCGGCATTCGCGTCCACGTTCGGGTCCACCGCAATCTGCGGGCGCGATGGCAAGCCAGAAACGACCTGCTCGCGATCGTGGAGTCCGGTAAGAACAGCCGCGATGCGCTCGCCTTCCCGCGCCAGAATTGCGAAGGGCCGCTTTCCCGCCCAATGAGGTTCCAGGAAGTACTCCGGGGCGTCGTAATGCGAAGGAAACTCCAGCCGGGCTAGAAGATCATCCCATGCGGTTTCGATTTCACGGGCAGGGAATTCATGTAGGATTTCGTATTTCATTGGTCAGGCAGTTCGAATTTCTATGAAAAGCATAGCGGAACGATTTCAGACTCAGGCAACTCCGGGTTTAGCTTCGAGTTTTGGCGCTCGTATTTTTTTCACGATACTCAGGAAATGCAGCGCCCTGCCACGGTGTAAGAGCAGGATAGCACCAGTGTAGACTGCGGCTCCGGTGCCGATTTCAACCGTCAAGCGCAGCCATTTGGAGTCGACGGAAGGGAGCGCCCACTTAAGCGCCAGAACCGCAGCGCTCATGGCGACGCAGCCATCGATCGCAGGGCGCAAGGCGCGGAAATAATCTCCCACTTCCATTTCGATGGTCTTGATCGTCTTCCAGTATTCCGGAATGGCGATCAGGGGATAAGCAAAAACCCATCCGTAAGCAATGCCAGTGATCCCCCAGTGGCTGCCAATCCAAAAAGCGATCGGCATCACGAAGAGTCCCATCACTTCGACTCGCATCACGAATCGAGCGTTGCCTACGGCGGTCAGCACCTTGGGCAGGAGTGCGACGACCGACCGAACCGATCCGTAGATGCAAAGCACCTGCAGAGGTGCGATCATCCCGTCCCACTTGCGCCCCATCAGTAACGGAACCGCCTCGGGCGCGACCAGGGCCAATCCGACCATGGCGGGAAAAGTCGCCAGAGCGATCATCTCCGTTAATGACCGCACGTAGTGGCGCAAAGCGGCCAAGTCAGTTTGCACGCGTGACAGATACGCCGGGACCAGAGTGGTGACGAGGGAAGTAATCTTCTCCAGGGGCGCGTTGGCCAGGTTCCAAGCCAAGCCGTAAAGACCGAGGGCGGACTGGCCAAGAACCCGTCCAGCAGTGACGTTGTCAAGCGTGTTGTAAGTGGACCAGGCGAAGCCGGCGATCAATACGCGGCCACCGAAAATCAGAGGTTCTCGAACGGTAGCCTTGCGCGGCCAGGCAAACCGGTAAGGCCGCACACAGAGAATGACGATAGTCCGGGCAATTTCCGAGAGCAGCGTTCCCAAAACCAGCGCCCAATAGTGGAACCCCATCCATGCCAGCGTGACCGTTACCGCCGCGTTGAAAATATCGCGCAGAGCATCGAAGAGCGAAAGGGACTTGAAGCTCATATCCGTATTCATCAGTCCCTCAGGGACGCTACGGAGGCCGAGCGGTATCAAGGCAATGCAGGTTACGATGGCGACCGGCACGACGTGCGGATTCTTGAAAAACGCCGCCGCCGGCCAGGCAAACAGGCAAGCCAGGCAAAATGATCCCAGGCCGAAAACCACGCCCATGGTATTTAATTGGGCCAATGTCTCGGCGGTGAGTTCCCGGTGGCGAATCACTGTGGGCGTGATTCCGAACCCGCCCAGAAACTTCAAATACCAATACAGCACCACCGACATGCCAACGATTCCGAAGTCGGCGGGAGAAAGAAGCCGAACCACAACCAGCAAGGCCGCCCAAGATACCAACTGGCTCGACCAGTTCGCCACCGCGCGCCAAAACAGATTGACGGCGAAGGACTCATGTTTCTTGGGAGGCGCCATCGGCGCGGAGGCTGGATTGGTCTGTGCTATCTCTACTTCCCCCGGGGTCTTCGACCTATCCAAACGGATTCTCCTTACGCGGTTGGATTGTAAGTTTCTGGCGATGCGAGGAGTGTTGAGTGAAAGAAGTCCCCAGAGAATTTTACCCTATACATTGCTCACTACAAGAAGGGCTACGACCAACGTGCATCCAGTCGTGATGACGAGGGCCGTCTCAGGCCTTGCTGCCCGATGAAACTAGTTCGTAGCCAAGCTTCGTCATCAGTTCTCCCCAGGCGGATTCAATCTGGATCACGCATGGTTGTGGAAGCTTGTTTCGCCATCCGCCGGCCGCGGCCACCCGCACGAAGGGAATGTCTTTGCGATGCTCTTTGGTCGCCACCCACTGGTTTTGCTCAAGTTTTTCCAGGGCTCGCATGCGATCGGCGGAACTTTGCTCAATGGCTGTCCGCAGCCGTTCCTCAGTAACTTCGAGGCCGAGATGACTGGCGATTCGGGCTAGCTCGCGTAGCGTATCGGCCAGCATATCTTCATAACGGAGCAGCAGGAAATCCTCACGCTGGCCGCGAGTGTAGAGCCAACTGGCCACGTTTTCGCCCCATGTTCCCCAATCAATCGAGATCAGATTTCCGCGCACGAAATCGTTGACCGAACGCTCCAGAGGATAATCATCGGCAATCTGGCGGTACTTGCGTTGAAAATCGTAAAGGGAAAGCGCAACGTCCCGGGGATCGCGGACGATATAGATCATCTTGCGGTAGCGATGATCAAAATACTGATGAGTCTTGATAATCCGGGGTCGGGGAGTGCGTTTCAGCGCGCGGTTCGATTGCGAGGAAGTATCAGGGATGAGCCGCTCGATGTTGGCAAAGGTGACCTTCTCCTGCGGGTACACCAGATTGGCGATGAGAAATCGCGTCCATGTGTTTCCCGAACGCGGGTAGGACACCACAAAAGTGTCGTCGGGATGAACCGCGAAGTTGCGTTCCGCTTTATCCGTGCCCAGCAGGTAGCCGAGGACAACCTTGACGCCGTAGATCATTCGCCGTGGACTCGCAAACTCATGACTCGCAAACTCATGACCCTGCCATTCTACATTGCAATCGCGAAGCGACCCGACTAGGCCGTGACCACTCCATCATTTCGACGCGTCACAGCCGATGTCACCGGCAGGTTCGTGTAGAGCGCATACTTCGCTGTGGATTTGATCTTACGAAGCGCCAGAGGGTCGCCGGATTCGAAAACATCGTAGGTCGGAGTCACGTATAAAACCCACAGCTCTCGCGGATGCTCTTGCACAGACCGCGCGATGTTGCGAGCCAATTCCTTTGTGATCTCTTGCGACGAAGGATTGTAGAGGAACACGAACAGCGGGTCCGACGGAATAGAGAACTGCGTGAAGTCCGCGTGAACCGAAGTCACATCCTGGCACTTCTGGGTCGCGCTCCGGTAGCTGCGAATGTTTTGCTCGGCCACGGCGTGAAGTTCCTGAGCGAACTCGACGCCGACGATTTTGCGGAATGGATATTCCGACGCCATCAACAACACGCGGCCTTTGCCCGATCCGAAGTCGATAAAAATCAGGTCTTCGGGCTTGCTGGTCAGTCCCGAGAGCGCGTCGCGAAATATCTCCGGCGGCGTCGGCCAGTAACCGTCCGCATAGATCCAGTTTGGACTTTCAATTTCGAGGTCCGTCAGATGAACCCGCTTGGTGGTTTCGATTCCGTGCTGCCGGTCGAATTCGTCCGAGTCGCGATAGTCGATGAAGCGCTTGCGACTCTTGCGGTATTGCCGGAGCAGCGTATAAGGCCCGAGAATACAGCGCCAAATCGTTCCAGCGACTCCCCTGGTTTGGAGAGACTTTCTGATTCGCGGCAGAATTGTCTTCTCCACTCTCGGCATCGCAGGGCCCTTTCCAAACTCGAAGCGAACTAGCCGAGTATATTCGACGGCGCAATTGAAGAACAATGACCGCTGTAACGTGAGGAAGACCGCTGTAACCTGCGGAACACAAGCCGATGCGGCCAATGGAAGTCGTTCCGAAGCCATGCTATTCTGAAATCCCTGTGGCGAAAGTCGCTCATTCCCGCGTGCTGGTGACTGGGGCCGACGGTTTCATCGGTTCTCATCTGGCGGAGCAATTGGTGGCCGCCGGAGCGCAGGTCCGGGCGCTGAGCCAGTACAACTCGTTCAACGATTGGGGTTGGCTCGAACAAGCCGGCTGCCTGAACCAAATCGAAGTCGTCACCGGCGACATCCGTGACCCCGATCTCTGCGAGGAACTGACCCGCGGCATCGATATTGTCTTCCACCTGGCCGCGCTGATTCCGATTCCGTACTCCTATCGCGCGCCCGGCAGCTTTGTCGATACCAACGTCAAGGGCACGTTGCATCTTTGCCAGGCGGCGCGAAGGAATGGCGTCAAGCGCTTTATCCAGACTTCGACCAGCGAAGTTTATGGCACGGCGCAATATGTTCCGATCGACGAAAAACATCCTCTGCAGCCGCAGTCGCCTTATAGCGCGACGAAAATCGCCTCCGATTGCATGGCCCTCAGTATTCACTACGCTTTTGGCCTTCCGGTGGTCGTGGCTCGTCCCTTTAACACCTACGGCCCACGGCAGTCCGCGCGCGCGGTGATTCCCAGCATCATCGTGCAAGTGGCTGACGGCAAGTCATCGATCTCTCTCGGCAACCTGAGTGCCACGCGCGATTTCACTTTTGTCGAAGACACATGCCGCGGCTTCCTCGCCATCGCCGAAATGGACGGTGGTGAAGGCGAAGTCTTTCACATCGGATCGAACCATGAGATTGCGGTTGGCGATCTGGTGAAACTTATCGGCGATGTTATGGGCAAAAGCATTGAGGTAGTTTGCCAACAGGAGAGATTGCGTCCGGAAAAAAGCGAAGTGCAGCGGCTGAAATGCGACAACTCCAAGCTGCGGAAGGCGAGCGCTTTTGTTCCACAAATTCCACTGCGCCAGGGTTTAGAGCGCACCGTGCGCTGGTTCACCCAGCCGGAAAATCTTCGCCGTTACAAAGGCAACCTCTACAATGTCTAGGCGCGCGGTGGTGCTGGCGGGTGGACAAGGCAGTCGGTTGCGTCCCTACACCGTCGTGCTGCCCAAGCCGCTGATGCCCATCGGCGAGTACCCCATTCTTGAAGTGATACTGCGCCAGTTGGCGGGCCAGGGTTTCGATCACGTTACGCTCGCGGTAAATTACCAGGCGGAAATCGTGCGCGCCTTCTGCGGTGATGGATCGAGATGGGGAATCAAGGTCGATTACTCACTCGAAACCGTTCCCCTGAGCACGATTGCTCCTCTGCGTTTGATTGGCGATCTGCCGGAAAATTTTCTGTTGATGAATGGAGACGTGCTCACCGACCTTTCCACTCGAAAGTTATACGAGGAGCATGTCAGCCAGAAAAGGCAATTCACCATCGCCGCTTCGGAGCGCACCAACGTGGTCGATTATGGCGTGCTTCACGTCAACGGAAACCAACTCGTGGGCTTCGAGGAGAAACCGAAACTCCAATACCTGGTCAGCATGGGAGTCTACATTCTCAATCGTTCTGTGCTCGAACGCGTGCCTGCGGGACAGAAGTACGGCTTTGACCACCTCATGCTCGACATGCTGGCGCACAAAGAGTCCGTACACGTGGAACGGCACTCGGGTTATTGGCTCGATATTGGCCGCGTGGACGACTACATGCGCGCCATCGAAGAGTTTGACGATCGCCGCAAGCAACTCTTGCCTGATGAAAAATGAGATCCTGGTCACCGGTGCGACCGGCTTCCTCGGCCGCCATCTGGTTGCGGCGCTGGAATCGCAGGGCCACGCCGTGCGGCGGCATTCGAGCGCCGCTGGCGATATTGCCGATTGCCCGATCCCCATGGAAAATGTGAGCCGCGTTTTTCATCTGGCAGGGAAGAGTTATGTGCCCGAGAGCTGGCAAAATCCGCAGGGCTTTTACCGGACGAACGTGATGGGGACGGTGAATGTTCTGGAACACTGCCGCCGGAATCAGGCCGCGCTCGTTCTCATCAGCTCCTACGTATACGGCCAGCCGCAACGATTGCCGATTGCCGAGGACCATCCCCTCGCGGCAGCCAACCCTTACGCCCACACCAAGATTCTCGCGGAAGAGACGGCGCGATTTTACGAACAGCGCTTCGGACTCGCGCTGGCGATCGTGCGCCCCTTCAATATTTACGGCCCGGGACAACGGCCTCCATTTCTGATTCCTGCCATCGTGCAGCAAGTGTTCGATCCATCCACGGAGGTGGTGCGCCTACAAGACCTGCGCCCCAAGCGCGACTATCTTTATGTGGAAGACGCAGTCGCGATGCTGGTGGCACTGGTTCGGCCCGAAGTTCGCGGTGTATTTAACATGGGGAGCGGGCATTCGAGCAGTGTTGCGGAAGTCGCTGAACTCGTCAATCGTGCCGCTGGATCCTGCAAGCCGGTGGTGAGTGCAGGCGAAACTCGTCCCGGCGAAGTCATGGATGTGGTCGCCGATACCTCTCGCGCTGCTGCGGAGCTGGGTTGGCGGCCGCGCACCTCCCTGGCGGATGGGATTGCTGCAGTAGTCGCGGCGGAGCGCGCTGCCCGTGGCTGACCCCATCCGGGTGCTCTACCTCATCGGCCAGTTTCCGGCCATCAATCACAGCTATCTGCTGGCGGAAGTGAGGCATCTTCGCAGCCTCGGCTTCGAAGTTTCGGTCGTTTCGGTGAGGCCACCGGATCGCCCACCAGAAAAACTTACTCGCCCTGAGCGCGAAGAAGCGGCGCGGACCTACTACGTGAAGTCAGTACCGGAAATGGAAGTTGTCTTCCATAACGTGAGTGAATTGTTCCGGCGTCCGCTGCCTTACTTGCGCGGATTGTTCTTCGCCCTTCGACTAGCCGGCAACAGTGCGCGGCGCGCTGCCTATCATCTGGCATATTTCGCTGAAGCAATTTTGCTGGGCAGGCACATGCGCCGGCTCGGCGTTGCTCATGTGCATGCAAGTTTTTCGGCGACCGTCGCGCTCATCGCTGCTCGTACATTTCCCGTGACCATGTCGTTTGGAGTGTACGGTTTTGGGGAACTGCACAATCCCGCCGAGACGCAACTGGCCGAGCGCATTGCAGGCGCCGGGTTCGTGCGCTCGATCAGCCGCTTTGGGCGCGGACAAATGATGCTCTCCTGCGACCGCAGCCAATGGTCAAAACTGGTCTACGCCCCGCTGGGCATCGATCCCAGTGAATTTGTTCCGGCACCCGGCAGAAGCGTTTCTTCCGAAGCTCACATTCTTTGCGTGGGCCGGCTGGCGCCCGAGAAAGGGCAGTCGTTGCTGCTGGAAGCGCTCGCGGCATTGCGCTCCGAAGGCAGCACTGTGACCTTGCGCCTCGTGGGAGACGGGCCTGATCGCAACTTCCTCGAAGGCCGCACCGCGGAATTAGGAATCTCGTCCAGCGTGGAATTCGCAGGCTGGGTCGAGCAGGATCGCCTCATGGCGCTCTATGCCCAGACCGATGTTTTTGTCTTGCCCAGTTTGGCCGAAGGCATCCCAATGGTTTTGATGGAAGCCATGGCAATGCAGATACCTTGCGTGGCGCCTTGCATCGCTGGCATTCCCGAGTTGATCGAGCATGGCGTCAGCGGAATGCTCTTCGCGGTGGCTGACGTGCAAGATCTTTGCAACCAAATGCGCAAACTCTTGCAGTCTCGGGACCTCTGCGCACAGATGGGGAAAGAAGCGCGCGCGCGCGTGCTGCGAGACTACGACATGGCCCGCAACACAGCGCATTTCGGTGCACTAATGACGGAAAAACTGCGCGTGAAACCCCTCTGAAATCGCTCCCACCAATGATAAAATCATCTGAAGATTGTCCGACTGGAGACAGGTTGGATAGATGTAAGGAAGGCTATGCACCTGAGTTCTCCCTCTGCGGTTTCGCCTCCGGCCCCGGGTCTCGCTGCTTCTCCTCGCGGAGTTGAATCTGTTTTTTCGCCGGCACGTCGCCGCGTCCTGCTGCTGGTCATTTCGTTTGCGCTCGTCGTCGCTGTTTTACTGCGCGGCATTCATAAGGGCGAATTCAGCGAAAACGTTGACGAGACGATTCACGCCTCCACCGGCCTCTACATCGATTCTCTTCTTCATGATCTGCCGTTGCGCCATCCGGTTCAATACACATATCGCTACTACGCTCAGTACCCGGCGCTGGGCATCGTCATGTACCCTCCGGCGTTTTATGTGATCGAGGGAGTTTCCTTCTTTATCCTGGGACCTTCGGTGGTTACCGCTCGACTGGCCGTGCTTTTCTGTGCGCTCCTCGGCCTCTTTTTTTGGTTCCGGCTCGTCAATGAACTCGAGGACGAATACACCGCCGCGCTTTCTACCGTGCTGTTAGCTTTTCTGCCAGCTGTTCTCAAGTACGAAAAGACTGTAATGCTTGACGTCCCGCTGCTGTCTTTCTGCATCGCAGCGAGTTATTTCTGGATCGCGTATCTTCGTCGCGGATCGAACCGTCTTCTATACGGGTTTGCTACGTTCCTGTGTCTGGCTTTCCTCACGAAACACCACGCTATTTATCTCTTTCTATGGTTCCTCATCACCCTGATCGCGCTCAAGAAATGGGACCGAGTTCTGAACTGGCGAGTCGTGGGCACGGCTGCCGTATGTCTCGCGGTGGTTGCGCCGGTGTATCTCGTGCAGATCGTGATGAACCCATCCGTGGGCCTGAACGTCGCGGGAGCCTCAACGAATCGCACGATGTGGTGGGGATTTTACTGGTCAAAACTCCCCGAACTCGTGGGCTGGGGAGTTGTCGTCCTGAGTGCTGTCGGCATATTGACGTGCTGGTGGCGGGTCAAGCGGGAGAATGCCATCGTGATGCTGGCCTGGATTTTTTCCTGCTATGTGGTCTTCAGCCTCATCCACCACAAAGAAGCCCGCTACATTTTGTATTGGGTTCCAGCCTTTGCCTATTTCGCAGTCGCCCCTTTCACGCGAAGAACCTCGCTGCTGTGGCAGCGGATAGCGGGCATCGGAGTCGTCGCGGTGGTCTTGGTGTCTTACACGCTATCGGCTTGGAGCTATCAGCGCCCCTATGTCTCCGGTTACGAACAAATGGCACAAAAGTTCGCCGGTCGGGAAGGCGGCTGCGTGCTCGCCGACATGGATCTGCCGGGCAACTTTATCTTCTTCATGCGCGCCTCCGATCCTGCCCGGCACTTCGTGATTCTTCGCAAGGCGCTCTATGATGTTCGAATCATGCGAGAGTGGGGAGTTACTGAATTTGCCAAGACCGAGAGCGACGTTGATCGAATTCTCAAGGCCGACAGCGTTCGCTACATCGTGATCGAGAATGGCGGGCCTCTGCACTTCTCTTCCCAAAAAGCTCTTCGTGACCTTCTCGATCATTCGGATCAGTACAAGATGGTGGCCACCGTACCCATCGAAAGCAATATGAGCGATTGGCAGGGGCGCAGCTTGGTGCTTTACGAATCGGCCACGCAGGTTGTCCCGCCGCATGGTATTTTGCACATCAAAATGCCCAACCTCTCCCACGACATCGATATTCCGTTTGAGCAGTTGACCGGCAAATAGACAGCGGGCGGGAAATTTCGGCGATCTCTTATTGCGCCGCTCCGTCGCCGCCGCGACGACCTACAATCTTGCCGATCACGTAATGGGGCCGCGCCTTGGTTTCCTCATACACGCGCCCTACATATTCTCCAATGACGCCAAGAAAAAACAGATTCACGCCCGATAGGAAGGTAATTACCAAAATCGTCGCGGTGAAGCCTTGTGGCGAGTGCCGCCAGTATTTCGCGTACAGCGCATAAAGAGAGTAGAGGAATGACAATCCGATGGCGCCGAGCCCAACAATCGCCGCCGCCCGCAGCGGCACGATGGAAAAGGCGAAAATTCCATCGAAGGCGAGCATGAGCAATTTGATGGGATTGTATTTGGTGTGTCCCGCAGCCCGCGCCGAGCGTTCGATTGGAATTCCAATCTGCCGGAAGCCGACCCACGTCCGCAACCCGCGCAGGTAGCGGTGATGCTCCGGCATCTTGCGCATTTCGTGAATGACTCGGCTCGACATCAGCCCAAAGTCTCCGGCATCGAGCGGCAACTGGGTATCGGAAAGCGCCGCCAGCAATCGGTAAAACAAGTGGTAACAAAGGCGGAGCCACCACGATTCCTTGCGGTTCACGCGCCTCACGTAAACCACGTCGTAGCCTTGCTGGTAAGCAGCGAGCAGCGCGGGTATCGCCTCGGGAGAATCCTGCAGATCCGCATCCATGAGAATAGCGACGTCGCCCGTGACGTGATCCAGGGCTGCGGTCAGCGCTGTCTGGTGGCCGAAATTTCGCGACAGCGATACTACGACGAGGCGATCATCTTTTTCTGCCGCCTTCTCTAGAAGTTCCAGCGTGCGGTCTGAACTGCCGTCATTCGCCAGGACAATTTCATGCGGCCCGCCCGGTAGGCTGTCAAGAACAGCGCCGATGCGCCGGAGCAACTCGGGCACGACCGCTTCCTCGTTGAAAACGGGGATGGCGAGAGAGACACGCGGCGGTGTTTGAGTCACGCCCCTCGGCCTCCCTCAGCGCGCATCGGAACATTCTTCATCGCAGAAATGCCTCAAACCAAAGGCAGTGTAACATGCTTTTTTCGCGGCCTCCGCTTGGCAAGTTCTTCGAATCGATCGATGATCAAGATGCCGTTCGCGTTACTTTCTCCGCTCCCCGTCACTGCGAAGTTAGCCGCGGCAATGCTATGTTGGAAAAGAATGTTAGGAGATTCTCTGCCCAAGCCGTCGGCGACGAAATGGCGAGTACTGCGGACGCTGGTGTTGATGGCCGCCGCTGCAACAATCTTCACGATTTTTGCAGTTGCGCAAGACGTTGGCGACGCAGTTTGTCCCCGGCCAGCCGCGGGAAGCGAGGTCACTGCGCCCAGAGAAATCAGGAGCCAGCACGGAGTTCTGCGGGTCAGCCTTGCTCTGCGAAGCTCAGTCGGGCCTGCTGCGGCGATGCGTTATTGCTACCTGGATCAGGATGGCAACCAGTCGCCGACATTGCGGCTCAAGCCCGGCGACCTGTTGATCTTGAAGCTGAAGAACGAACTTCCGAGTTCAACCTCAACAAAATCTCCCGTCGCGCCGGGACAAACTCGTTGCTCATCGTGGGATATGCAGGCATCGTCAACGAATCTTCATTTTCATGGATTGATGATCCCGCCGGTCTGCCATCAGGATGATGTGCTCAATACCACGATCCCGCCGGGCGCGCCTTCGTACGAATATCGCGTTCGAATTCCGCGAAACCAGCCGCCGGGGCTGTATTGGTACCATCCTCATCCTCATGGCCACAGCGAAGAACAGGTCCTTGGTGGAGCGTCAGGAGCGCTGATTATCGAAGGAATCGAGCGCTTCAATCGTGAAGTAGCGGGATTGCCAGAGCGACTGCTCGTGATCCGCGACCAGGTCCGATTGAATGCCAAGTCCGCGCATACTTCCAAGCCGCCGTCCCGGGACTTGTCGGTGAATTTCGTTCCGGTTCCTTATCCGAATTATCCCGCCGCCATCATTAAGACCAAACCCTTAAAACGCGAGTTTTGGCGAGTTCTGAACGCTTCTGCCGATACTCTGATCGATCTGCATTTGCTGACCAATGGAAAATGGCAGTCCGCTCGGACTGGTCTCGCTCGACGGAGTTCCATTGGATTATGAAGGGAATAACAAGAGTAACGGTAAGAGCAACGAAATCCAATGGAAGCAAAACATTCTCCTGCCACCCGGAGGGCGTGCGGAGTTTGTATTCGAGAGCCCCGCGCAAGGCGGGCAGGCACAGCTACTGGCGGCGGGAGTCAACACTGCCCCGTTTGAAGACGAGGATGAAGATGATGACAATCCGTTCTCTGCCGACGCGGTCGCTCACAAAGCAGCCCTTCCGGACGATGATGATTACACACCGCCGCGATGGCTGCTCAAAGTCGTTGCCGTTGGGGATGCTCCCGAACCCGCCTCAGTTATCCCCAAATCGCCATCGCACAGGGAAGCGCTCGGTCTTTCCCCCGCTCATGAGCGTGCACCCTGTTAAACAGAGGAAGCTCTATTTTTCCGAGAAGGTAACTGATCCTAAAAACGCCCGCTCAACTATTTTCTACGTGACGGAAGAAGGACAAAAGCCTGTCCCATTCGATCCCGCAGCCCCTCCGAACATCAGTGTTCATCAGGGTGACGTCGAGGACTGGATAATCGAGAACCGCTCCCAGGAAACTCACACCTTCCACATCCATCAGACTCACTTCGTCGTGCTGGAGCGGAACAATGCGGCCGTGGAAGAGAATTACCTGCGTGATAGCGTTGACGTGCCTTATTGGGATGGAACTTCCCCGCACTATCCCAGCGTGAAGATCCGGATGGATTTCAGGAATCCAGCGATCGTGGGAACATTTCCCTATCATTGCCACATCCTCCAGCATCAAGACGGAGGCATGATGGGAACGATACGAGTGTTGAAGCACACTCCTAAGAAGTGAATTGCGTCATACCGCCAGCGCAGGTGCTGGCGGCTCTTCAGTGCTTTCTCCGAGCGAACTACTATTTCAAATCCGTCAAAACGGCGCTTTCTGGATATGAATCGGTGGATGCGGCGGTGGTGGCGGAATGATAACGACGCTGCCGGGTATCACGGCGACCCCATCTGCACCATCGGTCACGACATTGTAAGTGATGGTGTTGGTCGGAATGTTGTACACGCACGCCGTGTGAATCGCGCCGATGTAGAGATTGCCCACGCCATCCGATTTAATACCGTCGGGAGCACCCACGGCAGGCGTGGGAAAGAACGTAAACGTTGTCGTCGATACGAACCCCGTCTGCTGAACCGGTATCTGGATCAGTCCGCCGCCCAGCACTTTGCCGTCGTGAGTGGCCCACAGACTATTCGTGAAGGCATCATAGGTGAGGCCGTCTCCGCCGTTGACTCCGTTGTGCGGTTCGGTAGACATGGTGGCTAGAATGGCCCCGGAGGTGGGATCGATCTGGATGATCGTACTGTGATTGGCTACGGCGTAGAGATTGCCATAGGGGTCATAGGCGATGCCATCGACGGTGCCACCCTGCCCAAACGATGAACTCGGAACGAATACGGTCCAAGTGCCGGTGCTGAACGTGTAGCGATCAATCTGCGCGGGACTATTGTGCTGGGCGATCAGCATGGTAAGGCCGCCCGGTTCAATTTCCATGTCACGAGCTGCAGGGATGTTATTGGCCAATACGGTGTTGATTCCCGTCGTGGGGTCCCAAAGGTTTACAGTTCCAGGACTTGGTACCGAATAGATCAGTTGGCCGGCTGAGTTGATGATGAGGTCATCCGGGTTCGGCGTAGTTGTATAGAGAGTGGTGAGCTCTCCGGTAACAAAATTCAATTGCTGCAGGGCATTTTGCCACTCGCTCGCGATATAGATCTGCGAAACTTGGGCAGACGCCGACAAAATGCTCACCAGAAAAAATGCAAGGATTACGGCAAATGAACGAAAAGTAGACATCCCAACAACCCTCCCAAACCCACGTCGCTCAAGGGTTCCAGCAGGCTGTGGGAACTGGATATCTCCCTGAGCCCGCTAGCATAACTATAACAAGACAGCCCTCTTCATTTCTCGGCCGCGAACGATGCGCGAAACTATGGTCACTGCAGGGCATATCAAGAAAAAGATCAGGGAGAGTAGCCGCAAGGCAGCAGAGAGCGGAATAAATCTGGCTGCGCTCATAATCGGCGTCTGCGACAGATTCGCGTGGCCGAAATAACTACAGGGCGACCTGCACGAATCTTCTCGCCCCAATTTTAATGCCTCAAAAATGCTTACTTCTTTAGCCGCCTTCCAATTCTCTACGCTGACATCACTTCGGACGGTTGTTGCAAGGACTCGGTTGCACAGAGCGTCGAATCCAGGAAACTGACCGTGCGTGTCACGGGCGCGAGTTCCTGCTCAACGATAGCAATTCCGGTGCGCTGCCCATCTTCGTGGCAGAAGGTTAAACGGTAACCCGCATCTCGCAAGTGCTCAAACAGTGCAGCTTTTGTGTATCCGAAGCGCGCATGAACTTCATGGTACTCAAACTGGATCCGCCAGTGTGGTCTCGTACGATGACTTTCACAATCCAATCAAGCTCGACGGCTACACGCTTTCGCTGGCACGAAACCAATCGACCGGCCAGACATTTTCACGGGGGACGCTCGGCACCAAGACCAGATTACGGTTGGCGCCGAAATCGCTGTCCGTGGCATTCGCCGCGTAGGCAGACTGCGCCGGAATCCGCATCGCGGCTCTATCTTGTTCGGCCTTCTTCAATGCTTCGTAAATTCTGCTCATGGCTTCCCTCGCTTAACGCAATAATCGGCGACGCAGCAACCCTGCCATTGACAACAGGCCCGTTCCAACCATCACGAGAGACTGGGGTTCGGGAACCTGCACGGTATGGAAGCAGTCGCTGGAGAAAGTGCAACTTCCGGCCGGTGCCCGCCGGGCAACTTTCGCGGGTACCACATGTGCGGCTTGCGGGGCCGATACGAGTTGTGCCCCACCACCCGCTCGAGTGTCGGTTTGGTTGGAAAGCTGCCTCGAATCCTGCAGCTGCGAATCCGGGTTCATGATCGGAGTGGCGTAAAGAATTCCATTAAAAAGTAAAATCGCCAACGCCAACCCCGCGGCCGCGAACCAGCGCGTCATGTGATCGCCTTCCATCGAGACATGTTTCTTAATGAACATTTTGCCCCCCCTGGGATGAATCAGGCCGCGATGGTTGCGACCTGAAGTTTGCTCATATTCTGGGCCGGAGCAGAACAATACGGTCCTGCCCGGTGTTGCAACCGATCGCGATAATCTCTCCGTGATTGTTGATGCCAAGCGCCTGCAGCACTTCCCATCCCGCCGCAGGGTCGAGAAACTCGTTCAAGTCGTAAAGCCGGTTCCCGCGATACAGGAACCCGTGGAAGCTCTCATCGCCCTCGGTCAGCGAGCCGCCCACTACTTCTCCGTTGTTGTTAAGGTCATGAGCGATGCTGAACGATCCGCCGAGGGTTCCCAGCATGCTGCGCGTCCCGCCCTCCTGCTGGAAAGCCTCGATCCGCCCGGTTTCCGGATTCAGAGACACTCCTGCGCATTGCGCGGCGTCATTGAGCGCGAGCACGTCGTTACGGTTGTGATCGAAAGGCCCGAGATCCACGATTTCGAATCTACCGGGGGTGGCATCGTTCGTTGTTTCTCGAGCAGCTTGCACAATTCGTGTTGAATTCATGGGACCAATTACTCTCCTCTGGCTAGTCCTGTTCCCGTGGACAAATAGCGAATATGGGCGCGCATGGCGTCCATGGCTTCGGCCAGATCTCCGGCCGCGCCATCAAACAGATGTTCATTCGCATCGGCGCGCCAAACGGAGTAGCGGTAAAAGCTCTGGCGCGACTGCGAACTCAATTTCACTTTGCCCCCAAAATCATTTTCTTGTACAACCCAGGTCTGCATGGATGGATGCCCCTTACTCCTCCGGCATGATCGTCCAGTGCAACTCCGGTGTAATCCCCCAAACAGGGTATTTCGAGGCAAGGTGAGTTTTCCCCTTCGGAGAGTCTGGAATGCCGATGAGTAGGGAGGGGCGCCTTCGCCCGTCCCGCGAGCGAAGCGAGCCGTTTGCTCGCGCCAGTGACGCAGGAAGGCACTAGAACCGTCGTCTGCTCAAAAGAAAACCGGCGCCAGGGAAGGCGCCGGTGGGAAACTCGCAACTGCGATTCGTTATTACAAAATCGCAGAGAAGATTCGCACCACCAGTTCCGTCTGGCGATGCGTGTCGGTCTTCATGAAAATACGCTTCAGGTGAGTTCGGGCAGTGTGCGGGCTGATGAAGAGATCCGCTGCCGCATCCTCAATCGACTTGCCGTGCAACAGAATAGCTGCCAAGGCTGCTTCACCACGAGTCAGACCGTAGAGTTTGCAAAGGATGCCTTCGTCTACCTGCAGACCTTTGTCTTCGTCATACAGCGTCATCAGAGCCGCGCTGCTCTCCGCACCAGGCCAGCAATCCAGGCCGGGCCCGGGAACCACGCGAACAATCAGCGCGCTGCGGGCGGCCTTGCGCGGCAGGGTCATTGGCGAACCCTTCGGCTCCCCTCGATCGGGAGCGCTGATGGCCTCGTGAAGTAGTTGTTGCATCAATCGCGTGTCCGAGGCCCGGTCGGCGATTAATCCGGTTCGAGTCAGCGACAGACCATCCTTCTTTTCAAGGATGGCGATGGCAGCTCGATTTACCAGGTGAGGCTGTCCTTCGCTCGCAACCAGCATGGCGCCGCAGTGGACAAGCTCAAGTCCATAGGTCAAGGCCACCAGGATGTCGTGTGGTGTCGCTAATCCGTCTGCACGGTATGGAAATTTTGTGGCAGGGGAAGTGACAAGCGAATCGGAAGACGACGAATTTTCCTTCCGGTCGCGTTCTGCTGCCGGTAACTCTGCAGCAGGCTGAACGGGGCCACCAGAGGAAGCCTGCGACGGACTTTGCCGTCTCCAGAAATCGGCGCTACGTCCAGCGGGGGGAATTTGCTGAATCGGTCTGGCCATGTTTTCTGTTTCGGTAAAATTTCCGATCCTTGTTTTTTTCTTGAAATCTCCGCGCGGAAAGTATCGTCAAAATTTATTGCGGCTGTATGACAGTGCTATTACGCGCAAATAAATTTCGCATAGAGAAGTCTCGATTGTGTGGAAATTAACATCAGGGCCCGGAATATTTACGTTTGATTTCAGATTGAACTCCAAAAGCGGCCCGAGTGTACACCTTTCCCTACAGTTCGCATAGTATGAAAAAGTTTTCATCTGAACTGCATCGGTTTGCTTCATCTCCCCGAAGAGCAGGATGGGTGCCGACACTCAGGGGAACTACCGGTCCTGGATAGCCGCTCACTTCCATTTTCTATTGAGCGTGCCCCCCTTTATCTAGTTCGCGCAAATTTGCCTCGACTCGGGCCACATCCTCCCCATAGCGCCGGTCCCCCGCCATCAGTTTCCGAAAAATCGCCAGGGATTCCTGATAATTATCGCGTGCCTCCTCCGTCCGGTTCTCCAGCCGATCCACTCTTCCAGATTGTTCAGCGTCAAGGCGAGCTTCGGCAGGTAAACGGCCGGATTCTGCTCGGCCAATAGCCGCAGAATACGCACGGCTTCCCCATCATGCTGGCGGGCATCGTCCAGGCGGTTCTGGGTTGCATCGAGGATTCCGATCTCGTTCAGCGTCATCGCCAGGTCGGGCAGGTAAACCGCAGGACTTTGCTCCGCCAGTTGCTGGTGGATCTTCAGGGCTTCCTCATAATGCTGGCGAGCCTCGTCCATCCGCTTCTGGCTCGCGTCCAGTCGCCCAAACTCATCCAGCGTCATGGCGAGGTTGGGCAGGTACTTGGCGGGATTCTGTTGTGCAAGGGGCCTCTGGATCTTCAACGACTCGTCGTAGTGCTGGCGGGCCTCGTCCAGACGGTTTTGCATCCGGTCGATAGTGCCCACGTTGTCGAGAGCGCCCGCCAGGTAAGGAAGGTACGCATCCGGATTCTGGCGCCGCCAGCCGCCGGTAAATTGTCAGCGCCTTCTCCCCGTGGGACCGGGCTTCATCCATTCGATTCTGGAGCCGATCCAGATTCTGCAGGTTGTTCAGGGTCCTGGCCATGTCTGACAAATATGCGTCTGGGTTCTTCCCGGTCGCGGACTGGCGCAGTTCCAAAGCGCGCTCAAAGTGCCTGCGCGCCTCGTCCATGCGCTCCTGCCCGTTGCCAAAACTTTCCAGGTCGTGACTGGTCATCCCCGACTCAGGATTGATGAGTGCGATTCCGAGGGCATTGTGCGTCAAGGGATTTTCCCCGAGTTCCAGCGCGTGGGACCAGAGGTGATAGTCGCTGTCCCAATAGCCCATCTGCCCTACGGCGGCGAAGCTGAGCGCACTCAGAACGCACAATGCCGGAACCACCTGCCAAGGTGTCCTGACTTTTTTCCCCTTCGCCCAATCGTCCAATCCCCAGGCAATCATCACGAAAATCCCGATCAGCGGGATATAAGCGTAGCGATCGGCCATGGATGCCTCGCCCACCTGCACGAGGCCAAGAACCGGGACGAGCGTTCCCAGGAACCAGAACCATCCCACGGGCAGGTAGCGCTTTCTATGAAAGGCAAGCACGAATGCCGTGACACCGATTAGAACTAATGCGGAGAGGATCCACTGCCACGCCGGAAGCGGCGCCAGCGGATGAGGATAGAACGCAAGCCGCGCTGGCCATAGCATTTTCCACAGGTACAGGCCGTAAGACACCAGCGCATTCTCGATTCGGTGGCCAGTGTGAACTCTTCGAGGGAGTGCTCCGCGCCTTTCTGCACCTTCATCGTGATCCATGCGCTTGCTGCCGAGAGCAAGAGCAAGGGGACTTTTTCAAGAAGCAATTTCGAGAACGTCAATTTCGTCTCGCCGCCAAAGTTCGTGTCATTGGAGATTTTTCCGCGCAGGACTCGATCCAGCGGCCAGTAGTCCAGCAGCAGCAGCACAAAAGGTAGTGTGATGACCATCGGTTTGGCCATCAGCCCTGCGGCGAACAAAACTGCCACCAGCAGATACCGCTGCCAGTCCGGTTTCCGCACGTATCGCCCGTAGGCGGCGATCGTCAGAAAGAAAAAAAGCGTGCTCAGCACATTCTTGCGCTCTGCCACCCACGCAACCGACTCCACGTTGATGGGGTGCACCGCAAACAGCGCCGCCACCAGCAGACTTGGCCAAACCCTCTTCGTGGCCCACACCAGCAACAGAAACAGCAATCCCGCATTCAGCGAGTGCAGCAGTACGCTATCGAAATGATGGCCCGCAGGGTTCAGCCCAAACAACTGGCAATCGAGAGCATGGGAAAGCCAAGTCAGAGGATGCCAGTTCGCCGCCGTCGTCGACCGGAACGCCCACTTGATCGTGCTCCATCGCAGGCCGTCATGAACGTAAGGGTTTGCGGTCACGTACTCGCGATCATCGAAGACGATAAAAGAGTGTCCCAGCACCGGGCTGTAAAGTGCGATCGTTGCGCCTGCGAGCAAAACGAAAATAAAAGCGTTCAGCTTTTTCCCAGGGACGGACCGCCAGCTTCCCGGCAGCGTGGCTTCTTTCGGCCGTTTGCGGCCCGCAGTGATTCTCGTGAGAGCTCTCGAGCGCGTCATTTCGCCTGCCCCGGCGGGAGTAAGCCTCTGTCGATTTGCTCCAGGATGGTTTGAACACGAGCCACATCGCGGGCATATCTTCCATCGCCTTGCGACATTTTGCGAAGCAGTCCTAACTCTTCCCGATAGCACGCGCGGGATTCTTCGCTTCGGTTCTGGTGTAAATCCAGGTTGCCCAGATTGTCCAGCGTCGTGACCATGGCGGGCAGGTAGGCGGTCGGATTCTGTTGCATTAACTGACGGTAAACCCCGAGAGCCGCCTCAAAGTGCTTGCGGGCGTCCTCCGGATGTTGCACTCGATCCAGATTCCCCAAATTCGCCAAAGCCATAGCCATGTCCGGCAGGTACACGGCGAGATTTCGATCCGTTAGTTGTTGTTGAATCTTCAACGCCTCTTCGTAGTGCGCCCGGGCCTCGTCTGGCCGGTTCTGAATGGAATCCAAAAGAGCAAAATTAGTGAGCGTCTTCGCCAAGTCGGGCAGATATGCCGTGCTCCGCTCCGCCAGTTGCCGGTGAATCTTCAAAGCCTCCTCATAATGCTCGCGGGCTTCATCCCCGTGGTTTTGGAGCCGATCGAGGACCGCCAACTTGTCGAGGAAACTCGCCCTCTCCGGCAAATAGGCTTCCGGATTCTGCTGTGCCATCTGCTGGTAAACCTCGAGACCGCTCTCCAGGTGCGAGTGCGCCTGATCCGGCCGGTTCTGGAGTCGATCCACATTCGCCAGATTGTTGAACGTCATCGCCACGTTCGGCAAATAAACGCGCGGGTCCTGCTGCGCCAGTTCCCGGTAGGTTTGCAACGCTTCCTCGTAGTATCGGCGCGCTTCGTCGGCTCGGTTGTGCTTTTCGTCGAGGATTCCGAGTTCATTCAGAGTCACCGCTACTCGCAGCATGTACGCCCGAGGATTCTGTTCCGCCTCCCGCCGCTGAATTTTCAGGGCATCTTCGAAATGTCTTCGGGCTTCATCTACCCGCTTCTGTTCAGTATCCAGATTCTCCGGGTTGCGGGGCATTGTCAGCACGTCGGGATTCATGAGCGCAGTCGCCAGGGCCTCGTGTGCAAAAGAATTTCCCTCGGTCACTGCGACCGCACGCGTCCACAACGTGTATGTGTTCTCCCAGTAACTCAATTGCCGGAAGGTCACGACAGCGAGTGCCGACAACACGCACAACGACGGGACCACCAGCCAAACCGCGCGGACTTGTTTGGCCGCCGCCCAGTCGTCAACGCTCCAGACAATCATCACAAAAATTCCAATCAGCGGCTCATAAGCATAGCGATCCGCCATAGCGGCGAATCCCACCTGCACCAGTCCGATCACCGGAATCAAAGTGCCGAGGAACCAGAACCATCCCACCGGCAAATAGCGCCGGCTGCGAAAAACGACGGCGATGGTGGTGATAACGATCAGAACCAAAGTGGACAGAATCCATTGCCAGGCCGGAAGAGCAGTGGTCGGATGCGGATAGAGCGCCGCCAGCCCCGCCGGCCACACCGTCCTCCAGAGATACAGGCCGTAAGACACGATCGCATTCTCGCTGCGTAGTGCCAGCGGGAACTGCTGCAGGCTGCCCACCGCTTGTCCGGAGCGTTGCGCTGCTACCGTGATCCAGGCGCTGGCAGCCGAAAGCACAAGCAGCGGGACTTTCTCGAACAGCAGCTTCGCGAACGGAACCCCGGGCACGCTGCTCGCGTCCAAGTTTCCAATCTGCATTCTTTCCAGCGGCCAGTAATCCAGCAGCAGCAGGACGAACGGCAGCGTAATCACCATCGGCTTCGCCATAAGGCCCGCCGCGAATAGCGCCGCGACCAGAAGATATCGGCGCCACCCCGGTTTGTGCACGTAACGCACATAGGCGGCAATCGCCAGGAAGAAAAACAGCGCACTCAGCAGATTTTTGCGCTCCGCCACCCACGCCACCGATTCGACGTTCATGGGATGAACCGCGAACAGCGCCGCCACCAGCAGGCTCGGGCGCAAGCGTTTGCTTATCCAAGCCAGCAGCAGAAAAAGAACCACGGCATTCAAGGCGTGAATCAGAACGCTATCGAAATGATGCCCGGCCGCGTTTAAGCCGAACATTTGATAATCGAGAGCATGCGAAAGCCATGTCAGCGGATGCCAGTTCGCCGCGTCCGTCGATGTGAATGCCCATCGAATCGTCTTCCACGCGAGCCCACCGCGAATGTGTGGATTTTCCGTAACGTAATCACGATCGTCGAAGGCGACGAACGAGTGTCCCAGCACTGGACTGTATAGCGCGATGGTAAGCGCCCCCAGCAGTGCACTCAGCCCCGCGATCATCTTCTTGCTTTGGAGGGACGATGCTGCGCCCGGACCTGCCTCCGGCTTGCGGCTTGGTGCACGCGATCTGGAACGAGTCTGGGCGCGACTCATTTCGCGGACCCAACAGGGGAGTGGTCGAGTTCTCGCAGAATCGCTTCGACTCCGCTTACCTGGCCCGAATAACTGCTGTCATGGGCCACCAACTTTTGCAGGATGCTCAACGCCTCCTGATAATGCCCCCGCGCTTCTTCGACGTGGTCCTGCCTTCGATTCAAGAAGCCAAGGTAGGTGAGGGTTCCGGCCACATCTCGCAAATACTTGTCCGGTTCCTGCTTCGCCAGTTGACGGTAATCCTTTAGTGCTTCTTCGTAGTGCCGGCCCGCGTCGTCCAAACGGTTCTGGCGCAGATCGAGGGTGCCAAGGTTGTTCGACATTTTCGCGACATAAACCAGGTAAGTGTCCGGCTTCTGCTGCGCCAACTGACGGTATGTTTGCAGTCCCTCTTCGTCATGCAGGCGTTGCTCGTCCCACCGGTTCTGCATTCCATCCAGCGTTCCGTATTCATCCAGAAGCACGGCCCGAGGATACAGTTGCGCGTCCGCATTCCGCTGTGGCGAGTGATGGTAAATCTGTAGTGCCTCCTCGTAATTCTGGCGAGCCTCCTCCATGTGGCCCTGATAGCGATTGAGATTTCCCAGATCCTTCAACAGCATCGCCACGTACTCGTTGTATACATCCGGATTTTTCTGCGCCAGTTGCCGGTAGATCTGCAACGCCTCCTCATGATGGCGCTGCGCTTCGTGCATGCGTTTCTGCTCGGTATCGGTATCGGGCGCGTCCAGCTCTTGCCGCGTCATGGCTTCTTCAGGATGAATCAGCGCCCCCGCTACCGCCCCATGCGCCACAGGATTCTCGTCCGTCACCTCCAGCGCGTGCGACCACAGGTGGTAATCGCTCTCCCAGTAAGTCATCTGTCGCAGCGTAACCATGCCCAGCGCCGCTACCACGCACGCCGCCGGAACCGCCAGCCACATCGCGCGGATTTTCTTCGCGGTAGCCCAATCGTCCACGCCCCAGGCAATCATCACGAAGATTCCGATCAGCGGCACATAGGCATAGCGGTCCGACATGGACGCATTGCCCACCTGCACCAGTCCGATCACAGGAACCAGCGTGCCCAGGAACCAGAACCATCCCACCGGCAAATAGCGTCGCCTGCGAAAAATTACTGCCAGCGCAGTGATGCCGGTCAAAACCAGCGCCGACAGAATCCATCGCCACGCCGGTATCGCCACTGCGGGAAATGGATACAGCACGGCCAGTCGCGCCGGCCAAATCATTTTCCAGAGATACATGCCATACGACAGGATCGCGTTCTCGCTGCGCAGAGTGAGCGGGAAGCGCTGCAGGCTGCCCAGCGCCTGCCGCTGCGCCCGCAGCGTGATCCATGCGCTGGCCGCCGAAAGCGCGAGCAGCGGAAGTTTTTCCAGCACCAGCTTCGAGAACGCAACCTTCGACTCGCGATTCGCCCCCGTGTTCCCAACCTGCATTCTTTCCAGCGGCCAGTAATCCAGCAGCAGCAGGACAAACGGCAGCGTAATCACCATCGGTTTGGCCATCAAACCGGCGGCGAACAGGGCGGCCACGACCATGTATCTTTTCCACTCCGGCTTCTGCGCGTAGCGGAAATAGGCGGCAATCGCCAGAAAGAAGAACAGCGTGCTCAGTTCGTTTTTTCGCTCGGCAACCCACGCCACCGACTCCACGTTCAGTGGATGCACCGCAAACAGCGTCGCCACCAGCGCGCTCGCCCGCGTCCGGCGCGTGATCCCGGCCAGCAGCAAAAATAAAATCACGGCGTTCAGCGCGTGCAGCACAACGCTATCGAAGTGGTGGCCCGCGGCATTCAACCCAAAGATCTGGTAATCGAACGCATGCGAAAGCCATGTCAGCGGATGCCAATTCGCCGCCTGCGTCGATGTAAACGCCCACTTGATCGTGCTCCACGCCAGCAGACCTTGCCGGATGTGTAAGTTTCCGGTTACGTAATCGCTGTCGTCGTAGGCGACAAACCCATGGCTAAAGATCGGGCTGTAGAGCCCGATGGTTCCGGCGGCCAGCAGAAAGACAACAATGACAGTCAAATTCCTGCCGCTGAGATTTGCGTTGCTCTCTGCGGTTTTTTAGGTCTCCGCCCGCTTGCGGCCTGGGGCGCGGGTTTTCACGAGGGTAGGGGCGCGGGACATCGCAGCGCGAATAATTGTACACCGGCTGGCGTGCCCATCTTCGCGCCGCCCGAATTGTGATGTTCGTCACGCGCATCGATGACTGCCATCACCGACGAATTTCCCAATTCGGGCGCATAGTGCTTCGCGTAGCGGCGGCAAGCCGGGGGGATGACTCCATTTGGCCCTTCGGTGGCTGTTATTCAATTCCGCGTCTCACCGATGTGGAAAACCACGTAAACACTGGCTGTAAACACAATATAGAGGAAAAAGATTCACAGCCCGCTCTCCCCCAAAGGTTGTGAGATACAACATTTTTCCCGGGAACTGCACTTTCTTGTTGACATCCATCCCTATTCCGGGTAATTCTCTGTGGCCGTTGAATTCTGCCCGCTTCTCTCACTATCCCAGGGGCAACAGTTCAAAGCCGATATGGCTGTTGCAAGACGAAGACAGTAAGAAGTCAGTAAAAAAAAAGCTGTTCGTCGTAGAAATCCCAGTAGAAAGTCCAGCTGTAGAAAGCCAAAAACAAATAATTCTCTGTGGAGACCTTATGAACTCACGGACTTCGTCCGTACTACGTTCGGTCGTGTGTAAACCGACATTTCTCACAACTTTCGTTGTGCTCCTGGCCCTGTTGATTACAACAGGCATGAGCTCAATGGCGTTTGCCGCTTCCCCCGCGGCGCGCCCCCATCCCCGGTCGCCCATCACCGACCGCATCACGCAACACGTCGATGACACACAACTCGCTACCATGTCGCGCAACACGCGGCCGGAAGCAAGCAAACTGAACGATCGCGGCGCAGTCCCTGAGGGCTTCCAGCTCGATCACATCCTGCTTCAACTGCAACGCTCGGCCGAGAAGGAAAAGGAAGTCGAAACTTTCATCGAATCCTTGAACACCCCCGGCTCGCCCAACTACCACCAGTGGCTCACCGCCGACCAATTCGGAGCACAGTTCGGCGTGGCACAGGAAGATATCGACGCCGTCACTGGATGGCTCGAATCCCACGGCTTCATCATCAATAAAGTTTATGCCAACCACATGCTGATCGATTTCTCGGGTAACGCGGGACAGATCAAGACCGCCTTCCATACCGAGATGCACAACCTCGAAGTCAATGGCGAAACCCATCTCTCGAACATGAGCGATCCCATGATCCCGCTGGCTCTGGCGCCGGTGGTCAAAGGCATCGCCTCCCTCAACGATTTCAAACCCCACCCGATGTACAAGGTGAAGACGCCGGATTACACTTTCGCCGGCTGCGCCTCTGCCACCAGCCTTCCCACCGAACCCGGAACCTGCTACGCGGTTACCGCGCAGGACACCTGGGCGATTTACGGTTTGAATCCGCTGCTCTCCGCCGGCATCACCGGCGCGGGACAGACCATCGCCGTCATCGAAGACACCGACACCTATGGCGGCCCCGCCGATATGAACTCCTACAAGACCGCTTTCGGCTTGACCAGCTACGGCGGAACTTACACGCAAATCCATCCCGGTGTGCACCGATCCCGGCACCAACGCCGATGACGGCGAAGCGGCCCTTGACGTGGAAATGGCCGCATCGACCGCTCCCGGCGCTGCTGTCGAACTGATCTCCTGCGCCTCGGGCAGCACCACCTTTGGCGGCTTGATCGCTCTCACCAACCTGGTGAACGGGCCGGTCCGTACCCGCAGATCGCCACTGTCAGTTATGGCGTTTGCGAAGCTTTCAACGGCAACGGCGGCAACGCCGCTTTCTACAACACTTATCAGCAGGCGGCTGCTGAAGGTGTGTCGGTATTCGTCTCCTCCGGCGACGACGGCCCGTCCGCTTGCTCCGCCAATTTTGCGATCAGCACGTATGACGTCGCCAGCCTCGGCATTACGGGATGGGGCGAAACTCCCTATAACGTATCCGTCGGCGGTACCGACTTCGAAGACGTTTACAACTTCAAGAAGAATCGCAACGGTGGAGCGGCGCTGAGCACCTACTGGAACTCGCCAACTCCGCCAACTACGAATCCGCCACGGGCTACATTCCTGAAATGCCTTGGGACAATTCCTGCGCTAACGTCATCATTACCGATATGACTGTGGGCACCTTCGTGCCTTACGGCGCTTCCCCCGCAACCTGCAACAACGCCACTTTCGATAAGAGCACGAACTATCTGGATTTCGGCGCAGCTTCCGGCGGCCCGAGCAATTGCGCGACCGGAGCGGGCGGCACAACCCAGGGCGCGTACGGCGTAAGCCTCCCGAATGCCAGGGCTACGCCAAGCCTTCGTTCCAGTCAGGCGCTGCTCTCATCGGCGGTCAGGCCGTTTACGGCCAGGCCAACGATGGCGTCCGCGACATTCCAGACGTTTCCTTGTTCGCCGCCAACGGCGACTGGGGACACTTCGAGACCCTTTGCTGGTCTGATCCCACTCAGACTTCCGGCGGCGCAGTATCGTGCGCTGGAGCTCCGAGCACCTGGTCAGGCTTTGGTGGAACGTCGGTAGCGACGCCCACCTTCGCCGGCATTCAGGCCCTGATCAATCAAAACACCGGTCACGTCTTGGGGTTCTGGCGTACTGAACAACTACTACCAGATCGGCCAGAACGAATACGGCACAGCAGGCGGATCGTTCCTTGGCGCGGGCTGCAACTCCAGCACCGGCTCCGGAGCAGGATGCGCCTTCAACGACGTCACCCAGGGCGATATCGATGTGGCTTGCGAATATAACGGCACAACCGAGAGAAGCCCATTGCTACTTAGCCCACCAGCACCAACGGCGTGGACAGCACGGATAACGTTACAGCCGCGACCGTCCTCTATGGCGGCAGCGGTTACACATCAGCTCCGACCTGCACCATCGCCGGCCCGAGCAACAACAACCCGTACAAGTCCCCCACCGGAACCACTCTGTGGGCGGGCGGCACGCAGGCGCTCTGTACGGCCGCCGTCAGCACCGCAACCACCACTGCTGTCTGGACGGTCCAGGTCGCATCCGCCTCTGCGGTGGGTGATCAGATCTACATCACTAACGTTCCGCTCGGCGGTTCGACCACCTGCGGGCCTTACACGCTGACTGGAGCGACACCACAGCAATCGCATCGAATCTGGTCACCTCGATCGGGGCACGGGACGAGTTGCTCCACCCTTGTTGCCTCCGCAAGCCGGTACCACCGGAACGGTCACAATTGACGGGAAGACGGCTGGCGCGGCCGGAAACTTCATCACCCAATTCGGCACCGCTACGCTGTTTAACGACTTCTACGCTTACATCACCAACACAACCAAAGGCCAGGGCCCGAATTACGTCAGCGGCATCACCATCACCACCGCTGGCTCAGGCTACCAGCCGGAATACTCCGATTACCCTGACAGGCGTGGGCACTGGCGCAGTCGCAGTGGCCAACACCAGCTCGGGAACCGCAGCATCCTCCTACCAGCCTGCATACGGCGCAGCTCCTGGTTGGGATATGGCAACCGGTCTGGGCACACCGAACGCGTATAACCTCGCGACCTCGAGTGTGTGGACCTTCGGCCATCACTTGTACGACCACCACCGGTAACTCTAGTGAGCATCCGTCGATGTACGGCGACCTGCAGTCAATTTCACCGCCACTGTCTCGGCAATTCGGGAACCCCGACCGGAGCACTGTCACTCTGGATCGACGGTACCAACACGGTGCGCCGTTCAGCTCTCTGAGCGGCGGACAGGCTACTCGTCACCACTTCCGACCATGGCAGTGGGACCGACGCAGTTACCGCGACTTACGGCGGCGACATCTCGAACCTCGGCAGCGTTCGGGATCGACCAGCCAGGTTGTCACCCCAAGGGCACAACCACGCTGAACGTAACCAGCGTCAGTCCCGTCGTCTGAAGACTACGGCAACGATGCCCCCGCCACGATTACGGCAGTTCTGTCGTGGACCGGCGCAGGTCGCTGCACCTTCGGGCGCAGTGACCATCGGCGGCAACGGGCACGGCGCTTACTCGGCTACAAGTTGCGGATCGCCCAGCGGCGATACCACCACTTGCACGGCCACCTTCACTCCGAACGCGTCGGATGTTGCGGGCACCTATAACGAAACCGCGAGCTACGCTGGAGACACCAACTACACGTCTTCGACCAGCCCGCAGACCGGCAACTTCAGCATCGGTACGGCAACCGCCGCGACCACGGTGAATTGCGTGCCCAGCACGACCGCCTACGGCGTGTCAACCACCTGCACTGCCGATGTCAACGGCGAATTCGGCCTGTTGAAGGGCAGAGTCAAGAAGAACGTAACCGGATCGGTAAGCTGGAGTGCGAACACCGGCTGCTCGACTTCGTCGGTTACTGGCAATCCTGGAGTAGCCACCTGCACCACGTCGATTCTCCCAGTGGGAAGCGACACGGTGGAGGCCGACTACTCGGGAACAGCAATCACAGCCCGAGCTCCGGAGCCCCACTCAGACGGTCACGATTGCCACCTCGTCGATCAACGTAACCAGCGTCAGCCCCTCGTCGGAAGACTACGGAGCCAACAGCCCGGTTACCATCACGGCAGTTCTGTCGTGGACCGGCGCAGGCGCCGCGCCTTCGGCGTCCAATGTGACGATCGGCGGCAACGGCCCCAGCGGCTACGGGCGACGAGCTGCGGTTCGCCGAGCGGCAACACCATCACTTGCACCACACTTACACGCCAACGCTGCGGATGTTGCGGGCTCCTACAACGAGTCGGCATCTTCTCGGCGACGCCAACTACAGCGCCTCGAGCAGCCCGCAGAGCAACAACTTCACCATCGGCTCTGCGACCTCGACCACGGGCGTGGATTGCACACCGAATCCGTCATCGGCTACGGCCAGTCGGTAACGTGCACGGCGACGATCAATGGCGAGATACGGCTCGTTCCGCGGACGCAAAACGTGACCAAGCATGTGTCACCGGAACGTGACTGGAGCGCCAACACGGGCTGCGGCACGACCACCGTAACGTCTGGCAATCCTGGAATCGCGACCTGCGTGACCTCGACCCTGCCAGTTGGAACCGACCCGGTCACCGGAACCTACAACGGTGATGCCAACCACAGCGGCAGCATGGGATCGACGAACCAGCAGTCAACGCTGGTTCGACTTCGATCGATGTAACCTCTGTGAGCCCGTCGTCTGAAGGCTACGGCCAGGATGCGACGGTCACCATCACTGCGGTGCTGACGTGGACGGGCGCAGGCCCGGCTCCCACAGCGGCGAATGTAACCATCGGCGGCAACGGCCCCAGCGGCTACGGAGTAACGAGCTGCGGTAGCCCGAGCGGCGATACCATGACTTGCACGAACACCTACACGCCTTCTGGCGCGGATGGCCCGGGTTCCTACACGGAATCGGCGTCGTTCTCGGGAGATAGCAACTACGGTGCTTCGAGCAGTCCGGAAACCAACAACTTCAGCATCGGTCAGGCGTCGACGACCACGGTCGTAACCACCGGCGGTTCGCCGTCGGCTTACGGCTCATCGGTGACGTTCACTGCGACCATCAACGGCCAGTTCGGCCTGGTGAAGGGACGCAATGGACGCGTGAAGTCGCAAACGGTAACCGGTTCCGTAACCTGGGGCACGCCCACAGGCTGCGGCACAACCACTGTAACTTCCGGCGACCCCGGCATCGCGACCTGCACCACGTCGATCCTGGCAGTCGGAAACCACACCGTTCACGCAACTTACTCGGGTGATGCAAATCACACGGGCAGCACCGGTTCGGTGTCACAGACGGTCACCAAGGCCACGACGACGATCGATGTGACCAGCGTCAGCCCGTCCAATGAGGACTACGCTCTGGATGCTCCAGTTACCATCACGGCATTGATGTCGTGGACCGGTACCGGGACTGCACCCACGGCGGCCAACATCGCCATCGGCGGAAACGGCCCCAGCGGCTACGGAACCACGAGCTGCGGAGCGCCGGTTGGTACCACCGTCACTTGCACCAACACCTACACGCCAACTCTGACCGACGCACCCGGTGCTTACACCGAGACCGCGTCCTTCAGCGGAGACACCAACTACTCGTCCTCGAACAGTCCGGAGACGGGCAACTTCACCATCAACCAGGAAACCACGACCACGTCGGTTGCAGGACCTGGCGGCAGCCCCACCTACGGAACCTCCTTGACGTTCACCGCGACGGTGAACACCGAGAACGGCGACGTGCGGGGACGCAACAAGGGCCGCAACGGACGCTTCACCAAACCGATGCAGGCGACCGGTAGCGTGACCTGGAGCGCGAACACGGGATGCGGCACGACATCAGTGTCGGGCGATCCTGGAACCGCGACTTGCACCACGACCACGCTTCCTGCTGGCGCCCAGACCGTTACCGCGAACTACGGTGGCGACACGGCCCATCAGGCCAGCAACGGCTCGTTCAGTCAAAACGTGAATCAGGCCAGCCAGACGATCGTTCTCTCCGGTGTTCCGGCGAGCGCGGTCTACGGCTCCAGCTTCACGGTGGGTGACACGGCCGGTGCCAGCGGCAACCCGGTGGTCTTTACCTCCGCCGGTGGCTGCAGCAACAGCGGCGCGATGTACACCATGACCAGTGGAACCACGGCATGCTCGGTGATCGCGAACCAGGCAGGCAACGTCAACTACTCGGCAGCGCCTCAGGTCAGTCAGAATGTGACTGCGGTGAAGGCAACGCCATCGGCCTCGTTCACGGGTCTGCCCGCGAGCCTGCCGTATGCCAGCACCTACACCGTATCGGCAGCCACCAACGCCAGCACCACGGCAACGGTGACGGACAACAGCGTAACGATCTGCTCTCTGGCGGGATCGACGGTAACGATCCTGAAAGACGCAGGCACGTGCAAGCTGACGGCAACATGGGCAGCGGATTCCAACTACACTGCTGCTTCTGTGATCCAGATGGGTGTGGCGACGAAGGCTCCGGTAATCATCACCTGGGCGACTCCGGCGTCGATCGTCTACGGCACGCCGCTCAGCGCAACTCAGCTGGATGCCACCTTCAACCCGAGCAGTGGCACCCCCACCTATACGCCTGGTGTGGGACACATCGAACTTGCCGGCAGCAATACGCTGAAGGTGAGCTTCCATGCGGCCAACGTCAACTATGCCATCACTACGGACACGGTCACGCTGGTTGTGACTCAGGCCCCAACGGTGACGAATGTCACGTCAGCTGACCAGACGGTCAAGCTGGGCGTCAACAATGCCCCTGTCAAGGTAACCGTGAACTACAACGTCAACTCTTACAAGCCGACGGGATCGGTGGTATTGACGGCTAGCACGGGTGAGACTTGCACAGGATCGGTTACGGCCGCGACCGGGAACGGATCCTGCAAGTTCACCTTCACCAACACAGGCACGAGGTCGATTGCAGCCGTATATGGTGGCGATGCCAACCATACCGGCAGCAACAACTCGACCCAGAGCCCCGCGATCACAGTGACGGTTAACAATCACTAAATCGCTGAGCTAGTGGCAGAACAACTTGCGGCCCAGGGCAACCTGGGCCGCTTTTTTTGGTGTGCCGATCTTCCCGCAGGAATCATCCGCAGAACTGATCCCTGGCGCCCCGGAATTCATACATTTTTAATGTGGCATTCACAACCGCGTCATGGGCGACGCGCTACCCTTGCTTTCTTCAAACAATATGGAGGAAGAATCCTCCGCGCCGGTGCCCGCCTTTCCGGCTACTGGTTGATATTTTTTCTGGGAGCGACGTGTGAGAATTTTCGCTGCTGACATCGCTGGCATTTCTCCTCTTTATATTGGCGGCTTGTGGTGGAAGCAGTTCGTCGGGCGCGAGCAGCGCCGCCGGGGCGGGCGGTCCCGCGAGCGGCAACTGGCAGATGAATCTGGTCCAGAATTATCCCAAACCACAGACGCAGCTATCCGTCTCAGGTTTTCTGGTGGAGTCGAACGGTGGGATCTCCGGCAGCGTGGAAGGTCCCACGGTAATCAGCGCCAGCGGAAACCAGGATTGCGGCGGCTCGGGACCGCTCAACGGCACCATCAGTGGACAAAACGTGACTTTCTCTCTCAGCCCGGGCGGAACCTCGTTTAGCTTCACCGGCACAATTTCCTCGGACAATACTTCGATGAGCGGAACCTACGATGCACTGGCGGGAGCCTGCTTCGACAAGGCGACGACCGGCACGTGGACGGCTTCTCTCATCCCGCCGCTCAATGGCAGCTTCACCGGAACGCTTTCGGATTCGCAGTACATGAGCTTGTTGACCGGCGTGAATCCTGCAGCGCCCATCGCCGTGACCGGCACGATGACGCAGAGCCCGAACGCTGGAGCGAGCAATTCGACTCTGATTGGAACCATTACTGCCTCCGGTTATCCCTGTTTTGAAACGGTTTCGCTCACTGGAACGATCAGCGGGCAGAGTGTAATTCTCTCGGTGTTTGGATACGACGGCTTGCAGATTGGAGTTCTAGGAACAGCGGGCGCCCCGGCAGTCGCATCCTCGGGGCCGAGCGGAGTCACGCTCTCGACGGTGGCAGGCAGCGGTACGCTAGCCCTGGGAAAAACCTCCGCCACCAGCACGACAGGGCCGTGCCCTCCACTCAACGGAGGCAGCGGCACGAAGATTGGTGACTCAACCGACGTCGCCTTCACTTTCTAAAAATTCGGCTTCTGTAGGGGGCGCAAGCGATCGCGGCTGTGATGAAAATCACAATCCGTGGCCCGTCAAATCCAGCCGAAACCCTTGACTAGCAAGGCATGTCGGGCCTATCATCCCCGCTACCTCTACTTCGAGGAAGTCCAGCAACATTCGCTGGAACCCCCAGAACTATCATTGCCATTCTGACGCTTTCGCGAGGAACCCATGAAGAATCTTCTGCTGTGGATTGTGGTGGCATCGCTCCTTGTCTGTGTAGCCTGCAGTAGTTCGTCCGGGGGAGGAACGACTCCGATCAAAGGCACGCTCCAGTCGATCCAAGTGAGTCCTGCTAGCCCTTCGGTCACCGTCGGACAGAATCAGCAATTCAAGGCCACTGGCATCTTCAGCGACAACAGCACCCAGGACCTGACCGCATCCGCAACCTGGACCTCATCGAATACCAATGTGGCAACCATCGCGGCCGGTGGTCTCGCTACTACCACGACTCCCGGAACCGCGACCATTACCGCGACCGACACTTCGACTGGCATCAACGGAAGCACCACGATGACCGTAATCCCGGCACTGGTCTCGATCAGCGTCACGCCATCGAATCCCTCCATCGCTTTCGGTACGACCGTGCAATTGACTGCCACCGGCACTTATAGCGACAACAGCATGCAGAACATCACCGCGCAGGTGACTTGGAGTTCGTTATCGACCAATGTGGCGACAGTCAGCAATTCCCCCGGCACGCAGGGACTGGCGACCGGCGTTACTGCAGGCACGGCGACCATGCAGGCGGCATTAAGCGGCATCACAGGCAGCACGACATTGACCGTCACCAACGCCACCTTGCAATCCATCGCGGTGTCGCCGCCTAATCCCACTCTTCCTCTGGCAACCTCGCAACAGTTCATCGCGACCGGCAGTTACTCCGATGGCAGCATCCAGATCATTACCAATTCTGTGTTGTGGAGTTCGTCCAGCAATTCGGTGATGTCCATTACCGCCAGCGGATTGGCAACCGCCAAAAACATTGGCACCGCCACCATTACAGCCACTTCAGGGTCGATCAGCGGCAACACTACGGCGACCGTGAACGCCTCCAACTTATCTTCGATCTCGATCACCTCGGCCTATTCGACGATCGCTGCAAATACCTCCACCCAGCTCACCGCCACCGGCGTCTTTACCAATGGCGGCACGATTAACCTCACCGGCAAGGTTACGTGGAGTTCGTCCAAAACCTCGGTGGCGACAGTCTCCGCAGGAGAAGTGCAGGGCATCGCGGCAGGCTCAACCTCGATCAGCGCCACGCTGGGCTCGATCAGCAATTCCTTCGAACTCGTCGTCAGCAACGCGACGGTCACCTCCATCCTGGTAACGCCAACGGGTGAGTCGATTGCGCCCGAGACCACGGCCCATTTCGCCGCCACCGGCGTCTTCAGCGACGCCTCGAGCCAGGACATTTCCAGCGATGTCACCTGGGCTTCCGACAACACCGCTGTTGCCACGATCAGCAATTCCACAGGAAGCATCGGGGTGGCCACTGGGGTGGCGCCTGGCACGGCCAACATCAGCGCGACCCTCGAGTCGATCACCGGATCGGTTGCATTACAGGTCGATTCCGCCACGCTGCAATCCATCAGCCTGACTCCGGCTACGGCCGTGCTGGGTGCGGGAGCGACGCTGCAATACCAGGCTACCGGAAACTACAGCGATGGCTCGTCGCAGAACCTGGGTGCGCTGGCCATGTGGAGTTCGTCTGCCCAGAATGTTGTGAGCATCAGCTCGGTTGGCTTGGCCACGGGCCAATCTGCCGGCTCCGCAACCATCACTGCCAGTATAGGATCGATCGATGCAACCGCCAGCGTGGTGGTGGAATCGTCCGTGCCAACTTCAATCATCGTTACGACCACACAGCCGCAGGTTCCGGTTACGATTGTTTCCCGTTTCACGGCGACCGGAATTTTTCCTGACGGAGAACAGGACCTGACCTCGTCCGTTGTCTGGACCTCATCTCCCGCTTCAGTCGCAACCATCAGCAATGCGGCCGGATCGGACGGCTATGCTACCGGCGTTAGCGCCGGAACCGCGACCATCAGCGCGCTTTTTGGCGGCGTTGTCGGTACGGGCTCTCTCACCGTAACCAATGCCACTCTGCAGTCCATCGCAATCACACCATCGAGCGCGAGCATTTCCATCGGCCAAAGCGAGCAGTTCACTGCGACCGGCACATTCAGCGACGGCTCGTCCATCAATCTGACCTATCAGGTGAATTGGAGTTCGTCGAACAACCATGTGGCCCCAGTCAGCGTGGGACTGGCTCAGGGCGCGGCTTCTGGCAGCGCGACCATCAGCGCCTCGTTGAACGGGGTGACAGGAATGGCTACGTTAACGGTTCAATGACCGAAGACCGATGATCGAGGTTCAATAATCGAGATGGCGGACCGACAGCCGTCATCCCGACCGTCGGCATGCGCGAACGTGGAAGAGCGGCCCTTTTAGGGCCGCGTAAGCCCGCAGAATGAGTGCGGCTTTCAGCCGCTGAGCTATGCCTTCTAGAAGCTGTACTTAAGCGCCAACTGCAAGGTGCGCGGACGATGCGCATCAACGGGGTGCAGGAACGAATTGCCGGTGAGGCAATCCACGCCGCCCGGATAATACGCGCCCGCCGAATAGTTCGCTCCGCCGTAGCAACTCACGCTGTTGTTGCCCGTATTTCCGAAGGTGGGATCGTAGATGCGGAACTGCGTGTGATTGAAGACATTGAAGGCCTCCGCCCGGAACTCGACTTCGCTGCCTTCGTGAACCACGAAGTGTTTCAGCAGCGACATGTCGAAATTCAAGCGGCTGGGATTGTTCAGGAAGTTTCGTCCCGCATCTCCAAAAGTGAGGCCGCGAGGCGCAACGAATTCATTGGGATTCAAAAGCAGCGGACCGAAGCTGCTGGGATTCGTTTTCAACGCCGCCTCTGGCGCGCCCTTCACCACATCCGGATAAGAGCCCGCTCCAACGCCATTTGCGACGCCGGCATTGTCCAGCACGCCGATACCGCTGCTGCCCGCATTGTTGATCACGCTGAACGGTGTTCCCGATTGATACGTCGTGATTCCTGAGATCTGCCATCCATCGCCAATCGCGTGCATCAGTCGCGACGGCGCTGCCGAGTTCGGTGTTGCATTTTCGCTCTCATCGCTGGCCCCGCCCGACCACGACAAATCTCGCTGCAGTGCCCGGCCGAAGTTCGGCAAGCTGTAAACATAGCTGACATTGAGCAAGTGACGTTGATCGAAATTGGAACTGGCCCGATTGGACCGCAAGCTCAGCGAATTCACAAACGTGGGGTCGGTGCGGTCGGAAGAATCATCGATCGAGTGGCTGAACGTGTACGCCACGCCCGCCGTCAATGGGCCCTTGGTGCGGCGAATGGTAGTCTGGAAGCCGTTGTAGGCGGAATCCGCCACATTCTGCAAAGAAAAAATCTCCCCCAGCCCCGGATATGGCCGGAATGTATTCGTCACTGCAATGGGAGCAATTCCCGATTGTCCCTGGCACGCGATCTGCATGTTGATGGACGCTGGATTGCTCGGCCCGATGGTCACTCCATTCTGCAGAATGAAGACCGGCTGGCTGATGGTGTTGTAGTTGGAGCAGTCGTTCGTTCCCGACAAATTATTCAGAACGATGGGCTCGTTACTTCCGAACGGGTTCAGACTGGGCGCCACGGGCGCCAACTGGTTCAGTTGGCGCTCCACCGTGAGGTGTGTCCCTTTGCTTCCTACGTAAGCGAAGCTCGCCGCAAAATTGCTGGGCAGTTCGCGCTGCACGCTCAGGCTCCACTGCTGCGAGTAAGCGTAAGGTGTGTTGGTAGGGATAGACGTCACGTTGATCGGGTAGGCTCCCGGCTGCGAAACCGTGCCATTCGGATTGCAACTTGAGCCGTAATTTCCGATGCAGGCGTAGCCGGCAGGGAAGGGCTGCGTGAGGCTCAGGATATCGGGAGCGCTGCCTTCCAAAGATCCTGTGTTGGCCTCGTCGCCTGTGCCGTGCTCATAGAAAATGCCATATCCCGCCCGGATCGAAGTCTTTCCGTTCCCTTGCGGATCCCATGCAAATCCCACCCGTGGCGCGGGATTGAAGATGTGACTCTGCACGCAGCCTTTCGGAACTCCATTCACTCCGCACTGAACAATGCCGTTGATAATGCGCGGGTCCAGATTGCCCAGGTTGAAGGGAATCGGCTTGGTGCCGGGAAGGCTGATGAGTTGCCCGGTGTATGGATCGACCTTTTCTTGCGCCGCCAGCGATTGACTGTAGTCCTGAGGATCCCAGTTGTAGGCGCGCAGATATTTCTCGTGATAATTCCCGAACAAGCTGAACCGCACGCCCAGATTCACCGTCAGGCGGGAGTTCACTCTCCAGTCGTCCTGGATATAGGGCTCGGCGATCTGATACCGGTTGTAATAACGTAATTGCGTGCTGTCCTGCGTGTAGCTCTGCACCGCGTTCCCGCCGCCGGTGATGAAGTTGAAACCGTCGTTATAGAGAAAATTGGCGAAGGCGTTGCCCGTGCTGCTGGCGCCGCCGTTGATGTTGCTGAAATTCAGTAGACCTTGAACGTCGCCCGTGGCTGCGCCCAGCGCTCCGTTGGTCTCGTTCTTTTGCGCCAGCACGTATTGCACGCCAACTTGCAGCGTGTGTTTGCCCAGCGCGTGGGTCAGGTCGTCACGAAAATTGTAAGTAGGATTGGTGTGCTCCCATGGCATGAAGGAGGTGTCCGCGATAAATCCGCTTCCACCGTAGGCCTGATTGTTACCGCCAATCACCACGCCCGGCGTTTTGTTTCCAAACCCGTTGTTGAACAGGTATCCCATCGGACACTGCGCCACGCCGCTCGAGGCCGTGCATTGCCCGACCTGATTGGGATCGCCCAAACCGGCGGGACGCTGGTAGTTGGCGCCTCCCGGACCGTTGGTGTCGCTCAAGGTGATGTGCGAGTTCGTGAAGCTGAATGTGGTTTCGTTCAAAAACGAAGGTGTGATGGTCTGCGTCAAACGGACCATCACATCGATCCCCGGTCCCACAAACTTGTTCTGCACGGTGGGGAACGTGTTGTTTAGAGTGCTCCAGTTCGGAGTGGGAGTGATGGTGTCCCAGGCATCGTGAATAAAGCGGAGCGTTCCCCGCAGCTTGGAGTTGAAGTTATGGTCGACGCGGAACAATTCCTCGCGCCAGTGCGTCGGCAACGAAATCACCGCATCGTAGCAAGGCATGATCAGCTGGCCGGTGGTGTGGTCGACCTGATTGACCAGGGTTGAGTTGCAACCAACGTACGAATTCGGCAGGGGGATGAGATTCCGATTGAGAATCGCCAGAGCGTTGGGGTCAAGCCCGGCGCTGGTGCTGGTGGCGTTGGTGGCATTTGCGATGTTGTTATAGATGAACGATCCATCAGCTTGCTGCGTCGAAAACATCCGGCCTACGCCGGCGGGCAGGCCGAGATGCGGCACGGCGGGGCAATCTGGAAAACCGGCGGTTGGAAAATCGTAGTTGCCGAGCGTGACCAGGGTCAGTTTTTTAGCGTCCTGCGGATCGTTCGGGTTGGGGCAAACGTCGCTGAAATTTCCTTGCCGCTCGTTGAGCGACGGCACTGCCTCGTTGAAATCGGAGCGCAGTTCGTTGGGGGACTTTTCAATGCGGGCTTCTTCCGAAAAGAAGATGAAGGTTTTATCTTTGTTCACATTGTAGTGGCCGGGGATGGTCAGCGGCCCGCCGATCGTGCCTCCAAAATCATTTCTGCGATAGGTCGGAGCCTTTAGCGTCTGATCGAAATAATTGCGCGCGTTCATCGCTTCATTGCGGAAAAACTCGTAGCCATTTCCATGCCATTGATTGCCTCCCGATTTTGTCGTCACCTCCACCGTGCCGGAAGCGGTGCGACCATATTGTGCGCCGTAATTCGAAGTCAGAACCTTGACCTCCTGGATCGCATCCAGACTGGGATAAACCACCAGTGTGCTTTCCGCCCCGCTCAGTCCGGCGTTCAACACGTCGCTGCCGTCCACTTCGAACGAGTTGTATTCCACACGCCCGCCGTTCACGCTGTACTTCACGCTGCCTTGCACGCCGACTTTCGCTTCGTCCTGCCCGGTCTGGTTGCTCACGCCGGGAGTCAGCGTGATCAACTGCGTGAAGTTGCGGCCATTCAATCCGAATGTAGCCACTTCTTTCTGCGTGATCGTGCCGGAAACCTCGGCGTTCTCGGTTTCAACTTGCGCTGCTCCTCCTGCCGTTACGTTTACTTCTGTTTTTTCTCCGCCAGTTTCCAGGGAGGCGTCCAGTGGGACAGTGCCGCCGGCTGCGAGAGTGAGGCCCGAAGTCTGAAAAGTCTTGAACGCTGGCGCGCTTACCGACAAATCGTAAGTGCCCGGCGGCACGCCGCTGACGACGTAAACACCGCGGTCGTTGCTGGTGGCCGTCTGTTTGAATCCGGAAGAGTTTGAGATCACCACCGTCGCGCCGGAGAGCACCGCGCCGGTCTGGTCGGTGACCGTGCCAGTGACAGTGGCTGTTTTGCCGTCCTGATTCACAACGGTAGCCGTTACTGCCGGTTGTTCCTGTCCAGTGGTGGGAGGCAGAATCGCGGTCACACCCGGTGGTGGCGCGGGGATTACCGGAGCCACGTACCAACTGGCAGAACTGCTCTGCTGCTGCGGTTGGCCGGCTGCGCCCGAATTATCTGCAGAAGCGGCAGGCTCCGTCGTTCCAACTTCCAGAAGCACGTCAAGCGGGATGGAGTCTCCCGCTTTCAAAGGGATGTCGGATGCTTCGAACGTCTTGTATCCCTTGGCGGAGACAGAAATGGTATAAGTTCCCGCGGCGATGCCTACGATCCGGTATTTTCCCTTGCCATCCGTAGTCGCGGTCTGGCTTGCGCCCGACGCGTCCTTCACGGAAACGGTAACTCCGGCCAGCACTTTTCCGGAAGCATCCGCCACCTTGCCGCTGAGCGTAGCGCCGTTCTCCTGGGGGATTGCCGCGGCCACTGCCGCGTTGTTTCGAATCGCACGCTGAGCCGCATGCAGCGAAGAACCGCCTGCCAAGCTGCCAATAAGGACACAAAAATAGAAACCGACCCTGGGAAGTCTCACGATTTCTAAATTCCTCCGGACAAATTTCTGAGCTGACTGGAATTTTGGGAGCGCTCTGAGCCAAGTTGCGGCTGCGCGAGGCATTTCCCACAAGCGGACGATCGCACTTCGCCATCGTCGCGGACGCACCACGACAATCTGTTGGCCGCCACACGACAGGGAAACCAACGGAGCCCTCTACACTTACACGCGCGGTGTTACGCAGGCGTGACAGCTTCGTTAAAATCAGGTTACAGTTCGGTCGCAAGAACCATTCGAGAATTTTCGGCGACACTCGCGCCCGACAGCGCGTTCCGCATTGTTGCACTGCGATGTTTTCCACAAGCCCCAGGAAAATATTCTTTCAACATTAATATTTCAGTCATTCCCGCGTAACACCGTTCCTCCATAGTGGCTAGCGGTTGAGTACTGCCCCAGAGCGGTGCCGGCCTGTCCAATCGACTAACGCGATTCTTTCAGTGAGGAAACACAAGCTTGACGTGCGGAGGGGAAACCCTGCCGGCACGGTTGTGGTTCCCATCTCGGTTCCACGCTTCGCAACTTTGAGTCTCCAAGGAGAATGTGAAAATGACACGAATCAACTTTCTGCTCGCGGCAGTGGTGGTGGCCGCGATCGTAGGCGTAACGCCGGTCGCGCACGCTCAGGTAGCGTGTCTCGGCTCGGTGAACTCGCCGAATTGCTTTGTCCACGTGGTCGGCGTAGGTTCTTCGGCACAGTATTTGCCGGCCGCCATCGGCGCCGATGCTCTCGCCCTGTTGAAAGTGGGAGCCGGTCAATGCGTTTATCACTACTCAGCGAAAAACAATGCCAACCTGGTTGACAAGCGCGGCACCGTCGCGATTCCTCTCGAGCCCGGCAACGAGTGGATCGTCTGGATCGCCAGCATGGATGGCGCCAGCTGTCCAAACAGCACTGGCAGCGCCAGCATCGGCAATACCAACATCACCGACATCTGGCTGGGTATGAGCGTTGACTCCACCGTGGGCAACCGCGCATTTCTGGCTCAGAACACTCCCGCCAACGGCGGATCGGGCGTAGCTGTCGAGAGCATTCCTGTAGCAGCGGCCAACCTCCTTGGAACTGGAAGCCACATCCTTTGGCCCGATAACGCCGTGGATGTTTCCGTGCTTCCCGGTGGAGCAACCAACGTCCCCAAAGCAGTGGGTACGGATCAGGCCGGCATCGTGGACGTTCACGTCAACATCGGTTTCACTGACATTCGTCCGGAAGATGCGCTCTACGCCACCACCCGCGCGATGGGCACACTGAACACGACCACCTATGCTGGTCTCGGCTACAAGAACACCACCAACGTCGGGCAATCAATTATCAGCGGTGAAGGCACGGGCGCAACCGCGACCCCGGTGAAGTTCGCGATCACCGGAAGCGACCCCATCACCCACGATGCGATTCGCGGCTACGTCACCTTCCCCATCGGCGCAGCTCCCATCGTCTTCATCTACAACAACAATGGCGATGTCACGCATCCAATGGATCTGATCAGCGGCGTGCTCGCCACCGGTTCTTCTAACGTTGCCGGTTCCTACAAAACGGCCAACCTGTTCGACGGCACCACCTCTTGCGACACCGACAGTGAAGCGTTCGGTGGCAACGGCGACGGCATGGGAACTCCCATCCACATCTTCATCCGCGAACCTCTCTCCGGCACGATGAACACGACGGAATTTAACGTTTTCCGCACGACCGGCAACAGCGACGACTCGCAGGAAAAAGGCGTAAATCCGGCCGTCAGCAACCCGCTATCCGGGTTGGCCTGTAACGGTTTGGGTGATCGTACCCGCGGCGTCGGCACCGGCGAGATTATTGGCACCTCCAGCACGGGTGTGCTCGGTACGGCCCATGGACTGGGTTACACCTTTACCGGCTTCGCCAATTTTGCGAAGTTCGGCGGGGCCGCCACTCCGGCCAATTACAACTACCTTACCGTTGACGGTGTGGATCCTCTCGGCTTCGCGCCTGGAATTTATTCCGGCGAGTCGCTCCAGCAGTTCCCCAACTGCACCGGTCCTTGCACGGCGGCGACTTACTGGACTGGCGGCTACTCCTTCCCGAACCTGCGCAACGGTAACTATAAGGTGTGGTCGGTTTATCGCTGGCTCGTCCCGAGTCCCGACACCGATGCCTGGGGCCCGACCGTTCTGGCGCAGACCACCGAGAACAACATCAACGCCAGCAATGCTGTGGCAGACTTCGTTCCCTTCCAGGCCTGCCCGACCGCTGACCCAACCTGCTCCTCCTCCACACCGACGGATGGTCTGGCTCTGTACCGCTCACACCGTACACAATCCGGCGTTACCTGCACGACGTCCGGCCCATGCAACGGAACTGCCACTGCTGCGAACTTGGCTGACGGCGGCAACACCCTCGGCGTCGACGATGAAGGCGGCGACGTGGGCGGCCTGATCGAAGGTCCGTTCGGCACCGCGGAAACCGCTGGCCGCGTGGAAACCGCGAGCGTTTGCACTTCGCACAAGGGTTACAAACTCACCTGGGAAGCTGGCGACCACTTCGTGGCCGGCAACGTCTGGGATGGCCTTACCGTCACGGTCGGCGGAGTCGCTTACACCGTCTCCCCCGGCGTCACCGCCAACACCACTACCTCTCTCTACATTGGCGGCAACTCGACCAGCACGACTTGCACTGGTCCGGTGCCTCCCACCAACGTGAAGGGGCAGTTCTACTCGATCACTGGTCCTTCGGCGGCGCCGGCGGCAACCACGCCCGGCATCATCGCCAAGAAGCAGTAGTTCTGGCTCGGATGGTTTGGCGGACTCGAATTTAGCCAAATCAAGTGAGCAAACCTGGGGCAGGCTGACCTTCGGTCAGCTTGCCTCAATTTTCAATTTCAGGGTGAAGTCCAAAGCACTTGGAAAAAGGGAGCAGAACGCGGATGCGGAATGCGGCAGGAAACAGGGACACGCTGGTAGGAAGAATTGTGAGGTGGCAAATCATAGTTACAGTCGTCGTGGCGTTTGCGGCGAGCGTCGCAGCGCAGGCTTCAGCAGCACAGAAATCCGCCGCCGACAATTCAGCATCAGCCACGCCATCAAAATCAGCAACGCAAGAAGCGGATCACAAGGGCGAAGGCAAAGGCGATGGCAACCTCGATACCGCCTCGCTGATTCCCAAAATTGTCGAAGATTGGACCACGCCATCATTGAAAGGCTCCGACCTTGTGGCAGGCGAGCCTCTCGTCGGAGAAGTCGATGCCAGCGATCCCGCCTATACCCTCGAAATCACCCGGGTGAGGTGGCGGCCCGTCGATCCCATCGATCTGTATATCATCAAGCCCGCCGGCATCACGAAGCCGCCCGTTATCCTTTATCTATATAGCTATCCCTTCGATAACGACCGCTATCTGAAGCCCGATTTTCGCAAGTTTCTCGTCAAGAATGGTTTTGCCGCGGTGGGTTTTGTCTCCGCCCTTACCGGTCAGCGGTATCACTCGCCCCGCCCCATGAAGGAGTGGTTCGTCAGCCAGTTGCAGGAATCGCTCGCCACCTCGGCGCACGATGTGCAAATGATTCTCAACTACCTGGCGTCGCGCGGCGATTTAGACATGAGCCGCGTGGGCATGTACGGCGAAGGCTCGGGCGCGAGCATTGCCATCCTCGCCGCAGCCGTCGATTCGCGAATCAAGACTTTGGATTTGCTGAATCCCTGGGGCGACTGGCCCGACTGGATGGCGAAATCCACGCTGATTCCGGAGAACGAGCGAAAAGGTTTTTTGAAGCCGGATTTTCTGGCTGGCATAGCGCCTCTTGATCCGCTGAAGTGGCTGCCGCAATTGAAAACTCAAACGATTCGCTTGCAGGAAGTGCAGAGCGTGACGGTTACGCCTGTCGAAGCCAAGCAAAAGATTGAAGCAGTCGCTCCCGCGGGCGTGCAACTGGTTCGCTACAACAACACCAAAGCCTTCGTCAGTGCCATTTCCAGCGGCACGGCGTTTGACTGGATCAAAGAGCAGATGCGATCCGGCAAGTCGCAAGACTACCGTGCGGCAGGCCAGACGCAGGCCAAAGGCTCGCCGGATAGCGGCAAATAAAACTTTGAACAACGTGATTGGCTCCGCCGTGGGTGACTCCCGAGGCGGGACCTCAGGAGACTAGACACTAATGTCCGTAAGAGACTTTTCGAACTTGGGAGTAAGAACCGCCGTTCGCATTCTGCTGCTGACCGCTCTGAGTGCGACGATCATTGCACTGCAAGCGTGCGGCGGTTCCGGCGGTTTCGCCCCTTCGAGTCCCTTCAATCCTTCCACGGGTGTGACCCTGCAGGCGATTCAGGTCAGCCCGACGACTCCTTTTATCGCTCTTGCCGAGACTCGCCAACTGCGGGCTACGGGTTATTACAGCGATGGCGGCATCGTGGACATCACTTCGCAGGTGACCTGGAGCGCCTCTTCCGCGCCCAATCCCACCAGCAGCGTATCGGTCAGTTCCGGTGGAATCGCGACCGGCTTGACTTTGGGTTCGGCGGTGATCACTGCGGCAGTGGGGCCGACCACGGGCTTGGTTCAGCTCATCGTCGATACCAACGGCTATTCCTCCAACACCGTCGCAATTCTCTCCGTTCCTTTCAAGACCACGGAAGTGGACGCGGCTTATCTGCCGGAGTCGCAAACCACGATTCAGGGAACCTATGCCGTGCAGGAAGTGAACCTGGATGCGGACCAGTTTTCCAGCGTGCTGCCCGTTCCTTCCGCGCTGCTGGCTTCCATTGCGATGCCACCCGGATTCGTGCCTAACGTTACAGTCGCAAGTCCCAACAGTGGGCTGGTTGCCGTTATCAGTTACAGTTCGCCCGAGGTGCTCATCCTCGATGCCAGCAATCAAACTGCGGATACGTCGAACAACACGGTGATCGCCACCTACACCGCGCCGGTGTCGAAGAAGGTGACCTTCAACGGAATTACCTGCATGATTTGCGCCGCGGTAGTCAATCCCGTGAGCAACCAGCTTCTGTTGAGCACAGCTCAGGGCTATTACACGATGAGCCTTACGTCCGGTGCCTTTACCGCTCTGCCGTTTGATTCTGCTCTTCCATCGCCCAGCTTCACCCTGAATCCGATTGCGGCCGACCCCTACATCGTCAGTTCGACCTTTGGACAGAATCCGCCTTCCGCAGGCGAGGTGCAGATTCTGGATCTGACCACGAACTCGGTCACCAACATCACGAACCTGGGTTTGACCACTCCCTATGCCTCGCCCATCGATCTTTCCAGCGGCGTCGCGGCGATCGTCGATGCCGGCGCCACCGACCAATCGTTGGTGGATCTGACAAATCCGCAAGCTCCAACCTCCGCGCTGGTCTCGAACGTTGGCGCCTGCAGCGGTGCGTCCGGCTCCGTCGATATGAATATGGCCGCGCTTGGCATCGCTGCCAACGTGAATCCGGGCAGCATTTCCCCGACGCTTTTTCTGAGCCAGCCTTCCGGCAATTGTTTTGGTTTCGAGATCTGGCCTTCCGATCCGCTGGACTACACGCTTGTTCAATATGGATACGGACCCCTGCCCTCGACTCCGGATGGAAACGCGTTCTCGAACGGCAGCGATCCCAACGCCATCGCTACCTTCAACAGCGTGGTGGATAAGAAAAACTATGCGCTGCTCGTGGATGCGAACCAGAACTGGTTGGCGAAGATTAACCCGCAAGCCGTTCTGGCCTTTACCAGCATCGGCACGCTTCCCGGCGGATTCCTGATTCCTGCCGCCGATCTCTCGGCCGGATTGACGGGAGACGCCGTCATCTACCTGCCGACGCCGGCCAGTGTTGTCACGCTGTCGGTTGCCAGTATTAACTTTGGCAATCAAGCGGTGGGAACTTCAAGCGCTGCTGCCATCGTCACGTTGACTAATGTCAGCACCAATCCGTTGAATCCGCTTGCCGTCTCCCAGATCTCCATTCAAGGAACCAATGCTGGAGACTATGCCGAGGTGGATGGCTGCACCACTACCATGCTGCCGCCTCTGGGCAAGTGCACGATCAACGTCTTCTTTACTCCTTCGGCGGCCGGACCAACTTCCGCTGTGCTCAGCATCACCGACAACGGAGGCGCAAGCCCACAAACGGTTGCGCTCTCTGGAACCGGAACCTAAGGCCGGGCAGGCTGCGGAAATACTCCGGTTCAAGGCGGTTTGAGAAGGGCACGAGTTCCAGAGGCTTCGGAAAAAATTCGGTTTGGGGTGGCGCAGCGCTTCCAGCGCTGCGATAAGAGTTTTATTTTGAGAAAGGGCTTTAGCCCCTCAGGCACCTATTTGGAGTTCTTCCGCAGCCTCTTTCCACTCGTGCCGCTACAACGCTGAAATGACGCCGTGCCTCAGCGCCTAAGGTAAGCTCTTCGGGGTTCCCCTGAGTTTTTCCACCCACCAGCAAGCCGGCAGCAATCGCAGAAGACAGGCGAGGACTCGCCCGCGGAAAAGAAGAATCACAAGCCTTCAACTTACATCGTGAACGTGAACGTTCCACCGTCGCCAGACTTGCATCCCTGCACGCCCGAGTTACCCTGTCCGACGAAGTTGAAAGTTCCAATCATTGAACTGCCGTCGAGCGCGGCAGTGGCGTCCATCTGTCCGAGTTGTGCTCCGGTAGTGGAATCGACCAGGTTCATCACAACATTTGTTCCGCTGATCGATCCGACAATGTTGGCGTCGCTGAAGCAATAACCTGTAACGCTGACGCTCCCCGTGAGCGCGGCGGTGCTGGCTCCGGTGTTTGACCCCTGACTCACCTGGCCTGTGATGGTGAATGCTCCCAGCCGGTTCGACGTGATCGAACCTTGGAAACTTCCATTCACCGGCGTCACCAGATCTGCCGTCCATGTTCCCGTCCCCGGAATGTTTCCCGGGCTGGTGCATCCGGTGGAGAGGATCGTGTAATTCCCACCCATCGAAGTCTGGCCAGTGGTAGTGCCATCAAGGTCGATGATCATTCCCGTGGGATTTACGGCGAGTGACACCGTAGATCCGCTGACCGTTCCCGTCACGCTCCCCACGCCGGCGCAATAATAATCCGCGAAGAGAATACTGCCCGTAATCGCAGAGCCATTCTGCATGAGGAAACCGGATTGCGGATGGGGCTGCGATCCACTCTTGCTCGATTGCAGGCTGATCTGCCAATTCCCCGAAATTCCTGAAGCTGGCGGATCGGGGGCGGCGGCATTGGCGGTGGGAGCGTTCCCATTACTGACCTCCACACGCGGTCATCAGCAGAGGCAAAGCCAACAAGAGTGCGATTCTGCGCTGCATAAACACCTTGGTCGCGAACGAGATTGTCCCTTTGGGGAACACCAAGGGTAGCCCCACCCGGCATGGCGCGAAGGTTACCGACATATGAATATTTCGTGAATTTTTATCCGCGAGGCGGTTTGGAAGATATTACTGATCCACTCGCGAACTTCATTTCCCATCGACCAGTGCCTGCGCCTGCTTCTGCGCGGCGTCGATGTTTTTGGACATGCGTGCCGCCCGCTGCAGCATCGCATTGGCTTCGTTGTCGTGGCCGCCCTGTTCCAGCAAGGCATTCCCGAGCAATAGATATCCCACATCCGTGGGTTGCAATCGCATGGCTTGCTCGAACTCTTGAATCGCTTCCGGCAAATTGCCGTCTCTCTCCGCAATCACGCCGAGCGCAACCATCAGCGACGGTTGCGCGGGTTCAATCTCGAGCGACATTTCCAGAGCATGCTTCGCCTTCGCCGGATCGCCCACCTGGCGGTAAGCGGATCCCAGATTCGCATACGCCTTCGCCCGCAGCGCCGCGCTGCCGGCGTGCTGCGCCACAAATTCGTAGCGTTGAATCGCCGATGCCACATCCCCGTGACTATGCTCATACGCGCCCAGATTCAACATGGCCGGCAGATCGTCGGGGCGGATGGCGAGCGCAGCGCGAAAGTGAGGCAGCCGCCGCTTCGACTTTCCCATGACTGCGCAAATAAGCTCCCAGCGCGCCTTCCGCGACGAAGTTGTCCTGCGTTAGCTCAAGCGTGCGCCGCCAGAAATTCTCCGTGTCGTGCCAGTAACTGACCTGACGGTACGTGAGCAGGCCCAGCGCCAGCAGGCAAGCGAACGCCGGCGCCGCCAGCCAGCGGACAGAAATTCGTGGATCTTTCTCCGCCCATTCGTCGGCCCAGTCGCCCGCCAGCCAGACCACCATCACAAACAATCCGACAAACGAGATGTAGGCATAGCGATCCGCCAACGCCTGCTCTCCCACCTGCACCAGTCCAATCATTGGCACCAGGGTGCCGAGAAACCAGAACCATCCCACTGCGAGATATCGCCGGCCGCTCGCGCGCAGCACCAGGGCGGTGATGGCCAGCAACAAAATCACCGCCCCCAGCACTTGCCATCCGGGATAAAATTTTGCGGGATGCGGATAGAGCGCCACCAGCTTCGACGGCCACACGGCTTTGCCCAGGTAGCGTACATACGAAATCGCCGCGGTCTCCCATCGCAGCAGCGTTCCGTACGGAGCGCCCTCCTTCCTTGCCGCTCCTTGAGCCTGCATCGTAACCAATGCGCTGGCAGCGGAAAGCAGCAGCAAGGGCGCCTTCTCCAACAACAAGAAACGCAATGATCGCTGAGGCGACGCCACCGGTCTCTCTGCAGCGGGCGGCCGGGAACTGAGAACTGAGAACCGAGAACTGAGAACTCTCTCCAGCGGCCAGTAGTCCATCAGCAAAAGCACAAAGGGCAGGGTGATGATCTGCGGCTTGGCCATCAACCCCAGGGCGAACAGGCCGGCAACGGCCGCATAGCGGCGCAGTTCCGGATTGCGCGCGTACCAGACGTAGGCATAAAGAGCGAGCAGAAAAAACATCATGCTCAGGACATTTTTTCGTTCCGCCGCCCACGCCACCGATTCCACATTGATGGGATGCAGCGCAAACAGCGCCGCCACCATCAGGCTGCGCCAGCGATATCCAGTGGCGAACTGCAGCAGCAGAAACAGCAGAATGGCATTCAGCGCGTGCAACAACACGTTCACCACGTGCGGCCCGATAGGGTTCAGTCCGAAAACCTGACAGTCCAGGGCATGCGACAGCCAAGTCAGCGGATGCCAGTTCGATTCATCGAACGAAGTGAAAGCCCAGGCCACGGTGTTCCACGTCAGACCCGCTTTTACGTGAGCGTTATCCAGAATATAGGTCTGATCGTCGAAAGCCACGAACGCGTTGCCAACCACCGAGGAATATGCCGCCAGCACAACCACCATCAACGCTGCGCAAGCCAGCGGAGTCGGCCGCTCCCAGTACAAAGGCGCTGAAGCAGTCGTCGATACTTTGGCGGACGGTGCGGCTTCCGTCTTTTTCGCGCGGGGCGCGCGTTTGGTTCCCTTGGCGGAAGAAAGCGCGGTCATGGCTTTAACGGACGAATCAAAATTTCCTTTTGGCCTTCCGAAAACAACGTTCATTGTAAGGCAATCCGCTCCGCTTGCACTAGCGGGCAGCCATTCCAGTAGTGGCTCGATTTGCGTCTTTTCGGCCTGTGGTCCGCCGAAAAGTTTTCGTATGAAAATCAGGATGGCAGAACGAAAATTATCCCCCTTGTTGTGCCGATGATTTTCCTTCTGTCATTTCCGCAGCCCTCGCCGAAACATTAGAACCTTACTTTTTATGGCAATTAAATTACATTTCGCCGCCGCCGAAATAGAGTAGAATCGTTGCGCCGAGAATCGGGCAGGGAATCCGCTGAACAGCGGCCCATCACTGAATACTTGCATTCCGGATATCGAACCCATGGAGAAACCATAATGACTCGACGTTTGAGTTTTTTGCTGCTGACGATTGTCGCACTCTTTACCGCCATCAATTTCGTCTACCAGGCCCAGGCACAAGCACCCGCTCTGTTAACTCGCCATACTCGCGAGGTGGTTACCAGCGGTCAGGTGCCCATGGCAGGGCGTCTTCCCGCTGACCAGACGATGCGCCTGACCCTGGTCCTTCCGCTCCGCAACCGCGCAGGACTAGATAGCTTCCTCAAGGATGTCTACAACCCCCACAGCCCGTCGTTCCGCCACTTTCTCACCGTCGAGCAATTCACCGCCAAGTTTGGTCCCACGAAGGACGACTACAACACGGTCATGGAATATGCCCGGAGTGCCGGCTTCCAGGTCGTGGCTACCTCCCGCAACCGCGTGAATCTCGATGTCACCGGTTCCGTCGTCACCATTGAAAAGGCTTTCCATGTGACCATGGGCCTCTACCAGCATCCCACGGAAAACCGCACCTTCCACGCTCCTGACCGCGAGCCTACTCCCGACTTGGGCGTGCAACTGTGGCGCATCTCCGGCCTTGACAACTATTCCATTCCCAAGCCCCAGCTCGTGCATCGCGACCCGCACCAAGCCGAGACGGTGCGCCCCAATGCCACCACCGGTTCCTGCCCCCAGAAGATCTTTTTGCGGCAGCGATATGCGCGCGGCCTATTACGGCGGCACCGCTCTCGACGGCACCGGCCAGTCGGTCGGCCTGTTGGAGTATGTCGGCACCGATTTAGCCGACCTGACTACTTACTACACCAACGCCGGTCAAACCAATAACGTCCCGGTCACACTCGTCTCCACCGATGGAACCAGCGTGAACTGTCTCGCCTCGCTCGCTGTGACGATACCGAACAGACGCTCGACATGACGCAAGCCCTCGGCATGGCCCCCACACCTTCCAGCCTGGTGGTCTACATCGGCTCCGACGATGCCGCCATTCTCAACGGCATGGCCACCGCCAGTCCGTTGAACGCCCAATTGGGCTGTTCCTGGGGATGGGGACCTCCCGATCCCAACGTCGATGATCCGTACTACACCGAGTATGCCGCGCAGGGACAGAACTTTTTTGTGGCTGCTGGCGATAACGGCGACTTGGACGGTGAGTAACGGCCCCACATTTCCTGCCGACGATGTGAACATCGTCTCGGTCGGCGGCACGGACCTGATCACCACGGGTGCAGGTGGCGCATGGTCTTCCGAAATCGCATGGCCAGACGCCGGCGGTGGCATTTCTCCGGACGGCTATGCCATCCCGTCCTGGCAGGTTACCGCGGCTGCCGGATGCGCGGACTGCTCCCAAACCACTCGCAATGGCCCCGACGTTTCCGCCAACTCCAATTTCACTTTCTATGTCTGCGCCGACCAGACCACTTGCACCTCCAACGCGTACGGTGGAACCAGCTTTGCCGCGCCCATGTGGGCGGGCTATATGGCTCTCATCAACCAACAGGCAACGGCTGGCGGTGGTTCTCCCGATCGGCTTCCTGAATCTGGCCATCTACCCGATTTATTCGAGTGACTCTTATACCACCGCGTTTCACGATCACCGTCGGCGGTTCCAACGGCTTTCCCGCCACCACCGGCTTCGATCTCGCCACCGGCATCGGCACTCCCAATGGCAGCGGCCTGATCGATGCTCTTACCGCCGCACTCACCTCAACCGCGGTCTCTGCCCCCGCTTCGGTCAACTTCGGACAGCAGGTCACCATCACCGCTACCGTCACTGCCGGCGGATCGAGCAGCATTCCCACCGGCTCGGTGAACTTCCTCGATGGAAGCACGAATATCGGCACTTCCACCCTCAACGGAACTGGAGTGGCAACGTTGATCACGTCCAGCCTGGCCGCGGGCACGCACTCGATTACCGCGACTTACGCCGGAGGCGGCGGTTTCAGTGGTTCCACGTCCACCGTCTTCACTCTGAACATCGCTGATTTCACCATCGTCGCGAATCCCACTACCATCACGATCGCCAGCCCGGGACAGTCCGGAACCAGCACCATTACGGTTACGGCTCAGGGCGGCTTCAGCCAGGCCCTCAACTTCGCTTGCACCGGCCTTCCCTCCGAAGCCAGCTGTGCCTTTGTCACGACCGACACCGGTGCTACCCTGACGGTCAGCACGAAGGCTCCGAGCGTCCGGCGTGGCGCACAGACTGTTGGGCGGTGGCGGCAAGGGCCTTTTCTATGCCTTGCTGTGTCCCGGTTTCCTGGGATTGGTCTTCTCCGGCATCCGCAAGCCCGCCCAACGGCGGCTGCGCCTGCTGGCCTTGATCTGCGCTGTCGGCTTCTGCTCCATGGCAATCGCCTGCGGCGGCAGCAGCAGCAAAACCCCCACATCCGACCCGGGCACTCCTGCCGGGTCCAGCACCGTAACCGTGACCGCCACCGCGGGCACGCTTGCGAACCCGTTAACCATCACTGTGACGGTGCAATAAATAAGGATGAGAATTGTCGTTCGTAGCAGACGGCGCGGCGAAAGCCGCGCCGTTTCTTCCTACGCCGACCCTCTGTCATGCAGAGCGCAGCCAAGGCCCTGTCATGCCGATCACATCCCTCTGTCATGCAGAGCGGAGTCGAGACGACCGAAGGGAGTTGCGGCGGAGTCGAAGCATCCCTATGAGCGCCACAGGTGCACGTAGGGATCCTTCGACTGCGTGAGCGCATCCGCGCTCCCTCCGCTCAGGAAGACAGAACGAAAAATCAGGATGACAGAACGAAACCGCAGGGCAGAATAACAGAATGAAAATTACCCTCTGTCATGCAGAGCGGAGTCGCGACGACCGGAGGGAGTTGCGGCGGAGTCGAAGCATCCCTATGGGCGCCACGGGTGCACGTAGGGATCCTTCGACTGCGTGAGCGCATCCGCGCCCCCTCCGCTCAGGAAGACAGAACGAAAAATCAGGATGACAGAACGAAACCGCAGGGCAGAATAACAGGTTGAAAATTACCCTCTGTCATGCAGAGCGGAGTCGCGACGACCGAAGGGAGTTGCGGCGGAGTCCAAGCATCCCTATGGGCGCCACGCGTGCACGTAGGGATCCTTCGACTACGTGAACGCATCCGCGCCCCCTCCGCTCAGGAAGACAGAACGAAAAATCAGGATGACAGAACGAAACCGCAGGGCAGAATGACAGAATGAAAATTACCCTCTGTCATGCTGAGCGGAGTCGCGACGACCGAAGGGAGTCGCGGCGGAGTCGAAGCATCCCTATGAGCGCCACAGGTGCACGTAGGGATCCTTCGACTGCGTGAGCGCATCCGCGCTCCCTCCGCTCAGGAAGACAGAACGAAAAATCAGGAAGACAGAACGAAACCGCTGGGCAGAATAACAGAATGAAAATTACCCTCTGTCATGCTGAGCGGAGTCGCGACGACCGAAGGGAGTTGCGGCGGAGTCGAAGCATCCCTATGAGCGCCACAGGTGCACGTAGGATCCTTCGACTGCGTGAGCGCATCCGCGCTCCCTCCGCTCAGGAAGACAGAACGAAAAATCAGGATGACAGAACGAAACCGCAGGGCAGAATAACAGAATGAAAATTACCCTCTGTCAATGCAGAGCGGAGTCGAGACGACCGGAGGGAGTTGCGGCGGAGTCGAAGCATCCCTATGAGCGCCACAGGTGCACGTAGGATCCTTCGACTGCGTGAGCGCATCCGCGCTCCCTCCGCTCAGGAAGACAGAACGAAAAATCAGGAAGACAGAACGAAACCGCAGGGCAGAATAACAGAATGAAAATTACCCTCTGTCATGCAGAGCGGAGTCGCGACGACCGAAGGGAGTTGCGGCGGAGTCGAAGCATCCCTATGGGCGCCACAGGTGCACGTAGGGATCCTTCGACTGCGTGAGCGCATCCGCGCTCCCTCCGCTCAGGATGACAAAACGAAGGTGAAAAGTTTTGCGGTTTCCCCTCGCGAACCCCTTTTATGATGCGCCTTTTCAACGATTTCTAATTGAAATTGGTGGTTGACAACCCCTAGGTCATCTTCTATAGTTCTCGCGCGCAGCCGTAGAAGTTAATCCTGTCAAGTTAACCGTCGGCTGCCGCATACCCACGGAGGAAATATCCCAATGACTAAGCTTCCCCTGTTCCGCATAATCGTCGCTCTCGCATTCGTTGCCCTGTTCGTTAGCGGACAACAAGCTTTTGCGGCAGACAAACCAACAAACCGACTCGCGCTGGCACATCAAGAGCTGCTCCCAGGAACCCCAGCTATGTTCAGTCCGAGTACACTTGGTGGACCCCCACCGGCCACTGGCACAACCGGTCTTTATGGCATCGGCGCCCAGTTTGACAACACAGCCTATAACTTAGGTCCTCAATGCCGCAGATGGTTACTCCTCTGTGGCCTTGTTTCGGCTATGGCGGCACCGGCACAGATGCGAACCCCGATTGCCCCTACCTGGGCGACAGCTCTTGGAACGGGACCGAATCCCTTCCCGGCGGGCGGAGCGGCTCTCGGCACCCCGCAATACGTATGGCTCCTGAATGTCGACTCGCTTATCCCGATCTGCAGGCTTTTGGCTGCGATGGCTCAACGACTGCTGACGCAGGCGCTTATTGCGGCGAAGTAGACACGTGGTACGAAGACTGGACGGGCGATTCCACCGACGAACTCACCTACCTCGTTGAGGCCACCCAGGGCACGACCGTCGTTTCGGATTCGGGAACCGTCGACTTTGGTCCCAACACCTTACGGCGGATCTACTCCTGCCGCCGATGTCATCATCTACGGCCCCCAGAACTTCGGTACCCTGGGTATGAACCGGCGCCAACAACGGCAACTGCTCGGCTAACTTCAACTACCCCTTCCCGGCCGCGCAACATGCGTCCATCACCTCATCGCCGAGACTGGCACAACCGTCACTGTCTCCGTCGCTCCAACTCCTTCGCGGCTGGCGACTATGTGTTTATCTTTCCGGGACAGCCAACGCCAACTACAACGCTCGTACCTTGGCTACTTCGCTCCAATGAGCAGCGCGACTGCGACGCTCTTCAAGTACAGCGGCGCTCCGCTAGCGGCCTTGGTACCGCCACGGCGGTGAGCGGCGTTCTGTACTACGATGGCACCACCTGTGCCCGGCCTACCTCCCGATCATCGCCGCAGCCAAGAAGACTTGCGGCAATCCGGTCGCCAGCTCCACTCTCGTCGGCGCCCTGACTGCGCAAGAAATCAAATTTGCCGCAACCACCTCGACTCAGTCATTCACGCTCACGCATTCCACGAGCGCCACCGCCTGTGCGCCCAACTGCGCCGCCGCCTTGCTACACCATCAAATACGTGGCGAAGCACAAGCTGTCGCAGACCTGGTACATCTGGATGCGGTAGGCGTTTCGACAATAACTACGGCAGCAGCGCAAGCCGCTTTCGTAAGCAAATCAAACATCCCGGATTCAGGTTTCAAACCTGACCCCGGGATGTTTTTTTCTGTCATCCCTGAATTTTTCATTCTGTCATCCTGAGCGGAGTGAGCGCGAATGCGCTCGCGCAGTCGAAGGCCGCCCCGAGCTTTCGAGGGGATCCCTACCCGCACCCGTGGCGCCTAAAGGGATGCTTCGACTCCGCTGGAACTCCCTCCGGTCGTCCCGCCTCCGCTCAGCGAGACAGGGCTCTTGTGATGTTGCTCCGTCCCGTCATCCTAAAATCTCATTCTGTCATCCAGAGCGGAGTGAGCGCGGATGCGCTCGCGCAGTCGAAGGCCTGCCCCGAGCTTGTCGAGGGGATCCCTACCCGCGCGCCAACCCTCGCCTCAGAGAGGCACCCGTGCCGCCCATAGGGAGGCTTCGACTCCCTCCGGTCGTCCCGCCTCCGCTCAGCAAGACAGGGCTCTTGTGATGTTGCTCCGTCCCGTCATCCTAAAATCTCATCTGTCATCCAGAGCGGAGTGAGCGCGAATGCGCTCGCGTAGTCGAGGGGATCCCTACCCGCGCGCCAACCCTCGCCTCAGAGAGGCACCCGTGCCGCCGATAGGGATGCTTCGACTCCGCCGGAACTCCCTACGGTCGTCCCGCCTCCGCTCAGCAAGACAGGGCTCTTGTGATGTTGCTCCGTCCCGTCATCCTAAAATCTCATCTGTCATCCAGAGCGGAGTGAGCGCGAATGCGCTCGCGCAGTCGAAGGATCCCTACCCTCACCGCATCCACGGATACCACTCCGCCGCCAGATCCTTCCACTGCGGATTTCCCCGCACGATCAAGCCGATCTTCTTCGCCCGAGCCCATCCCTTCAGCTGCTTCTCGCGGGCCAGGGCTTTGTGCACATCGTCATACGATTCCCAATACAGCAGGCGGGTCACGTCGTAACGGTCGGTGAATCCTTCGTGGTGATGAAATTTGTGCTCGAAGATGCGCTTGTGGAGATTGCCACTGAATCCGATGTACAACGTGCCGGACAGACTTGCCATGATGTAGACGCAGTAGTATCTGGGGTCGCGCATGCGGGAATTGTCGCGGGATAGGACTGTGCGTGGATAGGATATGCGTCACATAAATCGAAATTGGCTTCCCAGTTCGGGACGGACGAAGTTTTCATTCTGTCATCCTGAGCGGAGTGAGCGCGGATGCGCTCGCGGAGTCGAAGGCCTGCCCCGAGCTTGTCGAGGGGATCCCTACCCGCGCACTCAACCCTCGCTGCAGACGGGCACCCGTGGTGCCCATAGGGATGCTTCGACTCCGCCGGAACTCCCTCCGGTCGTCCCGCCTCCGCTCAGCAAGACAGAGGGATAATTTTCATTCTGTCATCCTGATTTTTTCATTCTGTCATCCCGACTTTTCGTTCTGTCATCCTGAGGGGAGTGAGCGCGAATGCGCTCGCGCAGTCGAAGGATCCCTACCCGCACCCGTGGCGCCTAAAGGGATGCTTCGACTCCGCCGGGACTCCCTCCGGTCGTCCCGCCTCCGCTCAGCAAGACAGAATCATACTGACGTGCAAATGCCGACAAAGAGAAAGCCCGCCAAACATCGGCGGGCTGTACAGCGATGGGAAGGATTGGTTATGAATGTCCCTGATTGTGCCCGGGCGCCGCACATCAGTCTGTGACGCACGTCACACTAAATATCGACAGAAGGGCATAGGGCCCGGGAACCTTATTTCTCGCCCAGCAGCGCCTTGGCCTGCCGTTCGGCGGCGTCGATGTTCTTGGAGATGCTTGCGGCGCGCTCCAGCAGATCGTTGGCCTGTTTGTCGTGTCCGCCTTCTTCGAGCAGAGCGTTGGCCAGCAGCAGCAGCCCCACGTCGGTGGGTTGCATCCTCATGGCGCGGGCGTAGTACTGAACCGCCGCCGGGATGTTGTTGTCATCCAGTTCGGCCATCAGGCCCAGTTGCACCAGCACCGTGGGCTGGTCGGGAGCCAGCCGCAATGACGCTTCATAATTCTGTTTGGCTTTCTCCGGCTGCTTCATCAGGCGATAGGTGCCTGCCACCTGGGCGAAAGCTTGAGCGCGCATGCGCACGCCCGTCGCGTGAGTCGCCACCATCTGGTAGCGTTCGAGCGACCCCTCCAGATTGCCTTGTTTGCGCTCGACGTCGGCGAGAATCAGATTGGCCGCGGTATCGTCGGGACGGGTGACAAGCACGGCGCGAACATGCGTCAGCGCCTCGTCGGTCTTTCCTTCGTCGTAGAGGATGCGTCCCAATCCCTTGTGTGCGACGTAGTTGTCCGGACTCAGCGCCAGCGTGCGCCGCCAGAAGGACTCCGTGTCGTGCCAGTAGCCGACTTGACGGTAGGTGAGAACGCCCAGCGCCAGCAAACAAACGACAGCGGGTGCGGCCAGCCAGCGAGACGTAGATCCCCGCGCTTTGCCAAGGTTCCCGGCCCAGTCGGCGATCAACCACACGACCATCAGGAACAATCCGAGAAACGAGATGTACGCGTAACGATCGGCGAATTCCTGCTCTCCCACCTGCACCAGTCCGATCATCGGCACCATGCTGCCCAGGAACCAGAACCATCCCATCGCCAGATACCGGCGCCCGGGAACGAGCAGGACCACGGTGGTGAGCACGATCAGCAGAATCGCCGCCCCTCCAACTTGCCAGACGGGATAAAGATGGTTGGGGTGGGGATAGATGGCGATGAGGCTCGAAGGCCAGAGCGCCTTCTGCAGATAACGCACGTAGGAGACGACAGCCGTCTCCAGTCGCAAGGGCAGGCTGTAACGAGTCAGGTCGCGGACAGCGCCTCCAGCCTTCTGGGCCGCGAGCGTGAGCACAGCGCTAACGGCAGACAACAGAAAGAGCGGCACTTTTTCCCGGAGTAGGAACGAAAAAGATCGCGGAGCTTCTGCTGCTGGTGTTCGGGAACTGAGAACTGAGAACCGAGAACTGAGAACTGAACTCCGCCCGAGCGGCCAGTAGTCCCACAGCAAGAGCAGGAAAGGAAAAGTGATGACTTGCGGCTTGGCCAGCAGAGCAAGCACAAACAAGCCGGCGACGGCAGCATAGCGTTGCCGGCTCGGCTGACGCGTGTACCACGTGTACGCATAGAGCGCGAGCAGGAAGAACATCATGCTCAGAACGTTTTTGCGCTCCGCGGCCCATGCCACCGATTCCACATTGATGGGATGCAGCGCAAACAGTGCCGCAACCATGAGGCTGCGCCAGCGGTATCCGGTTGCGTATTGCAGCAGGAAAAACAGCAAGGTCGCATTGATCGCGTGCAGCAGCACGTTGATAAGGTGCGGCCCGGCGGGGCTCAGTCCGAAAAATGTGCAGTCAACCGCGTGCGAAATCCAGGTCAGGGGATGATAGTTGGAGGCATCGAAAGTGGTGAACGCCCACTTCACCGTGCCCCACGACATGCCACCCTTTATATGAGCGTTTTCGGTGATGTACTCGTTGTCGTCGTAAATCAGGAACTGGTTGTGAATCACGCGGGAATAGCAGACAAAGACAGCGACGGCCAGCACCAGGCCAAGCAGCAGCGTCTGCCGGTCCGGAGCCCAGGATGAGTCGGCAGAACTCGCGCCTTCTACTTCATTTGCCGGGTTCGCGGTTTTGGCTGTCGAGGTGGGAGAAGGTGCGATCATGGCGTTATTCGTGGCCGCCGTGCTGGCGCAACAACTCGGCAACATCCTTGTAGCCGTAAAGCGATGCCATGTGCATGGGTGTCATGCCGCTGTTGTCTTTGGCATTGACGTCGGCCTTGCTCTCCAGCAGAAACTCGACCACATCTTTATGGCCCATGTAGGCCGCCAGGTGCAGAGGCGTCTCGCCGCTGTCATCCTTATTGAACACCAGGCCGGGATTGTTTTTGACGAGAGCCCTAACCATGGCCAGTTCGCCATTCACGGCTGCGTCATGAATGGCGGAGGATGCCTTCGCGTTCCTCGCAGCCGCTACCGCGGATTGTGCCGCCTTTGTGAGAGTCAGCGGCAGATCCTTGCTATCGGTTCTGGACCATGTCCCGTTCATCGTGTTGGCATTCACCGTCGCAGTAAACTTTGTATCCGATCCCTTCATCGTGATACGGCCCGCTGCCAGCGAGTACTGGACCGGTTCAGAATCGATTTTGGTGGCTACTTCAACGCCTTTTCCGGTCCCATCGGCATCGAGGTGAATCGCGATCGGCATGTTGCCCGGCAATATTCCCATCCAGTCCCCTTGGACTGCGGCCGCATCGCCGGTGCCGTGATCCGCCGCCAGCGCGCCCGCTTTGGTGAGAATCAACCGCAAACTTCGACCAGGCTTCGACAACGTGCCGCTCATCTGGTTTCCGTTCACGCTTCCGGTGTAGCTGGTTGTCGAAGCAAAATGAACGGTGATCTGGCTTCCATTCATGGAGTATCCGATGGGCGACTCGTCGTCGCTCTGCAGAGCCCAGATTGCAATGCCGCTGCCGCCTTCATCCAGATGACAAATGATGGCTCGACCATCCGGCAGCGCCCCTTCCCAATCGCCCTGTGGCGACGTGGAACTTTGCGCATGCGAACGCGGAACGAAGCTGAACAATACCAGGAGTGCAAACAAACTGGCCCACTTCCGGACAGAGAACGGCGATGAGGTCAAAAACATAGGAAACATCATATCGCTTTCGGAGCTAGCGAGTTTCTTCTGCCACGCGCAGGTGCGGCTCGACCAAGGCAAGAAGCGGATCTTTCAGGAATGGTCCGCTGGCCAGCAGTCCTGAGAGCAGGGGATCGCGGCGATTGGCGGTGAGCGTGGTTTTCTCCAGCGTGCTGACGAAGCCGCCAGCGCTCAGCACCAGCGCCGCTCCGGCCACAACATCCCATTCGTTTTTTGGAGTCAGCGTGAAGGTGATGTCGGCCAGCCCAGCCGAAACCAGGGCCAGCTTATAAGCTACCGAGCCCATGGCCTGAAGCTTCAAGGGGCCATTTTCGAACGCTTTCCACTCGCCGCGTTTCACTTCGCTGCGGCTGGCCAGAACCAGCGCCCCTTCCAGAGTCTTGCGCTGGCTGGGCTGCGCGGGCTTGCCATTGTAGGTCACACCGGAGTCGATCGATCCCAGAAAAGTTTCGTTCGTCGCGGGATTGTAGATTCCTCCGGCCACAGGACGGCCATCCTCAACGAATCCGATGGAGACGCAGAACTCGGGAATGCCTTTGACGAATTCGCGGGTGCCGTCCAGCGGATCGACCACCCAGACCCGCGAGCGTTGCAGGCGGATGGGATCGTCCACGCTTTCTTCCGAGAGCCAGCCTTCGCCCTCGCGCAGCAGTTCTTTGCGCAGCACGGCATCGAGCGCGCGGTCGGCCTCGGTTACGGGATCCTGCCCGATCTTGTATTGAGTTTCAATTGCCCCCGGAGTGAAGCGCGCAAAAACCGCGTGCGAGGCTTCCAGCGCGGCGTCGATACGTTTGAGAATGTCAGCGTATTTTGAGGACATAAGATTTCCGATCTGAACCTTGAAATTTTGTAATTTGGTAATTTAGAAATTTAGTAATTTGAAAAGCGGCGCTCGATCGACTCTTGAAATTACCAAATTACTAAATTACCCAATTACTAAATTCCCTCATGCCATCAGCATGCGCGCACCGGTTGCCAGCAGCACCGCGCACAGAATCCGCCTCAGCCACGGCACCGGAACCCGCGTGCTCAGGTAAGAACCAAATAACCCGCCTGGAATCGAGCCCACCACCAGCGCCCCCACCAGATGGATATCCACATTGTGCGCCCGGAAATGGAGGACGCTGGTCACGCCCGTGAGCAGCAGCGCGTGCACGATATCGGTGCCCACCATGACCTTGGGCTGAAAACTGTAAAACAGCAGCAGCATCATCATGACGATGCTGCCCGAGCCGACCGAAGTGATCCCCACCAGAAATCCTGCGACCAGTCCGATCAGCCACATCCACGCGAACGATTTCATGCTGGGAGGTTTGGCGGCTGCGCGGTCTTCGATCTTTTTCTGGAAAAATAAAAACGTTGGGATGCAGATCAGCAGCACGCCCACGGCGATGGTGATAAAGCGATTCACTCCATTGCCGTAGAGATTGCGAAGGTGAACCAGGAAGCTGACGCCCAGATACGACCCGGGAGCGCTGCCACAAATCAGCGCCAGCACAACTTTTTTCCGTACCGTACCCCGCCGCAGATGGACGAAACTGGCGCCGATCTTGGTGACAAAGTTGAAGAGCGCGTCCGAGCCGACGGCGCGCATCGCCGGCACATGCAAACCGAAGATGAGGATCGGGAGCAACAGAACGCCGCCCCCGACGCCCGTCATTCCAATGAGGGTCCCTACAAAAAACCCCACCAGGCTCTTGATCAGCAGATCCATAGCAACTTCAATAACGACTTCAGTGGCCGCCTGACGCCAGGCGCGGCCCAAACAGTTTTGTCATCCCGAGCGAAGCCGCCGACTTGGTTCGCCTGCGCGACCGTTGTTGCCATTGCCGGCTTCGCTCGGAATGAAATGGTAAACAGCGCCTAGGCCGAGGCCGCCGCCGTTCCGATGAAGCCTTCCTTCTCCAGGTGCAGAATGATCTCCTGCGCCGCCTCCTCCGCCGACAGTTCGCCGGTGTTGATGGTGACTTCGGCATCGGCCGGAGCTTCATAAGGATCGGAGATGCCCGTGAATTCCTTGAGAATTCCAGCACGCGCCTTGGCGTACAAGCCTTTGCGATCGCGCTGCTCGCAGACATCCACGCCGGTGGCGATGTGCACCAGAATGAAGCCTCCGTAGGGCTCGATCATCCCGCGCACATGTTTGCGGGTCGCGTCATAAGGCGCGATGGGCGCGCAAATGGCGATTCCGCCGTTTTTCGTGATCTCGGATGCAACATACCCGATGCGCCGGATGTTGATGTCGCGATGCTCCTTCGAGAATCCCAACTCCGACGAGAGATGCTTGCGCACCAGGTCGCCATCGAGCAGGGTGACCGGACGCCCGCCGGTTTCCAGGAACTTCGTCAACAACACATTCGCGATCGTCGATTTCCCCGATCCCGAAAGTCCGGTGAAGAAGATCGTTACGCCCTGCTTGTTGCGGGGCGGGAAGCTGCGCCGCAACTCCGCCACCACTTCCGGATAGGTGAACCACGCCGGAATCTCGCGGCCCTCATTCAGCCGCTCGCGCAGTTCGGTGCCCGAGATGTTCAGCACGCGGTCGCCCTTCTTGACCTCGTCATCGGGAACATATTTGTCCTGATCCTCGAGGTAGACCATCATGTTGAAAGGCACCATGGTGACGCCGATATCGGCTTCGTGCTTCTTGAAGACTTCCTGCGCCTCGTAGGGGCCGTAGAAAGGCTTGCCATCGGTGTCTTTGCCCGGACCGGCGTGATCGCGGCCCACGATGAAATGAGTGACGCCGTGATTCTTGCGGATGAGCGCGTGCCAGATGGCCTCGCGCGGACCGCCCATGCGCATGGCCAGCGGCAGCAACGAAAGCTTGGCCGTGCCCTGCGGAAACTTCGGCAGCAGCAATTGGTAGCAGCGCACGCGCGTGTAGTAATCTACGTCGCCGGGCTTGGTCATGCCCACCACGGGATGAATCAGCAGGTTCGCTTCCACTTGCTTGGCCGCGCGGAACGCCAGTTCGACGTGGGCGCGGTGCATGGGATTGCGCGTCTGGAACGCGACCACCTTCCTCCAACCCATGCGCGCAAACTCGGCGCGCACTTCCTCCGGAGACAGCCGGATATTGCGAAAATCGTAGTGCGAGGGAATCTGCATCCCCTCGAGCTTGCCGCCCACGTACCACGGATTCGCCTTGTTCATGGCGTAATCTGCACCCGGGTGCGCCGTGCTGGTGCTATTGAATACCGCCTTGGCTTCGGCCTTGCGATCCGGCTGCCAGACTTCTTCCACGTGCAACACGGCCAGCATTACACCTTCGGGATCGCGCAGCGCGATCTTGCTGGAGCCGGGGGTAAGCTTTTTGGCAAATTCCTCGGTCACGTCGAGCGTGATCGGCATGGGCCAGAGAATTCCGCTGGCGAGGCGCATATTGTGGCAGACGCCTTCGTAGTCGGCGCGTGTCATGAAGCCGCGCAGCGGAGAAAATCCGCCCGTTAGCAGCAATTCAAGATCGCAGAGCTGGCGGCCGGTCAGGTCCCAGGAAGGGAAGTCCTTCGAATGCGATTTCAGCTCGGCAATTCGATCGGGTTGAGCAATGAGGTGGATGAGTTCGCCGCCGTGGGGCGCAATGAGATGGCTGGTTGAAGCGGTCAAGTCCTTAAGCCTCCTGGGTTGTGCGTTAAAGTCTACTACGTTTATTGTCTTTGACTGGATTGCTTCCCAACTGTATCGGGCTGGGGGGTGCAACCGATTGCAGACTTGTTAAGGGAGAGAAACCCTAAAAACTTACTATAGAGTAACACTTTGCCGCGGCGTGGCGAAAGGTAGATTTCCGTCCCGGTGGCTAACGAAAGTTAGGAGTAATTGGTAAGGAGCGCGCTTGAGTGCAATGATTTGCCACCACTTCCGCTACTGCCCTGAGCCAATCCACTCCCACTCCAGGTTCGATTCCATAGACTTGTTATAAGGATAGACCGTGTTGTTGAAAACCACGTGGTAGTTGGCGGGACGGTTGGGCAGTTTCAGATCGATCGAGCCAACGGTGGTCTCGCCGCTGTTGTAATATGCGCCGCCGTTTTCGGGCGTGCTGGCATGAGGGCCATAGTAGTGGTGGATCCATTTCTGATATTGGTCATCGTTCATCACCAGCACGACGATCAAACTGGCCGTGCCGCCAGTCGCCCTAAACTTGCCGACCAGTCGGATATCCTTGACCCCGCCTTCCACCGCGAACGGGAAGTCCTGGAAGTTTCCGGCAGCGACGGTGAAATGGCCGTCCGTGGCCGGCTGGCTTTGCGCACCCTGAGCGATCGCCAACGTCGACAGGAGAATGAAAATGGATAGGCAGGCGGCTGTTTTCATGAGCTCTGTTTTCCTCCGCGACATAGTAGCACCGGGATGGAAATCGCGACAATAAAGATGTTGAGCCCGTCGCGATCGCAAACGGGGCCGAGTTCGGACGGGTGCTGGACGAGTGCCGAATCTGATGGCGGTCGAAGCCGCGAAGCGGCGCAAGAATACAGCCCAGGGCGCAAGCCCTCGGTAGACGTGGGATCCAGACCAAGCCCCGGAGGAGCGAAAGACGATCCAAGCCGGTAGTGCTTCAGCTCAAGCTGAGGCAGTTATATCCAACCACAACAGTCATGTCCCGATCCGATTAGAATCTTGAGCCGGGAGGGTACTTGGGTTGGTTGTCTTTCGTCGCGCTTGTCCTTTGTTTCGTCTCAGCGGGCGTCTTGACCGTGCGGCATTTTCAGATGAAGTTCCGACTCGAAGCCGCCGGGCTTCCAGTGAAATGGTTCGTGATGCATCTGACGACTTTCGGATGTGGAGGACATATGTGAACGAGGCATCCGCCAGACGGTGGCCTGTCTGGCCGTTCTATGCATACCGAGCGCTTTATGTCCTCTTTGGAATTTCAGGCATCGTCGGCTTGCTCGGGCTAGTTTTGCGGTAGTAAGACAATCTCTCACACCAGCGCCGAAATTCTCGCGCTCGAAGCTCGCAGCTCGGGTCTCGGGACTCGCGACTCGAAGCACTACCGCAGCCCCGACCAGTCCCGCAGCTTCCAGTCGCGGCCTTCAACGCACAGAGCCGCCACGTACCCTGCCCCCGCCGGCACTCCGCGGAGCAACCACCGCGCCGCCTCCCCTGCATCGGGACGCGTGGCCAGCAGTGCATTCGTCTCCCCGGGCACAATGGACACGTCGAACTGGCTCAGCGGCAGCGACAGGCCATCTCCCGTAGCCTTGATGTAGGCTTCTTTGCGGGTCCAGCAGCGGAAGAAGGCTTCGGCCCTGTCTTCCGGCGCGAGGGCGGAGAGTTCTTTCTGTTCGTGTGCGGAAAAAAATCGGCGCGCGATGGCTTCCAGATCGAAATCGCTGCGAACATGTTCCACATCGACGCCGACGTCTCGTCCGCGCGCAAAGGCGAGCAGCGCGACTTCTCCGGAATGGCTCAGGTTGAACATGACACCGCTGCCCGCATGTTCCGGCGCCAGAGATGGTTTCTCCTTCTTCGAATAAACGAAGGTCAAGGCCGGAGGCTCGGTCGCCAGGTAGCCGGCGAGAATCATTCTCAACCAGGCGCGCGCGGCGATGAAGCGCTGCCGGTCCTGGGAAAAATGGAAGCGCGCCGCACGCTTCAACTCGTCAGCCGACAGCACTTCTTGCCAGCGCGATTCTTCGGGCCTCAATGTTTCCAGATCGAGTCGCCAGAGTTGCACTTCCTCCTCGGGCAGCGCGAGCGGCGCTTCGATCTGACACCTGGCATCGGTGATGTTCATGGTCTGGCTCATGGTTATGGACCGGGCAGGTTCCGCACCAGCCCCCTTATCGCCGCCACTTCCACAGCGTACAGCGTACTAGAAACCGTCAGGAACTAACCGATGCATTCCTTTCCGGCACCATGCTATGCACCGCGGGTGCGCAGGGGTGGGCGGCCAAGCATCCGAACCTGCCACTTCCGTAACTCGAAACAGGTTACCCTCGTGGGGGTTGGTCTGCCGGCCGAAAACGTGTTCTAATTAACGTTGGGTCGGAACGCGCGCCCAGCGGGAGATTCCACATGATGAAACGCAGGATGGTTTGTCTATTCGTGACCGTAATGGCCGCGATCGGCGTGGCAACGGCGCAGAGCCATCCCGTTCACTCATCCTCCAGCAGGAAAGGCTCCGCTGCAATCAAGCCGCTGACGCCGAAATCCGCCATGCCCACATCGCACAAATCGACGGGAGTCACGGCGAGCAACAGCGGAATTCGAAACACCAATTCCGAGATTAATCACCTGGAGCGGCACAACAACAGCGGACCCAAAAACACCGCGCCCAAGGTTGCGCCGGTACGCACTGCCAAGGCTTCTGCTGGAAAAGGCTCGGGGATTAACGATAAGTACCAGAAGCCCATCGTCAACAAGAACCCCAGTCGCTGAGCAGGGAAATTTCTCTATCCTTCAGTTTGCGGGCGGCGCCTTACCCGCCGTTGCGCCCGCTCCCGATGGGGAAACTTCAGGACTTGCCGAGTACGCCACCACGGGTTCCGTGACGCAATACTTCAGCAAACAAAATAGCGCACGCACCCCGTCCCTCCAATTGATTTTCTTGCCTTCTTCGTAGGTGCGTCCCCAATAGCTGATGCCGACTTCGTAGATGCGCAAGTGCCGCTTTGCGATCTTCACCGTAATTTCCGGCTCGAATCCGAATCTTTCTTCCTGCAGCGGAATGGATTGAATGACCTCGCGGCGGAACACTTTGTAACAAGTTTCCATATCGCTGAGGTTGATGTTGGTGAGGGCATTCGAAAGCAGGGTGAGGATCCAGTTGCCGACCGAGTGCCAAAAGTAAAGCACGCGATGCGGGCGGCCGGATAGAAAACGCGAACCATAGACGACATCGGCGCTGCCTTCGATCAAAGGTTCGAGCAACACCGGGTACTCTGCCGGGTCGTATTCGAGATCGGCGTCCTGGATCACGACGAAATCTCCGGTGGCTTCCCGGATGCCGCGGTGCAGGGCCGCGCCTTTCCCCATATTTTTGGGTTGCAGAACAACTCGAATCTGAGGGTGCTCGGCCTGAAGCTGTGCGAGGATCTCGCGTGAAGTGTCGGTTGAGCCGTCGTCAACACAAATTAATTCGATCTCCAGCGGGACGGCAAGCACACGTTCCACCACCTGCCGCAGCGTGGCTCGTTCGTTGTAGACGGGCATGACGACGGATAGCACCATTGCACTTGAATCGTAGTGCAGAAAGAAAGTGTTGTGCAAATCGATCCGAGCACAATCGGGATGGTCGCAGGGAGTCCCGGCAGAGCCGAAGCATCCCTACCCGCACCACGGCCGCCCGTCCCGAAGGCGAATCTTACTGTTAATTCCGAATATCACCCCGCCAAATTTCTTCGCATTGCACAAAAGGTGCGGGTGTATGATTTTTTTCAACCGACTAAAAAGCCAAATGTGACGAGCGGAGGTCTTGGGATCAACCGCCACGACTGTGGTGGTGCACCCCTCAAGCCGCAGGGAGAAAAAGAGCGTGAGAAAAAATCGGCAACTTCTGCTGTGGTTGGGTTTCTCCCTTATGGGAGTGCTCACCTTGTCGCCAGCTTTACTGGGCCAGGATGCAACCGGCTCCGAGGCGGATGGTCCTGTCATTAGCGACTGGAGTCAACATCACCTGATTTTCTCGAAGCCGGCGACCGAGGAGCAGGCGGAGCGTCTGAAAGACGATTTCCGCTACCGCCAGCAGCTTCTGCATGAGTTGCCCGTGATTCCTCAGCTTGATAATGGCGGGCTGGATTCAGGCTTGCAGTTCGACACGGAATCCACCGAGGAGCACATCGTCCAAGGGGACTGGTCGGAGAACATGGGTAGCGGCGCGAAGGTGGGCGCCATTAACTATCCCGCGAAGTATGGGTTCAGGGTTACGAGCGCAAGCTGCGGCAGCGCCGCGCATCCCGATTTTGTCGTCTATACAACCAGCCTGACCGGTGCGGCCAAGCAGGCCAGTATCGTGGCGTACGACAATCTTTACTCCGGCTGCACCGGCACCGTCCCTTCGATTTACTGGGCATACGACACCAATGGCGGCAAGATCACGACCTCGCCGGTATTTTCGAGCGACGGTAAGCAGCTTGCGTTTGTGCAAACCGACGCATCCGGCAATGGCAATCTGGTCTTGTTGAAATGGTCGCCTTCCGCAAGCGAAACAGTCACGAATCCGGGCGTCCTGATGCGCGTCAGCAATACTGTTTATCCCTTGTGTGTCGCGCCCTGCATGACGACGGCTTTACTGAGCAATGCGACGGGCATCATTAATAATGCCGACACCAATTCTTCTGTCTTCTACGACTACAGCAATGACATTGCTTATATCGGAGACGCCGCCGGCTGGCTGCATAAGTTCACTCCCGTGTTCAATGGAATTCCCGCAGAAGTAAAAGCAGCAGGATGGCCGGTGCAGGTGAACCCGGTGTCTCCCACTGCGCTGACGGGCGCGGTGTACGATCCCAACTCGGGGCGCGTGTTTGTGGCGGATGCGGGCGGCTTTGTGTATCGAGTTGGACCGAGTACGGCCTTCGTCGCCACCTCGACCGGGCCGCTGGATTTCTCCCTTGGGGAAGGCGGTGCCGGCTTCGTGCAAGGCCCCGTTGTCGATTCCACCGCCGAAGTGCTCTACGCCTTCTCCTCGAGCGATGGCAGCAAGAGCTGTACTGCGGGGGCAGATTGCGCCGCCGTCTTCCAACTGGGAGTCAATTTTCCCCAAGGCGCGAATGGAACGAAGGCGAAGGTCGGAGCCAGCACGGTCTTTGGAACCGCACCGAACCCGCTGTATCTGGGCACCTTTGACAGCGCCTACCAAAACTCGGTTGGGGGAACGGGAAACCTTTACGTTTGCGGGAACACCGGTGGGGATCCAGCGATATATCAGGTGGCGCTTACGTCGGCAGTTTTCGGCACAATCACTGCCGGTCCGCTGATTGCGAACCACACCGTGGCGTGCTCGCCGATGAGCACAATCCTGAACCCGAACGCCGCTGGCGGCGCAACCGAATGGATGTATGTCAGCGCCGAAAATGCCGGTATCTCCACGCCCTGCGGCACCAATGGATGTATCTTCGGTCTCAAGAACACTCCCTGGCTGCCTTCGACCGTGTACGCAGTGGGCCAGGAAGTGATGGACAGTCACTTCCAGATTCAGGTCGTGACCACAGCCGGCACCTCAGGCGTGTCGACTCCTTCATGGAGCACAACCACGGGCGCGACTACGACCGACGGTGGGGTCCACTGGCTCGATCAGGGAAAAGTGTCAGCCAATACGCCGCTGGCCTGGACCGCGAACCATTCCTACAGCAAGGGCAACATAATTCTCGATCCCAACGGCAACATTGAGCTGGTAACCAGCACCGGCAGCCATGCTTCTGGGGGAACGATTCCTACATTCAATACCATCGCCGGGGGGACGACGAACGACGGCGTGGCGGGACTCGTCTGGACAAACGCGGGAGCGTTTTCGATCGCTGCGGCCCGCGAGGTGGGAGGCACGAGCGGCGTCGTCATGGACAACACCGTGGGCTCGGGAACGCTGGCCGGCGCTTCGCAAGTGTATTTCTCCACGCTCGGCACACAGACTTGCGGCACCACCGGTACCGGCGGATGCGCGGTGCAGGCCTCGCAGGCGGCATTAAAGTAGCGGGTGTGGGGTGATAGGTCTTAGGCCCTGACACCTGAAACCAATCGCCCGAGACCCAAGACCCAAGACCCAAGACCCAAGACCCAAGAGCTAAGACCTAAGAAGTCGTTCGCGAAGAATCGCCACAATCCTTGAGGCTGATTTGCCGTCCCATAGTGGCGGACACCGGGAACCGCGTGGTGGATTGCGCAGAATGGCGTGCGCGGCCTCCAGTATGCGATCCGGATTCACTCCCACAATCTGATTCGAGCCAAACTCCACTGTCGCTGGACGTTCTGTGTTCTCGCGAAGCGTCAGGCACGGCACCTCGAGCACGGTAGTTTCCTCCTGAACGCCGCCGGAGTCGGTCAGGACCAGGCGGGAGTGATCGTTGAGCGCCAAAAAATCCAGATATCCGAGCGGTTCAAGAGGAACGATCCCGACAGCATTTTTCTCCGAGCGATCGACCAGGTAGTGCTGCAATCCAAACTTCTCGATGTTCTTTCGAGTTCGCGGATGAACCGGGAAAAATACGGGTAGCTCCGCGGCCACGGCGCTCACCGCGCTCAGAATGCCTTTGAGAGTTTGAGAATCGTCCACATTCGAAGGCCGGTGCAGCGTGAGAACTCCGTAAGGGCGGCAGCCCGAGCCATCCTGGCGCACTCCCATTCGGTCGAGAAGCGGCGATCTCGCGGCCAGTTCGCGATGCCGCAACAGGCTGTCGATCATGACATTGCCGACGAGAAATATCGTTTCCTCCGGCACGCCTTCGTGTTTTAGATTCTCCACCCCACTTTGCTCGGTCACAAAAAGCAAACTAGACACCGCGTCCGTAAGCTTGCGGTTGATCTCTTCCGGCATGGTCATGTCGAAGCTGCGCAGGCCGGCTTCGATGTGAGCCACGCCGATTCCCAGCTTCACGGCGGTAAGCGCCGCCGCCAATGTGGAGTTTACGTCTCCAACGACGAGAACCATGTGTGGCCTGTAATCAAGCAGCACCGGCTCGATACCTTTCATGATTTCCGCTGTCTGAACCGCGTGGCTGCCCGAACCTGCCTGCAGGTTGACATCGGGCTTGGGCAGATCCAAGTCAGAGAAGAAGTTACCCGACAGCAATTCGTCGTAGTGCTGTCCGGAGTGCACCAGGCAATGTTCGAAAGCAGGGAACTGCCTCAACTCAGCCAGGATGGGCGCAATCTTCATGAAGTTGGGACGCGCCCCCACGACGCTGAGGAGCCTGATCATCGGGTAATCCGATCAGCCCAAGACGCTCCGGCCAGAGACTCGCCCTGAGGGCCGGAGCAGGCGTAAGTTCGGACATTGGGACGCCACTGGCGCAGGAAAGGAGGCTTCATTGCTGAGGCAATAGTGTAGAGCACTTCAGCGTTCCGCCGCTGCTCCCAAGCCGGTAAAATGTCCAGAAAAATGCAAGGTGCAGGACCTGTGGATATTGGCCCCGGATGTGCACGCTTCCGGCTAGTGCCAGTCCTCCCATCGGGCAGGTGGTGTAAATTGTGCAGGACACTTCCGTAGTCAGGGAAATTTCCTCATAGGGCTTTTGCCTTAGAACCCTGCTTTGGGTTCGGCTTCGCATTCGAACGCGCAAATCGCTTGCCCACCCGCAGGAGGGGCGCGGGGCGCGGCTTCCGGCTCGATGGTCGCCATAGAGTTCTCCGCCGTTTACGCACCTGACCACTTCATGGGAGTCAAGTTGTGCTGACTTTACGCACGTTTGCCCAACTTGGCGGGCGGATCGATGCCTCTAACTGAGAGCGCGAAAAAGCCCGGTCTCCCGACCTGATTTCCAATCTGGGCCTCCCAAATTGCCTGTAAGTGCCTGTGGAAATGGCTGTTCTTTGGTCACAGACCCTCATCGTCTCAAAGTGGCATTGTGGATGCTATGTATTTTGGAAATACCCCAGCCAACGACAGTCGAAGGCCGGGGATTCCCGTGCAAAGGGGGAACGTAATGACGGAGCAGTCCGTCCGGCTAGGACCGCGCGAACAGCAAATCGTCGAGTTGTTGTTACAAGGTTGTGACAACGCCGAGATCGCCAGCCAGTTGCACATGGCGCGAAGAACCGTGAAGGCACATTTTAACCGGCTGTTTCTCCGTTTCGGAATTACCGGTGGCATCAAGCGAGTGAAACTCGCAACCCTGTTGTATCGGAGGCAATTGTGTTTGCAAACGAACGTTATGGACCACGTATCCCCAGTGAGCGTGAAAACCGAGTCATCGAGCTTGTCGCCCAGGGCCTGAAAAATCGCGATGTCGCGGATGCCATCGGCACCACCGAACACGTCGTCAAGAATTATCTGCGCGTGATCTACGACAAGCTTGGACTCTGGAACCGCGTGGAACTCGCCCTGTGGTATGAGTCGCGCCGCCAGCCATCGGAATTTTCGGCGTAGACTGCCAGTGCTGCAGGAACCTCGTTGAAGTGTGCCTCGGAGTTACCGAATAACTTTGCGGAATAACTTCCCGCGATTGCGACCTACTCGCAACCGAAGGCCTGTAAGTTCTTGAGCCGCTCGGCTGCGGCCCTGGAGCCCTTACGGGCCGCAGCATCCAGCAGCAGGCGGGCCTGATCGCAGTTCTTCGCCACACCATCTCCCCGCAGGTACAGCTCGGAGAGAGCCAGCGACGCAGCGAGATTTCCTTTGCCCACGGCCTTCCACAACCACAAGGCCGCTTCTTTGCTGTCGCGGGCCGCGCCCGGCGCGCCATTCAAATACTTCTGCGCGTTGGCATAATCATCCCCACCGCTGGTTTCCGGTGTAAGAGGCGAGGAGCCCGCCGCCGGCGTGACCAGTTGGGACGCGGGTTCCGCGTCGGCGGACTGATGCCGCGTAGGCTTCGGCTGTGCGGTCTTTTTCCCACGTTGCGGAGAAGCGGAGGAGTCGTCTCCCTGTCCATGCGGGTTGCCCGGCTCCGCCTTCGGGGTCACAGAGTCCGCGGGCGCAGCTTGTGCCGGCGAGGCTGGCGAAGAAATCGCCGCAGGAGCGGATTCCGGCCGACCCGAAATGGCCTTTATTCCGCGCCACGCCATGTACACCACCACTACCAACAAGATCGCCAGCACAGTTCCCAGGTAGGGTCCATAACGATTCGGAGCAGGCTCGGATTCCGCGCCGATGCTGGGAAAATAAGGCTGCGGGCCATCCGGCGCTGCGTCCGGTTCGCTCGCAGTCGCAGCCTCGGCAGCAGGTTCCATCGCGTGCTTGAGCGAGTCGGCCTTCACAGAAGATTCATATTCGATGGAACGCCTGGCGATGGTAGGCGAGTCTTCTGCCGCCTGTGGGCCTCTCACTTTCCCCAGCCCGGCCACCATCGCTGCGCCGCACATCCCGCAAAATAACTGATCTATGGGATTCGTGTGAGCGCACACTGGGCAAGTCAACAGGAGTTCTGCGCCCACCGGGACGGCGTCGGCTGGGATTGCTGGTCCCGACTTTTCCTGCAGCGGCTGGTTGGCGTCTTCAAAGGGGGTCTCGCCTTGGGATGGAGCGCTTTGCAGTTCCCGCAGCAGTTCTGCAATGGCTTGCCCGCGCTTTTCCGGCGGAGTGGTGAAATACACCTCTGCCCATCGTCCCATATGAGCCGCCAGCAGCGGGTTGAGCAGGGGATTCAGCTCAGGATCGGGCAGCGTGCTGGCGTTCGATTCGTCCTTGGCATGAGACAACGGCATTCTCCCAAACGCGATATCTAATGATTGCACCAGCGGCAAGAAGGTTGTCAACATCACTGCATTTGTAATTGGGTAATTGGGTAATTGAGTAATTGAGTAATTGGAAAGCCGTCCGCAGGAGCACTGGAAATCAGCAAATTACGAAATTACCCAATGACTCAATTGCAAATTATCTGGTCAGTCGCAGGGCTTGCGGTTGGCGGGTTCGAAGTGATCTAACTGCGCATCGCGTTGGCTGGCGAGTTTTCCCTTCGGTGTTTTGCTATACAGATCGGATCCTGGGCAGTAGTACAGCGCAGTGTGCAGATCCACCCAAACCGGCGTGTTGGGATTGCCTTTGTATTCCGCAGGCTCGGGAGCGTCGGCCAGCCCCAGGTTGATCAGCACTTTGTCGAAGAAGGAGAGTTCGGGCTCCGGAGCAGGCTGTGGGCGGCGACTTGCGCTTGTAGAAATCTGCGGGCCGCGATTCACCGCGCCGACCGAATGATTGGACCAGATGCCCCAGCGAATGACAGCCACAACCAGAACCAGCGCGATTGCAAGATAAACATCGCCGCGGCGGGAAGTCCAGAACCTTCCGAATGCGCCCGGAGCACGAGACCGGGACAACGATTCCAGAAAATCACGGGTTCGCGCTGCCGACGTCCAGACCAGGTCATGATTCGCCGGCGCCTGGGTTGCTGCGATCGCTGCAGCCGCATTCTCGACGTTGCCTTCGTCTTCGGGTTGTTCAATCTCGCGGTCGAGTTGCGATGCCGACTGTGTGGATGCCGATGCTGCATCGTGTGCTTGCTCTGCAGACTCCGGCGAAGGGAAAGACTCCGCCGCGTTTTCCGCGCCAGCCTCGGCATTCGGTTCTCGTGACGGCGGCAGCTTCAGAGCCGGCCCATGGCCACCACCCGCGCCATTGCTGGGGGCGGTTGCCAAATTCTGCTGGCTAGCCTGCTGCTTGTGCCAGGCTGAGGCCACCTTGCTCTGCAAACTGGAGGGTTCGCTGTCGCTCGCGCGCGGAGCGCCGCAATTGCCGCAGAATTGCTCCTCCGCCAGCAGCTTCTCCGCGCACTGCCAGCAGGTGTATTCCACGGCAGTGACCGCGTGCGCCGCGGCATCGGTAGCGGGGGCGGGTGTCGAGTGGTCAGCAGCCAAAGCCTGGAGATTGGGCTGCAACCTCTCGATCGCCGCCAGCATGGTGGATCGCTCCGCCGCCATGGACTGCTTCAACGTCGACTCGGAATTCCGGCCGATGGCTTCGGTCACCAGTCCAGCTAGCAGTTGGCAGGTGTGGATGTCCTGCTCCGCGAAGCCGTGAATCTTGTCGAAGTACAGTTCCAGAGCGCCAACAATATCTCCGTCATGGTAGACCGGCACGGCGACCAAGGACAGGATTCCGCGCTGACGGCAGGGCTCGGGATCGAACAGAACTTCTGTGTTGACGTCCTCGCTGCGAATCACCTGTCCGGTGCGGATGCTGGCGCAGCAGATCGCCTTGGTGAGAGAAACCTCGCTGCCCGCGGGTAAAGCCGGATTGCCGGCTCCGGCACGATAACGAACCACTTTCCCGTCCAGAATTCCAATGGCTGCGCCGTTCGCGCCCGTGATGTGAGCGACTTTCTCGGCAACCACCGCGATGGCTTGATCTAATGGCAGGTGACGCGCTTGAATCTGGCGCTGCGCTTCGACAATCTCGGCCAGTGTAAGGGTGTAATCGCTGGGACGCGATTTTTCTTCAGCGGGAACTTTTTGCAGCGGAGCTTGTTCCGCCGCCTCCTGCTCGCGCAGGCGCTGGCTATGTGCCTCCACCCTCTCTTCCAGTTCGCGCATTTTGCGGTTGTGCTCTTGCAGCACATGAGCCGCTTCCAGGAGCTTCCCGAAATTGTCCTGGTCCAGAACTGGTTTGTCTTTTTGGTCGGTCACAGTTCGTTATGGCCCGCCTACGGCCCGCTGGCAATAGAGGATAGCTTGCCGAATCCTACCCTATTCTAGTGCAATTCTTTCGCCGGGAAACCTCTGTTATGCAGCCGAGGGCCGGTCGCAGGTTACTCTCGTAAGGTGCAAACGCATGCAACATCCGGTGGCGGCAAGTTGACCTCTTCGCCAGAAGAGCCTTTGCGTGGCCGTTTGCGCCTCCGCCGGCAGGGTGGTCATTTGTATGACCTGGACGGCAGTACGAATTGCCCGCCGAAATATCCCAGGAAACAGGATTGGTTGCTGCGCGCTGGTTCCAGGCTTCGCCCAGCCATCGAAGGTGGGCTGACCGCCATGGGCGGACACCGATCTGGCAGCCAGAAAAAACAGCGTCAGAGGCAAATACGACGGCCAAGCTCGACGAGTAGCAACGAGCGCATTCCTGCTTGCTCCGCAGCCCTGTGCAAAACCCAAACGTAAAGCTGGCATGAGAGCCAAATTGAATCCGTCTCTTGCACCTCGATATCCATTTTGGGACAGCGCCACTTGCCGGTCGCCGGAACCCGCGACAGCCCCATAGGTACCGTTCGTTTCCGCTTCTTTGATGATTTTACAAGCCAATTCAAAAGCCTGAGAGCAAAAGGCTTATCTTCACCGACTCGGGATACCGATGGCAAGCGCCCGGCGCACCCTTCCGTTTTCGGAGGAACCGGACAACGAAAGCATGGTGCGTCGCCGCACATGCATGGATTCTTTGATCGTGGCCCATTTCGGGACGGACTCAACCGTGCGCGGTTTCTGTGCCTTTCGCTGCGCCCCGGTTCCTGCCCCTAAGTGCAAGCACATCTTGCTGTTAAAGCCTCCGCTCACCCGAGGTGAATATTTGGCGAAAGGTGTGCTTACCAAAGTGCGAGTGCAACGCAAGAAATTACAGTCACAGAAACCAAAACGAACGAAGGAACGGGAGGAATAAATGATGGACCTCGACAAGGTGAAAGTCACGCCCCGCGACCAGCAGGTGCTCGATTTGCTGGTTCAGGGCTGCAGCAACAAGGAAATTGCCGGCCAATTGAGCATCAGCCCGCGCACCGTCAAGCAGCACTTGCGCACGCTGTTCCTGCGCGCCGGAATTCGCGATGGCCGCAAACGCGTACGGCTGGCAACAGCCGCATTTGAGAGGACGGAGCTGAGATCATGATTCCACGCGATCGTTTGACCCCAAAAGAAATTCAAGTAGCCACCCTGGTTTGGGAAGGCCTCACCAATCGTGAGATCGGCAAACTGATGGGCACGACGGAGCAGGTCATCAAGAATCACCTGCGCAGCGCCTTTGACAAACTGGGTGTCTGGAGCCGGTTGGAACTGGCCATGTACATTGCCAGCCACGGCGGCAAGAACTGGCTGGAGGAGCCGGATCGCCCCGTCTTTGCCATCGCCGGGGAGGCTGCCAGCTGACACCGAGGCCACGGCCGGCGGAGGTTCGAGCCGTGGCTCCCATGCTCCTTATTGGGGGGCAGTGCTAGCCGTCGGCCAAGTTTTGCAAAAGGTTTGCACTGAAGTGGGTGCAAGGCATGAGGAGGTTCCGGCAAGCTATTGAAAAACAATGCGGTTAAGGTTTCATTGGTCGGCCTGCAAATTGCACTGGAAGAGCCGGACCCAGTAGAGCGGGCTCGCACAGTATCGAGTCGGCTCCGCTATCCCCAGGGCGGGCCGGAATGGATCATAAACAGACGTTTTGGATGGCATGCGATTCGACCGAGCAACTGCGGGCCGAGTATGGCCCCTTCCACACTCGCGCCGAAGCGGAAGCCGAAGCCCGCAAGTTGGGCTTCTGCTACCTCCTGCGCTACGAACACTTGCTGGATGAGAACGAGGAGATTCAAGAGGTCCGCTGTGTCTTCCTCGAGTTGCCGGGAGCAATCGTAACCGAGCCCTCATCGATCAGCCTGCACACCCGTTGCGCCACCTGCGGCCTATCGGCTACCCACGACCGGACGTGGCAGGCGGAAGTCTGGGCCGACATTCACGAGTTTGAGCACTCCCGCCATCGCGTGCGGCTGTTCGAGCATGCCCGCGGAAAAGGCCTGAAGGAAATCGGTGGCTGGCGGGGCTAGGAGCGAGTTCCGAGTTGCGAGTCCCGAGAACCTAGTGTCCAGTACTCAGTACTCAGAAACTCCACGTTCACTTGTACCCCGTTCCTGATTCAGTTTTCCTCCGGACAGAGACAAGCTGCGAGCCGAAAAAGTGAGCCGAAACTACTCGGTACTCGGTACTCGGTACTCGCAACTCGGGACTGGGTACTGGGTACTGAGTACTGGGTACTAGGTACTGGCAGCAGTCAACTCACTAGCGGCCGCCCGATCGACGAACCAGATCAGCTTGCCGGATGTCGGCCTCACCAGTCTGGAGGGATATTTCTCATCCGGGGCGCTGCCTTCCAACACTTCGTGCAGAATTGCCGCCTTGTCGGTTCCACTCACCAGGAACGCTACCTCGCGCGCCGCATTCAGCACCGGCAGCGTCAAGGTGATGCGCGTAGTTTCCAGTTTCTCGACGGTGTTGGCTACCACCAGCCGCGATTTCTCCTGCAGTGCCGCCGTGTCGGGGAATAACGATGCGGTGTGTCCATCCGGACCAACGCCCAGAAGGATCAAATCGAAGCGAGGAAAATCACCCGGAGCCACCGCAAAAAATTTCCGCAGAGTTTGCTCATAGGCCTGCGCTGCGGCCGCCGCGTCCGGATTTTCCGCTGGAATGCGAAAGATGTTGCCGGGAGGAATCGGAACTTTCGACAACAGCGCCTCGTGCGCCATGCGGTAGTTGCTTTCGGAACTGGTCGGAGGCACGTGGCGTTCATCGCCCCAGAAAAAATACATCTGATCCCAAGGCAGGGCAGCGCTGGCGTTGGCCGCGATCAGCGTATACAGATTTTTGGGAGTCGATCCGCCGGCCAGCGCAATCGTAAATCGTCCGCGCTGCGCGATGGAATTCTTGGCCGTGCGAATGACTTCGTCCGCGGCCGCCTGAAAAAGATCCTGCGGCGTGGTCAAGCGACGCAATTCGACCGGCGCGCTCATTGTCATTGCCCGGCCTTCCGCCCGTTGCTGGATCTCGCGCTGGCGCAGCGCGCCGCCCCCAGCAGGCCCGCCTTGTCGTTGGTGATGACCTGAACGGAAATTCTTTCCAGCAAGGGGCGCAGTCTGCCTTTTTCGAGAAAAGCCTGCATGAACAGTGAGCCGGTGAGCTTGGGGAGAATTTTCGGGGAGATTCCGCCGCCCAGAAAAATTCCTCCGGTTGCCATGGTCTTGAGCGCCAGGTTGCCCGCTTCCGCACCGTAGATCGAGATCCAGAGATCGAGCGCTTGTTCGGCCAGCGGATTCGTTCCAGCCAGGGCAGCGCCAGAAATCGCCGCAGCCGCATCTCCCTGGAACAGTTGCGAAGAAAATCCGGTAGGCTCGTCGGCGCCGGGACGGGCGCGCAGGAATTCATACACGGTCACCAGGCCGGGGCCGGAGAGGATGCGTTCGTAGCTGACATGCCCGTAGCGCTTGGCCAGAAAGCGCAGCAGTTCGATCTGCGCATCGCTTTGCGGACCGAAATCCGTGTGTCCACCCTCACAGGCAAACACCTGGTGCTGGCTGCCATTCCAGTAAAGGCCCGCTTCTCCCAGGCCGGTTCCAGGCGCGATAACGGCCTGATTGCCGGTTGCCGGCGCGACCCGATTCAGAGCGACGAGATCCTGCGGGCTGAGCGCGCCAATACCCCACGCGTTGGCTTCCAGATCGTTGATCAACAAAGTTGCGGGCAATTGAATCTGCTTCGCCAGACGGGATTGTTCGATGACCCAGGGAAGGTTGGAGGTTTCGACGCGCCCATCCAGCACCGGTCCGGCGATTCCGAAGCATGCCACCTCCGGACGCGCGCCGCCATCCGCCAGAAACTTGCAGACGATCTCGCCCAGATCGCTATAGTCGCGGCTGGGATAGACATGTTCGGAGATCGGCTGCAGGCGGCCATTGTGAGCTTGAAAGCAGGCGAGCCGCGCGTTGGTGCCGCCAATGTCGCCGGCCAGGATCATTTGTCGAAATTCCTCCAGCGCCGGCCATCGCGCTCCAGCAGTTCGTCGGCCTCCTTCGGTCCCCACGTGCCGGATGCGTAATTGGGGAAGTTGCGCGGGGGCAGCGCTTTCCACAGATCGAGCACCGGGTTCACCACGCTCCAGCCTGCCTCCACCATATCGGCGCGCTGGAACAGGGTCTGGTCGCCGATCATGCAATCGTGCAGCAGGCGTTCGTAGCCGGTGCTGGGCTGCTTGCCGAAGTATTCCTGATATTCAAAGTTCATATCCACCGTACCCAGCCGCATCACCGGACCGGGAACCTTCGCCGCAAATTGCAGCGAAATGCCTTCTTCCGGCTGGATGTGCAGCACCAGTTGATTCGGCATCAAATGCTCCACCGAAGTATCGCGGAACAGGACAAAGGGAGCGCGGCGGAATTGGATCACGATATGAGTGTTGCGCGCCGGCAAGCGCTTGCCGGTGCGCAGATAAAAAGGAACATCGGCCCAGCGCCAGTTGTCGATCAGCAGTTTCATGGCGACAAAAGTTTCAGTACGCGAATCCGGCGGCACATCGGCTTCCGCGCGGTAGGCAGGGACGCGCTGGCCGCCTTCAACGCCTTCTCCGTACTGGCCGCGCACGCTGCGGGTCAGCACTTCTTCGTCGCTCATGGGCTGAATGGCGTGGAGAATTTTCGCCTGCTCATCGCGCACCGCATTGGCGTCGAACGAAATCGGCGGCTCCATCGCCGTCAGGCTGATGAGTTGCATCAGGTGGTTGGGAACCATGTCGCGCAGCGAGCCGGCATGGTCGAAATAGCTGCCCCGCCCCTCTACGCCCACGGTTTCGGCCACCGAAATCTGCACGTGATCGATGTAGCGGCGGTTCCAGATGGGCTCGAAGATTCCGTTGGCAAAACGGAACGCCATGATGTTCTGCACCGTCTCTTTGCCCAGGTAGTGATCGATGCGGTAGATCTGTTTTTCGGTCGCCAGCTTCAGCAGTCGCTGGTTGAGGGCTTTGGCGGATTCCAGATCGTGGCCGAATGGCTTTTCAATAATCACCCGCCGCCAGTGATCATTGCTTTGCTCCATCAATCCATTCGCGGTCAGCTTTTCCACGATGGGGCCAAAGAAACTAGGGGCCGTTGCCATGTAAAAGAAAAAGTTCTGCCGGGTCGAGTGGTCGCGATCGATCTGCACCAGACGGTCTTTGACCTGGGGATAGAGTTTGTCGTCGTCGAAATTGCCGGCAAAGTAATAGAAGCGGCGGGAGAAGTTTTCCCACGTCGATTCGTCGATGCAGTCGCCGCAGTATTGCTTGATGTCCTCCTTGATGCGCTTGCGGAAATCTTCGTCGGTCATCTCCGCCCGGGCCACGCCCAGCACGGCAAACTCCTTGGAAAGCAAATCGGCGCGGGCCAAGTTGTAGAGCGCGGGAATCAACAGGCGCGCCGTCAGGTCGCCGGCCGCGCCGAAGATCACCATCACGCAAGGGTCGCCTTGTTTGCCGATGCGAGGTGTGGCGATGGTGGGTTGTTCCGCCAATTCAGCCATGTTTACGTCCTCGAAATTTCGCTCAAAACTGATTCGGTTATGCGCTTTTCTGGGCGCCGGTTTCGATGTGTCCACCGAATTTCTGCCGCATGGCGGAAAGCATCTTCTCCGCAAATGTGTGTTGCTGCCGCGAGCGGAAACGCACGTAGAGCGCCGCCGTCAACACATCGGCGGGCACGGCTTCGTCTAGGGCGGCCTGAATCGTCCAGCGGCCTTCACCGGAATCCTGCACGTAGCCTTCGTATTCCGACAGCGTCGGATTCTCCGCTAAAGCCATCGCCGTGAGATCGAGCAGCCAGGAGCTGATCACGCTGCCTCGCCGCCACACTTCGGCGATGTCAGGCAGGTTCAGATCGTAACGAATTTCTTCCGGCAAATCTTTGCTGGTGGCGTTCTTGAAAATATCGAAGCCCTCGGCATAGGCCTGCATGATGCCGTACTCGATCCCGTTGTGCACCATCTTCACGAAGTGGCCCGAGCCCGAGGGGCCGCAGTGAATGTAGCCTTCTTCGGCCGTCCCCGGCATCTTCTCGCGTCCTGGAGTGCGTGGGATGTCGCCTTTGCCCGGCGCCAGGGTTTTGAAAATTGGATCAAGCCGTTGCACCGCTTCCTTCGGGCCGCCCAGCATCATGCAGTAACCGCGCTCCAGGCCCCAGACCCCGCCGCTGGTTCCGACGTCGATGTAATGAATCCCTTTGGGCTTGAGTTGGCCCGCGCGGCGAACGTCGTCTTTGAAAAACGAATTGCCGCCGTCGATGATGGCGTCGCCGGCCTGCATATGCTGCGCCAGTGTCTGGACAGTCTGTTCGGTGGCAGCGCCCGCAGGCACCATGATCCACACCGCCCGCGGCGCTTTCAATTTGGCGACAAGATCCTCCAGTGAACTGGATGCGCCTGCTCCTTCGCCCGCAAGTCCCTTCACCGCATCCGCGCTCAAGTCTGAAACCACCACTTGATGTCCGCCACGCATCAGGCGGCGCGTCATGTTCGCGCCCATCCGGCCCAGACCCACCATTCCCAATTGCATCCGCTTCTCCTTACGTAAGCCCCGTCTCCCGCCGGTTTTGGAAACTATCCCAGAGCCGTTCGGATCGCCACCGTGAGCGTGGCCAGGCCCGCATCCACATCGCTGCCCAGATGTACGCGCAGGGCGCGCCGTCCACGCTCGGCCAGCACCTGGAAATCGCCGCGCGCCTGTGCCGCCTTCACCACGCCGAAGGTGTATTTTTGTCCCGGCACCGGCAAATCCACCGCATCGTCGCAAGTGATCTGCAGAAAGACTCCAGAATTCGGCCCCCCTTTGTACGCTTGTCCGGTGGAGTGCAGAAAACGAGGGCCAAATCCCAGGCACGTGGCCACATGCTTTTTGTCGCGCACGGCGTGGCGAATCGTCTGCAGCTTGCTCTCGTGGCCTACGTTCATCTCGATGTATCCCAGCACGGCAAAGTAATCGCCCGTTCGGATGCGGCCAAGATGCGCCTTCAAATATCCGGCCAGAGACTTGTCCGCGCCCGCGGCCTGCGCCAGTTCCGCCGTGTTCTTGTCGTCGCTGTAGAGCTTGATGCCGTGGTCTTCCGCAAATGGCTTTTCGGCGGGAAGGGAACCGGTCTTCTCATACTCCGAGGTCAGGTTGCGAGTGGCAATCTTGCTGGCCTCAACGTCGGGTTGGTTGAAAGCGTTGATGCCGATGATCGAACCGGCCACTGCCGTGGCAATCTCCCAGCGAAAAAATTCCGCGCCCAGGTCATACACGTCGGCCATGGCAATGCGCACGACGGCATGCCCGGCTTTTTCCAGCGCCTCCACTTTGGCATCCACGCCGACTTCAGTGGCGTGTTTGGTGTGGACATAGGCAAACACGCGATCTTTCCCATAAACTTCCGGCTCCGCTAATTCTTCCCGGTCGACGGGAATGATGCCTTTGCCAACTTTTCCGGTGGACTCGGCGAGCAGTTGTTCGAGCCATGCGCCAAGATCTGCGATGTCGGGAGAAGTGACGATGGTGACTTTATCGCGACCAGTGACCGCCGCGGTGCCCAGAATAATTCCCAGCATGGCGCCGGGATTTTCCTCAACGGGCGCAGACGCGCCGCAGGCCCGCACCATTTCCTGTGTGCGGTCGAGGAACTTTTTGATGTCGATGCCCATCATCGCAGCTGGCGCCATGCCGAAGTTGGAGATCGCCGAGTAGCGCCCGCCGATCGTAGGGCGTCCGAAAAAAATGTGCCGGAAACGATCCGCTTCGGCGACGTTCTGCATCTTTGAGCCCGGATCGGTGATCGCCATGAAGTGGCTGCCTGCCTGATCCGCGCCTACAGCTTCTTTTGTGCGCTCAAAGAAATACTGTTTGAAGATGTTGGGCTCGAGCGTGCTCCCCGATTTGCTGGAGACGATAAAGAGCGTCCGAGCCACGTCGATATTGTTTTCAAACGCCTTCACCTGCGCGGGATCGGTGGAGTCAAGCACGTGGAGATCGGGATACCCCGGAATTTTTCCGAACGTCGTGCGCAGCACTTCGGGACAAAGGCTGGAACCGCCCATCCCAAGCAGAAGCGCATACTTGAATCCCGCGCTCCAAACCTCTTTGGCAATGTTGCGCAACTCGACGGGATTCGCGATCTGATACTCGGTGATGTCGAGCCAGCCCAGCCAGTCGGCTTCATCCGCGCCCGTCCATAACGTGGCGTCACGGTTCCACAAACGTTGCATCTTGCCGCCCGACTTCCACTCGGCGACGTTCGCCTTCACCGCGGTTGCAAGACTCTCTGGCAGACTCGATTTCATACGGCTCACGCGGTCTTTCCTTTTTGCTGCGTGCCCTTGTCCACGGCCGCCAGCAGTTTGTGGAACGCGTCGGCGAACAACTTCACTCCGTCGGTGGTCAGCTTGTCGGTTACTTCTTTGATCGAGATGCCGGCCCGGGCCAGATCGCCCATCACCTTCTGTGCGCCGGCTACGTTTTCCGTCAGGCTGTTGCGCAGCTTCCCATGATCGCGAAAAGCGTCGATGGTGGCCGGCGGCATGGTGTTCACCGTGTCGGGACCGATCAGTTCCTCGATATACATCACGTCGCGATAGGCGGGATTCTTTGTGCTGGTGCTCGCCCACAGAACGCGCTGAGTCTGCGCTCCCTGAGCCGCCAGTGCTTGCCACCGCGGCCCGCTGAAAATGCGCTGGTAACGCTGGTAGGTCAGTTTGCCGTTGGCGATGGCAACTTTGCCCTTCAGGCTCTTGAGCAGCGCTTCCTGCGTACCGTCAGTGACAGTTTTCAGTTTGTCATCGAGCATGGAGTCAACCAGCGAATCGATGCGGCTGATGAAGAAGCTCGCCACTCCCGCAGTAGTTTTCAGGTTGCCGCCGCTCTTCGCCAGGTCCTCGAGTCCGGCAATGTGGGCCTCCGCCACCTGTTCGTAGACTTCCTGCGCGAATAGCAGAGTCACATTGATGTTGATGCCTTCGCCGATCAATTGCCGGATCGCCGGAAGCCCCGCCGGCGTGCCCGGAACCTTGATCATCACATTGGGGCGATTCACCGTCTTCCACAGCCGGCGGGCCTCTGCGATCGTCTCCTGCGTCTGCATCGCCAGCAGCGGAGAAACTTCCAGGCTCACGTACCCGTCGCGGCTCTTCGAACTGTCATACACCGTGCGCAGGATATCGGCTGCGTCCTGAATGTCGCGGATCGCAATCTGTTCGTAGCGAGCGGTGGTATCGAGATCGTCGCGCCCAGCAAGCTTCTGCAACATGTCGTCGTAGAGCGAGCTTTCGCCGATGGCTTTCTCGAAAATGGAAGGGTTCGAAGTCATCCCGCGCAGGCCGTCATCTTCGATCATTTTCTTCAGGCTGCCGCTGGTAATGAGGTCGCGGCGGATGTAGTCCAGCCACATCGACTGTCCGTATCCGAGCAACGCCAGCAGAGGATTCGTCGCTTTTGAGGTTTCTAAAACTCCGGTTGGCTGCATGATGATTTTTCTCCCTGATCGATAAAGATCAATAATGGCGGATTTTGTCGCCTGTTTAGGCGTCATTCGCTCGAATCTGGTTGCCCGCTTCCGTGGCCGCTGGAAGCAGTCCTTATTTGTCTGCCATCGCTTTGCGCGCTTCCGAAACCACGGCGTTGACCGTGAATCCGAAAAACTTCAGCAAGTCTTTCAACGGAGCTGAAGCGCCGAAACGGTGCATGCCAATCTTGCGTCCCTTCAGCCCAACGTAGCGCTCCCAGCCGAATGTGGCCGCCATTTCCACCGACACTCTTGCCGTCACCGCCGCCGGCAGCACACTTTCTTTGTAACCTGCATCCTGGCGCTCAAAAATATCCCACGAGGGCATGCTCACCACTCGCGCCTGAATGCCTTCGCCTTTGAGTTTTTCGTAGGCTTCCACGCACAGCGAAACCTCGCTGCCCGTGCCCATCAGGATCACCTCAGGCTTGCCCCCCGCAGCATCGGCCAGCACGTACGCGCCTTTCGCCGTGCCCGAAGCCGCGGCGTATTTTGTGCGATCAAATGTGGGGACGTTTTGCCGCGTCAACACCAGCGCCACCGGCTGATGTTGCAGCTGCGCAATGATCTTCCACGCCTCCACTACTTCGTTGGCATCGGCGGGACGCAGCAACATCAGGTTTGGCATGGCGCGCAGCGAAGCCAGTTGCTCGACGGGTTGATGCGTCGGACCGTCTTCACCCACGCCGATGGAATCGTGCGTAAAAATAAAAATCGATGGGATTTCCATCAGCGCCGAGAGCCGGATGCTGGCCCGCATGTAATCGCTGAAATTGAAGAACGTTGCGCCGTAGGCGCGAATGCCCGAAACCACCAATCCGTTCACACTCGCGGCCATCGCGTGCTCGCGCACGCCAAAATGCAGGTTGCGTCCCGCATAATCGCCGGGCTGAAAGTCGCCTGCGCCTTCAAACTTGAGCGTGGTCTTGTTCGACGTAGCCAAGTCAGCCGAGCCGCCCATCAGCCACGGGATATTCTGCGCCAGCACATTCAGCACCTTGCCCGAACTCTCGCGGGTCGCAATCCCTTTTGCATCCGCCGGAAACGCGGGCAGGTTTCTTTCCCAGCCGCTGGGAAGTTCACGCCATTCCATGCGATGCAACCGCTCAACCAGTTCTGGATAGGCATGCGCATACTTCGCAAACATCGCCGTCCATTGCTTGCGCGTCTCGCGCCCGCGCCGTCCAATTCCATCGTCAAAATGTTGACGGACGCCTTCCGGCACGAGAAACTTGGCATCCTCCGGCCAGCCATAAAACTTCTTGACCAGCCGCACTTCCTCTTCGCCGAGCGGTTCTCCGTGGGCCGCACTGCTGTCCTGCTTGTGCGGCGACCCGTAGCCGATGTGGCTGTCGACAATGATTAAAGTGGGGCGATCGCTCGTCTTTTGGAAAGTCTCAAACGCCCGTGCCAGCATTTCCAGATCGTTGGCGTCGGCAACACGCGTCACGTTCCAGCCATAGCCGACGAAACGCGTGGCAACATCTTCACTGAACGACCAATTCGCCGGGCCATCCAGCGTGATGCTGTTGTGGTCGTAGATCCAGCACAGGTTCGAAAGCTTGAGATGTCCCGCCAGCGATGCCGCTTCGCCCCCGATCCCTTCCATCAGGTCGCCATCGGAACACATGGCGTACACATTGAAGTCGAAAACTTCAAAGTCGGGCCGGTTAAAATTCGCCGCCAGCCACCGGCTCGCAATCGCCATTCCCACGCTGTTTCCCACGCCCTGCCCGAGCGGTCCGGTCGTGGTTTCTACGCCGGTCGTGATGTGCGATTCGGGATGCCCCGGAGTGCGGCTGCCGAGTTGCCGGAAGCGCTTGATCTCTTCCATGGGCACCGACAACTCCGGCAGTACGTCGCCGTTCTTGTTCACTTCGCGCACGCCCGCCAGATGCAGCATGGCATAGAGCAGCATGGATGCATGCCCGTTCGACAGCACGAAGCGGTCGCGATTCAGCCACTTTGGATCTTCCGGGTCGTAGCGCAGAAACTCCTGCCACAAACAGTACGTCACCGGCGCCAGCCCCATGGGCGCGCCAGGATGTCCGCTATTGGCCTGTTGCACTGCGTCAATCGCCAACGTGCGGATGGTGTTAATGCACAGCGTATCCAGTTGGTTGCCGGTTACTACCGCCTGTTCGCTGACTGCCATACGATGCGCGCTCCTCCGAGGACAGAGTTGGGTTGTCCCAACCTTTTAGAGTTCCCAGGGACAGAAAGGGTTTCAAATACGCATCGAGTGTACCAATTTCTTCGGAATTGATGTCGCGGAGGCTGTGAATATGTGGCGGAATGATACGGGCGGAATTATGCGGGCAGGGAGGGACGGCTGCGGGCTGTGACGCAAAAACCGATGCTGCTTATTTCAAAAGTTGCAAATAGCCATTTTCGCTATGCGACGAACGCGTGGTCTCTTGCACACACTTCAGGAACTGGCGAAGATTTTCTTTTCCGGCCGGATCCATTCCTTCGAAACGAACGCGCACCCCATTGGCTGACGGGCTTCGAGTGACCACTCCATTCAGCGCCAGACCTTTTACCCAGATCTTGCCGCTCGCCACCCACAGTCCGATTTCTACCTTCGCGCCGCCGTCGATGTGGGTCGCCGTTTCCACCTGGCATCCTCCCCGGCTGGTGTTCGAAAGGTTGCCCCAGATGGGCGGGCCGGCATCATTGACGCGCAACTCGACGGCCACAAAACATTTAATTCTGGGATGCCGACGCCGATCATCTCCTAAGTTGGATCCGAAAATATCCGGCTCGAACGGAGGAGTGACCGTCGCGGGCGTGGGGCCGGGCTGTGAAGTTAGTGCTTTCTTCTCGGATCGTTCCGCCGCCGAACTAGAGCCGGATGCCGCCTGCTTGATTTCGCGCATCGCTTCCAACAGAGCTTTATCTCTGCGCTCCGGTGCAGCGTCGCGGTATGTCTGCAGCAGTTTTCCCAGGTTTCGTGCCAAATCCGGATCGGCCAGCATCCCGGTCCAATCCGCGCCCACCGCTGCGTTCCGTTTGGAATCACTCATGAAATAGTTCATCCTCGTTCTCGCGAACGAGTCCCTGTTTCCAAGCTTGAACCATGGGTCCGGCACCGGCAAGTGACGGAAGTCACCTCCCTGGAGTTTCGCCGGAAAAGTCGGGCATCCTGTGAAGCAGAAGTTCGGGGATTGCCCCTATGCATAACAACCAGCCTTTCTTCTACAATCATTTCTTCTACAATCAACCGGCAACCGCTACGCGGGAAGGAGTCTCCAAAGCATGGGAGTTACGAGCCTGGCCCGCGGGGTTTTTGCATCGCGTCGTATTGAAAGCGAATCCAAGGTAGGCGAGATGCTATGAGTGTGAAAGGTCGTCCCGAAGGCTGCCTTTGCCATGGGACTTTCTCCGAACCATCCATGCCCCGATCTTCAATTCACCGAAACCGCAGACTTTCGGCTCTTGCATTATTGCTGTTTAGCGCCGGCGGTCTGCTGGCTCAACAATCCGCGCCTTCGCCTTCCATCTCTTTGCCCGGAACTCAGAGTCCATTCACCGGCAGCGAACCCGCAGCCAAAGTCGAACCGCAAGTCATACAGCTAAGCTTCCAGGAGGCGATTGATCGCGGCCTGCGCAGCAACCTTGGCCTCCTGCTCTCTGGCGATCAGACCATCATGGCGCGCGGCGAGAAGTGGAAGGAACTTAGCAGCCTCCTGCCGAACCTCGCGGGTCGAGTGCAGGAAGATGTCCAGACCCAAAGCCTCACCGCCCTGGGCTTCAAGAGCAATGTTTTTCCGTTCCCCGTTCCTCGTGTGATTGGGCCGTTTAACTACTTCGACGCGCGCGCCGCGGTCAGTCAGTCGGTGTTTAACTATCGCGACCTCGAAAAGGAGCGAGCCGCCTCCGAGAGCCTGAAGTCGGCGCAATACAGCTACAAAGATGCGCGCGAATTGGTTGTGCTCGCCATCGGCAATGCCTACCTCATGGCCATTGCCACCTCCGCCCGCATCGACGCCACCGAGGCCCAGGTGATGAATGCGCAGGCCCTGTATGACAAAGCGGTCGATCAGCAGACCGCTGGCCTGAGTCCAGCCATCGACACCTTGCGGGCCAAGGTCGAGTTGCAGACGCGGCAACAGCAATTGATCGCCGTCCGCAACGACTATGCCAAGCAGAAATTATCGCTGGCTCGCATCATTGGTTTAGCCACTGGACAGGAATTCGTTCTCACCGAGCAAGCCCCCTATCAGTCGCTCACGCCCTTGCCGCTTGAGTCTTACTTGCAGCGCGCTTACACCGCGCGGCAGGATTTTCAGGCAGCGCAGGCTCAACTGCGGGCCGCGGAATTCTCCCGTCGAGCCGCCTCCGCCGAGTACTTCCCCTCGCTGGACCTGAACGCGAATTACGGGGATATCGGCGTGAATCCATCCCAGTCCAACGGAACCTGGCAGGTGAATGGTGGACTCAATATCCCGATCTTTACTGGCGGAAAAATCCATGGCGACGTTCTCCAGGCCGATGCGAAGTTGAAGCAGGCGCGCTCGCAACTGGGCGACCTGCGCGGACGCATCGATTATGAAGTTCGCTCCGCTCTGCTGGATTTGAGCTCTGCCGCCGAGCAGGTCGAAGTTGCCCGCAGCTCGGTCGATTTGGCGGAACAGTCACTGGCGCAATCGCGCGACCGTTTCACCGCCGGAGTCACTGACAACCTTGAGGTCGTGCAGGCGCAGGAATCCGTCGCCGCTGCCCACGAGAGTTATATTGAAAGTCTCTATGCGCACAACCTGGCAAAAGTGGAACTTGCGTATGCCATCGGCGATGCCGAACAAGGCGTTAAACGCTACTTGAAAGGCGAGCACTAACTCAAACTATGGATACGACGACGCAAACTCCCCCCGCTGCTCCTTCGTCCCAGCCGGAGAGCCGCACTCAGCCTTTGCCGTCCACCGATCGAGACCTTCGCAATCGTCCCTCGCGCACGTCGAGTCCCGGCTTCCGCATTGCCGTCATCATCGCGGTCGTGGTGCTTCTGGTGGTGGGTTTTTTCGTCTACCGTTACGTCACCAGTTATGAATCCACGGACGATGCCCAGGTCGACGGCCACCTGAATTCCATCAGCGCCCGTGTTTCCGGACACGTCGTGAAATTGAATATTACCGACAACCAGTTTGTGCAGGCGGGAACCGTGCTGGTCGAAATCGATCCTGCCGATTACCAGGTTGCTTACGATCGCGCCAAAGCGGATTACGAGAATGCGCAGGCGACCGCGGCCGCTGCCGGCGTTAACGTCCCCATTACCTCCGTGAACACCACCAGCCAGGTTTCGTCCTCCGAGGCCGATGTCTCCTCCGCTCGTGCCGGAATCTCCGCCGCCAAACAGCAGTTCGATGCCGCCAAGGCGCAGCTGACCCAGGCCGAGGCTAACAACGTCAAAGCGCAAAATGATCTTGGCCGCTACAAACAACTGGTCGAAAAGCAGGAGATCTCCCAGCAGCAATATGACCAGGCAGTTGCTGCTGCCGCTGCCGCCGCTGCCGCGGTCGACGCCGCCCGTTCTCTGGCCGACGCCGCCCAATCGCAGGTTACGGCCGCTCAGGACAAGCTGTTGCAGGCTCAGGCGAACTGGCGTACCGCCCAGACTGCGCCTCAGCAGATGCAGGCCATCCGCTCCCGGGCCGCATCGGCGCAGGCCGACGCGCAACGCAAAAAGGCTGATCTCGATCAGGCCCAGCTCAATTTGCAATACACCAGGATCACCGCTCCGGTGGCGGGTGTAGTCAGCAATCGCACGGTCGAAGTCGGTCAAAATGTTTCCCCCGGCCAGGAACTGATGAAGATCATTCCTCTCGACGATGTTTGGATCACCGCCGACTACAAGGAAACCCAGCTCCGGGATATGAAAGTTGGACAGTCCGTCACCATCGATGTGGATGCCAACGGAAAAAGCTACAAAGGCAAAGTGGATAGCTTCGCCGGGGCCAGCGGCGCGCGTTTCAGCCTGCTGCCTCCGGAAAATGCCACCGGCAATTATGTGAAGGTCGTGCAGCGCATTCCCGTCAAGATCGTGCTCGATCCGGGAGAAAACAAGGATCACCTGCTGCTCCCCGGAATGTCGGTCACTCCCAAGGTCTGGCTTCGGCAATGAGCGCTGCGGCGGTGACGTTCGATAATCCGGATGCCTGGCGTCCAGCTGTCAATCCCTGGATCATCGCCATCACGGTGACGCTCGCCACCTTCATGGAGGTGCTCGATACCTCCATCGCCAACGTCGCTTTGCCACACATCGCCGGCAGCCTCTCTGCCGGGCAGGATGAAAGCACCTGGGTCCTCACTTCCTATCTAGTTTCGAATGCCATCGTACTGCCGCTGAGCGGATGGCTGTCATCGATCGTCGGCCGCAAGAATTTCTACATGGGCTGCGTGGCCTTGTTCACCGTCAGTTCTTTCATGTGCGGGCTCGCGCCGAATCTGGCGACGCTCATCGTTTTCCGCGTGCTGCAGGGCGCCGGCGGCGGCGGATTGCAGCCCAGCGAGCAGGCCATCCTCGCCGACACTTTTCCTCCCGCCAAACGCGGCATGGCATTTGCTGTGTACGGCATGGCCGTCGTTACCGCGCCCGCCATCGGCCCCACCCTCGGTGGCTGGATCACCGACAATTTCACCTGGCGCTGGATTTTCTTCATCAACATTCCCGTGGGAATCCTCTCCATCCTGCTCACCACGCGCCTCATTCAGGATCCTCCCGATCTCAAGCGCCGCAAACTCAGCGAAACCAAGATTGACTACGTCGGCCTGGGTTTTGTCGCCCTCGGCTTGGGCACCCTGCAGGTCGTGCTCGATAAGGGCCAGCGGGATGACTGGTTTGAATCGCACTTCATCGTGATCCTTTCCATCATCTGCGCCGCCTCGTTGCTCTTCGTCATTTTCTGGGAATGGAGGCACAAGGACCCAATCATCGATCTCCATCTGTTTAAGGATCGAACCTTCGGCATCTCCAACCTTTTGATGTTCATGCTGGGCTTCGCTTTGTTGGGCAGCACGCTACTGCTGCCTCTGTTTTCCCAGACTTTGCTCGGCTATACCGCCGAGGAGGCCGGCTTGGCGCTGATGCCGGGGGGATTTACGATCATCTTGTTGCTGCCCCTGGTCGGATTTTTGCTGTCGCGCTACAGTCCGCGCTGGCTGCTGTTTTTCGGACTGGTCGTGCTGTCCGGTTCTTTATTCCACATGGCCGGCTTTGATCTGGGAATCGACTTCCGCACAGTAGCCGTCTCCCGCGTTTTTCAAGCTGCGGGAATGGCTTTTCTGTTTGTCCCGATCAACACGGCGGCTTACGCGTTTCTGCCACGGGATAAAAACAACGCCGCCTCAGGCCTGATGAATCTTGCCCGCAACATTGGGGGAAGTGTCGGAATTTCCCTGGTCACCACCATGCTCGACCGGCGCAGCCAGGTTCACTTGAACTATTTGTCCCAAAATCTCAGTGCCGGAAATCCGACTTTACGGTCGATGGTGCAGGGAGCTACGCAGGCTGCGCGCGGGCATGGCGCCAGTGCGGCCTTTGCCACCCAGCAGGCCTATGCCTTGATCGAGGGCACGCTGCAGCGTCAGGCCGCCATGCTCGCCTACCTCGACGATTTTCGCCTTTTGGGCATCGCCATTCTGCTGATGGTCCCTCTGGTCTTCATGATAAAAAAAGGCAAGCCGGGCGGCGGAATGGCAGTACACTAATGCGCGATAGAATGGAGGTGTAGCCATGTTTCGCCTCATTACCATTGAGCGTGAGTACGGCTGCGGGGCTCCCGCCATCGCCGCCGAACTTGCCACCCGTCTGGGTTGGAAGCTCTGGGACCACTTGCTCACCGAAGAGATCGCCCGCCTCGCCGGCGTCGACTGTTCCGCGGTCATGCGTTGCGACGGCCGCATGGATAGCAGCTTCCACCGCATGGCCAAAGCTTTCTGGCGCGGCAGTTACGAGCGCAACAGTTCGCCGCTGGGAAGTCAGGTATTCGATGCCGACCGCATGGTCTCTCTGATGGAGCAGGTCGCTCCCAGAATTGCCCGCGAAGGAAACGCCGTCGTCGTCGGCCGCGGCGCGCCCTACTTCCTGCGCGAGCAGCCCGATGCGTTTCACGTTTTTCTCTACGCCCCACGCGCCGAAAAAGTGCGTCGCCTCTTGCAGGATGGGTCGCCGCGTGCAGAAGTCGAAGATCTGGTCGATAGCGTCGATCGTGAGCGCGTCGCCTTTATCAAACACTACTTCAATGCCGATTGGCCTACCCGCTCTCTCTATCACCTGATGATCAACACTGCCGTAGGGGACGAATCAGTGATTGAGACGATTCTGCACACCATGCATCGCGTGGAAGGCCATCCCAAAGCGACAGACTTCGAACCACCCAAAGTCGCCAGCTCGGTCTAACGCATGATGTCAGCCGCGAAGCAGCGTTAAAGTGTTAGCCGCGAAGCGGCGATAGAATGCAGCCCACGGCGCAAGCCGTGGGTACGTGGGCGGACCTCAGCCAGCCCCGAAGGGGCGAAAGACGGGACACTAGCGCCCTCGAGAAAAGTTGCAATCAACTACTCTGTTGTCTGCGGCCGCCCCGGCCGCATCTGTGGGGCCGGACAGCAATCCTCCGCACAAACATCCGCCCGCGCTCCTAAAACCCCCACCGCCCGCCGCTCCGACCCAGGATTCATCCGCTCCAGAATCAACTCTCGAATCATCCCGATGAATTTCGGATGCACGCCTACCGTCTTCGCCCGCGTCATCGGCAGACTCAGCAAATCGCAGAGTTGCCGCGCCTCAATATCCAGGTCGTACAAAACTTCCATGTGATCGGAGATGAAACTGATCGGCGCCAGCACCACCGCCGACGCCTCATTCCCCGCTTTTACCCGCCGCAGGTAATCGAGAATATCCGGCTCCAGCCACGGCTGCCCCGGCGCGCCGCTGCGGCTCTGGTACACCAGGACATCATTCTTATGAACCTCGCCACCATGCCCGATCGCCGCCGATACCAGTCGCCGTACTTCTTCCAGTTGCTTCACATAGTCGCTGGTGTTCGCCATGGATGTCGGAATACTGTGCGCGATATAGACGATCTGCACATTGCCCCGCGCTTCGGCAGGAACAGCCTGCAGCGCATCGCCCACTCGCTCCACCATCGCCTCAATGAACGCTGGATGATTGAAGAATTGCCGCAGCTTGTCCACTTCCGGCGCATCCGCTCCGACCTCACTCTGCGCCCGCGCGATATCCTCTCGATACTGCCGGCATCCGGAATATGAACTGTAGGCCGAAGTCACAAATCCCAGCGCGCGCCGGATGCCATCCTGCTTCATCTTTCGCAGCGTTTCCGGTAACAGCGGATGCCAGTTGCGATTCCCCCAATAAATCGGCAGCTTCGGCCCGTTGCGCTCCAGTTCCGCTTCCAGCGCGGAAATCAATTCGCGAGTTTGCGCATTGATCGGGCTCTTACCCTCGAAGTGGTAATAATGTTCGGCGACGGTAAGCAGCCGCTCGCGTGGAATATTGCGCCCGCGCAGCACATTTTCGAGGAAGGGAATCACTTCCTCTTTCGATTCCGGTCCACCGAAAGAAACCACCAGGATGGCGTCGTAATTCATGATTTATGAAATTTTGCCGGACCGAGATCGATTTTCACGACGCAGCGACGGTCCTACGGAGAAAGCAAAAAATTAGAAGAAGGCTTTCTCCGTGTCTCCGCTCCTCCGTGGTGAAAATCCCCAGCTCAGTCCCCGTGCACCATCGCGGTGGGCGCGGCCGCTTCCGCGTTCCGGATCACCGCCAGCGGACGATCCAGAGCAATGTTCATCTCGGTAAAGCGGGGCAGCACCACATCGCGGCCGTGTCGCGAAACCATGAAGATCCCCGAGATGCAGCTGGACACAATCCGCGCCGTGCCCGCGGTGGACGCGTCGGTCGCCGTCGACACGATCGCCTCGATGATGAGTTGCGTTCCGTCGTCCACTTCTTTGGCGATTCCGGCCGTCACGCCGATGTTGATCGCCATCCATGCCTTGCCCGGACGCTCCCCGCGGAGCTGTCCTTCCGCGTCAATTCTCGTATGCGAAGCTCGGTCCAGCTCCGCCCCCGTCAGCGACGCCTCGATCGGGATGAGGTTCCCACCCGGCAATGTCAAGCCGGTGAATGTCAGAAAGAGCGAGCCTGCCCGGCTTCCCCAGCGCGGCGGCGTGCGCTTCACCACCCTGCCTTCGAAGAGTGTTCCTGCCGGCAAGACCACGCGCGCGTTCTCCAGCACAGGCTCGAGCAAGCGAGCCTGTACCACATCGCCCACCTTGTTCTTGGAGGCGCTTACATCGCCCAACAAAAGAATCTTGCATGCCGTGCCTGCCGGAAGCGTCCCCAGTCCTGACAAGTCGGCTCGCGAAGAGGGCGCGGCCTCATTTGCGACAGAAGGTTTTTCCGGTTCTGTATACGAAGCTTCCAATGTCATGATCGGGGTCGCCAGCTTCCCCGATCCGTACACGCCGCCCGTCTTGCTCACTTCGACGGCTCCCGCTTCATCGCTGCTTTTTCCGGATTTCTTCTTCCTCGCCTGAGCCTGCACCTCGCGCTTCCGGCTGATGGCGATCAACGACACCTGCAGCGCGCTCTCGCCATTCGCTCCAGAGATCATGGCCGTCTTGAACACCGGATAGGGTTCATGCCGGGGAGTAAATGCGTTGACCACCCATGGCCAATGATCGTTCCGCGCTCTGCGCCTTTTTTCCATGTGGTCCACTGTCAGCCGCACGTTACTCGCCGCCGGAAATAATTCACGGTCGGAGGAGTAAACATCCCGCGCCAGCTTGCCTTCGACCACATCTCCGGGCTTCAGTTTCGAGAGCTTCAGGGGTTGGTTGAGCTGCACCTTGACGTAGAGATTTGAACTGTCAGGGACGGGGGGTTGCCCGCCATCCGCGCCTTCCGCGGCAAAACAAATTCCAGATCCAAGCGACAACGCCGCCGCCAGTAACAAGCCCGTAGCCGCTTTCGATGAACTCCGCCTCATTGACATCTCCTCTACGCTGAACCTTGTTGGCTGGTGCGGTCCCTGCGCCCTGTCGAATTAACTTATCGTCTACTGCGACCCGCGTCAATGCGGCTTACAACGGCGCCGATAGTTGATGTCAGCCAGCTTTACACCAGCGCATTATCTGAGCTGCAGGCCGCTTCCCCAGTCTGGCACGGCTTCTGCCACGGCGTTGCCACCCAGCCGCTATCTGTTTCTGCTTCATGACGATACCGACCCTTGCACCAATCATGTAGCACTCTCGGGCCATTACTTTCCCGGTTCGTGCCATTGTGATTCCGCGTCGCTGGAGTGAAGATAGACCTGCCTGGTAATAGACATCCTTAATTAAGAGCTTTACCGGGCAACCGAGAGAAACGAAATGTTTGAACTGAACTCAGGAGCGCAGCCGGTTGGAGGCCAAGCCAGTCAGGCCAACAAGCAGAATCTCCGGCTGCTCATCGCGCTCTCGCTGCTCCTGGTTGCTCTCACGGTAGTGCTGGTCAAGGACCGCGATTTCTGGTTTGGCTCGAACGAGGCAGTTCAATCCGCGCCCGCCACCCTGGACAACACCGCGAAAACGAATTCCTCAACCGCACCCGCCCAGACTTCGAATTCGCCCGTCGCCCGGGCCGCTACCAAAAATCATCTGGCTCCCAAGGCGAATACCCAGCAGGCTGTTTCTGAGCCTTCGAGCCAGGACGCGGTTTCGCCAGTGGTTGCATCGAACCGCGTTGTTCTTCCTCCGCTGGATGTCGAAGTGGTTGCCGGCGACAAGCACAGCGCCGTTCATCCTGGAAGCAATGTCAAGAAAGTCGAAATCCTGGATTCCAACCGCGCTTCCGCCGTCACCGCCTCGATGCCGAACCTGCCCACCAGCGCAGCCCAGCGCGAGCGTCTTTCCAGAGTCGCCGCTCCCGAACTCCGCCAGACCCTCGAAACTCCCTATCCGGTCTTGGGACAGCATTCCAAGGTTCAAGGCTCGGTGGTTTTGCAGGCTGTGGTCGGAGCCGATGGCATGATCGAAAATCTTAGCGTTCTGAGCGGTCCGGCCATCCTGGTTACGGCCGCGCAGCAGGCCGTTCGCGAATGGCGCTTCAAGCCCTATCTTCTAAATGGACAGCCGGTGGAAACCAAGACTCGCATCACCGTCAACTTCTCCATTCGAGTCTCGGACAACAATCCCGCCAACGCCAGCTAGTGGAAGAGCGGCGCTTCAGCACCGCGTAAGAGCCCCAAAATGAATGCGGGCTTCAGCCCCAGTGGTCGAATTTCTTCTCCGTCAGGATTTTTTTCGCAATCTCTTTTGCACTCGTGCCGCCAAGTCGCTGGAAAGAAGTCCGCCCATCAGCGCCTGAGGCCCATCTTCACTTGTGTCTTTACACTCCCATGTTTTCTCCGTGCCTCCGTGACTCCGTGCCTCCGTGGTGAAAGAAGGCAGGCCCGACGAGTTTTTCCGTAGCTCCCCAGCGTTGTACACTGGAGTCGAGGAATTCTGCAATGGCTACTGCGGTCACCGAACAGGATGTCTTGAGCGCCCTGAGAAGCTGCTACGACCCCGAGATTCCGGTCAATATTGTCGATTTAGGTTTGATTTATCACGTAAACTTCGCGCCCGTTCCCGCCGAAATGGCTGCTGAAATTGGGCAAGACGCGCCTCAGGAAGGCAAGCAGGACGTGATCATCGACATGACGCTTACCGCGCAGGGTTGCCCGGAACACGTCAATATCAGCGCTCAGGTTAAATCCCGGCTCGAGCAGTTGCCCGGCATCCGCACTGCCAGCGTCAACGTGGTATGGACCCCTCCCTGGACCCCGGAACGCCTCAGTCCAGACGCCAAAAAGCAGCTTGGGATCGAGTAAGGTCAGAAGTCAGAAGTCAAAATGCAGAAGTAAGCCCAGAGAAGTTCTACTCCTGCATTTTTACTTCTGCATTCTGACTTCTCACCCGCCAATTTCTTCCCATGCATCCACCGCCGATTTCCCCGCTGCATCGGTGATGCGCTTGCCGGCGCGGGCCGCCATTTCCATCACCTGCATTCCGCGGTCAAAATAATCGGGCAGCGATCGCCGCACCTTCTCGAACTTTTCCGGATACTCCGACGCCAGCAGCGCCAGCCCTACTCCGGTCGCCAGCACGCCTGCGGGATATCTCTTCTTCAAGAATAAAACTGCCGCCGCCCCAATCGAACCCGCGACTACCGCCTTTTTCCAGCCTTCCATGTTCCCCCCCGAAAAACATTTTCCTCTGCCAGAGATTATACTTCTTCATTCTCCCGGAGGTTCCATGTCACGCCGCCATCGATTCAAGCGCAGCACGTTTCCGCATCGAACGCTGCGCGCCGCCGCGACGCTCATCTTCTTCTGCGCGCTCGCCGCCCACGCCCAGAAGCCCCGCGCCCGCGATCTCGGCGTCCCCTTCGACGGCACCCCCGGCCCCAACAACGCCATCACCGACGTGAAGGGCGTCGAGGTCGGCTTTACCACGCTAATCGCCGGCAGCGGAAAACTCGTAGTCGGCAATGGACCGGTGCGCACCGGCGTCACCGCGATTCATCCCCGCGGCAAGGATTCCAGCGACGCCGTCTTCGCCGCCTGGTTCACCCTCAACGGCAACGGCGAGATGACCGGAACCACCTGGCTGGACGACTCCGGCTTCCTCGCTGGCCCCGTCATGATCACCAATACCCACAGCGTCGGCGTAGTACGCGACACCGTCATCGCATGGGAACTCAAACACCATCCACCGGAAGTCGAGGACTGGTGGTCGCTCCCCGTGGTCGCCGAGACCTGGGACGGCTGGCTCAACGACATCAACGGATTTCACGTCCATGCCGAAGACGCCGTCCACGCGCTCGATACCGCCCACTCCGGCCTCGTCGAAGAAGGCAACGTCGGCGGAGGTACCGGCATGATCTGTAATGAATTCAAAGGAGGCACCGGCACTTCGTCGCGCGTGCTCGACGCCAAGGCTGGAGGCTATACCGTTGCCGTCCTCGTCCAATGCAACTACGGAGTCCGCAGCCAGCTGCGCATCGCCGGCGTTCCTGTGGGCAAAGAGATTCCCGACAAGCCCGTCTACGGTGAAGACGTCGGCTCGATCATCGTCATCGTAGCCACTGACGCTCCGCTCATCCCCACGCAGCTGAAGCGCGTAGCCCGGAAAGTTTCCCTCGGCCTGGGCCGCGACGGCAGCCTCTCCGGCAACGACTCTGGGGACATCTTTCTCGCCTTCTCCACCGCCAACCCAGGAGCGGCGGGCACGAAAGGCCTGCACCAGCTCACCATGCTGCCCAATGACTCGCTGGATCCGATCTTTCTAGCCACAGTCCAGGCCACCGAAGAAGCGGTGGTGAATGCCATGGTCGCCGCCGAGACCATGAAAGGCATCGACGATCATGAGGTGATCGCGCTCCCCCACGACCGCCTCCGCGAAGTATTAAAGAAGTACAACCGCCTGGTGAAATGATCATCTCCCAAATTTTTGTCATCCTGAGCGAGGATTGTCCTTCGCGCCCAAAGCGCGAAGGGCAACCGCAGTCGAAGGATCCCTACCGGTAAGACACGGCCCGAGTTGTCTCTCCATCCTCGCATTAAAACTGCCTCATCCATTTCCCATCATTACCTTCGCCGCCCCACCCTTCGTGCCTTTCACTTCTTCGAGAAAAGGCTAGACTCAAGACTGTGAAACGTCTTTACACCATCGCGCGCGTCAAGGGCGGAATGAAGTTTACATGCTCGCACTGCGCCCACTCCGTCAGCACGCTTGACTTTGATGCCACCGCCGGCAATCTTCGGACCCAGGCCGCGACGGCCATTAACCGGCATGCCACCGAAGTGCATCACGAGCCAGTAATGTTCTCGTCCCTCGACGCCCAACAGCGCATCTGGCGCAGCTAGCCTAAGCTGCTCTCCATTAGGTCTTGTCCTTTAAGTTTCGTCTCTAGTCTTGTCCTTTAAGTTTTGTCTCTAAGTTTTGTCCTTTAAGTTTTGTCAATTTCAATAATGTCATTTAGGTTTTGTCATTCCGAAGCACGCCGAAGGCGGGCGAGGAACCTGCTGTTTGCTTGGGGTGCCGGCCTACCTTTGCCGAAACAACCACAAACGAGGATGCCCCACCTTTGCGTCTTTTGCAAAGGTGGGCCCCGATGCCGCCGGTAGCGAAAAGATTTAGATCCCGACGCAGAATCCATCCTTCCGAAAATGGGATTTCAGACCGTCCGAACGGCCCACAAGTTCATCCGTCACATCGCCAGCACTCACCTCCGTGCTAGAACCTCCCCATGACGAACCTCAACCGCTGCTACGGCCAGGGATACCTGCACTACATCACCACCAGTTGTTACCAGAGGCGCCCTCTGCTCGATGCCGACAGGCGCGACTTGTTTCTTGAAGTGCTGGAGCACGTCCGCCGACGCTATCATTTCGTTGTGGTGGGATACGTCGTCATGCCCGAGCTCATCCATCTACTCGTCAGCGAGCCGGAGCGAGGCGATCCTTCCACCGTAATGCAGGCCGTCAAGCAAGGCTTTGCACGGCGCATCTTGGGAAGACTCCGGACCGAGGTGCCCACAGCGCCGCGCTGCCAGTGCGATGGCGAAGAGCACATATGGCAACGCCGGTTCTATGATTTCGTCCTGTGGACCGCTCAAAAGCGCCAGGAGAAGCTGCACTACATCCATCAGAACCCGGTGCGCAGAGGGCTAGTCGAGCGGCCGGAACAATGGCGATGGAGCAGTGCTCAGCACCTGCTGGGCGAGAGCGGACCAGTATTAGTGAATGAGCGCGTGGAAGCCAGGATGAGGATACGGGACGTGGGCTGACCGGAGGCGCGGCCTTCACAGTCCGCCAAGTCAAAACCTCTCGCTACCGGCTGCATCGCGGCCCACCTTTGCAAAAGAAGCAAAGGTGGGGCATCCTCAGTTGTGATTGCTTCGGCAAAGGTGGGCCAGCCCCCTCGTTCTCGAAACGGCAGTCTGAATTCGGGCTGTTCCTCGCCAACACTCCGTTGTGACGCAAGGAGTCCCTTATGAAACGCGCCTGCTTTTTCTCTTTGCCTCTGTTGCTGACCACGACGTTCCTGTTGTCTCAATCGAATCCTGTTCATCTGCCGGTGCTGGCGCAGTCGAACGCAGCGCCAGGAACTTCATGCGACATCGGGTCAGAGGGAGCGTCTGGTCATTCTCCATGCGGTACTGCGAGGCTCGCGCGAAAGACGAGGTGGCACAGATTGAAATGGCGCGCCGACTCTTCCGGGAACACGACAGTGAGCGGTGAAATGTTTTGCTATGGTGACGATTACGCATCGATATCCTTCAATTCAGACATCATTTCTGCAAGCGGAGATACTCCCAACGACCCGTTCGCAGGAGGCGTACCGGAAGAACCCGTGATCGAGCTATATTGCTCGGTTGACTTTGAGTCGGACTTGGGTGCTTGGGGCTCGATTGGCGGGCAGTCCACGAGTCAGGTTTTTGGATCAGCTGACACGGATGTTTACTGCACATTGGCGACAAATGCTTGTTCTGGAACGGTGAGTGGCGGCGTGACGTTGTATCCTCAGAATTATGAAGATTGGGGCGATTTGCCTTCGATTGGCAGCCTTAGCTTCTCCGGCAGCGCTACAGGCTCGATGGAGTGGTCTCTTTCCGATGGCTATGTTTACGTTGAGCTTTCTCGGCGAGAATTTTTCGGTGAGCGGGCAAGAAACGTGGGCAGACCGGGTGCCTCAGATTTATGAGCCTCTTGTTCCTGGAGCGAAGCCACCGGGCTCGGCCGGATTGACGCTGACGATCAACGGTGTTGGCTTTGCGGCTCAATCGTCGGTGAACTGGAACGATAGTCCTCTACCCACGACGTTTGTTAGTTCCTCACAATTAACAGCGGCGATTACTGCGGCTGATGTTTCGACGGCGTCAACGGCACTTGTCACTGTTTCGAGCCCGAACAGTATCGGCGGTTCCAACGCGGGATACTTCTCAGTTACGAATTCGACATCCTCGGTGTCTCTTCAGAAATCTGACCTATCAGTTGCATCGACGCCTGAAGCCGTCGCCACGGGTGACTTTAACGGTGATGGAATCCCTGATCTGGCCGTGGCGAGTTTTTCAGGTTCAGTTTCCATTCTGCTTGGCAATGGGGATGGAACATTTCGAGGGCAAGTCAACTATCCAACCGGCGCGGGAGCGCGCGCAATCGTTGCTCGTGATTTTAACGGTGACGGGAAACTCGACCTGGCAGTCGCCAATCAAACGAGCAACACCGTCTCGATTCTGCTTGGCAATGGGGATGGAACGTTTCAGGGCCATGTCGACTACGACGCTGGCTCCGGCCCATTCTCGCTAGCGGCAGGCGACTTTGACGGAGACGGTGCGCTCGATCTTGCAGTAGTTGACCAAAGCACGAACCAGGTCGCAATTTTGTTTGGAGCTGGTGATGGAACGTTTGAATGGTTCGATTCCTATGCAACGGGTCAACTTCCCTTCGGCATTGTCACCGGAGATTTTAACGGCGGTGGTTACCTGGACCTCGCGGTAACGAACTACACCGATAATACGGTTTCTATATTGCTCGGAAACTCCGAAGGCACTTTCCAGAACCATATCGACTATAAGACCGGCCAGTCTCCCGAAATGCTGGCGATAGCCGATTTCAATGGCGATGGCAAGCAGGACCTTGCAGTAGGAACGAATCAAACGGGTACCAGCCCTAAGATTTCGATTTTGCTTGGAAATGGCAACGGTACGTTTGGTTCGCCAACCTATTTCTCAGCAGGGGCTAAACCCAGATCACTTGTTCCGGCAGACCTCAACGGTGACGGAAAAATCGATTTGGCTGTGGCCAACTTCGACAGCAGTTCAGTGTCGATTTTGCTCGGTAACGGCGACGGTACGTTCTCGGCAGGAACAAGCGTCTCAACCGGATTGTGGCCTCAGTCCGTTGCGGTTGGAGACTTTACCAGAACTGGCCGACTCGATCTCGTCACAGCAAATCTAGGAGCAAACACAGCCTCTGTCCTGCTCCAACCCTCCACTGCTGTCGTTACCTTATCTCCCCCCAGCCTGAACTTTGGCTCACAGACGGTTGGAACGACCAGTCCACCCAAGACCGTCTCACTTACGAATTCCGGAGTTGCCACACTGAACCTGACAAATATCAGTGTGCAGGGCAACTTTGCGCAAAGCAACACGTGTGCTACGACCATCCCGCCAGGCGGTAGTTGCACTATCTCGGTGACGTTCACGCCCACCGTCACTGGAACAAGCAGCGGAGTGGTTACTTTCGTAGACAACGCATCAGGAAGCCCACAAACGGTTTCACTCACCGGTGTCGGACAAAAGACTCTGCCAATCCGCGCCTGCTGGCGGCTTGGCTGCATTTGAGGCACGATTATTAAATCAGAGCAGAGTGTTTTGGTAAGACGAGAGGTTGAAAACGCGGGGAGACGGGAAGTACCCCGGTTTCTTCACGCCACCAAGCCGAAAGAAAAACCAGCGAACGCCCCGCCCGTCCGGTATTTTCCCTCGCCGCACCTCGCCTGGAAAATCCACAGGCGGGCTGTGACATCTGACCTTGCCATCCACAGCCCAACTCTGAATAATCAGAGCGGAGGCAATCTTCACGATTGCCAATAGCTTTAAGCCGTTCTTTGACAGCCGAACCGACGAAACGAGCTAAGTCCTGCAAGCGGAAGATTTTACAGGTAAGTCCTTTAGGCTCAAGATTTTAGTCAGATCTACCAGACAGATCACCCTCGCAAATCCTTGATTCCAGATATTTTAGCGATTTGATCTGATGTTTTTTCCAAATCCAGATCGATCTGACAAATCCACCCCGCACCCAGTCTAGCTGCCGATCTTCCTCCTTGGTTCGCCCACGCCCCCACCGCGGCCCTGCATTCTTTACATATTTGTCGAACCAGCGAAGCATCTCGTAGACCTCTTGTTCATTCGACTCCATCGCCGTATACCAATGCGGCTCGTGCGGCAACATGACCAGCCGCGTGGTGCCGCCATTGCCTCGAATGGCTTCGTAGAGCTTTTGCGCCTGCAGTGGCGTGGTCCCAGGATTCGCGTCTTCCGCGCCGTGCATGATCAACAGCGGCGTCTTCAATTTATCGGCAAAGAAAAATGGAGAGACTTTGAGGTAGACATCGGTCGCCTCCCAAACCGACCGCCGCTCGCTCTGGAATCCGAAAGGTGTCAGGGTCTTGTTATAGGAGCCGCTCGTCGCCACCCCCGCCCGGAACAAATCGGAATGCGCCACCAGATTGGCGGTCATCAAAGCGCCATGACTGTGTCCGGTGACGCCGATGCGCGCGGGGTCGGCAACGCCAAGCCGCACCGCCTCATCGACTGCGGCCTTGGCATCGGCTACCAGTTGGTCCATATAAGTGTCGTAGGCTTTCTTCGGGTCGCCGACGATGGGGAACGATGCGTTGTCGATGATCGCGTAGCCCGCCAGCAGCAGCAGCCGGTACTGCCGCAGGCGCGTGAAGGTCGCCTGCGAACCCGTGACCTGTCCGGCCGTGGCAGCGTCGGCGTAGTCGAGAGGATAGGCATAGAGAATGGTGGGGACGCGCGTGCCCTCCTGATACCCGGGCGGCGTATAAAGCGTGAATGACAAGTCCAGTCCATCGGCGCGCTTGTACTTGACCAACCGTTTCTTGATCGCTCGCACTTCCGGAGTGGGATCGGGAATGTGGGTCAGCGCGACGCTGGTTGAAGTAAAGGCGGCTTCTCCGGCGGGCGCATCATCGGCAGGCTTTGCCAGGGATCGGACAAACGCGTTCGGCACATCGGTCGGCGATTGATGCCAGGTCAGAAATGTCCGCGTATCCGCCGCATTGAAAGCCAAGAATCGCTCGTAGGAAGTCTGCTCGCTGCGAAACAGGCGTTCTGTTTTTAGGGTGGTGAGATTCAGCCGATCGAGGAAGGGGCGATCTCCGTCGGGCGAAGAGCCGACTCCGGAAAGGTAGATCGAGTCGCCATCCTGACGCAATACCCGGATGCCGTTCGCCAGTTCGCGTCTCACCGGAGCGCCAGGATTCTTGTAGTTTTCGTCGGTGGAAAGATCCCACAGCAGGCGAGGCTTGGCGTTCGCGTCATCCACGTTGAGGATGAAAGTTTTCCTCCAATGGCGGTTGTTATCGTACTCAGTCAGCAGAGCGACGCCCGGTTGTTCGCCCCAGTTAAAGCCGGCATAACGCTGTTCGGTGCGCGTGACTTCGACTGGTGGTGAACTGAAAGGCGCCTTCTGCACCATGAGCTTGTCGCGAGCCGGAACGTTCACGTTCCAGTCGCCGCTATCGAGAGCCTCGGCCCAGATGAGCGTTGCCGGGTCGGTGGCACGCCAGGAAAAATCACGCGGACCCAGCGGAACGCCATGGATGGGCACACGATCCGCCAAGGGAAGCGATGCGATGGTATGAACCTGAACGTGGGTGTGCTCGGCTACGTCCCAGACTTCCACTTCTTCTGGAAAGCGATCGTACGTCGTGACGTAGGAGTAGGGCTTGTGGATGGTCGCGACCAGGATGTGCCGGCCGTCGGGCGCAGGATCGAGCGATTCGTAGTTCGCCGCTTTTCCCACCGGCGTGATCGCCCCCGTGGCCGCATTCACCAAAGCGAGTTGCGAGACCGCGTAGTAATCGAAGACATCCTCGTCGTGTTTGTTGGTCAGTGTGTCGCGATTTTCGTAGGTGCTGCTCTGTCCTTTTTCGCCTCCCGTCTCCTGGATGCTGGGGCCGGCCGGCACAATGGGTTCGGGCGGCGGGGCTCCCATTCCCTTGGGTACCAGTTTCACCAGCAGCGTCTTCTGGTCGGGCATCCATTGCATGGCATCGTCGAACATCGGGTTGAGATGCACGCCGGGAACCCGCCGCACTTTGCCGGTCTGGGCGTCGCCGATCCAGAGTTCGACTGACTCCGCCGCGATATTGGCGAAGGCGAATTGTTTTCCGTCAGCGGCCCACGATGGATCGCCGGGGCACATGCCCTCGGGAAGCGCAATCGGAATTTGCGCGCCATCGGAGACTTTCACCAATCCGAATTCCCGCACGCAGGGCGTGATGCCGTAGCCGCCCGGAGTATCGTGTTTGCTGTGATTCTTAGGTTCGACGCGTACTCCCGCAAGGCGCAAGAAAGGTGTGGCCACGCGAGAAATGGATGGGTAATCCTGCCAGGAGACGAGCAGAATCCTGTCATTGGTCGGGCTCATTACCGGATTTGGCGGTGAGGGCGCGTGCATCACGTGCAGAATATTTTTTGGGGGCTTGTTATAGCCGGATTCAGTCGCGTCAGCCGACGGAGCCGAGGAGGTTTTTTTCGATGAAGTGGACTGGGCTGCAACGGCCACGGTCATCGTGCAGGTAACCAGCAATGCGACCAGTAGGCGGTCCAATGAGTTCCGGACGGACATGAGTTTCCTCCGCATCAATTCGCCAGCAAACAGCGAACATCTTAGGTTGCGGCTGGAAACAAGTCAACGAAAGGACGGATTCGGTGCGCCGTCACTGCTCGGGGCGCGGCTAATCGACCACAGCCTTGTCGGTAATCTCAAGCCCCCGGTCGATGATCGCAAACGCCTCCCGCAACTGCTGCTCGTTGATGCAGAGTGGAGGATTGGTGAAGAAAGTATGCCAGCGAACGAAAGTGTAGAGGCCCTGCTCGCGGAAGAAGCGGCCCAGGGCAACCATCTCGTCGGAGGTGCCGTTGAATGGAGCCATCGGCTGGCGTGTCTTGCGGCTGCGCACCAGTTCGACAATACCGAACAGTCCAATGGAACGCACCGCGCCCACCGACGGATGTTTCGCCTGCAACTCCGAGCCGAGCGCTTTCATGATCGCGCCCATTTTCTTCGCGTTGTCGATCAGCTTATCTTCCTCGTAAACGCGAATCGTGGCCAACGCCGCGGCGCATCCCATGGGATGGCTGTTGTAGGTCAGTCCGCCATAAAACACTTTGTCCTGAAAATGCTGCGCGATCGGACGCCGCATGCCGACTGCGCCGAGAGGAAGATAGCTCGAGGTCAACCCTTTCGCCATGCAGAGCAGATCCGGAACAACCTTCCAGTGATCGACCGCGAACCATTCGCCGGTCCGGCCAAAGCCCGACATCACTTCATCGGCGATCATCACAATGCCGTATTTGTCGCAGAGCTTGCGCACGCCTTCGAGATAACCTGGCGGCGGAACCAGCACGCCGTTGGTGCCAGTCACCGGTTCGAGAATAAAACCGGCGATGGTATGCGGACCTTCGAGCTGAATCGTCTCCTCGATCATGGCGAGGGAAGACTCGGCGGACTCCCATCCGCGCTCGATGCCGTGGTAGGGATCGAGAACGCGTACGACGCCCGGAATGCCAGGCTCCGCGGCCCATCGGCGCGGGTCGCCGGTCAGGCTCATCGCCCCTGCAGTCGCTCCGTGATAGGAACGATAGCGCGCGATAATCTTGTGCCGTCCGGTAAAGAAGCGCGCCATCTTGATTGCATTCTCGTTGGCCTCGGCTCCGCCATTGGTGAAGAAAAAGGTATCGATGTCGCCCGGGGTAATCTCGGCGAGCTTGGCCCCCAGTCGCGCGCGAACTTCTGTGGCCATAAATGGATTGGCATAGGCCAGCGTTTCCACCTGATCCTTGATGGCTTGAATGACGCGCTCGTCGCCGTGTCCGATGTTGACGGACATAAGTTGGCTATTGAAGTCGATGAAGCGCCGGCCTTCCGGAGTGTAGAAATAAATCCCTTTGGCGCTGGCAACGGGAATCGGATCGACTTTAGACTGCGCCGACCATTCGTAGAGCGTGTATTTGCGGGAGAGATCAACGATTTCTTTGCCAGACATTGTCGGAGTGGTGAGAGTTGTGGTCATGGATTCCTTCGTTGATGTGCGAGATCATCGCAGATCATTTGGTAATTGGGTAATTTGGTAATTGAGTAATTGGAATGCCCTTGTTAAATCATACAGCATCTGATGTATGATGTTTGATGACGTAACAATACTAATGCGCACTACACTTGCAATCGACGATGACGTTCTGAGCGCAGCCAAAGAGATGGCCGCACTCGAAAAGAAATCTGTGGGAGAAGTGATCTCCTCATTGGCACGGCGAGCCCTATCTCCCGCGGAGACCAAAGCCAAGAGGCGAAATGGCGTGCCGCTCCTGAAAGTTCGCAAGGGCGCGCCGCGGGTGACCTCGGACCTTGTGCAACGACTCCGCGAGGAACTGCAGTGATGCGGTTTCTGCTGGATGTAAACGTCTTGATTGCCCTGATCGACCCGGCCCACGTACAGCACGACCGTGCGCACGCCTGGTTCGCTGCCGAAGGTCATCAGGCATGGGCGACCTGTCCGCTGACTGAAAATGGAGTTCTGCGTATTGTCGGCCATCCTCGCTATCCGAATTCTCCCGGTTCTCCCGCGGTCGTGGCCGAGCTACTCACGTCATTCAGGAAACTGCCTGGACACGCCTTCTGGCCCGACGATGTTTCTTTACTCGATACTGAATATGTGAAAGCAACTCATCTTCTCGATGCCGCTCACGTCAGCGACAGTTATCTTCTGGCGCTGGCTCAGGCGCATAAGGCGCAACTGGCCACGTTCGATCGAAGCATCCCTACGCAGGCGGTCAGGGATGGTGCAAGAGCCCTCCACCTGATTGACTGAGTAGGGCCTCACGTCGATTTTCAATTACCAAATTACTAAATTACAAAATGGTTCTAGAATTTCCGGCTGTGCTCTTTTGCCCAGCGTTCGACTACTACTTTCTTGTCGGTATAGAACTCGATGGCGTCGCGGCCCTGGCCGTGGAGATCGCCGAAAAAGCTGTTCTTCCATCCGCTGAAAGGGAAGTAGGCCATGGGGGCGGCGACGCCGATGTTGATGCCGATATTTCCTGCGGGGGCTTCGTAGCGGAAGCGGCGCGCGGCCGATCCGCTCGACGTAAACAGCGACGCCTGATTCCCATAGGCGCTTCGTTCGAGAAAAGCGAGCGCTTCATCCATATCGTTGGCATGAACCAGGCTGAGCACGGGACCAAAGATTTCCGTGTCCGCCAGATCGCTGGTTGCGGGAACGTTGTCGAGAATGGTGGGCTTCACAAAATTACCGGATTCGTATTTCGGAATACTGGAGTTGCGGCCATCGAGCAGGATCTTCGCGCCTTGCTTTTCTCCGAGTGCAATGAGCGATTCGACGCGCTCTTTGCTCTGCGGCGTGATCACGGGTCCCATCTGAATGCCTTCGTCGAGGCCGTTGCCGACTTTGAGTTTCGAGGCGGCGTCGGCGATGGAATCACGGAACGTCTTCTGCGCTTCTCCAATCGTGACGGCAACAGAAACGGCAAGACAACGCTGGCCGGCGCATCCGAAGGCGCTATCGCTGATGATTTGCGTGGCCATGGGCATGTCAGCGTCGGGGAGAACGATGACGTGGTTCTTCGCTCCGCCCTGACACTGGGCGCGTTTGCCGTTGGCGGCGGCTCGCGAGTAGACGTACTTCGCGACCGGAGTCGATCCAACAAAGCTGATGGCTCGAATTTGCGGATGGTCGAGCAGCGCGTCCACCGCGGCTTTGCCGCCGTTGATCAGATTCACCACGCCCTTGGGCAATCCGATCTTCTCAAGAAGTTCGTAGACGCAGTGCATGGTGAGCGGCACGCGCTCAGATGGTTTCAGGATGAACGTGTTGCCTGTCGCGATGGCGTACGGCAGATACCAGAAGGGAATCATGCCGGGAAAATTGAAGGGCGTAATGGCGGCGACGATCCCGAGAGGCTGGCGGATCATGGTTTCATCGATCCCGCGTGCAACGTCCTCGAGGTTGTAGCCCTGCATCATCATCGGAATGCCGCAGGCGACTTCCACATTCTCGATGGCGCGGCGCATTTCGGCTTTGCCTTCGGCGAAAGTCTTGCCGTTTTCCTGAGTGATGATGCGAGCGACGTCGTCGATATGCTCTTCGAGCAGCATCTTGAGCTTGAATAGCGGCTGAATGCGGTCTTCCGGAGGAGTGCGGCGCCACTCGGGAAAAGCCACGGATGCGGCTTCGACGGCCTGGTTCACCTCGGCGGCGTCGGCGAGTGGAACTTGCGCCAGGGTTTCGCCCGTCGCAGGATTGATCACGTCGCGCCATTCCTTAGCGGACGAATCTGTCCAGCGACCGTTGATGTAGTTCGTAAGCCTGATGACCGGCGATGCTACTACTGTCATGACGGAGTGCCTCTGCTATCGCGAAGAGTTCAGAACGAAAGCTAATCTACAGATCTCGTGCAAGGCCTCGCTGCGCTCGGAGGACAGCCGAGGCGGCTGTCCCCGCATGGGCTTTGCTTACCCACAGGCTTTGCCTGCACATGGGCTTTGCTCACACCAACTGCGGGACTGCGCCTTTCTTGCTGCACACCGCGGCTAGCGCGGATTCCAGCACACCGAGGCCTTCGTCCATTTGCTCGTCCGTCGCAACCAACGGGACCAAGACTCGAATCACGTTCGAGTACGAGCCGGCGGTGATCGTGATCAGCCCGTGCTCGTAGCAATATTGTGTGATCTGTTTCGTCTCATCGGCGGCGGGAGCCTTGGTTTCCTGCGACTTCACGAGTTCGATGGCTTGCATGCCGCCGAGTCCGCGCACGTCGCCGACGATGGGCCAACGGCGTTGCCATTCGCGGGCACGGCGCTGGAAGCGGTCGCCAAGTTCGTTGGCGCGGGCAAGCAGAGGCGTGCTTTCAAACAAATCGAGCACTGCCAAAGCCGCGGCGCAGGAAAGGGGATTGCCGGCAAAGGTCCCGCCAAGCCCGCCGGGACCGGGCGCGTCCATGATCTCCGCGCGGCCTGTAATCGCAGCGAGGGGAAGACCTCCGCCGAGCGACTTCGCCGTAACGATGAGGTCCGGCTCGATGCCATAGCGTTCGCTGGCAAACAGGGAACCGGTCCGTCCAAAGCCGGATTGCACTTCATCGGCAATGAAGAGCACGCCGTGCTTGTGACAGAGGTCAATGAGAACTTTGAAATAGTCAGGGGGCGGGGCGACGAAACCGCCTTCACCGAGGACCGGTTCGGCGATGACCGCCGCGACCTCCTCATTGGCCACAACTCGCTTGAAAGTATCTTCGAGGTGGCGCGCGCAGTAGAGATCGCACGACGGATACTTCAAGTTGTACGAGCAGCGATAACAATAGGCAAACGGAATGCGGTAAACCTCGCTCGGGAACGGCGCGAAGCCGGCCTTGTAGGGATGAGTCTTGCTGGTGAGCGCCAGCGTCATCATGGTGCGGCCGTGGAAGGCGTCTTCAAAGGCGATGATCGCGGGACGCTTGGTATAGGCGCGGGCTATTTTGACGGCGTTCTCGACTGCTTCCGCGCCGCTGTTGACGAAGAGAGTTTTCTTGGCGAATTTTCCCGGCGTTGCTGCGTTCATACGCTCGGCGAGTTGGACATAGCCTTCGTAAGGCGTGACCTGAACGCAGGTGTGAAGATATTTGTCTAGCTGTTCGCGGATGGCCGCGACGACCGGTTCTTGACGGTGACCGGCGTTGGCGCATCCGATGCCGCCGGCGAAATCGATATAGCGATTGCCATCGACGTCTTCGAGCCATGCCCCTTCAGCTTTGGCGACATAGATCGGCGTGCCGTGAGAAAGCCCGCGGGGCACGGCTTTTGCGCGACGCTCGGAGAGAGTGCGAGAGTTGGGGCCGGGAATGGGAGTGCGGAGTTGAATTGTACTCATGTTCAGTTCTCGGGTGAATGCCCTGAATCAACCATGAGGCTGATGAGGGAGTAGGGATCCTTCGACTGCGGTTGATCTTCGCGCTTAGGCGCGAAGATCAATCCTCGTTCAGGATGACAACGTTTAAGGAATATCTTCATCGGAAATCACGTTCTTCGTTCTCGGTGCTCGGTACTTGGTACTATCTCAGTACCAGCCAATCGGTTGCTCGTTCAGATTGATGTAGACCTGCTTGGTTTCGAGATATTCTTCGATGCCCCAGGGGCCCAGTTCGCGGCCAAAGCCGGATTGCTTGTACCCGCCCCACGGAGCTTCCACATAAGTTGGTTGCATGTGGTTGACCCAAACGATGCCTGCGCGCAGGGCTTTTACGGCGCGCATGGCCTTGAAAATATCGCGCGTCCAGACCGCGGCGGCGAGGCCGTAGGGTGAATCGTTGGCAATCTTGAGTGCGTCTTTCTCGTCGTCAAAAGGAATGACGGCTGCGACCGGACCGAAAATCTCTTCACGCGCAATGCGGGCGGAGTTGGTGACGTCAGAGAAAATCGTAGGCTGCACGTAGTAGCCTTTGCCGATGTGCTCGGGACGTCCGCCGCCGGAGACGAGCTTTGCTTCTTTCTTCCCGATCTCGATGTATTGATTGACGCGGTCATATTGCTCTTTGCTGACCAGCGCACCCATCTTGGTTTCGCGATCCATCGGAGGGCCGAGCTTGATCTTCTTTGCTTTCTCGGTCATGGCTTCGACGAAATTCTTGTAAATCGACTTCTGCACCAAAATGCGGCTTCCTGCGGAACAAACTTCGCCCTGGTTGATGAAGACACCGAACAGCGCTCCATCGATGGCGGCTTCGAAATCGGCGTCGGCAAAAAATATGTTGGGCGACTTGCCGCCGAGCTCGAGGGTGACGCGCTTCACCGTATCGGCGGCCTGTTTCACGATGATCTTGCCGACCGCGGCGCTGCCAGTGAAAGCGATCTTGTTTACATCGGGATGCTGGACGAGCGGCGCGCCGCAAGTCTCTCCGAATCCGGTAATGATGTTGACCACGCCCGGAGGCAGGCCGCAATCGGCAAAATAGTTCGCGAATTCGAGGGCGGTCAGCGGAGTCTGCTCCGCCGGTTTGAGGACGCAAGTGCACCCGGCAGCAATCGCCGGAGCCAGTTTCCATGCGGCCATCAGCAGTGGGTAGTTCCACGGGATGATTTGTCCGGCAACGCCGACTGGCTCTTTCAGCGAGAGCGACATGGCGTTGTCGGGTACGGGATTCACGTAGCCGACAACTTTGGTGGCGAGGCCGCCGTAGTATTCGAAGCAGGTAGCCGCGTCGGTTATATCGAATTCGGCTTCGACGATGGGCTTGCCGGTGTTGTGACACTCGAGTTCAGCGAGGGCAGGAAGATTGGCGCGGATCTTTTCAGCGAGGCGAAACAGGACGCGGCCACGCTCCTGCGCAGTTGTGGTCGCCCATGGACCATCCTCAAATGCGGCTTTGGCGGCGGCTACTGCGCGGTTGACGTCGTCAGGGCCGGCATCCGGGACCTGGGCGATCACTTCTTCGGTCGAGGGATCGTAGACAGCGAACATCTTCGCTGATTTGCTATTCACCCACTCGCCGTTGATGTACATCTGGTAGGTTTGGACTTCGGTCTTGACTCCGCCGGACATTATCGTCCTCCTGGTACCTCAGCGGCTGAAGCCGCTATCAATTTTGCACTCTTTCGCAGCGCTAAAGCGCTGCGCCACCCCAAAACTACGCACCCAAGACTACGCACCCAAGACTACGCACCCAAGACTACGCACCCAAAGACTACGCACCCAAAGCTGCGTCACCGGAAATCATAATCTCGGTAGATCCAGCGGCACGGCTGAGGCTGTGCCGTTCGCGACTGCATGCGGCGCCTTATTGCGGCCGTAGACGAAAAAGAAAAATGCGGCCAGGCCGATGAAAAACAAGGTGCCGCCAACCATCCAAATCTCATAGGACCAGAGCGACGTAATTTGCTGCGCCGGGAAAAATACCAACGCAATGCCGAGAGTCGTAGTGAGCAAGCCGCTAGCTCCGGCGAGCAGAAGCGTAATGCGGCTGTAGTGCCCGCGCGGCGCTTTCTCAATCACGGAAAATCTTATCAACGCTCCAAACATGTAAAGAAATGGGACCAGTTGCAGGACTACGGCTAGAGATAACAGTTTCTGAAATGTTTCCTGCACGCCCGCGCCGAAGAAGTTCATGATCACGAGCAGCGCCGATACGACGGCCTGTACGATGAGCGCGGCATGCGGTGTGGCGTAGCGCGGGTGAACTCTGCCGAGCCATGAAGGCATGTAGGAATCGAGGCCGGCGACGAAAGGAATGCGGGCGGAGCCGCCCATCCACGCGGAGCCGATGCCGGCGATGGAAAGACTGAGCATCACCGCAAAGGGGACGGTGATCCAGGCGAAGCCGACACGGCCCGCCATGTGGCTCACGGCCTGCACGATGCCCTGAAGCACATTGACATCTTTCCCGACGGCGATAAGAAGAGTGAGGGTGGCGCCAACGTAGAGTGCGCCGGAGAGAATTCCGCCCCATGCAACGGCGCCGGGCAGAGTGCGCGCGGGATCCTTAATTTCATCCCCCATGACGGAAGCGAGTTCGAGGCCGACGAGTCCGAAACAGATTACGCCGAAGGAATTTAGAACAAAGCGCGGGTTGGCGGGGATTGTGAAATCGGCGGCGGTAACGTTGGAGCCGAAGCGTGACCAGATCACGACGCCAAGGCCAATCAGAACAGCGGCCGCGATAAAGGTGCCAATGGCGCCGATATTGTTCATCCACTTGCCCACGCCGAGGCCAACGATATTAAGAATCGTCAGAAAGGCCAGCAAGGCGAGCGAAGTTGTGGAGGCGAAAAGCTTGTTATCGGCTAGACCCAGATGGCTTGGGCCCAGCACATAGACCGAGACGCCGACGAAGTAGAGCATCACCGTCGGCACGTAGAGCATGTTGTTGGTCCAGTAACACCAGCCGGAGAGGAATCCGTGGAAGTCGCCGAAGACTTCTTTCGCCCAGAGGTAGACGCCGCCTTCGCCGGGATAACGGTGCGCGAGTTCGATCACGGCGATGCCTTGGGGAAAGAAAAACAGGACGAGTGAAATGATCCAGAGCCAGATGGTGACGCCGCCGTTGGCGGCGATCGATGGGAACGACGTTGAGGTTGAAGACCGCGACCACGAAGAGCAGGACGAGGTCGCGGCGTCCGAGGGCGCGGATCAGGTGGGCAGCGGGTTGGGGTGTGGTGGACAAAGCTTGTCAGCTGGCTGCAAACATCAGGTTCCTCACCGGGCTGTCGCCCGGTTCGGAATGACAAATGTTTTATTACACCGGGCTTTCGCCTAGTTCGGAAACGACAAACGTTTTACTACACGTTCTAATCACTGTCGGCAGGGACAGCCGAGGCGGCTGTCCCCACATGAGCTTTTCTGATCGATGCGTCTAGTGCGCGGCTAGCACGGGTTGGCCGATTCGTTCTTGCTGGGCTTTGGCTAGCGAGGCGGCGATATCGTCGAAAGCAGATAGATGCTTGTCGATGTCGGCTTCGGTGTGTTGCACCGAAATCGTCCATTGCTCGTCCCACCAGTAGGGTTGCGCCATCACGCCGCGGTTGACCATACCGAACCAGTAGTGCCGCCAGAGGTCGATATCGATCGTGGTCCAGTCACGGTAGTTGCGAATCTCCTTCGGATAAAACATCAGCGCGCCATTGGCTCCGGCTTGCGCGATGTAAGCCTGCAGGCCAACTTTCGCGATCGTGCTGCGATATCCGTCAGCCAGCTTTTTGCCAAGCTTATCGACGTGCGCGTAGTTGGCGCGGGTGAGAACTTCGCGGAACGTCGCCAGGCCCGCCGCCATCGAGACGGGATTGGTGTTGTAAGTTCCGCCGTGGAAAACTTTATGTTGCGAGATGAGGTCCATCACTGACCTGCTGGCTCCGAAGGCGGCGAGCGGCAAGCCTCCGCCAATCGACTTCGCCAGGCAAATCATGTCGGGATGAACGTTGAAGTATTCGCTGGCGCCTCCCCAGCCGAGTTTGGCGCCGGTTTTTACTTCATCAAAAATCAGCAACGCGCCATTTTTCGTAGCCATCTCGCGGAGCCCCTGCAGGAAGCCGGGCTGCGGCAGGCAGAGGCCGACGTTCATCAGAATGGGTTCGAGGATGATGGCCGCGATCTCACCCGGATTTTCCTTGAAGCGGCGCTCGACCGTAGCGAGGTCGTTAAAGGTGGCGATCACGACGTTGGCGATGGCGCCTTTCGGAACTCCGAGACCACCGGAAACGGAAATTGGATTGTCGATTTCGCCGAAATCGGGGGCGTGCGGCTTGACGCTGACCAGAGCGGAGTCGTGCAATCCGTGGTACGCGCCTTCGAACTTGATGATCTTATCGCGTCCGGTGGCGGCGCGGGCCAGGCGAATCGCATGCATGGTGGCCTCGGTGCCGCTGTTGCCGAAGCGGCACATCTCGACGGGAAATCGATTGCAGATTTCTTCGGCGAGTTCCCATTCCATATCGTGCGGCATGCCGAACATGGTTCCGGTGGAAAGACGTTTCTCCACCGCCTTCATGACGGCGGGGTGGCAATGTCCAGCCATGAGCGCACCGAAGGTGAGGTTGTGGTCGATGTATTCATTGCCATCGAGGTCGCGGAACTTGCTGCCGCTCGCCTCTTTCACGAAGATGGGCCAGGGATCGTAGTGGCGATAATTGCTGGCCACGCCGAGCGGAATGCGTTTGAGATTTTTCTTGTGGGCTTCGGCGGATTTGGGCGTGCGGCGCTCGAAAGTCGAGAGCTCTTTCTGCAGGTCGGGGTACATCGGGTCTCCGGGATGGCTCAAGCCCGCAACGTTTGGACGGCGGGCCATTAGAATGCCGGGCGGCGAACCGCCCGGGGATTACTCTCTAGTCTAGTCCTTCCTGCTAGTAGAAGAACTTCAAAGCGAACTGCACCAGTCGCGGATCTCCGGCGCTCGCGATTTTACCGAAGGATGTTGGACCGTCCGAAAAACCACCGTCGGGATTCGAGTAGTTGGTGTGATTGAAGACGTTGAAAATCTCAGCCCGGAACTGAAAGTAGCGGGTTTCGCTGAGAGCGATTTTCTTGTGCAGCGAGAAATCCCAATCCACCAGTCCAGGTCCACAGCAGATGGTGCGTTGCGTACCGTTGTTGAACGAACCGAGCGGCGGATCGGCGAAATCATTGGGGTTAAACCAGTAACCCGGCGTAGTGAGCCCGAGGTTCGTATAGGTTTTCCTGGGGTCCAGTTTCTGGAATGGGGCGACCAGGCTGGGAGCTTCGGTGCCCAGGAAGAAAAGGCTGTTGATCAGTTCGTTGTCATTCTCGGTGTTCAGACGGATGGGAAATCCACTCTGAAACTGAGTGATACCGGAGACCTCCCAGTCATCTAAAACCCTGCCGGCAAATCCCGAGTACTTGCGAACTGGAAGTTCCCAATCGTAGCTGATTACAAACCGCTGCTTGGAATTGAACAACGACAAGGCGCGGCTGGCGCCGAAGTTGAAGGGATTGAGAGTTTCCTCGAAGGTGGACCCGTCATCGATGGATTTGCTGAATGTATAGGCAGCCTGAAATTGCAGACCGTGCGAAAAACGCTTCTGCAACATCATCTCCAGCGCGTTGTAGTTGGAGTTGGCGATAGTGTCTTCGGCAAAAATATCGGTGAACACCGGAATGCCATCCACTGGACAACCCGTACCCGTGAAGGGATTGCAGTTTGGCGAGGAGTAAGGCCGCAAGCCCACAAGGTTCAGTCCGGAAAGCGACGTGCCCGCCGGAATAACAGTGGGACCATTCGGTCCATAGGGAAGGTGGAATCCGCCTGGAGGAGCTACAGATCCGGTGGGGAAAATGAATTGCGCATCTTCACTGGTGGGTGCGCAAGTTCCCGCGCCGAGCACCGTATTAACGTCGAGGCAGGTCTGAGGATTCGAAGGATTAATGTCGTGAGAAGCCAGCAGGCGATGGCCCTGGGATCCGACGTATCCAATCTGGAACATCATGCTGTTGCTTAATTCACGCTGGATGGTCAGGTTGTACTGGCTGGTGTATTGCGCTCGCAGATGAGGCTCGAATTCGCCGTAGAGCAGAATCGGGCGAAACAGCGACAAATCCGTGGGCTGGCCTCTCGTCGGCGTGATGATGCCATTGAAAGGATTGGGACTCTGGAAGTCCCCCTGATTGACGAAGGGAGTATTGAAAAATACATCGGAGAACGAAGAGCTTCCGCCGAATGGAGGTTCGGCGCCGAACTGCGCCAGAACAAGTTCTTCGATCGGGTTATAGAAAAGACCCCAGCCTGCGCGAATGCTCGTCTTGCCGTTGCTGCCGAACAGCTTTCCCAGGGCTCCGCTGGTGAAGTTGGGACTGTAGGCCAGACCGAAGCGAGGCGCAAAAGCCTTGTAGTAAGTCGAGGTCATTCCGGGGGGAACGCCTTTGTCGCCGGGAACTACCAGGCCCGTGGGCTCGGAGCCCGTGTTGGCACAAGTGGGATTGGAGACGCCGAAACCTTGCCAGTAGGATGCGCTGGTCGTGATGCCGCAAGGATAGACGGTGGAATTTTGTCCGGGACGGAACGTCTCTACATGGCCGCTAATATCGGCCATCGGAGGACTGAACTCCCAACGCAGGCCGTAATTCAGCGTCAGGTTCGGTTTGACTTTCCAACTATCCTGGACAAAGGGATAGGCCGCAAAGCCACGCACGTCTTCACGCTGGCCAGAGCCTTGGGTATAAGCGTCGGCCAATCCGAGCAAGAATTCGGCGTACTGGTCGCCATCGGCCGGGACGATGCCGCTGGGTCCACTACTGTCGAACGTATACTCGCCGTTGACGTCGAAGTAGTAGTACTGATCGAAGCGAGTGCGGCGGATATCGATTCCGAACTTGTAAGTGTGGTTCCCCTTCACCCAGGTCAATCCGTCAGACCACTGAAAACTGTTGCCCACCTGAGGCAGGAAACCTTCAAAGTTATTGCCGAAGGCAGCGCCGCCCGAAATGTTGACATAAGGAACTCCGGTCAGGCTTGCTGGAAGTCCCGGCGTAATCCCGAGATTGGCCGCGGTGCCGAACTGACCGGTAATGGTCGACGAATCGGAAGTGCCGGTAAAACAAAAAGGTGCGGCGGCTCCGCTGCAACTGGATGTAACTCCGTTGGTAGTTTGGGGCTTGATGTATCCGAGTTCGCCCTCGCGCATATAGGTGAAGTGGGCTTCGTTGACGAGGGCGTTATTGATGGTCCAGGTGTGAGTCAGGCTCCATTGCTGGTTGCGGATGTTGTTGTAGTTTCCAAAGCCAGGGACATTGGCGCCAGAGGCTTCGAAATTATCGTAGGGCTGGAGCGCCGCGCCATCGTTGAAATAGTAATAGGCGGTGAAACTCTGACGGTCGTTGATGCGGTGATCGAGGCGCGCGGTGAACTGGTTGGCGTTATCGGTGCCGACCGGGACAACCTGATTCTGATTGCTTCCGATATTGGCGGCGGGAACAAACTTCGAAAGCAAGTTGGCGGCGACTGGATCCTGGCAGGCGGTTGGGATGACGCTGCCGCCCGGTGTGTTGGCAAAAACCTCCGACCAGGGAATAAACGGCGAGCCGGTGACGGGATTGGTTTGTATCGGAAGTCCCGCGATTGACGCGACTCCAAGCGCAGCATCGCAACCGGCGCGTCCATCGAGGACTTGGGCCACAAATGGCGTGCCAGAACTAACGTCGATGCCTCCAGCGCCGGCGCTGGGATTGACGGGATCAGCAATCGGTGCTGGAAAGCCGCCGGCAGCGGTGAAATCTCCCGCGAACTCCCCCGTCGGATTTGCCCCGGGAATGCCGGTGGGCACGTTCAGCAACTGTCCGGGCTGGCCGGCGCGAATCCGGCGTCCTTCATACGATAAAAAGAAGAACGTGCGGTCTTTCTTGATGGGGCCGCCGAAGGTTCCGCCGAACTGGTTCTGATTCAGTTGCGGCTTCGTGGTATCGGGATAGCCGCGCGCATCCAAAATCGTATTGCGGAAATATTCGTACACGTTTCCGTGAAATGCGTTTCCGCCAGATTTGGTGATGACGTTCACCACCGAACCCGAGTTGCGGCCATACTCAGCGTCGAACGTATTGGTGATTACGCGAAACTCCTCGACGGCGTCGGGAGTGGGCTGAATCGTGGGAGTGTTGACGAACTGGTCGTTGGCGTCGCCGCCGTTGACGCTGAAATTGTTGGCGCGGGTGCGACCGCCGTTCACGGAAACTGAACCGGGATCGTCGGAGCCGGCGAACAGGCTTCCACTCGATCCGAGCTGGGACTGCACACCCGGCTGCAGTTGCAGGAACTGGTAGGTATCGCGCGTGTTGAGGGGAAGTTCATTCACCGAGCGGTCATTGATCACCGCGCCCAACTGGGTGCTGGTGGTGTCAACCTGCGGAGCTTCCGAGGTCACCTCCACCGTCTCCTGCGATCCGCCGATCTGCAGGGCGGAGTTCAGCGTCACCACCTGATTGACGTTGACGATGACGCCCTTCTGAACATTTTTCTTGAAACCCGTCAGCTCAAACTCAAGCGTATAGGTTCCGGGAACCACTTCGACGAAGCTGTAGTCGCCGCTCTCGTTGCTCAAAGTGTTGCGGCTGATGCCGGTGGCTTCGTTGAGCAACGTGATCTTGGCTCCGGCGAGAACGGCGCCGCTGGGGTCGGCGATGCGGCCCAGGATGCGGCCCGCCGCGCTCTGGGCGGAAAGCACTGTGGGAGCAAGAATAGAGATGGCAACGGCCAGGCAAACCGTCGTCAGATGCATCGTCGTCAGATGCATCAAGGTCCAGCGGGCTCGAAGTGACGGCATGGAACCTCCAGTGATTTCGGAGAAAGACTGTCATTTTTCCCGAAAACCTGCTCGAAACGACTGCTTGCTTCCGGGCACAACCTTGCTATAATCCCGCAAGGTTAGAGAAGGGTCTGGTGTGCTGTCAAGGAGAAAAAACACCACCCTCCGGTAGAGCATTCTCCATCAGGCGGCGCGCAGGCGATGAATTCTGGCGCGGAAACTTACTTGAAGATCGGGGACGTGGCAAGGCGGGTGGGAGTGTCGCCCTCGGTGATCCGATCATGGGAGAGCCTGGGGCTCACGCGCCCGCGGCGCACCGAAAGCAAGTACAGGCTCTACACCGCGAAAGATGTCACCCTGCTGAAACGGGCGCGATTCCTGCGGAAGGAGCGGGGATTGAACGCGGCCGCGATTGTGGAGTTGCTGCGGCGGGAAGGCCGGGTGCCAGCGGGGGGCGAGAGCAACGGCGGGGCGATTGGGTCACACCTGCGAAAGTTGCGGTCCAAGCGCGAGTTGTCCCTGGCGCAGGTGGCGCGGGCGGTTGGAATCTCCGTGGGCTTCCTGAGTGCGCTGGAACGCTCTCAAATGACCGGGTCGGTGGGAACACTGCGCAAACTGGCGCGATTCTACAAGACCAACATCCTGGATTTTTTCCACGCGACCGGATCCAGCAGCCGGCGCGTACAACCGGAACAGAGAAAAGTGCTGGAGGCCGGCCCCGGCGTGCGCATGGAGTTGCTGGCTTGGGGAAACACGGTCATGGAGCCGCACCTGTTTCGCGTGGCGCCGCACGCCGGCAGCGGCGATTCTTACGCCCATGCCGGAGAAGAGTTCCTCTACGTGTTGCGCGGAGAACTGGCCATCACTCTGGAAAAAAAAGAATACCGGCTTAAGCCCGGAGACAGTTTTTATTTCGAGAGCGCAACTCCGCATCACTGGACAAATCCCGGCCGGGCAGAAACCTGGGTGCTGTGGGTGAATACTCCACCAACGTTTTGAGTTACGGCGAATGAAGGAGAATCGATGAAAGCGCGACACGCGGCGATGCTGCTGGCCCTGTTCACGGTGACAATGTTTTCCGGTTCGTGCTCCAAGAAAACGCCCGCGCTGAATCTGCTGGTGTGGGAAGGCTACGCCGATCCCAGCTTCGTCAAGGCTTTCGAGCAGCAGCATCATTGCAAGGTATCGGCGTCCTACATGGGATCGAGCGACGAACTGATGGCCAAACTGCGTGGCGGCAGCGCAGGAAATTATGACGTGATCTCGCCCTCAAGCGATGTGGCCGGTGCGATCGCAACCGCGGGGCTGGCTGCGCCGCTGGAGTTGTCGAAGCTTCCGAGTTACAGCCAGCTCTCTCCGCAGCTCACGTCCCTGCCTCTGGTGCGCGTGAAGGGGCAGGTATTTGGAGTGCCGTTCATGTGGGGTCCAGATCCGCTGATTTATGACACGACCGTATTCGCGCAGCCGCCTGATAGCTGGAACGTCTTTTGGGATGCGAAATACAAAGGCAAGATTTCCGTGTGGGACGATCTGTCGACGGTCTACATGGCGGCGCAGGTTCTGGGCTACGACAAGCCCGATCCTTCCCAGCTTTACAACCTGACTGACGAGCAGCTTGATGCAGTGAAGAAGAAGTTGCTGGAGTTGAAGCCCAACGTGCGCAAGATGTGGTCGACTGGCGGCGAGTTGACCAACCTTTTTCAGAATCACGAAGTGGTGGCTGCCATGGGTTGGCCGTTGATGACGAATCAACTGCGCAAGGTCAATTTTCCGGTGGGGGAGACCATCCCCAAAGAAAATACCACCGGCTGGATCGATCACTTGATGATCACGGCTGGCAGCGAGAATAAGGACCTGGCCTACGAATTTCTCGAATTCATGATCGAGGCGCAAACCCAGAAAAAAGTGACAGACGTGACCGGATACACTCCGGCGAATCCTCAGGCCGCGCAGTTAATGACCGCCGAAGAAGTAAAGAGCCTGCATCTGGACGACGTCGATAACTACCAGAAACGGCTTTATTTCTGGCAGAACGTGCCGCGACGCGCCAAGTACAACGAGATTTGGAACGAAGTGAAGGCGGCACAGTAGGAACCAGTACCGGGTACCCAGTACCGAGTTGCGAGTATTGTCCGGGCGGACCACAGATGAACGCTTCTGAAATGGCGACGGTGCAAGGCAGCAGTGCGGAGATTCATACCCGTCCTTTGCTCAGCATTCGCAACGTTGCCAAGCATTTTGGCAAGAATGTCGTGCTGCGGGATATTTCTCTGGACGTGGCCGAGGGGGAATTTCTCACCATTCTCGGTGAAAGCGGATCGGGCAAGACCACTCTGCTGCGAATCATTGCCGGCTTTGAAAGCGCGAGTGCTGGCGAAGTATGGATGGGCGAGGAGCGTCTCGATCTGCAACCACCCTACCGCCGCCGCGTAAATACGGTGTTCCAGCACTATGCGCTGTTTCCCCATCTCACCGTGGAACAGAACGTAGCGTACGGACTGCGAGTGGCGAAGCGTCCCGAGGCCGAAATTACCTCGCGCGTGGCAGAGGCGCTGGAGAAAGTGAAAATGTCGGCGCACGCGAAGTCGAAGCCTTCGAAAATCAGCGGCGGCCAGCAGCAACGCGTCGCGCTGGCGCGAGCGCTGGTGAATCGTCCGCGGCTTCTGTTGCTGGATGAGCCGCTTTCGGCGCTGGATGCGAACCTGCGGCGCCAGATGCAGGTGGAACTGAAATCTCTGCAACGTGAAGTCGGCATTTCATTCATCTTCGTAACCCACGATCAGGAAGAGGCGATGGTGATGTCCGATCGCATCGCTCTGCTGCGTTCCGGCGAACTGGAGCAGGTGGCGACGCCTCGCGAGATTTACGGCCGTCCTGCAACCGCCTACGCGGCGCAGTTTATCGGACACACGAATCTGCTGAAGGGTGAAGTGCGAGCAGGTACAGTGCGCTGTGGCGCCTTGACTTGGACGGCGGCGCTTCCAGATGGGCCCGCGTTGTTCTCGCTGCGACCGGAAAATGTTCGGCTGGCTGCCGGCGGTGCTGCGCCAGGCATCGTACGAGTTCGCGGAAAGGTCCGCCACCAGGCATTTCATGGCGCCACCGAGTTAATTCGCGTGGAGTGCCCCGATGGATTGGTATTGGTGGTTCGGACTGCTGCCAGCGGGGGCGCGCTGAACGAAGTTGACCTGGAATTTTCTGCTGCGGATGCAATCCTGGTGCGCGAATCTGCAGAAAGAATCTGATGTTTTCCCGAGCCTACAAAGCGGCCGTCACTCTGCCTCCCCTGGTGTGGGTGACCGTATTTCTGCTGATGCCGTATCTGCTGATGTTCTGTTACAGCTTCTGGTCGGTTTCAGCGTCGCAGACCATTGTGCACTCGTGGAATTTCGATAACTATGGCCAACTGCTGCGGGTTGACGTTTACTGGCAGACGCTGCTGCGCTCGATGTGGATCGCGGCCCGCGTTACGATCTTCTCGCTCCTGCTGGGGTATCCGCTGGCGTATTTTCTTTCTTTTTATGCGGGGAAGAAAAAAGATCTGCTGTATCAACTGGTCATCATTCCGCTGTGGGTCAGCTACCTGGTGCGGGCTTATGCGTGGAAGACGATCCTGGGCTCAGACGGCGTAATGAATACGCTGCTGCAATATGTTCACCTGACGAAGCATCCTCTGGAGTTTCTGCTGTACAGCCCGTTTGCCGTCGTGCTTACATTGACGCACATCTATACGCCGTTTGCCTTTCTGCCGATTTACGCGGCGTTGGAACATATTCCGCGCAATCTCGTCGAAGCTTCGCACGATCTGGGCGCAAGCCCTAAGCAGACGTTCTGGAAAGTTATTTTTCCGCTGTCGATTCCCGGAGTGGTTGCGGGAGCGACCTTCGCTTTCGTGCTGAGCCTGGGTGATTTTCTTGCGCCGCTATTGCTGGGCGGGCCCAGCGGCATCATGATCTCGAACATTGTGGTCAGCCTGTTTGGCGCCGCTTACAACTGGCCGTTGGGCGCGGCGATTTCGTTCTGCATGTTGCTGCTGGTGGTGGGCCTGCTGTTCTTTTCTGAGCGACTGGAAAAGAAATGGAGCTTCTCGTGAGCGACACAAAGGTTATCCCGGGCTCACGCTGGTTGCTCGTTCATGCCGTCGCTGTGTTCGCCTTCCTTTATTTGCCGATCGCAGTCCTCATTGTTTATTCCTTTAACGGCGAGGGTGTTGGAGGATTTCCGCCCCATCACTTGACGCTCGATTGGTATCGCATTCTTTTTGCCGACGTGGCCATCTGGGATTCGGTGCTGAACAGCCTGCAGGTGGCGTTGGCGGCGATGGCGATCTCGCTGGCGTTCGGAGTTCCCGCGGCTCTGGCACTTGAACGAGCGCAGTTTCCCGGCAAAGCTCTGTTCCGGCGATTGGTGCTCCTGCCATTGATCTTGCCGGGAATTATTACCGGACTTTCGCTGCTCATGCTGTTCAACGTGATGGGGACAAAGCTCAGTCTGCTGACCATTGTTCTCGGGCACGGCACCGCCCTGATTTCCGTCGCCACGACAGAAGTATTCGCGGGCCTGCAGAAACTCGACCGGGCTCAAGAAGAAGCATCGCTCGACCTGGGCGCGAACTACTGGCAAACATTCTGGCGCGTTACCGTACCGAATTTGAAGCTGCCGATCATCGGCGCTGCGCTGCTCATCTTTACGTTATCGATGGACGAAATTGCGGTGAGCTTTTTCCTGATCGGTCGCGATAATACGCTGCCTCTGGAAATCTGGGGACGGCTGCGGCGCGGCATCACTCCGGAGATCAACGCGGTCTCGACCATCATCTTTGTATTCTCGCTGGTGGCAATTGTGTTCTGGTACCGGCTGCGGATGCGCGGGGAAGCGAGCCCCGACGTAGGATCAGAAATCGTAGCGGCGGCGGAAGGAGAGGCGGCATGAGCGCGAATCGCAGAGACTTCGTCAAGTTTGTTGTGGCTGGTGCGGTGATGTCAGGGTGTCCTATCGATCTCTCGCTGGTAAGCGCGCAAAGCGGCGATGCGCACAAGGATCATCCCGCCGACGTCGATGGCGAGGACAATCGAATCTGCCATCAGGTACGCGACGGCAAAGTTTTTACGCGGCCTCCAGCTTCGGCGAAGCATGATGTGGTCATTGTGGGCGGCGGTGTGAGCGGACTCGCGGCAGCCTACCGCTTACGGCACCGTGATTTCCTTCTGCTGGAGAAAGAGCCGCACTGGGGCGGGAATGCGTATGCCATGGAGTACGAGGGCAGCACCTATGCCACCGGGTCGGCGTTCCTGGTAAACGACGAATATACGTATCCCTTCGCCAAGGAAATCGGATTGGAGTTATTGCCGGTCAACAGCCCGGATGCCAGCATTATTCACGGTGAGCTGATTCCAGATACCTGGGGCGACGGTCTTGACAAGCTGCCTTATCCGGCTTCGGTTCGCGAAGGCTTTAAGAAATTCAAGAAGGAAATGCTGGCCGTCGACCTGGAAAAGCGCGGCAAGGAACTCTTCAACAAACCGTTCTCGGATCTCTTGAAGGAATATCCGGTGGAACTCAAACAGTGGTGGGACACCTTCGGACCCTCCAACTGGGGAGCGGCCAGCGAAGACACGGCGGCGGCCCTGGCCATCGGGAACCTTCAAGAGATGGCAGCGGAGAGCCGTACTGACGATCGCTATACCTGGCCAGGAGGCTTGGGCGCAATCACGAAAAAGCTAGCGGAGATTTTGCGGCTTGCGCACAAAGACCGCATGCAGACGGGCGCGACTACCGTAGCCGTAGTGCCCGGAAAGGAAGAGGTGCAGGTTACCTACATGCTTGGCGGTGAATTGAAGACGGTTGCGGCCAAAGCCGTGATCATGGCAACGCCCAAGTTCATCACGCGCCGCATTGTGGAGGGCCTGTCCGAAAAGCAAAGCGAGGCCATGCATAAGATTCGCTACATTCCCTATCCCGTAGTGAATCTGATTTTCGACAAGCCGGTGTTCAATCACGGCTACGATACCTGGTGCCCGGGCAACACTTTTACCGATGTCATCGTCGCCGACTGGGTGGTTCAGAAGCAGCCGGGCTACCAGCAGAAGTTCAACATCATCAGTTGCTACACTCCGATGAAGGAAGAAGATCGCGGCTATCTGTTGAATGAGATCGGGGCGCGCAAGATCGCCGCCAACGTGCTCGCCGACTTCCAGAAGCTGATGCCGGGGTTGAATGTCAATCCGGTCGAAGTGCACATCTTCCGGCGGGGACATCCTTTGTATATGTCGACACCCGGGCTGTACACGCAGGTTCAGCCACTGGTGCGGCAACCCATGGATCGCGTCTTTTTTGCCAACACAGATTCCGAAGGTCCGGAATCGACCACCAACGCCGGGATTCTTGCCGCGCAGCGCGCGGTGAAAGAAGTGGAAGCACGGCTGGCGGGGAAACCGATGCCGAAAGAAAAGCCGCTGGCAGGGTGACGCGCCTCTAATCCTGCACAAACACAGATGTAATCTCCTGAGAAACCTCCTCCCATAGTAAAGTTATAGATAGGGCGTGCGGCCGGTGAACGGCTGCGTCCCCTCGATCCGATTCGGTCAATAAAAGGAAAAACCATACTTTGAGTTTGAGCATTCGCAATATCGCCATCATCGCGCACGTGGACCATGGCAAGACCACGCTGGTTGACGCCATGCTGCAGCAAAGCGGCACTTTCCGCTCCAACGAACATCACGTCGAACGGGTGATGGATTCGAACGAATTGGAGCGCGAGCGCGGCATCACCATCCTTGCCAAGAACACGGCCATCTTCTATCACGACGTGAAGATCAACATTGTCGATACCCCCGGCCACAGCGACTTTGGCGGCGAGGTAGAGCGCGCGCTGAAGATGGTGGACGGCGTCATGCTGTTGGTGGATGCCAGCGAAGGTCCCCTGCCGCAAACGCGCTACGTGCTGAGCAAGGCTCTGGAAGCGAATTTGCCGCCGATCGTCGTCATTAACAAGATCGACCGGCCCGATGCGCGCGCGCAGGAAGTGCTGAACGAAATCTACGATCTGTTTATCGATCTCGATGCCAAGGAAGATCAGCTCGACTTTCCGGTTCTGTACACCAATGCGAAGGCCGGTACGGCATCGACGGACATCGCGGGAGGCGGAGAAAATCTGCGGCCTCTGTTCGATGCGATTTTGAAAACCATTCCGCTTCCCCAAGGCGACCCCAAAGGGCCCCTGCAGATTCTGGTCGCCAACCTCGATTACAGCGACTATCTCGGCCGCCTGGCCATCGCCCGCGTCTTCAACGGGACCATGTTCACCGGCGAAGACGTAGTGATCGCGAAGCTCGACGGGACGATGCACAAGACCAAGATCACGAAACTGTTCTCGTTCTCTGGACTGAAGCGTACCGACATCACCGAAACGGTGCTGGGAGATATTGTCGCGGTAGCGGGGGTCGAAGGAATCACCATCGGCGAAACCATTACCGACGCGGAGAATCCGGCGCCGCTTCCTCCCATCGTGATCGACGAACCCACCATCGCGATGACGTTTACGGTAAATACTTCTCCTTTCGCAGGACGCGAAGGAACTTACGTGACCTCGCGAAATCTGCGCGAACGTCTGGAAAAAGAATTGCTCACCAACGTTTCCCTGCGCGTGGAAGAGATGGGCACGACCGATTCGTTCAAGGTGCTGGGCCGCGGCGAACTGCAACTTTCGATCACCATCGAAATGATGCGGCGCGAGGGCTACGAGTTGATGGTAGGCAAGCCCGAGATCGTCACCAAGCGCGATAAAGAAACGGGCAAGCTTATGGAACCGGTGGAGCATCTCACCGTGGACGTGCCGGAAAATTTTGTCGGCGTGGTGATGGAGCAACTGGGATCGCGCAAGGCCGAAGTTGTCAACATGCACAACCACGGCTACGGGCGCGTGCGCATCGAGTTTCGCGTGCCCAGCCGCGGCCTGATCGGGCTGCGCAGCCAACTGCTGACCGACACGCGCGGCACCATCGTGATGAATTCGCTGTTCGCTGGATACACCGAATGGCAGGGAGAAATTCCACACAGGCTCACCGGCGCGTTAATCGCGGATCGTGCGGGTACCTCGACGGCTTATGCGCTTTGGGGCCTGCAGGAACGCGGCGAACTCTTCGTGGGGCCGGGCGTTGAGCTGTATGAAGGAATGCTCATCGGCGAGAACGCCAAAGACGACGACCTCGATGTCAATGCAGTACGCGAAAAGAAACTTACCAATATGCGTGCGTCGACGGCGGACGAAGCCATCCGGCTGGTGCCATTCCGCTCTTTGAATCTGGAGCAAGCCATCGAGTTCATCGCGGATGACGAGTTTGTGGAAATCACTCCGAAATCTTTGCGGCTGCGAAAGAAAATCCTGCAATACAACAAGCGCAAGAAGAGCACTCTGGCCACCGTGGAAGAAGTGTAGAAGGCCCGCAGTTCACCGGAACAGCTCATCGGGAAAAATTCCTCGGAAAAGACGTCGCAGACTGAGGCCTCTCATCAGTAATCCTCCAATTGGGCCGCCCAGCGCGGAACCGCCCGCTATGTCCGCTAGGCGACACAAAATTCTTAATTTAAACCTGCTATACTTCTGGCCGCATCCGACTGTTGCCGGCTCCGGTCTCGATTTTCAGGAAGGTTCCCCCCGACCTGCTAGTCCGCCGAATCGAGCTTGCACTTCGACAGCTCAATGCAGAGGCAGACGCGTGAAGAACATTTTTGTAGGCAACCTCAGTTTCAACACTTCGGAAGACGAACTGCGGCAGATGTTTGAGCCGTTCGGGCAAGTGGACCGGGTTAGTATTATGACCGACCGCGATACCGGACGCTCACGCGGGTTCGGCTTCGTGGAAATGGCCAGCAACGACGATGGCGAGAAAGCCATCACTGGGCTAAACGGCTCGCAAGTAGGCGGACGCACGCTCAACGTGAACGAGGCGCGGCCTAAAACCGATCACGGCGGCGGAGGCGGCGGCGGTGGACGCGATCACCGTGGCGGCGGACGTGGCGGCGGACGTGGTGGCGATCGCGGCGGACGTGGTGGTGGTGGCGGCGGCGGCGGCCGCTGGTAGAAACTCCGTCTGTAAGAACCTGGGATCTCCTACTCTACATGGGTGCGGTTTAGCCTGATCGCGGCTGCCGGCAGCATTGCGGCCCGCGTAGGGTGAGGTGTGCACGTTGATGCTTCTTAACTCTCCCATGTAAACTAAATCAACCGGTGTGCGCCCGTAGCTCAGATGGATAGAGCGATTGCCTCCGGAGCAATAGGTCGGGAGTTCGAATCTCTCCGGGCGCACCATTCATCCGAGATCGCTGAGATCCTTCGCCTAAGAGCCAGGCTCAGGATTTCGGCTGCGGGCTCCCACTCTCGCTAACGCTCGGTTTCACGCCCGCAAAACGCCTCAAGTTCGAATCTCTCCGGGCGCACCAGATTCTTATGCGACTTCACGGTCTACCGTGAAGCGGTTTTCGCCATTCCGAAATCGGCGATCCCAACCTTCACCACTGTTCCCCGCGGCGGCTTAGGTTTTGCTTCCTCCGGTTTATTCGCCGCCTTATTTTCCCCTTTGTTTTCCGGTTCGGCGGGAGGCGCGGGCTTCTCGGTCCAGATGCCGTAGACGCGGCCTCCTGACGCGGCGATGCCGCTGTAGTCACCAAAGAATACTCCGCCAGCCTCGAATGGATTGGTAGTCCAGGCGTAATTCTGGAAGGTGAGTCCGCCGTTGGTGGAGCGGGCCAGGGTGACGGTTTGCGTTCGCCCGCGAGGATCGGCGCGGCGATCATAAAAAAGAATATTGGCGCTGCCGTCGATGGGATCGACCGCCAGCCATTGGAAGAACTGGTCGGCCCCATCGTGCACCGCGTCGCTATTCACACGCGCCGGCGCGCTCCATTTCTTGCCGCCATCGGTCGAGGTCGAACAGAAAATATCGAGATCACCATTGCGGTAATCACTCCAGGTCACATAGAGGCGCTGGCTTCGTGGGTCGATGGCAATTTCCGGAAAGCCGTTGGCGCGGTCCAGCGTGTCCACTGCGAACATGGTGGGGGCAGTGTGAAGGATGGGACGGGCGCGGGAAAAACTTTTGCCGCCATCGCGCGATACAGTGAAGAAGACGTCGTTATCCTGGCTCCAGATCGCGTAGAGGCGGCCATCGGGCCCCACCGCGCCGCTAAACCCTTCTGCCGCGCCGTTGTCGTCGCGGGGCAGCCCGGGATGGCGGTCGATTTCAACCGGAGCAGACCACGTCTTGCCATCGTCGGTCGAACGCGAGAGCACCATTTGCGAATCCGCCAGCCTCCAGCGAGTCCAGCCTACATAAAGATTTCCAGCAAACCGGCTATTGCTGGTATCGGAAACGATATAGGGCTTGTCTTCAAATGGAATGCCCGCTTGCGTCGTCTGTTCGGCGACGGGGATGTGGTTTGCCTCCCACGTCTTTCCGCCATCGAGCGAACGTCGCACGAATATGCCGTTGCGAGAAGCGTTGTGCGCCCAGTAGTTGAATGTCCCCAGCTTGTCGAAGGCGATGTAGCAAATGAAGGCATGGCCCTGCTTGTCATAGGTAACGGAAACATCCCCTGAAACTTTGTAGTTGGGCGGTGCCACGCCTTCCGCCGCTTTCCAGGTGCGGGCCTCATCTTCGGAATACGAAGCGTGCGCGTTATCCTGAAAGACCGCGGTCACCTGCTTGGGATTGCTCGGATTCACTGCAATCGATGGTTCGGTGAAGGGCCCGGGCGCCGGGGTCAACGTGAACACTTCCGCTCCTGGAGCCTTGGGGAGCGATTGACCATGCAGCAACGTCGCCCAGCCCAGCGCGGTGAAGAGGGCCGTGGTGAAGAAGGCTACGAGCGGCGAGAATAATTGCGATTGCGTTCGGTGGAGCATGGTTGACGTTTCTCCTATGAGTATCTGGGAGTGACGTTCACATTGTCACACGTCGGCCCGGGATTGCATCAATCGTGACCAGGTTACTCGGAGGTGGGAGTCGAATCTGTTGTCTGGTAAAGTTTCTGCATGATGAGTCAAGAGGCGAAGCAGAGAATCCAGATTGCTTTGGCGCTCGCCATTGTGATTGCGGGATTGCGCGCGGCTTATATCCTCTACGAGCGGCATGAGGATTATGTTGCGGCCGAGAAACAAGCCCAGGCACGAAAAACTGGATACTCCAATGCCGACTATTACGTCGTGCCCAAGAAACTGTATCCCTTCGATTTGACGTCAGCGAAGCAACTGACGAAACAGCCAGTCTGGGCGAAAGAGGGATACCGATACACCTATTATCCCTACGATGCGGCGCGCAAGCGGGTCGATTTTGGTCGCGAGGCGGGATTGCTGTTGCCGATCGAACGGCTCGAGATTAAAGACGTAGTGACGGATACTCCTGGCGGGGCCGGCAGCCGGCGGCAGGTCATGGCGGTGTTTCAAAAAGAAGGGAAGAGTTACGCCGTGCCGATCGGATTCGAGACCGAGGGGCAATACAAGGTTTACTCCGACGAAATGTTTTATGTCGAAGATCCGCATGACCTGTATAAGCACTGGCCGGCGGATGTCTGGCAAGCCGTTGCGCAACACGAAGTGAAGCCGGGAATGAATGAACTGCAGGCGGATTTTGCCGTGGGTATGGGTGTTCCGGATGCCGGCAGCAGTTCGGCGGAGAAAACTGTGCGCTATCCCAACGGAGGTAAGCCGCTGGTGGTGAATTATCGCGACGGCAAGGCGGCGGAGATAAAACCGGGGGCTTAGGCTTTAGCGTCAACCACTTCGTAGTCGCTCGAAACCAAGCCGCTGGGATAGTGCCTGGTCGCGATGTGGCGGAGTTGGATGTCGCGGGGCAGGGAGCCGAAGAGTGGAATGCCTTCTCCGATCAGGACCGGAACGCGGGTAACGGTGAGGTGCTGAATAAGTCCCGCGCGCAGAAAGCGTTGAATGGTGATCCCGCCATCGACGTAAAGGGAGGTTGCGCCGCTGGCCGCAATTTTCGCAACGATCTCCGCGGGTGAGCCAGCCATCTGTTCCACCGCGCCCCCGCGAACCTTCGAGAAGTCAATCGGCCGGCTGCTCAGCACCACTACGCGCTTCTTTCCATAAGGCCAATCGGGAAAAGCCAGAACCGTCTCGAAGGTGTTGCGGCCGATCACCAACGCATCGACGCTGGCGATGAATTCCTCGTAGCCATGAGGTTCGCAGTCGGTTGGAAGGAAATCCAGAGCGCCATTCGGCCGTGCAATGAAGCCATCGAGACTGGTGCCGACGAAAACGGAGATTTTCATAGCTCGGTCCCTTCTGATTTGGGAGGCACGGCGGAAAAGGCTCCGCAAAATGAACTCCAAGTACCTCAGTGGCTAAAGCCAGCCATCAAAAGAGAACCTTCAACGCAGCGCTGGAAGCGCTGCGCCACCCAAAATCAGATTTCCCCCTGCCACCCAAAATCAGATTTCCCCCTGCCACCCAAAATCAGATTCCCTCTTGCCACCCAAAATCAGACTTCTTCCGGCGTCAACCGCCGGGATCTTCAGAGACGCTCCTTCGGAGCGATCGTTACTTTACTCCGGCGAGCGCCTTCGAGACTTCCTGAATATCCGGAACCACAGGAATGTCGTAATTCTTATGCCACGCGAGATTGCCGTCGCGGTCGATGATCGAGATGGCGCGGCCTGTGATGCCTTTGGCGTCGAGATAGACTCCGTATTTGGTGGCGACGGCTCCGCGCGGATGGAAATCGGCGAGCAACGGGTAGTGAATGCCCATCTTCTCCGCATAGGCCTTGTGCGACCAGACGCTATCGACGCTGAGGCCGAGCACCTGCGCGTCAAGTTGATCGAACTGCTTCATGTCGTTGACGAAGCAAGCGTGTTCTTTCGTGCAGACCGGGCTCCAGTCCAGCGGGTAGAAAACGATCACCACGCGCTTCTTGCCGCGGAAGTCGCTGAGCTTAACGTCCTTCTGATCCTGATCTTTGAGTGTGAATTCGGGCGCGGGCGCGCCGATGGTTGCCAGCATAAGTCCTCCTTAAAAGACAAACCACAGAATTTGTTCATTCATCATAAACCGGCGGGCGCCGGTGCGAAGCGTGCGGAGTTCCTCAATTACATTCGGGACGACGGCGTCATTTGACGACCGGCGAATCTGCGTCCGCAGGCTTCTCTTCGTCGGCGTGGATTTTGCCATCGTCTTCGGCGTAGAACGAGCGATGCTCGGCATCGAGGTGTTGCGGAGTCATGGTGAGCACGAAGCTGTCTTTTTTGCCCTTGAAGCCGGCGGTGTAATCGCCGCGGTTGGGGTTGACCATGCGCTTGGTGAACGAACCGGAATGCACCAGTTCGGTGAGAGAGGTGGCGAAATGTCCGTACTGCTTCTCAAAACGGTGCTGGGCGCGAAGCACCACTCGCATGTAGGCGAGGGCGGCGGCTTCCGAATCGGAGCGCGCCGGGTCGCCTGCGAATTTCGGCTGGTAGGCGCCCGTTGGAGCCTGCGTGGAAGGCGCCTGCGTCTGCGCCGGCAGCGGCGCGGTGGCCAATGCCAGCCCAGCCCCCACTGCCAGGAATAGAGTCAAAAGTCTTTCGATGCCGATGCTCATGCTGAATCGTCTCCGCGAGTGGCACTGCCGGAATTAGGCCGCCAATCTCTCTTGTGCAACGGCTTTTCGACCGTCTTTTGCATGTTACTCCCGTAATTTGTCTACGGTCACCTTCTCTTTGCAGTCGATGCAATTGCCGCTATGCTTGACCTAAGACATTACGCCCTACAGGTATACCTATGAAAGCAGCAGTAGCGAGAAAACCGATCATCAAAATTGCAGTGGTGGAGAGCGACCCGCTGAGGTTTGTGGGATTTCGCGCCTTGTTCGATACTGAGCCCGAGTTCGAACTCATCTCCGCCGGCCTGCCCGAGATTTCCACGTTGCAAGGCGTGGATTTGATCCTTCTGGGAAACCGTTCCGGCCAGAACTTGTTTGACGTGATGGCCAGCCTGAAGGCTACACGGCCCGATCTGCGCATCATCGTGACCGGCTCCGGCGTGGACGAAGAGACCATTCTGAAAGCGATTGCGTCAGGCGCAAAAGGCTACGTGGATGAGGCCGCGTCGCCGGCCGAGTTTGCCCAGGCCATTCGCATCGTGAGTCAGGGATCAGTGTGGGCGCCGCGCCGCGTGCTTTCCATGTTTATCGAGCGAGTGTCATCGGCGCCGGGAAGGATTTTTCCCGCCGGGCGCGTGACCTTCACCGATCGCGAAAAAGAAGTGCTGGAAATGCTGGTCGCGGGCCGCTCCAACAAAGAGATTGGCGCTCAACTGGGAATCGAAGAGCGCACAGTGAAAGCCCATGTCGCAAAATTGATGCGTAAAGTGGGCGTGCAGAACCGCATTGCGCTGTCGGTGCATGCGATTACGCATTCGCTGGTGGCTGCGAAGTAGGGGCAGTACCTAGTACCCAGTACCTAGTGAATGCAAAACCGGCGTTACCTCGGGACAGTGACCTCGGTAATCTTGTAGCAAAAGCGGTTGCGCCGCATACTCGGTTCACCTACCACAGAACCTGGGAGACGGGGTTGGGAGTGGCGATTAGGGTCACCATTTCCAGCCCCGATTTTTTTGTCCGATCCTCCAATCCTCACAAGCTCAAGGAATGATCTCAAACACCTCGGAGTTTCCCGTTTCAGTGAGTCCGTTGTCTATTGCCGAAAATGTCGCCTACGGCATCGAGAAGCAAGCCACCGGAGGGTCGAAAAACCCTAGCTTGCAGAGTGGCTCACCTGCCACCCTCCGTGCCGGGAAGACAGCTTGAATATTAACGCCATAGCTGATGATGAAACTGTCGCACCACGAGGGTGCCGCCTTAGACCGCCGAATACATTTCCCGCCGTGTCGCAGCGACAGGGGGCCTACCGGCGCTGATCCATCGCTCGGAACCGTAAAACTGTACAGGTGGTTTCTTTCCAGCCGCGCGAACGCGAGAGCTTGAAAGCCCATCGGGGTCGTGCTTTTGAGGTTGGAGTAGTCGTGCCTGAATAAGTTGCCCGCGGAGTCAACGAGCCAAGTCCGCTCTGTGGAACTGCTTCCCATCTGCGGCGCCTTGAAATCCGTAGTGCCCCTGAAATTACGGTCTCTTTCCTTCCCGATTTCGAGCCCTTGGAGAAAGTTCGAAGACTACGCCGCCATCCAGTACCCGCACAGCCGGTGAGATTGCCGCCGAGGTATGCCGCGCCGTAAGATCGCCGGCGGCCAGCGCTAAGCCAGCCAACCGGATCGCGCCATCGGTTCCGCCAGTGAACGAATGCAGCACCGTCTCCTGCCAACTGCCGTCGGACTAGGGGAAAGCTGGAAGACCACCCCACAGCCGATCTCCCGCAAATTCAGGAAAGAGTTCCGCCATAGCGGCGCTGCCATAGAGCTTGCCGGTTCCGTTCTAGAATCAGAGGCCTTGCCGGAGTCCCTCCATCGGTTGGCCCTTGAACGTGTGCAGCGTGGTCTCGGACCAAACGCCGCCGGAAGATCGGGAGAGTTTGAAAACGACACCGCAACCAGGCGCCATTGCAGGCGTGGTCTCCACCGGGAGTGGTGCCGTAGAGATTTCCCTTGGTGTCGCGAATGCAGCCCCTGGCGCGGGCTCGGCGCCGTCAGTCGCCGCCGATGAAGCTGTAAATGGTAATTTTTGGTCCACCACTGCCAGAGCTGGGACAATTCAAAAATGCTCCGCAGTCTTCGCTTTGCAGCACCTGGCTCCGCCGAGTTGGTTGACTCCGTAGATGTTTCCCGGCCAGTCGGCTGACCATGTCCGGCCATAGTCGCCACGGCTTGAAGCCGTGAATCCAATGATGGCTTCTCGCTTTGGGCCTGGGGCCGCGATGGTCAGGCAGAGGTGAGGGTAAGCACAGGCTTATCGAGCGCACGAATTTGATGGTGCGGGCAACAGCCTTGGATTTTCATCGAGACACGACCTCCAATGATCAGCGTTAGGGTTCTGGAGTGGTCCACCTCACTGGGACACTTCCGCCATCCAACGTAGCGGCGAGCTTGACAGGACGGACTTACAAGACGATTCTTGGGGGAGTCCAAACTTGGCGGGGAGTATACCACGATTGGCAAGCGCCACGGGCGGAACCACAACGGACGGGCGCCTAGCTCGGCGGTCGAGGCTCGCGACGATGGGCCGCTACAATTGCCGGGCTTCGTTTACAATCGCAATACAGCTCCCAAAGAAATCTTGTGTGGCGAGGAACCATGAAAAAGTTCTTGCTGTTGACCCTGATTGTGTCTCTATGTTCTCTCTCTTTTGCTGCGGACGATCAACCCAAGGAATCGAAGGCCTCCGATCGCGTGCAGGCTGCCGCGGATGTGTTGAATGAGATTCAGGGAGCGCCCGACAAAGGCATTCCCGAGGAAGTTCTAGGCTCGGCGGAGTGCGTAGCCGTGGTGCCTTCGATGTTGAAGGGCGGCTTTATTGTTGGCGCGAAATACGGACGCGGGCTGGCCAGTTGCCGCACGGAAAAAGGATGGAGCGCTCCGGCGTTTTTCGTGATTCAAGGTGGCAGCTTTGGATTTCAGATCGGCGGCCAGGCGGTCGATCTGGTCATGCTGATCATGAACAAAGGCGGAATGAAGCACCTGCTCTCAAGCGAGTTCGCGCTGGGCGCCGACGCATCGGTGGCGGCGGGTCCGGTGGGACGCCATGCCGAAGGGAATACGGACTGGAAGATGCGCGCCGAGGTGCTGACTTATTCGCGCGCTCGAGGGCTGTTTGCTGGAATCACTCTGAATGGAGCTCAGATCAAGCAGGATAAAGACAGCACCCGCGAGTTCTACGGGCGCATGGTGCCGTTCCGCACTTCGCTGGTAGGAGAGATCGATCCGCCAGCAGGAGCGAATGCCTTCTTGACTTCGCTGGCGAAGTGGGCACAGGCAGCGGCGAAGTAGCTGGGTCCCGGCTTTCGGGGTCTAGACTCGGAGTCTAGACATTGCCTTGCCTTACACTTGTCATTCCGAGCGAAGCGAGGAATCTTGGTTCTTGCGTGCGCCATGTGTAATGCCGGGGCAGGCGAACACCAAGATCCCTCGCTCCGCTCGGGATGACAACGCTACGCTCGGGATTACAACCCTTTGCCGGTATCGTTTTGTCAGAGCATCGCTCTTGCGCAGGGATCGCTTCGATTGCAAGTAGTTTTTCACTGTGATACCGTCACGCTTCCCCATGCGGCAGCGACTTGAGTACGCGGCAGCCTGGCCGTTCATCAAAATTCTTGGCAATTTGCCGCGGCCGCTGGCTCGGGCGGTTGGCATTGGCTTGGCCTGGCTCATTTATCTTCTGCATGCGCGCTTGCGCCATGTGGGCATGCGCAATCTCACGCTGGCATTTCCGGAAAAATCCAAAGCGGAGCGCGCCCGGATCTTGCGTGGAGAATTCGCCTCGCTGGGCCGTCAACTCGTCGAGGTCTGCCGGTTTCCCAAGTACACGCTGAAAAACGTCGACGACGTTGTCGTGTATGACGGCTTCGAAAACTACGAGCGGGCTCACGCCCGTGGCAAAGGCGTGCTCCTGTTTGCCGGGCACTTCGGTGGCTGGGAACTCTCTTCGTTCGTCCTCTCCATGCACGGGCACTGGATGCACGTGCTCATGCGCGGCATGGACAACGAATATCTCGGCGGGCTCATCCTGCACTATCGCACCATGCACGGCAACAAGGCCGTGGACAAAGACGAATCGGTGCGCAGCCTGCTTTCGGCAATGAAATGCGGTGAAGTGGTGGGCATGTTGATCGACACCAATATGACTCCGCCGCAGGGTATCTTCGTGGATTTTTTCGGCATCGCGGCTTGCACCGGGAGCGGCCTGGCGAAGATTGCGCTGCGCACCGACGCGGCCGTGGTGCCGACCTTCACCATTTGGGACGCAGCTTTGGGGAAATACCGGCTGCGCTTCGATCCCGCGGTGGAGTTGGTGCGCACCGGCGACTTGGGCGCGGACGTCAAAGCCAACACGCAGAAATTTACTTCCGTCATTGAAGACTACGTGCGGAGATATCCCGAGCAGTGGTTGTGGGTGCATCGGAGATGGAAGACGCGGCCTCCGGGGGAAGCGCCGCTGTACTGATTCCAGCTTTCGGCAAAGGTGAGATTTGTTCTTTACTGTTGGAACGGAGACGATACCAGCGTCTGCGATAGTCCGAGTGGGCGGAAGAAGGCAATCTCCCCGACATTCACTCTGGCAGCAAAGGGACAGACGGGTACGGACGGCCTGCCGCTTCGTGGGAGAGTCTCACTGGCCGCACTGACCAGTGGACGCACAGAGCTCATTCATCCTGAATTCGCAGGCAGCCGAATCAGGATCATCTTTCACCTCAGACCGAAGGCGTACAGAGTGCCCGTCTGTGAACCGAAAAACAGCGTTCCATTCACGATGGCGGGCGAGGATTGCGCGAAATAGCCTGTGTAGAAACTCCACAGTACCTCGCCAGTGCTGGCGTTGAGGGCATATTCGCTGTAATCGTTGGAGCCGAAATAAACCACCCCATTGGCCACCCCGGGCGAGGCCAGCACAGTGCCGCCGGTGGTGTAGTTCCACAGTTTGGCGCCGGTGCGGGCGTTCAAAGCGTACACGTTGTTATCGTTGACGCCGAAATAGACCACACCATCCGCCACGGCAGGCGTAGCCGCTACCTCCCCGTTGGTGGTATAGCTCCACACCTTCGCGCCGGTGCTGGCGTTCAGGGCGTAAATCTTATAGTCCAACGAGCCGAAATACACCAGCCCCTTCGCTACCGCTGGCGAGCCATACACCCAGTTCCCGGTGGCGTAGCTCCAGAGCTTTGCGCCGGTGCGGGCGTTTAGCGCATACAGGTTGCCGTCGTCCGAACCTACGTAGACTATCCCATTCGCCACGGCGGGCGAGGAATCCACTTGGCCGCCGGTGGTGTAGCTCCACAGCAGGGCGCCGGTGCGGGCGTTCAGTGCGTATACGGTGTTGTCCTCGGAGCCGATGTAAACCACTCCGTTCGCCACAGCGGGCGAAGAGGCATGAACGCCGGTGGTGCCGGTGAAGTTCCACAGGGTGGCCCCGGTGGCGGCGTTCAGCGCAAACACGTTTCCGCAACCGAAATAGACCATCCCATTCGCCACGGCGGGCGAGGACACCAAGGGTGAGCAGACAGCCTGCTCCCATAGCGTTGCGCCAGTGTGGGCGTTCAGTGCATATATATCGCCATAATAGGAACAGCCGTAGACCACCCCATCCACCACAGCGGGTGAGCAAAACGCAAATGCGGCGAGGTTGGTGCTCCACTCCATCTGGAGCTGCCCAACATTGTGGATGTTGAGTAAGTTCTCATACGGGTTCCATCGCTGCATGTCGGGATTGAGGAACTCACTCCAGTTGGCGTCAACCCCGCCCGCAGGTTGCTGGCCTCGCACTGCGGGGACGAAGCATGCACATAAGACCAAAGCCAAGATACGGATGTGTTTCATGATGAACCTCCAGAAAAATAACTTGGCCGACGGAAATAGGTTTCCCGGTAATTCGGGTCATTCGCCTCGGGGGGCCACGTCACAAACTAGCGGGGAATGCTCTTCGGAGAGGCGAGCCGTACTAATGAGATACGAATGCTCGCGTTATGTCAGTGATTTGGGTCACATCGCGGATGTGCAGTGATTTGGCCTTCCACGACAACTGTTGCAACATTCTCGAATATCGCTCATCGATCCAGGGTCCCCCTGGTTTTCAGGGGCATAACGTGTATCGCCTGTTAGCGTAGTCATGGGCACGCTCGGCGTGATTGCACAAAAAAGCCGGCCAGATTTCGCGCGACTTGATGTTGGTCGCAATTTGGCTTACTTCCGCAGGTAGGCGTGCTACTCCGCTCCTATGGCTGATAGACCTGCACGTTGTTAATGGCGGTACCGCCCGAGACGCCAGCCCCGCCGAAGCAGTACAGCTTCCCCTCATACACCGCATAAGCTGGGCCAAAGGTCGTCTGCGGAATGTCCGTCAGGCTCGTCCAAGTATTACTGAGGGGATTGAATGATTCGGTCAGGGTCAAAACCGGCCCCTCATTGTAGCCACCGGCTACGTACAGTTGTCCAAGAATGGAGCCGCCGCACTCCCAATCCCGGGGCGTGGCGTCGGGCGCGAGGCTCGTCCACGCATTGGTGAGAGGGTTGTAGCTTTCGTTGTCCCCGGTGTCTCCAAAGTTGGTAAATCCGTCCGCGACCACAATCCGGCCTCCGATCAACCCGGCTATGGGGGTGGACTTGCCAGCCAGCAGAGGCGCCTCTTCGGTCCAAGTGTCGGTTGCGGGATTATAGCTTTCGATGTTGTTGATGTGGACGGCATTGAGGTAGCCGCCGATAACGTAGATGATGTTGCTCTTCTCCACCACCACCGCCACCGCCATCCCCCTCGCCGTAGGCATCGGCGATTTTGAGGACCACGTTTTCGTCTGCGGGTCGTATGCCCAAACCTTACTGAGGTACGTGGACCACCCGTCCATGCCGCCGAAGACGTACAAGACATTGTTCACTACTGCAGCAGTCGAGTCATGGAGCGGCACGGGCAGGGACACGCCTTTGCTCCATGTATTCGACGCTGGGTTGTAAATTTGGGTGCCGGGACTGCCCGCGCCGCTATTCCAGTCTGTAAACCCGCCGACCACGTAGATTCGGCCTCCGAGCACAGCTGCGGCCGGACCAATAACGGCCCTCGGCATCGGTGCGCCGACACTCCACGTGTCGTGGGAAACCGCCGAATCCTGTGCGACCGCCGCCGAAGTCATGCTCATCGACAGAAGCAATGCGATACCTGCCAGACCAATCTGCTTGCTAGCTCGGTTCAAAAGTATCTGTGTGTAAGTCATGCTGCCCTCCTAACACAAGATGGGTGTTGGACTGCGTGATTCGCGAAATGTTAGAGAGGTCTCGTCGGAGAGGGTGTGCATCCCGTGGCCGGGAGTGCTCCTCGGGGAGGCGAGTACCACCCTCGACCTTCGCTGAGGGAAGGCGTGATTGTCAGTGACTCCTGTCACCGCACACGGTGATCGTTCGTAATTGTTGCAAAATCGCGATTACACTGAGACCCCGCCCCGCCCCCGCTCATTTGCCGCCTAGCCAGCAAATGGGTTACCCTCGCGGCAGTCGATCATGAATCCGATCCATTCAAAATCCCACACGGCGAACGATGGTTTTGCGCACGCGATGCGGCGGGAGATTTACGAGCAGCCGCAGGCTATCGCGAAAACCATTGAGCGGCACTTGAAAAACGACTTCCTGTTCCCCGACGAATTGCACGCTATCGAAAGCCCGCTGCTGACCTTCGAAAAGCTGATCATCGCGGCCAGCGGATCGAGTCGGCACGCGGGCCTGGCTGGCGAAATCATGATCGAGGATCTTTCGGGCGTTGCCGTTGACGTGGAATACGCCAGCGAATACTGCTACCGCTCGACGCATGCAGCGGTAGACCCGATCGTGATGGTGGTGACGCAGTCCGGTGAAACCGCCGACACCATTGCGGCGCAGCGCGAGGCGCTGACCCGGGGCGTCAAAACCATTGCGGTTTCGAACGTGGCGGAGGCGACGATTCCGCGCGAAGCCAGTGCGGCGCTGATTACCGGAGCAGGCCCGGAACTTGCCATACCCGCGACCAAGAGTTTCACCACACAGGTGACGGTTCTTTACCTGATGGCGTTGTTTCTGGCGCGCAAGCGCGGCCGCATGACCTCGGAGGTTACGCGCTCCTACCTGCAGCGGTTGCAGCGGTTGCCGGACGCGGTCGCGAGCTGCCTGCGAACCTGGGACGAACTGGCGGAGCAATTCGGACAGAAGCATTATCAGGCGGAAAAGTTCTTGTACCTCGGGCGAGGCGTGCACTATGCCATCGCGCGCGAGGGGGCGCTTAAGCTCAAGGAAACCTCTTACGCCCATGCGGAAGGCTATCCCGCGGGAGAGCTGAAACACGGGCCCAATGCGCTGGTTGACGAAAAACTTCCGGTGGTGGTGCTGGCGACCTGCGACCAGCATGATCCGGATTCGGTGTTGCGCTACCGGCGCACCCTCGACGTGATGAAGGAAGTGAAGTCGCGCCACGGGCGGCTGGTGACGGTGGCGACCGAGGGTGATCGCGAAGTCGCTGCGGTTGCCGAAGAAGTATTTTTTGTTCCCGCCGCGCCGGAGCTGTTGCTGCCGATCGTCGAGGTCATTCCCTTGCAACTCTTCGCCTATCACGTGGCCACGAAAAAGGGATACGACGTGGATCGCCCGCGCAACCTGGTGAAAGCGGTGGTTACGGAGTAATTCGATAGTGACTCCCCTGCAAGAATTCGACGATGGTGTCATCCCGAGCGCAGCCGTTTTTCAGGCGGAGCGAGGGATCTCCGGCTTGCGCGCGGCTGCGTGCGAGGCTGATTCCTCGGCCCGCTGGTGAAAACGCGGGCCTTCCGAATGACGCCGCAATCTGTTGACGCACTATTCTGAGCCACTCGTGCCCTTATAGGAGTCCATGCCTAATAACAGTTCTTCCCACATCGATCTGCAAGCCATCGCGAAAAGCGTCATGCAGCAACACGGCTTTCATCCAGACTTTCCCCCGGCCGTGCAACCGCAGCTGGCAGACTTGCGGGCGCATCCTCCGGCCATGGTTGCCGCAGGAGCGGTGCGCGATCTGCGCAGCCTGTTGTGGTCGTCGATTGACAACGACACCTCGCGCGATCTGGATCAGATCGAAGTTGCCGAACTCTTGCCCAACGGCGACGTCAAGGTTCTGGTTGGTATTGCGGACCTCGACGCGTTTCATCCCGAAAAACAGCGCGATCGATCAGCATGCCGCCTCGGAGACCACGACGGTGTATGCGGGAGTCCGAAATTTTCCCATGCTGCCGGAGGAGCTTTCCACGGGCGAGACTTCGCTGCTGGAAGATCAGGACCGGTTGAGCGTGGTGACCGAATTTGTGGTGCATGGCGACGGCCAGGTGGTTGCGAGCGATGTCTATCGCGCGCTGGTTTCGAACCGGGCGCAGCTGCAGTACAACTCCACCGGAGCGTGGCTGGAAGGCACGGCAGCGGCGCCGGCCAAGGTGGCCGCCTCCGCCGATCTGCAGGCGCAACTTCGGCTGCAGAACGAAACGGCGCAAAAGCTGCGCACCCGGCGCTACGAAAACGGCGCGCTCGGATTGCAGACGGAAGAACTGATGCCGCTGGTGCTGAACGAGCAGGTCATCGACGTGGTGAAGCAGCAGTCGAACCACGCCACTCAATTGATCGAAGACTTCATGATTGCGGCGAATGGCGTGGTGGCGCGCATGCTCGACAAAGTTTCGTCGCTGCGCCGCATCGTGAAAACGCCGGAGCGCTGGGACCGCATCGTGCAGCTGGCCGCAACTCACGGCGAGAAGCTACCCGCCGCTCCCGACTCCAAGGCGCTGAACGAATTTCTGATCAAGCGCCAGGCAGCCGATCCGGCTCATTTTGCCGATCTCTCCCTGGCTGTCATCAAGTTGATTGGGATGGGCGAATACGTACTGGAGCGTCCCGGCGATCAAGCAGTGGGACACTTCGGCCTGGCTGTGCACGATTACACGCACTCGACCGCCCCCAATCGCCGCTTTGCCGACATGGTGTCGCAACGCATCGTCAAGGCGATGCTCGCGGGCCAGCACAATCCGTACTCCGATGATGAACTCACTGCCATTGCGTCCAACTGCACCGAGAAGGGAGACGCCGCCCGTAAAGTTGAACGTGAAATGACGAAGCGGCTGGCTGCGGTCAGCATGCAGAATCGCATCGGCACCGTATACGACGCCATCGTTACCGGCGCAACGCCGAAGGGAACCTTTGTCCGCGCGCTGCAACCGCAGGTTGAGGGACTGCTCGTGCAAGGGCAGCAGGGAGCCGACGTCGGGGACAGGATGCGGGTGAAGTTGGTTCGGACGGACGTTCAGCGCGGGTATATTGATTTCGCGCGGGTGTAGGGACGCCCCCAGTCCGCTTTCTGCGGTGACTCCGTCGTCCTGAGCGGAGTGAGCGCGAAGCGAAGCGAAAGCGCTCACGCAGTCGAAGGATCCCTACTGCCACTCAACCCGTGGCGATTGTAGGGATGCTTCGACTGCGCCGGAACTCCCTCCGGTCGTCCCGCTTCCGCTCAGCACGACAGCGATCTGTCATCGTGCCCTGCAGAAAATTCCCGTTCTGTCGTCCTGAGCTGCACGCTTCGACGTCACGCCCTGCTGCATACTCTTCGAGAAGCTCTAGCTGCCGCCGCGCAGTCGCTCAATGTCGGCATTAGTGTAAAGGCGAACCGCGCGTTGGTGTGTCTTGTTCGAGGCTGCCGCTTCGACCAGCGTGACTCCATATCCTCGCTGGGCCAAACCTTGAGCTGTGGTGAACTGCTGCACGCCCGTGTTCAGAATGCTGGGGGGAATCGGCTGGGCTGGCGTTTCCGGCGCAAAACTGATTTCGACGTTGCCAGCCTCGTGCGCGCCGTAATAATAAATCGGGAAAAAGTTTACGTCGGGCAGAGCAGCGGCCGAAGGCGGTAACACGTTCTCATCTGCCGCGCCGGCACTGAGCACCCCAGTAGCGTTGCTGGCGCCTGCGTTGAGGCTCGATGGCTCCAGAGAGAGAGACGGCGTGGTAATGGGGTGCGAGAACAGCGACGAACCAGTGGGCAGATACTGTGGCCCGTTGGTGAAGTTCGTGTCCTGAGCAAAAGTCGTGCCCAAAGCCAGGAGTACGAGGAGAGTGACGAGAAGGGAAGTCCGCATAAAACCTCCGCGCAGCAAAACCTGCCTCTCATTATGATGCCGGGGAGGGGGTCTGCGTCCAGAGTCGTTGGGCTCTAGATGCCGCTACTGTCGGGGATTTTGGGCCAGGGATCGCAGCCGGCGCTCTCGCCGTCCGGCCCGCAGCAGGAACCCCATGTAGGCGATGATGGCAAGGTTGACCACCAGAAACAAAACTCGAAGCGCGGTGATGCCGTGTGTGAGAGCGCGAATCTCGACCGGCAGCAACAGCGCTCCGGAACCGAAGGCCAGCCACTCCGCCCAGGTGCGCTGGTTCCACAGGCCATAGCCTTCGGCAAATCGCAACGCCGAATAGACAAACGCAAGTTGCGCCGCCATCCATAACCGGGCATCGGTGAGGTCGTCGGCATAAGCTAGAAAAAGCTGCGCCGAGCGCCGGTCGGTACTGATGTGGAAGCGTGCCAAAAGGCTCTCGGCAATTAACCATGTATCTTTGTGGATGAGCAGGATCGCCACGATCCCGAGAAGTAGAACGAAGATGCCCTTGACCAGTTCGACGGAAGCAACCGCGCGCAAAAGATTTTTCTGGGCACGATGCGAGTCGATTTTCTGTGCTGGCGAAGACATGCGCGCAAGGAAGTGCCAGACTACCACGGGGAAGGGGCGTTGGTCGTTAGTCATTAGTCGTTGGTCAGACGGCCCCTGACCTCGCTTTGATCTCAGAAGACTTGCGAACGACCAATGACTAACGGCTAACGACTAACGACCACCACCTGCCCGCCTCAACGCTTGCCGGTACGCACCGCGTTGCGCAATTCATTCACGATCTCGCGCGACGCTCGAATCGCGGCAGCGTGCTGGTTCACGTTGAACGAGATGGCGCCGACGCGAGCGTGTCCTCCACCTCCGTAGCGCTCGCAAATCTTGGCCAGGTTCACGACGGGTTCCTGCGGTGCCCACGGATTCGATCCCACCGAGACTTTCACGCGGAAACTGCTCTTGCTCAACCCCACGCTATAGATCGATTCGGGATGAAGGTAGTAAGGAACGAACTTGTTGTAGCCTTCGAACTCCTGATCGGTAACGTCGAAGAAAATAGTTCCGTCGACGCACTCGCTGCGTTGCCGCAGAATTTCGATAGAAAGCTCGTGGCGGCGAAGCAGCGGTGGCAAAAGCGGCGCCACGAAAGGCACCTCCAGGATTTCGGCGAGGGACTTGGTGGCCAGAAGAGGAATCAGATTGGGGACGAAGCGCTGGTCCGGGGCCGACTCGATCACCATGGTCAGCTTCATCGCGGGTTCGCGCATCTCGACCGCGGTTTTGGCGTCGGCATAGAGGGCGCCGTCGATCACGTCGGCCCAATGCACGAGTTCGGCCACGGGGGCGGGATCGAAGCCAAAGCGCTGCTGCGCGATCATGGCAATAAAGCTGGTGCAAGACTTGAAGTCGGGATCGTAGAACTTGCGATTGCTCTGGTCACGCTCGAAGTGCGCGGCATCGGCGGGGGACAGGAAGGCGCTCTGGTGATGATCGAACCACCAGGTAATTTTGGGCGAGGCGGAATACTTGAAGTCGACGATGGCATTCTCGTCGCCGTCAAAATGGGATTCGTCGAACAGCGCGCCCGCGCGGTGCAACAGGCCGGAGAAGACAAAACCGGCGTCTTCGCGAATCCGTTCGCGATAAAAGCGGGAGAACAGCGCCGCGGAGCAGGCTCCGTCAAAACACTTGTCGTGATAGAAGACTCTGACTTTCAATCGATTCCCCAGTCGTCCAAAAATCCCCGCCGCCGACAAAGTTCAGGTCGCGTGTATATTTCGGCGAGCAGGGCAAAGCTAATAGGATTGACAGCTTAGAGGGAGAAAGTCAAGCGGCGCAAATTAATCCAGCGGCAACACGTATCCGGGCGTGCCGCCCAACCGGCCTCCCAGAACCTGAGCGTCCAATGTGGCCATGTCCCAGGAGATCCATGAAATGGGCGTGAGTCGTATGCTGACGTCGTCAAACGACGCAAACACGGGCCCGATGTGGGGATCGGCGAGAGCCGCCGCGCTCAGATAACGGCTGTGGATGCGCCGGTTTATTTCCTGCGACTGGCCGCCTGATATCACCTCTACGGTGCCGCAAGCGGTTACGCCGCGTTCTTTGCCGGGCCTTCGCATGTCCACCATGAGCGAAGCTTTCGGGCGCGCAACTACGTTGCGTGTCTTGCGGGCTTTGGAAGAGGTCGCTACAAACAGGCAGCCATCTTCGAAGAGGTACCAAACCGCAGTCAGGTGAATGCTGCCGTCTGCATTCTCAGTTCCGATGGTGGCAATGTGGCGTCCGCGCAGAAATTCCTGCAGGGCCGGGTCCAGTGTTTGGGTCGGCATGCCCTTCCTCCTGGGAATGTCGATCTTGGCCTATCCGGCCTGCTTCTCCGCCATATCGCCGATAATCGGCAGCTTGTACATCAAGCCCTGGTTGGCTTTCAGCAGAAGGATGATCCAGATGATCAACGCTCCCAGACCGACCAGCAAGTGCAAAGGGCCGGTGATGAGAATCATGAACGGCATGAAGGTCAGAACGGAAAGGACGATTTGGATGGCGACCACCGCGACCGTGAAAAAGATACTTTGGTAGGAGTGGAAGCGGACAAACCGGCTCTGGTTGTAGGGCGGGGTCACCAGGAAAATAATCGCTGGAATAAATGTTATGTAAGCCAGCATTCCGGCAACGTTGTCCGCCATTCCCGAAGCCGCGACGGGTTGAGCTGCGGCGCGGTTGCTGCAGGCTGCACACCGGGTTGTGCCATCGGCAATCTGGGCACCGCACATATTGCAAAACGCCATTGGAATGCCCTCCTTGTTATTCAGGGACCGCTCGCACCGAAATTCAGCGCAAGCTGTGTCGCGGCAAAACTACCAGAAAGCGGAACGGGAAGCAATCGACAATCGCGGGGATTTTGTGATCCTGAGCCCCGCGCGCTTCTGCGCCGCCAGGAAGCATTCCGCGAAGGACCTGTGTACTTCGTCTACATCATTACGAACCATTCCAGGCGGAGCGCCCAAACTCCACAGCGTGCTGCCGCGCTCCGTCAACGTCGCAATATTTCAGTGGCACCGCTAACTTCATAGGTCCTTCGCGTAATGGCTCCCGGCCGCATGCAAGCTGGCGGGGCTCAGGATGACAATGCCTCAGACTGAGGCACTCGCGGGAAGGAGGTGAGCTTAAGAATTCTGCTGCGCTGCGAAAGGGCCTATCACCGGCAGTTCGAACATTTCGCCCTGCAGCGCCTTCACCACCACCACAGCCCACACCGCGAAAAAGCCGAGGCCGAGCAGCATGGAGATCAGCAGGACCAGCAGCGGACCGACTGCCGGAATAAAAAACAAAAGAAAGCTCGCCAGGCGCAACGCCGCTCCGGCGATCACGGCAGCCAAACACAATCCGAGGGATTGGAAGGAATGAAAGCGAACAAAGCGATTCTTGCTGTAGGGCTCGACCAGAAGGAACACAATGGCCAGAACGAAGATGTAGGCCAGGGCTCCGGCCAGTTTTTCGGGCAGAATGCCTACCGTGCCGCGCGCCCGCTCTACTGGCCGCATGGCGCGTCCGCAGAGGGGGCAAAAACCGGCAGTGTCGGGCATTGGGGCCGAACAATCGGGGCAGGAGAGGGCCATAGGGTCGAGGTTTCTTTCGAACAATCCGTTGCCGCGCACCTTATCAGAACCCACGCCGCGAGGCAAACCTGCGCGGGCAATCTTTAAGAGATTGACGTAGTACGCAGCGAAGTGTAGTGTTCTGTCAAAATTTCGAGTGTGGATTTCTTGCCACGCCGCAATTCTATCGAGAGTGGCGCGCGGTTGCCGTAACAAAAATTGTTTGGAGGAAGAGAAATGTTCTGCTCACAATGCGGGGCCAGCAACGCGGACAATGCTCTGATCTGCAATCGGTGCGGCAGGAGCTTGCAAGCCGGCAGCCCGGTTCCGATGCAACCGGCTGGCATGGTCCAGACGCCCGGCGTCGCCGTGCCAAACTATCTCGTGTTCGCGATTCTCACCACGGTTTTATGTTGCCTGCCCGCGGGCATTCCCGCGATCGTCTATGCCGCCCAGGTCAACGGCAAGCTGGCGGTTGGGGATATCGCGGGAGCACAACTGGCTTCGAAGAACGCGAAGATGTGGTGCATGATTGCGGCGGGAGCGGGACTTGCGGTGGGATTGCTCTATGGCATTCTGATCGCGGCTGGGGTCATGAGTGGCCTGAATCATTAGAAGGGAACTGCCCGATGCCGGCCTTTCGACAACGCGCGTTGCTGGGTGGAATGCTGGCCGCCGTAGCGGCGGCGCTGGTGATACTGCATTTTTTCGATCCGGCGACGTCCGGTCTTTACCCGCCCTGCCCTCTGCGCTATCTGACGGGATGGTACTGTCCCGGCTGCGGATCTTTGCGTGCCATGCATCAGCTTCTGCGCGGAGACCTGCGTGCGGCCTGGGCGCTGAATCCGCTGACGGTGCTGTTGTCGCCCTTTCTGACCTACGGCGTGGCTTCTTATGCGTTCTTTCAATTTCGAGGGCGATATCTGCCGCGAGTCTTCCTGCCCGCAATCTGGATTCAAGCCCTGTGTGCGGTAATTATTCTGTTTGGGATTGCCAGAAATCTTCCGATTCACCCATTTGATCTGCTGGCGCCGGGAGCGCTGTTGCACCCGTGAAGGAGGCTTGGGGCTTAACGGGCTGGGGAAACCTCATGCGATCAAGGGCAGACCCAACAGGGGCTGAAGCCCGCACTCATTTCAGGGACTTTACGCGGCGCTGAAAGCGCCGCTCTTCCACGGTCGCGCAGGCAAACAGCCAATAGCTGAAAGCTAGAAGCTCGAAGCTAGAAGCTAAGCCCTGCAACCTAAGCCCGCTCCCGCTTCTTGCGGCAGTCCTCGCAAACGCCGTAAATCTGGAAGGTGTGGCGGGTGGTGGCGTAGTGATGGCGGCGTCCGATTTCCTGCTCCAATAACTCGATCTCGCTGGAAAAGAACTCGACCGAACTGCCACAGTCGGTGCAAACCATGTGGTGATGGCTGCGCCGGTTGTACTGGTGTTCGTAGCGGGCGATGCCATCGTGGAAGGCGACTTCGCTGGCCAGTCCGCATTCCGCCAGGAGCTTCAGGGTTCGGTAGACGGTGGTGTAGCCGATGCCCGCGTCTTTTTTGTGCACCACGCGGTGCAGTTCCTCGGTGGATAGGTGGTCGCGGGTTTCCAGAAACGAGCGCAGGATGGTGTCACGCTGCGCCGTCTGCTTCAGGCCGACACGCTTGAGATGGCGGTGCAGAATATCCTGCGCCTCGCGCACCATCTCGCGCGAGATCGAAGGCTGGTCATCGATGCGTTTCTGCAGCATGAAGGGTCAGGATAGCATCGAAGCATCTTGAAAATGAAATTCATAATCGGCATGCCGGCCACGGTTTGCCGATCGTCACGGATCAATAAAATTATTTTTTTTCCGGGATCGCCGCGAATCCGTGAAAAGTCGGGGCAAAGACTTTAGAATCGAATCTCTCATGGGCACTGCGGCGGTTACCGGCGTTCCTCGATCCCGGCGTTCGACCGGAGTACGGATTCTTCTCTGGCTGTTGTTGTTCGTGGTCTCGCTGGCGGCGGCCGCGGTCGCCTATGCGTACTTTGTCGTGCACTCGGCACTGCCGCAACTCGATGGCAGCCTCTCGGTGAAAGGCCTCTCGGCGCCGGTGAAAGTGACGCGCGACGCACACGGCGTGCCCGCGATCGAAGCCGTGAATCTGGAAGATCTATTTCTGGCGCAGGGCTATGTCACGGCGCAGGATCGCCTCTGGCAGATGGACATCCTGCGGCGCTATGCCTCAGGAGAGCTTTCTGAAATTCTCGGAGCGAACACGCTCAAGATCGACCGCGAGCAGCGGATTCTCGGGCTGCGAGCGGCGGCGAAAAAAGGGGTACAGCAGCTCTCCCCGCGTGATCAGTCGTATTTTGCGGCGTACGCACGCGGCGTGAATGCCTTCATCGAAACCCATCGCAACACACTTCCGCTGGAGTTCCGCCTGCTGAAGTATCAGCCCAAGCCTTGGCAGCCGGAGGACTCCATCGTCATCGCAGATCAGATGGTGAAGGACCTCAACTATTTCACCTTCGGCGATATGCTGGCTCGGGAAAAGATTACGGCCCGGCTGGGTCCGGAGTTGTCGGCGGACTTGTTCCTGAACCGTTCCTGGCACGATCGGCCGCCTACCGTGATGCGCGAGGACCTGAACGATCAGGAGGATCAGGGCGATTCCGACGACGATGACGACACCGACGACGATATGGACCTCGATAACTCGGTGACGCAGCGGAGAGGCGCAGGGTCCGACATCTGGGCGCAGATGGCTTTTCAAAATTCCCGGGAAGCGGTGAATGGGTCGAATGACTGGGTAATCTCCGGAGCGCTTACGGTCACCGGCAAGCCGCTGCTCTCCGACGACATGCATCTTGGCCACCAGATGCCGAACCTGTGGTACGAGGCGCACCTTAAGGCAGATATTAAGCCGGGCACTCTCGATGTCGCCGGTGTAACCCTGCCCGGAATGCCTTTTGTCATCGTGGGCCACAACCAGCGCATTGCCTGGGGATTTACCAACGTCGGCCCGACGGTGACCGATGCCTACATCGAGAACTTCAACGCGCAGGGAGCGTACCAGACTCCGCGAGGCTGGCAGCAGCCGGAACATCGCGCCGAGGTGATCCACGTGAAGGGCCAGCCGGATGTGACGGTGGATGTGCGAAGCACGCGGCACGGACCCATCATCACCGACATTTTGCCGGGCGAAACGCGGCAACTGGCGCTGCGCTGGACTCTCTATGACAGCCTGCACATGCCGTTTTTCGATGTCGACAGCGCGCAGAACTGGGAAGAATTCCGCAAAGCCTTTGCCGAACTCGATGCGCCGGGGCAGAACGTGGTTTACGCCGACGTGGACGGCAATATTGGCTACCAGACCACGGGGCGCATTCCCATTCGCGCCGCCGGCGACGGCAGCGTTCCCGTCAGCGGGGCCGACGATGCCCACGAGTGGACGGGCTACATCCCTTTCGAGAAGCTGCCCAGCATCTTGAATCCCCCCTCAGGGGTCATTGCGACGGCAAATGCCCGCATCACGCCGAATGGATATCCCTATTCCATCAGCACGGAGTGGGACGCCCCGTGGCGCGCCGAGCGCATCTATCACGTGCTTGAATCGGGACGGAAGTTTGCCGCCGCCGATATGCTTGCCCTGGAAAACGATATTCACTCCGAACACGACTTGTTCGCAGCGGAGCGCTTTGTCTACGCCATCGACCACGCGGCGAAACCCTCGGCTCGCGCCAAACAGGCTGCCGATCTCATGCGCAACTGGGATGGGCGCATGCTGGCGTCCTCCGCAGCGCCGACAATCGCTGTGCGGTCGGCGGAAGAGTTGACGCGCCTGTTGCTGGAACCGCACCTGGGGTCTGCGCCAGATTCCGGCAGGGACGATCCGCAGCCGGGAACGGCTTTGAACTGGAAGACCTACGGCTGGCATTTGAAAACGGTCTGGCTGCAGAATGTTCTGCTGCATCAGCCCAAGCGCTGGCTGCCGGAACAGTATTCGAACTACGATGAGCTGCTGAATGCCGCAGTCGAAGCCGCTGTGACCCGGCCGGAGGTTCCCAAAGATCTGGCGGCGTGGCATTGGGGCAGCGATAACGCGGTCGAGATCGAACACCCTGTATTAGGCCGTATTCCGCTGGTTGGGCGCTGGACCGCGCCAGGCGTACGGGAGCAGTCGGGCAGCAAGTACACCGTGAAAGCCGTCACCCGCCATCACGGGCCCTCCGAGCGCTTCACCGCGAACCTCGCCGACCTCGACCAATCCACGTTGAACCTGGTTACCGGACAGGCTGGAAATTTTCTAAGTCCGCACTACATGGATCAATGGCAGGCGTGGTACGAAGGCTCGACGTTCAATCTTCCTTTTACGCCGCAAGCGGTCGAAGCGACAGGAATCCACAGATTGCTGCTGGAACCAGAACGATAACTTCGAGAAGCCGCCTCATAAAATGGATTCGGGAAGGGCACGACGTTCAGTCGTGCCGTCCGAAGCCAGTAAACACACGGGCTTCAGCCCATGGGGGACCTCGGCCTGTCGCTCCGGATATTTATCAGACGGCCACGAGTGCTGAGATCATCTGCCGGAGGTTCGTTTTCGCTGACGGCTGATTGCTCAGAGCTCAGAGCTCTCAGAAGAAGTCAACAGCCTTTACGTCGACAATCTGGCCGGGGATGGTGATGGTGCCAGTTTCGATGAATGTGTTCAGCAGCAAACTATCGATGGTCGTGTCGTAGACGCGCAAGTGGCCGCCCTCGACGACGTACTCCACATCGCGGCTGGTGAAACTCTGCAGGCCGGTAACGTCGCCATTGTCCGGTGGGATGACCACCGAGCCATTGCTGGTATTGAAAATGGAAAGGCAGCCGCGCACTTCGCCGGAGGGGTCGTTGACGTCGCCGACGTTGGTGCAGCCGACGGATCCGATGAAGAGCTGGCCGTTGACGCTCATATCGATGCGGTCATGGTATCCATTGGTGATGACGGCGCTGCCGGTCACGGTCATGGAGCCAAGGTCGATCATGTCAACGCGGCCGCAGATGGTGGCCGCGGTGGTTTCACCCGCGCAGGAATTGTTTGGCGAAGAATTACTCGCCGATGCTGTCGGAGTGCCCGCAACATACAGCGTTGCGCCGCTCACCAAAGCGACCGTGGCGCCATCGACGGGAATCTGAGGTCCGACGGTCAAACTGGCCATGTCCAGAGTCTGTACGCTGGCGGAAGCGCTGTTGCTCCCACACTGCGGCCCGCAATTCAGGATGTAAGCGGTGCTGCCATCGCTACTGAAAACCGCGTTGACGGGATAATCGAAGCCCGAGACTGCGGTGGTCACTGGAAAGCCGGTATTGACGTTTTGGGGCGAAACCACGGTCACGATACCTGTAGTGTCGTCGCCGCTGAAGGCCAGAAGCTGATTTCCGGCCGGGTCGGGCACGACCGTTTGCACATTGGGGATGCCAATCGTGGCCGTAATGCCGCCGGCAAGATTCATTACGATCACCGCTCCCGGAGCGGTCCCGTTCGTCATGGGAGCAGCAGGGACGGCCGCGTAACCGACTCCAGGCGTAACGGCCGCTATGCTGGTGGTCGGGCCCGGCAGGGGTATGGCCGTGGTCAGCATTTCTTTCTCGGTGCTGACGACCTCGACGTTGTTGCTCAAGGCATCGAAGACGAGCAAGACGGTTCGATCCGGCGAAATTGCCATGAGGCCCGGAGAGTTGCCGGCGGAAATCGGGTTTGTCCGGGTGAGCGTATCGATTTGTCCGTCGATGATGATCAGCCCCGGCGCGGCCGTCGGACTGACCACGCTCTGCGACGCGAAGACACGTTCGGTCTGTCCGCTGGGAGGGTTGGTTGATTTGGACCCACCACCACTGCTGCAGCCGACCAAAGAAAAAGTGGCAGCCATCACAACCACCGGCAAGAGCGAGACTCTCATCAAACGCAAGGCTCCTAACGACATGAAAAATGGAGATTTATGTGCGAAATAGCGGATTATAGCAGACCGCGGAAACAGTGGTGAGTGGGTAGTGACTAGCGACTCGGAAAACCTCTTCTATCTGATCGTGTCAATCACTGTCCGACACACCACTCGCCACTAAACCCTAACCACCAACCACTGTTACGGCCCGCATCGATCCTGTATTCTAAAAAAACCTATGGCAGCAGACCTTCTTACGCGGATCAAGCAGTCCCCTGTGTTGTGCGACGGGGCAATGGGAACCCTGCTGTATGCCAAGGGCGTATTCATCAATCGCTGCTACGACGAACTGAATCTCTCCCAGCCCGACCTGATTCGCGCCATTCACCACGACTACCTTCAGGCCGGCGCCGAAATTATTGAGACCAACACGTTCGGGGCCAATGCTTTCCGGCTGGCGCGGCACAGCATCGCCGACAAAGTCGCTGAAATTAATCATGCCGGAGCGCGGCTCGCCCGCGAAGCCGCCAAGAGTTTCGATGTATGGGTGGCGGGATCGGTTGGCCCGCTGGGAACCAGAATTGAACCGCTGGGAAAAACGTCATTTGCAGAAGCCAGGCAGACGTTTCGTGAGCAGATTGCCGCGCTCGCCGAAGCCGGCGTCGATGTGTTAATGCTGGAGACCTTCGGATACCTCGAAGAGCTCCATCAGGCGATGCTGGCGGCGCAGGATGTGGGGGCAAAACTGCCTCTCATCGTGCAGGTCACGATCGATGAAGACGGCAACTGCCTGGACGGCTCCGATCCCGAAACTTTTGCGCCCCGCCTTGAAGATTGGGGCGCCGACGTAATCGGATGCAACTGCAGCGTGGGTCCGGTTGCCATGCTCGATGCCATCGAGCGTGTGCGTGCCGTCAGCACTCTGCCGCTTTCCGCGCAGCCGAACGCCGGCATTCCGCGATCGGTGGAAGGCAGAAATATCTATCTTTGCTCGCCGGAGTATATGGCGAGCTATGCGCGCAAGTTCGTCGCCGCCGGCGTCCAAATCGTTGGGGGATGTTGCGGAACCACTCCCGATCATATTCGCGTGATGAAATCCGCGTTGCGTGTGGGGCAGGCCAAGGGCAAGACCGGCTCGCAACACGTTTCGGGGGGCGCAACTCCTCAGTTGGCCACGCCCGCCGTGCCTCTCGAACAGCGGTCGGCGCTGGGAGCGAAGCTGGCGCGGGGAGAATTCGTCACCATGGTGGAAGTGGTTCCTCCCAAAGGGATCGACATAGGCAAAGAGTTGGAGGGCACGCGCTTCCTGAAGTCGGTTGGGGTGGACGCGGTCAACATTCCGGATAGTCCGCGGGCCTCGGCGCGCATGAGCAATCAGGCCCTCTCGCTGCTGGTACAGCGGGAAGCCGGGATCGAGACGATCCTGCATTACACCTGCCGCGATCGCAACGTGCTTTGCATTCAGAGCGACCTGCTGGGTGCGGCTGCGGTTGGCATCAAGAATCTGATTTGCATTACCGGCGATCCTCCGAAGATGGGCGATTATCCGGACGCGACGGCGGTTTTTGATGTGGATGCCATCGGCCTGGTCAATATCGTTCACAACCTGAATCAGGGGCTCGATCTGGGCGGAAACCCCATCGGCGCGGGTACCGGCTTTGTAATTGGCGTCGGGGCAAATCCCGGCCTCACCGACCTCGACGAAGAGATTCGTCGATTCGAATACAAAGTGCAAGCCGGAGCGCAATACGCAGTAACCCAGCCCGTGTTCGACATCCGCCTGCTGGAAAACTTTCTGCGCCGGATCGAACAGTTCCGCATCCCGGTGGTGGCGGGGATCTGGCCGCTGGTGAGCGTGCGCAATGCCGAGTTCATGAAGAATGAGTTGCGAGTTTCCGTGCCGGATTCAATTCTGGAACGCATGCAGCGCGCCCCTAACCCGCAAGCGGCGCGCGAAGAGGGTATCGCCATTGCGCGGGAGATGCTGGTTGCGGTTCGGCACACGGTTCAGGGAGCGCAAATCAGCGCGCCCCAGGGGCGTTACAGCGCCGCCATCGATGTGCTGGAAGCGCTGGGAATCAAGAACCCCGCCAATGCGTGATGTCTCCTGAGGATGAAAAGATTCCTCAATCCCAGCAAAGCGTTCCCTTTTTGGTTACTGAGCATGTAAATTTGCGAACAATTTACAATAAAAGACTGGACACCCTCCGCGGAACGTTGCATAGAATAGACAAGGAGCAAAACCCCGTTGGCCAAGTTTGAAGAGTGCCTCCAGAAACTGGAAAAGATCGTTCAGGAACTGGAAAAGGGAGATGTCCCTTTGGACAAATCTCTCACCCTTTTCGAAGAAGGCATGCACCTCTCCACTACCTGCCGCAAAGAACTGGAGCAGGCCGAAGGCAAGGTGGAGATCCTGCTGAAGAAGAATGGGAAGCTCCAGGCCGAACCGTTTGAGCCCCTGGCGGAAAAGGCGCCTGCCCACAGGTAGCCGCATCCCCGCCGGTGGAGGTTCGTGGTTGTAATGTCTGTGGAGTGGCGGTTTCGACCCCTTCCCCGCAGCCCTAGTCCGCCGTTGTTGACGGTCGTAGGTCAGGAGGATCTATGGGCTTCAGTATAGTTGTCGTTGAAAGTGATCCAAGGCTCGCTCAGTCTCTGGCCGGTGGGCTCTCCTCTCATTTCCATTCCGTGCAAATGACCCGCTCCGGGGATGAACTTCGCGAACGCGTGGCGAGGTCGCGGCCTCAAGCGGTCATTCTCGATATGGAATATTCCCATCTAACCGACGTGCAGACTTTGCACCAGGATTTCCCAACGCTGCCGATTGTATGCACGCACCGCATCCCGGATGAGGAGATGTGGATTGCGGCGCTGGAGGCTGGCGCGAGTGATGTCTGTCCATCCGATGATGTGCACGATGTGCTGACCTCGGTGTTGCGCAGCGTGGCCATCGCCAACGCCGCCGCGGCGTAGAAACAGTTGTCAGTGGTTAGTGGCTGTTAGTGGTTAGTGTCAAATTAACAGCGAGGACGCTTTCGGGCGTCCTCTGCTTTTTCTGCTCAGGAGCGGTCCGGCATCCCGCCAGGATGCGGAAAAATAGTCCTGCTGGCGCTCGATCCCCACGATCGATCCCGACGCGCAGAGCCTCGATTAATCTCCGTCCCACTACCCACTAATCACTAACCACTGCTCCTTGCTATACTCACTGCGCGATGTTGGAAGAAACTCTCAAGCAAGGCCAGGCCCTCGCCGATGGGGCGCTCGACCATCTGATTCCGCTGGAAACCCAGTATCCGGAATCCATTCACAAGGCAATGCGGCACAGTGTTTTTGCCGGAGGCAAGCGCTTGCGGCCGGTTTTGTGCATGGAAGCCGGTCGCATGATCGCGGGTTCGCTGCCCAGAAAAATCGAAGAACTGGGCGCTGCGCTCGAGATGCTGCACACGTATTCGCTGATCCACGACGATTTGCCGGCACTGGATAACGACGACCTGCGCCGGGGCCGTCCCACCTGCCATAAGGCCTTCGGCGAGGCGATTGCGATTCTTGCGGGCGATGCTCTGCAGACTCAGGCTTACGAAGTTCTGGCGCGGTTGGACTGTCCCGCCGAGGCGCGCGTGCGCATCATCGAGGAAATCGCGCGCGGCACCGGAACGCTCGACGGTATGATCGGCGGACAAGTTGTCGATTTGGAAGCCGAGCACACCCGGCCGACCCCGGAGATGCTGGAGTACATTCATCGAGCCAAAACTGCCGCGCTCATCACCGCCAGCCTGGTCAGCGGCGGCCTTTATGCCGGGGCAGGGAAGACCGAAGTAGCGAAGCTGCGCGCTTTCGGGCAATCGATCGGCCTGGCATTTCAGATTGTTGACGACGTGCTCGACGTAACCCAGACCTCAGAACAGTTGGGGAAGACCGCGGGGAAAGACACCGCTGCACAGAAGGCAACGTATCCCGCATTATTCGGAATCGATGAGTCGGTGCGCAAAGCGGATTCGTTGGTGAACGCAGCGTTTGAAGAACTGGAAAGTTTCGGTGAACGTGCCGCGACGTTAAAAGAATTGGCACGGTATTTGGTGGAGCGGAAGAAGTAAGTCGCGATCCGCAATTAGCAATTGGCAGCCGGCAACTTGCAGTACGGCCAATGGCCAACTGCCAATTGCTGCTGGCCGCTCTCTACATTCTGTGATAAGAAGGAACTAAGGCGATGGAGTTCGCCATAACCGCCTGAAGCTGCACCTGCACTTGAGGCTGATAACTCCTACAAAATCCAGAACTGATTTGTAGGGGAAGAACTCCATGCTGAAAGACTTTCTTGCCATCTCGGTCGCTGCCATAGTCGGCGCGAACCTGCGTTATCTGCTGAGCCGGCTCGCCGCCCTTGAACTGGGCTCCGTCTTTCCTTACGGAACGTTGTTCATCAACATCGTGGGCAGCTTCATCGTAGGCCTCTTCGTGATCTGGACCACGGAGCGAGCGCTCGTCGATCCACGCTGGCGGTTGCTCGTGGTGGTGGGCTTCTGCGGATCGTTCACCACGTTTTCCAGCTACGCCTTCGAAACCATGGCCTACTTCGAGCATGGACAGTGGGGCTTGATGCTGATCAACATTCTCAGCAACAATGTGCTTTGCCTCGGTGCGGCGCTGGCTGGTATGGCCGTGGCGCGAGCGGTGTGAACCCGAGCGGTGTGAACCAATACTGAGTGAACCAAGAATGATCACTGAAATCGAAACCACCCGGCTGAAATTGCGTCCCTACACGGAGGCCGACATACCGCAGTTAGTGCCGCTGATTACCACGCGCGAGGTGGCCGCGACCACGCTGCGCATCGCGCATCCCTATACCGAACAGGATGCGAGAGACTTCATCGCCAACGCCTGCGATGCCGGCAAAATCTGGCTGGCCATCACGCTGCGCAGCGATGGACGCCAGATCGGCGGCATCGGCCTGCGCCTCGAACCGCAACACGAACACGCCGAACTCGGCTATTGGCTGGGCGTGCCGTACTGGGGCAAGGGCTATGCGACAGAGGCGTCGAAAGCGATGGTGCGCTACGGATTCGAGCAGCTCCAACTGCACCGTATCTGCGCATCGCATTTCAAGCACAACCCGGTCTCCGGTAAGGTCCTGGTGAAGGTGGGAATGCGCTATGAGGGATGCCGCCGGGAGCATCTTCGCAAGTGGGGTCAGTTTATCGACCTCGAACTCTACGGCATATTGCGGCAGGAATGGCAGGCGGGCGAGTAGAATGCCTAATGCGATGGCAGTGCAAGTCACAATTTATTTGAACGAAGCCGACCAGTGGCATCATCGGCCGCTGCACCTTGAGATTCTCAACTACCTGCGCAAGGAAAACGTTTACTCGGCCACCGCATTTCACGCCGTGGCGGGCTTTCTGGGACGCCATCGCGTGGAAACTGCTCATCTGGTCGAAGCTGGGGGCAAGTTGCCGGTCGTGATCATCTTCGTCGACACCGACGAGCATGTGACCCGCGTGCTCCCTACGCTAAAGGAAATGGCAGCCCACCGCCTGATCGTGCGCGAGAATGTAGTGCTGGAGCAGGGAAATCTCGACTGACATGGCCTCAACCCCACTCGACATTCTGGCCATTGCCGCCCACCGCGACGACGTAGAGCAAACCTGCGGCGGCACTCTGCTGAAAGCCGCGCAGCGCGGCCAGCGGACGGGCATTCTCGATCTCACGCAAGGTGAACTGGGCACGCGCGGCACTGCCGAAGATCGTGCTCGCGAAGCTGCCGATGCGGCCAGGATTCTGGGCGCAGGCTGGCGCCGGGCGCTCGACATCCCCGACGGTCGCGTCGAAAACACCTGGGAGAATCGAGTGAAAGTGGCCAGCGTCATTCGCGAAACACGGCCGCGCGTGGTGATCTTGCCTTACTGGAAGGGAAGGCATCCGGATCACTACACCTGCTCTGTGCTGGGATATGAGGCGTGTTTCTTGGCCGGGCTATCAAAGCTGGACACTAGCGCTATTGCCTCGGCTCTGAGCGCGGGACGCGCTCAGGACAGCCGGCAAGATGCCGGCGCTACAAAACTCGCGCCGCATCGGCCATTCAAGATTATTTACGCGACTTTGTATTACGACGTGCGCCCCACGTTCGTCGTGGACATCAGCGGGCAGTTCGAGCAGAAGTTCGCTTCCATCCTGGCTTACAAATCGCAGTTCAGCGATCAGGAGGCCGGCAAGGATCTCTTCCCGGCACACGATGAGATTCGGGCCCGCGTGGATTCGATGGCCAGGTATTACGGCGCTCTAGGCGGCGTAACCTACGCCGAACCGTTCCTGCAGAAAGAAGTCGGGCTGGTGGACGATCTGCTCGCGATTCCCGTCAAGTCGATTTAACCCCTGTCGTCTCGAATTAGCCTCTGTCATTTCGAGTTAGCCCTATTCATGCCGATTTAACCATTGTCATCCCAACTCAACCGTTGTCATCCCAACTCAACCATTGTCATCCCGAGCGAAGCGAGGGATCTCGGTCTTGCCTGTAGTCGTGTTCTCCCTGCGAGCGATCACCAAAGATCACTGCTTCATTCGGGAGGACAATTTCTTAGCGGATAATCTCGCTCACTTCTTCAACGCCACCGCCAGCCCGTCGCGGATGGGCAGAATCGTGGTGTAGAAATCCGCCGAATCGTACAGCAGGCGATTGAATTCGAGGATCGCTTTCGTGCTCGGATCTTTGGGATTCTTTTCCGCGATCCGCCCGCTCCACAAAACGTTATCGGCGATAAACAGGCCGCCCTTGCGCAGCCGAGGCGAGACCAGGCGGAGCACGCGGGGATAGTCCTCTTTATCGACATCGTTGAAAATAATGTCGAACTGCTGCTTCTGCTCAGAGAGAACCTCCAGCGCGTCACCGGTGTGCAGCTTGATTCGATCGGAAACTCCGGCTCGTTTGAAATATCCGCGAGCCAGTTCGGCATTTTTGGAATCGCCGTCGGTATAGATGACGCGGCCTTTTTCACCGACCGCGCGCGCCCACCAGATGGTCGAGTATCCGATGGCGGAACCCAGCTCAAAGACATTCTTGGCCTGGATCATCAGGGCGAGTTGTTGCAGCACGCGCGCCACCGCCGGGCCGACGATGGGAACGTCGTGCTGGGAGGCGTAATCTTCCATCTCCGCCAACACTTCATCGCGCTTGGGCAGCATGGAATACAGGTAATCATCCACCGGACCGGCGGTGGTGTAGTTGTAATGCCGCCAGTTGGGCTTACTCTCTGGTTTCGTTTTGCTTTGGGACATCGTTCTCCCTCGGAAACTAAATCTCAAGCGCCGACAGTAACGCCCGGTTTCATGGCGACAACCTCAACTCCCGGAACCAACTTCTGCAAGTCGGCGGGACTGCCTGTCAATACCGGGAAGGTCCCGAAATGCATCGGAATCACGGTCTTCGCTTTGAGCAGATTGCAAGCGTAGGCGGCCTCGCGCGGGCCCATGGTGTAGTGGTCGCCGATGGGCAGCATCGCAATATCGGGCGCGTAAAGGTCGCGGATAATGGCCATGTCTCCAAACACGTTGGTGTCGCCGGCGTGATAAATCTTCACCCCGTTTTCGAATTCGACGACGTATCCGCAGGCCTCGCCGCCATAAATCATCTGGTCGCCATCCTGAATTCCGCAGGAGTGATCGGCGTGCACCATCGTGACTTTGATGTCGCCGATCTTCTGCGTGCCGCCCTTGTTCATCTCGGCAGTTTGTTTCGCGCCTTTTTTCTGCAGCCATCCGCAAAGTTCGGGAATGCCAACCACCTGCGGGTTGTGCTGCTTGATGATCTCGACGGCGTCGCCGATGTGGTCTCCGTGGCCGTGAGTGCAGAGCAGCACATCGACGTGCTTCACCTTCTTTTCCGAGGGCGGGCACGACGGATTATTCATGATCCACGGATCGATGATGACGGTGCGTCCCCCAGGCGTGACCATGCGAAAGGTCGCGTGGCCCAGCCAGGTGAGTTCAATGCCTTTCAGGTTCACGATCTCTCCTATATTCGCAGCTTCGCCGCGTCAATTCCCCACCGAAAATAAATCGAGATGGGCGGCAATTGGTCTTTAGTTTAATATGAAACGCCATGACGGAACTCAAGGTGCTGATCTCGCGCGAGGAGATTGCAAAACGAGTCGCGGAGTTGGGCGCGGAGATCACGCGCGACTTCGCCGGCCAGCCGGTGATCTTTGTCGGGGTGCTGAAGGGGTCGGCAATTTTTCTTGCAGATCTGGCGCGGCAGGTGAAACTCGACGCCACCTTTGACTTCATCGGCGTTTCCAGTTATGGCAATCGCCCCAGCCCCACGCAGGAACTCAAGAGCGGGTGGGACTCCACCGGCGAAGTGAAGCTGACCAAGGATGTCGATCAGACGATGAAAGATAAAAATGTAATCGTGGTCGAGGATATTCTGGACACCGGTCTGACCCTGACCGTACTGAAGAAGCTACTACTGGCGCATCAGCCGCGTTCACTGAAGATTGCAGCACTCCTCGACAAGCCCTCGCGGCGCAAACTGCCGCTGCAAGGCGATTATGTCGGTTTCACCATCCCCGACGAATTCGTTGTGGGCTACGGCCTCGACTATGCCGAACGCTATCGCAACCTGGCGGACGTTTGCGTCGTTCCGCGAGAGTGAGATGCAGTACCCAGTACCAAGTACCTAGAAAAGCGCGGAAATGCCGGCCCGGAGCGATTCTCGGTAGTCGGCACTCGGCACTCGGTACTCGGCACTAAGTACTCGCGCTCGGCTGTTATCATAGAAAAAACAATGGTTCCGGTTCTGAACAAGCACGAAAAGTCCTTACAGGTTGAGCCCCTGTTGCTGGAGGTCGCCGACGTCCTTGCGACCTCGCTCGATCTCGACACCACCCTGCGCCGCGTCGCCGAGGTCGTCCGCAAGGTCATCGACTACGAAATCTTTGCCATTCTTCTCCTCAATGAAAAAACTCAGGAGCTACGCTTTCGTTTCCAGGTGGGGTATCCCGCGGAATTCGCCGAGCGCGCACGGGTTAAGTTGGGCGAAGGCGTTACTGGAGAGGCTGTAAAGCTGCGGCAGACAATCCTCGTTGATGATGTAACTGAGGATCCACGCTACATACCGGCAGTTCCCAATGTGCGCTCCGAGCTGGCAGTTCCGCTCGTCACCAAGAATCGTGTGATTGGAGTGATCGATCTCGAGGCGCGGCATGCCGGCTACTTCAACGAAGAACACAAACGCCTGCTCACGTTGATCGCTTCGCGCATGGCGGCGGGCATCGAGAACGCGCAACTTTATACGCGAACGACCAAGCAGGCGAGAATTCTACTGCTGCTGAACGAGATCGCGCGCGAGTTGAGCTCGATCCTGAATCTGGATGAATTATTGGGCCGGATCGCGGAACTGCTGCGACGGTTGATCGACTATCAGATGTTCAGCATCCTGCTGCTGGATTCTTCCGGCGAGAAGCTGCAGCATCGTTTCTCGCTGCGCTTCAACGAAAATGTCCACATGAAGCCGGAAATTCCACTGGGCCGCGGATTGGTGGGGCACGCGGCGCAATCAAGGCAGGCGATTCTGGTGGCCGACGTGAGCAAGGATCCCCGTTACATCGAGGGCAATCCTGAAACGCGATCGGAATTGGCGGTGCCTCTCATCTACAAAGACAAGATCATCGGTGTGCTCGATCTGGAGCACACGCGGCGCGGATTTTTTACCGACGACCACCGGCGCACCATGATGACGCTGGCGGCGCAAGTTGCAATTGCGATCGAAAACGCCCGCTTATATGAAGAGATCGCGCGTCAGGAGCGGCGTCTGGAGCGCGACTTGGCGCTGGCGCGGGAATTGCAGATGCGCCTGCTTCCACAAACACTCCCCAAAGTGGCGCACCTGGAGTTGGCCGCGAAGTTCACTCCCGCGCGAGCCATCGGCGGCGATCTTTACGACTTCATTCCGTACTCTCTTTCGCGGCTCGGAATTGTGATTGGCGATGTCAGCGGCAAGGGCGCGCCAGCGGCAATTTATGCGGCGTTGGTGAGCGGAATCCTGCGGTCGCATGCGCCGATTGAGCCCGGCCCCGGCGAGATGCTCTCCGCGGTAAATATGTCGCTGGCAGAACGGCGAATCGAAGCGCAATTCGTCTCGCTCATCTATGCGGTCTGGGATGACGAGAATCGCACCCTCCAGGTCGCCAACTCGGGCCTGCCACGCCCGGTTTATGTTCACGATGGCAAGAACACCGTAATCGAGGCAACGGGTTTGCCGCTCGGGTTGTTCGATGATGCCAGTTACGACGAGTTCCGCTTCAAAATGAAGGCGGGAGACATGTTCGTGTTCTTCAGTGACGGCATTCTGGATGCGCGCAACCGGCGCGGAGAACTGTTTGGCCGCGGCCGAGTAGAGAAAATCATTGCGGAATGCGCCGGCAAATCAGCCGACACGGTGGTGGATGCGCTGTTCAAAGCCGCGGCCGAGCACTCCGCCGGAGTCGAAACCTTCGACGACCAGACCGTCGTTGCTATCAAGGTCAAAGACGGCGCGGCATCAGGATCATCCAAACGAAAATGACCCGTCGTAGCGAAGTTGCGGGACCTTTGCGCGCGGATTCCGAAAGGCCGCCGGGATTCGTTCTGCACGAGCAGCGCAAGGGATTGCTGCGCCGCGGTGTGAATCTTGTGTTGCACTGCGATCAAGTTCCGCTGCCGAAACTGGCGGCGCGTTACGGAACTCCCCTGTACGTTTATTCGGCGACGACCATTCGTACGCGGTTGGCGGCGTTTGAATGCGCTTTTCGCGATGTCCCCCACACTCTCTGTTATTCCGTCAAGGCCAATTCAAATTTGAGCATTCTGCGCCTGCTGGCGCGTGAGGGTTCCGGTTTCGATGTGGTGTCAGGCGGAGAACTGGAACGTGTGATGGCGGTCAACCGCCGCGCCGCCCGCAAAATTGTCTTCTCCGGCGTGGGGAAATCTCGCGAAGAGATGGCGGCGGCACTGAAGGCTGGAATCTTGCTGTTCAATGTGGAAAGCGAGTCGGAACTGTGGGCTCTGGCGGAGTGCGCCACGCGATTGCGAAAGGTCGCGCGTTTGGCGTTGCGGGTGAATCCGGACGTGGCGGCCGACACGCACCCGTATATTTCTACCGGGCTGCATAAACATAAATTCGGAGTACCCATCGCCAAGGCGCGCACCCTCTATGCCAAGGCGTCGGCAGCGCGCTATCTGAAAGTGGCGGGAGTAAGCGTTCACATCGGCTCGCAGATTACCGATCCGGCGCCCTTTGCCGAGGCCGTGGAACGAGTTGCCGATCTGGTTCGCGACTTGCGCTCCGACGGGCACAGCCTGGACTACATCGACATTGGCGGAGGACTCGGAATCGCCTATCAGAAGCCGGGCTTGGAATTTGCCGAATATGTCGCCGGGTATGCGCGTGCCGTGACCAAACCGTTGCGCGGCCTGAACGTGCATTTGCTGCTCGAGCCCGGGCGGTCGATTGTCGGTCCCGCGGGCGTGCTGGTCACCACAGTGGCCTATAGAAAACAAAACGACGGGAAGAAATTTCTGGTTGTGGATGCGGCCATGAACGACTTGATCCGTCCGGCGCTCTATGGCGCTTATCACGAGATTGTTCCGGTCGTTCACTCGGCAGCCGTTCAGTCCAAAGAGTCGCTCTCCAAGGACTCGCTATCCAGGACGGAGATTGTCGATGTAGTCGGTCCGGTGTGCGAGTCTGGAGATTTCTTTGCCCGGGATCGCGAGATTTCCCGAGTGGAAGAAGGGGACCTGCTGGCCATTCTCGATGCCGGGGCTTACGGAATGTCACTGGCTTCGAATTACAACACGCGTCCGCGGCCGGCGGAAGTGCTGGTGAGCGGGAAGTCGGTCAAAGTGATTCGACGCAGGGAAAGAGTGCGGGAACTCTATTCCGCAGAACTGTAACAACCAGCCTACTCGCTGCGGGAATTGATTTCTCCCCACTTCAGCTTGGTGCGCAGGACGTGAAAGAAATCAGGGTCGGCACGAAACAGGCTGACCTTGTGTTCTGAGCGGCGGCACTGGACGCGGTCTCCATCCCTCAGGTCAAGGCCCGGCTGTCCGTCCATGCTGAGATACGCGACCTGCTCGTCGCTGCGCAATAGAATCTCAACCACCGAAGATTCGGGAACAACCAGCGGCCGATGAGTCATCGAATGTGGTGCGACGGGTGTAATCACGAAGGCATGCACCGACGGCATCACCACGGGTCCGCCCGCCGAAAGTGAGTACGCTGTGGAACCCGTCGGAGTGGCAACGATCATGCCATCGGCGCGATAGCGGGAGACGAAAGCCTGATCCACGAAGAGATCGTAGTGATTCAGGCGAGCCAGCGCCGTCTTGTTGACCACGACATCGTTGAAGGCCACATAGCTTCCAATAGTCTTCCCATCGCGCAGCAAATCGCACTGCATCAGTGAGCGTTGTTCACAAAAGGCGCGGCCTTGCGCGATGGCATCAAGCAGCGAGAACAGTGACGAGAGCGGAACATCGGTAAGGAATCCGAGCGAACCCAGATTCACGCCGATCAGAGGAGCTTCGGTGACGGCGGTTTCGCGGACAGCGGAGAGCAGCGTGCCGTCGCCCCCCAGAGCGATGACCAAATCCAGCGGACGCGCCGACAGCTGCGAACGCATGACTTGTTCCTGGCCATCGATATAGCAGGCAGTTTCCAGATCGACGATCACTTGATAGCCGTTGGCGTGCAGCCATGCCAGCAATTCGGGAAGAATGCGTGCGACCTCCGGCCGCGCTGGACGGGAAACGATGGCTGCGACTTTCGGACGAGAAGATGAGGGTGAGAGTGCCATGTTGAAAGGACAGAAAGAAGATTGTACAGAATCCGAAAAGAAAAGCCTTAACCACAGCGGGCACAGGGGAGCTACAGGGGACTAGAAAACTCCCCAGAGAAGAAATTCTCGATTGCCCTCCGCACCCAGGATAGGCGAATCGATCACCTCGGTGCGCGCGCATCCGAGATCGAGCAAGCTCTTTTTCACTTTTTCGACGGCTGCCAACTGCGCTGCCTCGTCGCGCACAATGCCTCCTTTGCCGACAAATTCTCTTCCAGCTTCGAACTGAGGTTTCACCAGGACGATCACCTGCCGCCCGCCGCGCTCGCCGGCAGAGGGTGAGAATGCGGCTGCAACCACCGCAGGCAGGACTAACGTAGCCGAGATAAACGCCACATCGATCACGATGAGATCCGCGCTCTCGCCGATCTCATCGCTCGCCACATACCGAGCATTGGTTTTTTCCAGAAGGCGAACCCGGGCATCCTGGCGCAACTTGAAATCCATCTGGCCGTAACCGGTGTCGATGGCGATCACACGAGCGGCCCCATGTTGCAACAGGCAATCGGTGAACCCGCCGGTGGAGGCGCCGACATCGAGACAGACCTTGCCGTTCACATCGATGCTCCAGTGTTCCAGTGCGCGCTCAAGTTTGAGACCGCCGCGGCTGACATACTTCAGATCTTCGCCCAGCATGCGGACCACGGCGTCGGCTTCAACCTGAGCTCCGGCCTTTTCGATCTTCTGATCGTCAACCAGAACCTTTCCGGCGAGAATCAGGGCTTGGGCGCGCTCGCGCGAGGCTGCCAGCCCGCGGTCAACCAGAAGTTTATCGAGTCTAAGTTTCACTTTTCACTCAGGACTGAAGGACTCGCTCTAGTACAACTGCGGGATCACGAGAGCACCACGAAAGTGCCAGCACCCGCTCCGGTGCAAAATGCTGAACCAGTTCTCTCTAAAGCACTTAGGAAGATAGAGTCGCGCTTTTCCACAGAATTTTCCACGGGTGTGTTGAAAACTTTTTCGCGGGGTGGCAACCCGGCTCTCTCGCCTCGGCCATGAGAACTCAAGAATACAAAAAGCCGCCCGCAAGGGGCGGCTCGATGCGAAATTGCGACTCGAACGGTTAGCCGGCCACTTCTTCCAATAGCTTCTGGTCGATATCGAAGTTGGAATGTACGTTCTGCACATCGTCCTGATCTTCGAGCGCTTCCATCAACCGGATCATGGTGTTGGCCGCTTGGCCTTCCAGCTTGACGTAGTTTTGCGGAATCATGGCGACGCTGGACGACGCCGGCTCAATCCCAGCCTTCTTCACCGCCTCGAGCACAGTTTCGAAGGCGGAGGGCGCGGTCAGGATTTCCCAATTCTCGCCATCGTCGTTTAAATCCTCGCCACCGGCTTCGAGAACGATGTTCATCAGGTCGTCCTCTTTCGCCGCGGCCTTGGGGATTACGATGTCGCCCTTTTTGTGGAACATCCAGGAGACAGCGCCGGCTTCAGCCATGTTGCCGCCGTTCTTGCCAAAGCAGTGGCGGATCTCGCTGACGGTCCGGTTGCGGTTGTCGGTGTTGATGTCCAGCAGGACCGCCGCGCCGCCTGGGCCATAGCCTTCGAGAGTGAATTCCTCGTAGGTGGCGCCGGGAAGTTCACCGGTGCCGCGCTGGATGGCGCGCTTGATGTTGTCGGCGGGCATGTTTTCCGCCTTGGCAGCCAGAATGGCGCCGCGCAGGCGGGGGTTGGTGTCAGGATCTCCGCCGCCGTTCTTAGCGGCGATGCCGATTTCCTTGATGAGACGGGTGAAGATCTTGCCGCGCTTGGCGTCGAGCGCGCCCTTCTTGTGCTTGATTGTGGCCCATTTTGAATGGCCGGACATGGTTAGACCCCTATCGAATGATCTGTTTTGAACGCGGGATTCGCCCGTAGAAAGTGCACAGGAAGCCTCGAAATTATGCAGGCGAACTGAAATTATATCACGACTCGTTTCCCACCGCGAAGGGGTTGTGCATCAATTTGAATCTTCTCGGCTATGGGTGAGGTCGTCCCGAATGCAGCCGTTTTTCAGGCGGAACGAGGAGCCTGCACCGAGCCGGATGGCGAAGTGATCTCTAACTGGCCGAATCTGTGGGAGATCCCTCACGCGGCTGAAGTGCGCCGCGTTTCGGATGACGCCTTCGGAGTGCCTGGTTCCCGCAGGCGCAAATCTTTGTGATTCTTTATTTGACGGCGGTCTCCTACGCTCCTACTATTTGACCGGGGTAATTTTACACATGGCTGAGCGGGTCATCAGTCACTATCGCATCCTCGAAAAAATTGGCTCCGGAGCCATGGGCGAGGTTTTTCGCGCGCGGGATGAGAGACTGGGACGCGATGTTGCCCTGAAACTGATCAAGCCTGCTTCCAGCGCGAACCCCGATCATCTCCGCCGGTTCGAGCTGGAAGCCCGCGCCGCGGCGGCTTTGAATCATCCCAACATCGTCGCCATTTACGACGTCGGTTTCGACCAAGGCACCCCTTACATCGTTTGTGAATTGCTGCAAGGCAAGACCCTGCGCAAATGCGTGGCCGAAGGGCCATTGCCGGTTCGCCTGGCCCTCGATTATGCGCAGCAAATCGTTCAGGGCTTGATTGCGGCCCACGATCATCGCATCGTCCATCGCGACCTGAAGCCGGAAAATCTCTTTGTGACCACCGATGGCCGAATCAAGATTCTTGACTTCGGAGTTGCCAAACTGCAGCCCGGCCCCGATGAGGGACGCTCGGTCGAAGAGTTAACCACGGTAACCAAACACGGCGCGGTGGTCGGAACGGTAGCCTACATGTCGCCCGAGCAACTGCGGGCCAAAGCCGTCGACCATCGCAGCGACATCTTCAGTGTAGGCTCCATTCTCTACGAGATGCTGACCGGATGCCGCGCGTTTCATGGTGAAACTGAAGTAGACACCATGACCGCCGTGCTCCGCGAAGATCCGCCAGAATTGAATCTGGAACAGGCAAACGTGCCGACATCCTGCCAGCAGATCATGCGCCACTGCCTGGAGAAGGAACCGGCGAACCGGTTTCAATCGGCGCGCGATCTGGCGTTTGCATTGTCCACTATCGGCAGTGGCGGGCAAACGGGACGCTTTAAGGCCCCGCGATCGGGAACGCGGATGATTCCCTGGGCTTCGGCGGCCGTGCTTCTGGTTGCGGCGCTGCTGTTGCTGGCGAACCAGTTGAATCGATCGCCAAGCTCTTCTCCCTCGTATCGGCGATTGACCTATGAACGCGGCACGGTTTTCTCGGCGCGCTTCGCCCCGGGCTATCGAGCAATTGTGTATGGCGCCTCCTGGAACGGAAGGCCAGTACAGTTGTTTTCCACGGTCGCGGATTCTCTTCTGAGCCAGCCCCTGAACCTGGCCGACGCAAATCTGCTCTCCATTTCTCGCGGCGGCGAACTCGCCCTGGCGCTCCACGGGTCTCACGGAGCGCATCTGGAAATGGAAGGAGGAATGCTGGCGCGTGGCCCTATGGCTGGCGGTTCGCCGCGCGAAGTCCTCGCAGATGTGTCTTGGGCGGACTGGTCTCCGAGCGGTGACCTTGCCGTGGTTCACCACGTTCAGGACAGTGATCGGATCGAGTATCCCATCGGCCATGTCCTTTACCAGAGCAAGGGCTGGATCAGCCACCTTCGCGTCGCCCCGCAAGGCGGCCGCATCGCTTTTATGGATCATCCCTCCTTATGGGATGATCGTGGCTCGGTGTGCATGCTGGACGCCGGCGGCAAAGTCCACGTCCTCACGCCCGAGTGGGAATCTGAGGATGGTCTGGCCTGGAGCGCCGATGGCAAGGAAGTATGGTTCACGGCCGTCGAAAAAGGCATCAGCCGCGACCTGCATGCGGTCGATATGGCCGGACGGATTCGGACTCTGCTGAACCTTCCCGACGGCATGACCCTGGAAGACGTTTCGCCGGACGGTGGAGCGCTAGTGAGCGTGGTCGCCGAGCGCTTAGCCATGGCCATCGACCAGGGCGACGGCAAGCCTGTGGACCTCTCCTGGCATGATTGGAACATCGCGAAAGATATTTCACCAGACGGGCAATCGATTCTATTTGAAGACTCCAGCGAAGCTGCGGGGACTAATTATTCGCTGGCGATTCGCAAGATCGATGGCTCTCCTCCGGTGCAACTGAGCGAAGGAAGCGCAGGGAAACTTTCCCCCGATGGCAAATGGGCGATTTCGATCGTTCCGGGAAATCCTGGCCAGTTAAAGCTCATCCCCATGGGCGCCGGCCAACCTCGCACCATCGACATACCAGGTCTGAACCTGCAAAACGGAATTGCTCAGTTTCTGGGAGATGGGAAACGCATTACCTTTGACGCCAGCGAACCGGGGCACGGCGTCCGCACTTACGTGGCCGACTTAGAAGGCGGAAAACCAATCCCCATCACGCCCGAAGGCGTTACCGGCGGATTAGTTTCACCCGATGGGCGCTACATTTTTCGCAGCAACCAGGCTGGGGTGGGCGCCGTCTATCCGACCACCGGAGGAGGCGCACCTCGCGTCATCCCGAATCTCGAACCGAACTTTATTCCCATCCAATGGTCCGAAGATAATGCGTCCATCTATGGATATCTTTCGGGCCAGGTTCCGGCCAAGGCGTACAAGGTCAATGTGGTTACGGGCAAGCGGATTCTGCTGCGGGAATTGCAACCCGAGAAAAGCGGCGTAGTCACCATCGCTCCCGTGGTCGTGACCCGCGACGGATCGCGTTTCGCCTACAGCTACTACCAAGTCCTGTCGGTGCTTTATCTAATCTCGGGCCTGCATTAAGCAGGCAGAGCCCGCTATAACCCTATTCGAGCACACCGTTGAAATTCTCAGGAACGTAATGGAAGAAAATGGAGGTCGACGTCTGCCCTTCGCCGAGGACATGGCGGTAGTGCGGCACCTTGGTTCCCCGATACACCAAGCCGTCGCCCAGCGCTTGATAAACCGCAACGCTGCCGTCCGAAGTCGCGAGGCGGATCGGCCATGGAGATGCCAGTTCGGGCTCGGGAGAGAAATCCAGACACAGGGTAACGCTGAACTCGCACTGCGCCCGGTCGGTGTGTTTCTTTAACTGAGCGCCGCTCAGGTACGACGCGAAGTAAACATAGGACGGCTTGACCGGCTCGCCCACGATGGCGCTGACTGCATTGGCCATCTGATAATGAAAGAACCGTGCCACGGGCTCATTGTGAGCGATATAGCGCCGCGGGCTCTGGTAGTCCCCCAGTCGAATCGACCCCTGCCGGATCGCATGGCGGTAATAGCGCCGCAAGGCAGCGATGTGGAACGGGTGAATCAGATTGCGCAGCGCCGCGTACTCTTTGGTACGAAAATGAGGAACACTTTTTTCGACGACGCTGGCCCACTCTGCACGGCGTCGCTCTGCATGTCCCTCGGGCACTAAAATGCCGGCGATGGCTAACAGCAGCCGATCGTCGGCGGGAAGGGAAGCCGGCGCAGGTCCGCCCTGGAGCAGGCTCGAAAGGATCTCTTCCAGCCGCGGCCCCAGCCAATATGGCTGCAAAGAATTGGTGGCGGCATCGCGTACCCATGCCACCGGTCCCTGCAAATAGAAGTTCTGCAACACGTCCGGGCGAGGGTCTGAATCTGTTGACATCAATTCCGCCGGAGCCTGCCCTGCCGGCAGCACCGAACATTGTGGGTTGAAGAATAACGGCTGGCGTGAATCATCCTGCCGGCCGCATTGCAGCTCGAGTTGTCCCCGCGGAACCAGATGCAGCGGCAACTCATCGAGCAGGCAATGAAACTGGCCAGGGGGCAGGGTCGCGGTTAAAGTCTGCCGCGACCCCACTCCCATCAGGCCGGCAATCCACTCCAGCCATGCGCTGTCTTTTATTTGTGTAGCCATCCGTTTAGGGTGAAGCGGCTGTCAGCGAAAGCCTGCGAAGGACATTCCACTGGGGTTATTTCGTGCGTGAGCGAGCAGGGGAAGAATACGATCTGATTCTGCCGCGGCTCGATCGTTTGATAGCTCCCGGTTTGCAAGCCACCTCGTGAATCGTGAAGACGCAACTCGCCGCCTTCGAACTGGCGTGGCTCCCGATGGAAAAAGTAGACGAAGGTCAAGCGGCGGGAAGCGACTTCTTTCTGGCCGTCGTCGGTGTGGGCGCGGAAAAAATCTCCGTTGTTGCTGGCCGTAATCTGAGCTTCCATATTCGTGACGGGAAACTCTTCCATATCCAGCTGATCCAGCACTCTTGGCAGCACCGCCCGGATTCTCTTGAGAATCGTTTCCTGATGCTTCCCCAAGTCCATCAGAACCCGCGAGCGGCGATGGTCATAATCCGCCGTTCCCGGCTCATCGTTGGGTGAAAGCACCTGGCTGATCTGGAAGTCCGCTTCATGCTGCAGCGCGTAAGCGCGTAGTTCCTCCAGTTCTGGAGGAGACAGAAACTCATCCAGGACGACGCTTTGCGCCCGCGTGATCACGGGAAGCTCCAGAACTCCCACACCATTGCCCGAGTTCGCGCGGACCGGCATGCTCTCCGGCCGGATACCATGCGGAGGCTGTGGCGCCGGCCCGGGCGCTGGCGCCGGCGTCGGTGGGCTTTTCATCGGCGGCTGCGGCGTGCCCGCGGTAGCGCTGTACGGCACAGACGAGCTGATGTGTGGAGGTTGAGGTGCCGGCCCCGGCGAAGGCGCCGGCGACGGTGGTCCTTTCATCGGCGGTTGTGGAGCCTTGGATTGAATTTGGGTGGCGGAAATGTTTTCCTCCGTACCCGCCTGGATTCCAGCCAGAATCTGATCCACAATGCTTCCGCCTAACAAACCAAACGCGCGTTGGGCCACGGTTTCACCCACCGAGCGCGCCATCACCGCCGCTACCGCCGATTGAGTTTGGGGGTCGTTGTTGGACAGCCTGGAGTTTTGCAGGAGACTCATCAGCAACTCCCGCTCTCGGCCGCTGAGGATGCGTTCGTCCTGCATCAGGGTTTCAGAAAAGGCGTCAAGAATCTGCTTCGCCGTCATCGCACACTCCTCCCTTTGCTTGCGAAAAGGTTAAAGTTCCCGGGGGCGAATAGGGGTAAGCAGCTTTCGCGGAAACACTAACACCTGGGGTTGTGATAATCCTAGGAAATTATTCTTATCGCGCCCATGGAGGACGGCGCTCTGCGGAAGGACTACCGGCTGGCCATCGCTCCCACCATCGAGTGGAAGATTTTCATCCCGTCGATGCCGCCGAGGGCAGGTTCGGACGAGCGTTCGGGATGGGGCATCATTCCGACGACATTGCCCCCGGCGCTGCAAATTCCCGCAATATTATCGAGCGAGCCGTTGGGATTGGCAGAGGGCGAAATTTCGCCCGCCGGGGTCGCGTAACGAAAAACCACGCGGCGGTCGCGATGCAATTCATCCAATGTTGACTGGTCGCAGAAATAATTCCCCTCCATATGTCCGATGGGGATGGTCAATACTTCTCCCTGCGAGCAGGCATTGGTAAAAGGAGTCTCGGCATTTTCCACCCGCACCTGCACCGGCTTGCAGACATATTTCAGGCCGGTGTTGCGCATCAGAGCACCGGGCAAGAGCCCGGCCTCGCACAGGATTTGGAAGCCGTTGCAGATGCCGAGCACCAGGCCGCCGCCGTCGGCAAAGCGGCGCACCGATTCCATCACCGGAGAGAACTTCGCAATCGCGCCGGTGCGCAGGTAGTCGCCAAAGGCAAAGCCTCCGGGGACGATGATGGCGTCACAATTTTCGAGTTCATGCGACTCATGCCAGAGAAAAGTCACCGGCTGTTTGGCGACCTGCTGAATCGTCCAGAAGGCATCATGATCGCAGTTGGAACCGGGAAAAATGATGACGCCGAATTTCATCGATGGTCCTTGGTGTGGGATTTGAGGTCAGTTTAGCACGGTGTAGCGCCGCCGTCCCGGCGGCTGTCCGGCGAGGCGTCTCGCCCGCTGCGCCGATGCCCCCCGCCTCGTCAGGTTAAGGAAATGTCCTGCCGTGGAAGGGCGGCCCTTCAGGGCCGCGTTAGCCGTTCAAAACCCGTCGGGCTTTAGCCCCAGTGGTCGTATTTCCACGGCAGGCTTCCACGATAGGCTTCCACTCCAGCGCTCGACGGCAGCTTTCGGCGTGCCATCTGTGCCTGCTTCCGCACTCTTGCAAAAAAATCGGGGAGGCTTAGTGCCGGTGTTTAGGGCTGCGTCGTAGTCTCGCTCGGCGCTTGCGGAGGAATGCCTTTTGCCCTGACCACCGCCCAGTGCCACTCCTGATCGGGGAACAGGGCGAAGTTGAGGGGCGCACGGATCATTGCGGTCGCCGACGGGGCCGCCGCTCCTTTACCGTGCAGCAGAAGAGTTACATCTGCATGTTTCTGAGAGAGATCCTGCGCCGGCTGAGTCGAGCCGCCCGCAACTGCGGGAACGATGCGCGCCTGGCCGGAATAAGCTCTGTCACCCTGGGCACGCCTCACGATGGTGAGGCCGATGACCACTTCGCGCAGTTCCCATGAAGTTCCGTTATGCATCGAGATCTGCAGAGAATCGCCGTCGATGGTGGCCGGGCCGTCCAGTTTGGCCAGTTCCGTCCGCGGCAACTCGTCGAGCATCACAGGATCGGAGAGCAGGGAAGCGGCTTTCGAACTGAATGACAGGCTGCAGGTCACATCAGGAGAGGAAACGCGAATGCTCTTGTTCTGAGCTTCGAGCGAGAAAGGTTGGGAAAGGCCGGCGGCGCGCCGCGACTCGGCCTCCTTCATCACGTTCGGCAAGTTGTCGTTATCAATCACGGCATCGGCCGCCGCCTTCTTGCGAAAATTGCGCGCGACATCCCCCAAAGGAGTTTCGTTATCCTGTGCGCGGCCCTGCGGCGGCAAGGCAAGCAGGATGATTCCCAAGACCAGCAGGGACGGCGTCAGGCGAATTAAGCGATGTGTTCGCACGGGGGATTCTGGAGCCGGCAGTAAAGCAATTAGCAACTGGCAATTAGCAATTTTGCATTAGCCAATGGCTACCTGCTAATTGCTAACTGCCAATTCCTACCGACTCACAGCTATTGTAGACAGGGTGAGTAACTAAGCGGAGATAACTCTGGTAACACTTCTTGGCCAGACCTAAAGAGTGAAGAAGAACAGCGGGCGCGCGCAGACGAAATGGTTGCGCAACGGGACGCGCGCCCAAACCCTGTTCCCCAAGCAAAGCTTCAGGCTACTTACAGCAGACCCGACGTTCGCAAACGCGAAACCGGATCCGCCACCGGTCGCCGCCGGAACACCCAGCGGGCCACCGCAAATCCTAAAGCCGCGTAACACAGATGCATGAACCTCATAAGCTCTCCCGACTTTCGATTCGCCACCACTGCAGGGGAGGATCAGCATCACTATCGGCAAAATAACAGCGGACGAGAGGCGGAACAACCCCCAACAGTGCTATAGCCATGGCACGGAAGTAATTCACTATGGCTCTTTGAGGTAGGCTCCGCGCCCCTTTTGCAGCCTTCTTGCTCCGGAATGCTTCAGCGCGAAGCCGCTGCCGCTTGCGATTTCTCCGCAGCCGGAGCGGCAGGTTGCTCTTTTTTCCGGTACATATCCTGGTCGGCGCGGTCGAGCGCTTCCTCCAGAGTCTGGCCATCGCTCCACTCAGCTAAGCCGATGCTCAGACTGATCGTGCAGTTTTCCAGATGGGCGCATTTGTTCCAGTCGTTCAGATAAATGTGGATTCGTTCCACAACTTTCTGAGCTTCCACGGCCGAGGCATCTGTCAGGATGACGAACTCGTCTCCGCCGTAGCGAATCACGGCATCGGAGCCGCGGATAGAAGTGCGCAGCAGGCTGGCAATCTCAGCGAGGACGAAATCGCCCGTCAGATGGCCGAAGCGCGTGTTGACTTCCTTGAAGCGGTCGACATCGATCAGCATGAAGGTCAGTGGCTTTTTCAGCCGTCGAGCGTGGCTGATGTAGCGATTGGCGAGGTCTTCGAGCGAGCGGCGGTTATAAATCTCGGTGAGCGGATCGGTGAACGATTGCAGCCGCACCAGTTCGTTCTGAATCGTCGTGGATATCATTCGCTCGCGCAGGCGCCGGAGTTCGATGCGCCGTCCCACGAGATACGTGTTCAAGAGAATCAGCAGAACCATCAATCCGACGACCAGTTGACGCGAGACCGTAATTTCGAAGTGCAAGTTGCCGCTCTGCGCGAAGGCGGCGGGGAGAAGCGTAATGATCAGGCCGCTGCCCACGATCAGGCCGGTGATGGAGACGATCCACCACAATTCCGAATCCCGTTTTTCCAATTTGGAGAGTTCGTTGTTGACGTTGGCCAGAATGCTGCCTGAGTGCGTCTCCGCCCGAACTTGATCCCGCATCCGTACATCCATCGACGAGCCGTAATTGCGGTGCTTCGCAGCGCGTCCCGCCGACGGCTCGAGCCCCCGCTTTTCCTGGGACAGGCTCACCAATTCCTCGGATGAGGTTGGGTTCTGCGGCGTGCTGCTGCATTCTTGCAGACGCCGATTCATTTCGTCGGGCCGCTCTGACAACGTGTTCTCCCTGGGCGCGAGCCATGGACAGTTCAGGCTCTGGTTTTTGCCGATACGCTTCAGTCTAGACACCGATGGTTCTGGGGTAAACGTTACCGAAGTGACCGCGCAGGGCAACCTCCGCTGGCTTTCGCCCGGCCATGCATGAGGCATCAATCTGTGGAATGCGGCGTACGAGACGCGGTCGTCTACTTCGACTGCATTGTGGCCACGTAGTGCGCCAGGTTGCTGATGCGCTGGTGGATGGTGCCCTCGCGTTCGTTGGGCAGGGATGCGAACAGCGGTTCCCAGATGGGCATGTTTTCGGGGCTGTGGGCGGAATCTGACCGCGCACCGTGAGACGCGGCCTTCGCCCCGAAGCGCATGACGGCATCAAACTGGCCGTAAGGGAACTTTCCCCGGTTGCGCTGGGTCAGGGTTGTCAAATCCGCGACCGGAGCCTTGAACGCCGCTGCTGCCGGGCCGTCTCCCTTGCCGCTGTTCCCGTGGCAAGCCGAGCAATACTGCCGGTACATCTCTTGTCCGGATGCCCAGGAGGTTTTCTGAATCGGGGTTTGTCGGATCGTAACCTGCCGCGCCCGCAGCGGAACGACCAACACAATACAAACTGCCAACAAGATGCCGGGTGTGCGCATGGGGGCTCCAATCTGCACTCTGCTGTGATTGAATTCCTTTCCTGAGGTGCGCACTATGAAGGCCGTCACCGCTCTCTGTGATAAAACGCCAAAGGTTTTTGAACGGCCAGCGCTTTCGTGACATGAGGCCGCGTCCCTCAGAATTGAAGCGAGCGGCAACCACATCTTCGTCGAGAAGACTCCCACTTCGGACCGGTGTCTGTTACAGGCGGCCGCTCTCGGCTTTCGCCTGCTGCAAGATTTGAAGGTCGCGGTCGGCATCCTTCCAAAGATCAAGAAATTGCTTATAGGCAAGCCGGGCTTTGTCTCGAGTCGCAGTTGCCACGGCGCCTTGCTCCCCGCTTGCTTGCAGGACGTAAGCGCGCGCAAGACCAAGTTCCGCCAGCGGCCACATCATCGAGTTCTGGAGTATGCCGCGATGATCGATCAACTTCTGAAACTCGACCGCCGCTCGTTCCCCGTCGCCTGCGGCCAGATATGCCTGGCCTCGTTCGTAGGGGGGACAGATGGTTATGGCGGGCATGCTCGGGGGCTCGGCAAATTCCAATCCCCTTGCCGGATCCAGGTCCGCAACCGCTTTCAGCCCTTGCTTGAGGTGCAGATCAACCTGCGAGCGAATGAGCGGCAGCCAGTACTTCTGAGTGAAGGTACCGGCCGGCCACAGATGGTCCAGTTTGCGACCGAGCGTGTTCGCCGAGTCGAGATCCCCGACCTCAGCCATCACGAGAGCGGTCAGGGTGACAACGTCTTCCCCCTGCGAGCCCTTCTGCGCGAGGCCAATCAACTCGCGGGCTCGGAGAGCATTTCCCGCTTCTGCCTCGCGTAAGGCCGCCCGCGCCAGGCACAACGCCGCGGCTTCATGGTCGCCATCATGGTCCATCAGATTGGCGGCCACGCGCGACAGTTCGTTGGCCTTCTCGAAACGGCCGTGATAGGACTCGGTATCCGCCTGTTCCGAAAGGAGCAGAGATTGCGCTCCGGGAATTTCTGAGGACTGCTGCAGCAGGCGCTGCATCTCAGAATTGTCGTTACGTAAAAACGCCATCGCATAATTTGCTTGCGACAGGAAGTCAGTTCGAAAGCCACGCCGGCCGGCCTCCTGAAGAACCGCCTCCGCCTCCTGAATCCGGTCCAGGGCGAGCAAGTTCATGGCGAGGTTGAAGTACGTGGTTGCCCGGGTCGGGTCGAGGAGCATTGCCTCGCGCAAGCGATCGACCGCCTTCTCGTTGCGCCCCAGTTCGGCGTAGGTCGAGCCCAGATGGTTGAGCGCTCCGGCGGACTGCGGATAATTCTCCACGGCGAATTCGTAGACGCGCGCGGCCTCTTCGAGGTCTCCGGTAACGTAAAGATGGTAACGGGCTTCGATGGAAATCCTTTCCGCCTCCGTTACCCGATTTTTCAGTGCATAAGCTTTGCTGGCGTTCTCGCGAGCGAGATCCTGTTCGCCGAGGTTGTTAAAGATCGTCGCCATTGCGCCATATGCCATGGCGAAATTTGGATCCAATTCGATGGCCCGCTTGAAGTACGGGAGAGACTCGCGATCCCCTTTCTTATCCCAGGTTGAAAGAGCCATGCCGTAGGTATTCAGGGCCTCGAGGGAAGGAGTAGTGGCCTGCTCCAGCGGCGCGTTGTATTTCTGGATCGAGGGCAGGGACTCTCCCAAACGCTCTCTCAGTTGCGCGGTCGCGCGGCCCAAAGCGTCAATTACGTCTTCTTTCCGTTTTGCCTGCACTTGCTGGTTGATGACTGGCTCGCCGCTATCGCATCGGATCGCGGCCAGTCCAACCAGATAAGTTGTACCCAAGCTGGCAATCGAACCTTGCACGGTGACCTTGCCGCCGGTTCGCCGGCAGACTTCAATGGCGGTTCGGCCCGCCATGCGTTCCTCAGGCGAGTGCCCCATTTGCTTCAGGATGACTGCCGCTTTGCGGTCAGAGAGCACTGTGATAAAGGGTGATTGCTGCAGGCCGACTTGCAATGCCTGCCGGAGTGCGTCGTCGAAGACGGGTTCGCCCGTGCTATTCACAAAATCCGCAAGGACGATGGTGTCTGCGGCGGTGATCCGAAACTGATTCCGCCGGTGGTACCAGTAAGCTCCCAACGCGGCTGCGGCCAGTAGCGCGGCGACAGCAATCATCAAAAATCGTGGCCGGCGACCTGTCTCGGTGAGTTCCAGGCTGGCCGACGGCCTACCAGAGTGGGAGGTTGTCGGGATCGCTGCCTCGGCGGACTCAGGTTGAGCCGGCACGCTGGTTGGCGCTTCGGGGGGCTGATTGACCGGAGCGACAAAGCGGTAACCGCGACGGGGAACGGTTTCGAGAAACCTGGGATTATCGGCTGAGTCACTCAAGGCGGTGCGCAGTTTTCGCACGGCCGTATTGAGGGCATCATCAAACTCAACAAACGTATTGTTCGACCAGAGCCTCTGACGGATTTCTTCGCGGGTTACGATCTGGCCAGGGCGCTCCAACAAGAGCGCCAGAATCTGAAAAGGCTGCTCTTGCAGGCGAATCCGCACTCCAGACTTGGTTAGGACGCTTTCCCGGAAATCGACCTCAAACGATCCAAACCTGCACTTCCGCCCTTTCATCTCCGGTTCCATCAAGGCCGCCCCAGAATGCGAGCGATTCTAGCACGGCAGGTTAGAAACGTGAATAACCAGATGCCTTGCAATCTCTTAGCTGGTTAGCTGCGATTCGGAAACAGTTTCGTTGCCTTTTTCCGCGAACTCCCGCAAATTGTCGCCGGTGGGTCAAGCGAGTTTTCGGGAGCCTGGTTATGAAGAGCGGAAATCTGGCGGTGGTCATGCTTCTGCTGATTTCAGTCACGACCATTCAGCCAGCCGCCCAGGTTTCCGCCTTCCAAGTTGCAGTGCCGTTTCCCTTTGTGGTGGGAACCCAGACGCTGCCGGCGGGTAGCTACGTCGTGCAGCGGTATCTGGGGAAGCCCAAGCGTGCCGAGGATACGGGCGTGATCGTGATCAAGGCCGACAAGCGCCACATTTATGAGGTGATCCTGACGGGTTCGGGTGAGGCGCCTCGTGCCGCCCGGGCGGACGCATCCCGCCTGATTTTCACCCGTTTCAATGGCAAGCAGTATCTGAACTGGGTCTGCATTGCTGGAGACGGCATCGCCCATCAACTGAAAAACATTCCTGAAGAAATCGCAGCGCAGGCCGAAACCGAAGAAGTCATCGTTACCGGCCTTCAGTATTCCAGAAGAAGATAGGCAAAAAATCCGTGAGGAGGATCACCGTGAATCGACCTGTGGGGAGTGGTAGAAAAAATCTGCATCACATCGTGGCCGGGCTGCTTTCGCTGTTCGTGCTCTTGCCATCAACGATCGCCCTGGCGCAAACAACAGGAACTGGTTCCACCGTACCCACTCTTGTCAACTTTAGCGGAACGGTAACCGACGTCAATGGCCGCCCCCAGAGCGGCGTTCACGGCGTAACGTTCTTCCTCTATAAGGAATCCGAAGGCGGCGCTCCGCTGTGGATCGAGACGCAGAATGTGCAGGCCGACGGCCGCGGACACTACTCGGTGATGCTGGGCTCGACGACAAATCTTGGCCTGCCCAAAGATCTGTTCGTGTCGGGCGAAGCGCGCTGGCTTGGCGTGCAAATCGAGGGACAGGCAGAACAGCCGCGCGTGCTCCTGCTAAGCGTTCCTTACGCCCTGAAGGCAGCGGATGCCGAGACCATCGGCGGACTTCCGGCCTCGGCTTTTGTGCTGGCGGGTGCGTCGCCTGCTGCTGTTGGCCCCGCTACGGCGAATTCGACTCCTAATGAAGCTGACGGTGTTCCTCCCGCCGGCAGCGTGACCGGTTCCGGCACGCTCGACTTTCTTCCGCTATGGACCAGCACCAGCGCCATCGGAAATTCTGTCTTATTTCAATCGGGCACAGGCGCCACAGCCAAAGTCGGCATTAACACCACAACTCCCGGTGCAACAGTGGACGTGAAGGGCACGACAAATCTCGAAGGCCTGCTCACTTTGCCCGCGCAGGGAGCCGCAACCGCGTCGGCCGGAAAAGGATCGCAACCACAAGATCTGGTTGCTTCGTCGTTCAACAGCGGCACCAAGGCTGCCGTCAATCAGACTTTCCAGTGGAAAGCGGAAGCCTCCGGCAACAATACAGCCACACCATCGGGCACACTGAACCTGCTATTCGGCTCCGGCACGTCATCGCCGGCTGAGACTGGCCTGAAACTGAGCAGCAAAGGCCTCTTCACTTTTGCCACGGGCCAAACTTTCCCCGGCGCGGGCACGATCACAGGCGTGACCACGGCAAGCGGCAGCGGCCTGACTGGCGGCGGCACCAGCGGAAGCCTCTCCATAACCCTGCTGGGGACCTGCGCGACCAATCAAACGCTGCAATGGAACGGCACATCATGGGTGTGCGCCACCGTCGGCGGCACGGGTACGATCACCGGCGTCACGGCGGGCACGGACCTCACCGGCGGCGGCACCAGCGGCAACGTCACCCTGAATGTCGACACCAGCAAAGTGGCGCTACTCAACTCCGCCAACACTTTCAACGCGAATCAGACGATCACCGCCAACGGCGGCAACACAGCTTTGAACGTGACCCAAGAGGCCGCCAGCGGCGTGACCTATGCCATCATCGGAACCTCACGCGTTCCCACCAACGGCGATGCCGCGATCCTGGGACAGCAACTATCCAATGCGGAAGTGTTCGGCGTGCAAGGCTACATCTCCAACACTACCGGCACGGGCGCGGGAGTCTTCGGATCGAATGCCGGCCCTGGCGCCACTGGAAGCACGTACAAGGGTTTCGCCTCGGGAGTTTGGGGCGATGCCGGCACTTTTGGAACGATCGGCGTTCTCGCTACTGCCGACAACGGCAACGGCGTAGTTGCCTACAACAACAGCAGCGTCGTCAGCGCCGTGGTTGGCGAGAATCTAAACACAACCAACAGTTCCGCAGCGCTTGCTCCCGGAGTTTATGGAATTAGCTCTGCGCCGCTCGGGTTGGGTGTGATCGGCTCCGGCCCGGCGCACAGCAGCACTTTCAACAGCAACGTTGGATTCAATCCCGTCGGGGTGGTTGGCGACTCTTCCGCCGCCGCCGGCATCGGCGTTTGGGGCGTGACCGACAGCGGGACCAGCGTGTATGGCTCGACCAACACCGGGACTGGAGTCGAAGGCTTGTCCAACTCTGCAACCGGAGTGTTGGGCGTGTCCAACACTGGGATCGGCGTGTCTGGCGGGTCAACCGTCTCAGCCGGAGTCGCCGGTGCCTCGCCCGCCGCAGGCAATTCTGGAGTTTATGGACTGACTACCAACACCGATCTGGCAAATGGCTCCTATGGGGTCTGGGGAGACGATTCCGTACCCACGGGTACCGCCGGCGGTTCTAACGGCGGTGTCTATGGATACTCACAGGGTGGGGACGGAGTTGTCGGAATCAGTAATTCGAACAGCGCTTTCAATTCTGCCGGGACTTTCTTCGCACCAAATAACCCATTTCCGCTGGTGGCTATAGGCTGGAACAACAACAACTGCCTGGTCAATACGCAAGGGGACCTGACCTGCACCGGCAGCAAATCGGCGGCCGTTCCTCTTCCCGACAATCGCTGGGTACGCCTATATGCCGTCGAGTCGCCCGAGAACTGGTTTGAAGATTTCGGTTCCGGCACGCTTTCCAACGGGAGTGCGTCCATCGCGCTCGAACCCACCTTCCGCGACACGGTGACTTCGTCTCAGGATTATCACGTCTTCCTCACCCCGCGAGGGGATTGTGAAGGCCTTTACCTCGCGAGCACCAGCGCTTCGGGCTTTGAAGTTCGCGAACTTCACCACGGCACTTCGAACATCGCTTTCGACTATCGCATCGTGGTGCGGCGCAAGGGATACGAAAACATCCGCATGCAAGACGTAACCGAAATGCAAAGCCACATTGCCGCCAAGGTCGAGAAATTGCGGCAACTCAAACATAGACCCGCCATCGCTCAACCAGTCGGCAGCCATACCCGGGCCGAGGTGCAGATGCCGGTCACATTGCCGCCCAACCGGTCAGCACAACCGAGCAAGCTGCAGCCGGCGCTCCCAGTTCAGCCGGTGCCGGCAACCACGAAACGATAGAAGTGTCGCGAGGGCCGCTGCGGCGGCGGTCCTCGCCAATTAGACCCCACGCGATCAATTCAGAGAAACCACCAGGAGATTCTTTATGAAGAAAAAATCGCTCTCTCTTTTCATCCTCACATTGCTTGCAACGGTTGCCTCCGTGCAAGCGCAAAGTTACAGCTACAGGATCGTGAACTTCCCCGGGGCCGCGGAATCGGGACTGGTGAACGAAAGTAATTCCGGCTCGATTCTCGGGTTCTTTTCGATGGCGCCGGATTGTTGCTTGGGTGCAGGCTTCCTTCTTTTAGATGGTGCGTTCCAGGTGATCGCGTACCCGGGGGCCTCCGCAACCGCTCCAGGCAGCATCAACAAGGCCCAGACGATGGTTGGCACCTACACTGACAGTTCGAACCTGCAGCACGGTTTCGAATTGCAGGGAACGAAATATAAGAGCCTGAATTTTCCGGGCGCCGCGCAGTCGAGCGGCGCCGGCATCAACGACAGCGGCCTTGTCACCGGGTCCTATTTCGACGGCACCCACTGGCACGGTTTCACTCTCGCGGCGGGAAAATTCTCAACCTTGGATTATCCCGCAGCCGACAACACTATTCCGCAAGCCGTCAATAATTCCGGACAAATCACGGGGTACTACTACCAGGATGACGGCAGTGAGCACGGCTTCCTTTACACCGGTGGGTCCTTCACGCAAAAAGACTATCCCGCCGCCCAGACAACCGGATGTGTCGGACTCAATGACAGCGGCGAGATCTCGGGCTTCTACGAAGACAGCAGCGGGAAGTACCACGGCTTCGAGCTCAGTGGCGGGGTTTACACCTCCATCGACTTTCCCGGCGCAATCAATTCATGGGGATCGGCAATCAACAACGCCGGCGAAATCGTCGGGCTCGCGGAGACTGATTTCGAGCTGACCACGCAAGGCTTCCTTGCCTCTCCGATCACATCCGGCGATTCGCCCGGCTCGCGACAAATTATGGGAAAGCGTTTTCGTGGCAAGTAGGCAGGTGTCCGTTACTGGCAATCTAAACAGGGTTGACGCCGCCAATCTCAGCACACAGCCGTACACGAAGGAGACTCGAAATGAAATCCACCGGAAGCACACTCTCGAATTGCAGCTTGGCTGCAGTTGTCCTGGCCATTCTGCTGCTTGCATCCCCAGCCCTCGCGCAACAACCGTCCACGGTGGTGCCGACGCTGATCAATTTCGGCGGCACGGTTACAGACGTCAATGGCAAGGCTCTGAGCGGATTTCACGGGGTCACGTTCTACCTTTATAGAGACCCCGAAGGCGGCGTCCCGCTTTGGATGGAAACGCAGAACGTGCAGGCCGACGGCCACGGTCACTACACGGTGAAGTTGGGATCGACAACCAGCGAAGGGCTGCCCAAAGACTTGTTTGCCTCGGGCGAGGCGCGCTGGTTGGCGGTGCAACCGGAAGGACAAGTGGAACAGCCGCGCGTTTTGCTGCTGAGTGTGCCTTACGCTTTGAAGGCGGCTGACGCTGAGACACTCGGCGGACTTCCGGCTTCGGCTTTTGTATTGGCGGGTGCCTCATCTTCTTTGCCTTCTCCACCTTCGGACACGACCGCTTCGGCTGTCGCGGATGGCGCCCCATCGAGTAGCGTCACCGGTTCGGGCACGCTCGACTTTCTTCCTCTCTGGACCAGCACCAGCGCCATCGGAAATTCCGTCCTGTTCCAATCGGGCAGCGGAAGCACCGCCAAAGTCGGCATCAATACCACCACTCCCGGCGCGACGCTCGACGTGAAGGGCGCGACGAATCTCGAAGGCCTGCTTACGTTGCCCGCGCAGGGAACCGCCACGTCGTCGGGAGGAAAGGCCTCGCAGCCCGAGGATCTCGTGGCGTCGTCCTACAGCAGCAGCACCAAAGCGGCCGTGAATCAGACCTTCCAGTGGAAAGCGGAGGCCACCAGCAATAACACCGCGACTCCCTCCGGCACGTTGAATCTGCTCTTCGGTTCGGGGACGGCGTCTCCCGCTGAGACTGGCTTGAAGCTGAGCAGCAAAGGACCTCTTCACGTTCGCGAGCGGGCAGATCTTTCCCGGCACCGGCACGCTCACTGGAGTCACCACGGCCAGCGGCAGCGGCCTGACCGGCGGAGGCATCAGCGGTACCTTAAGCCTTGGCTTGACCACATCCTGTAGCAAGAATCAGACGTTGCAGTGGAACGGCAGCTCGTGGGCCTGTGCGAGCAGTTCGGGAACGGGCACCGTCACCAGCGTCGCATTGGCGGCTCCCACCACCGACTTCACCGTCAGCGGCTCGCCAGTGACTGGATCGGGCACTCTGAAATTCGCATGGAATGTGGCCCCGACCAATGCCGACACGGTCAATGCCATCGTCAAACGCGATGCCACCGGAAGCTTCAATGCCACCAGCATCACGGGTACCGGCACGTTCTCAGCGACCACGGCAAACGCGAATGCGATCGTCGGCAGCACCTCCCTCGATGGCGGCAGCGCCATCGTCGGCTCGGCGACCGCGACCGGCGGCAGTAATCGGGTGTACGGAGTGACCGGCAGTTCCGTCAGCAGCGTGGCAGGGTCCACCGGCGTGCTCGGCCTAGACGGAAACACTGGCGTCGGCCTGACCGGCGGCGCATTCACCATAGGAGTACAAGGCGCTTCCAGTAACGAATTTAGCGGCATGGGAGTATTTGGGTTTGACGGTGACGGTCTTAGCGCCGTCTTCAATAGTCTAAGAGCCGGCTATGGCGGTGTTGGCGTGTGGGGTGACGGCGGCGGTACCGGCGCCCTCTTTGCAAACATTGGTGTCGTTGGCACGATGGATGATGGTGTAGCGGGCCTTTTCGAGAACAATAGTTCCAGTGGTTACGACACGTTAGACGTGTATGCCGACGGCGGTTCTTCGAACCCTTTCGTGGCAGAAAACCTTGGGACGGGCCAGTATTGCGACGTTGACTACCTCGGCAACCTGAACTGCACCGGCAGCAAGAACGCCGTCGTTCCGATTGACGGCGGCAAACGCATCGTGGCGATGTCCGCTATCGAAGCTCCGCAGAACTGGTTTGAGGATGCGGGTGAGGCAGAAATGGTCAACGGGCGTGCGCTCGTCACGCTGGATACTACCTACACCCAGACCGTCAACACGGACGTGCAATACCAGGTGTTTCTCACTCCCTACGGCGATTGCAAGGGTCTGTACGTGACCAACCGAAAAGGCGACTCGTTTGAGGTGCGCGAACTGGGCGCAGGCACGGCAACTCTGAACTTCGGCTACCGCATCATGGCTCTGCGGAAGAACCTCGAGGCGGTGCGCTTTGCCGACCATACGCATGATCTCGATGGGCACAAGCGCATGATGCAGCGGATGAAGGCCGGGGCGCTTCCTCAGCCGCATGCAGCGGTCAAGAACGCGGCATTGGCTGCGGCGCCAGCGCCGCCAAATGCGCAATGGACTGCTCCCGGTGGGGGCTCTTCTCATTAACTCTGAGTCCGCACAAAATCAAAAGACGAGGCTCACTCCGGTGTTTGGGAAATCTCTTCGTGGGGACGGGCAAAGTCTGCGGCCGGAGGCCAGGGCAAGGTACACTTGAAAGCACGAATATGAGCGCGATGAATGCTCCCAGGCCGGCACGGCTGGGATGCGTTCTGGCTTCAAACCAACTAATCTGGAACAATGAGATTACGTCCTACCGGCCCCGTAGCTCAGTTGGATAGAGCAGCGGTTTCCTAAACCGTTGGTCGGCGGTTCGACTCCGCCCGGGGCCTCCATCCTGAAATTCCCTCGAATCCGGACACACGGGTTTCGGCTTGCCGATTCACCGGCTAAGGTTGCAAAATCCTTCATCTTGACGGGGCGGGATGCCCGTGGGATGCTTCAATTCTCTAAGGTTCTGCACCTCGGACGGGACCCGAGACTCTCCCTAGAACCACATCCGGCTGGGGATTCCGAGCGATCCATAGGAGGCTTCATGACGTTGGTCAGGCTTGCTCTCGTGCGTGCTTGCGTGTTGTTTTCCCTTTCCTGCCTGGCATTTGCCTCGACCACGGTCAGCCTCTCCCCAACCAGTTTGACGTTCGGGTCGCAGGCGGTGGGTACAGTGAGCCCCAGCCAGAACATCACCGTGACCAACACCGGAAGCACCGTAGTGAAGTTCCAGAGCATCACGGTGAGCGCCCAGTTCACCCTCAGCCAAAACTGCGGGACGGGAATCAAGGTTGGGGGGAGTTGCACGTTGACGGTGAGCTTCGCCCCAACTTCGACGGGAACGATCACCGGCACGGTCACGGTCAAAGACAGCGCGACCGGCAGCCCGCAAACCGCCAGCCTGACCGGAACCGGCACCAGCGGAAGTCCGGCGGTGACGCTAAGCCCCACCAGCCTGACCTTTGCCACCCAGGTCATTCATACCGCCAGCCCAGTTCAGACCGTTACCCTGACCAATAGCGGTTCAGGCACGCTGAACATCACCAGTATCACCGTCACTGGAACCAATCCCGGCGACTTCCCCGAGACCAACACCTGCGGGACGACCCTAGCCGGGGGCAAGAATTGCACCATCAGCGTGACCTTCTCGCCGGTGGCGAAGAATGGCCGCAGCGCGAGCATTTCGATCAGCGACAACGCGGCGGGAAGCCCGCAAACTGTAGCCCTCAGCGGCACCGGCACGATCGTGCAGTTCTCCTCGAGCAGTTTGAACTTCGGAAACCAGAGCACCGGGGTGACCAGCTCTCCACTGCCCGTCACCGTGACCAATGTGAGCACGACCAACGCGATTGCCAATGTCGTAATCACCCTGACCGGTACCAATTCTGGGGATTTTGCTCAAACCAATAACTGCGGGACCAGCATTGCGGTGAAAGCTTCGTGCACCATCACCGTGACGTTTACCCCGGCCACCACGGGTTCCCGAGCGGCGACGATTTCCATGGCGGACAATGGCGGAGGCAGTCCTCAGACCATCAGCTTGAGCGGAACTGGAATCGTTGCGGGAATCAGCCAGATCCAGCACATCGTCTTCATCGTCAAAGAGAACCGCAGCTTCGACAACCTCTTCGGCACCTTCCCTGGCGTCAATGGCGCGACCAGCGGCCCGGTTTCGAACGGAACCACCATTCCGCTCAGCCACACCAAGGACCAGGTACGCGACATGGGGCATGACTGGACTGACTCGCTGACCGCCATCAACGGCGGCAAGATGAATCAGTTCGACCTGGTCAACCTGGGCAACATCGATGGCGACTACATGTCGATGAGCCAGTACCAACAATCAGATATTCCCAACTATTGGACTTACGCCCAGACATTTGCTCTCTCGGACGAAACTTTTTCGTCGCTGCACGGTGAAACCTTCCCCAATCACCTCTACACAATTATGGCCGACAGCGCGCAGGTGATCTTCAACCCGGTGGGTCCGGGAGGCATCCAGGCAACGTCGTGGGGTTGCGACTCGGCCGTGGGCACAACCGTGATCACGCAGACACCCCAGGGTGTGCAGAGCATGGTCTACCCCTGCTTCGACAATACGACGTTAGGCGATCTGCTCAGCGACGCCAACATCTCGTGGACTTCCTACGCGCCCATTCTGAATGCGAACGGCTACGTGTACAACACCTACAACGCAATCAACCACATTCGCAATACCGACATGTGGACCGAACACGTTGTGGACTGGCACAACTTCATCAGCGACGCCAGCAGCGGCAACCTTCCGGCGGTGAGTTGGCTGGTGGCGGACGCGAACGACAGCGATCATGCACCCAACAGCCTCTGCCAGGGCGAGAACTGGTCGGTGCAGCAGATCAACGCGATCATGCAGGGACCGGATTGGGGTTCCACGGCAATTTTCCTGACCTGGGATGATTTTGGCGGATTCTACGACAATGCCGCTCCCGCCAATCCGGACTATTACGGCTTCGGGCCGCGGGTTCCGATGATCATCATTTCTCCCTATTCCATTCCCGGCTCCGTCAACCACACTCAGTTTGAGTTCTCTTCGGTCTTGAAATTCGTCGAGACCCGCTTCGGGCTGGGGTCGCTGACCTTGCGCGATGCCGACGCGGCCGATATGACTGATGCTTTCAACTTCACCCAGACGCCGCTGCCGCCGCTGGTCCTGAACACGCGCACTTGTCCCGACCCGGGGCCGATTGTAAACCTCGGGCATAGCCAGGTGGAATTTGGAAACGTGGTGGTCGGCAACAGTTCGACCATCATGGAAACCATGAAGAACACGGGCGACGCTGAGCTTGACATCAGCAGCGTTACGATTGGGACGCCCTACACCCAGACCAACAATTGCGGCTCGGTGCTGGCGGCCGGAGCCTCGTGCACCTGGAACATCACCTTTACACCGACTAAAGATAAGACTCAGAATTCACAGATCATGATTTTCGATAACGCCTGGACCACCCCGCAGTTCTACTATCTGTATGGCGCGGGCATATCGGGCACCGACAAAAACGCAACGCCAAAGCCCGAGACGCCGGAAGAGCGGCACAGCCGCTCAATGCAACAGGGCGACGATGGTGACGACTAAGAACCAGTGTGGGAATTGGCCAGAAATAAAGGATTGACCCGAGAGCGGCGAAGGATTTTGCTTTTCTGAGAACTGAGAACTGAGAACTGAGAACTGAGAACTGAGAACTGAGAACTGAGAACTGAGAACTGAGAACTGCTTCTCCTACCAGTCAGAGCGCGAATCGTCGCGTTCTGAGTCGCCGTCCGGAAAGTCCGCCTCGTCCCGCGTCTGGTTGCGCTTTCGGTAGACCACGAAGACCATGCCGATCGATCCCAGGGTGGGAGGAACCACCAGGACCAGAATTCCACTCTTCAACGCCTGGATCATTCGCGAACCGGCTGAGGCCGCTTGGGTGTAGCAGAGCGCGCAGCTTTGCGCGTAGGCATGCTGCGGCGCCAGCAGCAGAATCAGGCCTGCCAGCGCGATTCCCGCGATCCCGAGTGTTTTAGAGTGCTTCATCTGTTCGCCTACGGCTCTCCAGGGCTAAAGCCCCAAGTCCTCATATTGACAGTCTCGACGGCACGACTAAAGTCGTGCCCTTCCCGTGATCGCTAATGCGCCCACGGTACGCCATTGATCAGGCGAGAACTGTCGGACCAACCATATTGCATTCCCAGCACCACAGCCACCGTGAAGATAATCACAAACCAGCGCAGCCCGCGATTATCCGCCAAGTGCATAAAGAATAAAAGCGCGAGTCCGCCCTCGATGATCGCTACGATCAGCATGCGCTCGAACATCTGCTGCGTGCTGATGTTCTGATAGGCGATCACGAACTGGATACCCGCCAGCGCCAGCAGGCAGGCGTAGACAATCAGGTCTTTGCTGGCTCCGCCACTCTTGTTTGTGTCAGTGTTCGTCATAATAGTTGCTCCGCCTTTTTTCAATCTCAGTGAGATAAATTCAACAAATACATCAGCGGTACCACGAACATCCAGACCAGATCCACGAAGTGCCAGTAGAGTCCCGTGACTTCAAGGTCATCCGCCTTGTAGCGCCCGCCCTGGTATCGAATGGCTACCGCGAGCAGGGCGAGCACGCCTCCAGTGACGTGCAGCAGGTGCAGGCCAGTGATGCTGTAGAAACATGCGCCGAACAGCGGCGTGCCCCACGGATTGTGAAATAAAGTCGCGCCCTCGCCGATCATCCCCATCCATTCCCGAATGTGCAGAACGGCAAACACGATGCCGAGGAGAGCGGTGATCATGGTCCACTGGAACGCTTTGGGCTTATCGCCCGACTTCGCCGAGCGCACGCCGAACATCATGGTCAGGCTGCTGGTCAGCAGAATGAACGTCATGATCGCAACGTTGGTGACCCCATGGAAAGGCCGCGGCCAGTCCGGAGTGGCATTGCGCGTAAAGCCGTAGGCCACCAGACAACCGGCGAAGGTGGCACTGTCGGCGATGATGAACAGCCACATCGCCATCTTTTTGGCGGGGACCCTGAATGCGGGCGCCGTCAACGTCTCGGTTGCATCCGACCGCGACGCCATCTGACTGATTGAAAGACCGGCTTGGCTCAAGTTCGCTCCTACCTTTCTTCGTCGAAGCGAGATTCCTCAGGGGCTAAAGCCCACAGCATTGAGGTGCTCGCCGGCACGGTTGAATCCGTGCCCTTCCCAATCCTTAATGATCCGTCTACAGCTTCATCCAAAGCAGCACAAGCAGGTACACCCACAGCACGCCCATGAAATGCCAGTAGCGCGAAGTGGCGTCCAGCGTACTTCGTTTCAGGACAGAATGCTTCAGCTTGCCGATTACTCGCACCATGCCACCCAAACCTCCGAGCAGATGCAGCGCATGCGCTACTGTCAGCACGTAGAAAAAGGAATAGCTGATGTTGGTGGTGAGTTTGAACCCCTGCGACCGGAGCTGCAGCCATGCAAAAGTCTGGCCGGCAACAAACAGAAGTCCCAGGAAAAGAGTGATGTAAAGCCAGCGTGCTGGACTCTCGCTTTCGTCTTTACCCCGCGCGCCACCCATAAAGGCGGCCACGCGGCGCCGGGAAACTTCGAGCGTCACGCTGCTGGCAATGATGATCAGCGTGTTGAAATAAAGCACTGGGGGGAGGGAAATGTGCCGCCAATCCGTAGAGCCCTGTCGAACGACCATGGCGCTGGTAAAGGCGGCGAAAGTCATGGTGATGCCGGCCAAGGCAACCCAAATGCCCGTGCTGGCGGGTGGAGGCGAGTTGCCTTTCACCCGCCGCGGATCGCCGCCGGCGGGAACCAGATTGCGCCCGCCGTTGCCGGCACCATGGCTCGGCAAACGCTCCAAATCGATTTTCGGCGGTTCGTGAACTGTGGTTGCCATACTGCTGAAACTCCCAGGGGCTAAAGCCCGCGTGTTTGTTGGCGCCTAGCGGCACGACTAAAGTCGTGCCCTACCCGTTCGTTGTTCTACCCGTCCGTTGTTCTACGCGTCCGTTCTCTGACTTCTCGGTCTGCCGTTACTTCTCTTCGTCCGGGCTATGAACCTTCTCCGGAGACGTTTGCATGATGAAGTCGGCTTTCGCACCCTCGACGCTGTACTGGTAGGGATCGTGATAGACGACCGGCATGGTATCGCCAAAATTGTTGTGCGGTGGCGGCGTCGCCGTGCTCCACTCCAGCGAAGTTCCTTCCCAGGGATTGTCGTTGGGGGCGTGCGGGCCCTTGAACCGGCTGTAAATCAGGTTGTAAATGAAGATCAACTGGGCGAAGCCAGTGACCAACGCAGCAATGGTGATGAACTTGTGCACCGGGATCAGCGGGATGAGGTAATCATCCGTGAAGGCCTGATAGCGGCGCACGTTGCCCGCGATGCCGAGATAGTGGAACGGCATGAAGATGCAATACGCGCCCACGAAGCTCAACCAGAAATGGGCTTTGCCCAGTGTCTCGTTCATCATGCGTCCCGTCATCTTGGGGAACCAGAAATACGTTCCCGCGAAAATGCCGAACATGGCCGCAACGCCCATTACGAGATGGAAATGGCCCACGACAAAATAGGTGGCGTGCAGCATGATGTCGATGGAAGGCTGCGCCAGGAAGAATCCGCTCACCCCGCCGCTGATAAACATCGAAATGAACGCCAGCGAGAACAGGGAGGCTGAATTAATACGCAGCTTGGAGCCATACAGGCTGCCCAGCCAGATCAGCACGACGATAGTAGAGGGAATCGTGATCACCAGCGTCGGGAACGAGAAAGCCAGTGACGATACGGGATTCATCCCGCTTACGAACATGTGATGCCCGTACACCATGTAGCTCAGAAGGGCCAGCGCTCCCATCGAGTAGATGAGGACGCGGTGGCTCAACATCGGCCGGCGCATGTTGGTGATGAGGACGTGCGAAACGATGCCCATGCCGGGCACGATCGCAATGTAGACCTCGGGATGTCCGAAGAACCAGAACAGATGCTGCCAGAGCAGCGTCGAACCGCCGGAATGGGGCAAGACCTGATCGTTAATAACGGTGTTCGAAGGCACAAAGAAACTGGTTCCAGCGACGTGATCGAGAATCAGCAGAATGACAGCCGGCATGAGCACGGCAAAGGCGGTCAACCCCATGATCGAGGTGATGAACCATCCCCAGGCACTGAGCGGCAGGCGCATCAGCGACATGCCCTTGCACCGCATGTCGAGCGTCGTGGTGATGAAGTTCAGCGAACCGAATAACTGGCCGACGCAGAAAAATGCGATCGACGTTGCCCACAGAACCACGCCCATGCCTTCGCCCGGGCCGCCAGCCGCACCCACCGCGCTCAACGGGGCATACTGCGTCCAGCCCCCGAGCGTGGGGCCGTCGGATACGAAGAAGGACGCAACCAGGAACAGGAAACCAGTGAACGTGACCCAGAACGACATCATGTTGAAGTGAGGGAAGGGCATGTCTTCCGCACCGGTTTGAATGGGCAGAAAGAAATTGCCGAAGGCCGCGAACGGGGCGGTGGTGAGCACGAAGAACACCATGATGGTGCCGTGCATGGTCATCAGCTGCAGATAGTATTCCGGCGTCAGAACATCGCCCGGCGCTCCCGTTTTCGACATCAGGTGAAGCCCGGGAATGGCGAAGCTGCCCCATCCCAAGTGGATGCGCATGATCCAGGAGAGCACCATGCCGACCACTGCCGCGACCAGAGCCAGGGCATAGTACTGCTTACCGATGACTTTATGGTCAAGGCTGAAAATGTGCTTCCGGATGAAGCTAGTCGGGGCTCCGTGAGTGGCCGCATGAGCGGACATGTCGTGCATTGGTGGTCACCTACCCTCAAAAGAGAATTGGTAAATTCCGGTATCGATGGCGGCTACTGCAGCGCCGCCTGTTGCTTGATCCAACTGTCGTAATCTTCCTGCGACTTCACCTCGAGATACGCCTTCATGTTGTAGTGTCCGAGGCCGCAGAGCTGTGTGCAGACGATTTCGTATTTGCCGATTTTCGTAGCCGTGAAATGAAGCGAGACATCCAATCCCGGAACGAAATCCTGCTGAACGCGCAGTTCCGGCACGTAGAAAGAGTGCCCTACATCCTTGGAATGCATGAGGAGGTGAATTTCGCGGTTGACGGGAATCGCCATTTCAGCGGTGACGATATCGTCTTTGGAATCCTGGTCGTGCGTGGTGTCGATCCCGAAAAAATTGGCATTGGATTCGCTGATCTGGTCGGCATGCAACGGGCCGAATGTACCGTCGGGGCCGGGGTATCGGAAATAAAATGCAAACTGGCCGGCCTGCACTTGAACGGGCAGGGCGTTGGCGGAAGGAGGAGTCAGATAAACGTCGCCCCACGCCTTTACTCCGAACACGCCGAGCGCCAGGACTTCGGTACCCACCAACAGGAACGCGGCGATGACCAGACCCTTCGCGCCGCCGGGGAAGGTCTTGATCTTGTCGCCCGGCTTGGGGTTGGAGTACTTCCAGATGAAGTAGGCCAGCAGAAACTGGGATATCAGAAAAGAAATGCCGGCTTCCAACATCGTGTCCGCGTACTGCTCATCGATCAGATGGCCGTGGGTGGAAATGTCCTGCGGCATGGGCCACATGTGCATCACGATGGGAACCGCGGAAGCGATTGCGATCAGAATGATGGTCACCGCGAATATCTTTGACATGTCTTTTCGCCTTTGGGCAGTGAAAGCGCTTCTTAGCGAATCGCCGCAGTTGGTCTGCGGCGATTCGTGCATCTCTGGGGGATGGCGTTAAAATCTGTTCAGTCTTCCTATTTCGCCTTGAACGTGAAGTCTGCGGTGCCTGGCTTGCCGGCCGCCACCGTTACCTTTGCCGTCTGGGTGCCGTAAGTTTCCTGCCACGCGGTTACCGTGTAGTCTCCCGGCGGCACGTTGTTAATGGTGTAGTTTCCATTGGCATCGGTGGTTGCGTACGGACCCTTCACCACCGCAAACCAGCCGTGCATCCAGGGATGGATATTGCACTTCACCTCAATCATCTCCGGAGCTTTCCAGCTTTTCTCGACTGGCGGCGCGCCCGGCGGCTGCGATTGATTCCATGGAATATTGCCCGTCATCGGGTTGGGATTAGGGTGAATGTTGTGGGCGGTCTGATCGCTGGTCTCGACCTTGAAGGTCTGGCCCACGTCCATGGCCAGCACGTGCGGCGTGTACATGCAATTTTTCTGATCGAACACCGGCATGGTGGTTGATGCAGTTGCAGGGCCGCTGTAGCCTTGGGAGAGATAGAGAACAACATTCTCCAAGCCCCCGCCGGCGCCAACTACAACGTTTTCAAGTTTGCCCGGATCGTTGGCGTGAGCTTTGGAACAGAAGGGGTCTTTCGACATGTCGATGCCCTTCATGTGCGGGGCAGCACCATCCAGTTTGACGGTTCCGCTGATCTTGCCTTCGGCAGCCGCGTTCACCTTCTGGCCCATAATCAAGGCGATAGAGCAAACTAAAACTAGCCCGGATAGTAGAGCCACAGAGTTATATCGATTCTTCATTGAAAGTCCTTTCCTGAGAAGCCACGAAGCAAATGCTCCGGTTGGGTTGCCGTTTTAGCCGCTACTGTTGCCCCGGCGGCGGTGCATTTGGATCGACCGGCTTCAAGCCAATCTGCTTCGCCATGGTTTTTTCCTTGCTCTTTTGCGCCATGAACGTACGCAGGTAGAACACCAGATCCCAAGCTTCGTCGGGCTTGATGTTATCGGCAAATGACGGCATCGGAGTGCCGTCCAAGCCGGTCATGAAGATCCTGTAAATGTCGCGGTCGGTGTCACCGCACTTCGGCCGGCTGCCATCGGTAAAGTTAAAGGGCGCAATCGGACGGCCAAGATCGTCCTGAAGCGTAGGGGCAGAGGGACCATTGGCCATGCCTTGCACGCCGTGGCACTTCCAGCATTGCACGCGCGCGAATACCTCGCGGCCTGCTTTGATGCGCTCCGGTGTGACTTCCGGTTCGGGCGGAATCGTGATTGGCGTGCCCGGTTTTTCGTTTACGAAGCGCGGAGAGAAATGTTTAATCCACGCAACCAGATCGACGCGTTGCTGCTTGGTGAAAGTGTTCCACTGCGGCATAGCCGAGCGGTCCAGGCCGCGGGCGATCGTGTCGAACAGGTCCTCATCGGTGGGCAGAGTGCCGGTGGGCGTGGAGCGGCACTTAAAAATGCCCAACTGAAAATCGCGCGGCTTTGGCCACATGGGCGGCTCGAGCCATTGCGCGACTTCGCCATTTCCGTCGCCCATGTCGCCATGGCAACCTACACAATACCTTCGGTAGTCTTGCTTCGCTGTACCGTTGGCCACGCCGGTCATATTGCCGACGTGACTCTGCATGCTCATGCGACCACTTAGGTCTTCTGTCGTTACCTGCGCCCGGGACGGCACGACGAAAGCCATCACCGCGGCGGCGGCGAACATTAACGACCACTTCTGCAATCTTCTTCGCATTGTCGATTCCTCTCGTACGAAATCAATCGCTTAGAAATCAAAATCGAAGCCCAGCAGCAATTCGCTGGTGTTGATGTTGTTATTGGTGAGACCGAATGCCGGCCCCGTGCCGTCCTGATGCAGCCAGTTGTATTCGTTGTGCCAGGCAAAGCCGGCGCGGTTCGTCATGAACGGGTTAAAGCGATAGCCGATGGTATAGGTTGTGATATTGCCCAAATTGGACGGGGAGGGCCCAATGATTCCTGTCGGTCCCACTCCGGTGTATCCCGCTCCATTCGCCTGCTGAGACATCCTGATCGTCTCAAACCGGCCGATGAAGATGAGTTGAGGGCTGTAAACGTAATGGGGCTCCAACAGCACGCCATTCCAGGTTGGATTCTGCGCCCCGACGGGGAGTGTGGTCCCGGTGGTGTTGTTCAGACTGGCAACTCCCTCGATCAGGTCGCCGAATCCCTGCCCAAACCACGCGCTATCCTCGCCATGCTGGGTGACGACCGTCAGGTTGACATGCTGGCCGAAGTAGAACTGTCCGACGAAGCCTTCGCGGCTAAAGGTCTTGTTGCCGATGGCCGATGGCCCAGTGCCGTTGGCTCCGCCAAACAGCACGCCGCCCTGCGTGAGCCAGTCGGTCGGCGCTTCACCGAACATGCCGTAGAACCCGATGCGCTGTACGCCCAGCTTGCCGGTATCGAAAGCCTGGCTGGCCGTAATAAACGTGGTGTATCCATTGCCGTAAGTCAAGCCGGGGCTGCCGTCGCTGCTGCTAAGCAACGAAACCGAGTAGCGCGTGCGGTCGTCGTAGGAGTGGCCCATGACTTCAAGGCCAAGCTGGTTGTCACCCAACTGGCCGAAAATGTTCCCATCGCCGACCGGGATGAAGTGGTAGATCTGGTAGACACCTCCATTGCCGGTGAGCGTCAGAATACGTTTTTCCGACAGCAGATTGTCCAGTTCGAACTTGCCCATCTTCACGTTGAGCCAAGGAGTGCCGAACACGTTGTCAAATCGCGCCATCGCGGTTTCGAAGTGAAACGCACCCGTGTTATCGGAGGAGGGCAGCACGAAGAAAGAGACATTTTTCTCCAGCGTTCCGCCGGTGTGGAAGTCGAGGCCGCTGAGGTCGAAGCCGGAAGAAGTGATGCGCTGGATCTGCGACCCCGTGATCAGGGAGCCACCCGCGCCGTCGGACGCATAGGTATCGATGGGCACCTTTCCCGTGCTCACACGATGCCAAGTCGGCGTAATGCGGAAGGTGACCGGCCAATACCCCGGATTCTGCCAGATCGGGGCGTCGCGATCGTTCATCAGTTGGTAGCCGTTGTCTTTGAATTTCTGGCCGAAGTAGTTCAGCATCGGCCATGATTCGTGACAGGCGGAGCAACGGAGACCATACTTTCTGGCGAAGGCGGGCAGGGCGTTCGCGCGCTGGCTGCACGTGAGCGCTACGAACATGAGAATCAGAGTGAGGGAAAACAACGAGTTCGCAAGCTGAAATGCTTTGCGAAGATGCAGACGACTCAAAACTTGCATGGCCGATCTCCTCAGCAAAGATCAGATCGATTTCTGTTTTTTCAAGACTGCGTTCCCACAAGACGCGATTGCAACGAACCGAAAGCCGGAAATGCGAACCCCTTCAGCATTCCGCCTTGCAGTGAAAACGTTTGAAGGTCCTACCACCGTACCGGAGACGAATATTAATACCATCCTCGGGTAAAGTTCAAGAGGTTTTGACAATTTTTTTACAATGTCTCTTGCCGTACACTTCTGAAACGCCGCTCGAGTTCCCAAAATAAAGCTCTGCACCTTGCATCTTGTCACCGGGTCGTCATGAGTCTGCAGCTTTCCTGTCAAATGATTTTGGCCATCGCCTCCGCGCTCGAAAAATTCTTGCAAGCCTTTGCATCGCCTGCCGCTACCCTTCCAATCGGCCCGATCGGCATCCGTTCTCTTGTTGACAGCTTGAGGCCCAGCATACGAGACTCTGGAGTCTAGGAACGGAGATTACGTGAACTGGCGGATTTACTTTCGGGGCCCCCGGCTTGCGCGAGCGGGAACGCGCTTGATGGCAGGCCTTCTTCTTCTGCTGGCGCCGCTGCCGCTGGCCGCCCGAGAAAAAGATAAATTGCCGTACGGGGAAGGTTTGATCGTGAACATCTCCTCGCCGGAGAGCGAGGTCGAGCAGGTGGTGGCCGACGTCGCGCAGAACGGCATCATCCGGGGCACCAAGGAATACAACAAAGACGAATTTGTTACGGGTGCGCAAGCCGCGAGCTCTTCCCGCGTTTTTCCGGCATGGAACGAAGGCGGGAAAGTGTTCTACAAAGTGCGCGAGCACGCCATCGATCCGCGCAATTTCAAGGATGGCGCCGACGTCGGAACGCTGGTAGTGCGCTACGTCGTGTTGGCGCAAGGCGAGAAAAATACTGTCCTGCGCATCGACGCGCTTTTTGAAGAGGACTTTCGCCATACCGTCCATCAATCCAGTGGTTCGGTCGAAAGTGCCGAGTACAAAGATATTCAGGAGCACCTCGAAGCCATCGATGTGATGAGGAAGCAGACCGCCGAAGCCGAACAAGAGAAGCAGGACCAACTGGCCAAGAAACAAACCCTTGCCATGCGAGTGGAAGTGCCGGAGACTGCCGCGGAGCCCGCTCCGGAGCCTGTGAGTGCTGCCAACTCCGAGCCGCCAGCCGCCACTCAATCCACCGCTCTACGCCTGGAAGATCGCGTGAAACAGTTGCGCAAGCAGGTCGAGCGGTTGGTGAAGTCTCCCGGGGCCCCGCTCAAATCTGCTCCCTTTCATACCGCCAGCACACTGCAATCTCTGCCGACTGGCGCGGAAGTTCTGATCTTGATTTCTACTCCCTACTGGTACGGCGTGGAAACGCACGAAGGCCAGCACGGATGGATCCTGCGCGATCAACTGGAGCAGCAGCCATGAAGGCGCGCGCAACAGGACGCGATCGAGATTTATTGCGGCGGGTGCGTGAGCACGCGCTCCTGCCGGTCGTGATTTTGTTCATGGTGTGTTGCCTTGGACAAGCGAGCTCTGCGCAAGATAGCGCCAGCGAACGTGTGTTTCCGCAATCCAAGACCACGATCGAAAAAGCGTTGAAAGAGATGCAATCCGCTGTCTCGGGGCGCCTGCCCGTGCTTGCAGGTTTTGCCACTTCGCCGGATCATCCCCTGGAGCGCTACCAGCGCGGCTTCTACGAATCGAAGTTCCAGGTCAGCGCGGTCCCTTCCGGCGGATCGATTGTGAAAGTCAGCGTGGAGGTCACGGCCTGGTACGCAGACCCGGCCACAGCGCATTCGGGATACCAGTTGCTGACCTCGAATGGCCGCCTCGAGGCGGACCTGCTCGATCAATTGTCCGATCAACTTGCGGGCAAAGGGGCGCAGGCGGGAGCGACTGCTCCGCGAAAGCCTTTTCCCTCGGAGCAAAGATCGTCGGAGCAAAGATCTGGCCGGACGCAGCCGCCACCTCAGCCATCCACTTCTGGCGGGGAAGAGAAGGCCGATAACGCCGAACCCGCCATTTCTGCGCCGGTTCCCCGGCTTCCGGAAACCGGGGGCGGCTTTTCTTCGTCGCGGGCCCAAAGCCTCGCGGAGCAAGAAAAGCCGGCCGCTCAAACCGCACAAAAATCCTCGATCGATGAGGATCCAAACGGCTTGCGCGCCGAAGCGGACAGCCTGGAAGAAATTCTGAAGAACCAGGCTCATCCCAAGAACCTGGTCGCGGTGAAGAAAAATGGAACTCCGGTGGTATCGGCTGCGAGTCTGACCGCTAAGACTTTGTTCATGGCCAGCGCGCACGATGAGTTTGAAATGCTGGATTTCAATCGTGACTGGGTGCACGTGCGCATTTCCGGCCTGTCGCGGGGCTGGATCTGGCGCAACAATCTGGAAATGCCGGATAGCGCTCCGGAGGGCGATCTGCCGCCGAGTCCGGTGCCGGTGGCCGCGGAATTGTTTCACGTAACCCGGGAGGAAAGTGCGCCGTTCCCCGGAGACTGGGCCCCGCTGCGGGGGAAACTGGTGAAGATCGTCTCGGTCGAAAAGATAAATGAGACGAAGGATGCCAGCGCTCAGCTTCGGCTGGAGTTCGCCAAGTCCGTGCTGGACAAGGATTACGCGGAGTTGGCGCAGAAGGCCCAGGAATTCGGCGGCATCGTCGTCATTTTCGATTCGGTGGACGGCGGCATGATCGCCGCTACCTTGCCGATGCTTCAGCAGTGGAAAGCAGGCAAATTATCGGACGCCGCGCTGTGGCATCAGAGTTTTTTTGATCCGCCGGAAACCTTTAACGAATCTGGCGCTCCGGCGAGCCAGTGAACGGTCCTTTCGCTTTCAGCTTGACTTTCGAAAGCGAGTAGGATACTTCTGCAATCCGTGACTTTGTGGGACGGTCTTGTGGGGACTGTCCTTCCCGACGTGCCAGATCTTCGGTTCGCTGGTGCCCGGAAAGCGGTATGACAACCACACCACGAATCCAATGAGCGCAATGACCCAACCTCTGATTCTCTTTCGCCGGCAGGCAACTTCTCTACTGCGCGATTACGCTGAGTTGATGAAGGCGCGCGTCACCACTTTGATTGTGATGACGGCTTGGTGCGGCTACTATTTTGGCGCGCAGAAAGCGGGCGTGAGTTCGCTTTCGTGGGGACTGTTTCATGCCTTGTTTGGAATCGGACTGGTTTCGAGCGGAACCGCGGCGCTGAATGAAGTGATGGAACATGACATCGACGCGCATATGCGGCGCACGGCGCAGCGTCCGCTGCCGGCGGGGCGTATGAGCCTGCGTCATGCGATGACGGCCGGGTTGCTGGCCACGCTGGGCGGGTCGATTTACCTCGCGCTGTTTACCAATCCGCTGACAGGGTTGCTGACGTTTCTTACGTCGGTGGTTTATCTGGCGGCGTATACGCCGTTGAAAAGAATCTCGCCGATCTGCACTTTCGTGGGCGCTTTTCCGGGGGCGATGCCGGGCGTGCTGGGCTGGACGGCGGCTCGGGGGCACCTGGAGTGGAGCACGCTGATCCTGTTTGCGATTTTATTTGTGTGGCAATTTCCGCATTTCTTTTCGATCGCCTGGCTCTATCGCGAAGATTATGCCAGCGGCGGGATCCGGATGTTGCCGGTGGTGGAGGAAGATGGGCGATCGACGGCGCGGCGGATCGTGGCATATTCGCTGATCCTGATTCCGCTGAGCGTGCTGCCCAGCGTTTTCGGAATGGCGGGAAAGATCTATCTGGTGGGCGCGGTGGTGCTTGGAGTCGCACTATTTTATTTCGGGGCGCGGCTCGCGTTTTTGAAGATGCCGGTGACGGCTCCGCGATCGAAGATGATGGCGCGGCAGGTGCTGCAGGCGACCGTGATTTATCTGCCGCTGTTGTTTGCGCTGATGATGGGAAATGCGGCGCGGCCTTAAGCGTCAGGGTTTCGCTTTCCGGTTCGCAAATCCTTGCATCGTTACCTTCGTTTTCTTTTCCCCATTGCAAAATTGACTGCACTGAATGTTGTGCTATACTGTTTTCAACGCTACTGCCACGGTCTGCTCGTGACGCGGTGATCCTGTTGGATCAAGATTCATCTCCGCTTTTCCTGCCTGCCGTTTAACCAGCGTCAAATCAAAACACATATGAGCGGCACAGGGAATCTACAAATAGTTGTGTACCTCGGCCTCTCCAGAAAGAAAAATTACGAATGACAAGCTTCACCGAATTACCGCTTTCTTCTGCATTGCAGCAGAGGTTGGCGGCAGCTGAATTTACTGTGCCCACGCCGATTCAGGCGCAGGCTGTACCCAGCGCCCTTGAGGGCAAAGACGTCCTCGCAACCGCGCAAACCGGTACTGGAAAGACGCTGGCGTTTCTGATTCCGATCATCGAAATGCTGCAGCGCGAACCTTCGCAAAAAGTACGCGTGCTGGTGTTGTTGCCCACCCGCGAACTGGCGATTCAGGTCAACGAAGAATACGAGAAACTGCGCGGCCGGGGACTCTCGCGGGCGGCGCTGGTGATCGGCGGCGTTTCCGAGAATGCGCAGATTCAAGCGGTGCGTTCCGGAGCCAGCCTGGTAGTCGCTACTCCAGGCCGTTTGCAGGATTTCATTAGCCGAAAGCTAATCGATTTGCGCGATGTCAAGATCCTGGTTCTCGATGAAGCCGACCGCATGCTCGACATGGGATTCTTGCCCGCCATCCGGCGCATCCTGGCGATCCTGCCGCAACGCCGGCAAACGCTGTGCTTCTCGGCTACGCTGGAACAATCGGTTGCTGGATTGGTAAACGATGCCATGCGCGATCCCGTACGCGTGGCTGTCGGATCGGTGCTGAAGCCGGTGGAGAGCGTTCGTTTGCAGGCTTATGAAGTACGCCCTTCCGAGAAACCCGATGTGCTGCGCCAACTGCTCTACACCGAAAAAGGCCAGACGCTGATTTTCGCCCGCACCAAACGCGGCACCGAGCGGCTTGCTAAAGAGTTGGTGCGGGAGGGTTTTTCCGCGGCCATGATTCATGGCGACCGTTCGCAATCACAGCGGAACGGAGCACTCGCCGGCTTTCAGGACGGAAAATTCCAGATACTCGTCGCTACCGATGTGGCCGCCCGCGGCCTGCACATCGACGACGTAGCCCACGTCATCAACTACGACCTGCCCAAAATGGCGGAGGATTTTATTCACCGCGTGGGGCGAACGGGACGAGCCGGCTCGGAAGGTCTGGCCTCAAGCCTGGTGACGGGCGCCGAAGTGATCGAACTCCGGCACATCGAGCGCACGTTGAAACTCAAGATTGAGCGCAAGCAGATTGATTGGGCCAATGCAGAACGCTCGCAGCGGGTCGTGCAGAACACGCTGGCCAGCCGCACGCTCACCCGGTTGCCTGGAGAAATTTTCGCGTAACTGCGAAAGGGAAATGAGCACGAAAGAGGGGCGCGTCATAAACGACGCGCCCCATGTGTTTTCCTAAACAAAAACGCGGTGGGAATCTAAGGATTTACGGTTCAGACTTCTCCGGGATGCGTTCCCGCGGGATGCTGGAAATATCAGCGTCATCTCCGCCGATTTGAAACAGCGCAGCCTGCTCGGCGGCGTGCCTCTGCAGTTCGCTCAAATCTAGTTCGCTGGTGTCGCCGGACGCCCCCAAGGGCTCTTCGGTTTTGCGCTGGGTGCGGCGTTCGGCCTTATCGCGCTGTTTTTGCTGGCGCGTGTGTTCTTTCTGTCGTTTGGTAAAACTCGATCGACCTCGTCCTGGCATCTGAATCTCCCCTCATCAATTTCGGCAAGCGCGGCGCTTTCGCGCGGCTGCCCAGTTTTGAAACTCGAAACGCGGCATCTGCTCCCTCGTTACCGCCTGCGTTCCGCTTGCAAATGTTCTTGCCCGCGTCTTTCCCGCTACCAGCGCGGTTCGCGCGGTTGGCGTGCGTGTCCCTGATAATCGTCGCGGTTGCCGCCTCCGCCGCCAAAACGTTGCCCGCCACCGCGTGGCGCGGCCGTCTTGGGTTTCGCTTCGTTCACCTTCAATGCGCGTCCGGCGAGGTCCGCTCCATTCAGTGCGGCGACCGCTTTATCCGCTTCGGCTGCATTGGTCATTTCGACAAAACCGAAACCGCGAGCGCGGCCGGTGTCGCGGTCCGTGACAATGCTGACCCGTTCTACTGCGCCGTGTGCTTCAAACAACGTGCGAAGCTCCGGTTCCGTGGTGCTGTGAGGTAAATTTCCAACGTACAGGTTTTTCATAAAAGGCCACTCTTTCTTTTGCTCTTGCGAAAAAGATTACTGCCAACACTCAGGCTGGCGATGGGCCTCCGATGCTGCTCGTTGGCCGGCCGCCGCAGGCGATCGCGACGCGCGTCTATTCCGTTTTCTCGCGGGTTTGGGGCGGCGGAGCCGTGAGATTCTTCTCGGCCAACTCTTTCAGCATTTTCTGGTTGCTCAGCCGGCGGCTGATTTTCTGCCTGCGGCGCCGGTTGAATCGGGCTTTGTCGCCATTGACTCCGGACATATTCGTCTCCTTACTGCTTTAGCTCGTTTAGATTGACGGTCTTTGTGGACCTGCCGCGAGACTCCACCTGCGGTTATGGCTAGGTTGCCTAAAGATTCCTGCTACGAGGGAATCGCCGAACCCGTCTGAAAGTGGGCCCCCTCCATGAAGGAGATATCGTTGTTGCCCTTGAATTGAAAGAACTGACTTCCGAGGGGCTTCAGAGCGGCCACGGCATTCGCCTTTCAGGGGAATTTCTCAATCGCGAAGCCGCAACGGGTGGTCAGGGTGTCTTCGTGGTTAAGTTCTTCAATTATACGCTATAGCTGCACCGAGAATCGTTGCTCGACTGCCTCTGCTGCAGAAACTCCGGTATCCTTGGCGAACGTGGTTTGTGAAGCGTGCTCCAGGACAACATGGAATCAACTTCGCGCAATGGCGCCGTAATTGAATTTCACAACGTGGCTTACTCGCTGCCCGACGGCCAGCCTTTGCTTTCAGGATTCAATCTGCAGGTGCAGCCCGGTGAAACCCTGGTCTTGCTGGGCCGCAGTGGTTCGGGAAAAACCACGACGCTCAAGCTGATCAATCGCCTGCTGACGCCGAGCAGCGGAGAAGTCCGGGTCAACGGCGCGCCCACTCTCGAAAGCGGTGTGATCCGGTTGCGGCGCAGCATGGGGTACGTCATTCAGGACGTGGGCCTGTTTCCGCATTTCACCGTGGAGCGCAACATCGCACTGCTTCCGCGAATTGAGGGCTGGATTCCCGAACGAATCCAGCAGCGCGTTTCCGAGTTGTTGCAGATGGTCGGGCTCGATGCGCAACTGGCCTCGCGTTATCCTCACCAACTCTCAGGCGGGCAGCGCCAGCGTGTGGGAGTGGCGCGGGCGTTGGCTGCCGATCCAGCAGTTCTGCTGATGGACGAGCCTTTCGCTGCGCTCGACCCGCTCACCCGGGATCAACTGCAGCGCGAATTTCTTGCTCTGCAGCGGCGGCTGAACAAGACCGTGGTTTTTGTCACGCACGATCTGCGCGAAGCTTTGCGGCTCGGCTCGCGTATCGCGCTCATGGAATCAGGCCGGTTGGTCACCGTGCTTTCGCCGCCGGAGTTTTTGCGATCGACAGATCCGCTGGCTGCCGCTTATGTCCGTGCTTTCAGCGATGGACTGGATGCGATCGCAAACGGAGGGGCATCGTGAACCTCTTTCACTTCCTCGTGCAAAACCACGAACAGGTTGTGGAACTCACACTCGAGCATCTCTGGCTCGTCGGAATTTCGACACTGCTCGCGGTGCTGGTGGGCGTGCCCCTGGGAGTTCTGAGTGCGCGCTGGCCGGTTTGGAATAAGCCCGTGCTTGGAACCGCAAACTTGATTCAAACGGTGCCGAGCCTTGCCTTGTTTGGATTTCTGCTGCCCGTCCCGTGGCTCGGAGATCGCGCCGATCGCCTCGCGATCCTGGCTCTCACTCTCTATGCGCTCCTTCCCGTGATTCGCAATACCTACACCGGAATTCGTGGCGTCGATCCGGCCGTAGTTGAAGCCGGGCGCGGCATGGGACTCACCGAGCGCCAGCTTTTATTCCAAGTGCAGTTGCCGCTGGCGTTGAGCGTGATTTTTTCTGGCGTGCGCGTGGCCGTTGTGGTTTCTGTCGGACTCGCGACCATTGCGGCTGCGATCGGCGCCGGTGGCCTCGGCGAGTTTATCTTCCGCGGCCTGGCCATGGTGAATAATCAACTTATTCTTGCGGGGGCGATTCCTGCGGCGGTTCTCGCGTTGTCAGCGGATTTCTGCCTCGGATTGCTCGAAAAACGTTTGCGGCCACGATGAAACGAACTCTCTTTTTATTTTTTATCCCGCTGCTGTGCTCGTGTGCTCCCTCGCACACCGACCGCGTTGTGATTGGCTCCAAGAACTTCACCGAGTCGCTGGTTCTCGGTGAGTTGATGGCCCAGCAGATCGAATCGCATACCAATCTGAAGGTGGAGCGCCGCTTCTATCTCGCGGGAACATACATTTGCCAGCAGGCGATGCTGGCCGGACGCATCGACATCTATCCCGAATACACGGGCACAGCGTTGACCGCCATTCTCAAGCAAAAAGTTGGAGGCAGTACGAACGAGGTTTACGGCCGGGTCAAGAACGAATACGAAACGCGGCTCGGCCTTACTCTCGGGCCGCCATTCGGCTTTAACGACACTTTTGCGATGGAGATTCGTGGCGAAGATGCGCGCCGGCTGAATCTGAAAACCTTGTCGCAAGCCGCTCGATTCGCGCCCCAATGGCGGGCGGGATTCGGCTACGAGTTCATGGAGCGCCCCGATGGATACCCCGGATTGGCTGCGGCCTACGGACTGCACTTTGCCGAACCACCGCGCGTGATGGATCTGGGATTGCTCGCTCCGGCATTGAAGAATCATCAGATCGATATGGCTGCCGGCAATGCCACTGACGGGCTGATTCCAGCCCTCGATTTATTCGTTCTCGAAGACGACCGGCATTATTTCCCTCCCTATGAAGCGGTTGCGGTGATCCGGCAGCAGGTGTTGCAGCAACATCCCGAAGTTGCGCAAGCGATCGCCGACTTAGGAAATAAAATTTCAGATCGCGAGATGCAGCAAATGAATTACGCGCTCGATGGGCAGCATCGCGACGTGAAGGATGTCGCCCATGACTTTCTGCGGAGCAAGGGATTGATCCACTAAAACTCAATCTGCCTGCGCCGCACCGCTCTCAGGGCCAGCCGGCAAGATGCTGGCGCTACAGTGTCACTCGTCAGATCAGCAGTTCACCCCGCAGCGTAAGCACAGCATGTCCTTTGAGAATCACGCGGTCCCCTTGAACCTGGCACCAGAGTTCGCCGCCGCGCTCGGAAACTTGCCGCGCATGCAGGCTCGTCTTGCCCAGTCGCCCGGCCCAATACGGCGCCAAAGAACAGTGAGTCGAGCCGGTGACCGGATCTTCCGGGATGCCATAGCTCGGAGCAAAGTAGCGGGATACGAAATCGGCATCGTTGCCCGGGGCTGTGATCGCGACTCCGGCGGGATGAAGCGTCTCGAAGAGCCTGAAATCGGGACGAATCTGCCTTACGTCATCCTCACGCTCGTAGACCGCGAAATAGTTATCTTCAATCTGCATTACTCCGGCTGGAGTCTTCCCCAATCCTTCGATCAGGGCTGCCGGCGGGGACAAGCAAGGCCAGGGCGCAAGAGCAGGGAAATTCATGGCAAGCAATTCTCCATCACGAGAAACCGTAAGCGCGCCACTAAAGCGGGTTTCGAATCGCACTGAACTACGTTCAGTTGCAAGAATTTGCAATATCACGAATGCGGAAGCCAGGGTCGCGTGTCCGCAGAGCTTGACCTCGCAACGCGGAGTGAACCAGCGCAAGTCATAGTCGTTGTCATTGCCGCGGGGGACGAAAAAAGCCGTCTCCGAAAGATTGTTTTCGGCTGCGACTTCGCGCAGGCGGCCGTCATCTAACCAATTCGCCAGCGGACACACTGCCGCGGGATTACCCGCGAAAGGCACGCGGGTGAATGCGTTGACGTGAAATACCGGTAGGGGCATTACCCTATGGTACTCGGTCGTCGCTGGCGCATAAAATGGCGGACTGTTGCGCTAAAGTGGCCCGCGCACTCGATTTTGGCTGATGAACACAGAATTCGGAGATCCGAATGATTGCCACCCAGGTTGATGATGCCGTTGGCCACGAACCTACCCTCCAAGATGTAACCGCTCAACTCTCTGCGGCGCGGCAACGCACCGACGATTTGTTCGCGCTGGTCAAGCCAGAGTTTCTTTACGAGCGGCCCATTGCCGAGCGTCACCGCATCATTTTCTACATTGGTCATCTCGAAGCTTTCGATTGGAACCTGCTCCACGAGCACGCGCTCGGATTGAAAACCTTTCATCCTGAGTTTGACCGGCTGTTTGCCTTCGGTATCGATCCAGTCGGTGGAGGATTGCCGAACGATCAGCCTTCGGACTGGCCGTCGATTGCAGCAGTGCGCGAGTATGTGAAAACAATCCGGCAATCTCTCGACGACAGGCTTGCCGTCGCACTCGCGGATTCTCGCCCTGCCACGCGCGACGGATTTTCTCTAAGCACCCTGCTCAACGTGGCTATCGAGCACCGCCTCATGCATGCGGAAACGCTGGCCTACATGCTGCACCAATCGCCGCTGCATCAGAAGATGCGCCAGCATGAGCCCGCAGAGATTGTCACTCCCGCTGTCGATTACGGCAGCGTCGAAATTCCCGCAGGGGCGGTTACGCTCGGCATGGCGCGTGGCAGCGGCGTTTTTGGATGGGACAACGAGTACACCGCTCATACCGTCAACGTGCCCGCATTTGCCATCGACCGCTACAAAGTCACCAACGAGCAATATCTTGAGTTCATCGAGGCGGACGGATACGAGACTCGCTCCTTCTGGAACAGCGACAACAACGATGCGGACTGGAACTGGAAATCAGCGCGCGGCATTTCACATCCGGCGTTCTGGAAGCGCGAAGGCGATCAGTGGTTGTATCGCACGATGTTCGACGATGTTCCGCTTCCATTGGATTGGCCGGTCTACGTCAGCCAGGCAGAGGCGAAAGCCTACGCGCGCTGGGCAGGGAAGTCGCTGCCTACAGAAGCCGAGTGGCAACGCGCCGCCGATGGCAGCACCGGCGGCGAACAGGGCTATCCGTGGGGCGATCACGCTCCTGACTCGACTCGCGGTAATTTTGATTTCGCGCGCTGGAATCCGGTGCCGGTCAACGCATTTCCGCAAGGTCAAAGCGCATTCGGTGTCCACGGAATGTTGGGTAACGGATGGGAGTGGACGTCCACTGAATTCGCGCCTTTCCCGGGATTCGAACCCTTTCCGTTTTACCGCGGTTATTCCGCCGATTTTTTCGATGGAAAACACTTTGTCATGAAAGGCGGGTCGGCGCGCACCGCGGCCTGCATGTTGCGGCGCACCTTCCGCAACTGGTTTCAGGCGCATTACCAATTTGTCTACACCGGATTTCGGTGCGTGAGCCGCTGCATCGTGAACGTCAATCGCAAGGAGCTGCCAAGATGATCGTCCAAACCATCACCCCGAATACCACGTATGAATTTGCCGCCGATGTACGCACTGGCTTGACCAGGCCGGGGCAGAAAGAATTGTTGTCGAAATATTTGTACGACGATGTCGGCTCCGCGTTATTCGAAGTCATCAGCCATCTGCCGGAGTATGGTCTCACCCGCGCCGATGAGCGCCTGTTGAGGCGTCACGCCAACGACATTGTGGGGCGGTTGGCCACGCCGGTGTCGGTTGCGGAACTGGGCAGCGGCAGCGGCCGCAAGACTCGCCACGTTCTCGAAGCCCTGTGCCGCCGCCAGCGCACCGCATACTATCCCATCGAGATTTCTCGTTCCGCTCTGGCCATGTGCGAACGCGAACTCAGCGATATCGACGCCATCAGCATCCTGGGCTTTGAGCGCGAGTATCTCGACGGACTGCTCGAAGTCGCGGCCCATCGTTCTGCCGGCCAGCATCTGCTGGTTTTATTTTTGGGCAGCACCATCGGAAATTTTGACCGCTCCGCCGGTACTCAATTTTTGGCCGAAGTTCGCCGAATCCTCCAGCCAGGAGATTCACTCCTGCTCGGAACCGATCTGGAAAAATCGAGCGCTCAATTGCTGCACGCCTATGACGACGAACTGGGGGTCACGGCTGCGTTCAACTTGAACCTGCTGGCGCGCATCAATCGCGAGCTCGATGCGGATTTCGATCTTGCGCGCTTCGAGCACATTGCAAGAATCAATCACCAGGAACGCAGCGTGGAAATGCATTTGCGTTCTTTGGACCGGCAGACGGTGAACATTCCCGCCGCGGATCTTGCCGTTGAATTTATGGAAGGGGAAACCATCTGGACCGAAAGCAGCCACAAATATTCCGCGGACGAAGTGCTTTCGATGGCGATCGCTGCGGGGTTTCGCTGTCAGGCGCAATGGATCGATGAGCAGTGGCCTTTCGCGGAGAATCTGCTCATCGCGGAATAATGGCCGCGGCGAAAGTTTTCATTCTCTTTGTCCTCTCGGCGAGGCAGGACAAGGAGCACATCTTCCGTGATGTTTTGTTGAGAAGTCACATCCGTGTATCCGAGTAAATCTTTGTAAAGCCTGCGGTTTTGCGTCATACGCGATGTAAATTAGTAAGTAGGTGAATAACAAGCGTATGAGCAAGATTCGACCCCGGCTTTTGGCCATCGCATTTTTGGCCGCCGGAACAGCTACCCTTCATCCAACTCCGTTGTGCATTGCGTTCGCGGCAGACCAGCAAACTCAGCCAGCCACTGCTCCGAGCGCGGTAAGTCGCCGCGTCGGAGCGATTAAAGCCATCAACGGCTCAGTCATTACAGTCGCCCCCGATTCCGGGCCGGACGCGAATGTTACCCTGCAAGCCACTACCCGCATTCTTCGCGCGGCTCCCGGCGAGAAGGATCTTAAGAACGCCACGCCCATCCAGGCGCAAGACTTGCAAGTCGGCGATCGAATTCTGGTCGCAGGCAAGGCGTCCGGCGACGGCTCGACGATCATGGCGACCACCGTGGTCGTAATGAAGCGCTCCGATCTTGACGCAAAACATCAACAGGATCTGCAGGACTGGCAGAAGCGCGGTGTTGACGGCCCCGTGAAGTCGGTGGATGAGGCTGCCAAAACCGTTACCATCTCTGTGCGCGGCAAGGAAGTTGTTATCCATACTTCGGGCACGACTGTCTTTCGCCGCTATGCACCCGACTCGGTGAACTTTGATGACGCCAAACCTGGAACCTTTCAGTTGATTCGGCCCGGCGATCAGCTGCGGGCGCGGGGCGAGCGCAGCGCCGATGGAAGCGAACTGACGGCCGATGAAATCGTTTCTGGTACGTTCCCCATCGTGAGCGGCTTGGTGAACTCCGTCGATGCAAGTTCCTCGACGGTGAGCGTTCACGATCTGTTGTCGAAAAAAATAGTGATCGTCAAAATTGCGCAGCAGTCGCAGCTTCATCACCTGCCTCCGGAGATGGCGCAGATGTTCGCCATGCGCCTGAAGGCCAGGGCAGGCGGCATGCCGGCCGGTGTTGCTGCAGCCGGCTCCGGCTCCGCATCCAACGGCGATACCGCGAAGCCGGCGGGCTCTCCTGGCGGAACGGCCGCTGCCGGAAACGGTGCGGGCGGCGCACGTCCTGGAGGCGCGCCCGACATTCAGCGCCTGCTCAGTCACCTCCCAGCGGCTGGTTTGACCGACCTGCACAAAGGTGATGCTGTGATCATTCTCTCAACTGAAGGCACCGCGGGGGTGGGTACGGTAATCACTTTGCTCAGCGGAGTCGAACCGATTTTGCAAGCCGCTCCCAACGCCGGCCAGGCCATGATGCTTGCGCCCTGGAGTCTCGGCGGTCCCGCTGGCGACGCGGGAGGGCCATAGCCCTCGAGTTCCATTTTTCCCTGAAACGCAATGTTTAAGAACTTCATCCTGGAAACCTATGTCGTGGACTGGAATAATCAATGACGCTTCGTAGCAATATCTGTTTCGTTCTCGTTCTTCTGTCGTTGCTGTTGAGTTCGGCGTTTGCGGCGGCACAAGCGCCCGCTCAGACCTCTGTCCAGGTACAAGGTAGCGGTGGTATTTTGCGCGGGCAGGTTACCGATCCGTCCGGAGCCGCAATCGCCAACGCCAACGTAATTCTGACCCCGGCAGCTGCAGGCTCCACTCCGATCACCACCCAATCCAATGGACAAGGCCAGTATGAGTTCAAAGGTCTGGCGCCCGGCCAGTACTCCCTGGTCGTCGGGGCCGAGGGATTTGGCCTCTACGAAAACGACAGCGTGGTCATCAGCGGCACACAACCTCTGCGCCTGAATATCGCAATGGCCATTGAGGTCGAGCAACAGAAGATTCAGGTATCCGATACGGCTCCCACCATCGACGTGAGTCCTGAAAGCAATGCCGGCGCCATCACCATTTCCGGCAAGGAACTGGACGCGCTGCCCGACGATCCCGACGAATTGCTCACCGACTTGCAGGCGCTGGCCGGTCCTTCCGCCGGGCCCAACGGCGGCCAACTTTATATCGACGGATTCACCGCTGGCCAGTTGCCGCCCAAGGAATCGATCCGAGAAATTCGCATCAATTCGAACCCCTTTTCCGCCGAATACGACAAGCTGGGATACGGGCGCATTGAAATTTTTACCAAGCCGGGCACCGACAAGTTTCATGGCCAGTTCCAGGTCAGCGGCAACGATTCGGCGTTCAATTCAAGCGATCCGTTTGCCGGCGCCGAGCCGGGCTATGATTCGGTGCAGTACGATGGCAACATCGGCGGCCCGATCAACAAAAAATCGTCTTTTTTCTTCACCGCTCAGCGCCGCAATATCAACGACCTTTCCGCCGTCGACGCCGAAACCCTCGATCAAAACCTCAATCCATTTCAGTTGTTTGAGTCGATCCCGGCTCCGCGGCAGCGCACGAATCTGAGTGGGCGTTTCGACTTTGCGCTCACCAAGAACAACACGCTGACCGCGCGCTACCAGTACTACCGCGATACCCAAAGCAACAATGGCATCGGGCAAACCGTTTTGCCAACCCAGGCCTACGATAGCGCATCCACAGAACACACCGTGCAGCTTAGCGATACGCAGATTTTCGGCGCGAAAGTGGTCAACGAAACGCGCTTTCAGTTCATTCGCGAAGCCGATGGCCAAACCGCTGCGAGCGGGCTTCCAGCGATCAATGTGCTCGGTTCGTTTACGGGCGGAGGCAACGGCCAGATCAGCAGCGATTACCAGAATCACTACGAACTGCAGAACTACACCTCAGTAATTCACGGCGCGCACACCATCAAGTTTGGTTTCCGCTACCGCGACACCGTTGACGAGAACAGTTCGAACCAGGGTTTCAACGGCACCTTCACATTTTCAACACTGATGCAATATCAACTGGCGGAATGCGCTTTGGTCACTCCGCCGCCCTCCGGATGCGCGGGCCTGAGCGGAAGCGGAATCCCGCAACAGCTATCCATCACGCAAGGCGCGCCCTATGCCAGTGTCAGCGTCTACGATATCGAACCCTACGTTCAGGATGACTGGAAGGTGAAGTCGAATATCACGTTTAGCTATGGCTTGCGCTATGAAGCGCAGAATCGCATCCGTGATCATGTGGACATCGCGCCCCGGTTGGGCCTGGCCTGGGGCGTCGGCGGCAAGAACGGTCCGCCCAAGGTGGTCATTCGCGGCGGTATGGGCCTGTTTTACGATCGCTTCCAGTCTATGCAGATCCTGCAAGCCGAGCGCTTGAACGGGATCACGCAGCAGCAGTTCATCATTCAAAATCCCACTTGCTACCCGGGACTGAACCAGCCGCTTACCGTTCCGATTTCCAGCTGCGGAACGCCGAGTTCGAGCGGCTCCGCAATCTATCAGATCAATCCTTCTGTCTCCTCGCCTTCTACTTTGCAAACCGCCATCAGCGCAGAGCGGCAACTGACGAAGTCCGCAACTTTGACCGTTACTTATTTGAACTCGCGCGGCTTCGACCAGTTGCTCTCCATCAATTCCACTGCGCCTTATCCGGGCACGCCCTGTACCGCATGCACGCCGCCGAGCCTCAACGTCTACCAATATGTTTCCGAAGGAGTCTTTCGACAGAGTCAGCTCATCGCGAATACAAATATTCGCGCCGGCACCAAGCTGCAGCTCTTTGGCTACTACGTGTTGAACTATGCCAACAGCGACACTGGTGGACTTCAAAGCTCATCTGGTGCTTCAAGCTTTGCTTCAAACTCATATAACATCAGCCAGGATTACGGGCGAGCGGCCTTCGATACGCGACAGCGTTTGTTTGTTGGCGGCTCCATCGGCGCGCCCTATGGCATTCGTCTGAGCCCCTTCATGATCGCAAGTTCGGGGTCGCCCTTTAACATCACCAGCCCCACCGACTTGAACAAGGATTCGATCTTCAACGATCGGCCGTCGTTCGCTCCCGCGAGCAGTTGCGGTCTCACGAACATCTATTGCACCGCCTTGGGGGATTTCAATGCGGCACCGACGGCCAGCGACAGGCCCATCCCCATCAATTACGGAACCGGTCCCACGCACGTGACTCTCAATATGCGGCTCAGTAAAACCTTCGGGATAGGGCCGAAACTGAAGGCCGGAGCCACGAACCAGGCTGGTCCGCGCGGCGATGGCGGCGGCCACCGTGGCGGTCCACTATTTGGCGGCGGCGGCCCCATGAATTTTGGCGGCACTTCCGATCGCCGTTATAACTTCACGCTGAGTGCTTCCGCCCGCAATATTTTCAACAAAGTGAACCTGGCGAGCCCGGGTGGCGTGCTGGGATCGCCATTCTTCGACAAGTTCAACGCCATTCAGGGTGGCCCGTTCTCCCAGGGTGTGGCCGTTCGCCGCATTGACTTGCAGGCAAGTTTCAGCTTCTGATGCCGCAGTTTCAGCGCAACGCCGTTGATGCGGAGCGTGCCTGCTATCGAGGCTGGCGCATCTCCCCGGCGCGCGAATGGCGCCAGTTCAGGTTATGCTGGAAGAAGCGCATGCGCACATTTCCGATCTCCATTGAGTAAGTCGTTTTGTCCCCTGTATTGACTACAAGACGCAAGTTTCTTTATTCGGCCGCCGCTGCGGGCGCGGGCGCGCTTGCCGTCGATTCCATCCTGCTCGAACCGAATCGCCCCCACATCGTGCGCCAGGATTTTTTCCTCCCTCGCTGGCCAGAGCGGATGAATGGATTCACCGTGGCGCTGCTCAGCGACATTCACTACGACCCGTATTTTTCGGCTCATCCGCTGCACGCCGCCATCCCCAGGGTGAACAGCCTGCATCCCGATCTGATCGTGCTCACTGGAGACTTTGTAACCTTGCCCCTAGTCGGCGACGATCGCAAAGCAGCCTTCGCGGCTGAACCGTGCGCCCGCCTGCTACGCCAGTTGACCGCGCCCTATGGCCTTTGGGCGGTGCTGGGCAATCACGATGAGGGCACCGATCACAAGCATGTAACGCATGCGCTCCAGGCAGAGAACATTCAGGTCCTCGCCAACCAGTCGCAGGCGATCGAGCGCGATGGCGCGCGCATCTGGCTGGCCGGAGTGAATGACGTGCTAAGCCGCACCGCCGATTTGCCAAAAACCTTGCGCGGCGTTCCCTCCGGTGAATCTGTTATCTTGCTGGCGCATGAACCTGACTTCGCCGATGAAGTGGCGAATTTCCCCGTCGACCTTCAGCTTTCCGGCCACTCTCACGGAGGCCAGGTCAGAATTCCATTCCTGCCCCCGCTTTACCTGCCTAATTTGGCGAAGAAGTATGTGTGGGGAACGTATCGTCTTGGTCCGCTCACCCTCTACACGACCGCGGGTCTGGGGACGATCGGCGTTCCCGTGCGCTTGAATTGCCCTCCTGAAATCACTCTGCTGACCCTACACTCATCGCGAAAGCCGTAGCCGCAGAATCCTACGTTGACCGCGCAGCGATGGCACCAGCCAGCATGAAAGCTGCAATCTCCTTCACATGGGCGCTTCCAGAGGTTGAAGTGGTTGTGCTATGTAATTGAAAATAAGCGGTTTGTTGATCGAGGCTGCTGGCCCACGACTTGCCACTCGATAACCTGACAAGAGCGATTGCTGTTCGCCTCTGGAGGCTTTCCCGCGATGCTTCGTATCTGGCCGATTTTTGTGATCTTCGCTCTGTCAGTTTGCAGCAATGCTTCTGAGCAGACTCCGACGTTGCACTCGAGGCAAACCGGGCTGGCCGCGCGTGAACATCAGGCTTGGAGAAGCCCGATCCGCGCGGCTGCGTTCAGCGACATCGAGCATGTGAACGCCCAGGCGCGCTGTGGAGATACGCAACCACCCGAGGCGTTGACCACCCCCAATCCTCTGCTGGCTCCCACCGGAACTGGACTGAAAATTACGGTCAGCTTTATCGTCGGCGCCGACGGGCGCGTGCACAGTCCGCTGATTCTGCAAAGCGCGGGCCTGGCGGGCGATCGAAGCGTCTTGCGCACCGTGCGCACTTGGCGGTACCGGCCGGCCAGTTGCAATGGTGTGCCTACGGAAGCCGAGGGCAAGATCGAATTCTCCCTCCGCTAAGGTAACTCGCGAGTAATTTCGCTCCCGCCACAGGCTGCTAAAATGGCTTCATCCGCATGGGCGGTCTGAATCGTGGATAAAGACAAAGACAGAGACAAGAAACCCGGCAAACTTCCTGGCGCTTCTGCGGATTCCAGCGCCGACGTGCCTCGCAGCCCGATCAATCCCGCGCTCGGCGAAATCTACGAGCGGCTCTATCCGGAAATGCGCCGTCCGAAGCCTAATCAGGAGGCTATCGCCGCCGCTCTGCAAGCCATGCAACGCCTCACTGCGGAAACGGATTCGGAACCCGTCGCGGAGGAAGCCACGCTCGAATCCAGCGAGACCCAAGAAACTGCCCGCATCGCGTGCCGCGTTTGCGGACATCACAATCGCGAAGGCAACAAATACTGCGGAGCCTGCGGGCTTCTCCTGGGAACTGAACCCCCGGGAAATGAACCTCAGGAAGCGCGCGATGCCGAAATGCCGGAACCTGCCAGTCACATGATGATCGATCAGGACAGGCCTGCGCCTCCAATGCCGCCACCCGCGCCGGAAGACGAGCAGGAAGTTCACCCGTCCCCGGGCACTGCCGCTGGGACGCATCACTATCACCATCACTATCATCACCACTATTTTCAGGGTGGATCGGAGATTGTAGCTGGACCGGTGCAGCGACCCAACGCTCCAGAAAGTGCTCGTGAGGCGGACCGGTTGAGGGTTGCCGCTGCCGCCAAAGGCGAACCCATGAGCCGCGGTGAAGCCGCAGTTCGGCGGCTGACTCAGGAATGGGTTCTGGCTTGCAACACCAGACAGCTCGAAGAACTGATCGAACTCTATGCGCCCGATGCGATTGTGGTGCGATCGAATCTGCCTCCGATCCGCGGAATCATGGCGGTGCGGGAATTCTTTCACGGAGCGCTGGAGGCCGGCCTCGGAGAAGTTGCCGTCGATCCCATGCGCGTGGAAGTGAGCGGCGATCTGGCGCATGAAGTTGGCCGCTACAGCGCGTTGATACCCGGAACCGTCGGCAAGCGCCGCGAAGACCGCGGCAAATATCTGTGGGTTTTCGCCAAGCAGGCGAGCGGTGATTGGAAGCTGGTGGCGGAATGCTGGTCGAGCGATCTCACTCTATCGAGCGCGGAATCGGATGTGCCGAAGGTGGCTTCTACCACCAGGCAGCAGCCGCGAAGAGGGTCTTAGGTCATAGGTCTTGGGTTTACGCAATGCGCCGGGCCCAAATCCCTAAGACCCAAGACCTACGACCTAAGACCCAAGACCTGATTCACCCCTTCACTCCCAGCTTCTCCAGTTCTTGCCGCAACTGATCCAGAGTCTGCATCTGAATCGTACGCATGCCCAGCGCCGCGGCGCATTCCAGATTCAGCGCGCGATCATCGATGAAGCAGCAGTCCTGCGGATTGATCTGCGTGGTCTCAATCGCCAAACGGTAAATGCCGCTTTCCGGCTTGCGCAGACCCACAAAGCAGGAACTGACGAACAGGCGGAACATTCCTCGCAGGCCGAATTTCTCGATGCGATACAGGTTCAATTCGCGGGACTCATTGTTGATCGTGCTCATGAAGTACTTGCCGGCGTCCGCGAGGGCGCTCGCAAAGGCGAGCACATCCGGCATCGGCTGCGACAGCGAATACATGTAATCCCGAAACTGGTCGCGAGTGAAGGGACGGTTGCGATAAAAGATCGTACTGGCGAGGTATTCGTCGAGCGTGATTTTGCCCCGCTCGAACGACGACACCACCATCTCGTGCCGTGCATGAAACTCTTCTTCATCAAGACGAAAGTGTTCCAACGCAGCCATGCGCTCGCTGCGGTCCCAGGCGTTGGTGAGCAGTACTCCTCCGACATCCCAAAAGATGGCGCGAATCGCAGTCAATCCTTCCTCCAGCGGTGCTCTTGTAGTGGTCTTGCGTCCTAGGTTACCAGCGAAGAATCGCGGATGGAAACACCCTGACCGAAAATGGCCAGACCTCCCCGTCTAACCTGCCCTGTCTGACTATTTGCTTAACGGGGTTCGATATGCGATGGTGATGCCTGCTTGACGCTTGTCGGCCGCGTGCTTTTGACTGATTCGGCGAATCGCATTTTGTCGTCGCGGTAATGATTGCGGAGGTTTTCTATGTGGTGGATAGCTTTTGTCATCCTTCAGGGCTATTACATTGTCCACGGCATCAGGGTCGAAGAGCGCGCCGGGGTTTGGAGTTGGACGAAATTTATCTTTGCCCTGGGATTCGGGCTTTTGGAGTCCGTCATTATATTCATTCCGATCAGGCTGATCGATTTTAAGAGCCATTATTTTTGGCCGGTGGTCGGCGCCTCGTGGGTGGTGGTCGCCGCGAATTTTATCTGGTTCATCATCGTTTGCCGCGGCTGGAAGTTGCCCGATGGCCGCACCAGTCTCCAGGCCTATCGCGACCAGCAGCGAAATTCCTGATGCGGAAAACCGGCGGGGCGCGAGTGCGCTATTAGCTGGTGCGCCGGAAGCGTGCTTGACTTTGGAAATTCGCGATGAAAGCCCCGGGGATTTGGCTGGATCTTGTCGTGTGCGCCCCGTCACATTCACCCCACGCGCGCGCCCCTACAATAGGAAAGGTGTTCGACAGGTGAAGATTTTGAGGTGAGGACTGCTGCACCCGCATTCATGGATTGGTCCGATTCGCCCGGCACCCACAAACAAAAAATCTAACAAAGGATTCTTATGAAACTTCTGGTCATTGGTTCCGGCATGATGGGTTCGGCAGCGGCATTCGATATGGCACGCAGTCCGCAGGTTGATTCGGTGACGCTGGCCGACAGCGACTCCAAGCGTGCACGCGAGGTCGCAATCCGCGTGAATCGAATTACCGGCGGCAAAAAAGTGCGGGCCGTTGCGCTTGACGCCAGCAACGAGAAAGCCGCAGCCAAGCTGATGCGCGGCCATGACGCGGCGCTCTCCGCCGTTCCTTATTTTCTAAATCTGGGACTGGCGCGTGCGGCGGTGGAAGCGCGCTGCCACTTTGCCGATCTGGGGGGCAACAATACCGTGGTGCGCCAGGAACTGGCGCTCTCGAAACAGGCCGAGAAGCGGGGAATCGCGCTGGCGCCGGATTGCGGCCTCTCGCCGGGCATGGCCTCGATTCTGGGCGGTGAACTGGTTCGGCGTCTGGGCGGCGGCGCTGATGCTCTGCGCCTCTATGTGGGCGGTTTGCCGGAGCGTCCCACGCCGCCGTTTCATTATCAACTCGTATTTTCCGTTGAAGGACTCATCAACGAATATGTAGAGCCCGCGCGCATTCTGCGCAAAGGGAAGCTGACGATGATCGATCCTCTGACCGAGCCTGAGGACTTCCACATCGCAGGATTCTCCCCGCTGGTCGCCTTCCACACGTCGGGCGGAACTTCCACTCTGCCTGAAACCTTCGAAGGGCGAGTGGGTGAATGCTTCGAAAAAACGCTGCGTTATCCCGGACACTATGACCTGCTTTGCGAACTGAAGGAACTCGGATTGTTCTCCAGCGAAAAGATGAAAATCGGCAAAGCCGAGATTGCGCCTCGCGCCATGATGTCGAAAGTTTTCGAGGGCAAGTTTGCCTCCAAGGGGCCGGACGTTTGCATCATGCGCCTTGAAGCCCATGAGTCGGTGAATCGCGCCGGCGTGCGCGGATTGCTAGGCGGCCGCTTGAAAGGCCGGGTCGCATCTTTCACCATGGTCGATCATTACGACGCCAAGACGGACATGAGCGCCATGATGCGCACCACCGCATTTCCAGCGTCGATTGTGGTGCAGATGCTGGCCTCCGGCGCCATCAGCAAGCGGGGAGGCGTTTTGCAGGAGCGCGATGTCCCCGCCGATCTGTTTCTCGCGGAAGTGGAAAAGCGCGGCATCAAGATCGACTATGCCATGGAGTAAGTATCTTTTCTAAAATGCTTCATTGTGAAAATTAAGGGCTCCGATTCGAACGGATCGGAGCCCGTTTCCTTTCCGCGATCCCTCTGAAGCGGGTTGTGTATACTCGACCAGCCATGAAACGCTCAACCCTCTTTTCCCTCGTGATGCTCTCCTCAATTCTGCTCGGCGCTGCCATGGCGCAGGATCGCGTGGGCGCAGCCGTCGATTCATTGCCTCAGATTAAGACGATCGACCAGGTCTCAATCTCACCCGACGGGACGCAGGTCGCCTACATCGTGGAGGGCCAGCTTTCGGTCGCTCCCGTGGCCGGTGGTGCGCCACACGCGATCGCCTCCGACCAGAAGGTAGAAGGACGCGACGTGGTGTGGTCTGCCGATAGCCATCACCTGGCGTGGCTCGTCGACTTGCCAGGAGACGTTCCGGCAGCGCAACTTTGGACCGCATCCGCCGACGGCAGCGGCGCCACCAAGCTTGCAGACTTTGCGGGCTACGCCGAGACGCCGCGCTATTCGCCGGACGGACGCAAACTTGCCGTCCTTTATATCGAGGGCATGCCACGCGTGGCGGGGCCGTTGCAGCCGATGACCCCGCTGGCAGGCGTGGTCGGCGAGAAGATTTTCGAGCAACGGATTGCGGTGGTCGATCTGCAGACGAAAGAGCTAGCTCAGATCACGCCCGCGGATGTTTACGTTTACGAATACGACTGGACCCCGGATTCCAAAGCCTGGGTAGCAACCGCCGCGCATGGAGCGGGCGACAACAACTGGTGGGTTGCGCGCCTGTACACCATCGACGCACAAAGTGGCACGATGCGGGAGATCTATAAGCCGAAGTGGCAGATCGCGGAGCCTCATGTCTCTCCCGATGGAAAATCGGTGGCGTTCATTGAAGGATTGATGAGCGATGAAGGACTGACAGGAGGCGATGTCTACATCGTGCCGGTAGCCGGCGGCGCCGGGCGCAATCTCACACCGGGGATTAAAGCCTCGCCATCGTCACTGGCATGGGCGGGCGCGGACCGCATCGCAGTTGTCGCTAATGTCGACGGAAACTCGGCCTACGACGTCCTGACTGCTTCCGGCCTTTCGAAGGATGCGAGTTGGAAGGGCTGGACCGGGGAAGAAATGATCGGCACCAGCACATTCGTTTGGGTTCCGGCGGCTTCCTTCTCGCGCGATGGATCCATCAGCGCGGTGGTGCGGCAGTCTGCCAGCAAAGCTCCCGAAGTGTGGGCCGGCCCCATGGGAACCTGGACGCAGATCACGCACCTGAATCAGGAGGTCAGAGCGAACTGGGGCGAAAGTCGCAACGTGCACTGGATGAATGGCGACGAGCGCGTGCAAGGCTGGCTGATGCTGCCCAAAGATTACGATCCGGGGAAGAAGTATCCACTGGTGGTGAGCGTACATGGCGGTCCTTCGTGGGCGTGCACATCGAAGTGGCAGGCGGGCGGCATGGGCGACACCACGGCAGCTTCGCTGCTGGGCTGGTTCGTGCTCTGTCCCAATCCGCGGGGCAGTTATGGACAAGGAGAGGCGTTCACCCAAGGCAACGTCAAAGATTTCGGTGGCCGCGACTATCGCGACATCATGGCCGGGGCGGACGCCATGATCAAACAGTTCCCGATCGATGAAAAGAGGATTGGCATTCGAGGACACAGCTACGGCGGTTATATGACGATGTGGGCAGAGACGCAGACGCCCCGCTTCGCCGCCGCAGTCGCAGGCGCCGGTCTCTCCGACTGGCTGAGTTACTACGGCCTGAACGAGATTGATGAGTGGATGACTCCATTCTTCGGCGCGTCGGTCTATGACGATCCCGCCGTGTACCAGAAGTCGGATCCGATTCGGTTTGTGAAGAACGTGAAGACGCCGACGTTGATCTTAGTGGGCGATCGTGACGGCGAGGTGCCCATGGCACAGTCGATCGAGTGGCACCACGCTCTCGAAACCATGAAGGTTCCCACGCAGATGGTCGTCTATCCCAACGAGGGGCACATCTTCTACCGGCCCGCCGACGCGCGTGACTACACCCTGCGCATGCTGCGCTGGTTCGACAAGTGGTTCGACAAGGACGCGCATTAGCCTAAGATTCCAGCGAGACTAAATCGATCAGCTACAAAAAAGAGGACCCTGATCCGGAGATCAGGGGCCTCTTTACGTTTCTTGTGCGAGTTAGTTCGTGCGGGCAATCTGATTTTGACGATAGCTCAGATTGTCCACGTTGCGGAACATGGGCGTCGCGGGCGGCAGATTCACCGGTATCGAGAACAGATTGTCGAAGGTGTACTGCCGGTCCGGCGGGTTATAAACCAGGCCGCAGCACTTGAAAGTGCCGGTGGCGTAAGTGTTCCAGTAAAGGCTCACGATCGATCCCTTGTAAAAGAGAGCCTGCTGGTTGACGGCTGCGCCTGAACCCGCAGGGTTGGGCACGCCTCCCCAATCTTCGAGGAAGCGCAGGAAGTTGTGAATTCCGCCATCCATACCGAAGGCGAATTCCGGATTCTGTGCGGTGTTGAGGAAAGCGATGGTTTTACCGCCGGCGATCGCCAGGCGATAGTAGGTGGTGACGGCAATCCGGTTGGGCGTTGAGGCCGGATAGTTCTGCCCTGACGGATTGATGGGATTTTCCATGCTGCCGCTGGTCTGGAGGTTCGAGGCCAGAGTCGCGGTCGAGACACCGCCGTCCTGCCAGTTGTTGGAGAGCAGGGTCACAGCGTCGGCGATCACGGAAGCGGCCGCGTGCGGCGGTTCGGCGCCCGGAGGGCTGTTCCACGATGGATCATAGGTTGCGAGTCCGGGTGTGCAAGGATTCGGTACGCTTGCCACCGCGGCAGGACAGTTCGAGTTGTAGTTTCCCTGAACATAGACGGGATTTTCCGAACCAACCGTAAAGCCACCGCAAGCGGTCGGGCTGGCTGCGGTCTGCGTGCAATTGTTGTTCGCGTTGCCCGGAGGCATCGTGGGCAAATTGCCCAGTGCGCCATCCACCAGTTTCAGAGCGTGGCGCGCTCCGGTCACGCGATTGGCGCGGCCCACCGTGAAGGTGTTGATGCGATGGCCGACGGCGTAAGGCGAAGGTGGCACAGTGCTGTCGGTATCGTTCGTCGTCGTCGTGCCAAAAGCGTCACCCACGGTTTTGACGCCGTAGATGTCGAGCAGGCCGTTGCCGTTCACATCTTCCGGGGACACGTTGTTGTAGTTGACCGGCTCGAGAACTCCGTCAGGACTGAAGCCATTGGCGGCGTTCCTGTAGTTGACCGTGTCTTCATAGCCGTATTCGCCGATCAACTGGGTGGTCGAAACCAGCGCGTTGTACTGCTCGCCACGCCGATCCGAGAAATAAAGCACGTAACCGTTCTGAGTCAGGTAGTTGACGTTGGTTCCGGTGGCGCCGGTGGTTCCCTTGAGCCAGTTCTTGAGATTGCCCACATCAAGCTCGACCGCGTTCATGACGCCATTGGGCGTGCCGGTGTGCGTCGCGAAGGCACCGAAAGGACCGCCAGCGGTTTGATCGGCATCGTTATTTTCGCCTTCGCGGGCGTCGTAAAGGTTGATCGGATACCAGTTGTATTGCGAGTTCGCTCCGGAGTTGACCAGAGGAGTTGTGGTGACCGATCCAGCAGTGAAAATAGAGTTAAAGGTGATCGCATCTCCCGCAGTGACCGAGCCGCTGCCGTTGCGGTCCGCCGTCTGTTGCAAATAGAGAATCGCGTTCTTGTGGTCGGTAAGAATGTTATATCCGGTGGTGCCGAGCGCATTGCTGGCTTGCTGCGTAGCCGTGTTGCCAGCTGCGGTGGGCACTTGCAAGCCGCGGGCAAAGCCCAGTTGCAGCCACTCCTTGGTGACGCCATGCCACAGCCCGTCGCTGGCCCATTTCACTTCCACCAGCAGCCAGCCGTTGAGAATCGGCCATTCCGCCTTGGTGGCATACTGCGTGGCGAGAGAGGTGCCTGGGACCCATGGCGGCCAGACGAAGTTTGAGTCGCCGTTGGTGCACGCGTTGCCGATCGATCCGTTGCCGCACGCGCTTTCGCCGAAGTAGTAAGTGTTTCCGTTGATGATAATTCCTTGCTGCGCTCCGCCGGTGGTGGCGAACGGCCCGGCCATATTCACGAATTCCGCGGGCGGGACCGCGCTGGCCAGTTCCACATCCTGGCTGACGTCTCCGTTCCACCCCGGAAGATGCAGATCGGCTTGCTTGTCGCTGAGCAGGATGCGAATTTGAGCTTCATTCGCCAGGCGGGAGGATCCCAGCAACGACGTCACCGCTTCTCCCGGAGGCGGGCGGCGGATAATCTGATAAGCGAAAGTTGTGCCGTTCACGAAAGGCAGCGTGAGATCGGTCGCCCCGGTGCCGTTGGGGCCGTCGACCGTGCCGCCGGGCGTGCCGTTACCGTCAATGATGTAACCCTGATAGGGCGTACCGAGTGAAACGTTATACCATGCGCCCACCTGCCCTGACCCGTGACCGCCGCTTACGCTGCCGTTGTTTGCGCCGAGAGCGGTGGTGGAGATGTCCACGCACGTGGTGCCGTTTGGGTTTGCGTTTGCGATATCCGCCATTTGAACGGCGCAGCCAAGATTCTGGGTTGGAATCATCACCGTGCCGCCGTTGTTGTTGCCGGAGGAGGCCACGCCATTGTCCATCTGCTCGCGGATCACGTTTCCGAAGGCGCTGATCTTGTCCCCAAAAACGAGGTTTGCGTTGTCGGCCACGCCGAGATAAAGATCGCCGTTGGTGTGCACACGCCCTGCAAAACCGAGGTTCGGACTGCGTCCGAAGAATAAATCGGAGTCCGAGAACACGCCGAATTGGAAGACCGGAATCAAGGCAACTTCCGCGGTGCGCGTCATGCTGACGGTTTCACTGTTTCCCAAACGCAGAGCCTGGGCGTTGAGCGTTACCGGAATCAACTGCGCGTACAACCCGGCATCCGGGCCAGACTGAACTGGACCCCACACTGGAGGCGGAAGCGGCACGGTGCACGGATTCGCTACTCCAGGGTTCACCGGCGATACGTTGTAGGCCTGATAGGTAACCGTCGGATCCCACGTTGGCGGATTGCTGCTGACCGCGCAAATTTCTGCCGAGGTCGGCGCCTGAATGTTCTGGAACGTGTTCGCCAAATCGGAAGTCATCTTCTCGATGGCGCCTTCGGTTGCCCGATAGGTGTAGTTGCTGCTCAGATCCTGGCCGCCGACTTTCTGCTCAGTGTTCACCATCATAAGCAGAGAGACCGCGACTCCGGACAACAGCAGCATCAACAAGAGGGACGCGATCAGCGTGAATCCTCGCGAGTTCAGTTTGTCGTTACGCATCGTGTTTCTCCTCGTTCCGCTAACCAATTCGTTCCTTCCACCTGGGGGCATCAAGTTTCTTCGTGGTCCGCGCGCCATCAATACGCGGAGCCTGAGATCGGGTATTCCTGCTGCGAAGTCAGATTTCGAGCCGCGATCGAGGTCGAAAGATCCAGACCCTCATATCCGCCATAGTTCGATTGCGCGCTCCGCGCGGAAGCGTCTCGGGTCTGGCTGCGCATGGTCATGTGCAGGATGTTGACCTTGGTGATCATGCCCGGATTCGTGCCTGCGGGAAGCGTCGCCTGATTGGTCTGCACGACGCCCAGGTTGTAGACGTCATAACTGAATTTGAGGTAAACCACGTTTTCCGCGACCGGAGCGGGAAGTTGCCCGCTCTGGATGCGCATGAGCGTCGGCAGGCCCGTGGATGCCGGAATCGCGAGATAGTAGGTGACGGAAATGATGCGCACCCCCGAGGGAGTGGCTGCGCCGGCAAACGCCTTCAGGCTTCCGCTGGTTGCAGCGGGCTGGTTGATGTGCCCCGGATCGGTGGCGGCGAAGGTGACGGTATAGCACGCCGTATTCGTGCCCACAGGCGCGCACGTGGAAACCGCGCTGGTGACCACGCCGATGGCTTTGGTGCCAAACAATATGATGTCTCCCACCTGGAGGCCGATGGCCGCCGCGTTCAGAGCTTGCGGCGCGACAACTCCCGTGGGCAGGACGCAGGTGCCGGGCAACGTCGCCGGCAACTGGAAAGTCACAATCGTCCCGGTCGCATCCATGGTGCCGTTGTAACAATTCAACGGCAGGCTGGCGTCGGCGTAGTTGACGGTAATAATGTCAGTCGGTCCCTGGGCTGCGGTCACGGTGATGCCGAGGCTGGGACCAGGAATGATGGAATAAATGTAGGGCACGGCGCCGGAAGTCGGATAGGCCACGGGCGCGGCATTGATGTAATTGCAGGTGCTGACGCCGCTGCACGGATAGACAGGCGCGACGGCGCCGCCGCCATTGGGCAAGCCCACCGCGGCGGTGGCCATTCCTTGCTGCCCCAGAGCGCCTGCGCCAGCCATGCTGATGTCGCGCTGCAGAAGGTTGGTGGCGGCTCGGAAATCCTGTTGCAATTCTGCTCTCTCGGAAGTGACCAGCGCCAGCTTCACGCCGCGGCTGAACAACTGGGCTGCGGAAACGACGAGCACGCCTCCAATGAAAGCGGAGATCATCATTTCAACCAGCGTGAAGCCACGACTCGAATTGGAAGCTCGCCGCATCGATCCCTTTCTAGTGGTACGAGGAAATGTATTCGTCAAGCACATAGGTTTTGACATGGCCACGGTTCGGAACTGTGTATGAAATCGTGATCGTCACTTGCACCAGCGTCGGAATCACCACGCCGGTGGCACCGAACAGCGGCGAGATCACGATCGACCGCTGGAAGTTGTTCAGCGAAACAACCACATCGTCGGCGGTGCCCAAAACGCCATCGGCACCGGGCTCGGTGAGGCACTCGACGCCGGCATTGGGGCAAACCGCTCCGCTGGCCGTCAAGCAAGCGACGTCGTCGGCGGTGCCCAGAATGCCATCGGGACCGGAGCACATCAGCGACTGATTCCCCGCCAGAAAAATACCGGGAGGAACCGCGGTGGTGTTGGCGATCGAAGAGAAGCCCAACTGCGACGTGTTGCGCGCGTTGAAAATGCTCTCCATGGCTTCGGAGGCAACTTGGCGCGCGATCAGATCTTCCTGCGAAGTCTGATTGGCCGCCATCGTAATACCCAGCGTCGCCAGCACTGCGAGCAGCCCGATGGTAAGTACCAGCATGGAAATCACAACTTCCAGCAGCGAAAAGCCGGACTGCCCACTCGCTCGGGAATCGTTAGAAGGTTTGCTCATCACATTTGACTCCAAGTCCACTGCGCGCCCACCTGGGAGAGGATCCATCCCCGGAGGCGGCCGGTGTATCCCCACAACGACACGGCGCGGCAGGTATTCAGCTGGCCGGGAATTCCCATGTAAACGACCCCGTTGTTGACGTTGCCGTTGATGTCCCGGGCGGTGCCATCGGGATAGAAATAGATTGTGTTGCCACCGCCGGTGTCGCCGGGTACGCCCCAGTTAAAATCGAAGGCGCTGACCGCGGTGCCGAACGAATCGGGCGTGGTGGGCGCCACCGTATTGGAAGTGGGCACACCCGGTTCCACGTGATAGGTGACATCGGGAGGAATGATTTCGCTGAACAGCAGCGTTCCGCCCGTCGTGCTTTCGGTCACCGTAATGGAGCCGCCATTCGTCGGCGCAACTGGGCCGGCAAAGGAGACTACATACACTCGCATGTCGGCGGCGGCCTGATCGTGCGCCCGCCGCAACGAATTCAAAGTTGTGTTGTAGGCATCGTTCACGTGCTGTTGCCGGAACAAGGGTTGCAAACTGATCGTCGCGGTTGCAGCCAGAATCATCGATACGAAGATGGTGATGGTCAGTTCCAGGAGTGAAAAGCCGTTTTGTCTGCGCAATGCCATAGATCAAGCCAGTGAAGCTAGTCTCGTGAATCTGCCCGCCGATTTTTTCAGAATTCCCGCCAACCCCCATTGCACTGGGCGCAAAACCCGTGCTGCTGGCAGGGAACATGGTCTGCACCCCACAGTGGAGTGCGGCCATTCTTCATCGTAGGGAGCGGCGTGGGCAGCGTCAAAGCACTACGGTGCAACGCAGGAGTATTGGTCTTTTGTAATCGCGCAGGTGACTCAAGTCACTGTGTTCACAGCAGGGCAGTTATCGAACTTGGAAGCCGGAGGGGCAGTCCGGCGATGACAAAGGTAACTTGTGAGAGGAACCACGGTGAACCTAGGATTACAGGCAGGTATGACCTACTCATCGCTATTGCTGTGCGCCGACGAATCTGCGGTCTCAGTGCTGCGCTCCATCTTGCAGGATCTGGGTATCCGCGTGGAGTTGTGTCCCGATGCCGTCCGCGCCGCTGTCAGGCTGGCGCAGGAGCGCTTCGACCTGATCATTCTCGACTGCGAAAAGCACTCGGATGTGATGACTCTGTTGCAGGAATGCCGTTCTTCCCGCGCCAATGAGACGTCGCTGGCGGTGGTCGTCGTGGCGGGCCAGGAAAGCATCCGCGAGATGTTCGCCCTGGGCGTAAATTTTGTGCTCTACAAGCCAGTCTCCCACGAACGGGCGTTGAGCACGCTGCGCGCGGCGCAAGCCGTGCTCTCCCGCGACAAGCGGCACAAGCCCCGGGCTTCGGTGCACACTCATGCGACCATTGACTACGCGGGCGTGGAACAGGCACGGGCCACCGTGGTCGATCTTTCCGAAGACGGCATCGCGGCGCATTTTGGCGAGCGGCTGCCACCGACTTGCAAAGTTTATTTCCAGTTTCAATTGCCGGGGCAGACGGCGACGGTTCGGCTCTCGGGCCAGGTGGTCTGGCAGGATTGGAACGGCCGTGCGGGAATTCAATTTGTCGATGTGCCCAAGAGTTCGCGCCACATTCTTAGCGAGTGGTTGCAGATGCACATGACCGCATCGCAGACGGCGATCCCGGAGAAATTGGAAGTCGAACACTCGATTGAGGCCGGCAAAAAGCCGCATGCCTCGGATCAATCTTCTGCCACGGCCCCCGTCGAGTCGATTTCGAGCCAGCTAACGGCCACACCGGAAGAAAAGCAGGAAGCGAAAGGCCGCGAGCGCAATGCAGTTGCGCGCTTGCGCTCCGAGCCCGCCAACCGGCGCGGACAAGATCGCTACGCCTGCCGCCTCGGCGCCGAAGTTTACCAGCAGGGCAGTTCAGTGCGGAACTACTGCCACCTCAGCGATCTGGGCCCCGGTGGATGCTACCTGGAAATGCCGCTGGCCTTCCCGACAGGAACTGGTGTGGAAATCATAGTCCGCACCCACGAGATCAAATTGCGTCTGAGCGGCGCGGTGAGAGCCTCGCATCCCGGTTACGGCATGGGTATCTCGTTCAAACTGGCCTCGAAAGAAGATCGCCACGGGGTACAGCAGTTGATCGATTTTGTGGCCGCCGCGGCGGAGAAGGCTTAGAGGCTAGTACCCAGTACCGAGTACCGAGCTTCTGGCTTATGAGCTTCTGGCTACTAGTTCTTGACGGGCCGCTACTTCTTCATGGTTTCTTCCGCGACTGCCTTCTTGAAATAATCCAGCGACAGGCGCAGGCCTTCAGCCAGTTGAATCTTCGGTTCCCAGCCAAGCAGAGTGCGAGCTTTGGTGATGTCTGGACGACGTTGTTTCGGATCGTCCGTGGGGAGCGGTTCGTGGGCGATTTTGCTTTTCGATCCGGTCACCTTAATTACATGCTTGGCACATTCGAGAATGGTGAACTCGTTCGGGTTGCCGATATTGACCGGCAAATGCTCGTCGGACTTTGCCAGGCGCAAGAATCCGTCGATTTCGTCGCTGACGTAGCAAAAGCTGCGAGTCTGGCTGCCGTCGCCGTAGACCGTCAAATCTTCGCCGCGCAGCGCTTGCTTCATGAAATTTGAAATGACGCGTCCGTCATTCAATTGCAGGCGCGGGCCGTAGGTGTTGAAGATGCGCACGATGCGCGTATCCACCTTATGGTAGCGGCGGTAAGCCATGGTGACGGCTTCGGTGAAGCGCTTGGCTTCGTCGTAGACCGAACGCGGTCCAATGGAATTCACATTTCCCCAATAGGTCTCTTTCTGCGGATGTTCGAGCGGATCGCCGTAGCACTCCGACGTCGAAGAGACGAGATATTTCGCGGCGTACTTGAGCGCCACGTCGAGAGCATGAAAAGTTCCCAGCGATCCCACCTTCAGCGTGGGGATGCCGTGAATCGTGTAATCGACCGGGCTGGCGGGACTGGCGAAGTGAAAGACGTAATCGACCTTGCCCACATCGAATGGTTCGCAGATGTCTTTTTCGACGAACTCAAAGCGCGACTCATTATGAAGATGCGCGAAATTTGAGCGGCGGCCGGTGAGCAGGTTATCCACCACCACCACGCTCCAGCCTCCGGCGAGCAGGGCATCGCACAGATGGGATCCGAGGAACCCAGCGCCGCCAGTCACCAGGGCTCGTTGGTTGCTCATGCTTTGTTGACGCCGTTTTTGAGGGGCGCGGATGCGGGCGTCGTTTCAGGATGCGAAGCGGCGCGTCCCACACTGTAATAAGTGAATCCGTGCGCGGCCATTACCTCGGGATCGTACAGGTTGCGGCCGTCGATCACGATGGCATACTTCAGTTCCTGGTGGAGGCGCGCCAGGTCGAGGTTGGCGAATTCCTCCCACTCGGTGAGGATCAACAGGGCATCCGCGCCATGAGCCGCTTCGTACGCCGACTGCGCGAACTTCAGGCCGGAGTGCGTGAGTTCCTCAGCGCGTTCCATGGCTGCCGGGTCATAGGCGGTGATCTTGCAGCCTTCCTGCAATAGCGCCTGCACAATCAGGATGGCGGGCGATTCGCGAATGTCGTCGGTGCCGCCCTTGAAGGCGAGGCCGAGAACTCCAAGTTGTTTGCCGCGCAGGGTCCAGAGCGCGCTGCGCACCTTCTTGAGGAAGCGGTTGCGCTGATCTTCATTGATGCGCATGACTTCATCGAGCAGGCGGAAGTCATAACCGCATTCCCGGGCAACGGCGCGAAATGCCATTACATCTTTCGGGAAACAGGAACCACCATAGCCGACGCCGGGATTCAGAAAGCGCGGGCCGATGCGGGTGTCTGTGCCCACGCCGTGGCAGACCTGATTCACATCGGCGCCCACGGATTCGCAGATCGAAGCTACCGCGTTAATGAAGGAAATCTTCATGGCGAGGAATGCATTGGAGGCGTGCTTGATCAGTTCCGCGCTCTTGCTGCTGGTTACGATGATGGGAGGAGGGATCGAGGCGCGGTCCGGTTGCGGAATGGCGTCGGTCCGCTGGTAGTAGCTGCCGCTGGTAAGCGGAAGATAAATCTCTCGCAGCAGCGCGCCGCACCGCGGATTGTCACACCCGATCAGAATGCGATCAGGAAAAAGAAAATCGGTGACGGCAGTGCCTTCCCGCAAAAACTCAGGGTTGGAGGCGACGTCGAACGACTCCGGTTCAGCCCCGTTCCGCAGGATAATCTTGCGTACCCACTCGCTGGTGTAAACCGGAACCGTGCTCTTCTCGACGATGACTTTGTAACCGTTGATCGCGCCGCTGATCTCGCGCGCCACCGATTCGACATAGGAAAGGTCCGCGTCGCCGCGATCGGTTGGCGGAGTGCCGACGGCCACGAAAATTGCCGAACTGGCGTCCACGGCCGCCTGCAAGTCAGAAGAGAACTGGAGGCGATGCCCACGATGGCGATTCAGCAACTCGGGCAGAAAGTTTTCATGGATTGGAACCTCGCCATTTTTGAGCGCGGTGACTTTGTGCTCGTCATTATCCACAAGAATGACGTCATGGCCCAGGTCGGCAAAGCACGCGCCAGCCACCAATCCTACGTATCCGGAACCGACCACTGCGATTCGCATAGTCAGAATCTCACGTCCTGGAACTTGTTGATTCTAACATTCCGAGCTGCCGCGAAGGCCCGCTTTGCACTCGAGTCGCGGCTGTTTTTGTGATGTCTCTGCCGTTTTGGGAAGCGCAAGTTCTGCGCGTCCACTGTGCCCGAGGGAGTTTGCGGAGTCTACGGCAAAACCAGGCAGAAATATCACGAAGCCATTCTTGTTGACATCCATCGCATTTGGGGCGAAACTCCGCTACAGAATCAGGAACTCAAGCTATCCTGATGTCGTAAGCCTGATGTCTACAATTGGTTGACATGCCTGATCGAGCCATGCCGGAGCCGAAGTCTTCTCTTTTGCCGGGAAAAGGCTCGGGCTCCGAGTCCGACCTTGGAGAGCTGGCCGCGCTATTTGCGGCACAAAGTGGTGGCAGTTTGCCCGCGGAACTCTCCGCCGAACTGGCGCTCGAAATTGTGCTGAACGAAATCGTGGAGCAGGCTTGCCTCGCCACCGGCGCAACCGGAGCCGCTGTGCTTCTGCAGCGCGAGGGCGAAATGGTATGCCGCGCCAGCAGCGGAGTGAACGCTCCTGAGTTAGGCTCGCGTTTGGGCAGTGAATCCGGCCTTACGGCGGAGTGCATCAAGACCCAGCAGATGCAGCGTTGCGACGATGCGCTGGACGATCCGCGCGCCGACGCCGAGGCTTCCCGCAGTTTGGGAGTGCGCTCGGTCATGATTCTTCCCCTGCTCCGCAACGGCGCCATGGCCGGCGTTTTGGAAGTATTTTCGGCGCAGCCCGGCGCCTTCGGATCGCGGGATCAACTAACACTGGAAACGCTGGCGCAAAGCATCCTCAAGAATCTTGAGCGCGCGAGTCGGCCGTTGATTCCCGCCGTCCGGTTTGCCGAACCCGCTCCGGTCGTTGTTTCGGAGCCGGAGCCCGAGCCGGAACCACCGCTGGAGCCGGAGGAGGAAGTTTCTGCGATCCATGCTGCTCCAACTCTGCATCTGATCCACCCGGACGCGTCACACTTCGAGGGCGCGGTTCTGCAGGAAGATGAACCGGCGCCGGAGCGCCTTGAGCAAAATCCGCAACCGCAAGCCAGCGTTCTCACTTATTCGCTGGGAGCGGCGGTACTGGTTTGCGCGTTGCTGTTGGTAGCTCTGATAGGTCTGCGTCTGGGCTGGCGAAAAGCGTCAGGCGAACGGGTGCAGACTTCGACACCAGCCATCACCGAAACCCAAAGTGCGGACACCGCTGCGCCGAAGCAAGCCGCGCCCGCAGCAGGGAAGGCAGCATCTTCAGCAAGCCCTGGGCCCACGAGTGCAAAGCGCGAGATCGCACCTGCCGCGAAGCCAGTTGGCCACACCAAGGAAGCTCCCCCTCCGGAAGGCAGCCTGTCGGTTTATGAAAATGGGAAGGAAATTTTTCATATGCCACCCGCGCCACAGGGCAGCGTGAACGCTCAGCCCGCGGGCTCGCAGAAAGATGTGCAGAGCGCTTCGGTGGTGCAGAACGCGGGAATTATCGAACTGACTCCGGAGGCGGCTGCGGGCAGCCTGCTTCATCGCGTCGAACCGGAGTATCCCGAAGCGGCCCGGCAGCAGGGAATTCAAGGGGCCGTCGTGCTGGATGTGCGCATTGGCCGCGACGGCACGATTCAAGACGTCAAACCGCTGAGCGGGAACAGCCTGCTGGCCGATGCCGCAATGGCCGCTGTGAAGCAGTGGCGATTCAAACCTCGCACGGTGAACGGACGGACGGTCGAGATGCAAACCAGGGTTACGCTGAATTTCAGACTGCCGAACTAGCCAATCTCCAGCGAAACACGTACCTCAACCTCATCCTCTTACAACGATCCCAGGAACGCCAGCAGGTTGGCTGAATCGGTGGGGTCGAGAGCCTGATAGCTCGAGACCACGATGGCAGCTTCGCCCCCGTGCCGCAGGATCGCCGCATTGATCGTGGTTGACCCGTTGTCGTGCATCAGGCCTCCTGCTTTCACGAGCGCGTTGGAAAGTCCCCACAACGGCGCAGTCCTCCACATGGTGAGAGAGGCAGCCCCAGTCCCGCCGGGCTGGTAAGGAATGCCGCCCGAATCCCCGGAACCCATATCGTGCAGCAGATAATCCGAGTAAGGAGAGAACGTGACGTTGCTGAGAGAGGGAATGACCGCCGTCAAACCTCCCGTGGTGGTTCTCAACTTCACGTTCGCCTGGGTGGTGAAGCTGATAATGTGACACACGCTGCAACCAATGTTGTTGAACACCACCAGCCCAGCCGTGGTTTGCGAAGTCGGAGGTTGCGGCGGGATCGGAGCCAGCAGCGCCTCGAACTGAGTCATCTTGATCATGTTCGCCTGGTTCACATCCTGCGGACTGTTGTTATCGGTTTCGCAGGCGCTAGGATAAGGCTGGCCTTGCGGCAGGTGCTCAGTGGGGAAGAACTGGCTGGATACGCCAAAAAGGCTGGCATTACTCGTGATCCCCAACTCATTGAATTCGGCGTTGGCGATAAATTGAAACAAGCTCACCACGTTCAGCTTCTGCCCGAATTTTCCCGGACGGATATTGCCCGACTCGTCCGGGATCATGTTCGCGATGCCGGTGATCCCGTAGGGCTTGCTGATTCCCACATTCGCGGTAATGGCGGAGTCCGGAATATTATCCACCAGGCCCAAGCCAAACAACTGGGGCGAACGCACGTTGCTCATCACGGTGGCGTCGGCCGGAAATACTTCGTGAGGCAGATTTTGCGTCGTGCCGCCTCCCGACGCAGCCAGACCAGTCGCTGCGGTTGTATAAGTAAAGGTCGTCGAACTCGGAATACTAAGGATGGTGTAGGTTCCGTTGTATCCCGCAACGCCCACGTTGTTAACGCTCACTATTTGCCCCACATCAAACAAATGGGCAACAGTTGTGGTGATGGTTACGGTTGTGCCGGATTCGGTCGCGCCGGCGGGCGACGCGGCCACGCTCATGATGTTGCATCCCGGCAGCGTGCCGAAGGCGGCATTCGACAGCCCGTGAACCACCGGGCCACCTTCATTCTCCGGATACGTCCCCGTTCCATCCAGATAATTGAATGTTCCGTCCGGATTCCACTTGCCGTAACGTTCTCCGGCGAGCGGACTGGTATCGCCGGCAGTGCCGGTAAGCACGTTGATTCCCGCTCCGTGACAGGTGTAGCAGCCGGCTTCGGTCGAGACCGGGCCTAGGCCTCGCACCGGATCCCACTTGATGGTGAACGTTCCATAACCCCCATTGAAAAGGTTGGTCATGGCGACATTGAGTCCAGCCACAGGCCCGCCAAATTGACCGACAGTCGGCGGCGGCGGCGGCGGCGGCGCACATTTTGTACATTCCGCTTTCACGGCGTGAGTGCGTTGAAACGAAATCGCAGCCATGCAAACAGCGATAAGGAACAGCAGAACCACCAAACGGAAGCCGCGCGCCTTCATAAACGGGTCCTCAAACTGGCCAGCAAGTTAGGGTTCAGACGCTCTTCCCAAAAAGAAGATAGCGTCCACATGTGGTCTCGACCACGACGCAAGCGATCAGGGGAGGGACGATGTGACACCTACGTGATTCTGATGCTGCCCCGCAAAAATACAATACAGAAAACGCCCTAGTCGTCCTCTGAACGTGAGTCGGGCCGGTTCACGCTCGCGATGTTCACCCTATAACAACCAACAACTCACATCCTGCGACCGCCTTTTTTAGCGTTCGCATTGTGCTATGTGATAAAACCCACTGTCAAGATGAAGGTTCTTGCGCAGCATGGATTGCAAAACTCAAAGAATGGTTTCTCTGGCAGGCTGCGGAAAAACGCCGGTTTCGAAACAGATCGTGAAGGGCACGAGCTCCCCTCGTGCCGCTAAGTCTCTGAAAATGGTTTTGCGCTTCAATCTCCTGACGTAAGCTCTTCGCAGCTCCACGGTTTTTAGCAGTCGTCTAGAGCCTTTCTTCCATGGTTGATTTGCTCTCATGTTGCAGATTGTGGTGAGGTCTTTATTCTTGGGAGTTTCTACCTCTTGCAGGAACTTGCAGTGCTGTCTAGACTCGCTTCACTGATTGAGTTGTGCACCACCTGCGGGTGGTTCGGTATCACATCCCCCCTAATTTGAAATCGGTGACTTTGCCGATTCTGGCTATTCAGCATTAGCGAGAGCATATCTGCGTCTATTTTCCACAGACTGCGGATGTGACTGAGAGGGCGAAGCTATGAACGGCGAGCCGGGATTGATGGAACAATACCAGGAAACAAGCGGTCTTCAGATTCAGAATCAGCCGCACTGGTACGCCGTCCGCACTCGCTCTCGCCACGAAAAACTGGTCGCCCGGCAACTGGAAACTCAGGGCATTGAATCTTTTCTTCCCGTGGTTACGCAAACCCGGAACTGGAGCGACCGCCGCAAGCAAGTCGAAATGCCGTTGTTTTCTGGATATACCTTCCTCCGCATCAATCATTCCCCAGACGATCGGGTTCGCGTGCTTCGGACTCAGGGCGTTGTCAGTTTTGTTGGAGTCCACGGCACCGGTACCCCCATCCCAGATCACCAGATCGACGACATCAAGACGCTCGTCGCCAGCAAAGTTCCCTATGAAGAACGTCCATTCCTCCATCCCGGCCAGCGCGTGCGCATTCGCGGCGGTGCCTTGGATGGAGTGCAGGGCGTTCTGGTTACGGAAAACGGCGATCGCAGCCTGGTGATCTCGGTAGAGCCCATTCAGCGTTCGCTGTACGTCCGCGTAGCCGGTTACGACGTGGAAGCAGTTTAGACTTTCTCCCCTTTGACTGAAATCAACCACCGATAAGGCTGTTGCGAGGTCTAGAGCTATGAATCAATTGGAAAATAAAGTAAAAGCCAATAAGAACGATAACCTTCTGACCCGAGTTGAGACGTCCGTGGACCAGCCGGTTGCGGAACAATCTCAGATGGATTCGCATTTTTCTCTGCGCAGCCTGCGGGCTGAGGCCGAGATCTATGCGATCAGCCGCACTCTCGAATACACGGGCTGGAACCGCAGGCGGGCGGCGCAGTTGCTGTCCATCAGTTATCGCGGGATTCTCTACAAGATTCGCCAGCACAACTTGACTCCGCGTTCGGGCCACGAAGTGCAGACTCTGACGCAGGAACTCAAGGTCGAGTAGGGGAATGGTCGGGAGCGCGGGGCCGCCGATGTGGCTCTGAGCGCCGCTTCTGTTTTCTGTCGCTTGAGGCGAAAGGCCGCGAAGTCTGCCGTTTTACAGGCTCTGGCGCGCGGCGTGTAAGTGGTTAGAAAGATGGAGGTTTTCTAAATGGTGATCATAAATCTTGCGGGCGCGAAACGATTGCTGGTAGTTCTGCTGGCAGGCCTGGCGGGGACCCTGGTTTGCGCTGCGCAAACCGCTCCGAGCGCCGGCGCCGCCGGTCCCAGCCCTACGCCCGTCTCCAATGTGGTCTCGGCGGACTCGACCACTTCGACCACCAATAGCGCGCAGTTTAAGTCGCGCAATCCGCGCTACCACATCGAAGCGGGCGATACCTTCGACCTGACATTTGATCTCAGTCCGGAATTCAACCAGACTGCCGTCGCCGTGCAACCCGATGGTTACGTCACCCTCAAAGGCGTGGGTGAACTGAAAGTTGCCGGCCTGACCGTACCCGAGCTGACTGCAACTCTGCATGAAGCCTACGGAAAGATTCTGAACAATCCGGTGATTTCTGTGGTGCTGAAAGAGTTTGAGAAGCCGTACTTCATCGCCAACGGGCAGGTCTCCAAGCCCGGCAAGTATGAGATGCACGGCAACATGACCGTTTACCAAGCCATTGCGGTAGCTGGGGGATTTCAATCCAGCGCCAAGCATTCCCAGGTTATTCTGTTTCGCCGCGTCGACGATCAGTGGACTGAAGCCACGCTGATCAATGTCAAGAAAATGGAAAACAGCCGCGACTTGCGGGAAGATCCATTCCTTCATTCCGGCGATCTGGTGTTTGTTCCCAAGAATACGTTGTCCAAGATCGATCGCATCATCCCGAACCTGAGTATGGGCTCGTATTTGCCTTTGACAATACCCTAAAGAGCCCGCGCGGACAGTTGGTTCCGTCCGCATGAATACTGAACGATTCGAAAGTACGGAGAGAAAACAAATGAACGAACCAACATTCAGGAACGGCAACGCACAGCGGGCTTTTTCCTTTACCGCCCGCGATGTGGTTGCCATCGGGTTTCGCCACCAGCGCGTCCTGGTGCTGTGCTTTTGCGGAGTCGTTTTGGGTGTGCTGCTTTCCGCCCTGGTTTTGCCCGCCAAGTACCGCGCCGAAACCAAATTGCTGGTCAAACGCGAACGCGTCGATCCCGTGGTCAGTCCCGAGCAGAACGCGCCCATGATGTTTCACGACACCGTGGGTGAAGAGGAAATCAACTCGGAAGTGGAGTTGATTCAGAGCCAGGACGTTCTGCAGAAAGTGGTCTCCACCTGCGGTCTCGATAAGAAGAGTTTTCTCGGCAGCATCGTGCATTACGGCGAGACCGACCAGAACCGCCAGGACCGCGCCATCTTGTCGCTGCGCTCTGACTTGCAGTTGGAAGTCATCAAGAAAACCAACATCATCAGCATCGCCTACGAATCGAAGAAGCCGGCGCTGGCTCAACAGGTGCTTGCCACTCTCGATAAGGCTTATCTCGACAAGCACCTCGAAGTGCACCATCCCGCCGGGCAAGTCGAGTTTTTCGAGCAGGAGGCGGACAAGTACAAGGCCGACATGATGAAGGCCGAGGGTGAACTCGCCAAGTTCTCCGGCGGGCAGGACGGCGTGGCGCCCACTACCCAGCGCGACATGGTCCTCCAGAAACTGGCGGACTTCAACAGCTCTCTCGACACCACCCGGGCATCCATCGCCGAGGCCGAGAAGCGCTTGTCCGATCTGGAAGCCCAGAACAAGAACACTCCTTCGAGCATCACCACTTCCTCCAAGAAGGGCGACAATGCACAGGTCCTCGAAAACTTGAAGGCGACTCTGTTGACGCTCGAAATGAAGCGTACCGAGTTGCTGACCAAGTACCAGCCGACGTATCCGCTGGTGGTGGAAGTGGACAAACAGATCTCCGATACACACGCCGCGCTGACTTTGGAAGAGACCTCGCCGGTCAAAGAAGAGACCACGGGACAGAATCCAACCTTTGCCTGGGTGAACTCGGAGCTGGCCAAGGCCCGCGCCGACCTTGCCGGACTTCAGGCCCGCGAAACCGCCCTGCACGCCGTAGTGAATATGTACATGTCCCAGGCCCGCAAACTGGAAGAGCAGGGAATTTTGCAAGGTGATTTGCTGCGTGCCAAAAAGACCGACGAAGAGAACTACCTGCTCTACACCAAGAAAAAAGAAGAAGCGCGAATCGCGGACGCCCTTGACCGCAACCGCATCCTGAACGTTTCAGTGGCGCAGGGTCCGGTGCTGCCAAGTTTGCCGACGCGCTCGCTCTGGATCTTTGGCTTGGTGGCTTGCCTGCTGGGTTCGGCGGTAAGTCTCGGAGTTGTTTTTGCCATCGATTACGCGGACCAATCGTTCCGCACACCTTCCGAGGTGATGTCGGAACTGAGGATTCCCGTGCTGGCAGCGGTTCCCACTCACGGGGGCTATGGCTCGCACAAGAATGGTCGCAGCAATGGTAACGGTAACGGCAACGGCAACGGCGACGGTCTCGTCGCCGACGATGGCAGTTACGAAATGAGCTCGAATCCACGAACCCCTAGCGGGCCCTACGGAAGGTAATCAGAATGTTCCTCGAATTTTTCGGCTTGCGAGAACAACCCTTCGGCGTTTCGCCGGACCCGAGATATCTCTATCTTGGGCCGGGGCATCGCGAAGCGCTGGCCTCACTTTATTACGGCATCGAGGCGAATCGCGGATTCCTGTCTCTGGTGGCAAGGCCGGGGATGGGCAAGACGACGCTGCTGTTCCACCTGCTGGCGAAATTTTCGCACACGGCGCGCACCGCGTTCATTTTTCAAACTCAATGCAACTCCCGCGAGTTCATGCGTTTCCTGCTGGCGGAAATTGGCATTGAGAATGACGTGCAGGATTTCGTGCGCATGCACGAACAGTTCAACCGCTGCCTGGTGCAGGAAGCGCGCGCCGGACGCCGCTTTATCGTGGTCATCGACGAAGCCCAGAATCTGGATCCTTCGGTGCTGGAGACGGTGCGTTTGCTCTCCGATTTCGAAACGCCCCAGGCCAAGCTGCTGCAGATTATTCTCGTCGGCCAGCCGTCGCTGGCGGATAAACTGGCCAGCCCCGCACTGACTCAGTTGCGGCAACGCATCACCTCGCTGAGCGGACTGAGTCCGCTTACCCCGCAGGAAACCGCGAAGTTCATCGAACACCGGTTGAAAGTCGCTGGCTATAAGGGGCATGGCCTGCTCTCGGCTGAGGCGCTGGAATTAGTCGCAGAATTCAGCGAGGGCATTCCGCGTCAGATCAACAATTACTGCTTCCACTCGTTGTCGCTGGCGTGCGCCACCCGCGAAAAGCTGGTGAGCGCGGATATCGTGCGGGAGGTTGCCCACGATCTCGATATCAATCGCTTCATGTCCGAAGTGGAAGCGCCGTCCATGTCCAGGCTCGCAGCCCAGGACATCATGACTCCCGAACCCCTGCCCCGCCTTCATGAGTTGGAGCACGAGAACAGGGAAGTTCTCAGACCTGTACTCGCCAAGAAACACGCAGAAGATTCTTTGACTCCTGCGGAAGCCACACAGCATATGCGGGACGTGGCACGACTGCTGCAAAACTGGCGCAGCGGACGGCCCCTTCCCACCGATCCCCAGGCCGATTGACGGATGGCTTTCGCGGAAATGTTTTCCGGCAAGCGGTAAGACCCAAGGAGTTTATGAGCAAGAACTTCGAATTAATGCAGAATCTCGGTAAGGAACGCGACATGTTCCAGACCGCCGCTGAACCTTTGTCGGCAGCGCCCTTTGCTGCCGCTCCGGCTCGGACCGCGGAAGCTGAGCCGCCGGTCGACCTGAAGCCGTTGGAACTGAAAATGGCAGATGGGCAACGGGACGAAATCTTCAAGCTGGTGCAGCGCGTATTTTTTGCGCCGGGAAATGATGGTTCACGCCTGGTGGTCGTGTCGGGAACGGAATCGGGCAATGGGTGCAGCTGGATTTGCGCCCGCATGGCGGAAGTGCTGGCTGCCCAGGTTTCGGGAACGGTCTGCGTGGTGGACGCCAACCTGCGTTCCCCCGGCCTGCATCGCGAGTTTGGAGTGCCCAACCACTACGGTCTGTCGGACGCTCTGCAAGTGCGCGAGCCGGTGCGGGGATTCGTCACGCAATTGTCGCGCACCAACCTCTGGCTGTTGAGTTGCGGTGCAGAAAGCGAGAAATCGCAGACCTTGCTCGGCTCCGAACGCATGCGCGCGCTGCTGCCCGAGCTGCAACGGGAATTCGATTACGTTCTGATCGACGCTCCGCCGCTGCGGGCCGGCGATGACACCATCATGCTGGGCCGCAATGCGGAAGGCGTGGTGCTGGTGCTCAAGGCAAATTCTTCACGGCGCGAAACCGCGCGCCAGGCCGTGCACGACCTCGAAGCCGCCAACATCCGGCTTCTGGGCGCTGTGCTCAATCAACGGACGTTCCCTGTTCCGGAACGCATCTACAGAAAACTCTAGGCAGGAGCAATGTTCGAGAACCTTAGGGAAGACATCAACCGGGCGATGCGGGAAACCCGCACCGATCCGAACTGGAAGCCGAGCCTGGGCAAGCGTTGCGAGGTGATGATCCGGCATTCGACCTGGCCGGTCATTGCTTATCGTTATTCGCGCTGGGCGCGCAGCGTAAGAATTCCGGTGGTCAAGCAACTGCTGCAGATCTTCGGTCTGTTATTCCGCAAGTGGGTGGAAGTCTTCACCAGCGTGCACATCGATGTGCGGGCCGACATCGGGCCGGGATTTGTGATCCATTCGGTCTACGCCATCAATCTCGGCGCCACCAAAATAGGCAGCAATTTCACTATCGCCACGGGCTGCCTGATTTCTCACGCCTGCCGCGGCATCGGCGATGACGTCTACTTCGGCCCCGGCGCCAAGTTGGTGGGAGATGCCAAGATCGGCAGCAATGTCGTGATCGCCGCCAACAGTCTGGTCCTCACCGACGTCCGCGACAACATGATGGTCATGGGGGTTCCGGCGCGCATCAAGTTGCCGGGTGGGCGGCCGCAGCGCTTCGTGAAGAAGGCAGAGGCAACCGCGCCTTCAGCAGAAAAGGTTGCGCCCGTGGCGACGGCTCAACCCGCGCACACCGCTGCCTCGGTATCTGCATAAAAGATCTTTAACTACAAAGCTCAAGGATGCTTGGGCAAGAAAGAACAGGAGACAGACAGGCCTTGGACTTTGCATGGAACGATGAACAGGCTGCTTTTCGCAAGGAAGTTCTGCGGTTCGCGCGCCAGGAATTGAACGACGACATTATTACGCGCGACCACAACGAAGAGTTTTCGCAGGAATTGTGGCAGAAGTGCGCGAAGTTTGGGATTCAGGGACTTCCTATCCCCACCGAGTACGGTGGCGGCGGCGCCGACACGCTTACCACCGTGGCCGCTCTGGAAATGCTGGGCTACGGATGCGCGGATAATGGGCTGATTTTCTCCATCAACGCGCACATGTGGAGCTCGGAAATTCCCATCTGGTCATTCGGAACCGAAGAGCAGAAGCGCAAATATCTTCCCGGGCTGGTGAGTGGCGGCCTGGGATTGCATGCGATGACCGAGCCGGGATCGGGCTCGGACGCCTACAGTTTGAAGACGCGGGCCGAGCGCAAGGGCGACAAATACATCCTGAATGGTTCGAAGACGTTCAGCAGCAACGCTCCCAACGCCGATGTCACGATCGTTTTCGCGAATCTCGATCCCACGCGCGGGCCGAACGGGGTCACGGCATTTCTCGTCGACAAAGGAACGCCGGGATTTACCGTTGGCAAGAAGCTCCACAAGATGGGATTGCGCACTTCTCCCATGGCGGAGATTTACCTTCAGGATTGCGAGATTCCGGTCAGCCATCTGCTGGGCAAGGAATTTGGCGGGCAGGCGGTCTTCACTTCTTCCATGGAGTGGGAGCGCATCTGCATCCTGGCCAGCCATCTTGGCGCCATGCAGCGCATCATGGAAACTTGCGTGAAGTATGCCAAAGAGCGCAAGCAGTTTGGCGAAGCGATTGGAAAGTTTCCGGCGATCTCGAACATGATTGCCGACATGGATGTGCGGCTTGAAACCGGGCGTCTGGCGCTGTACAAGGCCGCGTGGATGAAGAGCCAGGGCCGGCATCCGTTGCGCGAAGCCTCGATTGCGAAGCTGTATGTCGCCGAAGCCTGTGTGCAGAGCTGCCTGGAAGCGATCCAGATTCACGGCGGCTACGGCTACACGACGGAATATCACCTCGAGCGCGAATTGCGCGACGCGATTGCAGGCACCATCTACTCCGGAACATCGCAGGTGCACCGCGTGATCATCGCCAACATGCTGGGGCTCTGATTCGTCAACTTCAGTATCGGTTGCCCGTTCGTCTCCCCCTGGTTCCACACCGTTTCGTGATGTCGATCAAAATCAAATTCAATGGGGCGTGGTAAGTCATGGCATACGTGTTACAGCAGTTGTTGACCAAGAGCGCGAAAAAATATCCGGAAAAGACCGCGGTGTGGGCGCGGGGTCGCAGCATTACCTATCGCGAGCTGGACGAGCGCTCGAACCAGATGGCGCATCTGCTGCGCAAGCAGGGCGTCAGCAAAGGCGATCGCGTCGGACTGTTTTTCCCCAAGTGTGTGGAGTCGGTGATCAGCATGCTGGGCGTGCTGAAGGCGGGCGGCGTTTATGTTCCGCTCGATCCCCAGGCACCTGCGGATCGCATCGGTTACATCATCGGCAACTGCGGCATTCGCGTGCTCATCACCAATCACGAAAAGCGGCAGGCGCTCACCCCGGAAACTCTAGGAGCCCTCGAGTGCTGTATCTCCACCGATCAGGCGGAGAACGGCAAGTCCGGCGGCGAGATTCCATGGTCGATGCTCGGCGAATTTCCCGCCAACCATGCCCCTGCGCTCAATTCGATCGAAACCGATCTCGCCTACATCCTTTACACCTCCGGTTCGACGGGACGGCCCAAGGGCGTGATGTTATCGCATCAGAACGCGCTGACTTTTGTCGAGTGGTGCGCGGAAGAATTTCAAGTACGCAGCGAAGACAAGCTCTCAAATCACGCGCCCCTGCACTTCGACCTTTCGGTTTTCGATGTTTACAACACCATCGAGGCTGGCGCCACGGTTTACCTGATTACCGAGGAGCTCGCGTTGTTCCCGACCAGCCTTGCAAACTTTATCGAAGAGAAGGGAATCACGATCTGGTACTCGGTTCCCTCGGCACTAATGCTTCTGTTGCTGCACGCGCACCTGACGCCGGAGAAGTTGAAAAACGTGCGCACCATCCTGTTCGCGGGCGAAGTCTTCCCCATGAAGTATCTGCGGCAACTGGCGGAGATGGCTCCCGGCGCGGATTTGTACAACCTCTACGGGCCGACCGAAACCAACGTCTGTACCTATTACAAAGTTGAACGCGAGCGCCTGGCCGGCATGGAGAAACTTCCGATCGGCATCGCGTGCGCCAACACGGACGCCTTTGCCGTCACCGATGACGGCCGCGTCGCGGCCCGCGGCGAAACCGGCGAACTCTACGTTCGTGGACCGGCGGTGACCTACGGCTATTGGGCCGATGCGGAAAAGACGCAGAAAATGTGCGTTCCCAACCGCTTCGAGCAGAACTTCGAAGAAAAGATGTACCGCACCGGCGACATTGTCACCGAGGGTGAAGACGGCAACTACTATTTCCAGGGCCGGCGCGACAGCATGATCAAGAGCCGCGGCTATCGCATCGAACTGGGCGAAATTGAGAGCGCGTTGCTGAGCCATCCCGGAGTGCGGGAAGCGGCAGTATTCGCGGTTCCGGATGAAGTCGTAGGAAACCGGATCCGCGCCGTGGTCGCGCTGAATGTCGCCGATTCGTTGAAGCCCGTGGAACTGCAGCAGCACTGCTCCACGCGGCTTCCGAAATACATGATTCCGGAGTTCATCGAACTCTGCAATGAACTGCCGAAAACCTCGACCGGAAAAATCGATCGAGTGAAGTTGAAGGAAGCGGCAGTAGCGGTTCGCTAGAGTCCTGGGACGGGCGGTGCGAAAGACCCTTCGTTCTTCGTTTTTGCGGCAAGCCAGAAAAACTACTTGGGGAGAAGAAACATGATCGAAGCAGCAGAAGTGAAACAACAGATTCGTGAGTACATCGTGGAAGAGTTCGCCAAGACCAAGGGTATCAATGAGGTCAGCGACCAGGAAGTACTGACCAAGAACGGCATCATCGATTCGATGGGCATTTTCCGTCTGGTCGCCTTTCTGGAAGAGACATTCAAGGTTCGCATCGGCGATGAAGAAATCACCCACGACAATCTGGAAAGCATCGACGCCATTGAAAAGCTCGTGATTGCCAAGTCCAAAAAATAGCAGATTGTCCGGCACAACTGGAACGGGCAGCGCCGGGTTGCCCGTTTCCCATTCAATTTAGTCGGTTCCTCGCCGTTTGTTCTCCAACGTCAGATAGGCAATCTCTCGGGATCTCTCAATCATGGGCACGAATCGTAAACTTCTCTCGACCGGGTTGAAGGTGTTTGACTTGTTGCTGATGGTGGCCGCATTTGCGGTCTCCACCCTACCCTTGTTTCACCGCGTGGGCAGGCTGTCGTTAGCCGAGTTTTTCGGAATGCGGATCAAGCTCGGCAATCTGATCCTGTTCCTCGCGTTCCTGCTGATCTGGCATATTCTCTTCAGCCTGTTCGGTCTTTACGGATCGAAACGCATGGCGCGGCGCTGGGAAGAAGCTCGCGACATCGTAGTCGCCACCACCCTGGGGACAATCGTAATCGCCGCAGCGGGCCTCACGTTTCGTATCTGGGTGGTCAATCGCGTCTTCTTGCTCTTGTTTTGGTTGATGAGCGCGGGCGCGGTGATTGTGAGCCGCGTTCTGATTCGCGGTGCGCTTGCCTATGCCCGCCGCCACGGACGCAACACCCGCAACCTGCTGGTGATCGGCACCAATGCCCGCGCCGTGACCCTGGCCCAACGAATTCAGGAAAAACCGGAACTCGGCTACCGCATTCTGGGTTTTGCCGACGAAGAATGGTCCGGATTGGAAGACTTCAAGAGCCAGGGACACACTCTGGTGACCGATCTGGAAGAGTTGCCGGCTTATGTGCGCCGCAACGTGGTCGATGAGATTGTGCTGGCTCTGCCCATTCGCTCGTTCCACACCTTTGCTTCGCGCATCGCTGGAGCCTGTGAACAGCAGGGCATTATCGTTCGGTTCATGCCGAACATCTTCGACCTGAAGGAAGCCAAGCACAGCACTCAGGAGTTGGGCGGCGACGACGGTGCGCTGGTCAGCCATGACAGCACGATCACTGACGCCTGGGGTCTGGCGATCAAACGAGCGATTGATGTCGTCATTTCCGGAGTCGCAATTATTCTCTTGTCGCCGGTGCTGGTTCTGACCGCGCTGTTGGTGAAACTGACCGCGCCCGGCCCTATTTTCTTCATCCAGAAGCGCATGGGCCGCAATAAGCGGATGTTCGATATTTACAAGTTCCGCACCATGGTGGTCGATGCGGAAAAGCGCCTGAAAGATCTTGAACATCTGAACGAAGCCAACGGTGCGGTGTTCAAAATCAAAAACGATCCGCGCATCACTCCGATTGGGCGGTTCTTGCGCAAGACCAGCATCGACGAACTGCCGCAACTGTTCAATGTGTTGAAGGGTGATATGAGCCTGGTCGGCCCTCGGCCGCTGCAGGTGCGGGATTACGAATTGTTCGAAACCTTCTGCGGTGACTGGCAGCGCCGCCGCTTCAGCGTTCGTCCGGGAATCACCTGTCTCTGGCAGATTAAGGGACGGAGTTCCACCACGTTCGAAAAGTGGATGGAGTTGGACTTGCAATATATTCGTAACTGGTCGTTGTGGCTGGATCTGGAAATTCTCGCGAAGACAGTCCCCGCTGTCTTGAGAGGATCGGGAGCGGCGTAAACATGTATTCTGCGAAGCTAATGGACGCACGATCTAAATTACCGAGGCTGGAAATTCCGCAAGCGCAGGGATCGTCTTGCGTTGCCGATTTGGTGGCGCAGCAGGCGGCGGCGACTCCGAATGCCGTTGCCGTTTCCACAGGTCTCGAATCGTTGTCCTACGGGGAACTGGATCGCCGGGCGAATCGTCTGGCCAATTATCTGCGCTCGTTGGGCGTGGGGCGGAACGTGGCCGTTGGCCTTTACCTGGACCGCTCTTTGGATTCGGTGATCACGGCTCTCGCCATTCTAAAAGCTGGCGGAGCATACATTCCTCTCGATCCCATGCAACCGGCGGAGCGGCTGACTTTCATGCTGCGGGATGCGGAAGCGCGGGTCGTGGTGAGCACGAAGAATCTGGCTGCAAAGCTCTCTGCAGGTTCCTGGCAGGTGGTCACCATGGATGGCGACGCGGGAAAGATTGCCGCCCAGCCTGAGACGCCTCCCGATGCCCAGCCCGGCGATACCGTGACGCCGCAGGATCTGGCCTACATTATTTATACGTCCGGCTCGACCGGCCAGCCCAAGGGCGTGGAGTTGATGCACTCCAGCCTGTCGAACCTGGTGGCGTGGCATCAACACGCGTTTCGAGTAACCTCTGCCGATCGCGCCAGCGCTCTGGCTTCCTTGGGATTCGATGCATCGGTCTGGGAGTTGTGGCCATATCTCACTTGCGGCGCCAGCATTCATATGCCGGAGGAGCGGGTGCGCAGCGATGCGAAGTTGCTGCGCGATTGGATCGTAGCGCAGCGCATCACCGTTTCTTTTGCGGCCACGCCCATGGCGGAAAGCCTGATAGACCTCGACTGGCCACAAAACAGCTCCTTGCGCCTTCTGCTCACGGGCGCCGATACGCTGAAAAAATATCCTTCGTCGAAATTGCCCTTTGCGCTGGTGAATAATTATGGGCCGACGGAAGGTACGGTGGTCAGCACATCCGGCGTGATTGCGCCAGACAATGCGGCCAGCCAGCCGCCATCCATTGGCAGCGCTATCGAGGGCGTAGAAATTTACATCCTGGATGATGCTCGCAAGCCTCTGCCCGATGGAACAGCAGGAGAGCTCTACATCGGAGGAGCAGGACTGGCGCGCGGTTATCGAAATCGCCCGGACCTGACGGCAGAGCGCTTTGTTCCGAACCCGTTCAGCGCTGAAAAGGGCGCGCGACTTTATCGCACCGGCGATCTGGCCCGGCGTTTGCCGGATGGGCAGATTGCGTTTCTAGGGCGGCTGGATGAGCAAGTGAAGATCCGCGGATATCGCGTCGAGCCCAGCGAAATCGAAACGGTATTAGGTCAGCACGCCTCGGTGCATAACTGCGTGGTCATTGCGCGGGAAAGTGTGCCGGGTGAAAAAGAGCTGCTGGCCTATGTCGTGCCTGCTTCAGGCGCAAAGCTGAATGCATCTGAGCTCCGCGATCATCTACGCAAACGCTTGCCCGATTACATGGTCCCCGCGGAATTTGTCGCGATTGAAAAGATGCCTTTAACTGCGAATGGAAAAGTGGACCGGGCAACGCTTCCCAGTCCCAACGGAAACCGGCTGCACGCCGAAACCTACGTCGAGCCCCGCACTCCGGTGGAAGAAGAGCTGGTGAAAATTCTGGCTCCGCTGTTAAAGCTGCAGCGCGTCGGCGTGAACGACAATTTCTTTCTGCTGGGCGGCCATTCTCTGCTGGGTACGCAGTTGATTGCGCGCGTCAGCGAAACCTTCGGAGTCGATTTGACACTTCTCAAACTCTTCGATCATCCCACCGTCGCCGAAATGTCATCGGAGATTGAAGAACTCATCCTGGCCAAAGTTGAAAGCAACGAAACCGAGCTCGCAGGAGACCGCAACCGCAGTGTCGTCTAGTACAAAAACTCCGCTACGCGCCGAAAGCCGGGACTCGGTACTGAGCCTTTATCACCTCCTCGATCCGGAGGTGTTGGCCAATCCGTATCCCCTCTTTCGCCGTTTGCGCTCGGAAGATCCCGTGCATTGGGATCCGTTTCTGCATGCCTGGGTGGTGACGCGCTATCCCGACGTGCTGGAAGTCTTGCTGAATTTCTCTGCCGACCGCACGCCGACTCCCGCTCAGCTTGACGAGATGGGGCTTTCCTCGCTGAATCCCATTGCGCGTGTGATGGTGAAACAGATGCTGTTTATGGATGCTCCGGCGCACACGCGTTTGCGCGGACTGTCTGCGAAAGCCTTTACTCCCGCTCGAATGGAAGAGTTGCGCGGGCACATCCAGGACATCGTCAACCATTTGCTGGACGGAATTCAGGCGAAGGGCGAGATGGATGTGATTGCGGATCTCGCCGAGCCGCTCCCCGCCATAGTCACCGCCGAGTTGCTGGGAGTTCCGACCAAAGACCACGTTCAACTCAAGGAGTGGTCCGCGGACTTTGCCGAAATGCTGGGCAACTTCCAGCACAATCCGGAACGCTATCCGCGCGTGTTGAAAGCGGTCGCCAGCCTTACCGATTATTTCCAGAATGCGATCCGCGAACAGCGCGAGCATCCGCGGGAAGGCCTGATTCACTCGCTGCTGACCACAGAGATTGATGGCGACCGGCTGACCGAAGAAGAAGTGATTGCGAATTGCATTGTTACGATGGTCGGTGGTCAGGAAACCACCACCAATCTGATTGGCAACGGATTGCTCACGCTGATGCGCAATCCGGCGGAGATGGAAAAACTGCGCGGAGATTCGGCTCTGATTCCATCAGCCGTCGAGGAGATGCTGCGTTACGAAAGTCCCAGCCAGCATACCGCGCGCATGTGTCCGTCGGATCGCCAGATGGGCGGCAAGCTGATTCAGAAGCGACAGGCGGTGATCGCCGTGATGGCCGCCGCGAATCGCGATCCGGAGCGCTTCCCCGATCCTGACAAGTTCGACGTGGCCCGCAAAGATAATCGCCATCTGGCCTTCGGCTATGCTGCCCACTTTTGTTTCGGCGCGCCGCTGGCGCGTGTGGAAGGGCAAGTGGTCTTCGAAGCGTTGTTGCGCCGGTTCAGCGATATCACGCTCAAGCCGGAGCCGATCGAGTGGCGCTCGAATCTGGGCTTGCGCGGGCTCAAGGCGTTGAGGGTGAAGTTCGACGGACAATCCGCATCCGCGACGAAAGCCTCGGAGCAAAAAACACAGTTGGTAACGGCCGCCGTGACGCCGGTTGCAGCGCAGGGCAGTTGTCCGTTTCATGCTCAGGAATCCAAGGGGAAGACAGAACCATTGCAGTCTGAAAAAGCGAAAGCACCGCGTGAAGCGAACAGAGATGGCAAGCCGGGCGACAAGCAGGAGCTTATCCGAAAATACCTGCAGTCGCGGATGGCGCACAAAGCGGAAGACGCTCCGCAGATCGCCCGCAGCGAACGTGGACCCGCGCCTCTTTCTTTCGCACAAGAGCAGATTTGGCTGCACGGCCAGTTCGCAAAAGATCTTTACAACGAATCGGTAACCGTTTATCGCCGCGGTCCGCTTGACCTTCCGACGCTGCAGCGCAGCCTCGCTGAGATCATCCGTCGCCACGAAGCATGGCGCACGACCTTCAAAGCCGTTGAGGGACAGCCGGTGCAGATCGTGCAGTCGGCTTACGAGCCCACGATCGAAGCAGTGGATCTGAGGCAACTCGCTCCGGAGCAGAGAGAACAAGAGATGTTGCGCCTAGCGCGCGAGCAGGCCCGGTTGCCATTCGACATGGAGCGCGGACCTCTGCTGCGGGCCATGCTGGTCCGGTTGGACGAGGAAGAGTACCGTTTCTTCCTTTTCCTTCACCACATTATTTTTGACGGTTTCTCCATTTATCGCGTTTTCCTGCCGGAACTGGTAACCGTCTACAACGCATTTCTCGCAGGGAAGCCTTCTCCGCTTCCGGCATTGCGCTTGCAGTATCCGGATTTTGCGCGCTGGCAGCGGGAGTCGCTGGGCAGCGAGCAACTCAACGCATCGCGCGCCTACTGGTCGGCTCAGTTGGATGGTGAACTGCCCGTGCTGGAGTTGCCCACCGATCGTCCGCGCCCGGCGATGCAAAGTTTCCGCGGGGCCATGCAGCGGTTTGCATTTTCCAAAGACCTTTCCAATCGCCTTCACGAATTGGCGCAGCGCGAAAACACCAGCTTCTTTACCACCATTCTGGCTGGGTTTGCGGCGTTGCTGCGGCGTTATAGTTCGCAACAGGATTTGGTGATCGGCACCGTGACCTCAGGACGCAAGCGCTCGGAATTGGAAATGCTCCTTGGTTGTTTCCAGAATCCGCTGGCGCTGCGCCTTAAGCTGGCGGGTGATCCCAGCTTTCGCGAGTTGCTGGCCCATGCGCGGGAAGTCACGCTGGGAGCGCTTTCCCACGACGACGCTCCGTTCGAGCGCCTGGTCGAAGAGCTTTCGGTGCGCCGCGACACCAGTCGAAATCCGCTGTTTCCGGTCATGTTCTCGCTGGTGCCTCCGACTGCGGCCTTCGAGTCCGGATGGGACCTGAACCAGCTCGATCTCGAAATCGGCACCGCGAAATTTGATCTTGATCTCGAACTCGACGATCGGCCGGAAGGCTTGTTCGGCCGCTTCGTCTACAGCACCGATCTGTTCGATGCGACCACGATGGAGCGCATGGCGGGACACTTCCAGACCATGTTGGAAGCAATTGTCACCGACCCCGAACAGAAACTCTCTCGCCTGCCCATGCTGAGTGCGGCCGAGAAGCTGCAACTCGGGGAGTGGAACCGCACCGAAACTGAGTTTCCTCACGACCACTGCATGCATGAACTGGTGGATGAGCAAGCTGCACGAACGCCGGCAGCCATTGCCGCCGAACATGCCGATCAGCGGCTGACTTATCGTGAACTTGAACAGCGCGCCAATCAGCTGGCGCATTTTCTGCAAAAACGTGGAGTAGGGCCCGAGTCGAAAGTTGGAATTTGCCTGCGCCGCTCGCTCGAGTTGCCGGTCGCGCTGCTTGCCGTGCTGAAGGCCGGTGGCGCATGCGTCCCGCTCGATCCCGCCTATCCCAAAGAGCGGCTGGCCTACATGCTCGAGGATTCACAAACGAAACTGGTGCTCACTCAGCCCGGGCTGCTCGCCGAGGTGACCGACTTCGACGCTGAGGTGATCGCCCTCGATGCCGATTGGCAGTCATTCTCGCGGGAAAGTGTCGAGAGCGTTCGCAGCGGGGTCACGCCGGAAAACCTGGCGTATGTCATCTATACGTCGGGCTCGACGGGCAAGCCGCGCGGTGTGCAACTCACTCATCGAGGCTTGGTGAATCACAATACTGCGGCCATCAAGCTGTTCGACATTACACCGTCAGATCGCATGGCGCAGTTTGCATCGATTTCCTTCGATATCGCGATTGAAGAAATTTTCCCGACCTGGATGGCGGGCGGAGCACTCGTGATCCGCGAGGAAGACGCCTCGCTGGCAGTCGGCGATTTTCTGCGCTGGGTCACCGAGCGTCGCGTCACCGCTGCTAGACTTGCCCACCGCCTACTGGCATGAATTGGTGGGAGAGCTTTCCGAATCGTCTCTGCAATTGCCCGAGAGTCTGCGCATGGTGATCGTGGGCGGCGAGAAAGCATCGTTGACGGCGTTGGCAAGCTGGCACAAGTTGGCGGGCTCGCGTGTGCGCTGGGTCAATACCTACGGGCCCACGGAAACCAGCGTCATCGTGACCGCATTCGAGCCTACGAACTGGGAGAAGATTTCCGCAACCCTGCCCATCGGACGCCCGATTGCGAATACGAAAATTCACATCCTCGATGAGCAGCTGCAGCAGTTGCCCGTGGGAATTCCTGGCGACCTTTACGTAGCCGGACCCGGCTTGGCGCGAGGCTACTGGAACCGTCCGGAAACCACGGCGGAGAAATTCATCGCCAATCCATTCAGCGATCAGTCCGGAGCGCGCATGTACAAAACCGGCGATCGCGCGCGCTACTTGGCGAACGGCGAAATCGAATTTGCCGGACGCACTGACGATCAGGTCAAGATTCGCGGCTATCGCGTCGAATTGAAAGAGATCGAATCGGTGTTGGGAACGTTCCCCGGAGTTCGCGAAGTGGTCGTGATCGCGCGAGAGAATGGGACTGACAAGCATCTGGCGGCCTATGTGGTGCCTTCGCGCGAGCAGGCGCCCACCGGCGGCGAACTGCGATCGTTCCTCAAGCAGAAACTCCCGCATTACATGGTGCCTTCCGCATTCGTTCTGCTGGAAGCCATGCCGAAAACTCCGAACGGGAAAGTTGACCGGCGCGGGATGCCGGCTCCTCAGCCCGCCGATTTCGCTGAGGCCAACGAATATGTCGCGCCCACCGACGATCTCGAAAATCAGTTAAGCAGGATCTGGGCCGTCGTTCTCGGCAAAGACAGGATCGGCATTCGCGACAACTTTTTCGATCTCGGCGGACACTCGCTCCTGGCTGCCCGTCTCATGCATCGCATCGAGCAGACTCTGGGGCAACGGCTTCCACTCGCTGCATTGTTACAGGCGCCGACGGTTGAACAGTTTGCGGCTCTGCTGCGCCAGGAAGGCTGGTCGGCCTCGTGGTCCTCGCTGGTGGCGATTCAGGCGGAGGGTTCGCGTCCACCGTTTTTCTGTGTGCACGGCGTCGGCGGCAATGTCGTCGGATTCCGCGATCTGGCGCGGCTCATGGGGCCCGATCAGCCGTTCTACGCGCTGCAACCGCAAGGTCTCGATGGCGAACGCCCGTGCCTCACCAGCATTCCGGAAATGGCGGAGCGTTATATTCGCGAAATCCGGCGCATTCAGCCGGAAGGTCCGTATCGCATCGGCGGATATTCTTTTGGCGGCCTGGTCGCTTACGAGATGGCGCAACAACTCCACAGCCAGGAACAGGAAGTCAGCCTGCTCGCATTGTTCGACACGTATCCGGGGAAGATGGAATCGCGAACTTCCCAGATGCGCAACCTCTCCAAGCTTCCTCTCAAAGAAGCGGTCAGCTTCCTGGTAAAAAAGGGCAGCTTCGTCATGATGACTCTGGGCAAGCGGCTCGAGCTGCAAATGTTGCCGCGGGCGTTGCGCAACGTACGGCAAGCCTGCGCCAAAGCGGCCGCGGATTATGACGTTCAGCCCTACGCCGGACAGGTCACGTTGTTTCGCGTGAAAGAAAAATCCGTCGGCAGCCTGAACGATCCTTATGCCATCTGGTGGCGCATGGCCGCGGCCGGAGTTGATTTGCGAGAAATCAGCGGCGATCATCTCAGCCTGCTCAAGCAGCCGCAAGTCAGATTCCTTGCGGAAGAACTGAATCGTGCGCTTCATGGTTCCACTTCATCCTCAAGCGAAGGTTCTCTTGTGGCCGCCGGAAGCTACTAAGCCGGCATTCACACCCATCGAAAAGTTTCATAAATCAGTCATCAAGAATCAGACAAAAAACCAAGGTCCATCGAAATAATGAGCGCACCGAACACAGAAGAAGTTCTCGATCCAGAGTTGAGCGACGGCGCGCGCGATTGCTGCGGCCGGGAGCGACGCTGGCAAAGCCGAAGCGGCCGCGTCCCTCGGGCAAATTCGCGCGCTGGATTACCAAAGGCGGCCTGGCGATTGTCGATCAGGGCCTGATCTCAGGATCCAATTTCCTGATCGGCATCCTGCTGGCGCGCTGGCTCATGCCCGAGCAGTACGGCGCATTCGCGCTGGCCTTCTCAGTTTTCTTGCTGCTCTCTTACGTCTACCAATCGTTTTTGGCCGAACCCCAGGCGGTGTTCAGCGGATCGACTTACAGCAAGTCGTTACGCGGTTATCTGAAAACGCTGTTGGGCATTCACCTGATTCTCACCGTCTTCGGCGTGATCTTGCTGGGCGGCGCGGCTGCGGTTGCCGCGGTCATGGGGAAGGACGGCGGACTACCCGGAGCTCTGGCTGGGGTCGCGATCGCATCGCCCTGCATCCTCTTCTTCTGGCTGATGCGGCGTTCGTTTTACATGAATCTGGCGCCCGGACGCGCAGCCGTTGGGGCCTTCATCTATTTCGTGCTGGTCATGGGCGGATTATTCGTCGCTTACAAGCGGGCGCTCATGTCTCCATTCACCGCGTATCTGCTGATGGCGCTGGGCGCGCTGGGCACGGGCTTTTACCTGCTCTCGCAAATCAATAAAGTGCTGCCGCCCGACACGGCCGAGCCTCCGACGAGAAGACAGGCTTGGCACAAACATTGGGAATACGGACGATGGGCTCTGGCGGTTTCGGTGGTCACTTGGATTCCTTATTACATGTACTACCCGCTGGTGAGCGCGTTCTCGGGCATGGCGCAGGCCGGACAGTTGCGCGCGCTGATGAACCTGTCGTTGCCATTGGAGCAAAGCTACACCGCGCTTTCGATTCTATTTCTGCCCTATGCCGCCCGCATTTGCCGCGAGCAAGGGCTTTCCAGTTCCGGACCGCTGGTGCGGCGGATCACGATGCTCTTCGTAGGGGGCGCGGTAGCTTACTGGGCCGTGCTGATTCCGTTCAAGGCGCCGGTGTTTCATCTGCTCTACGGCGGAAAATATATGGAAGTGGCGCACTTCATTCCTTACGTGGCGCTCGGAACGACCATGTGGAGCGCGGCGTTCGGTCCGGCTATTTTGTTGCGCGCCATCGAGTCGCCCGACTCCATCTTTTACGCGCGCTGCGTGGCCAGCGCTCTTTCTCTGGTGGTTGGAGTTCCAGCAACCCGCGCATTTGGCTTGTGGGGCGTGGTTTGGAGCCTCATCGTGGCCAACCTCGCGGCTTTCCTGATCTCGATGTACATTTTGCAGCGCAAATCGAAATCGGTTCCGGTATTGAATCCAGTTTTACAAGGTGAAGGCTAATTTCAATGAACAAGTTTAAGGAACTTCGCTTCAAGGCGTCCCGAACTAAACTGCGCGCTCCGAAGGGTTGGTGGGAGCACCGCGGGCTCAACACGAAAGACGTGTATCTGGCATCGTTTGAGCGTTCCGGCAATACCTGGCTGCGTTTCGTCCTCATGGAAATTCTGACGAAAGGCGACGCCGGATTTCTGAACGTCAATCAGATTCTCCCGGAATTGGGCACTCACATGGATATGAAGCCCGCGCTGCCCAACGGCGGGCGTCTGATTAAGACGCATTACATGTACCGCCCGGTGTATAAGCGCGCGATTTATCTGATGCGCGATCTGCGCGACGTGATGCTTTCCAACTGGGCGCGCGACAAAGAGATGGGCTTCTCGCAGTATTTCGATCAGGGCCGCGGAATGGATGGCTACATCGAAACCTTTCTCAAGGGCAAGGTGACGCGCTTCGGTTCGTGGCAAGCACATGTCGCGTCCTGGCTGGACTGCCCGCTGGCGAAGAACGGAAACCTGCTGGTAGTGCGCTACGAGGATCTGCGCAAGGATACTGAAACCGGCTTGTTGCAGATGCTGGATTTTCTCGGCATCAAAGAGGATTCCGATCGCATCCGCCGCGCCATCGAAAACAATTCGCTGCGTGCCATGCGGGAAAAAGAAGAGAAGGCGAAGACTTCTGGCGCCACTCTGGGCAAGGGAACGCTGCTGCGCAAGCATAACCTCGACAAGGAAGACGCCCGCTTTGTTCGCAGCGGATCGGTGGGCGGTTGGACGGCAAAATTGAGTGACTCGCAGATTGAGATGGTCACTCGATACGCCGGCGAAGCTTTGGTGCGCGTCGGCTATCCCGCGGGGTTGCCCGATGCGGCGGCGCAACCGGAACTCGCTGCCGGAGTTCGAGCGTAGCAAGATCACCGATCGTAACCTCTGACTCTATGACTTTGGTACTCAAGAAAATCCTGCCGGTTCTGGCGATGATGGTGCTGCTCGTTCCCTTCGCGCTTTCGCAGACGAAGGACGAGAACGAGACCCTGCGCCAGGCTGCCGACAAACTCGATTTCAAAGTCGGCACCACGATCCAGGGCAGAATGTGGAATCGCGACCCGCAATACAAGCCGGTCATGGGCCGCGAATTCAACACTGGGGTTTCCATTGTCTTTCAGGGGATTACGCAACCGGAACGCGGCCGCTTCAATTGGGATCCCATGGATGAAGCCATGCGGTTCGCCAAGCAGTACAACGTGAAACTCATGGGTCACTGCCTGGTCTACAAGAACGACAACTCGATGCCATGGCTGCACTTCAGCGGCGCATCCTGTGGCGGGTGGTCGGCGAAGGATCTGGACGACATATTGAAAGAGCACATTCAGGCGGTTGTCCATCACGGCGGCGATTCCTATTACGCGTGGGAAGTGGCGAACGAGCCGACTCAGCAGATGCATAACAGTTGCTGGGCGCGGGTTCTAGGTGAAGAGCAATACATGGTCAAGGCCTTTCAATATGCACGCGAGGCCAATCCCAACGCCATGCTCATTCTCAACGACACCTTCGGGCAGGCGGGCATCGACAAAGAGCGCGCAGAAAAGTTCTGGGATCTCGTGAAAAGACTCAAAGCCGCGGGCGCTCCAATTGACGCTGTCGGTACCGAAATGCATTGGGAGATGCCGCAATTGCGGCCTACCTATCTCGACGAGTTCAAAGAATTTCTCGCGAACGCGCGCAAGGCCGGCGTGAAAGTAAATGTCACCGAGATGGACGTCTACCAGGGCTCTACCGATTCTCCCGAAGTCTTCGCCAAGCAGAAAGAAATTTTCTACAACGTCGTGCACACCTGTTTGCAGGATTCGAATTGCGTTGGTTTCATGACCTGGGGCATCGCCGACCGCTATACCTGGCTACGCACCACGGATTGGAAAGACATGCCCAACGCCAAGCCCGTGCTGTTTGACGACAACTACGGCAAGAAGCCTGCCTACTACGGCGTATTGCAGGCATTGAAAGAAGGACGATGAGTCTCGGAGCGATCGACAGGACAACGGAATCCGGAGGGGTGGATCTGCGCCGCCGCAGCCCCATCTGGCTGCTGTTGCTGTTTGTCCTGCTCGGATTTGCCATCGCGGTGAGTGTGACCCTCGCGGCCGGTTCGGGTCAGGACGGCGTCTTGATCGTTGCCGGAATTATTCTGGTGGCGATTCCGATGATCCTCTTGGCGGCGAGGGCGCTTCCCCAGGGATGGGCGAAGCTGCAGATACTGCGCCAGAATTGGACCTGGTGGCACCCACTCTGGTTTTTCATTTTCTTCAGCATGCTGGTCTTCCGCATCCGCGACGTCGGTGCGGCCAAAGCCAATCCGCTGGACGCCTGGGCGATGACGCGCGTCCTTCCTGAAGCGTTCGTCTCGCTGAGTCTGATCATCCGCCTGTTGCTGAAAAAACCGAATTGGCTGCGCGCGTTATTCACCGGCATTCCCGGGATGATGGCGGTCTATTGCCTGATCTGCGTGGCCTCCTCGGCGTGGTCGGTGAACGCCTCATGGACCGCCTACAAGTCACTGGAGTTTCTGGCCGACGTTTCTTTGATTGCGTCGATCGTCGCCAGTGCCGATTCGTCTCTGACTTACCAGAATCTTTTAGATTGGACGCTGACTTTTTACGGACTGTCTCTCGTCGGCGTCTGGATCAATCTTCCCATCTGGCCCACGGAAGCGATGGACGGAGGCCGCCTCACAGGTGTGATTCCGGTCGAAGCTTCCAACAGCGTTGGAACTTCAGGCGCGGTGTTATCGCTGATTGCCATCTGCCGTTTGATGCCGATCGCGGGAAAAGCCAAGAGCCAGGCCTGGTACATCTTCCTGTTTATTTTCGGCATGGTCTCGATGGCTTTGTCGCAAACCAGAGCTGCGGAAGGCGCATTCATGGCCGCGGTTGTCTTGATTGTGATCTTCCAGAGGCAACTGCGAAGAATCGTTGTGGTCGGCACGCTGGCTCTGGCGCCGTTTGTTGCAGTATCGGTCCTGCTGAGTCACGCGATGTGGGTTAAGGTTGGAGATCTGTTGACCAGTTTTGCCACGCGCGATCAATCCGCGGGCGCGATTGATTCTTTGAGCGGACGCACCGCCTGGTGGGCCTACGGCATGGAGCAGTTAAGCCAGCATCCCTTAACCGGGATGGGCGCTTACGCCGCCGGCCGTTTCGCCGTGCTCGGAAAACTGGGTGTCGGCGCAGCCGCCATGATGCACAGCGATTGGATCGAGGTTCTCATCGGCACCAGCTTCTGGGGCATCATTCCTTTTGCCGGAGCACTGATCACCGCCTGGTGGATGATGATCGTGTGCATCCGCAGCAATGTATTCACTCCCGAACAGCGCCAACTCGCGCTGGAGTGTTTCAGCCTGCTCGGCGTGCTTACGATCCATTCTTTCTTTAACGATGAATTGAGCTGGCATTGTCCTCTGCTGTATTTCGCGATCCTGGGTTATGCCGAGTGGATACGGGTCCACCGGAAAACCGAAACCATGCGCGTGCCCTTGAAACAGATTGAGCCGAGGGCGTGGCAGCTCGATACAGTTTCCTGAACCAGACGGTTTTCTGAACCAGGATGTAACACAAACAATTTCACGCAACACCGATTTTGGCCGCAAACCAAACTACAACAACACACTCTTAGGGGGAGCTAAAGAAATGGCAAATAAGACTCGGATTCTCGTGACCGGCGCAGGTGGATTCATTGGTCATCACCTGGTCAAGCGGTTGAAAGCGGATGGCCACTGGGTTCGTGGTGTGGATTTGAAACACCCCGAATATGAAAAGTCGGCCGCCGACGATTTCAAAATTCTAGACCTGCGCCTGAAGGATAGCTGCATGGCCGCCACGCGCGATATCGATCAGGTCTATAACCTCGCTGCCGACATGGGCGGAATCGGTTACATCACCGCATTCCTGGCGGAGATCTCGAAGAACAACATCCTGATCAACGCCCACATGCTCGAAGCCGCCAAGGCGAATGACGTGAAGCGTTTCCTGTTCTCGTCCTCGGCCTGCGTCTACGCGCAGTCGAAACAGACCAGCGCCGAAGTTACGCCGCTGAAAGAAGAAGATGCTTATCCCGCCGATCCCGAGCCGGGCTACGGATGGGAAAAGCTCTTCGCCGAAGAGCTCTGCCGCTACTACTATCACGACTACAAGTTCGAGACCCGTATCGTGCGTTTCCACAACGTGTACGGCCCGCTCGGAACTTACGATGGTGGCAAAGAGAAGTCTCCCGCGGCCATCTCGCGCAAAGTGGCGAAGGCTACCGACGGCGGCGAGATCGAGATCTGGGGCGATGGCGACCAGACCCGTTCTTACATGTACGTGGACGATTGCGTCGAAGGCCTGATCCGCCTGATGGCATCCAATCATCGCGACGCCCTCAATCTCGGCACCGATGAGATGGTCAGCATCAATCACCTCGTCGACATGGTCTGCACGATCGCCGGCAAGAACCTGAAGAAGCGTCATGACCTGACCAAGCCGCAGGGCGTTCGCGGGCGCAACAGCGACAACACGCTGCTCCGCAAGGTTCTCGGCTGGGAGCCAAACATGCCGCTGGAAAAGGGCTTGGGCATTACCTACAAATGGATCGCCAGCGAGCTGAAGAAGAAAAAAGAAGTGGGCGAACTGGCTGAGGTGGCGGGAGACTAACTTGGCCACGATCCCAGCGGTTTCCGATGTGTCGGCTCCTGTGGCCGATGGCTGTGTCGGTATCCTCGGAGTGAAGGTCCATGCGACGAGCATGGACCGCGCACTCTCGCGGATCGAATCGGCCATCGCCAACGGCGAGAAAGGCTACGTCTGCGTGACCGGCGTGCAAGGTGTGATGGAGGCGCAGTCAGACTCGAATCTGAAGCGCATCATCAACCATGCTCTGCTCAACATTCCCGACGGCCGTCCCACGGTTTGGGTGGGATGGTTGCGCGGGTTTTTCAACATGCGCCAGGTCACCGGACCGTGCATCATGCTCGAGATCAGCGAGCTCTCGCGGAAAAAAGGCTACACGCATTTCTTCTACGGAGGAAACGACGGCGTCGCCGATCAACTCAAGGATTCACTCACCCGGCGTTTCCCCGGCATGAAAGTGGTCGGCACCTATACTCCGCCGTTTCGCCCCCTAAATGCGGAGGAAGAGGCCGACCTCATTCGCACCGTCGCCGAACTGAAGCCGGATTTCTTCTGGGTCGGTTTGAGCACTCCGAAACAAGAGCGTTTCATGGACCAGTACATCTCGAAGCTCGATACCAAGCTGATGTTCGGCGTGGGCGCGGCCTTCGACATTCATACCGGTCGCATCAAAGACGCTCCTTATTGGATGAAAGTCACCGGTGTGCAGTGGATGCATCGGATCTACCAGGACCCGAAAAGGTTGTGGAAACGGTACCTGGTGAATAATCCGAAGTTCGTCTACCGGATCGCTCTCGAGTTGCTTGGTTTGTCGAAGCAGGAAACGGCATAAAAACTGAGCCAAGGATTTGCACGGATTCTCACGGATCGTTCTTTTTTGTTCGACCCGTAAAAATCCGTCAAATCCGCGGCCAATTCAAGCATGAGAGTCTTAATCGTTCACGGGGCGTACCAGCAATTTGGCGGAGAAGATTCCGTGGTGCGGGCGGAGAGGGAATTGCTCGAGCGCCACGGCGACGAGGTGCTTCTCTACTCCCGACATAACGACGAAACCAAACAATTCAGCGCGGCCGAAAAAGTCGCGTTCTTCCCGCAGACGGTTTATTCCTGGAAGAGCAGCGGTGAAATCGCCGATGTGGTTCACGGCTTCAAGCCCGACGTAGCCTTCGTCCACAACGTTTATCCTCTGATCTCGCCGTCGGTTTATCACAAGCTGCATGCGCTCGGAGTTCCGGCGGTGCAGGTGCTTCATAATTTTCGTCCTTTCTGTCCCAACGGTTTTTTCTACACGCAAGGGCAGATTTGCGAAGCTTGCAAGGGCGGCAACTATCTGAATGCGGTACGCAAACGCTGCTTCAGAGATAGTTACGCTCTCAGCGGGTTGTATGCGCTCACGTTGGGCTCGAACCGCGTCGCGGGGATGGTGAATAAGGTCTCCGGATTCATCTGCCTCACCGAATTTTTCAAGATCAAGATGCAGGAGGCGGGGGTTCCGGATTCCAAACTGTTCGTCCGGCCCAATTTTGTTTATGCGCCGCCTTTAGATTCCAGCGCCAACGATGCCGGCAAATACGCTTTGTATCTTGGACGGCTGTCTCCTGAAAAAGGCTGCTGGACTCTGATCCGCGCTTTCGAGCAGTTGCCCCACGTGCCTTTGAAGATCATCGGAACCGGGCCGCAGGAGCAGGAGTTGAAGGATTACGTCAGCAGCAAGGGATTGAACAACATTCAATTTCTGGGATTCAAGAGCGGCGATGAGAAATGGCAGTTGCTGCGAAATTCTCTTTGCCTGGTTCTGCCTTCGGAATGGTACGAGAATTTTCCCGTCACGGTCCTCGAAGGTTACATGGCATCCAAACCGGTGGTCGCGTCGCGCATGGGCGGACTGCCTTACATCATCGACGACGGCAAGTCGGGTCTTTTATTTGAAGCCGGCAAAGCGAACGAACTGGCGCAGAAAATTCAACGCCTCGCGGATAATCCCGCTGACGCCGCCAGTATGGGCGCCCGCGGCCGAAGTTTAAGCGAGACCAAATACGGTCCAGACCAGGCCTATAGCAATCTGATGAACATTTTCTCCCAGGTGCAAGCCACAGCATGAGTGCCGCCATCGAAATGAAAGTCGAAGAGCAGAGTTCTGGCCGGAGCTCTGTCGCAACTACTCGGCCGATGAGCCCCGGGCCGGTCTTCGTGGTCGGCATGTGGCGTTCCGGCACGTCGCTCTTGTACGCGCTGTTGAACCAGCATCCCCAGATCGGGTTGATGTACGAATCCGATGTGGCGTTGCTGGCGCCGCTGTTCACCTTTCCGCGCAATAACGCTTCCTGGATTGCAAAAGTCGATTCATGGAATGGAGCGCTCACCCGGCACAAGATCGACATGACCGCCCTGCCGTCGAGCGTGAAGAATTTTCCGGATGCTTTTCGCGCCATCGCGGAACAGTATGCCAGCAAGAAGGGCGCGACGGTTTGGGGATGCAAGTCGCCCAATTACTACGATTGCATGAACCAGCTCGCCGGCTGGTTCCCCGAAGCGAAGTTTATCGTCATCTGGCGCGATCCGGCCGATGTTTGCCGAAGCATTGTGCGGGCGGCGCAGAAGTCGCCATGGTTCGCGCGCCCGGGAATGGACCTTCGGGCCCTGCTCGGATGCCACCGGATGAAGCAGGAGGCGGACGAATTAATTCGTCGCGGCGCGGCCATCCATCAGTTACAATACAACGAACTGGTGCAGCAGCCTGAGGCGGCCCTCACCGCCATCTGCGAGTTCATCGGTATCCCCTACGACCCGAACATGGCTACCCTGGAGGGTGCGGATCGCTCCGCGATTTACAACGGCGATCATCACTCCGGCGTAAAGAGCGCCACCATCGTTGCCAAACGCGAGCGTCCCGAAGTGCTTTCTCCTGCGCTGAAAAGCAAGGTTGAGCGCTACGTGACGTTTTGGCGAAAACAATATAACGGCGATTGGCCCCTCAATGCGGCGGTCACTGACGGAACCAATGCGGCATCCTGGGCTGAGCGGATGCGCGATCGTATTCGCCACCGTCTGCTTCGCAGTTTTGATTTAACAGTTCCTGTCCTCTACTCCCTCGTGCCAGTTGCAGTCTGGCAAAAGTATCGGCAAGTGAAGTCTCGTTACCAGCAAGATGCGGTGAAAGCTCGCAGCAACGAAGCCACTTGATGCGGATAAAAGCAGCCGATTGCAAAGCTGCAAGAATGGCCGAGAGTTCGGCGGATCGGACACGGATATGCAATCTCCTACACCAGTTCCCAGCATGAGTCCAAATAAGAAGGTTCGCCCGGCATGCCAATGGGCATTGGCGGCAATCATTGCCTGCCTCGCGTTATTCGTGTGCGCCAGCGCGTCCGCCCAGTCCGGCACCATGAATACCTATGCCGGGCTGAATACAACGATAAAGGGCTTGAATGCATCGGCCGCGCCCGACGTGACCATCGCCGTTGGGACACTGGAGTATTGCGAGCACGTGAACAGCGACTATCAATGCTGGTACAAGAGCGGCGTTAACGCCAATCAGCCCGTGAACTTTCTCGGAAGCAAGCTCCCCAAGACCGACTCCGGCCCCTGGAGTCAAAACGCCAACAACAGCGGCAACACTTCCAATTGCCCCAGCGCGTTCACGCCCAACTCACAACTGATCCACGACAACGTTTACAACTTGTGGATCATGTCGAAGCGCATCACCTCCAAGAACAACGGCCACAACTACATGTGCGTGGCCATCAGCAACGTTGAGGATGTAGCCTCGACTTCTCCTGCCTTTGGCTGGTTCGCTTTCGAGTACGATTTAGACTTGGTCATTCCGCTCAACTCGCGCGGCAATTTTTATTACCCCGACTACCCCCAGGCCGGCTTGTGGCAGAGTTCCACCAGTTCCACTCCGCCTTACACCGCCGCTCATGACCAGGCGATGTGGATTACCTACGATCTGCAGGACATCAATAACGCCGACAATATCAATGGAGTTCTGGTCTGCGCCGTCGACCTCGCCGGCCTGCGCGCTAGCACGGCCAGCCCATGGGTGAACAATTCCCACACACCGGCCTGCGCTGTGGCTCATCCGCTTGCCACCTTTAACCAGCGCCGCAGTTGGGTTCCGGCGAACAACTCCGATACCACGCCTCCCCTCGATGCCGACGGAGAAATGTTCACCTACATGATCGAGCCTCCGAAAGATGGCCACAGCTATCTGATGGATCCGAACCACACCCAGGGCGTTGAACAGTGGACCATCGACTGGACCGCCGCGACTCCTACGCCGTCTTTCGTCAATAGCTGGGATCTGCCATCCACCCAGTCGGGCGGCGATCAATTGGGTTGTTTCAATCCGGGCAATTACTACAACACGGTTTGCGTTCCGCAGCCTTCGACATCGATCACCGGCATTCATATCGACTCGGTGGCCGACCGCATGCAGCAGTTCTTTCATTACACCTCCGGCGGCGGGCAGGGAAGCACGTGGACTTCCGCGCATGCCATCCAGATTGTTCCGAACGCTTCTAATTTCACGCAGACCGAAGCCGACATCCGTATCCTGCAGCGCAACACCGCGTATCCCAATGCGGTTTACGTTGCCGGAGATTATCCGATCGTCGATCCCGGTTGATCCCAACGCCTATGTTTTTTTGCCCAGCGTCGCGCGCGACAAAGTCGGCAACCTGCAGGGCATTCTGGGAATTTCAGGCGCCGGTGTGAATGAGCATCCCGGCCTCGACAGCCTGAATTTCATTCCCGGCACATTGACCTCCGGTACCTACGGCTATATCGCCAATCCCAACTACCGACGGCGACGCAGAAGACACCGACAATTTGGGTTATCGCTGGGGAGACTGGTATTCCGCGGTGCTCGATCCCAGCGATTCCTGCACGGTCTGGGTGGCGGGAGAATATCTTCCCGTCAACCGCACGACCGAGCCTAACTGGTACACGGAGATTGCAGTGCTACCTCCGATGAACACGTGCGCCGGCGCGCCGGTTACGCTCTCGACCACGTTCTTGAATTTCGGCAGTGTGCAGGTGGGAGTGAAGAGCCCGGGCCAGCCGGTCACGGTCACCAACAACCAGACGGTTTCCCTGAACATCACCGGCGTTTCCGCCTCCGGCGATTACACCCAGACCAACACTTGTCAGCAGCCGGTTGCGCCCGGCGGCACGTGCACCGTGACCGTCTATTTCACTCCCTCGGTCAGCGGCACCCGCACTGGCACTTTGACCATCACCGACAATGCCACGAATAGTCCACAAACGGTTTCTCTCACCGGAGTGGGCGCCACCTCTGCCATTTCCATCACGCCCGGCAGCCTCGCGTTTGGCAACCAGGTAGTGAACACCAATAGCGCCATCCAAAAAGTTACCGTGAGCAATACCGGCTTCGTGAACCTCACCGTGAACTCGGTCGCAGCCAGCGGAGACTACTCCGAAACCGACACCTGTACCGGAGCCACACTCACTCCGGGACAGACTTGCACTGTGAGCGTCACGTTTACGCCGACTTTGACCGGTTCGGTGGCGGGCGCGATTACGATTAATGACACGGCCATCGGATCGCCGCACGTCGCCAGCCTCAGCGGATCGGGTCTGTTAGCGGTAACGCTTTCGGCGAACCTCACCTTTGCCGCCACCAATGTGGGTTCCACGGCTCCGTCGCAGAACATGACGCTCACCAACAACCAGAGCCAGACCTTCACCTTTACATCCGTCACCAGCGGAGATTTCTCGGCGGTCGGTAACGGCACGTCGCCCTGTAACGGCACCCTGGCAGCCAAGGCCAAGTGCACGTATGCGGTCAGCTTCACGCCAACCATGAATGGGACGATCAAAGGAAATTTGACCATCAGTCCGACCGGAGCCGGAAATCTTATACAAGGTGGCCTGACCGGAACCGGCCAAAACGGCGCGACCGGGCCTTTGACCTTCACTCCCGCAAGCTTGAGTTTTGGCAGTGTCGCGATGAATACTTCCGCTTCGAAGACGGTTACCATCAAGAATATCGGAGCCACTTCGATTTCGATCAACAGCGTCACCGGCAGCGGTTTCTTCACGGTGACGCCCAGCGGCGCGACTCCATGCGGAGGGACGTTAAACTCCACCAAGTCGTGCACCGTAACCGCTACATTTACTCCGCTGGTCGCGGGTTCGATCATCGGCGGTATCACCGTCTCCGATACTGCTGCGGTCGGCACTCAGATTCAGGATGCCTCTGGCACTGGCCTGCTCGACGTTACGCTCTCACCGACCACCATCAGTTTTGGCACGGTGACGGTCGGCTCGGTCAGCCCGGTCAGTGTAGTTACGGTTGTCAACAATATGACCACGGCGGTTCCCATCAACAGCGTGGTAGCCAGTGGCGACTTTATCTCGACTCCTGGTGGGAGCCCGCAATGCGGAGCCAGCGTTCCCGCCAACAGTACGTGCACTCTGGGGGTGGAGTTCGCTCCCACGCGTGACCGGAGCGATTACGTGGAGTGCTGACGGTTAACTACGGAGCAGGTTCGTCGCCGCAAGTGGTGAGCCTGGCTGGAACCGGCCACTAGGTTCTGAGGCTCGTTCTCAGCGCTGTTTAGACCAACCTCAAATAACACGATGTAAATGGCCCGCCAATCCGTTGGCGGGCCATTCGTGTTTTTGGGCGACTGAATTCGCGCAAAGCCTCTTACCCGTGATCCTGCATCTTCTTCAGCAGTTCCAGCGCAGGATGCTGGCTGGGTAGTATGCGCGGCTCCAGTTCAGCCAGCGTGTTCCACTGCGCCGATCCTTCCCAGGAGTTCTTTACCTCTCCGCTGGCCTGCACTTCGAAGACGGAGATGTTGCAGGGCACATCCCAATCGCTGAAATACTTCAGCTTGAATTGTTGCCCGGTGACGCTCAATCCGGTTTCCTCCAGAATCTCGCGGCGCAGAGTCTGCTCCGCAGCTTCTCGCCAACCGGAGATTCCTCCAGGCAGGCTGAGCCCGCGTCCATCGTTGCGGTGGATGATCAGGAACTTTCCCTCGCGCTCGATGATTCCGATCGAGGCGCGCAGCGTTCCGAACACTGGAAAGCGGCCGTAGAGGGTGAAGCAGGTGCGCGCGACAATCCAGAACGTGCGGCGCTTGAGGGACTGGAGAACGGTGGGCAAGAGGGAAGTCTAGCATGCGGATCGAATGCCCAGCCCGAAACTGGCCCAGATAAGGCTCTGGGCGCGCCGTTCAGCCCGCCGGAAAGCTGGCCGCATGTATTTTTTATGCTGCGCGCCGCTGCGATTGGGTGTAAAGTCATTACCAGTTTGTTGATGTAGACAGCAACTTCCATAGTGATCCTCTGGCGGCGTTCTGGGGCGGCCTCCGCTATACACGACACTTTTTCACGAAAGTAAAAATCCAAGGAGAAGAACATGATTCGAAGATTCGGTACGTCTTTGCTCGCAATCGTCGCGCTCGTGTCGGCGGCCAGTGTCATTTGCAGCGCGGAACAGGGTCTCTCAACCCGTCATACCCGTGAAGTGACCGTGAACGGACAGGCGCCGGTCGTCGGCCACCTTCCCGCAAACCAGAATATTCGCCTCGCCCTCATGCTGCCAATCCGCGACCAGGCCGGGCTCGATAACTTCTTGAAAGATCTCTACGACCGCTCCAGCGCCTCCTACCGCCAGTTCCTCACGGTGGAACAGTTCACCGAAAAATTTGGACCCTCACAGTCGGACTACGAGACGGTGAAGCAGTGGGCAAGAGATAACGGCTTCAAAGTCGTGGCCACTGCGCGCAATCGCATGATCGTGCAGGTGACCGGCTCGGTCGCCACGATCGAGAATGCCTTTCACGTGAAAATGAACACCTACCAGCATCCCACCGAAGGGCGCACCTTCTACGCTCCTGACCGGGAGCCGACGACCTCCGACCTGTCGGTGCAGTTGTGGCACATCTCCGGCCTCGACAACTATTCGATTCCCAAGCCGGCGCTGCTTCATCGCAGCGCGGCGGACGCGACTTCAAACCCCAATGCCACCACTGGTTCCTGCCCTTCGAAATCTTTTTGCGGCAGCGACATGAGGGCGGCCTATTACGGTGGAACCGCGCTGACCGGCTCAGGGCAGTCGCTCGGCTTGCTGGAGTATGCCGGCACCGATCTGGTTGACCTGACCACCTACTTCACCAATGCAGGCCAAACCAACAACGTCCCCGTCACTCTGTTATCGACGGATGGAACCTCGACGAGTTGCACTGCAAAACAAGGCTGCGACGATACCGAGCAGACTCTCGATATGACGCAGGCGATCAGCATGGCCCCCGGCATGTCGAGCCTGGTGATGTACGTGGGATCCTTGGACTCGGCGATTTTCAACGCCATGGCCGCGGCCAGCCCGTTGAACGCGCAGTTGAGTTCTTCGTGGTACTGGAACCCGGCCGACCCCAACACCCTGAATCCGATTTTCCAGGAATTTGCTGGACAGGGGCAGAATCTGTTTGATGCCTCGGGCGACAGCGGGAAGTACGGCGCGTCGATCTGGCCAGCTGACAATGCTTACCTGACGGCGGTTGGTGGCACCGATCTTTCCACCGCCAGCGCCGGCGGTCCTTGGAGTTCGGAGACGGCGTGGTCGGACGGCGGCGGCGGCATTTCGCCGAACAAAATTCCGATTCCGTCGTGGCAGGTGACTACGGCCGCGGGTTGCGCCAAGTGCTCGCAGACTTATCGCAACGATCCGGATGTCTCGGCGAACGCGAATTTTACATTCTACGTTTGCGCCGACCAGACGTCTTGCACGGCCAACGAATACGGTGGAACCAGTTTTGCCGCGCCCATGTGGGCAGGCTTCCTGGCTCTGGTCAATCAACAGGCGGTCGCCAACGGACAGCCGTTGCTCGGCTTCATCAATCCGACGATCTACGATATCGGCTTGGGCTCGAGCTACAACACTGACTTCCACGACATCACCAGTGGCAGCAATGGCTTCGGGGCAACCGTGGGCTTTGATCTGGCAACCGGGTGGGGCAGTCCGCAGGCGGCGCTGATCGATGCGCTGGCTCCAGCTCCTGCCGGCAGCTTCACCATGAAGGCGGCGCCGAGCAAGGTTACGATTGCTCCCGGCGGCGCGGGTAATGTGAAGGTCACGACCTCGGTGACGAACGGGTTTGACTCGGTGATTACGCTGTCTGCATCGGGTCTGCCGGCAGGTGTGAAAGTGACGTTCAAGCCTGCAACCATCACGGGCGCGGGTACCGCGGCCATGAGGATTCAGGTATCCAGCACAGCCAAAGCCGGAACCGCGACCATCACCATCACTGGAGTAGGCGGAGGCGTGACGCAAACCGCTACGATCACTCTCACCATCAGTTAGTAGCAGTTGGCTTCGATTATTCTTGTCCCGGTCCCTGCCATTTCGGCAGGGCCGGGACTTTTTTTCGTCACCGAATGACCATGCAGATTTTTTCATCTTGACTCCGGCTGCGCCGCGGGTTCATGCTTCTGGACTTATTCCCGCGCAACCGGTATTGCTGAGGCCATTCCCCCTGCCCGAAGCCGGAATCGCGACGAGAGGAGCCCGTGATGTCTTCCTCGCGTGTTGTCTGCCTCTGCATTTGCATCCTTGCGCTTACCACTGTCCTGCTGTTGTGCAGCACCACGGTTTCGGCACAGGCCGGAGCTTGCACCAGCGGACCATGTGTCTCCACCTATCACAACGATGGCATGCGCGATGGCGTGAACTCGCAGGAGACGATCCTCAGCCCGAAGCTGTTTCCCGCGCAGTCCGCCGCGAATTTCGGCCTTCTGGTGCCGGCTGCGGGCGGAGCCACCGGTGCTGTCAACGGACTGATCTATACCCAGCCACTTTATCTTTCAGGCGTGGCCATGGCGACTACGTCAGGCTGCTCGGGGAATCAGAACATTGTGTTGGTGGCCACCGAGAATAATTCTGTCTACGCCTTTTCCTGGATTTATACCCTGACTGCGACCGGCTATACCTTCTCGCTCACGCAGTGCTGGATGCTCAATTTAAATCTGGCGGGGGAATTCGCGATACCTTTTACGTCCCTCCCCGTCAACCGCAGTGGGACGCCATGCAACAATCTGATGCCGCAGAGCGGCATCACCGGCACTCCCGTGATCGATACGTCGGTGACGCCCCCGGTGATGTATGTGGTGAGCGCGCATCAGACTGCGATCCAGACTTACACCTACCGGCTGCACGCGATCAACGTCAACTCCGGCACGGAAATTGTGAATGGAACCGGCGCGCCTTACGATTTGTCGGGCGTGTTTCATAGCGGCATCGGCGCCGCCAACCAGAATCAGCGGCCGGGCTTGGCCATGTATAAAACGCCCTCGGGGAACGTCAATCTCTACGTCGCCTGGGGTTCTTTCTGCGACACATTTCCCTACAGCGGCTATGTCGCCGGACTCACTTACAGCTACACCGCGCAGAACTTCTCCCCGGTGGGAACGAATTGGGTATTCGATGCCGAGTCGGGCGCAACCCGCCAGGACGGCGGCATCTGGATGTCAGGGTCGGCCCCCGCGGTGGATAGCGCGGGAAATGTTTACGTGTCGGTGTCCAACGGGAACTGGAACGGCACGACCCAATTTGGCGAGAGCGTGGTGAAACTCGCGACCACCAGTTCCGGGTTGGTCGCTGTTGACTACTACACACCGAACGACTATCAGGACCTCAACACAGTGGCTTCGACGATTACCGTTTGCACGGGGTATGGTCCGGAAAGCTGTCCATCGACGAATATGTTGACGCTGAAAGCGCCCACCGGCAATTTCGATCTCGGCGCCGGAGGAGTCACGCTGATTTCTCCCGTGAACGTTACCTCTCCGACGTGCGGAACCAACGGGGAACTGGTGGCGGGCGGGAAAGAGGGCGTGATCTACGGCATCTGCTACAGCGCGGAGGCGGACGCGACTCTGGAAAATGTCATGGGCGGACTCGACGGCTGCGGGTACAACTGCACCCTTTTCTCCGATCCGACTCTGTCGGCCTGCAGCCAGTCGCCAACTCCCGGCAGTGGGGCCATCGCCCAGTGTTTTCAGGGCGTGAATGCGGGCGAGAACCAGAAAGGCGGCTCCAACAATGTTGTTGGCGATCCCGGGATTCGAGGTCCCGAAGCCTTCTGGGCGGGGAACTCGAGCCATCCCGAAAACTATCTTTACGTAGCCGGCACCAACACGGCCATGGTCGCCTACAAGGCGAACACCACCACCGGCGCTTTTAGCGTCGTCGGCGCTCCCGAGAAAATTCCAAGGATTTACCCGTATCCCGGCGCGGTCCCGGCCGTGTCCTGGGACGGAACCAACCCAAGCACGGCCCTGCTTTGGGCCATCGATTCGGGGGGCTACGGAATATGGCAATCGCTGGCGCAGGTGGCAGTGGCGGCCAAGCCCGCGATTCTGATCGTCTACGACGCGATTCCCGTCGGAATGCAAACTCTTAGCCTGCAGGAATTATGGGAGAGTTCTTCGCCTGCGGGAAATGCCGGGCCGGGCGCGGTGAAGTTTACCGTACCCACCATTGCCGGCGGATTGGTGTTTGTGCCGGGTGGCACTCCGGGTTACGCTCCGGGGCTGCCGGGGTCTACCAATGTAAACTGCACCGCTGCCGCTTTGGCGAACAGCACAACGCCCACAGTGTGCGGAGGCATGCTGTCGGTCTACGGAAAACTTCATACCTGAGAACGGCGCGAGCAATCTCGTACAGAAAAAACCCGTCCAAGCTGAACTTGGACGGGGCAAACCCGTTGGAGTGGAGATCCTTTCGGGGTCTTTCATTAACAACTCAGATGTAACAACTCAGCTTAATAACTCAGCACCACCGCCTTGATTCCCACCGGCACACTGTTGCCCGAGATCGGGATGATCGTGCTGGCCGTGGTCATGTCCTGATACTGCGTCCATCCCGCATCCACCACCTGGTTGTGCGTAGAGCAGGAACCGTTGGCGCAGGTTTGTGAAGTGTCCCACATGACTTGATACGACTTGCCGGAGAGCGTGATTCCGCACGTCCATACCGTGCCCGTGGCGGAGCAGGGAGTCGAGAGCGTCGAGTTCACCATCCAGTCGTAGACCTGTTGGTAAGAAGTCTCCGCTTCGATGGGCTCGGCTTGGGAACTGGCGTAGTACCAGGCAATTCCGTCGACATTCAGAGACCAGTTGATCAGATAGAAGCGCGGCATAAAGGAAGCCGCCATGTCCGGATCCGCGTACGTATTGATGAATCCGGTGGTTGAGTATTGCGCTTCGCCATCCCATATGGGCTTGGCTAACTCCGCGGGCTGCAGAATGCTTTTGATGTTTGAGATGTACATCTGCATCGCCGACTCCGGAGTGCAAGGAGTTGGAGCGGGACAGTTATTTCCGCTTTCGTTCCCCGGCTTCATGTGGAAGTTGATGATATCCACCGCGTTGGCGATCGCATTGGGCGGATTGGGACACGGCAACTGGGAAGTTTTGGGAGAATTGTTGCAGTACAGTTCGTTCTGGCCATAGGTCAAGGCCGAGCCCTTGGCATGCGCGGATGCCATGACGATCTGGGCCGTGGGATCGATCGGAGTTGCAGTGCAAACTGTCGCCACTCCGTTGCCATTCTCGTGAACCACGCCGCGGCCGGTGATGATGCAGTTGGCATCCTCGGTAAGCCGCGCCAATTGAGCGAAGCTCCCGGCCCAGAACCCTGTGGAGTCCGGCTCATTCCAGATCTCCCAATACTTAATATGAGCGTGGCTCTGCAAGTATGTCGCGTCGTTCACGTGGCTGGCGATTGCGGTGATCCAGGCCTTCCAGATGGCATTGGTCCCGCTGCCGTCGCTGTTCAGATCGATCGGCGGGTCGCACTCTCCCAGCCCTCCTCCCATTCCCGTCGTGTCGTTGCAAGAGCTATCGGTAGGTTTTGAAGTGGCCCACGGCGGTGTGCGCGCCAGCGTGTACAGCGCGATATAGGACTGCTTCGTGTAAGCCAGTGCCAGGTCGCTGTCGAGTTTGGTGAAGGAGAATACTCCCGACGCGGTGTTAATATCCGGCCACTGCATGGCTGGCGAATCCCAGAAGCGCTGCATCCCGTAACTCACCGTCGGCCAACCCAGGCTGTTCGTATCGTTTTCAGAGAATCCCAGAAACGTTGCCGGAGGCGCATTTCCACCAACGGGGCCAGTGACCGTCAGAGCAAAAGGCTGCGACGCGGATTGTTGGGGAGAAGATGAATCCTTTACTTGAGCGGTGAAATTGAATTGGCCCGTTTGCAAAGTCGTTCCGGTGATCGATCCCGCAGATTTCATACTGATTCCGCTGGGAAGGCCGCCGGAAGAGATTGTCCAGGTGTAAGGGGCCGTTCCTCCAGTCGCGGCCAGAGAACTTGAGTAAGCGGTTCCGGCAGTCGCTCCTGCCAGGGACGAAGTAGTGATGCTGAGCGCAGGCGCCGCAACCGCGGTCACAGTTAAAGACGCGACGCTCGAGGCGTTCGTATCTGCAACGCTGGTTGCGGTCACCGTGGCGTTCGTCTTGGTGTTGACCGCGGGTGCCTTATAAAATCCGGTGCTCGAAATGGTCCCCGCAGAAGCGGACCATGTCACGGCTACATTCGAAGTGTTGGTCACCACTGCGGAGAACTGAATGGTTCCGCCGGAAGCCACGCTATCCGTCGCGGGAGAAACCGTCACCGTCACCACCGGCGTAGCGGTCACAGTCAAAGATGCAACGCTCGAGGCGCTCGGTTCCGCAACGCTGGTCGCGGTCACTGTGGCGTTCGTCTTGGTGTTGACCGCGGGTGCCTTATAAAATCCAGTGCTCGAAATGGTGCCCGCAGAAGCGGACCAGGTCACGGCTTCATTCGAGGTGTTGGACACCACCGCGGAGAACTGAATGGTTCCGGCGGAAGCCACGCTATCTGTCGCGGGTGAAACCGTAACCGTCACGACCGGCGTAGTCGAGACGGTCATCGCAAATGACGAAGCGCCGCCGAGATCGGTGGAATCCGTCACATGTATGCCGAAACTGAAGGCGCCACTCTTGGTGGAAGTTCCCGAAATTGTTCCGCTGGCCTTGCCCAGAGTTAATCCGGGAGGAAGTTCGCCCCACGAAACCGAGAAGGTGTAAGGAGCCTTGCCGCCGCTCACGGTCAGCGTCTTGTTATAACTCACGCCGACTTGAGTCGGAGGCAGAGTTCCGGAGATAACCAAAGATGGATTCGTAGTCGTAGTCGAGGAATTCGGCACGGACGTGGTATTTCCCATCGTGCACGCGTTGAGCACGGCAAAACAAAGCAGCAACCCCGCCAAGGCGATGAATGAAAGCCGTCTGTCACGAACAACACGCTGGCGGTTCCGAGCCGGAGGAAGTGCGTCGGACAACATTGTTGTACACCTCTCGAATGGGGTTTCAAGAGGACACTCATGATTGAGGGTCCTTGAAACAGACTGTAAGCAGCGGCGAGTCAGGAGGGCAGATACCAAAGGGCCAGTGAACTGATTGAACGAAGGTACAGGAGCCTGCGAGCAGCTCTTTCACAGGGATTTTTAACCGCGAGCACGCCTCACACGGGAGTCATCCGGCTTGCAGATGGCGCGACTGGCAAGCAATCTGGCACGACAGAGCCATTGGTGAACAAGGGGCCAACCGGTAAACTACCAACCCCTCAAATCGGCCATCCGCCATGAACAGGTATTACTTTAGTGTGCAGAATTCTGCATGGAGACGATTGTCCCATTGACACCTTTTTGCACCTGCTTTACCGTAAACAACATTCGCGTGCAAGAACGTGCACGCTAAGTCACATCCCCCGAAATTTCCCCGTAAGTTCTGCCGCCAAACAAGCGGCTGAGACTGAATTGGTTCGCTTAGAACAGGATTGGAAATCCATGCCAAGAATTGACGATTCTCCTATGCCCATTCCATCGAGTTCCGGTCGTCGGCTTTCCGTGTTCCTCATATTCGGCCTGTTGCTGGCGGTATCGGGAGCTGCTTTGATGTATCGGCCGGCCACGGTTCATGGCCAGTCGCTGGCTGTCGATCCCGGTCCGCGGGCGCTGCCGGCAGACTCCGGCGCCTTTTTCTCGACGCTGACTGCTAATCAGAACGCGCTCACGCACCCGGCTCACGCAGATTTTCACCGAGACGAACTTTGTGGCGGGCGGGAACAACGTCAAGACCGTCGGCCTGGGGCCACGCTTCAATTCGAATTCCTGCAATAGCTGCCACGGATATCCTGCGGTCGGCGGCTCCAGTCCGCCAACCAATCCGCTGTTTGGCATTTACCAGCTCATGGGCGCCACCAACACCATGCCGTATTTCATCACGGCGACGGGGCCCGTGATTGTGGCGCGCTTCCCGTATCAGCTCGGCACCACGACTCCTGATGGCGGCGTCCATCAGATGTTCACCATCTCCAACCGGACCGACGCTCCGGGTTGCACCACTGAGGTGCAGCCGCCTTTCACCACGGCGCAGGCGGATAACGATATTATCTTCCGCCAGGTCACGCCCACGTTCGGCGCAGGCCTGATGGAGGTGATTCAGGAAAGAGACATCCTGGCCAACATGAACTCCAACCTTTCGTTGAAGGCGTCTCTGGGAATCACCGGACACCCCAACTATAGCGACGACGATGGCACCATCGCGCGCTTCGGCTGGAAGGCCCAGAACAAGTCGCTGCTCTACTTCTCGGGTGAAGCCTATACCGTGGAAGAGGGCGTGAGCGACGAAGCCTTCCCCAGCGAGAACGACGAATCGATTCCCAGCTGCCTGCCGCCCTTCCCGGTTCCGCCGGGAACCGACAAGACCAAGGGCGTTCCTGACGATCGCAACGACACGGGCGAAGCTCCCAAACTGCCGGTAAACTTCCCCGGCGATCTGGAGCGCTTCACGCTGTTCATGCGCTTCCTGGCGCCCCCGACTCCTGTGGCCCCGACCACCTCGACGGCCAACGGCTTCGTGCAGTTCCAGAACGTGGGCTGCAACATGTGCCATAACGTTTCGTTCACTACGCCGGCGTCTTCGCTTGCGGCCTTGAGCAACCAGACCGCGACGCTCTACTCCGACCTGCTGGTTCACGATATGGGACCGGGAGACGCGGACAACGTTCAACAGGGCAATGCCACGGGAGATCAATTCCGATCCGCTCCGCTGTGGGGCATCGGACAGCGAATCTTCTTTATGCACGATGGACGCACCAACAACATCGTGACCGCCATCGAGGATCACTACAGCATCGGCAACGGCGTGTACCCGAATTCGGAAGCGAATACGGTCATCAACAACTTCAATGCTCTGGACGAGCAAAATCAGCAGGATCTGGTCAACTTCCTGCGTTCGCTGTAAAGAGATCGGCACACGAAAATGAAGGGGATTGCTATGTCATTGTGGGCGAAAACGAATCGCATACAGGCTCAACTCAGCAAGCATAAGGGGTTGAGGAACGCTCTGCCGGTCGCACTTTTGCTGCTGCTGTGCGCCGGAGCGGCGACTTACTTCCCAAGATCCGCCAGGGGCTCGATCAAGACGGTCACGGCCACCGACCCTGGTCCCCGACCGCTGCCCGCCACCGCAGGCAGTTTCCTGGGAACACTCAGCGCCAATGAGAAGCAGATCGAACCCAGCATCACCGCGGAGTTTAACCGCGTCCATGATGTGATCGTGACCTCTCCGGTGGATGGCGGACTGGGGCCGAGATTCAATTCGAATTCTTGCGCCAGTTGCCACGCCTATCCGGCGGTCGGAGGATCGAGCCCGCCGACCAATCCGCTGTTTTCGGTCTACAACTACAACGGCGCCACCAACACCATGCCGTCGTTTGAAAGTTCGACTGGTCCGATTGTGGAAGCCCGCTTCATCAACCAGCCGGGTACCACCATTCCGGATGGCACGGTGCACCAACTGTTCACCGTGGCGGGACGTTCCGACGCGCACGGTTGCACCATCACGCAGCCCGACTTCGTGACCGCCGCCCAGACCAACAATCTGGTGCTCCGCCAGGTCACTCCGACTTACGGAGATGGCCTCATCGAAGTCGTACGCAACCTCGACATCATCAACAATATGAACTCCAACCTCACGCAGAAGCAGGGGCTGGGGATCACGGGACATCCGAACTACAGCGGTAACGATGGCAGCATTCAGCGCTTCGGCTGGAAAGCGCAAGTTCGCTCCGCGCTGCTGATGGCGGGCAACCAGTTCAACGTCGAAATGGGCGTCACCAACGACACCTTCCCCAATGAAATCGATCAGACTGCGGGATGCGTGTTCAATCCGGTGCCGGAAACGACTTTCAACTTCACGCCGGGAATCCTGACCGAAATGTTCCCCGACGATCGCGCGCGTACCGAGTATTTCATTCAGTGGATGGCCGCGCCGACTCCGGGACCCTCGACCAGTTCCACCAAGAACGGCAAAACCCAGTTCACCAACGTCGGTTGCGTGTACTGCCACACCACCTCGTTCAAGACTCCGCATACTTCGCGGCCAGCCTTGGATAGCATTACTCTTAATCTCTATTCCGACATCCTCGTGCACCACATGGGGCCGGGACTGGCGGATGGACTGGCCCAAGGCTCGGCAGGACCGGATGAGTTCCGGACCGCGCCGCTCTGGGGCATCGGACAGCGCCTCTGGTTCCTGCACGATGGCCGCACCAACAACATCGTCACCGCGATCGAAGATCACTACAGCCTGGGCAACAGCACGTATCCAGCTTCGGAAGCCAACCAGAGCGTCACCAACTTCAACAACCTGAGCTCGAAGAACCAACAGGACCTGGTCAACTTCCTGCGCTCGCTGTAAGTTTCGAATCGAACGTTTGAGACAACTGGGCCGTGTTTGGTGAACCTGCCAAACCGGCCCAGTTTTACCTTCTTCCAAGCCGGCAATCCAATCTGAGTCGTTAACATTCCGCTCCGCCCTAACGGAGGCAAGTATGAAGCTTTCAGTAGTCACCGCTGCAACCCTCGCCATAACCTTCACTGCAACCATCCTGCTGTCAATCAGCGCCTATGCGGGCGACAAAGAAACCAAACTCTATAATTTCCAAAGCGGCATGGGCGGAGCCGACGTCGCCGGCTTCTATCCTCATGGCCAACTGGTGGCCGACAAAGCGGGCAATCTGTATGGCGCCACCCAAAGCGGCGGTCTGGACAATCAGGGAGCAATTTTCCAGTTGGCTCCGAAGGGCTCCGGGGCTTGGACACTGAACGTCATCTACACCTGCGCCACAACGCAGGTCTGCAGCGACTCCGGCGGCTCGCTTATCATTGACGGCGCCGGCAACCTCTGGTGGCCCAGGCTTTTGAATTCGCTGCCTTAACCAATGCAGCGGGTTCCCCACTCTTGCCGCGGGTAACGCAGCCGGGGGGGCCACTCTCATGGTTTCGCGGCAAGGGTGGGATTCTACGAACGCCCGAAGCTTTCCCCATATCGTCAATCTTGCAAGAACGAATCCAGCCTAGCTACTGGCCCGCGGTGTGAGCGCGCGCTCGCGCGGCCTCTGCGGTGCGGCCTTGCGCCTCGTACAGATCGGCGAGCCCCTGCCACAGCGTGCCGTCATTCGGAGCCAACTTCACCGCCTCTTCCTGGTAGCTTACCGCCTGGGCTACGTCGCCCAGTTGATACCAGGCTTTCGCGCGCCCGGTCGCGACCATGGAATTAAAAGTGGCGCCCAGGGATTCTCCTCCGTCGTGAAAGGGGCTCGACGCGACCGCCTTGTCGAAGGCTTCCAGCGCCGGTTGAGGCTCGTTCATCTGCAGATACGCCTGGCCCAGCAGCATCCACATATCGTGAGGGTGCGAAGAGGTCTCGGCAGCTTGCCGGAAAAGCTGGATGGCATCGGCATAGCGTTTTTCGGTCATGTATAACAGGCCCGCGACCAACTCGGCCTGCTCGGTGGGTTCCAGCGTCAGGCTGATGCGAAGCTCGGCCTCGGCCTCCGCGGCGCGGCCGGTACGCTGCAGCATGAGCCCGCGCAGCAGATGAAGATGTGCACTTTCGCTGAAAATGGACTGCGCATGGTCGAGCACAGCCAGTGCCTCCGGAAAGCGCCCGAGCGTATAGAGAATCTCAGCGGAATTTGCCCAGAAGTTGAACAGCTCCGCTTTGCTACGCGAATTCCATCGCGCAGAGGACGCGGATTCGAGTTCCGGCGGTGGAGTGAAAGAGACCTTGTCGCAATCGATCTGCAACCGGTCCACCAGTGCCGCCGTCTGCGGAGTCCGGCGAAGGAAAACCGCCGAGACTTCATCCATGTAAACCGGCCGCCATGCCTGGCTTGCACAAAAGGCGCGCAGCTTCGGAAACAATGCGATGCCATCGTAGCGGGCGAGCGGAACCACGATCGTGTTGATGTTGCGCGCGTCGGCTTCCTGCTGCCACGCCGGCGATTCAGGAGGCTCCACGCTCAATTCGTAGGCCTGAAAAAACAGCTCTGAGCCGAAGGGAACCGCCCGGCTGTCGATGTAGTCGCGATACTCCGGAAACAGCCGCCATGTCTGATAGCCGCCCAGACTGTAGCTGTTGAAAATGTTGGCGGGAAGTTTCTCCCGCTCCACAAATTGGAACGCGCGTTCGGGAAACCACCACGAGATCCCCGGGCCGAATAACGACAACTGCGTCGATCCCAAATAATAACGATTGGTCGCCAGATCCCAGCAGCGAACGACTGCAATCGAAGTCAGCGCGGCGCTAAGCAACAAGAGCGCAGCAATTCGTCCTCGATCGATTTGCCGCTGCGGCGGGGGCGCGGCTTTCTTTTTCCGCGATTTTTCCGGGAGCGCAGGCTGCGCGCTTCTCCACGCCTCCTCGAGCAGCGATCCTCCGAGCACGACCGCGACGCACGCAAACAACGCCTCCAGCCTCACGTGTTGAATGGAGAAATACAACGAAGCCAGCAGCAGCGCGGCCGCGCCCCAGCGCTTGCGCCACAAGGCAATCGCGGCGCATAACAAGGCAACCGCCAGCAGCCACCAAAACGCGCTCTGCGGATCGCGCAGGTTCATTGCCTGCCGCAGACTACTCCACGAAGGGTGAATCCCTTCCCACTCGACTACCCATTGATTGTGCAGGCTTTGGGCTTGCTGCTGCCGCGCCAGAGCCCGGTAGATGAAAGGTCCCCACGGATTCGCCAGCGTGGCCACGGCGGTCAATGCGAGCCACGGCCACGCCCGGGTCAATCGAGTGCGGACGGCGGCACGATTTTCCGGGAGCAACCAATCGAGAGCTTCCCATGCCAGATACGCACCGCACACTCCCATGCCGGCAATGAATCCCAGGTGAAGGTTCACCCAGGCAATCATGAGAATCGGCAGCAACCAGAGAAAAGAACGGCGCCCCTGCTCGTGGCCGGTGAGATAGTGCCTCCACAACAGGCTGAGGAAGGCGGCAAATAATAATGTGGTGAACATTTCCGCCCGCGGCTGCGTGCGGTTCGCGATGAGCGGCACTGCCACGAACGCCAGCGCACAGGTTGCGATGCTGTTACGGCGTAGCAGGATCGCAATGGTTGCCAGGCTGGCTCCGGCGCCCAGCCAGGAAAGCAACGCATATCCTCCGGCGAGGTAGGTCAGATAGAAAACGATGCCGGAGAGTACCGGATAAATCCACGCCGATCCCTGCGCGGTGTAGGAAAAAATATCAGTCGAGAACGTGTGGTGATGCTGCGCGACCCATCGCCCGGTGGCAAGCTGCCAGCCTAAATCAAAGTCCTGGAGCGTGTGCAGTCCGGCGAGCAGGGCATAGAACAACGCCATCGCGGCCACAAGCCAAGCCACATATCTCTTGCTCTCTACCATTTCAATGTCGATGAGGCGCGGAAAATTTCGTAGCGCTGCCGTCCCGGCGGCTGTCCGGCCGGCGCTACAATGAACTCGCGATCAGCCATTGTAAGCGAGTTCGCGGGCACGTTGCGTGGCTTTCACCACGGCCTTGATCAGAGTCACGCGCAGCTTGCCCTCTTCCAACTCGAGGATGCCGTCGATGGTGCAACCCGCGGGAGTAGTCACTGAATCTTTCAACTGTGCCGGGTGATCGCCGGTTTCGAGAACCATCTTCGCCGACCCCATCGTCATTTGCGACGCCAACAAGGTAGCCACTTCGCGCGGCAAGCCTACCTTGACGCCCGCTTCAGCCAGAGACTCGAGGATGATGTAAATAAATGCGGGCCCGCTGGCCGAAAGGCCTGTGACCGCGTCCATGTGTTTCTCGTCCACCACAACCGTTCTTCCCACCAATTCAAAGAAGGAGCAGGCCAGCGCGATTTCGTCCGGCTTTACATAGCGGCCCTTGCACAGCCCCGTCATGCCCGCGCCCAGGGCGCAGGGAGTGTTGGGCATGGCGCGCACCACGGCAATGTTGTTCCCCAGTACATTTTCGATCTGGGCAGTGGAGACCGAGGCCGCCACGGAGATCAGCAGCGCGCCGGGAGCGACATGCGGACGGATTTCTTCAACCACTTCCTGCACGGTTTGCGGCTTCACGCAGACAAAAATGATATCCGCACCTGCGACTGCCTTGGCATTGTCGGTGCCGACATCGATCCCAAGTTTTTGCGCCAGCGCGCGCGCTTTTTCGGCGTGCCGCATGGTCGCCCGTGTTAACTTCTTCGATAATAAGCCCTCGCGCAACAGAGCCTGCAGCAGCATGCCTCCGAGTTTTCCCGCGCCCAGCACAGCTACCTTCTTCTTGGACAGATTCGTCGTCATTTCCAAAGCCCCTTTCGCCCGATTGCTGTGAACAGTCCTTATACCATTTCATTGCGCGCCACGGAATACAAGCGTGGGACGCTGCCTGAATATGCTGAGTGTAATAAAGAGGCGGCGCAGATTCCGATATCTGCGCCGCCGCAAGGATCAAGAATGAAGTGAATGGCCGCTGCTTTCGCCGCGGCCCGGTTTATCACAGATCGTTGGCCACCGACAGGATGAACACCCGATCGTCATACGGAGCGGGTGCGATCTGGCTCAAGCCGCCGAAAACCACCATGTCGTTATTCGCCGAATTGTAAAACGCGTTGTGGAATCGCAGTTGTGGCGCGGTCCCGGTTACCTTTTCGGAGATCCAGGCCGGCGTCCCGCCAATGTCGTTGGCGAAAGTAAGTACCCAGGTGTCTCCATAAAAGATGGTAGGAGCGGTGAGGTTATTCGTTCCGCCGTAGATAACCATCCGGTTGTTAGTAGAGTCGTAAATGGCGGTTGCTCCCGTTCGTGCCGGAGGCGCTGTGCCGGTGGGCACCACATGTTTCCACGTGGGAGTTCCACCCGTTCCATCCGCGTGCGTGAGCGTCCAGACATCCGCAAGGCCAACCGCTCCGGCATCGCCGGAATAGAGGACCAGCACGTTATTCACCGAGTCCACCATCGCAGTGGCGTTTTCCCGGGCGGTTGGCCCCACGCCGGAGGGCGAGAGCTTTGTCCAGGTGGGCGTTCCCGATTCTCCGTTCGCGTTGCTGAGCACCCAGACATCCGACAGATATCCGCCAGCGCAATTATTTCCGCCGAACACGATAAGACTGTTGCTCGACGAATCGTATGCGGAAGCGAAGTTCTGTCGAGCCGAGGGCGGTGTGCCGGACGCGGTTTCCTGCACCCACGAAGGTGTGCCGCCGGAGGAATTTGCATCCTCGAGGAGCCATACATCGTTCAGGCAGGCGGTGGCGCTGGTCGCGCCGCCGAACATCATCATACGGTTGCTGATGTTGTCGTAAAAGGCGGTGTGCCCGTAACGCGCGGCCGGGGCCGTGCCTGTCGGGAACACTTGCGTCCAAAGGAAAGGAGTGGTGGTTACGGTTTGTCCGGCTGCAATGACGCCCGAGCTTGACCAGACATCGTTCAAAGGAACGCCCGTGGACTGCAATCCACCGAAGACCACCATCTGATCGGTGCTCACATCGTAGACGGTGCTGGTGTGGTTGCGGCCCGCAGGACCGTCCTCCGTCCAAGTCGAACCGGTTACCAATGCATTGGCGTCACTCAAAATCCAGACGTGATCGTCGGTGAAAGTCTGCGCAATCTGGCTGTCGCCGCCGAAGATTACGAAATTATTCGAGACTGGGTCGTAGATCGACGCGTAACTCTTGCGATTGGGAGCGGTGTTGGAGAACGTTATCTTCGACCAGGCCGGAGTTCCGCCGATGTTGTTCGGAAAAGTAAGCACCCAGCCATCGTTCAGAACTGATCCTTTGTTGTTGCTGCCGCCGAAGATCGTCATCCGATTATTCGTCGCATCATAGAGCGCGCCCATGCCGACTCGGGCAGCCGGGGCCGTCCCTTTCGGAGAAAGTTGCGTCCACGTTGGGGTACCGGTCAAGCCGTTGGCGTTGGTGAGAGTCCAGACGTCGTTGTAAACCGTGACGCCGGTGTTGCCGCCGCCGAAGACGGTCATGACATTGTTGACCGAATCGTAAATGGCTACCGCCTGAGTGCGCGCGCTGGGGCCGGTTCCGATCGGCGTAACCTGCGACCACGAGGGCGTCCCCGTAGAGCCATCCGCGTTGCTCAAAATCCACAGATCGTTGTAGAAGTTTCCGTTGCAGTCGCTTCCACCGTAGACGATCATCTTGTTGTTGACGGTATCGAACACCGCGGTGTGTCCCTCGCGCACCGCAGGAAGAGTTCCGGTCGGGGCCTGTTTCGCCCACAGCGGAGAGCCGCCTACACCGTTGAGGTGCGTAATCAGCCACAACTCGTTAATGCAGGGACCGGGGAAGCCCGTGCCGCCGCCAAACGTGACAAATCGCCCATTGGAGGCGTTGTAAACTCCGCTCTGTCCGAAGCGATTGCCGGGCTGCTTGCCCGACACGCTGACGCGGATCCACGACAGATTTTCCTGCGTCGCGGCCGACGATGGGATCACATTCGAGACCTTCCACATATCGTTGAAGTCGATATTTGTGGGAGCGTGCTGCCCCGCGAAACTGAACATGCTATTGGTCGCAGGATCGTAAACCGCGGAGGCCTGCGTGCGCGTGCCCGGTCCGTAACGGGCCCATTTCTGCGCAGACAACGGCAGGGTCATGATTGTGCCTAACACCAGGCAGGTTACCAGCAGGCTACGATTCTTGGGACGACTCATTTTGACCGCTCCGATTTGGATTAGGGAACAACTCGGCTCTACAGCTTGAAAGTGCGTACACCGCGAGGGAGGGAGCGGAAAGGCGCACTGCGTCTCAGAAGAGTAAGACGCTTGCCAACCTCCGTCAAGATGACAGAATTTGCATACTCACCGGCATCTGGAGACTAAAGTTAGCAAGGCCGGTTGCGGGTTACCAGCCTCTAACCGCCGTTCAGGGAAGGGTGCTCGTCTCCAGCAGAACCGGTTTCGCGGAGATCGGAATCGTCGAGCCCGAAACCGCCGTCTCGTTGCCGGACAAGTCACGATACAAGGTGTATTGCGAAGGAACCGAAAACGTGGTGCACGTGGGCGCGCCTGGGGCATAGCAGGCCGAACCGCCGCCGCTGCCATTTCCCGATACGTTGCCGTCCCACACTGCCAATGCCTCATATCCATTCGATCGGGTGTAGGCGCAAGTCCACACCGAGCCGCTCTTTGCGCAGGGAGTGCTCAAGGTGGCGCCGGTGATCCATTTGTAGACTTCGGCGTACGCGGTCGCCCCCAGGGTCGCAACTCCGGTCGTCGAGTTCCACAGCGCGCCCGTATCGGTAGAAGTCGTATTCCACGCGTACCAATACACGCGGGCAACGTTGTCGGAATTTTGCAGCAGGTAATAGCGCGCCAGGAAGGCCGCCTGCAAATCGGGATCGGTGAAGCCTTCCTGATCCGGTTCGCCCCAACCCCCTTCCGTGCAGAAAAGTGGTGCGTTTTGAAGTCCAGAAGGCAGGATTGGGGTGAGGTCATTGATTACCGTGAGCACGTCCTCGGGAACGGGATAAAGTCCCACCGTTTGCGTGCTGACGTAGCAATGAAAGCCCACCACATCGATGAAGCTGGCCGGCCCCATGCCATCGACCTGCGTGTTCAAATAATTGCTGGTATTTTTTTGCACCGCATTCAAAGTGCTCTGCGACCCAACTGCTGAAGGGTTGAGGATTTTCGCATCGGGATCGAGCGCAGTGCCGCCGGGGAAGGTGCTATTGGAATTGCACGATCCGGTGGGTGGTGGGCCTTCGATGACACAGCGCGCGTCCTGCGTCATGCGGACCAACTGCGCCGTCGTTCCCACCCAGAAATTGTCGATGTTCCACTCGTTCCAGATTTCGTAATACTTGATCTGGCCTTTGTATCGGCTCACGACAGAAGTCACCCAGCCAATCCAGATGGCGTCGGGCCCGCCGCCATCGTCCCCTAAGTCTTCGGGAGGATCGCATTGTCCGTCGCCACCATCCGCTGTATAAGAACAACTGCCGTCGTGGGGATTCGTGGACGCCCAGGTGGGCGTGCGGCCGAGGTTGTAAACCACATCAACATTGTTGGATTGCGTTTCTGCCAGCCACGAGTCCATGTGGTTAAAACTGCAGACGCCCGCGCTAGTATTGATGTCAGCCCAACCCGTGCCGGAATCCCACAGGCGAAGGCCGCCAAAGTCCACGCTGTCCGAGGGGTTCGAAAGTGTGTCGGTGCTGGGCCAGGGTGTGCCCGGTGCGAGCGAGTGAATGTGCATCCCGAAGTAGGTATTGAACTGCGGGTTCGCGGCCGTGCCGTTGTAGGTCCCGGTGCTGCAAATGTTGTTGACGCTCGGAAAGGTTGGCCCCGACGGAGAATTCCCGCCGCTGCCGCCACCGCACCCGACCAGCGCGGCCAGCGCCAGCACGGCGGCGATTACGACCAGGCATTTCGATAAATCCAAAGTGCGCGTACGCAGGACTCTGCTTGCCGACATTCCGCCTCATTCTCCAGTTGTCAGGGGCCGCTCAATTCGCTAACCCCGCCTCCCTCGCATAGTTGCGGGCAATCCCAGATTCACAAGGGCATAGAATGCCTCTCGTTTGAGCGACGAATGGCCCGGCATAGCAATTGCCGACGCCGAAGCGACCCGTGCTTCCTAACCCTGGGCTTGTGACGGTGGTGGGTTGTTCGCCAGTTTAGCAGATGTTCAGCTCGGCTGGAGCAATGCATCCAAGAACGGTAGCGGTGCAGCTTGGAAAGAGATTCGTATCAGGGCATCGCTTCAGCGATGCCGTCAAAGACCACAACTCGGAACGGCTTTAGCCGCTGGGGCCTCCGCATCACAGCACAGCGGCTAAAGCCTGTACTCAACCTGTTCTTGGCGGCATGCCTGAAGGCATGCCCCGATACGAGTCTCGCCCCAAACCACACCACGACCCGAAGCGGACGCCGCTTCCGACACCAGAGTGCGTCGCGCATATCTCGAAAAAGCTGCAAACATCGCCTCAAACCTTCTTCTCTAAACGATAGTCTCCATGCAAATTTCTTCATCTTGACAGTATCCCCGCATGCGGCGAAACTGAGCTTTCTCGTGTTGGCAGTTTTCTCCTTCCCCGCCTACCGAGCATTGAACCCAGGTAGTGTTTACAACCTTGCACGGCATTAACGTCGGTTTCGCCAGTAGAGGATGCTGGCGATTCCGCATTGAGACACAGCCTTACCCGTCAGTTAAAAAATTCAGGGGGATATTTCGTGACTAACCGCCAGCAGCACACAGATCAACTCCGAAGTGCCGAGCGCGTTTCGCGCCGTTTCGCCAATGGCCTGATGTTAACCCTAACCCTGGTGATGGTCGTTTCCTTAGGCGCCTCCTCGGCGCTGGCGCAAGTTCCCGTGATCAACATGCCCCTGGTGCCCGAGCAAAAGGCGCCCGGGACCGGCCAAACCACTTTGACCGTGCACGGCACCGGTTTCGCCTCTACGGCCGTGGTGAACTGGAATGGAGTGGCGCTGGCCACCACCTTCGTGACCAGTGAAAAACTGACGGCGATCATTCCGAAAACAGACCTGGCGACAGCCGGTACGGCTGTTGTGACGGTCGTCAATGGCACTGGCGTTGCCTCCAACGCCGCGGACTTTGAGATCGTCAAGAACGGATTCACCGTCTCTTGGGCCACGTCGAACTACGGCACCGACACCACGCCGCAGGATGTGACCACGGCAGACTTCAACGGCGATGGCAAACTTGATCTGGCGGTCGCCACCGGCAACAACACCGTGTCCGTCCTCTTGGGCAATGGCACCGGAGCATTTCCAACGCACACCCAATTTGCGGTTCCGGGCAATCCGGTCGCGATTATCCACGGAGATTTCAACGGCGACGGCAAGATGGACGTGGCCACTGCCGATCAGTACGGCAGCGAAATCTCGATCCTGCTGGGTGGCGGCGACGGCACCTTCCAGGCCCACCAGGAATTTGCCACCGCAGCCGAGCCCGTGGCGCTTGCCACCGCCGATCTTAACGGCGACGGCATTCTCGACATCGTTGTGGCTTGTCTCAATGCCAACAAAGTTTCCGTCCTCATCGGCAAAGGCGATGGCACCTTCAAGCCCCACGTCGATTACACCACCGGCAGCGGACCTTCGGGAGTCGTGATTGGCGATTTCAACGGCGATGGCAAACTCGATCTCGCTGTGGCCAACAACGGCGACGGCACCATTTCCATCCTGATCGGGAATGGCGACGGCACCTTCCAGGCGGGTGTGCCTTACACCACCGCGGTCAATCCGAACAGCATCGTGACTGGCGACTTCAATGGCGACGGCTCACTTGATATCGCTGTGGGTACCTCGAACAAGAGTGTTTCCGTCCTGTTGGGCAATGGCAACGGTACCTTCCAGAACCACAAAGAGTACACCGTCGGAGCCAACACCGTAGCGCTGGCTGTTGGGGATATGGCGTCTTCCGGCAAGCTGTCCCTGATCACTGCCAATTACACCGACAACACGGTTTCCGTACTGGTCGGCAACGGCGACGGCACCTTCAAGTCTCAATCGGTATTTTCCACCGCAGCCGGGCCGGCTGGCGTCACAGTTGGCGACTTCAACAATAACGGCAAGCTGGACATCGCAGCAGTTAACACCGGCGGCAACAACGTTTCGGTCCAGCTGGATACGGCGGTCGTTCTGTCTCCGACGCTTCTGCCCTTCGGAACCGTAACTTCCGGTTTCCCGACCGCGGCCAAGACCATCACCTGGAAGAATAACGGCACCACGTCGTACACTCGTGGAACTCAGACCTGTGTCGGTGCGTATTGCTCCGATTTCACGTTGACCTCGACTTGCGGCGCCACCCTTGCCGCCGGGGCTTCCTGCGTCGATTCCGTCGTGTTCAATGCCACCGCTTCGGAAAATGCGAATGCTCAAAACGTGTTCACTCCGACCAGCGGCGGCTTTATCGGCTACCAGATGACGGGCGCGGGCAACATTCCAATTATGTTGACCCCCCGCACCATGACCTTCAAAACCTACCAGCTACTCGGCACCACTAGCACGGCGAAGACCGACACCTTCACTAACGTGAGCGGTGTGCCCATCACCTTCACCAATAACGATATGGAAGGCCCGAATCAGACCGATTTCGGCCTAACCAGCAACTGTCCGGGAGTGAACGGCAACGCTCCGGGCCCGCTGGCTGCGGGTGCGAGCTGCACCTCCAACGTCACGTTTAAGCCGACCGCGTGCTGTCCGGCGGGCGGCGAGAGCACAACTCAGATTTACTACGGCAACTTCACGCTGCTTCGGCAAGGCTTGCTGATCAGTGGCAACGCAACCGCGGTGGCCGTGACGCCTTTGTCGTACACCTTCCCGACCACGAAGGTGAATTCGACCAACAAAACGACCGTCACCTTCCAAAACGCCGGCTCGGCCGCTCTCGCAATCAGCAGCAAGAGCTGGACTGGAACGGAACCCTACTTCAGCGAGACTGACACTTGCGGAACCAGCGTTGCGGCGAACTCGTCGTGCACCATCACGATTACATTCGCACCGCTGACCACAGGAACGTTTACTGCGACCCTGAGCATCGGCGACGTCGATCCGACTGGGCCGCAGAAAATCAGTCTCACCGGTACGGGAGACTAATCACGCTTGTCGAGACACAGAGCCAGCCCCAGTCCTAAAAACACTGGGCTGGCTCTGTTCCGGTTTTAGTCCTGTATTTTTTTCGACGTGGTCGAACTGGACGTTTGACGCAGGACTGGAACGAACGGCTTTTGAAACGCGCATTCTTCGGAATTGGGCATCTGGGGGCTTTCATGAAATTTCGGTCAGGGACTGCATTTTGTATCGGTCGGCTCGCGATGGTTGCGATGATGTTGACGACTCTGGGAGTGCTGGTGCTTCGCGGCGATTCCGGAACCTCAACTACGGTTCATTCCGACGTGCCCAAGGCAGCGAGGCAGGGAGAAATCCTCGACGCCTACGGCCAGCTTCCTTTGAGTTTCGAGCCCAACGCCGGCCAGACCGATGGGCGTGTGAAGTTCTTCTCGCGCGGTCCCGGCTACACCGTTTTTCTTACCGGCGATGAAGCTGTGTTGGCGCTACCCCGAGCCGGCAAAAATAAGCCGGAGAGCCGGAGTTCCGCTCTTCCCATGGCGCCTTTCCGTGATGCTCTGCATCCCACCCCTGAACCGCGACGCAAGACCGCGGTGCTGCGCATGCACCTGGTCGGCGCCAACACCAACTCGCAAGTCTCCGGACTCGATCCGCTGCCCGGTGTCTCCAATTATTTCCACGGCAAAGATCAGCGCAACTGGCGGACTGGCGTAGTCAACTACAGCAAAGTCGGCTACCGGGACGTTTATCCGGGCATCGACCTCGTTTACTACGGCAACCAGCGCCAGTTGGAATACGATTTTGTCATCGCTCCGGGAAGCGATCCGGGACTCATCAAAGTTGGGTTTGGAAGCGCCGCCGTCCGTCTCGACGATGCGACCGGCGATCTGGTTCTGAAGGCCTCCGGCGCGGAAGTTCACTTCCACAAACCGGTGGCGTATCAGGCGGACGCTGAAGGCAAGCGCCTGATCGAATCGCGCTTCGCGCTCGATGCCGAAAACCGCGCTGTCTTCCAGCTTGGATCCTACGACCACAGCAAAGCGTTGGTGATCGATCCGGAGTTGGGCTATTCGACCTATGTTGGCGGCTCGAGTAACGACTACGCTACGTCCATCGCCGTGGATGCGGCTGGCAGTGCCTACATCACGGGATACACCGCTTCGGCGAATTTTCCGCTGGCCGGCGCCTTTCAGTCCACTTGCGGCGGCGGCAGTTGCACCGCCCCGAACTACGACGCCTTCGTCACCAAGTTGAACTCCACCGGTTCCGCGGTGGTTTACTCCAGCTACCTTGGCGGCAGCGGCCCGGATTATGGCTACGGCATTGCCGTGGATTCCTTCGGCGATGCATTCGTAGTGGGAACCACTTCCTCCTCGGATTTTCCCGTGACCCCTGGGGCTTATAAGACCAGCTGCGGCAGCAACGCCTGCACCACTGGCGATGTTTTCGTCACCGAAATAAATCCTGCTGGCTCGGCGCTTCTCTATTCCACCTATATTGGCGGCAGCACCACAAATCAGGGCAACGCCATTGCTCTGGATAGCGCCGGCAATGCCTACATCACCGGCTTCACAAAATCGTCGGACTACCCGGTTACCCCCGGTGTCTTTCAAGGCGTTTGTTCATCCTGCAAGAAAGCGCTGGTCGACACCTACGTCACGAAGTTGAACTCGACGGGCACGGCACTCGTTTACTCCACGTTCCTTGGCGGCAACGCCGCAGACGTGGGTTACGCAATTGCGTTGGACTCTTCCGATAATGCTTACGTAACTGGATATACCTACTCCACCAATTTCCCGACGACGCTCGGCGCGTTTCAGAGAAGCACCGGCGCACCCACAGCGGCATTTGTGACCAAGATCAATTCCACGGCGACTGCCATCGTCTATTCCACCTACTTGGGCGGCACCGCTACCGGTACCAGCGCGTGTCCGGCTTGCGGCTCCGCAGTGGCTGTGGATTCCGCAGGGAACGCCTATGTGGTCGGCCTAACCTGGGAGACAAATTTCCCGACGACGGCTGGTTCCTACCAACCCAACTATGGTGGAGGATTTCACGACGCCTTCGTAACCAAACTTAACTCTGGTGGAACGGCTTTGATTTACTCCACCTATATTGGCGGCTCCGGCGACGACGGCGCTACTTCGGTGGTGCTGGACAGCACGGGCACGGCTTACGTCAAGGGCAATACCTTTTCCACGGACTTTCCCACGACGCCGGGCGCCTTGAATCGAACTCTCGATGCGGCAGGCGATTCCATGGCGTTCGTAGCCCTGGTGAACCCCGCAGGCTCCGCGCTGAACTACTCGACCTACCTTGGTGGTTCGGGCAGCGAGTACGGCGGCGCCACAACCATGATCGCGATTGACAGCCTGCTTCCCCCCAATATCTATGTGACGGGCTACAGCAACTCGACGAATTTTCCCGTTACCGCCGGCGCGTTTCAGACCAAGGTGGGCGGCGCCTATGACGCCTTTGTCACCAAGTTCGCGCCCAGTCCCAACGTCGGCCTCTCGGGTCCACTTAATTTTGGAAACCAGAATGTGGGAACGACCAGCGCCGCTTTGAAGATCACGGTCACGAATACCGGAAATTCAACGCTGACCACCGCTTCGGTGTCGATTAGCGGAACCAATGGCCCCGACTTCAAGCAAAGCAACACCTGCAAGAACACCGCGGTCGCGCCGCAAGCGACCTGCACCATCAGCGTCACATTTACGCCCTCCATCAGCGGGACGGAAAATGCCACTGTGACGATTCACGACAACGCGCCCGACAGCCCGCAAACCACAACGCTCACCGGCGTAGGCGTGGGCGCAGGTCCGGCGGTGACCCTGTCGCCAACCAGTCTGACCTTTGCCTCGCAACTGGTCGGCTCGACCAGCCCCGCCCAGGTCGTCACGCTCACCAATACCGGTACCTCCGCGCTCACGATTACGAGCATCGCCACCACTGGAGATTTTGCCCAGACCAACAACTGCGCTTCCACCGTGAACGCCGGCGCCAGTTGTACGATCAACGTGACCTTCACACCCACCACGATCAACACTCGCACCGGCACGGTAGTGGTCACCGACAACGCGCCCGCGAGTCCTCAGACCGTGACTCTCACCGGAACCGGAACCTATGTCAGTTGGACTCCTGCGAGCTTGACTTTCGGCCCCCAAACCGTGGGCACCACGAGCCCGTCACAGATCATCACCTTCACCAACAATGGGCCCTCGAAGCTGACCATCAAGAGCGTCACCATCACGGGCGCCGATAACGCGGACTACACCCAAACCAATACTTGCGGCACCGGTTTGGTCGCCAAGGCGAGTTGCACGATCACCGTGGTGTTCACTCCAACGGCGACTGGGCTGCGCACAGCCGACGTGACAATTTCAGATTATCTCGGCCAAAACTCCACTCAAAATATTCCTTTGAGCGGCACAGGACAGTAAGAACTAAAACGGATTTAACCACTGGGACGGAGATTGGGATATGCGAACCTTCGGGAAGTTTGTTCGAATTCAAGCTCTAGGCATGCGTGGATTCACTTTGCTAATGGCGGGGCTGGCGTTTCTGCTGCTGAGCATTGCAGCCAGCGCGCAGACGGTCACGCTTTCCACCACGAGCATGGCATTCGGCAATGAGCCTGTCGGGTTCACCAGCGCCGTCAAGAAAGTCACGCTCACCAATACCGGCACAACCAACGTGACGATCACCAACGTCACGATTTCCGGCCCATTTGCCCAGACCAACACTTGCGGCACTACCATCAAGGCAGGCAAGAATTGCACCGCCTCGGTCACCTTCACCCCGACGGCCACCGGGACATTCACCGGAACGCTCACCTTTACTGACACCGCGACCAATAGTCCGCAAACCGTCAGCCTGAGCGGCAATGGCGTCACTGGAGTTACCGTGACGCCGTCGAACCTGACTTTTCCCAGCACGCCGGTGGGCCAGACCAGCACCCCCATCGTCTCGACCTTGGCCAATAACAACGCCACGACGTTGAGCATCAGCAGCCTTACCATTACTGGCGATTTCGCTCAGACCAATACCTGCGGCACTTCGGTTCCCGCTGCCAGCAAATGCACGATCAGCGTTACCTTCACTCCCACTGCGACCGGCACGCGGACCGGGAAGGTGACCATCACCGACAACGCCAGCAACAGTCCGCAGAAAATCAACCTGACGGGAACGGGAACCGCCAGCGGGCCGACACTGACGTCGATCGTCCTTTCTCCTGGATCCGGTCTGCTCGCCGCCACCGGCAATACGCTGCAGATCACGGCAACCGGCCATTACAGCGATGGTTCCACGCAAAATCTGACCACAACCGCAACCTGGGCCACGTCGAATTCCAAGGCCGCCACCGTGTCGGCTGGACTGGTCAAGGCCGTCGCCACTGGAGCCGCCTCCATCACCGCCAGTTCCAGCGGGGTCACGAGCTCCAACGCTCCCATCAATGTCGGAACCGAGTCCGACTATTTCGTCGCCACCAATGGCAAAGACACCTGGTCGGGCACTCTGCCGGCGCCGAACACCACCAACACAGACGGTCCTTTCTTGACCATCGCCAAAGCTCAGACTGCGGTGCAGAACCTGGTGACCAACGCCAACGGCCGCACCACTCCCATCACCGTACAAATCAGGGGAGGGAATTACTATCAGCAGGCTTTGACCTTTGCCGCTATCGACTCCGGCACCTCCACGCTCGGCGTGCTGTGGGAAAACTATCCCAACGAAACTCCGATACTGAGCGGCGGAATGGTTGTAACCGGCTGGACCAAAACCACCGGCACTACCTACCAGACAACTTTGCCCAGCTCCGCGAAGTACTTCGAGAGCATCTTCTACAACGGCACCCGCAGATTGCGCCCGAGAGTGGGTGGCAACCTGGGAACTTACTTGCGGGTTGTGAATGCGATCTATCTGCCCGGCGCTCCGCCTCCGGCAAATCCTCCCAACGCGAATTGCGCGGTGTACGTTACGGGTAGTGGGTGGGAGTGTTTTGACCGGTTCACCTACAGCAATACCGACGTCAGTTCGTCGTGGACGAACTTGTATGCTCCGTATCCCACTGGCGACATCGAACTTCTCGATTGGGAGTTCTGGAGCGTGCCGAAAATGCGCATCCTCTCGATCGATTCCGCCAACCATATTGTCTATCTGACAGGACCGACCAAGCAGACGGCGGGCGTGCACGGCTTCCTGCGCAATCACCGCTATGTGGTGGAGAACGTCAAAGACCTGTTCACCCAGCCCGGCCAGTTCTTCTTGAACACATCGGCCGTTCCCTACGTTCTGACCTACATTGCTCAAACCGGCGAGAATCCGCCTACGGACACCATCATTGCGCCGCAGTCCGCGCAAGTGATGACCGCAACCTCCCTGCAGTACGTCACCTTCCAGGGATTGCAGTTCGAGCACGATAATTTCACCGTTCCTACCACCGGTTACGTTTCGACGCAGCAGGAGCCCGCGATGCCGGCTGCAGTGGGCTGCTATAACTGCCAGCACGTCACCTTCAACGCCGATATCGTTACCATGACTTCGGGCTCGGGAATCGATATCTACACCACTGACGTTACCCAGACCACTGCCAACAACGTGGTCGAGAACAGCGGCTTCTACGATATCGGCGGCATGGGTATCCGCATCGGGAAAGAACCGGCGGGAACCGATACCGACGCCAACGTCGCCCAATTCAACACCGTCGAGAACAACCTGGTCGAGGGCTATGGCCGCGTCATCCCCAGCGGGGTTGGCATTGTGCAAGGCGGAGCCCACGACAACCTTTATACCCACAACGACGTTTACGACGGCTATCACAGCGGTATCGAGATCTGCCTGGCGCCAAGTTGTTCACCCGGAAATAAGAGTTCCAACGGTTCCTTCAACAACACCGTTTCGTTCAACCACGTGTTCGATTTGTACGAAGGCGTGACCGACGATGGCGGCGCCATCTACATGGCTACCGGCGGAACCACCTTCATTGCCACCGGCAACCAGATCCTGAATAACAAGGTTCACGACACTACCGACGCCAAGATCATCGACATCGATGGCTACGGTGGATACGGCATCAACTTGGATGGTTTTGGGACCGGGGCAGTCACAATAGAAAACAATCTGGTTTACCGGACCTCCGCCCAGAGTGTGAACATTACCCACGGCCCTCAGCTCGCGGGCTACTCCAACACGATCAGCAACAATATCTTCGCCTATTCACGGCAGGCGATCATCGCCAACGGCAACCCCTACGTGTCGAACGTGTGCCCAACGCAGCCCACCAAGATTTTCGACGCCACCAGCAACCTGGTTTACTTTGACCGTCACTCCACCGACGGGTTCAGCGTTCAGTCGGGTTGCGAGTATGCCTGCGGATTTGGCATGACCAATCTGCACGACTGGCAAAGCAATCTCTACTGGAGGACGGACGGAACGTTCAATACCGACACCGCCGCCTTCCACTATCAGCCGAACCCGAACACACCACAGGTCTGCGGCGTTTCGACCAGTTGGACCTACCTCAACTTTGCCGGTTGGCAGGGCTTGTCCGAGGATGAGGTCAGCCTGGCGAACAAGAATCCCGGCTTCAACAATCCGGTTTACCCGAACGACGACTACTCGTTGCCGAATGGCTCTCCCGGAGTTGGATTCGTGGTGTTCGATCCCAATGAAGCCGGCAGAAGCAATCCGATCATCAAGCCAACCGATCCGATTGACATACCGCCGACGTTCGTCACCACGTACTACAACCCGGCAACCGACTACTAAGGCCGCAGCCTTCTGTCATACTGAGCGCAGCACGACTTCGCGAATGCGAAGCCGTGCGGAGTCCAAGTATCCCTACCATCTCCTCGGCAGGTGGGTGGGCCCGAGCCAAATTTGTGTCAGATCTGGAGTGTGCCCCGTTCAAGCGTCGCTTGAGCGGGGCTTTTCTGCGTCAAGTCGCTGCAGCAGGGGACTGGTTCTTGAGGTCTGGTTCTTGAGTCTAGTCTTTGAATCTAGTCTTTGAGTCTAGTCTTTGAATCTAGTCTGTGAATCTAGTCTTTGAATCTAGTCTTTGAATTTAGTCTTTGAATCTAGTCTTTGAATCTAGTCTTTGAATTTAGTCTTTGAATCTAGTCTGTGAATCTAGTCTTTGAGTCTAGTCTTTGAGTCTAGAGCGTGTTTCAAAAATAGGTTCGTATCAGGGCACGGCTTCAGCCGTGCCGCGCAGCATTAACAAAATCGCGGGCTTTAGCCCCTGCGGGTCTGGTTGGTTGCCACCAAGAGTATTTTTGAAACGTGCTCTAGTCTTTGAATCTAGTCTTTTAATCTGGTTGTTTGAGTCCTGCCTTTGAGTCCAGCCTTTGGGTGGCGCAGCGCTTCCAGCGCTGCGATTGCAGATGCTCCGAGTGAGCGGATTTATCCGCCGAGGTACCTCGGGGAGCCGAAGCCTGACACTGCCTCCGCAAATAGTACTCTCGCGGAGGTTGCTCGTATGTGACGGCTGAGCAAACGGATTGCCAGTGATATTCGTCCTATTCTGAGAATTGCTGACGGAGTCATGATGCACTCGTTTCCCGCCCGCGGGCGGACAGACTTTGGATTTTGCTGACACCCCCGGTACCCTCTTTCGTGATGGAGTGAGAAAATCAAGCCTGGGCTATCCGCCCACCCTCTGCTGTATTGGCGTGAGGAATTTAATCATGGGTAGAGAACTCAATAGTTTCTAATAGATGTACTGAGACCTCCTGCACTCGCGATAGGGTTTCTTGCGCGCGGGCTGTATTGGATCCTATTTGGGTGGTGGTACGAAAAGCGCGTGGCTGCGAGGGAGGAGAGAGAACTCTCGCAGGAGGTCCAGAATCAGTTGTGGTTCTTGTTCGCAGAGCGCAACGCTCATTCGGTGCCGAACAACAATCCCGAGAGCCTGGCGGGCTTAGAATGTTCAGTCGTTACCGTGGCCGTTGAAGGGCTGCTTCTGAGATTTGTGCGCTGGCGTGATGAGTTACAGGTACATGTAGCACTCGAACGCGTACCGGAAGATTGGCACGAACTGGCGTCTTTTCTCAACGCAATGGCGCCGGACAAAGTCCGCCGCCACGAGATCACCTCCGTTCAGGATGCTGCACGTCTCTTGGAGGAAAATATTGACCGGCTCAAGGAAGGGCTCTCGCAGGACAGGTACCTTGAGCTGAGGCAACAGCTTGAGCGAGAGCATAACCGCGAAATGGCTGTTACACGTAAAGTGCAGGATGACATTAATCAAAGACTTTCTAGAGCGTGTTTCAAAAATAGGTTCGTATCAGGGCACGGCTTCAGCCGTGCCGCGCAGCATTAACAAAATTGCGGGCTTTAGCCCCTGCGGGTCTGGTTGGTTGCCACCAAGAGTATTTTTGAAACGTGCTCTAGGTAGATAGACCGTGCGGGCGGCCCAGGTCTTAGAATGCCAAGGCATGCACGCCGACACGTCGAGGACAAAGGCATCCATCAGTCTTTATGACCGATATGAGCCAACTCGCGGATTGACATACCGTTCAGGTCGAGCCTGACGCCTTTACAGAGTTCACGGATATGCGCACCAGCAATCCGAGCTTTGGTCTTGTCAAAACTGTCACGCGAGCCATCCGCGCGGAAATTCGGGGACGGACGGAACTGCACCATTCTTTCGCGAAGGCGGAGGATTGGCTAAAGCGCGTCTTTTACTGGCTGCGGAGGGCACGATTGAAGTCGTGCCCTTCCCCGCTCCGCATGAGATATGGCCTTCTACTGCCCCATCCCCGACAGCGGCACCAGCTGCGGGCTGCCGCCTCCGCCATCTGCGATCGAGAGGCTGGCAGTGCGTATGCCAGTAGTCGTTGGCTTGAATGTGACGGTGACGGTGCAACTGCCTCCAACCGCAACCGTGCTGCCGCATGTATTGGTTTGAGAGTAATCGCCGCTGTTGGTTCCGATAATCGAAATACCCTTCATGGTTACGGCGAAATTCGCGGTATTGGTGAATGTAACCGTCTGAGGAGCGCTCGACTTTCCGACCGTGACCGTTCCGAAATTCAGACTTGTCGGCGAAAGCACGATGTAAGTGCCATAGCCGGTGAGTGCCACCGATTGTGGGCTTCCACTGGCATTGTCGGAGATCTGAACCGTCCCGGTGAGAATATTGGGTCTCAGCGGCTTGAAGCTGACCATGATTGTGCAATTTGTCCCAGCTGCCAGATTCTTGCCGCAGTTGTTGGTCTGTAAGAAATTGCCAGTGACGACGATCTTCGTAATCGACATGGACTGGTTGCCGACATTGCTCATCGTGATCGGTTGTGCCGCGCTAACCGTGCCTACCAGTTGATCGGCAAAGGTCAGGCTGGTTGGGGTGAATACAACCGCGGGGCCGTCCCCAAGGCCATAGCCGGTCAAACTAACCAGTTGCGGGCTCGCAGGAGCGTTATCGGTGATCGAAACGCTCGCGTTCTCAGTGCCCACGATCGAGGGCGTGAACGTAACCGTGATCGTGCACGTGGATTGCGCCGCTACGGTGCTGCAGTTGTTGGTTTCCGCAAAATCGGTGCTGTTGGTCCCGGTAATGTTGACCGCGCTGACGATCAAATTCGAATTGCCGGTATTGGTCACGGTGATGTTCTGCGGCGCGCTCTTGGTTCCATCGCTCTCGTATCCGAAGTTGAGGCCAGCGGAAACGCCCACGTTCGGACTGGGGGCAAACTTACTCACAAAGCCATCGTTCGCTCCCGCATTACTGGTTTGCAGCGATCCCGCGGTGACCGGAAAATTCGTAGAGTTGGTATAGCCGACCACGTAAACATTGGGTGGAACCTGACCATCCACGGCCAGTACAGCGGTAGCGCCGCCATACTCCGTGCCTGAACCTCCCAGATAAGTGGAGTAAAGCAGTATCTTTCCGGTGGGATCCAACTCAGACACAAAAGCGTCGTAAATTCCAGCCGATGCGGGCTGGTACGCGCCCGGCGTAATTGGGAAGTCGGTAGACTTGGTATTGCCCTTGAACCAGACGTTTCCCGATCCGTCGAGTTTAATTCCGGTGGCTCCATCATCTCCCGTGCCGCCGGCATAAGTGGAAAAATCAAGCGCCGAGCCCGAGGGATTGAACTTGGTGATAAACGCGTCGTGGCCGCTCGAAGAGCTCATGAACGTCAACTGAAACGCCCCCGGAGTAACCGGAAAATTCGACTCGGCCGTCAGTCCGCACACGTAGGCGCTTCCCGAACTGTCAACGGTAATGGCAGTGGCACAGGCCTCGCATTGCGTCGTCGTGTTGGTGGTATTTCCGCCCAGGTAGGTCGAGTAAACCAGGGCGTTGCCGATGGAGTTCATTTTCGTGACCCAGGCTCCTGTATCCGCCGTCAACTTAGTCTGGAAAGCCCCAGCCGTCGTTGGAAAGTTGGTCGAGTGCGTGTATCCCGTCAGATAGGCATTGTTCGCTGAATCCAGAGCGATCGAATACGCTACATCGGAGTTCGTGCCGCCCAAATAAGTCGAATAAACCAGCGCCGAGCCACTGGAATTGAGCTTGGTCACGAACGCCACAGAATGCACCGAGCACTTGCACGATGTCTGGTACCCTCCCGGAGTAACCGGAAACGAAAGCGACTGAGTATAGCCGGTGACATAAGCGTTGTTCGATGGATCCAGCGCGATGGCATTGGCCTGGTTGATACCGGTGCCGCCCAAATACGTGGAGTACACCAGCGCCGAGCCGTCAGGCGTCAATTTGGCAATGAAACCGTCGCCACCCGAGCAACTGGACCCGCCGCACTGAGTTTGAAACGCTCCGTGTGTGATGGGAAAATCTGACGAAAAAGTCTGGCCCACCACATAAGCATCCCCCGCTGCGTCCAACGCAATCCCGTTCCCCAGATCATTGGCCGAACCGCCAAGGTAGGTCGAATAGACGAGGAACGAGCCGGTAGGGTCAAGCTTGCTCACAAAGGCATCTTCCGTAGTTCCGCTGCAACCGCCGCCGCAACTCGTTTGGAAAGCTCCCGAGGTAACCGGGAAATTCGCCGAGTTGGTGTAGCCGGTGACGTAGGCGTTTCCGCTGCCGTCTACCGCGATCGCTGTGGCGTAGTCGTTGCTGCTGCCGCCCAGATAAGTCGAGTAGCTCAGGGTAGGATCGATGACTAACTGCCGGCTGCGGTCATAGCTTCCCAATGCAAAGCTGACGCGGTTATGGGACTCGAGACGATACTGCGCTGCCACAAAATTTCTTTGCCCGCCTGCAACCGCAGCAGCCTCGCTGGACTCGCTCTGGTACGCCACCGGCTTGTGAAATCGGACTTCTTTCCGGCCAACCTTCATCACCAGATCGCCGCTCTCGCGGTCAACGCGAAGGCCGCGCGCCCCGCTGAAAGTCAGTCCGATCCCGTTTGGATCGGCGCCGGCAGCGACCACAAAGTCGTATTCCAACTGACCTTGATTTCCGTAATAAACCAGGTCAACTCCGGGGAACGCCTCACTGTAATGAAGCTTGGCAAAGGTAGGAATATTGGCCTGCCATTTCGCGGGATCGTTGCCGCGAATGTAATTCGTCTTTCCGGGAAGTTGTTCCATTCCGACGATCGCCGCAGTGCGGTTCGGGGTCGCCAACTGCACGCGCAAAACCGCGTCCGGCGCCTGTTTCGCAGAGGGCGTGGGATTCAGAAGATCGGCCGCCGAAACGTTCTTCGCAGCATCGCCTTGCAGCAGAGAGAAGACCGCCTCCGTGGGCGTCAGAAACAGCGTGTATCCCGCTCCCCGCGAAATGAACTTAACCTGCTCGTCTGTCTGCCCAAGATTCGGCTCGAAACTCAAAGGCAGCTTGCCATAGCTGGCCGATAGCTTGGGACTGAGGGATGCAACCCGCCCCGCCGCCGCGGGTTTTGCTCCCGACAGTGTCACTGTGCCCGCCAAAATCAGCGCGCAGGCTACCCCTGTGGGCAGCAAACTACGGCGCGTCAGGCGAAACGAAGAAGAACTCAGACGAGACAGAGTGCGGGACAGAGTGCGGGACAAAGAACTGCGGGAGCAAGAAATCATGAAATCATTCCTCTGAAGCAGGGGGAGACCAATTACGTTTGACGAGACCGTGCTACGCCGGCCAGGCCTGACGGGTGTTTCCGGCGGAAGATGCAACCCAGACGCACGCAACGCGTGGAGCATAACGCGTGTAAACTCCGCGATTATAAGAGCGTCTGGAGTGCGCGTATAGAGGCTTTGGACTCGATGCAGAAAACTGTCACTTGCCGCGATCTCAGCGAAATCGTCAATCCCATATTCCAGGCTTTTACCGCAGCGCCGACGTTTCCAGCAGAATCGGCTTGGCCCCAATTGGCACGGACGACGCCCCATTCAACGACGTCACATTCCCAGCCACATCGCGATACTCGATATAACCCCCGGCGGGAACCGTGAACGTGGTCGTGGGACAACTGCTGGTCGTGCAGTCCTGACTGGTATCCCAGACGGCAAGAGCTGAGTACCCACCCGAGCGCGTGAACCCGCACGTCCACACCGTGCTTGAACCCGAGGTCGCGCTGCAGGCCTGGCTCACGGTCGCGCCGTTGGTCCATGCGTTCACTTCGCCGTCGGCGGTCGCAGCCAGCGTGGCTTGGCCGGATGAATCGTTGTACAGGCTCGAGAGCTTGTTGCTGTCCCAGGCGAACCAGTAAACCCGGTTGACGGCGTTCGACTCCTGCAGCATCAGATAGCGCGGCAAGAATGCCGCCTGACGGTCCTGGTCGGTAAATCCTTCCACGTCCGCCTCGCTCCAGCTGCCTTCCGTGTTGAACATCGGTTTCGAGACTCCGTATTGGCTGAACACGCTGTTCATATCGGCGATCACCGTGTTCACATCCTCGGGAGTAGGGCAAAGCGCGGGACTGGAGCCGACCTTCGTGGCTGTGCCCACGTAACCGTGGAAGCCGATGACATCGGAAAAGTCCCCACCCGCATAGCCATTGACCTTCGTCGAGAAGTACGTGCCCAGATTGTTAGCTACCGCGTCCAGCCGGGTGTGGGCCCCCACGGGTGATGGGCTCACGATCTGCGCGGTCGGATCGATCGCCGTACCGCCCGGGAAAGTAATATTGGGATAGCACTGCTTGCCGCTGGGCGGGCCTTCAACCACGCAGCGCGCGTCCTGTTCCATGCGCACCAACTGAGCGGTCGAACTATACGTTGGATTCCAGTAGTTCGAAGCGTTCCACTCGTTCCATATCTCGTAATACGAAATGCCCGGCAGTCCCGCATTTTTTTGGGCGGCGCTATGCTGCGCCAATGCGGTCACCCATGCGATCCAGACGTCATCCGCGCCCGAGCCATCGCTATTCAAATCGAGCGGTGGATCGCACGCACCCGGCCCGTCCGTGCAACTGTTGTCGTTGGGCTGCTGCGAGGCCCAGGTCGGCGTGCGCGCCAGTGTGAAGAGGAAGTTGACACTCGTCCCATTCTGCCCCGGATCCGCGAGCCACTCATCCAATAAGGTGGTATCGAGCGCCGCGCCCTGCGCTGTATCAATCTGTGACCAGGCCACGCCCGCCGCCCACAAGCGCTGCGCGCCGAACGGCAGCGCCGACTCTTGCCCGTTCACATCAAAGTACGGCCACGGAGCGCTAATGCTATTCAGGTGCATGCCGAAATACTGGCTGTTGATTTTGTTTCCCGCTCCCGCGCCGCTGCTGCTTCCGCCGGCGCCCGGAGGAGTGAAAATACAGGCCGGCGCTTCGGTACCACCACCCCCGCCGCCACCGCCACCACCGGGCCGAGTCGGGGTACTGCTGCTGCCGCCGCCGCACCCTGCAAGTCCCAACAAACCAGCCAACGCAAGCATCAGAAGAAACACAAACAGGCCAAATGAACGGCCAGTGGGGGATTCGTTCTTCCTCATCGTTCTTGGAGGCTCCTTGCTCCTAAAGGCGCTGTCAACTTGGACTTTTCATCGCATCTGAGGCAAACCCAAGAGCGCGCCGTAAGTTGCGGTGCAGACTACACGAAAGTTCACGGGAAAGATATTGGTCTTTTGACCATAGAGCAACGCGCTATTCGCGCAGGTTGGATGCAGCGCTGTTCTGGCGGGTTGACCGGAACGAAGAAGAATCGGCTCTAGCGATACGTCCAGGATTTCGCCGTGCTCACGCCCTGCGCGTCTTCCCCTCCGAAGATTCGCAGGCTTCCGTCGATCAGTTGAATCGTGGCGGGACGATAGCGAGCCGTATCGAGGCTGCCGGAAACGATCTGGAAGGTGCCGTTCCTGGGATCGTAGATCTCCGCCGATGCGGCGCCGCCCACAATCAGAATTCTGCCATCCAGCAATGCGCTGGCCGCGGGAAGATTAAAGCGCGCTTCGTTGAGATTCGCGGTCGGAGAGAAAGATCCGGTCTGCGGATCATAGAGCTCGGCGGAAGCAAGCGCATGGCCGTGCTCATCGCTGCCGCCGGCAATCAACACTTTGCCATTCGCGAGAAGCGCCGCGGTCTGCGCCGATCGTGCTTCGTGCAAGTTCCCAGTCGCGGCAAATGTTTTTTTCTTAGGATCGTAAATTTCCGCGCTGGCCAGCACCGCGTGGTGGTTCCCGGTTCCTCCTACGATCAAAACCCGGCCATCCGGAAGTTCAGTAGCCGTGTGATGCACGCGGGCCGTGGTCATGGTTCCCGCGAGATTCCACTTGCCGTACATCAGGTCGTACGTTTCCGCGGAAGCCATGGTCTGGCTGCCGTCCTGTCCTCCGCTGACCAAAAACCTGCCGTCGTGCAGCAGAATCGCCGTGGGCCATGCGCGGCGAGCGTGCATGGCTCCCATCATGGCGAACTTCTGCGTCTCGAAGTCGTATTCTTCCGAGCTCGCGAATGCAAGCCCCATTGCGGCTGGAGCCCCCGGCGACGATAATTTTTCGATCGCCGATCGCTGTCGCGACGTGTCCTTCGCGTGCCGTCAACATCTTGCCGGCGGCCGCGAAGGTCTCCGTCGTCGGATTGTAGATTTCAATGCTGGCGAGGACCGCTCCATGTTCCCCGCGCCCGCCCGCGATCATCACTTTGCCATCCGGCATCTTCGTTGCCGTTTGGCCGGAGCGTGCCGTGGTCATCGGCCTGCCGGCAATCAGACTGCCCGTTGGCAACTCACGCCGCGGGTGCCCGGCGGTCTGCGCTGGCGCCTGGAAAATAATCATCGAGACGGCAAGAAAAAACACGGCGCCGAATTTCGTATTCATGAAATTTCCTTCGCATGCATCAACTCGACAGTGTATGGGAGCGTGACTCTGCGCTTCAATAGACTCGCAGGTTCGGTAGCGGTGCAGTTTGGGGCGAGACTCGTATCAGGGCATGCCTTCAGGCATGCCACCAAGAGCCGGTTGAGTGTGCAGGCTTCAGCCGCTGTGCCGAGACGGGCAAGCCGCTGCGGCTAAAGCCGACAGAATCGTCGCCGTTGGCGGCATCGCTGAAGCAATGCCCTGATACGAATTCTTTTCCAAATTGCACCATTGCCGCAGGCTCGAAACAGATGGACTCAGTCACAGAAGTTTGCTTGCAGATTTAGCAGAGAAGCGATCGGCAGGGAATTGCGGGCCCCGGAGCACGCCTGCGAAAGAAGGCATACTCCGGAACCATACTCAGGAACCATGAATCTACTCGAGCCCGTAAATATTCAGATATCCGCCGGCAGACCCACCCGCGGTTCCAACGTAGACTTTTCCATTCGCTACGCTGGGAACGGTGAACTTGACGGCGATGCCTTTGGGCGCGTTCGAAGTGGAAACGCGAGTGCAGCTCGTAGCTCCTCCGTCGGTGGTGAACAAGCAGTCGAGAGTGGAGGCATCGAAGGCCCAAAGATTTTCGCCGCCGCCGTTGGACGCGTTGCCCGCGTCAATCAGCCACACGATGGCCTTGGTGCTCGAAGCGCTGGTTGCCGACACCGTCGGAGTCGGCCCCGGCCACCCGAATTTGTGCGTCGTCTGAGCCGAAGCCGTCGTGCAGAAGCCCGCTCCTGTTCCAGTCTTGGTGCAACTGTTGCCATTGGGATAAAACTTGAACTGCATGAGCGGAAGATTCTTGCTTCCCCAATAGGCATATCCACTCGATCCGCCGCCGCCAGAAGTTGTGGTCCACCATGCCGGCGCGCCCCAAACGCCGCATTCCACCACCGGTTTGGTCTGATAGCAGAGCGCGCTGGGAATATATTGCGTCACCTGATCGGGATTGCCGCCGTTGTAGCCGCCGAGATAGCCCTTGTCGGTTCGTAGCAGGTAAATGGAACCTTCCTTGCCGGCTTGCGTCAGCAGGTTCTGCGGATTGCCGCCGCTCTGCACCGGAAGCAGCATGAGGCCGCCGGAGCCCAGGTCATAATCGGTATTGTTGCGAGACTTCCAATCGAAGACCGTGAAAAAATCGTCGAACCGTGAACGCCAGCGGCGTACCTTTCAGTTCCACGTTCAAAATCGAATTGCCGTAGTCGCACGGAGTGGCGCCGCACGAAGTCGGTTTATCGTTAGGCGGCACGCTGGTATTGACGTTGGCGTCCCCATTGCCGATGGAGAAGAACATGTGTCCAGAACTATTGGCTGCCGGCGCCGAGGAACCCTGCCAGATTCCGCCTTCATACGTCGTGTCGGAAGGGACCGAGGTCCAGATGGCGGACTGCGTAAGCGCCGTCCCCGCCGTATTCAACTGGTAAGCCATGACCCAGCCGTTGTACGGAAAATTCTGCTCGTCGCAGTGCGCGCTCCATGTGATCACGATCTCAGGATTCTCTCCGGTCTTTGGCAGCGCCAGCAGCGCGCCCCGCTGATTCTGGGTCCGGGCATAGGTCCCGTCGAAGGTAAGGCTCACCGAGCCGCTGCTATAAGTGCCGCCGATTACCGTCGAAGCCTTCACCGTGCCGTCGATGATGCTGATGGCATATAGAGTCTGCACAAAAGAAATCGGCGCTTTCGTGGTTTTGGTTCGGGCCACGAGATACATAATGCCTTCGGTAATGGTGTTGTTCGTCCCGATCGCATTGCCGCTGATGTCGATGACGGGCGTGCCCGTAACGCCAACGTTGCCGGGCTTAGGCAGGATCGTGGTGCAGCCATTCAAATCCGTGGTCGAGTCCAGGTAGGTATAGCCGCTGGAAACCAGATTGTCGCTCCACAGGATCTTTCCGTTCGCCCCGTTGATGGCATAAACCCAATCTTCCTCGGTCGCCACGTACACCACATCGGTGTAGGTCACTCCCTTCATGACGACGTTGGGCAGAACCAACGGTTGGGCATAGATTGCGCCGTTGACGGAAACTGAGTATTCCTTCTTGAAGATCGTTCCGGTGGTCGCTGTAATCGCCGATTGGGTCAGGGTCGGCTCGTTCGTATTAAGGCCAAGCCGGTTGAGTCCTCCCTGAAAAGTCGTCAGGCAGACGTTGTTGCCGCTCCCCGTGGGGCAGGATGCGGTCGAGCTATCTGTCTCCTGCGCGTTGGCCAAAGCCAGGATCATTAAGGTAGAAGCGACGATGGACACACTCGTCCGAAGGACTTTTCGAAGGGAATAGCGATTCAAGGCAAACCTCCCAGGGTAAGATCGCGGGGTACGACCGTAGAGGCACTATAAGGGCAACTCCAAGTGAGGTCAAGTGTGCAGGTTCTTGCGAACCTGCACAACAGGCCTCCTGATCGGCCCGGGACAATTCCGCGAGCAGTCCTATTCGTCTCTCTTTTTAGCTGCCTGTCACCGTCAACTGCACCGTCACCGTTCTCGTCATGCTGCCGTTGTTGGCGATGACTGCGATCGAGTAGGTGCCATTCGCGGTCTTGGTTCCCGCAGTGACCGTCAAAGCGGATGTTCCGGAGGTCTTAATGGAACTCGCGCTCAAGGTTGCCGAAAGTCCATTCACTTCTGCAATGCCATCCAGCGTAAGCGTTACCGTGCCGGTGAAATTCAGCGGGATGAGTGTCAGATTAAAGGTTGCGGATTTGCCCGACGCAACGCTCAATGCAGCGTTGTCCACCGTAATCCAGTAGTCGGTGCCCACTGGCGTCAAACTGCAGGCCGTCCCCGGGCTGCCGGAGGGTTTCTTAAAGCTCGAGCCGGATTCCTGCGACGTGTCGCTCTTCCACGTCGAGTAGTCCTCCGAGCTCCCCGCTTTCGGCGTTGGCAGTTTGAACTCGGTGGTTGAGTTGTAATCATTCCACCAGACGTTGTTTTTCGATACCAGTGTGCTCTGAAAACTGGTCCAATCCGAATCGTCGAGATAACTGTCAGTGAAAAGTAGTTGGCTGCTGCTATTGCCCTGGATCGTATTTCCGGTGTTGGTGAAGTTCTCGGTGATGAGGTTGCTCGTCTTGCCAGTCTCCCAGTTCGTGACATCGATGCCGCCCTTCACCCCGATCAGGATGATCTCAGACGGTAGATTGTTCATGATCACGCCGTTGGTAAACGAAACGCCCTCGGAGTTTCGCAACACCAGCCCCCCAACCACTTGCGTCGAAGTTTGGTTGCAAATATAGCTGGCGTTAAACGTCAGCGGGCCTTCATCTTTTTCGATGAATATGCCGCTGCGCAAATTGCCCGTGGCGATGATACCGCTCGTGCTGATGTTCGCGTTATCCGTGTCCCAGTGGATGCCATAAGCCTCATTAAAGCTGCTGGTGAGCCCGGTAATGGTGTCGTCATGTACTTCCCACGCGTGCAGTCCCGAGGTATTGCAGACGTAATATCCGCCCTGCGCCCCGCGCCAGTTGTTGTAGGAAGTTGTATCCGACTGCCACAGACCGTATTTCGTGGTGGCCTCCTGAAATCCGCTGTCGCCGTTGTGCAGAGCCGAACTGTTCTCCACCGTGAAATACGTTGCCGGAGTTGAAATGCTCAGCCCCTGCCCGTTGTTCCACTGAAAGGTGTCGCTATCGAACAGGATGTTGGTGGCATCGCCCGTAACCTCCACCGCCGCGGAGGCGTGACACGTATTGGCGTACTGGAAGACAATGCCGCGAATGACGATGGCATTCTTATGATCGATCTGCAGCAGCGTCGAAGAAGCCGCGGCCTCCACCGTCGCCGTGCCCATGTCAGTTCCGGTAGCGGGCCAGACATAAACGAGGTTGGCAGTTTTCGTCCACGTAGAACGTGCCTTCCTGCATTTGCGTCAGCGATAACACCTGGGTCAGCACCGTGCCATTCACCGCAATCAACTCCTGCCGCATCGTGATCTCCTGCTGAAACGGGCAGCTTGTGAGTTGCGGACAGGTTCCCCAGTTGTGGGTCCAACTGGTGGTGTAGATGCTGTGATTCTGGGAATATTCCGACCAGCCCGTATAGACCGTAGCTCCGCTGACGATCACCGTTCCATTCGTCGCCGCTTCGAAGGTGATGGGCAGATTCGTGTCTTTGCTGCTGTGGCTGAGTTTGAGGGTCTCGCGGTAGGTTCCAGCCTCGATGGTGACTTTGGTGCCGATGCTGTTTTGATTATTGGTTTCCGCCAGCGCCGCGGCGGCTCCGATCGTCTTCAGCGGCTTCGATTCAGTACCCGGATTCGTGTCCTTGCCGGTCGCTCCATCAACATATAGGGAGGCGGTTTCAAGGCTTTCGTTTACCGTGGCTTGACCAAAGGCAGTACCTAACAGGAAAAAGGCCGATACGGAACTTAGTAATAGGAGGAAATAAGAACGAACTGGGTCGATTGGACAGCTGGCCGTTTCCAGCCAGCGGGCATACATCGCCTGACATCTACACACCTCTCGAAGGGGGATTTTCGAAAGGACCACTTGCCTGGGAGGTCCTCAACCGGACTCTACCGAGGCTCCAGGACGCTGCCTAGGTCTCAAAGGGGCAGAAACCCACTCATAAGTGCAGATGACGCTATATGGGCCCAGAAGAGGAACGCGAGCCCGTTTGCCTGATGATTTGAGTGCCCGGTCTTAAAACCTATGGCTGGATAGAGACCAAAGACTCTAGCAAGATTTGGCTTCGCCCACGCTGCTCCTGCGGTATGCAGAATCCTGCGCGCCTTCTCGATAGTGTGCAAGAACTTTCATTCTTGACAGTGTTTTGCAGGCCGCTAGAATGACGACACGATCTCCCTTTTCTCCCCGGGGAATGGATCAAAACCCCAGATTGCCTGTTTTAACGTGCTTCCGATCGAGCACTTGGAGGACCCCATTTATGTCCGCTGCGCTGCGTAATTTGAGCCGTTTTATCGTTGGGTTTGCCCTGAGCGCATGCTTGATTTCCCCGGCATTCGCACAGCTGACTTCCACTCCAAGTTCTCTGTCGTACTCAAGTACTTATATCGGCCTGATTACCGCGTCCAAGAGTATCAGCGTCAAGAATACCGGCACCACGAGCGTTACTCTCAACTCCATCACCTCCTCGTGTCCTGAGTTCAAGCTCTCTTCCGGAACCACGCCCCAAACCTTGGCGGCAGGCAAAGCGGCATCTTTCTCGTTTTATTTCGCTCCGGATGCGGCCCAGCTCTTCAGCTGCAATTACACCATCACGCCGTCGACCGGCACCAAGCTGGTGGTTCCTCTCTCGGCAACGGGCCTAAGCACGGCTGGCAAAATCTCATCCAGCCCAACTTCACTGACCTTCGCCAATCAGAAGCTTGGCAGCGTCAGCGCAGTTCAGAAAATCACCATTACCAACACCGGCACGGCCAGTCTGCAGTTGACCGGCGTTACCCTCACGCCACCAGTTTTCGCGATGAAAACGGTCACGTTTCCGATCACCATCAATGCCGGAAAAAACACGACGATCAGCGTCACTTACAGTCCGAACCTGCTTCAATCAGACACCGGTGTCGCCGGGCTTGTTTTCAACAACGTCCCAGAGCAGGTCGTGGATTTGACCGGCAACGCCATCGCGGCCACGGGGCTGACGATCTCCAGCACCGCCACCATGCCGGCCGCCACCCAGAATGCTGCCTACCAGTTCCAGATGAACGCGACCGCCGGCACTGCGCCTTACAACTACACGATGAAGACCGGATCCACGCTCCCGGCGGGTCTTACGATTTCCAGTTCAGGGCTTATCAGTGGAACTCTGGCTTCGCACCGTCACGGTTGGAACGTACACCTTCAGCGTGCAGGCAACCGATTCCGCGACCACGAAACATACGACTTCGAAGGCGATGAGCCTCAGCGTAGGAGCCGCCACTGGCGCGGCCTGCAATAACATTTCATTTGATGTGTCTGGCACCTCGAATCCTCTCGTTGCCCTCACCGACTTAGGTACAGGAAGTTACGGTGGCGAGGAAGGTGGCTTGTATCCCAGCGGAAGCAACGTGCGGCCCGCTTCGCATGACTCCGACGGAGTGACCTTCGCCAAAGCCGTTCAGCCTCTGGATTCCACCGGCAAGCCCAGCCCCACCGGCAAGTACGTGATGCTGGCCCTTGGAGAATCGACGCTGCTGGATGAGTTCGGCACCGCATTCCTGCCGATTGCCAAAGCCGATCCCGCTATCAATCCGGCGCTGGTTTTCGTAAACGGAGCGCAAGGCGGAGCGACCCCCGGCACGTCTGCTGACGACCACTATCCGCATACTTCAATACGATCATCAACAATTACCTGCCCGACCAGGGAGTGACTGCGAACCAGGTCGTCGCCGTCTACCTGGAAGACAGCAACGGTATCGCCACCGGCACCTTCCCCTCGGACATGACCACGCTGCAGACCGACTACGAGACGGTGATGAACAACCTGCACACGTTGTTCCCGAACCTGACCTTGGTCTATTTCTCCAGCCGCATTTACGCGGGTTACTCCAACGGTGTGGCAAAAATCAACCCCGAGCCTTACGCCTACGAATCCGCTTTTGCGGTGAAGAACGCGATTGCCGATCAACTTAACGGCAACGCCAATCTCAATTACAACCCCGCAAATGGACCCGTGAAAGCCCCCTGGATGTCATGGGGAGCGTACTACTGGGCGAATGGACTGCTTTCAAGCGCAGACACAGCGTTCTGGAGTTGCCAGGACCTGCAGGCCGATGGCACCCATCCTCAATCACCTTCGGGGAATTTGAAGGTTGCAAGTCAGATCCTCAACTTCTTGAAAACGGACGACACCACGACGCCTTGGTTCGTGAATCCGTAAACGCCATGGAGAGCGAGTGATTGATGGAACCAAGCGGCCTGAACTGGCCAGGATTTCAGAACATCGGCACGCACCCCGCATGTGAGCGGGGTGTTGCTCTTTCGAAATTAAGGAAGAAGAAACAAAGCATAGGAGCTACCATGCAACGGCGCGTATCGGTTACTTTCCTCGGTTTATTGTTGACTCTTGCCGCAGCACTGCCCGCCATGAGCCAGGAGATCAGTTTCAGTCCCAGCTACGCTGACTTTTTCCAATACCTACGTGGGCAAGGCGACCGGCTCCAAAGTACTCACCGTCACCAATGTGCAAAAGTCGGGGGCCGTGATCATTGAGAGCGTTGGATTCTCCTGTTCCGGCTACGGCATCGCCGCTGGTGTGGCTCCGACATCCCTCGGCAAGCCCGGAACCATCACGCACTACTCCATCTTTTTCCAGCCCAGCGCGGCCATCACTTATGATTGCAACTTCGTGATGACCCTCGGGGACTCAAGCGTCGTCAACGTTCCCCTGACCGGTGCAGGACTCGCCCCGAAGACAACCGTTAGCACCAGCCCCACTGCGCTGACTTTCGCCAGTCAGAAGCTGGGGTCCACCAGCGCTGGCCAGACCTTCACCATTACCAACACTGGCAATGCCAGCATGAACCTGAACACCATTTCGGTCGAACCTCCAGACTTCACCACCAGTCCGGTCACGTTGCCTTATGCCATCGCCAAGGGCGCGAGCCTGACGGTTACGGTCAACTACAGCCCCAGTCACGTTGGCACCGAGAACGGCGTCATCGATCTTGCTTTTAACGAAGTACCCGACCAGGGCGTTACGCTCACCGGCAACGGAATCGCCGCGACCGCTCTTTCCATCGCCACTTTCTCTGTGCTCCCGCAAGCCACTGCCTCGGCCGCCTATTCCGCGACTCTCGCTACAAGTGCAGGCACGGGTCCCTTTGTATGGAATGTTGCCAAGGGCTCCACACTGCCTGCGGGTTTGACTCTTTCAAGCACGGGTGTAATCAGTGGAACGCTTGCCTCCAGCGTGACCGCGGGAACCTATACCTTCACCGTCCAAGTCAAAGGTTCCAAGCCAAACATCGTCAACAAGACTTTCTCTCTTGGCGTCTATGCCAATCTCGGCGATAGCTGCAACAACCTTTCATGGGATGTCCCGAACACCTCAACGCCCATGCAGGCGCTCACCGATCTGGGCACTGGAACCTATCAGGGTTACGAAGGCGGCCTCTATCCCAATGGCAGCAACGTGCGCCCTGAGCCGCATGATTCCGACGGCCTCGCTTTTGCCGATGCCATTCAGCCGCTCGATTCCAACGGCAATCCCAGCCCGACCGGCAAGTATGTTCTGCTGGCCATCGGCGAATCGACCGCACAGAACGAGTTCACCACGTTCCTTCCTTACGCCAATTCCGATCCGGCGAAGAACCCGAACCTCGTCATCGTCAATGGAGCGCAGGGTGGCGCTACGCCCAACTCATTCGTCTCCTCCGGTACTTATTACTGGTCAACGATCCTGAATAACTACCTGCCACAAAATGGCGTCACCGCCAATCAGGTGGTCGCCATCTGGATCGAAGATACCGACTCGATTAAAGCCGGCAGCTTCCCCAACGATATGGCCAGCATGCAGTCCGAATACGAAACCATGATGCAGGATTTTCTGGTCAATTTCCCGCAGGTGAAACTGGTCTACTGGTCCTCGCGCGTGTATGGCGGATACTCCAACGGACTCGTCAACCCGGACGATCCCGAGCCCTACGCATTCGAAGCCGGATACGCCGTCAAAGATGCGATCGCCGATCAGATCAACGGCGCCGCAAACTTGAATTACAACCCCCTTAACGGTCCGGTACTGGCCCCGTGGATGGCTTGGGGGCCGTACTACTGGTCCAATGGCATGATGGGACGCGCCGACGGTCTGATCTGGGATTGCGAAGACTTCTCCAGCGACGGCACGCATCCCTCCTTCGGCTTTGGACAACAGAAGGTGGCCAACCAACTCCTCAACTTCTTCAGAACCGATACCACCACCACGCCGTGGTACCTGGCTCACTAAAAGCGCAGGTTCAGGCATAAACAAGAAGACCCCGCCGGAGACAAACCTCCGACGGGGTTTTTCTTTGGGTGCGCACGGTATTCATATGATGAAAATTCCTTCATCTTGTGCGACGTATCGGAACGCTGCTATGTTTCCCCTTGGCCGCGTGCATGCAGGTGCGCCGCTTTGCGGTCTAAACCATAACTTCGCCGACAGGAGACTTGACTCCATGAAAAAAACAAGCAAAATTCGCATCGCCAGCTGCGTGCTATTTTGCATCACGATCGCTTTGGCCACGCAACTCCTCGCTCAGACCGAGACCACAATTTACAAATTCCACTGGAATACTGACGGGGCGATCCCGGTTGGGACCCTGACCTCCGATAAAGCTGGAAATCTCTACGGCACCACCTTCGAAGGGGGCGGCAGCGTGAACTGCGGCTTCGATTCGAATATGCCGTGGGGCTGCGGCACCGTATTTGAAATTACTGCGCCCACGAAGCAAAACCCAAGCTGGAAAGAAACTCCCATCTACGTTTTTACCAATACTGGCGATGGGACGAACCCGATCGGCGGAGTGGTTTTCGACCAGGCAGGCAATTTGTATGGCGTCACCAGTCACGGCGGTACCCTCGCTGCGGGAACGCTTTACCAATTGGTGCCACCGGCAGGCGGAAGCGGGCCGTGGACCGAGAACACCATCTACAACTTCAGCACCTCGAGTAACGATTACTACTTTCCCACCTACTTAATTTTCGATAAAGCGGGCAATCTTTATGGGATCAACGTTACCGGGCCATACGGCGCAATATTTGAACTTTCGCCGCCTGTCGGCGGAGTCGGAACCTGGACCTATACTCAGGTTCACACCTTTAGCGGCTCGCCGAATGACGGTTCAAGTCCGGTCGGAGGTCTTGCCATCGACGCCTCTGACAACCTCTACGGCGTCACCAATCTTGGTGGCAGTTCCGCCAATTGCGCCTCTGGCTGCGGCACGGTTTATGAATTGTCGCCTCCGTCAACCAAAGGAGGCATCTGGCAGGAAGCGGTTCTGTACAACTTCCAGGTCGATCCGGATGCCAATTATCCGGCGGGCGGGGTCATGCTCGGCAACGATGGAAACATTTACGGAACCACTCCGCGCGGCGGAATCTTCGGCGCGGACTACGGCGGCTATGGGACGATCTACGAACTGGCGAAGCCGCAGCAGGCTGGCGGTCCGTGGGTGGAAAGCGTGTTGTACAGCTTCGAGGGAATCGATAACAGCGGCGGCGGAGCTGTCGGCGTATTGGTTCAGGATGCGAAAGGCAATCTTTACGCCACCGCGACGCCGGTCGCAGTCGAACTTTCGCCTCCAGCTTCGGCTGGCGGCACGTGGACCGAGACCACGCTATACAACTTTGGAAACTGGGAAGGGCTGGGCGGCATCGTCGCCGGATTGACGCCCCGCAGCAGTGGCAACACTCTTTTCGGCGTAACCATGGGCGGCGGAAACTGCAACAAGCATCAGTGCAACGGCACGGTATTCAAGGTCACGCCGTAGACGGCAGCGGCCAGTCATGGTCGGCAAGCAGGATGTCTGTTGAAGCACTCATGCGAGCGTGAAGTCCCAACCGCAGTACCGACCGGCACTGGCATCCGGCGGACAATGCAGGCATGTCGTCCGAATCCGTGGATCAACGGTTGCGGCGAAAGTCTCGAACTCAATCATGCCGACACTTTTGCAGGGGAAGTCCGGCAGGCCTTTTCGACGCCGGGCTTCCTGGACACGACAAACATCCATGAAGAAGCGTAGATGCTGGCGATCATCGGACCATTCGACCCGCTGAGAGTTGATGACAGCATAAAGCCGCAGCCCTAGAGATTTCTCAAGGGCTTCAAGACCACCATTCGCGGGAATGCCGAATGTCGTCATGATGCGGCGCGCCTCCGCCGCGGCGAAGCGCTTCCAGGAGCGTGCATCGAGGTCGATGGCAGTTTCCATGTCGAAGCGCTCTTCGGCGGCGAGAAACCAACAGCCGTCGTGGGCCAGCCAGTTCTTGGCGAACATCTCCAGAGCGCGTAAGAGCTCTTCGCGGCTCATGGTCTGAAATGCGTTCTTAGTCTCTTCGTCCATCGTTGGCCCTTCACCAGACCGTTTCTTCTGAGCTCTCACGGGTTTGCCTTCGGATTTGCGATGTCACAGGACGGGAGAAAATCAGAAGATGCTGGGGAATCAAATCGAGAGTCGGCGGCCACTCCGGATCTGAGCTCGCAATACGTCGCAAACCAGAGCGCAGGCTTGCTTGACCTCGGGAATTGCAACGTAACAATACACGCGCTTGCCGGTACGAGTGGTCGCGATGATGCCCGCCCCCTTCAGCACCGCAAGGTGTTGCGAGAGGTTGGCCTCGCTCACGCCCAATCGGCGGCGCAATTCTGCTATGGGATAGGACTTGCTGCCTACAAGATCGAGGATCTTCAGGCGGACGGGATTGGCGAAGGCCTTACAGATGGCCGCCCGTCTTTCGTAAAGCTCCTCATCCATCAAGCGCTTCCCGTTGCGACCTTTCATTCGTCTCCCCTCTGCTCCCCCGTCTTATTGCGTTGGTTCCTCCTCTACATCATAGCCCGTGATCATCGCTCGCAGCAGACTCATCGGAGTGGGGCCCGTGGTCGATAAGTAAATGTGCCCAATCAGAAATGCCAGAAACAGGTAGCTGCCGAGGGTATGGGCCGGGCCAAGCACCCAGAGTCCGCCGACCCTTGCAAACGTTCCCGGCCAGCGATCTGCCCCCCACATCAGCACCCCGGTGACAATCTGAAACGGAAGCAAAATGTTCAGCAGAAGGAGGTAGGTAATCTTCTGCAGTGGGTTGAGTTTGCGCCGGGGATCGGCATCGAGCGGGTGCTTTTCTCCCTTAAAGATGCCATAGAAATAGAATCGCGCCTGGCGAATCGCCGCCCCGGTGAAGTCATCCATGCGCGGCAGAAAATGCTGATACTTCTCCGCCGTCAGGTGATAAAAAATCCCCAGAAAAGCGTTCACGATCAAGGCAAATCCAATCCACGAGTGCCAGCGAACCGCGTTGGCCATCGAGCCCAGGATTCCGAACCGGTCGGGATAATGGACGGCCATCCCAGTGAGGATCAGGCAGATCAGCCCGGCAGCCTGCAGCCAGTGCCATATGCGTTCATGCAATGAGTAAAGCGACAAAGTTGAATTCATAAGCGTCCACCCAGAAGGCGCAATGCACCGTGCAACAGGCTGAATAGGATTGCCCCAATTACGCAGAGCCAGCCGAGCCATTCGACCCACCCCGCCCTGCTATAGCCGGCGATGTAGAACGAATTCAGCAAGACCCGGTTGTCAAACGAGGGTTCCTTGGTTGCGAAGTTCACGACGTTCAGTTTCTTGCCGCGATAGATGACCGGCACTCCTGTCGGCAGCGACGAGTTCAAATCCACGGGACGCGCCAGCATGCTGTTTTTTCCATGGCATGCCACGCAATCACGAACTGCCTGCTTCTTGCCCACGATGCCATGCGTCATGGCCCAGGGCACGATCTCAATTCGCAACTCCGGATCCGCTACGCCGGCATACTTCTGCAAAAGTCCTTTCACCAAAGCGATCTTCTCCGGCGTGTCGTAAACCGCCTGAGGAAGATCGATGATGCCGTCCTTGTCGGCGAACGCCTTAAGAATTTCCGGCCGGTACGGAAACTCACCTTCCGCCGCCTTACCGGCATAGAAAGCGTTTTGCACCTGCCACGTGAACACGGGCCGTCCCTTGCTCTTGTCGAACCAGTAGACTCCCGTGATCAAATTGGTCGGCCGTATCTGTTGATTGTTGTTCTTGTCGGCGGTTGGAATATAGGCCGGCAGATAGCCTTTGATTTCGGATTCCGGGTCGACGATAGAACCCTCGATCCCGCGGAAGGTAATCCGGCTGCCGCCCGTGTCCATCACAAAGCCCCAATCGTCGCTGCGGTACGCCCAGAAATGTACGGCGGGGATGTGACAGGTTTGGCAAGCCACGGAGCGCAGGTGTGTAGACTTGTAGGGAAGAAAGGCGTGACCCTTTTCCGCGTCGTGACAGTCGCCGCACGCCCGCATGGTGTCGTGCTTCGTCAGGTTGACGGTTTCCGGCGGAATGTCGCCGCGCGCAAAATTGTGATCGGGACGGCGCAGATAGACCGCCAGGTCCACTTCCGCCGGTTTGTACCGCAGGTTTTTCTTGAGGTCTTCCTGAATCATCCGTCCGGGATTGTTCACCGAGAAATGGCAGTCAATGCAGATGAGCCCGGCTGCGGCATGGACGTCCCAGGGGAAGTCCATCTTTTCCTTCCCCACCATGTTGGGAGACACCGTGTCGCTGATCTTGGCGCCGTTATAGATCCATCCCGATTTCTCCGTGCCGCGCATGATGTCGGCGTGTTGAATGGGCTGAATGGTGGTCGTGTTCCGGGCCGTAAACCCGTGGCACTGGGCGCAATTCTCAAGTGTGGGATCGGAGATGTCGAGCGCTTCCGGCTTCACAGTCCCATCCGCGTTGAAGGCACCGCGATTGTAGGAGAAGGCCCCATTATCGGTTCGGGCAACAATGCCTGTTCCCACCAGGGTTGCATTATTGGCCCAACGGAAGTCGCCGGCGCCCATCTCTTTCTTACGCTCGCCGCGTGTGGCTTTGGGAACGTGGCATAAGAAGCAGTCCGCCTCGGCGACGCCGCTTTTTTGCCAGTCCCAGGGGAGGACCTGCCCTGTCTCCCGGTCACGAATTGTGTAACTCGGATCTAACGGGCCGCTCGGCTTTGCCTCGGAAGTAAGAAAGCGATGCCCGCGCAGGTCGTACTCCGAGATGCCGCCGCCGGTGTGGCACCCTCCACACTTCGTGAGCCATTCCGGTTGACTCATGTCGGCATCGGACGCGTCTTTGATGCCGGCAGCGGTCAGTTGCCGGTTGGGAATGATCGAGAACTTCCCAAACATTCCCGGCGAGGTGTTGAACGGGGCCGCGCCATGAGAGCCGAGCAGAGTCCGATCCATTTCGTTCTTGCCCTGCTGAAAGTGAAAGCTGTCGGCGATAAAGTCGTAATCGTGACAGTCGCCGCAGGTCTTGCGCGTGCTGATTGGCTTGCCGCTGGTCAACACGTTCTTCCCGGTTTCATCTTTCAGCACAATTTGGGGATGTGCCAGCTTCACCGGTTTTGCTGCCGCCTCTGGCGCCTTCACGGCGGTTTCCGGATTTTGTGCCAGCGATGCGCCGCACAGCACCGCGACCAGGATCGACATTAACGTTCTGCCGCGCCGCGAATGAGATTCCCATGGGGATCGAAGCATGTCTGTTCTCCTCTTGCGGAAGCGGGAACACCTGCCGGGAGGCGTTCCCCCAAGGCGACGGCCTTACTTTCCGCAGGTCTCCGGTTGGGGAGAGTCGGCTGCATGGTTGATGAGAAACGCAGACGAATCGAGCAGTTGATCCGCAGGCATGTATTTCGTCAGCTGCTCCTTGCCGTGATTGTGAGTTCCGGCTGCGAAGTAGGCGCGCCATTCCGCCATGGTTTTGTTCATCGGAGTGAGTTCGCCTCCCGCTCCGCCCTTGGCATGGCATTGACGGCAGGTGTCTTTGTAGAAATGGCGGCCCTTGTTTTCGCTGCCTTTCTGAGCCGCGATCAGAGCTGAAAACAGGCCTGAAACCGCGACCACGACCAGCAAGGAAAGAATGAGTTTCATAAATCGCATCATGAAAGTGTCCACCTTATTGATGTTCGTAAGTTTCGAAACTACGCAAATGATACAGGTCGCGGGAGGCCCTGTCTGTGATCCCGAGCACAATTGCCCATAATGGGAAGAGCACGAAGGTATGTGACTTAATGACTTAATAACATTCGAAACTATGTGACAGTCATCACTGACGGAAATGGCAATCTTGGCGGATCATGTAACTGCCGTACTCGGTCAACATCCATACTCACCCTGACCGGTACAGCCCGGTCCTTTCGGCCTCACAACCGTCCCGGCCGCGCAATTCATAGAAGAGAGGAATCGTTATTATGCGGAAGCTTCTGCTGACAGTACCGATCTTCCTGCTGGTTTCGGGGCTATGGGCTCAAACGGCGCCGCCGGCGACGGATGATGCCGCTCAGCTTCGTCAGGAAATTGACCAACTCAAGAAAACCATCAACTCCATGGAGCAACGCCTCGATGCGCAGGAGAGCGCAACCAAGGCCGCTGCCCAGACGCCTGCCACTCCGGCTGCCGGGGCGCAGCCAGCCACGGCCAAAGACGAGGCGGTTGCCGATCTTCAAACCAGAGTCCGCGACCTGAACGAGCGCGTCAATGTTTCCGAACGGAAATCTCTTAAGGACCGTTTGGAGTGGGGTGGCGACTACCGCTTCGAGGTACACAGCATTCGGGGCAACATTCCCTCCCACTATGACGGCCTGCAAATGCAGAACCTGCTGGTGAACTCGATGTGGTATGCCGGACTGAATGGGTACACGCCCAGCCAGATGATTGGCCTGTTGAGCAGCCCCACGCTGCCGAACGGGGCCCCAAACACGCCGACGAACTTCGGCCAACTGCTGAACACCTCAGTGGCCGGCAACTACGCGGCGTATCAGTATTTCATTAACAATCTCACGTTCACCAGCAGCAATCCGAACAGCCCCGGACTGAAGCAAATGGTGGGCGCATTCACGCCTGCTCAACAACAGGCCTTTATGAGCTACCTCGGCCAGGTGCCGGGAGTTCTAGAGGCCGCGTACAGCGCAAACACTTCCGCCCTGATGACCAACCGTCTGCGCCTGCGCTTTGATGCGCAGGTCGCCGAAAACATCAGTTTCGGAGCCCGTCTCAGCATGTATAAGGTGTTCGGAGATTCGACCGGCCTTCAGGTTTTTGACGGCCAGCCCACCTCCCTTGCCATCGATGGCAACACCGTCGGCGTCCCCACCGGCGACATGGTGCGGGTGGAACGCGCCTTCTTCAGCTGGAACCACATCGCAGGATCGAATTTGTATCTCTCCGTCGGGCGTCGGCCATCCACGGACGGTCCTCCTCTGAACTACCGTGACGACGAACCTCGCGGCGGTACGCCATCCGGTTCGCTCATCGATTTCCAGTTCGACGGAATTACCGCCGGATATAAGGTGAACGACAAGATGACGCTCCGTGCCTGCTACGGCATGGGCTATTCCTCGGGCTTCGGCAATGGCAGCCTGCTCGAGACTCCCGCGGACCGGGTCAAGTCGGTGAATCTGTTTGGCGGAAACTTCGATCTCTACAGCACCGACAAAACCTTCATTCAGGCCACCCTGGCGCGGGCCTGGAACGTGACCGATGGCTTCGACGGCTTGACCGTCCTGCCCAACAATCCACTGACGGGTGCTGCAATTTCGGCGCCGGTCGTATTGCGTTACGCTCCCTCGGCAAATCTGGGAGCGATCGACCTGTACGGAATCAACCTGCAAAAAAAGCTGCAGGACTTCGATGTGTTCGCCAGCGGCAACTGGTCATCAACCCGTCCCAACGGAGTCACCACTCCTTTTGGCGGCTTGATGAGCGATCCCTTTCAAACTCCGACCAATCATGACGGCCAGATGTATTACCTGGGCGTCCGCTACAGCCTTCCTGTCGATGATGGCCGCACCAAGGTGGGCTTCGAGTTTAACCACGGCACGGAATACTGGTTCAACTTTGCCCAGGCCGAGGACGACATCATCGCTCCCAAGACGGATACGCGGGGCAATGTCTACGAAGCCTACGTGACCCACCGCATTCATGATCACTTCCTGGTGAAGGGAAGCTATATCAACTACGACTACCTGTGGTCCGGATCCGGCTGGCAGGTGGGCGCGCCGAAGCGAATCAACTCCACTCCCATTCTGGCCTTTCCCACTTACGACACGGCCAAAATGCTAACCCTCGGTTTAGTCGCCGAGTTCTAAACACTCGATCGTCGTCACAGAGAGGGCTGGCGAAACCCAGCCCTCTATCTGTGCCCGAGGCGAAGTGGGGGCTGGCACGCTCTAAACGTTTTCCCCACAGATGTGGAGAATTGGTTTAGAGCGGGCCAGCCCCCTTTGCAAAAACCCGTATCTGATACCATCACGAAAGATGAAAACATATTTTGGATTTTTTATCTCCCTGCTAATCTCAGCGATTCTGCTCCCATGCTGCATGGCCCAGGAGTGCAAGGACTCGCCTCTGGTCACACGCTATCCGGGAAGTACATTTCGCGGTTGCGACAACAGTGCGGACCGCATCGTCTCTCTCCCGATGGGGCCGGGCAAGCCCGTGAAGAAGGTGGAGGGTGAATTTCATTACGTGTATTATCGAGGCCCGGATTCCACCAGTAGCGATCAACTGATGCGCAATTTCACTACCGCACTGAAGGCTGCCGGTTATACCTTGGAGTACAAATCCCCCGCTAACAACGACGTTGTTTTTCATCTGGGCAAGACCTGGATTCGCGAACAAGTCAGCGGCATTAACTACGAGCAGACCGTAGTGATTGAAACGGCTTTGACTCAGGAGATTGTTGCCACGGCCGCGGTCCTTTCGGGAGGCCTCGCGTCAAATGGCCATATGGTGGTCAACGGCATTCTCTTCGATACGGGCAAGGCCGAGGTCAAACCGGAGTCTGCCTCCGCCCTGCAGGAAGTGGTGAAGCTGCTCCAGCAGGATGCGAAACTTAGACTCTACGTCGTCGGTCATACCGACAACGTGGGAGCCCTGGCCGGGAATATGGATCTCTCGCGGCTGCGCGCGGCCGCTGTGGTGCATGAACTGACCACGAAGTACGCGGTAGCGGCGGACCGCCTGCAATCGTTTGGTGACGGACCGTACGCTCCTGTGACCTCGAATGACTCTGCCGATGGACGCACGCTCAATCGCCGGGTCGAGATCGTAAAGCAATAGCCGGGGGCTGGTCCGCTCTAAACGTTTTCTCCACTCCTGCGGGTGTCCCGTCCAAGCTTCGCTTGGGCGGGGATTTTCAGCCACGCCCGTATCTTCACCGTAGGAAAAATCCCGGCCCGCTCGCGCATCCGCGCAGCCCACTGCGACTCAATCTCCACTACTCCAATCTCGCCAGTCGCGTAATGGCGGAAACTGCTCCAGGTACAGTCCTCGGGACGTTCGACCAAACCGCGCTTCCTGGGGCTGGGTTGGGGCGGCTTGGATAGATCGCAATTGCCACTACGCCGTTTGCAGAGCCCGTCCGGAATTTTCGTCACTCTGTACCGCCGTCTTCGGGATCGGCATCGTTACCTGCACCCGCGTCCCCGAACTATCCGACTCGACGCTGATGTTTCCGGAAAAATGGCGAACGCGTTCACGCATTCCGCGAATCCCCACACCCGAGCCGCCTGCCTGAATTTGCGCCAGCTTCTCCGCGGAAATACCTTTGCCGCTATCCTGCACCAACAGCGTCAGCAGCCGATCATCGCGGCGCAGTTGAACGCTTGCCGATTCGCTTTGGGAGTGGCGATGAATGTTAGTGAGGCACTCCTGCGCGATGCGAAACACTACCAGATCAATTTCCTTCGAGACACGCCCAAAGTCGTTTGAGACTTGAAGATCGATTGCCAGACCAGTTCTCTCCTGGATGCCCTGGACGTAGAGCGCAAGAGCCGACGCCAATCCGCTCTCATCGAGCAACGGAGGATGCAGAAGGTAAGAGGCGGTTCTTATCTCGCGCTGCAGCTGTTGTACGAGTTGTTCCGTGGCTTCGGCTTCTGCCGAAATTTCCGGAGCTTTGGCCCTGGTTTCGTCCACCAGCCGCGCCAGGTTCATGCTCAAGACCGCAAGCGTCTGTCCAGCGCTATCGTGCAGCTCACGCGCAATATGCCGGCGATCCTCGTCTTGCAGCTCCAGCAACTGCGCCGAGAGGCTGCGAATGTCTTCGGACTGTTTCAGCAACTCGCCCGTGCGGGACTCCAATTCTTCGGTTCGCGTTTTCACCTGCTTCTCCAGCGATTCGGCAAGTTCGCGATAACGCTGTTCCCCTTCGCCCTGCAACCGGGCAATCTCAAGTCGGGCGCTGATGCGAGCCAGAAGCTCTCGCGCCGAAAACGGCTTGATCAGGTAGTCATCGGCTCTTGCATCCATCCCCTCGACTCGCGACTCCTCCCCTGCACGCGCCGAGAGCAACACCACCGGAATTCTTCTCGTGCGCTCATCCGAACGAATTGCCTCCAGCAGTTGGAGTCCATCCATCACCGGCATCATGACGTCGCTCAGAATAAGGTGCGGAAGTCGTTCCCGCGCCGCGCTCAGCGCCGTCTCCCCATCGGCGGCAGTTTCTACCTCATAATGCTCCGACAGGAGGCGGGCAACATATTGGCGCATGTCAGCGTTATCGTCCGCCACCAGAATCAGAGGACGAGATCCATTTCCCGAAGGCGAGGGGCATGGGACCGGCAGCAAATCCTGATCGCCAATGATTTCTCCATTCTCACCCGACGTCTCCGGAAGCCAGCGCAGCGCTTCCTCCACAAAAGGCTTGGCTCCAGTTGCCGTGGAATTCAGCGTGCGCTCTCCACCCAGACGATTGGAGGACAAATGATTCTGCCCGAAAGGAATGCTGACGATGAAAGTGCTGCCTTCCCCCAGCGTGCTTTCGACGCGAATGAACCCGCCATGCAATCGGACGAGTTCCTGAACCAGCGACAAGCCGATGCCCGTCCCCTCGTGCGTGCGGCTGCGGGCGTTCGGCACACGATGAAACCGGTCGAACAGCCGCGGTAGTTCTTCTGCAGGGATTCCCACTCCTGTGTCTCGCACTCGAAGCTCGAGGTAATCTCCGGCTCGCTCCAGGCTCACCGCAATTTCTCCATCGAAGGTGAACTTGAAGGCATTGGAAATCAGATTCAAAACGATCTTTTCCCACATGTCGCGATCCACGTAGAGCGGTTCGCCGAGCGGTGCACAATTCATGGTGAGACGCAGGCCGGCTTTCTCCGTGGCCGAGCGAAACACGCTGGCCAATTCCGAGGTGAAACCTGCCAGGTCCGTGGCTTGATACACGGCTTGCATTCGTCCCGCTTCGATGCGTGAAAAATCGAGCAGGGTATTCACCAGCCGCAAAAGCCTCGCGCCATTGCGATTCGCCAGTTCGAGTTGTTCCTTTGCGGTGGGGCTGAGGTGGGTCTGGCTTCGTGACAACAGGTCCTGCAACGGTCCCAGCATCAGGGTCAGCGGAGTTCGGAATTCATGGCTCACATTGCTGAAGAACGCCGTTTTCGCTCGATCGATTTCTGCCAGAGCTTCGGCCCGTTTCTTTTCGGCGTCATAAGCGCGCGCGTTCGCAATACTCGCGGCAATTTGGCCGGAGACCAGATTCAAAAAACCGGCATAGCTGATGTCCAGCGGGCGATAGGGATGCAGCCCCGCGATCAGCACTCCCGCCGGAGTGTCTTGCCTCTGGCCAGCGATCGGGAGCAACAGCGCCCGCCACGGGGATCGGTCCCAAAATCCAGAGGGAAGATTGTCGAATCGCGTTGCCAGATCCTCAACCATGGCGGAATCTGCGCCCGCCAGTAATTCGCCAAACGGCCATATCGAATCCGTCTTGCACTCGATCAAATCAGGGGCGGCAGGATGCCCGATTGCAATTCCAGTCTGGCAGGCAAGATGAGCGTTCTTGCCAGCCTCGTCGAAAAGATAGGTGATCGTGAAGGGAAGGTCTTTCCGATTTTCGCCGAGGCAGCGGACCACGCTTTTCACAACGTCTTCCTCCGTGTTCGCCTTGTTCAATTCAGCGGACAGCGAACGCAATGAGTTGAGCCGGCGCTCGCCAATCACACGATCGGTTTCCTCGGTTACGACACACAGATGCCCCTCGGTCTTCCCATCGTCGCCAAACAGCGGGCTGTAAGAAAATGTGTGATAGGTTTCCTCGCGATATCCGCTCCGTTCCAGAAACAAAAGAAGCGCCTCGTCCCATGTCGCCTCGCCACTCTGCAACACGTTCTGGATCCTGGGGCCGATGTCGCTCCAGATTTCCTGCCATACCTCTTCCGACCGCTTGCCCAATGCCCATGGATGCTTCTTGCCCAGAGTCATCTTGGCGTACGCATCGTTATACAAAAACGTGAGCTCGGGTCCCCAGCTCATCCACATGGCAAATCGGGAAGTTAAGAGCATTCGGACAATCGTCTTCAGGCTCTGCGGCCAATCATGGGCCGGGCCCAGCGGAGTTGTGCTCCAATCGAAGTCGCGAACTAAACGTCCCAAAGCGCCGCTGCCGCGAACCGTTCCTTCAGCAGCGCGATCCTCCGGCGCCTCCAGCGAATCGGCATTGGGCCTGTCAATGACGCGTTCGATGGTGGCGAACAAATCGCTGCTCAAATCCGACTTGCTGACATAGCCATGCGCGTTTACCGACGCAGCCTGTTCGCGCGCGATGCTGGGATGATGCTGCGTCACCAGAATCACTTTCGCATTCGGCAATTCGCGTCGGATGATTCGAGTTGCTTCCAGTCCATCCATGCGGGGCATGTTGATGTCCATCAGAATCACATCGGAACACACCCGTTGCGCCTTCTCCACCGCCTCAATGCCGTCGCTGGCTTCGGCGCAGACACTCCAGTTCGGGTGGGACTCGATGTGGGCTCGGACTGTCCGCCGAAACAATTCGTGGTCGTCCGCGACAAGAATCTGTACTGGGCGCAAGGGCTGGGTCGTCATTCGATGTCGTTCTTCATGCCCCCAAAACCAGGGCGCACAGCCAGAATAGCGACTTATTATCCACTATCGCTTTGCCTTGCGGTCTACAGTATTTACTGTACGGGGGGATTCGAGGGCGGGCGCCCTACGGCTGATACTCCCACAGGTCGTTGACTGAATCCGGCGAACCGCTCGCGGCCCAACCGTAGCCGCCGAAGAGCCACAGGTTTCCCGAGGCGTCAACCCACGTGGTCGGCACCTCCCGTCCTCCGGGAGCATTGCTCGAGGACGCCACTCCCATGGTGCCGTAGATTCCTAACTGGTCTTGCAGTTGCGATCCGTTGACCCAGGTCCACTCGCCGCCACTGTACTTCCATAAATCGTTGAGCTGCCCATCTTCGCGCTGTTGTCCGCCCAGCAGCCAGAAGTTCCCCGAGAGATCCGTCCACCCCGCCGACCACATGCGCGCGCCCGGAATATTGGTTGGGCCCGGCACTCCTTCCGTCCCATAGGACGCCGGAGCATCGATGAAGTTGGATCCACCCATCCATGTCCACAGGCCGCCGCTGTACTCCCAGAGGTCGTTGAGATATCCGAAGGTCGTGGTGGAGTCGGCGCCGTTGCCTCCGAAGAGCCAGAAATTTCCCGCCGCGTCAAACCATGTCACTTGACCTTCGCGCGCACCGGGGACGTTGCTCGCGGCACCGGTCCCCAGAGTTCCGTAGATTCCGGGCTTTTCGGCGAGATTTGATCCGCTCACCCAGGTCCATTGGCCGCCGCTGTACTCCCACAAATCATTCAGCGGCCCATCGGTTCCGGCAGAGTCGAGTCCGTCGCCGCCGAAGAGCCAGAAGTTACCCGCCGCATCGAGCGACCCGGATGCCCACAACCGCGCTCCGGGAATATTTCCGGGAGCGCCCGTTCCTTGTGTGCCATAGGTGGCCGAACCGTTGATCAGGTCCGGTCCGCCTTCCCATGTCCACTGGCCGTTGCTGTACTTCCAGAGATCGTTCAGCGGGCCGGCGTTGACGCCGGTCGAGTCCTGTCCATAGCCGCCGAAAAGCCAGAACGCCCCCGTGGAATCGATCCAGTTCACGGCAAACGCCCGCGCCCCGGGAACGTTGGTGCTGCTGCCGACTCCCAGCGTTCCGTACGTGCCCTGCGTGTCAATGATGTTGGTGCCGCCCATCCACGTCCATAACCCGCCGCTGTACTCCCAGAGATCGTTCAGATAATTTTCGTTTCCGTTCGTGTCGTAACCGATGCCTCCAAAGAGCCAGAAATTTCCCGCGGAATCTTTCCAACTGACAAGACCATGCCGCGCTCCCGGAAGGTTCCCCGGTGCGCCGACGCGCTTCGTGCCGTAAACACCCGCTTGGGCGGCCAGATCGGTACCGCTCACCCACGTCCACAAGTTGACGGGCCCGGTGCAGGCAATCAGCACGTTGGTGACGTTGGCATTATTGATGATGCCACTGTTGCTCGAAGGCGTGCAGGTTTCACCGGTAGGCTGCGTGGACACGGTCACGAGATAAGACGTTCCGCTGGGGAACGATGTGCCGAAGGTGAACGAAGTTGCTCCCGACAAAACGCTGAGGCTGTTGCCGCCATTGTCGAGCAGCGTGAGTCCGCTGGCAGTGAGCCCCGTAATTGTGCCGCCGACGGTGTAGGTCGGAATCGGCGAACAGGTAATCAGCACGTTGGTGACATTGGCATTATTGATGATGCCGCTGTTGTTAGAAGGCGTGCAGGTTTCACCGGTAGGCTGCGTGGACACAGTAACGAGGTAAGAGGTGCCGCTAGGGAATGACGTTCCGAAGGTGAACGAAGTTGCTCCCGACGAAACGCTGAGGCTGTTGCCGCCATTGTCGAGCAGGGTCAGTCCGCTCGCCGTGAGGCCAGTAATTGTGCCACCGACGGTGTAGGTCGGAATCGGCGAGCAGGAGATCAGAACATTGGTGATGTTGGCGCTGCCGATGATGCCGCTGTTGTTGGACGGCGTGCAGGTTTCACCAGTCGGCTGCGTGGACACGGTCACCAGATAAGAGGTGCCGCTAGGGAATGACGTTCCGAAGGTGAACGAAGTTGCTCCCGACGAAACGCTGAGGCTGTTGCCGCCATTGTCGAGCAGAGTGAGCCCGCTAGCCGTGAGGCCGGTCACCATTCCACCGACGGTGTAGGTCGGAATTGGCGAACAGGTAATCACCACCGTGGTGACGTTAGCATTATTGATGACGCCGCTGTTGTTGGAAGGCGTGCAAGTCTCACCCGTGGGCTGCGTGGACACAGTAACGAGGTAAGAGGTGCCGCTAGGGAATGACGTTCCGAAGGTAAACGAGGTTGCGCCCGATGAAACGCTGAGGCTGTTGCCGCCATTGTCGAGCAGAGTGAGCCCGCTGGCCGTGAGCCCCGTAATGGTGCCGCCGACGGTGTAGGTCGGAATCGGCGAGCAGGAGATCAGAACATTGGTGACATTGGCGTTGCCGATGATGCCGCTGTTGTTGGACGGCGTGCAGGTTTCACCAGTCGGCTGCGTGGACACGGTCACGAGATAAGACGTGCCGCTGGGGAACGATGTGCCGAAGGTGAACGACGTTGCTCCCGACGAAACGCTGAGGCTGTTGCCGCCATTGTCGAGCAGAGTGAGCCCGCTGGCAGTGAGCCCCGTAATGGTGCCGCCGACAGTGTAGGTCGGAATCGGCGAACAGGTAATCACCACCGTGGCGACGTTGGCATTGTTGATAACGCCGCTGTTGCTCGAAGGCGTGCAGGTTTCACCGGTAGGCTGCGTGGATACGGTCACCAGATAAGACGTGCCGCTGGGGAACGACATGCCGAAGGTGAACGATGTCGCTAACGATGACACGCTGAGGCTGTTGCCACCGTTGTCGAGCAGCGTGAGCCCGCTCGCCGTGAGGCCGGTCACCATGCCGCCAACGGTATAAGTCGGATTCGGCGAGCAGGTAATCAGAATACTGGTGAGGTTGGCGTTGCCGACGACGCCACTGTTGTTGGAGGGCGTGCAGGTTTCACCCGCAGGCTGCGTGGACACGGTAACGAGATAAGACGTTCCAGCAGGGAACGACGTGCCGAAGGTGAACGAAGTCGCTCCCGATGCGACGCTGAGACTGTTGCCGCCATTATCGAGCAGTGTGAGTCCGCTCGCCGTAAGGCCGGTCACCATGCCGCCAACGGTGTAGGTCGGAATCGCCGAGCAAGAGATCAGAATATTGGTGACGTCAGCGCTGCCGACGACGCCGCTGTTGTTGGAAGGCGTGCAGGTCTCACCCGAAGGCTGCGTGGAAACGGTGACCATGTAAGACGTGCCGCTCGCCAGCGAAGTATTGAAGACGAAGCTCGTCTGTCCGGCGCTGACCGGCAAAGTGGCGCTGCCGTTCTGCAAGATCAGGCCTGAGCCTGTTAGTCCTGAGACCGTGCCGCCGATCGTGAAGTTCGTTGTAGCTGGAGCTGGCTTTGTCGCACTCATGTTTGTTCCGCCGCAGCCCGCGAGTGCGAGCAATGTCAGAATCGCCAACAGCAACCTGCAAAACTTCATTCCTTCCTCCAGCGCCCGATTACCGACGCTTTCATCGCACCACACACAGCTTTGAGTCACAGCGGGGGAGTCATCCACGTAGGGGAACTGCCAGATTGCGAATCAAGGGCATAAAGCGGTTCGCTTTATGCCCTTGAGAAAATTCGTCGTGCGCACCGCCATCCGTTCAATCCACCGTCTCGGTGAACGTGCACGGAGTCAGCGAGTCGCAAGCCGCCGTAATTGTGACCGTCCCAAGATTGGGTCCGGTCGTATAAGTAACCGTCACCTGCCCCGTCGTGCTGGTAATGGGTGCTGGATTCGAGAAGCTTCCACCGGCCCCGTTGTCGCTGAAATTGACCGTCTGGCCGGAGATGCCGTTGCCGTATTGATCCGTGATCGAAAGGATCAAGGTCTTGGGCAGTTTGTTGTTCTTGTGCGCCATCTGATTGTTGCCTTGAATGATGTTGCACAAAGCCGGGCTGCCCGCCGTGGAGGTTTCGTTGAGATTGACCTTCGCGCTGCCATTCGAAGCCGTAACCGTAATCGTCGGCTTGGCCACAGTGGGAAGCGTAAACATTACGCTGGCCTGGCCAGTCGAGCCGGTGATCCCAGGGTTCGGCGAGAACGTCCCCCCGAAGTTGCTGGTGAAACTAATCGACGCATTCGGCACCACGTTTCCGGCTGCATCTTTGGCTTTCACCACGATGGGGTTGGGCAGGGTTGTGCCGACGGTTCCAGTCTGCCTGGCGCCGGAGACGGTCGTGATCACTGCCACTGGTCCCACCACACTGGTTTCCGTGAAAGCCGCCGAGGCATAGCCCGTGCTGGTCGCGGTGATCGTGATGTTCTTGGGAGTCTTGGGCAGAGTGTAGGAGGTCGACGCCTGACCATTGCTGCCCGTCGTGATTGATGTGCTTCCGAAAACGCCGCCCGCGCCGCCATCGCTCAGGGTTACATTCACGCCTGCGATTCCATTTCCGGTGTAGGGATTGTTGGCAAACACGGTCAATGCCGTGGGCAGAGTGGAACCGGCGTTGCCCGTTTGGCCGCTACCCCCGATCGGTGCGAGGTCGGAAAACAATCCGTACGCCACGAGTTGAGTCTGTGTGCCGGCATAGACCTTGCCATTGGCAATGGTCGGAGTGGCGAAGTGCGCCACGGTTCCGAGTGTGTCGCGGCCTCCTGCGGCCTGACCCGAATCGTAGATCAGGAACAACGTGAGAGCATCATATGCCGAAAGCTTGGGCACGCCGCTAACGCTTCGCACCAGCCACACAATGCCGTTGGTGGTTCCGTTGGCCGAGATGGAAGGCAGCCCGTAGGTGGTCAGCCTGCCAGTGGTCTTTGCCGTGGGCGTGGTCGAGATCACACTGTTGCCGTTGCCATCAATGCTCAGAGAATACGAGCGCAGATAATCCTGCTGCGCCATAAAATATACGTAGCCATTCCAGTACAGCGGGCTGCCGCGGAACTCACCCAGAAGCGCGGCCGGAACATATTGCACGATCTGGCTGTTGTCGGTCGGATTGTAGCCTCCCATGCTATCCCGGTTGATCAGGTAAATGTCCTCATCCTTGCCTGAGGTCACCAGCAAATCGGGCGTGTTGCTGCCGGTTTGGGTCGGCAGCAGGGTAGGACCTGCAGAGCCCAGATCTTCATCGTTAGCCGCCATGGTCGCCTGGTCGAAGGGCGTGAAATAGTCCGCGACCGTGAAACCGCCGCTGCCCAGGTCCAGCTTGAGAACGCTATCGCCAAGGTCGTTGGCGGTGTAATTGAAGAGACCGTTCGCGGTGGAGAGAAAGACGTTTCCAGCGCTATCTGCGGCCGGACCAGTACCGCCCTGCCAGATGGAACTGCCATAGCTGTTGTCCGGTTGCGTGGTCATGACCGCGCTTTGCAGCAAAGTGGCCGCATTGTAGGCGAAGAGCCAACCGCGGGCTGTAAGGTCGCAGCCGTTCGATCCGAATCCGATGTAGACGGTGCCATTCGAGAGCAGAAGCGCCGGACGCTGAATTTGATCGAGGACGTTGAACGCCAGCGTTCCAATCGTGGCCGTAATCGGGGACGGTCCGCCGAATTTTTCCAGGCCGGTCGTCACATCAAGGGCGTGCAGATAAAAATAATAGGCTCCCGACAATTCTGTCTTTGCCACCACGTACATCGTGTTGGTGGTTGAGTCGATCACCGGAGTTCCAAGAATCCCGATTTCGTTGAAACCCGTGACGCCGGCGCAACCCTGCGTGGCAACGGGGATGGTGGTAGCGCCGGAGGGATAGAGCAAGCTCGCCTGCCAGAGCTGAGTGCCCGTGTCCGCATCGATGGCGAACACGCTGTCATGCATGGTGGAGGCGAACACCACATTATGCGCCGCGCCGTTCACCGTGAGCGCCGACATATACAGCGGCTGCGCCAGGTTGTAGCCATCCACGTTGAAGGCAAAAAGCTTTCCGAATTGATTCGAATTTACATTGCTGCGCGAGAGCAGAATTTCGCTCGTGTTCTGGCCGTCGCGCGCATTGTCGTTCTTGTTGGTCAGCACGTTGACCTGTGCCTGCGCTTGCGGCAACCACACAGAGGATGACAGCCCGGCGAGAAGGGCGAGAGTGAGACCGCCGAATGTCTTTAAGAAACGGTGAAAATTCAAAATGTGCCTCCTTCACGGAACCTGGTGAGTAAAGTAAAAACCTGCTCTCTTTCATCCCAACATCGTTCATCCACAGATCCGGCGCAGCGGTCGAATCAGCTGCGGCCTGAATCTCAAGGGTCACTCCATCACTTAACGATCTCCGTAAAATTCACCGGCCCCAGCGTGGATGTGGACGCTGAGATGGTTACCGTTTCTGCCGTCGCCCCCGTCGTGTAACTGGTAGAAGCCTGTCCGTTCGTCGCCGTAACTGGAGTTGTCGTCGAGAAAGATCCTCCCGCGCCATTGTCGGTGAAAGTCACCGTGACTCCAGAGATCGCATTTGCGTACTGGTCGGTTACAGAGACGACCAGTTTCTTGGGCAACAATTTATGGGGAAACGCACTTTGGTTGTTGCCGGAAACGATGCTCAGCAGCGATGCGGGCCCGGCTAGCGATTGCTCGGTGATCCTCACGCTCGCACTTCCGTTCGCTGCCGTCACGGTAAACGTCTTCGCCACCTTGGGCAAGGTGTAGGTGGTACTCGCGTTGCCGGTAGTGACCGTGAATGCGGGGTTGGGAGAGAACGTGCCTCCCAACCCGCCATCGCTGAAGGTGATGGGAGCTCCCACAACAGCTTTACCCGATGAATTCTTCGCTTTCACGACGATGGGCAAGGGAAGAGTGGTGCCGACCGTGGCTACCTGCTTCCCACCCGAAACCGTGGTGACGCTGGTTACGACCTGAGTTGACGTTTCGGTGAAGGTGGCCGAGCTATAGGTCGGACTGCTTGCCGTGATGGTTACAGTTTTTGCCGCCGGAGGCAGAGTGTACGTCGTCGAGACCGTACCATTCGTGCCCGTAACGCCCACCGGAGTGCCGAAGCTGCCGCCCGCTCCGCCGTCACTGAAAGTTACAGTTGCACCTTGAACCGGATTGCCCGACGTAGTCGCGGACACGGTAAGAGCAGTGGGAAGCGTGGTGCCCAGCGCTCCGCTTTGATTGTTGCCGCCAGTGGCGGTCAGAATATTCGCCACGACAGCGGTTTCGCTAAATGTCGCTGGCGTGTATCCAGAACCGCTGGCCGTGATGGTCACGGTCTTTGCCGTAGCCGGCAGCGTGTAAGTGCTGGATGCGGTGCCGTTGCTGCCGGTCGTGACGGTGGGCGTGCCAAATGTGCCGCCCGCTCCGCCATCGTTGAACGTTACGCTGATGCCCGCTACCGGAGTGCCATTGCTGGTAGCCGTTACCGTGAGCGCAACCGGCAGTGTTGTGCCCGTGTTGCCACTCTGATTATTCCCCGCCGTCGCTGTCAGAGCCTGGACCGCGGCGGTTTCGGTAAATGTCGTCGCTGTGTAGCCCGTGCTCGTAGCAGTAACGGTCACCGTCTTTGCGCTGGCCGGAAGAGTGTAGGTGCTCGACGCCATGCCGTTCGTACCGGTAATGGCCGAGGGCGTACCGAACGTGCCGCCGGCGCCGCCATCGCTGAAGTTCACCGTGACGCCCGAGCTTGGGTTTCCCGTGCTCAGGTTCGTAGCCAGCACCGTCAGTGCTGTCGGCAGCGTGCTCCCAACATTGCCGGTCTGATTGTTGCCGGCTGTGGAAGTCAGCGCAAGATTCGCCATCAGATACCACGGTGTCGTGGTGTCATCGGTTTTCAGGAACTGAAGTAATTTCGACGCAACTTTAACCTGCCCGAAGAAAATCGAAGGATGCGTTCCATCGGGAGAAAAATCTTCGCAATCCCACACCAGGCCGTCATTGCGCCCCAGCATTCCATTCGACCAGTAATAAGGTCCCCACGACATCCACGGCGCCACCACCGCTCCCAGCGAGGGGTTGTAGTTCAAATTCGCGTTGCCATTGATCTGGTCGCCGATCGCCCACTTTACCGCGTAGCCGACTTCGTACGAGTAAGGCTCAGGATTCGCTGGAGTGCCCACGCCATTGGAATATCCGCCATACACGCGCGATGAGAAATACACCAGCTTCAAGTTCGGGAACAGGATGAGCATCGTCTGCATCACTGTCTCGTATTCAGTTTGCAGCGTCAGCACATCGGTGGGAAAAGAGCCCGTCGCGATGCCGTCGGTATCTTCCAGCCAGAGCGCGACAACTTGATTCGCCGTCACACCCGATTGCGGCAGGTAATTGTTGACCAGCGTCAACCAATAGGCCGACGTGGTGCTGGTGAGGGTGTTAGGAGTGGCGCCGCCCTGCCCTCCATCGACGATCACGAGATTCGGATTCTTGGCGGGATCGGCGTTGGCAATGGGAACAAAGCGCGCGAACTCGTTCTGCGCAGTCGATTCTCCCATCCCCAGGAAAACGTACTTCCCCGTGGGACTGGGATTGCCGTTGGAATCGAGCGGCTGAATGGCGTTGGCAAAAGCCACGCCGTCGGCATCGTGGCCCGCGGGCCGCACGTTGCTGCCATTCGGATACAGGCCGGCCTCGTAACCCTGATACGTTCCCGTGCCCAGGTCCGTAATCGCAACCATTGGCGTTGAGGTGTTCGGCACATCGAACGAAATGTCGTTGCAGTTGTCGCCGAGATTCCCGTACACCCCGAGAGTAAGCAGGCTCGAGGCCGTCGTGTTCGTCGAACTATCGGTCACCTGAACGGTGAATGTGTAATTGCCAACGCTCACAGATGATGCCACAGTTCCCGTAATCACGCCTGCACTCGACAGAGACAATCCCGAAGGCAAAGTCGAACCCGAGGCGAGCGCCCACGTGTACGGCCCGGTTCCGCCGCTCGTCGCCAGCGTTGCCTGGTAAGCCGCATTTTGCGTGGCTTGCGGCAGCGTGGGATTGGTTGCGACCGTCAGCGTTGTGGGGACGATCCCGTTGCCGTTGAGCGTCACGCCATTGTCCGGGATGCTGTCGTAATCCAGATCAAGCGCGCCGGTCTCTGACCCAACCAGGCTGGGCGTATAGAACACCGAGAGCGTCAGGCTGCCGTGGGACAAAATCGAGTAGGGAAGCGTCACAGAACTCGTCGTAAAACTCGGCGACGATGGCTGGATCGCTTCCAACTTCACCGTAGAACTTCCGTTATTGGTGATGGTGACGGTTTGCGCCGGGCTCGTTGTCCCCACCGACTGGTTCGCAAAGCTCATCGCGGTCGTGCTCAGGCTCGCGGTCCCGCTGGTCGAGAGTCCTAAGCCAGAGACGGGAACATACAAAGAGGTTCCATCGTTGAGGCTGAGTATGAAATTGCAGTTGTAGGTCTGCGCTGCCTGCGGCTGAAAGAAGACTGAATAGTGCGTAATGGTTTGCGTCTGCCCCAGGGTGAAGGGCGCAACTCCCGAAGCCAGGCCAAAATCCGGACAATCAAAACCCACAGTTTCGATAATGATCTGTCCGCTCGTGGTCAGGTTCGTAATCGTGAATACCTTGTTGCCACTCGCTTTGCCTACATAAGTATTTGCAAAAGCCCAGGAACTCGGATTGGAAGAGATATCCTGGCCCACGGCCACGGTAGCCATCACAGCCATGAGCAAACAGCCCACGGCATAGCGCGAATTTTTAAGAATGCTCGAGCCCATTGGGTTCCTGGATCCTAAGTAATCGCGGGGGATGTCTTGGCCTTCGCCGAAATGCCTAACTCGGCTCGCAAGAGTTGAAGGTTAGATATTGACGTATGGGCGATCCCAAAATTGCTTCCAAATCATTGGCGCAATTTCGCGATCCAATAACCATACGTAGAATTTGCCTGGCAAAAATTGACCCTCGGCCGCGTAGGGGAGGCAAAAGCCCAAGCGGGATTTCGCCGGCGCCGATAAGAGTGTCTCTATTTTTGGGTGTGTTGCAATTCCTGTCAAGGATGAAAATTCTTGCATACTCCCAGAAGTGCCGCTGCCCGCAAAGGCGCGTGAATCCTGCATGAAAAGAGACTTTGGACTCCTAGAAAGAATCAATTTGCCGTGCTAGTTTCAATCAGCCAGCTTTGTATCCACCCCCACTCGCTGCGCAAAACAGGAAACTTCTATGCCCATAAAGCCTCTTCTTGCGACTTTATTCCTCGTCCTCGTTCCGTTTGCGGCGGAAGGTCAATTCCTGTCTCAAACTGACGGTCAATTCCTGTCCCAAACCGTGACCTCGTTTGAGGGCATCGACGCTTCGCAGGTCGCTTCTCCTGGAACCGAGATTGATCACAACGGCGCCGTGGGCACCAAGCAATACATGGAGTGGGTGAACAGTTATTACCAGGCTTACAACAAAACGACCTTCGCTCCAATCTGGTCGTCTCCGCAGCAGGGCGACACGCTTTGGCAGAACGTGGGCATGTCGAACTGTTACGGCACCGGCGGCGGAGAAGGCATCGTGCTTTTCGATCAGCAGGCCTCGCGCTGGGTGCTTGGGCGCCGCGCCAGTCCCGCTGCCAACACGTACTATTACTGCATCGCCGTTTCCAATACCGACGACCTCAGTTCCACGACGCTCAAGTGGTACACCTATCAGTTCAATATCACTGCCGCGCTCGGCATCAATTCCCACGGAGACGTCTATTATCCCGACTGGCCGAAGTTAGGCTCGTGGATCGACGGCTACTATGCCAGCTTCGATCTGGAGGACCCGGACAATCAGTATCAGGAAATCGGCGTGGTCGCATGCGCGTTTGATCGCACCAACATCCTCATCAACGGCACCGCGCGCGCCCAGCAATGTTTCAGCAACCCCAGCCCCATTCCCACCAACGGCGCATTGTATCTGGCTCACAGCCTGATTCCAGCCGATATGGAGGGCACCACCGCGCCACCCTCCGGACGCCACGAATACTTTCTCAGCATTCAAAATCCCACTGCCAACGGAACCGCGACCACCTCGACCAAACTGAACTTGTGGAACTTTCACGTGAACTGGACCACACCGTCGAAGACCACATTCGTCAAATCGTCGCTCACCGTGACCAGTTATGAACCCGGCTGCTACGACGTTCTGCAGCCCGTCAATACGTTTTGCGTGAACGAACCCTCCAGCAGCACCACGGGAAATTATGTCGATTCGATCGGCGATCGCCTGATGCCGCGCTTGGCCTACCGGAATTTTGGAACCTATCAGTCGTTCTTGCTAAGCCACACTGTGCAGGTCGGGACTGGAACCAATCAGCAGACCGGCATCCGTTGGTATGAACTGCGCGGCACCGCAAATCCGACGGTCTATCAAAGCGGCACCGTGACCAATGGCACCACGATCTACCGCTTCACGCCCAGCATCGCGCAGGATAAAGACGGCAACGCTGCCGTGGGATACAGCGTATCGAGCAGTGCACTCCATCCCGGCATCCGCGCGGCATACTGGAGCCTGCCCACCGCGACTGCTGCCACCGAGATCATCCTGGAGAATGGTGTAGGGGACGAAGAAAATTCCAGCCACTGGGGAAACTTAACCAGCATGAACATTGATCCCTCCGATGGCTGCACCTTCTGGTATGTGAATCAGTACTACCAGGCAAACGAAACCGGAGGCGAAGTCAACTGGAACACGCGCATCGCGCATTTCAAGCTCTCGACCTGTAATTGATCTTGGGGTGAATGCTAGTCTGGGATGACAAAGCCCGCCGGCCTCCGGCGGGCTTTGTCGTTCTAGCAGGCTGCGGAGTTTGCCGTTCTGGCAGGTGCGGAAGAAACCGATTGTGCGCACAGCTTTGGGTGGCGCGGCGGTTTACCACTGCGACAACAGGCTCGTTTCAACCTCGGCTTTACAGGCTGCTGGAAAGAGTCGATGTCGCAGCGATTTTGGGTGGCGCAGCGCTTAAAGCGCTGCGATAACCGGCGTGTTTTCACCGCGGCTTTAGCCGCTGAGGGAGCACTCACCAAGCGTAACGAGTTTTTCCGCAACCTGCTGCTTTATTTCGCCGGCACCACGCACAGATTCTGAATGTCGGTCACAATCTGAGCCGCCCCTGCCCCGGTAGGATCGGCCGGAATCGCGTGCGGCGCATTGGGCTCGCACGCCTGCGTCGGCGGCGGACCAACCGACTTCCACCACCACTCGCCCTGCCCCACCGCATTGCTGCCATCCTGTCCCCCGAACAGCACATTCAGAGTCGTCCCGGAAATCGGCAGCGCCGGAGATTTCGACGGCGAGAAATCAATGCTGTCGGATTCGAACCTCAGAAAATTCGCCGAGGTAACGCCGTTGACTCCGTCCGAACATAAAGTCGGAGTGTCCGAGCCCACGCTCTGGTACGCGGTGTCGATGATTCCCGCTGTTCCGTCGGAACCCGGCGAATAACTCATATCCAGGTTGGGCGGATTCGCGCAGGCTGTGGTTCCTCCGTAGCTGTTCGATCCCTGCGGGCTGCAACCGAGGTCCAACCGAGTCATCACTGGACCGCTCGTCGGTTCCATCATATTGAAAATCGAGTTCAGGCCGTATTCCGAGAGCGCGTAACCCAGCGCACCGGAACCTCCGCTGTTTGCTGTGGCGCAAAAAGCTTTGGTGGTGCTTGAGTTGTGAATGTTCTCGTAGACCCACTGCGCAACTGTGGCGTAACGGCAGGCCAGGTGGCGCACCCCTCCGGGCCCCTGCAGCCAGCCATTCACGGCATTCGAGCCAGTGTTGAAAGGCGAACCAAACGATATTTGCACCGTGGTGTAGCCCGCGCTCAATACTCCTTGCACAACCGTCAGCCCTCCGTTGACAGTATTGCCGCCGCCATCCATATAAAAGAAATCCGGCGAGTCGTAGTCGTAGAGTGCGCTGCCGCCCGAACCGGTTCCGAAAAGCACCGTGCCCAGGGGATTCGTGGGCGTATTTACCTTAAGGTAAACAGAATAATCGGCCACCTGATCGCAGGACGTGTTGATCTGGTAGCAGGTCGCGCCCGCGAGCCCTCCGCCAAACGTGGGGCAGGGAATCTCCGCTCCGCCGGCCGTCCCCGGAGTCGCGCTTCCCAGAGGATCGCTTTGATCGACGGTCACGACGGCGGAGGCCACTTGCGTGGGGTCGAAGCTCGAGGTCGCGCTTACGGTAACCGTCTGCGGCGTGCTGACTCCCTGTTGAAACGGAGGCGCAATGTACAGTCCCGCGTTATTCGGATCTACTGAGCCGCCGCCTTGTCCGCTTGCGCATGCCGTACAGGCCGCTTGCCAGTTCACAGCTTGATTTCCCGTGCCCACGATGTTGGTCGTGAACTGGAGGTAAGCGCCTTGCCCGATGGTGTCGGACGGCGGCGTCATGGTGATGATGACGTGAATGTTTACCAGCGCCTGTCCGGAATAAGAAGTATTGGCTTGCGAGGTCGCGGTGATCACCACCTGCAATTCACACGGTGTAACGCCGGCAGGGCAATCGGGAATCGTCGTGGGAGCGGTATACAGCCCATTCGAGTCAATCGTTCCCAGCCCGCTGCCACTGGCGCTCGAAGTCGAACCGGTGCCCAGAGTCGGCGCACCCCAAGTCACGGCCTGATTGCTGGTGCCGGTGAGGGTCGCTCCAAACTGGATCGTACTGGGTGCATTCGTGGTGTCCACGGGCACCGATGCCGGCAGCTTGACTGACGCGGTTACGGTGACTTGAATCGGTTGCTGCTGGCCTCCGCCACTCCCGGGCGCCGATGCGATGCACGCTACCAGCGGGAGCAGGCCCAACAACACGATCGCTCGGAAACAAACCTGACCTTTATTATTTTTCACGAATATCCCCCACAGGAGAATGCAGGCAACACAGGGGAGTGAGTTGGAGTGCGGCCCAGTGCCAGCCATATTGACACTCTCACTCTGCCCTGTCAAATTGCCCCATGGATTTCGTCAGGATCGCCCCATTTTCCCTCCCATCCTTACGACTTGGGTACGAAAGTCACCTGTATGCAAATTTTTTCAGGCTTGGCTTAGTGATCAATTTCTGCTTTACTAGAGAACACAGCGCGCTTTAAAAGTCTTCCTCCTCCAATTAAGCCGCATCGAGATTCACCCAAGGGAGTGCTTTTCCTTGCGTGCAGTCGCGGACAGTGCCTTCAAACCTGTTCGGTGAATTACAATCCGGAAACTTCAGCATGATTCGGGTGGTGTTAAACGGTAACAACGACAGTACCAGTCTAACCAACACCTTTGGGAGAAAGCACCAGCTATGAAAGCATCTGTACCTGATTTTGAAGTAGGAATCATTGGAGGCGGTCCTGCAGGCTCAAGCATGGCCGCGTATCTCGCGAAAAACGGTGTCAACTGCGTCGTGTTCGAGAAGGAACTGATGCCGCGCGAACACGTCGGCGAGTCGCTGGTTCCATCGTCCACTCGCGTTTTCAAGGAACTCAACTTCCTGCCCAAGATGGAAGAGGCGAAGTTCCCGCACAAGCTCGGTGCGGCATGGACTGCCGCCTCGGACCAGCGCGTTTACAACATGGATTTCGGCGGCGTTTCCGCCGACTGTCACGTTGACATCCGCTTCGCCGAGCGCGAGCAGGGCGTTGGACAGAACTATACCTACCATGTGGACCGCGGCAAGTTCGATCTCATGCTTCTGCAGCACGCCAATGAATTTGGCGCCAAGGTTTATGAAGGCATCGGCGTGACCGGCGTTGACTTCTCGAATCCGAATCACGCCGCAGTGCGCTACACCATGGGCAAGAAGGAAATGGAAACCACCTGCCGCATCGTGGTCGATGCTTCCGGCCGCAAGACCATCGTCGGCAACCAGATGAAGTGGCGCATTCAGGACAAAGTTTTCAACCAGTACGCCATCCACACCTGGTTCGACGGTTACGACCGCCGCTGCATGGCTTCCAATAAGCAGACGCAAGGCGACTTCATCTTCATCCACTTCCTTCCCATCACCAACACCTGGGTGTGGCAGATTCCGATCAGCGAAACCGTTACCTCAATCGGCGTCGTCACCCAGAAACAGAATTTTGCCAAGTCCAAGGAAGGCCGCGAAGCCTTCTTCTGGGAGTGCATCAAGAGCCGCCCCGAACTTTACGAAGGTCTGAAGGCGCAGGGTTCGGAGCAGTGCAAGCCGTTCAAGGAAGAAGGCGACTACAGCTACGCCATGAAGCAGATTGTCGGCGACCGCACGGTGCTCATCGGCGACGCTGCCCGTTTCGTCGATCCTATCTTCTCCACCGGCGTCAGCATTGCGCTGAGCTGTTCCCGCTTCGCTCACAAGGACATCATGAAGTCGCTTGAAACCGGCAACTTCAGCCGCGAAGCCTTCTCCGAATACGAGCAGACTCTGCGCCGCGGTACGAAAAACTGGTACAACTTCATTACCGTTTACTACCGGTTGAACGTCCTGTTTACGGCCTTTGTCGCGGATCCGCGCTATCGCCTGGATGTTCTGAAGCTTCTGCAGGGCGATGTGTATGACGATGCCCAGCCCGAAGTACTGACCCGCATGCAGAACATCGTGAAGCAGGTCGAGGCGAATCCGAACCATGCTTTGCATGGCTTCCTGGGCGATCTAACGGCAGATGCTTTCGTGGAGGCTTCGGCGTAAGCGAACAGAAATCGACACCCGGCCGCCTTTCGCTCGAAACAGCAAGCCGGCCGGCATAAGCGAACACTTCTTAGGAGAAGGCAGCGAATATGAACCACTCGGTACCCGATTTTGAAGTTGGGATTATTGGCGGCGGCCCCGCAGGATCGAGCATGGCCTGCTATCTGGCGAAAGCCGGCGTCAAGTGTGTGGTGTTTGAACGCGAGTTGTTTCCACGTCCGCACGTGGGCGAGTCGTTGGTTCCATCATCCACGCGTGTATTCAAGGACCTCGATTTCCTCGGCCAGATGGAGGAAGCCAAGTTCCCGCACAAGTTCGGCGCGGTCTGGACCACCGACGACACCAAGCCATCCTACGTCCACGATCTCGATGGCATGGCGCCGGAGTACAACGTTGACATCCGTTTCGAAGAGCGCAAACAGGAAGGTATGGAGGACAGAAACTATACCTACCATGTGGACCGCGGCAAGTTCGATCTGATGTTGCTCAAGCACGCGCAAACCCTCGGCGCCACGGTCTACGACGGCGTGAAAGTCGCGCGTGTTGATTTTGGCCCCGAGCATCCCGATGTCTACTTCAACATCGGCCCCAAGGAATACAGCGTCAGTTGCAAAATGGTGGTGGATTGCAGCGGCCGCCAGACCTTCCTCGGCAACCAGCTCAAGATCAAAGTCAAAGACACCGTTTTCGACCAGTACGCGATTCACTCCTGGTTCGATGGCTACGATCGCAAGGTCTTCGCCAAGCGCGACACCAACCTGGATTACATTTACATCCACTTCCTGCCGATCTCGAACACCTGGATCTGGCAGATTCCGATCTCGGACACGGTCACCAGCCTCGGCGTGGTCACCCAGAAAAAGAATTTCGCCAAGTCCAAAGAGGATCGCGAAAAGTTTTTCTGGAATACAGTCGGCAGCCGTCCTCTGATCGAAGAAACGCTGCGCAAGTCGGACCGCATTCGTCCCTTCAAAGAAGAAGGCGATTACAGCTATGCCATGAAGCAGTTGGCAGGTGACCGCTTCATGCTCGTCGGCGATGCCGGACGCTTCGTCGATCCCATCTTCTCGACCGGCGTGAGCATCGCGCTGAACAGCTCGCGTTTCGCGCACAAAGACGTTCTCAAGGCACTGGAGACGAACAATTTTTCGCGTGAATCTTTTTCCGACTACGAGAACAAGCTGCGCCGCGGCACCAAGAACTGGTACGAATTCATCTCGGTGTACTACCGCCTGAACGTACTATTCACTTACTTCATCGAAGACAAGAATTATCGCCTCGACGTCCTCAAGCTTCTGCAGGGAGACGTTTACGACGAGGACGCTCCTCCGGTCCTGACCAAGATGAAGGAAATGGTTACCCGCGTGGAACAGAACGAAAAGCATCCCTGGCACAAGTTGCTCGGCAACTTGACCTCGGACGCATTCCGTCCCCAGTTCTAACGGCTGTTTAGGATTCTGCAATTCCCGCGGCGCACATGCGCGCCGCGGGAATTTTCAGCAACAGAGGGAGAAAGGCAATTACGCACTCGAATCGCAACTTCGTTCTTGCCTATATTTTCCTGGTGGCGCTGCCCGTGCTCGGGCTTGTGGGCGTACTGAAGAGCGGTCGCAACTTGAAAGCGCCCCTCTCGGTCGATGGCACCTGGAAAATCGAGACCCAGTCCGACCACGCCTCGGCTTCTCTCTGCTCTGATCTCCTCTCTGCGGTTTCGAACGCCCCGCTATCCATCTCGCAATCGGGCCCGAGCCTTCTGCTTGCGCTTAACGGTGGAATTAAAACCACGGCCGGAACTCTCGACGGAAAAACCATCAACGCATCGTTCGCGGGCGCCAATACCGATACCGCCAATCCCCCGAATTGCGCCGATCGCACCTGGACGCTGACCGCCACGCTCGATCCACATGCTGAACCGAAAACCATGACCGGCCGCTTCTCGATAGAAGGCTGCGCCTCCTGCGCGCCGCTGGAGTTTCGCGCCGTCCGACAGCCTCGTCCCGCCGGGGGCACGCACTAATGCCCAATCTCTTCATTCTGGTTCTGCAGGTTGCCGTGGTTCTGGCGGCGTGCCGCGTAACCGGCGCCCTTTTCAAAAAACTTGGACAACCGCGCGTGGTTGGCGAAATGTTTGCCGGCATCTTGCTGGGGCCCTCGTTTCTCGGTTGGATCGCTCCTCATTTCGAAGCCTACCTGTTTCCCTCCAACAGTCTTGGTTTTCTGAACGCGCTGGCGCAGATCGGCGTCATCGTCTTCATGTTCCTGGTCGGACTGAACATCAATCCCAAGGAGCTGCAAAAAGAAGGGCACGCCGCCGTGCTGGCCAGCCATGTCAGCATCACCGCACCGTTTGTGCTGGCCGCGTTCCTGTCGCTTTATCTGTATCCACGGCTCTCCGACGACAGCGTGGCCTTCAGCAGCTTCGCGCTCTTCATGGGAGCGGCCATGAGCATCACCGCCTTTCCCGTGCTGGCGCGAATTCTGGCGGAGCGAAAGATTCTTCACAGCCGCCTGGGCACGGTTGCCATCGCCTGCGCCGCGGTCGATGACGTCACCGGATGGTGCATCCTCGCCTACATCGTGGTCCTGATTCGCGCTTCGCATTCGACCGCATCCATCTGGATTACGCTCGGCGGCATCACTACTTTTTGCCCTGGTCATGGTTTACGGCGTGCAGCGCCTGTTACAGGGCGTCTTCGAATCGGCTTTGCAGAAATATGGCACTCTCAGCGAGAACCGCATGGCCTTCATGATGTTTCTGGTGCTGGCCTCGGCGCTGTGTACTGAAAGGCTGGGCATCCATCTTCTGTTTGGCGCGTTCCTGATGGGCGCGATCATGCCCAAAGATCCCAAGTTCGTGCGCTACGTCCTCGACCGCTTCGAAACCATCACCGTCACGCTGTTGCTGCCTCTGTTCTTTGCCTTCACCGGATTGCGAACCAATGTTGCGCTGGTAAGGGGACCGCAGATGTGGATGTATTGCGGCCTCATCGTGATTGTCGCCACGGCGGGCAAGCTGGGAGGCTCGACCATCGCTGCCCGCGTCACCGGCATGTCGCTGGCGTGAATCCGCCGGACTGGGCACGCTGATGAACGCCCGCGGCCTGATGGAGCTGGTCATTCTCGATGTCGGCCTCGATATCGGCGTCATCTCTCCGGCCTTGTTCTCGATGATGATCGTGATGGCCCTGGTCACAACCTTCATGACCACGCCGGTCCTGAACCTGATTTGTCCCAACGAAATTCTCGGCGTGCCAGACAAATTGGGCGCCGAGCGCGTCTCAGCCCCAGCCGTTGCTTTGCAGGACGAGCAAGGCTCCGTCGCCTAAAGGTGACGAATCCTGTCTTGCTGAGCGGAGTCGGGACGACCGCAGGGAGTTCCGGCGGAGTCGAAGCATCCCTACTTGTGCCACGGAGCCGGTCCCGATACGAAGATGGGATGCTATCGCTGGATGCGGTGAGGGTAGCGATTCTTCGACTCCGTGAGCGCTTTCGCTTCGCTACGCGCTCACTCCGCTCAGAATGACAAGAACGTTCAGTCTAAGCCGCCCGGAGCAAAGGACGGTCTCGGGGATCTTCAGTACCGACAGAACCGTAATCGCACCGAATCAGCGGGGCGTCGCCCTCTCCGCCGCGCCGTCGCCCTCATCACAAACACCAGGAGCTACAATAAAGAGAGACTTCCCCGTGTCCACCCTGCGCACCATCCTCGACCAGCGCGTCCGCGAGGCCGATCCCACTCTCGTCGAGAAACTCGACAATAACCGCGTCCGCTGCTTCGCCTGCGGACACTGCTGCCCCATCCCCGAAGGCCAGCCCGGAGTCTGCAAGGTCCGCTTCAATCGCGGCGGCACGCTCTTCGTACCCTGGGGATACACCGCCGGCACCCAGTGCGATCCCGTCGAGAAGAAGCCATTTTTTCACGCGCATCCCGGAGCGCTCGCCTACAGCTTCGGCATGATGGGTTGCGACCTTCATTGCTCCTATTGTCAAAACTGGGTGACGTCGCAGGCGTTGCGCGATCCCAGCGCCGTGTCGCCTCCGCACCAAGCCACGCCCGAACACCTCGTGCGCGATGCCGTCGCCCAGGGAGCGAAAATTCTGGTGAGTACCTACAACGAGCCGCTCATCACCAGCGAATGGGCGGTCGCGGTTTTCAAAGAAGCCAGGTCTGCCGGACTTATGACCGGCTTCGTCTCCAACGGCAACGGAACTCCGCAGGTTCTCGAATACCTGCGCCCCTGGCTCGATCTCTACAAAGTGGATCTGAAGAGTTTCGACGATCGTCACTATCACGAACTTGGCGGCCGCATCGGCCCGATCCTCGATAGCATTCGCCGCATCCACCAGATGGGACTCTGGCTCGAGATCGTCACCCTTCTCATCCCCGGCTTCAACGATTCTGAAGACGAACTCCGCCGCCTCACCGGATTCGTCGCTGGAATCTCTCCTGACATTCCCTGGCACGTCACCGCGTTTCACGGTGACTACAAGATGCAGAACGATGTTGCCCGCGACACCAATGTTGACGACCTGCTGCGCGCCGCCGAAATCGGCCGCAACTCCGGCCTCCGCTACATCTACGCCGGAAATCTTCCCGGCCAGGTCGGCCACTGGGAAGACACGCGCTGCCCGCACTGTTCCGCAACTTTGATTGAGCGCTACGGCTACCTGATCAAGAACTACCGCCTCACGCCAGACGGCCACTGCCCCGAATGCTCAACCGCGATTCCCGGCCGCTGGTCTTCTCACTTCGAAGGCCAAATCGCCTCCCACCCCTTCCTGCCAAAAAAAGGTTTCAAAGTTTCAAGGTTGCAAAGTTTCAACCCTAGCCCATGAAACCTTGAGACTTCTGAAACCCTGAAACCTTGAAACCTTGCTTTATTCCTGCTTGTAAAACAAATCCCCTTCCACCTTGATCTGCTTGGCATTCACCCAAATGATGTTGTAGTAAACCGGAGCGGGCTTATAGAAGTGAATGTTCATGATCGTCAGAATCCCCCCGGCGCTCGACGGATTCCACGAGCACTTGCCTTCGATTACGATCGAAGTCTGGCCGTTGGTCCCAGTGAACTTGCAGCCGCTGGCGCTGACGAACAGTTGCTCCGAAGCCGGATTCGTCGCCCAATATCCAATTGGCGCCGGCGAACCCTGCGCGCTGGCAAACAACGGCAAAAGAAATAGGCCCACCACGATAGCAATTTTTCCAAGCATTCCGTTCTCCTTCGACCTGGATATTACCAGATGCCGCTTCGCCGCCCCCGCCCGAAAAAGCGGAAAAGGGTTACAATCCAAATTCATCGGCCCAACATTTCCGTTCGTTGATGCAAAAACTATTCATCCTCGTTCTGTCGATTGCAACCCTGCTTCTGCTCTCGTCCTGCTCACCGCGCGATTTTCTCACTCGCCGCCTGGCCGCCGACCTCATCGCCGCCTCTCCCACCTTCCGCGCCCAGCAGCAGTTTCAGATGCGCATCGGCATTCTTTCTAACAAGGACTATCTTTCCCCCGACTACCTTGCTCTCCAGCATCGCGGCTGGATTTCCGCGACCCAGGCCCGTTGCCCCGCAGAAATCGCGCCGCCTCCCTGCTGGGACGTCGCGCTCACCCCCTCCGGCGTCGACACTTTTCAGGCTCTAGTCGCGCCCGGTGATGCCGGCAAGCAATCGTTCAGCATTCCCGCAGCCCACCGCGAACTCGTCGAAGTCACCGGCATGGTCAAGCAGGGCAGCACGGCGGACGTCGAATTTACCTGGAAATGGATTCCTGCAAACGAGGTGGGAGCGGCTTTTTACACCCCCGCCGCGCACTACCGCTCCACCGCAAATTTTCGCTCGTATGACGACGGCTGGCGCCTAGTCGAGACCCCTCATCCCGTTCAATCTCTCGACGAAGCCTTAAAAAGCGCCGAACCCGCCCCATAATCTAAAATGCATAGTCATCCCGCAGTGAGAAGCGCTTGCGGCGAGATACACAACCGGTGACGACATGGGTTACCCCGTGACCCCCGTGGTTAAGGTTTTCTTCGAATGTGGAATGAACGCAATTAGAGCCCATATGAAAATCCCGAAACGAGTCCTGGCGGTAGTTCTAGCGTCCGCGCTGCTGGCCCATTCCCAAACCAAGCCCAAGCTCACGCTCGACGAATTTTTCAACTCGGTGAGCTACCCCGCCATCGCCATGTCTCCCGATGGCAACTCAGTCGTGATCGTCACCGAGCGCCCGGACTGGGACCAACAAATCTTCCGCCACGATCTCTGGCTCTACCGCGACGATAACCACGGATCATCCCTGATCCAACTCACCCAATCCGGCCACGACACCGATCCCAAGTGGTCGCCCGACGGCCGCTGGATCGCCTTCCTCTCCGAGCGCAAATCCTCTGACTCCGATTCCGACGACGAAAAAGGCAAACACAAAGCCAAAGACAGCAAGGGCGACGTCGACCAGATCTACCTGATCTCTCCCGCCGGCGGCGAAGCCATCCCGCTCACCAACGGAGAAGAGGACGTTCACACCTACTCCTGGTCCGCCGACTCCCGCACCATGTACTTCGCCACGCGCCATCCCTGGACCAAATCCCAGAAAGACGACTACAAGAAGCAATGGAAAGATGTCGTGCAATACCGCACCGCCGAGCGCGGCGACACCATCTTCGCCCTCGACGTAGCCGCTGCTCTCGCTCAACACGTTGCCGAAGGCACGAAAGAATCCGGCAGCGAAAAAGAATCCGATCTGACTCGAGGCGCGAGAGTCCTCGCAACCTCACCACTCCGGGTGGACAACCTGCTCTCTTCGCCCGACGGCAGCAAACTGGCCTTCGTCACCAATTCCATCAACCAGCGCCAGGAAAATAACGAAGATGTAGAAATCTACATGATCGACGTGGCGCGGGCGCCCTCGCCCGCGACCGCCGGCAGCGCCGCGGAACCAAACTCGCAACCTCGCCGCCTGACTCACAACCAGGCCCTCGAAACCCATCTCCACTGGGCGAACGACAGTCGCCACATCCTCTTCACCGTCGAGAACGGAGACGTAACCGGCCCCTACCGCGACCTTCAGCCGCACCTTTACTGGGTGGACACCGAAACCGCCGCCGTAACCCAATGGGCCAAAGATTTCCCCGGCACCGTCGAGCACTACGCGGTTTCCTCCGACGGCATCCTCGCCTCCACTCGTCTGGGCACCGAAGTCCCCATGCACTCCGCCTCCCAACCCGGCGAGTCCCTGCACAAACTGAGCGTTTGGCAAGGCACCTACGAAAACATTTCCACGGCCACGCACTCCTCGCGCGTAGCCTTCATTTATTCGTCTCTGCAGAAGCCCGCCGAAATCTACCTCGCCCCCAGCGCCGACCAACTCAACCAGGCCCGCCCACTCACTTCCTTCAACCAATTCCTCGCCGAAAAAGATCTTCCCCAGGGCAAGCCCTACCGCTGGAAGGCCGCCGACGGCACCATGATCGAAGGCATGTTGATTTATCCCCCCGGCCGCTTCGAGGCCAAAAACCTGCCCACCTTCACCTTCATTCACGGAGGCCCCGCCGACTCCGACGGCAATCACTTCGAAGCCGACTGGTATGTCTGGAGCGCCCTCGCCGCCACCAACGGATGGCTCGTCTTCCAGCCCAACTACCGCGGTTCCACCGGATACGGTGACAAGTTCGCTTTGCAGATCCTTCCCGCTCTGTTCTCACTTCCCGGCAAAGACATTCTCGAAGGCGTCGACGCCCTGGTGAAAGACGGCATCGCCGATCCCAATCACCTCACCGTCGGCGGCTACAGCTACGGCGGATACCTCACCAACTGGCTGATCACCCAAACTACGCGCTTCCAAGCCGCAGTTACCGGCGCGGGTGGCGTAGAAAATGTTGCCGGATGGGGCAACGACGATACCACCGCCGACGACACACTTGTTCTCGGCGGGCGCCCCTGGGAAAACCCGCGCCGCTACAACGACGAAGCTGCCATCTTCCAAATCGCCAAAGTCCGCACCCCTACCCACATGGTCGCCGGTGCCGACGACATCCGCGTTCCCCCGCTGCAAAGCTACTTGCTGGAGCACGCTCTCTACTCGCTCGGCATTCCCAACAAGCTCCTAATCTTCCCCGGCGAAGGCCACAGCCTCGACAAAAATCCCTGGCACGGCAAAATCAAAGTCCGCGAAGAACTAAACTGGCTGCAAAAATACGGAGGCGTCCCAGCAGCGAACTGATTTGGATTCATGTGGGGACAGCCGCCTCGGCTGTCCAGCGGCCCAGGTTCATCGGGCCGCAGCCGCCGGTGGCATTCAACTGACGCACAACACCACGCCACCGCTATTCTGAGGACAATGCTCAGTCCGACTCTGACGTCGAGCGATCGCTCACATCTGGCCGAATTCGCCGGAGTAAGTTGAGGATTTCGCTCGGGACTCGGAACTCGCAACTCGCAACTCGAAGCTAGTTACCGAGACGCCATCTTTCACGCCACGCGACCCAGCCGCATACCGTGCAATCCCGCGATACAGCGCTTCGGCAATCTGCTCGCGGTAGCCGTCGTTCTGCAGTTTCTGCTCGTCGGTCGGGCTGCTAACGAACGAAACTTCGGCCAGGATTCCGGGCATCGTCGTCTCGGTAAGAACCACGTAGGAAGCTTCTTTCACGCCGCGGTCCCGCAGTCCAGGATTCTGCGCCGACAAAGTTCCGTAGAGCGAGCGCTGCACGCTCGCCGCAAGGTGCCGTGACTGTTCAACTTTCTCGTGGAGTTCGACCGGCGAAAGCTCCGTCGAACCGGCATTCTTGGCGTGGTTGGGATCGCGGCTTTCCCCATCCTTCGCGTTGGGCGAAGCAAAGAAGTTGGTGTAATAGGTTTCCACGCCGCGCGCCGAAGCCAGGTCGCTGTAGTTGGCATGAACCGAGATGAACAAATCGGCTTGCGACTGGTTCGCCAAGCCTGCCCGTTCGTCGAGAGGAATGTAATTGTCGTCGTTGCGCGTCAGGATCACGTCCGCGCCCAACCGGCTCTCCAGCAGTTTGCCCAGGCGTTGCGCGATCTCGAGCACCAGGTCTTTCTCCAGCAAGCCGCGCCGGCCGACGGTTCCGAGATCCCAGCCGCCGTGGCCCGCGTCCACCACGATGCGCATCTTCGGCACGCGCGCTCGCAGTTGCAAGTCTTCGCTCGACGGAGGGGGAACCACAATCGGAGAAATAAATCCCGCGACTTTTTGGTCGGCAGCTCCTTGAAAATCATTCACCTCAGCTTTGGGAGCGAGGCCGACCTTGCGCACCTGCACCACCAGACGATAAGGGTTTGGTTCCAGGCTCACAGAAAACGTCGAGTTGGATCTTGTCTCGAGCAGCATGCGAGTCAGGCCCGAAGCCGGCTGCGAGATGCGAACTCGCGCCAGCAGCGCGTCTCCGACCTCAATCGTTTTTCCCGCAAGCTCGGCTGCGGACGCAGTGTCGTGCAGATCGAAGTAAATCCGGTTGGTGCCGGGAACGCGATGCGCTTCGTATTGCACCTGATCTTCGAGGTCGAGCACGACGGTGCTGGAATCAGCCGAAGACCAATGCCGAATGCCGGTAACGCGCGTAGGCTTCGACGGTTCCTGCGCCGCGGCGCTTCCGTTGCCAGCTTCAGCCGAATCCGTCGCAGCAGGAACTGTCGCAGCCGGAACAGAAGACGGCGCAACCGGAGCTGCCGTCGCAGACCGCGTAATCTTGGGCTCGGGTTGCACCATGAGTCGCCCAAGTTGCGCGTTCTTCAGCTTCCACCACAGCGCACCAGCGAGCGTGGCGGAAATCACGACCAGCACCAATACCAGCACGATTCCCGGATGATGGCCGGAAGCAACAGCAGCTTGGGAAGTATCGGTTTGAGTATCGGTTTGAGTATCAAAGATCGGATCGCTGTCGGTGAGACGCGTAGGTTCGTCGAGCAGTGCAGGTTCAGCTAGCGATCGAACCGGAGCCGCAAGAGCAGAGGCCTCTTCCGCCTCATTCTCAACCTGCGGAACAATCGCATCCGCACACAGACTCTCCTCAGCCATTCGCGCCGACTCCGCGAAGCGGTCTTCATCTTCGGGTTTCAAGGCTCCGAGAATGAGTTCGGCCAGCAGTTCAAGGCTGTTGACATCGCTGTCGTTGAATCCGAAGGGCTCGGAGGAAAACGCTTCCAGCAATCCGATCACGCGCCTGCGCCCGCACAGTGGCACAGCCACCATCGATCGCGCTCCAAGGCGCCTGCAGGCATTGAGGTTTACCCGATCGTCGGTTTCGGTGTCATCGCAGCGAATAATCTGCGCCATGCGGAAGCATGCGCCGGAGAAAGCCGAATCCCGATCGATGCGCGCGCCCACGTCGGGCTTGATTCTGCCCGCCGAAGCTCGCAGCACAATCTCGTTGTTCTCGGCCAGCGCAATTCCCAATCCATCCGCGCCGGTGATGGCGATGGCGCGTTCCGCGACCAGATACAGCACTTCGTCGAGAAGGAATTGCTCTCCGGTTTCAAACTCGGCGGGAGTAATAGTTTCAAATCCGCCGTGCTGCCCGGCCAGCGCGCGCCTCTGCCGAACTTGCTGGTGCAAGGCAGCAAAGGCCAACAGCGCTTGCAGCGCGTCGCGCCCTGAGGCCCGAGGCTCGCGGATCTCATGACGGGGAAGGGAAATGGTTTGCGTCGGCGCAAATGGACTGCGCTCCGAAGGCCACGGCGGAATCTGCGCCGCGCCCAGCCCAGCGCCGACCTCGAATCCCGGATTGGCCGAAGTGGTCCCCATCTCAAATCGCGATCAAACCGCCGTTTTCCCCGCGGTTTTCGCGGGGCATTGACTTAAAGGTAAAGTGCTTTTGACCGGGTTGCAATTGGCTATGCATGATCGATTGGACATGGCCTTTAGTAAGTCCTGATCGAGCCAAATCCCCACTGTGCGGGCTGGAATTGGGGGCTTCTTACCTTGAGAACCACTGCAGTTACTGCCAAGACACGGGCCGCAGAAACTAAAATTTCAGCAGACCGATTCGCGTTCCAGGGATTCTTGGCCGAGATTATGCACGCAGCTCCAGCTCCATCACTCGCGAGGCAAACGCGCGCTCACTACCGGCATGAGCTGCACACGCTGACCTACGTCACCATCGATCAGGCGAACGGCGGAATTATCCGTAACCTGAACGACGAAGGCGTGGCCGTGCAGGCGGTCGCCCCGCTGCGTCCGGAACAGCGCGTGCGGCTGCGCTTTGAATTGCGATTTCCTCGCTTGCGTGTGGATGCCTACGGCCATGTCAGTTGGGCCAATCGCTCGGGGCAATGCGGCATCCGCTTCGTCGATATGCCGGCGGAGATCAGGCATCAGATCAATCAGTGGATTTTTTCCAACCTGCTCGAAGGCGCCGCCCGCGACGGTGGCCCGGCCCGGTCGCTACTCGCGGGATCGGTAGTTTCCATTCTCCGCGAAAAAAATGTCCGCGAAGAGAATGTGGTAAGAGACTATCCGTGGCCGGAGAGCGATGGCCTGAGCGTCTCGGGAGCACCCCGCGCCGCGATCTGCCTGGAGCCGGTTTTGACTCAGCCGAACCGTGTTCCAGAGATGGAAGATGAAAGTCCGGCTGATGATCCTGAGTCAGAATCCGCATGGCTTTCGCGGCCGCTCTCGGGGCGGAGCCTGGCGTGGCTGGTGGATGGACTGGTCGTGACCGCAGCGCTCCTGATCTTTGCTCTGATTTTTCTCTCGATCACTCACGAGTTGCCGCCCTGGCCCATGACTGTCGGAGCCGCGACCGCCGCGGCGATCTTCATCGTTGCCGCGTACCGGACCATGTTCATTGTCTTTGGAAGATCGAGCCCAGGCGTTAGTTTGGCGCAAAGTGTGTCTCTGGAAAATGAAGAAAAAGATGCCGAAGGAAACGGGCGCTTCCGCTGAGCAGAGCCGACGTTGGGTGCAGATTTCCATGAACGGTAGCTGCAAGCGACGAGCGTAGACGCAGGAAGCGAAGAAACCTTGAAACTTTGAAACCTTGATCCTGAATTCAGTTTGCAAAATACTGCTGTGCCAGCCACACTCGCAGGCTCTGCTTGACCGGCGTCGCCATCTTCACAAATCGAATGCCGACATTGCCGCGGTCATCGGACCACGCGATTTCCACTTGCGCCTTCACCCCGCTCTTCGTCCCCGGCAAATCGAATGAAATCTGGGACGCGTCGCTCGCGTCAAATCCCTTCCCCATGTGGACCTGCAGCCCTCCCTGACTCAGATTAATGAGCTGTCCTTCTGCTCGCTTCTGAGTTCGGCCCATCAGAGTTACGGAGACCTCGGCGCCGGCGCGGTGATAGAGCAGCCGTCCGTCAAGAATCATGTTGCGCGCGGCGGAAAGCGTGCGCACCGCCTGTTCCACGGATATGGGCTTGTCGAATGCGAACATCGCTCCCATTCCTTCCACGTCGCGTCTCGTTTGCCCGCCGCCCATGATGACCAGCGGCACGGTGTTGACGCGCGGCGATTCGCGGCGCAGTTCGAGAAAGAGTTGATCGGTGCCATTGAGATCGCAGTCCACAATGAGCGCATCGATCTTGGATTTCGTGAGCCGCGAAAGCGCTCGTTGAGGTTCGCTCTCGACGGCAACGTCCATATGCAAGCCGCCAAGAATGCACTCCAGAACACTGACTTCTTGCCAGTCGCGCGAGACTACCAGCGATGAGAGGGTCATTCCCCCACTCTACTGAGAGTGGTAATCAGAGCGTAGATCACCAACGTAATCGGCCTCGAAGCTCGAAAACCGGCCTACGCTCCCGCGCTTCGGTACCAGTCCACGGTTTTGCGCAGGCCTTCTTCGAAGTTCACTTTTGGTTGATAACCCAGATATTTTTCAGCCAGGGAGATATCGGCGAGCGAATGTTTAATGTCGCCCCCGCGCTCCGCGCCGTAGATGGGAGCACCCGCGTAAGCAGTAAGACCCTGAAGCGCTTTGAACGTTTCATTGAGCGTCACCCGCCGTCCTGTCGCGATGTTGAACACCTTGCCCGCCGCCTGCTGTGCGGGAGCGACGCAGGCCAGCAGGTTGGCCTCGACAGCATTATCAATGTAGGTGAAATCGCGGCTCTGCTCGCCGTCGCCAAACATCGTGGGCTGCTCTCCCTTCAGCATGAGCGTGATGAACTTCGCCAGCACTCCGGAATAGGGCGACGAGGGATCCTGCCGCGGGCCGAAAACATTGAAGTAGCGCAGTGCCACCGTTTCCAATCCATAGCAACGATAAAACGAGATCAGGTAATGCTCGCTGGCCAGCTTGGCTACGGCATACGGCGAAATCGGATCGGGCGTCATGCGCTCATGTTTCGGTAGCGTGGGCGTATCGCCATATGCGGATGACGAGGCGGCGTAGATCAGGCGCTTCACCTTGGCATCGCGCGCGGCGACCAGCACATTCAGCGTGCCATCGACGTTCGCCCGGTTGCTGCCAATGGGATCGAGCACAGACTTCGGCACCGAAGGAATCGCAGCCTGATGCAACACATAATCCACGCCGGAGCAGGCTTGTTTCATGGCCTCGAGATCGAGCATGTCCACTTCGCGCAAATCGATCTGGCTCAGGATTTCGGTGAGATTTTCCCGCCTGCCGGTTGAAAAATTGTCTACGCCGCGAACTCGTTCGCCGCGCTGCAAGAGTTCTCGCGCCAATGATGACCCAATGAATCCGCCAATTCCCGTGATCAGGTAAGAAGCCATAAACTTTCATCATAACGAATCAAACGAGGATTGTGGTTGGAAGGAGGCGCTGCGTTTGAAACGTTGGTACCCAATATTTGCACCCAGCGTGGCGCGTCAACGGTTTACCCCGTGATTCCTCTGTGGCCCCCGTGGTTAAGGATTTGAGAGGCCACTATTGATGCACTACAATGGCGCCCTACGCCTGGCGCCCTTGAAATGCCGCCAGCGAGGCCACCAACTCCCGCAATCGTTTGTGATTCGGCGGGGAGATCTCCGTGAACGAGACTCCCATCCCCAGGCTGGGGTAGGCCACGCAGACCTTTCCCGCGAGCTCGATTCGAAAATCATTCAGCTCGAGCCTCATCTGCAGGATGACGCCGACGCGATACGGCACCGGTGCCTCGACGTAGCAGCCGTGAACGCTGATGTCGGTGAACGTGGCCCAGGTCGAGCCCGGCCTGCCGATTTCTTGTATGCAGGCGCTGCCCTGGCATTTGTAACGGGGGCTGCGGCGCTTTTCCATGGGAGCGGAGATTGGCTTGGGTGGTGCGGCGTCCTCGGATCGAGTTCTATGAGGCGCACTCGCAGCCGAGGCTGTTGCATCCCGCGCGCGCGCCGGCGCAGCGCCCGCAGCCTGTGCTGTGTTGGATTGTTTCAGACGCGATAGATAGGCCGCGCCAGCGTTGGTTTCATTTTCATAGCGCATCGCAGGATTCCTTTACCTCAACTTCTCGTCGAGAGGAGTCTCTGCGTTACCTAACGGAGCTTTTGAGCAGAAGATTGAGCGAAAGCCATGCGGGCATGAAACGAAGGGACAACGTCAGGTTCGGAATGGGAGCGGTTCAAGATTGGGATGCGTGCACCGGAAATTCCGCTACCGCCTTCCGAATCTTGTTCCAGACTTCGTCGCGCCCGGCGCCGGTTTTCGCCGAGAAGGGAATCACCGGCGCGGCCGGATAGGCCTCCGCCAGTCGCCTCAGCGCGTTGGACAGTTGATTATTCGACAGCCGGTCGCTCTTGGTCGCGATCAGAATAAAGTCGCGGCCGGAAGCGTTCAGAAAATCCATGAGTTGACGGTCGCTCGACTGCGGCGGCACATTCACGTCCACCAACGCCAGACACAGCGCCAGTGTCGGGCGGTCGTTCATGTAAGGCTCAATGAACTTGGGCCACTCGGCGGAAATCTCGCGCGAGAGTTTGGCGTAGCCGTAACCGGGGAGATCGGCGAAGATGAGTTCCGGCTGCGGCTTTCCCGCCCAGCGCACTTCGAAAAAATTGATGGCGCGTGTGCGCCCGGGCGTGGAACTGGTACGGGCAATCTTGTCGCCGATCAGCGTGTTGATCACGCTGGATTTGCCCACGTTCGAGCGGCCGAGAAATGCGACCTCCGGCAGGCTGGGAGCGGGGAAGTGGTCCGCACCGGTGGCCGAGGCCATGAATCTGGCGATTACTCTCATGGGCAGTTCTCAGTTCTCAGAGTCCATTTCATAAATGCGCTCGGGAAGGGCACGACTTTAGTCGTGCCGTACGAAGCCAATAAATACCTGGGCTTCAGCCCCTGGGGGGCGTCGGCCTGTTGCTCCGGACTATTTATGAGACGCCTTCTCAGTTCCCGGTTCTCAGTGGGCATGAGTTAGTGTGCAACGCAGCGGTGGGGATTGGCAAGCGATGACGGCTCCAAATGTGCCGGCCAAAATGCTTCCGGCGTCATCCTGAGCGTAGCCGTTCTTCAGGCGGAGCGAAGAGCCTGCCCTGAGCTTGCCGAAGGGATCTCCCGCGCATCAGAATCTACGGGAGGCACAACTCATCCCTTGCGAAATTGCTTGCTCAGCGTAAGCGCCTGGTGCTGGTACGACGATCCTATGTTCGTGCCATAAATTTTATCCGGCCGGCGCAGCAGCGGCATGTAATTCAGCCGTCCCACGAGTTGGCCGTGCTCGATCAGGAACGGAACCTCGTGGGCTCGAACCTCCAGCACGGCGCGCGTCCCCTTGATGTCGTTAGATCCATAGCCGAAGCCGGGATCGAAGAATCCCGGCGTAGTGAATGCGAAATTCGCCATCGGAAGGATCGAAGGGAACCATCTCGGCCGCGTATTCAGGAGGGACGCTCACCCTCTCCCTCGACGCGAGAATGTAGAAATCGTTGGGCTCGAGAATCAGATTCTTCTTCGCATTCTCGTGTCGCACTTCCCAGAACTCTTCGGCCGCATAAAAATTAATCTTGTCGAGCTCAATCGCCGGAGCGTAGCGCTTGGCCCGATAGGCAATGATTTCGCCCGGCTCCGCTCCTTCCAGATTCACCGTAATTCTTAGACCGCGCTCCACCCGCGCTTTACTGGGAACCTCTTCCTCGTCCATATAAACCAGGGGAGCTTCGCGGTCGAGGCCCTTGATGGTGCGGTCGCCGGCCACGGGATTGCCCTGCACAAAGCGCAACTGGCTCAGCCGCATTCCCGCGCGCAGCGCCACGGTGAAGGTGCGGGAAACAACTTCGGCGTACAGTTTGCCTTTGTATCCGGCGGGCACGCGATCGAACTCAGTGCCGTAATCGGTGATCAGGCGCGTAAAAATGTCGAGGCGGCCAGTGGTGCTTTTCGGGTTCGCTTTGCCGGAAATGTTCTCGGGAAGATTTAATTCCTCGACCAGAGGAATGATGTAGACGCAATCTTTTTCGAAGACCGGCGCGCCCGTGAGATCGACGCGCGTCATGCGCAATTCTTTGATTTTTTCCGCGACCGTGCTGTTCGGACCGGGAAGAAAACTCGCGCGCACGCGATGCGCCATGTCGCCCAGGCGCAGATCGAGACTCGCGGGCTGAATGTGATCGGGATTGACCGCGGGCGACGCGCTGATGTGGCCGCGCGCGATCAGGTTGCTGATTTCCTGCGAAGGCAGGATTCCCGAGGTGCGCGGATGAGCCTGCTCGGCAGAGGACTCCTGGCCGTTTTCAAATGCGATCTGACTTTGGTTGGATGCGGACATCGTAAGAATTTCCTATTGTAACGCTTCGCGGGAAATCGAGACGCCCTGGCGGTGCTGATCCAGAAATGTCATCTAATCCAGAAATGTCATCCTGAGCGGAGGCGATGGTTCGCGACAGCGAGCCATCGCCGGAGTCGAAGGATCCCTTTGTGCGCTGGTATGGACTTGAGCTCCGCCGGAATTCTCACCTTGCCGGATTTTCGCTGTGCTTAAAGGGATCCTTCGACTACGTTGCCGTTCGCTATCGTGCACGGCAACTCCGCTCAGGATGACAGTCATTAAGCCAGACACTGCATCACAACCTACTGATGCGCCGCCGGGGCATCCCCCGCGCCCGACGTCAGGGGCGCGATGGTCTGCGCGGTCACATCCGCGTGCATTACATCCTCATGCAACTCGGATAGCGGCGATTCCAGCGCAATCTGCAGCACCTGATCCATCGTATCCACGAAGTGCAATTTCATGGCGGTGCGCAGATTCTCGGGAACCTCGGCTATATCCTTTTCGTTGTCGCGGGGCAGGATCACTTCGAAAAGCCCGGCGCGATGCGCGGCCAGAAGTTTTTCTTTCAGGCCGCCAATGGGAAGAACTTTACCGCGCAGCGTGATTTCGCCAGTCATGGCTAGATCGCGGCGCACTGGAATCTTGCTGAGCGCGCTGGCGATCGCAGTCGCAATGGTGATGCCAGCGGACGGACCGTCCTTCGGAATCGCGCCTTCGGGCACATGCACGTGCAGATCGAGATTGCGATAGAAATCGCGGGTCAGGCCCAGTCGGTTGGCGCGCGAGCGGACGTATGACAAGGCGGCCTGCGCCGATTCCTGCATCACATCGCCGAGTTTGCCGGTCAGCGTCAGCTTGCCTTTGCCATCGACCACCGTGGCTTCGGTGCTCAGGATCGAGCCACCAACTTCGGTCCAAGCCAGGCCGGTGACCAGGCCGACTTCGCTCTTTTCGTGCGCCACCGTGTCGCGGAACTTGATGACGCCCAGGAAGTCAGTCACATTCTCGCCGGTCACGGCGATGGTATAGTCCGCGCCTTCTTTGACCACTTTGCGCGCGACCTTGCGGCAGACGTTGCCGATTTCGCGCTCCAGATTGCGCACTCCCGCTTCACGGGTGTAGGCGCGAATCAGCGTGGTGATGGCGTCGTCAGAAAACGTGACGTTTTTCTCCGACAGGCCAGCCTGCAGCATCTGCTTCTTCACCAGAAACTGCTTGGCAATCTCCACTTTCTCCTGCTCGGTGTAGCCGTGCAGGCGCAGCACTTCCATGCGATCCTGCAGCGCGGGAGGAATCGTGTGCATCACGTTCGCCGTGGCCACAAAGAAAACCTGCGACAGGTCGTATTCGACGTCGAGATAATGATCGACGAACATGAAGTTCTGCTCGGGATCGAGCACTTCGAGCAGCGCCGCCGAGGGGTCGCCGCGGAAATCCATCGACATCTTGTCGACTTCATCCAGCATGAAGACCGGGTTCTTGGTGCCGGCCTTCTTCATCATTTGAATGATCTGGCCGGGCAAAGCGCCGATGTAGGTACGGCGATGGCCGCGGATTTCGGCCTCATCGCGCACTCCACCCAGCGACATGCGCACGAACTTGCGTCCCGTGGCCTTGGCAATCGACATTCCCAGCGAAGTCTTCCCCACGCCCGGAGGTCCGACAAAGCACAAAATCGAGCCCTTGGGATTCTTCACCAACTGCCGCACCGCCAGGAATTCGAGGATGCGCTCCTTGATTTTCTCCAGGCCGTAATGATCTTCGTTCAAAACCTTCTCGGCGCGCGAGATGTTCCGGATTTCCTTCGAGCGCTTCTTCCACGGCACGGCCAGCAGCCAGTCGAGATAGTTGCGCGAAACCGTCGACTCCGCCGACATCGGCGGCATGGCTTCCAGTTTCTTCAACTCCTGCAGCGCCTTGTCTTTGACTTCTTTCGGCATGCCGGCGGCTTCGACCTTTTTCTTCAATTCGTCGAATTCGCTCTTCTCGCCGCGCCCCAGTTCCTTCTGGATGGCCTTGATCTTCTCGTTGAGGTAATACTCTTTCTGCGCCTTCTCCATCTGGCGCTTCACGCGCGACTGGATCGTCCGATCGACGTTCAGCTTTTCGATTTCCACATCGAGCACGTCGGCGATTCGGTTCAGGCGCTCGGAAGGATCGAAAATCTCGAGCAGTTCCTGCTTTTCTTCGATGGATAGCTGCAGGTTGGCGGCGATGATGTCGGTGAGCTTGGCAGGATCCTCCATGCGCACCGCCGAGATCATGGTCTCGTAGTTCAGCGCCTGACACAGCTTTACATACTGCTCAAACAGTGTGGTCACGCGCTGCATGCCGGCTTCGATCTGCGGATTCATCTCCACCGGATAACGCGCGACCCGCACATTGGCCTGCATGTAGCCATCGGCGTCGGTAGCCTGCAGCAGGCGTCCGCGCTCGATTCCCTCAACCAGAACCTTAATGTTGCCGTCGGGCAGCTTCAGGCTCTGCACAATGTTGACAATGGTGCCGACCTGGTAAATCTCATTGGACTTGGGCTCGTCGATGGAGGCATCGTGCTGGGTGGCGAGGAAGATCTTTTTGTCCGCGGCCAGTGCTTCTTCGAGCGCGCGCACGCTCGACTCACGGCCCACGACGAACGGCGTCATCATAAAAGGGAAGATGACCACGTCCCGGATGGGCATCATGGGCAGCTTCTTGGATTCGAATTTTTCCTTAATTGTGGTCATCGATCTCCCCGGACTGGCCGAACTGTCCGTCAACAGTTTACTACCAGAAATGGTTTTGTGAATTTTTTTGCGGGACCAGGAGCCTAACTTCTCAGGAGCTAAAGGCCGCATCAGTTGCGGCTTTGGACCGTACCCCGCGGCGCACTTCCTTGCGCCCGTCCAAGTCATCGTTTGTCAAACGGCTTTTGCGGGGGAGCCCCTTCAAACGTAATCGACTGGATCTTCGACCCCCGGATGCTGATGTCCTGTGCGCTTCCCCCATCAATGGCGGTGCCATAAAACAGCCATTGATCACTGCTGTAGGCCGGGTCCCCCGGGAACGTCAAAATCACGTCCTTCGAGGATAAGGCAGCATGACCCTGAAACTCTATCGCTTGTGGTTCTCCACCGGCGGCAAACTCAATCTGTTTGAAGGAAACAGGTTTATCACCCCGATACAGCTCGATTGACTCAGCCTTCCCTTCAAATTCCGGCCCCAGACTTGTGCGATGGCGGTAGCTAACAAAAGCAATCTCACTGTGCTGGTATGAGTAGTAGTGAATTTTTTCCGCATCCACGTAGACGGATACGCTCTTCAGCGTCACTTCTTTTCCAGAGACGGTCTTAACCTTGGCGCTGGCGTAGCAGTGATCGTTTGAGTTGCAACTATCCTGCGCCGCACAGACTGACCCGGCCATAACAACGATCGCTGAGATTAGTATGAAATGTGCGAGCAGGCGGTTTCGCATATTCATTCACGATCGATTGAACTACCCGGCCTTTTCCAGCGTGGCCACCGTAGCGCTGCGTTTCTCCACCATCTCGCGCGTGACCTCGAACTCTTTCAGCTTCTTCTGGCTGGGCAGCTGGAACATCAGGTCGAGCATGAGCTCTTCGAGGATCATGCGCAGGCCGCGCGCTCCCACTTTGCGGGCCATGGCCTGGCGGGCGATTGCGCGCAGGGCCTCATCGCTGAACTTCAAGCGCACATTCTCGAACTCGAACAGCCGCTGATATTGCTTGACGATGGCATTCTTGGGACGGGTGAGGATCTCGATCAGCGCGAACTCATCCAGATCTTCAAGCATCCCGACCACGGGCATGCGGCCGACGAATTCGGGAATCAGGCCGAACTTGATCAAGTCTTCCGGTTGGATTTCGCTGAGCAACTCAAAATTCCGCTTCTTCGAGACTACGATGTCTTCCTTTTCCGCCTCTTCGCCGCCGCGGAAGCCCAGAGACTTCTTTCCCACTCGCCGGCCAATGATTTTTTCCAGCCCGACGAAGGCGCCGCCGCATATAAAGAGGATGTTCGTGGTGTCTACAGGAGTGAATTCCTGGTGCGGATGCTTGCGCCCGCCTTGCGGCGGAACGTTGGCGATGGTTCCTTCCAGAATCTTGAGCAGCGCCTGCTGCACGCCTTCGCCGGAAACATCGCGGGTGATCGACGGATTCTCGTCCTTGCGCCCGATCTTGTCGATTTCGTCGATATAGATCATGCCAGTCTGGGCGCGGCTCACATCCCCCTCGGCCGCCTGCAGAAGTTTCAGAATAATGTTTTCCACATCCTCGCCGACGTAGCCGGCTTCGGTGAGCGTGGTGGCATCGACAATGGCGAAGGGCACATCGAGCATGCGCGCCAGAGTTTGCGCCAGCAGGGTCTTGCCGGTCCCAGTGGGCCCAATCAGCAAGATGTTTGACTTGCTCAACTCAATGCCATCACCCGCCGTCTTCTGGCGATTCATGAAGATGCGCTTGTAGTGGTTGTAAACCGCGACTGCCAGCTTCTTCTTGGTCTGTTCCTGCCCGATGACGTACTCATCGAGGAAGGTTTTGACCTCCTGCGGCTTGGGCAGTTGGTTGGGTGTGGTGCTGGGCGGAGTCGCCGTGCGGTCGTCTTCCAGTATCGAATTGCACACCGCGACACACTCATCACAAATGTAGGCGCGCGGGTAGTCACTGGGCGACGAGATCAGCTTGGCTACGGCATCCTGCGATTTGTGGCAGAACGAACACCGCAATATCTCGTCAGGCGACTTGGTTTTCACTCGGCTCCACTCCTTCTTTTTAGTACTCAGTACCTAGTACCCAGTCGCCAGTTCGAAGCGGCTTGCTCGGTACTGGGTACTAGGAACTAGCTACTACGCAAGCGCGAAGGCCTATCCTACCGCCTTTACGGTCTTATAGATGATATCGTCTATGATTCCGTATTCTTTAGCCTGCTGCGCGTTCATGATGAAGTCGCGCTCCACGTCCTTTTCCACCTTATCGAGTTTCTGCCCGCTGTGCTTCGAGAGTAACTGATTAGTAATCTCCCGCATCCGCAGAATCTCTCGCGCGTGAATGTCGATATCGGTCGCCTGCCCCGACAATCCTCCCATCGACGGCTGGTGAATCAGGATGCGCGAATTGGGCAGCGCCAGCCGCTTCTTCGGCTCGCCGGCTGCCAGAAGCAACGCCGCCATCGACGCCGCCTGCCCCACGCACAACGTCATCACGTCATTCTTCACGTATTGCATGGTGTCGTAAATCGCCATGCCCGCCGTAATCGAGCCGCCCGGGGAGTTCACGTAAAGCTGAATGTCCTTCTCCGGATCTTCCTGCGCCAGAAACAGCATTTGAGCGATCACCAGGTTGGCGATGTTGTCGTCAATCGGCGTGCCTATGAAAATGATGTTATCGCGGAGCAGCCGGGAATAAATGTCGTAGGCGCGTTCGCCACGCCCGGTCTGCTCGATCACCATCGGTACCAGCATCATCTGCGGATCGTTTTTCATGATTTGCCTAACCTGTCACCGTGACTTGCGGCTCAGTGTGATTGTCATCCTGAGCAAGCGTTCTTTGCGCCGCGAAGGATCTGGGCGAGCCGCGCGACGCGTCGCGTTCTGTGCGACGCAATCATCGCGCGTCTGGCTCGCTTCCTTATCAAACCCGGCCACTGCTTGTCACCCAACCTGCCACACTCCACCCCAAAATATCGCTTGCACGTCTCGGGGAGGGTTAAAAAACCGCGTCTTTTTTCGAGCTACGCGGACTGACGATAAAGTAATTCGAGGGTCTTCTCGCTGCGGATTCTATTCCGGATTCTATCGAGGCCCCCATCCTCTGTCAATCGCGCCTGCACTGCTTCTGACGTTTGTTTGGTCTGTTGTGCGAGAGCTTCGATCTCGCGGTTGATTTCCTCGTCGCCGACTTGGATTTTTTCCAGATCCGCGATGCGCTCCAGCAGCAGTGAAGACTTCACATCGTGCACTGCCTGGTCCCGCTGGCCGGCTCGCAGCCGGGGCAGGTCCATTTTCTTCAGGTCTTCCATCTTCATTCCCTGTGCTGCGAGAGCCCGCAGGCCCCGCTCCAGGCGCAAGTCGATCTGGCGGTCGATCAAAGACTCCGGAACTTCGAACTCATTGCGCTTCACCAGCTCGGCCACCAGCTTGTCTTTCGCTTCGCGCTCAATGTTGTGGCGCTTCTCGTGTTCCATGTTGTCGCGTATCTGTTTGCGGACCTGGTCCAGGCTGGTGAACTCGCCCAGTTCTTTGGCAAAGTCGTCGTTGAGTTCAGGCACGCTCTTCTGCTTGATGCCGATCACCTTCACCGTATACACAAAGGTCTTGCCCGCGAGGCGTTTGTCGGGAGCGTCTTCCGGATAGATCACATCGAACGTTCGCTCCTCGCCGGCGGATGCGCCGGTGAGGTGCTGGCTGAACTCGGCCACAGTATTTTTGCCGCCAATCTCGATCAGCACGTCGTCCATGTGCACGGGATTGGCTTTGGCCTCGGCAACATCGGCGCCGTCTTTAGGCTTGCCATCCATCGAAGCCTGCGCGTAATCGCCCTCGGCCAGCGTCCGGCCTTCTACCGTGGTGTAGGTGGCATGCTGCTCGCGCAAACTGGTGAGCGCCTGCTCCACTTCTTCGTCGGTCACCACGATCTCCGGATGCTCGGCGCGCAGTTCCTTGTAGCCTTCGACCTGAATCTCCGGCAGGATTTCGAAGCTCGCCTTGAAACGCAGCGGTTCGCCTTCGTGCATGTGCAGGTCGGTGACGCGAGGCTGCGAAACCGGAACCAGTCCCTGCTTCTGCGCTTCCCGGTGAAAGTGTTTCGGGATCAATGCCTCGGCCACATCGTTCTTCAGGCCCTCGCCAAAGCGCTGCTTGATAATGGAGGCGGGCACGTGTCCGGAGCGAAAGCCTGGCAGCCGCGCACTCTTCTGATAGCGCGCAATCTGCACCTCGGTTTCGCGGGCAACTTCGGCGGCAGGAATCTCGACCGAGATTTCTCGTTTGGTGCTGTCTTTACTCTTGCTGTCGTTCGCGTCTTTTTTGGTGTCGGCTGTCTCTGTGGGGCTCACGATTCGCCTTTCACGGCTCACTCGGATTTCGGAACGCTCCATCGAGCAAGCGGAAGCAGACCGAATTTATTGGGGCGCTTACTTGAGTGTAAAGACAGAGGGAGAGCACCGTCAAACAGTTACAACCTATCGGAGGCTGGCCTGGCCTAAATCAGCCCTAAGGAGTGCTCCACTCAAGCTTCGCTTGAGCGGGGACTTTGACTTCTATGGCGTGCTGACCCTGACCCACTCCTCTGTTAATCCCTTGTCATTCCGACGCGCGAGCGAAGCGAGGCAGGAGGAATCTGCTGTTCGCCAGGATCGGATATCCGCATCCGGTACCCCGCGAATTTTTCCACAGCTCCGGCGTTCATCCGTCACAGACCACGAATCGGCAGACCTGTAAACTGCAAGGATATTCTCTCGCCCAGGCCCGAGAGCGCCTGATCTTTGACAAGCAAGATAGATTTGTCTTAGTGCAGTCGGCGAAGGGTTAACTTCGGTTCGAGGTCGTCTGGGAAGGGCATGAGTTCCACTCGTGCCGCTACGTCGCTGAAAATGGGTCCGCGCTTCAGCGACTGGGGTACGCTCTTCGCCGGTCCGCCGAGTTTTTCCGCAAGTCCTTTAGAAAACAGATTTTGCAGCTAAGTCCTTTAGAAGCCAGATTTTAGCCAGATCAAAGTCGAACTGGCGCACTTAACTCCTTTCAATCCAAGATTTTAGCGCCAAGATCTGAAGATTTTTTCAATCCAGATCAATCTGACGGGTATTCTCAACTGCGAGCCTATATTGATGAATCAAGATTTACCTTGATAGACAATTCGACCGTGCTAAAATCGAGTTCGAGGCGCGTTCCCAATGCCTGCAACCAAGAAGTTCACCCCCGAAATCGACGCCAAGCTCTACAGAGAGTTCGTCGCCGTCGCCAAGCGCAACGGCCAATCGCAGCGCCACATTCTGGAGGAGGCGCTGAAGTTCTACCTGAAGAACGTAGTCCCGTCGCAGCACCTGGTCCGCCGCGAGGTGATGGATGCCTTCGAGCAGTCGGTCGCTACCAACCGTGACCTGCTTGAGCGTCTCGCCAAGTAAATGTCGGACTACCTGACGGTCGCGGAAGTCTACCAGATGCAGCACCGGCTCATCGACATGTTCGGCGGTCTGCACGGCGTGCGCGACCAGGGCGCGGTTGAGGCCGCCATTTTTCGTCCGCAGACCGGCTACTACAATTCACTCGAGGAAGAGGCCGCGGCGCTGATGGAGTCGCTTGGGAACAACCACGGCTTCCTCGACGGCAACAAGCGTATCGCCTTTACCGCCGCCGACGTCTTTCTCCGCCGCAACGGTTATTACATCAAGGTCGAAGCCAAAGCGGCCCACGAATTCATCACCGGCTCAATGGAGCGCCACGAATTCCGCTTCTCCCAGATTCTAGATTGGCTACGGAAGTACGTTCAGCCGCTGGGATAATAGCTTTCACGACGACGAAGAACGAACAATGGCCGACGACCGACGACCGACTTCCCGCCAACGACCAACGACGAACGACCAACGACCAGTCACTTCCCACCAACGCCCGCCCCACTGGCTAACCATCCTCAACCGCGAGGTTGTCGCCTGCACCCGCTGCCCGCGCCTGGTCGCCTATCGCGAGCAGATTGCTCGCGAGAAGCGGCGTGCTTACCGCGACCAGGAATACTGGGGCAAGCCCGTGCCGGGATTCGGCGACCCCGAGGCGCGGGTGCTGATCATGGGACTGGCTCCCGGGGCACACGGCTCCAACCGCACTGGACGCCCGTTCACCGGCGACGCTTCCGGCAAGTTCATGTTTCCCGTGCTGTATGAAACCGGATTCGCCAATCAACCCAACGCCACCGATCGCAACGACGGGCTCGTATTAAAAGACCTGTACATCACGGCCGCGGTGCGCTGCGCTCCTCCGGCCAACAAGCCGACGCCGCAGGAACTCGCCGAATGTTCGTACTTTCTGGACCGCGAGCTTGCCGGACTCGATAAGGTGAAGGTGATCGTTGCGCTGGGAAAGATCGGCTTTGATGCTTATCTGAACTATCTCAAACGCCGCGATGTGCTGGCCAACAAGCAAGGCTACCTCTTCAAACATGGCGCCAGTTACCGGTTGCCGGAGGGTAAGGTGTTACTGGCGTCGTACCATCCTTCGAACCAGAACACGCAGACGGGCAAGCTGACGCGGAAGATGTTTGTGGAGATATTTAAAGAGGCGGCAAAACTTGCCGATGAATAAAGTAAGGCGCCGCCGGGCGGATCGCTCCAGCCTCCCCCTGCCATGGGGTCGTAACCGAAGAAACCGGGGCTAGCGAACCGGGGCGGCGCCGCTTGAACTGCGAGTCCCGAGCCGCGAGCTACGAGTCAATCCCGACTTGGTTCGCTCGCCGCTCGCAACTCGAAGCCCGGTGCGCGGGCAAAGCCTGCCCTGAGCTTGTCGAAGGGAGTGCCCGCGCCACACGACCTTCTACTTCAGTTTCGTTACCATGACTTCAAGCTGGAACTGGTGCTTGGAGTTGGGATCGTCCATGCTGCCGATGATGATCGGCTTCTCGATCGGCAGAGGCGTGGTGCCGCCGATCTTCAGTTGGCGTATGACCGGGCGGTAGTTGGGTTTGTCGCTTTGCTCTGGATTCGCGAAGCTGCTGACTTCGGCATTAACGATCAGCACCTTATCGCCTCGTTCCTCCTGAATGCGGGCGGAGATGTTCGTCCCGACGTCAAGATACTGATACTCGCCTTCCTTGGCGTCGACCGGTATACGCGTGCCGATCCTGACTGTGCTGGGTTCGTGGGTGCTGACGTTGGTGGAATACTGGCGCGAATTGATCTTCTTCCCGCCGTCCAATTCAATGAGGGAAAACTCCACGTGATAAACCTCCAGCGGCCGTTCCACTGGTTTAGGTTTTGTATCCGCGGTCTCGGACTGTGCGCCGCTCTTGGATGAACTACCCGTTTCTTGCGCGGAGCCAATCCGTGCTCCCAGGAAAATCAATCCCATCACTACGGCTGAGCAAAGCAGCTTCTTTGTTGGCATGTCGTTCTCCCTATGTTGTTGTCGTTATCTATGTCGTTCGCTAATTTGCAGGAGGGTTGGAAACTGTCTGGTCTGAGTTTCCCGATCGTTCCGCTAACTGCGCCGCCAACTCCTCCGCCAAATCCTCTTTGAGTGCCGCCATCCTGGCTCGCGCCACCAGCACCGCCTGCCGGGGATGCTCGTTGACGTATTTCGCAAGTATTTTTTCCTGCTCGCTCAGCGGCTGCGGCGAGGGGAATTGATCGAGCTTGGGAAGAGCCGCTGCCACCACTGCGGGATGAGCGGGTCTCGTCGTTTTATGCGCCGGGCGCGGCTTCTGGAGTGGAGCTTTTTCTTCACGTTCTTCACATCGATACGACCTGCGCCTGTTGCGGAGAACTCGGCTTCGTGCTCGACGGATTGTGTTCCACCAAGGCCGGCGCGGTCTGGAACGATCGCCACGCCACAGCCAGCGCTATGATCACGACCGCAGTCAAAGCGGCCGCCACACTCCAACGCCACCAACCGTGTTCGGGAGCCCTTGCCGGCTCGGCCCGTAGGTTGGCCAGAATTCGTTCTTCAAGTCCCGCCCGGGGCTCGACGGCCGCGTACTTCGCCAGCGCCTCGTCCAATTCTCGATTGAGGGGGTCGTCGATGTGATTGTTATTCGGCATTTTGCTTTACCCCAATCCCTTACCAAGTCCCTTGCCAATCCGTCCCGCCAATTTTTCCTGTAAGATTTGCCGCGCTCGAAAGACGCGCGAGCGCACTGCCGCTTCGCTGATGCCCAACGTCGCCCCCACTTCCCGCGGAGTCATCTCGTCCACAGTCAACAAGATCAGCGGCTGGCGCAGCTTTTCGGGCAGGCCCGCGATCAGTCGTTCGAGCAAGGCGCCGACCTGTGCTCCAAGCATGGTGTCGTCCGCGCGCGCCTCCGGGGACGCAACCTCGTCCACGGGTCTCTCGGGATCCTCGAGTGGAACCTCTTGTTGGCGGCCGCGCCGCTGGCTTCGTTCGACGGCCACTCGCCAGGCGATCCGTGCCAGCCAGGACTTGGGGTCGTCAACGGCGGCCAGTTTGTGGCCGTAGCGCAGCACCCGGAGAAACGTCTCCTGAGTCGCGTCTTCGGCTTCATGATGGCTGCGAAGCGCGGCGTAGGCGATGCGGTAAACCAGCCGTGAGTGCTGCCGGACGAGGCCTTCGAGCACTTCCGCCTGACCGCGGTCTTGACTGCGCTCTGCCGTCGCTGCTGCGCTCAGGATCGCCTCTCCCACCACCACTTGTCTGCCCTCACTCATGAAGACCGTTGTGACCTCTGGTTTGTTCAGGTATTTCTTCGGGAGAACGTTTGAAAGTATCTTAACTTGCGGCACTGAAGGGAGTAGCTTCGGAAAAGCTGAGTTTGAGAGGAGCTGACAGCAAATGAAAGTTTGGGACGGGATGCTCCGGTCGGAATGACAAGACTTATTTGTCGGGATGACAGGCCTGAGTCGGAATGACAAGACTTATGGGGATGCAACAACTGCGAGGCACTCTAAAATCCCACCATAACCGGTTCCGGTTCAAGGCGCACGCCCCAGATTTCTTCGACGCGCTGTTGGATCTGATCCTTCAGGGCCAAAACATCGGCGGCAGTGGCGGCGCCGCGATTGACGATGGCGAGGGCGTGTTTGCTGGAAATGCCGACGCGGCCAAAGCCAAATCCCTTGGCGAACCCGGAGTGCTCCACCAACCAGGCCGCCGAAACTTTCTTGCGGGCATCGAGTGCCGGATAACTGGGCAGGAACAATCTTCTGGTCGCAGCCCGCACTTTCAGATCGTTATGCTGCTCGTTGGAGATGACAGGATTTTTGAAAAACGATCCAGCGCTCTGGCAATCGGGATCTCCGGGAACGATGAGCATGCCCTTGATGGCGCGGATGTGGCGCACCGCTTCGCGCGTCTCGGCAAGATTGGGCGAGGTTTCGCGGCCTTCGAAGTGCCGCTTGAGGTCGGCGTAGGCGATGTGCGCCTCGCCTCCGGGCGTGAGCGCATAACTGACGCGCAGCACGACGAACCTTCCGCGCTCGCTGGTGTTGAAGATGCTCGAGCGGTAACCGAACTCGCAGGCTTCCGGGCAGAGTTCACGAACCTGATTGTCTTTCAGGTCGAGAACTTGCACCGATGAAATGGTGTCGGCCACTTCCTGGCCGTAGGCGCCGACGTTCTGCACCGGCGTGCCGCCCACGCTGCCGGGAATGCCGCTGAGGCATTCGACGCCCGCGCAATGGGCGACGACCGCGTGGGAGACAAACTTATCCCAAGGTTCGCCTGCGCCAACCTCGAATACGACCTTGCCGTTTTCATCGTTTCCGGGGCGCTGCTCGATGCCTGCGATTGCGATTTTCAACGCCAGCCCCGGCCAACCGGCATCGGCGACGATCAGATTGCTGCCTCCGCCCAGCACGAACACGGGCAGATTGCGCGAACGCGCGAAGGTGACTGCGTCCTGCACTTCGCCGGCGGTTCGGGCTTCGAAGAAATACCTCGCTGGACCTCCGATCTTGATGGTGGTCAGCGGGGCCAGCGGAATGTTTTCGAGCGGAGCCACGAATCAGTTTCAATATACGCCAGCGGTTGGCCGCGAACGAGCGCGACAAGAAAATGCAGCTTCACATTTGCAGTCGAAGCCACTGCGCTTGTGCGCCCGCAATATCTTTCTGCGTCATATCCACATCGATGCTGATTCCATTTGCGGCGACGGAAGGGAAGAGTTGGACTAACTGGTATCCGCGGTGGGGTATGTCGGGGACGGTGCTTTGCGATCTCCAATAATGTTGGAACGGAAGACCGTACAATTGCTCGCCGCTTAATTGCGCGCGCGAACCCACATAGAGACCGGGAGCAAAACCGGCGGCTGAGACTGCGCTGTGCCAAGCCTGGCAGTAATCGATTACATCCTGCGGAGTGGCACGGCTGCCGACGCCTTCAAGATCGCACCAGACGTTCACTGCCGCAGGAAATCCAATATCCAGAGCATTGGTTGCGGCGTTCTGCCCATCCTGCTGACCGAGGTTCGCCGAGGGCAGCCACCCTGGTTTGCGGACGTGCTGAACCGGCATGAGGGCCAATCCCGCATTCAAGATATCGATGGCTTCGTGCGTGGTGAGATCGCGCGGCGCTTGCTTGCCCAGGGAAAGATAGCGCAGGCAGAACTTGAATCCTCCGCCATAAAATTGCTGCGCCAGGGCCGCGGTGAGGACGGTATCGGAATCAAAGCCCGGAACCGACGGGAGCGCGGCTTCAATTGCCCCGGGCAGGATCACGTGACTACTCCAGCGTAGTTTTATTTCAAGCCGAGATCGGTGAGCACCTTGGGATTTTCTTCTGCCGTCGCCAGAAATTGGTGGCAGGCGGAGCAGTCATTGGTAATGGTCTGGCCGTCGGAACTGGTGTGGCTGCCGTCATGACAGCGGAAGCAGCCGGGGGAATCGTTATGTCCCAGATTGTTCGGGTGCACGCCCCAGGTGATGCGCATCTCAGGGAAGATGTTGCGCAAATAAATCGCGGCCACTTCTTCGGCGGATTGCTGCACGACCGCGCGGCGCTTCTGATAAATGTCGGGATAGTTCGTCTGGTAGAACTTGTCGAGTTCGCTGACGATGCGCTGCTGTCCGATATCGCGAGCGGGATAATCCACCTTCAACACTTCGACTGCCTTCTTCTTGATGAAGGGAAGATCGGGACTGATATGGCCGAGCGACATTTGCTTGTCAACGGCATTGTCGGGCAAATCGAAGGCGTGCGTGGGCCGGTTATGGCAGTCCACGCAATCCATGGTGCGGTGTTCGCCCTTGTCGAGTTGCGCCTGCGTGGCCTTGGCGTCGGTGGAAACAAATTCAGTGGTCTTGCCGGCATCGTCGGTGTAGTAGACGACCGGGATCGTCTGCCGTTCGGCATCGGTGGAGATATAGCGGATGCGCGCATTGTCGGCCAGATGATGGCCATGGATTCCAACCGAGCCCTGCCAGGTTCGTCCGCCAACTTTCAGCAGCAGGACGTCGGTTTGCGGTGTATTTTTTTCGTCATCTTTATAGCTGGTGTTAACCAGGAATTTATCGCCGGTGAAGCGTTGCGGCCAGTGGCACTGCTCGCAAGTCTCGCGGGCGGGCCGCAGATATTTGACGGGCGAAGGAATCGGCCTCGAATAAGTGTGAAAAGTTACCGCAACGACTTGCCGCAAGCCCGAAAGCTTGGAATGCACAAACCACGACGCGCCCGGACCGATGTGGCATTCCACACAGGAAACATGGGCATGCGGCGAATTCTGGTAGGCCGTGTATTCCGGCGCCATCACGGTGTGGCAGGTGGTTCCACAGAAGGCGGTGGAGTCCATGTATTCCACGCCGCGGTAGGAAGCCGTTCCAACAATCAGAAGATTGACTACGGTTGCCAGAACCACATAGCTGAAAGCCTGGCGAACTTCTGGCAGGCGCAGGTCGATGGCGGGATAGATCTCGGGTAAGGTCCCGCTGCCGCGCAGGCTTCTCCGGCGCAGCCCAATCCCCAGGGGAATGAGCAGCAGACCGAGAATAAAAATTCCAGGGAGGATCAGGAAGATCAGAATTCCGACGTAGGGATGCGGCGGCCCGGGAAGGAAGAAGTCGTAGAACCAGAAGGCAATCATGGAAAGCGCAGTGCTGGTGGTCAGCACCACGCCCGCAAGCGAGATCGTATTGCGGCCAAGAAAATAAATAGGCCGGGACCAACTTCTGAAGTTCTCTCCAAGACTCATTGCGGACCCACGTTTCTATTAGTTGGCACCGCAGCAACCGCGCAGGGATAGCTACGCGGTTGCTGCAGAATATCTGCAACACCGAACCATCTTTTACCGAATAGCAAGGATCAGCTACTTCTTGAGCGTGCGAATGTATGCGACCAAGCCCTTAATCTCTTCCGGCTTCAACTTGTCGCCGTACTTCGGCATCTTGGGGGCCTTGCCGTCCGCGATGACCGCTGTCAGGTCTGCATCCGATTTCTTTTGCACATCGGCACCGCTCAGATCATGGCCAGCCGCTTTCATGCCGTCGGCGCCATGACACATCGCACATTTTGATTTGTAGAGCGCCGCGGAGGCGTCTTGGGCGCTCATCGAAGCTGGAATGATGCATACAACGGCCAAAGCGGCCAGGAGGGCAAACATCGGGACATTAATTTTCTTCATCATGGTTCACTCCATTCAGAATTTACTGGTATTGTCGGCTTACTCTTGCAACCCCACCTATAACCCCGCCAAACCAACCCCGCGAGTTTATTAGCCACGAGTTGAAACAATCAAGGCTCAATGTCACCAAGAAAAGTGATGATTGTCACTTATGACACGCTGACCTTCCTTGAGCCGGTCTTATTGAATGACCGTCAAACGTGAGGGACGCATGGAAGCACGAGGATGGGCCGAGTATACTCTCGGCCCCCCTATGACAGTCAAAAAAGATTTGGAGTTCGGAAGGGTGTCTTATTGTCCGATCGTGGTGGTCTTCCTGGCGCGCTCGGCTTCGATCTGCTGGATCGTCGTCCGCAGCCATTTGCCCAGCGTTTCCTCAATCTCCTGCTGAGTTCCGGTCCGGTACAAGCTTTCCAGAGTATCTCCGTGCGGCGTAAGCGGGATGTGCTCGCAGGGGTTCTGTTCCTTGTGCGCGTCGCTTGGAACCAGTTTCATCAGCGCACACTCGCTGCAGGGTTCCTTCATTCGGGAGTTGAAGTTGAGACAACTGGGCGAATCTTCGAAAATAAGCCGCGGGCGCCACGCCTCGCGCGGGGTTCGTCCGTAACCGCCCTGCTCAAGAAACTCCAATTCGAACTTCAGCACATCCAGGATGTCCCGGTCATCGCTTGGCATAGGCACCTCCTCCCATTCAAATTCAGTTTGCGCCAGCATCCCACGCCAGTCCGTGACTTCGATCACGGATGGACGTGCGACACGTCACACACCGGGGTAAGCGGGAGAGGAAAAAGGACTTGGTGGAGTGGATGAGACTTTCAGGGGGTAACTTCTGTTGCAACCGAGGTCCCTTGGCTAAAGCAAAGCGGCAAGACTACAGGGTCAAAATGGGTGGTTGGCAAAGTTCCGTAGGTCTTTATAGCAAAGCGGGAATAGTGGTGGAGGCGGCGGGAGTCGAACCCGCGTCCGAAAATGTTACTGGTCAAGAGACTACATGCTTATTCGCGTTCATGCCCCAGGCGTTTGCCACCATTGCTGGCGGTTCCCCCAGGACGTTCGCGGCCCACGCTCAGAACGGACAAGAAACGCTAGCCGCTAGCCTGTGATCTTAACCTCTCTGCCCAGACGTAGCAGAGAAGAGCAGCCCTCTGTGTGACGCTCGCTCACCGCCCAAGGGCGAAGCGGTGGAGAGCGGCTGCCTAATTAATTAGGCTGCGTATGCCATTTGTTGATTGGCAATTATCATTTTGCACGCGATTACGGGTGTGTGCACCCCGGCATGCCTCTTGGCCGCAAGCATCTCCGTCGAAGCCGTGACGCCCCCACTGGTGGGTATGGCCATACTCAAAGAGCTACTTCCAGACTAGGGTGGAACCCTAGTGAAGTCAATGAATTGGATGCTTTGGGAAAGTCCAAGGGTTCAATACCGTCTTCTCAGGGCCATTTGTCAATTACTTGGACCTGAGGGATCCTGTTGACATGCTATGCATGCATATGCAAGAATAGCATGCATGAGGAAGAATTCGGCGGTTGAGACGGGTTCGGGCTCGGACGCGGTTCGTCGCCACGCCTACGAGAAATACATCGCTGCCGCTCTCCGCCGAAAAGAGAAGACGGTGGCGATTAACGTGGGGGAAGTGCACCGAGCCTTAGCGCTTAATAATCGGGTACCGTTGGTGTGCGCTGCTCTCGGGTCGAAGAAGCTTTTGAATGAGCACGGGTTGCGGATCGTATCGAAGACGGGACCGCCATCGGGACAAAGCACTACGGTGACATTCACCTACGAAATCGTTGACAAAAAACAGCATGATATTCAGTTGGATCGCCAGGAAGCGTGGAACCGGCTCCGAGGGTCGATGAAAGATATTTTTGCCGAACTGGGTGGAGGCGAAAATTATCTTCGCAACGAGCGCGCCAACTTTTATGCTCCCGGCAAAGATCCTCTGGACGACTTGTGAGCCGCATCTACTGGGACTCGATGTTGTTCATCTACTGGCTGGAGGGCAATCCCCAGTTTGGCAAGAAAGTAGATGCGATCTGGACGCGAATGCAGGAGCGGAATGATCAACTTGTTACTGCCGCACTGACTTTCGGCGAGGTATTGGCGGGTGCTTATCGGCGCGGAGCCAATAGGGAAAGAGTCCAGAAGGTAAGAGCGGAACTGGACACTGCCGTCTCGGAGGTTCTTCCGTTCACCTCGGATGACGCCGATTTGTTCGGGCGAATCAGAGGCACGCTAAGGGTTTCCTCAGCAGATGCCATCCATCTAGCCTGTGCGGCAAGCGCTGGTACGGATTTATTTCTGACGAACGACCAAAAACTAATCGGCAAGGTCATTCCCGGAATCCAATTCATCGCCGGGTTGGACTCAAACATTCTCTGACGCCGCCTTCCGGGCGAGCATCGCTTCCAGTTTCCCCTTCGCCTCCGGCCACTCCGAATCCAAAATGCTGAAGTAGACCGAGTCGCGCACGCGGCCGGTCCAGGTGAGCACGTGGCGGCGCAGCGTGCCTTCTTCTTTGGCGCCGATGCGCAGGATGGCATTGCGCGATTTCTGATTCAGCGCGTCGGTCTTCAATTCGACTCGAAAACAGTTCCATGTTTCGAAGGCGTGGCGCAGCATCAAGAACTTGGCTTCGGTGTTGACGGCGGTGCGCTGCCACGCCGGAGCGATCCACGTAGAGCCAATTTCTACCCGGCGGTTGGCGCGGTCGATATTCATGAAGCGGGTGCTGCCAATGACGCGGCCGGAACTGCGCTCGACCGTGGCAAAGACCACGGACTCGCCGCGCTCCTGCTCGGCAAAAGCTTTTTCCACGAAGCGGTCGAACTCCTCGCGCGTGTTCACGCGATAGGGATACCATCGGAAAATATCATCGAAGGCGTCTTTGGCCGCGTTCCAGAAGAGTTCGGCGTGCTCCCGGCGAATTGGTTCGAGGCGCACGACGGAACCTTCCAACGTAACCGGGCTCACGATATTGAGCGGAGACACGTCTAAACTCATCATGCATTCCTTTCGAGCCTTACCATTAATCTTGCATCTCGCGCCACTTTGCGGCATCTCAATTACGGCGACAATCTGTAGAATGGCCCGACCTGTAGAATAGCGATTCGCGATGATCGTATCGACCCAACAGTGTACAAGCCGGCGATGTCAGAGGTGCCCGCGGTGAAGGCGCAGTGTCTTCCTTTTCGAGAGATCCCGCACACTACTCGGCTGTTTAGCGACTTCCTGGCATACGCTCCTAACGTTCATCCTTTTTACCCGCATTCTCCGCACTTCAGTGAGTGGGCGAAGTCCGAGGCAGGCAGGCTGAATTACGATGCTTCGCGCCGGGTGCGGGTCAGCGCGATTCTCGAGCGCCAAAACCAGTCCTGGAATGCTTCGCCACAAACCTTTGCCAATCTCGATCGCCTGCGCCGGGGCGCGGCTGCCATCGTGACAGGACAGCAGGTCGGCTTGTTCGGCGGACCGACGTTTGCCATCTACAAGGCGCTCACTGCGGTGAAATTGGCGGAAGAGGCGACGGCCGCGGGCATCGACTCGGTTCCGGTGTTCTGGCTGGCCAGCTATGACCACGATCTCGCCGAAGTGAATCACGTGGCGTTTCCCGGCCCCGATGGCCTGCTGCGAACGCTCTCGACTTCCAGCCACGACGTTCCCGGAGCGCCAGTCAGCAAGGTGCGGCTGGGGGAAGAGATTTTGCCGGTGGTGGAGGAAGCTGCGGCGCTGCTGGGCGATTCCGAGGCGACGAATTTTGTGCGCGAGTCTTACCGTCCCGGCGAAACCATGGGCACGGCCTTCGCCCGCTTTTATGCGCGCCTGTTCCGGGAGTGGGGTGTGATTATCCTCGATGCCTCTGACCCGGAACTCCATCGCGTGGCCGAGCCCATTTATCGGGCGGCGATTGAACGTGCCGACGAGTTGGACGCCGCTTTGCTCGCTCGCGGTGAAGCGCTGGAGAGCGCAGGTTATTACCAGCAGGTGAAAGTAACGGAGTCGTCGGTGCTGCTTTTCGCGATGCACAAGGGAGCGCGCACGGCCATACATCGCCGCGATGACAAGCAATCCGGGGAGTTTGTCGTGGGTGGTGAACCTGGAGCCGGAGAAGTTCTCATCTGCCGCGTTGAGGGAGCGCATCGCGGCGGCGCCGGAGGATTTCAGTCCGAACGTGCTGCTTCGCCCAGTGGTGCAGGATTATCTTCTGCCCACCCTCGCGTATACCGGTGGTGCGGCGGAGGCGGCCTATTTTGCGCAGGTCGGCGCGGTGTACGAAATACTTCTCGGCCGGGTAACGCCGATCGTGCCGCGTTTTTCGGCAACTTTGGTCGAACCCAAAGTGCAGCGCTGGCTGCGGCAGCATGATATCGGAGTGGTCGACGTGTTCGCCGGGCCCGAGGCGCTGCGCCAGAAGTTGGCCTCGCGCGCGTTGCCCGCGGATTTACAGTCGGCCTTTGAGCGGGCGAACCAGTCGGCGACCGAATCGTTTTCCAACCTGAAAAGGGCATTGGCCAAGCTTGACTCCACGCTGGTGGATGCCGGCCAGACGGCTTCTTCCAAAGTGCAGTACCAACTCAACCGCCTTCGGGAACGAGCCATGGCGGCGGAGTTGCGGCGCAGCGAAGTGGTTCGCCGCCATGCCGAATCGCTTAGTCACGCGCTCTATCCTGAGAATGCTTTGCAGGAGCGAGGCGTAGGCGGCGCATATTTCGTTGCCCGGCACGGGATGGAACTACTGCAGAGCATTCACGAAACCATGCGGACGGATTGCCACGATCATCAGATTCTGGAGCTGTAAAGAGAGAGTGAAATGGAAAGCCCGCATCGAGTGAAGTAGAAACGCAGGGTGTAGTGAAGTGGAAGAGCGGCGCTTTCAGCGCCGCGTAGAGAGACTAGAATAAGTCCGGGCTTCAGCCCCTGTGGTCGAATTGTTTCTGCGCCATCATTTTTCCCGCGTCGCGAAGTCCAGCCATCATCTGCTCGAATTGCGTTTTCATGCAACCTCGTTGCCTATCTATCCCCCGAGCCATGCTTCCAATTTCTCCAGAGACCCCACGCGAGCCACGTCGCGCCCGCGGTAAGCGCCCGAGACATCCAGCAGAACCGCATCCATGCCCGCATTGCGCGCGCCGAGATAGTCCACGGAATAAATATCGCCGACGTAGAGACTTTCGTCCGCCCTCGCCTTCATGGCAGCGAGCGCGACCTCAAAGATTTCCGCGCGCGGTTTTTCGAAGCCCACAATACCGGAATCCGTAATGCTCTCGAAACAGTCGGCAATACCGCAATGGGCAAGAATGCGCTCGATTCCGCCGTCCGCATTGGAGATTATGGCGATGCGGAACTTCTGCGCAATCCGTTGAAGCGCTTCGCGCGTGCCCGGCAGAATCTGGTCCCAGTTGGCCGAGTTCCGCATATTCGCCACCAGCGCATCGCGATGGGAGGCGTTCTCGCCCAGATCGTGCAACAAGTGGGAGTGAAAGGTCCACCAGAAGCCGTGATCGGCACGGCCCGCCCCCATGTCCCGATCAAATTCTTTTTTCGTTCTACGCTCCAGAGCTTGCCACTGCTCGAGCGTGGGATGCCGGTCGCTTGCAATGGGTGCCAACATTTTCGCGCGGTTCGGAAAAAGAAGCGTATTGCCCACATCAAAAAAAATAACCCGCCGTTCTGCCATGGGTTCATCTTATCGAAAGGCCTGGGCAAGCAAACGGCGGTGGGCGATTTACGAGAGGGATTCCTGGCCGTGACCCAGGCTGGGGAAAAAAGGTAATATCCAATCACGAACGCAGTACCCAGTACCTAGTACCCAGTACCGAGTACCGAGTTGCGAGTACCGAGTACCTGGTACCTGGTGCTTAGGGCTGCGCTGGAATCTGGGGATCTTCTTCGGCGGTTGTTATGGCATTTTCTTCTACCTCGTCTCTGATTGCGGGGATCGCGCGGGGCACTCGCGTCGGGTTGTCGACGCACCTGTTGCGTTCGCATTCCGCGCTGGTGGCAACTTTCGTGCTGCTGGAGCGGCATTCCAACCGCCGCAACGACGTTTACAACATCCTCTGGGCGATTGTCTTCGGGTTCGCCTCGCTCAACATTTTGAGCCTGGCGGCGAGGCGCTTCGAGCCCAACCGCCGCGGCCTGACCTTCGGAGAACTGATGGCGGTGCTCATTGTTCTGCTTTCGATTTTTCTGCTGGGTGGGGAATTGCTGAACGTGTTCCACATCTTTCCGATCAAACTTCAGCGGTAAGCGGATGCAGGCGTCGGATGTGGACGCCCATGGGAACGGCTTTTGCGGTATCATTCGCAAAATGGCGAAGAATCCGGCCACAATCGAAGTTACTTGTCCCTGTTGCAGCGCGCTGTTGAAGGTCGACACCGCGACTGCCGAGGTGATTGCTCACACCGCGGCGGTAAAGCCTCGCATGTTCAACGATATGGAAGACGCGGCCCGTGCCATGAAGGAACAGGACAGCCGCCGCGAATCCATTTTCCGGCAATCGGTCGAGGCGCAAAAACACGCGTCCGAACTGCTGGAGAAAAAATTTCAGGAGGCGGTGAAGAAAGCCAAAGAGACTCCTGACACGGGCAAGCCCATCCGCGATTTCGATCTGGACTAAGGGCGGTGGCTAGTGATTCGTGATTAGTGGCCCGACGGCTTTCCAGACCGCTGACCACTGTCCACTACCCACTGGCTGCCGACCACTGACTATGCAGATGCGCCCACTCCTTCTAGGTCACCGCGGTGCGCGGGGCGAAGACGGCATTCCCGAGAACACGTTGCGGGCGTTCGATCTTGCGCTCAGTTCCGGCTGCGATGGCTTTGAGTTTGACGTGCGGCTGACAGCGGACGGACAGGCCGTTGTTTGTCATGACGGGCAAACCCACGGGATGAAAATCGCTGAGTTGACGTCGCAACAGTTGGGTCTGCCCATGCTCGCCGAAATATTGGCTCGGTACCAGAAGACGGCTTGGCTCGACATCGAACTGAAAGTGCCGGGCCTGGAATCGATCACGGCTGACCTGTTGCGGAAATATCCTCCCGCCCGCGGTTTCGTCGTTTCATCATTTCTCCCAGAAGTGCTGCAGACCATCCATGGCATGGATGCGAAGATTCCCCTGGGCTTTATCTTCGATACACGCGATCACGGCAACCATTGGCCCGGATTGCCTGTGGAGTACGTGATTCCACATTTCAAACTGGTGCGGCAGGACCTGATCGCCCAAATCAAAGCGGCGGGCAAAAAGACCTTGGTCTGGACGGTGAACCTACCCGCCGACATGCAGCGGCTGGCAAAGTTGGGTGTGAATGGCATCGTCTCCGACCATCCAAGAGAGCTGGCGCGCACTCTCGTCCAGCCGGATCAGAATTAGATTTCAAAATCTTCCGCTGCGCGAAATCCAATTCGCAACATCCTCCGTACATCTCCCAGAGCGGCTCAACCGCCTGTGGAGGAAGTCATGAAGTTTCCGGTAATCCGGACGGCACTGCTTGCGTCCGTGGCCCTAATCGCGGCAACCGCGTCCGCGCAGACCCTCAAACCCAACCAGACTCTCGGCTTTGGCGCCGGTCAACTGCTCACGTTTTCTTACACCCAGAATTTTGACTGCATCGATCAGCCGAACGACGACCTCAACTTCAATGGCATCAAGGCGGCCGAAGATCCCGGCGAGATGCAGACTCCGATTTGTCAGGCCGGATTCAATCCCTGGATCAATCCGCCGGGGCAGGTTGGCAATCCCAGCATCACCACCGAGCCACTTTTCGTGTTGATTCCGATGTTCTCGGTGGACGGAGATCAGAACCCCAACGACGCAATTTCGTGCAACAACGTGGTGCAGGGAACTCTTTGCGGCCCCGCGTTAGGCAGCGAATTGATCTCCTTATTCGGAGCTGTGCCCGAGGCATTCAAGGCGAGTCCGCAGGTGTACACGCAGTGTCCCGAGCCGGGCTCGGCGCCGGGAACCTGCACGATGCACGCTTCTCGAGTGGATCTGGCGCTGGTTCTGGCCGATCTCGGTTTGACGGGGCCGCCCACGGCCAATGTGTTCGTTCCTACTCCGAACCACAGCCACATTCTGATCGATGCCGATATCAATCTTCCAGCGATCTGGTGGCAGGTTGTCCCGGTGCTGGTGCTAGAGCAAAGCGACTGGCCGACAAAAGATGGCAGCGCCGGAATTACCTCGGCGAAGGCGCTGTATGAAGCCCAGGCCGTGGGTACTGCGATTGCGGTGCAGTCGAACTTCTTCCTGTTCTTTGCATCGCAGGCCGATGGCTCGCACATGATGCCGATGCATTCGCACTCGCACTAACGGGTGCGAGGACTATCGCGGCAGGCTCGATCCTTGTTCGAACGCCAGTTCGAATCTCAAGGATCGAGCCTGTCTTCTCGCGTGGAAGATGGACTTAAGATTTTATTTTTGAGTTCCTGCTGCTTGACCGTCATCCTTCCGGTACAGGCTCATACGTTTTGGTGAAGATGTCTGGCTTGCAGGGATAGTGTTCCCCATCGACTCCGGTCATAATCCAGTCGCCGGGGCAAACGATGTGGCCGCCTTCCAATGTGTTAACCCAACCGTGAGTGGCCAACATGTTATGACACTTCTGGCACGGAATCTGTCCGCGCCCGGCATCGTCGTAGCGGCGAACAATGGTTTCTAAGTCGCCGAGCTTGAACCACTGCGTTGCTTCAACCGCAATTGGTTTCTTGCGAAATTTTGCCATACGTCTCTCTTTGACCTGCGCGGCAGCTGCTCTCCTGTGATCCGCAAATATTCTATCTGGACACAGAGCGGAATTGCGGGCGGTTACTCTGCAAGCGCAGGGCGCGCTTCGGTTGACTGTCCGACTGGCTGCAGGAAGGCATTGCGCTCGATTTCGAAAGCTTCGAGGTTGGCGCGCATCGTCGATTCGTTCCAGCCACGAACTCCGCCGATACGCCGCGCCGCTTCGCGGCTGCACGATTCCGACCAGCACGCCCCCAGCGCGACCGGCACGCGGCGCAACAACACGTCGGCCAAAGTTACGGCACACTCTCGGCCGTAAGCCTCGACGACCTCGGCGACGATGTGTGAAGTGTGCGGACAAATCGGCGTCCGCAAGTCCGCGCTCACCTGGGCGAGGCGGGCGATGTCGGCAGCGCGTTTGCCATGCCATTCCAGAATGCCGCTCGCCGATTCTTCTCGAATGGATCCAATTTGCGCAATCTCGAGAACCGCATTATCGAGCAGCGGATCGAGTGCGGGCTGCGCTCCCACCGAAACCGTATTCGGATCGGGCGCGCTCAATCCGATCTTGCGCGCGCACTGGCGGGCCAGCGACGCCGCCGTGGTCAGCTTGCCGCCGATCACGGAGATCATGCGCGCCGCCCCATCCGGCGCGTGGTCGTGCAGTATATGCCGCCGCGTTACCGCCGAGGGACGATTACCCGGGGAATAGGGCAAGGGCCGGACTCCGGCAAATGCGTGCTTCACGCTTTGCACCGATATTCTTGCCCGGGGAAACAGTTTCGCCAGCGAGCGCACGAGATAGTTGATTTCGTCGGCCGAAGGAACCGTCTTTGCAGGGTCGCCCTGGTCCGCAACCTCGGTGGTTCCCGCGAGAATTTGTTCGTTCCACGGCAAAACAAAAAAAGGACGTCCGTCGGTGGCCTCGGTATAGAGCGCTACGGTGGGCGAACCGGGAAAGCACGGCAGCACGATGTGCGAGCCGCGCACCCCGCCCACCATCGGCTTGGCCATGCGGATCGATGAGCTTTGGCATATCTGGTCCGCCCACGGCCCGCTGCAATTGATCACCCATCCGGCATCGACGTGCTGCTCCTTGCCGGTAAACTGGTCGCGCAAACGCACGCCTCCACAGCGGCCGTGCGCGATGTTGACCGCGAGAGCTTCGGTGTGATTGCGAACGACCGCGCCGGCTTCCATGGCCTCGATCAGCCATTCCGCAGCCAGCCGTTCGGGAAATTCGCACTGCGCGTCTTCGTAATCGAAAAACGACCAGCGATGTCCGGCATCAAGGGTCTGCTCGAATTGCCGTAACTCCGCGGCGGAGGAGTCCTCGATATGAGGCTTTCCGGCCATGCGCTGGTAGAGCCATAATCCGGCTCGCACTTTGAGCGCGCTGCGCTTGCTCGATTCGTTGAGCGCCAGCAGAAAGTGCATGGGATGCACCAGATGAGATCGCTCGCGCAGCAGCCGTTCCCGTTCGCGCAGCGATTCCCGCACGAGGTCAATCTCGCCGTGTTCCAGGTAGCGCAGGCCCCCGTGGATGATGCGGGTCGAGCGGCTCGTCACTCCCGAGGCGAAATCATTGCGTTCGACCAGCAGCGTGTGCTTTCCGGCGCGGGCACACTCCCGCGCCACGGCGACACCGTTGATGCCTCCGCCAATCACCACCACTTGGAAGCGATGGCCGTCGAGAGGCGCTGGTTGATTGACCGCTAACGCCATTTATATCAGTGAAATGCAGGACTTATACGAGGTAATAATAGAGCCTTACTTCCGCACACAGTACGCCCCTTCAGTGTGCATCCGATCTGCGGGCTCGTGAAAGTAACGATGGTGCTGCCTGGTCGGCTGGTCACGAACGGGGCGACTTCAGAGCGTCAGGCAAAACCGGCCCGCAGCCGCCGCCTCGCTGCGGGCCGGTGTTTCCGAAGGACTCGCTTCTCAGGCAACTCTCTGCACCGGCTTCGCGCCCACGCTCGAAGCCTTGGAAAATAACGCGATCATCTCACGATTGAAAGCCGGAATGTCGTCAGGATTGCGACTGGTAACCACATCTTTACTCAGAATCACCTCTTCATCCACCCATGTGCCCCCGGCATTTTGAATGTCGGTTTTCAGCGACGGCCACGAGGTCAGGGTGCGTCCTCGCGCCGCACCGGTTTCCACCAGCATCCACGGGCCGTGGCAGATGGCCGCGACCGGCTTCCCCTGGTCGAAGAAACTTTTCACAAATCGCACCGCATCTGGATTCATCCGCAGCTTGTCCGGGTTCTGAACCCCGCCGGGGAGAAGCAGAGCGTCGTATTTCGCGGGGTCCGCCGACTTTAGCTGGACGTTGACATCGACGTCGCGTCCCCAGTCTTTGACATCCCATCCCCTAATCTTTTTGTCGTTGGGCGAGACGACCTGAGTGGTGGCGCCGGCGTTTTCCAGCGCTTTCTTCGGCTTCTCTAACTCGGCTTGTTCAAAGCCATCGGTGGCGAGGATTGCGATTGTTTTTCCGGCAAGAGTATCGGGCATGATGGTTTCTCCTTAAATTATGAGATGAGATATTTCCATTGAATCTTCGATGCCGCTTCGCTTGCCGCGGTTTACGGCGATCCTTTGAGCCGGCTGCCGATTGCTCCTACGGCGATGCCTCATTTAGAGTGAATGAAATGTCCACTACCGGAGAACGGTTCGAACGCGCAGTCGCGATCATGGAGCGCTTGCGGGCTCCGGGAGGCTGTCCCTGGGACCGCGAGCAGACCTTCGACTCCATCAAGCAATACACGCTGGAAGAGACTTACGAAGTCCTCGAAGCCATCGACAATCGCGATTGGGACGAACTTCCCGGCGAACTTGGCGACTTGCTGCTGCAGGTGCTTTTCTATTCGGAGATGGCGAAGGAGCAGGGATCGTTTTCCATCGACGACGTTCTCGACCGCCTCTCCCGCAAACTCGTGGACCGGCATCCGCACGTGTTCGGCGATACAAAAGCGGACACCTCGGCCGAGGTGAAACGCAACTGGGAAGCGCTGAAGGTGGAAGAGCGGAAGAAGCGCATGGGCGAAGCCGCCGGCACTGGGCAGGAGAAGCCAGCAGGGAAGGCATCAATCCTCGCCGGAATTTCTTCGTCGATGCCGTCGTTGCTGGAGGCGCATAAGCTCAGTTCGCGAGCCGCACAGGTGGGATTCGATTGGCCCGATATCGAAGGCCTGTTCGCCAAACTTAGCGAAGAGACGGCCGAACTGCGAGAGCATTTGCGGGAATTTCCCGCTCCCGGGCCGCAGCCCGAAGGCCGCGGCGTCGCCGGTTCCGGACGCCAGAGCATTCCTGAAGATCTGCGGCTGCGGCTGGAAGAAGAAGTTGGCGATCTGTTCTTTGTGCTGGTCAATATCGCGCGCTACCTCTCGTTGGATGGCGAATCGGCGCTGCGCAAGACGAACGGCAAGTTCCGCCGCCGCTTTCAACGGATGGAAGAATGCCTGCACGAACGGGGCACCGCGCCCGAGAAGGTATCGATGGATGAACTGGAATCCCTCTGGCATCAGGCGAAAAAAGAAGAGAGGGAAGCGTGAGCCCGGACTTGATCGTGATTCGTCCATGTGAGGGTCTGGAAGAACTGCGCGCCTGCGTGGTCTTGCAAAGAGAGATCTGGAACTTCAGCGATGCCGACCTGGTTCCACTGCGGCTGTTCGTTGTGGCCGAGAAAGTCGGCGGGCAGGTGATGGGAGCTTTTGAAGGCGCTGCCATGGTGGGCTTCGCGCTGTCGGTTCCGGGCACGCGCTCGGGCCACATTTACCTGCACTCGCACATGCTGGGCGTCCGCAAGGACCACCGCAATAGCGGCCTGGGACGCCGCCTCAAGCTCTTACAGCGCGAAGACGCACTGGCGCGCGGCATCGAACTCATCGAGTGGACCTTCGATCCCCTCGAGATCAAGAACGCCTATCTGAATATCGAGAAGCTGGGAGCGATCGCCCGCCGCTACAACATCAACCAGTATGGAATTACCACATCGCCGTTGCAGGGTGGACTGCCGAGCGATCGGCTCATCGCGGAGTGGTGGTTGAAGTCGAAGCGCGTCGAGACGCTGCTGGCTACGGGCAAGAATCCGCCATTTCAGGCTGAGACGTCGATTGAGGTTCCAGCGCAGATTTATGACTGGAAGGCGTCGGCGGAAACGCGAAGCAAGGCGAAGGACGTTCAGGAGCGTAATCGCGAGCACTTCCTGCGCGCATTCGGCGACGAGTTGGCAGTCCTAGGTTACGAACGAGACTCCGCCGGCAACGGCAAGTTCTTGCTGGGCCAGTGGGATGAAGAGTGGTCGTATGCATCGAAGAGTACCTAGTACCCAGTACCTAGTCCCGGGTACCGAGTACCGAGAAGATTCGGCCGAAGGACGGCTAGGCGAACTCATCAGTGGTGTGCTCCTCGCTACTCGGGACTGGGTACTAGTTGTACTGATTATGAAGATTGAAGCCATTACGCTGCGCGAGATTCACATGCCGCTCGTCAACTTTTTCGAGACGAGCTTTGGACGCACTTACAGCCGCCGCATCCTGCTGCTCACCGCGCATTGCGAGGGAGTGGACGGCTGGGGCGAATGCGTGGCCGGCGAAGATCCTTTCTATAGCAGTGAGTGGATCGAAAGCGCATGGCCCACGATCACTCGCCATCTCGCGCCTGCGGTGCTGGGGCGCAACATGGATTCGGCACGGGACTGCCCGGCATTGCTCTCGAGGGTGCGCAGCCATCGGATGGCCAAGGGGGCGATCGAAAACGCGCTGTGGGATGCCGAGGCCAAGCAGAAACATTTGCCCCTATGGAAATTGCTGGGCGGCGTGCGGACGGAGATCCCGTGCGGCGTCTCGATCGGCATTCAGGATTCGGTCGAGCAGTTGCTGGAAAAAATCCAGATCGAACTGGCCGCCGGTTACCGTCGCATCAAGATCAAAGTCAAGCCGGGCTGGGATGTGAACGTGCTGGAGAAAATCCGCTCGCGCTGGGCCGACATTACGCTGAGTTGCGACGCCAATTCCGCCTACACGCTCGATCAAGTCGAGCATCTGCGAAACTTCGATCAATTCAATCTGCTGATGATCGAGCAACCGCTCTGGCACGACGACATTTTCTACCACGCCCGCCTGCAAAAAGAGCTGCGCACCGCGATTTGCCTGGATGAATCCATCGTCAGCGCGCGCACGGCGGCGATTGCGGTTGAGACCGGAGCCTGCCGCATCATCAACATCAAGGTCGGCCGCGTTGGCGGATTCAGCGAAGCCAGGAAGATCCACGACATCTGCCGGGAGCAGAAGATTCCGGTCTGGTGCGGAGGCATGCTCGAATCCGGCATCGGACGCGCGCACAATATCGCGCTTTCCACGCTGGAGAATTTCACCTTGCCGGGCGATGTCTCGGCCTCCAAGCGTTATTGGAAGGAAGACATCATTGATCCAGAAGTGCAAGTTTCGCCGCAAGGGATGATCGCCATCAGCGACCAGCCGGGAACTGGATATCGCGTTCGCGAAGACTTGATCGAGAAGATGACGGTACGAAAAGAAACGGTTCGCGTGTAATTTTGAGCCGAATCCGACGTTCGCCGAGACGGCGCCGCAACAGCTAGCGCCGTTGTTTACGAGTGCGGCGGCCCGCCCTGGGCAAGTTTGGCCTGTTCGTTCTGCAACATTTTCACTCCCTGCGCAAACGTCGTGCCGCCGGGCACGCGTTGAAAATCGCTGAACACTTCATCGGACTTGATCGAAATACTTTTGAACAGCAGCACCTTCCCGGTAAAGCTCAGCGACATGCGCGAGATTTCCCACGCTCCTCCGCCCACGTCGCGCTGCTCCACTAGAAAATGTCCGCCCTGATCGAGGTGCCCCAGAATGCCCCAGCCGAAACTGACTTCCTTAAACAGAGTTCCGTCGATCCGCGCGATTCGTCGTGCCGCGGGATCGATGAGCACGACTCCACTCATCCCGTCGAGAACTTCCTCCACGTGGGAGGGCGACCGGTACGCCGGATTGGGCCGGAACTTCAGCTGAATCAGGCGAGCGCCATTGGCGCCCAGATCCGCCGCACCCTGAACATCTTTGTCATAGTCAAAAAGAAAAGCGTCGGGCAAGGCTTTGACAATTCGCATCGTGCGGTCGGCGCTTTCCTGCTCCTGCGAATGCTTGCGCCGAAGTTGGTCGGGATTCTCCACCAGGCCTGCCAGGCGGCGTTCTTCGCCCGTCAATTGTTCCGGCGACAGAGGTTTGTCGTTATAAGCGATCGTCATTCCGGCCATGGCATCGCGCGTTTCCACGTAGAGCCGGGTCACCGAACCCTGTGGGGTCTGCTTGCGGGAATGGAACATGTGTTTGTCGGAGTTATCGTTGGAAGCGGCGACTTCATTGGTGACCGCGGCGCGCACCAGTTCGAGAGGAGTCGGCTCCGGAGAAGGGCCTGAAGCCGCGCTGGCGATTAACGGGGATACGCGCATCCCGGCGAATAGGACCGCCAGCAAAACGGCGATAAGACTTCGAACTGCTGATTTTTGTCTTTTCATCTTCGCTCGCACTTGACTAGTGTAACAATTAGGCTTCCGGCGTCTGGCGCGGAACTTGCCGCGCGCTCCGTGCCTTGCGTATAGTCGTTGCAGAGAGCGGTCCGCGAGTTGGCCCGAAAATTCTTCCAGAATCTCGTCACACAGGAGAGCTTCGCATGAGCGCACCTATGACCGCACCCACCAGCGGGTTGGCACAGATCGGCAAATCGGTTTTTGTGAAGGGCGAACTTTCCGGCAGCGAAGATCTCTATCTGGACGGCCGGGTCGAGGGCACCATCGCTTTGAAGGGCAATAGCCTGACGGTCGGCCCCAATGGCCAGGTCAAGGCCAATGTCGAAGCCAAGGGCGTGATGATACAAGGCAAGCTGGAGGGAAACATTCAGGCCAGCGAGCGCGTCGAATTGCGCAAGTCGGCCGTTGTTACGGGGGATATATCCACTCAGCGGATTGCCATCGAGGAAGGCGCATACTTGAAAGGCAAAATCGATATTCTTCGCGCCGATGGGAAGTGAGTTGGTTCGTTTCTTGGGGAGTTAAACCAGCAGGATGTCGTCAGTCTCGCAGAATTTCATGAAATTTTTTCGCGGTTCATCCGGAACGGAAAGCATCCCGGCGCATAGCTCGCAGAAGCTGACCCGCCGCTCCAGCGGCTTGGGAGAGCTGTCGCGCACGTGGGAGTCCGCCGAGGGACTCTGCATTCTCGATCTGGGATCGACTTCCGCCACCAACATTCGCCACTTCACGGAGCGCGGCCACAGAATCTACAGCGAAGATCTGCTGACCGCGTTGACCGACCCTGATCTTCTCATCAAAGACGAACAGGGCAACGATGCTCTCGACAGCCGCAAATTTCTAGCCGACAACCTGGTCTACCCGGCCGCCCACTTCGACGTAGTTCTGTGTTGGAATCTTCCCGATTATCTGGACGAAAGCCTGGTGAAGCCCGTGGTGGGCCGGTTGTGGTCGGTGCTGAAACCCGGTGGAATGCTGCTTGCCTTCTTCCATACCCGCGATGCCGGTCCAGATTCTCCTTGCCATCGCTTTCATGTTTTGGGCGGCGATACTCTGGAAATGAAGAGAATTGTGTTGAGCAAGGAAGGGCGCGGCGCAGGGACGAAGGGCGCCGCCAAAGACGGCTTCCAGTTGCAGCGGGTCTTCAATAACCGGCACATCGAAAATCTTTTCCGCGACTTCGCTTCCATTAAATTCTTTTTGGCACGCGACAACATCCGCGAAGTGCTGGTGGTTCGCTAGCCTTCAGCGCAGGCTCGCCTCTTCGAACACGACCTTGACCAGGTTGTTTGCGGCCTCGTCAAAAGCATCGCCCAGATCCTTATCATTGCCGGCAAAGCGCTGACGAAACGGCGTCAGGTCTACGCCTCCTTTCACCGCGTCCAGAGTCTGAAACATCGCGGGGCTGGTCTGCCGGAGCTTTTCGTTCATTTGATCCACGGCAGTTTTCATGAAGTCTCGAAGCAAATAAATATATGCCTTGTCATGCAGGATCTCCCCGTGTCCCGGAACAATGGCTTCTGCATCCAACTGGGCGAGGTTCTGCAGCGTTTTAATCCAGTCGGTGGGATAGCCGTCGTAGATGTAGGGAACCGGGTGCACCACCAGATCGCCGGCGACGATAATTTTTTCCCTGGGCAGATAAACCACCGCGTCTCCGCCGGTATTGCCGCGCCCCAGAAATTTGACCTCTACTTCGCGGTTGCCGAGGTCCACTCTGAAGTCGTGATCGAAGGTGAGTGTGGCGCTCTGGAATTTAATTTTCTGGATTTCCTCGAGCGCGGCGATTCGCCGCGGCAGCGCATTCTTCACCTGCTCCCTGTCAGATTCGCGCAGGCTTTGGCCGTCAGGAGTTTTTCCCGTTTCCAACATCTTTTGCAGGCTGGCAACATCTCTCTCGTCTCGCATGGCAGAGCCGGGCCCAAACAAATCCATCTCTCGTTTTGTTTCGACGTGGGCGATGATCGTCAGTGCCGGGAAGGCATCCATGTAGGCGCGGTTGCCCAGATTGTGGTCATTGTGAAAGTGCGTGTTGAGTACAAAGCTGACTGGCCGGTCGGTCCACTGGCGGATCTGCGCGATATCTTCCCGCGCCTGCGAGGGCAGGTAGCAGGTGTTGACCACGAAAACCTGCCGGTCGCCGATGATCACTGTGGTGTTGCCGCTGGGTTCGTGCCGGATTTCGTACACGCCATCGGCCAGCTTCGTCACCTTCCGTTCAGGCTGCGCGGGCATCGCCGAGGCCACGGCCAACAGCCCAAGTCCAAGAAGCAGTCTGAACCGCGGAAGCGAGTTCCTTCGAATTTGCATTGGAGTTCTCATATCTCAATTCTCGAAGTCGGTTAAGCGGCAAATAAATCCCCATCCGCCGCCGAGTTCGCCGACCGCCAGCATCAATTCATTGCTGCCCTTTTTCAAGGGAAGGTACACGGCATCGTTCTCGGCATTCACGATGCCGAGGAAGCCGGGAGCGCGGAACCCCTGGGCGCTTCGTCCGCGGTAGAGAATCTTGCCGTTCAGGAAGACGCTGACATCGTCGCTGTAGCCGATTTCAAGCTTCTTCACCTGGTCGCGGTCGGAATCGATGCTGGTCCGCGCATAAAGAACCTTCATTCCCGGCTGTGGTTCGAGACGCTTGGAAAAATCCTCTTGAAACGTGACCCGCGGATGCGGAGCCTCGCGATAGCGATAGAGGACGACAAAGCCGGGCGGCTCCGCCTCGACATGCTGCCACTGGATGGCGTCGCTCTCTGAGGACGACAGTGGGCGCTCCAGATTACGCGCCAGCGCATCGTAGGACGGCGAGATGCTCCAGCGGATGAGAGTGTTCGGAGGCATGGGCGGCAGGTGCCGCTCCCATGGCGCATCGGGTGTGGTTCTAATTTCGAAATTTGAGAAATAAGTTTCGCCGGTCAGCACGACCAGAGCCACCTGGCCTTTCTGCACACCACTTTTCAGGTCGTTCATGACCAGGGCAGGCTTCTCCATGTCGCTGACATATAACTTGGCCTGCGCTCCGACAACTTCCAGGCGCAGATGGAACCATGAGCCTTGCGGAATATCGACCGCACCGGTGAAACCTGGTCCGTTGAAGATTTGCCAATTGCGGCCGGTGTGGAGAACCGGAGTGTACTGCATGGCATCGGGCAGGCCGGACTTGTGCTGGCGGAGATAAACGGATTCGAGGTTAGCGCCATCGTCGGCGATGCGAAAATCGATACCAAAAAATCCTCGCTTTGCCGGAGTCGCAACGTCCACGTTGACGACCCCGTCCCGCAATTCAAAATCTTTCAGAACCGCAGCTCCCCCCTCGATCAAGAGGCATTTGCGCCCCTGATATTCAGTCACCTTGGCTTGTTGCTCGAGCTCCCAACGCGGAGAATCGGAGGGAACCGAGAGCGTCTGTGCGTGTCCAGGAAACGCTGTGGCCACCAGCAGAAATCCTATCGATACGGCGGGAAGGAATGGGCGGAGTGATCTGCATTTGGATCGCATTCGGCCTCCAGTACAGCAGTCGTTCCAAATTAGACGAGGATAGATTCGTAACGTTTTTTATTTCAGGCAGGAAAGCGAGGAGGGAGCTATAAAACAGCGACGGCGAAGGGCTGTCCAGTTATATTCGAGGACGGATGTTATCGATCGGCGCGGAGGGCGGGACGCCCGCCGGACAGCCGCCGGGACGGCGGCGCTACGGCGTGCACGGCTGCTACGGCGCGCTCTTCCACACCATGACTGCCATGCGGAAAAGGTAGTGGCGGGAGATTTCGACCCGCGCCGCATTCTCGGAAGGAATTGCACCCTCAATCACACTGCGAATTTCATCCGGAACATAAGCGCGACGCACCGAAGTCAGCCCATCCAGCCAAGACACGCGGGTGCGCATGAGGGGAAAGCTGGCATACACCAAAGCCAGATGCAGCGGGTGCCGAACCAGATCATTGATCAGCAGCGCGCGCCGGCTCACACGCAGACCTTCCCGCACAAACAGCGCCAGTTGTTGTTCGTTCAGATGATGAGCAAACAGATTGCAACTGACCAGATCGAAAGCATCGCTGGCGAAAGGCAAAGCCAATGCGTCGCCTGCAAGGCTGGGGATACGGCCATCCCCGTTGCGATGTTCAGGAAGGTGAGAGCGCGCCCGGTCAAGCAACGTTACATCCAGCATGATTCCGCGCCGCGCTACATTTCTGCGAACCGTCCCGGGCAATTGTCCTGATCCGGCCGCCACTTCTAATAGAGAAAGATGTTTCGTCCCGGCAGCCTGAGCGGCGCGTTCCACCATCCTCTGGGTGGTGGAGATTCCGCCGAACCAGCGGTTCACCATGCTCATATCCTGCAGGGAAATCTCCACGTCGGCCGGGGAGCAGGCGTCGGAGTCGAGGATTTCGGGCGCGTCGATGCGCTGCATGGTGGTCCCGGCTAGCTTCGCAACCGTACCACAATCGTTTCGGCGATCCGGTCGTGAACCGTCTGGCGAGTGGGATGCACCAGATATTGGAAGAAACCCGAGCCCGCCTCCAGCAGGGAAGCGCCATAACCCAGCGCTCGCTCGAGCGAGTGCCAGAAGCCAATGCGCTCGTGTGACAGGGACACAATGCGAATCCCGGTAAGCCATTTGCCCAGCGTGCGCCCATTTGTCAGCCACACCAGCAGGCTGAAGTAGACCACGGGAGCAATTGTGCTGTACCAGTTATGAAACGGTTTGAACTCGATACGAACGTCAACGTTGTGGGCTTTGCCCCAGAAATAAGCGATGGGAACCGCAACGGGGGTGAATAATGCCACCAGGGCGACAAAATCGATTGCCAAGGCCCCCGCCCGCCGCCAGAATGAAGCCAGTTCCAGTCCTTCAAGGGCCAGCATGCGCTGTGTCTGGTGGGGATGATAAGTACCGCCCTGCCACCGGCTCACAGGGCGGGCAACGGGATCTTGAACTGTAGATGTGGAATGCACGCTTGCCACTCCTCCGGCTGGAGAAGTGCGTCCGGCTTCAGACTTCGGCCAGTTCTTCTTCCAGCAACTGCTTGTTATACAGGTCGCTGTAGTAGCCGTTCAAGGCGAGAAGTTCGTCGTGAGTGCCTGACTCCACGATGCGGCCATCGTGCAACACGGCAATGCGGTCGGCGTTGCGCACGGTGGAAACCCGGTGAGAGATGAAGATCGTGGTGCGGCCCCGCATCACTTCACGCAGGTGATTGAGAATCTTGTCTTCGGTCTGGGTGTCGACGCTGGAGAGCGCGTCATCGAGAATGAGGATGCGCGGGTTGCGAATCAATGCGCGCGCAATGGCGGCGCGCTGCTTCTGTCCCCCGGAAAGCGTAATGCCTCGCTCGCCCACGGCGGTTTGATACTGCTCGGGGAAGCCTTCGATATCCTGGGCAATATTAGCGGCTTCGGCGGCGTCGTGAATCTCCCGATCGGTGGCCGATTCGACGCCCAGGGCGATGTTTTCGCGGATGCGGTCGCTGAACAGAAAAGTTTCCTGCGGCACAAACCCAATATTCTGGCGGAGGCTCGCGAGAGAAAACTCGCGGATCGGCCGGTCATCGATCAGCACCATCCCCGGCTCCGCGTCATAAATGCGAGGAATCAGATCGACCAGCGTCGTCTTTCCGGAACCCGTCGGACCCACGATCGCCATGCTGCTGCCCGCGGGGATTCGCAAGTTCAGGTCGTGCAAGACGGGCTTGCCTTCGTAGGCGAAGTTGAGCCCACGAAATTCGACATCCCCTTTAATATCGAGGTCGCGCGCCTCGATCCCATCTTTGATCTCGGGCTGCTCCTGCAGAATCTCGTTCAAACGAATCAGCGACGCCGTGCCCCGCTGGAAAATATTTACCACCCAGCCCAGCGCGATCACAGGGAAGGTCAACTGCAGCATGTAAATGTTAAAGGCAGCGAAGCCGCCAATTTCCATCCGGCCTGCCAACACTTCGTCGCCACCAATCCACAGAACCAGCACCACGGCCAGGCCGAGCATCAACTCCAGCGTGGGCCAAAGCATGCCCATGAGCCGCACCAGTTTCAGGCTGCGCGCAATGTATTCCTGGTTGGCGGTTTCAAACGATGCAATCTCGGCCTCTTCCTGCACATAGGCTCGAATCAGGCGAGCGCCGGAGAAATTCTCCTGCGCCCGCGCCGAGATGTCAGAGAACATTGCCTGAATTCTTTCGAAGCGCTCGTGAATGCGCCGTCCAAAATACTGAATGACGATGCTGACCACGGGAAGCGGCAGGAACGCGTAGAACGTGAGTCTCGGGCTGATGCGCCACATGAACGAGAGGGCTGCGGCAGTGAACACCAGTGTATTGGCCGAATACATGATGGCCGGACCCAGCAACATGCGTACCGCATTCAGGTCATTAGTCATGCGGGCCATGATGTCGCCGGTGCGCATGCGCTGGTAGTAGGAGTAGGAAAGCGTTTCGAGGCGGGCAAACAGATCGTTGCGCAGATCGAATTCAATGTCGCGCGAGATGCCGATCACGATCCAGCGAGTCAGGAACAGGAAGATCGCGCGGACGGCGGCGACCTCGATCATCTGCCAGGCAAAGTGCTGCAGCTTGGCCGAAGTGACGCCGGTGTTGAGGTCATCGACGGCGTGGCGGATCACCTGCGGCAGCAGCACCCACGCGCCGTTGCTCAGGAAAATACAAAACACTCCCGCTATAAAACCCCAGCGGTAGCGCTTCACATAAGGCAGCAGCGGACGCATGCTCTTGGGAATCATGCAGATTGTGTAGATGAAATTCTAGCAGGCCGGGATGCAAGGCTGGGCAGACGGGCAGGGAAACTTTGGCTGCGGTGCGGTGCGGCCCGCCGAAGAAAGATCGGACTAGCGCCGTTCGTTCGGGGTGGTGGTGTGCTGTGTTGCGGGCCGGATGTCCCGACCAAAGGCGATAACGCCGACCGCTGCCAGAGCAATTCCCCAGACGATGAAGAAAACCCATCCCGCGGCAAAGATGAATCGAGTCAGATCCATGGCAACGCTCCTCACGAATGCGCCCCATTCAGCAGTTCGGGGTCGAGCCGCAGCCCGACCCCGCTTACTTCTGCCCCCCTCTATTCCTCCGGCGGCGGAGGCGCATCCTCTTTGTGCTGCTGCATGCGCGCTTCGCGATTGGCCTCGATCTCTTTCAATTTGGCTTGCTGATCGGCGGTGAGCAACTGGTAGATCTCGTTGTGAATGCGGGTCTCCTGCACCTTCAGTTGCACCAGGGTCTGAGCCTGGGCCGTCACCAGAGCCTGCACCTTGGCTTCGTCATAGGTGCCTTCGGAGTACTGCTTGAGCTGCTGCTCCATCGCGTGAAGCTGCTGCATCAGCGGCTTCATGGTCGAGTGCTCTTTCTGCATCACGGACTTCACCTGGGCGCGCTGGGCGTCGGTGAGATCAAGTTCTTTGAAGGGGAAGCCCATCATGTGGCCGCCCATGCCCCATCCATGATGCATCGCTGGAGGCGGCGGTGGCGCAGAGTTATCTGCGGTCTGCGACTTGGCGATTGCAGCGCCGAATACCACGGCGAGCGCTGCCACGAGGAACCGAAAACGGATCGATTTCATAAACTGCTTGACTCCTGAAGACCGGTCCCTTTGCCGGAACCTGGGCCTTATTGCGTACACTCATAAGAACACGATTGCCGGGCGAAAGTGGTAAAAAGACGGTCAAGCCGAGTAAAGTTTTGTCAAAGTGGAACCTCTCTGATTGACAATAGGTTTTGACAATTCTTTACCGACGGCAGCCTTCTGCGTGGTGCACAATGACAGCTAGAAAGATGGAACGCATTCTCATCATCGACGACGACGTTGAACTCTGCACCCTGGTTGGCGAATATCTGCAGGCCGAGGGATTCACGGTGGAAGCCGTACACGACGGCGAGAACGGCCTGCAGCGCGCCACCGGCGGCAGTTATCTGCTGGTGGTGCTCGACGTAATGCTGCCCGGCATCAATGGCTTCGAAGTGCTGCGCCGTATCCGCGCGACCTCGAAGTTGCCGGTGCTGCTGCTCACCGCACGCGGAGAAGATGTGGACCGCATTGTTGGACTCGAAATCGGCGCCGACGATTACCTGCCCAAACCTTTTAATCCGCGCGAACTGGTGGCGCGCATTCGAGCGATTCTGCGCCGCACCCGCGCCGATAAATCCACACCGGCCGCACCAGACATCGTTCGCGTAGGAGAAATTGAACTCGACCCTGCTACCCGCAGCGTGCGCCGCGATGGCCAGCCCGTCGACCTCACCTCTGTCGAATTCAATCTGCTGGAGGTGTTGCTTCGCGAAGCCGGACGCGTGGTGCCGCGCGAGCGCCTGGTGAATGCCGTCCTCAGCCGCAAGTTTTCGCCCTTTGACCGCAGCATCGACATGCACGTGAGCAAAGTGCGCAAGAAGCTTGGCGATACCGACGCCGACGAGCACATCAAGACGATTCGTGGCGTGGGCTACATCTTTGCCCGGCCGCGGGAGAAGACCGGCGAAAAAGCGGCGGAGAAGGCTAAGGCATGAAGAGCCTGTTCCTCAAAATCTTTCTCTCCTTCTGGGTAGCGCAGGCGCTATTTCTTGTGCTCGCGATCCTGGTGACGCTGGCCTTTCGTCCGCGAAGTTCTTCGTGGGAATCCCTGCTGGCGACCGCGATGAACGATTCCGTGAATGCCTATGAGCAGGGAGGCAGCCGCGGAGCGAAAGAGTATCTGGAAAATCTGGAGTCCACCCAGCACGTCCGCGCATATTTGTTCAACGAGAACATGGAGGAAATTTCTCACCGCGGCGCGCCCGACTGGGTGGTGCGCGTTGCGGGAGGAGGCGCGAGGACGCCGCATGAGGGATTTATTTTTCCGGCACCGCCGCCCGTATTGCGCGACTCGCGGGCTTCCGCCGACGGATTGCACCGCTACACGCTGGTATTGGCGCCTCCACCGGGGCCGCGGCTGTTCCTTGGGCCGCGCGGATTGCCAGTTCCCGGTCTCATTATTGCGGTGATCTCTTCCGGACTGGTTTGCTACCTGCTCTCCTGGTTTCTGACCATGCCGGTCGTTCGCCTGCGCGCTGCCACCCGCCAGTTGGCCGCTGGCGACCTCACGGCACGGGCCGGTGCGCCCAACATTCGCCGGCGCGATGAAGTCGCGGGCTTGATGCGGGATTTCGACACGATGGCGGAGCGTCTGGAGAGTCTGGTAAAGGCTCAGTCGCGCCTGCTCAACGACATTTCGCATGAACTGCGCTCGCCCCTGGCCCGGCTGAATGTGGCTCTCGGCCTCGCTCGGCAGCGCTCCGGAGAAGAAAGCGAGGCCATGCTCGAGCGCATTGAACTCGAAGCCGGCCGCCTCAACGAATTGATCGGACGTCTGCTCACGCTGGCGCGTCTGGAAGATGGCGAGCAACACGTGCCCTTCCGTCCCGTGCTGCTGGATGAAATCGTTCTCAGCGTCGCCGAAGATGCCGAGTTCGAAGCTCAGGCGCGCCATTGCCACGTGCGCAGCGAAATTCCCGAGGGGATTTGGGAAGTTCGCGGCGACGCATCGCTGCTGCACAGCGCTATCGAGAATGTTGTCCGCAACGCGATCCGTTACACCCGCGAAGGCACCGCCGTCGAAATTCACCTGGAAAAGGCTAGCGATGCGGGCAGGGAAGTAGCGGTGGTGAAAGTCACCGATTGCGGTTCAGGCGTTCCTGCCGATGCGTTGGAAAAACTGTTTCAACCGTTCTATCGCCTGGACGATGCCCGCGGCCGGCAGACGGGCGGCGTCGGTCTGGGCCTGGCCATTACCGAGCGCGCTGTGCGCTTCCATGGTGGACGCGTCTCAGCCAGGAATCGCGCTGAAGGCGGACTGATGGTAGAGATCCGCTTGCCGCTGATGCCCGGTAGCGCGAGTGCGAATGAATCCTTAGAGCCAGTGACGGCGGGAGTACCCAGTACCTAGTACCCAGTACATGGTCCCGGGTCCCGAGTACTGAGTACCGAGCTAACGCCCGAAATCTCGCTGGCCAGGTTCCCAGGTACCGAATTCATCTTTGTTGGGTCTGAAAATCACGGCTAAACGTCTCGCCCCACCCAAGCCATTTGTGATGGCCGTTCTTTGGTACTCGGCACTCGGTACTCGATACTGGGTACCAGGTACCAGGTACTGCCTTTCAGGCAACTCCGAGCGCCCCGCGCGGTTCCAATCAGTTTGATCTTCCCACGCTTTCCTGATACATAAGTGGATGGCAATCTACGCCTTTAAATAAAGATTCATATCCGGTTTATGGTGACCGGAGCATCCGGCGGTGCGTTTACAGGAGAAGAATCGAAGAATGCGGAAAAGGTTTACCTGGATATTGGCGGTTTTTGCCCTGACAGCGCTCGGCGTCGTGGTGGCATGCAGCACCAAATACACGTCTTCTTCCAACGGGCTGGTGGTTGTCCCCACGCTGGGCTCGCAGGTCATGCAGAGCTTCAGCCTGAATCTGGCCACCGGAAGCGTATCGCAGATCAATAACTCGGACGGCCCGCCGATTCCCGGACTGCCGGGAAGCGTGCTTCTCGACCCGGCTGGCGCATACGCGTATGTGGCAACCACCGTGGATTGCACTTCGACTCTTCCCGCGAATACGACTCTGAGCGGCGCGGTGCAGGCCGCGATTGTAGCCTACAAGATCGATTCCAGCGGAAAATTATCCGCGACCAGCGGCCCGCAATACCTTACGGGAAATCCCACCTACCCCGGCGGTTTTCCAACTTGCGGCCTGGACGATTCCGGCAATCCGAACGCGGGAAATCCGATTACCGCGATCGCGATGGATTCCACAGGGAAATTCCTCTTTGTCGCTACCGCGCCCACGTCTGTTACCTACACCACGAACACCGACACTACGCCGGTCGTGACGGTGGCCAACATGAGTTCGGTGGGGGTCGCTGTGTATTCCATCGGCGCCAGCGCCACTTTGACGCAGGTTGCCGGCTCTCCTTTTGCGCTGCCGACTCAGTCCGAGCAGTCGCCCACTCCCTCAGCGCTGGCGGTCACCCCCACCGTCTTTCCGATTCAGTTTGCGGCTTGCTCCCAGAATGCCAGCCCCGGGACGGAGAATCTCTACGTCACCGATTCCGTCAATTATCAGGTACTGAATTATTCCGTCGATCCCTCGTCGGGTGTTCTGACGCTGGTGCCTTATTCGGCGAGTTCACCCGGGATTGCGACGGGGTCCGTACCGTCTGGTGTGACAGTCGATGCCTGCAATCGCTTCGCTTACGTGGCGAACGCTCTCACCAATAACGTAAGCGCCTACAAGATTTGCAGCTCGGTTTCTACGGCGCAGAACTGTTCGCAAGCGGATTTCAGCCTGCAGTCGGTTCCGGGGTCGCCCTTCGTGTCCGGCGACGCTCCCGGGCCGCTGGCGGTGGATGCTTACGGCAAATTCCTTTACGTTGTGGATACCGGGTCGAACCAAATCTCCGTATTCCAGATCGGTGTATCCAACGGCGGACTGGTGTCGGTATCGACCGCCGCTACCGCCCAGGGTGCGAACTCGATCGCCATTCGCAACGACGATAGCTACCTCTTTGTGGCCAATGGAGCGTCCACGACACTTTCTGAATTCGCCATCGCTCCGGCCTCGGGATCGCTGTTGCCGCAGGGATCGACAGGAATCGTGACCTTTAATCTTCCGACTGGAGTCGCGGTAAAGTAAGGTTAAGTCGGAATCTTCAAAATCAAGTAAGCGCCCACCAGGGCGAAGATCAGGTCGGGCGACCATGCGGCGAGCGCCGGCGGCAATTGGCTGATGTCTCCCATCGCCTCGAACAGGCGCGATATCACCGTATAAACCACGGCGATTCCCACCGCGACGGCCACTCCCGTAACCGCGCCCTTCTTCACCGTCGAGAGGGAAAACGGCACGGCGATGACCGCCATAATCAGCGTGATCAGCGGGTAAGAGAGCTTGCGGTTTAACTGCACTCGCAGCCGCACCACGTCGAATCCGCTTTGCTGCAGGTCGCGGATGTAGCGGTGCAACTCCTCATAATTCATTTCGGAATATTGCTTCACTTCCTTTTTGAAGTAGGACGGAGCCTCGCCCAGTTCGGGGAAGGTGGAAACGTCGAAAGTGCGGTAACTCGCGATGGCGGGGCCGCGCAGGATGCGCTGCCAGCCTTGTTCGTAGATCCAGCGGCCCATACTGTCGGCCCAGTGCGCCCTCTCGGCATGAATGCGCTGGGTGACAGCGAAGCTGGCCGGATCGATCTGAAAAATCGTCAGATTGGCGAACTGGTCGCGGTCGGCGTCGAAGAACTGGTAGTAGTAAATATCGTTGTTCTGGCCGAAAATCCAGCGCCGGTCGGGACGCAGATAGGTTTGCGGCGGCTTCCCTTTGATCTGGTTGTGCAAGGCTTCCTGCCGTTTGTTGGTGTGAGGCAGGTAGAACTGGTCGGCGAAGAACAATCCGGCGGAGAGCATCGCGGCCGCCACCAGCACCGGCGCCACGATGCGGTAAACGCTGGTCCCGGTCGCTTTCATTGCGGTGATCTCGTTCGACCGGTTCATAATTCCGAACGTGATCAGCACTGCCAGCAGCATGATTAATGGCGCAACGCTGTAAAGCAGATAAGGCGAAACGTTGAGCAGATACTCCGCCACCACCAGTGGAGGTGTCTGATTGCGCAGGATGTCGCCCAGCAACTCGAACAGGGTGAAGACCAGCAGCAATACCAGAAATGCGGAGACGATCAATCCGAGGTAGACGAAAAAATCGCGCAGCACGTAGTCATCGAGCAGGGTAGGGAAGCTGGCGCTGAAGACTCGCCTGCGGGTGGAAGCGCGCTCGAATGCGTCGTCCCGGCGCCGGTGCCTGCGCTCATGAACCGGGGCAGTGGAAGCCGGCTGATCGCGCTTCGACGCCAGCCGGATGGCCGACAGAGACAGCGGACGCCGCTCCGCCTGCCACAGCAGAAACAAAGCCGCGGCAAAAAATACGATGTTGGCCAACCACGCTCCCAGAGCAGGAGGCACTCTGCCCTGTTTGGCCAGCGAAACGCCGATCAGCGAAACGAAATAGTAAACAAAGACCAGCACGATGGTGAGCACGAACCCGCCCGACTTGCCGCTTTTCTTCGACGACAGTCCCAGCGGGATTCCAACCATGGCCAGCACCAGGCACGCCGTGGGCAGCGCGAAACGGTTGTGAAACTCGATGAGATAAAGGCGCGCCGTTGCGGCATCTGCCGTAGCGGCGCGCTGGCGTAGCGCCCATGTGCCGATGGCTTTGTATGGAACTTGTTCGTCTGCCTTGTTTTCAGAAGAAGCCAGTTCGATCGGGATATCGGTCTGTTGGAATGTCGAAATCTGATACTTATCGGTTTGCGTCGGGTCGGTTTCGTGACTGGAACCGTTTTTTAAGTGCAGGTGCAGGCGGTCCTGACCCTCGGGAACGAGAATGCCTTCGCGGGCCAGAGTAATCTTCGGATTGGAGGCATCCGTGATGTCGGCGAGAAATACTCCGTCCCAAACCGCGCCTCCCTGGGCGCTGTGCACGTCCTGCACATAGAGCACGAGCTTAGGGAATCCTTCATAAAAAACCCGCGGCTGCACTTCGTAGGAAACTTGCGAGCCTTTGAGTTCATCCTCGAGATGCCCCAACGACGCCAACGACCACGGAGCGACATAGAGACCGTTGCCCAATGCCAGCAGCCATGCCGCGGCGACAAAGATGGCCAGCACCCGGCCAAAGTCCCACACGCCCATGCCACTGGCGCGCATGGCGGTAATTTCACTGTCGGCGGCGAGCCGGCTCAGCCCGATCAGAATGCCAACCAGCACGCTCATCGGGATGGTGTAGGTGAGCGCCAGCGGCACGGTATAAATGAAGATCTCGGCAATGCTGGGCAGCGGCGCGCTGGCGCGGACCACCAGTTCGAGAATGTGTCCCAGATCGCGCGTGAACAGCACGAACGTGAAGATCGCCGCGCCGATGACGGCGTGCGACGTCACTTCCCGAAGAATGTAGCGGGTGAGAATCCGCATAGCGGCACGCGTGCTGAGGGCAGTCTAGCACGGGGTCGAGATGCAACTTTGGGGATAGCCGCCTCGGCGGTCCAGTCGGGCGGAGCCAGACCAGGATTTGGCGCGTTCGAATCAGAACGGACGGGCAGTCAAGCGCGGGGAAGACAATCCTGGCCGACGCTCAATTCTCCAGTTTGACGACGACCAATTTGCGAATCGCCGCCAGATCCCCGGCTTTCTTTACGACAATCCGAACTCCCGTTCCCTCTGCATACCGAGGAGCGTCCTCGAGCACTTTGGCGACTGTCTTCGAGAATTTATTCTCCCGTGCGGCCTTCATCGCCCGGTCGCCAAGAGCAAGCGCCGCCCGAAAATAACCCTGGCAGGGCGACAAATGAAGGATCGTTCTTTTCTTCAGTTTCAGTTGTAGTGACCAGCCATACTTTGGCGAAAATGAGGTCCACTCCTGCGTGAGCGCATATTCTTTAACCAGTTCATCCACCAGTTGCTCCCAAATTTTCGCGCTCGCCCCCAGTGCAGCCGAAACTTCCTCACCCGTGGGCTTCTCTCGTTTGCCGCTGAATGCATTCGGATTGTCCACACGTGCCTTCTTTCGAGCGAATCATCTGCGCTTGCCGCCGCCCACGCAACTTATGGCCGCTTTGTGGACTCCACGCGCACCAGCATGGTTTCAGGGCCGCCGTTCTTGCTGGAAAACTCCTCGCTCACGATTTTTCCCGGTGCCGTGACCTTGGTCGTGTTGCGCACCGCCAGTTTGGTGCTGCCCACGGAGAATTCGCCACGATACACCAGGGTATCTCCCTCCCATTGGCCGGTTTCCAGAAGCGCTCCCGGAAAGTTATTTCCGAACACGTATGCCTTGTACGCCTTCTCGTTCGGATCCCACGTCATCACCAGCATCCCCTCAAAATCGCCCACCGGACCTTGAGAATGAAAGTGGTTCACCAGCGAGTTTCCGCCCGGCCCCAGTTCGCTGGTATACACTCCCGTGTTTTGTGGCCCCGTCGGAGACGACGCTGACTTGGGATAGGTTTCGGTATAGTCCCAGCTACCCACATAAAACTTCGCCAGCCGTTGCATCTCAGGGGTTGGAAGGGAGTGGGATTCCTTCTCTTGCGCGTGCGCACTGCCGGTCATCGAGAGCTTGCCCGGCAGGGACAGCGCAAGAACAACGACTGCAATTGCGGCGAAGATCTGCGAAGTGCGTTTCATTTTGTCTCTCCAGTTCTGGCTGAATCCGAATTTCGAACCTGCAGCAATTACGCCGCCGGCAATGCTTGAGGCGCTGGCTGCGCCTGCGGCTTCTTGCGCAAAACCGCGGCGGAGATCAGGGTGATGACCAGTCCGACCGGAAAGGGCTCAATAAACGTCATTGCCGCGTTGAAGAGTGGGTTTTCGTACATCTCTTTGGATTTCTTGATTTGCTCAATTTGTTCCTGGATCGCGGCGGCGCTCGCGCCCGAAGCCTTGGCTTTCGCGATCATGTAGGCGCCGTATTTGTCCATGAAATCGTGCATGAAGTTGAAGTAGATCACTTCCCAGGTGACGACATAGCAAATGCACGAAATCAGGGTAATGGAGATGCCGACACCAAATGCTTTCGCGAAGGTGATCTGGCCACCGGCGTCGTTGTCCCGGTAGGAGCGGATGCCGAAATATACCAGCAGAAACGAGAGCACAAGGATCGTGTAGCCGAGGACCAGGCCCTTGTCGAAGCCGATTCTATCGGCAAACGCCGTGTTGGTGATCATCAGCAGCGAAGAGATCGCGCCGGAAATCAGCCCGAAGATTGTGATCGTCTTTTTCATACCTGCCTCCGTGATTGCAAAGGTGACCGCGGACGCAGCATACCGCGTCCGGCAGGATCTTTGTCGTCATCCTTTCGGGTGATTTTGGCTGGGGAGACCAAAAATCATGCTTTTGAGGGAGCCGTTTCGACACATAAAGATCCGTAAATCAGGGGAGCAGACCGAATTCCTTCCCTAGCTGTACGGCCTGCGTTCTCCGCCGGGCGCCCAGTTTATCGAAAACGCGGCTGGAGTGGGTCTTGACCGTGTTCTCGCTCACAAAAAGCTTCGCGGCGATCTCGCGGTTGCTCAGGCCTTGGGCGATCAGTTCCAGGATTTCAAGCTCGCGGGGCGTGATCCCCAGGTGCTCTCGCCTGCTGTCGTCCCGCAGGAAGGGTTCCGTAGCCGGGACCGGGACCTCCTTCACCACGATTTTCTGCTTTCCGGTCAGCTTAATGCCCAGCCAGATCCCAAGCACGGCGAAAGTCGCGGCAATCAGCCCGCCATAGATTTCGATGGAATGTTCGATCACCAGGAATCGGTACTCCGTCCACTTGAGGAGAGCGATTAAAATTCCGCCGATTAACCCGTAGATCAGCACATGGCGCTTCATATTCGCGGAATTAGCACCAAGATTATCGCAGAATCGAGGTCACTTCGAGGTTTGCGCGGGTCAGGCGCGGCCGGCGAATTCTCGTGTCTCGGTAGAGACTTTGACCTTCTCACCTTCCTTGATGAAAAGCGGCACGCGGATTTCGACCCCAGTCTCCAACTTCGCCGGCTTGGTGACGCTGCCGCTCGACGAATCGCCGCGGACGCCGGGTTCGGTTTCGGTGACCATCAAATCCACATGGGTCGGCATCTGCAGCCCAATGGGATTGCCGTTGTATTTATGCACCTGGATGATGAGCCCTTCGCCGAGAAAGTCGCTCGCATCTCCGATCATGTCGGCGGAGAGAGTGAGGGTCTCGAAGCTCTCCTGGTCCATGAAATAGAAACCATCGGCATCGCTGTAGAGGTAGGAGGCCGGAACCATTTCGAGGTCCGGTTCCTTGAACTTGTCGCTGGCCTTGAAGGTCTTGTCAAAAACAGCGCGGGTGAGCAGGTTGCGCATCTTCAGCCGAACCAGCGTCTGTGCGCCTCTGGCGGTGGGAGTGGAGACCTCCGCTTCCAGGCAGTGGAAGGGAGTGTTTTCGAACTCGAAAAACATCTTGCGCTTGATGTCGATGGCGTCAATCAGTGCGGCCATGGGGTTTGTGAGATCCTGAGTTGAATAAGCGAACTGTATTAGGATAGCAGTTTCTTTAGGTGGTTTTCTTTGCGTGCTTGGCGGATTTTCTTTGCGTCCTTTGCGGTCTAAGGCTGTTGATCTTTGCAGCAGGAGAGCAAAGCTTTTAACCGCGGAGATCGCAAAGAAAATCCGCGGAGGACGCAAAGAAGTGATGCCCCACTTCTCGCACAGAAGTGGGGCACCCCAATCCAGGCTCGATCACACCACGAATCACTTTCCCGCGTAGGTACGCGTGGAGCCGATTCCGGAGCACTTGTCGAAACCCGTTCCGCAGCTCTTGCTGCCTGCGGTTATGTCGTAGAAGTCGGTGGCATACTCGGTGGGATTGCCGAGGACGTCATACATCATCGTGAGTTCGTTGGCCGTGGACGTCTGTTTGCTGCCAGCGGCGTTCACGATGCCTGCGAAGGTCGGCGAGGCCCAACTGGTGCCGCCCACCGAGGTCCAGAACCCGTTGAGGTAAATCGCGGCGCAGCAGAAATTGGAAACCACATCCGGATATCCTCGCCGCTGGCCGACTACGCCCGTAACCCCGTTCTGGTAGCTGGGCCGGGGCTCGTAGGGACTGATGTCGCCGCCACCGCCGCTGTCATACTTCTCGTCGGTGAAGTTGCCGCTGCCATCGCGAGTGAAGTACGATCCGCCCACCGAAACCACGTTGGGAGACGCGCCCGGATAAATGCTGACGCCAAGGCCCGAATCTCCGGAGGCGGCGAAGAAGACAACTCCGTTTTGCACAAAGTACTTGTCCCAGCCGAGTTCCTGCGAGACTTCTTTGTCGCCCCAGCTCATGCTGACCACGCCGCCGCCGGCGGCGGCCACCAACTGGGCTGCCAGTTGCACCGCGGCCCAAGTCGGATCGGTATCCACCAGCACGGATTCAACCAGATAGAGTTTTGCCTGGGGAGCCATGGCATGCGCCCACTCGATATCCAGCGCTTCTTCGGTTTCCCATTCTCCGTACACCGGGGGTTTGGTGTGGCCCGGCCAGGTCACGGTGAGGTCGGCGGCTGGAATGCCGTAGTAGCTGTCGAAGGCCGCGAGGTCGGTGGCAGCGTTGGCATAGTCGCCGGCGTCCACAATGGCGATCGCGCCCCATCCGCCGTTGGGCACCGCCGTACTGGTTTTAATGGGGCAGCCGGGCAGTCCGGTCACCAACTGATACACGCAGGCGACCGATGCCGGGTTTTCCGCACCCGAGGGCGGTTTGTTTTGCGGTTGGTCGGAGTCTACATAGAAATAATTGGTGTGCATGCGGCCGGGATGCTCGATGCTCGAGGCCGGGATAATGATCCTGTGTCCATTCCAAACGGACTCGACGCGATCCTGCGCGGCAGCGGGAGAAACCGCAACCGCGGACAGGACCGCTGCAACAGCCGTAGCGGCAGCGATGGTGCGAACTCTTGCGAAACCTCTCATGTTCGACTCCTCTGTAGTCGGCAAATATGCCGTCGGTAATGATGACTGCGTGCCGGACAAAAAGCAAGCCCAAAGCGGGGTTTGGGGCCTCAGAGTCAGAGAAAAAGTTCCCTCAGAATCCTGTTGTGTTCCTGCCAGGACTTGCTTTCGCTATGCGGACTATGACGGCCAGCCTCAATAAATCGTATTGGGGCGTGCGGCAGCTCCCGGTGAACTCGTTCCATCTCATCAAGCTCAGTGCGGGGATCGCCACGGCCGTGCACAAACGTCACCGGCACTTTGAGATGACTGAGACCTCCGCCATACAAGTCATCCTCCGGCCGCTTGCTCTGCGCCGCCAGTTGCAGCCAGACGCGGCAGTTTCGGCGCACCACGTTCCTCCAATGCCTCTCGCCGTGGTCAGAGGCCAGCAATTTTTGCATCTTCTCTTTCACTTCCCCGGGATGCGTCGCAAATTGCTGAAAGAAGCTGCGCGAATTCGGTTTCTCCGGGGCAAAATGAAATGCTTCCAGAATCAGATGCGCGCACTTCCGCGGCGCCGACAGGCCAATCTTCGCGGCGATTACGGCGCCATCGCTGTGTCCCCATAAAATCGCGCGCTCGATTCCTATCGCATTCAGCAGGAGAAGGGTTTCTTCCGCCGCGCGCTGATGAAAGTCGGCCGGCATCGAGCCCGAGAATCGGCTGGATTTTCCGTGGCCGGAGCGATCCGGGATGATGAAGCGGACACGATTCTTGAACGCCTCGATCTGCCGGTCGATCGGATACACTCCAGATCCCCAACCACCGTGCAGGAAAATCACTGGCGGGCCAGAGCCTACATCCCTGTAATGGATTTTTACGGGGCGAACTCCCGTAGCATGCGGCGACTTGGGCAATTCGACGAAGGGCACTGGAAAGTTTAGCCTATCGGCGAAAATTTGAGTCTAGTTCCTGGGAGCGGCCCTTGCCTCTCCCGACGAAACTCGGGCTGGTTTCAGGCCTCTTTTGGTGGTAAGATTTCCTTGTTTCCTTGTATCAGGTTATCATGCTCGCCAAGAAAACTGTAAAAAACCAAATCACGCTCCCCAAGGCGGTCGTCACCCGTTTTAGCGGGGTCGAATACTTCGACGTGAGTACGGATGGGGAATGCATTGTCCTGCGCCCATTGCAAAGGAGCCGCGCCGAGGAAGTGCGATCCCGGCTCGCGCAACTCGGGATTAATGAAAAGCATGTCCACGCCGCGGTGTCGTGGGCGCGGAAAAAGGCGTGATGCGCCGTGTCGCCTTCGATACGGCAACAGTCGTGTCGGCTCTCTTGTTCGCGAGTGGCAGCCTGGCTTGGCTGCGCCAGCATTGGCGTGAAAAGGGCTGCGTACCCTTGATCTCTCTCGCGACTGCCGACGAACTCACACGCGTTCTTCGATATCCAAAATTCGGGCTCTCGACGGACGATGCGCTGGAACTGTTGGCCGATTATCTTCCATTCTGTGAAGTGAAAAAACCGGCGGAACGATCCGCGTCCGCGTGCCGGGACGCAAGCGATCAGATTTTTCTGGACCTCGCCCAAAGCGGCAGGGCCAATCTGCTGGTCAGCGGTGATAGGGACCTGCTTGCCCTTGCTGGGCAAACAAGATTTCTGATTGAAACTCCGGAGGCGTATCGGCGCAGAATATCTGACGCGGCGCTACTTTAGCCTGCCTTCAAAAACAGCGCGGCCAGCGGCGGCAGCGTGAGCTTCAGCGAGAACTCGCGTCCATGTTCCGGTTCCTTCTCGGCGTTCACTCCACCCATATTGCCGATGCCGGTGCCGCCATATTCGGTGGCGTCGCTGTTCAGCAACTCGCGCCAGTATCCGCCTTCGGGCACGCCCACGCGGTAGCCGACACGCGGGATGGGCGTGAAGTTGCAAACGATGAGCACGGTAGTCTTTCGGCGATTCGCTCTTGCGCAACAGGGAAACCGTGCTGGTCATGTTGTCGTTGCAGTTGACCCACTCGAAGCCCGCGGCGTTGTTATCCAGCACGTGCAGGGCAGGTTCGGCGCGGTACAGCCGATTCAACTGTCCTACCCAGTTCTGCAATCCGCTGTGCACCGGATACTGAAGCACGTCCCACTCCAGGCTGGTATCGTGGGCCCACTCGCGCACCTGGCCGAACTCATCGCCCATGAACATCAGTTTCTTGCCCGGCTGCGCGTACATGTAGGCGAACAGCAGGCGCAGGTTGGCAAAGCGCTGCCATTCATCGCCGGGCATTTTGCCGATCAGCGATCCTTTGCCGTGGACCACCTCATCGTGCGAAAGCGGCAGCACAAAATTCTCATGGAACGAATACAACATGCGGAACGTCAGCTTGCTGTGGTGATACTTGCGGTGAATGGGATCCTGCTTGAAATATTCCAGCGTGTCGTGCATCCATCCCATGTCCCACTTCATGCCAAAGCCCAGGCCGCCGAGATAGACCGGCTTTGAAACCATGGGCCAGGAAGTGGATTCCTCCGCCGTGGTTTGAATATCGGCGTGTTCCTTGTAGGCCTCTTGATTGAAGCGGCGCAGAAAGTCGATGGCGTCAAGGTTCTCGCGGCCACCGAATTTGTTGGGAATCCACTCACCGTGTTTGCGCGAGTAATCGAGGTAGAGCATGGACGCGACCGCATCCACGCGCAGTCCGTCGATGTGATATTTGTCGAGCCAGAACAGGGCGCTCGACATCAGAAAGCTGCGGACTTCGGTGCGTCCGTAATTGAAGATGTGCGTCTTCCAGTCGGGATGAAAGCCCTGCCGCGAATCGGCATGCTCGTAGAGGTGCGTGCCGTCAAAGTAGGCGAGACCGTGGGCGTCGGAAGGGAAGTGCGATGGCACCCAGTCGAGAATCACGGCAATGCCGTGCTGGTGCAGGTAGTCGACCAGGTACATGAAGTCCTGCGGCGTGCCGTAACGGGAGGTGGGAGCGAAATAGCCGGTCGTCTGATATCCCCAGGAGCCGTAAAAAGGATGCTCCATCACGGGCAGGAACTCGACGTGCGTATACCCCATGCGCCCGACATATTCGGCGAGGCGAGGCGCGGTCTCGCGATAGGTGAGCGGACGATTGTGTTCCTCGGGAACGCGCATCCACGAGCCCAGATGGACTTCATAAATTGCCTGGGGCGCGCGCAGCGAATTGCGCGCGGCGCGCTTTTCCATCCACTCGCGATCGTTCCATTGGTAGTCAAGGTCCCACACCACGGAGGCGGTGCGCGGAGGCTTTTCATGCAGCAGGCCTATGGGATCCGCTTTGTCGACGTGATAGCTGTGCCGCCGCGACTCGATGTGAAATTTGTAGAGCGCTCCCTTGGCGACGCCAGGGACGAACCCTTCCCAGATGCCAGAACCGCCGCGAGGCGTGAGCAGGTTGCTGCGCGCTCCCCACGAATTGAAGCTGCCGACCACCGATACCAGGCTCGCGTTCGGAGCCCACACGCTGAAGATGACGCCGTCAAGTCCGTTGCGCTGCACCAGGTGCGCGCCCATGGTTTCGTACAGACGGTAGTTGCTGCCTTCGTTGAACAGGTACAGATCCTGATCGGAAAGCAGAGTCATGTTTTCCGGGGAAGCGGTTTTGGGAGTGTCTGGCATTTTCCGTTCTTAAGTGTACCGGAAGATGCGGTTGGAAGAGTGGGTGCGGAGGATGGGTCTTGCTTAGTGTGGGTCGCTCAAGTTTCAAAGTTTCCGAGGTTTCAGGGTTTCGAATTCAAGGTCTTATGAAACTTTTGAGCCTTTTGAAACCCTGAAATCCTGAAACCTTGAAACCTTGAAACCTTGAAACCCTGAAACCTTGAAACCCTGAAACCCTGAAACCTTGAAACCTTGAAACCTTGCCTCCCACATCTTCACAGAAAATCTTGCTTCCTCGATTGCAGGAAGAACGTGAACCCCAGCAGCACGGCGATCGTGGCGAATTCCCCCGTCAAGAAGACCGAAGCCGCTGGACTCCATTGCACACTCGATCCCCACATCCCTTTGGCGATACCACCGATGTGCGCGACCCAGTAGCCGACCCCGTTCACAGCGATGTTGCCCACCATAACTGCTCCGATAGTCCAACCCTGGGATTCGGTAATGAGGGCGACGGCGATAATGAGGCAGGTGCTCACCAGGATTTCCGTAGCCATGATGGTCGTGTAAGGCACCAGGCCGTGCGACTTCGGTTCGTACAAAAGCATGCCCAGGCTGGCCGCCACCAGCGTGATCCAGGGAACGAGGAAGATGATCAGGTTGCCCAGGATCTTTGAAGCCGTGTATTCCCGGTAAGAGATGGGCAGGCTCATCACGAAGGCCAGCGTCTGCTCTTTGCGCTCGGTCACCATGGTCGACACGGCAAGTTGCGCGCCCACAGCGATGAGCGCCGTAATCAGCAGGATAAGGCCGAAGAAAAACGCGACGTTACTCCCGATCGCGATGATGCCGAGAGCGAGTATTCCTCCAGCGAGGCCCGCCAGAATCGTGTAGCGCTGCAGATACCAGTCCTTCAAAACGAGGTGCTTTACCATTGCGTAGTTCATACGGTTTGCCTTTCCCTGCGGTTATGCACATTGGCGACAAAGATTTCCTCGAGCGTCATATTGTTGACAGCCTGAACGGTTGCTCCTACGTCGTTACACGCCGAAACCATCGCCGGCTCGAAGTTGTCGGTGATCAATACCGGAAGCCGGTCGCTGCCGCCCACCTCGATAATCCCCGGCAGGCGCGGCAATGCCGCATCTGCCGGCAGCATCAGGCGCAGCCGGCGCCAGCGATCGAGAAAAATCTCTTTGCTGTCGGAGGCGATGATCCGTCCTCGATCGATAAATGTAATCTGGTCTGAAATCTGTTCCACATCGAGCGTGTTGTGCGAGGAAAACAAAATCGTTCGCTCTTCATCGGCAAGAACCGCCATCAACTCCGCCAGGACTTCATGTCTCGCCACGGGATCCAGCCCCGTCGTGGGCTCATCGAGCACCAGCAGGCGCGGACGCCGGGCCAGGGCCAGCAGCAGCGCCGCTTTCACGCGCTGTCCATGAGAGAGGCCTTTGATTTTCTGCTGCGGCTTGAGGTCGAAGCGCTGCAGCAGACTTTCGGCGTAAAGTTGGTCCCACTGCGGGTAGATCGAGCGGATGAATTCCATATGCCACGCCAAAGTGGCCGCGCCGTACAGCCGCATATCCTCCGAGATGAACCCGATCTCGCGTTTGGCTGCCGCCTGATCCTTCGGCATGGAGTGGCCAAGCACCTGCACCGCGCCTTATCCTGGCGCACAAGCCCCATCAGGATGCGCATGGTGGTGGACTTGCCCGCGCCATTGGCGCCGATGAATCCCATGATCGTGCCCGTGGGCAATTCGAGGTCAATGTTGTCGAGCGTGAAGTGAGGATATTTCTTGCTCACTCCGGCGAATTGAACCGAGAGGTCAGTCATCGCTGAACCTCCTTCCTTGTGTGTGGTCATAGCGTTCGACATCCCCAATTTACGGACGCGGTTGAGAAGCCAAATCTTTCGCGATCAGTTTTCGCAGCACGATGGTCGCGCCCAGAGTCGTCAGAAAAAGCGCTAGCTGCGGATGCGCCGGCCACATCGTTCGATCGAGGCCCATCAACCAGGCTCCAGTCCCGATCACGGTTGCAACCAGAGAAGCTTTCAAGGTCGTCATAAAACCTCTTTCGTCATTCGGTCGGCGGCCTCGATCAATCTCGAGGCAAGTTGCTCGGGGGTCAGACCAAGCACAGCTCCGAGATGCACAATCTGATCGATACACCTGGCCAATTCCTCGTCGTAGAGCCGCGGCCCCAAGTCAGGATCGGGCGCCACGATCGATCCCTTGCCCTGTTGTGTGACGATGACGCCCTCGCGCTCCAGTTCGAGATACGCCCGCTTCACCGTGATCACGCTGATGCGAAGCTGCACGGCGAGCTGCCGGATCGACGGAATCTCCTGCCCCTGAGCCCACTCGCCGACCGCGACCCGCTGCTTGATCTGCTCCATAATCTGCATGTACATCGGACGGCCATCAGATTGGGAGATAACGATCTCGCTGTGCATATGTTCATACTGAGTATACACAGTTACGACTATCTGTCAAGAGTCGTTCTTGAGGTGGTTCTGCTAATCGGGCTAACCTCAGATCCGCGCGGCCTTTGGTGCATCACGCTGGACAAAATCCCCATGCTAGACTGACCCTTCCACCCATGCCCGCCCTGCGTCTCATCTTCCTCTGGCATCAGCACCAGCCCTTCTATAAGGATCTGGTCACGGGCGAATATCGTTTGCCCTGGGTGCGGCTGCACGGCCTGAAAGACTACTACGGCATGGTGAAGTTGTTGGATGAGTTCCCCAATGTCCACCAAAACTTCAACCTGGTGCCGTCGCTGATCACGCAGTTGCAGGATTATGTGGCGGGCACGGCGCAGGATCCGTTTCTGAACGTGGCCGCCAGGCCTGCAAAAGATTTGACCCTGAAGGAGCGGCATTTTGCCCTGCAGTATTTTTTTCAGGCGAATCCCGCCAACGTGATCAGCCGCTATCCGCGCTATCGCGAATTGTGGGAGCGCTTGCGCGAGCACGGCTATTCCGCCGAGAAAGCGGAAAAATATTTCCTGCCGCGGGATTTCACCGACTTGCAGGTGCTCTCCCAGATCGCCTGGTTCGATGAGTTTTTTCTGGACGACCCGGATGTGGCCGCGCTCATCAGGAAAGAGCGCAATTACTCACTGGAAGATCAGAGTTTTGTGATTGCCCGCGAGCGCCAATTGCTGGGTAAGGTTTTGCCGGCGTATGCGTCCGCCGCTAAAAAAGGATCGATCGAGATTTCGGCGACGCCTTTCTATCATCCCATTCTCCCGCTGGTTTGCGATACCAACGCCGGCGCGGTTTCGTCGCCCGGACTGCCTTTGCCGCAGAACCGCTTCCGGCATCCCGAGGACGCGCGCGAGCAACTGGTGCGCGCTCTCGACCTTCATCAACAAGTGTTTGGCATGCGGCCGCGCGGTGTCTGGCCCTCGGAGGGCAGCGTTTCGGAGGAGACGCTCGCCATTGCCCATAGCCTCGGCATTCAATGGATGGCCACCGACGAAGGTGTGCTGGGCCGCAGTGCCGGCGTGTTTTTTCAGCGTGATGGCAATGGCCGCCTGCCCGCTCATCTGGCCGAACGGCTCTATAACATTCATCGCTACGAGAACGGCTCGACCAGCATGCACATGGTGTTTCGCGACCACACCATTTCCGACATGATCGGCTTCATCTATTCGGGAATGGATCCGCGAGACGCCGCGGGCCACTTGCTGCACAACATTAAAGAAGCCGCACAGCCGGTGCTGGCGCAGGGGCGCGACACCGTGGTGTCGGTGATTCTCGATGGCGAGAATGCGTGGGAATACTATCCCAAGTCAGGCCGCGAATTTCTGCGGCGCTTTTACGATGCGGTGCAGCGCGAAGGCGGCATGGAAGCTGTTACCGTCTCCGAGGCAATCAGCCGCCATCGCAACATCTCACCCTTGCCGTCTCTGGTGCCCGGTTCGTGGATCAATGCCAACTTCAACGTATGGATCGGAGCCCCCGAGGATAATCGCGCCTGGGACTACCTGCACCACGCCCGCGAGTTCTATACCCAGAACGCGGCCCGCGCCAGCGAGGCGCAACGCAAGCTGGCTTTCGAGGAAATCCTCATCGCCGAGGGCAGCGACTGGAACTGGTGGTATGGCCCCGAGCACCACTCCGCCAACGACCGCGATTTTGATGAACTCTACCGCAAACATCTTTCCAACGTTTATCAGGCGCTGGGCGCGACGCCTCCCGATTATCTTGCGCAACCCATCACCGCCGCGGAAGTCCGGCCGGCGTTCGCGCCGCAGACCGCCTACATTCATCCTCGCGTGACGGGAGACAAAATTCGCTATTTCGAATGGCTCGGCGCGGCCATCTTCACCGCCGACCATAGAGCCGGCAGCATGCACGGAAAGCAATTCCTGCTCGATTCCGTGTATGCCGGCATCGACGCCACCTTTGTTTATGGACGCCTCGACTTTGCCGGTCCGGTTCCGGAGATGGAATTTGATCTGGTGGTGAACCTGGAATCGTGGGCCAACGGAGAGGCGCGTCCACGGCGGTCTCTGCGCCTCGATGCCCGCGTGCAGAGTCAGAAGCTGGTCGAGTGGAAGGTCGAGGGCAGGGAAGAAGCGCTGGCAGCATCGGCGAATGTTTCATCGAGCGTGGCAACGCCCCCGGCCGATGCCGCACGCGTGGCCCTGCTCCGCAGCTTTGAATTCGGTTTGCCTCTGAACTGGTTGCAAGCGCTGCCAAGTTCGGCCACCGTTGCTCAGACTGCGGCAGGCCACAAATCGCCACCGGCGGTCGCTCCCACCAGCCGCCTAAAGCTGCGTTTCAGCCTTTGGCACAACCGCCTGCCGGTGGATGCGCTGCCCGTCGAAGGCTGGATCGAATTACAGTTGCTCAGCGAAGCAGAGTTGGCGGCTGGAATGTAGGAACGATTCTGTGATGCTAGAAACGGGGATTCCCATCTTTAGCGTCATATCCTGATTGACCGACAAAATGCGGCACACGCAACAACGCCAGCGGATGTCCGCTGGCGTGGGCAAGAAACTAGCAACAAGAACCTAGCCCTACTGTCCCGTCCCCGCGCTCGCCACAGCCGGCGCCATCGCCAGCGGACGGTTCAGTTCCAACGTCAGTTCCGTCCCCGCACGCAGCGTGGCTGAGCGATGCTTGCTGAGCCAGTGCACACCAGTAGAACCTGCTCCCACTACGCCACCAATCAGAATTCCCGGAGGCCCGCCGATCAGACCGCCAATCAGCATTCCGCCCGCTGTGCCGCCGCCGGCTTCAAGCTGATCTCGCCGGTCATGTCCTGAACCCTTGAACTCGCCTTCGCGATTTACATCGGTGTCGCGTCCGGCATTGGTGTTGACCAACGTCGCATCGAGGAAGAATCGTTCGCCGGTGGGCAGCACCAGCGCTTCCGCCAGAATCCCGATCGTCGGCTTGCCTGAGATGCGGCGGGGTTCGGCCACCTTGGTGACGCGGCCTTCGATCATAGCTCCCGCGGGAATCAGAGTTTTGCCGTTGAGCACGACCGCCTGCGTCAGGCGCGCCTGGAACGGATCGCCCGCCTTGCTGCTGAAGGTCGCAAGCGTTGTTTCCAGTTTGACCATCAAGGCTGTGCCGGCGGGCACGGGTGCACTGGCTTGCGCCGCGGCCATCGCCGCCAGCAGCAGGATGCAGGCTAGAACTGTGAACTTCTTCATAAAACCTCCTCGGCTTGCAAGCTTCATAAACCCGAAACTATTGCCTTTGACTCTAGACCAGGTACGAGACCGCGACAATATCCAGCCGCGACGGGGAACCAGCGAAGATACCGCAGAGAGGCCCGCTCGAAGACGATGCTCGGAACCGAGGTGCCGGATCGGGAACACAAAATCGGGCTTGTGAGCGCGATCACATTTGCGGTCATCCTCCATCCGATATAATCGAGGTTTTCCTGACCATTCATCCCTCGACAAGGACGGTAATCCCCGCTATGACGAACATCGCAGCAATCATCGGACGTGAGGTACTGGATTCGCGCGGCAATCCTACGGTAGAAGCGGAAGTTCAACTGGCCAGCGGAACCGTTGGTCGCGCCATCGTGCCCAGCGGCGCATCCACGGGCGAGCATGAGGCCGTAGAACTGCGCGACGGCGACAGCACTCGCTTTCTTGGCAAGGGAGTTCTCAAAGCTGTGGAGAACGTCAATGGCGAGATTGCCGACGCGCTGGCGAATTACGATGCCGCCGATCAGCGCGGGCTTGACCAGGCGATGATTGAACTCGATGGCACCGAGAACAAGGGCCGGCTGGGAGCGAACGCGATTCTCGCGGTCTCGATGGCTGCGGCGCGCGCGGCGGCGGCAGAATTCGGCTTGCCCCTTTACCGGTATCTGGGCGGCGCCGGCGCCAACACGCTGCCTACGCCCATGATGAACATCCTCAATGGAGGCGCGCACGCCGACAACAATGTCGACTTCCAGGAATTCATGGTCATGCCCGTGGGCGCTCCTTCGTTCCACGAGGCGCTGCGCTGGGGCGTGGAGGTTTTCCATACGCTCAAGGGAGTGCTGAAGAAGCGCGGCTACAATACCGCCGTCGGCGACGAAGGCGGATTCGCGCCCTCGGTAAAGTCGAACGTCGAGGCCATCGAAGTTGTGCTCGAAGCGATCCAGCAGGCCGACTACAAGCCCGGAGAAGATATCGCCATCGCCCTCGATCCCGCCTCCAGCGAGTTCTATCAGGACGGCAAATACGTCTTCAAGAAGTCTGACAAGTCGGCCAAGAGCTCCGACGAGATGGTGAAGTTCTATGCCAAGTGGGTGAACGATTACCCCATCGTTTCGCTGGAAGACGGGCTCGCAGAAAACGATTGGGACGGATGGGCAAACCTGACCAAAGAACTCGGCGGCAAAATTCAACTCGTCGGCGACGATATTTTCGTCACCAACATTCAGTTTCTGCAAGAGGGCATCGACAAAGGCGTCGCCAACTCGATTCTGATCAAGGTCAACCAGATCGGCACAGTCAGCGAGACGCTGGATGCAATCGACCTGGCGCGCCGCAACGGCTATACGTCAGTGATCTCGCACCGCTCGGGCGAAACCGAAGACACATTCATCGCCGACCTGGCGGTCGCCACAGGTGCAGGGCAGATCAAAACCGGCTCCGCCTCGCGCACCGACCGCATCTGCAAGTACAACCAATTGCTGAGGATTGAGTCGGAACTGGGCTGATTCGGCGAGGTTTTTGGGATTGAAGGCGCTGAATTATGGCAAGTAGGTTCGTCGGATACTGAAGCCACCAACGATCTGCGCGTGCATGTCGCTCGGGAAGGGCACGACTTCAGTCGTGCCGCCAGAATTCCTCCACTCGGAACCAAGCCAGTGAGTGCTATAGAGATTTATCAACAGTTACGATTCGGGCTCAGGCATAGATCTGCCCACACGTAGCTACATTCGCGACCTCAACAATTGCCTCGTCGCTTCGCAGTCGTTGTTCGGTTTCAGATCGTCGCTGCTCAGTGATTCGTAACACTGCGGAAAGTCGTCGTCGTTTTCGTCCCGGGGAGGGCGCGCGTATTGAAGGGCGGTTTTTCCGCTCTTATCACGTGCATTGGCGTCTGCTCCCTTGTCCAGCAGAAACCTGACTTTGGACACATGCCCCTTCTCTGCGGCGGCCATCAATGCTGTCTTTCCACTTTCATCGGCGGCATTTACGTTGGCACCAGCATCGATCAATTCCCGAAGGAATGAAGGGTCATCGTGGTTAAATTGACCAGCAGCCGCGATCAGGGGCGTCAGCCCTGTCTTTGAGCGTGCATTTGGATCTGCACCCCGAGCGAGTAGCTCTTTCGTTATGACGTGCGAGGACACGCCCCAAGGCTCTCGATAGATGAAGGCCTCGGCGGCCATCAACGGAGTCCCGCCATTTGAATCTGCCATGTTCGGATTCGCACCCGCGTCGAGTAGGAGTTTCGTTATCAGCTCCCCTTCGGGAAAGCCTCTCCCTGCCGCCATTATGAGAGGGGCATTCCCTACCTCGGCCACGTCGGGGTGCTTTGATAGGAGCAGCTTTACGGCCTCGACGTCGTCCTTGTCAATCGCTTCCATGAGTGGTGTCTGGCTCACTCGGTCGGTCAACTGAAATTCTGTCCGGTAGCAGCCATTATCCTTTAGCTGAAGCGGCAGCGAGTTCCGACTAATAGAGCGCTTCACGTCGATAACGTGCCTCGTAACCTCAGCGACTCCAGTGATGGATTTCATTCCGCCAGCGATGGTCAGTATGTAGATGCCGTCTGGCACATTGTCAATGTGGAATTCACCATCACTGTCTGAGACCGTCCGATACTCAACCTTGGGAAAAGCACTTCTTAGCTCTAGGTCAACACCAGGATAGACAGTTTCTACCGGATGAACGATGTCCATCAACTTGTTGCCTGTACTCCCCGGAACAAGCCCTGTGAGCTTACCTGCCACACGGCTAGTTTGATATGACCCATCCGCCCACTGAAAATCGAACCCTCTCTTCGTCTTGGCATCGGGAACAGCGACTACCTCAATCCATTCCTGCCCGGCCTCAAAGTCTTCGTGTGAAGTTGTGAGTTTGTATCGCCCTACCTTCAGTCCTAGAATGTGTACGGTTCCGTTTTGATCGGTAGTAGCTGTAAATGCTGGTTGGGCGCTCTTTTCAGGAACGACTTGCACCCTGATTCCCGCGATAGGTTTCTCGCGGTGCGTGACAACAACTGTCAGGTCAGGCGACACGCGTCGTAATTCCCAAGGTCGCGCCTCGCACCCGAACGTCGCCTGCACCACGCACATTAGTAGCAGAGACATTCGCAGGATTGAGGCTTTCATGGTTCGGAGTTTACGACGATCACGGGCGACTCGTCCAACCGACTGGCGAAATCGTCCAACCGACCGGCCTTCTCATGGAAGGCGGTTACACGTTTTGAGCTGTGAATTGATGCGCGCGGAGGCCCAGACGGCGAAAGCGCAGGAGCCACAGGAGCGCGGAATGGCATCTTGACTTAGTCCACGACTTAGCTACAATGGAAAAATGGAAGTCAACATCCATGAGGCCAAAACCCACCTCTCCCGCCTGCTCGAACGCGTAGCCATGGGGGAAGAAGTGGTCATTGCGAAGGCCGGAACCCCGGTCGCCAAGCTCGTGCCTGTGAAAAAGACGCCCAAGAAGCGCGTCTTCGGAAGCGCCAAAGGCGACTTCACGGTTCCAGACAACTTCAACGATCCGGATCCGGAAATCGAAGACCTGTTCTATAACGGACCCATCGCACCGAAATGAAAGCCATCCTCGACACCCACGCGTTCTTGTGGGCGCTTGCTGGAGATGCGAGGATGTCGCGTCATGCCCGCGACATTTTTTCCGGAAGCGCCGATCTCTTGCTGAGCACCGCAAGCATCTGGGAGATTCTGATCAAAGTACAATCGGGTAAGCTACCTTTACCTCGGCCTGCCGGTGCTTACGTGCTCCGCAAATTGGCGGACAACAGGATTGAGCATCTCCCCATCACACTCGATCACTTGCTTGCTCTCGAACGCCTTCCCCTTCATCATCGCGACCCCTTCGACCGCATCCTGATCGCGCAGAGCCTCGAAGAGAAGCTTCCGATCATCACGTCCGACCCATGGTTTGCGCGTTATCCCGTTGATGTGATCTGGTAGCCGGTGCCGGCCCAGCTGGTGAAATCGGCGCCGCGCGCGCAGTCCCCCTTGCCGAGCCTGCATGGTTTGTAATATAAAGTACTCTACATTCAATAGCGGAGAGATCCTATGCAGACTCAAGCCGTAAACGATGCGGGAAACTTGCTCTTCGCGGTCTTCCTACTTGCCACCGTAATCCTGACGGCGGTCCTCGTCTACCGTAGACTTCGCCGCCGCCCGTGTCGAAACACTCGCTCGCGCGATCGCGGCGTGCCTGTGCGCTTACGTGGTTACTTTGCTCGCGGTCTCCTTCAGCAGCAAGACCCAGCAACTCGCTCCCGGAACGGACAAGTGTTTCGACGACTGGTGCGCCTCGGTCATCGGAGCGCGGTCTTTGCCCATGCCCAGCGCAGGTGCCACCACGAAGATCGCCGCAATCACGCTACGCATCTCCAATCGCGCCCGCGGAGCCGCGTTTCGCCCCTCCCAGCCGCGCGTCACTCTGGTGCTTCCTTCCGGCGACTCGATTGCTCCGTCGAATTCAGCGCAGCGCGAGTTCGAGAAGCAAACCGGACCTCAGCAGGACTTGGCAAAGCGCCTGGTGGCCGGGGACAGCTTCCAAACCACGGTGGTCTTTGAGGTCCCGGCCACAACGCGCGAGGCATCCGTCGTGATCCTCGAAGGTCCATCCCTCATCACGCGGTTCCTCGTCGGCGACGAAAACTCGTTCTTTCACAAAAAAATGGTCTACCCGATTTCGTTCGAATGAGGGGCGGTTACGTAACGCGGAAAGATGATCTCGCATCGCTCAGGCGAGACCGAAGACACATTCATCGCCGATCTCAGCGATTGAGTCACCCGCGGTCATTCCGACTCGCCCGGGCGCACTTCCGTTTCATGCGCGAGTTCTGGTTCGGGCTCCATGCTTCGGGAATGTCCAAGGAATTTTTCCAACAAGCTGTGCCTTGCAGCTAATGCCCCAACGCTGTATGCCACACCGGCATAGAAAGGCGCCACAACAGTGATCTGTTCCGCGCTCCGGATGGGATCAACGCCGCCAAAGCCAGGGGTAAGTGTGAGCATGGTTCGTTGAATGTCGAAAAAATAGGAGAATCGTGTCGAGACGTGCGGAGCAATAAGAATCGAAGAGTAGGGTGCGGTGAATGCCAGTAGCTTGTAAGCGAGTATGAGCGTGGGTAGAATCCACGCCCGCGTTGCCATTCCGGGGAAGTGTCGAGACAGGACATAGCCAACCAAGATCGCAGGAACAATGCTTGTCAATTCGAAATGCTGGAGCCAGTCATTTCCTGTAGGGGCGTGGTACGCCATCCCTGTCAACGGCACTATCCAGGCGAACCAGCGACTGAGCAGCCATGGACCGAAATGAAGGGCGCATATGGCAGCCGCCGTGGTGTGCAGTGCAAACGAGCCCACCGGCAATGCTCCCGGCCACACCAGACCATTTCGATGCGCGGCTTCCTCAATGTCCTCTGCGGGTACGCCCTTCCGCAGCAGCGTCCGTTTCCAGCGCGGCAGTGCGACCGAGTACCACTCCCAGCCGACGGTCAGTCCCGCGGAAATGTAATACGGCCACAAAGATGACCCATATTGCCTTAAACCAAAAAAGAAAACGAGCGGCATGACTCCAATCACGGGAACTGTAATTGCCAGATGCCCGAGCAGAACCGTTCGCGATGTGACCTCAGGGTGATCCATTTCGGCGAAGTATACCTGTGCCCTCGCTCTTCGTCCTCTTTTAAGTAGGACCAGCTCAGAACCCCATCGTGTCATCCGCCGAAGGCCCGTAAGTTGCCGGCACTGGTTTTCCAGTCAAGCGCAGGTAAACTCCGAGCTGCGCGCGATGATGCACCAAATGGTTCAGAAACATTTCGCGGTAGGCAAGAAAGCGCGAACCTCCGAAGACAGTCTTGCCCTGAAAGCTCAGCTTCCAGTCGTGTTTCCAGGCTTCGTCCGGAGTGTTTTGCAAAGCGGCGCGCACCTTCGCCGAACCCGCCTCCAGCGCCTTCAACAATTGTTCCGGCGACTCGAATTGCAACGGAGTAAAGTTCCCTTTTCCGAAGTCAAGTTCAGGAGTGGTCAGTATCGTAAGGCCGAACTCCGGAAGTTCAGCGATGTGCGCCGCCAACTTTCCCATCGGCATCGACTTGCTGTGCGGCGCAAAATCTTTCTTGTCCGCAGGCACCCGCTCCAGAGCAGTGCGCGTGTTTTTCATTTCCGCATCGAATTCAAGAATTAGCAGTTCGTTGATGGACATAAATATTCCCTCGTCAGTCGAAGAACCAGCCGAAGATCAGCCGGACTCATTCTAATGTCTCAATACGATTTGAAACAATCGCTCCCGATCATCACGGCTGACCCGATGTTCAAGCGGTATTCCGTCAGGGTAATCTGGTAAGTTCATCTGTACTCTTCTTCTCAAATCTCGTACAAGGGAATTGAATAAATGTCCCGCCCAAAACCTCTCATCCTTATCATCCTCGACGGCTGGGGATATCGCGCCGAAACCAAGGCCAACGCCATCGCGCTCGCCCGCAAGCCCACTTATGATCGGCTGCTGCGTGAGTATCCCAACACGCTGATTCACACCAGCGGGCCGTTTGTCGGCCTGCCCGAAGGGCAGATGGGCAACAGCGAAGTTGGACATCTCAACATCGGCGCCGGCCGGGTTGTTCTCATGGACATTATGCGTATCGACCTGCTGATCCAAACCGGCGAATTCTTGTCGCATCCTGTGCTGCTTGCGGCGATGAAGCATGCGCGTGTTGGCGAGCGGCGGTTGCATTTATTCGGACTGGTCTCCGATGGCGGTGTGCACTCGCAGCAGGCGCATCTTTACGCCCTGCTGAAGATGGCAAAGCAGCAAGGCGTGGATCGCGTTTTCGTGCACGCCTTCATGGACGGCCGCGACACCTTGCCCACCAACGGCGCCGGCTACCTCGAACAACTGCAGCAGAAGATGCGCGAATATAATTCCGGCAAGATCGCCACCGTGAATGGCCGCTACTACGCCATGGACCGCGACCGCCGCTGGGAGCGCATTGCGAAAGCGTACAACGCAATGGTCTTCGCCGACGCTGAAGGCGGTAAGATTGCCGACCCCGTGCAGGGGATGAAAGATTCCTACAACCGCGGCGTGACCGACGAGTTCGTCATTCCATTTGTCTGCACCGACAAGGCTGGCCAGCCGCTGGCCACCATTCGCGATGACGACGCCTGCATCTGTTTCAATTTCCGGGCGGACCGTGTTCGCCAGATCACGCGCGCCCTGGCGCGCAACAGCGAACTGAACGCGCAGGGCGGCAGCGATCTTCCCGGCGCGGCCGATCTCGACTCGACGATCCCTCGCGACCGCGTTCCGAAAAATCTGCATTACGTCTGCATGACACAGTACGACAAGAACTTCAGCTTGCCGGTGGTGATTCCTCCGGAATCCATGGCCAATATCCTGGCCAACGTGATGGGCAACCTCAACATGCGCAACCTGCGCGTAGCTGAGACCGAGAAATATGCCCACGTCACCTACTTCTTCAATGGCGGAGTGGAGCAACCATTCCCCGGCGAAGAGCGCTTAGTCATCCCTTCGCAAAAAGTCGCGACTTATGACTTGAAGCCTGAGATGAGCGCCGCTGGCATTGCCGATGCGGTTGTCAAAGCCACCGAAGGTGGGACCTTTGATGTGATGATCGTGAACTTCGCCAACGCCGACATGGTCGGACACTCTGGCAAGATCGAGCCCACGATCAAAGCCGTCGAAACTGTTGACGCCTGTCTGGCTCGCATCGAAAGCGCCGTTCGCGCCAAAGGCGGAGCCATGCTCATCACCGCCGATCACGGCAACGCCGAAATGATGATCGATCCCGCAACCGGCGGCCCGCATACCGCGCACACCACCAATCCAGTCCCGTTTATTGTCGTTGCAGAAAATGCGAATCAGTACACACTGAAACCGAACGGCTCGCTGCGGGATATCTCTCCAACCATCCTGGGAATGCTCGAAGTTGACGAACCGAAAGAGATGACGGGTGCCGATCTGCGCCGCAAGATCGGATCATCTAGTGATCGGGTCATCGGGTGATCTGAGGAACGCACCATGGTCGATGTGCCGATTAGTCGTCAGGAGGAGCTTCGGAATCGGACCAAGAGCTTTGCTTTGCGAATTATCCGCCTCTTCCGGCATTTGCCACGGACTACCGAAGCGCAGGTTCTCGGCAAACAGTTGTTGCGTTCGGGCACTTCGGTCGGGGCGAACTATCGGGCCGCCGGACGAGCACGATCCAAGGCTGAATTCATTTCGAAAATGGCGATTGTCGTCGAAGAGGCCGACGAAAGCGTGTTTTGGCTCGAGTGCCTGGTCGAGTCCGGAATTGTGAAAGAAGAATTGCTGAAGGACCTGCAGTTAGATGCAAACGAACTGGTAGCCATCTTCGCCGCCTCTCTGCGCACGGCCCGACACTGAGCCGTCGGGGTGATCTGGCGATCGGCTGATCGGGTCATCGGGCGATCTGAAAGCCGATCTTGAAATGGCCCGATGACCCGATCTCCCGATCACCCGATTCTTCTTCGTGCTACAGTTTTCTCGACACTTGAGCTCGGAATTCCATGGAATCGCAGACCATCCTCATCCATCTCGCGCTTAAACTGGGCGTGGCGGCTGCCGTCTCCAGCACCCTGGTGCGCTCCAAGGAATTCAAGCTGCTCCTGTTCCGCGAAGAACGTACCTTTCGGCAAAAGCTCTACCTTGCCTTGGCTATGGCGCTGCCGATCATGGCCGGCGTCTGGATTCGTATTTCAGTCAAGAGCTTTCTGGCCGGCGATCTAAGTTTTGAAACGGCCCTTCTGCTGGGCGTGATTGGCGGCCGCTGGGCAGGATCTCTGGGCGGAGTTCTGGTTGCCATTCCCGCGCTGTTTCACGGCGAGTGGGCCGCCATGCCGTTCGACGTGCTTTCCGGTTTCATCGCCGGCCAACTGCGAACCATGGCCGCTGACAAGGACGATATCTGGTCGTTTTCTCCCTTCATCGATCAAAGCATCTTTCGGCTGATTAAGCGCAATCTGCCCCGGCCGCGCCTGTTCGACTGGCAAGTGATGTTTTTCACCACCATCGTGGTGCTCCGTTTTGTCCAAACCGAACTGGTGCGATATTTTCCGCGCTCGATTTTCAGCCTGGAGAGTCCCACCAACTGGTGGGTGTGGGGAGCGATCTACGCCGCTTCGGTGACGGCCATCGGAATCGAACTCAAGATCTTCAACAGCGTGCGCATCCAGATCAAGCTGGAGGAGCAGGAACGCCTGTTGTTGCACGCGCGCATGGAGGCGCTGCAGAACCAGATCAATCCTCACTTCCTTTTCAACACGCTGAATTCGATTTCGTCCCTGGTGCGCTTCGATCCCGACAAGGCCCGCGACGTGATTTCGAAGCTGGCCACGATCCTCCGGCGGCTGCTCAGCAGCGCCGATTCTTTTGTGCCGCTGCGCGAAGAAGTGGAATTCATCGACAACTACCTCGACATCGAAGTGGTGCGCTTCGGTCCCGATAAGTTGCGCGTGGTGAAGGAACTCGACCCAGGCTCGCTCGACGTGATGGTTCCCAGCATGCTGCTGCAGCCGCTGGTGGAAAATTCGATCAAGCACGGACTTTCTTCCATGATCGAAGGCGGCAGCATCACGTTACGCAGCCGCTTGACCGACACGGGCCTGGTAATTGAAGTCGAGGACGACGGCGTCGGCATGGCGGCGGCGCGCCTCGTCGAATCGAGAAATGCGCAAGGCACCGGCATCGGCATGTCGAATGTTTCCGAGCGGCTCGAAGTGTTGTATGGAGACGCGGCACGTATGACCGTCGACAGCCAGGAAGGGAAGGGAACGCTGGTGCGCATCCGCCTGCCGCTGCTGCAGTCGATGGGCGCGGTTCCGGAGGCTTTTTACGAGGCCCGCTCCAACGTGCGCCGGTAGAATTCTTCGTACTGAGGAACAATCCTGCTGGAGCAGAACCGGGCTTGAGCGACGGCGCGAGCCGCTTTTCCCATCGCGCGCAGCCGGCTTTCATCGTTCAGCAAGTCGATGGCGTAGCGTGCCATCGTATCGACGTCGCCCACGTCGGCAAGATAGCCGCTCGTGCCATGCTCGATCACCTCCGGCACGCCGCCGGTTCGAGTCGCAATCGGCACCACTTCGCAGGCCATCGCTTCCAGCGCCGCCAGGCCGAAAGATTCCAATTCGCTCGGCATTAACAGCACATCGGCAATGCCCAGCTTTTCCTGCACCTGGTCTTGTTTCCCCAGGAAAAGCACGTCCTCGTGGATTCCTTTTTGCACTGCCAGCCATTCTGCTACGGAGCGATCTGGACCGTCACCGATCAGCAACAGCTTCGCCGAAACTTGCTTGCGAACCCGGTCAAAGATTTCGACTACATCCGAGACGCGTTTTACTGGACGAAAATTCGAGAGGTGCACCAGTATCCGCTCGCCGTTCGGCGCATACTCCGCGCGCAACTGGGTGAAATCTTTGGGCCGGCAATACACATCGCAATTCACCGAGTTGTAAATTACTTCAATTTCTTTCTTCACGTCGAAAACGCGTAGCGTGCGATCGCGCAGATAATTGGAAATCGCGGTGACGCCGTCACTCTGGTTGATGGAATAGCGGGTGATCGGAAGATAGGAACGATCCAATCCCACCAGCGTGATGTCGGTGCCATGCAGGGTGGTGACAAAAGGAAGGCGGCGTCCGCGCGGACCGTCCGCCATCATCTGCCGTGCCAGCAAAGCGCTGACCGAGTGCGGAATCGCATAGTGAACGTGCAGCAGATCAAGGTCGTACAACTGCGCCACTTCCGCCATGCGCGTTGCCAGCGCCAAATCGTACGGCGGATAGTCGAACAAGGGGTAGCGCGATACTTCCACCTCGTGATAGTGGATGTTCGGTTCCGCACCGCGCAGTCGGATCGGCGGGGCATACGAGATGAAATGGATCTCGTGGCCGCGCTGCGCCAGTTCCAGGCCGAGTTCCGTAGCCACCACGCCGCTGCCGCCGTAGGTGGGATAACACGTGATCCCGATCTTCATTCCGCGAATGCCCTTCTTGCCGTGGTTTGTGAGTAGCGATTCGTGGTTAGTATCGCAGGTAAGGCCAGCCGATGCGGCCTTACCTCTAACCACTATTCACTATCCACTGCTCGTCTGTAATTCGATGGCTGGAAACAAAAGAGGATGCAGAGAGTAGGATGCAGATTCTACAGGGCGAAGCTTCCTGGCGGCAAACGGCAGATTGACCCGGCAGACTGACTCAGACTTTTAGCCGCGGTGCGAGAGGCCGGGATCAAGCTTGTCCAGATGAGCTTGGAATCGTCTCTTGGTTTCATCCGGTAGGCCGGTAAATTCGATGCCCATACCGAGCCCGGGATCGCGGGTGCGCACCATTGCCGGAGTGCTGACGCGCTCCTGGTCGATCCAAAAATCCACGTAGACTTGGCTGGAAACCGGCAGCGGCATGGCGATCTCAACATAACAACCGTTTCCGCTGATATCGGCAGCGGTGACCCGCGATGGGGATCTCGAGGGGTGATCGCGAAGCTCCATCGGGAACGAGATCTTATGCCGCTGAAATCTTCGGCGATTGTCGGCTGTGGGAACGACGTGGTTGGCCTGCAGCTCCACCGGCAGTTGGGAAAACCACGGACACTCCTGATCCACCACCAACTGAACTCCAACCTGCACCTTTTTCAATCCGCCCGCTTCCGCCACCCATACCACCTTGCAACGCGCCTTCTTGGTCTCGTATTGAATGCCGATGACATCGCCAACTTTCACCTCATGCTCGAGCCCGGCAATGCGAGCCCCGGTCAGGCTGACATTTTGTGCGACGGCATTCTGATGAAAAGGCTGGTTGTTAGCGCCCATTCCCCATACACGTACGGGTAAGTCCAGGGTGGCGCGTGGCGCTGCCGTTGAGGCAGTCATAACAGGGTCCCTCACTGCTTAAATTCTCTTGCAACGGTCTTATCCCATGGTAACCCCTGCAAGAGTTTGCTACCTATTACGAAAGTACCCCATAGCAGCCCGAGCGAATGTTAATCGCGAACACTAGCCGAACTCGGAAGCAAGTCGCGATAGGAGATCAGCTCAATTTCCTGATCCTTCAACACCGCTCGCACCTCGGGCAGCGTCAAAACGCGCAGCTCCATTTCGCGCGATTCGCGCAGGCGAGTCTTTGCGGACTTTAGATCCTCATCGTTATAGCCAGGGTGGCATACGAATTCCCACGTCCCTTCCGGAATGATCGCGGCGATCGCACGGAACAGTTTTTCGTCCAGCGCTCCAGTCACCACAATCCCCAGAGTGCCATCGGGAGTCACGAATCCCTCCCGCAGTGCGGTCTGGCTGAATCTGGTGGCAAGGGCGCGAAACACTCGGACCTCTGCATATCGTGTCCAAAGACTGGGACGAGCCAAGAGCTCACGAGACTGCAACGGCCTGCGCGGGCCGAACGGATTGCGCACGGCTCGCACGCCGCAAGCGTGTGCCGCCCGCAGCAGCGGCCGCAAGACCGCCGGAAACAAATGCGTGTGCTTGTGAGTATCCACATGCGAGACGCTGAGGCCGGCGGATTGCACCTTATGAATCTGCGCCGCCACTTCCGCTTCCACCTGCTTCGGTTCCAGCCCTCCGGTGAAGGCCCGGGCAGCGAAAGTTTTCAATCCGTCGCGGAGGCGAGCGCCAGTCGAATGCCGCGAAGTGAGGGAAGGGATTTGCTTCGCATCGAGAACCGGCTCGCCGTCGATGAGCACGACGTGGCAGCCCACGCTGAGGCGTGGCATCGTTTTGGCCAAGCGCACGGCGTCTTCGAACGCGCGCCCGTTAGCCATCAGCGTGGAAGAAGTTACGATGCCGCGGGTATGAGCTTCGACAATGGCGCGATTCACCCCAGCGGTGAATCCAAAGTCATCGGCATTGACGATCAACCGGCGCATCGCGTCAGTCTAGCAGGGGAGGAGGTTGGCGCGGCAGTGTGGGGATACGTGGCGCGGAACATGCTTGAGATCCGTGGGCTTGCGCTAGTCCCTTCGGTGTCTGTGAGCCTGTTCGTTGGGGTGTGTTGGTTGTTGGCTGTGCGGCACAGTTTTCGCAGTGCGATTCGATGACGTCGCCAGTGACAATCAAAAATCCGAACGTCACGTTTGACCGATTTTTCTCCGCTCGCGTATACTCCCTACAGCGCGGTTCGCGCGGATGCCCCTCATTCGAGTTCCGACCAGCGCGGTGGTAAGCCCTGAACATTTCCAGGGATGAGGCCGCGCACAGGCAAGAGGGGCGGTTAGCTCAGTTGGTTAGAGCGCCTGCCTTACAAGCAGGAGGTCGCAGGTTCGAGTCCTGCACTGCCCACCAGTCCGGCATTCCGTACAGAAACGTGGGGACGTAGTTCAGTTGGTTAGAACGCTGCCCTGTCACGGCAGAGGCCGCGGGTTCGAGTCCCGTCGTCCCCGCCATTCTTTTGAATGGCTTATAAATTGACCCCTTTTGCATTTGGGTGCGATTCGCGTGCAACCATCTCTTCGGTTTTCGCCAGCAGTTGAATGCAGCGGCGGAATCACCTCATCCAGTCTCGCCTGAACGTTTCTCCTCGTTATCGGTGCTGCCTTTAAATATTTGTTGGTCACGTTGAGATTCGAGCGAAAGCCAGTCCTCCCCAAAGAGTTCTACTGGATGTGGTGTTCGAATGGTTCCGTTCCCGCAACGAAGATCCTCGGCGGAGCAGTATTTATCGCATCCCCAGCAGATTCGTTCCGGATGCTTCGGACTGAGAGCCACCTTCGGTTTCGACATGGCAGTCGTTTAGTTGTACTCCAGGAGTCTTCTTTCCCCGGTCAGGGCCCGCAAGGGGGCGATGTCCTGCGTGAGTTCGACAGTGCCGAGGTACTTGCCATCCTTGTCGCGCACGGCAAAATAACGAACGTGAACGAACTTCCCGTGAAAGTCGATCCAAAATTCCGCGACATTTTGACGTCCCGCGCGGAAGTCGCTGAGAATGTGATCAACGACATCTACGCTGCTTGGTGGATGGCAGTGCTGAACCTTGCGTCCGATGATTGCCTTGCTGCGCGCGAAGATGCGCTGCGGCCCCTCGCTGAAGAATGCGACCCGATCCTCGGCATCCACAAATGTGAGGTCAAGGGGAAGAGTTGAGAGCACGGAGGTGAGTTGCTCCACGCTGACGTGCCCGGTAGGCATGGTGATTGTGCCGTCGCTCGGCACCGTCGGTGTCAATGCTCCGGCACTTTTCGGAGGCGTGTAACCTTCCTGCGGCTCTACGAGGCACCAGCCGTATTGAGGGGAGGAATACCAGATTTCAGCCCACTCATTCTCGGTGAGCGTTTGTTGCGACATTGGAAGAAGGATGTTCTCTTCCTTGAAAATCATCTCCTGGACCGCGGCCAACGCTGGCAATACTGATTCCGTTGCCAGTTTCTTGCACCCCGCTACGGTGGGTGGACAGTCGTGAGCCTCCTGGTTCATGCGCTTCAGCGCCGCGCGGATTTCGTCGTCTTTGGCCCACATCACTTTCGACGGGCCGGTAATGCCATGCTTTTCCAGGAACGAAAAAAGGGCGTGCTCCTTACGCTGATAGTGTTTGTTGACGTCCATCAACTCGTTCGCGCCTTGCCGCAATTGCAGTAGCTGGTTTTTGCAGTCTTGATCATCGGTAGGCGCGGCAAGCTCGTTGAGAGTTGCGCGCATCGTCACAATTACCTGCTGAATCGCTGCATTCTCACGTCGAAACGTATCGATCGGGTGGCCGGACGCAATCGGGCTCGCCGGTAGTTGTACCAAAACCTCTCGTGTCACTTGCGAATGAAGGTCGCACATGGACCGGACTTCTTCGACGGGCATGCCGCCTGAAATCAGTTCCTGCTCCATGGCCATGATTTCCGAAGGAATCGTCTGCCGCACCATCTCTCGCAACTGGCCCTTCACGGCGTCCGGCGCCTCGCCCTTATGAAGGTGCTGAATGATCTCTTTCAACGTAGAAATCCGTCGTGCGCGGTTATCAATAAGTTCGCTCATATAATTGCTCCTGAAAGCAACGATAGAGTCGGTCCTGCGTCGCGACGATGACTTTTGTCACGGGATGCGTTTTTTCACCATCGGCACGTGGGCGTCCTGATTTCGAGGAAAGAGAAGATTAGAGAGCTTGGGCCTGGCCCAGCAGCAGTGCCACGGAGAAGTGAGAAAACAGTTTGCTCGCGGGCAGCGAATGCTGTGGCTGGTTTCCGCTCAACGGAATGCATTCGCCGGTGAAAATATTGTGGTAGCAGGCCACTTGTCGGATGGGTATCTCAACGCTTGTGTCTCCCCAAACCCCGGACGCGCAGGGCGATTCAAAATTCCGGCCCAGCAGCGTGGCAGCCAAGCGGGGCACCACGATGATGGCGATGCGACCCTCATATTCGCGGGCAAAAGCTACGATGTGTGCGCTTCTGGCGCCATTTACGGCGAGGGGGGCGTAGGTTCCGCGCTGAAACAACGCTGCTTCGGTTCGTCGCGCATGCAGAGTTTTCGAAGTCACGAACAGCTTGCATCTTCCGTCGTCGAGGTTTGTCATCAGACCGCTAACATATTCGAGCAGCGCCTGCGGAGATTCTCCGGCGAGCCGAAATTGTTGAGCAAGCTCTTCTTTTCTCGTCATATAATCCACCGGCCGCCGATTATCCGGGTCCGCAAGGCTGAACTCCCACAGTTCGTTTCCCTGGTAAATGTCGGGCACTCCCGGAGAAGTTAACTTCAGCAAGCATTGAGACAAGCTGTTGAACGCGCCACAGCGGGCGATGCGCCGGTGGAACTCACCAAAATCTTTTACAAATAGGTTCTGCGGATTTCGATCGAGCACCGCCCGCGTGAACTCCGACAATGCGGCTTCATATTCCGGACTTGGATTCGTCCAGGTCGTGTTCTCCTTGGCCTCCCGCGCGGCCTTGAGCATGTATTGGTCGATGCGTTTTAAGAACGTGCTCCAATTGGTCTCGTCAGAATCATGCGCCGGCCACGTCCCCACCAACGTCTGGTAAAGAAGATATTCGTCGTTTCGCGAAGGCGCAGAGCTGCCCTCCACAACACGTTTCTTATCGCGATTCCATTGATGCCAGGATCGGAGCCTGAGTCTCCACTCAGCGGGAATCTCGGACAGAACGTCGATGCGCGCGCGCACATCTTCCGATCGCTTGGAATCATGGGTGGAAGAAGACAACATCGAATGCGGCCAGAAATTCAGCCGCTCTTGATTGGCGCGGTGGAAGCCTTCAATGGTGGTTCCGAATTTATCCGGATCGCCGCCTACTTCATTCAAAGAAACCAGGCGATTGAACCGGTAAAATGCGGTGTCTTCCACTCCCTTGGCCATGACCGCGGAGGTGACCTGCTGGAATTTCATGGCAAAGCGCGTAACCGCACGCTTGTAGGATTTCCCCTCCAGTCCGTTGACTTCGATGAGCAGCGCGGAGCGAATGAAATCGAACACCGACAGGTCGGCTGCACGGCTTCTCTTTCGTCCTGCGGCGACCGCTTCTTCGATATACCTGCGATCTTCGGAAGATACTCCCCGGCAGCTGACGTAAGTGCGATAGACAGGAAAACTCGCAATAATTTCAGCCAACGCTCTGCGAAGGCTGTTGAGAGTGAAATCGCAGGTATGGCGGTCATCCAGCGCAATGTGCGCCAGCAAGTTAGCCAGCACGTTCAACTCGCTGGCCAGCACGGCGCTGAGAATAAGTCTTTTGCAAAGGTAGGACTGCTCCGGGAAGTCGGGCATTCGGCCACAAAATGAGCGATAGATGCGCTGCATCTTCTCGGCTGCGGCTCGATTGACGAACAGGCCGTTTACGAGATTGGAAAATTCGTAACCCGTGGTTCCATCGATCCGCCAGTTTCTTCGAAGTTGCTCCTTGCGGGTAAGAATCTTCTCGGCCACGATGTATGGAGTTCCATCTTCGGGCTTCAGGTTCTCCGCAATTCGTTCTTTCAACTGATGAAAATATTTGGCGGGATCGTAGAGTCCATCGGGATGATCGACTCGAAGTCCATTAACTTTGCCCCGCCCGATGAGTTCAAGAATGAATTTGTGGGTGGCGGAAAAAACCGGCTCGTTTTGTGTGCACAGTGCGGCCAGGTCGTTGATATCAAAAAACCGTCGATAATTGATGTCGTCCGCCGCGACCCGCCATTCCGCGAGGCGATAAGCTTGCGTCTTGATCAAGTCGTGCAGAGCATCGTAGCTGTTGGGGTCGCCGGGCCGTCCATTCACTGCGGCCACGTTGTCAGATATGAAAGTTGTGATCTCCGGCGAGCGCGCGCACAATGCTGCCAGACGCTTTTTCTGGACTTCCTTTTCGCGGTTGCGCTCCGCACGTTGTTCGGGAGTGAGGCCTTCGCGTCCGGGAAGATGGCCGAAGGCGGTCGCGATGCTTTGCAGCTCAAGAGCAAATTCGTTATTGGCCGCCAGTTGCTCTTGTAATCGTTCCGCTCGGAAGCTGAGGATTGTCGCATACGCCGTGGGATCCACGGGAAAGCGGTGCTCATGATAAAGAATGCTGAATTCCCCACGCTCAATATCGAACGACAGTTTCAGCTCGCCCGCTTCCAGAACATTGCCATATTGATTGCCGAGGATCGGAACCAGAACCTTGCCTTGCAATTCCGGTTTGATCGGATGCCAGTCAATGTCAAAAAATTGGGCGTAGTCTGACGCTTCGCCGTTCTCGAGCACATCCAGCCACCAGGCATTGTCGCTGCCCATGATGCCCATGTGGTTGGGAACGATGTCGAGAATCTGACCCATGCCGTGACGGTGCAACTCGGCTACAAACTGCTCATAGTCTTCGGCAGTGCCAATTTCCGGATTCAGCGAGTTGTGGTCGATGATGTCGTAACCGTGCATGCTGCCGGGCCGGGCACGCAAGTATGGCGAAGCATAACAATGGCTGATGCCGAGATCGCTGAGGTACGGAACAATCGCAGTTGCATCTTGAAAGGTGAAATTACGGTTTAGTTGCAGCCGGTAGGTGGCGGTCGGTATCTGGGATTCTCCCTTCATCGTGGAACGACACCTCTCCGGCCAGGAGTTTCATTCTGCGATTGCCGTGACACCTCTCATTGAGCCTAACGGGGCGATGGACCCGGCTCCATCAGGCATTTCGTGGAGTTTTCCGGCGAATCACTTGTAGAGGCTGATAAGCTGCCCCTCATTCAATCCCGGATTTCATTACGCACCAAGCGACAGACAGAGCCGGCAACTCTCGTTGCTGAAGAGCCTGAGTAGTTGCCTCACTGCTGGTGTAAAACGGCTGTTCTTTCGGTCGTTGCGGCAACGTGAGTGTGTTGTTCCCCAAATTCGCGGCGAGCTCAATAAGAATCCCATCTGCGCCGCTCCAGGCAATCGAAAGTCCGCGGCTTACCGGATCGCAAAACACTGTGCGTGCGCCAGTGATGCCAGGGATGAGCGGAACCACCACCCGTTGCCGGATAGAGAGCAGCTTTCGGTACAACTCCAGCCAGGTGGCATGAGGTTCGACGCCAAGGCTGGTCCAATCCAGTTTCGATTGAAGATAAGTGTCCTCGGCGCTCGGGTCGGGAATGCGATCACGGGTTTCGGGTGAATTGAATTTGGCAAACCGGGCGAACTCATTTCTTCTGCCTCGGGTCACGGCCGCAGCCAAGTCGCCGGAAAAATCGCAGAAAAAAAGAAATGGCGACGCCGCGCCGAATTCCTCCCCCATAAAGAGGAGCGGCGGGGAAGGGGCCAGCAACAGGATTTCCATCGCTGCTTTCAACGCTTTTGGCGGCGCAAGTTGCAAGATTCGCTCGCCGAAGGCGCGGTTGCCTACCTGATCGTGATTCTGGAGAAACGAGACAAAAGCGGATGGAGGCAGATTGGCGCTGCACTCTCCTCGATTACCACCTTGAAAGTCGGAGTAGTCACCCTGAAAAGCGAAGCCTTCCGTCAGGCAGCGGGCGAGTTGCTCCAGCGGATGATTAACATAGTCGCCATAGTAGCCGTCGGATTCGCCGGTAATCAGCACATGCACAGCATGGTGAATGTCATCGTTCCATTGCGCGTTATAGAGCTGCACGCGATTGTCGCGATCACGAATCAGGTAGTGAGCGGCGTTGTTACCGTTTTCGAGAACCAGATGAACGAATCTGTCGCTCCCGAGTTTCTCCCGAACTACTTGCGCCAGTTCGGTCACAATCTCCGGCGTGGACTGATCTCTGATCGTCTCCACCGCATCCAGGCGTAGACCGTCGAAATGATATTCCTGCAGCCAGTACAGCGCGTTGTGAATGAAGAAATCTCGAACTGTGCGGCTTTCCGGGCCATCAAAATTGATGGCTTCCCCCCACGGCGTGTGGTAACGATCGGTGAAAAATTGCGGCGCGTAATGCCGCAGATAATTGCCCTCGGGACCGAAGTGGTTGTAGACCACATCGAGAAAGACCATCAGGCCTTTGTTGTGCGCTGCCTGCACCAGGCGTTTAAGATCCTCGGGGCGGCCGTAGGAACTATCCGGCGCATACGGCAGAACGCCGTCATACCCCCAGTTGCGCCGGCCGGGAAAATCCGCGACGGGCATGAGTTCAATTCCAGTGATGCCTAAATCGCAGAGATAGTCGAGCTTTCGCTCCAGCGCCTCGAACGTACCTTCCGGTGTGAAGGTTCCCACATGCAGTTCGTAGATCACTGCCTGATCCCAAGGGCGCCCGCGCCAATGATCATCGCTCCAGTCGAACGCGGATGCGTCGATGACTTCGCTGGGCCCGTGAACATCGAAAGGCTGAAATCGAGACGCCGGGTCGGGGACATCGGCTTCGCCGTCGATTCGAAACCGGTAACGGCTTCCGGCGGATGCTTCTCGCGTCGTCACTTCAAACCAGCCACCATGCCCCACAAGCGGAACGAGTTCGCCACCAGCGTCTTCGAGCCGGAGGTCCACGGTTCGAGCCTTAGGAGCCCAGAGGCGAAAGCGAACGCCATCCTCTCCACGTACTTCCGCGCCAAAAGGCGAGCTGTGGCTACGTTTCATGCCTACGCTCTTGCCGAATCTGATCGTGCTGCCGCTCTACCAGCAGCGCCAGCGAGCGACCCTGCAGAGAATAGGCAGTCCCAGCCTCGATCTGCAGGCTCGCATGGTGGGAGGTTTGACAGGAGGTGTCGATCAGCACCAGCCAACGCATCCCCGAAGCAGTTGTGGGAAGCGAGAATGGCACCTCTTCGTGATGAGCATTCATCAACAACAAGAAATTTTCGTCGGTAATGGGTTGACCACGCTCGTCAACCTCATCGACCGCCGATCCTGAAAGAAACACGCCCAAAGTCTTGGCATGAGCCTGGTTCCACTCCTCGTCGGTCATCTCGCGCCCTTCCGGGCTGAGCCACAGGATGTCTTTGATGCCGGCGCCCTTGATCGCACGGCCCTGGAAGAAGTTCCGGCGGTGAAAGACAGGATGGCGGCTGCGCAGTGCGATCACTTTCTGCACCAAAGCCATCAGCCCGGTTTCGATATCCGCAGGATTCCAGTCGATCCAACTGATCTCATTGTCCTGACAGTATGCGTTGTTATTGCCATGTTGCGTATGGCCAATCGCATCCCCGGCCAATAACATCGGCACGCCTTGCGAGAGCAGAAGCGTCGCTACGAAGTTTCTCTTCTGCCGGGCGCGGAGCGCGTTGATGGCGGGATCATCGGTGGGGCCTTCGGCCCCGCAATTCCAGCTGCGATTATTGTCGGTGCCATCGCGATTGTCCTCGCCATTCGCCTCGTTGTGTTTCTGGTTGTAGCTGACCAGATCCTGCAGTGTGAACCCATCGTGCGCGGTAACAAAATTAATGCTGGCGTAAGGACGCCGTCCGCTTCGCGCATACAGATCGCTCGAGCCGGTGATCCGGTAGGCCAGTTCGCCGATCTGGCCGCCGTCGCCTTTCCAGTAGGAGCGCACGGCGTCGCGGTAGCGATCGTTCCACTCCGCCCAGCCCACAGGAAACTTGCCCACCTGATAACCGCCTTCACCCAGATCCCAGGGCTCGGCGATGAGCTTCACCTGCGACAAGACCGGGTCTTGATGGATGATGTCGAGAAACGCTCCCAGTTTATTCACCTCGTGAAGTTCGCGCGCCAGAGTTGCAGCCAGATCAAAACGGAAGCCGTCGACGTGCATGTCCAGCACCCAATAGCGCAGGCTATCCATGATGAGCTGCAGCACCCGCGGATGCTGCATGTTCAGCGTGTTGCCGGTTCCGGTGTAATCCATGTAATAGCGGGGATTATCCGCCACGGTGCGGTAATAGACAGTGTTGTCGATGCCGCGAAACGAGAGGGTTGGCCCTAGTTGATTGCCTTCGGCCGTATGGTTGTACACCACATCGAGAATCACTTCGATTCCGGCCGAATGCATGGTTTTCACCATGGTCTTGAATTCATTGATCGAACCATTCGAGCAGTAACGTGAAACCGGAGCGAAAAAGCCGATGGAGTTGTATCCCCAATAATTTCGCAAACCTCTTGCGATTAGCTGGCGGTCGTCGATGAAATAGTGGACGGGCATGAGTTCGATCGCAGTGATTCCAAGTTTCTGCAAGTGATCGATCACCGGCGCCGTCCCTAGACCGGCGTAGGTTCCTCGCAATGGCGCTGGGACCTGCGGATGCTGCTTGGTGAAGCCCCGTACGTGGAGTTCATAAATAATGCTCTTGTGCCACGGGGTCTTCGGAGGACGGTCTGCCCCCCATGTGAATGCGGGATCCACCACGATCGACCGGAGCATTCCAGGGGCGCTGTCGCGGCGATCAAACGACAAATCCTCCAGGCGATGTCCGATGCGGTATCCGAATTGAGAATCGCTCCATTTCAGATCGCCGCCAATCTGTTTGGCGTAAGGATCGAGCAGGAACTTGTGATGGTTGAAGCGCAATCCTTTGGCCGGATCGTATGGACCGTACACGCGATAGCCGTAAGGCAGGCCGGGACGTCCCTCGGGCAAGTAACAGTGCCACACCAGATCGGTCTGTTCGGAAACATTGACGCGATGCAATTCGCGCCGCCCGGTTGGGTCGAACAGGCAGAGCTCCACTTTTTCCGCGTGTTCAGAAAAAAGTGCGAAATTTACGCCCTCGCCATCCCAGGTGGCGCCCAAAGGGTACGGTTTGCCCGGCCAGACAATCGGTTGAGTCTGGATGTCGTTCCTCCGCTGCTGACAAGGTGCACAACTCCGGCAAGAAATCGGGTGTAAGGTGCTTTTTTGCGGGCGGCTGTTGCTTTAGATATCCGGTGCGGTCTTGACTGCAGCGAAGCTTGCAGGATGGAGCGGCGGGCTGGGTTGCGGTGGAGAGTTTTTCCGGTGGATCGCCAGAAACGCACCCGCCAGCAGGATCACCACCGTCAACGCCACTGCAATTACCAAAAGCTTTCCCGCGTTACGATTGCCTGCAATCACAGTAGCCGATCACCGTTTCAATCCGAGCCCAACCTGCTTCCAAGCGTTTCCGAGTCAAGCAGCTTTGCGCGTGCGGGTTCCTTCAGCTTTGCGAGTTCGAGCGGCTTTCGTCGCAGCAACGCTACGGGCGCGCTTGCCCCGCTGCGCCGCGCTCTTTTTTGCCTGACGCGAGATGGCTTTTCGGCTCGCGCCTGCTCTCGATTCCCGCTTCAGCGCGCCTGTGGTTGCCCGAGAGCGCGTGCGAGAAACCTTATGTGGCTTCTTGCTGGCTTCGGTATCCTGCTCCGCCTTCTTGCGGATCGACGCTGATCCCTTGGGAGGGGCGAGTTTTACGCCGGCGCGCCGGGCCTTGGAAAGGCCGATCGCAATCGCCTGCTTGGGGGAACGGACACCATGCTTGCCCTCCCGAACATGATGGATTTCCTCGCGAACAAATTCCCCAGCCTGAGTGGATGGAGATTTGCCCTCACGCGCATCTTCGTGGGCTCTTTCAATTGTTTCTTGCTCCGGCATAGGCCTCCTCGCGCAATGAACTGAAATCCAAGTATTGAATTCGAATGAGCCGAAAACAATAAGAGGTTCCCTGTAAATGTCCGGCTCGTCGAAGAGGCTGCTGAACCTCGATCCATACAGGAAACTACTTAAGGATCCCCAACCGCGATCGGTCTGTGACCGCTTTGGGCAGGGAATTGACTGTATTGCATGGTGATTTGCACAGGAGTGTCATCTCTGCGGAGTAGTTTCTGCATCGAATATCTTTCGGGGCTAAGGCGAAGAACTTGCAGTGCGACATTCTTGAGGTTCAGCGATAGGGGTCTGAATCCGACATGCGAGGCAGACATTTCTTTGTGCCGTTGGTCGTTCTATGGGGAGCAGTATGCATTGCTCAGTCCCTCAACGATCCATCTCAAAACTCCACACCAGGCGCAACCCAGGATTGTTCCGATCCATCGATAGCAGGGAGCGAGCAGTGTGCTGCGCAAACTCAAGGATCCGCCGGCGCTCGACAGAATTCCGATTCCACTCTTCCCATCCATCTACCGGTGTTGACAACTCCCGGCGGTTCGAGCGCGGACAAGGGCGCGTCGCCTGCTCCTCCATCCAATCCCTCGCAGATGCCCCAGATGCGAAACGCCATTCGTCCGGAAACCGAATTCGAGCAGTTGGTGGCAGATACGGTTGGGCGTCCGTTGCCGTTGTTCGGGCAGTCTCTGTTTTCGCAACCGCCGAGCACGTTTTCTCCGATTGATTCAACGCAGGTGCCCAGTGACTACACCATCGGTCCAGGCGACGAACTGCAGATCAGCATCTGGGGACAAGTGGAGGCCAATCTGCGCGTAATCGTCGATCGCGCCGGCCAGATCTACATTCCGCAGGTCGGGCAGGTTTCGGTCGCTGGCGTGCATTTCGGGGATTTGGAAAATCACCTGAAACGCGAGATATCCAAGACCTTCAAGAACTTTAGTCTCACCGCGAACATCGGACGCCTGCACGCCATTCAAGTCGTGGTTGTTGGCAATGCGCGCTATCCCGGAACCTACACCATCAGTTCGTTGAGCACTCTGATCAATGCGATCTTCGCTTCCGGAGGGCCGAGCCCGCAGGGTTCGTTGCGGCACATCGAGGTTCGGCGCGATGGCGCCACCATCACCGATTTCGACTTTTACGATCTGCTGATCAAGGGCGACAAATCAAAGGATGTGAAGCTCCAGTCCGGCGATGTTCTATACATTCCTCACGTCGGTCCGCTCGTGGCAATCTCGGGGTCAGTGAACTCGCCCGCGATTTATGAGGTGAAAGATGGCTCTACGCTGAACGACCTGATCCAAATTGCGGGCGATCTGAGTACAGTGGCCGATACCAGCAAAATCACCATCGATCGGTTTGTAAAGCATGAGGCGCGTCAGACATTGGAATTTCCCTACGACGCGCAATCGCGCGCGCTGCCGCTCTCGGATGGCGATATTGTTCGCGTCTTTTCCATCGTGCCGCGGTTTGAGGATACGGTCACGTTGCGGGGAAATGTGGCGAATCCCGGACGATATCCCTGGAAGCCGGGCATGCGGATTCGCGATCTGATTCCGGACGCGCAAGCATTGCTCACGCGGCGTTACTGGCGCAACCGCGCCGCCATTGTCACGGGCCGCGGAACAGAATACCCCGTGGGCACTGAGTCAGCGGAACGCGCTGGCACAAGGGTGAATCAACAGACGACATCAACGATTCCGCCGAGCAACGCGACAGGCGAAGTTTCTGGTTCCAACACGGCCGCCAATTCTCCGCAGTATGTACCGAACACCGCAGAATCTGGGAACCTGACGGCTTCCGCCGCCGCGCAAGGCCTCCAGAGCGGCTACGGGGCAGAACCGGCGCGAACGGGCGTTTCCAATTCGCAGTCTGCTCCTGCTGCTACGTCGAGTTATTACAATCCCAGCGTTGTAAAAGATGTGGCCGCCGATGTGCGCCGTTACGCTCCCGAGATTAACTGGGACTATGCCATCATCCAGCGCGTCAATCCTGAAGATCTTTCCTCCAAGCTGATCTGGATGAGTCCGCGGAAAGCCATCATCGAACGGGACGAAGCCAGTAATCTGGAGTTGCAGCCCGGCGATATCGTGACCATATTTTCGCAGCAGGATATCGCAGTGCCGCAAGCGGACCGCTCGCAGTACGTAGTCCTCGAAGGCGAGGTCATGCGGCCGGGTGTTTATAAACTGGAACCGGGAGAAACGCTGCGGTCGGTTTTGCAGCGCGCCGGAGGATTGACGCCGGACGCCTACATTTACGGAGCGCAGTTCACCCGCGAATCGGCCCGGCTCGATCAACAGAAAAGCCTGGACGAATTGGCCTCAGCTATGGAAGTACAGATTCGACAATCGGCTGTATCCGCGGCCGCTTCCGCCTCACCCGGGGATTTGCCGCAACTGTTGTCTGCCCAGCAGAGCATCATCACGCAACTGCGAAACACCCGCGCCAGCGGACGCGTGGCTCTTTCTGTGAAGCCCAAAGACAACAAGCTGACAGATTTTCCCGACATGACGCTGGAGGACGAGGACCGGCTCACGATTCCTCATACACCCTCCACGGTTTCCGTGGTGGGAGATGTATACAATCCCGGCTCGTTTCTCTTCCAACCGCGAAATACAACTGGACTCTACCTCGAAATCGCAGGCAAGGGAAAACCTCAGTCGGACCTGCACCACGCGTTTGTGCTCCGGGCCAACGGCATTGTTGTCGCGGCCAATAACGTCAACGGCGTTTTCACCGGATCAAAATTCGACCGCATCCACTTGTATCCTGGCGATCAGATTGTGGTGCCTTACAAACTTCCCACGGGAGCATTCGTTCGCGGGTTGCGCGACTGGACGCAGATTTCCTCGCAATTGGCGCTCACTGCCGCGGCGCTTGCGGTTGTCCACTAGGTCAGGAGCACACCTGAGTGTGAAGAAGATTTATGTCAACGGCAAGTTCTTCAGCCAGCGGATTACCGGTACCCAGCGCTATGCCCGAGAACTGCTGAATGCGCTCGACCGGCTGCTGTCGGCGGAATGCAATCGGGAAATTGAAATCGAGGTTCTCGTTCCCAGGGGCGTGAAGTCGATTCCGCAATACTCGGGCATTGCAGCGCGAGCGGTTGGCCGGATGAATGGCATCCCGTGGGAGCAGTTCGAACTTCCTAAATATTGTCGCGATGAGGTGCTGTTCACTCCGAGTGGCGCGGCGCCAATTCTGCATAATCGAAATGTCGTCACCATTCATGATGCGGCGGTGGCGGCTGCTCCGGCGGGATATTCGCTGGCCTATCGCTTGTGGTACCGGAATGTGTGCCGGTGGATGGGACGCACGGCTCAGCATATTTTCACCAATTCGAAGTTTTCCAAGTCGGACATTGTGAAATGGTACGGGGCCGCGCCCGAGAGAATTTCAGTTACCTACTTGGGAGCCGATCATTTCCGCTCTCTGCAAGCCGATGCGTCCGCGCTGGCACGATTGAATATTTCGGGGAAATACCTTCTCGCGGCGAGCTCGCGAAATCCGAACAAGAACTTTCATCGCGTAGTGCAAGCGCTCGACCATCTCGACAAAAACAGCCTTCAGTTGGTGGTTGCGGGAGGAATCGATGACCGCATCTATCGGGATAGTGCCGAATTTCCGGACGAAGTCCGTTCGGTGGGGTATGTGAGCGATGCGGAACTGAAGGCTCTTTACGAGAATGCTGCCTGCTTTGTGACCGCGTCATTGTATGAAGGCTTTGGGTTTCCGCCGCTGGAGGCCATCTCCAGCGGATGTCCCGTCGTTGTTTCCCGCGCGGGTGCTCTTCCGGAGATATTCCAGGGAGCTGCGATCTTCTGCGATCCCAATAGCCCGCAAGACATTGCAGCCGCCATTCGACGCGCGCTTGATAATCCTCCAGATGTCGAGCAACTGAAAACTTTCGCCAAGACATTCAGTTGGGAAAAGTGTGCGCGCGAAACTCTGCAGGTGCTGAAAACCGTCTAAGCCCTAAAACGAGCCAGCGGCGGCACTCTCGGCGAAGCTGTGGCGCACAGCTACTTTGGCTGGACTGCATTGCATCGCGAACAAAATCGGGATCCACAAGGTCGGCATGGTGACATCGGGAATGTCGATGCACATGTTGAGCAGCAAAGCGAAAATGGCCCATCGCAACCATTCGTATTCGCTGGGCAGGTTGGCCAGCAACTTGTAGGAAAACGTCCCGAAGGCCAAGACTCCGAGGATTCCCACATTGCTCAACAGCGTGGTGAGCAAACTCGATGCGCGGTTGCTGCCCAGACCGACGCCGAGTCCGTGAGTCTGGACGAGCAACTGCAATGCGTATACATCCGCAGCGGTGCGATTGATGAATGAACCAGAATCCGTTTTGGAAACTGTGTTCGTCATCAGTGCGTCTCTAAAGCCTGACGACGAAAAAAGAGCGAGAACCAGGGGAGCGGCGACCAGCGCCAGCAAGAGAGCCCAGCGCTTCGTTCGTCCGAGATTAATGTACCAGGGAAATCTGAAGGGAAAATAGCGGACGACAAGCGGGAGCGTAGCCAGTCCGAGCGCCAGCAGACTACCTCCGGAAGCAACCAGAGTGATTGCCACCAGCGACAGCACCACATGCCACAGGCCTTTCTGGCCTGCAAACCACTCCGCCAGAAAGCCGGTGCAGTACATCACGAGAAAACCGCCAGCCAGCGAGGGCTCGGCAAAGGGGCCGGGATTTCTGGTCCCGCCCACTTCTTGCCCGTGCTCCCAGACGGCGTATCCCGGATTATTCAGGAACAGGGAATTTGGGAACGAAATGTTCATGAGCTGACAAACCGATTGGGCCGCCAAAATCAGGAATACAAGATAAAAGCCCCAAACATACCAGCGCTGGATTTTCGCGGGAGAAAAATTAATAGCCATGACTGCATAGGCAGTGGCCAGGTGACATGCCAGAAAAGCCGCCTGACCGATATTGTTCAATCCAAATTGCAAGGGCGGCCGGATGAACAGGCCGAGATCGATCCCGACCTTGGGGTCGTAAACTGGGACTCCCGCAAAGATGAAAGGCAAGACGAACGCGGAAGCGATTGCAATGCATCCGAAGAACAAAAGCCAAAAGCCCTGCGGCATCGGCTTCTCTGAAGACTTGCCGAGAGACCAATCCAGAAGCGCGCGCGCTACCAGAAATGCTGCGATGACGTAATAAGGAGGGATTCCGCGCTTGCCAAAGTTTGCCGCCGAAGCCGCCTGGAAAACGCCGGCGATGATGAGCAGGCCGAGCAATCCCTCTTTCCGGAACAAGAAGCAATAAGCCCCGCAGAGGAAAAACATTGCGCCAATGAGAGTCGGCATCTGTTATCAGTCTCCGTTGGTTCGCGGGGAATAGTGGGCTTGCGCGATCGTGTTTCCGACTACGGGAAGCATCTTCTGATAATCGCGAAGGCCGGCCCATACACTCTTGCATCGGGCAAACTGCAGCGTCGCCACGCGCCGCGACAATCGCATTGCCAGGAATAGAAACTGCGACAAGCGCGGAACCGGAGAATGCAGCCGGAGCAGGCGCAATCCTGAAGCGGTCAGATAACGATCGACCACCTTGCGGTTGCCCCCGGTGCTGGCGCTGACCTGGTGCAAAATGCGGGATTCTGGCGCGGCGGCAAGACGCCAACCCGTCTTGCGAAGACGCAAGCAGAATTCCGTGTCCTCCCAGTAGAGAAAAAAACCCTCATCCAGCAGGCCAACATCCTCAATGGCTCGGCGGGCGATCAGCATGCTGGTGCCGTTAAGAGAATGGAACCAGCCATCTTCGCGCGGGGCGGTGCTGTTGTGGATGTACCCGATCAACAAATTTACGCGCCCGCCCGCCCAGATCTGCACTGCCGAGGGAGTATCCGCGTAATAGCAGATAGAAGCTACGGCGCCGAGGCGCCGATCGGTTTGCGCTTTTGCCACCAACTTGGAGAGCGCATCGCGATCCGGTCGCGTGTCGTTGTTGAGCAGCCAAACATAATCGGCGTTGCCTGCGAGTGCGTGGCGGATTCCAAGGTTGTTTCCGCCGGCATAGCCCAGATTGTTGCCAGCCTCGATCACCGCAACGTCCGGATGAGCGGCGCGTACCCTCGCTACTGAATCATCGCGCGAACCATTGTCCACGAGTACAGTAGTCAAATTTCGGTAGGTGCTCTGCTTCAATGCGGTGAGGCATTCGACTGTGTCCCTCGCACGATTCCAGTTCACAATCACGCAGGTGACTGCCGGATTTGGATGCAACGGCGTGTGCTCGTTCACAGGTCCTCTCGCGCTCCCATTCTGCCGGTCAGGCCGTCCCATGTTCCGAGCAGAAAACTGCGGACCTTTCGGGCACGATCCCGCTCGCCCAGAAAACATTTCGCCGTCTCCCGCGTGGCGTCGTACATGTATTGCAAAACCCAGGTGGGGAATGCCAAAAAATATTTCCGGTAAAGAGCGAGCCGGTTCCGTGAAATGTAATAGCGCCGGACGGCATTGTGATGCGTTGGCCGAAATCGGAGACCGGCAAAGCTGATCCTCCGAGGATCCCCCGGCGAATGCAGCAGTATGGCCTCCCTGGAGTTGACGATGAAATAGCCGGCAGCTCGAATGCGGAAGCAGTATTCGTGATCCACGCAATCGATGAAGTATTCCGACGCGAACCCGCCAATCTTGTCAAAAATCCACACCGGCATCAGCGCGCCGGATGTCATCGACGTGACCGGCCCCCCATCTTTAGCCCGCCGAATCAGGGGTTCCGTGCCGCTGTCGCGATCGACATATCGGGGATGAATCGAAGCAATGCGCTCGCGATCGCTGTGGGACTCCCACGCCGCGAACATCCGCTCCACAAATCCATCGCTGACCGTGCTGTCCTGATCGAAGAGAATCACCCAGCCATAGCCCAGAGTTTTCGCTCGCCGAACACCTTGATTCAAGGCCTCGGCGATTCCAACATTTTCTCTATTCGCGATGAGTTCGTATCCCATGGCCTCGCTCGCCAGGCGGAGCTGTGCGATTTCACCGTCATCGGAGCCATTGTCCACGACAACCATTCCCCGCACCTGAGCTAGCACTCGCGAGACATTGTCCAGCGTTCTCTCGCTGGGATGATAAGTAACCATTACGGCGCAGACGGATTGAGCCGTTGTTTTTTCTATTGCCAACTGCCGGTCGGACAGCGCCCGGTTCATTCCGCGCCTCCCTGCGCCAAGTGGTCGCACAAGAAAGGGCTTCGCTGCAGATAAGCGGCTTTCGGTTTCATGAACTCTGAATTGTCAGGCACTCCTTCGTATCGTTGCGCCAGTACTGCGATTTGCAGGTGCTTTGAAACATCAACGCGGACGATTTGAAACGCTGCCCGGTCTACCAAGGCAACCGCCGTGGCGGCATCGAAGACGTGGTGATGCATCGCCCGGTTGGAGTGGTTTTGCAGGCAGCGCTTTCGAAAGTCTTCTTTGGAGCCCGCCGCTTGGTCTTTTTCAAGATCATGCAATGCGAGAATCTCGGGAAGGTGCGTCAAATCGTCCTCCCCGATCCCATTCCTGAAGTCCTCGACCATGTGAGAGAGGGACGTGATCGGTCGCCGCCAGTCGAAAGTGGCTTCCTTGTGAGGCAAGATGAGCAGCAGAAAACCATCGGCGTGCAAAACGCGCTTCCACTCCGACAGGGCTCGTAGAGGATTCGCTACATGCTCGAGGCAATGGGAAGCCAGCACGCACTCATAAACAGAATCCTCCACCGATTTCAATTCGGTGGCTTCATCGATGATCTGATTTCCGCGAGCTCTGCGTGGATGGTATTGGAAACTAATTCCCTCACGCACATCTTCTGCCCAAATTGTTTGTGACGAATACAGACAATTGTCCAGGCTCCCCAATACTCCATAGACGGGCAAAGGTCCAGAGTCCCCAAAAATGTCGCTGGGCCCGCCAATTTCGAGTCCATTCCTTCCTCGTAGAAGGGAACGATAGAAGCCGATCGGTGGACCGCGACGAACAAGGCGACGGACGTAGCTTGTGGCCCGTCGTCCGATGAGTCGCTCACTCACTTGACCGAGTTGGGGAGTGATACACATAAATTGTCAGATTCAGAACGCACTGCGAATCGGTTTCGCACCAGACGGATGAACTTGCTGCGCTCGTCCCTGCCAAGCGCGGCCAGCCAAGCAAAAGCCAGCGTCACGGCGATCCACACCACCGACCACCCCGGGGTCAGAGTCATGCCGGAGAGTGGCCATAGTAGTAAAAGGATCAAGGACGGAATTGCAATGCTGAGCGGCTGAAGCAGTCCCTTCACGGCGAGTCGCGAACGCGAGATTGCAAGCGTAGTACTCGAGTAGTGCATGCTTACCGCAAAATGCAGCGACACGCTGACAAGCGAACCGAGGAGCGTGCCCAACGCTACGCCGACCGCGCCCAATCGGCTCGCCAGATAAATGCTCGCGCCCAGATTCACCGCGGCTTCGCCCACCGCCGCCACCGTGGCCGGCCCCTGTTTCCCCGACGCCACAATCATGGTTGCGTAGGGCGCGCACAAATTCCGAATGATATTGGCCAGAACCAGGATTTGAAGGTAGCTAAGAGTATGAGCGGCATATTCGGGACCGACCCACAAGCGCAACAGAGGCAAGCCAAAAACGATCAAGGGCAATCCGGTCAAAAGCAAAATCATCGTGCTATACCGCGTCGCTTTGGCCAAAAGTTCTCCCATCTCCGTGGCCGAGCGCAGAGTAATCAGCGCCGAAGATGCGGGCACTAAGGGATTCAATACGGACGCCACGATCAACAGCATGAAACTTGTCGGTAGTGTGGCGATCGAGTAATAGGCGGTTTGCGCATAATCGTAGTGCCCCACGATGACGACATCCAGTCCCGTGACGCAAAGCATTCCAGCAATCCAGATGGATTGAACAAAGCAAAAGCGCGCAACCTTTTTGAGAACGGAATACTCGACCCATCCCATGGATAGACGGATGTGTGACGCTCTTCTACGCCATGCCGTGATTTGCAGTACTCCGGTCGCAATGTTGACCATCGCCACGGCCGCGCCCATCTCTGTGAGATTTCCGTGGAAAGCGACAACTGCAACCACAACCGCAACGAAGGAAGCACGGTTGACGATTGCAATCGTCATCGGAATCCCGTAACGCTGCAGTCCTTGAAAGACCGCCGAATAGATGGCGCAGATCAAGCCGAAAGACAGGGAAGACCCCACCAGAACCAGGCTGACACGGACGTCGTGATACAGAACCTCGGGCATGCTGCGGAATAGTCGCGGAACCTCCCATGCGAGCACGAAGCTCAGCCCGACGCCAAGCAGCGCCGCCAGCATCATCAGAACAAGACCCGCGCTGGCGTAATGGCCGGCTCCGGCACGATTACCCTTGGCGTCGTATTCGGCGACAAACTTCGAAACGGCCGTCTGAATCCCCAAGTCGAGATAAGAAACGTACGCCGCGAGTTGCAGGATCAGCACCCATGCCGCGTAAGTCGAGACCGGCAAGTGCTGCGCCAGATAAGCAGGCAGCACCAGAGCGACCAGTGACACCGCGAAAACTCGCGCCAGGCTGGCTGCGATATTTCTGGAAATCGTCGCGGCAAACCTGCTCGGGGGCTGCGGCCGCTTGCTTTCCAAATCGCGGATTGTGGTGGCAACTTCGCTCACGTTATTGACTCAGCACCAGGTTGACTCAGGATCAGGAAATCTGCCCGCTTCATGCAGGCGAATTGGTTGTGACTCGAACCGGTTTGAGCCACACATGGAACATCCCGGCGACCACTCCCATGCACTGCGCGGCGGCCCGGGCCGCAAGCAGCAAGGGAGAAAGTAATCCGACAACCGGATCTTTTGCCATCGTTCGCACTGCGAAAGGCAACGTGCTCGCCAGAAACGCTGCCAGCACCACAATCGAAGTCGGCGCCGCCGGATGAGCCAGCAGATCGTAGACAACCGATAGAATCAGCGCGGGCCAGAATAGAAGCTGCAACTTCATAATCTGCGGCGTGTGGCTGTCCTTTATCGCTTTGCCCGGATTTCTCCGCACCGCCAGCACGCGCCAGAAAGCGAACTTGTATTTCTTACGGAGATATTGCCAAAGTGTCGCGGAGTGAGTGTGGTACACGATCGCCTCAGGGACGAAAACCATTTTCCAGCCGCGAGCCGACATGCGATACGACAATTCAATATCCTCGGCGCATGCCACCGGAAACGAGGTGTCGTAGCCATTCATTTCGAGGAAGCGGTCGCGCCTAAAACCCGCGGAGTAGGTGTCAACAAAGTCGATCCGCGGCAGGCGCCCCATCAGGCGATAACGATCTTCATACTCCATCTGCACAAAACGAGCGGCCAAACGTTTTTGGCGAGTGCGATATTCACCCTTCACTCCGATAACTTCCGGGTCTCGAAAGGGATCGAGCATGGTGGCCAGCCAGTCGGGCTTGGGCACGCAATCGTCATCGGTGAAGAGGATGATGTCTCCCTGAGCCCTGATCGCTCCGCGATTGCGCGCTGCGGCAGGGCCCGCGTTCGACTGCGAAAGCAGGCGCACCGGCTTGTAGCCGGCAACGACGTCACCGGTATTGTCGGTTGACCCATCATTGACCACCAGGATTTCAACGTCGCGGCTCGGCGTTTGCTTTAGAAGTTCCTCCAGGCAATTGCCGATCCGGTCAGCCCCATTGAATGTCGGAATAATGATCGATACTGACATGGCTTGTCGCAGCTCCTTCAATGTGTTTTCTAATCGCCATGCAGGCTCGTCAGCGGCGTCATCGGGTTGCTGTCTGTCCGTGATCCGCTCGCGTCACTTTTCTCGTGCTGACTGCCGTGCAACAAATATTTAGAGAGCGTGATGAAACCCTTCAGATTGCGCTGCAGCTCCCGGCGGTCCCTTACCGACTGCTTCATCTTGTAGAGCAAATACGAAGGACTCAGATAGAAGCTGCGGCGCGCCCGATCGCAAAAGCTCACCAGTTGTTGGTGCGTGATGTTTGGCAGGGTCACCACGCTGTTGTGCAGCCCTTCCTTTGTCAGCCAGTCATCCCAACTTTTGCTCTGAATATAATTTCGCTTTCTGGCTTCTTCATACGCGGTGGTGCCGGGGTAAACCATAATGGGGAAAAACTGCGCTGTATCCGGACACAAAGCCTTCGCGAAACTCAGCGTCTTTTCCATACTGGCTTGAGTTTCGTTCAGATTTCCCACCATGAAGCATCCGTGCACCATGATGCCCGCCTCGCGGCAGCGGCGAACGAAGAGATGCGCTTCCTCGTGGTATTTGGCATCGCGACGGTCATCGTTGTTCTTTTTCATGCCATGGATGACTTCCACATCTCCGCTTTCGAAGCCAACACAAAACAGACGGGCGCCGGCCCGGTGCAAGGTTGTGAGCAGTTCTGTCTCGGCGCCGATGTCGGCGCGACAGTTGGCATCGAAGGGAAGCTTATTGCCCCGCCGGATCAGTTCCCGAGCCAACTCCATGGTGCGCGGCTTGCTGATGATGAAAGTGTCGTCTTCCAGCATCACCGTCTTGATCTCAGGCATTTCGCGAGCCACGAATTCGAACTCATCGGCCACGCTCCCTACGGAGCGATAGCGCATGATGTGGCCGCTGAAAGTCTGGGGATAAACGCAGAACGAGCAATGGTAGGGACATCCGCGGCTGGTATCGAATACGACCAGCGGCCATAGCGAGTGTCCATAAAAATAATCCGGCGTGTGCAGAAAGCGCTTGTAGACTTCGGAAACAAATGGCAGTTCGTCGAGATTCTGGATCGCCTGGCGCGGGGGATTCGTCACGATCTCTCCCGCTCGAGTGCGCCAAACTAAACCATCGACCGTGGCAAGGCTCGCGCCGCAGGCCTTCGCCTCCAGCCAGTCCCGAACCGTATATTCGTACTCGCGCACGGCTACGGCCTCAAGCGCTTGCGAGGTGGCCAGCGTCTCTCTGGGGAGCGACGACACATGGCGCCCCACCAGCAGAACATGCAGCGACGGCTTTGCCCGAACCAGTGACTCGATCACGCCAATGTCATTCAGGATGCTGGGCGTCGATGTATCGCAGACGATGGCTTCAATATCTTTGGCCACGATGCGATCGTTGACCGATTGCATCGAGTAGCCGGCAGCAGGAGCATCGATGAGGTCCACTTCGTGGCCGTTCTTGATGGCAACTCCTGCCGCGGTCGCCAGCCACTTCGGGTAATAAAGCGTTCCACTTTTCGTGACTGCGGGACTGCGTTGTTCGCGGGAAAAACGAGGGTGGAAAGGTGGATTGAGAAACAAAACACGCATCGTACACTTATCCTTACACCTTCAAAAAGTAAAGCTTGGATGCGTTGATTCGGGGTTGGGGTTACTCGAAAAGATGGGGTGGCCGGCGATTTCTCCTTTCAGTCGGAACCGTTGACTAATCCTTTCAAAATCAGAGCTTTGAAATCCTCACGCCGCTTTGCTTTTCCACTGACTCCTGATTTCCTCCATGCGCTGGCGGTTATGCGGGAAATGCATCAGGCGGTTCCAGCCCTCGCGCAGCCTGATCCAGAACAGAGCCAGGACGAAAGCCAGCACGGTTCCACCAAGAATGATCAGCAGGCGATGCGGCGAGGAGCGCCGGTCCGGCGGAACGGCCGCGTCCACCACCTGAACCATTTCTCCTTCGCGGGCCTCGTCAATTTTGGCGATCTCCAGTTCTTTCGCCAGTAACTCAAAAACAGTTTCGCGATACTTGAGGTCGCGATAGCGGCGGACGTATTCCAATCCCGCTTCCGTGACTCTTCCCTTGGATAAAACGATGCCCGATCCCGCGTCGGTCGAAGAATCTGCCAAGTGATCGAGCTGGGATTGCAGTGCGGCCAGTTGCTGCTTGGCGAGGATCAGAGACGGATTATCCTCGGCTGCGTAAGATCGCATGCTTTGAACCTGCACTTGCTTGGCCACGACCTGGCCGCGCAGCAGGGCCGCGGATTCAATGAGGGATCGTGCCTGGCTGTCGATCTGCAAAACGCCCGTCGTCTGCTGCGTCTTTTGCATCGCGTCTTCAGCCGCCGTCAAATCATTCTTGGCTTGCTCCATCTCGCGCTCGAAGAATAAGCGGCGGCGCGCCGCCTCCGTGATCGCCAGCGATGCCGAAAGTCTGCGGAATTCTTCGAGGTAGCCATTGGCCAGTTCAGCCGCACGCTTGGGGTTGCGATCCTCGACGGTGATGCGGATTAATCCGTCTTTGGTTCCGGCAACTGCCGTCGTATGGCGTTCGAACGCTTTTCGCGCGTCCGACATTCGCTTGGCATGGTATTCGTCCATCAAGCTGAAGCGCTGGATCATCCCGTCCTCGACGGTGCGGCTGGTCAGAAACGAGACGTACATCTCAGCCGGCGTTTTCATGCCCAGGCTATTGGTGAGTGAGTTCAGCGAACCCAAAGAGGATGCATTCCCCAGCTGCGCCAGCAAGGTTGACGCGATTGAGGAATTCTGCGTGGGAGGCAGAAGCACAACTTTCGCTTCGTACTCGACCGGCAACACGAATGCAAGTATGGTTGCCAACAAAGCGCCGCCCAACACAAAGCGCGCCAAGAAGCGCTTGCGCTTGACCAGCAGGGCCGTGATCTCGAGCAGCGAGACCTCGGTTTCTGCCGGGGGCAATTCTACGTTTTCATCCTCTAGTACAACCGGTTCGTCACGGATCATCGTAACCGTCGGCCACGGCGAGATCGGGAAATTCTGCGGAAAGCAACTCCTGGAATACAGTCCGATTCAAAATGACCGGGTGTAAGACGCCATCGGCCCTCATTGTGTTGTCTGGAATTTTCCATTTTCCGGCACGGGCCTGTTCGCTCCATGCAACCGCTCACGCTTTTCCGTACATCACTCGTAGGGTGAAAACGCATCTGGTGTAGCTCTGGTAATCCACCCAAATGGGAGCGTGGAATGAAAGTGGCTGAATCGGTTGTAAGTCGGCCGACAGCAGGAGGGCGCCGGACCAGGACAGCGGCAAAGTTCTGCCTGCTCGCATTGCTCATCGTCGGCTGCGGTGTAACGGCGACCTCGCAAACGCCCACCACCGAGAAAGATGTCCCTTCCCCATCTCCGCAAACCAGCGCGCAGCTTTATGATCTGGTCCCCACTCCCATCCCCCTGAAATCGCTTCCGCGCAATCTTTTTGTGGATCAGAAGAATTTCTGGACCGGGCCTCTGCACATGAACGAAGGGCAGTGGCAGTTGGCCGTGCCGTTGGTCCTCGCTGGAGCGGGGTTGATCGCGGCAGATACGACCATAGAAAAGCACGCGCCCACGAGTCCGACCACAATTTCACACGCAAGCACGGCCTCCAATGCCGGAGTTGCTGCTCTTATCGGCGTCGGTGGAGGGCTATTCCTGTGGGGAAGCCACATCCACGACGGTCAGCAACGCGAGACTGGACTTCTCAGCGGAGAAGCTGCCATTGATGCATTCATCGAAACGGAAGTATTTAAATACGCAGCGGGTCGGAACCGGCCGTACGTCGGCGATGGGCAAGGCCGTTTCTTTGAGGGCGGCAACTCCTTTCCCTCTGAGCATGCCTCGGTCAGTTGGGCCATAGCCAGTGTGATCGCCCACGAGTATCCCGGGCCTCTGACCAAGTTGCTGGCCTACGGTTTGGCGGGAGGAGTGAGCGCGGCGCGGTTTGCTGGACAGAAGCATTTCGCATCAGACGTGGTGATCGGCAGCGCTCTGGGATGGTATACGGGCAGGCAAGTCTTTCGATCGCACACTCGCTATAGCGACGACGAAATCGCAAGGTATGGCACGTTCCGCAAAGAAGAGGAAACGGAACAGTCCGACACGGAACAGCGTGCCCGCAAAACCGGATCCGCTTATCTTCCGCTGGATAGTTGGGTGTATCCCGCCATTGAGCGGCTATCGAGCCTCGGGTATATCAACCTTGCGTTTCAAGGTTCCAGACCCTGGACTCGCATCGAAGTCGCGGCTCTGGTGAATGAGAGCCGCGATAACCTCACGCAGGATCAGGATGCTCCGGATACAATCAAAACCCTCGTCAGCGAACTTGAGCAGGAGTTTGCCTACGAACGCGGAGTGCTCGACGGGAAATCGTCAAACACCTCAGTCCGAGTCGAATCGCTGTACACGAGGAACACATCGATTAGCGGTCCTCCGCTGAACGATAGCTATCATTTCGGCCAGACGATTTACGACAACTTCGGCAGGCCTTTCGAAAGGGGATTCAACACCTACGACGGTTTTTCGGGCTACGGCACCGCCGGGCCCTTCACCCTTTATGTGCGTGGAGAATACCAGCATGCCCCTTCTGCCCCCGGATATTCACTGGCCGCTCGACAAGTCATTGCCGCGGCAGATCAAAATTCAATCCAGCCGGAACTTCCCATTTCGCAGGTGAATCAGTTCACCTTGTTGGACACCTACGCGGCGGCGAAAGCGGCGGGATGGAATCTTTCATTCGGCAAGCAGAGCCTCTGGTGGGGAGACGCCGATGGCGGTGCCTTAATGTTCAGCGATAACGCCGAGCCGATTTACATGTTCCGCGCTAATAAAACCTTCAACGCTCTTCCCGGGATCTTCAGCGTACTTGGACCAATGAAGCTGGATGTATTTTTCGGCAAACTCTCCGGAAACCTGTTTCCACCACGGCCCCTGATTCACGGGGAGAGAATCAGCTTCAAACCGTCCACAAATTTAGAGCTTAGCGTAGAGCGCACCTCAGAATTCGGCGGCGTGGGGCGAGCCCTCACCGGGGGCGCAATCTGGGAGAGCTACGTCGGCCTGAAATCTTCTTTCGAATATCCTTCCAATCGCGATCCGGGCAAGCGGACCCTGGGTTTCGATCTTGCTTACCGTCTCCCACACCTCCGCAAGTCCGTCATGCTATATGGGGACGGCTTGCTGCCCCTCGCCAATCCCTTCAATCTCGATAACAGCCATAATCCGATTTACGACCCATCGCGAACCGCGGTCCGTTCCGGTATTTACGTGCCACGGTTGCCGCGCCTGGCTAAATTAGACCTTCACTGCGAGTCCGTTTATACCGATACTCCCACGGCGAGAAGCATTCTCGGCGACTACATCTATTGGGATGGCTTTTACAAAGATCTGTATACGAACAAAAATAACCTCATCGGCGACTGGATCGGACGCGAAGGCAAGGGCTTCCAGGCCTGGAGCAACTATTGGTTCACTCCGCGCAGTTCACTGCAGGTGAGTTACCGGAATGCCAAGGTTTCAAAGGACTTCATCGCAGGTGGAGAAACTGTGAACGACGGATCGGCCAAAATCCTGTGGTGGTTCCATCGAAATGTGAGCTTGTCCGGATCGATTCAATACGAGAAGTGGCTGGCGCCAATTCTGGCAACCTCGGCCCAGACAAATTGGACATCTACAATTGAAGTAACCTTCTGGCCAAAGCTCATAACGCGATAACTCCTGACGTTTCCGCGGATCGGGAATTACCTTATTCCCGCCTACAGTAAATCCCTGTCCAACCAACCCAACGTGTCTTGAACTCTTATGCAATGCCACTCTGGAGCCGCGCGGTTTCGTGGAAATTCAGGGGGCGCAACTTCGGAGCTGGAATGACCTCAGCATCGCGGCTGCAGAAAAGCACGGGATGGAAGTTAGCGTTAGCCGGTGAAATTCATTGCTAACGCCCTTCTTTAGTCTGAGGGCGAAGGTTGACCGATCCGCATTGCGGAATTTGTAGGAACGGCAATGAATTCACGAGTTCACTACTTCAATATCCTTCTTCTGGTATTGGTTTACTCCCTTCCATTGTGCGCTTTCGGCGTCTCGTCCTATATCAGCTTTGGCGACGTGTCATTTACTCCGATTCACAAGGGAGTATCCGAACCCTACCTCATTCTGCTGCTCTTCACCGAACTTGCCTGGATGCTCGCGGCGAACTATTACAAACTTTCTTCCGTCGAAGACTTGTTCTGGGAGCACACCGGAATCCGGGCAGCTTTTCGCGCCTGCTTCGCCACTTTTCTGCTGCAAACAGCTTTGCTGGTTTTTGACAGTCACCTGATTGTTTCCCGCGCCTTCATCCTTCTCAGCAATGCCGTGCTTTTTTTCATGGTCGTGGCGGCCAGGAACTGTCTGCGCTTCACCGCTACTTCTTCTCACTGGCCTCGTAAGTCTGAACAAATCCTGATCGTCGGAACAGACCGCTACGCGCGCCGCTGCGTCGAGTTGTTGCACCGCATTCCATTTTTCAGTTGTGAAATCAAAGGCTACCTGCAACTCCAGGGGCAACCCGTCCTCGTCCACGACGCGCCCGTCTTCAGCGCGACGGATGCCTCGCGTCTTGCCGGACTAAGTTTTGATGAAGTTGTGGTGGCACTCCCGACTCGCCATTATCTTCAAATTTCATCCGTCATCGACAACCTTCAAATGTTCGGCAAACCAGTTCGCGCCATCCTCGATCTCGGTCCACGGCTTTCGTTGCGCGAGAAGTTGTTTCAGGCCGGCAGGATGCAGATGATGAATGTGGCGATCTCTCCGGTGGAGAGTTCCGCGTACGAGGTGTTGAAAAGAGCCTTCGATCTGGTTGGAGCCACGCTCGGTATCGTGATTCTAAGCCCGCTGTTTCTGCTGGTTGCCGCTCTGGTTAAGTTGAGTTCGCCCGGCCCCATTTTGCTCCGGCAGGAACGCGTGAGGCGAAACGGCAAGCATTTTTCCCTGCTGAAATTCCGCACGATGTATTGCTGCAGCCAGGTGGAGAGTGACACGCTCTGGAGCACGCAGAACGATCCGCGCTGCACGCCCATCGGCGCGATTCTGCGCAAATACTGTCTTGACGAATTGCCTCAGCTTTTTAACGTAATTCTCGGTGAGATGAGCCTGGTCGGCCCGCGTCCGGAGCGCCCGTACTATGTTGCCAGGTTCGGGGAAGACATCCGGAAATACAACCTGCGCCATTGCTGCCAGGTCGGTATCACAGGATGGGCGCAGGTCAATGGTCTCCGGGGAGACACTTCCATCGCTCAGCGCCTGCAATACGATTTGTATTACATCCACAACTGGAGTTTCGGCCTGGATTTAGAAATCATCGCTCGCACCATGGTCATCGCGCTGACGGGCGCAAACGCGGCGGGTGTGGGCGGTCGCTAGAAGGGCATCACCAAGGCCAAAACCCGCATGTTGATTGGCTTTGGGCGGCACGGCTAAAAGCCGTGCCATCCCAGAACCGTGATTCATCTTGCAACCTACCAGACGCGGCACACCTTGTCTGCCGGCTTCACCATCGGCTGGCCGGGCTTGCAGGAGAAAGCTTCCGCAAAGTCGGGCATGTTGACCACGACTCCATTGATGCGGTCGCGCGGGGGCGAGTGAGGGTCGGTCATGGTGCGCACTCGAACATCTTCCGGACGCTCGTTGGCGCAATCCCACTGCGCGAAGCCGACAAAGAAGCGCTGCTCCGGCGTGAGGCCGTCGATGGGCTGCAAATGCTGGTCTTTGGTGGCATCTTTCCATGCCATGTAGGCCAGAATTTCGCCGCCGAGGTCGGCCACGTTTTCGCCCAGGGTCAGTTCGCCGTTGACGTGAACATCTTCCACGGCGACGTAGGATGAATACTGATCGGTGACGCACTTCGTCCGCTCATCGAATTTCGCGCGATCTTCCTTGGTCCACCAGTCCTTGAGATTTCCCTTGGCGTCGAACTGGCTGCCTTCGTCGTCGAAACCGTGAGTGAGTTCGTGGCCGATGGTGCCGCCGGTATTGCCGTAGTTGGGCGCCGCGTCCATTTTCGGATCGTAGAGCGGTGGCTGCAACACTCCCGCGGGAAAGTTAATGTCGTTCATCTGCGAACTGTAATAGGCATCGACCGTCGGAGGAGAAATACCCCACTCGTTGCGGTCCACCGGTTTGCCAATTTTATTGATGTCCCGGCGACTTTCGAACTGGTGGGCGCGAGCGACATTGCCGGCAAAATCATCGCGCACGATGACCACCGAACTGTAGTCGCGCCATTTGTCAGGATAGCCAATCTTATTGCGGATGCCCGCCAGTTTGGTGAGCGCCTGCTGCTTGGTTTCAGGACTCATCCAGTCGAGCCCGCGGATGCGCTGGCCCATGGCGTCCTCAATGCCTTTCACCATGTCGAGCGTGCTCTGCTTGAGTTCGGGGGAAAACACCTTGGCCACATAGACTTGTCCGAGCGCCTCGCCGAGATTGTGGTCAACATACTGCACGCAACGCTTCCAGCGCGGCTGCATCTCTTTCGCGCCGTGCAAATACTTCCGGTAAAAGTCAAAGTTCTCCTCGACAAACTTCGGGGAAAGAAAAGGAGAAGCCGCGTCGGCCACGTGGAAGCGCAGATAAGTTTTCCAGTTGTCCACCGGTTCGGAGCCGAGCAGCGTATTGATTTCCTTGATGTATTCGGGAGCGTCCACGTTCAGAATCGCGATCTCCGGATACTTCATTTCGTGGTAGTAAGCGACCCAATCAAAGTTGGGAGCAAGCTGAGAAAGATCGGCGACCTTCATCTTGTGCACCAGTTTGTGCGGGTCGCGACGCTCCACGCGGGTGAGGGAAGCCTTCGCCATGGCGGTTTCCAGACGCATGATGGTTTCGGCATTTGTTTTGGCGGTGGCTGCACTGTCGCCGGTTAACTCAAAAACTTTCTGCACGTGCGCCAGATAGTGTTGGCGGGTCTCCTTCGATTTTGCATCCTCTTTCGTGTAGTAATCGCGGTCCGGCATGCCCAATCCGCCCTGATCGAGGTCGGCGATCACCTGATCGGAGTCGTCGGGGTCCTGGTTTGAGCCGCTGGAGAACATCATCGAAGTGCTGTACGAATACCAGGTGTAGGTGAGTTGCAGGCGCGCCAGCACGGGCGTGAGGTCTTTGGTTGACTTGATGGCGGCGATGGCATCGAGGTCGGGCTGAATCGCTGAGATGCCCCGCTTCTCTACAGTGCTCTCATCGGTGCAGGCGGCGTAGAAGTCGCCAATCTTCTGGCTGACGGCATTGCGGTCGCTGGTGGGCTGCGCGGCCTGGTCCAGCATGCCGCGTAGAAAAGTCAGATTGTCCTGATAGAGCTTGCCGTAGACCGACCACGAAGTCTGATCGGGCGGAATAGGATTTTTCTTCTGCCACCCGCCGCAGGAATATGTGTAAAGATCGACGCACGGATCGATGGATCGGTCCATCGAGCTAACGTCGAGGCTGGGGCTGTAGGGTAACGATGCAGAAGCGGGCTGTTGTGCGAATGAGGCCGGAACGCTGACCAGCGACAAAGCGAGTACGAGAGCAAATGACAGGCACAGCGAGAGTTTGCGCATATCCACCTTAGACGGGAACCGTCTGGGAAAGTTAGGAACTAGCCATGGTACTGGACAGGCTGCAGCGCAGCAAGGGTTGGCGGGCAGCGGATGTTGACGTCGGCATCGACAACCAGCACAAAACCATGAAGGGTATGGGTTGGCACATCGCGGATTTTTGACTTGAGGATGGTTCTCCGGTAGCCTATCCATCCCACATGAATGCCGCGACGCCAGCCATCTCAGTTCAGGGCCTGAAGAAATCCTACGGCGACGTTCATGCCGTCAAGGGAATCGACTTCGAAATTCAGCCCGGGGAAGTCTTCGGCTTGCTGGGGCCGAACGGCGCGGGCAAGACGACTACCGTCGAAATTCTGGAAGGCTTGCGTCCCCGTAGCGGAGGCCAGGTGACGGTTCTAGGTTTCGATCCCGACCGCCAGCGCCAGCAACTCAAGGATCGCATCGGTGTTTGCCTGCAGGCCACAAATCTCCCTGAAAAAATTCGTGTGCACGAAGCCATGCAGGTGTTCGCGTCTTTCTACACTCGCCACGTGGATTTGAATAAACTGCTGCAGCGCTTGCAGCTCGAAGAAAAGAAGGACGCGTTCTATAGCACGCTTTCCGGCGGGCAGAAGCAGCGGCTCGCGCTCGCGCTGGCATTGGTGAACGATCCTCAGCTGATTTTTCTGGATGAACCCACGACCGGCCTCGACCCCCAAGTGCGCGTCGAGATCCATAATCTGCTCGAAGAACTCAAGAGCGAGCATCGCACCATTCTGATGACGACCCATTACATCGAAGAAGCGGAACGGTTGTGCGACCGAGTCGCAATTGTTGACGAGGGTCGCATCGTGGCCATGGACACCCCGAGCCGTTTGCAGCAGCAGAGCAAGACCGCGTCGAGCATCGTCGTGACCTGCGCCACGCGTTTTCCGGAGAGCCGGCCGGCGTGGGCAGAAGCTACGCAAAGTGCGCTCGACGCCAGTGGGCGCACGCTCACCGTTAACTCGCGGCGTCCGGCGGCGACTCTGGTTGACCTGGTGAAATGGATTGACCAACACGGGCTGGAACTGACCGATGTCAGCTTGAAGCAACCCAGCCTGGAAGATGTATTTATCGAACTGACGGGAAAGAAACTGCGCGAGTAACTCTTAAGATGAAAGCCTACAAAGCACTCATCGTGATCGACCTGAAGCTGGCGCTGCGCAACCGGTCCGTCATTTTCTTCAATTATCTTTTTCCGCTGGCGTTCTTCTTTATCTTCGGACAGGCGATGCATGGCGAGCGTGGTGCTGCCATGACGATGGTGATTTCGATGGTGCTGATTATCGGCATCCTCGGAAACGGCCTGATGGGCGCTGGAATTCGCGCTGTGCAGGAACGCGAAGCCAATATCCTGCGGCGTTACAAAGTTACGCCCATCACTCCCGCGCCCCTGCTGGTGGCTTCGGCGATCACCGGCTGGATCCTCTACATGCCGAATGTGATTCTGATTTTTACCCTGGCACATTTCTTCTACGGCATGCCGTGGCCGCAGTCGGTGGGATCCATCCTTATCTTCATCACCATCTCCATCATTGCATTTCGCGCCATCGGATCGATTCTGGCGTCGGTCGTGAACTCCATGCAGGAGAGCCAGCTTCTGGTGCAGTTGATCTACCTGCCGATGCTGTTTCTGAGCGGCACTACATTTCCGCTCTCCATGTTTCCGCCGTGGCTGCTGGTCGTGACCCAGTTTCTGCCCGCGACCTATATGGTGACCGGCATCCAGGGCATGCTGTTGCGGGACGAATCGATCGGCACGAATTTATGGCCGGTGCTGGCGCTGATTCTCACGGCGTTTGTGGGGCTGTTTATTTCCTACAAGCTGTTTCGCTGGGAAAAGGGCGAGAAGATTCGGAACTCGGCGAAGCTCTGGCTGCTGGCGGTGATGACTCCATTTGTGGCGATGGGCTTTTGGCAGATGCACGCCAAGACCGGCATCGTGAAGACGAAGATCCTGAACCGGCAACTGGCGCGTGGCGATACCTTTCTGATTCGCGGGGCGCGCATTTTCATCGGCGACGGCAAGGTGATTGAGAACGGAGCGGTGCTGGTGCGTGGCGGCAAGATTGCCGAAGTGTACGAGGGGCAGGGGCCCGATCCGAAAACCCTGAAGGCCGAGACCGTGGAGGCGGCGGGAAAGACGATTCTTCCTGGCCTGATTGATGTGCATGTGCATCTCGGCGCGCCCGGCGGATTTTATTCCGACATGAGCAAATACGATGCCAATAAGGCGATGCAGCGCGAACTCGCGGCCTACCTTTACAGTGGCGTAACCACGGTACGAAGCGTTGGAGATGCGCTGGATAGCGTTCTCGCGCTGCGCGCGAAGACGATTAGCGGCGAGATTCTCGGCTCCGATTTGCAAACCTGCGGCCCCCTGTTCACCGCGGCAGGAGGACATGGAACGGAATATTTCAAGAGTCTTCCGCCACAGATCCGAGAGAAGCTGGATAAACAATTCGAGCGCATTCCGAAATCTGCGGACGAAGCTCGGCAGCAAGTTGACGAACTGAGGGCGCAAGGGGTGGATTGCATCAAGGCGATCCTCGAGGCCGGCGCCGGCGGCCGAGTCTTCAACCGCTTCGACACGAACTTGTTTGATGCGGTCGCGCAGCAGGCTCACACCGATTCCTTGCCGCTCGCGGTTCATACCGGGGACGCGCGCGACGTGGCCGACGCGGTGGCGGCGAAAGCCGATTCGATCGAGCACGGCTCTTTCCGCCAGAAGATTCCCGACGAGATGTTTGCGCAGATGGCGAAGCAGGGAACCTCGTACGATCCGACCTTGAGCGTGGGAGAAGCTTTTCGAGAATTTGCCGCGGGCAAGACAGATTTGCTGAAGCGCTCGCTGGTGCAGCAGGTGGGGCCTCCCGACTTGCTGCGCGGAACCGAGGAGGCGATAGGTTCGTCCGAGACCGAGGAGATGCGCCAGAGTTTAGCGCAGTACCCCATCGATATGGCGATCGCAATCGACAATCTGAAGCGCGCTTACGCACACGGAGTGCCGCTGGTGACGGGCAGTGACGCGGGGAATTTCCTCGTGATTCACGGCCCCACGGTGCAGCACGAACTGCAGTTGTGGGTGCAGGCGGGCATTCCGCCGGCAGTGGCGCTGCAGGCGGCAACCTTGAATGCAGCCCGTCTGCTGCGGGCGGAAAATCGACTTGGCTCCATTCGCCCCGGCAACGACGCCGACCTCCTGCTGGTCGATGGAAATCCTCTGGAGGACATTACCGCGACCGAAAGAATTTCGATGGTGGTGTTCAAGGGCGAGCGCGTTGAGCGAACGGAATTATTCGATCAGCATTGATCTTCTGAAAAGTCTTTGACCTCAAACAACACGCGCGAAGTTTTCTCAAACCAGCGGTTTGCACATCTTTACCAGGTGACACGGGATCTTCGGCTGGTGTTGGTCGGCAGGAAAAGGCAGGGTCCCGTTTTCTATGTACCCATGTTTTCGATAGTAGTCGAGTAAGGGCGTCCGCAGGTTGACCATCGTCAGATCCATGAAAAGGCAACCGGCGGCACGGCACTCGTCCTCGGCCAGTTGCATCAAGCGAGATCCCAAACCTGCGCGCTGACGTGCCGGATCGACCGCCAGCAGTCCAAAATAGCCGCGCTCGCCGCGCAATTCCATATACACACAACCGGCCGGTGTTCCCGCCTCTTCAGCGAGCAGAAATTGTCCTTTGGAAAACAGCGCCCGTATTTTGTCGGGGTTGGTGCGGTCCCCGTCAATGAAGAAGCGCTCGGGGGCGAAGGCATCGTTCACCAGGCGGGCAACGGTTTCGGCGTCGGAAGGAACGGCCCGGCGAATTGTGATGGAGTCCGAACCGGCGCGCATGCGTTTCTGGTTCATGAATGCTGCCTCGAATTTTAGCTGAATCACAAATGACGGGCGAGATCGTAAATCCAATTTCTGATCCCCTGCGTACTGGAGGTGAGGGTCAAGAAAATAAATTCCGAGAGGATCACAACCATGAACAGAAAATTCGCAGTGGTGCTGGCCATCGTTGCCATCGCCGTAACCTCCGCCGTCGCCGGGATGAAAAATCCGGTCGTCGGTGGGCAACAAATGTATCCCACCAAGAACATTATCGAAAACGCGGTGAACTCCGCCGACCACACGACTCTGGTAGCGGCCGTAAAAGCCGCCGGACTCGTCGAAACATTAGAAGGCCCCGGACCATTCACCGTCTTCGCGCCGACCAACGAAGCTTTCGCCAAGCTGCCTGCGGGCACCGTTGACACGCTTTTGAAGCCTGAGAACAAAGCCACGTTGACCAAGGTGCTTACCTACCACGTAGTCTCAGGCCGCTGGAGCGCCGCCGAATTGAAGAAGCAGATCAAGGCGGGCAACGGGACGGCCGAACTCACCACTGTGGAAGGCGGCAAGCTCTGGGCCAGCCTGCAGGACGGCACTCACATCATGCTGAAAGACGAGAAGGGTGGAACCGCGATGGTGACCATTCCGAACGTCTTTCAATCGAATGGCGTGATCCATGTAATTGACACCGTAGTCATGCCCAACTGATACCAGTACAGAAATGCAAAGGCCGCCCGCTCGGGCGGCCTCTGCACTACAGCGCGTTGGGGAGAAGCGCCTACTGCGCGACGATCACTCCGAAATAACCATCGACGTCACTGGGCCCGGCCGTGTAAAAGAGTTGGTTCTTCTGCCCGTTGGCCGAGGAACCGCCGCCAAACTCAATCCCCCAAATGCCACTGATGATCATGTTCTTGCCGGCGGTAGTCTGCATAATGCCCATCAGCTTGCCGGTCGTGAGGTTGTAGCCGACGATGGTGCCGGCGGCTGCGTTGTTGGAGATCAGCAGAGCGCCGCTCAGCGTTCCGAAATTCGCGGGCGCGACCGCGAATCCCCAAGGTTGGTTGAGAGGAGATCCGTGGGCGAAGCGCTTCACGAAGGTTCCTTCTTCGGTGAAGATGTCGATGTATCCGCCTGCGGCGCCGGTATTATTCGAGAACGACACATAGAGCTGGCCGGCGATGTCCTGGATTCCGAAGGCAGAATAGCCGGACGGAATGGTGGAATCGGTGAACGAGCCAGTCAACTCGAAGGTCCCGTTGAAGATGTTGACCTTGTTGTTAGCGTTATCGACCGCGAACAGCGAATTGCCGGAGGTTTTGCTGGTGATGGCCAGGCCCGTATAGACGGCTCCGGCAGTCTTGGCGCCGATCAGAGCGTTGTTGGGTTCAAAATCGGACCAGCCGCTGATGGTTCCGTCGAGCGTGCAGAACAGAAACGCCGAGACCCAGTTTTCAATCGCGAATTCACTCGAGCCGTTGTAGACCATTCCGGTCGGCGTGCCCAGGCCGCTGCCGCTGTAGGGAGGAATGGTGACCTTCAAGCTTTGGATGTTTCCTTTGCTGTCGTACAGCGTGGAAAGGCCCGTATATTCGTCGCTCACCCAGAATGCTTCACCGGGTGCGTAAGCGATTCCCCAGGGATTTTTCAGATTCTTGTCCTGATGTTTCGCTTTTCCCGCCAAATCCGAGTCGAGGTTGGTGTTTTTATATTGCGCCAGAGCCGAGCTGGAAGCCAACATCAGCACGAGCAGGGCAGTAAAAACCCGAGTGCGTCCAAGCAAACGCTGCATGCGATTTTCTCCTAGAGTAGTAGGGATGGGCTGCGGCGAGGGTGCCGGGCTGACCGGTCCGTCCCGCGAGTCGAGGTGATCCTAGGCTTGGGCGCGGCGGAGATTGTCAAGGAATTGTCACCAGTTTGTACAATTCCTGTCGTTTCAAAGACGCCCGACTTGCCGTGCCGGGCGGGGATTGCAGAGGTTGCCGGAATCGGTGGCAGGTTATCGAACCGAAATAAGAAGTGGCGTTCCGGTTGATCCGGAACGCCACTTTTGTTTCTCGAAATGCAGTGCTGCGATTGACTGCGTTAGATTCCCGCGCTGGCCGCGTGCGCCAGAGGTGGGGTGCGCAGAGCTTCCACAGCTTGTTCGAAATACAACCGGTACGAGCGATGGATGCCGTACATGACCGGGAATACGACCAGGGCTGCCTGCCAGCCGAAGTGATGGCTGGCCACGTTCACCATGGAAGTCATCCCCGCGCTGACCACGTAGTAAGGGAATGACAGTTGCGCGATGCTTAGCCAGACGCGGCGCATTGCCGCGCCCTCGGCCAGTTTAATGATGCCCGCCACTGGAGTGGTCTGCCCCAGGAAGAATGCAGCCGTTGCCGAAGCCAACATCAGCGGCTCCGACGCCCACGCGGCTTTGCCCATCCAGCCGGCATTCCAGATCAGGTTGGCGATGCTCGTGGCGAATGCCATCATGCTTACGTTGAACAGCATCTGCTCGGGACGGAACTTGCTGCCCGATTTCGGCCAGCACTGCACCAGCGTGGATACGCAGGCAATCAGCACCGCTTCGATCGCGCTCAGGTTGACCACCGCCATCAGCAGGAAGGGCAGATTGACCGACATGTTGCCGTCGATTCCCGGTAGCTTGACCTTCATCCGCGAGGTCACCGCCGCCAGTGCCAGTACCGCCAGGGCAAATCCGGGATGCAGCTTGTGGCTTGCCAGCCCCGCGTACGCCGTGCCGGCAACCGCCATCAGGACCATGCCTGCGATGAATGTATTAGTGAGCCGTGTGTTTTTCATGATCGTCTCCTTTCTTCTTTCATCCACACGGTTACTGTTGATCTCCATTCTCCAGCACTGACGAGATATCGCCGGCGAGCTGCGCAGCACCCCAAACCACGCTGGTGCTTTGCGGCCCGGTACCGGTGCTTGATCCCCAGACCACGCTGAAGGCGCTCAAATCGGTGTCATTCCAGGGCAACGATGTACCCCAAACCACTGAGGTGCCGCTGACCGTCGAACCCCAGACCACCGACGTTCCCCAAACCACTGACGTTCCCCAAACCACTGAGGATGTAGTCACGGTGCCGTTTCCGTACACCAGCGAAGTGACGCCGGTTGACGGGTTGTAGGTGACATAGGGCGAAAGCGCAGCGCCCAGTTTGGTAGAGGTGAGGTCTGAGTTGCTTACCGCCGCCTGCATATTCAGCATTCCCGAACCCACTGAAAACAGGTCGTAATATTCGGTGAAGTTTTGGTTGAGCTGCGGAACATAGGCCACGGTGGAGCTAGGAAACGACTTGAACGCCGTTTTCATCAGGCGCGCCTTCACCTGGTCGGGAGTCATCGTGCTGTGCTGTTGCAGCATCAGCGCGACTGCGCCGCTGACCACCGGCGTTGCCATGCTGGTGCCGCTCAGCGCGAAGTACTCGTTTTTGCCGTCGTTGCCCGTCACCAGCGCGCTGGGATATTCGGCTTCCAGCGTGGCGCCAGTCGCCGACAACGATACCGACAGGTTTCCTGGAGCGACGAGATCAGGCTTCACCACGTGATCGTAAGTGGTGGGGCCCTTGGAGGTGTAGCTCGTCATGGTCTCCGCCGAAGGAGAAGACGATCCGTTGTTGTTCAAGGCGCCGACCGTGATCACAAAAGGATCGTTGCCCGGCGCGGTAATCGTTCCGTACCCGTTGCTGCCGTTCACGCTTAGGCGGCCGTAGTTTCCGGCCGCGACCACCACCACGATGCCCGCCTTCCAGGCTGATTCCACTGCCTGGCAGAGAGGATCCTGGGCGTAACCGACCGCGATGCCGCGTCCCAGTGACAGGTTGATGACTTTGACGTTGTACTTGGTCTTCAGCGAAATGGCTTCCTGAATGGCCGAGATTACCTGACTGTCGGTGCCCGCGCCGTTCAGATCCAACACGCGAAGATCGATGAAATTTACCTTGGGCGCCACGCCTTCGTAGGCGCTGCTGGAGAGGTAGCCGTTGCCGCCGAGAATGCCGGCGACGTGCGTCCCGTGGCCATAGAGGTCATATTTGCCACCGCTGGAGTTTGTGTTTGAGGTCCCGGTGAAGTCCTGGCGGTAGACCACGCGGGTCGCCGTCTCGGCAGAATTCCAGAGATCTTTGTTCGCGTCATTGATGCCGCTGTCGATCACCGCGACGCCAATTCCAGAGCCGTTGTAGCCGTCGTTCCAGGCTGTAGTCACGCCCGTGGCGACGTCAGTAATGTCATCCGCCGCCTGCACTGGATGGTCGATGCTGAACCACACAGTTTTAGAATTCGCTGCCAGGGGCGTCAAAGCGCTCACCGGAAGCGTGGTAGCAATACCCTTGACCACGCTCAGGGTTGAATGCACGGTTCCACCGAGGACCTTCAGGTCAGACACGTCTTTTGGAGACGGAGCGCCGTTGTACTGCACGATCACGTTCACAGTTTGGCTCCTGCCGCCGCCGAGAGCGCTCGGTTGAGAGCTCTCGACAATCGCCGCGACGTCCGGAGCGAACTTATTGCCCTTCTGGGCTTTGTCGGGCTCGTACTGAGCGAAAGCAGTTTCCGCCACGAGAAGAAGAGCCAGCATTCCCAGGCGCTTTCCCCAGGCTGCGCTGTGGCGCTGGCTTCGATCTGAAGTCTTTGATTTTCGTGTCTGCTGCATATTTTGTTTTCCTTCCCCAAAAATGCGATCCGCAACTCAGTTAGTACTGTGCACGAATAAGGCCAGACGGTCGCTTTCAAGTGATTGATAATAAAAGAGATCGTGGGGAGCGATGTCCCGCAACTGGGACACTCTGTCCTCCGCAGCAGGCCGTGGGACAGATTGTCTCGCCCAGTTTTTGGCTGATCTGATTACTTCAGTATTGGCTTGTGGGTTACTGGACAGGACAGAATCGAGGGAGACGTTCAGAAATTCCAGATGCGAACGAATCGAAACGGAAGGATTTTGAAGAATGGTTGCGCTGAAGCGCCTGCCTTATCGCGCAACGGCCGCTTGGGTTTTTATAGGCAGCGGTGTGCCGCCCGCAACAACGCGGGGCATCGCCGCCATCAGGCGTTGCGTGTACTCATGCCGGGGATTCGTGAAGATATCCGCTGCCGTTCCGCACTCGACAATTTCGCCCTGGTGCAGAATTGCGATGCGGTCGCAAATGCCCGCCACCGACGCCAGATCGTGAGAGATGTAGAGAATGGCCATTCCGGTCGAGCGGTTCAGTTCGCGAAACAGCGCCAGAATTTCGGATTGCGTAATCACATCGAGCGCACTGGTGGCTTCATCGGCGATCAGCAACGCGGGGCGGTGCATCACCGCCATCGCAATCAGCACGCGTTGTGCTTGTCCCACGCTCATCTGAGCAGGGTATTTTCGCAGAAAGTCATCGTCGGAGGGCAGGGAAACGCTCTGCAGCGAAGCCCGGATCGCGCTCGTGCAGTCAGCGCTCGTGCCCGAAGCGTGCGCGCACCACGCCTCCTTGAGTTGAGTTTTAATCTTCAGGGCCGGATTCAGAGAAGATAAAGGGCTTTGCAAAACCAGGGCAACGGCTCGTCCCCGCAAGCCTCGCAGCTCGCGTTCCGAAAGTTTCAGCAGGTCAGATTCCTGAAACATGATTGTGCCTTCGGCCTGCGCTCGCTTCTTCTCGAGAAGGCCGAGAATGGCCATGGCCAGCGTACTCTTACCCGATCCGCTCTGGCCCACCAGTCCAAGCACTTCGCCGCGCTGGATCTCTATCTGCACATCGCGCAGAACCGCCGGCTTGCCCGCATACCGCACTGAGAAGCGAGCAGAAAGCAAAGCCGTATTAGGCCGAACGAATGACATGGCAGCGGGACCTTGTATTGGCGCCGGTTTCAAGATCCGTGAGAATCCGTGCAAATCCGTGGCAAAGGCCGTTGCCTCACTTTGCCCCAACCGTGAGCCGTTCCGCATTCCAGTATGTTTGCGGCGTCAGAATTACCGGAGCGGCGCCGTGCACCGTCGTCGAAATCGCGGACAGCGAATTCTTGTTGATCAGGAAAATGAACGGTTGCTGTTCGACCACGATTTCCTGCACGCGATCGAAGGCTTCTTTGCGCTTGTTGGCGTCGCTCGATGAAGCCTGTAGCCGCATCAGGCGGTCGATCTCAGCCTCCCACGGTGTTTCTGGAGTCTTCTGCTGCGGATTCCACTGATGATTTTCCGCGGAACTCAGCCAGACATTCATTTCGCCATCGGGATCGAGGTCCACGTTACTGAGGCCCAGCAGAATCGCTTCATAGTCGAAGCTCTGCGTCATGCGCTCGATCAGGGAAGGAAAGTCGAGCGTAACCACGTTAACGTGAACGCCGATTTTCTGCAGGTCGTCCTGGATCAGCACCGCCATGCGTTCGCGCTGCTTATTGCCCGCATTCGTGATGATGGAGAATACAACCGCGTTGCCGTCTTTATCCTTCAGCGTGCCGTTTTCCATGCGGAAGCCTTCGTCCTGCAGCGCCTTCAACGAAGCCTCAGGGCTGTAAGGCTGCGGCTTCAATTTGCCGTTGAACCAGAATTTGTTGGCCGGCGAAAATGGGCCCAGCGCGGGCTGAGCATGTCCGTGATAAACCACGCGGCTCAGATCCTCGCGATTGATCGCGGTGGAGATGGCGCGCCGGAAAGCGGCCGAGCGAAACCAGTTCTTTTTGAATTGCGGCAGCGGCGACTTGGCCACTTCGTTGAACCAGAGTTGCTCGCTGTCGAGCGACGGGCCGGCATCGTGCACCAGTTGCGGCGTAGTCGACGAAAGCTTGTCGAAATATTCGCTGTCCAGCGAGTTGATCAGATCAAGCTCGCCGCGTTTGAAGCGCAGGATTTCCACATCGCGGCTGGGCTGAATGTCGAGCCGGATCGAATCCAGATAAGGCAGCTTGCGCCCCTGCTCGTCGGTCTTCCAATAATTCGGATTGCGCTTGAGTAGAACTGAAGAGCCCGGCTTGTAGTCGGCGACCATGAACGGGCCGAGTACGGCCATTTCTTTTTTCGGCGAGTGTTCGGAAAGAATCGCCACTCCATCGAACAAGTGGTCGAGGCCGGCAAGCGCGGCGGGAAAGCGAATCGAAATCTGCGTCGGCGAAATCACCTTGGTTTCAACCGTTCCGGCGCCCGAGCGAAATGCGTCGCCCGTGGGCGAATGCAGCGCCGGATCCATCAGTTGCTGGACGGTGTAAGCGACATCCTCGGCGGAGAAAGGCGTTCCATCGGAAAACAGAATTCCGCTGCGCAGCCGGAAAGAAATCTGCCGCCCATCTTTCGATACCTTCCACGAGACCGCCAGGCCAGGCTCGAGCGCCTGCGTCTGGCGGTTTTCGCGCACCAGCACACCCCCGGTCAGGTAGCGGATCGCTCCCGCAGCGTCGTCGTCCACCTTCAGAGGATCGAAAGTCTTCGGCTCCGTACGCAGGCAAAACTTGAGTTCGCCGCCTTGAGCCACTGCATTCCCCAGCAAGCATGCCAGGCAAAGCGCCGCCATCGCGATCGCTTTCGCGCATGCGTTCGCCACCACTGTTGACCGTTGTTTATCGGATTTCATGCAGCCATCTCCTCCTGCCTGGATAGCAAAAGCTGAAACGATGTGACCACCACCACCAATAAAATTAAGGGAACAAATTTCCAGGGCTCTTCGCCCACCGAAACCAGCCCTTCCAACTCTTTCAATAAACTTCCCCACGACGGCATCGGCTCGGCGACTCCGAGCCCCAGAATTCCGAGATTAGCTTCACTCAAGATGAAGACCGGAATCGAAATCCAAAACTGTGCATAGAGCACGGGCTTCAGGTTCGGCATTACGTGCACCCAAAACAGCCTCGTTCCGGACAAACCCGCCGCCCGCGCCTGGCGCACAAAATCCGACGTGCGCAAGCTTCCCGACGTTGCACACAGCACTCGCGCCGCCGAGGTCCAACCCAAAAGCCCCAGCAGCAGAAAAGTCACCATCACCGAAACCAGCGGCGAAACATTCAAGGGCATCAACGCGCGCGCTGTGATCAGCAAAAACAACCACGGCAGCGATAGAAACAAATCAGTCACCGCCATCGCCATCCGCGCCCAGCCGCCGCCCACGTATCCCGCGAGCCCGCCGACCAGCGCCGCCATCAGCGTCGAAAGCAACGCCGCGGCCGGAGCCAGCAACAGAGAAATCCGTGTCCCATACAGCACGCGGGCGAATCGGTCGCGCCCAATTTCATCGGTTCCCAGCCAGTGCGTCTGCGAAGGCGCAGCATTCGTCGCTTCGCGATACTGCTTGGCGTATCCCGCCGGAGCCAGCCAGTTCGCCGCCGCCGCCGCTCCCAACACCAGCACTAACACCACCCACGCCACTTTTCGCCCGAGGCTCATTCGTTCTGTCATGCTTCATGACCCCGGAGCGCATATCCGATTACATCTGCGCTGGAATTCGCCAGCAAGGTTACGAGCGTAACCAGAATCGTGATGTTCACCAGTAGCGGCAAATCGCGCGCCAGGGCCGCCTGCCATGCCAGTTGTCCAATGCCGGCGAGCCCGCATAAAGCTTCCACGGGAATTGCCGCGCCCACCGCCATGCTTACCGACACGCCCACCACCGACAGCAACTGCGGCGCTACCACGGGCACGACGTGCCAGAATAAAATGCGAGCCTCGCCCAATCCTTTGGCGCGCGCGGTGATGATGTGCGGCCGCGAATACGCTTTCACCAGCATGTTTCGCGTGTATCGATAAGTGGAGGGAAATACAATCATCGCGATGGCCAGCGACCCCGGCACGTTCCACAGCACCGAAAGCAGCGCCAACACCGCGGCAGGAATGCAAAGCAACGTTCCACTCACGGCGGTCGTCAGCGTGTCATAGATGGAAAGCCGGAGCCACGCCGCGCTTAGCGCCAGCGTGAGCGTGAGCATCCACGCCAGTCCGAGGCCCATGGCGAGCAGGCGCAGCGTGAGCGGCGCGCGATCGTGCAGCAACGAGCGCACGGGTTGCCCCAACGCAAGCGACGTTCCCAGATCGCCGCTGGCGGCCCGCTTCATGTAGGAAAAATAAAAGTGGAAAATGTTGCGATCCTGCTGGCGGGAGTCGCGTATCGCCTGCACGCTCTCCGCATTCAAATGCGGATCGAGTTCGCGCTCGTCCGCATCGAATCCGGGCGCGAGCCGCACCAGCGTCGCAGATAGAAATCCTCCAATGAAAACGGTGGCAAGCAGGGCTAACGCATGGCCGGCGAGTTTCCACCGCAGGCTGCCCATTTATTCGGCCGCCGTTCCCTGTGCCAGAGAATTCTGGCGGGCATCGCGCTCCGCATGGTGGACTTGCTTTATGGAGTACATGCGCCGGTCCGCCTCGGCCAGTAGGGCTTCCACGTCGTATCCATCTTCAGGACAGAACGCCGTGCCCACGCTCAGCGTGATGACATTGCTGCCGCAAATGACGCGCCCCGCGTCGATGGCAGCCTGATTCAACCGAGTCGCCTTATCGGCCGCGCCTTCCACCGTCAGTCCAGGAGCAGTGATCACGAATTCATCTCCACCCATGCGGGCAACGTAGTCGTAGCCGCGGCAAGCCTCGCGCAGGCGGCTGCCGAACTCGTGCAGAAGTTTGTCGCCTTCCAGATGTCCGTACGAATCGTTAATCGCTTTAAGCCCGTCAATGTCGCAAACCATGACGGCGAGACTCGTCTTCATGCGCCGGCAGCGCGCCACTTCCTGCGTCAGATGAACAAACAGCGAGCGCGCGTTGGGCAGTCCGGTCAAATAATCCGTGGTGGCGGAACTTTCCGCCTGCTGATACTTCAAAGCATTTTCTACGGAGAGCGCCACCTTGGAGGCCACCGCCAGCAGAATTCGCAAGTGGTCAGGAGTGAAAGCATCGGGCGCGGCGTGATACATGGCCAGCACGCCGACCACGCCATTCAAGCCCTGCAATGGGACCGCGAGCGCCGACAACAGCAGAGCCTGTTTCTCCGAATCCTTCGCATACCCGGTTTCCACCTGCGGGTTGCCGTTGATGATGGGTTTGCAATTTTGCGCAACCCAGCCGCACAGCCCGTCGCCCATGCGAACTTTCAGGGAAGACAGCGCGCGAAAGTTTTCGCCGCTCACCAGTTCCGGCAGTAGCCAGCCGTTGCGGTTCACGAACACGGCAATGGAGTCGTAGGGAATCAACTTGCGCAGCCGCATCGACAGAACCGAAAGCGTCTCGCTCAAGCTCAAAGAGTTTCCCAAATCCTGGCTCAGTTCGAACATGGCTTGCGCTTCCTGACGAGCCGACGCGATCGAGGTCAGGAAGTCGGAATCGTTTTGCGGACTGTCCGTGCCTTTCTCGAAACCCGCGGCCGGCGCCACGCCCGCGCTCCACTCGTAAACCTTTCGAAAAACCGCCGGAAACGAAGCTAGCTTCAGTAGTTTGCGCGAGGCGTTCCAGTTCCACATATCGGCGTGCCAGCACCTCCACAATTTTTGGATCGAACCACGAGCCTGCTTTCGCGATCACTGTCTCCATGGCCTTATCGAGTGGCACCGAGGGACGATATTGCCGGTCCGAGGCCATCGCGTCCAGGCAATCCACCACCGCGAGAATTCGCGCTCCGATGGGAATTTCTTCGCCCGCAAGGCCTGCCGGATAACCCGACCCATCCCAACGTTCATGATGCGAGCGCACGATCGGCGCCACGGGATAAGGAAACGCCACACGCTCCAGGATTTCCGCGCCCACCAACGGATGTACCTTCATCTTCTCGAATTCTTCCGGAGTCAGTTTGCCCGGCTTGTTGATGATGTGCTCGGGTACTGCGAGTTTGCCGATGTCATGCAGCAGTGCCGCCGCGCGCAGCGCTTCGATCTCGTCAGGAGACAAGCCAATTTCTTTGGCGATTTCTACCGCGTATGTCCGCACGCGTTGCAGGTGCGTGTGCGTGGTGTGATCCTTGGCTTCGATGGCTAAGGCCAGAGCCTCGATCGTGCGCATGTTGAGCGAGGCGATTTGCTCGACGTGCTTCTTTTCAATTTCGACGCGCTCTTTCTCCGCCTCCAACCGGCCCAGATAGAGGCGATAGGAACGGTACACCCAATAAATCACCGGCAACACCAGCAGCGACGTCTGCCAACCGGCGCGCTGGTTGAGGATTCCGACCAGTCCCACCACCGCCGCTCCGACCAGGTAGTAGGGGAACGACCAGAAGTAGCACTCTTTCCAAACTTTGCGGCTGGATTTGTTTTCCGTCAGCGAAATCACAACCGAAATCGGCAAAGTATTCGCCAGGAAAAATACCAGCGCCGCCACCATCAGCAGAATCGGCCGGTTGCCGTTTACCTTCGCGCCCAGCCAGTGATAGCTCAGGTAGCAGAGCGCGCTGGCATTCGCCATCATGCCGAAAACATTGAACAGAATCTTCACCGGATCGAGCCGGTTGCGCGCGTGCCAGATGCTCTGCACCAGCGTGGCCATGCAGCCGATAGCCAGGGTTTCGGGCAGGCTCAATTCCATCACGCCGAGAAGAATAAAAAGAAAATTCACCGACATCGTGCCGTCGATGCCCGGCAATTGCACCTTCAGGCTCGAGGCGAGAACAGCCACCGCCAGGTAGCAGACAAACCGCATCAGGTCCGCCGATTGCCAATGCCACAGGGCGGAGCACAGCACCATGATCCCGAGCGAGACCGTGACCCCGAGAAATAATTTCGTGCCAATCGACATTGCGCCGGATCAACTGTTGGGGGATTACGGCAGACTGCGACGATGGCGGAGCGGAGCATCCCGAAGCCGCCTTCGCACAAGCCTGTTCATAGGAATCCTATTGTTGTTACTGGGATTAAAGTAGCTTACGGACGTAACTTCATTCCCGCTCGGGCGCGCAGTTTGGCAATCGAAGTGTGCAAATTCGGAGTTGGTCCGCTCACCGGTAACCGGTTACCTTCGTGATCGACGAGCCTCGCATACTTCCTGCAACCCGCATTCCATGTGTCAAGATCAACTCCAAACGCGCGGGATGCCATCAGCCAGCCTAAATTCGCGGAGTCAAGCACCAGCGGTCGGCGCAGCTTCCGTGCCCGAGGCATTGGCAGTGAGGCCCAGCACTACGACTGCGGACCCAGCGATTGTCTCTGCGGATATGCAAGGCAACATTACGAGCTGCAATGACGCGGCCGTGAAGATGTTCTCTCAATCGGCAGCAACAAAATCGTCAGCGGAAATTCCAGGGCGAAACATCGCATCGCTGGTTTCGAGTGAAGGCTCAGCGTCGGATGCGTTGCATCGGACCATGCCGGCTGCGGTTCTGAAAAATGGTTCGTATTCCTCTTCGCACAAGCTTCAAGGCGAGGCCGGAACGGCCTTAGTGCACCTATCCGTAACCTTGCTGCGCGACGGTGATTCCGCTCCGGCGGGAATGGTTGCCGTGTTCACTCTCGTGGGCGACAAACCAAATGCCGCGCCGGCATTCGTCAAATCTCACTCAGCAAAACAAAACGCCGCAGATATTGAAGACGAAACCGCCCATGTCGCTTCCCGCGAAATGGATGGCACCAGCCTTATCCTCGCCAGCCCCGTGATGCACCGCTTCATGCGCATGGTCGATCGTGTCGCTAGCCACACCGAGAGCGTGCTGGTTACCGGTGAAACCGGAACCGGCAAGGAACTCATCGCCCGCACCATTCACCAATCGTCGATCAGGCGGGCTCGCCCGTGGATCGACATTAACTGCGCCGCGCTTCCCGAAAATCTGGTCGAGAGCGAATTGTTCGGCTATGAAAAGGGCGCCTTTACCGGCGCTGATTCATCGCGCGCGGGTCTGTTCGAGCTCGCCGACAAGGGCACGCTGTTCCTCGACGAAATCGGCGAACTGCAGTTGCAGACTCAGGTGAAATTGTTGCGCGTGCTCGATGGATATCCTTTCTACCGGCTCGGCGGCCACCGCAAGATCCTGGTGGAAGTACGAATCGTGGCGGCCACTAATCAGGATCTCGACGCCGCCGTTTCTGCTGGCCGCTTTCGCCAGGATCTCTTCCATCGCCTCGGGCAGTTTCAACTGCGCGTGCCTCCGCTGCGAGAGCGGCCTGAGGACATCATTGCTCTGGCCGAACATTTCCTGAAGCTCAAAAGTCCGGGCAGTTCGTTTGCGCCCGACGCGGTTTCCGCACTGCTGTCGCACTCCTGGCCCGGCAATGTTCGCGAGTTGCGCAATCTCATTGCCCGCGTCGCGGTGGAGTCCAGAAGTCCTGAAATTCAGAAGTCACAGATCGCGGACGCGATGTCTGGTAATCCCGTCGCGCAGCGCCAGTCCGCCTCCATTCCCGTCGGCAATCTCGACAGCATGGAAGAGCAGATGATCATCCGCGCACTGGAGCGCTGCGGTGGCCATCGCGGCCAGGCCGCCGATCAGCTCGGCATTTCGCGCCGCACACTGAGCCGGAAGTTGAAGGAATACAGCATCAACGTCACCCCCGCCGACACCGCTGCCACCCTGGGTTCGATCAGCATGGAGCAGCAAAAATTCTTTCGCGCCCGCATCCAGCTTGAGGTCGTGTTGAAAAACCAGCAGGGTGAGGAGACGACGGTTCAGGGTGTGAACCTTAGCACCGGCGGCATGGGACTCGACGGCTTGAAGGAACCGATGAAGTTTACCGGTTTGCTGGACATCAGTTTTCCGCTTCCCGAGAGCGAAACAACTTTTCGCGCGAAAGCGCGCATCATGTGGTTCGGCGGCGAGGGCCGCGTTGGTCTTCGCTTCGCCGTGATCGATCCGGCTTTGTTCGAACAGCTCCAGCACTGGAGCAACGAGAAAATGAAAAACGAAGGCTGGGAACTCCCCGCCCAATCGTAAAGATCAAAGACCAACGACTTAAGACCTAAGACCCAAGACCTAGTGACGCCGCGGCCATCGACCACGCCAAGCGAGTAGAATAACTTCGTTCCTGGAGGAATCCCCCATGCTCCGCACCTTTATTTTTCTTTTCCTGACCTGCGCTGTCTGCGCCCAACAAGCTCCCGCACCCGCCGCGCTCGATCTGGTGAAGCAGGGACAGAAACTGAACAGCGATGGCAAACAGGACGAAGCTTTAGCCCTCTACCGCCAGGCGCTCGAGATGTCGCCGAATTTATTCGAGGCTCATCTCGCATCCGGCATCGCGCTCGACTTGAAAGGGAACTACGCGGAAGCCCGCGAGCATTTCTCCAAGGCGATCGAAGGCGCCCCAGCCGATTCCAGGGAGCAGGCTCTTCGGGCCATGGCCATGTCCTATGCCTTCGAAGGGAACGCCAGGGACGCGGCGAAATTCGAGCAACAGGTTTTCGACGCGCGCATGTTCGCCAAGCAGTTTACCGGCGCGGCCGAAATCGCCAACGAACTGGCGCGCATTTACCTGGAGTGTGGCGATACCGCGAACGCTGTCAAGTGGTACCAGTCGGGCTACGAGACGGCGCAGCATAAAACCGATCTCAGCCCAGCCGACAAAAATCTCTGGATCTTCCGCTGGGAAAATGCCCAGGCCCGAATCGCAGCCCGCAACGGCAAGGCCAACGAGGCTCAGCAGCACGTTGCCGCCGCCAAGGCCGCTCTCGACAAGGCGAACAATCCCGATCAGGCTCGCTTCTTCCCCTACCTCACCGGATACGTCGCTTTCTATACTGGCGATTACAAGACCGCCATTGCCGATCTGCAGAAAGCGGATCAGCACGATCCCCTAATTCTGGCGCTGCTGTCAGAGGCCTACGAGAAGACCGGCGATGCCTCCCAGGCGATGGATTACTATCGCAAAGTTCTCACCTCGAACGCCCACAATCCCACGAACGCATTTGCGCGGCCACTGGCGAAGAAGAAGCTAGGCCTCTGACAGCCTCCGATGTAGCGCCGGCATCTTGCCGGCTGTCCCGAGAGCGTCTCGCCCTCGGATCGGAGGGCTGAACTGCCCGCCGGAGAGCCGCCGAGACGCTGCGCTACCTCGCGATTCGTCGCCGGCCCTAGTGCGCCGGCGCAGGTTGTGGCGTCGCCTGCGGAGCCGCGCTATTCGGTGTGAAGTTTACCTTCGGCACTGCACGCGATTCCGGAGTCGCCTGGAAGTATGCTTCGTTCGGCTTGAATCCCGCAAAGCCCGCGAAGAAGCTGTTGGGAAACTGCTGCACGTAAGTGTTGTAATCCTGCAGCGTGTCGTTATAGCGCTTGCGCTCGACCGCAATGCGATTCTCCGTGCCGGCAAGTTCATCCTGCAGACGCAGGAAATTCTCATTGGACTTCAACTGGGGATAATTTTCGACCACCACCAGCAGGCGTCCCAGCGCGCCATCGAGTTGCCCGTTGGCTGCGATTTTTTCCTGCGGTGTGCCCGCGGAAAGCAGCGCAGAGCGCGCCTTGGCGATGTCACCGAACACCGTCACTTCCTGCTGCGCGTAGCCCTTCACGGTCTCGACCAGATTCGGGATCAGGTCGGCGCGCCGTTGCAGCACGATATCCACCTGCGACCACGCTGACTTCACCGCTTCATTCTTGCTGACCAGCGTGTTCTTGACGGTTACATACTGGCCGAACGCAAACAGCACAAACACCAGTAGAACTGCGATGATCACCAGCACAACAATCAGTCCCTTGCTCATCGTTCCTCCTGAAGAGTGGCTTCGCCAAATTCTACGAAGATCCGGCCGATCCCGAATCCAGCATCTTATCAATTGCCGCGGTTACCTGCTCCACCGCTGCCATGTAGCGCGAAAAAACGTCGGCCCCATGAAACTGCTTTCGCTCCGACTTGCCCTCTCGCACATCCAGAACTTGCAGGATGGCGGAAGCGTCAAACCCGATCTGCTTCGATAATGCCTGTACTGCCTCGCGTTTCCCCACCGGCGCGTTGTGGCCGAGCACGATCAGGGCATGACGGAAGAGCGTGGCGAACGACGAAACCGATCGCAACAGCAGCTCCCACAGTCGCGAATCGTGGCCCGAGGCCAGGAGCAACTGCTGGCGCAGCAAAGTAAGTTTTTCCCGCAGCTCATATTCCACCTGCGCGCGATGCTGCTTCGCGGGAATCGTCAATCCCTTCAGAACGTCTTCGCCGAACACAACGCGATGGTGCTGCTGCATGTCGAAAAATTCAATGCTGAATATATCCCCCGAGCGCGCAATCTCGTGCCGTGTCATGAACAACGGCGGAGGCTGCTTCTGCTCGCTCCACCATTTCACCGCCGGAGCGAGCGCGTGCAAGGCGGCATAGGAGCTGTCGCGGATCACGCAGAACAAATTCACGTTCGAGAATTCGGGATGAAAATCTCCCGCCACCGCCGATCCAAACAGAATCACGCTCTCCAGGTTCGGCCCGGCCGCATCCCGCAGACGGTTGATGAATTCGCTGATATTGTTTTCTGGAACCATTTTCTTCCTCGCTGCCTACCAGCTGCTGCTGGCCCCACCGCCGCCCGAACTGCCCCCGCCGAATCCACCAAAGCCCCCTCCGCCACCACCGCCGCCGAAGCCCCCGCCGCCAAACCCGCCGCCACCGAAGCCTCCTCCGCCCCAGCCTCCGCCTCGATATCCTCCGCCACCGCCAAACATTCCCGAAAAAAGCAGCGCGAAAAGTATGCTGCGCAGCGGAGTCACAAGAACGACGATCACAACGATGATCAGCAGAACAATTCCACCCACCGACATTCCGCTGTCAGGCTGCTCCACCGGTTCGGCCGGCGGCGCAGCGATCTGCGGTGTCGTGATTTGCACTCCGGCATCCTGTGCAATCACCTGCCCAATCCGCGTCGTAACCGTCAGCAGCGCCTCGCTGTAGTTGCCGGCGCGCATCAGCGGGATGACTTCTCGCTGGAATCCTCCGACCTTCCCATCCGTCAGGATTGGCTCCAGTCCATAGCCAACCTCGATTCGGGCGCGATGGTCGTCAATCGCATAGAGGATCAGCACGCCGCGGTCCGTCGATTTGCTTCCCACGCCCCACTGATGAAAGAGATCAACGGCGTAGCTCTCGATATCAGAACCATCGAGCGTGTGGATGGTCACGACCGCGATCTGGGCATGCGCCTTCTGATCGATCTGCCGGCAAATGTCGTCCATCTGTGCGATCGTGTTCTGATTTAAAACGTGGGCAAAGTCGTTGACGTAATCGGTTGCTTTGAGTTTTGAGACCGGTTCGGCGAACGCTGCAAGAACCACCAGCAGCATGGCCGCAAGCACGCCAAGCCGCCATTTTGGACGAGAATTCATCGGAAAGAAAATTGTACAGGAGACGTGGCTGGAAACACGCCAACCGGAAATCTCGTTCGGGCATCAGAGATTCATGCGGCTCTCACCATTCCGTTCCGTGGCTGTTCTTGCGCTGGCTTGCAGTCTCGCTGGCGTTATGGCGTGCACCAATAAACAGAATGATCCGGATGAAATCCGTCGCCGCACCGCGGAAGCAACCGAGACCGCCAGGCGCGATGCCAAGGCTGTGGTCGAGGGAGTGAAGGAAGGCATGGGGCGGGACCGCAAGGCGGTCAACCTCAACAAGGCATCCCGCGATGAACTGCTGAGTCTGCACGGAATCACGGAGCGCGATGCGGATCGCATCATTGCCCATCGTCCTTACGCTGACGCCGGCGACCTGGTAAAACGCCGTGTCATCCCGGAGTCCGAATACGATAAAATTCGCGACCGCGTGATTGCCGGCCATTAATTGCTGGGTAGGGTATTGGGCCGTCGGCTGTTTTGGAATTCTATCGGCGTGTTTCCAATTGCAGATATTCGGGTTCGACCCAGATCGTCTCGAGATAGGAAGCCTTCCCGTTTACATGTCCAACGTGAAGCTGCACAAGTTGATACGGCAGCCCCTCAACCGTCTCGAATCCAGCGATCGGAAATATCTTTCCCAAGCATTTTTCGAACAGCGTGCGAGACTGCAACTCCTCGTCATCATGGGGTATCTGGTGGGATGCCGATGAGTTTAACCTTGTCGCCGATCTTCATGCTCCTCATCCGCGGGCTCTGAACATCGCCCTACTTTACGCTTCTTGCCCGCCGCAGTCGCGCCCGCGCCTCCGGCCCAGGAATGCCCTCGCCCCGATCCAACTGCTCGATCCCGCGGTCGATCTTCAGCCGCACTTCCGCCAGTCGCTGCTGTTTCAGTTGTTCTTGTTCTTCCAGAAGTCGCAGGCCCTCGCGGATCACTTCCGAGGCAGATGCGTAGCGCCCGCTCTTCACTCGGTTGTCGACTAACCGCTCTAATTCAGGGGTAAGAGAGATGTTCATAAAGGTACTATCCGGCGAATTTCAAGGAATGTCAAGAAATAGCATATTATGTTATTGGCCGAACATAGCGATACGACGGGCAAACCTGCGTCCCTGTCGGCCATGTGGGATTGGTAACTGACCTGCGGTATGATCTAAAAGATGTCCGATTCACATCCGTTTCAAACCGACGATTCGCGCCTCGCAACCCATTCACGCCAAAGTGATGGCAAGTGAGCGCCTCAACGAAGCTGACGGCCTCGCGCTCTACCGCACCGGCGACATTCTCGCCGTGGGCTGGATGGCGAACCACGTCCGCGAGCGCATGCATGGCGACAAAACGTATTTCAATGTGAATCGCCACATCAATCCCACCAACGTGTGCGTCGCGGCCTGCCGCCTGTGCGCCTTTGGCCGCAAGAAAGACACGCCCGGCGCCTACACCATGGCCCTCGAAGAGGCCTTCGAGACCGCCGCTTCCGGATACACCGAGGCCGTTACAGAATTTCACATTGTCGGCGGATTGCATCCCGACTTGCCATTCCAATATTTTCTCGATCTCTGCTCCGGCCTGAAGCAGCGCTTTCCGCAAGTGCATCTCAAAGCTTTCACCATGGTCGAGGTCGCTTATCTTTCGAAGCGCGCCAAGCTTTCGATTCGCGAGACGCTGGAACAACTGAAGGCCTCAGGCGTGGATTCGCTTCCCGGTGGCGGCGCCGAAATATTTGCAGACCGCGTGCGTCACATCATCTGCGACCACAAGATCGATGGCGATCAGTGGCTCGACACCGCCCGTTTGGCCCATCAAATCGGCCTCAAATCGAACGCGACCATGCTTTACGGCCACGTCGAAAATGACGAAGATCGCATCGATCACCTGCTCAAGCTGCGCGCGCTGCAGGATGAGACCCACGGCTTCCAGACCTTCATTCCGCTCGCCTTCCATCCCGATAACACGCCGCTGCAGCATCTGCCGAAGACCACCGGCATGCTCGACATCAAGCAAATCGCGGTCAGCCGCCTGGTTCTAGACAACTTCCCGCACATCAAGTCGTACTGGCAGATGATGACGGCGAAGATCGCGCAGATCTCGCTCCGCTTTGGCGCCGACGACATGGACGGAACCGTGATCGAAGAAAAAATTTATCACGACGCGGGCGCGACCACACCACAAGGTATGCGCCGCGAAGAGTTGGAACGCCTGATCCGCGCCGCCGGCCGCGACCCCATCGAGCGCGATACGCTCTATCGGCCTGTGACGCGTACCGAGACGTCGGTTACGGTTGCGGTCTGAGCGTATTGGCCGCGATGCCATCTTCGCAGGATTAAGTTCCAGCCACCCTACTTAAAGAACTCCCCCATCTCCGGCGCATTCGCCGCCGCTCCCGGCAGGTCGCTCACACCCAGACCTTCCATCATCAACCGCAGCGTGCTTTCGTGCTGGTAGAACGTAGTGGACTGATATCCCGGCTTCACCAGGCGGCCCACGAACACAGCCGGCACCTGTCCGCCCCCGTGATCTGTATCCGAATCTTCCGCCTCGTCGAAAGTAATAATCAGCAGCGAATTCTGAAACGCTGAACTTCCAATCAGAGGAGCGATGCTGGTTGAGAGCCACTGATCGGCCGCAATCAGTTTTTGGGTGTCGCTACAGCTGCTCATGCCCACCGGACAATCGTGCGCATCGTCGTGTATGTCGGGAACAATAAATCCATAGTCAGGCAAGCTGCTATTCGCCATATCGGTGGCCAGTTGCGTAAACGGCACGATGTTGTTGGCCTCAGCAGCACTGGCTTGAACGTCCTGCAGATAAATAAATGGATCGTGATCGTGCACGTAAGCGCCCTGGTCACCGCCCAAATAGCCAACCGATGGCAGACCCTCGGCGTAGCACTTCCACGACTTTCCCGCCGAGCTTAAAGCCCGAACCACATTGTCGAGTGTGACCACGCCCGTGTAAGCATCGCCGTCGCCTCCAGTAATCGAGGTCCCGGCGCCCACCGTCAACATGAAGTAATTGGGCAACGAAGGATGCGCGTCAGAGTAATACTGCGTGGCCAACGCGTTCGCAGCAATCAGTCCGTTGATATAAGGCATGTTTGAGTTTCCGACCACATCGCCGAAGCTGTGATTCTCCTCGACAACAACGAACACGTGGTCGAGCCGCGGCACGTTTCCCGACGACCCACTCGAACCGCTGGAGCTTCCGCCCCCGCAACCGATTTGCAAAACGGCCACCGCGACCAGGCCCAGCAGCAAGCTCGGCCAGACCTTTGTCACTATCACTTTGCCAACCTCCTGCCTGTCAGGAAATAACAAAAGGCCTGAGTTGGATGGTTAGCTCCCCGCTAGAGTTGCCGCTGTAATTCCGCGCAACTCAGAAACCAAGCGTTTTGAATGAATTGCGGGCAGGTTTTCGACCACCGGATAAAGCAAAGGCCGGAGCAGGGAAGCGATCCCTTTTTCTCCGGCCAAATGAAAACTTTGAAACCTTGAACCTTGAAACTTGCCCCTACAGCTTTTCGAAGAACTCGCAAGCCGAGCAGGAAATATAAATCCCGCCCGGTATATTACGCTCCCGGTCCTTCATGCGTTTGACGATGCGCGTGCTCTTGCCGCACTTGGGACAATCCGTGCTCTTGCTGGTGTCCATCACCTTTTTGCGGTCCGCTGTTTTTGCGATTTTCGGTCCCACTGCCATGATTCGTTTCTCCTGATCTCGATTGCGCAGCAATCCGCTTCGTTCCCCGCGCGGATATTGTGGATGGAATATTTCAGAAAGCAGGGCCGGAAATCCTGATTCAAAAACCTAAATCCGGGACCCTCGAAATCCACTCTGGAAGACTCTGCATCTGCGTCCTTATTCTCTTCCGCCGCAGATTATTTTACAGGAAAGCCGTCGGCCTGTCTTTCTCGCAGACAGGTATCGGAGGCGCGGAAGCGTGCGGAAAATGATTCCGCCCCTCCGCCCAGGCCGTAACCATCGCATGGCCCCAAGGGGCCAGCCAGCCTGTTTTTTACAAAGATTTGACGTTCAAGTGACATCAAGAGGCCGCGCCCGGCCTATCTTTACAAAGTAATCCGCTGGTCAATCCAGTACGTTCAGAACATAATCCGAAGGAGTGAATGAAATGCAGAACGGACGCAATCCTGCGATGACCTTATTTTTGCGCCTGGCGTTCCTGCTGCTCTCGGCCGCGGCATTCGCGCAGACCGATGAGTCCAGGCGAAGCCGGCGATTGGACCGGGCAAAGTCATCGTCCACAGCAAGTTTGGCGGCCAAATCTTCGGCTTCGACATCGATCAAAACGGCGCTGAAGGAGTGTTGAGCGAGTCCATCTTTCAATCCAACGGAACGCTGCTGGCCGCGGTCGAAACCTTTTCCCAGAGCACTGGAAAAATCCTCAAGGTCGTCGCCGAGACCCAAACGCAGGATGATTTCATTACCCTCGGCGTCGTCGGCACCAGCGTTGGGCTGTTTGAGCACCAGCACGTTCAGGGAGGTTTCGTTGTTGCCGACACCTTCAACACCATCAACCCCCTCAGCGGCAACAAGGTGACCGGCTCCTGGACCCCACCCATCGGAACCGAGCACATCATCATGCCCGCTGGCGTCACTCGCAGCCAGGGAGAGCCGAACGTCGCCGTCTTTGCCTACGACAACAGCAGCAATTTTATTCCGTGGGTCTTCTCTTCGAATGTTGCGAAGAATACTTTTGGGCCGGTCGTGGAGATTACTGACTCGCTCAACTTTGGCAGCGTGCCTCCGCCGACCGCCTATGACAGCACCACCAATCAGGCGATTATGGGCGGTGGCGACGGCTGCTTTGGCTGCCGTCCCGTCTTTGGTTTGGCTGACCTCACCGCCGGAACATTCACTGAGTTCACCGGCAACGTGGGATTCGGCTTCATCAACGGCATCGCGGTCGACTCCGCCGACGGCATTTTTTGCACCACCAGCGAAGACGATGCCAATGTAGAGTTCTATAACCTCACCAGCCAAGAAGGCTTTGCCGTGGTCTTGCCGGGTTCGGGTTCGCAGCAGCAGTTCAGCGGCGCCGATGTCGAGTACGATCCCATCCACAAATTGTTCTTGATTGCCCAGCCCGATTCCAGTTCGTCTTCCAAGGGCAGTACCATCTACGTCTACAACGTCGGCGGCCAATTGCAGGAAACTCTCAATGGCTTCAGCTTCTCGAACGCCTCCAACGTAGTTCCAATCCACATCGCCCTAAACCCCAGAACGCGCTCCGGCTACGTCGATGGGCCGGATGGCAACGTAACCGAGATTCAATCGTTCACGTATTAGGATCGCAAACCACCGGCAATCTGAAGCGCCGATGTTCTGCCGATGTCGAGAATGCTCATGTGGGGACAGCCGCCCTCGGCTGTCCCTGCCTGAACCAAGCTGGGCGTACCCCCTCGATCCAAGCCCCACGCGTTGACCCCACTCCCCCACGCCTGCTACCGTCTTATGTTTGCCTTCCACGGAGATTCCATCATGTCAGCCATCAAATTTCGCGGTGTCGATTTCATCCAGTACGATTCGCTGCTCACCGAAGAAGAGCGCCTGGTGCGCGATACCACGCGCCAGTTCATCGAAGACAACCTCATCCCCATTATCGAAGAGTGCAACCGCGCCGGCCGCTTCCCCCGCGAATTGGTCAAGCCCATGGCCGATCTCGGCTTCTTCGGCGCATCCATCAAGGGATACGGTTGCGCCGGCATGGGCAACGTCGAGTACGGACTGATGACCCAGGAACTCGAACGCGGCGATTCCGGGGTGCGCAGCTTCGTCAGCGTGCAGTCCGGACTCTGCATGTACCCCATCTGGGAATTCGGCAGTGAAGAACAAAAACAGACGTGGCTTCCCCCCATGCAGAAAGGCGAGAAACTCGGCTGCTTCGGGCTGACCGAACCCGACTTCGGCTCCAACCCCGGAGGCATGCGCACCCGCGCCCGCAAAGTAGGCAACGAATATATTCTCAACGGCGAGAAGATGTGGATCACCTCCGGCACCATCGCCGACGTCGCCATCATCTGGGCGAAGGTGGAAAACGAGAACGACAAGATTCGCGGCTTCCTGGTCGAGACCAACCGACCCGGCTTCAAAGCCGATGACATCCACGGCAAGTGGTCGCTGCGCGCCTCGGTGACTTCGGGGCTTTCGATGCAGGATGTTCACATTCCCGAGTCGAACCTGCTGCCGAAAAGCGGCGGCCTGAAATCTCCTCTGATGTGCCTCAACCAGGCGCGCTACGGAATCGGCTGGGGTGCGATCGGAGCGGCCATGGCGTGTTACGACTGCGCCTTGCAGTACGCCATCCTGCGCAAACAGTGGCGCGACCAGCCCATCGCCTCGCACCAACTCGTGCAAGACAAGCTCACCTGGATGATCAGCGAGATCACCAAGGGCCAACTGCTGGCCCTGCAAGTCGGACGCCTCAAAGATGCCGGCAAGGTCGAACATCAACACATCTCCATGCTAAAACGCAACAACGTCTGGATGGCCCTAGAATGCGCCCGGCTCTCGCGCGACATCCTCGGCGCCAACGGCGTCGCCGACGACTATCCCGTCATGCGCCACATGATGAACCTGGAATCGGTAAAGACCTACGAAGGCACCCACGACGTGCACTCGCTGATCATCGGGCAGAGCATTACGGGGATTGACGCGTTCTAGATGGGCGATTGGATCTTTCCTCAGTCAGTTCGCAGCCGGATTTCAGGAAACACGGCTGGAAATGTACAAGTGGTTGTTGTACCCAATCCTTGCCGCTAACCCAAAGAAGCTGGAGGAAGGATTTAAGTTTTCCGAGTTGCGTAGAGCTTTGAGCGACAAACATCCGCAAGGGCAGGCGCTCAATCCGGGCAACCTCACACAGGCCCTGCAATCGGTTGCATCGCTGCAAGTTGCGAAAGATATCAAGCCAATTATCCTCGACTACGATCAGACCAACACGAGGCTCAATGTGGTGGATCGAGGCTTCGTTATCTGGCTTAACAACCAGGACAAGAAAGAGATATTCGAAGACTTGGGGCTCCCCGCGCCATCCGACGAGCGTCAGGGCATCCTTTACGACGCGCAACGCAGCGAGGACGCCAGCGATTAAGGAGGGTCATTGGTGCAGAGGAGCCACCGCTGAAAGTGCTATGCAGTCGGTTTCTCCCGGCGGCGGTTCCACCGCCAAGCACTCCTGCGCGAACCGCTGGCCGTAGCCCTCCAGCAAAGTCGGCACGCGCTGCAGATCCCCTGACCGCCGGGCGGTGATCTGCCCAGTGATAGAATTGCCTAGTGAAAGCTAAGCGCAAATTCACGGTTGTCATTGAACGCGACGAGGAAGGCTATTACGTCGCCACCGTGCCTGGACTGCCAGGCTGCCACACGCAAGCGAAAAATCTCGACACCTTGATGAAGCGCGCCCGGGAAGTAATTGCCCTTTGTCTCGAAGCCGATCGCGTTGATGTCGGACCGCTGGAACTCGTAGGGATACAGCAAATTTCCATATGACCCGGCTCCCACGGCTCAAAGGCAAAGAGCTCGTGCGAATTCTAGAAGGCGTCGGCTTCACAGTAATCCGCACCCGCGGCAGCCACGTATTTCTCAAACATCCAGACGGAAGAGCCACCACCGTGCCAGTTCACACCGGCGAAACCCTCGGCCCCGGACTCCTGCGGTCCATCCTTCGTGACATTGAGATGTCAATGGAGAATCTCCTCGATCACATTTGAACTCGGGTGCGAATTACGCCCTCACGCCGTCGGCTTATCCTTCTGCGGCTGCACCGCCATAAACTCCACCGCGAACCTCTCCGCATAGTTTTCCAGCAAACCCTGCACCCGCCCCTGATCCTGAGACCGCAAGATCAATCCCGCATGGTGATGCTTCTTGATTCGATACACGACTTCCGGATCGTTGTATCCCGAAATATCCGGCTCATCCTGCCGTGGCAGCGAGAGAATCACGCCAGCGGTCGAGCAGAGCTCGACAGCAATTTCTTCACAGTTTCTTCTCCCCGCATCTCCCAAAGAATCAAAATGTCGCATTCGCCGGAGCAGAGGTGGACGGCAATCCAACCTTGCGAACCAACTCGGCAAACCGCGGGTCGGAACGTATTGGATCGAATTGGAAGTAAGTATTCAAGCCGATGAGCGTCCAGTCATGTTCCAGATAAGCGGTGTTCAGCCAACGAAAAGCCTGTTCCTTGTCCCCCAGGTCGGCGTAGAAGCGGGCGATGATCAATGCCGGGAAGTAGCCCGCCTTCCGCTCTCCTTGCCGAGCTTCAATAGCCTTGGCAAGAGCGCCTTTCCAGCCGGCGGAACGAAATCCCTGTTCCATGGCGTCGGCAAATCGGGAATCGGCCTGGTCGCCGGACAACCGCGCACACGTTTTCCATTCCTCGATGACCCGCGGATACATGCGTTTGCCCCAATAGGCGTAGGCCAGACAATCGTGTGCGATGGCAAAGGTTGGGTTGTCATTCGCCAGCTTGCCGCATATGGCAATGGCTTGGTCGTACTGCCGCGCCCAGACATAAATGCCTCCGGCCACTCGTGCGATGACGGGGGATAGAGGATCGAGTTCGCGCGCACGATTGATTTCGGCAATTGCATCCTGCGCCCGGCCACCAATCATTGCAATATCATCCGCATACCACTGGCGCGCTGTGGCATCGTTGGGATCGAGTTCGAAAGACTTCTTGAACTCAGCCTCTCCCCCGGCAAAATCCCAGTCGTATTGCATTTCGTTGCTGCCCAGAACGGCATGGGGATGAGCTAAGCTCGGGTCCGACTCCAGCGCCTTGCGCGCCGCGCGGTTCGATTTAGGGAAGTCTTCGCTGGGATTGCCGCCGAAGTTCGGCAACACCGAATAGACGTCGGCCAGACCTGAATACGACAGCGCGTAGCCGGGATCTTTCGCGATGGCTTGATCGAAATAGGAAATCGCCTGCTGCAGTTCGCCATACGTCCGGTTGTTCCACGCATAACGCCCCTTCAGGTACAGCGCATAGGCCTCCGGGTTTTGCGTGCCTTGCCGGATAATTTGCTGCCTTTCTGTGCTGCTGAGTTGCGAACGCAAGCTTCCGGCGATGTCCCCCGCAATCTGCTGCTGTAACGAGATGATCTCGGTAGCCCGAGCGGTGTAGTGGTGCTGCCAGATTTCGGTATTGTCACGAGCATCGATCAATTCCGCGCTGACTTCGATATGATCGCCGCGGGAGGTCACCCGTCCGCTCACCAGCGCCGCCACTTCCAGTTCCTTCCCGGCCCTCTGCGCGTCCACATCCTTCCCCTTGTACCGGAAGACAGAGTTGCGGGACTTCACCTTTAGCAACGGCACACGGGCCAGGTTGCCGATCAGCGATTCGGTAATACCGTCGCTCAGGTAGTCTGTGCTGGCATCTCCGCTGCCATTGGCGAAGGGAAGTACGGCGATGGAGTCGGCGCCGGGTCGGCGACGAAATTCGGCAAGACTCCAAATTCCTGCGGCCAATGCCGTCACCACCACCACCACGCCGATCTTCAGCCTCAGATTCCAATTCAGCCATCCATTTCGCGGGCGGGCGACGGCGGAACCTGGGGTCGGGGTTGCTCTTTCCCCAACTTCACTTTCCGCTGCGTTCTCGGAGACTTGGCTGCGGGTCGGAGCGATCCACCGGTACCCGCGTCGGTCGATCGTCTCAACGAAGATGGGATTTTCAGCCGAGTCTCCCAGTGCCTCACGCAGGCGCTTAATGGCCGAGCGGATTCCTAGATCGAAATCGACGAACACGTCGCCGGGCCACAGCGCCTGACGAAATTCCTCCCGCGTGATCACTTCATGCGGCCGGCTCAGCAGAACCTTTAGAGTGCGAAAAGGCAGGTCCTGGATTCTGATCTTGACTCCACTTCGGCGCAATTCATCCAGACGCAGGTCAGCTTCGAACACTCCAAAACTAATGACACTATTTTGCCTTCTCATCGAGGAGTCAGTGGGCATAGAAAGGCAGTCGCTTCGGGGCAGATCTCAAGTTTACCTTGAAACAATTGACTGCGGAAGCGAAACTTTCTCCTTTTCAAATTAGACCGCCGCTTCTTGATGCCTCTTTGCAGCCTCGCTTCTCGCGCCACAACTCTGCGCATGATGCTGCAAAATCAGGCTTTACCGCGTCACACGCGATGCATGGCCAGATCACGGCCAGAGCATTGACCACGCCCGGCAGTTAGGGCACATTCAGCACCGGGTCAGAGCTCAAGGCACACTCTGACAGGCGCGGACAAAGACCTTCGACGCATTCCCCCGAAGTGCCAGCCAAAATTTTAGGACTCTCAGGAGACGATCCAATGAATTGCACTCGAAGCCGCACTTGCCAACACCCCAACAAATTCGGTGTGGGCGCATTGCTTACCCTTCTAATCTTTACGGCCGGAACCGCCTTGTCGCTCCACTCTCAAAATGGTCAGGCCGGAATCGAAGCTCCGCCCCTCGCTCACAACACATGGGCTAAAGGTGTTCCACTGCCGACAGCAGTGGTGTCCCCTTCGGCGGTGGTGCTCCAAAGTCAAATTTATGTAATCGGCGGAGAGACCTCAGCTAACGTAATCGTGGATTCCGTTCAGATCTACAACCCGGCGACCAAGAAGTGGAGTACCGGGGTGCCCTACCCAACGGGGATTGAATTTGTCAGCACGGCGGTGGTCAACAATGTCCTCTACGCCTTCGGCGGCACCAGCGACGGCGTAAACCCGACCACTGCAGTATGGGCGTATAACCCGAAGACCAAGAAGTGGACCAGCGAAGCGCCCATGCCGACGGCGCGTTGGGGCACAGCGGCGGTGGTGGAGAAGAACGTTGTCTACGTCGTTGGTGGTTCGGTGAACACCAGCGGGAACGGCGACGTCGCCAATGTCGAAAGCTACAATCCCTCAACCAATACCTGGAAGGAAGAAGCGCCCCTGTTGCTGGCTGGATCGGAGCCCGCCGCGGCACTGTTCGGAACGACGATTGTCGTAGCGGATGGCGGAACCAATGGCGGAGGGGCGACCGGCGAAAATCAGGCTTATAACGCCGCCACCAATCAATGGACAACCTTGATTTCAGACCCTACGTCCCGCTACGGATCCTGTTTCGGAGCAATCAGCGCTAAGTTGTATGACGCGGGTGGCGCGAATGCTCCCAGTGTGACCGAGTCGTACCAGTTCTCGAGCAATACCTGGGCGTCGCTGGCGGCCATTCCGCAGACCGCCATTTACCCTGCTTCCGCGGTATTTCAGAATCAACTCTATTGCTTCGGCGGTTGGGCGTCGTGGGAGGGAGCCGTCATCAACAATACGCAAATCTATCAGCCCTAGGCTCCGCCCTGCAGCCTTCAGCCAGCAGTCTTAATTAGAACGACAGAAACACGTTGGGCCGGCGCAGCAATCCGCCGGTCCAACGTGCCCGCTGAGCCGCCTCAGCCCGGCGCCATTCTCTACCCCTCTTATTTTCGGGTCTTACGCCGTCGGCTTATCCTTCTGCGGCTGCACCGCCATAAACTCCACCGCAAACCTCTCCGCATAGCTTTCCAGCAAACCCTGCACCCGCCCCTGATCCTGAGACCGCAGAATCAATCCCGCATGGTGATGCTTCTTGATTCGATACACCACCTCCGGATCGTTGTACCCCGAAGTGTCCGGCTCATCCTGCCGCGCCAGCGAGAGAATCACGCCGGCATATTCTTCGCGCGTCGGCGGTAGGCGGTAACTGCCATTGCCTCCGGCGACCTCAATCCGCGCCCACTCGCGCCACAGATTAATTCCCGTCGCCGCCTCGACCATCTCGTTGATGTAGGCTCCGCCCACCCGCGCCGCGCACTCCAGAAAATAGTAGTGTCCATCCTCGCGGGCGCGGATAAATTCGGCATGCGACACTCCCCGCACCAGACCCAGCGCCGCCAGTAGTTCGCGATTGATCTCGCGCAATGCGTCGTCCTCGTCCCCTCCACGCGGCACCGTAAAGCTGGTAAACACGCCTCCGCCCTGGGCCACGTTCATCGGTGGCTTGCCATACTTGCTCACATTGGCGAAGACCACATCGTTTTCTGAGACCACCGAATCCACGTGATAGACATCGCCGGGAACAAATCGCTCCAACAAAAACGAAGACTGCTTATCCCCCAGTTGCTCCAGCACGGGCCACAATTCCTCGGGCGCATGAATCTTCCTGATGCCGATCGCCGATGCTTCCTGCCGCGGTTTCAGCACCCACGGCCCCGGCACATGATCCATGTAGTACCGGATGTCGCCGTGGTTCACCACGGGCACAAAATCGGGCACGCGCACGCCGCGATCCAGCGCCCGCATGCGCATCGCCAGTTTGTCGCGGAAATAGCGCATGGTCGTCAGCCCCATGCCCGGCACGCGCAGGTGCTCGCGCAGCGTCGCGGCGGTCTCCATGTCAAACTCATCCAGGGCGACGATGCGCTCGATCTTCTCCGTGCGCGCCAGGTGCGTCACCGCTTTCACGGTGTCAGCCAGCGGAAGCTCTTCGGGCACGTAAAAGGTCTCATCCAGACTTTCCCGCGGCCAGTCCGCGTCGCGCAGTTTGTCTGCTGTCAGCAGCAGCACGCGGCAGCCCTGGCGCTTGCACTCGCGCATGAACTCCTGGCCTTTTTCGTAGGTGGTAATGCACAAAACGGTGGGCGGGCGCGATTCAGGCATGATCTCTTTTTACCGGATTGTGAGAATAACACGCCAGTCGCACGCTGAATATCGGTTATTCTCATAAGTCCGGGAAAGCTGTGCAGTTTTCCAACGCCCCGGCGTCATCCTGAGCGTAGCCGTTTTTCAGGCGAAGGGAAGGATCTCCCGTTCCACGGACTCGGCGCGCAAGCCAAACTGCACCAACACGGAGTCCGGCGATTTCTTTCAATCTCCGCCGGATTGCGCTATTCTCAAGCCGGTCGAAATTCGCCGGTTCATCACTCGTTCGGAGGCCCTTATGGCTACGCAAACTCATTCAGAAGGCAAGGCCCGCATTTTCGGGGAAAACATTGAAAGCGACCTGGCGTCAGAATTTCTGCGCGTGGTCGAAGTCGCCGCCATCGCCTCGGCCCGCACCATGGGCCAGGGAGAGCGCCATCTCTCCGATCAGGTCGCCACCGAGGCCATGCGCCAGACCATGGACACCGTCCCCATGCGCGGCACCATCGTCATCGGCGAGGGCGAGCGCGACGAGGCCCCCATGCTCTATATCGGCGAAAAAGTCGGTGCTGAATTTCCCGACGGCCGCACCGTGCCCGAGGTCGATATCGCCGTCGATCCCCTCGAAGGCACCAATCTCTGCGCCACGGGCGCGCCCGGATCGATCACCGTGCTCGCCGCCTCCGAGCGCGGCGGCCTGCTCAACGCCCCCGACTGCTACATGGAAAAAATCGTTGTCGGACCCTCCTGCAAAGATGCGGTCGAACTGGACGCTCCCCCTGCCGACAATCTGAAAAACATTGCCAAGCGACTGGATCGTGACGTCGAAGACCTGGTCGTGATCGTGCTCGACCGTCCCCGCCACGAAAAACTGATTGCCGATATTCGCGCCGCCGGAGCGCGCATCAAGCTCATCGGCGATGGCGACCTTTCCGCGGGCATTGCCGCCGCCGTCATCGGCACCGGCGTGCATGCGGTAATGGGATCGGGCGGCGCGCCTGAGGGCGTGATCACCGCCGCCGCCATCCGTTGCCTCAACGGCTACATGCTCGGACGCCTCGTGGTCAAGCCCGACCAGGAAGAGCGCCTCCACCAAATGGGCATCAAGGATAAGAATCGAATCTACGAAGCCGAAGATCTCGCTCCCGGCAAACAACTCATCTTCGCCGCCACCGGAGTCACTGAAGGCGCGCTGCTCAAAGGCGTCCGCTTCTTCGGCGAAGGCACCCGCACTTCCTCTGTCATCCTCACCCTCCATACCGGCAGAGTGCGCTTCATCGAGAGCATTCACCTGGAGAAGGGGCCGGATATCAAAGTCAGGTTCTGAGCTTCACGGGATCCTCAAGAGCGCGAGCGAAGGGGAGCAGAGCGGAATCACGCGCCGCGACAAGCTGGCGGCCATGATCGTCCCCGCTCACAACGATGTGACTCTGAAAGAAGCCTTTGCGCGTATCGAACAGATCCGAAGGCGCGTCAAACCTCTGTCGAAAGATGTGACGATTAAAGACCTGATCGAAGAAGGCCGCATGGGATGCATTTTGTGCCGGACACTTCTTCGCCGTTGTCCGGGGTCGAAATCGTTCGCTAACGCACCCAACCGGCCCCTCTGCTAACTCCTTCCACTCACGACGGAACTTTCGGATCCGCCGGAAAGTCCTGCGAGAATCCTTTCAGCAGATTCACCGTGTCCTCCAACCGCCGGCTGCCATCATGCACCACAATCTGGTGCGGCTTGCCCGGCGAATAACCCTGCCACAAACTCACGCCCGCGTAAGCTCCGTCCTTGCGCAGAATGTAGTAGGTCATGTCAACGAAGCGCAGCTTGCTCATGTCGCCGTTGTAGTTGCGCACGATGCGCTTGAGCACGTCCATGCCGGCCTCTTGCGGAGACATGCCATGGCGCATATTTTCGACGATGCTGTGCGCGCCCGCGACCTTAATGTTTTCTTCGCCGCTGCCGGTCGCCCCCGCCGAGCCCACGTCCTGATCGGTGTAGCAGCCCGCGCCGATGATCGGGGAATCGCCGCAGCGCCCCGGCAGCTTGTAGGCCAATCCGCTGGTTGTGGTGCAACCGGAAATCTCTCCCTTGTCGTTGAGCGCCGAACAGTGAATCGTGCCCGTCGGCGGAAACAGCACTTTGTGGATCGCATCGGCGCGCAGCTCAGCAGCGATGCCCAAACTCGCGGCATGTTCCTCCAGTTGCCGGTAGCGTTCCCGCCGTAACTCCGATTGCGGTTTTGCCGCGGGCTCATCCGTTGCCGGAGCCTGCCAGTGCGGGTTATCAAGCCCCGGTCCCCACCAATCGTCGCTCGAGTGATACTCCTTCCACAGCAGCCAGATCTTGCGCGAGTGTTCGGTCAGCAGGGTCTCGCGCGGGAAGCCCATAGCGACGGCGAAACGTTCCGCGCCCTCGCCCACCAGCATGACGTGTCCGGTATGCTCGAACACGGCCTTTGAGACCTGCGAAACGTTCTTGATATTGCGCACGCCTCCCACCGATCCGGCACGCCGCGTCGGCCCGTGCATGCAGCAGGCATCGAGCTCAACCACGCCTTCTTCGTTGGGGATTCCGCCCATGCCCACGCTGGTGTCGTTAGGGTCATCTTCCGGTCCCTTGACGACCTTCAGCGCGGCGTCAAGCGTGTCGCCGCCGCCTTTCAGGAAAGCAAAGCCGTCGTCGACATAGTTGAAGCCGTTGTGCGCGCAAATAATGATGGGGCGCCTGTACGATCCCGATGCCGCGGCCGGCGCGGACGCACTCGGCTTCGACTCCTCCGCGTCGGCGCGCGTCGTTCCTACCTTGGCGGCGACCGCCCCAAGTACGGAGGTCCTTACGAAATCACGGCGGGAAAACGTCACGAGTTCCTCCTGCTTTGTATTAAGACGGGGAAGCATATCACGAGGCGTTGCTTCTTTGTTATCGGCTGTTGTGTTCAACCGCAGTCGAATGGGCAATGCAAATTGACAAAGCCTGTCATGCAGAGCGCAGTCGGGACGACCGAAGGGAGTTCCGGCGGAGTCGAAGCATCCCTACCCGCGCCACGGCTGCCTGGACGCGGGTGAGGTAAGGCATCCCCGAGAACAGCCTCGAAGAGACGCCGCCGCTGCTGATTCTGACAGAGCGTCAACCGCAAAATCAGCCGCTGGCCAGCCCACGGTAACGCCCCACCAGCCCGGTTTGGCGGCTGACCGATGGATTCGGTGGAATGTCGGCGATCGAGCGCACGTTGCGGTTCTTCGCGGGGCGGAAGCGCAGCAGCGCAGCGATGTTTCCCACAGAGTCGAACTCGGCGTCGTCCTTCACATAGAAAAGTTCAATGTCGTGGCGGATCACCCACGGCAAGATCGCCTCGCCTACATCCACCACCACGCGCGTCTGCAAGCCGCAAACCGGACACAGGCCGACCACGTGCGCATCGAGGTGGCCGCATCCGGAGCACTCGACCGCCTGAGCATGGTAGTTCTGGCCGACCAGCAGGGTCTGCACTTCGCCGAGTTCCAATGCGTGCAGCACGCGGCGCAATCCGGTGACGCCGCGAGCGCCACTGCGCGCCTGATCAATCACGTCGCGAACCGTGTCACGGCGACGCTTCTCCTGCGCGTCCGCAAAAATGCGTTCGCCCTGCCCGCGGATTTCCTCCCGGCTGATGTGCGCCACATCGGCGGGAAACCGTCCCAGCAACTTCTGCGCTGCGTTACCGTGAAGTTGACCCTCGAACTGTGGCCACAGCGTGTCGTGGCAGCCCACAATCCACTTCTCAAAAATGCCCCTTTCCAAAGCTTCTTTCACCGTCTCAGCGACGTGCTTGAAATGCTGCCGCGCCTCGTCATCGACGCGGCGCTGGGCGTGGCCTCCGTCATAGCCGGCGAAACCGTCGCTGCGGCCCCGCCTCGTCAGAGGATGGAAATAATCCGCGCGCTCGGTTAACTCTCCCAGGCGCAGATCGAAAAGCCGCGCGCGATGGCGATCCACCAACACAATCCCCAGAATCGGAAATGCTCCCAGCAATTGCGCCAGCGGCCGGAGTTGAAAATGCCGGTTCACCAGAATTTGTGTGCCGCTCAACTGCGCCGGCAGATCGTACTCCCGCCAGAAGCCTTGTCCGGCACAGGCGAACACGCCTTTGGCATGGCCGTTGCCCGGCACGCCGTTTCCCCGCAATTCCTGCGCCAGGCGCACGATGCGGTCGAGGTCGGAGCGCGCCGCCGCGCTCTTGCCTTTGCTTTCCAGTTGGTGCGATACCTCCCGCGCCAGATCTTTGGCGAGGATCGCATCTTCCTTGTGGGCCTTATTGCGAGGAGTAGTAGGTTGAAAATAAAAACTAAGTGCACAGGATTCTCGATCTTCAAATTGAGCTAATTCGTAAATCTGTTCGCGAGTTATCATTCGCAGTCGGCTCCTTCTTTTGAATTGGACTTACGCGGGCCTGGAACTGGCTATTCCAGCGCTCGCCATCCGTCCCTTGAATTGCCGGGCGAGACCCGGCGCTTGGCGCAGGTGCTCGCGCGCGGCAGCAATGGAGCTCAAGACACGGTCCGGCGGGATGCCGGTGATAGCGGAGATCTCTTCGACGCCAAAGCCTTCGATCGCATGCAGGATGAAGGCCTCGCGCTCGGCCGGTTTCACGTCGCGCAGCGCGCAGGCGATCAGGCGCACGATTTCATCCGAACCCACAATCTGCTCGGGCGTACTCACGCGCACGTCGGCGATAATAATTTCTTCGGTAATGGCTTCGTCGGGCTGATGGAACTGCAGCCCAGGCTCGTCGCTGGCCTTCACGTTCTGCTTGCGGGCCGAGCCTTCCAGCGGGACCGCCCCGCCGTTGCTGCCCTCAGGGCGTGACAGCCGGTCGAGGGCGTGCATCGCCAGCCGGTAGAGCCACGGCTCGAGCGCCAGGCGCTCCGGCTTGCTCTGTCCATCCTCCTCCGGATCGTCGCTGAGCGCGGCGGCGATGGTTTCGTCAATCACTTCTTCGGTGCTCACCGAGTCGCGCGTGAGCTGATCGGCGGTTTCGCGAAAATAAATTTCCCGCTCCACAAAACGCTCCAGACGCGAAAGATTCGCATTCACGTAGGAACGCACATCCTCGGCCGAAATCGTCGCCGGAAATACCGCCGCCAGAGTTTGCTCGAAAGGTACGGAAGCGTTGCGCCGCTCCACGCCTTCCTTTTGCCGCCGCGGCCACTTCCGGCTGGAGCGCAGCAGCCCCTTGTGTTTATTCACCTGTTGCAGCAAATCCTCGAATGCGCTCTTCACCGCCGCCGCTGCCGTGGGAGCCTTGGCCTCAACCGCCATCTGTCCCGAAGGCAGCCGCAGGTTCAGCGAAACGCTGGTACCCTCGCGCGGCGACACTTCCTCCACCATGCCCTTCAGATGAATCAGCTCGGGCCGAAACACCTGCAGGCGTTTTCGCAGTTTCTCAATCTGATGTTGGATGTCTTTCTCTACGGCGGGACTTTTATGAAGACGGTAACTGATATGAACGTTCATGAGCACCTCGAGCTTGCCAACGAAGAGCGCAACCCAGTGCTTTCTAAGCCGATTGTACACCCGCCAGCAAACCGCAAATCTGGAATTAAAACTTGCCTTCTTCACCACGGAGACACGGAGTCACGGAGAAAAACTTGGATCTGTAAAAACCGGGAGAGCATTGGTTTGCCGTGTGGTTGGTGCTCTCCGTGACTCCGTGTCTCCGTGGTGAAAGAAGGGAAGAGCATGGAACATTTGCAGCCCACTCACAACGCCAGATATGATCCGAAAGCGATGATGCTGACAAGAATTTTATTGCTCACGACGCTGCTGGCTTCGGCGGCCGCCCAGGCGCCGCAGTCCAAAGAGATCGACGCAGTCTACCCCGAGGCCCACGCTCTCTATCTCGAGATCCATCAGAACCCGGAACTCTCCTTCCACGAAACCCAAACTGCGGCCAAGCTGGCGGCCCATCTGCGCAGCCTCGGCTACGACGTCACCGAACACGTCGGAGGCACCGGAATCGTTGCCATTCTGAAAAACGGCGCGGGACCCGTCATCATGCTCCGCACCGAACTGGATGCGCTGCCCGTCGAAGAAAAAACCGGTCTGCCTTACGCCAGCAAAGTTCATGCGAAAGACGATGCTGGACACGATGTTCCCGTCATGCACGCCTGCGGGCACGATCTGCACATGGCGTCTCTAGTCGGTACCGCCGCGGTGATGGCACACAGCCGCGACACCTGGCACGGCACGCTGATGCTCGTCGGACAGCCCGCCGAAGAGACCATCGGCGGCGCCAAAGCAATGATTGACGACGGCTTGTTCACGCGTTTTCCCAAGCCCAACGTAGCCGTAGCTTTGCATGTAGGCAACACGCGGCCAGCCGGCATTGTGGGAGTTACTCCGGGGATTCTCAATACCAACGCCGACGGCATCCGCATCACGATTTACGGCAAGGGCGGACACGGCGCCGCCCCTCAAACCGCGATCGATCCGATCGTGATCGCAGCCCGAACAATCCTGACGCTGCAGACCATCGCTTCGCGCGAGGTCAAGCCTGGACAGATGGCCATCGTTACCGTGGGATATATTCGCGCCGGCACGAAGAACAACATCATCCCCGACGAGGCCGAACTCGGTTTAACCGTGCGCACCAATAAAGCGGATGTGCGGCAACAAGTGCTCGCCGCCATCACTCGCATTGCCAAGGGCGAAGCCGCCGCCGGCGGCGCGCCCCGCGAACCTCGCATCGAGCACTATGAAGCCACCGACCTGGTTTACAACGATCCTGTTCTGGCCGCGCGCCTCAAGGGAGTGCTCGAGGCCGCCCTCGGCAAAGATCGCGTCGTCACAGAAGAAGCCCATGCGGCTTCGGAAGATTTTTCTTTCTACGTGGGGCAGGGGATTCCCGGCTTTTACTTCAGCCTCGGCGGCGCCGATCCGCAGAAATTCGCCGACGCCGTCGCTGCGGGAACCATGCTTCCATCGAACCACTCTTCGCTCTTTGCCCCTGACGTAGATCCCGCCCTGCACACAGGAATTGCAGCCGAGGTGGCAGTGCTCAGAAATCTGCTGAATTGAACGCAGGATTTATTCTCCCCGAATACGTCATCCCGAAGACCCTGTCATGCTGAGCGGAGGCGGGACGACCGGAGGGGCGGAGTCGAAGCACCCCTATAAGCGCCACGGATGCCTCTCTGCAGCGAGGGTTGGGTGCGGGTAGGGATCCTCTTCGACTACGCGAGCGCTACCGCGCTCACTTCGCTCAGGACGACAGAAAGAAAAGTATCGGAAAGGCAAGATGAAAAATCCCCTGTCATGCAGAGCGGAGTCGAAGCATCCCTACCAGCACCACGGGTGACGCCTCCCTGACAGCCACCTACTTCGCATCCACGCCAATAGTCCGTAGAACCTTTCCCCCGGCATCCAGAAACTGAATCACCGGAGTACCGTCGGCCGCGACCCGCGCCACCAGCCGCTCGTGCCCTTCCTGATCGTTCAGCGTGAGGCTGACCGACTGGTCGCGGCCCGCGCCCAAAATATCCGCGATTCACAATGCCTCCCGGATATTTTGCCTGCAGTTCTTTGCGCGCCGCCTCCCGCCCCGGTCCCGACGGCATCGCTTTCCAACGCTGCCACTCCGCCATCACCTCGGGCGTAAGCGTCCACTTTGCGGAGATATCGTTGATCCCGTAATAAGTATTGCGCGAGTTGGCATCGCTGTCCGATTCGAGCACCAAAGTCTGGTCTTGCTCGTATTCGTCGAAGCTGAGATGTCCCCAGCTATGCGCAACGCCGTCTTTGTCTTTCTTGCCGCCGAAGATCAGCCCGCCATTTTCGGTGCCTTCTTCATTGTTGAACAGCATCCCGGTGGCGTCGCGATCGGACCGCGGATACTCCTTGCCGTGATAATACGATCCTGGAAACTCGGCATTATCGGAGATGACCAGCCGCGTCGTCCCGTCGGGTTCGATCACGTTGATGCGATGGACGCTGATCTGATCGAAGCTGGCGTTGGGCTCCGCTTTCCGCGCTCCGAGCAGGACCACCGCTCCAAATGCAATCGTCAGCACGCCGGAATACACAGCAAGAAACTTCTGGTGAGAGAAAATCTTCAGCATCTCAGACCTCGTGGATTATGCGCCCATCTGGGCGAGAATCGAGCGGGTTTCCGCCGCGGGATCGGCGGCTTCGGTTATCGGACGGCCTACCACGATGTGGCTCGCTCCCGCGGCGATCGCTTCGGCGGGCGTCACCACCCGCACCTGATCTCCGTGAGCCGTGCCGGCGAGCCGCACTCCGGGAGTCACGATGGCGAAATCATGTCCCAGTTCTGCGCGCAATCTGGAGACCTCGCGCGCCGAGGCCACGATGCCCTGGCATCCATTCGCCAACGCCAGCGCCGCCAGCCGCGACACTTCATCGATCACCGAACCGCGCAACCCGATCTTCTCCAGATCGTTTTCATCGAGGCTGGTCAGCACCGTCACTGCCAGCACCAGCAATTCAGGATTATTGGCGCGGGCCGCGCCAACCGCCGCTCGCAGCATTTTTCCGCTGCCCGCGGCGTGCACCGTCAACATGCTCACGCCCAGTTGCGCCGCTTCGTTCACCGCCGAAGCTACAGTGTTGGGGATATCGTGATACTTGAGATCGAGAAAGACTCGCCGACCGGATGCCACCAGGTCCCGCACCACGCGCGGACCTTCGGCGGTGTAGAGCTGCATGCCAACCTTATAGGTTCGCGCCGAGTCGCCAATGGCCGCCACGATCCTCTGCGCCGCCGCCGCGCTGGAAACGTCCAGCGCAACGATCAGCTTTTCCCGCGGATCGTTTTTTTGAACCTCGGAAACTTGAACCTGTGAAACCTGAACGTCGCCAGCACGAGACCCCGCAGCACCAGGCCCGGAACTCCGAGCCTCGCCGCCAACAGTCTCGCCGCCGCGCGGATCTTCCCCGCGCGGCTCGGAAGGGATGCGGTTGGGCAGAGCAGAAGGCATCCCTGACAGTGTAGTGGTTTTTACTCGAGTTCCGCTATTGGGCGGTTGGAGGCCACGGTTTGATAAACCGGCCGGTGTTGCGTTCGGGGCTTGACCAGGTCCAGGCGGACCTTTTGCAGGCCTCGGTCTTGGAACTGCAGCACTTCCGCCGCAGCATAAGACAGGTCGATAATCCGTCCGGGGACGATCGGTCCGCGGTCATTCACTTTCACCACCACCGCCCGTCCGTTGTGCAGGTTTGTGACCCGTACGTAGCTTCCCAAAGGAAGCGTAGGATGAGCTGCGGTCAGGTCGTACATGTCGAAGTCTTCGCCGCTGGCGGTAGGCTTGCCGACGAAATCTTCCCCGTACCATGAAGCTGTCCCAATTTGATACGGTTGGTTCTTGCCGGTCTGTTTGCGGATTTCGGGATTGGCTTGAACTGCCCTAATCTGGGCGGAACTGGCCTCCGAGCTGTCTGGTCCCTGAGCCGCTCCCAGACCGATGACCAATAAAGCGATCATCAATCCTTGAGCTATGAATCCACGCATTCAGTTCTCCTCGCATCTCAAAAGTCGTCCTAGCTAGGCTGTCTGGTTAAGTTCTGTAAATGGTATGGGACTGAGAAGACCTTGTCAATCCGAAAGTTCCTGAACTATCGTTACGTCGTAGTTATCGATATCTCACGTAACTTGTTGTTAATCATGAGCAAAGCTCAACATATCTTTCAAAACAAGCAAGTTAAGTGTTTATTATATAGTAAATACTCAACCCGCCGTAGAATCCAAAGTATTTTCATCTCCAATGGATTCAATCACTTACGCGGAATTAGTTATAAGTTGTTTATCTTGAGGGTTTTAGGTACAAGATTGTCAGGGGACCATGCCTGAAACACCGCCAGTCGTGTTGACTATCGCCGGTTTTGACCCCTCTTCCGGAGCCGGCGTCACCGCCGATATTAAGACCATCGCGGCCCATGGCTGCTATGGCGTGGCCTGCATTACGGCCATGACGGTCCAATCGACTGCCGGCGTCCGTCGCTTGGAGGCCGTCGATCCCGCCCTCGTCACCGACACCTTGCAAGAACTTGCAACCGATATCCCCATCGCCGCCGTTCGCATCGGCATGCTCGGCAATGGCAAAGTGGTCAAGGCGGTGGCCGAGTTCCTGGCACGCACCCACCTGCCCAACGTTGTCCTCGACCCAATCCTGAAGTCTTCTTCCGGAGCCGATCTTCTCGACGCTGCCGGAACCAAAGTTCTGATCGAGAAACTGCTCCCCCTCGCCGCCGTGATCACCCCGAATGTGGACGAGGCTTCAGTCCTCACCGGCCTGAAAGTATCGAATCTTGAAGAAATGCGCGCCGCCGCAGCCAAGCTTCGCGAGATGGGATCCTCCGCCGTAGTCGTCACCGGAGGCCATCTCGAAAAAGCCATCGATCTGCTGAGTTTCACCTCGAAGCGGGGAGTGGAGGAAGAAGTCTTCAAGGCCGAGCGCCAGCGCTCGACGTCCACGCACGGCACCGGCTGCGCCTTCGCCACGGCCATGGCCTGCCACCTGGCCCTGGACCGCGGTTTAGCCGAAGCCGCCCTCCTGGCCAAAACCTACGTAAGCGCCGCCATAGCCGCCGGCCATCCCCTAGGCCGCGGCACCGGCCCAGTCCATCATCTCTACCGCATGACCCAACAACGCCGCGCCGCCGGCAGCGGCAGCGAATCCTCTTAAGTGCTCTGTCACTCCGACCGAAGCGAGCGAATGCTGAAGTTGAATTTGTCATTCCGACCGAAGCAAGCGAATGCTGAAGTCGATTTTGTCATTCCGACCGAAGCGAGCGAGCGAATCGACTGAGAAGTTCGAATTTGTCATTCCGACCGAAGCGAGCGAACGCTGGAGTCGATTTTGTCATTCCGACCGAAGCGAGCGAACGCGAGCGAGTGGAGGAACCTGCTTTTTGGGGACGACCTGGGACATGCCCCGTAGCAGTTCCACAGGTGGTCAACGATGCCGCTGAACATAGAAATTAAGCCCTGTCATCCAGAGCGGAGCCGGGACGACCGAAGGGAGTCCCCGGCGGAGTCGAAGGATCCCTACCTGATGAACTGCGTCAGAAGCTGAGATGGATGCCTCCCGCCAAGCCGAACTTCACCCCGAAAGAGGATGCCCCACCCGTGGCAGTTTCACGGGTGGGCCGCGCTGCCGCTGGGATCAGGAGATTTGGAAATGCGGGGACAGACGGGACTAGCCCCATACGTTTTATCCCGTTCCGAGAGAGCCCGCTACTCGCGATCAGGCCTCTTCAACAATATCCCCGCCACAAACGATGCCGTCGCCGCCAGCAGCCATTCGATCCGCCACATCTGGATCGCCTGGAACTCCGCCAGATTCGAGGCTCGATACAGGAAGCTGACTGCGATGGCTCCGAACACACAGCCCATACCGACGATGAAGGCGATCAGCGCCGCCGTTGGCAGGCCGATCCAGCGCTTAATCTCATGGAAGTGGAGATACTGCACCCAGGCAGGGAAAGGAAGTTTTCGCCACGCCGCCGCAATCGAGCTGGCATGCTTCGAAGCTGCCGGCAACGAATGCGTCCAGGTCGAACCTGCCCACATCCTCACCGCATCCACATTGCGGGACCATACACTGGCCATCTCCGCAGCCTCGTCGCCACTCACAGCCGCCGCCGCGGTTCGCAGCGGCCGGTGCTCGCCACAGCTATGGCAAAACCGGGCGCCGATCATGAACTCGGTGCCGCACTCCGCGCAGGCCTCAGCCATTTCCGGAGCGGCAGGCGGCAGCGGTGTTTCCATTGGGGTTTCGAGTCCGGCGGGAGACCGCCAGAACTCCTGCTGCGCGTCTTGCGCTACTTCAGCCATAAAGTTTAATCACGCCTGGAAACGGGAGAAACCCTTGTCCTTGCATGGCAAGCCGACGGCCAAAACCCGGCTCCCCTAACCTGTTTTCAACTCAAACACTTGCATCGCCTTCACGGGCGAATCGAGGGCGCATTCGGGCAATAATTACTCGCAATCCCGTAAAGATGGCGCAGTTACGCCGGTTCCACGAACGATGCTTCCATCCGTAACTGCCGCGATTATAGGGCTCGCATGCCCAACGCCTCACCGAATTGTTGCAAGTTACCCGCTAACGGATTTGGTTCGTCCCGTGCTTCGAAAAACTCGGATAGACTAAATCCTAAGCGGCCGCCGGGATGCGACTGCCTGAAACTAGACGCTATCCATAAATGGCTTTGGGAAGGGCACGGCTTTTAGCCGTGCCGCTAGTGCCCAAATAACGACGCGGGCTTTAGCCCCTGAGGGGCGTTCCCTTGCTCCCGCGGCGCACTTATGAGATGGCATCCAGTGAGACGGTTCCTTCGGAGAAGCGGGTTGCCCATTCGTGCTTTCGTGTTTCTGTGCTTGCTGCTGCCCGTATCCGCGGCAGCCCAATCTGCTGCCATCCGTCCGGTCTCCCAGCACGATACCGCCGAGCACGATCCGCTCCTCGCCGCCGCCTTCGATCATTTCTACAATCTGGACTACGACCGCTCCATCCAGGAGTTCGAGCGCCTTCAGGAGCGCCACCCCGACGATCCTTCCGCCCTGAATCATCTGCTCACCGCCGTCCTCATGCGCGAGCTCTACCGCATGGGCGCAATGAACAGCGGCGAATATGCCAATGACAGCTTCATCGGCGAAGCCCATCGCACCGCCGATCCCAAGGTGAAGGAGCAGATCAAACAGTGGGTCGCTCATGCCGAAAGCCTCGAAGAGCAGCAGCTCAAATCGAATCCCAACGACGTCAACGCCATCTATGCCCGCGGCGTCACCCGCGCCCAGTTTGCGCTTTACACCGCTTTGGTTGAGCGCGCCTGGTTTTCCGCCCTGCGCAACGCCGTAGGCGCGCGCCGCGATCACGAACGCGTTCTCGAACTCGATCCCCACTACGTGGATGCCAAACTCGTAGTCGGCACCCACAACTATGTGATGGGCAGCCTGCCCTGGAGCGTGAAAGTCGCCGTGGCTCTGGTCGGCCTCAGCGGCACCAAAGAGAAAGGCCTCGCCTATCTTCACGAAGTAGCCGACAGTAGCGGCGAGAACAGCGTTGACGCCCAGGTGGTGCTCGCCCTGTTCCTGCGCCGCGAGCATCGCTTTGATGAAGCTCGCGTTCTCATGCACGATCTGGCGGCGCGTTATCCCAGAAATTATCTCTTCCCGCTCGAGGAGGCCAACCTGCTGCGCTCGGGCGGGCACGCCCAGGAGGCCGCTGCCGGTTACCGCAAGGTTTGGCAGAACGGACGGGAAGGGAAGTACGGCACCCTGCACTACGAGCTCGCCGCATGGGCCTTGGGTGAACTGCTGCGCAACCAGAAAGACTATTCCGGAGCCGCAGCCGCCTTCGAACTGGTGAACGAAGCTCCCGAGCCCGACCCCGAAACCTTGCAGAAAGCCAACCTCGCCGCCGGAGAAATGTATGACCTGCTGCAGAAGCGCGATCTCGCGATGAAAAAATATCAGACCGTCCTAGCCGAAAACGCCAGCACTCCTCCCGCAGAAAAAGCCCGCGCCCACATCCGCGAAGCCTACCGCGAATGAATAATGTCTTAGTGTAGGTTTACCCCGTGATCCCCCGTGCCCTCTGTGGTTAAAGCCTTTGACTTTCGCCGGACGCACCCGCGAGCGAACCGCGCGGATTCCGCCCCTGCGCCGTTGCTATAATAGTTCTCCTGTCCCGGATATTCCCCAGGGCGAACCTGACCATGCGCGCTTTTTTTCCACCGGTGCTGCTCGCCCTCCTGTGTTTCTGCTGCATCTCAGCGCTCGGTCAACAGGCAGCCCCACTCCGCATCGGCGTAGCCGTCCTAAGCAACGGAGGCAAGACCGTATCCGGCACGGAAGTCCGCGATCGCCTGATCAAACTTCTCCACCGGCCCAAGCACGAAAAGGACTCGCATCTCGATCTCGAAGCGGTGCCCTTATCCGCCTCCCTGCGCGAAGCCGCCATGAACGAGGCCCGTGAGAAAAACTGCGCCTTCGTGCTCTACACCCGCCTCACCGATCTGGAAACCAATTCAGTTCTATCGCCGCTCGACGGAATTTATGTCCCCACCTTTCATGTCACCGTCGAGTTCCAATTAAACCGCGCATCCGATGGCGCCGGATTCGCCATCGCCTCCGTCGATGGCGACGATACCACCACCATCCACGATGCCATCTGGAAGGCGCTCTCCCACATCGCCACCAACACCCTCGCCGAGATCAAAAAAGGCCAGGCCATGCCCAAGGTCCCAGCCGTCGCCGAAGATGCAACCATCCCGCCCCCCGCCCTCCTGATGCCGATTGTCGATGCGCACAATTACTGCGCCTGGCTGCCTTCCAATATCGATCACGCCCCCGCCCTCCACGGAGTCTGCGAATATGCCATCAGCCTCCCGCAGAAGATGCCGAACTTCGTCTGCGCGCAAGAGACCGCACGCTATCAGGGATACGGCACCGCCCCTCTCGATTTAATCTCCGCCTCCGTGCGCTACGAAGACGGCCACGAATCCTACAGCGACATCAAAATAAATGGGCGCGCCGCTTCCAGCGGATTTGACCAAAGCGCCGGCCTGCGCTCGACCGGCGAATTTGCCGGTAACCTGCGTGCGATTTTCGATCGCTCCAACCGCGCCCAGTTCGTTTTTTCCGGCGAAGATCAGGTCGCCGGCGGCGCCGCCTTCAAATTTTCCTTCCGCATTGCCGAGCAGAAAGATCCGCTCTGGGTGCTGCGCGCGCCCAATCAGACCCTGGCGCCTCCCTACTCCGGCGAGCTGTGGATCGATCAGAAAGACGGCGCGGTCGTACGTTTCACTTCCGCTGTGAAAGACACTCCGCCAAGCTTCCCCATGAGGAGCGTCGACAGCCAGATCGACTACGAAAGAATTGCCTTTGGCGACGGCACCGATTTCGTGCTTCCCGTCGATTACACGCTCACCAATGTTTACTCGGGCGCAGAAGCCAGCCGCAACGTCGTGCGCTTCCGCGACTGCCACAAATTCAGGGCCACAGCCCACATCCTGTTGAGTCGAGACCAGGGCTCGCCAGCCTCCGACGCCGCCGACACGCTGCCATCTCTGGATTCCTTGCAGAAAGATCTCGAGGAAAACGAAGCGATCTTCGCCGCCGTCAGCCAGCAAGCCCTCCGGCAAAGCGAGCTCAGCCGCGAGGCCGAGCAGAAAAAAATGCTCGACTCGGTAACCGCCGCGACTCTGCAAACCCTCCCAGTCCCGAAAAGTCAGCCGGCTGCAACGCCCGCACAACCCGTGGCCGTCGCCACCAGCGCGCCCGCACCTTCTGACCCCACGCTGCCACGGCTCAAAGTCAACGTGAATCTCGTGCTGGTCAGCGTTGTCTTGCGCGACTCCAAAGGTCACGCCGTAGGAGATCTCAAGCAGGAAAATTTCCAGCTATTCGACGAGGGTAAGCCCCAGGTCATCACGCAATTTTCCCTGGAGTCTGCCGCTTCCCGTGTTCCATCCGAGACCAGCGCCGCGCCAGTCGCCACTCAGAGCGCCGATCATCCGGCAGCCAACCAGAGCCGCCCAGCAGGAGAGCGCGATACCGCTTATCTTGTCAACGACGTCCATGCCAGTCTTCCAGAGTTGGCGGCCGTGCGAAAGGCGGCCGAGCGCTATCTCAGCTCATTGCAACCCGGAGACCGTGCCGCCATCTTCACCACCTCGGGCACAGTCGCCGTAGATTTCACCGACAACCGTGCCCAACTGCTTGCCGGTTTGCAAAAGCTGCTTCCTCATCCCACTGTCGTTGAGACCGAGTGTCCACCGATCAGCTATTACATGGCCGATCTCATCAGCAAAGGCGACACCGAAGCCCGCGGTCTGGCTGTTTCCTCGACTCTGGAATGCGGCGGCGCCTTGCCCGGTCCTCATGCCGGACACGTGGTAACGGCGAGGGCGGCAGAGGTTTTGAAGGAAGGCAACATCGAGAGCCGGAATGCGCTCGGCGTGCTCGCCGCTGTCGTGCGCCGCACTCAGGCCATGCCTGGCCAGCGCACCATCGTCCTGGTTTCGCCCGGATTCCTCGCCCTCACCACCGATATGCACGAAGATGTCATGGCGATCGTCGATGGAGCTCTGCGCTCCGGCATCGTCATCAACACGCTCGATGCCGGTGGCCTCACTTCGGCCGGATCCATCGGAGGCAGCGGATATGCCCAGTTTGACCTCGCCGAAGCTCAGGCGCGCGGCGACTTAATGGCCGAATTCGCCAGCGGCACGGGCGGAGTTTTTTTTCACAACAACAATAATCTGGAAGAAGGCTTCCGCCGCACCGCCGACGCTCCCGAATTCGTCTACGTTCTCGGCTTCGCCCCCCAGAAACTAGACGGTCGCCTGCACAAACTGAAGGTCTCTCTGCGAGGCGCGAGCAAAGTCGAGATCAACGCCCGCCGCGCCTACTACGCCCCCAAGCCCGCCACCCGAAAAGCCGAATAAAACGAAGGCGGCTGGCCTGCCTTCACGATCCTTGCGTGCACTATTCCAACTAAGGGTGGCTGCTTCCGGTTTGCCCGTGACTCGGGCGCAACCGAGATCTTTTAGTCTCGCCCGTGAGTCCTTGCTCTCTTGCGTTAACTGTGGTTAACTTCGTACAATAATCTCTAGTTAACATATGCGGTGGGGACAAATGCCGCCTTAAGGCAAATGAGTGGGGTAATCATGGCGCGGGTAGTGCAGTTTGCTTTCATAATTTTGGCGGTCGCGGGTCTTGCCCCAGTGCAGGCGCTGGCGCAGGGCGAAACTACCAGTGCCATTGTTGGCCAGGTTCGGGACCCAACTAACGCCGTTGTGCCCGGCGCCGTTGTGACGATTACAAGCCCTGAGACCGGACTCAGACGCACCGCCAAGACCGATGACTCGGGTCGATTCAACTTCCCCCAACTAAAGCCGGGGATCTATTCAGTCAGGGTTGAGGCGCCGGGCTTTGAACCACGACAAGATAACAATGTCGTTTCGGCCCTCGGTCAAAAGCAAACCCTGGATTTCACGCTGGGTGTGGCGCGATCCAATGAGACCGTGGAGGTCAGCAGCGAGGCTCCTATCCTCAATCCGGAGAACGCCAGCACATCCACGACCTTGAATTCCTCCGCCCTGGAGGATCTGCCCAATCCAGGCGGCGATCTCACCTACCCGCTGCAGTTTGCCGCAGGCGCCCTCATCAACACGGCAGGCAGCGGCAATGATTTCGTTGGCGGCACAAACGGGTACGGCAATGTGGAATTCAATGGCCTGCCTGCTCTCTCGAACGGCTATATCGTTGACGGGTTGGAAACCAACGACCCGCTCACCAACCTCAATAGCGGCCTCTCCACCAATCTCGTGCTGGGGCTGAATTCCATCTCAGAGGTGACCGTCAATACTCTTTCCTATGCCGTCGATCAAGGACGGTACGGAGCATCCCAGGTTAACTACGTCACCAAGTCGGGCTCAAATCAGTTTCACGGGAATCTCTATGAATTGTGGAATGGTGCGCGGTTGAATGCAGCCGATTACTTCACCAATGCAACACCGGGGAATCACAAGCCCGGAGCTTCCGTGAATCATTTTGGGGGCAGCCTGGGCGGGCCAATAGCGCACGACAAGGTGTTCTTTTTCTTCGACAGCGAATGGGTTCGGATCGCACTGCCCATCGTGACGCCCACGACGGTTCCCAGCGCGGCGTTCCAGCAATACGTCCTGCAGCAACTTCCGCTGGGTGGAACCGACTCTGTAACCGGATCAACCTATGCGCCGTCGCCGCAGTCAGTCTCGTTCTACCAAAAGATGTTTGCCCTCTACGGAAACACCAATGGCACCCCTCTCGCGGTCCTCGGGTGTCCCTTGAACTCGGACGGCACGACTCCGTCAGGCAGTCCACCGAATGGAAATGGTTGCGCGAACCGGCAAAGCGTGTCGCACTCAAGCGATGACCACGAACAGGTGCAGACGCTCCGCGTCAACTACAACATCAACCAGAAAGACACGACCTGGTTTCGTTTTCAGACGGACACCGGCGTACAGGCCGCCTACACAGATCCCATCAACTCCTTGTTTGATGCCGTCTCTCCTCAGCCTCTCTACTCATTCGCGGCGGGTTACACCCACGTCTTTTCTCAAAACCTGGTGAACTATTTCAATCCGGCATTTTCGTGGTACGAAAGCTTGTTTGGGCCTGCCAACTTGCAGAACACGCTCGCGGCATTTCCCATTGTTTTGCAGGGCAGTGGTGCCAATGCACCCTTCACCACAATTGGAGGGCTCGACAATACCTGGGCGCAAGGCAGGCGAGCTTCTCGCTTCTTCATCAATGACAACCTCGCTTGGAGCCATGGCGCTCACGAACTCCGGTTTGGCACCAACACCCGAATCTTTCGCTTGAATGACTACGACTTCGGTCAGGGCACAGTTCCAACCGTGGCCTACACGACGTTGCCGCAATTCATCTATGGAGTGGCATCCACCGCAACCCAGACTTTTCCGCTGTCGGCGAACGAACCATTCCGCTTTCTCAATCTCGACTTATACGCCCAGGACACGTGGAAAATGACGCGGAAGCTTACCTGGACATTCGGTGTGCGTGACACTTTCAACTCGAATCCGCTCAATCCACACGACCAAATCGCGCGTCTGGACGGTTCTTTCAGTTCGATCCTGCATGATGTGAATCAGCCATTGAACGCCGCCATCCAAACTCATCTCGGCAATTTGTTTTCGTCCACGCCGCTGGCCATTTTGCAACCGCGAACAGCGATTGCATGGCAGTTCGAGCCCAAATCCGTTCTTCGAGCGGGTTTCGGGATCTTCAGCGACATCTTGCCCGGCAGTGTAGCCGACCTGATCGGCACCAATCCACCTTACGACAAGACCTTCCAGGGAGGTCTGCTGGGTACAGTGGGCGGGGCTGCCATCGCTCCGGGAGTGCCGAACAGTGCCGTGGATGCAACTGTCGCCGCCAATCAGAGATTTAGTTCGGGATTCCCTCAGGGACAGCTTTCGTGCGCATCTCCGCAGGCAGATCCCGTAACCTGTCTTCCACCCGTCGCAATCACGGCGGTGCCCACCGGCACTCTGCATGCTCCGTACTTCATGGAGTGGAGCTTAGGAATTGAACATCAATTCGGAACCACTGCGAGTTTGCTGGCCCGATATGTGGGAACACGCGCCGTGAACCAGCCCTATCTAACCCAGGTGAACGGATACCAGACTGTGTGCCAGGGCTGCTTTGCACCATTCCCCTACATGCAGCCAACCGATCCACGGTTCAGCGCCGTAACCCAGCTCGCCACTGGTGAGAACAGTCATTACAACGGCCTTCAACTCACCGCGATGAAGCGCCTGGGACACGGGCTGCAAGGGCAACTCAACTACACGTGGAGCCGCTGCATGGATACGGTCTCGAACGGAGGATTCCTTCAGTTCTCTGCGGGAGGGATTCTCTCCCCTCTGCCCGGTGATCTGGCCCGCGATTACGGTCCTTGCGACTATGACATCCGACACAACCTCAACGCGCAATATGTGTATCAGTTGCCCATCCACGTTCGAAATCACCAGTTGGCCCACGCCTTCAACGGCTGGCAGATTTCCGGAACGATGTTTTGGCACAGCGGAGTTCCATTCTCGGTTCTCAGCACGCCCTATTCAGCCAACGGGAACGGAATCGTGCAGGGCAGTGGACCGCAGTTCGCGAGTGTGGTTCCCGGCGTCCCCCTCTATGAGCATCATCCCGTTCCTGGTGTAACGCAACCGGGTACCCTCCAGTGGCTTAATCCGGCCGCGTTTGTTTCCGCCGTTGACCCGAGTACAGGGCAGTGCTATGGCGGCGACAGTTCGCAGAATTGCCAATTCGGAAACCTCGGCCGCAACGCCCTGCGTGGACCCGATTTTGTCTGGAACGACTTCTATCTCACGAAATGGTTTCCGGTGAGCGAGCGGGTGAAGATCAGAGTGGAGGCCCAGTTCTTCAATGTATTCAACCACCCGAACTTTGGGCTTCCCAGCGTGACGCTGGCGGGGATTCCCGCAGAACCTCCCACGCAGACAGGCTTTGGAGCACTAGCGTACACAACTTCGCCACCGACAGGCCTGCTGGGCGTCGGATTGGGCGGGGATAGTAGTCCACGCATGATCGCGTTTCAGGCGCGATTAGAGTTCTGAGGGTGCCCAGCGATTCTGGTCCCTTTGTCGCTAACCGAAACCTATCCGAAGCCCCCCCGAATGCCTGGTAACCGCCTCAATCGCTATAACATCCCGATAGCGCTCACGGACCTTGTTTCTGGGTTACCGAGGTCGTTCCGTCCTTGAGTCTATGGTGGCTGCTCTGGCAATCCAAGACGCTGGGATGACAGCGAGAACGATGCACAACCCTCCTGCCGCAATCAGTCCCCACGAAAACATGGGCTGCCCCGTCCAGTGCGTTACGACCTGAACGCCGCTCAAGAGAAGGCCAGTTCCCACTACCGCCAATGCCATCCCCGCGCCGCCCGTTTTTATCGCCCAAACGGGCGGACTGCGGGAGGAATCTCCTGGTGTTTCATCGCACCATCATAAGTCACTGGCTAAGATGGTTGTTGAGTTGTTGAAACATCGCGATTGCACTCAACCCCCATCAACGAGCGCTATTGCCTCGTGATACAACCTGCGCGTGATAGGCTTGCTGCCTGGTATGGCGGACTGGCGCACTGACAATGCAAAGTGGACTCGCGGGGCGGTCGTCCGCTTCCAGAAGTACACCGCCCCGAGGACGGATTGGGATCACGACCACTGCGAGGGATGTTGGGCCAAGTTCATGGAATCCGGCTCGCCAGAAACCCTTACTGAAGGCTACGCCACAGGGGACAATCGTTGGATATGTGTTGATTGCTTCCGTGACTTACACGAGCAGATGGGCTGGAAACTACAGGCCAGATCGTTGGATCAATAAGTGAAATCGCCAGATTTCGAACAACGATACCGAGCCGTGGACGTAGAGATTTCTCTGCGATGAAAAAGGGGCACAAGCCCGACAGCGTAGAATAAACGCGGTTATGACAGGAACAGGGAAACCGCGTGTTCAACGGGTTGGGGCTTGGCTCTACGCCCTGTTTTCCGTGGCCCTGACCATAGGGGCATTCGGAGGCCTATATCCAGACTTTCGACATCGTTCTCTCCTCATAGTCTTTGTCTTTTTCGCCCTGTGGATTTCTTTCAGTTTTGCGTGGCGCTGGGTGTTCTTCGAGCGCGGCCCCGAATTGGACAAGAAAATACCCATAAGCAGCAGAGAACTTCGCAAAAGGAAAGAGCAATTCTTCGACGACCTGCAACGACACTGATGGGCGGCAATCGCCGGAAGCATCACACCGCTTGACCCCGCCGGAACTTTCCGGGCTACAATTGCGTATTGTCTCGTGGGGGTCGAACTATGTACTGCAACTACTGCGGCAAAGTGATTCAGGACGACGCGGCTGTCTGTGCCTACTGCGGCATTCGTGTGGGCGCGTCACAAGCCCGCCAACGCCTCGTGCGGCCCCGCCAGGGACGCAAAATCGCCGGCGTCTGCCTAGGCTGCTCCGAGTATTTCGACATCGATGTCACCCTGGTCCGGCTCATGTGGCTGCTAACTGCGCTCATGACCGGCATCGGCCTCCTAGCCTATCCAATAGCCTGGATCGTCATGCCAGAAGAGCCGCTGCTACTGGCCGCGCCAATTGTCGCGCAGCGAGCAACAACCTCATAGCAGCGACAAATTGCGAACTGCTAATTGCTACTTGCTAATTGCCATTTGAAATCCCACTCCATCCAAAGCGACGACGCCCAGATCGTCTACCGCGTGCTCGGCCAGGGCTTTCCCGTACTTCTGCTGCATCCTTTTCCCGCGAATCATGAATTCTGGCTCCCCGTCGCCGAAGCTCTCGCATCCCGCTACTGCCTCATTCTTCCCGATCTTCGTGGACACGGCGACTCCACCGCCGGCGAAGGTCCAGCCACCATGGAAAAGCATGCCGCCGATATTTTCCGCATCATGGACGATGCCCAGATCCCCCGCGCCCCGCTGATTGGAGTCTCCATCGGCGGATACGCCTTGTTCGAATTCTGGCGCAGGCATCGCAACCGCGTTGCCGCACTCGGACTCTGCAATACCAAAGCCCCTGCCGATACCGCCGAAGCTCGCGCCGCACGCCTGCAGGCCGCGCACGACGTTCTCGAACGCGGCACCGAACCGTTTTTTCAGAGCATGGCTCCGCGTCTCATGAGTAAGACCACCTTCGAGACGCGGCCCGATCTGGTAGCCGGAGCCCTGCAGATGATGAGAAAAATGTCCCCAGAAAATGTCGCGCAAGTGCAGCGTGGCATGGCCGATCGCCCAGACTCGGTCGATACATTGAAGACCATCAATGTACCAACGCTCCTCGTGACCGGCGACGAAGATAATCTGACCGGCCGCAACGAAGCCGAACTCATGCACCGGCACATCTCCGGCAGCCAGTTGCGCGTCATCGCCAAAGCCGGCCACTACTCGCCCTGGGAGCAACCGCAGGAAGCAGCCAAACTGCTCCGCCAATTTCTGGATGAGATTCGGTAATCGAGTCGCGAGTCCCGAGTCCCGAGTCGCGAGTCTCAGCTTCCGTGCCGCCAGACGAATATTAGTGTTTTTTCTCGGGACTCGGGACTCGCAACTCGGGACTTTTCTCGCAACTCTGCTACAATTTCCGGTCATGATTGATGCGAATTTACTCAAAGAAAAGATCGCGATTACTTGCAAGGGAGACGGCCCAGCCGTCGAAGTCAGCGCTTGCGCCGCGGGTGTGTTCCTGGTCACGCTCGAAATCACCAAAATCATCGAGCAGGAGTCTCTCGATATCAGCATCTACGGTTCGCCCGACGGCACAACCTGGGGTGCCAAGCCTCTCCTGTCCTTCCCGCAGAAATTTTATTGCGGCCAGACTCCGCTGCTGCTCGACTTGAGCGCGCATTCGGATATCAAGTTTGTCCGCGCCCACTGGGAAGTCGCGCGTTGGGGACGCGGCGCAGAAACTCCCATGTTCGAGTTCGACCTGCGCCTGAAAGAAGTTCCCCCCGAGATCCTCCGCGAAGCCAGGGCCGAGGCCAAAGTTTCGGCGTAATCATGAAGCTGAGAAATCATTGAGACCTTGAAACCTTGAAACTCTGAAACCTTGAAGCTTTGAAACCTGCATCCGCAGTCATCATACGTCCCGCGCACAACCTGAGTGGCAGCGTAACTCTTCCCGGCGACAAATCCATTTCCCATCGCTACGCCATGCTGGCCGCGCTTGCCGAGGGCCCCTCGCGGCTCGAAAATTTCTCAACCGGCGCCGATTGCGCCAGCACTCTCAGTTGCCTGCGTTCCCTCGGCGTGAACTGGGAGCGCAAAAACGGCGACGGATCTGGCAACGTCGCTGACGTGCAGGAAATCGACGTGCAGGGAACCGCCCGGTCACTGACTGCCCCGACCCATCCCCTCGACTGCGGCAACTCCGGTTCCACCATCCGCATGTTGAGCGGCATTCTGGCCGCGCAACCCTTCCCCAGCGAACTCACCGGAGATGAATCCCTCTCCCGCCGCCCCATGGAGCGAGTCATCACCCCGCTGACCGCCATGGGTGCGCGCATCGCTGCGCAGAACGGCCGCCCACCGCTGCAAATCGACGGCGGACAACTGAAAGGCATCCATTACCAAATGCCGGTGGCCAGCGCCCAGGTGAAAACCTGTCTGCTGTTTGCCGGACTGCTGGCCGATGGCGAAACCCGCATCGCCGAGCCGCTGCGGACCCGCGATCACGGCGAACTCGCTCTGCGCGCATTCGGCGCAACCCTCACACGCTCCGGAAACGAAGTGCACATTCGCGGTGGCCAGCGTTTGCGCGGCATCCAGGCGCGCGTTCCCGGAGATCTTTCCACCGCCGCGTTCTTTCTCTGCGCCGCTGCGCTTTTTCCCAACTCGCAACTCACCATTCCTTCTCTACTCATGAATCCCACGCGCGCGCGCCTGCTCGACATTCTCATCCAGATGGGTCTGCAAATTTCTGTGACTCAACTCGAAGAATTGCATGGTGAACTGGTCGGCACGTTGCAGGTTCAGGGCGGACGCTTGCAGGGTGCAACCATCGCCGGATCCGACACCGCCGCGCTGATCGACGAGATCCCGGTGCTGGCCGCCATCGCTCCTTACACCGAACAGGGAATCGAAGTGCGTGACGCCAAGGAACTCCGCGTGAAGGAATCCGACCGCATCGCCGCCATCGCCGCCAACCTCCGCGCCATGGGCGCGAACCTCGAAGAACTCGACGACGGCCTCAAAATTCCCGGCGGCCAAGTTCTACACGGCGCCGAACTCGATTCCTTCAACGATCATCGCATCTCCATGGCCTTCAGCATCGCGGCCCTCCGCGCTCGCGGAGACACGCTCATCCGCGGCAGCGAGTGCGCCGCCATCTCCTACCCCGCATTTTTCTCGACCCTGGAAGCCCTCGTTGATCGCCCCTGATAGGCTGGCGTCCTCTGCCTCCCGCCACTGTAATATGTGGAAATGCCAGACCCCGCGACCGGCTGCATTGAAGTCATCGCCACTTATTCCCCGTTGGCATTTGTCTACAGTTTTTTCACTCCCACCATCGAGATCAACGGCGCGAAACAGCGCCGCCCCTGGGGAGTGCATCAATTTCCGCTGCCTCCCGGGGATTATCTCGTCTCCGTTTCCTATCCTTGGCTGTTCTCCCCGGAGTGCGGTAAAAACAGCATCCACGTTCGCCTCGAAGTCGGACAACTCCGAAGGGTGACCTACCGCGCTGGGCTCTTACGCTTCGCCCCCGGCGCCATCAGCGCCACTTAGATCCCCGCCTCCCCGGTTGCCGCGCAACCCTCCGCACGCTGTGGTAAAGTAATCGCCTACGAACCGGCCGGGCAGTGGGTGCCCCGCCGACGCACTCGCCACCTCGAAGTTCTCAAAGGAGCTTGCCATGTCCGTCCTTCGCGACCTTGTGAAAGACCGCAAAGTTTATTCCATCGATGTTGCCAGTTCCGTGCTCGAGGCCGCGCGCTTCATGATGGAGCACAACATCGGCGCCCTGCCCGTCCTTCGCAACGCAGAACTCGTCGGCATCATCTCTGAGCGCGACATCATGAATCGCGTCGTCGCCGTCGGCCGCACCCCCGGAACCACTGCCGTCTCCGAGGTCATGACGCCCAATCCCCGCGCCGTCCATCTCGATGAAACCATCGAAGAATGTCTCTTCATCATGCACGAGTTCGGCTTCCGGCATCTGCCGATCATGGAAGGCAAAGAATTGAAGGGATTGGTTTCGCTGCGCGACATCGTCCAGCGCCAGGCCTCCGAACTAGAGCGCCAAGCCCGCCGCGCCGCATCTTAGCCCCTTGTCATGCTGAGCGGAATCGGTACGACCGAAGGGAGTGCCGGTGGAGTCGAAGCATCCCTACCAGCGCCACGAATGCCGACGAGAATTGGGCGAGGGATCCTCGACTGCGTGAGCGTGACGCGGCCAGGTAGACTGAAAAAGAAAGCCGAACGCTCACTCCCGCCTAGGCAGCAGCAACTCCCCCGCCTCCGGCGGCAGCTTAAAAGGAAACTCGAAAACCTTCCCCTCCACCGGCACGCGCAGCACGAACTCCTCCTGCGCCTTCCATTTCCCCAGCCACTTGTTGTTCGTATTGAAGAAGACCCAACCCGTGACTTCCGGTTTGGAGCGATCCAGATGCGCCGGACGCAGGCTGTTCTGGTTGATGAACTCGCTCAATTCCGTAATCGATTTCTGATACTGCTGCTCCCGCGCTTCGCGCACCTGCTTTTTGTCGGGATGTTTCTCCAGTTGCCGGCGGGTATCATCGTCAACCGTTTCGGCGTCGGTCTCCATCGCCTGCGTGTATTCTTCCGGATCGAGCGCCGTCTGCACCACCTTGAAATGTTTCATGAATTGCAGCGTGGCACCCTCTACATTCACATCGAGGCTTTCCGCGCCTCGATAACGAAAAGTCAACAGGACTGAGAAGATGGGCTCAATGCGCCGGCGCATGATCTGCACCTCGCGCGCGTCCACCGCCAGCACGACGCCCACATCTCCCGACCACAGTCCGTATCGATACCTGCCATCGTCGCCGCGGGAAAACGTGCATCCCGCGTGCTGTTCGTCCCAGCGGATCGCCACCGGCTTTGGCGCATGCTTGTCTTTTTTATTGTCGTTGCTTCCCTGGGCCCGCGCCGATGTTGCCCCCGCGAGTGCCAGCGCGAAAAAACCGGCCGCGCACACCACTAACATTACCCGGCCCCGCCATGTCGCTTTCCAGAGCCGCCACATGAATCGACGCTCCGTCTCAATCCACCGCCAGGGTGACGGTGGCTGCGCTGGTGCTGGTGTTACTGGGCGCGACGCCATTCTGATCGGCGCCAGTCAGTGTAAAGGTATAAGTATTCGTCGGAGTGTTCTGCCCAGTCGGATTGTTCGTCGTATTGCCCGAACCGCATGCCGGCATCAGTAATAATCCGCTGGCCACCGCCGTCAGCAAAAGCAATCCCATCAGTTTTCTGCGGCGACTTCTGCGCGCGCCCGCTCCTGCCAGCGCCAGTCCCGGAATCGCCAGCCACAGCGCATAGAATATCCGCGGACTCCGCGCCTTCGTCGTCGGAAGCGGTCCAAAGGTGATGATCGTCAAAGTCGCCGTGGCCGCTGTTCCTCCCGTCACCGCCGCATAGTTCTGCCCGTTCGCGTATGTGAACGAACAGTACGGCGCGGCCGCCACCACCGGAGTCACCGCCAGGCACGCCAGCGTCACATTCCCGCTATACGATCCGATCGGCGTAACCGTCACCGTCGTTGTCGCCTGGTTGCCCGCCGTCACCGGACTCGGCGTCGCCGTCGTCGGCAATACCGATAGCGTGTAGTCCTCCGACACATCCACGATCGTCAGATACAAAGTAAGAGGCACCGTGGTCGTGCCGCTGACCCCGGTTACGGTCACGGCATACAGCCCCGGAGCAGCGGCCCCGGAACTCACGGTGAGCGATGGCATGGCCGGAGGCGTCGCCACACTCGGGCTCACCAGGCAGGTCGGCCCCACCGGCAATACCGAGCAAGTCAACGTAACCGGGTTGTCGAAGCCCGAGCCTGCAACCGCCTCCAGGTCGAGGTTGGCCGAGGCCGTTCCGCCCGGATCAACCGCCGCCGGCGAAAGTCCGGTGGATGTCAGCGTAAATTGCCCGTATGCCGCGGAAACCGACCCTGCCGCCATCACCGACAGCAACAAGGCAAACACTAGGGGACGCGCGTAATGCCTGGGATTCATCATGCGTGGATGAGAACTCACTACCTTCGATTCCTCCGACGGCGCAAAAGCTGCCCCGAACAGACGCAAAGAAATCCCGCCCGCCGGTCCGCAGCCCTAACTCATGGAATGCGGCACACCCTTGCGCAATGTGCCAGACAGAATCTTAGACTAGAGTTGCGCATCGTGCCAATGAGCACGCCGGTGCGTCCAAAAAAATGCGGCCGCCTCCGGGAGGAAGCGGCCACGTGAGTTGAGCTCCAAGCTAGTTGACGGTGAGCGTCAGAGCCGGAGAAGTTCCGGTCTGCGTGGCCCCGCTCGACGTTCCCGTGACCGTAATCGTGTAGGGCCCGGCGGGCGTGCCCGGGGTTCCTCCACCACCGCCCCCGCCACTGCTGCTGCCCCCGCAAGCCGGCATCAGCATCAGCGTGGCCATGATCATCCCGATCATCAGAATCGCGAACAGCTTGTTGCGGCGCGAACCGCTCGAACCGAAGCGAATCCCCATCAGCGACATTCCCGCGACCGGCAGCAACAAGGCATAAAGCATGCCCGAATGACCAGTCGATCGCATCATCGCAGTGGCCGCCGTAGTGTTCACCGTCAGCGTCCCCGGAGACGAGGTCGTCGCCGACGCTGCACCGCAAGTCGGCCCCAGGCTTACCGACGGAGACACGCTGCAAGTCAGCGTGACCGTGCCGCTGAAGCCGGTGGTTGTGGTTACGGATACCGTGGAAGTAGCCGAGCTACCCGGACTCACCGAAGACGGGCTCAGCGCCGTTGCCATCAGCGAAAAAGTCGTAGAAGCCGTGGACGACTGCGTGTACTTGACCACATACGCGTCGTTGCTGCCCGCAGCGCCTCCCGCCGTGGTTTGCAATGCTCCCGTAGTCGTGGGGAAATCCGTTGAACGCGGTATTTCCAGTCACGTAGATGTTGGCTCCGGCGCTGTCCACCGCAATGGCTCCGTAGTTCCCGCCGTCGTCTTCATCCATCGATCCGCCCAGGAACGTGGAAAAGAGCAACTGCGTGCCCGTCGCATTGATCTCGCTTACAAACGCGTCGGTGCCGCCCCCAATGGTAGCCTGCGTGGGATTCACGGTCGTGAAGTGCGTAGATGACGTCTGCCCCGTAATGTAGGCATTGCCGTTGCCATCCACCGCAACGCTCGCGCCCGTGTCGAACTGCGTGCCGCCGAGGAATGTCGAATACACCAGACTGCTTCCCGCCGGATTCAACTTGGTCACGAACGCGTCGGTACCGCCGGCATAAGTCGTCTGCAGCACACCGGCCGTGGTCGGGAAATTGGAGGACGATGCCAATCCCGTCACATACGCTCCCGTCGAGTCCACTGCGATTCCATCGCCCGCATCCACCGCATTGCCGCCCAGGAATGTGGAATAAACGAACGCGCTTCCCCCCGCATTGATGACGCTGACGAATGCGTTGGAGTTTCCTGCCGTGCAACTGCCGCACGTGGTCTGGAATGCGCCGCCTGTGGTGCTAAAGGTCGCACTAAATGTTTGACCGGTCACATAAGCGTTGTCCGATGAATCCACCGCGACCGCTCCCGTCAGGTCGCCAGTAGTGCTGCCGCCAAGGTAGGTGGAATAAACCAGCGCCGTGCCCGTAGCGTTCAACTTGGTCACGAACCCGCTGGCTACGCTTCCCGTCAAAAATCCCTGAATCGGATTCAAGGTGGGGAAGTCCTGCGACGTCGCCTTGCCCACTACAAAAACATCTCCGGAGCCGTCCGACGCCAGCGCGATGCCCAGCGCCGTGTCCAGTCCAGAGCCGCCCAGATATGTGCTGTAAGTCATGGCGCCGGTCGGACTCAGTTCAAATACAAACCCGTTGCTCGTGCCGTTCAGTGTGGTCTGGAACACTCCGCCGGTGTGGGGAAAGTCGCTCGAAGTTGTGCCGCCCGCGACAAACACATCCCCGGAAGCATCCACGGCGATCGCATTGCCGCTGTCTCCCGGATTGCCGCTGCCGCCCACGTAAGTGGAGTAGGTCAGGCCCGATCCATCCGACGCCACCTTTGCCACAAACGCATTCGCGGTTCCCGCCAACGAATTCGAAGCTCCCGGAAAATTCGCCGACGCAGTTTGTCCCGTCACATAAGCGGCGCCACTGCCGTCGAACCCAATGCCATAGCCTTCATCGTCGTTGCTGCCGCCCAGATACGTCGAATAAGAGTAGGTCACGGAAGGATCGATCACCAACTCGCGGCTGTGGTCATAGTCGCCCAGTTCGAAGCCAACCTGGTTGTCGGCCTTGAGGGCGAACTTTGCCTCCACCGGTTGCCGTGCTCCGTCCCGCTCCTGGTAAGCCACTGGTTTGTGCAGCAAAATGTTGCCCGCGGCGGAAGCCACGATCAGGTTGCCGGAGTCATCGGTCTTGATCGCTTGCGCTCCGCTGAAATGAAATCCGATCGGCGCGGCGTTTGCTTCCGGCGCCACCACAAAGTCGAATTCCGTCTGGCTCTGCGCCCCGTGGAACGCCAGGTTCACGCCGGGATAAACATCGTGATACGAAACCCGCGCGTAGTGCGGCACGTCCGCGTGCCACTGCTTCGGATCGTTGCCCACGAAGTAATTGCTCTTGCCCGACATCTCATCGCTCGCCGAAACCCTGGCCAGCGCGCTTCCGCCGTTAAGCTGCATGTGCACCACGGCTGTGGAATCCTTCTGCGCGTTGTTCCGCTTCGGATTCTGGCCGCGACGTTGCGCCCGCTGAACCGCCGCTTTGCTCACTGCCGGCGTGTCGCTCGCGCCCGCTTGCGAGCGCAGCGCGAACACGGCATCGTTCGCCGTCAGAAAAAGAACGTATCCATTTCCGCGCGCCATGTACTTGACCTGCGCATCGGTCTGGCCCTCGTTCTTTTCAAACGCCAGCGGAAGCGAGGCATATTCGGCTCGTATCCGGTTTTGCGCGGCCGGCGCGCTGCTTCTCGCGGCATTCTGCCGCCCGGCTGGATGCAGTACAAATGCTGCAACCGCAATAATGGCTAGTAGCGGGACGATGCACAACGCACAGACCCATCCTCGTATGGCAACTGGTTTTGACAAGACGCTCCTCCTGATAATGACTTTGCTGGTGATGATGACAATAAAACCCTGGTCGGGAAAATTGCACTCGGCGGAGTCCGTTTCATACCGGAATTGATACGCAGGCCTCCACCAAATTGCTGCTCATTATGAAATCTTTTGCAGTATGCGCGAGTATGGCGCTCCCAGCCACACTTGTCAACGGAGTGCAGATAGCAATTTAGATACCATCCAGACATCTTTCAGCAATCGATCCGCGTGCCTCCCACCCCGATTTCTACTGCATAAAACGCAATTCAACCCATGCCCAATCCCTCCCCGAGAACCAGCGTGCAAAAAACCTGCCAAAAGAAGGAAACCTATGCCCACTCAGCCCAGTAAAAGTGAAGGCGAAAGCCAAAAATAACCATGTAGGAATAGGTGCCAAGAACGAACATGTGGGGACGGGCGCCTTCGCCCGTCCATCGAGCGAAGCGAGATAGCCCTATCCTGCAATCGAAAGCGCACGTGCCTGTGCCTAAAACTCCCCCTCCACCCACCATTTATAATTCTCCCTCCATGAATCTCGGCCTGAAAGATCGTGTAGCCCTGGTAGCCGCTTCCAGTCAGGGCATCGGCCTCGCCACGGCAGAAGCCTTCGCCGCCGAGGGCTGCCGCGTTGCCATCTGCGCCCGCAACCAAACCGCGCTGCAATCCGCCGCCGAACAAATCCGCAAGCAGCACCATGTCGAGGTTCTCGCCGAAGCCCTCGACGTAACTGACGCTCCAGCCGTCAGCCAGTTTCGTCGCCGCCGTCGCCGAAAAATTCGGCACCGTCGACATCTGCGTCACCAACGCCGGAGGCCCTCCCGCCAAGGGCTTTCTCTCCACCACCCCCGAGGAATGGCAGCGCGCCGTCGAAATGAATTTCCTCAGCACCGTCCATTTCGCCCGTGAAGTCATTCCCCACATGCAGCGCAACCGCTGGGGACGCATCATCACCATTACCTCGATCACCACCAAGCAGCCCGTCACGGATCTCGTCTTATCGAACGCCGTGCGCGCCGCCGTCGTCGGCCTGGTCAAAAGCCTCGCCAATGAATTTGGCAAAGATGGAATTCTCGTCAATAACGTTGGCCCCGGCTTCACCGCCACCGATCGCCTGAAAGAACTGGCCAAGGCGCGCGCCTCGACCTCCGGCAAAAGCGAGCAGGAAATTTTCGCAGCATGGGCCGCCGACGCGCCGCTGCAGCGCCTGGGCGATCCCCGTGAAGTGGCCGAAACCATCGTCTGGCTCGCTTCCGAGCGCGCCTCTTACATCACCGGCCAAACTCTACTGGTCAACGGCGGCATGTATAAAGGCTTATAGATTTTTGCAATTCCGCACGACGGAGACTCAATGCGATCCATAGCATCCCGGATGTCGGTCATGAGCGGCGAAGGCGCTCTGTCTGTCTTTGCCCGCGCCAAAGAACTCGAAAGCCAGGGCCGCTCCATCATTCACCTCGAACTCGGCGAGCCTGATTTTCATCCCGGCGCGTCCGTCGCCGCCGCCGCCGCCCAGGCCATTGCCGAAGGAAAAGACCGCTACTGCGCCGTCGCCGGAGTCCCCGCCCTGCGCGACGAAATCGCCGCCTACCTGCAGCGCACTCGCCACATCCATGTTTCTCCCGACAATATCGTCATGGCGCCCGGCTGCAAGGCTGCTCTGTTTTTTGCCATGACCGCGCTGCTTGAAACCGGCGACGAAGTTCTCTATCCCGATCCCGGCTTTCCCGGATATCCCTCGATCACCTTCGGCCTCGGCGCCGTCCCCGTGCCTTTCGAACTCTCGCCGCGCAATCATTTTCAGCCTGACCTCGCCGAAATCGCTTCGAAGATCACGCGCCGCACGCGCATGCTCATCACCAACTCTCCCGGAAACCCTACCGGCACCGTCTACACCGATGCCGTGCAGCGCGGCCTCGCCGAACTCGCCGTCAAGCACGATCTCTGGGTTCTCTCCGACGAAATCTATGCCCGCATCATTTACGGCGGCGAATATATTTCCATGCTGCGCTATCCCGGGATGGAGGAACGCACCCTCATCCTCGACGGATTTTCCAAGAGCTTCGCCATGACCGGATGGCGCCTCGGCTACACCGTCGCCCCGCCCGACGTTGTGCCCGCGCTCAAAATGCTGGCCATCAACAGCTACACCTGCGTCGCGGAATTCTCCCAATACGCCGCCATCGCCGCCCTTCGCGATCCCGAGGGCAACACTCCGCGAATGGTCGCTGAGTTCGCCCGCCGCCGCGATCAGTTCGTGCACGATCTGAATCAAGTTCCCGGATTCCGCTGCGTTGCTCCCGACGGCGCTTTCTATGCCTGGGTCGACATTCGCGGCACCGGCGCCAGCGCTGAAGAAATCGGCCGCATCCTGCTCGAAGAGGCCGGCGTCGGCGCGATTCCCGGAGCCGCCTTCGGCGCCGCCGGCCAGCATTTCGTGCGCTTCTCCTTCGCGTCCTCGGTAGAAAATTTGCGCGAAGCCGCCGCCAGAATCATGCAAGCGTCCAAGTCCTGGCAGGGAACTCCAGTTGCTCGGTAATCGCTCTCGCGTGAAGGATGCAAGACTGGGTTCAGGAAGGGCACACGTTCAGAGGTTGCGGAAGAAATAATGCGGCGTGCGCGACCGTGGAAGAGCGGCCATTTAGGGCCGCGTAAGCCGTCCTGGAATCAGACGGGCTTCAGCCCCCGACAAGCTGATTTTGGGTGGCGCAGCGCTTTAGCGCTGCGATCAATCACCTCAATGACTGGGGCTTTAGCCCCGGAGGGACATCTATGAAGCTGTCAGTTGGAATCTCACACGCTTTCCTGCTCTTCCTTATCGCCGGGCTCACCCGTTTTCTCCACCGCCCAGGCCCGCCCCTTCCCCGGCCCCGACCTCAAACAAATCTACGACCGCCTTCTCCCCCAAATTGAAGAAATCCCCGCCTTTGATCACCACGCCCATCCCGGATTCTCCGACGATCCCGATGTCAACGCCATGGCCTCGCCGCCCGATGCCAGCGCCGCCCTTCGCACCCGCGATGACAATCCCGAACTGATTGCCGCCGCCAAAGCCCTGTTCGGCTATCCCTACGACGATCTTTCGCCCGAACACGCCAAGTGGCTCGTCGCGAAAAAAGCGGAACTGAAAAAGCAGAATCCCGGCACCGCCTACTTCGACATGATTCTCGACAAGCTCAACATCGAGAGTTCGGTCGCGAACCGCGCCATGATGGCCCCCTACCTCGATTCCAAACGCTTCCCCTGGGTCTACTTTGCTGATTCCTTTATGTGGCCCTTCAATAATGAGCGCGAAACAGCCCGCAATCCCGACGAAGGCGTGTTTATTCCGCTGCAGGAAAAAATGCTTCATCGCTGGATGAAGCAGCAGCACGTTACCAAACTTCCCGAGAAGTTCAGCGACTATCTCGAGTTCGTCGTTCGTGTGCTCGGCGACAACCGTGACAAGGGCGCCATCGCCATGAAGTTTGAGGTCGCCTACTTCCGTCCCACCACATTTTCCGACCCCACGCGCGAGCAGGCCGAGGATGTCTACCAGCACTACTGGCTCGGTACCACCGCACCGAGTGAGCAGGACTACCGTACCTTCCAGGACTTCATCTTCCGCTTTCTGATCGGCCTCGGAGGCCGCCTCAATATTCCGGTGCACATTCATACCGCCGTCGGCATCGGAGATTATTTCAATCTCTCCCAGAGCAACGTTATGAATCTCGAGAGCGTGCTGCGCGATCCCCGCTACCACAGCACAACCTTCGTTCTTATTCACGGCGGCTACCCGCTGGAGCGCCAGGCGATCTGGCTTGCCGCCGCCAAAAATGTCTATCTCGATTCTTCCCTCGGCGAACTCACCCAGTATCCTTCCGCTTTCAAAGACACTCTCAAGATGTGGCTGGAAACTTTTCCCGAGAAGATCACCTTCGGCACCGACGCTTTCCCGTACAATCAGGTTTTGGGCGCGGAAGAAAGCTACTGGCTCGGCGCGGAGTCCTCGCGCACCGCTCTGGCCGCGGCTCTCGCCGAGATGATCTCGGAAAATGAAATCACCGAAGCTCGCGCCCTCGAAATGGCCCACGGTTATCTCCATGACAATGCCGTGAGCCTGTACCGAAACAGGGTTCACTGACCCCGGCGCACTCTTCGCAAAAGCGGAGCACAATTCCAATGAAGAAGAAGTCGAAATCCCGGCCGTCCGCCTCCAGGAAATCAACTGCCAAAAAATCGCGCGCTGCCACGTCCCATTCGCGCGCCCAGCGCGCCGTCGCCAAACACGCCGCCAGCGCCCATCCCGCGCAGCACATCCCCTGGCACACCATCCCGCTCGAAGAATTGAATCCGCTGCTGCAGCGCCAGTTCGTCGTCGGCCAGGAAATTATGGTCGCACGCGTGCTCCTGAAAAAGGGCTGCGTCGTTCCCGAGCACAGTCACCACAACGAACAACTCACCTACATCCTCGACGGAGCGCTGAAGTTCTGGATCGATGGCCGCGAACTCGTCGTCCACTCCGGCGAAGTGCTCTGCATTCCGGCGCACATGCCGCACAAAGCCGAGGCCCTCGAAGACACCGTCGATCTCGATGTCTTCAATCCCCCGCGCGCCGACTGGATTAACCGCACCGACCAATATCTGCGAGGCGAGAAATAATCTCCCACTCCATGCCGTCCTCGATTGCCTCAGAAAAAACTTCCGGACCCGCCTCGCCGGCCACGTTTCTTTTTCGCTGCATCGGTTGCGACGCCGTCGTCAACTCCGCCGCCCAGGATTTTCGCTGCTCCGCCTGCGGCAATCTGCTCGAAATCACCGATCCCGCATGGAACGAAGCCGCCGCTGCTGCTCTCAACTCCGAGGCGCTGAAATCCACCTGGCGCGCCCGCCGATCCTCCAACCACGCCCTCGACCTCAGCGGCGTCTGGCGATTCCGCGAACTCCTTCCCACGCCCGCCCCCGAACATGTCGTCACGCTCCGCGAGGGCAACACTCCGCTCTACGAACTGCCGCGTTCCTCGCGCCTCACCGGAGTGCCGCGCCTCTACGCCAAACATCAAGGCATGAATCCGACGGGCTCGTTCAAAGATACCGGCATGACCGTCGCCGCCACTTTCGCCCGCCAGGCCGGATACCGCTGGGTCGCCTGCGCCTCCACCGGCAACACTTCAGCCTCCATGGCCGCCTATGCCGCGCGCGCGGGCATGCGCAGCCTGGTGCTCGTGCCCGAAGGAAAAATTTCCTGGAGCAAGCTTTCTCAAGCCCTCGACTACGGAGCCCTCACCTGCCAACTGCGCACCGACTTCGACGGCTGCCTCCGCCTGCTGCAGGAACTTGTGCAGCGCGCCCCCGTCTACCAGTTGAACTCCATTAACCCCTTTCGCCTCGAAGGACAAAAAACTCTCGCCCTCGAATTGCTCGAGCAGTTTGACTGGCAACCGCCCGACCACATCATCGTTCCCGGTGGCAATCTCGGCAACAGTTCGGCCATCGGTAAGGCTCTAGTCGAAATGCGCGACATCGGTTTGATCTCGCGCCTGCCGAAGCTCTCGGTGATTCAAGCCGAAGGCGCCAACGCGCTGGTTCGCACTCTTCGCGAAGCCGCCGGGAAACGCCTCATCAGCGTCCAGGCCGAAACTCGCGCCACCGCCATTCGCATCGGCAACCCCGCTTCGTGGGAGAAGGCAGTGAAGGTGATTCAGGCCACCGGGGGAGCGTGCGAGCAGGTGAGCGAACTCGAAATCGCCCAGGCCAAAGCAGAAATTGGAGCCGAAGGCATCGGCTGCGAGCCCGCCTCCGCCGTTACTCTAGCCGGCCTGAAAAAATTGCTGCAGCAGGGCTTCGTGAAGCCGGACGAAACTGTCGTCCTGGTTCTCACCGGAAATCTGCTCAAGGATCCCGACTTCACCAACGAATTCCACCGCGGCGATCTCTTCCGCGGCACGGCGCACGAAAGCGAAAGCGCAAAATTGACTTCGCTTCGCCACCCGCCCGTAGTCCTCGATGCCACGCTCGACGCCGTCATCGCAACACTAAACCACGCAGAAAAATCCGGCGCGCCCGAGCCCCATGCCTAAAGAGCCCACCAAGTCCCGGCCTCAAGCCGCGCTCCATCTCGCTCTTCCGGCGACTTCGGCGAATCTAGGTCCGGCCTTCGACGCCGCAGCCCTGGCCCTCGACCTTTACATCACCATCGCCTCCGAACCCGCCTCCACCTTCACCATCTCCGCCGAGGGACGCGACTGCGAAATCTGCAGCGCTCTTGAAAACCACCTCATCCTCACCACCTATCGCGACATTCTCCACGCCAACAGCTCCAAAATCATTCCGCTATCGCTGCGCATCGACAATGACATTCCCATCGGCAAGGGCTGTGGATCATCCGCCGCCGCCCGCCTCGCCGGCATCGCTCTGGCCAACCACTTTGGCCGCCTGCGCCTCACCGACGCGCAGATCATCGCCGAGGCCTCCCGCCGCGAGCACCATCCCGATAACGCTTCCGCCTGCTGGATGGGCGGCCTCACCGTCGCCCGCATGTCTGGATTGACCGGCGATGACGCCAAAGCCCAGGTCGCCTGCATCCGCCCGAAAGGGAAGTGGCCCCTGCTGCTTGCCATCCCCGATCAGGCTCTTTCCACGGAAGAAGCGCGCCGCGTCCTCCCCGCGCAATATTCCCGCGCCGATGCCGTCGTCAACATTCAGAATTCCATGCTGCTGCTCGCCGCGTTCATTCAAGGACGTCACGACCTCCTCTCCGCCGCGCTCGAAGACCGCATCCACCAGCCCTACCGCTCCCGCCTCTGCCCACTGCTGCCCGCACTGCGCGAGTTGACCGGACAGCCCGGCATTCTCGGTTCCGTCCTCAGCGGCGCCGGTCCCTCAGTCCTGGTTTTTCTGGATCCCCGCCGCTCCGCTCCCAAAACGCGCACCCTCGTAGCCAATCATCTCGCCCACGCGGGACTTCGCGCCGAACTCCTGCTGACCTCCATCACCGCACGCGGTGCGCGCCGCTGACCCGCAAAATCCGTCCGCAAATCTCCCGCACCTTACCCCGAACGGGCTATTTACCCTCCCACACATGATGCTTATCCTAAGGCGTTCCCCCGAGACCGAAACTTCCAGGACATCGGCGTGTTCATAGAACAACGGGTCGCTGTCTGTTGGACGGTCAAGAAAGTTTCGCTGGGGATCAGCAAGGATGAAACGGAAAGTGCTCGGCCAGATTCACTCGAACCCGGCTCAATCGCTCAAGATCGCGCCCGCTCTACAGGAGCAGGTTCTACGGGAGCAGGTTCAACAGGAGATCGAGAAATTTCAACACGCTCTCGATTCCTATCCCGCGAGCGTTGCCAAGCACCCGCGCCTGACCTTCCGGCAACATCTCTGCGGGATTGTTATGATCCACGACCTTCGTCCGGCAGTTCGCCCCGACCTTCGCCCAGACGCCCGCTCCCGCCGCCAATAATCGCGCCGTAAATCTATCGACTAGCCGGCGGCACGATTCCGTTCATGCGCAGGTATTCCACCATCTGCCCGTAGTGGTCGAAGCCGTGGCCCACAACGCCAGTCGCCAGACTAAGCCGCGTCACCTTACCTTCTCCGAACGGGCTCTTCGACGGTTCCACCATGTTCTTAGCGTTGATGGTCATCACCGCTTTGTGCACATAGGTGAACGATTCTTTCAGAAAGGCAAGTATCTCCGCCTTTGTCTTCATCGTCGCCGGACCGGATTCACCACCCACGTCCACCGGAATTTTTTCGCTCAAAATCGCCGCCCCGAAAATGTAATTCACCGCGGCCACATGCTTGATCTGCTCGCCAAAAGTTCGCGCCCCTTTGAATTCGCCCTCGGTCGGCGCAAATCCGAACTTCTCCTCAGGCATCGCCTCCGCCGCCGGAACGAACTCGCGCTGCATGTTCGTCACGGTCCCGTCCAGCACCTGCGCCACCGACTTCCGCTCCTCTTTCTTGCTCTCCTTCTTGTCCTGGCAAAAGCCCGTAGCCACCAGCGCCAGCAAGCAAACAGCAACCAATCGAATTCTCGTGCTCATAAATAGCCTCCTCCAGTTTTACCCTGTGACCCCTGTGTCCTCTGTGTTAAAGATCTTGGCGTTGATTTTGACTTCCCCCAATAAAAGGCCACTCCCCGCCCCGCCAGGCCCGAACCATATAAATCGCCAACCCCGCCACCAGAATCACCGCCGCGTACCGCACTTCCTTCTGCCAGTTCACGCGATTAAACAGGATAAACAGAAATCCCGCAATCGCCACCAGCGCCGGCACCGGATACAGCCACATCCGAAACGGACGCACCACCTCCGGCCGCGTCACTCGAAAGACAATCAGCCCCACCGCCTGCACCAGAAACTGCAGCACCAGCCGAATCACCACCAGCGCCGCAATCGCATCCTTCAATCGCAGAAAACAGAATGCCGCCGCCACCAGTCCCAGCGACAGCAGCGACACATACGGAAATCGATACACCGGATGCACTTTCGCGAACGCCCGAAAATAATTTCCATCCAGCGCCGCCGCATAAGGAACCCGCGAATATCCCAGCATCAGTGAAAACACCGACGCAAACGCAGTCACAATCACCAGTCCCGTCACCAGTCGCGCCGCCCACGCCCCATAAATCTTCTGCATGAACAGCGACACCACGTAAAGCCCGCTGTTATTCTGCCCCGCCTGCAGCATCTCCCGCCAGGGAACCACCGCCAGAATGCACACGTTCATCATCAGATATAGACACGCCACCAGCAGAATAGAAAGCAGCAGTGCCCGCGGAATGTTCCGCGTCGGATCCTTGATCTCATCGCCCAGATAGCAAACGTTGTAGTAACCCCAGTAATCGTACGTCGCCACCAGCATCGCCCCGCCCAGTCCGGTGAAAAATGCCGGCGAAAGCGTGAACGCGCCCCGAGGAAAATCAAACGCCAGTGCGGAGTTGAAATGAGTCAAGCCGGCGAAAATGATCCACCCGATCGTCCCCATCACCACCACCCACAACGCGTTTGAAAGCCGCCCAATCACCGTGATCCGCCGGTAAAGCAGCAGAACTGTGAAAGCGCAGATGCCGATCGCCAGCCCCGTCCCCGGCGTCACCACCCAACTCACCTGCAGCGCTCCCGCCCATGGAATGTGCGCCACCGCGGTGTGCGCGGAATACACCGTCTCCAGATGCGGCCAATAGTACGCCGCATATCCCGCCAGCCCGATGCACCCGCTCGCAATCGACAGCGGAGCGCTGAAAGAAAGTTGCCAGATAAACAGAAACGAAATCAGCCGTCCCCATTTCTTCGGACCATAAATTTCGCTCAGGTAGCGATACGATCCGCCCGACCCCGGGAAAGCCGCGCCCAACTCCGCCGACACCAGGCCGTCACACACCGCCAGCAGCGCGCCCGCCACCCATCCCAGCAAAGCCTGCGGTCCGCCCATCGCGCTCAACACCAGCGGCATGGTGATGAACGGCCCCACGCCGATCATGTCGATCATGTTGAGCGCAGTAGCGCTCCCCAGACCCATGCCGCGAATCAGCCCAGGTGAATCCGAATCGCGTTGCGATGGAGTCTGCATGAATCGATGTCCGGTGATGTTCAGTTGAGGTACAGCGAGCAGCTATCTAATAAATGGCTTTGGCAAGGGCACGGCGTTAATCCGTGCCGCAAGCGCCCTGTCAAACAGAGCCGGTTTCCCCCGTGATCCCCCGTGCCCTCTGTGGTTAAAGCCCTTGAGTTCTTAGTCGCACCCAAATCGCCGATCCGTCACAAACCCCTAACCCCTAATCACTGCCTCTCATGCCCCGCGCTCAACAAATTCACATACAACCGCACCGCTCCCGGAACCCCCGCCGGCAGCTGCCGGAAGAACGCATAGCCGGTATAGATATAAGTTCCCTTGCCGTACTGCGCCCGCAGCAGCCCGCCCTTCTGCTCGCTCTCTCCCGGATCATGGCACGCCAGCAGCGCCTTGAAATGATCATCCCACTTGTCCATGAAATATAACCCGCGCTCCTGCACCCATCCATCGAAGTCGTGCGCCGTGATCTGATTCGGATAATGAAACACTCCATCCTCCGGCGCCAGAATCTCCACCGCCGCCTCTTCCACCGAAACCCGCGCCCGGCTTAGTTCCGCCGAGTATGGAGTGAAATGTCCGCTATTGAAATCGCCGACACCCGTGTTGTACTGCACCACCAGCGTTCCCCCGGCCTTCACAAAATCCAGCAGCTTCTGGTTGTTCTCGACAACCTCTTTCTGCGTATCGTAGGCCCGAATGCCCAGCACGACGGTCGCGTACGCCCCCAGATTTTCTTCCGCCAGCTTCTCCGCGGGAATCAGCGTCACATCCATTCCCACCTGCTTCAGCACCGTTGGAATGTCATCGCCCGCACCCATGATGTACCCAATCTTCAAATCATGCGGAGCCTTCACATCCACGATGCTCACCCGCTGCACCGCCGGCTGATAGTAGTAGAAGCTGCCCAGATCCTCGCGCGTCACCAGCGTGTAGCCTTCGCCGAACTTCCCGCCATCCGCTTCCAGCACCGCCCGAACCTGCGCTCGTCCTTCCTGCAATCCGGCAGGGAAGACCTTGAACTCGAACTCTTTTTTCTCTCCGCGCTTCGTAAATTTCACGGCCACCTGCGCCGGCTCCGATCGCCAACCCGCGGGCAACTCCAGCCGCAACTCTCCCCGCAAGTCGCGCGAAAGATTGCTGGTCACGCCTACCGTCACCATCGAACTTTCGCCATTGTGCGTCGAAATCACCTGCGTGCCCGGCTCCAGCGCCACCGAGAACGCCGGAACCACCGCCAGCGGACGCGCCCGCTCCGTCCCCGCATCATCGAGAAATGGCGTGACCACAACCGCGCCAATGCCGTTCTTTCCCGCCGCGCCATTCGCACGCGCAATCGAATACTCCACCCGCGCCCGCAGCACCGGAGGCGGAAACGGTAGGGTCAAATATTTCTTATCGTCGACTTGATTTACGCTCTCGGTTTCCGGATTATCCCGATGCCAGTAAGGCCGCGTGTATTTCGCATCCTTCGGCACGCGCAGTCGGAACACCACCTGCTCGTGCCCTCCCGCCTTGATCGCCACCGGCTTCGTCTTGCCGGAAGTCGTGGCCCATCCCACTGGAGCCTCCAACTTCATCCCATCCAGCAGCAGTCGCTCCTTCGATCCATTATGCAGATCGACGGCAACCAGAAATTCCTGTCCGGGAGAAACCGCCGTCAGCGCGTCCGCTTCTTTTGCGACATCCCCTTCCGCTTTCCCATTCGCATCCGCCCTCGAAACCACCACCGCTTCCAGCGTCACATTCAACGCGAGGTTCAGCGCCGTCTCCGCCTGCTCGTGTTTTTCCTTCAATCGCGCCAGCAGATCGGCCTTCGCCCCTGCACCGAGAGAGCTCGCGCTCACTTCCGCCTGCGCCCGCCGCAATTCGCTCACAACTCCGATCAGCGGAGCCGCAGCCCCACTCACATCTTCACCTTTCGCGTCCTCTTCCGCCTCGCCAACTTTCTTAGCGATCTCTTTCAACTCCTGCCGCAACCGCGGAACCTTCGCCTCTTCCTCCCCCAGTCGCGCCGCCAACCCCGGCAAGCTCGTATCCAGTCCGTCAAATAAATCTTTTTCATGCCCTTTCTCATCCAGCTTTGCCGGCTTCACCGAATCCACCAGCTTGTAAAAAGCAAACCGGTCTCCGGGATCGACCGTCCAGTTCGCCGACCCCTGTGAAAGCTGGTGCCGCAATCCCTCCATCGCAAACTGCGCGTAGGATTCTCCCAGGTCCGCGCTGCGTTCGCCGCTATTCAGCTTCACCGTCCACTTCGCGTCTTCGCAGGTCGTTGCTCCAAAGCCGCAAACGTTTCCGATGTATAGTTTCTTCGCCTGCCACGGCCGCAGCCCCTGTGCGATCTGCGCGGGAAAACGCTTCGGATCAGCCGCCGCTCGAAACGCCTCTTTCGTCAGGATGCTCGATGCCTGGTGATGCCCGTGCCCATCCCGCTCCGTGCCGGAAAACCGCGCCACCAGCACATCCGGACGGAACGTTCGAATCACCCGCACCATATCTCCCAGCGCCACATTGTGCCCGCCCCACTTCGAAAAAGTTTCCTCCGCGCTCTTCGAAAATCCGAAGTCGGCCACGTGCGTAAACCGTTCCTGCACGCCGTAATACTCGTCCGCAGCCAGCAGTTCCAGCGTGCGCAGCACACCCAGCCCATCCGACAAATTGCTGCCCACTTTGTTCTGCCCACCCTCGCCGCGATTCAGCGTCAGCAACAGCACAGTCGCTCCACGCCCGCGCGACTCCAGCGTCAACATTCCTCCATCCTCATCGTCCGGATGCGCCACCGTCTGCATCAGTCGCGCTGTCGTTCCCAGTCGCCGCAACATCAGCCGCAGCCCGGCCGCTCCCTGATCCTGCGGCAATTCCGCCGGAGTGCCCACATAGGGCAGGGAAGCAAACGCAGTCGGCGTCGTCGCGGCGCTCTTCGCATCTGCCACATTCAAAGCCGGCGGCGGGCCAGACCACACCCCAACCGGAATCATCACCAGCAGGAATAAAAACGCAATGCGGAGAAACGCGGAAGATAGCAGACGTCCAAAAATATGAGCCAGGTAGTTGGTTCCCGAAAATTTCACCCTACAAGGATGGGGCCTAAGGCCGTTCCGACGCAAATTCTTTCAAAAACAGTGAATAGTGGTCAGTGGGTAGTGGATAGCAAAGCCACTGCCCACTAACCACTAACCTCTGCCCTACTGCCTTCCTTCTTTCAACGATTCCTGGCAGTTGCTCCCCGCCGTCAGCACCTGATTAAACGCCGTGTCCTTCCGCAGGCCTTTCAGCAGCGGATCTTCCAGCAGCGCCGAATACGCACAGTAATTCTGCTGCACCGCCGACTTCAGCAGCCGCAGCGCCGGATCCTTCTGCCCGCAGTACGCCATCAATGCCCCCACGTGATACCACTCTTCCGGATCGAGTTCCGCCAGCACCGTGGTTTCTGCATCGTGCACGATCTTGTCCATGTCCGCCGGACGCTGCGCCGCCGTGCATGCCATCATCAGGTCGCGGTGGTAGATTGCCGTCTTGCTCACCAGCTTCGCATCTTCTCGCGCCTTCACCACATTCCCCGCCGCCAGATCGGCATAAGGAGTCACCCATGCCGCCCATTCCGAGCCCGGATCCAGCCGGATAAAGTCCATCGCCCCCTCGGGCTTGCCCATTTCCAAAAATCCCCAAGCGCATGACCGGAAGGTGAAATTCCCCGGATCGAGCGTGCGCGCCGCGCTGCACTCCCTCGTCGCCTGCTCCAGCATTCCCGCATAACGCAGCACGTAACTGAAGGCAAAATGCGCTTCCGCACTCTGCGGCCGCCGCTTCACCAACTCGGTCGCCGCATCGTAAGCCCGCCCCAACTCGCCCCGTTCCACGCGGTTCGTGATCAGATTGCTCGCCGCCGCCACCCGGTTCGGATCGAGCGCGATCGCCCGCTCGTACGCCGCATTCGAGGCCTGGAACACTTTCTCCCCGCCGCCGCCATAATACGCATCGTAGTAGTACCTCAGCCCCAGTTGCTCCCACGCCGGTGCGTATCCCGGATCTTCTCCCACCACGTGCTCCAGCACCGCGATCGCATCCTTATTCGGCCCAGGGTCGTGCGGGATCGCCAGACTGTGCAGATAAAGATCGTAGGCCTCCGGATTCTTCGGACGCGCTCCCGTCGCCAGCGTTCCTCCCGCACCCAGCGCGGGCAACAATCCCTGCTGCACCTGCGTGGTCAATGTCCCCTGCAGCGAAATCAAATCGTTCACCCCGGCCGTCACCGTGGTCTGCCACAAGAGCCGGTCGTTGGTTACGTCGATCGCCTCCACCGTGACCGTCAGCTGATCTCCCTGCCTCATGAAATGCCCGGTCAACAGCTTGCCCACGCGCAACTCCTGGCCCACTTTTCGCGGATCCTCATCCTGCCCCACATACTTCCGCGTCACAGACGATGGCCGCACCTCGAGCGATCGCGAATACGCCAGCACGCTGGTTAACTCATCGGCCAGCGCGAAGCGCAGGTAATCCACTGCGAAATCCCCATTCACGTTCTGCAGCGGCAGCACCGCGATGGCGTTGGCCAGTTCCAGATTGGCCACCGCGCGGTGCTTGAACCAGTACGCTCCCACCGCCGCCAGCACCGTCACCAGCAGCGCCGCCGTTCCCAGCAGCGACCAGAACAGCCACCGGCTGTTGCCTCCCCGGTTGAAAGTCTGGCTCGCCACCCGCAGCCGTCCGCTGTGCAGTTGGCTCTTGATCTGCCCCGATTCGCTTTCCCGCTTTAACTGCTGCAGATCGGCTTTCATCTGCAGGGCGCTCTGGTAGCGCTGCACGCGATCCTTCTCCATCGCCTTGCCGATAATGCCTTCCAGTTCCACCGGCACCTTCGGATTCAGCGACCCCGGCGGCACTGGCTTATCGTGCAGCACCGCGTCCAGCGTCATCAGCGAGTTCTTGCCCGAGAACGGTTTCTTCCCCGTCGACATTTCATACATCACCACGCCAAACGAAAACAGGTCGCTGCGGAAATCGATTTCCTCGCTGCGCGCCTGCTCCGGCGACATGTACACCGCCGTCCCCGGAATCACTCCCACCGCGGTCAGCGAATTATCCGCCGCCAGCGCTCCCTCGCTGTCCGGTCCGGACCCGTGCAGCAGCTTGGCCAGCCCGAAATCCAGCACCTTCACCTGCCCCGTCGGAGTCAGAAAAATGTTCGCCGGCTTCACGTCCCGGTGCACGATCCCTTTGGCATGTGACGCCGCCAGCGCGTCCGCCACCTGAATCGCAATATCCAGCAGCTTGTCGCTCTCCACCGGATGCCCCGAGATGCATTGCTTCAGGCTTTCCCCCTCCAGTTTCTCCATCACGATGAAGGGATGTCCGTTGTTATCTTCAATGCCGTGGATCGTGCAGATATTGGGATGGTTCAACTGCGACGCCGCCCTCGCCTCGCGCGTAAAGCGCTCCAGCGATTTGGGATCGCCCGCAAGATTTTCTGGAATGAACTTCAGCGCAACGTGCCGCCCCAGCTTCATGTCCTCTGCTTCGTAGACCACGCCCATGCCGCCGCCTCCTAGTTTGCCGAGGATGCGGTAGTGGGATACTGTCTGCCCTATCATCAGAAGACTCAGCCCCCGAACGCGGTAATGTTAGGCTCACCGACGAATACGGTCAACCCGACCCATTTTAGAATGCCATCATTCCCAATCTGATAACCACCATACCCTTTTGTGTCCCCCAGTTGGTTGCAGGTTGCCCTCCCGGGACTACCATGAAGTTAGTAAGAGGAAGGTTGAGGTGGACCGAGATGGCCAGAATAGCTGAAAAATCTTCTCCCAATGTGCAGGAGGCCATCCGCCGCCGCGCCCGCGAACTCTACTCCAACAGCGGTTGCCTCGCCGGCCACGACGCCGAAAACTGGTGCCAGGCCGAAGCCGAGATCTTGCGCGAAGCCTCCACTCACCCCGTTCGCCGGGCCATCGTCATCAACGTCGACGGCGTGGTTTACACCGGCGAATATGAAGTCGCCCATGCGGAGGGCTACACCGCCGGTGAATGGACCCCCGGCACTCCCGTCCCCGTCCGCTTCGCTGGCGACCATCTCTTCCTCCGCCGCCCCAACGGCCGCGAACTCCAAACCACCATAGTAAAAAGAATCGGCTAAGATTTTTTTAAACGCGTTGTCATCCTGAATAAATGTTTTTATTGCGTTGTCATCCTGAGCGAAGCCGGGACGACCGAAGGGAGTCCCGGCGCAGTCGAAGGATCCCTACCCCAAGCAATGACCCCGACTCGAGCACGCACAGACCCCGCACCCGCCCTACACCCACAACCCCGCCGAAGCCCCCACCCACTCCATATCCTTATTGTGATCCACCCCCATCATCAGCCCCCGCCCCATGCGGATAATCGTCAGCACCGCCGTCAACTTTTCCAGCCACACATACATCACCCGCACTTCCGCCTTCGTCCCGCCAAACGGAGTCGCAATCACCGGCTCAAAGTGCAGCCGCTCTTGCAGAATGTATTCCGCCCGCTTCTCCACCGGAATCGCATCGATATCTTCTTTCTTCGGCGCGATCACCACTCCCAGCCCGGCAAACGAATACAGCGGCTTCAGCGCATAATTCTGCAAATCGTCGGGAACCCGCTCCAGCTTATCCAGAAACCACGTCTTCGGCACCGACTCATGCCGCAGGTACGGAATCGAAAATTTGCTGATCCGGAAATACCAGTTCGGATGCCCCGCCCACTCCACATCCAGATCGTCCCGCCAATCGAATCCCAGGCTCACTTCCTTGCGCTGCAACTCGTCCACAATCGCCCGGTTATAAATTCGCCGGATCGCCACCCGCCCACCCTTGCGTTCGTAATAAAGCTGCCGCCCCTGCTTCTTGATCGCCTCAATATCCACCGTCCGCACGCCCAGCATCTTCTCCGTCAGCAGAAAATCCGGCAGCGTCTTCTGGTGCTGGGGATGAATCTCCATCAGAATCACGTTCTCCGGATCCTGATCCCCCACAATCGCCGAGCGCAATAGTTCCCGGTAAGTTCGGTCGTCCAGTCCGCCAAGAAAATAATTCAACTCAGGTCCTCCGTCAGCCGAAGCCCGAGATCCCGCGCCCCGCAGCCCATACATGTCGATGTAGTTTTGCGCCAGCGTCACCTGATACGCGTACAGAGAAGGGAAGGCCTGCAACTCCACCAGCTTCGGCTGCAACTCGCCCTTCGCATCCCGCACCAGCCCAAAATCCACCTGCACAAACATGGGATGCGCCGGCTCATTCGGAACCCGAAACTCCTCCGGGATCGATCCATTCGAGCGCGCAATATATTCCGGATTGTCCACCAGTTGCCGGATCAACTCCTTCCCATCCTCCGCCATCCGCTCCAGCAGCGCCTTGGGGAAAAAACAAGGCGTCTCCGACAGCCGGAACTCCACATGCGTTCCGCAAGCCTCATCGATCCGCCGCAAAAATGCCTGATATTTTTCGGGAGTGAATCCGTCGTTAAACTGCTTTCGCAGGGAAGGAATCATAGTGTCCGGATGGTGAACCGAAAATCTCTTTGGGATGATCCGGAATAGTGTATAACGACGAACCAGCCGCGGGAGCGGCGGCATAATTTAGCCCCGGACGTAAGTCCGGGGTCAGTCTCGGAAAATGGAATCGAGTCCCGTTAGGGACGGCATAAACGGAAGCTACAGTTCGTCCGATTCCTGGAGGGGGAACCGTATCCACTCCCAGTGCTTCATAATCTCTCTCGCCAGTTGATCGAACTCTGCGTTGTACTTGTGCATGTGTGGTACCGGAAAACACACAGTTTCGCATCGTGTAAGTCCGTTTGATCGGAGCACACCCTCGAAACCCGCGAGCGGGCCGTAGGCATAAATGACATCGTGATTGTCGAACACGAGAAGAGAAGAGTCGTCCACAGAAGTGATCCAGAGATGCTGTCTCGCATCCTTCTCCAGGAGATCTTGATACTGCCACAGGAAGTCTTCGAGTTCGGCGGAGTTGATCGGCGTGGGGCTCTGATATCTGCCACTCTCACCGCCAGCGCGGGGTATCAACAGTACGTACAAAAGTCCAAACGGCTCCCGCATGACCGCGGTCAGACGCACTATTAGGTCGATGTGTCGACTTCCGGGCGCAATCACCAGGCGAGAGGGCCCGGTTGTTTTTTCTACCGCCCAGCAGTTCGGGTACTCGAAGGGAGCCTCAATGCCGGAGGCGTTTAGATGGCCGAACTTGTACGCGGCGGAACTCACCGACTCGCTCTAAGCCTCCACCAGAAACTTCCCCTCGCTCATAATCTGCTCGTCGTCCACCCAGATATTGAACTTCCGCCCCACCACATCGATATGCGTCGACGAATCCCATTCCGCCCCGGTATGCGCGCCGTAAGGATTCCCAAACGCAATGTGCACCCCGGGATACTTCTCATCCTGCAGAATCTCCCCAATCACATCCTTCAGATCGATGTTGGTCCCGATGGCAAACTCGCCCACCCGGTCGCTGTTCTCGTCGGTGTGCGTGTACTTCCAGAAATCGTCTTCCAGTTCGCGATTCTCCGAATGCGCCTCGGTCAGCCGGTTGCCCTTCATGCGCACGGTCAGCGGAGTCTCGCGCAAATTTCCGAACTTCGCGCACAAATAATCTCCCACCACACCGTCGATCACGAACGTCCCGTTCACTTCCCCAGGAGTCGTAAAAATTTCCCCGCCCGGCAGGTTCCCCCATTTTTCCGGAGTAATAATCCCACTCGTCTTCAGCCACTTGTAATTCGGATTCAAATCCGCCGTCAGCTCCGTCCCCGCCGCTGTCGTGGCCCGCACCACGCGCGCCTTGCGCACCATCGCCACAACTTTCTGGCTCAGCCGGTCGACTTTCTGAAAATCCGCCCGCATGCCCTCCAGCATGATCTGCCGGTTGATGTTGACCATGTGCGCATGCCGGATCTTTTTCCGGTTCACAATGTCCGTCATCTGCATGCGCGACCGCAATTCGTTGCGCTGCACCTGCACCGCAAAAATCGACACCTGGCTGCTCTCGAGGTCGGCGGCAATCTCCGCCGGCAAATCCTTCAAGGGACGCTCCGCCAGATCCTCCAACACCCATGCTTGATACGGCGCGCCCAGCTTCTCCAGTTCGCTCACGATCGCCGCCGCGATCTCGATCGTCACTTCATCCGTGATAACGCAGACTTTCTCAGACGGCTGAATGCGCAAACACACCTTCACCGCATTCCGCGCACCCTGGGCGAATTCCGGATCGAAAGAAATCTGATTCAGTTGCCGCTGTTTGAACCCTGCAGAATTATTCATTACCCTACTTTTCTCTCCGCAGCAGGCGCATCTTCCTCCAGCCCCTGCTCCGTCTCTCCAATGATGTAGTCCACAACCTTCTTCAAGTCCCCAGTTTCCTCAAACACTTTCAGCTGCCGGTCCGCGCCGCTGCCGCGCTCCAGCATGGTGTGGATGTAATTCAACTCTTCCCGTGAATCCAGTTCATCCACCACGTCGTCCACAAAATCCAGATACTCGTAAATCAAATCCTTGGCCGGAACTTCGGTCTGCTTGCCGAAATCGATCAGCTTCCCGTTCATGCCGTAGCGCGCCGCCCGCCACTTGTTCTCCATCAGCAGCGCCCGCCGGTACAGCCGGAATCCCTGATTGCTGGCGTGCAGTTTGTACAGTTTCGCCACGGTCGCCTGAATCAGCGCCGCCAGCGCGATGGTCTCATCCGCGCGCATCGGAATATCGCACACCCGGAACTCCAGTGTGTTGTAGAACGGATGCGGCCGCATGTCCCACCAGATCTTTTTCGCGTTATCGATGCAGTTGGTCTTGATCAGCAGCTTGATGAAGTTCTCGTACTCGCCCCAGCTCGGAAAATAATCCGGAATATTGGTTCGCGGGAACTTGTCGAACACCTTGCAGCGGTAGGAATGCAGCCCGGTATTCATCCCCAGCCAGAACGGAGAGTTGGTTGACAGCGCCAGCAGGTGCGGCAGAAAATAGCGCGCGTGATTCATCATGTGGATCGCCGTCTCGCGATCCTCAATCCCGATGTGCACGTGCAATCCAAAAATCAGGTTCGCCCGTGCCACCAGTTGCATGTCCTCGACAATATTCTTATACCGCTCGTCGGGATGAATCTCCTGCACCCGCCAATCCGCAAACGGATGCGTCGCCACCGACGCCAGCTTCAGCCCATTCTCTTTCGCCAGCCGAATGATGTCCCGCCGCAGCATCTTCACTTCCGCCTTGGCTTCCTTGATGTTCTGGCACACCCCGGTCCCCACCTCGACCACCGACTGGTGCATCTCGGCCTTCACCCGCTCCTGCAGGATCAGTTGGCCCTTCTCAAGGATTTCCGCCTGAATATGCGACTTCAGATCCCGCGTCTGCGGATCGATTGTCTGATATTCCTCTTCAATCCCGATAGTGAAAGTAGGTTTCATAAAGTCAGCAAGAGTTCAGAGTCCACAAAAGTTCATTGTCATTCCGAGCGAAGCGAGGAATCTTGGTCTCCCGTAAAGATGCAAGCACCTGAGTGCTCTATCCCTTCGCCTCCTTGGCGAAAGGGTGGGCAGAAACGAGCCCTAACAGTATAACAACTGGCCTGCGTCAGACTTCATTCAATATCCATGGTGAATCTGGAACCAGGAAAACCACAGGAAGAAGCCCACCAGAAGAAGCATCAAGCCACTCAAGCAGATGGAAAATATGGAGAACCAACTACGAGCCCAATGTCCCGGCGAAAATGTCCGAAACAGCAAGATGATCGCGGTAACCTGGCTAATGAGAATCGCCGCGATACCATATACCACAAACAACTCGCCCAGACCGCCAGCCAGCGCGCCGATCCCTGTCGCCTTCTGTGCCCAAACGCTAATCAGCGCGTAGCCGAAGCCAATCAGGGTCGGGATCCACGGCGCCCACGCCAGCGCCACGCCCCACCGGAAGCGCCTTTTGTTCAGATCGTCCACAATCAGCTTTATTTCCGGCCTTTGTTCTCCGCAACCCGCGCCTTCACCATCCTCTTCAACACTGCCGCCGGCAACGGCTTATCCAGAGGAAATCGAATGGTCCCCTTCGAGATCGTGAAATCCCCAAGCTCTTCCGTGAAAGCGTCGATCACCGCGTAGCTCATCGGAAAGAAGCTGCAATGCTTCTTAAAAGCCGCAAACGCAACCAGATGTCCCTCATACCCAAACGTAGGAATCCCATAGCTGAGGTACTCGGTAGCGCTTTTCGGCACAGCCGCCCGAATCGCCGCCCGAACTTTATTCAGAGTGCCGCGCGCAGGCTCCGCCACATCGGCCAGATAGTGGTCAACGTCTTTCGCCGCCGGACCCTTGGAACTCTTCTTCTTCATCGAGCGTAGTGCTTCAAACAGATCGACATGTACATTACCCTGTGATCCTCCGTGCCCCCTGTGTTTAAAGCCTTTGACTCCTACCACCCGCTATTACTTCGCGGCCTTCCCTCGCTTCCGTTCCGCCACCCACCCCGGCTCTGCCTTCTTAACCTTCGCCGCCGCCACCGGCCCATTCAAGAATCCAGACCAACGCAACTCCTTCGCCGGATCGACCCCGGTCACCGCCATCTTCACCGCCATCTCCGCCACCGCATTGCAAATCCAGTCAAAATTTTCCTGGCCCACCGACGTAATCTCCGCATCCGGAGCCGGATTCAAGAAATCAATCGCGTAAGGCACTCCACCCTCCACCGCAAACTCCACCGTATTCAAGTCATACCCCAGCACGCGGCACAAAGTCAGCGCGTCTTTCTCAATCCGAGCCCGCAAAGCTTCCGACGACGGTGGCGGATTCCCCTTAACATACCGCTCATGATGCGGCGCCCGCGGATCGTACTTCATGATGTGCACTTTTTCCTGCCCCACCACATAGCACCGGTAATACTCTTCAAACACCACGCCATGCTGCAGCGTCATGCACAAATCGCCGGTGTTGTTATAGTGCTGAAAAAATTCCTCCGGCGAGTGCACGTGATAAACATGCTTCCACCCACCGCCGGAATAAGGCTTCAGGAAAGCAGGGAAGCCGACATAGGCAAACAACTCGTCCCAGTTCAGCGGATACATCAAATTCCGCATCGACTGATCCGTCGTTCCCTCAGGATGCTTGTGATGCGGCAAAATGATCGTCGGCGGAATCGCCACGCCCAGCTTGTGCGCCAGCGCATAATTGAAAAACTTGTCATCCGCCGTCCACCAGAACGGATTGTTGACCACAATCGTCCCCTGCATCACCGCATTCTTCAGGTAAGCCCGGTAGAAGGGAATGTCCTGCGAGATGCGGTCGATGATGACGTCATACTTTTTGGGCTCATCCATTCGAATGCCGCCAATCTTCACAAACTCGGCAGTCACGCCCTCAACCTTCATCCCATTAATCTTCTCCACCAGCGCCGGCGGAAACGTATTCTCCATCCCAAATAAAATTCCAATCTTCTTCACAGTTTCATCTCCCAATAAACTCTGTCATCCCGAAGCAAAAATAAACCCTGTCATCCTGAGCGGAAGCGAGTGCGAGCGAAGCGAAGCACTCACGCAGTCGAAGGATCCCTATAGTCATCTCACTGCGGCCATCGACCACGGCCACCGACCCCTACCCACTACCGACCGCCCCTAAAAGTACTTCCCCGCCATCCTCACCCACAACGGCCAGTCATGCTTCGAATTGTCGCCGTACACATCCAGCCAGTGCGGCACCGCCTTGCCATTCAGAATCGCCGACAGCTTCACGTTCTGGTCCAGACACATATCCCAATCCGCCGACCCCAGCACAATCTTCATCTGCCGGTAGCGCGACAAAAACCAGTCATCATTCTGATTAGGCAAGTAATCCGGAGGACAGTTGAAGTAACAGTCGTCGTCATAATATCCATCCAGAAATTGGTGGATATCGAACGCCCCGCTCATGCTCACGCAATGCGTCACCACATCGGGATGCTTGAACGCAAAATTCACCGCGTGATACGCCCCGAAGCTGCATCCGGTCACCGCCAGTTGCGGCGTCTGATTCCTCCACCGGATAAACGGCACCAGTTCATGCAGAATGTAGCGCTCGTACTGCAAATGCCGCATCACCCGCACCCTGGGATGAACGCCCTTGTTGTACCAGCTCTCGGTATCGATGCCGTCGGGACAAAACACCTGCAGTTCGCCGCGATCGATCTTATGCGCCAGCGCGCCGATCATCCCGCGATCTTCATACTCGAAGAACTTCCCCATCGACGTCGGAAACACGACCAGCGGCGTTCCCCCATGGCCGAAGACCAGCAAATCCATCTCCCGGTTCAGTTCCTGGCTATATCCCTTGTGATATTCGCGATTCATTCTTCCCCAGTCTCAGACGGAATATCTTACCTGAAGCGCCACACCTTTATCTTCCAGCGCCTCCGCCCCTGTCATCTTGAGCGAAGCGGGGATTGGCGAAAGCCAATCCCCGGCGCAGTCGAAAGATCCCTACCCAATCCCCTGCCGTTGATCTTGGCTATGTGGAGCGGGCACTCCTGCCCGCTTGCCTTTGACTTTGTTTTACCTTCGACTCCGCTCCAGCCATTGACTCTGTTTTCCCTTTAAGCTGCCCCGCCCGCGAGCCCCCAGCAAAAAATGATATCGTGATACGAGATATGTCGTGGCCTCTCCCAAAACTAGTCCCACGCTCCGCCCCGGTCATCCTCCTCATTCTCACCCTAGCCGCCGCCACCGGATTCGCCGCGGTCAGCCATCTCGTCGCCCGCTTCAACGCCAATCAGCAGGCCCGTGGACGCACCCTCTACGCCCAGGGACTCGCTGACGCCGGCGCCTCCCACTACGACGACGCCATCGCCGCCTTCCGCGCCGCCCTCACCTGCGATCCCACCAACTCCCAGTACCAGCTCAGCCTCGCCCGCGCCCTGCGCGACAGCAACGTTCCCAGCCGCCTCGACGAGGCCGAATCCTATCTCACCGCTCTCTGGCAGCGCACTCCGCAGGATGGCGCCGTCAATCTTGCCCTCGCCCGCGTCGCTGCCCACCGCGGCAACATCGAAGACGCCACCCGCTATTATCACAACGCCATGTACGGAGTCTGGAACCCCGACTTCGATTCCAATCGCCGCAAAGCTCGCATCGAACTCATCCAGTTTCTGCTCAAGGAACGCGCCAACGGTCGCGCCGAATCCGAACTCATGGCCCTCGCCTCTTCCTTGCCGCCCGATCCCGCCGATCACCTCGAGGCCGCACAACTTTTTGCCCAGGCCCGGCTCTATGGCGGCGAGCTCACGCAGTGCAGGGAAGTCCTCGCCCTCGATCCCGGAAATTCCACCGCCCTCGCCTGCGCCGGCCAGGCTGCCTACCGCTCCGGCAACTACGCCACCGCCCTGCCCGACCTCGAAGCCGCAGTCCGCGCCGATCCGCAGGACGCCGTTTCTCGCCAGCTTCTCGCCACCACCGACCTCGTTCTTCGCTCCAATCCGTTTCGCAGCCGCATCTCAGATGCTGAACGCAATCGCCGCATCACCGCCGCCTTCGCGCAGGCCGAACTCCGCCTCATCGCCTGCGCCCAGCAGGCCCAGGTCGATCTCAAAACCGATTCCACTTCTCCGCTGGCCGCTCTGCAATCCCGCTGGACCGCGCTCAAGCCCGACCTCCCGCGCCTCCGCTCCGCCGCAGAAACCGATCTTCCCGACTCCATCATGGATGTCGTCTTCCACATCGAGCAGCAAACCGCCGCCACCTGCGGCCCGCCGCAAGACCTCGATCTTGCCTTACTCCTCATCTCTCAAAAACGCGAGGCCGCCAGCCAGTGAGCACCCCTCCCCAGAATCCTGCCGGGATAAACGCATCCGGTACGAATCCAACCGCGACGGACCCAACCGGGAAGGGCACGACCTCAGTCGTGCCATTAACCCCGCAAGGCGACGGGGCTTCAGCCCCCGAGGTCCCCACTCTCTCCCGCTTCCGCTTCCCGCGCCGCGCCTTCGCCGCCCTCGAACCAATCTTCAACGAAGAACTCTTCTTCCTCATCCTCTCCGTCTTCATCGGAATCTTCTCTGGACTCGCCGTCGTCTGTTTCCGCCTCGCCATCGACTGGACTCACCTCGCCCTGCTCGGCCCCATGCCGCAAATCCACACCTGGCGCCTGTTCGCCGTCCCCGCCATCACCGGACTGGTCGTAGCCGCGCTCGTCATGCAACTTTTTCCCGGCATCCGCGGCAGCGGCGTCAACCAGACTAAGGCCGCTCTCTACATCTTCAACGGCGTCATTCCATTTCGCACCGCCGTCGGAAAATTCATCTGCGCCGCGCTCGCCATCGGATCCGGCCAGTCCCTCGGCCCTGAAGATCCTTCGCTGCAGATCGGAGCCAGCATCGCCTCCGCTCTCGGACGCTGGCTCAAAATCTCCCGCGAAAAACTTCGCCTCATGGCTCCCGTCGGCGCCGCCGCTGGCCTCGCCGCCGCCTTCAACGCTCCCATCTCCGCCGTCCTTTTCGTCATCGAAGAGGTCATCGGACGCTGGAGCGCCGGCATCCTCGGCTCCGTCGTCCTCTCCGCCGTTTCCAGCGTCGTCATCGTTCGCTGGTTCCTCGGCAGCGAACCGCTGTTCCGCATTCCCGTCACCACCTTCAAGCGCCCCACCGAACTCATCGCCTACGCCGTCCTCGGCATCGTCGGAGGCTTCGCCTCCGTCGCCTTCGCCAAATCCATCGGCTACCTCCGCCCTCGCCTCAAAGCTCTTCCGCGCTGGACCCAATATTTCCAGCCCGCCATCGCCGGACTTCTCGTCGGCTTCATCGCCTTCCTCGGTGCTCCCCAGGTCATGGGCGCAGGCTACGATTCCATGGACCAGGCCATGCACGGCCAGTTCGCCTGGAAAATTCTCGCCATCCTCGCCCTTCTCAAAATCATCGCCACCACCTTCTCCTTTGTCAGTGGCACCCCCGGCGGCATGTTCGCGCCCACGCTTTTTATCGGAGCCATGCTCGGCGGCGCTGTCGGCGATATCGAACGCATCTTCTTCCCCCACCTCACCGGATCCACCGGCACCTACGTCCTGGTCGGCATGGGCGTGCTCTTCGCCGGATTTCTTCGCGTCCCCATGACTTCCGTTTTCATGGTGCTCGAAGTCAGCGGCAACTATGAGATCGTTGTCCCCGTCATCGTCGCCAACACTTTTTCGTATCTCATCTCGCGCAGCCTGCAGGCCGTTCCCATCTTCGATCTCCTCACTCGTCAGGACGGCCTCATTCTTCCATCGCTCGAAGAGTCGCGCGAAGAAGCCATTCTGCACGCCGAGGACGCCATGCTCCCCGTTCCCAGCATCATTCTCAGCGCCGAAGATTACGTTGACGCCAGCAGTCGCCGCGTGCAGAATTCCCCCGACACCATCTTTCTGGTCCGCCTTCACCCCACCGGCTGGAACCTGATCGCCCGCGACCACCTGCAACGCCTCTTTCAAGAAGGCAAAGGAGAACTCACTCTCGGCTCCGTTCTGCCCAAACAGTCGCTGCCCAGTCTCTATCCCGATCTCCCGCTAGATTCCGCCCTCGGTTACATCAACGATTCCCCGCTCATTCCCGTAGTCAATCGCGCCGACTCTCGCAGGTTGGAAGGCGTTCTCTCCCGCGAATCCGTCTTCCAAAAATACGGCTCCCGCTCCCGAACATAGAAGCAGTTCTCCTGTTCCTCCGCGGATTTTCTCAGCGCCCTCCGCGATAAAGGTTTTGTGAAAGTCATCGAAACCTTGAAACTTTGCCACCTTGAAACCTTGCCGTTGCCCTTTCCACCTATGTGCAAACCTTTTACACTCCCTCTCCCGCAAGCCCCCTAACTCGAATATCCCCCGCTCCCGTTTGGTATGCGGATTGCCCCTACCTCTACCGGAAGCCGCGCCAATCGCGCCCTTCCGCTGGTTCTTTCAAATTCAATGCGTTGTTTCCCCCGGACAGGATCAACTATGAAAACCACCATCGTCGCTTTGTTTATGCTCTGTTTTCTCTGTGTCGCCACCGCCGGCGCTCAAACCGCTTCTGTCCTGCCCAACACCCCGGCGCCCATGCAGATGGCCGAACACGTTCAGCACGCCTCGCAACACTCCATGCGTCAGGAATTCAACTTACTCAACACTTCTTCCTACGACTACGCCCAGGGAGAGATTCCGCTGGCCGAACTAGGAACTCCGATCTACCAGACTCCTCTAGGCGACATAGCCCGCGCCTATCGCAAAGAGCACGCCACCGCGCCCAAAGCAGTAATCGTCTTCGAACAACAGCAGTAGCGCACTTCAGTGTTTAGTGTTCAGTGGTTAGTGTGCGTCAACGCCGCACTCGGTGTAAGCATCCTGCAAGCCGTGTCATGCAGAGCGGAGCCGGGACGACCGAAGGGAGTCCCGGCGCAGTCGAAGCATCCCTACCCCAGCAACGTGTCTCGGCCACGCTGCGCAAACAATCTGAAGTTCTGAAACAGTCGGGAAAGGTACGAGTTCGCGAAGCGCACAAGTTCGGGAAGGGCACGAGTCGGAAAGAGCACGAGTCGAAAAGAGCACGAGTCGGAAGCGCACGAGTCGGGAAGCGCACTGAGTCAGGAAACCTACGAGCCCGGGAAGGGCACGAGTTTACTCGTGCCACAACGCCCGCAGAATGATTGCGGCTTCAGCCGCTGAGGTACGCCTCCCGAAGCATAAAAACAAATCAGCCCCCAAAGAAAATCCCAGAGGCTGACGAACCACTAAACCCTGCCCCTGCCAACTGCCCCTACCCACTGCCCGCCATCACAATCGGCATAGTAGGCGTACTAGCCCCCGCCTCATTCTCCACCGTAATCGCAAACGCCTTCGCCTCCACCCCCGCCGGCAGCGGAGGATTCACCACACTCGCGCTCCCATGTGCATCCGGCTTGAACACTCCAGCCGGTATCGGAGATCCATTCGTCGGAATCAGCCACAACTCATAAGCCTTCTGCGGCGGCAGCGCCGGCAGGTTGCTCGCCAGAAAAACCAGGCTGCTCCGGCTCTTCAAATAAAATGCTTTTCCCTGCGGCTGCGGTGGACTCTTCGCCGCCACCAGCGTCACCCGCTGCGCCTCCGGTTCCAGAATCGGCGCCGCGATCTTCCGCAACTCCTCCATCTCCCGACGGCTCTCCGCCGCCTGCGATCCCACCGAAGCCAGACTCAATTTCAACTCCAGGTTCTCCCGCCACAACGAAAACGCAAACAAAATCACCGCCACCGCAGCCGCCCATCCCAACCACCCCCACCAACGCCCACCGCGGGCAGCGACCAGAGCATCATCTGAAGAAGAACCATGTGAGGCTGAAGACGAACCATGTGGGGACAGCCGCCCCGGCTGTCCGCCGAGCGCAGCGAGGCTCTCAGACCCAGCCTCCTTCGCCACCGCATCCAGCAGCCGCTTCCGCGCCCGCAGCGGAGGCCTGGCCCCCGTCGCCGACAGCGCCATCAACGCCGTGTCCGCGCGCAACTGTTCCAGCTCCAGCCGGCAAGCCGCGCACGTCGCCAGATGCAGATCCACGCGCGCGCGATCTTCTCCCTCGAGCGCATCCAGCGCATACAAAGCAAGATCCTCCGCGTATCGTTCGTGCTCGCTCATCTCACAACCCTTGTCATTCCGAACCGGGCGACAGCCCGGTGAGGAATCTGCTGTCCCATCAGCCACCACTCCGTGGGGAGAAAACTCGGCGTTCTCCTCACCCCTGAAACGCCTTCCGCAGCGCAATCAACCCCGCTCGAATCCGCGTCTTCACCGTCCCCAGCGGCTCTCCCGTCTTATCCGCAATCTCGGAGTGGCTCATGCCCTCCCAATACGCCATCTCCAGCGCCGTGCGCTGCGCCGCCGCCATATTTCCCAACACCCCGCGCACTTTTTCCGCCGCCCGCGCCCGCTCCGCATCGCCCGCCATATCCGGAGCCACCGACAGCACCACATCTTCTATATCGGTCTCCGGCTTCCGCTTCCGCAAAAAATCAATCGCCCGATTCCGCGTGATCACCGCCAGCCAGCTTCCCAAACTTCCCCGCGCCGCATCGAACGCGCTCGGCTTTCGCCACAATTGCAGAAACACTTCCTGCAACACATCCTCAGCCGCTCCCGTATCTCCCAGCACCCGCAACGCCACCGCATACACTACGGATGAATAGCGGTCGTAAAGCTCCGCCATCGCCCCCTGATCGCCGGACTTCAACCCCGTCACCAGGGCCAGATCCGCCGAAACCCCTTGTGCTCGCGGACTCGACAAACCGGTTTCTCGTCCTTACCTAAGAAGTACGCAAAATCCACCCCCTGCGGATTGCAGCGGATTGCGCAGCAAAACAATACCAGTTTCCGAGCCCTCCGCGCGACATCCTGTCATTCTGAGCGAAGTGAGCGCGAAGCGAAGCGAAAGCGCTCACGCAGTCGAAGAATCCCTATAGCCTAACCTGCTCATTAGTTCTAGCGCGTCAGCCCCGTTGACGTTGACAGATCGTCGCTTTACCCCGTGATCCCCCGTGCCCTCTGTGGGTGAAAGCCCTTGACTTCTCCGTCGGACACCAAAACCCACGCCGGATCGAGGCGGCCCTCCATATGCCAACCCACCATGCAAAATCTTTCACGTTGACGCCCCACCCCCGTTGCTAGACGATAATGTCGTCGCGACGAGACCTGCCAGTTCGGAGTGTGCGCCAATGAATCGAATCCCACGAAATTCCACCAGAATCGCAAACGTAATTGCATTTCTCGCGATGGCATTGGCCCTGACCTCAGGCGCTTCCGCGCAGACCTTCAAGACGCTGTTCAGCTTTACTACAAGGGAGGCCGGCGGCAATCCGGGCGCAGCTCTCGTGCAAGGCACGGACGGCAACCTGTACGGAACCACGACTAGCCCATCCATAGTCTTCAAGATGACCCCCGCCGGCACTCTGACAACTCTGTACACTTTCACGGGCCAGGGCGACGGAAACATCCCCCTCGGCCTGACGCTCGGCACCGACGGGGTTCTGTATGGGATAACGCAGTGGGGCGGTTTAAAAACGAACTGCGGGCTGGGATGCGGAACCCTCTTCAAGATTACCGAAGCCGGAGTTCTTACCACGCTTCACTCCTTCAACGCCAGCGACGGTACCTATCCCGCCGGCACTCTGATTCAGGGTACCGACGGAAATTTCTACGGCACAACCGCTGCCGGAGGAGCCAACGATTCCTGTAGCTGGCAAGGCGCGCTTGGTTGCGGAACAATTTTCAAAATCTCCTCCACCGGCACGTTCACGACTCTGCATAACTTCAACAACGCCGACGGCTCGCTACCCATCGGTGGATTGGTTCAGGGCACCGACGGAAACTTCTACGGCACAACCTCGCTGGGCGGAGCCTACAGCGGTGGCACTGTCTTCAAAATCACCGCCGGCGGCACGCTCACGACCCTCTACAATTTCTGCGCGCAAACGGGATGCACCGACGGACAGGAGCCGGACGCAGGCCTGCTGCAAGCCGCCGATGGAAACTTCTACGGCTCAACCGTTGGCGGCGGCAATCAGTATTGCTATTACGGAGCGCAGGGCGGCACGATCTTCAAAATCACAAGCAAGGGCAAGCTGACAACCTTACACAGCTTCTGTTACACGGAGGGCCGCGGTCCCGCAGCACCGCTGATTCAAGTCACCAGCGGAGATCTGTATGGAAGTGCCGACAATGGGGGCAACGGCGGGAACGGGAATTGCACCGCCGTGTTCGACCCAGGGTGCGGAACGCTTTTCAAGGTCAACCTGAACACCGCACTGACCACGGCCGTGCACACCTTCAACTACGTCGACGGCGACCGGCCGGACACAGCGTTACTGCAGGCGACCAGCGGAGTCCTCTACGGAACCACTCCCGAGGGAGGGACAGGATTTTATGGGGCGGGAACAGTATTCAGCCTTTCGTTCGGCGCCCCCCCGTTTGTGACTTTGCTGCCCGCAACCCGCAAGGCGGGCCAACACGTCAACATCCTGGGCACCGATCTAACGGGCGCATCCAGCGTCACGTTCAATGGCACACCCGCGACATTCGCCATAATTTCCAGTACAGAAATCTCCGCCACAGTTCCCACCGGAGCCACCACCGGCCCAGTAGTAGTCACCACACCATCCGGTCCACTAACCAGCAACAAAAATTTCACGCTGAACCACTGAGAGCCCAGCCCGCGAAGCAAATTTTCCTTCTGTCATTCTGAGCGAAGTGAGCGCGAAGCGAAGCGAAAGCGCTCACGCAGTTGAAGAATCCCTACCCTCACCCAACTCCCGTAAGCCGAGAGCCAAGAACTCAGAACTGCCTACTGGCTCAACCGAATCGCCAGCTGCCGCTCCGGAGGCGTCATCTGCCCCCACAACTTCTGCAAATCCTCTTGCAGCACCTGATTGTCCGGATCCTTATGCAGCGCCTGCGCGAACCACCGGTAAGCCGTCGGCAAATCTCGCGGAGCGCACGTCCCCGTCGAATACAGCACTCCCATCGAGATCATGGCCTTCGCATTCGACTGCTGCGCCTTCAGCATCCGCAGTCCGCGATCGCAGTCCTGCGGCACTCCGCTGCCATAAACGTATCTCTCCGCTTCCTCCACCGTGTCGACGACGGGCTTGGCCGCAGCCGGTTTCGCCGCCGCAGGTTTTTCCGCCGCCACTTTCCGCCGCTCTGGAGCCTTCACCGGAGCCGCAGGCTTCTCCGCCTCTCGCGGCTTCTCCTCGGACCCAGCCGGAGCCTCCGCAGCTTTCGTCTCGCCAGTCTCGCCAGCCAGGTTCCCCGCCCCGGCCGGCACCTTCTGCCCATCCGCACTCGGCGCAGCCGGATTCTGTGAACCCGCATTCTGCGCCCCAGCCTCAGGCGCGCCCGCCGCCGGCGCACTCCCCGCAGCACCACTATTCTGCGCCGCTCCAGGACTATTCGTCGCCGCCCCAGCACTCCCCGAATCCGCCGTCGTAGCGCTTTCCGCCGGCACCGTCGCCGCCGGCTTTTTCTCGCCGCCATTCACCCACGCGAATCCACCCTGCTTCCAGTGCAGGTAGCCGAATCCCACCGCCAGCACCAGCGCCAACAGCAACAGAATCAACTTGCCCCAACCCCGCTTCGGCTCTTCCTCATCTTCCAGCAAGTACTCCAGATTCCGCCCCGATCGCCCCTGCCCGCCATCTCCATGCTGCTCGCGTGGCGGAGCGTTCAATCCCAGAAACGACGGCCCGGTCACACTCACCGGCGCATCTTCTTTTTTCGCCACCCGCTCTCCGCCCGCCACCTCACCGCCAGCAACGTTGCGCACCGCCGCCACCGCCGCAGGCCGGCCAGCCTCGGCTTCCGCTTTCACCGCCAGGCCCGCCCCGCACATTCCGCAGAACCGATTCCCCTCCGGATTTTCATTGCCGCATCGTCCGCAGCGCACACATCCTCCTCAACCCCTCTAGCTTAACTCCTGCCGCCAATTCCCGCGAGTAGGATGCAGATTCCCCTCCATGCGCCGCATCTGTCATGGCTTGAGTGAAGCATAAGGGTTATCTTGTCATCTGGAGCGCAGCAAAGGGATTGGCGTTAGCCAATCCCTTTGCGTAGTCGAAAGATCCCTATCTACCCTACCCACTCCACTAATTAGCCAGCGCACTCGCCGGATCGCTCAAAGCCACCAGTTTCCCCACCGGATACTCCTCCGCCGTCAGCGGATTCTCCGGCTCCGGATTGATCACCGTCAGCACATCCCCGCTCCGCACGCCGCGCAGCAACAGGCGATCTCCCTCCACGCTCACCACCCGATACTTCTCGTCGAAGATCATCCCTTTGCCCATACCTGTTGGATGCCCCAGCATCCCTCCGCGCTGCCATCGCGATCCTTATTCTCCCCAAGTTAAACCCCCGCATGCCCCAAAAGACTCCCCACCAAAAAAATAAATTCCCCAAATTCCCAAAACGGTCCTTGACTTTGCGGTTGATCTTGATTCTGTAGAGCGGGCACCATGCCCGCTAGCTTTTGACGTTGATTTTTTTGCTTTTGTTTTTGCCCGTTGACGTGCTTCCGTTTCGCCCCTCCCCCGCTGTCATCTTGAGCGAAGCAAGGGATTGGCGAAGCCAATCCCGTAGCGCAGTCGAAAGATCCCTATAACTCCATCCGCACTCGCCACCTCCGCACCCGTCCGACCTAAAGCTCTAAGCTTGACACCACCTGTTATAATGAACCTAAAAGATATTCATAAACTTAGGCAAACTCATGTGGGGACAGCCGCCTTCGGCTGTCCCGCAAGGCGAAGCCGAGCGCTGCGCCCAATCTAAAGGAGTCCGCAATGTCGAAGCGCCCGCTCAGCCTCCCCGACGATCCCAACCGCCCCAACACCAAGCGCACCGGAGAGCGTTCCGAAGCCGCCTTCCTCTACCAGGCCAGCCAGCGCCGCTTCGCCATCTGCAAGCCCTGGGGAGACAGCGAGCGCTACGACTTCATCCTCGACAATCGCCCTCAACCCGACATCCACCTCTTCCGCGTCCAGGTCAAATGCACCGACAGCCTGCGCGCCGGAGCCTACGAAACCCGCGCCACCTACGAATCCGCCGGACGCCACGTCCCCTACACCAAGCGCGACATCGACTTCATCGCCGCCCACGTAGTCCCCCTAAACCTCTGGTACATCATCCCGGTCGAAGTCTGCACGCCCCAACCCATGCTCCGCTTCTACCCCCACCGCCAAGCCAAAAAAATGCGCCTCGAACAATACCGCGAAGCCTGGCACCTGCTCGATCCCCCCACCCCACTCGACCCAATCACCATCCAAGCCTGCATCGACCCGAATTATCCAGAAGAAACTTATCCCGAAGCCCACGAGGATTCCAATCCCAGCCAGTGAAATCCTTCCGTTGTTCCGACTCCCAGCCAGTGAAATTCCTCCGCTGTCATTCCGACCAGCGACCGAAGGGAGCGCCCGAGGAATCCCTACCGAAACCGCGAATGTGCAGTATGTCGGAGCGGAGGATGAGCACCTCACTTGCATGTGCGGACCGTTCGAGCGGAGGAATAGCACCTTAATCTTGTCATCCCGAGCAAGCCGGAGCGACAGCGACGGGCGCTACTGATTAAACGGGGCCGGCGGCAACTGAATCTCCGTCCAGCCTCCCGCCGGCGTCCACATTCGAATCGGTCGCGGATGCAGCCGCTCCGGACAATTCTCCAGCGTGTGATTCAACTTACCCTCTCGCTCATACTGCCGATGCAGCATGTCGTAGCTTGAGCCAAACCTCAGCGCAACCGGTTTGAATTCCTCATCCGCGCGCAGTATGTAGTGCACCGCGGTGCTGCCGTCTGTCAACGCGTTCTTGACAACCTCGATCTGGTTCCCCGTCACGTGAATTCCCCGCACCGCGTCCTCGTGAAGTTGTCGCAGGTCAGTCAACTCAGACCGCGGAAACTCAAAGTAATAATCCACATTGCCCGGAGGACAACTCACGCACTCATGCCGCGTGCCCTTCGTCTGGGGGGAGATCGCGAAGGGTGTTGCCTCGTCGATGACGGCCAAGCTTCCCCAGTCAGGCTCATTATTAAATCCACCAACCAGCAAAAATGTCTTCCCCGCGTGAATCTCGTTCAGGCTGCGAATCGTTCCGGTATTCACAAACCGCAGCGTGTCTTTCCCGGTTTGCGGGTCGAGTTTAACCACAAACGCATTTCCCCAAACTCCATGAGCAAAGCCTGCCCAGATTGTTTTTTCCTTTTCTCGCTGCGCCGCGAAGAGGCTCGTTAGCGCCCAGTTCCCGTGGAGTTCGTGCTTGCCGAACTGAAACGACCGGTCGGGAACATACTTCCAAAGGAGTTTTCCGCTGCCGGAAAACAGATCGACCTCTCCGCTCACTTCGTGTAGCAAAACCGGCACCAGGACCTCTAACTCCCCATCGCCAAGGTAGTCTCCGATCCCAGAAAAGCCTGCGAACGGTCCATTTTCTTTGAGCACATAGTCCTCAAAAGGCAGCGAATAGGGGTGACTCCACAGCAACCCATTGTTTCCGTCGAATGCCTGCACTGAATTCAGCGTCATTCCAATTCTCACGGGTACGCGATCAGCCCCGACCGCACGAAGCCTGGCCCACAGCCAACCCGCCATGATGGCGATGACCAGTCCGATCGCGCCGTAGCGCAACGCTAGTTTTAGAAGCTGTGAGGAGGATTGTGCCGGAGAAACATGGGCTGGAGAGACACCTGCGGAAGCCGACAGCACCGGGAGGGCCACGGCTTCAGCCGTGCCAATCATCCCGCCGTTGGAACCGGCCTTTAGCTCCTGAGGGTCGCCGCTCCCCTGCGTCAACCAGGCATCAGCTCTGTCGCGTATGCGAAGACGGCCTTACGCTGCCCGCCCGGTACCCGCCGCACCGGCAATCCCTTGTCTTTCTCCCACCGAATCACCGTCCGCACATCTCGACTGAGATAGGAGGCAATGTCTTTCCACGAATCGAGCCGCGCACCGTTCCCGTTGCCGTTCGGCATGCTTCCACCTAGCTGAACTTAGTAACTACGAGTGTATTCCTGGGCCCGGCAGCTAGTTCCAGAGGAAGGAACAGGGAAGAACCAGCACGCATGTCAGCAAAAGTCAGCTATTGCCATCTCTTGCCCGTTGCCAAGTTTACCGCTCTGAACTCTACTTCGCAACCATAAGCCCTAGCAAAGAACGATTCGTCCCCACGGTACCCGAATCCGGGAGGACCTTAGGAGAGATTGCCATGTGGCGAACGATACTGAGAGTTTTATTGGTCCTAACGCTGACGGGATTGGCTCCATGGCTACTGGGTCAGGAGCAAAAAGCCCAGATTCAGAAGACGCTGACATCCCAGTTCGCTCTAACCACTACAACCAGCGACAAGAGCGATATTGCCGAGGCGGGCGCTGTCCTGGTTCTACATAAGAATGGGCTGCTCATGTATGCCACCTCCAATCCAATCCCACCGCAGAGCATCTACAAGAAGGGCAAGATAACCCTTAACCCATTTGGAAGAAACTTTTGGCGGGATTTTGGAAATGCGATGGTCACCCCGGGTTCCTCCGTGAATATCGCGCAGCGGACCTTTGCGAGCGGCGAAAAATTCTGGGTGACCAATGTGGATGTTAAGGACGACGGAGTGATCTTCCGTTTCTTCAGCGATCCCATTAACGACCTCCGGTATTACGGCGAATTGAAGTTCCCATTCCCCAAAGGGCACAATCCGCCAGCAGCCGAATTGATGAACACTATAGCGGAAGTCTTGACGGTCGATGCTTCGGAAAGTCCCGGCACTGGCCCCACACCGCCGGATACCCCGCCTCCACCGATCACTCCCCCTCCACGCCCGCCTGATACGCCGCCGGCACCTCCCAAAACCATCAGTTTGGGTCAGACCAAGGACCAGGTCGTGGCGATATTCGGCCAGCCGAAGAAGGTGGCAGCCGTCGGCGCCAAACAAATCTACTACTACCAGGACATGAAAGTGACGTTTGTCGATGGAAAGGTCATGGATGTCGACTGAGCAGGGGCGATTGCCTCATGGGGAGAGAGATTGCTCCGGCAAACAAGAAAGTGAGAACCAAATGCGCCGTCTATTAATCTGCAAGAACCTTTGTGTGTGCTTAATAGTGGGCCTTCTTCTCATTCTGGGCTCGACCCTTTTGTTGGCCCATGACGACAAGAAGAAACCGGCTCCGCCGCCGGCCAAAGCCACGCCCGCCAAAACCCCTCCCGCCGGCAGCCCGCGCACGGGAACCGCCACTCATCCGCCGAATCCGCCGGGACGGAACCCAGGCACGGGACCGAGCACAGGGGGCGGACATGTCGGCAAAACGGACGTTCCAGTTCCTAAGGGCCACCAGCAGATCCAAACGAAATCTGGCGGCACACTGACGAAGCGCCCAAGCGGTAAAGTAAGCGACGTTCACGATGCCAAGCGCGGCATGGATATCCACCACGGCAGCAAGGGCAATACGAGAGTCTCGACAGAACGTGCAGACCACTCTCGCGTAGTCGCCGAGCGCGGGCGTCCCAGCTATGTTCAGCGTGGCTATACACACAACGGCCACGCCTACGCAGCCCGTACTTACTACTACAACGGCCGCTCGTATAGCCGCTTCTATAGCGTGTACCCTTACCGCGGGGTCGAGTTGAACGTGTATGCCCCCGGCTTCTATTACGCGCCGGGGTTTTACGGATGGGCTTATAACCCTTGGTACGGGCCGGCATACTACTCATGGGGTTGGGCTGGCAATCCCTGGTACGGCTATTACGGTTATTATTTCGCGCCCTCACCCTTCTACCCGTCCGCCTCGCTCTGGCTCACCGATTACATAATTTCCTCCGACCTGACCGCCGCGTACCAGGAGCAGCAGGCGACACCGGATTCCGCAGCCGATCAACAAGCCTCAGGCGGAACTCCCGCCCTTACTGCGGGAGTGAAGGATATGATCGCCACTGAAGTAAAAAACCAGCTTGCCTTGGAAAACCAAGAGGCAGCCCAAAATGCCCAGAACCAGGATCCCGACCCAAAGTCCAGCGGCATAGCAAGACTGCTGTCCGATCAACACACCCACGTCTTCGTCGTCGCCGCTCCTCTCGATGTGGTGAACGCTGACGGCTCTGAGTGTGCGCTTAGTGACGGCGATGTCCTGAATATGGTCGCTCCGTCCGCTCCGGACGCGACGTCGGTGAATCTGGTAGTGCTCTCGAGTAAGGGTGCGCGCGAGTGTGCCAACTCCGCTACGGTCACTGTCGCTCTCACCGACTTGCAGGACATGCAGAACCATATGCGCGAGAGTCTCGATCAAGGCTTGCAGGAACTCCAGTCCAAGCAAGGTCAGGGGGGACTGCCGGCCGCTCCAGCGTCGGCAAAGGGCGCTCCGCAGGGTGCGTCCTTCACCAAAGAAGCTCCAGCGCCCGATCCTAACGTCGCGACTGAAGTAAACCAGCAACTAGCTGACGCCAGCCAAGCCGAAAAAGAAGTGTTAGCCGAGGCCGGGCAGGGGAACCCGCCAGTCCCCCCGGCTCCGCCGGCAACTTCGTCCCCACGTGCGGGTCCAGTGACTATTGGCCCTGGTCAAAGCGTCAACGAAGTGACGGCGGCTCTCGGCGATCCGGTAACCATCATCGACCTCGGCGCCAAGAAGATCTATAAGTACAAAGACATGAAGGTCACGTTCAAGGACGGGAAAGTGGCTGACGTAGAGTAGTTGTCGATCTGGGGGGCTAAGAGTCGTTAGGTGCGATCCCTTGCGAAGCGCGATTGGCTTGGTAGCCAATTCCAGTGTTTTTCGGAAGGTTTGGAAAAGTGTTTGGGAGACACCCTGGATCAAGGAGTCTCGCTATGAGTTCGAAGTCGAAAGTATCGCCTGCGATTTTTGCCGCGAGCATTCTCAGTTTTCTATTACCTTTCATAACCGTGTCCTGCGGGGGGCAGCGGGTTGCTAGCTTTTCGGGCGTGCAATTGGCAACCGGCACGAGTGTGGAACAACCTCAAATCTTTGGACCGCCGAAAAAGCAAAAAGTTGAGCCCGATCCGACCGCCGCTGTCGCTGGCATTTGTGCACTTCTCGGTCTTGGACTGAGCTTTCTGGGTGCCAAGAATGCCATAGCCCCTGCCGTTAGCGGCGCAATCGGAGTAGTGACTCTCTTTCTGATGAAGGTCCGATTGGATGACCAGATAGTCAAACAAGGACAGGGAATGCTCCAGGTGAACTATGAAACGGGCTATGTGTTGGCAATAGCCCTACTAATTGCAGGCGCCGGGTGGAATGCGTTTCTGATCTCGCAGCAAAAGCGCGAGCCCCTGATAAGCGCTCCGGCATCGCCTCTCGATCAACGGCCGGTTGCTATCAACATTGCCGCCTGCCCCAATTGTGGAACAGAAACAAGCCTTGGGGCACATTTTTGCAAAAATTGTGGCAGACCAGTGACCGACTTGACGGGGACGTGCAATGTCTAATGCACCACGTGTAATGGAGACTGAATATGCCTTTTTGCGAAAATTGTGGTTCCGTGTTGCAAAATGAGAGTAAGTTCTGCCGCTCTTGTGGTACAAGCGCCCCATCCAGCCAGAGGGATGCTGGAGCCAGGGGTAGAGGGTCGGCTGACTCCGAGACCGTCCAGACGTTGATCGGAGTGCGAGTTTCGAGCGCTGCCGATGCGGTGCCTGCCAACATCAAGCCAAATGTCGCGGCGATGCTTTGCTATCTCGGTTTGCCTCTGTCGCTCCTCGGATTGATTGCGCCGATTGCGTTTCTAGTCATGAAACCGTACAAGGAAGATCCGTTCATCCGTTTCCACGCGTTTCAGGCGGTCGGTGTCAGTCTTGTGGGTAATGTGCTGTGGATCCTTGTGGATCAGGCAACGAGGGTCCAAATGTTCTGGGGAGAATCACAAATGAGTCAGCTCTCACTAGCAATGCTTATTGTGCTCATCCTCTCCGATGTCTTGCTCGTGGGAAAAGCATACTCGAAGAGTATGTACAAGATTCCTGGACTCGGAGATGTCGCAGCACAGTTAGCTTACCGGAATTTGCAAAGTTAGGATCGCGCCTTGAAAAAATCTTCGAAACGATGCGAGAGTCCACGTGAAAGGCAAGACCATGAGCGACCGTAGGTGGCGACTCTATTATTTGGCAAGTTGTGCGATGCTTGTTTTTGCGTTCATCACTTCAGCGTTTTCGCAATCAAAGTGCGCTTCGAGCGCAGTCCAACTGAAGCCTGCAGGGCAGGCATCCGACTATGGCATTCTGCGTTCATCCGACAACGGTGGGACGTGGACTAAAGTCGTAAATGATTCCGGAGTAATTCAAGCGATAGCGCAGTTATCGTCAGGGCGGGTGCTTGCCGGGACAAGCAGCGCGCTACAAGGTGCCAAAATGCAGTTGGGGCTCTTGCGATCAGAGGACGAGGGGAACCGATGGACGAGGAGTTCTGTGTGCCCCAATGGCACCGACTTATCCGACGTGCGTTCCATCCTTTCTCTGCCCGACGGCCATCTGTTAGCCGGGAGCGGGAGTGGAGTCTTCCGTTCAGATGATCTGGGTGAAACCTGGACGAGGATGAATCGAGGCTTGCTTGAGGGAGCGGGCTCGAACGTGCAATCTCTGGCAGCCAATGGGCAAGGAGTCATCTTTGCGGCCACTTACGACGGAATTGTCCGATGGGAGAAGAATGGGACGTGGATGTCTGCAGGCTTGAATGGAGTTCCTGTTAATGTCCTGGTTGCTAGCTCCAAAGGCACGCTTCTTGCCGGTTCAGCTCGAAAGGGAATTTATAGATCCACCGACCATGATCGACTTGGAAGTCTATCTCACTGGTTCCTGGCCAAGTTTGGGTGTCAACGCTATTGACCGATTCAGATGGACATTTATTTGCAGGGATTGCCGATCACGGTGTGTATCGATCGGACGACGACGGCATTTCGTGGAGGCGGTTACCGATTCCGGGAAAGAAGCCGTAAGTCTATGCCCTCGCCGCGAGTAAGCACGGAGATATCTATGCGGCAATAGGTGATTGCTGCCCAGTACAAGAAGGTCAGTCTGCTTCGTTCTGCGGATTCCGGTTTAACATGGAGAGCGATTCTAGAAGTGCGCGAGGCCGACGTCGCGATTGGTTCCGTCGTAGTGTCTCGCAGTGGTACCTTACTTGTTGGATTGAACTGGGTTGGCGATTAGAACGACCGTTGCTAGCTGTTTGCCAACATGCCGGCTGCCCCGCTCTTTGCCGCACTCCGTGCAGATTGAGGCCACCTATTTCTGGTTTCGCGGCAAGGGTGGGATTCCTCGGAAGCCGATGCCTTTGGATTTTGACATTCACCGCGCCCGTTTCCTTTCAACAACTTACCTCCGCCCAATCCCCCATATCCCCGCTAAACCCCGTTTTTCCCCCGTTCGTTGGGATAAAGATGCGCATCTCCTTACCCTCCAATAACATCTGTAAAGAACAACACCCAGGGAAGAGTGTACGAACCAGGTTCCATTCCTTGGGAGAACCACAACCAACGGGTCTTGAAGGTTAAGATCAAGGGAAACCAAGGCAAATGACCGCCAAAGTGTTTCCCAAGGCCGAAGACCCGAGACCTAAGACCTGATACCAGGAGCCATAAGCTAATATGCGCAAGCCGATCAAGTACGTGGAAAAAGCAGTAGTCGTCGCCGCCAAGGGCACATGGGCTGTGTTCGATCGTTTGAATAAAATCAGGCCCGGTGCCTCGCCCACCCCTAAATGGTCCGACAAGCCTCTGCTCAAGTCCTACGAAAAATCCAAGCCACCCCTCGGCTGGCCCCGCTCCACCGATTCGCTCTGCCCGAAGTGTGTCCCGGAAATTCGCCAGCAGATTCTCGACGGCAAACTTCCGCACGAAGTTCTGATGAACGAAAAAGTCGGCGAGATCAAAGCCACCATCATCGAACGTGACGGCAAAATCCTCATGGTCAAGGACTGCCCGAAGCACGGCCACTTCGAAGACGTGATGTCGATCGACACCGAATTCTCCAAGCACCTGGAAGACGTTTTCCCCGGCCGCGACATCCTCGCCCACAACGACGAGAAGCTCCACCATCACGGCTCCTCCACCGTCAAGTACGGACGCGGCTCCGTGCTCACCATCGACCTCACCAACCGCTGCAACATGATGTGCGATCCCTGTTTCATGGACGCTAACCAGGTCGGTTTCGTCCACGAACTGCAGTGGGAAGAAATCAAGACCATGCTCGACAACGCCATCACCATCAAGCCGCGGCGCCAGATGAGCGTGCAGTTCTCCGGCGGCGAACCCACGTTGTCTCCATATTTCTTGGACGCCGTCCGCTATGCCCGCAAAGTTGGATACAACTCCGTTCAGGCCGCCACCAACGGAATCGAATTCGCCAAGAGTTTTGAGTTCTGCCAGCAGGCAGTCGAAGCCGGCATGCGCTACGCCTACCTGCAATTCGACGGCATCGGCAACGCCGCCAACGCCCACCGCATGGTCGGCAACCTGTTCGACGTGAAGCTGAAGGCCATCGAAAACCTCCACAACGCCGGAGTCGAAATCGTCCCGGTAGTGACGATCGTCAACGGCATCAACAACGAGCAAGTAGGACGCATCATCAAGTTCGCGCTGGATAATCCCAGGACGATCAGCTTCCTCAGCTTCCAGCCAGTAAGCTTCACAGGCCGCGACGAAGCCGTAACCGACGACCGCCGCCAAGCCCAGCGCTACACGCTGTCTCACCTGGCCCACGACGTAAAGACCCAAACCGGCCTGGGCGAACCCAGCCGCGACTGGTTCCCAATCAGCTTCATGGGCACCTTCTCCGACTGGGCCGACCTGATGCACGCCAACGACGTAAAAAACGACTGGGGCCAACTATCCTGCGGTTGCCATCCGAATTGCGGGACTGGGATGGCGGTGATGATCGACAAGGAAACCAAGGAGGCGGTTCCGGTTACTGCTTTCTTGAAGGGCGATCAGCTGGCTAAGGATATTGCTAAGGTCAACGATGCGGCTCGGGGGAAGTTCCTGACCGTGTTTGGGATGGCTCTTTGTTTGATGAAGAACTACGATCCGTTCCAGGCGCCGACGCACTTCAAGATGATGGATCTGTTGAGGAAGTTTGACAAGAACTTCAACGCTACCGGGAAGAACTATGGGAAGGTTGGGCCGGACCGGACTGTGGACGATGTGATGAAGCGGCGGCAGGACCGGTGGAACTTCCTGTTTATCGCGGGGATGTGGTTCCAGGATCTGTTTAACTACGACTTCCGGCGGACGGAGCAGTGCATTATTCCTTACGCTACGCAGGAAGGGGAGATATCGTTCTGCGCTTACAACACGGGCGTGGGATGGCGGAACATCATCGAGAAGATGCACATGACGGCCACGCTCACCAAGTGGTACGAGGAGCATGGGCGGCACGAGATTTTTGCGGGCGGCAAGAAAGTGAAGATGGAAGACGAGGCGCACACGTTGATGCTGCGCGATGACATCGTCACCAACGAACTGCAGCACGATCTCGACAAACTGGGCATCGCGAAGAACGCGCGCGAGGAAAAGAAGCGGGCGCGAGACGCGAAGGCGGCGAACGTCGGGGCTCAGGTTTCGGGAATCGAGCCCGCGCCGATGCCGGGACATCGCGGTCCGCAGAAGAATGATGAGGCCTACAACGCGCGCATGGCTTCGCTGTATCGCGAAGTGGTGTTGAAAGAGAAGCCGGCAGTGGCGGAGAACGGATTCATTCCGCTCGGCGCGCTGGGCAAGGCGAACGGCAACGGAATAATGGCAACGGAGCGCATGCTCCGAAGCCGGAAGTGGCCGAGCCGGTGGCGGGGGATTAGCTCTCAGCCGTCAGCTATCAGCTTAACCAAACGGGCCGCCTGCGGGCGGCCCGTTTGCTTGATGCGGCTTCTGTGGTGGCTCCGGCGCCCTCGCCGTGGCTGCGGTCGTCGCTTCGCTCCTCACTGCGCCACGGCCTCAGGCGCTACCCGCCCGCTTGCCCACGAACTGTCCGGCTGCGTCGCTCCGCTCCTTGCAGGACAGTTCGCCCTGGGATAATTGTTTCTGCAGCGGAGGTTGTTCCGGCGTGAAGTCCCAGACAAACTCTACGGCTGCGGGGTTCGTGGAGATGGAGATCCTTCTCTGCGTAACCGCTTCGCCTCGCGAACCGGTTACTGCGTTCAGGATGACAACGTGCGTTACGTCCCCGCCCGGTTGCACAGGGACTGTTCGGCTGCGTCGCTTCGCTCCTTGCTGGACAGTTCGCCCTGGGACAACGAAGAGATCAACGTCAAAGGCAGCGGGCAGGAGTGCCCGCACCACACAAGCAAAGTCAAAGGCAGCGGGCGGGGGCGCCCGCTCTACATCGACGTTTGTCGACGCAAGGACAGCAGATTCCTCCTCTACCGTCGCTGACGCTCCGGTTTCGTCGGAATGACAACAGCTTAGTACTGCGTTCAGGATGACAAGGCTTAGAGGTGGGGAGGCTTAGGGGAGGAGGTTGCCGATGCGGCGGATTTGGGCGCCTACGTCGCGGAGTTTTTCTTCGATTTTTTCGTAGCCGCGGTCGATGTGGTAGACGCGGTCGATGATGGTTTCGCCGTCGGCTACTAATGCCGCCAAAACCAGGCTTGCGCTGGCGCGCAGGTCAGAGGCTAGAACTGCTGCGGCGCTCAGCGGGGTTTTGCCTCTGACTACGGCGCGGCGTGCTTCGATCTTTATGTTCGCGCCCATGCGGACCAATTCCTGCGCGTGCATGAAGCGGTTCTCGAAAATATTTTCGGTCACGATGCTGGTGCCTTCGGCTTGCGTGGCCAGGGCCATGAATTGCGCCTGCATGTCGGTGGGGAAGCCGGGATATTCTTCGGTGGAGAGATCGGAGGCGATGACGGGATTGTCTCCCATGACGCGTACGGAATCTTTGCCGAGTTTGGTTTTGACTCCGGCGTCTTTTAGTTTGGCGAGGATGGCGTCGAGGTGAGTGGGATCGCATCCGGCGATGTTGAGGTCGCCGCCGGTGAGGGCTCCGGCGATTAGGAAGGTGCCGGCTTCGATGCGGTCGGGGATGATGCGGTGCTTTGTGCCTTTTAGTTTGCTCACACCTTTGATGTGAATGGTGGGCGTGCCTGCGCCTTTGATGTTCGCTCCCATTTTGTTCAGCAGGGCGGCTAGATCTGCGACTTCTGGTTCGCGGGCGGCGTTCTGAAGAATGGTTTCGCCTTCGGCTAGAGTGGCGGCCATGAGCAGATCTTCGGTTCCGGTTACGGTGATCTTGTCAAAGACGATTTCTGCGCCACGGAGGCGGTCGGCGGTGGCTTCTACGTAGCCGTGCTCCTGCTTGATTTTTGCGCCGAGGAGTTCGAGGCCTTTGATGTGGAGATCGATGGGGCGCTGTCCGATGGCGCAGCCTCCGGGAAGAGAGACGCGGGCGCGGCCGCAGCGTGCGACCAGCGGGCCGAGAACCAGCGTAGAGGCGCGCATGGTCTTTACCAATTCGTAGGAGGCTTCGGGAGTGGCGAGATTCTGGCAGTGGATGGTGGTGCGGTGGTGAGCGCGTCCGTAGCCGAGTTCGACTTCGGCGCCCATGGCGGCTAGTAGGTTGCGCGTGGTTTGAATGTCGCGCACCTGGGGGATGTTTTCTAAGATGACCGGCTCGTCGGTTAGAAGAGCGGCGGCCATGCAGGGGAGCGCGGCGTTTTTTGCTCCGCTGACGCGGACTGTGCCGAGGAGTGGGGAGCCGCCGCGGATTACGAATTTATCCATGAGCCGGGATTCCGAGTTCCGAGTAACTCGTTATTCTAGCGGGGAAATGGAGTGCGGGGTTAGTGATGGGGAGGGCACGGGCTGACAGCAGATTCCTCCTTGCTCGCTACGCTCGCGTGTCGGAATGACAAGATTGATCCGGCAGCGCGGGCGAGGGCGCCCGCGCTACAGATGCCGGGTTACGGAACAAGTTTGTAAATCACGCCTGCGCCGTCGCCGCCGTTGACGGTTGTGCCGTAGAATGCGCCGTTGTTGAGGAGCAGGCTGCCGTATCCGGGATTGACGCCGTCGAAAACGTCGGCGGAAAAGGAGTGAAGAACCGTCTCGGTCCAGGTTCCATTGTTCGGAGTGAGTTGGAAAACTACGCCGCTGCCAGTGAGTTTAGGGGGCGCGTTATCGGCGTGGCTCCCGGAACCGTAATAGGTGGTCCCGTAGAGATTGCCGGCGGAGTCGAGAATCAATCCTGCGAGGGGCGTAATGCCGCCGCTTCCATTTTCCAAAGTGATAATCGTAGTTTCGGTCCAGGTTCCGCCAGCTGAGGGCGACAGTTCGAATACGCTTGAGGGTGAACCGTAGCCAAGAACGGCTCCCGGGGTCGTTCCGAACAGATTGCCCGCTTGATCAAGAACCAGTGGCGCGGTTGGGTTGGCGCCGTCGTGTGTGCCGCGGAATTCGTACAGCACATTTTCTGTCCAGGAGTTGGCACGAGGAGTAAGGGAGAAGACAACTCCGCATCCCGTGTCGTAATAACTGCCGCACCTGCTGGAACCGGAGCCGCCTTGCGTGGTGGTGCCGTAGAGATTTCCGGAGCGATCAAAGACGAGGCCGGCGATGGGAAGTCCACCGTCGCCCAATCCATGAAAGTTGTGAAGAATTTTTTCGGACCAGGTTCCGCCGGAGCTGTGCGAGAGTTCGAATACGGTGCCGCAGCCGGAAAGAGGTTCGCCCTTAGGCGGGCGCGAGGGTCCGTTATAGAAGCACTGGCCCGTGCCACCGAACTCCGTGGTGCCGTAGAGATTGCCGGCCTTGTCCATGACGAGAGCGGAGTAGGGAAAGGCGCCGTCGAAGTTGGTGAGGCCGTCAAAGTTGAAGTTGTACAGCACGGAATATTTCCAGGCCTTGACTGAAATCCGTTTGAGCTCGAAGACTACGCCGCTGTTGTAGGTCCCGCCGTAGGCGGCCGTGCCGTACAGGTTGCCGTTGGCGTCGAGCAGAAGGCTGGCTTGCGGATTCCGGCCATCGGTTCCGGCGAAGTAGTGGAGGATTTCGACTTCGCCCGAGGCGGCATTCAGCTGATAAACGGTGCCATCGGTTGCGCCTCCGTTACCGCCAGACGTGGCAGTGCCGTAAAGGTTTCCGGCGGGATCGGCGATCAGGCCGCCCATGGGGTACGCACCGTCGGCGGTGCCGCCCTGGAAGTTGTACAGAATCGTTTCGCTTTGCGCCATGGCGGAGACAGAGAAAAGGGCGAACGCGACTACGGCAACCAAGAGGCGGTGCGTGTGAATCCGTTGGGTGGACGGCATCGAAGGAGTCTCCTCGTCTGAGAGCGGTTCTTTCGTTGGATCAAGATGCGAAAGGAACTTGGGAGAGTGGACGCTCAGAAGTGGCCATCGTAGAACGCGGGTGCGGGTGAGGACAAGATGAAGGAATTTGCATAGTGGGGCCGGGATGAGGAGACTCGCTGCGCTCGACGGACAGCCCCTTCGGCGTTCGCCTCAGGGCAGGCTCGAGGCGGCTGTCTCGACATGAGTTCCGATTCGCTTTACGCAGTCGCGGGCGAGGGCGCCCGCGCCACAGTGGCTATCCTATGGCTTGGCGGACGTTGCCTTTAGATTTTTTCAGGGCGGCGGTGGCTTGGGCGCGGGTTGCTCCGGCGGCTAGCATCACTAGCGCTATTGGGGTGCGATTGCCGGAGGCTTTCAGGGCGAGTGTGGCGGTTTCGTGGTCGGCTCCGGTGGCGCGTTCCAGGATCGCGATGGCGCGCTGGATCAGCTTTTCGTTTTTGGGGACAACGTTGACCATGAGGTTGCCGTAGACGTAGCCGAGGCGCGCCATGGCTGCGGTCGAGATGATGTTCAAAACCATTTTGTGGGCCGTGCCGGCTTTCATGCGCGAGGATCCGGCTAGGATTTCAGGGCCAACTTTGGTGACGATGGCGAAATGAGCGGCGCGCTCGAGTGGAGAGCCTGGATTGCAGGTGAGGGCGATGGCGCGGGCGCCGCGGCGGCGGGCTTCGGCGAGGGCGGCGAGGGTGAATGGAGTGCGTCCGCTGGAGGAGATGGCGAGGACCACATCGTTTTTTGTGGGCTTGCGGCGGGACATTTCTTTGCGTCCGGCTGTGGAGTCATCTTCGCTGGTTTCGGATTCGGAGGCGAGGGCCTTGGGGCCTCCGGCAATGATGAAGTGAACCTGATCGGAATTGAAGGTGGGGCGAATTTCTGTGGCGTCGAGGGCGGCGATGCGTCCGCTGGTTCCGGCGCCGACGTAGATGAGGCGTCCGCCGCGGCGGAGGGCGGCGGCGACTTGATCGATGGCGCGGGCGATTTGCGGGAGGACGCGGGCGACGGCTTGGGCTACGGTGGCGTCTTCGGCGTTGATTAGGCGGGCGATTTCCAGGGAGGATTTTTTGTCTAGATCGTTGGCGGCTTGGTTCGATTGTTCGGTGCGGAGGGAGCGGAGTGGTTTGCGTTTCAAGTTGCGCCTTTCGGGATTGGGCTTCGTCATTTTAACTTGTCTTTGGCGCTGAGACAGTCGGATCTTTATCGCGGAGTTCGCTGAGAAATTCCGCGGAGGTGCGGAGAGTTCATTGGACATTCATTGCTTCGATTACTGCGTCGTGAAATTTTGGGCGGAGTTGTTTGATGGCTGGATTGGCGGCGTCGGGCCAGGTGCGGTTGGTTAACAGAGTGATTGAGAGTTGGCGGGTGGGATCGATCCAGAGAGAAGTGCCGGTGTAGCCGAGGTGTCCGAAGGATGCGGGGCTGAAATATTTTCCGGAGTGGCTTGGGGCGGAGGGAGTGTCCCAGCCTAGGGCGCGAGATGTGCCTGCGGGCGCGGGTTCGCGGCGGGTGAAGAGGGCTACGGTTTCTGGGCGGAAGACTTTGCTCGGAGTTAGATGGGCTTGCGCGAATTTGGCCAAATCTTGGGCGGTGGAGAAGAGTCCGGCTTGGGGGGCTACGCCGCCCAGGATGCTGGCGTTTTCGTCCTGCACTTCGCCTTGGATGATGCGGTTGCGGAAGGTGCTGGGGTGCTGGCTGGCGCTCTGCGGTTGGTTGGGTGGAGGCAGTTCGCGGGCGTGGGCGCCCGCGCCACACTGGCTTTCTCTTTCATCGGCTGTCGGGGGGATTTGGGGGCGAAGTTCTGCTGGCGGATTGAAGGTTGTGTTCGTCATGGAGAGTGGGGCGAAGACTTCGCGCTGGCAGAAGCGGTCGAGGGATTCGTCGGCCAGTCGTTCGAGGGCGATGCCTAGAAGGATGAATCCGATGTCGCTGTAAGTGGCTCGGGTCGCGGGATCGGCGACTAGCGGGATGGTTAGAGCGGCTTGGAGGAGTTGGGCGCGGGTGCGGGCTTTCAGGAATAATTTTTCGTAGGCGGGCAGGCCGGAGGAGTGGGCCAGCAACATGCGCAGCGTTACGTCGTTGCGGCGGGGATCTCTGGCGGCGTCGCGCGTGAATTCGGGGACGATGGCGGAGACGGGGGCGTCGAGATCGAGCAGGCCACGTTCGTAGAGGAGCATCGCCATGGGGGTGGTCGCTACTACTTTGGTCAAGGAGGCCAGGTCGAAGAGAGTAGAGGCAGTGACCAGAGGTGAGTTGGGTTCGAAGGTGAATCGGCCGAGGGCTTTGAGGGCGACTATGGTCCCTTGGTGCGTTACGGCTATGGATGCGGCGGGGAAGGCGCGGTTGGTGATGGCTTCTTCGAGAATTGAAAAGGGGCGGGCGAAGACTTGATCTTGCTGGGCGAAGGCCGACTGCAGCGGTGATGGGGAATCTGGCCGAGTCATCGAATGTCCATGATATGGCATACGCGGCACCCCCTTACTTGAGTTTCTTGAGTCCTGGTGGCGGGGTTGTTAGAGTCAGAACATCTTTCTTCTCAAATCAAATTCGCTGAGGCTCGGGCTTGGTGTGTGGCTGTGCGTGGCTTTTGCCTCGGCAGCCGCCGGGCTGCGCCCGGGGCCAGAAACGGCTGTCCCAACACGTTTTGTGGCGATGCCTGCGGTCGACGGTGTGATCGAGGCGGCTATTCGCGAGGGAAATATCCCAGGGGCGGTTTTGATTGTGGGGCACGATGGCGCTGTGATCTACCGGAAGGCTTACGGGTTGCGGGCTTTGGAGCCGCGGCGGGAAGCGATGACGATCGATACGGTTTTCGATCTGGCGTCGCTGACCAAGGTGATTGTTACTACTACCGCGGTGATGCAGTTGGTGGAGCGGGGCAAAGTGCGGTTGAACGATCCGGTGGCGAAGTATTTGCCGGAGTTTGCGCAGAATGGAAAACAGGACATCACGGTGCGGCAGTTGCTGACGCACTACTCGGGGCTGGCGCCCGATCTGGATTTGAAAACGAAGTGGGAAGGGAAAGAGACGGCATACCGGATGGCGTTTGCCGAGACGCCGCAGGATCCGCCGGGGTCGAAGTTTTCCTACAGCGACATCAATTTCATCGTGCTGGGGGCGCTGGTGGAGCGGGTTTCGGGCGAGACGCTGGATATGTATGCGTCGCGGCATATTTTTGCGCCGCTGAAGATGACGCGGACGCGGTTTGTGCCTCCGCTCGGGGCGCGGTCGGGTTGGATCGAAAAAATTGCGCCGACGCAGTATGACGAGGACGAGCGCATGCTGCGCGGAGTGGTGCACGATCCCACGGCGCGGCGGATGGGAGGCGTGGCGGGGCAGGCGGGGCTGTTCTCAACGGCCGACGATCTGGCGAAGTTTGCGCAGGCGTTGCTGAATGGGGGCGATGGAATTTTGTCGGCGATGTCGGTGGAGAAAATGACTTCGCCGGAGCAGCCGCCGGCGGCGCCGGTGCTGCGCGGATTTGGGTGGGACATTGATTCTCCATTTTCGTCGAATCGCGGCGATCTGCTGCCGGTGGGAGGCTTCGGGCACACGGGGTTTACGGGAACATCGATGTGGATCGATCCGACGACGCAGTCCTACATTATTTTGCTGAGCAACGCGGTGCATCCGCGGGGGAAGGGAAATGCGGTGGCGCTGCGGTCGAAGGTGGCGACGGCGGTGGCAGCGGAGTTGCCGCTCACCGCGAGCGAGAGAGAGGCTGTGCGGGGCAAGAGCCTTACCGGATACAACGAGGCGCAGAGCGCGGCGCGGCGGATGAGCGCGCGCAATGGGAGTGTGAAGACTGGGATTGATGTGTTGGAGGAGCGGGGGTTCGATGTGCTTCTCGGGGCAGGGCTAGGAAGCAGCGGGCGGGGGCGCCCGCTCTACACGCGAATTGGGGTGGTCACGAATCAGACTGGGGTTGATGGCGAAGGGCGGCGGACGATTGATGTGCTGGCTTCGGCTCATGCTCTGAATCCCGGCATTTCGCTGCAGGCGATTTTCAGTCCGGAGCATGGGGTTACGGGGACGCTCGACACTACTCATATCGGCGACACCAAGGATGCGGCGACTGGAGTCACAGTTTACAGCGTGTACGGCGGGACGGATGCGGCGCGGCGGCCTGCGCCCGAGGTGATGAAGTCGCTCGATGCCGTGGTAATCGATATTCAGGATGCGGGGGCGAGATTTTATACCTACGAAACCACGCTGGGATATTTTCTTGAAGCGGCTGCGGCGGCGGATATTGAGGTGATTGTGCTCGACCGTCCGAATCCGATTACGGGATCGTTTGTGCAGGGTCCGGTGGCGGATGCGGGGCGTGAGAGTTTTACGAATTACTGGACGCTGCCGGTGCGTCATGGCATGACCATGGGAGAACTGGCGAAGATGTTTAATGCCGAACGCGGCATCCACGCGAAGCTGACGGTGGTGCCGATGGAAGGCTGGCAGCGCGGAGACTGGTTCGATTCTACGGGGCTGGCGTGGGTGAATCCGTCGCCGAATTTGCGCAGTGTTACCGAGGCCGCGCTGTATCCGGGAGTGGCGCTGATTGAGGGCACGAATGTTTCGGTGGGGCGGGGCACGGATACTCCGTTTGAAGTGGTGGGCGCGCCGTGGATGAAGAGCCGGGAACTGGCGGCTTACTTGAATGCACGGGGAATTGCCGGAGTGCGGTTTGTGCCGGTGACGTTTACGCCGGCGGCTTCGAATTACAACGGGCAGAAGTGTGAGGGTGTGAGCCTGACGCTGACGGACAGGAATTTGCTGGATGCGCCGGAGCTGGGGATCGAATTGGCGGCGGCGTTGAAGAGGCTTTATCCAGCGGATTACAAGATGGAGCGCATGGCGGATTTGCTGGTGAACCAGGCGGCGTATGACGGGCTGGTGGCGGGGATTGATCCGCGGCGGATTGCGCAGGATTGGCAGGAGGGGTTGGAGAAGTTTGAGGTGGTCAGGAAGAAGTATTTGATTTACTGATCAGGGCGTGGGCTTGGCGGTGGTGTGGTCTTCGTCATCGTTCGAGTTTCGCAGTTCCAGCGAGTTGTTCGGGTGGTAGGGATGCTTCGACTACGCCGGAACTCCCTCCGGTCGTTCCGGCTCCGCTCAGCATGACAATTTGCTCTTAGTTGTGGGGATGCTTCGTACAATCTGCTCTATTGTTTCGGAATGCGGTAGTGCTCGCGATCGAGTGCTGAGGGCAACGTGACGTGGTTCGCCGCGCGGGGCTTGTGGTTGGCGAAGGTGCCGCCTGCGATCGTGATCAGGCCTGACTCGGAATAGGCCTGGGCGATATCGAGCGAGACCGCGGCCTGCTGATTGAGCAGACTGATTCCGGGCGCGCTCACTGTCTCGATGTAGAACTGATAGCTTGCACCCGCGGTGAGAACATTCTCGGGAACGGTGAATTGCGTATCGACGGTGAAAAAATTGGCTGTGGATTGCGGCGCCAGCGACCATCCGTAACAACCGTTCGGCGCACACTCATCGACGAGCACGGATTCGTAGACCAACACCTGGTAATAATCAGGAGTGCCCACGGTGGGCGCGGTCCAGGAAAGCGTGGGTGTGGTCGAAAGTCCGCTTTGACTCTGGAAAAACGAGACCCCGTTGATCAGGGGCGAGACGACCGGACCCACGCCAGGAGCGGCCGGAGACGCCGAGGTGAAGGGCGAACTGGATTCCACCAGGACCGCGCTGTATTGGGAGAGTTGGCCTCCGCTGGTCGTGTTGAAACTCGAAGTGAGGTCGGATGCGCCGTAGCGCAGCGGTTCGGCTGGGTCAAAGAGTCCGAATTGGATGCTGCCCAGATCGAAGTCGGTTTCCGCTCCCGTGTAATCGATGAAATTCAGGGCGTAAGGCGCGGCGTAGAAAACCGGACCGTAGAGGTCACCGTAAAGTTGTGGCTGCACGTAGAAGTGGCTGGTGGCGCCTCCGTTGAAGCCGGGGTTTCCGATGGAACGGAGCGCGGCAAATGCGGAGCGCTGGACGGCAACTTCCGTCGATTGCGTGCTGGAGAGTGCGGTCACGGTTCCGGACACCGGCACGATGCTGCTGGCGGCCGTGGTGAGGGGAAGCGGCCCGAAAGAGTAGGCGCTGGTGGTGAGCGATTGTTGGCCAGTGTAGTTCGGGTCGATGGTGTTGGCGATGTAGTATCCGGCGTCGCCTTGGGTCGAATCCATCAAAGCGCTGAGCAGGACAGTTTCAGTCAGAGATCCGCCAGAAACGGTGGGGCATCCCGCGGACTGATTTTCATTTAGATTTGGAACCCACCAGTCGTCACAGACCTGCGTGGTGGAGAGCGGAAAGCCGCTGGCGGTGAGGGAAAGAGTGGCTCCGCCACCGTAGGTGATGCCGGTGCGCCCGCCGACATTGGTCGCCACATCGGGCAGGTTGGCAAAATCGAAATCGCTGACCTGCACCTGGTTGTAAACATTGCCGACCTGAACCCAGTACACGCCTGCGGGAACTCCCAGAATGGTGAAGGTGCCGTTGGGAGATCCAGCGCCCGCGATGGTGGTGTAGCCGCCGCTTCCATCCGGGAGCAGCACGTTGATGGGCAGGGTGCTGAGGTCAAGCGGAGCCGAGACTGTGGAGCCGTCACCGAGAACATTGGTGTTGACGTAAGTTCCGTTGATGGTGCCGGAAGGTGTGACCGTCCAGGTTTGCGAGGCGCTGCCACCTTCGGAAGTAGTGGCAGTCACGGTGAAACTGTCGAGCGTGCGCGACTGCGCGTGAGCCGGAGTCCAGGTGAGCGTGTTTCCAGAAATCGAGCCGGGGCCGCTGGTCAGCGCAAAGGCGATGGTGCCGTTGAGAGAATCAGTGGCTGCGAGGTTGTAGCTATAGACGACACCTTCGGTCGCCGAGCTTGGAGCCGTGCTGGTGAATGTGGGAGCGGGGCCGGTGGTTGGAGTGACGCTCCATCTCTGGGTGGCGCTTGCGCCCTCGGAAGTGTTTGCGGTGACGGTGAAGCTGTTTACGATTCCGGTCTGCGGAGCGGTGGGCGTCCAGGTAAGAGTGCCACCGGAAATTGCGCCGGGACCGCTGGTTAAGGTAAATGAAACCGTGCCGCCGGATGGATCGGTGGCGGCGAGGCTGTAAGAATAAGAGATGCCCTCGGTGGCTGAAGCGGGTGGAGTGCTAGAGAAAACTGGGGCTACCGGTGCTGGCGTGGTGGTGGTGTGGCTGCCACCGCCGCAGCTCGAAAACAGAATGGAAGCGCAAAACACAAGTACGATAAGCCCGCGAATTTGACTTTCCACACACCCCTGTTTTGGCATTTCGCTCTACCTTTTCGTCAGCAGACTGTGTTCAACACCAATCCCGATACGCGCGGAGGTGGCTCCCCAATTTTGGGGCAACCAGTGTCAGTCTACGGGGTGAATCTTCGTCCCCGAGGTTACTAAGGTCATCGGGTTTGCTTGTGCCTTTGCGGGCAGCCCAAGTGAGCTGTTCAGGAGATAGGGATGCTTCGACTGCGCCGGGACTCCCTCCGGTCGTTCGGCTCCGCTCAGCATGACATTCCCCTGGGGGGCGGGTCGGTTCCGCTGGCGCGCCCTATCGCTTTGATGTCCTCTAATGTGGTGCTTGAGTGCTGTTGATGGCGGAGGCGTAGGAGCCATCGCCGGTGGCACCTTTTTGTCCGGGCTGCCCTACCAGTTGGAAGTAGGGATATTGATCTTGCGCCGGCAGGTCTGTGGGGGGCAAATCTGTGGGAGCGACGGAAACGCTGCCGGTGGTGCACACACCGGTATCAGGCTGAGTGAGAACGCAATAATTTGGATCGTAAGCCAGCAGGGCGTCGAGCATATAGACCTCGAGCATGGTCATGTGGCGCCCGAGGGCAAAGGGAATCAAAGGCCGCAGATCGCCGGTGAGGCTGCCGGTAAGTAAGGCAGGATCGGACAGGTCGCGCTGCTGCAGTTCGAGATACGGGATGGTTTGATAGTAGGTGTTGAAAGTGCCGCACCAGTCGGAGGCGCAGTACGTGCCGTCGGCGTAGTTGGTGATGTCGGTGGCGCGCATGCCCTGGCTGCCGAAACCGTTGACGGCGCCGAGCGCGTTGTCGTCGGTCACGGAGATGGCGGCTTCGGCGGTTCCATAAGAAGGATCGGTGGGGCTTCCGGCTTCGTTGAGCGGGTCCATGATTTGCATCTTCGGTTTCTGCGTCTGCACGTAGTCGCCGATGTCGGTGTAGTACTGCAGCCATCCTGCTTTGGTGTAGGTGTTGGGCGCGGGAAGAGTTGCGAGATTTCCGGTGCAATAGGGATAGGCTTCTCCGCCGACGGAGCGGCCGACGCGCATGTACTGGATTTGCGAAAGGTTCGGCGAGTTGTTGAAGTGAATCACGGCAGCCGCGATAAATGCCTCCCACGCGGTTTTGTAAGGAGTTTCGTAGGCGACGGGCCAGGACTGTTGCGCGCTGATAACGGTGCCTGGGGTTGTGGCCGTGCCTGCAGTGAGAACTGCGGACTGATATTGAAAAGTGTTGGCGGTCGCGTTTAGAACGGGCACTCCCTGAGGATTGGCGGTGCCGGAGGTTTCTTTGGTGGGTCCGTAATTAGCGTGGGTAAACGACGCCGTAAATTGAGTGGAGCTGGCGGTGAGGATCGTGACCGTATTGCTGTTGAGGAAGGTCGCTTTTTTGAGGCTGAGAAACGTGACTTCGGCGCCCACGGGAAAACTGTTGGTGGCCGTGATGGTGAGAACGTTCGAGGTGACCTGCACGTCGGTGACGTTTTCTCGCGCGATGTTGTAGCTGGCCGGGGTGGTTCCGGCGATCCAGATGATGTCGCCGTTTACGTATCCGTGAGCATTTTCGGTGACGGTGACGAGGCCGGTCTTATCGCGAGTCATGGCAGAGGCGTTGAGGCCGTGATATTCGCTGCAGGCGTCGCGCTCGGCGTTGATGAAATCCTGCGTGGTTGAAGCGGTGTGAGACGCCCAACTTGAGGTCGTTACGTAATGCGGAGTGTCGCGATTGGAGCAGGTGTTGGTGGACTCGCAGATGTCGGAAGCGCCGCTGATTCCGAACAGAAGCATGTTGACTTTCTTTGTGCCGGATTGAGCAGAGAACCACTGCGTGTTGGAGGCGTCGACCGAAGCCCAGTTGTAGGTGTGGGTCCATCCGAAGGAATCCAGTTGGCAGAGGTCGGTGCCGACCGGGCTGCAGGTTCCGGGGCCGGGAGTGCCAGTTTCCACGAACGTCCACTGAATGGGAACGGTGACGCCGGAGATGGTGGGCTGGTTCAACACCGTGTTCATGAAGTGAGTGTTGTTGACACCGCTGGGCGGAGGAAAAACAACGTAGACACGCGCCAGGGGCGGAGGAGCAGTTACGGTGAGGGTGGTGGAAGCGCTGATGCCGATGTGGGTGGCTTTGATGGTGGTGACGCCGGCGGCGACGGCGGTGGCGAGTCCTTGCGTGCCCACGGTGTTGCTGATGGTGGCTACTGAGGTTGCGCTGGAACTCCAGGTGACGGTCTTAGTGATGTCCTGAGTCTTGCCGCCGGTGAAGGTTCCGGTGGCGTGAAATTGTTCGGTGGCGCCGGCCTGGACTGAGGGATTGGCGGGGCTGACCGCGATGGAGATTAAGACGTTGGTGGACATGATTCCCCGAGGCGGGCGGGAATCTGAATTGGATTGTGCGGACAGCAGGGAAGCGGCGGCGAGGAGAAATCCCACGACGAATCTGGAGAACCGCATGGCGGACCTCGATTCAATTTTAGCGTGCGCAGATCGCTCGGTGGGGGCTTGGCGATCGTTATCTCGACGATTCGTTATCTCGACGATCTGGTCGAATGGGGCGCGTGAGTCTGCCCGTACCGGGGGAGGCGATAAGCGACTATAGGCACGGGGTGTGGAGGTGTCAAGATGCAGAATCTTGCAGGTAGTGTCCTGATCTTTCTTCTCGTGCGGTCCAAAGGTGCTGCTGGGCCACAGCAGAACCAGAGCTTGTCATCGCAAAGGTCGCCAAGCAAGTCCGCAAAGGACGCAAAGAAGGTCTAACCAGGACACTACCAACGTTTCGCTTTTCTTAAAATGACCGGGGCGGAAATGTGCCGATCGACTCGACCGTAATGGTCTTGGAATCGTAGACCGGCGAATCTGGCGACTCGGTCAGAGTGCAGTCGCTCCCGCTTTCGCCTACGCTGACGATTCCGATGCGGGAGTCGGGTTCGGCCACATACAGAGTTCCTCCAGTGCCAAAAGCATTGGCGGTGGCAAGTCCGGCTTCGAAACTATTGCCTTTGAGAGCGCTCGAAATGCAGCCCGGCGAGACAGTGCCGGTGGTTTTGTCGAAGTGCGTGGCCGTAACCTGACTTGAGGAGAAATCGCTGAAGTAGAGCAGAGTCTCGTCCGGACTCAGCCTTATGGCGTTGCCGCCGCTTCCCGAGCCAAGGTTGGAATACACGACTGTCGGCGTCAGTTTTCCGGAAGAAATGTCGGAGACTTCCACCAGTTCTGGACTCATGCCGCCGCCGAAGATGGCGTAGTGTCCGTCAGAGGTGATGTCAACGCCCGCGGGATAATTGCCATCCTGGATGTTGCCGGTGGAGAGTTGCAGATCTCCATTGGCCACGGGTTTGCCGCCGGAGATGTTGTAGGAGCCGATCGATCCGTCGGTAAAACTTGCAACCAGCAGATTGTCGTGGGCATACATATCGATGATGAAACCGCCCTTGAGTCCTGCAGCGGGAGTGTCGCCGAGAAAGGTAAGTTTGCAGCCGGTTGAGATCTGGTAGGTCGCCAGCGTTTCCGACCCGGTGAAATTGGCGTAGACATAGGTGCCGTTGTTGGCCACGCCCACGCCATAGGTGCCAGTGTCAGTGGATGAAGCGGGGAAATTTCCGCTGAGTTTGAGCGAGCCGATGGAAATTGCGGCCACATCGCCTGTATTCGCGTCGGCGACGTAAACGCAACTGTGCCTGGAATCGCTCAAGACGCTCAAGCGTTTCAGTGCGACGGCGCCGATGCCGTCGTTGCCTTTGCCGCCAGTATTGACGGCTGCGACTTCGGTTAAAGATCCATCGCCGGCGATGGCGTAGAAGGTTGCGGAGTTTCCCAGGGAACGATCGTTATTGGTGATCAAGTAGTGAGGAAGCGCGGTGGCGTATAGGGCAATGGCGCCAATCGTGCAGAGAGCGATTGCGGCCGTTGCCTTCAGCATCGGATGGATGCGGGGTTTCATTACTATTCTCCATAAGGGGGGTTCCCATGCTAGAAACGGTAGCGGCGGGCAGGGGAAGGGGCAATGCATTGGGCTCCTTAAGTTGTGCGCGGAGAAACCGTATTTTGACCTGCCGGGCGAGGAACCCGTAGGCGGCGAAGCGTGCATCTTAGCGAGAGATACCGTGATAATCTCAGGCTGATAGGGGTAACGATCGCCTCAGGAGGAGCATGATGCGCGGGTTTTTGACGATTCTGCTGCTTTCGGGGATGGCGCTGGCGCAGACGGCGGATGCGCCGAAGCCGGCAGATGCTCCGGCAAGCGCTGCTCCGGCGGCGGCAACGCCGGGGCCTGGTGCGAGCACGGGAGACTCCGACCTGCAGAAGCCCGTGGCGTTAAGCATCGAAATTCTTGGTGACACGGGCGGAGCGAATTTTGGCCCCTACCTTGAGAGTGTGTTGAAAGCCGTGCGCGAGAACCTGATCCGAACCATGCCCGCCGCTGTGCAGGAGAAAAAAGGAGAGGTGAGCATCGGATTTTCTATCGCGCGGGACGGGACAGTTTCAGGCATGCGGATCGCCGATGGTTCTGGCGATAATGAATTGGATCACGCGGCCTGGGCGGGCATTGTGTCGTCGAATCCGTTGCCGCCTTTGCCGGATGAATTTCCAGCGGAGTTTCTGCAGTTGCGAATCCACTTCCGGTATCACCCGGAAAGATCGAATCCAGCCAAGGGGGATGCGAGGGCAACGGCTGCCGCTAATCCGAATGTGCTGACCATTCCGGCGGGGACGAAGATTCCGCTGTCGCTGGCGCAGGCCATCTCGACGCGGAATGCGCGCGATGGAGATGCGGTTTATGCCACCACGGCGTTTCCGTTTGTCGTAGACAATCGCGTGGTGATTCCGGCGGGCGCCTACATTCAGGGAATTATTTCGCACGTCGAGCGCGCGGGGCATGGGCACGGGCGGGCGGAGATCCTGATGCACTTTACGTCGATCATCTATCCCAGCGGATATACGGTGATGTTGCCGGGGTCGGTGGAGAAGACGCCGGGCGCGGATAACAAGTCGGTGAAAGACGAAGAGGGAACGATTCAGCAGGACAAAGACACCGGAAAAAAGATTGAGGATGCGGCAAGAAATGGAACGTACGGAACGATTGGTGGAGCGACTGCTGGAGGTCTCGCCGGCGGACTCAACGGAGCGCGCGTAGGGGCGGGCGTGGGGGCTGCGGCGGGCATCGCGTGGGCGCTGCTGAAGCGTGGTCCGGATGTGAAGCTGGAAGTGGGAACGTCCATCGAGATGCAGATTCAGCGCGCGATTACCGTGGATGCGGGCAGGATCGCGGTGGTCAAGGGGTCTTGAGGACAGGTTTCAAGGTTTCAAAGTTTCAAGGTAAAGACCTCGATGCAAGAAATCATTGAAACCTTGAGAAACCTCTGAAACCTTGAAACCTTGAAACCTTGTCCTTTCTCACTTGAGATCAAATAATGCGTTCACGTGTGCGGTTACCGTTACGTTCTGGGGAGTGAATTCTTCGGTGGGAGCGGGGGCGGCTGGCGCTGCGGCCCGCATGGCCATCATGCGCGGCACCGGCTGGCGCTGATTTTCAAAGGTATCGATGGCTGCGTAGTAAAGGATCCCGAGAGTGCGGCCACTGGCGCGGGCGATGGCTTCGGCGGAGTTGCGGGCCCGGCGGTAGGCGTCTTCCACCGCTTTGTTCTTGGCCTCATCCATGTTTTCCAAAATATAGTTTAGGGTCTGACTCTCGCTGACGTTGGCATCGGCGAGTTGCTGGGTGAGAGGGCCGATCTTCGAAAAATCCTTTAACTTGAGCGTGATGTCGGTGGTGACGCGGTAGCCGATCAGCTTTTGCTTGCCGGTCTTCCAGTCGTATACCGGTTGAACGGAGAAAAACCCTATGGTGGCGGATTTGGGCTCGATGGCATTGGCGCGCATCACCTGGCGAACCTGATCCACATCTTTCGAAGCGTGATCGTAGGCGGCTTGCGAAGTGGTCTCCTGCACCGAGACGTTGAATTGAATCACGGCGGTGTCAGGAGCAGTTTCATACTTGCCGTCGGCGCCTACGTTGATGGAGTTAGGCGGCGCCGTCACGGCGGGATGATCTTGCGCGAAGGCCGCGGTGGCGAGGATGCATAGGACGCAACATGCGAAAACCGATTTCATGAGTACCCCTCCAATAGAGTCTTTCTTCTCATTGTAGGCCGAGAATGCAGGCTGAGATCGACTGCCACTGGTTAGAACGCAGATTCAGTGCAATGTTGCGGGCGATATCTGCGACGGAGGAGAGGGCTGCGGAGTGGTTTTCGAAGTCACGCCTTGAAGCGGCGCGTCGAGGCTTGTGCTAGTTGCCGCGGGCGCTGGCCGAGTAACTGAACGGGTAGGACTGAGAATTAATTTCTCGGCGCAGGTCTTCGAAGATGTCGTCGGGCATCTTGAGAAAAACCTGAACGACTTCAGGATCGAACTGACGTCCGGCCCAGGCGGCAATTTCTTTGCGAGCCTCGGTGAGGGTTCGTGCGGGACGGTAGGGACGGTCAGAGATGATGGCGTCGAGAGTATCGGCGACCGAGAATATGCGCGCCCCTAGCGGGATTTCCGCACTCTTCAGACCACGAGGATATCCGCTGCCGTCGTAGTGCTCCTGGTGGGAGTACACGATGTCGCAGGCCTCGGTGAGGAAGGGAATTTTCTTGAGCATCTGATATCCGTGATAGCAGTGCTCTTTCATGATGGCGCGCTCATCGTTATCGAGCTTGCCGGGTTTGCGCAGAATGTTATCGGGAATGGCCATCTTGCCGATGTCGTGCAGGAATGCGCCACGCGCAATGATGAGAATCTGTTCGCGGGGCACGCCCATGGCGCGTGCGATAGCGATGGTGAAAGCGGTGACGCGACGGGAGTGGCCCTCGGTTTCAGCGTCCTTCAAATCGAGCGCGTCGCCGAGCGCTTGCAGCGTGATGTCGTAGGAGCGCTCCAGATCGGCCATTGCGGCCCGCAGTTCGTCGGTGCGGGCTTTTACCAAAGCTTCCAGATTGGTTTGATAGGTGCGATTTTCCACCTTGAGGCGGCGATTTTCGAGCGCGCGGCCCACGGCGTTGAGCAACTGCTCGCGCTCGAAGGGCTTGAGCAGGTAGTCGTAGGCTCCATTGCGGATGGCGGCGAGGGCGACGGAAATGTCGTGAACGGCAGTGACCATCACCACCGGCATGTCGGGAAATTGTTCCTTGGTGCGTTCCAGCAGCCGGATGCCATCGAGATCGGCCATCATCAAATCGGAAAGCATGAGTTCGAATTGCTCGCCGGATTCGAGCAAGGCCAGAGCTTCCATGCCGGAGGCGGCCTGCTTGTGGGTATAGCCGGCGGCCGCGAGAATCGCGCAGACAATTTCGCGGATGGCCTCTTCGTCGTTGACTACAAGAATGCGATCGGGCATGAATGTCCCAGAACCTTGCCTCAAAGATACTATCGGCGATTCTACGCCTGCGGGCAGATGCCGAAAGTAACCATCGTGGTCCGGAAAACCCAACTCCACCCAATGAAACCGTGGTATTCAGGAACAGGGCCGGAATCCGTCCGGCCAAAGATTTTGTTCGCTGACTTTTGCCGGCGGCGCGGCAACCATGCGCTGAAAATTACGATGAACGCTTCCCTCTGGTCGATTTGGAGCATGACGGTACAGCCGGCACTCGCCGGGCTGAAGGCCGGGGAGTGGGCGCTGCTGATCGCGCTGGGCGCGCTGCTGGTAACGTGGCTGGCGCTGCGCGAAAAGTTTCTGCTGGTGTGGAGCGCGGGCTGGCTTCTGCTGGCGAGTTCGCGGTTCGCCGCGCTGCACGGGGCCGCGATGCGCATTCCGGAGCGCTATGTTCCGGCGGTGGAGCAGGCTGCATTTGTGCTGGCCGTGGGGCTGTTTGCGGGCGGAATTTTCGTTTACGTCCGGGAACGCAACCTGTTGGCGCCGCTGGCGGCAATCACGGTGAGCGTAGCGGGGTTCGCCGCGGCTCGCGCGTTGTTGTGGCCGGAGTCGCTGCCTCTGCGCGTGGCTTTGGAAGTTTCCTACCTGATTATTTCTTTCACGGCGGCGATTGCGTTGCTGCGCGCGCGGCGAGGCCGAGGCGAACCGGCGGCATGGCTGCTGGCGGCGTCGCTGCTGGCATTGCGCCTGAACTGGCAGCCTTACTTAAATCAGATTCCGGCGTGGAGTTTTGTTGCGATAGAAATGCTACTGGCGCTCAGCCTGCTGCTGGCCAGTTTCGGAGTAGCGCGGGCGCGGGGCCGAAGACTGCGAGTGCTGGAGGCGCTGACCGAGAGCATCGTCCGCGCGCAACAGCAGGGCGGCATGGTCGAAGATGCCCTGAGCGAATTGCAGCGGCTAACGCGAAGCAAAGCGGCATGGTTCCGATCGATTGAAAACGGAAATCTGGTCGCGACGCACGCGGTGGGCGTGTTGACGGATTTTCTGCGCGAGGCCGGTGTCGCGGAGTTGGGCGAAGCGGTGTCGCAAATGCTGGCTCGGGGCAAGCCCCTGGCGGCGCATCGGGCGGCGGCAACGCTGGAAAATGCGGCACTGCTGAAATCCGAGAGATTGCAATTCGTAGTGCTGGTTCCGGTGCTGGGTAAAAAAGCTGCCGTGGGAATGCTGATTTTGGCGAGCGCCCAGTCGAGAAAACTTACGGCTGAGGAACTGGAATTTCTGGAAACGTTCGGACGCCAGTTGGGAATCGCGATTGAGAACTTCCGTCTGCTGGAGCAGGCGCTGCGTTCGCAACGGCAGTGGCGGAATACATTCGATTCGGTGCACGACATTATCCTGGCGCACGATGCGGAGTTCCGCATTCTCAAAGCGAATCAAACTCTGCTGGAGCAACTGGAACTCTCGTCACTGGACGTGATTGGCAGCACCTGCGAAACCGTGTTGCCGCAGGGGCTCAGTGAGTGGACGGGATGCCCGTATTGCGCGCGCGGCGGTGGCGAGGTCAGCGAGGGCGCGGATCCGTGCTTCGGCGGATTCTCGACGGTCTCGACTTCCTCTTATACCGAGCAGGGAAGCAGGCAGAAAGGGACGATTCACATCGTCCGCGACATCACCGAGCGGCGGTCGGCGGAAGAACGCTACCGGTTGCTGTTCGAGCAGGTACAGGAGGGCGTGTACGTGGCCACGCCGCGGGGGCGCTTGCTGGATTGCAACGATGCCTTCGTGCGCATGCTGGGTTATGAAAAACGGGACGAGTTGCTGGCGCTGAATCTGGATGAAGACATCCGCATCGATGCCAGCCAGCGTGAAATATTCCGGCGGGATATCGAACAGCAGAATTACGTCCGCAACATGGAAGCGACGATGCGGCGCAGGAATGGAACGCTGATGCTGGCTCTGGAGAGCAGTTTTGCCTCGCGCGACGCAGCGGGCCGGGTGGAACGCTATCAGGGATTTGTACTGGACGTGACTGAGAAGCGGCGCGCGGAAGACGAGATGCGGCGGCGCAACCGCGAACTGAATGCGCTGAATGCGATGGCGGTGGTGGCGACGCAGTCCTTCGATCTGGATGAGATTTTGAACCTGACGCTGCGGCAGGTGGTATCGCTGTTTGGCGCGGAGAGTGGCGCGGTTTATCTTTCCGATTCGGATGCGCCCACCTACCGGCGGCGGGCGGCGTGGGGGCCACGCAGTCGCGACGCTTCGCGGGCGGCGGAAGTCAGTTTCGCCGAAGGCTTCGGAGATTTAGTAATGCGCTCGCGCGCCGAGGTGATCACGGCGGAATATATTCCACATCTGACTGGCGCCGTGGCGGACTTCATCCGCTCCGACAGCGACGGAGCGTGGATTTGGGTGCTGTTCTGGGGCAAGGATAGTCCCATTGGCATCATGGGACTCCGCAGCCATGCGGATTATGAATACTCCAGCGGAGAGGAAAACTTGCTGGTGGCGATCAGCCGGCAACTGGCAACCACGATTGAAAAAGTCCGGCTGTACGAGGAGACGTGCAAGGCCTACGAAGATCTGCGGCGCACACAGGAACAACTGCTGCAGAGCGAAAAGATGTCGGCAGTGGGGCAGTTGATCGCGGGTGTGGCGCACGAGTTGAATAATCCGCTGACCGCGATTCTAGGCTACGCGCAGTTGCTGGAAAGCGAAGGCCTGAACGAGCGCGCCACCGATTATGTGGGCAAGATGTTTAAGCAGGCGCAGCGCACGCATCGCGTGGTGCAGAATCTGTTGTCGTTCGCGAGGCAGCGGAAACCGGAGCGGTCGGAGGTGGATATCCGTAAGGTGCTCGAAGAAACTCTGGCGCTGCGCGACTACGACCTGAAAGTTAACAACATCGCCGTGGACAAAGATCTGGGGACGGCGGCCGCCATGGTCGTCGCCGATCCGCATCAGATCGAGCAGGTCTTCCTGAACATCATCAACAATGCGGTGGATGCGGTGCTGGAGAAGCGGCGGTCGGGCAAGCTGAAGATCCGCGTGTATTGCGAGAAAAACGATGTGTGCGCTCAGTTCACCGACGATGGGCCAGGGATCAAGGATCCAAAGAGAATTTTCGATCCGTTCTACACCACCAAGAGTGTGGGCAAGGGAACCGGGCTGGGTTTAAGCATCTGCTACGGCATTGTGAAAGAGCACGGCGGCGACATCAAGGCGCACAACGCGGATGAGGGCGGAGCGGTGATCGAAGTGCGGTTGCCCGCAGCCAGTGCGGCGGTTGCTGTGGAGGAGACAGCGCCGGTGGTGCTGAAGCGCGCGGGCGCGATTGAAGGGCGCGTGCTGCTGGTGGAAGAAGAAGAGGCGGTGCTCGAGTTCGAGCGCGACGTGCTTGCCGGCGCCGGGGCGAACGTGGCGACGGCGATGCGCAGCGAGGACGTGAAGGCGCGTTTGCTCTCCGAACCGTTCGATGCGCTGATCATGAGCGGCAAAATGCCCGCCGACTGGAACGCCAGAGAAGCCTATCTCTGGCTCAAAGAGCATTGCCCTGACATGGAGAGGCATGTGCTGTTTACCTTCTCGAATGGCGTGGAGCACGGCGATGGACGGACGTTCCTGCAGGAAAACAACGTGCCCTACCTGGTGAAACCTTTCGAAGTCGCGGAGCTGATTGCGCAGGCGCGGAAGTTGCTGCGGAAGACGCAGGCGGCGAGCGCGGGGTAGGGAACCGGGTTTAAAGGAACTCTACGAGCGTCAACGGTGTTGTCGCTGCAGGCACAACCAAGATCCCTCGCTCCGCTCGGGATGACAAATCCTTGGTGGTAAATCCCTGGTCGGATGACAGGCCATCATTCGACTTACAGTTGGCGGCGGAGGCTCTTCACCAAATGGCGAAGGGCTTTTTCGTTGCGGCGATACCAGCGCCACTGGCCTTGTTTGACGGCATCGACCAGGCCTGCCTTGGTGAGGATCGACATGTGGTGTGAGATGGTGGGTTGAGACAGACGCACGTGTTCTTCGATGTCGCCGGCGCAGAGTCCGGTTTTTCCGGTGGGGGCGGAGGGTTTGAGGGCCTGAAGGATGCGTCTTCGAGTGGGGTCGGCGACGGCGTGAAGCGTTTGGTCGAGGGACGTGGGCGTGGCCATGGGAAATAGGAATAGCTGGTAAATCGACGGTTGTCAATATGCATCCGCGGCATCGCTTCTCGCACGGGCTGAAGCCACGTCTTGTCATTCTGAGCGGAGTGGGCGCGTAGCGAAGCGAAAGCGCCCACGGAGTCGAAGAATCCCTACCCTCACCGCATCCGGAGATACTATCCTGCCTTCGTTTTCGGGGCGGTGCCGGTACACAGGTAGGGATGCTTCGACTCCGCCGGAACTCCCTCCGGTCGTCCTGGCTCCGCTCAGCATGACAAACGCATGGCGGCTTCGCGGCCCCTTCGGCAAGCTCAGGGCAGGCTCTAAGGGGGCCGCTCTTCCACGGTGCTGTTTGTTTGCTGCTCTCCCGTCAGGCGCGTTTGCGGGGGGCGCGGAGCCATTCTATGCGGGTGAATTCCAGATAGCGGACATCGTTTTCCGGAAGAGAGCAGGTTGACTGGTCGAGTTTGGGGGCGAGCGTGCCGCCGCGAATCCAGTAACCGGTTTCGTCGCGTTTGAGGACGGTCGAGTCGAGCGGGTCCATGCCGTGCAGTTTGAAGATGACACGGCGGTTCAGCAGAGGGTCGCACTTCATAGGGGAGTCGGTTCTTGATTTCGATTTTTACTTTTTCAGGATCGGGTTGTAGCCGTCGTTGATGAGGCGGGAGCGCATGGCTTCCGCGTCCTTGATGTCGGTGAAAGGGCCGACCTGCACGCGAAACAACTTGTCGGTGGAGGCATTGGCGGCGACGAAAGCGGGATATGTTTTTTTCTTGAGCGCATCGACCAGGGCCTGGGCGTCGTCCTGTTTGCTGACGGCGGCAACCTGCACGAAGTATCCGGTGCCCGAAGATGGGGCTGTGGAATCGGAAGCGGCGGGCTGCGAGGAGGCGGGCGCGGGCGCGGCCGGCGATGGTGGATTGGTTGTCGGAGTGGATGCAGCGTCGGTGGAGGGAGTCAGTTGCGGATTCGCGTCCTTCTGTTCGACGGCTTTGTAGAAGCCCATTTGAGGGGCGGGTTGAGCCGAACCCGCGGGCTTCGCACCATTGGTTGCGACGGGCGAAGGAGCGGTGGCGCTGGCTGGGACGAATCCGCTGTCGGTCTTGCGGCCGAGGGTGTAGCCGAGCGCGAAGAAAACGGCGCAGACGATGACCAGGCCGAAGAACAGGCCCAGCAGTTTGGCGGTGCCTAATGTGATTTCAGTGTCGGGTGCGGAATCCATTGCGACTATGTACCTCGGGGGCTAAAGCCCTCTCCTTGCACAGCTTCAATCGCAGCGCTGAAGCGCTGCGCCACCCAAAATCTTGCACTGCTCGAAATCTTGCGCTGCCCAAAAAAATCCACGTTATGCGGCTTTGTCGTCGCCTTTTCCCAGCAACTTTTGCAGGCCCGAGAAAAAGTCTACGGGCACGGGAAAGATTACCGTCGTATTTTTTTCGACGCCGATTTCCGTGAGCGTCTGCAGGTAACGGAGTTGGACGCTGACCGGCTCGGTGGCGAGCAGGTGGGCGGCATCGACCAGGCGCTGCGCGGCGGAATATTCGCCTTCGGCGTGAATAATCTTGGAGCGCTTTTCGCGCTCGGCTTCGGCCTGCTTGGCCATGGCTCGCAGCATGGATTCCGGCATGTCCACCTGCTTGACCTCGACGTTGGTCACCTTCACGCCCCAGGGCGAAGTGTGCTGGTCGAGAATGCTTTGCAGGCGGAGGTTGATCTTTTCGCGATGGGCGAGAAGTTCGTCGAGTTCCTGCTCGCCTAAAACGGAGCGCAGCGTGGTCTGGGCGAATTGCGAGGTCTGGTAGACGTAGTTGGAAACTTCGTTCACTGCTTTGTTGGGGTCGATCACGCGTAGAAAGATGACGGCATTCACTTTGAGCGTGACATTGTCGCGGGTGATGATGTCCTGAGGTGGAACCTCGAGAGCTTCCTGGCGCAGCGACACACGCACGATGCGGTCGATGGGACTAAACACCAGGGCCACGCCGGGCCCCTTGGGAGTGGGGAGGATGCGGCCGAGACGGAAAATGACGCCGCGTTCATACTCGGCGAGGATTTTGATGGAGCTGAGTACGTAGAGAGCGACGATGATCAGGGCGATACCGAAGAAACCTATGCCAAAGACTTCCATGCAGTGCCTCCACGACTGGAGCCGCAAGGCTCCTAACGCGGATTGTAACGCAGGGGGCGGGGACAGGCGCGGAATTCGGAGGCGGACCGTTGCTTGGGCTGGTGCGCGTGCTCGTTAAGAGACGGCTGGCGCGGGTACGCGTGGCGTTACGGTCAGCGGCTCGACTTGAAGGACGAGGCCATCTACGCGGCGCACGATGACTGATTCGCCGGTAGACACGTCGCAGGAGGAAACGGCATCCCAGATTTCGCCGTGGACAAAGATTTTCCCGCGCGGAGAAAGTGCAGTGTGGGCGATGCCGGTTTCGCCGATGATTCCTTGCGCTCCGGAGACCATCTTGTTGCGGCGAGCTTTGACGGCGATGGTCATCAGAAACGCGGTGATTAGTCCCAGCGGAATGCTGACCGTGAGCGCGGTGAGCAAGTGGACGCGCATTTCCGGGATTGGAGAATCGACGAGGAGCAGGCCGCCGAGAGTGAGTAACGTGATGCCGCCGATGGTGAGCACGCCGTGAGTTGCAAACTTGGCTTCCGCGGCGAAGAGCGCGAAGGCGGCGAGAATGAGGCCCAGCGCGGCAAAGCGCGTGGGCAGCAAGTTGAGGGCGAAGGCAGCGATCAGGATGAAAACCACGCCCACCGTTCCGGGAACGACCGCGCCGGGATGATTGAATTCGGCATAGAGCGCGAGGGCGCCGATGGCGAGCAGGATGAAGGCCATGTTCGGGTCCATCAGATAGTTCAGAACTTGTTCCTTCACTGTCATGCCGAAAGGCGCGATGGACTGGCCCGTGAGGTTGAGGGTGACTTGCTGGCCGTTGAAGCGCTTGAAGGGTTTGCCCTCCATCTGGTGGAAGAGGTCGGCTTCGCTGGAGGCGACGTAGTCGATGAGATGCAGGGAGAGAGCTTCCTGCTCGGTGAAGGACTTGGACTCGCGGACGGCGCTTTCGGCGACCTCGACATTGCGGCCGCGGCGGGAGACCACGGAACGCATGAGGGCGGCAGCATCGTTCTCAATTTTCTGTTTCATCTCGTCGTCGGGCTTCACCTCGGTAGAGCCGAAAAGCAATACGGGATGGGCGGCGCCGGCGTTGGTTCCGGGAGCCATAGCGGCGACGTCGGCGGCCTCGAGGATGAAGATTCCGGCGGAACCGGCGCGGCTGCCGCTGGGCGCAACGTAAAGGATGACGGGAACCTGGGAGGTGGTGATCTTCTCAATGATGTGGCGGGTGGATTCGACGAGGCCTCCGGGAGTATTGATCTCGATCAATATGGCTTGACAATTGCGGCGCTGGGCTTCGTCGATGGCGCGGGCGATGTATTCCTCGGTGATGGGCTGGATGGTGTCGTTGACGACGATTTTTAGGACTTCGGCGGAGGAGATGGCACCAAGAGCCAGCACCGCCAGGACGGCCAGAAGAATTCGCGGGATGCGTTTCATAAATTCGGGCGGCGCTTCGGCATATCGATTCGCTTCCAAAATCTTTAACACAGAGGTCACAGAGGATCACAGGGTAAATCTGAAAATCTTTCCATCATATTTTTACTCTTATTTGTGGGCGGCGGCGGACATTTCTTGTTCGGGCTGGTCTGCGCGGGCCGGGGGCGCGGCGTTCCAGCCGGGAAGATTGGTGCTTCCGGTGATGAGGCGTGCGCTGCGCTCATAGGTGAAGTATGACCACGCCCACTGGATGAAGACGAGCACGCGGTTTTGGAATCCGATCAGGAAAAAGATGTGGATGAACAACCATGCGAGCCAGGCCATGAATCCGGAGATATGAATCGTGCCAAACTCGGCAACCGCGGCCGAGCGGCCGATGGTGGCGAGGCTGCCTTTGTCGAAATAGTGGAAAGGCTTGCGGGGTGCCGGATTGCGAATCGCCATTCATGTTCCGGTTAATTTCACGGCGAATCAACTTCCCGACATAGCGGCCTTCGAGAATGGCCACAGGAGCAACGCCGGGCAATAGTTTGCCGGACTTGTCGTTGAGAGCGGCGAGGTCTCCGATAACGAAGACTTCGGGATGGTGGGGAAGGCTGAGGTCGGGGTTGACCAGCACGCGTCCGGCGCGATCGACGGCGGCGCCGAGTTTCTTGCCGAGCGGAGAAGCGGCGACGCCGGCGGCCCAGAGAATGACCGCGGCATTCATCGAGGCTGCGCCCATATGGATGATGCCGGGCTCAACTTTCGTGACCGTGGTGGAGGTGAGAACTTCCACACCGAGGCGGCGCAGTTGATGGAGCGCGCTGCGCGAAAGATCGTCGGGATAGGTGGGGAGCACGCGCGGGCCACCTTCGATGAGATGAATGCGCGCGCGTCTGGGGTCGATGGTGCGGAAATCGCCGGCGAGAGCGTGGCGGCAAATTTCGGCGAGGGTTCCGGCGAGTTCGACGCCGGTGGGGCCTCCGCCAACGACTATGAAATTCAAGGGAGCGGCGGATCCTCCGGCGGCTGCCTGGCGTTCGGAAAGTTCGAAGGCGAGCAAAACGCGGCGGCGAATTTCGAGGGCGTCTTCGACGGTCTTGAGACCGGGGGCGAGAGACTCCCATTCGTCGTGGCCGAAGTAGGTGTGGCTGGCGCCAGAGGCAACGATGAGAGAGTCGTAGGGGATTTCCTGCTCATCGTGCAAATCGCCTTGTGCGAGCCGGGTTTGGACGACACGGCGGTCGAGGTCGAATCCGGTGACCTCGGCCATGAGCACTTCGACATTCTTGTGACGGCTCAGGACCGAACGGATGGGGGCGGCAATTTCTCCGGGGGAAAGTCCAGCGGTGGCCACCTGATAGAGCAGAGGCTGGAACGTGTGATGATTTTTGCGGTCGATGACGGTGATGCTGACCGGCGCGGAAGCCAGGGTCTGGGCGGCGTTGAGGCCGCCGAAGCCGGCTCCGACGATGACGACGCGATGCGCCGATGGATTTGCGCCCTTGCCGTTCATAAGCTCACTCTATAAGATTCAGCGCGATGGCAATCGGTTCCAGAAGTTCTGCGGAAGAGGTGCATCCGGCTTGGATGCGGTGGCTGATGCCTTCGGCGGACGATGCGATGTTCGTCGCCATGCTGGGCGTGTTGACGCTGACGACGGTATCAGTGCGCCTGCTGGGCGACGCCGGAATCGGATGGCACATTCGTACCGGGGAACTGATTTTGGCGAATCATGCGATTCCGCACGTCGATCCGTTTTCCGCGAGCATGGGTGGCAGGCAGTGGTTTGCCTGGGAGTGGCTGTACGACGTAGCGGTGGGAGCTTTGCAGAACGCGGCGGGGTTAAACGGGGTCGTCGTTTTTACGGCGGCGATTATCGCGCTGACTTTCTCGTGGACGTTCCGGCTGCTGCTGCGGTGGGGAACGAATTTAGTGTTGGCACTGGCGCTGGTGCTGGTGGCCGCTTCGGCGGCGATGATTCATATGCTGGCGCGGCCGCATGTGGTGAGTTGGTTCTTCACGGTGGCCTGGTTCTGGATTCTGGAGTCGAGTGAAAAGAACCTAGACAGTGAAAGAACCTTAAACACAGAGGTCACGGGGGAGCACAGGGTAAAGCGACGTTTGTGGATGCTGCCAGTGCTCATGCTGGTTTGGGTCAATGTCCATGGCGGATTTCTGATGGGCTTCGCGCTGCTGGTAATTTACTGGGTTGGCGCAGTGGGGCAGTGGTTGAAGCCGGCGGGAGATCGCTTCGAAGATATTTTGCGGGAGATCGCGGCAGGGCGGCGAGTGCGAACGCTCGGGCTGGTTGGGGTTGTGAGTGCCGCGGCGACGCTGGTCAATCCTTATGGCTGGCAGTTGCACGTTCACATTTACCGCTATCTTTCCAATCGCTTCCTGATGGATCACATTGACGAATTTCAATCTCCCAACTTTCACCATGTGGCGCAGAAATGTTTTGCAGGATTGGTGCTTCTGACGCTGGTGGCAGTGGCGGCGAAAGTGCGTGAGATCAAGGTAAGCCAGGGCTTGGTGCTTTTGCTGGCGATTTATGCCGGACTCTACGCTTCGCGGAATCTTCCAGTGTCGTCGCTGCTGCTGATTCTGGTGATTGGGCCATGGTTATCGGAGGCGATGGAGCGACACGCCGGGAACGTGCGGGTCGGCATCCCGAATGACGGGCCAGAGAAAACATCCTTTCTACAGCGCATGGCCGCAATCAATTTGAAGTTGAGGGGGCATGTTTGGCCGATTGCAGCGGTTGTGGTGGCGGGGTGCATCGCGGCCCATGGAGGCAAGCTGGGCTCGAGTGGGCTGATGAATGCACACTTTGACGGCAAGCGATTTCCCGCCGCAGCCGTGGATTATATCGAGACGCACGGAGTGCAGGGGCCGGAGGTGAGTCCCGATGAATGGGGCGGATATTTGATCTACCGGCTGTATCCGAAAGTGAAGGTTGTGGTGGATGACCGCCATGATTTTTACGGGGAAGAGTACCTGAAGTCTTACTTGAAGATGGTGAGAGTGGAGCCGGGCTGGCAGGATTTTCTGCAGCGGCAAAATGTGCGCACCGTCATCGTGCCGGGGGCTTCGGCTCTGGCCAACATTCTGCTCGAAACCCGCGGCTGGCAGGCGGTTTTCGCTGACGACAAGACGACCGTCTTTGAGCGAACCGGCCCTTAGTCGGCACTGTTTTGTGTTCCAAAGTTGCAAATCCCTTCACATTGACAGGGCGGGTATTCCGCGATATGTTTGGCGGACGGTTTGCTACTACCGTGCATCGTTGCGCCCGCGAATGTCCTGCCATTCTGGGTCAAACTCTGCGCAAGCCATTCTGCACATCCGAGGAAAATCCTGATGAATCGAATTCTCTCTGGTTATCGCAATGAAATTTTTCTGTCTGCCTGCATGGCAGTGTTTGCGCTAGGCGTCGCTGTGGTGGCTGCGCCCGCTCAAGACTCAGCGGCGGCGATCACGTTAACGCAGATCAGCTCCGATCCTTTTACCATCGGTCCGGGACAGCACGCGACCGAAGTTGAACCGCACATGCTGGCCAACGGATCCACGCTGGTAGCAACGTTTCAGACGGGACGCATTTCTCCCGGCGGCTCGACCGATATCGGGTGGGCGACTTCGACCGACGGCGGCACGACCTGGACACACGGAAATCTCCCGGGCCTGACCACCGGCGAGGGCAGTGGCCCGTACAGCGCGGCCAGCGATCCTGCGGTGGCTTATGACGCGAAGCATGGCGTGTGGATGATTGCCAGCTTGCCGCTGAATTCTACCGAAGTTCCGGCGGTGGTCGTGAGCCGATCCACCGATGGCGGGTTGACCTGGGATAGTCCGGTGAGCGTCGGCGGAAATGTGCCGAGTTCGGACAAGAATTGGATCGCGTGCGACAGCTACGCCAGCAGCCCGTTCTACGGCAACTGCTATGTCGAGTGGGACAATCCAGATGCCGGCGATCAGATTCTGATGAGCACGTTGACCGATGGCGGATTGACCTGGGGCGCAGCGACCAAGACGTCTAACAAGGCGACCGGCATTGGCGGACAGCCGCTGGTGCAGCCCAATGGCACCGTGGTGGTGCCGATTGAGACCAACAATATGTCCTCTTTTACTTCGACGGACGGAGGCACGACGTGGGGGGCGCCGGTCAAGATTTCGAACATTCAGAGCCATACCGATGCGGGCGGGATTCGCAGCGGGCCGCTACCTTCCGCCGCAGTCGATGGAGCGGGCACGGTTTGGGTGGTGTGGGAAGATTGCCGCTTCCGCACCGGTTGCTCGACCAACGATCTGGTCTACAGCACTTCCAGCGACGGCGTGACGTGGTCGGCGGTGACGCGTGTTCCCATTGATGTGGTTACCACCGCGGTGGACCATTTCCTGCCGGGCATTGGCATCGACCCCGCGACTTCGGGCGCGAACGCGCACGTCGCGATCACGTACTACTTTTATTCCGCGTCGAGCTGCAAGAAAGCGACCTGCCAGCTGTATGTGGGCTTCATTTCATCGCACAACGGTGGAACCACATGGAATCGCCGCCAGGTGCTGACCGGAGCGATGCAACTGGCATGGCTGCCCAATTCGCAGAACGGATTGATGGTGGGCGATTACTTTGCGACTGCCTTTACCAACGGCGTGCCGCATGGAGTTTTCGCGCTGGCGAAGGCGAATTCCGGAACTACGTTCAACCAATCCATGTACACGGCGCAGGGATTGACCGTGGCGTTGGATGGTCCGCAGTTCTCGTCGAAGGGCGACAAGCCGCTGCATCACCTCTCCGACGCGATCGAGCATGAAAAGCGGGAGCGGGCTATGCCGCCTTCGAAGCGCTCGGCTAAGCGGTCGAAGTAAGGCAAGGGAAAGTTGAAGGGAACTTGGCCGCCGGTGCGAAATCGGCGGCCAAGTTTTTTCTGGAGGGTCGAGTTCACGAGTCCTCTGTGTCCATTGGGGTGAAGATTTTGTATTCCGTTAACGCCTGATAAACTTTCTGCGTGCCCCGACTCACTCATCTGCAATGCACCCGCTGCGGCGAACACTTTCCTGCCGACCGTCCGCAAACTGTTTGTCCGAAGGATGGCGGCATCCTTTATGCGCGCTACGATCTTGCCGGCATCAAGAAAACTTTTTCGCCGGCATCGCTTTTGCCGCTGGCGCCGACCATGTGGCGATATGACGCCGTGCTGCCGGAAGCCGCGCCCGTCACGCTGGGCGAGGGGTTCACTCCCATGCTGCGCAGCCGGGAATATCCCAATGTGTTTATCAAAGATGAGGGACTGAATCCCACAGGCTCTTTCAAAGCGCGTGGACTCTCGGCCGCGGTCACCATGGCGCGGCATTTCGGACTGAAGAAACTTGCCATTCCCTCCGCTGGAAATGCTGCTGGGGCCCTCGCCGCCTACGCCGCCGCGGCGGGCGAGGGCATTGAGGCGCACATTTTCATGCCCAAAGATGTCCCCATGGCCAACCGCATCGAGTGCCATTACTACGGAGCGCAGGTCACGCTTGTGGACGGACTGATCTCGGATTGCGCGCGCAAAATTGCCGAACTCAAAGAGAAGCCGGCCTGGTCGCAGGAGGGATGGTTCGACGTTTCGACGACGAAAGAGCCTTACCGCGTGGAAGGCAAGAAGACCATGGGTTACGAAGTCGCCGAGCAGTTGGGATGGAAAATGCCGCAGGGCATTATTTATCCGACGGGCGGCGGCGTGGGATTGTTGGGCATGTGGAAGGCCTTCGACGAGATGGAGCAACTGGGTTTTATCGGCTCAGAGCGGCCAAACATGATCAGCGTGCAATCTGCGGGATGTGCGCCGGTTGTGAAAGCATGGGATGAAGGCCGCCCCACGGTAGAGATGTGGCCGAATGCGGCGACGCTGGCGGCGGGCCTGCGCGTTCCGAAGCCTTACGGCGACTATCTGATTCTTGAGATTTTGAAAAAGAGTGGAGGCCTTGCGGTCGCCGCCACCGACGCGGAGATTCTCGAAGCCACGCGGCACTGGGCGAAATTGGAAGGTGTATTTGCGGCGCCCGAGGGAGCGGCATCGCTGGTGGCTTACCAGAAACTGCGGGCCACGGAATTTTTCAGCGCCGACGATACGGTTGTGCTGTTTAACACGGGCTCCGGGTTGAAGTATCTCGACGTGCTGGATACAAAGGATGGGCAAGCAGCACCGCCGAAGTCGCGCGCCATTGCGGGAATCATCGGTCCTTACTAGGCGGTCTGCGAAAAAGAAGAGGCTGCGGAAAAGGTCCTGGCGAGCGGAAATTCGACCACGAGGGCTGAAGCCCGCACTAATTTTAGGGCCCTTACGCGGCGCTGAAGCCACGCTCTTGCGCATCACTGGATGCGCCGCTGCGATGACGCCGCATGCTCCCACTATTCATTCACACCGATAGGTGACAGATATCACTGACAATTGGTGATTCCGAGCGTACAAGCATGTGGTAGTTTTTCGCCTTCCCGAACAGCATTCTCCTCCACGGGATGCGATACCAGGCGAAACCGGCAGCATGAAGGGCAAGAAGATTGCCTACGCGCGCACGTCCTCTTGACCCCACGTCTTATCCTCAGCCAGCAACCAGCGCCGTAAAAGAGGGGTGTTTTCATGCGTACTAGGAATTGCAATGTGCTCGCGACCTTCGCCGTCATATTTTTGTTCATGGCTTTCTTCGCATCTACCATGCTGTGCGCTCAGGCGAGGGCGGGGGCGAACCGCCCGGCGGCGGTGCCGGAAGGTTATGTGATCACGCCGTTCGGCTACTTTCATCCATCGTGTGTCCGTCATCTGGGCGACGACGAGACTCTGCTGGAACATGGGCACGTGCTTCGACGTGGGAATGGGATGGTTGAGAATATCCCCGGCGTGCGATTATCCACAATTCACGGCTCGTGGAGAGAAGGTAGCCGAAGGCATCGCCAGCGTTGAACCTCCGTCGATCAGTTGGGCTTGGATTGAGGCGGCAAATACCACCACCAGCACCGCATACGGCGAGATCGTGGCGACTTGGAATGTTCCCCCCGGGCCGACGGTGAATGACGGTCAGACGGTGTACTTCTTCCCCGGTTTCGAGGACTACAACGCGGGTGTGAGCATCATCCAGCCCGTGCTGGGGTGGAATTCTGATTACAATGCGGCGTGGGGCATTGCGAGTTGGAATTGCTGTGTAAACGGCGTTGCCTGGGAAAGTTCGCCGGTGCGTGTTCAAGCGGGCGATACGATTCAAGGCACGGTGCAGTCGAGTTGCACAGCGGGAACGCTGACCTGTCCGACCTGGACGATCACAACCTCGGATGTGACCTCGGGAAAGAGCACGGTGCTGGGAAACTCTCCCAATGAAGGGCAGACCTTCGATTGGGCGTTTGCCGGTGTGTTGGAGGTGTACGGCATCGTGCAGTGCGGCGATTATCCGTCGAATGGTTCGATCACGTTCTCCCAAGTGCAGCTTTACGACGACAAGTTCGTTCTGATTTCCAATCCTGGTTGGTACATTGGAAATTACTCGGCGGGACTCACGCCGCAATGCAACTACGGCGGACAAGTAGCGGCGTCGCAGGTGACGCTCGATTACCTTCTCGGGAGAAAGTCAGGGCCGCCAATTCACATGTGTTGGCAGCACGGGTGTATTTGATCTCAAAAGTACTAGCGCGAGGTGCGACTCGTCGACCACGGAATCACGACGAGCCGCACCTCGGCCTCCCCTGCAAATTCGGCGCACTAGGGCGCGATCGCCAGCCCGTCGGTATAGAAAAAGTCCGAGTTATTCGAGTTCCAGGGCGTTCCGGAAATATCGGTCAGCGCGCCGGTCGAGCGATTCACGTTAAATCCCCACAGCCCCGGCGGTTCGTCAAAGCCGCAGGCGCCGTTCGACTGGGTGTCTCCTACTTCGTAGACATATTTGCCCGATGGATCGGCGCGGACGATCAATCCGCATCCGCCACTAAAAGTTTCCAGATAGGTGGGCACTCCCGTGGTGCGATCGATCTTCCAGGTATCGGTGCCTACGCTGCAACCGCTGAAGCAGTACTGGGTGGTAACCCAGAAATATTCGCCTTGGGGATCGACGGCGATCGACTCGACGTCGGTAAGCTCCCCGGGATCGGCGAACGGCGAGCCGCTGACCAGAGTCAGACTTCCAGTGGTGCGATCAATCTGATAGATCACAATTCCTTCGCATTCATTGGGAAGGATCAGGAACTTTCCGCTGGGATGCATGGCCACATCCCACGCACCATTCGCGCAATATTGCGAGTTGGGCTCAACGAAGGGCGCACCGGAGACGTGGACCAACGCGCCATTGGCGGGTTTGATCGAGAAAGCATCGACCTCGCTGGTCGACGTGGTGCTGGTTTGCGGATAGCTGCTCACATAGAGGTATTGCCCTTTGGGATCGATCGCGAGCGCTCCCGCCCATGAGACGGTCGAGAACGGAGAACCCGCCACTGCCTTTAGGGATCCATCGCTCTGCACCGCGAAGGCATATACGGACGAGACCGGATTACTGTCGCTGTCGAGTGTGGTGACATATACATAATCTCCGGAGGGAGCGACGACCACGTCGTTGGGCGTTTCTCCAATCGCAACCGGTGAGCCCGGCACGGCGTGGAGGGAGCCGTCATTGCTATAGATAAAGTAGGCGCTGAGATCTTTGGAGGTTTGATTGATGACGTAGAGGCGGTAGCCGCCTTTGTCAGAAATCAACCGGACCGGGCCAGTATGGGCCGCGACCGGGCCCTGGCTGGTGGGCGTAATGGCGCCGGTGGTTGCGCTTACCGTGTAACCGAGAACCGTGTTCTTGGTGAAATTGCTGGAGTATAGAAATTTGGGAGAAGCGGATGGGGGCGTTGAAATTTGAGCCATCGCGAGAAGCGCCGAGAGTGCGGGAAATGCAATCGCGACCCTGAGAATGCGGCCGGTGAGGTGCTGCATAGAAATTGAGCCTCCGTGAAAATGCCTGGCAGGACGGGCGTTTGCGATTTCTGATGCGAAGCGGCATTGACGTAGTTGCTGAGAATTGCGCGAGTGCAGAATTCACCCTAGGGTTCGGGAGAAGGGATGGTAGGAAAGTTTCAATTTCACGTTTCGAGGTTTCAGTGCGAGAAGCCTACACATGACGACTTTGAGAGTCCGCGGGGCGCGTTGCTCGGCCTTCATGCTCGTTAGGAAATCACGCCATTCTCAAAATCTATCGCCGCTTGCGTGACATTCTCTGGCCGTCCGAGATCGCGCCAATAATATTGGTCGGCGCGAAAGGCGAGGATTTTCCCTCCCTGTTTGGCTAGGCGCAAATAGGAGTCGATGATCGAGAAGGTGCCCTCTTCCGTCAGCAGCGAAAAAATGCGGGGCGAAATCACGTGGACTCCTGAAAATGCCCACTCCTGCACGGATTCGGCGGAACGAACGAGTTCAGGCGCTTTCTCGCGGCCGGAGCGGCGGCCACAAAGCTGGCGACGCTCGTCGAAGAGAAGGTAGCGGGAAGTTTCTCGGTCTTGCACCGCCAGCGTGACGAGGGCCTGGTTGTCTTCATGAAGCTGTATCATGCGTCCCAGATCGATCGTGCTGACGACATCGACATTGTGCAGAATAAACGGCGCCTTTTTCTTGGAATGCCCGCCGGAATCCCTTAAGAACGCAGCAGCCTTCTTCAAACCGCCGCCCGTATCCAGCAGGGCTTCCTCGCGCGAGACTTCAATGTACATGCCGAAGTTATTGTTCGCCTTCAAGTAGTTGACAACCATGTCGGCAAAGTGATGAACATTGATGATCACCTGGCGAACCCCAAAGTCGCGCAGTCGCATAAGCGTGATTTCGAGCAGAGTTCGGCCCGCGACCTCGACCAGAGCTTTCGGGCGATCATTGGTGAGCGGACGCAGGCGCGTGCCCAGTCCCGCGGCGAGGATCATCGCTTTCATTGCGCCGAGCTTCCGAGAGCAAGATTCTCCAGTTCACGATGCCGGAGAAGAACATCGACTCCGTTGCGGCCGCGCAGGCGTTTCGCCAACTGCTCGGCGAGATAGACGGAGCGATGCTGGCCGCCGGTGCAGCCGAACGAGACCATGAGGTGTTTGAAGCCGCGGCGGTGATACTCCGCGACGCTGGCATCGACCAGCGACATCACGCTGGCCAGAAACTGATGGACGCTTTCCTGCTGGTTGAGATATTCGATGACTGGCGCGTCTCTGCCGGTTAGAGCCTTGAAGCGCTCTTCGCGACCTGGATTGGGCAGGCTGCGGCCGTCGAACACGAAGCCTCCGCCGTGTCCAGTTTCGTCCTGAGGCAGGCCGCGATGAAAAGAAAAACTTAGAATCCGCACCGTCAAATTGTCCGCTTCCGAAGCCAGGCTCTGCAGTTTTTCGGAGGCGAGCATGCTGTTGAAGGCTTCCATCAGCGTGGGCAGCGCGATCGGAAGCTTCACATTGTGGAGCAGCCAGCGCAGATTTTTCAGCGCGTAGGGCACACTCTGAAGAAAATGTGCCTTGCGCTCGTAGAACCCGCGAAAGCCATAAGCGCCCAACGCCTGCAGGATGCGGACGTAAACGAACGCATAGTAATGCTGCAGAAAAGTATCGCGTTCGAAATCGAGATACGTCCCTACTTTTTCGATATAGAGATCGAGCAACTGCTGGCGCAGCGCGGGCGGCAAATCGGCCTTGGCGTCGAAGAGCAGGGAAGCGATGTCGTACTGCAGGGCGCCTCTGCGGCCGCCCTGGTAATCGAGGAAGTAGGGGTGGCCGTCAGGCAGCATGACGTTGCGCGATTGGAAATCGCGGTACAGAAAAAAATCGCCGGGAGCGCTCAATAGGAAATTCGTGAGCGTGTCGAAATCATCTTCGAGGGCTTGTTCGTTGAAAGCAATGCCGGCCAGCCGGAGAAAGTAATATTTGAAATAATTCAGGTCCCAGGCAATGGATTGCTGATCGAAACTGGCGCGCGGATAGCACACCTTGTAATTCAAATCGCGTCCCGCCTCGATTTGGAAGCGCGGCAGCATGGCAACCACGTTGCGATAGGCTTCTACGGCCTGCGGAGCGATATTATCGCCCACGCGATTCTTCGAGAGAAACTCGAAAAGGGTAGTGTCTCCAAGGTCTTCTTCGAGATACGCTCCCTGGCTCAAATCTTCGCCGTAAATTTCCGGGACGGGCAGGCCGTGGTTGCGGAAGTGGCGGGAAAATTCTAAGAACGCGACGTTCTCCTCGCGCACGTTGTAAAGAATGCCGATTGCGCTGTGCTGGCTGTCGCTCAGCCGAACGATGATGCGTCCCGACCCGCCGAGCTGGCCCTGCAGCGGCTGCACCCGCGCGGGTGCACCGTGAAAGTGTTGCTCAAAAAGTTTCTTCAGAACTTCCATAAGAGAATATCTTTGGCGCAACCACTAAAGATAACATCGAAAAGAAGTTGAGACCGCTACCCGGTGCCCGGTATTGGTGCAGCTTGGCTTATGCGCCGAGCACGTGAAGCGGGAGATCCTTGGCTTCGCCTGAAAAACGGCTACGCTCAGGATGACGCCGGGCGTTTGGTAAAGATAACCTGCATTTCTACCCCGTGCCCTCTGTGTCCCCTGCGTTAGAGGTTTCCAAGTCGGCCCGGAACTTGATAACCGCGCGCGCCGCCCCTATCCTAATAGCTCCCATGACCGATCGCCTTTACTATCACGATTCGTTTCTCTACAACTTCGACGCCGAGGTCGGCGCGGTAATCGACGGGCCGCGTCCCGGCGTTATTCTCGACCGCACGGCTTTTTATCCCACCAGCGGGGGACAGATCCACGACACCGGCTGGATCGTTTGCGCGAACGCTGTCGGCGACAAGCGATTTCGGGTGACCGAAGTGGTCGAGGCCGAGGATGGCCGCGTGGTCCACTACCTGGACGCTGCGGTCAAAGACATGCAGCCCGGAGCTCGGGTTCGCGGCGAGATTGATGCCGTCCGCCGCCGCGATCACATGCAGCAGCATTCCGCGCAGCACGTGCTGTCGGCGGCGTTCGTGCGCCTTCACAACATGCCGACGGTATCGTTTCACATGGCTGACGACTACTGTTCGATCGATCTTGACACGGCTGCGCTGGGCAAAGAGCAAATCGAATCGGCGGAGCGGCTGGCCAACGACATCGTCCTCGAGAATCGGCAGGTCGAGGTTCGTTATGTGACTCGCGACGAAGCCGGGAAACTCGGACTGCGCAAGCTTCCGCCCGCCGAGCGCGACCAGTTGCGCCTCATCGACGTGTGTGATTTCGATCTGACTGCATGCGGCGGCACGCATGTGAGCCTGACCGGACAGATCGGCGCGATTCTGTTGCGCAAGAGCGAGAAGGTTCGCCAGGGATACCGCGTGGAATTCGTTGCCGGCCAGCGGGCGGTCTCGACCGCCCGCCGCGATTTCAGTACTCTTACCGAGGCCGGGGCGTTGTTTTCCTCGCACATCTACGATGTGCCGCAGCAAGTGCGCAAGTCTCTTGAGGAAATCCGCTTGCTGCGCAAACAGCGCGAGCAGTCGCAGGACGAACTGGCCGCCGCGCAAGCCACCGCCTTGCTGGCCGAAACGCCCGAGAGCCAGGGACGAAAGTTGATGGTGCGCACATTCTTGGACCGCGATCTCAACTTCCTCAAGCTGCTGGCCCAGAAACTCACGCGGCAATCGCCCGCGACGATTGCGCTGCTGGCGACGACATCGCCTCAGCCCGCGCTGGTCTTCGCCCAATCCGCAGGACAGCCGCACGATATGGGCGTCCTGCTGAAGCAAACCATGGCCAAGCTAGGCGGACGGGGCGGGGGCGGTAAAGATTTGGCGCAAGGTGGCTTCACTCAGTTAGAAGGACTGGACGCAGCCCTGTCTGCCGCTGCCGAGTCGCTCTCCGCCTGAGCGGTGGCGGGCAAAAAAATACCTCCAACCGGACCGCTCGTCCGCTGGAGGCTACCGCTTGATTATTGGTTCCGGTGCTTAGGCGACGCGATTTCGCCGGCCTTTTTCCCACCACACTGCGGGATCCTCGGGGCGGTTGAGCATCTGCGACAGTTCCTTCTTAATCTCCGCCAGGCGGTTGGCGCGCATTTCCACTGCTGACTGGTCGATCTGGCTGTCCGCGCTCCGGTTGGTGGCGCGCGCATTCATGTTCCGCAAATCCGTGATTTCCTGACGGAGGCTGGTGAGATGTTCCAGAATATAAGGCATGTCTTGATGATACCCCAGATTCAGCGATCCGCCGCTTTATTAATGGGATCGCCGGGATGCCGCGTCCAGCACGGCGAGTAGCGCTCATTCTAGAGCGACAGACTGACGAAACATTGCTGTTACGAGCATCAATGCTAGTGCGGCTTCTTCGGTGCTGGAAGTCCTCCCAAAAAAACGTCAAGGACGGACGACGGATTTTTTGACCCCTCAAGATCGCGGTAGAGATCGCTGAACTTCAGTCGGACCCCGGCCATCAGCTCTTTATCTGACAAAAGGTGGTCGAGTAGCTTCCGCCAGTTTGGAACTTCTCGATGTTCGAGGACCAGTTTCAGCGCGAGATTCTCAAGAAACAAATATTCAGTCGCACTGAGGACAGCAGAGAGGCGTTTCTTCTCTTCGGTTGTCATTGGAGCAAGGACAAGTCTAGCGCAACTGGCAATTGAGTGAAAATCTGTTAACAACAGCTATCGGTCGTGCCAAGTTGCTGTAAGCTATACGCGTGTGGAATCGTCTGAGTCGCGTCGCGGCTGTGCGGATCTTCTTTCTGCTATTTGCTATGTTGTTTTCTGCTCGTGGCCAAGTGGTTTTGCACCTCAATTCGCTTCACTTTAACGCCTACGAACCGATAAAGGTCACGGTCATCAATCGACAATCACGACCTATTTCGGTGTGCGTTTCACAACAGTGGGTTCCAAAACCAAATGACGATGTCGGCGTTGCCACTACGCCCCTCCTTCTGCAGACACAGAACGGCGGCAAATGGATTACCGTCCTCAACGGTGTGGATGTGGGGCCTCCACTGAACTATCCGTTAACAATTGAACCGCGCAAGTCACAAGAGTTTCAGTTGCAGGCTAGGTCGAGTGGTAATGCGAGATTCCTTCTTCACTATTGGAACGGAGAAGATGCCAGCGCCTGCGATAATCCCAGTGGCCGCAAGAAGGCGATCTCCCCTACATTCACGCTGGCAGCAGAGGAACGGCGGTAGGCACGGGACGCAGGATTGATTGCGATTAATGGCGTAAACATCGCGATGCACTCATCTGGCGCTGTGCACTCGATCGAAATCGCGCGTTTTGGCCGCTTGTCAACAGCGGTGAAAAGTCAGCTAAAATGTCGCGTATGATGGTCGCACTTCTGAAGGGATCGTTCGCAATGATTCTAGCCGTTGCGATCTTTTTCTCGATATCACCGACTTGTCAAGGGCAGACTCAGAATACCGTGGTCGCAACCATCAATTTTCTGCACGCCGTCATTGACAGTAATGAAGGCAAGAAACAGTTGCCTGCACTGGGCACGAAAGAATCCCAAGAGAGACAGCAGAGAATCAAGCAGACTATGCAGGCCATCCTCGTCAAGATGGCTCCCGTGGTTGCTAAATTCGCAAAAGATAACGGGTTGGGAATCGTTACTGACACGTCAAAGCAATTGCCCGAGCCCGTGCTCTGGTCCAAAAAACCGGGCGGGGACGTTTTGCGAAAACAAGTGGACATTACAAAACTGATCATTGATGACTACAACGGAAGGTCAGTCGATCTCCCGCCCGTAAATGGCGATCAGAGTGTAGAAACTCATTAACCTTGAACGAGCCACCTTCAGCACTGATGAAGGTAAACATGAGTTGGCAGCCATCGGTGACAACGCCACGCCTGAGCAAAAGCAGGAAATATCGCGGCGCATCCTCGTCAAAATGACTCCCATGATAGCTAAGCTCGCGGGCGATAGTGGAGCTGACATCGTAATTGATATAACGCAGCAATGGCCTCAGTGCTCGATTGTGTGGTTCGATAACCGGCTCGACATTACGGAGCGAGTCGTAAGTGCTTACGATGGGCGGTAACGAGAACGGCCTCGGCGACGGCTTGCTCCTGCCGCCCGCTGCGATACTAGTGGACGGGTTCGCGGCGCACACAAAAAAGCCCCGCTCCGAGGAGCGGGGCTGTAATTGCGATTCGCGTCAGAGGTTAGCGTCCGTGGCCGTGTCCACCACTGCTATGGCCGCCGCCGCTGGAGTGTCCGCCTCCGCTGCTGTGGCCGCCGCTGGGGTGTCCGCCGGAACTATGTCCGCCGGAACTGTGCCCCGGGCTGCTGTGTCCCACCGGACCGTGAGATCCGCCGCTGTAGCCGTGCGGCGAAGATCCACGCGCCGGACCGCCGTAGCTGTGTGAGCCGCCGGGCCGCGCACCGCTTTCGCCTCGGCCCGCATAGCCATGGCTCGAGCCGGTGCCGTGATTGCTGCCAGCGTAGCCGTGATTGCTACCCGCATAGCCGTGGTTCCCTGAGTAGCCGCGATTTCCCGAGTAGCCGTGATTTCCGCTGTATCCGCGGTTTCCAGCGTAGCCGCGATTTCCGGCATAACCGCGGTTGCCCGCGAAGCCGCCCCGGTTGTATCCGCGATAATTTCCGTGGACGAAGGCGTTGTGGCTATAGTATCCGCCGCCGTGGAAGGCATACGGCCGACCGCCGAAGAAGACTCCGCTGCGGAAGCCGCCGCCCCAACCCAGGCCCCATCCGTGCCATCCCCAGCCGAATCCGAAGAACGGGCCGATGGGGAATCCGAAGCCGAACGAAATGTACGGTCCGCCAAATCCCCACCAGGGATAGAACCCAGGCCACAGGCCAACGGGATATCCGTACACATACTGCGGGTTATATTGCGGCACATAGACCGTATCAGGGTCGGCCGGGTCGATCATGACATTGTCATCCTGATCGTAGACGCGCTGCTGCGGAGTGGTCCGCAAATTTCCAGCGTCCTGCGCTTTTCGGCGCATGTATTGAATCGCCTGCATCAGGTCGGCCGACTGGTTAAAATTGGCGTCGCCGAGTTCCTGAGTCCACGACAAATCTCTGTCGAGATTGGCCAGCACGGTCGGGAACTGGCACAGCGCTTTCACGCTGGGATCCCAATCCTGCTGATCGACGGCGCTACCCAATGCCTGTCCCTTGAGGTCAGGATTTTCCTTGACGAAGCGGTTGGCTTCGACAATCTGCGTGGGATACGCAGCCGCCGCCAGAACCTGCGCTACCAGCGCGTCCGGATAAAGGGCGATGGGCGCAACCAGTTGCTGCATTTGGTCGGCAGAGAGCGGGGTATATTGCCGCTGATTCGGGGCCGGACCTTGGTCGGAACCCTGGTCGGGCGGAGGCGCCTGGCGATAGTCCGGCGACGGTGCCGAATATTGCGGCGCGTCCTGCGGCGCGTTTTGATCCTGCGGCGCGCCCTGGTCCTGCGCCACGGAGATGCCGGCAGAAGGCTTTTGCATCCCCTGGTCCTGTAACGGAGCGGCATAAACCATGGTGCTCGCCCCCAGCGTCACCGCGCTTGCTACCACTGCGGTAAGAAGCGTCTTGAATGTCGTTTTCATATAGTCAGTCTCCCAAAACTCCTGTTATTAGATTCAACACGGGGGATGGGGGATAGTTCCGTTGTTTTTGTTGGAGTTAGAGCGGCTGATTTCAGCCATGGGCGGTGGATTTGGGCCAGAAGGCGGGGGGGGAGGGTGCGGCGAAAGCAGGTTCCTCACGGGCTTGCGGCCCGGTTCGGAATGACAAGCATATTTCTGGTCGCAGTGAAGAGGCCCCACTCTTGCGAGCGGGGCCTTTGACTTTGCTGACGGCTGATAGCTGATGGCACGCGGGCGAGGGCGCCCGCGCTACATTCTTTCTGCAGACTGCTAGGCAACTTTCAGCTTTGCATTTACCAGCGTGCCGGTTGTGTCGGATTGAATCTCCAGAACGCCCCCGAGCAACTTGAGCCTTTCCTGCATGCCGCGAAAGCCGACTCCACCGCGGGAGGATATCTTTAGTTCCTCCTGCCTGTCCGGGGAAATTCCTTTGCCTTCGTCCTTGATCTGGACGAGCAGCTGGTTGTCCTGCGCAAGTATGCGTATCGACGCGGTGGCGCTGCCGGAGTGACGGTGAACGTTGGTCAAACATTCCTGCACGATACGGAAAACTGCGATCTCGGTTTCCTGCGGCAACCTGCCGAGATCGTCGGAAACCTCGAGGTCGACTTTGATGTTGCTCCTCTCCGAAAATCCGTTGACATACCAGCGCAGGGCCGAGGCCAGCCCGGCGACATCAAGAAGGGGAGGATGGAGCAAGTGGGAGATGGTGCGAATTTCTCTGGAAACCTGCTGCACCAGGGCAGAATTCTCGGAAGCGGCTCGCGATGCCGCTTCATCCAGGCCATGGGCTTGTCCCTCAATGACCGCGCAGTTCATGCTCACGGCAGCGAGCAGTTGCCCAACACTATCGTGCAGGTCACGAGCGATTCGTTTGCGTTCCTCGTCTTGAATTCCCTGTAGACGGGCTGCGAGTTCGATCAACTGTTTTTGTGCGGTGAGGTCGGTGATCAACACACCGGTAGCCATTTTTTCCTGCGACAACAATTTGAAAGAAAAGTCGGTCCACGTAAGCGTTCCATCGGAGCGCCGAATACGGATTTCACCACTACAGGGGCCATTTTTCGAGTCCCGCAGCAGCTTCTGATACGACGGACGATCTTCAGGGGCCACGCAGTCTTCCAGGAGTTTGCCAATCACCTGATCGCGCGGGCTTTCCAATAGATGGGCCAGACTGGGATTGCAGTAGAGTAGGCATCCGCTCAAGTCGATCATGGCAGCGCTTTGCTGGATGCCCTCGACCAGGGAACTGTAGGGGAGATCGGAACCCTCGAGGGTATAAACGCGATGTCCCTCGGGCTCTTCGACGACGAATGCATCGACAGTGCCCTGGCGAATCGCAAGCAACGTCTGCTGGGCCTCGTCGAGGAGGTGCATGCTTTCTTCGCGTTCCGGTGATCTTCTCATACGACTGCTCCTGCGAGTTTATGACTTGCCGCGCAATTTGAAACCTGCCGAATTTCAGGATTCGGGTACGCTCGGCCGCAACTGCAACCCGACCAGCGCGCGCTCAGCATCACGCAAATCTCCAACGATCTTTCGGAGAGGCTGAGGTAACTTCCGCACCAGGGTTGGAATGGCGAGGATTTGATCGCCGGCTGCCAGTTGCGGATGTTTGACCAGATCGACGACTTCGATATTGTATCGCCCCTGTAAATGGGTCTCGCAGATCTTTTTCAGATTGGCGAAAGCCGCGACGGAGCGAGGGGTTTGGCCCGCAATATACAAGCGGAGTTCCCACACGTCGGCGTTTCCCGGCGACTTTTGCTCGTTGATCTCCTGCAGGGTGCGAGGCCGCTGCTTTGATTTCGCCGACTTCTTCATGGCTTTCCTCGGTGCCGTCTGGAATGGACAGGTGGCTGGATTGTATCGGCGTGGCGGCTGTGCGCCATGGCATCGCGGTAGTCCGTGAGAGCCTTTTCCCGCAACGAGTCCTGCGAGTTGACGGTTTCGGCATCCTCTTCCTCGAGCTCGAATTCTTTGCGGAGAGCATCAATGCGCGCTTCGAGAGCACTGCGTTTGCGTTTGCGGTCGCGTTCCCGGTGAGCGGCGGCTTGCCGGCGCTCCAGCGCTCCCGCCGTCTCTTTCGCCTCCTGCGACAGGCGCGAAGATCCCGTAAGCACCCCTCCCGGTCCTACATATACGTCCAGCAGATCGACCCCCCGCTCGGAGAGGAGGAATTCGCGCAACTGATTGGAGTGCGCCATGCCTCGTGATTTGAGGACGTACAGGGCGCGATTGCGTTCGCCGCCAAGCTCAATGTCGCGCACGAGAAGCCAGGAGTTGACAATCGAAGAGATCTCGACTTCCGTAGTTTCCAGCGAGGTTCCGCCACTCGTGAGGTTGGTGAGAAACGCGGTGATTTTCCGTTGTTTCAGAAAGTCGATGAGTCGAATTAACATGTTGTGCGCGTCGCGCCGGTTGCCGGCCTGGATCAGGCTGCCGATGGGATCGAGCACAACGACGGAAGGACGAAATTCCTGGACCAGTTTGTGAATCATCGCCAGATGCATTTCAAGGCCGTAAAACGTAGCCCGGCTGGAATGAAAGCGGAGCGAATCGTTTCTGGTCCATCGCCCCAGATTCAAGCCGATGGATTTCAGGTTGCGGATCAGTTGGCCGGGTGACTCCTCAAACGAAAAATAGAGGGCCCTTTCGCCGCGCTCGCAAGCTGCATTGACGAAATGTGCCGCCAGACTGGTCTTGCCGGTTCCGGCCGTACCCGACACCAGAATGGTGGTGCCACGATAGAAGCCTTTACCGCCCAGCATGGTATCCAGCCGCGGAATGCCGCTGGAGACGCGTTCGTCACTGACCTCATGCTGAAGTCCCAGTGAAGTGACCGGCAAAACGCTAAAGCCGCCTTCGTCAATCAGGAACGGATATTCGTTGGTGCCATGCGCGGTGCCGCGGTACTTCACGATCCGCAAGCGGCGCGTTGAAACCTGGTCGATGACGCGATGGTCGAGCAAAATGACGCAGTCGGAAACGTACTCTTCGAGGCCATGGCGGGTGAGTGCGCCCTCGCCGCGCTCGGCGGTAATGACGGCGGTCACTCCTTTGTCTTTGAGCCAACGGAACAGGCGGCGTAATTCGGCGCGCAGAATGCCCTGATTCTGTAGTCCGGCAAAAAGATTCTCGATGGTGTCGAGCACGACCCGGCGTGCGCCAATCGAGTCAATGGCCGCGCCCAGGCGTATGAACAGACCTTCGAGATCATAGTCGCCGGTTTCATCGATCTCGCTGCGCTCGATGCGGACGTAGTCCACGGCCAACTTCTGCTGTTTAGCGAGCCGTTCGAGATCGAAGCCCAGCGAGCGGACGTTTTGCGCTAGTTCGGCGGCGGTTTCTTCGAACGCCATGAAAACGCCGGGTTCGTTGTACTGGGTTGCTCCGGAGACCAGAAATTCCATGGCCAGCAGAGTCTTTCCCGCGCCAGCGCTGCCGCAGATCAGAGTCGGCCGTCCGCGAGGAAACCCACCACCGGTGATCTCATCAAGCCCTTGAATGCCAGTGGGGGTCTTGGGCAAGGCGCGAGGGGCTTCCTTTGCCCGATTGGGTTTGGTCATGCCTATGGCTTCCTAAGTGATCGAAGACCATATCACGAGGCAATATGTTGGTCAATACAGGGGATCCCCGCGGTGCGTCGGTTTGAAGGGATTTGGCGGGGTGACTGCTGTCTCTAGAAACGCGCTCTTCTATTCTGGCATATTCTGGCACAGCGGATTTTATAGCGTGCTGCAGGAATTTCGCTAAACTTGCCCCATGGCGAACGGTTCCACCAACGAGAAGCAACATGCGCATGAACTGATCGACCGGATGGCTCCCGGCCATGTCGCCGCCGTGGTCGGGCTCTTGGAAATCATGCTCGATCCGCTCGCGCGAACCCTCGCCGGTGCGCCATATGATGACGAGCCCGTCAGCCCAGACGAAGCACGAGAGGTCGAGGCGGCTAAGGCGTCGCTCGCCCGCGGTGAAGGCATCCCGCATGAAGATGTTCTCGCCGAGTTTGGGCTCACTTCTAAGGACTTCGATCACATGGGCCGAACGCCGCCACGAGCGCCCTCTCCGTAGCCCCATTGTGTGCCGATATCTGCGAAAAGCAGGTTCCTCACCGGGCTTGGCGCCCGGTTCGGAATGACAAGAGGATTTTTGGTCACGAAAATAAAGGCCCCACTCTTCCGAGTGGGGCCTTTGAGTTTACTGACGGCTGCAAGCTGACCGCTGATAGCTGACAGCACGCGGGCGAGGGCGCCCGCGCTACATTTTGTTAGTACATGCCGTCCATGCCGCCGCCGCCGTGGCCGCCGCCGCCCATGGGAGCTTCCTTCTTTTCGGGAATCTCCGCGACCAGGGCTTCGGTGGTGAGCATCAAGGACGCGATCGAGCCGGCGTTGGTGAGTGCGGTGCGCACCACCTTCGTGGGATCGAGAACGCCTGCCTTGACCAGGTCTTCGTACTCGTTGGTCAGGGCGTTGAAGCCGAAGTTGATGTCCTTGGAGTCGAGCACTTTGCCGAGGACGACCGCGCCTTCTTCACCGGCGTTTTCGACGATCTGCCGCATCGGCTCTTGCAGGGCGCGCTTCACGATGTTGACACCGATCTGCTCATCCCCTTCGAGCTTCAGCTTATCGAGCGCCGCGACGCAACGCGCCAGTGCAACTCCGCCGCCCGGGACAATTCCTTCTTCCACGGCTGCGCGAGTGGCATGCATGGCGTCTTCCACGCGGGCTTTCTTTTCCTTCATTTCGGTCTCGGTTGCGGCGCCGACTTTGATGACGGCCACGCCACCGACCAGCTTGGCCAACCGCTCCTGCAACTTCTCGCGGTCGTAGTCGCTGGTGGTCTTGTCGATCTGGCTGCGAATTTCTTTCACGCGGCCTTCGATCTCGCTGTGCTTGCCCTTGCCTTCGACCAGGGTGGTGTTGTCCTTGTCGATGGTGAGCTTCTTGACTTGGCCGAGATCGCTGACCTGCACGTTCTCGAGCTTGATGCCGAGATCTTCGGTGATGGCCTTGCCACCGGTGAGGATCGCGATATCCTGCAGCATGGCCTTGCGGCGATCGCCGAAGCCAGGAGCCTTGACGGCCGCGACTTGCAGCGTGCCACGCAGCTTGTTGACGACCAGAGTTGCCAGCGCTTCACCTTCGACGTCTTCCGCGATGATGAGCAGCGGCTTGCCGCTCTTGGCAATCTGCTCGAGCAGCGGCAGAAGATCCTTCATCGAGCTGATCTTCTTCTCGTTGATCAGGATGTAGGCGTTTTCGAGCGAAACTTCCATGCGCTCGGGATCGGTAACGAAGTAAGGCGAGAGATAGCCGCGGTCGAACTGCATTCCCTCGACCACTTCCAGCTGAGTCTCAAGCGTCTTCGACTCTTCTACGGTGATGACGCCGTCCTTGCCGACCTTCTTCATGGCTTCGGCAATGATGTGGCCAATCGTCTCGTCGTTGTTCGCCGAGATCGTGCCGACCTGAGCGATCATTTCGCCGGAGACGGGCTTGGAAAACTTATCGAGTTCGCCCTTGCCGCGTTCGCCGGTCTTTTTGTCGAACTGGCCGCAAACGAGCGAAACGGCTTTCTCGATGCCGCGCTTCATGGCCATCGGATTGGCTCCGGCGGCTACGGTCTTTACGCCTTCGCGGTAGATGGCCTGGGCCAGAACGGTGGCGGTGGTGGTGCCGTCGCCGGCTACGTCGCTGGTCTTGGTGGCGACTTCGCGAACCATCTGGGCGCCCATGTTCTCGAGGCCGTCCTTCAGGTCGATTTCTTTGGCGACGGTGACGCCGTCTTTGGTGATGGTGGGTGATCCGAATTTCTTTTCGATGACCACGTTGCGGCCCTTGGGGCCGAGGGTGACTTTCACAGCGTCGGCGAGAAGATTCACGCCGCGCAGGATTGCCTGCCGGGACTCTTCGCCGTGTACGATTTGCTTTGCCATTGCTTTTTCTCCTAATTCTGATTGCAGGATTCGCCTGCGGAATTTTTCGAGAGGCTGTCAGCTTTCGGCTGCCAGCTTCTGCTACTAGCTAAACCTGAAGTGCGGATGAGATTGAGATCCTTGGCGCAACGTGCGCGCTCAGGATGACAACCCGCTAGCGGCGTCCGGCTACGGCTTCTTTTTTGGCGGACGTGGCTGCACCGGTGAGGATGCCGAGGACTTCTTCTTCTTTCATGATGATGAAGTCTTCGCCGTCGATCTTGATCTCGGTGCCGGAGTACTTGCCGAACAGAACGCGGTCGCCTTCTTTTACGGCGAGCGGGAAGGTCTTGCCTTCGTCGTTGGTGCGGCCTTTGCCGGTGGAAATGACTTCGCCCTCTTGCGGCTTATCTTTTGCGCTGTCGGGAATGATGATGCCGCCTCGGGTGGTGGAAGCTTCTTCCACGCGACGTACCAGAATGCGGTCATGAAGCGGGGTAAATTTGGCCATGGGTGCAACTCCTTTCAAAGTTGTTAGATGGTTTACTTGTGTAAACCTATGAATTGTATTGGGTTAGGGATGACTGTTAGCAGTCTCGCCTACTGAGTGCTAATTATAGGGATGTGAGTGGGCGGTTGTCAAGGGGCCGGGGGAACGGGTGGTGCCTGAAAATTGCGGAGTAGGCCGTAAATCCCGTTCAATCCGCCTAGGCGGATATTTTGCCATTTCCTTGTCGCATTTTGGATATAACCCCCGAGAGGCACTTTACGGCCGGGCCGCACGGCAGGACTTTGTCAGACTAGATGAAGATATCGGCAGAGACGCGGAAACGGTGGGCCAAGCCGCGGATATGGTCTACCGACAGTGGGCGCTTGCGGTGCAGAATTTCTGAGATCATGGCCTTGTGCTTGAAGATATCGAGAAGGTCCTTCTGTTGAAGTCCGTTTGCGGCCATCAGCTCCCTTAAAATGTCCACTGGATCGGCCTTGGATTTCAAGGCAAACGTTCGCTTCTCGTATTCTTCGACCAGCACCCCAAGCAATTCGCTGTAGCGGCGCTCGGCGCCGCTTAGAGACGGCTTGTGAAATATCCGCTCCAACTCCGCGAGGTAATGCTTGTGTTCCGCCTTGGTATGGATCACGGCGGGCGAGTTCTTGCTGAGCAGGCGGGGATACTCCGTTGTCGCCGATGCCATCGTTACAGCCCCTTTCTCGTATATTCCTTGTGGCTTTGCACGCGCAGAATCAACACGGCTTGCGTTGCGTAGCTGATGATCGCTGTCAGCCGGAAGCGGTTTCCCTTAAGGTCGAAAACGACATGCGGGGGAACGTTATCCACTCCGCTCCAAGTACTTTTGACGTCCATAAAGTGCTTCCATCGGACGGCTTCGACCACTTGAACCCAAGTATCCAGCGCTTTGCCCAGGCCGCTGCCGGGATATTCCTTCTCGGCCTCAATCAGGCGTTCGCGGCCTATAATCCGCATTCCTCATTCTAGTTCACATATTGTGAACTGTCAAAATTATGGGATCCTGCGTTGTTCTACGGGATGAATTGGTAGATGGTGCCGTCGTTGGCGGAACCGCCGTGGGTGGTTGCGCCGTAGAAAGTTCCGGCGGGGCCGGCGACCATTCCGTTGTAGGAGAAGCCTGCGTCGGGAGCTCCCGGGAAGCGATAGGGGACGGTCTCTTTTGCGTTGGGGGCGATTTTGAAAATTACGCCGCAATCGCAGCCGGTGCCTCCGGCGCTGGTGGTTCCGTAAAGATTTCCGGCCTCGTCGGAAACCAGAGTGCTGATCGGACTGCTGCCGTCGGATCCGGCTTTGAAGCTGTAGAGGACGGTCTCGGTCCAGTTGCCGTGGGCGTGAGTGAGTTTGTAGACCGTGCCTACGTCGTGAACTCCAGCGTAATAAGTGGTTCCGTAGAGATTTCCTGCCTGGTCGAAAATCAAGCCGCCATAGGGGAGCGCGCCATCGGGCTGGTCCTTGAAGGCGTAGAGCGGGAGCAGCGTCCATGCGCCTGCGGTGTGGGTGATTTCAAAGACTATGCCATCTCCATTGGCGCCGCCGACAGTCGTGACTCCGTAGAGATTTCCGGCATGGTCGAGGATGAGGCGGCCGGCGGAGGCGGAGGATCCGTCGTCGCCGCCGGTGAAGTTGTGAATCACGGTCAGCGCCCATGAGCCGTTGGATTGAGGATGCAGTTGGTAGACGACGCCGAGTCCGTAGGCTCCTCCGGTGGGCGTCATGCCGTAGAGGTTGCTGTGGCCGTCGAAGGTGAGGCCGCTGCCGGGGCCGGAGCCGTCGCTGCCGTTGAAAGAATGGATGACGGTCTGGGTCCAGACGCCGCCGGAGTTGGTCAATTGGAAGACTACGCCGCAGCCGCCTTCGCACGATCCGGAGCCGCCGGTGACGGTGGTTCCGTAGACGTTGCCACGGGAATCGAGGGTGACGCCTTTGTAAGGCTCGCCGCCGTCGGTGCCTCCGGTGAAATTGTAGAGAACGGTGTGGGTCCAGGTTGAGCCCGAGGGAGAGAGTTCAAAAACTGTGCCGCCGCCATGAGTACCACCTTGCACGGTTGTGCCGTACAGGTTGCCGGCGCCGTCGATGACAAGATCGGTGTCGAGATATTCACCGTCGTTGCCTCCCGTGAAGCTGTAGATGACGTGAGTGTTGCTGGCATAGGCGCGGCCGGATGCTGCCAGGAATGTGGATAGCGCCAGGAGAGCGAGGCATTTGAGGATCAGGTGCGGGTGGCTGTGTTGCGAGGATTGGTATCGCATGGTGTGCTCCTCCTGGGGAAACCTCTTTGGTCTTTGTCTTCGTCTTTGGCGGCAGAGGTTGTGATCGAGTGCCGGGGTGAAAATATACCACGAAAATTCGGGGGAATTGTCGGTTATCGGTCTGCGGTTTTTGGGCTTATAATCGCTGGCTTATACGCTGCGGAAGGTCAGAAGGTGGGTCACGCTCTGGGGGCCCTTCCCGGCAAATCCCAGGAATTTATGCGTCTGAACCAATCCACGAAATACGTGGCGATCGTGCTCGCTCTGGCGGCGATTACGGTGGGGGCGATTTTCTGCTATCGCAGCCTGTCGGCGCTGGTGGAAGACCAGTCGTGGGTGCAGCACACGATGGCGGTGCTGACGGAGATCGAAGGAGTGCGCGCAGCGCTGGACGAGGCGTCGTTGGGCGCTCGCCGATTCGTGGCGGAGGGAGAAGAGGCCGATGCCGCTGCCAGCCGAGTCGCCGTGACTCGGGGCAAGGCGCGGATCGATGCCCTTCAGAATTTGACAGTCAACAGTTCAGTGCAGCAGAAGCGAATCTTCGATCTGGGAAAGAGCACGGCAATTTTCTTTGAGGCACTCGATAGCGCACTGGAAAAGCGCGCTGCGGGCGACGTGAGCGGGAGTGCTGCCGTGTTGAAACGGAATCAGATTACCTCCGACGGGATGCGAAAAATCCTGGCAGAGATGGCGGACGAGGAAAGATCGCTGCTGCGAATCCGGACTCTGAAATCGCAACGAGGCGGAATGATTGCGAAGGGTGGCCTGATCGCAGCCAGCCTGCTGGACCTGATTCTGGTTGCGGTTTTCGGGTATGTGATTCGTCTCGACTTCCTGCGCAGTCAGAAGCTGTGGGAGTCGAGAACGAAACTGGCGGATCTGGTGGATTCGTCCGAGGACGCAATTATCTCGACGAACATCGAGGGCATCATCAGTAGCTGGAACCGGGGAGCTGAGGGCATTTACGGATACTCGACCAAGGAGGCGATGGGGAAACCGATTTCCTTGTTGTCGCCGCCGAACGGAGGCGACTCCACTCGCGAGATGCTGGCGCAGATCAGGCGCGGGGAAAGAGTGAAACCGGGGGAAGTGGTGGGGATTGCGAAAGATGGAAGACAACTCGCGGTGTGGGTAACGATGTCTCCGGTAAAGGAGTCGACCGGGAAAATCGTAGGGACCGCTATCATCGCGCGCGACTACACCACGCAACGGCAAACCGAATCGCAGTTGCGGCAGTCGCAAAAACTGGAGGCAGTGGGGCGGCTGGCGGCAGGAGTGGCGCACGACTTTAATAACATTCTGGCCATTATCGTGGGTTCTCAGGAGATTTTGCGGCCGCACGTGGGCGGCGGCACCTTGGGGGAGAAATGCCTGGAGAACATCCGGGAGGCATCGCGCCGGGGAGCGGCAATGACCCGTCAACTGCTGGCCTTCAGCCGGACGCAGGTTTCGCTGGCGGGGCGGCAGGCGATGACGTTCGATCTGACGGAGCGGATGCAGGAGTTGAGCCGGCTCATCAAGCCGTTGATGGGAGATGACGTCGAAGTGGCTGTGCTGCCGCGGACCGAACTCGCGCTGGTCAGAGTGGATCCGGTGCAGATCGACCAGGTGGTGATGAATCTGGCGGTGAATGCGCGGGACGCGATGCCGCTGGGCGGTCGGCTGGCAATCGAGATCAGCCTCGCGGAACTCGACAAAACATTTTTCGACAAGCATGGGCCGATCGTGCCGGGGAAGTATGTGCTGCTGGCGGTGAGCGACACGGGCAGCGGCATGGATGAAGAGACGGTGGCGCGGATTTTCGATCCGTTCTTTACCACCAAGGAATTGGGGAAGGGAACGGGGCTGGGGCTCTCCACGGTGTACGGCATCGTGCACCAGAGTCAGGGATACATTTGGGTGTACAGCGAGATTGGGCACGGGACGACCTTCAAGATTTATTTGCCGCTGCGCGCCGTGGCTGAGGTTGCGGTGGGGAAGGCGGCGGAAGAAATCGTGATTCCGATGGCGAGGGCGGCGAGCATCCTGCTGGTGGAAGATGATGAGAGACTGCGCGAGGTAACCCGCCAGCTCCTGCTGGATCACGGCTACAAAGTATTCGATGCGGGAGATGGAGAGGATGCGCTGGTTTTGGCGGCCTCGCAAGCGGGCGCGTTCGAGTTAGTGCTGACCGACGTGGTGATGCGCGGAATGAGCGGAACACAGTTGGTGCAGGAGTTACGCGTTGCGTATCCCAAGATGAGGGTCGTGTACATGTCGGGCTATACCGGCGATCTAATGACCTACCGCAGCCTGATGGAGTCCGGGGGGCTGTTCTTGGAAAAGCCCTTCACCAAGGCCCGCTTGTTGAATACCGTTCACGGAGCTCTCGGGACGGCGGACCCGGAAGCCCTCATCGCCTAAGGTGCATTTACCCGGGCGTTATTGCTTGGCTTCGGGCTTCGCCTTGGCCAGCGAGCGGACGTAGTTGACCAAATCCCAGTTTTCTTCACCCTTGAGGCGCGGACCTTCCGGCGGCATGTCTTGGTGGCCGTTCTTGATGATGTAGAAGATTTCGCCGTCGGTGCGGTCTTTGAGAGTGTTGGGATCGGTGAAATCGAGTTTCATCTTCAGATCGGCAGCGAGATCGGTCTTGCCGTCGCCGTCTTTGCCGTGACACATGGCGCAATCCAGTTTCCACCATTTCTTTGCCCGGTCCAGAGATTCGGGTGAAGATTTGACGGGATTGGCCTTCTTCGCGGCCTCGGCCGGAATGGCGGCGTAGGATGGCGGCGTCACGTTCTGCGGGGGTGGGGTCTGCTGCGCGGAAAGTGCGGCCAGAAAAATAAGAGCAAGAGCGGTGAATCGTAAAATGTGTTTGGACATCGGAGCCTCCGATGAAAGGTAACCTTAGCTCGTATCCATCATAGAGCGAGGGGATGGGTGGTGGCTGTGATGCAGGTCACTCTCGGCGCGGAGCGGGGTGACTGAAGTTATGGCCTTGCCAAATCGATTTGGGGACGCAAAATCTTTACCACGGATGTCACGGGGTATCACGGGGGGAAAAACCAAAGCGCGAGCGGCTGCGCTTGCAAAATTGGTGAGGGTCGGGCAACCTCTTTAATCATGCGAATGACATATCGTGGCGGAGCGGCGCTGACTTTATTTTCAGGATTCTTATTTTTCGTAACAACGATCGGATTTGCACAAGAAGAGCCGGGGCCGGAGCAAGGCGGGCACGAGGTACAGGTTTGGGCTGGAGGCGGGCATTCGGTGCCGGGAGGGACTTCGCATACCGGAATTTTTGATCTGGGCCTGCGCTATGGATGGGTGATTACGGGGCCGCATCTGCCGGGATTTTTGCGCGGCCGGTTTGAGTATGCGATGGATGCCGAGCCCGCTTATGTGATTTTTCAGCCCGCGAACACGGCCTATGGAGTGGGGTTCAATCCCTTTGGATTGAAATGGAATTTCGAGCGGCACGGACGGTTCTCTCCGTATTTCGAGTTGAGCGGCGGGACGTTGTTTACCGATCACAATGTTCCGACCAATACGAATACGGTGAACTTCACCTCGGCGGCGGCGCTGGGGACGCATGTGCTGGGTCCGAAATATAACTGGAGCGTCGAGCTGCGTTATCTGCATATTTCGAATGCTGGGTTGGCGACGCCGAATCCGGGGCTGAATACGGTGCAGGTACGGGTGGGGGTGGGGCGGTTCTGGAAGAAGTAGGGGGATTCGTCGTGGTGGCTGACGGTCCGGCTTTCGAGGTGTGGGTAGGGATGCTTCGACTCCGCCGGGACTCCCTTCGGTCGTCCCGGCTGCGCTCTGCATGACATTCATCCAAATGACATGCCTCAGGATCAACAGACGACTTTCTACTGCACTTTAATTTTCGGTGGCGTGTTTAAGGGGCACACCGGAGAGGGAGTATAGGTGTAGTCGCCTCTCACCGCCGCTACGGTAAGGACGACGATGCAACTGCCCGCCTTTCCATTTTGTGCGGCTGGGACGGGGGGTGGGTTGGGCGGCCATCCTGGCATGGTTTGGCCATTGGAGCCAGTACAACTGGTGATGGTGTAGCTGGTGTTGGAATTGTTGTTGGTGAAGGTAATTGAGGTAGCGCCTGCGTTGATGGTGCCTCCGCTGCAGACATCCATGACTGTCCTCCTTCGGTAGATTCCCCAGAGCAAATTTTGCAACGTGCGATTACTTCGCCGGGTTCGGCCCAGGGCTGGTCGACTGCAATAATTCTTCAAAGCGCGGGTCCCCGTGAAGATTATCCAAGTCAGGTTGCTGCCTGACCATATCCGGGGAGTAGCCTGCGCGCAGGGCTTTACTGAGCCATTCCAGGGCCAGGCCTTTATCGCCCAAATGGTTATATATCGTGGCGGCGGAAAAAAGCGAATCTTTGTCGGACTTACTGAGATCGAGGCTTTGGGCGAGGTAGGCGAGAGCGTGCGGGCGATCGTCGATCATCGCCGAGTAGTTGGCCAGGGCCTTGAGCAGTTCGGGATCGCGTGGGTTGATGGCAAGCTCTCCCTTGGCGATCGTGATTGCTTTTTCGAAGGCGGCGCGGGCCTTGGGACGTTCGCCATCCAGATAATCGGCTTCGCCTAAATTGCCCCAGTTGGAATAGTCCTTATCGTCGAGTTGAAGCGCTTTTTCGTAAGTTTGCGCGGCATCGTGAAAGCGGTGCTGGTAATAGTAAGCGGTGCCAAGATTCAGATAGGTCGCAGCAGTGGCATGGATAGCGAGGGACTGCTCCAGAGGCTTGATGGCGTCGGCATACTTGGCCTGATACAGCAGAGTTGCGCCGAGGTTGGCATATCCGCGAAAACTCTCGGGCGTGAGGTCGACGACGCGGTGGAACATTCTGGAGGCATCGTCGTACTGGGCCTGGCGAAGGTAGAATCCGCCGAGCAAGTTGTAGCCGCGCCAGTAGTTGGGACGCAGCGCGACGATCTTCTTATAAGCGTTTTCGGCGTCTTGCGGTTTGCCTAACAATTCGTAAGCGCCGCCGAGACCGATCAGCGCGTCTTCGTTGAGGGGTTCGAGTTCTGCGGCACTGTGAAATTGCCGGACTGCGTCTTCATACTTGCCGGTGCCGCTCTCGATGACACCCAGGCAAACGTGTCCGGCAGCGCCGGAGTTGCCGAGTTCAATCGCCTTGGAACAGGCGTCGCGCGATTTCGCGATCAGGGACTTGTCTTTGGTGGCTGAGTATTTCGCCCAGTAGGCGGCGCCGAGATCGGCTTGTGCGCGGCCGTAATCGGGATCGACTTTGAGCGCCTGCCCGAGCAGGATGATGGCGCTGTCGATATCGGCGGCCTTGCTGGAATCTTCGAGATAGCCGCGCGCCTGCATGTAGTAGTTGTAGGCTTCGGGGATGGTGGTGCCGTGAAAGCCGAGGTCGCGAGTTTCGTCGGGGTTGAGGGAAAATCCGAGGGCGGCGGCGACGCCCTTGGCGACCTGGTCTTCGACCGCGAAGGGGTCGGTGACGGGAACGTCGGCGGAGCCGGCCTTGATCAGCTTTCCAGAGCGGCCGTCGGTTAGAGAATACGTGACGCGAACCAGATCGCCGGAACGCTGCAAACCGAGGACTAGTCCAGTATCTGCGCCGAACTCCTGGCGGGCCTGCGCCAGGCTGGTGACATTTTTCTGGCGCACGTCGGCGGCGGAAACAACTTGCAGAGGATGGTTGGCACTCAATTGCGCGAGTTGAGTGGTGAGAGTATCGACCAGGCCGTTGCCGAAGGCGGTCAGTTTGGCGTCGCTATCGACGGCGACGAAGGGAAGGACGGCGAGAATTCTGGCCTGCGACTGAGTGTCGGGCTGAGTTTGAGAAGCCGCTCCACTGGCGGGGGAAAGACGATGGCGCAGGGTACGAATGGCGAGCAGCACGATCACGAGTACGAGGGCGACCGCGAGCGCGGAGAAGACACGGTACTGATGAAACTGGCCGGGAGTGAAAGGGCTGCTCTTGGGTTTTCCTCCCTGTTGTACGCGGCGGAGATCGGCAAGGACGGCGGTTGCAGTGGGATATCGCAAGTCGGGATTCTTGGCGAACATGCGCGTGACGAGACTAGCGAGAGGCGCGGGAACGTTTTTGAGGGGCGGCGGTTCGATGTGAACGATGCGGGCTACGGTGGTGGCGATGCTGTCGGTGTGGAAAGGCTGTTCGCCGCCGAGCATCTCGTAGAAGACGACGCCGAGCGAAAAAATGTCGGAGCGTCCATCGTCGGGGCGCTGGAGCAGGACCTCGGGGGCCATGTAGGAGGGAGTGCCGCCGGAGGACTTCATGGTGTCCATGCTGCCGGTGACGCCGTCGGGATTGGCGGCCAAGGCGCGGCGGGCGACTCCGAAATCGAGAATCTTCACCCGGTTCCCGGCCGTGATCATGATGTTTTCGGGCTTGATGTCGCAGTGGATGATGCCTTTTTCGTGAGCCGCCTGCAGGCCTTCGCAGCACTGGACGGCGATGGCGAAAAACTCGTCGCTGGAAATGGGACGCCGCAGGCGATGACGCAGAGTTTCGCCTTCGACGTATTCCATGACGAGCCAGAGTTCGCCGGCGTGCTCGACCACGTCATACATCGATCCGATATTGGGATGGTTGAGAGCGGAAGCGCGCTGGGCTTCCTTGAGAAAGCGTTTGTGGTCGGCGGAGTCGGCGTGGGAGCCGGGGGCAGCGCGCTTGATCGCGACCAAACGCTTCAGAGTGGGATCTTCGGCGAGATAGACCTCACCCATGCCGCCGGTCCCGAGGCGGTGCTTTAATACGAAGCGGCCCACGAGTCTGCCGGCGACATTGTCAACCGCGGCAGGGGGCGTGTTGATCTCTTCAGCCATCAGACGAAAGGGCGTGCCAGATTCGGCAATTCTACAACTTAGGGGCTGGAGAAAGCCAAAAGGAAGGAGGAGAGTGGCTCAAAGGTTGACAGGATGGCAAGTGCGATCCTCAGCCAGGATCGGAAGGCCTCCCAACCTAATGCTTCTTTGGCCTGTCCAAGTTCAAACATCAACGACACGTAAAAGACTGGGGAAAAAGAGAGGGCTTGACCGATAATGGAAATCAAGCCGGATGCTATGAAGAAGACTTCCTCTTTCGACGAAGCGAAGCCGAGAACACCGAAGAGCGAGGCGCGTCAGCGGGAGATCAAGGCAATGAAAGCGATGGAAGAGCTGAGCAACCTCGGAGAAGAAGACGAATTCAAACGCATTCTCGCTGAAGAATATGGCATCTTGCCCGGGCACCCGAGGTACGACAAGGTGATGGCTACTTGGAGGGAATTGCAGCGCGGGAAGTTTTGACTTTTCTTACGCGCTCAACAAGCGCATCGGTGCGGTTGTTTTTCTCAGCTTCCGAAAGGCCCATCTCGCCCATCTGCTCTTCGAGAATGCGGGCAATTGTCCTGAGCGCCTGTTTGCGAGAATCCTTTTGCCGTCCTCGTGGTTGCGGAGTTGGAAGCGCCGCCATCCTAATGCCCTTTCTACTCGTCCTCTGGCACATGTTAGTTTACTCCATCCTTCGATACTAGGGCCTACTAGCTTTATCCCACCTTCTTTTGATGCGCGAAAGTTACGGAGGGCACAGGCAGCAAGCCCGTACTTTCCATAGCCTTAGCGGGCCTCCCTTGCTTCAAGGGTCTGGCGCCAGCTATTCTTCTCAGTCATGTCAACGCTAGTGGAATGTGTGCCGAATTTTTCTGAGGGGCGCGACAAAGCCAAAGTCGACGCCATTGTTGACGCCATGAAAATGGATGGCGTCTACCTGCTGGACCGCGAAATGGACGGGGACCACAACCGGTGCGTGATCACGCTGGTGGGCGAGCGCGAACCGATTCAGGAGGCGGCGATACGCGGGGTAGGGAAGGCCGCAGAGTTGATCGATCTGACGGTGCACAAGGGAGCGCATCCGCGTATGGGCGCTTCGCGACGTGGTTCCGTTTATTCCGATCGATGGCGTGACCATTGAAGATTGCGTGGCCATGGCGAAGCATGTGGGGGCGGAGATCTGGAAGCGGTATCAGATTCCGGTTTATTTGTATGAGGCGGCGGCGGCGACGCCGGAGCGGCAGAATCTGGAGAACATCCGGCGCGGACAGTTTGAAGGGATCCGGGCTGAGATTGCGACCAATCCGGCGCGCAAGCCGGACTTTGGCGAGGCGAGGCTGCATCCGACGGCGGGCGCGACGGTGGTGGGGGCACGGAAGTTCCTGGTTGCCTACAACGTTTTCCTGAACACGCCGGATGTCGACATCGCGAAAAAGATTGCCAAGGCGGTGCGGGCTTCGAATGGCGGAATGCGGTTCGTCAAGGGCGCGGGATTTCTGGTGCGCGGACTGGCGCAGGTGTCGATGAATCTGACGGACTTTGAGCAGACGCCGGTGCATCGTGTATTTGCCATGGTGAAGCGCGAGGCGGAGCGCTATGGCGTGATTCCGGTGTCGAGCGAGATCGTGGGATTGATTCCGAAGAAGGCGCTGGAGGCGGCGGCGGAGTGGTTTCTGCAGGTGGAGAATTTCGATTCATCGCTGATTCTGGAAAATCGGCTGGCCGCGGTGATGAGCGGGAAGATGGCAGTAGGAGGATTGCGGGCGGGGGTTGAGCCGTTTATTGAGCAACTGGCTGCGCCTACGGCTACGCCAGGCGGCGGCAGCGCGGCGGCGGCGGCGGGAGCGATGGCGGCGGGGCTGGCGGTCATGGTGGCCTCAATGTCGAGGGGGAAGAAAGCCTATCTGCAATATGAGGCGCAGTTGAGCGCGGCGATCGGGCGGTTGGGCCCGCTGCGCGAGGAGTTGAAGGCGGCGGTAGACGCGGATTCGGCGGCCTACGATGCAGTGATGAAGGCTTACAAACAGGCGAAGGCTGACCCGGGTAGCGGCGATGCGGTGATCGATGCGAGTTTGAAGTTGGCCACGGGAGTGCCGCTCGGCGTGGCGGAGAAAGCGCACGAAGTTGCACAGATTACGCAGAGCTTGTTCGCCATCACGAATCCCAATATGAAGTCGGATTTGACCACGGCCCAGGCGCTGGCCGGGGCGGCAATCACAGGGGCGTTGGCGAATGTGGAGATCAATCTAGGCTCATTGAAGGATCAGGGTTTCCTAGCGGACGTGCGCAAGAGGGTAGAGAGCGTAAAGGCATAGTTTCCGCGCCGGCAGATGCAAGATTTTAGCCCCGAAGTTCGCTGAAAAAAGCCCGCAAAGGGCGCTAAGAAAACATCGGATTAAATTCCTGAGAAAACGAGTGGAAAGGAAACGGCCGGGGTTCAGGGTTGCAGGCATTTCTCGCTGCCCGAGGCATGAGGATTTATGAGTCGCTTTCGTCGTTTGTCTGTTTTGGTTGCGGTTGCCGGACTGGGCGTGCTTTTGCTGAGTCTGGAAGGTTGTGGCGGCAGTTCATCACCGTCGACTCCGTCGAATCCATCACCGAACTACACGCTCGGCGCCGGAGCGTTGAATCCGAATACGGTGACTGCGGGAGGCACGGCTACCTCAACGGTTACGGTGACGCCCTCCGGTGGATATACGGGCAGCGTCACGCTGTCGTGCAGTAGCGTGACCGGCGGTAGCCCGGAGCCGAGTTGTGGGTTCGAGACGAATCCAATAACGATCAGTGGGACGGCTCCGGTTACTTCGACGCTGACGGTGTCGACCACGTCGAGCACGCCCGGCGGCAATTACGCCATCACGGTCAGCGCAGTGGATGCCAACAATGTTGCTCCCAGCAATGGTGCGCAGTCGTTGACGATGATCACGACCGCCGTCATCCAGCATGTGGTGATCATCTTCCAGGAGAATCGCACTCCGGACAATTTGTTCCAGGGTTTGTGCATGGCCCCGTATGGCAGCGCCGGCGCGTGCAGTTCGACTCCGAGCAGCACCCAGTACAACCTGCAGAATTTCGGTATCGACTCGACCGGCGCCAAGGTTCCGCTGGTCCCGCTCGATTTGGGCACGAGCGGAGCCAACCCGCTGCTTTACGATCTCAGCCACGCTCACAGTGCCTTTACCAGCATGTGCGATCTGAATACCTCGACCAATACCTGCAAGATGGATGGCGCGGACCTCATCGTTCAAAACTGTGAGGGAGCACCAATGCCCTGCGGGCCGCAGCCTCCGCAATTCGTGTATGTGAATCCCGCCGACGTTGTGCCTTACATTCAGATGGCGCAGGCGTATACGTTCGGCGACCAGATGTTTCAGACCAACCAGGGGCCCAGCTTTCCGGCGCATCAATTCATCTTCGGCGGCACTTCGGAACCTTCGACGAGCGCCGATCAGGCCGGCCTATTCGTTTCGGAAAACCCCTTGTATGTTACCGGGACTACAGCGGGCTGCGTTGCTCTTGCGACCACGACGGTGAAGGTGATCAACGCCCTCGGTGAGGAGTTGGATTCGAACACCATGTATCCCTGCACCGACCACCAGACGCTGGCCGACGAAATGGATGCTGCCAATCCTCCCGTCACCTGGCGCTATTACGCTCCCTCGCAAGGAAGTATTTGGACCGCGCCCACCGCCATCTCTCACATCTGCCAGTCCGATGGAAACGGAGATGGCGGCAATTGCCAAGGTCCCGATTACACGGGGTCGCCGGCTAAAGTGTACGTGAACGAGGGCCAGCAGAGCGGAGCGCAGGTGCTCACCGACATCGCCAACAATCAATTGCAGCAGGTAAGTTGGGTGATTCCGGCGGGGCAGTTTTCGGACCACGCTTACAGCAATACCGGTTGCGGGCCGTCGTGGGTTACTTCGGTCGTCGACGCCATCGGCACCAGTCCTTATTGGGCAAATACTGTCATCATCGTTGCCTGGGATGATTGGGGTGGTTGGTACGACCATGTGCCTCCGCCGCAGATCGTCAACGATGGCACCAGTTGGGGCTCGGGCTATGTGTACGGATTTCGCGTTCCGATCATGGTGATCTCGCCTTACATCGCCAAATCCGGTTACATCTCACACAACACCCACGATTTCGGAAGCATTTTGCGCTACATGGAGAACACCTTCGCACTGCCGTCGCTGGGATTTGCTGACGCCAATGCTCCGGATGATCTTTCGGATTTCTTCAACTTGAGCCAGACTCCGATTGGGTTCACGACGATTCCACAGGCTGGCAATTTCGGCACATGCACGGCTGATTCGAGCCTGGGCACCGATCCCGATGATGACTAAGGCGCCGCGCTGGTACGTGAGCCGGATACATGGCCGGGACGTGGGTGGAAACTAATCTTTGGCGAGCTGGTAGGTCGTCCCAAATTGGTTACCACAGTGGACCTTCGGGTTTGGCGCGAGGCGAGCGCAGTGGCTTAGAATAGGACCACGTCGGTCAACGGGCAGGTTGGCATTCCGCATGTAATGTGCAAGAGTCCGGCTATTCCCCGTTCCATGTTTAGAAAAGAATGTTCAGAAAAGACTGTTTCAGGAAAGACTGTTCCAGAAAAACATCCTAACGACTGAGGCTGTTATGAAAAGTATCAAGGCTAGTCTGATCTCTGTTGTGATGCTGGCGGTGCTGGTCAGCGGCGCGGCGAGCGCGATGCCGCTGCCTTCTTCGGCGCGCTCGGTGATTCCTGGCGACCTGCAGCAGTTGATTTCCGTGGATTACCGGGCCCTGCGAGACTCGACGACGGCGACGGCCCTGAAGCAGCAACTGATGGATTCGCAGAAAAATCTGGAAGAGTTCGAGGCCGCGCTGAAGGGCGTGGGCATCAATCCGGATAAAGACATTGACAGCCTGGTGCTGGCGGCGTTCCGCACCGCCAAGCAGGGAAACAAAACCATCGGCGTGGCCAGCGGGCCGTTCAATATGAAGGCCGTGATCAAGAAGATGACGGCGCGCAAGATCAAGCCCACGAAGTATCACAACACGAGTATCTATCCCATGGACGGCGGATTCGTGATGACGTTTCTGGATGACAGCACGCTGCTGTTCGGGGAGCCGACGGCCCTGCACGTTGGGCTGGACGCGCGCGACGGAGACGTCCTGAACCTGGATACGAACCAGACCATGTCAGAAATGATGACGAGCGCGGATGCCGCCTCTTTCTGGAGCATTCTCGACCAGCAGGGCACGCAGAACATGATGCGGTCGGCACTGGGCGATGCGGCCAAGGTCGCCGACTTTGAGACGGTGAAGAAGCGGATCCTGGGTTCGCGCTACACCATGGATTTTACGGGCGGCGTGAATTTCGATTTGACCGTGGTGACTTCAGACTCGTTGACGGCGGCGTCGCTGGCGACGGCGATGAAGATGGTCATCGTATTCAAGAAAAACAGCTCTTCGGCAGTGGAAAAAGCGGCCATGGACAAAGTGGTGGCCGATTCCGACGGCGAAAAGTTTAACCTGCACTTCAAGGACAGCGACGCGCAGTTTCAGGCGCTGATGCATCAGCCGCTGTTTTCCCAGCTTTCGCACTAGGGGCGCAAAGAACCTACCACGGAGGCACTGAGACAGGGATCTCGGTGCCTTTTGTTTTTCGTGGGGCTGCCTCAGGCTGACGGGCGCGCCAGCCAAAACCCAGATCCCTCACTTCGTTCGGGATGACAACCATTTCTGACGGTCGTGTTTACGCGGACTCGTGGGCGTGACTTCTCGCGGCGCGTTTCTTTTTCGCCCAGCCCTCCTTCACAACTTGCTGTCCGCGGCCTATGGCCAATGAGTCTTCCGGAACGTCGTTGGTGATGCAGGAGGCTGCGCCGACGTAGGCGTTTTTGCCGATGCGGACGGGGGCGACTAGCGTGGCGTCGCTGCCGATGAAGGCTCCGTCTTCGATGACGGTGGTGTGCTTGTTCACGCCGTCGTAATTGCAGGTGATGGTTCCGGCGCCGACGTTGACGCCGGCGCCGATTTCGGCGTCGCCGAGATAAGTGAGGTGGTTGGCTTTCGATCCCTTGCCCAGCTTGATCTTTTTGGTCTCGACAAAATTGCCGACGTGCGCGCCTTCGCCGATATCGCTGCCGGGGCGGAGGTGGGAATAAGGGCCCAGGACGGCATGGGTGGCAACGCGGGCTTCTTCGAGAATGCATCCCGGGCGGATTAGGACGGCGTCGGCGATTTCGGAATCGCGGATGACGGAATAAGAGCGAATGCGGCAGCCCGCGCCGATGCGCGTGCGGCCCAGAATCTGGACAAAGGGCTCGATCACGGTGTCGGGAGCGATTTCGACGTCGTTGTCGATGACGCAGGTTGCGGGATAAAAAATGGTGACGCCCTCGGCCATGAGTTCGTGGCACTTGCGCAGGCGCATCTGGTAGTCGATGAAAGAAAGTTCGGCGCGGGTGTTGGCGCCGAGAACCTCGACGGGATTTTCTGTCTTCCAGACCACAACGCGCTCCCTCGCCCGGCGCAGAATCTCGGCCATGTCGGTGAGGTAGTACTCGGCAAGCGGATTCACGGTGGAGAGTTTCTCGATGTGCGCGAAGAGTTGCGGCACGGCGAAGACGTAGAAGCCGGCGTTGATCTCGTGAATCTTCTTCTGCAAGGGGCTGGCGGATTTTTCTTCGACGATCGCCTGCACTTCGGCGCTGCGGGCATTCTTGCGAATAACGCGTCCGTAGTTCGAGGGATGATCGAGGTCGGCGCTGAGCAGGGTCATGGCCGCGTGCTGGTCGAGATGGAAGTTCAGCAATTGGGCGATGGTTTGTGGCGTGATTTGAGGGGCGTCTCCGGAAAGAACGATGACGTGGTCGTAGGTCCGAAGGGCCGATTGCGCGACCATGAGGGCGTGTCCGGTGCCGCGCTGCTCGGATTGCAGAATGAAATTTATGCCGGTGCGGGCGACGGAGGCGCGGACGCGGTCGGCTTCGTGGCCGATGATGGCGAAAATGTCGGTGGCAGGAACGACGCAGGTGGCGGCGGCGATTACGTGCGCGAGCAGTGGCTTGCCGCCGACTTCATGGAGGACTTTGGGGAGTTGCGATTTGAGGCGCGTGCCTTTACCCGCGGCCATGATGGCGACGGCGACGCGGGGTAGGGATGAGTTGGGAGTTTTCATTGCTCTTTCAATATAGTGCGGGACGGGTGGGGAAAGAAGAGACGAGGCGGGTTCGTAGGGAGTCGGGAAATCCGGGGCGGGCATTCTCCGGTCATGCTGACCGGAGGCGGGACGACCGGAGGGAGTCCCGGCGGAGTGGAAGCATCCCTACTTTCGCCACGGGTGCCCATCTGCAGCGAGGGTTGGGTGCGGGTAGGGATCCTTCGACTACGTGAGCGCATTCGCGCTCACTCCGCTCAACAGAACGAAACTTGGGCAGGTCCTAAAGGGCCGTTCCTTCACGGGTGCGAATCTGGTTCACAGGCCGAGGCCGCCATCGACCGTGAGAATTTGGCCGGTAATGAATTGCGGGGCGGTGGCGAAGAACAGGATGGCGGCGGCGATCTCTTCTCCGGTTCCATTGCGCAGCATAGGAGTTTTCTGGGCTTGGCGCTTGAGGAATCCCACGCTGTATTTCTCGTCGCCGAGGTCGATCACGCCGGGAGCGACGGCATTGACGGCGATCTCCGGGGCCAGCGCCATGGCCATGCATTTGGTGAGCATGTGCACTGCGGCTTTCGAGGAGCAGTAGTGCGCATGGGTGGGCCAGGGGCGCAGGCCGCCGAGGGAGCCCATGTTAATGATTTTGGCTTCGATCTTCTCTGGCCGCTTCGACCCGGATCGCGTTGAGCCGGGGCGCTTGCGGCGCATCCACTTCAAGGCTTCCCGCGAGACCAGGAATGGGCCTCGGGTGTTGGAGGCGAACATGGCGTCCCACTGAGCGGAGGTGAGGCGCTCGAAGTCCACATCGGCGTAATTGGCGGCGTTGTTGACGAGGATGTCGATGCGGCCGAGTTCGCGTCCGGCCTCCTTCATCATGGACTTGACGCTGGCTTCGTTGGTGACGTCGCAGTGCAGGGCGAAGGCGCGTCCGCCGAAGCTGGAAAGATCGACGACGGTATGATGCGCGTCGCGAGCGGAATGATGAAAAGTGATGGCGACATCGGCGCCGGCCTGGGCGAGAGCGAGGGCGGAGGCGCGTCCGAGACGCTTGGCGCCGCCGGTAACGAGGCAGGCTTTGCCACGGAGAGGTTGGTAAGCGGAGTCGGTCATTGTGGGATTTTACTCCCGACGTTTCGTTCCGGGATTGGGGAGACCTTGGTGTGAGGCTTACCGCATCTTTTTTCTTGCCAGAGGAGGTAGCTGCAACGATACAATCCGCCTGTGCCGGATTCCCGCAAAGTCGTGATTTACTCGCGCAAGGGATGCCATCTGTGCGAGGTGGTGAAGGAAAGCCTCGAGAAGCTATCGCGCCGGGGAGGGTTTACGTGGCAGGAAGTGGACGTGGATAGCGACGGCGAACTGAGGCGGCAGTTTAACGACGAAGTTCCGGTGGTGTTCATCGATGGGCGCAAAGCCTTCAAGTACCGGATGGATGAGCGGGAGTTTCTGAGGAAGCTGGCGGGGTAAAACCACAACCTCAATCTGAGTTTTCGGATGTCTACGCCATGATGCAGACGTGTGCTCGCGCGGCGGGCGGGACGCCCGCCGGACAGCCGCCGGGACGGCGGGCGCTACGGTTGGCACGGAGTTGCTGCCCGCTAATCGTCATCTGGATTTGTCGGGGTCGTTGTGTCGTGGATGAAATAGTTGGCGTCGAGGACTGACGGGATTGTCTGGAAAACTCGCGGCGCCTGATTCAGGTTGAAAAATTCCGTGAGATCGGTGGTGGATCTTGCGTCGGCAAAATTGAGCGCGCCTTCGGTGATGTTGAAGTTGTGTTCGAGAAAGCGCAGGATCGTGCCGAAATCCATTCGCTTGTTATCGACAAAAGCCGCCGGCGTATATGCCGATACGACTACAAGCGGAACGCGGAAGCCGTACTGGTAGTCGCCCTGAACGCCGGACAGGATGGTCGGCGGCTCGTGATCGTACCAGCCTCCCCAATCGTCCCATGTAATGACGATGGCGGTATTGTCCCAGTAAGTCTCGCCATTTTTGCATTGGGGATTGCTGCCGATGGCGTTCACGATGGAAGCGACCCAGGAAGGGCCGCCGCCGGTGTTGCTGTCGGCGTGATCGGAATTCTGACCGGTGGGAATGACCCAACTCACCTGCGGGAGGTTGCAGCCACTGATGTCGGTCAACACCTGCCATGGTTTGGTGACGACGTTATTCACCCAGTCGGGACCGGTACATTGCCCTCCAGTGGGGGCGCTGGGCATGCAGATATGTTGGATCGAATTGGGCGCGGCCCAGATGGTAGTGCCGTCGCTGGGAGTGTAGTACTTCCAACTGACGCCGACGGCGTCGAACAGGTCCGCCATGGTCTGGTGATCGAAGCAGGGAAACATGGTGGTGTTGTCGCTCTGAGGAGTGATGAGAGTCGAGTAAGAACCGGCGTAGGCCATGCATCCGGCAACGGTGTCGCCGGGGACGATCTGGGCGACGTTGTCCATGATGAAGGTGCCGGCGGCATCGTCGGTGGCGCTGGGCGCTGAGGTTCCTCCGAAAATATAGAGGTGGGCGGGATAGCTGGGACCCTGGTTGGTCTGGAACATGTAGTTGGCCCAGCCGTAGGAACTCGCGAGGGTGAGATAGGGAGTGAGGATCGAGCTCGAATTTCCGACGTAGCGGAATTGCGGCTTGGGAGGGCACGTGCCGGTGCAGACCACGCCAGAGGCGCCATTCATGCGGCAGGCGCCTTTGTTCATGTTGCACATCGCAACGAAGCCGCTGTGCACGTGGTAAAGATCGTAAGCATTGGCGAGCGCGACCACGCCCGGCTGAGTGACACCAGAGGGCGACATCTTGTCGAGCCAGTTGCTGGTTTGAATGTTGTATTGGGATAGTCTCGGCTTGGTGCTGCACGAGCTGTTTTTGCCGAAGGGTGGCCGGCACAGTCCCTGGAACAGATTGTCGGGGGTGCGGTTTTCCTGGAAGACGACGATGACGTGGGAAAAATTCGAGATTTGCGCTTGGGCGATAACTGTAAAACAGATGACCAGAAGAATGAGTGCAAGACGTGCGGCGGTTCGTTTCAAGGTAATCCTCCTTGAATATTTGTTGCTCGACCTCAAAGACGAGGGAGCAAGTGCAACGGGCCCACTTGCAACGGCGGGGTCGGGAAAATTACGGCCCTTGATTTTAGGAGCAGGATAAATGTGCGCTTAAGGACGGTGTTGTGTCCGTGATCGTACGCACCGGTCTGCGTGATCAATCTCTCAGCGAGGTGTTAGTAGTCGTCCGGGTCGACGGGGGCGTTGGTGTCGTTGATGAAATAGCTGGCATCGAGAGGAGCAGGGATGGTCAGGAAGACGCGTGGGACTTGTTTCAGGTTGAAAAATTCTTTGAGATCGGTGGAGGAGCGCGCGTCGGCGAAATTAAGAGCGCCCTCGACGATGCCGAAATTGTTTTCGACAAAGCGCAGGATGGTGCCGAAATCCATGCGGGTGTTGTCCACGTAGGCCGCGGGAGTGTACGCGGAGACGAACATCATAGGAACGCGAAAGCCGTACTGGTAGTCGCCTTCGACTCCGGGCAGGAAAGTGGGTGGCTCGTGATCGTACCAGCCTCCCCAATCGTCCCAGGTAATGATAATGGCGGTGTTGTCCCAATAAGTCTCGCCATCCTTGCATTTGGCGTTATTGCCGATGGCGTTGACGACCGATGCCACCCATGAGGGCCCGCCGCCCGTGTTGCTTTTTGGATGGTCGGAATTGGTGCCATCCGGAATTACCCACGCCATCTGCGCTAGGTCGCAGTTGGCAATATCGGTGAGCAAGTGTGACGGCTTGACGACGACGTTGTTGACGAATTCCTTACCGGCGCACTCTCCGTTTGACGGCAAACAAATGTGATGGATGGCGGTGGGAGCGGTCCAGATGGAGCCATTGCTCTCGGTGTAATACTTCCAGGTCACGTGAATTGACTCGAACAGGTCGGCCAAAGTTTCATGATCGAGGCAGGGATAAATGTATTTGTTGTGCTCGCCGGTGGCGCTGATCAATTCGACGGTCGTGGTTGGAGCTGCGAGGCACCCTGAGTTGTCGGCGTAATAAGGCGTCATATTTTCGGCGGCGAAAGTGCCTTTGGCGTCATCTGCGGTGGTGGGGGCGGAGGTGCCACCGAAAAGAAACTGATGGGCAGGGAAACTGGGGCCCTGGTTGGTCTGGAACATGTAATTGGCCCAGCCGTATTCGGTGGCGAGGGTGAGGTAAGGGTCGAGAGTCGAGTCGGTGTTGGAGACGTAAGCGAAGGCGAAGCGGCTGGGGCAGGTGCCGGTGCAGGAGTCGTTGGCCGCGCCGTCCATTTTGCAGGCTCCGTCAGTAAAGTCACAGGTGGTGGTAAAGGCGGCGTGGGTGTGGCTGGGATCGTAATCGTTGGCAAGAGCGACGGTGGTCGGCTGAGTGACGCCGGTAGAGGAAGTTTTGTCGAGCCAGTTGCTGGTCTGGATGTCGTATTGGGAGCCGGTCGGGCTGGTGCTGCAGTCACTACTGGTGCCGAAGGGCGCGCTGCACAAGCCTTGAAAGAGATTGTCGGGGCTGCGGTTTTCCTGGACGATCACGATGACGTGCTTAAAGTTCGACATCTGCGCGAGGGCGGTGAGGGTTCCACAGAAAATCAGAAGCAAAGCTCGGGCAATCGGTTTCATCGTCTCTCTCCGCCTCGTCGCGTCGTCTCCGCGGGGCCTGTTTCAAAAAGCTAATCGTAGAGGGTTAATCGTCGTCCGGATCGGTCGGCGGCGTTTTGTCGTTGATGAAGTAGTCAGCGTCGTGCGCCGCGGGGACTTTCTGGAAGACCCGAGGCACCTGACTCAGATTGAAGAATTCGGTGAGATCGCCGGAAGCGCGGGCGTCGGCGAAGTTGAGCGCGCCCTCCGCAATACCGTAGTTGTGTTCGACGAAGCGCAGGATGGTGCCGAAATCCATGCGAGTGTTGTCGATAAAAGCCGGAGGCGTGTAGGCGGAGATGACAAAGAAGGGCACGCGAAAACCGTACTGGTAGTCGCCTTGCGCGCCTGCGAGGATGGTCGGGGGTTCGTGATCGTACCAGCCTCCCCAATCATCCCAGGTGACGAGGATGGCGGTGTTGTGCCAGTAAGTCTCTCCATTCTTACATTTGGGATTGCTGCCGATGGCATTGATTACGGAGGCGACCCAGGCGGGGCCGCCGCCGGTATTGGTGTCGGAGTGATCGGAGTTCTGACCGGTCGGCATTACCCAGACTGCCTGGGCCAGATTGCAGTTCTTGATATCGGTGAGAATTTGCGACGGAGGGTAGAGGACATGGTCGGTCCACTCCGAACCGGTGCAGGTTCCGCCGGTGGGCGCGCTGGGCATGCAGATATGGTCGATGGCATTGGGCGCGGTCCAGATGGTAGTGCCGCTGTTGGGTGTGTAGTAGGACCAGGTGACGTTGTTCTGTTCCAGCAGATCGGAGAGCGTCGTATGTTCAAAGCAGGGATAGATGGTTCCGGTCTCCCCGGCCGGAGTAATCAGATTCACGGTGACGTCCGCGTTGGCGATGCATCCGACGGTATCGTCATGATCGGTGAGATTCTCGGCCGCGAAGGTGCCAATGGCGTCGTCAGCGGCGCTGGGCGCCGAGGTGCCTCCGAAGAGAAATTGGTGAGCCGGGAAGCTTGGTCCCTGATTGGTCTGAAACATGTAATTGGCCCAGCCATACGATGTGGCCATAGTGAGGTAAGGGCTCAAGATGGCTTTGGTGTTCAGTACGTAGGCGAAGGCTGGGCGGTCCGGGCAGGTACCGGAGACGCATTCGACTCCGGCGGCATCGTCCATAGCGCAGACGCCGGATGGGTTGAGGTCGCATTGGGTGGTGAAACCGGCGTGGGCATGGGTTAGGTCGTAGGTGCCGATGAGGGTAGTGGTGGCGGGGTTGGTGGTCCCGCCGGTAGCGGTTTTATCCAGCCAGGCAGTGGTTTGAATATCGTATTGCGAACCGGTGGGTGTGATGCTGCAGCTTTTGGGGCCGCCGAAAGGCATCTTGCATAGGCCCTGAAACAGATTGTCGGGCGTCCGGTTCTCCTGGACGAGAATCAGAACATGCTGGAAGCTGGAAATCTGGGCGTGCGCGGGAATGATTGCGCAGCATAGGAGAACGAAGAGGATTTTAGCAATCGGTTTCATAGGCAGCGGCGCTCGATTCAGGGTTGCTGGCGTTAATCGTTATCCGGATCTGTGGCCGGGGCGGTGTCGTGTATGAAATAGTTGGCGTCGAGTGGTGCTGGAACAATTTGAAAAACTCGCGGTACTCGTTTGAGATTGAAGAACTCTGTGAGATCGGTAGTGGAGCGGGCATCGGCGAAGTTGAGCGCGCCTTCGGGGATGCCGAAATTATGTTCGAGGAAGCGCAGGATGGAACCGAAATCCATGCGTTTGTTGCCGACAAAAGCTGCTGGGGTATAGGCCGATACGACGACGAGAGGGACGCGGAAGCCGTACTGGTAGTCGCCTTGCGCTCCCGGCAGAATCGTGGGAGGTTCGTGATCGTACCAGCCTCCCCAGTCGTCCCAGGTAATGAGGATGGCTGTGTTATCCCAATAGATCTCGTTGTTCTTGCACTTGCTGTGGGTGCCGATGGCATTGACGATGGATGCCACCCAGGAGGGGCCGCCCCCGGTGTTGCTGCCGGCATGATCGGAATTCTGTCCAGTCGGAATCACCCAGTTCACTTGCGCCAGATTGCAGTTGGAAATGTCGGTCAACACCTGCTTGGGCGGATAGATCACGTTCTTGGTCCACTGCGTGCCGGTGCAGGTACCCCCGTTAGGCGCGCTGGGCACACAGATATGCGAAATCGAATTAGGAGCGGTCCAGGTAGTGGTGCCGCTGTTGGGCGTGTAGTACTTCCAACCGACGCCGATCGATTCGAGCAGGTCGGCCATGGTCTGGTGATCGAAGCAAGGGTAAACGGATGAGGTCTCACCCAGCGGAGTGATCAAGGCGACGGTGGCTCCCACTGGTGCGATGCATCCTGAAGTGGTTACGGTATCGGGGACAATTTCCTCGGCTGAGAAGGTGGCGATGGCATCGTCGGCGGCGCTGGGCGCGGAGGTTCCTCCAAAGAGGAATTGATGAGCCGGGTAGCTCGGCCCCTGGTTGGTCTGAAACATGAAATTCGCCCAGCCGTAGGATGTGGCCAGCGTGAGGTAAGGGCTGAGGATCGACTGCGCATTGCTGACAAACTTGAATTGAGATTTGCTCGGACAAGTGCCATCGCAGGCGATGGTGGCCGCGCCGTCCATCTGGCAGACTCCGCTGGCACTGAGATCACAGAGTTTGGAAAAGGCGGAGTGGGCGTGGCTGAGGTCGTAGTCGTTGTTCAGCGGCACGGACGTGGGCGCGGTGGTGCCGGTGGGAGAAGTGTTGTCCAGCCAGTTGTTGGTTTGAATGTCGTACTGGCCTGAGGTGGGTTTGATGCTGCAGGATCTGGCGGTGCCGAAGGGCGGTTTGCATAGGCCCTGAAAAAGATTATCGGGGCTGCGATTTTCCTGAACGATGATGATGACGTGCTGAAAACTCGAGATCTGGGCGGAGGCAGGAAAAGCCGCGCAGCAGCCGAGCAGCAGCAACAGAGCCTTGGCTCTCAAATTCATCTCTCTCCAGACGCACTTCGCCAAAAACTGCGCCAAGCCTAGTCGGTATCGGGTTCAGTCAACGGTGTTTTGTCCGTAATAAAGTGGTTTGCGTCGAGCTTGGCCGGAATCGTCGTGAAGACGCGTGGAACCTGGCTGAGATTGAAAAACTCGGTCAGATCGCCGGTGGCGCGCGCATCCGCGAAGTTGAGCGAACCCTCGGCGATACCGTAGTTATGCTCCAGGAATCGCAGGATGGTCCCAAAGTCCATTCGGTTGTTGTCGATGTAGGCCGCGGCGGTGTAGGCCGAGACCACGATAAAAGGAACCCGAAATCCGAACTGGAAGTCGCCCTCCGCTCCGGAGAGAATCGTCGGCGGCTCGTGATCGTACCAGCCTCCCCAATCGTCCCAGGTAATGAGGATGGCGGTATTATCCCAGTAAGTCTCGTTATCCTTACACTTGGGATTGGTTCCGATGGCGTTGACGATGGAGGCCACCCAAGAAGGTCCGCCGCCGGTGTTGCTGTCGGGATGATCGGAATTCTGGCCGCCGGGCGTCACCCAGTTGACCTGCTTCAGTTTGCAGCCGGTGATGTCGGTCAGGATTGTCTGGGGCTTAATCTTGACGTCATTGACCCAGTCCGTTCCGGTGCACTTTCCTCCCGTGGCCTCGCTCGGAACACAGATGTGGTCGATGGCGTTCGGCGCCGTCACAATGGAGCCCGCGCCCGGCGTGTAGTACTTCCAACTGATGCCGGCGGTATCGAAAAGGTCGGCCATCGTCTGATGCTCGAAGCATGGATAAATGGTGGTCTTCTCGTTCACCGTGGTTATGAGCTTCACGGTGGTTCCCGCCGTTGCGATGCATCCCGCTGTGGTGGCTGTATCCGGAGCCATGTTCTCCGCGGCGAAGGTTCCAATCGCATCGTCGGCGGCGCTGGGCGCAGAGGTTCCTCCGAAGAGAAACTGATGGGAGGGAAAAGTTCCGCCCTGATTGGTCTGGAACATGTAATTGCCCCACGCGTAGGAGGTGGCAAGGGTGAGGTAGGGGTTGAGGATGGAGGCGGTGTTGATTACGTACCGGTACTGGGGGCGGGTGCCGCAGGTACCGCTGCAGGAGTTACTGGCCGCGCCGTCGTTGCGGCAGATTCCGGTGGCCGTGTTCACGTCGCACATCGTCGTGAAAGCGGGGTGAGTGTGGCTCGGGTCGTAATTGTTGTCGAGCGGGACCGTGATAGGAACCGTGGTTCCGGTAGAGGAGGTCTTGTCGAGCCAGTTGGTGGTCTGAATGTTGTATTGAGTGCTGGTCGGAGTGGTGCTGCAGGAAGTACTGCTGCCGAAGGGCGAGGAGCACAGGCCCTGAAAAAGATTATCGGGCGTGCGGTTTTCCTGAATGATCACAATGACATGCTGAAAACTGGAAATCTGGGCGTGGGCGAATACGGGGCCCAGGAAGCCGAGCAAAAGTAGAGCTTTGGCAATCAGTTTCACGTTATCCCCCGGAATTCAAAGTCCCGCTGTCTCCACCTGGCGGGGGAGACTGGCCAGAGCAATGAGAGGCATTGTGACACGATGCGGGGGAGACGGGTAGTGTGAAAATTCTTGCACGGTGGCAGGCTGTGGGCCGTCCGGAGGGCCTTTTCGGGCGGGGACAGGCCGTACCTGCCAGTTCGTACCTGCGAATGCCCGGAGTATTCGGTACAATTCGCCCCTATGCTGCGGACCGAACTTTACGCCAATCCCGACCATGTGTTTGTGCACGATGCGGTGCTGGCATCGTGCCGGAAGAACGCACAGAAGACCGCTCTGGTTGACACTTCGTGCGGACGGCGGCTTACCTATGGGGAATACGGCGAGATCGTGGAAGCTCTGGCCCGTGGGCTGGTTGCGGCGGGATTGAGGCCGGGCGAGGTGCTGGGCATTTTTCTGGCGAACTCCTGGGAGTTCTGCGCGGCCTTTCATGCGGCCACGCTGGCGGGAGCGATACCCACGCTGCTGAATCCGAGCTATCGCGAAAGGGAAGTGCATCATCAACTCGGCAATTCCGGGGCGGCGATGCTCATCACCGACGGACCCAACCTTGAGGGCATCAGCCTTGCCGGGCTGCCGAATTTGCGGCGTGTATTTTGCACGCGAGAGCAGGGAAGCGGGAGCGAACAATTCTCCGAACTGCTTAAGCCGGTGAGCGCGCAGTTGGCGCAGCCGGGACAGTCGAGAAGACGATTGCGGCGCTGCCGTATTCGAGTGGAACGACGGGGCTGCCCAAAGGAGTGATGCTTTCGCATCGCAACCTGATGGCGAATGTGTATCAGTTTCTGGGGCCGGGCGCGAGCGTGCTCAATGGCAACGACAATATTCTGTGCTTTTTACCGCTGTATCACATTTACGGATTGAATGTGATGCTGAATCCGGCGCTGATAATCGGAGCGACGCTGGTGCTGATGCCGCGCTTCAGCGCGGAGCGGGTGACTTCGTTGCTGACGGAAGAATCGATCACCATGATGCCGCTGGTGCCTCCCGCGATGAACGCGTTGTGCCTGGCGGCGGAGGCGGGACAGTTTCCCAAGGAGCATCGGGTGCACTGGGTGAAGTCCGGTGCGGCCCCGCTGGCGCCAGATTTGGCGCGCCGGTTTACTGCGCTGACTGGAATTCTTGTGTGCCAGGGATATGGCATGACGGAGGCTTCGCCAGTGACGCATGTGGGATATCTGGAACCAGAACTTTACCGGCCGGATTCGATTGGACATCCGCTGGCGCAGACGGAGTGCCGGGTGATCGGACAGGCGCAGATGGATGTCTCCGAGGGCACGGCGGACGTCGCCACCGGCGAGCCCGGAGAGTTGGTGATGCGCGGTCCGCAATTCATGCTGGGCTACTGGAAAGATCCGGGCGCGACTGCGGGAGTGTTGCGCGACGGATGGTTTTGGTCGGGCGACATCGTGACTCGCGATCCCGAGGGCTTTTACCGCGTGGTCGATCGCAGAAAAGAAATGATCAAGTACAAAGGCTTCCCGGTGGCGCCGGCGGAAGTCGAGGCCGTGTTGCTGGAGCATCCCGCGGTGAAAGAGTGCGGAGTGGTGGGCCGTCCCGACGCGGCCGCGGGAGAGATTCCGGTGGCGTTCGTGGCGCTGCGCGACGGATTTGTGACTGGCAAAAAAATGGAAGAGGAGATGTGCGCCTTCGTCGCCGACCGCCTGACCGGCTACAAGCAGCCGCGCGAAGTGCACTTTGTTGACGCTGTTCCCAAGACGGCGTCAGGGAAAATCCTGCGGCGGGAGTTGCGGGAGCTGATTCGGTAGGGGCCTTTCCCTACGAAATGCCGCATCCAGCACAACAAGTGACATGAATTTGACAATCTGGTGACAAGCCTTCCGTTGTGTCATTCCACACTGATCCTCGAGCAGGTTCGGTTGTTCCAAGCCTTCGGACTGGTTCAAAAGCTTGCGACTTCAGGAGGATTTCAATGAGATTCGTTGACAAAGTAAAAACTTGCGCCGCGGCAGTGTCACTCATCGCGGCTTGCGGCCTGCCCCTTCACGCCCGGACGCACACACCCGGGACGGGCAACATCAGCGTCATTGCGTTGACCGTTCCCGCGAATGGAGATGTGAATCCATACGGCATTGCGGTCGTCCAGCTCAGCAAGGGTTCTCTGGTTGCGGGGAACATTCTGATCAGCAATTTCAATAGCAGCGCCAACACACAGGGCACAGGGACGACGATCGTGCAGATCAGTCCGAGCGGCACGAACACCCTGTTCGCGCAAATCAATGCCAACAATTTGCCGGGCCCGTGCCCGGGAGGGATTGGTTTGACAACGGCATTGTCTGTGTTGCGCAGCGGGTGGGTGATTGTGGGCAGCTTGCCGACCACGGATGGAACCTCGGCGACGGCGCAGGCCGGTTGTCTGCTGGTGCTCGACAGCAACGGCAATGTGGTGGAGACATTTTATGGTTCGATGATTAATGGTCCGTGGGATATGACCGCGCTCGATGGCGGCAGCAGCGCGAATTTGTTCTTTACCAACGTGCTGAACGGAACTGTGGCGGCAAACGGAAGCGTAGTCGCAGGCGGAACCGTGGTGCGGATGCAGCTGACGGGCCTGAATGGATCGATGCCTTTTCTGGAGTCGATGACGGTAATTGGCTCGGGCTTCTCGGAGCGAACCGATCCGGCGGCGCTGGTGATTGGGCCGACCGGAGTGGCGCTGAGCCCTGATGGCAGCACGCTGTATGTGGCTGACAGTCTGAACAACCGCATCGCGGAGATTGCCAACCCGGTGACGGCCACGACTTCGGCGGGAACGGGCACGACGCTGATCTCGGGCGGAGCGCTGAACGATCCGCTGGGCGTCACGGTGCTGACCAATGGCAGCATTTTGACGGTGGATGGAAATGACGGTTTCCTCTTTGGCGTCAGTCCCGCCGGGATTCAGTTGGAGCAGGCGTTGCTGGATGACAACGGCGATCCGCCGGGAGCGGGCGCATTGTTCGGCTTGGTTGACGTGCCGCGGCAGGGTCTTTACTACGTGGACGATGCCACCAACACTCTGAACCTGTGGAGTGAATCGACCGCATTTGGAGTTGGTATTCACTAAGAAGCAGTCGCACTCGGTTCATCAGTTAGCCAACAAAACCACCCTTCGCACGATCTTCGCGAAGGGTGGTTTTTCATTGGAGCGAAAACAGGCCGATTCGGGCGACTGGGCCGTGGGGCACCGGATTCAGGTTCCGGTGAGTGCAGCGTGATAGCATCTGTTCCCCATGGTCCGAATACTGCAACTGTTCTTGCGCCGTTTGTGGCTGCCGTTTGCAGTGTTCGCCGGCTTCTGCCTGATGTGTGTGCTGGCGTACCGCAGGATGGAGGGGCTGAGTTGGCAGGATGCGCTGTTCTGGATGATCCAGCCGCATGCGATTGACGCGCATCGGGTGCACAATGCGACTAAACTTTTTTCTCTATTCGTGTACATGGGGGTGTTTGGATTTCAGATTTGGGTTGCGGAGCGGGTGGCAGTCACGATTTTTAAACGGCAAGGGATGGAGGCGTGGAAAACCATGGTCAACGACATCAGCATCGACAAGTTGAAAGATCACTTCATCATCTGCGGCTACGGCCAGGTCGGCCGCACGGTGGTGGACCAGCTCAACCATCTGAAAATTCCGTTTGTGCTGATCGAGACCAACGAAGGATTGTGCCGCGAACTTTTGAAGGACAAAGTGCTGAGCATTCAGGGCGACGCCAAGCGCCACGATGTGTTGCAATCGGCCGGAATCGAGCGCGCGCGGGGAGTGTGCATTGTGATCGACAACGATGCCGACAACCTGTACATCACGGTGACGGCGAAGGCGCTGAATCCACGAGCGCGCATCATTACGCGGGCAGGGCAGTCCCGCTACGCCCAGGCGATGCGCAATTCCGGAGCGGACGAAGTGATCATTCCGGAATACGAAGGTGGACTGATGACCGGGCGGATGATCGCGAAGTTCTATCCCGGCGCGCATCCGAATCTGGCGTGATGGATTCTATTTGGGCGCGGCGTTATTTTCGCCGTGGCTTTCTTCCGGCAGCTTTTTGGTCAGCAGGAAGCTCCAAATGGTTTCGTTGGCGTTGAGGGCGTGACTGACTTTGCCGATTTCTTTTTCGGAGGTATATTGCTCGCCTCCGGGCCAGGTGTGTCCGCCGTTCTTGACGGCGTAGAGCGCAACCTGGGCATTGTCCTGGCATCCTTCGAAGGTGAAGGTCTTGGTCTCTTTCGCTCCTTTTTCTTCCTCTATGGCGGGGAGCTTGCCCTGCGCGGGTTTTTCGTTGCAGTGGTCGAAGCGGGCCCAAGTCTTGGCGCTGTCTTCCGCGGAGAGCACGCGGAAGCGGCCGGGCTTATAGTCGCCGCCGCCGTAGGGAACCATGGGATCATCGGTGCCGCTGAGAAACAATGCCGGCACAGGACGCGACGGCAGGCAAGTCATAGTCTTCGGGAACGCCGCGCCCACCACGGCGATTGCGGCAATACGGTCGGCCATGTTGCAGCCCGCGCGCAGCGCCATGAATCCGCCTTCGCCTAAACCGGCGGCATAGATGCGGCGAGTGTTGACGGAGTACTTGAGGGAGAGTTGGTCCAGCATGCGATTGAAAAAAGCCACATCGTCGGCGGACTGCCGATTCCTAGTTTCATCAGGATTACGGCCCCGGCCCTGTCCACCCCCCTGTCCGCCTCCGGGATACCCATTCGGGGGATAACCGCCCCAGCCTCCACGGCGGCCATAGCCGCGGCGGGGAAGCTCGCCGGGTTCGGGGCGCACTCCGATATTCCAGCGGCCGCGCGCGCTGTTTGGGTAGACCGCAATCAAGCCATTTTTTTCGGCAAACTGACTGAAGTGCGTGAGGCGCGCGATGTCGTCTGCATCCTGACTCTCGCCGTGCAGAACAATTACAACCGGATAATGCGTCTTCTGGTCGTAGTTCAGGGGAAGATGCACGGTGTAGGCGCGGGGAACGTCAGAGACGTTGACCTTTTCCTGGGTTTCCTGCGCCGGCAAAGAAACGCAAAGCGCCAGCAAAAGGCAGGCAGCGGCTACGCAGGTTGCGTGGAAATGAGAAGGCAGTTTGGTATTCGGTGATTTGGACATCGTCTGGGCTGATTCCCTCGCTCTGTAAGAACCCTAGTGTAGCCGTTCGGTTGCTAGAACGCTGCGCTAGTTTGCAAAGTTTATCGGTACCGGATTCTGGAGAAAAGGATTGATCGACGGAGATGCGCAGCAACTTCCGGAAACGAAGATGGAACTTTATTTCACCAGGCTGCGTAGCTAGCAGTGACGAGGCGCTGCGGTGAGGCGCTCCCGATGAGGAGGCACGCTATGGACGGGAACATGATCGGGTTTGCGGCGGTGGTGATGAGCCTGGGGATTCCGATGGCGGCGATGTATACGTTTTTCCGAGTGCGAAGACTGCGCAGCGAGGAGCGGCTGGCGGCGATTGCGCGCGGCGTGGATGTACCGATGCAAGCGGAACTCTCAGAGGCAGCGCGCTCGCGGCGGTCGGGAATTCTGCTGGTGAGCGGAGCGGTGGGCTATATCGCGACCTTTGTGCTGATCGGGCGATTGGAACCCGATGCCATGGTTGCGGCAAGCTTCGGCGCGATTCCGCTGGCGATCGGTTTGGGTTTCTTTGTGGATCATGCGCTGATCCGGCGGGATGCGAAGGCGCAGTAGGTCAGGCGTAGAAACTCCGTTAGATTTTTTCAGTTGTAACGAGCTCTGAGTGGGAACGGGGCTACCCGTTCTCACTTAGGGTGTCGTCTGTAGAGCGATTTTCCCGGATTGGTGTCGAAATTGCATTGCGGGGAACGCTTTCGATTGTTTTCGAGTTCTGCAAGGACCTCACCTCAAACGACATATCTTTTTCCTCTCCAGCATGGCCACCGCCGTGCATTTCCCCATGTGTGGTTTGGTCGAAGACCACACTCTTCGATTTTGGAGGCTATTCAATCATATGAAATGCAGAAATCCATTTCTTCTTTGTTGTCTGGCATTGGTGACGGGTGCGGTGCTGTTGTTGCCAGCGCCGGTCTACGGACAGGCGCAGAATCCAAATCAACCGAATACCACCGTTCAGCCGGCGCCAAATCCACAATCGACCTGACACCACCGGACCGGCCGCCCGATCAGATCGAGACCGTGACGACATCACGAGGCGTGAAGCAGCCAGCTTTGACAACTTCCTCGACGGCCACCCGGAAATCGCACAACAACTCCGGAAGGATCCTTCTCTGGTAGACAACCGGGAATTCGTTGCGAGCCATCCGGCGCTGCAAGACTATCTCAGAGACCATCCGGAAGTTCGCGATGCGATACGGGATAATCCCAACGCCTTCATGCACCGGGAAGAGCGCTACGACCGCGCTGAAGACCGGGGATTGATCTGATCGCGATCGTGACCGTGGCCGTGATCGCGATATCTCGCGCGACGACCTGGTGTACATGGATAACTTCATGGACCGGCATCCGGAGATTGCGGAACAATTGCGCAAGGATCCGTCGCTGGTGGACAACCGGCAGTTTGTTGCCGACCATCCTGATTTGCAGAAGTTCCTGGCGGATCATCCGGGAATGAGTGAAGAATACCGGGAAAATCCGAATGCCTTTATGCGCGATGAAGGGCGTTTTGACCGCCGCGAAGACGCCGGCAACGGCATGCGCCGTAGCGGCGATATCTCGCGCGATGACTTAGTGTACATGGACAATTTCATGGATCGGCATCCGGAGATTGCGGAGCAACTGCGCAAAGATCCGTCGCTCGTGGACAACCGGCAGTTTGTTGCCGACCATCCCGATTTGCAGAAGTTCCTGGCGGACCATCCTGGAATGAGCGAAGAATACCGGGAAAATCCGAATGCCTTCATGCGGGATGAAGGGCGTTTTGACCGCCGCGAAGACGCCGGTAACGGCATGCACCGCGACCGCGACGTCAACGAAAGGGAAATAGCCAGCTTCAACGAGTTCATGGGAAACCATGACAAGATTGCCGACGACGTTTCGAAGAACCCGTCGCTGGCCAGCAATCAGGAATATCTGGAGAACCATCCGGAACTCAAACAGTACCTGAATGCGCACCCCGAGGTGCATCAACAGCTAAACGACAACCCGCAGCAGTTCCTGGCGTCGGCAAAGCAGTTCAACACGCATACGGCGCCCAAGGCGACGGGCGATCCGAAACTGCCTAAGTAAGGTCTCTGGCTGGCAGAGAGCAGGCAGGGGCCGCGGCAGGGAGGGAAGTGCGGCCCCGCTCATTTTTTTCAATGAACCCGCTGCGGATGTCGCCGGGGGGAGAGTTCCCAAGGAGATTTGTATGAAGAACAAAAAGCCACTGATTGCGATGCTTGCCCTGTTGCTGGCGGTTCCCGCATTCGCGCACGACAAGAAAAAGCAGCACGACCGCGCCATGATCGAAAGAATGGAAGCGGTGCCATGCGGTGCGAAAGAGCATGGAATGACGGGACTGGGAAGCATTTGGGCGTCCGTAGGAATCACGTCGGTGAATTCCGACGAAAAACTCTGCCCGCAGTATTTATTGCGGACCGACAATATGGAGTATCACGTTCGCCCGCTGGACCATAAACATCCGGTCATTCTTCCGGTCGGCAAGGAAGGCGAGTTCAAGGTTTCGAAAGATAAGCTCGACATGCGCATCCCGGATGGCGATCGCAAGATGCGGCACTATCAGGTGGTGGCGATGAAACCCATCGACCATGCCGATGCGGCGTCGTCGTCGTACAATGCGCCGCGCAGCGATCCTACGAACAAGCCTGTGGCCGATAAGAGTTATGTTGACAGGAATGTGCCGAAGCCACCGGCAGGTCCGAACGATCACCCGCAGTAGGGCTGGGATACTTCACGAATCTGCACACGGTTGGCTCGCTTGAATCTATGTTGTGCTGAGCGGAGCCGGGACGGCCGGAGGGAGTTCCGGCGGAGTCGAAGCATCCCTACTTGTGCCACGGGACCGGGTGAGGGTAGGGATTCTTCGACTCCGTGAGCGCTTTCGCTTCGCTACGCGCTCACTCCGCTCAGAATGACAAGATGTTGAGTCAAACCCCGGCCACCCCTAGACATGCTGGCGGGTTCATTTTTAGAGGGAAGTGGAAATCACCCTTCCACCAGCGTTTTGTATTGCGCATCGGTGAGCGGGACCACGCTCAGGCGTCCCTGGCGCACGAGGGGAGAATCGGCAAACAATTTGTCCGCCTTCACATCGGCGAGGGTCATCGGCTTGGCAATGGGTTTGCCGGCTTTGATTTTCACCTGCGGATTCTTTGCGTCGGAGGCGTCCACCGAAACCACGGTTGCGGTTCCGACGGCGGTCTTCTCGTCTCCAGTGTGATAAATAATGAGCTTCTCGCCCGGCTTCATGCCACGCAGATTCTTGACCGCGACCGGATTGGTGACGCCGTCCCAGATGGTGGTGCCTTCGCGTTGGAGATCGGCAAAGGAGTAAACGGTGGGTTCGGTTTTGAGAAGGAAGTGCATGGGCGAGATTTTACAAGAGTTCTTTTCTAGTACCTAGTACCTAGTACCTAGAATACAGCCACGGAAGCGCCGGGCATTTTCCACTGGGTACTAGGTACTGGGTACTGCTCTACTGCGGCTTGGCATTGGGATCCGGGGCCGGGGCTTTGTCGTCTTTCTTGTCGTCCTTCTTCTCATCCTTCTTATCATCCTTTTTGTCACCGGATGTGTCCTGGTACACCGAATACTGTCCTTGCGGACGTTTCAGTTTGATCGTGAAATCCATGCTGGCTTGATTCACGTCGTAGTCTTCGCCGAAAGTCTGAAATCCGGGAGCCAGGACTTGCACCCGCAATTTGCCGAAGGGAATCTCCTCGAAGCGGGTTTTGCCGTCGGAATCGGTCTTGAGTTCGATTCCGCCGCGCCCCTGATTCCCACGCGCGTCTACCGGATGCATGATCACAGCGGCATTGCGCACAGGCTTTCCGTTGTCCTCCTTGAGAACAACAAAATTCAGGATTGCGGTCTGATCCGACTCTTTGTCGCGCTGCGCGGCGGCGACTCCGGGCAAAACGAAGATTAGCAGCAGGCAGGCGATCGGCCACAGTTTCATTTTTACCAACCTCATATTTGGACATTCTAACGAGTTGAAAGGTTGTGGGGAAGAGACGAGCAAAATAGGGGCCCACGCGGTTGGCTTACTTTCCGGGGCGAGTCTTGTGTGGAACTCCATCGGCAAAGGCGAGCTGTACCAGATCGCTTGCGACCTTAGTGGTGTTGTGGCGAGCGACGCCAGCTTCTTCGAGGTAGTCGCCCAGCACCGGAATCACGCCGAGAGCTTCGATGGCATCAAGATCGGCGACGATCTGGCATGCGCCTTCGAGCGCGTATTTGGCCTTGAGTTCGTTCGATACGGGCGTGCGATTGATCAGAGCGAAGTCGAAGATTTGCTGGCGGGCGTGGCGATTGAGGGCGCGGATGTGATCGGCCGCGGTGAGGCCCAGACTTTCATTGGCCTGGGTCATGAGGTTGCAAATGTAAACCTTGATGGCGGGCGAGTTGACGATGGCGTCGGCAATACCGTGCACCAGCAAGTTGGGAATCAGGCTGGTGAAAAGAGATCCGGGACCGATGCTGATGACATCGGCGCGGGCAATGGCGTCGAGCGTCTGGGGTAGAGGCTCAACGTTGGCCGGAACGAGAAAAAGTTCCTGAATGCGAACTTTGCTGGCCGTAATTTTGGTTTCGCCGCGGACGCGAGAGCCGTCCTCCATTAACGCTTCGAGTTCAATGTTGGAAGTGGTGGCGGGATGGATGTGGCCGCGCGTCACGAGAATCTCAGACGAAAGGCGCACCGCTTCGGAAAAATCATGCGTGATGTCGGTGAGCGCAGCCAGAAAAAGATTGCCGAAGCTGTGACCTTCAAGGCCGGAACCTTTGGCGAAACGGTGGCGGAAGAGTTGGGAGAGCAGGGCTTCATCCTCGCTGAGGGCGACGATGCAGTTGCGAATGTCGCCGGGAGGAAGCATGTTGAGTTCTTTGCGCAGGCGGCCGCTGGAGCCACCGTCGTCACTGACGGTGACCACGGCGCAGAGGTCTCGAATCAAGGGCGCGCCGGGCGCGGCCACGGCCATCTCACCCGGAGTGAGGGCGAAGCGCTTGAGTCCTTTGAGGAGTGTGGAAAGGCCGGTGCCGCCGCCGATGGCGACCACGCGCAGGCCGCGCTCGCGCGTGGGTTTCTCCGTGGTTAAGAGTTCAGCGATCCTTGTTTCCATTGCTAGCGAGTCTCGAGAGGCAAGCTCACCGACCCATCGGGATTAAGCCCACTTGGCCCTTAACGAAGCGGCTGAAGACGCGCCCCTTCAAAGCGGGATTCGACCCCTTCGAATTCGATCTCTTCTAATACGATTCGTCTTCCCGGAAGGAGCTTTCCGGCGAAAGATCGGCAGCGGGATCCGGGTAGAGTAGTTCGGTAAAGCGAGGGTCTTCGGCCAGATTGTGAAAGTCGGAGTCATTGCGCGCCTGGAAGCGCAGGCCCGGATTCAGGCGCAGGGCCTCGTCCAGGTGCTTGAGCGCGTCTTCGACGTGACTTGTCAGACAATCGAGCGCAGCCAGGCCGTAGATGACGAAATCGGTTTTGGGCGCCTGCTTGAGCAGCTTTTCAATGTGCTCGCGGGCGCCGACGTAGTCGCCAACGTTCATCAGGGACACGGCGTAATCGTAGTGCTCCTCCACGCTCTTGAACTGCTGTGCCGTCGAGCGTTCGAGGTGCTGGTTGCAGATGCTGAGATGAATTCCGGCGCGGTCGATCAGGTCTCGGCTGGGGCCGGCGAGCACCTTCTCGAACAGCGGCTTCGCCTTCTCGAACTTGTGTTCCTGCAGGGCGCGCAGCCCAGATTCGTAATTCTGCAGGGCCTGGGTAATGCGCGGATCTTCCGCGACGGATGATTTCTTGGGATTAGCCTTCTGAGCCATGTGAAGAATTTTTCCTGTGCTCGTAGTAATAGGAAGCTCCTGTGCTCTCGAAGTCGAAGAGCCGATACAAGTATTACTCAAAGGACGGGTAGAGGGCAATTGGCTGGAAGTCCCGAGTAACGAGTCCCGAGGCCAGATCAGAACCAGTGTCTTGCTCTTGCTCGAGACTCGCAACTCGGGACTCGCAACTCGAAACCTAGTTGATGCTGGCCGCCGTAGTCAGATCGATACTCTTCCAATCGCCCTTGATGATGCCGGCGCGAATCTGGGCCGCAGTCTTGCCTTTCCGGTTCTGCTGATAAGTGTAGTACAGCTCCTTCAGACAGGTGGAGCAGCGCGCGCCGTGGGTGTTCTCAAAGCAGCTGTGCAGGCTGTTGTGGCCCATGCGGTCGCAATAGCAATAACAAGGTTGCTGATGGAGCACGGTGGGAATCTTCGCCGCGAGCTCGTAGGCGTGGGTCTGATAGGGATACTGCGCGTCGGGACCCCAGAGGTCGGCCTTGGTCAGAAGAGCGGGAAGTTTTGTGCCCTTCGGCGGCGGCCCTGCGTTGTAGGCAGGGATGCCACCTTCGTCTTCCTGGGCGGTCCATTGTGCCGATAGCGTCAGGGTTACCGTCAAAAGGAAAATCAGGGTCACGGCGCGATGGGCATATTTGCTTTGGAGCAGACGGCTCGGGGTCATGAGGTCTCCTGAGTGCTTTATTTTAACCCGCTTTTCGCAGGCTGGGTAGGGACGCGTTGGGCCGAAGGTGCTAGAGACCCCTGATTGGACAACCCGCTGCCGTGAGGGCGCGATCTGTATACAATAGAAAAGCCTCATGGCCGACATACCCAGCACGTCATTAGGAACCAATCCTGCGCCGCCTTCGCCCGCGGGAGTCGCGGACGCACATGCCGCGGCACGGCTGCGTCCTTCATTAGGCGTGTGGCTGCGGGACCTGATGCTGTCGCTGGCGATTTCTGTGTTCATTATTGTGTTTATCTACCAGCCGGTGAAGGTGGAAGGCACGAGCATGATGCCGTCGCTCGCCGATCAGGAGCGGATCTTCGTCAACAAGTTTGTCTACCGGCTGGAACCGATTTCGCGCGGAGATATTGTGGTGTTCCGCTATCCCCGCGACCCTTCGAAAAGCTACATCAAACGCGTGATTGGGGCGGAGGGAGACCGCATTCACATCGATGGCGGGCAGGTCTATGTGAACGGCGAAGCGCTGGATGAAGATTACGTTCCGCCCGCATATGAGGATACGAGGTCGTATCCCGAGGTGGTGGTGCCTCCGCATTGTTACTACGTTCTGGGAGATCACCGTTCGATGTCCAATGACAGCCGCGATTTCGGACCCGTGAACCAGAGCTTTATCTATGGCAAGGCCGTGTTTGGGTATTGGCCAATGGATAAAGTAGGAAGGGTGCGGTAGACAGGTTACAAAGTTTCAAGGTTTCAAAGCTTCAAAGACACTGAAACCTTGAAACCTTCGAAACCTTGAAACATGGAAACAACCAGATTTCCACACGTTTCCCTCTTGGTCGTGAATGCAATCCCTGATAAAATTCATAAAATCCACCCACTGGAGCGAGAATGCAGGCTACGCTTGCGCTCGAAGACGGTCGAGTCTTCCGAGGCAAAGGCTACGGCGCCAAAGGCGAGTGCTACGGCGAAGTCGTTTTTAATACTTCCATCACCGGCTACCAGGAAATTTTCACCGACCCTTCGTATTCAGGACAGATCGTTGTCCTAACCAATCCCCAGATCGGCAACTACGGAACCAACCAGGAAGACAACGAGGCCACGCGTCCGTGGATCGAGGGCCTGATCGTGCGCGAGTTCTCGAAGGTGAGTTCGAACTGGCGCTCGCAGCAGGTGACCGACGAGTATCTGGAGCAGTTCAAAGTGCCGGTGCTGGCGGAGATCGATACGCGGGCGCTGGTGCGGCATCTGCGCGACCATGGCGTGATGCGCGGCGTGGTGTCGACCATCGAGAGCGACGCCGAAAAGCTGGTCGCCAAAGCGAACTCGATTCCGAAGATGGATGGCACCGACTTGGCGAAAGTTGTGAGCACCAAGGGACCGTATGTTTGGGAGGTCGGCGAACGTTCGCACGAGCCGGTGGCACAGGTTGGAGTTAAGGACGAGCCGGCTCGCTTTCATGTGGTGGCTTACGATTTCGGCATCAAGCAAAACATTTTACGGAAGTTGCGCGGTGAGGGCTGCCGGGTGACGGTGGTTCCGGCGCAGACTCTGGCGGAGGATGTCCTCGCGCTGAAACCCGATGGTGTGTTTCTATCGAATGGCCCGGGTGATCCGGAGCCATGTACGTATGCGGTCGATTCGATTCGCCGATTAATGGGACGGCAGCCGATCTTTGGCATCTGCCTGGGACATCAACTCACCGGCATCGCGCTTGGCGGGAAAACTTTCAAGCTGAAGTTTGGACACCACGGCGGGAATCATCCGGTGAAGCAGTTGGCCACGGGGAAGATTGAGATCACGGCCCACAACCATAATTTTGCGGTCGATCCCGATTCGTTGCCGGAGAGTGAAGTCGAACTGACGCACATGGATCTGAATGACTCGACTCTGGAAGGCCTGCGGCATAAGAATCTGCCGCTGTTCAGCGTGCAGTATCACCCGGAAGCCGCGCCGGGGCCGCATGATTCGCATTATCTGTTTAAGGATTTTGTGAAGATGATGGAGGAGTGGAAAGGGTGAGAGGCACATCGTTGCTGCTGTTTTTACTTTTCGCATGCGTCGCTCTATCGGGCGGACAGAAGGTCGGTTCATGCCCGCAGAACCCTCCGCGAAGCCCGCAGAACATACAGGAGTTGAAGGGCGTATTCGTAGACGAGAACTCGGCGGTCATCCCGAAAGTTAAGGTGAGCTTGCAGGTATTCGACGGCAAGGATTTTCGCGACATCGCGAAGACAGAGAGCGGTCCCTATGGGCAATTCAGGTTCCAAGATCAGCCTCACGGGGATTATCGCCTCAAAACTTCTGGACCTGCGGGGTTCTGTCAAGTGACGATTCCGGTCAGGTATTCGACCGAGGGTTTCGGTGGAACTCGACTGACGTTGCCGGTCGCTGCCACCGACTCATGCCCGCAATACTGTGACCGCAAGGTAAAGGTCGAGGAAATGAATGGCCGAGAAGGACGCGAATAAGTCTTGATCAGATGAAATTAACTCTGTCATCCCGAGCGAAGAAGATCGTCCGCGAAGCGGACGATCTTCGCAGTCGAGGGACCTGCTGTTGCTTGGGGCTTATGCGCTGCCAGCGGAAAGCGGATCCCTCCACGCGGAGAACGATCGGCTTCGCCGCTCGTTCTCCTTGGTCGGGATGACAGGGTAGGTGAGCAGTATGAAGGAGCACCATTACAGTGTGTATATGATCGCTAGCAAGTCGCGCACCCTGTACATCGGAATGACGAACAATCTGCACCGGAGGATATTTGAGCACAAGAACGATCTGATCGAAGGTTTCACACGGCAATACAAATGTCACCGTCTGGTCTATTGCGAGTCGTTTGACGATGTGAACAAAGCAATTGATCGCGAGAAGCAATTGAAGCGTTGGAATAGAACGAAGAAAGAATGGCTGATCGCACAGCGCAATCCGACTTGGGAAGATTTGGCGGCAGAATGGTATCTGAGGCACGAGTTTGAACCCGAAAAAGTCGGCATTTAACCAACACTGTCATCCCGAGCGGAGAGAATCGCGCGCGAAGCGCGCGATTCCCGGAGTCGAGGGACCTGCTGTTGGCCAGGGCATGGATGCTGCCAGCGAACAGCAGGTCCCTCCACGCGTCGAACGACTGGCTTCGCCAGCCGTTCTCCTTGGTCGGGATGACAGTTTTGCGAAAGGTCAACAATAGCCAATGCCCAAACGCACTGACATCTCGAAAATTCTGATCCTTGGCTCCGGGCCCATCGTCATCGGGCAGTCGGCGGAGTTTGACTACTCTGGCACGCAGGCTTGCAAGGCGCTTAAGTCTGAGGGCTATGAGGTCGTGCTGGCGAACTCGAACCCGGCGACCATCATGACCGATCCGGAGATCGCCGACCGCACCTATATCGAGCCGCTCACGCTCGAGTATCTGGAAGAAATTATCCGCATCGAGCGGGAAATGGCGCCGGGGGCGGGTTTCGCCGTGTTGCCCACCGTCGGCGGACAGACTGCCCTCAACCTGGCGATTGAACTTTCCGATGGCGGCGTGCTGGAAAAATACAACGCGATCCTCATCGGCGCGAACGTAGGAGCCATCAAGAAGGCGGAAGACCGGCTGGTTTTCAAAGACGCGATGCAGCGCATTGGGCTTGACGTGCCCAAGTCGGCGCTGGTGAACAACACAAAAGATGGACTCGAGTTTGCCGGCAAGATCGGATTCCCGGTGATTGTGCGCCCTTCATTCACGCTGGGCGGCTCGGGGGGCGGCATCGCTTACAACCGCGAGGAGATGATCGAGGTCCTCAGCCGCGGGCTTGATTTTTCGCCAGTGCACGAGGCGCTGATTGAAGAGTCGGTGCTGGGATGGAAAGAATTCGAACTCGAGGTGATGCGCGACACCAAAGACAACGTCATCATCATTTGCTCGATTGAGAATTTCGATCCCATGGGCGTGCACACGGGTGATTCGATCACGGTGGCGCCCGCGCAAACGCTGACCGACCGCGAGTATCAGGCGATGCGCGATGCCTCGATTGCGGTGATTCGCGAAATTGGCGTCGATACTGGTGGGTCGAACATTCAGTTCGGCGTGAATCCTGAGACCGGGCGCATGGTCGTGATCGAGATGAACCCGCGCGTGTCACGCTCGTCGGCGCTGGCGTCGAAGGCTACCGGGTTCCCCATCGCGAAGATCGCGGCGAAGCTTGCCGTGGGATATACGCTCGACGAAATTCCGAACGACATCACGCGCAAGACTCCGGCATGTTTTGAGCCGACGCTCGATTACGTAGTGGTGAAGATTCCGAAATGGCAGTTCGAGAAATTTCCCGGCGCCGACGAGAGCCTGGGACCGCAGATGAAGTCGGTGGGCGAAGTGATGGCGATTGGGCGCACTTTCAAGGAAGCGTTGATGAAGGGCATCCGCTCGCTCGACACCGGGAAGCGCGTCGGCGGCGGGAAGATCGAGCCCAAGATTCTGACGCAGCGGCTGGTAACTCCTCACCCAGAGCGCCTGGCTTACGTGCAGTACGCGCTTCGGCAGGGGCACACGGTGAAGCAGCTCGCGAAGATGACCTCGATGGATCCGTGGTTTCTCTACCAGCTCAAAGAAATTAACGATATGCAACTGGAGTTGGAGAAGCACCCGATGGAGTCGATTCCGACCGCGGTGCTGCGCGAGGCCAAGCGCATGGGCTTTTCCGACGGACGGCTGGCGGGGGTGTGGCGACTGGAGGGACAAGAGAAAGTTCGCCACCTGCGCAAGAAGCATGGCGTGCTCCCGGTGTACAAACGCGTTGACACTTGTGCGGCCGAGTTCGAGAGCTACACGCCGTATCTTTATTCCACCTACGAAGAGGAAGACGAAGCCGCGCCGACCGACAAGAAGAAGGTCATCATTCTGGGCAGCGGGCCCAACCGCATCGGGCAGGGAATTGAGTTCGATTACTGCTGCTGCCACGCATCGTTCGCGCTGCACGAAGATGGATACGAGACGATCATGATCAACTGCAATCCCGAGACCGTCTCGACCGACTACGACACCAGCGACCGGCTCTACTTTGAGCCGCTGACGTTTGAAGACGTGTGGGCGATTTACCAGCACGAAACTTCGAAGGGCGCAGAGGTCGGGGTGATCGTGCAGTTCGGCGGGCAGACCCCGCTGAACCTGGCGCTGCCGCTGAAGCAGGCGGGGGTCAACATCATCGGCACTTCTCCGGAGTCGATTGATCTGGCCGAGGATCGCAAGCATTTCAGCAAGCTGCTGCAGGAGTTGAACATTCCGCAGGCTGCGGGCATGATGGCAACGTCGCTGGAAGAGGCGATTGAAGGAGCGAAGAGTGTCGGCTATCCCGTGGTGGTGCGGCCTTCTTACGTGCTGGGCGGGCGTGCCATGGTGATTGCCTACGACGAGGAATCGGTGGTGCGGTATATGAAGGAGGCGGTCGAATACTCGCACGATCGCCCGGTGCTGATCGATCACTTTCTCGAAGATGCGATTGAGATCGACGTGGACGCGCTCTCCGATGGCGAAGATGTGGTGATCGGCGGAATCATGCAGCACATTGAGGAAGCGGGCATTCACTCCGGCGACTCCTCGTGCGTGTTGCCGGCGGTGGATATTCCGCAGCCGCTGATGGATCGCATGCGCGACTACACCTTCAAACTGGCGCGCGCGCTGAAGGTGGTGGGGCTGATGAATATTCAGTTCGCTATCCCGCGCGGAAATGGCGGGACACCGGGGAACGGCTCTGAGGGCGGAAAAGTTTATGTGCTGGAAGTGAATCCGAGAGGTTCGCGAACCGTGCCTTATGTTTCGAAGGCCACCGGCGTTCCGCTGGCGAAAATTGCGGCGCGTCTGATGACGGGACGCAAGCTGCGCGAATTCTTGCCGGAGAATATCGACCGGCGCTCCGATCTGGATACGGGAACGTGCTACTACGTTAAGTCGCCGGTATTTCCGTGGAACAAGTTTCCGGGCGTTGATACGGTGCTGGGACCGGAGATGAAATCGACCGGCGAAGTGATGGGCGTGGGCGACAGCTTCGGCGAAGCCTTCGGCAAGGCGCAGTTGGCCGCGGGCCAGAAGTTGCCCACAAAGGGGACGGTATTCATCAGCGTAACCGACCACGACAAGCGCAATGTCGCGGAGGTGGCGCGCCGGTTTGTGGAGATGGGCTTCAAACTTGTCGCGACCTCTGGAACGGGCGACGTGATCGAAGCAGCGGGCATGAAGGTTGAGCGAGTTTATAAAGTGAAAGAAGGCCGCCCCAACGTGGTCGACCTGATCAAGGGGCAGCGCATTCAGCTGATCGTGAACACGCCCAGCGGTCCGGAGCCGTGGTTTGACGAGAAGGCGATCCGGCGCGCGGCCGTCGTGGCGCGTATCCCGACGCTGACCACGCTGGCGGCGGCGCGGGCGGCGGCGGAAGGGATTGAGGCGCTGCAGCGCGGGGAAGTGAACATCAGGGCGCTGCAGATGCTGCATGCGGAACGCGCGACCGCAAGGGGCGAGCGTTAAAAAGTCTGTTCGGTGCCCTCTTTCCGGTGTGTTACAATGCTTCCATATGAGTAATACAATTACGGTTCGCCTGCCGCAAGAACTAATCGACAAGCTCCGCCAAACATCGCGCCGCACGGGGCTGCCTGTTGGCCGGGTTATTCGCCATGCGGTGGAGAGCTCCCTTTCGCGAGAGGAGAAGAATCCGCTGCTTGAATTTGCCGGTGTGATCAAGGGCGGGCCGCGCGATGTCTCGTCACGCAAGGGATTCTCCCGCGAGTAATGGACGCCATCGCGGATACCGGTTATCTCGTAGCTTTGCTGAGGAAAGAGGATCAGCATCATGTGTGGGCCACCGGCCTTGCCTCTCAGTTCGCCCTGCCGCTTCTGACCTGTGAGCCCGTGCTGGCAGAAACTGCCTTTCACCTGAAATCGAGCGTTTATGTTCTCGCCTTGTTGCGGCGGGGTGGTATCCGCGTGGCATTCGATTGCGTGGGCCACATTGAACATCTTGAAGATCTCGCCGCACGCTACGCGGACCGCAAGCCTGACCTCGCCGATCTCTGCCTGATTCGCATGAGCGAACTCTATCCACGACACACGGTCATCACAGTCGACGAAGACGATTTTCGCGTCTACCGGCGCAACAAGCGCGAAGCCATCCCCGTGCTAAGCCCGCCAAAAAAGTGATACGCTGAACTCGCCATGCTCCTCCAAGGAATTTTTCCTCCCATCACCACGCCGTTTTATCCAGACGGAAACGTCTATTACAAGAAGCTCGAAAGCAACGTTGAGCGCTATTCGCGCACGCTGGCCGCGGGCATTGTTGTTCTCGGCTCGACTGGAGAAGCCATTCTGCTCTCCGATCAGGAGCGGCGGGATGTGCTGAAATGCGCGCGAGCAGCCGCTGCTCCGAACAAGGTTCTGATTGCGGGTACCGGGGTCGAATCGGCCATCGAGACGCTGCGGCTCACCGAGTACGCCGCTGAACTTGGCTACGACATTGCGATGGTGCGCACGCCGCATTACTACAAGAAACAGATGCATCCGGCAAATATTCTCGCGTTTTACCGCACCGTGGCTGACCGCTCGCCGCTGCCGGTGATCATCTACAATTTTCCGCCAGCCACCGGCTATGACATTCCCGCCGAGTTGGTGATCGAACTGGCGGAGCACCCCAATTTGATCGGCATCAAGGAGTCCAGCGGCGACGTGGAGAAAGTGCGCAAAATGGTGGCCGCTACCCGCCACATCAAGCGTAGCGCGACCGTGACCGAGACGTTCGATGCCGTGACTCCGCGCATGCTGGCGGTCGCGGCGGAGGGTTCGAGTGGGAACGGTGGGGAACTGGTTTCCGTGGGAGCGCTCACGGGGTCGTCTTCCACTTCGCCGCCAAAACCTTCTTCGGCGGCCGTTACGGTTGTGGGCAAGATGAAGACGCGGCAAAAAGAAATTGGATTTCAAGTTCTGGTGGGGGCGGCGCAGAAGCTGCAACCGTCACTCGATGCCGGAGCGGTGGGCGCGATCCTGGCGTTTGCCTGCGTTGCGCCGACCGCGTGCTACGAGATCTACGCAGCGTGGAAAGAGGGCGACTTGGAATTGGCGCGCGTGAAACAAGAGCGGATCGCCGCTCCAGCGCAACGCGTCGTCGGCGAATTGGGCATTCCCGGCGTGAAGTACGGCATGGACTTCAACGGCTACTTCGGCGGTCCGGCGCGCCTGCCGCTGCTGCCGCTTACCGGCGAGATAAAGAGCGAGGTAGAGCGACTGCTGGGGGATGTAAGGAACTGAGCTCCCAGTGAAGAAGGCCCGCCTAAAATCTCCCAAGGTTTCTGAAGAAGCGAAGGCCTGGTCAGCGGCCCTTGGCTCGGAAGTAGAAGGCTGGCCCCAAGTCGCCTGGCGCCCCTTCTTCGGCTTTACGGCGCTCTACCGAAAGCAACGAATATTTGGATTGCTCCCTCGCACGCGAGGTATCAGAACGCCAAATTCCCTGGCATTCAAGCTGGAATCTCCGCCACCGCGGGTGCTGAGTGTGCTGAAGCGGGATCCGCGCGTTGATGCAACCAGGATGCAGAAGGCGTGCTGGTTTACTTTCGAACTCAGCACCGACGCCGACCTGCGCGATGCGCTGGACTGGCTCGGACAGGCGCACAAGGCCGCCGGGAAGAGCAAGAAGCGAGCTTGACCTGGGGGCGAGACAGCAGGCTTGTGAGTCTCGCCCCGATTGCCGTATACTACATTCGAACGAACGTTCGAATTAGCCACCGTTCAGGACTATGGGGAGTCCCTCTACAGCAGCGCAGAGTTTCCACGCGGCGGCATCGTGCCGTGCCGGCTCCCGCCACCCGCTTCGACAAGCGGCTGGCGGAGATACTCTCGCACGCCACCGAAGTCTTCTGCAAAAAAGGATATGAAGGCGCCTCCATGCGCGATCTCTCGCGCGCAAGTGGCATGTCGCTGGCGGGGCTGTACTATTACTTCCAGTCCAAAGAGCGGCTGCTGTTCCTCATTCAGAAGCACACGTTCTCGACGATTGTGGAGCGGCTGAAGGCGCGACTGGCGGGCGTGAGCGATCCCGAAGAGCAGGTTCGCATCTTCATTCTGAATCATTTGGAATATTTTCTGGCAAACCAAGCGGCCATGAAGGTGCTTTCGCACGAGGCGGAGGCGCTGAAGAACGGTTTTGCCTCGGAAGTTTCGGCCATCAAGCGAGAGTATTATCGGATCTGCGTGGGGTTGCTTGAGGAGCTTAAGCGCGAGCGCGGGCTGCAGTTTTCCACGCGCATCGCGGTGCTCAGCCTGTTCGGCATGATGAACTGGATCTACACTTGGCACAATCCCCGCGTGGATGCCGATGCCCAGCAGTTGGCGCGCGAGATGAGCGATATTTTTCTGCGGGGCGTGATGACAGGAACGAAGGCTCGAAGATCGTAACGGATTAGGATAAGAAAGACAGTACGCTGGAACGAGTGGGAACATTTGGGGAAGTCGGAAGTGGGTTCCGACATCAGGAAAAATAAAATTCAGAGACTAATAAGGACATAAGGAGCAATCGACATGGCAACCACAATGCAGCCGGCGACCGGCGAAACCACCAAACAGCTAGTCAACTACCGCAGGGACGGCGGCGTAGCGATCATCGAGATGTGCGATCCGCCCGCCAATACCTATACCTATGAAATGAACCGGCAGCTTGATGAGGCGATTCTGCGTGCGCGCATGGAGAACGATGCCTATGTGATTTTGCTGACGGGCGCTGGCGATAAGTTTTTCTCCGCCGGAGCGAACATCAAGATGCTTTCGAGTGTTGACCCGACCTTCAAATATTTCTTCTGCCTGCACGCCAACGAAATGCTGCTGCGGCTGGAGCACACGCCCAAGCTGGTGATCGCTGCGATCAACGGGCACTGCGTGGGTGGTGGGCTGGAAATCGCGATGGCTGCCGATATTCGTATCGCGCGTAAGGATGCGGGCAAGATGGGCCTGCCGGAAGTGAACCTGGGAGTGCTCCCCGGAACTGGCGGCACGCAACGGCTCTCGCGCCTGGTGGGGAAGAGCAAGGCCATCGAGTTGATGGTCACGGGAAATACCTTCTCATTTGAAGAGGCGCAGGAGCTCGGGATCATCAACGACATCTACGAGCGTGACGGCTTCATGGAGAACATGATCGAGTACGCCAAACAGTTCTGTCCGCCAAACAAGGCCGCCAAGGCCGTGGGACGGATCAAGCGCGCGGTGCAGACGGGATGGGAGATCCCCATGGAGTCGGCGCTGGCGGTGGAACGCGAGAACCAGCAGTTGCTCTTCCAGAGCGAGGATGCGAAGGAAGGCCTGGCGGCCTATGTGGAGAAGCGGCCGGCGGTGTTCAAGGCGAAATAGTATCCACTGACTGGGGGCGGGCGAGGGCGCCCGCCCTACAGCCGGCGAGACCCTTCGACTTCGCTCAGGGCAGGCCGCCGGCGCTACTGTTTGAATGTGCGTTACGAGGACGAACTGAATGCTTGCAGCAAAAACTAAGGTTGAACCCGGACAATTGCTGATTGACGGGCAATGGGTTGATTGCACGAAGAAATTCGATACCGTCAATCCGGCGACGGGCGAAGTGTTGACGCAGATTGCAGAAGGCTCGTCGGCGGATGTCGATCGTGCCGTCGATGCCGCACGGCGCGCATTGGAAGATCGCAATGGTCCCTGGCGAAAGATGTCTGCGAGCGAGCGCGGGCGCTTGATTTGGAAGGTCGCCGATCTGCTCGAAAAAAATATCGATGAGTTTGCCGAACTTGAAACCCTCGATAACGGCAAGCCGATTTTCGAATCGCGCTACGTCGATATGCCGATGGTCATCGATGTTCTGCGCTATTACGCAGGTCTCGCGACCAAGATTCATGGCGAAACGGTCAACACCATGGAGACGGCGTTCACCTACACTTTGCGCGAGCCTGTGGGCGTCGTGGGACTGATCGTCCCGTGGAATTTTCCGTTGTTGCTGGCTTCATGGAAAATTGGTCCGGCACTGGCCTGCGGCAACACCATCGTGTGGAAGCCGGCCAGCCTGACTCCGCTGACCGCTCTGCGATTCGGAAAGCTGGCGGTCGAGGCGGGCATGCCCGCGGGCGTCATTAATATTGTCACCGGCCCGGGGGCAATCGGACGGGCGATGGTGAAGCATCCGGGAATCGACAAGATCGCATTTACCGGATCGACTTCGGTGGGCCAGGAAATCATGCGTAGCGCCGCCGACACGGTGAAGCGCATCACGCTGGAACTTGGCGGCAAGTCGCCGAACATTGTGTTCGCAGATGCCGACATCGACAACGCAGTGAAGGGTGCAATCACCGGCATCTTCTACGGCAAAGGCGAAGTCTGCAACGCGGGCTCGCGGCTGTTTTTGGAAAGCAAAGTAAAAGACGAGTTCACTGAGAAGCTGGCAGCGCGAGCGGCCAAGATGCGCCCGGCCGATCCGCTAGATCCGAAGACTCGGATGGGAGCGATCGTTAGCCAGGATCAGATGCAAACTGTGTTGGGTTATATCGAGGCCGGGAAGAAAGATGGAGCCAAGTTGGTGGCCGGCGGCAATCGCGTCTCGGTTGACGGCGGCAAAGGATTTTTCATCGAACCCACAATTTTCGGCGATGTAAAGAACGATATGACGATCGCGCGGGAAGAAATTTTCGGTCCAGTGCTTTCAGTGCTGGCTTTCGACGATATCGATGAAGTCATCGCACAGGCGAATAACAATCCCTACGGACTTGCTTCGGCGGTTTGGACGCGCGACTTGAAAAAGGCGCACAGCGTTTCGCGCCGGCTCAAGGCTGGCACGGTATGGATTAATACGTACGGATTGATGGACGCTGCGCTGCCTTTTGGCGGCTACAAGAGTTCGGGTTTTGGCCGCGAACTGGGCGCGCACGCGATTGAGCATTACACGGAAATGAAAACAGTTTGGCTAAATATGGCCTAGGAGCGGCATCAATGCCTGGAAAAGTAGCAAAAATCGGGACATTCAGTGATTGGCAAGGCATGTTCAACGACTGGCGCAAGGATATTGGCGTCAACACCGCGGACATCGAAGCATTCCATTTCGACACGCTCTACGGAGCGATCGATACCGAGGAAATCGAATTTGGAGCGTACAAGGGACGGCGCAAGTGGGAAAATCTGCGCCAGATTCCGACGCAGCAAATGCGCGACGCGCTGATGAATATGATCGTCTATCAGGGCGACACTGAGTTCGCCAGCGTGGAACAGCAGCGCAACCTGCTCGCAAATGCTCCCACGGACTGGGATCGCCGCGCCATCACGCGCGTGATGATTGAAGAAATGCGCCACGGCTGGCAGATGTGCGCGCTGCTGGTTGACCATTTTGGTTATTCGGGAAAGGTCGAAGCGCAGAAAATGCTGGAGCGCCGCGCCTTCGAGAACAAGCGGCTGCTGGGCGCATTCAACGTTGACGTCGACAACTGGATGGACTTCTTCACCTACACCGACTTTGTGGATCGCGATGGAAAATTTCAGTTGCAGATGCTGAAGTTTTCCGCATTTGCTCCGCTGGGCCGGTCAATGTCCTACATGCTGCGCGAAGAGGCGTTCCATATGGGCACGGGCAACGACGGCCTGCGGCGCATCGTGGAGGCGGGTGTAATTCCGGGCTGGCTGATTCAGAAATATCTGAACAAATGGATCTCCAGTTCGTACGATCTTTTTGGCACCGACCATTCGTCCTCAGCGCATTGGGCGTACGTGTGGGGCGTGAAGGGGCGCTACGATGAGCCTAAGAACGAAACGGCCCCTGACCTCGACGATCTGAACGACTACAACCGCAACCTCTATCGTGACGAAGTTGCGGGACTGATTGAGCGTTTCAACAGCGTTCTGAAGGCCGGACAACCGAAGCTTTATGCACCGCACATCAAATTCAATCGCGAAATCGGAAAGTGGGCGGGGCAGAAATTCCACGCGCAGACCGGCGAGGCGCTCGACGATAACGCCTACGCGGAACATGTGAAGGAGTACATGCCGTCGGCGGCCGACAAGAAGTTGCTGCTGGACATCATTGCTGACGAGAAGAAGTGGATTGCGGAAAAGACGGGGGCGCGCGACCCGCTTGCGAGTATCGGCGAGGTCAGGAAGTCAGCGATTAACCTGTAAGCTGTGGTTCGTGTGATCGGGGCTACTAACAACGATGTTGACTGCTGTAGCCATACTTAGTCGAATCTCGGTGGACATCAGCCCTCCGGCGGCGCGGATCGTGCTGTGCCATCCGCCTCTGAATGTCATCGACGTTCCGATGATGGAGGAGTTGACGCAGACGCTGGCAACGATTGAGGAACGCCCCGATGTTTCCGTCATTGTGTTTAATGGCTCGGACAAAAGCTTTTCCGCGGGCGTGGACGTGGCGGCACATGCACCCGACCAAGTTCAGGCCATGTTGTTGAAGTTTCATGCCGTCATCCGCGCTGTGGCCGCCAGCAAGAAGGTCACGATTGCCGCCGTGCACGGGCACTGTTTGGGCGGTGGCGCGGAACTGGCGATGGTCTGCGACCTGGTTTACACGGCAGAATCGGCGCAGTGGGGATTTCCGGAGATCAAGCTTGGTTGTTATCCGCCGGTGGCGTGTGCGGCATTGGCCGCGCTGGTCGGGCCTCGGCGAGCCTTGGACTTGATTGTGACGGGGCGCAGCATCAGCGGGAAAGAAGCGGCCGAGATGGGGTTGGCGAATCGCTCTGTGCTAGCCGAAGAACTCGCCGGAACCCTGGATCTAAACATCGCGCATTTGACGAAGCTCAGTCCGGCCGCATTGACGTTGACCAAGAAAGCCGTTTACGCATGGGACGCGATGCACTTCGACAAAGGCCTGGCGCGCGCCGAGAAGATTTATCTGGAAGAGTTGATGAAGACGGCGGACGCGCAGGAGGGAATTCGGGCCTTCATGGAGAAGCGCGAGCCGAAGTGGACGGGGAAGTAGTCAGAAGTATGGATTACGAGATCACGCCCGAAGAAGTGAAATCAAAGTTGGATCAGGGCGAGGAATTTATTTTGCTCGACGTTCGGGAGCCGTGGGAGTGTGAAACGGCGCAGATGAACGGAGCGAAACTGATGCCGATGGGAGATGTGCCATCGCGGGCGCATCAGGAACTCGATCCGGAGGAGCACATCGTAGTAGTTTGCCATCACGGCGTGCGCTCGATGAATGTGACAGTATGGCTGCGCCAGCAGGGATTTGAGAAAGCGCAATCGATGCGTGGCGGCATCGATGCGTGGTCGCGCCGGGTGGATGGGAAGGTGCCGGTGTATTGAAAAGCGTCTGGCTACTGGCTACTAGCTACTAGCTGCTAGCGCCTAGCCAAGCGATGAAGCGTGGACGTTTTGCTAGAAGCTGGTAGCTAGAAGCTGTGTTTATGAAAAAAGAACTCATCGAACTCAAAGTGAACGGTCGCAACTACGAACTCGCTATCGAGCCGAGTGCGCTGCTGCTCGACGTGTTGCGGCAGGAATTGAATCTGACTGGCTCCAAGCGCGGCTGCGATGAATCTTCCTGCGGGGCGTGCACGGTGCTGGTGGATGGCGTTGCCATGATGTCGTGTGTGCTGCTGGCGGCGAGTTGCCAGGGGCAGGAGATCACAACCGTCGAAGGCGTCAGCGAGCATGGAAGTCTGGCCGCGATTCAAAAAGCGTATGGCGATTGGGGCGGGGCACAGTGCGGGTTTTGCACTCCCGGATTCATTATGACGGTGAAGTCGCTGATGGCGGAAAATCCCAATCCCTCCGAAGACGATGTTCGGAGCGCCTTGAGCAGCAATCTGTGCCGCTGCACGGGATACAGCCAGATGTATGAGGCGATTAAATCGGCGGTGGACGCGGAGCGGCAGGGAATCGCGGCGGCAAAATGAATAACGGATTCTCCATTATCGGCAAACCCACCGCCATGATCGACGCGGCGGAAAAGACTACTGGCGGCGGCAAGTATACTGACGACCTCAGCGTGCCTGGCATGCTGGTCGGCAAGATTCTGCACTCGCCGTATCCGCATGCGCGCATCAAGAGAATCGACACCAGCCGGGCCGAAAAGCTCGAAGGCGTTGTCACTGTTGCCGTGGGCGAAGATGCGCCCAATCCCTTTGGAATTCTTCCGGTCGGTCACGATGAGTACCCTCTCGCCCTCGACAAAGTGCGTTATGTCGGGGACAACGTCGCTTGTGTTGTCGCGGTTTCGGAAGCGATCGCCGAGAAAGCGCTCGAACTGATCGACGTTGACTACGAAGTGCTGCCTGCCTACTTCGATCCCGAAGAATCGATGAAGGCTGAGACAGATCTGATCCACGAGCGCAAGCCGCACAATCTGGAAAAGGATTATCACCACGCATTTGGCGATCCCGACAAGGGATTCGCTGAGGCGGACCACGTTCTCGAAGCCCGCTTCATCGCTGGCGAGGTAACGCACGCGGCCATGGAGCCGCATTCCACGCTGTCATCATTTGAACTCGATCCACATACCGGCAATCTGGGGCGGCTCACGGTGTGGTCTTCCACGCAGGTTCCGTACTATTTGCAGCACAAGCTTTCTCTCGTGCTGGAAATGCCGATGCAGCAGATTCGTGTGATCAAGCCTCTGGTGGGAGGCGGGTTTGGCGGCAAGAGCGAAGTAATCCCGCTGGAGATTATCGCCGCCGTCGCGGCGCGAAAAGCCAAAGCTCCGGTGAAGATCACTTACACGCGCGAAGAGGTGTTCTGGGCGCATCGCGGACGGCCACGGACGATCATCGATCTGAAGACGGGAATCAGAAATGACGGCCGCATCACATCGGTGAAGGCTCGCGTCATTCAGGATGGCGGCGCGTATTGCTCCTATGGGGTGGTCACGATTCTCTACTCCGGTGCGCTGTTGGGCGCGCTCTACGATATTCCGAATATTCAATACGACGGATACCGCGTGCTCACCAATAAGCCGGCCTGCGGCGCGATGCGCGGGCACGGGACCGTCAACGTGCGCTTCGCGTTCGAATCGCAACTGGACGAACTCGCGGCGAAGATTGGCATGGATCCGGCCGAAATTCGACAGCGCAATCTGCTCAAGCCTCCGTGCATTACGGTGAATGGACTGCGCGTGCAGAGCTATGGATTGCCGGAGTGCATTGAGAAGACTGTCGAGCGCTCGGGTTGGAAGCAGCGCAAGGGGAAAATGCCGAAGGGGCGCGGACTCGGAATCGCCTGCAGTCACTATGTGAGCGGTGCGGCGAATTCGATCATCCGTTCCGACATGCCGCACTCGACGGTGAACATCAAGATCGATCGCGACGGCGGTGTTGTCGTGTACACCGGCGCATCCGATATTGGCCAGGGGTCCGACACCATGACGGCGCAGCTTGCGGCCGAGATGCTGGGGTGCTCGCTGGCTCGCGTCAGGGTGATCGCCGCAGACACCGATTTGACGCCGATTGATTTGGGATCTTATTCCAGCCGCGTAACTTTCATGAATGGCAACGCTACGCTGCGCGCGGCAGAGGATGTGAAGAAACGAATTGCAGCCGCTGCGGCAAAGAAAATGAATTGCGCGGCGGAAGACCTCATCTTCCGTGAGGATGTCGTCTTCAAAAAGGGAAGTCCTGCTCCGGTGGTGAACAGGGATCAGGAAGAAGAAGTCGAAGTGACGCAGGCGGGTGCGTCGGTGAGTGGGCGTGTTGAGGGGCAGATTCTGCGTGGTTCGCTGCAGCAGAAACGAAAAGAAGAAGGTCCGAAGGAGTGGATGACTTTCGAGGAAGCCGTTGTGGCGGCGATCGATTTTCATGGTGCGCTTAGCGGAACTGGTTCTTACGCGCCTCCGCCGGAAGCACGCGGCGGCAAACATAAAGGCGGGGGCGTAGGGCCGTCCCCGGCGTATTCCTATTCGGCGCAAGTGGCCGAGGTCAGTGTGGATGAAGATACTGGCGAAGTGACCGTTCATAAAGTATGGGCGGCACACGACTGCGGGCGGGCGCTGAATCCCGTTTCCGTGGACGGCCAGATTATTGGCTCGGTGTGGATGGGCATGGGACAGGCGTTGACCGAAGAAATGGTGTGGAAAGACGGCATGCTGATGAATCCGGGGATGCTCGAATACCGCAGCCCGTCATCGATTGAGTCGCCCGAGATTGAGCCGATCATTGTGGAAAGCATCGATCCCGAGGGGCCATTTGGCGCGAAAGAATGCAGCGAGGGATCGCTGGCCGCGACCATTCCGGCCATCTCAAATGCTATCTACGACGCGGTCGGAGTCCGGTTGCATGAGTGTCCTTTCACGCCAGAGCGGGTGCTGGCGGGATTGCGCGCGAAGAGAAAAGAGAAGGCTTTGAATCTGACCGAGGGTATCGATCCAACGTCGCCCGCGCGTTTTCGCGAGCATGGAGGATCGTTGTGCTTCAAGGGCAAGGGACCGGAGCGACACGCGCTCGATCCGGCACGGCGAGAAGCGCAGGCGCCGGCGGGAGGTGCGGATTGAGCCTTCCGCAATTCAGACTGCTGCGTCCGCGTGCGGTCGATGAAGCGATTTCATATTTGGCCAAGCACGGGGGAAATGTGCGCGTGCTGGCCGGCGGCACGGATCTGATTCCGTCGATGCGGCAGAAACTGTTTGAGCCAGAGTACGTGATGGATCTGCGCGGTATCTCCGAGTTGCGGATGATCCGGCCGCAGGCGAGCGGAGTGGTGGAGATTGGAGCGTTGGCGACGCTCAGTGCGATTGAGAAATCCGCTTACCTGCGCCAGCACTACCCGGTGCTTACCGAGGCTGCGGCGACAGTTGCATCCCCGGTGTTGCGCAACATGGGGACGATTGGCGGCAACATCTGTCTCGACACGCGCTGCCTGTGGTACAACCAATCGCTGACCTGGCGCAAGGGCTGCGGGTTTTGCATTAAGAAAGATGGCAATCTCTGCCACGTTGCGCCGGGCGGGATGAAATGCTGGGCGGCATTTTCCGGAGACACTCCGCCGGCGCTGCTTTGCCTGAAGGCTGAGATTGAGATCGTGGGGCCAAACGGGGCGCGGCGCATGGCTTTGCGCGAGTTTTATACGGGAGACGGAGAAAGTTATCGCAAGCTGTTGCCGGGCGAACTAGTCACGCGCGTGTTTCTGCCGGCGGAAGCCGCGGATTATCGAGGCGTCTATCGGAAGCTGCGAGTGCGCGGGTCGATTGACTATCCGCTGGCGGGCGTTGCGGTGGTGATGAAGCGATCGAATGGGCATGTTGCCGATGCGCGGATTGCGATGACCGCGGTGAATCCCGCGCCGTTGCTGGTGCCGCGCGCGGGAGAGATGCTGATCGGGAAAGTGGTGGATGAGGCTTTGGCGGAGGCTGCGGGCGATGTTGCGGCGCGGACGGCCAAACCTCTGACTACATCGGCTCTGACACCGGAGTACCGGCGGGAGATGATCCGGGTGTTCACCAAGCGCGCGGTGCTGGCGGCTTTCAATTGAGCGGAAGGTAAAGCCCTGCGTAGTTTTAGCGGCTTACGCGGCCCTGAAGGGCCGCTCTTCCACACTGGGTAGACGAATGATTACTGACTGCCATATTCATATCCAGCCGATGGAGATGTTCCATCCGCACGCGCTGGAGCTCATGAAGAAGAAGCGGCCGAACTTCGAGCAGATTGCCGAGTTCTGCCGTTCGCCCAAGGCATTTCTGAAACATCTGGATGCGTGTGGCATTGATCGCGCGGTGCTGATTAATTACGTTGCGCCGGAGGTGATCGGGTTCACCAACGGCGTGAATCAGTTCATCGCCGATTACGTGAAGGAAGATCCGAAGCGGCTGCTGTCGTGTGGCAGCCTGCATCCGCGGCACACGACGAACGTTCTGGCGGACATGGAGCAGATTCTGCGGCTGGGGATACGCATGATCAAGATTCACCCTCCGCACCAGTTGCTGTTTCCCAATGACTACCTGAACGGGGTGAAGGAGCTGGAAATTATTTATCGCGCCGCCGAGGCCAACGGCGTGCCGGTGATGTTTCATACGGGGACGTCGATTTTTCCTGGAGCGCGGAATAAGTATGGCGACCCGATGTACGTCGATGATGTCGCCGTCGATTTTCCGAAGCTGAAAATTCTGTTGGCGCATGGCGGGCGGCCGCTGTGGATGCAGACCGCGTTTTTTCTGATCCGGCGGCATGCGAACGTTCACCTCGACATCAGCGGCATTCCACCGAAAACCTTGCTCAAATATTTTCCGCGGCTTGAGGAGATCGCGCACAAGACTCTGTTTGGCACCGACTGGCCGGGGCCGGGTGTGCCGGACATCAAGAACAATCTTGAAGAGTTCCGGGCGCTGCCGCTGACGGAAGAAACGAAGCAGCAGATTCTCAGCAAGACGGCGTTGGGAATTTGGCCGGCCTGATCTGTGACCGTCATCGTCCGCGGCACGGCAATTCCTGCCTTCGGCATCAGTGGCACCTCCCAGTTGCATAGGTCGTTCGCGTAATGGCTCCCGGCTGCGCAGGGACACGCCGGGGCTCAGGATGACAGCGCATTAGGGGCGACGAAAAGGCGCGTGAAAAAGCTAACCGCAAAGTACGCCAAGGAACTCGCAAAGGTCGCGAAGAAAAGCAAGCGTTGCCCCAAAAAACAAGCCCGCGCTTCCGCGCGGGCCAGTGGTGAAACATCCGTTACTATTTTCCTGCCTTTGCGCCTTCTGCTTTGGTTCCCATTAATTCGTCGGCCAGGACAGAGGCGCCGTAGATGTGGCGCAACGCTTCCTGGATTCCGCGCGAGTCTACGGAGACGGCGCGGTTTTGAGTGTCGTCGAAAGCAAAATTACCGGCGAGAGATTCGATGTTGCCATCGAAAATAATGCCGATCACCTCACCCTCTTTATTGATGGTGGGCGAGCCGGAGTTGCCGCCAATGATGTCGGCGGTGGAAACGAAGTTCAGCGGAGTTTTCATGTCCAGCTTGGACTTCGCGGACATCCAGCTATCCGGCAGTTTGTAGGGATCCATGTTGTTGTGCTCGGCGGCGTGCTCGAAACCGCCGCCAATGGTGGTCATGTAAGGGATCTTCTTACCGTTCTCTTCGTAACCCTTGGCCGCGCCGTAGCTCAGGCGAAGAGTGAATGTGGCATCGGGCGGCTGGCTGAAACCGCTCTGGGCAAAGCGAGCCTTTGCGATCAGAGTGCCGTTGAGGCGGACGACAGAGTCAATTTTGTCTTCGAAGGTTTTGCGCGCGACGCGAGCATCGGGATCGATGGCGCGGATAGCGACGATGAGAGGATCGGTGCTGGCCTCGATGGCGGCTTGGCCTCCTTCATAGAGCTGTTTGCGGACGGCGACGTCGTCGAGCTTAGTGCCGGCAATCATCTCTTTCGCGGCTTCAGCAGGACTCTTGCCATTGAGGACTTTTTGCACGTCGGGATCGTTCTTGCCGAGCTGCTCCTGCATGTCGGCCAGGGAATCGGTTAGAAGAATCGTTTCCAGATTCTTGTAGATGGGCGCGGGAGAGAACAACTGAGCTTCGAGCGAAGCCAGGCCGGAATCGCGGAACTCCCGCATGCGCTCTGAGTTTGGTTTGGGTTTTTCGGCAGCGGCACGCACAAGAACGCGGGCGGTCTGGGCCATCCCGGAACCGAATCCGCGCATGCGCTCGAGATAGGTGTATTGCAGATAGATACTCTGCTGCAGCTTGATGGCATCGGCAATCGCGTCCCAGGGATCAGGCACGCCGGCGTTCTTAGGATTCGCTTTGAATGAGGCTCGAAGCTTGGCTTCATCAGCAGCCTTGGTGTCCATGATGTGTTTGTCGCGTAGTCCGGCTTCATAACCGGTATAGGCTTTTTGCGAATTTTGCAGGCCAAAGATGTCGTCGCTGGAGATACGGGCGTTTTCTTCTGACTGCTTGGCGAAGTCCTGCAGCAGCGCGGTGCGGTGCGCGAGGAAGGCCAGGATCTTGGGATAGGCAACGTCGCGGGTGAACTCCAGTTGAGCCATGGTTAGCATGCGGGAGGTGTTGCCGGGATGGCCGGAGACGAAAACCAAATCGCCATCCTTCACGCCGGTGCGGGACCACTTCAGATAGTTATCCAGATGAGCGGGATGACCGTCTTCGTATACGCGGAAAAAAGTGATGTCGAGATCGTAGCGTGGATAGGTGAAATTGTCGGGATCGCCGCCGAAGAATGCGATATCCGCTTCCGGCGCAAACACCAGCCGTACGTCGGTGTATTTTTTGTATTTGTAGAGGTTGTAGACCTGGCCGGAGTAGAAAGTAACAGCGTCGCAACGCAAGCCGGTTGCGGTGGTGCAATCTTTTTCGATCTGCGACATGGCGGCGCGCTGGGCCTGACCAGCGTCGGCGGCCGACATTTCCGGCTTCACGCCGGCGTTCACTTTGTCGGTGATGTCTTCAATGCCAACCAACTGGTTCAGTTCCAGGTTGGGGCATTTCGCCTCTTCGGCCTGGGTCTTGGCGTAAAAACCGTTCTTGACGTAGTCGTGGCCTTCACTGGAAAGCTGCTGTGTGCAGCTTCGGCCGACGTGGTGGTTGGTGAAGGTGAGTCCGTCGGCGGAGACAAACGAGCCCGAACCGCCATTGTTGAAGCGAACCGAAGAGAGGCGCACGTGGTCGAGCCACTGCTGGGTCAGCTCGAATTTGTACTTAGCCTTGATCTTGGCCTTGGGAGCTTCGTTGTAGAGCCACATGCCTTCGTCGGCAGAGGCTACGGTAGAAAATAAAAAGATCAGGGCAAGACAACTGGATAAAAAGCGCTTCATGAAAATCCTCCGGGAGGGACGATTAGGAGCAGTTTCCCTGTGGTTTAGACGAGCTGTTAGGGCGAACGTTTTACTATACGCTGCGGGGGAATGGAGTGGCAAAGGCGGAAGAGCGGCGGTGTAGATGCAGTTTGGAGCGAGACTGGTATCAGGGCATGCCCTCAGGCATGCCACCAAGAGCCGGGTGAGTGTGCAGACTTTAGCCGCTGTGCCCCGACGGGCAAGGCGCAGCGGCTAAAGCCGTTCAGAGAATTGTCGCCGTTGGCGGCATCGCTGAAGCGATGCCCTGATACGAATCCCTTTCCAACTTGCGCCATTGTCAAGAGAGCGGTTCGAGGCTGCGCCACAGTTCAACTGTTAAATCGAAATCAGCGCGTGCGGTGGCATGTTCGGCAGGTTTTGCGGTATAAAAGTGAGGTAGCGTTGGCGCGCATCCCGCGCGCGGTTCCGGCAACTAATCAGGCGAATTGAGCGAAAAACTTATGTCCAGCGTGACCAGCACTCCTGCGCCGAAGGGCTTGGAAGGCATTGTTGCCACCAACTCGAGCATTTGTTATATCGATGGCGACCGCGGCGTCCTTGCCTACCGCGGCATCGATATTCACGAACTGGCGGACCACTCTACGTTCGAGGAAACTTGCTACCTCCTCTGGTTTGGGCGGTTGCCCAAGGCAGGAGAACTGAAGGAATTGGGAGAGCGGTTGGCCGAAGAGCGGCAGCTTGATCCGGCGATTATTCAGTTATTGCGCAATGTCCCGAAATCGGCGCTGGCGATGGATGTGCTGCGCACGGCGGTTTCGGCGCTGGCCTTCTACGATGCGGATGAAAAGAACAACGATCACGACGCCAATGTGCGGAAGGCGATCCGGTTGACGTCGCAGATCGCGATGATCGTGGCCGCCTATGACCGGATTCGCAAAGGCAAGCCCGTGGTCGAGGCCGACAAAAAGTTGTCGCATGCGGCGAACTTCTTATGGCAGTTGAATGGGGAGAAACCTTCATCAACGGCCGAGCGGGCGCTTGACATTGCTTTGATCCTGCATGCCGACCACGAGTTGAACGCGTTGACCTTCGCGGCCAGGGTGACGGCGGCGACTTTATCCGACATGCATTCTGCCATCACCTCGGCCATTGGGGCGCTCAAGGGGCCGCTGCATGGCGGGGCAAACGAGGCTGTTTATCGCATTCTGGAAGCGATCGATAAAAAGAAGGCTGACCCGGTCGAGCACGTGCGGCAGATGCTGGCGGAGAAGAAGAAGGTTCCGGGCTTCGGCCATCGCGTGTATCACACCGAGGATCCGCGAGCGACGCACCTGCGAGTGATGTCGAAGGATCTGGGCGCAACGAGCGGGCAGCCGCAATGGTACGAGATGTCGGAAAGGATCGAGAAGTTCGTGAAGGCAGAGAAGAAGCTGAACGCGAACGTGGACTTTTATTCGGCCTCGACTTATCACGTGCTGGGAATCGATGAGGATCTATTTACTCCCGTGTTTGCGATTTCGCGGATCAGCGGGTGGGCGGCGCATGTCATCGAGCAACTGGACGATAACCGGTTGATCCGGCCACGGGCGGAGTATCTGGGGCCGGAGTATCCCAATAAGTATGTGCCGATCGAAAAGCGGTAATTGTGGTGTGGTTACAGGAATCACCCGATAGAGATTACTCTGCGGAGTCTCTATCGTGCAGAAGAACATGACGACTCCACGGAGATCAAGATGACCCCTCAAGACAAGAAGTGCGCTCACGAGCCCTGTTTGTGCGTTGTGCCCGCCGGAGAAAAATATTGCAGCCAGTTCTGCAAGGATGCCGGATCGGAAGAGGTGGAGTTAGCGTGCGACTGCGGGCATCCTCCGTGCGAGAACACCTAGTAGATCGCGATCCCAGTCAGGACGATAAAACGAAATTACCGGCATAGCGGGATCATCGCAGTCCCGGCCGAGACTTGCTGCCGTTTTTGATCGCTATTTCTCGTCTGCGCCAGCGGCGACGCTATCCATTTCTGCCCAATGATTGCGCGGTAAGCGTGCTGCAATGCAGGTAGAATAGATGGGATATGCGCAGGGTTTACCTCGACAATAACGCCACCACGCCGGTGTTGCCGGAAGTGCTCGAAGCCATGCGTCCGTATTTTGGCGAGCATTTCGGCAATGCGTCGTCGATCCACAGCCATGGACAGGATGCGCGCGCCGCAGTGGAGCGGGCGCGGGATTCGGTGGCGGCGCTGTTGGGCTGCAAGGCAGCGGAAATTGTATTCACCAGCGGCGGGACCGAGGGCGACAATCTGGCGATTGCGGGACTGACGGGCCCGGGCGATCACATTATTACTTCGACCATCGAGCACCATGCGGTGTTGCTCACCTGCAAACATCTGGAGGATGACTGCGAAGTTACCTACGTGCCGGTGGATAGCCGCGGCCTGGTCGATGCCGACGATGTGCGGCGGGCGTTACGGCCGAACACGAAGCTGATTTCGATCATGATGGCCAACAACGAGACTGGAGTGCTGCAACCGGTCGAGGAAATCGGGAAGATTGCGGCTGAGGCGGATGTCTATTTTCACACCGACGCGGTGCAGGCGGCGGGCAAGGTTCCGATTGATGCGGGGCGAATTAGTTGTGATGCGCTGACGATTTCCGGACACAAAATACATGCGCCGCAAGGTGTGGGTGCGCTCTATGTGCGCGGCGGGACGAAGCTGCAGCCGCTGTTTTATGGTGGGAGCCATGAGCGTTCGCGGCGGGCCGGGACCGAGAACGTTCCCGGGATCGTGGGTCTTGGCAAGGCCGCAGAGTTGGCGATGCGAGCTTTCGAGCGCGGTGACGATAAGAAGATGTGCGCATTGCGCGACCGGCTGCAGCAGGGAATTCTGGCGCAGGTAGAAGGTGCCGGCGTGAACGGCGATGGCGTGCTGCGGGTGCCGAATACGACGAACATTTATTTCGATCATATCGAGGGCGAGTCGTTGGTGATTGCACTCGACCTTAAGGGCCTAGCCGTCTCTGGGGGCGCGGCATGTTCGTCGGGAGCGGTTGAGCCGTCCCACGTGCTGACGGCGATGGGCATGGGAAAGGATCGGGGGCATGCCAGCGTCCGCTTCAGTTTGGGGAAGCAAACTACGGCGGAAGAGATCGACATCGCGCTGGCGCTGGTGCCGGAGACTGTGGCGCGGTTGCGGGAGTTGTCGCCAGCGTATAGTGGCGCGGGTAAGCAGCAGAGGTGAGGGTGACAAGCAGCACCGCCCGTCGTTGCTTCGACCCGCTGATCGGTAAGAAACCATGGCGGGCATCTCTGGGTTGGGGGAGCTTCCTGAGGTTTGAGTTTGGGCAACGAGTCAGAGTTGGAGAATTCTGGCATGGCACTTGGCATCTCTGGTTGTACATGTGTTCGTGGCGATTGAATGGGCCACAAGGGTTGGTTCTGACGTCGGACAGTCCGCGTGCGACCATCAGCAGAATTGCCACCAAACTCGCCGCTCATCCGCTGACGCAGGTAGAGATCGAGCCAAGAGCGCGTTGCTCAACATTTGAATTCGGACGACAGTTTCTTCTTAGATGCGCGCCGTTCGATCTGGAGGAGGAACGCAACAACGCGGATCCGGCTGACTACTGGATGTTGTTCATGCCGCGACACATGGTATTGACCGCTGGCCCTGGATCCAGGATCTCGATACGGCGTTCGGACCGCAGTCAGAACAAGGAATAAATGACAGAACAAAAGACCATTGCCGTCGCTATGTCGGGTGGAGTCGACTCTTCCGCCGTCGCGGCCATGCTGCGCGCGGAGGGGCACAACATCATCGGGCTGACCATGCAGCTCTGGAACCAGCGGCGGCTGGCGGGGCACGAGGGGATGCCCGAGCAAGTCACCGGGCGCTGTTGTTCACTCGATGACGTTTACGACGCGCGGCGCGTGGCTGAGCATCTTGGGGTTCCGTACTATGTGGTGAATCATGAGGAGCGGTTCGAGCGCGATGTGGTGCGTCCGTTTGTGGCGGAATATCTTTCGGGACGCACGCCGATCCCATGCAGCCTCTGCAACAATCATTTGAAGTTCGATCAGTTGCTCATCGTGGCGCAACAGATTGGCGCCGATTGCGTTGCGACCGGGCACTACGCTCGCGTGGAGTATGACGACGAGAGCGGGCGGTGGTTGCTGAAGCGTCCCGCGGACCGCAGCAAGGATCAGACTTACTTTCTTTTCGGACTCACGCAGGAACAACTCAGCCGCACGCTGTTTCCGCTGGGCGGGATGACCAAGCCCGAGGTGCGCGAACTGGCGCGCGAGCATGGGCTGGCGCTGGCCGAGAAGCCGGATTCACAGGAGATTTGCTTTGTCCCAGGAGGCGACTACAAGCGGTTCATCGATGCCTATCTCGCCGAGCGCGGCGAAGCCTTGCCCGATACCGCGGGCGAAATGGTGACCGCGAACGGGGAAGTGATCGGCGAGCACGCGGGCATTCACAACTTCACCGTGGGCCAGCGTAAGGGGCTGGGCGTGGCGACGGGGTCGCCGCTGTACGTGATCCAGATTAACGGGGCCGATAAGCAGGTTGTCGTCGGCAGCGACGAGCATCTTTATTCGCGAACGCTGCGGGCGCGGCGGGTGAATCTGATTTCTGTTGCGCACTTGCGCGAACCCATGCGGGTTGCGGTGAAGATCCGGCATCGGCACGAGCCGGCTGCTGGACTGCTGGAAATGGTCGGCGACGACGAGATGCGGGTCACATTCGATCAGCCGCAGCGGGCGATTACTCCGGGGCAGGCGGCGGTTTTCTACGATGGCGATGTGGTGGTGGGCGGAGGGTGGATCGCTTAGGTGGAATGGGATCCGGCCGAGTCTTTTCAATCGATCTACGCCAAAGGTGAAGCTGGCGACCTATGAAAGTGACCAAGCTGCTGTTTACCCTGATTCTGACCAGTGCCGCAATCGCGGCGGCGACCGTTCCCGTGGAATATCTCATCGCGTCGGCGGCTGCTGATTTTCATGAGCACGGTCCTGCGAAGTCCCTACACTTCCGGCACGTGCGCGTGGGGCATGATGTGTCTGCTGACGGAACAACTATGTACATGCTCTGCGGCGAGTTCACGGCAACGCAGAAAGCCGGAAAAGCTGACTGGATGCCATTTGCAACGATCAAGACGAGTGGCTACGAACAATACATGGGTGAACAGGCTAAAGGGTTCTGCAAGCGCTCATCGGTCGTTTGGGATGGTCAGAAGGACTTGTCATCGTCGTTGCAGGAACGGTTTGATTCGCTGCATTAGGTGACGGCGCGTTGCGGTTGGAGGCGGGTGGATCGCCTAACTCGCAGAGTGCGAAAAACCTCATCACGCTAGGTGAATGCTCGACCAGCGGCTAAAGCCGAGGGTGAAAAAGGGCCGGTTATCGCAGCGGTAAACCGCTGCGCCACCCAAAAGCGAGCGCAAAATCCAATTTCTCCGCACCCTGCTAGATTGCAGCGCGGAGGGCGAGGACGCCCCCCGGACAGCCGGCGAGACGCCGGCGCTACTGTCAACGCCGGCGCTACTGTTATCGCCGCCGGTGCTATGGTCAACGACGCCGGCGCTACCTTCAACGCCGGCGCTACTGTTTACGCCGCTGCGATCTGGCGGTTCCCGATAATGCTTCCAGAAGAGCCCGGAAGTCTGGCGGGGGTGGGCAGTCGATTGAAATCGTTTCGCCGGTGCGGGGATGGGCGAACTGCAGGCGCGCGGCGTGCAGGGCTACGCGGGCGATCCGGCGCTCTGACGCTTCTTCGGGATGGTATTTTCTGTCTCCCATGACAGGATGGCCGATGGCGGAGAACTGCACGCGAATCTGATTCTGCAATCCAGTCTCGAGCTCGACCCGAACCAGCGTAGAATCCCGCAAAGTGCGTTCGACCTTATAGCGAAGTTCGGCGCGGGCCGCCTTGGCATCTTTCGGCGAACTCAGCTTTTGAAATTGTCCGTCGCGGCGAAAGTGCTGCACCAGCGTGCCTTGTTTCGTGGCGAGTCGTCCACGCACCACGGCCAGATATTCGCGGACGGGAGTGTGCGCGAGGAACTGGCGGATCAGGGCCTCGCGATCGCGCTGCGACTTGGCAAACAGCAGAACTCCGGAAGTGAACCGATCGATGCGATGCACGACATAGGCGCGGCGGTTTTCGTCCTTCATCTCCGCGTCAAGAACCGACAAAGCGGAAGGCATGGCGGTGCCGCGCACGGGCACGGACAGGAGTCCGGCAGGCTTGTTGACGGCGACAATCGCATCGTCTTCGTAAAGCACGGCGAGTTCGCGCGGAAAGCGGGGTTTGCGCGGCTCGTGCCTGGCGGAATTCTTTTCCGGCCGGCGGCGGCCAGCCGTCTCGCGCCGGTTATTCATGCGGGGCCTTGTTTTTCGCGGAAAGCGAATCGAGGAAAGGCTTGCCGGAGGACTTCAGCTTCTGCTCCAGGCGAGCGGTGCAATCGCAGTCGCCGCAGGCCCACGGTTCGGTGCCGTTCTGGTCGCGGCACTTGCGGCGGTCGTGGGCGTCCTGTACCCGCGTCAGATCGAAGTATTGTTCCCAGTAAGGACGTTCTTCCTGTAGCGGCGTGGGGCAGTAGCAGACTTCCACCCAGCGGATGGTGTCATCACCGCAGACGCGGGCTTCGGTCATGTTGCGCAGGTATTCGCCCTCGGCGACCGAGCCTTGGCCCAAGGTTCGGTTTTCGATGGCGTGGAGAAGATGGCCTTCGCGGCCGGGTTTTACACGGGCTCTGACCAGGTAACGCATTTCGAAATACCTCAGTTTGCTTGCCCCGACACAAAATCAATCGAGCAGGCTTCGACTGAATGTCTTGTCATTCTGAGCGGAGTGAGCGCGTAGCGAAGTGGAAGCGCTCACGGAGTCGAAGAATCCCTACTCTCACCGCATCCAAAGATAGCATCCCGCCTTCGTTTCGGAACCGGCGCCGTGGCAGAAGTAGGGATGCTTCGACTCCGCCGGAACTCCCTTCGGTCGTCCCGGCTCCGCTCAGCACGACAGAGCCGCTTACTTCAGTCCGGCTTGCGCCAGCATTTCCAGGAACTGGCCGCGGGTGCGCATGTCGATGGACTGCGCCACCAGTTTGCCGTCGCGGTCGTAGACAAAGCTTTTCGGGATGCCTTCGATCTGGAACAGGTCGTTCACCTTGCGGCCGGGATCGAGCATTACAGGGTAAGTGATGTTGCGCTCGGCCAGGAACGGAGTCACCTTGGCGGCCTCTTCATCGGAAATCGCGAGCACGACAAAATCTTTGTCTTTGAACTTCACATAGAGATCTTCGAGGTCCGGCATTTCTTTGCGGCAGGGCGGGCACCAGGTTGCCCAGAAATTCACCAGCACTACTTTGCCTTTGAGATCTCTCAGGTTCCATGTTTTTCCCTGCAGATCGGTGAGGGTGAAGTCGGCATGCTGGCGTTTGGCATCGTCGGCCTCGAGCTTGGCCACGGCGGCGGCATATTGCGGCGCATCGAGTGTGCCCTGCACATGCTCGTAGCGCACCAGCGAGGCTAGTTCAACATAAAGGAAGTTTGGTTCGCCGTCCTTGCCCGCCGCTGGAGGCTGCTCGCGCAGGGCTGCAGCCAGTGTGGTGGCGACCTCCTGCAGGGTGTCGTGGCCGAAGTCGCCTTCGGTGGATAACCCAGCGAGGCCGCCCGCCAGCTTCAGTTTGTTGGGCGTGACGGGAAGCTGACGAATCTGCAGCGCCAGTATTTTGGTGTTGTGGGCGCGAACGTCGTCGGGAAGTTTGCGCAGTCCGCGGAGTTGCTCGACGATCGGTTTTTCCTGATCAGAGTAGATGGGTTTTTGGTCGTCGGCTGCAAGCGCGAAGGCACCGGCAAGGAAAACGCCTGCGATGAAAACAGGAACGCAAAATCGGGTGAAGTTGCGATGCATGGGATCAGCTTATAACAGCGGGGGAAATCGTGCCATCGTTAGCCGCATGAGACCCTTCCGCAGCCTGCTAGTGAGTCGTTCGCGCGGTAGGGATGCTTCGACTGCGCCAGGACTCCCCTTCGGTCGTCCTGGCTCCGCTCAGCATGACAAGGGCTGCGCCAGCATGACAACGGAGGCTAGATGAACATTTCGTCTTGCGGTACAGGTCGGCGGGAGTCGCGGCTGCCGCCGTTTCTGCGGTGGCGGTTGCCGAGCAGGAATTCGATGCCGGTGGTCACGCCCTGAATCAGTCCGGCGAACTGGCGGACAGGCGAGACTACGGTCTTGTGCACCATGTCGGAAGTTTCCTCCACGCGGTCGAGGGTGCGGCTGAGCAGTTCGTCGCCGCGGATGATTTGCAAGCGGGCGCGATCGACCACGTCGTTCACAGTCGCATCCATGCGTTCGACCTGAGAGCGGACCGAGTGAGTCGAGTGTTCGAGATTGTTGACGATCACGGTGAGCTTGGGGCGCAGTTCTTCGAGCATTGCCTGGGCTGTTTCCAGCGTAGGCAGAGCCTTGGTCTTGACTTCGTTGGCGAGAGCTTCCATGCGTGCGGTGCTTTTGCGCATGGCCAGATACATGGCCGCGAGAAGCCCTGCCTGCAGCAGCACAGCCGCGCCAGTCAGCGCGATGAACAACGGAGTGAGGTTATCCATAGAGACGGCCTCCTGCCGCCGAACCGGCTCGATGCCGAAACGGCGGCTGCAAGAGGGTTAGAGGTTCTTGGGTGCTCCTTCGGTTGTAGCCTCTTGATAAGCCTGGCGGCCGGCTTCGTAAGCGGCGCGGAACTGATCTTTTTGCTGGCTCACAGCATCGCGGCCTCGATCGACCCATTCGGAAGCCTGGTCGCGAGCTTCGCGTGCGCGGCTGCGCATGTAGTCGCGTCCTTCTTCGGCGCGTGCGCGAAGCACGTCGCGAGTCTCGCTGCCCGAACGCGGCGCGTACAGAACTCCAACGACCGCTCCAACACCCAATCCCGCCAAGAACCATATCAGGCTATTGCCACCATCGCGATCCGACATAGCAGATTCCTCCGGCTATAAGTACCGACAGTCGGATGTTAGCACCCGCATCAGGGAAATACAATTACGGCGAAATACGGAGAGGAGGGACTTGGCGCATCCAGAGAAGGCGGGATTTTGATTGAGAAATACGAGCTGCCGTCGCCGAAGCAGTTGATATTTAGGTTGGATCCGTCCGATGGCATGCCCGCTCCGAATGCATCGAGCGGGCTGGAACTTACTTCTGGGTCGGGGCCGGAGGCGCGGGCGTTTTTGCGGGCGCTACCGGCTGAGTCTTGGCGGGGGCCGACTTCACTCCCTGCAGCACAGAGCTGGGGCCGCCGCCTTGCTTGAGGGCATTGATCGAGAGCGTGACGGACGTCAGCATGAACAGGACGGCCGAGATGGTGGTAGCACGCGAGAGCGTGGTGGCCGCGCCGCGCGGGCCAAAAGCGGCCTGACTGCCTTGTCCGCCAAAGGCCGCGGAGATGTCTCCAGCCTTGCCGCTTTGCAGCAGCACAACCACGATGAGGAACAGACAAACAATCACGTGCACGATGGTGACGAGGATAATCATTGGAATCGAAGGTCCTAAATTGTTCAGAATGAGTGCTATTGGTGCGGAAGGGGGGATTTGAACCCCCACGCCTTTCGGCGCCACCCCCTCAAGATGGTGTGTCTGCCAGTTCCACCACTTCCGCACGGATGTGAAACGAAACCATCAGGGCTTTTTGATTATAACAGAAGGCCGCGCGCCGCAAACCTGGGGGAGGGCGCGCGATGAGCCGGAGCGCAAAGAATCGCCTGAGCGTCTCAAGAGTGCACACCTCGAGGCCCTGAAATCTCAGTTTCGGCGTTTCAGGCGATCTCAAACTGCTCTGCCGCAACTTCCGCTCGGGCTCGGAGCGGAGGCTGCGGCAGAGGAACGAGCACGATTCCGCGATCCCGATCATGAACCAGCGTGGAAATTTCCGCGCATCGTTCGCAGAGCCAGTAGCGATCCACGTGCCGCGGAGGGCGGCGTGCGTAGGGCGAAAGGGGAGCGGTTGTGTCCACAGGGTTGATCGCGGTTTCGGTCTCTACCAGGAACAACCGGCCCTGGCCGAGCCGAAGAAACGGTCTTGCGCATCGCGGATTCGCACAGTGGCTGAGCATTGTCTCACCAAACTCAAAATTAGAACCGAAAAGCCTTGCAGGTGAGATGCCACACTGTTCGGAAGCGTGGAGTGGGATTGCTTGCGCTCGATGCCGACCCTGTGGAAGGATCGCTGACTGGTTGCCGACAGGTCGGCAGGTGACGAACTTTCGTCTCTCCGCCTTGCTCTGCGGCGCAAGCATCGCTAACATGCCTGAAATGGGAAAGCACGTCCTGCTGTGTCCTCCGGCCTATTTCGACGTGGTGGATCATAAAAATCCACATATGTCAGGGAAGGTCGGAGTGGATCGCGACAAGGCGCAGGAGCAATGGGAAGCTGTTTGTGCGGCGCTGGAGAAGGCGGGCTGCCGGGTGGAGACCATCACTCCCATTCCGGGACTGGAAGACATGGTCTTCGCTGCGAACCAGGCTTTCGTGGGTTTTTGCGAAGGCGTTGGCAAGTTCATCGTGCCCAGCCGCATGGTCCATGCATCACGGCGGCGCGAGGTGCCTCATTATGTGGAATGGTTTCGCGAGCGGGGATTCAAGATCGTGGAAATCGATCTCGGCGAAGATCATCTCGAAGGCCATGGGGATCTGTTGTGGCATCCGGACTGGTCGAGGATCTATGCCGGATATGGGTTTCGCTCGACTGCGGGCGGGGTAGAAAAATTTCGCGAGGCCATGTCAAAGTTGGGAATCGAGGTCGTGCCGCTGCGGTTGATCGATCCTTATTGCTATCACCTCGATACCTGCTTTTGCCCGCTGAACGACGAGGCGGTTCTCATTTATCCCGGAGCGTATGATGCGGAATCTCTGACGCGGCTGCGCGGATTCTGGCGGCGCGTGCATGAACTCACGACCAACGAAGTCCATCGCTTCATGGGCAATGGCATCTCGGTCAACGGACACTACCTCACTCCTCATCTCACTCCTCATCTGGAGGCGATCTTGAAAGAGGAAGGGCTGACGCCGGTGGTTCTGGATACGTCAGAGTTCGAAAAATCCGGCGGAAGCCTGTTCTGCATGAAGACATTCTTGCCGTAGACGGGCCGGCGAGGTCAATGTCAATGCACCATCGCTCCCACAATCGCTATGACGACTCCGACTACGCCCAGCACAATCCCCAAATGCCAGAAGATTCGTTTTCCTGAAAGCAAGGTGATGGAGGTAATCACCAGGCCGATTTCGAGGAAGACCTCACCGAGATCGAAGCGATCCGCGCGCTTGGTGGCCATGGCGACTTCTTTCTCGAGATCTTTGGCGGAGTCTTGAATTTTTTCCTTGTCCTGCTTGTAGCGCTCGGCTTCCTGGACGTACTTTTCGTGCACTTCGGCTCCGCCGTTGTTAGCGGCGGCAAATAGTTCGTCCTCGTGCTGGCGAATGCTCTTGGCCTGGTAGTAGGCCCATTGATCGGAGGCCTTCGCCTGCTGTACGACTTCTTCGGTGTGGGCGCGATGGCCCAGCAAGGAAACCACGGCTACGCAGACGGCGAGTACGGCCATAGTTAAGGATATCGGAGCCATGTCTGGATGTTCGTGCGCGTGTTCGGCGTGTTCCTTCAGTTCTTGCAGTTCGTCACTCATGGGTTCCTCCGGAGAGTTTTCAGGAAACGATGCAGATGGTAAGCAATCGATCTTACGGATTGGAGGGCATTCCGGCAAGCGATGGACGGGGTAGGGTGACGGTGTATCTAATTCCGGCGTTCCAGTGACGACAACTAAGGTCCGGGTGGGGCCGTGGGTGCTAACGCGGGTCCTCGACCTTTACAACTCGTGGCGCTCGCCACAGCGCCACAAGAATAGGCATTTCGCGGAACGAACCTTGGTGATATCCGCGGGCGGATCGCAGATGCAGAATGGATCAGTGAGAATTGTGACATGGTCTTGCGATTGAGTGATCCCGGCCCGAGGTTTTTCTGCCCGTTGATCAGTCCCCGTAGCGGAGCTTTCCGTCGATTGGCAACAATGCTGTGCTGTGAACCCGAAAGTGTAAAGAATTGAATAGGAAGTAAGTACCTCTTTGCACTCGTGACAATCGAATATGGATTTCCGAGCACTGTCGAGGGCGGCGTCTCTCAGCAACGGGGGGCCGCTCACAACTTCCGCTGATTCGACGGTGCCATCCGGTCGAATGACGACCGCGATCGTCACGTCCCCCAAGACGCGGGCAGTTCGTGCCAACGGTGGATAGATTGGAGGCGACAGTTCGGACAAGATGATTTGCCCCTGCGCGGATGACGCGACCTGTGCAGAGGATTGGGCCGCCGCGCACCGTAGTGCAAAAATCCAAAAAACTGCCAGCAATCGGCGTGGTTTCATGCAAGGAATTCTACGCGGGCGAGTAGCTGCTGCAAAATCGCAGCAGTACTCACGGCTCGGCCTCACTCTCCCATCACCTTCACGATCACGCGCTTGTCGCGCTGGCCGTCGAATTCGGCGTAGAAGATGCGCTGCCAGGTTCCCAGGTCGAGCTTGCCGGCGGTGATTGGGACGATTACTTCGTGGTGAATCAGCAGAGCCTTCAGGTGCGAGTCGCCGTTGTCCTCTCCAGTTTCGTGATGCTTGTAGTTCTTGCGAAATGGAGCGAGATGCTCCAGCCACTGGTCGATATCTTCGATCAGGCCGCTCTCGTTATCGTTTACATAGACTCCGGCGGTGATGTGCATGGCGGAGACCAGCACCATACCTTCTTTGACTCCGCTCTGGCGCACGATTTCTTCGACCTGCGGGGTGATGTGAACGTACGCGCGATGGGTTTTGGTATGGAATTTCAGGTATTCGGTGAGAACCTTCATGGAGTTGTCTCGAGGGAGATTCTACTAAACGCGGGGGCTGGCTTGCCCGGGTGTGCGGAAGTCAACGGCTTTTAACACGGGGGGGCACAGGGGAGCACAGGGTAGACCCAGGTTTGATAAACGTCGAAGGTTGGTGACGCTGTCCAGAAACAGCAGGTCCCTCCACTTCGCTTCGCCTTCCTTCGTTAGGCGAAGCTTCGGTCGGGATGACAATCTATAAGTTGCACGTGCGGTCGGGATGACAATCTATAAATTGCATCTTCGGTCGGGATGACAATCAAAAAAACATCTGTAGTGAACTCTTGGACAAGGACCTTCGTCACCACCGCATGTGTCGTTGGATCACTGAACACACGCCGATCCTTATTGCATACTGCTGTTGAAGTGAGGTGGAATCGGTGTTGTTCAGGCTTGATTATTTATCCTGCATTCTTACGATTGTTTCGACCATCCTGGTGGGAAGGCGTTGCTGGGAGGGATGGATTCTGGCCGCAGTCAATAGCGTAGTGGTTTGTCTGATCGGCTTTCGCACAGCTCAATTCGGATTCATTCCGGCGAACTTGTTCTGCATTGGCCTTTACGCGATGAACATGCGCTCGTGGCGCAAACCCACGACGCGCTAGACTTGGCTCGAAGGCATACCTCAGCGGCTGAAGCCGCGCTCATTCTGCGATGCTTGCGGCACGAGTGAACTCGTGCCCTTCCCGAGCTGTCTCGAACCGGAGTTTTGTTGTTGCCTGCTAGGGGTTCGATTCCGCTTCCTCTGGTTGGCACTGGTGCCGCGCGAATTGGAGTTTGAGGTATTCCGCGGCTCCGCCCACGCGCTTCAACACTTCGAGAGGAACCTTAAACTCGCGATTGCAACTGGTGCACACGGCCACCGCAGGAGTCGTTCCCAACCATTTAAGCACGCGCAGATTGCGTTTTTGCATCAAGCAATCCTAACTCACACTTTATCGCGTGACATTATCCCGGAGCATCTACATATACCTAGATCCGTATTGACCCCCGACCGTACCGGAAGTAAAATGCCAGCGGCTTTGCTGTATCCCCCGCCGCAAGCTCTGACCGTCAGCTTTTTTCGCCGGAGGTTCCATGTCAAATCGGAATTCACTTCTCCCAGCATCTCTGCCCGCCTGCATGAGCCGGTTCGCGACATTTCTCGGCGGTTTGTTTTTGACTGCTGCGCTCACCTGTGCAGCGCAAACTCCGATCAAAGTCCTGTACAACTTCGGAGGCACGTCGGATTCCGGCGGACTGCCTGTTTATGTCACGCTCACTCAGGGCCGCGACGGCGCGTTGTATGGAACCTCGACAGCAGATTCCGGCTCCGTTTTTCGCTTGACGACTCAGGGGCAATACAGCCAGATATATGACTTTTCGACCGGCCCGTTCTTGAATCCGGAAGGTGGCGTGACCCTCGGTAGCGACGGTAATTTTTATGGCACGACGCAATTGGGTGGCGTAGCTTTCGATTTCGGTGGCCTCTTTCAACTCACGCCCGCAGGCGCGTTCACTGATTTATACGAGTTCACTGACTTCTATGAGGACAGCTACCCGGCCGCTCCTCCGATTCAAGCCTCGGACGGGAATTACTACGGCACGACCGTGGGAGTTGGAACGGGAGGTGGCCCTGACGGCGCAGTCGTCTACAAATATATGCCGAGTGATGGCTCGGTCTCGATCCTGTACACCTCCTCTCCGCCCACGGGCGTTTTCTTCTGGGGGCCCATCCAGGGCAGCAACGGCAATCTTTACGGAACGGCCGAGCACGGTGGATCGCACAAGTCAGGCACGATCTTTGAAATGACTCTGGCGGGCGATTTTGTCTTCGACCAAGGCATGAGTGGCGTCCCCGGTCCAGCCTACCCATTTTCCTCCGTGATTCAGGCGAGCGACGGCAACTTCTACGGAACCTCATCCGCGGGAGGAGCCTCGGGCGGACGGGGTCACCTGGGGGCTGGCCTCGGCTCCGTTTACAAGATGGATCAGAGCAACAACGTAACGCTGCTATATAGCTTTCCAAACATTGAAGCAGGCGTTGGACCGGTTGGCGCTTTAGTACAGGGCACCGACGGTTATCTTTACGGTACGACTTCGGGGGGTGGCCCTGAAGGAGGCGGAATCCTGTTCCGAATAACCACCAGCGGCAGCTATCAGCGGCTGGCGACGTTTACCACTCAAACCGGGGTCGACCCTCTCGGTGCCCTCATGCAGCACACCAACGGCCGGTTTTACGGAACCACAAGGGGCGGAGGCAGTCATGGCCCCGGCACCGTCTACAGTCTCGACATGGGCCTTCCCGCATTTATCACGTTTGTCCAGCCCACAGGGGCTGTCGGCGCTACAGCGCAGATTCTCGGTCAAGGCTTAGCACACGCAACCGCCGTGAGTTTCAATGGCGTGCCTGCAGCCGCCTTCGCCGCAACGTCAGATACGTATATGACGGTCACCGTTCCCGCGGGCGCAACCACGGGGCCTGTAACTGTGGCCACGTCCACCGGAACGCTGACCAGCAACAAGAGTTTCCACGTTTTGCCGTAGAAGATTCACCGATTAAGGAGAGCGTTATGCGAACCGACCGCATCGCTTTAGGGTTAGCCATGGGTGGTAGTGCTGGGGGGCGCAGCCGCGCCGCCCACACAGGCGCAAGAGAAGCAGCCGATTCAGGTTCTCTATACGTTTGGAAACAATACCAAGGACGGACAAACTCCCTTGGCCGGTTTGTGGCAGGCCCCGGGAGGCATCATCGTCTATGGCACCACGAATCTTGGTGGCGGTGCAGTCTGCGCCTGTGGCACCCTGTTCCAGTTGTCTCCGCCTGCGGGCGGCACCGGGGCGTGGACTGAGGCCCAGTTGCACAGTTTCGCGGGGCCGCACGCCTCGATCACGGATGGTTCGAATCCCGAGGCCAGCGTGCTTAGGGACGCCAAAGGCAAATTCTGGGGCGCTACGCTCTCCGGTGGGGGTTATGGCCACGGGGTGCTGTTTTCCTATAACCCATCATCCTTACTCACTGAGACCGTGGTGCACCCTTTCCAAGGGGGGACGGACGGAAGCGCACCGAGCGCCGCTCTACTGCTGGACAAAGCGGGCAACCTGTACGGTACGACGGGCGGCGGCAGCGATGCCAACGACTTCGGAACGATCTTCAAGTACATCCCAAACTCGGTAGAGTACAGCGTGCTGTACAACTTTAAAGGGGGCGCGGCGGGGGCTCCACCGGCGCTGGCGGTACGAAAGGCGCCGGCACGATATTCGAGTTGAGTGCTGCGGGGAAAGAAACTGTTCTGTACAGCTTCCTTGGGTCGGGTGATGGCTCGGACCCCTCGGGCACGCTGTTGATAGACGCCGTTAACAACCTATACGGCATCACCGAAGCCGGAGGCACCAACAACCTGGGAACCGTGTTCAAGCTGGCGCCTCCCGCCACCGTTGGCGCAGCCTGGACCGAAAGCATCCTGCACAGTTTCGCCGGCGGCACGAAGGACGGCGAAATTCCCCGCGGGGGATTGGTCATGGATTCGAAAGGCAACTTCTACGGAGTCACCCAAGCTGGAGGCACCAACGACGACGGAACGGTGTTCAAACTGGATGCCAGCGGCAAGGCGAGCATTCTATTCTCCTTCACCAACGGGAAAGAAGGAGGTGGACCCGTCGGCAGGTTGGTCATCGATTCCAAACAAAAATATCTCTATGGAACCGCCAGCACTGGCGGTGACAACCTCGAAGGAACGGTATTCCGAGTCCCAGTTCCCTGATATCGCGAAACGTCGGGAAACGAGAGTACATAAGGACTTCGTGACAGTGTTCTGCCTGGGACCGAAAGCTCCGAAGGCTAGCGCATGGTTTCTTCGATTTCAGAAATCCAGTCGGGACGCTTCAACACTTCGCGGGGCTTGGGACCATCGGCTGCGCCTACGATTCCATCCTGTTCCATCAAGTCGATGAGGTGGGCGGCGCGGCCGTAACCGATGCGCAGACGGCGTTGCAGCAGGGAAGTGGAGGCTTTGCCGAACTCGATCACCAGTTTGACCGCATCCTGATACAGAGGATCGTCCTCGGCGCCGTCTTCCGATCCTTCCACGCCACTGCCGCCACTCGAAGTCTCGCGCTCGTCTTTCGGCGCTTCGAGGAATTGCTGCTGATATTCCGCCGAGCCTTGCGCCTTCCAGAATTCCACCACTGCGGCGATTTCTTTTTCGGTGACCAGAGGAGCGTGCAGGCGATGAACCCGCGCCGATCCTGAGGGCAGGTAGAGCATGTCGCCTTTGCCGAGCAAAGCCTCGGCTCCATTGGCGTCGAGAATGGTGCGCGAGTCAACTTTGGTGGCGACGCGAAACGAAATGCGCGCCGGGAAATTGGCCTTGATCAATCCCGTAATCACGTCAACGGAGGGACGCTGCGTGGCCAGCACGAGGTGAATGCCCACGGCGCGCGCCATCTGCGCCAGGCGCGTGATCGACTCTTCCACGTTCGAGGAATCGAGCATCATCAGGTCAGCCAGTTCGTCGATGATGATCACGATGTAGGGAATCGGCTTGTCGTCGGAATCCTCTTCAAACAGGCTCGGTGTGCCGCCGTTGTCGAACAGGCGATTGTATTGGTCGATGTTGCGGACGCCCTTGGCGGCGAGCAGTTTCAGCCGGCGCTCCATCTCGCGCACGGCGTTGCGCAGGGCATTGGCGGCCAGCTTCGGCTCGGTGATGATGGGAGTGTAAAGATGCGGCACCTCGGCGTAGTTGCCGAGTTCCAGCCGCTTGGGATCGACAAGAATCAGCCGCACCTGGTCCGGTGTGGCCTTGTACAGAATCGACATAATGAAAGCGTTGATGGCCACGCTCTTACCCGAACCGGTGGACCCGGCGATGAGCAGGTGTGGCATGCCGGCGAGGTCGGCGACCACGATGCGTCCGTTGATGTCTTTGCCCAGGGCCATGGTGAGCTTCGATTTCTGGCCCATGAATTCCTGCGACTCGATGTTCTCGCGCAGCCAGATGATTTCGCGCTCGCGGTTCGGAACCTGAATTCCCACGGTTAACTTGCCCGCCATGCGCTCGATCAGGATGCTTTCGGCCTTCAGCGCGAGACAGAGATCGTCGGTGAGGTTGGTGATGCGGGTGTACTTGATTCCAGCGTCCGGCTTGAATTCGAAGGTAGTGACCACGGGGCCGGGATTGATTTGCGTGATCTGTCCATGAACGTCGAACTCGGCATACTTTTCGGTGAGCACCTGAGCCAGAAGCTTGAGTTCTCCGGCATCGACGGCTTGCTGTTCGTCGGGACGCTGCAGCAGGCTGCTGGAGGGCAGTTTGTAGCCGCCCGCGATGCGCGGCATCGTGGTCTTGGCCTTTTGATCGATGTCGGCCCGCTGCGTCACTTCCGGATCGGCTATGGCTTCCACGCTGGCCAGGGATTCGGGAAGAATTCCGCCGGTTGAGGCGGGTGCGGCGGTTGAGTCTTCGGCGAGTTCAGGCTCGAGCGTGCGTTCAATGCCGGTACGGCGAGGCTCGGGTGCGATTCGGGCCTGAGCTGCCGGTTCGGAAGCCGATTGACGCGATGGAATCAACTGCGTCTTCACTATCGGCTTCGAGATGCGGCGCTTGTCGAGTTCTCTCTGCTGCTTCCGTTTGAGCCGATCTTCCTGCCAATCCTGATAGCGGTTATAGAGCGCGGTTACGAAAGCAAAACGGGTCGGCGCCCAGAGTCGGATTGAGGAGAATGAAAATGCCGTAGAGAGATAGAGCGCGACCGCGAGCACACTGGCGCAAACGATGTAGGCGCCAGCAAGATTCAGATAGTGGATGAGGAAATCGCCGACGATCCTGCCCAGCAGGCCTTCCACGGGGATCACATTCAGCCAGCGCATGTGGCCGGGCAGCAGGGCGAGCAGCGCGGGGACGAAAACCACCAGCCAGATCCCTCCGAGGCTTTTCGCCATGGGCGATTGAATCTTGCGCGAGGCAAACCAGCGGATGCCGAGCAAGAGGGGGAAGACGGGCAGCAGGAACGATCCGACGCCGAAGAACTGCAGAGTGATGTCAGAGATGAGCGCACCCACAACGCCGATCCAGTTGCGGGCGGCGTGGGAGCCAGTGAGCACCGAAGCGCTGTTCAGCGAAGGATCGAGAGGCGAATAAGAAGCCAGCGCGAGGAAGAGGAGGAGCGCAGAGACGCACAACAGGAAACCGACCAACTCATTCAGCCGCCGGTTGCCCGTAGGAACAAAGATGCTTGCCAGAAAACCCATGTGGGCCGTTTATTGCACGGGCAGACATCCCGTGGCGCAAATCGGCCAGAGCCTCATCATTATGCCAAGAAGCGGGTGAGGGGGCAATGGGGGAATTGGGCGGGGGTGTACAGTTGGCTTCCCTCGCTCGATCGCGCCGAGGGCCGAGCCTATTGCAGATGCCAGAAATAGGCCAAGGCGATCACAATCAGTCCGAAAACTACGCGGTAGATCACGAAGATCTTCAGGCTATTGGACTGGAGGTAGCGAATCAGCCAGGCGATGGCGGCATAGCCGACGATCGCAGACACAAGGATGCCGACGATAAATGGCGCGTGCATGGCCTCAGGAAGGCCCTCTTTTTTCAACGCATGCGCTTTCAGTAAGGCCGCGCCAGCGATGATGGGCGTGGAGAGCAGGAAACTGAAGCGCACCGCGGCTTCTCGCGTCATATTGCGAAACAGGCCGGCGGTGATGGTCGCTCCGGAGCGCGAAACGCCGGGGATCAGCGCGACTGCCTGAGCGCAGCCTACGATCAGGGCGTCGAGGAACGAGATGCGCGTCAATGGCTTATCCATGCGGCTGGCTTTTTCGCCAGCCCACATCAAGAGCCCGACCACGATCAGCGCGCCCGCAATTAAAAAGATGTGCTCGCGAAAATACTCATCGGCATATTTGTCGAGCAGTTTGCCGGCAATGGCCCCGGGTATGGTGGCGGCGGCCAGGAACCAAAGCAGTAAACGTTCTTCGTGCTGCTCGTCGGCCGAAAGGTTTGTGTCGGAGCCTCCGGCTTCGGAAAAGCGCACCACTTTCCCGCCAAAGGCCGCGCGAACAATCTGAAACCAAGTCTTGCGGAAGTAAAAAAGCACCGAGAGCAGGGTTCCGAAATGCAGGGCCACATCAAACGTGAGCTCGTGCGCGGGAGAGAGTTCGTTCCAGCCCAGCAGGCGTCTGACAATGATGAGGTGACCTGAACTGGAGACAGGGATGAACTCCGCCAGTCCCTGAATGATGGCTAGAACAACCGCTTGATAGATAGGCAAAGTCAGTCCGCCGCGTTTCCGTAGGTTGGAATACCCTGTTGAATGTAGAAGATCAGCCGCTGTGTACGCAAGGCCCAGTCGCCTTGTGGATATTGGCTGATGGACTTTTGTGCCAGGGCGAGTGCGCGTTCTTTGGATTCTGCCGACTTCTTCTGATTGGGCTCGGTCTTGTAAATTTCGATTAACGCCGAGCGGCGCGAAGCTGCGTCGTACAAGGCTTCAGCAGCTGCGGGCGACTGCGGATGATCTTTGACATAATTTTCGTAAAGTTCGGCTTCCTTGTCGGGACATTTGGGAAGGCCTTCCCACTCGCCGCAGAGCTTGTTCTCGATCAGCCGGAAGGCGGCGAGGTCAGCCCACTTGGTGCCGGGATATTTCTTGATCACCAGCTTCATCCACTCTTCCTGCATCTGGCCGCGCATATAAGATTCGCGGGAGTGCGCCGAAGAGCGCGTCATGACATCGGAGCGATCGAGTTGCCAACGAATGTCGGCGGCGCGATAGAGAGCCTCGCCCGCCAGAGGAGAGGTTGGCATGAGATCGTAGACGCGGTAGTAAAGCCGCATCGCGTCCTGGGCCGCGTCACGCCGACCGCGGCGGCTGCTGGCTTGATCTTCGGAATCCACCGCCTCGCCAAAGATGATGCGATCACCGTCCTGTGTGGTGTTGCTGACCACGCCTTTGGCCAGAACCCATCCGGTGACGGTTTTGCCCGCCATTTCTTCTTCGGTTGCTCCTTCTTCATTGCTGGGGCGGGCCAGAATTGCTTCCACATGAACCCAGTCGCGGCTGTTATCGAGAATGATCAGTTCGCGTCCGCGTCCGGCATTGCCCAATTGGGCCGCGTCTGTATTGGGGGAGACACGAATGGTTTCTTCGTGAACGAGCGTGCCGCGCGGGCCATCGGCTCGAGCGAACGGAGGTGCAATCAGAATAGCGGCGAGCGCCGCCGCAGTTAACATTTTCGTGGCTGCAGCTTGTGCGGTGATCGGTGCGAATCGCAGTTTCATGAGTGGCCTTTGACTAAGAATGGGTCCGGACTGCAAGCGGTTGTACAACGGTTTCGTTATTATTTCGGCGGACTCCAGTGGTCCAGTGTTTACAGGGTAGGGCGCGTGTTTCCTGCCGGTCAAGAGGAATCGGGATTCTCCCATGGGTTGGGTGCTGTTCGATGGCGCCTGTTAGGATTGCCACAAACCTTCGTCCGATGACACCTCTTTCAATCTTCGGCCTGTTCGCGGTTACGGCGATGCTGGTGTGCTACGCGCTGGAAGCGCGCAGCCGGTGGTTCATTCTGGCCTTTGCCGGAGCGTGTGCGCTGGGATCGGTCTACGGCTTCCTACAGGGTGCGTGGCCATTTGGATTGGTGGAGGCGGTCTGGTCGCTGGTCGCGTTGCGGAGGTGGGCGGGAGGGCGATCAGAGTAGTCCGAAATAAAAGCGTTGGCGACTATCCGCGCCGAAACTCCTCCAGCATTTTCGGATCGATATTCCCGCCACTGATGATGGCGACGGCCAGCTTTTTCTGCGGCAGTTGAGCGGCATGGAAAATGAATCCGGCAGCCGCGACCGCGCCGCTGGGCTCTGCCACCGTGGCGGGATTGGCGCTGAGATATTTGACAGTGCGTCGAATCTCCTCTTCGGTTACGGTCACGATGTCGTCGACGTAGCGGCGGATGTGCTCGAAGTTGATCGGGCCGATGCTCTGCGTGCGCAGGCCGTCGGCGATGGTGCGGGAAACCTCGATGGCAGGGAACTGGACGATCTTTCCTGCGCGCAAAGTCGCCTGCGCGTCGCCCGCCAGTTCAGGCTCGACGCCGATCACCTTGACCGACGGCTTAGTAGACTTAATTGCGGTGGCGACGCCGCTGAGCAGTCCTCCGCCGCCGACGGGCGCAAGGACCATTTCCACGTCCGGCATATCTTCCAGAATTTCCAATCCAACCGTGCCCTGTCCCGCAATGATCTGCTCGTCGTTGAATGGAGGCACAATCACATATCCATGCTGCCTGGCCAGTTCTTCCGCTTTGGCCTGACGCTCGGTGCTGCCGGGGCCAACGGTGACAATCTCGGCACCGAGCGCGGCAGTGGCGTCGCGCTTGATCGGCGGAGCGTTGTCGGGCATGACGATGACCGCTCTTGTTCCCAGCGCGCGCGCGGCGTAGGCGACACCTTGGGCGTGATTTCCGCTGGAGTAGGTGATGACTCCGCGTTTGCGGTCTTCCTCAGACAGGGAAGCAATCTTGTTGTAAGCTCCGCGCAGCTTGAAAGCGCCGATGGGCTGCTGGTTTTCGGGTTTGAGAAAGAGGCGGCGCGGGTCTTCGGCGCAGAGAGGGAATTCGATCAGAGGGGTGTGGACCGCGACGCCTCGCAAGCGAGATTGGGCTGCGCGGATGTCGGCGAGCGTGACCATGTGTTCGAACTTTAGTGTATCTCGCGGGGCTGTGTTCGGATTGGGATGCTGCCGATTTGGCCGATCTTTCACTAGATGAGAGTCACGGTCAAGCTCGATGATGATGTCGCAGTTGGGATAAAGGGCGAAATGAAACGCTCTGGGGAGCTATTCAAGCAAGCCGTGAACAGGCTGCTACGCGCGGGATTCAGCATGTCGCAGCCTCCGGCTCCTGAAAAGTTTAGACCCACACCAGTTAATCGCGGGACGAAACGAAAGAAGCCCCACTCCGACTGACGGCTGCCAATCAAATTTCCAAAATCACCGGCATAATCAGCGGCCGTCTCTGCGTCTGCCTGGAGATGTATCGCTTCAGATCGGCGCGGATCTTCTCTTTGATCACACCGTAATCCGCCTTTTCCTCTTCGCTGGAGTGCGCCAAGGTGTCTTCCACGATGCGGCGGGCGCCGTCGAGGAGTCCGTTGTCGCCGGGATTGAAGCCGCGGGTCACGATCTCGGGCGCGGTCTCGACTTCACCGGACAATTTGTTGATGGCGATAATTGGCAGCACGATACCGTCTTCGCTCAAGTGCCGGCGGTCCTTAATAATCAGATCTTCGACCACGTCGGTGCGATTGCCGGAATCGATGCAGACGCGGCCCACATTGACGCGCCCGGCTTTGCGCGCATTATGCTCGTCGATCTCGAGGACATCCCCGCTCTCGATCAGGATTACTTTTCCCACCGAGCTATGCATGGCTCCCGCCATTTCGGCGTGCAGCTTCAGTTGACGGTACTCGCCGTGCACGGGAATGAAATATTTCGGCTTTACCAGATTGATGATCAGTTTTAGTTCTTCCTGGCTGGCGTGACCGCTGACGTGGACCGGCGGCGAAGTGCCGTCCTCATAAATCACGTACGCCTCGCGGCGGAACAGGTGATCGATCATGCGGTAAATCGTTTTTTCATTGCCGGGGATGATGCGCGATGAAAGCACGACCGTGTCGCCCTTCTCGATCTTGGCATGCTTGTGATTGTCCACCGCGGCGCGCGAGAGGGCAGACATGGGCTCGCCCTGTGTGCCGCTGATCATCACGCAGACTTTTTCCGGAGGGAAATTCTTCATCTCTCCGGGATTGATCACCAGCCCTTCGGGAATTTCCAGATAGCCCAGGTCTTCGGCAATCTCGGCGGAGTTATTCATGGAGCGGCCGATGAATGCGACTTTGCGCCCATGCTGGTGGGCGAGTTCCACTGCCAATCGAATTCTGTGAATCGAGGAGGAGAAACAGGAGATGAAAAGCCGCCGCTGGGTGTGCGCGAAGACTTCATCAAACTTGCGCCGTACGGCGCGCTCGCTGGGCGTGTAGCCCTTGCGCTCAACGTTGGTGGAGTCTTGAAACAGCGCCAGCACGCCCTGCTTGCCGTATTCGGCGAAAGCGTGCAGATCGAAAAGATGATTGTCGGTGGGCGTGGGATCGACTTTGAAATCGCCGGTATGAATAATCACGCCGAGCGGAGTGTGAATTGCCAGCGCAACGCAATCCACCAGGCTGTGCGTCACACGAATGGGATGGATGGTGAACGGTCCGACCTTGAAGCGCTCGCCGGCCTGCATCTCGCGCAAATCCGCATCGTCGAGCAGTCCGTGCTCGTCGAGTTTATCTTCCACGTAAGCCAGCGTGAACTCCGTCCCCCACACCGGCACATTGAGTTCGGAGAGAAACCAGGGCAGCGCGCCGATGTGATCCTCGTGGCCATGGGTGAGAATGATGCCACGCACGCGCTGACGGTTTTCGGTGAGGTAGGAAATATCGGGCACTACGATATCGACACCGAGCAATTCGGCCTCGGGGAACATGAGGCCGGCGTCGATGACGATAATGTCGTCGCCCCAGCGGACCGCCATGCAGTTCATACCGAACTCGCCGAGGCCCCCTAGGGGGATAATCTGCAGTTTTCCAGTGGGCATTGAGTAAGGATGATGCTAGCACAGTGCGCGCCGACCGGCGATGACAACGACTTGGAATGTGCCCGCCGGAAGCCTGTTCCCACTGGCCTTTCGCGTTGGGCTGGGTTAACGTTGAATCAGATGGCGGACGGGGAATCCAAATCGTGGCTTCGCGGACGTGTTGAGAAGGCAGTGATTAAAGGGCTGACGCGCGCTTACTCGACCGTCGAAGTCGATCCCGGGAAATTTCTGCTGCAACTCCGCACGGCTTACCGGCTGCCGATTAGCGGCTATCACGGAGTGTATTCACTGGAGGTCGGCGAACTCGACGTGGTAGCGGACGGAATTATTCGCAGCGGAATGAAACTCGCTGCCGTAGAGGGCGCCGGCTTCGGCCTCGGTGGCCTCATCACGATTTTCCCCGATCTCGGCATTCTTTCGGCCATCACCATGCGGACGATCCAGAAGTTGAGCCTGGTGTACGGCTTTCAGTTCAACACGGACAACGAGATCGCAGAGCTTTGGATTGCGGCCGCCAGCGCGGCCGGAGTTGACATCAGCCGCGAACTGCTGGAGAAAGAAGTGGTCAACAAGTTTGTTCCGCGAGTGATTCAGCGCATCGCCGCCCGGGCGAGCGCCGAAGTGGTGGAGAAATGGGCGGGGCGAATGATCCCGCTGGTCAGTTCGGCGCTCGGCGCAGGGTTGAATTACTGGTTTGTGCGCGCGTGGGGAGCGCGAGCCAAAGCGCATTTCCGCGAGCGCCATCTGCAACTGCGCCAACAGGCACAGCAAGCCGCTGCGGCGCATCCGGGGGCCCAAGTGCTGCCTGCTTCGACACACTAGCTTAATACTTGTGTGGTAAAACAGAGCGTGCCCACCTTCCGCTGCGCGGCCATTCTTTTCGATCTCGATGGCGTTCTCGTCGATTCAACCCGTTCGGTGGAGCGGCAGTGGCGGCTTTGGGCGCGCGAGCAGGGAATTGACGGGGACGAAGTGATGAGGGTTGGCCACGGTGTTCGCAGCATCGAAGTGGTGCGCGCCGTGGCTCCGCATCTCGATGCCGCGGCCGAAGTTCTCAAGCTGGAGAGCCGTGAGGCGGAGGATCGCGACGGCGTTGCGGTGATGCCGGGCGCGATCGAGTTGGTCGGCGCCATTCCAGAAGGCCGCTGGTGCGTGGTCACATCGGGCACGCGTCGTCTCGCGCGGGCTCGGCTTCGGCTGGCAGGAATACCGGAACCAGAAATTCTGGTTACGGCTGACGATGTCGCGAATGGCAAGCCGCATGCGGGGCCGTATTTGAAGGGGGCTGGACTTCTGGGCGCGCAGCCGGCGGAATGTTTGGTGATCGAGGACGCTCCCGCCGGAATCCGTTCGGCCCACGCGGCAAGAATGAAGGTGATTGGGCTGGCCAGCACGTACGCGGCATCCGAACTGGGCGAGGCGGATGAGGTGGTGGGGAGGCTGGCGCAGATTCGGGTTGGCCGGGATGGTGCGCGGATGCTGACGATCAGTGTTGGCTGAATCAGCGCAGCCAGTCTTCCAACTCGATTCCACGGTCAGTCTTTTCGTCGCGGTATTTCACAATCACAGGCGTGTATAAAGAAATTCCTGACTCCGACGCTGGACCTTTCTTCACCGCCCGCGAACCGGGCACCACGACCGCGCCTTCCGGAACTTCGAGCGGACCCTCCGCTGTTGCCCGATAAACTTCGTCGCGCACCAGATCGTAGAGTGGAGTGGAGCGCGTCAAAATCGTTCCCGCTCCCAATACTGCGCGCGAGTGCACCAGCGTGCCTTCGTAGATGCCGCAGTTCCCGCCGATCAGGACGTCGTCTTCGATGATCACCGGCGCGGCATTTACCGGCTCGAGCACTCCGCCAACCTGCGCTGCGGCGCTGATGTGCACGCGCTTGCCAACCTGCGCGCACGATCCCACCAGCGCGTGAGAGTCGACCATGGTGCCTTCGTCCACGTATGCGCCGACGTTGATAAACATGGGAGGCATGCAGATCACGGAAGGTGCGACGTAGGCTCCGAGGCGCACCGACGAGCCTCCGGGAACGACGCGCACGCGGTCTTCGATGGAAAAGCGGCGGGCAGGGAATGTGTCTTTGTCGACAAAAGTGAGCGCGGCGCAGCCGGTTTCGGCCAGTTCACCGAGCCGGAAGCCCAGCAGAATGCCGTGCTTCACCCACGTGTTGGTCACCCAGCGGCCGTCGATTTTTTCGGCGGCGCGGATCTTGCCCTGCGTGAGTGCATCGCGGAATTCGAGAAAAACTAGCCGGGCCTCGGGATTGTGTTCGACCTCGCCGAGGGCGGCGAGACGTTCGATGGAAGTCTTTAGGGATTGCATTGGGAAAAGTATAAAGGAATGGCGAAAATGCAGAAGTCAGAAGTAAGAATGCAGAAGTAAAACCTAAAACCTTACCGCTATGAGCTTTTTACTTCTGCATCCTGCATTCTGACTTCTGACTTCTGACCTTGTCACACGCACTTGCACTCGCTTCTGATCAGAATGTTGGTCATGCCGTGGGCAGCGTCGCGTCCCACGGCCAGCGTTGCGTAGGGTCCGTGCCACTTCGCGTGGTTGGGGTCGTGTCCGGCGGGGCGTCCTTTGCCCTGATTGCATTGGCCGCACGAGCCGCGGTGCAGGACGATCTTGTGCGGGCCGGCCGCCCAGTTTTCATAAATGTAGAATTCGGCCGCATCCGGCGACGGCGTTGCCGGCTTCGCGATCAAGCCAGCTTCCATCGCGATCTTCTGCAGCTTGGAACGCGTATCGCGGCGCATGGGCAGCAGGGGCAGGCGGTAGTTCTCTTCAATCTTGCCCATCATGGCCAGGACCGCCTTCACGGGCAGCGGGCTGGATTCGATGAAGTTGGCCTGCATCAATCCCAGATATTTGCGATGGATCGCGCGCGCCCCCGCCCAATCGTTATCGAGCGCAGCCCGCGTCATCGCTGCCATCTCGTGCGGAATCTCATTCGACGCCACTGAAACGATTCCCACGCCACCGAGTGCGATCACGGGCAGAGTGACGGCATCGTCTCCCGAGAAAACCAGAAATGTTTCGGGCACAAGGTTGATGGCTTCGGCGATTTGCGTCATGTTGCCGCTGGCTTCTTTGACGCCGACGATGTTTGGAACCTCCGACAAGCGCGCCAGCGTTGCCGGTTCGAGATTCGCTCCGGTGCGGCCGGGCACGTTGTAGAGAATGATTGGCTTGTCGCCCACGGCTTCGGCGATGGTCTTGAAGTGCCGGTACTGTCCCTCTTGCGTCGGCTTGTTGTAATAGGGAGAGGCAGTGAGGATGTAGTCGACTCCGGAGCGCGAGGCGACTTCTTTTGCCTTTTCTACGGCATCGTGCGTGGAATTCGATGTCGCGCCCGCCATGATGGGCACGCGTCCGGCCACGACCTCAATGGTGGTGTCGATCACGTGCAGCCATTCGTCGTGGTTGAGTGTAGGCGTTTCGCCGGTGGTTCCGCAGGGAACGAGAAAATCGATGCCCGACTCGACCTGCCATGCCACAAGGTTGCGCAGGGCAGCGTCGTCGATGGAGCCGTCCTGATGAAAGGGTGTTACGAGCGCGGTGCCGCATCCACGGAGTTGCATGGTAATAAGATAGCGCGAATGGGGCTGTGAGGGAACGGGGCGGCTATAACTCCCGCCATACATCTTTGAAATCGTAGAAGCCCTTTTTGCCGGAGAGCCATTCCGCGGCGCGGACGGCGCCATCGGCGAAACCGCGGCGGGATTTGGCGTCGTGGCAGATGTAAATCTTGTCGGCGTTGGAGTCGAGCACGACCTCGTGCATGCCGACGACATCGCCTTCGCGGAACGATGTAATCTCGAGATTCTCGCTCTGGCCACTGGATTCGCGGATCACGCGCTGGATGGCAATGGCTGTGCCGGAGGGCGCGTCTTTCTTGGAAACGTGGTGCCGCTCGAAGATCTGTCCGGCATAGTCGTGGTGCAGGGCGGCCGCTGCCGCGCGGGCAACGTCGAAAAACAAGTTCACTCCGACGGAGAAGTTCGCCGCGTAAACCAGTCCTGTACCGTGCGCGACGACCAACTCGCGGACACGATCGAGTTCTCGGTACCAGCCAGTGGTGCCGACCACCATATTCTTGCCGGCTTTGACGCAGGCATCGATGTGGGCGAGGACGCAGTGAGGAGTGGTGAAATCGATCACGGCATCTGTGTCGCGGAGTCTTTCGGGGAGGAGAGCGGCGCAGGCATCGTTTTCCGCGGCGCCGGCGACGGTCACTGCGTGACCGCGCTGGCGCGCCACTTCTGCCACCAACGATCCCGTCTTGCCGCGGCCTAGCAAAAGAATATTCATAAATCGGGTTGCATACGATTGTACTGGTCAGTGGATAGTGGAAGCCGTCTCATGTAGTCGGAAGCACAGGGTCAAGGCCCCTCAGGGGCTAAAGCCCGCGTCTTTGTTGGCTTCGGACGGCACGACTGAACGTCGTGCCCTTCCCGAACGGCGCTGAACCGGACTCTATCCAGGAGCGCATCTGCTCACTTATCGGTGTTGAAAATGTCCGCCACCGCTTTCCACTCTCCATTCGCCTTCTTCCACACCACCACGTATTTCCCCGGAATCCCGACGGACTTGCCCTGGGCATCGTTCTGGGTGGCCAGCAAGGTGCCGGTTTCGTAAGCAAGATCGCCAGACTTTGCTACTACAACACTGGTGGTTTTGATGGCGAGCATCGAGCCGGGCGCGGAGAAAAACTCTGTCCACACCTTGCGGATGTCTGCCTTGGTCTCGGTACGCGGCTGGTTGAAAGGATACATGTGCGCGTCGTCGGCGTAGTAGGAAACGGATTTGTCGAGGTCCTTGTTCAGAGCCGCCTTTGCCCAGTCGTCGGCTAAAGCGCGAATCTTACGTTCGTCAGAGGATTGAGCAATGGACTTCGGCACCCCAACAACGGCAAACACCGCCAGGGCTGCCAGTAGCGAGCTAACCAACTTCTTCCATGGATGCATCGAACTGCCTCCGTTTTCTTATTCAATCAAGAACGGGAAGTAGTGTACAGCCATCGCCCCCGCGCGGGACAGCGGAAACGGGGAGGCTCGTCGGCACCTCTGTGAAAACGGGCCTCCGGGATGACGCCGGACAGATAGAACACTCAGTCGTACACTTCGGGATCCACTTCGGCAAAGAAGTCGCTGTGCAGGCGCTGTATGACCTCCGGCACTTCGTCTTCTTCGATCACAAATGTCAGATTGATTTCCGACGCGCCTTGCGAGATCATGCGAATCTTTTTGTCGGCGAGCTTGCCAAACACCAGCGCAGCCACGCCCGGCTTGTCGCGGAGGCTCTCGCCTACAAGACAGATGATGGCTTTGCGGCCTTCATACTTCACGTCGGCGAGCTTGGCCAGATCGGCGGCCAGCGCAGGAATGGCCTGATTGGAATCGACGGTGAGCGACACGCTGACTTCGCTGGTCGAGACCACATCGACCGCGACCTTGTGCCGGTCGAAGGCCTCGAAGATCGCGCGCAGAAAGCCGTGTGCCAGTAGCATGCGAGGCGCGGCCACATCCACGATGGTGATGCGTTTCTTCACCGCAATCGCTTTGAAAATGTTTTTCCCCTGGGGCGCACGCGTCGTAATCTTCGTGCCTTCGCACGAGGGATTCTTAGAATTGAGCACGTAGACGGGAATGTTCTTCTGAATCGCAGGCAGCACCGTAGCGGGGTGCAGCACTTTGGCTCCGAAGTAGGCGAGTTCTGCCGCTTCGTCGAAGCTGATGACCTTGATGCGATGGGCGTCGGGGCAAATGCGCGGATCGGTGGTCAGGATGCCGTCAACATCCGTCCAGATTTCGATGCGTTCAGCGCCGAGGGCCGCACCGAAAATCGCGGCGGAAAAATCGGAGCCGCCGCGGCCGATCGTCGTGGTCACACCGGCGCGGTTTGCGCCTATGAATCCGCCCATCACCGGAACCCGGCCGGCATCGAGCAGCGGTTTCACTTTCGATTTCAGGCGCTCGTTGGTTTCTTCCTGCTGCGGCACGGCTGCCATATAGCTGCTGTCGGTCACCAGAACGTCGCGCGAATCCACGTGGGCGCCCTTCAGCCCGTGAGCCGAAAACGCTGCTGCGACAATTTTGCTGGAGAGCATTTCGCCGAAAGCGGCAACGTGATCGGTGGTGCGGGGCGTGATTTCGCCGACTGCCGAAATTCCGCGCAATAGCTCGTCAAGGCTTTCAAACTCGCTGCCCAGTTCGGAGTGGAAGTCAGTGAAGCGCGCCGTGCCCATGAGTTCACTGGCCGTGTTGTAATGCCGTTCCTGCAGCGAGCGGCAGAGTTTCAGCGCGGTTTTGCGCTCTCCGGCTCCGGCGGCGCGCGCCATGGTGAGCAGAGTATCGGTGACTTTGGCCATGGCGCTGACCACCACCACGGGCTGCTGGGGCAGTCGGCCTCTGACGATTTCGGCGACGCGTTCGATGGCCCGAGCGTCCTCCACCGAAGTGCCGCCAAATTTCATGACGATCATCGGCGTGACTCGCTGGGTTGAGACGTGGCAGTCGGCAAATTGGATGCACGACTGGCGCGGGCGAGACGCCCGCGCAGCCCGCCCTGAGCTTGTCGAAGGGACAGCCGCCGGGACGGCGGCGCTACGTTGGTGCTGCTCGTCATCCTAGATACTCGATCCTAGATACTCGATCCTAAATAGCCTTTGGCCTTGAGCAATTCGGCGTTCAGCACGGCTGCACCGGCCGCTCCCCGGATGGTGTTGTGCGAGAGCACGGTAAACTTCCAATCGAGCACGCCGCAGGGCCGCAGCCGGCCCACGACGGTGGTCATGCCCGCTCCCATATCCACATCGAAACGCGGTTGCGGACGGTCGCTCGCTTCGAGATACACGATGGGAATTTCAGGCGCGCTCGGCAACTCTAATTCCTGCGGCTCGGCGCGGTACTCTCTCCACGCCGCGATGATTTCTTCCGACTTGGCCTTGGTCTTCAGGCGAATCGAAACGGATTCGGTGTGGCCGTCTTCGACCGCGACCCGGTTGCATTGCGCGCTCATGGCGAAGGGCGCGGGAACAATCGCATTCCCTTGCAGTTGCCCGAGGAGCTTTTGAGTTTCCTCTTCCATTTTTTCTTCTTCATTGCGGATGTAGGGAATCACATTGCCGAGAATGTCGAGCGAGGCCACGCCGGGGTAGCCCGCGCCGCTGACCGCCTGCATGGTCACCGCCATGACGGCGTCGAGGCCGAAGCGGCGGTGCAGAGGCGCCAATGCCAGCACCAGTCCGATGGCCGAACAGTTAGGATTGGTGACCACGTAGCCGCCGGATTTCTTTCGCCAGCCCTGCGAGTCGATCAACTTGATGTGGCCGGCGTTTACTTCAGGGATGACCAGCGGCACATCGGATTGCATGCGCAGCGCGCTGGAATTTGAAACCACGGCGCAGCCCGCTTCGGCAAAGCGGGGCTCCATTTCGGCGGCGATGGAGGCATCGAGGGCGGCAAAAATAATCTTGGGCGCACCGTCGGGCGTTGCGGGAGATACCTTCATCGCGGCCACGTTCGCCGGAATCGGGGTCTTCAGGCGCCAGCGCGCGGCCTCACCATAGGTTTTTCCTTCCGAGCGATCGGAAGCGGCCAGCCATGCCACTTCGAACCACGGATGGCGCTCCAGCATCTGGATAAATCTTTGTCCGACGACGCCAGTGGCGCCGAGAATTCCGATAGGGAGCTTTTTGCTCATATGAGGGTGTTTTGATTTTATAACATGCCTTGTTTGCAGAATAGTTAAGGGTTTGGCGCAGTAGACCTAAGCTTTTTACTGCGGAGATCGCGAAGAAACCCCGCGGAGGGCGCAAAGAAGACCTTGGCCTCAGTCTGGCAATCTTCGGTCACTGCAGTAACAGACCCCTTCTGCCGATAGGAGAATCTGGAGGCTTATCATGCCGGAGCTACGACAGAATTTTTTTACCAAGGAGTGGGTGATTATTGCGACGGAAAGGGCGAAGCGTCCGGAGGATTTGGCCACGCATCGGCCCCCGCGAGAGGTGCCGTCGTTTGTGGAAACCTGCCCGTTCTGCCCCGGCAATGAGAGCAAAACACCGCCGGAAGTTACGCGGTACCCCATGGACAGCAGCGAGCCCTGGTCGGTACGAGTGATCCCCAACAAATTTGCCGCGCTTTCGCCCGATGTGCAACCCACGCGCAGCCTGCAGCACCTGCGGCGGCGGGTCAACGGTTTTGGTTTTCATGAAGTGATCATCGACAGTCCCGATCACGCGTCCTGCATGGCGCTGGCGACGGATGCGCATGTGGCCAACGTATTGGCCGTCTACAAACAGCGCTATAACGCTTTGAGCATCGACCACCGGATCAACCACGTAACAATTTTCAAGAATCACGGAGCGGATGCGGGCGCCAGCCTGCAGCATCCGCATTCCCAGTTGATCGCGACTCCGGTGATTCCGAGCCAGGTGCGCCACCGTTTGCACGAAGCGTTGCGCCACTACGACGATGCCGGGGAATGCATGTTCTGCCACATGGTGGAACGCGAGGTTGAGGATGAGACTCGGGTTGTGCTGAAAAGCGAGTCGTTCGCCGCGATGGAGGTGTTCGCCTCGGCCACGCCATTTGCAACGCACATCTTCCCGCTGCGCCACATGGCCAGCTTTGGAGAAATCACGGCCGCCGAAATCAAGGACCTGGCCCACATCCTGCGCACTCTGCTGGCGAAGATCTATGTGGGGCTGGAGAATCCGGACCTGAATTTCACCGTGCGCAGTGGGCCGGTGGATAATGCCGGGGCGCGCCACTTTCACTGGTATGTGAGTGTGATTCCGCGCCTGACGCGCGTGGCCGGCTTTGAACTGGGATCGGGCATGTTCATCAATACCGTGTTACCCGAAGCTGCAGCGGACTTTCTGCGCAACGTGAGCATCGAGAAAACGTTGGCCGCAGCCGCAGCAGGAGTGTAGCGGCAAGCAGGGAAGAGCGGCGGAAACTGAGACCTGAGAAGCCGTCTCGTTAATAGTAATTAGTGGCGGGCCGAGGTCCCCCGGGGGCTGAAGCCCGCGTTTTTATTGGCTTTGGACGGCACCCTTCGACTTCGCTCAGGGCAGGCTCACAGACTGAACGTCGTGCCCTTCCCGAACCCATTTTGGGTGGCTTCTGAGAACCGAGAACTGAGAACTGAGAACTGCTTCCCCCTACTTGGGTTGGCCGACGCCGCTGCCCAGCACGTATTCATTCAAGGGGCCGAATTTTCTCTTCTCGGCATAAAGCCGCCAGCGCCGAAATACGATTCGTAGACTTGCCATCACCGGAATCGAGAGAAAGATTCCCAGGATGCCCGCCACTTCCGCGCCCGCCATGACGCCAAAAATCGCTGCCAGAGGATGCAGTTCCATGCTTCGGCCCATGATTCGTGGTGCAGAGACGTAATCCTGCAACATGCGCCAGACGGCCAGAAAGATAATGAGCGCCAGCCAGTGTTTGTAGCCCATCAGCAACGCAACGCCGATGATCGTTACCGCGGCGACCAGAGGACCGAGGACCGGAATAAATTCGAGCAAGCCTCCCATCGTTCCCAGGACGAGCGCGTACGGCATTCGCATGATCACCAGAAAAGCGGAATAGACGACGAAGGTGAGCAGAGCCAGCGTCAGTTGTGCACGGATAAAATGCGCGAGCATCTGGTTCAGGTCACTGAGCACGCCCTGAAGCAATTCACGCTGCGGCCGCGATTGCACCAGACCTAACAGAATCTCGCTGAACATGCGGCCATCTTTGAGGAAGAAAATCGACAGGAGAGGAACCACGAACAGGAGCCATGCCTGTTTGGCCACATCGGCCACGTGCAGTCCCACGCTCTGAGCCATTTTGGCGATGTCGTCGCTGTGGCTGGCGAGGTAGTCGCGAACCAGGTCGACCGCCTTTATGTTCCAGCCATGCTGCTGTCCCAATTGTTCCGCGATCTGTCCGGAACTAAGTTGGGTGAGAGACGGCAGCGTTTGCACCAGGCGCCCACCTTCGCGGCCGACGCGCGGACCCATGGCGACAAACAGCAGCACCAGCAGTCCCAACAACAAGAGATAGATGACTGCAATGGCGCGGCCCCGGCCATGCAGAACCTTTTCCAGGGAAGACACCAGCGGACTCATCAGGTAAGCGAAAAAAATGGCGAACAAGAAGGCGATCAGGGTTTGCCGGGCAACGTAGAGAAAGCCCAACCCCAGCGCAAACAGCAGCACTGTGACCAGCACTCGCGCCGTACGTCCATCCGCCAGCAGCAAATCGCTACCTCGTTCCCGTCAACTCAAGCCGCGTCCTTAATCCCTAACTACCTCAGTATTCGCGTCTGCGATCACCACACGCATCAGTTTGAATTGATCCTTGTCATCCACCCAGAGCGCCCAGGAGAAGGCGTCGCCCATCAGGTTCAGCCGGACCAGGTCGCGCTCGCTTCCACGGATTGTAACCTTTTCCCGCCCCACCATTTCCATGCGCACGCGCAGCGAGGTGCGATCTTGCGGGACCAGCGCGCCATACTCGTCGCTGGGCGCGCATTTCATGCCGGCGCTATCGTTGTGACAAGCGGCGGCCAGATAGCGCCAGGCCAGCACTTCGCGGTGCACGAAAAAGTTGTTGTCCAGAATCAGGGAAGTGCTCGGCATCAGGAATGGCTGCTCGGCCGGTTTGGCGGAGCCACTCACGCTGATCTTCTCCAGCAGGAAATCGTTGCTCGGGGTCACGACCAGCGAACCGCTGCCATTGTTCCATTCGTAGCGAACCAATTCTCCGGAACTGGTGAAGCGCAGATCGGAGTGCTGGCCGGCTGCCGTCGAACCCGCTTCCTGCAGTTGTGATTTGACGACGCTGACGCCGTTTTCCTGCTGCACGCTGAAAGTTTCGGTCACCACGCGCTGGCCCTTCACAAAAACGCCGAATGAACCGGAATCGACCATCTGCGAGCCGGGAGGTTTCGGTTTGTCTTTCTTGTCAGCGGCCGACAAAGCCACCGCGCACGCCAGCACTGCCACCATTGCCCATCGCACCCGCGTTATCAGAGTCACTGCGATTCTCCTAACTTCTACGTTTTCGATTCAGGCCCAGCTTTTTGAATCCGAGCATTCGATCCACTTCAGATGCAACTTGCTCAACGGTTTTTCCGCCGGTTTCTTGCCGCAACGAAGCTTTGAGGTAGTGCGGCCGGCGGATCGCATAAAGATCACGAAAGCTCTCCAATTTACCGATCAAGGGACGCTCAACTCCTTGCTGCTCGATCTGCCGCCGACAACGTTGCCATAGCTCCTCGACGCCGGCATCCAGGAACACGGTCGGGACGCCCGCAGTCGCAATCAGCCGGGCATTGCGCGGCTGCACAAAAGCGCCGCCGCCGAGGGCCACAATTCTTTCCGCCCCGTCCCGCAACTCCGCCAGCAACTGCTTCAGCGCGGCGTGCTCGGCCCGGCGAAACTCCGATTCGCCTGACTCGCGGAAGATCTCAGGCACCGTCCGCTGCTCCCGCCGTTCGATACGATCGTCGAGATCCTCAAACGTCCAGCCAAGAAGCTTGCTCAGGACGCGGCCCACGCTGCTCTTGCCGGCGCCCATGAACCCGATCAAAATGACGGCTTGCGATGGCGGACCCGCCGCCGCAGGCTTGCGCCTACGGACACCAACCCGAGCCGTTGTTGCCGGTTGGGTGGGATGCCGTTGGCGCCGATCCGGTTTGCGCTTCGTTTTGCTTATTGTTTTTCGGAGCGTTTTCTGAGATGAATTTTACCACTGAAGGAGCGCAGCACTACGGTAGAGGAGACTGCTACCCGGCCCACTGTACCTGCGAAGGCACGTCCCTTATCGACTGCGAACCAGGTGTGATTTTTGGGTTGGAGAGGAATATCGTCGTGGACTTCGCCGCGCACCGACCGGGCGCTGACATCGGCGGAGGTCCATTCGGGGATGGTGGCTTCGATGTCGCCGCTATGGCTGGTAAGCCGGTACTCGCCGCTGTTGCCGAAATCGCCGATGTAGCTGATTCTGCCGCTGGTTGAAACCACCTGCACCAGCGGGCCATTCACGCCTTTCAAGGTCACGTCACCGCTGAGCGAATCGACTTCCACGTGCCCGTTCTGGATGTTATTGAGGCTGACGGTGCCGTTCATGGTCTTCACGTGCACGTGGGCATCGGAGATATCGCGAATCACGACCTCAGCTCCCGCACCCTCCAGGCTGACATCGCCGTGCAGCTTTTCCGCCCGCAACGCGCCCGCGCTGCAATGCAAAGTGACGCTGGCATCGGCGGGCACCAAAACTTCGTAATCCACGCGACCCGACTCGGAATCGGCCCCAGGCAGCAAGTGGGACTGAATGTCTACGCGGTTTCCGCTCTGGTTGTTGTCTACTTCAACTTTGTCGGAGTGCAAAACCGCATTCACCGTGACAGTGTTGTTCAGTGAGGGTTTCACCGAAATCGAGCCGTAGGGGTTGATCACCGATACGCCGGCTTTCGGCCCTACCGAGAAGTGGAATTCCTTTTTGCTCTCGGCGACCAGCGTACCTGCCACTACGAGGCCGATGGTCAAAAGTTTTGCCGCCCGCATGTTGCGCATATACGACTCCCCCGAGCACTTCTAAAAATTTTTGCAGCATTATTGCAAGGGCCGATCCATGGCCATTTGAAAAAGCATGGATTTTTGCTGATACGCCTGCATCAGCCACCGCCGGGCCTCCATGTCGTTGGGACTCTCGCGCACCAGGTCCTGCGCCTCACGGATGGAGTCGTTCACCTGCCGCAGGTTCTCCGCAAACTGCGTCTTGGTCTCCGCACCGCTGTCAGCGACTTCCTGCAGCAAGTCGTCGTCATTGAGGTCAGGCATTTCGGCAGTTGGAGTTGTCACCGCGGCCTGCTGGGCCAGTTGACTGGGCTGGGATTGATGGTGGACGTAGATTCCAAGGGACAGCAAGAGCATCGCCGCAGCGGGCACCAGCCAGCGTGCCATCCCCCAGCGCGCACTGAACGACGGTAAGTGCGGCCGCGAGGCGATTTGGGGCCGAATGAGTCCCTCCTGCCGCAATGCGATTTCGATGGAATTCCAAACTCTGGGACTGGGTTCATCTACGGCCTGTAGTTCGTTGGCGGCCGTGATAATCAGACTCAATTCTTCCACCAGCGCCGAGCACGTGGAGCACGTCCTCAGATGGTTTCGCTGTTCGGCGGAACTGCCGTCTTCCACTTCCGCCAAGCTCCGTTGCAGCTCAACGCAATCCATAACTTCTCCCCGAGCCTTCCTCATGTGGACGCGGACAATGTTGCCCGCGTTGCCTGCATCGCCCAAAACTTCGCGGGCAAGAGTGCCCGCGCCACACTGTCTTACTTACCCTGTTTTCGATTTTCCGGCCTTTTCGGCTCTATTGATCTTGAGCAGGTCGCGCAACTTCATACGTGCCTTGTGCAACTGCGATTTGCTGTTGCCAATCGAGCATCCCGCGATTTTGGCGATTTCATTATGCTCGTATCCTTCAATATCGTGAAGAACAAAAATCGTTCGGTAGCCCGGGGGAAGGCTGTCAACGGCCCTTTGCAACTGCATGCGATCAAGCGACCCGGCCAAAGCCACATCGTCCGCCCCGAAATCCCGCTTGGGAGAATCTTCCTCGGTTCCCTGCGTGGTTTCTTCGAGCGAAACCACAGGAAGACTCTTCTTTCGCAGGTGCATCAGCACCACGTTCACCGAGAGCCGGTGTAACCAGGTCGAAAACGCCGACTCCCCGCGAAACGTCGCGATCTTGCGATAAAGCTGCAAGAACGCTTCCTGCGCCAGGTCCTCAGCCTCCGCTGTGTTGGCCGTCATTCTCAAACACAGCGAGTAGACCCGCCGCTTGTGCTTGTCGTAGAGCGCCTGGAACGCTTGCGCGTCGCCTTGCTTGGCCCGTTCAATGGCCTCGGCCTCGCTAAGTTCGGCGTTCTGATGGTCTCGTGGCTCGGTCAAGCTGTCTTTTCCGGCCGCATCTTGTGGGATGCGGCATAAGTAGTTTGTGTTGTATCGTTTGCGTGACCTTCGTGCGAACCGGGCCGCCGCCTCGACTCCGCAATATTAGAGTATCTCTACCGATCTGCGGATGCGCCACGAACGTCTTAACTCCGCCGCTGGAGCCGGCCGCAAGGCCTTTGTCTCTGCGGCCTTGGAGCCAGTTCTTGCTATTTCCATGGAACCCCGGCCGAACCTCGAAGAAGCAGCCTCCGAAAAACGGTAGGAGATCGCTTAAGCCGCACCCCTGGCCGAGGCCGTCGTGATGGTCTCCAAGCCGTGGCCGTGCGGGCCTAACTCCCTTTGACGCAGGAGGAAGGCGAAAATCACCCCCAGGATTCCCAGGACCGAAAAAATCCACATCCCCAGGTTATATCCCTTGGGATTGCTGGCATCTGCATGGCCATAGGTATTGGCCCACCCGACCAGCAGGTTCAGGCCGAATAGTCCAATGTTCTGGATCATGGTCATGAGCCCATAGGCCGTCCCCAGCTTCGACTGGTCAACGATGTAAGCGACCGCAGGCCACATCACCGCCGGGATCAGCGAGAACGCCACCCCCATCATCGCCATCGGGATGTATAGATTGATTTGGGTGTAGGCCATCATCAGGTACACGGGGATCAGCAGCAGGGAACCGAGCATCATTAAGAGGGCCCGTTTGCCGATTCGATCGACCCACAGGCCGAACAGCGGGGTTGCAATCATGGCGAACAAAGTCAGCATGCTCGAGAGGAAGCCGCCAAACTCACGCGTGGTGCCATGCGCATATTGAAAGAACTCGACCGCGAAAGTTTGAAAGGGGAAGATGGCGGAGTAGAAAACGATGCAAAGGGCCACGATCAGCCAGTAGCTGACGCCGAACTTCCACAAATCGGAGAAGACTACTTTGTCGGTGGAAACCTCGCCCAAGTGGTAGTTCTTTTCGGCGTGCTGTTCCATGAGCCAGTAAATGGCCGCTCCTACCACCGATAAGGCCGAGAAAGCCAGAGCGATCATGAATGGATCCCGCCAGTTGGCATAGGCCCAGCGTGCCCACGTGGGGGAATTGAGGGCGAAGAAGGTGCCGAGGCGTGAAGCGGTCAGGTTCAATCCAAAGGCAAAGCTCAATTCCTTGCCGCGGAACCAGCGGGCCAGAGCGGTGGTGACGGCGACGTTGAGCGACTCGGCGCCCATGCCGAAAATAAGGCGGCCAAGGGCCATGATCGATAGGTGACCGGTGGCCACGGTGATGGCCGGACCAATAAAACAGAGGACGCCGAAGATCATCAGGGATTTCCGCAGCCCGATGCGGTCGATGATAAATCCGCCAATCAGCACCGTGAAAATGTTCGGAAAGCTGTAGATGGCCTGCAAGAGGCCGATATTCTCGTCGGTGAATCCAAGTTGCTGCTTGAGGACATCGGCGAGCGGACTCAGGGCGTCATAGACGTAATAGCTGCCTAACATGGCCAGGCTGACAACAATCAGGACCACCCATCGGTAAAGCCCGCTGGGTTCAGGACGCGCAGTTTCCGTCATTCAAAGTCTTTTCTGGAACAGATTGAACTCCGTGGAATCGCGAACAGGAAGATTAGCAGATTGAGGGGTAGTTCGCATGGCGAGGTTCTTGACCATATTCGTGCGACTGTGGAGGAGCGGCCCTTTCAGGGCCGCGTGAAGTTGGACGAAGGATCGTGGGCTTTAGCCGCTGAGGTCGTATTTGTGTGGGCGTAAGAAGAGCATCCACCGGGGCTAAAGCCCGGTTTGCTTTGGGGCAAGTGACGCAGCGCTGAAGCGCCGCTCTTCCACGGTGCCTGGATGGCCCATGATCAAAGCGCCTGCCGTTTCGACGGTGCTGGATATGCCAGGATCAAAGACGATCTAGTACTTCACAATCGCCGCAAATGATTTGGGATCAAGCGATGCTCCGCCTACCAGCGCTCCGTCGATTTCTTCCTGCGCCATCAGAGAGGAAGCGTTGTCCGGCTTCACCGATCCGCCGTAGAGGATGCGCAACTTCGAGGCAAACTCCTCGCCGAATATTTCGCTGGCTTCGCGGCGGATCACGGCGTGGGCTTCGGCGGCAATTTCCGGAGTGGCCGTCTTGCCCGTGCCAATCGCCCAGACCGGCTCATAAGCCACCACCATTTTCGCCGCTTTCTTGGCGGAGATGGCATGGAAAGCGCGCACGCACTGGCGGCGCAACACGTCGTCGGTGAGTCCAGCTTCGCGTTCCTGCAATACTTCGCCCACGCAGCAGATTGGGATGAGTCCCGCTTCCAGCGCGGTTTTCAGGCGCATGTTTACGGTGTCGTCGGTCTCGCCAAAATATTGCCGCCGCTCGGAGTGGCCGATGATGACATGCGTCACCCCCAGAGCCAGCAGCATGGCCGCCGAAGTTTCCCCGGTGAACGCGCCTTCGGCCTTCCAATGTACATTCTGGCCTCCGATCGCCACATTCGACCCTTTGGTTGCATCCAGCGCCGCCGCCAGATCGATGTCGGGCGGGCAAACCACGATCTCGTCGCGTTCGTGGCCTGCGACCAGCGGCAGGAAGTCACGGAAAAATTCGCGGGTCTGCTCGGGAGTCTTGTACATCTTCCAGTTGGCGGCGATCAGCTTCTTTCTCATGAAAGTCCCTTCTCAAATCGGTATGAGGATAAAGTCGAGTTCAGATTCTGCAGATTCCCGGCGGCGGTGGTGTAAGCGCGCAGTGTGCCCGCGTCGAAAAGAACGAAACGAATCTTGCTCACGTGGGCTGCCGAGGCCAGGGCTTCAAGCGTGGCAGAAATCGCGACCGGGGCAGCTTCAGCGACGGGATAGCCGTAAACGCCGGTAGAAATAGCGGGAAAAGATAAAGACTCGAGGCCGTGCTCGTCGGCCAGTCGAATGGATTCGCGATGACAGTTCGCCAGCTTTTGCGCTTCTCCGTGGTTTCCGTCTCGATAGATCGGGCCGACCGTGTGAATTACATATCTCGCGGAGAGCCGGCCGCCACTTGTAATCACGGCTTCTCCTGAGGGCAGGCTTCCGATCTTGCCCACGATTTGCCGGCACTCGGCGAGTATGGCGGGGCCGCCGGCGCGGTGGATCGCGCCATCGACGCCACCTCCGCCCAGTAGAGATGAGTTCGCAGCATTCACAATGGCGTGGGTGGTTTCGCGGGTAATGTCGGCGGGGCCGGCGAACTCGATGGATTTGCCGCGATCCAGAAGGATGCGGGCTGTGAAATCGCTCACGACGGTATCCAGAGTCGTCACTTTTTGTCCGTGAGCGCTTCGACTCCGGGCAATTTTTTGCCTTCGAGGAATTCCAGCGATGCGCCGCCGCCGGTGGAAATGTGCGTCATCTTATCGGCGACTTCAGCCGCATGCGCCGCGGCCACGGTGTCGCCACCTCCGACAATCGAGATCGCTCCCACGTTTTCCGCTATCGCATGGGCGATCTTGAACGTTCCCCGTGAAAATCCTGGAATTTCAAAGACGCCCATGGGCCCATTCCATACGATGGTGCGGGCGCGCGAGATTTCCTCCGAGAACAGCTCGATGGTTTTCGGACCAATGTCGAGCGCCATACGGTCGGCCGGAATCGCCTGGCCTTCGCCAATCTGCTGTTGCACGGCATTGGTTTCAGGCTTCATGGCTACGACGTGATCGATGGGCAGCAGGAACTTCACATTTCGTTGCTTGGCTTCCTGCAACAGTTGCCGCGCCAGATCGACTTTGTCGGCTTCGAGCAGAGACTTGCCGATCTCCTGTCCCTGCGCCTTCAGGAAGGTGTAGGCCATGCCGCCGCCAACGATGAGGGAATCGACTTTGGTGAGCAGGTTCCGAATGACGCCGATCTTGTCGCTGACTTTGGCGCCCCCGAGGATGGCCACAAAGGGAGGCTCGGGATGCTCGAGCGCCTTGCCCAGATAGCGCAACTCTTTTTCCATGAGCAACCCGGCCGCGGATTTGGAGACGAACTTGGTGATGCCGACGGTGGAGGCGTGGGCCCGATGCGCCGTGCCGAAGGCGTCGTTGATATAGAAGTCCGCGAGCGCGCCCAGTTGTCTGGAGAACTGTTCGTCGTTGGCCTCTTCCTCGGCGTGAAAGCGTAAATTCTCCAGAAGAAGGGTCTGGCCTTTTTCCAGCTGGGTGGCGACTTCTTCGGCTTCGGGGCCGACGCAGTCGGGACAGAAGCCGACGTTTTCACCGCGCGCCAGTTCCTTGTCGAGCACCATGCGCAGGCGTTCAGCCACCGGCTTCAGGCTCATTTTTGGATTGGGCTTGCCCTTGGGCCGTCCCAGGTGCGAGGCCAGAATCAGCCGCGCGCCATGGCGCAAAGCGTATTCGATGGAGGGCAGGGTTTCACGAATGCGGGTATCGTCCATGACGCGGCCGTCCTCGAGAGGAACGTTGAAGTCGACGCGCATGAAAATACGGTTGCCGTTGAGTGGGAGATCACGCATGGACAGCTTGGACATGGGCTGGTCGTCCTTAGGGTATGTCCTTCGAATTTTTCAGTCGATCAACACTGCAAAGCAGCGCCGTTGTTTCGCCGGCTGCCGCACGCGCGGGCGGGTTCGCCCGCACGACAGCCGCCGGGACGGCGGCACCGCGAATTACAATCCTTTGCTGGCGATGTAGTGAATCAGGTCACGGACGCGGCAGGAGTATCCCCATTCATTGTCGTACCAGGAGATCACCTTGACGCAGTTGCCGCCCACCACCAGGGTCATGTGAGCGTCGACGATCGAGGACCGTCCATCGCCCTTGAAATCGGACGATACCAGTTCGTTCTCTTCGAAGCCCAGATAGCCCTTCAACGGCCCGGCTTCGGAAGCTTTCTTGAGCGCCGCGTTCACTTCTTCTTTGGTTGTCTTTTTTTCTACCCAGACCACCAGATCGACCACCGAGACGTTCGGCGTGGGCACGCGCATGGCGAAGCCATCCAACTTTCCCGCCAGTTCAGGAATGACCAGCTTCACCGCTTTGGCCGCGCCTGTGGTCGTGGGAATCATGTTGATCGCCGCTGCCCTCGCCCGCCGCAGATCTTTATGCGGGAAGTCGAGGATCACCTGATCGTTGGTATAGGAATGAATCGTGGTCATGGTTCCGCTGACGATCTTGAACTCGTCGTTGACCACTTTCGCGACCGGCGCCAGGCAGTTCGTGGTGCAGGAAGCGTTCGAGATAATGTGGTGCTTGGCGGCATCGTACTTCTCGTGGTTTACGCCCAGCACGACGGTGATGTCTTCATTCTTCGCCGGTGCAGAGATGATGACTTTCTTCACCGAACCGCGAAGGTGCTTCTTGGCGTCGTTGGCGTCGGTAAAGTGTCCGGTCGATTCGACCACCACCTGCGCGCCCACTGAATCCCAGGGCAGGGCGCCGGGGTCTCTTTCCTTGAAGACCTTGATGGTCTTGTTATCGATCTGAATGCCGTCCGCGGTTGCGGTGATCTTGTTAGGCAGGTTGCCAAGAATTGAATCGTATTTCAGAAGGTGTGCCAGCGTCTTCGGATCGGTGAGATCGTTGACCGCCACGAATTCCACGTTGGGATCGTTAAGCGAAGTGCGCAGCACGTTGCGCCCGATGCGTCCGAAGCCGTTAATACCAACTTTGATTGCCATGAAGCGTTTCTCCGTTCCTTATGAATGCGACATCAGATTTCTTCCTGAGCCGGTAGACAGACAGATGATGTTAGCAGGAGAGAGAGACGGCGTAAATGCTTCCTCGAGCAATCGGGTCTTCGGTTTCCCATCGCGGAACTCGGTATCCAGTGCCTAGTACCTAGTACCCAGTACCGAGTACCGAGCACTGGCGCTGGCTACGGAAACGTCATCTCTAAGTACGTATCGGTTCGACGCCATACTAGCGGCAGCCGGGCCATCCAATACTTCTGGTTGATGGCTTGACGCGCGCGAGGGTGCTCCGCGGGCGGCAGAATGCGCGCGGTTGCCGCAATCTCGGGGCCGGTCACTTTTCCGCGGATCGTGCAGGGAGCAACTGTGACCCGGGGATTGTTGCGGATCCGCTTGGTCTTGCCCATGTCGCTGCGGGTCATCACGTAGAGCTTGCCGCCATCTTCGCCAAACCAAACCGGGGTGGCGACCTTTACCCCCGTCTTGCGGAAGGTGGCGAGCGAGATGTATTTCTGCCCATGAATCGAGGATGGGATAGTTTTAGCGATGCTCATAGTGTAAACGCGGCTGGCGCTCGTGGTTCGTCCCGAGGCTGGCCGATTGCTCCGAGCCTCGATTCTGTGTTAAAAGCCTTGCATATGCGTAAATGGATGCGTGAGCGCTTAACGCGCCGCAAAAAAACTGCAAAAGAGCCAGCCGACCAGCCCGCGCCTCCGCCGTTGCAGCCGGCTTATTTCGACGCGGAGCAGAATCCCGACGCCAGCGCAGAGAGTGCCGAAGCCCCAGTTTCGCTCGAGCCGCAGCCGGAATTCCAGCCTACGGGCAGCGAGAACGTTGAGGCGGCTGAGTCCCCGGCGGAAGAGCCGGCGGCGCAGCGTTCGCAGCCTGCTGCAGGCGGTTCCGGGCAGGCTGGCCGTGCACGCCGCCGTCGCGGTGGTCGCGGGCGCGGTGGCCGTGGACGCGAGCAGGCAGTTGCGCAGGCGTTCGCTCCTGCCGCGGTGAAGGGATCGATTCCGGCGGTTCCCCTGGAGTCGGAGGAAGATGACGGCCCAGAAGCTGGAGGAGCAGATACTGAGGTGCCGGCAGAGGCCGCGGCCCCGCCACCGGCCGCGCCGGCTGCGAAAATTCCAGTGGCTGCCGTTGCGGCGCCACGTGCGCCCAAGGGCGTGGTCGTGCTGGCTATCGGGTTGCCGGGTTCGGGGAAGAGTTCATGGTTCAAGCGCCATAATGTGGTGCCGCTCTCCAGCGACATGGTGCGCTCGCTGTTGTTTGACGACGTGCGCGAGCAGCGTTTTCAGGATCTGGTGTTTTCCAATCTGCGCTCCATGCTGAAAGCGCGGCTGATCGCGAAGCGTCCCATGAATTATGTGGACGCGACCAACCTCACGCCGCAGGAGCGCGCTCACTGGATCAAGCTGGCCAAGGATTATCAGTACGAGGTACACGCGGTCTATTTCGATGTGCCGCTCGAAACCTGCGTCGAGCGCCACCAGCGGCGCGACCGGGTCGTTCCCGAAGATGTGATGCGGCGCATGGCCGCCAAACTGAAGCCACCCACGTTCGAAGAGGGGATCGCGAAGATTACGGTGGTGCGGGTGAAGAAAAAAGATCCGGCCGGCGGCTTGGCTGAATGAAGGTGTCAGGTCTTGAGTATTAGGTGTTAGGGAATCCAAGGCCAAAGACCCAAGACCTGAGACCTATCCTATCCCTTGAAATACGGCAGCATCTGTTTGAACTCTGCCGACGAAGACGATCGCAGCAACTCGTAGATCACCATCTCGCTCGAGGAAATCACGGCTCCCGCGGCGCGCATTCTTTCGAGACCGATCTTCCAATTCCATTCTGTGCGCGAGCTGACTGCATCGGAGGCGACGTGCACCAGATATCCCTCGCGCAGAGCCGCCAGCGCCGTTTGCATCACGCAGATGTGGCTTTCCATACCGCACAGCAGCAGTGTGTTGCGATTGCCGGGCAGGCGCTTCAGCACGGTACAAAAAACGTCGCTGCCGAAACACGAAAAGCGATCTTTGTCGATGGCCTCGGTTTCCGGCAGGAGGGAAGCGATCTCGGGCACAGTCTTGCCCAATCCCTTGGCGTATTGCGTGGTCACGAGCGCAGGAATCTTCAGGACGCCCGCGGCGCGGATCAGCAGTTGCGAGTTGCGCACCAACTGTTCTTTCTGAAAAATCGGCGGCAGAAGTTTTTCCTGGATATCGACCACGATGAGGGCGCATTGCTCGGCTTCCAGCGGGCGGCGCGCAATTTCGGCTTGGTTCTCAGCGGCGTTCTCAAAGACAATGGGCATACTCCACTCCTCGCGACATGCAGCTTAAACAGAGTGTAACGCGAATGAGCGTGCCAGAATGAAAAACCAAAGTGTGTCTCGCGGATTTGACCGGCTCTCTAACTCATTGGATAATGAATGCACTGCCCCCTCGTTCAACGGCAGGACACCTGCCTCTGGAGCAGGTTATCGGGGTTCGAATCCCTGGGGGGCAGCCAAGTTTTTTCGATCCCATCTGCGTCTTCGGCCAGCGTCCTGTTCTGCCGACCTCTCTCCTGCTGATGTCTCCCGACAAAATCCGCTGCGCCTTGGGTGTTAGTAGTCGGCAGTCGGGCTGAACGTGGCCGTGGGGAAAGTCGCGGGAATATCGATTGGGTCCGTGGGCTTGATAAGGGGATTGCTGCGGCCGGCCTCGGTCGGATCGAACACGACAAATCCAACGCCCGGCGATCCATTGGGCAGCCTGTAGTCATCGTACGGGTAGACGGGGTGATTGAATCCAGGGTTCGTATTGGCGAGGCTTCCAGCGTCTTCTCCCAGCCCCTGCCATCCTGCAAAGTTATAGTAAGTCCGGCTGCCCGAGCTGCCGCACAATGTCGGCGATGCCGGATTGGGCTGATTATGAAAGGCCGAAGTATCGGTGCTGAATTTGCCGTCGGTTCGCCAATAGAGATTGCTCTGCCAGTTGTGCATGTCGGTCAGCGGAAAACCGCAGGAGTACTCGCATCCCTGCTGCAGATAGAAAGACAGTTTTGAAACGCGGTCGAAGTAGAAAATATTATTGGAGGCATTGAAAATGATCACTGGAGACGCAGGACAGACATTCGTCGGATAAGGATCTCCATTCCCGATCATTCCGTTGCGGGCGAAGGCGAAAATATTGTTCAACACGGAGTTGCTCATATTGCGCAGTTGAGGGCCGTAGCTCTGGTTCAAGGCCACGCCTGAAATCCTGTACAACAAGTTATTTTCGATCGTGATCAAACCGGTCGAGCTGTCGAGGTTGATGCCATCACCGCCGTAACCATCCGAATCGACGATGGAGGCATCGCTGGTATCGTGGATCTTGTTGTTGAGTATTTTGTTTCCCGCGGGAGAATAGGTCAGTCCTCCGGTGGCGAAGTAAATGGCGCCGCCGTCGTCCGTTACCCCTTCATACAGATCAAAAATGTGATTGAAGGAAACGACATTATTGAACGAGCCGGTAGAGTTCTTGGTTCCGGGTGCGCAACTGGGCGGCAAACATACCTCGATGCCGCTGTGATAGCCATCGTAGATGTCATTGTGAGTGTAGTTATTGTCGTGGCCGGTGCCTTGCACAATGCCAATCCCGCTGGGATACACCCGCGCATAGCCCTCGATCAGATTGTTCTGAATCGTGGTGAACTGAGGAACCTCGGCGTCAGTGTCACTTTTGAGGGGAGGCGCTCCCACGCGGATGCCCACACCGCCAATGTCGTATAGCGCCCCGTTCTGGAAGGTGTTGTACGCGGTGGTCAGCGAGGTGTTGGTGGTCTTGAACTCGATTCCCGAGCCCGAAGTCTGGGCGATGGTATCAGCACTAAAAGTCACATGCTGGCAGTTGTAGCAACTCAGCGCTCCCGTCAAAGTTGGTTCCTGCTGCGACGAAACGTAGCCGGTGGACGGAACCGTGAAGTTGTCATGTTCAAAGGTGATCCCGGTGAAGGTCACATAGGATAGGTTGCTTCCCGTCCACACCTGGGTTGATTGAGGCACAACCACCAAGTCGGTCAACGGATTTTCGTTGGGCTTGGCAATGTAGGTCAGCGTCCACGGGGCTGTGGAGAGATCGAGGAACCACTGTCCACCCTGGGTTAGCAGGTCCTTCACGTTCTCGACGATGTAGCGATGGTTGGCGATGAAGCCATGTTGTTCTACAACCGGCGAGGTTTCCCCGGTTAGATAGACAATGTTGTGGGTCGTGTCCACGGACAGGATGCGCATTTTGGGCGCGCTCCACCACTCGAACGCCACCAATTCGATATCGCCGGTGGGGTAGGGTGGGTTCAGGTTCGCCCAGGTCGAACTGATGTCGCCAGGGCTGAAAGTGAAACGGTCGAAGCATTCCCATCCGCTGCCGGGCACATACGCGTTGCAGTTTGGCTGCGGCGGAGCTGCGGGGGGAGGATTGCCGCTCACGTAAACGGTGCCGGCGATTCTCTTGTAGGTACCCACGCCTCCGCCCACGCGCGGGCGCAGCCTGCGCCCACCGTTGTAGAACAGATTCTCAAAATATTTTGTCGTCTTGGGTAATGTTGCCTCGTAGGCGCCGTTGCCGATCGAGGTCCAGCCAGTGACCACCATTCCCCCGCTCAGCAGCGGCGTTTCGTTCGGATAGTTTTGCCAGTTCACCATCAGGGTCAACGAGCCTGAATCAGCGGAGGTGAAGGCGAGCGCCTGTTGGTAATAGTTTCCGCCGCGAATCATCACGATGATGGGCGCGGTCCTTCCATTGGGGTTGCGGAGAATGGCTTGCACGGCACTCTGCGCCCGGCCAATCGTAGCAAAGGGGCCATTAGTGTTGGTCGGGTTGGGATTCCACAACGTTCCTGCCCAGGTGTCGTTGCCGTTAGTGGCTACATAAAAGTCAGCCGCCGTGCCAATGTCAGCGCTGGAGGGCGGACTGGTGATCGCGCTTAGCGATGCTGTGATTGACACAATACCATTCGTCTGCCCGATCACCAGCCCAGCGGTCACACCAGCGATGGACGGATTGGTCGAGGTCCAAACCGCTGAAGAGGTAACGTCTTGAGTGGAGCCGTCGCTGTAATTGCCGGTGGCGGCCAACTGCTGAGTCGCGCCGATCACAATTTGAAAGGAAGATGATGTCAGCGTGATCGAGGTCAACACGGCATATACGCTCACGGTGGTTGAGCCCGAAACGGCACCCAACGTGGCAGTGACGGTGGTTGTTCCCGCGCCTAGCCCCGTCGCCAGGCCGTCGGAGCCACTCTGATTACTGATACCGAGGACGGCGGGATTGAGTGCGCTCCAGTTCACCGACGTCGTGAGGTCTTGAGTGCTGCTATCGGAGTACGTGCCGGTCGCGGCGAACTGCTGCATAGAACCCGACGCGATCGAAGTATTGGTTGGCGTCACCGCAATCGAGACCAGGGTCGCCGTTGACGTGGTGACGGTCAGCAGGGTGGAGGCGCTGATGGTCCCTGAGTTTGCAGTGATGGTGGTGGCGCCGGCTCCCGCGCTGGTGGCCAGTCCATAGCTGCCAAGGGTGTTGCTGATGATCGCGACTGTGGCGTTGGAGGAACTCCAGATCGCGACCGAGGTCAAGTCCTGCGTGCTGCTGTCGGTGTAAGTGCCTGTGGCCGTGAACTGCTGCGTTGTGCCCAAAGTGATCGTGGGATTCTGCGGATTAATCGCGATCGAGACCAGGGCAGCCGGATTCACAACCAGGGTTGCGGTCGAGCTGATCGCGCCAGAACTGATTCCGATCGTCGTGGTGCCTGTGCCCAGTGTGCTTGCCAGTCCCGCTGTTCCTGTGGTGTTGCTGATCGTTGCTACCGTGGCCACTGACGAAGTCCACTGGCCGATTTTCGTGACGTCCTGCGAAGTGCCGTCGGAGTAGGTGCCGGTCGCGGTGAACTGCTGGGTCGTGCCCAGAGGAATCGTCGCCGATTGAGGATTGATGGCAATCGATACCAGCGTTGCGGTGGTTACCGTGAGCTCGGTGGAACTGCTGATCGTTCCGGAGGTGGCGCTGATATTTGCAGTCCCGATGGCTACGCTCTGCGCCAGGCCGGAGCTGTTGATGGTCGCGGTTGCAGGTGTGCCCGACGACCAGACCGCTGCGGCGGTCAGGTTCTGGGTGCTGCCGTCGGTGTAGGTTCCGGTCGCAGTGAACTGCTGGGTCGTGCCCAACGCGATCGACGGAGTTGCCGGAGTGATGGCGATTGAAACCAGCGATGCGGCGGAAACGGTCAGCGTGGTCGATGCACTCACTGAACCGGACGTGGCGCTGATCGTCGCCATACCCTGAGCCACGGTGGTGGCCAACCCTGCTGTTGCGGCTTGGTTGCTGATTGTGGCCACTGCGGACGTGTCCGAATTCCACTGCACGGTCCCGGTGATGTTTTGCATGCTGCCATCGGTGAAAGTGCCCGTGGCCGTGAATTGCTGCGTTGTGCCCAGCGGTACGTTGGGCAGGGCAGGCGTTACAGCGATCGAGACCAACGTAAGAGGAGTGACGGTCAGCGTGGTCGAGCCCGAAATGCTTCCCGAAGTCGCGGTAGCGCTGGTGGTGCCGACAGCCACACTCGCTGCCAGGCCTGTGGCATTGACCGTCGCAATGGCTGGGTTGCCAGTGCTCCACGAAGCGGATGTGGTGATATCCAGCGTGCTGCCATCGGAGTAGGTGCCGGTTGCCGCAAGCTGCTGCGTTGTGCCGATGGCAAAAGAGGGATTCGTGGGCGTGACTGCGATCGACACCAGCGCCGCTGGATTGCCTGTGCCCGTCAACGACACGGTCTGCGGGGTGTTGCTGGCATTGTCGTTGAAGCTAAGCGTGCCGGTCCGCGTGCCTGTGGCCGCTGGAGAAAATGTTACCGTCGCGGTGCAGATGGCTCCCGCCGCCAGCGTACTGGGGCTCAAAGGACAGTTGGTGGTGTAGCCGAAGTCGGTGGCGCTGCTGGTGATGCTTGTGATCTTTAAGGCCACGTGCTGATTGTTGGTCAGGGTCACCGTTTGCCCCGGGCTGGTGGTACCTAGAGCCTGGCCCGCAAAAGTCAGCGCGCTGGGATTGACCGCTGCCGGCGCGAGTCCCGTACCGCTCAAACTCACCGTGGGAGCGCCCGCGGAGGTGTTGACGGTGAGCGTCCCGCTGCGCAGTCCCGCGGCCGCCGGAGTAAAAGTCACCAGGATGGTGCAGGTTTTCCCCGCCGCCAATGTGTTGGGACTCAACGGGCAACCGCTCGTGTCGGTGTAGTCGCCGAGGTTGGTGGTGATGCTGTTAATGGTGAGGGCGGTGGTTTGCTTATTCGTAACGGTGGCCGTTAACGAGCCGCTCTGCTTGCCGATGATGATGTTTCCGAACGGCAAACTGGCGGGCGTCACGGTTACCGCTGCGATACCCGTGCCGGTAAGCGTGACCTTCTGCGGCGAGTTGCTGGCGCCGTCGTTGACGTCGAGAGTGGCGGAGCGGACTCCCAGCACCGAGGGAGTAAAGGTCACAGAGATCGTGCAACTGGCGCCGGTAGCCAGCGTGGACGGGCTAAAGGGACAATTGCTGGTCTGGGAGTAGTCCGGCAGTGTGCTGGTAATGCTGGTAATGCTGAGGGCTTTGGTCTGGCCGTTGGTAAGGGTGACCGTCTGGATTGCGCTGGGGCTGCCCAGGGTCTGGTTGCCGAACGTCAACTTTGCAGGGGAAACAGTGACGGTGCCGGCGGACGCGAGCGGCACTAGCGCCAGCAGCACACCGGGACACAGCAGAGCGCGCATTGCCGTCCATGGGGTCATCCGAGCCTCCAACAAACGGCGTAGCCGGGAAGTGGTCGAAGCGGGAACTACTGTACAACGATTCCCCGGTTCTCACAATGGGAAAAGCGGCCCTAGGGTGCGTCAAATGCCCCACTGGACGCGGCCCAAGCAACGCCCTCTGGAATGTGTAATTTCAGGAAGTACTAGCGATATCGGATGTAAGCTGGCGACTCAAAAACTCTCACTCGCACTCAGCTTCCCACATACTTTGCGTACAAACTGCGTGCCAGTGCGGTATCGGTCGTTCCTTTGATAATGGCGCGCCCATCCGGGAATAGCGTCATTTCGTAAGGCTCGCGCCAGAACTTCAACACGAATTCGTTGTGCCGCACCACGCCGTGCGAGTTGAGCCGCCGCTGCATTTCGACAAAATCGATGGGCCGGGAGCGTTCGTGAATCTGCACCGAATTGCGCCCGCACATTGTGATGTGGGGACGTCCTTCGCCCGCCAGATGAATGAAATCCCGCTGACCACAGGCCCGGCAGCCGGCACGCGGTTTATCCGCCGCAATCTCGGCCTGCTCGTTCCTCCAGACATCGTAGGACCAAAGCGTCTTCCTCAATTGTTTGGTGGCATCACCGCCAATGAGGATCTTCACTGCCTCAGTCGCCGCGATCGAGGCCACGAGGTTAACCGCTGTATTCAGGATTCCAGAGGTTTCGCAAGTTTCGATCATGCCTCGCGGCGAATCGGGGAAAATGCACGCCAGGCATGCGGTCTGGCCGGGGAGCACATTCAACGTCACTCCATAGCTGCCTACGGCGGCTGCGTAAATCCAAGGCAGGGAAGCCTTCACCGCAAAATCATTCACGAGATAGCGAGTTTCGAAATTGTCGGTTCCATCTAGAATTAGGTCAATTTCCTCAAGTAATTGATGAATATTTGCCGGAACCAGGTCCTCTACCCTCGACTCTACCTTGATCTCGGAATTGAAAGCCGATATCTTGCGTGCCGCTGCTACCGCCTTCGGCAGGCTTTCAGCGGCGTCGGTTTCTTCGAAGAGGGATTGCCGCTGCAGATTGCTGGGCTCCACATAATCGCGATCGATAATCCGCAGCGTGCCGATGCCTGCGCGCGCCAGCAATGACGCCAGCGCCGATCCGGTCGCGCCGCAGCCAACGATCGCCACACGTCCCGCCGACAGGCGGCGCTGGCCCTCCGCTCCGATCCCGCCGAACAGAATCTGCCGCGAATACCGTTCCTCGAATTTTTCTTTCTCCAAACGCCGCCCTTTCTTCATGACCGGCATGGTTGCGTCCCGCCTCAAGGAGGTCACCGGTGCGCACTCGTGAAACCTTTATTATAGGTCTGTGCAGTACTTCGCTCGCGCGACGCCGACCCAGAGGCACACAACGCAAGGTTGCGGCGCACCATCGAAGTTAGGCAACAGACTCAAGGACACTTTTTGCTGAGACGCTACGCGTCACTCGTTATCCTGATCATCGCTACGGCCGGCCCGGTGTGCGCCGGATCATCGGCATTGGTCTCGCCCGGAGCACCGCAGCAGGCGCAAGGCGCCGAGCCGTCTTCGGCACTGGCTTCGATGTCGGCGTTTGCCGGACGCCCCGTGCAATCGATCGAACTGCCGGAAGTGCCGGAGCGCGATCGCGAACATCTGCTGCAGATGCTTCCGCAGAAGCCGGGTCAACCGCTCGACCGCGACCAGGTCCGCGAGAGCATCCGGGTTCTATATGCAACCGGACGATTTTCTGACATTCAGGCAGAAGCGGTTCCGTTTGGCCCGGGCGTGCGCCTCAGCTTTTCCACTTCGCTCAATTACTTTGTGGGTGCGGTCGATATCGAAGGCGCTCCCAGCCATCCCAATTACAACCAGATCGTCAATGCTTCCAAGTTCCAACTCGGAGAACTTTATACCGTTGACAAGCTCGATCGCGCCCTGCAAAACATCCGGCAACTGATGCAGGAAAACGGCTACTACCGGGCGAAGGTTACCGCGGAGAGCGCCGCGCACCCCGCGACCCAGCAGGTCACCCTTCTCTTTCACATTGCTCCCGGAGAGCCTGCGCACATTGGCTCGGTGAGAGTCACCGGCCACTCCGCGCTATCCGACATCCAGGTTCAGGACATTGCCTCGATGCACTCCGGCGATCGCGTTACCGCGGCGCGCGTGACCAACTCGCTGCAGCGCTTGCGTAAAAGGTTTCAGAAGCAACAGCATGTGCTGGCCCAGGTTTCGATAGCGGGGCAGGCGTACCTTGCTGCCACCAATGCCGTGGACTACACCTACCTGATCGATCCGGGTCCCACCGTGATCCTCTATACGGTCGGGTTTCACGTCAGCCGCGGCGTGCTGAAAAAAGAAGTTCCCGTCTACGAGGAGAATGCGGTCGATGACGACCTGCTGAATGAAGGCAAGCGCAACCTCCTCGACTACATGCAAAGCCGCGGACACTTCGACGCCGCCGTCGATGTTCAGAAGGAAACCGGGCCTGACACTTTGCATATCATCTATCGCATCGATCCTGGGCCGGTGCACAAGCTTGAACTCATCTCAATTACGGGGAATCATTATTTTCCGGGGAAGATGCTGCGCCAGCGGCTTCAGATCCAATCGGCGAACAAGTTTTCCCCCGGACGCTACAGTGGAGTTTTGTTGAAGAACGATGTCGCCAACATCCAGGCGCTATATGTTTCCAACGGATTTCGCGATGTGAAGGTTCAGACCAAAGTGGATGACAACTACCATCACGCCGACAATCAACTGGCGGTTCAAATTCAGATCGAAGAAGGCCCGCAGACTATCGTGGGCGCATTTCGGATCACCGGCAACCAGAAAATTGATGCCAAGGCATTTCCGGAACTTGATACCCGCGAAGGCCAGCCCTACTCCGATCAGAATCTGGCCAATGATCGCGAGTCGATCCTGAATTACTACTTCAACCACGGTTTCTCCAACGCCACTCTCGATATCAGCGCGCTGCCCACGCCCGGACAGCCGAATCACGAAGACGTCAGCTACAAGATTCAGGAGGGTGAACAGTTCTTCGTCAACCAGGTGCTGGTGGGCGGGCTCGATCATACTCGCGACTATGTGGTGCAGCGCGAAATCCAAGTTGCTGCTGGACAGCCCCTCAGTCAAATCGACTTGCTGCAGACGCAGAGCAAGCTTTACGACCTTGGCATCTTCAACCAGGTTGACACTGCGGTGCAGAATCCCGAAGGCGCGGATTCGCAGAAGAATGTTCTCGTGCAGGTACAGGAGGCAAAGCGCTACACCTTCACCTATGATGCCGGTCTGGAATTCGAAACTGGCCTGCCCTCGGGAACCAGCAATCCCGCGGGCTCTACCGGGATCAGCCCGCGTGTCGGCTTCGATGTGACGAGATTGAACGTGTCCGGCCGCGACCAGACTCTCACCTTTCAGTCCCATGTCGGCCGGCTTCAACAGCGGGGGCTCATCGGATACGAAATTCCCAAGCTCTTCAACAATGAGAATTTCAAGATCTTCTTCACCATTTTTTACGACAATAGTCTCGATGTTGCGACCTTCACTTCACAGCGATGGGAGGGCAAAGTCGATCTTCGCCAGCAAATTGGCAAGCTGCAGCCGAATCGATCAACCTCGATTACTTATCGTTGGGATTACCGGCGGGTGAAAGCCAGCAACTTCGCTTCGGAGTTTTCACCCGCGGAATTCAGTTTGTTCTCTTTGCCGGCGCGCGTTGGCGGTCCCGGATTCACCTTCATTCGCGACAAGCGTGACAATCCTCTGGAGAGCACCAAGGGCCAATACTTCACCCTGGATGCCTTTGCCGCATCCAGTTACTTCGGCTCTCAAGCTGATTTCGGGCGGGCTCTGGTGCAGGACTCGACTTATTACGCTTTCGGCCGCGTCAATCATAAATTCGTCTTTGCCCGCTCCACCACCATTGGCCAGGAGCAGGTTTATTCGGGGACTCGAATTCTCCCTCCCGGCGCGTGTTCGGTCAGCAGCGGTTTGGCAACCTCGTGCCCGGAGGGAATTCAGGTGATCCCGCTGCCCGAAGTATTTTTTGCCGGCGGCGGCAACTCTCATCGCGGGTTCGGGTTAAATCAGGCAGGACCCCGCGATCCCGATTCCGGCTTTCCCGTGGGCGGCTCAGCACTGTTCGTGAACAGCGAAGAACTGCGCTTTCCTCCGGTCACGCTGCCCTATCTTGGGGAAGGTTTTGGCTTCGCCATTTTCCACGATATGGGCAATGTCTTCACGGCCGGCCACGATATGCTGAAGGGTCTTGCCCGCTGGCATCAGCCCGATCCGGGGCAATGCCTGCAATCCGGCGGAGTGTCCATTCCATCGTGCATGACCTACTTCGACAACAGCGGCTACGATTACACGTCGCACGCGGTCGGAATCGGCCTGCGCTATAAGACCCCCATCGGCCCTTTGCGCTTCGACTTCGGGTACAATTTAAATCCAACGCGCTATTTTCAGGGGACTTCCTTTTCTTCCACCGGACAGGCGGAAGCTTTCGAGACGCAGCGGTTGGGCCACTTCAATGTTTTTTTCAGCATAGGGCAGCCATTTTAATGAAGTCTCAAACCGGCAAAACGATGACCGCGGTCGCGCTAGCGATTCTGCTGTCGGCGCTCCTGATTGTCCCGGCGCGCTCCGCCGCAGAAGTGATCGACCGCATTGTGGCCACCGTGAACGGACGGGTGATTCTGCAAAGCGACTGGGATGAAGCCCTGTGTTTCGAAGCCCTGCTCAGCAACCGCAACCTGGGCCAATTCAGTGAAGACGACCGGCGCGCGGTTCTTGACCGGCTCATCGATCAGGAACTTCTTCGCGAACAGATGAAGTCCGCCGATTTTCCGCATGCGACTGACGCAGAGGTCGCTAGTCGAGTCGCCGATGCCCGCAAGCAATATCCGCAAGCCGCATCGCCCGAAGGCTGGCAAACGCTGCTTGCCCATTACCACCTCTCGGAAAACGATCTTGTGGCGCACAGCCGACAGCAAATCGACCTGATGCGACTGGTCGATGCGCGGCTACGTCCTACTGTTGAGATCGACTCCAAGTCCGTCGAGGCTTACTACCGCGACCAGTTCGTTCCCAAGTTACAGCAAGCGGGAGCGTCAACGGTTCCTTTAGCCGACGTTTCCGCCAGGATCCGCGAGTTGCTCACCGAGCAGAAGGTCGAACGAACTACTCGTCTCCTGGCTGCATACCTTGCGCTCGGAAGGCCAGGTGCATCTCCCGGGAGCCACCCCCTCGATTCCTTACAACGAGGAGGGAGTGCAATCGCGGTGACCGAAGTCTCCACCAAGCCCAGGCGCCGCGACGCTGGTGGAAGTATGTGACGCTCTTGGTTGTCGCTTTTTTACTGACTTCGGCGGGATTGTTCATTTACGTGAACACGGATTCTTTCCAGGCGCTGGTTCGGCGCCGGCTGGTCGCGGAACTGGAACGTGTTACCGGCGGCCGCGTGGAAATCGGCAGTATCCACACCACCCCACTTCGCCTGCAGGTCGATGTTCGCGGCATTACGGTCCACGGTGGCGAATCCGCTTCCGCAGTTCCGCTGGCCCATGTCGACCGCATTGTCGCCCGATTGAAGCTCAGCTTTCTCCTTGGTTCCGAGCTCGCCTTTCACGAAGTCATCCTCGAACAACCGGTCGTCCACGTGGCTTTCTCTGCCGACGGCACCACGAATGTTCCACCGCGAAGGGATTCTTCCGCAAGCGGAAAGACGCCTGTCGAACAACTCTTCGCGCTGTCGGTGGATCGATTCGAACTGCGTGGCGGGCAGCTTTTGTGGGACGACAAGATTCTTCCTCTGGACCTTGGCGTCCACGACATTGCGCTGCAAATGGATTATTCCTTTCTCCATCGCCGCTATGATGGGCGCCTCGCGCTGGGGCAGGTGGATACGAAGCTTCTCGATTGCCGTCCCTTCAGTTGGATGACAACTCTCGAATTCAGTCTCTCAGCGAATGCTGCGGTTGTTCCGTCGCTCAAATGGAACTCCGGCCATTCCCATGTTTCAGCCAGTGGGCAGATTACCGACTTGCGGCATCCGCACCTTCAAGGAGACTACGATGGCGAGTTCGACCTTACGGAAGCTGCATCGATCGCTCGTCGCAGCAGCCTGCAGGCCGGAACGCTCGATGTGAAAGGACACGGGGAGTGGGCGCTGGAACAGCTCAACTCCACCGGTTTTCTTACCCTTCGCGACCTCGCCTGGCAAGACGAGCATGTCGCCTTCTCGCGAGCCTCGGTCGCGACCAACTACTCTGTCACCAACCAGCAACTCAAGCTCTCAAAGTTGCAAGCCAGGATTTTTGGGGGAAGCGTTACTGGCGACGTGGAACTCAATCAGTGGCTCGCACCTGCTCAGCACCTGTCGACTGCCGTCAGAAAAACGCTAGAAACCGCCGTCATTTCCGCGACTCCCCAGAAAAAGCTGGGAGAGAACGCCGCCAAGCCCAAGCCGCCGGCAATCCAAAATGCCTTACTGGTTTTTCACCTGCACGATCTTTCGGCCCAGGATCTGTCGGTTGCATTGAATACGCCCGCTCACCCCATGCCTCATTTCCATCCCACGGGATCGGCCGATGGAACCCTGGAAGCTCGCTGGAAGGGAACTCCTCAGGATGCAGACGTCCAATTTGTTGTTGATCTGACGCCGCCTCAGCGCCATGCGCCCGGTCAACTGCCCATCAGCGCGCACGCCAACGGTGTGTACCATGCGATTAATGACACTCTGGATCTACCCCAGCTAACCCTCACCACCCCCACCACTCACCTGCAGGCGTCCGGTACGCTCTCGTCCTCCGCCGCGCTGCGCGTTTCGGTGCACACCTTGAGTCTGGCCGATTGGTTGCCCTTTCTCGAAGTGGTTCGGGGTCCGGCCATGTTTCCGGTCGCGTTGAATGGCAGCGCCACTTTCAACGGCACCGTGGGCGGTTCGCTCTCTTTTCCTCAAATTGCCGGAAGCGTGCAGATCGACGATTTCGACATCAACATGCCGGCGACCGGCAATACTTATCCGCTGCAAACTCATTGGGATTCCCTTTCCGGCAACCTGCAACTCTCCTTCGACGGCATCGCTTTACACAACGCCACGATGGACCGGGATGACACTTCCGCCGATTTCGACGCTTCCGCCTCTCTGCAGCACGGGCACTTCACGCGCGACAGCACGTTTACACTTCGCGCTAACGCTCGCAACGCCGATCTCAACGCCCTGCAATCACTGCTGGGATACAAATACACAGTTGCCGGCCGGGCGGATTTCTTCGTGCAAGCGGCAGGCCTTCTTTCCGATCCTCATGGCGAGGGGCAAATCCATGTTAGCGGCGCGGTTGCTTATGGAGAGGCCATTCAGCAATTCGACTCCGACTTCAAGATTGGAGGGGGCGAAGTTGCTTTCGACGACATGCACCTGGTTCACGATTCGTCGGTGATCACGGGCAGCGCCGCCTACAACCCTTCCAGCCGCAACTTTCGCCTCAATGTCGCCGGCAACAATATCAACATTGCTCAGATTCGCCAACTGCAGTCCCGTCGTTTCTCGACCGACGGGCAGGCGGATATTCAGCTCAAAGCTTCCGGCACGCCAGAGGCGCCTTCCATCGACGCCGACATCCACGTGCGAAATCTCGCTCTTGACCAAGAGGTCGCCGGCGAACTTGATTTGCACGCCACGACCCAAGGCAGCGACTTGCATCTCACCGGCAATTCCCACTTCCAGCGTGGCTCGCTGCAGATCAGCGGCAAGGTTCACCTGCGCGACGATTATCCCGCCAAGTTTGCATTTCAAATGGAGCAGGTAGATCTCGACGCTCCCTGGCGTTCCTATCTTCGCGGTCAGATCACCGGGCATTCCTCCGTGACCGGTTCGCTCGATCTGCAGGGCTCACTGCGGCATTTCGAGGACTGGACGCTGGCCGGCACTCTCACCGCGCTCGCTCTCGATGTTGAGAACGTCAAGGTTCATAATCAGGATCCCATTCGCTTCTCTCTCGCCAGCCAGTCGGTCAAGATCGAACAACTTCACCTGGTAGGGGAGGGAACCGACCTTACCGCGCACGGCGGCATCCACATCTCGGGCGACCATAGTCTCGATCTCACTGCCGATGGCCGTCTTGACCTCAAGCTGCTTTCGGGCTTCGTTCCCAACTTGACCTCTTCCGGTCTGGTGACCATGAACATGACCGTCGGCGGCACGCTCACGGACCCGTTGCCGCAAGGTCATTTTCAATTGGCCAATGGTTCCGTCGCCTACGCCGGACTGCCCAGCGGCCTCACCGAACTCAATGGCTCGCTCCTGTTCTCGCGCGATCGGCTTCACATCGAAAACCTCACCGCCCGCACCGGCGGCGGCACACTCGATCTCAAAGGCGATGCCACTTACTTTAACGAGCAACTCAACTTCAATCTCACCGCCAGCGGCAAGGATGTGCGCCTGCGTTATCCACCCGGCGTAAGTTCCACGGCAGATGCTGAATTGCACTGGGTGGGCTCGCGCTCGGCTTCGACTGTCTCCGGAGATATTCGCATCAACAAGATGGCGGTGACTCCCGGCTTCGACTTCAGCGCATATCTCGAGCGCAGCCGCCAGTTTCCCACGGTCTCCAGCAGCAACTCTCCGCTCAGTAATGTAAAGCTCGATATCCATGTCGTGACCGCTCCAGAGCTGCAGATGCGCACCGCGATCGCGCGCCTCTCTGGCGATGCCGATTTGCACCTGCGAGGCTCGGTCGCCACTCCCGCGATTCTTGGCCGCGTGGATATTCTGGAAGGTCAGGCGACGTTCCATGGAACGCGTTACACACTCGAGCGCGGCGATATCACGTTTGCGAACCCGGTAGCGATCGAACCGCAACTCAATCTTCAGGCTTCTACCCGCGTGCGTGATTACGACCTTAATATCACCTTGACCGGCATCCCCGACCGCGGGCTCAGCCTTAACTACCGCTCGGAACCGCCACTGCCGAAGTCCGACATCATCGCTCTGCTTGCTCTCGGCCGCACCAATGGAGAGTCGGCGCAACTGCAGGAACAATCGGGCCAAGGTATTTTTTCGGACCAGGCCAGCAACCTCATTCTTAACGAGGCGCTGAATGGCACCGTCAGCAGCCGGTTGCAGCGCTTGTTCGGCGCCAGCAACATTAAGATCGATCCGCAGGGACTCACCACTGAAACCAATCCCATCAGCAACGGGCCCCAGATCACCATCGAGCAGCAGTTCGTCAATCACGTTTCGCTCACCTACTCCACCAACGTCGCGCAGAGTTCGCAGCAGATTATTCAAGGCGAGTACTATTTCAATCGCAACGTTTCGGTCGGCGGCACGCGCGATCAGAATGGTGTGGTCAGCTTCGATCTGCGCGTCCGCCGCCGCAAGAAGTAATCGAAGCGCACTCACGGGCCCAAAGCATGATTGACCGCAAGACTGACCCAGATGCCGTTGACCCGGCAGCCGCGCGCGACGGGATGGTCGAGTCGCAACTTCGCGCTCGCGGCATCTCCGACCTGCGCGTGCTTGAGGCCATGCGGCGCGTGCCGCGCGACCGATTCATCGCCGAGAGCTCCCGCGCGCAGGCTTATGAGGATCATCCTGTGCCGATTGGCGACGGCCAGACCATTTCGCAGCCCTATGTCGTCGCGATCATGCTGCAGTGTCTTCAACTGACGCCTGCGGACAAGGTTCTGGAGATAGGCACGGGTTCGGGCTACGTGACCGCGTTGCTGGCCGAACTTGTGGCGGAGGTTTTCTCGGTCGAACGTCACGCTGCTCTAGCCGCGAATGCTCGTGAGGTACTGGCTGCGCTCGGCTACGCCAACGCCAAAATCTTTACCGGGGACGGCAGTCTCGGCCTTCCCTTGCTCGCTCCCTTCGATGCCATCCTCGTCTCCGCCGCCGCTCACGATCTGCCACCCGCTCTGCTCGCGCAACTCCGCGAAGGCGGGCGGATGATCATTCCTGTTGGTCCGCCGAACGCTCAGCATCTTCAATTCATTCGCGTGATCGACGGGCAGCCCGAGGTTTCCATTCGCGAAGCCGTGCGCTTTGTTCCTCTGGTGTCTCAGGCGTAGCTGCCGTATCCGGTACGTGGAGACAAAAGTGATCGCGCACGAACGCCCCTCGTGTATAAGTACGTATCCGGGAACCCAGGCAAATCCCGGCATTACTGGAGCGGAGAAGCCACCACATGAGGATGGTTGAGACGAGACGCCAGGGGATACGAACGGGGCGCGGCGGGTCTGCAATTGAAACGTCCACGAGGCGGCCGGGATGGGCCTCCTACTTGCGGGCCACCATGGTTTCAGAAATAGTGTTCAGCGGATTTTTTCTTTCGCTGATACTGAGCATGCTGCTTTCAGCCGCCGCGATGGCTCAGGACCAACCATCCGCCGACGCTCACCCTGCCACGGGCAATGTGGCGACTGCAAGCAATCCAGAGGCGCCAGATGGCTGGCACGTTCTCCTTTTCCCGTATCTCTGGTTTCCGGGCGCGCACGGAGAAACGGTCACGCTCGGCCAGGATGTGGGCATACACTCGAGCGCCTCAGATCTTCTTTCTGAAACCAGATTCGGAATCATGGGTACGCTCGATCCTCGATACAAGCGCTGGGTGCTGCCAGTGGATCTGTTCTGGGTTCGGCTCGAGGATACAAAAGCTTTGACCTTCCCGCCCTCGACCGCGGTGTCGGCGGATTTCAAATCGAGCGAAATCATGCTCACTCCAAGAGTTGGCTACCGCGTGATCGATCGGGAGCGGTTAAAGATCGACGGCACCGCCGGATTTCGCTACTGGCATCTGGGGGAGAGCGTGCAGCTTACTCCCTCCATTCCAGGATTGAATTTTGCGGGATCGCAGAACTGGGTGGATCCCGTGATTGGCGGGCGAATTGAGACGTTTGTGACTCCCAAGGTGGGTTTCTTCGTATCGGGGGATGTGGGCGGTTGGGGAGTCGGCTCACAGTTGGATTATCAGATGGCGGCTCTGGTCGGTTATCGAATCAAGCCAAAGATGACGCTGGCGGCGGGTTTTCGCTACACAGCCGTCAATTATCGCAACGGGCCCTTTATCTACGACATTGTATCGAGTGGCATTTTGGTTGGCGTGAGAGTGCAGCTTAAGTAATTCGCGGACGCGTGGTGACTTCACGCGCTGTACTTCAAGCCATCCTGGGGCGCGGCCTCGACCGCTTCCGTTGTGGCCGGCGCAGCCTCCCGCAGATCGATCCTGCCCGGCGTGGGTGGCGGCGCCAGTCGATGTCCCAGGCGGATCATTGGCCGCTCCACCAATTCATAACTCAACGTGGCGAGCAAAAATACTGGAATCAGATTCCACGGAGATCTCTGCAGCACAGACAACGGCCAGTGTGCGCCCGGCACCAGGAAAAGTTGCTGCCACAAATAGAGGCTATAGGAAAGCCGGCCCACCCACTTCATCGCGGAATTTTCCAGCACTCTTCCCACCAGACCGGACGGATGCAAGACCGTTCCCATCACGAGCGCCGCCAGCAGTAGGGATTCCTCGATACCGTAGCCATGCCTGCGCGGAATCACCTGGGTAAGCACATATGCAAACAAGCACGTCCACCACACACCGTTTGTGAAATACCGTTGTAGCCAGGAGCGCCAGCGCGGTTCGGCCATGACCAACGCTGCCAGGCATCCCAGCAGCAACGCGTCAAGCCGAACGTCCGTGCGTGAAGGAAACAGGAGTCCGGGAAGATATCGGTTCACGAGTTGATGATGAAAATCCCACCACCGCCAGATTGCCACGGCCACGGACAAGCCAGTCGCGATGTAACGCGCCCGCACTCGGCCGGAGAACGCCAGCAGCGCGGGCCACAGCAGATAGAAGTGTTCCTCCACGGCCAGCGACCAGTAATGAATCGTGTAGCCGCCCCAGCCCGCGTGAATCCAATCCGGCGGCAAGTAGTTGCGGAAGAACAGCACGCAGCTCCACCACTCCAGCGGCGTCACGATTACCAGCCCGGCCACCGCCAGCAGCGCCAACACGGCAAGGTATGTGAAGGCTGCGGGAAGAATTCGGCAGGCGCGCCGAATATAAAAGCCCTTCAGGCTAATGCGCCCGAGCAGTTGTTCTTCTTCGAGCAGCCGCGAGCAGATGAGGAATCCGCTGATGGCAAAAAATAGGCTGACTCCGTTGGGCCCGGTCCGCAGAAACGAATACCACGGGGATCGCCGAAAAAACATCTCGGTCCCATGATCGAGGAGAACGCCCGCAATGGCGATCGCCCGCCAGCCGTCCAGCGTGGGCAGATAGCCGCTGCGCGGCCGCACCAGTCTCGTCTGCGGAAGGGATTTCATTGCCAGTTGAATGGCCATAGTAATACAGCGCGGCCAAAATTCACCCGTCTGTGGAGATTATGTTTTTAAAACGTTCCGGAAACGGCTGCCACCGGCGTGGGGGAAGGAACTGCGGGCGCAGGCTGCTGGATAAACTGTTGCGCCGAATCTTGCGCATACTGCAGCACGGAGCCGGGGAATAATCCGAAATAGAATGTCGCGACCAGGCAAGTCGCCAGCGCGAACCGAAGCGCGATCGGAGCCTCCGTGACCGGAACCGCCTTGCGTGGCTCGCGCATGTACATCATCACGATGATCCGCAGGTAGTAGTAAGCACCGATGCCGCTATTGAGTACGCCGATGATCGTCAGCCAGATCAGGTTGGACTTCACCGCCGCGCTGAAGACATAGAACTTGGCGAAAAAGCCGCCAGTCATCGGGATGCCGATCAGCGACAGCAGGAACACGGTAAGCGTCGCCGCCAGTAGCGGAGAGCTGCGGCCCAGACCTTCGTAGTCCTCGAGGGTGGTGTAGCGCTCGCCGGCGTTGGCGAAGTGGCTCACTACGGCAAACGCTCCCAGATTCATGGCCGCATACGACGCTGTGTAGAACATAGCTGCAGAGGTTCCCATGCCAGGGGCGGTCGCGAATGCGACTAAGAGGTAACCAGCGTGCGCGATCGAGGAATACGCCAGCAGCCGCTTCACATTGTTCTGCACCAGCGCACCAAGATTGCCTAACGTCATGGAAAGCACGGCCGCAATCCAGATCAGCCAGAACATGCCCGGCACGTTGATCACGAAAACCACTCGCAACAAAACCGCAAACGCCGCTGCTTTGGGCGCGGTCAACATGAATCCCACCACCGGCGCTGGGGCACCCTCGTAAACATCTGGCGTCCAGATATGGAATGGAGCGGCCGCCACTTTGAATCCCAATCCCACGAACATGAATGCCACGGCCACATACGCCAGCAGCGGAAGCGGGCCGGATTGCAGGGCTGCGCTGATGCGATCGATATTGGTCGATCCCGTTGCCCCAAACATCAGAGCCACGCCGTAAAGGAAGAATGCCGTGGCGAAAGACCCCAGCAAGAAATACTTCAGTGAGGACTCGGCGCTGGAGGCCTCGTTCCGCCGGAAGCCCGCCAGCACGTAGGAAGAGATGGACGAAATCTCGAGCGCGATAAAAATCAGAACCAGTTCAACCGCCGACGACATCAGCGTCATGCCGACTGCGCCAAAAAGAATCAGGGCGTAGTATTCGCCGGCACGAATCCGCTGCACCGCCATGTATTCATACGAACTTAAAATCACGACGGCTGCGATCGCAATGATCAGAACATGAAAGAAGATGCTGAAGCCGTCGATGCGAACCATGTTCCAGAAGGCCAGCCCCGGAGACCCGGCCATGATCCAGGTCGCACCCAGTGCAACCAGAGTGCCCAGCAGCGCAATCAACCCCAATACCTTCTGGCCGGTTTCCTCGTCCAGCAGCGGTTCCAGCACCATGACCAGCATGCCGAAAATGGAAAGGATAATTTCAGGGAGAATACGAACGTAGTCGGAGTTCTGAGGAAGCGACTGGGTGAGGAGCGTGGCTAGGCTGAAAGTCATTGTCCCACCACTCTGCTTGCCCATTGCGCCAGGGGAGTAAGCATTGCATGAGTTGCCGGATCGATCGCCCCCAGCCACATGATCGGAGCCACGCCCATCACCAGGGCCGCAGCTGCGCACGGCCAGATCGCGATTTTCTCGAATCCGGTCAGGTCGCCCATGGAGTTGTTCAGCGGGTTCGTAATCTTGCCGTAGAACACTCGCTGATACATCCAGAGCAGGTAGACCGCGCTCCAAATGATGCCCGTAGCCGCCAATATCCCGTAAATTGCTTTGGCCTGGAATGCGCCACTCATGACCAGAAATTCGCCAATGAATCCGTTGAGCAGAGGTAATCCCGCCGATGCCAACACGATGATCAAATACAACGTAGCGTAGGCCGGCATGGTCGAGGCCAGGCCTCCGAATTCGCTGATTTCGTAAGTATGCCGCCGCTCGTGGACAACGCCGGCCAGCATGAACAGGCCGCCGGTCGAAATTCCGTGAGCCAGCATCACGAACATCGCGCCATTCAGACCCGCCTGCGTGAAACTAAAGATTCCCAGCACAACGAATCCCAAGTGGCTGACCGAGGAATACGCGATCAGCTTTTTCATGTTCGGCTGCACCATGGCCACCAGCGCGCCGTAGATGATGCCGATCAATGCCAGCGTGATGATCCAGGGGGCATTGCGGCGCGCCTGGTCGGGGAACAAGCCGAGGTTGAAGCGCAGCATTCCGTAGGTGCCCATCTTGAGAAGAACACCCGCCAGCAGCACGGACCCCGCCGTGGGCGCTTCCACGTGCGCATCGGGCAGCCACGTATGGAATGGAAACAGCGGAACCTTTACGGCAAACGCCAGAAAGAACCCGAGAAACAGCCACTGCGCCGCCGCCGAAAACTTAGGCACAGCGCCCATCATGATTTGCTCGCGGATCACCACAAAATCAAAGCTTCCGGTATGCGCGTACAGCCACAGGATCGCCGCCAGCATGAACACCGACGCGATCATGGTGTACATGAAAAACTTCACCGCGGCATACACCTTGCGTTCGTGCCCGAAGATGCCGATCAGCAGTGCCATCGGGATCAGCGTGGCTTCCCAGAAGAAGTAGAAAAGGAACAGGTCCAGCGAAGTGAAGACGCCGATCAGCGCCGTTTCCAGAATCAGCAGCAGGATGAAAAATTCCTTCACCCGATCGTGAACCGACTTCCACGAAATCAGCACGCAGAGCGGCGTAAGAAAAGTGGTGAGCACGATCAGCCACATGGAGAAGCCGTCCACGCCCATGTGGTAGTGGATATTCGGCGTGGAAATCCACGGCTTGTTGATCTGATATTGAAAATCCGTCTGGGCGCGATGGAAATACACCGGCAAATGCAACGAAAGACCGAACGTCAGCAGCGAGATCACCAGCGAGAAAATACGGATGTCGCGGTCTCGCCGGGGCAACAGCATCAACAGCAACGCGCCCGCCAGCGGCGTGAAGGTCACCAGCGTGAGAATGACGGGATCGAGGTCGCGGATGTTCATTGTGCTTTCACCCACATCCAGATCATGAAGGCGATCACCACTGCCGAACCGGAGGCGATCCAGCCTGCGTAGGAGCGAATGTTACCGGACTGCATGAGCCGAACCTCGTCGGAAACGTGGCGCGCGCCTTCGCCGGCGTCATTCACCGCCGCATCGATTACCTTGCGGTCTACCTCCTGCCACAGGATTCGCGTCGAACCATCGATCAAGGGCCGGACGAAGACCGCTGCGTAAAGTTCGTCGATGTAGTATTTGTGAACAACGGCCTGGTAAAAGCCGCCAAGCGCATCGGCGATCTTTTGGGGCAGATCCTGACGTTTGCAGTAAAGGAGGTAGGCCAGGAACCACCCCAGCACCGCGACGCCGACCGATACTCCCATCAACAACCATTCGGTAATGCTTTTAGCCCCCTCGGCGGCCCCTTCTGCCGCACCAGATCCGAAAACCGGTTCCAGGAAATGTTCGAAGTGGTTTCCCCAGCCCACCAATCCGCCGACCAGCGAGAGCAGCGCCAGGATCATCAAGGGCACCAGCATCACCATCGGACTCTCATGCGGCTCGCCGTGTCCGTGAGCATCGTGCCCGTGAGCGTCGTGCCCGTGCGTCGCATGGCCGTGAGCGTCAACCTGAACTCCGCGGTAGTCGTTGAAGAACGTCATGTACCACAGACGGAACATGTAGAAAGAGGTGATAAAGGCGGTGATTACGCCGATCGCCCAGTAGACTTTGCTGACCTGGTAAGCCTTCCAGAGAATTTCGTCCTTGCTCCAGAAGCCCGCCAGTGGCGGAATTCCTGCGATCGCCAGGGTCGCGATGCTCATGGTCAGGAAGGTCCACGGGATATACGATTTGAGGCCGCCCATTTTCCGCATGTCCTGCTCGCCGCCCACGGCATGAATCACCGATCCGGCCGCGAGGAACAACAGTCCTTTGAAAAATGCATGCGTCATCAGGTGGAAGATGCCCGCCGAAAACGCGCCTACGCCGCACGCCATAAACATGTAGCCGAGTTGCGAGACGGTGGAATAAGCCAGAACCTTCTTAATGTCAGTCTGAGCGACGCCGATGGTGGCGGCGAAAAATGCAGTGAGCGTGCCGATGATCGCGACCACCGTCAATGCCATAGGCGCGCGGTCGAAAATCACATGCGAGCGCGAAACCATGTAGACGCCAGCCGTAACCATGGTCGCGGCATGAATCAAGGCCGAAACCGGCGTCGGACCTTCCATGGCGTCGGGCAGCCAGATATAGAGCGGAATCTGCGCTGATTTGCCCGCGGCCCCAACCATCAACAGAATGCCCACGGTGGTCAGCAGTCCGGCGCCTGCAGTCTCGGCGTGCATGGGAGCGATGCTGGTAAACAGCGGCTCGAAGTTCAAAGTTCCGACATGCTTGACCAGCAGGAACAGTGCAATCAAAAAGCCGAAGTCGCCGATGCGGTTGACGATGAAGGCTTTCTTGCCCGCCGATGCTGCCGAATCTTTCGTGAACCAGAACCCAATGAGCAGATACGATGCCAGGCCTACGCCCTCCCACCCGATAAACATGACCAGGTAGTTGTCGGCCAGCACCAGCGTCAGCATGAAGAACATGAACAGGTTCAGGTAGCTGAAGAAACGGTAGTAGCTGGGATCGTCCCACATGTAGCCGACGGAGTAGATGTGAATCAGGAACCCCACGCCGGTGACCACCAGCAGCATGACAAGCGACAGTTGATCGAGATAGAACGCGAAGTCGGCGCTGAAGGTGCCCGAGCGGATCCAGTGCGCAAGGTACTCGTGATAGGGAAGCGTCAGCGATGAAAAACGCATGGCCACCCACAACGCCATCGCAAACGCCGCGCCACTAAAGAAGAGCGCGACAATGGTGACGGCCTGGCGCGAAGACTTCTTGCCGAGAAAGCCGTTGATCGCAGCACCCGCCAGCGGCAGGATCGGGATCAGCCAAAGATTGAGCGACGGGTTCATAGTTTGAGCAGGCTCACCTGGTCCACATTCAGAGTCTCGCGAGTGCGATAGACGGCGATGATGATCGCCAGTCCAACCGCGGCTTCGGCGGCCGCTACCACCATTACAAAGAAGACGAAAACCTGCCCTGCCAGCGCGTGCCAATGCGCCGCAAACGCGACAAACGAAAGATTGACGCCGTTCAGCATCAACTCAATCGACATGAAGATGGTGATGATGTTGCGCTTGATCAGGAATCCGACTACACCGCAGGCAAACAAAAATCCGCTGAGCAGCAGGTAGTACGAGAGAGGCACCATCAGTCGATCCTCCCCGGTTGCGATCCTGGCTTGCTGGCCAGAACCACCGCGCCCATGATGGCGATCAGAATCAGCACGGAAGTGACTTCAAATGGCAGCAGAAAATCATGGAAGAGAAGCTGAGCCAGATCTGTGGGATGCCCCGGCAACGCGCCAATCGCCACGGATTCGGTTCCGGAGTGCCGCAGGACGACCCACGCCATTAGAACGCTCGCGGTGAGCATTCCCGGCACACCAAGCAAAATCGCGACCCGGCTTCCTTTGGTCTCTTCTTCCTCGCCCGCATTCAGCAGCATGATGACAAAAACAAACAGAACCATGATGGCGCCGGCATAGACGATGACCTGCACGGCGGCCACAAACTCCGCGCCGAGCAGCAGGTATTCTCCCGCGAGCGCCGCCATCACCGCGATCAGCGACAGCGCGCTGTTAATGGGATGCCGTTGCGCCAGCAGGTTAATCGCTCCCGCCACGCAAACGGCCCCGAATGCGAGAAATAGTATGAGATGGAAACTCATTGTAAGTACCTAGTACCCAGTACCCAGAAGTGACCCAGCGCCCGGTTTCTCCGGGTACTAGGTACTCGGTACTGGGGACTGCTTCTCACCACGCCACCGCGATCGCCGTCGCCACCAGATTTGCGATCGCCAGGGGCAGTAAAAATTTCCAGCCAAATGACATCAGTTGGTCGTAGCGGAAGCGCGGCAACGTCCCGCGCACCCAGATATAAAGAAAGAGAAAGCAAACCACCTTGGCCGCAAACCAGAACAGCGGCAGCAGGGACGCCAGCAGGGGCGGCCCAAACAGCGGCCCGTGCCATCCTCCGAAAAACAGAAGCGTGGCGAGGCAGGCCACGGTAATCATGTTCGCGTACTCGGCCATGAAGAACATGGCAAACTTCATCGAGCTGTATTCCGTGTGGTAACCCGCGACCAGCTCAGTTTCGGCTTCAGGCAAGTCGAAGGGAATGCGGTTTGTTTCCGCGTACGCGGCCATCAGGTAAATGAAAAAACCGATGAACTGCCCGTGAAAAATATTCCAGCGCGGAATAATAAAAAGAAAGCGTCCGCCCTGGGCATCGACGATGTCGCGCAGGCTGAAGCTGCCGGTCTGGATCAGGACGCCAACCAGCGAAAGTCCCAGCGCAATTTCGTAACTCACCATCTGCGCGCTGGCCCGCAAGCCCCCCAGCAGCGAGTATTTGTTATTAGACGACCAACCCGCCAGCGCAACGCCGTACACTCCCATCGACGTCACGCCCAGAATCATGAGCAGTCCGATGTTGACGTCGATGATTTGCATCGGAATGCGATAACCCGCAATCAGGATCGTATTGCCAAAGGGGATTACGGAAATCGAAGTCAGCGCGAAAATCACAGCCATCATGGGCGCCGCGAGAAACAGCGGACGGTAAACATGCGGCGGCGTCAAATCTTCCTTGAAGATGAATTTCAGCCCGTCCGCCAGCGGTTGCAGCAATCCGAAAGGTCCCACCCGCGTGGGCCCCCAACGATTCTGCATGCGGCCTACTACCTTTCGCTCCAGCCATACGGTGTAGGCGACCGCCGTAAGTAGCGCGATCAGCACGATCAGTGATTTGATCACTGACACGACCACGAACATGAGAGGAGACAAAGGCATTTCTTAATCTGCTAATTAGGTAATTTGGTAATTGAGTAATTTGAAAACGTGCCGCGCCGCGGCCCGAGTTTCAATTACCCAATTACTAAATTTCCAAATTGCAAAATAATCCTCAGTCTGCCGCTACTGCCGCGGGCTTCACTTCGTGGCTTTCGGCCACCGACTGCAACGCGCGTGAATAACGTCCCAATGTTCCGGAGGTAAACAGGTTGTCATTCGCCGGGACAATGGATCCCGATTCGTGGGCCGCTCCGGGGCCAACTTTTTCCAGCGAAGTATGCTGGCTGTTTCCTGCCAGCAGGGTCATGCGGGACACGTCGTAGCCCGGAACCAGGCGCTGAATCTCATCCAGAATCGCGATTGGATCGAAAGGGCTCATCTTGGGCTCGAGTCCGTGAGCCTCAAGCCACACCGCATGACGGTCGGCCTCGCCGGACTGTGCCCCACGCGACTGCCCCATGTCGGCATAGGTGCCTCCGCCGAACGGAACCAGTTTGCGCACGTGGAAGCCCATGGCGTCGGCGATGCGCACAATCATTTCGAAGTCGGTTTTTGTGCCCGTGACTTCACCGGCCTTCTTCACCAGTTGCAGATCGCCACAGGTGTTAGTGAAGGTGCCTAATTTTTCGTAGGCGTTCGTCGCCGGCAGCACCACATCGGCCATAACAGCGGTCTCTGTGAGGAACATATCCTGCACCACCACGAAACTGTTCGAGAAGGCGAATGGATCGATGTTCAGGCGCCCAACGGGGTTCGATCCCACAACATAGAGCGCTTTCAGTTTGCCAGCTTTACCGGCTTCAACCATGCCTTCGAAATCGAGGCCCGCGGCCTGCGGAATTTCTCCCCACTCGCGATGGAACTCGCTGTTGCCGGTAACCGGGTGATATCCGGGCAGAAGATCGGGGTATAAGCCCATGTCGGCCGCTCCGCGCGAATTCGCGTAGTCGGCGAGAGAGATGAATTTGGCTCCGGCGATTCCTGAGCCAAACTTCGCCAGGGTGGCCAGATCGTTGCCGCGGATTTCAGATCCGAAAATGATGACAAGATTCTGCTCGCCCCGGAGTTTTTCGCGCAGTTCCTGTGGGGACGGGCGCATTCGCCCGTCCAGCGCGGGTGTTTCGCCCGAACCGAGTGCGACCAACTCGTTTGCCACCGAATCATCGCCCGCGAGGAATGCCGCAACTTTTCCTTCCGCACCGGCTGGAATCTCGAGGAAGCTGGCAGCCTGCCTCCGCAGCTTGATCGGTTTGGAATTGATCACATACAACCGCGCCCGATGCAATCGAACATTGTTGCGAATCTGCCAGGCGAGAAGCGGGTGCTGTTCCGTGGGATCGTTACCAATCAGCAGAATTGCGGGAGCAGTGAAGACGTCCGCCATGCTCGCCGTGGCATTGCTCTTGCCCCGAAGAGCAGTCGTCAGGGCAGGAAAGTCCGCAGTGCGGTGGTGATCCACATTGTTGGTCTTCAGCACTACGCGGGCAAACTTGGAGAGGAGGTAATCTTCTTCGTTGGTGGTGCGAGTCGAGCCCACCACTCCAATCGCGTCGCCACCATCGCAATCGCGAACCTCGGCAAACTTCTTGCCGATCAGATCAAAAGCTTCTTCCCAGGTGGCTGGGGTCAGTTTGCCTTCCCGCCGAATCAGCGGCTGGGTAAGGCGCTGCTCATGATTCGCGAAATCGAAACCGTATCGGCCCTTGATGCACAAGAAATCGCCGTTAGTGCCGCTCTTGTCGCGATTGTCGCCGCGGACGATCTCCATACCGGTGTCGGCGCGACGCACGCCCAGCGTGGTCTTGCAACCGTCACCGCAATGGGTGCAAATGGTGCCTACGTGCTTCATCTCCCACGGGCGCGTCTTATAGCGGTACGCGCCAGAGGTGAGCGCTCCCACCGGGCAGATGTCGATGCACATGCCACATTCTTCGCACTCCAGATGATCTTCTTTATTCGGAGCGATGATGGAACTCACGCCGCGGTTCTGCACACCCAGCGCCCAGACGTCCATGCCCTCGCCGCAGACGCGCACGCAGCGGTAGCAGAGAATGCAGCGCGGCCGGTCGAAAAACACCACCGGCGACCACTGCTGCTCGTCTTTGTGGTTCTTCGCCTCCATGAACTTCGATTCGGCGGCGCCGTAGGTAAACGTCATGTCCTGCAGTTCACACTCGCCGCCCGCATCGCACACCGGACAATCCAACGGATGGTTCCCCAGCAGCAATTCCAGCATCGACTTCCGCGCCTGCTTGATTTCATCGCTGTCCGAGGTGACGACCATGCCCTCGCCGATCACGGTGGTACACGCGGTTTGCAGCTTGGGCATCTTCTCGATCTTCACCAGGCACATGCGGCAAGCGCCCTGCAGAGACAGGTTGGGGTAATAGCAAAACGAAGGAATCTCGATGCCCGCAGTCTTGCAGGCCTCAATGAGCAGAGTGCCCGCGGGAGCGGTGAGCTTCTTGCCGTTGACTGTGATGTTTACATCAGCCATAAGTATTGAGCGATTGAGTGATCGGGTCATTTAGCGATTGAAAATCCTGGTGCTACTGGCTTTAGACTTTTAATCGCAAAATGACCCGATCGCTTAATGACTCAGTGCAGCCATCTCTTCCGGCGCGCCCGCCTTCTCATAAGGGCAGGGTCGGCCTTCCAAATGATCCTCAAATTCTTTTCTGAACTTCTTTACAAACGCAATCGTCGGCATCGCGGCCGCGTCGCCCAGCGGACAAAAAGTCCTTCCCAGCATGTTTTCGGCGAGGTACTGCATGTTGTCGATGTCTTTCTTCATGCCGCCGCCGGAATGAAAACGCACCAAAGTCTTTTTCAGCCAGTCCGTCCCCTCACGGCAGGGGATGCACCACCCGCAGCTCTCGTGCTGATAGAACTTCATGGTGCGCAGCGCGAACTTCACGATGCACTGCGCGTCGTCGATCACCACAACACCGCCCGATCCCAGCATCGATCCCGCCTTCGCGACCGAATCGAAATCCATGTTGATGTCGATCTCGTCCGCGGTCAGGCAGGGGGTTGACGATCCGCCGGGCACCACAGCCTTCAGGCTGCGGCCATTCGGAATACCACCTCCGACTTCGTAGATCATCTTCTTCAAGCTGTAGCCCATGGGCAGTTCGTAGACGCCGGGCTTGGCCAGATTGCCGCTCAGGCAAAACAACCGCGTCCCACCATTTTTCGGCGGACCAATCTTGGCATACCACTCCGCCCCTCCCAGCATGATGTGAGGAACGCTCGCCAGTGTCTCCGCATTATTAATGACCGTCGGTCCGCCCCACAGGCCAACCACTGCGGGGAAGGGAGGCCGAATTCGCGGAATCCCGCGCTTGCCTTCGAGCGATTCCATCAGCGCAGACTCTTCGCCCACTTCATACGCGCCCGCGCCGCCATGCCAAAAAATGTCGAGATTGCGCCCGCTGCCAAAAATATTTTTGCCGGCAAAGCCTTTGGCGTAGGCGTCGCGAATCGCCTTTTGCATGATGACCGAAAGATAGCGGTACTCGCCGCGAATGTAGATGTATCCACTGGCCGCGCCGACCGCCAGAGCGGCGATCATCACGCCTTCAATCACGGAATGCGGATCGTGCTCAAAGATCAGCCGATCCTTGCACGTGCCGGGTTCGCTCTCGTCGCCGTTACACAGCACATACTTCGGCTTGGCCGATTGTTTGGGAACGAACGACCACTTCATTCCTGTCGAGAAGCCGGCCCCGCCGCGTCCCCGCAGCCCCGAGTTCTTTACCTCATTAATGATGGCGTCCGCGTCCATCGCGAGCGCCTTCTGCACGGCTTTGTAGCCGTCCAATTCGAGATAGCGGTCGATGTTAGCCGCACCCTGGCCAAAGCGCCGGGTGACGACCTTTACCTCGTCGGGATGAGAGACCAAAGTTGCCATGTGAATGCGGAAGTAAGAAGTCAGAATGCAGAAGTAAACAAAAAACTAGGTCTTACTTCTGCATTCTCACTTCTTCCTTCTGACTTCGCTACTGTGTTGCCTTCTTCCGATACTCGTCCAGCACTTTATCGATCTTCTCCGGCGTCAGGTTCTCGTGAAAATCGTAGTTCACCTGCGCCGCCGGAGCCCAGCTGCACGCTCCGATGCACTCCACTTCTTCCAGCGTAAACATGCCGTCAGCCGTGGTGCCTTTGTGGCCTACGCCCAGTTTCTTTGCGCAGTGATGAAGAATCTCTTCTCCGCCACGAACCAGGCAACTGATGTTGGTGCAAACCTGCACGTTAAATTTCCCGCGCGGCTTGGTGGTCAGCATCGAGTAGTAGCTGATCACGTTGCGCACTTCAAGTTCCGTCAGATCGAGCCTGCCAGCCAGTTCCGCGATCACCTCGTCGCTGAGATATCCAACCTCATCCTGTGCGTAAAGAAGAGTTGGAACCAGCGCGGACCGCTTGGTCGGATAATGCGGCACCATCTCGGCGAAGCGGCTTTCGAATTCTTCGGAGAATTTCATTTCAACGTTTCTGTCGCCCCTACGGGGCTTATTTCTCGTTTGTCTACCTTCCCAGCGCTGAAGCGCTGGGCTATTGTCGGTCGCCCCTCTGGGGCTTTGATCTCGGTCCCGAGTTGCAGTTTCGGAGGCCGCCGCTTGCGTACTTCGGCCGACGAATCGCTCCACTACCTGTCTATTTCTCCCAGCACGATATCAATGCTTCCGATCGCAGCGACCACATCAGCAATCAGCCCGCCTTCGCACATGACCGGCAACGTCTGCAGATTTGCCAGACACGCGGCCCGCATATGCACCCGATACGGTTTCGCAGTGCCATCGCTGACAATGTAATAGCCCATCTCGCCGCGAGGCGACTCGACTGCCTGATAGACCTCGCCCGCCGGCACAGCGAAGCCCTCGGTAATGATCTTGAAGTGATAGATGAGCGCTTCCATCTGCGTCTTCATCTTCTCGCGGTCTGGCAGCACGATGCCGGGAGCATTCGCCTTGATCGCGCCTTCTGGCATGCCGTCGAGAGCCTGCTTCACGATTTCGTTCGATTCCCGCAGTTCCTTCACGCGGCACATGTAACGCGCGAAGACGTCGCCTTCCTGCGCCACTGGAACCTTAAACTTGAATTTCTCGTAGCTGGAGTAGGGCATATCGCGCCGCAAATCGATGTCCACGCCACTTCCGCGCAAAGTTGGTCCGCTGGCTCCTAGTGCAATCGCATCTTCCGCGGTCATGCGAGCGACACCTTTGGTGCGCATCATCCAAATCGGATTTCCCGTCAGCAAATTTTCGTACTCGTCGATGCGCTCGGGGAAGCGGTTGGCAAAGTCGCGCACGCGCTCGAAGAATCCGATCGGCGGCTCCAGCGACACGCCGCCTACGCGAAAATACGAGGTCATCATGCGCTGGCCGCTGAGTGCCTCGAACATCTTCAGCACTTCCTCACGCTCGCGGAAGCAATATAGAAAAACCGTCAGCGCGCCAATGTCCATGGCGTGGGTGCCCAGCCAGACCAGGTGCGAGTTGATGCGCGTCAACTCGTTCATCAAAACCCGCATCCACTGCGCCTTCGGAGGAATCTCCAGCCCCAGCAGCTTTTCCACGGCCAGCACATAGCAGAGATTGTTGGTCATGGGACAGAGATAATCGATGCGGTCGGTGAGCGGCACTACCTGCTGGTAAAACTTGGCTTCACAAGTCTTCTCGATGCCGGTGTGCAGAAAGCCGATATCGGGCATGATGCGCACCACGGTCTCGCCATCGATCTCGAGCAGCACGCGCAGCACGCCATGCGTGGAGGGATGCTGCGGGCCCATGTTCAGGATCATGGTTCGATCCTGCCCGGGTTCCAGCACTGGAGTTGGTGTCAGGTGCGCCATCTTTATTTTTCCGAGCTAGCGGTAACCCTCCACTGGATAGTCTTTGCGCAGCGGATGGCCTTCCCAATCCTCAGGCATTAAAAGCCGCCGCAGGTAGGGATGCCCGGTAAACCGAATTCCAAATAGATCGAAAACTTCGCGCTCAAAATAATTCGCGCCTGCCCAAACCGAAGTCACCGATTCCACCGCCGGGCTCGCACCGCCCAACCCAACCTTTAGCCGGACGCGCTCCTTCTTGGAAATGGAAAGCAGATGGTAGATCACTTCAAAGCGCGGTTCCGCGGGATACCAATCCACGCAGGTGACATCGGAGAGAAAGTTGTAAGCGCAATCGGCATCATCGCGCAGCAGAGCGCAAGCCTCGCGGAGATTCGCGCGATCCAAGTAGATCGTCATCTCATCGCGGTCGAATTTCACACCCGTGACCGCTGCCGTATTCCATGCCAATAGGCGTGCCACCGCCGGATGGCCTTTCAGTTGTTCTAAGTCGGTGATCGCGGGGGAGGGTGGCACTAGCGTTCACCTCGTCTTACCGGGGACGGGCCCCAGTCCAGCACGCCCTTTTTCCACACATAGAAAAACCCGACCAGAACAATGCCGATGTAGACAAACATCTCTCCCAGTCCGAACATGCCCTGGCCTTGAGCCTTAAGTTGACGCAGAATCACGGCCCAGGGATAGAGGAAAACTGCCTCTACATCGAACAGGATGAACAGCATCGCCACCAGATAGAACTTCACGGAGAAGCGCCCGCGCGCATCCCCGACAGGGGTCATGCCGGATTCATAGGGGGAAAGTTTGGCGCGAGTCGGCTTGCGTTCCCCGATCAGCCAGGAAAGCAGGATAATTGCAGTTGCGATTCCGCTAGCCAGCAGAACGTGAATCAGAAACGGCAGGTAGCCAGCGAAATAATTGTCGGACATAGCAGAGGATATATATAATTCGCGCCGAGGAATAATAAACATTCTAGATTAGGTGTTGATGAGCGACAGTGTCAAGGGAAGCGGGCAGGAATCTGGCGATTGGTGACTGGGTCATCGGGTCATTGAACTTCAGGTTCTCGTGAGATCGCCGCAATCGTTGTAAAGTCTTCCTTTGAGGATTCTTGATGGCGCGATAACCCGATCACCAGAACACCCGATTTCTAATTTTTTATGATCTTCGGCTTTAATACCGACGTCAAACACGGCGACACCATCTATCACGTGCAAAGCGAAGCGCGTGAGAGCGAAAAACTGCTTCAAACCCAGGTCTTCGTTCGCGGACGCTGCATGGGCAAGCGCGCAATCTCCTATGCCGAGTCGGCGGCGCAATCCGACTTCGGCGATCCGCAAAAAGAGCAGCAACTGCGCGACCAACACCGCCTCGTGCTCGAATCCATCAAGGAAGGCAAGTTGGAGAGCGTCCTCGACCGGGCCGAGACTGAAACGCTGGCCGCGATCAAGCAACTCGATGTGCGTTGGGAAAATGCAGCCTCGGTTCACACCAATCGAAACCTGATCATGCAACTGCGCGTCACTGAAGGCGATGCCGCGGCTGCCGGTGCCCGCCTCACTTTTCGCTTTGCCCGTCCCGACGCCGCGCCGCTGTATACGCAGGCGATTACTGACTCGGCTGGCGGCGCCGAGATTTCGGTTGAAGTTGAGGAATCCGCCTTGCCGCAATTCTCCATCATGGTCCAGGCAAACGTCGAAGGCCGCACCGTGACGCGCAAGTTCGCGCTGCGCAAATCCGAGTAAACCAAAAACTCACCATCGTCATCTCACGGGGCCCCTGAGGTTCGGTGAGGGCGTTCCATGAATGCTCCTCACGGCCTGGCACTTTCGTGGTGGAGTCTTTCTTCCCGCTGATCAAAACGCCGATGAGGGCTAAAATTCTCGCTTCGCTTAGAGTCGGAGGACCCGTGAAACCGTGGTTGTGTGCGCTGCTGACTTTTCTTTGTTTCTCAACCTATGCCAGCGCAAACATGGGAAACGATTCCCCCGCTGAGCACTTGATTCGGGGCACCGCTACCGGTCTCACCGGGAGCGGCCTCGTTCTCGCGGACAATGCCGGCGGCACCTTCCCGATTACCCACAACGGGCCTTTTACGATTGCCAGCCGGCTGCCTGCCGGCAGCGCATACCACTTCGCTATTTCTTCCCAACCTTCGGTGGAGATTTGCGTTATCTCTTACGACGACGGAGTCGTTGGCGACTCCGACGCCGATATTATCGTTGAATGCTTTTTGCCGGGGCCCTTCACCATCAGCGTGAGCGTGTCGGGGCTCACAGGCGCAGGTCTGGTACTGCAGGATAACGGCACCAGCAACCTTCCGATTCTGAGCAACGGCACCTATACATTTAGCAGGAAGCTACCAGCCGGGGGCTCCTACGACGTTACAGTATTCACTCAGCCCACCGGACAAGTCTGTACCGTGCCGAGCCCAATCGGGAAGGCCACTTCCAATGTCACTGTGGCTGTGAGTTGCGAAACGATCTACACCGTCAGCGCGGCTGTGTCGGGCCTCACGGCAACGAACGTCGGGCTCGTGTTGCAGGATAACAACGGCAGCAACCTGTCAATCCCGAGCAACGGCACCTACCCCTTCGCGATCACGATTGCCGCTGGAGGCACGTATGACGTCACCGTGCTCACGCAGCCAAGCGGAGAAACCTGCACCGTGCCAAATCCGAGCGGGGACGCCAACTCCAACGTTACTGTGACGGTGACCTGCTCCGTCAACATGTGGACTTGGGAAAACGGCCCTGAAATCGGGGGTCAGAGCGGAGTCTACGGAACCGAGGGGCAAGCCGCCCCCGGCAATATTCCGGGCGGCCGCTACGGCGCATCGACCTGGATCGATTCTTCCGGAAACTTCTGGCTTTTCGGCGGCTATGGCTATGACGCGACTGGCAGGATCAACTACCTCAACGACCTTTGGAAATTCAGCGCCGGCCAGTGGACTTGGATTCATGGATCCAATGCCATTGACGAGGCGGGAAGCTACGGCACGATCGGAGTCGGGAGCGGCACCAACTCCCCCGGCGCACGGTCTTATGCGGTGAACTGGATCGATTCCTCGGGAAATTTCTGGCTCTTCGGCGGCTATGGTCTCGACTCGGCCGGTAACCTCCAGGCTTCGGCTCTCAACGATTTGTGGGAGTACAGCGCCGGCAATTGGATATGGCAAGGCGGCCCGGTGCTTGGCGGTCAACGCGGCAGCTATGGAGTTCAAGGTCAGGGTTCCTCCACCAACATTCCTGGCGGACGGTATGCTGCTTCCGCGGCGATCGATTCGACGGGAAACGTGTGGCTCTTCGGCGGAGTCGCCATTGACTCCGCAGGAAGCCAGGGACCGATCAACGACCTCTGGAAATTCAGCGCCGGTCAATGGACATGGGTCAGCGGCGCCAACACCATCGAGCAGAAGGGAACCTACACAGGTTCCGGCGCTGTTCCCGGCGCCCGCGACGGACAAAGTGGTTGGATTGATTCGTCCGGAAATTTTTGGATCTTCGCCGGTAACGGCGCTGACATGAACGGATCCTTCGGATACCTCAACGACCTCTGGGAGTTCAGCGCCGGCCAGTGGACGTGGTTGAGCGGTTCGAACGTGATCAACCAACCGGCGTCCTACGGCGTCGAGGGCATCGCGAATTCAACCAATGTGCCGGGATCGCGCGAGTACTCGGTGGGGTGGCTCGACAAGGCGGGAAATTTCTGGACCTTTGGCGGAGAGCAGGTCGGCGACCGCGAACTCACCGATCTCTGGAAATACAGCGCCGGCCAATGGACATGGATCAACGGCCTGGAGTCCACCGATACCTGGGGAATCTACGGCACGCTGCAGCAAGGTGCGGCGGGCGATACTCCGGGCTCGCGCCAACTCGCGACCGGTTGGATTGATGCCTCCGGCAATCTCTGGCTTTTCGGCGGCTTCGGCTGGGCCTCCAGCGGCTTCCCCGATAGCCTGAACGACCTGTGGGAGTATCAACCGTAAAGTAGGGCTGCCGCCTCCGGCCATGTGGGGACAGCCGCCCTCGGCTGTCCTACGATGCGCGATCCAAGACACCGTCAGCGCCTGTTCCCGCGTACTCCGCGGGCACAATAAGGCACGAACATACTTGACTCGACCTTACCTGCACGTCCAACCAAAGAGAATCTCTCAAAAACCGCTCTGGTTCCACTGACCCGGCAACAACCCCTCGCGCAGCCCTTCCTTCTTGCCACCGCTATCTTTGCCCCAAGTCCAGTACATGCCCACGTACGCATAGTTCTCCGTCTGGCCGGCAACGGAGTGCCCGTAACAGAAAAGAAACTGCTGGTTGGGGTTGTGCTTGAAATGGTAGTAGCCGCCGAAATCGATCAGGGTGGAAGGCCGCGTCTGAGGTGCGGCAATCCCTTCGGCTCCGTGTGAGAAGACTTCTCCACCAAGCTCCAGGCGCTCGCCAAAGGTGTACTTCAGAAGGAATCCCCCGTACGAAAAGTTCCGGTACCCGGTTTGCGGGACGACCTGATAACCGGCGCCGCCATCCAGCAGCCATTTCCCAATGTTTTTTTGCAGCCACAACGGGAGCTTGTACCACACTTTTCCCACGCCAAGTCCCTTGGAATAACTTCCTGTGGGCATCTCGAACATCGTGAAGCTACCGATTTGGGGGATGTATTTTTTTTCCTTGATGAAGGCGATCTTTGCGCCGAGTTCCATGTCGGTGAGCCCGAACTCGGTGGGGCCGGTGCCAGACGGAAGGTACGCCGGATTATTGGATGGCGCCACTACACCCCAAGGCAAAATGGCGTGAAGCTGCACCCTGGGAATGGCGCCCCAATTGAACTCAAAGGCCGGTCCCAGCGAATCCGTTTCCACGGGAGTGCTGTCCAAGCCACCAAAAACGTAGAACTCGTAATGATGCAGGTTGACGGGCACGGGATCGTCGGTCTGATAGGGTGGACCCTGCGCGCACGCCTTGGGTCCACTCAGAATGAAGATGACAAGAAAGGCTGTGACCGTGACCACACAAAAAGAGCGAGTTTTCATCGGAGAGCCTTATTGGATGCTCTTTCTTCAAACAGGTCGCCGAACAACTCACATTATGTTTGCGGCAAATCCCCGCGATGCCGTACGCGATAAGATGTTAATAGCACACACCCCTATGATCGTTCACATCAACGGAGAGCCCCGCACCTTCTCGCATTCCGCACCTGACCAGTTAACTCTGGCGGAACTGATCGAATCCCTGGCCATGAAGCCTGACCGCGTAGCCGTAGAACTCAACCTCGAAATCGTTCCCCGCGACCGCTGGTCCGAAACTCGGCTGAAGGATGGAGACCGGCTGGAAATTGTCCACTTCGTAGGCGGCGGTGGCCCCCTGTGATTGGGTTCTAAATTACCCGATTACCAAATTACAAAATTCCCCAATCCCTCCCCAGCACTCTTCTAGTTAACCTTTTTCCTCCGAATCTTCTGTTGACTCTCACCCGCGCGTGTCTAAAATGTTTGAAACATTAGAGTCATAGATTGTTTCAAACATAAACGGAGAAAAATGCCAGACCGGTTTTCATCGCAAGAGGTAATCGCTCTGACCGGCATCACCGCCCGCCAGCTCCAGTGGTGGGACGAGCGCGGGGTGGTCAAGCCGGAGCGCGTCGGGCACCGCCGTCTGTATTCCATGCAGAATCTCACCGAAATGGCGGTCATCTGCGAACTGCGGCGCAAGGGCTTCTCTCTGCAGGGCGTCCGCAAGGTGATGCGTTTCCTGCAACGCGAATTCGGCAAGGGCCTGGCCGAAATCGTCGGGCGCAACTCGGATGTCCACTTGCTCACCGATGGCACCCATCTTTATCTCGAAACCTCGGCGCGGCAGATTGTCAACATCCTGAAGAATTCCAGTCAACCGATTCTTGGCGTTTGCCTCACCGATGCGGTCCGGCAAGTGCGCGCGGAAGTGATCGCCAGGAAGGTGAGTACCTCCGTAACATCGCCCGCGGAGCGCCGCCGTGCTAGAAAAGTCTCGTAGGGCGAGTGATGACATCTAAATTGCGATCGGAATTGCAGCACCAAGTTTCGGACTACAGGAGGAGCACATGGTCGGAGAACTAGACATTCTCAATCAGTGGATCCCAGAACAGATGCAGCCTGGAACTATCTTCGTCCTCGAGAACGCCGGCGAAGTCGGCGAGAAGGAAGACCCCTACTGGGCCGTGCTGGCTTGTCCATCGTGCGGGATGCTGGGCCTGATCACGCGCCGCCAGATCAATGGACTGGTGCCGGTGATCTGCGGCTCGGAGCATTGTTCTGCGCAATTCTTTATTCGCGACGCCGAAGTGGTGGTGCGGAAGCCGTTCTAGTTTGTCTGGAAGGTGCTGGTGTGGTACGGGTTCCTAGTGTGGCGCGGGCACTCCTGCCCGCGAAATCTAACCACGAAGAGAAAATGTCAATCCAGTCCAGCACTCACTGCAAGTCCCTATGATATCCGCAAAGAGGTTTACCACTGCTGCTGATCTGCTTTCGGCATTTCGCGGGCAAGCTTGCACTGAGCTGGTCGAAGGGAGTGCCCGCGCCACACAACCCCGCTACACTCTCGCCAGCTCCACCGGAACCTGATCCACAATCTCGATTCCAAATCCCTCTAGTGCAGCCACGCGCTTCGGCTTGTTGGTGAGTAGGCGGATTCTGTGCAGGTTCAGGTCGGAAAGAATCTGCGCGCCAATGCCGATTTCGCGCTGCGTCTGCTTTTCGCCTTCGAGCAGCGCGGGCAACTTCCGGCCGCGGTGGAAAGTCAGGGCGGTGCGGTCGCCAACTTTGTCGATGGAAAATCCCTGCGACGTCTGATGCAGGTAGATCAGCGCGCCGCGGCCTTCTTCGGCGATGCGGCGCAATGCGCCCTGCAGCGTCGCGTGGCACTCGCATCCAGTCGCGCCGAAAACGTCTCCCAGCAGGCAGTGCGCGTGCATGCGCACCAGCACTGGCGTGTCGCTGCCTTCGATGTCGCCGCGAATCAGGGCAACGTGCGATTCTCCGCCGTCCACTTCACTTTCGTAAGCGATCAACCGGAACTCGCCATAGCGCGTATCGACCAGCGCCTCGCCCACGCGATGCACATAGCGTTCATGCGCCATGCGGTAGCGGATCAGCTCCGCGACGGTGAGCATCTTCATGCCGTGCTGGTTGCAGAATTCGATCAGGTCCGGAACGCGGGCCATGGTGCCGTCGTCCTTCATGATCTCGCAGATGATGCCGGCAGGGATCAGCCCAGCGAGGCGGGCGAGATCGACTGAGGCTTCGGTCTGTCCGGCGCGGACCAGCACACCGCCTTTGCGGGCGCGAAGAGGGAAGACGTGGCCGGGGCGCGCCAGGTCTGATGCCTTGGTCGTGGGATCGATCGCCACCTGAATTGTGCGCGAGCGGTCGTAGGCGGAAATGCCGGTGCTCACGCCCACACGCGCGTCTATGGCTTCACAAAATGCGGTGCCATATTGCGAAGTGTTCTCGGCGCTCATGGGACCGAGGCGCAGGTGATCGAGCCGCTCCTCGGTCATGGTGAGGCAGACCAGGCCGCGTCCGTGCTTGGCCATGAAGTTGATGGCTTCGGGTGTGACCTTCTCGGCGGCGAGGGTGATGTCACCCTCGTTTTCGCGGTCTTCGTCGTCGACGACAACGATCATCCGCCCCGCCCTAATCTCTTCAATGGCAGTAGGAACGTCGGCAAAAGCCTGGGGAGTCATGGTGCAGGTATTGTAGCAAAGGGATTAATCAGTTGGTAACTATCCCAAGAGGCGCAGACACTCCGAGCCGCTGCCTCTCGACCGGTCGATTCCTCCCGCTGGAACCGCCGCTCTTCGTCGGTGCGGGCGTTCGTGGCACTGGTCAGCGAACAGCAGGTCCCTCCGCTTCGCAGCGTCTTCCTTCGGAAGGCGCTGCTCCGGTTCGGGATGACAAGAGTTTTGTGTGACTCGGACTGAGCCCGCGACCCCTTTTTACTCGTACCACGTTCCAGGGAGTGCCTAATGCATCACCCAGAAATTCAACTTACTCGCGAGCGTGCCACTGGGCGTAACCACTTCCAACTTGCCGCTGCTTGAGCCACTTGGGATCGTCGCCGTGATCTCCGTAGAGGAAACCACGGTGAACGAGGCCGCGACACCGTTGAAGGTCACGCTGGTCGTCCCGGTCAAATTACGCTGAAGTCCGTAGCTTTGGATAGCGTGAAAAGTTCTGCACACTGTTTCTGAAGTTAGGCGAGTGCGCAGGCACTTAGTATCTAGACTTTCAGCGAACCACGGAACGCTCTGCCCGCGTAGTAAGACTCAGCACCGTTGTGATAGAGGAAGACGCGGCCGAAGCGGCGATCGCCAAAGAGCGCGCCTCCGAGTTTTCTCATCTCGGCAGGGGCTTTCAGCCAACTCGATGTCTTGGTATCGAAATTCCCAAGTTTCTGCAGCTCTTGATACTGGTCTTCCGTCAAAAGCTCAATGCCCATGGCCGTTGCCGCATCCATCGCGTTATTTTTCGGCTTCGCTGTTTTTCTGGAATCCAGCGCTTCACGGTCATAGCAAAAACTTCTGCGGCCTGCAGGGCTCTCCGCAGCGCAATCGAAGAAGACGTATTCGCCGGTTTTCTTGTCGTGGCCGACAACATCGGGTTCGCCGCCGGTCCTTTCCATTTCGCTCAGTGACCACAACTTGTCGGGATTGGCTTGCACCTTGGCTTTTACTTTGGCCCAGTCGATCCCTGGATGGCGGCTCGAGTTTTTCTCGAAGCGGGATTGCAACGCTGCCAATAGTTCTTCGGCTTGCTTGGGCGATGACTCTTTTTTTGTTTTCGCGGCTGTCATGTCGTTCTCCTCTTTATTTCGCTTTCTGGTTAGGCTGCTCTTTCCTGGGGCGGTCGTTTCGAGAAAACTCTTCGAAGCAGATGGCCTTTCCACATCAACAATCCCGTCAGGACCATGGTCGGAAAAAAGATAAACCGGGCAGGCGTGGCGTACTGCGGAATCTTGTCGAACGGGCTGTAAATATATCCGTAGATCGGGATGCTCACGACGATGTGAATCCAGCGAAGAATCGTACGCTGTTGAGGGAGCTTAATCTTCATGGTCAAGCCTCCTTTCGATTCCGACGTTATTGCAGCTCCGCGAGAACGCGTTGCAGGTTGCCGATAAACTTCTGCCAGCCGTAGTTTGCGCCCTTATAAGCTGCATCTTGATTCGGACCGAAGCCAGAATGCTCCATGCGCACCAGCGTTCCATCCGGGGTTGGAGTCAGCGTCCACTCGACGACGCTGGCCAGCCCGAATGCGCCCCAGCTATAGGAGAGCTTCTTGTTGGGCTCAACAATCCGGACCTCGCCATCGATGATGCCGTTCCAGTTGGGCACGGGTGTGGCGCGAAAGCTGAATCGATGGCTGACCAAGGGCTGGAAGTCATTCTCCATCAGCCATTCTTTAATCAGCGCGCCCTCCGTAAGAGCCCGCCAGATTTTTTCCGGCGGATAGGGCATTTGCCGTTCGATCACAACGGAGCGCGTGGCGGGCTTTGTCGCGGGTTGATCAGTCATGCTTTTTTCGATCATGGCTCCATCCTCTTGAGCAAGGCTTCGAGGCGGTCAAAGCGGTCGTGCCAGAAATTGCTGTAGTAACTCATCCAATCCACCAGCGGAGCAAGAGCCCGCGGCTGGGCTGCGTAGTGCGTCTCGCGCCCGCGGTGCCGGGAGCGCACCAGGCCCGCATGCTTAAGCACTCGGAGATGCTTCGATACGGCAGGCTGCGAGACGCCCGAAGCGTCGGTCAGTCTCCGCACGGTTTGCTCCCCGTCCCGGCTTAGACGCTCGAAAAGGGTCCGGCGGGTGGGGTCGGCAAGAGATTTAAATAAGGCGTCGGGTGCGCTCTGCATATATGAAACCAATAGCCATTTGGTTATGAGTTAACAATAACCCCATGGTTATGGATTGTCAAGCTGCTTTTTCAAGAGGGCGGCTCTGCGGGCCCGGCTGGTTCGGGCAGGAGTTGCGAATCCACGGCTCAAGCGTGCGTTACTTCAGGCGACGCGCCCAATAGTCCGGTCGCCGGCTGCCGTGTGCGACGGCCCAGATGACGATTACGGTTTCTTGTTCGGAGTAATTAATGGAATAGGGAAATCGCCAGAGGAGAAACCGCCTGGTATCGTTCTTTCCGATCGGCCAGCGCTGCGGAGTTTTCGAATCGTGGCTACCGCGCGCTCCAGTTCTTCGACGAAGTCAGCCGCCGCTTTAGGGCTGCGTTTGCGATACCAGACAACTGCACTCTTCACATCTGCGGCCGCGCCCTGGTGGTAGCGAACGCGACTAATGCTCATTCAACATCGCCAGCAGTTCTTGATGCAACTCTTCCCACGGAACAGTCACAGCCCTGCCCGCTTGGAGGTCTTGCATGCGACGCGCTACTTCGTCGTCCCACGCAGCTTGAACAGAGACTTCCCTGTCTTCAAGGCTGTCAAGAAGGGTATTGGCCAAGGCTGCGCGCTCGTCAACTGAGAGTGCTAAAGCTCGCTTTAGAAGATCCGAAACTTCTGGACTCATGGGCTTATTTTACTCGATCACTTTTGAATCGTTGTTAAAGCAGGGTAGGGCGATGGCCGCCCCTAGCACGGCAGCGAGCAATCGCTCAGCTGTTGCCGGCAATAGCATCCCGTTGAGTTACCGAGCGCCCTGCGGCGGCAGGTTCATGCGCGCCAGCAAGTCGCGATAGGCGGGCTCGTCGTGCAGGATATCGAACTCCGGGTAGGTCTCTACAAAGAGCAATGCGCTGTCGTGTTGATCGTAGGCCTCTTTCAGGACGCGCAAAGATTCACTCTTGTTCCCCAGCAATGCGAAGGTTTCGGCCAGATCCGTGGGTGGAACTGAGTGTGTCGCATAATGTTTTTTCTGAGCCTGCAGCATCGCTTCTAACATGCCGCGCCGGCCACTGGCGGCGTAGCCTTTCTCGGCGGCGGTGGCTACCGCCATGGCAGAAGCGTCATGTACCAGGAGCGCGTCCGCGCGCAACTCGGAGAGATAGCTGGGGTAATCCTGAAGCCTGAAGTAGAGATATTTCAGGTAGATGTGAGGGGAACGAAAAGCCGGCTCCCGATTTTCCATCTGCTTCAGCAAGGCGAGCGCGTCGTCCGGCTTTCCGGCTTGAAACAGCAGGTTGCCCTTGTCGGCGAGGATTGCAATGGAAGCTGGATCCAGTGATTGAGCGTGGTCAATCTCCACCAGCGCTTCGGGAGCGCGGTGGAGTGCCTGCAGAGCATTGGCGTACCACTGATGCGGAGCCGGATTGTTGGGATTGAGATCGATGGCGCGGCGGAATTCGCGCTCACCGGTGACGACATCCCACATTCCGAAGAATGAAACGAAGGCCAGCGAGGCGTGCGCCTCGGAAGACCGGTCGTCGAGCTCGACCGCTTTTTTCGCCGCCGCCAGGGCGCGCGGGTAGGCGACGCTGGAGGGCATCAGCGTGAACTCCCGCATCAGGTTGTAACAGTCGGCCAGTCCGACGTAAGCCTGCGAATAGTTTGGATCATGAACGATCGCCTGCATGAAGTAATCGAGGGCGGTGTTCAGGTCGTCGGGCGTGCGCTTGTTCCAGTAGAAGCGTCCCTTGAGGTAGAGCTGTTCGGCTTCGGGGTCGTGTGCGGGACTCGATGCCAGCGCCACGCTGCCCAGGGAATCTTGATGAGGTACGGCGGCATTGCTTTTGGGAGTGCGGGTCGGGTTGGGATGAAATTGGACCAACGCCATGGCTGCAATGCAAAGGACTGCGGCCGCGGTGAGTAGGATCAGGTTGCGGTAGCGGCTTAGAGAGGTTGCGGGACGGTCTTTCGATGGCGTGCTCTCCGCCACCGAATCCTCACGGCTTCCGACAACCGGCGGCAGCGGCGTCGACGCGGTGGGCCTGCCAACCGGCTCGGGCACGCTGGCAGCGTCGGCGTGATTGGATGCGGCCAGCCAGTTCGCGAGCTCGTCGGTGAACGCGTAGACTCGGCCCCTGGTTCCCGGCAGGCGGTGCACGGGCATGCCGAAATCTTTTTCCCAGCGGTAGACGGTGCGCTCGTCACGACCGAAGAAGGCCGAGATCTCCTTCCATGAATCCAAGCGTTTGCTGGAAGTGGCTGGGTTGGGTGCAGACATTGTCATGAAACGCCTGATCGTGTCCGATAACGCCTGTTGCCGGGGTGGAGGCGGCACCTCAGTATATGTGAGCAGGGAGAGGTCCGCTACCCCACTTCTGTGGTGGGTGGGTGTCGACCTGTCTTATTGGTGGTTCCGTAAGAGGCTCTGAATCAGCGGTTTCGAGGGGAATAGATAGGAATCAAACGAAGCCGGCAGCGCGAGCAGAAATTCCAGAAAGCCGCCGGTGGAAGCCGGGGCCGAAACACCATCTCAGGAGGATTTATGAACCACGTTTGGCGGGGAAATAAAACGATTTCGATGATCGCATTATTCGCGGGAGCGATCTTGATGATGGCGCTGTCGCCGGTCCTGGCAGCGGCGGCGACTCCGACTCTCACCCTTACGCCCAACATTGACCCTCCATCGCCGGGCGTTGGCGCTCCGGTGGTGTTTCAGGTTACCGGGGCGAATTTTCCCAACAGCACGGCGGTCGACATTTATTTCGACACGACGGATGTGGCGCTGGCGGTGACGAGTTCAACGGGAGCGATTTCGGCGATTAGCGTCACCGTGCCCACGACGGCAGCGCCGGGCACGCACTGGGTCACGGGAGTAGCGCGCGGGACGACGGGCACAGCGGCGCAGGCGTCGTTCACGGTCCAGGCGAACTGGGCGCAGTCGGGCTTCTCGGCGCTGCATCGGGGAAGGAATCCATATGAGAATGTTCTGGGCACGACCAACGTCGGGAGCATCGATCTTGACTGGAGCTTTGCCACGGGCGGTGCGATTACCGGGTCTCCGGCGGTCGTGGGAGGGACGGTCTACGTCGGCTCGGCGGATGACTACCTCTATGCCGTCAACGCGACGACCGGGGCGCAGGTGTGGAAGTTCAAGACGGGAGCGGCGATCACGGACTCCTCGCCAGCCGTAGCGAACGGCAACGTTTATATCGGGTCAACCGATAAGAGCCTCTACGCCATCAACGCCACGACGGGGGTGAAAGTCTGGTCGTTTGCCACTACAGGCGTGATCAATTCTTCGCCTGCGGTTGTCGGCACAACGGTGTATATCGGATCGAACGATGACAACGTCTATGCAGTGAATGCCACCACCGGAGCCCAGGTGTGGAAGTTCACCACCACAGGCGCGGTGGCCAGCTCTCCTGCAGTAGCCAACGGGATCGTCTACGTGGGATCAAACGACGACAACGTGTACGCGATCAACGCCACCACCGGAGCGCAACTCTGGAAGTATGCGACGACGGGCGCGGTTGCCTCATCACCGGCGGTATCGGGGGACGTAGTTTACGTTGGGTCGGCGGACAAGAACCTGTACGCCATCAACGCCAAGACCGGCGTACTGGTGTGGAAGTACTTGGCGGCGGGAACGGTTGGCTCTCCGGCGGTTTTCAACAGTACCGTTTACGTAGGATCGGCGGACGGCTCTTACAACTGGATCGGCGCCTACACGGGATTGCTGATCACTAAAGCCACCAGCAGCGTTGCGGTCGTGATTAACACGCCGGCCTTCGCCAACGGCGTGGTCTATTACGGAAACGCCAACGGCACCGTCTTTGGTTTCTACCTGGTCGTTACTTCTGTCGAGGCTTGGAGGGCGGTTACCGGCGGAGCAGTCACGGGGGCGCTGACCGTGGCTAATGGACAGGTCTTCGTGGGTTCGTCGGACGACAGCTTGTATGCCTACGATCTGACCGGAAGCGGCAAGATGATGAGCGCACCAGTTCGGCCTGATCCGGAGAGCTTGCAGCCGAATTATGAGTTGGAACCGATTGAGTGGTCGGGGCGATGAGTGGGAGAGGTTGAGTAGGATGTTGCTCGCGCATCAGAAATGCGGCCTCGGCGGCTAAAGCCCGGACGGATTCCGGGCCTTTACGCGGCGCTGAAAGCGCCGCGCTTCCACGGTGGTGCGGGCGTTCGTGGTGCCGTCGGCAAACAGCGGGTCCCTCCACTTCGCGTCGCCTTCTTTTGGAAGGCGACGCTACGGTCGGGATGACAGAGCTCTATTGGACGCCGGCGCTACGATCTATCCTGCCAGTTCTTTTTCGGCGCCGCGGAATAACGCGCGCAGGGCGCGGATTACGAAGCGGATCAGCAGCACGATGATCGCAACCAGACCAAGGGCGATGGTGGCGGCGGCGAAAGGGTGGCGCGTGGCCAGCCACGTCAGCGTGATCGCCAAGGCGTCTTCGGCCAAGCTCAGGGCGACATTAGAGAAAGGCTCCGGGGATGGCGTGACGGCGGCGCGGAGGGCGGTTTTTCCTCCATGGGCGGCGAGGGCGATGACGGCTCCGAGGGCTGCGGCCAGCAGTTGCTGTGCGGGCGTGAGTTGGCGGGTGGCACCGTAGGCTAGCAGCGCGGCGACGGGGACGCGAATGAAGGTGTGGAGAGCGCTCCAGATCAAGTCGAAGGCAGGAATCTTGTCGGCGAAAAATTCGATCACAAACAAGACGGAACTGGCGGCGATTACCGGCCAGGTTTCGAGAAGCAGCAGAGCGGGCGGCAGAGGCACGTGCCCGAAGCGCGCCAGCAGGCCGAGGACGGCGACAGTGGCGTAGACGTTGAGTCCGGCGGCGAAGGAAACGGCGGCCAGCAGCGCGAAGAGCTCGGGGAGCGGGATTTGCAGAAAGTTCAGCACTGAGCTGCCCTTATAAATGGTTTTGGAGGGAAAGGGAAGGTGGGTCTGTTCAGAATCGATGGAAGGTGTTCCATGTCCCGAGGGTAACTGTCGCTAACGGGCGAATCACGCTCACTGAGGGTTTGAGTGTAACGGAGATGTTACGACAACCGCGCCGGAAGCTCCGCTCTGGCCATGCGCATTCGATTCGTTGCCACTGCGGCAAAGTTCACCACTATTTCTCCACAGTAAAGACCACGAACCCCATCGGGCTAATCACCGGTGAATTTGCGCCCGTATTGCTGTCCTGCACAGTAGAAACATCGCCGGTACTGGCGTATGCGTAGAGTATATGCTGACCGGTTGCTAGGACCGGGAGTTTCACCGTCGCCTTTGAAGTGACGGCGCCGGCCGTAGCCGTTAAGGTCACTGCCGTCCATGTGCCCTGCCATCCGTCAACTTGATAGAAGCCGTGCTTAGGCACCATGGCCGACGCATTTTCAGAGAAATTGCTGGCGGCGGTAATCTTGAAGCTGGGCTGAGTGTTGCGAGTCCGGAACAGTGGCTTGGTCGCAATCGTGTTGAGGTCTTTCACCCCCTGAATCGTAACCGCGATGGGGACTGACTGGGTGTTGGTCGTATCGGACGTCGGCAGCCACAGGCTCGTGTAACTATAGCCGGCTCCGGCCAGCGCGGAGGAGCCGAGATCTACCCCCAGCACATGAGCGGCGACATCGAAGGTATTCGGGGTGACCGTAGAGACGACATTTGTCAGCCCATCGATTGCGGCAATCCCAGTTGACGCCTGATCGTCTTTTCCCACGTACACGGTATTGGTCAGCGGGTTGACCTTGATATCGATCGCACGCGCCAGTTCGGGGTAAGTGGCGCTCGACAGATCCAGGATCAGGCCATTGGTCGTGCCGTTGTAGATGTAGACGTGGGCCGTGCCGGTTCCGCCATCGTCGGCTGCAACGTAGTAGTTTCCGGTAAGAGGATTCACTCCAACTGCCAAAGGCGGGAATGGCGGTTTGAAGTCCACGATCAACGATCTGAGGTTCGTATCGATAACGAAAAGATCGTTGTTACTGGCCACGTAGAAGCGCCCTGCAGCCGCGTTGAAGGCGACGCTCATTGGCGAGTCTTTCAGCGGCACGGTGGAAAGCACCGTGCCAGCCGTTGGGTTGACAAAAGATAGTGAACCCCCGGCGACATACGCCAGGTCCTTGGCCGGATCGGCGACTACGAATCCGCTCGGTGAAATGGCCCCCAGCGGAATTGTGTTCACCAGAGTGTCCGTTGCGCTATCCAGCACGAAGAGATCGTTGCTGACGACGTCCCACGCGAGAATCTGGTCCGCTGCGGAGTTCACGGCTATACTTTCAATACTGGCTGTGGAGGGAATAACGCTAAGGGTCTTGGCAGTATTGGTCGCTCCGTTCACCGAGTAAAACAATCCAACGTTGTCGCCCACATAGATCTTGTTGGTAGCGGGATTGGCCGCGACCGCCGTGGAATAAACGTTGCTGACCGGAATGGTTGTAACCCCGGCCGAGTTGCCGCCTAGTCCCGTGGAACCTAGAGCTGCTGCCGCTTCGTTGATGGCGTACAGGTTGCCCAGCCGCAAAGTGTAAACGGTTCCGGTGGCGGGATTAATGCCCAGGTAATTTCGATCGATGTCGCTGTTGCTGAAGTTTCCTTCGTAGGCAGGAACCATCGAATGCGGGCTGACGTCAAACACACTCACGGTATTGTCGCCGGAGTTGGTGACGAAGAACCTGCTGGTAAGCGGATCGAAGGCCATGCCGACGGGCGTAGTGCCAGTTGTGAGGTCGTGATAGACGCTGGGGAAGAGCGGATTCAGAAGATCAATGAGATAGACCGTATTGGCCGGACTTAGAACTCCCATTTGATTTGTCGTCGGGTTTACCGCCAGCGCGGTGTAATCCGATAAATCGGTCCGATAGTCATTGCCCAGGGTGAACTGGCCATCTCCCCCAGCAAAGTAGATATTGCCGTCGCCGTTGTCGGCGACGAAAAAAAGTCCGCCAGCGTCATACGCTGTGGCGGTGGGCTTGGCGCCGGTGTCACCCGGGATGTCTTCAACAGAATAGCCATTCGCGACGTCGATCACGGCAATCGCACTGGTGGAGGGAGCTGTGGGACTTGCCACCACCGCGATATTTGTTTCCGGGTCCACCGAAATCGATGTCACGCCTGCCGGAATTGCACTCACCGTGGTTAAGATCACATTCTTGTTCCCGTCGATCACCACGACCGAACCCGCAGTGCCCGTGCAAGCTACGAAGGCGCTGTGAGTCGCGATGTTTAGTGCGATGGCCGTTGGCTGTGCACCTGTGGAAAGGGTTGCCAGCACGGTTCCTTTCGTCGAATCAAGAATCTTTACGCGATTTAGCGACGAGTTGACGACGAAAAGCTTATTCAGCGCGGAATCCACAGCCAGGGCGATCGGTTTGCCGCCAACCGTCCAGGTAACTGCGGCTTTGGTACCCGTAATCGCGCTGATCGTTCCAGCGCCGGAGTTCGCTACGTACACCATGCTCGTCACTGGATTGGCTGCGATGGCGACCGGCGTTTTGCCGACTGTAAGGACCTTATTAACTGTCAACTTCTCGGAATCCACCACCGACACCGTGTTCGCACTCTGGTTCACCACATATACCAGGTGGGCGGCGGGATTCACTACGATCGGTCCCGGATTATGGCCGACGGAAACGGTGGCCAACTGTGTGATCGCCGGCGAGGTCGCGGTGTGGATTAATAAGACGGCAAGCCCGAAACCGACGGCGCGAAACCATTTGGGTGACCTCGGAGTGTTGGGAGATTGACCGGGTGGGAGTGCCACGAAGTATGTTGCAGAACAATACGAAGAGGGTTTGCGCAAGATGCCCTTCCTTCCCATTCGCGAACATCGTATTCCAAGATCCAACTCAGATTGGCGTCACTAACCAGTCTTGAATGGATTGGCGCGCCCGGCGCCGCTTAACGGTCGTGCCAGTGGGGACTGGCTGCGAAGGAACCTGAAGGGCTGGCGGTTTCCGCATGGGAGCATAGCATAGATGTCGAGCTCCAACGTGAATTGTTGAAATCAGTCGCCACATCAGTTAGTTCTGGACCGGCAGGTTCATGCGCGCCAGCAGATCGCGATAGGCGGGCTCGTCGTGCAGGATATCGAATTCCGGGTAGGTCTCTACAAAGAGCAATGCGCTGTCGCGCTGATCGTAGGCATCTTTCAGGAGGCGCAAAGATTCACTCCTGTTTCCCAGCAATGCGAAAGTTTCGGCCAGGTCAGTCGGTGGAACGGAGTGGGTGGCGTAGAGTTTTTTCTGAGCCTGCAACATCGCTTCTAACATGCCGTGCCGGCCACTGATTGCGTAACCCTTCTCGGCGGCGGCGGCTACCGCCATGGCGGAATCGTCATGGACCTGCAGCGCGTCCTTGCGCAACTCGGAGAGGTAGCTGGGGTAGTCCTGCAGCCTGAAGTAGAGATATTTCAGGTAAATGTGAGGAGAGCGAAAAGCCGGCTCCCGATTTTCCATCTGCTTCAGCAAAGTGAGCGCATCGTCCGGCTTTCCGGCTTGAAACAGGATGTTGCCCTTGTCGGCGAGGATCGCCGTGGAAGCTGGATCCAGAGATTGAGCGCGATCAATCTCCACCAGCGCCTCGGGAGCGCGGTGGAGTACCAATAGCGCGTTGGCGTACCAGTGATGCGGAGCCGGATTGTTGGGATTGAGATCGATGGCGCGACGGAATTCGCGCTCGCCGGTGGCGACATCCCACATTCCGAAAAATGAAACGTAGGCCAGCGAGGCGTGGGCTTCCGACGATTGAGCGTCCAGTTCAACTGCCTTTTTTGCCGCAGCCAGCGCCCGCTGATAGGCTTCATTCGAAGGCATCAGCGTGTATTCCCGCATCAGGTTGTAGCAATCCGCCATCCCGACATAGGCCTGCGAATAATTCGGATCGTGCACCACCGCCTGCGTGAAATAGTCGAGGGCCTTGTTCAAATCTTCGGGCGTTCGCTTATTCCAGTAATACCTGCCTTTGAGGTAAAGCTGTTCGGCCTCGGGGTCGTGAGACTGAGTCGCGGCCATAACCGTGGTGGCTGGCGTGGGTGGCTGAGGCAGAGAAGCGGCCGGGTTGGCCGTCCGGGGAGCGCGGTTTGCGCCAGGGAAAAAAGCAAGCAGCGCCACGGCGAGGATGACCACAATTCCGACGGCAAACAGTCTCAGAGATCTTGGGTAGCGCGGGGCTGGAACGCCGGCTTCTTCGCGCGATGGACTTTCTGGCGACTCGGTCTCGGCTAAGGCGCTCTGCCGAGTGCTGGCGCCTAAACCAGAGGAAGCTGGTTCCACCGGAGCGATTACCGCAGCCGGGGCTGACTGTGAGCCCTCGGAATCCATTTCGGGGATCTGGGCGCCGGCATTCTTCGGCGCCGCCAGCCACGCGGATAGTTCATCGGCAAAGGCGTAAACCCGGCCTTTGGTTCCCGGCAAACGATGGATGGGCAGGCCCAGGTCCTTTTCCCAACGGTTGACGGTGCGCTCGTCCCGGCCGAAAAAAAGTGCAATTTCCTTCCATGAATCCAAGCGCTTTCGATCGATTTGTGGGCTAGAGGCAGACATGCGGTGAAATGCCGGGTTGTGTCGGGTTATGCCTGTTGCCGCGGGGGACGGCAGCCCTCAGTATAAGTGGGCCGGAAGAGATGCGCTACCCCACTTCCGGGCGGTTTCCCCCCGCCGCTCACCGTGTGGCCCACGAAGTCACACAAGGCCTTTGAAAATATTAACTTCCAGGAGAATTTTGATGAGTTTCACGACTGCAAAATCGTTTTGTACGCCAGCCTTAATGTGGCTGGCCGCGCTTGTGCTTACCTTGGCGGGGGCAGCGCCCTGCGTTCAGGCCCAAACCTACAGCGTCATCTCTACGATCCAAGGGGGCACCAGCGTCCAGAATCCGCTGGGCGTTATTGTGCAGGGGCGCGACGGCAACATGTATGCCGTCTCCAGCAACGGGGGGACTTTCTATGGAACGATCTTCAAATTCAAGCCTTCGGGCACGGTCACCGTGGTTTATGACATCGGCTATTTCCCATGGGGCGGTTTAACGCTCGGCACGGATGGCCAGCTTTACGGCGAGGATAGCGATGGCGGCGTGGTAGGAAACTGCGGCCTGGCGGCCAGCGGACAGGTTTACAAGGTGACCACGGCCGGCGTGCTGACAGTTCTGCACAATTTTACGGGTACCGGCGAAGGGTGCAACCCACAGGGACAACCGATCGAGGGCGCGAACGGGATCTTTTACGGAACCACGCTGGGTCCAAATAACGGCACCATTTACTCGGTGACCTCCGGTGGGACATTCACCAACCTGCACACGTTCGACGGCACGGACGGATCGCAGGCCTATGCACCTCTGGTGCAGGGCACGGATGGCAACCTCTACGGGAATACCGTCTATGGCGGAGCCAACGGCGATGGCGCGATCTTCAAAATGACGACGAGCGGCACCCTCACCGTGTTGCATAACCTGGACGGAGTATCCGATGGGTCTGAGCCTTACTACGGATTGATCCAGGCGACCGACGGAAACTTCTATGGCGTGGCGCAGGCGGGCGGAACGTTCTACGGAACGGTTTTCAAAATCACACCGGGCGGCGTATACACCGTGCTCCACACTTTCACGGATGGACCCTTGGATGGAGCGACTCCGAGTTCCGCACTGATGCAGGCGTCGGATGGGAAGCTTTACGGCGTGACGGCTGGCGGCGGAACGTTTGGAGGCGGAACGATCTTCAGCCTTAGCACCAGCGGCAAGAACTATTCGGTGCTCTACAATTTCGAAAATACGAACAGCACCACCGGCTATAACCCCGCGTCTCCGCTAATCGAGAACACAAATGGCACGTTTTACGGCACCACTTATTACGGAGGCCTGTACGGCAGCTGTAATTGCGGCGTGATTTACAGCTTTAACGCCGGGCTGAAGGCGTTCGCAAATCTGGTGTCCACTTCGGGCGCGGAAGGAGCGAAGATCGGCATCCTCGGGCAGGGCTTTGGCAGTACGACGACGGTAGCATTTGGCGGCACGAAAGCGGTGACCGTGACGCGCTCTGGAAGCACTTACCTGACGGCGACTGTGCCGGCCGGGGCGCTGACGGCAGCAGTGACGGTGACGACAGGGTTGACGGTGTTGACTACGCCACAGAGTTTCCGGGTCACGCCCACGATGAAAACGTTTTCCCCAACAAGTGGTGCGGTGGGAACTCTGGTCACGATCACGGGCACGGGGTTGATGCAGACGTCGAAGGTGACTTTCAACGCAAAGTCGGCCAGCTTCACCGTGGTCTCCGATACGGAGGTTACGGCGACAGTGCCGACCGGGGCGAAGACGGGGAAGATCGTCGTAACCACGAAAGGCGGAGGCGTCACCAGCACGACGAACTTCACGGTGAACTAGCTTGCTCGAAAAGTGATTCGCAGTTGCAACAAGAACGGGGTCGCCTCATCAGCGACCCCGTCGTTTGTTACGCCAATGTTACAGAGTGGATTCGATTTCGAAACCCCAGGCTTCGAGGAGAGGCTCGGGGATATACTTCGAGTTCTTGTTGCGGCGCGCCCACTCCCGCAGCCGAGTTGACCGGAGATACTGGTCGGGGGAGAGCTTATATTCGCGCACAACCTGCTCGAATTCGGTGATGGTCGGGACAATAGGACCGATCGGCTCGGGCTTGCCCCAGTTCGGATTTCCGCGTCGCTTAGCCATGAAAAGTGCCTTTCGTACAAATGGGGGATTCGTCTTATTAAATTGCTCTATCTATATGATTCTCCGAGCAGTATCCGGGATTCCTGAAAACGCAATCCAGCCCCGGATTACCCGATTTTTTGTTCCATTTCCGAAACCGGGTCACCCAGCGTTTCCAGCACTAATCGGAGACTCGACATAATATGGCGCTTTTGCTTGAAAGTCAACTGGAATCTACGCGGTATCACTTGAGTCATCATGTGTAAGTCGCTGCATTCAATATGTTTATATTAATTAAGCTCGAACGGGCCACTGGGCAAGGGTTTTCGGGCTTGGTCCTAGCGCCTCAGCTATTGCGACTTCATCTCTTATCCAGATTTAAGTGCAAGAAACCGGCGTTACGCCCGTAACCCACGAATGCAAGTGCTTGATTGATTGGGTGTTGGGGTCGGCTTACAGTTAGAGTGATCGATTCTGAGGCAGTACCATGAACCTGAAGTCGTTGCTTTTGTGTTCCGACGAGAAGATTGTGCGGGTATTGCGGCGGACGCTGACCGATCTCGATATCAGCATCGATCTGTGCGCGACGTCCGAGGCGGCGCTCCACAAGCTGACGCGGGATAGATTCGAAGCGATCATCGTGGATTGCGCCGGGCCAGGAGCGGCGGCAGTGCTGCGCAGCGCGAGATCCGCTCCGTGCAACAAGCGGGCAATCGCGGTAGCGATTCTGGATCCCGAGGTGGGATTGCGCTCGGCCTTCGATATCGGCGCACACTTCATCCTGTACAAGCCGGTTTCGATGGAGCGGTCGAAATCGAGTTTCCGCGCGGCCCGCGCACTGATGAAGAAAGAACGGCGGCGCAACGCTCGCATTGCGGTCACCATTCCCGTGGAAATGTCGAGTCGGGAGTCCGGCGCTCGCCTGAGCGCCACCACCACCGATCTGGGAGAAGGCGGGCTGGCGGTGAGCTTGCCCCGGCGTAGTAAGCCCCAAGGCCGCTGGGAGGTGATCTTCACCCTGCCCGGCGCCTCCGAAAAGATAGAAGTGGAAGCCGAGTTTGCCTGGGAAGGAACTGGAACTCTGGTCGGGCTGCGATTCGAGAATATTGCGCCAGCCGTGGTCCGGCAGTTGCGCGAATGGCTGGGGCGGCACTCTCCGGATGTCGAGAAAGACGATCCGCCGCTCGGTTGCCGGCTCTCCCACTTGAGTCTGGGCGGATGCTATCTTGAAATTTCCTCGCCGTTCCCGGTATCGACGCGGATCACCCTGTCGATGCGAATCGAGGGAGTGGAACTGAAGACCGAAGGTGTGGTCCGGGTCATGCACTCCGATAAGGGAATGGGCGTGGAATTCACCAAGAACACTCCGGAACACCGCACGATGCTGGAAAAATTCCTGAGCGTGCTCAAGCAAAATCGTCACGCGCTGCCGGAATTGCTGGTGGAACCGGAAGGCCTCGAAACAGAGTCGCCGAAGACCGCCGCCCCCGTTCCCGCCAAATCCGGGGAAGGGGAAGATGCGCTGCTCGGACTCTTCCGCAAACAGGGTTCACTTCCCGCAGACGCATTTATGAAAGCTCTGGGCAAGCACGGCCTCAACGCAGCGACCGCTGGCGCACGAGCCTAATCAAAAAACTTTAAGAGCCCCAATGGCTGGCTCTCGCCAGCTTCTTAGATCTCGCGGAAGATCCAGAACAACAACCTGAACGCAAAGAGACGGCAGAATTGTTAAGAGAGTGCGAAAAGCGAGTGTTTTCGCAAATCCCGCCTGCGAGCGCAGACCTTTGCACATTCCTCAGACTGAGACTTCGCGGAAGCGCCAGCTTTGTTTACAATGTAAGATTCCTCTGCCTCGAGTGCGGCGAACTGCACTTGGGACGAAGAATACTTTGGAACAGTCAAACCACAACCCTGACGCGTCCCCCGGCGTAACGGCCGCAGTGTCGAATGGCGGCGCCCCCACTGTTTATTGGCGAGTTGAGGGCAGCTTGCTCGACCTGACCGTGGTGCAGCCGGTGGCGTTTTTTACCTGGAACGCCCAGACTTTTGCCGAGCGCTTCCGGCGGCGGGGACTCATCTTCCTGATGGCGCTCCTGCGTCCGTTTCTCTACTCGACGAACCGCAAATTTGCCACGCGCGTTGTCCACACCGCCCTGAGAGGCGTGACCCGGGACCGGCTCGATCTGCTCGGTGAAGAATACTTCCAGTACAAATTGAAGCCCCAGTTGAAGGCGCACGGCGTAGAGCGCGTGCAGCAATTGGTGCGCTCGGGCGCGGATGTGGTGCTGGTAAGCCAGGGGCTGGAACATGTGATGAAGCCACTGGCGCTGCATCTCGGCGTGAAGCGGGTGGTCGCGAATCGGCTGGAGTTTCGCGATGGCGTGGCGACGGGGCGGCTGCTGGAGCCCGTGATCCGCCCCCGAGGAGCCTTCGCGCTGCTTCGCGAACAGGCTCCCGATGGACGTCGCGCTCCGAAGACGCTGGCTCGTCAACTGGATATTACCCTCGAAGAGTTGCGGGCAGCGGCGATCGGTTCCGAGCGGGAGTCAGCCGAGATTGAGCGACCCATTGTGAGTTTTGAAGGGCAGCCGCACTCTGCGGAACTCTCGGTGCGGCGCGCCCTCGCCGGCAAGCATGTAATGCTGATTGGCGTCACCGGATTCATCGGGAAAGTATGGTTGGCCAACACGCTGCTGGATTTGCCGAAGATCGGGCGGGTTTACCTGCTGATCCGGCGGCAGAAATCGAATCCGGCACAGCGGCGATTCGAGAAGATGGTGGAGGAGTCGCCGGTATTCGATCCGCTATTTGAAAAATATGGAGCAGGATTCGGTCAGTTTTTGCGCGGCAAGGTTGAGGTCGTGGAGGGAGACGTTACCCGTCCAGGACTCGGACTAAGCGCCGAGGTGGCGCGGCGGCTGCAGAGAAATCTCGACCTGATTGTCAATAGTTCGGGATTGACGGACTTTAATCCCGACCTGCGAGATGCGCTCACCACCAATACCGACGCGGCCATGAACATCCTGGATTTTGTGCGCGGGTCCGATCACGCTGGGTTGCTGCATCTTTCGACGTGCTATGTCGCAGGCGAGCGCGACGGCCGGGTTACGGAGAAGCTGATCCCTAACTACACGCCGCATCGCGTGCCGGCTTTCGATGCCGAAGAGGAATGGCGCTCATTGCAGGTGGTGATCGCCAAGGCCGAAGCGCAGGCCGAGGGTGATGAAGTGCGAGCCGAGTTGCGGTCGCAGTCGCTGTCCAAGGAGCATGCGGCCAAAGGTCTGCAGGGCGCGGCCCTCGAAAATCAGATCCGCAAGAACCGTATCCGCTGGCTGAAGACTTATCTCACCGAGGCGGGTACGCGGCGCGCGAAAGAACTGGGCTGGCCCAACACCTACACTCTGAGTAAGAGCCTGGCGGAATCGTTGATCGTGAAGCATGGCGCGGGGCTGCCCATTGCGGTGGTGCGTCCGGCCATTGTCGAGACTTCCGTCCGCAAGCCGTTTCTGGGATGGAATGAAGGCATCAACACCTCGGCCTCGCTTTCGTATCTGCTGGGTACGTATTTCCGCCAGTTGCCCTCAAACGAGAGCAAGCGGCTGGATATTATTCCGGTCGATGAGGTCTGCGCGGGGATGACGCTCATAGCCGCGGCCATTGTGGAGCGGAGGCACGACCCGCTGTACCAGTTGGCGACTTCGGCGACGAATCCCTGCGACATGGGGCGGTCGATTGAGTTGACCTCGCTGGCGCACCGCAAACATTACCGGGCGCAGGAGGGGCTGGAATCCTGGCTGCGCCTGCGATTCGACGCGATTCCGGTGTCGAAGACCCGCTATCAGAGAATGTCGGCTCCGGCGCAGAAAGCAATCGTGAAATCGATTCAGCGCATCATGTCGCCGCTGCCGCTCAAGAAAACTCCGCTGGTGAAGGCGGAGAGAAATCTGGAGCGGGTGGAGAAACTGATCGAATTATTCGAGCCGTTTATCCTGTTCAATGAGCACGATTTTGCCGCCGACAATGTTGAGAAACTTTCGCAAGCGCTGGTGAAAGAGGAGCGCGAAGAGTTCGGCTACCGGGCGCGCATGCTGGACTGGTGGGATTACTGGATCAACGTGCATATTCCGGCGCTGCGGCGGTGGACGTATCCGTTGATCGAAGGCCGGCCGCTGGAAGTGCGTCCGCCGCGCAGTTTGGAAAATGGCGAGACGGTGCGGACCGGGACGAACGGAGGGGCGTGGTAATGCTCATACTTAACATCCGCATCAATAGCCGCTTTTTCGCGAATCAAGAAATGGGAATCGGTGAATGGCAATCTTTCTGACAGGATCGACGGGGTACATCGGGGCACATGTGGCGGCAAATCTGTTGCGTGATCACGGCGCGGCGCTCAATGTGCTCGTGCGGGCGCGGGACGTAAACGAAGCGGAAGGCCGGTTGTGGCAGGCGCTGCAATTGCATCTCGAGTTTCCGCAGTTCTACGAGTTCCTGCAGACGCGGGTGCGAGTGTTCCGCGGAGATCTGACGCTGCCTGGGTTCGGGCTGAACCGGGACGAATATGATCGGCTGGTTCACACCACCGATTCGGTGATCCATTGCGCTGCGTCGCTGAATCGTAAGTCCGAAAAGAGCTGCCTGAACGTGAATCTGCGCGGCACTCTGGAAGTTCTGACTTTGGCGCGCCATGCCGAGCACTATCACGGGCTCAGGCGGTTTAGCGAAGTCAGCACGGTCGCGGTGGCAGGGAAGCGCCACAACGAGATTGTGACGGAGGATCGGTCGATTGAGTGGGATCGATCGGACTACGATCCGTATGCGCGCACCAAGAAATTTTGCGAGCACATGCTGCACGTGCTGCTTCCGGAGACGCCCAAGACGGTGTTTCGTCCCAGCATTGTTTTGGGCGACAGCCGCCACGCTGAGACCACACAATTCGACATGGTGAAGGCGTTTGTGTTTCTGGCCGGGTTGCCGGTGCTCCCATTTCGTTCGAAAGACAAGATCGACATCGTGAATGTGGATTTTGTGGCGGATGCGATTGCGACCTTGCATCAGAAAGAGCGGCCGGACTTCGAGATCTATCATCTGTCGTCCGGAGTAGCGTCGCAGACCTTCCGCGAAATTACGCGCGCGCTGGCGGCGGCACAGAACAAGCGCGCGCCGGTGTTTGTCCCGGTCGCGGAGCGGCCGTTTTCGGGCTCGGTGAATTTTCTGGCGAATCGTAAAGGAGCGATGGGCAAGGGCGCGTCGCTTCTGAAAGTGTTCATGCCGTATCTGGTCTGGAACACGGTGTTCGATAACACGCGCGCGACCAGGGAACTGGGAAAGAAGCCAGTGCCGTTTTCGGAGTATTGCTACCCGTTGCTGAAGTTCAGCCGGGAAAACGACTTTGCCTACAAATACCAGCCTTGGCCGGCCGCGGCAGGAGGTACAGCCGCATGATGGATTTTATTCTGGAAGCTTGGGTCAGCAGTTCGATTGAGCGCGCCAAAGCGGGATGGATGTTGGGCGAAGGCAACCGCTGGAAGCCAGACCAGAAATTGAAGCTGCTATTTGCCGGATATAACGGCACGCGCAACATGGGATCGGATGTGCGGGTGGAAGAGATGTTGCGGCAGATCCGCCACATTCTGGGAGCGGAGCGTGTGGAGTTCAGCGTGATGAGCCAGAACTTCGATTTTTCGCGCGGATACTTCGAGGGCACGAAGCAAGTGCATCTGCCGGATATTTTTCCGCCGTTTCTGGCGAATGAAGTGCCGAAACACGATGGCGTGGTGGCCTGCGAAGGTTCCATGTTCAAGAGCAAGTTCGCCAACGCTCTGACCACGATGATGATTGGATCGCTCGGAATCGCGGCCGCGCAGAATAAATTGTCGGTGGGATACGGTGCCGAGGCCGGGCATATGGATCCGCTGGTGGCGAAGATGTGCGGACGTTATTGCCACAATTCGTTCGTGATCACGAGAAACGAAGAGTCGCGGAGCGTGCTGCGCGAACTCGGCGTGCCCACGGAAATGGGCACCGATACCGCTTGGACGTTCGAACCGCGTCCGCCGGAGTACGGCCAGAGTGTGCTGCGGAAGGTGGGTTGGGATGGGCGTGCGCCGGTGCTGGTGGTGTGTCCGATCAATCCATTTGAATGGCCGGTGAAGGCGTCGGTCGCCAAATATGCGGTGCACAGTTTAACCGGCGCCTATAAAGACAGCCATTACCGCACGGTTTATTTTCACAATTCGGGCCCGGCGGCTTCGAGAGCGTACGAAAAATATTGGATGTCGATTGCCAACGCGGTCAACGCTTTCCGCAAAAAGAAAAATGTGTTCGTGATTCTGGTGGCGACTGAGAGGTTGGATGCGCGTCCGGCAAAACGGATCGCCGAGAAACTGGGCGGCGTCCCGGTTCTCACCTCCGACGACTACAACATGTACGAGTTAGTGAGCGTGCTGCGGGCTTGCCACATGATGGCGTCGTCCCGCTATCACGGCATCGTGACCTCAATGCCGGGGTTGGTGCCATCGGCGGGAATCACCATGGACGAGCGCATCCGAAATCTGATGCGGGAGCGCGGCCATGAGGATTTGCTGATGACAGTCGACGATCCGGAACTCGAAGGAAAGCTGCTGGTGGCGCTGGAGAAGCTGAGTTGCGAAGGCGAGGCGATTGCCACTGGCATTGCCAAGACGGTCGTCAAGAACTTGAAAGTGATGGCCCGCATGGGTGTGTACTTCGAAGAGGAAGTGCGGCGAAGGTATCCTGAGTTCGAAACCCGCCGCGGGGAGTGGAGTTGGGAAGATTACCTGCCGCCGATCAGCACCGGGCTGCGGGAGTTGGTGGCGGCTTACAGCTAGAAGACCTTTGATCAGCGGTTGTGAAGTCCATACCTTGAGCACGTTGATTCCATTTATCGGTGAGATATTTGCGCAACTGCAAGCGGCTGCGGATACGCAGATCCTCGCCGAGATTCGTGACGGGCAAATCACGGGCGTGTCGGGAAGCGAGTTGCTGGAATTAGTGCGCAAGGCGAGAACGTTTATCGCCTCGAAGAACCTGCAGAAGGGCGACCGCTGCGGTTTGCTGGCCGCCAATAGCATTTGCTGGGTCGCGCTGGATCTGGCTCTGATGGCTGAAGGCTTGATCGTGGTGCCGCTATATTCGAGGCAGGCTCCGGCAGAACTGGTTGCCATGATGAAAGACAGCACGCCGTCTCTGGTGTGCTGCGGGGACGCGGCGTTGCGAGACGGGATCACCCAGAGTTGGAGCAGCGCTCCGCCGCAGTATTTGTTCGACGAGATTTTCGCCGGCGTCGATGGAGTGCAGTTGGAGCGGCCGCAGGTGGGAAACGACAGTCCGGTTACGATTATTTATACCTCCGGGACGTCAGGAGAAGCCAAGGGCGTGGTTCTCACCGCTGCCAATGTGGGCTTCATGCTCGACCGGACAGCGGAGCGACTGAGCGAGTTGATGTTCGGTTCGCCGGGACAGGATCGCGTCTTCCATTATTTGCCGTTTACTTTTGCGGCATCGTGGATTGCGCTGCTGACATTTCTGAAGCGGCGGAGCCTGGTCCTGGTCAATACGGATCTGTCAAAGATCGCCAGTGACATGCGCGTGGCGGCTCCGGATTATTTTCTGAACGTGCCGCAGTTGCTGGAACGAATGCGCCGCGCGGTAGATGAACAACTCTGGCAGACCGGCGGGGTAGCGCAGGCGATTTATTCGCGCGCGAAGGGCGCGTGGGCGCGGCAGCAGGACGGGCAGGCGAAGTCCGGAGATGCAATGTGGTTGGCGCTGGCGAACCGGCTCGTTTTCCCGGCGATCCGAAAAAAGATGATCGGCAAAAACCTCAAGGCCCTGATTTGCGGCTCGGCTCCGTTGACGGCCGAGACGCAACTCTATTTCATGATGCTGGGAATTCGCGTGCTGCAAGTCTATGGACTCACCGAGACAACCGCGATCTGCACCATGGATGATCCCAATCGCATGGAAGTAGGGCGAGTTGGGCCGGCGATTTCGGGCATGGAGATGAGGCTGGGCGAGAACGATGAAATCCTGGTCCGCGGGCCAAACATTTTTCCGAAGTACTGGAACCGGCCCGAGCAGACCGCAGAAGCGCTGCGAGGAGGGTGGTTCCACACCGGTGATCAAGGCGAGATGAGCGCCTCGGGGAACTGGCGAATCGCAGGGCGCATCAAAAATCTGATTGTGTTGGGGTCGGGCCACAAGATTTCTCCCGAGCCAATTGAGATCGCCATCGCGAAAAGCTTGCCGGAGGCGCAGCAGGTTGTGGTGGTCGGAAACGGCCGCGGTTATTTGTCGGCGATCGTTACCGGGAACGTTCCGGCCGAGAAGGTGCAAGCCGCGCTGGACGCGGTGAATCCCGATTTGCCGCATTACAAGCAGGTGCGGGCATTTGTGCTCCGGGAGGAAGCCTTTTCAATTGAGAATGGCGCCCTGACGGTGAACGGTAAGTTGAAACGCGACGTAATTTCGGCGCAAATGAAAGATGAGATTGAGGGGATGTATCGGGTGAAGCAGGCAGTTTAGAACGCTAATATCCCAATAACTAAGGAGAGAGGGTGCACAGAGGAAGCGCAGAGGCGGCAGTGGTGAGCGATAGCCATGAGAGCGCTTTGTCCTGGACTCTTTCCGCTGGCGTGATCGAACTGGCGCTGCATCGTGCTCCTTGCAACGAACTGGGATCGGTGTCGCTGGAGGAGTTGGAGAAATTTGCGACGGCTTTGCAGTTGATGCAGGCCGAAGCGCATGCCCTCATTATTTATAGCGAATTGAAGCCAGGATTTTGCGCGGGCGCGGATTTGCGCGAACTGTATCAGCGCTCGCAGGCGATGGAAAAAGCTGACGCAGCCAAAGGAGTGCGGGATTTTCTAGAGCGAATTCACCGTGTGCTGAATCTCATTGATGCGGCCCCGCTGACAACGATTGCGGCTGTTCACGGGGTAACGTTTGGCGGCGGTTTCGAGCTGGCTCTGGCTTGCGATTTGATGATCGCCGACAAGATGGCGCGCTTTTGTTTTCCCGAGCTAAGGCTGGGATTGATTCCGGGGTTTGGCGGGATTCCGCGTCTGAAGCGCGATCTGGGCAATGCTGTGGTGAGAGATTTATTGCTGACCGGGCGCAGCATCAACGCGACCAAGGCCCAGCAGGTTGGGCTGGTCAGCCAGGTAGTGGGCGAAGGCGAGGCTCTGCGCGCAGCGCGCGCCACGGCGGCGCAGTTAGGCAAATTCGATCGCGCGACAGCGGCCGCGGCCAAGAAGTTCATCAAGCCAATTCCGCACGACGAGTTGCGGCAAGAGATCGATATGTTTTGCGAGTTGTTTGATCGTCCGGCGGTGCAGGCGGGTTTGCGGAAGTTTGTCGAGAGTACGGATGCGCAGCCTTATCTGCCGTAGATCAGCTGCGAGCCACGAGCATTGAGCAGTTAGCAGTAGGCAGCGAGCAGCTAGCAAAAGCGGGTTCCTCACCGGGCTTTCCGCCCGGTTCGGAATGACAAAGGAGTTTCGAGGAGTAATTCAAGAGATATGCAGACTGCGGAACAGACGTTGAATGAAATTTTGGCCCTGGCGGCGGCGCATTTCAAGGTCCCTCGGGAGAAGCTGAATCCGGATGACGATTTTTTCAAAACACTAGGCATCGACAGCCTGCAGACGCTCGACCTGCTCACCAAGCTGGAGAATCATTTTCACGTCGAACTGCCGGATTACGAGTTGCAGGGAGTGTCTGACTTCCGCACCCTGGCCGGCAAGATTCAGGCGCGGCTGTAGAAGCAATCCACCCCGCGTAACCAACTTAATAACAAGGTTTTCTCCGAGTCCCTGTGCCTCTGTGGTGAAATAGTCCTTGAATGCTTGATCTGCAAAAATATAGCTGTCTGGGCGCGGCCTTGCGCGATGCCCTGGATCGTTTCGCCAGCGAGACATGTTTGATCGAGGCTGATCGCGACCGCGAGAAGACGCGGCTCACCTACTCCGATTTCAAGGAAATCAGTACGCCGCTGACGCGCGCTCTGCAGGATGCCGACTTCCATCCCGGCGATCGCGCCGCCATCCTGATGACGAATCAGTCGAAATGGCTGATTTCCGCCTATGCGGTTTTCTACTGCGGCGGAGTTCTGGTGCCGCTGGATTACAAGCTGACAGCGGCCGAACAACTGCAACTGCTGGAGCACTCCCAGGCGAAGTTGCTGGTGGTGGAGTATTACCTGTGGCGGGCGCTGACGCAATCCCCCGAGTTTCGCAACATTAAAACAAAATTGGTGCTGGTGACGGAAGCGCCGCTGGGTGCGGATCTGGCGGGGGGATTCCGCTGGGAGGATTTCAAGCGCAAAGGCGCGCCCGATTTTGTGATGCGGCAGCGCGAAGATGTGGCCTGCATCGTGTATTCGTCTGGAACCGGAGGGCGGCCGAAGGGTTGCGTGCTCACGCATGAGAACTATCTGGAGCAGTGTCGCGCATTAACGGCGTGGTATCCGTTCTGGCCGGGGGTGCGGTATTTAAGTATCCTGCCGACGAATCATGCGATCGATTTCATGGTGGGATTCATTGGTCCGTTTGTGTGCGGGGCGTGCGTGGTGCATTTGCGCACGCTGCGTCCGGAATTTGTGCGCGATGCTTTTGTGCGCTACCGCATTACCTATTGCTCGCTGGTGCCGATGATCGTCAAGAATCTGGAGCGTGGGCTGCGGGCGAAATTCGACGAATTGCCCGGGTGGAAACGCGCGCTCCTGAACCAGACGATTGCGCTGAACAAGGCCCTGACCAGGAGCGGGCCACGCATCGGCGTGAGCCGGATGTTGCTGCCCAAGGTGCATCGCGCTTTTGGTGGCGACTTGCTGGCGCTGATCACAGGCGGCGCTTTTATGGAGCCTTCGACGATGCAATTCTTCTACGATCTCGGAATCCCGGTGGTCAATGGATACGGATTGACGGAGGCCGGAACTGCCCTGACATTGAATGACCTGAAACCGTTTCGTGCGGATACCGTGGGCAAGCCGCTGCCGGGCGTGGAGTTGAGGTTGCGAAGCCCGAATGAAGAAGGGATCGGCGAAGTTGCAGCGCGCAGTAAGACGGTGATGTCGCACTACCTCGACGATCCGGAACTCACGGTGGAAACGATCGTTGACGGCTGGCTGCTTACGGGCGATTTGGGACGCTTCGACAAGCACGGGCACCTGCAGCTTTTCGGCCGCAAGAAAAACATGATCGTCACCGAAGGCGGAAAAAATATTTATCCCGAGGATATTGAGACGGTTTTCGACGGCCTGCCGGCAAAGGAATATTGCATATTCGCGGCAAACTATGTGTGGCCGCAAAAGGAACTCGGGCAGGAGATGCTGGTGATGGCGCTGCGGCTCGAACAAAATCAACAATTCGACAGCGCACTGCTCGAAGAGATTGTAGCCCGCAATCGAAAGTTGCCGGATTTCAAACGCGTCGGCGGGTACGTCATCTGGGAAAAAGATTTTCCGCGGACGGCATCGATGAAGATCAAGCGACAGGTCCTGGCGGAAGAGATGGGTAAGACGGTGGAGCGGACCGCGGTACAGAATTTGTAATTGCGTAATCGCATGAGTTCGTAACTTGAAAATCTAGACCGCGTCGATCCGCCCTCTTCCAATTACCAAATTACTAGATTGCCCAATTACCCAATGTCCTCCACTTCCAAATCGTATCTCGCCATCGTGAATCCCGCGGCGGGCGGTGGACGTACCCGAAAGTTGTTGAGCCCGGCGCTGGAGCGGTTGCGCGCGGGCGGCGTTGCGATCGAGGTGGCCGAGACGCAGGGCGCTGGAGACGCCACGCGGATTGCGCACGAGGCCTACGGGCGCGGGCGGCGAAACTTTATCGCGGTCGGTGGGGATGGAACTTCGTACGAAGTGGTGAACGGCCTTTTTCCCGAGGCGGCGACTGGGGAGCGTCCAACGCTCGGGTTCCTGCCTCTGGGGACGGGAAATTCCTTTCTACGAGATTTCAGCCATCGCGGTGTCGAGCACGCCATCGAGTCACTGATTGCAGGAAACACGCAGTCCTGCGACGTGCTACGGTTGCGGCATCGCGGGGGAGTGATTCACTACATAAATCTGTTGAGCGTGGGCTTCGCAGCGGATGTGGCAACGCTGCGGGCGCGTCGATTCAGCGGCCACGGAGAGTTGGGATACGTGATTTCAATTCTTCTCGGGCTGGCGCGCTTGCGCAGGCGGCCGTTTCCGGTGCGAGTCGACGGAGAAGCTGACTTTGACCAGCGGCGCTGCCTCTTTCTCAGCTTCAACAACAGCAAGTTCACGGGCGGCACCATGATGATCGCGCCCAAGGCCGAGGTAAGTAGTGGGTTGATTGAATATGTCCGGTGGGGCGCGATCGGGCGCCTGAGGTCTGATACGGAATTTGCCGAAGCTATATGATGGCACGCACATCGAGCATCCGCTAGCGGAGCGGAAGGCGGTCAAGCGGGTGGAATTCGATTTAGACGCGCCCGTCGATGTGATGATCGATGGGGAAGTGTTGACCCTCGATTGCAAGGAGTTGGATGTGCTGCCGGGTGCGTTAACCGTAGTCGCGTAGAGGGCTGATGAGTGTTGTTTCCAAACTCGCGCGCTGGGCACCGGAATTGACCCAGGCGACAGGTATTCTGTTGGTCCTGCTGGGCGTCATTCATCTGATCGCGACGCCTTTTCTGGTGGACTGGGCGAGCGGGCAAGTGCACTCCGAGCAGGCTGCGCTCGTGATTGCGGCACTTCGGTTGAACCACATTCTGACTGGCATTCTGCTCATCCCCGTCGGACTGTCAACCTGGTGGTCCGGAAAGGCTCTCGCGCAAGCGTGGGCGTTGCGGCAGGCAGTCGTGAATGCATGTGTCCTTCTCTGTCTGCCGTTTCTGCTGGTGCTGACGATGCCCGTGGAGTCACTGGACGCTCCACTGTTTCGCTTGGCGATCTGCGTGTTGTTGGCCGCCTGCGTCGTGCAAATCGTTGCCCTGGCGGGAGTGTGGAAATCCCGGCAAAAAGAATCGTGAGTCCTGCACTCCCCGAGCCCGTGATATAAAAAAGACCATGTCTGAGGAACGTCGAAAGCGGCGGCAAGATAGAGGCGGGGAGCCGGAGGTGACTCCGGGTTCACCCAAGAACCGGTTGATCTGGGGTGGGGTACTCGTGGTGGCGATCGCCGCATTCGGCGGGTGGTGGTATTACACGAACCACCGCTACGACGACTTCGCCAAGTGCCTCTCGTCGAAGCAGGCGAAAATGTATGGCGCCTACTGGTGCCCGCACTGCGCCGAGCAGAAGGAGGAGTTTGGAAGGTCTTTCCGCTATGTGAACTACGTGGAATGCGCCACTCCGGGCTCGCGCGAGATGACGGCCGCGTGCAAAACGGCCGGAGTTCAGCATTTTCCGACGTGGCAGTTCGGCGCTGGTCCGCTGGTCGAGGGGAAGTTTCCGTTAGCGGAGTTGAGTGACAAGACTGGGTGCAGTTTGCCGTGACGGTCGCGGAAAATCAGCACGAGGCGAGCGTGGGGGCCAGAACGAACCGGCTTTTGTTTCTGGCGATCGCAGTACTGGCGCTGGTGGGCATGGGGGTTTCGGCGGTTTCGTTGCAGCGGCACTATGCCAAGTCGGCGACGAACTTCTGCGACTTTGGACAAAAGTTTGATTGCGACATCGTCAACCGGAGCGAGTATTCCAGCCTGATGGGAATTCCCGTGGCGGGAATTGGCGTTGTGGGCTACGGCGTGCTGCTGGCGCTGGCAACGCGGTATCGTGAGCGGCGTGAAACTCCGTTGCGTCTGCTACTCGCCGCGCTTGCGGGATTGGGGCTTGCGCTGTACCTGACTTATGTCGAGGCCTACGTGCTCGATACCTGGTGCATCCTGTGTTTAAGTTCGCTGGGGATTATTGCGGGGATCACGCTGCTGGCGGGAGTGTTGAAGTTGCGGGCAGAATGACCGGCTTAGAGAATTGCTGATTTTGTGAGTTGATAGCTGATGGGGTCCTATAGGTTGGGAGCGCAAATCAGCAGTCAGCAATGAACGATTTGCCGATTGAGTCTTTTGAAGTTTCCTGATGGCAAAAATCCTGAAATCCAGAAGCAGAGTCACGGAAACCGCTGAACCCATTCGCGTCTCTTCCGCGGCCGGCGATTTGCGGCTGCATGAATTTCGCAGCCGGATCTATCGGAACACGCGCTACCTGCGAGTGTGGCTGCCGCCAGGATATGACGACGGCACAAATGCGGGCCGGCATTATCCCGTGTTGTACCTCAACGACGGGCAAAATCTTTTCGAGGCGACGACCTCATTCACCGGAGTCGAGTGGCAAGTGGATGAGACCGCCGATCGATTGATCCGGGAAGGTGCAGTGCCGCCGATGATCATCGTCGGCATCGATAACACCGGTAAGAATCGCATCCGCGAGTACATGCCGCACCGCTCCATGCATCCCATGATGCTGCGGGTGCAGGGCAAATACTTCCCGGATTTTCTGTTGAAAGAAGTGATGCCGTTTGTGGAGAAGCAGTATCGCGTCGATACCAGCCCGGAGAATACGGGGCTGGGGGGATCGTCGCTAGGGGCGCTGATCGCTTTGTACACAGCGATCGCGAAGCCGGGAGCAATTGGGCGGCTGTTGCTGGAAAGCCCGTCACTGTGGGCGTCGCAGCGGCAATTAATCAAAGAGAGCCGGGCGGTCAGGATCTGGCCGGAGCGAATATTTCTGGGCGTGGGCACGGCCGAGATGGGCGCTTCCGAGCGCAGCCGTAGTGTGGTGGATGATGTGCGGGAGTTGGCGGCGATCATGCGGCGCGCCGTGTTGAGCGAAAAGCGGTTGCGGTTGGTGATCAAAGCCGGGGCCGGTCACAGCGAAGGTGCGTGGGCGGAGCGCTTTCCTGAAGCGTTGCGATTCTTGTTCGGAGCGTGAGACTCAACTCACAGTGTTGTGCAGGTTGTCCCGCTGGAAGTTCCTGCCGAGTTTCCAAATTTCAAACACAAGAGCGGCCATTACCGGGATTGAAAGCTGAAGGTGCGTCCAGCGCGTGAGTGGACCCAGCAGCGGGAGTGCAAAAGCCAGGTAGAGCAGGAGTTTGAGGTGCGGCGCCGCTGGATCGCAGGGGCGCGCTGCGATCCAATCGGAAATCAACAGGAACGCCGGCGCGAGAATGACGAGATCGTAAACGGTGAGATGTGGCGCGAGCAGAACGGTGGCGAACAGCAGATGCCGAATACCGCAAAGACAACGGAAGCCGGCTGCACCAGCAGGAGATTGTGATTCCCAACAACAAAAGCGCGCTGACTAGGTAAAGGACAAATGAAGCTGTGGGCCAGGGAAGCAGCATGGCCCAAAAGGTGCGCAGGGAATGGGTTTGATAGGGCCGGGGCTCGAGCAGCGGAAACAGGTTGGGTATGCCGGACAGCACGGAAGTCCATTCTCGAAGCGGCCCGGGACCGTAATAGAGGCATGCAGCGATTAGCTGCACGCCCCCGGAGAGAATCGCGCCGGCGATTACTTTCCAGTTGAGGGTGATGAGAAAAACAGCCGCCGCAGCCAACGCGAGTTGAGGCTTGAAGATGAGGCATCCGAAAGCCAGCCCTGCCAGAAGTTCTCGTCGCGAACGCAGCGCCATGAACGCGAGTGTGAAGCAGACGAGCGCGAGCGCGGAGGTTTGTCCCCAGAGTATGAGGTGCCAGAAGGCAGGGAAGGCGAGGGCAAGAATCACAACAGTGAATTTATGGTTGCGAAGGTTGGGGCAAGTGCGCCAGGTCGCATAGCAACACACGCCATAAAGGAGCGCGCTCAAGGCAAGCCAGAGACCAAGCGCCCAAGGATAAGTCAGGCGCGCAAAGGGAGCGAAGAGAATCGAAACTTGCGGCGGGTAAAGCGGCAGGTAGCGAATGCCTTTGGCCACGGGAACACGTTGCCACGCCACTGCGGCCTGAGCATCCATGTTGTAAAGATTGCCGCCATCGTGCGTGAGGGCGAGCGTGCCCAGAGTGTAGAAGTGGAGGAAGTCCGTGCCTTTGAGTTTGCCGGCGCGGTCCATTAGTCCGGGAGCCGACATATTCCACAAGAAAACGGACCAGAGGCTAAGAGCGAGAATGATGCCGTGCGCGCGGCTTCGCTTGCACGTGATCCACGAGGCGATGGCTACCGGCATGAGTGCTCCCGCGGCATATTCATGAGACGCTGGCGGGCGAATCCGCCGCGGGAAGTTGCAGGCGGCCGTTCCGCCTCCAGTCGCTTACGCACAGCAACAACAGCACGAGTGGAGTGAGCAGGATCAGCACCGAAGGCAGCACGGGGGTGAGTTGCGTTGAATCCAGTTTGGGAGGAAGCAGCAGCAGCACCAACTCGCAACACCACGGCCATGCCAGGATGACAGAAAAAATCCCGCGGAGGACTCGTGGCTGGGAAGACCAGGCGCGCAGAGTTGCCAGCACCGGCAGCAACAAGAGGACCTGATTGAACGGAGTTGAAAGCGGCATCAGCAGCGTGGCCGCGATACAAAATGCTGCGAGAACTTGGGCAAACGCCGGCGACGACGCCTCTGCTTGATGGTTTTGCCAGGCGAAGGCCAGTAACGCAATGATGGCGATTGCCGAAACTACTCCGCCCACCACGTTTCCTAGACCGAGGCAGACGATCGAGGTCGTGGGAAAATATTTCCGGTAGGCCATGAGGCCTTCGATAAAGTAATAGGGCCAGCGCGGCAAGACAAGCTCTCCGAGGCCAATCAGGGCAGCAAGGGTGCCGGCGAAACTCGCGAACAGAGGCCAGCGCTTCGGCCATGCACCCAGGCTCCAAAGAAAAAACCAGGCGAGCGGCAACACCACCATCTGCGGCTTGATGGTCGAAACGGCGAGAAGCACGCCGGCGGTGATCAGGTGATTGCGGACCATGCACCATGCTGCCAGCGCGAGCAGAAATGCGACCGCCAGTCCGAGTTGGCGGAGCCTCAATCCCTGCACGACCGGTGGACTGCCCATAACAAGCAGAATGATCCCGGCGATTAACACCCGTGGCGGCCGCCAGTGGAGAACATCCAACCAGAGCAGCACGCTGATCGCAGTCAGCACACCCAAGACGAAGGGCGCCCACCGCTGCAGTTGCGAGAATTCGATGTAGGCCGTGGGAGCCATCAGAAAGACTACATAGACGGGATAAGCGAAACGTTGTTCATCGAGCAGTTCGGATTTCCTGTCGGCGTAATCCTGAATGACAGCATGACCATAGAATCCGATTTGAATTTCATGACTGACTTCCGGTCCGTAGGGATTGCGTCCGTTGAGCAGAAGTTCGCGGGTACCGACCCACCGCGGATAAAGATCGCCCATCTGGGCTTTCAAATGGCCGTGCACGACGTTGTTGTAAAACTCCCAGGGCAGCAGAATTCTCGCCATGTAAAGCGAGCTTATCGCGCACGCCAGCACGCCGAGAATGAGCCACAGTTTAGATTTCATTTTCCGCTCGACCCATGCCGCTTGATCCATGCCGCTTGACTCACGAGACATAGTAAACGTGCCGGCGGTTGAACTCACGATATACTTGTCCGATTCCAACGGTAGACCCAATCGCATTGACAACTGTTAGCTCCGGCACCGGCCGCAATCCCCGGCATCCTTCGGCCATTCCGTCATCCGTGTTCCTCGTTCTGTTGGTCGCCTATACGGCAATTGCGCTGAATTTCGACCAGCCATTCGTCAGCTATGCCTTCGCCAGCGCGATCATTTTTTTGTTCGTCGCACACGCCGGACCAAAAGCCTGGATCGCGACGGTGATTACGGCGGTGAGCTTCAGCCTTTGCCACAAATTCTTTCCGCAGGCACACACTGTTGCAACCTCTCCGGTGAGCCTTTACGCAGGCATGCTGGGACGCGGCGCGCTGTTAGTGCTGGGGTGGAGAGCGATCTGGGCGAGTCCACCGGAGCGCAGCGGAGCGTTTAGGATCTTGCTGCTGCCGGTTGGGATCGTCTCATTTGTTCTCGCATCCATGATTGCGTTGAACCTGATTGTGCTGGCGCACCTGCGGCTGCTCGACCTCTACTTGTATGTGTTCGATGGCAGCCTTGGTTTTCAGCCGAGCTTCGCGTTGGGACGGCTTTTCATGCGTTACAAGGCTGTCGCAGCCGTGGAGCGAGAGATCTACAGTGGCCTGCCTCTGGCGATTGCGGCGGTTTCCGCCGGCTGCCTGCGCAGCTCGCCTTGGCGTCCCCTTGGAATTCTTGCTTCCGCGGGAGTGCTTGGATACTTGCTATATTTTCTGTTCCCGGCCGCGGGTCCGCTGTATATTGCAGGGCCGACTTTTCCGGGGTCTCCTCATACATTTGCTGCGTTGGGTCAGATCCATCTGCATCCTCTCGCACTGCCCATGCCGGCCCCTCCCAACGCAATACCTTCCTTGCACGTGGCTTGGGTACTTTTGCTGTGGTTCAATTGTCGGCCGTTCTCGAGGATCGCGCGAGGATTTGCTCTTGCTTTCGTTGTTCTAACTGCCGTGGCCACGCTCGGAATTGGCGAGCACTACTTTGCCGATCTGGTAGTGGCCCTGCCATTCGCTGTCGCTGTGCAGGCGCTATGGACAAAGCCTCCCGGAAGCGGGCGCCCCGTCACACTGGCGGCCGCAACTGGGTTGACTCTGCTTTGGCTGGTTGCGCTCCGCTTCGGTGCGAACTTCTTTCTGGTCTCACCCGCCGTTCCCTGGACGTGCGTCGCGCTATCGACCATCATTTCGCTGCTCCTGGAGCGGCGTCTTCAGGTTTCGGAATAGGAAGCTCCAGAAACGATCCATCCAAGAGCGCCAATCTTCACTCCCCGACGCGTTCGCCAGCTTGCAGCGGACGCGAGCATACGTCTCGAAGATCAGAGCCGCACACATACACCAGGAACAATGGCAGGTCGCGAGCCTGCACTATGTACGTTCCGGTTGCGACCGCATCGGCGTCCAGAAAGTTGTCCATGACAATGCCGTTGCCCGGCCGTGCGCGCACACGAAACTGCCGCGAAGGGGGCTCGTAGTTGGCATAGCTGTAGCAATGGCCGATGCAGGCGCGATCCAGGTCGTGCTGAAGGCAGAGCGATCCCAAAGACTTTGAGAGAAGGGAACTGATAACTCGTGCCTTCGGAGGCAGACGGCTTACCGCCGCATCGATGCGGTCTTCCATGGCGTTGAGGTTCCGGTTGTTGACGTATACGAGGCCGCCACAAATAATCGCCACCGCGACCAACGCCGTGATTGCAGGACGGGGCAAGGGGGCAGCGGCAAGCAAGGCGCAAAGCATCAGTCCAGCCATCAGAGACAGGCGCGCAGAAATGAATCCGACTGGAAGGCTGTATTGCGGGAACATCACGCGGTCTGGAATCAGCACTACCGCGGCCGCATTCAATAGCCAAAGTTGCATTGGGATCGTCTGCAACAACTGGATCATGCCCCGGTGTTTGACGAGGTTGCGGAATGCGATCAACCAGAGAAGCAGCAGGGCGGCGAATGGCGCCGCATACTTGAAGCCGAATACCAAGACTTCATTGGCGCCCGAGATGAACGAACTCTGATTCAGAGACCACATGTACGTATAGCGGTAGGTCAAACAGCAACGGGCGATCACAAGAATCGCAAGCCCCGGTATCAAGAGCAGCGGGCGCCGCAGCGGCTGAACCCGATTTGCTAATACGACATAAGCGGCTGTCCCGATGGCCCACACCACAGGGATGGGATGAGCGAGCCAGGCAATCATCAGGAGGGGGGCGGCCAGCGCATGACGCTTCCAGCCTCCAGCCCAGATGATCTCGAGATACCAGAGGCACAATCCAAGGGAAAGATAGAAGTTGAAAAATCCCATGTGGAAAATGTACCCATAGGCCAGCATGGCGACGCAGGGTGCGGCAAAACCCCAGTTACGGCCCGAGACCCGAAAAATGAAGCGAAGGGCGCCCCATCCGAAAATGAGAACTGAAATCGATACAGCAATTCGCTGCGCCAGGCTCGGACCGACGTGCGCGAGCAGCCATTCCAACCCGACGTCGAACAAAATATTGGTCGATTGGGAGGAGATCCAAAGGCCCGGAGCCGCACCGTGGTGAATCTGGACCGCAAGCCATGCGTTATAGATGTGGCTCGCCAAATCGGCAGACTGAATCCGCGACTGCCACATGCAGGGAATCAGCAGCCCCGCTGAGAATAACGCTATGGCAATCCAGTCGCGCTTTCCATGCTGATTCAGTTTCGCATTATTCATCTCGGAGGATTCTACCTTGCCTCAGACTCGGCTCTTCCAGCTAAAAAACGCAATCGAAAGAACGCTGCGGACATGAGAAACTCGCAAGCCCACTTACTTTTGATTTTGTACGAAGTCGTCTCGACCGGCGTAAATCTGTCACAATTAGAGCAGCACTTATAACCTAATACTTCGAGAGTACATTTATGGCAAATGTGAAAACTCATAAAGGCGTAATCGGAATTCTTACCGGCGGGGGCGATGTGCCCGGACTGAATCCGGCCATCCGCGCCGTCACCATCCGCGCGTTGCGCGAAGGCTACCAGGTGATCGGCATCCGGCGGGGTTGGGGCGGGCTCGTCGATCTTGTCCGCGAGAAAGATTTTGACAACAGCGAGAACATCCAGATCCTCACCGAGGATGTGGTCAACCGTACCGGCCGCACCGGAGGCACGTTCCTGCACAGTTCGCGCACGAATCCCAGCCGAGTGAAGGCTGCCAGCGTGCCCGCTCACCTGCAATCGACTTACAACGCCGAGAAGAATGACTTGACCGCCGAAGTCCTGAAGAACCTGGACTGGCTGGGGATCGAACATCTCATCCCGATTGGTGGCGATGACACGCTGAGCTATGGCGTGCGCCTTTATCAGGAGGGAGTGAAGGTGGTTGCCATTCCCAAGACCATGGACAACGATGTACCCGGGCACCGACTACTGCATTGGTTTCAGCACAGCCGTGACGCGCACTATCTCGATGACCAACAGCCTGCGCACCAGCGCTGGTTCGCACGAGCGCTTTATGGTTCTCGAAATCTTCGGCCGCTATGCCGGATTCACCGCGATGCTGCCGACCATGGCTGGAGCCGCGCACCGCTGCGTGATTCCCGAGCACAAATTCGATATCGAGCGGCTCACGGAGTTGCTGGCTTCGGACCGGCGGAAGAATCCCAGCCATTATTCCGTCGTTCTGGTTTCCGAGGGAGCGATGTTCCAGGGGGGAGAGATGGTCTTCTCCGAGGAAACCACCGACGCCTTCGGCCATAAGAAACTGGGCGGGATCGGCGACCTGGTGTCGGCCAAGCTGAAAGAGCTCTCGCCGAAATACAACAACGGCAAGAGCATCGATGTGATCAATCAAAAGCTGGGCTATCTGGTGCGCTGCGGAGATCCCGACGCCATTGATTCGATCGTCCCCATGGCCTATGGAAATCTCGCGCTCGACTTGCTGCTGGGCAGAATTCACGGGCGGCTGGTCGTGCTCAGGAATGGCCGCTATGACAACATGCCCATCGATACGGTGACGGCGTCCAAAAAAATCGTGAACGTGAAAGAGCATTACAACACTGAGAGACTGCGTCCGTTTTACAAGAGCTTCGAAATGAAGCCGCTGTTTATCATGACCAGCGAGTGAGGGCGATCACCGAGGCAGGATTTTAGGAATCCGGCAATGCAGTTCTTAGCGCTTGAGACCGATGGCGGCAGCTTCCATCTGGTCATGCACTTCCTCGGCGCGGCGCAGCGCTTCTTGCACGTTGTCGCAGATATTCTCCGCTCCCACCACCTCTTCGAACTCCGCCTGATGAATCAGGCTGGCGGGTTGTTCGCGGGCGCCGCAGAGAATCAATGTTCGATTGCCGGCGTGGAGCTGGCGCGCGACCTCTTCGATGGCGAACAATCCTGTGGCATCGAGCGCGGTCATGTTGCGCAGGCGCAGAATCACGACCGGCGGCAGCGTGTGCAGGTCTTCGGTGACGGCGTTGATTTTGTCGGTGGCGCCGAATAAGAACGGCCCGTGGATGCGGAAGATGGTTGCGTAGTAAGGGATGTCTTTGTCCTGCAGAATGTGCATGCGGCCGTCTTCCACATACTCGTCGGTCACCTGAGAAACCGTGGTGGTGGCGGCGATGCGGCTGATGAACAGCAGTGCAGCGAGGATCATGCCGGCTTCGACAGCGACGGTAAGGTCCGCGAAGACCGTCAAAGCGAAGGTGACCAGCCAGACGCTGATGTCGGTTTTCGTGAGCTTGAGCAGTTGCGGAATTTCGCGCCACTCACCCATGTTGTAGGAAACCACCATCAGAATTCCGGCGAGAACGGCCAGCGGCACGTGGGCCACCAGCGGTGCCGCGAACAGCAGGATGCAAAGCAACGTGAGCGCGTGAATGATGCCTGCAACCGGAGACTGAGCGCCCGCGCGAATATTGGTCGCGGTGCGGGCGATGGCTCCGGTGGCGGGGAGTCCTCCGAACATGGGCGAGATGATGTTCGCCACGCCCTGTCCGATCAATTCCACGTTCGGGTTGTGATGGTCATTGCTCATCCGGTCGGAGACCACAGCCGACATCAGTGATTCGATCGCGCCCAGCATCGCAACGGTGAGTGCGGGACCGAGCAGTCCGTGGATGAGATCGGCGCGGAAGTGAGGAATTTCGAAGTGGGGCAATCCGGCGGGGATCCCACCGAAGCGGGAGCCGATGGTTTCCACCGGTAGCTTGAAGATTACGACGGCCGCCGTGCCCAGCAGGAAAGCGACGATTGCGCCGGGGATACGATTCGACAGCGCGCGGCAAAGCATGATCACCAGCACCGTCCCCACGGCCAGCGCAGTCGAAGTGTACGACAGAGTGTGGAAGTTGGCCGCAAAAGCCTCCATGCGCAGCCAGAAAACGCCTGGGACTTTGGCGAGTTGCAGGCCGAAAAAGTCCTTCACCTGCGTGCTGGCGATCAGGATGGCGATGCCGTTGGTGAACCCGATGACGACGGGGCGGGGAATGAACTTGACCGCCGTCCCCATGCCGGCAATGCCCATGATCATCAGCAGGACGCCGGCCATCACCGTGCACATGAAAAGTCCATCAATGCCGTGCAGCGCGACGATTCCCGACACTACAACGACGAAGGCGCCAGTGGGGCCGCCAATCTGGGTCTTGGAGCCGCCGAGTAGGGAAATCAGAAATCCGGTGACGATGGCGCAGTAGATTCCGGCCTGTGGGGTGAGGCCCGAAGCAATGGAGAATGCCATCGCCAGAGGCAAAGCGACCAGGCCGACGGTGATGCCCGCAACCAGATCGCGAATGAATTTGTTGGTGTTGTAATCGCGCAAACTGAGCACGGATTTCGGCAGCCAACGCTCGTCAGGGAAAGCAAACGCCATTGTTCAATTATGCGGAAATGGTCACAAGGTTTATGTGATCCCGGTCACAGGAAAGAACCCGAAGTATGTGTCGAAATCCTCGCATCCCCTGAGTTCTATGCTCCGCCTCGTTTCCGCGCTACACTTCTTTCACATGCGAGTACTGGGGATCGATTGCGGCGGGGAGTACACCGGGTACGGCGTGGTCGAGATGCATCCCGCCGGCGATTTGGTGTGCCTGACCTGCGGCGCGATCAAGCTTTCGCCGCGGGAACCGTTGGCTCGGCGCCTCTCGCGTATTTATGACGGACTCGGCGTCCTGATCGCGGAGCATCATCCCGACGAGGTCGCGATCGAGGGCATTTTTTATGCGCTGAACGTAAAGTCAGCCTTGAAGTTGGGGCAGGTGCGGGGCGTAGCCATGCTGGCCGCGGCCACAGCCGGGTTGGAGGTTGCAGAATATTCGCCCCTCACGATCAAGTCGTCAGTGGTGGGATACGGGCGCGCCGAGAAGCAGCAGGTGCAGCACATGGTCACACGCTTGCTCGGATTGGCAGAGCCCCCCGAGCCGATGGACGCGTCGGACGCGCTGGCAATAGCTATCTGCCATCTGCACACGGCGGGCACGCTGGAGCGGCAGAAAGTGGCGGCACGATGATTCGGGCCGGCATCATTCTCGCACTCGCTCTCCTGTCTGGAGGGCTCAACGCACAGCAGTCCGGCGGCGCTGTGTCGATCCCAACCGTGACCTTCACGCTGGATTTCCCCCGGTCGAATCCGGAGCACTATTCGATTACGGTCGAAACCTCGGGCCACGCGCGCTACGAATGCCGAGGGACGGTGGCCGACGACTCCGAGGCGCAGCCCTACCAGGTGGAGTTTGAAGTCTCGGCTGCAGGCCGCGCGCACATCTTCGAGTGGGCCAAACAGGCGCAATATTTTTCGGGAAAAGTGGATGCGAGCAATGGCAAGATCGCCTCCACCGGAGCCAAAACGCTCAGCTATCAGGATGGGCAGCGCTCCAACACGGCGAAGTACAACTATTCCAGCGTCGCCCCGGTGCGCGAGTTGACCGACCTGTTCCAGAAAATGGAGAACACCCTGGAATACGGGCGACAGTTGGTTTATTACCACCGCTATCAGAAGCTGGCCCTGGACGAGGAGTTGAAGCGCATGGAAGCTCAGGCCAGAAACAACGAACTGGGTGAATTGCAAAGCGTCGCGCCGATTCTCCAGGAAATCGTTGACGATTCTTCGGTGATCAACGTGGTGCGCGCCCGGGCGAAGGTGTTGATCGAGACCGGACAGGGCGTGGCCAGCGGACACTGACCGCCGCCGCGCTGCGTCCGGAGACAACCTGCGGCACGGGAACGTGTTCTAATTGCTCAAGAACGTTCAGGGGGCTTCCATGAACAAGCCACGACAACTTCGATCGAATCTTTGGACCGCGCTGGGGATCGCGCTAGGGACCGCGTTGACGGCCGCGCTTTTGGCAGTGCCCGCGGCTGCCGACTCGCAGGCGCGCATCGTTCGCCTCAGTGATGTGCACGGAACGGTGCAGATCAACAAGAATTCGGGATTAGGTTTCGAGAACGCCTTCGCTAATCTTCCCATCACGCAGGGAACCGAGTTGCGCACGCGCGACAACGGCCGCGCCGAAGTTGAGTTTGAGGACGGCAGCACGCTGCGCCTCACTCCGAATGCGACCGTAGAGTTCAGCATCATGGGGCTGAGCGATGCCGGGAAGCGCATCACCGTTGTAAACCTGGTGCAGGGCCGCGCCTACGTCTATTGGCTGGGCAAGAGCGGGGACGCGTTCACTCTGAATTTCTCCCAGGAAAAAGTCGAACTGAAGCAGGCGGCGCACTTCCGCGCCGAGGCTTCTTCCACCACGGCGGAGATCGCCAGCTTCAAGAACGATCTCGAAGTGGTGGGCCCGTCGGACACGGTGAGAGTAGGCAAAGGGAAGATGGTGGGCTTCGACGTGAACTCCGGTGATACAGCGACGGCCGCGACGCGCTTCGAACAAGACGCCTACGACCAGTGGGACCAGCAAGCGATCGACTATCACGATCAGTATTCGAAAAATAATTCCGCTCCCAACGGCTATGGCGAGAGCGATCTGAGCTATTACGGTGCATATTCCAACCTCCCAGGATATGGCATGTTGTGGCAGCCCTACTTTGCGGGAGCGTCCTGGAATCCGTACATGGATGGCGCCTGGTCGTGGTATCCGGGCATGGGATACATGTGGGCGTCGGCGTATCCCTGGGGCTGGCTGCCTTACAACTACGGCAACTGGATGTTCGTGCCGGGATTTGGTTGGGGATGGCAACCCGGCAGCGGCGCTGGGTTTCAAGGTGGAATCCATTATGTGGGAGCGGTCGCAGGCTTTACTCCTCCAACCACGCCGAAGGGCACGGTGGGCCTGGTGACGGTCGGCAAAGGCGGACCGGTCATGGCTGCGCCGGTGGCGGAGCGCATGATGGTGAAGAGCGGGTCGGCGGGCTTCGGGATTCCCCGCGGCTCTTACGGCAACCTGCAACACGTGAATTCACAGGTCGCGAAGACCGGGTCGGTGGAACTGCATGCCGCGCCCCGGATGGAGGCGAGTTCATGGCTCTCCAGTCAGGACTATGGTTCGGGACGCTCCCGAGGTGGCTCCAGCGGCAGTTCAAGCCCATCCGGCCATGGCAGCGCTTCGTCGGGGCACTCGTCAGGTGGCGGCGGGGCGAGCGGACATCACTGAGTTTGTAGCGCCGCCGTCCCGGCGGCTGTCGTGGCGGCGTCCCGCCGCCACACTCGCCGACAGCCAGGCCGAGATGCCCCTTCGACGAGGTTAGGCAGGCTCTCGATCCGTCGGCTAAACGCTGGCGCTGCTCCTAGTAAATGACAACGCCCGCATAGCCCACGACCAGGTCGCGATCTCCAGAAATATCTCCCGAGGTTGCATACTTCACTAACTGCGCAGAAGTCGCGCCCAGCTTTCTTCCCGCCGTGAGCATGGCCACAGCCGGGCCGAAACCGCACATGCTGACATTCTGCTGCGTCACCACATCGTAAAGCCCGCGCGCATCGAGGGCCAGAATCGGTTCAATCGCGCTCTGGTCTTTCACTCGCGTGACGGCGTCGTTTTCATAATGATTCATGTCGCTGGAGGCAACGATCAGCACGGGAGCTTCGTGCGCCGAGACCACATCCGCAATCGCCTCGCCAAGTTGCTCGAGAATTTCGAATTGCGCTGTGCCGAGCGCGATCGGAACAAACGCGAGTCGAGGCTGCCGGATCTGCAGAAAAGGCAACTCGACTTCGATGGCGTGCTCGCTGCGGTGCGCGGCTGAATCTTCCTGCAATAAAGGGCAGCGCTGCTTAAGTGCAGTCGCGAACCCGCTATCGATGGGAACGTCGCCCAGAGGCGTCTGCCATACTCCTTCGCTGACGATGGCCAGCGCGCGGCCCTGGCCCGTGTGGTTCGGACAAAGCACCATGCAGGTTCGAGGAATCTCTATCGTCGCAAACACCGCGCCTGCCACGTGTCCGGAATACATGTAGCCGGCATGAGGCGCGATGCACCCGAAAGCGCGAATCGGAGCTTGCGCGCCCGGCACGAGATAGGCGCGAACCTCCTCCCGCAGAGATTTCTCGTCACGGGGATAAAAGCGTCCGGCGACCGCGGGATGGCGAAGTGGGGTCGCGTCCATAGAATTGTCTGCCTTCGAAATAATCCTACGAGCCGTTGTGGTGGTCGCGCAAGGCGCGAAACAGAGCGGCATTCTCTTCCAGAGTCAAAGTTTCGGCGCGGGCGGCCGGCTTTATTTTCACCTGCGACAGCGCGGCGCGCAGAGAAGCTTCCGGATAGTTGGCCTTCAGATTGTTCCACAGCGTCTTGCGTTTCTGGCCAAAGGAGAGTTTGAGGAAGTCGATGAAACTGCTTTGCAGGTTGGAATCCCCGTCGAGACCAAGTTTTTTCTGCTGCGGAGCCATGGTCAGGCGCAGCACGGCGGAGTGCACCTTCGGCGGAGGTGCAAATGCTCCCGGCGGCAGGGTAAACAGTTTCTCGACGCGCGCGTACAGCTGCGCCGTGGCCGAGAGCAATCCATAGTCGCGGCTGCCCGGCGCGGCGGCAACGCGGTCTGCGACTTCGCGCTGAACCATGATCACGATGGTCTCAAAATATTTTGCGTAATCGAAAAGGCGCAGCAGGATATCCGACGTAATGTAATAAGGAAGGTTCCCGACGACTTTGGCCGGCTCGGGACGGAACTCGATGCCGGGCCGCCCCAGCCCAGGCTTGGGGCCAAACAGGGAATCGAAATCGATGGAGAGAATGTCGGCCTCGATGACCTCGACGTTGGGGAACATGCCAAAGCGCAGGCGGAGTTGCGCCGCCAGCACGCGGTCCAGTTCCACCGCAATGAGGCGGCGAGTGCGCTTGGCCAGCGGAGAAGTGAGGATGCCCCGCCCGGGTCCGATTTCGAGCACGGTGCGCTGCGAGACGTCGCCCAAGGCATCGACAATCTGGTTGGCATAGCTCTCGCTGGCGAGGAAATGTTGTCCCAACTTGGGCTTATGTTGAGGACGGCGAGCGGAAATGACCTTCGGCACGTTGACCCTCTTTTCCTCGGGCATATAGACTGAGTATTCGGCCCGCGCACTGTGCGCGGGTTGCGCCCACAGAATATATTCCATCATAACGTGTACCCGCGGAAAGCGGATTCTACCCGGGAGGGGTTCATGCATATTGCATTTGTGGCTTCAGAAGGCGTGCCGTTTTCAAAGACCGGCGGCTTGGCGGACGTAGTGGGCGCATTGCCGCGCGCTCTCGCGGCTCTGGGACATCAAGTTAGCGTTTACCTGCCGCGTTACAAGCAGACCAAATTGACCGATCCGGCCACGGAAGTGCGCAGTATAACCGTCCCGTTCGACGATAAATACCGCTTCGCATCGGTGGTTACCGGCGGCAGCCAGGGGGGCGTGAAGTTTCACTTTATCGAGTGCCCGCAGTACTTCGAGCGCGATGCGCTGTATGGCACGCCGGCGGGCGACTATCCGGATAACGCCGAGCGCTTCGCTCTGTTCTCTCGCGCGGTGCTGGAAGCGACCAAAATTCTCGGCGTGCCCGACGTGTTTCACTGCCATGACTGGCAATCCGCCCTGGTTCCGATTCTGTTGCGCACCGTTTATGCGGAGGATCCGGCATTCAAGAACGTGGGCACGGTATTCACCATCCACAACATGGGCTATCAGGGCCTGTTCCCGCCCGAGGTTCTGCCGCTGCTGATGCTGCCCTGGGACCTGTTCACCATGTCGAAGATGGAATTCTTCGGACAGGTAAATTTCCTGAAGGGCGCGCTGACTTATTCCGACTACATCACCACCGTGAGCAAGAAATACAGCCAGGAGATTCAGACCGCCGAATATGGTTTCGGCCTCGAAGGCGTGCTGCGCGACCGCGCCGCCACCGTCACCGGCATTCTGAATGGCGTGGATTACGACGAGTGGAGCCCGCAGACCGATAAGTTCACCGTGGCGAAATTCTCGCCGCAGGATCTTTCCGGCAAGGCGAAGTGCAAGCAGGATCTGCTGGCCGCCTTCGGCGTGAAGAATGCCGATGCGAAAACGCCGGTCATCGGCATCGTCTCCCGCTTTGCGGCGCAGAAGGGCTTCGACCTGATTGCACAGATCGCGGACCGTCTGGCGCGCGAAGAGATGATCATCGTCGCTCTCGGCGCCGGAGACAAGCAATATGAAGAACTGTTCTCCCGGCTCAATAAACAGTTCCCCAACAAGATCGCGGTGAAGGTGGCTTACGACAACGCCATCGCGCACAAGATCGAGGCGGGGTCTGATATGTTCTTAATGCCTTCTAAATACGAACCTTGCGGGCTAAACCAAATCTATAGCTTGAAGTATGGGACGGTTCCCATCGTGCGCGCCACCGGAGGCCTCGACGACACCATCGAGCCCTGGGACGCCCGCACCGGCAAGGGCACCGGCTTCAAGTTCACGGAGTACAGCGGCGAATCCCTGCTGCTGACCGTCAAACAGGCTCTGCAAGCTTTCCGCGACCAGACTTCGTGGCAGGCGCTGATGCGCAACGGCATGAACAAGGATTTCTCCTGGAACGCCTCGGCGCGCGAGTACGGCAAGATTTACGAGAAGGTCAAGTCGGCTCGGGCCACGACACAAACTATGGCGGAGAAAGTCCTGGTATAGATTTCTTCCTGCGGCAATGAGAAGACATGCGGGCCCATGAGTGGCGATGTCCAGCCACTCATGGCAGTCCGTCGTGGTCTAGCATGGATATCTCAGGCTTATCCTGCTGGAAGTGAACCTTGAGCTTTTGCTTACTGCATGTGGATTCAAACCGCGCCGCATCGTCTTCACTCGTAAATGTGAACGATTCGCCGCCGTAATACTCTTCGTCATGCACTTTGTATAGATAGCTCAGGCTCACGTTCCGGACTCCATCTGCGTCGCGGCTTCGGCGGGTGCGCAGAACGAAGCCCTCAGCAACGGGCCAGTCGCGTGCCTGCTCCAACACCCTCGCTTCCCGTCCTTGTGGTCATCATCGCTTTTCTGAAATATCCTGCGGAAACCGCCGATTCAGCAAAGCAGGCTCGATACTACCAGCGCTTAGCGGAAGCCGCGGTTTCGCCAGCACAGAGCGCTTCTGCTCGTGCCAGATGCCGCCGAGAAAAAATACGAAAACTCCACCACGGCTGCTTCGGGCTGATGTGTCGCATTCGGCTAAGGAGTGTTCTGCCACCCTTGTCACGAGGAGATCAAGGGCCGGTTGAGTCCTGTTAGTGTTTGTTGCCTTCATCAGCGCGGTCGAAACGAATCTACTCGCCCATGGCCACAGCCCCCGACGCCATGACGGGAATCGCCGGTACCAGCGGAGACTGTCGAGCACCTTGAGAACGTCAACTAGGAGGCGCGTGTCACGACATAGCCCAAAGAGACAAGCTTGCCGGCGGACGACTGCGGTCGTACCCGAGAGCTACGCGATGCACTGAATGCATGTCGCGCGCTCAGTGACGACCGCTACCGGGAAGTCGCGATTCAGGCGCTCGGAAGCCTGTCAGGCGCATGCATCGGGATCAAAGGCGGATTAATGTCGGCGACTACGAAAGAACAGCAGGCATTGATTGTTCGGCAACAAAACCAGATTCGTGAGCAGCAAGCGCAGATTGACCGGCTGAGCTCGCAAGTCAACGTGATCGAAGCGGGACTGAAGGCGAATGGCTCTGATTAACTCTGCATAGCGGGGCGCGGCGTTTACGCCGCGCTCTTTGGTTGGGTACGGCCTCTGCTGCCGAACTTTTGCATGCGGCAGAGCCTCCCAAATCCCGGCTAAGTTGATAGGATCGGACTCTTCCAACCGACACAGGCCATGTCACCCGTTGATCCCCCCACGGTTCCGTCGTGGTAATATCCCTCTCAGCGCGAAGGGCGCATCCGGTCCGCGGAAAGGACAGAAGTCCACCTGCTCGTACAACTCCAGCTTCACGAACTTACTTTCTGCCCGTAAATGCGGACCTCGGGCGCATGAAAGGAAGTTCGCCATGCCGGTAAGACGCCTCCCACTTAACCCCAACCTCGATCACCTCAAGTATCAAGCCAAAGACCTGCTGAAGGAACATGCTGCCGGCGATCTCGGAGCAGCGCAGCGCATCCGGGAATTTCATCCGCGTTTCTCTCGCGCCACCGACGCCGACATCTTCGCAGCGCATCTGAAGCTAAGTGACGCGCAGCTCACCATCGCCCGCGAGTCCGGATTTCAAAGCTGGGCGCGGCTGAAAAGGCATATCGAAAAGCCGACACGAATTGATCAACTGGATCTGCCGCATCATGAGCGCATCGAAGACCCTGTTTTTCGCCGCTCCGTGGATCTTATCGACGCGGGCGATGCAGCCGGCTTGCGCGCCTACTTGAAACAGCATCCGAAACTGGTGCATCAGCGTCTCACCTTCGAAGGCTGGAACTATTTTTACAATCCATCGCTGCTCGAGTTCATCGCTGGAAATCCGGTGCGGCATGCGACGCTGCCGAAGAACATAGTCGAAGTGGCCAAAGTGATTCTCGATGCGGGTGCGGATCAATCTGCGTTGAACGAAACGCTCATGCTCGTGGCAACCGGCAGTGTGCCACGGCAATGCAGGTTACAAATTCCGTTGATCGATCTCCTCTGCGATCATGGCGCGGATCCTAACAGCGCGATCCACGCGGCGGTGTTGCACGGCGAGATGGAAGCTGTACAGGCTCTGATCCGGCGCGGCGCAGCGATCGATCTTCCCGTCGCGGCCGCCCTGGGAAGAATTGAGGATTTCCGCCGCCTGCTATCCGGGCAGGGCCGCGCTGCGCCCTCCGGACTGCCGACGGCGAATGTCCCAACGGTAGACGAGCGTCACGATCGCCATCTAGCGCTGGCCCTGGCGTCACAGTTCGGCCAGGTCGAGATCGTTCGCCTGTTGCTGGATGCGGGCGAGGATCCCAACCGCTACAACCCAGTTGGCGGCCATTCGCATTCCACGCCTTTGCATCAGGCCGCCGCAGCCGGCAACGAGGAAATGGTGAGACTTCTGGTCGAACGCGGCGCAAGATTGGATATGAAGGATATCCTGTGGCACGGTACGCCCGCAGGATGGGCGGAACACGAAGGCAAATCGCAGGTTGCGACGTATCTTCGAGCAGCTGAAGCGAAGCGGGCGCAGAAGTAAAGTGTAGCGCCGGCGTCCCGCCGGCTGTCCCGAGGGCGTCTCGCCCTCGGCGCGACAGGCAGGACGCCCGCCGGGACGGCGGCGCTACGATCGCGCAACTGAGGCTGCTAGAATTCGCTTATCATGGCGGCCGCACCGCACAGCCCGGCCCACGCCCGCACCATCTTCCACGTCGACATGGACGCCTTCTTCGTGTCCGTAGAAGAGCTCTTCGATCCCTCGCTAAAGGGCAAAGCCGTCGTGGTCGGCGGACAGCGTGATGAGCGCGGCGTGGTGTCGGCAGCCTCCTACGAGGCGCGCAAGTTCGGAGTGCATTCCGCGCTGCCTCTGCGCACCGCGGCCAAGCTTTGTCCGCACGCCATCTTTGTTGACGGACATCCAGAACGCTATCGCGAGTGCTCGGAAAAAGTTTATAAAGTCTTGACCGCATTCTCCCCCAAAGTCGAAATGGCTTCCGTCGATGAGGCTTACCTCGATATGACTGGGACGGCGCGACTGCTGGGGCCTCCGCTGAAGGCCGCGCATAAGCTGCACCAGCGCATGAAAGAAGACACGGGGTTGAATTGCTCGATCGGAATCGGGGCATCGCGTCTGATTGCCAAAGTTTCTTCGGCGCAGGCCAAGCCGAACGGCGTTTTGTGGATTATCTCGGGACAGGAATCGAAGTTCCTCGCTCCCCTCGACGTGCGCGAGATTCCCGGTGTCGGCAAGGTGATGGAGAGCCATCTGCACGAGTTGGGCATCAGGAAAGTCGGGGACCTGGCGAAGCTGGAAGAATCGGAACTGGAACAACGCTTCGGCAAGTGGGGCCTCGCGCTGGCAGGGAAGGCGCGCGGAGAAGATGCCGGAGGATGGTTCGATACCGAAGTCGGTGCTGATACCGCGGCGAAATCCATCAGCCACGAACATACTTTCAACGATGACACGGCCGACGAGAACCAACTGAGCGCCACCCTGATGCGGCTTTCTGAGATGGTCGGGCGTCGTCTGCGGGAGGCAAACCTGCACGCGCGTACGATCCAACTCAAACTGCGTTACAAGGATTTCACCACCATCACTCGCGCCCACACGCTGCCGGCGCCTACGCAACTGGATGGAGAAATCTTCGAACAAATCCGCGCCTTGTTCCGTAACAACTGGAAGTCGGGCAGGCAAGTGCGATTGCTGGGAGTGCAGGCGTCATCGTTTGAGGAGCAGGCGGAGCAGATGAACCTGCTCGAAGGTGGCCGCCAGCAGCGATGGAAAGACGCGCTGACCGTCGCGGACCGCCTGCGCGACAAGTTTGGCGAGTCGAGCGTTACGCTGGCCGGTGGCATGCGCGGACAATTTCGCGAGCGCACCCACGAAAATCCGGCGGGACTGCCAGGGAAGGGCAAAGGCAAATCGGAGTAGGCATCCGGCTGCGGCCCTCCCCACATTGAACATTCCCTGAGTTGACCGACCGATCGCTCGCGAACTAAGATTTCCGGTCACTCCCAAGCACTTCAGGAGCTAAATTATGCGCATTTGCGGGATCGCCGTCCTCGTTTGTTTTCTTTCTCTGACTTCGCTATTTCTGCCAACTGCCTCTGCTCAGGCCGATCCGCCGCTGCTGCTGCAGTACCCGACCGTAAGCAAGACCCAGATCGTTTTCAACTTCGGCGGCGACCTCTGGATCGTTAGCCGCGAAGGCGGCGACGCGCGCAGGCTTACCTCGGGAGTGGGTGTGGAGATGCTGCCGTTTTTTTCTCCCGACGGAACCATGATCGCGTTTACCGGCGAGTATGACGGGAATCGTGACGTGTACGTGGTTCCAGCAGCGGGCGGCGTGCCCAAGAGGTTGACGTTTCATCCCGCGGAAGAGGATGTTCTCGGCTGGACGCCCGATGGCAAGAAAATTCTATTTTCGTCCTGGGGCAACAGCTTCCGCCACTTTGAGGATCAGCTGTATACCGTCCCGGTAGAGGGTGGGTTTCCTACGCAGCTGCCGTTTCCCATCGGCGAGGAAGCATCCCTTTCTCCCGACGGTATGCACCTGGCCTATGTGCCTCACCTGCAGTGGGAACTGGCGTGGAAGCGCTATCACGGCGGCCAGACCACTCCCATCTGGATTGCTGACATGAAGGACTCCAGCGTGGCGAAGGTGCCGCGCGAAAATTCGAGCGACCACTATCCCATGTGGGTGGGCGATACCGTTTATTTCCTGTCGGACCGCAATGGCCCGGTCAGCTTGTTCGCCTACGACACGAGGAGCAAGCAAGTGACGGAAGCGTTGCACAGCGATGGCCTCGACTTCAAGACCGCATCTGCCGGGCCGGATGCAATCGTGATCGAGCAGTTCGGCGCCGTCAAGCTCTACGACCTAAACTCTCACCAGGCGAAAAATATTTCGATTCACGTGCACGGCGATCTGGACGCGGTGCGTCCGCACTTCGCCAAAGTTGACGTGAAACGCGTTCGAAATTTCGGCATTTCGCCTACCGGAGCCCGGGCCGTGTTTGAAGCTTGGGGAGAAATCTTTACGGTGCCCACCGACAAAGGCGATATCCGCAATCTGACGCACAGCCCGGCGGTGGCCGATCGCGATCCCGCGTGGTCGCCGGACGGAAAATCGATCGCATATTTTTCCGATGAAAGCGGTGAATATGAATTGTGCATTCGCGGACAAAACGGCCTGGGCGATGTGCGCCATATCAATCTCGGAAAGCCCCCATCGTTTTTCTACACGCCGACATGGTCGCCTGACAGCAAAAAAATCGCGTACACCGATAAGAGGCTGAACCTGTGGTATGTCGATCTCGATAACGCGCAGCCCAAGCTGGTCGACACCGACTACTTCGCGAACTTCGGCGGAGTGCAAATCGGCCAGACTTGGTCTCCCGACAACAAATGGATCGCCTACACGAAACAATTGCCCAGCGGCCTGCACGCGGTGTTTGTCTATTCGCTGGATCAAAACAAAGCGTTTCAGATCACGGATGGCATGAGCGACGCGATGTATCCGGCGTTCGACAAGAATGGAAAGTATCTCTACTTCACGGCATCCACCGACACTGCGCTATCCACGGCGGGACTCGATATGTCGAGCGAGGAACATCGAATATCGCGCAGCCCTTACGTCGCGGTGTTGAGCAAGGATCTGCCATCTCCACTCGCCCCGGAAAGCGACGAAGAGAAAGCCGGAGCGGCCGACAAGGACAAAGCCGCCGACAAAGATAGAGACAAGGACAAAGATAAGGACAAAGAAAAATCGAACGCGAAAGACAAGGGCAAGACGGCTGAAAAAGACGCCCATAAAGACGACAAAGACAAAGAAAAGGATAAAGACAAAGAAAAGAAAGATGAGCCTGCCGTCGTCAAGATTGACATGGAAGGAATCGGCCAGCGCATTCTTTCGCTGCCCATTCCGGCAAAGAACTACACCAATCTGATGGCGGGCAAGTCGGGGATTTTGTTTCTGGCGGAAGCGCCCATGGTGATTACCGACGGAGATCTGCTGGTGACGATCCAGAAATTCGATTTGAGTAAGCGCAAGGTGGACAAGTGGATCGATGACGTCAACGACTACGCGGTTTCCTTCGACGGCGAAAAAATCCTATACCGCAAGGGAGAATCGTGGGCGACAGCATCGGCAGAGGAGGCGCCGGGCGCCGGAGGGCCGCCTAAGCCCGGTCTCGGCCCGCTTCGGCTCGATGGCTGGGAAGTGTACGTTGAGCCGAGGGCTATGTGGAAGCAGATTTACAACGAGACCTGGCGCATCGAGCGCGACTTTTTCTACGATCCGCATTACCACGGCCTCGATCTCGACAAAGTAAAGAAAAAGTACGAGCCATATCTCGACGGGATCGCGTCTCGCGCAGAACTCACTTATTTGTTCCAGGAATGCCTCGGTGAAATTACGGTGGGGCACATGTTCGTCGGCGGCGGGGAAGTGCCCGAGCCGAAGAAACTGAAGGGCGGCCTGCTGGGCGCCGATTACAGCCTGGAAAACGGCCGCTATCGTATCGCCAAGGTGTATGACGGTGAAAACTGGAATCCGGGTCTGCAGGCGCCGTTGACGCAACCCGGAGTCAACGCCAAAGCCGGCGACTACATTCTCGCGGTGAATGGCCGCGAACTCCGCTCCCAGGACAATATCTACAGCTTCTTTGAAGAAACTGCCGGGAAGCAGGTCACGCTAAAAATCGGAGCCAACGCGGATGGCAAAGATGCGCGCGACGTAACCGTCGTTCCCGTCGAGAGTGAAGAAGGTCTGCGTCACCTGGCGTGGATTGAAGGCAATCGTCGCGCTGTGGATAAAGCCACTGGCGGACGCGTAGCCTATATCTACGTCCCTGACACCGCAGGTGGAGGCTATACCAGCTTCAATCGCTATTTCTTTTCGCAGGTGGGCAAGGAAGCCGCGATCGTCGACGAGCGCTTTAACGAAGGCGGCCAGCTTGCCGATTACATCATCGATTACTTGCGGCGGCCGATCATGAGCAAAGTGGTGACGCGCGAAGGTCACGACTGGTCGAGTCCATCGGAGGCGATCTACGGGCCCAAGGTGATGATCATTAATGAAATGTCGGGCTCAGGCGGCGATGCATTGCCGTGGTACTTCCGCAAAGCCGGGCTGGGGCCTTTGATCGGCAAGAGAACTTGGGGAGGTCTGGTGGGCATTGGCGGATATCCGCAACTGCTCGATGGCGGCTTCGTCACCGCGCCATGGGCGGCGATCTACGGGCTGAAAGGCGAGTGGGAGGTGGAGAACATCGGCGTTGCCCCGGATATCGAAGTCGATCTCGACCCCGCCGCATACCGCCAGGGACACGATGCGCAGCTCGACAAGGCCATCGAGGTAGTGATGCAGGAATTGAAGGAGCATCCGCTGCCGAAATACGAACTCCCGGCGTATCCGAATTATCACGAGAAGGATGGACTGGGAGTGAAATAGCGAACTGCTGTCAGCGGACAACTGGCCCAATCAACCTAAACAAACGAAGGCCGGGTATTCCGGAAGGTTATTCCGGAGTCCCGGCCAGCGTCTTATTGCACCTTGGTGGTGAACTTGTTAGTTGCCCGAGGGCGCGTTGGTGGCAGTCGTCGGAACGGCGGCCGGTGTGGTCGATGTTCCAAAGCGTGCCAGGCGAGGATAGAAGGGCGTGACTTCGAACGGCATTTTGTCGCGCGCCGAGGTGATGGCGACCGGAGCCGTCTTCACCATCTCTGCCCTGTCATCCCAGGGATTGACCTTGACGCGTCCGCCCAACGGCAGAGCCGCGACCTGATCCAGTTTGTTGTTGTCGAGCGCCGGACCCTTGCTGGACAATTCCGACAAACGGCTGATGGTGCCGTTCGCCGCCAGCGGGTTGCCCAGATGCGTGGTCAACAACGCATTGAGCTGCGGAGCGCGTGCTTGCAGTGCCTTGAAGAACAGGCCTACGTTGTCGAGCTTCTGCGCGTAAGGCGAGTTGGCCAGCATCTCGATGGCTTTCTTGTCGGCTGCAGTTTCCTCTTCCGGAATGTGTTTGAAGCCGAAATTGCTGTAGGTGGCGTCGTCCGAGAACAGCATGCGGTCGTTGAACGCATACTTGCTGCCGAGATTGTGGCCGAGCACTATGTGCGCCAGTTCATGTGAGAGCACAGCCGCCAGGCTGGCCTCGTCGGGCAGCACGTCGATCAGTCCACGGCTGATCACGATGGTGTTGCCGACGCTGAAGGTTTCCAGCGGTACCGTGAGCAGTACGCGGGTGCGCACCGGACGCGGCAGGTCGATGTTGTTGGTCACTTCCAGATTGTTGACCACGGTCTGGAGAATGTGATCTACGTCGCCTTCCGGCGCCAGCAAACCGGCACGGGTGAGGCGGTCGATGACGTTGTCTTCCGCTTCTTGCTGCCACTGCCGTTCGGCCTGCAGCGGCGAAGCGTCCTGAGCGGCGGGGCTTTCATCCTTCACGCTGTCAACGCGAATCTGCGTGAGTTCATCGTCCTTGTCGCCCTTCTTCAGGTCGTAACCCCAGACGCGGGTCTGCGCCTTAAAGGCGATCTTGTTCTTGGCGCCAGCGCTGAAGTCGCCTTCTTCGCTGTAGATGTAGGCCGGCACCCAGTAACCTGGAATCAGATTCAAGCGCCAGCTGTCCATGTGGAAGAAGTAGTTGTTACGCGGCTGGGGCGCATACGTGCCATTGAGCCGGACGATGTTGTATTCCTGATCTTCCACCCACACGCGGCCGAGGAAGCGTCCCTTGCCGGAATTCTTTTTGGGCGTGACGTCGAACACCAGGCAACGGACGTCACCGAGAAATTCGCGGCGGACGTAATGAAACTCATAGTGCTCGCGATCAAAGTCGCTGCGGTCAGCGTAGACCATCCACGAGAAACCCATGGGCTGGTACGTAACCTTGAAGAACTTGTCGAAGCCTCCCATCAGGCGGCTCTCCATGCCCTCTTTTCCATGTTTCTTGTCCCGCTTCAAGTAGTCGGTGCGGTCAACCGACTCGCCCATATCCATTCGGCCCAGGAAGTAGTGGTCTTCTTTGGGCACGGGACCGAGTTGCGGATCGGCGCTCAGATTCTGCAGATAAGTCTCGACCACCGGAGTGCGGGTGGAGAGCGCTTTCACCAGCGAGTGTTCGCGCTCGATGAAGCGGTCCACCACCTGATCCATGGTGGTGGGCTGAGGCAAAGCCGACGGAGTAGGCGCCGGTGCGGTGACTGGTTGAGCCTGCGACTGCGGCTGAGAAGCTGCCGGCTGCGCATTCTGGGCAGGAGTCGGCGCAGGCGCCGTCTGTGTGGCTGCGGCAGCGTCGGGCTGCACCGAAGGTTGTGACTCCGCCGGTTGCTGCGCGGTGGCGCTCACTGAGATCAGCAGTGCGGCTGTGAACATCAATTTCCAAGTTCGCATGACTCTTTCTCCGTGTGAAGCAAAAATCTGTTTACGTCCGTGTCCCAAATCTTTTCGACTATTCAAAAATCTCTAGTAAGCCAGCTGGAACGTCACATGAACGATCGCCGTCGAATCGATCGGCTGTCCCGTGCGCAGCGCCGGCTTGAAACGCATCTTGTTGGCGGCCGCGATGGCGGCCTCATCCAGGCCATGGCCCAGGCCGCGGACCACGCGATTCACATGCAGTGTTCCATTGGCCCCGAACATCACTTCCAGCAGAACTTCGCCCTCCAGCTTCAAGTTCCGAGCTTCATCGGTATAAACCGGCTGCGGCTTGAAGGTGATTTCCACGGCGTTGGTTGCCGGGCCGGAATCTCCGTGTGTCATGGACGGCGAGTTATGAGCCACTTGTTGCGATCCGAATCCGCCGGTGGCAACGCCGGGTCCGCTGCTGCGGCCGTCGCCTTTGCCGCCGGTGGCGATGCCGTTGCCAAAGTCGGCGCTTGCAATCGTGCCCTTGATTCCTTTGGCTCCGCCTGATCCGTTGCCCTGTCCGGGACCGACGGGCATATCAAACCCGCCCGCAGGTGCCGCGTAAAGCTTGGCGCCTTCCTTGCCCGTGCCTTTCAAACCATTGGGATCTCCAAAGCCGCCAGTCTGCACCTTCTGCACGGGCGCATTCACCGTGGGCGTCACCGAACTACCGGCGAAATCTCCGGTATGCAGGAGTTGCGGCCTGGCTCCGCCGGCCGCGACCATCTTGATCTGAGGGGTTGCAAACGTGTTCACCACAACTTTCGGCGCTTCGGTCGGCGCCGGTGCAGGTGTGCGGCGAACCTCGCGCGGCACGACCAACCTTGCACGCTCGAAAACGGGCGCGGGCGGGAGCAGCTTCGCCTTCACTTTCACCGCCGGCTTTTTGATCGGCTCCGGCTCCGGCTTCAGCGCGGGCAGCGGGATCAACGAGGTGACATGGTATTGCTTGAGCGCAAGGCGGTCCGGAAAAATCACGCCGAGGTTGATCAGAATCAGCGTAGCCACCACGATAAACGTGTAGCTGGTAGCCAGAGCGCGCTTGTCGATCTTGCGCTCCGGGAGAATGCCGAGCTGAAACCCGCGTTCACACGTATTCATGCAATGACTCCAAGGGGACCCACGCCGGGGGAAGCGACCGGGACTGGAGTAATTACGATAGGGGAAACGGGACAGGGGGTAAACGTGTCCACGGCTCTTGACCTAAAGTAACCATGGAAGAGCACATTCGGGACTCGTCCTGATGTGGGAGGAGGAACTGACCAGCGCGGCCAATTCCCGGTTACGCTTGGTGCTTTGCCTGTCGCAGCCTGCGAAACCAGGCGAAAACCGGTAAGCCCGCGAGAATCACCAGCACTCCATAAAAAGAATTCGGCCAGTCCCCGCGAAATGTGTAGTAAAGGAGAACAGCTGCGACGCCCACGAACATCGCCGGCACAATCGGATAACCGGCCATGCGGTAAGGCCGCGGGGCTTGGGGATCCCGTTGTCGAAACACGAACACGGTGCTGCCCGCGATCATGTAGAAGAGCCACTCCGCAAAGATCGCCAGCGAAAACAGCTGCCGGAAATTTCCCCCCAGCAGCAGCAGAATGATCGATAACATCGCCTGAATCACGATAGCAACTGACGGAGTACGAAACCGCGGATGCACCTCGGCCAGCGCCGAAAAGAAGTATCCATCACGGGCGACGGCATAGGGCACGCGCGCCCCGCTCATGATGGTGCCGTTCAGCGTAACCAGCATGGAGATCGCCATGCCCGCCGAGACGATGCTGGCGCCCATACGTCCCATGACGAGAGCGACCGCGTCGGAGGCAGGCCGGGGCGAGGCCGCGATTGCACTCGCGGGAAGCACGTATTGCACTCCGGCATTCACCAGCATGTAGAGCACTGCCACGGTAGCTACGCCCGCAATCAACGCGATTGGAATATTTCGCTCCGGCTTCTTCACTTCCCCCGCAACCATGTTCAGGTCATTCCAACCGTCGTAAGCCCACAGTGCCGCCACCAATGCCGCCATAAAACCCGCGATCCCACCCTTGGCTCCGGTGAAGGTGCTGGCGAAGTTGCTCCAGCCGCGCCCAGCGGCGCTTCCGGCGCCACTGAAACAGACCACTACGATGCCCAGAATGATCGCCACCTTCAGCACCGTGAACACGAGTTGAAATTCGCCAGCCTTCTTGACTCCCAGATAATTCAGCAGAGAAATGAGAATGGCTGCGGTGATCGCGACGATCTGTCCCCAAGTCACGGCGAAGGGAACCGAAATTATGTTCGTAGGAAAAAAAGAAAAAGCCGGGAACGTGCCCAGAATCCTAACCAGCCCGATGGCGACGGTAGCCACGGACGCGGGTTTGGCGATCACGAACCACGTCCAGGCATAGAGAAAGCCAGCCAGCGGCCCGTAGGCGTCGCGAACGTAGACATACTCGCCGCCGGCCTGCGGCTTCATGGCGCCCAATTCCGCATAAGTGAGCGCTCCAAAAAAAGACAGCAACCCACCCACGAGCCACGCCAGATAAACCAGTTTGGCGGAGCCGACAGCTTGCATCATCTCGGCGGGAACAAGGAATATCCCACTTCCGATGATGGTGCCCACAACCACTGCGGAGGCATGGCTGACGCCGAGATCGCGGGCAAGTTCGGGACGGGAAGCAGTTGACTCCGGCATAGTTGGAGTGTGCCAGTATACGCGAAGCGCAGCCGCTTCCAGTGGAGAGAGCGAAAGCCTTTAACCGCAAGGGGCGCAAAGAAAATCCGCGAAGATCGCAAAGATAATCTCTCTAGGTTGCTCTTCTTAGCGTCCTTCGCGGTTAGAAGCTCTTCGTCTCCGGCTCTCGATAGTTGTTGACCATGCGGCGAATTCCGTCTCTGAGCAGAACGACATGAAAATTGGTAGGGGCGGTTTTCAAAACCCCCCTACCGAAAATTGATAAGCAAACCCACTGGAATATCCAACAGTCGCAAGTGCGGGAGCAATTGAGCCTCATCGACCGGATGCAGAGTCTCTTTGCACTTCATTTCAACTACAACTCTACGCTCGACCACCAGATCAGCCCGGAAACCGCAATCCAGCTTAACCCCCTCGTAGATCAAGGGAACAGCGGTTTGCCTCTCGACCCGGAAACCGAGTTTCTGCACCTCATAAGCTACGCAGGCCTCATAAGCGGACTCGAGAAGGCCAGGCTCCAATTTTCGATGAACCTTGATCGCCGCACCGATGATTTCATTTGAAAGGTCCGCCGATGCCATGGAAAACTCCGGATAGGTGTGCTTTGCGTCCTTTGCGGACTTCTCTGCGCTCTTTGCGGTTAAAGGCTTTGTACCTGTGTCGAAGCTGGCCGCTAACAAAAGCTTACTCTGGAGTGACACAACTTACCGCGTATCCCACAATAAATGTCATCGTCGTTCCCGAAACCACCCACCACGTCCAAGGCACGTGCGTCCAGCGCCACAAATATAATTCCGCGCTGAATCCGAAGAGCATGCCGATCGCTGCGCCGAGTTGATTCGCGCGCCGCGTTAATACGCCCAGCAGAAAAACTCCCAGCAGCGCTCCATACGCCACCGACGCGATCTGCAATCCTACTTCGATCACGCGTCCGGCCTTATGCAGCGAGAATACCGCCAGCGAAAAAAGCACCAGCGCCCAAAGGAAAGTCGAGAGTCGCGAGAGGCGCATTCGGGTGCGCTCATCGGATTGCGGACGGAAGCGCACATAAAAATCGAGGATGGAACTGGACGACAAGGCATTCAATGCCGCGCTCAGGTTCGACATCGCGGCGGCCAGAATGGCGGCGATCAGAAGTCCTGATATTCCGTGCGGCATCCGGCTTACGATGAACGTCGGGTAGATTCGGTCGGGTGTTCCAAACGTTAACGAAGGCACGCGGTAATACGCCCACAACATGATGCCCACCATCAGGAACAAAGCAAACTGAAACAGAATGGCCGCGCCGCTTGAAAGCAACGCGGTTACGGATTGCTTCTGGCTGCGCGCTGCCAGCAGCCGCTGCACAATGAGTTGATCGGTGCCGTGGCTGGCGGTGGTGAGGAATGTGCCGCCAATCACCCCCGCCCAGAACGTGTAAGGGATCCAGAGGCTCGGCGTGAAATCGAATAGTTGGAGTTTTCCCGCACCGGCCGCCGCTGCGTGAATCGCGGCCCATCCTCCCGGCACAAGATGCAGAATCGTCACCAGTCCCACCAGCGTGCCACCCACGTAGATGACAGTTTGGACGACGTCGGTCCAGATGACTGCTGCCAGGCCGCCCTCGAACGTATAGATGAGCGTCAATATAGTGATGATGGCGATCGAGGCGAGCTGCCCTGTTCCCAGCGCGATGGCGACCACAATCGACACGGCATAGACGCGCACTCCTTCCGCCGCCGCGCGAGTGAGCAGAAACAATCCGGCAGTCAACGATCGCAACCCGCGTCCAAAGCGGCGTTCGATCAGTTCATAGGCGGTATAAAGGTCGCCGCGAAAATAATGGGGCAGCAGAACGAAGCTGATCACCACGCGCCCGACGACGTATCCCATTACCACTTGCAGGAATGTGAGGTTGGTGTCATAAGCCAGCCCCGGGATGCTGATAATGGTGAGCGTGCTGGTTTCGGCCGCGACGATGGACAACGCGATCGCCCACCATGGAATCTCTCGTCCGGCAAGAAAGTAGTCGCGCAGCGAGCGCTGCCGTTTGCGGAAGCGCAGCCCAAACAAAGTAATCCCCGCCAGATAAAGCACGATGATCGCGAGATCGAGTTTGTCGAGTCCCATGCGTTGTGCGAATCAATTCACTAGACGACTTTCCGCGCCACCACTTCTTTGGGATCGTAGGCCTCGGAACAACACGCTACCAGCCACAAGACGGCGGCTCCCGCGTCATCATTGCGCACGGCATGAGAATTGCCCGGCGCAACCAGCACCAGCACCGCTGCACTACCGTCAAAGCTGCGGTGATGAATCATCGTGCCTTCCCCTTCGTCCCAGTGCAACGACCAGGCTGCGCCTGGCAGGAAGACGATGGCCTCGTTCTTCCGCATGTGGTAGTGGTTGCCGCGCACGGCTCCGGGCGCAGTCGATGCCAGGTGCATATCGGCGACGCGGCCCAGAAAATCAAGCGCCTCGCGCGGAGGAGAAAAGCTGAAGCCACGGGCGTCTCCACGATTGGGGAGTTCTGAGATTTGGATGTGCATGTCGATCCAATTATGGCGGGAGTCTGTTCCGAGCGCGAGTGACCCTTTAGGGACATGAAGGTAAAGTAGCTCTCTGCGATCTCCGCGGCCTCTCTCAGCGCTCTCTGCGCTTAAGAGCTTTTGCTTCTAAAGCCTTTAACCGCAGAGAACGAAGAGAACTGCCGCGGAGAACGCAAAAAAGCTGGAACTACGTTCGCACAAACTGAGAACTGAGAACTGAGAACTGCCCTGTGATAGAACTAACGCGTGGCCCACTATCTCGGCATTGACGGAGGCGGCAGCAAGACCATCTGTGCTGTCGGCGAAGAGGTTTCTCTTCTCAGCACCGCAGAGACTGGCCCCAGCAACATCACCCGCGTCGGGGAAGCGCGCGCGCGCGAAACGCTTCATCAGGCGATTCAGGAGGCGTGCGCGGCAGCAAGAATCGCTCCCCGGCAAGTGCGGCGCGCCTGCATCGGGGTTGCTGGTGCCGGGCGCGAGGAGATTGCAAGCACCGTTCGCCAGATCGTTGCCGAATTGATTCTCGGTGAGATTGAAGTAGTAGGCGATATGCAAATCGCACTGGCGGCGGCGTTTGGCGAGAGGCCGGGCGTGATCGTGATCGCCGGCACTGGCTCGATCGCTTATGGCCGCGATGCGCAGGGCAGAACCGCTCGCGCTGGAGGGTGGGGCTTCGCCATTTCGGACGAAGGCTCGGCACACTGGATCGGCCGTACCGCGGTAAGCCGCCTGTTCCGAACCGTCGATCAAAACTCGAATGACCGAGAAGAGGCTCCAGCGCAGTCCCCCAGGCTTTATGAACAATTGAAGGCGGCTTGGAAAGTGGACTCTCTCGGCGGGCTTGTGCAGACTGCCAACTCCAGTCCGGACTTCGCGGCATTGTTTCCCGCGATTTTGGCTGCCGCCGATGCGGGCGATGAACTGGCTTTGAGCGTCCTGACCACAGCCGGGGAAGAACTGGCAACGCTTGCCGCGATTGTCGTCCAACGGCTTGCCGCCAAAAGTGCCGTCACAGAAGTTGGCCTTTCACTGTCGATGGCGGGAGGAGTTTTCCGCCATTCATCGCAGGTGCGGGAATCTTTCGGCAATGAAGTTCGCAAGATCGACAGGAATGTGAATCTGAATCCGCAAGTTATCGATCCCGTTCATGGGGCCCTGCAGATGGCCCGTAGCCACCAGACGTAAGCTGATCTGACTGGCCGCGGACCGGTCCGCTGTCATCACACTTTAGCCGCAAACTTCACCCGCGGCGCAGCGAACACCCATTCGTAACCTGTGAAGCGAGCGTCGATATCCCTAAAATCGCGGGATGGGCGGAACGGACCAAATCATCGAGTCGCTGCACTCGATTTTCAACGACGACCGGCCGTGGCAGCCAGTCTCGCGCCCGGTGCTCGTAGGCTGGCTTGTTTTCTACGTAGCATTTCTGATCTATGCATTCGCCGCGCATGGCGGAATGCTTTTCGTTGATCTCGCCAATCTGGTCGTCCACGAGGGTGGCCACAATCTTTTCGGATGGTTTGGCCCCACTCTTGGACTTTGGGGAGGCACGCTGTTGCAGTGGCTGGTGCCGTTTCTTCTAGCGGCGCATTTCTACACCCGGCGGGAGACCGCGGGCTTTGCCTTCTGCCTGTTCTTTTTCTTCGAAAACTGGCTCTACACGGCCACCTACATGGCGGACGCGCGGGCGCAAGTGTTGCCCCTGGTCACGACCGGCGACCCAGAGTTTGCCGAGCACGATTTCTTCCGCATCTTCACCAACCTCGGCGTGCTCGACTACGACACGAAAATTGCCGCGGTAGTTCGCCTGTTGGGATGGTGTGGGATGATCGCGATAGTCATCTGGTGGGCACGCCAAAGACCTGGCCGCCAGGCAAGTCCGCTGCAAGCGCCTGCCGAAGAGACGTCCAGGTTCCTGGATTTTCTGGCTAAGGCACCCAATCGGCAATAAAAACATTCGTCTCGTGCGGCGCCTTGGCGTTGCGGTTCGATGCCCAGACAAACTTCTTCCCGTCGAGACTGAACATGGGGAAGCCGTCGAAGCCGGGGCTGTAGGTGACGCGCTCCAGGCCGGTGCCATCGGGGTTGATGAGCCAAAGTTCGAAGTTGCCCATGCCGCCGGTGGCATGCGTGTCGGGATCGTAGTTCGAAGAAAAAATGATTTTCTTTCCATCCGCGGTGAATGCCGGTCCAAAACTGGCTGCGCCCAGATTCGTGATCTGCCGCTTGCCGCTGCCGTCGGCCTTCATGATCCAGATTTCGAGAGAGGTAGGCCGGATCAGATTCTGCGCCAGCAATTCCTTGTAATCGGAAATTTCCTTTTCCGTTTGCGGATGATAGGCCCGATATACGATCCACTTGCGATCGGGCGAGAAGGTCGGCCCGCCATCGTAGCCGAGTTCGTGGGTCAGTTGCTTGACGTGCTTGCCGTCAGCATCCATCGAATAGATATCCAGGTCGCCGTTGCGCACGGATGTGAAGACAATCTTTTTTCCATCCTGCGAGATGGTGGCCTCGGCGTCGTAGCCCGGGGTATTGGTCAATTGCTTCAGATTGGAGCCATCCGGGTTCGCGGTATAGATGTCATAGCCGGCATAAACGCCCCACACGTAGCCCTTCGAGAAATCAGGGCGCGGCGGACACTCCGGGCTGGCCGCGTGCGTCGAGGCAAACAGAATCTTCTTGCCGTCGGGATAGAAAAAACTGCAGGTGGTGCGGCCCTTGCCGGTCGAGACCATGTGCATGTCGCTGCCGTCAATGTTCATGACGAAAATCTGGTCGCACTTCACATCGCCGTGAGCGGACTGGAAGATCAACTTGGTGCCGTCGGCAGAGAAATAGGCTTCGGCATTCTGCCCTCCAAACGTCAACTGGTGGACGTTGCGCAGGTGCTTTTCCTGGGGAGTGCCGAGGTCGGGCGGCGTCGAAGATTGTGCCGAGAGCGTGGGCAGCAGGCAGAGTACACTCGCTGCAAAACTTAGTAGAAATGCGGAAAGTCGATTCATGAGATGTCCGCTAGTGTAGCAAACGGGGAAGAATCTTCACACAGACAGCGCAGATGGGTAGTGGTGCGGTTTGAGGCGAGATTCGTATCAGGGCATGCCTTCAGGCATGCCGCCAAGAGCAGGTTGAGTACGCAGGCTTTAGCCGCTGTGCTGTGATGGGCAGGACCCAGGGCTAAAAGCCTTTCAGAATCGTCGTCTTTGACGGCATCGCTGAAGCGATGCCCTGATACAAATCTCTTTCGAGTCCGCATCAGCACCGGCGGCCCAGGTTAAGAGCTGAAACCTCAGAGTAAAATACGCGGTTGCCTCCGGAGGACTTATGAAATCGTTCTTGATCGCTCTCGCGATGCTGTTATTTGCCGCAGCTCTCGTGCTTTCGACTGTGCGGTCTGCCGCATCGGCTTCCGTCAAAACCAGTCCTGAAATTCTCAAGCAACTGGAGGGCGAGTTCATGAAGGCTGCCGGCGAGCGCGGCTCCGCGGGATACATGTTTTACTACGCCGACGATTCCGTCGAACTGCCCAACGGCGGGCCGATCATTCAGGGAAAAGTAAACATCGCCAAGGGCATGGGGTTTTTGGATCAGAAAGACAATCGGCTGACGTGGACGCCGGTGGGCGCGGATATCTCTGCGTCCGGCGATTTGGGTTACACCTACGGCACCTTTGAGTTCCACTCGAAAGATAAAGACGGCAAGCCAACGGTCGAACACGGCAAGTACACCAGCATCTGGAAGAAGCAGAAGGATGGTAGCTGGAAGGTTGTCCTCGACATGGGGAACAGTAGCGCGGCGGATGCACAATAAGCCTCCAACGGCCAACGGCGCGCCTTGTGCAGGCCCAATCGGAGGCTCTTACGTACGCTTGCATTTTGTGCCTGCATTGCCTACAATTGATGCATGCAATATACCATTCGCAATGTGCCGGATACTCTGGACGAAGCTCTTCGGCGGACCGCTCGCGAACGCGGCAAGAGCCTGAATGAAGTCGCGATCGAAGCGCTGGCCCGGGGCGCGGGCGTGAGTGGGGAGCGCGTCCGGCACCGCGACCTCAGCGGCATCGTCGGCACCTGGCAAGAAGACCCCGCCTTCGATAGCGCCTTGGCAGCTCAGGACACCATCGACGAAGAGATGTGGCGGTGAAGCTGGCGCTCGACACCAACCGCTATTCGGATCTGTGCCGAGGCGATGCGTCCGTGGCCGAAGCGGTCGAACTCTCTGATGAAGTGTGGTTGCCGTTCATTGTGCTGGGGGAATTGCGCGCTGGATTTATCGTGGGCAATCAGGGACCGCGGAACGAAGCTGTTTTGCGGCGTTTCCTGATGAGGCCCGGAGTCGGTGTGCTCTACGCCGATGAACAGACCACGCACCATTACGGCGCTGTTTACCAGCAACTGCGAAAGCAGGGCACTCCCATCCCGACCAACGATATGTGGATCGCGGCCTTGGTCCTGCAACATTCGCTGGTGCTGTGTGCGCGCGACGCACATTTTGACGCTCTTCCGCAATTGCCGCGCGTGTAAAGAAGCCGATTTTCAGGAGTGCCTTACTTCCGGAAATGACTGCTAATCGCCTCCGCCTGCACCCTGGTCACGACCGCCGACAACGCCGATGCATCGGCCTGCTTCACCGCCTGCAGGCTGCCGAAGTGTTCGAGAAGACGTCGAGTGGTGCTCTCTCCGACTCCGGGGATTTCTAACAATTCTGTCGAGCGGTCGCGCATCTGACGGCGTTTGCGATGGAACGTTACGGCGAAGCGGTGAGCCTCGTCGCGAATTAATTGAATCATGTGCAGCACGGGCGAATGGTGGTCGAGAGCGATCGGATCTTTCTCTTGCCCGTAAACATATAGAATTTCTTCGCGCTTGGCGATGGAGGCCAGTGGCTGGTTGATGATTTCAAGCGCTTCCAGGGCTTCAGCGGCGGCGTGCAGTTGTCCGAGGCCTCCATCAATCAGGATCAGGCTTGGCATTGGCTTTTCTTCGCTCAGCACGCGTTTGTAGCGGCGCGTGACCACTTCGCGCATGGACGCGAAATCGTCCACACCCTCGACCGTTCGGATAATGAACTTGCGGTAATCCGACTTCTTCATTCTGCCGTCTTCCCACACCACCATCGAGGCCACCGTTTCCGCGCCTTGAATATGCGAGATATCGAAGCACTCGATGCGCTTGGGCGCCTCGGGCAGGCTAAGTGCGTCTTGCAGTTCGTCTTGAATCGCCTTGGCATTAGGTTTGAGCACGCGGAAACGCTGATCGTACGATTGCTTCGCGTTGTTGCCGGCCAGATCGATCAGTGAGCGCTTGTCTCCACGCTGTGGAACTTGAATGTGGATATGGGCGGCGCGCGTATCGGTGCCCGCGACTTGCTCGGAGAGCAAGTCTTCCAACTCTTCGCGATCTTCGAAATCCACTGGGACGTAGAGGTTCCGCGGAACATAGGGCTGGCCGATATAGAGCTGCTTGAGCAGGGCAGAGAAAAACTCGTCGGGGTGAAATCCCGTGTCCGTAATAGCGTTGTCATCCTGAGGACCGCGGTCTTTGCGGGCCGAAGGACCTATAGAGTTGTCGGCGGCGGCCGTCGTGCCGGCAGGCGCGGCGCTGCCGGCGGATTGCATAGGTCCTTCGCTTCGCTCAGGATGACGATCCGGAATAGTCGATCCGGTCAGCGAAATGTCGGTTCCAGTTAGTTCCGGCAACTCCTCCCAGAAGAATTCTCTGCGATCGAGGATGCGTCCGCCGCGCATGTGAAACAGATTCACCGCCAGCATGCCGTTTTCGAAGTGATATCCGAAGACGTCGGCGTCGTCGCCTTCGGCGGCGGCGATGCGCTGGCGCTCCTGCAATTGCTCGACCGTCGAAATCAAGTCGCGATAGCGCGCGGCGCGTTCGTATTCTTCCGCAGCAGCAGCCTGCTCCATGCGCTCGTGCAGGGAACGGCTCAGGTCGGTTGGCCGGCCCTCGAGAAACAATTTCACATCGCGCACCGCTTCCTGATAAGTCTCCGGCGTGGTCAAATCCTTCACGCACGGGCCCAGGCAGCGCTTGATGTAAAACTGCAGGCAGGGGCGCGGGTGAAAGCGCGTGAGATCCACTTTGCAGGAGGGAATCAGAAAATTGCGGTGGATCAGATCGACAATACGGTACGCAAGATTGGCAGGGAAGTAGGGCCCGTAGTAGACGCTGCCGTCTTTGCGCAGACGGCGCGTGACGTAGACGCGCGGCCAGCGCTCGCCCAGGGTGAGCTTTACATACGGGTACGTCTTGTCGTCGCGCAGCAGGATGTTGAATCGCGGCTTGCGCTGCTTGATGAGATTGTTCTCGAGCGCGAGCGCCTCTTTGTTATTGGCGACCACAATGTAGTCGACGTCCACGGCCTCGCGTACCAGTGTGCCAGTTTTGGCATCCTCCCAGCGGCCTTCGTGAAAATAGCTGGCCACGCGGCTGCGCAGATTCTTTGCCTTTCCCACGTAGATGACTTCGCCCTCCGCGTTCTTGTACAGATACACGCCGGGCTCGGTGGGGATGGTGCGAATTTTCTGGAGAAGATCCATTGCGCGGGGTTATTTTTTATTCTATTCGAGGAAGAGACGGATCATTAGGATGGCAAGATCTGGATGTGTTATGCTTCTGTTGTATGGGTCATACACTGACAATTCGTCTTACCGAGGAACTTCTCTCGTGGCTAAAAGAGACATCGCGCCAGACGGGCGTTCCTATGGGGCAACTCGTCCGGGAACAACTGGAGAGCGCCCGATCCAATGGGGGGAAGCAGCGGTTCCTCCGCCACATCGGGGCACTTAGCGGTCCGTCCGATCTTTCGTCCCGAAAAGGATACTCCCGGCGATGAAGGGCATAGCGGACACGGGTTTTATCGTCGCTCTTGGCAATCGCGACGATCGCCATCATTCGTGGGCAGCCAGTTTGGCCAGGACGATTACCGAGCCGTTGCTCACTTGCGAGTCAGTCCTCAGCGAAGCGGCGTTTCATCTCCAATCGAGCGCCTACGTGTTGTCCCTGGTCGAGGACGGATTGCTGCAGGCAGCGTTTGACTGCGCCCAGAACATTCGGCAATTGCGCGAACTCGCGCAACGTTATGCCGACCGCAAGCCTGACCTGGCTGACCTATGCTTGGTACGCATGAGTGAACTGTATCCTCGGCACTCAGTCATTACTGTCGACGAGGCCGATTTTCATGTTTATCGGAAGAACAAACGGGAAGCCATTCCACTCATTTGCCCGCCCCGCGCGAATTAGCGTCCTGAAAATCTGAGCCTTACCGTATAAAATTTCCATAACGCAGGTGCGCTTTGCTTTGCCACCTGCGCCCCGGATTTCCTTACTGTTTACTACCTTGGCTCGGAACTGATTGAAACTAGATATACTTATGGCAGTATTCAAGGAGCCACAGCAACTGGCATGTCCCGTGCAATTGCAGAGGCGGGACTTGTAACGCAGTCGAGATATACCCAGGTCAATACGGCAGCATCGCGCTCGGGAGCAACCCGATGCGCCGAGACTAGGAATTCAAGGAGCCTCATCCAATATGACCCGCACTTCGTTAGCGATTTTTCTCGCAGTCAGCATGGCGGCCACCGTGGGCTGCACCAGCAAGAACTATGTGAAACAACAGACCACGCCGTTGATCAACAAGACCAATGAACTCGACGACATGACGGCGAAGAACAGCAAAGACATCAAAGACGTCGATGCCCGTGCACAGGCTGGCATCGCCGCCGTGAACGCCAAGACGGCGGACGTGGAACAGAAAGCGCAGGCCGCCGACCAGAACGCGACTTCGGCGCAGCAGGTGGCAGATGCCGCCAACAACCGCGTCGGCGTTCTGACCAACACCGTGGCCAATCTGGACAACTACCGCCCCGTGGTTGAGACGTCAGTGAAATTCGGCTTCAATAAAGACATCCTCACGGCCAAGGCCATGGAATCCCTCGATCAGCTGGCGGGCAGCATCGCCAGCACCAAGGGTTACATCATTGCGCTCGAAGGCAGCACGGACTCGGTCGGGTCGGCGGATTACAACTACGACTTGAGCCAGCGCCGCGCCAATTCGGTGATTCAATATCTGGCGTCGAAGTACAACGTGCCCGCGCACAAGATCTACGTCATCGGCCTGGGCAAAGATAAGCCCGTCGAGACCAACAAGACCAAAGAAGGCCGCGCGGACAATCGCCGTGTGGACGTTCGCCTGATGACGAATACCTTGGGCGACACCACGCAGCCGGCTACGCCAACGACAGGGCAGAGCAATCCCTCGTCGATGTAACAAGTTTTCTCCTCCTCCCCCGGAGGACTTCGCCAACAGGCCGCTCAAAGCCTCCTCTGAGCGGCCTGTTTTTTTGGTCGCCCGAATTCATAAATCGTGAATCTGGTATTTACAACCAATTTCGTGGGTGACGCCGTCCTACCTTAGGAATACGGCGTTAGAATAGAAAACATGCGACGATTGCTCTGGCTGGCTTTGCTGGTGGGATTAAGTGTTGCGGTGTGGGCGCAGCGAGCGCCGCAGCCTTCTTCTGGAGATCAGAACGCGGGAAGTCAGAACTCGTCCCCTGATTCGAAAGAACCCGCGTCTACGCCTTCGGCCTCGGACACTCCGCCTGCGACTGCAAATACACAAAAGCAAGCGCCCGTGCCGAATTCGGCGCCGCCTCGTTCGGATCGAGTGAATGCGGCCGAGTTGGAGCCGGGCACAGGTGAAAGCTCCAGCAAAGATACCCAGGTGAACCTCAGTCCCCCCGCGGACGATGCCAAGGTCCATCCCAAGAGTTCCGCAGCGGTAGCCGATGCGGAGGCCGAAGCGCTGACTCCAGGAGGAGTTTCCGAGTTGCACACCTGGGATCCGCACAAAGCGGCAAAGAGCGTAGAGGTGGGCGATTTTTATTTCAAGCGCAAGAACTATCGGGCCGCTGAAGATCGCTACCGCGAAGCCCTGCGCTACAAAGACAACGATGCCGTAGCGACGATGCGGCTCGCGATTTGCCTGGAAAAGTTGGGAATCTTCGACGGCGCCCGCGCCGAGTACGAGAGCTATTTGAAGATTCTGCCGCATGGCCCGGAAGCCGCGGAGGCTCAAAAAGCCATCGACCGGCTCAAGGCGGATGCGGCGAGTCCAGGCCAACCGCGATAGGTTAAGAATTCGGAAGCGCTGCTCCATCCCAGATCAGAGTTTCTTCGATAGCCTGGAACCCTTCCCGCCGCTCACCTTGCTTTGCGCAGCTTCGCCCAGAATCAGGCCCTGCGGCCACTTTGGGCCGGAGTATGCCTTGCCCTTGGCGCGGGCGGACTGAGTGACCGTGGCTTCGACCGCGTCCAGACATGCATGAAACATCTGCGCGCGCAGCGGCCCTGCAACTCCTCCGCGGATCAGCAGCATGGCCGTGCCGTGCATGAGCGACCACAGCGACAGCATCAGCCGCGTGTGCCGGCGCGGGGATCCACCCAGACGCTGCGTTAAACGCTGCCGCAACAGATTGAAAGTCGGCCAGGGTTCGTGCAGCGACGGGGGCTGGGCAAATCCGTCGAAAAGCATTTCGTACGCGTGGCGGTGCTCCAAGGCGAATTCGAGATACTTGCGGCAGGCCTCGGCGAGCGAACGCGTCGGACTCACCGCCGCGAACAGTTCGATCCTGGTCTGGATGCGCACGGCCCGCAGAACATCGTTACGGTCGTGGTAACGCTCGTAAAGCGTGGGAGTCGTTGTGCCTGCGGCGCGGGCGACGCCGCGCATGGTCAGGCCCTTCTCGCCGCCCCGCGACCATAGCCGGCAGGCGGCATCAAGAATGCGCTGTTCGAGTTGAGGATCTGCTTGTCTGGGCAACGGCCCGCCTCCACACTGCCGGGTCCGGGTCGGCTAACTTTCGGCCGTTCGTCGCGCGCGCAGTTATTCGGTGCAGATTGGGTTCCTTGAGGTTTTCGCCTTTTTAACGACTATTTCCACAACACGGCGAACCTTACTTTTCCACCCGGATGAAGATGCCGGTGGAAGCGTTCACTGCAACGGTCAGTTTGGCGGTTTCGCGGGAACCTCCGTAGATGACGTGCCACACCAATTCATTGGTGTTGTGATTCCAATCGCAGACGTAGATCACTGGAGTGGTGGCGTCCTTTTCCAGAAGCTTGTCGCCGCCATGTTTCTGCGCTTCGGTAAAGGCCTGGTCGGAATCGATCTTGAAGTAAGCCGGATCAAAAACCAGGGTGGATGCATTGGTGGGATTGTAAACGTCCTCGTTGCCCGGAGAGACGCCGCGCGAAGGAGCGTCAGGAGCGTTGCTGCCCGACCAGAAGTACGGCTTCACGCCCTTCTGGATGGCGGAGGCGAAGCCGACCTTCCAGATCGCCGACTTGCCATCGTGCCCGTCGGCTTCCGTAGACGGCGTTGACTCGATGCGAAAAGGTTTTACGTCGGCGGCGTAACTACGAGCGGCGATAAAAACTTTGTAAAAAGCGGCTCGTCCCGTTAGCGTCTCGGCGGGCTTGGGGCCCGGCTTGGCCTCGGGCTGCTTGGGGGCGTCCGAACTGCAGCCCACCGCCAGCGCCAGGATCAATAGAAGCGCGGTTGCAATCACGTTCCGCAATTTCATGATGACCTTCCTGCTATAAATGGAGTGTTTTATTGTCCGCGCAATATTCTACCTGAAGCGCGGCGGAACGCGAGAGTCGTGCTATGGATTTCGGGCTGGACGAGCTAAAAAAGGCTCTCGACTCGGCCGTGGACGGCATGTCGGACCAGCAGTTGCGCTGGCATCCGGCTGACAAATGGTCCGCGGCCGAGGTCCTCGAGCATCTTTACCTGACCTATACCGGAACCATTCGGGGATTCGAGAAGTTGCGGGCGAGTGGCGGACCGCTGGCTACCCGAGGCTCCCTGAAACATCGTGTGCGGGCTTGGGTGGTGGTCGGTTTCGGTCACATGCCCGAGGGCCGCAAAGCGCCTGCGGCGACTTTGCCCAAAGGTTTTGCTCCAGAAAAAATCAGATTGCAGCTGGGGGAAAAAATTGTCGCGATGGATTCGCTCATCGCAGAATGTGAGGAGCGCTTCGGGAGCCGCATCAAATTGCTCGACCATCCGATTCTCGGCCCGTTGACCGCCGCCCAGTGGAGAAAGTTTCATCTGGTGCACGGGATGCACCATCGCAAACAGTTGTTGCGGCTGCGCCAACAGATGGCGGCAAGCTTGACAACGTCGTAGCCGAGCGGCAGTCGGTCCCCAAGAACAGAAACGCCGGCATTTGCCGGCGTTTCTTCTGCAACAAAAAGCTTCGCTTCCTCGCGAGCACGCGAGAACAGAATGCTAGTCGATCATGGCATTCGGAACGCCGGCCTTGCGCGCTTCCTCCTGCATGTCGGTGAGTTTCTGCTTGGCGTCTTCGACCGCTTTGGTCTTGTCGGCGATCTTCTGTTTGTATTCTGCGTCCTGCTTGTCCCATTGCGCCGAGTTGCGCAGGCGGTTGCCCACATCGGCGAAGATGGCGGCGGCGCGCAGTTCGTATTCGCGCTGCAGCACGTCGAGTTCGCGCGCTGCCAGGTCAATGGAATCTTTTTGCGCAGTCAGCTTCTGCTGCCACGACTTCCATACCGCCTGCTTTTTGGACTGCTCGTCTTCGGCAGGCTTGGCCGCGGCTGCGTCCTTGTCTTCGGTGGAAGAAGTAGCGCCGGCGCCTTCAGCCGGCTTTTGTCCGACCACGGAAAGTTTATCGTCCGTAGGAATGTTGTCGTTGTCGAAAACCTTCGGCTTGACCTTGGCTGCGCTGGGGTCTTTGCGGACCTTGCGGGCGTAGTCTCCAAGCGAGTTTTGATCCTGCGCCGGGGTTGACGTCTGTGCCGGAGCAGCCTGCGCCCCCGCCAGTGAGGCCAGCATTGTTATCGCCAAGGTTAATACCAACTGTTTCATTATCATGCGAGTCATGAAGTTATCCTTTGCTTAATATCTGAGATCGCCTTCGTGCGCCACCTCGTCATCGAGGTGTCAATCGTCAAACTGATCCTGCGGCTGCTCGTGCGCGACCTTTTTCCTTACTTTCCGTCCGCTTTGCCGAAAGGAACCCGCCAATGCGCTGGTCCAGCCGCGTCGCCTCGCTCGCGATATCGGCCGCCAACTGCGTAGCCATTTCAGGTTCGCGGTTCCGCGCGAGTTGCTGAGCGTATCCGGAAATCGTGGTCAGCGAAGTGCGCAGCTCCAGCGCCATTTCGGCGGAGATTTCCCCCTGCAATTGTTCCTGGGTGCGAATCCGCTCCAACTCGCTCCGGTCGCTGATCAGGCAGGCCGCGCCGAGCAGTTCGCCATCTCCCCCCGGCACCGGCGAAACCGTGACCGCGATGCGAAGTTTCTCGCCTTCCGGAGTGCTGTAGTCGGCTTCAACCTGGCGGCGTTTGCTACCCTCCCGCAGCACGGCGTTGACTTCTTCGGCGAGCTTGACCGTCATGCCATCGATGCCATCGGAGTAAACCTCGGCATTGGCCGCGCAAATCGCGGCGCCGCGGAAGATATCCTCCGCGCTCATGCCCGCGGGCGAACGGAACCCTAGAATTTGCCGGGCCGCGGGATTGGCCTGTTTCACCAGCCCGTTGACGCCGAACACCACCACTCCCGAAGAAAGATTCGAAAGCACGGCCTGGCTGAAGTTTTCTGTGGTGCGGGCGCGGCGTTGTTCCGCCAGCGTTTGCACTTGCAGTTCGTGCTTCTGCTGCTTGAGTTGCTGAATCACTGTGTTGTAAAGATGCAGCGGCAGCGCTTCGAGCTTGGGTGCGCCCACGGACTCGAGATCGGCCTCCTCGGCGATGCTGTGGCGCAAGGCGCGCATCAACCAGACGGCGAAAATGAACGCACCTCCGGTCGCGAACAGTACCAGTGCGGCCCGCAAGAACAACGGATTGGTCAGCAGTCTCACCATAGCTTTCCGTACCAACTCAAAAATTGATTGCCCACGAATAACGCCAGCAGCGCCATGCTGCCCAGGAAAACGCCGAACGGCATTTGATAATGGCGGTAAACCATTTGCGCGGATTGCCAGGCCCGTGCCCGCGGGGAAAGCCCGCGAAGCTTCTGCGCCTGAACGCGAGCGAAGCGGCGAGTGCGCTTGACCCAAACCACCAGGACCGCGGCCAGACCGAACAGCGATCCCGCCAGCGATGCCGAAAAAATCGTGAAGATCGTGAGCTTGATCCCGAGAAAAGCGCCCACCATCGCCATCAGCTTGACGTCGCCAAAGCCCATGCCTTCGGCTCCGCGCCAGCGCAAGTAAGCCGCCCCCGCGCCGTAAATGAACGAAGCGCCCAGGGCCGCGCCCAGCAGGGAATCGAGCAGCGACAGGAGGCGGGTGGCGATATCCGCGCTAAACGGCAGGTTCAACACCCCCGGCAGAAATTGTGAAGCCACGTCATGCACCGGAACCAGCAGGCTGAACAGCACTCCCAAACCGAGACCGGGGAGCGTCATCTTGTCCGGCAGCAACTTGGTTTCGGCATCGGTGAAGATGAGGCCGAGAATGAGAAATCCGAACACACAATATTTCAGTGTCGCCAGCGTCGATCCGAAGTAGGCGTAAGTGCCCAGAAAAAGAGCGCCGGTCAGCAACTCGACCAACAGGTAGCGCGGCGAAATTGCGGCATGGCAATGGCGGCAGCGGCCGCGCAAAATCAGCCAACTGAGCACCGGCAAATTGTCATAAAAGGCAATTGGGCGCTTGCATCGGGGGCACGCCGAGCGCGGCGTCACCACCGACAAATCGAGCGGCAGACGGTAGATACACACGTTCAGAAAGCTGCCAAACGCCAGCCCGAGAAAGAAAATCGCCGATGCGAGAAAGGGATCCACTAAGTTTGTCCGTTCTTCGGGAACCTGTGCGGGCGTGCGCGCACATCTTCCTGAGAACGCAGAAATTGCCGCTCCTTGAAGGCGATTATAAGGCGGCGACCACCGCCAGGACTAAGGTACTGAAGTCACTGTCCAAATGGACGATAGGCAGCGCGGCATCAGAGGGAGGGCGAGTCTTAAGGTCGGACCGTAGCCAATTGCTAGTTGCCAACTGCGTTGCGAATTGGCTGAGTGCTGAAAGCTGAAAGCTGAGTCCTATTTCACGGAAATTCAAAGCGCAACAAATCGCCTTCCAGCGCCAGAGCCGACGGCTCGTGCGCGGGCAACCATCCGTTCCATCGCGTCCAGTGCCGAGGCACGAGGCGCGTTTCCGTCCCAGGCAATTCGATCCAGCCTTCTTCAGACGCCTGCTCCCGCACTCTCACAGAAAAGGCAGCGCTGCCCACATCCACGCCGGCCCCAATTGCGCTCCATTCATACAGGCTGGCCTGCAGGTGCTCCGTAATCGATTCGCCCGGCTGCATGATGAAAATCCAGTCATGGCGCGCCAGTTCGAGATAGTGACTCGCGTTATGCTGGCGGCCGGCCGCCACGATGCGGGCTCCGTATTCGCAAGCGACAGCGCGCGTGCGATCGCTGGATTGATGATCCACGATCAGGATTTCCGTGCAGGGAAGCAGCATTTCGAGAGTTCGCCCCAGCCTTAAGCCATCGTTCGCGCAGTGCAATAACGCAGTGATTGCAGGCATGAAGAGCTTCCCGTCATCCCAGAGTGTACGACGAAGCGTCAACCACGGGAAAAAGCGATTGAGAATTTGGAGCGGGTGCCGCCGTCATGATCGGGGATTCGCAGGGGCGGGTTGCGCTAGCGGACGAATTTGTAGTCAACGATCGAAGCAGCCAGCAGGCCTGGCCCTTCGTCGGCTTCCGAATCGGTTTCGGAAGACACTTTCGATTTTTTCTTCGCGTCCTTGTCGGACTCTTCGATGTAGCGGATCACGCGGCCCTGACACAGCACTTTGCGGTTCTTCTGGCCGGAAATTTCCTCCGGCATTTCGAATACCAGTTCGATCAGGGCATTAGCGGGAAGGTGCTTCGAAGCATGAAACAGCAGTCCGGTCTGGCTCAGGTTTTCGATCGTGCCCTCAAACCACGTGCTGGTGCTATTCACCCGGTAACGGAGCACCGTATCGATTTTCAGACGGCGCGCGCGAGGCGTCCACGACGGCCGCTTGTCCCTCGGATGGCTGCGTCGGACAAGGGTTTCCGGCTTGGCGTGCTCCAGGCGCTGGGTGCGGCGCATGGTGGTCCAGTCATACTTGTACTCGGCCGCGCACAACATGCAAACCTGGTAGTACTCTCCGTCCGGGCCGCGACGTGGCCAGGAAAACTCGTGAGAGCAGCGCCCGAGCATAAGCACGTCCATGATTTTTTGCGGCATGATGTGACTTCCGGACCAGGATGCAAGGGTCCAATGCGGATCATCTCGCGAAGCAAGTTGCTTGGATAGGTTACCTTTGTGCAGGGTGGGGCATGGTTGGCAGTCAACCAGTGAGGAGAATCGGTCACATTCCTGCTAGGCGGGAGCCCCACAGAGGAAGAGCTCGTGAATGAAACGCGTGACCCTGCACTCTCCCTTGAGGGCGAATAGACAGCGCAAGCTTGTCTATCGCCGGGGCACGATAGTTGGCACTGTCGTTTGCGACGACCCTGTGAGTCTTGGCTATATGGTGTCCGCGGGAACGAGGTTAATGTCTCCTTCACCAAGACGAACATGCAGCCGATATTTCCCCGGACCAGTCCACTTCGCGGATTTTCCCATTCCCCTCTTCACTTGCTCGAACGGAGTCGCGAACAGATTGCCCGCGCCCACCGCGACGTTGACATCTCCGTACTGATCCGCAGACACAATTTGAACGACGATGTGCCCGGTGGTGCTCTCCAGATCCTTGTTGCCCTTGACCGCCCCAATCCGCAGGCCGCCACCGTTCTGGTGAATTTCGAGATCCGCCGACTTCGGCACTTTGATCGTAGCGTGAAAATGACTGGTGGTGCCGGTCGTAGTGATATGCGCCTTCGATCCTTTCACTTCGATTTCGGCTGATGTGCCGGCCCCACCGCTCGATGTGCCGGTTGCCCACTCAATCTGAATCCGGTCCGAACTGCCGGAGACGATGTCATAGTCGCCCGGCCCCAGTTCCATGCGGATTTGACCACCTTCGGCAAAAGGCTTCTCGGCAGCGCCATCGGGCCTCGCCTGTGCAACAGAAAAGACTGCAGCCAACAGCAAAATGCTGAGAATAATGGTCTTCATAGAACCTCCGATATTTGTATACGACAGTCGAACGAGATGGGTTCCATCAATCTTGCGCTAAATTGCGAACGAATCGACGGCTCAAAGACAGCATACTTTACGATGGGTTAGCGAAAAACCGCCATAGCACTCGTCTAAGACCAGTCAAGCCAGTTTTCTCCATGCTCACTTGGCGCCGGTCATCGCATATCAATCCGCGGTGGCGATCCAAACAGTCACGCTAGGAAGAAATTCTTCGCGAGGAGATTCTTATGAAGACATGCCGAGCTTCCTGCCAAGACTAGAGAAAAACTGCCGGAAGCGGTTGTGATGTGGGCTTTTTGGAAGGACATTTGGTTGGGGAACTTGCGGTACCGGAACCTCGGGAATGAGCGCATATGACGAGGATGGTTCTGTCGGTACTTCAGGTGCGAAACCTTGGTACGGATCTGCGCTCATCAAAGAGCCCAACTTCAAGCTCACGACGAGCTTTTTGATGATGTCTTCCCGAATGAGCACGGCCTCCGTATCGGGGGCGAACCCACGGGCGAGAATGTCAACCTCATAATCGCCGGGCTCGACTTTCGTTAGATTGAAGTGCCCCGAAAGATTCGTGTACCCGGTGATGGTTACGTGCCCGACATTGCTTCTAACGTCAACTCGTGCATTTTGAATCACAGCGCCGGCAGGATCGAGCACCAACACATCGATTTCCGAAGGTAGCCCTGTAACTTGCGGCGAAGATTGCTGCGAGTCCTGGCCCACAACGCAAACCTGTACCGCAAACATAAGCAGCATCACCAAGCTCGGGCTGAGGATCCAATGAAGGCACCCATTCATGGGTTAAAGCTAGCCCCGCGCCGCAATGCGGTCAACCGCAATCCGCTCCGTGTATCATCGCCCCATGGGCCACTCGCCGGAGGTCACCGCCTTCATCCTAGCCGGTGGCAAAAGCACGCGCATGGGCAGGGACAAGGCGTTTGTGGAATACGACGGCTGCACCCTGCTGGCGCGGGCGCTCGATCTCGCCCGATCACTCACTCCTGAAGTGCGTACCGTGGGCAGTCCGGAAAAGTTTGCGCCATTTGCGCCGGTCGTGGAAGATATATTTCAGAACTGCGGACCCCTGGCCGGAATTCATGCCGCATTGCGAAGTTCTTCGACGGAGCTTAATTTGATGCTGGCCGTGGACACTCCTTTTATCTCGCCGGAATTCTTGCGCTATCTGGCTGGCCAGGCGCACGCCGCGTCTGAGGCAGCGGTCGCGGTTCCCCGCGCGAATGGATTCTCACAACCGCTTTGCGCCATCTACCGCCGTGAATTTGCCAACGCTGCCGAGAACGCATTGCGTGCCGGACGCTATAAAATCGATCCCCTGTTCTCGGTAGTTTGCACCCGGGTGATCGAACAAGAGGAGTTGCAAGCCGCGGGATTTTCGGCCTCGATGTTTCGCAATCTGAACACGCCGGAAGAACTGGAGAAGGAAGCTGAGAGCAAGGTTTCAAAGGTTCAAGGTTTCAAAGTTTCAGGGACTGAATCTTGACCTTGCAACCTTGAGACTTTGAAACCTGCTTTATGATGTTCTGACCATGGCGAACGACAACCCATCGATTCCCGAGCGCAGCACCCAGCCCTACATCGAGTTCCGCGAAGTCTCCAAAGCCTTCGGCGATAAAGTGGTGCTCGATCGCGTCAGCTTCAATGTCAAGCCAGCGGAGACCGTCTGCATCCTCGGGCGCAGCGGCGTGGGCAAATCGGTTTCGCTGCAATTGCTCATGGGCTTTCTCAAGGCGGATTCCGGTCGCGTGATCGTCGCCGACCAGGACATCACCGATTTTACGGAAGCGCAGATGGAGCCGATCCGCAAGAAAGTCACCATGGTTTTTCAGAACGGAGCCCTGTTCGATTCGCTCACGGTCGGCGAGAATGTGGCGTTTCCTCTGCGCGAGAGCGGAGACCTGTCGGAAACGCAAATTTATGAAATTGTTGACGGATTGCTGAAAATGGTGGGCGTGCAGGAGATGCGCGACCTGCTACCCTCCGATCTTTCCACCGGGATGAAGCGCTCGGTGGCCATTGCGCGGGCACTGGCGGCGCGTCCAGAATGTGTTCTCTACGACGAGCCCACCACCATGGTCGATCCGCTCATGGCGCAATTGCTCGGCGATCTCATCAAGCGCCTCAAGCTGCAATTGAGCCTGACTAGCATCGTGGTCACGCATGACATGCGCCTGGCCAAGAAACTCGCCGATCGCGTCGTTTTCCTGTACCAGGGCAAGGCAATCTTTTTCGGCACCTCCGCCGAAATGGAAAAATCCAACCAGCCAATAGTGCAGGAATTTCTCGAACTCGACGAACTGAAACTGGGCTGCGATTAGGGATTCGTGCTCAATCGCGCATAGCCGCTGCAACTCAGGACCGGCAGTCTGGGATATTTCGCGAAGCTGAGGTCAGTGAAGGAGAGCCGGCACTGCAGGAATGTCGAGCCGCGGTCAGAATTCATGACCCGAGCGTGCCTGCAGTCAGCGCAAAGCCCGGCATCGCCGACAGAGATGTTGTGGGATGGTGTGATTCGTAGCCCCTGGAAGTCTGTGTCGCTCCGCCACCGGATTCTGATCCGCTAACCACTAACCACTGAACACTGACACGAACCACTGCCCTAAAACCCTTGCTGCACCAGTTCTTCCACCGTGATCGGACTTCCCGTCCCACTGCCGGTCATCATCTTCTCGACGTACTTCGCAATCAGATCGGCCTCCAGATTCACCGGATCGCCAGCCTTCAGCGAGTTGAGGTTCGTCATCTCGACCGTGTGCGGAATGATGGCGATCGTGCACATCTTGCCCTCGATCGTGGCCACCGTCAGGCTGATGCCTTCGATGCACAGGGAACCCTTATAGACCGTGTACTTCTCAACTTCGGCGGGCATTTCGATACGCAACCAGAAATTCTCCGAGTCGGCGATGCGTTCGAGGGCAATCAGTTTGCCGACGCCATCCACGTGGCCCTGCACGATGTGTCCGCCGAAACGGCCGTCAGCTTTCATGGGCAGTTCCAGATTGACCAGAGCGCCCTCGTGCATGCGCGAGAACGACGTGCGCACCCACGTTTCCGGCGCAAGGTCAGCACAGAAAGAATCCGGCTTGATGTCGAGCGCGGTCAGACACACTCCGCTGACCGCGACGCTGTTGCCGGTCTTCAACTCTCGCGGCGCATTCTTGGCGGTGATGGTAATGCGGCGGTTCTCGCCGCGCTGCTCGATGCGAGTGACCCGTCCGACCTCTTCAACAATCCCAGTAAACATGAGGACCTCGATGAACTAACCATGATAAACCCAGCAGGGAGGCGCGAGCAGGGCAAGTCGCAGTTGGCAATTAGCAATTAGCGGAGGCAGGGCCCGAATTTGCCAAATGCTAATTGCCAATTGCGACTGCACGCACCTCACTCCTCGTACGGATCGCGCAAGTATCCTTCTATCGCAACGTCGTCGCCAAAGCGATGAAACTGCGTTTTGGTCAGGCGCAGAGCCGGCACGCCCTCGGCAAGACTGGCATCCGCCGCAAAGGGAACTGAACCCTCCCCCAAAATCGTCGGCGCATAATATAGAAAAACTTTGTCGACGACTCCCGACGCCAGCGCTACGCCGTTTACAGTCGATCCACCTTCGATCGTCAGGCTGGTAATTTGCAGCTCTCCCAACCGGCGGATAACCGCATGAATGTCTGGACGCCCATCGGCTGCAGCGCGGAGTTCCTCGACACGAATGCCACGGGCTTCCAGTTCGCGTTTTTTTCCATCATTCCCAAACAAACAGAAGACCAGCACATCGTTCGCGGCGCTCCGCACCAGCCGCGACTCCAAAGGCAGGCGCAGTCGCGAATCCAAAATCACGCGCAATAGCGGACGCCGTCGCGGCCGGCCGTTGCGGTCGGTGAGCAGCGGATCGTCCGCAAGAACAGTCCCCACACCCACCAGGATTGCATCGCTTTGATGCCGCTGCTGCTGCACATGAGCGCGCGCAGCCTCGCCGGTAATCCATCCACCTGCAGGAGTTCCAGGTTTGTGGCTCAACCCGGCTCCGGGCGGCGGAGCGATCTTGCCATCCATCGTCATCGCCGACTTCAGCGTAACCAGCGGAACGCCGTGACGAATATAGCGGGCAAACGCTTCGTTCAGCCATCGTGCCTCCGCTTCCAGTTCTCCAACCTCGACCAAAACTCCTGCCGCTCGCAGTTGATCAAACCCTCGGCCGCTCACTTTGGGATTGGGATCGGGCATCGCCGCAACCACGCGACGAATTCCAGCGGCAATCAAAGCGTCCGTGCACGGAGGCGTGCGCCCCTGATGCGCGTGCGGTTCAAGATTGATATACAGCGTGCCGCCACGCGCCTTCTCGCCCGCCTGCTCGAGCGCGCGAACCTCAGCGTGCTTCAGTGCCGTCGTAGGTATAAACCCCGGTGCCTGCGATACTGCCTTGCGCATCGACAATGACCGCGCCCACGTAAGGACTTGGCGATGCCAGTCCAATCCCCTGACGCGCCAGGTCGAGCGCGCGGCGCAGCAACTGCTCGTCAGTGGAGTGATCGGGCACAAGTCAAAAATGCAGCTCAGAACTTACTGCGGCGTTACGGGGATCAAAGACACACTACTGCCGCCGCGGAGAATAGTCACGATAGGAATCGTCCTCCGGTTCAGCCACTGCCGCGCCGTTACGGCCTTTGGGACCGCGTCGTAACGGAGCCGTCGCGTATGCATATGGATCGGCCGGGGACTGCGGCGGCTTCTTCCTCAACAGACGGCGGAAAAAATCGAAAACCTTCCCGAATCGCGAGCGCTCTGTTCCAGTGTCGGGCATCCGGACTCCTATTCGAAAAGCGAATCCACAAACTCTTTGGGATCGAACGGCAGCAGATCACCGACCTTCTCGCCCACGCCCACAAAACGAACCGGCAGTCCCAACTCGCGCGAGATTGCGACCACCACGCCGCCTTTCGCCGTGCCGTCAAGCTTGGTCAGGACGATGCCGGTCACGCCCGCCGACTGCGTGAACAGCCGCGCCTGCTGCAATCCATTCTGCCCGGTCGTCGCGTCCATCACCAACAGTGTTTCGTGCGGCGCTCCGGGAATGATTCGCTGGGCGGTGCGGCGCATCTTCTCCAGTTCCGACATCAGACTGGTCTTGGTATGCAAGCGCCCGGCTGTATCCACGATCACATAGTCCGTTTTGCGGGCAGTGGCGGCCTGCAATGCGTCGAACAACACGGCTGCGGGATCGCCGCCAGGCTTGGTTTTAATCACTTCCGTGCCCGTGCGCCCGCCCCAGATTTCCAGTTGTTCGATGGCCGCCGCGCGAAAAGTATCCGCCGCGCACAGCAATACACTCTTGCCGTTCGAACGAAATACCTGCGACAGTTTGCCAATCGTCGTGGTCTTGCCCGTGCCGTTCACCCCGACCACCAGAATCACTTCGGGCGTTCCGTCGACACTGCGAACCGGCGCGGTATTCGCTGCATTCAGAATGGCCAGCAATTCTTCCTTGAGCAGGCGCTTCAACTCCTGCACATCTTTGATCTGCTTGCGATCGGCCTTGTCGCGGAGCTTGCCCAGCACCTCCTGCGTGGTGGCTGAACCCAGGTCGGCGCCGATCAGCGTGGCTTCCAGATCGTCGAGCGTGTTGCGGTCGATTTCCTTGCCAAAACTGACGACTTCTTCAATTCGCTCGGCGAGGTTCTCGCGCGTGCGCGTAACCGCCTGCTTCATGCGCTCGAACAGGCCGGGTTTCTTTTCTTCCGTACTGCCAAATAAAGTTTGAATCATGAGAAAGCCTGAGACTTGATTATAGCGGTCGGCGGCAGATGGCTTTGGGTTAAGTCAGGAGTAGAGGTGAGAAATTCCGTCAGACTGCAAAACTCGACGTTGCACGATTGATGTCGCACCGATTTTGGGTGGCGCAGCGCTTCAGCGCTGCGATAACGGTCTGTCTTTACAGCGGCTTTAGCCTCCGAGGGAACGCTCGGTCATCCAAAAGCCCGCTAGGCGCGAGTTCGATCTAGATTTCCGTCTGCAGCCGATGGCATGGCCAGCGCCGGAGGCGCAGCAACCTCGGCAGCCGCAACCGGAACGGCTTGAGCCGCAGCAACAGCTCGACGAATCGCGATGCGCTGAATGCGAATTTCACCGCGGGCATAAACCGCCATCAGCGCGGCCACGGCCTCCGGATCCAGCCTTTTGCCTGCCAGGTTCTGAATAATCTTCAACGCTTCTTCCGGAGTATGCGCAGTCTGGTATGGACGATTCGTAGTGAGCGCGTCGAACGTGTCGGCCACCGCGATCACCCGCGCCAGCAGCGGGATCTGCTCACCGTGAAGTCCGTAAGGATAGCCGCGGCCATCGAGAGCTTCATGGTGAAGCTCAATGCCGGGCAACATCTCTGCCAACTGGACGACTGGCCGCAAAATGTTTGCGCCCTTGGTCGTGTGCGTCTTCATCACTTCGAATTCTTCCGCCGTCAGCGCGCCCGGCTTCTTGAGGATGCGGTCCTCAATGCCGATCTTGCCCACGTCGTGCAGCTGCGCCGAAATCTGCAGAGTCTCCAGAAAATCGGCAGGCAACTTCAGCTCCTTACCGATCATCAGCGAGTACCGCGTCACGCGGTCAGAATGGCCGCGCGTATACGGATCCTTTTCGTCAACCGCGCCCGCGAGCATCTGGATCGAGCCCAGAAACAGAGCTCGATTCTCTTCCGCCGCCCGCTTCAGGTCTTCGACGAATTGTTCCAGTTCCTGCGACATAGTGTTGAAAGTTTCGGCCAGTTCTCCGATTTCGGTGCGGGTCCGCAAGTGCACGCGCTGAGAAAAATCGCCGCGTGCCAGCGCCCGGCCAGACTCGGCAAGCACCTGCAAAGGATTCGTAATCCTGCGGGCAGCGACTATGCTAACACCAATGCTCAACAGCACAGCGAGCAGCGCCAGCAGGCGCGCCGTGCGCTGCATCTCGATGACTCCGCGATATGCCTCCAGCTGTGTTTTTTGCACCACCACCGCCCAGTCGAGCGGCGTGACCGGGCTGTAGGTGCCGAGCATTTCAATATTTTTGTTGCCGTCATGAACGGCGAACTCCTTGGTGGCTGCCAGTTGCGCCTTGTTGCCCTCGTCCACAAAATTGCGCACGATTTCCAGATTCTTCATGTCCTGCCCGGTCACGTATTGCGCCGTGCCCGCGGCCACCAACCGTCCTTGCGCATCCACAACGTAGGGAATCAGGCCGCCGCCACTGACTTCCTGCAGACGCCGAATCAGAAAATGCAAATCCACCACCGCGCCCACCATGCCCAGGAAACGTCCGCCATAGCTCACCGGATTGCTCACCAGCACAACGATGCGCGAAGATTTTCCATCCTGCACCTGAAGCGCCTGCCCGTTGTAGGCACGCCCATCGCGGGCGGCGTCGTAGGCATGCTGCAATTCGCGCTGCAGAAAGGCGTCGGGGATAATACGTCCGGCGGAAACTCCTTTGGCCTCGGAGTTGAGCAAGGTGGCATACGCGACTTCATCGGAGGACGAAACAAAATTCTCCAACAGAGCGCGCAACTCCGGTGCTTCAATGTTTTTCCTGCCAATATCGCCGCCACTGGCCACCTGAATCGCCGAAGAAAGGTTGGCCAGCATCATCCGCAAAGAGCGTTCGTGCTGCGACAAATCGTCGGCCAGCGAGCGGGTCACCGTATTCTGCAGCAGCATCTCGTTGGTCTTCAGCCGATCCCGGTTAATGGCCTCCACTTGCGCAGAGTAGAAATACATGGGGACGATGCTGATCACCAGAAGCACACCCAGAATCACATACAAAATCGGCACCCGCGCCGGGATGGGCGCGGTGGCAGACATGGCGCTCCTCGGGCTCGGTTGAGAGGCGCCGTCGATCGAAGTAGCGGCGGAGTTCACGGGTATCTATAGAAGTTTAATGTGCGCGGCAGTGATGGAAGGGTGAAAAGCGAGACCGCAGTCATTACGAAAGTACTACTCAGAGTGCCCGTCTGGCGCGGCTTTGGCAAGAAAAGACCGCAAATCGAAGAAGCGACCTGCGTCTACAGTGTTTCGCTCTTGCTGCGCCGGCTCATCAGTTCTGCAATTGCGTCCTGCGGAGCTTTTCCCGCGTGCAGAATGGCGTACATCTGTTCGGCGATGGGCATCTCGACGCCGCGAGCACGCGCCAGTCCCACCGCAGCCGTCGTGGTGAAGATACCTTCCGCGACCATGCCGTGCATTCCGGCGAGAATTTCCGGCAGTTTTTTCCCGCGGCCAAGCTCCACGCCCACACTGCGGTTGCGCGAGAGTCCGCCCGTACAAGTCAGCACGAGATCGCCGAGTCCGGCGAGCCCGGCCATGGTCTCCGCTTTGCCCCCACAGGCCACTACCAGTCGCGTCATTTCCGCGAGGCCGCGCGTGATCAAACCAGCCACCGAGTTGTGACCCAGCCCCAGGCCCGCACAAACACCGGCCGCGATCGCAATCGTATTCTTCAACGCGCCGCCCAACTCCACGCCGGTTGGATCTTCATTGGTGTAAACCCGAAAGCTGGCGTGGCTGAATTCCTGCTGCACCGTGCGCGCCAGTTCCGCATCCTTCGACGCGATGGTGATCGCTGTCGGGTCTCCGCGCGCGGCTTCCAGCGCGAACGAGGGCCCGCTCAGCGCGCCAATCCGCAGTCCCTGACCGTGGTCGCTCTTGATCACCTGCGCTATCACTTCGGTCATGCGCAGCAGGGAATTTTCTTCGAGCCCCTTCGTCGCACTGACGAGCATGGCCTCTGCGCCCAAGTGTGGCCGCATCTGTTCAAACAGGCCGCGGCAATGTTGGGAGGGCATCACGCTCACCACGATCTCCGCTCCGGCAAGCGCTTCGGCGAGATCATTGCTCGGCGTTACGCAGGCAGGAATTTGTTGCCCCGGCAGAAACTTCTCATTCACGCGCCGCAGTTCAATCGATTCGCGGACATCCTTTTCGTGAGCCCAAAGCCGGATCCGGTGAGCATCCTTGCGCCCGAGAACGATCGACAACGCCGTTCCCCAGGCTCCCGCACCGATGATTGCAATCTCGCTCATGCCCGCTTAGTCCCCAAACGATTTTCTTTGCCGGCCACCAGCCGGCCGATGTTCTGATGATGCCGCGCGATGATGAGCAGGGAAGCGGTCGCCATCAGACCCAAGGCTAGCGGAGAAACATAAAACTGCCCGATTTTCCATGCCAGGAAAGGAAAGGCCGCGACCGCAACAATCGACCCCAGCGAAACATAGCGAAAAATCGCGGTGACCAGAATGAAGATGCCAATCGCGATCAAAACCGCTTTCGGAGCGAGCACCACAAATGACCCCAGTCCGGTGGCCACGCCTTTGCCCCCGCGGAATCTGAGCCACACCGGAAACAAGTGGCCCGCCACCGCACACAGCGCGCCCAGAGCAAGTTGCTCGAGCTTCGGTGGCCCCGCGTTCATGCGATCGGCCACCATGTAAGACAAAGCCACCGCTCCGGTTCCTTTCAACGCGTCGAGCAGCAAGGTCGCAACTCCCAAGACGGGCGACTTGCGAGACACATTCGTGGCCCCAATATTTCCGCTTCCGCTCAAGCGCACATCCTCGCCGCGGAAAAGCCGCACCAGCAGGTATCCGAAGGGAATCGATCCCAGCAGGTAGCTTACGGCGGCGATAATAAGAAGTGTGGGCAAGGTATAAGTGTGCTCGGTTCTCAGCGCAATGCAAAGCCCGCCAGCTTCGTGTACTTTGAGCCGCCTGGCGAGAGTTGGCTCCGGTAAAGAAAAAACTCGCGGGCGGTCATGGTACCAAACTCTGGCGCTGGCAAAGCCGCAAGTTTCTCCAGCAAGCGCTGAAAGGTGCGATTCGGTCCATCCCCTTTTTGACGGCGCGGGGAGCCCGATCCTCCTCCACCCCGCGCCAGCGTGAGATGCGCATTAAAAGTATGCTCCTCCCTGGGGATATCCAGTTGCGCCAGCGCTTCGTCCACCGTCGAGGCGAGAGCAGTCAATTGCGAACCTCCATCCAGCCCCACCCAAAACACGCGCGGGGCTCGTGCGCCCGGGAAAAATCCATAGCCACGAAAGTTCATCTCGATCTTGTCAGCCGCGATCCTCGCCAACGATTGTTTGATCTTCTCAACGTCAGTGTCGGATTTTTCTCCAATAAACTTCAGCGTGACATGGAGTGACTCAGTCTTTACCCAGCGCGCGTCCGGAGCAAATTCGCAAACGCCATCGAGAAAGCGTGAGATGCGGCTGCGAATCTCGTCGTCAATGTCGAGAGCTACAAAAAGGCGCATGGTGACGGCTAGCCGTTAGCAATTAGCAGTTAGCAATTGGCGCTTAGCGATAGACAATAGGGTATCGGCCAACCGCTAACTGCCAATTGCTAATTGCCAATTGCTCCCTCACATCAACTTCCTGCGCACCATATCCAGCGCCAGCGTGGTGGCGAACCAGCGGATTCGGCTGCGATCGCCAGGGAAGTTTCGTTCGATCACTTCCGTCCCACTGTCGCTGGCCAGCGCATGAAAGACCAATCCCACGGGCTTATTGGGCGTGCCTCCAGCTGGCCCGGCGACGCCGGTGATCCCGATGCCAAGAGTGGCTTCGCAACGGTAGCGAATGCCTTCGGCCAGCGCTGCCGCAACTTCGCGGCTCACGGCCCCGTGGCGCTCGATCATGTCGGCGGGCACTCCTGCGAGTTCGGTCTTGGCCGCGTTCGAGTACACGATGGCGCCGCCGGCAAAGTAGCGCGAACTGCCGCCGATCGACGTGATGCGTTCTCCCAGCAGGCCGCCGGTGCACGATTCTGCCACCGCCAGCATGGCATTGCGCATCTGCAGCCAGTAGCCGACGATCTGCTCGAGCGACTCGCCATCGCGGGAATAGACAGCATCGTCGAGTTCCTCTTCGACCGCGTCGGCCGCTTCGTCCACACGCGCCTGGGCCGCGTCCATCGTGCCCGCCCGCGACTTGAAGTGCAACTGGATTTCTCCCGCGCCCGCCAGAATTGTGGTCTGCACATCGCCGAATCGCTTGTAGATCGGCGCCACCCGCGCATCGACCGCAGATTCGCCCAGCATCGCAACCTTCAGAACACGAGTCGCCAGAAAAGCCGTCGGCAACTTTGCCCGCAAACGCTCCCGGCATTCCGCCTCAAACAAAGCCTTCAACTCGTGCGGAGGCCCGGGCAGCAGGATGATGATCCGCTCGCGCCCGTCGAACTTGCCGCTCAGCCACTGTCCCGGCGCGGTGCCATTCGGATTCGGCAGGACCGTCGCGCCTTCCAGAACATCGGCCTGCTTGGCATTGTTGGGCGCCATCTTCCACCCGTGTGCCGCGAAACGCCGCTCGATCGCGGCCAGAACTTCTTCGTCACGCCGCAAGGGAAGGCCCAGCGCTTCGGCGACGGCTTCGCGCGTAAGATCGTCCTCCGTGGGCCCGAGACCGCCGCTGAAGAGAATGATCTCCGAGCGAAACAGCGCGTGTTGCGCGGCCTCGACCAGGCGCTTCAGATCGTCACCCACGACGCATTTGAAGACCACTTCGACGCCCAGGTTGTTGATCTGTTCGGTGAGATAAAGAGAATTGGTATCTGTGCGGAAGGGTGTGAGCAGTTCGGAGCCAACCGCAATGATCTCGGCGTTCACGGCTAGAAGTGTAAATGAAAAAGCAGTTCTCGGTTCCCAGTACTCAGTTCTCAGCAAGCATGCCCGGTTTTTCTGAGAACTGAGAACTGCGTACTGAGAACTGGGTACTGTTCGTACCTACCGGCAGCCCCGGATGACGCCGCGGACAACGGCCCACATTTGTTGTGAGCCGTCGCCCGCGATCTTGATGTTTCGTTCCTCAACCGCGTCAGTTTGTCAGAATGGTCCCGACCGGCCGCGTGGCTCAGTTCGTCAAACTGTAGACCGTTCCATCGTTAAAGGCGTCACCAGCAGTGGTTCCATAAAGCGTGCCATCCGAGCCCTGCGTCAGGCCGGTGGGATAAACTCCGCCGGTACAGCCGCTTTGGGTGCAGAAGTTGTAGAGCGTGGTCAGCCTACCCTTCGATGTCAGTTTAAAAACAGTGCCGACGGAAGTACCCATGGGATTGTATTTACCGCCGCTGGAGGTCGTCCCATAAAAATCTCCGTTCGTCGCTTGCACGAGAGGTGCGTAGGGATCTACGCCATCAATGCCGCGAAAGCTATGCATCGTAGTCAACGCTCCCGCGGTTGTGATCTTAAAAACGGTGCCCCAGTCGTTGTAGCCGCCGTTTGTTGTAGTCCCGTAGAGATCGCCATCGCTGCCTTGAATGAGGCCGGCATAGGGATAGGACCCGTCGTGACAATACTGGGTAGCTGAGCAGAAATTGTGAATTGTGGTCAGCTTGCCCGCTGAAGTGAGTTTGAAGACGGTGCCGCCGCTCAAATCGGTCCCTCTTCCTCCGTCACGCACCGTGCCGTAAAAATTCCCATCGGAAGCCTGCAGCAGCGTTCCATAGGGACCGGCTCCGTCGAGGCAGTACTGGCCCGTGCCATCGATCTGACTACAGAATGTGTAAAGCGTACTCAGTTGGCCCTTGGGAGTCATTCTGAAGATGGTGCCCCCGCCATTACAGAAGCAGCCGATGTCGTAATTATTTCCTCCGCCTTCCGCAGCGGCCCCATAAAAGTTGCCATCGGTTCCCTGGATCAACCCCGCATATGGGTAGATTCCGTCAGCGCAGACGCCATCAATTTGTTGCGAGCAGAAACTATAAAGCGTTTTGAACCTGCCACCGGGAGTGATCTCAAAAACCGTGCCGCACCCGTAGGGAGGAGCATAGATGCAGTTGGCTCCGCCGTAGTAGGTTGTTCCGTAGAAGTTGCCGTTGGTCCCTTGGAGCAATCCCGCGTAGGGATTCGACCCGTCGGTGCAGTTGGTCTGAGAGCAAAAGCTGTAAAGAGTCGTCAAAGTCCCGTCGGGAGTCATCTTGAAGACCGTGCCATAGTTGCCGTTGGCGCCGCCAGAGTAAGTGGTGCCGTAGAAATTTCCGTCTTTGCCCTGGATCACGGTGTCACCGGTGATCCCATTGGCCCCATCGAAGTTCACAAGCGTGTTTAGGGTTTGCGCTGAAGAACGAATGGTGGTTGCAAGGGAAAATGCAATCACCATAAGCGACATTGTCACTAAATTGGCTTTTCTCATACTGTCTCCTGTCCGGCTGCGCGCCGCTGTGAAAGTTGTTTTTCGAATCTTCCCGCTTATGGTGCACTCGATACACTTCTCCGCAGACGAAGTTGGCGGTTGAGATGGCAGCGAACCGAAGCGCGATACGCCTTGGCCGCGAACCATGGGGGAGAAAAAGACGAAGCGATCCGAGATTATTTGTCGCGGTGATGTGGTGTGTCAAGTGTGCAAGTTCTTTCACGGTGGAGGCCGTGATCCGCGCTACTCCGGCAGAAGTGGCAGTCCCGGAATGTTCCACGAGAGATGATGCACCGCATCGGTCGTCGCTAGAATCACACTGCGTCCTGGCGCAAATGCCAGCCCTACCAGGCCATGACCCGCGACTTCCAGATTGACCTTGCCCTCCGGCGTAATCTTCACGATGCCGCGCTTGCCCGCGAGCGACGCCGCGACATACAGATTTCCCGTCGCATCGAAAGCCATGCCCTGCGGACGCCCCAGGCCGCGATAGAACGTGTGCACCGTCCCTTGCGGATCGATTCTATGCACACAGTCAAAGCTCGACGTCGTGGGCCCGGTCACAAATAAATCGCCCTGCGGACCGAAGGTGAGATGATAAGCCGAGACGCTCGATTCCAAGGTGGCGAACACAAACACTTGCTGGTCGCGGCCAATTTTGAAAATCGTCCCGCTGCGATCTCCAACGTAGAGATTCTGGTTCCGGTCAAAAGCGATTCCCGTGGCAATGCCCATGCCCTCGGCATAAGTGGTCATGGTGCCGTTGGTCGCCACGCGATACACAGCGCCATCGTGGCGCGACGAAACGTACATCTGTCCCTGGCGATCGAAGGCGATCGCGGTGGCATTCATCATCTCGGCCACGAAGGGTTTCACTGCGTAATTGGTGTCGATCTTGAAAATCGCGACCGGAACCTTCTGGCCGCGCGAGCCTGAAAACGTCGCATAGATATTCCCCTGGGCGTCGAGCGCGGGATTCGTCACCGGATGCAGATTCTCAGCGATCGGCACGGCCACCCGGATAGTCTGCGCGTTGCTGACGTGCCCGTCGGCAGCGACCACCACCGGCCCCGACGCCGCTCCCTCGGGAACGCGCGCCACCAGAAACGAATCTGAACCGACCACAACGCCACCTTCGACGTCGCCGAACCGCACCTGCGGCCGCTTCCACTCTTGCGCCCGCAAACCGGAACCGGCAATGCGGATTTCGCCGCCCGCCAGGGCCAGCGCCGGAGCCACCGATTCGATGTGCGGCCCGCCATTCACAGTTTTCTTGCCCAGGATGCGATCGGAAAGGCTCATGAGGAAAATTCTCGCACTGCGTTAGAAATGCCGTTTCGAGACACTATGTTAGAAGGCCAAAGTGCAATAAGAGATGCAGAGAAAGCAGCGCGTAGAAGCCCGCGGCCACGTCGTCCAGCACGATCCCGGCGCCCTCGGGCAACGCCTCCAATTGTCGCACTGGGGGTGGCTTGACGATATCGAAGGCACGGAAAAGTATAAAGCCGGCGAGAAAAGATTTCCACGCCAGCGGAGCGGCGATCAGGGTGATGAGTTGTCCAGCGACTTCATCGATGACGACAAACTGCGGATCCTTTATGCCGGTACCGCGCGCAACTTGCGTGGCGGCGCGGATGCCGATCACTGTGACCACCGCGGCCAGGGCAATCGCAACCGGAGTTCGCAGCGAAGGGTTAAGCGCGTGCGCCAATGCCGCCCACAACAGAACAGTCACCGCCGATCCCCAACTTCCCGGCCCGGGCCGCATGCGTCCGACACCGAAAAAAGTGGCGATCAGGTCAGCCCAGCGCGGCGTTTGCTTGATCGATTGGACCGTGGGGGATTCCATAGTCAGGCGGTTCTTGTAGCGCCGCCGTCCTCGGCGGCTGTCGAGCGGGCGTCTCGCCCGCTCACCCAAACCCATTTCCAATCCCTCAACTTCGCCTTCCCCGGATTCTCCGCAACGTACCGCACCGCGCGCCCGAACTCTTCTTCACCTCGAATGACGTGATCATAGTATTCTCTTTGCCAGAAAGCCCCATGAGTCCCGAGAGTGAGGTAGGCGACCGCGGTCGCGAATCGTTACCTCCCCAAAGCGTGGGCGCGACGCCCCCGCCACAGCCGGCGGGACGCCGGCGCTACAATCCCCAGCGCTGCTGACGGGCCGCTTACCTTCGGCTTCGGCCATTTCCTTCAAGATTCCCCATCTACATCTTCGGGCATGCGTTCGCGGATCGACTCCTCCGCATCGGAAACCGGCGAGGCAATCACATACGCGCCGCTCGCCCATTTGCCCAGATCGATGGCGCGGCAGCGCTCGCTGCAGAATGGAAACTCCGCACCCGTGCTCTTGACGGCCTTCTTGCAGATGGGGCAGCGGAGTTTTACGGCGCGCTTACGAGGCATGGTCAGAAAACGTTCCGGCTTGGCTTACATACACGACGATTCATCGAAGCGACGTTACAAAATCCGCGCCACCAGATCGTAGTCGTGCGCTTCCACAATCTGGCAGCGATAAAATTCTCCGGGCTGCGGCTCCCGCTCTTCCGGAAATTCGTTCACGAAAACTTTGCCGTCGATCTCGGGCGCGTGCATCGCGGTGCGGCCTTCCATCAGCAAATCTGTTTCCTCCGAAGCTCCCTCCAGCAACAGGTCGAATTCCTGTCCCACCAGCGCCTTCTTTTTCTTCTTGCTGATCCGTTGCTGGATTTGCATGAGGTGTTTGCGGCGCCGCTCGATTTCACGCAAGGGAACCTTTCCGCCCAGTCCATGGGCGTCCGCGCCTTCCTGGTCGGAATAGGAAAACGCCCCCATCCAGTCAAACTGCGCCTCGCGTACGAATTCGCACAGCTCTTCGAATTCTTTTTCAGTTTCCCCAGGAAAGCCCACGATGAACGAAGTGCGCAGCGTGAGGCCGGGAATCGCTCGCCGCATCTTGGCGATCGAGCGCAGAAATACATCCGCCCCGCCGCCGCGCTTCATGCGCTTCAGCACGGGCGCCGAGGCGTGTTGCAGGGGCACATCCATGTACGAGCAAATCTTCTCCGACGATGCAATCGTCTCCAGCAACTTGCCGGTAATCTTGTTGGGATAGGCGTACAGAAACCGGATCCAGCGCAGGTCTTCGATCTTCGCCAGCTTCTCCAGCAGCAGGGCCAGACCATCCTTCAGGCCGAAATCTTCTCCGTAGCAGGTGGTGTCCTGCCCAATCAGAGTAATCTCGCGCACGCCAACCTGCGCCAGGCGCTCCGCTTCGGCGATGACGGATTCGAAACGCCGTGAGCGGAACTGCCCCCGTAATTGCGGAATGATGCAGAACGTGCAGGGATGATCGCAACCCTCCGCAATCTTGATGTAAGCCGTGGATTTCGGCGTCGCCAGAATGCGCGGAGTTTCGTCATCATACAAATAGTTCGGCAGGTCCGCGATCGCTCCATCCCATTGCCCGCGTGAGAATCTTCCTTGCGCTGCCCGCGCATCTCCCTCCGGCCGCGAATTGAGCACGACGAACGGCGAACTGCTCTGCAATGTGGGAGCGGGTGCAACCCCGGTGGCCGCCAGAATGTTCTGCAACTCTCCGGTTCCGACCACCGCATCCACTTCCGGAATGCGTTTGAGGATTTCGTCGCGATAGCGCTCGACCAGACATCCCGCCACGACCAGCTTCTTCGCCCGCCCCGCCGTCTTGTGGCCGGCCATTTCCAGAATCGTATTCACCGACTCTTGCTGCGCGCTCTCGATGAACGAACAGGTATTCACCACGATCACATCCGCATCCTCGGCTCGTGGTGAAAGCTCCGCTCCAGCCCGCGCCAGCAGTCCCATCATCACTTCGCTGTCGACGAGGTTCTTCGGACACCCCAGGCTGACAAACCCGACTTTCTGTGGGCGCACCTGCTCGGCGCGCTCTTGCGGCGCGTGACCGCACGCTTCGGGACCAGCGATTTTCGTGCTTGTACGGGATACTGTGAGGTTCTTCGAGGGCATGGAATCTAGTTATTCTAACATTCGTGCAGGTTACGGGGCAGGGAGCGCAGCGGCAAAGTGTCAAGGTTCCAATGTTTCGAGATTTCGAAGGTTTCAATGTTTCAAGGTTTCAGACCGTTTGGAGATGTCCGCGGTCCCGGGTAGAAACCTTGAAACTCTGAAACCTTGAAACCTCGGCCTCGAAACCTCGGCCCTACCTCAACCCGCCCCATGTGACTTTAGGCACCACGGAAGGTAGTACCTGCGCGCTGAAACCTTTCCTCTTCATGCTAGGCTAGAAATTATCCGTACAACCTGTAGCATCCCGCGGCAAGGAGGAGAAAATGTCCGCAAAAAGGCCCATCATCGCAGCCCTGGCAATCACACTGTGCATTCTGGGCGCCTCCGCAGCGGCGCAAGAGCAGCGCAATGAATTTACCGGCACCGTTGGCCGCATCTTCATCAGCGATCAGGGAATTCAAGGTCCAGATGCGCCCACAATCAATCCCTTTGTTCGCTCTGGCAAGGGTCTTACGTTCGAGCTCAATTATTCGCGCCGGCTTTTCGGCAACGCCATTTACGCCATCTCGGGCGAGATCCCCGCGGCCTTCAACCTGGATGAAGATCTCAACTCTGGAGGCCCCGTCGTTCCCGTGGACTACAGGCAGATCTTCATCACACCTGCATTTCGTGTGAATTTATTTCCGGAGACCGCGGTTTCTCCCTGGGTCAGTTTCGGCGGCGGCTTCGCCCATTTCAGCGAAAACAAAAATCTCCTCTACTACGGCACGAACCCAGGCGGCTCCACGAATTCGGGGGTGATGCAAGCTGGTTTAGGATTGGATCTGAATCCCTTTCAGCACCGTTTTCACCGCTTCGGCTTTCGTGGCGAAGTCCGTGACTTCTGGTCGGGCACGCCAGATCTGCCCCTGGCCGATACCGGCAAAACCCGTCAGCATAATTTCTTCGTAAGCGGTGGCGTGATCATTCACTTCTAGCAAGTGAGCAATTGGCAATTAGCAATTGGCACTTTGCCATCAGCAGTTGGCGGAGCCAGTTTGCTAACTGCTAGTTGCTAACTGCTATCACTTCCTCGTCGCCGCTTCCACTTCCTCATACAATCCCGGCAACTGCAGCGCATCGTCTGGGGAATTCCCGAAGCGCGCTGACTCGTAGGCCTCGGTGAATCGCCCAACCCGTAGGCGCAACCGCTCGTCTTCAATCACTCGCACAAATTCCTGTGCCGTCTGCGCCGGAGATTTCTGCACTCCCCGCCGCGCCAGGAATCGAGCCATGCGCTCGTACCACATGGCGGCAGCCTGATCCGGCGACCGCTCCGGATGCGCCCGCAGCCGTCTGGTCCGGATCATGGCTGCGATTCGTCCTGCATTCGCCCAGCAACAACAGCAGCAAAGCGATCGCGAGGCCGCCACCGTACCACCGCCCCGGCGAATGCTCAACGCCCCGCTCGCCTTTGCGCGCCGAATTCAGCAGACGCGCATAACGTAACTGGGCCCACGTCCGCGCCCGCTCCCACCAGGTGCGCGTTCCGCTGAGCATCGTCTGTCCCAGCACGCTCTGGTGCGACGAGTCATAACTGATCACCCACTCTCGCCAGAACGATGCCGCTGCATCGAGATAAAGCATCGCCCGCCCCCAGCCCTGCGGAGCCCCGCTTCCGCCGCCCGGCGTGGGATCGAACGTCACCCACCCGTAGCCCGGGAAATATGCCTCCACCCACGCGTGGGCGTTCCGCGCCCGAACCACATAGTTGCCGGTGATGTCATTGAATTCATCGCTGATGAATCCGTTCACCACGCGCGACGGAATCCGCAGCGTCCGCAGCATCACTGCCATTGACGATGCGTAATACTCGCAGTGCCCCTGCTTGCGGACGAACAGAAAATCGGCCAGCGGATCGGCCACCGCCACACGCGGCAACTGCAAAGTGTAGGCGTAATGTGACTTCAAATATCCTTCGAGCGCCGCGGCCTTGTCATAACTATTAGCCGCCGTGCCCGTGATCTGCGCCGCCAGTTGCGGGATCCGCCGATCGAGCCGTGGCAATTGCAGATAGTCCAGTGTGAAGGGCGGAAGAAGATCTCCAGCCTCGCGGAGTTGTCCCGCATCCGGCACCGCGATATCGGAGTCTGCCTCATAAAGGCTCACGCTGCGCTGGCTGTCGAGATCCGAAACTGCTCCTCCCGCGTCGATCTGCAAGGTGCGATACGCTCCACTCACGCGGCGCGCCCACGGAGCTAGAAAAAACACGTTGGTTCCGATCGGCTCCATCAAAACGCGGTAGTGAATAAGATGACTCGGCGCTGACTGCATCAGTTGCGGCCGCCTCAGCGCAGCCTGCGGCAGTCCCTGGCTGAACATTGGGACCGCGAAGCTTCCGTCCGGCTCCCGCGACAGCACCACCTGATCGCGCGGATTCGACCAGCTCCGGCCATCGAAATACGCCAGTGCGACGCCGCGCCAGTGCAGCGCATACTGCCCGCGCTTATCGCCATCAATCTGGATGTGCATCACCACCGCATCGGACTGCTGAATCTGTCCAATGCGGCCCAACTGCACACGGTCGCTGAAGCCGGTGGAATAATCGGTGCCGAAGGAGTAGCCGCCGAGGTATCCTGCCGACATGCGCGGCAAAAGAAAAAATACCGCCGCCGCACCCACCAGGATCAGCACCGCCAAAATCGGCGTCAGGCGCGCCAGCGAAAATGCCAGATGCCTGTGCTCCTGCACATCGCGCGAGTGCCGCGCCTGAAAGCTTGCTGCCCGGCTCGACCGCCGCATCTCCATCAGGATGAAAGTCGCCACCGCCATCAGCATGAAGCCCGCGAACAGCGCCAGAAAAACGCTGTCGACGGTGAGCACCGCCGACGCCAGCACCATCAGGAACGCGAGAATCGCCAGCATGGTGTAGTCGCGATCGCGCCGCAGCGAGAAACTTCTTACCACCACGGCAAATAGCACCAGATGGACCGTCGCAGCCAGGAAGCTGCGCGAGAGCAGGAAATAATCGGCGGCATAGAAAACGAAATAGACAATCGTCAGCGGCGTGGTCCACCGTTCGGAAATCACCACGCGCCGCCCTTTCGACAGCAGGTAGCCGCGCACCGCCAGCGCCGACCCAACCAGCAAAATCGTCGGCAGATCGAGGCCGCCGGTGCTCGCCAGAGTTCCAAAGCCCATCAACACCAGCAGATAAATCGAAAGCTCGAAGTATTTATTGATCGCCTGCGAAAGCGGGATTACATCGAGTTGTGGCGTGAGCCGCGGCATGCTGAAACCTGGCGTTCAGAACTCTTGTGGATTATTTCCTATTGTTCCTGACTTGCCCTGAGAAGGGAAGGCTTTCCTGCGCCTTTCTTGCACCAAAAGTACCGTAGCGCGAGACGTTCGTAGCGCCGGCGTCCCGCCGGCTGTCGTGCGGGCGTCTCGCCCGCACGCACTCTGAATGTTAGAATGTTTCAGGTCAGGCATCGGTCTCACGCGACGTACTCTCGCCAACCCCGCCAGGTCCGGAAGGAAGCAACGGTAACGGGCTCTTGCGTGTGCAGTGAGTTCCCGGTGCCTGGCTTATTGTTTTGTTCTGTGTAGATTCTTCCCACCGCATTCCTGATCCCATCAAAAGTTTTACAAACATTTACAACTCTCTGCGCAAGAAGTGGCTCCCTCCCGCATCAATATAGAGTCAGACTTGGACCACACCAAAGCCGTCGAGGAAAAAATGCGCAGAGTTTCGAAGCAGTCCGTTCCGGAAAAGTCCATCTCCCCCACCGTGACCATTCGCGTCTCCGGACGTTTGTCGGAAGATCATTTGACCTACCTCGACCAGTTCGTGTCGTCGGCTGTCGATTGCGGCCTGTGGCCGCTGCTCGACGTCTTTTGTTTGCAGGAGTTGGACCATGGTGCGCTGGCCTACCTTGTCAACGGAGAGGGCCGAAACTTTGGCATTGTCGCTTGCCCAAATTTTGTTCGCGAATGGATGCAGCACGAAAAAGAGCTTCAGGCCGCATGAGAATTGCCCGCCGCTCATCAGTCGATTTCTTTCGAACCCAGTGCGCACATAGATTCGTCCGCGCCACGGCGCGTTAGACATTCCCGCCGCAATCGTTCAAAATATTGGTTCCATTTCATCAGGAGCCTTCATTGAACGAATCAAGCCAGCCCCTCCCCGCAAACGCAAAAACACGGGTGAAAATCAGCGCTCTGGGCACCTATGTTCCGCCCAAACTGCTCACCAACGCCGACCTCGAGAAGATGGTCGAGACCAGCAATGACTGGATCATGGCCCGCGTCGGCATCCGCGAGCGCCATCTCGTGGAAAAAGGCGTCGCCACCAGCGATCTCGCGGTCGAGGCCGCGAAGAAAGCGCTTGCCCAGCGCGGCCTCGCGCCCAGTGATGTCGACGTCATCATCGTCGCCACCGTCACCCCCGACATGTTTTTCCCCTCCACCGCCTGCCTCGTCCAGCACAAGCTGGGCGCAGCCGGAGTTTGGGGATTCGACCTCTCCGCCGCCTGCTCCGCCTTTATTTATGCCGTGCAGACCGGAGCGCAGTTCATTGCTTCCGGCGCCCACAAGCGTGTGCTCGTGATCGGCGCCGACGTGATGTCGTCGATCATCGATTACACCGACCGTGCCACCTGCGTAATTTTCGGTGATGGCGCCGGGGCCGTGATTCTCGAGGCCGCCGAAGATGACTCTGTGGGATTGATCGACTTCGTTCACGAAGTTGATGGCTCTGGCGGATGTTTTCTCTACATGCCCGGCGGCGGCAGCCTGAATCCCTCATCTCATGAAACCGTCGACAAGAAGATGCACTACGTTCATCAGGATGGCCAGCAGGTCTTCAAGTTCGCCGTTCGCAAACAGACCGATGCCTGCCTGAAACTTCTCGAACGCAACGGGCTCAAGGGTTCTGACATTGACGCCTTCATTCCGCACCAGGCCAACCTGCGCATCATTAACGCCACCGCCGACCGCCTCGGCCTTCGCCCCGAAAGCGTAATCGTCAACATCGAACGTTACGGCAATACCACCGCGGGTACGATTCCGTTAGCAATGAATTCGGCCATCGAAGAAGGCAAACTGAAGAAGGGAAGTCTGGTGATGATGGCTTCTGTGGGAGCAGGCTTCACTGTCGGCGCAGCGCTGCTGCGCTGGGCCTACTGACGCGAACGATACCAAAGTAGATGTAATCCCGAGCGCCAGGGCAGAAGTCATCGCGGGCGCCAAAGCACATGGCATCCTCAGTGCCAAAGCAGATGTAATCCCTAGGCCAAAGGACATGTAATCCCGAGCGCCAAGAATTTGTCATCTCGAGCGGAGCGAGGGATCTCGGTTTTCGTTTCCACCATTTCTGAATCAAGGGATCCAAACAGGAACCACGTTCCCTCGCTGACGGGGATAACAACGCCGACGAAAAACAAAGCACAGCTTACGTTTTGCATTTCGAGCCGTCTGTCTTAGGTACGACATCCGCTCTTCAAGCTCGGATTTCCATGAATCGACTCTTCCCATCTGTCCATTTCGCGCTTGCTCTCCTGCTGTTGGTTCTTTCGCCGCTCTTGCTCCATGGAGCTAACAAAAAAGCCGCAGCCAGCGACCCGGCAATCGCCACCCTGGAAAAAGATATTCCAACGCTGATGAAGCAAGCCGACATTCCCGGCATGTCGGTCGCCGTAATCCGCAAGGGCAAGACTTACTGGCTGCATAACTTCGGCGTGAAAAGCGCAAAAGCAATCGACCCAGTCGACGACAGCACGGTCTTCAACGTCGGTTCTCTGAGCAAGCCCGTGTTTGCCTACGGCGTGCTCAAGTTGGTCGATGCCGGCAAGCTGAAACTCGACGAACCCCTGGCGCCGTATCTGCCCAAAGAGTTTACCGACGGCGACCCGCGCTTCCAGCAAATTACGGCGCGCATCGTGCTCAGCCATCGCACCGGATTTCCCAACTGGCCGGGAGACGGCGAGAAACTCACCATTCACTTCACCCCGGGCGAGCGCTTCAGCTACTCCGGTTCCGGCATGGTCTTCCTGCAGAAAGCAATCGAGAAGATCACCGGCAAGCCGCTGAACGATTACATGCAGGAAGCCGTATTCGGGCCGCTGGGTATGACCAGCAGCAGCTATCTCTGGCGCGCGGACTACGACAAAACCGCTGCCACCGGTCACGACTCTAGCGGCGCACCCGTGGATCCCTTCAAATCTACAAACGCCAACGCCGCTGCCAGCCTCGATACCACCACGCACGACTATGCGCTTTTCGTCGAGGCGGTGATGGCCGGCGTTGGCCTGAAGCGGCAGACGCTGCGCGAAATGGAGCGCCCACAGATCGCCGTCGATCCCGAATGCACCAACTGCACCGATCGCGTGCCCAAGCAGCTATCAAAATCGGTTTTCTGGGGATTGGGCTGGGGCATTGAGGACACCGCGCAGGGCGAGTCGCTGTGGCACTGGGGCGATAACGGAGTATTCAAGGCATGGGTGGTGATGAGGCCCGGCAACAAATCGGGAGTCGTAATGTTTGCCAACAGCGAGAACGGTCTCGCCATCGCTCGCACCATCGTTGCCGACGCCGTCGGTGGCGATCAGCCCGCCTTCGACTGGCTCAAGTACGACACTTACAATTCCCCGAGCTTCAGGTTTGCCCGCACTGCGCGCCAGCAAGGCGCGGCCGCCGCGCTCGAGCAGTTTGCCCCCGAACTCTCCAATGGAGCGGTTCCTGAAAACAACCTCAATCAACTCGGCTACTCATTGATGGGCGCCAAGAAGCTGCCCGATGCGATCCTCATTTTCCAGAAAAACGTCGAGCTGCATCCCGCATCATGGAATGCCTACGATAGCCTCGCCGAGGCCTATATGAATGATGGCCAGAAAGAACTTGCCATTCAGAATTACGAGAAGTCCCTGCAATTGAAGCCGGACAGCGCCAACGCCGTCGCCATGCTGAAAAAGCTGCGCGGAAACTGACTGCAGGCGTGGCAGCGGCACTAACGAATACGCAGCAGAACGCCAATATAGCTACGAACCCGATTGAGCAGCGCCGGGTCGGCTTTGGAATGAAATTTCACCTTGCGGATTTTCCAGTCCAGACTCTTGAGATGATCGACCAGAACCGCTCCCTCGATTTTGTCGACCAGCACCGGGAGAGCGAAGGGATACATTTTTCGCCGGCTCGTCAGCGGGCAGACGACCGCCAACCCACTGGCTCGATTGTAGGCCAGGTCGGTCAGCACCAGAGCCGGACGCCGTCGCGCCTGCTCGCGGCCTGCCTGAGGATCGAAATCCAGCCATACGATGTCTCCCGCATCGGGCGCATACGGCGTTACCATTCGACGATTTCCTTCCCTCGATCCGATCCCCAGTCCATCTCGTCGTAACGGTTTTCTTTCGTAATTTGAGCCACCAACTCTTCCAGGGATGGGATCCTTTCGACGGGCCGCAGCTCAACTCTCCCTTTTCGAGCTTCGATCACAATCGCATCGCCTTCCTGGATGCGGACCTCCTCGGCAACGATTTTTGGGATGCGAACAGCCAGGCTGTTCCCCCATTTCATAACTTGTGCTTTGGGCATCATGCGCCTCCTGTGTAGATACGTAGTATACACTATAGATCTATGACATAGATACCTAGGCTGGCGGGAGGTGGTGGAGTCAGCATTTCCAATGCCCGGCGTCATCCTGAGCGTAGCCGTTTTTCAGGCGAAGCGAAGGATCTCCTCCTCCACGGACTCGGCGCGTAAGCCAAGCCGCACCACCACCGGGGTGGAAGCCCACACGCCCTCCAAAAGTGTTTACCCTCGATAAAAAGATTTAATACCTACCGGCTGCGTCCCCAGCCTCCTGCCTTTGATCCAATAGCTTTACTCCACAACTGCACAGGATGCCTCGATGAACGCAATAGAGCGTCAACACCGATGGAAGACCCTGCTCGCCTTCGCCATCATCTACTTCGTTTGGGGATCGACCTATCTCGCCATCCGCGTCGGGGTGCAAGAGGTCCCGCCCTTTCTGCTTGCGGGCGTGCGCTTCTTCGTCGCCGGAGCGGTGCTCTACGCGTGGATGCGCGCCCGCGGTACACCCTCACCCTCCCGCCGCGAGTGGGCCGCGATCCTCGTGCCGGCAGTGTTGATCTTCGCCTTGGACTACGGTCTGGTCTTTTGGGCGGAGCAACGCGTTCCTTCTGGAGTAACCGCAGTCATCATGGCAACCATTCCGGTCTTCATGGCGCTGGCCGAGATTTTGCTTCTTCGCACCCAGCAGTTGACGCTCCGCTTGGGATTCGCGCTCCTGGTCGGCATCGCCGGCGTAGCCGTGCTGGTCAGCCACTCGGCGGGCCTCGGGGAAGGCGCCGTCGATCCCTCCGGAGCCATCGCGCTGGTCGTCGGCGCGGTCAGTTGGTCGGTGGCATCCATTCTCACGCGCAAGCTACCGCTGCCCCAATCAAAAGTCATGAGCTCAGGCGCGCAAATGCTGTCTGGCGGAATCCTGCTCACGCTCACGGCAGCCGTGTTAGGGGAATTCAAAAGTTTTCACGTGCAGGCAGTCTCCATGAAAGCATGGTTCGCGCTCATCTATTTAATCGTAGCTGGCTCAATCGTCGCCTTCACCGCTTACGTATGGTTGATTCACCACGAGTCCCCAACGAAAGTAGGCACATACGCGTATGTGAATCCCGTGGTCGCGGTGCTGCTCGGATATTTCCTGGGTGGGGAAGCGCTGGGCGCGCGAACAATCGTAGGAACGCTGTTCGTTCTAGTGAGCGTGGTCGTAATCACCACGACACCAAAGGAGGCGAAATCCGCAAGGCTGACTCAGGAAACAGAACCGGCTGAGCCATAGCATCCGGTCGCGTGCGCTCGGATTTTAGAAGCCACATCATAAATGGGCACGGGAAGGGCCGAGTTCCACCGTGCCGCAGGGCATCCGGAACTGGCACGGGAAGGGCACGAATACATTCGCGCCCTTTAAGTCGTTGGGGAAGGGCACGAATTTATTCGTGCCGTTACGTCGTTGACAAACGTCACCGCGCTTCAGCGCCCGAGGTCCGCTTATGGGTGGCGCAGCGCGGTGTGCAAGCACGATTCGTATCAGGGCACGCATTCATGCGTGCCGAAAGCGCAGTGCTATCAGTGCGCCTTTAGGCGCTGCCTCGCGAGCGGCCTCGCGATCCAAACGATGAGATGGTGCTTGAAGCTGCCATCAACGGCCAGGCAGATGCCTTGATAACGTACAACATGAAAGACTTCGCCGAAGCCGCCGTGCGATTTAGAATCTCAGTGTTGCGCCCCGAAGATTTATTGAAAAAGGTGAAAGCATGCGCAAAGCGACTTATCCCTTGAAACCTCCACTTTCCATTAAGAAAGCCGCGCAGCGACTCGCCAAGGAAGATGGTGTCTCGTTGAACCGATGGATCTCGGCAGCGGTAGCTGAGAAAGTGGGAGTAGTAGAAGCCGCGGCTGACTTCTTCAAGAAGCGTGCTGGGAAGGCCACCGGGTCCGGCCTAATGAAGTTTCTGCGGACCGCTCCCAAGACCGCACCCGAAGCGGACGACCAACCTCTAAAGGCGGCTTGGGAAATTCGGGCCGGTAGCCCTTTCGGGCCGCCCCTTACGGTCTCGTCATCCTCTCCGGCTTCACCAACTGATCGAATTCCTCGCCCGTGAGGTGCCCCAACTTCACCGCAGCTTCGCGCAGGCTGCTGTGCTCCACGTGCGCCGTGTGGGCGATCTTGGCGGCATTGTCGTATCCCACCTTCGGAGCCAGTGCCGTCACCAGCATCAGCGAGTTCTTCACGTACCAGTCCACCTTGGCGCGATCGACCTCGATGCCTTTGATCATGTACTCGACATAACCGTGGCAGGCGTCAGCGATCAGCGTAACCGAGTGCAGGAAGTTATAAATGATCACCGGCTTGTAGACGTTGAGCTCGAAGTTGCCCTGCGAGCCGGCGAATCCCACCGCAGCGGTCGCGCCATGAACCTGCACGCAGACCATCGTCATCGCCTCACACTGCGTCGGATTCACCTTGCCCGGCATGATCGACGACCCCGGCTCGTTCTCCGGAATCGACAGTTCGCCCAGCCCGCAACGTGGTCCGGAAGCCAGCCAGCGAATATCGTTCGAAATTTTCATCAGCGAAGCGGCCAGCGTTTCCATTGCGCCCTGCGCGAAGACAATCTCATCGTGCGCTGAAAGCGCGGCGAATTTGTTGCCGTGAGAGCGGAAGGGAAGTCCCGTAAGTTCGGCAATCTTGTTGGCGGCGCGCTCGGCGAATTCCGGATGCGTATTGAGTCCCGTACCCACGGCCGTTCCGCCAATCGCCAAATCGTAAAGGTCGTGCAGCGCCAGTTCCAGACGGTGAATATCGCGCTCCAGCAAACTCGCCCAGCCGCCGAACTCCTGGCCAAAAGTCAGAGGAACAGCATCCTGCAAGTGCGTTCGGCCGATCTTGACGACATCGTTAAATTCCCTCGCCTTCGCCTTGATCGCATCGTGCACGCTCTTGATCGCCGGAATCAGCGCGTTCTTCACCCGCTCCGCCGCCGCAATATGCATCGCCGCTGGAAACGTGTCGTTCGACGACTGTGACATGTTCACGTGGTCATTGGGATGCACCGGCTTCTTCGATCCCATCTCGCCGCCCGCAATTTCAATGGCGCGGTTCGAGATGACCTCATTCACGTTCATGTTGGTTTGCGTGCCGCTGCCGGTCTGCCAGATGCGCAGAGGAAACTGGTCATTCAACTTGCCCGCAATCACTTCGTCGGCCGCCTGTGCGATCAGCTTGGCCTTGTCTGCGGGCAACTTGCCCAAGTCCTGGTTCACCAGCGCGCAAGCCTTTTTGAGCGTGCCGAAAGCGCGAATCAACTCCGGCGGCATGGTGTCGCGTCCAATGTTGAAATGCAGCAGCGAGCGCTGCGTCTGCGCGCCCCAGTAAACATTAGCCGGGACTTCGATCTTTCCCATGCTGTCAGATTCAATGCGCATCTTCACATCGGTCGGGATGGCTGCTTCGGTCAGAGTAGACATGATGAAAGCTCCTATGCGTCAGCCCATCGGGAGCGGAGGGCCTTCAGCGGGTATGAGGAACCCTGTATTATACGGCGGCCTGCCGACGTTTAGGCGCGGGATGGAGGCGACCGCCCGCGCGACCGGTAGCGCCGGCATCTTGCCGGCTGTCCTGAGGGCGTCTCGCCCTCGGCACGTTGGTTGGAATCCGAAGTAAGCGTCGTCCTGTGATATTTCCCCGCCCGCCCTGCTAACCTTTCTACATGCAGGTCACCGTCGAAATTCCCGACGAATTTGTCCAGCATCTGGTGCCCACAGGCCGCGACGCGGCTCGCTCCCTGCTCGAAGAGTCCGTCGCCGGAGCTTACCGGGATGGCAGGCTGACCATGGAACAAGCTCGCCAACTTCTCGGCTTTGGAACGCGCATCCAGGTGGATGCTTTCCTGCGGCAGCATCAGGTCTTCGATTATGCCGTCGAGGATCTCGAGAAAGACATGGCCACCTTGCATAGGGTCGTGGCAACGGACACCGAGTAACCGCCGGGGCGCCGCAGCAATGATCGTCCCGAGATCGTCCACGAGCGCCGCGGCATTACCCCGGACACCGCTCTACGCCTGGCCCGATACTTCAACACCAGTGCCGGATTCTGGCTGAATCTTCAATCAGCCTACGATCTCGAAGTTGCGCAGGACAAGCTTTCGCGCACCATCGAACGGGAAGTCCGCCCGGCCTCGTTTGCAGCTATGAACGCGTCTACTTAGTGCATCACGATCCATCCATCGACCGCAGATGTCGCCCCACGATTCCAGGCGTTGACTCGGTACTCGGGACTAGATACTCGCCACACTCATGCTAGAATCATCGGTTTCTAACCCGTTGCCCGTGCCTCGATGGCGGGTACCGCGATCGCGAATTCCATGCCCGACTTTCTGACTGCTGAAGACATTGAGACTCTCCCCCTCGCCAAGGTCAAGCCTCACTCCGAAATGCTCACCGACGTGCTGGTCATTGGAGCCGGGCCCACCGGCCTGGCTTGCGCCATTGAGGCCCAAAAACTCGGCCTCAAAGTGATCGTCCTCGACAAGGGCTGCCTGGTCAATTCGCTCTTTCACTACCCCGCCGGCATGGTGTTTTTCACCACCCCCGAACTCCTCGAAATCGGAGACGTCCCCTTCACCACGGCGCAGCAGAAGCCCACCCGCGAAGAGGCGCTCGAGTATTACCGCAAGGTCTCCGAGCACTACCATCTCGATGTTCGCCAATACGAATGGGTCAAGACGGTCATGGGCGAAGACGGAAAATTCAGCATCACCGCCACCGACCGCGCTGGACGCCCCCACGACTACGTCACCCGCAAGGTCATCGTCTCCACGGGATACTACGATCTCGCCAATCAACTCGGCCTGCCGGGCGAAGATTTACCCAAGGTTTCGCACTACTATGGCGAGCCGCATCCCTACTACGACAGTGACGTGCTGATCATCGGCGGCAAGAATTCTGCCGCCATCGCCGCTCTCGATTTGTGGCGCCACGGCGCCCGCGTCACCCTCGTTTATCGCGGGGCGCAACTCCATCACCACGTCAAATACTGGATCAAGCCCGATCTCGAGAACCGCATCAAGAATGGCGAGATCCAGGCGTACTTCAACAGCACCGTGCAGGAAATCGGAGTTGACCACGTCGTCGTGAACACCTGGCGCGGCCCCATGCGTCTCAAAAATGATTTTGTGCTCGCCCTGATCGGCTACCACCCCGACTATGACTTCCTGCGAAGCATGGGCCTCGAGTTGTCGGACGAGCAATGCCGACCCGTCTGCGACCCGGTGTCGCTCGAAAGCAATGTCCCTGGAGTCTATGTCGCGGGCGTGATCGTTGCGGGATCGCGGACCAACGAAATCTTCATCGAAAACGGACGCTTCCACGGCAAGCAGATTGCCGACGACTTGAAGCGAAAGCTACGGCCGGGAAGCTAAACATCTCTCCAACAAGCCGAAGCACGAAACGCATCTCATCGCTGGGGGGACGGGCATAGCTTCAGCCTTGCCGGTCAAAGGGTTTGTATCAGGACATCGCTGTCAGCGGTTTGCACCAGGGCATAGCTCAGTCGCGCCGTCAATGTCCGCATCCGGCATAGCTTCGGCCATGCCGTTCAACGTTTCGTATCTGGCGCTTTGCCCGTCAACGGTTCGTATCAGGGCACGGCTTCAGCCGTGCCGTCGCAGACCAATAGAGACGCCGGCTTCAGCCGCTGAGGGAGTTTTTACTCAGAGAGATCAACCAACATGGAATTTATAAACGTGCCACAAATCCTGCGAGCGCGAATCCCGCGTTCCGCCTATGCCGACATCCGGTCGATCTTCGCGGCCATGATGAAATCGCTCTCGGTCAGGCCGTCGATCTTATGCGTCCACAGCGTGACCTCGGCCTTGCCCCATGCCAGCAGAATGTCCGGATGATGTCCCTGTTCCTCCGCCAGCGCCCCCACGCGATTCACAAACTCGAGCGCCTTCAAAAAGTTAGGAAAAGTAAAGGCGCGCGTGATGTGGTGCTCGTTCACCACGTTCCACTGAGGCACAATCTTGTGCAGCGCCTCGAGTTCTCTCCCTTTGAGCGGAGGCACTCCGCCCCGGCAGGGAACGCATTTCTTGTCAGCTAGTTCACTCATCTCTAGTTCTTGAACTCTTCGAAGAACGATTCGTCTATCTCAAAAGTGGTCGTGGGTTTGAGTCCGAGTTCCAGGCTCTTCAGCATTTCGACGAGCCTTTCTGAGTCGATCAGTTCGATCGGTGGCACCCCTTCTCTTGTGCCTTCGCGTTTGGCTTCGGCGGTAAACGTGCCGGTCGTGATAATTATGCCCCGATCGGTGCGTCCAGCCATTGCTCCCCGAAAATCGCGAACATCTGACGCCGAAACGGCACCCTTGTAGCGCTTGCACTGGAAAAGCGCCTTCAGTGAAAGAAGCGGACCAACTTGGAGGCTTCCATATCCGTCGATCCCCCCATCGCCGGCCTTTCCGGTGACAACGACCTGAGTGAACCCCGCTTCCCGCAGCAGACGTTGAGAAAAGCGTTCGAATCCAGCAGGCGGAGGATCTCTTAGCAACCTAATTACATTTAATGGGTAGTCATCTGCAGAGGTTTCGGGTTCCGGTGATGCATCCCCCGCCACCACTTCTAATTCAGCGGTTGCTGACTTGCCACGTCGCTTCTCTTGGAAAATGCGTACCCACTTTGTTCGTATCGCCCGGGCGCCTTCTAGCGAGAGTCTGGTTGTCCGACCGCGTTCGGTCAGACTCCAGACACCGCGCTTCGAGGAATCGATCAGACCCTCACGGACAAGATAGAGTCGCCCCCACGCAACTTGATTCCGAAAACGCGGTTCCCCAGACGGTAAAAGCTCATTCTGAACGTCGTCGGGAATTTTCAGATCCAGCGCAATGCGCTCAACGACCTCGTCGGGTGTGCCTGATCCGCCGAGCTCCCGAAGGGCATCGAGCAGTGGTCCAAAATATCGAAGGAACTTTGCGCCTTCCTTCTTGTCGTCCTGTCTCGCGGCGGCCATATGCCCTAGAACGGAATATCCTCATCCGTGATCGGGCCCGACCCCGCCGCGGCATGTTCCGGTTCTGGAGTGCGCTGGTCGAAGTTGTTGCCTCCGCCCGCCGACGCGCCTGCGCCGCGCGAGCTGCCGCTGAACTCTCCGCCGCCACCGCCTTCGCCGCGGCCGCCCAGCAGAATCATGTCGCTGGCCACCACTTCCGTCATGTACTTCTTCTGGCCGCTGGTCTTGTCGTCCCACGAGCGAGTCTGCAGGCGGCCTTCGATATAAACCTTGCCGCCCTTCTTCAGATACTCGCCCGCAATCTCCGCCATGCGCTGCCAGAGCACCACGTTGTGCCACTCGGTGCGGTCTTGCCACTCGCCGCTCTTGTCTTTGAAGCGCTCGTTGGTGGCGATGGCGATCTTAGCCACGGGCGTGCCCTGCGGCGTGTATTTAATCTCTGGATCTTTCCCAAGATTTCCGATCAGTTGTACCCGGTTCAGACTTCTTCCAGCCATGGGATGCTCCTTTGCAGGGCTTCAATATAGCAGAATAGTCGGTGCAGGAGCGGTGCAGTCGGCCAGATTTTCTCGCAGAAATCCATTCTGGGACACGCAGTTGCGGCTGGCTGGAATCGCCGTCATCCTACTCAACCCGCCGCCGGTTGTGTTAGCTTTTCTCCCGTGAACTCCCAAACTCCCAACAAACGCATCGCCGTCATCCCCGGAGACGGCATCGGCCAGGAAGTCATCCCCCAAGCTCTGAAAGTGATCCGCGCCTCGGGCGCCGCGATCGAGATCAGCGAATTCGACTGGGGCGCTGACCGCTATCTCCGCGACGGCACGACCGTCCCCGCCGACGGCTTCGCCATGCTGGGCCGCGATTTCGATGCCATCCTCGCCGGAGCCTTCGGCGATCCCCGCGTCAAAACCAACATCCATGCCAAAGAGATTCTCCTCGGCATGCGCTTTCAAATGGATCTCTACGCCAACGTCCGCCCCGTGCGACTGCTCGATGCCTCGCTCTGCCCGTTGAAGGGCGTCGAGCCGAAAGACGTGGATTTCGTCGTCATCCGCGAGAACACCGAAGGTGTCTACACCGATGCCGGCGGAGTCTTTAAGAAGGGCACGCCCGACGAAATCGCCATTCAGGAAGACATCAACACCCGCAAGGGCGTGGAGCGCATCATTCGTTACGCGTTTGAATATTGCGAGGGCCATCCCAAGCTCGACGGCTCGCCGCGCGGGCGTGTCCTGATGTGCGACAAGTCCAATGCCATGACCCATGCCGGCGGCCTCTGGCAGCGCGTGTTCAAGGAAGTGAGCGCCGGGCATCCCCGGATCGCGACCCAGCACATGTACGTCGACGCACTCTGCATGCAGATGGTGCGCGATCCTCGCCCCTTCGATGTGATCGTCACCAATAACATGTTCGGCGACATCATCACCGATCTCGCCGCCGGCTTGCAGGGCGGCCTCGGCATGGCCGCCAGCGGCAATATTCATCCCGGCAAGACGTCGATGTTCGAGCCGGTACACGGTTCGGCGCCGCCGATCGCCGGCAAGAATCTGGCGAACCCCTTCGGAGCAATCCTGACCGCGGCCATGATGTTGGAACACCTCGGGATGACTCGCGAGGCGGCGAAGATTGAAGCCGCAGTACTCGAAGCCGTGCGCCAGAAAAAAGGCACGCAGGATATCGGCGGCACTCTCGGAACGCGGGAAGCAGGGGAGTGGGTGGCGAACGTCGTCAGCCGCGGATAAGTGGTGAACCCTATTTCGAGATCTGTCGTCCTGAGCGAAGTGAGTGCGAGCGAAGCGGAGCACTCACGCAGTCGAAGGATCCCTACAGCCGCAGCCGCAGCCTCGCGCGATGAAGTCTGCCCCATGCCTTGATCGGCCCGAGATTGCAGAAATATGGCAGGCGAAAACACGATAGACTCATTCCTAATGAACACCGCGAAGTTGCCGGGCAATCGTTTCCAAAGATCCCTTTTGCTTGCCGTCCTGTGCATCGGGCTGAGCTCCTCGCTTTGGTCACAGTCACAAGATCAATCATCGCAGCCGCCACCCACGCCACAACAAGGCCAAAGTCAAGATCAACATCAAAAGCAGGCGGATCAGGGCGCCCGCCCTACGCCGCCTCCCGAAGTCAAAATCACGCCTCGCGAAGCCGAAGAACTCTTTCACTCCCTTGACGAAATTCTCGCCTTCGACAGCAAACGCTCCGGCCTGCCCATCAAAAAAGAGGTCAAGCGCCGCCTTACCAGCCGCGAAGAAGTGATGTCGTACCTGACCAAGCACATGAAGGACGAAGATGTGAAGCGGCTGCAGCGCTCCGAGCTGGTGTTGAAGAAATTCGGACTGCTGCCGCGCGATTTTGATCTCGAAAAGTTGCTGCTGGCTCTGCTGCGAGAGCAGGTCGCGGGCTATTACGATCCCAAAACAAAAACCGTGAACCTGCTCGACTGGGTGCCAATCGAACAGCAGGAACCGGTCATGGCGCACGAACTTACCCACGCTCTGCAGGACCAGGCTATTGACCTGAACAAATTCATGAAGAAAGGAGAACGGGATCTGGGCGAGATGAAAAAAGATCCCACGCCCACCGACATCGCGAACGATGAGATCGACGACGCGCGCGAGGCCGTGATCGAAGGCCAGGCCGAAACCGTCATGCTGGATTATGAACTGGCGCCTCTGGGTAAATCGATTCTGGATTCCCCCGATCTCGTCGACACCATGGAAGCGCAGATGGCCAACGGCACCGACGATTCCGTCGTCTTCCGCGACGCCCCCGTCTTCATGCGCGAGTCGCTCACGTTTCCCTACAGCTATGGCCTCAAATTTATCGTTACCCTGATGCAGAAGGGCGGCAAGCAGAAGGCCTTTGCCGACGTGCTGGCGAATCCTCCGCACACCACCCGCCAGATCATGCAGCCGGAAACCTACCTGTCGGGCGAGAAAATCGATCCCATGCCCGTGCCCGATTTCAAACACGATTTCAAGGATTACGTGAAGTTCGATATCGGAGCCATGGGCGAATTCGATGTCGCCATACTCCTCGAGCAGTACGCCGGAAAGGAACTCGCGAAGCGGTTGTATCCCGAGTGGCGTGGAGGCTTCTACTACGCCGCGCGCCCGAAAAGCGACTCCGCAGCGCCGCTCGCCTTGCTCTACGTCTCGCGCTGGTCAAGCGCGGAAAAAGCAGCGGAGTTCGCCGGCACCTATGCGCGCTCCCTCGAGCACCGTTACAAGAAGGTGGAAGAAGTCGGGCGTTCGGCATCCACCGAAGAGCCTCAGGAGCGGAAAGTCGACATTCTCCTGGGCCGCCATTCCTGGACCACCGAGGAAGGCACGGTCGTGATCGAAGAGCAAGGCGACACCGTACTGGTGACCGAGAGCCTCGACCCCGCAACCACCGCGACACTGGAGAAAGAAGTGCTCGGAAAGTGATCAGCCCTCGGCGAGCTGATCGAAAGCTCTCTAACGATTCTTTTTCCTCGAAACCTCTTTTTTTTCTTCGGCCGGCGTCGCCTCACCCAGAAAATGCTGCACCCTCGCCACAACCTTGAACTCCTTCCCATCGCGCTCCACCGTCAGCGTGCGTTCCTTGCCCGGCGTGCCTCCCAGCATCAACCAGACTTGTCCCATCGACGAACCGCGGACCGGAATCCCATCCACCGCGACAAGATGATCATTCGCTGTAACGCCCTCTACAGAGGGCTTGCCGTCGTAGTCGGCAACTCCGAGGATGGTGAATCGACCATCGTCTTCGGCACGAAGAATCAATCCGATGACGTCAAAATCAGGAAAACGAAAAGTGCTTCCAATCTCGAAATACACGGCCGAGTGCGCGTAGTCCAGTCCAACGCGATAGTTCAGCAGCGCTTCAGAGCCGATCAAACCAGCGGTAGGAATTCCCGAGCGCTTTTCGAACCAAGCCATCCAGTCCTTGGGAAACTCGACCACCGCAACGTCGGTGAGAAAAAGCGGCCCGAATTGCACTCGCCCCAGACGCATCAGTTTCCATTTGGGTTCGCTCTCGAATCCCCACATATTGGCGGGCCCGACGGCGCCGGTCATGTGCGGCCAATCGCCGTGGGCAGCGGCAAGCTTGTCGAAAACTCCCTCCGAAAGCAGGCTGATCGAAGCGCCCAGATCGAGCGCAAGATTGTATTTACCTTCGATTTGGCTGGGAATCTGGATCAGACCATTCTCGGCATTCACCAGAACCCTCGCGCTGCTGCCTCTGAATTTCAACGTCCCGGGCTGAGCAATGGTGAATTCGCGGTTCGGAAAATTGACCAGCACGTCGTAGTGGCGCAGCAACGGGGATGGCAGATTAATCTCGACCGGCACGCCGTCAGCCATGACCGACGCGGCATCGACGGGCTTCAGCGGAATTTTCGCTTCCTTGATTCCAATGCCCGTGAGCGACAGCTTCATTCCGCCCACCACGATTTCTGCCGGTGGCGGCGCGGAGCAGGCCTTGTCATCGCAGGTCACGGGCAGGCCTAGCAGGGTCGCCACGTGGCGCGAGAGGTAGAGATCGGCATTGCCATTGTCCACCCATCCGTGCACGCGCTTGCTTGAGCCGTCCGGCAGCGTCAGGTCCACGTTGACGACGATGTGGTTGTGGTCGATCCCGATCGGGACGGTAACAGATTTCAGTTCAGGAGGTACTGCCTTCGGTACGCTTTGGGCGAAAGCGCTCGCGGTTAGAACGAGCATGACGATAGCCCGGAAGCGCATGATCCGATTGTAGCGGTTTAGTGTTCCGGCTTGATTTTCTTTGCGTTCCTTTGCGGCGTTCCTTCGCGCACTTTGCGGTTAAGGGCTGTTAAAGCTGTTGACCGCAAAGCACGCCAAGAAAATCCGCAAAGGACGTAAAAAAAACATCAAGAAGAATCACAACATCACCGGCACAGGAGCGAACAGAGTGGTCTTGTATAATCGCAGGTTTGGCTCTCGCCTTCTTCGGGATCCTGTAGGCGCGAGCTTGGGAGGAATGGTTGGCACAGGCAGAAATCGGCATCATCGGCGGTAGCGGGCTCTATGCCATGCCCGGACTAAGCAAGGTCAAGGAAGTCCGCGTAAAGACGCCTTTTGGCGCTCCCTCGGACGCCTACATTTGTGGCACGCTCGAAGGCCGCAAAGTCGCGTTTCTCGCGCGCCATGCGCGTGGCCATCTCCTGCTCCCCAGCGAACTGAATTTTCGCGCCAACATTCACGGTTTCAAGCAGCTCGGAGTCGAGCGCATTATTTCTCTCTCGGCAGTCGGCTCGCTCAAGGAAGAACACAAGCCTCTGGATTTCGTCATCCCTGACCAGTTCTTCGACCGCACCCGCCATCGCATCGATACTTTTTTCGGCAATGGCGTCGTAGCCCACGTCGGTTTCGGCGATCCGGTCTGCGGAGAACTGGCCCGCGTGGTCGAGGCTGCATGCAAAAAAGCGGGCGTAACCGGCAAGCGCGGTGGAACCTATCTCTGCATGGAGGGCCCGCAGTTCTCCACCAAAGCCGAATCGAATGTTTATCGCGGCCTCGGCATGGACGTGATCGGTATGACCAACCTGCAGGAAGCTAAACTGGCCCGCGAAGCCGAGCTTTGCTACGTCACCGTAGCCATGGTCACGGATTACGATTGCTGGCATCCCCATCACGATGCCGTCACTGTGGACCAGATTATTGGCGTCCTGACCAAGAATGCCGAGAACGCCGCAAAAGTTGTGCGCGAAACCGTAGCTGCCATGCCGCAGGGGCGATCCTGCAAGTGCGGCTCCGCCCTCGGGCACGCCATTCTGACCGACCGCAAGGCCATCCCTGCGGCTACAAAGAAAAAACTGAAACTGATTATTGGAAAATATGTGAAGGGCGGTAAGAAGTGATCAGTGGGCAGTGGCGAGTGGCCAGTAATACCGCCGATCGGAACTTATTCTTAACTGATCACGAACCTCTAACCACTGACCACTGACCTAGCTACACGAAAGGCAATCATTCCTAATGAGCATCGTCGTAGTCGGTTCGGTAGCGTTTGATGACATCGCCTCGCCCTCGGGCAGCGTGAAGGGCATTCTCGGCGGAGCAGCCACGTACTTTTCCCTGGCCGCCAGTTATTTCACCCAGGTACGCGTGGTCGCCGTCGTTGGAGATGACTTCACCGCCGATCATGAAAATGTTCTCAAGAAGCGCGGTGTCGATACGCGCGGCATCGAGCGCGCCCCCGGCAAGACCTTCCGCTGGGGCGGGTCCTACGCCGAAAATCTCAACGAGGCCAAAACCACCTTTACCGACCTGAACGTCTTCGAGAAATTCAATCCGCAGCTCCCAAAAGAATACGAGGATACTGAATTTCTTTTCCTCGCGAACATCCAGCCGACCTTGCAGGCCAGCGTCCGCCGCCGGATGAACGGCGTACGTCTCACCGGATGCGACACCATGAATTACTGGATCAAGGGTGCCCGCGCCGAACTCGCCGAAACGCTGAAGCTCGTCAACGTGCTCCTGATCAACGACACCGAGACCAAAATGCTCGCCGGTGAAAGTAACCTGCCTCGTGCCGCGCAAAAAGTTCTGGCCATGGGACCGCAGGCGCTCGTCATCAAGCACGGTGAATACGGAGCGACCATTTTCTTTCGCGAGGGCGCGTTCGGGATTGGCCATCATCCGTTTCGCGCTCCCACTCTGCCGCTCGATGAAGTCAAAGATCCCACCGGCGCCGGCGATTCTTTTGCCGGAGGATTCATGGGCTACGTCGCCTCGCAGCCAGAACTCAATCGTGAAGTGCTGAAGCGCGCCTTGTTTTACGGCGGCGTGATGGGATCCTTCGCCGTCGAGAGCTTCGGCACCGAGCGCCTGCAATCCCTCACCCGCGAAGAGATCGACGCCCGCTTCCAGATCTTTCGCGAGCTCACTCATCTCGAATGAAGCCCCAACCCTCGCCGAAATCGTATTCTGAAAATGAAGTCGTGCGGTTGGTGTGGCTCGCCATCTTCATCGCGGTATTTTCTTTTCTCTTCTACTATCGCCGCGGAGACGTGCTTCTCTACGGCGACGCGGTTGCCCACATCAACATCGCGCGCCGCGTCTTCGACTCCAAAACTCCCGGCCTTCTGCAGCTAGGGACCGTCTGGCTCCCGTTGCCGCACCTCCTGATGATCCCCTTCATCTGGTCGAAGCAGATGTGGCAGACCGGCTCTGGAGGCTCGATTCCGTCGATGGCGGGATTTGTCTTCGGGGTGCTGGGAATCTTCCGCCTCGTGCGCGCAGCCTTGAGTCCGGCCGGCGATGCGGATGAAACCACGAAAGCGCTGGCCTGGGCCGCCGCCATCACCTACGCCGCCAATCCAAATTTGATCTACATGCAATCCACAGCCATGGGAGAGTCGCTCTACCTGGCATTTTCGATATGGGCCGTCGTCTACTTCGCCGAATTCGTCCGCCCCGTGGAGGCGAAAAACTCAAGCTTGAAAGCCGCCCGTGCCCTCACTAAGTGCGGACTGTGCCTGGCCGCGGCCTGTTTAACGCGCTATGACGGATGGTTTCTGTCGGCCGTGCTAGTGGTGAGCGCCGCGGTCGTGTTCGCGCGCAACCACGCAACCGGCGCGACGAAGAATTTGCTTCCGCGTCGCGCGCTGATTCGCTTTGTGTTGTTGGCCGTCTCCGGGCCCGTCCTGTGGCTGGCCTACAACGCCATCGTCTATCGCAATCCGCTGGAGTTCGCCAACGGTCCTTACTCTGCGAAGGCGATTGAACAAAACACTTCCACCATTAATCCGGCAAGAGGAAATCTGGTCGCTGCCGCGGCGTATTTTGTCAAAGCCGCGGAACTGAACGTCGCCCAAGCCGGATGGGTAGGACGCCTCTGGCTGGCCCTGGCATCGATCGGAACTCTGGCCGCGGCCTTCACCCGCCGCGGACGTGTCGCCTTGTTGCTGTGGGTGCCGCTACTGTTCTATGCAGCCTCGGTAGCATACGGCAGCGTCCCGATTTTCGTGCCCACGTGGTGGCCGTTTTCCAACTACAACCTTCGCTACGGACTGCAAATGCTCCCCGCATTTGCCGTGTTCGTCCCGCTGGGAATTTTCTTTATCGCGAAATCCGCAACCTCGCTTCCCAGCCTGAAGGCCTCCGCCCGCTGGCTGCCCGTCGCAGCCGGAATAGCCTGGCTGGCCCTCGTCGGCGCAAGCGATGCCGCAATCTGGCGTGCCGACCCCATCTGTTATCGCGAGGCCAACCTCAACATGCGCGGGCGCGCGGCGCTCGACACCCAACTCGTGGGCTGGCTCAAATCGCTCCCCTCGAATTCCACACTGCTGATGTATCTCGGCCAGCATTCCGGCGCGCTCGAACAAGCCGGAATCCCGTTCCAGCGCGTCATCAACGAAGGCAACCATCGCGTCTGGAAACAGCCCGTCGATCCCGAAGGCTTGTGGGAGCGCGCCTTGGCCGATCCCACGGCCTACGCCGACTACCTGATCGGATTCGATGGCGATCCCGTATGGAAAGCCGCGAAAGCAAGGCGCCTGACCGCGCTGGTTGAAATCCACACCAGTGGCCAGCCGCCGGCCATCATCTTCCAGGGACGAGGCTTCGCGCCCGGACAAAAACCCTAGCCCGGAAATACCGGTAATCACGCCCGTTAACGCCGTAGTTACTGGCGGCAAAGCTGCAGTGATAAAATCCGGCCATCTGAAGCTTGGCCCGGACTTCAACTTCTCAATGAACTGGCAACACATAATCGACAGGCTGCAAGGGGAGATGACCAGCGGCTTCGTCGCCGCCTCTCTGGCGCGGCTGGTGCTGGCCGCGATTCTCGGCGGAATCATCGGCCTTGAAAGGGAACTGCGCCATCAACCAGCGGGCCTGCGCACCAATCTATTCATATGCTTTGGCGCGGCACTCTTCACCCTCTTATCGAGAGCGCTCGCCGCCGAGCCTTCCGATTACACGCGCATCGCCGCCCAGATTATTCCCGGCATCGGTTTCATCGGTGCAGGATCGATCTTGCACAATCGCGGCCTTACCACCGGCCTCACCACGGCCGCAACTCTATTTGTGGTGGCATCGGTTGGAATGGCCACCGGCGGTGGGTTGTACATGACCGCAATTTTCGCCACTGCAGTAGTCCTGCTCGCTTTGTTTGTCCTGGGTCATCTCGAACGCACTTTTAACCTCAAGACGATCCTGACCACATACGAGGTGACCGGCAACAACGTCGACCAGATCACTCAGGAGCTCCACCGCATCCTCGAGCGCCGGCATCGCATGATGCAGAACGTGATGAACGGCAACACCGGCCAACACGTGCGTTTGCAGTTTGACGTCCCCGGCTGCAATAGCGAACAAAAGGAATTGTTGCGCGATCTGCAGGCCTCGTCGGTGCTGGGCAGCGTGACGTCGCTCGGCCCCGTGGAGTTGGAGTGAGCCTTCCCCAGATGGTGATTCCTTTTGTCAAAGCCAGCGCGTGCGGAAACGATTTTCTGTTGATCGATTTTCGCGACCTCGATTCCGGAGATGCCAAAAATACTCCCAGTCCAGCAGACCTGGCAGCGCTTACGCGCCGCATTTGCGACCGGCATGAAGGCGTAGGCGCCGACGGAGTGGAGTGGCTCTATCCGCACGCCTCTGCCGACATCGAAATTCGGCTGATCAACGCCGACGGTTCCGAGGCTGAAATCTCCGGCAATGGCACGCGCTGTGTCGCCGCCTATGTTTGCGAGCGCCGTGGCATCGAGAAGATCACGATTCAAACCGGCGCTGGACTCAAGACTTGCGTGCTCACCAGCCGCAGCGATGCGGCCTATGAGTTTGAAGTAGAGATGGGTACGGCTTCGGTGGAACCGGAATTGGCCGTGAAAGCGGGCGCAGTGCGAGGACTTCCCGTTTCGATGGGCAATCCCCACTTCGTGGTTTTCGTGAACGAATTCGCTTCGGACTGGCAAGCCGAAGCTGCCGAGATTCAACGCAGTCCTGAGTTCAAGCACGGCGTGAACGTGGAACTCGTTGCGATCGACGGCCGCCACGATATCCGAGCCAGATTTTTCGAGCGCGGCGTGGGCGAGACGCAATCTTCCGGAACCGGTTCATGCGCCTCCGCCGTGGCGGCAATGGCTATGAGCAAAGCTGAGTCGCCGGTTCGCGTGCACGCTCCGGGCGGGATTCAAACCGTACGCCGCGAAGGCGCGTTGGTATTCCTGCGCGGCTCGGCCCGCCTGGTATGTCGAGGAGAGTTTTTTCAGCGTGACTAATTTCGTTCGCAAATCGCACAACGGGCGCATCTTGAGGGATGCTTTTGTTCGAAGAGCAGGTTCCTGACCCAATGCCTTCTCCTCCACTTCCGCGCATCAAGCCGCCCGCCCTCCGGACAGGCGATACGATCGGCATTGTTGCCCCGGCCAGCAACATCAAGCGCGACGATCTCGATGCCGGATGCGCCGCCCTGCGCCGCGCCGGATACCGTCCTCTTTATTTAGATTCCATTCTCGACCAAGATCTTTACTTCGCCGGATCGGTCGATCGCCGCGCGCGTGAACTCGAAGCGATGTTTGCCCGCAAAGAGGTCCGCGCCATCATCTGCGCCCGCGGCGGTTACGGCTCGAACTATCTACTCCAGTCCCTCGACATCGAAAAGATAAGAGCGAATCCGAAGATCTTTGTCGGCTACAGCGACCTGACCACGCTGCTCACCTATTTATCCGACCGTACCGGCCTCGTCACATTTCATGGGCCTATGGCCGCCAAGGATTGGGCGCACGATGGCGGCGTCGACCTGAATTCCTGGCAAGCCGCCCTTTCCGCTTCGGCCGCCTGGGAACTCAACCTGGACGCGGCTTCCGGAGCGCATGGCTTGGTCGATGGCGCCGCTGACGGTATGCTTTACGGCGGCTGCCTCTCCATGTTGGCCGCTTCGCTCGGAACTCCATACGAGATTCACACGGCTGGAACGATACTCTTTATTGAAGACGTGGCGGCCAAGCCTTTCCAAATCGATCGCATGTTGATGCAGTTGCAGCTCGCCGGCAAACTGAATGCAGTGCGCGGAATCGTCTTCGGTGAAATGAAAGATTGCCTGCAGACCGCGAATCAGGGATACACGCTCGAACAGGTTGTGCTGCGGATTGTCGGCCGCCTGGGCATCCCCGTAGCCTACGGGGTGCGCTCCGGTCACGTGACCGCGAATAACATCACGCTTCCGTTCGGAGTGCAGGCCCGCTTGACCGTCCGCGGCGAACATGTGAGTCTGAAGCTTCTCGAAGCCGCCGTGGCCGCCGTGCCATGAGGCTGTTGAAGAATGCAATCTTAATAATGCAATCTTAATAAGGTTGTGAAGAAATAATGGATTCTGGAAAGCACATTCATCTGATTGGCATCTGCGGCACGGCTATGGCCTCGCTGGCGGGAATGCTGAAGCAGCGCGGTTTTCGCGTGACCGGTTCGGACGCCGCTGCCTATCCTCCCATGTCTGATTTTCTCGCCGAGCTGAAAATTCCAGTGGCGCAGCCCTTTGCCGCCAGCAACCTCGACCCTCGCCCCGATCTGGTCGTCGTCGGCAACGCGCTTTCCCGCGGCAACGTCGAACTCGAGTACCTCCTCGACCAGCGCATCCCGTTTTGCTCGCTGCCGCAGTTGCTGCACGAAGAATTTCTCCGCGGCAGGGAAGTGCTGGTGGTGGCCGGAACTCACGGCAAGACCACCACCACCTCCATGCTCGCCTGGATTTTTCATTGCGCCGGAATGCAGCCTTCGTTTCTGATCGGCGGCATCGCCGAAAACTTCGGCTCCAGCTTTCATCTCGGCCAGGGCGACCATTTCATCATCGAGGGCGACGAGTACGACACGGCGTTCTTCGATAAGGGACCGAAGTTCCTCCACTATTTTCCCGACGCAACCATTCTCACATCGGTCGAATTTGATCACGCCGATATCTACAAAGATCTCGACGCGGTGGAAACCGCATTCAAACGCCTCGTGAATCTGGTTCCTCGTCGCGGACGAATCATCGCCTTCGACGGCGCAACCGCGGACTCACCAGAAAGCGCCAGCCTCGACCGCTGCCTGCAGAAGGCTTTCTGCCCGGTTGAGCGCTACGGTGCCGGCCCGCGCGCGGACTGGCGCATCACCAACCTGAAATTTGAGCCGGGACGCACCTCCTGGTCGGTTTTGCATAATGGCGAACTCTGGGCCGATCTCGAGTTTCCACTGGCCGGTGAATACAACGTGTGGAATGCCACCGCTGCCGCCGCTCTCTCCGCAGACTACGGCATCTCAAAGCCAGATATCGCCACCGCCCTCAAGACTTTTAGAAGCGTGAAGCGGCGCCTCGAAGTGAAAGCGCAGGTCAATGGCATCACTATCATTGACGATTTCGCGCATCATCCCACCGCAATTGCCGGCACTCTCAAGGCGCTGCGCGCGCGTTATGCCGGTGCCCGCTTGTGGGCAATTCTCGAACCGCGTTCCAATACGCTGCGGCGTCGCGTGCTGCAGGCTGATCTGGCGCGCAGTTTGGCGCTCGCCGACGAAGTCATTGTGGCCGGAGTTTTCCGCTCCGACGCAGTCCCGGTGAACGAGCGCCTCGAACTTCCCGAACTCGCAGCCGACATCCAAAATCTCGGCCGCCCCGTGCGCCTCATTTCCGGCGCCGATGAAATCGTGCAGACCATTGCTCCCGAAATGCGCCCCGGCGATGTGGTCGCCATCCTCTCCAACGGAGGCTTTGCCGGAATCTACGAGAAGTTGCCCGCGCGCTTGCGGGCGTTGGCAGGCGAGTCTCGGCCGGTAAATTCAGCGAATGCGGCGGGTAAACAATAAGAATGAAGCTCTTCATCCTCTCCGGCTCTTGTCGATTCAGAACGTTCATCCTCGCCCTGTTTCTCTCGCTCGCTCTTGCGCGCTCCGCCGCCGTTACCAACTACACCATTTCCCTGGTCAACGCGGACCGTCATCTGATCGAGGTCCAAATATTTCTTCCTGAGGGTGCGCCCCAACGCGAGTTGCAGCTTCCCGTCTGGAACGCGATCTATCAGGTGCGCGACTTTTCCCAGTACGTGAACTGGGTGCGAGCCAAAGATCGCGCCGGCCGCCCACTCGACGTTCGCGAGATCGATGACAGCCGGTGGCAAATCACCGGCGCGCAGGATGGCGCTATCGTCGAGTATCAGATGTCCGCCGATTCCCCTGCGCCCTTTGGCGCGCAGTTCAACTCGCATCATGCGTTTTTTAATCTGGCGCAAGTCCTCATGTATCCCGTCAACGCCCGCGATGCCGCGATGGCCGTGCATTTCAACCAGGTTCCCGTGGGATGGCACTTCGCCACTCCACTCTCGTCCTCTGCCCGACGAAAAGTTTGGCGCCGACAACTATGACCGGCTGGTCGATTCCCCCGTCGAGATCGGAGAGTTTCAAGAATCCGATTTCGATCTGGACGGCGGCCACTATCGCGTCATTGTCGATGCCGAACCCGGCGACTACAACATGGATGCGATCGTCACCATGCTCCGCAAGTTGGTCGGGGCTGCAACCACATGGATGAACGATCGTCCCTTTGATACCTACATGTTCCTTTTTCATTTTCCGCGCGGCCCCGCTGGCGGAGGCATGGAACACGCCTACTCCACCGCGATTTCGATCAATGCCGAGGTCTTGCCGCGCGCTCTCCACGAGGTGCTGGGCACGGTTACCGCGCACGAATTCTTTCATTTATGGAACGTGAAGCGCATCCGTCCCCAGACCCTCGAGCCCGTGGATTACACCCGTGAGAATTTCACGCGCGCGCTCTGGTTCAGCGAGGGTTGCACCAGCACCGCTTCCGACATCATCCAGTTGCGTGCGGGAGAGATCGACGAACGCCACTTCGAACAGAACCTGGCCGCCGACGTTGCTGAACTCCAGCGCCGTCCCGCGCACCTCACGCAGTCCGCCGAAGAGTCGAGCCTCGATGCCTGGCTCGAAGGCAACGCCTACTATCGCCGCCCCGAGCGCAGCGTCTCCTATTACAACAAAGGTGAACTGTTAGGAATTCTGTTGGACCTGCGCATTCGCGAGGCGAGCGGCGGTCAAGCCTCGTTACGCGAAGCGTTTCAATGGATGAATCAGAATTATGCGAAGAAGGGCCGATTCTTCCCCGATTCGGCGGGCGTGCGCGAAGCTGCCGAGGCCGTGAGCCACGCTGATCTCGGATGGTTCTTCTCCAAATATGTAGCGGGTACCGAGGAGATTCCCTGGAACGATTTCTTCCGCACGGTGGGTTTGCGCCTGCAGGAAACACCGACTGCCATCACCGATGCCGGCTTTGCCGCCGCCCGAAATTTCGATGGCCCCATGACCGTGGAGGGGGTCACTCCAGGCAGCGAGGCTGAACATGCCGGACTTCAAACCGGAGAGACGATTCTTGAAATCAACGGCCAGGCTGCGGGACAGGAAGCTTCGCAGCAGATGTCGCGACTGAATCCCGGCGACACGATCACGGTGAAGGTGCGCGGCCGGCGCGGCGCCGAGCATTCGCTGAAGTGGAAAGTCGGCAGTCGCGAAGAAGTTTCCTACGAACTCAAAGACGCGGAAAATATTACGCCGGAGCAGCAAGCCCGCCGCGCCGCATGGCTCAAGGGCGAGGCCGAAACTGCCCCCGCATCTCAGTCACAATAAGAGGCATTGAACCGGGACACTCAAAATGATCCGCACCATCGCGATGCTAACGTTTTGGGTACTGGCCGCGCCGCTCGCGGCCCTCATCGGTTTTCCCTGGACGATCCTCACCGGAAATCCCAGCCTGCTTTATCGCATGTTCATGACCGGTGCGCTGTGCGGCGTGCGCCTCGCCGGTGTGCGCGTGCAAACCGTTGGCCTCGAGAAACTCGATCCCGCGCGCACTTACATCTTCATGTCGAATCACGCGTCGAATCTCGACCCGCCCATCACGATTCCTTCGCTGCTGCCGCGACGCACCTCCGTGATGGTGAAGAAAGAGCTGTTCAGCTATCCCATCCTCGGGCGCGCCATGCGTTTCGGATCGTTGGTTCCCGTCGATCGCGGCAATCGCGATGCCGGCATCGAGTCCGTGAAGATTGCGAAGCAGGTCATCCAGCAAGGCCTCGACATGACCATTTACGTCGAGGGCAAGCGCTCGTTTGACGGCAAATTGCTGCCCTTCAAAAAGGGACCGTTCTACCTCGCCATGGAATGCGGCGTTCCCGTCGTTCCGGTAACCGTCGCGGGCACGCACTACATCATGCCCAAGGCCCGGTTCGCGATTAAACCCGGAGTCGCGACCGTGATTTTCCACAATCCAATCGAACCCAAAGATTTCGGCACGCGCGATTGCCTGATGGAAAAAGTCCGGTCGGCGATTGAGAGCGGATTACCGGAAGAATACCGGCACCCTGCCGCGGCGACTGCGTAAAATTAATCCCGCTCTTTGGATATCTTGGCGCGGATCGCCCGCACGATCTCCGGCAACTTGGGCAAAATCGCCGAATACTTCAACCACAATTTGTGATCGACCGCCGGCGCCCCGCTGACCAGCGCCCCCGCAGCGATATCGCCGGCCACGCCACTTTGCGGAGTCACAATCGCATCGTCGCCCACCTTGCAGTGCCCGACCACGCCAACCTGTCCTGTAAGAATCACGCGATTGCCGATGTCGCTTGAGCCGGCAAGGCCGACCTGTGAGCAGATGAGCGCATCTTCTCCCACCTGCGATCCGTGGCCGATCTGGACGAGGTTGTCGACCTTGACGCCGCGCCGGATGCGGGTTTCGCCCACGCTGGCGCGGTCGATGCACGAGTTCGCTTGCACTTCCACATCGTCCTCAATCACCACCGGCGCAGGCTGCGGAATCTTGTGCCAGCGTGCCTCGCGAGTCTTGGCGAAGCCGAAGCCGTCGCTGCCGATCACCACGCCGTTGTGCAGCAGCACGTTGTCGCCGATGCGGCAATTCTCACGCACCACAGCGTTGGCATGCGCGAAGAAATGATTGCCAATCTTCACCCCGCGATAAATCACCACGTGCGCCAGTAGAACAGCGTCCTCGCCGATCGCCACGTCCTCGCCAATCACCGCGTAAGGGCCGATATGAGCGCCGCGCCCAATCTTCGCCGTAGGATCGATCACCGCCGTGGCATGCACTCCCGGAGCGTATGCCAGCGGCTGGTGAAAAAGTTCGAGCGCCAGCGCGAAGCTGAGATACGGATCCTCGACGCGCAAAGTTGCCGCCGGAATGGCCGGGAAATTCTCGGCCACAATCACCGCCGCAGCCTGGGTGCGCCGCGCCGCGGCGGCATATTTGGGATTGGCGACAAAAGTAATTTCTCCCGGCAGGGCTTGCTCGATGCCGTTCAGTCCGGTGATCTCGGGGTCGCCGACCTCGGAATGGACAGAGCCTTTTTCCAGGCGCGCGTGCAGTGCAGATGCGATAGCAGAAAGTTTCATGGCAGGTATAGACGCGACTAAATCCTACACCAGCCAGTGGCTTGCAAATGTCTTGTGCTTAATCGCGCGTGAGTTCGCCCTCGGTCTTGCCCGTGATGGTGAGGAAGCGTATCGTGCCCGCGGTGTCTTCGAATACCAGTCCGGTGCCCTTGGGGTTCACAACCGCTCCCACCAAATGCCCGTAAGACTTGGGAATGCCGCCATGCGTGGGCGTTCCTTCGTAGCGTGCGAGTTCTCCTTCTTTCATGCCGGTCATGCTGACGAAGCGGATCACTCCATCGTCGTCTTCGAAGATTAAGCCGGTGCCGATCTGGTCGGGAATGATGGCGGCGATTCGGCCGTAGGATTTGGGGACGCTACCCTGGACCGGGGCGTAGGTGTTCTGCATCGCCTGAACGGTGGGCGTGCCTCGTCCGAGAAGATAACCGGCGAACGCCAGAGTGGCGCCGCACAGGAGCAGCAGTAAATGTTTTCGCATTGGGTTGGGGCCTTTCTTCGGGAACAAAATCCTTAACACAGCGGGCACAAAGGATCACAGAGTAAATCCTGTGCCTGCGACTTCCTACGGCGTGACCTGGATCTTATGCATCATGCCCAGATCTTCGTGAAGCAGGATGTGGCAATGGAAGACAAATGTTCCGGAAATAGTAGGATCGCGGAAATCCATGCGCACCTTCACGCTGGGATAAGGCCCCGATCCCTTCCAATAGGGAATCTCGATGGTATCGCGCATGTCTTGATCGGTGACGGGCTGGCCGTTGACCTCCAGCACCATGAAATGAATCTGGTGGATGTGGAAGTCGTGGGTTTCGAGGGCGCGGTTTTCGATCGTCCAATCTTCGACGGAGCCGACTTTCGTGGTGATCGCCGGCTTTTCGTTCGGATTGAAAACCTGCTGCTTCTGCCCGTTGACCGTGATGTAGAACTGTATGGGGCCGTTGGTACCGCCGAACTCCTCCGAGAAGTAGAGCTTCCGTTCCGCGGTGGGAGCGGCACTCCTCAAATCGGCGAACTTCATGTGATCCCAGCCCGTGCTATTCGTATTCGGATGCTCGGTTTTCTGGTGATCGCTACTCTTGGGGTCCGCCGGGGCCTTCGCTTCCACCGCCCTCGCGTCAACCGGCATTTTCGCCGCAACCATCTTTACATCAGCCGTCTTTACCGCAGGCGCAGTCTTGGATGACGCGCTCTTGTCACCGCCCGGGTTGAGCAGGATCTGAACCAGAGGCTGGCCGGTGTCGGGATTTCCCGTGGGGCCAGTGGAATACGTGAGCGTTTGCAGATAGGCGATGGAATCGCGCGGCGGTGCTGTCACAATGAACTCCGCGCGCCCCGCCGGCGGGATCAGGATGGTGGTTTCATTACGTGGCTGCGCCAGCGGATATCCGTCGAGTGCGATCAATTGCATGGTTTGCGGCAGGCCATTGTAGGTGAGCTGCAGCGGCATGAAGTCCTGCAGCGTGGCATTCAACACCCGCCAAAATTGCTGCTCGCCCGGCTGCATCAGTAGCTTCGGAGATGGCCCCTCGAACGCGGCCGAGTTTTCAAAATTGACCGTCAATTCATACGGCCCGGGAACCCATGGCACCAGGAATTCCTGCCGAATCGTAATCACGTGCTCGGTAAGTCCCGCCACTTCCGGACGCACTTTATCCATGCCTTCGACGATCAACGCTCCCGCCGCGCCGCCGTTCACCTGAAACTCGGTGAACCCGTGAACGTGGGGATGGTACCAATAGAGGCCCGGAGGCTCGTCCGCCGGAACCTTTACGGTGTATTGAAAGCCGGGGCTGCCGGGCTGAATCAGCGTAGTCAGCACGTCGTCGGAACCGCAGTTTGGCGAAACGTTCATGCCGTGAAAATGAACGTTAGTGGAGTTGATGGTGGGCGTGCCGCCATCGCCACAGACTGGGCCCGCGGGCATCGACATATCCATGCCGCCTTGGCTTTGCGCCGGCCCGGCGGCGATGTCATCGGTGACGTTGAGCAGCAGCGTATCGCCCGGATTGACGCGCAGAGTCGGCGCTTCCACCGTGCCGGTCGCCGTCGTGTACTTGTAGCAATAATGCGTGTAGCCGTTCTCGTCGACCGAATGTCCCATGGTGAAGGCAGCGTTCAGAGTTCCATTCTGCGAATAAAGACTGGGCGCATCCTGGTAAACGCTGTCCGGCAGAGGCCGGGCGGGACACTGCGCGGCCGCAGTCAGAAAGGAAAATCCGCAGGTAACGGTGAACCATGAGGACGAAGATCGATCTCGCAAAGGCCGGTTTATGAAATATAGACATCAAACACTCCCCCATGGATCGGTCTTCTTCTCGCAGACCAGTTTCGCAGACCGCGATTGGCACACCGCCCAGCTTCACCTTGCCGCCTAGAAACTTCGTGGCGGATACATTCCGATCGACAGCAGCGCCTGGCTATTCGGATCGGCCACGGGAGAACCGGAGCTCTCCTTCAACGTGCACTGCCCATTCGCCGAAGTGACGCCCACCATCGCGATCCCCGACGCCGACCCAAACTCCCCGACGTAGACGACGCCGCCCGTTCCCGAGTTGGTTTCCACCGCCAGGCTTCCCAGATACGACCAGTTCGCAACGTAGCCGTTTAGCATTCCTGATTGGCAGCCGGGAGAAAGCTTGCCCGTAATCGCATTGAAGAATGCTGCCGTGATGCTGTCTCCCTGCGTGTTGGCAATGTAGAGCAAAGTTTCATCGGGACTGAGCACGATGTTGCTGGAGTTAATTCCATTGCCCACGGTGTAGGGAACCGTTTTCGCAAGCTTGCCCGCGGAGATGTCTGAGACTTCCACCAACGTGGAGGTCGAGGTATCGCCGAACAACGCGTAATGTCCATCCTTCGTGATCTCGACGGAAGTCGGATAACTGGCGAAGGCAGACTGAACCGCCGCGGTGGAGTTTTGTTTGTCGCCGTTCGATACCGGCGTTCCGCTGGAAATGTCGAACGACTCGATGGATCCGTCGCCATACGCTGCCACCAGCGTGTTCCCGTGCAGAGCCATGCCGTCGATAAATCCGCCCTGCAGGCCGGCGACCGAAACATCGTTTACGAATGAGAGGTTGCATCCGGGCTGAACCTGAAACGTCGCGATCGTGTTCGACGTGGTGAAACTGGCATACAGATACTGCGCGTTCATGGCCAGGCCAATGCCGTTGACCGAACCGTCGTCCGTGGGCGAACCAGATGCGCTGCCGCTGATTTCCAGATTCGTAATGTCGATTCCCAGGATCTCGTTCATGAAGCCCTGGGACATAAAGACGCATTGACCGCTTCCATTGCTTTGGATCGCGAGCCGGCTGGCTCCGAAAAATCCACCCTGAATTCCTCCGCCTCCGGTCGGCACATCCGCATACGGCACCAGCACTCCGGCGCTCCCCACCGTATAGAAACTGACCCCCGCAAATGACGATGCAAACATATCGTTATTTGTGATCACGTAATGCGGAGTATCGCTGGCGGCGGCGAGACTGCTCCACAGGCAAGCCAATAGCGCAAGCGCCGCCCAGCGCGAGAAACAAGCAAGAGTTGGAATCCCCATAGAAACTTGTCCGGCTCAGACAGAGTTAAACACGCTCAATACGGCAATTCAATCGCAAACCATCCCGAACTCTCGTAGAAGAAAGGCTACAAACGAAAGTCTTGCACGGGTTGCTCTGGCGTGGAATGGCTTGCCCAGAGCCGATTACAGAGTGCCATCCTACACCGAAACCAACACCAGGGGGTGATTACGTTTGTCATTTCTTTGTCAGGGGCTGCTATCACGGCTAGTAGGTATCCCTCTGTCATCAGAGCGGAGTCGGGACGACCGAAGGGAGTTCCGGCGGAGTCGAAGCATCCCTATGTCGGCGGCATTCGAAGCCGATCACTCCTCGAACAACGTGACCTGCCTCTGATCGTCCGTCGGCCCGCGCCGCGGCCGCCGCGGCGCCCCAATCACCGCCAGCACCGTCAGCGACTCCAGCGCCGTGCGCGGCACAAAAATTCGCTGCGTATTCGACCGCTGGTCCGGAGGATTCACCAGATACCCCTCCGGCAGGTTCTGCGTCAGATCGGAAGGCATCAGTCCTTCAAGAATTTCGTTGTCCTTGAAACGCAGCCGCACCCACAGCCCTTCCGATCGCGGCCGGGAAGTGAACGTCTTGCGCGTCAGCGATTCCGAGTCGCCGAACTCGCGCACAAAGTAGACGCCCTTGATCTCCCGCAGATCGATCGCCACCACCGTTCCCGAAGTGTTGAGCAGTTCGAGTTTGCCCTCGTTCACGAATTGCGCCGGAGAAACGTAACCGGAAACCGAGTCCCGGTCCATTTTGCGGACAATCACCTTCTTGTGAGTCGAGGGCATAAGGCTGGCTTCGGAATCGGCTTCGGCAAAGTAATCCCGCCGAAGCCCGATCGCCGAAGCTCGATTCTCGCACTATTTTTGAAGAAATCGCGCGAATCCACGTTGGCAGTAGCCAAAATGTAAACGTTGTGTTATTCCTTTAAGTTGCCTTGGCTCCGCTCAAGCATACCTAAGTGCTTTGCCGTTAACGGCTTAGATATGGATTCACGGGGAACTGCGGGTCTAGGACGACGGCAGCCTGTGGAAAGCCTGTGGAAAACGCCCGGATTCGTTCCGAGCTCATCCCCAGGCGTAAAAGCCATCAGGACTGCTTGCAAGTGGGTTGTCTGACGACGAATGGCTGATTACATTTACACCATGGAAATCCGGTTGACGCCGGACCAGTCAAAGGGCGTCAATTTGGTGCAGGACGTCGCCCGCGCCGCGGGACTCACGCTTTATCTCACCGGCGGCGCCATCCGCGACATCATCAGCGGCTTCACCATCCGCGATCTCGATTTCACCATCCAGGGCAATCCTCTCAAACTGCAAAAGGACCTGGAACGCGCCGGCGCGCAAATCGCCGGCCTCGAGGAAGACACCCGCACCCTTTACCTCGTGCTGCCCGGCAACGTTCGCGCCGAGATTGCCATGTCGCGCACCGAGACCTACGAAAAGGTCGGAAAGCCTCCCGCCATCGCCCCCGCCAGCATTCAGGAAGACCTGCGCCGCCGCGACTTCACCGTCAACGCCATGGCCTTGTCCCTGAACGAAGGCTCGCGCGGCCTGCTGCTCGATCCCTTCAACGGTGTCGCCGATATCGAAGCCAAACTGCTGCGCATTCTGCAGAATTATTCGTTCGTGGAAGATCCTTCGCGCCTGATTCGCGCCACCCGCTTTGCCGCCCGTTTTCACTGGCCGATGGAGGAGCGCACCGAGCAGCGTTACAACGCCGCCAAGGAAAATAATTACATCGACCACATTTCGCGCAGCGCCGTCGGACACGAGATCGCCCAACTGGCCCACGAAGACGATCCGCTCAACGTGATTCGCGCCCTCGAAAAAGAAGACTGGCTCAAGGTGCTGCATCCCCACTGGTCGTCCGCCAAAGTCGATACCAACGGGCTGGCGCAGTTGATGAAGACCCGCCAGCAAATGGTCGACCTCGGCTACACCGTCGATCCTTCGCCCGCCGTCATGCACTTCCTGACCGCGCGCCTTTCCGACAAAGATATCTCCGACCTGCGCCGCCAGATTCCGCGCAAGGACCTGGTCGAAGCCTGGCGCGACATCGAAGATCACGCCAAGGAACTCGCCAAGCGCCTCACCGGCAAGGAAGCCGCAACTCCGTCGCGCACCTGGAATCTGCTTTCCAGCGCGCGTCCGGAAATGATTTTGTTCCTTGCCGTCACTGCCCGCCACCAGGCGGTCGTGCAGAAAATCAAGAATTTCCTCACCAAGTGGCGCGACGTCCAGAAGCGCATTCCACTGCCTGAGATGACCGAGTTGTTGATCACTCCGCAGTTGCCCGAGTATCCCAAAATTGCGCGGGACGTTTTCATGCTTCTGCTCGACGGAAAACTGCGCTCGCGGACCGAGACCTTGAAGTTCCTGAAGCCATTCGCGCCTCCTCCGCCACCGCCTCCTCCGCCACCACGCCGCGGGCGTGGACCGAAAGCCGCCGCTCCCGAGGCCGCAGCGGCAGGGAAGAAGGTTGAAGTACCCAAGGGAAAAGGGAAGCATGCGGTCGCGCCGCCAGCACCTGTAGTTGCGCCTGCTCCGCCGGTCAAACCCGCTGCGAAGGCGAAGCCGGCGAAAGTCGCGCCCCCGCTCGCGAAACCCCAGGCGAAGTCAAAACCTCAGCCGGCGCCCAAACGAAAAGCGCCGCCCGCGAATAAGAAGTCCGCGCCGAAAAAGAAGACTAAAACGAAGAAGCGCTAAAATTCTGTCACCACTGCGCTCCGCCACTGTTCCGAGCGCAGACCAAACTTGGGGTTGGGGTTCGTGACAAAAAAAGGGAAAATCCTACGCGCAAGTTTGCTTGCCCTGCTCGTTTTGCTGGCTGCGGGCATCACTTTCACCATCGGCTGGCGACCATTCATTGGGCCCCAGGAAACGAGCCCTCACCAACCGGCAGTTTGAGCGAACTCCCCAGCGCCTCGCCCGCGGCCGCTATTTGACCCAGAGCGCATTGGGCTGCGAGTCCTGTCATTCCCCCAAAGACTGGACCCAGCACGGCGGACCGATTCTGCCCGGCATGGAGCTCGCCGGCCAGGTGCCGGAAATCCCTGATTTCCCCGGTTCGCCCACGATTCCGAACATTACCCCCGATCGCGAGACCGGCGCTGGCGCCTGGACTGACGATCAACTCGCGCGCGCCATTCGCGAGGGCATCGGTCACGACGAGCGCACGCTTTTCCCCATGATGCCTTACGATTCTTACAAACATCTTTCCGACGAGGATCTAGCCTCGGTCGTCGTCTACCTGCGCTCCATTCCCGCGGTGCGCCATTCGGTGCCGCCGATGCAAGTGAATTTTCCCGTGAATTATCTGGTGCGAAGCGCTCCCGAGCCGGTAACTGAACCAGTCGTGGGCCCCAATCCGGCGGACCGCCTCGCCACAGGAAAGTACCTGGTGAGTTTTGGCTGCGGCTGCCACAGCGCCAAAGAGAACCTCGATTTTGCTGGCGGCGAACATCTCAAGGGGCCGTGGGGTGACGTCACCAGCGCCAACATCACTCCTGACCCTTCCGGCATCGGATACTTCGATGAGGCGACTTTTATTAAGGCGCTGCGCACCGGCTTCGTGGGAGCACGTAAATTGAATTCGATCATGCCCTTCGGGGAATTCAAAGATCTTACCGACGAGGACCTGAAGGCTATTTTCGCCTACCTGCGCACGGTGCCGCCAATCAAGCATCGCGTGGATAACAGCCTCCCTCCCACCTACTGCAAAATCTGCAAAGAAAAACACGGCGCCGGGGACCAGAACTAGCCTGGGAACTGCCGACTTCCGGCCCGGGCTGTAATTTGTGCATCCTCCGCTCTGAATCGGGCATATAATAACTGTATGCATCGTCCGCTCCGGATCGCGGCGTTCCTGCTCGTGCTGGCCTCAATGCCGCTCTGGGCGCAGCATGGCGGCGGACACGGTTCTTCCGGCGGACACGCTGGTGGTGGTGGCGGGTTCTCCTCGCACGGCGGTTTCAGCGGAGGCGGCTTTCACGGCGGCGGCTTCCAAGGAGGAATGAGCGGCGGCCACTCTTTCGGCGGATCACACTCATTTTCTGGAAGTCGTTCTTTCTCCGGCCCACGCTCGTTCTCCGGTGCCCATTCCCCGCATTCATTTTCTGGCGCACGCTCCTACAGCGGTTCGCATTCCCGCTATGGTTACGCGCCCTACTCTCGCGGATCAGCTTCCGGCCCTTCGCTCGCTTCGCGCAGCCCACGCGGTCACGGCCATTCCGGCGTAGGCGTTCGCATTCGCAGCTACGGCTACGGCTACGGAAACAACTGCGGAGTTTACGGCTGCGGCGCCTGGGGATACGGTTATCCCTACCTTTACGGCGGAATCGATCCTTATTGGTGGTGGGATTCCGGTTCGCCGGACGATTCCGGCGCCCAGTATGACGCCGGTCAGAACAACTACAACGACTACAACCAGGGCGTTGGCGACCCGTGGAGGCCGCCGGACCAAGGCGATCCCGACGAGTACGCGAGCTCGGCTCCGCCGCACCAACCCGAACGCACCGAAGCTCTACCGGCGACCGTGCTTATCTTCCACGATCAGCACAGGCAGGAAGTGAACAATTACGCCATCGTCGGCGACACGCTGTGGAACTTCGCTCCTCAGCACACGCAGAAAATTCCGCTCTCGGCGCTCGACATTCCCGCCACCACGAAAATTAACGACGATCGTGGCGTGGATTTCCGCCTGCCCACCGTGAGCGAAGATCAGCAGCTGCACATCAACATTCAGCTGCGTGATTCTGTGGATAACTAAACTCTTCCACAGGCCCGTTTCCCGCTAAACTATTGATGATTCATCAATCAAGACTTTTCCTATGCCCCAATTCGTCCACCTGCACCTGCATACCGATTACTCGCTCTTAGACGGCGCCTGTGACGTCGAAAAGCTTTGCCATCGCGTGAAAGAAATGGGCATGCCCGCCGTGGCCATGACCGATCACGGCAATATCTTCGGCGCGGTGCACTTCGTCAACGCCGCCAACCATGCTGGCGTGAAGCCCATCGTCGGTTGCGAACTCTACATCTGCAAAAAGGACGATCACAACATCGAGCGTACCCCGCCCGAAGGCGATACCTACAACCATCTACTGGTGCTGGCCGAAAACGAAGAAGGCTACCGCAATCTGATGAAGATCACGTCGGAGGCCTCGCTGCACGGCTTCTACTACAAGCCCCGCGTGAGCAAGAAATTTCTGGCCGAGCATTCCCGTGGCCTGATCGGCCTCTCCGGCTGCCTCAAAGGCGAAGTCGCCGAGCGCCTGGTGGAAGGGAAGTACGAGGCCGCGCGCGCCGCTGCCGGAACTTTCCGCGATATTTTCGGCAAGGAAAATTTCTATCTCGAGATTCAAAACCAGGGCCTCAAATTGGAAGGCCAGATCAATCCCTCCCTCTTCCAACTGGAAAAAGATCTTGGCCTCCCGCTCGTCGCCACCAACGACAGCCACTATCTCTGCGAAGACGACGCTCCCGCCCAGGACGTCATGCTCTGCATCCAGACCGGCAAATCGATTCACGACACCGCCCGCATGAAGTTCGACGGCGACCAGTTCTTCGTCAAGAGCCACGACGAGATGTACCGCGTCTTCAAGGATTCGCCCGAGGTCCTGACCCGCACCCTCGACATCGCCGAGCGCTGCAGCCTGCGCCTCGAAAAAGTGGCAACCCCGTTTCCGCAATTCGACGTTCCGCCCGGCTACTCCATCGACAGTTATTTCGTGCACGTCTCGCGCGAGGGCTTCGCGCGCCGCATGGAATCGCTGCGGCCGCTCCACGAACAGAGCCGCTTGAAGCACCCCATCTCCGACTACGAGCAACGCCTCGAGCGCGAACTTGGCATCATCCAGCAAATGAAGTTTCCCGGCTACTTCCTCATCGTCTGGGATTTCATCCGCTACGCCAAAGAGCACGACATTCCTGTCGGCCCCGGCCGCGGCTCGGCCGCCGGATCGCTCGTCTCCTACGCCCTCGGCATCACCGATCTCGACCCGCTGCAGCACGAATTGCTGTTCGAGCGCTTCCTCAATCCCGAACGCGTTTCCATGCCCGATATCGACATCGATTTCTGCATGAACCGACGCGGCGAGGTCATCAACTACGTCACCCAGAAATATGGCCGCGACAACGTAGCCCAGATCATCACCTTCGGCACCATGGCCGCCAAGGCCGCAATCAAAGACGTCGGCCGCGCCATGGATATTCCCTACGCCGACGTCGATCGCATCGCCAAGATGGTGCCGCTGCAACTCAACATCACGCTCGACAAGGCCATCGAAGATTCGCCGCAACTGCGCGAAGCCATGGAAAAAGATGGCCAGATTCGCGAGTTGATGCAGACCGCGAAAAAGCTCGAGGGCATGGTGCGCAACTCCGGAGTTCACGCCGCCGGCGTCGTGATTTCCCCGCGCCCGCTGACCGAACTGGTCCCGCTGCACAAGACCAAGAACGACGAAATCGTAACTGCCTTCGACATGGTCGCCATCGAAAAACTCGGCCTGTTGAAGATGGACTTTCTCGGCCTCACCACGCTTACGATTCTCACCGACGCCCTGAAGTTGATCCAGCAGACTCGCGGCACGGTCATCACGCTCGAAAAACTTCCGCTCGATGACGTCGAGACCTATCAGAAAGTTTTCTATACAGGATTAACTTCCGGCGTCTTCCAGTTTGAATCGCACGGCATGCGCGATGTGCTGCGCAAATACAAGCCGAATTCCATCGAAGATCTCACCGCTTTGAACGCCCTCTATCGCCCGGGCCCGATCCAGGGCGGCATGATCGAGGATTTCATCGATCGCAAGCACGGCCGCAAGCGCGTCGAATACGAATTGCCCGAACTCAAGGAAATTCTCGAAGAGACTCTGGGTGTGATCGTCTACCAGGAACAGGTCATGCAGATCGCCAACCGCCTCGCCGGCTACTCGCTCGGTGAAGCCGATCTGCTGCGCCGCGCCATGGGCAAGAAAAAAGCCGAAGAAATGGCTCAGCAGCGCGAGCGCTTCGTGGAAGGCGCGGCCCAGCGCAAGTTTCCCCCAAAAAAAATCGAGAAGATTTTCGATCTCATGGCGCAGTTCGCCGGATATGGTTTCAACAAATCGCATTCCGCCGCCTACGCTCTGCTGGCCTACCACACCGCTTATCTGAAGACGCACTATCCCGTCGAATTTATGGCGGCCCTGCTGACCTCCGTCACCGGCAGCACCGACGATGTCGTCAAGTACATCAACGAATGTCGCGAGATGGGCATCGCCGTCGAAGCTCCCGACATCAACGTCTCTGACGCCAACTTCACGCCACACGGAGAAGCCATCCGCTTCGGCCTCGCCGCGGTAAAAAATGTCGGCGGTAACGCCATCGAATCGATTGTGGCCGCGCGCAAAAAACTCACTCGTTTCAAATCGATTTACGAATTCTGCGAGAACGTCGACCTCCGCCTGCTCAACAAGCGCGTGCTGGAATCGTTGATCAAGAGCGGCGCCGTGGATTCTCTTGGCCGCCGCGCCCAATTGATGGCCGTCCTCGACCGCGCCATGGAGCGCGCCCAGAAGGCTCAGCGCGACGTCGAATCCGGCCAGCACGGCCTGTTCGGCGTCTTTGCCCAAGACGAGTCCGAAGCTCATAACGACAAGCTGCCCAACATCCCCGACTGGGATGAGCAGGCGCGCCTCGCGGCCGAAAAAGAAATCCTCGGCTTCTTCATCAGCGGACATCCCCTCGAAAAATACAAAGACAAGCTCACGGACTTGCAGGCCCTCAGTGTGGCTGAGATCGCCGTCATGACCAAGTCCACCGGCAAGGACGAAACCATCTCCACCGCCGGCATCATCACCAACCTTCGCGTGCAGAAATCGAAGAAGGGTGATTTCTATGCGCAGGCCATGCTCGAAGACATGTCGGGATCGATCGACATGATTGTTTTTCCCGAAGCCTACAAGCGCCTGGGCGAGAAGGTGAAACTCGAAGTTCCGGTCCTGGTGAAAGCCGGAGTCCGCATCGAAGAGGGCGCCAATCCTAAAATTACCGCGGCCGAAATCATGCCGCTGGAGGACGCCAAAGTTCCGCTGCCCCGCGCCATTCGCATCCGCGTGCCGCTTGAAACCGCCGGTGAAACCACGGTCGACGATCTGCACACGCTGTTTCGCGAGCGCAAAGGCGAAGCCCGCGTATTGTTCGACGTGGAACGTTCCGGCGATTTCATGGTCGTGATGGAGGCGGAGGGTTATAATGTCGTGCCAGATCGCAACTTCATCGCTCGCGTCGAACAGTTGTGCGGGCGCGGCAGTGTGCGCATCATTAGTTGAGCGTTCATGAGACGAATTCAAAAGGCGCAGCAGGAACTGGAGCAGATCGAGCAGCAGGTGGCCCTCATCGAAGCCGCTGCCGGGCAGAGTGAAGAAACTCGCCGTCAGCTGACCGTGCTGCATGATCGCATCCACATTCTGCGCGAGGAAATGAAGGGCGCGCAGACCGCCTGGCAGAAAACCGAACTGGCCCGCCATCCCCAGCGCCCGCAGACGCTCGACTACATCGAGCGCGTATTCACCGACTTCAGCGAAATTCACGGCGACCGCAGTTTCGGCGACGATCCTGCGATTATTTGCGGCATGGCCCGCTTCCACGGCGAAGAGGTCCTCATCGTCGGCACCCAGAAGGGCCGCGACATGAAGCAGCGCGTCTACCGCAACTTCGGCACCCCCCACCCTGAGGGCTACCGGAAATCGCTGCGCGTCATGCAGGTCGCGGAAAAATTTCGCCGTCCGATTTTCACTCTCGTCGATACCGACGGCGCTTATCCCGGCATTCACGCCGAAGAGCGCGGCCAGGCCGAAGCTATTGCTTATAACCTGCGCGAGATGGCACGCCTGGAAGTCCCCATCATCGCCACCGTGATTGGCGTTGGCGGCAGCGGCGGGGCGCTCGCCATCGCCGTCGCCGACCGCGTTCTCATGATGGAGAACTCGATCTACTCCGTCATTTCACCGGAAGGTTGCGCCGCCATCATGTGGCGCGACGCCACCAAGAAGGAACTGGCCGCCGAGGCCATGCGCATCACCGCTCCCGACCTGGCCGAACTGGGCTGCATCGACGACATCGTTCCCGAGCCCGAAGGCGGCGCGCACCGCGATCACGAAGCCGCCGCGAACCTGCTCGACGTCAGCCTGCAAAAGCATTTCTCCGCGTTGAAAAAGCTCCCCCCTGCGGATTTGGTCGTCTCACGATATAATAAGTTCCGCACCATCGCCCAGTTCTACAAGGCGGATTCCTGAGCCGGAGCGATCTCCCCCTCGTTCCCACATAGGTTCCTCGCCTCTTCCGGCAGGCGATTTGGCGCCGGGGAAGCGCGGGCCGCCGTATAATTTACTCAAGGGTTCACCAGACCTAATCCAGACGGATCGCTCCGTCTTTTCAATCGAAGGAAGGTGTAGGGATGGCCACTACGGATGTCGCTCCCCGTGATATGGGCGGGCAATTGGGGCGCAAGCGCATCATCAACGACATGAGCATTCAAGTCGGGACCGTGAATGGTTCAGGCTCGCAATCCTCGAACATGGTCCTGCTGCGCGCCATTTTTCAGATGGGTGTGCCGGTTTCGGGCAAGAATCTTTTTCCCTCGAACATCGCCGGACTGCCCACCTGGTTCACCATTCGCGCCAGTAAAGACGGCTACATCGGCCGCAAGAAGGAGATCGATTTCCTCGTCGCCATGAACGCCGAGACCGCGCAGGACGATGTCATGTCCCTGGCCGCCGGCGCCTCCGTGCTCTATGACGAGCCTCTCGGCCTCGACAAATTGCGCAGCGATTTGATTTTCTATGCCGTGCCCTACGACAAGATTGTCGCCGCAGTCTGCCCGGAAGCCAAGCTGCGCAAACTGGTCAAGAACATGGTGTACGTCGGCGTGGTCGCGCAGTTGCTCGAAATCGAAATGGGCGAGGTTGAAAAAGCCATCCGCAAGCAGTTTGCCAAAAAAGTGAAAGCGGCAAACCTCAATATGGCCGCGGCGCAGGCCGGATTCGATTACGCCAAAGCCAGCCTGCAGAAACGCGGCGCGTTCTACATCGAGCGCATGGATAAGACCGCCGGCAAGATCATCATCGATGGCAACTCCGCCGCCGCCCTCGGCTGCATGTTTGCCGGATGCACCGTGGTCACCTGGTATCCCATCACCCCATCGTCTTCGCTCGTCGAAACGATGATCGAATATATGAAGGAGTACCGCATCGGCCCCGACGGCAAGGCCACCTTCGCCATCGTTCAGGCCGAGGACGAACTCGCCGCCATCGGCATGGTGATCGGCGCGGGCTGGGCAGGTGCGCGCAGCATGACTGCAACCGCCGGTCCCGGAATTTCGCTGATGTCGGAATTCGCCGGCCTGGCTTACTACGCTGAAATTCCCGGAGTCATCTGGAACATCCAGCGCGTCGGCCCCTCCACCGGCCTGCCCACGCGCACCTCCCAGGGCGACATGCTCTCCACAGCCTTTCTGTCTCACGGAGACACCAAGCACCTCATGCTGATTCCGTGCTCGGTGACGGAGTGCTTCAGCATGGCGTCCGACGCTTTCAATCTCGCTGAGCAATTTCAGACGCTGGTCTTCGTCATGTCCGATCTCGATCTCGGCATGAATAACTGGATGTCCGATCCCTTCGAATATCCCACCACGCCGATCAAGCGCGGCAAGGTGCTCTCCAAAGCTGATCTGGATAAACTCGGCGGCTTTGCCCGCTACAAAGACCTCGACGGCGACGGCGTCGGCTACCGCACACTGCCCGGCACGGACCATCCCGCCGCAGCTTATTTCACGCGCGGCAGCGGCCACAACGATAAATCCAATTACAGCGAGCGTCCCGACGACTACGAAAACAACATGGAGCGCCTGAACCGCAAGTTCGAAACCGCGCGCTCCTTCGTGCCGCGTCCGGAAATCTTCAAAGGCGAAAAGGCAAAAATCGGGATCATCGCCTACGGAACCTCGCATTGGGGCATCATCGAAAGCCGCGACCAGTTGCGCGGCGAATACGCCATCGAAACCGATTACCTGCGCCTGCGCGCTTATCCCTTCACGCGCGAAGTGCACGACTTCATCGAGCAGCATGACCGCATCTACGTAGTCGAGCAAAACCGCGACGCCCAAATGCTCAGCCTGCTCAAACTCGACCTCAAGCCCGAACTCATCACCCGGCTGCGCAGCATCAGCCATCTCGACGGACTGCCGCTCGACGCGCGCTCCGTCACCGACGAACTCAGCACCATGGAGGGCAAGTAATGGCGACCACGCCGGCAGCTGAACCCAAAACCAACCGCATAGGCCTCAACGTAATCGACTACAAGGGCGGCAAGACCACCCTCTGCGCCGGATGCGGCCACAACGCAATTTCCGAACGCATCATCGAAGCGATGTTTGATATGGGGGTTTCGCCTGAGCGTGTCATCAAGATGAGCGGCATCGGGTGCTCCTCGAAGAGTCCTGCGTATTTCATGAACCGTTCGCACAGCTTCAACTCGGTGCACGGGCGCATGCCTTCGGTCGCCACCGGCGCGATGCTGGCCAATCGCAACCTGATTGCGCTGGGCGTGAGCGGCGACGGAGACACCGCCTCGATCGGCATCGGCCAGTTCGTTCACCTCATGCGCCGCAATCTTCCCGTCATCTACATCATCGAAGACAACGGCGTCTACGGCCTCACCAAGGGACAATTTTCTGCCACCGCCGATCTCGGATCGAAGCTGAAATCGGGCGTCATCAACGATCTGCCTCCGATCGACACCTGCGGCCTCGCCATCGAACTCGGCGCCACCTTTGTCGGACGTTCGTTCTCCGGTGACAAGCGGCAGTTGAGCACCATGCTGAAAGCCGCCATCGCCCATCAGGGCACGGTGATGCTCGACGTGGTTTCGCCCTGCGTCACTTTCAACGATCACGAAGGCTCGACCAAGTCCTACAAGTACGTCAAAGACCACGAAGAGATCCTGCAGGAAATCAGCTTCGTGCCCTCCTTCGAAGAAATTGACGTCGAATACGATCCGGGAACCACGGCGAACGTCACCATGCACGACGGTTCCAGCCTGCGGCTGCGCAAGCTCGAAGAAGACTACGACCCGACGAACCGCATCGAAGCCATGAAGCGTCTGAGCCAGGCTCACGATGCAGGCGAAGTCCTCACGGGAGTCTTCTACGTCAACACCAAAGCGCCCAGCTTCCTCGACATGCTGAACATGGTCGACGCCCCGCTGGCCACGCTACCAGAATCGCTAACGCGCCCCGGCAAAGAAGCGCTCGATGCCGCGATGGAAGAGTTGCGGTAGCGGTGTTTGTGGGCAAGATTTTTGGGGACAGCCGCCCTCGGCTGTCCGCCCCAAGGCCTAAGGGCGAGCTGTTTGTCGTTCCGAATCCGCCGGGACGGCGGGTGAGGAACCTGCTGTCTGGCTGCGCCCGTCTGACTACTTTCCCCCGCGAGCGCCGCCCGGCTCCAAGCCAAATCCCGCGCCGTAATAATCCGCTAGCGCATGCCGCTCCTCGTCCGTCAGCAGCCCTGCAATGGTCCGCATGGGCTCGTTGATATCGTTGTTGCGGGTGCCGCTGGCAAAAGCCTCAAGCTGGTTCAAAACGTAGCCGCCATTCTGCGTCGCCAGCGACGGAACCCCGACGCGATACGCCACCGGACCATGGCACGCCTGGCAGGGAGGAATGCCACGCTCTCCGTCTCCAAACGCCGCCAGCCGCGATGCCATGGCGACGCGCGCCGAATCCGGCACCGCCTGGGGAAACACGCGGTTATCTTCGGGATCGGCAAACACCGGCACCGCCGCGTAAAAAGCTGCCACATCCGCCACATCCCGCGGCGACAACGCCGCGGCAATCGGATTCATGGGCCGCGAAATCCGCTTGCGCGTCTGAAAATCTTCGAGCTGTTTCCACAACGCCAACCGGTCCATCGCGGCCAGATTCGGAGTCGCTGCCGCCGCGCTGAATCCTTCCGCGCCGTGGCAGTGCTCGCAATGTTTGGCTAGCAGCATTCCGCGAAAGGCATCGCCCTTCGAAGCCGCCGTCACGGTATCCGCGGTCCATGCCACCAAAGAGGGAACTCGACCGGCAGCACTGTCGCTCGCCTGCAGCAAAGATGCCGCCGCGACTCCCAACAGGGCCATTCCCAACACCGCGCCAGAAAGTCCAGAGAGCCTTCGCCCGCGCAAAATGTTATTGTGCCGCACAGTTCCCCCTTTCCTCCGGAGACAAGGCCGGGAACTGCTCGCGTGGAACCACCTTCAACTCCGAGCGCATGGCGTAGTGGCCCGCCCCGCAAAATTCGCGGCACGCCGTCTTGTATTCCCCGGGATTCGGAAACTGCAGTTCCGCCTCGCTGACCGTTCCCGGCGACACCTTCACCAAGTACTCGGTGCCGTTGAAGGCGAGCGAGTGTACCGCGTCGGCGCTGGTGATCCGGAGATGTACGGGAACTCCCGCCGGGACCAGAATGCAATGGGGGATGAAAAGATATTGCTGCGCTATCATGCGGACCGTCACCGAACCATCCGCGTCGCGCTCGGTGCCCAGATTATTTTCGACGAACTCTCCCGCGAGATGCAGCGATAGAGGATCAATCTGGCCGGGACCTTTGATGAACTGCCACAAAGGAAGGTCAATCTGATAGTAGCGGGTGGCTGGAATCAGGCTCAGCGCCAGCACCGTGAGCAGAAACGTTCGCAGCTTTCGCCAGTTCACAGGTTGCTTGATCCTCACGGCGTCGTCATTCCGAGCGATTGGTTGATCCCCACCCGATGTCATCCCGAGCGGAGCGAGGGATCTTGGTTCTTGCCGGCCGCGGCAACATCGATCGTTTCAGCAAACACCAAGATCCCTCGCCTCGCTCGGGATGACAGACTCACTCGGACAGATTCACTAGAACAGTCTGCACTAGAACAGCTTTGCAACTACTCCAGCAGCAAAGGCGCGTTACGCGCCGATTTCCAGCTCTTTCAGCACCGCGCTGCAGCGCTCGCACACTGTCGGATACGTCTTATCCTCCCCCACCCGCGTCGAATAATTCCAGCAGCGTTCACACTTCAATCCTTCGGCTTTCTTCACGTTGACATGCACGCCACCGGTGCCATTACCGGCCCCTTGCACCAGCGTCACCGCTGACACGATAAACAGATAACGAAGCTCGCCCGCATGCCGCGACAGCACCGCATACACCGGATCGGCCGCCGTCACGGTAACGTGGGCCTCGAGCCCGGTTCCAATCAGCTTGGCATTGCGCGCCTCTTCGAGCGCCTTCAGCACCTCATCGCGTACCGAGCGCAACGCCAACCAATCTTCGCCCGATTTTCCCGCAGCAGCATTCTTCGCATCGCCCAAAATCTCTGCCGCGGAAGGGAACAGCGCCATGTGCACGCTCTCGCCGCGCCCCGGCATCTTCGGCAAGTGTTCCCAAATTTCCTCGGTAGTAAAGCTCATGATTGGAGCTAGCAGCCGCACCAGCGCTTCTCCAATGAGCCGGACCGCAGTCTGCGCGCTGCGCCGCCCCAGAGCCTTTGGCGCCGAAATATACAGCCTGTCCTTGAGCACATCGAAATAAAACGCGCTCAGATCGACAATGCAGAAGTGATTCACTCGGTGATAAATCTTATGGAAGGCGTATTCATCGTAGGAGCCGCGCACTTCTTCGGCGAAAGCCCACGTCTGCCGCAGCATGTACTGATCCAACTCCTCCATCTGCGCAAACGGCACAGCGTCCTTCTGCGGATCGAAATCGCCAAGATTCCCGAGAATGTAGCGAAAAGTATTCCGGATTTTGCGATAGGTTTCAGACACGGTCTGCATCAGCCGTTCCGAGCCCACCACATCCTCGCGGAAGTCCACCGACGCCACCCACATGCGCACGACTTCTCCGCCCAGCCGCGAAGAGATATCCACGGGATCGACGTCATTGCCGCGCGACTTCGACATCGCCTGGCCCTTTTCATCCAGCGTCCATCCCGGCGTCACCACGCCTTTGTAAGGAGGCGTACCGTGCGTGCCCATGGCGCAGAGCAGGGAAGACTGGAACCATCCGCGATACTGATCGCCGCCTTCGAGATATAGATCGGAAGGCCAGGGATACGACGGCTCATCGGCCACCAGCGCCAGATAACTCGCGCCCGATTCCAGCCACACATCGAAGATGTCAGTTTCTTTTTCAAACTTCGCGCCGCCGCAGTGCGGACACTTCGCGCCCGCCGTCAACGTGTCGGGCTCCGTGGTAAACCAGGCATCGGCGCCCGCGCGTGCAAACAGCTCGACCACCTTGCGATTGATCGCCTTGTCATTGAGCGGCTTGCCACAGCTCTCGCAAAGAAACACGGCGATGGGCACTCCCCACACGCGCTGCCGCGAGATGCACCAATCCGGCCGCGTCGCAATCATGTTCGAGAGCCGCTCTTCGCCCCAGGCCGGGTCCCACCTCACATGCTTGATTTCTTCCAGCGTGCGGGCGCGTAAATTGTCATCCTTCGATTTGCCGCCGGGCATCGGCGTTTCCATCGAAATGAACCACTGCTCGGTCGCCCGAAAGATCACAGGATTATGGCAACGCCAGCAGTGCGGGTACGAGTGCTCCAGTTTGTCGGAGTGCAGTAATGCCCCGCGGCTGCGCAGCAGTTCGATGATGATCGGATTCGCTTTGAAGACGTACTGCCCGGTATATTCCGGCAGGCCGTTGCGCAGAATACCTTTCTCGTTGACGTTGCTGGTCGCGTCCAGACCGTACTTCACGCCGGTCATAAAATCTTCGGCGCCGTGCGAAGGCGCGGTATGCACCACGCCCGTCCCGGTATCCATGGTGACGTAATCGGCCAGCACGCCCAGAATTTTGCGATCCAGAAATGGATGCTGAAAATTCAGCCGCTCCATCGCGCGGCCAGGGAAGTGCGCCAACTCGCGCGCATCGCCAAGATTGCACTTATCCGCCACATCCTCGGCCAGCTTCGTAGCCACGATATAAACTTCGCCGCCCGACTCCAGCGCCACATATTCTTCATCCGGATGAAAGGCCACCGCCATCGACGCCGGCAAAGTCCACGGAGTCGTCGTCCAGATGATCGTCGAAACTTTTTTCCCTGCCAGCGCCGCATCAATTTTCGCAGGATCGTCCAGCAGCGCATACTTCACCCAGATCGTCGGGCTGGTATGGTTCTCGTACTCGACCTCAGCCTCCGCCAGCGCGGTTTCATCCCGCATGCACCAATAAACGGCGCGTAGGCCCTTGTAGACGAAGTCATTCTCGTAGAACGAGAAGAAAGTCGAAAGCACCACCGACTCGTACTGCGGATTCATCGTGGCGTAAGGCCGGTCGAAGCGTCCGAAGACGCCGATGCGCTTGAACTGGGTGCGCTGCAGGTCGAGAAATTTCTCCGCATATTTGCGGCATTCGGCGCGCACGTCCAGCGGACGCATCTGCAGCTTCTTGCCCCCAAGTTCTTTATCCACCTTGATCTCGATGGGCAGGCCGTGGCAATCCCAGCCGGGCACGTAGGGCGCGTCAAATCCCGCCATGGTCTTCGATTTGACGATGAAATCTTTCAGGCACTTGTTCATCGCCGTGCCCATATGGATAGGACCGCTCGTGTACGGGGGCCCGTCGTGCAGGATGAAAACCGGCGAGCCCTTCCGAGCCTCGCGGATGCGCTGGTAGATCCCCATCTGCTCCCAGCGAGCCAGCATTTTCGGCTCATTCTGCGGCAGGTTCGCCTTCATGGGAAAGGCGGTCTTCGGCAAATTGATGGTGGCTTTCAGTTCGAGCGGCACCCGGTTGGCTTCTCCCAAATGATTGAATCCCTTCATTATAGGGAGCCAGGTCTGGAACGTCTATGTGGAGATAGGAGCGGATGGTGTTCTGGTTTGACTTTCTTTGCGCCCTTTGCGGAGTTTCTCGGCGTCCTTCGCGGTTTAGAGCTTTGAACTGCTGCTGGCGACGATCAACAGCTTTGGACCGCGAAGGACGCGAAGAAGGGCCCCAGAGGACGCAAAGGAAACCAAAGAAACCAGGCCTCCAGCAGCGCATTGTCGCCCTGCCCACGTTTTCGATGGATTGGGACACCCCCAAAAGGAACCTGAAATGCCCTTCGTAAAGGCCTCCGAAAGGGGTACAATTTTACCTAGCAGCACCGAAACTGGGTTGGGAGCCAATCCGCCTGTGGGCGAGGTCGGTCCAGACTCTGGCAACTAAGAATCGATACAGAGGCAACTCGTTGGAAAGACGGCTCATCTGTGTAAGAGTGCCGTCCCCCAAGTAGCCCATCATCAAGGGAGCATCGAGCAGCAAACCATGGCATCCGGCGAAGTCAATCCGAACGCGGGCGCAGACAGTACTCCGAAGCCGGGTAACGAGCCGGAACTCCATCTCCTGCTGGCTCCCGACACTTTTGAGCCGCTCTACAAGTCGCTTTTCCGCGGCCTCGACGAATTCTTTTTTCCCAAGAAACTTCCGCCTCTCAAGCTGGATTCGAAGCCCATCCCGGTCAAGGATATCTGGGGCTTCTATAACTACAAAAAGAATGGCGCCCTTACCTCGACCGCTTTTCACGTGGTGGTGATTGCCCTGATCATCGGCGGCACGATCTTCACCCGTCACCTCGTGACCAAGGTCGAAGCCAAATCGCAGACCACAACCACGCTGATCGATCCCGGCGATTTCATTCCGCTCAAGCCCGCCGCGACGCAGGCTGGCGGCGGCGGTGGTGGCGGCGATCGCGACGTTCTGCAGGCTTCCAAAGGTCGTCTGCCCAAGTTCTCCATGCAGCAGATCACGCCTCCAGCGGCGGTAATTCGCAACATGAATCCGAAGCTGGCAGTTGAGCCGACCGTGATTGTGCCGCCCGAAATCAAGGTGGCCATGGTCAACATGCCGAACCTTGGCGACCCGAAATCTTCCGCCATCATTCCATCGAATGGCACCGGATGCTGCAGCGGTATTGGTTCAGGCACCGGCACGGGCGTCGGCCCGGGAAGTGGTCCGGGCGTTGGTCCGGGTTCAGGCGGCGGCATCGGCGGCGGCGTTTTCCGTCCCGGCCGCGGCGTCACCCCTCCGCGCGTCATCTACCAGACCGATCCTGAATTTTCCGAAGAGGCGCGCAAGGCCAAGTATCAAGGCACCTGCGTTCTCGGCCTGGTCGTAGATTCCAACGGCCGTCCCACCAACATTCGCGTCATCAACGCCCTCGGCATGGGCCTGGATGAGAAGGCTATCGAGTCCGTCAAGAATTGGAAGTTCGAACCCGGCAAGAAAGATGGACACGATGTAGCCGTAGAAATCGCCGTGGAAGTCGACTTCCATTTGTACTGAGTTTCCGGCTCTCGGTTCTCAGTTCCCCTTTTGAAGGGCGGGGGGCTTCAGCCGTGCCGGCGGTGCCCGCCTAAACGGTTTCAGCTTCACAGGCCGCTGAAAAACTCCACCATAGTTCTTGTTTCTGGGTGGCGCTGCGGTTCACCGCGGAGTCGCGCAGCCCGCATCGGCTGCAGACCTACTCCATTTTGCCATCCTGAGCCCGGCGTGCTTCTGCGCCGATTGGAACCATCCCGCGAAGGACCTATGTAATTGTCTCCAGAATAACGATCCTCGGCGCAGCCGCGGGCCATGGCGGCGACTCGTTTCAGCAACCTGCGCTCGTGGTGCCGCCCAACTGCATGGGTCCTTCGCGTAATGGCTCCCGCCGCGCGTAAGCTCGTAGGGCTCAGGATGACAACGCATGACGACAAGCTGAGCCCCTCGTGCCTATGTGCGCCGCACGGAAGCATCCCGCCAAGAACCTATATGTGGATTTTATTTGGAGCCGGCTTTAACCCGTACGGCCGCTGGCCTCACGCTACCCCGCCGCTTCCTTCCGCAGCACCGCAAAGTGCATCCGCTTTCGCACCGCGAACCCCAGCCTCTCGTACAACTGAACCGCGCGCACATTGTCCGCCCTGACGTGCAGAAACGGGGTCTCGCCGCGATCGCAGATGCGCTGCGCGATTTCGGTCGTCAGGATCCGCGCATAACCGTGTCCGGTATGCTCCGGATGCGTGCAAACCGCGCTCACTTCCGTCCACCCCGGAACCTTCATGCGCTCGCCCGCCATGGCCACGAGTTTCCCCTCGCTGCGAATTCCCAGGTAGGTGCCGAGTTCATGGGTCCGCCGACCGAATGGCCCGGGCCTGGTCTGCGTCGTAAGCTCGATCATCTCAGCCGAATCTTTTTCCCCAAGCGCAACAAATTCTGGCCCAGCGCTGTCCGCTGAACCGGACACGAGACCCTCGCACACCATCTGCAGCAGCGGAGCGCCCGCGACGAACTCCCACCCCGGTCGCTGCTCGTAAGCCTCGTCCAAAAACAGACCGACCGTCTCATCGCCCACCAACCCCGCCAGCGACTCGTAGCCTTCTGCCGTGGGCTCCCGAAAAGCTCCCAAGCCAGTGACCTCCGGCATGAACCGGCGCGCCTCTCCAAACGATTCAGCGAACTTCTCCTGACTCGTCGTCAAAGCATTCCAGATAATATTTTCGAGCGGATGCATGGTGCGAGGCGCAAGTTCCTTCATTGATTTGAGCGATTCGACGATCATTTCTAAACGATAATTCTTCGCCGCCAGCGCGCGCTATCCGATCCTTGCGGCCAAAAGCCAATTCAGCTGTATCACGTTGTCATCCTGAGCCCCACGAGCTTATGCGCGCCACGGAAGCGAACACGCGAAGGATCTCTGTAGCTGGACGCTGCCATAGGGCGGGCAGCATGACTACGCGGCCGCCCGCGAGAGACTTACTCTTTCAAGTCCACATGCTGCACATCTTCAATTTCATGCCCCAAAAACCTCTCTCCCAACCGCCGGAATTTCTCCACCGAATCCGTGGCGAAAAATCTCAACCGCGGCACCCCCCGCCGTTCGTCCTGCGTCACCGGCGCCGGCGGCAAAAGCTTCTGCAACCGTCCGGCCACCGCCCTCGCGGTCGATTCCGCCGAATCCACAATGCTCACATGCCCGGGCGCCGCCCGCGACAGCAACGGCTTCAGCAGGGGATAATGCGTGCACCCCAGCACCAGCGCATCGGCGTCGCGAAAGCCGTCGCCAAACGCCTCCTCCAGATAAATCCGCGCTACCTGCTCCGTCACGGGATGCTCGACCCATCCCTCTTCCACCAGCGGCACCAGCAGCGGACAAGCCTTCTCGCGCGCCTCGAGCCCCCGCGCCTCCAGCGCCCGCCGGTAAGCATGGCTGCTCACCGTGGCCTCGGTGCCGATCACCACGACTTTCTTGTTGTTCGTGATTGCGGCCGCCGCCTCCGCCCCAGGTTCAACCACCCCTACCACCGGAACATGCGCCGCCGCCGTGATGCGGTCCAGGGCAAGTGCAGTCGCCGTGTTGCAGGCGATCACCAGAAGTTCGGCGCCATGGCCCTCAAGGAAATGCGCCGCCTCTACCGCGTACCGCGCTACGGTTTCCACCGACTTCGATCCGTAGGGAAGCCGGGCCGTGTCACCAAAATAGAGGTAATCCGCATCGGGGATGAGCTCAAGTAAAGCTTTGAGGACAGTAAGCCCGCCGAAGCCGGAGTCGAATACGCCGATAGTGGGCCGCCGGGAATTCATGCCGTGGGATTGCACATTCGCACTATAATAGTGTACACTATTTGCGTATGAAGAACATCACCTTGAGTGCGGAGGAATCGCTGATCGAGCGAGCCCGCGCCGTCGCTCAATCGGAGCGCACCACATTGAACGCTGCCTTTCGAGAGTGGCTGGAGCAATATGCGGCCCGCGCGGGCAGCGGTGCGGCTTTTCGATCTCTGATGCAGCGCCTTAAGCATGTGGACTCGGGGGGCCGACATTTTACTCGCGACGAGATGAATGAGCGCTAGATATTTTCTGGACACCAATATCTTCGTGCACGCTTTCCACCCTACTCCATCTGCGAAGACCACGACTGCCCTCCGCCTAATCGAGGAGGGCCTTGAAAACGGAAATGCAATCGTAAGCTATCAGGTCGTGCAGGAGTTTTTCAATGTGGCTTTCCGCAAATTTCCGAAGCCCATGTCTGCCTTCGAGGCTGACGAATTCCTTAACACCGTTTTTCGACCACTGCTTGCCGTGCATTCCTCGTCCGCGCTGTTTGGCGCCGCATTACAGGTTTATCGCCGCCATCGTTTTTCATGGTATGACTCGCTGATTGTCGCCGCGGCGCAACAGGCTGAATGTGCGGTCCTCTACAGCGAAGACATGCAACACGGGCGGGTGCTGCAAGGTCTGCGCATCGAGAACCCGTTTCATTAATCCGCAACCTATTTCGATTGCGCAATTTCCCTTCGGGCATCAACTCTCGTTTCGATATTTCTGCCGCAACACGCCCCCGCCCAGTGCCGTCGCCGTGTTGCAAGCGATCATCAGCAACTCGACTCGATGGCCTTCGAGGTAGTGCGCCGCCTCCACCGCGTATCGCGCCACCGATTTGGAACCGTAGGGAAGGCGCGCGGTATCACCAAAATACAAGTAATCCGCGTCGGGAATGAGCTCAAGTAACACTTTAAGGACGGTAAGCCCCCGAAGCCTCAATCAAACACGCCGATGGTGGGACGCCGCGGGGCCACCTAGGCCGGTCTCAATCGTTTAAGGTCTCGGGCGCGCAATTGTAGGTTAGGAATTGACGCTCTCCTTTTGGCGGACACATCTTTCAGCGCAGATTCGACAATTGAGCGACTGATGTGAAGTCTTGACAGTAGTAACTCCCTCAGATCGTCGAGACCCCTGACCGGCCACGTAGCATCCCCAGGTCCAGCATAAGGGGCGTAGGTGACCCAATAGGTACTTGGAACAGCGCCTCCGTGGTTTTCGGATTCAGTGATGTCGATGGATCCGCTGTAGACGTATGCGTCCTCAACGAAGTTCCCGGCAATCTGCTCGTTCACAACTCTAAATGTTTCTTGCGGTATTGCTCTGCTCTCCTTTTCTAAAGACTTCAAAATCCGATCATTCGGACTCTTCAGAAAGATCCTACGGAGAGGAACATCTTCAAAGACGCCCTCTTTTTGCAGAGCTCGGTTGACGTCGCCGTAAGCCGCAAGCGGGCCTTTGGTGTCGACGAGAGGTGTGGCGACCATGAACTGCCATTCCTGCAACTGGGGAATGAATGCCCAAAGATACACGGTCACTGGTATCGAGGCCCGCGTAAGTGCTGCCACAATTCGTCAACCGATCTCAATGTCATTATTCACCAACGCTGCCGTAGCCATTGCATTACTTCGTTTCTGCCCGCTACCGCACGATACAGATCCTGGGCATTCAGTCCGCCCACCGCGTATCTACTATTGATGGTCCAATCCTTGACCACATCCCACTTGTTGTTGAAAGAGGCGTTTTTCCGTCTGTCCGCGTCCAACGCAGCTTGCAGCTTTGCCGCACCTATTGGTTTAACCAAATCATGCGTGTAAATGTCCTTGATAGCGCTCTGATTCGGCGGAAAGTCGTGACGCTGCGTGTTCTTGGCGATGCAGGCTTTAACAGCGCACTCAACCGCCAGTCCAGTCAGGTAGTAGGCTCCCTCTGCGTTTCCTCCCCGCATCAGAACACGGGCGTCTTTCAGCCTCATTCTCGCGAGTTGTTGGAATTCACGCCGCGTCTCTGCCATACAGCTAATGATTGGGGGCCGAAGAGGATTCTAACGCAAACTTCTGCACTGGCCTGGATCCGCAACACGCCCCTGACGGAATCGGCGCCCCATGCGGGCAAGTCCGCGGATGCCCCAAAAACGTACAAATCTTATCCGTAGCTTCGGGCGACAAAATATGTTCGAACTTGCAGGCCTGCTGCTCGATTTCCGATTCGCTGTCCATGGCCAGGCTGTCGGTAAACAGCCGCTCCGCCAGTCGGTGCCGGCGGATAATTTTCCCCGCCCGCTCCCGCCCTCTGGGCGTGAGTTCCACAATCAGCGTGCCATCCCCGAGCGATGCTCCCATCGGCTTCAGCGCGTCATGGCATGGATTGGCAAACGGCTTATGATCATGCGCCAGCGGCGGATGCGGGCTCGACACCACCAGCCCCATCGGAATCATCTTCTCTACCGCCATGCTCACCGGCAGCGCGCCATGCACTTCCATGCGCTCCACTTCGGCCACCTCTCCGTGCTCCTCGAGTACCCACAACTCTTCCAGAACTTCGTCAAACTGCTCTTCATCCGCCATCGCAAAAACTTCCTGCGACGCGATCTTGCCGTGATGGAATTCAATGCGCCGGTCCGCCAGCCGCGCCACCACCGGATCGTGGGTCACCATCACAATGGTCCGCCCCTGCTGGTGAAATTCCCGCAGCAGCCGCAGCACAATCTCTTCGTTCACCGCATCCAGATTTCCCGTCGGCTCATCCGCCAGAATAATCTTGGGATCGTTAATCAAAGCCCGCGCGATGCAGACCCGCTGCTGCTCGCCTCCTGACATCTGCGATGGCAGGTGATGCGCCCGGTCGCCGAGCCCCACGCGCGTCAACGCCTCCACCGCTTCTTTTTCGTCCGTCATGCTGTGAAAATATTGCGCCAGCATCACGTTCTCAACCGCAGTCAGGAAGGGAATCAGGTGAAACTGCTGGAAGACGAATCCAATCTTTTCCGCGCGCACACGGTTCAACTCGCTCGCCGAAACTCCCGCAACATTTACTCCATCGAGCCAGATCTCGCCAGACGTCGGCCGGTCCAGGCATCCAATCAGATTCACCAGCGTCGATTTCCCCGACCCCGAAGGCCCCATGATCGAAAGCCACTCGCCCTGCGTCACATGCAGCGAGATGTGGTCGAGGGCATGAATCGAGCTGTTCTGCTCGCCCTTCGAATCGCCGTTCCCGGCCGCCTTCGCAGGGTAAAGCTTGGTTACGTCCTTGATCTGGATCATTTCACTCTCCCCTAAGGATCACCGCCGGCTGCACCCGACGCAACAACGCAATGGGCAGGATGGCCGACAGCAACGTTACCACCATGCTGCCCCCCAGAATCAATGGCAGGATGCTGAAGCGCGGCACCACCGCTGCATGAAAATTAACGCGGCCAATCCACGCGGCGATGCCGATGCCCACGACAAATCCGATCACCGCGCCGGTTGCGCCCATGGCCGCCGCTTCCGCCGCAAAAAATCCATTCAACAGCCAGTCGGAAGCGCCCAGCGCCTTCATGATTGCGAAATCGCGCCGCCGGTCAAACACCCATCCCATCAGCGTGGAGAGCACGCACAACGCCGCCGTCAGAATAATCAGCGTAGTCGCCGCCATCAGCGTCGATCGCGTCTTGCCCAGCACTCGCGCCTCGCCTTCCATGATCTGCCGCACCGGCCGCACGTCCGCCGCTGGAATCGCCTGCTCCAGCCGCTGCAGGATCGCACTGATCTCCTCCGGCGAACCGCTGGCCGCAACTTCGATGGTCGAAGGATGCACCCCGGTCCACGCCACGAAATCCGCCAGCGAAAGATACACCCGGCTGTCCTCCGCCGCGCCCGTTCGCACCGTTCCAGCAGGCGTGAGATGAATGGTGTGTCCTTCAAAGCTCAGGTCGAACGGCTGATTTTTCGGCGCCACCACCGAAAGCGCGCGCACGCCCACCAACGCCTGCTGCGGCGATGCCGGCCAGTTGCTCACCGACCACCATTTATCCAGTTGCCGCACCCGATCGAAATCCGCGCCCACCACCACGACCGGTTGCCCGTCGCTGGTCCGAGCCACCAGCAAGGCAAATGGAGCAACCACGCCGCGCCCGCCCAGAACCGATTCCACCTGCGCCAGCGCATCGGCGGGAAGGGAAGCGCTGTCTTTTCCCACCACGATAATGTTCGCGCCGTAATTGCGGAACTCCCGCCGTAACTTCGCCTGCACGTCAACGTAAAGATTCAGCATCGCAGTTCCCACTGCCGCCGCTACCACCATGGCCAGCAGCGCCGAAGCGGCGCGCCCGCGCCGCAGCACCGCCGCCCGTACCAGCATGCGCACAAACATCGACGTATGCGGAGCCTGTGCCCGGCTCGCCGCCACTTCCTGCGCCGAACTGAATCTGCCGCTGTTCACCGGAGAGTTCACAGTTCACCCCGCAGAGCGAACACCGGATCCATGCCCACGGCCTTGCGAATCGCCGCCGCGCTTCCCGCAAAAGTCACGATCACCGCGATCGCCAGGATCACCGGAAACAGCACCGGCGGAATCGCAATCTCCGAATTGAAAATCGAGTGTCCGATCTGCCGCGCCAGCAGCGCTCCCGCGGCGAATCCGATAAAGCCTCCGATCAAGGCCAGCAGCGTCGCCTCGGCAAAGAACACCGTTGCCACCGCAAACTTTCCCGCGCCCAGCGCCTTCATCAATCCCACTTCCGCGCGCCGCTCAAAAATTGCCGTTGCCATCGCTGCCGAAACCGCCAATGCCGAGGCAAACAATGCGGCCAGCGTGATCAGAAAAATCAGACCTTCGATGCGCGTCAGCACTGCTCCCTCGTTCTGTGCCACCTGCCGGATCTGTTCGGCATGCGAATGCGGAATCGCCTCGGTCAACTGCAGCGCAATCGCTGCGGGATACGGCGTGCAATACCAGCGATCGTAGACCGCGCCAGACATGCTCTTCGGATCGCGCCGGCCAAACGCATCTTCCGGCTTCGTCAGCGCGCTCACATAAACGCGCCGCACCGCCCCCGGCTTGCCCAGAATTTCCTGCGCCACCGAGAGCGGACTCACTACCTGATCGTCCTCCGCGCCTCCGGTCGAAAGAATCCCGCTCACCCGCAGCGCCCGCCCCGATAAAGTAATCTCGTCGCCGGACTTCGCCCCCAGCTTCGCCGCCAGCCGCTCGCCCAGCAAAATGTCGCGCGAACCGTCATCCGGCCACGCTCCTGAAACCTTCCACCACGGATGCGTCGTCCGCACCCCCGTAGCGAATGCTTCGTTCCCATAGGCAACCTGCTTGGCGAAATAAGTCCCCAGCAAAGTGAGATTTTCCGTCTGCCCGTTGCGTTGAAGCGTAACCGTCACTGGCAGCATGGGCGCAAATCCCGTGATGTTGTTGTGCCAGAATGTGCCTTTGATTTTCGGCAGGTCGGCTTCGTTGAGGAAAGCGCCGTCAGTTGGCGGCTTCAGGTTGACTCCGCCAATCTCGACGTCCAGCGTATCTTCTTGAGGAGTGACCAGCAGGTTGGCGCCGATGGTGCGCAGTTCGCGATTGATCTTGTCGCCAATATCGGTGGCGACCGCAATCATCGCCGTGGCCACCGCAACGCCCAGGGTAATAGCCACGCCGGCCAGCAATTTACTGCGCTTCTGCCGCCGGAATGATTCGTAAACGAGCCGGGCGAACATGCCTTACTGCTTCTCGAACACGTGGCCGCCGGCCACAATGTCCGCCTCTTGAATGATGATGGAGTCCGCCGTCTGCGTGGCTTTCAGCGGAATCGGATTGCATCCCCCGGCCGTTCCCACCGACTGCGGATTGATCGGCGCCGCGCAATTCTTGCAGACCACTCCATTACCCGACTTGTAGAATCCAACCGCGCCGCAGATTTCGCAGGCGTCGAAGACCGTCGAGATCTTGCCATCCGGCTTCTGATACAGCCAGAAGCGCACGGCCGTGCCGTTTTCCTGCGCCTGATAACGATGCAAGTCTCCATCGGAAACCTGCGCCAGCGGGATCGTCACCTGCCCGTTCGTGAACTTAACTTCCGTCGCCGGCGAGAGCGCGCTCACGCTCTTGGTATAAATAAATTCCGCCGTGACCAGCGCGATGAATACGAAAGAGAAGCCATACACCGAAGCCATCCACAGCCGCTCTTTGCGCGCGGTCCATGCCGCCTTGCGTCGCTCCGCAGCCGATGCCGCCACCGGCGCCGCCTCCCGCCGCTTGGCGTCAAACAGCACCATCAGCGCGGCCAGCGCAAAAATCGTCACAAAGAAAAACAGATCGTTGCGCACGATCGGCCCGATCATCGCCATCTCTGTCTTCGATGACGGGATCACTCCACTTTCGGAAAGTTCGTGCAGCCCTGCGACCACCAACTGCACCGCTACCAGGAAAAGAATTGCCGTCGTGACTTTGAAGAATTTCTGCAGGTTGATGCGCACGCTGCCTTTTACGAACATCACGCCGAACGCGATGGCACACAGCACGCCCGCAAGCGTCCCTAGAAAGCTCATCAGTTCGGTGGAGTTCAGCGAAACCGCCGACAGGATCAGCACCGTCTCCGCGCCCTCGCGCAGCACCATCAGAAACACGAAAAAGAACAGCCCGACCCACGCGTCCTCGCCCGCCAGCAGCCCGATCTTGCCCTCGATCTCACCCTTCAGTTTCCGGCCCGTCTTCATCATGAAGACCATCATGGTGACGACGAAGAAGGCGGCGACCAGCATGATCCAGCCTTCAAAAACGTCTTCGTTCCACTTCAGCCGGGAAATGACAATCGCGACGCCGATCGACCCGGCGAAAGCCGCCGCCAGCGCCGCATAAACCGCCTTGCGCAAGTCATTGCGCCCAATCTTATTGAGATAAGCCAGGGTGATTCCGACAATCAGGGCCGCCTCGACCCCTTCGCGCAGCGTGATGATAAAAGCCTGTAGCATCTATGAATAGCCCGCCTTTTCAAGACCCACGATCTTGAAAATGATTTTCAATTTCAACTTTAAGGATATGCCGCTGGCGGCAAGGGCGTCAATCCACCGCGTCACGACCGTGCGTGATCTGCATCACACGGGGAAATATAGGATTAAACGGGATTCGTGCCTGTGGTCAGATAGCCCAAATAGGTCCATTTACGCTCACAATCTTTTCAGAAACGCCTCCGCCCGCTCCATCTGCGGAAACAATTTCTCCTCCGCCGAAGGCGTTCGCGAGGCAAGATGACAGGTTGCTGTCGTGCTGAGCGGAGGCGGGACGACCGGAGGGAGTTCCGGCGGAGTCGAAGCATCCCTACAGGCACCACGGGTGCTCGTCTGTCGCGAGAGTTGGGTAATGGTAGGGGTCCCCTCGACAAACTCGGGACAGGCTCTTCGACTGCGTGAGCGCATTCGCTTCGCTTCGCGCTCACCCGCTCAGGAAGACAGAACGAAAACTTCGGCGAGGCACTCCTCTCAGAATGGCCCCGAGCCATAAGCCGAAAGGATTCGAATTGAGGCCCTCGGTTTTCCCCGCCGCAGCACAAAACTCTAACAATCCAACTGCTCCTACAACCTTTTCAGAAATGCCTCCGCCCGCTCCAGCTGCGGGAACAATTTCTCCTCCGCCTGGAACTCCGCCGAATGCACGCATCGCCGGCTTCCGCGCAACTTCACCGGATGCTTCAAATGCAGCATCTCGTGGTAAACGATGTACTCCACTGCATACCGCGGCACCAGGAGTTGATCGAAAATCCGGCTGATGACGATCGCGTTGTGCGCCGGATCGTAATGCCCCAGAATGCGCCGCGTCTTGGTCGGGCTCCAACTCATCCGCGGACGCCCCAGCAGCCCATGAAAGAACTGCCGGTTCAGGTCTTCAAACACTTCGTCAAGATCGTAGAAGCGTCCCTGCGGAGAACGCAACTGCTTGCGCCCGCGCATCTGCCGCACCAGGTGCGCCTTCGCCACCACTTCGTGGCTGGCTACATATTTCCGGTAACGCGCCGCCTGGCTGCGATCGATCGGCTTGCGATACATTTTCGCTAACAGGATGTGCGCAATCGCCCGCACCACACCCTCCGGCGCGCCTTCCAGCAAGTCGGAAAGCCTTACCAGCAGCCGTCCTTCGCGCAATCGAATGGTGTTGTTGACATTGGCAAAGGCAAAAAACTCAACCTTCAACTCCGGCGGCGCCGCTCCCGGCCGCAATTGCCGATGTTCCTCATGGAAGATTTCCAGCAGTCCCTCACGCACAGTGAGGCTAGATTAGCACGACGGGGATTGAGTCAAAATTTATGTGGGGACAGCCGAGGCGGCTGTTTCCACACATGCACTGTCCGAGCCTCAACACTCACTCCGGCTTGCTCGCCCCCGCCTTCTCCTCGCTCTTCTTCCCATGCTTCGCCGCCTCTACCTGCTCGGCCAGCAGCTTGCGATGGTCCTCTGACGAGCCATTCACCGTATCGAGCGCTTCCGATAGAACGAACTCGTATTGCCGGACTTCTTCCGCCGGAACCCCCGCCGCGTCCTTCAAAGCCCGCAGTTTGCCCTGGAATTCGTTGTCGGCGTCGATGATCCCCTTCAACGGTTTGCGAATGTCGTTCTTGCGATCGAGAAAAGTATCGATGTTGTCGTTCAATTCGTCATAGATGAGCAGAAAGTCGTCGAGCCGGTCGTGGGTTTGTTGCCCACGGTCTTTTATCTTGGGATCGGCCCGCATCTGCTCCAGCCCCGCCATTCGCGCCCGCGCAAAGCCCACGTAAAGGCCCAGCCGTTTTTGCGGCTCCCAACTGGCGTCACGGATCTGATCGACCTCCGGAGGCGTCAGGGGATCCCTCCGGTGTTGCGCCACCGCAGCCGCCGTCACCAGCAGCAATACCAGGAGAAATAGCGCGCGCAGGGAAGCTCTCATTTCTTGTTTCCTTTTGAAAACATGGCGCTCAGCAAATCGTCGCGCACGCGTTGCAGCCCGTCCACCGCCGTTTGCACCGGCTCCTGATCTTCATGGATCACCGTGTGCTTCAGGTTCATAAGTTTCCGCACCATGCCGCGAACGGCGATCTCGCTCTGCTTCTGATGCTTGCGCGACTGCACCGCATAATCGCGCGCCAACTCGGAGAAGGCAACCACATCGGTCAACGCGGTCTTCGCCTGCTCGCTGTCGCCGGCCTCATAAAACCGCTGCGCCGCTCCTAACTGCAATTCAGCAACCTGAATGCACAACGCCGGACGATCGGAGATGCCGGCCTTTCCGACCCGCCCCTTCAGTTCTTCCAGCGTCGGCCCTTCGCTCATCCCGGCCGCCAACGCGGCAGCCACAGCCGAAAGACACAAGCCCATCGCTGCCGCCCGCCAGAATCGTGCCCGCCCCATCTTTCCCATCGCTGGACCCATCGCCCTATTTCTTCGGTTCGATCGCAATCAGCCGATGTTGCGCCTTCCACTCGTAATCCGGATATTTCCCGTTCGCCGTGCTCAGAAAAAGCCGGTAATTTACTATCGCATCCTTGAAGTCGCGCAAGTGATCGTAGGCCGATGCCCGCAGAAAATAGGTCATCGTATTTTCCGGCAACAGCTTCAGCCGCGCATCCAGCACGCGGATCACCAGCGGGTAATCCTTATTCTCCGCCGCCGCGAACGCCAGATCGCCGTACACTTCTCCAAAATCGGGCTTGAGCCTGACCGCCTTTACGAATTCCTGCTGCGCCTCCGGAAATTTCTTCTGCCGCAGCAGCGCCTGCCCGAGCTGGCGATGCAGCCCCGCATCTCCGGCATGCGCCGCCAGCAACTCGCGGCACACTGCCTCGGCCAGATCGTTCTTTCCAACCGTCGCGTATATTTCCGCCAGATCCCGCTCCGCCCCTTCGTCGCCCGGAGCCAGCTTCAGCCCCGCCTGCAACTCCGCAATCGCAGCGTCGGTCTTGTCCTCTGCCGCCAGCACTCGCCCCAACTGAATGTGCGCTGCCGCCGACTCCGCATGCGCCGCCAGCAATTTGCGCAGATATTCTTCTGCTTCGGGAAGCCGCCCGCCCCGCATGTACAGGTTCGCCAGCCCCATCACCGCGTCTACCGATTTCGGATCGAGCGCCAGAGCCATCTTGTATTCCTGCTCCGCGTCGGTGAACTTGTTTTCCTGTTCCAGCAGCAACCCTGCAGAAAGATGCGGCTCGGCCTCTGCGGGTTGTAACTTCGCCGCCTCCCGCCACGCCGCCAATGCTTCTTCGGGATTCGTCTTCGCCACCGTCTGCCCCAACGAAAGCCACGCCCGGTACTGCCCCTCGGCCGCATGGCTGGTGGGTTTCAGGCGCGTCGCAGCCCGCAAAAACTCCGCTGCGTCCGGAGCGCCTGTCTTCGCCAACTGCAGCCCCAGATTCAGGTTTGACTCGAAAACATCGGGCTTGGCCGCCACCGACTTGCGATAGGCCGCAATCGATTCCTCCAGCTTGCCCAACGCATTTTCCACGAACCCCAGATCGAACCACGCCACATAGCTCGCGCCTTCGTGGGCCACCAGTTTGTGGAGAAGGCTTTCGGCGGCGGCATAATCCTGCTTGTCAATGGCAGCCTCAGCCCCGGTCAGCTCCGCCGGCTGAGAACTGTCGTCTTCCTGAACCTGCACGTGATGGCCGGACCGACGCCCTTGATTCTTTGACGAAGACGAAGATTGCGAGGAAGGTTGCGCGGGGTTTTGCGCCTGGCCCGGCGCAGCGGGCTGTGTGGATTGGGAACCTTGTGTAGAAGCTTCTCCCGCAGCCGAGCCGCTATCCTGCGCGCCGGCGCACACTGCCATCGCCAATCCCAGCACGTAGCCCGCGAAAAATTTATTGGTTCCCATTGGAACGCGCCGCCCCGGTGCTGTTCAGCACTTTCGCCAAATATTTTCCCGTGTAGGACCCCGGCAACTTCGCAATCATTTCCGGAGGCCCCGCCCCCACGATCTTCCCGCCCCGCGACCCGCCTTCGGGCCCCAGATCGATGACCCAGTCGGCGGTCTTGATCACTTCCAGATTATGCTCGATCACCAGAATCGACCCGCCTGCTTCAATAAGACGGCGGAAGGCGGCCAGGAGTTTGCTGACGTCGTCGAAATGCAGCCCGGTCGTCGGCTCATCAAAAATATAGAGCATCCGCCGCCGGTGCCGGCCCTCGTCCTCTCGCCCCGCGCTGGGACGCCCAATCTCACGCGCCGCCGGCTGCAGGTGCGCCGCCAGCTTCATGCGCTGCGCCTCTCCCCCCGACAGCGTCGTCGCCGATTGCCCCAGCCGCAAATATCCCAACCCGACTTCATCCAGCACCCGCAGCTTTTCCGTCAGTTTGGGCACTTCCGCAAAAAACTTGAGCGCTTCTTTCACCGTCAGGCTCAGCACTTCATGAATATTCTTGCCGTGGTAACGAACCTCGAGCACCGACGCCTTATACCGCGTCCCCTTGCACTCCTCGCAAATCAGCTCCACATCCGCGAGAAACTGCATCTCCACCGTAACCGTGCCGTCGCCCTGGCAAGTCTCGCAGCGTCCGCCGGGAATGTTGAACGAGAAATGTCCCGACGCGAAGCCGCGTTTCTTGGCTTCTGGCAACGACGCGAACAGCTCGCGGATCGCATCGAACGCCTTGATATACGTCACCGGATTCGATCGCGGCGTCCGCCCAATCGGAGACTGATCCACTAGCACAACTTCGTCGATGTACTGGTCGCCCTCCAGACTTTCCCATGTGGCCGCGCCCGTCGCCGCCCCCATCGGTTGTTGCTTGGCCTCGCCCAGCGCCTGGTACAGCACCTGGTGCAGCAACGTCGATTTGCCTGACCCCGAAACTCCCGTGATCGCGACCAGCATCCGCAGCGGAATGCAAACGTCCACTCCCTTCAGATTGTTGGCGCGCACGCCCTTGATTCGGATCTGCTGCGTCCCCGGCTGCCGCCGCACTACCGGAATCTGAATGTGCAAATCCCCCGCCAGATAGCGCCCCGTCAGCGACGCCGCATTCTTCACAATCTCGTCGTAGGTTCCCGCCGCCACCAGCTTTCCGCCATTTTCCCCGGCGCCCGGCCCGAGGTCGAGAATCCGGTCGGCCGTGCGCATGATGTCGGGATCGTGCTCCACCACCAGAATCGTATTTCCCAAGTCGCGCAGATCGCGAAGGATGTCGATCAGCCGGTGCGTGTCGCGGCTGTGCAATCCAATCGAAGGCTCGTCCAGCACATACAACGTCCCCACCAGCCGCGACCCTAACGCCGTCGCCAGTTGAATGCGCTGCGCCTCGCCTCCCGATAACGTTGACGACAACCGGTCCAGCGTCAGATATTCCAGCCCCACATCGTTCAAAAACCGCAGCCGTTCGCGGATCTCTTCGAGCAACCGGTCCGCAATTTCGGCTTCCTCCGGGCTCAGCTGCACGCCCGCAAAAAATGCCGCCGCGTCCTCCACCGTCATGGCGCAGACTTCACAAATGTTTTTCCCGTTGATCTTGACCTGCCGTGCTTCCATCCGCAGCCGCGTGCCCCGGCACTCCAGGCAAGTCGAATACCCGCGATACCGGCTCAAAAACACGCGGACGTGCAGCTTATATTTCTTCCGCTCCAGATACTGAAAGAATCCGCGCACCCCGAGAAACTTTCCGTCCCCGTTCTGAATCAATTCCTGCTGCGCCCCGTCAAGATCGGCCCACGCCACGTCGAGCGGAATCTCCATCTGCTTGGCAAAGCGCTTCATGTCCGCAAACAGCGCCCGGTACTTCGGCTTGTTCCACGGATCAATCGCTCCTTCGCCCAGGGACTTCATGGGATCGGGAATCACCAGCCCGAGATCGAAATCGATGGTGTTGCCGAATCCCTGGCACCGCGGGCACGCTCCGTAAGGATTGTTAAACGAGAACAGCCGAGGCTCCGGCTCCTGATACAGCAGATTGCAGCTCTTGCACTCAAACCGCTGCGCAAAGCGCATCTGCGGCGTAGAGCGGGCGCCCTCGCCCGCTGCAGCGGTCTCCTCAGCGGGCGCAGGTAGATCAAAAATAACCTCGCCAGATTCTCGATAAGCCGTTTCGATCGCATCCACGATGCGCGTGCGCGACTCCGCAGAAACCGTGAGCCGGTCCACCAGCATAAACACCGGCTCGTTGAAGTTGATATCCAGTAGCGACTCTGGCGTGGAGAACTCAAACACCTGCCCGGCCTGATACAGCCGGTTAAACCCGGCTTTGCGCAGATCGAACAGCCGCGCCTTCAACTGCTCGGTCAGCCCGGAATCTGGCCCGGTTTTCTTAGTGGACTTGCGCCCGCGTGCCACCTTCTTTTCTTTCTCCGGGGGCGGGGTAGTGGCAGGTTGCAAGGGAAACACAACTTGCACCCGCGTCCCCGAACCGAGCGCCAGCACCGCATCGGTGACCTCATCGACCGTATCTTTTTTCACCTCGCGGCCGCAGTTCGCGCAATAAGTTCGTCCCACCCGGGCAAACAGCAATCGCAAGTAGTCGTAAATCTCAGTCGCCGTCGCCACCGTCGATCGCGGATTGCGCGTCGTATTCTTCTGCTTGATCGCCACCGCGGGCGCGATGCCGTCGATCAAATCCACATCAGGCTTTTCGATGCGCTCCAGAAACTGCCGCGCATACGCCGATAGGGACTCCACGTACCGGCGCTGTCCCTCGGCGTAAATCGTGTCGAAGGCGAGCGAAGATTTCCCCGAACCGGAGACGCCGGTCACCACGGTCAGCGTGTTGTGCGCCACCTCAAAATCGATGTTCTTGAGGTTGTGCACACGCGCCCCGCGCACCACAATGTAATCCGTAGCTAGGGATGGGACCGGCATTGAATGAGGCCTCGGCACAGCCCTTTCACCGCCGGAGGGTCCCCAGCGACAAAAAAGGATAATGTCGAATCCTTCATTATAAAGCAGAGCTTGGACGAACAAAGTGCGCGTCAGAAACGCGGCGGGCCACTGCTGCCGACAGCCGCGAAGCGGCGGAAGAATACAGCCCACGGCGCAAGCCGTGGGTCAGATTCTGAGGAATGGCTACAAGCCTTGAAGGGGCGAAAGACAGGTAGATGAGAACCTATTCTGGATCCTGATCGCGCCGCTTGCCATAGCGGATCGCCAATCCAAACCCGACCAGCATGAATCCCACCGGAGGAACCAGCAACACCATCACCGCCCGATTGAGCGTCTGTTGCGCCTCTTTCGGCGTAGCCCTGGCACTCGCATTGCACATGGCGCAACCCTGTCCCCAGGCCGGCGCAGCAAAAACAAAAAGCAAAGCCAGCAGCGCGAGGTTACGAATTTTGCCGTAAATATCTTTCATCACCAGATTCTTCTCGCGCCTCCGCGGAATTTCTCAGCGCACTCCGCGATAAACTCTACTTACTTCACCCCCAAACGCAAAACCCGGTCCGCATCCGGAAAGAAGAAAAAGTACATGATGATAAAACACCCGGTCACCGAGATCACCAGCAGCCAGCGCATGATCGCCTTTTCAAACTTCAAGTGCATGAAGTAGCCAATGATCAGCGCCGACTTGACGATCGACAGGAGCAGCAGCACCTGCAGCATGCGCACCGGCTCGAAGATCTGCCGGTATCCCAGCCAAACCTCGACTGCCGTCAGAACCAGCAACGCGCCCCATACCCAGAAATACTGCCCCTTGCTGTCATCGTGCTTCGCCACATCGTGCATGGAAGAGTTCCTCGCTGAAATTCGTGTTATTACCGTGAATCCCCTGTGACCTCTGTGGTTAAGGTTTGGCCGCCACTACACCTTCGTCGACATCAAATAAACCAGCGGGAAAATAAACATCCACACCAGATCCACGAAGTGCCAGTACAACCCGGTCACCTCGACATCCTGCGCGTCATAATCCTTAGGCTTGAGGAACAGAATAATCGCAGAGACGATCAGCCCCAGTCCCAGCAGATGCACCGGATAATGAAACACATTTCCCGCTGGAATCAGCAGCGCGGCCACGATCCAGATCACGGCCAGAATCGGCAGGAACCACTTGCGGAATGCAACCACTCCCAGATAAATCACGCCAATCGTCACGTGCAGCATGTGCATGGCGGTCAGTCCGAAGAAAGCTTGCGCAAATTGCGGGACATTCTTCGATATCTCCACCATCTCGCCACCGCCGGATCGCTGCGGCACCCCCAACAACGTGAAGAAGCCGGGCAGGGTCAGTCCTTCGTCGATCAGTTTGCTCCACTCCATGCCGTGCAGCACGATAAATGCAGTACCGAAAATCATGGTCGCCAGCAGCCAAAGCCGCGTCCACGAACGATCGTGCCGCTGCGCCGCGAACACCGCCAGCACCATCGTCAGCGAACTCGAGAGCAGGCATGCGGTCATGACCGTCGCGTTGGTGATGCTGGCCACATGAAACGGCGTGGGCCACGGAACCGTATAGATGCGGTTGTAGCTGAAGGCAAACAGCAGCGCTCCGAACGTCAATGAATCCGACGCCAGAAACAGCCACATCCCGACTTTCTTCGAATAGGCCCCCAACAGCGGCGCTTCAAACTCACCGGCAACGCCGTGCCCAGCCGAGGCGTGTTCCAGAGTGGCTTCAGCCATTCTTCAATTTCCCCTTTCCCGATCACTCATCGCACAAACGCAAACAGCGCAAACACGTAAACCCACAGCACCGCCATGAAATGCCAGTACCACGCCGCCACATCCACCACGATTCGCCGCGCCTCAACCGGACGCCTCAGCAGGGAAGTCGCCCCCGCCCAAATCAGCGCGATCACTCCGCCCGTCAGATGCACGGCATGCGTCGCGGTCAGTAAGTAGAAAAAAGAGCTGTCCGGATTGGTCGAAATCAGAAATCCGCGAGCCCGCAATTCACCCCAAGCCATCCACTGGCCCACAAGAAATCCCAACCCCAGAACCACCGTGATGCCCAGCCATGGGAAATTGCGTTCCTCGCCCAGCGACACTCCTGGGATCGATTTCACCGGAGCCAGCGCCGCCCGCCGCGCAATACTTCGCCGCGCACCTTCCATGGTCACGCTGCTGACCAGCAGAATTGCGGTATTAATCGCGAGCAGGAGCCACGGCATCTCCACCGAACCCCAGTCGCGAAGATAAGTCCGGCTATTGTCGTCAAACGTCGGCAACCCGCGCCGCACCACGTATGCGCTGGTCAGAGACACAAAAATCATGCTGACCGTCGCAATCGCGCAAATCATTCCCAGCCGCGCCCGCCGCAGCCGCGCTCCATAATTCGGCAGCCCGTCGCCACGCCCCTCATCGCCACCCCCGCCAAACGGAGGCGCCGGCGGCTTCTGCCCCACATGATCCATCGGACGAGTTGGAATATAAGTCGCCATCGCTAGTGATTCGATCCTGCTTTTCTCAGCGTCCTCCGCGGCAGTTCTCCGCGAACTCAGCGGTTCAATGCTTTTGACTTCTGCCGCCCCTAATGTCCCCCACCCACCGCCGGATCGGTCTGCATCACATAATCCCGCGCCGCTCCCGGTACTCCATATTCATAAGGACCGTTATGCACTACCGGCGTCACGCCGCCAAAATTGTCATGCGGAGGCGGAGTCGCCGTAGTCCACTCCAGCGTCGTCGATTCCCATGGATTGTCGCTGGCCTTCGGTCCCCAGAACATGCTCCAGAACAGGTTGATCACAAAAATAAACTGAGCTGCGATGGTAATGATCGCCGCATAAGTCATGAACTGATGCAGTGGCATCAGCTTCGTCAGATACGCCACCTCGGTGTACTGCGAGTACCGCCGCGTGCCTCCAGCAATGCCCAGATAATGCATTGGCATGAAGATGGCATACGTTCCGAGCAGCGTGATGAAGAAGTGAATTCGTCCCCACGTTTCATTCATCATGCGCCCAAACATTTTCGGGAACCAGTAGTACGTCGCCGCAAACATCCCAAAGATCGCCGCCACGCCCATGATCAGATGGAAGTGGCCGACCACGAAATAAGTGTCGTGCAGTTGAATGTCGAGGACGGGCTGTGCCAGGAACGGTCCACTCAATCCGCCGGAGACGAACAGGGAAACGAATCCAATCGCATACAGCATCGGCGTCTGAAAGCGAATCCGCGCCTTGTACATCGTGCCCAGCCAGTTAAATGTCTTGATCGCCGACGGCACACCAATGCACATGGTCAGCAGCGAGAAGGCAAAAGCCGAATAAGGGCTCATGCCGCTCATGAACATGTGATGGCCCCACACCATGAAGCCAAAAAATCCAATCGCGAGCATGGCATAGACCATCGCCTTGTAGCCAAAAATCGGCTTGCGCGAGAACGTTCGACAGAATCTGCGACGCCACGCCCATGCCCGGCAGAATCGCGATGTAAACCTCAGGATGCCCAAAGAACCAGAACAGATGCTGCCACAGCAGCGGCGATCCGCCCTTGTGCCCCATGATCTGCCCGTTCACCACCACCAGCGGAACATAAAAACTCGTGCCCAGGTTGCGATCGAGCAGCAGCAGAATTCCAGCCGAGAGCAGCACGCCGAACGCCAGCAATCCCAGAATCGCCGTGATGAACCACGACCACACCGTCAGCGGCATGCGCATCATGGTCATGCCCTTGGCTCGCATATCGAGCGTGGTCGTCAAAAAGTTCAACGCGCCCATCAGCGACGCCAGACAGAAAATCGCGATGCTCGTAATCCAGAGGTCGGCTCCAAGCCCTTCACCCGGCCCAGCCTGCTGCACCGCGCTCAGCGGCGGATATCCCGTCCACCCATGCAGCGGCGCTCCGCCGCTCACAAAGAACGCAGCAATGATGACGACGAATCCCACAAACGTCGTCCAGAACGACATCATGTTCAGCACCGGAAACGCCATATCCGGCGCCCCAATCTGGATCGGCAAAAAGTAATTTCCGAATCCGCCCTGCGGCGCCGTCGTCAGCACGAAAAACACCATGATCGTGCCGTGCATGGTCAGCAGGCTGAGATACTGTTCCGGCTTGATCTCCCCGATCAGCGGCAGATTCGCCATCGGCCACACCAGGTGGATGCGCATCAGCAGCGACAGGAACATCCCCACAAACACTGCCGTCAGCGCCAGAAAGAAGTACTGGATCCCAATGACCTTGTGATCGAGGCTGAAAATGTATTTTCGGATGAACCCCTGCGGGGCGTGAGCATGAACGGTTGCTGACGTTGCCATTTATTGTTTCTCCGCCTCCCGTGCGGCCATCCACTTGTCAAAATCTTCCTGGCTGACCACGTGTACCATGCCATGCATCTTGTAATGTCCCAGGCCGCAGAGCTCGGCGCACGCAATTTCGTACTCGCCAATCGCCGTCGGCTTGAAGTGCATGTGAATGTTGAGTCCCGGCACCGCGTCCTGCTTGAAGCGCAGGTTGGGAATAAAAAAGCTGTGGATCACGTCCACCGACCGCAGGCTCACATCGACCTCGCGGTCCACCGGCAAATACATGGTGCCGGTCACCACATCATCCTTGCTCGACGGATCGGACGTGTTCAGTCCAACCGCCGCCTCGCCGCCCGCCGACGGATCCATCAGCTTCGGACTCGTCCCTCCATAAGTCCCGTCTGGCCCGGGATAGCGGAAATACCACGCAAACTGCATCCCCGTGACCTCAACCTGCACCGCATTCGGCCCCGCGCCCTCAAAGCGCTGCGCCGCCCACACGCTGCTGCCCATCAGATTTAACCCGATGAACAGAACGGTGGTCAGCGCGGTCCACACCACTTCCAGCTTGATATTGCCGTGCGAATAATCCACCGGAGGCGACGACGGCTGCTCGCGGTATCTCCACGCCAGGTAGCCCAGCGAGAGTTGCGCCGCCAGAAACACCACTCCCATGATGATCAGGGTAAGGGTGAATTGTCCGTCGATGAATCCCGTGGCCGCGGACGCGCCCACCGGTAGCCACCAGGTTTTGGCGACAAAGAAGTATGTGCTGGCCAATGTGATCAGCCAGATCACCAGCAATAACGCAAGCCCCATTCCCCAGTCCTCCCACAGACGCAGTTACCGCGTCCCACAACGCGATCAACATTCGGCGGCGAGTTTAACACAGCCGCTTGCGGAAAATGCAATCGACTTTTGAATGTTAAGAAGAAATGTGCCACGGATTACACGGATACACACGGATAAAACGAAAATAAAAACAAAAGACTCCATCCCAACTCGATTCACCCGCGTGTTTCGGTCGATCTACCCCGTGAAACCCCGTGACCCCCGTGGTAAAGATTTTTGTTTTTCTTCAATTCGTGAGAATCCGTGAAAATCCGTGGCAGATTTCCTATTTCTCCCTCCACTCCGGCACCCGCCCCGGAGTCCAAGGCGCTCCGGCAGCTTCCATATCTTTCTCCAGTTTAGCCAGATCAACCTCAACCAGCGCACGAAGTTTGTCCAGCTCCACCGTAAACTCCCCCGCCGCAATGTTGTAATCGTCAACATGGCTCTGCGTTGGCTTCGCCAGCGAGAACCGCTCTCCCTCAAGAATCGCCTGCATGCGATTGTTGATCGAGGTAGGCACCGGCTCTTGCCGCTTCTCCAGTTCCGAATCGCCGTCCAGTGCGCGCAGGATTTCCCGGTCGCTCTTCTCAATCGCATCCGCCGCCGCGTTCAACTTTTCCGCCGTCGGAGTCTCGCGCAGTGCCGCACGAATGCCCTTCAACCGCGCCATCACATCCTGCGCCGTATGCAACGCTCCCGACTCAGCCCGATACAGCCGCGCCACCTTGCGCAAAAATTCTTCCTGCGCCGCGCGGTCACCAGCACTCATTGACGGACTACTCTCCGTAGTCACCTTGAAAGTCTGCGGTCCCGCCAGTTCGGTAACCGTTCCGCCAACCTTCTGAAACATGCGCACCGAATAGTTTCCAGAAATCACCAGCGGCCCCTTCGCCCCCGCCGGAGGGAAGTCTTCTCCATCGTCCGCATTCTCCTTCAACGAGACTGCGGGATAGCGCAGGTCCCACGCCGCACGCTGAAATCCTGACTCGATGCCGCCTTCCACCTGCCGAATCGGGGCGCCCGACTCGTCATAAACCATGAAGTAGATTTCCGGCTTCGCCTCCTCCGACTCCGCCCGCAACTCATTCATGCTCGGATAAGGCAACGTCTCTTTTTTCTTCGCCGCGTCCTTCTCCGCCTCCTGACGTTTTTCTTTTTTCGTCTTCCGTTTATCTTTCAGGAACGCAGTAAACACCGCTCCATACGGAGGATTGTCCGCCGTATAAAATGCGTCTCCCTGGAACCCTTTCTTCGGACCGCCCAGCGGATGCCGCTCGATATACATCAGCGCATCCTTCACCGGAAACATTGCCGCCGCCTGCTCAACCGATTCCGGCTTGATCTGCCGCAGCGCCGAAATATCGTCCAGTACGTAGAACCCGCGCCCAAACGTAGCGATCACCAGATCGCCCTCGCGCTGCTGGATGACCATGTCGCGCACCGCGATCGTCGGCAGCCCGCCCTTCAACTGCACCCACTTCACCCCGCCATCGATGGTGAAGAATGCCCCGAACTCCGTCCCCGCAAACAGCAAATTCGGATTCACCGTGTCTTCCGCAATCGCCAGCACCGGCCCGTTGTCCGGCAAATTTCCCGCTATCGAAGTCCATGTCTTGCCCGCATCCGTTGACTTCAATAAATAAGGCTTGAAGTCCTCATTCTTATGATTGTCGAAGGCCGCATACACCGTGTTGGCATCGTGCGACGACGCCGCCAGCCGGCTCACGTACGTCATGTCGGGAATGCCAGGAAATTTCTCGTACCTGATCCAAGCGGAACTGGTCCAATTCTGCCCACCATCCGACGTCACCTGAATCAGCCCATCGTCAGTGCCCACATAAATCAGACCTTCTTTTTTCGGCGACTCCGCCAGCGCCACAATGTTTCCATAAACCGACGTTGACTGATTCTTCGCCACCGCATCCGGATCCCACACCTTCCCCATCACCGGCAGCGTATTGCGCTGAATCTGCCGCGTCAGATCGCCGCTGATCGCCTTCCACGTATCCCCGCGGTCATCGCTGCGAAACAATTTATTCGCCGCAAAATACAACCGCATATGCGAGTGCGGAGAAATAATGATCGGAGAATCCCAGTTCCACCGCAGCGGCGCCTCACCCTTACCCTCCTGCGGCTGCAGCACCAGTTCCTGCCCCGTCGGCTTGTCGTAGCGCACCAGCACGCCATATTGCGATTCCGAATAAATCGTATTCGGATCGACCGGATCCACCTGCGACCGGAATCCATCTCCGCCCGTGGTCACGAACCAATCCGCATTCATGATCCCGTTAACGTTTCGCGTGCGTGCCGGCCCGCACCACGAAAAATAATCCTGCGTCCCGCCGCACACGTTGTAGAAGGGAAGCGCGTTGTTGACCGCGACGTCGTAGAACTGCACCGTTGGCAGGTTCGCCTTGAACTCCCAGCTCCTGGCGTTGTCCCAGGTTTCCGCCATGCCGCCATCCGATCCCAGCAGCCAGTGCTTCGTGTTTTCCGGATCGATCCACAGCGCGTGATTGTCCCCGTGATGATTCGCCTCGTTCACGTTGCCCAGAGTCTTGCCGCCATCCAGCGATTCGCGCAGGCTCACAAACATCACGAAGATTCGATCCACATTCTTCGGATCGGTCACCACTCGCGCGTAGTACATTGCGCCGGAATCGAAGCTGTTCTGCCGCTCCCACGTCGCGCCCCGGTCACTCGACCGGAAGACGCCGCCCTTGCCGTCCGCCGCCTCAATCGTGGCGTACACCACGCTCGGATCGGCCGCCGAAACCGCCAGCCCGATCCTTCCCATATCCACCGCAGGCAATCCCGACTTCAATTTGTTCCACGTAGCCCCGGCATCGGTCGATTTATAAATCGCGCTCTCCGGCCCGCCATCGATCAGCGTCCAGACATGCCGCCGCCGCTGGTAGGCCGCCGCATAGATAATGTCCGGATTCGACGGATCGAGCGCCACATCCACCACGCCCGTGTTCTCGCTGATCGTGAGCACAGCCTTCCATTCCTTGCCGCCGTCGGTCGTCTTGTAGAGCCCGCGATCGCCGCCCGGCCCCCACAACGGCCCCTCCGCCGCAACGTACACCACCTTCGAATCCCGCGGATCGATCACCACCCGCCCAATATGCTCCGATTTTTTCAGCCCCAGGTTTTGCCAGTTTTTCCCGCCATCGTCGGAGCGGTAAATGCCGTCACCGTAAGACACGCTGCGCTGTGAATTGCTCTCGCCCGCTCCCACCCACACCACCGCCGGATCGTTCGGATCGAGCGCCACCCATCCGATGGAATACGATCCTTCCTTGTCGAACACCGGGGTCCACGTGGTGCCATCGTTTACAGTTTTCCAGACTCCGCCCGAAGCCACGCCCACGTAATACTCAAACTTGTTTTTCGGATTCACCGCGATCGACATCACGCGCCCCGAAGCCACCGCCGGCCCAATGGAACGGAACTTGAGCCCGGAAAAAGTATCGGCCGTCATCCCGCCTTTTTTCTCGTCCTTGTCCGCGTCTTTGTCTTTGTCCTTGTCCGCAGCCTCGTCCTTCTTCTCGTCTTTCTTTTGGTCTTTCTTCGACGGTTTCTTGGCAGCCGACGCAGCCGGTTGTGCCTTCGTATCCGCATCTTTATCCTGCAGCATCGCGAAGGAGGATCCAGCCACGACAGCGAGCATCATGACGAGAGAGATTAAGAGAGAAAGCCGGCTGCCCAGCCGCGACAACTGAAAATGATTTCGGGTGGCGCAGCGCTTCAGCGCTGCGATTAGAGTTTCTTTGTTCAAACGGGCTTTAGCCCCTGAGGTATTCGAGAAAGAACTCTTGGCACAATGTTGGCTCAGATCCACAGAAAACTCCAATCGGCGGCAGGATTTCCAAAACCGATATGTATACAGCATTCCCGAGCAAGTGAGAAGCCCTGCATTTCCCTGCGACCTCCGCGGCCGTTCTCCGCGCCTCCGCGATTAAAAGCTTTTGCTCGTCGTAAGCTAAAATCACTCCATGTCCCAGCCCGAAACCCACGAAACCAAATATATGAAGCTGCAAAAGAACAACTGCTTCGTCTGCGGCCAGGACAATCCCGACGGCATGCGCCTGGAATTCACCCTCGACGAAGAACGCCAAACCTTCGTCTGCCACTTCCGCCTCCCCACCCGCTACACCGGACCTCCCGGCCACTGTCACGGCGGCATTATCGCCTCGATCCTCGACGACGCCATGGGCAAGGTAAACAAACTCCACCACGTAGTCGCCCTCACCCGCGAGATGACGGTGGAATATCTCAAGCCCGTCCCCCTCCACCAACTCCTCCGCGTCGAAGGACGCGAAATCGAAGTCCGCGGCACCAAGCACATCAACGCAGCCGAAATCCTAAACGAAAAAAACGAAGTCCTGGCTCGCAGCCGCGGAATTTTCATCGCCATCGACCCCGAAGCCATGTTCGCGAAATACGTGGAACGCTAGCCATCAGATGTTAGCCCGATTTACCCCGTGTAACCCCGTGCCCCCCGTGGTAAAAGGTTTTAGCCTGAGCTCCCGGGGTTACGCGAATCCCAAACGCGCTGTAAAATAAACGAAGTTCCTGAAAGCTGACGGCTGATAGCTGACAGCCGCTTTCCAGAAAAGAGTCCACCATGTCTCAGAACAACGGTAGCAACACCAGCCTCCGCCTCAAGACCGGCCTCGCCGAAATGCTCAAAGGCGGCGTCATCATGGACGTCACCAACGCCGAGCAGGCCTCCATCGCCGAAAAAGCCGGAGCCGTCGCCGTCATGGCCCTCGAGCGCGTCCCCGCGCAAATCCGCGCCGAAGGCGGCGTTGCCCGCATGGCCAGCCCCAAAAAGATTCGCGAGATCATGGCCACCGTCTCCATCCCGGTCATGGCCAAGTGCCGCATCGGACATTTTGCCGAAGCCCAAATTCTTCAGGAACTCGGCGTCGACTACATCGACGAATCCGAAGTGCTCACTCCCGCCGACGAGGCCCACCACGTCGATAAGCACGCCTTCACCGTCCCCTTCGTCTGCGGCGCGCGCAATCTCGGAGAAGCCCTCCGCCGCATCGCCGAAGGCGCAGCCATGATCCGCACCAAAGGTGAAGCCGGCACCGGCGACGTAGTCCACGCCGTCAAGCACATCCGCCAGATTGTGCAGGAGATGAAAATCCTAACCGTCCTCGGCGAAGAAGAACTCTACGCCAAAGCCAAAGAACACGGCGCGCCCTACGAACTGGTGAGGATGGTCGCGAAAGCAGGGAAGCTGCCCGTCCCAAATTTCTCCGCCGGAGGAATCGCAACACCAGCCGACGCGTCGTTGGTGATGCAGCTAGGAGCAGAGGCGGTATTCGTAGGCTCGGCATCTTCATGAAAGACAGCACCACCTTCGCCGATCCCGAAGAAGCCGCGAAGCGCGCCCGCGCCATCGTCAAAGCCGCCACCCACTATCAAGACCCGAAAGTGCTGCTCGAAGTCAGCGAGGACTTGCAGGGAGCGATGAAGGGGCTAGCCGTGGCGGGGTTGGATGAGGCGCAGATGCTGCAGACTCGGGGATGGTAGAGTCCGCGTTTGGGTGGCGCAGCGCTTTCAGCGCTGCGACTCAAGCGCTCATGAAATCAACCGGCTTTAGCCGCTGAGGTGCCTTATCCAACTGAACTTCAGGCCATGCTGAACAATAGGGGTACCTCTCGGGACTGTCCGCCAACCCTCGCTTGACTGCGTTGCGCCGAATATACTCCCGAAAAGCGAAATACTCCTCAGCGTCTCTTACACGGCGATCATAGTAGCTGGGCTGCCAAATCTTATGCGTAAATCCCAGTTCCTTTTTCGCTCGAAAAGAAAATCCGCCTTTGATGAGCTGCATACTTCGTTCCAGAGTTTCGAGGGGAGTCAGCAGCAAATGAAAATGATCCGGCATGACCACAAATTCATGCAGCCGATATTTTCCTTGGCGGCGATAGTGAGAGAGAACGTTGACAAAAAGGCCAGCCATTCGGTCCGACTGGAGAATGTTCCTCTTCTGAAAAGTGGAAGCGGTGGGTAAAACCTGGACCGAAAACCTGGGGACAGACGGGACGTTACACCAGTTTTCTCAATCCGGTGGCTGGTCCACCTTCCGCGATTTTCGGAAGCTGGGCATCACGGACATTGGACCTCTTGTCCGTCCGTGCCCCACTCTTTAGTCGCATTAGTCCCAATTCGACGCACGCCTTACAAAATAGTCAGCCACAACCTTGTAACCACCGCAACGATCTCGCACACTAGACTTAGGGCCCGTGGTGTAACGGCAACACGACACTCTGTCCAAGTTGTAGATGCGGGTTCGAATCCCGCCGGGTCCACACTCCCTGATTACTGTGGAGCAGTTGTCTCGAGGGGAAAACACAGAGATAATCTCCTCAACGTAACTTGACTTCTATTACCTTCCGGCCAATACTGACTGTGGACAGAGTGTTGCACCACGCGTGATTCCATGGCTCCGGATCCTCCGGAGCCATTCACATTCAGGTACCGGCTACTCCGATTGTCAATCATTGACAATCCTTGCCATGAGTGTTATTCGTGTCTTTATGCCCATCAACGTTAACCTTACTCCCGAACTCGAGGGCCTGATCCGGCAGAAGGTCTCGTCGGGCCGTTACAACTCCGCCAGCGAGGTGGTGCGGGAGGCGCTGCGGCTGATGGAAGCGGAAGACCAACTGCGCGCCGCGAAGCTGCAACAACTGCGGCATGATATTCAAGAAGGCCTCCAGAGCGGTTCTGCGCGTCCGTGGGACGTTTCAGAGATGAAACGCGAGGGACGCAAACGCTTCGCCGCCCGCGCCGCCTCCACTCGCAAGTGAAATGTCCATCGTAGTCATCCGCCCGCGAGCCTTGGCCGATCTTGCCGACATTTGGGCCTATATCGCCGAAGACAGCGTGAAGCATGCGGATAGATTCGCCACCCTCATTAACAACCAGTTTCGAACCTTGGCGCGCCAACCCCACATGGGCCGCAGCAGACCAGAGTTGGCAACCAACCTCCGCAGCTTCCCGGTCGGCCACTACATCGTCTTCTATGTGCCGCTTCCAAAGGGAGTCGAGATCGTTCGGGTTCTTCACGGCGCGCGGGACATTGAGTCAGCCCTAGGGGACGATGACGGCTGAGAATTGTTCGGGGAGACGAGAGTGCTCCCAGTCCGTTCTCGCGCTACTTATGTGTTGGGTGACGTGCGTACACTAGTGTATACTGATTGTGCGTACAATGGGAGTCCACATGCCTGCTACCGGAGCCAAGGCCGACAAGACGCGGAGCCAGAACATCAACCTCCGCGTCACCCGCCAGCAGAAGGCGCTGATTGACCGCGCCGCAACTGCGCTGAGCCGGAATCGTTCCGATTTTATGCTGGAAACGGCTTGCCGCGAGGCGGAAGCGGTCTTGCTCGACCGCCGCTATTTCACCTTGCCGGCAGAGGATTTCAAACGCTTCACGTCGATGCTGGACCGCCCCCCGGCGGCCAACCCCAGGCTGCGGCGACTGCTGCGAACCGCGGCGCCATGGGAGCAATGATCCAGCGGTCGCTTACGCCGCCGGAAAAACTGCGGGAGAATCACGATCTTTCCCGGTTTCAATGCGGCGAGCCGGTATTGGATGACTGGCTGCGCCGCCGCGCCTTGCAGAATGAGGAGAGCGGCGCATCCCGCACCTATGTGGTGTGCACAGGCTTGAGAGTGGTCGGCTATTATGCGTTGGCGGTTGGCGCGGTCGCGCACGCCGGCGCTCCGGGCCGTGTCCGGCGCAACATGCCCGATCCAGTCCCGGTAATGATCATCGGCCGGCTCGCCGTGGATCAGGAATTCCACGGCCGCGGCCTCGGCCAGGGCCTTCTGCGCGATGCCGTCTTGCGGACTTTCCAGGCGGCCGATATCGCCGGCATTCGCGCGATCCTGGTTCACGCCATCTCCACCGACGCGCAACGGTTCTATGAGCGGCACGGCTTCGTGCGATCTCCCATCGATCCCCTGATGCTGATGATTACCTTGTCGGATGTGGCCAGAGAACTCTCAAGCCTGAAGGGAAAATAAACGGACTCTGGGGGGCTGGCCCATACTTTGATTTCTTACCGCCGGGACTAAAACGACTGAGGCTCCCCCACCTTCCGCGGTTTTCGGAAGGTGGGTACCACGAACCATGCGTCCGCGCCTACTTCGCCGGCAGAAACTCAATCTTCACGTCGCGGCTCGCAGGCTTGAAGTCAAAGTCTGCCGTCACAAAAATGCGGTCGCGCGACTCCGCCGCGAGTTCCACTCCAAAAGCGTCCACGTAAGGTAGCTGTCGTTTCAGTTTGATCAGCGCCGCGCGAACCGCACGATCCGCACTCGCCGAAACGACCTGCAGGCCAAACGCGCTGAGTCGCGAGAGCACCAATTCCATCGCATCCCGGCCATGAGCCCTGCAGCTGATCCCGGCAATCTCGCCCCAATGCGGCGCCGCGATCATCGCCTCGCATCTTCCCGCCAGATGAGACTTGATGATCTCCGCAACCCGCGCCGCACCCGCCTCGTCATCGAGGTAGCGCAAAATCGCGCTTGAATCGAGGACGTACGTTACCATTTATCCTTCCGCCGCCGCTCCCGCTTCAGTGCTTCCGACAGCGAGGGCTTGCCCGAAAAAAGCCCGCGCGTCTTATCCACCAGCTCTTCCGACACCGGTTCCAGAACAATGCGCGATCCCTCTTGCGTGACTGCGATGCGTGTCCCAGGCTTGATTCCCAGCGACTCCCGCATCTCCGAAGGGATCACGAATTGCCCCTTTGTGCTTACCGATGTAATCTGTCGTATCATGCTTACATCTTAGCATGGGTAAGATTTCATAGGTAAGATTCCGGCCTGACAGCGCGGCTCACTCCTCCGTCATTCCCCGAGCCACCAGCAGCGCCATCCCCCCGAATAGCAGGGTATCGAACACAAAGTTGATCGCCTCCGTCATCTGTGCCGGATCTCGCGTCACCATCCAAATCGGCACGTAAAGACCCACCGTGAGCACCGTCATGAGCGCGCCAATCGAGGCCGCCGCCGTACGTGCTTTTTTGTTGACCAGCAACGCTGTTCCGGCCACCAGCAGAATCGCTCCCACCGGATATCCCCAAAAAGCGTGCAGCGGAACCCATGCGGGTGTCATTTTTGAGTCTGGAACTCCAGGCGCAACCGCGGGATAAATCAACTGTTCCACCCCATAAAACATTGCAGCAATCGCCATCGTGAAGCGGCCGAACAGAACCATCCAATTCCACTTGCCCGCGTTCGCTCCGGTGCTCAGGCTTCCCGCCAGCGCCCACGAGCCTCCGGCATACGCCAGTTGTCTCAGCGCCAGGCTCCAGCCAAGCCGGTTTCCTGGCTCCGAAATCGCACCCGGCACATCCATCATCACAACGAACAGAAAAAACGCCAGCCCCAACAGCGTGGCCGACAGTCGCACGAATTTCATTGATGCCAGGCTGGTCGCCGCGGCCATCCACGCGCAGCCCACGAAGTACGCCACGAACAAGTGCGACGGCACGAACGCCGGAACGATCTGCGCGATCTCCCGCGCGTCCACAAAATGCTCCGCCCCGAACGCCGCCATTGCAGAGGCCACAAACGCGGGGCCAAGCGCAATCAACTTGTCCATGCCACGCGCCGCAAGCAACTCCTTCCTGACGCCGAACAAACCGGCAATCAGATAAACCAGCCCCGCAAACCAGAGCCAGAAGACGAGATGGGTGAACACAGGCACCTCCTGCGCACAGCGCGCGAAACCTTGGCGACTTTAGAAGCCCGGCGAGTATATCGGATGTCATTCCAATTTGATTTCCGCGAAAACGACAAAAGCGGGGATCTACAGAAAGCAGGGATAGACGAACAGGAATCAGGGATGAACAACGGAAGAAACGCAAACGGACTTGCCCATCCGAAAGAGCCCGCTCCCAACCAACTCATACTCATGTGGGCGCATAATCCCCCAAACATTCCGCTTGACATCCTCCATCGCGTAACTGTATGGTTACACATTATGCGGAACCGTTCGGTTACATATCACCCGGCTCGATCCACCGAGGCCACCTTCCAGGCCCTCGCCGATCCCACCCGCCGCGCCATCCTCGACCTCTTGCGCCGCGGCCAGCAGCCGGCTGGAGACATTGCCAGCGCTTTTCCCGTCTCCCGCCCTGCCATCTCCAAACACCTGCGCCTGCTTCGCCGCGCCCACCTTGTCCACGAACATCGCGAAGGCCGCCATCGCGTCTACCAACTCAATCCCGAACCACTTCGCGCCGTCGATTCCTGGCTCGAGCAATACCGCAACTTCTGGAAGCTCAACCTCGCCAATTTGAAAACGTTTGTCGAGGCCGAGCATGCCAAAGAAACCCGTCACAACCGCGCTGTAAAATCGGCAGTCAACTCTAAAGGAGATCGCTAACATGAAATCCATTCGCATCGCGCTGTCTTTTCTGCTGCTCTGCGCCACAACCGCCGCCGTCGCTCAGTCCGCGGCTCAGAAGTCTTTTGACCAGCTCAAATCGCTCACTGGATCTTGGGAGGGGAAGAATCCCGCGGGCCACGTGGTTCGCGTTTCGTTTCGCGACACTGCCGGAGGCTCCGCCCTCATGTCTGAAATTGAAGGCACCGGCCCCGAGGATATGATTTCCATGGTCCACCTCGACGGCCCCAATCGCCTCGTCCTCACGCACTATTGCGGATCGGGCAACCAGCCCCGCATGGCCGGCACAGCTTCGGCCGACGGCAAAACCATCACCTTCGACTTTTTCGACGCCACCAATCTCGCCACACCCGACGCCGGACACATGCAGCGCGTAGTCTTCACCATCCTCGACGCCAACCATCACACCGAGGACTGGACCTTCAAAGATCACGACAAGGAATTGAAGGAAGTTTTCGACCTGCACCGCGCCGAAGTGGCAATGAAGAAGTAGGGAATCAGGAAAAGCGAACCGGCCCATTTCTTGCGCGCACTGTGTGTGAGAAGTGGGCCGCTCGAAGCCGCGACAAGAACTCCCTGAAAAATAACCGAGGAAACTATGGCAACCGCTTCCATCACCCCCGACAATGACCTGATCATTGCGGAAATTCACGTCGCCGCTCCGCCCGCGCGCGTCTTTCGGGCCATCACCGATCCGCGCCAGTTGCCGCAATGGTGGGGCCAGTCCGAGATGTATCGCGTCACGAAATTCGAAACTGATCTGCGCCTCCACGGCAAGTGGACCAGCTACGGCACCAGCGTCAACGGAGAAAACTTTCAGGTGGGCGGCGAGTACCTCGAAATCGATCCTCCCCGCGTGCTCGTCTATACCTGGACCGCAAGCTGGACCGGCGCTCTCAAAACCACAGTCCGCTGGGAACTCACGCCTTCAGGTCAAGGCACGTCAGTGAAAATCCATCACAGCGGATTTGCCGGCAACGCCGAAGCCGCCCAAAGCCACGGCCAAGGCTGGCAGCGTGTGCTGGGTTGGATGCAAGCCTTCGTGGACGCCGGACATACGATCGACATTCGGCACTGATCAAACTCGGGGGCGTCATGTACCGCGGCTAATCCACCGAGATCGCTATGGGCGCCCCCGCCAACTGTTTCCGCCTTCACGGCAGGACCCTGTACAGAGCCGTCATTCCGGTCAGCATGTGTTCGTCGACGTGGCAGTGGTACATCCAGGTGCCGGGATTGTCAGGAACCATATCCACGGTCTCCATTTGTGCGGGACCGATCAGGATCACATCCGTCCGATGGCCGTCGTGCAGCACCACATTGCCATGCCAGTGCGGAGTGTGGATATTGCCGAACTCTCCCATGGTCAGCACATACCAGCGGACGCGCTCGCCCTTCTTCATGGTCATGACGGGCATGTTCGCAAACATCAGTCCGTTGATGGTTGACCTGAAATTGACGCCAGTGAAGCCCGCCCCGAACGCGAAGAAGTTGCCGGCATCGTCGCTGACGGAAGCTTCCAGCTTGTTCACGCCTTTCGGGTCGCTGGTATAGGTGTCGATGTTGTGCTGCAGATACCAGCTGGTGTTTTCGTCGAGAATCATAAACAGGGTGACGAATTCGCGATCGACATCCTTGGGACGCCCGTCCGGTCCAGCCGTGCCTTTGCGACTGATGAGAATGGCGCCTATCAGGCCGCTCTCGACGTCCCGCAGTTCATCCACGTGAGAGTGATAGAGCCATACAACGGAGCTAGGGTCGTTCGGCCCCGGACCTGCCCGCTCCGGCACCTCCCAGGTGTAGATATGCGTTTTGCCGGGCGGTACCCCGTGCTTGTTCTCAGGCGATTCGCCGTCGTCATACCCCGCTCCCTCGGAGTGCTTGGCATAGAAAACGCCGTGAGGATGCATGCTGAACGGATGGGAACCGTTGTTCTTGAAAGTTATCCGGATGGTGTCTCCGACTTCAGCACGCAGCACCGGGCCCAGCATGCCGAGATGCTCCCACTCCGGAGTACGAGGCTTGAGCTGGGTGAAGGTACCGTCTGTATATTCGCGGTAAATAGCCTTTCGATAAATGCTGCCGATACGATGCGGGCCCGCTTCGGTGAAGAGCTTGGCAGCCGGCGTGAACGGCATTCCCATCATCCGATCCATGCCCAAGGGAGTGTAGTTCCACTCAACCTCGTCGGCCGCTACGTAATAGGTATGCACGGTGCCTGCTGCTGCCACCTGTGTCAGGGCAAAAACGATCACAGGCAGTAAAGAAAGACCGATTGCCAGATAGGATCTGCGCATCCGCGATTTCCTCTTAGCGAAAAGTTTTGGTGGGGTTGAAACAGCGTAGCGATTGTAGGGTATCGGTGCCACTACCGTACAGTCAGTCGCAGAGCGGGGCTGTCGTGCCTCTCCATTTTTCTCAACTCACACCCGCACCCACTCGAAGAGTGCAGTGACGCCGGGTGCCCCATTTCTCGCGCGTACTGCGCGCCGCGAGGAGTGGGGGAGACGAACCTCGACCGACGAGCGTGTGCCCGGTTTCTCGCGCACGTTCCGGCAAGGCGGCCTTTTGAGTCGAAGTCCAGCCGCACTTCATCCATTAGAATAAGTCGGACGTAAGCGTTGCCAGCCGTCGACCAACGACCAACGACCAACAACCCATGACCATCGGAGTCCTAGCCCTGCAAGGCGATTTCGAAGCGCACCGCCGCCGTCTCGCCGACCTCGGCGCCGAAGTGGTGCTCGTCAAGAAACCCGAACAGCTCGATGCCATCGACGGGCTCGTCATCCCCGGCGGCGAATCCGGCACGTTCCTGAAACTGCTCGGCGAAACCGGCTTTGAAAAGCTCAAGCAGTTCGTCCGCCTCAAGCCCACGTTCGGCACCTGCGCCGGCGCGATCCTTCTGGCCCGGGAAGTTGAAAATCCGCACCAGGCCGGACTCGGCGCCATCGACATCCGCATCCGCCGCAACGCCTACGGGCGCCAGCTCGACAGCTCCATCCGCGAGGGCAGCTTGCTTCCGAGTTCTCTGCACGACGCCCCCGGCGTGCCCTTGGAAATGGTCTTCATCCGCGCACCCAAAATCGAGCGCGTCGGCGCAGACGTCGAAGTCCTCGCCACCGAAGGCAAAGAGAATATTCCAGTCGCCGTCCGGCAGGGAACTGCCATGGCCGCCACCTTCCATCCCGAACTCTCCGATGACACCCGCGTCCATCGCGCATTTCTGGATCTGGTAGGGCGTTCCGGATAGGCGTTGACTCGGACGCTTCTTCCGTGGGACCGGATGCGCCGGTCTGGGCCCGGCCTCGAATTGGTCGAAATCCCGGAATTATGCCTTTGACAAACCCAATGGTCTAAACTTTGCAAAATCTTTCACCCTATCCGCTGTGCGCTGGCAGAAGTACAATCCCCACGCCGGAGGGCACAATCATGAACAAAGTTCTATGCGTCGCAGTTCTTCTGTTAGGAACCATCGCGTTCACAGGCCGCAATTCAACCGCCGCCCCGGTAGGCCCTGCCTACCCCTTGATCGTAGCTAAGGCGAGACTCCTAAACCAGACCGCGGCGATCCCGACCACAACGATCTACACGCCAGCACAGAATGGGCTTTATCGGTTGTCGGTCTATGCCACGATGACCAATCCTCCTGCGGACACCGTTTGGACCTTTGACTTTGCGTGGACCGACGACTCAGGCTCCCCGCAAAGCGGAGGAGGCAGCCTTCTGCAATCCAATGGCGATTCCACGGGATCATTTCTTCTGGCGAATTCGACCTACAATCAGATGGGCGCGGCAGTAATTATTGAGGCCAAGGGCGGGACAGCGATAACTTACGACATGAGCCAATCAGGCGCTCCCGACGGCAGCTCCTACAACTTGTACTACACGCTTGAGCGGATGGAGTAACTGCTACTTGGCTTTTTTTCGCCTTCCGGCTTTTTGAGGCGGCTTCGCGGGCGGGCTGACTTTCGCAAAATCCTGTCAAGCCCACTTTTCCACAGTTTTCCGCCTAAGTGCTTGATTTCCATCCATAATTTTGTCAAGAAATAGTGATGCAGCTGCCCTTTGCTGCATGATATAATAAATATAGAGTCAAAAACACGGCGCAGCCCGATTCAGGGGTTGCGCCGTTTCTATTTACGGGCCGGGGTTGTCATCCCTTGCCCCAACTCATCGAGGAGTCATTCCGCGCGGCGGTACGCCTGAGCGGTTTTTATTATGGCCAAGAAGCGCAATCAACTCGCAGACTGGGCGCCGATCATGCTCGAAGCCCCACTCCTCTTCAACGATCCCATCACCATTCAGGCCGTCGCCGCCCCCACCCGCAAGCGGCGCGGGGAGGCCGCCGAGGCCGCATTCCTCGCCCGCGCCACCGCCCTCGGCTTCAGCGTCCTCATCCCTTGGGGAGACAGCGACCGCTACGATTCCGTCGTCGACCGCGGCCGCGGTCTCCTTCGCATCCAGGTCAAATCCGCCACCCGTTACCGCGACACCCGCTACCGGGTAAAAACCTGCGGCGCTAACGGTCAGGTCTATACCAAGGACGACATCGATTTCTTCGTCGGATATGTAGTCCCCGAAAATATCTGGTACATCATCCCCATTGAAGCCATCGGCCAGCGCAAAGGCGTCCGCTTCTACCCCCACACCCGCCACCCCAGTAAAGCTATCTTCGAAAGATACCGCGAAGCCTGGTGCCTTCTGGATTGCAAACCAACCGAGCGCGGCTGGCAAGACATTCCGGTCCTTTGCCGGAGCAGGGAACTGGGCGTGCAGTGCGCCGTTTGCCCCTCGCCGAGATGAGGAAGCCGGAATCTAAAGGGGAGCCGCGTACGCTAAGCGGGAAGCTGCCAGCTAAACGCCCCTCCAGCGTTATACTTATTTCACATATGTCTGGGGCTCCTCAAAAGACTTTCTACCTCGAAACCTTCGGCTGCCAAATGAATGTCCATGACTCCGAAAAAGTCATCGGCACCCTCGTGCACGAAGGCTACCGTCAGGTAGAAACCGTCGAGCAGGCCGACCTGATCCTTTACAACACGTGCTCGATCCGCGACAAAGCCGAGCAGAAAGTTTTCAATCGCCTCAACGACTACAAGAAGCTTCTGAAGCAAGGCAAGCAGTTCGGAGTTCTGGGATGCGTAGCCCAGCAGGAAGGCGAAAAGATTTTCGAGCGCGCCCCGCACGTCTCGTTGGTCTGCGGCTCAGCCTCCTATCGCAATCTCCCGCAGATGCTGGTGCAACTTGAGGAAAACCGTCCCACGACCCGGGTCCCAAGTCTCGAGGCGCCGCAGTCGGTCCCAAATACTCGCGACTCGCGACTCGGGACTCATTCACTGGTCCGCATCACCGGCCTCGACGATCGCGAAACTGACGAATGCTTCGAGACCGAATTCACCGCCCGCACCAATCCTCATCGCGGTTACATCACCATCATCGAGGGATGCGACAAGTTCTGCGCCTACTGTGTGGTGCCGTTTACGCGCGGCAAAGAACGCAGCCGCACCTCCGACTCCGTGCTCGCCGAAGCCCGCCAGATGGCCGATCTCGGCTACACCGAAATCCAGTTGCTCGGCCAGAACGTGAATTCCTATAAAGATTCGGCAGACGGCTTTTCCGGAAAGAAGAGAAGCTTCGCAGAATTGCTCGGCGCCGTAGGTGAAATCGCCGGAATCAAGCGCGTGCGCTTTACCACTTCGCACCCCCGCGACTTCGGACGCGACATCATCGACGCCATCGACGCCGTCCCCACGCTGTGCGACCACGTTCACCTTCCCGTGCAAAGCGGATCGGACCGCGTGCTGAACGCCATGCAGCGCCTCTACACCCGCGAGCAATATCTCGAGCGCATCTCGTGGATGAAATCCGCCAAACGCGAGATCAGCATTACCAGCGACATGATCGTCGGCTTTCCCGGCGAAACTGAGGACGACTTCGCCCAGACCCTCGACCTTCTCGACGAGGTCGGCTACGACAGTGTCTTCACCTTCAAGTATTCGCCGCGCCCGAACACTCCATCGCTGGCCCTCGAAGATGCGATTCCGGATGAAGAAAAGGCCCGCCGCTTAGAGATCCTGATGGCGCGCCAGAGAGATATCCAGATCGCACGTTACAAGAAATACATAGGAACAATTCAGGAAGTAATGGTTGAAGGGAAGAACGAAGCCCGCGCCCAGTGGATCGGCCGCACTACGCAGAACAAAACGCTGAATTTCACCGCCCCGGCCTCATCCCAACCCAAAGTGGGAACCTACGTCCCAGTGAGGGCCACAGCCAGTTTTCCCAACAGCCTCGTAGGCGAATTGGTGGTATAAAAAGCGGAACGCCACAGACCGTGCGAGCAAGGGAAGCAGCAAGCAGCAAAGGAGTTTCAAAGGAGTTTCCAATGGAAGTAGAAATGACAATCCGAGGCCTCTTAATGGATCCGGTTAGCAATATGCCGATTGTGATTCTCAAGGATGTGGCGGGAGAGTCGGTGTTGCCGATCTGGGTGGGAGTTTACGAGGCGAACGCGATTGCACTGGAGATGGAGAAGGTGGCGACGCCGCGTCCGATGACGCATGATCTGATCAAGAACGTGCTGACTGGGCTGGAGACGCAGGTGCATAAGGTCGTGGTCACCGAACTGAAGGAAGATACGTTTTACGCGGTGATCTGGCTGGAGCGCGGCGGCGAAGTGGTGAGCATCGACTCGCGTCCGTCGGACGCGCTGGCGCTGGCGCTGCGGGTGGATTGTCCGATCTTTGTGGATGAAATTGTGCTGAAGAACTCCAAGCAGGCGGCGAATATGTCAGACCGCGTGACCGCGGAAGAGCTGCGAAAGTACCTGGAGGGTCTGAACGACGAGGATCTGGGCAAATATAAGATGTAGCCGATTGGTTACGCATCGTTCTTTCGGCCAGCAGCATCACTCTTGGTCATTGATGCGCCACATTGGACATTGACATCATTATGTGCGCTAAGGCATCATTATGTCATCATGCGCACCACGCTCAATATGGACGACGATGTCCTGCATCTCCTCCGCCAGTACTCTGAAGCCCGTTCGATGGCTTTGGGCAAGGCTGCCTCTGAGTTAGTGCGAAAGGGGCTCACAACCCCGACTCCGACTCGTATGGTGAACGGCGTCGTGGTCTTCGACGTTCTCCCGGATTCACCGAGAATCACGACGGAGCGGATCAAAGAACTCGAATCTGAGATGGAATGACAGCCTACCTTCTCGATGTCAATCTGGTGGTCGCTCTGTCATGGCCTGGTCATCAGTTCCACGAGACCGTGCAGCGCTGGTTCGCTCAGCACGCACCCAAGGGATGGGCGACGTGCCCCATCGTCGAAGCAGGGTTCGTGCGAATTGTGTCCAATCCTGCATTCTCTCCGCGAGCGGTCTCGCCGTCGGAGGCCGTCAGCGCGTTGCGCGGCACGGTGAACCACCCCGCACACCAATTCTGGCCGGACTCGATCGCGTTCGCCGATGCCGTACGCTTCCTGAGGGGGCCACTCACCGGGCATCGACAAATCACAGACGCCTATCTCGTCGGCCTGGCCATTCACAAGAAGGGAAAGCTGGCAACGCTGGATCGAGGGATGCTACAGATTGCACCACCCGGGGCGGTCGAGTTGGTTTCGTAGGCAGCTCCAAAGTTGGACCGACAGGCAGCCGATACGCCGCGCAATATGGGTTAACATAATACCTGTTATCGGACATTGGATTTGGGTGTTGATTGTGTGGTGCGGGCACTCCTGCCCGCCTTTCTAGCCACAAAGCCAAATGCCGACCTCTAGAACGAGTTGATTCTTGCCGGAGTTCGGGTTTCTCCCCGATGTCGTCCTGATGCTCTTTCGTTCTGTCGTCCTGAGCGAAGTGAGCGCGGAGCGAAGCGAAAGCGCTCACGCAGTCGAAGGATCCCTACCTTCACTCGACCCTCGCCGTAGATCGGCACCCGTGGCACCTGTAGGGATGCTTCGACTTCGCCGGAACTCCCTCCGGTCGTCCCGCCTCCGCTCAGCAAGACAGGCATCTGCATGGCCTGTGTACAATCTTTTTGAAATGAGCGGCGCGAAGACTCGTGCGAAAACACGTGAGCAGGAGCGCAGGGGGCCGAGGAGCACTGCGCCTGCGCGAGCGGGGTTGCTGCGCAGTGGCAGAAACCTGTATGCCGCGCTTTCCGCCTTACTGGTGGCAGGAACCGTAGCTCTGTACAGTCCCGTGTTTGGGCACGGCTTTGTCGTGTATGACGATCGCGGCTACGTCACGTCGAATCCGCATCTTCGCGAGGGCCTCGACTGGACGACGATCAAGTGGGCTTTCACTACCACGCAAGAGGGCCACTGGCATCCGCTGACCTGGCTTTCGCACGCGCTCGACTATCAGCTGTTTGCGCTGAATCCCGCGGGGCATCATTGGGATAGCGTGTTGATCCATGCGATCAACGCCGTGCTGTTGTTTCTCCTGCTGGCCTGGGCCACGAAGCGAGTGGGGCCGAGTTTGCTGGTCGCGGGCTTGTTCGCCGTGCATCCGATCAACGTGGAATCGGTGGCGTGGGTGGCGGAGCGAAAAAACCTCCTGAGCACGTTTTTCTTTTTGCTCGCGATCGCAGCTTACGGGCGATATGCCCAGAAGCCAGATTGGCGGAGAAACGCGCCAGTGGCGGCGCTGTTTGCGGCGGCGCTGCTGGCGAAGGCGAGCGTGATCACTCTGCCGTTTGCGCTACTGCTGCTGGATTACTGGCCGCTCAACCGAATGCCGGGATCGCCTCCGTCGGCGATCGGGGCGCAGCAGTTCCCTTTCCGTCGATTGGTGCTGGAGAAAGTTCCGTTGCTGCTGCTCTCGGCGGCCAGCGCGGTGAGCACGATTGCGGCGCAGCGGTCCGGGATTGCAGTTTACGGACTGCATCCGTTTCCGCTGGTGGTGCGACTCGAGAATGCGGTGGTGTCATACGGACTCTATTTATGGAAGACGGTGTGGCCGGCGCGGCTGACGGCGCTGTATCCGTATCCGGTGAATCTGTTTCCGCCGTGGCAGGTGATTTGGTCTGTGCTGGTTTTGGCCGGAGTGACGCTGCTGGTGGCCGTTTTGCGGCGCAAGCGCTACCTGACGGTTGGGTGGTTGTGGTTTCTTGGAACTTTGATTCCGGTGATCGGAGTGGTGCAGATCGCGGGAGACGCTGCGAGGACCGATCGCTATGCCTACATTCCGTTGATTGGGATCTTCGTGATGATTGCGTGGGCCGCGGACGAACTTGCCGAGAGATACAAGATCCCCACGGGCTGGCGAGTGGCTCCGGCGCTCTGCGTATTGCTAGCGCTCAGCGTGGTTGCGCACCGGCAGATGAGCTATTGGGCCAGCGAGTATGACTTGTGGGCGCACGCGCTGGCGATTGACGACCAAAATCTGTTTGCGCACCACTTTTTGGCGGATGCGCTGATGAGCCCCGATTCGTCGATGACGCAGAAGGATCTGGAAAAGTTCGATACAGCGCAACAGCGAATCGACGAAGCCCGCAGGCATTTCGAGGCTGCGCTGGGAATTTATCGCGAAGTGGCGCGGCTAAATCCGAGAGCATATCTGGAGCACATGGCGACGACTCTGGACAACCTGGGCGCTGTAGAGCTGCAACAGAACCGACTCGAGGAAGCTGTCCGGCATTTCGAGGAGGCCTTGCAGATTCAGCATCAGATGGTGCGAGAGAATGTGCCCGCGAATCCGTCTTACCTGGCGATGACGCTGAACGAGTTGGGCGGAGTGGAGTTGCAACAAAAGCGGCTGGATGACGCGCGCACCCACTTTGAGGAGGCTTTGCAGGTTCAGAGTCGACTCGCGCGACAGAACCTGCCGAATGTGCAGGTGAATCCAGTCTCGCTGGGGACAACGTTGAGCAATCTAGGGGCTGTGGAGCTGCAACAGAACCGGCTGGAAGAAGCGCGGCGGCACTTCGATGCCGCAGTCAGGGTGTACCGTCCGCTGGCGCAGCAGGATCCGGGCATGCACCTGGCGAATCTGGCGATGGCGCTGAAGAATTTGGCGACTGCCGAGAAAAAGCTGAACCGGATCGAAGATGCTCGCGTGCACTACCAGGAGGCATTGATCATCGCCCAGAGGCTGGCGGGAGGGGACTCCAGATTTGACAGCGAGAGAAGTGAAATCGACGAAGACCTCCGGGAGCTGAACGAAAGGATGGCACCGTATCGCTAGGGCAGTTTTTCTTTCGTCCCTTCGGCGCTGGTTTCAACTACCCCTCGCCCCCCCGTCTTCTCGGTGAGGCGCACAGGAGTGTCCCCCACACCGGCAGGTAGAAGCCCCATCCCAAGTATTTTTCCTAAAGTACAAATTGAGCGCCGCCGATGAAACCGAAGAGGGCGGGCAGACCCAGCCTCCGAGCTCGGGCGCAAATCGAGAAGGTCCAACTGTGTACAAAATCGAGGTGGGACGGCATGGATTCACCCTGACGTTTGGGGGTTCCCTCTACAGCGAAGAACTACGTCAATGGCTGGAAGAGAGCAAGCGTGCGCTGGCCAGACACGAGGTGGGATTTGGGGTGATCGTTGACATGCGCAACGTGCTGCCCCTGGGGCCGGAAGCGCGGAAAGTGATCGTGCAGGTGTGCAGGGGCAAGAGTTGTTCCGGAAAGCTGGGCTCGTGCGGTCGGCTGTCATTCTGAAAAGCTCTTCCATGACGGCCCAATTCCGGCAACTGGCGAAAGATTCCCTGGTTTACAAGAATGAACGCTTCATTGATGCCTCGAAAGAGCACGACTGTCTGAAGTACGCCGTTCCACTGGGTAACGGCGCAAGTCGATCCAGACCAGACGAAGGGCGTCGGCTGAAAAGCTCTTCCATGAGGCCAATTGCCTCAAGTATCGAAATCGAGTCAATGGTTACAACGTGGGGAATATATCGATCAATCTCAGCTCACCGTTCTTGAATATGATCTGCGCTACGCGTCCAGGGGGAAGACGATTTTGGGGTGGAAGAGTGTCCCTGCTACGCGGGTGGCGATGGCGATGAGGTCGCGCTGTCCCTGGAAGACTTTGACTTGGCGGGCGCGGGAGAGTTCGGGCAGATTGACGGGGCGTCCGGCGCGGATACGGGCGGCGGTGGCTTCGTCGGCGGTGACGGAGGGGAATTGCGGGAGAAGCTGGCGGGGGTGGATGAAGAGGGATTCGATTCCCTGTTGGGCTATGGCTTGGTGGTTGGAAACAGCAGGTTCCTCCACTCCGCTTCCCTTTCCCTGCGGGAAAGCGAAGCTGCGGTCGGAATGACAAAGTTTTGTCTGGTTCTCTATCTGTTCCAGCGTGTGGGCCTGGGTGATGTCGAATTCGGCTGCGGCGGTGCGCCGGAGAGAGGCCAGGTGGGCTCCGCAGCCCAGGCGCTGGCCCATCTCGTGGGCTACGGAGCGCATGTAGGTTCCCGAAGCGACGCGCGCGCGGAAGTGGGCACTGTCGGCGTTGACCGAGAGGATTTCGAACTCCTTGATTTCAACCTGGACTGCCTTCAGTACAACCTCTTTTTGCCTGCGAGCAAGTTTGTAGGCGGGGACGCCGTGGATCTTTTTTGCGGAAAATGGCGGCGGGATTTGCTCGATGAGGCCGCGGAATCCAACAGAGAGTTCTTGCAGTTGATCGAGCGCCAGGTTGACGGGGCGAGGCTCGGCAACAGGGTCGCCATCGGCATCGTAGGTGTCGGTGGCAAAGCCGAAGCGGATCACGCCTTCATACGTTTTTTCCGAAGCGATGTAGAACTGTGCCAGGCGCGTCAGGCTGCCGGTGACCAGCGGTAGCACGCCGGTGGCGAGCGGATCGAGAGTGCCAAGATGTCCAATGGAGCGCTGGCCCAGAATGCGGCGCATGCGATTGACTACGTCGTGCGAGGTCCAACCAGCGGGCTTATCGAGGATGATGACGCCATTCATGGGGGATTGCGTAATCTGGTAATTTGGAACAAATTGAGTAATTGGGAAATTTGGTAATTGAGTAATTGAAAACCTCGGGGAGGATCGTCTGGGTTTTCAAATTACTCAATTACTAAATTACTCAATTACCAAATTAACAGATGCTTCCTATTAAAGACGACCAGCCCCGGTATAGTACGCCCTCGGTGACGTGGTTTTTGATCGCCTTGAACCTCGTGATTTATCTTTTCGAGGCGATGCTGGACCCACGAAGCCGGCGCACGCTGGAACTCACCTTTGGCGTGGTGCCGTTGCATCTGTCGGCATTTTTGGCGGGGTCTCCGAGATTCACGCTGCCGGCGGTCGTGCTTCCCTTCTTCACCTCGATGTTCCTGCACGGTTCGTGGATGCACGTGATCGGCAATATGTGGTTTCTCTATATTTTCGGCGACAACGTCGAAGATTATCTGGGACATTTCAAATACCTGGTCTTCTACATTTTGACCGGATTGATTGCGATGATCACCCAGGTATTGATTTCTCTGCACTCGGGATTGCCGGTGGTGGGAGCGAGCGGCGCGATCGCGGGCGTGCTGGGAGCGTATTTTGTGCTCTATCCGCGAGCCCGGGTGCTGACTTGGTTTTTTGTGTTTGTGCTGTGGATTCCGGCATGGATCACGCTCGGCTATTGGTTTGCGCTTAATTTCTTGAGCGGAACCGCAAGTGTGCTCTCCGTGCAGGGACAAAATGTAGGAGGAGTGGCGTTCTGGGCGCATGTGGGAGGATTTGCCTCGGGGGCGCTGCTGGTCAAGATGTTTGGAGAGCGGCACGATGAGGTACCCGTATGCGATGGGGTGAGGCCATGAGGGCCGAGAGCGGATGAGAGGGAGATCCTTCGGCCCGCAAAGGGCGCGGGCCTCAGGATGACAAGGGCTTCTTTACTTCCTGCGCGTTCTCCCGTGGCACGTTCTTCCGTCACGTCCCGGCAGGTTTGATTTCCTACTTCTTCGGGCGCGATTCTGGCGGCACCAATCCTGCGAGGCGATAGTAGACGACCAGTTGGCCGTAGTGTTCGCCGCTGTGCTCGATGAATCCGTACGCCATGTCGTAGATGCGCACTTGCTGGTGGGCGAACGGATCGACGATCAGGTCAGACATTCCCTTATCGCCTTTGGCCGTGATAGCGGCGGCGCCGTCGGCGAACGCCTTCTTCACGAAGGCCACTACATCAGCCTTGGTCTTGTAGTCCGCACGTTTGGGGTCTTCCTCCTTGGGCATGGGCTTGCCCATGGCGGGATCGGTGAGAAAATAATTTGCGTTGGCGGCGTGCAGCAGTTGCTCGGCAAAGCTGCGCTGGGCGGGCGTGGGCTTGTAGTCGTATTTGTCCTCGGGGAAATCTTCGGCCATGGCGATCAGCTTGCGCCCAATGTCATTCCAGCTGTCGAGAACAACTTTGGAAGGACTGTCGGGTGGCTTTACGGCGGCTTCTTTTTTGTCCTGCGCTTGGACGGGGAACGTGAAGATCGCTGCGGCTAAAACTGCCGCGGCGAGAAACGGAGACTTGGTCATAGATAGCTCCTCTGGTTTTTGGGGTCGGTCGTATCTTAGCTGGAAAATTTGCGCAGGTAAACTTACAGCGTTCCGGCGGTTGGTAGAATTTCCAGCGTTTCTACCGTCGCATTCTCGGGCAGCAGGATTGCATTGACAACCGCCTCGGCCACGGTGAAGGGGGAAATCATTTTCTTCCGCGGGGCTTGCGGCCAGAGCGTTTTCCAGATGGCGGTGTCCGTGGCGCCGGGCAGCAGGCCAATCACGCGAATGCCTTTGGGTCGGAGTTCTTCGCGAAGGGTGTTGGTAAGGCCGAGAGCTCCATGCTTGGAGGCGTTGTAGGCGGCCGATCCGGCGAAGACGCGATTGGCGGCGATAGAAAGATTGTTCACGATAGTGCCGCCGCGCTTCATCATGGCGAGCGCGGCTTGCGTCACCAGAAATGTTCCGGTCAGGTTGGTCTCGATCACGTCCTGCCACGTGGGCAGCGGGAGTTTGTTGACGGTGAGGCTGGCGTGGGCGATGCCCGCGTTGTTGATGAGGATGTTGAGTCGCCTCTCTTCGCGGCGGATGGCGCGGAATAAGTCATCGACCGATCGCGGATCGCGAATGTCACAAGGGTGGGCGAGAAGAATGTTTCGGGAAGGCAGTTCCCTGCTTGCCAGTCGCACGGCGGATTCGTCGCGGGCGGTGAGGATCAGACTACAGCCTTGAGCGGCCAGAGCGCGGGCAATGGCGAGGCCGATACCGCGCGTGGCGCCGGTGATCAGCGCGACCTGGTTGTGAAGCGGCAGTTTCGATCGTGGCACAGTTTAGGTTGCTCCGGTGAAGTGCATCTTACCGCAGTCGAGATTCCCATTCTCGCAACCTGCGCGAGAGGCGGCTTCTTCTTTCACGCCGGTCAGATCCCGTTCGGGCGCTGGCGGATCAGCGAGAGGAATTCGGAGCGCGTTTCTTCTTCGTTGCGGAAGCTCCCCAGCATGGAACTGGTAACGGCGGCGGAGTGCTGCTTCTCGACTCCGCGCATCATCATGCAGAGATGGCGGGCCTCGATGACTACGCCTACGCCCTGGGGCTCGATTGCTTTCTGGATGGTTTCGGCGATCTGGGTGGTGAGGCGCTCCTGAATCTGCAGGCGGCGGGAGAATAATTCGACGAGGCGCGGGACCTTGCTGAGTCCAATGACTTTTCCGTTAGGGATGTAGGCGACGTGCACCTTGCCGAAAAACGGCAGCAGGTGGTGCTCGCAGAGGCTAAACATTTCGATGTCTTTGACAATCACCATTTCGTCGTAGGTGACGGTGAAGAGCGCGCTCTTCAGCAACGCATCGGGATCTTCGGTGTAGCCGCGCGTAAGGTACTGCAGCGATTTGCGGACGCGCTGTGGCGTGAGTTGCAATCCTTCGCGCTGCGGGTCTTCGCCGAGGCGCACGAGCATCTCTTGCACCAGGTCTTCGAAGCTGGCGCTGGTGAGGGTAGTGGAGTCTGTCGAGGGCTTCATCGTGATCGGGCCATTTTCTGATCGGGACATTGGGTCATTGAGTCACTTCAAATCACGCAGCGAATCGCCTTTGTATTCGAAGCTGTTCATCATGGTCTCTTCAAGCTTAACCTTTTCCAGATGCGCGTGGGCGAAGCCGCGGTTCACTATTTCGTAAATATGGATGCAGAGATTTTCCGTGGTGGGCACTTGCTTCGCGAATTCCGCCAGTGTGTTGAGGTTCTCGTGGTCGTAACGGGCCAGCACTTCGCGGTGCATAAAGCCATCAAGATCGGTGAGATTGCAGACCATTCCAGTTTGCGGGTCGACCGGGCCGCTGACGGTTATTTCGATGATGTAGTTGTGTCCGTGGCCGTAGGGGTTGTTGCACTTGCCGTAAGTCGCCTGATTTTCGGCCGCGGACATCGCGTCGCTGTGCAGCCGGTGCGAGGCGGAGAACAGGTAGCGGCGGGAGAGGTGCGCTTTCATCGGCTCGCACTTGATTGACGGATTTGATTTGTACGCATAAAGATCACAACCCTTAACACGGAGGACACAGGGCTACACAGGGTAGAACCGTTTTCCTTCATGCTTCTCCGTAGAAATCCACGAACAGGTCCGGGGTTTCGTAGACGCGAACCCGATGGAGTTGAGCGCGGTCGAGTTTCGCCGCCAGGCGCTGCCAGATGGCGATAGCTATATTTTCGGTGGTCGGAATCTGATGCAGAAATTCGGGAACCTCTTTGTTGAGGAAGCGGTGGTCCATGGCGTCGAGCACTTCGCGGTGCATCACTTCTTTAAGCTGTTTGAGGTTGACGACGAAGCCGGAGCGGGGATCGACGTCTCCCATCACCGTGACTTCGAGCGTGTAGTTGTGGCCGTGGCCGTTGGGGTTGTTGCATTTGCCGAAGATGCGAAGATTTTCTTCCGGAGTGAAGGCCGGGTTGTGGTAAACGTGCGATGCAGAAAATTCCGCTTTGCGGGTTAAGTAAACCATAAGAACGGTTGCCGGTTGCCAGTGCTAGTTTTCGGCGGAAAACCGGCTCTTGAATATATTACTTGGTTCCGATGAACCCAGCTTTACGCTGGCGGCTTGTTCGAGTTCCCGCTGGAAGGTTGCGGCTACGAGGGGGGCGTCGAATTGCTTCACCCAACGCTGCGCATCGGCGGCTAGAGTGGCGCGCAGCGAGGGGTTGAGATGGAGGCGCTCGATGCCTTCGGCGAGAGATTCGTCATTGTCCGGATCAACCAGAATGCCGTGCTTCACCACCTCGGGGGCAGATGCGGCATTGGCGGCGACTACCGGCTTGTTGCTGGCCATGGCTTCTAGAAAAACGATTCCAAAACTTTCCTGCACGCTGGGCAGGCAGAAAATGTGGCAGCGATTGTATTCGCAGGCGAGTTCGGCTTGCGAGAGATTTCCGAGCCAGCTCACGATTCCCTGCAGCTTATTTTTCTCGCAGATCGCCTTAAGGCGCCGGGCTTCGGGGCCGTCGCCCACGATGCGGAACTCGATCGCAGGAATCGTGCGCCGCAGGCGGGCGGCGGCGCCGAGCAAAATCTCCAGGCGCTTTCGCGGATAGAAGCGGCACACCGTGAGCACAACAAATGTTCCGGGAGCAGGTTGCGCGGGATTATTTTGCAGCAGGCTGCGCCAGGCGTTCAGATCGATCAACTCGGGAACCACGCGCGGCGGTTTGTGGACGCCATAGAGTTGCTGGATTCGGGCGGCGCTGTAGCGACTGGGAGTGACGACCAGATCGGCGCGCTCAACATGAATGCGCTCGCAGCGGGCCTGGAGGCGCATGGTGGCGCGAGTGAAGCCCGATTCGAAGCGCATTTCGTCGGCAATGACTCCCTTAATCGAGGCGACGTGCAATCCGCGAGGGCGGCCGGCAACCGTGTATCCATCCATGTCGAATCCGACGGTGATGGCGTTCGAAGGCTGCGTGCGGAGGCGAAGCAGTTCGTTGAAGACGAATCGCTCAACCGTATAAATGGGAAATTTAAATCTTGGCGTGACGAGGTCCACGGTTGCGCCCGAGAGTCTGAGGAACTTGGTCAAGGTGGCGATGCCGGCGAAGGTTCCGCTGCCGCGAACGATATTCAGCGGCGTAGAAGTTAGGAAGCGGAGGTGCATGCTAGCTGATCATCTGATCATCTGATCATCGGGCGATCGGGTCATCGGGTCATTTTCTTCTGCGGCTTCGATTGCATCCATTATTATAACGGGGTGATGCGCATGCTTCGTTCTACCTTCATTTTTCTCCTTACTGTTCTTTTGCTCGGGTTGGCGGGCTGCTACAGCGGCACTCGGCCAACGCGGATTGGCTCGGCTGCGCCGGATTTCACGGTGCGCGATTCGGATAAGGCGGTCTCGCTGAGTCAACTGAAGGGGCAGGTCGTGGTGCTGAATTTTTGGGCGACGTGGTGTCCGCCATGCGTGGAAGAAATGCCGTCGCTGGTGCAGATGCAGCAGCGCATGCAGTCGAAGGGCGTGACCGTGCTGGCGGTCAGCGTCGACGTGGACGAGGGAAACTACAGGCGCTTCCTGAAAGATCATGGCGTCAACCTGCTGACGGTGCGCGATCCCGATCAGAAGGCGAGCGGGCTCTATGGAACGTTCAAGTTTCCCGAGACCTACATCATCGATCGCAACGGCGTGCTGCGCCGGAAGTTTATTGGCGGGGTCGATTGGACCGCGCCCGACGTGTTGGAGTATTTGGGGAAGATGTAGGCAAGGGTGAGTGAAGAAAAATCATTGGCAAGGCACGATCACAGATCTATGTCGTGCTGAGCGGAGGCGGGACGACCGGAGGGAGTTCCGGCGGAGTCGAAGCATCCCTATGGGCGCCACGGGTGCTCGTCTGCTGCGAGAGTTGGGCGGCGATAGGGATTCTTCGACTGCGTGAGCGCTCGCTCCGCTTCGCGCTCACTCCGCTCAGAATGACAGAACAAAACTTTCCCCGTGAGCTACAACTTCACATTCCGCAGCCGCAGCGCGTTAGTGATTACCGAGACTGAACTGAAGCTCATAGCGGCGGCGGCGAAAATCGGGCTTAGCAAAATTCCGAAGAACGGATAAAGAATGCCTGCGGCGATAGGAACGCCAATCGCGTTGTAGACGAAAGCAAAGAAGAGATTCTGGCGGATGTTTCGCATCGTGGCCTGGCTGAGTTTGCGCGCGCGGACGATTGCGGTGAGGTCTCCTTTGATCAGGGTGATGCCGCCGCTCTCGATGGCGACGTCGGTGCCCGTCCCCATGGCGATGCCGACGTTGGCTTGAGCCAGCGCGGGGGCGTCGTTGACTCCATCGCCGGCCATCGCGACCACTCTTCCCTGCCCTTGCAGTCTGCGGATCACTTCCAGCTTTCCTTCGGGCAGCACTTCAGCTTCGAATTCATCGATGCCGAGTTGCTGGGCAATCTTCGCCGCAACGGCTTGGTTATCGCCGGTGAGCATGACGACGCGGATGCCTTGACCTTTCAGTTCGCGCACAGCCTCGGGTGTGGAGGGCTTCACGCGATCGGCGACGGTGAGGTTCCCAAGATACTTGCCGTCGATAGCGACAGAAAGAATCGTGCTGTCAGCCTGAGTTACCCCCGCGATCACCACCGGCTTCTGCAATGCGCCAACTTCCACCATCAGCACGGGAGTTCCAACGGCGACTTTTCTGCCATCAACGATGCCGACGATTCCCTTGCCCGCGATGGAGTTGAATTCTTGCGGCTGCGCCAGCTGCAGATTTTTCTGAGCGGCGGCTTCGACGACCGCGCTAGCGAGCGGATGTTCGCTGGCGCGCTCCAGGCTGGCCGCGAGCCGCAGCAGTTCAGGATTGTCGTTCAGTTCCCGGGAAATACTCACCACGCGCGGCTTGCCTTCGGTGAGCGTGCCGGTTTTGTCGACGACGAGGGTGTCGACTTTTTCCAGAATCTCAAGCGCCTCGGCATTCTTGATCAGAACTCCGGCGCGCGCCCCGCGCCCTACCCCGACCATGATGGCCATGGGCGTGGCCAGCCCGAGGGCGCATGGGCAGGCGATGATGAGCACGGCGACCGCATTCACCAAGGCGTGGGCGAAGCGCGGTTGCGGCCCGGCGGCGAGCCACGCGAAGAAAGTGATGAGCTGCGACGGCGACCACGATGGGGACGAACCATTTTGCAACGCGATCCGCGAGGCGCTGGATGGGAGCGCGGCTGCGCTGCGCCTGGCCGACGAGTTGAACGATACGCGCCAGCAGAGTCTCTGAGCCCACGCGCTCGGCGCGCATGAGGAACGATCCTGAGCCGTTGATGGTCGCGCCGATCACTTTGCTGTTCGGCTCCTTTTCGACGGGGAGGGATTCGCCGGTAATCATCGACTCGTCAACGGAACTGCGGCCTTCGAGGACGACGCCATCGACGGGAACTTTTTCTCCGGGGCGGACGCGCAGACGATCCCCCGAAGCGACTTGCCCGAGGGGGATATCCTTCTCGCTTCCGTCGGCGGCGATGCGGCGGGCGGTTTGCGGGCTGAGATCGAGCAGCGCGCGGATGGCGGCGCTGGTGCGGCTGCGGGCGCGCAGTTCCATGACCTGGCCGAGCAGGACGAGCGTGGTGATGGCAGCGGCGGCCTCGAAGTAGACGTCGGGATATCCGCCCATCACTCGCAGCGACGCGGGAAAAATCTGCGGGGCAAAAGTGGCGATCAGCGAATATCCGTAGGCCACGCCGGTGCCCATGCCGATCAGCGTGAACATGTTGGGGCTGCGGTTGACCAGTGAGGTCCAGAAACGTTGGAAGAAAGGCCATCCTCCCCAGAGGACGACGGGGGTGGCCAGCGCGAGTTCGAGCCAGGGGAGGATCGACAGCGTGGGAACATACTTGTCGCTAGAAATATCGAGTCCGCCCATGAAGAAACGCGGCCAGAGCATGCTCGCCATCGCAATCGCCAGCAGCGGCGCGGTGAGCACAAGACTGATCCAGAAGCGGCGGGTCATGTCGCGGAGCTCAGGATTTTCTTCGGCTCCCGCAGTCACCGTGCGGGGCTCAAGCGCCATGCCGCAGATGGGGCACGAGCCCGGGCTGGGGCGTACGATCTCCGGATGCATCGGGCAGGTGTATTCGGTGCGGGTGGAGGCGACGGGGACCTCAGGTTCAAGGGCCATCCCGCACGAGGGACAAGCTCCGGGCTTGGCTTCGCGGACTTCCGGGCACATGGGGCAGACGTAGGCCGCGGCTTTAGTTTGGGGCGACGGCTTGATTGTCACCATCGGGGCCGCGCCCAGCGTCACGAGGCCGGCATTCTGCGGTTTCGGGCTAAGGTATTTCGCCGGGTCGGCCTTGAATTTTTCCACGCATCCAGCGCAACAGAAGTAGTAGTTTTTCCCGCCATGCTCGTAAATATGTTTGGCGGTGGCAGGATTTACATTCATGCCGCAGACAGGGTCGCGTTCGAGGGCGGGAGCCGGATTGGGGTTCGGGTTCGGCATTGAGAAGTTGTTGAGGCTCCGAAGCCGAGGGCGAGACGCCCTCGGGACAGCCGGCAAGATGCCGGCGCTACGGTTTCGCATCTTGTTCGATCAACAATGCTTTATATTGGATTCAGCCGGGCAAGATCGCCTGGTGGTTGCAATCATCCCAGTTTTTCGCAACCGAGGATTATCCCATGACTTATCTGGATGTGGTATTTCGGTACGGGTCGGCGCCGCACGAGAGTGCCCTGCGCGCGATCGACGGCATGCGTGAGGTCTACGGAATTCGGCGGGTAAACTTCAACGAGGCGGAACGGACCGTGCGCGTGGAGTTTGACGCTTCGCGCATGAAGCCGGAGGCGGTGGCAAAGCTGCTGCGGCAGGCTGGCGTGGATGTCAGGGAGAAACTGGCGCTGGCTTAGGGGAGGCGGGGAGGGCTTTGAGGCGTGGCCGGAAAGCGTTGCTGTGGGCGTAAATGCAAGGGGCGCCCAAGAAAACCTCTGGCCGAAGTCATCCTTGGAACGCCCCGTTGCGCGCCACTTCGTCTGATCTTTACTTAGCAAATGGCATGCCGTGCGTAACCCACTCAAAACACACGATTCGATTTTCGGAGCTTTGTAGGAATTGCTCTGAGGCTGGAAAGAATTACTTCGGAGTGATCGACGCAACAAGCGTTCCAATCCGCCTGTTGAAAACCGTTTTCAAGAAAATATCAAAAAAATATCGGCTGCGATTGCCGCTGTTCCGGTGCCCCGTTCTCGCCGCAGTGCAGGCCGACCACGTTTGGTTTTCTGAAAAACGAATTGTTCGCTATAATCGAAGATCAGTTTTGGCCAATCCAAATTGCGCCCTTAGCTCAGCTGGATAGAGCGTCTGGCTACGAACCAGAAGGTCGGGAGTTCGAATCTCTCAGGGCGCACCATCCCTTTCAGACAATCGCCGCCTGCTTTACCTGACACGGATTTACTTGCCGGTGCCCGTCAGACCCGAAACCTGCGGGTTATTGCTGGCGCTGTCGCTGACGGTTAATTGTCCAGTCCTGGTCCCGGTTTGTGTTGGCGTGAAGGTCACGCTGATTTTGCAGTTCTTCTTAGCTGCCAGGCTTGTCGAGCACGTCGTCGCCGAGATCGCAAAATCTCCGGTTACCGAGATGGCGATGCCGGTCAGCGTGACGGTCTGCCGGTTGGTCAGGGTGAACGTTTTCGCCGCACTGGTCGTGCCCACCGCCTGCTTCGAAAATGTAACGCTCGCCGGGGTCAGTGTTGCAGGCTCGACGCCGGTGCCCGACAGAGCCACTGTTTGTGGACTGTCGGAGGCATTGTCGGTAAACGTGAGCGTCCCGGCCAAATTGCCCAACACCGTGGGCGTGAACGTAACACTGACTTTGCACCATTGACCAGGGTCTAACACCGCTACGCAAGCGTTTGCTGAGATGGCGAAGCTACCGTCGCTGGTAACGCCGCTAACGATCAGCAAAGAACTGCCTCTGTTGTTCAGGGTCACCGTCTTGGCGGTGCTGGTCTGGTCGAGAGCCTGATTTCCGAAGTTCAACGAAGTGGTCGAGAGCGAGGCCACAGGCGCACCTGCCCATCGGAAGATCGTGCCGCCGCCATAGGTTCCGCCCGCCTCAGTTGTCCCGTAGAATTCCAGATCGGTGCCTTGAACCAAACCGGCGGCCGGGTCGGCGCCGTCACTGGAGTCGAAGCTGTGCAGGGTGAGTAGCGTCCCCCCGAAGGTGATTTCAAAGACAGTGCCATAGCCGAGGCTCTTATTGGTTAAGAGCGAAGAAGTTGTGCCATAAAAGTTCCCATCTTTGCCCAGGGCCAAAGGGGCGAGTGGATAGACGCCATCGGAGCAAGCCTCTTTCGCACAAAAGCTGTAAACCGTGCTCAGCGTGCCTTCAGGAGTGATCTTGAAGACCGTGCCACAGCCATCGCTGCCGCATTTGGTGGAGGTTCCGCCATCCATGGTTGTGCCGTAGAAGTTCCCGTCCGGGCCCTGCACCAGCGGCGTCATCGGTCCCGATCCGTCAGGGCAGTTGGTTTGGGAACAAAAGCTGTACAGGGAGGTCAGCACGCCCCATGTCGTCATTTGGAAGATCGTGCCGAAGCCGCTGGCCCCACCCTCCTCAGTCACGCCGTAGAGGTTCCCGTCGGTCCCTTGAATCAAGCCCCCCTTCGGCAATCGACCGTCAGTGCAATTCGGCAGCGGACAAAAACTGTACAGCGTAGTCAGCCCACCGCTGGGGGTCATTCGGAAGACCGTGCCAAACCCATTGGCCCCGCCCCCAGGACTCTCGCCGTAGAAGTTGCCGTCGCTGCCTTGAATCAGCGCCGATGAACCGTCTCCATCACTGCCGTCGGTGGCGAAGGTATGCAGGGTGGTCAGCGTTCCCCCTGAGGTAACTTTGAAGATCGAATGGCTGACTGCCCCGTAGAAGTTCCCGTCGGCGCCTTGCACTACCCCGACGGTCGGGGAACTGCCGTCAGTACACCCGGATTGAGAGCAAAAGCTGTATATCGTGGTCAGCGTACCCCCGGGCGTAATCTGGAAGACCATGCCGGAGTTGTGGGCTCCGCCCAATGCGTTTGTCCCATAGAAGTTTCCGTCGCTGGCTTGAATCAATCCGGAGATCGGATTGTAGCCGCTCTGATTGAAACTATATAAACTGTGGAAGCCCTGCCCAGGCGCAGCAATCGCCGCTGCCATACAAGCCACAAAGACGATGAAGGCTCTTCTCAACAAGCTGAGGTTCGCCCTTAAAGAGGTTGGCGTTATGTTCATAACTTTGCCGCCTCGTAAATACGTGCCGGAGCCTAGCACAAGTTTTGGCAGACGAACAGGACATTTGTCACAGGCTGCCGGTCTTTCAGCTTCAAAGCACTGTGGAAACTGGAGTGGATCGAACGGGCTTGCGTGCGCTCAAAACCCCTCAATGAGCAGGTTCGTAATCCCAGCCGGCTCGCTATTTCGGGGTTTCCGAGAGCGCAGTGGTTCGCCGCATCAACTGCGGAAGCAGAATCAGGACCGATCCATAACCCAGAAGTGACACCACCAGCGATGCGGCATTGCCGAATCTCAAGTCCTCGAGCAGAAGTTTGAGCGTACCGAATGCCACCGCCGAATAGGCGACCCAGCCGAGTTCAATCCGTTTCCAGCGAGAGCCCGCAAAGCCAAGAGCGAGAGCCAGAGCGCAGTTGATGATCGTGCGGATGACCGAGGTACGGGAAGGTGTGAGTTCTATCCGCCCGGCGGCGAGCGCAGAGATTGCAACTACCAGGATGGCTGCTCCGGTGAATCCAACCAGCACCGCGGGAACCACCCAAAGCCATCGGCGTTGGCTGCGATCCTCGGGGACTCGTGCCCCGACGAAATAGCACAATAAAGCCGTAACTCCGACCATCCACACATTCCAGCCCGGTGCGGCAGGAACCGATCCCGCCAAAGCGTTGCCGACGTAAACCGGGAGTGGCGACACATACGCGGCTGCCGACAGATAAAAGGACGCATGCAATCCCAGGCTGAACTTCCGGGTGCGGAAATACAGAAACGCCCCCAGCAGTCCCGCGAAACACAAGAACGGCACTTGGAGGTTTACGCTGAAAACGAGGAAACTTCCAGCCAGCAATAACGCAGCCGCCCAAGTGGCGCTGACGCGCCGGTTGCGGGCGAACTGTTCATCCGCGAAATACGACAAGGCGCCCCAGTAAAATACAGCCGACAGCAGCAGGAACAAGGTTCCGAGAGCCCCGGATGCGGAACCCTGGGTGGTGCGGAGAATGCCGAACGTCGCCAATGCGAAGGCGAGAACGCCTTGTGCGATTTCGAAAACCGAGATCCGTTGCCGTAGAGCGAAGCTGCGAACTCCGATGCTGCCGCCGTAAATTGCCAGCAGCGCAAAGCACAGAATGCTGAGGGTAAGTGGGCGCGCTGAAGAGTAGCCTTCCGGCACGCCTTCGGCAGATGTCATCACGTAAACCAGCAGCCAGATGCCGCAGTCCGCTGCGATGGCCGGCACGGCACGCCAACTGAGCCGGTGTGCGAGGCAAGCGGCACTTTCTGTGGCAGCAGCCACCGCCAGGAGGGTGGCCGTGAGAGGGACCAGATCACGAGTTGCGATGATCAACGCGAGCGCAGTGATCACAACCGCCAGGGTCGCGATCCACGGAATCAGTTCGAGCCGGCGCTTCCAGGACAGCATCAATACCAGCACGATGAATACGGCCAGGATTACGGAGGTAAAGACCGGTGAGAGTACCTGAAAACGCACGGTAGACTCCCACAGAAGCGGCGCCAGGATCAGCACGGATGTGACGCCGTAGGTCGCGCTGGCGAAGCGGCTCGCGTCGTGAGTTCTTACGGCCCATACCATCCAAACAGCCGCATAAGCGATGGCCACGAGCAAAACCGGCAACTGCGGGACCATGCCTCCCTCTGCGATGGCACGCAGCAAATAGGCGCCAGCGATTCCAAAAACAGCCTTCCCTAGCACCGGTACGGCGCCACTGGGCATCTCGACGGGTGGAAATCCTCGCCAGGTGGCGGGCGGCCTCGGGCTCTCCGGAGCTGTGGAGAGCGATTCCACCTGCTGCGACTGATCGGTGACTGGATTTGCGGAGGGGCCTTCGAGCGCGGCGACGCGCTTTTCCAGATCGTGCAGACGGGCTGTGATTTGCTCTAACTCGCTGGCGCTTCCCACAGCTTGCGGCATGGTGCAACTCCGCATCTGCCCCGACGCGACGAGGCTTAGCTAGTTCCGTGCGCCGGCGTTGCACCAGAGGCGGAGAGAGAATCCGCGTCCGGCCATGGCGGCAGGAGTTTTACCAAAACCCACAGAATGATAAAAGGAAGAATCATCAGCACGATCGCGGTCAGCAACCCCTCGCGTGTCGCGAAGGCCATCTTGTACGTGGTGTATCCCAGAAAACTCTTGGAGAAGAGCTGGCCGCCGATGACGACATTCCATCGCATGGCGAAGATGCCGATCACCGTGAGAGACCCGGCCAACGCGTAGATCCGTTTGCGGGTCGTCTCAGTCAGCTTCAGAATCTGGGCGAGACCAAGCAGCGCGATCGGAGTCAACGTGCCAAGCAGGATTTGCACAATTACCTGAGACTTCCAGAGGCGCGTGTGCACCATGAAATCGAGGCTGCGAAACGATTCGTCGGCCTCGTAGATGCGCTGGATCAGATCCAGCATCTCCAGACTGAAATCGATCACGAAGGTGTACAGCAGATACTGCGCAATCTTGTCCAGACAGCGGATATCGATCGTACGTCGTCGCAGGCGCGTGGAGAACATGTACAGCAGCATCACCGCGGCAATGCCCGACACCATCGCAGAAAAGATGAAGACGATCGGCATCAGCGGCGACGACCACCATGGGTTCGCCTTCACCGATCCGAAGATGAAGCCAACATATCCATGCAGTAAGAAAGCGGAAGGAATGCCCACGAGCGTGATGAAGTAGCCCAGTCTTTCGTCGATCCGCAGCGAACGTTCACTGAGATTTTGGGAGCCCAGCGTGAGCAGGCGATAGAGAACACGCGTCATGCCCCGTGCGCTCTGCGACTTCAGCACGATGTCGCGCCGGTAGTCGAGCCAGATTTCCAGCAGCAGCACTGCCATCAGATACCACAGATACACGAAACCGAACATCGCCATCGCAGAGGAGCGGTGCGGTGTCAGGTACATCTCAAACGATCGCTCGGGATGCCCTAGATGTAGCTGCAATGGGAGAGGAGCAACCAGCAGAAACGCCAGGGCGGTGAGCAGCGCCAGACGGTAGGTCGGTTTCACGGCTTCTACGCGGAACACGCGCTCCAGCGAAGCCAGGATGAACGCTCCTGCGACAAGTCCCGTAATGAAGGGGTAGAGAACGATGAGCACGCTCCACTGGAGCTCGACTTCGTTCGGATACATGAAACCTTCAACCGGAATCTGCACAAGCCTCCTTATCGCACTGAACTCTATCTGTTACCTCACCGAAACCTCATCTCACCGAACCATCCATGCCGTTGTAAAAGACCTTTGCGCCAGTGGCCATGTGCGGCTTCAAAACCTGCACGGAATGAGTCTTTAGAAATTCATGAATCGGATCCTTGGGGTTCTTCAGATCGGCGAGTTGGCGAGCGCCGGTTGGGCAGACTTCACAACAGGCAGTCGTCAGCCCCTTCCTGATCCGGTGATAGCAGAGCGTGCATTTCTCGGCGGTATTGGTCTTAGGGTTGATGAAGCGGCAGCCGTAGGGGCAGGCCTGCACGCAATAGCGGCAACCCAGGCAATATGTCTTATCCACCAGCACAACTCCGTCCGGGGTGACAAAAGTCGCGCCTACTGGACACACCTGCGTGCAGGGAGACTCCACACAGTGGTTGCAGAGCTTGGGGACGAAGAAGTTCTTGCCGCCATCGTCGGCATGCGGTGGAAACCCGTCCTTGCCACCGTTGGGCGATTCCACTTCTGGCTTTTCGATTTTCCAGTCAGCCACGTGATAACGCTCAATCCAGGTTCGGAAATAGCCGTCAGGAACATCGTTCTCCTGGGCGCAGGCACGCACGCAGCTTCCGCAGCCGATGCACTTGGGGATATCGATCAACATTCCCCACCAGTGCTCGGTCAATGAGTAGTTCGGCGCGGACTCAGGCGTTCCCGCGAGCACATATTTCCAGGCAACAGCTGCCGAGGGCAACAGCAAGAGCAGATGGCGGCGCGTGGTTTTCATTATTTCTTGCTCTCCGCGACTTTCGTGTCCGCTGACTCGATGCCCGGCTTATGCGGTTGATGGCACGTGTCGCACGCGACTCCCCCCGAATGATCGGCAGTCACGACCTGTGGAAACGCCTTGGGCTTGGCGCTGTTGGCCTCGTGACAACGGGCACACACCACAGCCGTATCAAGCTTGGGGGGAGTCACTGATCCCGGATCATCGGCGTGGCTCGAAAGCGCTCCGTGACAGGCCTCACACGGAACGACGATGTGCTTACCCAGCTTCTTCTGGTCTACGACCTCGGTGTGGCAACTCTCGCAGGCCTGATGTCCCGCATAAGCGATGGGACGAGCCGCGATTTCGGCGATGGCATCTCCACGATAGTGGCCGTACTGGCCGAAACTGCGCGGGATCACAGCGGAGCGAACAAGAATGAACGCGACCACCACAATGGCCATGACCACGGCTAACCGAATGAGATGTTCGATGTCTTTAAACACGCTCGTCCTTGCGATCTGCAGCGCGTTGCACGTGAAAATGCGCGATAATCTTCTTTACGTTGTATGCCGGTCCGTGACAATGACCCTCGTCACAGGAGTCTGTGACGCGCTCCGTATGCGGAGCCATGAAGCGCCAGAAGTCGTCCAGCACCTCGCTTGGAAAAGGACTTTTGTTACAGGCCTCTTGAGCGGGACGCGGGTTCTGCAGGTGACTTGCGTACTGCGCCAGTCAGAGAATTTTCTGCTAGTCTGGCCCTGCCCTGTTGTTGCTGTCACTAACCGGAGAGGTAATCCGGAAATCGAGTTGGGACCATTCATGAAAGCTAACGCGCAGGACTTAGTCACCCTGTCGACGTCGAAGAACGGACTGAAATATCTCACGGCCAACGATTGGGCGCTGGTTGCCGACAAGGCGCAACTGGTTCAGTTCAAGAAGGGGGCCGCGCTCGTTCAAAAAGGCAGAAGATCGAATGGCGTCTATCTCTTACTGAAAGGGACGGTGCGGGTGCAGATTCCATCGCCGCCGGCGGGGCGTCGGATCGGGGCGGGCGAGATCTGTGGGGAAATGTCTTTCCTCGAGGACGAGGTGGCCAGCGCCAGCGCGGTTGCCGACGGAGACGTCGAAGTCTGCCACCTGGATCGCGCCAACTTGCAGGTCCTGTTTGAACTCTATCCCCACCTGGCGTCGCGATTTTACCGTTCGTTGGCCAGGAATCTGTCGCGGCGGCTGCGGGAGTTCGTCGGTCCGGCAACCGACGGAATGCCCAGCCTGCTTCGCAAACGAACTTCCTAAGCTAGTGGCGTTTTGCCGGCAAACAGAAAGCGCCACTCTCGAATTCTATGACCCGAACGCAAAAGGCCCGTACTAGTGTGCAGAGGTTTGCAGTTTCAATTTGGGACTTTTTCTGGAACATCGAGCTAACTAGTAACTAAATCAGTACATTAGCTTTTTTCCTAGTTTGGCACCCAGGGTGCTGTTAGAGTCGTGCAGACGTGGCTCAGGCGTCGCCAGTGGAGTCCTGAAGTCTCCGGCAATTCTGGGTAGGTTCCTGGGTTCTATATTTAGGAGGAAAGCGACCATGAAGCGGATAGTAATGCTAACCCTGTTGGCTCTGGCACTTCCAGTAGCTGCATTCGCGGGCAATGTGGATTTCACAAACAACGGCGGCACCTTGGCGGGTACGAGCGCGGGCCTGACCCTTACTGGCTCCGAACTCACCGAAGTGAGCGGCTGGAACGGTGGCGGCATCATTCAGGGCGGGCTGGGTAGCCTGAGTTTCACCACGGGCGCGCTGATTTCTGGCAGCCTGATGACCGGCGGCACCTTCGCCGGCGGTGGCAGTTTCGTGATCACAGGCAACGGCACAGCCGGTCTTCCCAACGGCATCATTTTCAACGGCTTTTTCAATGGCCCCGTAACCTGGACAGAAGATCTGAATTGCGGACCGAACGGCTCCGTCTGCTACACGCTGTCGGGATCCATCACCGGCACCTGGTACAACGGTACGACGGTCAATGGCGCCACAGTGCAACTTACCTTTAACGCCGGCAAGAACGGGTTCACCGGATCGGTGCCCCTGGCCAGCGGCGACACAGTCATCACTACGGTTCCAGAGCCCGGCACGCTGGGCTTGCTCGGAACTGGGCTAGTTGGTCTGGCTGGAGTAATTCGCAGGAAATTGTCAGCCTAACTCGATACTATCCGCCTCACGAGAGCCCCGCTGTATGCGGGGCTTTTTTATTGCCCTCCCGCACTGAGAAGCCAGATCCCGAAATCCTTGTCATTCCGACGCGCGAGCGCAGCGAGACAGGAGGAACCTGCTGTTCGCAGGAAGCGGATCGGCTGCGGTTCCCCCCATCCTCGCCGCGTCTCGCAATCGAGGAATCCCTTCTAGTTCCACCCTGGATTACCGCAGTAACTCCCCACCTGTGATTGCCGTTGACCCTTGCCGGACGCGCTCCTTAGATTCAACATAGAGGGCTTATGAAAGATATTCATGAAGTATTGCGGCAGAAACAGGCCAAATATGCGCAGCTGGGCAAACAGATTGAAATGCTGCAGCAGGCGGCGGAAAAGCTACGGGAAGTAGCTCCCTTGCTGGCCGAAACGGATACCGACGACATAGGGATGGTGCCCGAGAGCGGTGAAACCTCGCAGCGCTCCGAAGCCATGGCAGCGAGTGCGAGTGGCGAAGGCACGAGCCCCTCGAAGGCGCCCCGGCCTAACGCTCCGCGCTGGCCTTAACCCGTCGTGATCGTCGAATAACGAAGCTATGACCCTTCTGGCATTGTTGGTTTCCAGTGACGATAGCGCGTCGGAGATCCTGGGGCGGGTGCTACCCACCTTCGGGCTCGCCGTGGAGCGCCACAGCGACTTCTCCGCCGCCTTCGACCACCTGCGGCAGCAGAAGTTTGACGCACTGGTGATCGATTACGAAGATGCGACGGCAGCGGCCGAGTTGGAGGAGGAGGCGCGCCGGCTGAATTCCGGCCGTCCGCTGGTGACCGTTGCCTTGGTTTCCGAAGCCGCGCACACGCGAGACATTCTCGGCGCAGGCGCGCACTTCATGCTGTACAAACCTCTCACAGAGGATAAGGCCCGGGCCGGACTGCGCGCCGTGGCCGCATCGTTGAAGCGCGAGCGCCGCCGGACCCAGCGGGTGCCCGTGCAGGTCGCGGTCGAGCTTTCCCTGCCGGACACGCGCAAATCGGAAGGCATCCTGCTCAACGTAAGCGAAGACGGCATGGATGTGCTTACCGCCGAGCAGCAAGTTCCCGAAGGCCTGCTGAATATTCGATTCCGCTTGCCCGACGCGAAATTTGAAGTGAACACCTGCGGACAGGTGGCCTGGGCGAATCTGAACGGGGAAACCGGCGTGCGCTTTGTGGAACTGGACAGGGCCACAAAGTCGCTACTGCAGAACTGGCTGTTGCTGGCTGCCGGCAAACCCGGTGCTGGATCGGAAGAGACCGTCGATGAGTGCAAGCTGACCGATCTCAGCCTGGGAGGCTGCTATGTGGAAACCGTCTCGCCATTCCCGGAGCACTCCCTGGTCGAGCTTTGCTTGAAAACCGAAGCGATGGCCGTGCACACCGAAGGTGTGGTGCGGGTCATGCACCCAGAACATGGCATGGGAATCGAGTTCCCTTCCCGCACCCAGGGACAGCGGGAGCAGGTCGGCAACCTGATTCAGTTATTGCAGAGCTCTCCGGAATCTGCGCCACAACTCAGTGTGGCGCCGCGAGCGTTGCGGGCGGATATGAGCCAGTTCGAGCCGGCACCCAAGCCGGTCAACGAGAGCCCGGAAGAATCTGCGGCGGTCGAGATGGCCGTGGAGATGGAAGACCCGTTGCTCGATCTGCTACGGCAAGGCTCGGGGCTGCAACAAGAGGATTTTCTCGAGCGGCTCCGCGGGCAGCGCTCGCCGGAGAGCGTCGCAACCTAAACTGAATTCCTCGCGGTGCCTCAATTTGAATCTTCACCGGCTATGGTTGGGGTCATCCTGAGTGCAGCCGTTCTTCCGGCGGAACGAAGGACCTCCATAGGAAATATCTCTGGGAGATCCCTCACGCGGCTGAAGTGCGCCGCGTTTCGGGATGACGCCTTAGATTTCCTTCCGATTTCATTCCCTCAAATTCAAATTCAAGAACAAGGCCTCTCGCTGCGGTGGGGGTACTGGAGGGTTACTTTGGGCGGGCAGGCTGGGCAGGACGAATAGCGGATACGCGAGAGGCCTTGCGGGCAAAATCTTGCCGGAGGCAGAAGAACCCGTGGCCCGTCTCTGCCCGAGTTCCTCCACTCTCCGTGGTCTGTTCCACCCCGATGCGAGTACAGTAGCTCATTCCTGTTGCACGGTGGTTTCAGGAAAATTAAATATCCGTTAAATAATGTGCGGCTAAATAATGTCCGTTAAATAAGGACCGGAGGGGCGACCTGGCGCAGATTCCAAAATCCGGGCAGAGAGGCTCAGCGATCGCCGGGCGGGGGCCTAGCTTGGACTCCGCTGCTCTCGATTCTGGCGGCGGCGCTGGCGGTGGAAGTTCCCTTCTTTTTCCGCGGCGTACCTTCCGGACACGATATTGAATTCCATTTGTATTCGTGGCTGGAAGTTCTATCGCAGTGGAAGCAGGGCATCGTCGATCCGCGGTGGGCGGCGCTGGCGCACTTCGGCTATGGGGAGCCGCGATTTATTTTTTATCCTCCGGTTTCATGGACGTTGGGCGCGGCCTTGAGCGCGATCTTGCCCTGGACCGCGGTGGCGGATGTTTACATCTGGATCGTGCTGGTCGCGGCGGGGGCGTCGATGTTCGCGCTGGCGCGGCGCTGGCTGAACCGGCGCGACGCGGCATTTGCGGCGGTGCTGTACGCGGTGAATCCCTATCACCTCGTGATCGTCTACTGGCGTAGCGCCTTCGCCGAATTGCTCGCAAGTTCGCTGCTGCCATTGCTGCTATTGCTTCTGTTGCGCGCGGACGAAAAGGGCCGCCACGTCACGCTGTGGCTGGCGATGCTGCTGGGCGCGGCGTGGTTGGTCAATGTGCCGGCGGCGCTGATGATCCATTATTCGCTGGCGCTGATGGTCGTGGTGATTGCGTGGCAGCGGCGGTCGCCGCGCGTTCTCGTGGTGGCCGCGGTGGCCGTGGTTGTGGGGGCGGCGCTGGCGGCGTTCTATTTGCTCCCTGCGGTCTATGAGCAGAGATGGATCGACGTCGCCCAGACAATTTCAGCCGGAGTGCGGCCGCAGGATAATTTCTTGTTTGCCCACACTCCCGATGCCGATCACGATGCCTTCAACCGGATCATCTCCTGCGTGGCTGTAGCGGAGTTGCTGGTCACCTTCGCCGCGGCGTGGGCGGCGCGCAGTTGGGGCAGCCGCAATCGCGGCCTCTGGTATTTGCTGGTGGCTTGGGCAGCGGTATGCGCCGTGCTGCTCATGCCGGTGACTCAGCCGCTGTGGGCCGTGCTGCCGAAGCTTCGCTACATGCAATTTCCGTGGCGATGGCTGCTGTGCCTGGGCGTCCCACTGACGTGGATGATCGTTGTAGGAGTCCGGCAGTGGACGGCGCGGGTGGCGATCTATGCGGCCATGCTGGGCGTGGTAATTTTTGCGGGAAGACATTTTCAGCCGCCCTGGTGGGATCAGGCTGCCGATCTGCGCGAGATGCGCGAGAACGTCGGGACGGGCGCAGGTTACGAGGGCACCGACGAATATTCACCGCTTGGCGCCGACGCCTCGAATGTGGACAAGGGTGCACGGCGTGTGACGGTGGAGGGAGCAGCGCGGGCTGCGATTCGAGTTGCGGAATGGAAGCCGGAGCGGAAAGTTTTTTCGGCGGAGATATCGGCGCCGGATCGGCTGGTTCTGCATTTGTTCAACTATCCAGCGTGGCAGGTCGAGGTGAACGGACGTGTGGTGCAGGCTGGGACACGCGAGGATACGGGGCAAATGCTGGTTCCGGTCGAGGCAGGGGGAAATCGAGTCGAGATAAAATTTGTGCGGACCTGGGATCGGGCGGCCGGTGGCTGGATTTCAGTAGGGGCCCTGATGCTGCTGCTGGGATTGGCGTGGAACGAATCGCGCTTGCGGCCTGCGAGAAGCTCGTGATGACACGTATGCGGAAGACAAGAATATTGATCGCTACGTCGAATGCCGGAAAGTTGCGGGACTTCGCTGGTGCGGCCCGGCGCCATGGGGTCGAGGTCGCCGCCATTCCTCACTTCGCTTCCCTGCCCACGGTCGTCGAGGACGGACTGACCTTCGAGGCGAACGCCCGCAAGAAAGCAGAAGAATATAGCCGCCACGTTCCGGGAGAAATCGTTGTGGCCGATGACTCCGGTTTGGAGGTGGACGTCCTGGGCGGGGCTCCCGGAGTTCATTCGGCGCGCTATGCCGCGCCCGATCTGCAGAACAAAGAACCGCACGAGGCCGATGCTAACACCGACGACGAGGCTAACAACGCGCGCCTGTTGCGCGAACTGCGGGGGATTCCGCGGAACGGGCGCTCGGGAAGATTTGTGTGCGTGCTGGCGGCGGCGCTTGACGGCCAGACGCTGGCCACGTTTCGCGGCGCGGCCGAGGGAATCATTCTCGAGGCCCCACATGGGAAGAATGGATTCGGCTACGATCCGCTGTTTTATTTCCCGCAGATTCAAAGAACCTTTGCCCAGCTGAGCGCGGAGGAGAAATCGAAGTACAGCCATCGCGGGGCGGCGTTTCGAGCGTTGCTCGACTGGTGCGATGCGGACAAGAACAAGAACTCCGCCGGCCCAATTTGAAAATGAAATTCGAATTCAATCGCCGCGTTCTCCCACACCTTTCTTGACTTCACTTCTCCTGTACGCTGATAATGTAAAGTTCTTTTATCTGTGTCTAACTCATAAGGAGCGCATAAGTGGCTTCTGCGGCCAGTCCTTCTGCTCCAGCTGTAAAAAATGTAACGCATGGAGTCGCGCCTTTGCGGGCGGGACAAGGCGTTTCATTCTATTTGCGCCGATTGCATTCGCTCTCCGGCATCGTGCCCATCGGCGCTTTCCTGTTCGAACACATCGTGGTGTCGAACTCCACCGCCATGAGCGGCCCCGAGGCCTACGCCCAGACCGTGCGCTTCCTGGGTGGGCTCCCACTGGTATTTTTTCTGGAGCTCTTTTTCATCTGGTTGCCCCTCGCCTTCCACGGCCTCTACGGCTTCTACATCTGGTACCGCGGGGACGGCAATGTTGCCGAGTATCCCTGGAGCGGCAATTGGATGTACACCCTGCAGCGCTGGACCGGCGGGATCGTATTTATCTACATCATCTGGCACACCTACACCATGCGATTTTCCGGAGTCGACCTGCACGCCGACCCCAACGCGTCCTTCGGCAAAGTTCAGACGGAGTTGTTTCAGACCCCGCTGTTCCTCTTCTATGTGGTCGGCCTGCTCGCGGCTTCGTGGCACTTCGCCTACGGCATCTGGCTGTTCGCGGCGAAGTGGGGTATCGTCACCGGAGACAAGGCGCAGAAGCGCTTCCTGGCCGTGTGCCTGGGATTCTTCTTCTTGCTGACGGGGGTGGGATTGGCGAGCCTGGCTTCGTTCCGCTCGCGGCCGCAACAATTGTTTGAGCAGGGCGCTACGGCCAAGGCGCAACACGCCGCCCTAACCAACGGAAAGCCGGTGAAGTGAACATGGCAGCCCCTAAAATTATCGTGATTGGCGGCGGCCTCGCCGGACTTTCCGCTGTGATTAAGATCGCCGAGATGGGCGCGAGCGTCGATTTGTTTTCGATTGTTCCCGTCAAGCGTTCGCACTCGGTATGCGCGCAGGGCGGCATCAATGCCGCCAAAAATCTCAAAGGCGAAGGCGATTCCACCTGGAAGCACTTTGACGACACGGTCTATGGCGGAGACTTTCTGGGGAACCAGCCTCCCATCAAGGATATGTGCGAGGCCGCGCCCGGCATCATCGATCTGCTCGATCGCATGGGCGTTCCCTTTAACCGCACTCCGGAAGGCCTGCTCGACTTCCGCCGCTTCGGCGGAACCTTATATAACCGCACCGCCTTTGCCGGCGCCACCACCGGGCAGCAACTTCTTTATGCGCTCGACGAGCAGGTGCGCCGCTTCGAGGCCGAAGGCAAGGTGAAGAAGTACGAGCACTGGGAATTCCTGTCGGCGGTGCTCGACGGAAACCGCGTCTGCCGCGGCATCTGCGCCATGGATCTCCGCTCCATGGAAGTGAAGACCTTCCCTGCCGACGCGATTCTGATCTGTACCGGCGGCATTGGCGCCATCTTCGGCAAGTCGACCAACTCGGTGGTCTGCACCGGATCGGCGCAGTCCGCTCTCTATCAGCAGGGCTGCTTTTACGCCAACGGCGAATTTATTCAGGTGCATCCCACCTCGATCCCCGGCAACGACAAGCTGCGGCTGATGTCGGAATCGGCGCGCGGCGAAGGCGGACGCGTCTGGGTTCCGAAGAAGGCTGGCGACAACCGCGATCCGAAAACCATTCCCCAGAGCGAGCGCTGGTACTTCCTCGAAGAGTGGTACCCCAAGTACGGCAACCTGGTGCCACGCGACGTGGCGACGCGCGCGATTTTCAAAGTCGTCTACGAGTACAACCTCGGCATCGATGGCAAGCCGATGGTATACCTCGATCTGACCCACATCGACCGCAAGATCCTCGACCGCAAGCTTGAAGGGATTCTGGAAATTTACGAGAAGTTCGTGGGCGACGATCCCCGCGAAGTGCCCATGAAGATTTTCCCCGGCATGCATTACACCATGGGCGGCCTGTGGGTGGATTACAAGCAGGCCACCAACATCCCCGGCATCTTCTCGGCGGGCGAGAGCGAATATCAGTATCACGGAGCCAACCGGCTGGGCGCGAATTCGCTGGTGTCGTGCATCTACGGCGGCATGATCGCCGGGCCCAACGCCGTGAACTACGCGCGCGGACTGCAGGCGCTGCCCGAGGGCAATGGCTGCTTCGAAGCGGAACAGAAGAAGCAGGAAGCCAGCAACGCAACCCTCATGAATAATCAGGGGACGGAAAATCCGTTCAAGCTCTGGATGGAGATGGGCGAGTTGATGACCAAGGATTGTACGGTCATCCGCTACAACAAAAATCTGGTGCAGACCGATGCCAAGCTGGTCGAGTTGCTGGAACGCTTCCGCAAAGTGAATCTGAGCGACCGCACGCAATGGGCGAACACCACTGTGGTCTTCACCCGGCAGCTTTACAACATGCTGCAACTGGCGCGTGTGATTGCGCAGGGAGCGCGCATGCGCGATGAGTCGCGCGGCTCGCATTACAAGCCCGACTTCCCCGAGCGCGACGACAAGAACTGGATGAAGACGACGAAGGCATATTTCGCGCCGGACGCAGATGAACCGAAGTTTGAGTTCGAACCGGTAGATGCAAGTCTGATTCCGCCGCGGCCAAGGAAATATTGATGCGGAGAAATGGTCCGTATAGACGTGACTGTGCGAAGCGGAACGTGCTGCCGTGTTCGGGAAACCGGGAAGGGCACGAGTTCCACTCGTGCCGATTAGGACGCCTTTAGATGTGCGGCTTCAGCCGCTGAGGGCCACGGATCTAATTTGAATCCGGGAAACGCCCGAGCTATAGCGATAGTCGCGCGGATCGGCAACGATGTGCCGCTCTACTGGATTTTGATGAATGTAATTTTGATGATGCACAAAATCGACGCCATCCCGAATTCGATGATCGGTGAACCCGCGCTGCCAGATTTCCTGATCGCGCCCGATGATCGTTCCCGGTTCGTGCGAATAAGCACCTTTGATCAACTGGAGCGCGCGTTCAATCGTGACGTCCCGTGCGGGCGTCAGAAGAAGATGAACATGCTCCGGCATAACCACGAAGGAGTGCAGGGTATAGCGACCTTCGCGGCGATAACGATAAAGGGTTTTCAAAAAGAGACTTACATAGATTTCGACGACGAACAATTTGCGGCGATGATAGGTCGAGAATGTAACGAAGTAAGTTCCGGGCGGGGAGAAAAGTCGTCCAGGCTTCAAAGCGAAACCTCAGCGGCTGGAAGCCGCGCATTTCTTACGACTCTAAGCTGGCACGAGTGGAACTCGTGCCCTTCCCGGTGGTTTTTCTTGCAATCCTTCTCATTTTGGGAAAGAGCGAATGGCTAATAAATCCGTAATCATAAAAATCAAGCGGCAACCTACTCCGACTTCCAAGTCGTACTGGGAAGAGTTCGAGCTTCCCTACCAACCCAACATGAACGTGATCTCCTGCCTTATGGAGATTGCCGCCAATCCCGTCACGCGCGACGGCAAGGCGACTACGCCCATCACCTACGACTCGAATTGCCTCGAAGAAGTCTGCGGCTCGTGCGCCATGCTGATCAACGGCAAGGCGCGCATGGCTTGCTCGGCGCTGGTTGACAGCCTCGATCAGCCCATCAAGCTCGAGCCTTTTTCCAAGTTCCCCATCGTGCGCGATCTGGCAACGGATCGCAGCGTAATCTTTGAGAACCTGAAAATCGTCAAGGCATGGGTTCCGATCGACGGTACCTACGACCTCGGCCCCGGCCCGCGCATGACGGCCGAGGAGCAGGAGCAGGCCTATCCTCTCTCGCGCTGCATCTCGTGCACCTGTTGCATGGAAGCTTGTCCGCAATTCGATGAATCCACCGGCTTCGTGGGCGCGGCTACGATCGCGCAAGTGCGGCTCTTCAATTTGCATCCCACTGGCAAGGCGCTCGAGCACGATCGACTGGCAGCGCTGATGGGCGATGGCGGCATCCAGGAATGCGGCTACGCGCAGAATTGTGTTGAGGTATGCCCCAAGGACATTCCGCTGACCAAGTCCATTGCCGAGGTTGGCGGAGCCGTGATGAAGCAGGCTCTGGGAGATCTTTTCCGGCGATAGCAAAAGCTCAACCTCAGGGATACGGGGGCCGCAAAGGGCACCTCGCCCGTCTGCTTCTGTAAATTACTGCTCGACTTGCACTTAGCGCAGAATCCTCTTCTCGGAACCGACCTTAAAGGTACACTTCAAGCTTTGCCATGGGCGCCATGAAATTGCGAGTAATGCAGGGTAACCAATTTTAGCCATATGGCGTCCAATCCCTTTCGTAACCAGCGCAAGGCAGTCGTTGGTTGGTAGGCTCAAGTTTGAAACCGGACCCGCACGTTTGGGCGGCTTGACAGCATCGCTTACAATGTCGAGGCGGTTGCGGGCGAGGCGGTCCGGAACAGTACTGAACTCGAAAAGAAATTCATTGCCATCGAAACTACAGCGCTGGATGATTTTGCTCTCGTTGCTGGTGTGCTGCTGCGGCACGCTGTTCGCCGCTACGACCACGACGGTGCGCAGGCCTGTGCACCATCACCGCCTGCACTGGTCGCGCTGGAATCCGATGTTCCGGCCGTCGCACGAATCGCTTCTAATTCAGAACGCGGAAGTGGACCGGCTGGAACTGCCGCGCATCCAGGACGACGACGAACTGGAAGCTCTGAAGGCCAGCGGCGCGCTGCAGGAGATTGTGCCCGGGGAGACCCTGCGCTTCGATCCGCGGCTCGATCCTTCGCGGCGCTATTGCCGTCCCTGGACCCGCGATTTCGTGCAGGACCTTTCGCAGGCCTATTACCGCCGCTTTCACGATCAGATTCAGGTGAACTCGGCAGTGCGCACGGTCAAGATCCAGAAAAAACTGCGGCGGCGAAATCGCAATGCTGCGCCCGCCGAAGGCGAGACGGCCTCGTCTCATCTGGCTGGGCTAACGGTGGACTTGCAGCGCCGCGGCATGACGCAGGAGCAGATTCATTGGACGGAGCATTACCTGTTCTACATGAAGGCTCTGGGACTGGTAGAGCCTGAAGAAGAGCGCCGGCAGTGGGTCTTCCACGTGATGGTTTCGGGGCGCTATGCGGACTGGCGCGCGACCGAGGATGTCGTTCCAGTCGAGCACGACCAGCCTGCGACCGTAACCGCCGCAACCACCGTCGAATAGATTCCAGCCTAAAAAATCCTTAGCCACAGATTTTCACGGATCCCCACGGATGAACATCCAGGACTCGGCTGGGCATTTTTGTGATCCAGGGTTTATCCGTGCGAATCCGCGTAATCCGTGGCGTCTTTTGATTTCCTAGCTCAGGCACTCCATCCAGATTCGGGTACAATCGCGGGGTTATGCATCCTATGACATGTCTCCGAATCCTTTTGCTCTCGTGCCTGGCTCTAGTCCCCTCTTCGGTGCTCGCTCAATCCGCGAATTCTTCCGATACGCCGGTCAGCGCCAAGGCGCGGGCGATTCAGGATTCCGCCATCGTGATTGACACCCACGCCGATACGCCCATGTATTTTGTGGACGCAGGCTATGACATTGGCTCAACCGATCCTCACGATTTTGAGCACATCAGCCTCGACAAGGCCCACCGCGGAAATCTCGGAGCGGAGTTTTTTTCCATCTGGGTCGATCCCGATACCAACCAGGGACATTTTGCGCGGCGCACGCTCGATGAGATCGATTCGGTGTACGAGCAGGCGGCGCATCATCCCGACCGCATGATGATGGCGTTTTCCGTGGCCGACATCGAGCGCGCCCACAAGGAGCACAAACTCGCCGCCTGCATGGGCATCGAGGGCGGCCACTCGATTGAGAACGATCTGCACCTGCTCCGCGATTACTACCGCCTCGGGGTGCGTTACATGACGCTCTCCTGGTCGAATACCAATGAGTGGGCGGATTCTTCCGGCGACATCACCGATCCGAAGGTGCAGCATCATAACGGCCTCACCGATTTCGGCAAGCAGGTCGTGCTGGAGATGAATCGCCTCGGCATGATGGTCGACATCTCGCACGTGGCCGACAAGACTTTCTGGGACGCGATCGCGACCACCAGGGCTCCGCTGATCGCCTCGCACTCCTCGGCGCGGGCGCTGGTAAGCGCACCCAGAAACATGACTGACGATATGCTGCGCGCAGTGGCGAAAAATGGTGGCGTGGTGGATGCGAATTTCTACGCCGGCTTTGTCGATGAAAACTATATGAAAGCCAGTGCGGAGATCGGCAGACAGGCTGGAGAAGCCGTGCAGGCATACATGGAAAAGCAGAAAGCCGCCGGAAAAACGGTGACCTACGTTGAGGTCGATAAAATCGAGCGCGAGTGGGCGGCGAAGATTCCGCGGCCGCCCCTCAAGTCCCTGATCGATCACATCGACCACATCGCCAAGGTTGCCGGAGTCGACCACGTGGGCCTGGGATCCGACTTCGACGGCGTTGCGGGCGCCACGCCGCTGGGCATTGACTCGGCCGCTGACCTGCCGAAAATCACGCAGGCATTGCTCGATCGCGGCTACAGCGCCGACGACATCAAGAAGATTCTCGGCGGCAATCTGCTGCGGGTGTTTCGCCAGGTCGAAGCCGTGAGCCACGAGATGCAGGGCCAGTCCCATTGATCCCTGCGGCTGTCGTACAATTCAAGCTATAAGTTGCGGTCAATCCACGGGCACCGCTGTGCCCATCCAAGGAGCAATCATGCGTAATGCGTTTGTAGTTTCTGCCCTGCTCGCTGCGTCCTCACTCGCGGTCTGGGGGCAAGCGGCGCCTGAGGCCAAGCACACGGGCACTCCCACTGCGATCATCGAGACCACGGCGGGCAAGATGACCTGCACGCTGTTTCCCGACAAAGCGCCGATCGGAGTCGCAAACTTCATTGGCCTGGCCACCGGAACGAAGGATTGGACCAGTCCGACCGGAGCGAAGATGCATGGCAAGCCGCTTTATGACGGAACCATCTTTCACCGCGTAATTCCGCAGTTCATGATTCAGGGCGGCGATCCCAAGGGCGATGGAACCGGCGGCACCGGAGACAAGTTCAAGAACGAAACTCCGTCCGACCTGAAGTTCGACCGAGCAGGGCGCCTGGCTTACGCCAACGCGGGTCCCAACACCAACGAATCGCAATTTTTCATCACCGAGGTTCCCGTGGCGCAGCTCAACGGAGGCTATACCATTTTCGGCCAGTGCGACGCGCCCACCGTGGAACTGGTGAAGCAAATTGCGCGCATGGCCACCGATCCGCGAAACGATCGGCCATTTCGTCCGGTAACGATCAACCACATCCGCATCGTGTACGAAGACAAAAAGTAAAAGCGCGCGCAGTGGCCCAGCCGGGGAAATAAGGGCTCAGCGCTCAGCAGTCTGCGGAAGAACTGGAGATTCGTATCAGGGTATGCCTTCAGGCATACCGCAAGTTCCGTATTGAATGTCGCCTTTAGGCGCTGCGCACTTCAGGCCGGCTTTGTCCGCAGTCCGTCAGGGCTCTAATCCACACGCATTGGAGTTGGTTCATGGCGAAACACTTTCTCTCCATTCTTCTGGTGATCGGGATGGCGGCGGCCCTCCCGGCCCAGATGCGTCCCTCGGGCCAGACTCCGACGCCGAGGCCGGACCCGGCGATGCAGGTGTTTCCAAGTTCGGTCGAAGAGAACGTCGTCTACGCCACGGTAGGCGGACAGAAGTTGGCGCTGGATGTTTACCAGCCGGGCGGTCTGGCCGCCGAGGTGCATCCCGCGGTGGTGTTGCTTCATGGCGGGGCATGGTCGAGCGGTGACAAGTCCACCATGAAGAGCATGGGAGCGTTTCTGTCGCGCTGCGGCTTTGTCGCTTTCTCCGTAGATTACCGGCTGTTTCACGGCAACGAAAATCTGTGGCCCGCACAACTGGATGACGTGCAGCGCGCCGTGCGCTGGATTCGGGCCCATGCCGGCCAGTATCAAGTCGATCCCGGTCACATTGGGGCCTTCGGGCACTCCGCCGGAGCGCAGTTGGCGGCGCTGCTCGGCATGGAAGATACGCGCGACAATTCCGATCACGCGCTCGCCAAATATTCCAGCAAAGTGCAGGCGGTCGTGGATGTGAGCGGGCCCACCGATTTCGCCCCTCGCGATCCTGAGGGCGATGCGTTTATGGCCTCGTTCTTCGGCGGAGACTACGAGAAACACAAAGACACGTGGCGCGACGCTTCGCCGGTGACTCATGCCGCCAAGGGGAATGCGCCGTTTCTCATCGTGCAAGGCACGCATGATGAAAGCGTTCCCATGGCCCAGGCACAGGCGCTGGCCGACAAACTGAAGCAGGCGGGCGTTCCGGTAAAGTTTGTCACCGTGGACGACGGCCACACCTTTGAAACGCCGGAGGCGCGCAAGCGGCTGGCGCTAGAAAGTCAGGCGTTCTTCACCGAATATCTGCGGCCGGGCAATTGATGCGTGGCCGGCAAGCTCTGCGGTTACGTTCGTCGCGTCCTGATAGAATCAGAAGCCATTAACTTTAAGGAGAAATAAATCATGAGCCGTCCTGCGGGAACCTATGCCATTTTTGAGACTTCGGAAGGAAACATCGTCTGCCGCCTGTTCGAAAAAGACGCGCCCAAAACCGTAGCCAACTTTGTGGAACTGGCCGAGGGCAAACGCGAGTGGACCCATCCTTCGACGCGGAAGAAATCCAACGACCGTCTCTACGACGGCACGATTTTTCATCGCGTGATTCCCGACTTTATGATCCAGGGCGGCGATCCGCAAGGCACCGGCATGGGTGGCCCCGGCTACCAGTTCGAAGACGAAACCAAAGGCTCGCCGCACAAGCTAGATAAACCGGGCTTATTGGCGATGGCGAATGCCGGCCCGAATACAAACGGATCCCAGTTCTTTATCACCGTCGCGCCGACGACATGGTTGACAGGCAAGCACACAATTTTCGGCGAGGTAGTCGAAGGGATGGATGTCGTAGCGAAGATTTCCGAAGTCCCACGCAACCGCCAGGACCGTCCCGCGAAAGACGTAGTGGTAAAGAAAGTGACAGTAGAGAAGGTATAGACGCCTGGGGGGGCGCGTCGTACGAATGGAGCCCCGGACGCCCTCGTCCGGGGGCACTGGGTCGGGAAGGGCACGACGTTCAGTCGTGCCGTCAAAGTCGTTCTACAGATGCCCGCGCTTTAGCGCCAGAGGTGCGGTTTCGACGTGCCGGCGATTTTTTCCGCAACCTTTTCGTGCCCGATTCTTACTCACTCGCCTCAGCCGCCGCATTCCAGTCGCTAAGACTGCCGGTCGGGCCGACGATGTCTCCAAGAATCTCGGCAGTCCCAGCCATGCAACCCAGCCAACTCTTTGGGCGTTCCTCGGGTGTCGGAGGCACAAGCTCGGCGACCACCTTACCGAAGCGCGTCAAGCGAATCGGCTGACGCGTCTTGCGGACCTCTTCGATAAGTCCCAGGCACTTGGCCTTGAACTCGGATACGGCAATTTCTTTCACGGATAATTTATACCGTGGTCAATGACCGTGCTCAAAACTGACAGCGCATAGAAAAAGGGCACGACTGAAGTCGTGCCCATCCCGCCCGATTTCGAAGCACAATCCTAAACCCCAATCACCCCCACCAACTCCTTCACCGCCGCAGCGCTCTTGTCCAGCCCAGCCTTCTCCTCCGGCGTGAGTTTGATCTCGATGATCTGCTCAAGGCCCTTCGCTCCCAGCTTGCACGGCACGCCAACGTAGAGGCCGTTGATGCCGTACTCGCCTTGCAGGTAAGCGGCGCAAGGCAAAATCTTTTTCTTGTCTTTGAGAATCGCTTCGACCATCTCGGTCGCCGCCGCCGACGGAGCGTAATACGCCGAGCCGGTCTTGAGATACTTCACGATCTCAGCGCCGCCGTCGCGAGTGCGCTGCACGATGGCGTCGAGTCGCGTCTTCTCAATCAACTCGGTGATCGGAATGCCTGCCACCGTAGAGTAGCGCGGCAGCGGAACCATAGTATCGCCGTGTCCGCCCAGAACAAATGCGGTAACGTTCTCCACGCTGACTTTCAGTTCGTCGGCGATGAAGGCGCGGAAGCGGGCGGAATCGAGCACTCCGGCCATGCCGATGACGCGCTCGCGCGGAAATCCGCTGAGCTTGTAGGCGGCCTGCGCCATGGCGTCGAGCGGGTTCGAAACAATGATCAGGATGCAGTTCGGCGAATACTTCACGACTTCGCCGACCACCGATTTCATGATGCCGTGATTGGTGTTGAGCAAGTCGTCGCGGCTCATGCCGGGCTTGCGCGGGATGCCCGCCGTGATCACGACGATGTCGGAATTGGCAGTGTCTTTATAGTTGTTGGTGCCGGTGATGTAGGAGTCGCGCTTCTCGATAGGCATGGCTTCTAGCAAATCCAGACCCTTGCCTTGCGGGACACCTTCAATAATGTCGATCAGCACAACATCGGCCAATTCTTTCGAAGCGATCCAGTGAGCCGTGGTGGCACCTACATTGCCGGAACCTACGATAGTTACTTTTTTGCGCATGAATGAGTCCTTTCTGAAATTAAGCAATTAGCAGCTAGCAATTAGGATTTGCCAATTAGAACTTACCAATAGCATTTACCAATCAGCAGTTAGCGGTCAGCATTCAATCCACCTAGCCTTGTCATTCCGAGCGAAGCGAGGAACCTGCTATTTGCCGGCAGCGGCAAGCTGCTTTGGAGCCGATGCTCAATGCTAACTGCTAGCTGCTAATTGCTGCCTACACCGCGGTCAGCGCGGCCACGCCCATGTTCTCCACAATGGCGTCGCCGAACTGGCTGGTTTTCAGTTTCTTCGCGCCTTCCATCAGGCGCTCGAAATCGTAAGTGACTTTCTTCTGCAGGATGGTTTGCTCCATGCCGGTCTCGATCAGATCGGCGGCTTCGTTCCATCCCAGGAAGCGGAACATCATCACTCCAGAGAGGATTACGGAGCCGGGGTTGATCACATCTTTGTCGGCGTATTTCGGAGCGGTGCCATGGGTGGCTTCGAAGATGGCATAGCCATCGCCGATATTGGCTCCGGGAGCGATGCCGAGTCCGCCAACCTGCGCCGCGCATGCGTCAGAAATATAGTCGCCGTTCAGATTGGGAGTGGCCAGCACCGAGTATTCGTCGGCTCGCGTCACCACCTGCTGGAAAATGGAATCGGCGATGCGGTCGTTGATCATGATTTTCTTTTTCCACTGGCCCTTGCCGTGGGTGGCGTAGATGCGATCGAGAACCTCTTTCACTTCCTGCTCAACGGCCTGGCGGAAGGCGGGCGGAGCGAACTCCATGCCCGGCTCAACCAGCTGGGCGTTGCCCGCCACGGTGAGATTGGGGTTGCGGTCGAGGTTGTCGACGATCCAGCTTTCGCGCTCGGTGATGATTTTGTCGCGGAATTCCTCGGTGGCGAGTTCGTATCCCCATTTGCGGAAGGCGCCCTCGGTAAATTTCTGGATGTTGCCCTTGTGCACCAGCGTGACGCTCTTTCGGCCGGTTTCGATGGCGTGCAGAATCGCCATCCGCACCAGGCGCTTGGTTCCGGTCACCGACATGGGCTTGATGCCGACGCCGGAATCCAGCCGGATCTGCTTCTTGCCGCCCTTCAACATGTCTTTATTGAGGAAGTCGATCAGGCGCGCGCACTCGGCAGTTCCCTCTTCCCACTCGATGCCCGCGTAAACATCTTCGGTGTTCTCGCGGAAGATCACGATGTCCATGCGCTCGGGATGCTTCACCGGCGAGGGCACGCCCTTGTAGTATTTCACCGGCCGCACGCAACCGTAGAGATCGAGAATCTGCCGCAGGGCAACGTTGAGCGAACGAATGCCGCCGCCTACGGGAGTGGTCAGAGGACCTTTGACGGCCACGCGGAATTCGCGAATAGCTTCGACCGTATCCTCGGGAAGCCAGTTGTCGAACTTGGCCTTGGCTTTTTCTCCGGCGAACACTTCGTACCACGCGATGCGGCGTTTGCCCTTGTAGGCTCTTTCGACTGCGGCATCGAACACGCGCAAAGACGCCTTCCAGATGTCGCGCCCGGTTCCGTCCCCTTCGATAAATGGGATGATCGGCTGGTCGGGAACATCGTATTTTCCATTTGCGTAGCCGATCTTTTTGCCGCTGGACGGAATCGTCAAACCGTTATAAGAGCCTGCCATGAAACGCCCTCCAATAGGATTTCGAACCGGTGTAGTGCTTTAGATTATAGAGAATACACAGACAGACCACGAACTTTCCTTAGTTCTCGTAGAGGTGCAGTCTGCCTTTGCACCCTTTCGGCGTCATCCTGAGCGCAGCCGTTTTTCAGGCGAAGCGAAGGATCTCCCGCTCCACAGGTTCGGCGCGCAAACCAACTGCGCTAGCACTCGCGGTCTGTGACATGATCAAGTTTCAGGGTAACACTTGGCTGTGATGCAGGTCACAGGTCAAGGTTCGGAGCCTTCCTTCCCTTGTCATTCCGACGGATGAGCGAATCCGCATCCCTTGTCATTCCGACGCGCGAGCGAATCCTCCCCCTCTTGTCATTCCGACGCGCGAGCGAAGCGAGACAGGAGGAACCTGCTGTTCGCCCGGAGCAGACAACCTGCACTTGCCCCATCTTCGCCGCATTCCCGCAACTGCCCAAATTCGTCCCTACCACCGCCTCGTGCCGAATGATTTGCGCACGCCGACCGTCATGTAGCGTCCCCATGGCCCGTTGTTGCCGAGATCGGCCACGCCCAGATTCGTGTTGCGCGCGCCCAACCGGTCGAAGAGAAAATGCTGGGTCACGCGAAACTCGAAACCCTTGGCAATGAAAATCCCCACTCCCCAGGAGTGCTCGACGCCGATGGCATCGGGCGACCAGGTGTAAAGGGTCTGCGGGATGGTTTTGCCAAACAAGAACGCGGGCGCGCCAAATACCATGAAGCGCCGCAACGGCCCGCGGCCAAACGGACGCGCCTCCAGCATTCCCGACAACATGTAGCGCGCAAACAGACTGCACGGCGCATTGACGCCGCCGTATTGTCCGGCGTTGCCCGCACAGAGGTTGGGATCGATTTCGTTGTGCGGAGGAGCAAGGTCCAATTCGCCCCATCCCCAGAACGTATCTTTGGGAAAGAACATGCGAGGCTGAGCCTGGCTCGTGTCCGGCGCAGGCTGAGTGGCAACCTGCTGCGTCGTGCTGGCGGCAGGGGAACTCTGGGCGCTGGCGAGAAGTGACGTGAGTAGGGAAAATGCAAGAATCGCGACAAACCGTTTCATCCGGCCTCCAAATTTAGACGGTGTACAAGAAATCTGGGATTTTTAACCGCGTGGCCTGGTGTCGTCCGACGCGCCGCACACGCCGGAAGTCGGCGCCGCGCTCGCGTGGAACACATCAGATCATGAATGCGTTGGAGCGAAACATTGTAACCTGCCGCGCGTCTACCGACGTGGAAGAGCGGCGCATTTAGCCGCGCTAAGGCCCTAAAATTAATGCAGGGCTTCAGCCCCCGCGTTTTTAGCCGCGAAGCGGCGCCAGAATGCAGCCCACGGCGCAAGCCGTGGGTGAGAAGTAGGAGGAGTAACAAGCCCCGAAGGGGCGAAAGAGCCGTTCTCACGCAGACTCTACAGCCCCCGTGGTCGAACCTGTTCGTCACCCGCACCTTCCCGTAAACTCTGGGACCTACGGCCCTCCCCGCTTGTGCATAAATCCGGCGGCCTCCGCGGGATCACATTGAAAATCTCGCCGGATACGGAAACCCAAATCCCGCCTCCCGGCTTCCATAATCCATATTCCATATTCCGATTTATTCCATTCGCCGGATTCCCGTCGAGCCTCTACAGACGCAATGACTTACGGTGCAACCACCTACGGTTTGGCTGGTCGATTGCTACGTTGCGCCATAGGACTCCCCCATGCCCCAAGAAGTCTCCGTCTCCTATCAGGCGATCAAGAGCAAAGTGTATCGCCTCATCGACGCCTTGGTCGTGGGCGAAAAGACCGACGTCGAGGTCCAGGAGTCCATTCGCCGTTGGTGGGAATTGATCCATCCTGCCGATCGTCCCATTGCCCAGAAGTACCTGCAGGTTGTTTTGGAGCGCTCCCGGCTGGCCCTCGATTCGGTCGAGGCGGGGCTGATGGAGGCGAGTCAGGAAGAGCCCCTCCCACCGCCCGCCGAAGCAGCCAAGACCCTCAAACTGGTGGATCGCATCGTGAAGCACGCCAGCAAGCAGCCCACGGTCGGTACGCCCGCCTGAATCCGAGCTCGGCTATCCCCACACAACGTACAGATGTCTGCTGTGACCGCATGCGAAGACCTGTATTCGCCCAGGATGATTGCAGAAAGAGATGATCGCGGTTGCCACCTCAAGGCTCATAACTCGTTGCTCATAGCTCGTAGCTCGTGGCTCATAGCCCGAGAGACAAAGATTTTACAAACGCCGGCTTGCAGCCTGCCTTGCCGCCCGATATTCTCAGGCCTCAGCGATCACGAATAAATCCGGAGAGACCATGAGACCTTCCCTTCCGTTTTTCGCATTACGCGTCTATCTTCTACTGGGAGCTTTTCTGATGATGGCTGCAACGTTGTTCGCCGGCGCGCCGGGAATTTACAACTTCACCCTCAATTCGATCGACGGCAAATCCGCGCCCCTAGCGGACTACAAGGGTAAGGTGGTTCTGGTGGTCAACGTGGCCAGCCAATGCGGCTACACTCCCCAGTACAGCGCGCTGGAGTCGACCTACGAGAAGTACAAAGACCAGGGATTCGTAATTCTCGGCTTCCCCGCCAACAATTTTGGCGCGCAGGAACCGGGGACCAATGAAGAGATCAGGACATTCTGCACCCGCAAGTACAGCGTGACATTCCCCATGTACGCGAAGATTTCGGTGAAAGGCGACGATCAGGCGCCGCTCTATGCCTATCTGACCAAAGATACCGGAGCGGGCATCGCCGGCGAAATCAAATGGAACTTCACCAAGTTCCTGGTCGACCGCAACGGCAATGTGGTGCAACGCTTCGAGCCAGCCGTGACGCCGGATTCGAAAGAAGTGCTTTCGGCGATTGAGAAACAACTGAAACAATAATTGCCAGCAAGCCGCCCATCCTCATGTGGGGACGGCCGCCCTCGGCCGTCCCTGGACCAAGCCTAGGGTTAAGTGAGCGTCTATCAAGACTCACGTACCCATCCCCCCGCCCTGCTACAATTCTTTCACAAGACAGCCAAAGACGAGTGCGACGTTGTTCTCAGATTGTGCTAGGTCTTTACTGGCAACTGGGTACTGGCAACTGCTTCACTGCCCCATGGATTTCGATCAACTCCAAACGTTCCTCGAAGTAGCGCGCCACGCATCCTTTTCCCGCGCGGCCGAGAAGCGCTTTCGCACCCAGCCTGCGATCTCCTCGCAAATTCGCGGAGTGGAAGATGAAGTCGGCGCCAAACTGTTTGACCGCTCCGGCGGCAAAGTCTCGCTCACCGCGGCGGGCAAGGCATTTCAGAAATACGCGCAGGACACTCTCGACGCCCGCCAAGCCATGCTGACGTCGCTGGCGGAAATGGAACATGTCCCCCGAGGCTCCATCGTTGTCGGCGCCAATGAAGGCACCTGCCTGCACATCCTTCCAGAAGTGTTTGCCGATTTCAAAAAACAGTATCCCAACGTTTCTGTCAGCATCAAGCGCGCCGATTATGCCAAAATTCTGGAATCGGTGACCGACAACTCGGTTGATTTTGGCGTGGTCTCGTTGCCCGTCAAAGACAGCCGCCTCACCGTGGTTCTGATCCATCAGGATGAGTTGGTGATCATTGCTCCGCCGCACCATCCGCTGGGGAAAATGAAGTCGGCGAATGTGGGAGACCTGGCCAAGTATCCTCTGGTCCTGCCCAAGGCCGGACATACGCGGGATGGGCTCGACGAACTGTTTCACCAGCGCGGCCTCAAGCCGCATTACAGTATGGACTTGGATTCCAGCGAACTGCTCAAACGATTCGTCGCGGCCGGGGTCGGCGTGGGCTTCATCGCCCGCTCTAATGTGCAGGAAGACGTACGCGCCGGAGTCCTGGTGGCGATTCCCATGGGCGATGCCAAAATGCGCCGGGACCTGGCGCTGGTTTTCCGCAAAGACAAAGCCCTCAGCCGCGCCGCCCTCGCTTTTATCGATATCGCCAAGAAACATAAATCCAGCAACGTGCTGGCGGCGCGGGCGAAGTAGATGAGGATGCTTTCGCCAGGATCTCGCCGCCTGCTTTCCTCTCTGCTGATTTTTCTCCTCGTCCCCCTTTGCCCGAAGGCTCGCGCGCAAGGCTCGAAGAACACCGCTCCCCTGCCGGATTCGGCCTATAAGCTCATCTCCGTCGAAGTAACCGGCAGCCAGCGTTTCACCTCGGCGGATGTCGCCGCCGCCAGCGGCTTGCCCGTCGGCACCGTTGCCCACGAAGAAGATTTCAAGAAAGCAGCGCGGCAACTGGGCGAGAGCGGAGCGTTCAGCGATATTTCTTACAAATTTTCCTACTCCGCCGCCGGCACCAAACTCGAATTTCAGGTCACCGATGCCGACAAGTTCGTTCCCGCGCGCTTTTCCGACTTCGTCTGGTTCACCGACGACGAGTTGCGCCAGAAGGTTCATCAGCGCGTCCCTCTGTTCAACGGCGACCTGCCCGTCAGCGGCCGCTTGCCCGATGAAGTCTCCGATGTGCTGCAGGCAATGCTGGTGGAACGTGGCATTCCCGGGATCGTCGAATTCGCCCGTAACGCGCCTAGCGCGCCCAGGACCGCTAACGATCAGCCGGAGTCGGCCGAGCAGGTGCAGTCGATTGATTACAACGTGACGGGCGTAAGCATTCGCATCCATCGCGCCGAGTTTCCCGGCGCGGGCGCAGCCGAACTGCCGCTGCTGCAGGCGGCTGCCGAAAGGCTGACCGGGCGCGAGTACTCCCGCGCCTACATGAGTTCTTTTGTCGAGCGGTCCGTGCTGCCCATTTTCCGCGAGCATGGATACCTGAAGGCCACCTGCGGCGTGGCACAGCCAAAAGTCGTCACGGTCGCCACTTCAGAACCCAGCGAGCACACCCAGCCGCCAACGTACGTAGAGGTCACTTTCCCGGTGACTCCGGGCATCGCCTACAAGCTGACCGGAGTGGAATGGTCCGGCAATAAGGAATTTTCCTCGGACGCGCTTCAGCCTCTGCTCCACGCCAAACTGGGGCAACCGGCGGATACCATGCGATTGGATGACGATCTGCGAGCCGTGCAGGAGCTTTATGGTTCGCGCGGCTACGTCACGACGGCGATCAAAGCCAACGCTGCCTTCGACGATGCGGCGGGAACCGTGGCCTATCACCTGGAGGTGACCGAGGGAGCGGTTTATCGCATGGGCGAACTCGAGTTTCGAGGTATCGATAATAATCTGACGGCGAGGCTGCGGGCCGCGTGGAAGCTGCGTCCGGGCGATGTCTACGATGCCTCTTACCTCAAAGACTATCTGCCGCTGGCAAGAAAGCTGTTGCCCCCGAATCTCGACTGGGAGGTTTCCACGCACGTCACCGCCATCAGCCGTGACCGGACGGTGGATGTCGATTTGCAATATGTTGCGAAGGCGCCGCAATAAGATGCGAAGTCCGTCACTTTTTGGTGCTGGAGCGCGTCTAATCAAGAGTAATCGCAGACTGCCGGCATCCGCTAATGTAGCGCCGGCATCTTGCCGGCTGTCGCGATGGCATCTTGCCATCGCAGCCGCCAGAAAAATATCCAGGAGAAGAAATGATGAATCGTGGCACGCGGTGGTTGGCGATGGTGGCGCTGATGGTTTTCGTGGCGGGGGCAGGAATGGACCTGCAGGCGGCCTCCGGCAAAAAGCAGACCTTTACCGGCGAAGTGGGCGACGCCATGTGCGGCAAAAAGCACATGGAAGAGGAAGGCACCCCGGCGCAGTGCACGCGCAGCTGCGTTTCTCATGGATCGAAATACGCGCTGGTAGTGGGCGACAACGTCTATGTTCTCGACACCTCCGACAAAGCGGCCCTGGCCACACTCGACCAGCAGGCAGGCAAGAAAGCTACCGTCACCGGCGTGCTGGATGGCAACACCATCGAGGTGAGTTCGGTATCAGCCAAGTGATAGGAGTTTTCGGGGTATCGAGTAACAGCGCAATTGGGAAAAAGATTCCCATGATGTCATCGACTCGAAAAAGATTCGTATCAGGGCATCGCTTCAGCGATGCCGCTAAAGGCAACGATTCTGAACGGCTTTAGCCGCTGCGGCTTGCCAGTCACGGCACAGCGGCTGAAGCCTGAACCCTCAACCGGCTCTTGGTGGCATGCCTGAAGGCATGCCCTGATACGAATCTCGCTACAAAATGCCCCACTACAAAGTTTCAAATTGCGGAAAATCACAGGTTATCCAGTTGACTGCATCCAGTGTTGTGGTACATTAGTCCGGTTCTGCCCGGAGCCCTCCCCCGAAGATTCCGGGCATATAGTGGCGGGAACCCGCGCCAGCGGTTTTCCCGCCATTTTTTCTCCTCCCGCGAAATTCACATTTCCTTTACAAAGCAATGTGTTAAATTGTGCATTCTTCCATCTTTAATTCGTGGCGGAGGTTAGAGCGTTGGGCAAAGACATGGTCCCCAAGAAAATGTTCTTCACCAAGGGAGTGGGAAAGCACCGCGAACGCCTGACCTCGTTCGAGTTGGCGTTGCGCGACGCGGGCATTGCCGCCCAGAACCTGGTCCGCGTCTCTTCCATCTTTCCGCCCAATTGCAAAATGCTCGCCCGCAAAGAGGGAGTCACTTACCTGCACCCCGGCGAAGTCGTGTTTGCGGTGGTGGCGGAGAACTCCACGCACGAGCCCCATCGTCTGCTCGCATCCTCCATCGGTGTCGCGATTCCAGCCGATAAAAATACCTACGGCTACCTGAGTGAGCATCACTCCTACGGTGAGACCGAAGATGCCGCCGGGGAATACGCCGAAGAGCTCGCCGCGGAAATGCTGGCCACCACTCTGAACGTGGAGTTCGATCCCGACCGCTCCTGGGACGAGAAAAAGCAGATCTACCGGCTGTCGAATAAAATCGTGCGCACGGCCAACGTAACCCAGTCCGCAGTCGGGGACAAGCGCGGGCTCTGGACCACCGTGATCGCCTCCGCGGTCCTGATCTTCGACTAGATCGCCTCTACCTTCAGTGCCGGAAACGCGGCGTCGAGCGACAGAAGGCGATAGCCTCGAGCGTCACTGCCCGCGCATTTCACGCATCCATCGGGCGACGCCTTTGCGGCCCGGCCCAATACCTGGATTGCCGATGCCACGATACTTGGAGAATCTGCTTCGAGTGCGCAGTGGGCGAACCTGAAGCCCGGTTTCGTCACCTTCAAAAACCAGCTTATCGCCCGCGCGAACACCGAGGATTCGGCGCACGTCGCACGGAACTGTGATTTGTCCCTTGCTCGTGATTGTGGCCTGTTTTTTCATAGAACGAATCACGGACACCGCGCGACATGGACACTACGATTTGCGGACACGCTGGGACGTGCCTAACACGCCGCATAGATATGGGTGCCGGTGCAAGGCTCGCAGGCCGACTTGACGCTTCGGTTCTACTTTTTCGCCGTGGCCGTCTTTGTCTTGTTGGCCTTGCTTCCCTTCTTATCCAAACGCTCAAACACGGCGGCAACGATCAGCGGCAAGCCGACCGTGGCATCCACAAACACTTCGCCGAAGCGCCCGCCCTCTGCCGGAGGCACAAACTTCCCCCACGACACGGCCTCGCTGTACGGGCTGCCTGACAAACCGCCCCAGTAAACCGGCTCGGGGCAAATGCGCAGCCCGTAGTGGTAGCGCTTCAGGGGAACATTCTCGCCCAAACGACGGTGGCGCAACTCGCAGAACGGACCAAACTGCTGCGACCAGTTTCGCGGCACCCCGCCGCCGATGGTGATAATGCCCAGCTTTTTCTGCCGCAGCAGCGTGGCCGCGAAATGCTCAAGATCGAGGAAGGGATCGAAGCTCGTCTTGTACCGCCCCGTCGATTCGCGCAGCCGGTTGTTCAGAGCGGTGTCCAGTCCCATCTCAGAATCGGTGAATGCCGGCACAAAGACGGGGACGCCCATCTCGTGCGCCGACTTCAGAATTCCCCGCTGATCCCCAGCGTGCTTCGCCAGATACGCGCCGATAGCGTGATTCAGCTTGTAGGAGCACATCACCTCGTTGTGGTCCCAGCCCTCCAGCACCGCCGACATCACCTCTTCGACGTCGTCGAGATTTTGCTCGGGCTCGAGCGTGTCGTAGACGCGGTTATAGCCCTGCTCGTAAAGTTCTTCGTCAGAAACCTCAGGATTGGCGCGAAAATGGGCGCGGCCAGTGGCTTCGACCAGTCCGTGAGCCATCAGCGCTCCGGTTGAAACCACCGCATTGACGATGCCGCGATCGATCAAATCGGTAACGATCAGGCCCTGCTTGGCCACGGTCATCGCGCCGGATAGCGTCATGACGACAAAACACTCTTCGTCGCGTGCCATCGCCTCCAGCACATCGGCGGCCTCGCCGAGTTGACGTCCGGTAAAGGCGGTTTTCGACATGGCCCGCACCAGGTCGTCGATGGACTTCACCTTGCCCAGATCGAGCGGCTCCAGCGGAATCAAGCGGTCCGCGATGGGATTGTGCAGATGCCGGTCCTTGCCGTCGCCACCCTGCGCGGCGTGATCCTTTGCCTTCTCCGGATGCGAGTTGCCATGATTGCCGTGTTTCAAGGGCGTGCCTCCCAAACTCAAAGAAAAATGCTCCGACCAACTACTTTACAGGATGAATGAGAAACCATGCCACGCAACCAAGAATGGATAGTGGACTAACGCTGTGTTCTGAGTCACGACCCAACCCTTTGCCATCTGCCAAAACTCTTGTCATCCCGAACCGGGCGCCAAGCTAAACCTTTGTCATCCCGAACCGGGCGCTAAGCCCGGTGAGGGACCTGCTGTTCGCGGATGCCACCGGAACATGTGCGGGACCCTGCGGCGACTCGGCCCTCGCTCTTGCTCCGCATCCTCCGCGGCCATTCTCTGCGAACTCCGCGATCAAGTTAACCGCCTTGGCGATAAACTAGCCAACGAGGCATCTATGAAAGATCTCACCATTTCCCTCGACAATCGCGCCGGCGCACTAGCCGACATGGGAGCCGCTCTCGGCCGCGCCTCCGTAAGCATCGAAGGCGGCGGCGCATGGGTCGTCAAAGGCCGGGGCGTAGCCCATTTCCTCTTTGAAGATCACGCCCCTGCCAGAAGCGTGCTGGAGTCGGCGGGCATCCAAGTATTAGACGAGAGAGAAGTCCTGATCCAAAAACTCAATCAATCCCAGCCCGGACAACTCGGCAAACTCACCCGCCGCATGGCTCAGGCTGGCGTCAACATCGAAGTGCTCTACAGCGACCATAGCAATAATCTGATCCTGGTCGTGGATGACATCGCCAAAGGCCGAACTGTCTCCGAGGCATGGTCACGCGAACAGGCGGAAGGATCCCGATGAGACAACACAAATATGAAATTCAAGTCGAGTGGACCGGCAACACCGGCGAAGGCACCAAGACCTACCGCAGCTATGGCCGCGATCTCACCATCGCCGCTGGAGGCAAGCCGCAGATCCTCGGCTCCAGCGACCCCAGCTTTCGCGGTGACCCCTCCCGCTACAACCCGGAAGACCTCTTGGTTGCCAGCCTTTCCGCCTGCCACATGCTCTCCTACCTGCATCTTTGTGCCGTGAATCACATCACCGTCCTCGACTATCGCGACGCGGCCCTCGGACTTATGGACGAGAACAGCGACGGATCGGCCCAGTTCACCCGCGTAACGCTCCGTCCCGCCGTCACGATCATGCCCGGCGACGATTCAGAAAAGGCCCGGGCCCTCCACACCCAGGCGCATCACTTGTGCTTCATCGCGCGCTCCGTAAACTTCCCCGTCGACGTGGCGCCAACCATCACAGTTCTTTCCGAATAGGCGCCCTCTTCCGAGGGCAAGCCTTACACTCTGTCATTCCGAAGCGTGCTGCAAATTAATTCTCCTGGCACTCCGAAGCGGCGCGAAAAGCGCGCGAGAACCTGGTGGTCTCCGTGGTCGGCAGTGACGAATCTCTGTCTTGCTGAGCGGAGGCGGGACGACCGGAGGGAGTTCCGGCGGAGTCGAAGCATCCCTACTTGTGCCACGAAGCCGGTCCCGATACGAAGGTGGGACGATGCGGTCAGGGTAGGGATTCTTCGACTCCGTGAGCGCTTTCGCTTCGCTACGCGCCCACTCCGCTCAGAATGACAAACCGTCCAGTTAAAGCCTGCTCGGAGCAAAGGACGGTCTCGATGACCTTAATACTGACAGAACCTAAGCGACTTACGCGTTAAGCTTCTGGAGAGCGAAGTCTAAGGGTGGTGAGGATTTTGGCGTTGCGTTTACACTTGACTCCATGCCGGGCAAGCGCAAGTTCGAAGAACAATTAGCCGCCGTCAACGCCCTCCGCGAACTCCCGCCAGAAGCCGCCCTGGAACCCCTCCGCAAAGCGCTCTCCAATCGCAACAACTTCCTGGCCGGCAAGGCGGCAGGCCTGATTCGCGACCTTCACCTCGAGCAATTGACTCCAGACTTGCTAACCGCCTTCGATCGCTTTTTCGAAGACGCCGCCAAATCCGACCCCCAATGCTGGGCCAAAAACGCCATCAGCAGCGCGCTCGCGGCATTCGAGTATCAGGAACCGGAAGTTTTTCTGCGGGGCATGAAGCATATCCAGCTTGAACCATCCTACGGAGGCAGTTCCGACTCCGCCGGCACTCTCCGTGCCACCTGCGCTCTGGCGCTGGTGCAATGCCGCAGCGTGCGTGAGCCGGAGTTGCTGGTGCACCTGATCGAAATGCTGGCGGATCAAGACAAAGCAGTCCGCGCCGACGTGGTGCGAGCCATCGAACAAGTGGGATCACCCTCGGCCGCGTTGTTGCTACGTCTCAGGGCCGTTCTGGGCGCAGACGAACCGGAAGTCCTCGGCGCATGCTACACCGGCATCCTGCACATCGAAGGCGCAAAATCCATCCCCTGGATCAGCCGCTTTCTCGACGCGGGAGATGACGCCGCCGGCGAGGCAGCGCTGGCAATTGCAGGCACGCACTCTCTCGAAGGTTTTCATGCTTTGCGCGATCGACTCGAGAACGCGCGCGATCCCTGGTTTATTTCAGTGCTGCTTTCCGCGATTGCCCTGACCCGCCAGGATGCCGCCCTAGAATTTCTGCTGGATCAAGTTCGCACCGAATCCCGCCAAGCCGAAGCCGCCATCGAAGCCCTTCTCCGCTCCGCGCCCTCAGCCGAAGTCATAAAGCGGCTGGAGGGCCTGGTAAGCGGCAACCCGCGCCTGGCGCGAGCCGTAGCAGCCAATCGCCCGAAACGCTAAAAGTGGTTCCTTGGTGTTCTTCTCCGCGCCTCCGCGGCCGTTCTCTGCGACCTCCGCGGTTAAGAGCTTTTGCTGAAAGCTGACGGCTGAAAGCTGAGAGCTGAAACCTCCCGAATGCTATATTGTTCGCCAGAGGACTGACCGTGCCCCCTGACAAATTTCGCGTGGCCCTAATTCAGATGTCCTGCAGCCCTGAACCGGAACAGAATCTAGCCAAAGCTCTCGAGCGCGTAGCCGACGCCGCCGGACGCGGCGCCCAAGTCGTCTGCCTCCCGGAATTATTTCAAGCCCAATACTTCTGCCAGCGCGAGGACCATTCCCTCTTCGACTTAGCCGAGCCCATTCCCGGCCCCGCCACCGAAAAACTTGCCGCCGCCGCCCGCCAGCATCACGTCGTCCTCATCGCATCTCTCTTTGAAAAGCGCGCCCCCGGCGTCTACCACAACACCGCCGCCATTTTCGATTCCGACGGATCCCTGCGCGGCCTCTACCGCAAGATGCACATCCCCGACGACCCGCTCTATTACGAAAAGTTTTATTTCACCCCCGGCGATCTCGGCTTCCGCGCCCTCGACACCACCGCCGGACGCCTCGGCACCCTCGTCTGCTGGGACCAATGGTTTCCCGAAGGCGCGCGCCTCACCGCGCTCCAAGGCGCGAACGTGCTCTTCTATCCCACCGCCATCGGATGGCATCCCGCCGAGAAGGCCGAGTTTGGAGTGGCGCAGCACGATGCCTGGCGCACCATTCAGCGCGCCCACGCCATCGCCAACGGAGTCTACGTGGCCGTGGTGAACCGCGTCGGCTTCGAGACCGGCAACGTTCGCGGCAAATCTTCTCCCGGTCAAGGACTGGAATTCTGGGGCGGCTCGTTTTTCTGCGATCCCTTCGGACGCGTCCTGGCCGAAGCCTCGCACGACCGCGAAGAAATCCTGATGGGCGACGTAGATCTGAAGGCCCTCGAAGACATCCGCCGCAACTGGCCCTTCCTCCGCGACCGCAGAATCGACGCCTACGCGCCCATCACCAATCGCTTACTGGACGGACGGTAAGATCGTGTCAAAACGTGTAATCGCCTGATAGCGACAGGTGACTTTTGGCTTTGAGCAAACCCACGGAGTACCATGCCCGTATGAGAACACACAGGCTGTTGTTAGCCGTTCTTGCGTTTTGCTGGGTCACTGCCGCCGCGCAGGAGACGACCAGTGTAGCAGCCGAGAGTCAGTCACATTCGGTGCCGCTTAGGATTCGCGTTTCTGGTGGCGTCATTGCTGGACTCGTTGAGCACCGGACACTGCCGGAATACCCCGAAGCGGCCATCAAAACGGGATTCAAGGGCGATGTAATTTTCGCAGTCCTCATCGATGAAACCGGAAAGATCGTGCTGAGCAGACCAGTTGAAGGGCAACCATTGCTGATTGCCGCGAGCATGGATGCGCTTCGGGACTATCGTTTCCGACCGTATCAACTCAATGGAACGGCCGTACAAGTCGAGAGCCAGATCGGATTTCACTTCGATCTAAAGGGAAAGCGGGACAAAGCAAAGGGAGAAGTGGAATACATGTCCACAATCCCGTATCGCCCGGAGTTTAGAACCGGAGTTATGAACGCCACCGGAACCTTCAACCTATGGCCACGCAAAATCTCTGGCGCTGAGCCGCAATTGCCACCAGAATTGGCTGGCAGGGCTGGCTCTGTTTATTTGACAGTGGTGATCGGCACCGATGGCAAAGTACAAGATGTCAAGGTCATCGGCGGTGATAGTCAGTTTGTCGATCCGGTCGTCGATGCTGTGAAGCAATTCGTCTACGAGCCTCAAATGGTCGGTGGAAAACCCACGGTCGCCACAATCGAAGCCAGCTATCACTTTGGGCCACGGCGATAGTGGGGGCCAAATCAACCTGCGAGAACGCTCTCAGGCACCCGGCTGCTCCGCTTGCTTTGTCTGGTACAGCGCCGAAACACTCGCGAATGGCAGGGGAAGCGTAATGGTATACAGCGCCGAGGCGGATCACTTTGAGTGCTGGTTTGCAGCGTTCAATCGGCAGCAGCGATGGAAACTGCATACCACGAAGGGTGCGAACCGGGCTGATGTTCAGCGATTGCTAAACATGTCTGGTGATTGAGACCGTCGTAGGGGTTTGGCTGGGCGGGATGATTGTCGTAACATCACCATTACACTCGTCGAGCAAGAATCCGTTCCTCAAGATCGATGTCGGTCTCACGATTCAATGCACGATTTATCCCCCGTGCAATAAACTACCTCCATGCCCCGATCCCCTCATTCAAGCAATACTTTAACTGCAACCCCGGCCAACCTCGGCTACCGCATGCCCGCCGAATGGGAGCCGCACGCCGCCACCTGGCTAGCCTGGCCTCACTATCACGGCGACTGGCCCGGAAAGTTCGAGCCCATCCCCTGGGTCTACACCGAAATCATCCGCAATCTAGCCCGCCACGAGCGCGTCGAACTGCTAGTCAACGATGCCCCATCCGAACGCCAAGCCCGCAAGATGCTCGACCGCGCCAATGCCCTCTCAAGCCAAGTCCGCTTCCACCGCTGGCCCACCAACCGCGTCTGGCTCCGCGACTCCGGCTGCATCTTCTGCTCGTGTGGCGCGGGCGCCCTCGCCCGCGAAAGCCGCGAAGCGGCGCAAGAATGCAGCCCACGGCGTCAGCCGTGGGTCAGAACGGCAGACGATGGAGCCCCAGCGGGGCGACAGAATCTCTCGCATAATGCCGTACCCCAAGCCGCCCGCCTCCTAGCCCTGAACTTCCGCTTCAACGCCTGGGCCAAATACTCCAACCACCGCCACGACGAAAAAATCGCCGCCCGAATGTCCGCCGTGGCCAGCGCCCAGGAAATCCGCCCGCACCACCGCACCACCCGCGTAGTCCTCGAAGGCGGCTCCATCGACGTCAACGGACGCGGCACCCTCCTCACCACCGAAGAATGCCTCCTCAGCAAAATCCAGCAACGCAATCCCGGCATGACCCGCACCCACTACGAAAAACTCTTCGCCGACTATCTCGGAGCACCGCACGTAATCTGGCTAGGCAAAGGCATCACCGGAGACGACACCCACGGCCACGTCAACGACTTGGCCCGCTTCGTGAATCCCAACACGATCGTCACCATGGTCGAGAACAATCCCAAAGACGTGAACCACAAACCGCTACGCGACAACCTTCGCCGCCTCAAATCCGCCAGCGACCAGCAAGGCAAGCCGCTCAACATAGTCGAACTTCCTATGCCCCGTCCTGTAATCTTTGAGAGTCGCCGCCTGCCCGCCAGCTACGCCAATTTCTACATCGCCAACGGCATCGTGCTAGCCCCGGTCTTCAACGATCCCCATGACCGCATCGCCCTCAATGCGCTAGCGAAACTCTTCCCCACGCGCGAAGTCGTGCCGATCTACTCCGGCGATTTCATCTGGGGACTAGGCGCGATGCACTGCATGACGCAGCAACAGCCGGCTCACTGACAGGCGCCAAGAGCGACATCAACCACGGAGTCACTGAGCCACGGAGAGATTCTTTGTACTGAAATGTCGTGCCCGAGCAATCCGACTATTCAACACAGACCGCCGCTTTTGCCTTTTTCCGTGACTCCGTGCCTCCGTGGTAGATTTGGTTCCTTGACATGCCCCATCGCGAAATGACCACATCCCGCCTGGAAGCGTTCAGCGACGGCGTGATCGCCATCATCATTACGATCATGGTGCTCGAACTGCGCGCGCCCGCACAGCCGACGCTGCCGGCACTGTTGAAAGTGGCGCCGGTATTTCTCAGCTATGCCCTCAGCTTTCTGGTGGCCGCCATCATGTGGGTCAATCACCATCATCTGATTCACGCCGTGCGCTCGGTCACGGCGCGCCTGCTGTGGTCAAATCTTTATTTGCTTTTCTGGATGTCACTGGTCCCCTTCGTCACGGATTTCCTGGGCAAGAATTACCGCGAGCCCATGGCGGTGGCGCTGTATGGCCTCGATCTTTCGCTGTGTGCGACGGGGTTTTACTTGCTGCGCGCGGAATTGATCCGGCAGAGCGGCCCGGATCGCAACATGGTCGATTACCACGAACGCGTCCAGCGCAAAAATGCGCTTTCCGGGGGGCTCTACCTGCTATCCGTTCCTCTGGCCTACATTTCCATCTACATCTCCTTCTTCATCTTCGCCCTGATTCCCGCCACATATTTCCTGCCAGAGAAAAAACTGGCCGGCGGGGAGTAGCAGAGCTCGGCGCGGCTAGTGGCGAAAGCAGGTTCCTCCCCGGACTACCGCCCAGTTCGGAATGGCAAGTGTTTGTTTGCACAGCGTGGATGTGACATCCGGCACAGCGAGCAACTGCCGAAGTCTCCTACACTCTTGTCATTCCGAACGAAGTCCGAAACCGAGCGCTAGCTCGGCGAGGCGAGAGAGGAATCTGCTGCCAGTGGCAATGACCCAACCCCGCCGTTATTACGTCTACATCATGGCGAGCAAGACCCGAGTAATCTATGTCGGCGTGACAGGATTTCCTCATGGCCCGAGTCCTTCGCCACAAAGCCGGCGCTGGCGGAGCCTTCACCAGAAAATATTGCGTGCATCGCCTGGTCTACTTTCAAAGCTTTCATAACGTAGGCGACGCCATCGCGCGCGAAACCCAAATCAAAGGCTGGCGGCGTGAGAAGAAAGTAGCGCTGATCCACGCCGACAATCCGACATGGGAGGACTTGGCAGAAGGCTGGGGCGGGCCAGCCGTGATGAGGGTAACGGCGACATCAGATTCCTCACCGGGCTATCGCCCAGTTCGGAATGACAAAAGATCGCAGGAGTTGCTTTTGCACAGGACGCGTGTGACATCCGGAATTCAAGAGGTAGGAGCGGAGCCGACTGCAAGCTCGCAGCATCCGTGTTCGCGCATCACCGCGAAGTTTCAACCGTAAGCTTCAACCCCACCGCCTTGGTCACAGCAACCAGCGTAGACAGCCGAGGGTTTCCTCGCGGCGACAGGGCACGATACAGGCTCTCGCGCTCAATCCCCGCGGCTTTGGCCACCTTGGCAATGCCGCCTCTGGCCTCCGCGATGCGGCGCAGCGCGATCAACAGCACGGCGGGCTCTTCGGTGTCTTCCAACGCTACCTTGAGGTATTCCGCGGCAAATTTGGGGTCCTCGCGCAGTTCGCGAATCATGCATTCGTCATGCGATACGCTCGTGATGTCTTTTTTCTTGCGTTTCATTGTATGCGTGTCCTCTGCAGGTAATCCTCAAAGTAGGTCCGTGCGCGGTGAATGTCGGACGCTTGCTTGCGCTTGTCTCCACCGCAAAGCAGTATTACGCACGTCTGACCGATCATCGCGTAGTAAATCCGATAACCCGGCCCCCAATCGACGCGCAACTCAAAAAGTCCCCCGCCAAGTGCTTTGCAATCCCCAGGATTTCCACGCGAAAGCCGGTCAATCCGAACCGCGATCCTCGCCTTGGCACTGCGGTCCGCCAGTTCAGCCAACCACTCGCTGAAGACATCTTTCCCGGCGGTCGTGACGTAGCGGCGGACTTCTATGGCCACAAATCAATTGTAACTTATAAATTACGCGAGAACAAGTCAGGCGGCTTCCTTTCGTGGCCCGCCGTGCGAAGCGAATGTGTGTTGATTCACGCCGACAATCCCACCTCGGAGGAGGGCTAGGCCGGCTGTGACGCGGGAATCGGCAAAAGCAGGTTCCTCACCGGGCTATCGCCCAGTTTTCAATGACAAAACCTTAAAGATGAATCATGAGGAGTTGAGCTGACGGCTGAGAGCTGAGAGCTACTTCCGATACAACGTAGGCGACGGGCCTTTTTCCAGCGTCTCGCGATCCCAGATCCAGCCTTCGCGCGTGTAGCTGGCCAGTTCGAAATCCTGCGTGAGTTCCAGCGCGTCTACGGGACAGGCGTCCTCGCAGAGCCCGCAGAACATGCAGCGGCTCAGGTCGTAGGTGAAGTTGGTGAGTTCCTTGCGGCGGGTGTTCTCGTTGCGGGCGCTCGAAACCACGATCAGATGCTCGGGGCAGGCCAGCGCGCACAGGTCGCAGGCGATGCACATGGTCTCGTCGGTATCAGGATTGACGTTGAGCCGTGGCGCCCCGCGGTAACGCTCGGCCACCTGCGGCCGCTCCATGGGATACTGCTCGGTACAAACCTCTTTCGGATCCTGATAGCGGAAGGTGACCTTCAACCCTTGCAGAAGGTCGACCATAAAGACTTTGCGGAGCAGGCTTGGCATCCCCATAACGCAGTTAGCATAACACTTGGCCGTCGCCGGGTGCCAGTGTTGCAGTGGGTAGTGGACAGCGGTTTGTAGCCGATTGCGCTTACGGCACCTTTCTTAACATCAACCGAGTGGAACCTTTGCAGGCCTCTTTGCGTAATTAAGAGCAGAGAGAAACGAATGCGAGCGTATTTAGCAAAATTGACGCCCCGGGCGCGGATGTGGCTGACGCTTCCACTCTTCGTGCTGGCGTACCCGCTGGTGACCATCGTGTTGCCAGCCCTGGTGCGGGCGTTGGTGCCGGAGGTGGTCCGTTCAATGCTACGGCTGATATAAGCGGCGCAAGCAGACGCGATGCGCCGAAGCCTGGTCACTCTTGTCATTCCGAGCGAAGTCCGAAGCCGAGCATTAGCTCGGTGAGGCGAGCGAGGAATCTGCTGTCCCGCGCACAATCCGACCGACCCGGCCGTGATGACGGTATCAGCGACAGCAGGTTCCTCACCGGGCTATCGCCCGGTTCGGAATGACAAAAACGGGTGACGTCATCGCGCGTAGGGGAATCCGCCCCCGTCAGTGATACCCTGCTGCGTGGAGCGATCCGTGCTAACGACCAACGACCAACGACCAACGACTGGTCCCGACGAGCTCTGGATGGAGGAAGCCCTGCGCGCCGCGCAACGCGCCCTGGAAGCGGGCGAGGTCCCCGTAGGTGCGGTCGTAGTGTGCGACGGAAAAATCATTGGCCGGGGATGGAACCGTAACATTACCGGCAACGATCCCACGGCCCATGCCGAGATCGTCGCCCTGCGCGAGGCCGGAGCAGCCATTGGTAACCATCGACTGGCGGCATGCGAGCTGTTTGCTACAATTGAACCGTGCCCGATGTGCGCCGGTGCGCTGGTGCACGCCCGGATCAACCGCCTCGTCTACGGCGCGGACGATCCCAAGGCGGGTGCCGTGCGGTCTGTGATGCAGTTGCTGAACCACCCGCAACTGAATCATCGGATAGAAGTCCGCAGCGGAGTTCTGGCAGGCCGTAGCGCCGAACTGCTGCAATCGTTCTTTAAAAGCCGTCGTTAGCCGTTGGCAAGCAAAACCAGGATTCCTCGCTTCACTCGGAATGACAAGGGTTTTTGGACGGCTGAAACGGTTTTGGGATGCTGAAAGCTTTCTCCGGAGAGGTGCGTGAGCGGTTGAAACGATCCGCCTCGAAAGCGGACATACCTTAACGGGTATCGTGGGTTCAAATCCCACCCTCTCCGCCATTTTTTTCTGCTTTTGTCTTCCCTTCTTTCTTGTTTCTTGCTTTTTTCTTGCTGCGAGCGGCGGTCCTGCCGCTCGCACGTTGCTCCAAATTTCTCATCTGCAAAGTGCGTCACTTCGGGGGGTGAGGGTCGTCACTGCGCTGGCATTTGAAGTGTGCGAATCTGCGGGTTTGTCCTGACTTGGATTTCCTGTCTCGGAGAGGCATGTTTCCCCACAATCGTTGGCGGATCACTTTTGGAGTGCTGGCGGTCTTGGCCATGCTGCGGTTGGCTGGCGCTAGCGAAAATGGCGGGAGCGTTTATCCGGTCGGCGTTGAGACGGTGCTGACAGGGGTGCAGCCTCGTCCGGGACAGACGCAGATCTATGAGTACACGGTTTTTTACACGGCAAACGAGTTCGATGACTCCAAGGGCAAGGGCGGCGGCGATTTCAGGATTCGAGTGTTTGCCAATGCGGTGAAGGTCACACACAACTGGGGAGTTCACTTTCTGGGCGGGACCGTCGAGAGCCAGATTGGCGTTCCGCTGGTGTACGAGCAAGTGCGCACCGCATCGGGCACGTTCAGCGCCTTCGGTCTGACCAATGTGAACCTGATTCCGGTGAGCGTCACTTATCAAAAGGGCGATCTGCACTGGTATTACGAGGCGGATATGTTTCCCGCCGGCGCGGGTTATTCGGCAACGCATGTGGTGAATATCGGGCAGCATAACCAGGCGATCGCTCCCGTGGCCGGGTTCAGCTATCTGCCGGGGCGGGGCAAAGGCGAAATCAGTTCGCGTTTTACCTATATTTTCAACGGCTACGACCGGGATACGCACTACCACAGCGGCAACGAATTCATGTGGGAGTACAACGCCGCGTATGAGATTTCAAAAAAAGTGGCGGCGGGTCTCAACGGATTTTTCTACCAGCAAACCACCGACGATCACATGGGCGGCGCGATTTTTCAGGATGGATTTCGCGGACGCGATCTGGCGGTGGGACCGCAATTGCGCTTTCCTCTGGGCAAGAATGGTGGATTTGCCGTTAAGTATTATCGCGATACTCTGGTTGAAAACAAGCCTCGGGGAAATGCGTTCTGGTTCCAGATGTCTCTGCCGGTGGGGCGGCGTACTCCTTAGATTCGTGGGCTGTATAAGGGTAGGGCTGTTTCGACTGCGCCGGGACTCCCTGCGGTCGTCCCGGCTCCGCTCAACATGACAAGGGGACAAGAGGAGTCCGCATCCTGCGAAGTTAGGGGTCTTTTCTTCAGTCCTTCACTAGCCATTCCAGGGCTTGATCGCGATTCGCGAAGGCTTGAAATTCGCGGCGCGAAAAATCTCTCATCTCTTTGGGAAGGGTGGATGGGAGGTGGTCTTCTCCGACCCAGGCGGATTTCTTGATGTAAGGTTTGTCGAAGACTGCCGCTTCCTTCATGGCGCGAACGGCTTCATCGTTGAAGGATGCTCCCGTGAAATCGGAGAGGATGAGGATCGATCCGCGCGGCCGGGTGGCGACCACTTCGGGGACGGCGCGAACCGTCTCCTCCACAACCTCCGCCGAGCAGTGGGCAACGTCGACGATGAGAACCTGCTTGCCTTGATGGGTGGTGAATCGAATGCGCTCGTGCACAGGTCAGTCTAGTCCTTATTGGGAGATGGGAGGGGGAGATAGAGTGATGTGTATCCCATCCTGAGGCCGTCGTCAATCAGGAAATTGCTCCATGGCTGCGCCAAGAGAGTCTGCGTTGTAGATTTTCTTTCGCCCCTGAGGGGCTTGAGCTTATTCCAGTTTCGTCCTGGGGCTCGCGAGGGTGTTACGAAACTTGTGCCGTCCCCTTCGGCTTCGCTCAGGGCAGGCCCTGACGGGACTCGGTTTCATTCCACTTTCGCTTTCCCGGCACTTCCATGCCGGGATTTCACGTGCCGCCGCTTCGCGGCTGGGATCGGTTTTGTCCCCCGCCGCGATTCGACGTTGAGTTTCGTAGGGGGCTCTTAGTCTCTTCGGGAAGTTCAGGGCAGGCTTGGGGCTGCACTCTTACGGCGCTTCACGCCTAACGGTGCAGTGGACAGGGTCAGATGTGGTGGCGACGCTGTTGTGTCATTGCCACTCCGGCGGACAGCAGATTCCTCCTGTCTCGCTTCGCTCGCGCGTCGGAATGACATGGGGCAGGGCGGGTTCGCTCGCGCGTCGGAATGACAAGACCTTCGGGATTGCCGCGGGCGTAAGCTGAAAAGCCCCGCCCAAGCGAAGCTTGGACGGGACACCCGCGGGATCTATGCTCACGCTGAGATGGGCCAGCACCCTCTCAGTGACTAATCCTGAAGCTCACGTTGCTGGTCAGCGCGCCGCCGGGAGTCGTGACTACCACGGGGCCGGTCGTTGCGCCGTTTGGGACCACCGCGGTCATGGACGTGTCGGAATTCACGGAGAAGCTGCTGGCGGCAATGCCATTGAAGGTGACAGAAGTTGTGCCGGTCAGTCCCTGCCCCAGGATCTGCGCCGTGCCGCCAGCCTTGCCCGTGGGCTGCACGAATGTGATGAACGGACCCAGCCCCATATCCATGCTGTACAACGTTCCCTTCTCATGTGCTCCGCCATGAGTGAATGTGCCATAGAATGTGCCGTTGGTGTCCTGCATGAGGGCCGTTTCCGGGATGCAGCCATCGCCGCGGGACTGGCATTCGCTACCCCAGATCGGGGTTTCATCGCCACTGGTCGAAGTCATGTAGATGGTTCCGTACGAACTGCCTCCGGCCGCCGAAACTCCGTAAAGATTTCCGTCCGTGCCTTCCGTCAAACCTCCCCATGCACCAGTGGCATCCCACCAGTCAAATTCCTGAAACAAGTGGATGAGGGTGACGACGCCATCCGGCGTCAATTGATAAATCGTGCCGCAACCGTCCCTGCAGCGCTTCGTGACGTATCCGCCCTCATCGGTGGTGCCGTAGAGATTCCCGTCCGTGGCCTGGAGAATGGCGCCTTGAGGATATTCACCGTTCTTTTTGCACTGAAAGCTATACTGGCTGAGAAGTTCCCCGGCGGTGGTCAATTTCAAGATAGTTCCACAATTGAATTGTCCTCCCTCGAAGGTCGTAACGTAAAGATTCGAGTCGGCTGCCTGAGTCACCGCGGAACTGAAGGTAGTTCCCTGCGAACCATCCAAATTTAAGGTGAAGATTGTGGCCACCGAACCGGCGGCGCTGAACTTATAAATCGTGCCCGCACTTTGCTGAGAGATGCCGTAGGTTACACCGTAAAGGCTTCCGTCGGACGCTTGTATCGGGGTGTAAAAGGGATAGGCGCCATCACTCAATCCCTGGAAGTTGTAAACGACGGTATAGGCGCCACCTGACGTGATGCGATAGATCTCCCCAAAATTCGCAGTACCCCCAGATGCGACGCCGTAGAAGTTGCCGTCTGTGGCGAGGGTCAATCCGCCATAGGGGCAGGTTGTGCCGTTAAACTGAAATAGTGTCCCTCCAGCCCCGGTGGTGCTCATGCGGTAGACCGAGCCGCAGTTGGTCTCATCGCCATACGCTGTCCCATATAGATACCCGTCGCGTCCTTGCACAGGCGTGCTGGCCGGTGGGCCGGACCTGAAGGCGAAGACGACGCCGAAATTCTGCGCATACGCGCCAGCACTCAGGGCAACGAACAGACAAACCAGAAACGCTACGAAAGAAATCCGTTGATTAGAATGCATAGTCTCCTCTGCTTCCTTGGCGCTATAAGCTCTTGGGGGTGAGCCGTCTTGGCGAAAACTCAGTTAGTCGAAAGCGATCGAGCGCTTCATCGCGCCTGCGTTTTTCAGTCCACGAAGCATACTCCGGCAAAGGGGGGGGGGCGTCAACGTGAAAGATTCTGCATACTCTCCGGGAGTTGTGATCCTCAGCGGTTTTCGCGACTCGTGGCGTGAAGTGCGACCACCGGGGCTTAAGAGTGTGCGTGAGAACTCCTCTTTCGCCCCTCCGGGGCTTGTTCAAATCTCCTGCTCCACCCAGCGCTGAAGCGCTGGGCTATGATCGGATGCCCCTCCGGGGCGTAAGTCAAAGGGGGCGCTCTCTCGCTGCTTCCTCCCCAAACGAGTTCTCACGCAGTCTCTGAAGCCCGCATTTACCATGGGCTTTACGCCGCGCTGAAGCGCCGCTGTTCCACGGTGCTGGCTGCGTTTGTGCTTGGCGGCACGACTGAACGAGGTGCGGAAAACGTCTGAGGGCCGGCGAAGAGCTTACCTCAGGCGCTAAAGCGCGGATGCATTTCAGCGACTTAGCGGCACCCTTCGGCTTCGCTCAGGGCAGGCTGGAACTCGTGCCCTTCCCGAACAGCACCGGCACTATTTCTTACTCAGGATGCGCTCGATTTGCTGCAGGTGGTTGAGATCGTGGCCGGCGAACATGCGGACCATGTGCTCGATGGTTTCCTGGCCGCGCTCGGCGTGCATGCCATAGTGCTTCCACTGCTCGGGGGTGAGTGACTTGAGCATCGCGATATTGGCCTCGCGAAGGGTGCGGAACAGTTCCAACGATTTGCGGGGATCGCGCTTGTCGTAGTGGCCGCTCTTCACCCAGGCGTCCTGATCGAAAGCTGCGACGGGAGTGCCGGGGGCGCCAAGAATCAGACGCATGCGCCAACTTCCGGCAATCTCAGCCTCGCTGAGGTGCGTCAGGATCTCGCCGATCGACCACTTATCCGGAGCGGGACGCTTGCGCAGTTTGGCGGTGGACATGCCTTTGATCATGCGCTCGAGTTTTTTCGGCGTGGCGGCCTGCACGGCCAGGGGCTGCTTGCCTTCCGCATGGCCGAGGATTCGCTTGGTGTATTGTTGCGGAGTTTCGTTCATGGTTTCTGCCTCGATTGAAACGTCGTCCACGGGCCCGCCTTCATGTCGCGCAGCAGCGGCTTCTGCCAGGAGAATTCGGGATGCTTTTCGAGAAAATCGGCGGCGAGGAAATCTTCTCCGCAGGGATGTCCGGCACGCGCCACGAAACTCATATTCGCCGCCATTTTGCTGTCGGTGGCTTTGCCCTGCACCGCGCCTGCGGGGGTGAACGGTTCCCATCCCCACTCCTTCACTCCGCGTGTCGAGGCATCGCCATGGCCGCACAGGGTGCGCTCGTTCGCCTGCGGCTTGTCGGATTCGTAGCTATCCTCATGGTCAGATAAAAACTGCTCGGCCATGACCACGTCGATCTTCCCTTTCTGCTGCTGCATCATCTCTTCTCCGCGAATGCGGCGGGCGTTCATCGACGAGGATTTGTCGTTGGGATCGAAGCCGCTGGTTTCTTCTTTAATGAGCTTGGGATCGCGGGCAAAGTTGGAACTGACGAAGTATCCATCTTTGGTGCGCCACAGCGGAGTGTTCTTCAGGCCGAGTTCGAGATAGGCAATCTCGCCGGTCTTGCGGTCGCCGATCAGCCAGTCGTTGGCGTATCCACCGTTGTTACCTTTCTTGATAATGCGCACATAGTCATCGATGGTCTGGGCGTACTGCAGGGCCTTGCGCGAGCGCATGAACTCCGGGATGCCATTCGGGTCCCAGCCTTCGAATTGGGTGATGGTGGTTTCGGTGATCATGATGCCGGCGGAGTTCACTCCGAAATCATCGGCGCTGGTGATCACTCCAGGAAAACCATCCATCAGAATGTGCTGGCCGTGTTGCGGAGCGATGTCGAAGACGATGACCCAACGTTCGCCGTCGAGATAGCTGGTCCAGTTGCTGTGGGCAATCACGATCTGGTGATCTTTGGTGTAAGCGCCGGTGGCGATGAACGCGCTGCAATTGCCCGGAGCCGCGAGCTTGGGGGCCTTGGCCTGTTTCTCCCGCTTGTTCAGCCAGGGCACGTAGTAGTCGGGGACCTCCTCGGCGGCGTTCATGGCGACGATGTCGTAGACATCGAGATCGTCCCCGTGGGCCTTGGCGCCGTCGGCGATGCCCTGCAATTCTTTCTGGTATTCGGAGTCAATGTGCGGCCACAACATCTCGCGCGCGGTCTTGCGGAAGAACTCCCAATCGCGCTGGGTGTCGTGAGTGTCGAGCAGTTTGGTAACTTCGAGAGCGTCGGCAATCTCGGGAGCGAGCAGGTAGCCGTGCTGAAAGCCAATGTCGGAGGGCGATCCTTCGAGGTGGACGTAGGTCCAGCCGTCCTTCTGGAAGCGGTAAGCTTTCTCCAGCCGCGGATCGTTCGCGGACACCGTCTGCTTCGAGGAAGCGAGCGCTGGTTGGGAGGCCACAATGCCAAAGGCTACGAGCATGATCGCCAGAGATTGCAGCGACAGACGGCCGAGCCGGTTCGAGATTCGCGTCTTCATTGGTTCCACCCCCGAGTTTGTCAGGCCATTGTAGACGAATCTGAAGACAAAAAAACGCGGGGCACCAATACCCTGTGCCCCGCAAGTCTCCCCTGTTCCGCAGGGAGGACTAAAAACTAGCGGCCGTGGCCGGCGCCGCCTCCGCCGCCATGAAAGCCTCCTCCACCGCCACCGCGCATTCCACCGCCGCCACGCATTCCGCCGCCGTGCATTCCCCCGCCGTGCATTCCCCCGCCGAAACCGCCGCGGGCCATGGTTGGGCCGGAGTGGAAAGCGCCGCGTTCCGCTCCTGCTCCCTTGTAGACGCCATGGGAATAGCCTCGACTGGTGGCGTAATGCTCGCCAGGTCCCCAGGCCCTCATATTGGATGCGTTAAAGGTGTGAAACGTGTGCCCCGGATAAAACGGAGCGCGGTATACCAGACCCGGGGAATAGAATCCCCAGCCGAACGGGCTATAGAAAATTCCTCCCCAGGGGACGAAGGTGTAGGCGGAGAACCATGGGTCCCAGCCCCATCCACCCCAGCCCCACCAGCCTAATCCGCCCCAGTCCCATTCCGGGCCCCAGAAGCCACCGCCCCAGCCGTTGGTGGCCAGTTGGTTGGCTTCGTCGACATTGGCCTCGGCGAGATAGGAAGAACGCAGGCTGCTCCAGTTGTAGAGGTCGCCGGTCTCAGACGCTTTGCGATCGAACTTCGCGGGTTTGAGGGATGCTCCCTCGGCCAGCGTCAAGTCGTGACCGCGGGTTAATTTGAAATGCTTGTCGCCATCCTGCACCATGGCTTCGCCGTCGAAGACGTGAATCTGATTCTGCCGCAGGTTGAAGTCGTAGAGTCCGGGCTTCAGCAAGCGGGTGGTCGCATTCCCTTCCGCGACGCGTAGATTGTTTTGCGGATAGATATCGTCCACTTCGACCATGGCGTGGCCGTGAGTCAGGTTCACCTGAGTGTCGGCGAGTCCGCTGGAAACCATGGTGACCGAACTGTTATTGCCGATGCGCAGAAACACGCCCGGAGTTAAGAGCAACTCCGCCTTACCGGTTTCGGTGCGCAGCGATTGACCTGTCGCGAGGGTGGTTTTCCCCACAGATTTCTGGTCCAGTGGCTGGTCTGCGATGTAGGCCTGCCCCTCGACATAATTTAGCGTTCCCGGCACAGCTGAATTTGGGCTCGCACTTGTCGAACTTCCCCATGCGGGCACAGATAAAAGCGCTGCCAGGAACAAGCCGATGACTTGTGCCTGTAACAGCTTCATAGAGCTATTCCTCCCCTCCAATTCCAATCTTTTCGCTACTGTATTAGATGATTTCAGGAGGGGCTTGGGTGCCTGTTGCAGGGCCTTGAGCGGGCGGGGGTTAGGTCGGAGCGTGCTTTTGGGGTCTAGAGCGGTTGAGCTTTGCGGCTGCGACCAAAAAGCTTTTAACCGCAGAGGACGCGGAGAAAATCCGCGGAAGATGCGAAGAAGATCTGAGTGTCGTGGTTCAGCCTCAAAAGTCCGTTCTGGGCTCATTGTGGCGGCGCAGATACCAGCACGGCTCGTCGCCGGAATGCGGGAACAGGGCGTTCACGCAGGTCTGAAGCTCCGGAGGATCGAAAATTAATTCGGTCTTGCCGCTTTTCTGGGGGATGGCATCGTAGGCGTAGACCGTGACTTGTCCGTAGGGCTGGCGGTTGTGCGAGACGCGATAGTGGAAGACGAGGTAGTCCACGGCGTAGGTGAGACCACCCGCGCATAGCACGGAGGACAGACCGATGAGGATCAACCGTTTCAGGAAGTGCTTGATTCGGGCTCGCAGCGCGGAACTCACGGAGTGCGATTATAACCCGGGAGGCGCGGGGGCCGGCCTCTCACAAGTTGACGTATAATTCCTGGGTTGATCGGAACAAATAGGATCCGACGGAATCTTGCCATGAGTCTTCGTTCCGCTCTGCTTCTGGCGCTAGCTCCAGCTTTGTTGTTGTCCACAGCGTTCGCGGTCTTTCGCCGCTGCGGGGCTTGGGACTTTTCTGCACTTCCAACCCAGGGCTTGCGCCCTGGGCTGCATTCTGGCGCCGCTTCGCGGCTAAAAACGGAAGGCCGGGGACCGCAGTTCGATGGGCAACCGGGGGCACATCCCACACATGAGCTGTGGCTATCCCCACAGCAGTGGTTGTTTCTACGTGGGCGGTGGCGCTGCCCACATGGGCTTGTATCCGGCGCGTCTACAATTCTGCAGACTTGGCTACTCTTTTCGCGTGCGCGTTGACAACGCCCCGCCGTACAAGGCAAACTACCGAGTCTGCTAATTACGGGCTGCAGCGAGCCCCTACGGGCGATTTTCTAGGACGGGTGCGGATTTAACGCGTATTTTTTATCGGCCATGGAGCAACCAGTCTCCTATACATTCGATTCCACTTTGGAAACCGTGGATCATGCGGAACAGAAAGCCACCCGCATTGCCACGGAACTGGGTTTTGGGGAAGACGAAGTGATGCAGATTTCGATGGCGGTGCGCGAGGGCGCGGTCAACGCGGTGTTGCATGGCAACGCCTATGCGCCCGACAAGAAGGTGACGCTGGCCTTCGAGCGCACGGCTGAGGATCTGGTGATCACGATTCGCGATCAGGGCAAAGGCATCAACCTGAACGAAATTCCGAATCCCCTGGCGCCGGAGAATCTGCTAAAAACTTCTGGACGCGGAATTTTTCTGATGCGTTCTTTTATGGATGTGGTGGAAATTCGCCCGTCCCACACAGGCACCGAAATAAAATTGATCAAGCACGTCCACGGGACATCCGGGGGCGGCAAGGAGGAGTCTCAGTGAGCATGAAACTCAGCACTCGGCAGGTGGATGGGGTCACCATTGTGGATTGCAGCGGCCGCATCACTCTCGGAGAAGGCAGCGTCATGATGCGCGACACCGTGCGCGACCTGCTCGCCAAGGGTAACAAGAAGATCATCCTGAACCTGGGCGATGTCAACTACATTGACAGCTCAGGCATTGGCGAACTGGTGAGCGCCTACACCACCACCAAGAACCAGGGCGGCGAGCTGAAACTGCTGCACCTCACCAAGAAGGTGCACGACCTGCTGCAGATTACCAAGCTGTACACCGTCTTCGACGTGAAGGAAGACGAAGCCGCCGCGGTCAAGGCCTTCAAGTAAAGCTCGGTAGCGCTGTTGCGTCTTGTAACTGCCGCCACTTTGCCGGCGCTGTCGCCTTGAAAGGGCGCGGCCTCAAGCCGCGCCGCAGATTTTGGTTCGGGAAGGGCACGACTTCAGTCGTGCCGCCGCCCCGCCACCAACGCCTTTGTCATCCTGAATGCCTTTGTCATCCTGACGAAGCCGAGTCCTCGGCGAAGTCGAGGACTCCCGAGGAAGGATCTCTGCACTTTGCACCTCCGCTGGAAGCGAGCGCCCGAAGTAAGCCACTCACATTCGAGATCGTCGAAGGGCCACGTAACGACGGCATCTCAAGCCTAAGAGTTTTCCACAGGCCACCCCTGTGACATCTGACCTTGTGCCATCCCAACGACCTTCTCCATAATTGCCCAAGCGAAAGAAGTACATTCGCCCAGAAGAACAAGAACAGGGACACTCCGGCCAGCAGTCGGTCCACAAGGTCGTTGCTGTCTAGATTTTGCCTCTAAGCCTTTTGCCTTTAACGGATTTTACGAGGAAAAATCCCGTAAACCGTTGGTCCCAGAGATCGACAGGGAGAGGGGAGGGGTACCGTATTAAGCCGGTGATCAAACCCTCACCCGGTTCGGGTTCCCGGAAAGCTTTCGGTATTCATGTCCACAAAACATATTTTCGCGGCGCTGCTGATGCTGGTGTCCACAGTGTGCGCCGCCTCCGATTGCCTCCCCATCGGCGAGGCCCGCCAGCATGTGGGGGAAATCAAGTGCGTCACGGGAAAAGTTCTACACGTGAAAGTGGGGGCCAAAGGAGTTCACTTCGTGGATTTCTGCGGAGATCAAGCCTCTTGCCCGTTCACGGTTGTGGTCTTCCCTCACGATCTGAAAGATGTGGGCGACGTGCGTCGCCTCACCGGGCGCGTCATTGAAATTCGCGGTCCGGTCAAACTTTATGACGGCCGCGCTGAAATCATTCTCAGTCGTGTAAGTCAGGTGACTGGCGGATCGACATTGATTCCTCCAATGCCCAAAAATTACGACGTGGAGAAGCAGGGCCACTACAGCGCCGGCAGAATGAAGCCCTCCAAGAAGCCGGCGAGAATCAAAGGGACTCCGTCCTCGAGCGCGACCTACGGGAACGAGGCAGATGCGGAGGAGTCGCAATAGTCAGAAAAAGCGGCAGGCGCCGCGGAAAGCCAGCGGCGCCTGCTGTGGAAACGGAAGACGAATTCTCGATTGACTTTATTTCGCGCCGATTGAATCGACTCGAACCACGATTTGCGATCCGGTGCCGAGCTTCACCGATTTGTCGCTCGACTTGAGGACACCGCTGGATGAAAGTTCGAGGTCCTTGATGCCAACGACGCCATCGGACTGATCGTTCAGGATGGGCACCGTCGCGGTTCCTCCCGGCGATCCGACGCTGTGCTGAAGGCTTCGGTTGATGGAATTGCCGTAGTCAACTCCGCCTCCCCCAAGCCCTGTATCGGGATTCGGGCCGACGGCGCGGATACCGCCGGCGATGATCACGGTCTCACCGTGTCCCAGCATGATTTTGTCAAAGACGAAGCCCAGTTCGGAATCTGAATCACCTTTGGAGCGAGCTTTGGACTCGGTGATGTGGCCGACGATCTTGGTTCCGCGAGCGATGGTCCTCCCATCGGGAAGCTTTACGATTTCGTCGACTTTGCCCTCGACCGCATCGCCCACTTTTTTGTGGCTTGAATCGAGCGAAGTGATAAGAGAAACCGGTATCACAGAGGGCGCATGATTGCCCGCGGCCTGCTGACCCTGAGCGTTCGGGCTCATGTACATGATGGCGGGCAGAAGAATGGCGGCCGCGAGCGCGATGCGAAAAACGATGGTCGCTGGCTGGAACTGGAGCCGGTCGATAATGCGAGTTTTCATAATGATCTCCATCTTTCAATTCGTTGGGGCCCTGACTGCACCTGGCAGGAGCACTTCATTCCATCTGGCGCCGCTCTTTAGCTCGAGCTCGGGCTTGGGATCGCCCTGGACGCGGCACGTTTATCTTACATCCAGCCTGGAATCGATGCTTCTGGAACCTGATTGGCGCCCTGTTACAGCTTTGATGCCCTTTCTTTTCGATGCCTGGCGGCTTGAAAAGGATCTCCGGGGTCAGACCATTCCCTTGCGCAATTCTTCCAGGGGATATTTCGTGCCGCGCCAGATGATGCCATCATTTCGCAGCGTATAGACCATGGAGCGCAGCAAAGTATAGATGAACAGCGCCGTACTCACAGGATGCAGCAGGAAATAATATGGGGGAACCTTCGACCGCCAGGACATGCCGAGATAAATCAGGAACATTGATCCCAAAGCGATGGCATAGGGTAATCGCGCCCATCCGTGGGCGAGCCACACGCCCAGAAACGGCATGAGATTCAGAAACGCCATGCCGATGACTGAGAGCACAGTCCGCCACAACTGGAACGACAGGACGGCAAAGAAATTCTTGGTCAGATTATCGACGACGCCGCTTGCGCCGCGCGCCCAGCGGATCGAAATCAAATCGCCGCCGAAAACGTTGCGCTGGGCGAAGCCGGCGTTCTTGACTACTTTGCCCAGCTTCATATCGTCCAGCACCTCCATGCGGAGGGCTTCGTAGGTTCCAACAGCGTCGTAGGCGCTGCGGCGAATCAGGTTGAATGCGCCCACGCCCATGTGGTCGCGCGACTTCGGATCGGCCACTTTCCACGGCCGATGTCCGAAAACGAACATGGTCTGAAAGAACGCGATCATCATGTACTCGCCGGGGCGCTTCATGATCATCTGCGGAAACACGACGACGTGGTCCGCGCGCTCGGCCTCGGCATAGGCCAGCGCACGCCGCAAGGAATCCGGCTTGAAGAGCACGTCGGCGTCGGTAAACAGGAGCCACTCGCCCTGCGCGGCATTCGTAGCGGTCCACATGGCGTGGGTTTTGCCCAGCCAGCCGGAGGGAAGATCGCGGTGATGAAGGACACGGAGGCGATCCCCATCCTTCGACTCGCTCAGGGCAGGCTTTCTCGCAAACGACGCGAGAAATGGGGCACCCCGGTCTTGTGAGGCTCTTCTTGCGACGCTCTCCATGATTTCGCCCGTGCGATCGGTCGAGCGGTCGTTGACGGCGATCACTTCGTAATTGTCGTAGTCGAGTTCGAGCAGGCGGGTGAGCGATGGTTCGATGTCTCGTTCTTCATTGCGCGCCGGAACAATAATGGAAACGCGGGGATTGCCGGAGGCGGCGACCGGATTGCGGTCCCACATAGGCTTGGAAATATCGGCGACGCTGGGCATGCCAATGGCCGCGTTGACGATGCGCGAGAACCACGCCAGAGCGAGGATGGTGCCGGCAATCCAGTGAAAATAGGTCATTCGTATGTGCGCTCGTCTGGAAAGCAGGTTCCTCACCGGGCTTTCAGCCCGATTCGGAATGACAAGAGGTGCTATTGGTCCTGCTTTCCGTAGGTTTGCAAGGGCGCAAATCGCATTCCATAAAACAGTATGGCAGAAGACAGAATCATGGCGATCACAGGCAGGATGAATGCCGCTTGCAGCGATCGCTTATCGGCAACGTAGCCCATCATGGTCGGCGAGGGCACGTCGCCGAGGAGGTGGAAGACGAAAATGTTGACCGCCAGGGCGGTGGCGCGAATGTGCGCACCCACGGAATTGATCACCGCGGCGTTGAGCGGCGATGTATTGAGCAGCAGGAAGAATGCGGCCAGCGCAATCGCCGGAATCATCAGCGGACCGCGGTTGAACAGGGCCACGATCATGAAAGGCACACCCAGCGCCATGCTGGCCGCCGAAACAAAATAATAGGAGCCTTTCATGCGCGGCAGCAGGTAGTCGCCGAGCCAGCCTCCGGCCAGCGACGCGACAATTCCATCGAGGACAATGATGATGCCGAACATGAAGTTGGCCGATTCCAGCGTGTACCCGCGCGAGCGCGACAAGAAGGTTGGCATCCAGACCTGAATGCCGCCCAGGGCAAAGGTCATCGTGGCCATGCCCAGAGTGGAAGTCCAGAAGGCGGGATTGCGCGCCAATCCCACGAGCGTCGCGCGTTCGGGAGTTTCTTTCTCGCGATCGAACTGGCCGCGCTCCGGTTCCTTCAAAAACAGCACCAACAGCGCCATCACGAAACCCGGAGCCGCCGCGATGTAGAACGGAAATCTCCAGCCATAGTGCGGGCTGAGCTTTCCGCCCAGCAGATATCCGGCGGCGGTGCCCACCGGGATCGCCAGATAGAAGACGCCGAGGATGCGTCCGCGTCTTTCTTCGGGAAAAAGATCGGCGACAAACGTGGGAGCGATGGTGACGAATGTGGCCTCGCCAATGCCCACCAGCGTGTGGCGAATCAATAGCTCGGTGTAGGTGTGGGTGACGGCGGTGAGCAGAGTGAGGCCGCTCCAGAAAATCGCGCCGCCCACGATGATGCGCTTGCGCGAGTAGCGGTCCGCCAGAGGGCCGACAAATGGCGCCGCGACCATGTAGAAAAGCAGAAAGGCGCTGGTGAGATAGCCGACCTGCGTGTTGCTCAAGTGAAATTCGGTCTGCACCAGCGGCTGCACCGCGAACAGGACGGAGCGGTCGATATAGTTCAGCAGGTTCAGCGCCGTGAGCAGGGCGAGCGCGGTGCGGGGATAAAGTTTTGCAGAGGTCACGGTCGAGCGAATATAGCATGGGCCGGGAACGAGGCGTGGCCGCAAGCCCTCAGGGGCTGAAGCCCGCGTCTTTCCCTGCTCGGTACGGCACGACTGAACGTCGTGCCCTTCCCAAACCCATTTTTATGAGTCGTTCTCTACTTTTTTCTACGCGGCCATTTCGCAATCACAACGGTGGAGATTCCGCCGCGAGGACGAAAATCTCCCTTGACTTCGGCCCATACCGGTTTCGCCCAGCGCACGACGTCTTCGAGCACGCGATTGACGATGTTTTCCTGAAAAATTCCGAGGTTGCGGTAGGACTGCAGATACTCTTTGTAGGATTTCAATTCCAGACATACTTTATCGGGCTGGTAGCGCAGCGTGATGACGCCAAAATCGGGCAGGCCGGTCTTCGGACAGACAGAGGTAAACTCCGGATCGTCGATCACGATTTCGTATCCGGGAAACTGGTTCGGCCAGGTTTCGATCTCGGGAAACTTGGCGTCTAATCCGGCGGCGGCGTGCTCCGGCGTATAGCGCGGTTTTGGCATGGAAGTATTGTAACGGCTACCGTGATATTTTCTTGGTCATGAAAAAGCCGGTCTTGATTGTGATCGATATGTTGCGCGACTTTCTCGATAGCTGGGAACCGGCTCGTAAGAAGAAGCTAGTTCGCTCCGTCAATGACCTGATCAAAGTTATGCGGGATTCTTCCCATCCTGTGATGTGGGTGCGCCAGGAGTTCGAAGCTGATTTGAGCGATGCCTTCCCGGAGATGCGGGCCAAAGAAATTCGCTTGAACATCAAGGGGACTCCCGGATGCGAGATTCTGCCGGAACTCGCGCGAGATCCATCCGATGAAGTCATTGTGAAGAAGCGCTACAGCGCGTTTTTCGGAACCGTTTTAGACGAAACGCTGGCCCGGCTCAAACCCGATGTGATTATCCTCGCGGGAATCAATACGCACGCCTGCATTCGCACCACGGCGATCGACGCCTACCAGCGCGATTGGACGGTGGTCCTGGCCGTAGACTGTCTCGGCTCTTATGATCGGGAACATCACGAAATTTCGTTGCGGTACATGAAGGACAAGATTGCCGCGACCATGACCAATGAAGAGATTCGAAGGGCGCTCGGCGTATCGAAATAGGCTCACCTCCTGCCCGGTCCCGCATCCAGCGCACTGGAGACGCATCTAAACCAGCATCGGGTCGAATGAAACGCAGGCTGTGTCGCGCCTCTGCGAGTGGTAAATTAATACTTGCAGTTGTCTCTCTTGCGCGCTGAAAGTAACCGGAAAAGATCATCGGTTGGCAACGAATCACAATTCGAATGGACGGTCTTCGAGCCGCAGGGGCCGCATCGGATGGGCGCTGGGAGTGCTCGTGGCTCTCGCCTTAATCCCGATTTTCACGCGGCCCGGTCCGTTGAAAGTTCGTACGACCACCGTCGAACGCGGGCCGATCCAGAGTCGGATTTCCACCAACGGCAAGGTTGAACCCATCCGCAACTTCGAGGCGCACGCCCCGGCCCCGACCACGGTGAAACGCGTCTTTGTGAAAGAAGGCGACCATGTTCATCAGGGCCAACTGCTGTTGCAGCTCGATGACGCCGATCTGCGCAGCCAGGCGGCGCGGGCGCAGGCGCAGATGAAAGCGGCGCAGGCCGACGAGTCGGCCCTGAACAAGGGTGGAACTCGCGAAGAACTGCTCACACTCGACGCTCAACTGATCAAGGCACGCGGGGCGCGTGACGCGGCCCAGCGAAATCTGGAGGCTTACCGCAGGCTTCAGGAGCAGGGCGCGGCTTCGGCCGGCGAGGTGAAGCAGGCAGAAGAGACTTTACAGCGTGCCCAAGCTGACACGACTTTGCTCGAGCAAAAGCAGAAAGACCGTTACTCGCAGCCGGAAGCGGCCAAAGTTCTGGCCCAGGGAGCCGAGGCGCAAGCGGCTTATGACGCCGCCGAAGATGCGCTGCACAAGTCGAGCGTGCGCGCACCTTTCGATGGCATTGTTTATGCGCTTCCGGTGAAGCAGGGTGGGTACGTGCAGACGGGCGACCTGCTGCTGCAAGAGGGCGATCTCTCGAAAATGCTAGTCCGCACATTTGTGGACGAGCCGGATATTGGCCGGCTGGCGTCGGGACAGCGGATCGAAGTCAGCTGGGATGCGGTGCCCGCGCGCCTGTGGAGCGGAACGGTGAGCACCACTCCCTCTACGGTAAAGCTGCGCGGATCGCGCAATGTGGGCGAAGTCACCTGCACGGTCGATAACCAGGACGGGCGTTTGCTGCCGAACATCAACGTGGGCGTGACCATTATCACCGCCGAACACAGCCGCGTGCTCACTGTGCTGCGCGAAGCGGTTCGCATGGACGACACCAAACCCTACGTGTATCAAGTGGTCGACGGGGTGCTGAGGCGGCGCGGCGTCGAAGTCTCGTTGCAGAATCTTACGCGCGTGGAAATCACGGCGGGGCTTCCAGAAAATGCCGTGGTGGCGCTGGCCTCGACTGATTCCAAGCCGCTCACGGATGGGGCTCGCGTTCAGGTGGTTCCGTAGGCTATGGCGCGGGGGTGTGATATCGGGCGGGGATTGGTTCTTGTCGCGCTCTCCATCTTTGCCTTCTTGATTCTTACTTTCTCGCTTGCGGCTCAGACTGCACCAGAGTTGCTCGCTTCCGGCCGCGTCGATCAGGCTGTGCAGACGCTGCAGCAGCAAATCCGCACGACTCCCACGGCGGAGGCCTACAACTTACTCTGCCGCGCGTATTTCGAATTGGCCGACTGGGATGCCGCGATTCCCGTCTGCGAAAAATCCGTTGAGCTTGCGCCCGACAATGGCCTGTACCACCTCTGGTTGGGCCGTGCTTATGGCGAGAAGGCGGATCGCGCCGGATTTCTCAGCGCTGTCGGACTGGCCAAGAAAGTACGCACGGAATTCGAGCGCGCCATCGAACTTGCTCCGGATAGTTGGGAGGCTCGCACGGACCTTGCCGAGTTCTATGTGGAAGCGCCCGGCATCGTCGGAGGCGGCAAAGATAAGGCGCGGGCTCAAGCGGACCAGATTGCGCCGCTCAATCCGGCAATGGCGCACTGGGTGAAGGGACGCATCGCGGAAAAAGAAAAAGATACGGCCGTGGCGGAGCGGGAATATAAAGCCGCCATTGACGCCAGTCAGGGCGGCGCCCGAGCGTGGCTGAACCTCGCAGGCTTCTACCGCCGCATGAACCAGTTCGACGCCATGCAACAGGCGCTGCACACGATGGAATCCCGGCCCGCCGATCATCCAGCGGCGTTGGAGGATGGAGCAGCGATCCTGCTGCGGACGGGCCGCGACTATCCGCTGGCGATTCGATTGCTGCGGCGCTATCTCGCGTCCGCCACGGTTGAGGAAGCTCCCGCGTTTAAGGCACATAAACTGCTGGGCGATTTGCTGGAGAAAGAAGGCGACCGGAACGGAGCGGCGGAGGAATACCGCGCTGCGCTGGCCCTCGCCCACTCTTTCCAGCCCGCGCAAGAGGGATTAAAGCGCGTTGGCGGCACGGCGGCCGGAAAATAGAAGCTGACCAAAGTCAGAAGTGCAGAAGTAAAAGCAAAACGGTTCTTACTTCTGCATTTTGACTTCTGACTTCTGACTTCTGACTTTTGATAACTAATAGCGATCCGCGATGATCACTTCTTTAGCGACGCAACTCGATTGGCCAGAGCGGGCGACTTGAGCCGGCGGCACAGTTCCGCAAAATCGGGGCGCGGTTCTATCCATCGCAGATCTTCAACCGTATCGAAGACCGGCACATCCGCACGCAGGGTCGCGAGGGTGCGAAACAGCAGGGCGTCATTCCATGACTTGAATAATGAATCCGCCAGAGTGCGTGCCCTGCGGATCGATGCATCCCACGCTTGCCAATCCTTGGGAATATCTTCGAGGTGCGGATAGCGCGACAGGACGGCAGCGGCCGCCTTGGCGCCCCAACCGGCCACGCCGGGAAATCCGTCGGCGCTGTCGCCGACCACGGCCAGATAATCGGGAATCGATTCGGGCATGACTCCGAACTTGGCGACCACGCCAGCTTCGTCGCGCAGCGTGTTTTGCCTGCGATCGAGTTGCACGACGCGCGCGCCGACGACACACTGGCTTAAATCTTTGTCAGGCGTGCAAATCAATACCTGGGACACGGCGTCGTCTTTTGTGGCTTTGCCGGCGGCGGAGGCGAGCGCGTCGTCGGCTTCGAACTCAACCATCGGCCACACCACAATGCCCATCGCTTCCAGCGCTTCTTCAAGAATGGGAAACTGCGATAGCAAATTTGGATCGACGCCTTCGCTGGTCTTGTATCCCGGATACAAATCGTTTCGAAAGGATTCGACAACGTGATCGGTGGCAACGCCGAGATGAGTGGATCCGCCCTCGATCATCGACAGGACCGAGTTCAGCACTCCGCGCACCGCGCCGATCTCCTGACCGTTGGCGTCGGTTGCCAGGGGCACGGCGAAATAGTGGCGGAACAATTCGTAGGTCCCGTCAATCAGGTAGACATTCATGCGGCTGCGATCAACCCTTCCGCAGGCGATGGTATACGATTCGCGGAGGGCGTGGCGGAGATTCTCCGGCTTGCATATAGGAAAATAAAGTATGACTTCGGTGCGGATGGATAAGTGGCTCTGGGCCGCGAGGTTTTTCAAGACTCGATCGCTGGCGGCGAAGGCCTGTGAACTGGGCAGGATTCGATCCAACGGCCAACCTGCCAAGGCGGCCCGCGACGTCCGCATGGGAGACATGCTGCGCGTCACTAACGACGGCGGAGATTTCGAGATCGAGGTGCTGGCGCTGAGCGAGATCCGCGGGCCGGCTTCGGTGGCGCAAACGCTCTATCGCGAAACCGACGCCAGCCGCGAACTGCGCGCGAAAGTCGCGGCCGAGCACAGAGCCGCGATGCAGTTCGAACAACTGCCGGTGGGGCGGCCTTCGAAACGCGATCGGCGCCATATTATTAATTTCCGCGGGCGAGGATGAGCACACCGTACCAAGAGTGCAGCGGGCCGGGAGAGAAAAGCAGGTTTCTCGCCGGGCTTCCAGCCCGACTCGGAGTGACAAACTTTTTATTATGGCGAGACGTCTAAACTTACGACTCGTGCGCTGCCTTCTGCAGTTCGTTGACTCGCGGATGCCTCGTCCGTAAGATGAAGCGGTCTGGGGTCGGCGTTACGCGAAAATGATCGGACAAACCATCTCGCACTACCGCATCCTCGAAAATCTCGGTGGGGGCGGCATGGGCGTGGTCTACAAAGCGGAAGACACGCGCCTGCATCGTTTCGTCGCGTTGAAATTCCTGCCCGAGAACGTGGCCAGCGATCCCCAGGCGCTCGCTCGTTTTCAACGCGAGGCGCAGGCCGCCTCCGCATTGAATCATCCGAATATTTGCACGATTTATGACATCGGCGAGCAGGACGGCAAGGCCTTCATCGCGATGGAATTTCTCGAAGGCATGACGCTCAAGCATCGCATTGACGGCAAGCCTCTGGAAACCGAGATTCTGCTCGGTCTTGCCATTGAGATTGCCGATGCGCTTGACGCCGCGCACGCCGAGGGCATCGTGCACCGCGACATCAAGCCCGCCAATATTTTCGTGACCAAGCGCGGCCACGCCAAGATTCTGGATTTCGGGCTGGCTAAGCTTACGCCGACGGGTTCCTCCAGTCAGGTCGCCTCCGCCAACACGCAAACCTTCTCTGACGATGCCCAACATCTCACCAGTCCCGGCACTACTGTGGGCACTGTGGCTTACATGTCGCCGGAGCAGGTTCGCGCGAAGGAACTCGATGGCCGCAGCGATCTGTTCTCTTTCGGCGCGGTGCTCTACGAAATGGCGACCGGCACGCTGCCCTTTCGCGGAGAAAGCTCCGGAGTCATTTCTCACGAAATTCTCGCGGGCAATCCAGTGCCTGCGATTCGGCTCAATCCCGACCTTCCGCCCAAGTTCGAGGAGATCCTGAACAAGGCGCTGGAGAAAGACCTTGAACTGCGCTACCAGCACGCTTCCGACATGCGGGCCGACTTGAAGCGACTGAAGCGCGAGAGTGAATCGCGCCCTGGCGAGGCGATCAGTTCCGAAACGATCGCGGCCGCTCGTGAAAGCCGCGCCCCGGTGGCAGCGCAACCGCCATCTTCTCCGTCCGGAGCTTCATCTGTGCGCGGTGCATCTCCGTCATCGAGCGCAATCTCCGCGGAGAAAATTGCTGCGCCGGCTACCAGCCGTTCTTACGGAAAAATGGCCATGGGCTTCTCCGCTGCTGTGGTATTGCTGGCTGCTGTGTTTTGGTTCGTCAGACAGCGTGTTGCCGCGCCCGCAGTGGTCAGCGCAGGCCAGAAGACTATCGCAGTTCTTCCCTTACAGAACCTGGGCGGGGACAAGAATGTAGATTTTCTGCGCCTGGCGGTGGCTGATGAAATCGCAACTGCACTCAGCTATGTTCGTTCGCTGACCATCCGGCCATTTGCCACCACCAGTAAATACGACTCTCCCACGCTCGACCTGCAGGAAGCTGGCAAGGCCATGCACGTGACCGATGTTGTCACCGGGCACTACATGAAACTCGGCGATCAACTTCAGATCACGCTCGAAGCCGTTAACATTGCCGGCAACCGTACCCTGTGGCGTGACACCATGACCGTCGCCGCAGCCGACATGATCGCGATGCGCGACCAGATTACGACGAGAGTTCGCCAGGGTTTAGTTCCCGCCCTGGGCGCGGGGACCGATTCAACCGAAGGCACGCATCCCAAGAACGAAGAGGCGTACGACCTGTACCTGCGCAGCATCGCTGTGCCGCACGATCCCGTTCCCAACAAAGATGCCATCGCCATGCTGGAGCGGTCGGTGGGGCTCGACGGTAACTACGCGCCCGCGTGGGGCGCGTTGGGACTGCGCTACGGCTACGACTCGAACTACTCCACCGGCGGCGAGGCCATGCATCAGCGTTCCAATGCTGCTCTTGAACGCGCCCTCGCTCTGGATCCCGACTTCATCTTCGCGGCTAGTCTGTTGGTGGTAAATCGAGTGGATCGAGGGGAGTTGGCACGAGGCTATAGCGACGCCAAAGCGCTGGTGGCGCGGCATCCTGAGAATGCGCCAGCCCACTTCGCTCTCGCTTATGTTCTGCGTTACGGAGGAGCGATCGAGGAGTCGGCGCGCGAGTGCGACACTACGCTCTCCCTCGACCCGGGCAATTTTCAGTACCGTTCCTGCGCCATGACCTTCGATCAACTGGGCAACTACAAGCGGGCATGGGATTTTCTTCAGCTCGATGTGGGATCGGCATGGGCTTCGGATCACATCACCAGGCAATATCTTCGCGAGGGTAAGGTGGCGCAAGCGCGAGAGGAAATTCAGAAGGATTCTTACAAGCCTTTTGCAGAGATGATGACGGCATGCATCGATGGCGCTCCGGCCGCCGATACGGCCAAGGCGGCGCTCGAATTGTCTAAGGTCTGGTTAGCCGATCCTGACCCTGAGGTGCGCTATTGGGATGCGTCCAACCTTGCCTACTGCGGTCACCCCGACCTTGCCATGAACTTGCTTAAGACTGCGATCGTTGACGGCCATTATTGCGCCTCTGACGGCCTGCAAAATGAAGGCTTTTTCGCGGCCCTGCGCGGCACGCCCGAGTTCGCCCAGCTACTGTCCGCAGCAAAGCAATGCCAGGCTGATTTTCTTTCGCAGCGGGAGCGGGCTTCACCCTGATTTCCCTGCTGGTGGAGTTTTGGAGGAATCGCCGTTTTTGCTCGTGGTTAGATTTTCGCGGGCGGGGGCCCGCGCCACACAGGCGTCACACTTTCCGGTTGCGATAGAGCGAGGCATCCACTTGCGCGGCCATGGCGCTGGCGTTCAAATCTAGTCCCAAGAAATCCTTGACCTTCTGGGCCGTCTGCTGCGGATCGTTTACTAGTTTTCCGTATTCGACATGGCAAACCGAGATATAAGTCTTGGTGTTGAGCCAGGCCTGCACTTCTTTCAAGTGCTTGATGAAGGCGGCGGCGATGGCGTCGTCTTTTACTGACGGAGTGTTGCCGCGCCGCCTTAACATCTCCGCCTGCGATGCCAGTACTTCGGGGAGAGGCCGCTCCATGAAGATGACTTTATAGTCGTGCCCTGGAGGAAGAAACGGCAGCAGTTGTGAGATGACTTTCACCGCCTTGCCTTCGGCGGCATCGATTAAATCGGGTTGTTTGGGCAGAAGCTTGACGGGCTCCCACTCGCAGTAGCCGCGGGGATTATCGTCGTCCGGCTTTCGCTCAGAGTCGGTGAGCAGAGTCATGCCGCCGGCGGCGAGCATCTGCATCATCAGCGAAGTGCCGGAGCGCGGCAGTCCTGAAACGATGGCGATCAATCTTGGGCTGATTCCTTTCGGGGCTGCGGATTATTTGTTCAGCGCGGCCGTAAAGTCCGTCACCACCGTAACCGATGGGCTGACCTGCTGCGAAACGCGGTCCAGCAGAATTTTCTTTCCGTCGGCGGAGACATCGAAGAAGGGCGCCGCCACGACGGTCCACCGGTTGACAAGGGTTTGAGGCGGCCCGAATTCAAGGGCGCCGCCAGCGTCCTTGACCGGCACTGCGAGAAGAGATTGATTTCCGTCCAGGTAGTAGAGTTCTTTGCCGTCGGCGCGCCAGAGCGGCAACATCCCTCCGGTGGCTGACACCTGCCACTTGCCTTGCCCGCCGCCAAAAGCCACTACATAGACTTCAATTGCGCCGGACTCGCTCGAGTTGTAGGCCAGCCAATGGCCATCGGGGGAGAGTTGCCCAGCCGAACCACGCGCCAGGATCATCGACGGTTTGCGATCGCCCTCAAGAGGCAAGGCCCAGATCTGCCCGTGGCCATCGGGAGTACGCTGGGTATAGATCAGATACTTGCCGTCGCGCGACCAACTGTTCAGCGTGATTTGTTGGTCAGCACTAGTCAGTATTTCCTCCGCGCCGCTCCCGTCGGAGCGTCTGCGCAAGATGGAAAAATGATCGCCGCGCTTGGACATATAGGCAATCCACTTCCCGTCCGGCGACCAGACCGGAGCCGTATTCGCGACCGGGCCAAAGGTCAGCCGGGTCTTGACTCCGCGCGCTAAATCCAGCACCCAGATGTCGTTCATGCCAGCGTCGATCTGCATGGCGATGCGATCTCCTTGCGGCGAGATCACGGCATCTTGCAGATTGTTCAGTTTGTCGGCAATGGTGCCAATCGGTTTGCCGCTGCGGTCCATCCAGAGCAGTTGCACGTCGCCGCCGCCGCCGCTGCCGTAGATCAGAAGTCCGCCGGCGGTTGCTGAAGCGTCGACATGCCAAGTTGTGACGTCGGTCATCACGCCCTTGGCGACGCTGTGGGGCTCTCCGCTGATAGTTCCCTTCGCAGGATCGAAGGCTTGCGCCATCAACTGCTCGCCGCGTGCGAACAACAGATAGCCACCCGCGTAGATGGCATTCGACTGCGAGCGGAACAGCAAACGGTTTTCACGGCCATCCACCGACGCGTAATACACCGCATTGTTCGCTGACTTGGAAGAGTCGTGGTGCAGCGCCAGATACACGAAGTGCTTCCCATCGGGCAGAAAAAACGGCCAGCGATGCGAGGTGTGCAATGTGGAATCGATGGTGGTGAGCGGAGTGGGAGTTCCTCCACCCGCGTTGACCCGCATGAGCGGAGTTGACGGGCCCGAGGAAAAAATAATGACTCCGTCTGCGCCCCAGGCACCCCCGCGCCCAATCTGCACGTCACACAAAGCCTGCACGGAGTCGCCATTCAGGTCAATCGTCTTTACCTTGAAGTCCGCGAAGAATCCAAGAAAATGGCTGTCCGGCGACCAGAAAGGAAAAATCGCCCCAGTGGTACCCGGGAGCGCACGCGCCTCGAGCGAATTCACGGGGCGAACCCAGAGGGCAATCTTGCCGTCGTCCCCAGTAGCGGTAAATGCGATCAATGCGCCGTCCGGCGAAAGCACCGGCGGCCCGGCGCCGTCGCCGGCCAGATTGAACGTAGTCTTCTCGGGAGGATTGATCGCGCCCTGGAAGCTCTGGGTTGGATGGGAACGGTGCAAGAAAGTTCCGCCGATCAGCGCCAACGCGATGACAATCACCAGCGCAACCGCCCAGAGGATGCGCTGTCGCGAGTTCGAAGGCGCTTGCGGCGCTGCCGCCGAAGAGGACGTCGATGAGCGGTCCGCGGCGATCCACTGCAGTTCCAGCTTGATGTCATGCGCGGTCTGAAAACGCTCTTCCGGATTTTTCTGCAGGCAAGTGGTCAGAACATGCTGGAATGCGGGAGGCGTCGCAGGCTTGACGGCGCTGACGGGTTCCGGGTCTTTCTCCAGAATGGACGATGCGAGCGAAATCTGGCTCTTGCCCTCAAAGGGCCGCTTCCCCGTAGTCATCTCATACAACACCGAGCCGAAGGCAAAAATATCGGAGCGGGCGTCAGCTTCCTTGCCTTCGATCTGTTCCGGCGACATGTACTGAATCGTGCCGATGACTGTGCCCGCGGTCGTGAGGGGAGTTAAGGGGCTCGGCCCACTCAAGGTGGCCGCCGCGGTGAACGAAGGCGCCGATGCCGATGCCGAGCCTGAAGTCTGCATCCCCAGCGGCTTGGCCAGGCCGAAATCCATCAGTTTGGCCCCGCCTGTGGTCAGCATGATGTTCCCTGGCTTCAGATCGCGATGCACAATGCCACTGCGGTGCGCCAGCGCCAGCGCTTCGGCTACGTCGATCGCAATCTTGTAAACCTCGGCCAGTGGCAGCGGCCCTTTGCGCAGCTTGTCGGCCAGAGTCTCGCCTTCCAGAAACTCCATTACCAGATAGTCGGTGCCGTCCTGCGAGCCGATGTCGAAGAGCTGGCAGATGTGAGGGTGGTTGAGCGAAGAAATGGCGCGCGCCTCGCGCTCCATGCGCTGCTTCAGTTCGGGCGAGGACGAAAGATGGGAAGCGAGAACTTTGACGGCGACCGTGCGATCGAGCCGGGTGTCGAGTGCGCGATAGACTTCCCCCATGCCGCCCGCGCCAAGAGGAGACTGGATTTCGTAGGGACCGAGTTTGGTGCCAGAGGCCAGAGACATGCGTGCGCGCCATTATAGATCACGCGATGTGATTCTAGCCGGAGGGAGGGCAACGGCGAGGCATTCGGTGCAGTCATGATTCTCTATCGCCTCGGTGAGCGGGCTTGCCGTCATCCGTCCCTGGGCCGAATCTGTGCAGCTCTCGCATCCACGGCGGCGATCCCGCGCCTGCCCGACCCACGCTTATCATTTCTCTCGCATCCGATTGTCCGTAGAATCTTCCAAGGTAGTAGCAAAGGTGAGGACGATGACAAAACAATGGCGTGGCGTGTGCGTGGTTAGAATCCTGGCGGTCTTTGTTTCTCTTACATCTGCTCTGCTGGCCGAACCTGTCAGCCTGCATCGCGCCGTCGACCTTGCCCTGAAACATGCCACCGGCATCGACATCTCGGTTGCCGACCAGCAGCACGCCGCCGCCAGCTACCGCGAACTGCGCAACAGTTACATCCCGCAGCTCAATGCGGGCGCAGGCATCGGCTGGTCTGACGGCTTCCCTCTTAGTCTTGAGGGCGCAGCTCCGTCGCTGTTCAACGTGACCGGACAATCATCTCTTATCAACCCAGCGTTGAAAGATTTCATCCGCGCCGCGCAGGCGGAAGTGAAAGTCAGCGATCTGCGAACCAAGGATCAGCGAAACCAGGTTATTCAGGACACGGTGTTGAGCTATACCGAACTGGCGAAATGGGAGACGCGCTTGAGCAGTTTGCGGGAAACTCTGGACACCGCTCAGAAGTCGGAAACTGCCGTGGAGCAGCGCGTGAAGGAAGGTATCGATAGCGAACTCGACGCCAGCCAGGCGCGCTTGCTGGTGGCGCGTATCCGGCTGCGCATGGCCGAGGCGAGCGGCTCTGCGGATGTGCTGCGCGAGCGTCTCTTCAGACTGACCGGAATTCCGCCCGGTTCCTTCCAGACCGATCCAGAGTCGATACCGGATCTGCCTAACGTTGCGGCGGAAGATGATGATGCGGTTGCCAAAGCAGCCGATGCCGACCCGACCGTGCAGGCCGCCCGCGAACATGCCCGCGCGCAGTATTTGCGAATGGATGCGGAACGCAGGTCGCTGTGGCCGAGCGTGGACTTTGCAGCTCAGTACGCCTTGCTGGCGACCTACAACAATTACAGCACCTACTACAATCACTTCCAGCCCAACAACGCGACGGTGGGTATATCGATCCACTTCCCTTTTCTGAATCTGGCGCAGCATGAGCGGGTACGTGAAGCTCAGTCGGAAGCCTTGAAGAGCAGCAAGCAGGCCGAAGCTGCGCGCGATCGGGTGTCTGAGGAGACGTTGCGGCTGCAGCGCTCGGTGACGCAGATGCAGGCCGCGCACGAGGTCGCCGAACTGGAGTATGAGGTCGCGCAAAAAAATATCGAAGCGGTGCGCACTCGCATGGATACATCCACCGCGAATCTGCACGATCTGGAGAACGCGCGCGCCCAGGCCAGCGAACGCTTTATCGCTTTGCAGGACGTCACCTTCGAACTGGAGCGCAGCCAGGTGGAACTGATGCGCGCCACCGGAGATCTGGAGCGTTGGGCGCTGGGAAGCAGGTAGCCAAGTTTCAAGGTTTCATGGTTTCAAGGTTTCAAAGGTCGAGGTAGAACCTTAGGAACTACGATCCGCTGCCTCTTTTTCTCCGTTCGCTGCATCCAACCACATATCAGGCGACGAACCTGCATAAACACTGCTTTTCGACGATGCCGGCGGGGCCTGAATGTTAGAATAAATACTCACCCAATATGCCTCTAAAAACACTGTTTTTGAATCCACCTTCCTTTGAGAACTTCGATGGCGGAGCCGGCTCGCGTTGGCCCGCTACCCGCGAGATTGAGTCCTACTGGTATCCCGTGTGGCTGGCTTATCCGGCGGGAATGCTGGAGGGGGCGCGGCTGCTGGATGCGCCGCCGCATCACATTTCGGCCGAGCAGACCATCGAGATTGCCAAGGATTACGAATTTCTGGTTCTGTTCACCTCGACTCCCGGCTTTCCCGGCGACATTGGTTTGTCGCGCGCGATCAAGGCGGCGAATCCGAAGATCAAGATTGCGTTTGTAGGGCCGCACGTGAGCGTGCTGCCGGAAAAATCGCTGCGCGACTGTCCGGCGATCGACTTTGTGGCGCGCAAGGAGTTCGATTACGCGGTGGTCGATTTCGCCAAGGGAAAGCCGCTGGCGGAGATCGCCGGCATTTCTTATTTGAAGGACGACAAGGTCGTCCACAATCCGGACGCGCCGCAGATTCAGGATCTGGATGCGCTGCCGCACGTGACCGATATTTACAAGCGCGACCTCGACGTTACGCGCTACAACGTGCCTTTCCTGTTGAATCCTTATGTCTCGCTTTACACCACGCGTGGCTGCCCGGCGCAGTGCACCTTCTGCCTGTGGCCGCAGACTTTAAGCGGACATCCGTGGCGCAAGCGCTCGACCGACGATGTGGCGAATGAGATGTCGAAGGTCAAGCAGTACTGGCCGCAGGTGAAGGAATTCTTTTTCGACGACGATACCTTCAACATCCAGAAGGCGCGCACCATTGAACTCTGCGGCAAGCTTAAGCCGCTGGGGCTGACATGGTCTTGCACCTCGCGCGTGACCACCGATTTCGAGACCCTCAAAGCGATGAAAGAGGCGGGATGCCGCCTGCTGATCGTGGGCTACGAATCGGGGGACCAGCAGATTTTGAAGAACATCAAGAAGGGCGCAACCATTGAGCGGGCGCGCCAGTTCACCAAAGACTGCCACAAGCTGGGCTTGGTCATCCACGGCGACTTCATCATGGGACTGCCGGGCGAAACTCACGAAACCATCAACAACACGATCGCCTTCGCCAAAGAGTTGGACGTCGAAACCATTCAGGTCTCGGTGGCCCACGCCTATCCCGGCACCGAGCTTTACGACTACGCGGTGAAGAACGGCTTTATGGTGGGCGACAACAAGATGGTCGACGAGGGTGGACATCAGTTGGCGCACATTCAATATCCGGGATTGCCGGCGGATGACATTCTGGCCGCGGTCCATCGTTTTTACGACGAGTATTATTTCCGGCCGAAAGCTGTGTTCCGCATCCTCAAGAAAGCCGCCTTCGACAGCAACGACCGCAAGCGGCTTTACAAGGAAGCGAAGACTTTCTTGAAGCTGCGTTCGCAGCGCAACAAGATGGTCAAGCAGCATAGCGACGAGGCGGCCGAACTGGCCAAGGCCTGAGAAGAAAGAACAATTCACCACAGCGGCCCGGAGACACAGAGAAAACCTTGTCTTGTTTTTCTTTGCCTGCTCCGTGCCTCTGTGACTCCGTGGTGAAAAGCTTCCTGTGAACCTTCGTAAATATCTTGTGCTGGTCTGCCTGACCATCTTCGCCGTGGCCGGCGACTCCATGCTTGCGCACGGGATGAAGCAGGCGGGCGGCATTTCCCTGCATCATCTGCAGAGCGTCATATTGGCGGTGCTCAATCCCTGGGTCGCGATTGGAATTATTCTACTGCTGGCTTTTTTCGCGAGCTATATGACGGCACTTTCGTGGGCCGATCTCACCTACGTGCTGCCGGCAACCTCGATCGCGTATGTGCTGCTGGCGCTGGTGGCAAGATTTTTGCTTCATGAGCATGTCAGCCCGCTGCGCTGGGTGGGGACGGTGTTGATTACCGGCGGCGTGGGATTTGTGACCGGGGGCCCGGTAAGCACCACACACCATCACCATGCGGTTTCGCCGGCTGAGATTGCTCACACGGAAAATCAGGATTTTGTTGCTGTAGGCGAATCCCCAATTCTCGCCAAGGACGCGGGAAACGGCGCACCCGGAGCCGACTGATGAGGAGCGTCTATACCTGGAGCGCGATCTTCACCATCGTCTTCGTCTCGGTGGTGGGCGATGTGCTTCTGGCGCGCGCCATGAAGCAGGTTGGGGATGTGGGGGATTTGCGGCGACGTATCGGGCTGTTCAGGGTGATCGGGCGGACGCTTGGCAATCCTAATTTCCTGCTCGGCGTCTGCGCCATGGCCGTGTCCTTCTTCAGCCTGCTATTCGCGCTCTCGTGGGGAGATGTGAGCCTGGTCGCGCCTGCGGCCGCTTCCCTCACCTTCATTGGCAATGCGGTGGCTGCCAGAATTTTTCTGCATGAGAAAGTGGACCGGCGCCGGTGGATCGCCGCGGGGTTAGTGGCGGCGGGAGTGGCGCTGCTGGCGGGGTAGTTCGGGTGCTGCTCGAGTTGGCCACGGATTTTCGCGGATCAAACCCAAGAAAAAAGCAAAGCAGGTTCCTCACCGGGCTTTCAGCCCGATTCGGAATGACAAGGTTTGGACTCGGAGGACTGCGCCTATTTCTGCTGAATGGATTCGATGTGCCGGGTGACGGCAGACAGCCTCACTTCTCCCCAGTCCTGGTCGGCTTCGATTTGATGGAAGATTGGTCCCCACACTGGCATTTCGCGGGTGCCGTGCGCGATGGGGCGATGGTTTGGTCCTTCGATGTAGTCCCTTACACGCTGGGTGGGAAACTTTCCGTCATTTTTCTGCGAGATCAGAGTGATGTCTGGCAGCGGGTTCTTCAGGGCGACGGCGGCGGGACCGTGGCCGCGGCCATCGGCGCCATGACAGGCGGCGCAGTGGTATTGAAAAATCTTCGCACCTTCGAACGGGCTGTGCTCCGGTCGAGCGCCATCGGGATTGCCTGAGCTTTTCTGCTTTTGGCCCAGACAAACCAGTGAAAACACGAGCAGCAACGTAACCGTCAGTTTTGGGCGCATGGGAATGCCTTTCTCGCGAGTCACGGCGAAATGCCCTGGTGGCCCGAGGTAATGCTCCTCCTCCTGGTTCGAGTTTGTCTGTGCCGGAGCGCACCGGGCTGAGTGATGGGTGAAGGTGGGGCGTTATTGAAAAAAACGCATGAGGCCGGTAGCGCGAAGATCGGGGGCCAGGAAGCGCTGCGGCTTCGGTCCGGCGGCGCGCGTGAGAGCTTCGGCGGCGAGATAGCCGCTCCGGACTGCGCCTTCCATGGTGGCGGGCCAACCGGTGGCCGTCCAGTCACCGGCCAAAAAGACGCGCGGCCATGGCGTGGATTGGGATGGGCGGAAGGCGTCGATGCCGGGGCGGGGCGAGTAGGTGGCGCGGACTTCTTTGATCACGGTGGACTTGAGCAGCGTGGCGGCGCGGGCTGCGGGAAAAAATTCGCGGACTTCTTTGAGGGCGAGGTTGACGATTTCGGAGCGGGATTTGTCGATGAGAGACTTCGAGGAACTGACTACGAGTTCGATGTAGCTGCCGGAAAGCAGGTTCCTCTCCGGGCTTTCAGCCCGGCTCGGAATGACAAGAGTTTTTTCTGGAATTACAAAGTTTTTATTGTTTTCCAGCAGGCGGGATTTGTGGAACATCCACTGGATGGTGCGGTCTAGGAGGACGGCGTGGTCCAGGTCGCTGATCTGGCGGTCGAACCAGAGATGGATACCGGTGATGGGGGAATGTTCGAAGTGGCGGAGTTGATCGCGCAGGGGCGCGGATTCAGGGCCTTCGGGAAGCACGCGGTCCAGATTCTCGAAAGGAAGCGCCGCGACGAGATAGTCGAAGGCTTCTTCCCTTTCGCCGCTGTCGCTTAGCCGAATTTGCACCTGCGGTTGGGCCGGGGACGAAGAAAAAGATTCGAGAGAAGTCCGAAAACGAATTTCGCCGTGGCGGGCGCGGATGTAGTCTCCGGCGCGATTGTAGAGGTCGGTCAAAGGAATCGAGGGAACGCCCATGTGGCGGGCTTCCGGGGACTTCATTGACTCGCGGACGACTTGTGCCGCGGCTGAAATGGAAATCAGGTCGAGATCTTCGCTGAGAGCGCTGACGAGAATCGGCTTCCAGAATCGTTCGATGGCGTTGGCGGTTTGGCCTGTGGCGCTGGCACCAGTCCTGGAATGACTTGCCGGTGTCAGGCTGCGAGGTCAGAGTAAGCGCGGCGATGGCGCGAGAGATTGCCAGCTTGTCTTTGGCGTCAAGAAATGGGAATCCCAGAAACGACGGCGCGGTATGCAGCGGCGCAGGCAATGGGGAAGCTCGCATCACGGTGGCGCGTCCGCCGGGCTCGAGGAAAGTCATCTCGTCGTACCAGCGAATTTTGTCTTCCACTCCAATACGGCGGTAGAACTCGACCAGGTTGGTACAGACGCGAAACAGAACGTGCTGGCAGTTGTTGACGACTTCGCCGGTGCCGGGATGCTCGTAGGAGGAGGCGCGTCCGCCGAGGTAGGGACGGCGCTCGAACAAGGTGACGCGGAAGCCGGAGTCGGCGAGGGCACATGCGGCGGCGAGGCCGGCGAGGCCGCCTCCGGCTATGGCTACGGTTGGTCGTGTGGTCTGGATCATGCGCTGTGAAGATTATCTACGACGATGCCAGCTCGAGCGAACAGCAGGTTCCTCACCGGGCTTTCGCCCGGTTCGGAATGACAAAGTTTATCTAAGAGTTGCACATCGCGGCCCGGTTCGGAATGACAAAGGATTGAGAGATCCGAATGTGTCATCAGGTGAGGCGCTGCCAGAAGCCTTTCCCGAGGATGCGCAGCTTCTCGCTGACGGTGAGGCTGACTTTTCCGCTGAAGACATCGTACTGGCGCTCGGCGATCCTCTCCAGCAGCTTGCGGTAGATAGTCACCAGCACCCAGAGCGCGGGCTGGCTGTCTTCCGCGATGTACGGAATGAGTTGTTCGCCCGACTGATAGAGCTCGCGAGCGCGGTCGGCTTCGAAAGCGAGCAAGGGACGGACGCGGGCTGGATCGGGCGTGGTGAGCAGGTCCGCAGCCGAGAGTCCGAAGCGCGCCAGATCTTCTTGCGGCAAGTAGACGCGTCCCATGGCGGCGTCTTCTTTTACGTCTCGAATGATGTTGGTGAGTTGAAAAGCGAGGCCGCACTGTTCGGCCAGCGACTCGGCGGCGGGATCGCGGTATCCGAACACGTGGATGCAAACCAGTCCCACGACGGAGGCGACGCGATAGCAATAAAGCTTGAGGTCGTCGAAGGTCTGGTACTCAACCGTCAGTGGGTTCGCGGGCGTGGCCGAGGGGCTGCCGGCGGCTGGGCCAGCCACATCCATGGCGGTTCCGACGGCAAGTTCGTCCAATAGTCCTGCGGGGATGGTGTAGCGGCGCTGCGCGTCGGTAAGCGCCAGCAGAATGGGGTCGTCGCTCGGTTCGCCCTGCTGCACGCGGTGCAGCGCTTCGAGCCAGGCATTGAGCTTGAAGCGGCGTTCCTCGAGGCTAAGAGTGGCGTCGTCGGTGATGTCGTCGCAACGCCGCATGAAGGCATAGACCGCGCACAGAGCCTGGCGCTTGCGTTTGGGCAGGACAAGAAATGCGTAATAGAAATTCTTGGCGTTGCTGCGGGTGATGCCTCGGCAGACGGAGTACGCCATGGTGAGCTGCGCGGGAGCGGGAGTCCACGGAATCGCCACTGGCTGCGTTCCTGCGCTCATCACGATTTCCCCCGCAACTTGCCGAGCGCTGCCCGCGCGACTAAAGCCAGCTTGCGCGGCTTGGAGATCACGGGGCGGCGGCCGAGTACGGCAAAGTTCTGGCGCTCGATGGCATTCAGAATCTCCTGCCCGCCCCGGCTGAAGAGTTCGATATCCACCGCTAATTCCTTGTCCACTTTCGCGACCAGCGGTAAACCGCGCTCAAACCAGTCGCGGGCGCGCTCCACTTCAAATTTCATCATGCGGCAGAAGGCAGGCGTATTGCGGCTTTGCGCTAGATCTTCTTCGCTGACCGAGTATTGCCGCAAGTCTTCGAGAGGAAGATAAATGCGTCCCTTGGCGTAATCGACGGTGACATCCTGCCAGAAGTTGGCCAGTTGCAAGGCGGTGCAGGTGTAATCTGAAAGCTGCTGGCGCTCGGCGTCGCCATAACCGCAGAGATAGAGAACCAGATGTCCCACCGGATTCGCGGAATAGCGACAGTAGGCGAGCACGTCGGCGAAGGTTTCGAAGCGGGTGACGGTCTGGTCCTGGCGGAAAGCGATGAGAAGATCCGAAAATTCGTGCTTGGGGATCTCGAATTTCTTGACCGTTTCTGCCAGCGCTACGAACACGGGATGGCGCGGAGTCCCGGCATAGCAGGCGTCGAGTTCGAGTTGCCATTCATCGAGCAACGCCAGCGCCATTGCGGGATCGCCCACTTCGTCGCCGAGATCGTCGGAGATGCGGCAGTAGGCGTAGACGTTGAGGAAATCCTGGCGCAATCTTTCCGGAAGGAACCAGGTGGCGACGGAGAAATTTTCGTAGTGGGTGCGGGCGAGGCGGCGGCAGTATTCTTGAGCTTCGGCCAGCGACGGCGCCGCGGCAGGGATCGCGTAAGACGCGGGCAGGCGACTCCATCCCGACAGGGATGCGGGCGCAATCGTGGCGCGGGAGTCAGTTGTAGTCGTCGAAATCATTCAAAAAAAGCTCACGATTCGGTTGCGTTTTCCACGCCGAGGGCGAGACGCCCCTTCGACAGGCTCAGGGCAGGCTCTCGAGACAGCCGGCGGGACGCCGGCGCTACTCTTGCACAACCGAGCCGCTAGTGGCCGGGGATGATTGCGGTCTTGATGTCGCCCCCACGGTTGAGCATGTGGCGGAGCACCTTCTGCAAGCTGGAGAGCGGGGCTTCGCCGGTGATGTAGTCGGTGGGGCGGATTTTCTTGGCCGCAATCAGTCCGAACGCACGACGCACGGTTTCGGGCGTGTGATGGAACGTAGCCTTGAGCGTGATTTCAGAATAGTGCAGGCGGTTGGTATCGAGCTGCACCTTGCTTCCGCTGGCGCAGCCGCCGAAGAAATTCACCGTGCCGCCTTTGCGGACCATCTCGATGGCCCACTCCCAGGCTTCGGGACGCCCAACGGCCTCAATCACGACGTCGCAACCACGCTTCTGCGGAGCCAGCGCCCGCACCGCTTCGACCACGTTCGGCACTTTCGTGGTTTGAACAATTTCGTGCGCACCCATGTGCTTGGCGGCGACTACCTGCTCGTCGCGCTTCACCACGGAAATCACATTGCATCCGATGGCACGGGCGACCTGTACAAACATGAGGCCGATGGGGCCGCCGCCGATGATGGTGACGGTGTCGCCGATCTCGACTTTGGTTTCGTGAAGGCCGCGCAGGACGCAGGCCAGAGGCTCGGTCATGGCCGCGTCTTCATAGCTCACATTGGTCGGAATGACCAGCATGTTGGCATCGACAATGCGGCGCGGCACGCGGATGTATTCGGCATACGCCCCGTTATTGAAGAGCAGATCTTCGCAGAGATTTTCCTGATGTTTGGAGCAGTAGAAGCACATCTGGCAGGGGGCGGAATTGAGCGCGACCACGCGCTGGCCCTTCTTGAAGCTGAGAACCCCCTCGCCCACCTCTTCGACGACCCCGGCGAGTTCATGGCCGAACAGAGCCGGAGGAACAATCATGCGGGCATGGTAGCCGCGCTGGTAGACCTTGAGATCGGTGCCGCAGGTGAGCGCCACCTGCACTTTAACGAGCACCTCGCCTTTTTCCACGCGAGGGATGGGTACTTTTTCAATTTTGAGATCTTCTTTGCCGTAGAGTACGGCAGCTGTCATTTTTCCGTTCACTGCTGGCTTCCTTCCCAGGCCTGCCCTGTCCAGGCGTTACCGGGCTGAATCACGACTTTCATCGATGCAGGCTGCGGGTGGGCTGCGAGATCCAACGCCCGCGCGCCTTCCTGCAGCGGAAACCGGTGGCTAATCAGCCGTTCCAAGTCCATTTCCCGGTTCATGACGAAGCGAACCGACTCCTCCTGCAAGTCCACGGAGGCGCTATAGGAGCCGACCAGCGCCTTCTCGTCCACGCAAATCGCGGCCGGATCGACGACCACTTCCCCATGCTGCGTCTGCGCAAACAACAACACACGGCCACCGGCGCGGGCCGCATCCATCGCCGGACGAATCAGGCTATTGCTGCCAACAGCCAAGATTACTGCGTCGGCGCCCCGGCCTTCCGTCCGCTCCCGCACAAAGCCGGCTGCGTCGGTCTGCGACGCGTCGATTGTATTTTCGAACCCAAGGCTTTTAGCTATTCTAAGCCTCTCGGGATACAAATCGGAAGTAATAACCGTGGCGCCCGCTCGACGGGCCAACACACTCAGTATGATGCCGATGGGACCCTGCCCGATAGCCAGAACAGTCTCGCCGGGTTGCAGGCGCAGGGCTTCGATCCCTTTCATGCAGGTATTTACAGGTTCAACAAAACAGGCCTGCTCGAATGAGACCCCTTCTGGAATTCTCACCGTTCCCTGTTCGACAATCCAATCCATCACGCGGACATACTCGGCGAAACCTCCACCGGAAGGCTCGAAGCCGGCGGTGCAGCCGACTTTTTTGTAGGTGGCGCACTGGGCAAAAGTTTTGTGGCGGCAGTAATAGCACTGGCGGCAAGGGATGTGATGAAAGACTACGACGCGATCGCCGGGCTCGAACCTGGTTACTCCCGGACCGACGGCCGCGACCATACCGGAGGTTTCATGGCCGAAGATGCGCGGCGCGGAATGGGAGCCGGTTGCGATCTTTTTGAGATCGGTGCCGCAAACCCCGCAGGTGTGGACTCTGAGAAGGAGTTCGCCGGGGCCGATCGCGGGGACCGGGACGGTTTCCAGCCGGACGTCGTTGACGCCGCGGTAGACGGCGGCCAGCATTGTCGCGGGAACCGAGTGGCTTCGGTCCTCCATGGCGAGTTGTCCGGCAATCCCCATCAAACGTTAGATGAATGCTATACCGTCTTCGCTTCAACTACATTATTGGGAGCGTGGCTGGCATCTTTAAGATGATTGGCCAGCGCTTTTGCGGCCTTGCTGCTGTTGTTGGCGAGCGTGATTACGCTCGGCCATAACCACGGCCTGATGGCAACAAACGCGGCGAAAGCACCGGTGCGAAAGTGGCCGTGCGCATCGATGAAGCGGGCCAAATCGGGCATTTCAAAATCAAACCCGTCAGAGATCACTTTTGTTGCGCGGAATTCCAGACCATGCGCCCGCGCTGCCGTTGCTACTTCCGCGGCTTCCATGTCCACTGCTTTCGCGTCGTAAGCCTGCGCCAGATTTCGTTTCTGGTCCAGGCCAGCTACGTCCATAAACGTGATCAAGGAACCTTTTGCGTTTCCGCCTTCGATCGCGAACCGGCTGCCGTCCCTGGCATCGATTACCAGCGCGGGAACGAAAATATCGCCAACTTGCATGGTAGCATCCAGCGCTCCGGCGAAACCGACCGACTGAACCAAGGCTGGTTGGTAGAGAGCGATGACGGCTTCGGCGGCGCGGCGGGCGGCTTCCAGGCCAATGCCGCCGCAAACTACAACCAGATCGTCGCGCTCCCAGAACACAAAATTGCGGCCATCGTGGGAACGCTCGACGCGGGTAAAGTTGCGAGTCAACTCGCGGACTTCGCGCTCCAGCGCGGCGACGATGGCGGCCTTAGACATAGCCATTGGCTCGGAACCAGTCTACTGCGCGGCGCAGGGCTGCGTCTGCGGGCAAAGTCTTCCATCCCAACTCGCGCTCGGCTTTGCCCGAACTGGCCCACATTTTCTTTTTGCCCATGCGGACGCTGTCTACCGTGGCGCGGGGCTCACGCTTCAGTAAGCGTCCGGTGATGGTTTCGTCAACGGCTCCCGCCATATAGGCCACGAAATAGGGCAGCTTGACGTTCGGCGATGGCAGGCCCGAGATCTCCCCCAACTTGTCGAGAATCTGCTTCAGCGTGAGATTCTCACCACCGAGGATGTAGCGGTCGCCGCTCTTGCCTTTTTCGAGCGCGGCAACGTGCCCGAGCGCGCATTCGCGGACATCGACCAGATTTAATCCCGTCTCGACGTATGCGGGAAATTTGCGCTTGAGGAAATCGACGATGATGCGCCCGGTGGGAGTCGGCTTGATGTCCTGCTCGCCGACGGGCGTGGTGGGATTCACGGTGATCACGCGCATCGCGTCTTTGTCGCTATTCCTGCCGGCTTCGAGCGCGACTTGTTCCGCCATAAATTTCGAACGCTTGTAGTGGCCAATCATGTCGGCGAGGGCGACGGGAGAATCTTCGTCGGCAGGATGGCCGTTGCCGGTGAATCCCATGGTAGCGACGCTCGAAGTGTAGACCACGGAACGTACTTTATTTTTGCGCGCGGCTTCGAGAATCGCGCGGGTGCCATCGACGTTGGAACGATACATCTCGTTGGGATCGCGCACCCAGAGCCGGTAGTCGGCGGCAACGTGGAAGACGACTTCGCAGCCTGCGATGGCCTTTTCAAGCGACGCGGGATCACGCAGGTCGCCGGTTACAGTCTCGGCCTTCAGGCCTTCGAGATTTTTCAGATTGCTGGTGGGGCGGACGAGCAGGCGAAGATCGGCGCCCTGTTCGGCGAGAACGCGGGCTACGTGGGAGCCGAGGAATCCAGTCGCGCCTGTGAGGAAAACTAGCATTTAGTTCGGGTTGGATCTGCGAGACGCGGCGCCTTAGGTCCACCGCCAGTGCGCCGGACGTCGCACGGCGCGCTACCCAGAATGCCGCGCGGGGCTTCATTGCCGCATCTTCGGTCGGAAACGCTGCCCCAACGTTCGGCTCAATCAGGACCACATTGGTTCCGTTGCAGTGTTGGTTGTAGTGTTTGCCGCGAACGCCGCCCTTCATTGCGGCAAAATCATACTCATCCCGCAGGTCGGCGTCATCTCGATGTCAGTGTTATTCTTCATGACCTCAACCCTTCCCGTGGGGAATGTCCCAGGAGAGGAAATCGTAAGCAAGCGGCGGCACGCCCGCCTCCGCGCAAAATGCATGGATCGACTGTTGGATTTTCGAGTACATCTTCAGGTTCTCGATCGACCCCATGCTGGCGCTATTCCACTTGATTCCGCAGGCGCCCGCAATTCAGGAATGCAAGCAAGGGGCCGGAGAGAGTATCTATCGAGAGGTATCTCGACGAACGAAACGATCGCTTCGAACTTGTCCGGCCACAGCGGCGTAACTATGCAGAGGCCTTCGCCAAATGGTTTACGAGCTTCAAGGCCCTCGGAAGCTCGAGTTCGTAGCGCAGACGCTTTTGCCATTCCTTGTTAAGGCTTCTCGCTAGCTTTACCGCCCAACTGCGGTACTGATCATTCGATCGGACTGCGAGCAATTCCGACAATTTTCCTCCGGCCAGCTCCCTCGCAGCCCACTCTCTGAACACATATGAAGGGGACCAGTCTTTATGGGTTCGGAAAGCACGGAAGGTGCTACTGCTGACTGAACGATAAATCGCCGAGAGTGGACCGAGATTGTCCTTGTCGTGTATAGCTCTGAAGTCATTCTTCCAGTTACGCTGTTTCAACTGAGCAATAAGCGCGTCGCGGTTTGTGAACGTCCATGTTTCACCTTTAGGCAAAGTGTCCTCCTATATGCAGCAATCCCACAGAGATTCCCCGTGAACCGACGATGCTCGAAAACTGAGAACTAGTTTTCAGCTTTCTCCATCACCTTGGCGTATGTCGTCAGCGCGAACAGCGGGAAGTACTGCCGGTAGAGGTGATACTTCAGGTAGAACACGCGCGGAAAGCCGGTTCCAGTGAACAAAAGCTCGTCCCAGGAGCCATCTTCTTTTTGCGTGCGCAGCAGGTAGGCGACGCCGCGCGCAACCGAATCGCTGCGAATATCGCCGACCGCGAGCAGTCCCAGAATCGCCCACGCGGTTTGCGAAGGCGTGCTCTCGCCCACGCCGCGCTGAGCGGGATCGTCATAGGACGCGACGCTCTCGCCCCAACCGCCGTCCGGATTCTGCACCATGCGCAGCCACTCGGCGGCCTGCTGGATGCAGGGCTCGTGGTTATCCATGCCAATGGCCTCGAGGCCACGGAGCACCAGCGCGGTGCCGTAAATGTAGTTCACGCCCCAGCGGCCGAACCAACTGCCGTCCGGTTCCTGTTCGTCGCGGATGAATTGAATCGCGCGCTTAACGGCGGGATGGTTTTTGTCGTAGCCGTAGGTCGCCATCATTTCGAGAATCCGTCCGGTGATATCGACCGTCGGAGGATCGAGCATGGCGTTGTGATCGGCGAACGGAATGTGCTGGAAGACCATCTTGTCGTTGTCTTTGTCGAACGACGCAAAGCCGCCGTTTTTGCACTGCATCGACAAGACCCAGTCAATGGCGCGTTGCACGGACTCACGCTGGTAGCGTCCGTTGGGATGCTCGACCCGGCTCAGGGCCAGGCAAACCATGGCGGTGTCATCGACGTCGGGGTAAAACTCATTATTGAACTCGAAGTACCAGCCACCGGGCTTTCCCGTCTTGTTCTTGATCTGCCAGTCGCCGGCATTGCGTACTTGTTTTTGAAGAATCCAGTCGGCGCACTTCACCATGCGAGGATCGTTTGCCGGTACGCCCGCTTCCCCGAGGGCGAACAAGGCGTACGCCGTATCCCACACGGGAGACATACAAGGCTGCATGCGGAAAGTATCGCCTTCTTCGATGCCCAGTTTCTCGAACTCATCGAGGGCGCGAATCACCTGGGGATCGTCGAGCGAATATCCCTGGCAGCGGAGCGCGATGATGGCGTTCATCATCGACGGGTAAATCGCGCCCAAGCCGTCGCTCATCTCGAAGCGCTCGAGCATCCACTTTTCCGCACTCTTCAGCGCGATCGAACGCAGGGGGCGAATGTGGACGCGCTCCGCCCAGTGCGTAAGGCGATCGAGGCAGAGGAAAAAGTTGCGCCACGAAACCAGCTTCTTCGACCAACGCAGGTGCATGCGCGATTTCGTCATGCCGCCGACGAATAGTTCCTGGACGCCCATTTCGTTCGGAATCTTTTTGAACGGCTTTTTGGCGTAGCAAATCGACAGCGGCACCAGGATGGCGCGCGACCACGACGAAATCTCGTAGATGTTGAACCAGAACCACTTCGGAAAGAGCACGATTTCCGGTGGGATTGCGGGCACGGCGTCGTAATCGTACTGGCCGAAGAAACAGAGATAAATCTTGGTGAAGGTGTTGACCTCGGTGACGCCGCCGAGGTCGAGGATTTTTTTGCGGGCGCGCTGCATTACGGGATGATCTGCCGTGAATCCAGCCAGCTTCAATCCGAAGTAGGCCTTCACCGACGCGCTGATATTTGAGGGGCCGGCTTGGTAAATGCTCCAGCCACCGTCTTCATTCTGATGACGGATGATCCAGTTTGCCGCTCTCTGAAAGCGCTCGGGATCGCCGGTACCGAGCAGGGTGTGCAGCAGAATGTAATCGGACTCAAGGGTAGTGTCGGCCTCGAGTTCACCGCACCAGTAGCCGTCGTCGTGCTGGGTGGAGAAAAGCAGTTTGCGGGCGGCGTCCATGGCGGCGCCGACGCGGGCGGCCAGGCCGTCAATCTTGCCAAAGCGAAGTTGAGGTACGGAAGCTATAGGAGAATCGGGGGAGTCTTTATCCATCAATTTGAGGCTCCGTTAGTCCGCGGTAGCGGAAGCCGGAGCGGCGGCGATGGCCTCGACAATCTCCGGCGGCAGCCCGAAGCGCACATTTTCCGGCATGACTTCGAGTTCCTGCACGTTGTCGAAACCTTTGGTGGCGAGAAACTTCATGGTTTCCTCCACCAGACATTCGGGGGCTGAAGCACCGGCAGTGAGCGCGATGGTTTTCACGTCTACGAGCCAGGCGGGTTCAATGTCTTTAAAGCTGTCGATGAGATGCGAATTCGTGCCCAGATTTCTCGCGACTTCCACCAGGCGATTCGAATTTGAACTATTTTCCGAACCCACAACCAGAAGCAAGTCGGCATCGGAGGCCACTTGTTTCACCGCGACCTGGCGATTTTCGGTGGCGTAGCAAATATCCTGCGCGGCCGGGCCTTTGATGTTGGGAAATTTTTTCTTCAGCGCGGCGATGATGTCTTTGGTCTCGTCGAGGCTCAACGTGGTCTGAGTGAGGTAGGCGACGCGGTCCGGATCGGGCACGGTCAAACGCTTCACCTGCTCGGGATTTCCCACCACCTGCGTGACCAGCGGAGCCTCGCCGAGGGTGCCGATGACTTCGTCGTGATCGTGGTGGCCGATGAGGATCAGCGAATAGCCTTCTTTAGCAAACTTGACCGCTTCCACGTGGACTTTGGTGACCAGTGGGCAGGTGGCGTCGATGACACGCAGGCCGCGGCGGGCGCTGTGCTCGCGCACTTCGGGGGAAACGCCATGGGCGCTGTAGATGACGCGCTCGCCGTTGGGGACCTCGTCTTCGCTATCGACGAAAATTGCGCCCTTGCCGCGCAATTCGTCTACGACGAAACTGTTGTGCACGATCTCTTTGCGGACATAGATCGGCGGACCGAAGGCTTCGAGGGCGATGCGGACCACATCAATGGCACGCACGACACCGGCGCAGAATCCGCGCGGCTTTAACAAAAGCAACGTCTTTCCGTGGCTATTTGGCAATTGCTGCTCCCATCGTTTTGATCGTCCCCAGACGCTTAAGATGCAAAATCAGGGCATGGAATCTATGCAATCAGGGTACACGAATCCCATGAAATCGATAGTATTAAGCTACCGGAAAGTACCCTTGTGGTCAACGTAAGCCACAGAAATGGCGGGGATTAGCAGTGAGTGGGTAGCGGGGAGCACTGAATGGGTCACTCCTGCACCGCGTAGCGATGGCGACGCAGTTTACCAAGACCGCTTGACATCATACCGATCAAGGATTGCATCCGCACTGAGAATCGGAAGGTTCAAGGTTTTGGCCTGCGCCACCAACATTCGGTCAAAGGGATCGCGATGATGAGGGGGAAGCAGTCCCGCGCGGACCCCCATCTCCAGCGTGATGGGCAACTCCGAGAACCCTTCCTGCTGCATTATGCGATCAAGGCCGTCAAGGATCGACGCCGGTTTGAACTTGCCCAGGTTCACCTTAATCGCCAGTTCCCAGCCAACCGCAGCCGAGATCAGGATGCTATTGTCGCGATTGGCAAGGATTGCGGCAGCCCGTCGGGAAAGCCGATCTGCATCTTCCAACCACCAGACTAGAACGTGAGTGTCGAGAAGAACCTTCACTGTGTTTGGTCGGGATGATCGGCGCTCGATTGCTGGTCGGCGCTATTCAAAACCCAGGTCCTCCAGTTCCTCCTCGGTCAACGGGTTGAACGCATCGGCGGTGTATGAGATTTTTCCTTTCCACGCCCCGGGAATTCGCTTCCGTTTCTGCGCCGCCGGTAAGGCTACCAACCTCACCACCGGTTGCTTGCCGCGCGCAATCACGATCTCTTCACCCTGGCACGCCTTCTCGATCAGGCGCGAGAGTTGCGTCTTGGCTTTGTGGATGGTGATTGTTTCCATATGGCACCTTAGCTAACTTATGTTAGCTAATCGAGCCGGCCTCGTCAAGCAGGAAAACTTACCGATTTCGGAGGAACGCCCGGCGAGACGCCGCCGACTTACGCGTTGGACTTGATCATCTGCTCGGCGTGCTTGCGGGAGGTATCGGTCAGTTTGGCGCCGCTGAGCATGCGGGCTACTTCTTCCGTGCGCTCCTCGCCGAGGATGGCACGGATGCTGGTGCGGGTACGGCCATTGCGCTCTTTCTTCTCGATAACGTAGTGATGGTCGGCAAAGGTCGCGATCTGCGGCAAGTGGGTTACACAGAGAACCTGATTGGACCGGGCCAGGGATTTCAATTTTTTGCCCACGGCTTCGGCGGCGCGGCCTCCGATGCCGGTATCGATTTCGTCGAAGACCATGGTGCGCTGGGCGGTCTTGGCGGCGCCGGCTTTTGCGGACGAGGGCGTCCGCCCTACGTGCGCTCCTTCCACGCTCACCTTTAGAGCCAGCATTACGCGCGATAATTCTCCGCCGGATGCGATGTGCTCCAACTGCCGCAACGGGTCGCCGGGATTGGTGGCAATCATGTAGACGACTTGATCGATTCCGGTGGGGCTCCAGTTCCCTTCTTGTTCGGCGGTGGCGATCTCGATGCGGAATGCCGACTTCATTGCCAGATCGTTGATTTCGGCCTCGACCAGTTTTTCCAGGCTGCGCGCGGCGTCGTGGCGCTTTTTCGAAAGAGCGCGGGAGGCCCGCAGATATTGCTCGGCGGCATTCGCCAGGTCGGCCCGCAACTGGCGCAGGATTTCGTCCTTATTCTCAATTTCCGAAAGCTTGCGGGCCACATCGGCGCCGAACGCGATCACATCGTCGAGCGCGGGACCATATTTCCGCTTCAGGCGGTCGAGCAGGGCGAGCCGGTCTTCGACCTCGGCCAGATGCTCGGGCGAGGCATGGATTCCTCCGGCGTAATCGCGGACGGTCGCTCCCACATCTTCCACGCTGATACGCGCGCTTTCGAGCGCGGCTAGCGCGTCCTGAAATTTGGGTTCGTAGCGTGCCAGCTCTTCGATCTGCTTCTGGGCCGCACGCAGCGATGAGGAGGTCGAAGCATCGCCCTCGTACAGCAGATCGAAGGCGTGGATCGCGGCGTTGTAGATTTTCTCGGCGTTGGCCAGGACCAGCTTTTCGGTCTCGAGTTGTTCGTCTTCGCTTGAGCGCAGTTTCGCCTCGTCGATTTCGCGCCTCTGGAAAAGCCACAAATCGACCAGGCGCAGCCGGTCTTGCTCTCCGCGCTCCAGATCGGCGATGCGCTCGCGGATTTCCTTCCATGCATCGTAAGCGGCGACCACCGGCTCAAGATGGCTGGCGGCAAAGCCATCGAGCAAGGCCAAGCGCGCCGGGGCGTCGAAGGACAGCAGGGATTCATTCTGCGCATGGATTGTGGCCAGATGCGGCGCCAGTTGCCGCAAGACCGCGACCGTAGCCGGCTGATTGTTCACAAACACGCGGCCTTTGCCTCCGGCTGCGATTTCGCGCCGCACAATCAGCGAGCCATCGTCGGATTCATCCAGCCCGTTGTGCTCGAGAATTTTCTCGATTGAGGTTCCCGCGCGGCCTGCGGATTCGAAAACGGCCGACACCACCGCGCGATCCGCACCAGAGCGAATCACCTCGCTCGAAGCCTTTTCGCCTAACAACAGGGCCAGCGCGTCGATCAGGATGGATTTTCCGGCGCCGGTCTCGCCTGTCAGCAGGTTCAGCCCGGAGGCGAATTCTACCGCCGCGTTGTCGATGACCGCGTAATTCTCCAGGCGCAATTCAACCAGCACAGGACGTCCTCGGACTTCGAGATCGAAAGGGCGATTTCGAAGTTTTGCGCAGCATAGCACGAAATCGATTGGAGGAAGCTCGGATAGCGTTGGATCAACTTGAAACTCTGGAGATCCCTCACGCGGCTGAAGTACGCCGCGTTTCGGGATGACGCCTGAGCCACTACTTACTCTTTTTGACCGTTGTGACTGTGATCGATGTGATGCTATAATGTATCACATGAAGAACGCGAGTGTCCGCGATCTGCGCTACCGCTTTTCAGAGGTCGAAGACCTTCTGCGGCAGGGGGAGGAAGTTCAAATCACCAAGCGCCGGCGCGTCATCGCCACGCTCGTCCCTGCGCCGGACAAGAAAGCAATCCGCCGGCCGGATTTTCTGGCGCGCCTGCAGCAGATGTACGGAGAAAGAGTGCTTGAAACCAGCGGCGCAGAACTCTTGGCCGCGGAGCGCAGCCGCCATTGAGTACCTACGTGGATACCAGTTTTCTGGTTTCTCTCTACACTCAAGACGCAAACTCTACCGCAGCATCGAAATTCATGCGCGGTGTTCGCCTGCCGCTGCTGATCACTCCGCTCGGTGAACTGGAATTGCTGAACGCGCTGCATTTGCGAATATTCCGTGGCGAACTGAGTCACTCCGAGATCAAGTCGGCCTCGTCTTTCTTCCGAGCCGATATTGAAGGGGGCGTACTCGCAGTGAAGTCGCTGCCCTTGTCTGCCTTCGAGCGCGCCAAGAGAATCGCACGAGAAAAAACCGCAACCTTGGGCACACGCACCATCGACGTGCTGCACGTGGCCTCCGCACTCGTTCTCCGCGCGGATTCTTTCTGCACATTTGACAAGCAGCAACGCGTGCTCGCCAAAGACGAAGGACTTTCTCTCCCCATCTAGAGGGCTGCGCCGATCCCATCCACGCGTTTACGGATAGGGTACGTGTTGCAGGGCCTTCCGCGTCGATCATCTATAATCACGAAAAGGTACCCTTAAACCGATGCAACTTTTCCCTTTGCTTGCTCTTTTCGACGGCGGTGAAATTCTCGATCTTGTTTCCAGCACAGGCGCAGTCGCCAAGTTTGTTCTGCTCACTTTGCTGGCCTTCAGCCTGATTTCATGGGCAATTATTCTTACCAAGTGGAGCCTGCTGCGGCGCGCTCGCCTGCAGAGCGGACGATTTCTGCGCGCCTTTCGCAAGGCGCAACGACTGCAGGATATTGCCACGGTGGCCGATCAGTTTCGTCCCAGCCCGCTGGTGGGCGTGTTTGAAGGCGGATTCCGGGAGTACACCCGCCAGGTTTCCACGTCGAACGCGTCCCTGCGCAGCCTGACGGCGGTGCAGCGCGGCATGCAGATCGGCGCGTCAGAAGAAATCTCGCGGCTCGAACGCAACGTTCCGTGGCTTGCGATCACGGCTGCGGTCACGCCGTTTATCGGTCTGTTCGGAACGGTGTGGGGCATCATCGATGCTTTCCATGGACTCGGCACAGCGGGCGGGGCCACACTGCGGGCAGTTGCGCCAGGTATTTCGGAAGCGTTGATCACGACTGCCGCGGGATTAGCGGCCGCCATTCCGGCCGTCATTGCCTACAACCTGATTGGCAACTCAATTCGGGTATTTGCGGCGCGCAGCGACGATTTTTCGCTGGAAGTGCTCAACGCCATCGACGGCACACAGGCGCAATCTGCGGCGGCATTTCCCGCTGAAGTGAGGCGCTGATGGCATTCACTTCTTCGAACGGCCGCACCCAGACCGCGCTCGCCGATATCAACATCACCCCGCTGGTCGATGTGGTTCTGGTCCTGCTCATCATTTTCATGGTGACGGCGCCGATTCTGCAGTCGGGCATTGAAGTGAGTGTGCCCAAAACCCGCACGGTGAAGGAGATCACCGAGGAACGCACGGTCATCACCATCAACAAGGATCAGCGCGTCTTCCTGGGCAACGACGCGGTGAATATCAATGAGATCGCCGCCAAGCTGCGGCAGAAGATTCGCGATCCCCACAATCAATTCATTTTTGTCCGCGCCGACGAGAATGTGCCTTTCGGAGCTTTCGCCACGGTGATGGACGCCGTGAAACAGTCTGGGATCACCAACATCAGCATCGTCACCCAGCCGATCGAAGAACATGGCGCAAAACGCTGAAATCTTTTTCGAGCACGATAGCTGGCCGCGCGCCCTGGCTTGGTCGGCGGGATTTCACCTCGCGCTCACGGCGATGATCCTGCTCTACACGGCGGTGTTCACCGGATCGCGCGGCGAAGGGTGGGGAGGCGGTGGCGGCGGTTCGGCGATCGGCGTTTCGCTGGTCAGTGCGGTTCCCTTGCCTCCCACTTCCGCGCAGACGGAGAACGTCCTGGCCAACGAATCGAAGGGCCTCACCACTTCGCAACCGAAACCGGAAGAGAAAGAGCCGGACGCGATTGAGATTCAGGGCAAGAACGCGAAAGTTAAACCCAAGAAAGTTCCGACTCCCACCAAAGAAAAGCCGAAGCCGGCGCCGGAGCAACAGACCAACCAGGTTGCTTTCGGAGAGGGCGGTCCGGTCAGCGGGCCTTACGGCAGTTTTAGCGCGGGCGGGGCCAAGGGCGGCTTTGGCATCAACGGGAGCGGTGGCGATTTCGGCACGAAGTATGGCTGGTACGTGCAGATTATCCAGCGCAAAGTGTCGGAGAACTGGCTGAAGTACGAAGTCGATCCCGGGATCAACGGGGCGCAGCGCGTGTATATCACCTTCGATGTGGCCCGGGACGGTCATCCCTTTAACGTGAAGATCGAGCAGTCCAGCGGAGTGCCCTCGCTCGACGTCTCGGCGACGCGAGCCCTGCAGCGTATCGACACCTTTGGCCCGCTGCCCTCGGACTACAGCGGCGGCAAAATTTCGGTGGAGTACTGGTTCGATTACACGAAAAAATAAAGTTGAATACCTGGCGGGCCGCAATCGCATCCATAGCAGAGGCGACGTGCACTTTCCATTTCAGGAAAAACGCGGTGGCATCTACCTGATTAGTCTTAAGGTTCCCGATTCGCGATTATGATCAATAGTAACTTGCGCAGAAAAACATATCGGAGTACGATATTGTCGTATACAGTATGCTTTTGCCCGGAGTCGCATAACCGCTCCAACCGGATGGACGACGAACCACGACAAGCAGCACATTCTTACCCTGCCGGCGCACCGCTCTCGAGCGCTTCGATTCGCCGGAGTCTACTTTCGGCGATCGTTTTTCCAGCGATCGCGTTACTCGCACTCTCTTCCCTGCTGACTTCGACTTGCTCGGCGCAGGATTGGGTGCGCACCGGTTCCGGCCTGGGCGTAGATAAAGTTCGGCTCGCCGTTCCCGATTTCAAGCCCGCGAACGCAGACCCCCAGAACGCCGCGCTGCTCAAGACCTTTAACGACACTTTCTGGAACGATCTCGACAATTCCGGAGTGCTCGAGCTGGTTTCGAAGAGCTTTTATCCGTTGCAGGTTCCGGGGCAACCGGCCGAAGTCACCTTCGGAGTGTGGAACTCGCCTCCGCCTAACGCGGCCATGATGGCCTTCGGCAACCTCGGCGTGGCCAGCGGAAAAGTCACGGTGCAAGGCTGGCTTTACGACGTGAAGAATACGGCCTCGCCGCAGGTGCTGGGCAAGCAGTACACCGATGTTGCCACTGATGACGCGGCCCGCATGATCGCCCACAAGTTTGCCGACGAGATCATCTTCCGATTGGGGGGCGGGATTTCCGGCATCGCCGAGAGCAAGATTTACTTCGTGAGCGACCGCTCTGGACACAAAGAAATCTGGGAGATGGACTACGACGGAGCGAACCAGCATCAACTGACTCACCAGAATTCTATCTCGCTTTCCCCGCGCATCTCTCCCGATGGATCGCGCCTCGCCTTCAGTTCGCTGACCAAGTCGGGATGGGACATCCTGATGTACTCCACCGAACTCAACCGCCTGGTCAGCTTTCCGCATTTCGGGGGGACAAATCTGGCGCCATCGTGGTCTCCCGATGGCACTCGGCTGGCGCTCTCCTCTTCTCGTGGCGGGCACTCGGAAATTTATCTTTGCGACGCCTCGGGCGGCAACCTCCGCGCCATGACCACAGGCAAAGGTCCGGATGTTTCGCCGTCATGGAATCGCAAGACCGGTTCTCAGATCGCCTTCGTGAGCGGCAGCACGGGATTGCCTCAGATTTATACGATGGAGGCCGACGGCACCAACCAGCAGCGCATGACCGATCAGGGCTATGCGGTTTCGCCCAACTGGTCGCCCAACGGCCAATTCCTCACCCTGGCGTGGATTCGCAAGTATGGCCCCGGCGAGCCCGGTTCCTCCGACATTTATCTGATGGATATCGCCAGCAAACAGTGGGTGCAACTCACGCATGACGGCGGGCGCAATGACTTCCCTTCGTGGTCGCCGGATGGGCGCCACATTGTGTTTCAATCGGGCCGCTCGGGCAAGGAAGAAATCTGGATGATGCTGGCCGACGGCACCAAACTGCACCAACTGACCTTTACGGGACGTAATTCGCAGCCCAACTGGAGTTGGAAGTAAAACGCTTCGTCTGAATTTGAAAACGATTTTCGGTTCGCAGGAGAAGACAACGTGAAGAGGATCAATATGAAGCAGCAAACCTGGAAGGCACTCGCAACCGTCATCGCTCTGGCCGCTATCCTGATGCTGGGCGCCTGTAAGAAGAAGGTAGCCCCGCCACCGCCTCCGCCACCACCACCTCCGGCGTCGCCCACGGCTTCGATTTCCGTTAGTCCCGACACCATTCAGCAGGGACAATCCGCCTCGCTGACCTGGCAAACATCCAATGCCACCGATGTGACGATCGATGGTATCGGCGCGGTTCAACCCAGCGGATCGCAGTCAGTGAACCCGTTGACTTCTACGACCTATCACCTGATGGCGAAAGGCCCCGGCGGAAATCAGGAGGCGACCACTCGCCTCACCGTCACTCAGGCACCGCCTCCGCCCGTAGCCAACACTCCGTCGCCCACGGACGAAGATCTCTTCGGCCAAACGGTGAAGGATGTCTACTTCGACTACGACAAGTCTGACATTCGCGGCGATCAACTGGCTGCGGTGCAGGCGGATGCGCAGTTCCTCGGCCAGCACACAAACATCAACTTCACCGTGGAGGGGCATTGCGACGAGCGCGGCTCCACGGAATACAATCTGGCCCTCGGCGACCAGCGGGCGTCGGCGGTGAAGAACGCGCTGGTTTCGGCCGGCGTCAATGCCAGCCGCATCAAGACCATCAGCTATGGCAAAGAGAAGCCGTTCTGCATGGAATCGACCGAGTCTTGCTGGCAGCAGAACCGCCGCGGCCACTTCGTGTATCAGAAGTAGACTAACGGTTGGGCCCGAGGGGGCGGAGGAAGCTCCGCCCCTGACTTTCCATGTTCCCCGCGTTATCTTCCCAACCCATAAGGCCGCCAAGTTGTCTAAAATGATCAGTTAGGAAACTCTTGCTTATGACACTACGACGCTTCTCCGCTCTTCTCGCATTGACTTCCACCCTTTGGCTGGCTGCGACCCCGGCATGGGCCGCCAACAAGGACATGGTGCAACTGCAAACGCAAGTCCAACAACTGCAGGAGCAGATGACCGCCATGCAGCGCAGTTTCGACGAGCGCATGGGCGTGATGAAAAACCTGGTCGAGCAGGATACCGACACGGTCAACAAGCTCGCCGGCGTCCTCACCACGCTGCAGGCGACCATGCAGAAACAGCAGGGGGATTCGTCGGCGCACGTGGACCAGCTTTCCGGGCAGATCCAAACGCTCAACGACACGCTGGACGAACTCAAGGCGCGGTTGGCGAAAGTGAGCAAGCAACTCGAGGACATGCAGTCGTCGCAGCAGAGCCTCGCGGCTTCGGATGCGGCGAAGCAATCGCAGCAGCAGGCCATGGCTTCGGCGCCTCCGCCCGACGTGCTGTATAACAATGCCCTGCGCGATTACAACGGCGACAAGAACGATCTCGCCATCCAGGAATTTTCCGACTACGTGAAGTTTTATCCCAATACCGATCTTGCCGGAAATTGCTACTTTTATCTGGGCGAGATTCAGTTCCGCCAGGGAAATTACCAGCAGGCGGCGCAAAGCTACGATACGGTTCTGCAGAATTTTCCCACCGGCAACAAGGCCGCGTCGGCTCAACTGAAAAAAGGGTTTTCGCTGATCGAACTGGGCAAGCAGGATGATGGGGTTCAGGAACTCCGCCATGTTATTCAGCGATATCCCAAGTCGCCCGAAGCGCTGCAGGCACGGGAACGGCTGAAGAAACTGGGAGTTTCCTCCACCGCTCGACCGGGCAAATAAATTTATTCAGGACTTCTGGAAATCATTTATGACGAAAATCTCGCAAAACGATCCTGACCGCGCCAAAGGGGCCACCGAAGAAGAGCATCACCACGACGGCAACCTCGGACTTTCCGAGCAACTCGGCCATCGCGATCCTGATCCGCGCATCAAGGACGCGGACAGTGACTTCCCGGAGCCGGGTGGAAACCCCGAGCACTCGGGAGAGAAGTGATTAAAAGCAGTGATTAGTGGATAGTGGTTAGAACAGCCCTGACTGTCTGCGCAGCGGCGGTGACTAGCCACTAAATTCTAGCCACTCCCCACTGCTACTAGATCGCCATCGGCCCTACTTCTTTTTCCACTTCAAGGGTGTCGACCATGACGATGGCGTCCCAGGGACAGCCGTCGAGGAAGCATCCGTCGGGGCCTTTGCTCAGGCACTTCTTGCAGCCGATGCAAAGAATGGGATCGACTGCGATGCGGCCGAATGGCGTACTGTCTTCGTCCGCCACCCAGAACATGCAGTCTTCCACCGGGCAATACTCCACGCAGGCCGGCGAACCGGCGCATCCCGTGCAGCATTCGGTGATGACCGCCAATTCCTTCGGCTTCTTCTTGCGAGGGGTGGCGAGGCCCTTGGATTTGGGCTCGGACTTCATCTCGTCGGGAACCATTCCGACAGCTTTGGTCGCTCCGGGTGCGGCAGGCATGGGGGAGATTATACCGTGGATTGGGGAAATGTTGAGTGATGATTTGGGACTGCGGATTGCGAACCGGATTCTCCCATCCGACTGGGCCCCCATCGGAGATCAACCATCCGCAATCGAGTCTTCGCCTCCCGCTTCGCTATAATTAGAGATTCGATGCCCCCCACTCCCCTGCAAGACGCATTGCGTGTACAGCCAGCGATCCAACCGCTGGCGGAGGCCGAGTACCGCGGCGTTACGACGGCGGCGCGTTTTGCGGATTCTCAAAAGGAATTTGCAGCGTTGCAGAACGGCTGCGGGATCTATGATTTGGGCTGTCGCGCCCGGATTTCAGTCACCGGCGGCGATCGCATTCGCTGGATGAACGGCATGGTCACCAACAATATTCGGGACCTTGCCACGGGGCAGGCGGTCTATGCGTTTTTGCTGAATCCGCAGGGGCGCATTCTCGGCGATATGATCGTCCGCAACCTGGGCGAATCGCTTGAAGTGGAAACCGATCGCAGTCAGGTCGAGAAAATTCTCGCCACCTTCGACCATTACATCATTATGGACGATGTGGAAGTCGCCGACATCAGCGGGCGGCAGACTGCCGTCGGCGTGGCCGGACCGCGGGCGCGGGCTATTTTGAACATGGCCGGGATCGAGGTTCCGAACCTGCGGCCCTTGCAAGCGATCATTCCTCAATGCAATTGCGATTGCGGATGTGTGCAGTGCACGGTGGTGCGGGGTGAGGATGAACGGCGCGAATCCTACGAGATATGGCTCGCGCCCCAGGATGTTTACAAAACCTGGCAGGCGCTGATCGCGGCTGGGGCGACGCCGGTGGGCAGCGAGGCTTTGGAAATGCAGCGTATTGTGGCTGGCCTGCCTCTTTATGGCGTAGACATTCGCGAGCGCGATCTCCCCCAGGAAACCGAGCAGATGCAGGCGCTTCACTTCAACAAAGGTTGTTACGTGGGGCAGGAAATTGTGGAGCGGATTCGTTCGCGCGGTAATGTGCATCGTAAATTTGCCGGATTTTTGATGGAAGGCTCGGCCGGGATCGTCGCCGGGGACAAGATTTTTTCCGCCGAAAAAGAAGTCGGAGAGATCACGAGCGTTGCAATTTTGCCATCACCGGCGGGTGCGCACACGGTTGCTTTAGGGTACATTCGGCGCGAAATAGGAATACCCGGGCGCGAGGTAACCATCGGCGCGGCCAAAGCCAACGTGATCTCGTTGCCGGTCGATTTAGTGACGCTGCGGCCGGCCAAGGATGCGGTTATGCACACCGGCTAGGGCAAGAGTATTTAATCCAGAGGCCGTTAAAGCTTCGCGAAACAAAAAAGATTCTGACAGAGAATACATAAGGACCTACGCTATGGCAGATAAAAAACAGGAGTCAGGTTTCACCGTTACCGATCGTCGCTTGTTCACCGAAGATGGAGAGTTGCGCAAAGACGTAGGCGACGAAGCAGAAAAGCCCAAAGCTGCGCCGCCCGCGCCCCCTGCTCCGGCGGCGCCAACCGCGCAGGAATCCGCGCCTGCTGCCAACTCTGTGGCGGCATTTCCCGGCGACGGAGGAGTTGCGGCGGTAGACATTCCCCCGCCGCCCACCGTGGCCGAACAACAGGCACAGGCCGACGCCTACCGCGAATCGTCGAAGGACCTGGATTCGCGCGTCGAGCTCAGCGGCCGCTCCGCCAAAGAGTTCGAGATGACTTTCGAGCGCTTCCTCGCCTCGTTGTACATGACGGCGATGCTGCAACTGGGATTGATGCACGAGCAGGGCGGCCAACCGCGGCTCGACATCATCGGCGCGCGCCAGACCATCGACACGCTCGCGCTGCTGGGCGAAAAGACTAAAGGCAACTTGAGTCCCAAAGAAGAAGGCTTCCTGCAGAACAGCCTTTACGAAGTGCGTATGGCGTACGTCGAGGTGACGAACGCACTGTCGCGTCCGCCGCAGCCTGGTGCGGCTACCGGAACCAGCGGACGATGACGATCTGGCTTAGACATCCACTCATGCAGGTTCGAGCATGAAAGCGACGCTGACGGTGTTGGGCAGTGGCACGTCGATGGGCGTGCCCACGCTCGGATGCGACTGCGCAGTATGCCACTCCAGCGATCCGCACGACCGCCGCACCCGTCCATCGGTGATGATCGAGTACGCGGGCAAGACTGTGCTCATCGATACTTCTCCGGATTTTTATGGGCAGGCCATTCGCGAAGGGATCACGCGCATCGACGCGGTTTTCTATACGCACACCCACGCGGACCACATCCTGGGCATCGACGATCTGCGGCCGCTTAGTTATGCCCACAAGCCCGACAAGCTGCCGCTGTATGCGCGTCCGGATGCGGCGGCGTTTCTGCGCAAAATGTTCGCCTATATCTTTGACGCGGATTACAAATATGGCAGCCTACCGCAGCTGGAACTGCGGCCGATTGATGGTCCGGTGGAATTGTTTGGAGCGCGCTTCGAGCCCGTCCGCCTGATTCACGGTGAGGCCGAGATATACGGCTTCCGCTTTGGCAGCGCGGCGTATCTCACCGACCATAGCGAAATTCCCGAGGCATCGTTCCATCAACTGCAGGGGCTGGACATCCTTTTTCTGGACGCGCTGCGCCACAAGCCGCATCCGACGCACTCGACGGTGGAGAATTCGCTGCGCATTGTGCAGCGGGTGAAAGCCAAGCGCGCATTCTTCACCCACATTTGCCACGATTTGCCGCATGCGGCGACTAACTCCACGCTGCCACCGCATGTGCGTCTGGCTTATGACGGGATGAAGCTGGAGTTTGAGGTCTGAACTACAGTGGTTAGTGTTTAGTGGTCAGTGATTCGTATAGTTGTTCGGCGAACACTTGCTAACCACTAACCACTAACCACTAGCCACTGCGATGCTCGTCTTCCACAAACTCGATGACGTTCCGGCGGACTTCGGCCCCTCGTTTGTCAGCGTGGGGAACTTTGACGGAGTGCATCGGGCACACGCGCACGTGCTGGGCGATATTGTGGGGCGGGCCCGGCAAAGCGGCGGCAAAGCAGTCGCGGTCACTTTTGAGCCGCATCCGTCGCGCATCTTGCGCCCAGACTCAGGGTTGAAGTTGCTGAGTCCCCCCCAGGAAAAAATGCGCCTGCTTGAGGCTACTGGCATTGACGCGGTGCTGATCCTGCCTTTTGGGCGCGACCTCTCGCTGATGACGCCGCGGCAGTTTGTGGAACGCATTTTGAAAAGGAAGCTGCACGCGCGCGAAGTGCACGAAGGCTACAACTTCCGCTTCGGACATAAGGCCGCCGGCGATGTGAACCTTCTGACACAACTCGGGCAGGAGATGGGCTTTGAGGTAACGGTCTACTCCGAGGAAAAGCTGCGCGGGGAGCGCGTTTCGAGCAGCCACATCCGCAAGCTGATTGCCGAGGGGCGAGTGAGCCGCGCGCGCCATCTGCTGGCGCGTCCTTTCTGCATTCTTGGTCAGCCGGGCCGTGGACGCGGGTTCGGATCAAAGTACACCGTCCCCACCATCAATCTGGCGCGCTATGAAGAGCTTGTGCCGAAGGATGGCGTTTACATCACGTGCACGCGCGTTGGAGCCGAGCGTTTTGATTCTGTGACCAATGTGGGCAATCGTCCAACCTTTGGAGCGGATTCATTTGCCATCGAGACCCATCTGCTGAACTTTCATCCCATCGAACTGACGCCGGAGAGCGAGGTCGAGATCTGTTTTCTCGATCGACTGCGGGATGAGGTCAAATTCCCTTCTGTCGAAGCTCTGCGCGAGCAAATCGCCCGCGACGTGAAGAAGGCGAGAAGATATTTTCACCTGCTGCAACTGGGATAAGTGCTGCCCCTCTTAATGCGGCAAATACCCTGATTCCATGGGCAATTTGCCGTCCACTCGAACCACATTGATGGTGCCGTCGACCGAACGCACATCCACAAGACCGATTGCTCCCGGCGTCGATTGCACGATTTTGAGCACGTCGGCATCGGAATCCGCGATCATGATCGAGTCCTTGTGGGCGGCGATCATCGTCTTCAACTCACCAGCACTGATCTTGGCCAAATGTTCGAGCGTTTCATTTTCGCCGGCGGAGTCCTTATGCAAAACCAGCATGATGATTTTTCCGTCCGGCCACTTCTTGATTTCAGAGCGAAACATTTTGCTCAAATGCACCGCGGTGACATTGCCGACAGCGTTGTCCTTGTTGACTATGACCGCCATATGGTGCGCGAAACATGGCGTGAGGAAGGTCAGGAGAAACGCAAAAAGCGGAGCGATCCGTGGAAATCTCATAAGCACATCCGGTTTCGAGCCTGGTGACATGAGCGCTACTGAACGAGCTTAAACAAGAATCCTCTGGCGGAATGTAAAAACATTGTCAAGACGGAGGCGGTAACCAAAGAAGGAAACAGAATGACTCGCGGCCAGCTTGTGGGTCCCTGCTGGGGCTAAAGCTGATGGGTCGCGCGCTTTACTGCGGCGCCCAGGTCAAATCCACGCGAATTGGAATTTCGTTTTTCACCGGTATGGTCAGAAGAGAAGGTGGATCGATCTTAAAATCGGTGAGCGTGGCGGGAATGGTCCCCGTGATTCGAATCTGCTTGCCCTGGGCGACCAGCTGGAATGGCACCTGTTTGAACTGGGCGGTCTGGCCGGCAAATTGAATCTCCAGGTCGGCCTGCACGGTGGTGGCGCTGGCGGCCGATTCCGGCAGTTTTGTGCGCAGCGTGACCATTGGAAATTGTGCACCGCGGGTAACCTGCAGCATGTGAAGGTCGCGGTTGCTATCGCCGGAATCGAACGATTTGACGGGCACGGCAATCAGAAAGTCGCACTCCCCATGGTGGCAAATTCCTTTGCCGCGCACTTCGTGACTGGTGCCTTCGCTCTCGTGGAGTTTGTGAGAGACATGGTAGATGAGGGTGCCTTGTTGCAGAATCCACTGGCTATCGGCCGCCCAGGCGAATGGCGCCAGCGTCAGCAGCAGGCAGCAGGTGATGCCTTTCATCTTCATAAGCGGAAAGAACCCCATCGTCAGAATTTGACGGAGACCGATAACAGAGCCGCGCCAAAGGCACCGGCGGTCACGATTGCCACCGGCGCATGCGCCTGGGCAATGCCGTGGATTTTTTCTCCCTTACTTTTCTGGTCGAAAGCGATGATCCCCAGGATCGGCGTTGCGATCATCCCGGGGCCGTGGATCCACGCCATAACCTTGTGGAACCGTATGGGACCGCGAGTTTCTGTACCGGGCACCCTTGGCGCGCGAATCGCATAGTAGGCGGTCATGAAATAAAGGTCTCCGGTCAGGCCGCCGAGGGCCGTGTGGAGATCGCGGGAGGCTGTGCTTGTATTCTTCCCCCCGGCGTTGAGGGATGTCGCGACCGTTGCGATCAGCGGGACGGCCGTGATCAAGCCGAGGCGCTGGTGAATCTTGAGCATGTGGGTGCGCTTGTCAAGCAAGGCCTGGCGCTGCGCATCCCCCTGCGACTGAGATGGAGAAAAACCGAGGTCGTCCAGAGAAGGCTCGGTCTTGCTGCTCGAAGGCGCATTCGGCAATTGCGCGGGAGGTGTTTGTTGAGGTTGCGCCCCGGGTTGGGGCTTGTCAGGCGCTGGAGGGGCTGCGTTCTGGTCCTGCGGAGCGGGTTTGGCCGCGTCGGAACTTTGAGAGAACGATAAGACCGGCAAGAAGAACATACATAAGACGAGTGCAGGGGCTCTTAGGGGAATCATATTCGCCACAATTCTAGTCCTCCGGCAGGCAATCCAGCGTTCCACTGCGAATGAACAAAACATTTTGTGGGTGTTAGCGTGAGATGCAACTGCGTCATTTGCGGATGTCCGGTGCAACTGTCGCGACGAGGATTTTCACCTTACCGGAAATATTCCGAATGGACGTTCGCGGTCACTCGATGGGTTCGACCAGTACCGAATCTCCGGGGACAGCGGTGCCCCGCTCGGGGCGCTGCACGATAACGATGGCAGCCAGCACCAGAACTATTCCCACAGTCTGAATCGGGCGCAGCACTTCGCCCAACAAAAGCGCGGCCAGAAGGATGGAAAACACTGGCTCGAGGCAACTGGCAATGATCGCGCGCGTGGGTTCGAGATGCTGCAAGCCGAGAAAATAGAGAGAAAACGCTCCCAGTACCGAGATCATCGAGAATACGAAAAGAAACAGCCATTGCGCGGGCGCGTAGTGCGCGGCGAAGACCTTCCAGGGCGGGTTGTAGACGAGCCAGAAGAGGGCAGCGGAGGCGAGGGTCCAGACCAGGACGCGCCAACGATCATAGCGGGCCAGGATGCCGTGTCCGGCGACGTTGTAGAACGCGAAGGAGAACGACGCCACCAGCGCGGCGATCAGCCCATAGGAGAGGTGAAAGGCGAATCCGGCTGATTTTGTGCCGATAACTCCGATGACCAGTGCAATGCCCGTCGTTGCCAGCCCGACCGCAGCCACCTTCTGCCATGATAGTTTCTGCTGGCCGCGGGCGACGACGTAAAACAGCACCCACACCGGAGCCGTATATTGCACGATGATGGCCGTGGCAACATTGGTTTCCTGGATCGCCACATAATAAAAATAATTTGACGCTGCAACGCCGAGGGTACCTAACAGGAAACAATAAGCGAGATCGCGCCGCGGAAGCCTGATCCGCTGCCAGCCTTGCCAGCCAACGAGAATGGGCGCGAGCACCAGCAGAGAAAACGTAGTTCGAGTCTGCGACAGAATCACCGGATCGATCGGACGCAATGCCGCCCCACCCAGAGGCAGCCTTCCGGTGAACACGGCGCGGCCGAGGGCGGCGGAAACTCCCCAGAGAAAAGTGGCGGCGGCGATGAACAAATATCCGCGCAGAGGGTGCGGCTGCGCTTTGTCTTGATTTGAGAGTGGAATGATCAACCTCGCTGATCGCTTCGATGATCAAGCAGCGGCGAGGATGCGGTCAAGGCGCAGGCTACCGATCTGCGATTACGCGTCTACGTACTCGATTTCCGTGGTGATTTTAGCGGTCTTTTCCAGCATGGCCGACACCGAGCAATATTTTTCTTTGGAAAGACGCACTGCGTCCTCGACGGCTTTGTGCGACACTTTCCCGCCGACCCTGTAGATGAGCCTGATTTTCGTATAGACCGAAGGCGGGTCCGGGGCGCGTTCGGCTTCGGCGCGTACTTCCAGGCTGGTAAGGGGCTCGCGCTTCTTTTTCAGTATGGAGACGACGTCGTAGCCGGTGCAGCCGCACAGTCCGATGAGCACCAGTTCCATCGGGCTGTTCCCTGCAGCCTTGTCGCCATCGACGGCGATCTCGTGGCCGCTGTCTGAGATACCGGTGAAACTCTGTTTTTCTATCCACGTTGCTTTTGCTGCGGTCATTGAATTCGCCATTGGTGCATTTATCTCCGGTTGTCGGTGCTGGGCTCGGGATGAATCAAGACGCGAAAGAGTTCGGGCGCGGCCTGCTTGAAGCGGATTTCCAGGTCGGTCTGAATGTCGTGCACACGGGCCAGCGAAAGGTCGTCCGAAAGCGTGCAGTGGCATGAAACGTACAGCCGCCCGCGTACTTTTTTGATCAGTATCTCGTGCATGTCGATAATTTCTGGAAACTCGACCGCCAGCGATTTCAACTTGCGCTCAAGATCGGCGTCACGCACCAACTCGTCACCGGTTTCGATGGTGGCCGGCTCGCTTTCGATGTGAGTGAGGATGTCATCGATTTCTGGCACTTCGCGGCGCATGTCGGCTTCCAATTCGGTGACCTGATCGTGCGCACTCTTCAAGGTCATGCGCTCATCGAGTTCGATGTGCTGCTCAACATGAAGCCGACCGGCGAGGTCCTGCACGCTGATGTCGTGGACGTTCAGGTTGTGGCGCGTAGCGACGGCGCGAATGCGGTCGAAAATGTTTTCTGAGCGCTGCGCGCGCGGCAAGGGCTGCACCGTAACATCGGCGTCGGGAAGAATGCGATGCACTGCGGCCGTGACTGCGGCTACCAACTGCTCCGAACGCTGAAAGGTAACGGTGCGGGCAAAGCCAACGGCAAGATCGGCAAAGTAGTGGTTGCCGGCGCGGCGGATGCGAACGCGTCCAACCTCAAGAACACCATCCACGCCCGATACCGCACCGATGATCTCGGCGCGAACACCGGCGGGAGCAGCGTCCAGCAAAGCGTCAACGGTGCGGCGTGCCAGGCGCCAGCTCACTGAGACGATGACGCCGCCGACAAATAATGCGGCGATCGGATCGGCGAGGCGAAGCCAATCGAGATGATAGGTGCGGCCCAGCAAAATGAGAGACAGGCCCAGCACCACCACGCCGGCAGACCAGATGTCGGTTGAGAAATGAAGGGCATCGGCTTCGAGAGCCTGACTTTCGTACTTGGTGGCGATGCGGCCCAGAGCGCGGGAGCGCCACCAGTCCACGGCCATCGAAACCAGCATCACGGCGAAGGCCCAGATCGAGGGCTCGACATCGACCTTGCGAAAGAACAGGCGCTCGATCGCTTCGTAAATAACCCAGGCGCAGGTCAGCAGCAGCAGTCCGGTTTCGACGAAGGCAGAAAAATTCTCAACTTTGCCGTGGCCGTATTGGTGGTCGGCGTCGGCGGGCTTGTCGGAGACTCCTACGGAAAAATACGTAAGCATGGCCGCGATCAGGTCGAGCGCAGAGTGCGCGGCTTCGGAAAGGATGCCAAGGCTTCCGGTGGTCACGCCAACAATGATTTTCCCGATGGTGATGACAAGGGCCGCCACCACCGAGTTTCCGGCGACGGCGCGCTTTTCAGCGCGCATGGCGTTGGGCGAGTAGAGGGCCGGCGTCCCGGACATAGTGGGATTATCGCCGTTCATGACGAATTGCGCCAAGAGAATCGGAAGCGGGGGAGTTACGGGGTGATCTGGTAGAACAACCCCAGATCATTGGCTCCGCCTTCGAACGTCGCACCATAGACGTTGCCGGAGGCATCCACAATCGGCGGAGTTCTAGGTTGTTCTCGCTTCCCGCTGAAACTGTGCAACACGGAATATCCCCATGCGCGGCCCGTGCCCGTTGGTGGCGATAGCTTAAAGGCCACTGGGCCATCGAAGCCGCGGTTTCCGGCCTCGGTCACGCCGTAAAGATTCTGCCCTGCCGAATCCATTGTCAGGCCGATGGGAACGTAACCGTTGGTCTTGAAGGTGAAAGTGTAAAGTGCCTTGAAGGTCCAGGTCGAGCCGCTGACCGGTGGCTTCAGCTCGAATACCGAGCCGCAACAGAAGTCTATTGATCCGCCCGCGGTACCGAAAAGATTGCCGTGCGAATCAATGACGAGCGATCCCGCCGGGAAATCGCCGGCGGAGGTGCCTTCGCTTGGAAAGCTATACAGGACGCTCTCCATCCACGCTGTGCCGCCGCCAGAGGGAGGCTTCAGTTGAAACAGCGCGCCGATGCCGTTGGAACCTCCGACCAGCGTGCTGCCATAGTAATTGCCACTGGAGTCGGGCGTGAGGCCTGCCATGGGATAGGAAGCATCGCCCGCGCCGCCGAAGTTCCAGAGAATGGTTTCAGTCCATCCGCTACCTGCGGGCGTGAGCTTAAACGCGATGCCGCCTGATTCCGTCGAACTGTTCTCGTAAAGGCCACCGCTGAATGTCGTGCCGTACACGTTTCCGGAGCTATCGATCGTGAGTGGAGCTTCGGGATTGGAGCCATCAGAGGGTGGTCCGGCGAAATGATGCATGTTGCGAAAGCCCCACGCGCCGCCTGCTACCGTGGGCGGCTTGAGTTCGAAGACGGTGCCGCATCGGCAAGGCGGATCTCCACCCTGGCTGGTGGTGCCATACAAATTTCCAGCAGCGCTCAGGGTGATGCCCCCGACCGGATAGTAGCCACCCGCGTCAGCGCCACTGCCGAAGGAATAGAGGACAGTCTCGGTCCACGCGCCGCCCGCCGTCGACGGAGGCGAGAGTTCGTACACGGTTCCGTCGTTATAGGTTCCACCCTCGATGGTCGTGCCATAAATGTTTCCGGACTTATCCATGGCGATTTGGCCTTCAGGCAAATCGCCGGATGCGGAACTGAAGTTGTACAGCACGTTGTAGGTCTGCCCTTGGGATGTTGCCGCCGTTCCCAGCAGAACGCTCAGAGTGACGATCGTCAGTAGCGCCGTGTACCACGGCTGAGATGGGCGCGAGGACTGCGAAAATTCTGGGGCAATCTTTCTGGCGATTCGATTCATGGCGAACCTTTCCTGGGACAGTGGAACTGGGACTTCAGAACAACTGCGAACCGATCAGGGGGCGATTGAACCTCGAACCTGCCTCAACGGCGCAGGCCGAAATCTCACTGGGTCGCCATTATGCTCCGGCAACGGGGAGGGGGCGTCAAGATGAAAGAATCTGCATACTGGAGTGCAGGCAGTCGTAGGACCCCTACCATCACTTGTGGCGCTGGTAGGGATGCTTCGACTCGGCCGGAACTCCCTCCGGTCGTCCCGACTCCGCTCTGCACGACAGTGAGTTGTCGCTGCGCTCGCAGTCGCTCGCTGCGGTCGGAATGGCGTCGTTTTGTCGAGCAAGGCCGAACGGCCTGACGCCGCTATTTTTCCTTTGCATCCTTTGCCGGCTGGACCCAGTTGCAAAAACGGCATAACGGAGGGAACGCCGCTGTTGTTTACGATGACCAGCATGTAATAGCCCGGGGGGGCGTAGTTGGCGCTTGGAGGAGCGGTGGCTGTGATCGTTCCTGTTCCGAGAGTGAAGGTCAGGTTGACGTAACGCTGATCGAAATCGTCGGCGTGCGTGGTTGCGGCCGGCCGAAGCAGCGCCACGCGGGCGATGGTCGAAGCATCCGAGGTGGTGATCGCTGAATTTCTGTTTATACGTGAGCGTCGTGGGCGCCGACGAAATCACCGGGCGCGCGCCGTTGAACAGATACGGCGGGCTGTAAATCTCGTAGGTCACTTCCGTCGAGGCGCCATTGTCAGAGCCGGCCGATACCACGCGTCCATCGGGCAAAAGCACTGCGGTCGAGTGATAGGTCCGCTGAATGGTTTGCGCCGCCAAGGTGGACCACAGTCCGGTGGTGGGGTTATACAACTCAGCGGTCATCACGGGGTTGGCGTAGCGTCCGCCACCACCGCCGCCGCCGACGGCCATCACGGTGCCATCCGCAAGCAGAACCAGGTTCTCGTTGTAGCGGGCGTAAGTCATGGAACCGGTGTAGCTCCATGCCGGCTTGGCCTGGGACATGTCAATGATTTCTGCAGTGTTGGTGGCCGTTCCGCCGCCATTGGTGATCTGCGCCGAACCCCCGGCGACCATGACTTTCTCCAGTCCCGGCAACAGAACGTGAGGAGCATAGTAGCGATAGCCGTAATTCACAGCGCCTACGAAAGTCCACTTATTGGTGGCCGGGTTGAACTGGTAGCTTTGTGCCGCGGGCGACGACAAAAATACACTGCCACTGGGCAACAGCGTTAGACGCGGATAAACCTGTGCGACCGGAGTGGGCAGATTGGCCGTGGTCGGCAGAACCGTCCACGTGTTGGTGGTGTAGTTATAGGTTTCCATGGCCTTCTGAACCATGGCGCCGGTGGCATTGGTTCCCGAGACTTCCAGCAGCGTGCCGCTGGGAAGCTCCACTGAACTCGGATACCAGCGCGCGTTGAACATGTCGGTGGCGACGCTCCAGGTGGAAGAAGCCGGATCGAACAGCAACGCGTTGGTGGTTCCACATCCGCTGGCGGTGTGAGAGCACTTGGTGCCCTCGATGTTTCCTCCCGTGGCCAGCACCTTGCCATTCTGCAAAATGGACATACCCGAACAGAAGATATCCACCGAAACCGGCAAGTTGACGTTGGTAATGGCTCCCGTGATGGGATTCAGCACCGACGCCTGAGAGTTCATTTGCGTGGCCGCCGGATAGTAATAAAAGAGCACGTTGCCGTTGTTGAGCACGGCAGCATTGGCCCCGACCAGACAGGGATAGGTGCAGAAATTCACCGGAGCAGCCCACGACCCAATGACTGACGGGCTGGAAGGGTCGGGCTTGGCGGGAGCCGGCGCCTTCGTTTGCGCCACGACCACCGAAGATAGCGCGACAGCGCAGAGAATCAGAGCGACCAGGGGGAGCCGCATTCGCAGCAAGCGGGCTGGAACGGAAAATGACGGACTGACGGATGCTGGCAGCGCAACAACCGCCAAATTGGCGGTCAATATCAATGTCTCGGACGATTTATTCCTGAGCACGAGTATTCCCCCTTCGCTTTCAATGCCTGCGGACAGACCCCTAGGCAAGGATCCTTTTTGGATCAGGGCCGACTATCCCACGGGCGGTGCGGGGTGTCAAGATGAAGGATTTTGCAAGCCTGGAGCCGGGATTGGCGAGTCTGGTAACCCTTGCCTTGCATCGGTTTTGCCCTCGGGTTCGCGCTGAAATGGGCTTCTGTACGCCCCGCCGTCTATGCTAGGATGCTAGGTTCGGGTAGTCAAAACTTCCTGATGTACCAATCCTTGGAGGATTCTTGTATGCGTAAGAGTTGGTTGATGTGTGTGCTTTTGGGAACGCTGGCCTGGGGACAGGCGCAGCAGAATCCGGCCCCGGCAAGTCCGGCGCCAGCGCCGAGTGCGGCGGCTAAATTGCCGACCCCGGCTGCCGAAGTGGGGCCAAACGCTGTGGTTCTGACCATTAAGGGTGTCTGCGCGGCAGCTCCCAAGGCGGCAGCATCCAAGACCGCCGATGGCAAAACTGCCGCTGCCGCGAAGAAGCCGGCAGATTGCAAGACCGAAATCACCCGTGCCGAGTTCGAGAAGATCGCGAACGGAGTTTCGTGGAACGTCACGCCCCAGTTCAAGAAGCAACTGGAACAGGCCTATCCCCGTTTCCTGGCAATGTCGGAAGCAGCCAGGAAGAAGGGCATGGAGAATACCGACTACTACAAAGAAAATCTGAAGATTGCCAAGATGCAGATTCTGACCAACGAACTGCAGCATTCCATTCAAACCGAAGCGGATAACGTTCCGGAGTCGAAGGTCGAAGGGTATTACAAGAGCAATCCGGAAGCCTACGAGCAGTACTCTCTCGACCGCCTCTTCGTTCCCCGGCACAAGCAAATGAGTGCCGCCGACAAGAAGGAAGACGAAGAAGAAGAGAAGAAGGAAGATGCCAAGGACGACGAGAAGCTGACCGACGAGCAGAAGGAAGCGCGCGAGAAGGCTGACGAAGAAAAGCAGAAGGCCAAAGAGGCCGAGGAAAAGGCGCGTCAGGATAAAGAAGACGAAGAACTGACCAAGCTGGCCGACACTCTAAGGGCGCGCGCCGCCGCTGGCGAGGATATGGCGGTGCTGCAGAAGGAAGCTTTCGAAGCCGCCGGCACCAAAGTTGAGAACCCGAAGGTGAACCTGCCCAAGGTACGGCGCACGGGCCTGCCCCCGGCGCATGCCGCGGTATTTGACCTGAAAGTCGGCGAAGTGTCGCAGGTGATCAGCGATAACGGCGGCCACTACATCTACAAAGTGGTGAGCAAAGAAGAGCTTCCGCTGGACGATCAGATCAAGGGCGAAATCCACAATAAGCTCAAGAGCGATCGCCTCAAAGAGATGATGGACAAGGTCACGAACTCGTTCACGTCCGTGCCCAACGAGGCTTATTTTGGACCGATCGAGGCTAGCGCTCCCGGCCGAGGACGTCCGCGGATGCCTCCACCGGGCGGTCCTCAAGGGCAACCCCAGGGTGCACAACCGCCGGCCGCGGCGCCGGCTCCTCCGACGAAGCCGAACTAAATGCCGAGCGGAAAACCTGTTGTCGTAGTCACCGGCCTGGCGGGAAACCTGGGTTCCAGGTTGCTCCCGCTGCTGGAAGATTACTCGGTGATCGGGGTGGACATGAGTCCACCCCGCACCGATCTTCCCTTGCAGTTCGAGCGCCTCGATCTCGGCGAAGAAGCCTCGACACGCGTCCTTTATGAGTTGCTGCGCGATACCCGGCCGGTTTCGGTCGTGCATCTGGCATTCGTGATCGATCCCGTGCGCACGGGTGTGCTGGATGTGGAGAAGATGTGGCAGATCAACGTGGCGGGCACGGCGCGCGTAATGGAGGCCATTACCGAAGCCAATCGCACCGTGGATTCAGGCATACGGCAGTTTATTTTTCCCAGCAGCGTTTCGGCCTACGGACCCAGCCTGCGGGAACCGGCCACCGAAGATTCCGCGCTTGCCGCCCACACCTTGCCGTACGCGGTTCATAAAAAGCAGTCTGACGATGTGGTGCAGCAACGGGCTTCGGCATTGCGAGGCTGCAGCGTATACATTCTGCGTCCGCATATTTTCGCCGGCGCCAGCGTGGAGAATTATTTACTGGGAGCTTTTCGCGGCACTCCCAATGGCAAAGGCGCCCGCGCGGAAAAGATGCGCAGCGCCGGAACCAGGCTTCCCGCCATGTTGCCGAGAGGGCAACAGTATCTCGATAACAAGATCCAGTTCGTGCACGTGGACGACATGGCGCGTCTGGTCGCGCATATTTTGCATCGCGAACCCGAGGCACAGCGCTTGACCATCCTGAACGTGGCCGGGCGCGGCGAGCCGCTGACCTTCGGCCAGTGCATCGAGATGGCGCGGGCGAAACTGGTGCGCGTCCCGGGAAAATGGGCGATGCGGCTGGTTCTGCAATTCTTGTGGAAGCAGCAAATTTCGGCGATTCCTCCCGAGGCGATTCCCTACATGACCGGGGAATACATCATGAATACCGACCGTCTGCGCAATTTTTTGGGCTCGGACTACGAGAAGGTGATGCGTTATACCATTACCGAGGCCTTCGCCGACACCTTTCCAAACCCTGCCGATGCCGCGCTGGTGGCAACTGCTAGTTAGCTCAGGCAGAATCTCTGCAATCCGCTGACTCTGACCTTTTCTGCGTAGCTTCCGGCAGCTTTTTTTCAATAATATTTCCGGGCGTCTTGGGAATAAACCAACGGCAGGCTGGTTTACTCTTACAAGAGTGTCCGAAGATCGGCTCAGCGCGGCGTCGTTTGCAGACCTTGCCCTGCCCTTGTTCGACCAACTCTACAATTTCGCCCACTGGCTCACGCAGGATAGAACCGAAGCCGAAGATCTGGTGCAGGAAACCTATGCCAAGGCATTGCGCGGATTCTCATCGTTTCAGCCGGGCACGAATTTTCGCGCGTGGATGTACCGCATTCTGCGGAATTGCTTTCTTAGTTCGCGGACGGGGCTGAAGACCATGGTTGTGCTGGAGGAAGAAGGCGACAATCTGCCAGTGGAGAGCGCCACACCGGAAAGCCTTCTGATTGATCAGAGCAATCGTGAGTTGGTGCAGCAGGAACTGGAGGGCCTGCCGATTCCTTTTCGCGAAATCCTGCTGCTTTGCGAAGTCGAGGAAATGTCGTATCAGGAAATTGCGGAGACGCTGGCCATCCCGACTGGCACGGTGATGTCGCGACTGTATCGCGCGCGCCAGGCCTTGCGTGCAGCGCTGCGAAAAAGAATCGAGGGAGGTCGCCATGGCATGTGAGGAGTGGCGTGCAAAGCTCGACTCGTACCTCGATGGCGAACTCATGCCGGCCGAAGCTCGCACTGTGGCAGCGCACCTGCGCCAGTGTGCCGGTTGTGCCGCCGATGCCTTGGAGCGCGCGCAACTGAAACGCTCGACGCAGGCCGCCGGCAAGCGCTACCAGTCCAGCGCTGAACTGCGGGCCAGAATCTCCGCCAGCGTCGCGCCGAAGCCGCGCCCAGGATTTGCGGCCAAGTGGAAGCTGGTTTTGATTCCTGCGCTGGCCGCGCTGCTTGCGGCCTTATTGTTGTTCCCGCACTTTGAGCGCGAGCGCGCGGCGCGGCAACGCGTATTCAGCGAATTGGCCGACCTGCACGTCGCCACTCTGGCTAGCAGCACGCCTGTGGATGTACTTTCGTCGGATCGCCATACGGTCAAGCCGTGGTTCCAGGGTAAGATCCCGTTCACCTTCAATCTGCCGGAACTGGCCGGGTCGGAATTCACTCTGGTGGGCGGGCGGGTCGCTTATCTTGAACAAACGCCCGGCGCGCATCTGATTTATCAGATCCGCAAGCACGAGATTTCTGTATTCATTTTTCCGGAAAGCGCCGCAGGAGATTCGCGCACTGCCCTCGGAACAAGCGAATGCACTATCGTTCAATACCGAGACCTGGACACAAAATGGGCTCCGATATTTTGTGATTGGAGACGCGAGCGCCGACGACATTCGGGCGCTCAGCAAGCTATTGCGAAGCGTTTGAATGAGAACCGCAGTTAGCAGTTGCAGTTGGCAATTGGCAACTCGCCGTTGCCAGCGATGAAATGGCTAATTGCCACTTGCTAATTGCTTCCCCTCACTTCTTTCCCCGGTACAACCCCGCGATGCCGAACGTGTAGGGCGTCCAGGTGGCTTCGCGGAATCCTGCTCGGCGCATGCGAGCCAGCATTTCCTGAGGTTCGGGAAAGCGCTCCACGGAATTCGGCAGATAGGCGTACGGCCCGCGCACGCCTGAGATCATGGTGCCCACACGCGGCAGGACCTGCTTGAAGTAGATGCGATACATGCGTCCCATCAATCCTTTGGGCTCGCTGAAATCGAGGATGCCGCATTCTCCATTGGGCCGCAAGACGCGGACGATCTCGCGCAATCCCGCATCATAGTCGGCGAGATTGCGGAAGCCGAAGGCGGAAGTGACCAGGCTAAACTGCTCGCCGGGAAACGGAAGATTGAGGGCGTCAGCTTCGATCCATCCGGGAGCGGGTTCTCCATTTTGCGAAACTTTGTCGAGTGACTTTGCGCGTGCCCGTTGCAGCATGGCGTGCGAAAAATCCGCGCCCAGCACTTGTGGACTGCTCTTCCCAGCCTGCTTGCGCAACGCGAACGTCATGTCCCCGGTGCCGCAGCAGAGATCGAGGATGCGAGCCTCCGGTTGAGCCAGAATATTTGAGAAAACGCGCGCCGTGCGCCGCCACCACAGCCGGTCGACATTGAACGACAGCACGTGATTGAGCAGATCGTAGCGTGGCGCAATGGAGGTAAACATCTCGCGGACCGCGCGAGCGGCGGAGTTGGCGTCAGTCGCCCCTTCTGGAGCGGCGCCGACTACGAGTTTTTCGACTTCAGGCATGTGCGGTGCAGGTAATGATTGTCGATGAATATTGACTAAGGCAGTTCTTAACATCACAACTGAAGCCAGTATCCTTGCCGGGCAAACCACGAATGAATCCAACGCGGGAGGCAGCGAACGGTCCCTCAGGGGCTAAAGCCCGCACCTTTATTGGCTTCAGACGGCACGACTGAAGTCGTGCCCTTTCCGAGCAAAGCACTAACCACTAATCACTGACTTTTCACTTTCCCCATCCGCCGCGCGACAGCCGCCGCAATTCCTCGACGGCTTCGATAATGACGCTATCCGGCACGTCGGCGGCGATTTCGACTTTGCCAATTTCCCGCGGCAAAACAAAATGCACGATCCCGCCCTGCGTTTTTTTGTCGGCCTGCAGCCGGGCCAGAATCTTGCGGGCGCTCACTTTGACTTCCGGCAAGCGTCCCAGACCAAGAACTGCATCGGCGATGCGGCCCGCGGTTACACTGTCGGTACGGCCCACGCTGAGAGCGATGTTGGTGGCGGCGATCATTCCCCAGGCCACGGCCTCTCCGTGAAGCAGCGTCTTGTAACCGGTCTCTGCCTCAAGCGCATGGCCGATGGTGTGGCCAAGATTCAGAACGCGGCGCAGTCCGCCTTCGTGTTCGTCGGCCGATACGACTTCGGCCTTCAGTTTCACCGACTGCGCAATGATGCCTTCGATCTCCACCGGATTGCGCTCCAGAATCTGCGTCCGCTTGGTTTCGAAACGCAGGAAAAGATCGACATCGCCGATGATGCCGCATTTGAGCGCCTCGTACAGTCCCGCCCGAAAGGCGCGGTTCGGAAGTGTGCCGAGAACCTCGGGATCGATTAGCACACTGCGAGGATGATAAAACGTTCCCAGCAGGTTCTTCCCTGCTCCGAGGTTGACTCCGGTTTTGCCGCCCACCGAGGCGTCCACCTGCGCCAGGATGGTGGTTGGAATCTGCACCAGTTCGACTCCGCGCATGTAGAGCGAGGCCAGCAGACCGGTAACATCGCCCACCACGCCGCCGCCAAATGCAATCAGAACCGCCTTGCGGTCGGCGCCCAGTCGAGCCAATCTCTCGGCCAAGATTTCGATCGTGCGCAGCTTCTTGGCAGGCTCTCCGTCGGGCATCTGGACGACTTGCGGCTTGAAGCCAGCCGAAGTCAACGATCGCAGCAGGTTCTTGCCCCAGCGCCGGCGCACCGGCGCGACCGTCAGCACAAAGAGTTTGCTGGCTTGAGGCAGCAACTCCGCCAGCAAAGATCCGGAGCGCGCCAGCAAACCGTTCTCGATGCGGGCCTGGTAAGGTCGCGGCGGGACGTGGATGGTGACTTGCGCCATGGAAATCCATCATAACTTATGGGTGGCGCGGGCCGGATGCTACGGCCATCCCTTTTGTCATACTGAGTCCGGGCGGAGTCGAAGCATCCTGCCCGCACCGCGGACTGGGTGAGGGTAGGGATGAGGGTAGGGATCCTTCGACTGCGTGAGTGCTCCGCTTCGCTCGCACTCACTCCGCTCAGGACGACAGAGCCTGCCATGAGCGAGGCCGAAGAGTGGGCCACCGCTACTTTGATTTCTCGGGAAACATGATCGACGCGACTACCGATACCGCCAGCACGGCCGCTATGCCTCCAAGAGTCGCCAGCGTTGGGATTGCAAAATAATCCGCGACCATCATCTTCAATCCGACCAGTACCAGTACTACGGCGAGTCCGGTGTGCAGGAAGCGAAAGGCCTTCATCATCCCGGAGACGGCAAAGTACATCGAACGCAGGCCGATGATGGCGAACACATTCGACGTATAAACGATGAAGGCATTGAGCGTGACTGCGAGCACTGCGGGAATGGAATCGACCGCGAAAAGCACATCGGTGGTTTCAATGACGGCAAGAACCACCAGCAATGGCGTGGCATACAGCCCGGGGTTGCCCTTCCATTGCCGGACAAAAAAGCTGCCGCCCTGGTAATCGTCCGTTACGGGCACGAAGTGGCGCAGAGCCTTCACCACCGGATTTTTCGCGGGATCGACGCGATGTTCCCGGGCAAGTCCGAGGCGGAAGCCGCTATAGATCAACAGTGCGCCGAGAACATAAAAGATCCAGTGGAAGCGGTGAATCAGACCGACGCCCGCGAGGATGAAGCTGCCGCGCATCAGCAGCGCTCCGAGAATTCCCCAGAAAAGAACGCGATGCTGCTGTGGTTCGGGTACGGAGAAGTAGCGGAAGATCACGAGAAAGATGAAAAGATTGTCGACGCTGAGCGAGAGTTCGAGCACATAGCTGGTGACGAACTCGAGGGCAACTTGCCGCCCCTGCCAGAAGAAAACCAGCCCGGCGAACGCGGCAGCGAGAACGATCCACATGGCGCTCCAGGCCAGAGCCTCGCGCGAGCGAACCACGCGGCCGCGGCGGTGGAAGACGCGCAGATCCAGCACCAGCATGCCCAGCGCAAACAGATTGAAGAGAATCCAGAAGTAGAGCAAGGGCTCCCTGGGGAAATCCAGAATTCCTGAGTTTAGATTGCCGATTAAAAACACGCGCCACAGACTTTCAATCAGCAATCGACAATCGACAATAATCTCATTTCGGCGGCACTGCCTCCATTTTGTCGAGAATGCTCACCGTCTCCAGCATGGTATCGCCCACGATCTCGAGACTCTTGGGGCTTAGTTTGTCGATCGTGTCTTGCGTGGTGTGCCAGAAGACATCGTTATATCCGTAATCGAAGTCGATGAGATCGGCTGAAGGCACGCCGCGCTTAACGAATGGCAGGTGATCATCGCTCACCTGCATGGCGCGCGCGTAGAAATGCGATTGATAGCCCAACCGGCTGGCCGCTTCGTAGACCACGCTTTCAAGCCATGGGGTGGAATTCATATCGTGTTCAATGTTGAGGTCGGCATCTCCGATCATGTCCGCCAACAGCAGCGCCTTCACTTTTTTCAGGGTGCCGTCGGCTTCCCACTTTTCTTCGAGATGGCGAATGCCGTAGAGGCTGTCGGCATCGCTCCAGGTTTTGATGGCTTCTTCCGCATCGTCCCACACCAGCCAGATGCTGTAGCCTTCCCGCGTTTTGCCGCGGAGCTGATTGGCGAATTCAAGCAGCAGAGCGCTCGATGACCCGCCATCGTTGGCACCTATGTAAGATGTATTGCGCAGCGGATAATTTGTGTCGTAATGGCTGGCGATCAGGATGATGCCGTCTTTCTTTCCCGGAAACTTGGCGATGATATTGTGCACGGGGAATTTGCCTTCCGGAGTGTCGGCCGTGAAGGTATCGTTCTCAACCGCGTCATTCTTGAGGTGCGCGAGGATGTAGTCCTCCACCTTCGTGTGATTGGAGCTGCCGATCGGTCGCGGGCCAAAAGCGACGATTTCCTTCACGTATTGCATAGCGCGCGCGGAATCGATGGCGGGCGTGGGGCCGGCGTCGGGCGGAAGATTGAGCTTGGGCAACGCCGTATCGACGGGAGTGTCCGAGGCCGGAGTCTGTGCGCTGACCGCGGTCGTATCTTTCGCGCGGTCGCAGCTGAAATTGAACGCCAGCGAAAGCAACAGGGCGGAAATCGAAACGATCTCGCCGACTTTTCTGAATGTCGATCTCAATGCATGAACCTCATCCGCCCGACCAGCCCGCTAGCCCGCCTGCTTTTCTTTCCGCGCCTTGCGTTGCTTGGGATGGACCATCCAGGCAATGCCGATGCTGATCACATAAAGACCCACCATGGGGGCAGCGAAAATGCACATGCTTAAGATGTCGGGAGTGGGTGTCACGATGGCGGCGACGATGAAAATCAACAGAATGGCGTAGCGGAAATTTTTCCACATGAAGCCGGCGCTAACGATGCCCATCAGCGCCAGAAAGAAAATTAGGATCGGCATCTCGAAGATCAGCCCCATCCCGAGCACGATGCTGAGAAATAACGACGTGTATTCGGAAATCGTGATCATGGGCTGAAACTGGCTGCCGAAGCCAATCAGAAAATCCAGCGCCCGCGGATAAACAAATTTGTATCCGAATACTCCGCCCGCCGAAAACAGAGCGATCGTCGATGCCATGAACGGCATCACATAGCGTTTTTCATTGCGATATAGTCCCGGAGAAATAAACATCCAGACCTGATAGAGGACGAACGGTGAAGTCAGGAACAGCCCCGCCAGCGCGGCAATCTTCAAATAAAGATTGAAGGGGTCGACCGGGTTCAGATAAACCAGTTTTTCGGGTGCGCCATGTGCCCTGAGCGCATCCACGATAGGCACCTGCATGATGCCGTAGATCTTTTCGCGAAATCCCCAGCAGGCAAAAAATCCAATGACCACCGAAATAATGCAATAGACGAGACGCTTGCGCAGTTCCTCGAGGTGATCGAGAAAGCCCATGACCGGCATGGCATCGCGCTTGGATTCTTCGGGTGGGGCCTCGGTCGCCGTATTAAACATGCGATTCCTGAGAGGGTGGAGCGGCGGTCTCAGCGGGGGCTTCGGCAGAGGGCGCTGCCGCGGGCGTAGCAGCTAGCGTGGCTTCGGAAGCAGCGTTTGCCGACGGAGGTTGCGACGTTGCGGAATCGATGACTGCGGAATTCGGATTTATGCTGGCCACGGCGCCGGGCGGCGGTGGAGTGGGCGGCAACACAGTCTGCTTCTTTTCGACTTCCAGATGCGCAATCTCGGCGTCGATCTGCGAGCGGAATTCGTTCGAGGCGCGGCGCAGTTCGGCCATCAGCTTTCCGGCTTGACGAGCCATCTCCGGCAACTTCTTCGGCCCGAAGAGAACCAGGACCAGGAAGAACAAAAAGATGGTGTCGGAAAAACTCATGGCCTTCATCATAATGCCGGAAGCGAAAAAGCGGAAATCTGCGCGTGGGGATAGCTTCGGCAGATTTCATTTCCGGCAACATCCGTCCGGATAATAATCCTAATGGGCCGTCTTGAAGACCACGGTGCTGCGCTCGTCGGCGGCGATGGTGCGATAGAACTTCTTGAGCTCGTCAACCCGACTCACCGGCACGCTCAACTCTTTCACCTCAAAGGTGCGGGTGTAGGAAACGATGTTGCCGTTGACCACGGTCTTGGCGTGATAGCTGGCGAAGCTGTAATCGGCATCGACGGGCTCGGGCAGGTCATCCACGACGTAGCCTGCAGGAATCGTGATTTCAAAGGTGTCGGTATCGCTGGCCGGGTCTTCGAATTCAATGGGAAATTTTCGAGCTTCTTTGCTTTCCAGAATAGAGGAACCTTTATTGCCGAGGACGCGCGGTCGAACCAGCAGCAGATTGCCCGCAGTCTTGGCGTAGCTCGGCGACTCAAAGGAGTAATTGAAGCCGAAGGGCTGATCGGTTCGGTCGAGATTCAGAACGGTGGCGTGGGCAATGCGGAAATTGGCCATCGAATTCGACAGCATCTCCTCGATCGGCTTGATGCGATCGGCTTCTTTGGTTACGGTGCGCAAACGCCAGCGCTCAGCGGACGCGCGCTCACCCAGCCTCACTTCTTGAACCTCGCCCTTCAGCATGCCCGCGCCATCCAGAGTGAGTTTGGCGGTACGGCGAATGCTGTTCATGGCGGATGGCTGCTGCGGCAGTTCAATCAATTCGCCACCGTCCGGCGTCACCATCAGTCCGTAGTTGGACTGGAGATAACCGGGGAGTTGGCCGAAAGGGATGAGTTCGTTGGTGGGATCAAAGAAAAGAAGCCGCCCGAGCTTGGGATGGTGCAGAACGGCGACCAGGGACGGGTCTTCCAATCCATCAGGCAACTTGATGGCGGTGATCTCGTGGTTAAAGCCGTTGTGCGCGGGCATATCTCCGGTCACCGATCCGCGGCGATCATTGATCACGACAGCGTAGGAATCCACGCCAACTTCGTGCAGCATGGAACGCACCAGAGTCGCTTTGTCCTTACAGTCTCCGTAGTGGTGGGTGAAAACTTCGGCCGCGGCGTGGGGCTGAAGTCCGCCAATGCCCAACTCAATCGCTACATAGCGAATGTCATGCTGCACAAAAGTTCCGATGGCTTGCATTTTTGGCAGGAGGCTGGCCTTCGACGACGTCAGGACGGAGACTTCCTGCTTAATTTCCGGGGAAGCATCGGCGCGCTCGCCGACCAGCCCGGAGTACCACTTTCCCATCGTGTTCCAGTCCGAGTTGGCCTTTAGCGCCGCCGCCCCTCCAGAGGTTGTGTAGAACGACAGAATCATTTGTCCTTCAATCCCGCTCATGGGAGGCATCAGCGGCTCTCTTCGGATGCCTTTGACGTCGCTCACGGTCCAGTGCCACGAGTTATTGCCGCCCTCGACCGGCTTCACTTCAGAATGGTTGAGCCACGAAGCCTTGTACTCCCATCCGGCAGGAAGTTGCAGAGAATAGTGGCTCTCGCGCACCGGGTCGATTTCCTGGAACGACCAGATATCCTGCAAAAAAATCGGCTGTTCCTCGACGTCGAACTCGTAGCCAACGATGTTTCCGGGATCGGCTGCGGGAATGCTGAGGACTTTGTATTTCATGTCCGAGATGTATTCCGCGCCCTCAATATTGGGCGAAACCTCGATCGCATCTTTGTCCTTCACTTCGTAATCTTTGCCCTGCGCCGGAATGCACCAGCCGTGCAGAGACTTGAGTTTCCTTAGCGAAGAAAAGGGAACTTTAATGGTGCCGCGGTTGCGCCCCTCGGGCCGCAAAATCTTGTAGGCTTCGCGAACTTGCGTCCTCACCTTGTCGGCGGAAATCACGGTGACGTTGGTTTCGGAATAGAGCAATACCGCCTCGGTCTTCTCATCATAGGAAGGCACGGGGGCGTTCACCACAGAGTGCATCCACGGTGGAGCGTCTCCGGCGGCAGCGTGCGGTGCCGCAGCCAGAAAGCAGACCAGAATCCAGCCTGCGGTTCGCCACGCCCGCCGCTCAGTTACTCGCACTTGCGGCTCCGGGTTGCAAAATGATTTGTTGTTCATCTCCGCTTCTCACCGCCTCATAAAAATTTCGCAACGCCGAATAGAATTTCGGCTCCAACAGCAGAAAATCCACTCTCAACTTGCGGGTCAGATGCAACGTGTCTTTGTCGTTCTCGACTTTCCGGCTATATCCGATGATCTTTGTGTCTTTGTCATCCGCAGCCGGAACACCACCCACGTGCCAGCCCGCGGGGAGTTCAATGGTAACGTCGTCCAAAGTCTCGTAAGGATATTCAAAATAGATGGGGTGGACGCGATTGGCATGTTCGAAGAGGTGCTTTTCTTCGGCGGTAAACACGCCGGCAGGAAGCACTACGCGCTTGCCCGCACTGGAAGACCAGCCCGGAATTTTTACGTCGAACTCCGCGACCAGAGGGGTTTCCGAGCCGGTCCAATCCGGCTTGTTGGTCAATTCCGCTTCGGCGGTAGCGGGAATATCCCCTTTCACCGCGTCCTCCAGAAACTTCTTGCGGGCTACCTCATCCGAATGGCGGACCTCCAGGCGGTCGTACAGGGCTTCCAGGCCGGTGAAGGTAACAGTGAGCTTGCCTTCCAGATCGCCGCTCTCGGAGAGCTTAAACTTCGCTTTGCGCTCGACGCGAGATTCGGAACTGGCCGGTAAGCGTCGTCTTGACCCAGGTTCCACCGTCCTTATTCAACTGCAGTCCCTGAACTCCCGTCTCTGACCATGGGAGCAATCCGAACGGTGTGAACTCAGCCCCGGGATCGAGATAGAGGTCTTTGCCGTTCAACTTGACCAGAACCACATTGGTATCCAGTTTGCCGCTTTCCATTGTGCCGGGATCGAAAAAGTAGTTGCGCCGGTCCGAAGCCCAGACCCCGTAAGTCTCAAAGCCGGCGGCCCGCACCAAAGCCAGATAGAGCCAGGTCAGTTGCACCCCGTTGCCGTATCCGCGTTTCCAAACGTCCTCGACATTTTCCGCGATTTTCTCCTTGTCGCGTTTCTGTTCCTGCTCGGTTTTGCCCAGTTCGTAGGACTTGTTTCGAATCTGCTGCACGCGGTCGTAGATCTTTCGCAGCTTCACTTCCGGCGCATCGTCCGGCGAAACGATTTGGGCGACCGCTCCTTGCATCGCCTTCTGCTTTCCGACAAAAGCTTCCAGGTATCCGTTCCACCTCGTGCCTATCGCCTTCCAGTAGGCCTCCACACCCTTCTCGTGGAAGTTTTCGAGGTAATTAAAATCGACCCGCGATTTCAGTTCGTTTTCCGGCGGCATGTAATCTTCCGTCTGGAAGGCCGGAATGTTGCTCGCATCCATGCGGATGACTTGACCCGCGCCCTGTTTGGGCTCGGCTCCGGGCGGCAGTTCATGCCAACTCCAAAGCAGGCTAACCGTCATGGGAGCGTGCGTAAGCGGCTGCAGCGAAAATCTTGCCTTTCGGGTAAAGAGATCATCGCTCAGGATCCAACTCGATCCGTAGACGTAATCCCACTTGAAGTCGACCGAAAAGAAATACTCCAGGATGCTGCCGACCTCGACATTGGGCAACGCGAAAGTTTTCGCCACGTACTTGACGCCCCGGCCTTTGACTAGCGTCTGCTCGAGGACTTTTCCGTCAAAATCGACAATCGAACCATCGGGCTTGATGGTTCGCGCCTTGATATTTCTGACCTGCTCGCTTTCCTTATAAAAAGGGATTTCGATATTGCCGTACTTCCGCCCTTCTTCGGTCAGGATCTTGATCCGGAAATAAACCTCCTGGTGCGAGGGCGTCCCGTTATCGTCGCGGTCCACCTGCCGGTACAGGATGATCGCCGGAGCCCCCGGCGCCAGCGGTTCGCTGGTCATCTTCAATTCTGCGGGATCGACGGGCTGAAAGCCGAAGCCCTGGCCGGCTTCAACTGTGGTTGGACGGTAACTTCCGATGGCCAGCACGAAGGCAAGCGCACAGAATGCACAGGGGACTAATCGGCGAAAAGGCACACGACAACTCCTGGGACGATCGTTGCCACCAGAACGGCCCCCCCCTCGTTCGGTGACCGCCAACAATACAGCCGTGACACCGTCCGGTCAATAGCACTTTTCAGGGGGCAGTTAAACAACCGGGAACCCCAAACGCGCGGCTCGGCATCCTATAGAAAAGGCGGCTCTGAAAGGGTGGTTCAGGGGTGGTTACCATGGTGACGAACCCGGTCCGGGGCAGTCTAACGGGATGATATACTGCGTTAAATAGCGCGGCAGATGGGGTGTTCCATATCCCTCAAAAGCGAAGGAAAAATTCAAATGGCTCGTAGTTCTCGCCGTTCACTCTTCCTGGTAGTTTTTTTTCTGCTTACGTGCGGCTTTCTGGGGATCTTGTTTGCCCAGCGCACCGGCCAACAGTCTTCGCTCGGAAGCGATTCCGACGTTAAAGACAGCCTGAAGCAGTTCACCGATGTCTACTCCATTATCGAGGAGAACTACGCCGAGCCCGTAAACCCCGATAAGGCCATCTACAACGGGGCCATCCCCGGGATGCTGCACGCGCTTGATCCGCACTCGAATTTCTTCGATCCCAAGTCTTACGCGCTGATGCGCGAGGACCAGCGTGGCAAGTACTACGGCGTGGGCATGACCGTCGGTCCGCGCAATAACAAAGTCATTGTGATTTTCCCCTTCACCGGGACGCCCGCCTACAAGGCCGGCATTCATCCCGGCGACGTGATTATCGCGGTCGATGGCAAGTCCACGGAAAATATGTCGACGCCCGACGTGGCCGATATGCTCAAGGGGCCCAAGGGCACGACCGTCCACATCAGCATCTCGCGCGAAGGCGTGGACAAGCCGATGGAATTCACCCTGATCCGTGACGAGATTCCGCGTTACAGTGTGGACGTCCATTTCCTGATTCGTCCCGGCATTGGCTACCTGCACGTCACCGGATTTAATGAGACCACGGAAGAAGAAGTCGCCAAGGCTCTCGACGAGTTCGGCGATCTGAAAGGTCTTATTCTCGATCTGCGGGGCAATCCTGGCGGCCTGTTGAGCGAAGGCGTGGGTGTGGCCGACAAATTCCTCAAGAAGAATCAACTCATCGTTTCTCACCATGGGCGCGCATCAGCGGAGAAGCGTTATGTGGCGCAGCACGGCAATGGCGGCAAAGATTATCCTCTGGTCGTTCTTGTCAACCGCTTAACCGCATCCGCGGCGGAAATCGTCTCTGGCGCCATTCAGGATCACGACCGAGGCCTGATCGTGGGTGAGGTCACCTTCGGCAAGGGCCTGGTGCAAACCGTGTATCCGCTGTCGGAAAACACAGGCCTCGCTCTGACCACGGCGCACTACTACACTCCCAGCGGCCGGTTGATCCAGCGCGACTACAGCAACATCTCGCTCTACGATTACTACTACAACCGCGATGCGGAATCGGGCAGCAATGCCAATCGCGAAGTGAAGCTCACCGACAGCGGCCGCACCGTCTACGGCGGCGGCGGTATTACGCCCGATGTTGTGATTCCTCCGGTCAAGAGCAATCACTTCCAGGACACGCTGCTGCAGCACTACGCCTTCTTCAATTTCGCCAAGCGCTATGTGGTGAATCATCATCCCACCAAGAGCTTCGAAGTTGACGATGCCACGCTGCAGGATTTTCGCAAGTCGCTCGACGAGGCTGCCGTTCCTTACACCGGCGCGGACTTTGTCGATAACGCCGATTGGCTCAAGTCCAACATCAAGGCCGAGATTTTTGTGGATGCTTTCGGCCAGGATGAGGGCATGAAGGTTCGGGCGGAATCGGATCCTGAAATCCTCAAGGGTCTGGATCTGCTGCCGCAGGCCAAGGCACTCGCCGACAATGCGAAGAAGATCGTGGCGGAACACAACGGCGCGGGAGCGTTCAACCGGTAAGGAGGGTTTCAACGTTTTCAAGGTTTCAAAGTTTCAACAACGATAGGTCCGGAGCGATTCCGGGCCTTTGTTGTTGGCGTGGAAGATCGAGGTTTCAAGTGGTATCCAACCTGGAGTCGCGGCGTCTTTGAAACCCTGAAACTCTGAAGCCTTGAAACTTTGAACCGACTGTGTGAGAATCCGCGGCAGTGGGCATATTGGAGAGCGTTTGAAGCCGATCATCCTTGCACTAGCGCTCGCCTTGGCCCTGATTGCCGGTTGGACGGATTGGCGCAGCCGCCGCATTCCGAACTGGCTGACGGTGCCAGGATTCGTGACTGGAGTTCTGGCCAACCTGCTGGTCGGGGGGCTCGGTGGGCTGAAGGCTTCCCTGCTGGGAGCCGGGCTCGGGTTGCTCCTGCTTTTGCCCTTTGTTTTTCTGCGCAGCCTGGGCGCGGGCGATTGGAAGCTGGCAGGGGCTTTGGGCGCCTTCGTCGGCCCGGCGGTGCTGTTGGATTTGCTCATGGGGTCGGTCTTTGTGGCCGGCGTCATGGCGCTGATGCTGGTGATTTACAAGCGCCGCTTCCTGCAGACTTTGCGCAACATCGGAAGACTGCTGGCGGCGATGTTTACGTTTCATATGCCGGGTGCTGAAGTTTCGCTGGATAATCCTGAATCGTCAAAGGTCCCATATGGGGTAGCATTGGCTTTGACCACTTTGCTTTTCGGTGTCGGGAAGATATGGGGAGCGCGTTAGCGATGAAGCAGTCGCCAGCTAAAACCAAACCGCAGGTTCCCTTCGGCAAGCTCAGGGCGAGCTCTCGCCAGGCTTTCGGCCCGCTTCGGAGTGGCTTGGTTCGGAGTCTCGTGGGGAACACGCGCGGCGCGGAGATTGCGGAAACCGCGATGATCATGCCCCTGCTTTTCATGATGGTGATGGCGATCTTCTGGATGGGGCAAGCCTTTCGAATTTATGGCACGCTGGGACACGCGGCTCGCGCTCGGGGTTCGCGCGGCGGTTGCGCCAGTCTGCACCACGTGCGCAGCGGCCGGCACCGGCCAGGCCCAGATTGCCCGGACCGCAGTCCTGAATGCGCTCACAGCGGCGAACTTAAGCGAAGCACAACTTGTTCCCAACACGCAATGGACGCCTCCCATACTCTGCCTATGCCGCACCGGAGGCGGCACTTGTACGGCCGCAGCCTCGGTTCCCGTGCGATGGTCAGTGTAAGCAACATGTGTGTACAGGAGAATGTGCAACTCTCCAACCCCTCCGACCCCAATAGCGGGGGCGGCATGGGCACATGCGGCATCTCGGTGAGCATGCGCTATCAGTATCCATATTCCTTCAAGATCCCATTCACGGCCATCGACCTTGGCAACATTAAGTTGCCGGGGCAGGCGCAAATGAGGGCGGAAACGCAATGATGACCGGGGCGCCGAAACCGTGGCCGCGCTGGCTGGCACTTTGGAGCGACAATCGCGCGACTCAAATCGCCGAGTTTGCGCTCTCCTTGCCTCTGCTGGTTTTATTTGTGATCGGGATTTTTGACTTCAGCAGCGCGCTCACCTTGAAACAGAAACTAACCAACGCCGCCCGCGAGGGCGCACGCGTGGCCGCCGCCGATCCCGCGAACGATCTGGCCAGCCCCTCCACGCCCGTGCCCGCGTCGGTGAGCGATGCCTACCAGGTCGTCGATAACTACCTGCTCTCTGAAAGCATCAACGACTGCGGCCTTTCTGGGGCGGGTCCGCCAATCCCGGCTAATCTGAAGTGGATCTACACCTCCACCGGATCGGGTTGTGCGCCTGCCGGAATCACAGTGGAGATCAACCGCAAGTGCCAGAGCGTAGCCGCCTCGACTTCCGGCACCGTGAACCTCATCGGAACCTGCGTCACCATCACCTACGCGTACAAATGGCAGTTCAGCAACGTCGCTTCTCTTTTAGGATGGACGGGCACACTGCCCACTTCTCTGACCGCTTATGCGGGAGCGTTCAATGAGAACTGAGGGATCATGCTAGCGCCGATTATCCGCCGCCCGCTAGCGCACGACTCCCGCCACAAGGAGCGCGGGGTCACCATTGCGCTCGTCGCCCTGGCCATCGTGGGCATTATTTCGATGGCGGCGCTCTCGATCGATATCGGTACGCTCTACCAGTCCCGGACTGAAGCGCAGCGCGCTGCCGACGCGGCAGCGTTGACGGCGGCCCGCGTAATTTCGCTTTCCGGCATCACCGCAGATCCTGGCAACGTGTCCAGTTCCTGGCAACCCACTTGCGGCGGCAGCACCAGCATGGCCACGCTGAGTGCGATTGCCATCGGCGAGGCTTCGGCAAACTTTGTCGCTGGCGGGCCCGCGCCTACGGTGACCGTCAACTACGGCGCCGGCGCAGCGACCGCGGACTGCTCGACCCTGGCGGGAACCTCTTTCGCCGTCAATCCCACGGTTACGGTGCAAGTGAAGAGCGCCACGCTGCCCATATTTTTCGCCAAAGTGTTTTCGTTGTTTCCGGGCGTGAACTACTCCGGCACCACCGTCAGCGCAACCGCGGCAGCGGAAGCTTTCAATCCCTCGGGCTCCAGCGGCTTCCCCAGCGGACTGACTACGGTCGAGCCGAGGTGCGTGAAGCCGTGGATCGTGCCCAATTACGATCCGGGCGCGGGCACGTGCATCGGCGCAGCCTGTCCCAGCTTCATCACCCCTGCAACCGGCGCTATTACCACTTTCGGAGTCAGACTGGGTGGGGCTGGCGTTGGCATTGTTGGCGAAAGCTTCAACCTGGTTGCGGATTGCACCGTCGGTGCCGCAACCTGCAATCCTCCGCTGTCGACGTCACCGGCCGCAAACGCGATCACAACCCCGCCCTCGGCACCGAATCTGCAGTATGTCCCGGGTCTGGTTCCGGCAAATTCACCTGCCGCTCCCAGCCGAGCCGCTGCCGGATTTCAGCAAGCCATCGCAGGATGCGATCAGACCACGGTGTATCAATGCGGCATACCAAACGCCTCACTCGGGGCGGATGCGAATCATGCCGACTTTACTGAAAATCCCAGCGGCGCTGCCGGAGATACTTCCGTGGGCGCGCAATACCTCATTCAGTACGGATCCACTTCAACCACGGGACAGGATGTGCTGCAGACGGGGTCGATTCCCTACCAGATCCAGGCGGGGTCTTCGAACGCCACGGGCATTACCGGCCTGGTCTCAAGCAGCAACTCGATTGCGACCATTCCGGTCTACGACACCGCAAACAACCCGCTGGTCATCACAGGAGCGCAGGCGCCGGTCACCATCGTAGGGTTTCTGCAGGTGTTCATCAATTCGATTGATGGCGTGGGGAATGTGAATGTGACCGTGCTGAACGTGGCTGGATGCGGCACGGGTGCGACCGGCGGGACCCCGACAGTGACGGGAACTTCTCCCGTGCCGGTGCGGCTGATCACGCCGCCGTAATTCGGAAGGCAGTTAATCCTGAATATCGCTGTCTGCTGCAGGCTTGCCGGTATCTGGAGGCGGAGCCACCTGGTCGTTCGCCGGTTTCACCTTCTCCGCTGATGGAGCGGCTGGAACCGGTGGCGCATTCCTGGGCGCACCCGGCTCGCTTCCGTCATCGTCCTCGGCCACAACGCGGGGCTGAGGCTGAGCCGCGGGCCGCGGCATCGGGCCTTCGGGCCGCGAACTGAGGATAACGCTATCCAGAACTCGCGGATTATTCGGCGAGTTCACAATCACAAAATTGAATTTCGAACCGTTCAGCAATTGCGCGAGAACTTCCGCGGCGGGGGCGGGACCGATGTCGCCGACGACCTGCTCCTGCTCCGCGCCGGCGGGGATTGCGATCTCCGCCCCGGTGCGCTGGTGTACCGCATAAAGCACTTCGGAAAGATTGGCTTTGGTGGCGCTGATGAACAGGCGGCCATTCTGAAACGAGACTTCAAGCGCGGGACGCGGGGCGGGACCACTTGGCACGGAGAGATGTGCGCCTGTCGTTCCATAATTAGGAGCCCCATAGTTCGAATTCACCAATGAGGGCGAGGAGGAACGTGAGGTTTCCGCGACCGCGTCGTCTCCCACTTTCAAAATTACGGTTCGTCCCGAAGGAAAAACCTGATAAGGCTGCGGTCCGTTCAAATCGAGCACGATTCGCGTGACCGGAGGATTCGACGAGAACAGGCCCACGCGCAGGCTCTTTACTTCATCGCGGTTGACGGCCTGATTGCGGAGCTGAGGTCCCGGAACCGCACCCACGAAATCCACCACCAGACGATCGGGCTTGGTCAGCCGGTTGGTTTGCGGCACGATGCGGTCGCTGGCTTCCACCTCGATTTCGACCTGGCCCCGGCTGCGGAGCACTTGCACTCGCCGAATCGACGGCACTGGCTGGGATTGACCTGCGGCTGGCGTTGCCACCCAAACGGCCGCCCATAGCGGCAAAACGGCTGCGGCTCGGAGAAAGCGCTTCATGAATGCCTTGTAAACTTGCCTGAAAGAGTGTGTGCAGTCGTGCTAGGGGCGATTCTAGCAGCGTTTTTCAAGCGCGCAGCTTACGAAGGGATTACGACTTTGGGTCAGTCACTGTGGAAAGAGATCTCCTGCGAGCACACAATTAGCCTATTGATTTAACGGCTAGCAGTGCGGAGGCGCTTTGTCGCAGACTCAGGCGAGCAACTCAGGCCCGGGCGATCCCGCCGCGGAACTTCCAATAAATCCCAGCCAATCCGGAGAGGAATAGAACCCAGGTTCCCGGCTCGGGGACCGTCCCACCGCCTCCGTTACCGCAAGGATTGAGACCGGGCTTTTTCTTCTTGGCGTCGTTGTAACGATCTCCGGAGAGCCCGCTACCCTTCTTCTTGACCGGCCCGCAAAGGCCTTCTGGAATGGGAGGCGCCGATAGCGGAATGAATGTGCTGGTGCTGATCGGATCGTATAAAGCTAACGGCCCAACCGGTCCGAGGCCGGGAGCCTGGGGCCGGTTCATCAAAGCCGATTGAAATGCCACCGGAGGCGCTGCCACGGCCGTTCCCACGCCCGAACGAACCGGTTGCTCCATCTTTTCCGGCGTGGGTTCGGCAGGAGAGGCCTCCTGCTGCGGAGTTTCTTCCACGCGGTTGGCGCAGCGAGTGCGCGCCGTCATGCGCCCGTCGGTGATCAGTTTTTCGCCCTTCTTCAGGGTTAATCTGTGGCGGGTCCAGTAGATGTGGTTGCCGATGCGGTAGGAGACAAACACGGTCTGGGCCAGGGTCAACTGCACGATGTGAGCCCGTTCGAAGTCGAAACCAGCATAGTGCGCGCCCACCACCGGATCGTGTTCCGCGGCCCACTTCAATTCTTTGACATTTTCTACGCCGCCGGGCACGACCGAATAGGGATAAACCGGCCGCGACGCTTGCCTCTGTTCCAGAATCTGATTGACCGTCTCGGCCTGCTCGAGACTGAGGTCGGAGCGACGGATTACTGGAATTCCGCCTTTACGGGCTTGAAACAAGGAAGGACTCAGAACCCTCATGGCGAGGGTGGCGATCGCCGCCACGAACAGCACGACTACTGACAGTCGGAGCCAGTTGCGAACGACCCGATTCCGGCGATGACGACTGGTTCGCCGCCGCCTCCGCCTCACCACCAACCGGCTGTTCCCGTTCTCAGCTTCGGGCACGAAATACTCCTACCTATGGGCGGTCGTCCTGGTCTTGCAAAGGGCTCCCGGGATCTAGAGGCACTCCGCCACCGAAATCAGTGGCAGTTTTAATGCCATATTGCATTCGGCGATCTGCTCAAAATAAAGGAGATGCGCCGTCATCTTGGGCACCATCCTAGCAGACTGCGTAATCGTTTGCACAGATAGACCTATTGACTTCTTCGGGACATCTGTACGCCGTGATCCCCCGGTGCTCTCTGTGGTAAATATCCTGTTTCAAATGCAGAAGTAAGAATTCAGAATGCAGACGTTAAGTCGTTTTACTTCTGCATTCTTACTTCTGACTTCTGCCTTGAAGTCACACGGCAAAATCGCTGGCTTGGATGGCCGCATGTTCCGTTATTCTGAATCCCCATGGGATTGCACCTAGGCCGCGCCCTATTTCTGTTTCTTGCAGCCGCAATCGCCGGAACCCTCAATGCGCTCGCCGGAGGCGGCAGCTTTATCTCATTTCCTGCCCTCATGTTCACCGGCATTCCCGCCGTCGAGGCCAATGCCACCAATACCGTGGCGCTGTGGCCCGGTTACGCCTCCAGCACGCTGGCGTACCTGAAACGGCTCGACGCACCAGCGCGCTTATTGGTTCCTCTTTTGCTGGTCGGGGTTGCCGGGGGATGGGCGGGCGCGATGCTTCTGTTGAAGACTCCGCCGCACACCTTCGTGCACCTCATCCCATGGCTGTTGCTTTCTGGCACGTTGCTGTTCACCTTCGGCAACCAGATCCGCGCGCTCGCCGGCAAGACGGCTCCGGTCGATGATCTCCGGACGATCACGTGGCAGGCCATCGTGGTCAGCTCGATTGTGGAGGTGCCGGTCGCGATTTACGGCGGATATTTCGGCGCGGGAGTCGGATTCATCCTGATGGGAATGCTGGCGGCATCGGGCATGCGCGACATCAATGCCATGGCCGCGATTCGCAGCCTGCTGACCGCTGCCATGAATGCCGCCGCCGTCGTCACCTTCATCGCCGCCGGGGCGATTTTGTGGCCGCAATGCGCCGTTATGGTTCTCGGTTCGCTCGCCGGAGGCTGGTTCGGCGCGCGTTTCGCGCAGAAAGCCGATCCCCGCAAGGTGCGCGCCTTTGTCATCGCCTTGGGCTTCGCCATGAGCATCTACTTTTTTGTCACCACGCGTTAGGATTTCTACCCGTTCGGGCGCAGCCCTCTGGAGATTGTTCGTTCCCTGAACTAAGATCAAGGCTTGATATCTACGCACTGAAACGAGGACTCATGAGCACCATCGAACAGCCGACCGCACTTCACTTCCCTGCTCTGGCGCCGCCGCGCCGCTACTTGTTTGGACCCGGGCCCAGCATGGTTCATCCCCGCGTCTACGAGGCGTTGGCCAAGCCGATTGTGGGGCACCTCGATCCATATTTCATTCAAGTGATGGCCGACGTTCAGCAATTATTGAAACCAGTTTTCGGAACCGAAGACGGCGCCACCCTGGTGATTTCCGGCACGGGCAGCGCAGGCATGGAAGCCGCGGTCGCTAATTTCGTTGAGCCGGGGGCCAAGGTCGCCGTATTCGCCAACGGATATTTTTCCGATCGCCTCACCGAGATGGCCAAGCGCCACGGCGCCAACATCTCGCGCTTCGAGAAAAAATGGGGAGAAGTCTACAGCGACGATGAAGCCCGCGACTTCATCCGCCGAGAAAAGCCACAGGTGGTAGCCTACGTTCACGCCGAGACCTCAACCGGAGCGTTGCAATCGGGCAGCGCCATCTGCGCCGCCGCGCACGATGCTGGCGCTCTGGTGATCGGAGACTGCGTTACGTCGCTGGGCGCAGTGCCAGTCGAGTTCGACAAAACTGGCATTGACGTCGCCTACAGTTGCACGCAGAAAGGCTTAAGTTGCCCGCCGGGTTTGTCGCCAATGGCATTGTCGCCGCGGGCAATGGCGTGGTTGAATGCGCGCAGCACTCCGCCACGCAGCTGGTATCTCGACCTCAAGCTGATTCGCGACTACTCGACCGTTTCGCACCGCTACCATCACACCGCGCCGATTTCCATGTTCTATGCATTGCGCGAGGCGCTTCTGCTCACCGCCGAAGAAGGCATCGAGAACCGCTGGGAGCGGCATCGCCGCAGCCACAATTCGTTCGTCAAGGGCATCGAAGCCATGGGCCTGAGCATGCATGTTCCCGCAGAACATCAGATTGCGAACTTGAACACAGTGCGCGTGCCCGAGGGCGTGGACGAAGCCAAAGTCCGAAAGCATTTGTTGGATGGACCCGGCATTGAAATCGCAGGCGGCTTCGGCCCGCTGGCCGGCAAGGTCTTCCGCATCGGCGTGATGGGGCCTTTGGCGACGGAAGAAAATGTTCAGTTTTTTCTTGAAGAATTTGGAAAGGCTCTAAGCAAGTAGCGCCGGCATCCTGCCGGCTGTCCCGAGAGCCTGCCCTGAGCTTGTCGAAGGGGCGTCTCGCCCTCGGCGCTGACAGCGTTGGAAAAGCTCGCAGGCCCGCTACTTCGCCGCCCGCAGCCGCTCTTCCAGCGCCTTCACCTCGGCATTCAACTCCTCCGGAAGGTGCTTGCCGAACTTGGAGAAGTGTTCCTTGATCAGTGGCACCTCGGCCAGCCAGCCCGAAACATCCACTCTGAGCAACTCCGCCACGTTGGCGGAGGACATATTCAATCCCGTGATGTCGAGATCGGAGAGCTCGGGAATCCTGCCAATAGGAGTTTCTTTGGCGTGCACCTTGCCATCACAGCGCTGGAAAATCCATTTCAATACGCGGCTGTTTTCGCCGTATCCCGGCCACAGAAACTTGCCCTTCTGATCCTGGCGAAACCAGTTGACGTAGAAAATCTTCGGCAGCTTCGCACCGGAGTGTTTGCCGGTCTTGATCCAGTGCGCGAAGTAGTCGCCCATGTTGTAGCCACAAAATGGCAGCATGGCCATCGGGTCGCGGCGCAGCTGTCCCACTTTTCCCGTGATGGCAGCCGTAGTCTCGCTGCTCACAGTCGCGCCCAAAAATGTGCCGTGTTGCCAGTCGAAGGCCTCAGTTACCAGCGGAACGATATTCGCCCGCCGGCCACCGAACAGAATTGCGTCGATCGGCACGCCCTTGGGGTCTTCCCACTCGGGAGCAATCACGGGGCACTGGCTGGCGGGAACCGTGAAACGCGCATTGGGATGCGCGGCCTTTCTAGCCGAATCCGCCGGGGTCCATGGACGGCGCAGCCAGTCGACCAGCTTCGCAGGTCTTTCCTCAGTCATGCCTTCCCACCACACGTCGCCCTCCAGCGTCATCGCGCAATTGGTGAAGACGGCGTTGCGCGTGATGGTGAGCATGGCGTTGGCGTTCGACTTCATGCTGGTGCCGGGAGCCACGCCGAAGAAACCATATTCCGGATTAATGGCATAGAGCCGGCCATCGGCGCCAAATTTCATCCAGGCAATGTCATCGCCAATCGTCTCGACTTTCCAGCCCGGAATGGTCGGGATCATCATCGACAGATTGGTCTTGCCACACGCCGAAGGAAACGCCCCCGCCACATATTTTTTCTCGCCGGTGGGGCTGATCATCTTCAGGATCAGCATGTGCTCCGCCATCCAGCCTTCGTCTCGCGCCTGTACCGAGGCGATTCGCAGCGCGTGACATTTCTTGCCCAACAGCGCATTGCCGCCGTACCCCGAACCAAACGACCAGATTTCACGAGTCTCGGGAAAATGGCAGATGTATTTGTGTTCCCGGTTGCAGTTCCACGGTTTGTTCGGCTGGTTGGTGCCGAGCGGCGCTCCGATGGAGTGCAATCCGCGCACAAACTCGCCATCTGAGCCCAGAACCTCAAGCACGCGGCTTCCCACCCGCGACATGATGTTCATGCTGACCACCACATAGGGCGAATCTGTGATCTCCACTCCGATATTTGAAATGGGAGAACCGATCGGGCCCATGCTGTACGGAACTACATACATTGTGCGGCCCACCATTGAGCCCGCGAACAGGCCCGCGAGCTTCTGCTTCATTTTCTCGGGATCTTCCCAATTGTTGGTGGGGCCGGCTTCATCTTTGGTGCGCGCGCAGATGTAGGTCTGATCTTCGACCCGGGCTACATCGGCAGGATCGGAACGAACCAGGAAGCTGTTCGGCCGCGTGGCCGCGTCCAGAGGAATCGCGGTGCCGGTCAGCACCAGCAACCGCAGCATGGCTTGATACTCCTCGGGCGAGCCGTCGCACCAGTGCACGCGATCGGGTTTGCACATCTGCTCGACTTCTTCGACCCACCGCTCCAGCCGAGCGTGACCGGGCCTTCCCGCGGCTGTATCAACTTCTATCGTTGTCGTAGCCATGATGGTAAATTTCTCCGGTAGAACAAATCGTGGATTGTAGCACCCACCGCGGATCTACCGCAGGGTCGAACTGCCGTGGGAAAGTGTCCCTACTCGTAGACACAACTATTCTCATTTTCTCGCACTCGGAGACATTATTCCAGCAAACTCCTTGCATGGAAGCCCTTTTGCAACGCCCCCGAGGGGCAACTCCCCAAAAGCGGGAGATGAAAAAACAGCGGTAGCGATTCTCGTGGGAGGTTTCTTAGACCATTCGGGAGGTTACGCGATACGTAAATAAAATGCGTTTATCGTTATCGATGTGGCGAAACTTCCTAGAAGCCGACTTCCGACCTGGAACATTTCCCGGATTGCTGGTTAAACGCAGGTATGCTGTCGGCGCATTTCCCCGAAACCTATCGCCAGGCGGCAACGACATTTCAAGAGGTTCGCTCACGGGTTTGCTATCCTCGCAAAAGGCGCTCCTATGACGGAATGCGAGCAATTTGGTGACGACCTCTGGATCGTGGAAGGGCCGAACGTCCGCGATATGGGCTTCGTGTTTACGACTCGCATGACTGTCGCAAAGCTCTCTGATGGCACAGTCTGGATAAATTCTCCCGTCTCAGTGTCGTTCGACATGCTCAAACGCATCACGGAGCTTGGGCCTGTGAGATACCTTCTCGCGGCGACGCCAAGGCACTTCTGGAGGCTGACCGCCTGGCACACGCTGTTTCCCGACGCACATCTGTGGGCATCTCGCGCCACTCCGTTTGCGCTAAGGGAAGGGGCACTGCCCATCACCGGTATTTTGGGAGACGAACCACCGCAAGCCTGGAAGAACGATTTCGACCAGCTTGCCTTCAAGGGCAATCCCCTTATCGAAGAAGTGCTGTTCTTTCACAGACAATCGCGCACGGTCATTCTGGATGATCTGATTCAGATTCATCCCATGGTCAAAGGCAGGCCCTTTCGCAATGCCGTGTTGAAACTGGAGGGCGTGGCATCTCCGCATGGCGGCGTTGGGCTCGACATCAGGCTCTCCTTCATTCATCGAGACCTCGCGCGGCAGTCACTCGGAAAGCTGCTTTTGTGGGATTTCGACAAGCTGATCATCGCTCACGGCGTGTGCATCGAGACGAACGCAAAGTCTTTCGTGAAGCGAGCATTCCAATGGCTGATGTAACGAGTTTTCTTACTTGTGTGCTTGATTGTTTCTCTCGTGGAGCTGGATTGGGAGCGCTACAAAATTTACTTGTTGTCTTCGCTAGCGTTCTTCTTGTTCGTAATGGGCAGCGAGTTGACGCGGCGTCGCAGAATCCAACAAATAGCTGCAGGGCAAGGGTTCAAGACAGGTGAAGGCGTTTCCTCCGAGGCTTACGTTGCAGCCTCGCCAAACGCGGATTGCCGGGCAGATTCGTTTGAGAAAGTTGATCCCACAGCCCGCTGACAATCTGATCACGAACCAGATCGGAACATTTCCTGCTCTCGACATCGAGCGCACCAGAGACGAGGCGACAGAAGTGCTAAATTGGACGGGATGCGTACTGACGTAGAGCGCGCCGTGCAACTTCTGCAGCAGGGCGACGATGCTGCTTTGGGGCAGGCACTGGCCCTGCTCCAAAATACCGTGTTCTCCTTCAGCATGCGCGTCTGCGGCCAGCGCCAGGACGCGGAAGACACGATGCAAGAAGTGCTGCTGAAATCGGTTCCACACCTGCCCAAATTCGATAGTCCTAAGGCCCTCGTGGTGTGGCTTTATAAGGTGGCGAAGAACCGCTGCTTGATGAGCCGGCGCCGCAGCAAGTTTGCTCCCAATCCCGACCTCTCGCTGGAAGAACTCATGCCCGATCGAAAGGAACTTGAGCAACTGGGGATCAGTGGCGGCATCAACCCGGAAGCATTCGCCATTCGGAGTGAGGAAGCGGGACGGTTGCGAGACGCTATTCAGCGGCTGCCGCCACAATACCGCATCGTCCTGGTGCTGCGCGATATGGAAGGGCTCACCGACGAAGAAGTGGCCGAGATCACCGGGCTGCGTTCCGGAACCGTGCGAGTTCGCTTACATCGTGCGAGGTTGTTTGTCCGGAAGGAAATGGTGAAAAAGTTGAAACCACGATCCGGGAGAGCGGCCGTCGCTTCGCGAGCGTATTCCCCAGAACGGTCCGGCAACGAACAGCCCAGACCCGCCCGCTGCAGGGCCATGTTTGCCGAGCTATCGAACTATCTCGACGAGCAGCTGGATGATTCGCTTTGCGAGGAACTCGAGCGTCACCTCGGCGGATGCGAACCGTGCAAGGCATTCCTCTCCAGTCTCGAAGCGACAATTGATCAGTGCCGATCCTTTCCGGCGGAGTGCCCTCCAAGTAAGCAGGCCGTCCGGCTCCGCAAGCAATTGCTGAAGAATTACGAACAGGTCCTCGCGGCGGTCAGATCGAAGTAATAGCCCTCCTATGGCCGGCAAGTTCCCGGGCCGATTTTCTCTGTAACAAAATCCAACTTCCTGCATTTATTCCTGTGCTTGGTCGATAGAAGCAAGCAGGAGGCAATCATGATCACGGCCAAAGTCGAACTGACTCAGCCACTTAAGCAGCAGCGCCAATTTGTGGCCCAGAGCGGAAGCGGTCACCACCTGCTATTGGACGATGCCGCCGGAGGTACGGGCCCGAAGCCGATTGAATTGGTGGCCGCCGGATTGGCCGGATGCACGGCGTTCGACGTCGTCACCGTTCTTCGCCAGAAGTATCACCAGAAAGTCACCGGCTATCAGGTGCGGGTCGAGGCAGATCAAGCGGAGCGCCCACCCCAGGTGTTCACGGCGGTGCGAATCCACCATGTCGTAACTGGTTTTGAACTTGACGCGGCGGCGCTGGAGGAGGCGATCCGTCTCTCCGAGGAAAAGTATTGTTCGGTGGGGGCCATGGTGCAGAAGACCGCGAGTTTCCACACAACTTACGAGATCGTTGAAGACAAGACCGAATGGATGAAGCCAGCTCAGGCCGCGGAAGTGCAAAGTTGAAAGGCCTGTTCAAACTCGGTCTGAGCATCGCGACGCTGTGGCTGGCCTGGGTGTCGGCTTCAGCTCAGCAACAGGCCGAGCCGTCGTCCCTTACTCTGCAGCAGGCAGTGACAATCGCGCTGGAGAAAAACCCTCTGCGCAAGGCAGCACTCGCAGACACAAGGGCTTCCTCGGCCGGAATTCGCGAGGCGCGCTCGTTCCTCATGCCTCACTTGAGTTTTTCCGAAACGGCGACTCGTGGGGATGATCCGGTTTACGTCTTCGGCAGCAAGCTGCGGCAGCAGCGTTTCACCACTGCGGACTTCGCGTTGAATCAGCTGAACTCACCACTGCCCTTCGGCAACTTCGCCACGCGCTTTGCAGGCAGCTGGAATCTGTTTGACTCATTCGCCAGTTGGCACGGAATCAATCGGGCAAAACAGATGAACGACGCTGTCGGATACCAATTGGACCGCACCGATCAGGAGATTGTCTTTCAGGTGGTCAGTTCCTACTACGACGTTCTCCTGGCAGCCAAGGAACTGGAAGTTGCCGAGCAGTCGGCCAAAACTGCGCAGTCGATCATGGACCGCAGCCAGGCAAGATTCGACAGCGGGCTGACCGTAGAGTCGGATCTGCTGACAGCGAAGGTTCGCATGGCGGCACGACAGCAGGAAGTGATCCGCGCCAGGAACACCGTGGAAGTGGCGCGGGCACAGCTGAACTCGTCGATGGGTATGCCGCTCGATTCTCCATTCCAGACTGCAGAACTGTTGGCTGAGCGCGCACTTCCCGCCCCTGTGCTTGGGGAAGTCGAGAAGCAGGCACTCGCCAATCGCCCTGACTTGAAGCGGATCGCCTCCGAGGAAGCAGCACAGCGGCAGAGTGTGGCCATCGCCAAGTCGTCATTCGGGCCGCGGGTGAACTCTTTTGCAGGCTGGGAAATGGACAACCCTACGTTCCTCGCCGGCGGCGGTGGCAACAACTGGCTCGGCGGGATCGAAGTGCAAGTGGATATCTTTCAAGGCGGCGCCAAGCGGGCGGAACTCTCGCGGCAGCGAGCCCTCGAAGAAAAGGTTGTGGCGATGAAGCAATCAGCTAGCGATGCCGTCCGTCTTGAAGTCAGGCGAGCCTACTACGAAACGGACGCTAACCGGCAGCAGATCGCAGTGGCCCGAGCCGCAATCGCCCAGGCACAAGAGAGTCTGCGCATCAATCAGGATCGCTACGAGAGCGGGCTGACCACGATTACCGATTTGCTGGGCGCTGAAGACGCGGCGCGCCGCAGCCAGACCGACTACTGGGAGGCCGTTTATCACTTCCAGACCAGCTACGCCAACCTGGAGTTGGCGAGCGGAAACTTGACTCCGCAATCCCCCGTGGTGATGCCATGAATCGTATGAATCGAGGAATCGCACTTTCATGCCTGCTCCTCGCGCTCGTTGTTCTCGCGAGTTGCTCCAGCGAGCCAAGCCGTACCTTGCCGGCTCTCGAAACCGTGCAGAACATTTCCGTGCTCGCCGCGAAAGAGTCCAACGTGCCCGATGTGCTGGAAGCGGCAGGGACGGTACGCGCCGTCCAGACAAGTGACGCCGCCAGTCAGATGATAGGAAACATCGTCGAGATCCGGGCTCATGAAGGAGACCACGTGCAGCGCGGTCAAGTGCTCGCCGTAATCGACGACTCGCAGCCGCGAGCCGCGGTAGACCGCGCGACCGCAGCCGACCTTGCCGCCCAACAGCAACTGGCAGGAGCAGATTCCGACCTGGCCCTGGCGGAATCAACGATGAAGCGTTACCAGAACCTCTACGAAAAGAAATCGGTGAGCCCGCAGGAGTTCGACGAAGTGAAAGCCCGCCAACAAGCGGCTCTCTCACGTCGAGATGTGGCGAAGGCGGGGCAAGCCCAGGCGCAGGCGGCATTGAGCCAGGCGCGAACGTCTCTGGATTACACACGCATTCGCGCGCCGTTCGATGGCGTGGTGACGGAGAAGAAGGCCGATTCCGGCACGCTGGTCTCACCCGGGATGCCGATCTTCACCGTCGAGGATGTGCGCCGCTATCGACTGGAAGCCACTGTCAACGAGAACGATCTCCAGCATGTACGAACAGGAGAGCAGGTCTCGGTGGTCATCGATGCCCTCGACAACGCGGTGCTGCAAGGCAAGGTTGTGCAATTGGTCCCAGCCGTGGATGCCGCAAGTCGAACGTTCCTGGTAAAGATCGATTTGCCGGCAGACACACATCTGCGGTCGGGACTGTTCGGGCGGGCGCAGTTTTCCCGGGGCGAGCGGCAGGCGGTGTTGATTCCACGCTCGGCAGTCGTTGAACGCGGCCAATTGCAGGGCATTTATGTGCTCGACCAAAACAAAGTTGCGAGTTTGCGCTACGTCACATTGGGAAAGCCTTCTGGCGCCGAGGTCGAAGTGCTGGCGGGCCTCCAGGAAGGCGAGCAGCTTGTGGCCAAACCGGGTGCAGTCGACCTGAATGGCAAGCGCATTGAGGTCCAGTGATGGCTGATAGCAAATCCAAATCGACGACACAACCCGCAAAAAGCTTGCGCCTGGCCGGTCGCATTGCCCACAGTTTCATCGATTCGAAACTGACACCGCTGGTCATCGTCGCTGCGTTGCTTCTGGGTGGGTTCAGCATTCTCAAGACTCCTCGGGAAGAAGAGCCCCAGATCGTGGTGCCCATGCTCGACGTTTTTGTGCAGATGCCGGGAGCGTCGGCTGACGAGGTGGCACAGCGCGTCAGCCTTCCCATGGAGAAGGTACTGCGCGAAGTGCCGGGCGTCGAGTACATCTACTCAATCAGCCATCCCGGCATGAGCATGCTGGTGGTGCGTTTCTATGTCGGAACCAAAGAAGAAGATGCGATCGTACAGACCTACAACAAGCTCTTCTCCAACTTTGATCGCATCCCGCCTGGCGTCTCCCAGCCAATCATCAAGGTGCGCTCGATTGACGACGTGCCGATAATGGCCCTCACGCTGTGGGGGAAAGACTATGACTCTTATCGTCTGCGGCGAATCGCGGGTGAGCTGGAAAATTCACTGAAGCCGCTCAACGACGTTTCTGAGACCACGATCATCGGCGGGCAGCCGAGACAGATACGAGTAGCGCTCGACACGCAACGGCTTGCGGCATACGGCCTGACGCCGGGTGCGATCGTGGGGCAACTGCAGAGCGCGAATAGCCGTGGACAAGCAGGGAGTTTTGCGCGCGACAATCGCGAGTTCCAGGTCGAAGCCGGAACCTTCTTCACGAGTCTCGAAGAGCTGCGGCAGGTCGTGGTTGGGGTTCACTCTGGACGCCCCGTCTACTTGCGTGACGTGGCAGAGAAGCTTGAGGACGGCCCCGCCGAAGCAGGCAGTTACGTGCTGTTTGCCAATGCTCGCGGTGGCCCGGGACAGACATCTGGCGCGGAATATCCCGCGGTCACCATCACGCTTTCGAAGCGCAAGGGCACGAACGCCACCGACATTTCCGAGCGCGTGCTGGACAAAGTCAACGCCTTGCGCGGGTATATGCTCCCCAAGGATCTGAACATCACGGTCACGCGCAACTACGGCGAGACTGCGAAAGACAAATCCGACGAGCTTCTCAAACACCTGCTCATCGCCACCTTATCCGTCACATTTTTGATTGCATTGGCGCTGGGCTGGCGGGAATCAGGCGTCGTACTTCTGGCAGTGCCGGTTACACTCGCCCTCACGCTCGCCGTTTTCTACCTGTATGGCTATACCCTGAACCGGGTCACATTGTTTGCTCTCATCTTTTCCATCGGCATCCTGGTCGACGACGCCATCGTTGTGGTCGAGAATATCGTGCGTCATTTTCGGTTGCCGGAGAGCCGCGGGCGATCTCTGACTGAAGTCGCGGTCGAGGCGGTGGATGAAGTTGGCAATCCGACGATTCTCGCCACCTTTGCCGTCATCGGCGCCATCCTGCCCATGGCCTTCGTGCGCGGCTTGATGGGCCCGTACATGCGTCCGATTCCAGTGGGAGCTTCGGCAGCGATGCTGTTTTCGTTGATTGTCGCCTTCGTGGTGTCGCCGTGGGCGGCATTGAGGCTGCTCAGGAAACATGCGGGCAGTAGCGAACATTCCGGACACGAGACCGAAGGTTGGACCACCCGCCTGTATCGCCGGACGATGAACCCGCTGATCCGTGATGCGCGCCGCCGCTGGATGTTTCTTGGCGGTGTCGTGTTGTTGCTGCTTGCCGCCGTCACTTTTGTTCCGTTGAAGTGGGTGCGCGTAAAAATGCTTCCCTTCGACAACAAGAGCGAGTTCCAGGTCATCATCGACATGCCCGATGGCACCCCGCTGGAACAGACGACTCGCGTGGCGCAGGCACTGGGACAATATCTCGGCCAGCAGTCCGAGGTCACCAATTATCAGATCTATGCCGGGACCTCCGGCCCCTACAACTTCAACGGACTCGTGCGTCATTACTTCTTGCGCAATCAGCCCAATCAGGCTGATATCCAGGTGAATCTGCTCTCACGCCATGATCGGAAGACGCAGAGCCACGAGATCGCACGGCGATTGCGGCCGGAGTTGGACAAGATTGCAGCGCCCTTCGGAGCACGCATCAAAGTAGCCGAAGTCCCGCCTGGACCGCCCGTTTTGCAAACACTCGTTGCTGAAGTTTATGGGCCAGACTATAAGGGGCAGATTGAACTGGCCGCTCAAGTCAAGAAAGTCTTTCAGCAGACGCCGGGCGTCGTGGACGTGGACTGGTACGTCGAAGATCCACAAATCAAGTACGACCTGAAGGTGGATCTGGAGAAGGCTGCTCTCCACGGCATTTCTCCCGCCGATGTGACGCGCACTCTGCAGGTCGGACTCGGCGGAGCCAACGCGGGCTTGCTCCACGATCCGCATTCACGCGAGGACATCCCCATTGAAGTGCGGCTGGCGCGGCCGGATCGTTCGGGAATCGAAGACCTTGGGAATCTTAAGCTGCCGACACCGTCCGGTGGCCAAATCGCACTGCAGGAAGTAACGAACCTTCAACAAACGACAATTGACACCAGCGTGTATCGCAAGAATCTGCAGCCAGTCGTCTACGTCACGGGAGATGTTGCGGGCGGAGAAGAAAGCCCCGTGTACGCCATCATGAAGATGAGCGAGGCAATCGACAAAATCAAACTGCCCGATGGCTACGCAGTAAAACAGTACAAGGGCACGAGCATGCCGGAGCGCACCGATCGCTTCTCCATGAAGTGGGATGGTGAGTGGCACATCACGGTGGAAGTGTTCCGCGACCTGGGACTCGCTTTTGCGGCGGTGCTGGTCCTGATCTATGTGCTGGTCGTGGGCTGGTTCCGGTCATTCATCACTCCGCTGGTTATCATGGCGCCGATTCCGCTCACGCTTGTCGGCATTCTTCCCGCGCACGCGCTGATGGGAGCGTTCTTCACCGCGACCTCGATGATCGGTTTCATCGCCGGAGCAGGCATTATTGTTCGCAATTCGATTATTCTCGTTGACTTCATCGAACTGCGGCGCTCTCAGGGGATGTCGCTGGAGGATGCGGTGGTTGATGCGGGCGCGGTGCGCTTTCGTCCCATGCTGCTGACCGCAGCCGCGGTTGTGGTGGGAGCGAGCGTGATCCTGTTCGATCCGATTTTCCAGGGCCTGGCATTGTCCTTGATGGCGGGAGAAGTCGCGTCTACCGTTCTGTCGCGGATGGCAGTGCCGGTTCTTTATTACCTCTCTCAGCGGGGACACTCGTTTTCACCGAAGCATCCGCATTCGCCGGAAAATGTTGCTGAATGCGAAACACCGCAACCCGAAATTGCTCAGATTAGCCTGTAGTCTGAAGGAGAATTGTGATGACCGTGGAACGAACACTACGCTTGATCGCGGGCAGCTTTATTCTGTTGTCACTGGCACTCGGACACTACGTGAGCCCGTACTGGTACCTGTTCACGGCTTTTGTCGGCCTGAATCTGTTTCAGTCCGGATTCACCAACTGGTGCCCGATGATGACGTTCTTGCGTAAACTTGGAGTTGGCAGATAGGGGAGAGTGAAGATGTCCAATTGGGTTTGGGGAGTGGGTTTCGTTGTCGGCTACATAATTTTGACGCAATGGATATTGCCAAAACTTGGCGTTCCGACATGAAGCAGCCCAAATTGCGCCGAGTCTCGGCGGGAGGTGGTTCCGAAAGACACGCATTCCGAAGAACGATGACCACGATAGAAATCTCGATCTCTCGCATGAGTCAGCGGAGCAGCCCATGGCGTCCCTAACACTCGATGTTTCCGAGTCCGGGGATTCACGTTCCAAAACGCTCCAAATGAGCTGATTTTTCGGGAAATGAAACAGGCTCAAAAAACTCGCAAGTGCTTGAAAGATTTGGTGGAGCTGACCGGGATCGAACCGGTGGCCTCGTCGTTGCGAACGACGCGCTCTCCCAGCTGAGCTACAGCCCCACTCGATGGATGCGTTGCTGGTGTGCCCGTTTATTTTAACAGCGTTCCCCTCTTCGCACCACGTCCCGCATAAACGATTGTCGGCAAACGCGGTTACCAGAGTTGAATCCGGCTACGGAAACAGGCTTGACGAATCCCCCCTCCACCCGTCTAACCTAATAGCAGTGCGGTAGCCCTAACTGTGGGGTAGTCGACCTGGGGTCGTTCATTGATGTTCACCCAACTTAAGCCGGCGAGTTCTACGCAGCCCAGAATGCTTGTGGCCTCTATCGCTTTCCATGCGCTGTTCTTCGCCTGGCTGCTGCATACTCCCGATCCGCAGTTGCTGCAGCCCAACTCCGTTGCCCTGGGACACAACGGCAGAGTGGTCGCCAAGCTTTACTTTCCTACCGTACATCCCGACGACAGTTCCACCAGTTCCTCCGACAGCGCAACCCAGGTCTACCGCCATCAACGCCTTGGGCACCAGAAACTGACATTCAAGCCCGATCCGGCGCTGGCGAAACTTTCCGCGCCCGCAACCCTCGCGCCCTCCGGATCTGAGGACGATGCCAAGACCGCAACGCTCACCAAACTCGGCCACGGCGCTCTTGCCGGAGTTGTCTATGGAGGCCTGCCCGGCAGCCCCATTTACGGCGACGAAATTCGTCCAGCCCTGCCCATCGCAACCTCCGACCCAGTGGTCTATCCCTGGCAACGTCCGGACTCTGAAGGCAAGGTCATCATCGAAATCACCATCGACGAACGCGGCGTAATTGTCCGCAAGACGGTGCTGCAGAGCCTCGGTCCGATGATCGACAATCAGTGCCTCGCGGCACTTGAGAACTGGCACTTCCAACCGGCGACGCGCAACGGCGCTCCGATTCCTTCCAAGCAAGACGCTATCTTCCCTTTCAAGGCGCGCGGCTAAGCGAAACTTCCCCATCGCCCACCTCCACTGCGCAGCCGCTATAAGCCGCTATAATAAGAACGTGCCCGACTACGCAGTTCAACAAGTCGCGTCCGCGGATTTCCCCACCCGCTGGGGACAGTTTCGCATCTATGGCTTTCGGGGCGGCTTTCGCGGCGAATCCGGTTCGAATGGAAATGGCGAAGTTGAGGAAGCCGTCGCCCTCGTCATGGGAGACGTTCACTCCGCGCCTCCGCTGGTTCGGGTTCACTCGCAATGCCTCACCGGAGACGTGTTTCACTCGCTGCGTTGCGATTGCCGCCAGCAACTGGAGATGGCGCTTTCCATGATCAGCGACCTGGGCGCCGGAATTCTGATTTATGAACAGCAGGAAGGCCGCGGCATCGGCCTGATGGCGAAACTCCAGGCCTATGAACTGCAGGATGTCGGCCTGGACACGGTCGAGGCCAACGAGCGTCTCGGCTTCAAGGCCGACCATCGCGACTTCGCGCTGCCAGGACAGATGCTCCGAGCGCTCGGCGTCACCAAAGTGCGATTGCTCTCCAATAATCCCGAAAAAGTCGAAGCCCTGCAGCGCGCCGGCGTCGAAGTCGTGGAGCGGGTCCCCTGCGAAGTCACCCCCAGCCCCCATGCCGAAGAATATCTCAAGACGAAGAAAGAAAAGCTGGGCCACCTGTTCAGCACATAGGCAGCGCGCAGTAAGGCGCGCGCAGAATGTCCAGACTCCTGTTTTACGTCTGTCGTCCTGAGCGAAGTGTCTGCTGAGCGAAGCGAAGCAGACACGAAGTCGAAGGATCCCTATCGCACTCCAGGAATGCTCCCACTTGGGATTTTCGGGTCTGCGATCGTCGTACGCGAGAACACTTCCCTAAGCATTCTCTCCAGCGCCGCCCGGTTCTTCGCCGGCAAATCCAGCAGCGCCGCGTGGGCCAAGGCAACGTAGACATCCCGCGCGCCTCGAACCTTCCGCAGAACTTCCAAATGCTTTTTCACGGTGGCCACATCTCCGCGCGCGATCGGACCGCTGAACGACTCCGCCGCCCCCATGCGCGCATAGTTGTCCAGAGTCTGGCGCAGAATTGGCAGCATTCTCGCGCGCGCCGATTTCCGCCCAATCCCCGCGGCCGCGGCAACCCGCTCGCTGGCCGCCAGCAGCGCGCTCAACAATGGAGAACTGAACATTCCCCAGGCGTGATAGGCCGCCTTCTGCTCTTTGCGGATCGCGAACGCCCGCCCGCCTAAATCGCGAACGATGGCTCGCGCCACTCGCAGCGCACGGCGATCTCCTTCCAGCGCGAACGGCACATCCTCGAGCGACGGCCGTGAGCCCCGCACAAAAGTCATCAACGGATGCACCGACGCAACCGCCGCCCCCACCCGCTGCAATACCGCTAGTTCTTTGCTGCTCAGAGCGCCGCTGGAGTGCAGCGCCACTTTGCCTTTCCAATCGGAGGCGCGGATCAACGATTCCGCAGCGCCCGCAATCGCGCGGTCGGGGACGCAAAACCAAATCGCCTCCGCCTGGATGTGCGCACGAGCAGCCACTGCGGCCGATGCTCCCACCTTGCGAGCCAGCCGCCTCGCCCGCTGCATCGATGTTCCCGGCCCACGCACGATAATCTGCTCGATCACGTAACCTGCTTCGTGCAGGGACACAGCCAGCGCGCTCGCCAGATTTCCAGCGCCCACAATTGCGATCCGCGGTTTTGCCGAACCTTGAGCCGACATCCCCGGCAGCATAGCAGAATCATGCTCGCGCCTTCTCATGCCCGCCGTGTTTTATATTGTTCCTATGCCAAAGTCTCCGCAGTCCAAATCAAAGACGGTGAAACCCCGCTCTGGTTCGAAGACAAAAAGCCCGAAAACGAAGGCGCGTCTGATTTCCTCGCGCACCGTCTACCGCGGTCCAGTCTTTTGGATCACCACCGATCAAGTGCAGGAACCCGGAGGTCCGCGCGTGCGGCGCGATGTGGTTCATCATTCCGGGTCGGTGGTGATTTTGGCCGTCGATCAATCCCGCGCAATCCCGCGCCTTCTACTGGAACGCCAGTATCGCCATGCCGCTCAGGACTATCTGTGGGAGCTCCCTGCCGGACGCATCGATGCCGGTGAGAAGCCTCTTCCAGCGGCCAAGCGCGAACTGCTCGAGGAAACCGGATATACCGCGGCCAGTTGGCGGCTCATTTTTAACTTTTATGCCAGCCCTGGCTTCGTCAACGAAACTATGGCGGTCTTTTTAGCAACTGGACTGCGCGCCGGGCCTGCACAGCCAGAAGCCGACGAGGTGATTCAAAAACGAATGGTGCCTTTGCCGGCGGCGATTCGCATGGTGTTGCGCGGCACGATTCGGGATGCGAAAACGATTTCCTCAGTTCTATGGCTCGGCCATTGTGCATCTCACAACGATTGCCCATAGTTGTTAAGTCCCGACAAAGGGCTGCCCGGTTTTGCCACCATACCTCTGTTCCCCTAGCCGCTGTCGATTTCATCTTGACAGGTAGTCCCTATCGCTCCAAAATGGCATCCTATCTATTGGGGGCGCGTCAATGGGTTCTCCCCGCCATTGATGGGCGTGCGGAAAGAGGGGGTTCTGTGGAACGATTGAAAGGAACCGTAAAGTGGTTCAATAACGCCAAAGGGTATGGGTTCATCGGTCGCGCTGATGGTCCCGATGTTTTTGTCCATTACAGCGCGATTACCTCTGAGGGCTACAAGAGCCTGCAAGAGGGTGACCCGGTGGAGTTCGAGATCACTGACGGCCAGAAAGGCCCGCAGGCGGCGAACGTTACGAAAGCAGCCTGAAGCGGGCCGAATCCGTACGTTGGCCAGAAGGTGGCGAGTCAGAGCACGTACCCGCCGCCGTTGCCGCAGAAGTGTAACGCGACCCCGCCAGCGCTCACCACGATGGATCGCTCGGAAGTCCCTGCCTCTGGCACTACCTCCCGATCTTGTTTAAGCTTGAGGTCGTGGACAACAAGGCCATCGCCAACATTCTCTATGAAACCGCCGATCTGCTGGAGATCGACGGCCAGGACTCCTTCCGCATCCGTTCCTACCGCAACGCTGCACAGGCCATCGAAAATCTTTCGCACCAGATCAAAGACATCATCGCCGAACCCAAGCAGGTTCTCGCCATTCCTGGCATCGGCAAAGGCATGCTGGTCAACCTGCAGGAGCTCTTCAAAGACGGCAGCCTCGCGGTGCAAGCCGATCTGCTGAAGAAGTACAACCCATCGATGCTGCAGTTATTGAGGATTCAAGGCCTGGGTCCAAAAACAATCGCACTGATCTGGAGCGCCTACAAAGTCTGCGACGTCGATGGCGTGGAGAAGTTGGCGCGCGAAGGCAAGATTCGCGAACTTCCCCGCATGGGCGAGAAGCATGAACAAAAACTGCTCAAGGCGATCGAGGATTACCGCCGCATCTCAGGACGATTTCTGATCGATACAGCCGAAGAGGAGGCCGAACACCTCACCGCGTATCTCGCGAAACTTCCGGGAATCGACAAAATCACTCCCGCAGGCTCGCTGCGCCGCGGCCGCGAAACCGCCGGCGATCTCGACATCCTGGTCACCGGCCCGGTCTGCTGTACCGAGGCCGAGCGCCACAAGGCAGTGGAATACATTGCGAAATATCCGCCGCTGATGAGCATCATCGCGCAGGGCGATAACAAGATCAGTTTTCAGGTTCGCAACGGTATGCAGGTGGACGTGCGCCTTTTGCCGCCGGATTCCTTTGGCGCGGCCATGCAGTATTTCACCGGATCGAAAGCGCACAACGTGGCCCTCCGCCAGCGCGCCCTCAAGATGGGTTACACACTGAACGAATATTCGCTCGCCGACCTGAAGACCGAAAAGCCGGTTGCGGGCAAGACCGAAGAGGAAATTTACGCCAAGCTGAAGCTCGACTACATTCCGCCGGAGTTGCGCGAGAACCTTGGCGAGATAGACGCCGCCGCCAATCACCTGCTGCCACAGCTCATCACTCTCGCTGATCTGCAGGGCGACGTGCACATGCACACCGTCGAAACCGATGGCAAGAATACTATCGAAGAAATGGCCGACGCAGCACGCGCGCGCGGCTACAAATACATCGCCATCACCGATCACTCCAAAAATCTCGCCTTTGCCAACGGCCTCGACGACGCCCGCGCCTTAAAACACATCGAACGAATTCGCACCGCCAACAACGTCATCGAAGGCATCACCATCTTTGCGGGAATTGAAGTCGATATCCTGGCCGATGGCGACCTCGATCTTTCCGACGACGTGCTTGCCCAGATGGATGTCGTCATCGCCAGCGTGCATTCCGTTTTCAATCAGGAACCGGCCAAGATGACCGAGCGATTGCTCAAGGCGGTTTCCAATCCCAACACGTCCATCATTGGACATCCCACCGGCCGCCTGCAACTTCGCCGCGACGCCTACCAGTTCAATATGGATGCAGTTCTGTTAGAGGCGGCCAAACACAAAGTCGCCATGGAGTTGAACTCTTACCCCGACCGCCTTGATCTCAACGACGTTCACCTGCGCCAGGCCAAACAGCGCGGAGTAAAAATCGTGATCAACACCGACTCCCACCACATCTCGCACCTGGAGAAAATTCGCTACGGAATTCTGCAAGCCCGCCGCGCGTGGCTGACCAAGGACGACGTGCTGAATACTTTGCCCGCGGCGAAATTCGCAAAAACGATGAAGCACCAGTGGAATTGACCATGCCTCATTATGCTGGACGTAGCCAGGCGACAAGGGCTCGGTGAGCGGTGGTCAGTTAAAGGAGATACAAGGCGCAGCCAAATCGTCTGGCGCGCCCGGAGTAAAATCGGACTCATGCCCGATCCAACATCCAATCCTCCTTCTTCTCCAGTCGCCCGGCCTGGCCCAACGATTCACATCGCCGACGAATTCGGCACGGCCAAGCGCAACCTGCCGCCGGTGAAAATACTGCTCATGGCGACGGCTGGGATACTGCTCATCACGGGGATTTATTCCTATTTTCAGCGCGCCAAACCACAGGGATCGGGGTCGCTCGACAACGTGGCCGCGGTCGAACTGCCGGGGCAGAATTCCGTTCTGGTGGCCCTCACCTTCACCCTGCGCAACTCGGGCGAGAAGCCGCTCTGGGTCCACGGCATTCAGGGCAAGCTCGTGACGTCCAGTGGAGAATCAAGCGGCGAGGCAGTTTCCGCAGTCGACTTCGACCGCTACTATCAGGCCTTCCCCGCGCTGAAAGCAGGTGCACAACCGGCTCTCACTCCGGAAGACAAGCTCCAACCCGGCCAGGAAGTGAAGCGCACAGTGATCGTCAGCTTCCCGGTGAAACTCGATGCTTTCAATCAGCGCAAGTCGGTGAGTGTTGCCATTCAGCCCTACGACCAGCCGGTAGCGATCGTGCTGAGCAAGTAGGTTGCTGCAAGGTTTCACGTTTCAATGTCGAGGTCTCTGAAACTTTGACACCTTGAAACTTGATCTCCATCATTTTTTCTGGATGAACCTTCGCCGCACTAGATGGGTGCTGGCGTCCTGCTTGATCTCGTCGTACTTGAGGCAGCTGATGGAGCCATCGACTTCCAGTACCGCCAGGGCTACGTCGTGGCAGTTGGCGATGCCGTGTTCGCGCATGGCGCGCTGCAGTTCGTCCATGCTGACTTTCTCGCTCTTCATGTGGGCCTCGATGGGTTTGCCGTCATGGACCAACAGGCTGGGTTCGCCTTCCACGATGCGCCGGAAGCCGCGACTGCTGCCGGAAAGCGTGCCCACCACATAATTCAGCACCAGCAAAGTGGCCGCCGCGATCACGCCGCCGAGCAGCGAGGTGTCGGGCCCGGTCATCGCGTTCTGCACGGAATTGGAAATCAGAAGCAGCAGCACCAGGTCGAACGGCGTCATCTGTCCCACTTCGCGCTTGCCGCTGACCCGAACCCCGATCAGCACGACCAGATAGATGATCCCGGTGCGCAGCGCGATTTGGAGCGCGACATGCGCTCCCGCCGGAAACAGGACGTCGTTCAATTGGCCGTCACCGGGGCCGGCGCGCTCTTGGGCGTGCTCAGATATCCGGTGGCCTTGTTCTTGTCCACGTTCCAAACCACCAACTCAAAGAGAAGGTGATCGCGCCCCGAATAGAACTGAATCGGCTCGGAGACGTTGCGATCTTTCTTCTCAAGTGTCTTGTCATCAGAAGTCACGTTCAGCGTGAACTTTCCGTGTTTGGGGTCGCTCTTCTTCAATTGCAAGCTCACCGTAGCCACGGGTTGGGGTTTGGCACCGCGGAGCAGCGTGAATTCGTAGTAGTTCCGGTCGCCCTTGTGCTTGAGCACTTCCAGATCGCCGCGCGTGGTGGCAATCAGACCGCTCTGCAGGCCGAGGTCGCCCACCGCAGTTTGCAGTTTAGCCTTGGTGGCTTCGAGGTCAGCTTTCGTGGAGGCCACATCGGTCTTCACCCCGCCGACGTCGGTCTTTACTCCGGCGACTTCCCCGCTGACCTGGCCGATTTGCGCCTTTTGCGCGGTCGCTTCCTTCTCCAGGCGGGATTCAGTGGCCTTCTGTTGCTCTTGCAGTTCAGCGGCGCGCTGGGCCAGCTCTTTCTTGGTCATGCCCAACTTTTGGCCGAGCGTTTCTTCCTGCGCTTCGGCCGATTGCATGCGCTTCTGCAGTTCGCTGACTTGCGCCTGACTCGCGCTCAAATCCGTGGTCAGCTTCTCGACCCGCTGTTGCGTGGTCACATAGCCATAAACTGCAGCCGCGACAAACACGACCGCCAGGACGACCAGAATCCATTTCCCGGCCGTCGACTGCTGTTCAACATGTATTACTTCGCCTTCTTCCGGCATAGTTCCCCTCCAAGTGGGATCAGCTCTAGCGCCGCGTCCTTAATTCTTTAGCACAAGTACGATGGTGTCAATTAGCTCAGGGGATGCCCGAACGTTCTTTTACAATGCACAAGTGAAGCATTGGGACGTGATTATCATCGGCGGCGGCATCATTGGACTGTCGCTCGCGATCGAACTGCGCAAAACGAGGCGCGAGCGTTCTGCTGGTGGAACGGGGTGAACCGGGGCGGGAAGCCTCGTCTGCCGCGGGCGGAATGCTGGTGGATTGCAAGGCGGAAACGCCGGCAGGGCTGCAGCCACTGGCCACGGCGAGCGCGCGCATGTATCCGGAATTCGTGCATGAGTTGGAGGTGGAGTCGGGCGCAAAAGTGGACTTGAGGGACCAGGGCACGATCCTGTTTCCTTCAGCGGCGCACCTCGCCGAGGTTGAATTGCATGCCTTCCCATTACCCGCCCCCCTGGCGGAGTTCGAGCCCGCGCTGGCAATTTCCGATCGGCCGGCATTTTATTTGCAGGAACGCAGCGTTGACCCGCGCGCCCTGGTCCACGCAGCCCTGCTCGCGGCCAGGCATCGCGGTGTGGACATTTCCTCAGGCGATGAAGTCATAGCGGTCAATGTATCCAACGACCGCGCCTGCGGCGTCATCACCAACAAGACTGCATTCGCGGCGGGTGCGGTCGTTAGCTGTGCGGGCGCATGGTCCGGCCAGATCGCTCCCTACGCCTTCCCTACCCGTCCGGTCAAAGGACAGATGCTCTACCTGGTTTCACAGTCTCGCAATCTGCTTCAGCATGTGATCCGCTCGCCGGAGATCTATCTGATTCCGCGCAGTGATGGCAGAATTCTGGCGGGCACAACTGTGGAAGAAGCCGGATTCGACAAGCGCACCGACATCGCCACCATTCAGAGGCTGCACCGGGCCGCGATCGCCACGATTCCGGAGTTGAAGAACGCCAGGATTCTCGAAGATTGGTCGGGGCTGCGGCCCGGAACTCCCGATGGCTTGCCCATTCTCGGGGTGACGGCCACGCCCGGCTATTACGTGGCGACGGGCCACTTCCGCGATGGCATCGTGCTGGCGCCGATTACGGCTCTAGTGATGGCACGAGTCATCGCTGGGGAAAATCCCGGCTTCGATCTCGCTCCTTTTTCGCCGATGAGATTCGGCTTTTAGTTTCGCTGGAACTTTTGCGCGGCCGAACTCGTTCACCGCATCAGGCCGCGGTGATTCCGGCCAACCATCACTCGGAGGATTCTTGCAGCTCGTCATCGAAAAAGTTAGTAAACAATATGGCCGCGGAACCCTGGCGCTGCGCGACTTCAGCCTGGAACTGGGCACTGGGGTGCTCGGGTTGCTCGGGCCGAACGGCGCGGGCAAGACTACGCTGATGAGCATTCTCGCGACGATCACGCGAGCGACCCAGGGCCGCGTGTTGTGGAATGGAGGCGATGTGGCTGCGAATCCAGACAGCCTACGCGACGTGCTCGGCTATCTTCCGCAGGATTTTGGCGTTTATCCCAACCTGAATGCAGTCGAGTTCCTCGAATATCTGGCAGCGGTGAAGGGACTCGACGCCGCGGCCTCGCGCCGGCGTATTGACGAGCTTCTGAACGTGGTGAACCTCACCGACGTGCGCAAGCGGCCTCTGGGCGGCTATTCGGGAGGAATGAAGCAGCGCGTGGGAATCGCACAGGCGCTATTGAACGATCCCCAGCTGCTCATTGTGGACGAACCTACCGCCGGACTTGATCCGGAAGAACGAGTGCGCTTCCGCAATTTGCTCTCGGAACTCTCGGGCGAACGAATTGTGATCTTATCGACGCACATCGTTTCTGACGTGGAGGCAACGGCGACCGACATCGCCTTAATCTCTCAGGGAACGCTGGTGACCCACGCCTCGCCGGAGGATCTTCTGCGCGAAGTGGATGGCAAAGTATGGGAGTGGGTGCTGCCCAGCGCGGAGCTGCCCGCGGCCCGGCAGCGCTACTTGATCAGCAACACATCGCGGCGCAGCGATGGCGCCCACGCGCGCGTGCTGGCGGACGTACCACCGCCCGGCGCTCAGGCCGTCGCCCCCACGCTCGAAGACGCCTACATCTTCTGCCTTTCGCGACACCGCTCTGGGACGGCCGCATGAACGCGCCCCGCGTGCTTTATCAAATGGCTCGCGCGGACTTTCTCGAGCGCATCCGGCGTTACAGTTTTCTGGTCACGCTGGCGGCAGCACTGTTGCTTGCCTACAACGTGGCCGCGGAAAATGTCTGGATCGTGGTGGGCAACGGCTATCGCGGGGTCTACAACTCCGCGTGGATTGGCATGTTGATGACGGTCTGCTGTTCCACTTTTTTATCGCTGGTGGGGTTCTACATCGTGAAGAATTCGGTGCAGCGCGATAGCGATACTCGCGTTGGTCAGATTCTGGCAGCTACTCCCATGCGCAAGCCCCTCTACACGGCAGCAAAGACGCTGAGCAATTTTGCGGTGCTCGCGTGCATGGTTTTCATTCTGATGATCGCCGCATTGGTCATGCAGTTGATGCGGGCCGAGGCACACTCGTTCTCGCTTTGGAAGCTGTGGTCACCCTTCATCTTTCTGGCGCTGCCCAGCATGCTTCTGGCGGCGGCGATGGCGTTACTGTTTGAGACCCTGCCGGTGTTGCGAGGCGGCGTCGGAAACGTCATCTATTTTTTTCTGTGGACAGCGGCGCTTGGCTTGGGAGCGACCGGCTTCGACGACCCCAGCGGCCTGCAGCTTTTGTATCGAAGTGCGCGCACCACGTTGCAGGCGATCGATCCCAGCAGCCCTCAGAATTTCCATTTCAGTCTGACCATCGGCGGGCAACGTGCACTCCGAACTTTTCCCTGGAATGGAATCGACTGGACGGCGAGCGTGCTGCTGATGCGTTTACTCTGGATCGGCGTCGCCGCGGGCATCACGCTCCTGGCTTCGATTTTCTTCCATCGCTTCGATCCCGCGCGCTCTTGGCGCAAGCAGCGCGGGCAAGCCGCGGATGCGTCGCAAGCAGCGTCTACTGAGGAACGATTAGCGTCGCTTCCTCGGGCCATCCCCATCAGTGCGCCCCATCTGACGCCACTGGCTCGAACTTCTGCCCGGCTCCGTTTCCCGCAACTCGTGGCTTCCGAGCTTCGGCTGATGCTCAAAGGTCAAAGCTGGTGGTGGTACACGGTGGCGGCGGGGCTGCTGGTCGCAGAAGTGGCTTCCCCGCTCTCAGCGGCGCGCCAGGGAGTTCTGCTTGCGGCATGGATTTGGCCGCTCCTGATCTGGTCGCAAATGGGTTGCCGAGAGAGCCGGTATTCTACCGGCCCGCTGTTGTTCTCATCCCCGCGCACGCTCACTCGCCAATTGCCAGCGCTGTGGACTGCGGGAGTGGCGGTTGCGGCTTTGACCGGCGGTGGTGTCGGCGTTCGGCTCTTGCTGACTGGCGATTGGCCGAGTCTGGCGGCGTGGATCGCCGCGGCCTTATTCATTCCGAGCCTGGCATTGGCGCTCGGAATCTGGAGTGGCAGCCGCATCCCGTTCGAAGCGCTATACACCGTGTGGTGGTATGCCGGTCCCGGGCATCAAGTTCCGGGTCTCGACTTCATGGGAACGACGTTTGCTTCGAGTTCTCCGGCGCGTTATGCGGTGGCTACGGCGGTGCTGCTGGCAGCTTGCTATGGCGGACGCCTCCGCCGCCTGAGTTATGCCTGAATCAGAGATCTGCCTTGGGATTACAGCGCTCCGTCTGACATCGCGGTATACTGGTGCGTTTTAGCCCTCACAGAAAGGATCACTCCATGGCTTCTCCGGCAGTGGCTTTTGCCCGCAATAATCAGCAGCGTTTCCTGGATGAACTCAAAGATCTCCTCCGCATCCCCAGCGTCAGCACGCTCGACGAGCATAAGGGCGATGTTTTGAAAGCGGCCGAATTCGTGGCCAGCGAGCTGCGTCGAATCGGCATGGAAAATGTCGAGGTCATTTCCACGCAAGGCCACCCACTGCTCTACGCGGATTGGCTGCATGCGCCCGGCAAGCCCACCGTGCTCTGCTACGCGCACTACGACGTGCAGCCGCCCGATCCGCTGGACGAATGGCATACCCCTCCGTTTGAGCCCACGGAGCGCAACAACAACATCTATGCGCGCGGGGCGGTCGACGATAAGGGCCAGCTCTGGATGGAAGTGAAGGCGCTGGAATCGCTGATGAAGGCGGGCGGCGGCAAGCTGCCGATCAACGTCAAAGTGATTTTTGAAGGTGAAGAAGAGGTGGGCGGAGAAGCCATCGCCGAATTCGTGCGCAAGCAGAAGGCCAAACTGAAGGCCGATTTCGCACTGGTCTGCGACACCGAGCTGTTTGCTCCGAATCTACCCACGCTGTGCGTCGGGCTGCGCGGACTGGTTTATACGGAAATCGAAGCAACCGGAGCGAAGATCGACTTGCACTCCGGCGTGTATGGCGGAGCGGCGCCGAACCCGTTCTTTGCCCTCTGTGAAATGATCAGCAAGATGAAAGACTCGAAGGGCCACGTGCTGATCCCTGGGTTCTACAAGGGCGTGAAGGCTCCCAGCAAAGACGAACTCAAAGCCTGGAAGCGTCTGCCCTTTAGCGAAGAGCACTACCGCAAGACTGAAGTCGGTTCGAAAGTGCTCACCGGAGAACCCGGCTACTCGGTTCTGTATCGCACCTGGGCGCGGCCCACGCTTGAAGTCCACGGCATGCCAGGTGGATTCACCGGCGCCGGCGCCAAGACCGTGATTCCAGCCAAGGCAACCGCAAAAGTTTCCATGCGCCTGGTGCCCAATCAGGACCCGGACGACATCATGAAGAAGTATTCGGCCTTCGTGAAAAAAATCACGCCCAAGGGCATCGACACCAAAATCAAAGTGTTGAGCAAGGGTCCCGCCTCGGTGGTCGGCACCGACAATCCTTACATCAAGGCCGCGACCGAGGCGCTGCATGAGACCTTCAAGAAGGATACGGTCTTCATCCGCAGTGGCGGATCGATTCCCATCGTCAACGACTTCGAGCAGGCGCTGAAGATTCCCAGCGTGATGATGGGCTTCGGACTTCCCGACGACAATCTGCACGCTCCCAACGAGAAGTTCCACATCCCGAACTTCCATCATGGGATCGAGACGATTTGTCTGTTCTTGGAGAAGCTGGGAGCAAAGTAGAAGCAGTTCTCGGTACTCAGTACTCAGTACTCAGTTCTCGGTTGGCTAGTTAGAACGCGCACTCCACGGGAAAAGCCCTGCACGATGCGGGGCTTTTTCCTGCGACAATTAGCTTCACTTCTGCGCCTGCGCCGCCGCCTCTTTCTGGTACGACGCCGTCAACGTCCCCTTGCTCCTGGCTATTGGCAAAAGCGTGGGATAGAACTGCACGAATGTCGTGTCGACCGCGGCATGCGCTTCGTGACAGGTGTAGCAACTGGCCGACGTGGGGACTACCTTGGCGACTTTATTGTCGTCGAATCCTACGAATGCCCATTTTCCCGGAAAGCGCGCTTCATCTTTCATGTGGACTTCGAGCCCCATCACTTCCGTATCCTGATAATTTCCCTGCTCGTTGATCGAGCCTTTGCTTTTAGCGCCGCGAACTTCGAGCACCAGCATGGTCTTGTCGGGCCAGGTTCCGGTTTCAACGAAGGCCTTGTAGGCTTCCCGATTCACAAATACGTTGTCGAACATGTGGTGATCCATCGACATCGCCGGGTTGTAACTCATGTCGAACCCAGTCGTGAGGTAAACCCACTGGCGGTAGTCGTCCGGGAACTTGATCGGGCTGTCGCTGCCGGCTTGCGCTTTCTGGGTCGAGGGCGCGCTGTATTGCTGGAAAGCGGCCGAGCACAACAAGACGGTCACGATGAGCAGTAGCGTTTTCATTTTGCTTAACATGCCGGCAAGTATCGCTCTTACGCCCTGCGAAGAACCAGACCGTCCGCTGCAGGCCGCCGTCGATTCGCTGCATTGTCAGCGTCGAAGTAGGAGTTCTGGAGTACGATTCTTCCTATGGACGCCCGTCCCACAGGCTCTGCCGGCTTCCGCTTCGACCCTCCGCGATGGCTATGGATCGTGGCGATCTGGTCGGTTCTGGGATTGTTTGATGCGACGCAAACTGTCTTCTCGATGCGCGCCGCGGGTATGCAACATCACTGGGTGAGCCTGTTTGTAACGCTGCTGCTATCTTGGGTGCCGTGGGCGTTGGCCACTCCGCTGGTGCTGCATCTCGGCCGGCGATATCCTCCCGTTCGATTGCGGCCGTTCTCAACCTGGATCAGGCACGGGGCCGCATGCGCGACCATCGGAGCGGCAGCCGCTACCTGGAATGCGTGGATGGAGTTGGAACTAAATCCATATGCCCAGTCACCGGCGCCGAATTCGTTCCTGAAGCTGTGGCCTTACAAGTTCTACAACGGACTTCTCGCCGACGTATTCCTTTACAGCGCGATCCTCCTGGTCAGCCACATTCTGGCTTCGCGAGAGCACATGGCGCTGCAGCAAGCTGAAGCGGCGCGGCTGAATGAGCAACTCTCGAAGGCGAAGCTGAATGCTCTTCGCCGCCAGATCGAACCGCATTTTCTGTTCAACACGCTGAACGCGATTGCCGGCCTGGTGCGCGAGAAAAGAAACGATGCCGCGGTCAGCATGATCGCCGCGCTCAGCGACTTCCTGCGCGGTGTGGTGGAGGACTCTGACCGGCAACAAGTGTCTCTGGGCGAGGAGTTAGAGTTTGTGCAGAAGTATCTCGACATCCAAAAGGTGCGATTCGCCGAACGGCTGGAATTCAGTGTGGACGTTCCCAGCCCTCTTCTTCGGGCACAAGTTCCGAGCCTGCTGCTGCAGCCCATGGTCGAAAATGCGGTGAAACACGGCATCGCGCAGCGTGTGGAAGGCGGAGCCATTCGAATTTCGGCCGCGCGCGCGAACGGCACAATCACGCTGAGCATCTATAACGACGGGCCGAGCCTGCCTGCGGACTGGGAGAAGACGCAGCCGGGGATCGGCATGGCCAACGTACGAACGCGGTTGCAGACGCTATACGGAAATGCGTTTGCCTTGAAGATGGTGAATGAAGGCCCCGGCGGCGTCTCGGTTTCGATTTCTCTGCCCTTCATTTCCCCGTCCGGCGAGGACTGATTCGTGGGCTCGAAAGAACGGACTGCAGAACATCACGAAGAATTGTCGGGCGGCGTTTCCGGCAAGATCCGCACGCTGATCGTGGACGATGAGCCTCTGGCCCGCAGCAATGTCAGCGTGCTGTTGCGGGGTGATCCGAAAATTGAAATCGTTGGCGAGTGCGGCTCCGGAGCCGAGGCCGTGGCTGAGATACGCCGGACCAGGCCGGACCTGGTCTTCCTTGACGTTCAAATGCCGGAGTGCGATGGCTTCGATGTCATCGAACTGCTCGGCCGGGACCTGCCTCCCGCCGTCATTTTCGTTACGGCTTACGATCAGTATGCGTTGCGGGCGTTCGAGGCGGGAGCGCTCGACTACATCCTGAAACCGTTCGACAATGCGCGCTTTGAGCGGGCACTGGAGCGCGCCAAGCAGAGGATCTCGCGTGCGAATCATCCAGCCGAAGAATCCGGATCGCCTGATCGTCAAGAGTGTCGGAGAAGTCGCGTTCGTGAAGATTTCCGAGATCGACTGGATCGAGGCGGCCGACTACTACGCATCACTCCACGTCGGCGCGAGAACCTATCTGTTGCGGCGCAGCATGGCGGAGCTGGAGCAGGAGTTCGATCCTAATGTTTTTTGCCGGATCCACCGTTCGGCGATCGTGAAGCTCGATCGTGTGCGCAGCCTGAAACTGAGCGAGGACGGCGAGTACGATGTGCTGCTCGAAAATGGCGCCAAACTCCGCATGAGCCGCCGCTACCGAAAGCAACTGCAGGCTCGGTTGGGCATTCGCGATTCGCGCCTTGGACTGAGGTGCCCGTAATCAAGCGCAATCTTCAATATCCCTATTGTTTCCGCCCTCCGCTTGCGATAGCCTGATTCTGCTCTCGCGATTCTCCCCACCTCCTTTCTTCCCCACCCTAAAAGCAGGCAATTGCTGCAATGCATGTGCAACCCAGCGCGCTCGGTGCTAAGGCCATACAATATATAGTGTTATATTGCTTGACCCCACCCCGATTTCCCCGTTACAGTAGGGCTAATTTGTGCCAGCCGTGCCCAGCCGAGTACAGAATGAATCGAACCATGTGTCGCATCGGCGGCGGGGGTATCCGCGTGGTAAACAGCGCGGGCACGATCACGAATGGTCGGCAAATGACCACTAACCACCGGCCACTGCAGTCCCAAGGAGTTCACGTTGCTTAAACTGAAGCGGCTACAGATTCTCGGCTTCAAATCGTTTTGCGACCGCACCGACCTCAAGTTTCACGGGGACGGAGTGGCCGCCATCATCGGGCCCAACGGTTGCGGCAAGTCGAATATTGCCGACGCTATTTCCTGGGTGCTGGGCGAACAATCGGCAAAGACGTTGCGCGGATCGCGCATGGAAGATGTGATCTTCGCCGGCACGCGCGACCGCAAGCCGACTGGGATGGCCGAAGTGTCGCTCACGCTGATCGACCCCGAGCAGTATCCCGGTAGCGACGCGAACGCGCCCACCGAGATCGACATTCAGGACGAAGTGCCGGCCGAGCCTGTGGCAAACGCGGCCGAATTAGCCCGGCGCCCCGCCGATGATTGGGACGAAGCCGCCGTCCGTGCCCGCGCCGCGGAAGAAACTGAGCGCGCGGTGGAAGACGCCCAGCCGGGCAAGACCGAAGAAGTGGAAATTCCGCGGTCAAAAATCACGATGATCGCAGCCGCTTTCCCGGATGACGAACCGGCGTTTGCCCTTCCCAGTGGCGCGCTCGCGATCGTGACGCCGATTGATTCCGCTACGGTCAGCGCTCCGGGGCAGGTCGTGCTGAAAATCCGTCGCCGCAAATTCAACCAGCAGCAATTCCATGCCGGCGAAATCGTAGTGACTCGGCGACTGTTCCGCTCCGGCGACAGCGAGTATCTGCTCAACGGAAAACTTTGCCGCTTGCGCGACATTCAGGAACTCTTCATGGGCACCGGCCTTGGACCCGAGACTTATGCCCTGATCGAGCAAGGACGCATCGGCCAGATCCTCAGCAGCCGCCCTACCGACCGCCGAGCGATTCTCGAAGAGGCCGCGGGGATCACCAAGTTCAAAACCAAGAAGCGCCTGGCCGAAGCTCGCCTTGAAGACGCCAAACTGAACCTCGCCCGCGTGAACGACATTTTCGATGAAGTCACGCGCCAGATGAATTCCCTTAAGCGCCAGGCCTCGAAGGCCGAGCGCTATGTCAAGCTGCGCGACGAGATGCGCGTCCAGCTTCGGATCGTTCTGGCCAGCAAGTTCGCGGCAATCGAGCAGGAGAGCACCGCACTCGACGTTCAGCTCAATGAACTTGCCGAGGACATGCAGCATCGCACCGAGGCCCTGCAGCAGCTTGAGGCGGAGCACGGCGAGGCCACGGAACGCGGCTACTCCATCGAGACGGAGTTGCGCGAGAATCGCGACCGGCTGAGCCAGATCGCGATGGAAATCGACCGCGCCCAGGCGAGGCGCCGACATAATGAGGAGCGCTGTGCGGAGCTTGTGATTCGATCCGCTGCGGCGGATGCGGAGCTGGCGCAGGCTCGTCAACGCCTGACCGCGCTTGAAGCCGAGTGCGACTCTAACCGGCAGTTGCTGGAGTCGGCCGCCGGCGACCTGGCTGCCGCTCAGAATGAACTGGCGTTATCGCAACAGGAGGCTGCGGCGGCGACGACCGCGCTCGCAGACGTTGAGCGCCGGCAGGAAGAGTCCAGAGTCGCAATCTTTGACACGGTGTCATCGGCGGCACGCTTGCGCAATCAACTCGCGCAGGCGGAAGAGCGCAGGGCGGGGGCAGATCGAGAAGCCCTCCGTCTGCAGACGGAGATCGCCAACGCGAACCTCCAGGTGGAAGCCTTCGGCGGACAGCGCGGCCAACTGGCTCTCGAATTCGAAACCGTAACGCAGCGCGCTGCCGGAATCACGGAAGAACTCAGCCAGCTTCGCCGGGCGATCGAGGCCAAGCGGCGCGATGAAACCACCGCCAAAGCTTGTCTGGACTCGCTACGCGCCGAGTTTGCCACGGCCCTCGGAAAAAAAGGTTCTCTGGAAGCGGTGATCGCCGAACACGGCTACTCCACCGAATCGGTGCGACGTCTTTTTCAGTCGGGAGTAATGCAGAGCGGTCTCGCTCCAGTCGGCGTGCTGGCGGATTTTCTGGAAGTTGAGCCCCACTATGAGCGCGTGGTCGAGGACTTCCTGCGCGATGAACTGAACTACATCGTGGTTAAATCGTGGGATGCTGCCGATGAAGGCCTGCGCCTGTTGCGTAGCGACGTCGACGGCCGCGCCACATTTCTGGTTCATCCCGACGATTCGCAGGCGAAGTTTTCCTTCGTCCTCGACGAAGCGGCACACTGCGCTCCACACACGGCTTCCATCATTCCGCTGAAGCATACGATCCGCGTGCTTGACGGCTTCGGAAAGTCGCTCGAAGTAATTCTGCCGAAGCTTCGCGACGGCTACATCGTGCCGGGATCCGACACGGCTCGTGGGCTGGCATTGGAAAATCCTGACGCGTTCTTCCTGGCGCAGTCCGGAGAATGCTTCCACAATGTGACCGTGACCGGCGGCAAACAGCGCTCTGAGGGCCCGCTTTCGATGAAGCGTGAGCTGCGCGAAGTTCTCCGCCAACTTGACGAACTGGAGCGCGCGCTTCGCGAAGAAGAAATGCGTGTGCTCACGCTGGGCCGCGAGATTAAAGACTTCAGTTCCCTGCTGGAACGTCTGGAAGGCGAAAAGCGCGAGGCTGAACATCAGTCGATGACCTCCGGACACATGCTGCAGCAGCTCGATTCGGAAATGGCGCGCGTCAGCGAGCGCATGAGCATTTCCCAGGCGGAGTTGCAACGGCTTGCCGCCGAGCGGGCCGAGCAGGAGTCGGTCATCGCAGCACGGCAACTGGAGATCGCGGCCGTCGAACAAACTCGCGCGGAACTCGAACAACAGCTTGCCATCGCTCAGGAGTCTCTCGCAACCTTGCGCCAGCGCCGGGAAGACGCGGCTCAGGCCACTTCGCAGCGCGTGGCGCGCGTAGCGGCTCTTGAAGAGCGCCATCGCTCGGCTACCTCTGCGCTGGGACGAATCGAGTCCCTGTTCGCCGAGATGAACGAGCGGCTGCATGCGCTCACCTCGCAGATCGAGGCAGCGGCTGCGGAAAAGATTCAGCGCGAAGCAGAGAACCTGCAACTCGAACAGCAAGCGGCCGACTTTGCGGCGGAACGCAATGCCGGAGAGGCGCGAGAGGGATTGCTGCAGTTTGAAAAGGATCAACTGCGCGCCCGGCTTACGGAAATCGATGAGCTTTTGCGCAACGCCCGCCAACTCCTTGACCAGGCGCGCGACCGCCGTGGCGAACTGCAGGCCGCAGCTGCCAAGCTGCAGGCCGACGCCATGTACATGGCAAATACCTGCCTGAACGAACTGGGAATCGAGCGCGATGCGCTGCTGGCTGACACCACGCTGGTTCTGGTCACCGGCGACGAACTCGCCGCCTGCGATCAGGCATACCGGGACATGCGCGCGAAGTTGGAAGCCATGGGACCGGTGAATATGCTGGCGCTCGAAGAGTATCGCGAGACCGCTGAGCGACACGCCTTCCTCGATGAACAGCGCAAAGATCTGATTTCATCGATCGAAAACACGACGGCGACGATTCGCGAAATCGACGAAATTTCGCGCCAGAAATTCCAGGAAGCCTTCGAGAAAATCAACGAGAACTTCCAGGCCACGTTCAAGAAGCTCTTTGGAGGCGGCCACGCCTTCATGAAACTGACGGACGAGGAAAACAGCGCCGAGAGCGGTATCGACGTGGTCGCTTCGCCCCCGGGCAAGCGCCTGCAGAGCGTGTTGCTGCTCTCCGGCGGCGAAAAAGCGCTAACCGCGCTATCTCTGTTGGTAGGAATTTTCCAATACACGCCCAGCCCGTTCTGCATCCTCGACGAGGTGGATGCTCCGCTCGACGAAGCCAACATCGGCCGCTTCACCGAACTGGTGAAGGAGATGAGCATCAAGACCCAGTTCGTCCTGATCACCCACAGCAAGAAGACGATGAGCATTGCGCCCGTGCTTTATGGTGTGACCATGCAGGAGCCGGGGGTTTCGAAGCTGGTCTCGGTGAGGTTCGGGGCAGCGTAGGAATCTAAGTAAGGGCACTATGGGCCAAACTCGGCTCGATCGCTTGTCGAAGAGGCAGCGCAGCCGTTCTTATGTCGCGCCGGAGGAAATCCACGAGTACGTCACTCTGAGTGAATGGCAAATCGGAGAAATCCGGAAGGGTTTAATCGAAGCCGATCGCGGCGAGTTCGCCACGCCTCAACGAATGCGGCGGACTATCGCTAAGTGGACCCGTTCGCGTTAGATGCTGACCCCGATATCCACGCCGATCCTCAGCTTTTCCACAAGCAGGCCGCCAAACTCGGCGACTGGCCGGGCTCTTCGCGCCTCCGTTTTCTGGAAATCTATTTCCTCTCAATAGGATAGCGGCTTCCGTCAGCCTTGTGATCTGGGCCGTTGACAAAACTTTATGAGAAGCTAGAATACGGTTCGCTCCTAACCTCGGTAAAATTCCTACATGAGCCCTAAACTTCTCGATCCCGTAGTGCTAAAAACTGACTTCCCCGACCTCCATCTTCACGCCAGCGGCAAGGTGCGCGACGTTTATCAGATCGACGACCAGAGCCTGCTGTTTGTGGCCACCGACCGCATTTCCGCCTTCGATTACGTGCTGGCGACCGGCATCCCCCACAAAGGGCGCGTGCTCACTCAGATTTCTCATGTTCTGGTTCGATTTTCTTTCGGACATCGTACCCAACCACGTGATTACGGCCGACGTGGCGCGCTATCCGCAGGTCCTGCAGAAGTATGCCGACGTGTTGCGGGGACGATCGATGATTGTGCAGCGCGCGGAAATGTTCCCGGTCGAATGCGTGGTGCGCGGTTATATTTCCGGCTCGGCCTGGAAAGAATATAAGGCGACTGGAAAAGTCTGCGGCATTGAATTGCCGGCAGGGCTGCGCGAATCGGAAGCCTTCCCCGAGCCGATCTTCACTCCCGCCACCAAGGCCGTGACCGGGCATGATGAAAATATCCCGTTTGCGCGGATGTGCGAAATTCTCGGCACCGAGACTTCCAGCCACCTGCGCGACCTTACTTTGCGCATCTATAAAAAAGCTGCCGCATACGCCCGCCAGCGCGGTATTATCATCGCCGACACCAAGTTTGAATTCGGCCGCACTGCCAAGGGGATCACGCTGGCCGACGAGGTGCTCACGCCGGATTCCTCTCGCTTCTGGCCCGCTGACAAGTACGCTCCGGGACGCGCGCAGGAGTCTTACGACAAGCAATACGTCCGCGATTACCTGGAAGAGATTCACTGGAACAAGCAGCCACCCGCGCCCGCATTGCCAGCGGAAGTGGCCAACCGGACCAGCGAAAAGTACCTTGACGCCTATCTCCAGGTAACGGGACACAAGCTGGATGTGTAAGAGCCAGGTCCGCTGGGGCAGGGCGGGCAGGAGAGTATCATGACCGCGGCGGACTGGGTGATCGTCGTGGTGGTGGTGTTGAACGTGATTTCAGCTGCCATTCAGGGCTTCTTTTCCGAAGCCTTGAGTTTGGCGGGCTTGGTAGTTGGGTACATCGTGGCCGCCTGGCAATACCAGCGTCTGGCGGCGTGGTTGATGTCGTTTTTGAAGTCGGAGTGGCTGGCCGATATTTTCGGGTTCCTCATCATCTTTTTTGCGGTGCTGATCCTGTTTGGCATTGCCGGCAGAATCGCCCGCAAATTGATGAAGGCGGCTGGCCTGAGCGGGTTCGACCGCTTTCTGGGTGCGCTGCTGGGAGTTTTGAAGGGCGGGTTGGTGGTGGCTGTGGTCCTGATGGGAATGACCGCGTTCACGCCCACCTCGAACATGCTGGAGAAGTCGGAACTAGCGCCATATTTCCTCGTCGTCGGACGGGCCGCGATTTGGGTCGCCCCCTCCGCGCTACGGGCGCGGTTCTACGAAGGACTCGACTTCCTGCATAAAGCCCCGAAAGATCTGCCTGGCACTTCCGCTCCCAAGTCGAAATAGCCCCTGGGCGCACGAGCAGCTTCATCAAAGACATTCGACGAAAGAGAAATCTACCGTGAAAGATCAACTGGAAGCATTGGTCCTGCAAATGTACAAGAGCAACATCCTGTATTCCGAGGGTGTACGCGAGTTCAAGAAACGATTTATCCTAACCGTCCTGCAGGAAAACAAGGGCAACCAGTGCCGCGCGGCGCGCGAACTGGGCATGCACCGCAACACGCTGAGCCGCACTCTCGACGAGCTCAAGATCGATGTGCGGCAACTCCGCGACGGCGTGAGACGGCCGCCCCGCAGCGCTCGGCCGACGTCGATGGAAAAGAAAGCCGTCCGCTAGGCGGCTGCACGCCTCGTCTCTTCCCTGATCCTTGATCTTTGATCTTTGCGCCGGGCGCAGCAGCCTCGTCAAAGTCCGGCGCGTCTTCCCTTTCCCACCAAAAACTAAGGCAGCCCTCGCGGGCTGCCTTTCGTCTCAATAATGTGCAGATTTTACTGCGCTGCGGGCTTGGGTTTGTGAGTCGTTGCGGCGGGCTTCTTCGCCGGAGGTGCAGCAGCTTTCAGCAACTTGCCATTTTTCATGACCATCATGAATGGGTTTGGCGTGTAGGAATCGGGCTCGCCCTGAAAGTCCAGACTCGCGCCTTCTTTGGGGATGAGCTTCAGCGGAACTTTGTCTTCAAACAGGACAGTGATGTCCGCCTTCTTGGCGTCGATGTCGTCGGAACTGCCGGCGATATCGAATTCAGTCGCGGTCGCCTTGATGACCTGGCCATTCATCTGGACCGGTTTCCCTTTAATGGCGTTCCAGACCGTATCCTGATCGGCCTGCTTGCCGTTGGAGAGCACGAACTCCCAAGTGGCGAAATCCATCTTTTCCGGCGCGGTTGCCGTGACCATGTTGTGGGCCTGCTCGTCGGGAGTGGGCGCGGGCTTGATGGCCGGTATCGGGCTGGAGCCAGCCTTGGCCGCAGCCAGAACGTCGGTCCAGCCATCGTCGCCGCCGTGGTATTTCGCATACAGGCTCTTGGCGTATTTCTCGATTCCCTGCTGGTATTGCGGGGTCGGCGCAAGCACGGACGCGCGCGCGGTGAACCAGATCGCATTGATCGGATCGGGCGTGAGCTTGGGGTCCGGAGGCTTAGGTCCGGCATAAGCCAGCGCCAGGGGATAGACAACGCTGAAATCTTTCTGGAAGTCGGCGCTGGCGTCTACCGCGGCGCGCAGATACTTGCGGGCGCCGTCATAGTCGTTATCGGTGAGCGCGGCGAGGCCCAGGGCGGCGTTGAAGACCCCCGTCATCTGGTCTTTCATCTTCTGAAAGTCGGCGTCGGACGTGCCTTCTGGCTTGGTGAATTTTGGCAGGCCGTCCAGCCCCATCTGCCCGTACTTTTTGGCGTTGACCAGATCCTGCTTGGCGTTGGGGTCGCCACCTTGCGCTTTCAGGCGGTCGAAGTAGGCCAGCAGAAAAATCGCACGTTCGTTTGTCGGGTCGGCTGCCACCAGCTTGGTGGCCGCATCGATGGTTTTGGGCTGATTGTTGGCTTGCTGGTAGTCCTGCATCAGCGTCTGCAGGGCGGCGACCTTCATGACGCTGTTGGGATACTGGGTGAGAAAGGCTTCCAGTCCGCTGATTTGCGCGGCAGGGTCCTTTTGCTGAATTGCGCCGACGTAAGCGTTGTACTCGGCAGGATCTTTGATTACCGGAGCCTGCGACGCTGGCGCGGCTGGCGCTGCAGCTTGGGCCGGGGCCGCTTGCCCCTGTGGCGGTTGTGCCGGCTGAGCAGGGTTCTGGGCCGCTGCCGCGGCAGCAACCCCAAGCACAACCGTGACCAGAATCATCTTCATTTCTGTAGCTCCTTGGATCTTTCGGAGATCAACCGTTTGCATCTTTGTGAGATGGCAAGCGAAAGCCGCCCTTGCATCTGGGGTTGGCCGGATTATAAGTACCACTGCCTACCGAAGGCAAGCGGCTTCCCAGCTACCCCTCGCCATTGTACTAAGATGCAAGTAATGCGCAACGTGCAGATTCAAATTCGTGCGCTTGACACTTTCGAGAACTGAAAGGATTTTACATGAACGCGGTTCCGAACCACACGGACCACCCGCTGGCCGCACAAGTGGCAGTGATCACCGGCGCGGGGCGCGGCATTGGCGCCGCGATTGCCCAAACTTTGGCGAGGCTGGGAGCCACGGCCGTACTCTGCGGACGCACGCAGGCGCCTCTGGAGGCGACGGCGCAAAGCATTGCCCATGCAGGTGGGAAAGCGGTTGCGATTGTCTGTGATGTGACCAGCCTCGAGTCAGTCGAGACGGCGGCCAAGCGGGTTGTGGCCTCGTTCGGGCGCGTGGATGTTTTGGTGAACAACGCGGGCATCGGCGGATTCGGCGGCCCGCTGCATCAACTCCCGCCGGAAGGCTGGGATCAAATTCTGAATACGAATCTGCGGGGCGTCTACTACATGACGCGCGCGTTCGCGCCCATCATGATTCAGGCGCGCTCCGGACACATCATCAACATTTCTTCTCTCGCCGGGAAAAACGCGCTGCCCAACGGCGCCGCTTACGCCGCGTCCAAGTGGGGATTGAATGGGCTCAGTTATTCCATGGCGGAGGAACTGCGAGGACACAACATCCGCGTGGCCGTGATCTGTCCCGGTTCAACGAATACGGATTTGAGCCCACATGCGGGAAAAGATCACTCGAAGATGCTGCAACCGGAAGACGTGGCGCACGCGGTGGAAATGCTGGTGACGCAAAGTCCGCAATCGTTTGTGAGCGAGATATTGCTGAGGCCCACACAGAAACCGTAAACCCTCGGCGTTCTCCGCGGATGGTTCTCCACGAACTCCGCGATTTGCTCTTGGTTTGTGTTGCTAATTATTTCTTGAACAGATTCTCAAACGCTTGCCGCGCGTCGCTGGGCTTGGCGCTGGCGGGTGTGGACGTCTCCTTCTCGGTGGTCACGCGCATTTCGTAGAACGAGCAATCGTTGCGCGCATCTTTCTTCGCGACGCGCTCCTTGACCGGCTGCATGCACTCGAAGCGGCTGCCGGGATCGAAATACATGCACTGCTTGCAGGAATGCAGCTCGAAGCCGCACTTCGGGCACAGGCCGGTCGGCGGAATTTCCTGCAGCACCGTTCCACATTGCGCGCAGCGCGAGACGGCGCGCGTCCCCGGCATGTTCACGGGCTTCGGCCCCATGCTGTAGTCCCGCTTGGCAAGCGGAACAGGGGCAGACTTTTCTTTCGGCTTCTCTCCCGGTTCGCGCCGCGGCTTGTCTTCGCGATCACGATCCTGGTATCCATGCTGACGGTATTTGGCGGTCACAGGGGAACCTCCCGAGCGCGTTGGCGTATTGTCTCGCCAGCGGCGGGTTTCGGCAAGTCCCAAACGGTTCTCACTCGGTACTCGGTACTAGGTACTGGCAACTGATTACAATGGAATGATGATCCACGAAATCTTCCCCGTCGGACCGCTGCAGTGCAACTGCTCGATCATCGGCGACGAGACCACGCGCGAAGCAATGGTCATTGACCCGGGCGACGACATTGAGAACGTGCTGGCGCTTCTCCGCAAGCATCAGCTGCAAGTCAGGCAGATCGTGATCACGCACGCGCACATCGATCACGTGGGCGGCGCCATGAAGCTGCGCGCGGCTACGGGAGCGCCGATCCTGCTGAATCAGAATGACGACGCCCTGCTCAAGATGCTCGATGTGCAAGCTACCTGGCTCGGTATGGCCCCACCGGGCGCGGTCAAGATTGATGGCAGCCTGACCACGGGGGACACGGTGAAAGCCGGAGCGCACGCGGCCACCATTCTGCACACGCCGGGACACACCGAAGGCAGCATCTGCCTCTACTTTCCTGCCGAGAAAAAACTGATTGCGGGCGACACGCTGTTTGCCGGCTCTATTGGACGCACCGACTTGCCCGGCGGGTCGATGCAGAAGATCATGCAATCGCTGCACGACACGGTGCTGGCGTTGCCGGATGACACCCTGGTTGTGCCCGGCCACGGTCCGCTAACGACCATCGGCGAAGAGCGGGAGAGCAATCCGTGGCTGGTGAAACGCTAGGGATCAGCATTATTAGCTTGATTGGGCCCGACGAGATCCCGGCAGGTAAAGATTTGTATCAGGGCACGACTTTGTTCGTATGAGGCATGGCTGGTTCGTGCGGGGCGCGACTGGTTCGTATCAGGGCACGGCTTCAGCCGTGCCGCAGAGCCACACAAAAAGAGGCTGGCTTTAGCGGCTGCATTCTTGCCTTCCCGTTTTGACACCCACAAGAACTTTCTATTCTGCCGTTGTGGTCATTCATCACATCAATTCTCTCGGCTAGCGGTGTAGAGATTTGTATCAGGGCGCGGCTGGTTCCTATCAGGGCTCAGCTTGTTCGTATCAGGGCACGGCTTCAGCCGTGCCGAAGAGTCGCATAAAAAGGAGGCTGGCTTTAGCCGCTGTTTATGGCCATCCCGCTTCGTCATGCGAACCGGCTTCATGTTATTTCTGAAGCGCGCACGTTCTTCATCACGTCTTCGATCTGCGACAAGCGAAACCTGCTCCAGTCAGATCGAGCCGCCGGCCTCTTGGTACGCGTCTTGTACGAATATCGCGCCCAGCGCAAATACTGCCTGCACGAATTCGTGGTGATGCCCAATCACTTCCACGCCTTGCTGACGGTCGATGCTGCCATGACCATTGAGCGGGCCGTACAGTTCATTAAAGGAGGGTTTGCGTTCCGGGCGGGCCGGGAGTTCGGATTTCTGGCGCCGGTCTGGCAAAAGGGGTTCTCCGAGGTGCGCATTCTCGATGCAGACGCATTTTTGCGAACGAGTGTGTATATTCGGAATAATCCGGTCGCGAGGCATCTTGTCGAAGAGGCGGCGCAGTTTTGTTATTCCTCGGCGTATCCGGGATATGAGTTCGACGCGGTGCCGCAGGGGCTAAAGCCCATCTCTCTCCTGGGGCTTGTCGGCACGGCTAAAGCCGTGCCCTGATACGAATCGGAACCGAGACGTCATCCAAATCGCAGCCGGGGCATTAGTTCGACGCGGCCACAGGGGCTAAAGCCCATCTCTCTCCTGGGGCTTATCAGCACGGCTCAAGCCGTGCCCTGATACGAACCGGAACCGAGACGTCATCCAAATCGCAGCCGGGGCATCAGTTCGACGCGGACGCAGGGCTAAAGCCCATCTCTCTCCTGGGGCTTGTCGGCACGGCTCAAGCCGCGCCCTGATACGAATCGCCCAAAATGTCGGTACGGCTCAAGCCGCGCCCTGATACGAATCGGGCCAGTTGCGGCACGGCTGAAGCCGTGCCCTGATACGAACCGGAGCTGAGACGTTAGACGAATCGCGAAGGAAGATGAATCACGACCTGACGCAGATCATGACATGAACCAGATCATCATCACCCTAGTCCAGACGGACGTCGATCATCCGCCCAGAACGTCCAGGAGGTACCTGATTCCTTCGCGGAAGTCTTTTTCCGGCGTGATGAGGCTCAACACCGGATAGCCGTCGCTGGGAAAATCGTAGAAATGCCCGGGATGCACCAGCACCGATTTCCTGCGCAGAAGATCGACCGCTAGTTCTTCGTCGGTCTGCGTAACCGGCACGCGCAAGACTGCGTACCATCCGCCTTCCACGACCAGGCGTTGACAAGTAGTTTGCCCAGCCAACTGGCGGTCGAGTTCGGCGAGATTTGTCCGCACCCGGTCCAGCAATTGCCGCTGAATGTCTTTCCGTTGCTCCAGCAGCATTGGGGTGGCCCATTGGATCGGCGCATTCATGGAAAGAAACGTATCGGCGATCACTTCCAGCCGGGCTTGTGCCGCTTCCACCTCGGCCGCCGGGCCACTGGTGGCGATCCACGCCACTTTCATTTGCGGCAGTGCCGAAATCTTCGAGACCCCGCTCAGAGTAAAAGTGAGCACATCCCGGTTGCCGGCAAAACTTTCTTGGGGAACGTGATCGAGCGCGTAATCGAGAAAGACTTCGTCGACAATTACGGCGAGCGAATGCTCACCGCAAAAGCGATTCAGCAATTCGCGCTCGTGGCGATGAACATAGCTCCAGTGGGATTGTTCGGATGCACGACGACCACGGCACGCGTTCGCCCGGTCACGGCCTTCTCTAGCGAGGGGAAATCCATCTGCCAGCCGTGATCGTAGATCAGCGGATACGGGATCAAGCCTTCACGTCCTGCAAGTCCGCCAGAAACTCGAACAGCGGATAGCTCGGCTTCGGCACCAGCAACTCGTCGCCCGGATTGCACAGCAGGCGAAACACGAACGAGTAACCCTCGCTGGTGCTGGTTGTCAGAATCAGCCGCTCGGGATCGACGGGAATGCGATGCGCGGTCTCGTAATACGCCGCAACCGCTTCGCGCGCGCTCAGCAAGCCTTTGGGCTGGGGATCGTAATCCATGGAGTGCGGCGACGAGAGAGATTCCAGAATCCGCGACTCGTCGTAGCGCAAGCCCGCTCGCGTTGGATTGGAAACCGTCAGATCGAGCACGCGCGCACCGCTCGATCGCACGGCATCGAGCGCCTCGGTCAGGCGATTCGGCGTCAGCTTCCAATTGGTACGGTCGGAGAACATTTTGGATGGGCGGCCTGAGGCAAGGCTACTTGCTGAATGCCTCTTTGTTCACCACATACGGCATTTTCGTGACGTCGCCGCCGTAGTTGCCTTCCAGCACGTCGATCAGGCCCTGCACGCAGCGTCCCGCCATACCCTTGTTGGGGTCGGTGGAAAGCCGGGTGATGCGCGCGGCGCTGGCGAAATGCGGCATGAGGCGGCAGCGATCGGCAATGGCAGGATCGCGCAGTGGTGAATCTGGAGGCAGCGGTTCTTTCTCATACACATCGAGCGCCGCGCCGGCGATCCAATTTTCTCTCAGGGCCCGGACCAGGGCGGCTTCGTCCACCACCGGCCCCCGCGAATCGTTAATCAGGAACGCAGTCGGCTTCATCATCCGCAGCGTCTGCTCGTTAAACAGATGATAGGTGGGAGTCATGCTCTCCTCCGGACGCAGCAGGGGCACGTGCACGCTGACGAAATCGGCCTCGCGCAAAGCGGCCTCGAAGGGGACATACTTGATCCAGTTTTTTTCGCGCGAAATGCCGCGGGCGTGGCGCAGGTCCATCGTTTCCTGAATGGCATTGATGTAGTTGTGGTTCTCATACGCCGGGTCATAGCACAGCATGTTCATGTCGAAGCCGGCGCATTTCTTGATCATCGCCAACCCGATGCGCCCAGTGCCGATGATGGCGATGGTCTTGCCAGTCACTTCGTCGCCGAGAAACGGCAGGTACGGGTGCCAGTATCCCCACTGGTTGTCGCGCGTCAGATGCTCGGCGGGCCACATCTTGCGCGCCAGAATGCCCATCATGAAAAACGAAAACTCCGCGGTCGCCTCCGTCAGCACATCGGCGGTGTGAGTGAAAGGAATCTTATAGCGGTTGGCGTCGGCGCGATTGATGTTGTCGAAACCAACCGCAATCTGAGCCACGACCTTGAGCGAGTTCTTGCCGGCTTCGAAGACTTCGGCGTCGATGGGGTCGCGCAATGTCGTAATTAAGCCGTCGATGCCGGACTTCACCTTTTCGACGATCAGGCTCTTCGGCGGCGCTTCCGGATTAGGATAGACCTCGACTTCATATCCCCGGTGGCGCAGCAGGTTGATCGCTTCTCCAATATCGCAGGTGGCAAAAACACGGGAGTTTTTTGTCATGGTTTGTCGGAAGACAGCGGTTGCATCGGAACGCTCAGGCACGGCCTGTGCGGATTATCAAAATATCATACGCGACACAGGGACCTCGATGGAATCAGCAGCGATCCCCGATTCGAGCGACTTGCGGACGGCAGACGACTGGAGGAGAATTCAAGCTGTGAAACCTATATCCCGTATTTTTCTTTCTCTCCTTCTGCTCGCCATCTCTGGATTTGCCGCCGAAAAAGATGAGACTCCGAAGCCCGCGCAATCCGTTCAGGAACTTCAGCAGCAGCTTGAGAAAATTCTGAAAGATAGCCACACGCCGGGCATGTCAGTTGCAATCGTGCACCGTGAGGGCCCGGAGTGGATTGCCGGCCTCGGCATGGCCGACGTCGCTACGGGCCGAGCCAACACGCCGGAAACGCTGTTCCGCATCGGTTCTACCTCGAAGGCCTTTGCTTCGCTGTCGATCCTTAAGCTGGTCAACGAAGGCAAAGTCTCGCTCAACGATTCGGTTCACAAACTTGCTCCTGAAGTCTGGTTTGAAAATCGATGGGAAGCCACGGACCCCGTGCGCGTGGTCGATCTGTTGGAACATACGACCGGTTGGGACGACATGCACTTTCGCGAGTATGCCAAGGATGCCCCAAACATGGGCCTGCGCGAAGCGTTCGACTACGACCACCACTCCCGCATCTCGCGCTGGCGGCCTGGAACCCGCATGGCGTACTGCAACTCAGGCCCACCGGTAGCCGCCTACATCGTCGAGAAGATCACCGGCCAGCGATTCGAGGATTATGTGACGCAAAATTTCTTCCTCCCGATCGGGATGAAGACCGCTACGTATTTCCAGCCGACTTCGGCGCCCGCCACCACTCTTTATCATGACGACGGCAAGACGCCGTATCCCTATTGGAACATCATGTATCGTCCCGCCGGGTCGATTAATGCATCGGCCAACGACATGGCAGCGTATGTCTCGTTCTATCTCAATCGCGGCACGGTGAACGGAGCGCAAGTGATGCCGGCTGCCTCGATTGATCGCATGGAGATTCCCACGCGCACATGGGCGGCACAGCAGGGCCTGAAGGCCGGGTACGGCCTCAGCAATTACTGGAGCGTGCAGAACGGATTCGTTTACCACGGCCACAACGGGGGCGTCGACGGCGGCCTGACAGAAATGTCTTACATGCCCGATTACGGAGTGGGCTACTTTTACAGCATCAACACGGGAAATGCCGATGCCTTCGGCAAAATTGATAGAGCGATTCGCGCCTACATTACCCGCAATCTGCAGAAACCTCCAGTGCCAACGGTCGCGTCGTTGCCCGCAGATGCCGCATCGTACTCTGGCTGGTACGAACCGGACTCGCCGCGCGTTCAAGTGATCTACTTTCTCGAGCGCCTGTTGGGGATGGCACACGTCCGCTTTGACGGCGGCAAGCAGTTGGTCTCTTCCCTGGCTGGACGCAATGAGGAATATCTTCCGGTGGGAGGAGAGCAGTTCCGGCACGTCGATAAGAAACAAGCTCCCGACCCGATTCCGACGACCATATTGATCACGCCTAACTCCGAGGGTCAATTCATCCAAGGCTCCAACGGAGGCACCTACAAGCGCATTCCGGCGTGGATGGCAATTGCGCAAATCGCGCTGACGGCATGGTTCGTTCTCGCCTTTGTGTCAATTCTGGTGTATGCGCCGTTCTGGCTTATCGGAGGCTTTTGGAAGAACCGCCGCCGTCCGGCCGAACGCGGCATCAGGGTATGGCCACTGGTTGCGGTTCTGAGTTTGGTGGCATTCGTGGTGATCTTCACCCTTGCCAGCGATGACCTGCTGATGCGGATGGGGAACCTGACAGTCTGGTCCGGCGGATTGTGCCTTACGACGGTGCTTTTTGCGGTCGCCTCCATCGCTGGGGGCTTCGCCTTATTGCGCGCACCCAATGCGGACACCCGTCGCGGCGTCCGCTGGTTCTCGGTTGCAGTGATCATTCCTCTTCTGATTGCGACCGTGTACCTCGCGTACTGGGGATTTATCGGCCTTCGTCCCTGGGCATAGTTTCTGAGCTAACCCATTTCCCAGATCGTGTGATCTAGCTCACAGACTGGCCAAAATGGTGCCGTTACAGTTAATTAGCGGCACCTATTTTTTTATTGAAGGCCTCTCTACTATGGCAACGATCGCTCCCCTGAATACGACAAGAGTATTGAATTCCAGTCTGGCGCAAAAGATCATGAGCGCCGACGAAGCTGCGGCGCTCATCAAAAGCGGCGACCAGGTCGGCATGAGTGGATTTACCGGGTCGGGCTATCCGAAATCCGTTCCCATTGAGTTGGCACGCCGCATTTCCGACGCCAACTTCCGCGGGGAGAAATTTCAGGTCAGCGTCTTTACCGGAGCCTCCACCGGCCCCGAGCTGGATGGAGCGCTCGCCATGGCTGGCGGCATCCATCTGCGGCTTCCTTACCAATCCGATCCGGAAACGCGAAAGCGCATCAATGCCGGCGAAATGGAATACATGGATATCCACCTCAGCCATGTGGCCCAATTCGTTGAATACGGTTTCCTGGGCAAGCTGGATGTCGCGCTGATTGAAGTGACCGCTGTGCTCGAGGACGGACGTGTGGTTCCGAGTTCCTCGATCGGCAATAACAAGACCTGGGTGGATCAAGCCGAGCGCGTGATTCTCGAGGTAAACTCGTGGCAACCCTCGGCGCTCGAAGGCATGCATGATATCTATTACGGCCTGCAGCCGCCACCAAACCGCGGGCCCATTCCACTCGTGAGCCCCGGCCAGCGCATCGGCACGCCCTACCTCGAGGTTCCTCCCGAAAAAGTTGTCGCCATCGTGCTCACCGATTCTCCCGACCGCAATAGCGCCTTCAAACCGCCGGACCAGGCTTCGAAGCGAATCGCCGGACATATTCTTGAGTTTCTCAGCTGGGAAGTGAAGAAGGGCCGCATGCCGGCGAATCTGTTGCCGCTGCAATCCGGCGTGGGCAACATTGCTAACGCGGTTCTTTTTGGACTCGAGGAAGGCAACTTTGAGAACCTCACTTCTTACACCGAAGTGATTCAAGACGGCATGATTCGCCTGCTGAAGTCGGGCAAGGTGACGTCGGCCTCGGCCACCGCATTTTCTCTGAGCCCCGATATGCTGACCGAAGTGAATGCCAACATGGCCAGCTACCGGGACCGCATTGTGATGCGCCCGCAGGAAATTTCTAATCATCCTGAGATCATCCGGCGGCTTGGAGTGATCGCCATGAACGGCATGATCGAAGCCGACATTTACGGCAACGTCAACTCGACCCACGTCATGGGATCGCGCATCCAGAATGGCATTGGGGGCTCCGGAGACTTTGCCCGCAACGGCTATCTCTCGATCTTTATGGCGCCGTCGACCGCCCAGCACGGCACCATCTCGACCATTGTTCCCATGGTGTCCCATGTGGACCATACGGAGCACGATGTGCAAGTGGTAGTCACCGAGCAGGGGCTAGCCGATTTGCGCGGACTTTCGCCGCGCCAGCGTGCGCATCTGATCATCGAGAAATGCTCCAATCCCGACTACAAACCGTTGCTCGTCGATTACCTGAACCGGGCGGAGCGGCTGTCGTATGGCAAGCACACGCCACACCTGCTGACCGAGTCTCTGAACTGGCACAATCGTTATCTACGCACCGGGAAGATGAGGCCTTCGGAAGAGATTTAGAACGTGAGGCACGGGCGAAGTGTGGCGCGGGCACTGTGCCCGCGAAATCTAGCCCCGAAGCCCCATACTGTAGTTCTCAAACGCGCCTGAAGCGAAGCGGTTCTAAGCCGAAGCAGAATGCAGCTGCTGGTGCGCTACCGGCGGTGCGCGGGCAGGAGTGCCCGCGCCACATCATAATTTCCGACGCAGTGCGCAAGAGCCAAAGCCTCATGGGTCTTGCAGCCCGACCTGCATTTGCGGAGTCTGGAGTCACGCCGTCAGCGCTTATTGCGGTGTGAGTTCGAACACCGCGCCATCTCCACTGGCGCTATTGAAATGGGTCGATTCCGGCACCCCTGCGACCGAGGCTCCTGAGGCTCCCTTGAAAAACCGCGAAGGGTGCCGGCCAAAATAATGAATTTCCTCACCAGGTCAGCAAGGCGTAACCGTTTTGTCCGGTGACCTGTGGTTGAACAAAGGGAGAACATCCAAGCTGTCGAAGAATCCAGTACCCCCGGCACCGAAGGTTGTAGAAAAACCCTGGATTGGATATCCAGATCCGCCATCTGGAATGCCTGCACAGTTCGTAATACCGACAAAGCCGCCGGGAGCGCCGTTATGCCCAACCTGGAATGATCCCGAGGGAACCCCTCCCTGACCGCACGTGCCCTGACCGCTGCACGCTTGGCCCGTGTTGGTTCCATTGGCACCTTGAGTCCCGCCGCCTGCAGTGATCGATGTTGGTCCTCCCGAATCGGCGAAGCTGGTTGCTCCACCGTTGACATCTGGAAAGCCACCGAATCCGATCGTAACGATAAACTCGTGCGCAGGCGTGACTGTAAGGACAGCGCGCGCATATGCTCCAGCCCCGCCGCCAGACGCTGAAGTGCAAAGTGGCTCGCCCGTACAGTCGCCACCTCCGCCGCCTGCGCCCCATAACTCGACAAGAACTTGGTTAACGCCTGCGGGTACGGTCCAAGGGTGAGTCCCAATCGCCTCGAAATCAGCTGTGCCGGTCAGCATCCCGGTTCCAGGCGGTCCTTGCGTCCCTTGAGGTCCTTGTGGGCCCTGTGGCCCTTGCGGCCCCTGGGGACCAGCAGGACCCTGCGGCCCGGCTGCGCCCGGCGGTCCAGCAGGCCCGGCAGCTCCCGGTGCTCCACTCGCAGCAAGCAGTTGCCAAAGTGGATTGTCAGTGGAGGGTATTGTTCCGTTAGCGTCGCCGGTTGCCAGCCAGTACTGGCCTTGGTAACTCACGGCGTCGTTTGCGACGTAGGTAGCTCCAGCACCCCACTGGCCTCGGTTCGTGATTCCAACTGGCCCTGTAGGTCCAGGATCGCCTTGCGCACCGGCAGGCCCAACCGGTCCAAGCGGTCCCATTGGACCAGCCACACCCTGCACGCCCTGCAGGCCCTGGGGGCCGGCGGGGCCAATTGATCCCTGGAGTCCCTGCGCACCCTGCGGCCCTTGCGGCCCAGCCGCTCCCTGTGAGCCTTGCGAAGCCAGCACCTGCCAATTGGGATTGTTGATCGAAGGCTCGGAGGCCAAGTTAGGAACCAGTGCCAGCCAGTAGGAGCCACCGTCGGTTACAGCGTCGTTCACCTGGTATTGAATGAAGCTTGTCCATGAGCCCTGATTATTGATGCCTTTTCCCGCCAGCAACTGCCAATTTGGATTGTTCTCGTAGGGGAAGGAATTGTTGCTGGCAATAATTGCGATCCAGGACGCGCCATCATAGGCCACCACGTCGTTGATTTGATAGTTCGTAGAGGGTGACCATGACCCACGGTTTGTGATGCCTACCGGGCCCGGAATGCCTTGCGCCCCTGCGGGTCCAATCGCGCCGGTTGCACCGGTTGGGCCTGCTGGGCCCTGAGGTCCCGACGGCCCATCAGGTCCTTGCGGACCCGGCGCACCGTTTCCCGTGTAGACGATATCGAGTTCCGGCGGATGGCTGGTGGTCGTACTTTCTTTGCTGTTGAAGGCGACGGAGAGCGGTGCATTCCCTACCAGAGCGAGTCCATAGTTCGGTTGGGTTCCATCCAGCCAGGCATCAACGGCTGAAGTAACATCCACTTGGATGTACTGGTTTTTCTGCGCCAAGCTGACCGGCACGGACCCGGCAATCATTGCCCCAAACGACGGCTCAGTGCTGAAGGTGACCGTGGACTCGCTCCACGACGAATCACGTAGTCCACGTTGAAGCTGCCAGGGTGGTTACCGAGCCCGCGTAAAGCTTCAGCGTGGCTTTCGCAATCGATGCGCTGTGTAGTCGGATGGCAATGAGCTCAAGTCGAAGCGAACCAGGACGGTGGCTCTTCCGCTGATGACATTCACGGTCGCGGCGGCCCCATAGTTAGCGGTAGGAGCCACGGAGTTCACAACGGCGTCATCGCTGGGCACGAGTTGAGCTTGTGCCGTAGCGGCCCACAAACACAGAAACGCGACGAAGAACTCGTGCTGTTATCGACAGAATAACAGGTCGTTCTCGGCCGTGCGAACCGCAGACGGAATCAGAATTCCGTTGCTAAAGCTCACCCATATTTTTCGTCCCCACTTGCGATGGGCAGAGTGCATCTTCCGACGAGCCGCGTCAACGGACTTTGAAGTTATTCGATTCTTATCAAGTAAGCCTCACAAAATGAGCGTGATACGGGCGCACCTGACCTATAGGAGAAGGATGTGGTATGATTCCCGCCAAAGTTTGGGGTACCCATCCATGCCGTCGGGCCTGTCATCGGGCCAGCTATTCCGATTCGGGGTATTTGAGGCGGACGTTGCGAACATGACGCTGACCCGCAAAGGTGTGCGGGTGAAGATCCAGGAACAGCCTTTTCGCATTCTCGTCCTCTTATTGGAACGCCCCGGCGAAATCGTCACGCGAGAGGAACTGCGGCAGGCGCTTTGGCCGGACGGCATCCATGTGGATTTTGACGGCAGCCTTAACGCCACCCTGAAGAAGCTGCGCGCGGCCTTGGATGACAGTTCGGGCAACCCGGTGTTTATCGAGACAGTGCCGCGATGGGGCTACCGGTTCATTGCTCCGGTTTCTCTCGCAGGCAGCACCCCGGAAGTGGCCACGGCCCTTGACCGTGAGCCGTCCACCGCGGTTGAAACTTCCAATCCCGAGCCTGCCCATAGAGGGTCCCGGGGGAGTTCGTATTTGCCGCTTTGGATATTGTCCGGACTACTGTTGCTCATTGCGATGCTGGGCATTTGGCGGCTGACACCTCGAACTGCTCCGAATATTGTTCCCCGGCGCAGGACAGTAGCGGTTTTGCCGTTTACAAACGCCGGAGCGGCGTCCGACTTTGATTACTTGGGCTACGCAATCGCGAGCGACCTGGTCAGCGATTTGATGTCCACGCACTCGGTGAGCGTACGTCCGTTCGCTTCCACAAAAAAGTATGAATCACAACGGGTCGATCCCGCCACAGCAGGAAGGGAGTTACAAGTCACCGATGTTGTGACCGGAACCTACTTGCCTGATGGGAACAAACTGCGCGTCAACATTGAACTGATTGATGTCGCGCAGAACCGCGTGATCTGGGCGGACGAGGTGAACGCCTCTCCCGAACACCTGGTCGCTTTGCATGAACAACTCGCTCTGCGGGCGGCACACGGGCTGCTGGAAACCATGAACGTCCGCAACGCTTCCCCCGAGGAGATGCCGAGTGCAAGGAATGAGGAGGCTCTCAACCTGTTCCTGCACAGTTTGACCATCCCACTTGATCCCGGGCCAAATCAAGTGGCCATCAAGAACCTGGAAGAATCAGTTTCGCTCGACAATCAGTACGGACCTGCATGGGAGGAACTGGGTTGGCGCTACTATATTGACTATTCCTACGGAGATGGCGGAGAAGCCGCCCTGGCGAAGGCTTTGCAAGCCTCGCGCCGCGCACAAGAATTCCCCAACAGCATGGCCAACGCCATCACCATTCGCGTGGAGCAAGGTGATTTGGACGGTGCGTATAAGGAGGCCGCTGGTTTCCTCAGATCTCGTCCTGAACTGGGTTATTTTCACTATGAAATGAGTTATGTTCTAAGATATGCCGGTTTGTTACCGGAGGCGGGAGCGGAATGTGATGCCGCCCTGACTCTTGATCCCGGATACAATCTGTACCGGTCCTGCGCGACTCCCTTCATTCTCGAGGGAGAATATGATCACGCCCTCCGATACATTCGGCTGGATGAAAATTCAGGATTTGGAGCCAAGTTGCGGATGCTGATCGCACTCCGCACGGGGAACAACTCGGCTGCTCTGGCAGAAGCCGGCTCCGTCTCGCAAACCGGATACAAGTTCGCGGACGTGGCACGGCTCTATCTCAACCGTGCGCCACAGCGGGAACTGCAAAACGCGGTTGCGCAACTGGAAGCGGACCCCAGGTCGGCGAGAGATCCGGAAGTTTTTTACCTCAATGCAGCCGTCTTAAGTTTTTCTAAACAACCTGACGCCGCATTCAGGGAATTGCGGAGAGCGATCAATGGAAACCACTGTTCTTATCCAGCGATGGATAAAGATCCCCTCTTTGACGCCATCCGGCAACGGCCCGAATTTACCACTTTGCGGGCCGCGGCGATGCAGTGCCAAGAACACTTCCTGGACTATCGCAGGCAAGTCGATGGCGAGCTGCAGACGAGTCACTAGACCCGCTCCGCGCGGTGGCCTCGCTTGCGGTAATGTGGATTACCTTAAGCGGCGAGCGCAGCCTCCGGCAGAGCGGCGCATCAAGATCAGAATCCAACTCCGAATCGGCGAAGACCTACAGGTTCTTCTTCGTCCACTGATCGACGCGGTCGAGGGCCTGGTTCAGATTCTCCATCGAATTGGCCACGCTGAAGCGCAGGTAACCTTCGCCGAAGGCGCCAAATGCGGTGCCGGAAAGAGCCGCCACTCCCGCCTGATCGAGCAGAGCATCCGCCAGAGGCTTTGATTCCCATCCTGTCTTGGTGATGTTCGGGAAAACGTAGAACGCGCCTTTCGGCATGCGGCAGGAGAAGCCCTTGATCTTGTTCAGACCGGCCACGAACATATCGCGGCGGCTCTTGAACTCGTTGCACATGCGATCCACCGAACTCTGATCGCCGCGCAACGCCTCGACGCCAGCCATTTGAGTAAAGCTGGCAGTGCAGGAAATTGAATTCGTCGCCAGGCGAGTGATCTGCGCCGCCAAATCCGCGCGCATGACGCCGTACCCCATCCGCCAGCCGGTCATGGCGTAGGTCTTCGAGAAGCCGTCGAGAAGAATTGTGCGCTCCTGCATTCCCGGGATCGACATGATAGAGAAATGGTCGCCTTCAAACAGCAGGCGGCTGTAGATTTCATCAGAGAGCACCAGAATGTTGCGGTCTCCGATAATTCTGGCAACCTGCTCCACATCTTTGCGCGGCATGACGCCGCCAGTGGGGTTGTGCGGCGAATTCAGAATGATCAGTTTGGTGCGGTCGGTGATAAGGGTCGAGAGCTCGGAGACATCCACAGAAAAATCGCGATCCTCGCGCACCTGGATTGGAACCGCGCGGCCGCCTACGTAGTTGATCATCGATTCGTAAATCGGAAAGCCGGGATTCGGATAGATGACCTCATCTCCATCATCGACTAAGGCCAGCATGGCGAAGAACATAATGGGTTTCCCGCCCGGCACGACCACCACTTCCTCGGGGGTAACTTTGACGCTGCGAGTGCGGCTGATGTATTCGGCAATAGTCTGGCGCAGTTCGGGCAGGCCTGCGGAGGGGCCGTAGTGGGTCCAACCTTTGCGCAGGGCGTCGATGCCAGCCTCGACCACATTGGCGGGCGTATCAAAGTCGGGCTCTCCGATTTCCAGGTGAATAATGCTCCGGCCCTGGCGCTCCAGCGCGCGCGCCTTGTTCAGAACTTCGAAAGCGGTCTCCGTGCCCAGCCGGGACATGCGGCGGGCCAGTAGCAATTCGTGCTGTGTGGTGGGTGCCATGATGACGCTCCTCATGAATCGAAAGCCAAACTGCACATTATACGCCGGGAGGGGACGGGTTATGGTTCGCGCGCATTGGGGGATGCAGTTTACGCGATGAGGCGAAGCGTCGCTGGAAACGCTTTCGCGCCAGGGAGGGGGTTCGTGCTGGAGGCACCCCTGCCAATAGCCCCACCGCTTCAGCGGTGGGGAGTTAATCCTCGTCGGCAGCGAGTCCTGCAGGGACGACTGAACATACGTCGGATCGTATTCGCTAGGGTAAACGCCAATGCGTTAGGGGCGGGCGTTTTCCTAGGACCGCGCGCCCATAGATCCGGCATCTACGTTGATCAAGTTAGAGAAATGCGCTGCGCCGGAGCAAGGTCGGATGTCACAACTTCGCAAGAAATTCTGTGGGAAACTCGGTCAGCGCCTAAAGGCGCGGTTGGGATGGGCAGGCCTCTACGGTATGCCTGAAGGCATACCCTGATACGAAGCTCAGTCCTGATACAAAGCTTGGGTCCTCGAACCGAGCTTCGGTCCTGATACGAAGCAGCGCCTCTCGAATACGAATCACTCGGAGACGCTGTGCTCTTCGTTCTGCGAACGCAGCACGCGGTCAACCGAGTAGGGAGCGCGATGGCGAGGCTCGTGGTAATGGCGGACTTGCATTTCGCCCAACAGACCGATGGCGAGCAGATTCAATCCCCCGAGCAGCAGGCCGAGAGCGAGCATCATCAGAGGGCCGTGAGATCCCATCACCGGGATGTGGCGCAGAAATTTTTCCACGCCCAGCCAGGCGACGATGGCGCTGCCGCCAAACATGCTGAGCAGGCCAAGGGTCCCGAAGAAGTGCAGCGGACGGGAAAGATAACGCAGCAAAAAGCGAATTGTAATGAGGTCGAAGAAAACGCGGAAAGTCCGCGAGATGCCGTAATGCGAAATTCCGCGCTCGCGGTTTACGTTGCGGATCGGCACTTCGCAAATCGACGCGCCATACCATGACGCCAGCGCCGGGATAAATCGATGCAGTTCGCCGTAGAGCGGAACCTGCTCGAGGATTTCGCGGCGGTAGGCTTTGAAGGTGGTGCCGAAGTCGTGAATATCGACGCCGCTCAATTTGGCCATCATCCAGTTCGCGATGCGAGAGGGGATGCGGCGCATCCAGAAATTATCGATGCGAACCTTCCGCCAGCCGCTAACGATGTCGTAACCCGCGGCAATCTTTGCCAGGAACAGCGGAATATCGGCGGGATCGTGCTGCAGGTCGCCATCCATGGCGATGATGTACTCCCCGCGGGCGTGGTCGAAACCGGCGGCCAGTCCGGCGGTCTGGCCGAAATTGCGGCGCAACTTGACCACGGTCACGCGACTATCCACGGCCGCGATCTCGCGCAACATCGGGAAGGTGTGATCGTTCGATCCGTCATCCACCAGCACGATTTCGAAGGACTCGCCAGCCGCCTCCATCACCGCCTTCAGGCGGTCATAGAGATCGGTGACGTTATCCTGCTCGTTGTGCAGCGGCACGACGATGGAGTATTTGAGCACAGTCTTTACATTATAAAACAAGAAACCGGTTCGCAGTTCTCAGTTCTCAGTTCTCAGTTGGGTACCCGAGGGAGTTGCAGCGAACTGGGAACTGGAACTCGCTTATCAGCCCTGCTCTTTGAGCTTCAGCCTCGACTTGTTGTCTTCCATGAATTTTTTTATTTCTTCCGCCGCTCCGAGCAGGCGATTCCATTGTTCGTAATACAACGTGACGGGAAATCGGCCCAGTCCGTAGACGCTGACGCCGCCCTTTTCGCCGACCTTGAAGGTCATTTCGCCACTGCGTTTCTTGGTGTCAACCTCTTTTTCCAGTTGCGACAGCCGGGCCTTAAGTTCTTCGTAAGTTGGTTCTGACATTGCTTTCCTCGTTCATTTAAAATTTGCGGCCACGTGCGGTCCCTAACGGCGGTGGCGAGGACGCCCCCACAACCGCCGCCGGGACGGCGGCGCTACCTCACCCCATAGTAACTTGCCGGAGATTGCAATGCGCAGACAACCGTAATATGCTAGTCGGAATCTAGCCCAATGCGGGAACGTATGCGGTTTACTGGCCGATGGTTGACGTGGCTCTGTCTGTCCTTGATGTTATGGACAGCGGTGGCGGAGTCTACCCACAGCCATCCCAATCAGACCGAAAGCTCCTCCTGCTCAATCTGCGTGGTGGCTCACAGCTCCGCGCCCACCGCCAGTTGCAGCCACGTCCGCCCGGTGTTTGGCGCGGTCGGACTGCTGCAAGAAAAAGAAGTAATCGCAAATGCCCGGCTCAGCGTTTTTGATCTGGGTATTCGTGGTCCTCCTGCCGTCTAGGGATTTCCAGCTAAATCCAGGCTCTAAAGTTCCGGCGCATGCGCCGGTCTATCCCTATTCTTCTACCGCTTCAGGAGGACTTATGCCTATTTCATACACGCGGCGCATCATCGCCGCGATCGCCGTCACTCTCTTAACCACAGTCGCTTGGGGTCAGTCTGTGGGAAACTCCGGTTCAATCAACGGCAGCGTCATCGATTCTACGGGCGCGGTCGTACCGAGGGCTACGGTGGAGATCCGCAATCCAGTCAGTGGATTTGATCGCTCCACCACAACGGACAGCACGGGAAAATTTGCCTTCACCAACGTTCCTTTCAATCCCTACCACCTGACGGTGACGGCGGAGGGTTTCTCATCTTACGTACAGGACGTAGAGCCTCGCTCTGCCGTGCCGGTCACGGTTGCGATCACGTTGAGGGTGTTGGGATCAAAAACGGAGGTGACGGTCGAGGCGGAGGGCGGGGACTTGATCGAGAACGACCCGACTTTTCACACCGACGTCGATAAAGCGTTGTTCGAAAAGCTTCCACTGGAGAGCGCATCTTCGTCGGTCAGTTCGCTGGTGACGCTGTCCACGCCCGGCATCGCAGCGGATTCCAATGGGCTGTTCCACGGACTGGGCGACCACGCAGAGAACTCATTCTCAGTGGACGGCCAGCCCATCACCGATCAGCAAAGCAAAGTATTCTCGAATCAGATTCCCCTCGATTCGATCGAGTCGATGGAGGTGATCTCCGGAGCACCCCCTGCTGAGTACGGCGACAAAACCAGCGTTGTGATCAACGTCACCACGCGATCGGGCCAAGGCATGACCACACCGCATGGCGTGGTGACGGCCTCCTATGGCTCGTTTGGCACTTCCAATATTGGCTTCAACCTGGGTTATGGAGGCCAGAATTGGGGGAATTTTATCTCCGCCAGTGGGCTTAACAGCGGCCGCTTCCTCGATCCGCCGGAATTCGTCGTGATGCACGATAAAGGGAATGAAGAGAATCTGTTCGACCGCGTGGACTACCAACTCTCAACCGCCGATTCAATTCACCTGAACTTGGGCTACACTCGCTCCTGGTTTCAGACCCCGAATTCCTTCGATGCCCAAGACGCAACGCCTTGGAACTGTGTCATCGTCTGCAATGGGGGACTGGACCCGCATGGCAATGTCGTCGGCGCAGCCGACCAGCGCTCGCAGATCAAGACTTTCAACATCGCGCCTTCCTGGACGCGGTTGCTCAGTTCGACGACGGTGTTCACTCTGGGCGCTTTCATCCGGCGAGACGATTACAACTATTACCCGAGCGGCAATCCGTTCGCGGATCTGGGGCCTCCGGGTGTGCAGAGTGAAACCGTAGGCCAGAACCGGACGCTCGCGAATACAGGGCTGCGCTCCTCAGTGTCGCACGTAAAGGGGATTCACAACATCAAGGTAGGAGCTGTTTACGAACAGACGTTCCTCACGGAAAACGACACGGTCGGCATCGTCGACCCCACCTATTTGCCGTCATTGACGGATGCGAGCGGGCTTCCTTGCTTCGCCGGTGGCGTCGCTCTCGACGCCCCGTGCACGACCTTGCTCCCCTACGATCTAACGCAGGGGGGCGGGCTGTATTCCTACCATGGGCACACGGATGTGAAGCAGCTTGCTCTTTACGCGGAGGATTCGATTACCAAAGGAGACTGGGCTGTGAACCTGGGCATGCGCGGCGACTTCTATAACGGACTGACGACGCACCGGGAGGCCGAGCCGCGTGTTGGAGTGGCCTATAACATCAAGAAGACAAGCACGGTTTTTCGCGTGTCCTATGCGAGAGTGCTGGAGACTCCATTCAATGAGAATCTGGTGCTTTCCAGCTTAGGATGCGGCAACCCGGTTCTGAATCCGCTTCTTCTCTGTTCCTCTTCAAGCATCACCCCGTTCAGTCCGGGCTGGCGTAACGAATTCCACGCCGGGATTCAGCAGGCTTTCGGAAAGTATCTTGTCTTCTCGGGCGAGTACATCTGGAAGTACACGCACAACGCTTACGACTTTAGCGTGCTGGGCGCTACGCCCATCACCTTCCCGATCGAATGGGACCGCTCCAAGATTCCCGGATACGCGGGCCGTGTGAGCGTGCCCAACCTTCACGGATTCTCGGCGCTTATGGTGTTTTCCAGTGTGGCGGCGCGGTTCTTCACGCCGCAGATCGGAGGAGCGGGCGCGGTTCCTTCCGCAGCGGGGCCGTTCCGCATCGACCATGACGAAAAGTTCAACATGACGGCCCATATTCAGTACCAGCCGTGGAAGACAGGTCCGTGGATGGGTTTCAACTGGAGGTACGACAGCGGACTGGTGGCCGGGCCAGCGCCTTGCGCCGGCGGTAATTGCAACAATGGCCCAGCAGGCTCCGATTCGCTGGTGGACGTTTCTGGTTTGAGCCCCGACCAGCAGTTCCAGGCGGGATTATTTTGCGGGTCGGTGCATGCGGCACCGCCGAGCACCGCCAATCCCATCGGTATTCCAATCAGTTCCAATGATCTGTGCCCGGCCAACGAGTACGGGTCAACGCTGTTGAAGATACCGGCGCCTGGGACAGAAAACGACGATCACAATCCGCCGCGCGTCGCTCCGCGGAGTCTTTTCGACATCGCCGTCGGACATGACGACCTGTTCCACGGCGACAAGTACAAAGTCAGCCTGCAGTTGACCGCAATCAACATCGCGAACGAGTATGCCCTGTACAATTTTCTTTCTACCTTCAGCGGCACGCACTACGTCACGCCCCGCGCGCTGACGGTTCAGATTGGATTTCACTTTTAGCCTCTGATAAGCGATGAGGGCACCGGCGAAGATTACGTCGGTGCCCTTCTCTTTCAATCTGAGTTATCGGAATATGATCAAGATAATTCCTGATCTAAAAAGTTACGGATTCCGACTGCCGAAGACTAACTGTACAGCCCGGAGTTCCCTATTTTCATCTAACTTCCTAGACTGGTTCATGGGAGTTCATGGAGTGAGAATTCGCCGAATTTGGCTGCCGATCCTGGCGGCGATTGCGATGGTCGCGCCCTTGGCGGGACAGGATGCCAGTGCGCCTAAGCCAGATGCCGGACATATCACCGGCACGGTTATCGATGCGGGGGGAGACACCTTATCGGGCGCCACTGTCATTCTGCGAAGCCCGAACCTCAAAGCGCCCCGCAGCATACTGTCGGACGATAATGGGTCTTTCGAATTTAGAGACCTCGATTCCGGAACCTATCAGGTCACTGTTACGGCCCCAGATTTTGCCGACTGGACCAAGACGGACATCAACCTCGACGCCGGGCAGTTCCTCATCCTTACTGACATCAAGATGCACATCGCGAAGACGGTCTCCACTGTAACCGTGAATGGTTCCTCAGTGGAAGTCGCATCTGAGCAGGTCAAGATCGAGGAACAACAACGCTTGTTCGGGATCATTCCCAATTTCTATGTCGTCTATGATCCCAACCCAGTGCCGCTGACGACCAAGCTGAAGTTCCAACTCGCTCTGAAAACCTCCGCCGACCCTTTCACGATCGCCGGAGTTGGAGTGCTTGCTGCCATCAACCAGGCCGGAAACACTCCTGACTACGTACAGGGTTGGAAGGGATATGGCGAGCGGGCTGGCGCGGCCGCGGCCGACGGCTTCTCTGACATCATGCTCGGCGGCGCGATCTTGCCCGCGCGCGCACCAGGACCCCCGTCCACTACTATCAGGGCGCAGGCACAGACCGGTCGCGCGCGCTCCACGCGCTTTCCAGTCCATTCATTTGTAAGGGAGATAATGGACACTGGCAACCCAACTTCTCAAGCATGGGTGGCGATTTAGGGTCGGCGGCTCTCTCCAATCTCTACTACCCGCGGCCGAACCGCGGCGCTGGTCTTGTATTCCAGAATTTCGGTCTTTCCACCGCCGAGCGCATGGTGAGCACGCTGGTTCAGGAATTCGTCATCCGCAAGTTAGCCCTTAAGAGCCAAAAGTGAGGCAACGGAACCACCGCCAAGCAGCCGGAAGGCAGCAGTTTGATAACATGATCGAGGTGAGCCCGTAGTTCCTGGCGTCGCAGAGTGAGGATCGGTTGAAGAGCTTTTTGGCACGTGCTGTTTGCTCCCTCGCAATTGTCTATGTGATTTCCTGTTCGCTGATGGCCCAGGAGCCCGATGCGCCGTCGTCCATTCCTGCCGCCCAGGCGCCAACCAAGAAACAACCTGATGCGAATGCGAGCCCGACCGCAGACCAAGGCATTCGCCCCGGAGAAACAGCCGAAGCGGATCCTGGGTGTGATGCCAAATTTCCGCGCGGTCAGCGCGGGCGCACATCCGCCTCCGCCCACCCCGAAGCAGGCCTTTAAGATCGCCACCCAGAACAGTTTTGACTATTCGTCGTTTATTTTCGTGGGCATCACGTCCGCTTTAGCGGAAGGAACTGACGCCCACGCGCAGCTCGGAAAAGGCATCGACGGGTTCGGGAGATACTACTGGCGGGGACTTCTCGACAAGACCGACGGCAATTACTGGGTCATTTTCGCGCTGCCAACGGTGTTTCATCAGGACGAACGCTATTACGCCATGGGTGAAGGCGCATTCTTCAAGCGCGCCGTGTATTCCAGCACTCGCGTCTTCATCACGCCCGACTACCACGGCCACAACAGCGTGAATATTTCCGAGTTGCTGGGCCGCGCCATCGCGCAAGGAATTTCGATTTCGTATTACCCCAGCGGAAGCCGCACCGGCGGCGCTCTCGCCACTAAATACGGTTGGGCGATCGGCAGAGATGTATTGACCAACGTCTTTCGCGAGTTCTGGCCGGACATTGCCACCCACGTACTGCACCGGCATCCGTAACGCGAGACGGAACGAAACGCCAGCCGCAGCATGGGCAAGCAACTCAGAAGTAATCTGAAATTTTCAGGTTCGGTTTGGTTCAAGACCCGGGCTGGTAATATATCGAAGGTGCGCGCAGATTCGGGCCCGCACGAAAAGAGGACTACGTCTGAGAAACTTCTTTACGCGCACTGTTCGCTTTCTGGCAATCGCCTGCTTGTTTTCCTGTCCGCTACTGGCTCAGCAGCCGGAGGCGCCCGCGCCGCCGTCTGCACCTGCGACCACACCCGCTCCTGCTCCATCGGCCCAAGCGGAGCCCAAGAAGTCCGACGGGCAAGCGCCCGCGGCCAATGGCAAATCCGGCGCAGTTCAAGGCAAGAGCAAGTTGGAGCGCGAAACCGGAACGGTCAACGATCGTATTCTCGAAGTTATGCCGAATTACGGCACGGTGGAAAACGCAAGCAGTCTGCCGCCGCTTACCCCTGGGCAAAAATACAGGCTGGCGACTGCGGGAGTGCTGGATTATTTTACTTTCCCATTCATCGGGGCACTCGCCGGGATCGACCAGATCAACAATTCTCCCAAGTCCTGGGGACAAGGCTGGGGAGCGTACGGGAAACGCTACGGCGCATCGTTTGCCGACAACGGTATCGGCACCTATATGACTACGGCCATCTTCCCCACCATGCTTCATGAGGATCCGCGCTACTACCAACTCTCGCATGGCAGCGTCGGTCACCGGGCGTTTTACGCGATTGACCGCCTGTTTGTCACGCGCACCGATTCAGGGAACATGCGCTTCAACTACTCGGAAGTCGTTGGCAACGCCGTGGCCGCGGGCATCTCCAATGTCTACCACGCGCCAGAGGATCGAACGGTCGGCCGCAATGTGGGAACTCTCGGAATGCTGATCATGTGGGACGGTGTCTCGAACGAGATGAAGGAGTTCTGGCCAGACATCCGGCGGAAAGTGTTCCACAAGCACGATCCGGGTGCGGCATCGGAGCCGGCTGCACCGGAAACAGCAACGCCTCACTAACGGCATCCCCCCGGACGATGAAACGCTTCTAGAGGGCTTGAGGCTTGAAGATCACGCCCTGACTTTTTCTGCTGTTCATCACGACGCGCATGGGGGCATCGAAGCGCAGATGCCGCACGCAGCCATCTTCCTGCACTGATGGCTGCTGACTCAACCACTCCCAGTCCACCGAGCCCTCGCCGGCATCCGGATTCACGGTGAAGTAGCCGATCTGGAACGCAGTGAGGTTCTGAAAGAAATGGCTGCCCTGGGAGGGCGTGACGCGAAAATCGTGGAAGCCCGCCTCGACAATCACGCGCGCGCCTGAGATTTCATCCCAATCCACCGGAATCCCCAGCCAGGGATCGTTCGATCCCCAGCGGCCGACGCCAATCAACAGGTATGGCCGGTTCTCGGAACTGAGCAAGCCATTAAAATGGGCCACCGCCTTGGCAACTTCCTGGCTGCGGCTGCGCTCGAAGCGTTGCGAATCAACGACCACCAAGTCCTGCAGGTTCTCGATGCGACCGTTGCCCAGAACTTTGCTGCTTTGACATAGGATCTGCTGGGGGTCGATGTTCTCGAAGGATAAATCCTGATGATCGCGTGAAAGAGTGAGCGGGCGGATTTGCAGGAAGCCGAACTCCGCGGTTTCGCGCGGATGCCGCGGCAGGCGCACAGCAAATTCGATTTCGACCGGGATGCCCAGAGCATCTTCGCCGGCCCTGACGAGCGTTTCGAGAATGGGAGCGAGCGGGAACATCCCGTGTTTGAGCATCGGGGCAAAGCTCACGATGCGCACTCCGGGCCGGCTTACGCCGTCATACACGGCCTCATTTTCGACTGAGTAGGTCGAAGCAATGGCCGGCAGCGTGCCATCAGCCTCGGCGGCATCGAGGCCGAAGCGCATCTCGTGCAGATGGCCGGCGAGCCCCTGAGAAGCGCCATCCAGGTCGAGCGCCCAGAACTCAGTCTGCGAGTTCGAGAGAATGTCATCTACCGAAGAAAATTGCAGCAGATTCTGCGGGTAGCGCGGGCAGAAGGTAAGGCACTTCCCGCCATCGACCACGGCCCGGCCAAGTCCTAGGGCGACGGCGGCAATGCCATCGGCGAACGTCATGGGCTCGACAGGATAAAAATTGTGCGAGCGCACCACGCCTGAGAAATCGGGGTAGAAACGTTGTCCATGCGCAGTGCCGACCAGTTGCTGGACAATTACCGCCATCTTTTCTTCTTCGAGGCGGTACGGAGTCGCACGCACGTACGCCTTGGCATGACGGCTGAATGTGGAGGCGTAGACGCGCTTGATGGCGTCGATCAACTCCGCCAGCCGCACGGCAGGATCGGAAGACTGGTTGCCCAGCATGAAGGTCTCGTACACGCCGGTGAAAGGCTGGTATTGCGAATCCTCAAGCAGGCTGGAAGAGCGCACGGCCAGCGGGTATTTGACCTCAGCGAGAAAGACTCGCAGGCTTTCCTGCAACTCTGCGGAGAGTGGAGCGGCCAGAAATTTCTGCAGAATTTCGGCATCGTCCTCGCATTGCAGGGCAAAATCCAGCAGATTGTTCTCTGACATGAATTGATCGAATGTATCGGTGGCCAGCACGAGCGCGGGAGGAACCGCGATGCGGATGCCAGGAAAGCGGCGCACAATGCGGTTCTTGCGCAACAGATGGCGCACGAACGCGAGGCCGCGTGCTTTGCCTCCCAGCGATCCCGCGCCGATGCGCAGGAAACTGGATTCCGAGGGCTTGAAGGTAGCGGCATTGAAGTCGCCGATCAGCAACTCGCTTTGCTCTCGCCGGTACTCGTTGATCGATTGGATCAGGTCATGGCGCAAGTGCTCCGGACTGGCAAAGTCCGACACCTTGCGCGGCCGCAGCTTGGCGGCCAAAGCAAACTCCGTGCGCGCCATGAGCCAGTGAGAAAAGTGATTGCTCTGGGCGTGGTACGTGATGCTCTCGGCCGGGACGATCTGCAACTGCTCTTCGAGCTGATTCAAATCCTCGGCGCGGCCCACTTCTTTGAGATCGGGCAGACGAAAGACGAAATCGCCGAAACCAAAATGCTCGGTGAGAAGCCGGCGCAAATCCTTCAGCAGCGTGGGCGAACGCTTGCGCAGAAACGAATATCCCGCAGCCAGGGCTCGCGGACGGAACTCGGTCCGACTGGTCTGCAAAACCACCGGCACATCGGGCACCAGCGCCTTCATCAGGCGAGCCAACTCAAAGCCGGCATCCGGATTGAGCTTGCCATCCCATGGAAATTCGACGTCGGAAACCAAGCCGAAGAGGTAATCCCGATACTGCTCGACCAACTCGGCTGCATCTTCAAAGTTGGAACTGAGGAGAATCTTGGGGCGGGCCTGCATCCGCACCAATTTGTGCGCGACGTTGATACCTTCCTGGATGACACGCCGCGACTGCTTGATCAGTTCGGTGTAGATGACGGGCAAAAACGAAGAGTAGTAACGGATGTTGTCTTCGACCACGAGCAACACGGGCACGCCCATAGCGCGAGTGTCGTGCAGGACGTTGCGCTTGTCCTCGATGTACTTGACGATGGCGATGAGAATGCGCGCGTTCCCCTGCCACAGGAAAATTCGCTCGATATCCGTAACCGGATTGCGGCTGATGAAATTCTTGATCTCGCGATAGTCGTAGGCCAGCACAACTACGGGGACGTCGAGCCCCGCCAGCTTCACCTCGCGCGCCAGTTCCGCGGCGGTCATATCGCCGACGGCGAGGTTGGTGACGATCAGGTTGTAACGCGGTGAGCGCGCCAGTTCCAGTGCCTCGGCACAGCTGGAAACATGCGTGATGCCGGGAATCTGCTGCAGGTTGAGTTCCAGCGATTCGTCGATCAGGAGTTCGTTGAGGCGGCCATCTTCGCGCAGGATGAATGAATCGTAGAGGCTCGAGACTAGAAGAATGTTCTGGACCTTGAACGGCATCAAATTGTCGAAGCCTTCGAGGCGCGCTTCGGCGTCGAGAAGAGGCTCGGCGATGAGGTGAGTTGGCATGGGCGCTAACAGCTAATCATACTCGTTTGGGGACAGCCGCCCTCGGCTGTTCGGTCGAGAGTGGATCAGTCTAAATCTGTCCCGTTTGAATGGCGTCGTCCCGAAACCCGGCGCAGTTCAGCCGGGTGAGGGATCTCCCACAAACAAAGTCGTGCGTGGGAGATCACTTCGCCATGCGGCTCAGTGCAGGCTCTTCGCTCCGCGTCAAAAGTGTCTCCGCTTCAGGATGACGCCAGCCGCTATTTTCGTCCGACGACCACCACCATGAATGATCCAGCCTTGGCCTTGGGACGCTCGCCGGCCTTGGCCTCTTCAAACTCCGCGGTCGGTAGAAAGATTTTGTGCGCCGCGTTATCGACGTCGAGCGTCTTGGTGCCGAATCCTGTGGTCACGGTCTGCACAATCTCGAACTTGCCGGCTTTTTCCTCGGCTACGCTGAGTTTGCCTTCGCGCGTGCTGGCGAATGCCTCGTGACCGTCCCAGCGCGTGGCGTCCACACCGGCGGCAATGGGCAAGTCGGCAATCACTTTGCCATCGTCCGTGCTCATGACCAGCAACTTCTGGGGCTTGCGGCATCCGACGAAAATTCTGTGCTTCGCGGCATCGATCGACATTCCCACCGGAGAGCCGCCGGGAGCGACGGGCCAGTGCGCCAGCACTTTCCCGGCCTTGAGGTTGACGACAGCGACCTGATCCTTGTCTTCCAGATTCACATAGACCTTGCCGGCTCCATCCGCGGCGAGGAACTCGGGCTTGCCGCCCAGTTCGATCGAATCAACCTTCGCCGTCTTCGGATCGGCATCGGCCTTGAGCGTGACCAGCACGCCAGCGTCGCCGCATGTAACCAGAACCAGCCCCGTGCTCTTGTCGTAGACGATGCCATCGGCATCGTCCTTGGCGGCCACCGCCCCGAGGACGGCATTGCTCTTGAGATCGAAAACTACGATCGAGCCGGCGCCATCGCTGATGAATCCGCGTCCGAGTTCGGGAGCGACCGCCACGCCGTGATTGTGCTTCTGGCCGGGGATGTCGGCGAGCAACTTCCCCGAATCCGAATCGACGACCATCGTGTGCGTGCTGCGCGGGATGTAGAGACGATGACTATTCGCATCCACAGTGATGTAGTCGAAGCCGCCATCCCCACCAAGGTGAAACGTATTTTCGACGGCCCATTGGCCCTGGGCGAGGGCGCGTCCGCCAAGGGTGAGGCAAATTAGCACGATCAAGAGCCATGCAAACAGATTTCGGATTGACATGAGATCTCCTGGAATTAGTTTGGAATAGGATACGCTTCCGCAACCAAGAGCGAGCGCTTCTGCAGTAGTTCCGTGATGAAGTCAAACACGGCGAGTCATCAGTACTCGTTCGCCCTTACCTGAGACTTCAGGAAGATCTCGATGCGACTAGTCGTCCACACAGCAACGCCGGTTCCAAAGAAGTCGGCATCTTCAGTCCAGATGCCACAGGCTAATACCAGCGCGCTGGCCAGCACAGGCCAGTCGTCCTCATCGCGGCCACGAATACGCTCGCGTGCCTCATTTTCAAAGATCGCGTACAGTTCTAGGTCGACTGGCTCGATCATTGTCCGCAGGTATTCCAGAGAAGCCGCGACATCGGCGGCAGGCTTTCCACGTTGCTCCAAGAGCGCCGGTAAATATTTCTGCGCGTCGTCGAAAGAGACGTCCGGTGAAAAGAAACGGACTCCTTGGCGCGAATAGTCCTCGATCAGTTGTCGAACGCGGCGTCCTAGAATGGCGCGGATCAGGATGTTCGCGTCGAGAACCATCATCTTAGTGTTTGGCGGGTTTCTTGCGGCGCATGTGTTTGAAGTCGGTCACCAGATCTTCTTCATCAACATCCGTCAGTGCCTGGGCAAGACGGTCAGCAGCAGCCTGAAGGTCGCGAGGGTCGGCGGATGGGACCTGCTTGCGCCGGGTAGGGACGTAAACGCCGACAGTCTCGCCGCGGCGAGTGACTGCGATGGGAGTATCCGACTCCAGGAAGGTCGCGATTTGCTCGCGAAACTCGCGCACTCCGACTTTGAGAGCAGCCACGCTGGCCTCCTTCTACCAGTTCGTAGTGTACGCTCATGTGTACACCAGCGCAAGAGGCCCGAGTCCTGGGAAATTCATGAAATAAGAACCAACCTCGGAGAAGCAAAAGAGAGTTCGGGACTCCTCAGGGGCCCCACAAAACAAAATCCCCATCCTTGCGGCAAGTAAGCGGCAAGGATGGGGCTCTGATGCTTCATGCAGTTGCCGGGTTTGCCCGGCTGAACAGTCCCTTCGACTCCGCTCAGGGCGGGTTCGGCAGCTGTTCCCACATGGTTCTTGCTAACTTCTACACAAGGCCCTGATCCAGCATCGAGTTGGCGACCTTGAGGAAGCCGGCGATGTTGGCGCCGTTCACCAGGTTGCCGGGCGTGCCGTACTTGTCGGCCGTCTCGTAGCAATTGCGGTGGATGGCGATCATGATTTTGTGCAGCTTGTCGTCCACTTCCTCACGCGACCAGGAAGTGCGTCCGCTGTTCTGGGACATTTCCAGACCAGAGGTAGCCACGCCGCCGGCATTCGCAGCCTTCGCCGGACCGTAGAGGATCTTCGCTTCCAGGAACAACCTGGTCGCTTCCAGCGTGCTGGGCATGTTGGCGCCTTCGGCCACGAGACCAACGCCATTCTTCAGCAGGTTCGCTGCGTCTTTGGCAGTGATTTCGTTTTGCGTGGCGCTCGGGAACGCGCAATCCGCCTTGATGTTCCAGAGCGGGCTGTGCTCGAGTTTCACGTCGGTCGGCATGAAGATCGCTTTCTTGTAGCGATCGGAATAGTCGCGGATGCGGCCGCGCTTCACATTCTTCAGTTCCAGAATGTAAGCCAGCTTCTCGCGGTTGATTCCATCCGGATCGTAGATCACGCCATTCGAGTCGGAAACCGTCAGCGGCTTCGCGCCGAAATCGAGCAGTTTCTCGATGGTGTACTGCGAAACGTTGCCGCTGCCGGAAACCAGGCACTGCTTGCCTTCCAGCTTGTCCTTGCGGCTCTTCAGCATTTCGTCGGCGAAATACACGCAGCCGTAGCCAGTGGCCTCTGGGCGAATCAACGAACCGCCCCAGTTCAAGCCCTTGCCGGTAAGAACGCCGGTGAACTCATTGCGCAGCCGTTTGTACTGGCCGAACAGGAAGCCGATTTCGCGTCCGCCCACGCCGATGTCGCCCGCGGGTACGTCCGTGTCCGGTCCGATGTGCCGCTGCAATTCCGTCATGAAGCTCTGACAGAATTTCATTACTTCGTTGTCGCTCTTGCCTTTTGGATCGAAATCGGAACCGCCCTTGCCGCCGCCCATGGGGAGCGTGGTGAGGGAGTTCTTGAACACCTGCTCGAACGCCAGGAACTTCAAAATGCCGAGGTTCACCGAGGGATGGAAGCGCAGTCCGCCCTTGTAGGGGCCGATGGCGCTGTTCATTTCAATGCGGAAACCACGGTTGACCTGGACATTGCCCAGATCATCGATCCATGGAACGCGGAACATCAATACGCGCTCGGGCTCGACGATGCGGTCGAGGATCCGGTTGGATTGATACTCGGGATGTTTGGCCAGAACCAGCCGCAGAGAATCGAAGACCTCGCGCACTGCCTGATGGAACTCAGGCTCGGCAGGGTTCTTCGCCTTCACGCTAATCATTACCTCTTCAAGATAGTCGCCGGGAGCTTTCACTCCAGGCGTGGTCAGAGTTCCAGAAGTCATTTGTCCTACCTCCGTAGGTACATCTTTAATTATTTCACCGTGCCTTATTGTCCTCGTCTTGCTGCATCCCGCCAATGACCTGCGGCACCGCGCGGGGTGACTATTATCACGATGGTAACGAGGTTATCTCACAAAACCCGGACATGGGCAGAAATGGCCGACAGCCCACTGCAGCCCCATAAAGGATACGCCTCCCGCTGCCGCAGGCAACCAATTTTTGATCATGAAACGGGCAGGTACCCATCCAATTATCCCCGTTGCGGGAAGGGCTGGTCGGTGAGTGAAGAGGCCGATTGGCGGGCGATCAGGCTACTTTAGCTCCATGCCCTCGGACGCTCTGAAGCACTGTGGCAGGAAGGCGCAACACGCGGATGGTCGAGTCCTTTTTCGAGGTCACCCGCACCGCGATGCCGTTGGCTTCCGGAAACGGATCTGAAACCACTTCAAACTCCTCGCCATACAGGCGAACCTTTCCGGAAACTGCATATCCAAGATTCCGAACGCGTGCACAGACTTCTGACGTGGATGGAGGTTCGAGCTTGCCGATGGACATGATAAGCGGATTATAGCCCGTTAGAGGTAACCCGCCATAGGACGCCGCTAACACATCGTTGTGCCTGGAGTCACAGAATCGGCAGCACCCAAATCGCAAGATAAACAGGTGCAAAAAGACTCGCGGGATGTGGCTGTCACTCAACTCCGCTCGATTCACGCGAGCGAAATTCTAGATACAATCGAAGGCGAGGAAACCCCAATCATGAGCGCACTTATTTATTGCGAACCACTGGCGAAGATTACTTTGCCCCGTCTCTTCTCTTTCTTCCTGCTGGCGTTGCTACTGGCGTTTCTGCAGGCTTAATGCTGCTGGCCCTGGTTGCTTTGCCACCGCCAAGCGGCAGGCCAGGAATTTGGTCCCGACAACCCGTTCTACGCGGCAAGCAAGTTGCCGTTTCAAGCGCCGCCCTTCGACAAGATTAAAGACAGCGACTACCAACCCGCCATCGACGCCGGAATGGCGCAGCAACTCAAAGAAATGCGAGCCATTGCCGAGAATCCGGCGGCGCCCACCTTCGAGAACACGATTGTTGCCATGGAAAAAAGCGGCGTGCTGTTCAACCGCGTGGCCATGGTGTTCAATGGCGTGACCGGCGCGAATCTAAGTCCCGAGCTCGAAAAAGTGAGGGATTTCGAAGCTCCCCGGCTGGCCGCTCACGACGACGCGATCTATCTGGACAGCAAGTTATTCCAGCGCGTCGCGGCCCTCTACCAGCAGCGCGATTCACTCAAGCTCGATGCCGAATCGCAGCGCCTGCTGGAGTTCTATTACAAGAAATTCGTGCATTCCGGCGCCAACCTGAGCGAGGCTGACAAAGCCACGCTGAAGAAATTGAACGAAGAAGACTCCACTCTCTCGAATCTCTTCATCACCAAACTGCTGGCGGCGACCAAGCAGGGGGCCTACGTTACGCAGGACAAGAGCGCGCTTGCGGGCTTGACCGACGCGCAAATCGCCGCAGCGTCGCAGGCCGCGAAGGATCGCAAACTTGAGGGCTACGTCATTCCTCTGCAGAACACGACCCAGCAGCCGGATTTGGTTGTTCTCAGCCAGCGCTCGACGCGGCAGGCGATATTTGAAAACTCCTGGAACCGTGCCGAACGCGGTGACGCCAACGATACGCGGGACACCATCGCTCGCCTGGCGCAACTTCGCGCCCAGAAAGCCAAGCTGCTCGGATTTCCCACCTTCGCCGCCTGGACGCTCGAGGATCAAATGGCCAAAACGCCCGAGAACGCGCTGAAGTTTATGGATGCGCTGGTGCCGGGAGCCACCGCCAGAGCGGTTCGCGAAGCGACCGACATTCAGTCGTTAATCGATGCCCAGAAAGGCGATTTCAAGCTGCAGTCCTGGGACTGGAGTTACTACGCCGAGCAGGTTCGCAAAGCCAAATTCGACTTGGACGAAGCCCAGATCAAGCCCTACTTCGAGTTGAACAACGTGCTGCAGAATGGCGTGTTTTACGCCGCAAACCAGCTCTACGGATTGACCTTCCATGAACGAAAAGACATTCCGGTCTATAACCCCGACGTGCGCGTATTCGAAGTGACCGACGCCAATGGCAAGCCGCTGGCGCTGTGGTATGGCGACTACTACAAGCGTGACAATAAAAACGGCGGCGCCTGGATGGATATTTTTGTAGGCCAGTCCAAACTGCTGGGCACGCTGCCGGTGGTTTATAACGTCGCCAATTTCACCAAGCCTGCGCCCGGCGAAGCCTCGCTGTTGAGCTTCGACGAAGTCACCACCATGTTCCACGAGTTCGGACACGGCCTGCATGGCATGTTCGCCGACACCGTATATCCGACGCTCTCAGGAGCCGCCGTGCCTCGCGACTTCGTCGAGTTTCCGTCGCAATTCAACGAGCACTGGGCCACTTATCCGGCGGTGTTCGAGCACTACGCGAAGCATTACAAGACCGGCGAGCCTATGCCCGCCGACCTTGCTGCCAAGATCAAGAAAGCGTTGACTTTCAACCAGGGTTTTGCGCTGACGGAGGTATTGGCCGCGGCGGAACTGGATATGCAGTGGCACACCCTTCCGGCGAGCGCGCCCTTGCAGAATCCGGATACGTTTGAGCAGGAGGCGCTGCAACGCACCAAACTTTCGCTCAGTTACCTGCCGTCGCGTTATCGCTCGACCTACTTTGCGCACATCTGGAGCAACGACTACTCCGCCGGCTACTACGCGTATCTGTGGAGCGAGATGCTGGATGACGATGCCTATCAGTGGTTCGAGGATCACGGCGGCTTGACTCGTGCCAATGGCGATCGCTTCCGCCGCATGGTGCTCTCGCGCGGCAATACCGAAGACCTGGCGAAAATGTACGCGGCGTGGCTCGGCGGAGAACCAAGCATTGATCCCTATGTTGAAGTATCGCGGCCTGGTGGAGACCAACGATTCAAAATAGGGGCGACTTGAAGTAGGGATGATCGCGTTGATTATCGCGATGAAGATCGCGTTGAACTACCCCCTCCGCTTCATGGCGGAGGGGGTAGCCGCGAACCACGAGTCAGAATCAGCGCAATCGCCGGGCGGCCCGCGAAGGCGGTTTCACGCCCCTTTCCGGGACCTCCCTTTCGATTTCATCCGAGAGATGATGCAACGGCTTGTCGGCGGCGGACGAGCGCTGCTTGCCCGCCAATTTCACCGTCAGTCCTTGCGCGGTGTATGTGGCCTCGTTGAAGGTTGATCCTGACACTGGCGAGGCGACGGCGAAGACCCCGTGCGGAACGCCGTTGGTAAATGCCGTCGCAATGTAGTCTCCCACCATCAAGCCGTTTTGCGAGTTTGGCAGCGAGGCCAGCACCATCGCGGCAGCCGTCAACGTGGACGGGCTATTCCACGTAGAACCCCCATTCGCCGACGAGATGTAGCCCACATAGAGCTGGCAGGTGGATACGTTGCAATCAGTTTGCGAGTAGTAGTAGTAATGGAGCGCCACATGGGCGGTTGCGCCGGAGGTTGCCGGATCGATTCCAATCCCCGGGATGAAATAATCCGCAGTGTTGGAAACGTCATCGATCGGCACGCGTGTAACCGTACTCCAGTTCACGCCATCGGAAGACGTGCTGTAGACCAGGTCGTTGGTGGCGCAACCGGCGCGAAACCGGCAATCACCCCAAAGCACCCACACCGTTCCGGCTCCGTCAATGGCGGCGGTGGGAAGGGGCCCGCTGCGAATTCCGCCGGCATCGTTGTGATATTGAATCGTAGAAACAAACACTGGAGCGGTCCACGTCATGCCGCCGTCGGTCGAACTAAAAGACGAAATCCCCGAGGTTTCGATCGGCACAATTACGGTTCCATTGGGCTGCACCAGAGGCTGCCCGCCAATGCCCTGATAGTTGTTCGCCGTGGGAGTAGCCGTCCCCCAGGTCAGGCCTCCATCGGTGGAGGTGCTCATCAGAATTTGATCGCCGGACGATGGGTCGTCCCATTCCACATAGCAATTGCCGTAATAAGGACTGCTTGCCCCGCTGTCGCACACAATCCAGTTCTTGTCCGAACTGAACACGCCGGGATCGACGCTGACGGGATTCTGCCAGGTAAAGCCACCGTCGGTCGAGCGGCTTACGGTAACGGCAGGGGCAGTGTTGCCAATCGGCAGAGAGGCAATCATCCAGACACCGTGCTTGGCGTCGTAGGCGACGGCCGGGTCGCTGGCGGCCGTATAGGGACCGCTTCCCTCTCCGAGAGTCAGACCGGGCAGGAAGCCGTGGGTCCATGTGTTGCCGCCGTCGGTGGAAGTAGCCCAGCCAATATCGGTGCCGCCACCATCGCGAATGCGGCCGGTCTGGAATGTAGCGACCAGGGTTGTTCCGTTGGACAGCATGTGAGGTTCAACCTCGGTCGCGTGCTGTCCCGGGCCGACGGTGAAAGGATCAGAACTCATCAGTGTAAGGTTCGGCCCGACCGGGTTCCCCGCCGCCGCGCTGACCGTAAACGTCGCCGCGGATGACGTGCCGCCGCCAGGTGTCGGATTCACCACGGTAACGCTCGCCGTTGCAGAAGTTGCGATATCCGCCGCCGTGATCGCAGCCGTGACCTGGTTCGCGCTGACGTACGTGGTTGTCCGGTTGCTTCCGTTCCACTGCGCCGTTGAGGTCGAGATGAAATTGGTTCCATTCACCGTCAGCGTGAATGCAGCCCCGCCGGTAGTGGCCGTAGATGGAGCAAGCGAAGTAATGGATGGAACCGGATTCGTTGTAGTGCCAGACCCTTTGCTGCTCCCTCCACACGCCGTGACTACGGCGAGCAGAGAGGCGAAGAGCATCGTTCCGCTAATCGTGGCAAATCGTTTCCCAATCATGGAAGTCCGTCCCGGTGTTTTGAACACCTTGATATAAGTTATGAATTCTGTGGAGCGCTAGTGGTTGAAAGAAATGGAGCGGGAGACCGGGATCGAACCGGCGACATCCAGCTTGGGAAGCTGGCGTTCTACCGCTGAACTACTCCCGCTCACTGGCGAAGACAACCAGAGTTTAGCATCCGAAGGCGCGGGAAACAATCTGACGATAGGGGCCTGCCGCTCCCTCAGTGGCGAAAGCCTCCAGCGTGTGGTGTAGGCTTATCTCCGGTTCAAACCTCTCCAGCATGGCTTTTGACCTGAACAGGTGGAACAATTGGCCGCATGGAAGATCACGACGCCAAACGACATCCGGGCCCATGGCGAGTGATGCAGGTGGACTCGGAGTTTGCCGGAATCCTGGTTGCTGTTGGCTTTCTCGTGCTGGGCTTCGTGAGCATGCCCATCGGGACGTGGTTTGTGCTGAGATGCCTTGTGCTCGGCGTTGCCTTCGCGCTGCTGCTCCGCTTCACCCCGAAGAGATTCATTGGCGTGGCTCTGGGGACGCTGGTCGTTCTCGTCGTGGGCGTGCTGTGGTGGGCAGGGCGTGCACCGCAACGGCCGCATGGTGTCTCGTCCAACGCCCTCCATCTCAAGTTCAGAAATGTTGGGTTTACTCTGCACCAGACAGGCTACTGGTTGGACTGTCGGTTCGAGAAGGATTCGACCGTTGATCGCTGCATGCTCACGGATGCAAAGGGAACCAAGTTGTTTGAAGATGCGTTTCTCCCATGTTTTGGCAAAACACCAATCCCTCAAAGCGAATTGATCTTTGACGCACGAAGGACTGGCGACGACTGGATCCGGTCCGATCAAGGGATTAACGTCCCAGTCGTTTACCTGGAGTATGGCCGAACCTTGCTTCCCCGAAGTCTCCCTGCGGAAGGTAGACAAGGCGCCGGCTGTTCTCCGTGAGAAGCCGTGCAGGCCCGGGCGTCGTGCCGCCTGCTAGACTGTCTTCACAATGTCCTCTTCATCATCTTCGCCTTCATCGTCACCCAACAGAAAGCACGCCGGCCCTGCCCCTACGCCCGGTCCCATCGTTCCCGAGCCCACTTTTTCGGAGCGCGCGCGCACGCTGGTTTATGTGGGCCGCATCGGCAGCCTGTCCACCGTTTCGCGCAAGCAGCCCGGCTTCCCTTTCGGCTCGGTCATGCCCTACGGACTCGATCCGCGCGGGCGTCCCATATTTCTTATCAGCACCATGGCCATGCACACGCAGAATCTGCAGGCTGATCCACGAGCCAGTCTGCTGGTCACGCAGCCGGATTCGAGCGGCGATCCGTTGGGCGCGTCGCGGGTCACGCTGGTGGGAAATGTTGCGACCATACCGGCCGCCGAGGTTGCTGAAGCACGCTCGCTTTATCTCGAGCGTTACGCCAACAGCAAATACTGGGTCGACTTCGACGATTTTTCTTTCTACCGCATGGATGTCATCGACGTTTACTACGTTGGCGGATTCGGCGTAATGGGCTGGGTGCAGGCAGCGGACTACGATCAGGCGCAACCCGATCCGCTGGCCGATTCCGCGGCGGCGATCATCGAGCACATGAATGCCGACCACAAAGATGCGATGATCCTGCTCGCTCGCACTCATGCCGGAATCGAGGCGCAAGAGGCAGCGATGACTTCCGTCGACCGCCTCGGTTTTCACGTCCGCCTGAAAACGCAGGAGGGCATGAAAGGCGCGCGCATCGGATTCCTCCGCGAAGTAAGGAATGCGGGCGAGGCACGAAAGGTTTTGGTGGAGATGGTGCAGCAGGCGCGTGGTGGTGGGCTAACAGCAGATTCCTCACCGGCGGAAAACGCCGGTTCGGAATGACAAAAAGGCAGCAAAAATGCCCGGCATCATCGATGCCGGGCATTGGTTCTTACTGCGAAGCGGTCAGCTAGACAGCTTGGACGTTCTCAGCTTGCCAGCCCTTGGGGCCCTTGGTCACGTCGAACTGCACGGTTTGGCCTTCTTGCAGGCTGCGGAAGCCGCCCGCCTGAATCGCCGAGAAATGCACGAATACGTCCTCGCCATTTTGACGGCTGATAAAGCCATAGCCCTTGGCGTCGTTAAACCACTTCACTGTTCCTTGTTCTGCCATTTCGATAGTCCTATTCTTGTTTCTTTGAATTGTGCTGAGAAGATTCGCTGCTAGTGAGGGGGTGACGCTGGTTGGCGATACCGACCTTCAATTGCTTGTGAGTCAAACTTAGCCAAAATCATTATACACGGCGGGTCAAGAAATTGCTGAGAATCTTGCGGGTGTCCCTTGCAAGCGTGATTATGCAGGGTTTCGACCCCATGGATTACTATGTTCGGTTGTGACTTAGCAGTTCGGCCGATCCAGTTTGGCCGATCTAAAAGGACGCCTCTCATGCCTCGAAACGCTGCCAAAAGTACCGCCAACCGGCGCTCATTTCTCAAATCCAGTTTGATTGGCAGCGCAGCCGTAACCCTTGCGCCACTTTATCCTGCGCTGGGCGCGGCGCGCGAGGCCGCCCCGGCCGCGCCCAGTCCCGCCGCCGGCGTCAAGCCATTTGACCTCGACGAAATCACCGTTCCCGATTTGCAGGATGGCATGAAGTCTGGCAAGTTCACGGCCCGCGCCCTCGTGGAAAAATACTCCTCCCGGATCGCCGAGATCGACAAGAGCGGCCCCGCCATCAACAGCGTCATCGAACTGAACCCCGATGCGCTCGCCATCGCCGAGACGCTCGATCAGGAGCGCAAGGCCAAAGGCCCGCGCGGCCCGCTGCACGGTGTGCCCGTGCTGATCAAAGACAACATCGACACTGCCGACAAAATGATGACCACGGCCGGCTCGCTCGCGCTGGTCGGATCGAAACCGCCGCAGGACTCCGCCGTGGCGCAAAGACTGCGCGCTGCCGGGGCCGTTATTCTGGGGAAAACAAATCTCAGCGAATGGGCAAACATTCGCTCCAGCCACTCCACCAGCGGATGGAGCGGCCGCGGCGGCCTCACGCGGAATCCTTATGCCCTCGACCGCAACCCCTGCGGATCGAGTTCCGGCACGGGCGCGGGCATCTCCGCCAATCTGTGCGCTGTGGGGATCGGCACCGAGACGGATGGTTCCATCGTCTGCCCGTCGTCTTCGAATGGACTTGCCGGCATCAAACCCACAGTCGGCCTGATCAGCCGCAGCGGCATCATTCCCATTTCTCACAGCCAGGATAGCGCCGGCCCCATGTGCCGCACCGTACGTGACGCGGCGATTTTGCTGGGCGCACTTACCGGCGTTGATCCTGCGGATCCGGCCACCGCCGCAAGCGCGGGCAAATCTTTAACGGACTATTCTCAGTTCTGCGATCCCAACGGCCTGAAAGGCGCCCGCATCGGCGTGGCCAGAAAATATTTCGGCTTCAGCGAGAACGTAGACGCTCTCATGGAGCGGTCTCTGGACGCCATGAAGAAACAAGGCGCGACCCTCATCGATGCCGCCGACATTGAAACCCTCGGCAAGTTCGACGAAACGGAGCTGCTGGTTTTCATGTACGAACTGAAGGCGGATCTCAATTCGTATCTCGCACGCCTTGGGCCCAACGCGCCGGTGCATACCTTAAAAGAGATCATCGACTTTAATGAGCGCAATCGCCAGAAGGAGATGCCCTACTTCGGCCAGGACTTGTTCGTAAAGGCCGAAGCCAAAGGCCCGCTTACCGAGAAGGAATACACCGATGCCCTGGCGAAGAACCATCAACTCGCCCGCACCGAAGGCATTGACGCCACCATGGATAAATTTCATCTTGATGCCATCGTCGCTCCCACCGGCGGCCCGGCGTGGCTTACCGACCTGATTGACGGCGATCACGTGGGCGGAGGCAGCTCGAACGCCGCGGCGGTTGCGGGTTATCCCAATATCAACGTGACTGCCGGATTCATCTCCGGCCTGCCGGTGGGAATTTCTTTTTTCGGTCGTGCCTGGAGCGAACCTACTCTCATCCGCCTGGCGTATGCATTTGAACAAACTACAAAAGCTCGTCAGGCTCCACGCTTCTTATCGACGGTCAGCGTGTAGCTGCGTCAGTTCCCGGTCTGCAGACGCGTCAAATCGGCTCTCAGCACGCTTCTGCGTGGCTGGAGTTCCTTTCTAATGAAGTCCCACCCGCTCTCTCGCCGTGTTAGCCTTGCATCAAGAGGGGGTACTGATGATGATGAACCAAGTAGTGGCTTCCCTGCGCAAGGAGTATTCCCGTCTCGAAAGAGAAATGGAACAGGTAGGGAAAGCGCTCGATGCTCTTGGCAATGCCAGCGGGAAAAAGTTCAAGAAGACAACTCGTACCTTGAGCAAAGATGCCCGCAGGAGAATTGCCGAAGCGCAAAAACTACGCTGGGCGAAAGTCCGAAAGGCCGCCGCCAAGCTGGTGAATACGTAAACGAATTGCTTTCGCAAGCACCGCGGCCGGCCTCGTTCGTAACTTCCCCCGAAACTTGCGGGCGAGGCCAAGCTTCGGAACTCATCTCCGTCGCCAACTCTGTGATCCCTGTGCCCTCTGTGGTAGAGCTCCTCGCCTAGGTCCACCGAAACCACTTCAACGCCAGCACAAAAGAAATTCCACCCCACAGAGCCATCACCAGCAGCCGCGGCCATTGCCGGATCAACGGCGTCCCTTCCAGGATGCTCGCGCGGAGCGCATCGTTGAGAGCGGTCAACGGCAGCGCCTTGATCAGGGGCTGAATCACCGCCGGAAACCTTTCGTAGGAAAAGAACACTCCGGAGAAGATCCACATCGGCATCATGACCAAATTCATGATGCCGCTCACGCTTTCGATTTTCTGAGCCCGGCTCGCGGTCAGCAATCCGACGCCGCCGAAGGTGATCGCTCCCAGGGTCCCGAGCAACAGAATCGTGAATAGCGATCCCAGAACTTTCATGTGGAATACGATCACACCAAGAGTCAACAGCAAGCCGATTTCCGTGACCATCAGCACCAGCCGACTGGAGAGCAGCGCCAGCAGAAAATCTCCACGCCGCATGGGCGTGCCTACGAAGCGCTTGAGCAGCTTGCGTTGGCGCATGTCCACCAGCGCAAAGCCAATGCCCCACATCCCGGAGTTCATCAAGTTCATCCCTAACAATCCGGGAATCAGGAAATCGATATAGCGCGAACCGGGGTCGGAGGATGTCACCAAACTGGTTGCGACCACGTCTTTGCGTCCAGCCTCGGTCTGCAGCGCACTGTCGACGGCCGCCTGGGCCAGAACACTCTCGGGACGCGCTGGATCGTAACGATAACGAAGCCCACCAGCGCCATCCGGTTCAATCACCAGATCGTATTTTCCCAGGCGAAATCCTTTGCGCGCGGCAGCCTCATCCTGCACATCGACTTTGAACGATGCATGCCGGGGCGAACGCTGCAAGAGCGTTTGCACTTGCGGCGCTTCGGTTCCAGCGACAATCGCAACCGACGATGCGTCGCTCGGCTTGTTGCGGAAGGCGATGCCGAGCCCCGACGCCAGCAGCAGCGGAAACACGAAGACCCAGAACACGACCTCCGGCTCGCGCTTGAGCTCCAGCATCCGCGCCATCAGCAAGTGGAGATAGCCCGCCCATCGCCCGTTGCGCCGCGGCGGACGCTGCTTCGCGGCACTTCCCGCAACACCCGGTATTTGCTCTGCAACACTCATCGTTATCAATCCGAAACGCGCTTGTCATCCCGAGCGGAGCGAGGGATCTTGGTTCTTGCAGCCACTATCCGTATTGCCGCTTCTGGCAAACACCAGGATCCCTCGCTTCGCTCGGGATGACAACAATTGCGTGAAAGTCCTACCGCGCCTCCGGCTTCCACTTATTCAGGAACTCGAGCAGCGCCTCTGGAGTCATGGAGCGCGCGTCCTCGAACTCTCCATTTTTCTGGCTCACGATTACTTTGCCGTCGCTCCCCACCACTGCCAATGCGGGAACACCTTTATTCAGCGGCGTATCGTACTGCGTGGCTAGATCGTTATTCTTTTTCCCGTCCGGCCCAATATCCACGTGCACGACCTCATAGCCCGCCATCACGGCCGCGAAATCGGGACGATGAAATGCCAGATCCAGCACATGGCAGTCGTAACACCAGTTCGCGCCAAAGACCAGCAGCACGCGCTTGTGATCGCCCGCAGCTTTCTGCTCGGCTTCTTTGATCTCGGCCCGCGCATCGGCATCGTCCGGATAAAGATTCTTCTTCATGTCTGCGGGCTGGGTGAGGTGCGGCGAGTCGGTGCGTTCGGCGCCGATGATGCGCCACAGCTCACCTTGTTTTCTCCATCCCTGGGCATCGGTTACGCTCATGCTGTCGCCACCTCCCTGCACTTCCGCTTTGAAAATGACGCTCGCCCCTGTCGGACCCAGCTTCAAGCGAACGATCTCCAGTTTGATGGCGTGAGCCTTCAGCCCCACCCAGAAATTCACGTCGGCATCGGCGCCAACCGTGGCGCCGTGAGTATCAATCTCGGCGGCCGGATCGCTGCTGTAAAACGCTTTCAGCGCCGCCGCATCGCCGGCAAGCACGGCATTTTTCCACTGTGTCAGCGGCGGGAAGTCGCTTTCGGAGGGAGCGGGCGAAGCCTGCGCAAAAACATGCTGCGAGCCGATCGCGGCAACTGCAGTCATAAGCACAACCAATAGAAATCGAGATTTAACCATGACCGTCGACCTTTCACTTCTGTTTATGTGGCGCGGGCTAGCATGCCCGCGAAATATAACGACGCCAATCACTCTTCCCGCAAATGCCGCCCCGTCAGCCTTACAAACACATCTTCCAAACTAGCCTGCCGAGTAGTCAGATGCTGCAGTTCACTCCCCTGCCGCCCCACGGCGTCCAGTAGTGCCGGGATCGCCAGATGCGGCTGTTTCACGCTGAGCGCCACCATGCCGTCATCCTCGCGAACAGACTCCACGCTGGGCAGCCCGCGCCAAACCTCCAGCGCCGCGCCGTCAGAGTTGTTGCTGACCGCAAACTCTACCACGTGATGCCCGCCCAGCCGCTCAATCAACTCCGGAGGCGAACCCTCGGCGATGATCTGCCCATGATCCACGATTGCCAGCCGGTCGCAGAGCCGCTCCGCCTCATCCATGTAATGCGTGGTCAACAGCACGGTGCCGCCGGCGTGTTGAAATTCGCGAACAATGTCCCACAACTGGCGCCGGCTCTGCGGATCGAGTCCGGTGGTCGGCTCATCGAGAAAAAGAATCTTGGGGTTGCACACCAAAGCCGTCGCCACCGCGAGACGCTGCCTCTGCCCGCCAGAAAGCTTTCCCACCCACGCATCCGCCTTTTCGGTGAGCTGCAACTGCTCCAGAACTTCATCGGACGAGCGTGGCTCACGATAGAAGCTGGCAAATAGTTCGACGGTTTCGCGGACGGAAAGTTTCTCGGAAAGCCGGGTTTCCTGCAGCGAAATTCCCAGCCACTCCCGCATCTCGCGCGCATCCTCGCGCCACGAGTGGCCGAGAATCGACACCTCACCGGAAGTCGGCTCCAGCAAGCCTTCCAGGATTTCAATGGTCGTGGTCTTCCCCGCCCCATTCGGCCCGAGCAAGCCGAAGCACTCGCCCGTCTGAATCTCAAGATTGAGCCCGCGCACAGCCTCGACTTTGCCGTCGTAGGTCTTGCGCAGATTGCGGCACTGGATGGCTACGGGCATCCAGTGATTCTACCGGATGAATGCCCCGGATCATCAAACACACCCGCGTCGGAAGCTATCGGCTAGCGATCCACTCCCCGGGCCCGCCGGGCGGTTGGGGTATATCAGGCGGCGTGACTGGGGGTACAGGCGTTGCACCGGTGGCCGGATGCGGCATGCTGTCCGGATCTTCCCCCGGACGCCGCAGGCTAGGCGCGTTCGCGGGACGCTCTCCCGGTTCTTTCTTCGCCTCTTTTGCTTCCTTGCTTAGGTCCGGCTGCGGCAGTTCGATCTCTCTCTCCGTTCGCACAATTTTTTCGCCGCCCACTTTCATGGTTTCGACGCGCACCACTTCATCGCCCACGATGCGCACGAAATCCACATCGGCCGGAGGCTCGCCGTAAATCCACTCTTCGTATTCCGAGGCGCCCTCCCGCTCTCGCACTTTCTTCGGCGGCCTTCCCATAGCGTGGACGACCATCTCCTGATTCATTCCCACCAGCACGTGGTGCGCCTGAATTGCCTCTTTTATTTTCGGCGGCATCGTGTCGACATATGCCTGCTCCTTATTGTGCGCATTGAAGTCGAGCACCGGCAGAAGCAGATCGCGTAATTGCTGCGCCGTCATCTCAGGAACGTACTTATCGAAATAAACATTCACGAAAGACCCATGCGGGTTGGACTGAGGACCGTCTCCAGGCCCGGTCGGCACAGGCCCGGCCGCGCTCCCCACCTGAACCTTTTGATACCACTTCTTGCGATGCAAGGGCCCGCCGTTAATCTCGAGATGAATGTGGTCTTCCTTGATTTGCACGAACGAAATGTGCGCCGGATCGCCGGGCCTAATCGCCGGCCCCCAGAGGCTGAGCGCCTGCTTCAATTCTTCACCGTTCGGCGTAATCACTCCCGACTTCAACAGCAGACCTTTGGCGCCGATGGGAAATGCCGTGCGCGCGTAAACCATCTGTGTTTCAAAATCGCGGATGATTTCATAACGAGTCTGCTTCGACATTCTCTCCGCGTTGGCGGAAATCGGCTCCGCAACTGGCTGTGGCGCCGGTTCGCTGGATTGAGCAGGCGAAGTTTGCGCAGTGGGAGCTTGCGGCGCCGAAGATGCTGCCGGGACTGGGTTCTGCGCCGGCGTGGAAGCGCCTGCTTGCCCGAGACCTGGCGCTGGAACGAAAAGAAACACGAGCAGGCCGAAACACAGGGAAGAAAACGGAAGGGTCATTTCTCGAGAACGCGGCATATCCACACCCCAACCACTTGCCTTCATTATATATGCGATGAAGCAGGAGGTTCTCGGGGTTGCCGCAGGCCGGTAAGAACACGGGGCGGGAAGCCAGGGAGTTACGAGGTTTTAAGGGGGATCAACACAAGCAAACCGCGCCTACACGCTCTCCGGGCCGCGCTTCTTGTGCTGCTGGCACTTGGTCATGATGGCCGAACGCAGCTTCGAGCGAAGATCTTCGGGCAATTCGTAAAGCTGGGAGTCGCGATAAATCTCGATGGTCTTCTTGGTGGTGTCACACACTACGTAGCAGTTGTGGCACCAGGAAAGATGGTTCTCCAACTCGACTTTGGTGGTTTCGTCGAGCACGCCGTCCAAATAACTGGTCAGCTCGGTCAAGAATTCAGAACATTTCACAGTGCGCCATCTCCATCTCCGTTATCGCGTTTCCGGAAGTACCGACCCAGACGCTCGCGCAATTGCAGGCGCGCCCGCAACAATCGCGACTTCACCGCGGGCACGCTCAATTCCAACGCAGCCGCCGTTTCCTCGGTCGAAAGCCCTTCCACGTCCCTCAGCACGAACACCGTCCGAAAGCCCGGGGGAAGGCCCTGGATGGTCTTGCTCAAAATCTCGCGCAACTCTGCCTGCGTGTACTGCTGCTCGGGATTGGGACTCCAATCCGCGATCTCTCGCGGAAGAGAATCGTCTTCGGTTTTTATTTCCTCGTCGAGCGAAACGGTACGCTCAGGCTTCTTGCGCCGCAGCTTCATCAACGCTTCGTTGACGGCGATGCGCACCAGCCATGTATAAAACTTGGACTGCTCCTGAAACTTCGCCAGGTTGCTGTACGCCTTCAGGAACGCTTCCTGCACCACATCTTCCGCATCCTCGCGGTTCTGCGTGATGTGTTGCGCGATCCGAAAAACGTTGCGGTCATAGCGGCGAACCAACTCTTCAAATGCCGAGTCGTCGCCTTGCTTGGCCGCTCGCACCAGGGCTAGTTCATCGGTAACAGGCCCCTCTAGTTTGTTTTGGATTGCTCCCATTGTCTCGACGATGCAGTATTTTGATTGCGGCTCCCAAATTAGAGCACGAAGGTAATGGTTATTCTACTTGGGAAGGGGGCAGTTTGCCCAATCGGGGGATGACCACAGGATGGATTCGTCGCCCACAGGCACTGCGGCGGGACCGAAACAGACTGCTCTAAACTGCCTTCGCAGTGCTGCGCGGGCTGCTACGGCGCAATCTCAAATACCGTCCCGTATCCAAATGCGCCGCCAAAAGCGCCACCCTGATTGGTCGTACCGAAGACGTTTCCCGCGGAGTCGACAATCACTCCCCCCTCGGGCTTCTGGCCGTCCGCGCCACTCAAATTACCGCTGAAGTTGTGGAGAATCTTCTCCGTCCAACTGCTGCCATCGGCAGGAATCAACTCGAACACAATCCCATAGGTATAAAGGCCGCCCGAAATTGTCGTTCCGTAGAGTTTGCCGTTGGCGTCGAGCACCACGCCGCCGCTGGGATTCGACCCGTCCTCATTCTTGAGGTTGAAATTATGTAGTATCCTCTCAGTCCATTTTCCGTTCTGCGCCGGACTCAATTCGAATACCGTCCCATAGCCGTAGACACCGCCTGCGGCTGTGCCGTAAAGACTGCCGTGCGAGTCGAAGGTGAGTCCCGCGAAGGGCTGCACGCCGTCCTTGCCGTCGTAGTTGAAGTTGTGCAGGATTTTCTCCGTCCAGCTTCCACCCGCCGTGGGCGACAGCTCGAACACCGTGCCCCAGCCGTAAGCTCCGCCTGCCGAGGTCGTGCCATAGAGATTCCCCGAGCCATCGGCGACCAGGTTGCCCCACGGATACTCCCCATCTCGGGGGCTGTTCACGAAGCTGTGCAGGATCTTCTCGCTCCAACTGCCATTGGTTGCAGGACGCAATTCGAAGACTGCTCCGGCATCGTAAATTCCTCCGGCGCCGCTTGTGCCATAAAGATTGCCGGAAGAATCCACGACCAACCCGGAATAGGGATACATTCCATCCCGGCCGTCGTAGTTGAAATGATGCAAGACTTTTTCCGACCAGCCTCCATTGGCAGTGGGCGACAACTCGAACACAGTCCCGTAGAAATACTTGCCGCCGGAGCTAGTCGTGCCGAACAGGTTGCCGGATCCATTGAAAATCAGGCCGCCGGTGGAGTTCGATCCGTCGGTGCCGTGGCCGAAATTATGCAGCGTTTTCTGCGTCCATCCGCCGCCCGCGGCGGGCGACAACTCAAACACCGTGCCGCAATAAAAAGCTGTGTCGAAGCAGGCATTGGTGCCGCCGTCGTAAGTCGTACCGTAGAGATTTCCGGAAGCGTCGAAAATCAGACTGGATTGAGGATTGAGCCCATCCCGGCTTCCAGGATCAAAGCTGTAAAGCAAAGATTCCTGCTGCGCCATGGCGCGCGGAGGCATCACAAATTGCGCAACCGACAAAATCGCCACCAGCACCAAGCCGCTCCAAAAACTCTTGTCTCGCATCGTTACCTCCTAAGGGCGCAATCTGGACGGCTGCCCCATTGGATGTTCCCGCATTACCGATTCGCCGAAAGCACCGCTGCGATGTGCGCCAGGGCCCCGGCGCGGGGCCTTCCATTCCCGAGAAGGCGAGAATCCCACTAGCGAAGTGGGCTGTCAAGATGAAGGGTTTTGCACCCTCTGCGCCGGAGGGTATGTCTGGTGTATGCCTGGTGGCTGTTTACTTGAGAACGGTGAGCAAAATCTGCGCTAAGACGATCTTGGCGATCGTGGCCACGGGGTAAACCGAAGCGTAGCCAACATTCGGAGCGTCGTTGCCCGTCTGCTCCAAGGCATAGCCCAGGACTGCGGGCTGGGTCTGCAAGCCGGCCAGCATCCCGATCAGCACTCCCATGGGAATCTTAAATAAGCGATATCCTGTCCAAAGAGCAAGGAACGCGATCGCGCAGGTGAGCAACATTCCGGCGAAAAAAATTGCCAGACCATGGCCGCGACTTAGGGTGTTAAAAAAAGCGTAGCCGGCTCGTGTGCCGACCCCCGCCAGAAAAAAGATCAGCCCCAACTGGCGCAGCGTCAGATTCGCGCTGTACGGCAGATTCCACACCAGTGGGCCAGTCCGCCCGAGAGCGCCGAGAATTAATGCCACAATCAGCGGCCCGCCGGCGAGGCCCAGCTTAATCACAACCCCGCCCGGCAGCGGAATAGGAACGATCCCGAGCAGCAGCCCCAACGCCAGCCCCAGGCTGAAAGTGAGGATGTCAACTTCACTCAGGGCTCGATACGAATCGCCAAAAAATGCACTCACGGCATCGAGGTTGTTGCGGTAGGTCAGAACCCGCACGCGGTCTCCCAACTCCAATACCGTGTTGTCGTGGGGAAGCAGTTCAATGTCTCCGCGGCGCAACCGAGTCACCACCGCCCCGAACTCTGTGGTGAGATTCAGCTCTTTGAGCCGCCGCCCGGCCACCTTTGGATTCGAGACAAAAATCCGCCGGTAATCCACTTCCACCCGATCCAGTTCGATGTGTTCGTTGCAGGGTTCGCCGAGGTACGCTGTAACGCGATCCAGTTCTTCCACGGTGCCGACGACGCTCACCACGTCATCGGGCTGCAGGCAGGTTTGGTCTTCGATCAGAGAAATATGGCCAGCACGCTTCATGCGGGCAAACACAACGTCAAAGGTGCGCCCCTTAACCAGTTGTTCGATGGTCTCCTGCGGGCTCTCCACGCGAAGAACGCGCAGAGTGCGGTTGGCCAACGGTGTGTTCGCACCGACGTTGCCGGCTTCTCGGATCTCATGACGGTAGTCCACCTTCCAGATCCGCTGCATCAGGCTGATGGCGAGAATCATGCCCAACACACCCATGGGATAGGCGATCGAGTAGCCGACCACCGGCTCGGCCATCATCTTCTGCAACTCGGCAGCGGATGCCGAGGTTTTGATCGTTTCCAGCACGCTGGCTAGCGCGGGCGTATTGGTGAAGCTGCCAGCGAAGAGGCCCGCGGTCGTCGTCGCTTTCAGCCCCAGCAGACTATGCGCGATGACCGCTCCGACGGCGCCCAGGCACAGCGCTCCCACAATTAGAAGATTATCCCGGAGCCCCTTGCGCCGGAAGGACGCAAAGAACACCGGCCCGCTGCTCAGTCCGATGGTGTAGACGAACAGCACGAGGCCCAACAAATAAACGATTTCGGGAAGTTTGAGATCAGGATCGAGCGACCCGATCGCGAGGCCGACAAATAGCACCGCGGCAACACCCAGGCTGCTGCCGCGAATCTTGATCCGGCCTAAGGGATAGCCAACGGCCGCAACCACAAACAACAACAACAGCGGATTCGCAATCATCAGCCGAATCATTGTCGAAGAAAAACGCTCTAGAGAAAACGGTCTTACAGGCTGCGGAAAAACTCCGGTGTGGAGTAGCGCAGCGGTTAGGGGTAGCGCAGCGCTTCAGCGCTGCGATAAGAGATTTATTTCAAGAAAGGGCTTCAGCACCCGAGGCACTTAATTTATTTTTTCTGCAACCTCCTAAAGCGATCAAGTGCAGTGGTCACTTGCGAGCGGCCATGCTCTTGCTATCCTTCGCTTCTTTCGCCGGGATCACAGTGGGCCCGGCGAGATTCACCTCCGCACTTACATCATCGGCAAAAGTCTTGAAATTGTTGACGAACGAGCGTGCTAAGGCTTGCGCTTGCTGGTCATACGCCGTCTTGTCCGCCCAGGTGTTGCGCGGATTCAGCACTTCCGCCGGCACGTTCGGACAGCGGGTCGGAACCGCAATGCCGAAGTTCGGATCACGCACGGTCGGCACTTCGGCCAGCTCGCCATTCAGCGCGGCATGAATCATCGCCCGCGTATAGGAAATCTTCATACGTTCGCCGACGCCGTAGGGGCCGCCGCTCCAGCCGGTGTTTACCAACCACACGCTCACCCGATGGCGCGCGATCTTCGCCCCCAGCAGATTGGCATAGACCGCGGGGGATAGCACCATGAAGGGCGCGCCAAAGCAGGTGCTGAACGTGGCTTGCGGCTCGGTGACGCCTTTTTCCGTGCCCGCCACTTTGGCGGTATAGCCGGAGAGAAAGTAGTACATCGCCTGCGCAGGAGTTAACTTGGCGATCGGCGGCAGCACTCCGAAGGCATCCGCCGTCAGCATGATGATGTGGGTCGGATGTCCGCCCTGGCCATCGCGAACCGCATTGGCAATGTGACGGATGGGGTAAGCCGCCCGGGTATTTTCCGTAAGCGAATCGTCATCCAGATTCAAACGCCCGCTGTTGGTGTCAAACGACACATTCTCAAGGACGGTTCCGAAGCGCCGCGTGGTCTCGTAGATCTCAGGCTCGGACTGAGCCGACAAGTGAATCACCTTGGCATAACAGCCGCCCTCGAAATTGAAGACGCCATGATCGCTCCAGCCATGTTCATCGTCACCAATGAGCTTGCGCGTCGGATCGGCGGATAGCGTGGTCTTGCCGGTTCCCGACAGGCCGAAGAAAACGGCGCCTTCGCCATTGGCGCCAAGGTTGGCCGAACAGTGCATGGACAGAACATTCTGTTGCGGCAGCAGAAAATTGAGCACGGTGAAAATCGACTTCTTGATTTCGCCGGCATATTGCGTGCCGCCGATCAGAACCAGCCGCCGCCCGAAGTGGATCACCACAAAAACTTCCGAGCGCGTGCCGTCCACCTCCGGGTCGGCGTGAAAGTTCGGAGCGTTGATGACCGTGAACTGCGGCTCGTGTTGGCTCAATTGCTCCGCGTCCGGCTGAATGAACATATTGCGTGCAAACAGACTGTGCCATGCGGTCTCAGTGATGACTCGCAGCGGCATGCGGTAGGCGGGATCGGCCCCGGCGAAGCAGTCTTGCACGAACAGGTCTTTGCCCTGCAAGTAGGCCAGCAGGCGGCGGTGTAGCCGGTCGAATTGCTCGGGCTCGAGCGGCCGGTTGACCTTTCCCCACCCGACCTTTTCCATGCTGGAAGGCTCGCGCACAATGAACTTGTCGTTGGGCGAGCGGCCGGTGTGCTGGCCGGTTCGCACCACTAAGGGACCGAGATGCCCCAGCCGTGCCTCGCGGCGGCCGATGGCCTCTTCCACCAGCCGAGGCGTAGATAAATTCCAATAAACGGTGCTGACATTCTTAATTCCAAGCGATTCCAGCCCTGACTGGGGGCCGGCAGAAATTGCGGATGGCATTGAAAACCTCCATGAATACTGTGGGTGCGTTCCTCGTAGGAATTTGGAATACCTTCCCCGAGCCATAGGGTTGCGGTGGACGCTGCGGGAGACGTAAGAAATAAAGCTGGCCGGATTAATCCCTTCCCTGCCGCTGGATCGGCCGCGCGCGCAACGCCGTCGATCCCGCCGAGGCCGGAACGCGCCTCTCGATGCGAACATCCCATGGGCCGCCCCGGGTGTCAAGAACGATAAGGGTACGACTCGATGTGCCTTCCTCCAAAAACCGATTTGCGATAGAGTCGAGGAGCAAACTGGTACCCGGTCGAACACGTCCTGACGTACTCTGGGATGGCCTCGCAAGTGCCGTACAATCAGCACTTAGAATCCATTTCGAGAACGATTGCAGGACGGTGGGGTCGATGGAATATGGTTCGCCAGGCATGATGGGTCATAACGGGAAACAGGACGAGAAAAATTCCGAGACGCGGCGTCTGGTCGAGCACGCAGTGCGTCAGGCGCTCGAGTCGCAGCTCCCGCAACTGCAATCGCAAATTGTGCGGCAAGTGCTCGACACTCTGCCGGCCCAGTCCGGTGCGGAGTCTGGCGCGTCGCCGGTCAACGCCAAGCGCCTGGTTGATGCCGTTTCGAGCATCCACGCAGGCTCTACTCAAAAGGAAGTTCTGCGCGCCCTGCTTGATGCCGGCAGCGGTTTCTCAGCCCGCATTGCTCTCTTCGTCGTGAAAGCGGAAGCGGCCTCGGGTTGGCAATCTCGCGGCTTTGCGAACGACGAAAAGATAAAGGATTTTGCCCTCGATCTCTCTGCCGGTCCGGTGGCGCATACCTGCCAGAATCGACGGGCGACTGCCGGAAAAATTTCGGAAATGGGCGGCCCGTTCGTCGATCACTTCGGCCGGCCCGCCAGCGAACCAGTGCTGGTTTTGCCGCTCGCGCTGAAAGATAAAGTCGCAGCGTTGGTTTATGCCGACGGAGGCGAGAACGGCGTTTTGGATTCCGCAGCCCTGGAATTGCTGGTGATGGCAACCAGCGCATGGCTGGAAGTAATATCGCAGCGCAAGCAGACCGCGAAGGAAGATGTCGGCGCGGCCAGCCGCGTGGAAACTTCTGCCGCGCCCGCGCACAGCGTTTCTGCGTTTTCCGATCCCTTCGCGTCGCACGCTCCCAAACATGTTCCAAGCATTCCCGCACCGCCTGAGCATGCCGCCGAAGCAGTGGCCATAGCTTCCACTCATTCCGCGGGCGCAGCAGCAGCACCGGCGGCCGATCCTCTGGCAGGATTGCCGCCCGAGGATGCCGACCTCCATCGCAAGGCGCAGAGATTCGCCCGCCTGCTGGTGGATGAGATCAAGCTCTACAATCAAGCCAAGGTTGCAGAGGGACGGCGCAACAAAGACTTGTATGATCGTCTTAGGGAAGATATCGATAAGAGCCGCGGCACGTTTCAGAAGCGCTACGGCAACACGGCAGCCGCCAGCGGCGACTATTTTTATCACGAGTTGCTGCGAAGCTTGGCCGAGGACGATATCTCCATCATGGGTTCGAATTTCCACCGCTAGGTTTGCGGTGAGGATTGAACAAGGTTCTGGCAGTAGCGTGTCTTCGCAAAAAAAAGTTGTGCAACCAGGTTCGATGAATAGGTGGGTCCGGGTGCCCGGTTTCTCGCGCACTTTGCGGGAAGCGGGGATAGCGCTCGCAGCCGCGACTCTCTGCGGCTTTTTTGGCCCTCTGCTCCTGCCGGCGGAGGCCATGCCTCCATTCGCCTTCAATTCCTCTCAGAGCCAGACGGACAACTCTGCCACAAACTCATCCCCTCAAGCCGCTCCGAGCGCGAGCAACACAAACGGCGCAGCGAAGCCGGATACTAGCAAGCCCGCGGCAAAGAAGCCTACTGCCCATAAACCTTCAACCGCTAAGAAAACCACGGGCAGCACAGCTCCACATCGCTCAACAGCCGCGCACAAGCGTACGATTTCTCCCCGCGTCCGCCGGATGCGTCAGGCCTTTGTGGCGTCGGCCAGCCTGCGCCCCATGGCGCAACAGCTTTTAGGCGATCGTTCCCTGCCCGCCTACAACGGAGTCGCCACCTACGCTCGCGCTCACGCCAAAGAAGACGCCGGAGCGCTGGCCTGGCTGGTGCTGGGTTACGCCCACGTGCTCGATCGGGATTATGCCAAGGCCATCGATCCTCTGAACCGGGCCAAAGTTCGCGCCGGAGACCTGGGCGATTACGTCGCTTACTATCTCGGCGTCTCCTACCTGCAGACTGGCCACACGGCGGAAGCTCTCGCCACACTGGAAGACTTTTCAAAATCTCATCCGGATTCGCTTTTGGTGCGCGATGCCCGCCTCAGCTACGCAGACGCGCTCCTGCTCGAAGGCCAGTCCGCGGAAGCCGCAACGTTGCTCGAGCAGAACCGGACGCCGGTGCGCTCCGATATCGAATTTGCCCTGGGACGCGCCTATGCCGCCTCCGGCAAGAACGCCAAGGCCGCCGAGATTTTCGCGAACATTTACTACACCATGCCGACCGCCGTGGAAGCCGATGCCGCCCACGCCGAGTTGAAGAAGTTGCCGGCTGTGCCGCAAGCGACGCCCGCCCAAATCAAAACCCGCGCCGATGCGTTGATGAATCACAAGCGCTATGCCGAAGCCGCGGACGAATATCGCACTCTGGTCAACGAGAGCAGCGCAGCCGATCGCTCCTCCATCCGCCTCGACCTTGCTGAAGCGCTGCATCGTGGCGGCCGCAATCACGACGTGAAGCCTGTGCTCGCTTTAATCGCGGGGGAAGGCGGCGAGGTCAATGCGCATCGCCTCTATCTTCTGGGACAAGTCGCCTTCGCCGCCAGCGACAATACCGAGTTTTATCGCACCGTCGAGGAACTCCGCCAGTCAGCTCCGGCGAGTCCGTGGCTGGAGCAGGCGCTGCTCTCCTGCGCGAACCTGCATTTGGTTCATCATGAATACGACCAGGCGCTCGACGCTTATCGCGAAGCCCAGCAGCGCTTTCCCAACGGCGCGCGCGCTTCCTACGTTCACTGGAAGGCCGCCTGGCTCACTTTGCGCCAGGGACGCAACGACGAAGCCAAGAAAGCTTTCGAAGAGCAGATTGCGCTCTACCCTACCGGCGGAGAAACTCCTGCAGCCCTGTATTGGCGCGCCCGCCTCGCTGAGGAAGATAACCAGCCCCTGATGGCGCGCGCGTTCTATCAGAAGATTTCCGACCGTTACCGCAACTTCTATTACGCCGAACTGGCGCGGCAGCGCATGAAGCGCCTGCCCGCCGCAACCGACGCCACCACGCACTATGCTTTGCTCGATCGCGTGCCTGCGCTCGACAGCAATGGACGGGTTGCCGACTCCGAGCCTCCCGCCGATGAGCTTCACGTGCAAAAGGCTCAACTCCTGGGCAACGGCGGGTTGGTCGACTTTGCCGTGCGCGAGTTGCGGGCCGCTGCCGAGGCCGATGGTGGCAGTTGGGGTCCGGGTGAAACTGCCGCACTCTACGATGAGACCGGGCATTACGATCAGGCCATCGAGTTGATGAAGCATTCCGCGCCGAATTATTTCGCTCTCGACATCCCCGACCTGCCCCGAAAATATTGGGAGGCCTTGTTCCCCAGAGCCTTCTGGAACGATCTGAAGCGCTCGGCGATGGCCAACAGCCTCGACCCTTATCTTGTGGCTTCGCTCATCCGGCAGGAGTCTGAATTCAATCCCAACGCGGTCTCGCGCGCCAACGCGGTCGGCCTGATGCAACTGCTGCCCAAGACTGGCAAGCTGGTCGCTAAAGAAGCGAAACTGAAGCGCTACAACGCCAGCCAGTTATACACTCCCGCCGTGAACCTGCAATTAGGCACGCGCTATTTCCGCGGCATGGTCAACAAATTCGGAGGATCGTTCGAGTACGCGCTCGCCGCCTACAACGCCGGATCGGATCGCGTGGAAGAATGGCTCGGCCAGGGCAAATACCGCGATCCCCAGGAGTTCGTAGAATCGATTCCCTTCACCGAGACACGAGAGTACGTGCAGGCAATTTTGCGGAATGCCAGTGTGTACAAGCAGCTGTATGGGACGCCGTAGGAGCACGACTCGTAAGATTTGCTTGTGCGAGGTCCCGTTTTTGACAAAATCCACCCTATGGAAGTGACCTATCAGCTAACACAAAGGGATTTCGTCGATTCATTCATAGCCCACCGAAATCGTTCCCCACTCAGGAAATGGTCGCTACGACTGATTATCACGATTGTTCTTGTAATGGCCGTCGCTGGTCTAGTCGTAGTGGCAACGAATCCCCGAGCCCTGTCAAATTTTGTTCCGCTGTTCGTGCTCGCTATTGTATGGGTGATCCTGTTGTGGGCGATCCCGTGGTGGACAGCTCGCAGACAATTCAGGGGGCAGCCTTCAGCGCAAGGGCCGAAGACGATGGTACTGGATGTTCGAGGCGCTCACTGGACATGGAACGGCGGCACCGCCGACATTGAGTGGAAAAACTTCATCCGGTGTGCAGAGTGCAAAGACCAATTTCTTCTCTACACATCCCCAGCCTGCTTCAACATAGTACCGAAGCGCTCAATGACGCCTGAGCAGATATCGGAACTCCGCAGCCTTCTACCTAAGACGCTCAGCTCCGCCAGCTAACAACAAACTTTATTTCAGCCAACAGTCTTAGATTCAAACTAGCCGACGCTCGCCTGCGTCGCCTTGTGAACCAAAATCTCCACCGCCGACCACATCGCGCTATCCCCTATTTAAACACCGTCCCCTTATCCGAACGGATTAACAATCCGCACGCCATCTACGAGCGGGCATCGCCCTGCCGGGAGTGAATTTCGTCTCGATCGAAGCGCCAGCCGCGCGAGTTGCCCTTACCCGAGATCCACCTGAATTCGTCAATGCTCCGCTCAGGATCGTCGCCTGCCAGCGTTTGCAGATAGTCCCGAATCAATTGATTGAGGCTCTTGCCGAGGGCCCCGGCTATTTTGCGGGCGCGCGCCAGCAGTTGCTCGTCAACGGAAACGATCACCTTCATTGCCCCAGTATAGGTGAATGCATAACGTATGTCGGCGCGCGAGGGCAAGATTACTAGCCACTTTGTCCATGCCAACCACGGAGTGCATTCGTCGGCAAACGATTAGTCGGATCAATCTGAATTTCTTACCGCAACGTTTTTTCCATCTGCGGGTTTCTATCCAGTAGAAGAAACCCGCTCGCGCCAGACAGCTTTTGCCGTGCCGCGGGCATCTTGAAAGCGCCGCTTCGCAGATCCTTGAGTATGAGGAGTTTTTCAATGAAGGCAATTGCAGCGGCGATTTTGTTGTCCGCGAGTCTGTTCATTTCCAGTTGCGGATCGAATTCCACAACCACCGGCAACATCAACGGAACCTGGGACGCAACTCTGAGCAGCACCACCGGCGGCGTCACCACCGAGAACTTCGCCTTCGCAACGAGCCTCACGGTGAATTCCGACAGCTCGCTCGGTACGAGCAACTTCAACATCTCGGTGAACAACACATCCTGTACCTTCCCGGCGACCACCGAGACTGGCTCCTTCACCTTCAGCGGAAATTTCAACGGTCAGGTTTCCGGCACATTCAACTACGTCGTCACCTCCACTGGGGATACGGTCAACACCCTCACGCTGAATGGCATGGTGAGCGGCGGACAAATCACGGGAACTTGGACTGTATCGGGAGCCAGTTCGGGATGCACCGGCAACGGAACCTTTACCATGACTCCGGCGGCATAGGATCGGAGGGATTCGGGCTCAGTCTGGCACAGCGTGTTCGTGCGCGGTCGACTTGTGAAACAGAATTTCCAGAATCAGGAGCCCCGCGCCGACCACGATCGCGCTGTCCGCCAGATTGAACACCGGCCACTGATACCGCTTTACGTATACCAGCAGGAAGTCGACCACGCGCCCCCGCGCCAGTCGATCCCACAGGTTCCCAACCGCTCCGCCGAGAATCAGAGACAAGCCAATTCCCGTGACCAGGTGACGGTGGTCGTTTTTCCAGAGCAAAACCGTAACCACGACCAGAGCGATTCCGGAAAAAGCGATCAGCATCCCGGTCTTCCAGGGCGCATTCCAGTCCGCAAACAAGCTAAAAGCGGCGCCCGTGTTTTCAGTATGGGTGAGGCGAAAAAATCCGGGAATGACTTGTATGTGCGAGTAAAGCGGAATGCGCTGCGCCACGATCTGCTTCGTCCAGCGGTCAAGCAGGACGACCACCAATGCAATCAGAAGATAGACAGCGCGCGCGGAATTCTTGGTCATCCGAAGTTGGCCGAAGTAGTCTGGCTCCAAAAACATCTTACCAGCCGCCCTGCGTACGTCTCCTATCAGGGCCTACTCTTCTTTGCGTCCTCCGCGGCTTTTCTTTGCGTCCTTAGCGGTCAAAGGCTTTTCGTCCGCTGCCCGCGAAGATCAAAAGCATTTAACCGCGGAGAACGCTGAGAAAATCCGCGGAGGACGCAAAGAAAACCAACTTTCGCGATCCCGCGCTCATTGACATGCCTCTTCCCCAACCCCTACGATGCAACGTTCAAAGGAATCCAATCATGATCCCCAAGAAATACTTCTCACCGCGTCTTTCTCGCGTCCTTCTTCCCTTCCTCGCAATCGTCCTGCTGAGCGCCGCGGCCACTGCGCCCGTTGACCAGGCTGACCCCGCGCGTTTTCTCAACGACGTCAAGACGCTGGCCGCTCCCGACATGGAAGGCCGTGGCGCCGGCTCCAAAGGCCTGACGCATGCCCGCGATCTGATCGTCAAACGCTACAAGGAACTCAAGATCCAACCCGCCGGAAGCCAGGGCTACCTCCAGCCCTTCTCGCTGATCACCGGCGCGCGCCTGAAATCGGACAACCGTCTCACCGTCTTGAACGCCTCGGCAAAAAAGGAATTGAAGACCAACGACGATTTTGTTCCCTTCAGCTTTTCCTCTTCCGGAGAAGCGGCCGGGACCGTGGCCTTCGCCGGTTATGGAGTCACCGCCGACGAATATCAATACGACGACTACGCCAACCTCGACGTGAAAGACAAGATCGTGGTTGTGCTCCGCTACGAACCCAGTTCATTCGCTACCAAGAGCGGCAATCAGGGACTGACCCATCATTCGCAGATGATCACGAAAGCCATCAACGCGCACAACCACGGAGCCCGCGCTCTGGTGCTGGTCAATGGCAAGCTGGGAGATGGCGAAGAAGATCTCCTGACCCGCTTCGGAAGCGTGAACGGGCCGACGAATGTCGGCCTGGTATGCGTGCAGGTGAAGAACGCGATTGCCGAGAGCTGGCTGCAAGCCGCCGGAAAATCTCTCAAGGATCTGCAGGATCAGATCAACTCCGCCACGAAACCCGCGTCGTTCGCGCTGCCCGACAGTTTTCATCTTTCTCTGAACGTTGACATCGAGACCACGCACGCCACCGTGAACAACGTTCTCGCCTACTTGCCGGGGCAGACCGACGAGTATGTCATCGTGGGCGCACACTACGACCACCTTGGACGCGGCAATATCGACTCGCTCGCTCCCTCGCAGATCGGACAGATTCATCCCGGCGCTGACGACAACGCCTCCGGCACCGCCGGAGTCCTCGAGTTGGCTCGCCTGCTCGCGCCCCAGACCAGTCAACTGAAGCGCGGAATCCTGTTTATGGATTTCGCAGGCGAAGAACTTGGACTGTTAGGCTCGGCCGCATGGGTCAAAGAGCCAACCCGTCCGCTCGACAAGGCCGTCGCCATGATCAACATGGATATGATCGGCCGCATCAAGGACGACAAAGTCTACATAGGTGGCGTGGGTACGGGCTCGACCTTCAAGACGATCCTCGAACAGGCGCAGAAGGATTCAACTTTCAAGATTGAATACTCCGCCAGCGGATACTCTTCGAGCGATCACACTTCTTTTGTGAGCAAGAAAATTCCCGTGCTCTTCTTTTTCTCGGGCCTGCACTCGGACTACCACAAGCCCTCCGATACCTGGGACAAAATCAATGCGCCTTCGGCCGCCAAGTTGCTGGACCTGGTCGCAAACGTCACTCTGCAACTGGCGAGTACCTCCGAGCCGCCAGCCTTCCAGACCGTAGTCGAACCGAAGGCTCCCGGCGGAGACCGCGCTGCCGCGGGATATGGCCCATACTTCGGATCGATCCCTGACTTCGGCGAGAACACCACCGGCTTGAAGTTTGCCGACGTGAAGCCGGGATCCCCCGCGGCCAAGGCCGGATTGAAAGCCGGAGATGTGCTCATCCAGTTCGGCGACAAGCCCATCAAGAACATTTACGATTTCACCGACGCGCTCCGCCGCAGCAAAATCGGCGATGTGGTGGAAGTCAAGGTCCTGCGCGATGGCCAGACCGTAACCGCATCGGTGAAACTCGAGCAGAGAAAGTAACGTTAGAAAGTAACGTTGGAGCCCCGGACGCCCCTCGTCCGGGGTGTAGTGTCCGGGCGGACGAGGGCGTCCGCCGCTCCCCACGGCTGCCGCGATCAGCCAATTAGCTTGGCTAACTCGGGATCTTTCTTCGGAGTCCTTCTCGCTAGGCGGCCTCTGCTTTGGCAAGTTCGGCTCCTAGCACTGCCTCGCTGATTTTTGTTTACCCTTCGAGCACTTTTCCTTTGTCGCCACTCGCTCAGTCCATTTATCCTAATGCGGCTTCTCGCTTTCACTCTTTGCGACCTCCGCAATCGGTGAACCAACTTCCGCAATATGTTTGCGAATTACCCGCATGAACCTGAAACGCTGGAAAGGCCGGACGCTGCTGTTCCTGGCAGTCGTGGGACCGGGCATCATCACCGCCAACGTCGACAACGACGCCGGCGGCATCCTGACCTATTCCCAGGCGGGCGCGCAATACGGATATCTCCTTCTTTGGACCATGATCCCGATCACGCTCGCCCTGATCGTGGTGCAGGAGATGAGCGCCCGCATGGGTGCAGTGACCGGCAAGGGCCTCAGCGATCTCATCCGTGAAGAGTTCGGGCTGCGCATCACGTTTCTGATGATGCTCGGCATCCTCATCACCAACTTCGGCAACGTGGTCACAGAATTTATCGGCATCGCCACCAGCCTTGAATTGTTCGGCCTTCCCCGCTATATCACCGTGCCTATCTGCGCGATCATCGTCTGGCTCATTGTGGTGAAGGGCCAATACAAGAGCGTGGAAAAAGTATTTCTCGCCGCCTCATTCTTCTACATCACATACATTTTTGCGGGGGCGCTCGCCCATCCCCTATGGAAGGATGCGACTATCGCTACCGTCAAAGTGCCCGACCTGCATGCCTTTCGCGAGCAGGCTTACCTGTTCATGGTGATCGGCGTCGTCGGGACCACGATCGCTCCGTGGATGCAGTTCTATCTTCAGGCCTCGATCGTGGAAAAAGGAGTCACGCGCCGCGGACTGCGGGCTTCTCGCTGGGACGTTATCACCGGCTGCGTTTTTACCGACGTGGTGGCTTGGTTCATCATCGTGGCCTGCGCCGCCACGCTCTACGTGCATGGCTACCGCGACATCAAGTATGCCGCCGACGCCGCCCAGGCGCTCAAGCCTCTCGCTGGACAATACGCCTACATCCTGTTTGCCGTGGGCTTGTTTAACGCGTCGCTGTTTGCCGCATCGATTCTGCCGATTTCCACCGCCTACACGGTATGTGAAGGCCTCGGGTTCGAATCCGGTGTGGATAAGAAATTCGGCGAGGCTCCATTCTTTTATTGGCTCTATACGCTGTTGATCGTCGCCGGCGCTGCCGTACTTCTGATTCCGGGTCTGCCGCTGGTGAAAATTGCGGTGTTGTCGCAGGTGGTGAACGGCATCGTGCTGCCGTTTGTGCTGATCTTCATGCTGCTGCTGATCAACAAAAAAGATCTGATGGGCGAGTACGTAAACACGCGCCTGTTCAATGGCGTAGCCTGGCTGACCACAGTCATCATGATCGGCTTGACGATCGCGTGGTTCTGGACGCTGCGCTCCGGCGGCTAGACTCGTCTTCCCTGATTGGCGAGCCAGTTGTGCCGAGTCAGACAGTTTGCTAGTTTGACAGAGATGCTTCCGAATGCGCCTGAATATCCGGGACAAGCTTTGAGCAGGACCGATCTGGGCGGGACCATTGAGGCTCTTTACCGGGCTGAATCGGGCAGGATTCTGGCTACGCTGGTGCGCCTGCTCGGCGATTTCGATCTCGCCGAAGAGGCAATGCACGAGGCCTTTGCGGCCGCTCTGGACAAATGGCCCGAGGACGGCATACCGGACAATCCGCGCCCCTGGCTCATTTCCACCGCACGCTTCAAGGCCATTGACGGTTTGCGCCGGCGGGCGCGCTTCGACGGGGCACAAAAAGATCTTACCCTGCACATTGAAGCGCGAAGCAACGAAGCGCGCAGCAATGAAGCGCCTCAGGACGACGAGATCGAGGACGATCGCCTTCGCCTCATCTTCACCTGCTGCCATCCCGCTCTGCCTCCGGAAGGTCAGGTTGCGCTCACCCTGCGTGAAGTCTGCGGCCTGACGACGGAGGAGATTGCGCGCGCATTTCTCACTACACCCGCAACACTGGCGCAACGCATCGTGCGCGCGAAGACTCTCATCCGCGAGAAAGCAATTCCTTATCAGGTACCAGTGGCGCAGGAATTATCGGCGCGTTTGGGAACTGTCCTCCTCGTCATATATCTGATCTTCAACGAAGGATACTCAGCGGAAACGACGGGCGCCGAACTCAGCCGCGAGGCGATCCGTCTGGGCAGGCTGCTGCTCGATCTTCTCAATAAAGACCTGCTCAATAAAGGCCAACTCCAGAAATCCCAGACGACGAGTTCCCAAGAAACGCAACCCGAGGTCATGGGTCTGGTGGGGCTCATGCTGCTGCAGGAGTCGCGCCGCGCCGCCAGAACCTCTCCCAGCGGAGACTTGATTCTGCTCGAGCATCAAGATCGGTCGTTGTGGAATAAAGACCAGATCGCCGAAGGTATCGCGCTCACCGAAAACGCTCTGCGATCGCGCCGCTTCGGAGCCTACACTCTGCAGGCAGCCATAGCTGCCGTTCATGCCGAGAGTTCCTCCACGGCATCCACCGACTGGCGCCAGATCACGCTGCTCTACGACCGGTTGCTGCGGATTCAGCCATCTCCGGTGGTCGAATTGAACCGCGCCGTGGCCGTCGGCATGAGCGAAGGCCCCGAGCAGGGACTTCGCCTCATCGATGACTTGCTGGCGCGCAAGAACGGCGAGTTGGCAAATTATCACCTCGCGCACTCCGCCCGTGCGGATTTTTGCCGCAGGCTGGGGCGGATTCCGGAGGCCCGTGCATCATACGAGAAGGCGCTCGCCCTGGTTATGGCTAATAAAGATCGGCAGGAACCGGAGCGGCGGTTTCTGGCGAGGCGGCTCGAGGAGTTGAAAGCTTCTAGCTCTTAGCTTCTAGCTCCTAGCTTCTAGCTCTTAGCTTTCCTAGCTTCTAGGCGGGTGGCCCAACTCTAGTGATCTTTGCCTGCACCATTTCCACGGAGGGTGCCTCATCCTTGCGTTTTTTGCAAGGGGTGGGCGGCGATGCTGCCTACGCTATGTGACTTTTGTTGACGGCACGAATCGAACCTTCGAAAACCGCGAAGGGTGGGGCAGCCTCAGCCTTGTTGATGAAGCTGGGCCAGCCCCCAGATTCTTTCTCTCACTGTTTCAAGTAACGCAGCGCAACACTTCCTGATTTAAAAACCTTGGACTCAACAAGTTTTAATCGTAATTTCTCCAGGCCAACGCCTTCCATCAACCGTCGCCCTTCCCCAGCAATGATCGGTGCAACGACAAAACGATATTCATCCACGAGGCCAAGCTTTATCAGCTGTGAAGGAATGTCTACACCGCCGACCAGAATATCTTTGCCTGGTTCTTGCTTCAATTTAAGTATTTCATCGTGAAGGTTGGTACCGACAATTCTGGTATGCCCATCGTCCGCGCTGGCCAGGGTTCGTGAAAAGATAACCTTCTTCCTGGAGACAAAGGCTTGACCAAACTCCTTATCCGCTTTTGTCGAAGACGGGTCTCTTGCGACATCAGGCCAATAAGGAACCATCAATTGATAGGTTGTGCGCCCGTAGACGAATAGGTCAACATCGCGGATGAGGTTTGTATAGTGCTCAAGCAATGCTTCATCGGGATTGAATTTGGTGTGGTCGCAGCAGCCATCCAGGGTAAGGTTGATTGCGTAGATTACATTTCTCATTGGATTGTCCTCTCTTATGTATCAGCGCTTATGCGCGGTTTGCGTTATTTACGGCTTCACGATCTCCGTTCCGTCTGACCAGCGTTGCACAGGAATCACGAACTGCGTCAGGTGCTCGACGGGGTCGCTCACAGCAATGACGGGTGAACCGGGTAGATTCGCACCCCAAATTGCAGCGTCAGTGTCCGAAAAGAAAAACATGAGGTGGGGAGGCCAGTGTGGCGCGCTGTCGCCGCCGTAGCCCAGCTTGGAGAGCATGTAGCACATCGATCCGGGTTCCATCGGCGGCAGTTCCCTCTTGGCCAAGGCAGCGGTGATGGACTCGGTCATCTGAGTCTGCGTGCGTCCCGCCAGTCCCCACTCGGTCTCTTTGGTCATGCGCAGAAGATAGGAATGCGCGGCTGCCGCGTTCACACACATGGGCACACGCACCTTCGGATTCCAAAAGTCAGGATCCGCGGCGGAAGTCCAGCCCCGCCCCACGATACACACGAAGCCGTTTTTGCCTTTGGCCGCCGTTTCGAAACCACGACGTCCAAGAACCAGGACCTCGGCATCGCGTGAAATGGACTCCGGCGCCGCGGTGCGCGCCAGCGCGATCTCGGCAATCGGGTCCGTCATGAGGTATTGCTCGATCGGGGCCATCTTGGAATATGGTGGCGCGGCGTCCTGTGCCATCGCGTGGTATGTCGTAGCGAAGCACGCCGTAACGAACACGACCAGCAGTGCGAATCCGTTGATCGTGATTGCGTTACTTTTCTTTTTCCGCATTGCGTTCCCTCCTGTGAGTGTGCCTTTTTCGTCTGCTGCCTCTTCACATGCTCGGTGCCGGCGTTCCATCGGACCATTTATCCGCGCCGATCAAGAATACGGCTATGGGAGGAAAGCTTTGAAGCTGGGGAAACGACTGCTCCGACAAATACCAATAATTCACCGCCAAGATCGGAGAATTGGGGATATTCGCACCCCAGGCTGCCTCGTCCTTGATGGGCGCGTAGAACATGAGGTGAGGGCCGTTGTGGCCGCCGCTATCGGTAAGGTAGGACGACTTCGACATCATGTAAGACATGGCTCCGGGCTCAAGAGCGGGCAGTTCTTTCTTCTCGAGTGCGGCCTTGATTGCGGCAATGACCTCGACCTTGGAGTGGCCGGCCAGCAGCAATTCCGCGCGTTTATGAACAAACGGCAGCATGGAGCGCGCGGCCGGTGGATTCATGCAATCTGCGGCTCGAATTTTCGGGCTCCAGAATTCGGGCCAATCGAAAATGCCCACCCATCCCCGTCCCACCCAGCACACCCAGCCATTCTTGCCTTCCACGGCGGTTTCGTAGCCATGCCGGCCAAGGACAAGAACCGTGGCGTCGTGCGAGATGGCTTCTGGGGCGGCACTGCGAGCGAGCGCGATTTCCTGGTTGCGATCCATCAGATATTGTTCCACCGGCGCCATGTTCGGATAAGGCATCGCGGCGTCCTGTGCCGTCGCCTGGTTTACCGTACCGATGTTCGCGGTACCGAAGCACGCCATACCGAGCACAACCAGCAGTGCGAAGCGCTTTGCGATTGTGGCAATTTTCTTGTTCCGCATTATTTTCCTCCTGAAAGTGGGCTTAGTCGTCTTTGAGTGACGCCGTTGCGGCGGGCCAGTTGCCCCGCCTTCACCCTATAGTCGAACGACGGACCGGAATTCGACACGTCGTCCAGGAAAGTTTTCTTCCGCCAAAGAGAGCGCATAGCGACAGCCCGGGCTGTTCAACTTGCCTCCGCCGGGTCCTTATTCTGGGGCCGGGAAGAAAAGAAGCTCGCGCACCTCGCCGGGCACATCGCAGGCGATGGCAGCCTTTTTCGCCCATGCCAGGGCCTCATCCATGTTGGCGGCTTCCAGTATCCAAAATCCGCCCATGTGTTCCTTGGTCTCGGTGTAGGGGCCGTCGGTGACGAGCACCTTGCCATCGGGCTGCTTTCGCAGCGTCTTTGCTTTGGCGGCCGGGGAAATGCCGCAGGCAAACTTTCTGGCGCCCGCAGCAACCAATTCGCGATTGAGCGCGTGGATCTCTTCCATCATCGCTTCGGTTACAGTGGACGGGTCGAAGTTGTCGGGGAGGTAGTTAGAAACTAAAAATTGGGGCATGATTTTCTTTTCTCCTGTAACGGTTTGGTGACGCAAGTAGGCGTCGCGGGCCGATTTTTCATAATCTCGACGGCTCATCCCATAGTCGCCGAGGACGGGGCAAATCGACATCCCGGACGAACTATTTTTTTATTTCTCGGAACCGGGGCAGCCGGAATCAAAAATAAAACTCAAGTCCGCTGTCGATTTCTTCTGTGCTCGACGACTATAGAGTGGACGCCCGAGATTATGAAGGGCAGCGCGCAGGCCGGCGGCATTCGCGGGCAGGAGTGCCCGCGCCACACAATCTTCGGACGGGTTCCAACAGGAGAAGACGAACCATGAAATATGTCTGTTTGGGGTACTACGAGCCAGCAAAGCACGCGAGCATGACCGCGGACGAGAAAAACGCGATGTTCGACGCCTGCTTTGAGTACGACGACCATCTTCGCGACAACGGGCATTGGGGTGGTGGAGAAGCGCTTCAGCCTTCGGAAACCGCGTTGACCTTGTATTGGAAGAACGGCAAAGTGGCGACCACCGACGGTCCCTTTGCGGAAACCAAAGAGCAACTAGGCGGCATTCTTGTGCTTGAGGCGCGGGATATGAATCATGCCGTGCAACTCATCGCGCAGCATCCGGCCCTGAAGTTTGGCAGCATCTTTGAGATTCGGCCAGCGGCAGACTTTGGCGAAATTCTGAAGGCAAGTGAGCAGCGACGGGGGAAAGGAACAAGCAGATGAGGAATGTAATCCACGTAATCAACATCTCCGTGGATAGCGCGCATGCGTGCCCGGATCGCCGCTTAGATCAGTTTCCCGGCCACCAGATCTTTTACCAGCGAAGCGTCCGCTTCTAGGAAATCGTAGGACCCCAGATCTTTGGGAGCGGACCATTGCAGATCGCGAAAGATGCGGTTTTCCAGCTCGCGGGTATACTCGCGCACGATAAAGAATCGCAGTTCGACCATGGAGCCGTTGGGATAGGTATGCTGCACGCGGGCAATCTCGTCGCCGATGCGAGCGTCGATGCCTAATTCTTCTTCAAGTTCGCGGCGCAACGCATCCCGCGGCTGCTCGCCCTCTTCAATTTTTCCTCCGGGGAACTCCCACTTCAGCGGCATGGTCTGGTGGCGCGTGCGCTGGCATACCAGCAGCTTGCCCTCTTTCTCGATCACGGCAGCAACGACTCGTTTCATTCGATGACCGATTTCACAAACTTCTGTTCGACTCCGGACGCAGGCGTCCGGAACTACGCGATCGTGTTGGCAGCCTGCAACGCGCTGGCCACTGGATCCACACATGCGGTAAACGTAAATGCGAATGCTGCGACACCCTCGGAACAAATCAGTTCCAACTCGTGCTCGCCGAATTCGTGGTTATCCAGCAGCGCATACATGCGAGCGGAATCTACGACCGCAAAACTTTCCGGGCCTTCTGCAGAATCACGGAAGCGAGTATCTTTCGCGCCCAGCCCGCGTGCGAGCGATTTGCCATCCTGCAAAATGCGCACTTCGGCCGGGTGGCCGCGCGGCGCAGCCATCACCAGATTGACCGCCGAGGCCTCGTATTTCAACTTCAAAGAATGCGGGCCCTCCCCCGCAGCCTCGAAGTACTCCGCAGTCGACGCCCACCGGCCTCGGGCGTAGAAGAAATTCTCCTCGGCCTCACCGGAGAACTCATAATCGGCAACCTGATCTTCCTTGAAACCACCTTCATTGCCGATGCGCCCGCGAGCATGGCCGAGGTAAAGTTCTCCGGTGGCCCGGTAACAGACCGCGCCATCATGGTCTTCTTCGCGCATGGGTTCCATGATCGTGGGAAGCTCGATTGCAGGATCACTCTCACGAAGCAATTCCTGAATCGCCTCTTCGCACTCGCGGTAGCCACCTTCCCCAAAGTGTCCCCAGCGCAGATAGCCGTCTTTATCGAGCAGATACTTCGTGGGCCAGTAGCGGTTGGCGAACGATTTCCAGATCTCTCTATTGCTGTCGACGACGATTGGATAGGTGAGCCCAAACTCGCGGATGCCGCGCTCGACATTCGACTCGTACTGCGCAAACGTGAACTCCGGCGTGTGCACTCCAATCACGGTCAACCCCTTCGCCGCGTAGCGTTCGTGCCAGGCTTGGACATAAGGCAGGGTGCGGATGCAGTTGACGCAGGTGTAATCCCAAAAATCGACGAGCACGACGCGCCCGCGTAACTGGCGAAAACTAAGCGGCGTGGAATTCAGCCACAGTCGCCCGATTTCGGGCGCGCGCACCTTTCCTGCTTCGACCTTCACTGTGAGTTCTCCAGTTTCTTCCCGACGGCTTCGGCACAGTACTGGACAAGTTTCTGGTCGTCGGCTCCAAACGCCGCGGAGAAATGGCTGTCGATGTCGAGTTCGCCGACAACCTGGTTTCTCACAAACACCGGCACAACGATTTCCGATTTCGTTTCCAGTGAGCACGCCAGGTAGCGCGGATCCTTGCTGACGTCATCGACGACGATGGTTTTACCGCTGGACGCCGCCGCCCCGCAGATGCCCTGGTTGAGGGGAATCCGGGTGTGCGGAGTCATGGCTCCGACAAACGCCCCCAGCACAAGCATCGGCGGCTCGGCGCCGGGCTCAAGCATGTAAAAGCCGACCCAGTTGTACTTCAACATGCGCTCGTGCAGCAGATTGCAGATTCGATCCATCAGGTCTCTGGCGGTGGTTGCGCCTGCCGCGAGCGCCGTGACTTCGTTGCGAACCTCTTCGATTCTGGTTGTCCCAGGCATGGCAGAATCTTAACTCAGAGCGCGGGTTAGAGGTTGTGGAAGACCTAAGGGCGGGTAATTTGCCGGATTCCTTCGGCGCCGACAAACAAATGCGGATGGATCGCAAAGGCCAGCGCCTCCAGACCGCGGATCAGCGTGGGCGCAGGGGTGTTGAGGTACTCGTCGCGCACACAATAAACGCGCGAGGCGCGAGCAGCCTTGATTCCCTGCCAATTGCGTTCGGCCACAATTTTTTCCAACGGGACGCGGTCGCCCGCACCGCACCAGGCCGCCACCAAAATATCGGGATCCAGGCGCGCGACCTCTTCGGCGGAAATTTGCCTTCCGGGCGTGGCCAGAAACTCGCCGCCAGCGGCTTCCACCAATTCGGCAACCCATGGCTGCGAGGCGATGAGCGGCTTGCCCCATTCCTCGCAGAATACTTTGGGACGGGGCGATCTTGCGGCATTTGCCCGCACACGCTCGCGGATGTGTTCGATTCGATTCTGCATCTGGGCCATCACCTCTTCGCCCCGTTCGCTCGCGCCAACCACGCCGGCGATCATGGCAATGTCGGCATAGATGTCGGCCAGCGTCTTCGGAGCGAGCCCCAAAAAACGAACTCCGGATTTAAGTATTTCGATCACGGCCTTTTCCTGGTAAGGCACGGCGGCGATGACCAAGTCGGGCTGCGTGGCCATAATTTCCGTGGCATTGGCAGTCCAGGAATCGGCCAGGATGGTGCGCCGGTGCGCCACAAGTTGCGGAACCACATCGGCACAATACTTCGTGCACGCGACCACCCGATCAAGTTCCCCCACTGCAGCAAGAATCACAGTTGCGCTGGGCTGCAGGCTAGCGATGCGGCGGGGTGCGTGAGGAAATGGCATGACCGTCAAGAATCGTGGTTACGATTTTCTGTTATCAATGTTCAATGGCGCTGAGCGCCGCTGCAAGCGCATCCATGGCCAACTGCGCCGCGTGAGTTGAAGCCTGGGGCACGCCTCCGACGGCCGCGATCACATCATCGCGCCGCAAAGCACGGGCCTCGTCGAGCGACTTCCCTGCCAGCAATTCCGTCAGTGCCGAAGCACAGGCAATCGCCGCCACGCATCCTTTCGCCTTGAACCGCGCTTGAGCAATCCGGCCGCCTGCGATCTGCATCGTCAGCCGCAACACGTCTCCGCAGGCAGGATTTTCGATCTCGGCCGCGCAGTCGGCGTCGGCAATCTCTCCGGCATTGCGCGGGTTCTGAAAATGATCGAGCAGTTGCGCGGAATACATTTGCAACTCATTGTAAATCGCCGCCGAAGTCAGCCGCCCTGACGCCGACTTGAACCTTCCGGAAAGTAAATGCTCCAGCCCATTTTCTTCGCTGTGGCTTCAAGATCGGGATTCGGATTCACGGCAAAAGCATGCTTCGCCATCGCGAGCATTTCCGTATCCCACCGCGAGTTGCCGAAGGCGGCATCCATCCCACCCTTCACACTCTCCCGCAGTGCCTGCGGCTTCCCCGAGCCGGAAGGCACGCGGACCAAGTGCTCTGTCGCGATGCCATCCTCCACCTTCACCGACGCGGCCAGGATGCGATTCTGCGGAATGTCGAAATGCTTCATCCCGGCGCGAATCAGCCACTCGTTCGAGGACGACACGGCCCAGATCTCGCAACCACTCTCGTGCAGGCGGCGCACAAGCTCGCGCATCTCGGGAAAAATCTGAGCCGCGAAGAATTGGTCGAAGAACCGGCTGGCGGCGTCGATCAATTTGGCTTCTGAGATGCCCCGATGCATGGTGACCATCTCGCCACACATCGTGCTTTCATCCACATGGCCGCGCTTGTAGTTGGCGTAGCGCTCGCGCATCGCGAGCACCGGAACGTCAGGAACGATGCTTCCCTCTCTCAACTCCCAGTCGAAGAAGCGCTCCCCGGCATCGCCCGCCCACAGCGTGCCGTCACAATCAAAGGCCGCGACGCGCGGCTGCAGGCGAGTTACGGAATCCAGGAATTCCTTCGTGGCGGGAAGAAAGGCGTCGGCGACGATCATCTATCGACGATAACGTGCCTCGCGGGAAACGCGCAACGGCGCAAGACCGCAAATTGGGTATTGATGCATTTTGGCTTGCGCACCAAGCCTGTGGAGCGGGAGATCCTTCGCTTCGCCTGAAAAACGGCTGCGCTCAGGATGACGCCGCAAGGTGCGGAAGGCAAACTGCACCTCCGCCGAAAATTGGCGATTGTTGATTCACCCATCGAACTCCACAATCAGCAATTCCTGGCCACCAGCCCGGCGTAATCCTCAGGAGTATTGACATTCAACGCGACCAGCGGATCGTCCACTCCGACGTACTGAATGTGCTCCCGATGCTGATGTTCAATCTCACGGGCGGTCGATGTGGCGGGAACCCGGAGAAAGGCTTCCATCATTTCGCGGCCCACCAGGTAAGGATGTCCGTGCTTGCCGGAAAACTCCGGTACCACCGCCCAAGTGTTTTGGTCGGCGGATTCGAAGGCATCGCGCAACGTCTGAATCGTTATTGTGCTCACCGGAGGGCGGTCGACGAGGGTGATGATCGCAGCATCCCGGCCGTGGTTGAGCACTTCGTGCAGGCCCACTTGCAGCGAACTGAACTGTCCACGACTCGGATCGGGGTTCACCACGAGAGACGCGCCCTGAGCATAAATAATCGGCGCCAGATCGGGCTCATTCTTTCCCACCACGACCAGAACAAAGTCAGTGGCCAGCAAAAGCGATCGAATAGCGGCGGAGAGAAACGTGTCATTCGAAGGCGCTTGCCCGGCGGCTGGCGGGGGCCACGGCAGCAAGGCTTTGTCGCGACCCATGCGCGACGATTCTCCGGCGGCGAGAATCAGGCCGGCGAAGCTGGAAGCACGGGTCATGCTGTGAAGATAGCAGGAACGGGAAAGAATTGTTGATTCTCGATTGCGGTTTGGTGATTGAAAAGCAAATGCGCAGGCGTGGATTCCAATCAGAAATCAGCAATCGGCAATCAGCACTTTTTCTACTCTTCGACCGCCGCGTTTGGCGCGCCTTTCGCATCCGGCTGCGATTCCTCCGAACGGAACCAGCTCATGTACGGCAGTTTGGCGTCGGCGTGCCTGCGGATCGCGATCAGCTCTGCCGTAATCGCTACGGCAATCTCTTCCGGAGTGATGGCGCCGATGTCGAGCCCGATGGGCGCGTGGACACGGTCGAACAGATGAGAGGGCAAGCCTTCCGCCTGCAAGGTCTTGAAAATCTCGATCACCTTACGCCGGGAACCGATCATGCCCACGTAGCGAGCGCGCGTCTGCACCGCCCAGCGCAGGATGCGCATATCGTCGCGATGCCCGCGAGTGACGATGACGATATAGGAAGCTTCGTTGGGGTCGAGCTTCTGGATGGCCTCGTCGAATTCAAGCGCATGAACCTCGCGCGCGGCGGGAAAGCGTTCTTTGGTGGCGTAAGAACTGCGGTCGTCGGTGACGATGAGATCAAATCCGGCATTGGCAGCAACGTTGCAAAGATTTACCGCAACGTGGCCCGCACCGAATACATAAAGTAACGCTGGAGGGAGCACTGGCTCCACAAAAACTTCCAGCGTGCCGCCGCAGACCAGTCCCGTGTCGTACTTCGGGTCCTGATTCAGGTCAAAAGTAAGGGTGCGGGGCTTCTCCGATTCCATGACCTCGCGCGCCGCCTGCCAGACATCGGCCTCGACGCAACCGCCGCCGATAGTGCCGACAATTGAGCCGTCGTCGCGCACCAGCATCTTGGCCGTCTTAAAGGAAGGGATCGAGCCGCGCACGTTGACGATGGTCGCGACCGCGCCGCGGCGTCCCTCGCGGCGGAGCCGGACGATTTGCTCGTAGATGTCCATAGGCTTTGGCGCCAATCGCAGCTCTGATTATCAATCGGTTAACAGCGGGAGTCAAACGCGGACGAGCAAAAGCCCCAGGTCATCACTCTGGGGCTTCTTGCGATACCAGTCAGGTACAAGCGCGGTCCGTCAAACCAATTCCATGGTTACGCGATTGTATGCCTGTGTCAATATTTATTTACGAGTGGTCATGCAGAGGGCGGCAGAGTCGAACTGCAATGGCTGATGAACCACTCGTTGGTTTGACAGACCAAGTCCAGTACCCACTGGCAACGCCCTCTAAACCCTAGTCCGCCACAAGAAAATCCTACTACTTAAGACGGGAGTCCTTGACCGGCACCGGCTCAATAAATTTCACTTCGATTCCAGATTGGGAAATTCCAATCCGCGGAAGTATTCTTGTGTAGCATCACAATCAATAGGAGACCGCGACATGAAAGCCGTCCGCATTCATCAATTCGGTGGACCGGAAGTCTTGATCTACGAAGACGTTCCCGATCCACAGCCGCGCAAAGATCAGATTCTGGTTCGGGTGCGTGCCTGCTCGGTGAATCATCTGGATATCTGGGTGCGCAAAGGCCTGCCCGGAGTGAAACTGCCGCACATTCTCGGCAGCGACGTGGCCGGAGAAATCGTTGAAGTCGGCGAGTACGTCAGTGGATTCAAGACTGGCCAGCGAGTTCTGCTCGCGCCGATGCACTATTGCGGACATTGCGTGAAGTGTGTCGCCGGACTGCAGAATTATTGCCGCGAATTCACCGTGCTGGGCAACGCGGTTGACGGAGGCGATTGCGAACTGATCGCAGCCCCGGCGGCGAACGTGATTCCGATTCCCGACTCACTCGATTTCAACCACGCGGCCAGCGTCCCGTTGGTGTTTGTGACCGCGTGGCACATGCTGGTTGGGCGCGCGGGCATTCGTCCGGGACAAACCGTGCTGGTGCTCGGAGCGAGTTCCGGCGTAGGCATCGCGGCGATTCAGATTGCCAAGCTTTTTCACTGCCGCGTGATTACCAGCGCCGGAGACGAGACCAAACTGGCCAAGGGGCGCGAACTTGGAGCCGACTTCGGCATCAACCACTACCAGCAAAAGATCTCCGAGGAAGTGAAGAAGATCACGAACAAAGAAGGCGTCGACATCGTGATCGAGCACGTGGGCGCCGCCACCTGGGACGAAAGCGTCCGATCTCTCAAAAGCGGCGGCACGCTGGTGACCTGCGGCGCCACCACCGGCCCCATGGTCGGGATCAATCTGCAGCACTTGTTCGCGCGCCAGTTGTCGCTCCTCGGCTCCTACATGGGCACGATGGGCGAACTCCACGAGGTGCTGCGCCATGTGTTCGCAGGCCGCCTGAAGCCGGTGGTGGACCGCACGTTCCCGCTAAGCGAACTCCGCACCGCGCATGAGTATCTGGAGAAGAGCCAGATGTTTGGGAAGGTTGTGGTAAACCCGTGATCGTTCATAGTTCGGCTTGGGTTCGAGGACACGAGCGCTCAGTCAATGAGCGCTATGCGATACTTCGCCAGTTGAGAATCCGAGAGGAGGTTATGGAAAGAACCACATTTTCGGGACAGTATTGATTCACCGCTGATATTCCCAGAGATCGTTGAATGCATCCGTACTACCGAGGTCCGCGCCGCCCAGCAGCCATAGGTTTCCAGTGGCGTCGATCCATCCGACGGCGGAGTCGCGACCTCCCGGAACGTTGGAGGGATCTGGGGCACCCAGAGTTCCGTAGACACTACTTTGGTTGACTTGGTCTGAGCCGCTCATCCAAGTCCACTGGCCGTCAGCATATCGCCAGAGATCATTGAGCTCTCCGGTGTTGGCTCCGGTCGCGGTTGCGTCTTGACCGTATCCGCCGAAAAGCCAGAAGTTGCCAGAGGCGTCGGTCCAGGTCACTGCGTTGTCGCGAGAACCAGGAAAATTGCCCGAAGCAGCGACTCCTTGCACGCCATAGACGCCATAATCAAACCTCGTGTTCGAACCGCCAACCCAAGTCCACTCCCCACCGCTGTATTTCCAAAGGTCGGCCAGACGGCCAGAGACGCCCGTAGAATCTACTCCTAGTCCGCCGAAGAGCCACAAATCTCCGGACGAATCGACCCAGGCGGCAGCGCCGGTGCGGGACCCGGGAACATTTGTGGGAGCAGCCGTGCCCTGCGTGCCGTAGACCCCAGTTTGATTCACCAGGTTCGCTCCGCTCACCCATGTCCACTGGCCGGCGCTGTACTTCCAAAGGTCGTTGAGCGAAGAGAACTGCCCGATGGAATCGAGCCCAGTCCCGCCGAATAGCCAAAAACTTCCCGATTTGTCGACCCATGAAAAAGCCTCGCTGCGGGCTCCAGGTACGTTGGTTGCGGCAGGCACACCTTTCGTCCCGTAAACACCGAGTTGACTGCCGAGGTTCGATCCTCCGACCCAGGTCCATTGGCCTGCGCTGAACTCCCAGAGATCGTTGAGTGACGTGGCTTCTCCAGAAGCAGCGAAGCCGTACCCGCCGAATAACCACAGATTTCCTGAAGAATCGGACGATGAGGCGCCGGAAGACCGTGCTCCGGGCATATTCGCACCTGAGGCGACGCCTAACGTGCCATAAGTTCCGGATTGGTTTTCTATTATCGAACCGCCGACCCACGTCCACTGTCCAGCGCTGTATTCCCAAAGATCGTTCAGGTTGCCAATGGGGCCAGTGGAGGCGTAGCCGTAGCCGCCGAAGAGCCAGAAATTTCCTGAGGGATCGGTCCAGCTTGTCGCGCCGAATCTACCCCCGGGTACGTTGCCCGGAGCGCCGGTGCCGAGCGTGCCATAAATTCCGGGCGGATCGAGGGAATTCGATCCTCCCACCCAAGCCCAATCGCCGACGCAGACGATCGACACAGTGGTGACGTTGGCGCTGGCCGTTCCGGAACCGCTTGAGACCATGCAATTTTGCGCCGGATTAGCAGGCTGGTCGAGGACAGTAACGTTATAGGCGCCGCCGCTCGGGATTGCGGTTGCAAAAGTGAATATAGTTTGGCCGGAAGTAATCGCGAGATTGTCGCCGCCGTTGTCCTGAAGAACCAATCCGGAGCCAGCGAGTCCAGTAACGGTGCCCCCGATCGTGTAGCCGGAGGCGACTGTATTGGTGCATGTCAACTGCACGCTCGTCACATTGGCAGTGGCTGTTCCATCGCCATCGGTTACGGTGCAAGTTTGCGCAGGATTGGCAGGCTGGTCGAGGACCGTAACGCTATAGGTTTCGCCGCTGGGAATTGAAGTTGCAAAGGTGAATGTAGTTTGACTGGCGTTAACAGAGAGATTGTCGCCGCCGTTGTCCTGAAGAATAAGTCCGGAGCCGGTGAGCCCGGTAACTGTGCCACCGATAGTGTAGGTTGGCGAGATGACCGTGGTGCAGCTTAGTTGCACGGAGGAGACATTGCCGTTTGCGGTACCGGTAGCATTGGTCAGTGTGCAGTTCTGAGTTGGATTGGAAGGCTGCGTCAGAACAGTGACTACATAGGCAGTCCCGACAGAAACGGGCGTGGTAAAGGTGAAGGAGGTGGCGCCGCTGTTTACTGTCAGGTTGTTGGCGCCATTATTCTGCAACACAAGCCCCGAACCTGCCAAGCCTGAGATGGTGCCACCGATGGTATAGGTGGTGGTCCCGGAAGTCTGCGACATTGAAGTTGAGCCACCGCCGCAGGAGGCGAGGCAAAGCAAGGACGCCAAGAGCGGCAAGGCTGCGATAGAAAATCTCATATTCCTCAGGTCCGCGCTTCAGGGTGGGTAGGCCGGATGGGAAGCTTAACCTCCAGCCGGGGAGATGCAAATGGCTCGAAAGAGCCATTGAAAATTACCGCGACCACTCGGCGGAGTCGTTGGTGCCGGTCCACACTACGAGCCGGACCGATTTCGCACCCGTTACCGAATCAGCTAAACTCACGCCAACGGATGTAAACGGAGCCGTCATGTCTCTGCACAAACTGTGCCTCTACGCGATGCTGGCCACGGTCGTGGCCTTCGCAGCGGCCAGAAGACTCGACCGTCACATTCAGAAGTCCGGTGTGCCAGAGACTGGTGCTTTGGAGACTAGCGTTTCCGAGGCAGACACCCGGTCGAGCGCTTCAGCACTCACCGCTCACTTCCCCGCCGAAAGCCAAGCCTCGCGCGCCAGCTTTCTTCCCATCCAATTCAAGAACTCCACGAGTCTGGCTGCCGGGAAGGTGCTGGTTGCGGCCCGGAATCTCGGCGATCCGCACTTCGCCAAAACCGTGATCCTGCTGGTTCGCTACGACGCTCAAGGTGTGCTCGGGCTCGTGCTCAACCATCGCACAGATGTCCCGCTTTCGCGGGTGCTCGACAGTCTGAAGGCAGCGAAAGGCCGTTCTGACCCGGTCTATCTGGGAGGGCCACTGGAAAGCGCAGCCTTGTTTGCGCTGTTGCAGTCGCCGGCCAAGCCTGAAGGTGCGGAGCACATCTTCGACGGAGTTTACCTGATTAACTCCAAGCCGCTGTTCGAACAAACCCTGTCGTCGCAACCGAAGCCCGACGTTTTTCACGTTTACATGGGCTACGCTGGATGGAATCAGGATCAATTGCGGCAGGAAGTGGACTTGGGCGCGTGGTTTGTTTTTCCGGGCGAGGCCGGCACCGTTTTCAATGCCACTCCGGATTCTTTGTGGCCCGAAATGATTCGGAAAACGGAGATGCAGGTGGCGCGGAGCGACCCTGGGGAGCAGGTGCTAAAGGACTGCGTGAGAAGGAACTTTCGCCAACTCAGTGAAATTGCGCCCGCGCGTTTTAGCCGCGAAGCGGCGCCAGAATGCAGCCCACGGCGTAAGCCGTGGGTGAGAGGTGGCAGGATAAACAAGCCCCGAAGGGGCGAAAGAGCTGTTCTCACGCACACTCTAAAGCCCAGGGCTTTGTGTACAGCTAGCGCGGCGCTGAAGCGCCGCTCTTCCACGGTCGCTCACGGGGGGAGGAAACTGAAAGGGCGCCGGAAGCTCTATCAGGTTATCGCGGATGAAACGCTTCTAAGCTCCGCCAGATTCGGGTGATCGACGAGTCCGGCGAGGACTGTTTTTATCCGGCGCAATATTTCATTCCCGTGCAACTTCCTCAGTCGGCCGAAAAAGCTATCCTGCGCGCAGCCCGCGGCAGCCGCTAACCCCACCCCGCTGGTTTACAATATCTACATGGCCCCCGAACTTAATTTCGGCCCCTACGTCGATCTCGAGAATGGCAAGAAAGTCGTCAAGGACCTCACCTACGGCAACCCTACTCCCGAGGGCCTCGTTCTCACCACGCTTGATTCCGCGGTCAACTGGATGCGCAAAGGCTCGATCTGGCCGATGACGTTTGGGCTGGCCTGCTGCGCGATCGAGATGATGTCGATGGGTGCGGCGCGCTTCGATATTGCGCGTTTCGGCGCCGAAGTATTTCGTCCTTCTCCGCGGCAGAGCGATTTGATGATTATCGCGGGCCGCGTCTCCAACAAAATGGCGCCGGTGATTCGCCTGTTGTGGGAGCAGATGCCCGAGCCGAAGTGGGTCATCTCCATGGGAGCGTGTGCCACTTCCGGCGGCGTCTTCCAGAATTACGCGCTGGTGCAGAGCGTCAATCAGGTCATCCCCGTCAACGTCTATGTCCCGGGATGCCCGCCGCGCCCCGAGCAGCTCATTTACGCTATTACGCTGCTGCAGGAAAAAATCCAGCAAGAGCGCGGCACCATCAAGAAGGCCCTGAACCTCAGCTGATCATCGCACCGGTTACTTCGAAGGGCTTGCGGGCTCAACCTCAGCCACGCCATCGACTGTGATCAGGACCTCGGATGATTCATCCAGTAACTCTTCTGATCAGAGTCGCTTGCCGGCATGAACTTCCGAGGTTCCCCGCCGCGTGGAAATGACGAAACTATTTTCCGCGAAAATGAATCTAAGCAACTAAGTGGGGTGCCAGGCTCAAAGCACCCACTCGGAACCTTCGGGCCAAACTGCCCGGCTGTGGAGGTGTTCCCATGATGACAAAGCTGATTGATGTTCTTTTCGGTTGCCGGCACTCCCGATTCAGTTTTCCGGTGACCATTCGCGGGGCTAAACCGCGTCCGCAGGCCGCCGGATTGACCGGCACGTACGTAGCTTGTCTGGATTGTGGAAGAGAATTTCCCTACGACTGGCAGGAGATGAAGGTAATCACTTCGCCCGCTGCGCGGAGCGCATACGTGGCTTCGGTGGCCACAAGGCAAGCCGCCTAACAACTTTCAAGCGACAGGCCGAGGTTTCCGGGGCTGAAGAGCCTGCGCGACAACTGCTCTGTCGCCCCTTCGGGGCTTGCTTATCTTGCCACCTCTCACCCACGGCTTACGCCGTGGGCTGCATTCTGGCGCCGCTTCGCGGCTCAAACGCACAGGCAAATTTCACTGGACGACGTCTTCACTAGCGCGCCGCGACCACGCTCGCGCTTCTCTTATCCATCGGCACGAACTCACGCTCGTCGTATCCCGTATAGATCTGCCGTGGCCGGGCAATTTTCTGCTCGGGATCGTTAATCAGTTCCTGCCACTGTGCCAGCCAGCCCGCGGTGCGCGGAATCGCGAACAGCACCGTAAACATCTCCGGTGGGAAGCCCATTGCCTGGTACATGATCCCCGAATAGAAATCCACATTCGGATAGAGCTTGCGCTTCACGAAATAATCGTCTTCCAGCGCGATGCGCTCTAACTCCAGTGCGATATCCAGTTTCGGGTTGCGTCCCGTAACCTCGAACACCTGGTTCGCCGTCCACTTGATGATTTTCGCGCGCGGATCGTAATTCTTATAGACGCGATGCCCGAATCCCATCAGCTTCACGTGGCCTTCCTTCACTTTCTTGACGTAGGCATGCACGTTGTCTTTGGAGCCGATTTCATCGAGCATCTTCAGCACTTCTTCATTGGCGCCGCCGTGCAACGGTCCGGCCAAAGCCGACGCCGCCGATGCCGTGGCGAGGTAAGGATCGGTCTGCGAGCTGGCTACCGAGCGCATGGCGTTGGTGCCGCAGTTCTGCTCGTGATCCGCATGCAGAATAAACAGAATGTCGAGAGCGCGCGCGATGATGGGATTGGCCACATACTTTGGCTCAACCATCTTCCACAACATGTTCATGAAATTCTCGGCATAGCTCAAGTCGTTGTCCGGATACACATAGGGGAAACCGACATTGTGCCGATACGACATGCTCGCGATCGACGGCACCTTCCCGATGAGCCGCTTGATCTGCAACATGCGATTCTCGGCGTCGTGCACCTGCCGCGCTTCCGGATACACGCTCGACAGCGCTGCCACCGTACTCACAAACATCACCATCGGGTGCGAGTCGTAGCGGAATCCCTCCATGTATTTCTTCGTAGTCTCGTGCAGCATGGTGTGGTGGGTGATGTCGTGCACCCAGTCCTTCAGTTCGTGCGCTGTCGGCAGTTCGCCGAAAAACAGCAGGTAGGCCACTTCGAGGAAGGTACAGCGCTCCGCCAGAGATTCAATGGGGTATCCGCGATAACGCAGAATGCCCTTGTCGCCATCGATATAGGTGATGGCGCTGCGGCACGACGCCGTGTTCATAAAGGCCGGGTCGTACGTCATCAGCCCGAAATCTTCAGGGCCCGTCTTGATTTGCCGCAGGCTCATGGCACGGATGGTGCCGTCCTCGACTGGAACGGTATAGGTCTGACCCGTGCGATTGTCAGTGATGGAAAGTGAGTTTTCTGGCATGGCGACGCGCTGCTCCTCAGTGAATGTTTGATCCCAGCGTAATGTACTCTAGTGGCCCAGAACAAGAGCGCGCTGTGACTGTAGTCACATCTTTTTGTGATGCTTGGCAGACAGCCCCGCCTTCGCTCCCAACACAAAACCGGCGGCCGCAGCCGCCGGTTCCACAATCGTATTCCTAACCCACATCAGTTCGAGGAATCATCCCGGCGCTTCAAGGTCGGACGATCATCATCGCTCGGAGCGCTTCCTGAGCCGGCGTCGCCGTTGTTGGTGGAAGTACGCCGCAAGCTGGGCTTGTTAGCGTCTTTCTGGTCGATCACCTTGTGCCGGTTCTCGATCGCCGCCAGCCGCGCCTTGACCTCATCGAATTCCGAGGTGGTCACGATGTACTGCGGCTTCGAGGGCAGAATCTTTCGAATCTCCTGCTGGGTTTTCTCAATCCGGTCGGGAGTCTGCGGGTGCGTGTCGAAGGCCTTCGATAGAGTGCCCGGTTTCTTCTTCTCCATGGCCTGAATCTTTTCGAAGAAGGAAACGTAGGCCGAAGGATCGTAGCCGGCGCGATACATATACTCCACTCCCAGGTAGTCCGCTTCGGCTTCGAAGCCACGCGAGAACCTGAGGAACGTCATCGGGATGGCCAGCCCCATACCTTCATAAAGGCCATATCCCAGGGCGCCGCCCATGAAAATCGCGGGGATGGACGCCATCTGCAGCAAGTTCATCCGGGTCATTTCGCGGCCGTAGTGGCAGGCTGCGACGTGGCCGATTTCGTGGGCCATCACGCCCGCCATTTCCGCTTCTTCGTCCGCCGCTAGGATCAACCCCGAGTTCACATAGAAAAATCCGCCCGGCAGCGCCATGGCATTCACCACATCGGAGTCGATTACTTTGATGGTGAACGGCACCTGCGCGTCAGAATTTCGCACCAGGTTCTGACCGATGCGGTTCACATACTCGGTGACCACGGGATCGTTGATCAGCTTGACCTGCGACTCGATCTGCTGCGCATAGACGCGTCCGCGCGCGACCTGGCCTTCGACGGTGTACCAGTTTCCCACGCCGCGGCCGCAGCCCACGTTGCGGTTCCCGACCGCATCGACGTCGGTCTTGCCGCCGTCGTGCTTGACCTGGTCGTCATCCTTGGTCGGCAGTGCCGCTGGAGCCTGCTTGGGCGCGTTCTGCACGTCGGCGGCTTTCGGCTGGCCGCTGTCGGGATCCTGTGCCGGCGGCTGGCTCGGTGTCTGCGTCTGACTTGGATTATTCTGCCCCGGCTGCGTCTGCGTAGGCTGAGTCTGCACCGGAACATTCTGAGGGTTCTGACTCGGATCCGGGCTCTGTCCCACCGCCCAGGAACCCGCGCCAAATGCCGCCAATCCCACCGAGATGGCCAACCATCGCAATTTCATAAATACCCCTTATGCGGCCAACGTACTCTTAACGGAATTATACGCCCCACTGCAAGGACACCCCTGGCAAGCCTTGCCCTTACCCGTTAGACGCCCCGCATGCCAGCCGGGTTATCCCGACGGAAGGAAAACTGCTTTGGCAAGTCAGCCTTGACCGTCTCCGCGTCCTCTGCGAATTTTCTTTGCGATCTCTGCGGTTAAGAGCTTTGGACTTCTGCGGCAAAGATCAGCGGGTCTGCAGGATTCTGATTTTATTCCGCCTGTGGTAGTATGATAGTAGTATGAAAGAGAAGACATCTATCACACTCTCGACTGACATCCTCGCCGACATCGACCGTCTGGCAGGATCGAAGCACTCCCGCTCCGCCTTCATCGAAGACGTCCTGCGGCACTACCTTCAAGAGAAGCAGCGGGCGCGCATCCATGCCCAGGACCTCAAAAGAATCAATAACGCCGCCGATCAACTGAACTCCGAAGCCGCGGACGTGCTGGGCTATCAAGCGCTGGAAGACGAGCGGAGCAGCCGGTGAGACGCGGCGACCTCTACCGTGTATTCAAACCGCAAGGCGATCCAAAATCCTCCCGCGTATTCGCTGTGGTGAGCCGTCAGGCACTCATCGAGTCGCGCTTCTCGACCGTCATTTGCGCGCCGGTGTTCACCAGCGGACAGGTACTGTCTACCCAGGTCGCCGTCGGAGTCACTGAAGGATTGAAGCATCCCAGCTGGATCATGTGCGAGAACCTGGTCAGCCTGCGAAAATCCGACCTGACCAACTTCATCGGCTCCCTCTCGAGCGAGAAATCCGCGGAACTCGACCGGGCGATGAAGATGGCTCTGGACCTGACCTGACGGTCGCTCTATGAACATCGGCATTACCCCGTGCCCTCCGTGGTAAAGATTTTGAACTTCGTCGCCTAGCTGGGATCATCGAATGAGGACCTATGCAATTCGAACTGCCCCAAACCATCGCTCTGCTCGCCCGCACCCCTGACACGCTCAACGCCCTGCTGCACGATCTGCCGGACGCCTGGACATTGCCCAATGAAGGCGAAAAGACATGGAGCCCGTTCGATGTCGTCGGCCACCTGATTCACGGCGAACGCACCGACTGGATGCCGCGCGCCAGGAGGATCCTGCAATTCGGCGAAAGCCGTCCGTTCGACCCCTTCGACCGTTTCGCGCAGGAACGAGAGTGCCAAGGCAAGTCGCTCGTCCAGTTACTCGACGAATTCGCCCGCCTGCGAGCGGAAAACCTGAGCGACCTCCGCGCCCTGAATCTTAGTCAAGAACAACTGAACCTCCGCGGACTCCATCCTGCTCTCGGAGTCGGGACCCTGTCGCAACTGCTTGCGACCTGGGCGGTCCATGATCTGACACATCTTCACCAAATCTCGAGAACCATGGCCCACCAATACCGCGAAGCCGTCGGTCCCTGGAGCGAGTACCTCGGAGTCCTCCACTGCACCGGCCACAGCGCCTAATCAGCCGGGGGTACCCCCGTGTCTCTCTGTGTCCCCCGTGTTAAAGATTTTGATCCGGTCCTTGCTGCTTCCATCGCCCAGTCGTACCATTGGCGCGTCCGTTCCACCGTCGCAGGAGGCCTCATGCTCGACCGCCGCCACTTCCTCACCACTACCGCAACCGGACTCGCTGCTTCCCTCGCGCTGCGCGGCAATCTCTTCGCGCAACTGGAAAAAGTTCCGCCCCTCCCCGATCATTCCCTGCTCGATAAGAATGAAGATGCCTACTGGGCCGAGATGCGCAAGCAGTTCCTCATCCCCGCCGACGAGATTTACCTGAACAACGGCACCGTTGGCTCCAGCCCCGCGCCCGTGCTGCGCGCCATCTTCGACGCTTACTCGACTACCGAGCGCATGGACCAGGAGGATCCGGAAGACTATCCCATCTGGGGCTACGCGGCGTGGAACGAGTTCCGCGACCCGCTCGCCGAGTTCGTCGACTGCCATCGCGACGAAATCGCGCTGCTGCGCAACGCCACCGAAGCCAACAGCTACATCGCCAACGGCATCGACATGAAGCCCGGCGACGAAGTTCTCATGACCGATCAGGAGCATCCCGGAGGTCAGCATCCATGGGATCTGAAAGCCAAACGCTACGGCATCGTGGTGAAAAAAGTGACCCTGCCGCGGCCTGTGAAAGACGCAGCCCAGGTTCTCAATCTCTTCAACGACGCCATCACTCCGCGCACGAAGGTCATTTTCTTCAGCCACATCACCACGTTTTCCGGCGTGGTCTTGCCCGCGAAAGAGCTGTGCACGCTGGCTCGTTCGAAAGGAATCCTCTCTGCAGTGGACGGCGCGCACGTGCCTGGAATGATGCGCCTGAACATTCACGACATCGGCTGCGACATGTACACATCGAGCCCGCACAAGTGGCTGCAGGCGCCCAAGGGCTCCGGCTTTTTATATGTCCGCGACGAGGTGATCGACCGGCTGTGGAACACAATCGTCACCGAAGGGTGGGACGAGCCCAAGCTGCGCGCCGAACGCTTCCAGCGCATCGGCAGTTCGAACGTGCCGGCACTGTGGGGATTGCGCGCCTCGATCAAACTGGCCAACGACATCGGCATCGACCGCATCGAGCGCCGTCATCGCGCCCTGGCCGACTACATTCTCGATGAAATGAAGAAGCGCGGCGCCGAATCCTGGACGTCTCCCGACCCGGCCCTGCGCTGCGGCATCGTGAGCGTGAACGTCCCACCGGTTCCGCGTATGGACTTGGAAAACTGGCTGTGGAAGACGCACAAGATCCGCATCCGCGGCGGCGACCCGAACAAGCTGCGGTTATCGACTCCGTATTACTTGCAGAAGAAAGATATAGATCGCTTCTTGGAGAAGTTTGACGAGTACAAGAACAAGCAGAAAATCGCTTGAGAGTTTTTAACGCCCACCATTCATGCGCCGCGCGCCGGGTGCCGATATGGAGAGTGTATCTGACCTACCGCTGAGTTTCGATGATGGCTTTCATAAACATTATTTCGGTGACCAAGTTCAGAGCGCGTTGCCTCACCATTGTGGACGAAGTGCACTCGACCAGAGCGCCGGTGCTCATCACTAAACGTGGCAAACCTTACGTCCGATTGGTGGCCGCCGGAAAGCCCGGCAAATTCATCGGCCGACTAAAGGCAAAGATAGAAATCCTCGGCGACATCGTCTCCCCTGTCACGCCTCTTGAGGACTGGACGGGTGACCTGGACAACTTTGAGGAAAAGACTCGCAAAAACAGCCCTAGTCGTAATACTCCAACCCGAGGTGCGTGATCAGTTCCTCGCCCTTCAAGTGCCGCAGCGTGTTCTTCAGTTTCATCAACTGAATAAACAAATCATGTTCCGGATACAACCCCGGAACCGTCATCGGAGACTTGAAGTAGAAGCTCAGCCACTCCTGAATTCCCAGGCCGCGCAACTCTGAAGTCCGCTTCGCCAGATCCATCAGCAGCACTAAGTCGAGCACGATCGGCGCGGCCAGAATCGAGTCGCGGCACAGGAAGTCAACTTTGATTTGCATCGGATAGCCCAGCCATCCGAAGATATCGATGTTGTCCCATCCTTCTTTATTGTCGCCGCGGGGCGGATAGTAGTTGATGCGGACTTTGTGGCACATATTGCCGTAAAGTTCGGGATAAAGCTCGGGCTGCAGAATGTGCTCCAGCACCGAGAGCTTCGACTCTTCCTTGGTCTTGAACGAACCCGGGTCATCGAGCACCTCGCCGTCGCGGTTGCCCAGGATGTTGGTCGAGAACCATCCATTCAGGCCCAACATGCGCGCTTTAAAGCCGGGCGCAAGGATCGTCTTCATCAGAGTCTGACCCGTCTTGAAATCCTTGCCGCAAATCGGAGCTTCGTTCTTGCGCGAAAGCTCAAGCATCACCGGCAAGTCCACGGTCAGATTCGGCGCGCCGTTGGCGAAGGGCACGCCCTCCATCAGCGATGCGTAGGCATACACCATCGAGGGCGCGATCATTTCATCGTTTTCGCGCAGCGCTTTCTCAAAAGATTTCACGCTCTGGTGAGCATCCGTCGCTGCGATATAGGATTCTGTCGACCCGCACCACATCGTGACCAGCCGGCTGGCTCCGCTGGTCTTCTTGAAGTCGCGGATGTCGGCGCGCAACTGCTCGGCAAGATCCATCTTGGTCTTGCCCTTCTTCACGTTGGGCCCGTCGATTTTCTTCACGTAGTTGTGATCGAAAACCGCGGCGCGCGGTGTGATCCCCGACAAAAACGGTTTCAACTGATCGAGCATGCGCTGATCGAGCACGCCCGCGTTCGACGCCGCTTCATACATGTTGTCTTCAAAAATGTCCCAGCCGGTGAAGACCAGGTCATCGAGTCCAGCGAGCGGGACAAATTCTTTAATCTTCGGTGAGCGGCCGTCGGTGCGCTTGCCGAGGCGCACGGTGCCCATCTGGGTGAGCGAACCGATCGGCTTGGCCAGCCCTTTGCGAATCGCCTCCACGCCGGCAACAAATGTGGTCGCCACCGCGCCCATGCCCGGAATCATGACTCCCAGCTTCCCTTTCGCGGGCGCAACGGTACCGTTGTCGTTCGAAGTGGGGCGCGTGTTGCCTTCGGACTTTACTTGGTTGGTCACTTCGACGCGGGCTGTTTTGGATGCCTTCTTTGCAGACTTGTTCGGTGTCGCCATATGTTGGCCGCTTCCTCAGTAAGAATCTGTATGGATGTGCAAACCTTACATGTTCTCGTATCGGATAGGATTTTTGCAAACCACAGCGGCCAAACGGGTAGAAAATCACTTCAATGGTGCGGATGCGCCATCGAGCGGAATTTGCCAAGCAAGCGTGAGTGAAGCCGCCCGGCATCGCCATCGCGCGATGGCCGAGAGCCTGCCCTGAACTTGCCGAAGGGCGGCTGTCGCCACGTGAGTTCCGTGTGTTACAACGATTAGCGGACGCACTTCCATGCCAGAAAAAATCGCTCTCATCACCGGCTGCTCCAGCGGATTCGGATTGCTCGCCTCCATCGAAATGGCCAAGGCGGGATTCCGTGTCCTCGCCACCATGCGCGATCTCGGCCGCCGCGAGCACCTCGACAAGGCCGCCGGCGCCGCGGGGGTCGCTGCCCGTCTCGACATCCGCCAGCTCGACGTTACGAATTTTGACGCGCTGCCCGCCTTTGTCGATGCGATCGTTCGCGACTACGGACGTCTCGATGTCTTGATCAACAACGCGGGATTCCCGGTCGCTGGTTTCGCCGAAGATATTACGCTTGCCGAACTGCGCCGCCAGTTCGAAACCAACTTCTTCGGCGCTGTCGCCATGACCAAAGCCGCGCTGCCCACCATGCGCCAGCAACGCTCCGGGCACATTATTATGCTTTCGTCCATCTCCGGATTGCACGGCTCAGTCACGCTGAGCAGTTATTCCTCCTCCAAGCACGCCCTCGAAGGCTGGAGCGAATCCCTGCGCTTCGAACTCACCGCCCTGGGAATCAAAGTCGTGCTGGTTGAGCCGGGAGCTTTCCAAACCGATATCTGGACCCGCGGCGCGGTCATGGGCGAGAACGTGACCAAACAGACTTCCCCAAACATCCAGCGCAGCCTGAAGATGCGCGAGCGCGTCCAGAACCTGCCGAAGCGCGATCCCATCGAAGTGGCGCGCAAGATCGTAGCTATCGCCCAGGATCCGAATCCGAAACTGCGCTACCTGGTTGGGCCGGACGCCAAAATGCAACTTGCTCTCAAGCGCATTCTGCCCTGGAAGTGGCACGAGAAAGTTGTGGCGAATTTTCTGAAGATCGATTAAGAGCAGTCCCGAGTTCCGTGTACCGAGTCCCGAGGAAAGTCAAAACCAAGAATCAGCCATGGGCCTGAGTCGCCGCTCGGACGCGGAACTCGAGACTCGCAACTCGGGGCTCGGGACTATTTCTCCAACTCCACCGTCTTGATCGGCAAATCCCAATGGGCGTCAAGAATTTCGAAGCGGTGCTGCTCTTCGCGCTGGAACGTTTCCTGATCGGGATACATCTGCTTCTGTAGCTCGGCTTCATCGAATGGTTCGTTGGCCACGGTCGCATTCTTGAATACGATGGTGACGCGGAAGTCCCAGCGGCCGTCTTCAGTGGTGTGGTAGCGCGGTTGGTCCATCCAGACCTTCGCGATCCGCCCCATCTCCACTTCTTTTTTCAATACCGGATAATGATTTTTCTTGAACAGCTTCAGAAATTCGTCGGCATGTCCCCATTTGGCTTTGTAGTAATACTCGACGACGAAGGGTTTGTCCGAGGGCGCGGGAGCCGACTGACCATAAGACAGGATGGGAAGAGCGATAACGAAACATAGCAGCGCGGTGAGGGTGCGGGACAATCGAATCACAAAAGCCTCCTGTATAAGCCAGCTTTTACACGAACGGAACGCCAATTACCGATCGCTGACAGCCGACGGCTGACGGCTCATTCGATTCTGCCAGTGTGTCCATACAAACCACGCCGCGCCGGCCACCAGCACAGTGCCAATGACCGCGTCGAACCTGTGGAAGTATTTCCCAAGTTCGCGCCAGTTCTCGCCGAGCTTCATGCCGAAATAAGCCAGCGCAAGGCACCACGGCCACGAACCGAGAAACGTGTAGAGATGGAAGCGTCCGCGGGGCATGCGCGCTACTCCCGCTGGCAGCGCGATGAAAGTGCGAATGACCGGCAGCAGGCGGCCCACAAAGACGGCGAGGTATCCCCAGCGAGCGAAGAAGCGATCCGCCCAATCGAGTTCGCGGCGGCCCATTAGGATCCAGCGTCCATAGCGCTCAACCAGTGGACGTCCGCCATAACATCCAATCTCATAGGCTACCAACGAGCCTAGATTGCAGCCGATCGCGCCCGCCGTCGCGACCCAAAATAGTTTGAATGTGCCAGTGAAAACCAGATACCCGGCAAAGGGCATGATCAGTTCTGAAGGCAACGGGATGCACGCCGACTCAATCGCCATCAGCATCACGATGCCGGCATAGCCAGTCGCGGCAATCACAGAATTGATGAACACGAAAATTACAGCGAGAATTTTTTCAGTCATGGGGAGCAGTTGCCAGTACCCAGCCAAAACAAAAACTCGGTACTCGGCACTCGGTACTGGACTTCAGTTTATCGGAACGTTGCTGCAGAAGCGTCGCAGCTAGAATGACCCTTCCTGGGTAAACGTGTAGCCGGGCAGCGTGGCGCCGTTCGGGCCCTTCGTCACCTTGAGCCGAACCGTGGGCGCGTCCGGAGCGGTGATTCCCGCGGGACGCAGCATGGCATACTGCGTGAACACTTCGCTGTAAACCTTGGTGACAAGATAATCTTTGCCGTCGGCGTCATTGCGCCAGACCTGCCCGAGTTGAATGGAACTGACGGCCACTGAATTTTCCTCACTCTAGCTAGAGTGACTCCAGACTACCGGGACGAGCGACACGCGTCAATTCCAAGAGAGGTTACCGAGGGCCAGTGGGCCGTGAGGGCGAATCGACCCGCTTCTGTTGCGATATAGACTCAGTGCATGAAACGCCACGCCGCCAATGACTGAGATGGCTGATAAAATGTGGGCGCAGGAGATTCTTCATGCCTCGTGGTGTTACTCCCCGTCAACCCGCCCGCAGCGGCCGCCAGGACCGTGTGGCGCGAGCACTCCCTTCGGCAAATTCAAGGCAGGCTTTACCCACGAAAACAAGCCGCCGGCAACCCGCTACCGTGCAGCCGACTGCTAAGAAAGCAGCACCGAAGCTGAAAGGCTACAACCCTGTCGCCCCAGAGCGTGTTGCAGAAATTCTGAAGGGGCTCGACCAGCTATATCCCGAGGTGAAGTGCGCCCTGACTCACGCCAGCGCATGGGAACTGCTGGTCGCAACCATTCTCTCGGCCCAGTCCACCGACGTGAACGTGAACCGGGTTACTCCGGAACTCTTTCGCAAATATCCAACCGTGGAAGCATTCGCGGCGCTCACGCCGGAACAACTTGAACCTGATGTCCGCTCGACGGGGTTTTTTCGCAACAAATCGAAATCCGTAGTCGGAGCGGCTAAGAAAATCGTCGCCGATTTCGGCGGCCAGGTTCCGGACGACATGGAAAAACTCCTCACCCTGCCCGGGGTCGCGCGAAAAACGGCGAATGTCGTCCTCGGCTCCTGGTTCAAGAAGGCCGAGGGAGTAGTGGTCGACACGCACGTTCATCGCATTTCACGCCGGCTCGAACTCACCACCAATAACGATCCGCAAAAAATCGAGCAGGACCTGATGCGCGTGATCCCGCGCGAGAAGTGGATCCTCTTTTCTCACCAAATCATCTGGCACGGACGGAAATTGTGCATCGCCCGCAAACCCAAGTGCGTCGACTGCGCGCTGGAAAATATTTGCCACGCCGGGGATAAGACGTGGAGCACGGTAGAGATGCATAAGGATGCACAGGCCTAAGGCGCTTCCCTTGGCCTTTCGGGAAGCGGACCAATCTGTCCCATTTTGACCTTGATGCCCGCACATCCAGCGAATATCCCTTGCTTTCCAGCGCAATTGCCGCAACAATAACTCAATGTCCGACGTTGTCCAATCTGTCCGCCAGCTTCTGCAGGACTTCATCGCGCCCGAACTGCGCGAACTGAAAAGCGACGTGAAGCAGGTCGACGCCAAGATCGACTCGGTATCCGATGGCCTCAATACCAAGATCGACTCGGTATCCGATGGCCTCAATATCAAGACCGATTCGGTATGCAATGGCCTTAATGCCAAGATCGACTTCTGAAACCAGCAGCCTCGGCGCTAAGATCGATTCCGAAACCAAGCGCCTGGAAGATCTGTTTCTGAGGTCGGTCGCCTGGAACACAAAGTGGATTCCGGTTTCGCGCAAATGAAGACTCTCCTGGAAAACGCATACCTGCGCTCCGAACTGGAAGCCACTCGTGAAGTTTCCAACCTGCGCGAGCGCGTTACGCGACTGGAAGTCGAGCGCGGCGCGCCCCGGCAATAGCACCTCAAGCCAATCCTCCCATACACCCTCCCATCCTCAGACCCTCCTGCTATAATGGTCACTGAGGTGACCACATGAGAATCAGCACTGTGCGCGAGTTTCGTGACCGTGCCACGACTCTGTTTCGCTCGGACGATCCCATTCTCGTCACGCGCCGGGGCAAGGTTGCCGGAGTGTTTCTGCCCTGGCGGGAAGCAACCCTGCCGGTGGACTTCAAACGCGAACTGTTTTCCATGCTCACCACTGAGATCGCCCACCAGCTAAGGAAAAAGCGCGTTACGGAAAAAGCGGTTCTGCTGGATTTCGAACGTTGGAAAAAAGGACGCCGTGAATCTCGCCGCCGACGCTAACGTTCTCTTGTCGGCGTTAATCGGAGGACGAGCCAAACTCGCACTTAACCATCCTCAACTTGGCGAGATATTCACGACCGAACACACCTTTGCCGAGGTCGAAGAATATGCCTCGGTCCTACACAGCAAAAAGCGCTTGCCTTCGGATATCCTGCTCTTGGCTCTCGCAGCTTTGCCGGTTACTCTCGTGAAACGCAGCCAATACGCTCGGAGCATGGCCGAAGCTACAAGGCGGATCGGGCCTCGCGACCCCGACGATGTCGATTTACTTGCTCTTGCCCTTCATTTGCAAATCCCCATATGGTCGAACGATAGAGATTTCGAGAATTTGAACATTGATTTGTTTACCACGGAGCGCTTGTTGCGCCATCTCCGCATGATTGAGTAGCATGATTTTGCTGACCACAAACCTTGTGGATACCAATTCGGACTGCGTGTGTCTTCATTCAATTTTTCTCTTTACTTGAGGTTTCAACCCATGCGCGCCTTCTTACTCTTTGCTATCGTCATACTCATGAGCACAGTCGTAACTGAAACGATCGCGGCCGCCCAAACTCTGCCCGTGCCGCAGGCCATTACCGACCCCAAAAAGATTGCCTCGAAACCCAACGCGCAGGTCGAGCCCCGCACTCTGACGATCGAAAAGCTTTATATGACTCGCCAGATTGGCCGCCCCACGTGGTCTCCCGACGGCAAGAGCGTTGCGTTCATTTCGAACATGAGCGGACGCAACAATCTTTGGCTCGTTCCCGCCGAGGGCGGATGGCCGGTGCAACTCACGGTCAGCGATCAGCGCCAGACAGCGCCTGCGTGGTCTCCGGATGGCAAGTGGATCGCGTATCAATCCGATTACGATGGCGACGAACTGTGGGATATTTTTCTGGTCTCGCCCAAGACCGGCAAGGTGGTGAACCTCACCAGCACTCGTGAGATCGCCGAGATGGATCCCACCTGGTCGCCCGATGGCCGCTACCTGGCCTATCTGGTCAAACCAAAAACATCGGCCGCTCATGAGATTGACGTCTATGACACGGTAATGCGCGAGGTGAAGCACCTCACCACCGGCACGCCGCAGGATAAAGGAAACTACAATCCCATCTGGTCGAAAGACGGGAAGCGCATCGTCTATTCGCAGGAGCAGGCTAAGGGCACCGATTCCAACATCTTCGTGGCCGATGTTGCCACCGCACAAAGCACCCTGCTGACTCCGCATGAGGGCGAACAACGCTACTCCGCGAATGACATTTCTCCCGACGGCAAGCACGTTCTTTTCACGTCAAACGCCGCCAATGGTTACGAGAACATCGGTCTGATCGAGATTTCAACCAGGAAAATTTCATGGCTCACCAAAGATAAGTGGCAAATTGGGGGGGGCGAGTTCTCGCCCGACGGCAAGCAACTCACGTTCAGCGCCAACGTGGATGGCAATGAAGATATCTATCTGCACGACCTCGCGACGGGAAAATCCACGATGCTGGCGATTCCGAAAGGCGTGAACCAACCCGCCGGCGGGCCTTCTGCTTTCACCAAGGATGGCTCGCGCCTGCTCTATTACCACAACGGCCCGACCGCCCCGGGCGATCTTTGGGTGTATACGCTCGCGACCGGCAAATCTCATCAGCTCACGCATTCTCTGGTTGCGGGAGTGAACTCAGAGGACATGGTCGAGCCTTATCTGGTGCACTATCCCAGCCGCGACGGCAAGTGGACCATCTCCGCGTTTCTCTATGTTCCGTTCAACATGGCGCGCAACGGGCAGAATGCCGCCATCGTTTACATTCACGGCGGACCGACTTCGCAAACCATGAATTCCTTCAACCGCTTCGTGCAGTACGCGGCCAATCAGGGATACATGGTTCTCGCGCCCAACTACCGCGGTTCGACGGGATACGGGAAGGAATTCCAACAGGCAAATTTATTCGACATGGGTGGCGGCGATCTGCAGGACGTGCTGGCGGGAGTCGACTGGATTAAGCAGACCGGCCATCTCGATCCCAAGAAAATCGCCGTCATGGGAGGAAGCTACGGCGGCTATCTCAGCATGATGTCTGTCACCAAAGCGCCTGAAGTGTGGGCCGCGGGAGTTCCCATCGTGCCCTTCGTGAACTGGTTTACCGAAATCGAAAATGAAGATCCGGTGCTGCAACAATCCGATCTTGCGACCATGGGCGACGTGGTAAAGAACAAAGCTCTGTACGAAGATCGCTCGCCCATCAACTTCATCGACCAGATCAAGGCGCCGCTGCTTCTGCTGGCTGGAGGACACGATCCGCGCTGTCCAAAATCGGAAACGCAGCAGGTGGTCGATGCCATCAAAAAACGTGGCGGGACCGTCGATTACAAGATTTACGAAAATGAAGGCCACGGCTTCGCGAAGGTCGAGAATCAGATCGACGCCTACCGGCGAGTGGCCGACTTTCTTTTAGCGCATGTGCCGCCGGCGGATTGCAGTTGCACGGTGGCGGAATAATTATCTAAAGGCCTGTCTTACCGACAATAGCCTCAATCAATCCGGGAATGGTGTACTCCCTGGCCTCGATGTCCACCGGAAGACCCATTTCGCGTAGGGTCGCAGATGTGACCGGGCCGATGGATGCGAACTGAACGTCGCTGGCCGGCCGACGCTTTCCCAGCAGATCCACAAAGTTGCGCACCGTTGACGAGCTGGTAAACGTAATCACATGCGGACGCCGGCGCGGATTCTCAAACGCCGCTCGCAGACGCGTGCGGGAAGACCGCGGCACAACCGTCTCGTAAGCCTCGACCACATCGACTTCGGCTCCGGCCTTGCGCAGTTCGTTGGGAATCACGTCACGAGCAACTTTGGCGCGCACCAGCAGGACTCGCTTCCCTTTCACCCGCCGGTGGAGGCTGCGCACGACAGATTCCGCCACGTATTCTTTGGGAACGACGTCAACTTTGACGCCGCGCTTCTCAATGGCCTTCTTCGTTGCCGGGCCGATGGCCGCGATTCGGAGTTGTTCGAGATTCATTTTCGTCAGGCGCAGTTTAGCCATGCGCTCCCACATGGCCTCGACTCCGTTGGCGCTGGTGAGGATGAGCCAGTCATAGCTGTCGAGATTTCGCAAAGCCGAGTCGAGTGGTTTGAAACTTCGCGGCTTGCGAATTTCGATGAACGGGATCTCGATCACTGTGGCGCCCAATTTGCGCAATTCGTCCGAGAGCGCGGCGGCCTGATGCCGGGCTCGGCCCACCAGAACTCGAACTCCGGCCAGAGAACCGCGCTCCGTTGTCTTGCGAGACCTCGTCATTCACTCTCCTTCTTCGCTGCACGCGCGCCGAGCCCCTGTTCCCGCATTAGCCGGGACACGCCCGACACCGCTGTATCCTCAGCTTGCTCCAGTGACGTGATCACGTTTTCCTGATCCTGGCGCGTTCGATTCTGGCTGAGTTTGAACTTGCCTTCGATCTTGGTAGCCTCGATTTCAAAACCAACGATCTGCCGCAGCATGTTCTCCTGAAACGCCGGGCTCAATCCTTCCCACTGCTGGCGGTACGCGGGCTCGAAGGTTGCGATCAGGGCATCGAGCATGGCATGCAGGTCAGCCGGCGTCGAGAAGATGCGCGCATTCCCCTCTGCATGCACGGCAGCATAATTCCAGGTGGGAACGCTTTCGCGCGCCGTGTAATTGCTGGGGGAAATGTAAGAATGCGGTCCGTGAAAAATCGTCAGGCAGCGCGCTTGCTCTTCGAGATAACGCCAGTGCGGATTCGCCTTCGCCACATGGCCTCGAAGAAGTACTCTCTCACCTTCAATCTGGATAAACAGCGGAAGGTGCGTGGCGTACGGTCCCGCTTCGGTGGACGAAATCAGAATGGCAAAGGGATTAGCGCGCATGAATGCGACCGCATCCCCTTGGTGGCGCACGCGAAAATGTTCTGGAATGTACACAGGCTGATTCTCTATTCCGACGGCGCTACTGGCGGCTTCAATCGCACGTGCAGCAGTTTCTCCACTTCGGCAATCACCACTCCGGCTTCGTCTTTCACTTCCACCGAAAAAACGGGTTCGTATTTCGGCAAGGTCTTCAGTTTCTCGCGAATGTCATCAACCTGCCCATCAGACAGTCGAAACTCCGCGCGCACCGTTCCCTTCCCCGGCTTTCGGTAGCGAATCGTCGCCGCTTTGTCCCAGACGATGTAATCGCGGCCCAGGTTCGCCATCAGCATCAGCATAAAGAACGGATCGACCATGGCAAAAAGCGATCCGCCAAACTGTGTGCCGACATAGTTCGCGTTCCACCAGCGCAGTTTCATCTCGACATCCACTGCCCTCATGTCGGGCGCGATGCGCTTGACGCGGATGCCCATGCCAAGAAACGGAGGCCAGAAGTTGATCCAGCGGCGAAGAGCATGAGTCTTGCTGCCGCCACCAAGAAGTTGCAAGAGGACGCTGCCGCTCTTCATGCCAGGGCGACCTCAGCGCCTGAAGGCGCCATCCCAAACACAGTCGCGTACGGCACGCCTTGAAGGCGTGCCCTGATACGAAGCTTTCTGGCCTTGCAGTCGGATCTCACGGTTGCGGAACGACGGCCAAGCCGCGGCCGTAAACGGCTTCTAATATCTTATCGCCGCCACGGCTCAACAAAGTCTGGCCAACGGCGTTACCGAGTTTTTCGGGATCGTTGAGATCGCCATCGCGTGACTCGCGCAAGAGTTTCGATCCGTCGGGATCGGCCACGATGGCGTCGAGGTGCAGTTTGCCGTTGCGCATTTGTGCGTGGGCGCCGATCGGAACCTGGCAGCCTCCGCCCAGGCTGTTCAGCAGCGCGCGCTCACAGATTGTGGCCGCGCGTGCGGCGGGATCGTTCAAGAACTCGAGATGCTGGCGCGTGGCCGAGTCACCCAAACGGATTTCGATGCCCAACGCACCCTGCCCGGCCGCGGGACACATAATTTCCGCCGGGATGATCTGCTTTACCAGTTGCGTCTTGCCGAGCCGATTGAGGCCGGCATATGCCAGAATGACGGCGACGTATTCGCCCTGCTCCAGCTTGCGCAGGCGCGTATCGACGTTGCCACGCAAAGGATGAATATCGAGATCGGGACGAATGGCCTTCAATTGTGCCTGCCGGCGCAGGCTTGACGTGCCCACGCGCGCGCCTTGGGGCAATTCCTGAAAGCTCGAAAAGTTCACGGAACAGAAGGCGTCGCGAGGATCCTGGCGCTCGGTGATGGCGGCGATTTCGAATCCGGGAGGAAGTTCGGTAGGCAAATCCTTCAGCGAGTGCACCGCGAGATCGACGCGACCGGCGGCGAGCGCTTCTTCAATTTCTTTCGTGAACATGCCCTTGGTGCCGACCATGGCCAGCGCAACGTCGGTAATCTTGTCGCCGGTGGTGTGGATGATTTCAATTTCCACCTCGTGCCCGCGGGCGCGCAGAAGAGCAGAAATGTGGTTGGCCTGCCAGAGAGCAAGCTGAGAACCGCGGGAGCCAATGCGAAGTTTAGGCATGGTTGACGATCCGAGGGAGGATACCGGACAAAAGCGAAAGGCGGCCAGTTAGGCCGCCTAGAATTGGTGCTGTGCCGCGATTGAGAACCGAGTTCAAAGTAGCATCCGACGCATGGTTCGGCAAGAACCATTTGTTGTCTAAGCAGATCTTAATGTCCTTAGCTCCATCCATCACAGTCATTCTCCATCCCCGCCTCTGCCGTCCCTAGTGGCGCGTCTCTACTTCGTTCTTGCCGGGTGATTCGCCCGTCGTCGGTGATGCAATAACTTTTTCCTTGTCATGCAAATTAAATAGTCTCCGCACCACGTCGATCACCGTCGTGGCCTCGGACTCGCGCGCGGCGCTTTTCAATGTGGTGATCGGGGTGTGCATGACTTTGTTAATGATTCCGCGCGTCAGCGCCTCAACCGCCATTTCTTGTTCCGGAGTCAGACTGCCCATGCGGCCGCGCACGCGATCGATTTCCGCCTGGCGGATGGTTTCCAGATGATCCTGCAAGCTCACAATCGTCGGCACCACGTCGAGCGTGCTCAAGCGCGCTTCGAAGCGCTCGACTTCGCTGGTGATGATGGCTTCCGCGAGTTCGGCTTCCTTGCGGCGGTCGGCGACGTGGCTCGACACGGCCTGCTGCAGATCGTCGATATCGTAGGCAAAGATGCCATCGAGTTTCGCCATTTCCGGCGCTACGTCGCGGGGCACGGCGATATCGATGAAAAACATCGGCTTGTTCTTGCGGCGCGAAAGAAACTGTTCGCCATGCTCCTTGCGGAAAATCGCATGCGGCGCGCCGGTCGAGGTGATCACGATGTCTGCCTTGTCGCAGGCGTTGTAGAGATCCTCGAACTTGATCGCCTGACCATTAAACTTCTGCGCCAGGCCGATCGCGCGATCGTAGGTGCGGTTGGCGACAAAGATCGAAGCACAGCCGTGTGCCATCAGATGCCGGGCCGCGAGTTCGCTCATCTTGCCCGCGCCCACAATGAAGACATTCTTTCCCTGCAGCGTTCCGAAAATCTTCTTTGCGAGTTCCACCGCTACCGAGGCGATCGATACCGAAGAGGATCCCACGGCAGTTTCCGTGCGCACGCGTTTGGCAACCGCGAAGGCCCGGGTAAAGAGCTGATCGAGCTGTCCGCGCACCGAACCCACGGCGCGGGCCGTGGCGTAAGCCTCTTTCACCTGGCCTAAAATCTGGGCTTCGCCCACCACCATCGAATCCAGGCTCGACGCCACGCGGAACAGATGCCGCACCGCATCTTTATCCCGAAATTCGTACAAATGCGCGTCCAACTCTTCCGACGTCAAATGAAAGTGGTCGTGCAGGAAGCCGCGCAAGTCGGCCGCCCCGTTCGTCGTGTGCGTCATTACTTCCACCCGGTTGCAAGTGGAGATAATCATGCCCTCTTCGATTCCGGGATAGGCGGTGAGATCGCGGACGCAATCCGGCAGCTTCGACTCCGGAATCGCCAGGCGCTCGCGAACCTCGAGCGGAGCGCTCTTGTGATTCACGCCAATGAGTTGGTATCTCATGACGCGGCGAACCTGTGAATCGTAGAGAAATAGTTAGCGGCCCAGGCCACCACTGCGGCCACAAAGGCAAAGGTGGCCAGCACGGCGGCGCGGCGGCCACGCCATCCCGAATTCCAGCGGGTGAAAACCATCACCATGTAGACCGCCCACATCAGCACCGACAACAAAATCTTCGGATCGGCAAAATCGACGTGCCCATAAGCCGACATGGCCACGATCGTCCCCGTGATCAGGCCGAGCGTCATGAAGGGAAAGCCGAGCAGCAATGAGCGGTAGCCAATCTGGTCGATAACTTCGAGCGCCGGCAGGAACGAAATCAGGCTGCTGGGCTTCTTCGCCTTCAGGCGGCGCTCCTGCAGAAGGTAAAGCAGGCTCGCTCCGAAACTGAGCACCAGGGCGGCGTATCCGGTGAAAATCAGGATAATGTGCGCGATGAGCCAGCCTTTGTGCTTCACGAAAGCCGTCAGCAGGACGGGTTGCTGGTCCAGGGCGGCCACAAAAGTCAGGAAAAACACAATCGGAAACACCACAACACCGGGTGAGGTCGTCTTGTAAATGGCATAGATGACCATGAAGAACGTCATCGAAAAGAATGCCAGCAGCGATTCCCCGTTATGCACCGAAGCCCAGACGACGTGGCCGGAAAGAAACAGCTCGACCAGCGAAACGAAGTGGAAAACCATCCCCAGGCTGGCGGCATGCAGCGCGATGCGGCTGAAAAGATCGCTGGTCCGGCTGAGCGCGAAGAACGCGTAGATCAGCCCGATAAAGTAGCAAGCCAGCGCGAAGCGTAACCAGAGCAATGACATAAGCTAGGTCAGTATCAGAGTCCGCTGAGTTTATTGCAAGCCGGAAGCAGCTTGCCAATGTGGTTTTATTGCCCCAGGAACCCCATCCCTTTCCACGGATTATATTCTGCACAGAGATTGCGCAGGGGGATAGGTCAGGGGTCACTCCAACTTGTGATCTGGATCACGGGCTCTATTCGAGCCCCAGACTGGCCAAGGTTTCTTCCAGCAGTGCCCCATCGATGACCAGGCGGCGGCCCTCGGCCTTCATATCTTCCAGTTCGTCGAAGGCACGAAACAACCGGAGTTTGGCAGCCGCATACTGTTCCGCCTCGGTGAGCTTACGGCCGTGCGCGGAGGTCCAGGCGGCCACTGACTTCTCCAACAGGAAGATGCTGACGGAATAGGTAGCCTTGCGGTCAGAAGTAACGTCGAAGACGAATTCTATCGCCGGAGCATCAGGATCACTCGCCAGCGCAGCGCGCTGTCCGACGAAATAGTACTGATACACATAGCCCTGCCCGCCCGCATAAGTCTTCAGGCGGCGGATGGTTTTATCGGGAGACATGCCGACATTATGAACGGTTACGAGCCGGTTTGTCCTTTTCGCGTGCCGGCGAGGGTGCGAAACCAGGGATCCAAACGCAAGTCCCTGCACAACCGGGTAGTAACTAAGCATTTTTGCCGCATTTGCCGATATCTTCCTTGAAAACATTCTTTTGCACGCAATGACCGCACACTGGTATTGGATCGCTCTCGGCGCACTGGCCTCGTTTCTGGCCTTGCAGCAGTTCTTCATCTATCGGATTCGCCGGGAGGCGAAAAAACGCGAAGAGCTGTTTCAGATCGTCACTGAAAACGCCGCCGACATGATTGCCCTGGTCGACGTCAAAGGACGCCGCCTTTATAACAGCCCCGCTTACAAGCGCATTCTCGGCTATACCGCGGCCGAACTGGGGGAGACTTCCTCCTTTGAGCAGATTCATCCCGACGACCGTTTCAAGGTGCTGGAAGCGGCGCACGAAGCGCGTGCCACAGGAATCGGAAAGAAAGTGGAATACCGAATCCGCCACAAAGACGGCACCTGGCGGACGCTCGAATCGGTTGCCGGCACCATCCGGGACGAAAAAGGCGAGGTTGCGAAGCTCGTGATCGTGAATCGTGACGTCACCGAACGCAAACGGGCGGAGGAACAGGCGGAACACAATTCGTTTCACGACGGCCTGACCGGACTGCCCAATCGCCGCCTCTTTCTCGATCGCTTGCAGAATCTGTTCGATCGCGCCCAGCGCAGTCCTGAGCGCCAGTACGCCGTACTCTTCGTCGATCTCGACGGCTTCAAAACATTCAACGACAGTCTGGGTCCGGCGGTGGGCGATCGGGTGATCGTCGAGATCGGCCGCCGCCTCGCCGCCTGTCTGCGGGACGAAGACACCGTTTCACGAGCGCCGAACGAAACCGCGCACAACGTGGTTCTTTCCCGCCTGGGTGGGGACGAATTCACCGTCCTGCTCGAAGGAGTAACCGATCCCAGCGACGCCATGCGCGCCGGGCAAAGAATTCTTTCCGCCATCGCCGAGCCTTTTCTTGTGCAGGACCACGAAGTGCGAACCCTTGCGAGCGTGGGCATCGCCATGAGCGCGCCGGCCCAGGAGCGCGCCGAAGAGGTGCTGCAGGAAGCCGACGTGGCCATGCGCCGCGCCAAGGCCCTGGGAGGCTCCCGCTGTGAAGTGTTTGACGAGGCCATGCACACTCGCGCCGTCAATCGCCTGAAGCTCGAAGCCGAACTCCGCGAGGCCATGCAGAAGCGCCAGTTCCGCGTGTACTACCAGGCGATCCTGAACCTCGAAACCAGGCAGGTTTCGGGCTTTGAAGCATTGCTGCGCTGGCAGCATCCCAAGCAAGGCCTGATTTCGCCGGACAAATTCATGGCAGCGGCCGAAGATCAGGGCCTCTTGGTTTCGATTGGACAGTGGGTTTTTCTGCAGGCCTGCCAGCAGTTGCAAGCCTGGGACGCCGCCTTCGGCACGACCTCAGACTTGAGCATCGGCGTAAACCTGTCCGCTGGACAGCTGGCCGATGCCCGCTTCATCAGCGGAGTGGAAGACACGCTGGCGCGCACCGGGGTCGATCCCTCGCGCCTGCACATGGAGATCAAGGAAGCGGCGGCGGCAGCCGATACCAAGCTGACCTCCAGCGTTCTGACCAATCTGAAACGCCTCGGCGTGGGCGTGATCCTCGACGATTTCGGAACCGGCCGCTCGTCCTTGATTGAGCTGCGGCAGTTGCCGCTGCAAGGCTTGAAAATCGACCGCTCGCTGGTGAGCGGAATGCTGCTCGATCGCGGCATCTGCGACACCGTCGAACTCATCCTCTTGCTCGCACACAAGATGAAATTGCAAGTGATTGCCGAAGGAATCGAAAACCAGAAACAGCACGACCGCTTGCGCGAACTGGGATGCGATCTCGGGCAAGGATACTTATTGGCGCACCCAGTCGAAGCCCGGGCGGCCGAACAACTTCTACGCCAGCGGCCGATGGCTATGCCCGCGAAGGCTCAATAACCGCCTCCGCTGCCGAGATCAAGTGTTTATTCCTCACCCATCGATCTTGGCTTCCCGCAGCTGTTTCACCGCCGTCTCGGAGCTGACCGGCGAGTAGTAAACCTCTTTGAAGGTATAAGAACGCGCTTTCGCCGCGATCACCGGCATGATCTCGATGTGCCAGTGATAGTCGTCGTCAATGGTCTTCCAATAGCCAAGGCTTTTCGAGGGATGCAGGCTGTTCGGGGAGGTGTGCAACACCAGATGAAATGCCTCGGTGACCGTGCGCACGCGCTGCAACGTGCGGCGCAGGAGGGCCGCGAGATTCACCCGCAAACCCTGGCTTCGCCAATCCGGTCCGCTCGAATGAGGCATCATGTTCGCGCGGCAGGATCCAGGTTTCATAGGGAACGCGCGGGGCATACGGTCCAAGCGCAACATAATCTCCGCGGGCCTCGATGACGCGCGTAGCCTGGCGCTCCTCCTGCGCGAGAATGTCGCAGAACACGCAGCGCTCTTTGCCCACAAAGTATTCGCGGCCCGCGCGCAATTCGTAAAGGACGCGCCGCGGCACGAACATGGTGGCGGTGAGTTGCGATGTGGGATGGCTGAATTCCTGTCCGGCGTTAGGGCCGAAATCCTTGTACAGGCTGACGTACTTCACGCGCGGATCGCGCTTCAGATCCATAATCCGTTCCGCCGCCAGCCGCAGAAATTGGCCGATCTCCTCGTCGCTGGCGCTCCAGAGATGGCGGTCGTGCCGGGGATTTTCCACCAGCACCTCATGTGCCCCCACCGAACTCATGCGATCGTAAATGCCGTCGCCGCGGCGCCCGGCCTCGCCTTCGATATGGTAGAGCGGCACGGGATGCACCATCGAGCGCGCCGACCAGCCCGCCGCGCTGGGTGCGGCGGCGATAACCTGCGTGGCCTCGGGAGAATCGGGACAAAAGCGGCAGACAGTTTCAGGATGCGGCCCGCCTTCGCTGGCGTCGTCGCCTGTCATGACCCAGGAGCGAGTGATCGGATCTTTACGGAGTTCCATGTGTAAGATAAACATTGTGGGAGAAGATGAGTCAAGCAGGTTTCAAAGTACTAAGGTTCCAGAGGACCAGGTTTCAACGTTTCAAGGTTGCAAGGTTTCAAAAACAAGTTGCGGCGCGATAGACTCTAACACCTTGGAACTTTGAAACCTTGAAACTTTGAAATTCCATGACCGAGCCGTCCACTCCGCTGATGCGGCAATACGCCGCCGTAAAAAAGGACCATCCCACCGCTTTACTGTTTTTTCGCCTCGGCGATTTTTACGAACTTTTTTTTGACGATGCCCTTGTCGCCTCCAAGGAACTGCAGATCACGCTTACTTCGCGCAATAAAGAAAAAGGCATCGCCGTGCCCATGTGCGGCGTGCCGCACCACGCCGCCGAAGGCTACATCGGAAAGTTGATCCGCAAAGGATTTAAGGTCGCAATCTGCGAGCAGATGGAGGATGCGCGGCTGGCGAAAAAGTTAGTGCGGCGCGAAGTGACGCGTGTGGTCACGCCTGGAACCGCCGCCGATTCCCTCCTGGGGTCGGAAGAAAACAACTTCCTCGCCGCCCTGGCCCAGGTAGGCGAGCATGTGGGCTTTGCCGCCCTCGATCTTTCCACGGGAGAATTTCGTGCCACGGAGTTTTCTGGCGAAAACGCACTCCGCCGCGTGCAGGAGGAATTGGAACAGCTCCGTCCCAAAGAGCTGCTCTACGGCTCGGCCGCGCCCCTGTTCGAAGCGGATCGCCACGACCCACGTGCAGCGGGACGCCCTCAGCCTTCCCTGAGCCTGCCGAAAACTGCGGCAGAACAAGTCTCGATTTCGCGCTGTGCCGACACGCCTCTCGATGATTGGATCTTCGCTCCCGACCACGCGATCCCGCTGCTGGAAAATCATTTCGGAGTGCTCTCTCTCGAGGGATTCGGCCTCGCGGGCCGCAATGCCGCGGCCGCAGCAGCCGGGGCGATTCTCTACTATGTGCGTTCGACCCAGCGCGGATCGCTCGATCACGTCGATCGCATCGGCTGGTACGAACGCCAGAACTGCCTGGTGCTCGATGCGGTCACGGTGCGCAATCTGGAATTGATCGAGCCGCTGTTTGCGGGCACGGATGCAGGCGTCACTCTGTTTCGCTCCATCGACGCCGCGGTCACGCCCATGGGGAAACGCCTGCTGCGAGCCTGGCTGCTGCGCCCCTCGCTCGACCTCGCGGAAATTAACGCCCGCCTGGATGCCGTCGAATCCGGCGTGAAAGATACCATCGTGCGGGAAGAATTGCGGCGTGCGCTCGATGGCGTCTTCGACCTCGAGCGCCTGCTGAGCCGGGTGACACTGGAAACCGCGAATCCGCGCGATGTGCTCGCACTTGCCGCTTCGCTCGCCAAGATCCCCGGAGTCAAGGCCGCGGCTCAAAAGTTACCGGCGCAGCGGCTGAAGATCTTGCACGATTTGCTCGATGAACTCGCGGACCTGCGCGATCGTATCGACAAAACCATCGTCCCCGAACCGCCCCTGAGTTTTGCCGATGGCGGCGTCATCGCTCCGGGGATCGATCATGATCTCGACGAACTGCGCGAACTTTCGCGCAACAGCAAGCAGGTGCTGGCGCAGATCGAGCAGCGCGAGCGCGGGCGTACCGGCATCGGCTCGCTGAAGGTCAAATTTAATTCCATCTTCGGCTACTACATTGAAGTCTCGAAACCGAACCTGCACCTGGTTCCACAGGACTACGAACGCAAGCAGACTCTGGTCGGCGCGGAGCGCTTTACCACACCTGAGTTGAAGGAGTACGAGGCCAAGATTCTCGACGCGCAGGAAAAGATTGTCGAGATCGAGCGCCGCCTGTTCACCGAGTTGCGCACGGCGATCGCCGGTGAAGCGAAACGAATCCGGCAGACCGCACTGGCTCTGGCTGAGGTTGACGTGCTGGCATCGCTGGCCCACATCGCCGCGCTGCGGAATTACTGCCGGCCGAAATTCATCCCCATGGCCGATGGCTCCGCAGGCGAACTTGAAATTATCGAGGGCCGCCATCCCGTAATCGAGCAGCAGGAGATGGCCGGAGGCACGGACCGGTTCGTCCCCAACGATCTTTATTTGAATGCGACCACGCACACCATTCTGCTGCTGACCGGGCCGAACATGGGTGGCAAGTCGACTTACCTGCGGCAGACTGCCCTGATCGTGATTCTGGCGCAGATGGGATCGTTCGTTCCGGCGCGCTCGGCGCGGCTCAGCGTTGTGGACCGCGTCTTCACCCGCATCGGCGCCAGCGACAATCTGGCGCGTGGACGCTCGACCTTCATGGTCGAGATGACCGAGACGGCGGCGATCCTGCACACGGCGACCGCGCGATCGCTGATCCTGCTCGACGAAGTGGGCCGCGGTACTTCGACTTACGACGGCCTCGCCATTGCCTGGGCTGCAGTCGAGTATCTGCACGCCCGCGTCCGCGCCAAGACGCTCTTCGCTACTCATTATTTTGAGCTGACGGAACTGGCCGAACAGCTTGCGGGAGTGAAAAACTATCACGTCTCCGTGCGCGAGACCGGCGGCAGCATCGCATTCCTGCGCAAGGTTGAACCGGGTGCAGCCGACCGCAGCTACGGCATCGAGGTCGCCAAACTGGCAGGATTGCCGAATGAAGTGATTACGCGGGCGCGCGAGGTGCTGGTCGAGCACGAGTCCGTCGAACGGCTGGCGACGGATCATCTCTCGCCGGGGGCAACGCCTCCGCCGACGCAGTTAACGATCTTCACGCCGATCTCGCAGCCGGTGCTGGAAAAGCTGCGCGAGTTAGACTTGAACCGGCTCACGCCGCTGGAAGCGCTGAATTTGCTGGCGGAGTTGAAGAGGCAGATTGAGTAGGCACTAGATTTTTATTGAAGGGGTCTGGACTCCCTTGAAGTATCTTCGTTGGCTTGTTGCGTTGATGGTATTTGTAACGGCAGCCCTACTGACTACCGCGGCCTGGGCGTTTCTCCGCAAGGATCACGCTACCCTTGTGCAGATCTTTAAAGAAACGAACTGCCCATGCGGGGATTACCAGGAAGAACTCAGCGGCTTTACAGTTCTCAATCCGTTTCGCGATCGCGCTCCCGAGGATTCTGCCGAAAGATTTTTCGGTGCAATGCAAAAGGGAACATGTAGACCTGAATATTGGCAGGAGCTCTGCAGACCCTATGTCGAGGGACACCAAGTTAACGGATGGAGGCTCTTGAATAGACGCGACACTACGCGCGGTGATGTAACCCTCTTCTATCGCCTCAGACGCTCCGGAACAACAAAATGGACCGGGGAAGGAGCGGTTGAGGCTCGGCGGAGCGGGTCCACTTGGGTGGTAGTCTCATATAGCTCGTATTTCTGACTTAGAGCATGCCGCGAAAAACGAATCGCAGTTCAAGCCCCATCCGGAATATCGGCCAACTCCTGATCGTCGGCTTCGACGGCACCGAAATAACGCCTCGGCTCACTTCTCTGCTCAGGCGTATTCAACCGGCCGGAGTGATCCTCTTCTCGCGCAACATTCAGAACGCCGAACAGACATGGCGCCTCCTCCGCGACTGCCAGAAGCGCGTTTCTACGCCGCTATTCACTTGCGTCGACCTCGAAGGCGGGCTCGTCGACCGCTTCCGCGACGTACTCGGTCCCACGCCCTCAGCGGCCGAGGTATTTGCCACCGGCGATCGCAAACTTTTCCGCAAGCACGGTCAGATCATCGGAGAGAACTGCCGCGCCCTCGGATTCAACGTTGACTTCGCTCCCGTGCTCGATCTGGCCTTCGCGGCCTCGCGCAAAGTACTTGACACCCGAGTGGTCTCCAACAACCCGCGCGAGACTGCGGCCTACGCGCGCGAGTTTCTCGCAGGACTTCGCAAAGCGGGCGCCTTGGGATGCGGCAAACATTTCCCCGGCCTCGGCGAGGGCAAACTGGACAGTCATCACAAACTGCCCGTCATCAATAAACCGATGAAGAAACTCTGGGCCGAAGACCTGCTTCCCTACCGCACGTTGCGCGCTCAGTTGCCGATGGTGATGGTCTCACACGCCGCCTATCCGCTGGTCACCAAGGATCGCACTCCCGCATCGCTGTCTCCAGTTTGGATCACCGACATCCTGCGCAAGCGCATCGGCTTCCGCAACCTCATCGTGTCGGACGATCTTGAGATGGGCGCGGTCCTGTCGGCATCTTCCGTGGGAGAATCAGCCGCGGTCCACATTCGCGCGGGCGGCGATCTTTGCCTGGTCTGCCATCGAGAAGACTTTATTTTGCAGGCACACGAGGCCATCGTGCAGGCGGCCGAGCGCGAATCGACGTTTGCAAAACGCGTGGCGGACTCGGCTCGCCGCGTGCTGGCATTCAAGAAGAAGTCCGCAACGATTCTCCGTCAGACCAGGGCCGCGTCCGCTGTCACGGTCGAAAAACTCTCGTGCAGACTCTGGGAGTTTGGCGAGCAGGTTCGGCTGGCAGCTTTGAATCGCGAAGCCTTCGATCCTTCGCAAAACGCCCGGCGGCCGCGAACATGAGCAACAAAGGGATCGTCGTTGCGGGCGTGATGAGCGGAACTTCCGCGGACGGCATCAACGTGGCTCTGGTGCGCATGCGCAACTCCAGGTCGCGCGGACGCAACCCCGGCTTCGAATTGCTCGGCCATGCTGAATATTCTTATCCAAAGCGAGTTCGCGCCGCGGTGCTGGCCGCCATGAATGCCACGCAAGCGAACGTCGCCGATCTGGCGCGCTTGAACTTCCTGCTGGGCGAACTTTACTCCAATGCGGTGCTGGCCACCGAGCGGCAATTTCGCATAAAAGTGAATCTCGTCGGCTGCCACGGCCAAACGCTTTATCATCAGGGAGAGCCGGCGCGCTTTCTCGGCCGAAAACTTACCGCGACGTGGCAGACGGGCGAGGCCGCCATCATTGCCGCAAGAGTCGGCGCGCCGGTGGTTTCCGATTTTCGTCCGGCAGACATGGCCGTCGCCGGCAAGGGCGCGCCGCTGGTGCCCTTTCTCGACTACCTGCTGTTCCGCGATCCACGGGTTGGACGAATGGTTCAAAACATCGGCGGCATCGCGAACCTCACCGTGATTCCTGCCGGCGCTGCCGCCGGCGATGTGGTCGCCTTCGATACCGGGCCCGGCAACATGGTGATCGACGCCGTCACCGAGAAATTATTTGGACAGCCTTTCGATCGCGGGGGCAGAATCGCAGCTTCTGGAAAAGTGCTCGAGAAAGTCATCGCCACTTTCTTGCGGCGCGATTTCTTCAAACGCAAACCTCCCAAGACCGCCGGCCGCGAGGAGTTCGGCCGCGAATTTGTAAGGGAGTTTCTGAGATCCTGCGGACCATGCCGCAAGCCAGATGCCGTCGCAACTGCCGCCGCTCTGACCGCGAAATCGATTGCCCATGCCGTTCGGCATTACACCGCCAACTCAGATCGGGCACGCAAGGGAGCTTTTCGCGAAATGATTCTTTCCGGCGGAGGAGCAAAGAATGCCACGCTGGTGGCCATGCTGACGCGCGAACTCGCCTCCCTCGGAGTGCGCTTGCGCTTTTCCGACGAGTTTGGACTGCCCTCGGCTTCGAAGGAGGCCGTGGCCTTTGCGCTTCTGGCGTATGAGACCTGGCATCGGCGGCCCTCAAACGTCCCTTCAGCGACGGGCGCGAAACGTGCTGCCGTGCTGGGAAAGATTTCGTATCCTTGAACCGATAGTACCTAGCACCGAGTACCGAGTACCTAGTAAGAGCGACCGTGGTTTCGGTTCCAGGCACTGGGTACTGGGTACTAGGTACTGATCAGACGAACACGACCATGCCAGTTTATATTTCTCTGCTTCGCGGAATTAACGTCGGCGGCAACAAGCGCATCAAGATGGAGCACCTTCGCGCGTCCTTCCAAGCGCTCGGATTCGAACAGGTGCAGACCTATATCCAGAGCGGCAACGTCGTATTCAAGGCCGGCAAACTTCCCCCGGCTAAGTTGTCGAAGAAAATCGAGGAGCGAATCCTCAGTGATTTCGGCTTCCCCGTGCCGGTCGTGACTCGAACGGCCGACGAAATCTGCGAATCAGTCGCCAACAACCCCTTTTTGAAGCAGCGCGGGATCGATCTGACAAGACTCCATGTCATGTTCCTATCCGACACGCCATCGCCGGCCGCCCTGAAGAAATTGGCCGAGTTGAAGACCGCTCCTGATCAGCATCTTTGTTTGGGCAAAGACATTTTTCTCCACCTTCCGAACGGGGCGGGCGAGAGCATCTTGATGAAAGCGCCTCTCGACCGGATACTGGCCGTCGTCCCAACAACCCGCAACTGGAATACCGTCAACCAACTCGCCCAGATGTGCCGGGACTGCCGCTAATGCGCGGGAAAACCACGGCAGTCGCCACCACCCTGATTATTCTGCTTTCGCTGGTCTCATGTTCCAGCAAGCCCGATCCCAACACGCTGGTGATGGTGATTGAATCGAGCCCCACGAACCTTGATCCGCGCGTCGGTCAGGACGCGCAATCCGAACGCATCGACAGCTTGATTTTCGACTACCTTCTCTCGCGCGGTGAAAATCTTGATGTGACGCCAGGTCTCGCCGAGCGCTGGGAGGTTCCCGACCCGCTCACCTACACTTTTCATTTGCGCCACGGCGTGAAGTTTCATGACGGCCGGCCGCTCACCGCCCGCGATGTGAAATGGACTTTCGACTCCCTGCTCAGCGGCAAGATCCGCAGCACCCGGGGAGCGGCTTATCACTTCGTCGATCGCATCGAGGCCCCTGACGATTTCACCGTCATATTTCATATGAAGGAACCGGACGCCGCCTTGCTGTGGAATCTCACCGAAGGCGCCGTCGGCATTGTGCCCTCGGATAGCGGAGCCGAAATGTCGCAACACCCGATCGGCTCGGGGCCATTCAAGTTTGTCAGCGCCGAGACCGACAAAGAAGTGATCATCGAACGCAACGACGATTACTGGGGCCAGAAAGTAAAACTGGCGCGCGTCCGCTTTACCGTCGTGCCCGACGCAACCACGGAAGCCCTTGAACTGCGCAAGGGCAGCGGAGACATTGCCAGCAACTCGCTCGCGCCCGACACTGTGCTGACGCTCGAACGCGAACCATTTCTCGCGGTCGAACATGGCCCCGGCACAGAAGTTCAATATCTGGGATTCAATCTGCGCGATCCGATTCTGAAAGATGTGCGCGTCCGCCAGGCCATCGCCTACGCTCTGGACCGCCGTCCGATGATTCAATACCTCTGGGGCGGATGGGCGCAGCCCGCGCGCAGCGTGCTCCCCACGCAGAGCTGGGCTTACAACCCGCATGTGGAGTCTTACGAACACGACCCCGCCAAAGCTCGCGCCTTGCTTGACGCCGCCGGTTATGCGGCGGCCGGTCATCCCGCGAACAATGGCGTGCGCTTCCACATCACCATGAAGACCTCGACCACCGAGAGCACGCGATTGATGGCCGCCGTGATGCAGCAGCAATTACGCGACGTCGGCATCGCGCTCGACATTCGCAGCTTCGAGGCTGCCACCTTTTTCGCCGACGTCAGTATCGGAGCTTTTCAGATGTACGGATTGCGCTGGGTCGGTGGCAACCAGGATCCGGACATTTTCTACGTATTTCATTCCTCCCGATTTCCCCCGAACGGCGCCAACCGCGGCCATTATTCCAATCCGAAAGTCGATGCGCTGATCGACCAGGCCCGCCGCGAAGTCGATCCCAAAGTCCGCAAGCCGATTTATGCCGAATTGCAAAGCATTCTGGCCGAGGATCTTCCCTACATCGATCTCTGGTACCTGGATAACGTGCTCGTCCACAACAAGCGCGTGCACAATTTGAAATTGAATCCGGCGGGAAACTACGATTTTCTAAAGACAGCGGAGTTGGCTCAGTAGAAAACGAGCCGCGAATGTTACCATCGAACGTTGACTTAAACCATGCGAATTCTCTTTATTGGCGACATCTTCGGCCGTCCCGGACGCACCATCGTCAAGGACCGTCTGTCCGGCATCGTTCGCGATCACTCGATTGATCTCGTCATTGCCAACGGCGAAAATTCAGCTGCCGGCTTCGGCATTACTGGCGCCCTCGCCGAAGAACTCTTCGATCTCAATATCGACGTCATCACCACCGGCAACCATGTCTGGGACAAGCGCGAGATCCTCGACTACTTTCAGATGGCCGAGGGCAACGGACACGGGCCGCAACGCCGCGTGCTTCGTCCCGCAAATTATCCCGCGGATATGCCCGGATGGGGCATGTATCAGGGCCACAAGGCGAAAATCCCTTACGCTGTGATCAACCTGCAGGGCCGCGTCTTTATGGCGTCGAATGACGATCCTTTTCGCGTCGCCGATCAACTCCTGCAGAAAATCGAGGCCAAGATCATCTTCGTGGATTTCCACGCCGAAGCGACTTCGGAAAAAATTTCCATGGGCTGGTATCTCGATGGCCGCGTCACCGCGGTGGTCGGCACGCACACTCACGTCCCCACTGCCGATGAACGCGTTTTACCCAAGGGAACGGCTTATGTCACCGATGTCGGGATGACCGGCCCTTACGATGGCGTGATCGGAGTCAAGAAGGAACTTGTCGTCACCAAGTTTCTAAACGGGATGCCGACGCGCTTTGAGCCCGCTACCGGCGACGTCCGCCTGTGTGCAGTGGTGGTCGATTGCGATGAGAAGACTGGCAAGGCCCGCAGTATCGAGCGGCTGATGCTCAGTTAACTATCAATTGCAAGAACAGAACTCCGCCACGTTCTCATAAGCTGCCCTCCCCGAGCATCCCATTAAGTCCGAAGGTACGGGACCTTTTAGCTATCGGCGAAAAGTCGGCAGCAGGTTAAAATCAAAGCGCATGCGCCGTGTGTCGTTCATTTTCGCAGTCGTTCTCCAAGCGGCGTTGTCGTGCGTTCCCTCGTTTGCTGGGAGCGATTCAACGCCTGCCGCTCCTGTGATTGCGTGCAAGGGCGTGCCCGGCAGCATCAACTGCGAGCCGTCCAAGAAAGATCTCAAGCAGGCCAAGAATGCCTACAACGAAGGCCTGAAACTGCGCGACCGGAAGCAACTGGAACAATCCTTCACCAAGTTTGACGAGGCCTCGCGCCTGGTTCCCCGCGACGTTGCCTTCCTTACGGCGCGCGAGAGTGCCAAGGCGCAATTGGTCTTTCAGCAGACGGAGCGCGGCGATGCGTTTCTGGCCGAATCCCAGCCGGAAAAGGCCGCCGCCGAGTTTCGCAGCGCCCTCGAACTCGATCCCGGCAATGCCTACGTGCAAACCCGCCTGCAGGACGCGTTGCGCGATCCAGTGGCGCGCACCCCGGGCGGGATCGAAGCCAATCTCTCCGACGCCGGTGAAATCCACCTGCAACCCAATTCCAAGCGGACTACCTTCCACTTTCGCGGCGATGTGCGCGGCATGTTCAATGAACTGGCCGCCGCCTATGGCGTCTCCATCATGTTCGACGATTCCGTGACGGGCAAGACGGTGAGGTTTTATGTGGATGACGTGGAGTTCGCAACCGCCCTCAGTCTGGCTTGCCGCGTCAGCAAGACCATGTGGAGCGCGATGGACCCGCATCAAGTGCTCATCGCCGCCGATACCGCCGAGAATCACAAGCAGTTCGATCGCATGTCGCTGGCCACATTTTCCGTTCCCGGAGCCACCACCCCGCAACAGGCCACCGAACTGGTCACTTCCCTGCGCAACGTCTGCGATTTCCAGAAAGTGAGTCCGGGGCAACTCGGCACTGTGGAAGTGCGCGCTCCCCAGGCCACGCTGGCGGCCTGCACCGCGCTCTTACGGCAGCTATCCAATGATCGTCCGGAAGTGGCGATCCAGATTGAGATTTATCAGGTCAGCCACAATTTCACGCGTGAAATCGGGATGCACATCCCGAATACCTTCAACATGTACAACATTCCGGAAGCGGCGGTCGCGGCGGCCATCGCGGCCCTGGGCGGACAAAATCTTTCGTCGCTCGCCAACCAGCTGATTTCCTCTGGAGGCGTCAACGCCGCGGGAAGTTCGGCGCTTTCCGGGTTGCTGGCGCAACTCCAGGGACAGGCCAGCTCCATCTTCAGCCAGCCTCTGGCAACCTTCGGCGGCGGCCTCGGCTTTTCCGGCGTGAGCCTCGATCACTTGAGCGCCGCGCTCTCGCTGAATGAATCGTGGGCTCGCAGCCTCAGTAACGTCACTTTGCGCGCGGAGCAAGGCAACGAGGCCACGTTCCACCTGGGCGAGCGCTATCCCATTCTGAACGCTTCGTATGCGCCCATCTACAACTCGCCACAGATTTCGGCCGCACTGGGCAGTCAGAGTTACGTTCCGCCTTTTCCGTCGGTGAGTTATGAGGATCTGGGGTTAAGCCTGAAGGCGAAGCCCACCATCCACGGGGACGGAGACGTAAGCCTGACCCTCGACTTGGAGGTTCGCTCGCTCACCGGACAGAGTGCGAATGGTGTGCCGGTAATTTCCAATCAGGAATACAAAGGCAGCATTCAATTGCGCGATGGCGAAGGGGCGGTCGTGGGCGGCGAGATCACCACCAACGATCAGCTTTCGATGGCTGGAATCCCCGCCGTGGCCAACATTCCCGGCATTAACTGGGCTGTTACCGACAACACCCGCATGAAGGAAGACGACGAACTGCTGATCGTGATCACGCCTCACGTCCTCGCCAACCATAGCCGGCAGACGAATGAAATTTGGGTTGGCCAGCAGTAGAACGGGGACGGCTGACCTCCAGAGCCCGATTTACTTTCCCTGCTTCGCAGCGAACTCGACCAGATTTTTCAGCATCTCAGCCGGAACGTTGGCCACGTTTCCAACGCTGCGGCCGTTGATGAACAGCGTCGGAGTGCCCGTCACGCCCACTTCTTTCCCCAGCGCAAGCGAAGCGTCGATATGGGCCTTGGGCACCGGCGTGGCGGCGCACGTGGCAATGTCAGCGCCCTTCACGCCCGCGCCGTCGGCAATGGCTGTAAGCTTTTCGTCGGCATTGTCGGCGGTAATATCGGATTGTGTCTCGTAGGTCTTAGCCACGAACTTCCAGAACGCGTCGGTGGAAGCCTGGCCTACGCAATCGGCGTAAGCAGCGCCTTTTGCCGCCCAGTTGTGCATCTCCAGCGGAAAATTCTGGAACACAAAGCGCGCGCTCGGTTCTGCCGCAATCAATCCCTCAATCGCTGGTTGCGCCGCCTTGCATGCCGGACACTGCAAATCGCCAAACTCAACAATCGTGACCGCCGCGTCTTTCGGCCCTCGCGCCGGCCCGGTGATTCCCTTCTCCAGTATTTTCCTGATCGGATCAAACGGCTTGGCGCCGAAAGGAATGATGTCGCCAATCACGGCATGTTCGCCATCCGCTGTCACGAAGAAGCGACTGGCCTGCTGGCCCTTGGGCGTAGCCAGAATCACGTCAACCTGAGCCAACCCCGGCGCCGGCGCAGGTTTAATGCTGGCAATTTTCCAGGTCATCTCCGACTCGTAACCAAATGTCTCGTGCAGGAAGGCATCCACCGTAGCCTCCGAGGGAAGACTGGCAGCGGGTGCGGACGCTGCCTTATCCGCAGGCTTCGCGGCGGTTGACGTTTGCGCAGCGGCCAGGCCGGCCGCCAGCACGAAAATGAAAATCAGATTAAGAGGACTGCGCATGGTTTCCTTTCAATTCAAATATCCAACCGAGAACTAGAAACTGAGAACTGAGAACTGCTTTCTCACCCTTCGCTCTTCGCCGCAATCGGAAAACGCCGCCCGTATCCGAACGCCTTGGGAGAAATCTTAATGCCCGGAGCGGCCTGTTGGCGCTTGTATTCCGCGCGATCTACCATCCGGATGACCCGCTTCACCACTTCGAGCTCGAATCCATGCTCGGCAGCAATTTGCTCGGCAGAGTGAGCGCCTTCCACATAATCCTCGAGCACGGCATCCAGAAGTTCGTAGGGTGGCAGCGAATCGCTGTCTTTCTGATTGGGTCGCAACTCCGCCGAGGGTGGCTTTTCCAGCGTAGACCGCGGAATCACCGGGCGGCGTGAATTCACGTAGTGACTCAGTTCATAAACCAGAGTCTTGGGCACATCTGAAATGACGGCCAGCCCCCCCACCATGTCTCCGTAAAGTGTACAGTAGCCCACGCCCAGTTCGCTCTTGTTGCCTGTGGAAAGCACAATCGCGCCGAACTTGTTGGAGAGCGCCATCAGCAAGGTTCCGCGGGCGCGGGACTGAATATTTTCTTCGGTCACATCTTCCTTCTGGCCCGAAAACACACTTTGTAAAGTTTGCCGGTACGCTTCAAACACCCAATTGATGGAGAGCAACTCGAAGCGTATGCCGAGATTGCCAGCCAGCGCGCGCGCGTCTTCGATGGAGCCCGCCGAAGAGTAGGGCCCCGGCATACCCACACCAATCACGTTCTCCGGCCCCACTGCGTCGGCTGCGATCACAGCGGTAAGCGCGGAATCGATTCCTCCGCTCAACCCGATGATGGCCTTTCGGAATCCGCATTTGTGCATATAGTCGCGCGTACCCAGCACCAGCGCCGCATACACACCCGGTTCCTCGCCCGCGATCTGCTCGTGCACATCGCCGGTGAGCGTCTTCGAATCGAAGTAAATAAGGTCTTCCTCAAACGAGCGGCCTTGCGCAATGACGTTCCCTTCCGCGTTCAGCACCAGGCTGGAGCCATCGAAGACCAGGCTGTCATTGCCTCCGATTTGATTCACCATGACGACCGGAACCTTGTGCTGGCGCGCAATCGCCGCCAGCATGTCGCGGCGCAGTTCGCGTTTGCCGATCCAGAACGGAGATGACGAAATGTTCAACACGAAATTCCCGCCCTCGCGGATCAGCGTCTCGACGGGATCGACCGTGTACAGCCGTTTGGGCCAGAACAGCTTGTCGTTCCAGGCGTCTTCGCAAATGGTCAGCGCCATGCGATTGCCACAAAAAGAAAACAACTCCTGACGTTTTGCGGGCGCGAAATTGCGCATCTCATCGAAAACGTCATAGGTGGGCAACAGCATTTTCGACTGCAGGAACGCAATTTTGCCATCCTGCAGCAGCGCGGCGGAGTTCATCACGGACTTGCCAGTCTCGGATTCGGCGGGAGTCACCAGGCCACAAATGACGGAAATGCCCTGCGTCTGCTGGGCGATCTTTTCGGCAGCTTCGCGATTGTGCGCGACGAACGATGGCCGCTCTACCAGGTCGCGTGGCGGATATCCACACACCGACAACTCCGGGAACAGAATCAGTCCCGCGCCAGCTGCTTGCGCACGGCGGGAGAACTCAATGTGCTTGGCGGCGTTGCCGGAGAAATCTCCGACGGTGGGGTTGATCTGGCCGAGCGCAATCTTCACAGGGCTAGTGTAAAGCAGGAGCGCAGGCTTAGGCTTCCACGCTCAAAGTTCGGTACGGCATATCCGTTACCAGGTTGGAGCGCTAAGCCTCAAACCTGCAGCGTGCGTTTGCGTTTTGGCCGTGCCCGATAGTAGAGTTCGACTCCGACCGCCTCCAGAATGCTTTCAAGAGTAGTGAATGTAGGGTTGCCGCGTGCGGAAAGCGTTCTATAAAGGGTTTCACGGTTTACGCCTGCCGCGACCGCCACCCTACTGATCTTGTGAGCCTCGGCCACATCGCGCAGCGCCAACATAAACACATCTTGGGATTCCGTCGCCGCGGCATTTAAATAAGCGGCAACGTGTTCTGGATCTTTTAGACGTTCATTCAATCCGGTTTTGTATGGCCGTGATCGCGGCATAGATTATTTCCTCGTCTTATAGTCGGCCCAATATAGCTGGGCGGTTTTGATGTCCCGCTTCTGAGTATTTTTTCTTCCAGCCAGTAAAATAAGTGAGTTCTTCCCGTCATCTGCGATGTAGACCCGGAATCCAGGCCCCACGTTCACTTTTAGCTCGATCAAGCCGTCTCCGACATTGCGATAGCTCCCCCAGTGACCCTCGACGAAGAAGAGCGAGTTTCGTGTCGATCGCCGCCTTGCCAGCTGGGTCCTTGAGATTCCGCATCCAGTCATCAAAAGGGGCTGAGCCTGAGGCCGACTCATAGACCTCCACATTTCTAGGGCGCGCTAGCACAAAGCATTTCCCCCTTCTGCAACCCGCCCGTAGCTTAAAAGCTACTCCAGTGTAACAGGGTGCGCGGTCGGGTTCAAGAGTTCCATCGACGTCCTTAGTCGCCCCCCGCTGGCACAACCGAATGCTTCGCCACAGGCACAGGCGCATCCCCTTTTTCGTCCTGCCACAACACTTCATTCAACTTCGCCGCCCCGGCGGCATCCGGACGCGAGAAGTCCATCTTCGCCGATTCACTTGCCCCGCGGGCATCGCGCTTGTTGATCTCATAGATCAGTCCGTTATTGAGATTGCGAAAATCCGCTTTGAACGGAGGCTGGTTCCCCGCCCCTGAAAGCATCGGCCCCATCGCCGGCGCATAGGCGTCATTCTGATTCATCGGAGGCAGGCCCAGCAGCATCTCTAGCGTGTGAATCATATTCACGGTCGTATAGAAGCGGTGGTCCACATAGGGCGCGGCGGCGCTTCCGGGCGAATACTTGCTGATCACAAAGGCGGTCGAGCGATGAGCGTCCACATGATCGCCGCCATTCTGCGCATCGTCTTCCAGCACAAAAATGGCCGTATCGTCCCAGTAGGGGCTGTGGGAGACGGCATCCACCACGCGTCCCAGAGCGAGATCGTTGTCTGCCACCGAAGCCGCCGGACGCGGAAATTTTGGGCGCGTGCCGCCGGTGTGATCGTCGGGAAGATACAACAGCACGAAGGCCGGGAGTTGGAACTGACGATCTTCGTTCGACTCGCGCGCCCGCACATACGCCGCGAACTCATTCATAAATTCATCGGCGCGCAACTGGTCGGGATAATCGGTATTGAAATCGGGATAGAGCGGATCGAAGTGATCGCGCAGCACCGCCTTCGTGGCCTTGACCGATTTGAACAGCGGAACCGTCCATGGAAACGGACTCGGCGCGCCATGCGGTTCGCCGACATTCGGCGCCAGCGGATCACCCTTGTGAACCTCCGTCCGCGGACAAGTCGCTTCTTCCACGGAAGGAGTTCCATTCTTCGGCGTCGCAGCCTTGCGTTTCTTATTGCACCACTCCGCATTCACGAATTCGCCGTAATCGCGATAGCTCAAACCGTGGTGAGCCACGTTGTCCCAGAGAAAACCGGTCGCAGGATCGTCAATATCCGGCTGGTTATAATCCAGCGGATATTCGTCGGCCACCGTGCCCTGGAAATCGTAGATGCGCTCGTGCCCGCGATAGGCGATCTGCCAGGTTTTCTCGTTGTAATCGCTGGTAATGGCCGCGGTGGACCAGAGATGGCCGTCACCGGAAACCTCCCCACTGTCATAAAAATTGTCGAGCACTCCGAATTGCAGCGCCAGCATGTGCTCATTCGGCGTGATATCGGCCCCGTAAAGCGTGAGCGACGAATCGCCGTCGCCGACCTTTTGTCCGCCCGCCATCAGGTCGCCGAACACTTGATCATAAGTTCGATTTTCCTTGATGACATAAATCACGTGCTTGATCGGATTCTTGCCGCCGGCGAAATGGATCGATCCGGGATTGTCATGCAACAGATTGTCGTGCTCCACAATCCGAGTGAGTTCTTCGAGTTTGCCGAGAGTCGAGGCAATATTCAGCCGCGCGATCGAACCGCGGAGCAACGTAGGAATATAAGCATGGGCATGGTGCTTGATCTCATAGGGAGTCTTGCCCATCTCCCTATTAGGGCCCGTGCCCTGGCCCTTGGCTGTCGCGATCAGCAAGTCATCGCCTTGCACGGCCACCGCGCTCGGATACCAGTCTGTCGGAATAAATCCCATGGCAGGCACATCGCTGGCAATCGCTCCGTTCCCGCTGAGCTTCGAAGTATCAAACACTGCGACGGCATTCGAGGAGGCATCGGCAACGAATAGTTTCGTACCGTCCGCCGACTGCGACAGCGCACTGGGGTAGGTTCCGGCAAACTCCTGGTTGCGAACGGTGGTACTCAGAAATGCCACTGCATTTGCGCTTGCCGTCGAAACCACGGCAACGGAATCCGCGTTCGAAAGGGCCACATAGAGCAACTTCTCATCCGGACTCAACTGCAAAGCCGTAGGATGCGAACCTGGGGCAATCGGATCGTCGGGCTGCTTCAAGCGAATCGACCGCCCAACCTTGCCGTCCGCCAGATCAAGTTCCACAACTCGAGATGCATTCCACAAGCTGCACCAGGCGCGGAATCCATCCCGCATAGCCACGCATGCATAAGGGAACGAGGACGGAATCAGATCGCTGGTACTCAAATCAAAACTCTGCAGCACTTTACCGGTCGCGACCTCCAGCAACACCGCATTATCGGAAAGGTTATTGGCGACCAGCAGTCGATCGCCGCCTCCAGCCGCAACCAACGCCAGTCCTGCTGGATACGGAATCGCCGTCCCCGCCCGCGTCTTACGTAAGGCAAAAGCAATTTTCTTTCCGGCCGCGACCGGCTGCGATCCGATCGCGATAAATCGTTCCGGCTCAACCTTGCCGTCGCTGAAGCTGTAAACCGCGATGCCGTTGCCCGTGTCCCCGGCCTTCTCTCCTGTCGAATCAGTAATCGATCCCACCGACGCATAGAGATGTTTGCCATCGGAACCGAAGACGAGCCCCAGAAAATAGCTCTGATGCACATCCTCGCCGAAGCGCTTGTCGGGATAATCGGAAAGTTGATTCGTCTTCAGATCGAGAATCGCGATCGATTGCGTGCCCAGAGTTTCCTGCGTGCCATACCCGTCATTGAGCAGCGCGGCGTAGTGTCCGTCTGGGCTGATCGCGATGGTGGCCGGGAAACTGTTGGTGCTGCCAATTCGCCCGGGCGACGGCGTCGTCAAAGTCTTGCTGGTGGGCAGCGAGATCGGCGATGCGCCGGAATGGCGCTCCTGCGCTTGAAGTGCAACTTGAACACACATTACTGCGATCGCAAGAATTGAGCGGGAGAATCGGGTCACGGAGCCTCCGCAGGTCCTGATCTGCAATAGAATACCGTGCCCGAGGCCGGGAGTGGCTGGTTTGCGCTATTCGGGGACCAGCAGGCGCAAAAGGCCTCAGACTCGTGGAGATCCTTCGTGACTCGTGAAGGCCCGGCATGCTCGTCCACGCTGGCGTTGTGGCGGACGTCGGCGCCCTGCACCCAGAAGATGACGTCTTCGGCAATATTGGTGGCGTGGTCGGCGACACGCTCGAGATTGCGCGCCACCAGCAGCGCGTCCAGCGCCTGCCGCACCACATCCGGGCGCTGGTTCATGGTCTTCACCAGTTGGATGAAGGCATCGTCTTTCATGCGATCGACGACGTTATCCATTTCGAGGACAGCTTGCGCCAGTTCGGCCTTGCCTTCGATGAAGGCTTCGAGAGCGCGCCGCACCATGGCGCTCACCGCCGCACCCATGCGCGCGATGTCCACGGGCAAATCCGCGGCTGGCATTTCGACCATATCCATCACGCGCTCGGCAATGTTCACGGCCTGATCGCCGACGCGCTCCAGATCGGAATTGATCTTGGTCACCGCCAGGATGAAGCGCAGATCCACTGCCATGGGCTGTTGCATGGCCAGCAGATCGAAGGCGGCCTCGTCGATCTCGCGCTCGCAGGTATTGATCAGGCTCTCGCTTTCGAGAACCATCTGGCAACGACTGAGGTCGCGGTCGATGTAGGCCTGACGCGCGCGATCCACCGCCTGCTCCGCCAACCCACCCATGCGAAGCAACTTCTGCCGCAAATCGTCGAGCCCTTGTTGAAAGCGCGTGCGCATTATCCGAACCTGCCTGTGATGTAGTCTTCCGTCTTTTTATCCGACGGATTGGTAAATATTTTTTCTGTCTTATCGAACTCAACCATCTTGCCCAAAAGAAAGAAGCCCGTGAACTCGGCGACGCGTGCCGCCTGCTGCATATTGTGCGTGACGATCACTATCGTATACCGCTCTTTGAGCTGAAAGATCAACTCCTCGATCTTTCCGGTCGAGATCGGATCAAGCGCTGAGCAGGGCTCGTCCATCAGAAGAACTTCGGGTTCCACCGCCAGTGCGCGGGCAATGCACAGGCGTTGTTGCTGGCCGCCAGAAAGGCTCGCCCCCGACTTTTTGTGGACGTCGTCTTTCACTTCGCTCCACAGCGCGGCGGCATCGAGGGACCGCTGCACAATCTCATCCAGCTTGCGGCGATCCCGAAACCCGTTCAGCTTCAATCCTGAAGCGACGTTGTCATAAATCGACATCGTCGGGAAAGGATTCGCCTTCTGAAAAACCATGCCGACGCGCCGGCGCAACTGTGTCGCCGAGGTTCCGTTGTAGGCGTTGATTTCGCCGATGCGAACGCTTCCGGTCACGCGCGCTTCGGGAATGGTCTCGTGCATCCGGTTCAGGCAGCGGATGAAGGTAGACTTGCCACATCCCGAAGGCCCAATCAGCGCCGTGGCGTGGTTGGCCGCCACCGACAACTGGATGTCGTACAGCGCCTGATTCTTGCCATACCAGGCATTCAGTTTTTCGACCTGGATTCCTACGCCCATAACCTATGCTGCTCCGAAAGTACCACGGCGTACAGCGAAACGCACAGCCGCCACGGCGGTCACGATGAGAATGATCAGCACCAGCGCTCCTGCCCAAGCCTGCCGGTGCCATTCGTCGTAGGGAGAAATGGCGTACGTATAAATTTGCAGGGGCAGCGCCGCGGTTGGCTGGTTAACATGCAAATTCCAGAACTGATTGCCGAACGCGGTAAAAAGCAGCGGCGCGGTCTCGCCCGCGACCCGCGCGAAAGCCAGCATGATTCCGGTAATCACGCCGGAGGTTGCCGTGCGCAGCGTGATTGAGAGCGTCGTCCGCCAGCGCGGTATGCCGAGCCCGTATGCCGCCTCGCGCAAAGCCTGCGGCACCAGCAGCAGCATTTCTTCCGTAGTGCGGCTGATGGTGGGAACCATCATGATCGCCAGCGCCACTCCGCCGGCCAATGCTGAGAAGTGTCTCTGCGTGAGCACAACAATGGCGTAAGCCACAATGCCGATCACGATAGAGGGCACACCGTTGAGAACGTCCGCGGTGAATCGGATCGCGTCGCCAAAGCGGTTGCGGCCGAACTCCGCCAGATAAATCCCTGCGCCGATGCCTACCGGAACTCCCATCACGCTGGCAATGCCGAGGATTAACACCGAGCCAATGATGGCATTGGCCATTCCTCCGCCTGCTTCACCCACCGGCTTCGGAGTCTGCGTAAGGAACGCCCAGTCGAGGGAGCCGATGCCGCGATAAACCAGATAAGCGAAGATGGCGATCAACGGCGCCAGCACGAGGATCACCGTCAGCACCGCCACGCCCGTCATGACGTGGTCGACAATGCGCCGCCGCAGCGCGATGGGCGGCACGGTAGGCGACGCGGCACTCTGGTTAGCATCAGGCACGTGCACTCGCAGGCTGGCCGCGGGTAACTGTCCACACCAGCAATCGCGCTAAAGCATTCACGACGATCGTCACCAGAAACAGAGCCAGACCAATCTCGATGAGGGCCGAAAGGTAGACATCCCCGGTAGCTTCGCTGAACTCGTTGGCCAAGACGCTGGCCATGGTGTACCCCGGAGCAAACAATGACTTCGCAATCTCGGGACGGTTTCCTATCACCATGGTGACGGCCATGGTCTCGCCCAAAGCACGGCCCAGGCCCAGAATGATGCCACCCATAATTCCGGCCCGTGCGTTGCGCAGCACGCCCACGCGGATCATCTCCCAGCGCGTGGCTCCCAACGCCAGCACGGCCTCGCGCTGGTGTTGCGGCACCACCATCAGCACTTCGCGCGTGATCGAGGAGATAATCGGCACGATCATGATGGCCAAAATGATTCCCGCTGCCAGCATGCCGATGCCATAAGGCGGCCCTTCAAACAATCCTGTCCACCCCAGGGTCTTCGACAAGAATGGCTGAACGTAATTGCTGAGGATCGGAACCAGAACAAAGATCGCCCACAATCCATAGACCACGCTGGGAATTGCTGCCAGCAACTCGACGAAGAATGAAAGCGGCCCGCGCAACGCCGCCGGACACATCTCGGTGGTGAACACCGCGACCCCTACCGACAAGGGCACGGCGATAATCAGCGCAAGAAGTGATGAGACCAGGGTCCCGTAGATAAACGGCAAGGCTCCGAACTGCTCGTTCACCGGATCCCAGTCGCGGCCGGCGAAGAACTTAAATCCGAAAGCGTGCCACGAAGGTCCCGATCGCAACACCAACTCATAAACGATCAACACCAACATGCCCAGCACGGCCAGGCCGCACAGAAGCATGGCGAACTTGAAGATCTGATCGCCCGTTTCTTCGGAAATGCCCGGCAGAGGCGCCTCCTGCTTCCCCGGCCGGAAGGCGCTAACCTTATTCGCTTCAACAGGTTGGGGAGCAGGCATATCGGGTCGTGGTAGTGCTGAAAACGCCATGCCCCTTCACGCTAGCAGAATCCTGTTAACAGGATGTTAAAATGGCATCTGTTTTCAGGGTTGCCTTTTCTCCCGTAAGGCGGTATTTTCGTTTCCCGATTCCATTCTCCGTTTTTTCAGTCTTCGTATGCCGATTGCGCCAAACCGTTGCCGCGTTGTTTTTGAGAAGCTTGAGCAGGATCTGGTCAAGCTTTCGTCGAAGCCGCGGGCAGAAAACGTTCACCGCTTCCGCACCGGCACTCGCCGTCTTCAGATTCTTCTCGGCGAACTTTCTTCCCGAGACGACCGCAGTCAGAAAAAGCTGCTGAAGATGCTGGGGAAAATCCGCAAGCGCGCCGGCAAAGTGCGAGACCTCGACGTGCAGTTGGCCGCCCTTCGCAGCCTGAAGATTCCCCGCGAGCCGCGCCGCAAAACTCAGATGATGAACCATCTGATCGAGCTTCGCGGCCGCCAGGAAAAGAAACTGAGGAAGTCCGTCGATCCGGATACCGTCGATGAAATCCTCACCCGGCTCAAGCGGGCCAGCAGGAATTTCCATCCCGACACAAGCGGCGATCCGCTCGCGGTAGCCCGGCGCATGCTCGGACGAATCGATTCCGCCGCACCCGTCACCGAGCTCCTGCTGCATCAATACCGCATCCTGAGCAAGCGCGCTCGCTATGCTGCCGAATTCGCGCCGCAATCCGAGGCGGCTCAGCAATTCATCGCCGAACTCAAGCGCCTGCAGGATGTCTTGGGCGACTGGCATGACTGGCTCACCCTGACCCAAACTGCCAAAGAAAATATGGGCGAGGTGCAGGAGTCAGCGCTGGTGGCCGAACTCCACAACGTCACGGGAGCGAAGTTCCGCCATGCCGTGACTGTGCTCTCGCAAATGCGCGATCATCTGGTGACGACGAACGCCCATCCCGCGCCGGCGCCTGCTCGATCCCCTGCCAAAACTGCCCGCCAAGCGGCGCCAGCCGCTTAATGGCGAAGGCCTTTACCAAATTGTGATATTTCTCACAGCGACGTGTGAATTTGGTCACTGCACCCCTCCTTTTCGAGCGCTAATCTCGTTGAAAGGGGGCTTTGTGCCGGACTCGATGACCTTCAGAGCCCGCGCCGGAGATGCTCAGTGCGAACTGTGCGGGGCAAGCCCTGCCACGCTTACGTTCGACATCCAATGCGAGTCCGAAAAATCACAGCAGACAGGTTCTTGTTGCCCGATCTGCGCCCAGCATCTTGTCGACGCTCTGGCCCGCATCAAGCCCTAATCGCTGGACTCAGCGGCACGATTGGAAGAGGCTGGGGGACACATCCTGGCGCGAGAGAAATCGACCACGACGGCTAAACGGCTAAAGAGACTGCGTGAGAGCTGATTTTCGGCAACTCCAGTGGAATTTTGCCGCGCGTATTAGCCGCGAAGCGGCGTCAGAATGCAGCCCACAGCCTGCCCCGAGCCTGTCGAAGGGGCGCAAGCCGTGGGTAAGACGGTGGGTAAGGGAACAAGCCCCGGAGGGGCGAAAGAGCAGTTCTCACGCACTCTCTAAAGCCCGCACTATTTTAGGACCCTTACGCGGCGCTGAAGGCGCCGCTCTTTCACATCACTACGCTTCCGAGTTTTTCCGCAACCTCTCGAACGCGCGCCCTTCCCGAACGCTACTTTGTTTCCTCAATCTCACTTTCCGCTTTCGCTGCGGATTCCTCGCGGGCGCCGGACTGGCGCAGCAGTTTAACCATCTCCGTGTAACCTTCCTGCTGTGCATAGTGCAGGGGCGTGTAGCCCGAACCATCTTCCGCGTTCACATTGGCCTTGAACGCAAGCAACACCTTCACCACATCGATGCGGTTATAGCTTGCCGCCCAATGCAAAGGCGTCCAGCCTTTCTTGTCGGTGGCATCCACCGCAGCACCGCCAGCCAGCAGCACTTCCGCAGCGTCCCGGAAGCCGCCCTCCGCGGCAACGTGCAGAGGAGTCCAGCCTTTCTTGTCCCGTACATTCACCCCGGCGCCGTGGGAAAGCAGCAATTCCGCCATGTCCCGCTGCCCGGTGTAAGCGGCAAAGTGCAAGGGCGTCCAACCGTTTTCCCTGCTGGAAATCAGGCTGGGATCGTTTTGCAGCAACAGCCGCACTTGTCCCAGATCACCTTGTGAACTCGCCTCATGAATGTCTCCGCAAAACGCGAGCGTGCTCCACGACAGCGTGACTGCCACAATAGCAGCGAGACAGAAAATAGAACTTCGAATGAATCGGCTAGCAAAGGAGTTCATGTTCGCTCCAGTTAGCTTACTTGCCCGAGGCGATCACCGGACTGCCCCACAGTTTACTTTCGTCCGCGCCCGCGCGCAAGGTGCACTTTCCGCGCCAGTCGCCTACTTTGCCGGATACGGCTTCACGCCCGCCCGAGTCCACGCGCGAATCTTCCAACCGCCCGCTTGCGCCTCAGCCTGTGCGCCCCAGCCTTTCGCGGATCGCATTCATAAAATCCATCAGTGACCTTCCTCCGCGCGGCATGTAAACTGTTGCCCTCGCCCATGCCTACCTTTGCCGCAGTCGATATCGGTTCCAACTCCGTGCGGCTGAAGATTGCTCGCCTCACGCGCGGCCGCCTGCGCCCCGTCCACGAAGACCGCGAAGTGACTCGCCTCGGCGAAGGCGTATTTCGTTCCGGATTTCTCACTCCTGAATCCATGGCCGAGACCATCAAGGTCCTACGCCGCTTTCACCGCGCCACGCAGCAGGTGGTCACCGATCCGGTTCGCGTCGTCGCCACCAGCGCCCTTCGCGATGCCCGCAACTCGCAGGCGTTTCTGGAGTGGGTTCGCTCCGCCACGGGATGGAAAGTTGAAATCATTTCCGGACTGGAAGAAGCGCGCCTGATCCATCTGGGGCTGGTGTCAAATCTCCGCGTCGATAGTGCTCCCGCGCTCATGCTCGATCTGGGAGGCGGCAGCTGCGAATTGACCGTTTCCAGCCGCGGCCACATCCGCGACACGGTGAGTTTGCCGCTGGGCGCGGTTCGTCTCACCGACGAATTCCTGGCTCACGATCCTCCGCGCAAGGGCGAACTGAAACGCCTGCACGGATTCGTGACCCGCGAAGTGAACCGCGTTGCCGCCCGCGTGGTCGCCGCGAAAGTGAAGAGTGTCGTGGCCACCTCCGGAACCGCAGCCGCGCTCGCTGCCGCCGCCAGCCATCTGCGCAAAAACGGAAGCCGGCAGCGCATGGTTGTCTCAAGTTCCGAGATGGCGCGACTCGCAAAACGCCTGGCCCGCCTGCCCGTCGAGGAACGCCGCCAGATCGAGGGCATTGGTCCCCGCCGGGCGGAAATTATCATCGCCGGCGCATTCGTCTATTACGAACTGCTCGAACGCTGCCATCTCAAGGGATTTCGCTACTCATCGCTGGGCTTGCGCGACGGACTCCTCGCCCAGATGGCTGCAGAACACGACCGCAGCACGCGCTCGGGAAGGCAGATTGAATCGGAACGCTGGGAATCGATAACGCGGGCCGTCGAACACTACCACGTGGATATGAAGCACGCGCTCGATGTGCGCGAGTCCGCCATGTTCCTATTTTCCGCGCTGCGTTCGGTGCACGGCCTGCCTGTGGAATTCCGCGAGTGGCTCTCGGCCGCCGCCATGCTCTACGAGGTCGGCGACTACGTCAATCGCAACGGCCACCACCGGCACACGTATTACATTATTTCGAACTCGGAGATTCTGGGCTACACGCCGCAGCAGCGCCGCATGATCGCCGCCATCGCGCGCTATCTGGGAAAGTCGCGCCCCATCATGGAAGACGGGCCGATGAAGGCTATCGATCCCGCCGACCGAGGCAGCGTGCAGAAAGCGATTTTGCTGCTCCGCCTGGCTCGCGCTCTGAACCTGGGTCGCAGCCGCGCCGTGCAGAAAGTGCGGGTCAGCCAGCACGCCGCTGAGGTGCGCCTCACCCTCGTCCCTCGCCAGCGCATGGGAGTGGATCTGGAACAGTGGGCGATCGAGAAGGATGCCGCTTATTTCCGCGAAGTCTTCGGGCGAGAACTTTCTACGGCGGCGGTGTAGAGGGTGCGCAGCGCTTTCGGCGTCAGGCACCACAAGAGCGTTCCGGAACTGCGGCGCATATCGACTCGCGCCACCGCTCCCTTTTTCAAATCGACCGAAGCCTCGCATCCCGATTCACTGATCACCGTGCCCAGAAACTGGCTCAGGTTAGGATTGTGTCCGACGACCATAATCGATTCCTGGCGGGAGTATTTTTCCAGCAGCTTGCGAAAATCGGCGAAAGTCGCTCCCGGACGCAGAGCGGCCTCGATTTGCAGCTTGCCTTCGTAGCCCATTTCGTTGCCCACCAGCGAAGCCGTCTGCGTGGCCCGCTTGAGCGGGCTCGAAATGACGCAATCCACCTGTGCTTCAATCGCGGCTAGAGCGCGGCCCACATATCCGCACTGTTCGATCCCGTCCTTATCGAGCGCGCGTTTCTCGTCCTTCTTCGGACTCGCGAAGGGTTCGCCGGCACTGGCATGACGCAAGAAATAAATAATCATCGGGAGTTATCGTACTCTTCCGCTGGAAACTTTGCGCTTCGGCGCCCGGAGTTGCGGGATGGCAAAACCCGCGGTCTGCTTGCCTTCCGCAACGCTGATCAGGTAGTCCTGCGCGCTGAAGGCGGCTGCGCCCGTCGGCGGCCTGCGATTGCGCTTGCCCTGCATCGGCTGCCACGCACGGATATACGTGGCGTCGCGCAGCAGAATGCGCGCCTTACGGTTATCTGCCAGCAATGCATCCAGAATCTCGCGCCGCACGCGCTCGCGGAGAAATTCATCCCGCAAAGGCACCAGCACCTCGACGCGCTCGTAAAGATTGCGCGGCATCCAGTCGGCGCTGCCAATGAAGATCTCTTCCTCGCCCCCGTTACCGAAATAATAAATACGGCTGTGCTCCAGAAAACGCCCGACAATGCTGCGCACCTTGATGCGGTCGCTTAACCCGCGCACCCCCGGCCGCAACGCGCAAATGCCGCGCACGATCAGGTCGATTTCTACTCCGGCCTGTGAAGCCCGGTACAGCGCCTGAATCATGTTCTTGTCGAGCAGCGCATTCATCTTTGCGATAATGCGTCCCGGACGCCCCTGGCGCGCGTGTTCGGCCTCGCGATCGATCAGCCAGATGCACTTCTCCGCCAAGTCAAGCGGAGCCACCAGCAGCGGGTCATAACTCGGATTTTCGGCGTACGCGGTCAGGAAGCTGAATACATCGTGCACCGCCCGCGTGATTTCCGGATTCGCCGTGAACAGGCTGAGATCGGTATAGATACGCGCCGTGGTGGCGTTATAGTTGCCGGTTCCGATGTGCGCGTAGCTGCGCACGCCATCGGGATCGCGCCGCACCAGCAGCGAAAGCTTGCAATGCGTCTTGAGTCCCACCAGTCCGTGGAAGACCTGCACCCCGGCATCTTCCATGTCGCGCGCCCAGCGGATGTTGTGGGCTTCATCGAAGCGCGCCTTCAGTTCCACGACCGCGGTCACTTCCTTCCGCGAAGCCGCGTCCATCAGGCTGGGAACGATCGCCGAGTGCTCGCTGGTGCGGTAAAGCGTTTGCTTGATCGAAAGCACGTGATCGTCTTCCGCCGCCGATTCAATGAACGACACCACCGCGTCGTAAGAATCGTAGGGATGATGCAGCAGCACATCGTGCCGCCGCAGTTCCTCAAACAGGTTCTGCGATTTTGCCGTAAGCCGCAACTCCCGTGGAACAAAGGCGCGATACTTGAGATCGGGACGCGGGGTTTGGTCGTAGACGTTAAACAGCCGCGAAAGATTCACCGGACCGTTCACTGGAAACACCTGCCAGGGATCGATCTCAAACACCGTGCGCAGCCGCTCGATGATTTCCGGATCGGCGTCCGCCTCAATTTCCATGCGCACCGCATCGCCTTTGCGCCGGTTGTGCAGCTCCGCGCGCACCGATTCCAGCAGATTGCGCGCTTCTTCCTCCTGTAGATACAAATTGCTGTTTCGAGTCACGCGGAACGGCGCTGACGAAACAATGTCGTAGCCGTGGTACATCTTCTGGGCGTGGTGCGCCACCAGATCGGCGAGGAAAATAAAGTCAGTAGTGTTGTCCGAGGGCAACCGCACCAACCGCGGCAACGCGCGCGGAACCGACACCACGCCGGTATAAGTAAGCGCCGAGCGCCGCCGCCGCCGCAAAAGAAACCCGAGGCACAGCGCCTTGTTGATCACCCGTGGAAACGGATGCGTGGGATCCACCGTCACCGGGGTCAGCAGAGGATCCAGTTCTTTCTCGCAATACTCATCGACGAAGCGCCGCGCCTCCGCGTCCAGTTCGTGAAGGCTCAGCAGCCGAATTCCATGCTCGGCCAGCGCCGGACGCAGCGCATTCCAGCAGTCATACTGATCATCTACAAATTTGTGGGTAAGGCGCGCCAGAATGTCGCGTTTTTCCGACAGCGTCAGACCATCGGGCCCGGCCTCGTTGTAGCCGTCCTCGATCTGCTGCATCATCGCGGCCACGCGAATTTCGAAAAACTCGTCCAGATTGCTGGCGGTGATGGCCAGAAACTTCAATCGCTCCAGCAGCGGATTGCCTTCATCCTCGGCCTCTTCGAGCACACGCCGGTTAAATGCGATCCAGGAGGTATCGCGGTTGAGGTAATACTCAGGATTATCCAGCGAAAGACGAGCCATGTGCGGGGTCTAACGCGCGTTGAGCACGTGCCCGTCTAGTATAAAACATCCGGCAGGAAGGCTGCAGAGGGCCGAATCAAGGTGTGCAATCGCCGCTGTATCCAAAAAATAAACTCGGCGCATCCGGCAGACGTACCTGCCGACCGGATGCGCCGAACAGAAAATCTGAAATGCCTTACAGGTCTACTTAACCTGCTTGATCGCCTCTTTTTCCATCTTAACGACGTTTTCCGGAAGGGACGCGTAGCTGAGCGCAGCGGTCATCTTCTGTCCGTCGGTCACCATCCAATTCAAGAAATCGGAAAGAATTTTTCCCGTCCCGGCATCCTTGGACTGTTGCGGAATCAACAGCCAGGTAAAACTCGAAATCGGATAAGCATCCTTACCCGGCGCGTTGGTAATGGAGACTCGGAAATCCGCAGGCATCTTCGAAGCCGACGCTGCCGCTGCCGTCACGCCTTCAAGTGACGCCTTCAGAAATACGCCCGCTGCATTCCTGACGCTACCGAAAGTGATGTTGTTTTGCAGTGCGTAGATCAATTCGATATATCCGATCGCACCCTGCATCTGGCGAATCATCCCGGCGACCTGCTCATTGCCTTTGCCGCCCAACCCAACGGGCCATTTGACCGAGGCGTTGCTGCCCACCTGGCTCTTCCAATCGGAACTCACTTTCGACAGATAGTCGGTCCAGATAAACGTGGTGCCGCTGCCTTCGGAGCGGTGAATCACGATGATATCTTTGTCCGGAAAATTCATGCCCGAATTCACGCTGGTAATCGCTTTGTCATTCCATTTGGTGATCTTGCCCAGAAAAATTCCCGCCAACGCATCCGGAGTAAACTTCACTTCCCCGCTCACTCCCGGAATGTTGTAGGCAGGAACCACCGCGCCCAGCACCGTAGGAAGGTTGAGAATTTTGGTCTTGCGTTTGCCCTGCGCTTCCGCCAGTTGCCCGTCAGTCATGGGCATATCGCTGGCTCCGAAATCCACCGTGCCCTCTGTCACCTGGCGAATCCCGCCACCGCTCCCGATCGACTGATAGTTGATTTCCAAGCCCGAGTGCAGCTTGCGGTACTCGCTGAACCACTTCGAATACATGGGATACGGAAACGTCGCGCCGGCTCCATTCAGCGTGGTCTGAGCCAGCACCGGCAGGGACACAGCAGCGCACAGCAATAACAGGATGAGTTTGCGCATCACTCGATCTTTCCTCCTCAGGATTTATATGTTCTGTTTCTATCGGCGCTATGTTACACGACGGTTACAAACCGGTGAATTTCTGATGAATGGGCAGGAACGATGGGAACGGAGTGACGGCCGCGAGTAACGACCGAAAACATTATCTGCCGATCGTAGGCTGGAGCCGGGCAATCTCTTTCGGAAACAAAGTATTTCCCGGGAACTGCGTGCGCAGCGCCATCAGCAATTCCAGAGCGCGCACTTTATCCTTCTCGCGCACGTAGGCAATCGCCAGCAGTACACGGGCAAATGGCTTCAGGTAGCGCCCGTGTTCCGCCGTGGTCTGCAGGTCAGCAATACCGGCCTGCTTGTCGCCGGGCAATCCGCCCATGCGCAACATCCACCGCACCGGCGCCGACATGCTGCCGATGATGTACTTGCTGAATCCCGTCGCCACCAGCACGTCAGCGCAGTCGTTGCACACTGCCAGGAGCTGCTGCGCCCATACCGAGGCCTCCTTCGTATAGTGCAAAGACGCCAGGTTGCGCTTCTCGATCAGGGCGGCATAGTCGGCCTGCAGGCCAGACGCCAGCGTCAGCGCAAAGAGCGCGTCCCGGTCTTTTGCATCCTTGTTCAGCCGGGCATGCGCCAGGATTTGCGCGCGCTCAAGCGCTGCTTCAAAATGCGTGTGCAACACCGGGTCGGCACTCAGTTTCGAGCGCCCGGCAAAAGCATCGTCGCTCTCAAAAAACTGCGCCTCCAGCACGCCCAAGCGGTTGAACTCAGAAAAAAGAATTCCCGCGGCCTCGCTCACCGGTCCCACCGGATCGTCGGGATGTTGCGTTTCCCATGCAGAAAAATCTTTTTGCGCGCCCGCAAAGTCCAGGTTGTAGAGGCCCCAAAACCCGCGATCCAACGCCGTCTCCACGCGAATGTCGGCCGGTGACGCGGCCCTCGCCGACGGACACACCGCCACCCCCAGCCACAAGGCTGCTAACATACCGAAGATCGCCCCGTTCTTGAAGCCGGCAATTGCCATGGGTCAGAATGAATCCCCTTATTATCGTAAGTTTCCGGGGATGTGCAAGATTACCTTTTCATTGTCTTCTATGATGCATCTATTTGTCTCCGCGCCCATCCATAAACATATGGGCCGGTGAGCCCGAAACTGACTTTGCCGCAAGTGACCACCAAGGCGGATTTTTCTTAGGACGCTAATCCCATGACCGATTCCCCCATCCGTTACGCACCGGGCTGGCCCGGGATTCCACCTCGCTGGACTTCCAGCGCCAAGACCGGCGCAGGCACGGCGTTAAATCAGCACAGCAAAGTCTGGTTTACCGTCAGTCACGGAATTCTAAATGAAGTCTACTTCCCCCGGGTGGATCAAGCCTGCACTCGCGATCTCGGCTTCATCGTCACCGACGGCCACTCTTTTTTCTCGGAAGAGAAGCGGCATTGCACCTTCGAGAATGAACCGATCGAGCCCGGCGTCCCAGCCTTTGAACTGGTCAACACCGAACGCAGCGGGCGGTATCGCATTCACAAAGAAGTTCTGACCGATCCCTACCGCAATGTAGTGCTGCAAAAAGTCCGCTTCGAACCGCTCCAGGGAGAGCTTTCCGATTATCACATTTACGCGCTGCTCTCACCTCACCTGGCCAATTGCGGTTACGGCAACACCGGCTGGGTCGGCGACTACAAGGGCCTTCCCGCTTTTTTCGCGACTCATGACGGCACCGCTCTGGCCCTGGCTTGCTCCGCCCCTTGGAAAAAGATGTCTGTGGGATTCGTAGGCGCCTCCGACGGATGGCAGGATCTTTCCGCGCACTTCCAGATGGAATGGGAATACCAGCGCGCCGAAAACGGCAACCTTGCCTGCACCGGCGAAATCGATCTCGGGGCCTGCTCCGGAGAGTTCGTGCTCGCCCTCGGCTTCGGCCATCTCTGGCGCGAAGCCGGACAGCAAGTCCGCTCCAGCCTGTTCGAAGACTACGCCGAACTTCGCCGCCACTATGTTTTTCACTGGAGAAACTGGCAGAGCACTCTGCTCAAACTCGATGAACCCTCGCGCGGCACCAATCTCTACCGCGCGTTGACCGCCGTCCTGCGCACGCACGAGTCCAAGGATTTTCTCGGCGGCATTATCGCCAGCCTCTCGATTCCTTGGGGATTCAACAAAGGCGATGAAGATCTCGGCGGCTATCACCTGGTGTGGCCGCGAGATCTCGTAGAAACCGCCGGAGCACTGCTCGCCGCCGGAGCACCCGCCGATGCTCTCCGCGTGCTTCGTTATCTCGAGGCCACGCAGGAAGCCGAGGGCAACTGGGCCCAGAATCTGTGGCTCGACGGACGCTCTTACTGGACCGGCGTCCAGATGGACGAAACCGCCTTCCCCATCCTGTTGCTCGATTTGCTGCGCCGCGATCCCGCATCCGCCCCCGCCCTCGGCAAACTCGAGCGCTGGTGGCCGATGGTTCGTAGCGCGGTCACCTTCATTCTGCGCAACGGTCCCGTCACGCAACAGGATCGATGGGAAGAAGACGGCGGATATTCTCCGTTCACCCTTTCCGTTGAAATCTCCGCCTTGCTGGCCGCCGCCGATATCGCCGAACTCACCGGCCATAGCGAAACCGCCTCCATCATGCGCGATGCCGCCGACGCCTGGAACGACAACATCGAGCGCTGGATCTACGCCACCGGCGGCGACGTCGCCGAGCAACTCGGCGTCGAAGGTTACTACGTCCGCATTTCTCCGCCCGATACCGATACCGCCGCTTCGCCCACCCAGGGCTTCGTTCCCATCAAGAACCGGCCACCCGGAGAAGGCAAAGATCGCGCCTTCCACATCGTGAGCCCGGACGCGCTGGCGCTGGTGCGTTTTGGATTGCGCTCGCCCCACGATCCCCGCATTCTCAACACCATTCGCGTGATCGACGCTCTGCTTCGCGTAGAACTGCCTCAGGGCCACTGCTGGTACCGCTACAACGGCGACGGCTACGGCGAACACAAAGACGGATCGCCTTTTGACGGAACCGGCATCGGGCGTCCATGGCCGCTTCTCTCGGGTGAACGCGCTCACTACGAACTCGCTGCCGGCCGCCACCGTGAAGCCGAATCTTTACTCGCCGTGATGGAAGGTTCGGTCATCGGCCACAGCCGTCTGCTACCCGAGCAAGTCTGGGACAGCGCCGACATTCCCGAGCTGGAGTTATTTCGCGGCAAGCCTACAGGCTCCGCCTGTCCCCTTGTCTGGACTCATGCCGAATACATCAAGCTGCGGCGGTCCCTGCGCGACGGCAAGATTTTCGATCAGCCTCCGCAAACCGTACAGCGCTATCAGGTCGAGAAACCCACGCGGCAATTTTTTGGCTGGAGGTTTAACAACAAGGCTCGGTCGGTGCCGCGATCCAAAACCTTGCGCCTGGTCCTGCCCAATCCCGCGATGGTGCACTGGAGTATCGATGGCTGGAAAACTTCCGCGGATACCAACACGCGCGATACCGGCCTTGGCGTCCACTTCCTGGACCTGCCCACCGCTTCCCTGCCAGTCGGCGGCGCAGTAGTTTTCACTTTTTATTGGCCACAAGAAAATCGCTGGGAAGGCACCGACTACACAGTGGTAGTTCAATAGCTGACACGCACGTTGTGGAAGAGCGGCCCTTTAGGGCCGCGTCAGATCGCAGAAGAGATTTGGGCTTTAGCCCCCGCGTGAGAACTAACCGCGCCAACCCCAATGAAATTTTGCCCGCGCGTTTTAGCCGCGAAGCGGCGCCCGAATGCAGCCCACGGCGCAAGCCGTGGGTGAGAAGCAGGCGGATCAACAAGCCCCGAAGGGGCGAAAGAACCGCCCTCACGCAGACTCCCGACCAGATCGCCTCGGGGCGCGCGTTCCCACCCCCAAATCAATCCCCTACCACACCCGACACGCGTTCACCGGCATCATCGGCTGCCCCGGCTTGCACCCGAAGGCCTTGCCGAATTCCGGCAGGTTCTGCACCACACCATTCACCCGATACTTCCGGTCGGCATGTTCATCCGTCTGAGCCTGCAACCGCAACTGCTCCGGACGCGTCTCCCCGCACCAATCCTGTCCGTATCCCAGAAAGAATTGCTGCACGGGCGTGTATCCGTCGGTCTTGGCATTCAAGTCGATGTTCTTTCGTTTTGCATCCGCCAAAAACGCCAGATAAGCCAGACGCAAGCCGCCGTTGTCCGCCGTGTTCTCACCCAGCGTAAGCTTGCCGTTGATGTGAACATCATCGACAACGACGAAACTGTCATACTCTTTCACTTCGCAGTCGGCCTTCTCCTCAAATTTCTTCCCGTCCTCGGGAGTCCACCAGTCGTCGAGGTTGCCGTTGGCGTCGAACTGACGGCCTTCATCGTCAAAACCGTGAGTCAGTTCATGGCCAACCACCGCCCCGATGTGTCCATAATTCTCCGCATCGGTGGCGTTCTTGTCGTAAAGCGGCGGCTGCAAGATGCCGGCGGGGAAATTGATGTCGTTGTACCCCGCGCTGTAATAAGCGTTAACCGTTGGCGGAGACATGCCCCACTCGCCGCGATCGACCGGCGTGCCAATTTTCGCCAATTCGCGCCGGCTTTCAAATTCCGCCGCCCGCTGCGCGTTGCCGAAAGCATCCGCGCGCACCACGCTGAGTTTCGAATAATCCCGCCAGTGGTCGGGATATCCGATTTTGTCAGCGATCGCATGCAGCTTCTGCCGCGCCTTCGCCTTGGTCGCCGCACTCATCCAGTCGAGCGTATCGAGGTCCTGATCCATCGCCGCTTCAATGTCATGCACCATCTGCACCGTAGCCTGCTTGCTGGACGGAGGAAATTCCTGCGCCACATAGACCTGTCCCAGCGCCTCGCCCAGCGCGCCGTCGGTGGCTTGCACGCAGCGCTTCGTACGCGCCCGCTGCTCGGGCTGGCCGGCCAGCTTGCGCCGGTAAAAATCAAACTTCTCCTCGTCGAAAGCCTTGGGCAGAACCCAGCCGTCAGTGGACGCAAGGACCTGCCAGCGCAAATAAATCTTGATCGTCTCCAGATCGGTGGAGGCGAGAATACTGTTCAGGCCTTTGAAGAAGTCGCTCGAGGTAACGTTGATTTCCGTGATGGGCGGCGCGCCCGCAGCCGCGAACAATTGGTTCCACCGGATCAGCGGCGTCAGCCCCGCAAGCTCCGTAACCGGCATCATGTGATAAATATTCTTCGGGTCGCGCCGCGATGTGACGTCCATCGACACCTTGGCCAGCGCGATTTCCAACTCCATCACCTTCTGTGCGTCGCTCGCAGCCTGACTCTCCGGCTCGCCCGCGAGTTTGAACGTGTTGGTGATGTGCTGCACATACTGTGCGCGCGTTTTCTCCGCAACCTCGCCCGTGCGGAAATAGAAATCCCGCTCCGGCAATCCCAGGCCGCCTTGATCCACCATCGCGATTTGCTTGCGCGCATCCTTGAAATCCTGCTGCTCTCCAAAGCCCAGGAACGCGTTCACGTTGATCAACTGAAAATGCCCGAGCAGTTCCGGAAGTTCGTCCTTGCTCTTGAGCGCCGCGATGCGATCGAAATCGGGTTGCAGCGGCTTCAGTCCCAGCTTGTCGATGGCTTCGGTGTCCACGCAGGAGGCATAGTAGTCCCCGATCTTCTGCTCGTTCGCAGTCCGGCTGGCCCCGCCGGACGCGGCGTTTTCCAGCATGGTGTGCAGCACATTCTCGGTGTGCTCGAAAATGATCGCGCCAGTGCCGTAGCCTGACCGGTCGCTCGGGATGGGATATTGCTTGCTGAAGTTCCCGCACGAGTACTGCGCGAAATCGACGCACGGGTCGGCCGCGGTATCGATCAGTCCCTTGTCCAGTCCGGGCAGCAGTGGGGTGCTCTTCTGGGTTTGCGCGGTCAGCGCGCACGCCGACACGATAATTGCAGCGGCAATAAAGATTGCGGTTCGCTTGGTCACAGTATTCCTCTTTTTTCGATTAATTTTCTGCCGGAGTCGTGTAGGTCAACTCCACCACGGTGCAGTCGTCGCTGAGCGGGTTTCCCGCGCAGAACTCCGTCACCGCGGAAAAAATACCTTCCAGCGTAGGCGACTTGGCCGCGGCCGCTTCCAGCCGCGAGTCTTCAAAAAAGTCTCCCATCGCATTCTCCGCTTCCGTCACTCCATCCGTTACGAGGATAAAGCGGTCGCCCGACTTCATCTGGCAACGTGCGCTCTCAAACGTCGCATCCGGAAGCAAACCCACGGGAACATTGCCGTGCGGCGGCCGCATCACTTCCCCGCCGCAAACCAGCAGCGGCTGCACGTGGCCGCAATTCACGTATTCCAGGTCGCCGTCGCGGCGCAACCGCGCCAGCAGCACCGTCGCATATTTTTCTCCCACCAGCTTTTCGGTGAAGAAATGGTTCACCGCGGCTACCACGTTGAGCAGCGGCATGCCCGAACTCAGATGGGAGTAAATCATGCCCTGCAGAGTGGACGCCAGCAGCGCCGCCGAAACTCCCTTGCCGCTCACATCGGCGAGCACAACCGCCAGACCTTCCTTGGTATTGAGCGCGTCGAAGAAATCTCCGCCAATTTCTTTGCAAGAGAGATTCTTCCCGCGCAAGGTGGCAAATGGAACTTCGGGAATCTTCACCTGCATCAGCCGTTGCTGGATGCTGGCCGCAATCGTCAACTCCTGCTGGTAGCGGCGCGATTCTTCCTCGGCCTGCACCAGCCGCGCGTTTTCGATCAGCGAGCCGGCCTCTGTCGCGATGGCGCGCAAAATGTCATGACCCACGCCGGAGAATTCCCGCGAGGCAAAGCGCGAATCTACGTACAAAACTCCCGCCACCTCGGCCGACGCGTTCGCCGCCGGAGCCGGCGCCATCGTCTGCTGGTCCCGTGTGGACTGCACTTGCCGCTTGCGCAGCGGAATGCAAATCACCGTCCGCAGATCGTAGGCCACAATGCTCTGCCGCTCCTGCATGTCCATCGAACTGCCGGTATCGGTCCGCAGAAACTCCGAATTCGAACGCAACGATTCTTCGAGCGCGGAGTGCGAAATCGTTTTATCATCCAGCAGCGCCTCGCCCTTATTGTTGCGCCCCGCCGCCAGTCGCAGGTTGCCGTCGTCGTCCTTCAGAAAAACGTAACCCCGCTCCGCTCGCGTCAGCCGCAGCGTCACTTCCAGCATGGTCATCAGGATTTCATCGAGCACGCCGGCCGTGTTCAACTTGCGCGCCGCTTCCAAAAACAGGGTCAGCTTTTCGAGGTCGGTAGCTTCCTGCGAAATCTGGATGCCGGAAATCTGGCTCAGGAACTCGCGCGCCGTATTCGATGTGCCGTGCGCCGGATTGAAGATCGCGTAGGTAGAATCGCGGGCGCCAAACTCCAGACGATCGTTGCGCTCCAGCTTCTGCCGCTGGATCCGCTCTCCGTTTACAAAGGTGCCGTGCTTGCTGCCCTGGTCGACCAGAAAAAATCCATCGTCTTCCAGCACGATCAGCGCGTGATCGCGCGACACCCGTGGGTCGGCGATCACCAGGTCCTTGTCCACCTTGCGCCCCACGCTGAAAGGCGTCCGGTTCAGGACGATGTTTTTCTGCTCGTTGCCCTGCACCAGCACCAGCGCGGGAAATACCCCCGAACCGGAGCTCTGCGGAGTTCTGATGGAATTCAGGACCATGGTATGGCGCGCAACTTTATGTTACCCGAAACTGGCACGCTTAAGAATCTCGATAAGAATAATGACAGGAATCAGGCCTCGGCGGGAAGAGCCTTCATCGAGTCCCCATTGGCGCTTCCGCGACGCCTTCGATAAACTGCGACCGCGTGCCTCCGCCATACCCAACTCGCTCGCTCGGCCCCAATTCTTGGAGGGCAGACCCGCGCCAGAACCCTGATCCTTCTCATCTTCGTGCTCTCCTTGGCCGCATTCCTGGCCGTGCGCTTCTCCGCCTCGCTGGCGGGCGCCGATTTTCCGGATTTTTATTGCGCCGCACGCATATTGGCCGAAGGCCATGGAAATCAACTCTACGATTCCGCTCTGCAGCATCAATATCAGGCACGCTACTCCGGCCGAGTCGGCACGCTCTACATTCACCCGCCTTTTGAAGCAGCCCTTTACGCCACGGTAGCCTGGCTGCCGCTGCGGCCCGCCTACCTGCTATGGTCCGCGCTGAACCTGGCATTTCTAGCAGCCGGGGCGCGCCGCATGGCGACCCACGCTTTGCTTCCCTGCGATTGGCGTCTGTGTCTGGCGGCCTCGCTTACATTCGTTCCGTTGCTGCTCTGTCTGCAGCAGGGTCAGGATTCCCTTCTCTTACTTTGGCTGCTGATTTTCGGTTTTACCTCCCTGCGCCGCGATCAAACATTCTCGGCTGGATGCTGGCTTGCTCTCGGACTCTTCAAATTTCAACTGGTTCTGCCGCTCGCGTTCGTGCTCATCTTTTCGCAGCGCGCCAAAGCCCGAATCGGGTTTGCCAAAGGCTTCACCCTGGTTGCCTTGACGCTGGCGGCGCTGTCAGCGGCCATCTCCGGATGGTCCGTCTTCACCGTGTATCCCGATTTTTTACTCCACCTGCAGTCGCAGCCTTTTCCCGGAATCATTCCCCGGGCTATGGCCAACTTTCGCGGATTCGTTAGCCTGATGGTTCGCGACGATCAATCCTCCCGGACCATCGCCATCATGGCAATCCTTTCCATGGCGGCGCTGATCAGGACTCTGATCGTCTGGAAGAACGCGTTCCGATCAACCGACCGCCCAGCCGCGACGCAGCGCAACTCCGATTTCGCGTTCGCCGTGACCGTAATCTTTGCTCTGCTCGTCAGCTACCACCTCAACCCGCACGACCTCAGCCTCACGCTGCTGCCGATTGCCGTAATGTTGAACTGCGCACTGCCATCCAAAACAGCGCATGCACAACCGGCAAACTGGATGCTCCTGGCCTGCCTCGCTCTCCTGTTTCTGCCCCCGCTACACCTGTGGGCGCTGAGAGCTGGCGTCTACGCAGTCGTCAGCCTTCCCCTGCTCGCCCTGCTCGTAATCAACCCCACCAACGCGGATTCGTGAGCGCTCCTTAGCAGGATGATGTCGGACAAACTGGAATGCGGATTCGATCGTTAGCCGCGACGCGGATTCGACCTAGCCGCGAAGCAGCGTAAGATGCAGCCCACGGCGCAAGCCGTGGGTAGCCCGCACAAAATGTAACCAAGAGCCCCGCAAGGGGCGAAAGATTCACTACGACGCGGACTCCCGGTCCCCCACAATCCGCACGCGCACGGCGATAAAGATCAACGCAAACACAAACACCGGCAGGCAAAACGTCGCGAAAAACGGCGCCTTCCATGCCCGCAACGCCCAATCCCGCGCACCGGCAAGGTAGACAACGCTCAATCCCAGACTGGCAATCCACTGCCACGCCAGGGCGCACGCTCCCGCAACATAACCAAACCGCACCGCGCCCGAACGCGACAACAAGACGTCCCGATCCCGCCCCAGCACAAAAATCGCTGGCAACAAAAGCAACTGGTTGTACGGCGCAAACATGGGAACGACCAACACCGTCAATGCCATCACCAACGCCGTCACCAGCCCAAAGCTTTCCGCAGCCAACCGCCGCGACCTCCAGCAAAGCCACGCACAACCACAGACAGCGATGCCGATAAAAATTCCTGAATATTCCCACGGCAACAGCAACACCGACTGGTTTTGGGTGTAGCGATGATATTCCCCGAGTGCGCTGACGAACATCCGCAACCAGCCCGGCAAGATCACTTCCGCGCCGCCCAGCAACAAAGCCATCACCAATCCAAATCCGAAGACGAGCCTTCGCCGCTTCGGCCAGTCGCTCACCGCCCACAGCAACATCCACGCCACCAGAGGCCACGCCAGTTGCGGCTTAATCGTCGTCAGCGCCAGCAACGCCCCGCCGCAGAATAAAAGTCCTCCCGCAACGCACGCCGCCGACGCGGCCAGCAACGCCGCCACCACCAGGCTCAACTGCTGCAACTTGATTCCCTGCACCGCGGGAAAACATCCCAGCGTGAGCACGATGCAACCGGCAACCGCCATCGCCCCCGGCCGCCATCGCAAAACTCGCAGCCACCACAACACGCTCGCAGCCGTCAGCCCCAGTAACAACCAGTAGAAAAATGTCTGCACTTCGCGAAACGGCAGGCCGATCACCGGCGCCAGCAGAAACACCACATACACGGGATAAGCAAACCCTTGACGATCCTTGGGATCATTGGGCCGCGCCGCATCGAGCACCCGCCCGTAATATCCCTGCTGGATTTCCCGCGTGATCTCCTCTCCATACGGATTGCGCCCGTGCAGCAGCAGTTCCCGCGCCCCCAGCCATCGCGGATAAAGGTCTGACAAATTCCCCCGAGGCCGCTCATGCGCCGCCGCATCCGCCACCTGATATCCAACCAGGATGTGATCCACGTAGAACCACATGCTCGCCGCCGCCGCAACCACCAGGAGCCAGACCACGAGTTTGGATCGTGCTTGCACAGTCATGACATCTTCTCATCAGCCACGGCGGAATCCAGCCGCCATGTTACAACTGTGGAGCAATCCGCCTGCGATGCGAACCCGACTTACAGTGGCAACCATCATTGGTCTGGCCAGCGGCCTGTTCTGCTGGTACCTGATGAAACACTCCGGCCAGGATGCCGCCGACTTCCGCTGGTCCTTGCACATCGCGCAGCGCCTGCTCGTGCACGCCGATCCTTACGACACGCCCTTCGAGCAATATCCTCTCGCTGCCGGACTCTTTGCCCTTCCTCTCGTGCGCCTGCATCCCGAGGCTGCCGCCGGCATTTTTTATGGACTCAGTTCCGCACTATTGGCTCTCGGGCTAACCCGGCACAGCTATCGCGGACTGCTGATATTTCTCGCCTACCCTTATTGGGCCGGATTGCTCACGGTGCAATGGTCTCCCATCATTGTCGCCAGCGCTTTTTTTCCGCTCCTGCTTCCCGTCACCATGGCCAAGCCGCAAATCGGCCTGCCGGTTTTGCTGACGCGCGCCACCTACCGAGGCATTGTCGCCTGCTTGCTGGTTGCAGCCGTTAGTCTGCTGGTTTTGCCACACTGGCCCTTGCACTGGTTCGCGCAACTGGGCAATTACCAGCACTTCATCCCGCTACTGGTGTGGCCCGGCCCGCTGCTGCTCTTCGCCCTTTGGCGTTATCGCAACCGCGACGCAATCTTTCTGCTGCTGGCGGCTTGCATGCCGCAGCGCTGGTTTTTCGATAGCTTCATCCTCTGGCTGATTCCAAAATCGCGCCGCGAAATTGTCTGGACCGTCTTTTTCAGTTGGGGGACGGCCATCTGGCGCTGGAATCATCAGCCCGCAAGTTTTGCCGAAGTCGGCCGCGTCTGCGTCCTATTTCTTTACTTGCCCATGCTGATCGTCGTCCTGCTGCGGAGCAAATTCGCGCCCGAACCCGTGGCGGATTCGCGATGATCCCTCGCCTCACCACCACGCGCGTTTTTCTGATCGTGTTATTCCTCGGCCTGTTCGCCCTGGCCGCGCGCAATGTGACCGATCCGGATCTCTGGTGGCATCTCAAGACCGGGGAGTACATTGCCGCGCATCGCAGCGTCCCTCACACCGATCCTTTTTCCTACACTCGCGCCGGGCAGACCTGGGTCGCTCATGAATGGCTTACCGAAGTTCTGCTCTACGAACTCCAGCACTCCGCAGGTTGGGGATCGCTCATCGTCGTCTTCGCGGCGATTCTCTGCGCGGCTTTCTATTTTCTTTACCGGCGCTGCGGCCCCGATCCTTATGTTGCGGGCATAGCCGCGCTTTATGCGGCCTGGACGACCATGCCAGTCTGGGGAGTTCGCCCTCAGGTCATTTCTCTATTGCTCACCAGCCTGTGGCTGCTCATTCTCGAACGCTCAGAGCGCCAACCAAAACTTCTCTGGTGGACTCTTCCGCTCACGCTCCTCTGGGTAAATCTGCACGCAGGATTCGCTCTCGGATTGACCCTCTCGGCGTTGTTTCTCGCGGGAGCATGCATCGAACGCTTCCTCGGACGCTCCCCGCATCTCTTGCCGCACCTGCGGACTTCATCCCTCATCCTGTTCCTCGACCTTCTGCTCGTGCCCTTGAATCCCAACGGCCTGCGGATGTTTTACTACCCAATCGAAACCCTGCGCTCCGCCGCCATGCAGAGCTACATCGCCGAATGGGCTTCACCCAACTTCCACCATGCCGAATACTGGCCGTTTCTTCTGCTGGTGTTGGCGACGTTGGTGGCGCTCGCATGGTCTCGCCTCGAAGTGCGCCCGCGCGATCTGCTTTTGCTGCTTGTGAGCTTGTATGCCGGGCTCTGTTCCATCCGGATGATTCCGTTATTCGCTCTGATCGCCACGCCCTTGATCGCCCAGCGAATCGCAGGCCTACGCGCTCGCCGCACCCCACGCTTGCCCACTCCGCCCCAAGCCCTGCTGAACCTTGGCATCATCGTCGCCATGGCAGCGTTCGCCGCAGTCCATCTGGTTCAAATCGTCCAGCGCCAACCCGCAGCCGAGACGGAGCGCTTCCCCGCCCGCGCAGTCGCTTTCCTTCAGGCCCACCCGCCCTCCGGCCATATCTTCAACCACTACGATTGGGGCGGATATCTCATCTGGAAGCTCTACCCGTCCACTCCTGTCTTCATCGACGGCCGAGCCGATCTCTACGGCGAGAGCTTCCTGAACCAGTTTGCCGACACCTTCCAACTCAAGGGAAACTGGCGCGAACCCTTCCAGCGCTGGAACATCGACACCGTCCTGGTTCCCGCCGATTCCGCCCTTGCCACCGGCCTGCGCAGCGCTCCCGGTTGGACCGTCGCCTACGAAGACTCGCAGGCAATCATCCTCACCTCGTCGCCCCACGCTTCCGGCTTGGCGTTCCAGTTCCGTCTGGGTATGCAAGAAAGTACACCTACAGGAGCAACTTGCAGGTTATTATGAGGGGGATCAGTTCAAAGAAATCTCTGGCCGCGTTTCGCAAACGGATGCCGTCCCAGAGGGCCCGAGGGCCACAATCCGTTTTGCGAGGTCACTTCGAAAGCAGCAGGGTGAAGTGTAATTCCTAGGAGGGCGTGAACCATGGACTATCTTCGAAGGTTGTGGCTCGAAGACGAAGGGCAGGACATCGCTGAATATGCCGTGATGCTGGCGGTGATCCTGGTCATTGTAGTCGGTACGATTCGGCTGATCGGCTCGAACGCAAACAATGTTTTCTCCAACGTTGCCAGCTCGATTTCGCAGTAATAAACTCGCGCTTGCACGATTCTGAAATTCTCGCCGCCGCGCCGGCGGGAAGCTTTGCATTGGCTCGTTTTTACGGAGTGCTATGAACCGTACTCGCTTATTGATGATCGGAGTCCTGGCCCTGGCTCTTGGAACCCTGGTCAGCCTCATGGTCTACACCAAACTGCAAGGCAGAGGTTCGTCGAGCAACGAAGCCGGCGCCGACGTGATGGTCGCTGCCGACGATATTCAGGTGGGCGCCCGAATCGAAGACCACGACGTGCGCTCCGCCCGCTTCCCGGCTTCCGGTCTGCCCGCCGGCACCTTTGCCCGCAAGGCTCAGGTCATGGGCCGCGGTGTGGTCATTCCCATCGCCAAAGGCGAGTTCATCCTGCCCAGCAAGCTCGCCCCTGAAAATGCCGGCTCCGGCCTGCCTTCTCTCATTCCCACCGGAATGCGCGCCGTGTCGGTGCGCGTGAATGAAGTGGTTTCGGTCGCCGGATTCGTCGGCCCCGGAACCCGCGTCAACGTTCTCCTCACCGGAACGCCCAACGGCGGCTCCGAACCTCAGACCACCACCGTCTTGCAGAATGTCGCCGTGATTGCCTCCGGCCACACCCTCGAGCGCAGCCCCACCGGCGAATCGCAAAGCACTCCGGTGATCACGCTGCTGGTCTCTCCCGAGGATGCCGAGCGCCTCACCCTCGCCCAGAATGAAGGCAAGATCCAACTCTCTCTGCGCAGTCCGCTCGACACGCATCAGGATCCCGTCGACGCGGCCAACGCCAAGGGCCTGTACAAGGGCAGCACTCCCGTAGCGCAGTCCCGGCCGGCAGTTCGCCCGGTCAAGCAGCAGAAGGTTGAGAAACCTCCGGCTCCTCCCGCGGGCCATGCCGTACAGATTTATCAAGGCGATAAAAAGCCGGACACCGTCACGTTTCCGGAGCAAGGCAGTAGTGAAGAACCCAAGTAGCCGAACTCAAGCTCACCCTGCGCGCTCTGTAGCGGGCGTAGCAGCTTTCCTCAAGTGGAGAGGAATTACACGATGAAGGTTCGCAAGACTCTTTTCCCAGCGCTCGCGTTCTCGTTTCTATTCTTGATGTTGCCTCCGTCTGGATTCTCCGAATCCCGGCTGGATGCTTTGCAGCAGGGTGCAACTCCGCCCAGTCCGGCCGCGCAGGACCAGGCTCCGCCCGCCGCGCAAGCCACTCTGCCGCCGGCCCAGGCTGCATCCGCGCAGCCCGAGGGTTCGGCCCCGCTCCGCGTCATGGTCGACAAATCCCTTCTCATCAATACCACCGAGAATCTCAAACGCATCTCCGTCACCGATCCTACGGTCGCCTACGCCACCGTAATCACGCCCACCCAGATTCTCGTCCACGGCCGCTCCCCCGGCGAAGTCTCGTTGCTCATCTGGGATGAAAACGAGCGCTCCCGCAGCTTTGATCTCCGCGTCGATGTCGATGTTAGCGCCTGCGCCGAGGAAGAGCATCGCATCTTCCCCGAGGAACAGATTACGGTCACGCCTTCGCGCGCCGCCATCGTCCTTTCCGGCCACGTCACCACCGAAGACGTCGCCAAGCGCGCCGGTGAACTCGCCTCCGCCTACTCCAAGAATGTCATCAATGTGCTCACCTTCGGCCCCGTCGGCGCGCAGGAAGTCCTGCTCGAAGTAAAGTTCGCCGAAGTCGACCGCACCGCCCTAACCCAACTTGGCTCCAACTTCTTCTCCACCGGCGCGGGCAACACCATCGGCACCACCACCACCGGCCAGTACGGAGGTTTCGGCAGTCAAGCCATCACCCAGACGCAAGGGCAAAGTCCTCCGTTTACCGTCAACCAGACGGTCAGCAACGTTCTGAATCTGTTCTTGTTCCGCCCCGACATTCACTTCGGCGCCGTGATCGAGGCTCTGCAGAACAAGAACCTGCTGCAGATTCTCGCCGAGCCTAACCTCATCGCCGTCAATGGCAAGAAGGCCAGCTTCCTTGCTGGCGGCCAGTTTCCCTTCCCCATCGTTCAGCCGGGACAAGGGTTCACCGCCGTCACCATTTCCTTCAAGGAATTTGGCGTGAAGCTGGAGTTCACTCCGGTCATCATGCCCAACGGCAACATTCATCTCACGGTTGCGCCCGAAGTCAGCACTCTCGACTTCGCCGATGCGCTCACGATTTCCGGATTCACCATCCCCGCTCTCAGTACGCGCAAGGCGGAAACCGAGTTCGAACTCCGCGACGGCCAGAGTTTCGTCATCGCCGGCCTCATCGACAATCGGGTCACCGACATCTGGAACAAGGTTCCCGGCCTGGGAGATATCCCGATCCTCGGCGCTTTCTTCAAAAGCAAAAGCGCTCAAAAGAGCAATTCGGAATTGATGGTTCTGTGCACCGTCCACCGCGTCTCCCCTAACGTCGAACCTCCTCCCGGACCCAAGAATCCGGAGCCCTACATGAATAACGACAAATTCGATAGCAAGAAGCCTGCATGGAAATAACGTTTCACTGGTAAAATTACCGGAATCATTTACGTAATACCCTTTCCGCCAGTTGGCCCACGAACTAACTGGCAACTGACAACTGCACACTGGCAACTGAATTCTGGAGAAGTTAGCAGGCTATGCCCGAACTTTCAGTCGTGATCGTGGCCACGGACAATGAGCAGCGCACCGTGCTGCAGGTCCTGGTGGATGGAACCAGCGTCGCTCGCACGGTCCATACCTGCGCCAGTTTTCCCCTGGCCGCGTCCGATCCGGTCACGCGCCGCGTGCAGGCCGCCAATCCCGACGTCCTGCTCATCGATATTCCCGCCGACAATTCCGCCGTCGCCATGCGCGCCATCGAACTTCTGCATCAGGAATTGCCCGAGTCGGCTGTCTTTGCCATCGGAAATCTCAACCAGCCGCAAGTCATCGTCAGCGCCATGCGCGGCGGCGCGCGCGAGTTCATCGAGCGACCCACCACCACCACCGACCTTCTGGAAGCCTTCGTCCGCTTGACCACCGCCCAGCGCCGCGTTCAGAAAGAAGGTCCGCGCGGCAAAGTCTTCTCCGTCGTCAACGCCAAGGGAGGCAGCGGCGCAACCACGGTGGCCGTAAACCTCGCTCTCGCGCTGCAGGCCGCCCACGGACAAACCGCGCTGGTTGACCTCGCCCCACTCGGCCACACCGCGCTGCATCTGAATCTCAAGCCCTTATTCACTCTCGCCGACGCCACTCGCAATCTTCACCGCATGGATAGTTCCCTGCTCGAGAGCTTCATGACGCGCCACAACGGCGGCCTGCAGCTTCTCGCCGGAACCAACGCCCCCGCCTCGATTGAGCCCTCCACCGCGGAATTTGTCCGCCTCTTCGACATGCTGGTCACGCATTATCGTTACGTGGTTGTGGACAACTCCTCGCGCCTCGACGCCGCCAGCCGCCTCGTTGCCAATTTGTCGGAGTGCGTCCTGCTCGTCGCCTGCACCGACGTGGCTTCGCTGTGGAGCGCAGCCCGCGTCCAACAATATCTCGGAGAGACCGGCAACCGCGAGCGCCTGCGCCTCGTCCTGAATCGCTTCCGCAAGGTGCCGGGCTTCACCGAAGCCGAAGCCGAAAATGCTGCCGGAGTGAAATTAATCTGGCGCGTTCCCAACCAGTATTTCGCGGTCTCCTCCGCCATCGACCGGGGCTCGCCGGTCATGGAGCAAAGTCACACCGAGATCGCCCGTTGCTTTTCCGGCCTCGCCCAGGAGTTAACGCGCAACGACGTGGACGTCAAACGCGCCGCCTGGTCGCTATTCAAAACCGTTTAAGACGAAATATGAATTGGTTTCTTAGACTGATCGGGAAGCAACCTCGTAAGTCCGACGCTCCTCCTGTCCCGCCTGCGAAGTCAGATTCCTCTCCGGAGTTTGACGTTGACCTGTTCGCCCGCGCTTACGCCTGCTGCGGCCATTTTCTAAACCGTGGGGACCAGAAGTTTGCACCAGTTGCCGAAGCTCTGCGCAACGCAGTCCTGAAAAGCCGCTCGGTGTCCCCCAAACAATTCGAGGATCGCTGGGCAAACATCGAACGCTATAGGAACCGCAATATTTCCGATACCTACAGACTTCAAATCATCAGAGACGCGCAAGAAAAGTTGGCTGGACCGCCGAAATCAGATGGCAAGGCCGATCCGGCTAAACTGGCGCAGGATACCGCCCGGGTTCTCTCATCGTTGCGGGAACGGCTCGCTAAGCAGGAGGTCTGCGCGGAGCCAATTCGCTGGCATCCTGACGACTCCCGCAAAACCAGCAGCCTGGATGAACTCATGGCAGAGCTGACGCTTGAATTTTCCAGGTATGGGGCGGAGCGAAGGGTCGTCTACAAAACCGGGCTCAATCCGATCCAGCTTGTCTACTCCAAAGCGGAGTATGTCATCGTACGGACCGGAGAGGATGCGTTCTGCCTGCACTGCATCTCATACCGCGAGAATGGCGATAATCTGCCACCCGGCTGGCACGTTTCCCACTCCAAAATCTAACGAGGCACTCCCCAGGAACCGACTCTTCCCAGTGGAAGTTAAGATGGAGACAAATAGGAAAGACAAGGGGATGCTTATCCGTTAACATAGAGCGATGCGCGGAGCCTTGGCTCCGTTATGCTAGCGGATCGTGAAACGCGGGATGTGCTGGGTGCGCCTGCCGTTCACGCCTGAGCCCCAGTTTCGAACGGTTCCGATAAGTCTTTATGGCCAATCTCCAGACCTTCGAGCACAGCGAATACCAGCAGGTAAAAGCCGACCTGCATCGCAAGATCCTCGACCGCCTCGATCTGGAAAAACTCGGCCGCTCCACCGGCGACTCGGCGCGCGAAGAAGTTCTTGCGCTCATCCGCAATTCGGTCAACAACGAAGTCATCCCGCTCAGCTTCGCCGAGCGCGAGCGCCTCTCGCGCGAAATCCTCGACGAAATCTTCGGACTCGGCCCACTCGAGCCTCTGCTCAAGGACTCCACCATTTCCGACATCCTCGTCAATCGCTTCGATCGGGTCTACATCGAACGCGCCGGCAAACTTGAATTGACCGCACTGTCTTTCAAAGACAACGGCCACCTCATGCAGATCATCGAGCGCATCGTCTCCCGCGTGGGCCGCCGCGTCGATGAATCTTCTCCCATGGTGGACGCCCGCCTGCCCGACGGTTCCCGCGTCAACGCAATTATTCCTCCTCTCGCGCTCGACGGAGCTTGCCTCTCCATCCGCCGTTTCGGACGCGATCCCGTCACCGCCCGCAACATGATCGAGAATCACACACTCACCGAGGCCATGCTCGAACTGCTTTCGACCATGGTCAAAGGAAAGTTGAATCTCCTCATCTCCGGTGGAACTGGCGCCGGCAAGACCACTCTGCTCAACGTACTCTCCGGCTACATTCCAAACGTCGAACGCATCGTCACCATCGAAGACGCCGCCGAACTCCAACTCAAGCAGGAGCACGTCGTCCGCCTCGAAACTCGCGCCCCCAACATCGAAGGCAAGGGAGCGGTTCGCCAGCGCCAACTGGTCATCAACAGCCTGCGTATGCGCCCCGACCGCATCGTCGTCGGCGAGGTCCGCGGCGAAGAAGCCTTCGACATGTTGCAGGCCATGAACACCGGTCACGAGGGCTCGCTCACCACCGTCCACGCCAATTCCGTGCGCGACGCGCTGTCCCGCATCGAGAACATGGTTTCCATGGCGAACCTCAACATTCCCGAGCGCGCCGTCCGCCACCAGATCGCCTCCGCCATTCATGCGGTCGTCCAGATCGCGCGCCTTTCTGACGGAACGCGCAAAGTGGTTTCGATTTCCGAAGTCACCGGCATGGAAAACGAGTTGATCAGCATGCAGGATATTTTTGTGTTCGACCGGCGCGGCATCGACGAGGGCGGCAAAGTGCGCGGAACCTTCCGCGCCACCGGCGTCCGCCCCCAATTTGCCGAACGCCTGGCGACGTCGGGCGCACGCCTGCGCCCAGCATTGTTCGAATCGAAGACGGAAATTTAAGGAGAGAATTCCAGATCGCCGATTATTGATGCCCGATTAAAAGGTGCTGGGTACTAGAGCGTGTTTCAAAAATAGGTTCGTATCAGGGCACGGCTTCAGCCGTGCCGCGCAGCATTAACAAAATCGCGGGCTTTAGCCCCTGCGGGTCTGGTTGGTTGCCACCAAGAGTATTTTTGAAACGTGCTCTAGATACTGGGTACTAGGTACTTTCAACTGACATGTCCTCAATCGTAATCGCGCTTCTCGTGTTCGCCCTGGTTGCCCTCGCAACCTTCGTGGCCGCATCCCTGTTCGATCAGCGACGCGCCCAGGCACGCCTCATCAAAGATCGTCTGGCCACGGCGCAGAAGGCGCCTGAGCGCAAGCCCGAAGAAGAGCTAGCGCTGCTCCGCGACGAGCAACTCAGCCAGATTCCCGCCATCGATACCCTGCTGCGCCGTTCCGCCCGCGTTTCCGCCATTCAAGACGCTCTGTTGCAGGCGGGCATGAAATTTCGTGCCGGCAACTTTCTCGCCTTGTGCCTCGTCTGCGGCGTCGTTGGCGGATTCGTGTCTCTCGTCGCTGGCAAGAATCCCGCGATCGCCTGGGCCGGCTTCGTCATCGGCGCTTTCCTGCCCTACGCGGTCGTCTCCTATCGCCGCCAGAAGCGCTTCGAAAAAATTGAGGAACTTTTCCCCGAAGCCATCGACACCCTCGCCCGCGCCGTCCGCGCCGGACACGCCTTCACCACCGCCCTCGAAATGATTTCCAACGAAATCGCCGAGCCCCTCGCCGGCGAATTTCGCCAACTCTTCGAAGAGCAGAAATTCGGCATGCCGGTCCGCGACGCCCTCATGAACCTCACCGAGCGCGTCCCCCTGGTCGACGTTAAATTCTTCGTCACCGCGGTCATGCTGCAGCGCGAAACCGGCGGCAATCTCGCCGAAATTCTCGACAACTTGTCCTACGTCATCCGCGAACGCTTCAAGATTCAGCGCCAGGTGCGCGTGCACACCGCCCAGGGACGCCTCACCATGGCCCTGCTCATGGCCATGCCTCCAGTGGTTGTGGCGATTCTCACAATATTCAGCTTCGATTTTGTGAAGCCGCTTTTTTATGATCCGATCGGCCACACCCTGCTGGTGATCAGCCTCGCCCTGCAGACCGTCGGCTATTTCGTGATCCGCAAGATCATTAAGATTCAGGTGTAAACGATGCCCTTGATGGTTCTGATCATCGTCGTTTTCGTGACCGTCGTGCTGGTGGTGTTTGCCTTCGGCGCGGCCGTGGTCACGCCCAGTTCGGTGCTGGGAGCCCGTCTCCGCGCCCTCGGCGGGCAGGCCACGCAAGCTCCGGAGAAGCCCACGGTCAGGGTGAAAGAACGCATCGAGCAGGCGCTCGACCCGATCAGCAAAGCCATTCCGCTTTCACCCGCCGACGTCTCCCGCACCCGCCAATGGCTGATCCAGGCTGGCCTTCGTGAGCCGCGCCACGTCACCTACTATTTCGGATCTCGTCTCCTGCTGGCCTTTTTGGGACTTGCCGGCGTCATCGCCGTTACTGGATTCAACAGTCTTCCCCTGATGGTCTGCGTGCCCGCATTTGGGTTCTTTATCCCGCGCTTTTTCCTGAAGCGCATGATCCGCGACCGCCAGCAGCGTATCCGCATCGCGCTGCCCGACGCTCTCGACCTCACCGTCATCTGCGTCGAGGCCGGCCTCGCCCTCGACCAGGCATTACTTCGCGTTGGCAAAGACTTGCACCACGCCCATCCCGACCTCAGTGATGAATTTAATTTCGTCAACCTCGAAATGCGCGCCGGCAAGCCTCGCGCCGAGGCCCTGCGCAACCTCGTCGATCGCACCGGAGTCGATGACATTCGCTCCCTCGTCGGTACCCTCATCCAGACCGATCGCTTCGGTACCAGCGTGGCCCAGGCCCTGCGGGTTCACTCCGACTCCCTGCGCACCGCCCGACGCCAGCGTGCCGAAGAGCAAGCCGCCAAGACCACCATCAAAATGGTGCCTCCCCTGGTCATCTTCATCCTGGTTCCATTTTTATTTGTGACGGTCGGCCCAGCCCTGATTCAGGCCTATCATTCCCTGGTCAGCAAATGAGTAGCGCGAGGAAGCAGCCCGCGAAGTAGCCGGAACAGTAGCGCCGGCATCCTGCCGGCTGTCCTGCGGGCAACTCGCCCGCAGGCCGAAAGCGATATCAGAAGCGTACAGATCCCAAATGTCCACCCCAATCCCCCACCACCAAGCCTTCAACAAAACCCGCCAAGTCTATCTATCCACTGATCTTTCCCTGGCCCACACCCACCTGTCCCGCCTGATTGGCCTGCTCGCCACTTCCCCGGATGACTTCGGTAACGGACGCGGCCTCTGGATTCGTCCCTGCCGCGGCGTTCATACTCTTGCTATGCGCTTCCCCATTGACGTAGTCTATCTAGACCGCGCCGGGCAGGTCGTGCACGTGGAGCACAACCTCAAGCCTTGGCGCTTCTCCCCCATCCGAATGCAGGCAGCCTCAGTCCTCGAGTTACCCAGCCAGACGGTGGCCCGAACTGCTACCGTGTTGGGCGATAGGATTGAAATCAAGCTCAAGGAGTAATCATCCCCCAGTCAGACCTTCATCCGAACCAAACATTGCTTGTCCGACTAATTGTCCGCCCGCAACCCTTGTCATCCCGAGCGAAGCGAGGGATCTTGGTGTTTGCATAAAGCGGCACACCGCCGCCACCGAATACGAACTTGACCGAAACTCTCCAACTCGACGAAGTCCGCATCATCGAACTTCACGACGCCCCCAAACTCCTGATCGAGTGGTCGCCGCGCTGGGAGGAGTTTGTCACCTCCATCGGACCCGCATTCGCCCGCTCCGGCCCGCGTCTAGCCGGCGAAGCTCCCTACCGCATGTTTCCCTACCGAGGCATGCTGGCTTCATTTCTGCTGGAATTGTTTTTTCTTTTCGTGCTGATCGTGCTGCCGCGTCAGATCTCCCGCCTTCGCCCCTACGCTGCGCCCAAATTGGAGCCCTATCAGGTCATCTACTACTCCGGCGACGAACTGCCCCGCACCGAAGATCTTGGCGGAGCCCAATCTGGCGCCACTGGCCACTCTGGCGGACGCGAAGCCCATCACCGCACGCAGACCATTCGCGTGGCACGCGGCGGTTCGCTGGCACAAACAATCGTCGACGCCCCTGACCTCAAACTTCCTTCCTCCTCAGGCGCTGTCGCCAATCTTCTCGCCTTCAAGTCCAAGCCCGCGGATCCCGGGCCCAACCCCTCCGAGGGACTGCGCACTACGCTCTCTGCTCCCAGTCTTCCTCCCAACGTGGTCGCTCCCGCAACGCTGCAGGTGACGCGCGATCAACTCCGCAGCGCCCTCGGCGATAACGCCGTCGTGCCCCCGGCGCCCACTGTTTCTTCCAGCACATCTCGATCTGCCGCTCTCAATGCCGCGGTCGTGCCGCCTGCTCCCGGCCTCCACTCCGAGCGCAGCTTGAACACGCCGTCTTTGAATCCCAACGTGATTGCTCCGGCGTCGGCCCGCGTCTCCCGCGACCAGTCTCGTTCCGCGCCCGCAATTAACGCGAGCGTGATTCCTCCCGCTCCGACCGCAGCCGGACACGAGGTTGCTCCCTCGCGCATTCGGATGAATACCGCCGCCGTTGTGCCTCCTCCAGTTTCGGCGCCCGCGCGCGATTCTTCCACCACTGCCAAACTCACCATGCCAGCGCCCACCGTCATCGCGCCGCCACCCACGCCCGATTCCAGTCACGATCTCCGTCGCGTCGAAAGCGGAGGCCTCGGCGCCGCTCCCAAAGTAGTTCCGCCGCCGCCCTCGGCCTCGGGCAGCGGATCATTCGTCAGCAGCATTATCGGAAAACTTTTCGGCACCCAGGACGTCGTCCCGCCTCCGCCAAACGTTTCCGCGAGCTCTTCTGGCACGGGCCGCAATGCCGCTGGCGGATCAGGTGGCACGCTCGCCGCCAACGTCGTTCCTCCGCCGCCATCCATCGGAGGCTCACCCACTGGCTCCGGCGCAGCACCCGGTTCAAATGGCAGGTCTCAAGGCTCGTCCGCCGGAACCTCCGACGTAGTCCCTCCGCCGCCGTCGGTCTCCGGTTCCGGAACCACTCGCGGCGGCTCGCCCAATGGCTCGCCTAATTCCAACGGCTCTGGCAATGGCACGCTCGCCGCCAACGTCGTTCCTCCGCCGCCTTCCGTTGGCTCCGGCCCCGGACTCTCCGGCTCCGGCAGAAAAGGCTCCGGCCTAGGTGGCCCCGGTGACGCTGGCTCAGTTCTCGCTCCTCCCAAAGGCGAAGGTGGAAGCAACGCTGGCTCTGGAGTCGTGCTCTCCTCCGAACCCGGCGCAAACGTTGGTAAGCCGGGCAGCGGTGGCAAAGGCTCACTCGCCATGTCGCCCTCCGGTGGCGATCAGCCCGGGCTAGGAGGCTCCGGTGGCGGCCCCGGCATCGGTCACGGCAATGGCCCCGGCAGCGGCATGACAGGAACTGGCCCGGGCGCGGGCAAGACTGGAACTGGCGTCGGCTCTGATCCCAACGCCCATGGCGGAATTTCTCCCACGCCCGGTCCCGGTGGCGCAGGCAGCGCTCCGACCGGAGCACCTGCCGTTCCCGGCGTCGACGTCCGCGGCGGCAGCACCTCAGTCGTCAATCTGCCCAGCTTCGGATCCGATAGCAGCAGCTCCGCTCCCACCGTTCCCGGACGCTCTTCTGTAAAAGGCAACGACGGACCGGCCATCACCATTGTCGCCACCTCGCGCTCCGGCGGCGCATTCGATTTCTACGGCAAGCTGCCCGGTGACAATTACACCGTCTACGTCGACACCGCGATCGGCACGGTAGTCATGCAATTCGCCGAAGCCAATCCCGGCGCGCACTCCCAGGCCGGATCGCTCACCGGCCCGCAAGGCCTCCGCACCGATCTTCCCAAAGATCTTCCCCGCGCCCGCATCGTCATCAAATGCCGCCTCGACGCCTCCGGCAACCTCGGCAATTTCCAGGTCCTCGAACCCGGCCCAGCCGACATGACCGCAAAAATCATGGCCGCCCTGCCCAGCTGGAAATTCCGCCCCGCGACGCGTGGCGCGCAGCCAGTAGCAGTCGACGCCATCCTCGGCTTCAACATCGACACCAACGACCGGAACTGACAGCGCGCTCTAACCTTTTTGCCACGGATCTACACGGATTCTCACGGATATATCGAAAATAAATAAAAGCCCTATCCGTGAACATCCGTGCAAATCCGTGGCTGATTTCCTACGATGCCCACCCCGGAGATCTCTGGAAGGGATAAACGATGCCTAAGAAACAAATCAACAGAACCCGAGATCACCAATCCTGGCTCATAGAGAAACTGGCCAATCCGCTGCGAGCAGCCAACTATCTCAACACCGCCCTCGAAGATTCGCCGCAAATGTTTCTTGAGGCCGTCCGCGATGTCGCGCAGGCCCGACAGATGACCCGCGTGCCAGGAATGCAGGAGTTCTGACGGCCCTCCCTGCTCCTTCGCCACGGATTTACACCGATTCCCACGGATATATCAAAGATAAATAAAAGCCCTATCCGTGAACATCCGTGGCTAAGTTCTTACGATTTTGCGCCTACTTCTTTTTTTCTAATCCGGGCTCGGGAGCCGTATCTTCGCTCCAGAACTTATGTCCGGTATGGCGGATAAAGACGTCCTCAAGAGCAGGCTTGCTGACGGACAGAGCCACGATCTCCCCAGGAAAAGCTTCAACAACTTCGGTCACAAAACGGTGAGCGCCTTCGCGCTCGATGCGGACCTGATTTCCCATCACGGTAGTTTCGACGTGAAAGCGCGCGCGGATGCGATCGGCGAGAACCGAGGCGTCGTGAGCCGCATCGAAGATAACGACGTCGCCGCCAATTTCGCTCTTGAGTTCCTCCGGCGTGCCCAGAGCGACCAGATTGCCTTCGTTCATGATGGCAAGGCGGTCGCAGCGCTCGGCCTCTTCCATGAGATGCGTGGTCACAAGGACCGAAACGTGCTCCTCATCGCGCAAAGTCGCGAGATATTGCCACAGATCGCGGCGCGCGCCGGGATCGAGTCCGGTAGTGGGCTCGTCGAGCAGCAGCACTCCGGGATGATGCAACAGTCCCTTGGCCAGCTCGATGCGGCGTTGCATGCCGCCGGAAAACTTTTCGACCAATTCTTTGGCGCGATCGTCGAGACCGACGCGGGAGAGTATCTCGTGAATCCGCTTGTTCAGCGCAGAGCCGCGGAGTCCGTAAAGGTGTCCCTGATGCCAAAGATTTTCGTAGGCGGTGAGTTTCAGGTCAACACTTTTCGCTTGGAACACCACGCCAATCTGGCGGCGAAGCCGGGCCGGATCCTGCACGGCGTCGCACCCCATGATGACGGCGTGCCCTGCGGTAGGAACCATCAGAGTCGAAAGAATCCGGAACAGCGTAGTCTTGCCGCTGCCGTTGGGCCCGAGCAGTCCGAAAAGTTCGGCGGGGCGCACGTCAAACGAGACGCCGTTGAGGGCCGTGCGGTCTCCGTAGCGGTGCACCAGATTTTCCACAGAAATGACGGGCAGCGCGGAAGTGACTTCCGGCGCGGCGACGGCGATGGCAGAAATTTTCGAGGGCAAATGGAATCCTGAACCTAGTAACAGTTTACGACGAGATCAGCTTTGAGTGTGCTTGAGAATGAATCGAACTCAAAAGCAGGCGGACAGGAGCATCCGTCCCACGCACTCCCTACGCGACTTGAGGCTGCGGGACTCGTTCTTCGAAAGCCACTGGAACGTGCCGCCACACCTGGATCGCCAGAATCACCGTCGTCGCCAGCAGAAGCGCTCCTACGGCAACATGAGCGACAGTGGAGACCACCATGGGCAACTCGGGTTGGGCTGCGTCCCGTCCCCAGGCCACTCGAGTGAGAAACGCCGTGAAGCCCAGGCAAAGTTGCGTGATCAGCAGCGACAGCATCACGATGGCGGGTCTGCGAACGGCTTCGATTCCCGAGTAAACGGAGATGGCGCGGATCGCGGTCCAGGCGAGCACAAACGAAACGAGCACCGCGTTGAGCACGTGCGGCCACCAACTCATGCCGTGATGACGAAACATGCCACCGAGAATGAGTTGAACATAGAGCACAAAAATCGAGAGGAACGTCAGACGCGAAAGGCTGGGGCGGCGCGAGTCGAACTCGACCCGGGGAACCTCTTCAACCCACTTTCGTCCGGTGAAAAGCGCAATCGACACCGCGATGCAGAAAAATGTTTGCGCCATGGTGGCATGGGCAGTGGAGATCCACGGCGGCTGAAAAAGCAAAACCGTAAGTCCGCCGAGAATCGCCTGTACGATGACCGTGCAGAACGCGCCAATGGCCAGCCAGCGCAGCCAGCGGCGGCGCTCAGCCAGCAGAGTCCAGATCGCGATGGCCAGAGTCAGCGTAACCAGCGTGCCGGCGACCATGCGGTGACTCCATTCATAACGAATGCCCCCCACGAAACGCGGCACTTTGATGAGGTAGCCGAACGAGGTCGGCCAGTCCGGAACCGACAGGCCTGCATCGTTGCTGGTGACCAGCGCTCCAGCCGTGATCACGACGAACGCGGCGCAGGCAGTGAATACGGCAAAAGCATGGTGCGCGGGATTATAGCGAGCGGGAATCGATTTCAGAGTGTTGCTCATGGAGTGGCTGGGGTAAGCATTCCTGGATAGTCATTCCTGCCGATGACGCGGCAGACTGGCATCCCAGTCGGCCGCAACCGAATATTTTATCAGAGGTGAAGGCGAGTTTTGTGCAAGGGACAGCCGAAGGCGGCTGTCCCCTCATGCGACATTTCCAACTTACTTATTCGGCTTTGAAGGTCTGATCGACCGTCTTGCTGTCTTTCGGAGCTACCGTTATTTTCTGGGTTTGCTCGCCGAATTTTTCGTGAACGAAGGCGATGGTGTAGTCCCCCGGGGGCAGTCCCTTGATCTCGTACTTTCCGGACTTGTCCGTGACCGCATAGAACGGGCTCTTCACCACGTTGATGTACATCTTCATCCAGGGGTGCTGGTTGCATTTGACCGGCAGCATAATTTCTTCGCGCGCAAAATTCTTCTCGATCGCGGGCGAAGAAGGCGGCTGCGACTCGTTCCACTCACGATTGTCTTTCGGAGTGGGATGAATATTGTGCGTCGTCATGTCGTCATTTTTGATCTGCACGGTCTGGCCGGCCATCACGCCCAGCACGTGAGGATGATACTTGCAGCCCTGCTGATCGAGGACGACAGGGTCTTTGGGAACGTCGAAGGTTCGATTGCCCAGTCCGTCTTTGATGTAGACGAAGACGTTGGCGAGATTGCCGTTGTCGGCAACCACGTTTTCGGAATCGTTGGTGCCTTTGCACGCCGGATCCTGGCTCATGTCAATCTTCGCGGGCTTCGGCGCCATTCCATCAAGCTTGGCCTGGCCGGAAACCGTTGCCACAGTCGCGGGGTCAATCGGAGTGGCCGTTGGCGCCGGCGTGGCCTCTTTCTGCTCCATCTTGTTGCTTTCCTGGTCGGAGCCTTCCTTCTTGTTGCAAGCGACGGTTAGCAGGATGGCGCACAAGGCCAGTAGGCCGATCGAAATCATTCTCCAACTTTGCTTATTCATGAGGTCTCTCTTTCTTGTTCTTTAGTAGTCGACTGAGGAAACACGTGTCATCCGATGCAAAAACGTTTGTCACCGGATGCAAGAAATATTTGATTCAAAACATTTTTGTCATCCGAGCATAGCCGTTGTCAAAGATGTTTGTCATCCCGAGCAAAATGTTTGTCATCCCGAGCGCAGCGTTTGTCATCCCGAGCGCAGCGAGGGATCTTGGTTCTTGCCTGCACCATCGGTGCCGCCGCCGGCAAACACCACGATCCCTCGCTTCGCTCGGGACGACAGTCCCTACGAACACCGTCCATGCCGCGTTACCACCAAACCGCCCATTTTACCGCGAACCGCCGCTGCTTGCAGCGTGCGATACCACCGCAGCCTGCTTGTGATCGCTCTTCAGTTGAATCGCGGCCTTCGCATGCGGCATAGACGCGGCCACCTTGCGCTGCTCTTCCGGCGTCAACTGGAAGATGTAATCGGTTAATAGCCTGCGATGATCTCCGGTATAGCCCTGGAACGACGGAGGCGTGGGCCCGGCAAAGACCCACTGATTATCCTGCTGTTTGAAAAGCCCAGAGGGCATGGACGTGCCGGGGCTGACGGCTTGCGGATCGGTGATCCAACGCTCGACCCAATCCGGCTTCAGGCGTTCCTTCGCCAGCAGGAAGTTAGGCGCGGTGGCGATCTTGTCGTGCGTGGGATCGCCCGTGGCGTGGCACTTCAGGCAAGGAGCCGCGGTGCTCGAGAACAGGCTGCGAGCCATATCCGATTCCTTGGTGGTAAGAACTGGAACTTCCTCGGGAATGTACGGCAGCGGCTGCTGCGACAATGCCTCGAAGAACCGCACCAGCTTGCGCAATTCATTATCGGAGAAAGAGAACGTGGGCATCCGCACTTTCAAGTAAGGACGCACACCATTGCGATTGGTGTCGCTGGTGCTGAGCGCCGGATTCGACAGGAACCGCCGCAGCCACTCAGGATCGACGCGCGCGCCTTCGGTCAGAAGCTTCGGAGGCAACTGCTCCTGATTGTCCTGATACTGCTTCAATCCCATCAGAATGGTTTGCTGGCCGGGGATGAACTGGTGGCAACCCATGCAGTTGTACTTCTTGACGATCCACCAGCCTTCCTGAATGTCGTGGCGGGCGTCGCCGGGTTTGTATTGATAACTCGCGGGCAAAGATGTCTCTTCGCTGCCCATCAGGAAAGTCGTGAGATCGAGCACCTGATCCTTCGTGAGGTGCAGGTTGGGCATGCGCAGGGCTTCCGTTTCGCCCTTCACTTTGCCCTGATCGTAAACGTTGGGCTCGGCGAGTTTGTGCTCGAAAAATCCCTTGTGATCGTACCAGGGCTCAGTCGCCGGGCCGTCGGGCAGGCGCGCCAGATCTTCTTTGTCTTTGATTGGCTCGGCGTCTTTGCCTCCGCGCTGCGCGGTTTCGGTGAACAGCGCGAAGTCCAGGCGCTCGATGGGCTTGCTGCCTTCGAAAGTGAGTTCGGTGCCGATGCGGCCTTCGTCTTCGAAGCCGGCGATTTCGTGGCATCCGGCGCAACCATAGTGGCGCACCCACTTCTTGCCTTCATCTTTCAGTTTCGGATCGTCCATGTACGACGCATCGGCGTAGGCGGAGGGATCCTGCTTCTTCTGCGACATCAGGAACGTCGCAATATCTTCGGCGTCTTCCGGAGCCAGCCGCAGACTCGGCATCACAGTCATGTTCTGCACTTGCAGTTCGTGGCCGTCATTGGGGCACTTGCTATGGTCGAGATCGAAGACGTAAGGCAGTCCCTTCTTGGCGTAATCCTCAGGGCCGATGTCTTTTTTCTCATAGGGACAATACGGACGCGTGCGCTCGCGGGCGTTGTGAATCCAACGAACCAGGTAATCGTAATTCGCTTTTTCGCCCACTCGGGTGAGGTTAGCGGCAAACGTTCCGCCCTGCACCTGATCGCCTTCGCCGATGGAGTGGCAGGCCATGCAGCCGCGGGTCTCGAATAATTCTTTGCCGTGGGCGGCGTTGCCGGGCTTGTGTTTGGCAAGTTGGTCGGTGAATCCCGACTGCCAGATGTAGGCGGAAATGGCCTGGATCTGATGGTCGTTGAGCCGGAAGTTCGGCATCTTCGTCGTTGGACGAAAATCCGAAGGCTTCTTGAGCCACACCGGAATCCAGTTCCGGTTGAGCTTCAGGCGAACGTCTTTCAGATTGGGCCCGACTTTTTTCTGATCCTGCATCAGGCTGTGCGACTGATAATCGAGTTGCTGCAGGCGGCCGTCCAGCTTGCTGTTGGCCACGCGCAGATCCACCGCCTGGGTGTTGAGCTTGTTGGCCTCATCGTTCGATTCGGCAGAGTCGGCCTGCTTCATCAGGTACGCGGTCTGCTTCAGGTTGTCTTTCTTCTGCGTTTCGATCTGCTTAATCTGCTGCCCAATCGCATTCAAGTCTTCGGGCTCTTTGTCATAGCCTTCGTAGCGATGGCAGCCCATGCAGCCACGCTGTCGAAACAGATCCTTGCCGTTGTTGATGGTCAGCCACTGCGTGTCGCCGCTCACCAGTACCATGTCGGCGGCGTGGCAATTCTGGCAACCCGCCTGCGCATTTTCCTTGGGGAAGAGCGGCCAGAGCCAGTGTTCGTAGTCGCCGTGGGCCTTCTCCATGCTGGTGGTGGCGCGTCCGTTGCCCTGGTGACAAGGCGAGCAACCGAATTTTTCGGAATCGTGAATCTGCAACAGTTCTGGCTGGGGATGGCTGGTGAACGCCGTCGCGTACTCGTCCGGTTTCTTTTCGCCCTTCGCCATCATCGATGCCGCTGTGATCTTGAGAGGCTCCCGCGAATTCATGTGGCACGATTCGCAGCGGTCCACGATATTCGCTTCGGCCACATTGATCTGCACGATCGCCGGATCCCACTCCGTAGCGCGCTTCTTCAGTCCATCGATTTGCGGAGGCGTCAGGCCGACGAGATGCTCGGAAATATAGTCATCCATCTTCTGCTTGGCCGCGGTGACCGGCTTTAGTACGTCGCCGAGTTCGAGGCTAAGCTTCGTACGCTCGTTGCGGATTTCGTTATATTTCTCCTCGAGTTGCGGGAAGGTGAAGTCCTGTTTACTTCCATCGGGAAACTTGACCGTGGCCTTCTCCGCTTTGTACGAATCAATTTCTTTCTGCTTGCTGGCTTTTGAGGAAGCGCTGCTGCTGGTTTCCAGTTCGTAGGTGAGCGCATTCACATAGGCGCGGCGGTCGGTGAAGACGCTCTGTACGGCGAGCAGGCGCGCGCTAGCGTCATCGAGTTTCTCACGGGAGGCTTTGGCGGCGGGCGCGGCGTCTTCGCTCGCCTTTTTGAAGGCGGCATTGAGCGCGGCATAGTCCTGATTTTTTTCGACGTCCAATTCCGAAGCCGAAGATTTCGACTTCGCCGTATTCAGAAATGCCGAATAGCGGGTCTTCCACTGCTCCTGATAGGCCTTCCACGGGCGCTGGCCCCAAGCCTCATCCCACAAGGCCCAGAACAGCGTCGCCATGAGAATCACCATCGCGATCAGGTAGTACGCAGCGTACGACTTGGTGATGATCGGGTCCTGCTCGAGGTTGGGTTGTTCAGGCACGCAGTGCTTCCTCCGGAAAACCGTCGTTAGTCGTTAGTCGTTCGCCGTTCATCACTGCTGACTTCGGGGTCATTGGCCAACGACGAACGACCAACGACGCTTTGTCTTCTTTAAATATTGAACCAGGGCGTAATCCATACGTACTTGATGTGCCACACCAGGCGCAGGCCCATCTTCAGGGGCAGCGCGACCATGGTGAGCAACAAAAACTGCGTGAGCCCAAATTGCAACAGGCTCATCCGCTTAAAATCTTTGGCCATATAGCGGCGGAACAGCGAGTAGACAATAAAACCGCCGAGCACGTAATAGCCGCCGACCACGATCGCGCCAAATATACTTTTCGCCAGGTTTGACGTGATTCCAAAAATATCCGGCAAGTCGCGGTTCACCTCGTAGATCAGCCGGTTGTGATCCCAGGTTTGTCCCGGCCAGAACCACTGCCAGCCAGGCCCTCTTATGAATGTCCCGATGATGATCATCGCGATCCACAGGACGATGAAGCCAAACAGAAACGTTCCGATGGAAAACCTGCGCTGCTTCCACGTGTAATAGCCACTGCCCAGCGGGTTCGTGTCGATGTAAGGAACGACCATGAGCCCTACGATAATCATCGTAGGCATGACCACGCCCGCGATCCACGGGTCGAAATAGACGAGCATCTCCTGCAGCCCCAGGAAATACCACGGAGCCTTGGCGGGATTCATGGTGAGGTTAGGGTTCGCGGGCTCTTCGAGCGGCGCGTTCAGGGTGATCGACCAGACCATCAGAATGATGGTGACGATGATGGCGGCGAGAAATTCAATGCGCAGCAGGAACGGCCAGACGTGGACTTCTTTTTGCCAGCCCGGCTTGAAGGGCCAGGTCTTGCGGTGATGAGTCTTGGCCAGCGCGGCATCGCCTTCGAGCTGCTCGATCAGCAGGTCGTTGGCATGGGCCTGCTTCCAGGCCAGATAAATGTAGAAGGCCAGCAGGGGGATAAGGCCGACGATCGGCACGTTGTCTGGTGCAGAGCAGATTTCCCAAAGTTGTCGCCAGTCCATAAGTTTAATTTTTCTCCACGAATGCCGTGGCTGTATTGCAGAAGTCAGAAGGCAGAATGAAGAAGTTATATTGTTCTAACTTCTGCATTCTTACTTCTGCATTCTGACTTCGTTACTCACTCTCCCGCCGCCTTCGGTCCCCGTCTCGGCTTGTCCGCTTCCGCTTCCAGCATCACCGGAGCCGGCCCCGAGATCCCACCATCTTTTCTCACGCGCCAGAAATGCACGATCATCAGGACCGACGCGACGATCGGAATGCCGATGCAATGCCAGATGTAGGACCGCAGCAGCGCGTTGGCGTCCACGATCGATCCGCCCAGCAAGCCGAAGCGCACGTCGTTATACGGAGTCATGCCCAGCATCGATCCGAACGGGCCTTCATGGCCAAGCAGCGGCGTAGCGCGCGCCATGTTGGTGCCCACAGTGACGGCCCAGAATCCGAGCTGATCGTCGGGCAGCAGATATCCGGTGAACGAAAGCAGCAACGTGAAGACAAGCAGCAGCACGCCGATATTCCAGTTAAATTCGCGCGGCTTCTTATACGAGCCGGTAAGAAACACGCGGAACATGTGCAGCCAGACGCCAATCACCATCAAGTGCGCAGCCCAGCGGTGCATGTTGCGCAATATCTTTCCGAAGGGCACATCGTGCTCGAGGTAGAGCACGTCGCGGAATGCCTGCACCTTCGTGGGATGGTAGTAAAACATCAGCAGCACGCCGGTGTAGGTGAGGATGATGAACAGAAAGAACGTGATCCCGCCCATGCCCCAGGTGTAGCTGTAGCGCACCGCATCGCGGTTGATCTTCGCCGGATGCAGATGCAGGAACACGTTCGAAAGCACGCCCAGAGCCCGGTTGCGCGGGGTGTCGTCGTGCTTGTGGCGGAAGATCGAAGTGTAGACCTGCGTCTTGGTCGGATCTTTTAATCCCTCAATCTGTTCTTTCGCCTTCGAGGGAATATCGACCTTCATTGCCTGAATGTCTTCTTTGACGCGATCGACGATTCCCACTTTGCCGTTACCGTTCGGTTTGTTTTCGTCAGCCATATGATTCCCGTATTCGAAGGTCTTGGCCCTCAGGTCTTGAGTGTTAGGTCTTCGGGTTTTGCCTAAGGCCGAACACCTAAGACCTAAGACCTCGTTTTCTTACACTCCCGTCAGAAATGCTCCGGGATCATTGAAATGCGTTGGTTGTCCTTTCGGCCATTGATACAGCCGTGAGGTGTCAACAATGATTTGCCCATCGGGCGCAAGTGTGACGTTGGCGCGGTCCATGGGGCGCGGCGCCGGGCCTTCGAAGTTGATGCCTTCGCTGTCGTAGCCGCTGCCGTGGCACGGACATTTGAATTTGTTCTCCGCCGGCTTCCAGTCGGGAGTGCAGCCCAGATGCGTACAGCGCGCATAAATCACGAACAATCGGTCCGGTGTCCGATCCACCCAGATGCGGTACTTCTGCTGAAACTTGGTGTCAACCCCGAGCGTGAACTCCGAAGGATATCCAATCTTGAAAACGGTGTTCGGTTCAAAGAGCGTGCGCGGCAGAAAGAAGCGGAAAAATGCCAGGAACCACGCCGTCAGGAACGCGGTGACCGCGACCCACACCAGGCGGCGGCGGTGCTGGTCAACCTGAGTGTTCGAGGGACCGGGGTTCGAGATTCCTCCCGCGGCCGCTGCTTTCGAGGTTCCGACCGCGGGCGTGCCTACGAACTTGGTGGCATCGCCCGTGGTGGCGGGCTTTGCAGCTTCTGGATTCGGGCTGGGCTTGCCGCTTTCCGGCTCGGCCATGAGTCTTCCTCCTGTTTCTGATCTCTGCGTTCCTGCGTGTCTCTAACTAATTCTAAGTAGCGCCGGCGTCCCGCCGGCTGTCGCGAGGGCGTCTCGCCCTCGCATCGGCCAGCAATTAACCGACAGCCGCTAAAGTCTCTGTGCGCGCCGCGAATGACGGCTCCGCTTCGCTTAACGCTTCCAGCACCAACTGCGCCAGCGCCGATATGAACTTCGGCGAATCGTTCAATCCCGCGCTCATTTCGAATTGCGTGATGCCTAACTTCTGTGCTTCCTCGCGGGCTTCGTGATCGATTTCGCCCAGCGTCTCGACGTGATCGGAAACGAACGCCACCGGCACGATGCAAACTTCGCGCGCTTTCTCGGCGGTCAGATCGCGCAGCGTGCGGTGCAGCGATGGCTGCAACCATTTGCTGGCGCCAACTTTGCTCTGATAGCAGAGGCGGTGCCGGTTGCGCCATCCGCCGCGCTCCATCAGGAGTTGCACCGTTTCCTCGATGTGCCGCTGGTAAGGATCGCCCTTGGCGATCACCGACATGGGAACACTGTGCGCGCTGAACACGATCTCGGCGCGTTCGGGCACGGGAAACCGGGCCAGGGCCTGCTCGATCTTTTCCACGACCGCGTCTAGATACATCGGATGCCGGTAGAACGGGCCGACGTTGTGTACGGCAAGGTTGCCGGGAAGCACATCGCTGTCCAAGCGTCGCTGCCACTCGTTCAGGCTCGATCCCGTAGTGGTGGATGAATACTGCGGGTACAACGGCAGAAGGACGACTTCATCGCATTTCGCCTCCCGCAATTGGACGATGGCCTCACGGGTGAAGGGATGCCAGTAGCGCATCGCAACGAAACACCGCGCATCCAGACCTTGATGTGCGAGCTGGGACTGCAGCGCCAGCGCCTGCCGCTCGGTGAAGCGCCGGATCGGCGACCCTCCGCCGATGGTGGCGTAGTGATGCTGAACTTTGCGGGCGCGGGTAGTAGAAATCAGCTTGGCGAGAGGCTTGCGTCCGATGCGCGCGAAAGGAAAGTCAATAATATCGGGGTCGCAAAACAGGTTATAAAGGAAAGGCTCGATCGCAGCCAGCGTGTCCGGTCCGCCCAGCTGAAACAGAACTACCCCCACGCGCCGTTTTTCCTGCGTCATTCCCCTCACAAAACCCCAGAACGGGCGAATTTACACTCATCTGCGGCCAGAGTCAAGGCATCTGTGGGTATTGATTCGGGGGGAATCGCTCGTGTCGCTCCCTTCCTCGCTGCGAATCAAATAAAAATCGCATGAAGAAAGGCGCGGCTTGCGCCGCGCCTGTGCATACGACCAGTAACAACCTTGATTACGGCAGCCTGAGTTCCCCGTGCTCCGGAACCACAATCTGCCGCCGCTGCCCTTCATTCCAATAAAGCACGCGCAGCACCTTGTGCACCGCCGGATCGGGATCGCCGCCCATATTCCGATTGTTGACGACCACGAACAATCTGCCCTCATGTTTCATGCCGCGCAACTGCTCCGTAACATCGACGAAGTGCCCGGCGCCGCCATAGAAGGCGCGCATGATGTGGAACTCGCGATCGTGATAGTCGTATCCCCGATCGGGATCGAGCACGAGATTCACGTGGGCGTATTCGGGAAAGCGGAATTCTTCAACATTGCCGTCCCAGTGCTTGATGCGGATAAAGAGTTCTTTCACGTGGCCACGAGCCGGATCGGCGCCGAAGGCATCGTCGGTGACGTCAAAGCGCAGAATGCCGTCGTGCATGAAAGACCGCACCTGGGGAGTGACATCGACGCGGTGATTGCCGGCGCCGAACTCCGCGGCGACCAGTTCCCCGCCCTGCGCCACAGCGATGCTGGCGAAGAGAAAAATGCTTGCGAGTATTGCGAGTGATTTGTGTTTCATATTGCCCCTTTCGCCTCAATACAGGTGAGGCCCCAAGCTAAAGTCGTTACCGCTGGCATCCTTGCCGTAGCGCCGGCACCTGCCCTGAGCGAAGTCGAAGGTCCTGCCGGCTGTCCCGGTTGAATTGTAGCGCCGGCATCCTGCCGGCTGTCCCGAGGGCGTCTCGCCCTCGGCCTTGCACATTGCGAAAAGCCAATTGCTGTTAGTTTACGGCGGCGGGCGCCACCTTGGTATGCTGCATTTCTTCGATGACGTGGTCAGCGAATTCGGAGGTGCCAGCTTTTCCTCCAATATCTTTTGTCAGTTTTTCCGGATGGCGGTAGACCCGCTCCAGCGCGTTGCGAATCTGTGTGGACGCATCGTACTCATCGAGATGGCGCAACATCAGCAGCGCCGAGCGCAGCAGCGCCGTAGGATTGGCGAGGTTCTTGCCCGCGATATCAGGCGCCGAACCATGAACCGCTTCGAAAATGGCGCAATGATCACCCAGGTTGGCACTGGGCACAAATCCCAGGCCTCCGACGAATGCCGCGCATAAATCCGAAAGAATGTCGCCGTAAAGATTTTCCATCACCAGCATGTCGTACTGATACGGATTCAGCACCAGTTGCATGCAGGTATTGTCAACGATGTGCTCCCCGTAAGTGATCTCCGGATAGTGCTTGGCGACGCCGCGGCAACAGCGCAGAAACAGGCCATCCGAGAGCTTCATGATGTTGGCTTTATGAATGGCGTGAATTTTCTTGCGCTGATTTTTGCGCGCGTACTCGAAAGCGAACTTCGCAATCCGCGTCGATGCTTTTTCGGTGATGATCTTCAGGCTCTCCACCACGCCGGGCACGACTTCGTGCTCAATGCCGGAGTAGAGACTCTCCGTATTCTCGCGCACGATGATGAGATCGACATCGGGATAGCGCGTGGGAATGTGCGGCAAATTGCGAATCGGACGGAAGTTGGCATAGAGCTCAAACTTGCGCCGCAGCGCCACATTGATGCTGGAAAAACCGCCGCCCACGGGCGTCGTCACCGGTCCTTTGAGCCCGACGTGCGTGCGCTCGATCGAATCGATCATTTCGTGGGGGATATATTCGCCAAGCCTCTCGAACGCATCCGCCCCAACCGCGAATGATTCCCATTCAAACTTGACCCCTGTAGCTTCCAGAATGCGCACGGTAGCCTGAGTAACTTCAGGTCCAATGCCGTCGCCGGGGATGAGCGTTACTTTATGAGTCATGCATACCTCAGAAGTCAGTGGTTAGTGAATAGTCGTTAGTGAATAGTGAGTAATAGTCGTTAGCAAATGCACCGCAGTTTTTCCAGAGCGTGTTTCGAAAATAGGTTCGTATCAGGGCACGGCTTCAGCCGTGCCGCATAGCATCAACAAGATCGCGGGCTTTAGCCCCTGCGGGTCCGGTTCTTGCCACCAAGAGTATTTTTGAAACATGCTCTAACCCCTAATCACTACCCACTCCCATTTCCTTTGACCACTATCCACTGCCCACTTTCTCTTTCACTTTCACCAGATCCTTCAACTCCGTCATGAACTCCTTCACGTCCTTGAAATCCAGATACACCGAAGCAAAGCGCACGTAGGCGACTTTATCGTAGCGGCGCAGGCGGTTCATGATGAGCTCGCCAATTTCGCTGGTCTTGCGCTCGCGCTCCTGCGACTCGATCACAAACGATTCCGCCTCGTTCACGATCTGCTCCAGCTTGCTGATGGGGACCGGCCGCTTTTCGCAGGCGCGCAGCAAACCGTTGAGCACTTTCTGCCGGTCGAATTTCTCGCGCCGTCCGTCTTTCTTGACCACCATGTACGGGATCTCGTCGATGCGCTCGTAGGTAGTGAAGCGCTTGTTGCACTTCAGGCACTCGCGGCGGCGGCGGATCGACTCCGCTTCTTTGCTCTCCCGCGAGTCCACGACTTTATCTTCGGCAAATCCGCAAAACGGGCATTTCATGGCATTGATACTTTCAAACCAAACTCAAACCGCTCATTTCGACCTTGAGAGGTCGAATCCACTCCTCATCACTTCGACCTCCAGAGGTCAAATCCGATCCTTGTCATTCCGACGCCGGAGCGAAGCGACGAAGGAGGAACCTGCTGTTTATTAGCGGTGACACAAAGGTGATACAAAATTGTAACAGGGGATCGAGGATGCGCAGCAGGCGCGTACCTGCGTGATAGACAGGAACTCGAACACAGCGCCGAAGCTCCACTCTTCCACGTATTCCGATTACGTGCGAGTTGGCGGGCCGTTTACTTCGTCCTCTTCCGCATGATGACTCTCTTCCGACAGCTTCGTCAGAGACAGGCGCTCACGGTGCGCCAAAATCAGGCCTGTGGGAACCACGGCGGCGAAAGTCACGAGCCATAGCAAAATTCCGCAGCTGGCGGCCATCTCCGGCGGAACATCGAACACTGCGGAGAGTGCGGCAATAGTGGCCATCTGCGAACCACCGCCAACCGCGGGCAACTGCAGCATCGATCCGATCATGCTCGATCCCATCAGAATGAGAACTTGCGAAACCGGAATCTCGAGCGACGCGACGCCGTAAGAATGAGTCACTTCCTGGTAGGCGAGGGCGATCAGGTACCACATCCCCACCGAGACCAGCGCGAGCCAGAGCAGAGACAGAGGCCCGTGAATGGTATCGAGCCCGGCGCCAAATTCGCGTACTTTCTGCGCCAGCTTGTGGCCGAAGTGCGCGGGTAAATGTCCAAACTTCACTTCCACCCACTGAGCCACGGCATCGCCACTACGCCGGACCACGATCGCACCCACGGTCAACGCCAGCACGACTCCGATGAGCAGGAATCCTCCTTCGCGGAAGCGCACGTAGTATTCGGGATGCGGAATTGCCGGAAGTGCGCTGGGCAAAAATATTGCCAGTACCATCAGCACCGTGAACGCGCCCACATCGAAGATGCGCTCGACGGTCCATACGGCCAGCTGCGAAGAAAAGGAAAGATCGGTGCGGCGCGCGATCAGGTAAGGCCGGATGAATTCTCCGGCGCGCCCCAGTAGAGCCAGCCCGGTGAAGCCGATCAAAGTTGGAGAGACCAGTTCGACGGCCTTAACCTTCGGCCGCACAGGCCGCAGAAAAATCTTCCAGCGCAGCGCCCGCAGTGCGTAGTGGAGATAGATCAACGCGATGCCGTGCAGCACGTGGACCTTCTTGATGCGGTGGGTCTGCGCCCAGAACGTGCCCCAGTCGAAGCTCTGCCAATGGCGGTATTGCAGGTACACCAGAATGGCCAGGATGAGGAACACTACGACGCTGGCTAAAATGCGCTTTTTATCCATGAACAGGGGCAAGCTTTCGCCGCGAACGTCGCACGCCAAGCTCGCAACGCGAAGCGGGAACGGCACTCCCAAGGTAAATGAGCGCGGCGAGAGGGTCAAACCGCCCGATGCAAATTCGCGGCCCGGCTACGCCTTGGGATAAAGCGTCTTCATACATTCCGGGCAGATGCCGTGGCTGAAGTCCGCCGCAGACCGGTTGCGAATGTAAATCTCCAGGCGCTCCCAATGCCCCTGCTCATCGCGGATTTTCTTGCACGACGCGCAGATTGACAACAATCCGCTCAGCATTTTCACCTTGCCGAGCGCTTCCTGAAGTTCGCCGATCAGCCGCTCGCGTTCCGTCTCAGCCTGTTTTCTGGGAGTAACGTCCCGAAAAATAATGCAGGTGAACTGGTGGCCCTCGGAATCGTCAAAGACGGTCGAAGACATTTCCATCGAAAACAGACTTCCATCGGGGCGGCGCGCCATCAACTCGCCATGGGCTCTCCCGGTCCGCCTTCGTTCTTCAATCAAGCGCGGCAAGTTGGGGTCGGAACTATCCACCAAACCCTCGCGGCCAGCGGCAATAATCTCGTCGCGGGTGCGCTCAAAAATGGAGCAGGCGTTAGGATTGGCGTCGAGGATTCTGCCGTCAGGCAAGGTCAGGAGAATCCCATCCATACTGTTTTCGAAGAGCAGGCGGAAGCGAACTTCAGAGTCTCGTATCGGCATCGGCTATCAGGTGTCGAAAATAAATTTTCCGGGAAATCTAGTCTTGACGGCTGGGTTGAGGTGGACGTACCTCCGCCTGCGTTTGCGCGCTGGACTTGCTCAGCTTCGCAGCGGCGTGGGCGGTGGACTTCCCCGCGGAAGGCTTGGGAGCGGCTGCCTGGGTTGAGTTTTTGGCTTGGGCCCGTGCGGCGAGTTTCTTGCGGTTGAAGTCGCGCACAATGCGCGCGACGTAGGCTCGAGTTTCGTAATACGGAGGCACGCCTCCATATTGTTCGACGCGCTTCGGCCCGGCGTTGTAGGCAGCCAGCGCCTTGACCAGATCAAAATTGTAGCGCTCCAGTAACTCGCGCAGATACCGTGTACCGCCTTCGACATTGGCCCGCGGATCGAAAGGATTCTGCACTCCAAGCTCGGATGCAGTCTGCGGCATAAGCTGCATCAGTCCCTGCGCGCCTTTGGGCGAAACCGCGTGCGCATTAAAGCCGCTTTCGGCGCGGATCACGCTGGCCACCAGATCAGGATCAAGGCGGTAGTTTCCGCTAGCGGTTTTTACAACCTCATCCAGATCGACGGGGCGCATGACATTTTGCACAGGTCCCGGCGGCGCAAGTTGCGCCGCAGGTTTTTCGGCAACCGGCGCCACCTCCGCCGGCAGCACCTCGAAGTGATCAATCTCTTCCGTTGGAATATCCACAAAACTGCTGTCATCGCCGCCGGTATACAAACGGGTGATGGACCCAATAACCCTACGGTGCTCGTGGCGGATTTCGTATCCGTTGCGCAGGATGGCGGTATCGGCGGCCATGCCCGGCAGTGCCGCAAGCACGACCCACGCAACGAATTGGAGTGACTTCTTCATGGTTTCTTGCGCCGCCCGCACATTCGCCCCTGAAACCGGCGATGCGGCGTTTTACTCGCTGACCACGTCCGCCAAGGCTGCGGCTACTCCACACCGGTCGTTACCCAGGGTTACGCTCCAGCCCCGGCCGCGCAGCTCTTCGCACGCATTCCCCATGATAACCGGATGGCCGGCAAACTCAAGCATTTCCACATCGTTGTGGTTGTCACCGATGGCCATGACCTGTTCGCGCCGAAAGCCGCGATGGACGGCCCAGCGCTCCAGCGCGTGCCCCTTCGAGCACCCCGCATTCAGTACGTCGATCATGGAAAGATCGCGGTTGGGATATTCGGTGCGCAGAATGGTGATCCGGTCGTCCAGGCCCGCGGCTTGAAGCGTGACCAGCGCTTCGCTCATGCGCGCCATCGACCCGCAAAACATGGCCTGGACCGGGTCGGCGGTCAGGGCATTTTCGATAGGCACCACGAATTCGATGTATGCCATGTTTTTTTCCAGCCAGCGCCGGATGCTGGCGTTCAGATCGTCAAGATGTTCGAGCACGATCGCGCCCTTAGTTTCCTTGTCAAAGGTGAGAACGGTGTAACCCCGGTATTCTTGCATCGCCGCGCAGATTTCCAGGCAGGTCTGGCGCGGCATCAGGTCGCGGTGAAAACTTTCACCCGCAAGTGAACGAGTGACGGCCCCATTGGAACTGATGAGCCAAAGATCGAAGCCCAGCTGTTTTGCAATCGGCAACGCAAAAGTGTGCCGGCGTCCGGTCACCAGCACAATCTCAATGCCCACAGCGTGCGCACGTTGCAGCGCTTCAAGATCTTTCGGCGAAATCTCAAATTGTGGATTCAACAAAGTTCCGTCAATGTCCAAAGCGATTAAGCGAATAGGGGAAAGAGCGCTTCGGGCTTCGGCAATCGGGCTTCGGCCAGGCAGGATTGGCGTATTCACTCTTGTATTGTCCCACACACGCCGTAAGCAGGAACCGTGCGCCTGGCGCCCGCGACCGCATTCGGAGAAACACAATTTCCACAAGTGCAAGCCCGAAAGCCGAAGGCATAATCGGCGTGATATAGTGCGCTCGAATGGGATCGCTTTTCTTTTTATTCCGCGGATGGGGATTTATTTTGCAGGCAGTGGCGATTGTGCATTTTATCCGCCGCCGCCCAGACACGTATTGGATCTTTGTCATCATTTTCTTCGGTTGGATCGGAGCGTTGGTTTACATCGTGGCCGAAGTCATTCCCGACGCCCAATTGCTGCGCGGATCATTCCAGGCATTTCCCCGCCGCCGCCGCATTCATGAACTAGAGCGTGCGATCCTCGACAATCCTTCGGCGGGAAACTACGAAGAACTCGGACTGCTCTATCTCGACAACGGCGATTACGCCCGGGCGCGCTCCTGCTACGATCGCTCGATTGCGCAGCGCACCGATTCCATCGATCCCTTTTACCGGCGCGGCGTCGCCGAAGTGGAGCTAGGCGACTTCCCAGCCGCAGTTCCCGACCTTGAACGCGCCATACAAAAAGATCCCGATTACGACTTTCATCGCGGCATCGCATTGCTCGCGCATGCCTATGCGCAAACCGGCCACGCAGAAAAGGCCGCCAAACTCTTCGAGCAGGCGACAAAAATCTCTACCAGCTCTGAAACTTATTACAATTACGCGCAATTTCTGCAATCGCAGGGACGCGTGGAAGAAGCCCGCCAATGGGCGCAGAAAATCCTCGATCAGCGCCGAACCATGCCCGGCTATCAGCGGCGCCGCGAGCGCCCATGGTTTCGAAAAGCATACGCGCTGCTGGCCCGCATGCGCCTCTAGCCGGCCTCGTCCCACCACCCCGCCACATAAGAATCGCGCGTTCCCCACGCTTCCTTTGTTACACTGCGATCACCGGAGGTAGTTTGCTCTCTATGATCCTCGCTCTCTGTCTCGTCCTCGGCATCGTCCCCTTGCTGGGAGTCGTCCTGACCCTGACCAACGGCATGATCACCACCGTTGACGGCCTGTTCATGATCCTCATCCTCCTCATGCTTTCCGGCGTGTTCATGCTCAACGCCTACTGGGAGGCTCGTGACTCCGGCTTCTTCGGCAAGAAAGCCGCTCCCGCTCCGGCCGCCAAACCGCCCGCGCCCAAGGCAACCTAAACCATGGCCACTCAAACCGCAGCCCTGCCGCGACCGACCACCGTACCCGCCTCCGCGGGAATCTTGCTGCCCGCCTTCACCCTGTGGTGGCGCGAGATCGTCCGCTTCTACCGGCAAAAGTCGCGCGTCGTCGGCGTGCTCGCTTCCCCGCTCGTTTTCTGGGTCGTCATCGGCTCCGGCTTCGGCACCTCTTTCCGCTCCGGCGAAGGTCAGGGACAGCAGAACTATCTCGACTATTTTTATCCCGGCGCGCTCATCATGATCGTTCTCTTCACCTCGATCTTCGCCATGATGTCGCTCATCGAAGATCGCCAGGAAGGCTTCCTGCTCTCTGTGATGGTCGCCCCTGTGCCGCGCTCCGCCATCGTGCTCGGCAAAGTTCTCGGCGGCACCACACTCTCGGCCGTCCAAGGGATGATCTTCCTCGTCTTCGCTCCCTTCGCTGGCGTCCATCTCAACGTGCTGCAAGTTTTATTGGTCGCCGTAGTGGTTTTTCTGGTTTCGTTCGCGCTCACCGCTCTCGGCTTCGCCATCGCCTGGCCGATGGATTCAACCGCCGCCTTCCACGGCATCATCAACCTCTTTCTCATTCCCCTGTGGATGCTCTCCGGCGCAATGTTTTCCATCTCCAAGGCCTCCGGCTGGATTCGCGTCCTGATGCGCCTGAATCCACTCACCTACGGCGTCGAAGCGCTGCGGCTGCTGCTCTACCCCGGCGCGGATTCACCATTCTCACTTCCTTCTTCCCTGGCCACGCTGCTCTTATTTGCTCTCGTCATGTTCGCCCTCGCTTTCCTCATGGCCAACCGCCGCACCACGAGGCCCTCCGCGTGATCGACCCGGAATACGCTTTCTTCCCTGCCCTCATCGCAGGCCTGAACGGAACCAGCGCCGTACTGCTGCTGATTGGCCGCAGTTTGATCATGCGGGGCAAACTCGCCGCTCACCGCGCCTGCATGATCGCCGCCATTGTTTCCTCGGGATTATTTCTGGCCTGCTACTTGTACTTCCACTATCGGGTTGGCGATATCCGTTTTCTGGGCGACCACTTCTGGCACGTGATTTATCTCATCGTCCTGATCCCCCACGTGATTCTGGCAATCGTAATCGTGCCCATGGTATTCATCACTCTGGTCCGCGGATTACGTGGGAACTACGGCCCACACCGCGCCATCGCCCGATGGACATGGCCGCTATGGATGTACGTAAGCGTCACCGGAGTGTTGGTCTATTTCATGCTCTACCAGTGGTTCCCGCACAGTTGAGTTTCTGATTTACCCTGTGGCCTCCGTGCCCTCTGTGTTAAAGATTTTGATCTTATGTCGATAGTAAAACTAAAAATCGATGTCTCCGGCACAGTAGGCGACGAAGCCTGGCGCGACATCCACCAGTTCGACCAGATTCAAAGCGCCGACTTCGGCCCCCAATACGGCAGTGGCGGACTCTCCGCAGCCGGCGCTACGACCCGCGCCCCATATCCTAAAGGCGCTTGGATCGGAGCCGAAATCAAGCTCCAGACGCCGCTTCTAGCCCAGTACGCCGTCTCTCATTATCTTGAGCAAGAGCGCGTGCTGGACGCCGATGTCGTAGACTGATCTTGGATTTTCTCTGTGCCGCCGTGACTCTGTGGTGAAATGTTTTCAATATGTCTGCTAATCCAGTTTCAGTTCCGCCTACATCAGAGTCTCGTCCGCCCAAGCCCGGCATGTCCCGCACCCAAAAACTCCTCTTCTTCCTCACCGCCTGGCTCATCTGCCTGATGCCGTTTCTTTTCTGGTGGAACACCTGGTTCGGACGCAAGCTTTCCGACCAGCAACTCACCGAATATCTGCACGACACCAAAAAGCCGCGCCACATTCAACAAGCGTTAGTGCAGGTCGGCGAGCGCATCACCCATCAGGACGTGCACGCAAAACAGTGGTACCCAGATCTTGTCCGCCTCGCCGCCGACCCCGTCGAAGAAGTTCGCAACACCGACGCCTGGGTCATGGGCCAGGACACTTCCGGCCCCAGCTTTCACGCCACGCTGCTGCAAATGCTCTCCGACCCGTCGCAGATGGTCCGCGGCAACGCCGCCCTCTCGCTGGTTCGCTTCGGCGACGCCACCGGACGCCCGCAGATTCTCGCCCTCCTGCAGCCCGCGCAAATCATGGCTCCGCAATCCGGTCGCATTCTCGATTCCGACCGTCCCGGCACCGCCATCCATCAAAATGGGTTGATTGCAAAACTGGAATTCGGCCAAAAGCAGATTGCAGAAATCCGCTCTCCCATCCCCGGACGCATCCGCTCCGTAGCCGGCACCGGCGCAAACCTCGCCGCCGGATCGGAAGTGGCCGTCGTCGATCCCTCCAATGAGCAGGTATGGGAAGCCCTCCGCGCTCTCTACCTCGTCGGACAACTCGACGATCTCCCCGCCATCCGCCCCTACCAACGCGACGTCCCCGACATCTCCAACGACGTACGCCAGCAAGCCCTGGAAACCGAACAGGCCATCCGCAAACGCTCCGGCTCCTAAACTAAATCTTGTCATTCCGAACCGGTCTGATTTTGATCTTGAGATATGAAAAAAACCTTGTCATTCCGAACCGGTCTGAAAGACCGGTGGAGGAACCTGCTGTTCGAGAGCTGGTACTAGGTACTAGATACTGCTCACCACTCTCTCCACATCTTTCCACGCGCCACTCCGCGGATCCACCAGCTCAAAATGCCCCGCCCCAGCAATCTCCACCAGCCTCACATCCTCTTTCGCTTTCTGCTTAGCGCCAACGTAATCGCGGCTGAACGCGGGAGGCACCGTATCATCGGTCGCTCCATGCACCAGCCACTGTCGCGCCCGCACCGCGACCTTCATCGGATCGGCCTCCCGATAATGATCCCCCACCTCCGCCGGAGTTCCACCCAAAAACTCCACCACAGCATCGTTGCTCAAATGCAGCGTGTAAGCCCGCTGCAAGTCCACCACGCCCGCCAGCGAGACCACCGCCTTCACTCCCGGCTCATGCGCCGCCAGGCAGAGCGCCAGTTGCGCTCCCGCCGAATGGCCGATCACCACAATCCGCCGCGCGTCGAATTCATACTTCCGCGCATTCTGCAGCAAAAACTGATATCCCGCCCGCACATCCGCAAATGTCCCCGGCCATCCTCCGCCCACATTCCCCACGCGCCGGTATTCCAGATTCGCCGTCGCCATCCCCTTCGCCGCAAGCGCCGCGCACAAATGCCCGAAATAACCGAGATCATACTTCGCCCGCCAGTACCCCCCATGAAGGCCGATCACCAACCCATGCGGCCCCTTCCCTTTAGGCATCCGCAAATCCACAAACTGATGAGCATCGCCCCCATAAGCCACGCGCAAATCCGCCGGAGGCGGAGCCAAATCGAGAATGTCCTCAGAACGAATCATAGCCAGTGTTTCTAGGTACTGGGGTACTAGGTACTCGCAACTCGGCACTCGCAACTCGAGCCTACTCGTACCTCAAAGCCTCAATCGGATCCAACCTAGCCGCCCGCATCGCCGGGATCATCCCACTCACCACTCCCACAGCCGCCAATATCCCCGTCGCCACCGCCACGATCATCGGCGAAACAATCAGCCGGATATCTCCCGCCTCCGCATGCTTCGCCATCGCACTATAAAATGTCAGCCGTCCCACCGACACCGACACCGCATACGACAGCAAAATCCCGAGCACTCCACCCACCGCCGTAATCACCATCGCTTCCGCCAGAAACTGAAACAGGATATCCCTCCGCCTCGCCCCCAGCGCCTTCTCCACTCCAATTTCCCGCGTGCGTTGCGTCACCGACACCAGCATGATGTTCATCAGCCCCACTCCGCCAATGCCCAACGTAACCGTCCCCACAAACGCCAGCAGCACCTTCAACGCCAGCGAAATAATTCCGAACTGCGCCAGTTGTTTCTGCGCATCCTCAACGAACAGCGCCCGCATATCCGTGCTCCTGAAACCATGCGCCGCCGCCAGCGTCTCGCGAATCGTCCGGTCGAGTTTGTCGTGGTCCAACCCCTGCGAATCCATCCAGATTCCGTCCAGATAGTAAGTGTCTTTCACCACGTCCATCGAATTAAACGGAATGTAGATTGTTTTATTATCGTCGTCGTTGCCCTCCTGCATGCGCGGCTTCACCACCCCGACCACGCGGAACTCCACGCCCGCCACGCGGATATCTTCTCCCACCGCCGTCATCCCGGAAAACAATTTGTCCTTCGCCTCCGAGCCAATCACCGCGACCAGACCATGCCGCTCGTTGTCGCCATCGTCGAGCGCCCGTCCCTGTTCCATATCCAGCGCCCAAATCGTCGCCAGCGCCGGATCCATTCCCATCACCGGCATCGTGAACGAGCGATTCGCATTCTGCACCGTCGAATCTTTTTCCGACATCCGCGCGATGCGTTTGCACAGCGGCACGTTATTGCGCAGCAACTCCATATCGTCGTTGGTAAACCGCACCTGCACTCCCGCCTTATTTCCGCCCGCCTGCTGCGAAGTCCGCCCAGGAAACACTCCCACCGACGTCGCCCCAAAACTCTCAAAAATATTCTGGATCGCCCCCGCGAACCCATTGCCATATGCCAGCAGCAACACCACCGTCGCAATCCCCCACGCCATCCCCGCCATAGTCAGCAAGGTCTTGCGCAAGTCATGCCGCATAGCCGCAAACGCCTGTTGCAACAAATCTCGATGCATAAAAAATCAGAAATAAGCTTCTAGCTACTAGCCGCTAGCTCCGAGCCAACCCATGGGGAGACAGCCGCCTTCGGCTGTCCCGCCAAGCGAAGCGAGGCGAAACCTCCTAGAACGCCGCCCCGCCAAACCCAAGCCCTACCCTGTGACCCCTGTGCCCTCTGTGTTAAAGATTTTGATTTTGCCTGTATCCGTGAGTATCCGTGGCAAAGTTTTTTCTAGGTACTAGGTACGAGGTACGAGGTACTAGGTACGAGGTACGAGGTACTAGGTACTCGGTACTAGGTACTAGGTACTCGGTACTCGGTACTCGCTACTCCTTCCGCAAAGCCTCCACCGGCTGCAACATCGCCGCCCGTCTCGCCGGATACAATCCCGCCGCCACTCCCGCCACCGCCAGCGATACCACCGCCAGCACCGCCGTCCGCGCCACCAGCTTCGGAGGATCAAATCCCTCACTCAACGGAAACCCCGAAATCGCCCGCATCACCCCCGCCGCCGCCACAATTCCCATCCCTCCGCTCAGCAGCGTCAAAAATGCCCCCTCCACGAAAAACTGAAACATGATGCTGGCATGCGTAGCCCCCAGCGCCTTCCGCAATCCAATTTCCTGCGTCCGGTCCGCCACCGCCACCAGCATGATGTTGATGATCCCAATCGCTCCCAGCCCCAGCGTCACCAGCCCCACACTCCCCAAAAACGCATTCATCGCATCGAAAATCTTTCCCACCTGGTCCACCGTCTGGATCGTGTCCCACTCCTCAAACGAATCCGGATCGCTGGCATCGAATCCATGATTCCGCGCAATCACCCGGTGCACTTCCTGCTGCGCCTGCTCGTGCAGCGCCCGCGTTCTCGGCTGGTAATTGATAAACGACACCACATCCGGAGCCTCGCCCACATTCGTCAGCCGAAAATATTCCCGCATCGTGCTGAACGGGATGTAGCACTGCAGATTCCGCGTATTGTCATCCCCATGCCCGATCCGCTCCATCGTCCCAATCACCTGGAACTGAATCCCATTCAACAGGATCGTGCTCCCCACCGACGGACGCCCCGGAAACAGCGTCCGCCGCGCCTCGTCGCCCAGCACAATCACCGCCCGCTTCTGCGCATCGTCCAACTCATTCAGCCAGCGTCCTTCCTTGATCGGAATGTAGCGAATCTGGTTGAAGTCCGCCGGCACTCCGAAAATCTGTCCGCTGGCCTGAAAAAAATCGCTCACCGCCCGAATATCGTTGCGCCGGATCGCCGGCGCCGCCGCCGCCACGCTCTTGCAATCCCGCAGAATGTCGAGATAATCCCGATACGTCAGATAGTACTGCCGCAGCGCCGTAAAACTTCCCTGCATCGCCGGAGCGCGCCCCGACCAGATGAACATCACGTTCTCGCCCAGCGTGTCGAACTGCTTCTTCTGCCCCGACCGGAATCCCTCCCCCAACCCCACCAGCAACAATAGCGAAAACACTCCCCAAGCAATCCCGAACATGGTGAGAAACGAGCGCAACTTGTGTCCCCACAAAGTCCGCAAAGTCTGCGCGAAAATGTCGAAAATCAGCCGCATCCCAAATAATTATACGTTCGCCACGAAGATTCGACGTCACGGCACGGTGGATGTCACCCAGGCGAATGTCATGCCAGGCGGAATGCCACGGCAAGCGGATGTCATGGCAAGCGGATGTCGCGTCACCCTAATCTCTCTTGTCATTCCGAACCAGCGCGAAGCGCAGGTGAGGAACCTGCTGTCCCCGCCCCCAGCAAATAGCCGGATGCGTCAACCGCACCCTCTATCTAAAGATTTTGGTTTTGCTCTTAATCCGTATCCGTGAGAATCCGTGAAAATCCGTGGCCAGCTCCTGCCCCTATCGCGCCCAATTTTTTTCTCCCAATCCCCACAAAATTCCGCTATCCTCAGCCCGGATGACCTCGCTACCTCTTTCCGAGCTTCTCGGCGCCACGGTGTTTGACCCGTCTGGCGCGGCCTCCGGACGCGTCCGCGAAGTCACCCTCGCCCCGCAGGAAGATCGCAATCGCATCGCCTCCTTCATCGTCAAAACCAAAACCGGGAACCGCATTCTTCCCTTCTCTGCCGTCTCCACCATCGACGCCAACATTCACGCCTCCACTCCTCCCGCCGACTGGCCTGCCGCCAACGGCTCCGAAGGACTGTTCCTCCTCGAGCGCGATCTTCTCGACCAGCAAGTCATCGACATCAACGGACGCAAAGTCGTCCGCGTCAACGACGTCGAACTTCAAATCGACGCCCTCAGCGAAGCCGGCAAGCCGCACGCCATTCTCCGCGTCTTCTCCGTCGACATCGGCGCCCGCGGCGCCATTCGCCGCCTGCTTCGCGGACTCGCGCCCCGCGCCGCCCTCCACGTCCTGCTCCAGCGCATTCCTCCCCGCACCATCCCCTGGAGTTTTGTCGACCTCATCGAAACCGATCCCGCACGCCGTATCAAACTAAAAATTTCGCACGATGGACTCGCCACCCTCCACCCCGCCGACATCGCCGACATCGTCGAAGACCTTGCCCCGGACGAGCGCGAAGCCGTCTTCCGCACCCTCGACGAAGACGTAGCCGCCGAGACTCTGGAAGAAGTCGAACCCAAAGTTCAGAGAGCCATCGTCGAATCTCTCGACTCCGAACGCGCCGCCGACATCGTCGAGGAAATGGATCCCGACGCCGCCGCCGATCTGCTCGCCGATCTTTCTCAGGATCACACCGAGCAAATCCTCGTCGAGATGGAGCCCGAGGCCAGCCAGGAAGTCACCGAACTCCTCGAACACAAAGAAGAGACCGCCGCTGGACGCATGACCACCGAGTTCCTCGCCCTCCCCGTCACCGCCACCGTCGACAACGCCATCGGCGTCATGCGCGAGTTCGAAGGCGGCATCGAATCCGTCAATACCATCTATCTAGTCGATTCTCACGGCACCCTCTCCGGCGCTGTTCCTCTCATCAAACTCGTCCTGGCCAAGCCCTACACTCCGCTCCTCTCTCTAACTCAGGAACCGCTAGTCTCCACCCACGAAGCCACCAGCGAAAACGACGTCGCCGAACTCTTCGACAAATACAACCTGGTCACTCTCCCCGTCGTAGACGATCACAACAAACTAACCGGCGTAATCACCTCCGACGACGTAATCACCATGCTCCGCAGCAAACTCTAAAAGGTTTACCCCGTGAAACCCCCTTGTACCCTGTGGTAAAGATTTTGATTTTGATCTTGGTTTTGCGAGCCCCTGACCCCTGTTTATAATCATCGTTCCTAGGAGAAACCCTTGCCCTTCGACGACCTCCGCCAATGGATCGCCGCCCTCGACCGCGCCGGCGAACTCCGCCGCATTCAAACCGAAGCCGACCCGATCCTGGAAATCGCCGAAATCACCGACCGCGTCAGCAAATCCAAGAACGGAGGCCCCGCTCTCCTCTTCCAAAACATCAAAGGCCACCCCGGTTCTCAACTTCTGATCAACCAATTCGGCTCCGAAGCCCGCATGAAACTGGCCCTCGGCGTGAATTCCTTCGACGAATTCGCCGACCGCATCAAAATGTTTCTCGACGTGAAATCCCCCCAGGGCTTCCTCGACAAACTGAAAATGCTCCCGCTCTTAACCGAAGCCGGAAAGTTCTTTCCTAAGACCGTCCCCACCGGCCCCTGCAAAGAAGTCATCAAGCGCGACAACTTTTCCCTGCTCGACTTCCCCATCCTCCAATGCTGGCCCCAGGACGCCGGACGTTTCATCACCCTCCCCTGCGTAACCACCCGCGACCCAAAAACCGGCAAACGAAATCTAGGCATGTACCGCCTGCAGGTCTACGACGAAAAAACAACCGGCGCCCACTGGCAACGCCAGAAAGTATCCGCCGAACATTTTCGTCAAGCCCTAAGAAACGCCGCAGGACCCGCCACAAACCACATGGGGACGGGCAAGAACCATGTGGGGACGGGCGCCTTCGCGAGCCTGCCCCGAGCGGAGTCGAGGGGTCCAGCGAGCGAAGCGAGCCGAGCCGCCGTAAACCTAATGGCTCGCACCTCCGGAGGCCAAGTCCTCTCCGACAATAACCCCTCCGGCCGCATGGAAGTCGCCGTAGCCATCGGCACCGACCCCGCCGTAACTTTCTCCGCGATCGTCCCCGCCCCTCCCGACGTCGAAGAATACCTAATCGCCGGATTCCTCCGCGCCGCCCCAGTCGAACTGGTCAAGTGCGAAACCGTAGATCTCGAAGTCCCCGCCACCAGCGAAATCGTCCTCGAAGGCTACGTCAACCTCGACGAACTCCGCACCGAAGGCCCCTTCGGAGACCACACCGGCTTCTACTCCCTCGAAGATCTCTATCCTGTCTTCCACGTGCAGTGCATCACCCACCGCAAAGATCCCATCTATGCCACCACCATCGTCGGCAAGCCTCCCATGGAGGACGCCTACATGGGCAAAGCCGTCGAGCGCGTCTTTCTCCCGCTCATGCGCCTCACCATCCCCGAATTGATCGACATCAATCTCCCGATCGAAGGCGTCTTCCATAACCTGATGATCGTCTCCATCCGCAAGTCCTATCCCGGACAGGCGCGCAAAGTGATGAACGCCATCTGGTCGCTGGGACAGGCCATGTTCACCAAGGTCATCATGGTCGTCGACGAGGACGTAGACGTGCAGGATCTCGCCGATGTGACGCTGAAAGTTCTGAATAACATCGATCCCGAACGCGACATTCAGTTCACGCTAGGCCCAATCGATTCTCTGGACCACGCCTCGCGCCTCGCCAACTACGGCTCAAAAATGGGCATCGACGCCACCCGCAAATGGCCCACCGAAGGCTTCACCCGCCCCTGGCCCGACGAAATCGTCATGGACGCGAAAACCAAAGCGTTAGTCGACAGCAAATGGAAAGCGTTGGCGAAAGAATTAGGGATTGAGTAAGAAAAATGGTGCAAGATGACCGGGAAGGGCACGAGTTTCACTCGTGCCGACTGAGGCAGAAAAACATACTCGGCTTCAGCCGCTGAGGGCTAAGCAATGAAAGGCAGAATTACGCGAATCAGCTCAAAACAGCGGACGAACGGCGCAACCGACCTTAAACAGCTCCGCGAGTCGCAGATTTACCCCGTGACCCTCTGTGTCCTCTGTGTTAAAGCCTTTGAACTCCTCGCCGCGCGCAACCGTCCCCCTCCCACCGATCCCTCGCAACAGGCCACCGCCACGTCATCAATCCCCAGGCCTCCCAGTACTTCCCCAGGGGGCTGGCCCACCTTAAATCTGACTGCAGGCATCACCACAACTGAGGCTGCCCCACCCTTCGTGGTTTTCGAAGGAGCCTGCCCTGAGCGGAGCCGAAGGGTGGGTACCGCGGACGATGATACTAGGGCCTGGCGGAGCATGCCTCAGCTTTCATGCGGATTCCATGGGGTGGTAGTGAGGAGTAAAGGAGAAGTCAAGGCCGGTGGTGCCCACCTTTCGAAAACCACGATAGGTGGGGCAGCCTCTTCACTGGTAGAGCAAAGGTGGGCCAGCCCCCCGGAGAAAGAGATCCGCTTCGTGGATCATCTTTCTCCACTCGGAATGACAAGAGGAATGAAAGAGAGCATAGTAGGATTCGGGGGAAGCAGAGCGAAATTTCTGTTGCGGAGTTACGGCATTCCCACAGCGGGAGAGAAGAATGGTGCCAGTCCCGTCTGTCCCCGCATTTCAAAGGCTTCGATTGCCGCCTCTGTTCATAAAACTTCTGTTAAAATCCTGCGCCTCGTGTATACTCGCTCGACTTTGGGATTCAGCCCCAAGTAGTATCAGACCCCAGGTAGTTTCAGACCCCAAGTAGTTTCAGACCCCAAGTAGTTTCAGACCCCAGGGTTTCAGACCCAAATTTTCCTCACCACGACAGTCAATCCACCCGGTCGGCCAAAATGTCCGACTGGTTTCCAATAACCACAAACACATTCCCAGGAGGGAAGTATGAAGTCCATGCGCTTGAAGCCCGCGATTAAAACCGCGGTGCTCATGTTCTTTCTCGCTACGCTCACCGCCTTTGCCTTCGCCAAGGACGGACGTGACTTCGCTGGCGTTTACAACGTCAGCGACGTCGTTGACCAGGGGGACCAGACGGTGCTCACTCTTCGCCTGCAGGTTTTCAATAACAGTGGCAGCGACGTGAAGGCGGCCGTCCTGACCCTTCGACACACCACCCCGCAGCCCGACGTTCTGGGAAAGTTTCAGCCCGTAAAACTCTGGCGCAATCACGGCGAGGTGCGACTGACCCAGCAGTTCACCGTGCCCAAGCACGAGTTCGAGATGTGGAGCAAGGGAACACAGCCGGTCCTGATGGTTGTCTACCACGACGCAAAGGGCCAAAGGTTCGACCGCTACGTGCAGATGCGTAGTCGCCCCGGGATCCCGCGCTAAGAAACGAACCGACTCCCCGAAACTTTTCGACGATACCGACTTCCAAGGAGAAGATTTAATGCGCAACTCAGTTTGTGTCCTCGCGCTGATCGCCGCGTTGCTGGCATTGCCCGCGCTGGCTCAGCAGGATGTAATTTCCACCGTCATCGGCGGAGGGCCCAGCGATATGCCCGCCGTCAACGCCAACCTCAACGCCCCGGTAGCAGTTGCCTTTGACGCCTCCGGCAACTACTACGTCTCCGCCTATTCCCAGAACAGGGTGTTCAAAGTAAGCAGCACCGGATTACTCACGGTTCTTGCCGGGAATGGTTTGCCTGGCTATGCCGGTGACGGTGTCGTCGGCGGAGCCGCGAGCGCCATGCTCAACGGCCCTAGCGGCATCGCCGTCGATTCCTCGGGCAACGTTTACTTTTCCGACCTCTACAACTTCGTGATTCGCAAGGTCGATACGACCAACACGATCACGACGATCGCAGGGACGCAGGGCACCTGCGGCGGCTCCACGATCACATTCTGCTATCCGACAGGGCTGGCAACGGACAGCTCGGGCGACCTGTTCGTTGCCGACCAGGCTGATTGCCAGATCAAGAAAGTGGTTCTGGCGACGAGTGCGGTGAGCGTTGTCGCCGGCAATGGCACCTGCGGCTACTCGGGAAACACCGGCAATGCTACGGCAGCGGAGTTGAACCAACCGTCGGCGGTCGCGGTGGACAGCGCGGGCGATCTCTTCATCGCAGACACAAACAACTACGTCATCCGCGAGGTGACCAAGTCCAACGGCAACATCAAACTCGTCGCTGGCAGTAACGTTGACGGGTACACCGGCGACAAAGGAAAGGCGACGCTGGCCGAGATCAGCAACGTGAACGGGATTACCGTCAACAGCGCCGGGACCAGTGTGACCATTGCCGACACAAATAACTTCGCGATCCGGCAGTTCACCGTCGGCAGCAACATCAGCACCGTGGCCGGCGGCAACGGCGGCGGATTCTGCGGCGATGCCGGTCTGGCAACAGCGGCCTGCCTGTACTACCCGAATGGGGTCGCACTTTCCAGTTCCGGCGCGCTCTACATTTCCGACACAGACAACGACCGCGTCCGCGACTTCACGGTGGGCGGCAACATCAACACGGTGGCCGGCAATGGCAGTACGACAATGCCAACGGTTAGCAACGGCGTAGCCCCGAACGGCGTGGTCCTCAACTATCCTTGGGGCGTTTACAAGGACCCCAGCGGCAACATATTTGTTGCCGACAGTTACAACCAGATGGTTCGCGAGTTGGTGCAATCCTCTGGCGTGGTCAACATCTTCGCGGGCGATGGAATTTCAGGCTTCAGTGGCGATGGCGGCGCGGCGTCCGCGGCCGAACTGTACTATCCCGATGCGGTGGCCCGCGACAGCTCTGGCAACATCTACATTGCGGACACCTACAACTGCGCGATCCGCATGGTCAACCCGGCAGGCACGATCAGCACGTTTGCCGGCAATGAGAGCTGCGGATTCGATGGCGACGGTGGCCCGGCTACCAGCGCTGAGCTTTCCTACCCTAGTGGCGTGTACGTGGACGGCAAGAACAATGTCTACATCTCGGACACTGACAACCATGTGATCCGCGAGGTCACTGGTGGGACCATCAACACCATTGCTGGCATCCCGGGAGACTACGGCTATTCCGGCGACGGCGGCGCGGCGACATTCGCGACGCTGTATTATCCCGGAGCCGTAGCGGTAGACGGCGCGGGAAACATCTACATCGCCGACTCAAACAACGATCGTATCCGCGAGATCAACGCCAGCACTGGAGTCATTAGCACGGTGGCTGGGAACGGGTCCACGGGCTTCTCAAGGGACGGCTTGGCGATCGACAACTCACTCTACTATCCCAGTGGCATCTGGGCCGACGTGAACGGCAACCTCTTCATTGCCGATCAATATAACGGCCGCCTGCGCTGGGTGAATACGGCAGGTATCATGACCACGTTCGCGGGAAATGGGAACGCCAACTGGACCGGCGATGGCGGCCTCGCTACTAGCGCAAGTCTCTATTACCCCGCAGGCATCTCGGAGGATGCCTCAGGAAACTTCCTGGTTGCCGACCAATACAACTATCGCATTCGCGGCATCACTGCATTCGCGGCGCTGAACACGCCCTCCGGCACCCTCAGCTTCCCGCTGGAGAGCGTGGGCTCCACCACGCCGCCGCAGGAAGTGATCCTCAGCGCGGTTGGTCCTCTCGCCATCAACAACATCTCCATCTCCACAGGACCGTTCACCGAGTCCGATGATTGCCCGTCCACTCTCGCCAACGCGGCCACCTGCACCATGTACGTTTACTTCAAGCCCACTGTCGGAGGAACCAGCACCGGCGTTATCACCGTCAACACGAACGGCTTCTTTAATGCCGTTTCAACCATCAACCTGAGCGGCCTGGGCAGCGCGATCTCGCTCAGCGGCGCCCCTGTAAGCTTCGGCAACGAAGCCGTGAAGACCACTAGCGCAGTCAAGAAGGTGACGGTAAAGAACAACGGCACCGCGGCGATCACCATGGGCGCGATCACGCTCACGGAGACCACCAACTTCGCCATCTCCGCCAACACCTGTCCTGCATCCGGCTCCAATCTGGCGGCCGGTGCCAGTTGCATCATCAGCCTGACCTTCACGCCGCTAACCACCGGACTGAAGAAGGGCTCGGTGATGGTGAACGACGGCGACCCGACCAGCCCACAGATCATCGGCCTCACTGGGACCGGCACCAGCAGCGTGACCCTGAGCCCCACATCGATTGCCTTCGCCATCACTCCGGTGGGAGTTGCCAGCGCATCCACGAAGGTCACCCTCACCAACAAACGACGGCGTCAATCACTTTGAGCACTCCGGCGTTTACTTTTACTGGCCCATTCATTAGCGCAAGCGGCACCACCTGCACCCCAACGGCATGGTGATCGCTGTCAATGGGACCTGTAAGATTAACGTCGCATTCCAGCCCACGGCGGTCGGCTACGCCTCGGGCACGATGAGCGTTTTCGACAGCGACTCAACCAGTCCGCAGACCGTGGCCCTGTCTGGCACGGTACGGGCATCGACTTCACGCCGACGTCCGTTAACTTCGGCATCGTGACCAAGGGGACCCAGGTGTCCACGACGGTCACGCTCAACAACGTGGGCGCGACCACAGTCTCGCTTCTTGGCTTGGACATGGTCGGCGCCAACAGCGCTGATTTCAACGTCTATGGCAACCCTTGCGGCTCGTCCATCGGAGCAGGCCAGACCTGCACCTTCAACGTGTACTTCGACCCGAGCAAGACCGGGGCAGAGAGCGCGGCCCTGAGGTTGTTCGACAGCAGCCCCGGCAGCCCGCACTCGCTTCCGCTGAGCGGGACCGGACAATAGTTAAGACCAAAGCTGGTGACACCAGACCGCCGGATCGAGAGATCCGGCGGTTTCTTTGGTGTGCCGAGCATGTTCCACAGCTTGGAGGTGAAAGTCCTCTTCACATCCTGATGGAGGGGAAGTGATAGCGAAGCTCAAGGGCGTCGTCGGGGGCTGGCCCCCCTTTGCGTTTTGTCGGCACCATAATAACTGAAGCTGCCCCACCCTTCGTGGTTTTCGAAGGGTGGGGGCAGCCTCTTCAGTGGTAGAGCAAAGGTGGACCAGCCCCCCAGGAAACGAAAACGCGAACTGAACTGGCAAAGAACCGAAGGAACGTCCACTAAGATCCTGGTCTGGCCTCGCCGCGCGCAACCGTCCCCCTCCCACCGATCCCTCGCAACAGGCCACCGCCACGTCATCAATCCCCAGGCCTCCCAGTACTTCCCCAGCGTCCCGCTCCTCGGATTCTCCCTCAAACACAGCTTCGCCGACTGCCGCCCATAGATCGCTTCCACCGGAATCACAAACCACGCCTCGCACGGAAACACGTACGCCACCACAAAATCGATCTCCGAGGCATCGTAAGGAATCACCTTGCCATTCGCGTTCCGTTGCAGGTTCACCATGTAGGCCCCATACTGCTTCGCCCTCGTCAACTTCACCTGCACCCGCCACAATCGGTTTCCCACATCCAGAATGAAGTCGTACGCCCGGCTGTCTCCGTAAGGCTTTGACGTGACAAACCCCTTTTGCGCCGTCTTCACCATAAACATCATCTCCGCCAATTCCCCCAACTCCTTCGAAGTCCATGCCAGTGTGGAACGGGCACTCTTGCCCGTTGCTTTTTTTTGGTTTTGGTTTTGGCTTTTGCTTTTGCTTTTGCTTTTGGTTTTGCTGTTGCTGTTGGTTCTGGTTGTGCTTTAGATTTTGCTTTTGACTCTGTTCCTGCTCCCGCCGCCGCTTCCGCCTCTACCGCCAATCCCGCCTCAATGTTCATATCCACCATTCCCCCCTCGCCCATGCAAACATGCCTGTCCCTTCCCTCCACCGCCGTTCGTCGTTCCCGCAAACACAAACGGCGCAGGGCCCAAGGGCCTGCGCCGTCGTCTCTCACTCTATATATCTATTATATCACTCCGCAAATACCTGCTGCATCACAATAGCTGTAACTATTTTCCTCATGAACTCAATCACTTACCGCGAAATGTATCGTGTCACCCCCTTGACAAGGTTTTCCACAGGACGAATCTGATCGAGCCTTAAAACCAGACCACATCCAGAAGATCTCGTTCCGACCCGGACTGAAAGAGGCTAAGTAAGAACTAGTGAAGCCGATACAACGGCAATCCAAGGCTCTCGATTTCAGCCGCGAAGCGGCGAAAGAATGCAGCCCACGGCGCAAGCCGTGGGTACGAAGTGGAAAGAGATCAAGCCCCGGGGGGGCGAAAGACACATACCCTCGCACCCTCTGAAAGACGGTGAGAACCTTCCCTGTACTTGTCGAACCTGCTGTCTGCCAAGGCCCCACAGATGCCCCATCGCAGACCGCACAGGTAACCAGCCGGTCATACCCCGAAGGTAATGCCTTCCCGTGACGCCCATCACAGTCCCCCGCCCGCCCAGCCTTCAGAATCGGAGACAGTTCTGGGGGGCAGAATGGATGGGCTTCTATGGCGAAACCAATAGCGGGACAATACGAGCCGGCATGTCTGCTGGCGCATCACCTGATCAACAAATTATCGATCATCATCGGACACTGCGACCTGGTCAGCGAGGGCATGGCCCCAGGGTCTGAATGCGCCAAACGCCTGCAGCGCATTCACACCGTGGCGGCGGAAATGGCCGAGGAACTGACCACGCATCATTGCCGCATCTCAGACGTAGTGAGAACTCCGGACGAACCGAAATACAAGGTCGTTTAGCCGCTGCGGTATACTAGAAAGGCATGCCGGTCCTGAAAAACATTGCCGCCATCGCCAAAGGCATGAGCATCACCTTCATGGAGATGTTCCAGCCCACCACCGTCGAGAATTATCCCGACGGCAAAGGCCCCCTGCGCGGAGCCCGAATCGAAGCCCGCTTCCGCGGAGCCCACGTCCTGCAACGCGATGAAAACGGCCTGGAAAAGTGCGTAGCCTGCTTCCTCTGCGCCGCCAACTGTCCCTCCAACTGCATCTACATCGAAGCCGCCGACAACACCGCCGAACACCGCGTAAGCGGCGCCGAACGCTACGCCAAAATCTACACCATCGACTATAACAGGTGCATATTTTGTGGGTATTGCGTGGAGGCTTGTCCTACGGATGCGATTACGCATGGGCATGGGTTTGAGCTGGCTACGTTCAATGCCAGCAATCTGATTTACCGCAAGGAGCAAATGCTGGCCCCCCGGCCAGCACACATGGGAGCGAACGTGGTGTTTAATCAGGCCGACGTGGACGGCGGAGCTCCCAGGGAGATGGTGGCGGGAAGTTAGGATTATAGCTTCGAGTTATTACACGCCGGTCCTTGGGGGCCGGCGTTTGTGCATGGAAACCGTCGTTGGTCGTTGGCCAAACCCTGGGCCGACCGCGACAACGAACGGCCAAAGACTAACGACCAACGACCTTACTTATGACTGACTTCTTACAAACCGTAAAAGAGCGCGTGGTGGTTTATGACGGGGCGATGGGGACCAACATTCAGTTGCGAAACCCTACGCTGGATGATTACTGGGGCAAGGAAAATTGCAGCGAAGTGCTGGTGCTCAGCCGTCCTGACATTATTCGGGAGATCCACGCCGATTTCTTTCGCGTGGGCTGCGACATTGTGGAGACGAACACGTTCGGGGGATCGCGCATTGTGTTAACCGAGTTTGAACTGCCCGACCGCGTGCACGAAATCAATGTGAAGGCGGCTCAACTGGCGCGGGAAGTGGCACAGCAGTTTTCGACGAAAGACCGGCCACGATTTGTTGCCGGGTCGATGGGGCCGACGACCAAGCTGCCGTCGCTCGGGCACATTGGCTTCGAAGCCATGGCGGCAGCGTATGAAGAGCAGGCGGCGGCGCTGATCGAAGGCGGCGTAGACGTTCTGCTGATCGAGACCTGCCAGGATTTATTGCAGGCGAAGATTGCGACGATCGGCGTGATCGAAGCGATGCGGAAGTCGGGCAAGCGGCTGCCGGTGACGGTGCAGGTGACGCTGCAGGAAAGCGGCACCATGTTGCTGGGCACGGAGATTGGGGCCGCGCTGACCGCGCTGGAGCCATTTGATGTGGACATCCTCGGACTGAATTGCGCGACTGGGCCGAAGGAGATGAATGATGCGGTCCGGTATCTGGCGCTGAATTCCACGAAGGAAGTTTCAGTCCTGCCAAACGCTGGTTTGCCCCATAACGAGGGCGGACACGCGGTCTATAAGCTCACGCCGCAGGAACTTGCCGAATACCACAAGCACTTTGTGGTGGATTACGGAGTACGGATCGTGGGCGGATGCTGCGGCACGTCTCCGGCGCACTTGAAAGCCGTGGTGGATGCGGTATCGGGTGTCGAGCCGGCCAAGCGCGAAGTGAAAAAGGTGGGTGCAGCATCGAGCGCCTACACTTCGGTTCCACTCGATCTGGAGCCGAAACCTCTGATCGTCGCCGAGGAAATGAACACGACGACCCGGGTCGAACATTTCCGGAAGCTGGTGCAAGCGAAGAAGTATGACGACATTCTGGCGCTGGCGAAGAAACTGGTGAACGAAGGTTCGCACATGCTGGACTTGTGCTGCGCGATCGTGGGCGAGGATGAGAAGGGATACATTTCTTCGATCCTGGAAAAGATTGCGACGCGCGTGCCGGCGCCGATTCTCGTCGATTCGACTGAGGCGGATGTCGTGGAAGAGGCTTTGAAGCGGATTCCGGGGCGGACGATTATTAATTCGATCAATCTGGAAGATGGGGAAAAGCGGACGTCGCTGGTGCTGCCGATGGCGAAGCGCTATGGAGCGGCGGTGATTGCTCTGACGATTGATGAAGACGGGATGGCGCTGACGGCGGAGAAGAAGACGGCAATCGCGCACCGGATTTTCGATCTGGCCACGAAGAAGTACGGTCTGGATGGAACGGATTTGATTTTCGACGCGCTGACTCTTCCGATTTCGACGGGGCAGGAGGAGTACCGGACGGCGGGAATCGAAACGCTGAACGCGGTGGAGCGGATCAAGAAAGAACTTCCGGAAGTGAAGACGATTCTGGGGGTGAGCAATATTTCGTTTGGACTGGATGCTTATCCGCGGCGGGTGCTGAATTCGGTGTTCATGCACGAGGCGGTGAATCGCGGGTTGGATATGGCGATCGTGAATTACACGAAGATTTATCCGCTGTACAAGATTCCGCAGGAAGAAGTGGAGTTGGCGCGGAAGCTGATTTTCCGGGATGCGTCGGATGGCGATCCGCTGCAGAAGTACATGAATCACTTTGCCGGGCTGAAAGGCAAGCCGGCGGCATCGACGACGGCGCACGTGGATACGCTGTCGGTCGAGGACAAGTTGAAGTTCGCCATCATCAACGGCGAAAAATCGGTAGGGGAAGGCGCGGGAAAGAAATCGCTGGAGGAGTTGCTGGAAGAGGCGCTGGGATCCTACTCAGCTTTGGAGTTGATTAACACCGTGCTGCTGGACGGGATGAAGACAGTCGGAGATTTGTTTGGGGCGCGGAAGATGCAATTGCCTTCGGTGCTCGATTCGGCGGGGGTGATGAAGCAGGCGGTCGCTTACCTTGAGCCGAAGATGGAGAAGAAGGCGGGAGGGTCGCAGAAAGGGACCATTGTTCTCGCGACCGTAAAGGGCGACGTTCACGATATTGGAAAGAATCTGGTGGACATTATTTTGTCGAATAACGGATTCAAGGTCGTGAACCTGGGAATCAAGCAGCCTGGGGACAAAATTATCAGCGCCGCACAGGAGCATGGCGCCAATGCGATTGGGCTGAGCGGGCTGCTGGTGAAGTTGACGCTGGAGATGAAATACGTGATCCAGGACTTGCAGCGGCAGAAGCTGGAGTTCCCTGTGATCTGCGGCGGGGCGGCTTTGACGCGAAAGTATGTGGAAGACGATTTGCGGCGGGAGTACGCAAATGCGGTGTTTTACGCCGAGGACGCGTTCGCCGGGCTGCACGTGATGGAAGACCTGGTGACGGAGGATGGAGCGCGGGAGAGCCGGTTGCGCGACGGCAAAACCGTGAAGGAGTATGCGAAGGCGGCGGCAGTGGATGAAGAAACTGGTCCGGTGTTTGCGGAGAGGAGCGCGGCGGTGACGGATGCGCCGAATATTCCGGAGCCTCCGTTCTGGGGAGTGCGGGTGAAGCAGTACGATGTGCGCGACGTGTTTCCTTATATCAACGAGACGGCGCTGTTCAAGAATCAATGGCAGTTGAAGACGGCTTCGCAGGCGGATTATGTACGGCTGGTGGAGGATAAGTTCCGTCCGATCAAGAAGAAGTTGGAGGAGGAAGTGGCGGGCTCCGGGCTGTTTGAGCCTAAGGTCGTGTACGGGTATTTTCCTTGCTCGAGTGATGGGAATGATGTGGTGGTGTACTCAGTACCCAGTACCGAGTACCCAGTACCGAGTGACGAGGAAAACCAAAACCAAAACCCTAAACACGGGGGACACGGGGTTTCACAGGGTAATGCCAATGCTGGGGAGCTTTTGCGGTTTACGTTTCCGCGGCAACGCGAGGGGAGACGGCTTTGTATTTCTGATTTCTTTGCATCGAAGGCTTCGGGGAAGATGGATGTGATTGGATTTTCTCTGGTGACGATCGGGCCTCGGGCTTCGGTTGAGACGCAGAAATTGTTTGAGGGCGGGGAGTATACGAAGTATTTGTATTTGCATGGCCTGAGTGTGGAAACGGCGGAGGCGCTGGCGGAGCTGCATCATAAAACAATGCGGGAGGAGTTGGGGATTGCGGGCGAAGATGCTCCGGAGATTCGGGATTTGTTTCATCAGAAGTATCGCGGGTCGAGGTATTCGTTTGGGTATCCGGCGTGCCCGAATCTGGAAGATCAGACGAAGTTGTTTGTGCTGCTGGAGCCGGAGAAGAATGTGGGAGTGCGGTTGACGTCGGGATTCTTGCTGGAGCCGGAGCAGTCGACTTCGGCTTTGGTGGTGCATCATCCGGGGGCTAAGTATTTTGTGGTGTAGGATCTGCCACGGATTTCCCCTGTTTCCTGCAGGTTCTCCCATTGTGCGATGCGGGCGCTGGAACACGGGTCGCGGGTGCGGGTAGGGGTCCTTCGACTGCGCCGGGACTCCCTTCGGTCCTCCCGGCTTCGCTCAGGATGACATTTCATTAGTTATCGGGCAGTCGCTTTTTCCGTGCCAGCCGGCTTTCACTAGAGCGCGTCTTCATCCTTCCCATTGTGCGATGCGGGCGCTGGAACACGGCTCGTGGGTGCGGGTAGGGGTCCTTCGACTGCGCCGGGACTCCCTTCGGTCCTCCCGGCTTCGCTCAGGATGACATTTCATTAGTTATCGGGCAGTCGCTTTTTCCGTGCCAGCCGGCTTTCACTAGAGCGCGTCTTCATCCTTCCCATTGTGCGATGCGGGCGCTGGAACACGGGTCGCGGGTGCGGGTAGGGGTCCTTCGACTGCGCCGGGACTCCCTTCGGTCCTCCCGGCTTCGCTCAGGATGACATTTCATTAGTTATCGGGCAGTCGCTTTTTCCGTGCCAGCCGGCTTTCACTAGAGCGCGTCTTCATCCTTCCCATTGTGCGATGCGGGCGCTGGAACACGGCTCGTGGGTGCGGTAGGGGTCCTTCGACTGCGCCGGGACTCCCTTCGGTCCTCCCGGCTTCGCTCAGGATGACATTTCATTAGTTATCGGCAGTCGCTTTTTCCGTGCCAGCCGGCTTTCACTAGAGCGCGTCTTCATCCTTCCCATTGTGCGATGCGGGCGCTGGAACACGGGTCGCGGGTGCGGGTAGGGGTCCTTCGACTGCGCCGGGACTCCCTTCGGTCCTCCCGGCTTCGCTCAGGATGACATTTCATTAGTTATCGGGCAGTCGCTTTTTCCGTGCCAGCCGGCTTTCACTAGAGCGCGTCTTCATCCTTCCCATTGTGCGATGCGGGCGCTGGAACACGGCTCGTGGGTGCGGCAGGGGTCCTTCGACTGCGCCGGGACTCCCTTCGGTCCTCCCGGCTTCGCTCAGGATGACATTCATTAGTTATCGGGCAATATCTTTTTCACACCAACCGGAGTATCAGTGAATCGCATCTTCCTTTCATGATTCGCAAATTACAATCCGGGGAATATCGTTTGTATTCGCGCAAGAAGGATAAGAATGGAAAGCGGAAGAACTTGGGGACTTTTTCTTCGCTGGCTGCGGCTAAGAAGCATGAGCGGGCGGTGCAGTATTTCAAGCGGGCTTGACACTGCCGGGGTGGACACTCCTGGCAAGGTCTCCGGGAGGTTCGCTGCAAAAGGGATCCTTCGACTGCGCATGACTGTCCTTCGGACAGCCATGCTTCGCTCAGGATGACACCTGAATGGACAATTCCAACAACTAGAATGTGGCGGCCAGGCGGATTGAGTAGCTTCTGGGTGGGGCTATGGCGTTGCCGGAGAACAGGCCGGCGAAGTCGATTACGTTTAGGTGGCCGGTCAGGTTCTCGATGTCGGCTTGCAGACGCAGGGCGCGGGTTTCTTTTTTGTAGAGGTCGGCGCCGGCGGAGAGGTTGACGGAGTAGTTGGGCTTGATGCGGCCATCGGTGAAGTTGACGCGGTTCACGACTTGCTGGCCGTATTCGGCTAACGCCTGGGCATAGGTTCCAGAGAAATCAACGGGCAGGCCACTGCCGAACTCGGAACCGGCGGCGAACCACACGCGAGAAGTCAGTTGATATCGAATGCGGGCGCGCAGGGTGTTGCGCTGATCCTGCGAATCGGGAAAGTGCCCGGTGAGCTGGGTCGACGCGTTGACCGCGTCGTCGCCCAGGAACAGGCCGCCGGTCACCGGAAGCCAGACGTTGCCAACCATCCAGGAATAACTGACGAAGCTGGAGAAGCGGTTCCAGTGCGGGAGTTCGAGCTTCCCTTCCGCACCGTAGATGACGGCTTTGCGGAAAGCTATGGGAAAACTGACGGCAGTGCTGAGGATCTGATCGTCGTCGGCGAAGTTGTTGACGTAGCGGCGGAAATAATTGGCGTCGATGCGGAACTGGCTGAGGAAGCTCTTGCTCGCTCCGAGTTCGAAGTAATTGCCGTGGGAGGGTTCAACCGGAAGACGCAGGACATTCGGGTTGAGCACAACGACATTGGGCGAACTGGCGAGAAGGATATTTTCGAAGGATGGAGTCTGAAAGACCCGGTCATAGGAGGCGTGGACGATGAGGTTGGCGGCGGGAAAATAACGAGCCGCGGAAAGACGCGGGCTGGCGGCGTTTTGATTGACCACCAACTGATAGTGATCCCAGCGGAGACCGGCGTTGACGGTCCAATTGCCGAGGTGAATGAGATCCTGCACGAAGGCAGATTGTTCGAGATCGGGGCGAGTGCCGGCGAAGGCGAATGTGGCGGGCGTGCCGGGATCGAACGGATAGTTGGGATCGGCGGGACTGGCGGTGATAAGGTCGCTAAAGTTTTCGTGAAGAAAAAGATTATCGGACTCGATCCCGGCTTTCACTTCGTGACGGCCGTGATGGATGGAGACGGTGGCATTGAAGTATCCCTCTTTGAAATTGTTGTGCAGGAAGGCGGCGATGGGCCATGCGCTGGAATTGGAGTTGAGATCGTCAGAGTTGTCGCGCACCATGCCGCGGAAGTTGGCGAGAACGTTGGGCGAAAAGATGTGCTGGTAGGAGGCCATGCCCATGGTCTCGAAATTGTCGGCGGTCTGAAGCTGGGGCGCCGGGCCGGGAGGGTCCTGGAGTTGGGGAAACTGCTGAAGTTGCTCGTTGGGAATTTCGAAGCGCGAGAGTGCGTGGCGGACGGAGAGCGTGAGGCGATCTTTGGGAGTGATTTCGCGCTCATAGCTTAAAGAAAAGTCTCCGGTAGTGCCGCGATTGGTGTAGTTCTCGGGAACGACCGGATTCAGATAGCGCGCGGTCATGTTGCCGGAGGCGCTGGCGCCGAGAGTGTTATTTCCCCAAGTGTCTTGCGCGCTGGCGAAGGCGCCGGCGGTATCGAAGCTGCCGCCGGAAAGAACGGCCTGGCCGTGGAGGCCGGACTGAGCGTCGCGCAGAGTGTTGACTTCGATGACGCCACCCATTTTGCGTCCATATTCGGCGGGGATTCCGGCGGTGTAGATGGTGAGAGAGTCGACGTCGTCGGCTTCGATTTCTGGGCCGAAGCTGGGGGAGCGATTATCGGTGAGCGGAATGCCATCGACGACATACTGAGTTTGATATTCGGAGCCGCGGGGATGAAGCACGGCGTTGCCTTCGTAGAGCCAGCCGGGCTGGGAGTTGATGAGGTCGGGAAGCGAACGTCCGGGGAGCGAGGCGGGACGCTCGGCGATGGCCTTGGAATCGAGATGATTGATGGTGGTGGTGCGTTCGGGATCGAGCAGGGTGGGCTCCGCGGTGACGTTGACGGCAGTGCTGAGAGCGGCGATGCTGAGCTTGACCACGTAGTCGGCGGGGAGCGCGGAATGTATTTCGATGATGCCGTCGTAAGGGGAAAAAGATTCGCGCTGAACGTGCAGGCGGTAGCGGGCGAAAGGAAGATTGCGGATGGTGAGGTCGCCGGAATCGTCGGTGAGAAGTTCGCGGTGAAACTGGAGGGCGTCGCTGGAGAGTTCAACGGTGGCTTTGAGCGGGAGGCCGTCAGGGCCGGTGACTTTGAGGCGGAGCTCTCCGGCATTGCTCTGGGCCAGAAGCGGGAGAGCAAGGAAAAGGATACCGAGGTGGAATAGGCGGCGCACTGGTTCAGAGGGGAATCTTTATGCTAACAGGTTCACGGGCGGGGATTGGGTTACGTTTGGGATCAACGGTTTTATCACGGGGCACTGGGGCGCGGGGCATCGGCGTGGAATTGAGATTTTACAAATTGTAGACATTGGTTTGACAAATGGCTGGCGGGATTGGGGCAAGATTTCGGGTAGATCGGAGTTGTGATCGAAGATCTTCAAGCCCTCCGTCACCAGAGGGAATGGGGAACCGGCGTGTCCACCGCAGGGGGTGGAGACGCCGGTTTGTTTTTTGGGGGGGTGGGAGAGGGTCGAGGTTCGGGGAGAGGGGCCTCGCTTCGCTCGGCTGACGGGCGAAGGCGCCCGTCTCCACATGGTTTTTTTCTCCATATGGTTTTCCTTTTATTTGCGCGTTAGCACATCTGCGGAGACAAAGAGGAAAAAGACTACTGAGATTACGCCGTTCATGGTGAAGAAGGCGGCGTTTAGTTTGGAGAGGTCGTGGGACTTGACTAGCGAGTGTTCGTAGAGCAGGAGGAGCGCTACGGCGGCGATGCCGGCGATGGCTAGTTTGCCGAGGGCGAAGGCAGGGATCAGCGCGATTAAGAGGAGAAGCATGAGGGCGTGGAAGGCGCGGGCGATCCAGAGGGAGCGCGGGATGCCGAGGTGGCGGGGGATGGAGTGAAGTTTGGCGGCGAGGTCGAAGTCGAAATCCTGACAGGCGTAGAGGATGTCGAATCCGGCGACCCAGAAGGTGACGGCGGCGGTGAGGAGAAGGATGCGGGGATCGAGGGAGCCGCGAACGGCGATCCAGGCGGCGGAGGGGGCGATGCCGAGGGCGAATCCGAGGACGAGGTGCGACCAGCGGGTGAAACGCTTCGTGTAGGAGTACAGGAGCAGCACGGCGAGTGCGACGGGCGAAAGCCAGAGCGTGAGGCGATTGAGTTGGGCGGCGGCGAGGATGAAGATTGCGCAGGTGAGGATGACGAAGGTGGCGACGAAGGCCGGGGAGAGATGTCCGGCGGGGAGAGCGCGGGTGCGGGTGCGAGGATTGGCGGCGTCGATGGAGGCGTCGGCGAGGCGGTTGAAGGCCATGGCGGCGGAGCGGGCGGCGAGCATGGCGATGACGATCCAGAGAAGTTGATGGGAGGTGGGGAGGCCGGAGGCGGCGAGCATGGCTCCGGAGAGGGCGAAGGGGAGCGCGAAGACGGAGTGCTCCCACTTGATCATTTCGAGGGTGACGCGGAGGTTGTGGAGGGCGGTTGTCAGTTTCAGTTCTCAGTTCTCGGTTCTCAGTTTTGGGTTTCGGCGATCATTGTTTCGATCTCGAGTTTAATGCTCTGGTAAGATTATGCGCAATTTCACATTTGAAGATGTTTTGTCGGGAGGAATGTGGCTGCTGAACCTCTGCCGCTCGCGTCACCGCTCGAATTTGTGCAGGCGCCGCCGGCTGTGGTGGACGCGCCGGATTGGTCGAAGCGGATTCCGGCTCTGGATGGGCTGCGCGGGATCGCAATCCTGCTGGTGTTGTTGCGGCATGGAATCTTCGGGCTGGAATCGACATCGCCGGTGGTGCGTGGGGTGCTGGCACTGGGACGGCTTTCGGGAAGCGGAGTGGATTTATTTTTCGTTCTCTCGGGATTTCTGATTGGCGGGATTTTGCTGGATGCGAGGGAATCTCCGCGGTATTACACAACGTTCTATGCGCGGCGGGCGTACCGGATCTTGCCACTGTACTTCGCGGTCACTTCCCTGTTTCTGTTGCATCATCTTCCTGGGCGAATTTTTTCAGGGTGGGGAGATGTGTCGGCGCTGGCGATCCCGTGGGCGGCGTATCTGACGTTTACGCAGAATTTTTTCATGGCGCACATCGGATCGTTTGGGGCTCCGGCGATGCTGGTGACCTGGTCGCTGGCGATTGAGGAGCAGTTTTATCTGGTGGTTCCACTGGTGATCCGCAAAGTGCGAGGCGAGGGGCTGGTGGTGGCGCTGGCGGCGGTAATTGTGGGAGCTCCAATATTGCGGGTGGTGTTGCGCGCGGCGCTGGTGCATGGCGATTTGGCCGATTTTGCGCTGATGCCCTGCCGGGCGGATGCGTTGTGCCTGGGAGTGTTGTGTGCGTATCTGGTGAGGCGTCCGATATTCTGGTCGGCGTTGAAGGAGCGGCGAGACCTGCTGTGGATGGCGAACGGGATTTTGTTTGTGGGCGTGGCCATCATGACTTACCAGGACTATGCGACCTTGTCGTGGCAAATGACCTCGTGGGGATATTCGTGGATGGCTCTTTTCTTTGCGTCATGCCTGTTGACGGTGGTGAGCACGAGGAAAGGGATGTGGCACCACATTCTGTGTTATCCGCTGCTGATGCGACTGGGAACGCTGGCTTATTGCAGTTATCTGCTGCACTATCCGCTGATTCAGGCGGGACGTCGCGTGTTTTATGGTTTGTTGCCGGGGCATGCGGAGGCGGCGTATGTGTGCGGGGCGGCGTCGGCGATTGCGCTGACGATTTTGTTGGCGGCGATATCGTGGAAGTTTTTTGAGAAGCCGTTGTTGAAGAGGGGGCATCGGTATTTGTATTGAGGGCAGGGTTCAGTTCTGGGTTCTCAGTTTTTGGTTCTCAGTTTTTGGTTCTCAGTTTTTGGTTCTCAGTTTGCGGTTCTCAGTTTTCGGTTCTCAGTTTGCCGGTTCTCAGTTTGCGGTTCTCAGTTTTCGGTGCGAACTACGCATTTTTGCTGGCTCTGTCGTAGTTTTCTTTCGCCCCTTCGGGGCTTCCTTGGTTTTGTGGGCGCGAACCCGGGGCTTGCGCCCCGGGCTGTATTCTTTCGCCGCTTCGCGGCTGGTGACGGCGGCAGCCTGATTGCGGCCTGATTGCGGCCTCGTGGCAGCCTGGTGGCAGCGTGATTGCAGCCTTTAGGCTCGAGAGCTTTGAAGCGGATTTTATTTTCTAGCGGTATTTTTCGTTGAATAGTGGGGGGAAATCGCCGCGGCGGGCGGTGGCGATTAGTTCTGCGCCGAATTGTTGGCCGTCGTTAACGCCGAAGAGGCGGTGGCGAATGCGGCTTTGCTGAAGGTAGGGCCAGCGCAGGAGAGAGCCGAATTGCTGGCGCAGGCCGCGGGGCGCGGGAGGCGCGTGGAAACGGATGTCGTCGAATCCGCCGACCGACAGCAGCGAGCGGAGGTTGGCGCCGGTGAATCCGTACTCGTGGGAGAGCGTCACGTAATATGTCGAATTGGCGCAGGGGCCTTCCATGTTGGGCGTGCGCAAACATAATGTCCCATTCTTCTGTAGAGCCTGGTAGAGAGCGTCGACGATCCAGAGCAACGAATATTTCGGAATGTGCTCAATGACGTGGGAGAGATGGATGAAGGAATATTCGGCGGGATGCTGGGCGAGAAATTCTCCGATATCGCTGTGGATCTTGTGCAACCTGACGGGCCACTCCTTCAAGTAGGGCTTATTCTCGGGCGCGAATTCGGCTCCGGAAATGTTGGTGTAGCCGAGATGCAGGCAGGCGGCCATGAGCCATCCGTCGCCGAATCCGATATCGAGAATGGGTGCGTCTTTGTTCTCGGGCAGGAAACGACGGTATTCGGCCGCGACCTCGGCGATTCGTTGGGGAGCCGGAGGCATGCGCGTGGTCGCGTCCATACGGAGGGCCATGCGGCGATAGACTTCGGCAACGAACTGGTGCGGATCCATTGGAAGAGGATGGTGGATTGGGGGGGAATACGTCAAGGCAGTTCTCGGTTCTCAGTTCTCGGTTCTCAGTTCTCGGTTCTCAGTTCTCAGTTTCTAGCTCTCAGCTTTCAGCTTTCAGTTTCCAGTTCTCAGTTTCCGGTTCTCAGCTCTCGGCTCTCAGCTTTCGGTTTCTCGCTCTCAGCTCTCAGTTTCTAATTGCTTCCCTGCTTCATGTCCTCCGTGCTCGGGACTCGGGACTCGGAACTGGGTACTGGGTACTGGGTACTGGGTACTGTAGGTTCTGGCTTTTGGCGGGGGTTTTGGAGGGATTTGGATTATTTTGTTTTGCGCGATTTCCACATTTGACAAGGTGTGCGGTGTGGGGCATTATGGGTGCACATTTCACAGGTTCTTCCCTCTTGTGGGGAACGGCTGGACAAATCGGAGGGGAATATGTCGGAGTTCATGCGGAGAGTTTGGTCAGAAGATTCTGGCCAGGACATTGCCGAGTATGCTGTCATGCTGGCTGTGATTCTGGTCCTGGTAGTGGGTACGATCCGATTAATCGGATCGAACGCTAACAACGCCTTTTCGAATGTCGCCAGTTCGTTGAGTCAATAAGATGGAAGGATCAACTCCACGGTGATTCAAAGAGATTAAACGAGAAAGTTCCAGCACGAATTCATCAGAAGCCGCGAGTAACGAGATCGCGGCTTTTGCTTTTGTCAGGATTCAGTTCCCGCACACACATTTTCCCGCACGCCTTCGCCACGCACTTCACCGACACGTATGGGCGCGAATATCCGTGGCGTGAATCGCGAGTGTTCCCACGCGGGCAAGGCTTCAGTTGCTGCGCAGAGTGTCTGCGCCCAGCGCCGCGTCATGGTGCGCGAGGACCGGCATAGAGCGGCGATGATGCCCGCTCGCGGCGGTGTGCAGTAAGCGACAAAGGGGGTCGTCTCGCTTACTGCACTGATCGGTGAAACACCTTATGCCGTGACGCTCAGCGCGGTGTACGGCGACGAAGCCGCGGGAGCGCCTGAGGTAGACGTAAAAGCGCCTGAGGTGCTCTGGATGTGATCGAAGGTCGGGGGCGCCGTGCGGAGCGGATCTTCGATATGGAGTTTTTCGAAGGTGCCTTTGAGACTGTCAAAGGCCTGCTGGGCGCCAGCCAAGTTGCCGGACTGCAGAGCCTGGCCGATGTCGGTGAAATCCTTCTCGCGTTGCGGATTGCCGAAGGCGTTGCCATTTTTAAAAGGGCTGGACTGGCCAAGGTTGACGATGTCCTGGTACTCGGCTTCAGCGCCAGCGACATCGCCGGTTCCGAGGTCTTTGCCGAGCTGCTGCAGATCAGCCTGGCGAGCGTGGTAAAACTGCTGCGCCGAAAGCGCTGGCGGAGTGATGGAGGTGGAAACGGATACGGGTAACATTAGAGTCTCCTTAAAAACTGGTTGACGTGACGACGACCGCTGCCTTCGATAGAGCGATTGGGCATCCAAATCGGCTCTGGGAAAGGAAATCTTAAGACGCAGGGCCGTTACGAACGGCCATTGCCACGCGCCAGGAGCGAGACGTACCGAGGTAATCGGAAAAACCTCGAATTGCCTAAAGTTTTGAGCTGTATCTTCCGATTGCTTGAGCTCGCGAGCCATTCTGGGGACTGGCTCGGGAGGAAGACAAACGATCTAAAGACGGGCTCTGAGGTAGCTGGAAAAAGCTCGCAGGAGGTTTCGATATGTCGGCATCCGGGATCCAGTTGAAAGCGGAACCGCAAGTTACGTATTGGCACCCCACGATTCAGCAGTATTTGCACGGCATTCGAGAAGCGGTGATGACGAATAATTTGCCGGCCGCGGAGCAGGCGTATGCGCGGCTGGTGAAAGCGGTGCCTGCAGGGGGAAGCAGCGCGATCGCAAGCCGCGTGGAAGAAGTGGGGAAAGCGTTAGGTTCGGGCGACCTGGCAGCGGCGGAGCAGGCGCTGGGAGCTGTTCGGCAGGAGTTGCAATCGGCGGCGAGCGCGAAGGTGGCGGCAGAGCCGGTTGCGACGACGGCGCAAGAGGGCGGGGATTCTAAGTTGAATTTGAGGGTTTGAACCGCGGGTGCTTCGACTGCGCCCGGAACGCCCTCCGCTTCAGGATGACAAAGGCTATAGTCCTGCGTGACTACACAGGTTTTTGTCCTGCATGGCTACAGAACGAAAATCGCGCGTGGGCCGTTTTGGACGTAGGGGTGCTTCGACTGCGCCGGACTCCCTCCGGTCGTCCTGGCTCCGCTCAGCATGACAAGGGATCTAGTCCTGCGTGACTGCACGGGTTTTTGTCCTGCGTGGCTACAGAACGAAAATCGCGCGTGGGCCGTTTTGGACGTAGGGGTGCTTCGACTGCGCCCGGACTCCCTCCGGTCGTCCTGGCTCCGCTCAGCATGACAAGGGATCTAGTCCTGCGTGACTGCACGGGTTTTTGTCCTGCGTGGCTACAGAACGAAAATCGCGTGTGGGCCGTTTTTGGACGTAGGGGTGCTTCGACTGCGCCCGGACTCCCTCCGGTCGTCCTGGCTCCGCTCAGCATGACAAGGGATCTAGTCCTGCGTGACTACACAGGTTTTTGTCCTGCCTGGCTACAGAACGAAAATCGCGCGTGGGCCGTTTTTGGACGTAGGGGTGCTTCGACTGCGCCCGGACTCCCTCCGGTCGTCCTGGCTCCGCTCAGCATGACAGGGATCTTGACACCATCGCCATCTTTCCCAAACACAATAAGGTGACTTTCGAGCTAGGCGAATTCCACAACGCTAACCGATTGCTCTTCAAGTGCCGATTGAAAGGTATCCGCTGGGTCGCGGGGACATTACTTTTTCCGCGGCCCGGGGATTGCAACCTGAATGGCGTCGGAGGACTTCTCGTCGCTTTCTAATAATTCTAAGAACCAACAGCGGGACGGAGAATCAACACTGTGATCTCATTGAAAAAGTATCTCGATATGGAGATAAAAGAGGTCCTCGTCAGCAAGCCTGAGAGTGGCGACCTGCTGGAATTGAGTCTGGAAGGGTATCGCACGGCGCTGCGTTCGATGGGGGATTGCGGGACACGAGCGTGCCCAGGGGTGAGCTCTAATCTTAAGGGAGGTCTGGCGGCGCTGGCGGACCAGCTTGCGAATCCGGTTACTCCGGCTTTGCTAAACGAAAGCAAGAGCCAGGTCAACGAGCAACTGCAGGAGTGGGGAGACCGGACGGTAGAGTACTTCCATCAAAGAACGGCCGAGATCAAAGATCTTCTGATCGTGATGGCGCGGCTGGGGGAATCGGTCGGCGAGCGGGATCAAAAGTACACCAGCCATTTCCAGCTGTTCACCACGCGGCTGCAGACGATTTCGAATCTGGAAGATCTGACGCACGTGCGGAAGTCGCTGCTAGCGCAAGCGTCCGAACTGAAGACCTATGTCGACGAAATGGAGCATGAGAGCCACCGCATGCTGGAGACACTGCAGGGCGAAGTCTCGGCCTATGAGGCGCGACTGCGGAAGGTGGAGGAGCTGGCGCTTCGGGACGCGCTGACGGGGCTGGCGAACCGGCACAACGTGGAACAACGGATCGAAGACCGGATTGTGCGCGGGCAAGCTTTCTGCGTCGTCATGATGGATTTGAACCGGCTGAAGCTGGTCAACGACCAGCACGGACACTTGGCGGGTGACAATCTGCTGCAACAGTTTTCGCAGGAATTGCGGGCCAGCGCGCGGTCGTCCGACATGGTGGGGCGTTGGGGCGGCGACGAATTTCTGATGGTGATGGACGGCGACGCGAACGCGGCGAATTCGCAGATCGCACGGATGCAAAAATGGGTGTTCGGGGATTACACCATCCGTCCGGGAAAAGGCCTGGGAGAAGTGAAGGTGAAAGTAGATGCGGCGGTGGGCCTGGCGCAATGGCAGGCGGGAGAAAACCTGAAGGCGGTGGTGGAGCGGGCGGACGCGGAAATGTACAAGGAGAAGAGCCGGACGCGGACATAGCGCGACTCTTCTGCGCGCGACATCGACGTTCGCCGGAACGCGATTAGATCAGGATATGTTCGGGGCTGATCTCGTGGCCTGCGCCCACCAGGATACTGGCTCGTTCGATTACGTTGCGCACCTCGCGCACGTTGCCGGGCCAGGTATGTTGCTGCAATAGGGCGGTAGCCGCCGGAGTTAACACCACATTGCGTGCACAATACCTCGCCAGAAACGTGTGAATCAAGGGCAGCAGATCGCTCATGCGATCGCGCAACGGGGGCAGGTCGAGGGGAAAGACGGAGAGGCGGTAGAAGAGATCCTCGCGAAAATTGTGTTCCTGCACCATGCGGCGGAGGTTGGCGTTGGTGGCGGCGACAACGCGGACGTCGATGCGGAAAGTGTCGGTGCTGCCGAGGCGTTGAATTTCTCCCTGCTCGAGAAAACGGAGCAGTTTGGATTGGAGGCCGAGGGGAAGATCGCCAATTTCGTCGAGGAACAGAGTTCCGCCGTGAGCCGCGTGGATGCGTCCGATGCGGGATTGCACGGCTCCAGTGAAGGCTCCTTTGACGAATCCAAAGAGCTCAGCTTCGAGCAGAGATTCCGGAATCGCGGCACAGTTGATTACGACGAACGGTTTTTGCCGGCGCAGGCTGAGGTCATGAACGGCGCGGGCGACAACGTCTTTGCCGGTACCGCTCTCTCCGGTGATGAGGACCGTGGTGTCGCGTTGCGCCACCAGGCGGGCCATCGCGCACATGCGCTGGATGGCGGGATTGGAGCCGACGAATCCGGGAAGCGACTGGTCGGAGGTCGAGGCAGATTCGGTGGGCAGTAGGTAACTGGCGTTCTCGTTGGTAAAGGGGCCGGAGCACTCGATGGCGCGAACCAATTCAAAGCACAAAGAATTGGGAGGCGCGTCGGAGATGGGGCGTCCGGTATGAGAGTTGATGGGAATGATCTCGACGGACGGATAGTCGGCGGCAAGAAATTGGCGGAACTCGTCGACACGAAGATCGGGGAGCGCGGGATCGAGCAGAACCAGAGAGCCGATGCCGGAATGGATTTTTTCGATGGCAGATGCGCCGCTGGCGACTTCCTGAACATCCCAGCGATGGGAGCGCAGGCGCAGGGCAAGATCCTGGCGAAGATCGGCATTGGGGCTGACGAGGAGAACGGAAATCGGAACGTCGCCGGCGAAGCCGGCAACGGAAGCCGGTGGATTGGCGGTCAAACTAGGCACGTGGAACCCCCGGGGTTTGCTGTTCGGATTCGCGTTGGGCGATGAGCTGGCGGAGTTCTTCAAAGCAGGCGGTGATGCGAGCCGATTCCCGCAGAGCGATCTCGACCGAGCGCTTGTAATCTTCGACGGTGCTGGATCGCATCAGGGCAAGTTCGAGCACACCCTGAAGAACGGAAAGAGGCTGGGCGGTCTGGTGGAGCTGGCGCGCGAGACTGGGTAAGGGCTCATGCTGGGGCGCAGGCCCGTTCTCGCCGATTTCAGTGTTGCAAGACATGTACACTCCTTTAATTGTCGGCGAGAACGTATCCCACGCCACGGATGGTGCGAATCAGCCGGGTGGAAGCATGGGCATCAATTTTGTCCCGGACGTATTTGACATAGACATCGACGAGGTTAGTTTTGGCGTCGTAGGGAGACTTCCACACGTGCTCCATGATCTGAGTGCGGGTGACGGGACGCCGGGTGTTGGTCATGAGGTATTCGAGCAGGGCGAACTCTTTGGCGGTCATGTCGACTTGCTTGCCGCCACGCTCGACGCGAAACTCGCTGCGATTGAGGATCAGATCGGCGACCTGAAGGGGGGCGGTAGAGGCGCTGCCCTGGCGGCGAAGTAAAGCGCGAACCCTTGCATTTAACTCGAAGAAAGAAAACGGCTTGACCAGGCAGTCATCGGCACCGGCATCGAGGGCGGCGACACGATCTTCGAGCTGACTGCGGCCGGTGAGAACGAGAACGGGCAGGTTGGGCTTAGAGGGTCGAAGCTGCTGTAAAAGCAGAATTCCATCCAGCACGGGAAGGTTGAGATCCAGAATAAGAAGGTTGTAGGAGGCGTTATTAGACGCATCCAGTGCGGATTGGCCGTCGTGAACGATATCGACGGCGTAATTGGCTTGGAGTCCGCGCTGCAAAAAATGGGCAAGAGGAATGTCGTCCTCTGCAACCAGGACTTGGAGTCGATTTTCTGACGGTACAGATGGCTTGCGCTGTGCCTCTTCGAGTGACATGGGCCCCTGAGATTACAGCAGTCCTCCCGGCGGGGGAGAAGCTGCGGATTTGAAAGCAAACTGTCATACGCATGAACCGGGCGCTTATGGATCCGCGCTGACCAACGCGGGAAGAAAGATTAGAGGCAATTAGAGGGCCCTAATGTCAGACTCATGCAACTCTATAAAATCTAAGGAGTTCTGATTTTTTGGGGAATTCCAGGGGTGCGGGACGGTGTACGAAATTAAGACAGCGGTGTCTTGAAGTTGTACACCGGTGACGCATTTCGAAAACAATTTGAGCCGCGATGGCGAGCCGTCGAGAGCCAGAAATGAGCTAAGGCTTGGACTCTTCGTGGGGGGCGGGTGCGGCGGCGGCGGGAGATGGAGGCGGGGCTTCACCGGGAGCTGGGGCGGTCGCCTGGGTTGGGGTTGCTGCTTCGTTGGTGGTTTCTATGTATTGGACGATGACCGAAATGCGGCGGTTGGAGGCATCGAGCGGAGCGGCGGGATTGCGCAAGCGCTGATCGGCGTATCCACGGACCTGGGAGACTTGATCGTCGCGGACTCCGTTGAGCTGCATGAGACGGCGGGCGGCATTGGCGCGATCGGCGGAAAGTTCCCAGTTCGAATAGCCACGAGCACCGGAATAGGGCGTGGAATCGGTGTGGCCTTCCACGGAGAGCTTGTTGGGGAGCTTGCCCAATTCGGCGGCGAGCAGGACCAGGAGGTCTTTGCCATCCTGGTTGGGTTCGGAAATGCCACTTTGGAAGAAGGTGCCGGTGGCGGATTCGAGCAGTTCGATGCGCAAGCCTTCTTCGGTGACGGTCATTTGAATCTGATTTTTTAGTTTGTCGAAGTCATCGAGCTTGCGGACAGCTTTCTGAAGCTGCTCTTTGAGCTTGGGCATGTCGTCTTTGGTGACCAGGAAGCTTTCGCCCGCGCCGCGGCGGTCGGTGCCGACCTGCTTGGAGTTTCCGGAGGGATCCTTGAAATAACCGCCGACAGCTTCCTGCATCTGCTTGCTGGAGTTCATCAGCCAGAGGACGATGAACAGGGCCATCATGGCGGTGACAAAATCGGCGTAGGCGACCTTCCAGGCGCCGCCGTGGTGGCCGCCGTGGCTGTTCTTTTTGACGATGATAATTGGCCGTTGATTGCCCATGGGAACGATGTCCTTAAGCGGAGGCTCCCGCGGCGGCAGGAGGAGCAGCGGCCGCGCCGCCCTCGCGGCAAGCTTTTTCCACCTGCTGGAAAGTTGGACGAACGTGGCCGGGAATGGCGCGGCGGGCCGCTTCGACGGCCATGATCGGGGCTGCGCCTTTCAGGAACGAGATCATGACGACGCGGAGGACGTGGAGATAACAACGCTCGTCTTCCGCAGTCTTGGCCATGTTGGCGGCGATGGGACCGACGAAGCCGTAGCAAAGCAAAATTCCGAGGAATGTGCCGACCAGTGCGGCGGCGACTTTTTTACCAATCTCTTCGGGCGGGCCGCCGAGAGCGCCCATGGTGATAACCACGCCAAGAACCGCGGCGACGATGCCGAGGCCGGGCAAGGAATCGGCCATGGTGCTAAGAGCTGCGATGGGCGTGGCGGAATCGTGATGATGAACTTCCATATCGAGATCGAGGAGCTGGTCCAAGTCGAAAGGATCGGAGCCGGTGACTGCCATCCGCAGGGTGTCACAGACAAAGTCGCGGACGTGGTGCTGCTTGAGGAAGTTGGGATACTTGGAGAAAACCGCACTCTTGTCTGGTTCTTCCACATCGGCTTCGAGGCCCATGAGACCTTCTTTGCGGGCCTTGTTGAAGAGGGCGTACATCATCTTCAAAGTTTCGATGTAGCGCTCGCGGGTGAACTTGGAGCCGGTAAAAGCTCCGCCGAGGCCACCGACAATTTTCTTGAGGATGTGAAGCGGGTTGGCAATGAGAACGGTGCCCAGGCCGGCGCCGCCGATGATGAGCAATTCGGCGGGCTGCATGAGGACTCGGATGTTGCCGTGCTCCATCAGGTACCCGCCCATGATGGCTCCGATGACGACTAATATGCCGATGATGGAAAACATGGGATTCTAGTTTTTCTCCTGTGGCACGGCGGCCGTTGGTTTGGAGGAGTCAGTTGGCTTAGAAGCGTCCTTGGGGGCGGGGGGACGATTCCGGGAAACGACCACCAGATCGACGCGGCGATTCACTTTCCGTCCTTCTTCGGTTGCGTTGCTGGCGGTGGGATGGTACTGCGAATAACCGGCGGCGGAGATTTGCGTGGGCTCGAATTCGTAACGTTCCACGAGCAGCGCAACCACCGAGGTGGCGCGAGCGGTGGAAAGCTCCCAGTTGGATTTGAAGTGGCCGTTGTGAATGGGCACGTTGTCGGTGTGGCCCTCGACGCGAATCTGAAAACCCTTGTCGCCGAGAATGCGGGCGATGCGAGCAAGGGTGGCCTGGCCATCCTGCAAGAGGTCGGCATTGCCACTGTTAAAAAATCCAACTTCGCGAAGGCTGACGACCAACCCTTCGGGGGTGACGCGCATGTCGATCTCGTGTTTCTTGATCTGATCGCCGAGCGCTTCTTCGAGTTCGCGTTTGAGCTGGTTGATATCGACGCCGGCGCCACTGGGGCCGGTTCCGGTGTTGCTGGAATCGTCGGCAACGAGGCCGGAGTCTAGCTGGCTGACCTGCTGCAGGCCGGGAGGCGCGGCTTCGACGCGCACGACGGAGCCCTGAGCGCTTCCAGCGAAGGCACCGAGTTCCTGAAACGCTCCATGAATGGCGGCTGAAACCTGGACTACTTTCTTGTTATCCACTTGCGAGGTGGAATAGAGAACCACGAAGAAAGCGAAGAGCAGAGTAATGAAATCCGCATAGGAGACGAGCCAGCGGTCGTGGCTACCATGGGCCTGTTTTTTTCTGCGGCGGCTCATGCGCGCTGAGGCTCCTGCTGGGTGTGCTCCTGCTGATCAAGCAGATACCCTTGAAGTTTGGTTTCGAGAATGCGCGGGTTCATGCCCTCGAGAATGGAGATGACTCCTTCCAGAGTCATCTCGCGCAAGATTTGCTCCTCGCGGGCCTTGATCTTGAGCTTGCCGGAAGAGGGCAGGAAGATGATGTTGGCGGATCCGACGCCATAGATCGTGGCCACAAAAGCCACGGCGATGCCCTTGCCGACCTCGTCGATATTCTGCAGATGCTGCATGACCTGAATCAGACCGAGGACAGCGCCGATGATACCGATCGTCGGGGCAAATCCGCCGGCGGCTTCGAAGACCTGAGCAACCTTCTCGGAGTGCTCCATCTGGTTGTCGAGATCGAGTTCCATCATCTTGCGGAGTTGCTCGGGTTCGATGCCGTCGACGGCAAGCATCAAAGTTTTTTTCAAGAACGGGTCGGTGATGTTGGGCAGTTCGACGTCGAGAGCGACGATGCCATCCTTGCGGGCGCGTTGCGCAAAACCGACCAACTGCTGAATCACTTTCGTGGGATCTTCGGCGCGATCGAGGAGAACGTGGGTGAGACCTTTGAACGCCTGCATGACGGTGGTCAGGGGAAACTGGACCATGACAGCGCCGAGGGTTCCACCGAGGACGATCATGGCGGCGGTGGGCTGAAGAATCTGCGCGATCTTGCCGCCCTCGATGATCAGGCCGGCGAGAATTCCTCCGAGGGCGAGGAATATGCCAAATATCGTGCTCTTATCCACGCGGACGTCCTTCCGGCGGCAGGGGAACGGCTTGATCCCGATGCGCGGTTCCAATGGCAGTTACGGCAAGGTTAGGGTCGGCGGTGAGAGACAAAACGCCGCTGATGACGGCGCGCCGGAATTCGATGACGCGGTGGAGCACGTCGTCGGGCGTTTCGTGAACCAGGATTTTGTCTCCATTCACCAGAGTGATCACCGTATCGGGATTGCTTTCGACAAATTTGATCAGATCGGAGTTCACGGTGATCTGTTGGCCGTTTAAGCGTGTAAGTCGAATCACGACAGACCTCCGTGAAAAATTCAGGAGCGGAAAGCCGCCCTGAGGGTGCCCATTAATCGGCAGTTTCGCAGCCATCCTGCAGGGGATGGGAGCGAGATTTTGTACCGAAGTAATGCGGGAGATTGCCCCGGAGGTGTGTGGGAACTTGTGTCGTCCCTACGGGACTTGTTCAAATCCCCCACTCCACCCAGCGCTGAAGCGCTGGGCTATGATCGGATGCCCCCTCCGGGGCGAAAGTCAAAGGGGCGTTCTCCCATTGCTTCCTCCCCAAACGAGTTCTCACGCACTCTCTAAAGCCAGCATCTTCGTCGGTTCCTAGCGGCACGACTAAACGGCGTGCCCTTCCCTTGTTGCTCTTACTCACGACTAAACGTCGTGTGCTTCCCTGCGAGCAGCTACTTCGCCTGTGCTCCGCCGCCTGCTGCTGCGGCCCGGCGAGCGGGACGCTTCAGATACATCAAGACCTGATTTTTCTCGGCCGGCGTCAACAAGCGTTTGCGCAGAACTACGCGCATCTGATCGACGGCGCGCGGATGGCGAACCAGATCCTCGCCTTTGATGTGCTGTTTCTTGAGCGCTTCGCCTACTGGGCTGAGGCCGAGATCAAATTGCACGAGATCAAAGCGGGCTTCGGTCCAGCCCATGTACCAGAACCATTCCGTGTAGTAGAGCCAACTGCGCTCGTTAAAGGCGCGAACGTGGGTGGGATCCTGCCAGGCTCCCCAGGAAAGATCGTAGGGAACGCTGATGCGAAAGACGCCACCGACCTTGAGCAGGTTCAGGCAGGAACTCATCGCCGTCATGAGATTGGGGATGTGTTCGAGGGAATCGTTGGCGATGATTTCGTCAAAGGAATCGTTCTGCAGCACGATGCTTCCGAAGCGCGCGGTTTCAAGCGGCTTGCCGATGGGCAGAGGGCGGTTGAAATCGAGGACGGCATCGGGCTCCCAATAGCCATCGATATCGACGTTGAAGTGGTCCTCGCGCCAGTCTTTTCCGCTGCCCAGATTCAGTTTTTTGTGGAATTCAACCTCGGCGGTGGGTGCGGGCGCGACGGCGGCGGCAGTAGCAGCAGCGGCAGATTGTGAAATTGCGTTGCTCAAGATGTCGGACTCCTTTCGCTGAGAGAACCATTGAAAGCCTCGGGCTTCCAGCTTGCGGCGTGAATCGTCGTTGTGCAGAAGGGAGAGGCAGGCTTGCACCAGCGAGTTGTAGGGGCAACCCTGGACAGCATCTGCGAGACCTTTTTCAACTTCCGTGTCGGGGCACAATTCGGTTACGACGGCTTTGGAATTGGCGAGCAGGTAGGACACGCGAACAATTTCGAAGATCTTTGCGTCGTAAAAATGAACGTTGAGGATGATTTTGGATCGAGAGATGAATTTGTCGCGCTCTTCGCCGTAGACTCCAAACAGGATGTGGACCTTAGCGCCGGCGTCCTTGAGGGCTTTCACAATCTGAGTCCTGCGCTCATTCAGCGAACCGTAGAAGAGCACATCGATATCCTGCGCGGGCGCGGCCTTGATGCGGCTCAATTCGGGTATATATCCCAGAGGAACGTGGACGGGCGGAGTGGGGCAGCGCATGACGTTCCAGGTTGCGATGTTGTGCAGGCTGTAATCCCAGACCTGGCAGCGCCGCGCCAATTCGTAAAAATGCTTCGGCAAACTGGGACCACCGAGTTGCTCGAGGTTGTACAGGATGGAGCCGGGAGGAACCATGGAGGCGTCCGCAGCCGGGAGCAGATGGGCGCCGAGCAGGATGTTGGTTGCGGAGGGGTCGATGGAATTGTCTTGAATCTGGGCCGTGTGCCCGATGCTGCGGAGGCCGAATTGAAGCGTTTCGGCGACCTCGCGAAAAGCTTCCGTGTGTAGAAATCCTTCCGGCCGAACCAGCGTGATGTGAAATCTGCTCATGTTTTTTCGAAACGCCCTGGCAGCGATGCGCGGGTTTGAATCGGGCAGACGAAAGACTAAGCCCTCATCCCCGAGAGGCTGCGCCCGTGAGTATGCAATCCGGTAGCCTCATCTGCCTCTAACTCATGCGGGCCGTAGGGGCGGGGTGAGCGAGTTGCGGTGGGATTTTCGAGGATTTTTGAAGGAGCATCGGGACGGATGCGGAACGGGCATCCCGGCTGTGGTATTGCACATGCATTCATCCCCACCAAAGGCGTCCCGAGGGACGCCCATTTCAAATCAAACATTAATGTTGGGTGAGGGCTGGGATGCCGACTCTTGGACTTTCGATGATCGTGAAAAACGCGGCGGAGACGCTGCGACCTTGCCTGGAGAGCGCACACAAACTGGTGAGCCAGATCGTGATTGCCGATACCGGCTGCACCGATAACACTTGTGAGATTGCGCGGGAGTTCGGGGCGACGATCATTTCGTTTCCGTGGGAAAACCACTTTGCCAATGCGCGGAATGCGGCGTTGAAGCCGATGACCACGGACTGGGTGCTGGTGCTGGATGCGGACGAAGAATTGGATCGGAGCGCGAAACAATTCCTGCCGGCCTCGCTGAATGCGGCCGAATGTTGGTGGATATATCACTCCGATTCGAAACTACATGTGGAGCCGGTTCAACCGGGGATGGGACCGCGTCGGAGTGCCCAATGATTACGGGCATGAACGAGCGAAGAATGCGCCATCCTATATCGCGCATGAGAACTGCCGCCTGTTCCGAAGGCATCCGGGAATCTATTTCACGGGACGCATCCATGAAGTGGTGGAGGGGCAAATCGAGGCGCTGGGCCTGCAGATGCCCACCGCTAACTTCTTCATTCATCACTTCGGGCAACTGGTGGATCAGGAGTCCAGAGAAAAGAAAAGCGCTTTCTATCTGGACCTGCTGCGCGCCAAGGCTGAGGAGAATCCGGGAGATCCCGTCGGCTGGACACAGTTGGGCCTTCACGAATTTGAGTGCTTCCAGCGAGCGGAAGAGGCTCTGCGCTGCTTTGCGCAGGCTTTGACCTTGCAGCCCACTGCGCCCGAGCCCTGGCTGTTCACGGGAATGGCATTGCTCTCTTTGAATCGATATCAGGAGGCCCTGGACGCGGTGGAACGCGATACGCGGAAAGGGCAAAGCACGGCCTTGCGCGAGGACGTCAGAGGAGATTCTCTCTACGGCCTCGGCCGATATAAAGAGGCGAGGATGGCCTACAGTCGCTCGCTCAAACTTTCCGGGAGCAATCCTCCGCTGGAAAGCAAGCTGGGATATACCGAGATGAAAATCGGGCAAAAGATATCAGGGCTGGCCAAGCTGCGGCATGCGGCGAGAGTGAGTCCTGATATTCATGCGATCAGCGATCGTCTGATGAAGGGCTGCCTCATGGCCGGGAGGCTGGAAGAGGCGGCGGAAGTGGCCGAGAAGTTCACGCATGTGATGGGGCATCCCAAGCTATTTCTGCGAGCGGCGAGCATCCGGGCGCAATTGAGGCAGTGGAGCCGGGTGGAAGAGACACTGGCTCGAGGGCTGGAGTTCTTTCCGGAGTCGGCGGAGTTGCAGCAAGCGCGGTCGGAAGCCCACTTCAAGAAAATGGAAGCGCTGGGCGTGGGTGGGCCGGCGCAGGCGATGGCGCAGTCGGTGTAGCGAGTGGGAATGATGCCGATGCAAAACAGGAGTTCGAGATTAGAGAGGGATGAGAGGGCAGGGGTGCGTCTGGAAAGACTTCAGGGCAGCGACGGGAAAGAAGATTTTGCGGAACAAGGAGAGAAAGGGTACGGGATTTCCTACATCGAATTGGGTACTGACGCGGGATGGCGCGAGAGTAACCCGGGGCTGGTTACCGACGTTACGTTGCGGGAATTAAGTAAAAGCTGCGAAGCGCCGATAAGTAGCCGGTCAAGAAAACAAACCTCCTGCTGGGAATGGGCGGTTCTCGACCTTCGAGAAATCAAGCTACGGGCCGCGGCCTTCGGCGCAGGTGGAATTCGAAATAAGGAGATTTCACAATGTTAAGCATCCTGAATAACGTTTCCGCGCTGCAAGCCGAAACCTCATTGAACTCGACTCAGATGAACCTGAACAGCACGCTGCAGCAACTTGCGACGGGCCAACGCATCAACTCTGGATCGGACGATCCGGCGGGCCTGGCAATTGCCAATGGACTGCAGGCCAATGTGACCGCGCTGACGCAGTCAGTGCAGAACGCCAGCACCGGCGTGGGCATGCTGCAGGTCGCCGATGGCGCCCTGTCGCAGATCACCACCCTGTTGAACCAGGCAGTGAGCGTGGCCACGGAAGCGGCCACCGGCACGGTGAGCAACGCGCAGCGCACTTCACTGGACGCTGAATATCAATCGATCCAGAGCGAAATCACGACGATCGGTTCGACGACCACTTACAACGGGCAGGCGATTTTCGGATCCGGCACTCTGACCATTTTCATGAGCGATTCGAGCGCTGCCGGCACGTCGAGCATCACCGTCAACATGGCGGCGATTAGCGCAACCAGCTTGACCCTGAACGCCACGGCGTTGACCACGGCGGCCGCTGCACAGACGTCGCTGACCGATATCAACTCCGCGATCGCGGCAGTCGCCAACCTGCGCGGCACGCTCGGAGCCAGCCAGAACCAGCTCCAGGCAGCCACCAACGTTATGAGCGCTCAGATCACGAACGTGCAGTCTGCCGAGAGCGGCATCATGGATGCGGACATCGGGAAAACCACGGCAAACCTCTCGAAGTTCACCATTCTGCAGCAGACCGGTATTGCGGCACTGCAACAGTCGAATCAAATGCAACAGGGCGTTTTGAAACTGCTCCAGTAATTCGGGTGAATGGTGGGACCCTTGAGGGTCCCACCATTCTTTCGTTTTACGGTTTTTGTTTTACCCGGGTCTGAGGCAGGAGACGAGGTGCAGTAGAAATTATGGGAACCTCTGGGATTAATCTGAATTCGCTGCTATCCGGGTTAGGATCGTCCTCTTCAGGTATTAATGTCGCCTCCGCAGTCGCCGCAGCCATGCAGGCGCTGGAGCAGCCAGAGATTCAGTGGCAGACGCAACAGCAAGGCCTGCAAATCGATACCAACGGCATCGACCAGATGCAGACCGATGTTACGGCGCTGGAAGCCAGCTTGACGGCGTTGTCTGATCCCCTTGGCGCGCTGGCGGCGATGACAACTACTTCTTCTGATCCGAGCGTAGTGAATGCCTCAGCGGCGGCCGGCACGCTTTCCGGGACTCACGTGGTGGTGGTCAACAATATTGCTTCGACGGCATCGTGGTATTCGAATGCGGTGGCAACTAGCAGCACGAACCTGACGCCGGGGAGTTTTACACTGCAGGTGGGAACGGGACCGGCCACGCAAATCCAGATTGGCAGCGGCGTAAACACGATGGACCAGCTTGCCAGCTACATCAACACACAGAATCTTGGAGTCACGGCCAGCGTGGTGAACGATTCCACGGGAGCCCGGCTTGCAATTCAGAGCAACGCTTCGGGCAGCGCCAACGGTTTCACCATCAGCGGGGCTACCGGACTGACGTTTACACAGGCTTCCGCGGGACAAGATGCATCGCTCACCGTGGATGGAATTCCGATCGACAGCGCATCGAATACGGTGACCGGAGCGGTCAACGGTTTGACGTTGAACCTGGTGGGCGCGCTGCCAGGGGGACAAGTCACGGTGACGGTGGCTCCCGATACCTCGCAGGCATCGCAGGCAATCGCGGCTTTTGTGGGCGCCTACAATACAGCGATTGGCGATGTGAACACGCAGTACACGTTGAACGCGAACAATCAGGAAGGTCCGTTGGCCGGTGACAGCACGGTGAGGATGTTGCAAGACAGCCTGCTGTCCACTGGAAGCTACACCGGCGGTGGGAGCGGGGTGTTGACGCTGGCCGACCTGGGAATTACGATGAACAAAGATGGCAGCCTGACGCTGGACAGCGCCACGCTAACCAACGCCGTGCAGAACAATTTTGCCGCGGTGCAGGGCTTCATGCAGGGCACAGCCTCGAACGGCTTCGTGTCGAATCTCAGCAACCAACTGAACAACCTTACAGCGCCGGCAACGGGCGCGTTCACGGTGGATCTGCAAAGCATCAGCGCGGAAAACACGGACTTGCAGACGCAGATCACCAATTTTCAGGCGTATCTCAGTACGCAGCAGACATTACTCACGGCCGAATACGACCAGGCCGACATCACCTTGCAGCAACTGCCCGAGTTGCAGGCGCAAATCAATGCGGAACTCGGCTATGCACCGACTAGCTCGTCGTCAATCCCATGAAGAAAAGCCAAACTGAACTTACATACCTGCGTTCTGCGGCGCAGAATGCTACGCCTACGGGACTGGTCATCATCCTTTACGATTTGCTGATCCATGATCTGGAGCAAGCGGTGGCGGCGATCGCGGAGCGGGACATCGAGCGGCGCGGCGAAGAGATCAAGCACGCCTTTCTGGTGCTGCAGCAACTGGAAGGATCGCTCGATATGGAGAAAGGCGGAGAGGCGGCGAAACATCTTTCGCGTTTCTACTCCGTTTTGCGCAGCAAGATTTTTGAAGCGCATCTGAAGGCGAGCCCGGAGATCTTGAAGGCGCAGATTGAGCTGGTGCTCGACGTGCGCCAGGCATGGCAGCAGACGGACAAACCGAATTTGGGTCCAGCCTATGCTTCGGCGGAGCCGGTCGGTGCGGGCGTGGCTGTTGGAAGCGCGATGGCGGCGGCTGCGGCGGGCGGTGGGGTTGCGGGATCGATGAACTGGACGGCGTGAGGGCGTGGCGGGCGTAGGAGATTTGAGCCCTTTAGATTGATTTTCGCGGCTCGCGATTGAATGCGGAAATTCTGCCTGGAGTTTTTCCCTGAGAGTGTCTTTGGCCTGAGGCCATTTCATAGCCGGAAGGCGAAAAAGGGCTAAGCAGCTACTCCAACCGCTCAAGCACGTAGTACAGCGAATAGACGCTGCCGTCTGGCCCGTTCGGTTGAGCCAAGTTGTAGGTGATGGGCATTCCAGCCTTGGCCTCGAAGGGCTGTGCCCCGCCGCCGACTGGGAAACTCTCCAAGAACTCGAACGGCCCCGGAGTCCACCGGGGCTAAAGCCCGGTGGTATCTAGGGCGCTGGACGCGGCGCTGAAGCGCCGCTCTTCCACGGTCGCGCCTGCAGCAGTGAATTTTTCCGCAACCTCTGGAACTCGGGCCCTTCCCGAACCGCTTCGAACCGGAGTTTTGCCCTGCTAAAGAGTGTCTTTGGCCTGAGGCCATTCCATAAATAGTCCGGAGCGGGCGATCAGGTAGTGTCCTAATCTTTGGGGCAGTGAGCAAAGCCTATAACCGCAGAGGACGCTAAGAAAATCCGCGGAGAACGCAAAGAAGATCAAACTAGGACTCTGCCGGCGATCGAGGTTCGAACAGCGACTTAGCGGCACGAGTGGAACTCGCGCCCTTCCCGAACGTGGCGCGCGACAAAACGTCCACCGGGGCTAAATCCCGGTGGTATCTAGGGCGCTGGACGCGGCGCTGAAGCGCCGCTCTTCCACGGTCGCGCCTGCAGCAATGAATTTTTCCGCAACCTCTGGAACTCGGGCCCTTCCCGAACCGCCTCGAACCGGAGTTTTTCCCTGCTAAAGAGTGTCTTTGGCCTGAGGCCATTTCATAAATAGTCCAAAGCGGGCGATCAGGTGGTGTCCTAATCTTTGGGGCAGTGAGCAAAGCCTCTAATCGCAGAGGACGCTAAGAAAATCCGCGGAGAACGCAGAGAAAACGAGCCTAAGAGAATTAGGACGCTACCCGATGTGGCGCTTCCCCTGCTACTTGAGGTAGTTCAGCAGGCTTTGAGGAAGGATCTGGGCCAGGGCAGTCAATGTCGCGGTCTGTTCGGTCTGGGCCTGGGACAGGCTGGTGGCCACGGTGGCTAGATCTGCGCCGACTAGGTTGTTTTCCTGGGTCTTCAGATTCACCTGCTCCTGCTGCAGGGAGGATTGGTTGGCGGTCAGTTGATTGACGGCGCTTCCGTAAAAGACGCGCTGTTGGGAGAGATAGCTCAGAGCGCCGCTGACCTGCGTGGTGGCTGCGCCAATGCTAGCTGAGTTGCCGCTCTGCAGGGCGGTCACGAGTTGCTGCAGCGATCCCATGATGCTGCCGCCGGCTGCCTGAAAGACCTGGCTTCCGGGAAGGTTCACTTGCATGTTGGTGCCGGGCGCGATCTCGACGTCATTGATGTCCGTGTTTCCCTGATAGAGGACGCCGGAAGGCTGAGTCGCGTCCATCTGGAAGGGAGCAGACTGGTTCGCGGTCCCGCCGAAAAGGTAGTTGCCTTCGTAAGACGTGTTGGCCAGCTGCACGATCTGAGTCTGAATAGCCTGGACCTGCTGGGCGATCTGTTGCTGGTTCGCTGTGGAAATGGTGCCGTTGGAGCCTTGCACGCCGAGACCAATGGCCTGGTTCAGCGAGGTGACGACGGAACTGAGCGCGGAATCGGCGGTTTGCAGCATGCCTTCGAGATTGCTGGTGTTCTGGAGATACTGATCGGTCTGGCTCTGCAGGGCCTGATTATTGATATCGGCCGCGGCGGCGGCGGGATCGTCGGAGGGCATGTTGACGCGCCTGCCAGTGGCGAGTTCCTGGATGTCGTTCTGTTGGCGAGTTTCGGTGGCCCACAGGTCGGTGAGAATATTTGGTGTGTAATTTGGATTGACGCGCATAAGTCTACGGTGCCCCCGTTACTCCCGATCCCATATCGAGAACGGCTTGAGTGAGTTGATCCACAGTGGTTACGACGCGAGCCGCCGCTTCATAGGCTCGCTGGTAGTTCAGGAGGTTGGTGGTTTCCTCATCGAGGTTGACGCCACTAACCGCTCCGAGTTGATCGTTGAGCTGATTCAAGCTCGCCGTGCTGGCATTGACCTCGGCTTGGGCCTGAGCGGTCAGGGTTCCGGCCTGCGAGACAAGATTGGAATAAGTGTTCATCGGAGTTTCGCCGGAGGGCAGAGTTTGCGTCTGCACGGCGAGAAGATTGGCGACGTTGCCGTTGCTGCCCTGCGTGCCGTCGGAACTGGCCGCGATCAGACTTGGGTCGGTCATCGTGACTTTCAGGGTGCTGGCTGCGCCGGCTCCCGCAGTCACGGAGAAGATGGGCTGTCCGGCGTTGCCGTTGAGGTCGAAACCCTTGGCCTGCGCGGCATTCACGCTGCTGGCGAACTGGCTGGCAAGGGTATCAATCTGATTGAGCAGGCCGGGGATCACGGTGTCGCGAATCTGAAGATTGCCGCCGAGCTGGCCGCCCTGAAGAGTACTGGTGACGTCCTGACCCTGCGAAGAGATGCCAACCATTCCCGAGGCCGAGGTTGTGGTCTGCAGAGCGTAGCTCTGGCCGCCGACGACCAGGGGGGTTCCATTTCCCGTGGTGAGGGTGAGGCCGTTTTCCGTCTGAATCTGGTTGACGTTGGTGAGCTGGGACAACTGCTGAATGAGCTGCGTTTCCTGATCGGCGAGCGCGCCGGGATCCTGGCCGAGCTTTTGCATTGCTCCGACCTGCACGTTGAGCTGCGCGATCTGCGAGGTCAGAGTGTTGATCTGGGTTACGTTCTGCTGAATGGTCTGATTCACACCGGACTGAATGGAATCGAGATTCTGCTCGGTGGAATTGAAATCGCTGGCCAGCTGTTGCGCGGAACTGAGCACAGCTTGCCGGTTGGGCATGCTGGCGGGATTGGTGGAAAGCTGGCTGATGGAGTTGAAGAACGCGGAGAAGTCCGCGCCAATGCCTTGCGCGGGATTGGAGAACAAAGTCTGAATCTGCTGCAGGGAGCTGTACTGCGCCTGCGCGCTGCCCTGCTGCTGATTCTGATCGGAAATCTGAATCTGCAGAACTTGATCGCGGACACTTTGAATCTGCTCGAGGACCACTCCATTGCCGAATGTGACTCCATGTTCGACGGTGGGCGCGGCTTCGCTGAAGATGGCCAGCTCGCGGCTGTAGCCGGGAGTGTTCTGATTGGCGATGTTATTGGAGGTGGCATCGAGGGCGCCCTGATCGGCGCCGAGAGCCTGACTGGCGATCCACAACGAATTTGTTAATGAACCCATACGGTTATGCCTCGCACGACCAAGTGTTCTTGCGGGGAGAAGATCCGCGATCGTAGCCGGTTTCGTGGCCGCGATAGATGGAGGCCAGCAATGCGACCGATTTGTGAGCGCGCTTCAACAGCGCGGCGTAGACGCGGTTGAGTTGGGCCAGCTCCAGGTAAGCCTGGCGGATTTCCTGTTGCAATTGCGGATTGAAATGATTGGCTGGTGCGGAGGTCAAGGGCAGAGGGGTGCAGGAAATCCGGTTGCAGATGGATTCCTGCTCGGCCACATGAAGCTCAATTTGAGCGAGATCGTTTTTCTCGATGGCGGAGATGGCCGATTGCACGGAATGCGACAAGGCGTACACCTGAGCGAGATGCTCAAGCTGCATCTGTTTGCGGTCTGCATCGGACTTCAGCATGGTCAATTCAATCTTTCAGATCTCAGGACAGCATCGACTCCGCGATGGCGCGAGGATCGATCTGGTACTGGCCGCTCTGAATGCTTTGCTTCAAGCGGTCAATCAGCGGCTGACGCACTTCCGGCGTAGAGAGAGCCTGAGTGGCGAGGACGCTAAGGGTGACGCGGTCCTGCGACAAAGCGCTCTTATCGCCGGCGGGCGCAGACGCCGACTGATTCGCGGCGGAAGTCGAGGACTTTGTAGTCTGCTCGGCTGAGACCGGCTGCGGATCGGGCGAGTTGTTTAATCCAATTCTCATAAAGGACCTCACAGTTCACTGGCCCAATGTAATCGGCACATGAGGCGAAAAACTTCAGTCGCCCTGGCAGCAAAATGTGCACTCCTGTAACTACTTATTACTCTGCCACTTAGGGTCGCTACCAGTAACTTCCGGTTTAGTTACTTCCGGATTGTCGGCCGCTTGCGCCTGCCTGGCGGCGGTTTCTGTCAGATGTTTGCTGATCATGCGCGCGATGCCGAAGTTGCCACCCTGGGTCAGACTCTTGGAGAGGAACTCGCACGCGATGCTCTGGAACTGATCGTGGCTGGCGTCCTGATCCTGATCGGGATCGCTGCCGGGAACGGTGGCAAAAGATTTTTCCGCTTTCTCCAACCACTGGCCGACGAGAAGACTTTCGAATTCATGGGCGGCTTTGTCGATCTTGGTGGGAGTGTCTTGCACCGAGGAGTTGCGAAGTCCCTTGATGGCAAGATCGGTTCGCGCCTGGGCAAGGTTCGAATTGGTGGCCGACAAACTCGCGATGCGAAAATCACTCATGGTTTAGAGGACCTCCAATTCAGCTTGCAATCCGCCGGCGGCTTTGATGGCCTGCAAGATGGCAACAATGTCGCGAGCGGTGGCTCCCATGGCATGCAGTCCGTTGATTAGCTCTTCGACGCTGGCTCCTTCTTTTAACTGGAAGGAACGTGCGGGCTTATCGTGAGTGCGGACTTCGGTTTCGGGAACCACTTCGGTGGTTCCGCCAGAGAGCGGGTTGGGTTGAGAAACTTTGAAGGTGGTGGTGACTTCGACGGTGAGATCGCCATGCAGAACGGAGACTGGTGACAACCTTACGTCGCCGCCCATCACGATGGTTCCAGTGCGCTCATTCATGACGACCTTGGCCGGCGGATGAATGGACACGGTAAGGTTTTGCACTTGCGCAATCAGCGCGGGAACGCCCGGGACGCCGGACTGGTCGACATCGATATCGATGTGGCGGCTGTCGAGTGCGGAAGCGACGTCTTTCTTGAACTCATGATTGATGGCGGCTGCGACATCACGAGCGGAAGTGAAATCGGGTTCGCGCAGGGCGAGCGATACGACCTTCATGTGCTTAAGGTCGATGGAAGTGTCGCGTTCGACGATGCCGCCGGCGGGAACGCGTCCGACGGTGGAGTGATTCACGACCTTGCTGTTCCCCGCGCCACCGGCGGTGTAGCCGCCGAGAGTGAGCGGGCCCTGGGCTTCGGCATAGACCTGTCCATCGGCAGCGTGGAGGGAGGTGAGCAACAAGACGCCGCCCTCGAGGCTCTTGGCATCGCCGATGGCGGAGACGGTGATGTCGAGAACGGTTCCGGGCCGGGCAAAGGGCGGAAGAGAAGCTGTGACCATGACGGCGGCAACGTCGCGGACCTGAATCGTGGCCGCGGGAATTTGCACGCCGAGGCGTTGCAGAACGTTGGCGAGAGTCTGCGTGGTGAACTGGGTTTGCTGGCTGTCTCCAGTGCGGTTCAGGCCGACGACTACGCTGTATCCGATGAGCGGATTCTCGCGGATGCCTTCGATGCTAGTGATATCGCGCACCAGAACCTGGCGAGTGTCGTCGGCGGCGGCGCGATTTGCACCAGCGGCAGAAAACAAAATCAAAAGAGCTACGAACAAAGCGCGCCAGTTGCGAGAAGGGTGCGGAGCGGTTTTTGGGGTTACCAGGTGAGCAGCCATAGCAGCCCCCGGATAATAGGATTCTGCCGGCCGATGTAATCGGAGACGACGCCCTTGCCTTTGAGTTCGATTTCGAGATTGGCGAGAGCGGTGGCAGGAGCGACGTTGTTGGGGCCGACGTCTCCGGGGCGTAGAACGCCGCGGACGATCAGATTTTCATGCTGGCTGTTGATCAGGACCTGACGTTCGGCTTCCACAACCATGCTTCCATTGGGAAGCATGGCGATCACGTGGGCTGAAACGGTCGCGGTGACGCTGGATCCGGTTGAAGTCTCACCCTGACCTTTCAGACTTTTGGAGGAGTTCATGCCGAACAGCGGATTCGCGCGTTGCGAACTGGACAAGGGAATTTGCGTGATGGCGGAGTTGGCCTGGAACGCTCGGGAATTATTTACGTCGCCGGTGGATTGGGCGGCGGTGGTTTCGGAAACGAGCAGGGTGACGATGTCGCCGAGGCGGCGGGCCTTGTAGTCCGAACTCATATCGGTGAAAGCGCCGCTGGGAGTGTAGAGGCTGCCGACAGTCGCGGTTTCCACCGTGCTGGGCTGCTGCTGCATGCGGGCGATGTAGTCGGCGCGGAGTTTTTGGGAATCCTGTTTGGGCTTGGTGCTGGCGAACAGGAAGGCCTGCGAGAACATGAGCGCGATAGACAGCGCGATGATCGACCGGATTGTCATGCGGATTTTCATAATCGCTAGAGTCTTCCCTTCAGCATTCCTGTGGCAACGATTTCCGCATCGAAGAACTGACGGTGATCCGGACTGGCAACATGGATTTTCTGGCCGCGCGCACCACTCTCGAGACAGATCACCGGCAGGCTCATACGAGAGTCGGCACTTTCTAGAATCAGTGTGGCGCGGTCGCCGCCATGAATCACGTTCTGCGGCAGCGCATTGGCATTCACGATGGGCAGTGCGCGGGCGTTAGCGGTTGCGATTGTTTTGCCGTCGAGGCCGCGCACCAGAACGTAGAAGGGCAAGCACTGCTGATTGTTCTGGCAGCGCAGTTTCACTTTCATGGCGCCGGCTGATTGATCGGAGACGCTGACCACGCGCATGGTAGCGTTTTCGGCGGCGGTGGTGATTCCGGAAAAGAGTTCGATCTGGGTGGAATTCACGGCAATCCCAGATGCGGCCAGAGCATCCGCAACCTGTTGAACGGAGATTCTTCCGCGCGCAGGCTGGCCGATGGCCGCTGGCAGAAGGGCCGCGACCATCAGAGCAGACCAGACGAATCTGTTTGTGCACTTCCCTTTTCGCATCACAAATTACCGGCCGAGACTGGTGAGATCCTGCAACATTTGATCTGCCGAGGTCACGACACGCGCGTTCGATTCATAAGAACGCTGAGCCACGATCATGTTCACGAATTCGGCGACCACATCAACGTTCGATTGCTCGAGCATGCCCTGCTGCAGTGTGCCCATGCCTTCGGCAGAACCGGGAGCGCCGACGATGGCATCGCCCGAGGCGGTGGTGGCCAGATAAAGATTGTTGCCGACGCTATTCAGTCCGCCGGGATTGGGGAACATGGCGAGCTGAATGCTGCCCACTTGCGAAGCGGCGTTCTGTCCGGATTGCGTGACCGAAACTGTGCCGTCGGAGCCGATGGTGACCGAAGTCGCATTCGCCGGGATCGTGATGTTGGGCTGCAGCGGAGTTCCGTTGGCGGTCACGATATTTCCGGTGGCATCCAGATGGAACGAACCGGCGCGGGTGTAGGCGATCTGGCCGTCAGGCATGGTGACCTGAAAGAATCCGAGACCCTGAATGGCGAGGTCGAGAGGATTTCCTGTAGGACTGAAGTTGCCCTGGGTCTGGAGAACTTCGCTGGCAGCGGGCATGGTGCCGAGGCCGACTTGCAGGCCGGCGGCAATCGTCGTCTGTTGAGTCGAGGCCGCGCCCGGCATGATTACGTTCTGATACACCAGGTCAGAAAACTGGAGGCGGCGAGAATAGAATCCGGAGGTGCTGGAGTTGGCGAGGTTGTTGGCAATGTTATCCAGATTCAATTGCTGCGCCGACATTCCGCTGGCCGCTGTGTAGAGTGCACGAAGCATTGCTTGCTCCTTACGAGTTAGGTGTTGTTAGAAACTCTTGGTAAATCCTGGGTCGCAACCTGATTCATTTCAGTGTGAAACATGGTGAGCGCGCGCTGCATCAATTCGGAGTAACGCTGCACCGTAATCAACTCGATGGAACTGGCCACCGGGTTGACGTTGGAAGCTTCGAGCATTCCCTGCTGGACGCTGGCTTGAGTCGCGGGGATGGCAGCTTTTTCGGGCATGGAGTAATAAGTCTTGCCTACTCCGGTGATCGGGGTTCCGGGGGGGAAATCGACGATCTTCAACTGTCCGGCCAGGGCTCCATTCACGGAGATGGTTCCGTCAGGACTCACGGAGACGGGCGCGCCAACGATTGGAATGGGCTGATTGTCGGTGCCCAGCACGGGGTCTCCGGCAGCCGTGACCAGCAGGCCTTTCGGGGAGACATGGAAGTTGCCGTCGCGAGTGAACAACTGTCCACCTTCGCCCTTCACGGCGAAGAAGCCACGGCCCTGAACTGCGAGGTCGAGATCGTTGCCGGTTTTTTCCAGGCTTCCCTGCGAGAGGTCGGTCTGGCTATCGCTCAGAACCGAGTAATCGTTGACCGCCTGGTTCAGGCCGGAAAGCAAATTGGAGGAACTGGCGAGGAGGGAGCGAAACGAGTCGTGCTGCGCCCGGTACCCGGGGGTATTGACGTTGGCGAGATTGTTGGCAACCAAATCCAATGACTGGCTGCGCGCCAACAATGCCGTACATGCCGCGTAGAACCCGCTATCCATAGAGACTCCCGTGAGGGAACAAGCACGGGTGTGGCCACAAGGAAGGCGCGGTGACGGCTGTAAGTGCTTGAAGTCTCGTAGGGGAGCGATCAGAGAAATGAGAGCCGGATTAAAGCGCAGGGGAGCGAGTGCGGCCCCGCGTGCGCTGCATTGGTATTTCTAATTGCGCCCCAGAGCATAAAAGGGGGATGTGGAATGCAGCATGGGGGATTCGCGGGCGGCGAGGAACTCGAGGCGCGAGGCCCACATTTCGGACTCGGTAACAATGTCGAGCAGGGTGCGGGATTCACTACTGCGGCAACTGTTGCGGTCACCGGCGATGACATCGATGAGGACGCGAGGATATCCCCAGGCCCGTGCCATTTGCTCGCCGAGAAGATTCGAAGCCGCGGCATTGGACGGCGCGGTTCGGCCCAGCAGCGCTGGCAGATCGCCGAGATGACGCAAGAGTCCGGCGAGGTAGGCTTCGTCCGCGGTAACTCCGCAAGAGGGATTGACGCGTTCTTCGGCGACAAGAGCGGTCAACCGGCAATGCATCCAGAAGCGCTCACAGGCGCGGAAGGAGGCATCGCCAATGAAACGGTCGGAGAGAGTCTGAGTGCGGTCGATGAGGGCTCGTAATTTTTCAAAACCGACCTGGACTACGATCTCGCTGAGCGGAACGATTTTTTCGGGAGACTCTTCAATCTCGCGAGCCGCGAGGCGCAGCACCTGTACGGTGAGGCCGACATCATTGCGGATGGCATTGGTAATTTCCTGCAAGTCGCCGACGGAGGCGGACAAGCAAGTTTCCAACTGGAGCAGCGCGCCGGGGAGCGCGGGCGGACCGGGAAATTTAGATTCGCCAGGCAGCGGGAAAGTGGACGGCGAGGGAAAGGGGACCAGCGATTGTTGCGGAGCAACCGTCAGTCGAAACTGGTTTTGAGTATATTTCGCGAACATGAGGACCATCCCTGCCTAGCTCTTATCGGCAGTCGATGGTCCGATCTTTAGCTCGCGTAAATCCTTAGCTGTTTTGCACTTGGAACAGCAAGTCCATTTCGCGCTTGCGCCCCCAGATGCGGGTCCAGAGGTAATCGTGGCATTTACCCAGGCGCATGCGCTCGGCGCCGAGCTGGACGACGTAATTAGTAGTGATGCGCGCCATCTCGGCAGGATCGACGATTTGCTCAAAAACAAGTTCGTCATCCCGCAGAAACGCGGTTGAGGGAGAATTCAAGTGCATCTCGTATTCCCGCGCCGTGATGAAGCAGGGAGCGACGTTACAAGACGTCATGTGACCGATGGTGTACAGAACCTGATGCTGGACGCCGCTGACAAAACCGATGAGCAGGCGACGCTCAGTTTCCGCGTAGTGCACGGGAAGCATTCCGTAAAGTTCGAGGAAACGGCGAGGGATGCGGATGCCGGGTTCGAGACGACGATCTCCCAGCGGAAACACGGGGCAAGCCCATTGCGCGGCGACCGCGGCGGTGACCTGTTCGGAGCTGGCAAAACCAAGTTGCTGCACGACGTCGCCGAAATTTGTTCCGGTGGACTTGTGCTGGTCGAGGGCAACGCGCAGTTGCTCGGCGGAAAGGACTCCGCGCTGCAGCAACGACAATCCGAGGGGAATGCGCGAGCTGTGCGCCTTGACGGGCTTGCCTTTGGAGGTGACCATGTCGGCAATCGATCCCTTCAAAGCCTGCTCGAGGCAAGCGGAACCACAATACCAATCGCCGTTGAGGCTCATCCCCTGATTGCGGCGGGTAAAGGCCTGAAAGAGAGTTTTGGCCTTGCAATTGGAATTGGCGCACTTGGTGGACCACTTCCCCCAAGTCGAAGACGTTTTCGGCGCACGCTGTGCAGCAAACATATTTTTCCCTGAAGACTAGTTTTTCCCTACAGCAACACTTCTTCGAGCGCAGAGTCCTGCAAAGCTGCGCGGAGTTTGGCCAAAGCCATGGTATGGAGCTGAGAGATTCTCGATTCTCCTAAGTTCATGACGGCGGCGATTTCTTTCATGGTGAGCTCCTCTTTGTAATAGAGGGAAACCACCATTTGTTCTTTTTCCGAGAGGGTTCCGATGACCCGGGCGAGCTTTTCTTTGACTTCGGTGCGCATGCAAAGCTCGAAGGGATTTTCATCGCGACTGGGCGCGGACTCGATGAGATCCTGTTTTTCAGAGCGGTCATAGGTGGAGGCAACCTGCTGGCCGACGAGAATCGCGCCGTCGATGCGGTGGGCGAGATGGTAGAGTTCGTCCATGGAAATGCCAAGTTCAGCGGCGATTTCATCTTCGCCGGGCTGGCGGCCGAGTTCTTTGGACAACTTGGAAATCGCCTCTTCGATCTGGCGGCCTTTGTGACGCAGGCCGCGAGATCCCCAGTCAAGTTCGCGAAGGCTATCGAGGATCGCTCCACGAATGCGGAACTTGGCATAGGGCTTGAAGGGGACTGACTTGCTGGCATCAAAGCCACGGACAGCCTCGATCAGGCCGATGACGCCGGCGTGGACGAGATCCTCGAGCGGCACTTGTTGCGGCAGGCGCTCATGAATGCGCCGCGCAATGTAATACACCTGGGGCAACTCTTTCATGATGAGTTGCTCGCGCTCTTCTTTTTCGTCCAGCAGTTGCTCTTTATATGCGGTTTGTGCCCGTAGCATACGACCCTCGACTCATCGGTTGCTGCAATTGAGGTTTAGCGCACGGCTCCAATCGACTGCACTGGAACCAGCGGTGGAATTTCTGTTGGCGAGAGAACGACAACCTTCGGCAAAAACGGCTCCAGCAGCCTGCGCAACTGGAAGCGTGCCGGAGATTGACACAATAAAATTGGGGGCGCGGAAGCGACCTGGTCGCCGAAAAGAGCGCGCAGGCCGTCACAGACGCGGCGCGCGGTGTTTGGCAGAATGGCGCCGGCAGTGGCCGGTTGCGGGCTCAGCATGCGAGCGCACTCTTCTTCGATGGTGCGATCGACGGTGACCACGCGGAGTTCTCCACGTTCGTCGAGCAGCGGGCGAACCAGCGCACGGCAGAGGGTTTGACGAATGGCTTCGACCAGCAGCACCGGATTCTTGTTGATGGGAGCGTTTTCGACCATGGTTTCGAGGATGGTTCCAAGATCGCGGATCGAAACTTGTTCGCGCAGCAATTGCTGCAGCACTTTCTGAATCTCGCCAAGGGTCATCAGCTTGGGAAGCAGTTCTTCGACCAGCTTGGGATGAGACTCGTTCATGCGATCGATGAGGCGCTTGGTCTCCTGGCGGGTGAGCAAGAGATGCGCGTTCTGCTTGACCACTTCGCTCAAGTGAGTGGCGAGCGCCGAAGTGTGATCGACCACGACATATCCCGCGGCCACGGCCTGGGGCTGCAGTTCGGGCGAGATCCACTTGGCGGCGGCATTGAAGGCGGGCTCACGGGTGTCCTGCCCGGGCAGAGCTGGAGCCGATGCTTGCGAACTGATGGCGAGCAGGCAGTCGCGGCGCATTTCCCAGCGGGCAATTTCGACTCCGCGGAGATGGATGACATACTCGCGCTCCTTGAGCGTGAGGTTGTCGGTGATGTGGATCGACGGCACCAGAAATCCGAGTTGCTGAGCCAGTTGCTTGCGGAGCGAGCGAACCTTGCCGAGGAGTTGACCGCCCTGCTTCACGTTGACGAGGGGAACCAGGCCGAGTCCGACTTCGAGCATGAGTTCGTCGAGCTTGAGGACGGCATCGAGAGGATCGGCAGCGGGAGCAGCCGCGCCTTGAGGCTTGGAGGCTTCGGCTGCGGTAGCGACGGCGTCGGTGGACTTCGCACTGACGCGGCGGGCCAGGAACACGAGCACGCTCGCCATCAGAATGAAAGAGAGTTTGGGCAGGCCGGGAATGATTGCTAGTCCGCCCATGACGCCGGCGGCGATCCACAAGGGACGGCTCTTGCGGAAAAGTTGTTTGCCGAGATCGGTTCCGAGCGTGCTGTCGGAGGACGCTCTGGTGAGAACGATGGCACCGGCCACCGACACCAGCAGCGAAGGAATCATGGTGACAAGACCGTCGCCGACGGTGAGCACCGTGTAGGTTTTCAGGGCCTCCATGAACGGAATGCCGTGCTGGAAGACTCCGATGAGGAAGCCGGCAATGATGTTGATGGCGGTGATGAGGATGGTGGCGAGAGAGTCGCGCTGGCTGAAACGAGCGGCGCCGTCCATCGCGCCGTAAAATTCGGCCTCGTGGGCAATCTGTTCGCGGCGGCTGCGCGCCTGTTTTTCATCGATCAGGCCGGCGTTCAGATCGGCGTCGATCGCCATCTGCTTGCCGGGCATGGCGTCCAAGGTGAAGCGGGCGGTGACTTCGGCGGTGCGAACCGCGCCATGACTGACCACCATGTACTGAATGGCAATCAAGGCGAGGAAAAGGACGAAGCCGACGACGTAGTTGCCGCCGACGACAAATTGACCGAAGGATTCGATGACGCGTCCGGCGGCGGCGGCGCCTTCGCTACCGTGCAACAAGATGCGGCGGCTGCTGGCCAGACCGAGCGACAGGCGGAACAAAGTGAGCAACAGAAGCAAGCTGGGGAATACGGAGAACTGCACGGGCTTCAGAATCTGGATGGCGACGAGCATCACCAGGACCGACGCGGTAATGCTGATGGCCAGCAGAAGATCGACGACCAGCGCGGGCAGCGGGATCAGCATGACAAAGACCATGCTGACAGCGAGTGCGGGCACGAGCCACTCCCCGGCGCCACCGCCGACGGAAGCGAGCAGTGTAGGTTTGGTCGCCGTTTTTTGGTTTACCGTGCTCAACGTGCAATCCCTTCTTTCGCCTGTTGGCGGGCGCGCGCCTGGGCGCGGAATACAAATGCGAGAATTTCAGCCACGGCAGCGAAAAGTGCCGCGGGAATCGGATGTCCAACTTCGACGGTGCGATAAAGCGCCTGCGCGAGCGGAGGATTTTCGAGCACGGGAATGCCGTGCCAGCGAGCCACCTCTTTAATTTCCTGCGCCAGAAGGTCTTTGCCTTTGGCGATAACGATGGGAGCTTCCATATCCATTTCGTAACGCAAGGCGATGGCAAAGTGCGTGGGGTTGGTGATGACCACGCTGGCTTTTTGGGTGTCGGCCAGCATCTGACGGCGGCGCAGGCTGCGCTGCAGGCGGCGGATGCGGCCTTTGACGGCCGGATTCCCTTCCGACTGCCGGGCTTCATCTTTCAAATCCTGGCGGCTCATCTTGAGGTCGCTCTCGTGCTTTTGCCAGACGAGCAAGTAATCGACCGCGGCCCAGCCCACCAGAACCAGGCCGGATTTCCAGATGAGTTCGCCCATGACCTTGACGAGGAAACTGGCATAGGCGCGGACGCCGAGTTCGGAGGCTTGAATAACGGTTCCCCAGTGCTTGGAGATGGTCGCGATGCCGATCCAGATAATTGCGCCAAAAGGCAGAAGAGATTTCAGGATGCCGCTGAGGCCCGCGAGGGAAAACATCTGTTTCAGTTTTGACGCGGGATTCATACGGTCGGGCTTGAACTGCAATGCTTCGGGGGCAAAGACCAGGCCACCCTGCGCCAACCCGCCGGCAACCGAGAGGACCCAGGCGGTGATCACGATGGGAACGATCCAGCGCAAGACGCCGCAGGCAGCCCAGAACAGGATGGGGCCGCCGGGCCGGATGGATTCGTTGATGGAGAGATCCAACTCACTTTGCAACAGGCCGCGCCACTGGCGGGTTACGTCGGGAATCTGCCAGGCGACGAGGATCAGGGCACCGCTCCATGCCAGCGCGTTGGAAAGCTCGCGAGTGCGCGCAACCTGACCTTGCTCGCGGGCTTTCTTGCGCCGTTGCGGTGTTGCTTTTTCTGTTTTGCCCTGATCCGCCATATTTTCTTAACGCGCCAAATGCAGCAAGTGCCCGGCATACGCAATCGATTCGGAAAAATACTTTGCAAACAAGTGAGGCCAGAAACGCATGGTGACGCTGAGCACCAGCACTCCCAACATGCTTTTCACCGCGGGCCCGAGAAGCATGAGGGGCATCTGCGGCGAAGCTTTGCCCATCAACCCGAGCACGATGTCCGCTAACAAAGTGGCGGAGAGAACGGGAGCGGCGATCTGGACTCCAAGGTCAAGCACGATAACGCCTTCGTGCAGCAATGCCTGCAGGAACAACGGATTCAGCGTCGCCGAACCCGGCGGCAGGTAATCGAAACTGTTGACCACGGCCCGCAGAATCCAGTGATGAACATCAAGTCCAAGAAAAATGAGCATCGCCAGACTCTGGTGAAAGAAGGCGACGACGGTGCTATCGACCTGGGTCAGAGGATCGAGGATGTTGACCAGCGAATATCCCATCTGGACGCTTAACACCTGGCCCGCCATCTGGACTCCCTCGAAGACCGCGTTGGTGGCGACGCCCATCGCGATTCCGACTATGGTTTCGCTGACCACGAGCAGCGGCCACTGCGACATGGTCACGGCGTGGAGGCGAGGGGCATACACCGGGTAGAGAACAGCGGTAATCGCGATCACCAGCACCGCCTTGATCCGTGCGGGAATCACGGCGCTGCCGAAGAACGGGGCAAACAGCATCAGCCCCGAAACACGGAGTCCTATGACCAGCATGGAACTAATGATCGGTATGAGCGCGATTTCCATGGCTTAATTCAAGTACGGGTGAAAATCAGATAACAGTTGCAAGGTGAACTGGCAAAGCTGCTTCCACATCCAGGGCATGAGAAAAAATACGCCGCCGGCCACGGCGAGCAATCGGGGCACGGCGGAGATGGTGGTTTCCTGCAGAGAGGTCAGAACCTGCACGATGTTGATCGACAGGCTGACCACCACGGCGATGCCGAGAATGGGGCTGGCGATCATGAAGACCTCTCGCATGGTGGCGCGGCCGAGATCGATTGCTTCTGGGACTGGCATTAACATGGCGTCAGTGAAAACTCCTCATGAGCGATCCGATTAAAAGATTCCATCCGTCGACCATCACAAATAGGAGCAACTTGAGCGGGGTCGAAATCACGACTGGGGGCAATTGCAGCATTCCGACCGAGGTTGAAATCGAAGCCACCACCATGTCGATCACCAGAAATGGCAGGAACAGGACGGTGCCGATCTGAAAGCCCATTCTGAGTTCGGACAGAATGTAGGCCGGCGCTACGACGCGGAGCGAGAGATCCTCAGGATTGCGAGGGCGCGGCTCCTTGGATAATTCGACAAACAAGGCAACATCTTTTTCGAGGACATAGTGCAGCATGAACTTGCGCACCGGGCGTGGCGCCGCGTTCGATGGCCTGCATGGCGGTAATGTGGCCCTCTTCGAGGGGCACGACCGAAGACTGATAAATGGTCGCGCCGACTGGCTGCATCAGAAAGAAAGTGAGAATCAAGGCCAGCCCGATCAGAGTTTGATTGGTGGGCGTGGTCTGGAGTCCGAGGGCCTGGCGAAGAAAGTGGAAGACGACAAGCAGGCGTGCAAACGGGGTCATGCACAAGAGGAGCGACGGGATGAGGGTGAGCGCGGTTAAGAGAACGACGATCGTCCAGGAGGTTGATCCCTTGCCCATGCCGGTGATGCGAATTTCGTTGGGATCGGCGGGCGCGCCTAATGCCACCGGAGTTGCGGCGGGCTGCGGTGCTGGAGTGGGAGCGGGCGCTGCGGCTGGAGCAGCAGCGGGTGGAGCAGGCGTGGTGGAAGAGGCGGGCGTCGCGGCAGGCTGAGCGGGCGTGTTTGAGGTTGCGGTGGTTGCTGCGGGCTGCGCCGAGGATGCGGGAGTTGACGGCGCGACGGGAGCCGGAGTGAGTTGGGCGGATGTTGTAGGACGCTGCGGCACGGCTGGGGCGAGTAAAGGTTGTGCCTGCGAGATGAGGTTCAACAACTGGACTGGGTGCGCCAGGGGTTGCGATTGAGTGGGCTCCGCCGGCGCTGGCGATGGCTGCTGCGATTGCGCAGCAACGGACAGGCTGCCGCTCGCGGTGAGCAGGAGCAGGAGCAGTCCGTTTGCGCAAAGTGAAGTGAGTTTCATGCCTGGACCGAGTCCTGTGTCCAGCGGCGCTTCAACATTTCAGGAAAGTCTTCTGCGGGTTCGAGGCGCGCCAGCGTGGCGACCGAGCCGGCTGCCCCACCCACGAGAAACTGCTCTCCATCGACCTGGATGACGGCAACAAAACGCTTTTCCCCTAAGGACACGGTCTCGCATACCCGTAACCGCTTTTTCGATTGGCGAGATTGCATCTGATTGCAGAACCAGAGCCATGCGTGCGCCAACCATGGCGTGGGTTTCTTGGGTTGGGCTTCAGGCGCTGGCGGGATCGATGCGGGTTCCATGGTCATTTCCGGCTTCTCGACTAGGAGGCCAGTTTCTTCTTCATCTACTTCATCTTCTTCTTCGAGCGAGATTGTGAGTTCTTCGACCGAGCAAGCCGGAGCGAGGAAAGAAGGTTCGCAAATTACCTGCGAGTTGACGATGGGTACTTCTAAGTTTGGGAGTTCTTCCTCGACAGGGGTTGGGATCGCTTGCTGAGGCAATTCCTGTGCTGGGGTTTCTTGTACCGGCATTTCTTGTAGCGGCATTGCTTGCACGGGCATTTCTTGTACTGCTAATTGCTGCACTGGCAATTCCTGTACCGGCAGCCTCTGCCAGGGAAAATCCTGCGCCCGGAGTTCTTGCTCGCGGCAATGCAGTTCCACGTTGCGAATGATCTTGTTGACCATGGACGACAGGGTGGGGTCCGCGGCGGCATTCGTTTTAGGAGCGACGGGCGCGATGAACAACCTCGGCGCGGACGCAGGCGTGGGCGCGGGCGTGGGCGCCGAAGCGTCCGTTGCCATGCTGCTTATGTTTCTGGAAAGGCTGGTCCAGTCACGATACGTCGCTTTTAAGACGGCTTCCTCCAAAATTCACTCCTCTATCTTTTCTTTTACGCAGGCCTTCTTTCAGGCCCGTACTTGGCCGGGATTCAAGCCAGTTCTGTAATGCGAACGGCCAGGCGGTTGCCGATCACTTCAAATTCAGCCCATCCCACGAGCAGCCCATTGGCGCGCAACGGAATGTCGCTGGTGGAAGCAGAGCCGGTCTCGACGATCGATCCCTTGCCCAGGCGAAGTAAATCTCCGACAGTAAAGTTGACGGCCGGAATTTCGAGCGAAAGTTGGCAGGGCAGCCAGGCAAAATCTTCGATACTTCTCGCGGGCGGTTCGGCCGGCACGGCGGGGCTGGCTGGAGTTTCTTTGGCGAGTTGTACGGCTGCGTCCATAGTCGACTTGTGACTCTCGTTACGGTCGTAAGATTTTTGGTGCGGGCGAGAACCCGAAGCTCATTCGGCTCAAACTACAAACCGGATCAGCAACGAAGGCTTCTTCAATGTGGAAGCCGGCGCTGGGTTCTAACCTTGTCATGAGAAATGCAGATTGCCCGCATCTCCGCAAATGCAAGTCGCATACCATGTGAGCGCAAAAGCGATGCGGGATCGATTTCGAAGGCGAGGCAGGAAAGAATGTGCGTTGACAACCACTTGGAAGCTCTGCCGGCCGGCGTCGAGAGACGCCGGCGGTGGCGAGCAATTAGAGATGGAGTAGAAAAAGGGCAAGCGCGGCACGGTTCGGAACCGCGCCGCCAAGTCCTCTAATCACGGGCTAATCCCCCCGGCTAGTTGCCCGGAGCAGCCTGCAAGTTAATCGTCGAACTGCTGACCGAATCGAACGTGGTTACCACGCGTGCATCGGCTTCAAAAGCTCGCTGCACGACGATCAGATTGGTGAACTCGGTGGAGATGTCAACGTTTGACAACTCGACCGCGCCACCGGTGAGCGATCCGAGACCACCGGTGCCGGCGGTTCCGACCACGGCCGCACCGGAAGCCAGAGTGGCTTCGTATCCACTTGCGCCGACCAGTTGCATGCCTTGCGGGTTGGCGAAGTTGGCCAGAGCGATCTGGCCGATGGCCACGGTTTGTCCATTGCTGAACTGGCCATCGACGGTTCCGTCCGCCATGATCGTGAAGTTCTGCAGGGTTCCGCTGATATAACCATTCTGGTTGGTGGTGGAAGTGGCGCTGGCCGAGGCAACTTGAGTAATCAGCGAACTTCCCCCGGGGCCGGTGAGATTCCACGCGACACTCATATTGGCCGCACCATCCGCCAGGCCGTTGATGGCGACTGTGACCGGGCTCGGAGGAGCCGTCAGGTCGCCGCTGCTGTTGAAATTGAGCGTGCCCGAGGCGACTACGGTGGGGTTGCCAGAGCCGCCAGTGTCGGCCGCGGGCAACGTCACCTGGTAGCTCCACGTATTCGGAGCGGTCTCGGTGTAGTTGAAGGTGAGAACGTGAGACTCGCCGAGAGAATCGTAGACGGTCATCGGCGTGGAGAAAGTCGTTCCGGCCGGCGATGCTGCATTCAGATTGGTCTGCTGCTGCATGGTTGTGGTCGCGGCCGGAGGACTGATCGTTCCCTGCCCCACATTAATCGGGGACAAGGCTGCGGCTTGATTGACGACGCCGTTCACCGAGGGATAGCCCATAACGGTTTGGCCTTCGGTGGTCACTAACTGCCCCAGAGAGTTGACGGTGAAATTACCGGCTCGCGTGTACTGCACGCTTCCGTTGGCCGATTCCGTGATGAAGAAACCACTGCCGGTGATGGCGGCATTGGAGTTTACACCGGTATTCTGCAGATTTCCGTTGCTGAAGTTGGTCGCGGTGGAACCAACGGCAGTACCGGCGCCGACTTGAATGGGATCGCCAGCGCCGTCAGAACCGAAGTTCTGATAGAAGAGATCCTGAAAATTGGCGCTCTGATCTTTGTAGCCATCCGTGTTCAGGTTGGCGAGGTTGTTGGAGATGATGTTCAGGGCTTCACCGGTGGAAGCCAGGCCAGAAAGAGGAATCGAAAACGATGCCATTAGTTTGCTCCTGTCAGTAGTTGCCGGGCATAGCTAGCCGCGGCGTTGGTAATGGGCGAAGAAACGCCCTGCAATAACGATGAGGCCATGCTGGAAGAAGCCGGCGTGGCCGAGGATGCGTTGGCGCTGTAAGACGAGGAGGAACTGCCCGTGGCAGGCGCCTGGCCCAACGCGGTCGACAGCGTCTGGTTGATGTCGATCAACTGCTGCAGTTGATTCATCGAGAACATCTGGCTGACCATGGTCGTCGGATCCATGGGGGACGTCGGATCCTGAGATTGCATCTCGGTCACCAGCAACTTGATGAAAGTCTGCTCGGCGCTGTTGGCGGTTTGTGTGGGTGTGCTGGTGGAACCGGTCGAGCCGGTCGAATTGGTTGACGCGGCCGAGTTCATCGCGTTCATCTGCGTGAGGGCCGGCAACGCCATCTGGCTGGGTAATGCTGTAAAGTTCATGGTTTCATCCTCCTCGTTACTTCCAGACTGCTTTCCATTTACTGAATCTCAAATATGAATATCGAGCCGTGACTCGGCGGCAGAGCCTTCCCAGGCATGCGGCGCCGGGAGCGGGCTGTGTTCGCGCCCGATTCCAGGATTCGTGCCGTACGCGACCTGGCCTTCTCGCGGCTTCTGTTGTTCGGAAGCGGCGGAGTGACTGCCGGCGTGATTCTGAAGTACGATGTTTGCCACCGGCACACGTTGTTCCGCGAGACGATTTTGCAAACCTGGAAGTTCTGCTGCCATTACGCGACCAAGCTCTCCGCGTTCGACGGAAATCTCAGCCGTAAACTGGTTGCGCACCATGGAAGTGCGTATATCGACGCTGCCAAATTCTCCAGCGCGAATTCCGAGCCTCAGCTCTGCCTCGCCAATGCGCTCGAGCAGTTTGGCCGAGTGAAACAGAGATGCCGGATACGCAGCCGGGTTTTCTCCGGCGGGAGTCTGCGCTGCGCCGGTAGACTCGTGCTGAAGTTGGTCGGCGAGGGAGCTGTTGGCGTGCGGCTCGCTGGCGGGCGCAGTCTTGGCTTCTCCCGTAACGGAGGCTTGGAGTGTTGCCACGGAAAATATTGGCGTCGAGTCGGCGGTCTTTGCGGGAGCGCCTTGCGCGATCTGATCCGCCGGTTGAGAGTTACCACCGAGCGAATCATCTTTGGCGGTCTGGGTCTTTGCGCCCGAAGTGCTCTCGATATTTTTTGTGACGGCGCCCAGGCTTTGCGGCGTGTCGCTTAATTTGGATTTATCGGTTGAGGGCTTGGTCTGCGTTTCGCGTGAGGTGCCGAATTCCAGTTTGCCGGAAGTTGGAATTGGCGCGGCCGGGGCCGTGGGAATCGGCAGTGGAACCATTACCTGCTCGATCTCGGATTTGATGGCGGAATGAATGGGGCTCTCGGTCGGCTCCGCAGGATGAGAAGCGTTGTGGGCCGGAGACGGCGCGGGCTGGGTTTGTGAATTCGCGGTTGTTGGGGTTTTGCTCAGACTAGGCGCGGGGACGGTGTCGGTGTCGGTGGCGGCTGCGGAGATCGGCTTCGCGGTCGCTGGGTCTGACGAATCCTGTCGAGGCGAATTGTCGTGCGGCTGGGATAGAACGGCGTCCTTGAATGTTTTTGGCGTGGGAATTGGAGCGCCGGTTGCGTCTGCTTGATTCGGGTTCTGGTTCGATGAGACTTTGATGTCGGCAGTGCTTTGCGGCGCGGCTTCGGCGGGAACTGCGGCTGGGACGACGGCGGATAACACGGCGCTGACTTCGTCGCTCCAAGGAACGATGGGCGAAGGCTGGGGCGGCGCTGCAAGGAGTGCTGTTGTTGCGTCCTGGGTGACGGGGTTGTGTGTGGGCGTTGAAGCAGGGCTATCGCTGCGAGCTTGCAGGCTGCTGGTTTTGGGATCCTGAACTTTGGTGGTCGAGGTTTTCGGCTCCGGCGTTTTGGGCAGAGAGATTTTGGAGTCCGGCGTTTCGGGGGTCGCGATTTCGAGGTTCGGGATCTTGCTCGGCGCGATTTCGGAAGCTGGCGTTGTGGAATTCGTTTTCAGGTCGATGGTCTTGAAAAGAGGAGTTTGAGAATCCGAAGAATTTGCTTCGTGCTCTGGGGCCATCGTCGAAATCGGAGTGCTGTGCAGAGGCGTTGGCGTCGTAACGGCGCGGGTCTCGGGTGCGACGTCTAGCATCGGTCTTGCTTGTGCGAGCACGGACGAGAATGACTGCGCCGGGGTCTGGGCTCCACGAGACGGCTGGGGCGAAGGAGCCGTTGCAGAGGTTGGAGCGGGAGCGATTTTTGGCGCGATGGCAATCACGGAATTGGTTGTCCGGAGGGAACATTGCAAGCGCGTGGCCAAAGAATCCCGATTAGAGACGAATCCTGATGTGGCACTACGTCGTTGCCAATTAAAGAGATTTAAGGAATATGCCGATTAGGAAAAAGCGCAAGATCCGGAATTCTTCTGGAGTGGGCAGCCTTTGCCCAGCGCCGGAGTGGGCAAAGTGTGCCTAGTGACGGCGGCCGTGACGCGCTAAGAAAACATCATCGATTGCGGATTGCTCTCTCTTGGATTGCTCGCGCTGATAGGCGTCGCGCTGTTTCTCGCGAAGTTTGTCGAGAGTTTCGCGATTGCGGCGAGCGATTTCGTAGGACATCAACTGCTGTCTCCACTTGATTTTCAATTCCTGCCATAGGGCTTGCAGCGCGATGCGTTGCTGCTCCAGGGCGCGCTGGTAATCGTAGGCGTTCTGCACTTCTACGGCGGGAATACCTTTGGCAAGTTCCGCCGATCGAGTTTGTACGGCGGCGACGCAATCCTGTTCAACCTGCTGAATGCGGAGCTCGATCTGATTGAGTTGCTGCTGAATTTTTTCGAGGGCGAAATACTCGCGCTGCTCGATGCTTTCGCGGTAGCGCAGGACGGCGGCAAGAGGAAATTCGAAGGGCATGGCTAGCTCGGCAAGGCCAGCAATTGATCGAGAGTGGCGGCGAGGGGCGCGGCCTCATCGGGATCCTGCTTGAGAAACTTTTCGATTTGGGGCAACGCGGCCAGAGCCTTGTCGAGAGTGGGATCGGTGCCGCGCTGGTAGGCGCCGATGCGAACCAGGTCTTCGGCGCGAGCATAGGCAGCCAGCAACATGCGCAGGGCGCCGGCCTTCTGCATGTGCTCGCGCGAGCAGACGTTGGGCATCAACCGGCTCAAGCTATCCAAAACGGAGATGGGGGGATAGTGATTTCGCAGGGCGAGACGGCGGTCGAGAACGATGTGGCCGTCGAGCAAGGAGCGAACGGTGTTGACGATGGGGTCCTGTTGATCGTCGCCTTCCATTAAAACCGTGTAAAACGCGGTGATGCTGCCGTGAGAAAAGCGGCCCACGCGTTCCACCAAACGAGCCAACATGGAGAGCACGGATGGCGTATATCCTTTTGCGGTTGGAGGCTCACCGGCGGCTAAACCGATTTCTCTTTGGGCCATGGCAAAACGTGTGAGCGAATCGACTACCAGCAGAACGTTCTTTCCCTGATCGCAAAAGTATTCAGCGACGGCGGTGGCGGCAAGCGCTGCGCGGATGCGGAGAAGAGGCGATTCGTCGGATGTGGAGACGACAACCACGGAGCGCTTGCGTCCTTCGGGGCCGAGGGTGGCGAGGAATTCTCCGACCTCGCGGCCGCGTTCGCCAACCAGAGCGAGGACGGTCATGTCGGCTGCGGTGCCGCGAGCCATCATGCCGATCAGAGTGCTCTTGCCCACTCCGCTGCCGCCGAAAATTCCGACGCGCTGGCCCCGGCCACAAGTGAGAAAGCCGTCGACCGCACGGATGCCGCATCCGAGAGGCTCGCTGATCAGAGTTCGATCGAGCGCCTGAGGCGCGGCGCCATCGATGAGGCGGGACTTGGTGGCGCGATATTCGCCCATGGAATCGAGAGGCTTTCCCGTCGCGTCAATGACTCGTCCGAGCAAGGCAGGTCCCACCCGAAGCGATGGTCTGGCTCCCCAGGTAACAATTTGATCTCCGAAGCGCACGCCCTGTGGCTCTTCGAGGCCCATGGAAAGGACTTTGGAACCGCGGAAGCCGACAATTTCTCCGGGAAAGGTGGAACCTGCGGAGTCGCGGATTTCGCAGGATTCGCCGACAGAACAGAAGGGTCCGGCAGACTCCACGAGATTGCCGACGACCTGAGTGACGCGGCCGGTCCAGCGCACGGTGGAACTATTGCGCAGCCAATTCGCGTAGGGATCGAGTGGGGCGGTGGGACTCATTTCGTCAGTTCAGGCTTGCGCGCGAGCAAATCGAAAAAGCCTTGCTCCACTTCTTTCAGTTGGGCATCGAGACCCATGTCGGCAACTCCGAGTTCGGTCTCGAGCAGGCAGGCCTTGGGCTCGAGCGTGGCATCTTCGACCACCTGCACATTTGCCTGACCGTCGAAATAACGCCGCCAATTGGGGGCGTCTTCGGGGCGCACGCGCACAATCACGTTGGAATTCTGCTGCAAGCGTTCGAGCATCACTCTTACCAGGCCGGCGACGACCATGCGATCGACCTGCGCTTCACGATGCAGAATCTTAGCGGCAATGGCGAGCGCGAGATGGACTAACTCGGTTTCAACCTTGGAGTAGTAATCGGCGCGCTGTTTCTGAAACTCGAGGGTCAACGCAGCCACGCGCGAACGCTCGCGAGCTAACTCCTCTTCGAAACGGGCCGCGGCCTGGCGTTCGCCAAGGGCAAGCCCTTCGGCCTGAGCCTGGGATACGAGGCGAGACACATCTTTCGGATTCAGGCTCGACCGATTGCCGGACGTGACGGCGCCATTCGGCGAGGCTCCGGGGAACGGCGCGGGAGTATCGGACGAGGCCGCCGACCCCGACGTGTCGCGGTACATGAATGATTCCACTACCGGGGTCGCGTTGTCGTCGACCTGGTCATACAACGTATTCATCGTCTCCCTCGGCTTTCAAGGTCACTTTTCCGTCGGCTTCGAGCTTGCGGAGCAGGCTGACTGCTTCCTGTTGCGCCTGCGTCACTTCCTTGGCGCGGACCGGACCCAGCGCTTCCATATCTTCTTTGAGCATCTCGACCGCGCGCGAAGACATGGCGCGGAAGATGTGGTCCCTGAGATCGGCGCTGGCGCCTTTCAATGCGAGGCCAAGAGTTTTTTTGTCCATGGAGGCGAGCCACTCGCGGATGGAAACGTCGGCCACTCCCAGCAAGTCTTCGAAGGTGAACATCAGATTGCGAATGTTGATCGCGGTTTTGGGGTCGTCGCGCTCGATGTTTTCAAGAATGGTTTTCGCAGCCGTGGGTGCGAGGCGGTTCATCACCTCGGCGACGCTCTTGGCTCCGGCATAGGTTTTGCGATTCTGTTCGCCGAGGGAGAGCAAGCGGCGGTTGAGGACGACGGAAACTTTTTCCGCCATTTCGGGGGAGAACTGCCTCAGTTGCGCGAGACGCTTGACGCACTCGGCCTGGCAGGCCTCGGGCAGCTTCATCAACAGAGCGGAGGCCTGCTTGCCATCGAGGTGCGCGAGAATCAGCGCGATGGTTTGCGGATGCTCGCCCTCAAGAAATCTGGCGAGCTGTTGAGGATCGGCTTTCTGCAGCGATTCCAACTGGCCCGGACTCAATTCCTGCAGGCGCACGGCTTTTTGCAGGAGGTTGTTGGCCGTGTCTTTGCCGAAAGCCTTGACCAGAAGGCGAGTGGCGAACTCGACGCCGCCTCCGGCGACCGCATTCTGACTGCCCGCCATCTGGGCATATTCCTCGAGAACTCCGTGCGCGACATCGGCGGGGATGCTGCCCATTTCCGTGAGTTCTTTAGCGACCATCTGAACGTCCGATTCCGAAAGGCTTTTGCAGACCGCGGCGGCGGCCTCTTCGCCCATGACCGCCAGTAGGACCGCGGCCTTACGAATTCCGTTCAAGCGAGGGGAAGCAGCCCGCGTGGTCATTGGGCGCCCTCGTGAATCCAGGCCTCAATCAGCTTGCCGGCAGCGGCAGGTTCCGCCGAGACTTTTTCAACCATTTGTCTTTTGAGCGCCGCGGCCGAGGGTAAAGAACCGTTGGCACCGGCCTCGCTGCCGAGAGCGTTTTGTGAGGCGATACGGCTGGGCAGTTCCTTGAAAGTGGTAATCAACTGGCGCTTGAGCGGCCGCAGAAGCAATGCGTAGGCCAGCAGGAAGAGCAGAATCAGTGCAGCATAGCGCACCATGCTCGACCAGTCATTCAAAGTGACGCGGACGCGCTCGGCGACGGTAGGCTTGGTCACGGATTCGGCGGCGGGCTGATCGAACGAGAGGTTCTGGACGGTCAGCTGATCGCCGCGGCTGGCATCGATTCCGATGGCGGCCTTGGCGAGATCCTCAATCTGCTTGAGTTCTTCAGGAGTGCGCTTGCGATGCGTTTCGGAACGCTTGCCATTTTCCTGCTTGACCTCGATGGCGTCGTCGACCAGCAAGGCAGCAGAGATTCTGCGGATTCGGCCTGCCGGCTCAATCACGTGGCGAACCAGTTTATTGACGGCAAAGGTATTGCTTTCGCTCTTGGAAAGCTGCATGCCATCGCCGCCATCGACGGTCGGCTTGGCGGCGGTGCCGCCGGGTACGTTGCTGGTGGTTCCAGGAACGCCGCCGGCGAGACTGCCACCGACTTGCTCCTCCGATTTTTGCGTGGTTACAGCTACGGCGCTTTTGGGGTCGTATTGCTCGGCGCTTTCTTCGCTGCTGCTGGGATCGTATTCGACGTTAACGCTGGCGCGGGCATGCTGAGCGCCAACCACGGGCTCAATCGTTTTTAGAAGCCGGGCGGTATATTCCTCTTCCATGCTGCCGTTGGCCGCGTACGAGTCTTTTCTCGGCGAGCCCAGAGGACGGTTGGTGTCAGAATCGATGACGGTGACGTTTTCCGGACTCAGCTTGTTGACCGCGCCCGAAACCAGGCGGGCGATTCCCTGCTGCGTTTCTTCGGGAAGGCGGCCGGAGCGCAACTTTAGAATGACCGATGCTTTGGCTTCGCGTTCACGATCGAGGAAGACCGACTCGGTCGGCAGCACGAGGTGAACGCGCACGCTTTCAACGTCTTTGAGAGTGCGGATGGAGCGCTCGAGTTCGCCTTCCAGAGCGCGCTGGTAGTTCACTTTTTCGTCGAACTCGGTTTCGCCCCAATTGAGTTTGTCGAAAAGCTCAAAACCGAGGCGGCCACTGTGAGGCATGCCATCGGAGGCAACTTCCATGCGGCTGGAATCAAGTTTGTCGCTGGGGACGTTGATGCCCTTGCCGTCGGGGGAAATTTCGTAAGAAATATTTTTGGCGGCCAGCTTAGCGCCCATGGCCTGTACGTCCGACGGCTCCATGCCGGTCATGAGCGGCACGAAATCGGGCGTGGAGATGAAGTGGGCAAACACGCCCAGGACGGCGACGGTGACCACGGCGGCTCCGACGAGCAGCATGCGCTGCGTCCCGCTGAGACCGGCGAAGAAGGCCGTCATTTGTTTCTGAATTTGATTGAGTGGCGGCATACGTTAGGTTCGTTTATCGATCTGGTCTTCAGTTAGTTCTAGATCTAGAACTGCAACTTGGAAACCTCTTGGTATGCGTTCACGATCTTGTTACGGACTTGCATCATGAGTTGAAAGGCGATGTCGGCTTTTTCGACGGCGATCATCACGTTGTGGACATCCTGGCGATCTCCCTGCAGAAGTTGTGAGACCTTCGAATCGGAATTATCGGCGAGGTCATTGACCTGATTGATGGCGCTTTTCAGCGTCGCGCCAAAGCCGCCGCCTTCGCTTTCGGCAACATCGGGCACAGTGGGGCTGGTGGGCAAAGTCCCGGTAAATGCCGGCAGACCCGATGAGATGGCGTTGTTCATAGTCGTCTCTTCTCCTTGCTGCGCCTTGCTTACTGCTCGTGCTTCTCGGCGCTCACGTAACGGCGCTTACTTCAGAAGTTCGATGGACTGCTGCAACATCTGCTTCGACGCTTGCACGGCCGAAGCGTTGAGCTGGTAGGAGCGAACCGCCCCCATCAGATCCACCATCTCCATAATCGGGTTGATGGCAGGGTAGGCCACGTATCCATCTTTGTTGGCGTCGGGATGGCCGGGCTCATAGCGCATAAGAGGCTCGGTGGGATCGTCGACGACGCGCTGCACGCGAACGGCGGGCATGGCGTTGGCCAGCGTGGGATGAAATCCCGCGAGCATCATGCGGAACGGAAGGTTGCCGGAACTGGCGAAGACGACTTCCTTGCGGCGATACGGACCACCTTCGGGCGTGTGCGTAGTTTCGGCGTTGGCCATGTTGGCGGCGACGACTTCGGCCCGCTGCCTCTCGGCAGCCAATGCGGAACCGCTGACTTCAAGCACGGAAAAGATGCTCATCACTTACCTCCCTCATTGATGGCAGACAGCAGGTTGTGAAATTCGTGTTGCATCAGCTGAACTCCGAGGCCGAACTGCATCTGAGTTTCAGCCAGCAAAAGGCCTTCACGATCGAGGCTGACATTGTTGCCGTCGGGGCGCTCGAGGAGTCCAGGCACGGAACGCGCGACGGGAAGGAAAGTCTCATCCCCGTTGGCTTCGTTCGAAACCGCGCGCGAGAGCTCGCTTCGAAAGTTGAGATCCTTGGTGTGGTACCCCGGCGTGTCCACGTTCGCCATGTTCGAAACCACGAGCTTGTGGCGTTGTGAAGTGACGTCGAGAAACTTCTCGATCATGCCCATCATTGGTGTGGAAACGTCGTTCATGCGTACCTCCGCGGGGGCAAGCCGTATTCCCGGATCTTGTTCCGAATGGTGCGAAGACTGACGCCGAGCATTTCGGCAGTCCGGGTACGATTGCCGCCGGTAATTTCAAGAGTGGATTGCAGCAGATGCCGTTCGACCTCGCGCATGGAAGTGCCGGCGCGATAGTCGACCGATGGCGCCGCCGACATCGTGAGGGCGGGCGCTTTGCTGAAGAGTTCGGCCTTCAGACAATCGGGACCGATTTCATCGGCGTCGCTGAGGGTGAGGAGGCGACGCATGAAATTTCCAAGTTCGCGCACGTTGCCCGGCCAGGGATGTTTTTCGAGTCCGGCGACAAATTCGGGATGCAGTACGGGCGCTCGCCGTCCGGCTTCGGCAGCGAATTTCGCGGCGAAGTAGTTGGCCAGTACAGGAATGTCTTCGAGACGATCGCGCAACGGGGGCAGAGTCAGGGGAATTACGTTCAGGCGGTAATAAAGGTCGGTACGGAATCGGCCCTGAGCAACCAGCGATGGCAGCGAAATATTGGTGGTGGCGACGATGCGGATATTCACGCGGGTGCTGCGAGTGTCGCCGAGGCGTTCGATCTCCCGTTCCTGGAGTGCGCGCAAGAGCTTGGGTTGCAGATGGAGAGGCATTTCTCCGATCTCGTCGAGCAACAGCGTTCCGCCTTCGGCCAATTCGAAGCGGCCGGCCTTGGAGGCAGTAGCGCCAGTGAATGCACCGCGGACATGGCCAAACAACTCGCTCTCGAGAAGAGTCTCAGGAACGGCCGCACAGTTCACCGCGACAAAAGGACGTTCGCGACGATCGCTATTGTCGTGAATGTAGCGGGCAAAGAGCTCTTTGCCGGTGCCGCTCTCGGCCTCAATAAGAACGTCGGCGCCGGTTCTGGCGGCGTGGCGGGCGCGCTCGAGGCTTTTCAAAAGACTGGCAGAGCCGCCGATGATGGAGTGAGCGGGAGCATCTTCAACTTCGGTTTTGCGTTGCGCAGCCTGCATCACGCGCTTGACTGTGGATTGCAATTCCTCGAACGAAACCGGCTTGGTGAGATAGTCGCAAGCGCCACCGCGCATCGCCTGAACTGCTTCCGGAACATTGCCGAACGCGGTGAGAACGATGACCGCAGTTGACGGGCACGAAGACCGGATCGAGCGCATGAGTTCAAGACCATCGCCATCCGGCATGCGGACGTCGGTGACGAGCAGGGGAAAGTTTTGGGCGGCGAGCTTGCGGCGAGCTTCGACGCTGCCGGCCGCGGTGTCGACGTTCCAGCCGTCGCGCTGAAAGTTAGTCTTCAGGGCCATGCGCATACCGGGCTCGTCGTCCACCACCAAAACAGATTTGGCCATCTGATCCTTCATAGGAGGGGAATCTCCACCTGAAATGTGGCGCCCTTGCCGGCCTGGCTGCGCGCGCTGATCTTGCCGCCATGTTGCTCGACGATGTGGCGGCAGACGGCCAGGCCGAGTCCGGAGCTTCCGGTCGTCGTGAAGCCGGGTTCGAAGATCTGCGGCAGGGCGTCGGCCGAAATGCCGTTTCCGGTATCGGTAACGTCGATCACAGCGGCGGGGCCGGTTTCCCGCGGGTCGATGCTGGATGTGATGGTGATTTCGCCGCCCGCGGGAGTATGGCGCAGGGCGTTGCAGAGAAGGTTCAACAGGACCTGCTTCAATCCGTCGGCGTCCCCGGCGATTTCGGCGTGGGCAAGGTTCTCGCGGAGCGTGAGATCCACATTGTTCTGCTTCGCCAGGGGGCGAACGAAATCCAAACTGCTATTGATTACGGAAGCGAGTTGCAAAGATCGCAGCGGCGCGGCTCCGGGGGTGTGAAAGCGCAGCACGTTGCTTACGGTCGCCGAAAGTGAGCGGACCCCTGCCTGGATGTGTTCGACACACTGCTTCGAATCATGGTTCAATCCCGGATCTTCAGCCACGCAGCGTGCCAGCAATTCGAGGCTTCCTAAGGGATTGCGGATCTCATGCGCGAGAACGGTTGACATTTCGGCAAGCGCGAAACTGTTTCGCGCGGCCTCGCGATGCTGCTCCGCATTCTTTTGCTCGGTGATGTCGCGGACGATCAGAATCACCTGGGCCAGACCGGCTTCGGCGGGGGCGCTGGGCATGCGGGTGTAGCGAATGGCCAGCCAGCGGCTCTTGCCTTCCCTTTCGATGTTGATTTCCTGCTCAAAGCCATGCTCGCGGGGTTCGCGGCCGGCGACGAGGATGGCTTTTTGCATCCCGGAGGGCAAGTCATATTCCAAGTCATGTCTGATGAGCGACTCCGCGCTGGGCATGTTGAGGAGCCTGCTGGCTTCGGGGTTCAAAAGGATGACTCTTTCCGTGGGCACTTCGATGACGGCAACGCCGCAGGGCAGCGCGTCTAGGATTTGGCGAAGCGCGATGCGCATGCGCTCATTTTCGGCGAGGCTGGAGGCGAGAGCGCGATTGCGCTCGGCCAACTCGGTGCGCAGTCGCGCGACCTCGCCATGCAACTGGCGATGGGAGTCCTCAAGCCGATTGGCCGCGCCGATGAATTCGGAGAAGGCATCGGCGAGATGCCCTTCCGCCCGCGGCGGCAATTGGACAAGAGCGTTCATTGGACTGCGATGAGAACTAGGCAACATCTGCCCAGTGACAATGCAAGGGTTCTGCCAAATTCGATGGAGTTCCGAAGACATGGGTCGAAGGTAACTAAATTGCAGGAGCATTCAGCAATTGGGCCTAGTGAAAGCATGACAAGGTGCCGATTAGTGAAGGGGCCTCGAAATTGTGGAGAAGAAAGGGCCTGGTTCGCCGATTCGACGAGGGTCACAAGTTAGACGACGATGAGAAGAATCGTCGAACTTGATTAACGGACGAAGAGGAGCGCGTGCTTTTTCGCTGGGTGGAGTGAAGCGCGTACGAAGGAGCTAGTTCATGTCACCTGAAGTTTACAATTTCGGATATCGGACGCCACGGTTTCCGGCAGACTTCATTGTGCTGCTGCAGGCCGAGGGTCATCCTCCACGTTTTGTGGACGGGCACTGTGTCAACATCAGCGAGGAAGGGCTGCGCGCGACATTTCAGACTGCGCTTGAAGTAGGGTCTGCGGTGAGCCTGATCCTGACGTTGCCGGGGAGTCCAACTTCGCTGCGGATCGCGGCCCGCTTGATCAATCGCGACGGCAAGTTCCACGGATTCACGTTCGTCTTCGCTTCACAAAAAGAGCGGGACGGCATACAGGCGTTCATCGAGTCGCTGCGCGCCCGGCAGAGTCGATCCCAGGAAACGAACCAGTAAGAACCAGAGTGGGCGTGGTTATTGTCGTTCTCCTCCTTATTCCCTTATTCCCTTCTTTCGTCTGGTATTTCACTTTGGCAAGCGCCGTGCATTGCAGCTAGGCAGATGTTGCCTAGCACTCATTTTGCTCTAACGCAGGATGAGCCTGGGCGTTTCGCACCGAGTCTCTGAGAAGCGACGATTCCGATGGAAAAAGTTCTGACGCAACAAGAAATCGACGCCATGCTGCGCGCGGCCCGGGTGGGCCACGAGGACGGCGCCAAGGCGGAGACGCGTTCGATCACGTCCTGCACTTTCCGGCAGTCCGGGCAATTGGCCGGAGAGCAGGTCACGGCGATGAACACGCTGCATGAAGGATTTGCGCGCACCCTCACGCAATCGCTGGGAGCGTATCTGCGGGTCGCGTTTGAAGCCACTCTGGTTTCGGCGGAGCAAATCGCGTACCGGGAATTTCTGCAGCGGATTCCCGAAATCACTTACGTGATGTCGTTCGAGATTGAGCAAACTGGCGCCGAAGCGGCCATGCAACTGGATCACTCCCTGATGTTTCCTCTGGTCGACATTCTGCTGGGTGGGACGGGGGCCTGCGAGATTCCGACGCGGGAGATCAGTGAAATCGAAGAGCGGATTATGGAGGGAGTGGCGCTGATCGTTTGCCGGGAACTTGAAACGGCGTGGGCGCCGCTTGGGTCGAAGTTCCACCTGGGAAAGCGGAGGCCTCCGGCGCAGATGCAGCGGCTACTGCCGCCCACGGAAAAAACTCTGAGCTTGAGCTTTGACATCAAGCTGGCCGGGGCAACGGGAAAGTTAAATCTGGTGTTCCCGCGATCGGTGTCGAATACGCTTCTCCGGAAACTTTCGACGGATTGGTCGCAGGAACAATCACCCACGGGCGACCGCACCAGCACGCGCCTGGCAGCGAGAATGTTGGAGTGCCCGTTCCCGCTGCAGTTGGGAGTTACCGGCATTGAGCTGCCGATCGAAACCCTGATGAGGCTGGCTCCGCAAGGCTTGTACAACCTGGGCATTCCGGTGCGAAAGCCCGCGGCGCTCATGCTGGCGGGGCGCGAGAGCTTTGAGGCGAGTCCGGTACGGCAGGGGCGCTACCGCGCGGCGCAAGTGCTGCGGCAATGCCCGATCTCCAAAGAGGAAAGAGAGCGTTAGAATGCCTGCGATTACGCCAGGAACGACACTGCACACCTTTGTGGAAGTATTTCGCAAAGCGATCGGCGACGTATACTCTCAGGCTTTGGCATCGCAGTGGACGGTCGCCATCGATGCCAGTGATGAGCCGTTGCCGCCGAAGACTCCCGTCGTCAGCTTTCAGGGAGTTCTCAGCGGCGCGCTGCAAGGCAACTTGATGATCCAGGTGCGGGGCGCGGACGCTCTGCTGCTGGCGCAAAAGCTGCTCGGGGAACCGTCGGACGCTTCGGCTGCGCCTACGCGGAATCATAAGGAAGCGATTGAAAAGTTATTGCAACAAGTGGCTGGACTGGTTGCAGCCGAATTACGCGGCAGGTTTGGCGGAGTTCAGTTTGAACTGCGGAGCGCTCCGCCAGCCGCGGGGGATGGAATTCCGGTCTCAATGCTTGCGTCGGAGGCTTCCGTGGGCAGTTTGCCGCTGAAAGTGCTGTTGAGCACGGAGCTGGTGGCGAGTCTATCGACTGCATCGGCGGCGGCTTCGTCCGCATCGACCGGCCCGAAGAATGCGGCCGTGGCCAACGAGCCGAACTTTGATCTTTTGTTGGGAGTCAATCTCAACCTCACGTTGCGCTTTGGACAAAGCATTATGTCGCTGCGAGATATATTGGAGATGAACACGGGCTCGGTGATTGAGTTGGACCGCGAGGTGCAGAAACCGGCCGACCTGCTGTTGGGCGACAAGCTCATCGCGCGCGGAGAAGTTGTGATCGTTGACGGCAACTACGGCATTCGAGTTACAGAAGTCGCGGATGTTCGCCAGCGGCTGGAAACGATTTAGAATTCTGAAGTGGATAAGTGGCAATAGGCTGTGCGAGGGCGCGGCGCATGCCTTCAAAGGTGACGAGCAATGAAAGTTGAATTGAACGGAACGAATCCGGATCCCATGATTACGCAGCGGCAGGATAAGGCTGCGGTGCGGCACGAAGAGTCAACACCGCAAGCGGGAAAAGATGAAGCTACTCTGTCGCTTGACCGAGACAGCATCAGCACCATGACGTCACAGGCGATGACGACCGCGCCCACGCGCCAGGAAAAGATCGAAGCCCTGCGGCAGGCGGTGAGCAGTGGAGAGTATAAAGTAGAGCCCGAGAAGATCGCCGAAGCCATGCTGGATGCGGCTTTGAAACAGTAGTTCCCTTCCTAGTCAAAACCCATAGTCAGGGAGCGGTGGTATCCGTCCGTCAGGCGACGGTGGGTGCGGGCTTTTCCTGATCGCTGCGAAAAGACATATCCGCAAACTAAATTTCAGGCATGCTCGTCGAGATTGTGGGAGTCGTCGTCTTCGGCTGGCGAATCGCCGTGTTCGACGGGGGCGGCGGGCGAAGAGGGATTGGGCGCGCGCCGGCGACGGCGATCAGGATAGACGGTGTTGTGGCTGTTGTTTTCGGCAGGAGCCACCGGTTCCATGCGCTCTGGTATCGAGAATTGATCCATGTTTCACCTTGATGGCGGACAAATCCTGAAGCCATGGGGACATGGGTACTATATCGGCAGTTTGGCACAGATCTTTAGGGGCTCCAAACGGAGTTTTCCCGCGATAGTAACTTCTTTGGATGCAGCGGGGACAGATATTTCAGGGCGCGGGCGGATAGAGGCCTTGCTCGGCAGGAGATTGGAAATCGCTAGGCGGTGTCGCCGAGTTCCTTATCCCGATCGATGCTTTCCACGTTGGCGTTCTTGATTTTGGCGAGCATTTCGTAAAGCGTGCCGCGGCCGATGCCGAGGGCTTCGGCGGTGCGGGCCTTGTTGCCTCCGAAGTGCGCCAGTACGTTCAAGACATGGCGCTGCTCAACCTGTTCGAGCGTGGAGACGCCGCTTTCCGATTGAGAGGTAACGGGCGTGGGCCGCCGCAACCGTTCGGGAAAATCTTCGATGTCAATGACTTCGCGGGTGGTCATCATGCAGGCGTGCCCGATGACATTTTCCAGTTCGCGGACGTTGCCGGGCCAGGTATGGCTGGCCAGGCAAACTTGAGCGCGGCGCGTCATCCCCTTAATTTGCTTGTGATACTGGTTGGCAAACTTGGCAAGAATATGGCGCTCGAGCAGCGGGATGTCTTCTCGACGCTGGGCCAGCGGGGGAAGGACGACTTCCACCATGCCGAGACGGTAATAAAGGTCTCCGCGAAATCTCTCTTTGGCAATTTCCTGGCGTAGGTCGCGATTGGTGGCGGCGATGACGCGGACATTGACCTTGCGCGGAACCGGCGAACCGACACGCTGGATCTCATCATTTTGCAGAACGCGCAGAAGCTTGGCCTGGGCGGCCAAGGGCAGTTCGCCAATTTCGTCGAGGAATACGGTACCACCGTCGGCGAATTCGAAGACGCCGATTTTATCCTTGAGTGCGCCGGTGAAGGCGCCTTTGACATATCCGAAGAGTTCGCTTTCAACCAGCGTGTCGACCACTGCGGCGCAATTCACCACCGCAAATGGCTTGTTGGGCGCGGAACTCAAGCGATGCAGCGCTCGGGCGACCAGTTCCTTGCCGGTTCCGGTGGTGCCGGTTACGAGTACGGTCTTGAAGTGAGGGCCGATGCGGCGGATCTTGGCGAAAACATCGAGCATGAGCGGACTGCGGCCGATCATTCCCTCAAATTCGTAGGCATCGACCAGTTCGCGATCCAGGGTTGCGGTGCGCTGCCGGCGCTGGGCATCGAGCTGAATTCTGTCGACTTGCGCGCGCAATTTATCCAAATCGAGAGGCTTGTCGAGATAGTTGCTGGCGCCTTTTTGGATGGCTTCGACGGCGGATTCCGTCGAGGGATAGGCGGTCATGAGAATAACTTCGACGGCAGGATCGGCGGCGAGAATTTGCTCCATCAGTTGCATGCCGCTCATGTTGGGGAGGACCAGAGCGATGAGAACGATGGCCGGACGCTGTTCAAAAAAGAGTTTGAGCCCGGTCTCGGGATCGCGTGCGGTGAAGATCTGGACCTGAGAGTTCGACCACGCGCTCTCGACGACGCGAAGGGTCTCCACGCTGGGATCAATGACGAGCAGCTTCATCCGAGTTTTCCTTTAAGTCCAACGAGGAGCCGGCCGGCGCGAATGCCGGTGGCTGGCGATCCAGCGGAGGCGGCACTGTTGCCGGCAACCGCTTTCCCCGGCCTTGCCGAGCAACGCAGCCGCCACGCTCCCAGGTTAGACTTAGCAGTAATTTTTCATTATATTAACGCCGTTATGTTAACGATGTCAACGCAATTACTTACGACTCGAACGCAATCAGATTTCCGCAAATGCCGTATGACCGTACGAGGAATGCAAAAAGAAACACGGAGTCTAGCATAAGGTGAAACCACTAGTTAAAAACAGACAACATCAGTTTCGGATTTCGTGACGGCCGGGGGATTTCTCGCCGCAGGGGATACGGGCGATTTCCCTTACAACCCGCCATTTTTGGCAAGGGCAGCAGTGAATCATAACCTCCGCTCCCCATCAACTTGGAAACATGGAGAGAAGATGCAGGTTGCCCCTTGTTCGGATTTCGTAACAAGAGCGAATGGAGGAAGGAAATTCCGGGAGAAGAAATTGCCGGGGGCACAACCTTGCCACAGCAGGAACCAGCGTCCAAGAGCGGCGAAGATGAGATGCCGCGCATCTGACACTCCAAAGGGATCACGTGGCGAAAGGCGCGGTCTGGCGCTCTCCTCCGGTGATTCCCTGTTCGTTGAAAAATCTGGTGAGCGCGGAAGGGCTCGAACCTTCGACCCATGCCTTAAAAGGGCATTGCTCTACCAACTGAGCTACGCGCCCAACTTGTTCGAAGCAGTCAGTCTGCTATTTGGCGGCAGAGAATCGTGAGTTGATTCGGTGGCCACGCCGGAATTCGGTCATGCAGCGGACTTCCAGCTTCGTACCTTTTGGTCTTGAACATGATACCAGTTTCCGGATTGAGTCAGGCGCCCGTGAGTTGTCCGAGAATTTTTTTGTGAACCCGTCAGCGGGAGGGCGAGCCGGCGCTGTTTCGAGTGATGAAATCCCCGACATGGCTTTTTCGGTTGCATGGGCGCGTGGATGGCGACTGCAGTCACGCAGATGTGTGACTGCAATCACTGTGGCGATTCTAATAATAAGGGATAAACGATCATTCGATTCGATTGGACTGACCAGTAACAAAAAATGGCAGTCCAAGGAAGGAGGGGTCGGAAGGCAAACCGGAAAAAGATAGGCACGCAGAACATTCATTTGATTTCATATCATCTTCGTTCGTAACAGACCCCAAACAAACCGGTCCCACCGACTTCCCCAACTCCGAACCGAACAAACGAACCCCGAAGGCATTGGTGCAGGTTAGGGCGGCGCGCAAGGCTTAAACGCCGCAACGACGCTAGGCACTATACCCGGGGAGCGGCCGCAGCCCGATCTAACAAGGGCTACGTCGCCAGGAGACTGTTCATGGCAGGCGAGAACGGAACGATTGCAGCCCATCTAAAGAAGAGTGGAGTATCCCGGCGCAGTTTCATACAACTCTGTTCCACGCTGATCATCGCCGCGCCCGTGGGCCTGAGCCTGACCAGCAAAGCGACGGCGGCGCAAGTCGCGAAGATTGTAGGCAAAGCGAAGCGGCCGTCGGTGATCTGGCTGCACTTCCAGGATTGCACCGGTTGCACTGAGACGCTGTTGCGGACTACAGCACCGGATGTTGCGCATTTAATCCTCGACGTGATTTCGCTCGATTACCACGAGACGCTGATGGCGGCTTCGGGGGCGCAGGCGGAAGCGGCGCTGAAATCGGCGATTGCGCAGAACGCCGGCAAGTTCGTCCTGGTGGTGGAGGGAGCGATCCCGGCCAAGGATGACGGCGTTTATATGCAAATGGGCGGCAAGCCTGCGATCCAGGTAATAAAAGAAGTGGCCGCGCAGGCGGCGGCGGTAATCGCCATCGGTTCCTGCGCGTCCTGGGGCGGAGTTCCTTCGGCGGATCCGAATCCGACAGGCGCGGTGGGCGTGGATTCAGTGATCTCGGGGAAACCGATCATCAATCTGCCGGGATGTCCTCCGAACCCTTATAACCTGCTGGCCGTGGTACTCGAGTACGTGACCATGGGACGGCTGCCTGAGATGGACGAATTCCGGCGGCCGCGATTCGCGTACGAGCGGGTGATCCACGAGAACTGCCCGCGGCGGGCGCACTTCGATGCGGGCCGCTTTGCGGGATCATTCGGTGACGAAGGACATCGCAAGGGCTGGTGCCTGTACAAGCTGGGCTGCAAAGGTCCGGTCACGCACGCGGCCTGCTCGACGCGGCACTTCAATGAAATTCCGGGCGTGTGGCCGATCGGACTGGGCGTGCCTTGCGTGGGTTGCACGGAAAAAAGCGTGGTCTGGAAAATGGGAACGTTTGAAACGGTGCCGATCCATTTGGCGACGCCGCCCGATACCTATCCTCCGGTTTACAGCCCGGCAGGACAACTCAAGGTGGGAGCGGCCGCAATGGTAGGCGTGATCGCCGGAGTGGTCGGAGGCGCATCGTGGGTCGCATCGCAGCGGTTCAACAGCAGCGCGGAAGCCGGGGTGTCGCGGATTGCGGCCGACCGGGCGCTTTCTGAAAAAGCGAATGGGCCGAACCCCGGGTCCGACGCCAGGAAAGAGGACTGACGTGGCCATCACACGGCGAGAACTGATAACGGGCATCGCCAAGGCTGGAATTCCAGCGGCCGTGGCGGTCACGGTGGGCAAAGAGGCGCTGAAGGGCGAAGTCATTCCGGTTCCCAGCGCCGCGGTGGGATTGCTCTATGATGCCACCAAGTGCATCGGCTGCAAAGCCTGCGTGGCAGCTTGCGCCGAAGCCAACGACACTCCGCCCGACACGCGCGGCGATGCGTTGCATCAGGCGCCCAACGACCTGAACGATCTGACGCGCAATGTCATCAAGCTCTACAAGCCGGAAGACAACACGGCGTTTTCGTTTGTGAAACGGCAGTGCATGCATTGTCTGGATCCAGCCTGTGCAGCGGGATGTCCGTTCCAGGCGCTGCACAAGGATCCGGAGAGCGGCGTGGTCAACTGGTTCGCGGATAAATGTATCGGCTGCCGGTATTGCACGATTACATGCCCGTATCACATACCGCGATTCCAGTGGGTGGGCTTTAATCCGCGTGTGACCAAGTGCGAGCTGTGCAATCACCGGCTGGATGTGGGCCTGAAGCCGGGATGTACCAGCGTGTGCCCGACAGGAGCGGTAATTTTTGGGCCGCGTCCGGCATTGCTGCTGGATGCCAAGAAGCGGATTCAGGACAATCCTGGCCGCTATTACGAGGATCGCGTCTACGGGGAAATGGACAACGGCGGGACGCAGGCGCTGTACCTGTCGAAGGTTCCGTTCGACAAGCTGGGCCTGCCGGAGTTGGGCGTGGAGTCGGTCCCGGCCCGGACCTTGCGCTGGCAGAAACGCTTCTACCAGTACTTCGCATTGCCGGCGCTGTTGTATGCGGGCCTGGTGCAGGTGATCCGCAAGAGCGTGAAGGGGCATGAAGAGGAATTGCACGAACGCGAGAAAGAAACCGGATTGAGGGCGCAATTATGAGCGGCGCGGCAAGCAACACCAATCGCGATCTGAACAGCACTCGTTGGGAACGCAACGTGCCGGTCTACGGGTTCCCCGTGGTGAACAAGTTTTTTGTGACCCTATCGGTGCTGGTGCTGGTGGCGTTCGCGCTCAGCGCCTACCGCGAGTTGGCGGGACTGGGCCCGGTCAGCGGCATGAACGACGCCTACGGCTGGGGAATCTGGAAGACGTTCAATCTGATGGTGCTGACGGCGCTCGGTTCAGGCGCGTTCGCGGTGGGAATTGCGGCCTGGGTCTTCCGGCGCAAGAAGCTCCACACGCTGATGCGGATGGCATTGCTGACCAGTTTTCTGGCTTATGCCTGCGGGCTGCTTCTGCTGGGCATCGATGCGGGACGTCCCTGGAATTTTTATTGGATCATTTTTCCCTGGCGCTGGAACATGCACTCACCGCTGGCGGAAGTGGCCATCTGCATGTCGATCTACGCGATGATTCCACTGGCGCTCGAGAATATTCCACCGGTGCTGGAGCGGCTGTGGTATTTCGATTCGCGGCTGCGGCCGGGAGTCGAACGTCTCGAGAACAAACTGCACTACTTCTATCCGTGGATCATTGCGGCGGCTTACTTGCTGCCGGGGATGCACCAGTCGTCGCTGGGCGCGCTGATGCTGCTGGCCGGGGAGCGCGTGCATCCACTGTGGCAAACTCCGTGGCTGCCACTGCTGTACCTGGGCGCGGCAACGTTCATGTCGTTTGGCTGCGTCGCCGGAACCACCATGCTCTGCTGCCTGGTGTGGAAACGGGTCATGGATATGGAGGTTCTGGACGAGGCGGCGCGGATCACTGGTTGGCTGATCTTCGGCTGGCTGGGTCTGAGGCTGCTCGACATCCTGTTCCGCGGGGCGCTGGGCACGGCGTTTCGCTTCGACCGATTTGCGGGAGTGTTCTGGCTGGAAGTATTGCTGATTTCGATTGGCGGGGTGATGCTTTTCCGCTCAGCGCGAACGCAGGACAAACGGTCGATGTTCGCGGGATATTTGCTGAGTTCGTTTGGCGGGATGATCTACCGTTTCAGCCCCACGACGCTGGCGTTCAAGCCGAATCCTGAGGCACTTTATTTTCCGGCGATGCCCGAGATTCTGGTTTCGCTGGGCTTCATCTGCCTGGGCGTTGTGGGTTTCCTGATCGCGGTGAAACGGTTCGCCATCCTTCCCGCGCCTCTGCAAGAGTGGCATGACATGGCGAGCTACTTCCGGTTCCGGCGGCCTTACATCCGCTGGACGGGTTATTTCAAGTACGGTCATTTCGGCGAAAACGAAAAGACGGAAGCAACTTCAGGTTCGGACTAACGGCATACTCTTATGGCAAAACGAATCACGATCGATCCCATTACCAGAATTGAAGGCCACCTCCGCATAGACGTGGAGGTCGATAACAACGCAGTCAGCAACGCCTGGGCTTCATGCACCATGTGGCGTGGGATCGAAAAGATTTTGCGCGGCCGCGATCCGCGGGATGCGTGGCTCTTCACGCAGCGTTTCTGCGGAGTGTGCACCACGGTGCACGCCATGGCCAGCGTGCGCTCGGTGGAAGACGCGCTGAAGCTGGAAATTCCGCCGAACGCGCAGTACATCCGCAACCTGATTCTGATTGCGCACGCGCTGCACGACCACATCGTGCACTTCTACCAACTCTCGGCGCTGGACTGGGTCGACGTGCTGCAGATTCCCAAGGCCGATCCGGTGGCGACGTCGAAGCTGGCCGAGAGCCTTTCACCGTGGACACGGAACTCGCGCCTTGAATTGAAAGCCGCGCAGGACCGGGTGAACGCGGTGGCGGCGAGCGGGCAGTTGGGAATTTTCGCCAACGGGTATTGGGGACATCCCGCGATGCGGCTCTCTCCAGAGGTGAACCTGCTGGCGTTCTCGCACTACGTGCAGGCGCTTGAATACCAGAGGAAAGCGCTGCAAGTCGTGGGAATGCTGGGATCGAAGACACCGCACATTCAGAACCTGACGGTGGGCGGAGTGGCAAACGCCATCGACCTCGACAGCCAGTCCGCACTGGGCATGGAAAAGCTGGAAATGATTCGCGAGTTGCTGACCGAGGTGGTGCAGTTCGTACAGCAGGTCTACTTCGTGGATGTGTGCGCCGTAGCGGCGATGTATCCGGAGTGGTTCAAGATCGGAAGCGGAGTGCGGAACTATCTCGCGGTTCCCGACCTGCCCCTCGATAGCCGGGGGTCGTCGTTTGACCTGCCGGGCGGCTACATTCGCGGTGGCAACATCGGTGGCGTGCAAGGATTCCAGACAGCGGCGGACCCGATCTTCCGGGAATCCGTGACCGAAGACGTGATGCACGCCTACTATCAGGGCGACAAGGCACTGCGTCCGTGGAAGGGCGAGACCGAGCCGGAATTTACCGGTTGGGATGCGGAAAAGAAATACTCATGGGTAAAAGCGCCGCGATTCAATGGCGAACCCATGCAAGTTGGACCGCTGTCCCAGGTTTTGGTCGGGTATGCCCAAGGGCATCCGCTGACCAAGAAGTATACCGACATGGCGATTGAGAAGATCGCTTCCATCGGCGGACCCCGGGCTACTCCTGCGGCGCTGGAATCCACTCTGGGACGGCACGCCGCACGCGCCATCCGCGCCTGCATGCTGGGCGAACTGGCGCAGAAGCACCTCGATCTGCTGGTGAATAACATTTCCAAAGGCGATTACACGGTGCACAACCAGCCGGTATTGCCGACCCAGGAAGTGGAAGGCGTGGGAACGCACGAAGCGCCGCGCGGAACGCTTTCGCACTGGATCGTGATCGAAAACCAGAAGATCAAGAATTACCAGGCGGTGGTGCCCTCGACGTGGAATGCGAGCCCGCGCGATCAGGCAGGCAACCATGGACCGTACGAAGCTTCCCTGCTGCACACGCCGCTGGCGCGTCCAGAGGAGCCGTTGGAAGTGCTGCGGACGATACACTCGTTCGATCCTTGCATGGCGTGCGCTTGCCATGCCTTCGATCCCTCGGGGCGAAAAATCGGGGTTGCGAAAATCCTGTGAAACGAGCGCTCATCGGCGGCATCGGGAACGTACTGTTGGGAGACGACGGAGTCGGCCCGTATGTGGTCAGCATTCTCGAGTCGCAGTATGTTTTCGGGGATGGCGTTGAAATTCAGGACCTGGGCACTCCGGCGCTCGATCTGACTCACCGGATTGTCGGGCTGAAGTCGCTCATCCTGGTGGATTCGGTGACCAGCGACGACGCTCCGGGCACGATTGTGCTTTACCGCAAAGAGGACATCGTGCGGGAAACGCCGGCGCAGAGGCTCGATCCACACTCTCCGGCGCTTTCAGAGTGCCTGATGGCGGCCGACATGCTGGGCGCCAGCCCGGAGAACGTGCTGCTGGTGGGCATCGTGGGCGGAGCTTTCGAGCCCAGTGGAGAGTTGAGTGAGGAAGTCCGGCGATCGGTGGGGAAGGCGATTGAGGCGATCATCGCGGAACTGGCACGGTTCGGATTTGAGTACGAGAAGCGGGTGACTCCGCAGGCTCCGGCGATCTGGTGGAGCAATGTGCCGGTGGTCGAGACGGTTCGAAGCTTTTGATTTTCGGGAGTTAGTCTTGGGTCTTGGGTCTTGGGTTTTAGGCCTTAGGTTCATTCGGATTCGGTTTTAGGCGAAGTCCTAAGACCTGAAAACTGATGCCTAAGGCCTTTTCTTGCGGCTGGAGTTTGATGGGGCGGGACAGCAGGTTCCTCACCGGCCTTTCAGGCCGTTTCGGAATGACAACTGTGAGATGAGAGCTCGGGACTTCCGTCCCGGCGGTTTTTCCATCGAATTCAAAGAGCTTCCACACCGCTTTGGAATAGAATAACGCTTCGCCAAGGTTGGGCTATGAGCATTTCCTCCGAAGTGTGGAAAAAGTGGGAAGGCCGAATCGTAGACGGGAAATTCCCGCTGCGAAAGTGGCTGGGAGGCTCGGACCATAGCGCCGTGTTTCTGACGGAGCGCGGGGGACGGAGTCCGCAGAAGGCAGCCGTCAAGCTCATTCCGGTAGAAACGCGCGACCACGAGCCCCATGGCCGCGAATATGCGGACGAGGATGAGCAACTTTCGCGTTGGGCGGAAATTGCGAAGCTCTCGCATCCTCACCTGCTGCGAACCTGGGAATACGGGCGCTGCCAGATCGACGGAACGCGGCTTCTGTATGTGGTGATGGAATACGCGGAAGAGAATCTGGCGGAGATTCTTCCGGTGCGTCCGCTTACGGCGGATGAGGCTAGGCAAATGCTGCAGCCGACGGCGGAAGCGCTGACTACCCTGCACCGGGCGGGATTTGTTCACGGGCGGATGAAGCCGGCGAACATTCTTGCCGTCAATGATCAACTGAAAATCTCAACCGACAACCTGGGAAAAGCAGGAGAACGTAACCGAGCGTCCAGCCTTTATGATGCGCCGGAGAGCGCGTTGACGGGACTTTCGGCGGCGGCGGACATGTGGTCGCTGGGCGGGACGCTGCTGGCTGTATTGACGCAGGTCCAGCCCCTCGAAACCAGCCAGCGGGGGCTCGCCATCACTGACGATATTCCGCAACCGTTGCTGGGGATTGTACGAGACTGCCTGCACCTCGATCCGCAACGACGCTGTACGGCAGACGACATTCTTGACCGGCTGCAACCAAAGGCCGTGAAACCCGTCGCTGCTGTTGCCGTGAAGGCGGCTGAGAAACCCGCGGCACCGACCGGACGGAAGTGGAATGCAAAGAGCCACCGTCGGCCTGGTCATCATCGGCATCGTTCTCATCATTTTTATTGCATTGCTTAGCGGCAAGTTCGCCAGCCATCCACCCGCAATTCCTGCGGCGCAGACTCAGCCGGTAAGCGCTCCGCCGAAGGTAGAGGCGCCCGCTGCGCGATCCCCTGCGCCATTTGCGGAGAAAGAAAAAACTGCATCAAAGTCATCGACGCGAGGCAGCGTGCGGCAACAAGTGATGCCGGGGATTTCGCAAAGCGCACTGCGCACGATTCATGGCACCGTCAAGCTCGGGGTTCGCGTGGACGTCGATTCTTCGGGCAACGTAACCGAGGCGCGGATTACGACCGCCGGGCCGAGCAAGTATTTTGCGAATCTGGCGCTGGTGGCGGCGCGGCAGTGGAAGTTCGATCCTCCGCAGGTGAACGGAAAAGCGGTGAGCAGCGAGTGGATGCTGCACTTTCAGTTGCGGAAGAGTGTGGTGAATGCCGCTTCGGAAGAAACCAGGCCGTAAATTTAACCCTTCTTGTTTAACTTCCAAATGATTTGACGCAACATGCCGACCAGGAATTCCGCATCTCCGGATGGCAGATGCATGCGCCGCACCATGCGGCGGACGGCGCTCTGGAAGGCGTCGGAAGTAGTCAACTTCGGATAATCGCTGGCGCGCAGGGCCGTGATCAGAGTCTCGTTAATGCGCTCGACTTCCGCGGATGAAGCGGGAGTTCCTTTCTTGACCTTGACCTTGGCCTTGGCCTTGGCCGGTTTCAGTTCCGGATGGCGAACCAACTCGTACAAACACACTGCAACCGCCTGCCCCAGATTCATCGAGAAGTGTTCTTCGCGGGTGGGTATGTTCATCAGCCAGTGGCAGTGGCTCATGTCGCGGTTGGAGAGGCCGAATTTTTCCGAGCCGAACAGAAGAGCGCACGGGGCTGTTTTGAGATGGGAAAGAATGAGCGGCGCACCGGCGTCGAGACGGTTGAGGGGATGCTGAAGGTCGCGAGGGCCAACGGCGGTGGTTCCGACGACGAGCGAACAATCGGCGATGGCCTCGGCGACGGTTTCAAACTTTTCGGCGGTTGCCAGAACGTCGGCGGCGGGGCCGACGGCGGAGCGTGCGCCCTCGAAGGCCACATCATAGGGATTGACCACGCGAAGATGGCGAAATCCGAAGTTGCTCATGGCGCGGGCGGCGGCGCCGATGTTGAGGGGATTGCGGGCGTCCACGAGGACAACGCGGAGGGAATCGAATTCGGGGGGAGCGGGCAAGAGCTTATTCTACGGCAGATGGCGAACGGCGGCGGTGATCGGCTTCTGCGATTCGGCTTCTGCCCGCCAGGGCAAAAATTCTTCAAAGACGCTGTAGCAAGCCTCTTGCCGTAGGGCCTTTTCACTCGGGCACGAAGATGTAAAAAATTTGTCAAACCTTTGTCAGAGCGCGGAAAATAGGGGGAAACGTTGTAAGCTTCACTTGTCGTAGGCCGAGAAGAGTGGCACCCGCTGTGGGTGGGTAATCGAGTGAGGATGAGTTTATGGGGCAAATCGTTACACCAATGATCAACGCGAGATCGGCGGATGCGATGAATTCAACCCGTCCGATGGGGAGAATCCTGGTGGTTGAGGACGATCCCGCAGTGCAAAAAGCTTTGAAGCGGATGTTCGAGGCCGAGGGCTATACGGTCGAGGTTCAAGGCGATGGCAAGTCGGCGCTGGAGAGTTTTCAGGCCGCGCCGCCCGCGGTGATTATTCTCGACCTGCGGCTGCCCAAGCTTTCCGGCGGCGATGTGTGCAAGGAAATCAAGGCACAGGCGCCTTCGCAACCGATCATTGTGCTGAGCGCGACCAGCGATGTTTCCGACAAAGTCTTGTTGCTGGAACTGGGCGCGGACGATTACGTGACCAAACCTTTCAGTCCGCGGGAACTGCTGGCACGGGTGCGGGCGGCGCTGCGGCACACTTCGAGAACGGCGACCGTGAATCTGGTGAGCTTTGACGGCATCTCGATCGACTTCAAGAAAATGGAAGTGCAGCGCGACGGTAAGATCGTGATTTTGACCGCGCAGGAATTCAAAACGCTGCAGTTTCTGGTGCAGAACGCGGACCGCGTGATCAGCCGCGACGAATTGCTGAACGAAGTCTGGGGATATCAGAACTATCCTTCGACCCGCACCGTGGATAATCACATTCTGAAACTGCGGCAGAAACTGGAACGCGATCCGGCCAGTCCGGTACACTTTCGCACGGTACATGGAATGGGCTACAAGTTCATTCGCTGAGATCCCTTGGCCTCTTCACCCGAACCCGTCTCGCACAATTTTCCTCAACGAAGCGGAAGCGCCCTGGTGCCGCGAACTCGGCTGCGGACGCGCTTTCTGCTGTCCATGGTGCTGATCACCGCGGGACTCACGGCGTTGAGCCTGCTGGTGGTGCGGCATAGCGTGCAACAGCACGTGAGGGAAGGAATCGTGCAAGACCTGCATAACTCGGTCACGACCTTCCAGAATTTCCAACACGACCGCGAGTTGATGTTGACGCACTCGGCGGAACTGGTGGCCTACCTTCCCATCACGCGCGCCATCATGACGGCGCACGATCCGGCGACGATTCAGGACGCGTCGCAGGATGTTTGGCCGCTGATCGGCAGCGACTTGCTGGCGCTGGCCGACCGCAACGGCAAGGTGGTCGCGCTGCATACGAAATCCGTGGGCTTCACGCGGGAAGCGGCGCAGAAATATTTCGAGGAATCGTTGAAAGAGGAGGATTCCAGCCACTGGTGGTTTGGGGCCCATCATCTCTACCAGACTTTTGTGCAGCCGGTTTATTTCGGCAAGACAGAAGGGCCACTGCTGGGATTCCTGATCATCGGCTATGAAATCGATGACCGGCTGGCGCGCGAAATCAGCAAGGTTTCGGCCAGCCAGGTCGCATTTTTCTATGGCGATGAAGTGGTGGCCACCACACTCAGCCACGATCAGGCGGGCACATCCGGTGTGCGCGCGCTGGCTGCGGGGACGTCGCCGGCGGCCTCGCGGGATAGCGCGACCCGCGATGTGGAGGTGGGCAAGGAAACTTTTGTAGCGACGTCGATCGATCTGTCAGGCCAGCAACAGACTCCGGTGCGCTTGACGGTGCTGGGATCCTACGATCAGGCGGCCAAGTTCCTCGATACCCTGAACCGGTTGCTGCTGTTGCTCGGCCTGACTGCGGTGGTGTTAGGGAGTATTTTGGTCTTTCTGATTTCCTATACCTTCACCCGCCCCCTGGCCAGCCTGGTGGACGGCGTGCGCGCGCTGGAGCATGGCGATTTCTACCATCCGCTCGATCCTCGAGGCGGCGATGAAGTGGCGGAGCTGACCTCGGCATTCGACCGCATGCGCGCGAGCCTGCTGAAGACGCAGCAGGCGCTGTTGGAGTCTGAGCAACTGGCGACGATTGGGCGCATGGCCAGTTCGATTTCGCACGACTTGCGCCACGCGCTGGCGGCGGTGGTGGCGAACTCCGAATTTCTTTGCGACGGACGTCTCACCTCAGCGCAACGCGAAGAGCTCTATCAGGAAGTTCGCACCGGCGTGAATCAGATGACGGACCTGATCGACTCGCTGCTCGAATTTGCACGCACCCGGGAGTCGCTGAATCCAAGTTACTCGAGCGTTCTGGAAACGGTGCAACGAGCCATGCAGGCAGTGCGCCTCCACCCACGGCATCAGGGCACGCTGATCGAGGTGCAGAACGTGGGTCAGGGCCTGGCGTGGTTTGATCCCCGTAAACTGGAGCGCGCCCTGTACAATCTGTTGCTCAATGCTTGCGAGGCGGCGCCCAGCAGCGAAGGCCGGGTGCAGGTCACAGTGGAGCGGATCGGGTACGCCGTCACCATTTCGGTGGCGGACAATGGTCCCGGTATTGCGGAACCGATTCGTGAAAAGCTGTTTCATCCCTTCGTGAGTTTCGGCAAAGAGAATGGGACCGGGCTGGGATTGACGGTCGTACAGAAGATTGTGCAGGACCACGGTGGCCAGGTCCTGCAGGAACGCACCGCGGACGCGCGAACGGTTTTTCGGATCACGCTTCCCGGGCGCGCTCCCCAGGGGCCGATGGACCCGGGTGACGACGAGGGGTCGCGGCCACTTTCGCCAGTAATCAAAGATCGAACGACGGAAAATTCAATTCGACATTCGGACACCTAGTATCCATTCCTCTTTTCCCGATTTCAGGTGATCCGCTTGTCGCGCAGGAGGATGTGTGAAGATCCCTGAAACCCTTGCGCTACGAAGAATCGCCATGACCGTGGCCGCACTGATGTTGTTGTGCACTGGCGGCATGGCGCAGGACGGCTCGGCGGCTCAGCCTGCGGACAATTCGCTGCGGGAACTTGACTCACAGGTACGCGAATTGCGCGCCATGATTGAGCAGATGCGGGCCGAGAATGCGCAATCGCGCACCGAGATGCGGGAATTGCGCCAGGAATTGCAGGACACCCGCAAGCTTCTGGCGCCATTGGTGGCCTCGTCAACGAATGGCGCGGCTGCGCCTGCGTCCGAAGAGAACGCTGCAAGCTTGCCGGCCACCGGCGATCTGGGAAGCCGGGTGCAGAAGCTGGAGGAATCGACTCAGTTGCTGGGCTCGAAAATTGACGAGCAATACCAGACCAAGGTGGAAACTGCCGGCAAGTATCGCGCGCGGCTCTCGGGCATCGTGTTGATGAATGCGTTTCACAATGTCGGAGGGTCCGACAATCTGGATTTGCCTTCCTACGCGCAACCGGTGCCGCTCGGCACCTCCCAAACGAGTTTTGGAGCGACGCTGCGGCAAACCGAAATTGGGCTGGAGATTTTTGGGCCGACGGTGGCGGGAGCGCGAAGCTCGGCGAATGTGCAATTCGATTTTTTCGGAGGATTCCCAACAACCAATAATGGAGTGAACTTCGGCATCGCGCGCATGCAGACTGCCAGCATGCGGCTGGACTGGCAGAATACGTCGGTGATTGCTGGCCAGGACTCGCTGTTCATTTCGCCGCTTTCGCCAACGTCGTTCGCATCGCTGGCGACTCCGGCCTTTGGGGCTGCGGGAAATTTATGGGGGTGGACGCCGCAAATTCGGGTCGAGCATCGCTTTGATCTTGCGAACCAGCAAACGCTAACGCTGCAGGGTGGGATTCTGGATAATTTGGATTGGGAGACTCCCTCCAATTCGTTCAGTCGGACAGCGCAGGCGGGCGAACAAACTGGACAACCGGCGTATGCGATGCGCGCGGCGTGGTCGCGGCCGGTGTTTGATCATCCGTTGAGCTTCGGGGCGGCGGGCTACTACAGCCGTCAGAAGTGGTCATGGCCGGGATTTTCCGACGCATGGGCCGGTATGGCGGATTGGCAGATTCCGATATTGCGACGACTGAATCTTTCCGGCGAATTTTATCGGGGCCGGGGAGTTGGGGGCTTGGGCGGCGCTATCGGGCAGACAATCGTTTTTGGCGGCAGCGCTGCCTACGCGACCACTCCAATTCACGGGGTCGACTCCGCCGGAGGTTGGAGCCAGATCAAATTCCAACTGACGCCGAAGCTGGAATTGAACGGCGTATATGCTGAAGACAATGCGTTTGCCGGCGACATCCGGGGCTTTGCCACCGACGCGGAAAACTTCGAGCAGATCCTGGGACGAAATCGTGGCGCACTCGGCAATCTGGTTTACCGGCCTCGATCCGACTTGCTGCTCTCAGCGGAATTTCGGCGGCTGCACACCTTCCCGATCTATGACAGCCCTAGCGTTACCAACCAGGTGAATCTTTCGATGGGGATATTATTTTGAAGATGGAGAGAGTCAGAAGTGGCCGCGATCGGATCGTCTGGCTGACGATCGGCTGCATTTTGTCGCTGACGTGTGTTTTGACGGCGCAAAACGTGGACATGAAGGGCAAGGTTCAGCTCACCAGAAACGGGCATGGCGTGCACGACTCCTCGAAAGTGGTGGTGTGGCTTACGCCGCTGGGAAATACGCCCGTGCCCGCGGCTCCGCCGCAGACCTTGCCGATCCCACAACTGGTGCAGAAGGATAAGAGTTTTCAGCCTTCGCTGCTGGTGATTCCGGCGGGCGGGAAGGTGGAGTTTCCTAACCGCGATCCTTTTTTTCACAATGTGTTCTCGTTGTTTGACGGCAAGCGTTTCGATCTCGGGCTCTACGAAAGTGGCAGCACTCAGTTTGTGCAATTCGACAAGCCGGGCATTTCATTTATCTTCTGTAACATTCACGCGCAGATGAGCGCGGTCGTGGTTGCGTTGAATACACCGTACTATTCCGTTTCGAACTGGCGGGGCGATATCGGCATCAACGGCGTAGCGCCGGGGCGCTACCAGATGCACGTTTTCCATCCCTCGGTGTCGCCGGAAGCGCTGCACGCGGCGGAACGGGAAATCACGGTGACGCCGGCCGATTCTTTTCTTGGAACCATCAGCCTGGCGGAGTCCGCGCTCGACATGGCGCATAAGAATAAGTACGGACGCGAGTATGATCGGCCGGATCCGGATAGTCCGGCTTATGCGCGGCCGTAGGCGCCCTGCGCGACGAGACCTTAAATCTTCGACCTAGTGGTGGCCTCCGCTGCTTCCGGAGTGGCTGCCGCCTCCGCCGCCGGAGGAATGACCTCCTCCGCTGGGGGCGCTGTGAGAGCCGCTGCCACGGCTGCCGCCGTAGCTTCCGGAAGACCGCGGCTGCACAATCGGTTGCCGCATGTTGAGTTGCGGCCGGGACGAAGTGCCGCGCCGGTAGCCGATCGAGTTGGTTCCGCGGGCTTCAGTCGAACCGGGTGTAGTGCGGTTCCAGTAACTTCTACTCTCGCTCCGGCCTGAGGATTCGGAACCACTCTCGCCTCGACTCGCGGACTCGCCAGTGTGGGATGGTGGCGTGAAGGACTTCCACTCGCCTCGGTTCGGATCGCCATGCTCGGCGGGTGTTGATTCATTCTTAGCCGTAGCACTGCTTGTGTCTCTGCCCGCGGGAGACGTGCTCGCGTTCGACCTCCCTGCCGGGGACGATGTGCCGCGCGAATCCGTGCTGCGAGAATCCGTGCCTCTAGAATCCGTACCTCGAGCTTCTGTGGCTCCAGCGTTCGTGCCGCGCGATCCGGTGACTACAGGGGCGAAGTGATTCTGCTGCATCGATTGCTGCAGACGTGCGGTCTGCTGTTGGAACGATTCCGGATGCGACGAACTCGGCGTACCGAAGAAGTGCTGCGAAGCGCCGCTGTGAATGGTGGATGGAGCCGCGGCCCGTCCGCTGGCCGATAAACTGGCGCGCGACGGCACGACAGGAAGGTTGCCGGTCATCATTCGCGCTCCACTGAGTTGAGCATGCGTTGCGGCCACAGCCATGGTGTGGCCGGCTCCGAACTTGCTCGCGCGGACGGTGGAAAGCGCACCCCCGATGTGGGGATCGTTGATGTGCGCTACGTTAGAAAACTGCGTGCCGCCATGCAACGGCGCGATTCCGCCGAACCGATTGAACCTGCCAGGATGGTTGATGCCAACCACGCCAAAGCGGCCGCCGTATCCGCCCCACCAGGGGAAGAATCGATCACACGGCCCAATGGGCAGCCAGCCGAAGCCTCCCCATCCGCCCCAGCCAAAGCCAACGCCACCCCACCAACCTCCGAATCCGAAGAACGAGACATACGCGGGAGCCCAGAACGGACGATAGAAACCATTGCCCCACAGCGGTCCCGGCCACCAAGCCCATGCACCGCCGTAGCGCATCCAGCGCCCGTAGTGGTAGGGCGCCCAGCCCCAGGGCTCGTAGCCAACCCACGTCCAGCCGTAGTAGGGCTCGTAGGTCCAGTCGCCATCGCGGTACGGAGCCCAATCATCGGGCTCATTCGGCACCCAAACCTGACCATAATCCGGCGCATCTTCCCACGTGCCGTTGGCGTCGAGATCTTCCGAGCCAACGAAATACTTATTGGTGTGATTCCACGAATTGGCGTCGTGGATCATGTGATCACGCTCGCTGTTCCAGCGATCCCAATCGTCGCGCTCGGGAGCGGGAGTGATTTTGTACTTGGCATCGGCGCCGGAACCGCGCACGGTGGCCATTTCGCCCTGCTTAATGTCGGCGATGCCTTTCGGAGTTGAAATCTGCGCGTCGCCCTTGCGCACGATAATGATGCTGTCGCCATCAGGGCGCACTTCGATGCGGAACACGCCATCCTGATGCGCGGGATGAACCGCAACATTGGGTGTGTCGATCTCAGGCTCGGCCTCACTTTCGCCAAATACGTCGTAATTGGCGATGCCTTGGCCGACCTGAATCTGAATATATTTGTCGGTGAAGTTCGCAATGGTAGCTTGCGCGTTCGCTGACAGGCGAAGAATGTTGGCGTAGTCGAGTTGGACTTCGGCGCGCGCACCGGCACCGGTGGAAACTTTATCGCCATTCACCACGGGCTGGTTCAGGACCGCGGCGGACCATGTGCCGGAATCGCCGCGTTGCGTGGAGACGTCACCGTGAATCATGCTGACGCGGCCCACGCCTTGATTCGTTTCGGCCGGACCCTCGCCTGACGGACCATCGGACTGGCCTTCGTCACCCATCTGGGGCGACTGAGTGGGACGGGCGGGGCGGCCAGGCTGGCCGGGTTGAGGCGGTTGCTGCGGCGCACGAGGCTGTCCAATTTCCATGGGCGCGCTGGGCTGTTCCGACGGGCCGGCACCCTCCTCGGTAGTTTGCGCAAGCGCACGAATTGGGAAAGCGCCAGCCAGCGCGAGCGTCAAGATGACGAGATTTGCTGCGAATCGCTTTTTCATGGGCCACCGCTTTCCAGAAATCTACGGAATAATCCGATAGAGTAAGAAGCAAATTCCATGCCAAACACGTTGACTGAAAGCGCTGAGTATCTCGCGTGTTTTCAGTTGGATGAGTAGAGAGGTTTAAGTGGAACCCGATTTCGGATGCGAATCGGTGGCCGCTATCAGCCGAGGTGGTGGTTTTAGGCCAATAGGCCGGGATAGCCCTTTTCTCCACTCGCGAGAGTGCCTGTCCAAGCTTCGCTCGAGCGGGGCTGTTTTCTGTCGCTCACGTTCGAGAGTAACCCGAGGAACGAACGCATCATGCTCTGCGAAATCCCACCCTTGCCGCGAAAGCATGGGGACAGGAGCGCCAGCAGTGTTGACCGCGGCAAGAGTGGGGCAGCCGTTTCTTGGAGAACTACGGTGGCGACGAATGCCTACGCCTCTTTCTCTCCCCCATCCTCAATCCCAATCTTCGACAGCCGGTAGCGTAATGCATTCCGCGAGAGGCCGAGTAGACGCGCAGCCTGACTCTTGTTTCCGTGGGCGCGGCGGAGCGCCTCTTGAATCATTTCATCCTCCCAGTGCTCGAGCGTCATTCCTTCCGGGAGAAATCCCGCGGCATCGGTGGTCCCCTTAACCGGGCGCACGTCCAGATGAATATCCGCGGCTTCGAGCAGTGGGCCTCTGGCCAGTGTGCAGGCGCGCTCGATGATGTTCTGAAGTTCGCGCACATTGCCCGGCCAGTGATAGTTCACGAGAATCTGCATCGCGTCAGGCGTGATGCTTTTAACCGTCTTCCCGGAGTCGGCGGCGAAGCGCGACATAAAAAGATTGACCAGGTCGGGGATGTCTTCCTTGCGCTGGCGCAGAGGCGCGATATCGATGGGGACAACATTCAAACGGTAATAAAGATCCTCGCGAAAGGTTCCCTGCTCTAGCGCCTCGCGCAGATCGCGGTTGGTGGCGGCGATGAGGCGGACATCGACTTTGATGGTGCGCGTGCCGCCCAGTCGCTCGAACTCGCGCTCCTGCAGGACGCGGAGCAGCTTCACTTGCGTGGCGGGCGGGACGTCGCCGATTTCGTCGAGGAACAACGTTCCCTTGTCCGCCAGTTCGAATTTGCCCGGCTTGCTGGTGGCCGCTCCGGTGAAGGCGCCTTTCTCGTATCCAAACAGCTCGCTCTCGAGAAGGTTCTCAGGAATGGCGGAGCTATTGATCTTGATGAAAGGCCCGGAGGCTCGACGCGATTTTTCGTGGATGGCGCGCGCGATCAAATCTTTGCCCACGCCGCTCTCGCCACCGAGCAACACCGTGGAATTCGTGGGGGCAACGCGGTTGACGGTGGCAAGCACCTCCTGCATCTTCTTGCTGCGAGCGACCACGTTGGGATGGGCGTAGCGCTTGCCCAGAGCTTCGCGGAGAGAGCGGTTTTCTTCGCGCAGGGCGTGGACATCCAGCTCTTTGCGGATCACCATGCGCATCTCGCTCAACGAAAATGGCTTCAGAACATAATCGCTGGCTCCTGATTTCATCGCATCCACGGCGGTCTCCACGGTACCGAAGGCGGTCATCACAACCACCGGCAGGGCGGCGCTGTGGCGCTTGACGGCCTGCAGAAATTCGAGACCGTTCATGCCGGGCAGCTTGAGGTCGGTGACTACGAGATCGACAGCGTTTTCATGGAGAAGTTTCAGGCCAGTTTCGGCGTCCTCGGCGGAAAGAGTGCTGAAGCCATCTTCGCCGAGATTCAACTCCAGCAGGCGCCGCATCTTGGCTTCGTCTTCGACGATCAGAATCGTTGGCATTTGGAGTTCGGGTCTCAGGTTTCAGGTTCTAGGATATCGAATTGACGATCTCCTGTTCGCCCGCTGGAAAGAAGATCACAAAGCATGCACCCTTGTGATCGGTTGTGTCACGGCGGTTTTCGATGCGAATGGTTCCGCGATGTCCATCCACAATTCTGGAAACAATCGAGAGTCCAAGCCCCACGCCGGTTTTCTTGGTAGTGACGAAGGGATTGAAAATTTGCTCGCGCAGATCATCGGGAATCCCGGGACCTGTATCTTCGATGCGGACTTCCACTCCATCGCGATTGGCAAAGTTGGCTCGGGCCGCCGTCAGCCGTAACACGCCACCGTTGCTGCCCATGGCATCATAGGCGTTCTGGATCAGGTTCACGAAAGCCTGCTCGCTGAGACTTTCATCGAGCGGGATGAGCGGAAGATCCGGTTCGTAGTGGCGTTCCAAGCGGACAGAGCCGTTCTTTTGCATCGACGATAAAGATACGTCGTGCAGAGCGCGATCGAGAACTGCGGTAACATCCTGCGTCGTTAACTCGACGTGCAGCGGACGGGCGAAATCGAGAAAGCGCGTGACCAGCGAGCTCAGGCGGTTGGTTTCGCTCGAGATGTATCCGGCTAATTCGGTGGCTAGAGGATTCGAGTCTCCGAGCTTCTGGTGCAGCATTTCAGCCGAGCCCTTGATTACGCCCAGCGGATTGCGGATCTCGTGCGCAAGTCCGGCGGACATCTGGCCTAACGCCGCTAAGCGTTCGGATCGGCGCGCCTCGGCCTGCGCCTGCTCCAATTTGCGGTTGGTCTCTGCCAGGGTTCCGGCGAGATCCTGATAGCGCTTGATCTGGCGGCGGTTCTCGACCACGAAGCGATTCACGACCATGGCCGCGAGAAAAAAGAAAAGAATACGGATGGTCAGTAACCCGTAGCTTTCCTGGGTGATTTCATATTCCTGCAGGGCGGGATAGAGATACGAGCAATATGCGGCCGAGGCTAGCGCCGTCCAGAGCAGCGTTCCCCACGGACTGAAGTATTCGGCGGCAGTAACGATCGGGACATAGAAAATGGGATAGTAGCTGCTATTGATTCCGATCTCGCCGGTGTGGTCGATGAGCAAAGTCGCCAGCGCAATTTTGATGAGGACGACATACGCCGCGCCGCGCCGTGGAACGCGCGCCAGGAACCAGCCTTCGCTGACCTGGACCAGGCCAATGGCGAGCAATGTGAGCTGTTTATGGATTTCCGCCTCTGGCGGCAGGAGCGCCAGTCCGGCGAGGAACAGCAGCCAGAGCCCATCCATCCAGTTGAGAACCGGACGCTTCTGTTCGCTGCTGGCGGAGAAATCGCTCAGGGCAACACCGCCGTTTGCCAGATCACAAAAAAAGAGTGCGCCGGGAGCGGGTGGATGCCCCGCTTTCCCGGCGCCATGGCCTTTCGTCGTTCACTGGATGCCACTTGCAAGCCGCATGACATGCGAACCTATCAGACCGCAAGCCGCCGGTTCGCGTCAATGTTATTTCTTAGGCGGAGGGCTCTCGTGAGTCTGCGCCGGCGGATGCGAATTCTGCTGCCGTTGCGCGGGCGCAGACGCTGGTTTCTGCTGGTGCCAATTGCTGTACTTCTGCTCCGGTTCTTTTTGCTGCTGTTCGTTTTTTCCTGCGGCTGGGGGCGCAGGCTTGGCCTGGGGATGCGACGATTTCTGTGCGGGCTGCGGGTTGCGGTTTGCAGGCTCAGGCGCGGCCTTCTCCGGTTCTGGGGTTCCCTGCGCCTCCCACACGTGCGGTTGCGGCTTCGGCTTTGGTTGGCTGTTGCCATCGTTTGCCTGTCCAAATGAGCGGAAACCGTTCTGATCCTGCGGAGGACGCGCTGCCGGAGCGGTCCGCACCGGTCGGCCCGGAGCTTGCTGCCGAACGAGTTGTAATTGATTCAGATGTCCTTCGGCCTGCGCCTGCCGTTGATCGAGCGAGCCCGGCATGGCAGCGGGAGTTCGCAACGCAACAACTGGACGGCTCACGACCGCTACCGGAGGTCGATTTGCGGGACGGCCCGAGCCCATCACACTGCTGCGGACCGGCTCAGCGGCGACCTTGAGCGATACCGGCGCTGCCGCCAGTTCTCGCGCCGGAACAGAAACCGTATTGCGTGCCACCGAGCGCGCGTTCACGAAGGTGTCGTGGGAAACCACCGTCACGCCGCCGTTTATATTCCGGTTCGCATACGTGATGTTGTGCACGCCTGAGTTGCGGTTGATGGCGACTGTGTTGTAGACACTGGTAACGCGCGCGACATTCACCGACGTATTGGTGGTGTTGACGCGATTCACATAAGTGCGACTTACTCGGTATCCGGGAATAAACACTTCTCCGGGCGCAAGAGGAAACCATCCAACACCTGCGCCAAACGAGAAGGCCGCTCCCGGCCCACCGCCAACCCAGGCCACCAGCGCGGGCGCGTAGATGGGACGCACTGCGCTCGGCCCCGGAACCCACATCCAGGCGTCGCCGGCGAAGGCCCAGCGTCCATAGTGAAAGGGCGCGAAGCCCCAGGGCTCGTCTTCCACCCACGTCCAGCCCCACCGGCCAACCCAGTTCCAATGGCCAAAGCGATAGGGCGCCCATCCCGCGGCCAGGGCGCGCGGCCGCCAGCATGGACCATAGCCGGCCACATAGCTCCAGTCACCGTACGCGTCGAGATCTTCGTAGCCCGTCATCTCGCGGGAAACGTAATTCGCAGAGTCGGAACCATCTGCCATGCGATCGCGGTCGGAGGCCCACGAATCGAGAGCGTCGTCGGCTGGAATCTGGCCGGGGTCGTAATTCAATTGATCGCCGCCCGTGAAAACGGCATCCTGATTGGCCGCGATGGTGTAGGAAGAGCCGCCGCCAGTAGCTTCGCCGCGTCCGCGCCAGACCGTGACTTGCGTGCGATTGCCGTCGGCATCGACATCAATGCGGTAATCGCCGGGCTGCATCACAACGAACGCCACATTCGGTGTGTCGATTTCGTAAGCGTCCTCGTCATCGACGTGGCGAACTTTGACGATCAGAGAGCCTTGCGCGAGACGAATTTGAGCGGCGCGATCGCTGATATCGAGCAGGGTGATACCGGTGTTCGGGCCGAGCCGGAGAGCGGTCGATCCTATGTGGACTTCGGCGCGAGAATTATCGTCGGCCCACAGATTGTCGCCGGTGACCAGCGGGCGATTGACAACGGCGTCGACCCAGTCGTTCTCGCCACCGGGCTGGAATGAGACCGAACCTTCCATGTAGTTCAGGCGAGCCACTCGGCCCGGGGGATCCTGATCGACAGCTGCCGGCGCCGATTGCGCATCTTGCGGCGCCTGCGAATCGAGCGCCGGCGCTGCATCTTGCGCTTTGAGGGCGAGCGGCGCTTGCAGCATGAATGACAGGGCTGCCAGCATCACGATCCAACTCCGCGACTGCTTGCGTGTCTTCATAAGGCCTTCCTTATTGGATAAAGTACTACATTAAGAATCCCATTCATGCTGGAGTAAACGCGCCGGAGACACTTTAGTTTTTTCGGATGAAGAGGTGGTTTTCAGGCAGGGGTGCGTGGCAATCAGGCCTGGGTTTGAAGCGGTCGGGATGAAAACCTTTAATGGCTGGGTTTGGGCGAGATTTCGTCCAGGGTGAGATTTAATTCGAGCACGTTGACGCGCGGCTCGCCGAGAAAACCGAATTGGCGAGACTCGGTGTGGCGGCGAATTGCGTCGCGAACAACATCCTCGCTCAAGGCGCGCTCTTTTGCGATGCGCGGCACCTGAAATTCCGCAGCCTCGGGGGAAATGTGCGGATCGAGTCCCGAACCCGATGTGGTGAGCAGATCGATTGGAATAGGAGCTCCGGGATTCTCCGCCTGCAGGCGATCGGCGTCTCCCTGGACGCGGGCGATCAGCGATTGATTCGTCGGACCTAGATTCGATCCACCAGAGCTGTTCGCATCGTAACCGGTTCCGGCGCTGGAAGGACGCGAGTGAAAATATCCCGGCGAAGAAAACTGCTGGCCAATCAGCCGCGAACCGACGAGAGTGCCGTTTCGCGTGAGAAGTTCTCCATTGGCTTTTTTAGGAAACAAGACCTGAGAGATTCCTGTAATCAGCAGCGGAAACAGAAGGCCGAACAGGATGGTCGTCACTAGAGTCATCAGGACGGCAGTGGTCAAATTCTTTTTCATAATCAATTCCTTCGCAACGACCTACGCGAGCCCAGCCCGCACGATCAGCATGTCGATCAGCTTGATTCCGATAAACGGGACGATCACTCCGCCGAAACCATAGACCAGAAGATTGCGGCGCAACAAAATCGCCGCGCCCTGGGGAACGTATTTGACGCCGCGCAGCGCCAGCGGGATGAGTGCCACGATAATCAAGGCGTTAAAAATGACGGCGGAAAGGATCGCCGATTGCGGCGTTGCCAGGCGCATCACATTCAGCGCCTGCAATACGGGAAACGTTCCGGCAAACATCGCGGGAATGATGGCAAAATATTTGGCCACGTCATTCGATATCGAAAACGTGGTAAGCGCGCCGCGTGTCATGAGCAACTGCTTGCCGATTTCGACGATCTCGATGAGCTTGGTGGGGTTCGAATCGAGGTCCACCATATTGCCCGCCTCTTTAGCGGCCTGCGTGCCCGTATTCATGGCAACGCCCACGTCGGCCTGAGCCAGCGCGGGCGCATCGTTGGTGCCATCGCCGGTCATGGCCACGAGTTTTCCCTGGCTTTGTTCACGGCGAATGAGGTCGAGTTTATCTTTCGGCGTAGCTTGGGCGAGAAAATCGTCGACGCCCGCTTCGCTTGCGATGGCGGCCGCGGTCAGAGGATTATCGCCGGTAATCATCACCGTCTTGATGCCCATGGCACGCAGTTGATCGAAACGCTGGCGCATGCCGCCCTTGACGATGTCCTTGAGTTGAATCACGCCCATGGCGCGGCCGTTCTCCGCGACCACAAGCGGTGTGCCTCCGGAGCGCGAAATCGATTCGACGGCGGCGCGAACTTCTGCAGGGAGCGCGCTGCCCTGCTCTTCCAGATACTTGGCGATCGCATCGGTGGCGCCCTTGCGGATGGCGCGGCCATCCAGATTCACTCCCGACATGCGGGTCATGGCGCTGAAGGGAATAAATTCGGCGTCGTGCGTGCTCATTTCGCGGCCGCGCAACCCGTACTTCTCTTTGGCGAGAACTACGATCGAGCGGCCTTCGGGAGTTTCATCGGCCAGCGAAGAGAGTTGTGCGGCATCCGCCAGCATGGCTTCGGTGACGCCGGGCGCAGTGATGAACTCTGTGGCCTGGCGGTTGCCAAGAGTGATCGTTCCAGTTTTGTCGAGGAGCAAGGTGTTGACGTCGCCAGCGGCTTCGACGGCGCGGCCCGACATCGCCAACACGTTGTGCTGCACCAGGCGATCCATGCCCGCGATGCCAATGGCGGAAAGCAATCCACCGATTGTGGTGGGAATCAGACAGACCAGTAACGACACCAGCACGAATACAGTTTGGGGTGCGTTGGCATAGATGGCGAAGGGCTGGAGCGTGACCACGGCCAGCAGGAACACGATGGTGAGGCCTGCCAGCAAAATGTTGAGTGCAATCTCGTTGGGAGTCTTTTGACGCTCCGCGCCTTCCACCAGCGCGATCATGCGATCCAAAAATGTTTCGCCGGGATTGGAAGTGATTTTTATCTTGATCCAGTCGGAAAGGACGCGCGTGCCGCCCGTTACGGCGGACCGGTCGCCGCCCGCTTCGCGAATCACGGGCGCGGACTCGCCGGTGATTGCCGACTCGTCCACGGATGCGACACCTTCCACAATTTCGCCATCGCCCGGGATGAACTCGCCAGCCTCGACCAGCACCATATCTCCCGAGCGCAACTTAGAGCCGGGCACGGTTTCGGTTTTTCCGTCGGGAAGCAGGCGGTTGGCCATGGTTTCGGCCTTGGCGCGGCGCAATGCTTCGGCTTGCGCCTTCCCGCGGCCTTCAGCCATGGCCTCGGCAAAATTAGCGAACAGCACCGTGAACCACAGCCAGAGCGTGATCTGCAGGTTGAATCCGAATCCGGATTGGCCCCGCGCTCGTTCGAGAATGAGGAGCACGGTGGTGACCACGCTGCCGACTTCGACGACGAACATGACGGGATTCTTCATCATGGTCACGGGATGCAACTTGAGGAGCGAATCCCAAGCTGCGCGGCGCACGATCTTCACGTCCCAAAGACTGCGTTTTGATTTCTTGCTTGCCATAATTTTCGGACTGCTAGAACGTCTTCCCTGCCACCATCAGCAGGTGTTCGAGAATCGGCCCGAGACTGAGGGCCGGGAAAAATGTGAGCGCGCCCACGATGACCACAACACCGATGAGCAGAACCGTAAACAGTGGTCCGGTCACCGGGAAAGTGCCGAGAGTTGCGGGAGTTTGCTTCTTTCCCGCCAGATTGCCGGCAATCGCCAGCATGGGCAGAAGCATCATGAAGCGACCCAGCAGCATCGCAAAGCCGAGCGAGGTGTTGTACCAGAGCGTGTTTCCGCTCAAGCCATTAAAGCCCGAGCCGTTGTTGGCCACCGACGAAGTGTAGGCGTAGAGCACCTCGCTGAAGCCATGCGGGCCGGCGTTGGCCATGGCGGAGGTGCCAAACGGATACAGAACAGAAATCGCCGTGAATACCAGAATCACCAACGGGAAAATCAGCACCACCAGCATGGCCATCTTGACGTCGTAGGCTTCGATTTTCTTGCCTAAATATTCGGGGGTGCGGCCCACCATCAATCCGGCGATGAAGACCGAGAGAATGACGAACACGAGCATTCCGTACATGCCCGCGCCCACGCCGCCGAAGATGACTTCGCTGAGCATGAGATTGATCAGGGGGACCATTCCGCCCAGCGGGGTGAACGAATCGTGCATCGAATTGACCGCGCCGCAACTGGTGTCAGTGGTCACGGTGGCGAACAGCGCCGAGTTGGCTACGCCGAAGCGAACTTCTTTGCCTTCGAGGTTGCCGGCGGTCTGCGGAGTTGAAGGAGCATGTTGCAGGCTGTGCTGCGTGGCAGATGTGAGCAACGGGTTGCCACGAGCTTCCGCCCAGTACGCGGTGGTGACTCCCGAGAGGAACAGCAGCGCCATGGCTGCCCACACGGCCCAGCCGTGGCGCGGCGAGCCGGTCATCTTGCCCAAGGTGTAAGTGAGGGCAGAGGGAATCGCGAAGATGGCGAACATCTCCAGAAAGTTTGAGAATGGAGTGGGATTTTCGAACGGATGCGCGCTGTTGGCGTTGAAAAAGCCGCCCCCGTTCGTCCCCAGTTCTTTAATGATTTCCTGCGACGCGGTAGGTCCCTGCGCGATGGTTTGCTGGGTCACCGTCTGCATCACCGGCTTGCCGTCCGCTCCGTTCACAGGTTTGCCATCGGCGCCCAGTTGCGGCGTCTGGTAAGGATCGAGCAGTTGCACGGTGTCATACGGCTTGAGATTCTGCACTACGCCCTGCGAAACCAGCAGCAGCGCGCCAATCAGGCACAGCGGCGCCAGAACCCACAACGTGCCGCGAACCATATCGACCCAGAAATTGCCGATGGTCTTTTGTTCACGGCGCGAGATCCCGCGGATGAACGCAATCGCCAGCGCCATGCCGGCGGCCGCTGAAACCCAGTTGTGATACGCCAGGCCGACCATCTGGGTGAGGTAGCTCATGGTGGTTTCGGGCGTGTAATTCTGCCAGTTCGTATTGGTGGTGAACGAAGCGGCCGTGTTGAACGCCAGTGCCGGGGCCACTCCCGCCAGCTTTTGCGGATTCCACGGCAGCCACGTCCACTGCTGCACCCGCTGCAGCGCATAAAGCAGGATCATGGAAACGCCGCTGAACAAAAGCAAAGCCAGGGCGTATTCCTTCCAATCCATCTCGTGGCTCTCGTTGACGCCGGTTAGGCGATAGAGAACGCGCTCGACCGGACGCATCACGGGATCGAGCCAGGTCCGCTCCCGACTGAACACCTTGGCCATGAAACCGCCAAGCGGCTTGGTGATCAGCAACACCGCCAGCAAGAAAACAACAATCTGCAGCCATCCATTTGGCGTCATCAGAATTTCTCCGGCCGCAGCATGGCGTATACGAGATACACCAGCAGGCCCGCACAAATGATCAGCATGACGATCGGTTCAGCAGTCATATTTTCCTTAACGCACCCGCTCGCAGAAGTGCACGTAGCCGAGCGAAATCACAAAAAACAGAATGGTCACAGCAAGAAAGATCACGTCTTGCATCAGAGTTCTCCGAAATTGAAATTGCAGCCAGTGTTACCACGCGCCTTCTTTTCTTCCCCACCACCAGAGCAGGCCGAGAGTTGCGGTGCTCTGATCCTTGCGTAAAACGCCCTGCACATCGCTCAGGAACGAGGGCTGGTTCGAAAAATCGCGGCGCCACTCGTAGCGCATCAGAAATCCCTGCGCCAGTTTGTAATCGAGAGTGACTGTGTCTTCTTTCAAGGCCTGGGTCAGACCGCTGAACAACCCACCGCGATCGGACATGTATTCCGCGCGCTCTGCCAGCGCGAGTTTCGACGTCCACTGATATTGCAGGTAGCCAGCGCCACCAATCACGTGCGCGGGAGCGGAAGACTCGCCGGGCGCGGCATTTCTCCACAGGCGTTGAATGAAGTAGTCGCCCTCGAGCTCGAAAGTGAGCTTCGCCTTGGGCTTCCAGGTGACATAGCTATCGAAAATGTGAGTGTGGCCGTTCGGCGCTGGAGTGATGGCCGTGAAGCACAAGCCCGGCTGCACCGGTATGGGCCCGCAATTCGCGGATGGAGTGCGATCGGGGTGCTCCTGACCGAGATAGTAGTTAAAAGTCCAGCTCACGCTTTTTTGAGGAATCGCGGTGAATCCGAACAGCTCGTCTTTGAAACCGTTCGTGGCCTCAACCTGATCGGTTCCGTTTACGACCCAGTAGTTCAACGTGAATCGATCGGTCACGGGATAACTCATCCGCAGGCCCATGTGATAGAACGGGAGAAAATTGAACCAGTAGGACCGCGAATAATTCAGTTGATCCTTGGTGTAGTTGCCCTCGAGTCCCAGAGAACTGGCCCACTTTCCGAAGTCAACATTCAGACCTTTACCCAGCGGAACGACGTAGGAGCCGTAGGCCTGAAAAATATTCCGGTAAATCTCGGGCCGAGGTTCGTTTGCGGGATTGCCTTGCGAAGAGTCGGTGGCCTGGCCGAACTGCAGATCGAGACGGCCACCCCAACGGCGTCCTTCGGCAACATCGGGGGCGTGCTCGAGAACCATGCTGGCCTGGCTCAAGCTGAACTCGTTGCTGAGCACATCGTAGGATCGCAACAGATTCACGCGTCCAACGGGATCGTTGAAGTTGTATTCGTAGTAGGAATCGAGCCCGAGGTTGATCGTTGTGTTGCGCAGAAAGTCCAGAGTCTTGCGGTCTTCCGCATTCGCGACTGGCTCGGCGGCAACAGCGGCGGGATCGGCCAGCGGCGGGGCAGTGGGCTTTGCGGCCGCCGACTCGGCAAAAGCCGTGGCCGCCGTGCGAGTCGGCGCAACTGCCTTGCTGGCTGGTTCCGGCCGCGATTGCAACTGCTTCACGATTTGTTTCAATTCCGTCACTTCTGACTCGAGTTGTTCCACTCTGCGATTCAGTTCCTGCGTCGAACGCTCAGATGATTCCTGAGCCGGAGCTATGATCGAACCAATTAAAATTCCAGCCAGCAAAACGATGGGCCATCTCATGGACTGCGCCTTTCGTCGAGGGGCTCACAAGGTGGAGCCCTCGCAGAGAAAAATTGGGTAGCCCACAATCATAGGCGCATTGCAACGTCGCTGAATTGGTTCTCCGAATAACAATTCCTAAAACTTGACCAAAATATCGAGGTCGATGAAATGCTCGTCGCGGCGCAGATCGGGGAACCACACCGTGCTACCCTGCCCTGCGCACGCGAGTTCCGCGCCGCTGAGGCTGCTCTGTCCAGAGGTCGCTCCGCTGTTGCAAGCGTAGTACTGCGGGAACCCGTTGTTGCTGCCCGGAGGCGGAGTAATTCCGCCGGCGCCAGACCAGTAAGGCACGCTGGCGTGGCGATAGTCGTACTCCCAGCGAAATGTAATGTACTGGCTGGGCATGTAATCGAAAGTGAACGAGGAATCCCACGCTTTAAATGGATCTCCAGGATTGCCCGTGAAATAGGGTGAATTGATCGCTGCCGACGCTGCGGACTCGCCATTGATGGGCGGGATCAGAACCAGATAGCGTCCGGGGTTGTTGATCTGACCACCGCCGACCGTGAATGCGTAACGGTCTTTCTTGAACCAGGTGCGGTTGTAGAGCATATAGCCGACAAAGCTCTGCTTGGGATTGACGGCCCCGTTCAATCCCGGAGTATTGCCGTGGCAACTCACGCCGCCGCCGAATTCACATCCCAGGTCTCCGGTGAAGGTGAAGGCCATCTTGTCGAGAGTCTTTTCAGGCTTGTCGTAATACTTGATCTCAATGCTGTCGTCGGTGTGAATGCGGCTGCGATTAGGAATGTAGAGGTCGTCGTGTCCCAGCCCGTAATTATTGGAAATGATGTTCATCCAGGGTTTCGGAGTCCATTTGATCTGACCGCCAACTCCTTTCCGCGAGTTGGACGATCCATAAGACTGCCATCCATTGATGAGCCAAGGCTCAATCTTCAAGTGTGCTGTAGGAAAAATCTGAACCCGCAGACCATTAAAGAACCACGGAGTGTTGGACGAAACATACGAGGGCTGATAGGCCCAGTTGTCGAAGTTGTAATAGCTGAATAGTCCAACGTAGGACATGAAGATTCCGGCATCGATGTTGATGCCGTTCAAGGCATTAATGTGATAACCGCCGTAGGCTTCTGAAACATAGCGGTAGGCGTTGCTCAAGTCCCACTGACCTTTAGCGGGGCTCGGATCGTTGCGCGGCGTGGTGGTGGAATACATGCCAAACTGCGTCATGAAGCGAGCGCGAACATTGTCGTAGTGAAAGTCGCCGCCGACTCCGAGTTGTTCCAACTGGATTTCGTTGGAGCGAAATATTTCGCTCGACCCGCCCATCGAGTTGTCCTGCGGACGGTTGAAGTCGTAGGTGTAACTGATATCGGCCCTGATCTCGGGGGTAAAGAATTTAGAATCGAAGGCGGCATCTTTGGTGCGCGGGTTGCCGTTCAGCCAGGTCCAATCCCAATCGGAAAATGGGGCGATCTTGGAGTTCTTGGCCGCGGCATCGGCGGACGCACCGGTTTGCGCCACCCAACCAGCCAGTGGGCCATTGGCGGGTGCTGGGCTAACTGAAGTGACAGGACCGGCAACGTTGGTCGCCGTGATCGGCGGCGTGTTCGTCACCGAGGCTGCGGTGGCAGGGGTGGATCCCGGAGCATTGCTTTCCCGAACCGGAGTACTGCTCTTCTGCAGTTCGACTTCCGCGCGCAAACGCTCCACTTCAGACCGCAACGCTTTCAGTTCCTCTCGCATTTCCTGCTGTTCAGTTAGTTCAGACGAACTAGAGCCTGCGTTGGTGGAAGGCGTTGGCGTGTTTGGCGGGGCTTGCGCGCCAGCCCACGCCGCCAAAAGCAGGACCAACATCGAGAGCAATAAGACCTGAAGGGCACTCTTTCGCATGACTATCGTTCTCCGTTAACACCGCGTAGTAATTTCTGGGCTTGCTTTCTGGCGTGCACCGCTCGTCATCGGAATTGCCCTCATCGCAAGCCTTCGGAAATTTCTTCTCCGATTCCTGCGGCTGGGCAACGATCCAATAACTGGCCGACGGCCCACTGTCGCGAAGCAAAGCAAACAGGAACACGAGCATGAACGCAGTCCCCGTCAAGGCGATGGCTACGAATGTAATTGCCAGGCCCATTGCTTCCATTCCAATAAGCTCCAGTCCAGAGCAAACACCCTAGTTGATCGCTTCATGCGTAAGAGTTGTTTAAGGAATTTCTAAAGATTTCATAAAGGCGGGAGTTTCGAATTAACAGCTCGGAAGCTCTCCGCCAGTCCGCTCGGCGTCAGCAGCCCCACTCGGCTTCGCCCGGTTGGGCGAAATATTGGCGCGAGGTGGCGCGATTGTCGGTGATCGAATCCAGTTCAAGCAGGGCTAGACGGGCTGCCGCTACCAGGCGGTTCTTCTCCTGCTGCGGCATTTCCTTCCATGCTCCACGGCCTTCGCTTCCTTTCCCTGAACTCTCAGGCATCAAGGCCTGGTGATAGTGATGGAAAAGCTCTGCCAACCGTTCCGGCGCTACTTCGTTAGTCCACATGCGCTCATCTCCGTAAATCCCGTTCTGATGTCTGGGATCGTTTTCTCTCCCACAACGATTGGACACGGAAGGGCAGAAAGTCTGAATAAAGGGTTCATAAAATGTTTGTAAAGATGGGCAGGGGAATTTTCAATTGCGCGGGAAAGACGACCACGGGGGCTAAAGCCCGGATGATGCTAGCCGGCTTACGCGGCCCTAAAAGGGCCGCTCTTCCACGGTCGCGCATGCCGACCGTTTTTCCGATTGAGCTCTTCTGAATTAGTGTTTCTGAATTTAGGTTTTCTGAATTTAGTGCTTCTGAATTTAGTGTTTCTGAATTTAGGTTTTCTGAATTAGTCTTTTCGTATTGAGTTCTTCTGCAACCTCAGCAGGTCGCGCCCTTCCAACTTCGAAATGGATAGGGGGCTTTCAGCAGCCGGGTTCGAAGCGGTAGCCTACCCAGGGTTCGGTGAGCAGGTACTTCGGCGTGGAAGGGTCGGCCTCAATTTTCTTGCGCAACTGTCCGACAAACACGCGAAGGTATTCCGGCTGTTCGGTGCTGTTCGGACCCCAGATCGCGGCCAGCAGCGTGCGATGAGTAACCACTTTGCCGGGACGACGCGCCAGAAAGACCAGCAGGTCAAATTCTTTCGGCGTGAGATGAACCTCATGCCCGGCAACCTTGACGGAGCGCGCATCCAGACGAATGGAAAAATCGCCAGCGGTGATCGCCGTGGGCTCTTCTTCCGCTGCGGGAGTTCTGCGCAACTGCGCTCGAATCCGAGCCAGCAATTCATTCATGCTGAAAGGCTTGGTCACGTAATCGTCGGCGCCGGCGTCCAAAGCCTCGACCTTGGAGCGGTCTTGCCCACGCACCGAGAGCACGATGATCGGCACCTGAGAGGCTTTTCGCACCTGACGGCATAACTCGACACCATCGAGGTTCGGCATCGCGAGGTCAGTGATTACGACGTGCGGGGTCCAGTTCTTCATCAACTCCAGCGCCATCTCTCCGTCATTAGCGACGCGAATGTCGTAACCCTGAGCGGAGAGCGTAGTGCGAAGAACGCGCGTGATCTGCGGTTCATCATCCACCACCAGAATGCGCCGGTGATCGTTGGTCATCTCGTCACCGCATTTCCTGAGTCACAATGTGGACGTTGACAGCGGGGGTATCGCGCAGAAATTTATGGATCGCGGAAAGATAGAAATATCGCTTCCATCCCTTCGTAGCCGACCGGCCAAAGACAACTTGCGTGATGTGATTCTCGCGGACAAATTCCGCGACTTTCTCGGCCACGATTTTACCCTCGGTCTTCACCACCTTGGCTCCCACGCTTTCAGCAAAGCGCACGTTGTCGGCGAGGGTACGCTGGTTCTCGTCGCTCTCATCCGCGCCCGTATCGACATAGAGGACGAACAACTCGCCGTCCATGGCCTGGGCCATGCGCGCCCCACGCGCGATCAAATATTGCGCTGCGGGGTTCGAACTGATGCACACTGCAATCCGCTCCCGGACCTGGAGCAGTTGGCCGTCCTCGGTCTTCAACTCTGAAAGCGTGCGGTCGACGGCCTGAGTTACCTGGCGCAAGGCCAGTTCGCGCAATGCGACCAGATTGGTGTTGCGGAAAAAATTCGCCAGCGCGCGTTCGACGCGCTCGAGAGGATAAATATCGCCGCGTTTCATGCGGGTCTGCAGAGCCTGGGGCGTAAGGTCAGCCATTACAATTTCGCCCGCGCGCCGGATCACCCAGTCCGGCACGGTCTCGCGCACCTGCACGCCGGTCAGGCTCCGGATGGTGGGCGCCAGACTTTCAATGTGCTGTACGTTCAGCGTGGAAACGACATCGATGCCGGCATCGAGCAGTTCGAACACGTCTTCGTAGCGCTTAGCGTGCTTGCTGCCTTCAATGTTGGTGTGGGCCAACTCGTCCACTAACACCACGTGGGGCTTGCGAGCCAGAATGGCGTCGACATCCATTTCTTCGAAGATGGTGGCTTTGTATTCCAGCTTTTTGCGAGGCACGGTTTCGAGGCGGGAGGAAAGTTCCACAATCGGTTTGCGGCCATGGCTTTCAACCACGCCGATCACGACTTCTTCGCCTCGACTGGCACGGCGCACGCCCTCGCTTAACATGGCGTACGTCTTTCCCACGCCGGGGGCATAACCCAGAAACAGCTTGAACACCGCCGGGCGCTGCGCGCTGTCGACTTCCTGAAGCCATTCCTCGGGAGTCTTGGTCATCGTGGATATTCTCCACGCCGAAGGGGAAATTGTCGAATTGGGGCTGAACAAAGTTTCAAGGTTCCATGGTTTCAAAGTTTCAAGGTCAATCAAACCGCACTGCAATCTTGAGACCTTGAAACTTTGAAACTTTGTTAGCTCGATTCCGGTTACAATCATGCGCGTGAAAGCTCAATGGACACAGGACGCGGTCCGTTATGCGGCCTGCATCGTTGCCGCCGAGGCAGTGACGCAGGTATACCGGCGCCTGGTTCACGTAAACCCGACCACGGTAGCGCTGACATGTTTGTTGATGGTGCTGTGGGTAGCGGCGTATTGGGGATTTCGTTTTTCGGTTTTTCTGGCAATCCTGGCCACGCTCGCATTTAATTATTATTTTCTTCCGCCCATCGGGACTTTCACCGTCGCCGATCCGCAGAACTGGGTGGCCTTGTTCGCGTTCCTCGCGACCGCCGGGATCGCGAGCCAACTGGCGGACCGCGCCCGCCGGCAAACCGCCGACGCCATCCAGCGTCGTCGCGACGTAGAACGGCTTTATGCCTTCAGCCAACGCCTGCTCGCGACCGATAACGTCGCCGAATTATTGAACGCGATTCCGGCATACGTGTGCGACGGATTCGGAGCCAAGGCTGCCGCCATCTACTTGCTGAGTTCGAGGCAGGTTTATCGCACCGATCCGAAAGAGACGTGGTTTCCCATACAAGATCTGCAGATGGTGAGTTCGCGGGGCGAACCGGTCATCGACTCGCAGCGCGGAGTTTCTCTGACACCTTTACACCTTGGCACGCGCACCACCGGGGCTGTGGGCATTGCTGGGCCGGTGCTTTCGCGAGCCACGCTGGAAGCCCTGGGGAGCATGATCGGCATCGCCATTGAGCGCGCCGGGGCCATGGAAAAACTATCTCAGACTGAAGCCGCTCATCAAAGCGAGAACCTGCGCGCGGTGCTGCTCGATTCCGTGACCCATGAGTTGCGCACGCCGTTGACTGGAATCAAAGCCGCAGTGACTGGCCTGCTCTCCGAATACAACCTCAACGAAGCGCAGCGCAAAGAACTGCTCACCGTAATCAATGAAGAAACCGATCGCCTCGACCGCCTGGTGGGCGAAGCCACGGAAATGGCCCAACTCGACGCTCACAAAGTGGAACTGCACATGGCGCCGGTGGATATTGCCACGGTGATCGAATCGGCGGTGGAAGAATCGAGAACGGTTCTGGCGCAGCATCCCATCGAAGTGCGCGTGCCGCCGGCGCTGCCGAAGGTGCGAGTGGATTCCGACCGCATCGCAGAAGTGCTCAAGCAGTTGCTGGAAAATGCGGCGAAGTACTCTCCCCCCGCTTCGACCATTACGATAACGGCAGAGCGCAAGCGAGATCGAATCATCACCAGCGTCACTGACCACGGCTTCGGCATTGACGACTTTGAGCAGTCGCTGGTCTTCGACAAGTTCTACCGCGGCCGCGACCAGCGCTACAGCGTGCAAGGCACGGGCATGGGGTTGGCGATCGCGAAGGCAATCGTCGAGGCCCACAACGGCGTGGTCAGCGTAACCAGCCAACTCGGCCGCGGATCTGTATTCTCTTTCGAACTGCCGATCGAGTAACGGTCAGCGCGTACGGTCAGCGCGTACGGAAAGCCCGTACGAAAAGCCCCGTCATCCCGAACGAAGTGAGGGATCGTGGTTTCGCCGCTTATCGGTTGTCGGCTTCCGCACCAATCCTCAGTTCTTCAGCTTCGGGCGCTCGCAAGTATCCACAATCTTCGTCGGATCGATGGCGTCCTTATCCACTTGCTCTTCCAGAATCTTTCCGTCTTTTCCGATCAGGAAATTTACCCGGCGCGCGGCCTTGTATTTCTCGAGGTAAATTCCGTACTTGCGCGTAACGTCTCCGCCCCAATCACTCAGCAGGGGGAACGTAACTCCAATCTGGTCGGCGAATGCTTTGTTCGAAAATGCACTGTCCATGCTCACACCCAGAACCTGGGTATCGGTAGCGTCCAGCCTTTTCAAATCCTGCTGGAGCGCCTTCATTTGCGCGGTTCAACCACCGGTAAAGGCGAAGATAAAAAATCCCAGAACTACATTCTTCTTGCCGCGGTACTGGCTCAGAGAAACGTCTTTCAGGTCGTTGCCGTCAAAATATTTCAGCGTGAAATCGGGCGCCATGTCGCCCACCTTGGGCATCGCGGCCGCAGCCTTCGATTCATTGCCCTGCGCCACAGCGGGAGTCGTCGATGCGATCATCAACATCCCCGCCAGCAACGAAGCCGCCCACACATTCAGCATTTTCTTCCCCATCGTGACCTCCTGCAGAATGATAGCGTAACGTCCTGCAAAGCAGTATGATTTTAGGTTAAGGGAACCGCCAACTGGCGAGCGCTCGAAGCCCAGACGCAAACCAGTACCCTGCCTGCAAACCTTTCGCATTGCCCAGAGGAATCGCAACCAGTACATTCGATTTTGGATCGCAGTTCTACGAGATAAGCGATGAATCTGGCTACCTTAAACGACATTTTCTTTGCTGCCACCGAGCGCAACCTCGACCGCGTGATGCTCTATCGCGATGCAGGAAACTGGCGCGCAATTTCTTCGTCCGATTTCCGCCGCAACGTAGCGGGCACCGCGCACGCGCTGCGGCAATGGGGCGTGAAGAAGGGCGATCGCGTTGCCATTCTCAGCGAGAATCGCCCGGAGTGGTCTACAGCCGATTTCGCGGTGCTGCTGCTGGGCGCCGTGACCGTGCCGGTCTACTCCACTCTGACGCCGGAGCAAACGGCCTACACGTTGCGCGATTCGGGAGCGAGCGTGGTCTTCGTCTCCACCGAACACCAACTGCGAAAAGTACAAGCGATTCTTCCGCAAACCGAAGTGCGAAGAATCGTTGTGATGGATCACGTCCAACTTCCCGCCGATCTGACTGTGCCCGGTGCGCTCATGGATCAGTTCATGACCACGGGCCCGAGCGCGCTCGATGCCGAGGCTGAAGCTCTCGCCCGCTCGATTCAACCTGACGATCTCGCCACCATCATCTACACCTCGGGAACCACGGGGACATCGAAGGGCGCCATGCTCACGCACGGCAACATGGCTTCCAATATTAATTTTTCCTTGCTCGGTTTCGACATGCACGCTGGCATGACCAGCATTTCGTTTCTGCCCCTTTCGCATGTCACAGCGCGCCATGTTGACCTCGCCATGCTCTACCACGGCGTTACGCTGGCCTATTGCCCATTCATTGAGAATCTTCCGCAAACCTTGCTGGAGGTGCGTCCCAGCGTGTGCGTGTCGGTGCCCAGGGTCTATGAAAAGATTTACGCCAAGACTGAAATGAAGGCTCAGGGTGCGAAGAAAGCCATCTACCGCTGGGCGATCTCGGTGGGCCGCGCCAACAAGCCTGCCATTCTCGCAGGAAAGACGCCGGCTTCACCCAGTTGGAAGTTGGCGAATAAATTGGTCTTCTCGAAACTTCGCGAGGGCCTGGGGGGCCGGATCGAAGTCTTTCTTTCCGGAGGCGCGCCCCTGGGCCGCGAACTCGCGGAGTGGTTCGCCACGGTCGGCATCCGCATTCATGAAGGCTACGGCTTGACCGAAACATCGCCGGTGATCGCCGTCAACACGCCGATCCATCACCGCATCGGCACGGTGGGCAAGATTCTGCCGAACCTTGAAGTTCGCATTGCCGAGGACGGCGAAATTCTGGTGCGCGGGCCCTCGGTCTTTAAGGGATATTGGAATCGTCCGGAAGAAACGAAAAATGCATTTGAAGATGGCTTTTTCAAGACTGGGGACATCGGCCAGATCGATGCCGATGGGTATCTCTCGGTCACCGACCGGAAGAAGGAACTCATCAAGACCTCTGGCGGCAAGTTCATCGCGCCGCAGCCCATCGAAAATTCACTGAAAGTGAATCCGCTGGTGGGGACACCAGTCGTCATCGGCGACCGGCGGAAGTTTGCTTGCGCGATGATTTCCCCGAACTTCGCTCTGCTCGAGGACTGGGCCCGCGCCAACAATGTTGCTTTTGTGTCGCGCGCGGAGTTGATTACCCACAAGAAAGTCCAGGCGCTTTATGAGGGGATTGTGGAGAGCGCAAACCACAATCTCGCACGATTCGAGAAACTGAAGAGGGTAATCGTGGTGGCAGACGAATTTACGCCGGAAAATGGTGCGCTCACGCCGACCATGAAGCTGCGCCGGCGCGTCGTGGAAGAGCGATATCGGCGGCAGATTGACGAACTCTATGCGCAGGTGGAAGCCAGAATTGAATGATTCGCGATGGGCAGTGAGTGGCGCAATTTGAGGCGAGGCAATTGAGGCGAGACTCGTATCAGGGCATGGCTTCAGGCATGCCGCCAGGAACAGGTTGAGTACAGGCCTTGGCCGCTGTGCTGTGATGCGGAGGCCCCAGCGGCTAAAGCCGTTCCGAGTTGTGGTCTTCGGCGGCATCGCTTAAGCGATGCCCTGATACGATTCTCTTTTGAAGCCGCACCGCCACCCCCAACCTTCGTTGACTCGCGCATCGCGCGTCCGTAAGATGAAACATCCCGTCCACCGGGCCCCTGAATGATCGGCCAGACCATATCGCATTACCGCATACTGCAAATGCTTGGCGGCGGCGGCATGGGCGTGGTGTATGAGGCCGAAGACCTCAAGCTCGGCCGCCACGTTGCGCTCAAGTTCCTTCCCGGAGAACTGGCCAAAGATCCGCAGGCTCTGGAACGTTTTCGGCGTGAAGCCCGGGCCGCTTCGGCGCTCAACCATCCCCATATTTGCACGATCTACGATATCGATGAGGCCGATGGAGTCTGGTTCATTGCCATGGAGCGCCTCGAAGGCGAGACGCTTAAACACAAAATCTCCGGGAAGCCGCTGGAGATCGATACCGTGATCGATTGGGGGACGCAGATCGCCGACGCGCTCGACGCCGCGCACGCCAAGAGCATTGTGCACCGCGACATCAAGCCGGCGAACCTCTTCATCACCAATCGCGGGCAGGCCAAGATTCTCGACTTCGGTCTGGCGAAGGTCACTCCCACGGCGTCCTCCGGGAGCGCTTTGCCCTCGGCGGCAACCATTGACCAGCAACTCACCAGCCCCGGCACGTCGCTGGGGACGGTGGCGTACATGTCGCCGGAGCAGGTGCGCGGCAAAGAACTCGATGCCCGCACCGATCTGTTTTCTTTCGGCGCGGTGCTCTATGAAATGGTGACCGGCGTGTTGCCCTTTCGTGGAGAAACTTCCGGGGTGCTTTCAGAACTGATTCTCAACCGGCAGCCGACGGCCGCGGTGCGGCTGAATCCGGAGGTGCCCGCCAAACTGGAAGCGATCATTGAAAAATGTCTTGAGAAGGATCGCGAAGTCCGCTACCAGTCTGCCGCCGAACTGCGCGCAGATTTGAAGCGGCTCAGGCGGGACACAGAAACTGGAAAAATTCCAGTCTCCGCGGAACGGTCGCCGGGCAATCCTCACGCGCTCCGAAATTTGGCGTTCGCTGGACTGGCGTTGCTGCTCATTGTGGGAGCGGCGGGCGTGTGGTGGATGAAATCAGCGTCTACGCGAAAAGCTGCGCCGCAAGAGTCGGCGTCCGGTACCCACGGCGGCAAGACATCGCTTGCGGTTCTTCCCCTGCAAAATCTCAGCGGCGATACCGCCAACGATTATTTCAGCGATGGCATGACAGAAGAAATCGGCACTAAGCTCTCGAAGATCGAAGGCCTCAGGGTAGCTTCTTCCGCTTCCGTCGCCCGCTTTAAGGGCGCACAGAAGGACGCTAAAGATATGGGACAAGAACTTGGCGTCCAGTATCTGCTGCAAGGCAGCGTGCGCAAGGCTGGAGACCAGGTGCGCATCAACGTGCAACTGATCGACGCTTCCACGGGCTTTCAAAGCTGGGCTGACGATTTCGTGGGCGATTTGAAGGACGTATTCGCTCTGCAAGACCAGACCGCTCTGAAGATCGCGCAGGCGCTGAACCTGAAGCTCTCGCCGCAAGAGCAAAACGCGGTCCAAAAACATTACACGCAAAATCCTCAGGCGTACGAGGCCTATCTGAAAGGCCGCGCTCTTGTGGATTTCATCGACCTTCCCAAGAACCTCGACGCTGCCCGCACAGATTTTGAAGCGGCCCTGAAATTTGATCCGAACTACGCCCCCGCTCTCAGCGGGCTATCGATGGTCGAAAGTTTTTATTATCGCAATCTCGATCCTAACGAGGCCCACCAGCGCAAGGCGCGGGAACTGGCGGAGCGGGCTCTGGCCATCGATCCGCAGCTGGCCGAGGGTGATGTGGCCCTGGCTCTCGTGTATGGCGATGAATTTGACTACGTTCGCTCAGCGGAGAAAGCCCGTGAGGCAGCAAGCCTGGAACCGGACAACGCGCATGCCTGGGATCAAGTCTCCTGGGCTCTGGGATATGAGCAGCCGCCCGATTCTGTGGGCGCCGAGAAGGCCGCGCGCGAAGCGATACGCCTGCAGCCAAATATGTTTCAGGCTTATTACCACCTGGGACGAGCGTTGACGCAGCAGAAAAAATTCCCCGAGGCCATCTCAGCTTTTGAGCAGGCTAAGCAGATCAGCCCATCCTCATCAACGGCAGATTTTGGCTTGGCGCAGATTTATCTCGCGCAGGGGGACTATGAGAAAGCCATTACCAAGTTGCTGAGCCTGCCTGAGGCGGACCAGAGAACTCCGATCCATCATTTTCTGCTTAGTGTGGCCTATGCAGGCCGCGGGGACAAAGATAAGGCTCTGACTGAACTGCAAAGTGCGATTGCTGCCGGTTACCGCGATTCCGCCGCCATTAAGTCCAACCCACTGTTTGAGTCGCTGCGTTCCGATCCACGCTTCGAGAAGCTAGTAGAGCGGGCTAGCCAACCAAAGTAGTTGTGTCTGGGTTCTCCGCAGCCGCCGTCCGCGCGGTCTGCATTGAGGTCTTTACCCTGAAAATAAACCTCTTCGCGTCCACGAACGATGCTGGCTTTCATTACAATGAAGACATGACCGATCCACTCGTTATCGCCGGACGCTCCTTTCGCTCCCGCCTGATCGTAGGCACAGGAAAATACAAATCCTTCCAGGAAACCGCGCGCGCCCTCGAAGCCAGCGGAGCCGATATGGTTACGGTTGCCGTCCGCCGCGTCAACCTCGACCGCAGCAAGGAATCTCTGCTCGACTACATCGATCCCAAGAAATATTTTCTTCTGCCCAACACCGCCGGCTGCTACACCGCCGATGAAGCCGTGCGCGCGGCGCGCCTGGGACGCGAAGTTGGACTGTCAGACTGGGTGAAGCTCGAAGTAATCGGCGACCAGGCCACCCTTTACCCTGACGTGCAGGCCACGCTCGAGGCCACGCGCACACTCGTCGGCGAAGGCTTCACGGTGTTGCCTTATACCTCCGATGACATCGTCTTCGCGAAACGACTGATCGATGCCGGGGCAGCCGCGGTGATGCCGCTGGGCGCGCCCATTGGCAGCGGCATGGGCATTCAGAACCAGGCCCACATCCGCATCTTGCGGGAAATGATTACGGGTGTGCCGTTGATTGTGGACGCCGGCGTAGGCACGGCCTCTGACGCCGCCATCGCGATGGAACTCGGGGCGGATGCGGTGCTGATGAACACTGGAATCGCCAACGCGCAGGATCCAGTGCTCATGGCGGAAGCGATGCACTACGGAGTGCTCGCGGGACGCCAGGCATACCTTGCAGGGCGCATGCCGAGGAAATTGTATGCCACGGCCAGTTCGCCGCTGGAAGGGGTGGTGCGGTAAGGCCGCGCCCCGCCGTTTCCGAAAAATCGGTACATAACAAAAGGGCGGCCAGAGCCGCCCTTAATCATTTTTCAGATGTCAACTGTCAGACAGTCAACGTCAGATCATCTTCACACTGTCGACGTGCATGGCATCTTTCTCCATGTGTCCGGTGACGGCGACGTGGTGTCCCTCATGTCCCTTCAGGGCGTCCTGGTTTTCCACGGCGATGACCTTGTCGTCGCCCTCGGTTACAATCACCAACTTTTCGCCCGCAGCCGCGCATTTCTTCGCGCATGCTTCATGGCTGGCGCTGTTACCCTTGGCGCCGCACTTGGCGTCGCTGACATACCCCTTGACGGTCATGCTCTTCCCCATATCGTCAAAAGCCAACGCCGTAAGGGCGAACACGAAACAAATCGCGAGACATAGAACTAGCACTTTCTTCATGCCGGTTTTCTCCTTATTTTGATGTTCCGATCGCGGACCCACGCCGCGGCTTTACCGGAAAGATCTCTAATCAACCGATCCGGCAGCAACTCAACGCCCCTACCGGCAGTCAACTATGCCACGAACTATAACACAGCAGGGCGATGCGAGTGTCACAGGTTTGCGAGTTCCTCGCGGGAAGGACTCTGCGGATTAACTACTCTACTTCTTCGCGGAGTGATTGGCGGGCGGCGGCGGAGTTGGGGGCGTAGGCGGAACGTACACATACTCGCCGGGGCGCAAATAGCGCAACTGTTCACGCGCTTCTTTCTCGATCGCCTTCTGGTCCGTCTTCAAGCCGTGAATTTTTTGGGTGTAGAGGTCGTTTTCCTGCTGCTCCTGAGCGATGCGCGTCTGCAGCGATTCATAATCCGCCCGCTTTTTTTTGTACACGACCATGCCATTCGCGCCAAACATCACGTGGACGAACAGCAAACAGGCGAGCACGGCGACGGTGACGGTCGCAATGCGGCGGCGCAAGGCGTAGATGCGCGCGGCCAGCGGACGAAAGCTCTCGGCCCATGAGACCGCCAGCGCCTCAGCCTGCGGCGCTCTTTCCGCCACAGCGCGCAGCCCCTCTTGCGGACTGGGAAACCGCCGGATTTTTGCCAGGTCCTTTACTCGAAAATCCATTGCCGCGCTGCCTTGCTCAGTGTCTCTAAACCCTGTTCAGTCCGCGCCTCGGTGTATACGCGCACCACCGGTTCCGTCCCGGAGAGGCGGTAACAAACCCACGAGCCATCCTCAAAAAGCAACTTCAGGCCGTCGGTGCGAACCACTTCGTGGACCGCATGGCCGCAGAACTCCCGCGGATCAGACCTCAACTTTCCAGTGAACTTCTCTTTCACCTCGGGCGTCAAGCGGAAGTTCTGGCGCTGAGGATAATAGGAACCAACATGGTTACATAGCGCCTTCAATTGCTCGCCCAGAGGCTTGCCCCGGCGAGCGACCATTTCACAACAGAGCAAGCCGGCCAGCACTCCGTCTTTCTCGGGCACATGGTGGCGGATGGAGAGCCCGGCACTTTCTTCGCCGCCGATCGCGATCTTGTCCTGCATGATCAACTCGCCGATGTATTTGAAGCCGACCGGAGTCTCGTAAAGCTGCACGCCGCGGGCCTTGGCAATGGCGTTGATCAGGTTCGTGGTCGCGACCGACTTGGCCACGCCGTTCTTCCATCCGCGGCTCTCGACCAGGTAATCGAACAAGAGCGCGATTACGTAGTTGGGTTGCAGGAAGGTTCCGTCGGCATCGACGATGCCGAAGCGATCGGCGTCGCCGTCGGTGGCGATCCCAATGTGAGCGTTTGTTGCCCGCATTTCTTTGCGCAAATCTTCCAGCAAATGATCATCTGGTTCGGGCGCGTGGCCGCCGAACAGGACGTCGCGATAGTCGTGAACGGTTGCCACTTTCACGCCCGCGTCCCGCAGAAGTTCGTCCGAGTATCCGCGCGCGGCGCCCCACATCGGATCGAAACACACTCGCAGGTTCGCCTTGCGGATTACATCGATATCCACGATCTCGCGCAAACGGCTCAGGTAGGCTGGCTTTACGTCGAGCGATTCTTTCTTGATGCGACCACTCTCGGGGCCGGATGCGGTGGCCGGGCTATCGCCCGCGGCAATCTCAGACTCAATCTTTTTCGTAACTTCGGGCAGCGCGGGACAACCGTCGGGGGTCGAGAACTTGATCCCGTTGTATTCCGGAGGATTATGCGAGGCCGTAAAGTTGATGACGCCGTCCGCCTTGGTTTGGACCACAGCATAGGCAAAGGCGGGTGTGGGCGCGGGTTCTGCGACGACCACCGGGATAATTCCGTGAGCGGACAAAATGTCGGCGGCCATCGAGCAAAAAGTCTCGCTTAGAAATCGGGGATCGCGGCCTACAATGACCCGTGCGCCCTGCTTTTTCTGGGCGGCCACGTAGCGCGCAATGCCGCCCACTGCACGGCGCACGTTGGCAAAAGTGAATTCCTCCGCCATCACCGCGCGCCAACCCGATGTGCCAAACTTGATCTGCGTTAGCATGAAGATTGCCTCATTCAGAAATAAAAGTTCATGGTATTGCCAGCAGCCGGCAAGATTGCTGATCGCTGCAGCCGAAAGCTGATTTTATATGACTGACAACCGAATCGTATTTACCACCGCTGGCTCGGAAGAGGAAGCACGCAAAATTTCGCGCTATCTGGTCGAGAACCGCCTTGCCGCCTGCGTCAACATCGTGCCGCGGATCACATCGGTCTACCGATGGCAGGGAGCGGTGGAAGAGGCAGAAGAGCGGCTATTGATCGTAAAAACCACGGCAGCAGCTTTCGACCGTGTGCGTAACGCGATTTCGGAACTTCATTCCTACGACTTACCGGAGTGCATCAGCCTGGCGATCGAAGATGGGTCACCCGCTTATTTGCAATGGATCAGCGAGTCGGTCTCCGACGGAATCTGACGATTGCTTTCATGATGCAATCCCGCTTAGATTTAAGCGCCAGTAATCCAGTGAAAATGGCGGATCGTCTTCGGCAGCCAGCTTGGCCAGTTCGGCCACGAATTCCAGGCGAAGATCTTCGGAGGGAAACTCCCGCAGATGAATGCGCAGGATGATGCGGCTCACGAACTCTGAGTAGTGCTGGGCATCCTGCAGAACCGTGGGCGCAGGTTCGACGCTGGTTTCAACTTTGGCAAATCCCGAGCGCCGCAGAATGTCGGCAGCCTGCGCTGCGTCTGCAAAAAACCATGGCTCGACGAACCCGGCAAAATAGGGAGCATATCGCGGCAGTTGCGCGAGCTTCGCCACGCGCTGCCGCAAGAGCGACAGATTTGCGCCTCCTCCACATTGAGCATGCAGCCATCCGCCATGATGCAGCGTCTTCCGCAGGCTCAGGAAAAGTTGATCGTGGTCCAGCACCCAGTGAAATGCCGCGGTGCTGACGATGCCATCGAAGGCATCTTCAAACGGCAGATGCAGCAGATCGGCGGCAACGAGATTCACGGGCGCGTCAGAAACCGAATTCAGATGCTCGCGCGCCGAGGTCAGCATATTCTGCGAAATATCTACCCCTACGACTCGGCCTTTGGGAAGAGTCTCGACCAGATCGGCGGTGAGGCGGCCAGTTCCGCATCCGGCATCGAGCACGCATTCATCGCCTCGCAGCGTCAGCCGCGAGAGTACTTTCTTGCCCCAACTGACCTGCGGCTCCGATAGCCGGTGGTAGGCGGAGGCGTTCCACTCGCGAGATTGGGCCTGACCGGTCAACAGTGTTCGACCCGAACAGAAATCCAGCGCAGACAAGCGGATCCGTTGCAGAGAATATTCTAAATTGCTGCCAGCCCGTGCTCCAGGTCTTCGAGAATGTCCGCGACGTCTTCAATACCCACCGAGATGCGCACCATGCCATCGGTAATGCCGATTGCCTTCCGGCCCTTTTCACCGAGGCCCGCGTGGGTCATGGTTGCGGGATGCGAGATCAGCGTTTCTACGCCGCCCAGCGATTCCCCCAGAGAGCAGACGCGGAGCTTTTTGAGCATGCGGTTGGCATTTTTGAGAGATCCGGTTTCAAACGTGATCATCGAGCCGAAGCCGCTCATTTGTCGCATCGCCAACTCGTGTTGAGGATGATCCTCCAGCCCGGGATAAAACACTTTTTTGATCTTCTTATGCGTTGACAGGAATTCCGCCACCACGCGCCCGTTGCGGTCGTGAATCTGCATGCGCGCGGCCAGCGTCTTCACCCCGCGCAACACCAGCCAGCACTCGAAGGGAGAAAGTATCGCGCCCACGGCCTTTTGCAGAAAAGCCAACTTCTCGGCCTGCTCAGGCTTGCTGCACACCACCACGCCGCCCAAGCCGTCGCTGTGACCGTTGAGAAACTTTGTGGTCGAGTGCACGACCATATCCGCACCCAGCGCAAGAGGCTGTTGAAAATATGGGGACATGAACGTGTTGTTCGACAACCAGTTCCAGTTTCCGGCTTCGGCAAATCTTGCTGATAGCGGCGAGATCGCTCAGGCGCATCAGTGGATTTGTGGGCGTCTCGACATACACCATGCGCGTGTTCTTGCGGATGGCGCGTTCCACATTGTCCGCATCCGTGGTATCGACGTAGGAAAACTCCAAGCCAAAAGTGGTTAGTACCTGGTTAAACAGGCGAGGCGTTCCGCCATACAGATCGTTGCCGCACACCACGTGATCGCCTGATTTCAACATGCTAACGATGGCGTTGATGGCAGCCATGCCGCTGGCAAACACCGGAGCTGCGACTCCGCCTTCGAGCGAAGCCAGGTTCTGCTCGAGACGGGCACGCGTCGGGTTTGAGACACGCGAGTATTCGTAGCCTTTGTGCTCGCCGATTCCCTGCTGCACGTAGGTGGAGGTTGGATAGATGGGCACAGTGACTGCGCCCGTCAAAGGATCGGGCTGCTGGCCGTCGTGGATGGCGCGAGTGGAGAAGCCGAGTTTCTTAATTGGACTTTTCATATTTTATTTGGAAGACGGCGATTGTTTTCTAGCCAGCAGATTCACGAACTCGCTTCATACATTCTCGCGAAGGTTGTCTTTCGGTTCTGGCGCAGTGCCTACACGACTGAGGCCGTCCCGTCCCAATCCCCGTTCGCCCTTTAGACTCCGCCTTCGAAAATCTTCTTCGACAAATATCTCTCCGCGGAATCCGGAATGATGGTTGCCACGCGCTTCCCTGCTCCCAGCCGCTTCGCTACCTGCAAAGAGGCAAACACAGCCGCGCCTCCGCTCGATCCGGCGAGCACGCCCTCCTCAGCCGCGAGCCGCTTGACCATGGCGAAGGCGTCTTCGTCGATCACGGCGATCACTTCATCGCACACCGAGCGATCAAACGTCGCCGGGATGAAGCTGGCGCCAATTCCCTCGACCTTGTGGTGGCCGGCCGCGCCGCCGCCCAGCACCGAACCTTGCGTCTCCACGACAAACGCCAGCACTCCGGGCAGATGTTCTTTCATGTAGCGCGCAATGCCGGTGAAGGTTCCGCAGGTGCCGCAGCCGATCACCACGGCGTCGAGCTTTCCGCCCATCTGCTCGAACATTTCCACGGCGGTGGTTTCGTAGTGGTAATCAGGATTGGCCATGTTCTCGAATTGACCGGCCATAAAGGCTTTCGGATCCTTGGCAACCAGTTCCTTGGCGCGCCGAATGGCTCCGGCCATGCCCTCGGTATCGGGCGTGCGCTCAACTTCGGCACCGAGAGCACGCATGATGATTACTTTTTCCTGCGAAAAGTTTTCCGGGACAAAGAGCTTCACTTTGTAGCCGCGATTCACTCCGATCAGAGCGAGACCGATTCCGGTATTGCCCGCGGTGGCTTCGACAATGGTGCCGCCAGACGCGAGCTTGCCTTCATACTCCGCCCGGCGGATGATGCCGATGGCGGCGCGATCTTTCACGCTACCCCCGGGATTCAAGTACTCGAGTTTGGCGAAGACATCGGCAGAAGTGGCGGGAGCCAGCCGTTTCAGCCGCAGCATAGGCGTTCCGCCGACCAGTTCGGTAATGTCGTCGGCAACGCCCAGAGGAGAGACTTCAGAGGTTTTCGTGTGCACGTTACAGGTTACGGGGAGAGGCTGGAATCGTCAATGGAACCATCGGGTGGGACCGGGATTTCAGTCCCACCCGAAGAATGCTTCACACGGCCTATTGGGAGCCTCCCGCAGCGGCCGGGGTGCCGTCAGGATTGAGCATACGAATCTCGCCCAAGCCGACTTCTTTCACACCCGCCTCAATTTTGGCGAGATCGCCCACGACAACCCAGACCAGGTGGTCGGGGTGAACCACTTCTTTTGCGGCGTTGTTGAGGTCGGTAGTCTTGAGGGTCTTGATCTTGCCGGCGAGGGTCTCGTAGTAATCGTCTGGCCAGCCGAATTGCACGAGATCAATGATCGATTGTCCGACTTCACCCGTAGTTTCGCGCGAGCCCGGAAGGCTGAGAGTTTCATTCGATTCGATCCGGGCAAGTTCCTCGTCGGTCACGGGACGATCCCCCATAATGCCGCGGAACTCTTTATTCATCTCGATCAGAGATTCCTTGGTTTTGTCGGTTTGCACGGGAGCGAACGCGATAAAAGGACGCTGGGCGCGCGCCGCCCAAAGCAGGCTCCGGGCACCGTAAGACCAGTGTTTATCCTCACGCAGGTTCATGTTGAGCCGTGAGCCGAAGGTTCCGCCCAGCGCGTCGTTCATGGCGTTGATTGCGATTTCATCGGGAGTAGAAGGAGGAACCGCCACAATTCCGGCGACAATCACCGATTGCTGGGCGCCGGGTTTATCCATCATGTAGACCACCGACTTCGAGGGTACGTTGACCTTGCCGATGTTTTTCTTGGGAACATCGCCGGCCTTCCAGCCGGCAAACAATTTTTCAAGCTTCGGCTTTACTTCGGCCAGAGTGGTGTCGCCGACCACAATCAGAGTTGCATTGTTCGGCCGGAACCAGACCTCGTGGAACTTGATCAGATCCTCACGAGTCATCTTGGAAACGGTATCAATGTTCCCTGAGCCCGTGAGGGGATTGCCGTAGGCGTGGCCCTTGCCATAGAGCAGTCCGGGAAAGACGCGCAGCGCCATTTGCACTGGCGTGTTTTCCTCGCGCTGAATCGCTGCCAGCTGCATTTTCTGTTGGCGCTTGAAATCAGCTTCGGGGAAGGAGGGGTTGAGGATCACGTCCGCGAACAGGTCGAGCGAAGCATCCATCTTGGTTTTCAATGCGGAGAGATGGACTGTGGTCAGATCCAGGTTGGAGTTGGCGCGGAGCTCGGCGCCGAGCAATTCGAGCTGATCGCTGATCTGCAATGCGGTGCGCGTTTTTGTTCCGCCATCGAGCAGAGCGCTGGTCATGCTCGCCGTTCCTGGCGCAGCGAACTGGTCCGCGGCATAACCCGCATCGAGGGTCATCCAGAAATTCACGAGGGGGACTTCATGACGCTCCGCCAGAATTACTTTCATGCCGTTGGAGAGCGTGGCCCGCTGCAGCGCAGGAAGCTTCAACTGAGGCGGAGCGCTCGGCTCCGGCGCCTTGGTGCGGTCCGCGCCCGTGCTCGCGGTCTTGTAGTCAGGGAAGGGATGCACTTCGAGAGCGTAGACGCCATCCGCAAGCCAGCGATTGGCGGCTGCTTTAAGGTCTTCGGCAGTGGCATCCTGCACGCGCTTCAGTGAAATTTTATAAGCGCCGGGATCTCCACGATAGACCTGACTCTGAGCGAGCCAGTCCGACTTGCCGCCGAATCCACCGATGCGCTCGATGCCCCGAATGAACTCCGCGGCGTACTCGGTTTTCACCCGTTGCAGTTCCTCGGGAGTCGGCCCCTCTTTGAGGAAGCGCGCCAACTCTTCATTCAACTCTTTTTCCACCTGCGCCAGGTCCTGGCCGGGCCGGGCGGTAGCCTGAATCTGAAACTGACCGCCGATTTCGCGCAGATTGACGAAGGCATTCGCGTCGGTTGCGATCTGGTCGTCGTAGATGAGGCGTTTGTAGAAGCGGGAGGTCTTGCCCTCACTCAGGCAATTGCTGACCAAATCGAGATAGTCGGCATCGGCGCTGCCGTATTCGGGGATATTCCAGATCTTGTAAATGCGGGCCTGGGGAACGCGATCCTGCACGATCTCGCGATGCGTGCCGGTCATCTTAGCGATCCAGACTTCCTGGTGCGCCACCGGGGGGCCTGACGGGATGTCGCCAAAATATTTTTCTACTTTTTCTTTCGCGGTCTTGGCGTCGATGTCTCCCGCAATAACCAGCACAACATTGGACGGGCCGTAGTAGGTCTTGAACCATTCCTGAACGTCGCTCATGGAAGCGGCATCCAGATCTGCCATATCGCCAATCGTCGTCCACGAATATGGGTGCGCTGCGGGATAGGTATTGTGGCTGATCAATTCACGAGTGACGCCGTAGGGCTGATTTTCGCCCTGCCGCTTCTCGTTCTGCACCACGCCGCGCTGCAGGTCGAGAGTCTTTTGATCCAACGACCCCAGCAAATGGCCCATGCGGTCAGACTCCATCCACAGCGTGAAATCGAGCGCGGAGGTGGGCACATCTTCAAAGTAATTTGTGCGGTCGGTATTGGTTGTGCCGTTCAGATCGGTGGCGCCAATGCTCTCCATGGCGTCGATGTAGCGGCCCTTGGCGTGTTCACTGCCGCCAAACATCAGGTGCTCGAACAGGTGGGCGAATCCGGTCTTGCCCGGCTTTTCGTTCTTCGAGCCCACGTGGTACCAGGTGTTGACGGCGACAATGGGCGCCTTGTGGTCCTCGTGCACGATCACGGTCAAGCCGTTATCCAGCACAAATTTCTGGTAAGGAATGTTGACGGTACCGACCTGGGCGAAAGCACCGACTGCCAGGGTGACAATGATTACCAGCGCGAATAATCTGAATCGCATTTACAGCCTCCTAAGAATGGCCTTCTAGAATTCCCTGCTTTTGACGCCGGAGAAGATCATACGCGAGCCCCGATTTTCAGGGGCTACCGCACTCTGGATTCCTAACCCGACAATATTGAGGAGAGCGGATTAGGTTTTCTACTTCGCGCCACTGGCCGACGTGCCGGCGTAGTATCCGCTCTTGGTGCGAACCATGAGTTTGCCGCGCCCCCTCTTGGCCTCGACGCGGATGGTACGGAAACCCCCGCTGGACCGGGGATTCGTTGGCTTGTAGCCAATGGTGTACTGGTTGCGAATGTCGTGCGCCACCTGCCGGCTGATTTCATCCACTTCATCGAGGGTCTTGGGGAAAAAAGAAAGGCCGCCGGTACGCTGCGCAATGATTTCCAGGGCGCGCTTGGCGCGCTTGGGATGTTCTTCATCTCCCAGGATCCCGATCGCGTAGACCGAGGGGCCGTTTTCCTCCTGCAGTTGCTTCACTGCCTGCTCCAGAGTTTCACGGCTGGCATTATCTTCTCCATCGGTCACCACGAACAGCACTTTTCGCTCCAGCCTGGCAGTTTTCTTCAGGTGCTCGGCGGAGGCTACGACGGCTTCATAGAGCGCGGTTCCACCCTTGGCGTCGATTTTCTCCAGCGCCTCTTTGAGCTTCAACAGATCGTTGGTGAAATCCTGGTCGAGATAATACTCGTCGTTAAAGTTCACGACAAACACTTCATCCTGGGGATTGCTCGAACGCACCAGATTCAGCGCCGCCTGATTTACTTTGGCGCGCTTTTCCCGCATCGATCCGGAGTTATCGATCACGATTCCCATGGCCACAGGAATGTCTTCGTGGTGGAACGAAATAATTGTCTGGGGCTTGCCGTCCTCAAGCACGGTGAATGCGCTGCGGTCGAGGTCGGTCACAATGTGTTGCTTGTCGTTGACCACCGTGGCATGCAAGAGCACTTCATCCACATCTTTGCGGATGACGAAGGTTCCGTTCTGATCGGAGGGAGTCTGCTGGCCAGAAGTGGCCGGTGGCGCCGCGCTGGACGGGGGTTGCGGCTGGGGCTGCGGCGCGGAAGAGGTCGGATGGAAATAGACCGGTTCGGATCGGAGAAGCGCCGGCGCACCCACACAGACGATGCACAGCAGAAAAATCAAGCTCGCAACCCGTCTATTCCTCGGGCGCGTAGTATCCAGTCCTGGCATACACTCGGAGTGGTGGCAATCCTTTCGGCGGCAGTAACTTCACCTTGATCTTACGCCATTTGCCGTCCCGCACCACTTTGCTGGGCCGATACCCCAGCACATACTGGTTGCGCAGTTCGACTCCAATCTTGGTAGCCACATCGGCGAGGTCGTTGGGATTCTCCACGGTAAACGCACGCCCACCGGTCAGGTCGGTAATCTCGCCCAGTAGGGCCGGGCCCAACCGCTCTTCCTCGCTGGCGAAATAGCGATCGTAAATGCCGATGGCGTAGATCATCACGTCCGCTTCTTTTACCAGGGCCTTAATCTCATTCTCGGTGAAGCGGCTGTGATTGTCGCCGCCGTCGGAGATGATGAGCAGCGCCTTTTTCGGATACTTGGCCTGCCTCATCTTGGTGACGCCCATGTAAATCGCATCCAGCAACGCGGTCCGCTTTTGCGGAGCGGTGTAAATCAGTTTGCCCTGGATGTCGTTGACCGAACTGGTGAAATCGCTGATGACTTCTGGTTGGTCGGAGAACGTGACCATGAAAAATTCATCTTGCGGATTGGCGGTCTTGAAGAATTCCATGACCGCATCCTTGGCGCGCTCCATTTTGGTGCTCATGCTGCCGCTGGAATCGAAAATCACTCCCAGCGATACGGGTGCATCTTCGCTGGAGAATGATTTGATTTCTTCCTTCGAGTTGCCCTCGTACAGTTCGAAGTTTTCTTTCTCCAGTCCGGTCACCAGGCGGTTCATCGGGTCGGTAATCGTCACCGGAACCAACACCAGATCCACAGCCACTTTTAGAGGCCGGACCCGCGTGTTGAGAGATGGAGTGGCGATACTCTCTTTGGCGACCTCTTCCGTTTTAGGTTTCTCCACCACGCGCGGCTGGATGTGGACATCATCGACGGTGGTCTGGCAAAAGACGGGAGTCGAAATGCTGGTCACCGCGCACAGCGCAAAAACCATCGAGCAAAGGGCATGCAAGATTTTGCGCAGGGAGGTTTGGTTCCAGGGTTGAACCAGGGACAGGGAGGAGTTCCGAACTAAGGCCTCGGGGCGAGATGAGCATCGCCCATCCAAGAGGGCCATAAGCACCTCATTGGCCGCGATAGTATCACAGGTTGATCCGGGCGGCCGCGGTTTTTTTTGTCAAATCCTGGTGACAAGCCCGAATTGGCGGCCATTTCGGGCGGTTTCACTGTAACTGCAGCGCTGCCAACTTAAGGCGAGGCCAACAACTTGCTACAATCGAGGGTTTCCATGGCTAACATTCGTCCGTTTCGCGCATTTCGCTACGATCCTGCCCGGGTCGATCCTGGCAAGGTCGTCACTCAGCCTTACGACAAGATCACTACGGCGCTGCAGGATCGCTATTATGCGGCGAGCCCGAATAACCTCGTCCGAGTAATTCTCGGGCGGCGCGAAGAGAGCGACAATCCGGCGAACAATGTATATTCCCGCGCTGCTGCAGATTTTCGCGACTGGCGCCGGCAAGGCGTCCTGCGCCAGGATTCGCTTCCCTCGATTTACCGCTATTCGCAAAAATTCACGGCTCCGGGTTCGTCGAAAGATGGTTTGACGAAGGCGGGTACTGGCCCCGAGCTCGAACGCCAAGGTTTCATCGCACTCGCCCGCATCGAGGACTACTCCGCAGGCGTTGTGTTTCGTCACGAGCAGACTCTGGCCAAGCCCAAGGCTGATCGCCTCGATCTGATGCGCGCCACTCGCGCTCATTTCGGCCAAATCTTCGTCGTTTATGAGGACTCAGGAGAGATCGATTCTCTTCTCAGCACCAATGCCGACCCAGACATTTCGGTAACGGATGAATATGGTGTGCTGCATCGCGTCTGGCAAGTCTCCGATGAAAAGTTGATCGGCTCGGTTCAAACCGCGATGAGCGACAAGCGGCTGATCATTGCGGATGGCCATCATCGCTACGAAACCGCGATCGCCTATCGCAACGAATGCCGCGCGGCCGATCCTTCCTCGGTGCAGGCGGGTACGGCGCCGCATGAGTTCGTGATGATGACCTTCGTGAACATGAACAGCTCTGCGCTGCTGATTCTGCCAACGCACCGCGTGGTTCATAGCCTGAATTCGTTTTCGGAAGAGACTTTCCGCAGCGCCGCCCGCGCCTACTTCGACGTTGACGAAATCGATCCTGCCATCGACGCGCCACGCGCTATTGCAATATTGCGCGAATCTGGACGCGCCGGAAGCACCCTGCTCGCTGTCACGGCGAACCGGGCGTTCCTGCTGCACCACCCCAATCCCAATGCCACCGAGGTTTTCGGAGGACTATCGATACGCCAGCAAGCGCTCGACGTGGTGCAGTTGCACAAGTGTCTGCTGGAAAGAGTGCTACAGCTTTCGGAAGAATCGATTCGCAACCAGCAGAACATCTCTTACGTTCGCGACGCGGCTGAGGCGCTGGCGCAGGTACGAGGCGAAACGGGCGTCCGCGCCAACATCGCTTTTCTGATGAACCCCTGCCGCATGGCGCAGGTGCGTGATGTCGCATTCGCGGGCGAGGTCATGCCTCAGAAATCTACCGACTTCTATCCGAAGCTTCTCAGCGGGTTGACGATTTATGCGCTGGACTAACCGCTGGATACGGGCAAAGTTCGTGAGAGAGAGGATTCCTCAAGACCTCCGCGGCCTGGGCGTTTTCTGCGGTAAAGGCTTTGTACTTTGGTTGATCGCCGTCCTCATGCTTTCGGCCGCGGCTGCGGAAAAACATCTCTCGATTTATTCCGCCACTGCGAACTATTCTCTGCCGGTCGTGCAGCGCCAGGGACATGACTATATCGGTTTGCTGGAATTACTCGACCCGCTGGGCAGGGTCACCGCAAAATCCGAAGGTCAGCGCTGGCGCCTGCACTACAACAACATTCAGGGAGACTTTACCGTCAGCGACGCTCATGCCCGAATCCAGGGCCGCGACGTCGATCTGTCAGGAAAATTCCTCATGGAAAACGGGCGTGGACTGATCCCGGTCGCCTGCCTCAGTTCCCTGCTGCCCCATTTCCTGGGCGGACCCGCGACCTTGCACGCGGAGTCTGGACGGCTCTTCATCGGCAATATCGCGACCCACTTCACGGCGTCAGTTACGCCGGATGACACTTCCCGCCTGGTCTTCCACTTCACCGCGCCGGTGAATCCTACGGTTGCCAGCGAACCCGGCAAAGTGCGCATGACATTCAATCACGAGCCGCTGACTGCGCCGGCATCTCCTACGCTCACCTTCGGCAGCAAAGTCATTCCTGAAGCGACTTATACGGAGAGCAATGGCGCCGCTGAAATTACCGTGATGACCACGGTCCCGCTGCTCGCCAGCTTCAGCGCGGACGGACGAACGGTCACACTCGCGCCGACAAAGTCGCAACTCGCGTCCACCACGGCAACCGCTACTCCAACGGCGACGCCGGCGCAAAACACTGCGGCGGCCCAAACTCCGGCGGCAACCCAGGCATCTTCGACGCCGCGGCGTTACTTCGCGGTAGTGGATGCGAGCCACGGCGGCGCTGACCGGGGCGAGGCGCTCAGTCCCACGCTCGCGGAAAAAGATGTAACCGTCGCCTTTGCGCGCCGCCTGCGTCAGGAGCTTGAAAGTCGTGGGATCTCCACCCTCGTGCTGCGCGATTCTGATGCCAACCTCTCGCTCGATGAACGGGCCTTTTTCGCTAATAACACGCATGCCGCAGTCTATGTTGCGCTGCACGCGGCCTCCAACGGCCACGGCGTTCGGCTCTACACGTCGTTGCTTCCTTACGCTGGCGAAGAAGACCGTGGCCCGTTCCGCTCGTGGAGCGCGGCCCAGCAGGCGTCGATTCCGATGAGCGAAGCGGCGGCCGCAAGCGTGGCCACAGAACTGCGAAAGCAGCAGGTCGAGGTGCGCACGCTCACCGCACCATTGCGTCCCCTGAATAATGTGCTCACTGCCGCGCTCGCGGTGGAAGTGGCCCCACCCGCATCGGATCTTTCGGCACTCACTTCGCCCGACTACCAGCAAGCGATCGCGAGTGCGGTGGCCAACGGAATCGCCAATATCCGCGGCCAACTCGGAGCGGCGCCATGATTCCTCGACATCTGTTTATCGGGGTCGCAGTGCTGCTGCTGGCGGTGCTGGGCATGAGCCTGTATGCGTGGCACATGCGTGGCCGCGCGGCCGCCGGGCCTGTTGCGGCTGTCGACACCCGGCCGGTGGCTCCGCCGGTTGCCGGTCCCACCGAACGCGTCACGTTGTTTGTCGCCTACGACGATCTGGGAATACTTCGGCCTCAGTCCGCACAGATTCCTCTGCCTTCGGTACGCCAGCAGCGCGCCGAAGAATTGCTCCGTGCCCTGCTGGCGCTGTATCTCGACAAATCGTCTCCTCATACCTTGCCGCAGGGCTCTGACGTTCGCAGCGTCTACCTGGTCGATCCCGGACTCGCGGTCATCGACCTCAACGCCGCCTTCGCCGACGGCCACCGCTCTGGCGTGCTGGAGGAAGAATTGACGGTGACGTCACTGATTCAAACGCTCTCGGCCAACCTTCCCGGGATTTCGAAAGTAAAGATTCTGGTGGAAGGAAAAGAACGGGAAACGCTGGCAGGACACGCCGATTTGTCGGGATTCTTCGATGTGTCGGCGGTTTCTCAATTGGCTGGACAACTGCAATCCACCCAGTAACCATCCACACAGGATTGTCGTCCCGAGCGCAGAAAAAAGCGCGGGCAAGAGTGCCCGCGCCACACAATCCGTTTTACTTACGCGCCGGCCATCACCGGCTCGACGCCGTAGATGGAGTGCCAGCTCGTCGCAGCCTTCAGCTTACTGTTCACGTTGTTGATGTTGGCTACGCCTTCGGTCTCCAACCATTTGCGGAAGGCCGATGCGCCTTGCTTGGCATAGACGGGGATGCCTTCCTTCCAGGTGGCGCGACCGCACAAAACGCCATTGAACTTCACTCCGGATTCGCCCGCCAGTTCCAGCGTCTCGCTAAACTCAGCGTTGCTCACGCCCGCCGAAAGATAAATGAAGGGCTTGTTCGCCACGGCCGCCGCCTTGTGGAACAGGTCGATGGCTTCCTTCTTCGTGTAGGCCTTCTGCCCGCCGAAGCACTTCACGCCCTCAACGAACTTCATGTTCACAGGCACTTCGACCTTCAGCACGTCCACGCCGTAGCGATCTTTGCTGAACTCGCGCATGCTCTCGGTGACGATCTGCGGCTTCTTCTTGGCATATTCGAGGCCCTTTTCATCTGCGCCCTCCTCGTAGCCAACAAACTCCAGGAAATACGGGATGTCATTGGCGCGGCACTCGTCGCCGATGCGCTCAACCCAGGCATGCTTCTTGTCATTCACGTCCTTGGGATCGAACGGCGTGTAGTAAAGCAGGATCTTGACGCAGTCCGCGCCGGCTTCTTTCAACCGCCGAGCCGACCAGTGGTCTAGCAGATCGCCTAGGCGTCCCGGGCCAGTCTTGTCGTAGCCGGTTTTCTCGTAGGCCAGCAGACAGGCCAGCGTTCTTGGCGCGGCGCTTAGAGGCGGGCAGTCCCCACTCCGGATCGAGGAGAATCGCGCTGGCATGCGGCGTCAAAACCTCCGTGACCAGCGTTTTGAATTCCTCCATCATGGCGTCGGTGACTTCGCCGCCTTTTTCCTTGGCCAGCGATTTCTGCAACGAGCCACGCTGATCCATCGCCGCGGCCGCGATCACGCCACGTTCGTTCGAAACTTTCTTAAGACCGGCAAGTTTGCCCGGGGTGAGCTTCATAAATTCCTCCGAAACAGTGTGAGAAGATGAGTGCCTGGAACAGGTAATTGTAAACCAATGGCGAGCGAAGCGGCTCCTGAACCTCGGGCATCCGCGTATCGTTGGTGCGGTTTCGGGAACTCCCCGAAGCACAGATCAGCCCATATGCCTGAGCCAGCCGGGATGGTGCACCACAAGCAGAAAGACTAGACGGAGAACGAGCACCACGGCGGCGGCTTTCACCCATGTGAGTAGAATCTGTTCCCAATTCCGTGAATGACGCTCGATCGCAACCTCATTTCCGGACCAAGAAACCCGAGCCACCGCTCAAGGTCCCGCCTTACCTTAAAGGTCGCAATGGGAAAAACCGGGAACCAGAAGATTACGAACCAAAGCGTGGCATCGTACAACTCGAAGGTCCCGTTCGGATCGCGCTGGCGATTGGCCTTGCCGAAAAACCTCTTGCCCACGCCCCCGTGATGGACGTACAGGGGAGCCGCTCGCTTCAGTTCATCGGCCTTCTCTGTTGCTTCGCGTAGTTCGCGATAGGAACCGATGTCGCTGGGAGAGAGCTTCCTTCGGCTGAGCTCTCCTTCCAGTTGGACGCGAGCTTCCTGTGTGAGCTGATCCTTTTGCTCACCGAGGTGGAGAAGTGCATCGTCGGTCAGGTGTCGATATTCCGGCATCTCGCCCAAGTTCAGAGGGCACCCTATGCAACAGATAAAAGCGGTTGGGAATCAAAAGATGAAGACTGCTCACACCGTCCAGTTTTGCACCTTCAGCCCACGCACCCGCCGAAACTCCTTCTCGTTGTTGGTAACCAGGATCATCCCTGACTCCAGGGCGTGCGCCGCGATCCAGAGATCGTTATTTCCAATCATTTCACCTTTGGATTCCAGGTCGGCGCGCACTTCTCCGTACGCGTCCCCCGCGCCCTGTGGAAGGGGCAAGATTGGAAGCGTGTCAACTATTTCCCTCAACCGCCTAAGCGCGTCAGTGCGATTTCCGCTCTTGTTGGCACCGTAAAGAAGTTCTCCATAGGTAATCACCGAAATCGCAGCCTCGTCTGGACGCAGCCCGCGAAAACGTCGCGACACCACTTCCGGCTTGTTGCGACGGATATAGATGAAAATATCGGTATCGAGCAGGAACTGCGGGGCCATCACAGTCCCTTACGTTTCTGAGGGTAATCAGCGCGGCCGCGTGGAATGTCGAAGTCATCGGGCAGACCGGCGATGAGATCGAATACACGTGATAGATTCTTTTCCTTTTCCCGCAAAACGATCTCCTCGCCGCGACGGAAGATTTCGACTTCTTTGCCTTTCAGCCTGAACTCTTTTGGCAAACGCACGGCCTGGCTGTTGCCCGATTGAAAGACCCTCGCTGTGCTCATGAGCCCCCCATGTATATACATCAAGTATATACGCATCCCCGCGAATTGCCAACATCCTTATGTACGTGGTGGAATTGAAGTGATCTTGCGTCTTAATGCTTTAAGGAACGACCCATCATGCCCATTGCCACTATCAATCCCGCCACCGGCGAACTGATCCAAACGTTCGAACCTCTTTCCGCTGCACAGATCGAGCAAAAGCTCCAACTTGCGGTCACCACTTTCCGGGCGGAGCGCAAGACTCCTTTTGCCGAGCGCGCCCGCCGCATGCGGAAAGCAGCCGACATTCTCGAACGTGATAAGGAAAAGTTCGCGCACCTGATGACGCTCGAGATGGGCAAGCCCTACAAGGCAGCCGTGGCCGAAGCCATGAAGTCCGCCGGAGGCTGCCGCTATTACGCTGACAATGCTGAGAAGTTTCTCGCCGACGAAGTCATCGAAACCGGCGCCAAGAAGAGTTTTGTCCGCTATCTTCCCATCGGGCCCATTCTTGCCGTGATGCCGTGGAACTTCCCTTTCTGGCAGGTATTTCGTTTTGCCGCCCCCGCGTTGATGGCCGGCAATGTCGGATTGCTCAAGCACGCTTCCAATGTCCCGCAGTGTGCCCTCGCCATCGAACAGATCTTTCTCGATGCCGGATTCCCTGCCGGCGCCTTCCAGACCTTGCTCATCGGTTCGCAGCAAGTCGACGCCATTCTGAATGACTCGCGCGTCGTCGCCGCCACCCTCACCGGAAGTGAGCAGGCCGGCATTCAAGTTGGAATTGCCGCCGCCGGGCGCATAAAAAAAGTTGTGCTGGAACTCGGGGGCAGCGACCCCTTTATCGTGATGCCCAGCGCCAATCTCGACGCTGCCGTTGCAACCGCGGTGGAGGCTCGCGTCCTCAATAACGGGCAATCCTGCATTGCCGCCAAGCGCTTCATCATCGCCGAGCCCATAGCCGCCGAGTTCGAAAAGAAGTTTGTCGAACCGGATGAAGCAGCCTGCGGATCGGTGACCCCTTCGATGAAAAAACTGAACTCGGGTCCGCTGGCTACAGCCGACGCCGTCACCTCGCTCGATGCCGACGTTCAAAAATCCGTGCAGGCGGGCGCGAAGCTCTTGACCGGAGGCCATCCCCTCGAGCAGCCAGGCAATTACTACGCGCCGACAGTTCTCACCAACATTCCGAAAGAATCCCCGGCCTACCACGAAGAGTTTTTCGGCCCGGTCGCGTCGCTTTTCCGGGTCAAGGACATCGACGAAGCCATCCGCCTGGCGAATGACACACGCTTCGGCCTCGGCGCCAGCGCGTGGACGACCGACGAACGCGAGCGCGAGCGCTTCATCAACGAACTCGAATCGGGCATGGTCTTCATCAACAAGATGGTAGCCAGCGATCCTCGAATTCCTTTTGGCGGGGTCAAGCAGTCGGGGCACGGGCGAGAACTGGCCGCCAACGGGATACGGGAGTTCATGAATATTAAGACGGTGTCGATCGCGTAGCTAACAAAATTACCTATATGGAAAAAGCCATTTCCGCCGCAGAAGCCGCCCGAAAATTCTCACAAATTTTAAGAGAGGTGAAGGAAGGCTGGAGCTTTGTCGTAACCAGCCGTGGAAGCCAGTCGCCCGCATCGAGCCTGTCCTCACTAAGAACGGCCGCTCATCCGCCGAGAAAGCCAAAGCCTCTCTCCCGGCCCGGCTGCGCCGCCAGCCTGTCATCGACATCGGGCCTTGGACACGAGATGAGCTATACGACTAGATCTTAAGCGTGACCGAAACGAATCCGTTTTCGCCGAAGAAACAACAGCTCTTGGCGGCGCTGCTGGAAGAGTGACAATTACTGCCGCAGCGTGATCCCGGTTAGCACTGCCTGTTGCTTGGCGATGAGCGTCTGCACGCCCTGCCGCGCGAAGGCTATCATCCGGGCAAATTGCGCTTCATCGAAAACCTGATGCTCGGCCGTGGCCTGCACTTCCACCATCTTGTGTCCCGCAGTCATGACAAAATTCATGTCGACATCGGCGCGGGAGTCTTCTTCATAGCAGAGGTCAAGCAAGACTTCCCCGTCCACAATTCCCACGCTGATCGCAGCGACAAAATCTTTCAGCGGAACCGAAGTGAGAGTTCCCGCCTCCACCAGCTTTTCCAGCGCCAGGCCGAGAGCGACGAAGGCGCCGGTAATCGACGCGGTGCGAGTGCCGCCATCGGCTTGAATCACATCGCAGTCGATCCACACCGTGCGTTCGCCCAAGCGCGTGAGATCGGTCACCGCGCGGAGCGATCGCCCGATCAATCGCTGAATCTCGTGCGTTCGCCCGCTGGGCCGTCCCTTGGCCACCTCGCGCGGCGTGCGCGTCAGCGTGGCCCGCGGAATCATGGCATACTCGCTCGAAATCCATCCCCTGCCCGAGTTGCGCATGAAGGTGGGCACGGTCTCTTCGATCGACGCGGTGCAAATGACACGGGTGTTCCCCACTTCAATGAGCACAGACCCTTCCGCCGTGGTAATGAAATCGGGGGTGATTGAAATCGGACGCAGTTGATCGGTAGCGCGGTTGTCGGAGCGATAGAACATACGCGAGGATTGTAAACGATTTCTCCGCGAGGATTGGGTGAGAGGCCTCGCTGCGCTCGGCGGACAGCCGAGGCGGCTGTCCCCACATGTTCAACTCTGTTTTCGCCGTGTTCATGGCTGCTCATGTTCATCGCCGCTCTCGCCATGGTTTAATGGATTTCGACAAAACATACAGCCATGCCTACTCTTATCCAAAAGCCCACCCGCATCCAATCCGCCGGCAACAAGCCCAAGATCATTGACGAGTACATCGGACGCGTGAACTCCCACACCACCTCGGCCAGCGTCGCCCACATGCGGAGCCCCGGGGGATGGATCGAGCCCGGCCAGACACCGGCCTTCGACGAGTTCACGATCGTGCTGAAGGGTGTGCTGCGGGTGGAACACAAGGCTGGTTCACTCGACGTCACGGCTGGACAAGCGGTGATCGCACACGCTGGCGAGTGGATTCGCTACTCGACTCCCCAGGAAAGCGGCGCCGAATACATTGCAGTCTGCCTGCCTGCGTTTTCGATGGAAACCGTGCGCCGGGACGAATAAATTCGCACCCGCGCGGGTGTGATGGTGGTCACAAACTCTTGTGATGTCATCCCTAGCCCCATTCTTGCGCCCATCCTACGATGCATTCATAGAGCAGCCATTGAGAGCCGTCTGGAACGCGCGGCGACTCCGTTCGAATCAAGGCTCGGGGGAGACCCCCATGTTCGACAACGTCGCCACTGCCATTTTCCACAGCAATCGCTATACGGCGCAGTCCGCCTGCGAGCACTGCGGGGGAATCATTCGCCACGAGCCCTGGTGCATCACCGCGGACCAGAACGTTTATTACGCTTATGAAATTGTCGCCGACCCTGACAAACTGACTGCTGGAGACGCAATTATCCTCCACTCGCTCGGCGTCACGTGGGGGCCCAATCAATGCCAGTGCGTCGGAAAGAGAATGCAGGAGAAGCTTCCGTTGGCCCCAGCTTGAACTCCGATTTTTGCCAAAGGTTGCCCTCCCCAAGGCGTGAAACCCCACACTTCGTTTCTGAAGTGGGGGGTTTCGCGTTTCGAGTCAGGGAAATGGGCGCTACAAACCGACGAGGCTTTGAGACGGCAATGCCGCGCTGAAGATTATTTCTTCGCGGGTTCGCTCATCATGAACGACTTCACCACGATTGCGTTTGGCTGCACACCCACCGGAATCATGGTGAGAAGAGAATATTCGGTCGGTTCGAGCTTGCGCGGAATGCGCTTCTGGATCACGGTGACGTCCCCGGCCTGCGTGTCCAGCACCAGAAGATAGTTCTGATTCTGCGACAATGCCATTCCATCGGGCCCGCTGCCGACGGCAAATGTGGCGATCCTGCGCCCCGCATCAATGTCGTAGACTGCGACGCTGTTGGAGCCGAAGTTGCTGGCGTAGAGCCGCGAGTTATCACCCGTAATGATGGCGTGGCTGGGGTGCTGGCCAATCAGCGCCGTGCTGCCGACCTCATCATTTCCGGTTTCGATGATCGAAATGCTATCGGAATCGAAATCGCAAACCATCAGTTCGCCGCCATCCGGCTTCAAGGCCAGGCTCACCGGGGTCCGTCCTACGTCGAGCAGGGCCAGCACGTGGTCTCCGGCGGTGCCGCTATTCTTCTGACTGTTTTCTAAGGCGATGGACGCGACCTGCGACGAGCCCGAGCACGCCACAAACGCTTTGGTCGAGGTGGGCAGTATGGCGATGTCCTCCGGTTGCTGGCAGACCGGCAACGTGGCGCGCACCCGCAGCAACCTCGTATCGATCAGCGAAACCGTGTTATCGCCGCGATTCGATACAACCACGGTGGCGCCGTCGGGCGAAACCCGTGCCAGCCCCGGCGCCGCGCCGACACGAACGGTGCCGATAACAACCCGTTTTCCCAAGTCGATGACCGAGACGTTGGATGACCCGGAATTCGCCACGTACGCCCACTTGCCATCCTCGGAGACATCGATGAAATAAGGCCTGCCCTGCACTCCGATCGTGGCCACAACCGCATTCTTCCCGGCATCGATCACGCTGATGTTGTTCGACCCCGAGTTCACAACATAGATTTCATTCTTCTTGCTGTTGGCCGCGACGCCGGTCGGATCGATGCCGACAGCAATGGTTTTGGGAGGGCCGAACGTCCGCAGGTCGATCACGCTGACCGTGTTGCTCTTGCCGTTGGTTATGTAGGCGTACTCGCGGTAGGCTGGGCTGTAGGTGGGCACGGGCGGTTCGCGGAAATACCACCATCCCAGCCCACCCAGCAGCGCGATCAAAACCACAATGACGAGAAGTTTTCTCAAGGCCGTGTTTCTCGGAAGAAGAGGAACTATTACGAAGAAGAAAGATTAGCAGATGTGGAACGCCTGGGCGGGACTAAGCCGGCCTGATCACTTTCAGCCCCGGCACCTGAGTAAAGTGCCGCTCGTTGAATGTTGCGACCGAGCTTCCCTGCTCCAAAGCGGTCGCGGCCAAAATCAGGTCATGTGCTCCGATCATTTTGCCCGATGGCTCCAGTGCCGCCCAAATCTGAGCATGCACCAAAGCTGTCGCGCCTGTGTAGGGGATGACCTCAAGTCTTTCGACAATCGTCCGGACATAACGTTCTCGGTCGGCCCGATGTGGGGTTGTGGCTCGTTCGATTCCATGCCATAGCTCCGCGACCGTGATGGCGGCGATTTCCAATTCCTGACTAGGTTGAGCGGCCAGCCATCCGATGAGGTCGAAGCGGCCTTTTTCGCCTTTGATGATCACATCGGCATCAAGGATTATCGCCATCGATCTTTAGGAGGCTTCAGGATTTTGCGCGCTGCCTTCAGGTCCCGATACCATGCCCCAGCCTCACTTTCCGACAGGTCTACGTTTTTAAGCGCCTCAGCCAATTCCGGTCCGGTACAGACCTTCTTGTCATTTGGAACCAGGCGCGCGACCGGCGTGCCATTCTTGAGCAGAACGAAGGTTACATTCTGATAACGTACGCGGTTTACGCAGTCGGCGAAGTTGCGGGCGGCCTCGGTGACCGAGATTAGCGTCTTATTCACAAAATCAGATTATCAGATTATACACAATCCCACTACCGCTCGCTTGAGAAAGGGAGTTGGAGAAGCTTCCTCCGTCAGATGCTCATCCACCGAGAAGATATACTCGCTGACCGAATGGAGATTAGCGGTGAGTTTTTCATGTTTTTCGGGCCGTTTGAAGTACCGAGAGGCGACCCCTGGACGACAGCCACGCATAGATTAAGTATTCTGGAGGGACGTTGAGAAGGTGCATGCGCGCCTCGCACACTAGGCGCGTAGGGCCGCTGTCACCGCCTCCCGCACTCCAATGCCCGGCACAGTTCGGCCCACGACTGCTGCGATCTGGCGCACCTGCACCATCAATTCATCGAACTGATCGGGAAACAGCGACTGCGGACCATCCGACATGGCCTCGTCCGGACGGTTATGGACTTCGACCATCAGGCCATCGGCGCCCACCGCCACGGCGGCGCGCGACAGCGGCGTAACTTTGTTTCGCTTGCCGGTTCCGTGGCTGGGATCGACGAAGATCGGCAAGTGGCTGAGGCGCTGCACTGCCGGAACGACGCTCAAGTCGAGCGTATTGCGCGTATGGTCGGCAAAGGTGCGGACTCCGCGTTCGCACAAAGCAACGTTGTAATTGCCCTCGCTCAAAATGTACTCCGCGGCCATCAGAAATTCCTCCAGCGTGGCCGCCATGCCGCGCTTGAGCAGCACTGGCTTTCTCGCTCGCCCGGCGCGTTTCAGCAGAGAAAAATTCTGCATATTGCGGGCACCGATCTGGATCACGTCCGCATACTCCTCCACCAGATCAAGCGACTCGTTATCAATGGCTTCGGTGATAATCTTCATGCCATACTGCTGCCGGATTTCCGCCATGATCCGCAGCCCTTCCTCGCCTAACCCTTGAAAAGAGTAAGGAGAAGTTCGCGGCTTGTAGGCACCCCCGCGAAAAAACTGCGCTCCGGCGCGATGCACGCGCTCGGCCACGGCAAATGCCTGCTCGTGACTTTCAATAGCACATGGCCCCGCGACAATCGCCAGCCCGGAACCGCCGATGGTCGCTTCGGTTCCCGCAAAACGGATGACCGTGTTCTCTTCCTTGATATCGCGGCTCACCAGTTTGTAGGGCTTCGAGACCTTGATGACTTCCTGCACGCCCGGCATTTCTTCCAGCGTGCCCTGCTCCACCTCGCCTTTGTTTCCGGTGATGCCGATGGCGGTGCGTTGGGCGCCCGGCATGGAGTGGGCGCGATAGCCCAGCTTCTCGATTTTTTCGCAGACGCCGCGTACCTGCTCTTCGGTCGCGTGCGCTTTCATGACAACCAGCATAAGGATCCCTCTGGGGGTGGAACAGCAGTCCCCACAAGTCTATCGTTGTGCACTCCTGAACGGCAAACGGGCACGGGAAAACGCGATTGGCAAGACGGGAGGAGCAGACGCCTCTCGGCCAGCATGAATCTACCAACCACGGATACATCTCCCCAAGGGCATTTCACGCCTCTATACTTTCTTCATGCCTCGTTCTATGGCTCGGGAACAGGACATTCTGAACCGGCCTGCCCCGAAACGGCCGCCACGCTTGACATCACGGCGCGTCGGGATTCATACCTCGACTGCAGGAGGAATTCACCATGCGGCGGAGAGGGCTTACCGCATCGGCTGCAATACGCTGCAGATTTTTTCTTCCAGTCCGCGGCAATGGGCGCCTTACGAACTGAGCCGTCCGTTGTGCGAGGAAATGCTTCGCCTGCGCGGTCAATACAATCTGAAGCCGCTGGTCGTTCATACCAACTATCTGGTGAACCTTGCGAGCACCAATCAATTATTCCTGAAGAAATCTATCGAGGCCTTCCGCGGCGAGGTTGAACGTGCACTCGCGGTCTGCGCCGATTATTTGGTATTGCATCCGGGATCGTTTCGCGGGGCAGACCGCGAGGCGGGACTCTTGCAAACGGCGGCGGCAATCGCCGCGTCCACGCGGGATCTCGACCTGGGGCGAGCTGGACTGACGATCCTCATCGAAAACACCGCGGGCTCCGAATTCTCTCTAGGCGGCAGCTTCGAGCAGGTCGCGGAGGTGATCGAGCGGCTGCAAGGCATTGTCCCGATAGCAGCCTGCATCGACACTTGCCACATGCACGTCGCAGGTTACGACATCGTTAGCCAAGAAGGGATCCAACAGACGCTGGCCCAGCTCGACGCGACCGTCGGCTTGCAGAACGTAAAGGTGATGCATTGCAACGATGCCAAAGCTCCGCGTGGTTCGAAACTTGACCGGCACGAGCAGATCGGGAAAGGCACCATAGGAACGGAACCGTTCCGCATTCTGCTGAATGATCAGCGACTCGCGCACGCCGCCTTTATCGCGGAGACGCCGATCGCCAGGCCGGGCGACGACCGCAGGAATGTTGCGGCGCTCAAGCGCCTGGTTGCGGATACGGGCGTAATAGCATCCGCGGCGATTCGCGTTCCGTCTCCGGGAGCGTTTTGAAGGCATCCCGTTGTAGAATCTAGGCTCTAAGATTTTGCCGCCATTTCTATGCCCTTGCAAGACAAGCCGGAAACGACTGCCGCCGCGAGCGCTGAAGGCCGAACTGAGCGCGCCAACGACGAGCGCTACGATGCCCAGCGCGTCGAAACCAAATGGTCCGAGCGCTGGGAAAGCGATCCGCAGCTTTACGCGGCCGAGCCCGATTCCAGCAAAAAGAAATACTACGTCCTCGAAATGCTGCCGTATCCCTCGGGCGCGCTGCACATGGGACACGTGCGCAACTACTCGATTGGCGACGCCCTCGCCCGCTATATGTGGATGAACGGATACAACGTGCTTCATCCCATGGGTTGGGACTCGTTCGGTTTGCCCGCGGAGAATGCCGCGATCCAGAACCAGACACCGCCGCGCCAGTGGACTCTCGGCAACATCGCGAAGATGAAAGCGCAGATGAAGCGCCTCGGCTTCGCCTACGACTGGTCGCGAGAAGTCACGACCTGCCTGCCGGATTACTACCGCTGGAACCAGTGGTTCTTTCTCAAGCTTTACGAGAAAGGATTGGCCTATCGCAAGAAAAGCAAAGTCAACTGGTGTCCGAAGTGCGCGACCGTGCTGGCCAACGAGCAGGTGGTTGAAGGATGCTGCTGGCGCCATGAAGACACCATGGTCGAACAGCGTGAGCTGGAGCAATGGTTTCTTCGCACCACGAAATACGCCGAAGAATTGTTGCGCGATCTTGACAAGCTTGACGGCTGGCCCGAAAAGGTCCGCACCATGCAGCGCAACTGGATCGGCCGCAGCGAAGGGACGCTGGTTCATTTCAAGCTCGACTACCTGGAACCTCATCCCGGGTTTGGGCCGGCGGGCGCGACGATCAGTGTCTTTACGACGCGCGTCGATACCATCTTCGGGGCCACGTCGGTGCAGCTTGCTCCCGAGCATCCCATCGTGAACGATCTGGCGGCGGGCAATCCCGAGTTGCGCGCCAAAGTCGATCAACTGATCGCCGAGCAGCGCAAAGCCAGAGAAGTCGGCGATATCGGAGAGATTGAAAAACACGGAGTCCCCACGGGAAGATTCGCCATCAATCCTTTCAATGGCGAAAAAGTTCCGGTGTGGGTGGCGAACTACATTTTGATGGATTACGGCACCGGCGCCATCATGAGCGTGCCCGCACACGACGAGCGCGATTACGAATTTGCCAAAAAGTACAACCTTGAAATCCGTCTCGTCATCCTTCCCATCTCGACCGACCAGGAAGAAACCATGGCCGAGCCGGTGCTGCCGTTTACGGCGCACGAGGGCATGTTGATCAACTCCGGCCCGTTCAGCGGCATGGATTGCGCCAAGGCAATTGAAAAAATGTCGGCCGAGGCCGAGAAAGCCGGTTACGGCCAGGCCACCGTCACCTATCGCCTGAAAGATTGGGGAATTTCCCGCCAACGCTACTGGGGCACTCCGATACCGATGCTTTATTGCGCGAAAGACGGGATCGTACCGGTGCCGGAAAAAGATTTGCCCGTGCTTTTGCCGGAGAATGTCGAGATCACGCTTGCCGGCGGATCGCCACTTGGCAAATTGCCGGAGTTCGTCAACGTGACTTGCCCCAAGTGCGGCGGGCCAGCGCGCCGTGAGACCGATACCATGGACACGTTCGTAGACTCCTCCTGGTATTTCTATCGCTACACCGACGCACATAATGATCGCGCGCCCTTCGATTCGAAGATTGCGAATTACTGGTTTCCCATCGATCAGTACATCGGCGGCGTCGAGCACGCCATTTTGCACCTCATTTACTCGCGGTTCTGGACCAAGTTCATGCGCGATATGGGCATGGTTACTAACGATGAACCGGTCGAGCGGCTCTTCACCCAGGGCATGGTCATCAAAGACGGCGCCAAGATGTCGAAGAGCCTGGGCAATGTGGTCAGCCCCGATGAAATGGTCGCGCGCTACGGAGCCGATGCCGCGCGCCTTTACAGCCTGTTTGCGGCACCGCCCGATCGCGATCTCGACTGGCAGGATTCCGGCATCGAGGGCATTCAGAGATTTTTGGGGCGCGTGTACCGTTTCGTGATGCGCAACGCGAAGCCGGAGCATCCGGAGTGGGCTAAGGCCGTGCCGGCGGATCTTCCGCCTCAGGCGCGCGCCATTCAGCGCAAGCTTCACCAAACCATCAAACGAGTCAGCGACGATTTTCAGGGGCGCTGGCATTTCAACACCTGCATCTCCGCCGTTATGGAGCTGGTGAATGTGCTGTACGCATCTGAGGATGCGATTGCGCAGAATTCCGTTCCAATGCCGTTTCTGGCTGAGACACAGCACGATCTTGTCCTGTTGCTGGCGCCTTTCGCTCCCTATTTGGCTCATGAACTTTGGGAAATGCTGGGGGAAAAAGGAAATCTGCTCAAGGCCTCCTGGCCAAAATACGACCCTGCGCTGGCCAAAGAAGAAGAGCTTGAAATCCCCGTGCAGATCAACGGCAAGCTGCGCAGCCGCGTGGTGGTGCCCGCCGACGCCGTCGAGGATTTCGTGATGCAGCGTGCACTGGGGGATGACAAGGTGCGGTCGGCCATCGCGGGAAAGACAATCGTCAAGAAGATCTACGTTCCGGGCAAGTTGGTCAACGTCGTCGTGCGATGAGATTTGCGCGGCACTTGCTTTACTCCACGCGCGGGCTTTTTCGGGATTGAGTTATCCTGAGGGCTGATGTCCCGTGTCTCGCCCACTCTCGAAGGTTTCCGCGCCGCGTTTCGCCGCCCATCGCTCACATTCGCTGAGATCGCATGGCGCTGGACTGTCGGCGGCGTTGGCTGGGCGTTGTCGATCTTCTGGTTCCTCGAATATCTCGACACATTGCCGGTGAGCAAGAGCGACATGGTGCTGCTGGCCACAAGGCAGCCTTTCCTGGTGGGGCAAGCGATTGCGCACATCGTTCGAGGAAGCCTGAATCGCGCCGCAATGGCCGGACTGCTCGCAGTGTTGGCAACGTCGTTGCTCTGGGTGGTGCTGGCTGCCATGGGCCGCGCTGCGACAATCCGGGCGCTGCTGGATTATTTTCGTAGAGACTCCGCTAGTGACTTCCCTGCCGAAACATCGTCTGCCGCGGCGCCACGGCCCTTGCGTTCGCTGATCGGCCTCAATTTCTTACGCGCCGCGGTGGTCCTGGCGACGGTGCTCGCTCTGGTTGGCGCGGCGGTTCTCGCCAGCTTCGCGTCGCCCGAGGCGAACCCTCATCCGGGACTGGCCTTCGTCATCTTTCTGCCGCTGGCTGTCCTGGTCTGCTTCATTCTGTCCACGCTGAACTGGTTGCTCTCGCTGGCTGGCTTGTTCGCGGTCCGCGATGGCGAGGATACAGCCGGCGCGATCGCGGCAGCCGTGTTTTTTTTTCGTGCGCATCTGGGAGCGGTTTCCGCCGTAAGCACATGGATCGGTCTGGCGCACTTGACGGCCTTCAGTGTGGCGACGACGGCGGTCTCGATACCGCTTGCGTTGCTCCAGGTCGCACCCTCGAGGCTCGTCATCGCGGGCGTCATTCTTGTGACGCTCGCTCTATTTGGCCGTCGCGGACTGGCTTTACATTGCGCGCCTCGCGGGATACGTCTGCATCGCAGAGATGCCAGACGCTCTGGCGTCATCGCCGTCGCCTGCGCCACCACCATCGAGCCAGCAGTTCACATCGAGGACCGCGATCGAGAGCACAATCGATCGCGATGAGGCGATTCTCAGCGACGTTCCGGGGTTGGTGGCGGGAACGTAGGCGTCACCGCGACTTGTTCTTTACAGCGGACGTTTGATTTGAGAAACTCATCAGTGGAAACTCAACCCCGCCTCGACCAATCCATCGTCATTCTCGACTTTGGCGCGCAATACACGCAACTCATCGCGCGCCGCATCCGCGAACAGAATGTTTTTTCCGTGGTGCTGCCCTGCACCGCATCGCTCGATGAGGTCAAGCGCTGCGCGCCCGCCGGCATCGTGCTCTCGGGAGCGCCGTGGTCAGTGTATGACAAAGACGCGCCGCCTGCCGACGTGCGCCTGTTCGATTTGGGGCTGCCGGTGCTCGGAATTTGTTACGGCCTGCAGTTCATGGTGCACACCCTCGGGGGCAAGGTGCGGCCGGCGGACAAGCGCGAGTACGGCCATGCGGAGATCGACATCATAGCGGAATCAGCGTTGTTCCACGGCTTGGCGAAGCGGCAGCCGGTCTGGATGTCGCACGGAGACGAGGCGCTGGAACTTCCTCCCGGATTTGAGCTCACGGCAAAGACCGCGCATGCGGTTGCGGGAATCCAGAATGTCGCAAAGAAATGGTACGCAGTACAGTTCCATCCCGAGGTTCATCACACGCGGCATGGCACCGAGATCTTGCGCAACTTCGTATTTCAGATTTGCGGCGCGAAGCCAAGCTGGACTCCTCAACACTTTATCGATTCCACCGTCGAACAGGTGAGGGAGCAAGTCGGCAAGGGACGCGCGATCTGCGCGCTCTCCGGTGGCGTGGATTCATCCGTTGCCGCCGTGCTGGTTGACCGCGCGTTGCGCGATGCCAGCGGAAAGTCGCGGCTGACTTGCATCTTCGTGAATAACGGGGTCCTGCGCAAGAACGAATTCCAGAAAGTGCAGAAGACGCTGCACGACAAACTTGGCCTGCGTCTCGATGCGGTTGACGCTACCGACCGCTTTCTTGGCAAGTTGAAGGGAGTCAGCGATCCGGAAAAGAAACGCAAGATCATCGGCAACGAATTCATCAAAGTGTTCGAGCGCGAGGCGAAGCGCATCGAGAAAGAGGAAGGTAAGGTCAAGTGGCTGGTGCAGGGGACGCTTTATCCGGACGTGATCGAATCGCGCTCGGTGCGGGGACCGTCGCAGGTGATCAAGTCGCATCACAACGTGGGCGGGTTGCCCGAGAAGATGAAGCTGAAACTGATTGAGCCGTTGAAAGATTTGTTCAAAGATGAAGTCCGCAAGATTGGCCGCGACCTCGGAATGCCCGAAGAAATTCTGCAGCGGCAGCCGTTCCCTGGCCCGGGGCTCGCTGTGCGCGTGCTCGGCGAAGTCACTGCGGAACGACTGGCGCTGCTCCGCGAGTGTGACGACATTGTCGTCAGTGAAATTAAGAACGCCGGCCTCTATAACAAAATCTGGCAGTCGTTCGCCGTGTTGTTGCCGGTGATGTCAGTGGGCGTGATGGGCGACATGCGCACCTACGCCTACACCTGTGCGATTCGCGCAGTGAGTTCCGAGGATGGCATGACCGCCGACTGGATTCCGCTGCCCTACGATGTGCTGAAGATCATCTCTACGCGCATGGTAAATGAGGTCAAGGGCGTGAATCGCGTGGTGTACGACATTACGTCAAAGCCTCCGGGTACGATTGAGTGGGAGTAGGTTCCAACTTCCAGCTTCCGCATTATTGAGATCCTCGCACTCGAACTGCATCGACGGACAGCCGAGGGCGGCTGTCCTCACATTTCTGACCTCCGGGCTTTTGTGTTCTAATGCTGGCTTCGCTAATCTGGGAGCCTCCTTCACTGAGCCCGACTGGCAACACCTCGCTGCGTAACGCTGAAGCCGAAGTTCAAGAGCACAGCAAAGTGCTGCGCCGGGAACTCGGCATCGTCGATCTGGCGCTGGCGCAGATTTTGGTGGTTATCGTCCCCGAGTTCTTCGGGACGGCCGTCAAGGCTGGCCCGTCCCATGCAGTGTTGTGGTTGCTGGCGATTTTCTTTTTCTTTGTGCCGCAAGCCCTGGTAGTTTCCCATCTCAATCGCCTCATGCCGCTGGAAGGCGGCCTCTATGAGTGGGCGAGGCTTGCCTTTGGCGACCGATTTGGCTTCATGGTGGCCTGGAACATGTGGCTCAACACTACGATCCAAGTTTCGCAAATCGCGCTCGTCACCACAACTTATCTTTCTTATGCATTTGGCGACAAGGCGGCGTGGATCGCATCCAGCGGAGTGTTGCTGGCAGCATCGATCCTGCTCATCCTCGGCATGATGGTGGTGGCCACGCTCGGCTTGCAGGTTGGCAAGTGGCTGAGCAATGCGGGAAGCATCTTCACGGTTCTGATTCTGGGATTGTTGATCGTGGTGCCGCACTTTCACCCGAGCCGCGGAAGCGTCGCTCACTATCAGGCGTTCCCACTGGTACGTCCTGCGCTGACGTTGTTCACCTTCAGCGTGTTCAGCAAGATGACGTTCGGAGCTCTTTCCGGTTTCGAAGTCATCGCTGTCTTTGCCGGAGAATCGCGCAGCCCGGCACGCAACCTGGCCCGGTCCATACTTTTCACCGCACCCATCATCGCGCTCATGTACATTCTCGGAACGAGTTCAATCCTGGCATTCGTTTCGCCAGAGAACATCGATGTAATCGGCCCAATCCCGCAAGCTCTGCGAGCAGCCTTGGGAGGTTTCGGCGGGGCTGACATGCTGGTGCCGGCGGTGATCCTGCTGTTGCTGACGAATTACCTGTGCTCCTACACGCTCTATTTCTCGACGAATACCCGGCTACCGCTCGTTGCCGGATGGGATCACCTGCTGCCGCGCTGGTTCACCGTTTTGCATCCGAAATACCGGACCCCGGTCAACTCGATCCTTTTCATGGGTGGGATCGCCCTGGCTGCCAGCACGGCCGTGCTCATCGGCGCGGGCAACCAGGAGGCGTTCGTGTTGCTGCAGATCTGGACGTGGACGTTCTACGGACTCGCTTATCTCGCGATGTTCGCAATTCCCTTGTTCGCGGCCAGGGACAAGGGAATTCGTTTGCCGCTTTGGTTGTGCGCATCGGCGGCATCGGGAATGATGGTTACGTTATCCTTCATTGTGCTCGCGATTTTTCCGATCGTCGAGGTTCGGAGCAAATGGGGATATTCGCTCAAGATTGTGCTGGTGGTGCTGGGCGCGAACCTGCTGGGTTGGGTAATCTATCGCGCGGGCCAGCGCAAGACCGGCCACGCACTCTCTTGATTTCGGAATCAGGTCTCAGCGCAGAAATACGTGCTCGGCATCTTGTACGCGAACCGTCGATTTACGCCGCGCGCCGGTAGCCACGTTGTACTCAACCAGAAGGTGATCTTCGACGATCAGAATCTCTTTGTCGCTGATCCATCCCACTAGCCGGGCATGCGGCAAGAAGACAATTTGCCGCGGCGAATCCTCGACGGTCTTCACCTCGACCGCCGGAAGATCCAGCAGAGCCTTGCGAATGCGCTGCGATTCTTCCGGATTGGCTTGGCCTTGTTCCGCCAGTTGAATCGGAGTGTTGGGACGGGCCGTGGCGACGATGGTCAACGCCACAGAAGCGAGGTCTGGGGATAGTTTTCCGTTCTCGGTGTAGAAGCTAACGTCGTAATCGGGGTTCTTGTACGTGGATTGTTCATCGAAGACAGTCAGAGTTTTTCCGTGAAGATGCAGGACAGTCTGATCATCGCTCTGATTGGCCCAGCCGCAGCAGCCAGTGTCAGGAATCGCCTCCAGGATTGCGCTTGCATTCGCGGCGTCCAACGGACGCCGCAGCGGTGGATCGAGGGCGATCGCGCTCCATTTGTCGGCACTTTCCTCGTAAAGGGAAGTCGCCTTATAGATGGGCTGACTTTTTCCGGAGACGAACTGGGTCAGCAGAAAAAACTTTCCGACTCCATCCTCGGGAACCCAGACGTTTCCGTAAGGGCAGGTTTCTTCGCATCCTCCAGTTGGGCACGAGCAATCGGGCAGTACCGTCGTCGCGAGATCCTTGCGCCCCGCTCCCGCTAGGTCGGTCTGCCATGCCATCCACGTCGTCTTGGTCGAAAGATCGACGCCGTCGCGCTGCAAGCGCCGCGCCTGGTTCGAAAACCAGAAAAGATGCGTTCCGTCCTGTGCGAGATAGGGCACCGGCGCCGACTCAGTGATGGCCAGGTTCGATCCGGTTGTCGCCGTTGTGCGGGCCACATCGCGTGTCAGTGTGGTCGCAGCATGGCCGTCCCAGAACCATAGTTTTCGCTCGGTCTCCGGATCGCCTTCAGTAAGCGGCAATGAGGCCGGCGCGGCAAACAGCATCTGGCCGAGATGGTTCACTGAGAAGCTTTGGGGCGCGGCCATCGCCTCGGGCGGCACTTTAATGGCCTGCTTCGGGGCAAACGTGGCGGGATCGTACTCCGCGGCCTCGCCCGGCGCGCGCAGCACCCATAAACGCTTGCCCTGCGCCACCAGCGCGACAGAGAGCGCCAGAACGACGCAGAGAACTGAGATCATTTTGTGCATGATTGTGCTTCCACCATTTTGCGGATCAGCATGATTCTAAATCTTGCGTACAATGGATGCTTACTATGAGCACACATCCTGAGAATCCTATGCACACAGCTACGAAAGCGCCGCACGGCTCGCCCACGGCGTCCCCTGAAATTCCCGCGGTGCCGCTGACAACAGAAGGCTACAGCGTCCTGCATCAGATGATGCGTTTCCGCCGGACGGCGTGGCGGACCCTGTCGGATGCAGCTCGATCCGACATCATCCACGAAGCGGGGACGGTTCTGGGCAAAATGGAAACGAACGACGGCGGGCATTCGGCGCTCTTTTCGCTGATTGGCCACAAGGGCGACTTGATGCTGGTGCATTTCCGAAAGTCGTTTGCGGACCTCAATCAAGCGGAATTGAAACTCGCCAGCCTGCACCTCAGCGATTATCTTGAGCCGACCTCTTCATATTTGTCGATTATCGAGCTTGGTCTCTATGATTCCACGCTTAAGATTTATAAGGAACTCACCGACCAGGGCATTCAGCCGCACTCCGACCAGTGGAAGGCGGAGATCGAATGCAAGCTCGGCCGCCACCGCGAGGCGATGCATCCGCGGCTGTTTCCCGAGATTCCGTCCAATCGCTATGTCTGTTTTTATCCCATGAATCGCATGCGCGGCGAAGACAAAAATTGGTACACGCTTCCCATCGAAGAACGGGCCCGCCAGATGGGCGAGCACGGACTGGTCGGCCGCCGCTACGCCGGCGAGGTGAAGCAGATCATCAGCGGTTCGATCGGCTTTGACGATTGGGAGTGGGGCGTCGATTTGTTCGCCGACGATCCGCTCGTTTTCAAGAAGCTCATCTACGAGATGCGTTTCGATCACGTCAGCGCTGTGTATGCGCTGTTCGGACAGTTCTTTGTCGGCGTGCGCTGTCCCGCCGCCGAGCTCGGTAAACTGCTCAGCGGAGAACTGCCAAAGTAGCAATTGGCAATTGGCAGTTAGCAATTAGTCCGGCGATCTCTACGATGATCGAGCCAATTGCTACCTGCTTAATTGCTAATTGCCAACTGCTAAGCGCTCGCTAACCTCAGGAGACTCTCATGGCAACACTCGGCCTCATCGAATACAACGATGCCAGCCCGGAAGTGCGCGCCGTTTATGACGACATCATGGCGACACGCAAGACCGACTGGATCAATAATTTCTGGAAGGCGATCGCGCACGATCCCGCGACCTTGAAGCGCACTTGGGAAGACATCAAGCAGATCATGAGCCCAGGAGCGCTCGATCCGCTGACCAAAGAGATGATCTATGTTGCCGTCAGCGTGACCAACCAGTGTGGCTACTGCATCGCCTCGCACACCGTCTCGGCGCAAAAGAAGGGCATGACCGATGCCATGTTCGAGGAACTGATTGCGGTCGTTGGGATGGCCAACGAGACCAACAAGATCGTCACGGGATATCAGGTGGAGATCGACGAGCAGTTCAAGAGCGGCCGCTAGCAGTTAGCAGTTGGCCATTAGTCGTTGGCCGTTAGCATGAACCATGTGAGGACCGCCGCCCTCGGCTGTCTTGTCGTTGGATCAGTTTTTTGACGGAGCGCTTTTTCCCTGCACTTTTTCCTGCAGGTCCAAACTTGTACTCGCACTGCTTCATATCCACCTTGCGGCTGCGGAAGCGCACGCCCTCAGCCTCCAGCCGGAAGCGTTGTTCCATGGCCGAATCGCCGCGCAGCTTGATTTCTCCGCCGGCTCCGAGCACCCGCTGCCACGGCAGATCGAAGCCACGATGCAAAGCCTGCGCCACTTGCCGCGCCCCTCGTGGAATTCCTGCCGCTCGCGCGATCGCGCCGTAGGTAGAAACCTTCCCTTTAGGAATACGACGAATCGCCGCCTCGATGCGCATCCGGATCTTTGACGATTGATCCGGAGAACTTCTCTTCTTCTTCACAGCGCGATCCATCCGATGCGAATCAGCCAAAGCGATCCCAGCAGGACCATCAGCCAGAGAATAATTCCCTGCAGCAGCGGTTGATGGCCCACACGCTTGATGGTCGCCACGGAGATGCCGCTGCCGATCAGAAACAAGGTCGCGGTCAGCCCGACCTTCGCGACCTTCACCGCCATCGCGTAGGCGGGCGCGCCTGCCGGCAAGTAAGTATTGCAAACCGCGGCCAGGCAAAAGAATCCGATGAACCAGGGCCATTGAATCTTTGCCTTGGCGCCACGAACCAGGGCGGTTCCAAGCGAGACTGGAACGATCCACAACGCACGCGCCAGCTTTACCGTGGTCGCAACCCCCAGCGCGACGGTGCCGTATTTTGCCGCCGCACCGACCACCGAACTGGTGTCATGAATGGCGAGGGCCGCCCACAGCCCAAACTGCGACTGGGTCAGTTTCAGCGCCGTACCGATCGCGGGGAAAATCAGCAGCGCAACGGAGTTCAGCACGAAGACGGTTCCCAGCGCCACTGCCATTTCTTCGTCGCTGGCCTGCGTGATGGGGCCGACGGCGGCGATGGCGCTGCCGCCACAAATCGCGGTACCGGTGGAGATCAGAAATGCCGGCACGCGCTGCACGCCCAGCAGCGCGCCAAGACCCATACCGACGATCAAGGCGAAACTGATGCCCAGCATGGTGTAAACGAAGCCGCTGCGACCCGCCTGAATCACCTGGTGCAGGTTCATCCCGAAGCCCAGACCCACTACCGAGGCCTGCAGCAGGAACTTGGAAAATTTCTTCGCCTCGCGGCCGTAGGGATGAGGAAGGGTAAGGCCAAACACCAGCCCCATCGCGAGTGCGACTGGCGGAGACACGAAGCCGCTGGCGCTTACCAGCAGGCACAGAATAAAAACGATGCGAGGGATCATTCGAGAAAAGTCCGGCGCGAACGAAACTCAATCACCACGGACCATGAAAAATAGTCCGGCGTTGGTTCGTAGGTTTCGACGCGGGTGGGAATTAAGCCGCCTTGCGGAACGATTCGATGGCTTCCGCTTCCGAATTATATACATCAAAAACCGTGAGCAATTTCGTGATTTGCATCAGGTCGCCAACGCGTTTGGTGAGATTGGTGAGCTTGATCGTTCCGCCAGCGTTGATCGCGGTAGTACGCAGCGCCACTAGCGTGCCGAGTCCACCGGAGTCGATGTAGTTCACTTCAGCAAGATTGAGCACCACCCGGTTGTTCCCCGAGATGCCCGCCTTGACTGTCTCCCGCAGCAGCGAAGATTCGTCGCCAAACACAATTCGTCCGATGCAATCGACGACCAGAATCCCATCTTTGGTATTCATCTGCAGCTTCAGTTGCATCAGAAACGCTCCTTTGCGGCCGGTACGTTATCCCGCAAACCACGCCGCTCCGCACTCCCATGGATGCACCAGCCTATCGCTTGCACGCTGATTTAGCAAGCCTGAAGCGTTTTCTACTGCGCTTCAAGGGGTCGGAATACGGTAAAGGTTCCAATGAGAGTTGATCTTGCTAAAGCAATACAGGGATGAGTCGGGGCCTGGATAGATATCCTGCTCCACGAATGGAAGCGCAGCAAGGTTGGGTAAATCTTTGTCGGATTGCACTCAATTTGGACGGAAATTCGGGACCCCAGGCCATGGGGCAAGGGACTGATGTAGGTGCGCCATCGCCACCACCCTTCATGGATGGCCGGTAAAAGTCAGACGTTCTTTCCTTCCCTCGCCCAGCGAACCCTGCACCAGTTGGCGCAGACACGAATGGCGGGCCCACCGCCGAGCGGGACGATCTCGATCGCAGTTGGGTCGTCTTCGCCTTTTGTGGCGCGCCGGACCGCCACGAAACGCTCGTCGGGAGATAGGTTCATGAGATCAATGATGGGATCCGGCAGAAGCTTCTCCCGCTCGTGCCGTCTTGTTCATACGATAGAGATAATCGACATCGCCGTCCACCACCTGAAAGTAAATCTTTCCAGAAGTCCGGTAGTAGGCCATTTCTCCCCCGGCCCGGAACTTATTTGGCGGGGACTGAAACGATGGTCAAGCGAAGCCAGCCAGATTCGGTGCTTCCCGTTTTCGTCGCGGGAATCATAGGCTACCCGCTTGCCATCGGGCGACACACTGAAATCGGCAATCACAATTCCCGGCAGGACCTTCGACGCCTGTCCTGAACGGAGATCGGAAGCCCAGAGCTCACCGCCGCGGTCGGTACCGGCACCGCTCTCTGTTACCAGGTAAAACAGGCTGCTGCCGTCCGGCGACAACTGAGGGCCAAATGCATAGCCCTGAGAGGATATTTGCCGGTCCCCCTGGGGATCGTGAACCACACCGTTCGCTCATCGTTGCCAACTGACGCGACGAATGAGCGGCCATCGGGGGTCATGGCGATGTCCTGTTGTTCCGTGGGCCCGGTCGTAAACTGTTGAGGCTCTCCGTCAGGGAAGGCCTGCCGCCAGATGTGCGACCCTTGACTTCCGGCTTCGGACACAAAGTACATCCACTTACCATCCGGCGACCATGCGGCTGAGGTGCACCCGCCGTTTTGCGGACAACCGATTTCGCGGCGCCCCCGGCAAAGGGCACCAGGCGGCAGGGCAACCAGTGGTCACCGATCCATCTCGACAACCAAGACCTCCTTGCGGTCGGGGGAGAGATGGGAATAGTGCGCCATGCCGGTTTCGCGCGGGGGACGTAGACGTCCCGTTCTTCCGTTCGGCTCTCGGTGGACGTGGCCACGGCGAAGTGCCAGCCACTCTTGATCTCGCTGAACATTATGTGATGCGGATCAATCCAATCCAGGCCGCTGGAGTTGGAGAGCAGAAGCTGGGGCTGCCCGCCGAGGACCGGCACGACCCACGTCTGCCAATCGTTGCCGGCTGTGCCATAAGCAATGCGTGAACCATCGGGCGAAAACGCAGTGTTCCACTTGGTGGTTTCATCGTGGGTGAGTTGTACCGGATCGCCATCGGGAAGCATCTTGACGAAGAGCTGCCCACTGCCAAGGAACTCTGACCCGTGGAGGAACGCCACCATGCGGCCGTCCGGCGACAGGGCCGGATGATAAGTCGAGTCAGTGAGATTCGTCAGTTGCACCCAGTGAGAGGAATCCGCGACCGCGGGCACGCTTGGTCGCCGCAGCCGCAAGGCACCTCCAACTGCAAGCGCGGCCACGATTACGGCCAGCGCACCCCACAGAAGCGGCGACTTGCCTTTTTGCGGGCGCGTCTCAACCACGATGGCCGCTTTGCTCCCGGACTCGCTATCCCGCCTCAACCTCTTCAGGTCGGCGCGCAACTCCGAAGCATGCTGGTAGCGGATGCCGCGGTCTTTCTCGAGCGCCTTGTCGATGATTCGTTCCAGCCCTTCAGAAACGTCGGGGTTCAGCCGGACTGCCGAAGTTGGCGGACGGTTTAGGATCGCATCGAAGACGGTTCCCGAAGTATCGCCGCGAAAGGGCATGCTTCCCGTGGCCATTTCGTAGAGCACGACGCCGAAAGAAAACAGATCGCTGCGAGCGTCAACCTCCTTGCCGCGAATCTGCTCCTGGGACTGAGGCGACCGTGCCCACCGCCGAACCCGGCGGGTCAGGTGTTCGGCGTGGGCCGAGGTATCGTGGCTTGTGTCGCTCGCGGTGGGGCATCGTGAGTTACCTTTGCCAGGCCAATATCCAGAACCTTGGCGTGACCGCGTTCCGTGACAAAGATATTGGCGGGCTTGATGTCGCGGTGGACGATGTTCTTGCTATGCGCCGCATCGAGGGCGTCGGCGACCTCGATGCCGAGTTCGAGTATTTGCTCGAAGCTCATAGGACGGCCCGCGATAGCGTGCTTGAGGGTGCTGCCCTCGAGATACTCCATTGCGATGAACAGCCGCCCCTCGTGCTGGGAGATTTCGTAGATCGTACAAATATTGGGGTGATTCAGGGCGGAGGCAGCACGCGCTTCGCGGCGAAAACGATCGAGCGCCTGCGCATCCTCGGCAACGTCGTCGGGCAGAAACTTCAGGGCGACGAAGCGGCCCAGTTCCGTGTCTTCGGCCTTGTAGACCACTCCCATGCCGCCGCCACCCAGCATGGCCGTGATCTTGTAATGCGAAATGGTCTGGCCGATCATATTCCGCTAATTGCGCTATCGCGACTCGCCTTCGCAAATATGAAACGCAATCTTAGGCTGGCAGGCGGGTGCAGTCAATCCCCGCTCAATCACGTATAATCTTCTCTTCCTGCCCATGAGCTACACCGTCCTGGCGCGCAAATACCGGCCGCAGAAATTCTCCGACGTCATTGGACAGGAGCACGTTACCCGCACCCTGCAGAATGCTCTCGAACAGGGGCGCACGGCTCACGGCTACATTTTCAGCGGGCATCGCGGCATCGGAAAGACCACGGTGGCGCGGATTCTGGCCGCGGCGCTGAATTGCCGGTCTTCCGATAAACCAGTTGCCGAGCCCTGCGGCGTTTGTGAATCCTGCACTGAGATTCGCGCTGGCAACGCCGTGGATGTGATCGAGATCGATGCCGCCACCAATCGCGGCATCGACGAGATCCGCGAACTGCGCGAAGCGGCCCGCTACAAGCCCGCCCGCGACCGTTTCAAGATTTACATCCTCGACGAAGCTCACCAGATCACCGACGCAGCCTTCAATGCCCTTCTGAAGACGCTGGAAGAGCCGCCCGACCACATTGTTTTCATGCTGGCGACCACGCAACCCGAGGACATTCCGCAGACGATCCGCTCGCGCTGCCAGCATTTCAGTTTCCGCGCCGTGAAGTTCGACGACATCGTCGGGCAGTTGCGCGATCTGGTCGGCCGCGAAAAGATCGAAGCCGACGATGATGCCCTCGCCCTGTTGGCCGAAGCCGGCGACGGCTCGATGCGCGATGCGCTTTCGATTCTCGATCAGGCTATAGCTTCGGCTGCATTGGGCGGAAGGCTTACCGCTGATTCTGTCCGCAACCTGGTGGGCGCGGCTCCGGCGCACGTTTTGGAAAATGTGATGCAAGCGGTCGCCCGCGGGGCCAGCGAGGAAGTGCTGGGCCAGGTCGACCATCTCATCGGCGAAGGCCACAGCCCGACGCACTTCGCGCGGCAAATGGTGCGCTTTTTGCGCAACGCCACCGTCGCCAAAATTGCGGGCAAGGACTCTTCCCTGTTGCAGATCTCGAACGAAGAACGCGAGCGAGTGGAACGGGTTGCTGCGTTGTTTGGCGAAGAAGATCTGACGCGCCATTTGCAGATCATGCTGCGCACCCACGGCGAACTGGGATACAAGCAGGAACAGCGATTCCATCTTGAGCTGGGATTGCTCAAGATGGCGCACGCGCAGCGCTTGCTGCCCATCGAGCAATTGCTTAGCGATGTAGCTGCGTCGTCGGTATCGGGCACAAACGCGCCGAGAACTCCGGGGCGGCCTGCGATTGTTCCCGCAGCGCCGGCTTCGGGTTTGGCATCGGCCCGTTCGAATCAGGTTTCACCCTTTGCCGCCGATAGCGCGCGCAAGGGCGGTCCGCGGCAGGAATTTAGCTCGGAACCCGCCGCAGGCACGGGGCCGCGCGCCGTCGTTGGAGCAGCCGGAAGCCCGGCCGCGCGCGTGATCATGGGTGCAGCAGCGCCCGACAACGTCATTGACAGTGCGCCCGAAGCGCAAATCGGCCTCGGGTCCGAACCACGGCGCGAGGCAGAGATTGTTGCGCAACCTCATGCTCAGGCGCAGACTCCGACGCCGACGCCCTCTCTGCAGCCTCCAACTGTTGTCTCAGGGCCAGCCGCGCCCATGGAGAGACTGCGCGGGGCTGTTCTGCAGGCGCTCTTCGACGGCAATCAGCGAATTCTGGCGTCAATGCTCGAAGCGGGAGAATGGTCGGTTGAAGGAAATGAAGTAGTCATCAGGGTTTCGGAATCACAAACCGTGGTCGACATGTCATTGGGCAATGACGGCAGGCGGCTGGCAATCGCTTCCGCCAGCGGCGTGCTGGGTCGGGCGGTTAAGCTGAAAATTATTCCCGGTGCGGCTGTCGCGAAAACGGAAGGAAAGAGTAATGGCGGAAGCGGATCTGGCAAAACAAGTTCCGGAACAACCGGCCGAAGCCGGGCTGAGCAGGATGCGGTAGTCCGGCGACTGCAGGATAAATTTGGCGCAGAGATTCGCACCGTGATCGATTACAAGGAGAAGAGATAAGTTCAAGGTTTCAACGTTTCGAGGTTTCAATGTTTCAAGGTTTTCAAGCCTCCAAGTTTGAAAAGTGATTGATGGCCCTTGAAACTTTGAAACCCTGAAACTTTAGCATCTGAGGTTTGGTTCTATGGGCGGATTTAACCTGCAAGAACTGATGTCGAAGGCCAAGGCGCAGTACGAAACGCTGCAGAAAAAAATGCAGGAGACCGTGGTTGAGGCTACATCTGGCGGAGGCACGGTCACGGTGAAGATGGATGGCCGCAAGCAACTCCTCAGCCTGCGCATCGATCCGGAAGCAGTGAAATCGGGCGACGTGGAAATGCTGCAGGATATGGTACTGGCCGCCGTAAATGAAGCCGCGAGAAAGATCGATGGAGCGATGCAGTCAACAGTTGGCGGCATGTTGGGTGGGCTGGGAATGTAGGGGATTGCGCAATTGAGTGATCGGGTCATTGGGCGATTGATCCGTTCCCTGATCGCGCATTAAATCCTAAAGTTGGTTTTCAAATCGCCCGATCACCCAATCGCACAGTCTCTAAATTCTTCCTATGTCCAAATTTGCCGAGCCGATGTCGCGGCTGATTGATGAGTTGAAAAAGCTGCCGGGCGTGGGCTCGAAGAGCGCGCAGCGGCTGGCTTTCTACATCTTGCGCGCCAGCGATGAAGACGCCGAGGCCCTGGCGGCCGCGGTGCGCGACGTCAAGGCCAGCTTGCGGCTGTGTTCGGTCTGCAACAACATCACCGACGTCGATCCCTGCGTCTACTGCACCAGCGCAACCCGCAACCAGCGCCTGGTTTGCGTGGTCGAAGAGCCCACGAACATCGCCGCCATCGAGAAGACCAAACACTTCAACGGCGTCTACCACGTGCTGCACGGGTCGATTTCCCCCCTGCACGGAGTCGGTCCGGAACAGTTGCGGATTGGCAATCTCATCAGCCGAGTGGATGCCGGTAATGTCGAGGAAGTGATCGTCGCCACCAATCCCACGGTCGAAGGCGAGGCTACAGCCACCTATCTTTCCGGACAACTGAAGCGCGCGGGCGTGAAGGTGACGCGCATCGCCATGGGCATCCCAGTCGGCAGCGACATCGAATATACCGACGAGATCACTATGTTGAAGGCTATGGAAGGACGGCGAGAGCTGTAAATATAGCTCCCGCGCTCGAAATTCCTGAAACAGCGGTAACCGCCGCATCGGGCAGGTCCGCTAAACAACTAGGTTCAAGGATTCTGTCAAAGCAGCTATCGATTTCTTCGCCACGGATGCTCATGCATCGGAATCCGTCGCTTTCCAACCTTCGAAGCACTCACGTCCGCAACCAGTAGTCTGTAATTGTGCAAAGCTTTTTCTCTCGGGCACTTGCCCGTCCCCGCAAAGATGAACGCGAGATCCACGGCCGCCGCAATCAACCATCTTGCAATCATAGACTTGCGTGTTGTTTTAACTGTTTAACTTGAAATCATTCCCTGGCACGTGGTTTGCAATTACCAGCCTGTTGTTTCCTCGCTTTCGGATCCTTCGATTTACGAATCGTCGACTTGGCGAATCATGCTTCATGATGCGCAGCGATTCGCGATTTGTAGACTAGGTTGAGGGGGCACGGAGCCGGGCAACCGGACTGGTCCTAACCTAACCAGATGGTCGCCTCAGCCTAAGTCGCTATAAAGAAACCGGGCCAACCAGCCCGGTTTTTTCTTGCCCGCGATTGGAATCTCTGCCCCGAGTTAAGGCGTTATCTCGAATGCGATTCCGCCGTCAGACTCGCCGCCGGCATAGGTAGTCCCATAGAGGTTCCCGGCGCCATTGAAAATGAGGCTGGATTCAGGGTTGGCGCCGACCACATTACCTGGAGGCACTACGATGAAAGTGAACAGCAGGGACTCGGTCCAGACTCCGCCATTGGGCGAAAGCTCGAATACAACTCCTTCATTAGCGGTACCTCCGTTCACCGTGGTGCCGTAGACATTGCCGGCAGAATCGACAATCACGCCGCCTTGCGGCAATATCCCGTCCACATTATCTTCCGCGAATGCGTGGATCATGGTTTCGGTCCAGGTACCGCCTGCGCCCGGCGACAACTCATACACACTACCAAGCCCGGACGCAACGCCGCCGTAGTAAGTGGTGCCGTAGAGATTGCCCGCAGCATCGAGCGTGACGCCACTGTACGGCCTTTCGCCGTCGATACCGTCGGCAGCGAAGTTGTGCACAATTTTTTCTGTCCACTTCCCGCTCGCAGTCTTGATCAGCTCGAACACGGTTCCCTGAAACCCGGAGCCGCCAAACAGGGTGGTGCCATAAAGGTGTCCGGCGCGGTCGAAGGCTAGAGTGCCGTAGGGCTCGTAACCATCGGTGTCGCCGACTTCAGCGAAATTGTGCAGAATCTTCTCGGTGGTGTATCCGCCCTTGACGTTGCGCACCAACTCGAAAACCGTGCCGCAGTTCGTCTGGGAATAGGCGCAGAAGTTGGATCCTCCGGCCAGCGTGGTGCCGTAAAGATTCCCTGCAGAATCCAGGATCACGCCCCCGTAGGGAGTGGCGCCATCGTTGCCGCTGCCAAAATTGTGCAGGACGAATTCGACATATCCCGTCTTCGCGGGCTTGATTTCGAAGACTGTGCCGAAGCCGTAAATTCCGCCTGCGGACGTTGTGCCGTAGAAATTGCCCGCCGAATCGGCGACCAGCGGGCCACTGGGGGAAGCTCCATCGCCAGTGCCACCGAATGTGTGCATGACGGTTTGGCTCCATGTACCGCCAGTCTTCGGCTTGAGTTGGAACGCTACGCCTTGTCCGGCAAATGGGCCCAGGGTCGTACCGTAGAGATTGCCGGCGGAGTCGAAGATCAGACCGCTCGCCGGACCACTTCCCCCCGTATTGGGAGAAAAGTTGTACAACACCGTTTCTGTTTGCGCGAAGGCTGGGCCAGACACGATCAGCGCAATCGCGGTTATGCTCAGCAACGTCAATCCAATGGATAGGTTCAGGTTTCTCATGGAATCCTCGGGACAACGCAGGAAGCTTCGGTCGCGCCTCAGGCGCTAGCCACAACAGACGCCGCGCTACGGCGAGGCAGGGGAGAGCGCAAATATAGTACGGAGAAGGAGGCGAGTCAAGAAAACCGCGCAAGAATTTACAACCAAGAAATATTCTTTTCCTCGAGCCTACGTCACCGGCTCCGCTTCCGGCTGATCGAGGAAAACATTGAGTTCTTCTTCGGTCGTCAGCAGGCCTTCAGGGAGTGTGCCGCGGTTGTATTCCGCCATGCGATTTTTCCATTTGAGAAAGTCGGTAATGCTCTGCGGTTCCACGCGGACTTCGACGCGGCGCAGGCTGGCCAGCAGCAGATTCATTTCATAGCGGAAGCCGTGGGCACTGCGCAGGTTCTTGCCAGACGGATGCGTAGTTTCAATTTTGCCGCGACGGAGTTCGAGCAGTCCCCAGCCCTGCGGCAGTTCTTCGCGCCGCACCAGTCCGGCGGGAACCAGGTAAAAACGCTCGCAACCGACGCCCTTCTCCGGTTTGAGGCGAAAGGGCTTGGCGCGATCCGCCAGAAAATCAGAGCGCGTCACCTTGCACTCGACCAGAACGGAGTGGCAGGCGCGCTTCCAGCCGATGGCATCGGGCATCTCCCCGCTGACGCAGGCTTGTTCGGAAAGCACGACTCCGCAGCGGTAGCAGCGCAGCCAGTGCACGGCTTTTTCAACCAGTTGGGCGTGGGTCATAGGGTTCGTGCAGCCAGAATATTTGTATCCGGAGAAAGGGGTGCGCGGAAGTGGCTGCAAAGTTACTGGCTGGAGGCTTGTGTTCCGCGGGCGCACTGGGGACAGAATCAGACATGACTATTATAGTCATGTCTGCTATCATCGATTTATGCGTACCGTCAACATCAGCGATCTGAAAGCCCGGCTCAGCGCGCACATCCAGCATGTGAAGGACGGGGAGGAGTTGTTGGTATGCGACCGGAACAAGCCGGTGGCGCGGATTATTCCCTGCTCCACAGTCGACGAGTCTGAGCGGGAACGGCGACTGATCGCGCGCGGCGTTCTCGTGCCGCCGAAGAAGAAGCTGCGGTCGCCCATTTCATGGCCGGACCCGCCGGGCAACGTCTCCGATGAGGTGATGGAACAGATATGGCAGGAAGAGCGGGAAGGCCGTTAGCGCGGCCCGTGGCCTTCTGGGATACGAGCGCTCTCGTCCCTCTTTGCGCTCATCAAGGGATCACGCCCCGGGTAGTAGAGCTCTACCGCACCTTCGGCATGGTGGTGTGGTGGGCGACGCCGGTCGAGATTGCGAGCGTGCTGAGGCGTTTGGTGCGCATGAAGCAACTCACTCCTGACGAGTGGGTCACGTCCCGGCGATTGGCCCTCGACCTGGCTGAGGCTTGGCAGATTGTCCAGCCATCGAACGTGTTGCGCAACAATGCGGCGCAACTCGTCGACCGTTACGATTTGAAGGCGGCAGATGCAATGCAGTTGGCTGCCGCGCTGGAATGGTGCGAAAACCTCCCTCAGGATAGGATTTTTCTGACCGCTGATCAGAAACTACGCCAGGCAGCCACGCTCACCGGGTTTGACGGGAAGAGCATTTAGTCGAATCGCGGACTGCTAGAGCGGATTGACTCGTGCATGTCACGCTCGTGCGCGCTTTGAACGGGGGGCATGGCTCACCATCGACTTTATGAGTACCGGGCGGCGCAAGACCGTTTCGAGCAGATGCCGTTCCGCGGCGATGGTTTGGGCCGATGCCGACATGGGCGAATAGCCTTCGGCGCCGATCGTCAATGCTTCATTCTCCTTCCCGCCGACCTGAATACTCTCGACTTGAACTCGGCGGATGTGGCCGTCATGGCTGGCGTCGAGAGCATTGGCGAGTCGCAGAATCGCGGCGAGTTGGATCACCGCTTTCTGCTCGTCCGGCAGCAGATCGCGCAGGGATTTGTGCTTCCGTGTGGGCAGGGCTCCGCGGTGAAAGCGGGCGACGATAGCGGCGCACTGCATATCTGCGGCTTTCCAGCCGAGAGGATTTCCGTGGGCGCGAATCAAGTCGAAGGAAGTTTTGTGATGTCCCTTGCTGCCGTTGGACTTACCCACGTCATGCAGAAGCGCGGCGGCGAGCAGGCTGGACCGGGCCGAAATGCCGTCAACAGCAGGCTGCCATCCGCCAGCGAGAAGGCCGTCGTAAAGCTGCAGGGCAAGGCTGGCGACGCGCTCGGAATGCGGGAAGTCAGGGTCGAGGCCATTGGCCCAGAGCTTCATGCGGCGCGTGGCGAGGGCCTGAATCTGCGGGCCCTGCGGCAGAGCAGCGCGCCAGACTTGCCAGAGAGAATCCGGACCAATCATTCTGGCTCGGTAGCCATCAATGCGCTTGCTGCGCTCCGCGAGGATCCATTTGTGCCAGCGGTTGCGCGAATCGGCGTCCGGAAAAACATGGCACGACACCGCAGTCGCCCAGAGCACGTCGAGATCATGCACTTCGCCGAGCAAATCCTGCATGGCTTTAAGATCGTTACTCCATGCCCTGTGTTCTGCGGGAAGGAAATTCTCGACGGTGTAGCGGAAGCGCTTGATGCCGATGCGAAGGCTGTGAAAAGCGGTCTGCGATCGGTTGCGCAGAGCGATTGCGTGGAGTTCGCGAGCTTCCGTCCAACGCTCGAGCGCGAGATGCTTGAAAAGCGCGCTGCCCAGCCGAACATGGGCGGCGCGCGCGGGAAGCGAGCGGCTCCACTGGCGCCATTGCTTGCGGTCAAATTCCTCGAGGGCGGCGCGGGCTTCGGTCTTTTGCTCGCGCTCGCGTGCGGTCAGAATCTTGAGCAGGGCTTGTGCTGTGGGATCGCCCGCAGGGTATCGAGGCGGCTCAGGATTCTGCGGCAGCCCAGGCTGCGCGGGCAAGAGTGCCCGCGCCACACGCGCAGGTGCGCCACTCGCTTTTTCCACGCTCGCATCCAGCTTTTCAATCCATTCCATCATTATCTGGATGTCGCGCAGGTCCCCTAATCGTTGAAACAGGCGCTTGCCGGCCTTTCTCATGGCCTTCCAGCTGGGATCGGGGTCGAGCGCTCTCATTCCATCGGCTAGGGAGCGGCAGCGGCGCAAGGATACGCGCAGATCATGAACCGGGTCGGCGCTGAAATCGGTGGAAACCCGCTCGCATTCTTCCAGCACGCGCAGCATCCAGTAGCGCAGCCCGGTGGTTTTCAAGGCGGGCGTTGTTCGGGAAGACTTTTTTCTGGCAGGCGGCTTGTGAGCAATTACGGGCAATGGCTTTCCGAGAGGCGGCAACGATTGCGACTCCCTATTCTCGCCGGAGATGGCCGCAAATGCCAGTGGGCGGATGCGCGGCTGCGAAATCCACAGAAATAATCCATGCCGCATGAACGGCAGTACAGGATGCACCGTGTTCACGGCACAAATTTGCCGTTACCTCCGTAATGTGCAGTACCTTACCGATTGCATTTAACCTCTCTATACCTAACAAGAATTGCGGTTTAGGGGTGCCATATCGACAACGCGGCCACATTCCATGCAAACCGGGCGGCCTCAGCGCGCGCTTTTGTTCACAGTCTGAATATTCTGATCAAGTACGCGCGCATGTACGGTCCTGAGCACAAGCGCACGGAAGCACAGTTTGAGACTGCCTGGAACGAACTGCAGCAGGGCTTGCCGACAGCCGGCGACGGCGGCTTCCTGCTAGGAGTTTCTGACAATAAGCTGCTGCTGGATGGCGTTCCGCTGGAAGCCGGACAAACCGAACGGAGCTTCGGACAACTTCTGAGCACCGCCGGACTGGCCAGCCTGCACTTTTCCAAAGATGTTACCGAAGAAGATTTCGCCCAACTGGTGCGTGCCTTCACCGCGGCGGGTTCCAAGGCTCAGGATGTGGCCAAGCAAATCAAAGAAGCACTGGCCAACACGAGCAAAGAAAGCACGATCAAGATCAATGAAGTGAAATTTGTGGCAGCCGATCCGCTGACTGGCGACATTAGCGTGGCGGCGCAAATCGCGGCGCAAACTCTGGGGCCGGAATTCAGGCAGTGGCTCAACGATCCCCAGAAGTTGCTGCAGTTGATCGCGGCAGCCGAAGGAGCCAATGCCGGCCGCGGCCAAGCCACGACTGCTGGCACGGCAGTTCCCTTTGGGAGCGTTCCGAATGGGCCCGGCCATTGGGTTGCGGGACCTGGAAGCGATACCGGGACCGGCACTGGCACTGGCGCCGCAACCGCTCCAGCGTGGGAAGGCGGAGTGGTGCCACTGCAGGAAGCCGAAGTGATTCAGGCGATCCGGTTGCTGACTCGCTTCGGACAGGTGCAGGGCGATCCGACGATTCGTCCGGAAGATCTGCAGAAAGAAGTAAGCGAAACCGATCCCAACACCCGGCTGAATCTGCAGCAATTGCTGGGCAGCCTTGCGGCAAAAGCGACGACTCAGCAGGAAGACACGCCGCTGCTGATGAAAGCTGCCGAACATATGGCCATCCGCTTCGCCCTGGAGCGCTACCAGAAGGGCGATGTCAAAGTGAATGCCGTGCATCAGATGATGGAGCACATGAGCCGGCAGATGGACTCGTTGCGCCAGATTCTGAAACTGCAAGAAGACAAGATGAACAAAGCCGGCATTCTGGTGGAGTCGCACGCCGACATCCTCGACAGAATGTTCTGGGCGGAAGTGCCGGAGTCGGGGAAAAAGACAGTTCTGCTTTCGCACGAAGCGCCGTGCGTACCGCCGCGGAACCTGCGCCAGTTTGTCGAATTGCTGCTCGATCGCGATGACACGCAAACCTCAGCGGAGATTCTCAATAATTACTCTTCCTGCCTCGCGAACAAAGAGCAGGAACCCCGCCGCAAGACCGCAGTGGGATTGAACCAACTGGCGGATCTGTACGCGCGGCTGGGCGGCGAAGCAATGGGTACCGCCATTCGCCGGGTCAGCGAGCAACTTTGCGGGGAAAAAGATCCTGAGCTGCAAAGTATGATGAGCGCGGCTTTTGTGCGCCTGAGCCAGGAAGCCAGCGAGGCCAAAAATTACCAGGCGGTCAATGAAGTGTGCAGCGGGCTCGACCTGCTGCTGCAGCAGCGCCCGGTGCTGGTGAACGATCTGCGCCCGCGGGTGGGCGTGGAGAACCGAATTCCAGAATTTATCGAAGAGGCATTGCACTTGGACGCGGCGCCGGCAGACCTGCTGGTGGTCTTGCGGCGGACGAGTCAGGCGGGCGCGGAACATCTGGCGGACCGTTTCTTCCGCTGCATGCGGCGGGACGAGTGCGATCGCATGGTCGAACTGGTCAAAGAAATGGGCAGTCCGGCTCTGGCTCAGGTACGCGAGATTCTGCGCACCGGACAGCCTCGGCAGGCGTCGGGTGTGGTCGGGCTGTTAAGCCGACTGGATGTGGGAACGCTTTTGGAATTGCTGCCGACGCGGTTGCCGGAGTGGAACCGTTTTTATCACGATATCGTGGTTCGCCAGATCGCCTACGGCGCGGCGCCCGATCGCGGCAGAACTCTGCTGGAACTGGCCGAGGTGCTGGACGCCGTGGTGCTGCCGGGAGCCATCGACGAAATCGGAATGAGCGGAGATCTTAGCGCGGCACCACCGTTGGTGGCCATGGCGCGTCCGGGAGAAGCCACTTCGCGGTCGCCGTTCATGCAGTTGAAGGCGATTGAATCCCTAGGCCGCCTGCGGGATCCCGACGCGCTCTCGCTGCTGCGCGAGATTATCGAGACCAAGAAGACGTTTGGCTTCGTTTATCACCGCGAGCTGCGAATCGCAGCGGCACAATCACTATCGAAGACTGACCCGCGCTACAGCGCCCAGATTCTTTCGGAGAGCGGCATCGAACCCGCGGAACTGGCCATCGCGCCTCTCGATACCGCGCCAGCCTGTCCCTGGGTGCGGCAACGTCGCTACGAACGCATGGTGCTGGCACGCACTCTCAGCGCAACCATTGGAAGTTCTTGGGGAAAATCGAAGATTCTCATCCGCGAATTGAGTCTGGGCGGCGGCATGGGCACGAAGGAAGACAACCTCCGCATCGGCAGCGAAGCTGATCTGGAAATTTCCTTGGGGCTTAGGTCGAAGGTTCGCGCGCATGTCCTGTTGCGGCGGGCGCGAGTGAATGAAGTCGGCTTCGAGATCGTGAACACCGATCTGGAAAGCCGTTACCGGCTGCGCCGCCTGCTGGTCGACGCGATGAATCATGCTGCTCAGAATAAGGAACAGCAGTGGAGTGGGGACCGCAGATTGTAACCACGTTTCAGAGTTTCAAGGTTTCAAGGTTTCAAAGCCTAAAACAAAAGCCTCCACAAACGTGGAGGCTTTTGTTGTGTTGAGCTTTGAAACCTTGAAACGCGAAACCTTGAAACTTTGCCCTTACTTCACCTTGGCGAAGATGATGACCAGGGTATAGAGCGCGAGGGACTCGATCAGGGCCAGACCCAGAATCAGAGCCAACTGAATGCCGGGACGGGCTGCGGGGTTGCGCGCGAGACTCTCGGCGGCCGCGGCCGTCGCTTTGCCCTGTGCCAGGGCGCAGATGCCGGAAGCGAAGGCCATGGAAAATCCAGCGGCAATCGCGACCCAGTTGGTTCCGCCCGCAGCTTCGCCCTGCGCGAACACAGGGACAGCGAACGAAAGTACGGAAAGTACCATGAACAACTTGCTTAACTTACCCATTGTGTTTCTCCTCGTATGAAATACCGCCAGTGGGTGGTTGACGCCATACCTTGCAGACGCCCTCACGCTTGCGGTCAGTTCTCAGTTCTCAGTTCCCAATTCTCAGTCAAGGACGAGTGCGGACAAAGAAAAGGAGCGGACAACTGAATACTGCAAAAAACCAGACCAAATCTAAATCGCTGATGCTCGTTCTGAGTTCCCGATCAATCGAAGGCTTCCTCTGAGAGCTGAGAACTGCCTTCTAGTGCTCCTCCGACACCGCGCCTTGCAGATAGACGGTGGTCAGCAGGACAAAAATGTACGTCTGCAACAACGACACGCCGATGTGCAATCCCAGGAACACGATGGGAACGCCGATCGGAACGAGTGAAAAGAAAACCAATGTCACCATATCGCCGGCAAACATGTTGGCGAACAGACGGATGGTGAGCGAAAGCACACGCGCCAAATGGCTGATGATTTCGATGGGAATCATCAACGGCGCCAAGGCCGGCATGGGTCCGGCAAAGTGTTTCAGATAGGCGACCCCGGCGTGCTTGAATCCCTGGGCCTGGTAATAAAAGAAGGCGCACAGCGCGCAGCCCAACGGGACGATGGGCACGGCGGTGGGCGACTCGAAGCCGGGAATCACGCCAATCAGGTTGCAGAACAAAATGAAGAAGCAAAGCGTCGCCAGAAACGGCGTGTAACCTTCGCTGTGATGTCCGATGATCTCGTTGCTCTGGCCCTGCACGAATCCCTCGACACCTTCAAAGGCGTGCTGCAACGCGCCCGGACTGTCCACCGAAAGGCGCGAACGAACCAGAAGAAACAAGATGATCAGGAATCCGAAAACCAGGATCTCCATCGCCAACGAATTGGGAATGGGAGCTTCTGGATGCTTCGCCTGGATGTGCAATAGATTCAGCAGAGCCGCAACCGGGCTCGCAAACAGACGGTTCAAGATGGCGGTGAACCAAAGTTGTTCAGGCATGAAGACAGCTTCTAGCTGCTAGCTCCTAGGATTGCAATCTATGAATTCCCTTTAAATTCCGCGAGACAACGCCGCATACACTTCGTAAACGGCTTCGCATACGATGGCCACCACGGGCAAAAATAAGCCCGCAAGAAGCCCATTCAGGCTCGCGGGTGAAACAGTCAATATAACATAGGCTCCTAGCGCCATCAAAACATAACGCAGCAGGAAACGGAATACGATGGCCTGCCCCGTTTCCGATGTGGCCGTGCCGGTGGCCCGGTCGGCGAAGCCCGCGATCACGCGCTTCAGCCAGTGGAAGTTGAGGTAGGCGATAGCACAACCGCAAACCAAGCCGAGCGCGGGACGCAGGCCAAACCTCCACCAGGCGACCGCCACCAGCACGGGCGCAAGCCCGGCCATGAATAAGCGGATGCGCGAGAGAGCGCCGGAGTAAAAATGTTCGGCGGCCGCGGCCTGTGCAGGATTGAGTTCGGCCTGTGGGGGTTGAGACATCGGGCTCTATTTCGTGTCGCGCATCACGGTGCGGATCAGTTCGATGAAACCGGCAGCAATCCCCAGCAGAATCCCGGCCAGATAGAGCCATGTCGTATGCAGCCAGCGGTCAAGCCCCGCGCCCACCAGCCATCCCACGACAAGGGCGGTGGGCAGGACGAACGCCAATTGACTATAGCGCGCGGCCTGCACCCAGAAATTTTCTTTCTGGTCGGAATCTCGGCCCTTGGGATCTGAATCTCTTGTCATCGCGCTTGGGAACGGCAAAGCAGGATTCTACGCCAATCTGTTGACGATCGTGGAAGCGAACATCTGACCTCTGGCGCTGAAGCGCGGATCCATTTCAGTGGCTTAGCAGCACCCTTCGGCTGCGCTCAGGGCAGGCTCAAAAGTGGAACTTTTGCCCTCCCCGAACCCGCCTCGAACCGGAGTGTTTCCGCAGTCTGTTAGTGCATCAGTTTCGCGATTGAGGGATTCTGCGCGATCCCGAGCGACCAGTTCACCATATTGATAAAGCGGTCGGGAAGGATTCCGATAAACACGGTGGCGAATGCCGTAACGGCCAGCGCGACGCGCATGGTCCAACTCACGGGCAACCGCTCTTTCTCTTCGGATTGGCCCATGAACATGGCATTGGCCATCTTCAGGTAGTAATATGCACCGAATACGGAATAGAGAACTCCCAGCGAGGCCAGCGCGTAGTGGCCGGTCTCGATCAGGCTCAGGAAGATGAAATATTTGCCAAAGAAGCCAGCCAGCGGCGGGATTCCGGCCAGCGAGAGCAGGAAGATCAGCATGAGCACGGCTTCCACCGGGGCGCGCGAGTAGAGGCCGTTAAGATCGTCGAGGTCGTCGCCGATCACCTTGCGATGACGCAGAGAGGTGATCACGCCAAAAGCGCCCAGGTTCATGAACGTGTACACGAGCAGATAGATGAGGATGCCTTTCAACCCATCGAGGTTGAGTTCCACGGCAGTCCCGGCGATCAGGCCAAGCAGCATATAGCCCACGTGCGCGATGGAAGAGTAGGCCAGCAGTCGCTTGGTGTTGGTTTGCGTCAGGGCGGCGAAGTTCGCACCCGTCATGGTTGCGATGGAAACAAATACCAGCACCGGCACCCATATCGAACGCATGGGGAAAAGTCCGAAGAGCAGGATGCGCAACAGCATGGCCCATCCCGCGGCCTTGACGGCAACGGACATGAATCCGGTGATGCAGGTAGGTGCGCCCTCATAGGCGTCGGGCGCCCACTGGTGGAACGGGACCGCGGCAATCTTAAACAACAAGCCCGTCATCGTGGTCAGCAAGGCGACAATGGCCACCGGATTATGCGGGTCTTCTTTAAGAATGGTCCCCAGGCGTCCGCTGATCTCAATGAGGTTGGTGTGGCCGGTGAGGCCGTAGAGCAGCGACAGGCCATAGGCAAAAATGCCCGACGAAAAAGCGCCCAGCAGCAAATACTTTAAGGCCGCCTCGTTGGAGCGGCGGTCCCGGCGCAGAAAGCCCACCAGAACGTAAGTGGAGATCGCCATCAACTCCAGTCCGATGAAGATCAGCACGATGTTAACACCGGCCGCCATGCACATCATGCCCGCGACCGAAAGCAACATTAGCGCATAGTATTCCCCATGGTTCTCGCGCTCGATCTTCATGTAGCGCACCGACATGAGAATGGAGATGGCTGCGCCGGCGAGGAACAAATAGAAGAAATAGATCGCGAAGCGGTCCACCAGGAAGGTGTGCATCATGCCCATCGAACGGATGGCGTTCATCGGGTTGCCATCCATGCTGGACTGGATGTTGTACACGGCTTTGGCGGAGAAAAGCACGCCGACGAAGGCCGTGACCGCGTTGACCCACTTCTCCTCGGCGGGAACCATCAGGTCGATGAGCAGGATGCCGATCGCAAACAGAGCGAGCAGCGTGACGGGCAGCGCCAGCACGTAATCGTTCCACGAATATGGAAGCGCGCCCACTAGTTCTTCCCCTTGGCTGGCTGAGCCGCGGCCGCCACTTCGGTTTGAGCCGTCGGCTGCGCCGCTGGCTGGAACGTGGCATTTACAGCGCCGCCCCGCGGGCTATGGATGTCCTGCACGATCTGATTCACTGGCTGCTCAAGAATCTGGAAAAACGGCTTGGGATACAGCCCGATCCAGAAGGCCATGATGAGCAGCGGCACGAACGTCAGCACTTCGCGCGGCGTAAGGTCGTGCAGCTTTTCATTCTTGGGATTGGTGACCGTCCCAAAGAAGACGCGCTGGTAAAGCCAGAGCAGATAAGCCGCGGCCAGAACTACGCCGGGCACGGCCCAGGCAGCCCATCTCCAACTCACCATGAAAGTGCCGAGCATGATGTAGTACTCGCCGATGAAACCGTTGAGCAGCGGCAGTCCCATCGACGACAGGAACATGATCATCGTGATGGTGGCATAGACCGGCATCACATTCGAGATGCCACCGTACTCCGAGATCTCGCGCGTGTGGCGGCGCTCGTAAAGAATGCCCACGATCAAGAACAACGCGCCGGTGGAGATGCCGTGATTGATCTGTTGCAGCACCGATCCACTCAAGCCCAGCGGCGTAAGGGCGAAGATGCCCAGCGTGCAGAAGCCCAGATGGCTCACCGACGAGTAGGCCACCAGCTTCTTCATGTCCTTTTGCATCAGCGACACCAGGGCGCCGTAAAGGATGCTGATGATGGAAAGCGCAATCATCCACCCGCGGACTTTACCGTGCGTGAGCACGTCGGGAAAGAAGGGCAGCGAGAAGCGGATGAAGCCGTAGGTCCCCATCTTCAGCAGAACGCCGGCCAGAATCACCGAGCCGGCCGTCGGCGCTTCCACGTGAGCGTCAGGCAGCCAGGTGTGGAAGGGGAACATCGGAACCTTGATGGCAAAGGCAAAGAAGAAGGCGAAGAACAAAAGCGTTGCGATCGTCGGACCGTAGGCTGGATCGGAATAAATCTTCGGCGCGGTCTCGTAGAGTGCCGTCAGGCTGAACGTGTAGACCTGAGTGAGGCTGTGATGATGGAAATAGAGGAACAGGATACCGAGCAGCATCAACACCGAGCCGGCCAGCGTGTAGAGAAAGAACTTGATGGCGGCGTAAAGTTTGCGCGGGCCGCCCCAGATGCCGATCAGCAGGTACATCGGGACGAGCATGGCTTCCCAGAAAACGAAGAACAGGAAGAAATCAAGCGCCATGAAGACGCCGAGCATGCCGGTCTGCAGAAGCAGAAACCAAACGTAATATTCTTTGACCCTGTTCTCGATGGCGGTCCAGGACGAGAGGATCGAGATCCAGCCCAGCAGCGTGGTGAGCATGATGAGCAGGAACGAAATGCCGTCGATGCCAATCACGTAGCCGGCGCCGATGGAGGGGATCCAGTTATTGGGCACGCCCTCGATGAACTTGAAGTGCTGGGTAGCGTCGAAACGCTGCGCCCAGAACATCGGCACCAGCGGCAGCGAGATCAGGAAGCCGCCGAGCGCGAAGAAGTTTGCCATCCAGCGGATCGCGTTCTTATTCTCCTTGGGAACAAACAGGAGAATAAGCGCGCCCACCAGCGGCGTGAAGAGAATGATCGACAGTATGTGATTTTGCATGAAATTCTCAGTTGTAGCGCCAGCGTCCCGCTGGCTGTCGCGAAGGCGTCTCGCCTTCGCAGGTGGCGGCGAGACGCCGCCACGACAGCCGCCGGGACGGCGGCGCTACGAAACTAGTGGTACACGTAATAGAACACAAACCCTACCAAACCTGCGGTCATGACCAGCGCATACCACTGGACCAAGCCCCACTCCAGCAAGCGCGTGGGATAAGACAGCATGCGCGCCAGAATCGCGGGGCCGTTGACGCCGATTCCGTCGATGATCCACTTGTCCCACCAACTCGAAATTGTTGCCGTGAGACGCGTAATCCAGCCGGCAGCATTGACTGCGCCATCGACAACGTTTGTATCGAACCATGCGGACGCTTCGCCGAGCCCGAGCACACCGAGGCGAACGTCGCCCAGTTTGCGGCGGCCGGTGAAGACATAGTCGTAGCCTTCGTCTACGTAATACTTGTTCATCAGCAGGTCGTATACCGCAGGAGACGCTGCGGCAATGGGCTCGGTGTAACCCTTATCTGCGTTCTTGTAGGAGCGCCCGGCCATGACGTATCCGAGACCAGCGGCGCCCACGGAAAGCAGCATCAGCAGGTATTCGGTCCCGCTGGTTTTTTCCTCTTCCTTAGTGCCAGCGGCTAATTGGCGGGGCTCTTCCGCCTTGAATACAGGTTCTTCTTTGGAGAAGACGGGCTCCAGAAAAGCCTCGAAGCGATTGGTTTGTCCGTGAATACCGACCAGTCGAGCCAGGCTCTGCGGAAATCCGAGGAATCCGGCGAACAATGACATCACCGCCAGAACCACCAGCGGGATCGTCATCGACGCGGGAGATTCATGAACGTGGTGTTCGACATCGTGGCTCATCCGCGGCTTGCCGAAGAAAGTCAGATAGATGAGGCGGAACATGTAGAACGCCGTCATCAACGCGGTGACATAGCCGATCACCCAGAGCAGGTGGTAGGCAACGGACTCCGAGGTCCAGGCTTGCCAGAGGATTTCGTCCTTCGAGAAAAATCCGGCGAACGGAGGGATCCCTGCAATGGCCAGCGTGGCGATCAACATGGTGCGATAGGTCGTAGGAATGCGATGGCCGAGATCGCCCATGTTACGCATGTCCTGCTCCCCGCTCATCGCATGGATCACCGAGCCGGCGCCGAGGAACAGCAGCGCCTTGAAGAACGCGTGCGTGAAGACGTGGAAAACGCCGGCGGAGAAGGCTCCAACGCCGAGCGCGAGGAACATGTAGCCCAGTTGCGAAACGGTGGAATAGGCGAGCACACGCTTAATGTCGTTCTGCACCAGTCCGATGGACGCGGCGAATATCGCAGTGAGCGCGCCGATCACAGCGACCGTCTTCATCGACATGGGCGCAAGTACAAACAGCGCATTCGAGCGAGCGACCATGTAGACGCCCGCCGTAACCATGGTTGCGGCGTGGATGAGAGCAGAGACTGGCGTTGGGCCTTCCATCGCGTCGGGCAGCCAGACGTACAGTGGAAGCTGGGCCGATTTGCCGCATGCACCCACGAAAAGCAATAGCGTGGCCGCCGTAATGATGGGGTCGCCGATGGCGAAGCCTCCGCTACGCGCCAGGTGAGTGACTTCGGTGAACCGGAGAGAGCCGAAGTACCAGGCGATAAAAAACATCCCCAGGATAAAGCCGGCGTCGCCGATGCGGTTGACGATGAACGCCTTGGCCGCCGCGTCACTGGCTGACTTGCGGTGGAAATAGAAACCAATCAGCAGATACGAACAGAGGCCCACGCCCTCCCAGCCAACGAACATGAGCACATAATTATTGGCCAGAATTAACGTGAGCATGGAGAACATGAAGAGGTTCAGATATCCGAAGAAACGGTAATAACCGCCTTCATGCGCCATGTATCCGGTCGAATAAATGTGAATCAGCATGCCGACCCCGGTCACGAATAGCAGCCAGATGCTGTTCAGGGGATCGAGCAGGAACCCGGCATCGGCCTGGAATGAGGCCGGAGTGCCGTCGTGGGTGGTGTAATTCATTTGCCCGGTATCGCTGCCGAGCCACGTATAGAGGATGGTCTGATAGGGCTTGTGGTAGTTCTCTGGAGTCGAAGACCAGGCCGAATACTGCATGACCGCGCCACACGCCATCGCGAAGGCGAGAACGATCGTCCCGACGCAAACGGCGCTGACCGTGGCCTTCTGCACCTTGCGCCCAAAGAAAAACATGAAGGCCGCGCCGAAGGCGGGGAACAGCGGGATCAGCCAGATGTGAGAAAGAAAGAACATAAATTCAGCTTCTAGCTTCTAGCTTCTAGCTCTCCCGATTCTGCTTGGCCCTCGGTGGGCCTAGCTAGAAGCTAGGAGCTGGCAGCTAGAAGCTGCCCTTCTACCACTTCAGCAAGTTCACTTCGTCCAGGTTGACCGTCTCTTTATTGCGGAAGAAGGCGATCAGAATTCCGAGGCCGACCGCAGCTTCGGCGGCGGCGTCGGTGATTACAAAAATGGAAAAAATCTGCCCGTGCAATGCCATCGGGCCGCCGCCTACTCTGACGGACATGCCTTGCCAGTAATGCGAAAATGCGACCAGGTTCAGATTCACGGCGTTCAGAATCAGCTCAATCGACATCAGGACGATGACCACGTTGCGGCGTGTAAGCACGCCGATCACGCCCAGCAGGAACAAAGCCGCGCCGAGCACCAGGTAATGCAACGTCGTGATGTGGAGCATTGATTCCATGGTCAGCTTCTAGCTGCTAGCTGCTAGCTGCTAGCGAAAGGCTAGGAGCTAGCAGCTAGTAGCTGTTTTTTCAAATCCTCTTCTTTGCCATCACCACCGCGCCGATGATCGCCACCAGCAGCAGGAGCGAGGCGATCTCGAAGGCGAACATGTATTGCCCGTACAGCAAGGTCGCGACTTTTTGCGTGTTGTCGCCTTCGGCCATCGCGAAGACGTGCTCGGGGAAAATGTCCTTCCCTTTCGTAAACACGGCGATGAATAATCCGCCCAACGCGGTCGCCGCAACCAATCCTACGACCCACTGGCTGTTGAATTGCCGCTCCCGCATGGAGCGGTCGATGTTCACCAGCATGATGACGAATAGGAACAACACCATGATGCCGCCAGCGTAAAGAATGATTTGCACGCCAGCGACGAACGGCGCATAAAGCATCAGATAAATCGCCGCCTGCGCCAGCAGGACGGTAATCAGCGCCAGTGCAGAATGCACCGCGTTTTTGCGCGTGATCACCAGGATGCCGCCGATCAGCATGATCCCGGAGAGCAGGTAAAAGAAAAATGGTGTGGCTACTGGTGCCATAAATGTTGTATCCACGGCAACGCTAATGCGGTGCCAGCCGTCAGCATTAGCGTTCCCAAGCCCACCGGCAGCAGGACTTTCCATCCTATCTGCATGAGCTGGTCAAAGCGATATCGCGGGAACGTGCCACGATACCAGATATAGAGGTACATGAATCCAGCGACCTTCGCCGCGAACCAGAAAATGTCCTGAACGCGCGAGCTTACTTGCGGAATGAACAGCACCAGGCCGACCATCCCCAGAACGACGCCGAAAACGGCGAGCCCGATGGTTTGAATCCGGAACAGCGGGTGCTTCGGCATCCGCACGGTGTTGAAGAAACAGATCGCCGCAAACAACAGGAACGTGAGGCCGGGGAAGAATGCGAAAATCTGATCCCACCTCTCGCCGCTCAGCCAATTGGGAAACGGCCGCAACCATCCGCCGAGCCACAACGTCACCGCGATGGACGAAACCGCGATCATGGCGGAATATTCCGCCAGAAAAAATAATGACCAGCGGAAGCCGCTGTATTCGGTATGGAAACCCGCAGTCAACTCGGATTCAGCCTCGGCCAAATCGAACGGCGCGCGATTGGTCTCAGCTACCATGGCGATGGCAAAGATGACGAATGCAATCAGTCCCAGCGGGAAGAACTTGAAAATGAACCACTCCCCCTGCGCCTGCTGCGCCTGCACAATGCCGATCATGCTGAGGGTTCCGGTTCCGGTAGCGTTCAGGCTGGTCATCAGAACTACCGACACCACCGCCAGCCCCATCGCGATTTCGTAGGAAACCATTTGCGCGCTAGAGCGCAGCGCGCCGATCAGCGGATAGTGCGAGTTCGAGGCCCAGCCCGCCATCACGATGCCCAGCACGCTGAGCGACGAGACCCCGAGCATGAAGAGGATTCCGATATTCATGTCGGTGATGGCATGCGTAGCGCCGAATGGGACCACGACAAAAACCGTGAACGCGGCCAGCACCACCATGAAAGGCGCAATCCAGAAAATAACGGCGTCGGCCTCGGCCGGCATGATGTCTTCTTTGAGCAACAGCTTGAGGGCATCGGCAAAGGGTTGCATCAGGCCGTGAGGGCCGACCCGCATCGGGCCCAGACGAACTTGCATGTGGGCGAGGATTTTGCGCTCCAGCCAGTTCATGCAGATGACAGCGACCGAGAGGCCGGCGAATACCAGCAGGATGTAGATCAGCGCCCAGAGCATGTTTCCCGCGGAGCCGGGAGTCAGGTTGCTGGTGAGGTAAGACTCGACGTATTCGATGAACTCGTGCATCAGCGGTCCACCTCACCGAGAACGATGTCGAGTGTGCCGATTACGGCGATCACATCCGCCACCAACTGGTCGCGGCACATCAAGTCAAGTGCTTGCAGATTCACGAACGATGGCGGGCGCACGCGCAGGCGATAGGGCTGCGTGGAACCATCGCTGACAATGAAGTATCCCAGTTCGCCTTTGGGCGCTTCGATGGAGTGATAAACCTCGCCCGCCGCCGGTTTGATCACCTTGGGCACCTTCGCCATGATCGGTCCTTCGGGAATCGCGCCGATCGCCTGCTCGATGATGCGCACCGATTGCCGCATCTCGGCCATGCGCACCAGGTACCGATCGTAGGTGTCGCCGTTTTCGCCGATGGGGATTTCGAAATCGAAATTCTTATAATTGGCGTAGGGCAGCGCTTTGCGGATGTCCCACTTCACGCCGCTGGCGCGGAGGACCGGCCCGGTCACGCCCAAGGCGATGCAATCTTCCGCCGAGATCGTTCCGACATTCTTGGTGCGCTCCACCCAGATTCGGTTGGTGGTGAGCAACTCTTCGTACTCGTCGATCTTGGGGCGGAAGAAATCGAGGAAGTTTTTTACTTCCTTTTCGAAGCCAGTGTAGGTTTCATATTGCAGGCCGCCGATGCGGAAGGCGTGGGTCGTAAGCCGCGCGCCGCAATATTTTTCGTAGATCTTGAGAATTTCTTCCCGGTCGCGGAACGTGTAAAACAGCGGTGTGATCGCGCCGATATCGAGCGCGTGCGTACCCAGCCAGAGCTGGTGGCTGGCGATCCGGTTGAGTTCCGTGAGAATCACGCGGATGTACTGCGCCCGCGGAGGCGCTTCCACGTTGAGTAGTTTCTCTACCGTCTCGCAATAGCCGAGACCGTTCGAGACCGCAGCGACGTAATCCATGCGATCTACGTAGGGATTGAACATCGCATAGGTGCGGTTCTCGCCGATCTTTTCGACTCCGCGGTGCAGGTAGCCGATCACGCATTCCAAGCCGAGAACTTTTTCGCCGTCCAGGCGCAGAATCACGCGCAGCACGCCGTGGGTGGCAGGATGCTGCGGGCCCATATTGATGACCAGCTCATTCGCATCCAGAAACGGCTTCTCGGGAGCTTCCATCTCGAGATGCGAAAGCGTATTGTGTGGTTCGTCCATTTGGTTCTATTGGCCGCTTTCAATCCCCAGGTTGATCTGCACCCACTCGTTGTCCTGCTGGAGGATGCCGTAATCTTTGCGCAGCGGATATCCCTTCCAACCGTCGGGCAGCAGAATGCGTTTCAGGTCAGGATGCCCGTCAAACTTGATGCCAAACATGTCGAAGATTTCGCGCTCCAGCCAGTTGGCAGTCGGCCAAATGGGTACGGAACTCGGCAGGGTGGCGCCGTCTATGATTCTCGTGGTCACGCGGATGCGCTCGTTGCGCGGGAACGAATACAACACCCAGACCACGTCGAATTGCTTCTCGCGCTGCGGGTAGTGCGCTGCGGTCATGTCGACGCAGTAATCGAACTGCTCTTCGTTGCGGAGCACCTGAAGAATTTCCGGGATCAAAGAGCGATCCACGATCATGTAGTTCTGCCCGACATAGGTCAGCGGCTCGATGCCGGAGCCATAGGCGCTCTTGAACTTCGCGACCATGGGGGAATCCCAAGGGGTCGGCGTGGGCACAGGCGCTTTTGCCGGAGCAGCCGGCTTGGCTGCGGGTGGCGTTGCAGGCGCCGCGGCTGCGGGCTTCGGAGGCGCGGGCGCTGCCGGAGGCGCAGCTGGCTTTTCCGCGGGAGTCTTGACGTCGCCTTGAACCGATCCGGAGGGAGTAGCTTTCACGCCGCCGGGAACAGCGGGTTGATCCGCCACCGGCTTCGGCTGACCTTCCGGCGGCGGTGAAGAGGGCGATTTGGTATCGTCCGGCATAAATGCGAACAGCACAGACCTACGTATATGAAGACGAAGAAGAGAACGTTAATTTTTATCAGCTTGAGAGTAGAGTGTCAACGAACCCGGCGAAGAAAAGTGAGTTTTGCACGATCCTCTGTACCGTAGCGATTGCGTTCTACACGCGGGCTTGCGCCTGATAGCCCTCGATCAAGTCGCGAATGCGTTGCGCGTCGGCTTTGCGGTGGCCGTAGCTGGTGATGGGATCGGTTCCGCCGGTCGATTCAATGCGAATCTCGGACCAGAGCACGCCGGTCGAAATGTGCACCGACGCAACTTTCGATACCGCGATGCTCTCTTCATTGCTGCCGAAGAAACGACCCTTGACCCGGATGACGCGCTGTGGGCTCACAATGAGCCTGGTGGGAAACAGAAAATTGCCCTGCGTCCAGCGGCTGGCGGTGAAGGTTTCAGAAGGCGATGAGTCGACCGGAACGCCGGGTGTGACATCCATGATCTAAACCCACTCCAGCGCGCCTTTTTTCCATACCCAAACGTAACCCGCGATGAGGATTACGAGGAAGATCAGAATCTCCACAAAACCGAAGAGCCCAAGAGCTTTGAACTTGACCGCCCAGGGAAATAAGAAAATCGTCTCCACATCGAAGACCACGAACAGGATTGCGACAATGTAATAGCGGACGGTGTAGCGGCCGCGGGCGTCGTCAATGGGATCGATGCCGCACTCGTACGGCATCAATTTAACCTTATTGGGATTGCTGGGACGGACGAGCTTGGCCAACATCAGCGTGAGCGGCAGAAAAATTGCGACCACTCCGACAAAGAGAAAAATGGGAACGTAATTTTGCGGCATAGTGTGCCTTGCGCGTCTTGCCCGATCCGCGAACCAACCGGGCAACCAATCTTAACGCCGATGGCAGACGAGTTCAAGAAGGGATCGCTCGCCGCTAGCGTCGCAATGTGATGCGAGACTCGTATCAGGGCATGCCTTCAGGCATGCCACAAAGAGGAGGCGAGTGCGCAGGCTTTAGCCGCTGTGCCGTGCCGGGCAGGCCCAAGCGGCTAAAGCCGTTCAGAGTCGTCGTCTCTGACGGCATCGCTGAAGCGATGCCCTTACGAATCTTTTTCCAAACTGCACCCCCAACTCGCTCGCGCTAGCGTTTCTCAAGGTACGCTGCGATCTGATGCTGCCAGTCTTTCATCCTCGCGGCGTGGGCGCTTTCGGAAAAAGACTCCAGTAAAGTGCTGGCGTTCTCGCCGAATGCGGTGATGGTGTATGTGACGGCAACGTGGCTCTGCTCTGCCACAGAATCGATCTTTACGAGGATGCGCGCCGTATGGGAAGCGGGCGCGAACCGGACATATTCCGCCCGGTGCGTCTGCCAATCGACGTTGACGATGGTCCAAATGGCTTCTTCGCCGCTGTGCGCTTCCGTGAAGACGGTGTCGCGGCCGAATACAATCGTCTCCGGGAATACCGGTCGCGGATCCCAGCCCTTCACCCAGTGCCTTTCCCCTTCGGGACTGAAAAGCGGAAATGCATGGTCGGCGCGACAAGGCAGGTCGAAACTGCCGGTACAGTTCACTTGCTGCGCAGTTCCCTGCTCCGAAGTGACGCTCGCCGCGGCAGCGGCATTCGATGTGTGCATTGCGTTGGTGTGGCTCATAAGCGTGTCTCCATTTAAATTCGCGGGAATCAGACAGCGCGGAGGCGTACCTTCAATCCTCAGTCCAGAATTGATAGGCCGCATTCACTGTTTCTTCGAACGCTCCGTCGCTCTGCAGTCGAATCTTCGGCATGGCCGATTGCGCAAACAACGTGGCCAGAGTCTCCTGCTCCCGAACGAAGTATTCGTGGATCGCCTCGGGGGTTCGCCCAAATTTCTTCGCGTACTGCATGAACTGCTCGTTCGTGCGCGGTTTGATTCCCCACTCCCAGAGCGCGGAAGGCGACGCTTCCAGGAAAACCAGCTTGCAGCCGACAGCGGCGAGGCGCCCGTCGAATGGCGCGACATCCGGCCACTTCACCACGCCCGGCCGCACGCAGTGCGTCAGATGAAGCGTGTCGATCAACACAAAGCACCACGGGCGTGAGTGTCCCTGCACGCCCGCTTGCAACCATTCGATGAGGCTCACAATGCGGTCTTCGTGGCGCGCATTTTCATCGACCGTGAGCGTGCCGTGGTCCTCCGGCACCGCCAGCGGGCCGTAAGTATGCGATTGCGCCAGATGAATCAGACTGCGGATCTTTCGTGGCTTCGACGTTCCGACGTGACGGCGAATAAGCGCATCGATGAGCGTGGATTTCCCGGCGCCCGACGTGCCTTCAACCAGCAGAGCTTTGAATGGAGCCATGCTGTTTATCCGGTGGGCCGGAGGCCGGCTTTCCCAGCTGCGACCGTCCACGCCACGGCGGTGTAGATCACGAGGTTCCCCACGTTGAATATTCCGTGCAGCAAGTGGATGGCGATCGCCAACACAAACACACAAACCAGCAGCCAGCCACCGCGAGCGGCGGTTCTTGGAATCAATAGGAGGACTGCGCCGATGATCTCGCCCCATCCCAGGAACTGGCGCACCACATCGGGCATGTGGGTTTGGGCAAAGTCGTGCCGGGCGCTCGGCATTATGAACAAAATTGCCTCGATCAAAATCACAACTCCCAGTGTCCACTGGAGTCTCGTGAGGGCGGTGTTGGTGGTCAATTGTCGGGCCATAAAGTGGAGCTTCCTTATTTGTCTGCCGTTCGCTTGCGTCCGGGCCGTGCCTTGATTTCCTTCAGGCGGTGGCTGGCGCTGGAATCGAGATCGAAATCGTAGAACTTCTTCAGATCCTGAATCCGTTCGAGCGATGCCGGACTGAAGGGCGTCTTGCCGTCGAAGGCATGAAGCACAATGCCCTCCAGCAGATCGCCGAGGGTCATGTCGTGATATTCGGCGAAGGCCTTGAGCACTTTGAGCAGGCGCTTTTCCATGCGCACGCCGGTTTGCACTCGTTCCACCAGCAGTTTCTGTTCGTCAATCATGCGTACCAATGTAACACGGTACCAAGATACACACAAGTCTGAAGTGAGGTTGTTTATAATCGCATTTCATCGTCATCCGCGCCGCAAGGCGCAATTCCCTGTTAGAGGATTTTCCTTGGCATTCGACGAAAATGTTTACGAACTGCGGCGCCAGAAGTTGAAACAGATCGAGGCCCTCGGCCAGATTGCCTATCGCAGCAGGTTTGAGTTGACTCACAACATTCCGCAGATTCTCGCAGAGTATTCCGACAAGACCGCCGAGCAACTGGAAAATCCGCGGGTCAATGTGCGCGTGGCCGGACGAATCATGGCAATCCGGTTGATGGGCAAGGCCGGGTTTTCCCATCTGCAGCAAGACGGAAAACGGCTGCAGATTTACGTGAAGAAAGACGCGGTCGGCGACCAGGGTTTCGAGCTATACAAACTGCTCGATCTCGGCGATCACATCGGCGTGAGCGGCTACTTGTTTCGCACCCGCACCGGCGAACTGACCGTACACGTGGAAGAGATTACGTTCCTCAGCAAGGACCTGCTGCCGCTTCCTCTCGGCAAGGCCATCGAAGCCGATGCTTCTGATCCTGGCGGCTCTCGAAAATGGAACGAACTTACCGACGTCGAACTGCGTTACCGGCAACGCTATGTCGATCTCATCGTGAATCCGGAAGTGCGCGAAGTTTTTCTGAAGCGCAGCAAGCTGGTGCAATCGCTGCGGCGGACCATGGAAGTGCATGGCTTCATCGAAGTCGAGACTCCGATGATGCAACCCATTGCCGGTGGAGCGGTGGCGCGGCCGTTTGTGACTCACCACAACACGCTCGACATGGATTTATACCTGCGCATCGCGCCCGAACTTTATTTGAAGCGGTTGGTGGTGGGCGGACTCGATCGCGTCTACGAAATTAACCGCAACTTCCGCAACGAGGGGTTGGGCTGGCGCTGGAACCCTGAGTTCACGATGCTCGAGGCCTACCAGGCCTACACCGACTACCAGGGCATCATGGATCTCACGCAGGAGTTGATCACGCAGGCCGCGAAAGACGTAACCGGAGGGACGAAGTCGAAGTGGGGCGAGCAGGAGATCGACTGGGCAAACTGGAAGCGCATGACCATGCGCGAGGCCATTCTTCATTATTGGCCGGACGCAGCGGGTGCCAAGCCTGAGATGAGCGACTTCAGTTCGCATGACGGCGTCAAGAAACTCGTGGACCGCTTCAACCAGTCGCACGCGCACATGGCGTACGATCCCAAAGAACCGCTGGGGAAAACAATTGCGGCCTTATTTGAGGCCGTCGCCGAGGAGCACCTGACGCAGCCGACGATCATCTACGAGTTCCCTACCGCAGTGTCGCCGCTCTCGAAGCAAAAACCGGATGAGCCGGACTGGACGGAGCGCTTCGAGATCTATGCGGGACAGATGGAAATTTCCAACGGCTTCAGCGAACTGAACGATCCGGAAGACCAGCGGGCGCGCTTTGAAGGGCAGTTGAAGGAGCGCGAGCGCGGCGACGACGAGGCGCATCAGATGGATGAAGACTACATCCGCGCGCTTTCGTATGGGATGCCTCCCGCCGGCGGTGTGGGCGTGGGTGTCGACCGGTTGTGCATGCTGCTGACCGATTCCCATACCATTCGCGACGTGATCCTGTTTCCTTTGTTGCGGCCGGAAAAAACTTCAGCCACAGAAGCCACCGGGGAAACAGAGAAATCCTGAGACCCGCCTCAAGTTTCACGCGGAACTTGAGGTCGAGGGCCCGAACCGTACAATGCACTAGAAATAGTGCAGTCACCTTTCTATACTCTCCGAAGTATTTGGGCTCAGTAAGCAGCGCTGCCGTAGTATCTTGCAAGGCTTTGGATACTGGGTCGGCAGCGCGTTGCTCTTTCTCCGAGAGCTACTATTTCGATGGTTTCCCGCTTTTTTCTCCCGAGGTGTGCTGCGGCTCGTAAGCTGGCTTGTCAGGGCTGAAGTTCGTGCTCAGATAATCGATGAGCGCGTCGCGATCAGCGGGATCGACCACCGCGCCCCACTTCGTCATCTTGTCCACTTCTTTCGTCCATGCAGCCTTGCTGAGGCGCTGCTGCAGAATGATTCGAGCCTCGTGGCATTCCATGCATGCGGTCGTGGCCTTCGCCTGCATCGTTCCCGCGGGGAGGTCGGCGGTGACGCTGGCGCCGGCGGGTTTCTGCGCGTGCGATGCAGACGGCGATACGGTGAACATCAGCAAGACGGCGCCAGCGAAGATTGTCACCGGGAATCTTGATCGAAATGAATAGGCGGCACGTGGGCTAAAGCCCACATCTTCCGCGGGACTCGACGCGGCGCTGAAGCGCCGCTCTTCCACGTTTCTACACTCCGCGTTTCTGTGCCCCACGTTTCTGCGCTCGGCGTTTCTGCGCTCCGCGCTTTCACCCTCCGCGTTTCTGCACTCCATGGTTCCTCGCTGCGAGTTTTTGTCCGCCGACATTTGTCGGCACTCCGGACCGTTCTGCGGCAACGCATGATTAAGAGACATGAATCTTCACCTGATCGATGGCGTTGTTGAGATAGCCGCTGGGATTCCACATCGCAGTGGGTGGCTGGATGCGGCCTTGCGTGTCGGTGGCGCGCGACAGGATGGTGTAGTCTCCGCTGTGCGCGGCTTTCCAGTCGTAGCTCCACAGCCGCCAAGCATAGTGAGCCTGGTCGCGGCTCAGTTTGACGGGAGTCCAGGAAGCACCGCCGTCGGTTGAGATCTCGACTTTGGCGATGTCGGCTTCCCCAGCCCAGGCCGCGCCGTGTACGGCCACTTTCCCGGCTTTCACGGTGGCGCCGTCAGTCGGTCCCGCGATCACGGACTTCACGTTCAGCGCGGTGAGTGGATGCGTATCCTCGGGCTTGACTGCGTCGCCGGGTTTCACCGGCTGGTTCGGAAAGCGGTATCCGGGGCTCATGAAATTGCCGGCAAATTCCGTCTCGAGCACTTTTATTTCCGTGAGCCATTTGCAGGAGGCCGCGCCGATCCAGCCCGGAACCAGCGCTCGCGCCGGAAAGCCGTGATGCTTGGTGAGCGGCGATCCATTCATGTGAGTGGCGACCAGAGTGTCCGCGTCCAAAGCCTTTTCGATCGGAATGCTGCGGATGAAGGGCGGCACTTTGCCCGGAACTTCGTCGAGCCCGCGAAACATGACGTGCTTGCCGGTGGATTTCACCCCAGCCCGCTGCAGCACATCGCGCAGGCGTGGGCCGGAAAAGCGGGCGGTACCCACCGCGCCCTTGCCCCACTGGATGCCGGGTACTTGCGGGCGTTGCAGTCTGCGGCCGTTGCCGGCGCACTCCAGTGTGTTCACCACCGAGTGGGTTTCGAGCCGGGAAAGCTCAGCCAGGTTCAGCGTCTGCGGCTTTTCGACTTCTCCACCAATCGACAGGCCCCAGTTCCTGGCTTCGAGTTCGACGGGTTCGTGCATGTGATTGCGCACGAAAAAGTGGGGAACGGGCGTGAGCCAGGTGTTGAAAAACCCGACCGGAGTTTCGAGATCTACAAAGCGGTAGGAGCGAAGGATCATGTCCTCTTCGCCCGGGAACGCAACCGATTGTCCCTGCGCTGATTGTCCGGGCGAAAGCCCCCAGGTCAAAAGCGAGGGTGCGGTCCCCGCGACCAGAGCAGCCCCCGATAACTGCCAGAGGAAGTCACGTCTGGAATTCATAGAATTTAAGCTTTAACAACCCACAGAATGCACACCAAGTCTATTGATTCACTCGGCTTGCGGTCAAGCCTAAATTTAGATTAAACCACCGGCCCGGAAAAGGAGAGTGGCCAAACCCGGACCGGCGGCATTTCCGAAGGGAAGCCCCTCAGAAAATTCAGAAGGTGAAACTTCGATACAGTCGCGGTCCCGTGCCGTGAACGGCACGGGACCATCCAGATTTATGGCAGGTAGTAGCGGAATGAGGTGAAGACCATTCCATCTACGCCTTCTGGAGATAGTGATCCCGGAACACCCGAGAAATTAATTCCACCCCAGGTCTGGCGTGTCACATAAGAGTACTGCGTGCCGAACTGCAATTTGCCTTTGGGACCGCTGTAGAAGCGGTACCAGAAGCCGGCGGTGCCTTCGATCAAGGCCCGCGTGTCGCCCGTGCAACTGCCCAGGCTTCCGGGTGTAAACCCGTTGTCGTTCGGAGGAGCGGTTTCCGTATAGCAGCCGGTGTTCTTAGCGAACGGAGAACCGTAGCCTACATACCCAGCGAGGTTCGGGTCGTAATCAAACGCGCGGCCTGCATACTCCACGCCGCCGTTGAAGTAAAGATCGAGCTTTGGCCCATGCCATTCGATCGTGCCCAGACCCTGTGCGTTCTTTACGAGGTTGAAAGAGCCGTCGGCACGAATGGAAGCATCGGGTAGTCCACCACCAGCGTAACGGCCGACTCCCTTGCCGGCAAAGCCATGCAACCCGAAGTCGAGGTGCTTGGCGAAAGTCCAGCGAGCATTCACGCCGAAACCGCCTCCATTCTTGGAGTCGTTAAAGGCGCCCGCTCCCTGGGTCAACGAAGTGACTACGAGGCCCGTGGCGGCGCAAGTTTCGCCCGTCAGGAAGCCGCCGCAGGGGAAAACCCGATCACGGAAACGGTCATAGAGTCCGAAAATTTCGTAGTGTCCAAAGCCCGGTTCGAAAACCAGCTTCCCGATAATGTCGGGAGAGGGATTGAACGAATAGGGCGCAATCGGGGTGCAGGTGGTTAACAGTGAGATCGTACCAGTTACGGGATTGGTGACATTCGTGGCGGTGCAACCGCTGATCGCGCCGTTGTAGAGGCCGCCGCCTGATCCGGCCGAGCCGATCAGGAAATTGGATTCGTTCGAGTGCAGGGCGATCGTAGCCTGAGAGTTTTCCATCGAGATCGCAGCCCACACTTTGTTGTTGAAGTTCTTAGACAGGCGAATCCCGTATTGCCGCGCCCATGTGAAACCCAAGGTATAGTTCGGGTCGATGGTCATGGGTAGGGCTTCGGAGCGGTTGTCGGTGCCATGCTTGGTTTCGGTGACCAGGCTCCACATCTGACCTCCGGTAACTGTCCAACCGCTGTCGAGAGCAACCTGGCCCCACGCCTGACGTTGGCGCATCGTGTAGCTATTGCTTTGATTGTTGTTTGAGGTCACGCCAGCCGAAAGAAAGTCAGCTTCGTAGTATCCGGAAAGCTTGGCATTCTTCAACTGTCCTTCAGCCAGCATGGAGATTCTCGACTGCCGGCCTGAACCGAAGAACTCTGACAGGCTGCTCTGAGAGGCACCCGGCAGCGTAAGCGAGTTGAATGGCGTATTGATGTCGGACGCCAAGGCTCGGTCGCGACGCACAAATTCTGCCGCGAGAAAGCCACCCGGAGTAATGTTGATGCCTTTGTAATGGATGGCCATGGGGTTCTCCACCGCGGCCGTTATGTTTTTCTGCGTCTCCTGGACGCTGAGCGCGGTGTTGGTGACGTTGTTTTTCAGGTCGGCTACATCGGTCTTGAGTTCGCCCACCGCCTGTTGCTGCTGGGTCGCCTGTGCCTGCGCGGCATCCGCCTTGGACGCCGCATCGGCGGCAGTGCTCTGGGCCTGCTGCACCGACTGATCCTTGCGGTGCAGTTCGTCCCGCAGTTCCTGAATCTGCTGGTTCTGCTGCGCGATCGCCGCCTGTTGCGAAGCGATTGCATCCTTCAGGGCTTGCACATCTGCCGCGGTGATGGTGGCAGCCTTCGTCTTTTTAGGTTTCGTCGGGGCACTGGTTTGGGCCCATGTACTGGCCGTAAACGCCGCCAGCGTCAAGACCACAAAGAGACACACACTGTTAATTGCTTTCATGGAAATTGCATCCTCTCCTTTTGCAGTTTGTCCGGCCGTTTTCGCCACGCCCGAGCAGGGCTTGGCATCAACGGCAAGAAGCAAGACTGTTCGTGTTGATGATCTTCTTCTACCCTCGCCACTGTTAAAGGAACATTACAAACGGATGAATTTCGTGTGAACGCTGCGGGGAAGTTGGCTGGGAGATGACAATAGAAGGGTTTAGTGCGTAGTGGGATTCGGTTCAGATGTAAGAAAATACCGCCGCTGGCCCGGAAAGGAGAGGTATCCAAAACCCGGCCGGCGGCATTTCCGAAGGAAAACCCCTCGGAAGATCAAAAGAATCTGTTGAACTCATGGTCCCGCACCAAACCGCGATGCGGGACCAACTTTTCTTACGGCAGGTAGTAGCGGAGTGAGGTGAAGACCATTCCGTCAAGTCCTTCCGGCGAGCCTGAAACTCCCGTCCCCGCGGTCCCCGACCAGGTCTGGCGAGTCACGTAGGAATATTGCGTGCCGAACTGGAATTTGCCCCGAGGGCCGCTGTAGAAGCGATACCAGAAGCCGGTCGTGCCTTCGATGAGCGCCCGCGTGTCTGCGGTACATTTCGAGAGCGAGCCCGGATTGAATCCGGCAGTCGTGCCAAAGGAAGGAGGCGTCTCGGTGTAGCATCCACTATTGTTGAACTTGGGCGCGCCGTACCCTACATATGTCGAGGTATTCAGGTCGTAATCATAGGTTCGGCTGTCCTGTTCCGCGCCAGTGTAAAAATAGACATCGAGTTTCTTGCCATGCCACTCGAGCGAGGCCAGTCCCTGGTAGTTCTTGATCAGGTCAGGAGTTCCATTGGCATGAATTGCCATATCGGAGAGTCCACCCGCGCCGTAACGCCCTATACCCTGACCTCCAAACCCGTGCAATCCGAACATTACGTGCTTGTCGAAGAAATTCCAGCGGGCATTGGCTCCGAAACCGCCGCCGTTTTTCGAGGAGTTATAGGCCCCCGACGCGTTGGGACCGGTGCCCGTGCCGCTGGGACAAGTCCCGGTCGTGCCGATGGTGAAATCGGCGCACGGAAAGACGCGGTCGCGGAAGCGGTCATACAGTCCGAAGATCTCGTAGTGCCCAAAGCCTGGATCGAACGCTACTTTGGCGACGAGATCCGGTGATGGGTTGTAGGTATAAGTTCCGAGCGGCGAGCAGGTCGTGTAGAAGGTGGGGGAGCTTGCGCCGGACGGGGTATAAGAACTGATGGTGCAGCCGCTGACCGCGCTGTTGTAGCTTTTGGAGTCGCCTGCCGAGCCCAGCAGAAAATTGTCGGTGTTGCCATGGGTGGTAAGCGTGCCCTGCCCATTTTCAATGGCCACGGCGAAGGCGACTTTGTGGTTGAAGTCTTTAGCCACACGAAGGCCGTACTGGCGGGCAAAGGTGAACCCGACGTTGTACGCCGAGTCGATCGTCTTCGGCCGGGCATCGTTCGCTTTTCCCAAATCGTCGCTGGGGGCGATTCCGGCGACGTTTTCCGTCACCAGACTCCACATCTGCCCGCCGAGAATGCTCCAGCCGTTGTCAAATCTGGCTTGGCCCCAGGCCTGGCGGATGCGGAACGTATAGCTGTTGGTTTGGGTGGCCGTAGAGGTTGTGCCGGCGGACAGGAAGTCACCCGATATATAGCTGGAGAACTCGACGTTCTTCATGCGCCCGTCAATGTAAATCGTAGGCCGGGTCTGGCGCGCAGAGCCGAAGAACTCCGACAGCGAACTTTGCGAGGCCCCCGGCATGGTCAGCGAGTTAAAGGGCGTGGTTACATCCGCTCCCAAAGCTCTGGACCGCCGCACAAATTCAGCCGCGACGAATCCACTGGGCGTAATCGTGATTCCTCTGAAATGGATTGAGGTAATGTCACTTTCCATCGGGTTCGTGGTCTTTGCCTCCGTGCCTTGCAGGTTGAGCCCAGAGGTGGCTGGTTCCTGCTGAACCAGAACGGCATTTCTTAACTCCGCTGGCTGCTGCTGCGAGACGGGCTGCACCTGAGCGGCATTGTTCTGCTGCTGCAAAAGTTGCATCAGCCGGTCGATCTGTTGCTGCTGCGCGGCCAATGCGTCTCTTAGGGCCTGGACGTCGGCAGCTGTGACGGTTGCGGCCGATGCATTGGAAGCAGGCGCGGCCGGGGTTGAAGTTTGTGCCCTGAGACCGGCGGTAAGTGCCGCCAGTGACAGAGCGATGAGAGTTACGTTCCTGATTGCTTTCATGGGATTTTCAATCCTCTCCTTTTTCAATTTGGCTGAATACCACTGTTGCCATTAGCACTATCGACTTACTAGGGATTCTGCGAAAGGCCATCGCTTGGTAAGGCAAAGCGTTGGCTTGCGAAGAGTCCCCTGGGAGAACTTTCCTTAAGACTTTCTTAAGTCGATGGCGTCAGCCCCCACTTCTGTTGTAGGTGGCGCTCCATCGACTTGAAAACTACTCCATCCACTACATATCCAATCGCAATAATCAAAACCATCACAGCGATGACGGCGCTCATGTCGTTCAGATCGCGCCCCATCATCAGGACTTGTCCGAGGCCGAGACTCAGGTAAAGCATTTCAGCGGTAATCAGCGAGCGCCAGGCGAAGGCCCATCCCTGCTTGAGTCCGGAGACGATGAATGGCAAGCTGGCCGGCAGCAGCACATACCAGAACAACTGCAAGCCGCTGGCTCCGAGGTTGCGGCCGGCCATGCCAAAAATCTTGGGCATTTGCTTGCGCCCGTCTTCCATCGCCAAGGTGACTGAGAGCAGCGATCCCATGACGACCACGAACAGGATGGCATTCTGGCTCAGACCGAACCAGAGCAGAGCCAGGGGCCACCAGCAGATGCTGGGCAAGCTCTGCAAGCTGACCAGCAAGCCGCCCATGGTCTCTTCGAGAAATTTGCTGCTGGCCACACCCAGCCCGAGAATCATTCCGAGCACGACCGAAATCGCGTATCCGATCAACACGCGCCGCATGCTGACGGCAATCGCGATCAGGAAGCTGTGATCTTTGAATCCGGCGTATAAAGCGTCGCCGACACCCCACGGCGTGGGGAACAAATAAGGCGGCCAGATTTTCAACTGTGCCAGAAGGGACCAGAGGCCGATCAATCCGGCGTAGAACACGAGCAATCGCACGGCACGTTTCATGTTATTGCTCCAGTCCTGTTTTCACGTGGGGCCTTACACCCACGTTGTATTCCTCTTCCAGCGAGCGGTTAATCTCTGCGCGCAGTTCGCCGAGAATTTCCCGGGCTACGCAGGCCAGATCCGGGTCTTCGAGGGAACGGGGGCGAGGCAAATCTACCGGAAACTCACGCTTCACACGGCCGGGACGGAAGGTCAGCAGGGCCACGCGATCGCCCAGGCGAATGGCCTCGCGCACATTGTGAGTGACGAAGATGATGGTGCGTCCGGTTTCCGCCCAGATGCGTTCGAGTTCGTCATGCAGCAGGTCGCGCGTCTGGGCGTCGAGCGCGGCGAAAGGCTCGTCCATCAACAGAACGTCGGACTCGGTGGCCAGCGCCCGGGCCAGCGCCACACGCTGCCGCATGCCGCCGGAAAGTTGATGGGTGTAGCTGTCTTTGAACTGCGCGAGGTGCACCAGTCGCAAGTAATGGCGGGTCTTCTCTTCCCTCTCCGCCTTGTGAACGCCTTTCATCTTCATCCCAAACTCAACGTTTTGCCCAACCGTAAGCCAGGGGAAAAGCCCGAGCTCCTGAAAAATGAGAATGCGATCGGTGCCCGGGCCCCGAACCTGTTTGCCATCCACCAGAACTTGCCCGGAAGTCTGCCGATGCAAGCCCGCAATCAAATGCAGGAGCGTCGACTTGCCGCAACCGGAAGGCCCGACGATGCAGAGAAATTCTCCCGCCCTCACCTGCAGGTTGATATGGTCGAGAGCAAGCAGGCGTTCGCCGCTCTGGGTGCGGTAACTCAGGCAGATGTCGTTCAATCCAACTTTGGGTACGTCGGATAACACTCCGCGGAAAGGACGAACCGCCAGGACCGAGGCCACTTTTTTCCGCGCGCCGCCGATGGGCGCGGGAGTGCGCGGATCGACCGGAACCGGAATCTGTGCTGGAAAATTATGTGCGTTCGTGCTCATTGAATCGCCTTCCTCCCCTTTTCGACAAGAACCTGGTTGAGCAGCGTCAAATCGTAGAGGCGGGATAGATCGGGCATTTGCCGCCCCAGAAAACCGTCCTCAAAGGCTTGTTGCGCTGCGGTTGAAAGTGCGCTGTGCAGCGGGTCATAGGTGACCTGCATGCGCGTGAAAGCTTCATCGAGAATTGCAGGGGGGAAGGCCTTGCCAGTCTCGGCTTGAATCTGCTGATTTAAAAGCTTTTTGGCGTCGGCTGGATGAGCATTGATCCAATCCGTTAGCTCTACATTCGCGCGAATCCAGTTCTTGACCAGATCCGGATGACTGTTCAGGAACTTCGTGTTCACAACCAACAATCCGATGACAAACTGCCCGTTTGGCCACAAGGTGCGCTCGTCGAGAAAGAGATGCCCGTTGCCATCGTGGATCAATCGAGTGGCCCACGGTTCGGGAGCCCATGCCGCATCGAGTTCTTTCTTCAGGAACAACGTGAGTTGATCGGGATTGGCCATGGGAATGATCTGGACGTCGCCACCTTTGTCAGTCGTCTTCATGCCATGGCTCTTGAGCCAGTTGCGCAGGGCAACATCCTGCGTGTTACCGAACTGCGGCGAGGCGACGCGCTTGCCATGAAAATCTTCCGGTTTCTGAATGCCGCTGTCGTTGCGCACGATCAGCGATGCGCCGCCGCTTGCCGCTCCCGCCACCACGCGCACTGCCTCACCATTCGATCGGACGTAGCCGTTAATGGCGGGGTTCGGCCCCACATATGTCATGTCGATGGCGCCGCCGAACAGAGCTTCGATCGCTGCCGGGCCGGCATTGAAACTAGTCCATTGCACCTTGACTTGCGGCCCCATGGCTTTGTCAAACCATCCATTCGCCTTGCCCACCATGGCTTGTGCGTGAGTGATGTTAGGAAAGGCCCCGACACGAACGGTGGTTTGCGCCCAACTCGAAACGGCAACTGCACAGGCGAGGACCATGCCGACAAGAAATCGCCTACTCACCTTTGGAACCTCCGACGACCATGGGAAGAACACTGGCCTTTTCCTTCTTCTTTGCCCGTCGGCGCTTGGAGGAACCGGGGTTGTGCCGGAAATCAAATCCTCCAGCGTAGTGTTGTCCAGGATCTCGGCCACCGCATCGCGCACGTCGAGAAACAATTGATAAAGGGCACGGTGCGGCAAGTCGCGACCGATGAGGACGCGCAATTGCGCAGCGTCACCAAAGGGAGCCAGCGGGCCATCGATCAAGCGCGTGATCTCGCTCAACTGGATTTCGCTGGGGTCGCGGCGCAACTGGTAGCCGCCCTTGGCTCCGCGAACACTTTCGACCATGCGCGCGTTCTTCAGTTCGAGGAGGATCAGTTCCAGAAATTTTTCGGGAAGATCCTCCTCATAGGCGATTTCACGGATCTTGATGGCGCCCTGCTCGCGGTGGCGAGCCAGCATCATCATGGCCTGCAGAGCGTACAAACCTTTTTGCGAGATTTTCATAGCGGGTGATTATTCCACAAAGTCCATAGTTTTACTAGACTTTATTTATATTATCCCTTGAGCAACTGCAATTCCTTTCTCCCGCAGGGCGATTTCTCGCTAATGCCAGAACGATCAATCACTTATGGAAATCCAGCGAACACAGCCAGGAGCGCGGGTGTGCATCTTGTTGCAGTTTTGGCAGGAATTTTGCGGAGTCTGGGACGAGTTTTCCTAAGCCGAGGCCTGCGATCCCAACATTAGCGTTGAGCTTCAGGCACGACGCGCAGCACTTGCAGGGTGATGTTGTCCGGCCCACCGCGTTCCCGAGCCAGTTTTACCAGGGCGGCACAGGCTTCGGCGGGAGGATTGCCGCTGACCGCGGTCTCCAGTTCTTCTTCGGTCGCCACGCTCCACAGGCCGTCGGTGCACAGCAGGAGATCGTCTCCCTCCTGCAAGGCCAACGGCTGTTCAGCGCCGTCCACAACCACATCCCTGCCCGCACCTAAAGCAGCGGTCAGAATATGGCGCTGCGGATGCCTCTCCGCATCTTCAGGGCGCACGATTCCGCTCTCCACCAACCGCCCCACATAGGAATGGTCGCGAGTCAGGCGGAGGATGCGCGCGGCGCGCACCAGGTAAAGACGGCTGTCCCCAACATGCGCAAAATACAGTTGGCGGTCACGCACCACCAGCGCGGTGCAAGTCGTGCCCATGCCGTGCAGCGCGGGGTTCTGTTCCGCATGCTCTTGAATGCGTGCATGGGCGGCGATAAACGCCTCTACCAGCGCCGATTGCGGATCACCATGGAAGGAGCGATCGTAGATTTCACGAACCGTTTCAACGGCCATGTGGCTGGCTTCCTTGCCACCTTCGTGTCCGCCCATGCCATCGGCAATCACGGCGAGCCGGCCCTTGCGCTCAAACTCTTGCTCACCCGAGGGTTCCCAATAAAGGTAGGAGTCCTCGTTGTTTTCGCGCTGGCAGCCCACGTCGGTGAGGCCGGCCACTTCTATTCCGGGTTTCACATTCATGCAGTCAACAGGCACTTCTTCGCCACCTCGGCCAGCAGCGCGGAGGCGATCAGTGCTGGCAAAGGGAGTTCACTTCTGCCGGAAGGACCGAGGCCGCTATGCCCCGCCATTATAGACAAGAGCTGGCGCAAAAGGGCAACCGGGAGGACAGGATTTCGCGAAATGTAATGGCAACCATTCGGGCCTGGACTCCGACGAACTCCGAGGGCGTATAATCTTGCCCTGCTCAGAGGGGTCTCATGAAACTTACCGATACGATTGCCATGGTGCTGAAAAGCAAAGAAAACAGCAGAGTGCTCTCTGCCACACCCGAGCAATCGGTTTACGAGGCAATTGAAAAGATGGCGGTGGAAAGCGTCGGCGCGCTGCTGGTCATTTCCGGCGGCAAGCTGGTGGGCATTCTCTCGGAGCGCGATTATGCGCGCAAAGTCATCCTAAAGGGCCACTCTTCCAGGGAAACTCGAGTCAGCGAAATCATGACCTCGCCGGTGGTCTTCGTCACGCCACGCGAGACGGTTGACGATTGCATGTCGATCATGACCAAGCACCATTTCCGCCATCTCCCGGTAATCGGCGAGCACGACGGCGTTGTGGGCGTAGTTTCTCTAGGCGACCTGGTGAAGTGGATCGTCTCGGACCAGGCAAAAACCATCGAAGAGTTGGAAGGGTATATCACCGGAAGATACCCGGGATAGCAGTTGTTATGCGCTGCCTGACTTAAAACCTCTAGGAAGCCAGTGAGCCAACCGCACGCTCTTCCGCTGTGACTTCCAGGGTGTACTCCGACCGCGCCGCGTCGTCGTGGAACATGCGCACGGTTTCCAGCGAGTACTCGTGCAAATCCTTGCCAATCAAATTGACCTTCTTGAGTACATCGGAGGTCACAGTAATGATGTGGCAGCCAATTTCGTCGGCCTGGAAAATATTCAGCAGCTCCCGCGGACTGGCCCAGACCAGTTGCGACTTGGGCGCAACTGCCATGACTTCGAGTGCGGACTTCATCAGCGGTACCGGATCGCGGCCAGTATCGGCAACGCGTCCGGCAAAAACCGAAATATAGGATGGCGCGCCGCCTTTCAGGGCCTGCGCGATGTGCCGCACCTGTTCGAGCGCCAGCAAGGCGGTGGCGTTCACCTGAATGCCTTCCGCGCTCAAGCGGTGGATCAACTCATACATCGGCTCGCGGCGGGTATTCGTCACCGGAATCTTCACGTAGACATTGCTGGCCCAGCGCGCGATCTTGTGGGCCTGGCGCTCCATTTCCGCTTCATCGTCGGCAAACACTTCGAAGGAGATTGGGCGGTCAGGAATGTGCTGCAATATTTCCCGCGCGAAGCCTTCGTAGTCGGTGACGCCCGCCTTCCGCATCAGAGTGGGATTGGTGGTGAAGCCCTTGATGTAGGGCTGGCGGTAGAGTTCCAGCATGCTCGCCTTGTCGGCGCCGTCGGCGAACACCTGCACCCGCATTTCAGACACGGATTTCATTCGGTTGAGTCGTCCCCTTCGCGCTGGAGGTAATGATCCAGTCAGCAGCTTCGCGCAAAGATTTTACGGTAGCCTCGGGAAGCCGCGCGGGCGATTTCTCCCGGTAACCGTAATCGATGAACACCACTTTGCATCCGGCGTTGTGGCCGGCATCGACGTCGCGCCAGCGGTCACCGACCATAAAACTGCGCGCCATATCGATGTTGTGCTTGCGCTGGGCCTCCAGCAAAAGGCCGGGCTGAGGCTTGCGGCAAGCACAACCATCCGCATCGTCATGATAGCAGACGAAGATACCGTCGATGGGCAGAGAGGATGCCAGCGCCTCATGCATGCTTTCGATGCCTTCCCGCGTCTGATTGCCACGGGCTACATCCGGCTGATTGGTGACTACGTAGAGATCGAAGCCGTGCGCCTTGAGGTCGATTAAGGAAGATGCCGCATCCGGCAGGAGTTCGAGTTCATCCAGCCCAGCAGGCGGGAACGGTTTGCCATCGCGCACCTGGGCACGATTGAGCACGCCATCGCGATCGAGAAAAACTGCGGGACGAAGCTGGCCCTTACTCGCGGTCGACTCCCATTTGGTTTCCTGTTGCTTGACCGCGGGATGCGATACCAGCAAATGCCACACCACCGCCTGGAAAGCTTCCGTGTGCGGAGTGATGTGGGCCGGATTCACCGTGGGGATGACAATGCAGACGTCGGCCACTTTGGCCGTGTAACCGCCATCGCGGCCGACAATGCCGGCGATTTTCGCTCCCACGGTTTTTGCGTATTGCAGAGCTGCGACCAGATTGGGGCTGACATTCTTTTCGAGATCGCCGCCGCCGACCGAAAAAACCAGCACGAGATCGTTGGCGCGCAAGTGGCTGACCCGCAGCCAGCTCTCGAACACAGTGGGCCAACCTTCATCGTTCACCCGCGCCGTCAGTTCCGACACATTGTCGGTTGGCGCGTAGGCTTCAATCCCCGCAATTTTTCGGAAGTCATTCACGGCGTGCGACGCGTTGGCTGCGCTGCCGCCCACTCCGAGAATGAACAAGCGCCCGCCGGCCGCACGCGTCCGCGCCAACAACGAGGCGGCGTCTTCGATGCTGGACGCGTCCAGCTTATCGATTACAGCTTTGGCTTCGGCCAGAAACCGTTGCGCGAACGTGTTCTCGGTCGTCATGAACGATTAGTCTCGCTTCCCTTCCCCTGTAGCGGCCAGAAATTCGGCGGTTTCGCGCAGGCCGGCCGGCGAACCGATTTCGTAAAAACGTTCCCGCACTTCAAAGGCTGCCAGTTGCCGCCGTTGCAGCAGATCGCCATACAGTTCCGCGAGATCGCACGCCTTTCCTTCCGGCATGCTTTGAAAAGCTTCGGCGCGGAAAACTCCGAGCCCATAATCGATATAGCGCATGCGCGGGGTGCGGTTAGTTTTGCTGTAGGCGAGAATCTTGCCTCCGCCGGCCTCGCTCGCTTCGAATTCTACGTTGCTCGTATCCCACTTGCCCTCGTTGCGGAAGACGGTCATCAATGCCAGCATGGCCGAAGACTCAAAGCTCCGCGCGATCGCATCGTAGTCGCAGGGCAAGTAAGAATCGCCATACATCACAAAAAATGATTCGCCCAGTTTCGGCAGAGCGTTCTTAATCGCTCCAGCCGTCCCCAGCAAAACCGGCCCATCGAACGAGTAGTCTACCTGAAGCCCGAGGGCGGCACCGTCGCCAATGGCGCGCTGGATCGATTCGCCCAGATGGCCCACGCAGAGAACGACTCGCTCGATTCCCTTCTCTCGCAGCAGGCGCAACTGGTGCGCGGCAAACGGCTCACCATTCAATTCGAGCAGCGATTTCGGAACGGTTTCCGTCATCGGCCGCAAGCGGGTCGCCTGCCCGCCGGCCAGAATCGCAACCGTCAACATGAAGCGTCAACCTGCAATCTGGATTCTCCTAGGAATGAGCCACCACGGATGTCCCGGCAAAATCAAACTGCATGCGCACCTCGCGCAATCCCGCGCCGCGCATGGCCGCCCGCAGGCGCGTCTTCTCTTCCGCATAAAACATGAGAAAGCCGCCGCCGCCGGCGCCAATCAATTTGCCTCCGAGCGCCCCATTGGCGCGCGCAAGTTCGTACAGCTTATCGATGTCACCACTGCTCATGCCCGGAGAGCGCTTCTTCTTGTGCTCCCAGTGAACATTCATCAGGTCGGCAAACTTTTTCAAGTCGCCGGCCAGCAGGGCATCGCGGCTCTCCATACCCAACTGCTTGGTGAAATGAAGATTCTCGATCATCTCGGAATTATTCTGTTTGGTTCTCGAATCCTGGTCGCGAAGAATATCGGATGCGTTGCGCGAGCTGCCCGTAAAAAACAGCAAGAGGCTGTCTTCGAGATTGGCCAGGGTTTCATCGGGAAGTTTCAGCGGTTCGACGACAACGCGATCGTCCGGCAGAAACTGGAAGCAAGTGATGCCGCCAAACGCGGAGATGTACTGATCCTGTTTGCCGATGGGCTCGTTGAGCAACTTCAATTCGATGTGGCAAGCCTGCTCCGCCAGTTCGCGGGGGAGAACGAAGTCTCTCTTGAGCGTGTGCAGCGCACACAAAAGCGCGGTCGTAAAACTGCCGGAAGAGCCCATGCCTGTGCCCGCGGGAATGTCCGACAGGCTGACAATTTCCAGGTACGGGCCTGTCACTCCGGTCAACTTCAGCGCCTCGCGGATAATGGGATGCTGAATCTCCTCGACCCTCTCGACTTCCTCAAACTTGGAATACTTCACCAGTATCCGGGGACGAAACGCTTCATTGATCGTGATGTAAACGTAGCGATTAATCGCTCCCGAAATCACAAAGCCGGTGTGCTGGCGGTAATAGGAAGGAAGATCGGTGCCGCCGCCGCCGAGGCAGATCCTCAGCGGACTCCGGGTGATGATCATCGAGCCCGCCCCGGGATTAGTCCGATGGCTACGGGGCGGGGATGGACGAGAAGAAGACGTCCACCCCTGGGGGAATGCGCGTTCGCAGAAACCATCGTTAAATCATATGCGAGACGCCTCTTGCAGGTCGAGTATCTCTCCGTGGCAACGTGTAGCATGGGGCGTAGATCATGAATTTTGATTGGACCGAGGGCGCCCTGGCGGAGGGTCTTCGTCTCTACAATGCTGGCGAGTTTTTCACCGCGCATGAAGCGTGGGAAAGCGTGTGGCTGAAATCGCCTGAGCCGGAAAAGACGTTTCTGCAGGGGCTGATTCAGGTGACGGCAGCCTTCCATCACCTGCAGCGCGATAATCCATTGGGCACGACCCTGCTGTTGCAAGCCGCGCTGCGGCGACTCGACCGCTATCCGCCAACGTTTGGGGGAATCGCCGTTACTTTGCTATGCAATGACATACGCGAGCGGTTGACTGCGCTCGAAGGGAACAGCGCGAGCAGCCAGATGGCCTCGCCGCGCATTCGTCCCCACTAGCGAAACACTCTAGTCCTGGCTTATCCCTCAAGAACGCGAACAGCGAACTGGCTTCGAGCACGTACTTTCTCATTTGTCATGCTCGCCCTCTTCGCGGTGTTCTTTCTTCCAGATGGCCAGAAGGTCCGGCCCGTTCGCAAGAATGCCCCGAACGCGGTTGATGTAATCGGCGTTGCTGGGCTGCAGAACAATGCGGCCGAACTGATCCTCGAGGATCCTAATCTTGGTGCCGGCTGTGATCTTGTGCTTGCGGCGAAGCTGGGCAGGAATCACCAGTTGGCCCTTCGAGGGAACGGTTGAACAACGTTCTTTCATGTCTTACATTACGTCAAAGTAAGTCGTCATTCGCACCTGTGGGAGTGGACCCGAAACTCCTCTACTTCCTGCTGGCCGCACCCTCAAAGTGCGCCTCGATCTCCTCCAGCGTCTTCCCTTTCGTCTCCGGCAGAAACACTGCTGCAGTGATGAAATAAATCACAGTGCATCCGGCAAACCCCCAAAACATGGCGGAATAGCCATACTTGCCGACGGTTGGCAGAAATATTGCAGCGATTCCGGTCGAAACCGCCTGGTTCAGCAGCAGCGCGATGCTCATCCCATTCGATCGGATACGCGTTGGCATGAGTTCAGAAAGCGCGAGCCAGACACACACTCCCGGACCGACCGCATAGAACGCCATGAATATAAAAAGTGTGAGGGCGACCTTCCATCCGCTGGCCTGGCTGGGCAACGGCGTAATCAGCGCATTCTCAATTTTCAGCGGCGCCGAGCGCGCGGCATCGAGATTCGCCAAAGGGATTAGAAAAAAAAGCCACAACTTTGTTGGCGGGTACGCAACTTTCGCGCGTGATGGCGATGGGAGTCGCAGCGCTATCATCGGAACGCGCAGCCTTGGTGGCTGCGCGGAAATCGCCATAGGAATAAATCACGACCAACGATGTAGCACGGCCGCCGGTTCGCTGCGCGCCATCTCCGGCAGCACCGAGCAGCGTCTCCGCCAGCTTCTGATCGTAAGTAAGCGTGATCTGTTGATCTGCGGTCACCATCGACTGGATCGCCTCTTTGGAATCCACGCGCAGGCGCTCTGTCTGGCGGAAGAGCAAGCCGGTGCAAACCAGCGACACGATGATGCCCGCGGTTCCTACGGTCAGCAGGAATTTGCGTCCCTTGCGATCCACCAGCACGACGCCGCCAATCGTAGTCAGGAAATTAATAATTGTGAAGATCACATAGCCCCAATGGGCCTGTACATCGGAGAGGCCTGCTTGCAGAAGGATATTGGCGTTGTATCCGATAATGGAGTTGATGCCGGTGGCCTGGTTGCACGCGAGAATCACACAGGCCAATACAAACGGGATCACATACTTCCGGCGCAACAGCGATTCCTTCACTTTCGTTCCGCTGGAGCTTTGCGCTTCCGCAGCAGTGGCTTGCTCCATTTCCCGCACTTCCAGATCGGCTTGCTCCGTGCTGCGCGAGCGCAGCAGCGCTGCCAGTGCGGCTTCTCGCCTGCCGCGCCGAAACAGCCATCGCGGAGACTCCGCTACCATGAAACTGCCGATGACGAACAAGATGCCGGGAGGCAGCGAAACCCAGAAGATGCTGCGCCATGCCGTGTCTTTGAAGGCGAAGAGCTTGGCTGCATCGCCGAGCTTCGCCACTTCTTCCACGCGAATGCTGAAAAACATCCCAACCAATGCGGCCGCGACGATGCCCAGCGTCAGCAGCCACTGGAAAATGCCGGTTCCCTTCCCTCGATCCGATGCCGATAAACACTCCGCCAGATAGAGTGGGACCACCACCCCGATCAAGCCCGCGCTGATCCCTTGCAAAAGCCGGCCAAGAATCAATGGTTCATAACCATGCGCCAGCGCGATCGTGGGAATGCTGACGACAAACAGAATGCCGCTGAGTGCCATCAGAAGCCTGCGCCCCATCCAGTCGGCGAGCGTGCCGGCAAATAGTGTCGAGATCACGCTGCCGAGCAGCACAGCCGCGACCACAGTCGAAAGCTGCCCCGCGTTGAAGCCGGAAGTGGCCTCCAGATACGGCAATGCGCCCGCGATGATGCCGACATCCACGCCGTATAACAAGCCGCCCAGTCCCGCAACCAGCAGCAGGAAGCGGTTGTAACTCGCCTTTTGAGTCGGCGCCATCGGTGGCATTCCTTTCGACCACAAATGCTGAAATTGATTACCCGCGAGAATACTACCGCAAGCTCGTTGAAACTGAATCTTTCTCCGTCATGGAGAATCCCTCTTTGAAGCGATTCGATCCTTCGCTACACTGTTCTTCCGACGACATGAGCAAACAAACTTTGAGCAAATCACTGCTGCTTCTTCTGGCGATGGTTTCTTTCGCTTTCAGCCCGACCTCAGCCGCGGCACAGTCGGTTCCCGCCGAATACTTCGGAGGCCTCAAATGGCGGCTGATTGGGCCTTTTCGCGGAGGACGCGCGGTGGCCGCGGCCGGAGTGCCGGGCGACCCTGCCACGTTCTACTTCGGCTCGGTGGATGGTGGCATCTGGAAAACTACGGATGCCGGGGTGGTTTGGACTCCTATCTTTGATAACCAGCCGGTAGCGTCGATTGGCGCGTTGGCAGTGGCGCCGTCGGATCCGAAGATCATTTATGCCGGCACGGGAGAGGCCGATATTCGCGCCGTTCTGGCCTCGGGCGATGGAGTTTATAAATCCAGCGATGGTGGACAGACCTGGCAGAACATCGGGCTGCGTGATTCCCGGCAAATCAGCAGGATTGTCGTGGACCCTGGCGATGCCAACATCGTTTATGTAGGAGCGCTCGGCCACGCCTACGGTCCGAACGAAGTGCGCGGCGTATATAAGTCAACCGATGGCGGCGCGCACTGGACCAAGGTTCTCGACCAGGGCCCTGAGATCGGGATCGCGGACTTATCGATGGCAACTGCTGCGCCGAACATTTTATTTGCCAGCGCGTGGCATTCACACCGCCCGCCGTGGAGCACCTACGCTCCGATCGATGGACCCGGCAGCGGAATCTTTCGCTCGCAAGACGGCGGACAATCGTGGTCTCACCTCACCGGCTCGGGGCTTCCGGATGGCGACTGGGGGCGGGTTTCGATAGCGGTTGCGCCGGATGGCAAGCGCGTCTATGCGCTCATTGATGACGCCAAGAAATCCGGACTCTACCGGTCGGATGATGGCGGCGGCTCGTGGATCCTTGAAAACCCCGATCCACGCCTTACCAGCCGCGCCTGGTATTTCGGCAACATCACGATTGATCCTCGGAATGCTGACGTAATTTACGTGCCCAACGTTGCGCTTTATCGCTCCGAGGATGGTGGCAAAACAATTTCGGTGGTTCGCGGCGCACCAGGCGGCGACGACTATCACCAGATTTGGGTCAACCCGCAGAATTCCGCACACATGGTTCTGGCCACAGATCAGGGCACCACCATCAGCCTCAATTACGGCAAGACCTGGAGTTCCTGGTACAACCAGCCGACAGCGCAGCTTTACCATGTGATCACCGATAATCGCTTTCCGTATGCCGTCTACGGAGCGCAGCAAGACAGCGGAAGCGCCGCGGTTTATAGCCGCACCGACCACGGGCTGATTACGCCGCGCGACTGGTTTCCCGCCGGTGGCAGTGAAAGTGGATACATGGCGCCTGATCCCAATGACCCGGATATCGTTTATGTCAGCCAGACCTATGGAGGTGTGGCGCGCTTCAACTTGCGCACTTCATTCAGTCAGGACATTACGCCGTGGCCTTTTCCGATGTGGGGTTCAGAAATTAATGAGCGGAAGTACCGCGACCCGTGGACGCCGGTGCTGGTGTTCTCTCCATTCGACAAGAAGGCGCTGTTCCTGGGCACGCAGTACGTGATGAAAACTACTGACGGCGGTCTCCACTGGGAGACGATCAGCCCCGATCTGACGGGCGCCACGCAGCCGGCCGAAACCAAGAATGAAGGGCCAGCGACCGTCAACAATGCCAGGCAACGCGGTTATGGCGTCGTATTCACCATTGCGCCTTCAGGCCTGGATGGTGGCGTGATCTGGGCGGGCAGCGACACCGGACTGATTCATCTCACGCGCAATGGCGGAAAAACGTGGAAGGATGTAACCCCGAAAGAAGTCGGAAACTGGAGCCGAATCGCTCTGATCGAAGCTTCCCACTTCAACGCCGGCGAGGCATATGCCGCGGTCGATCGCCATCGACTTGACGACCAGACTCCCTATCTCTATCGCACGCGCGACTATGGCGCGACTTGGCAGGCGATCACGGATGGCATTCACGCTTCATCGTTCTTGCGCGCGGTTCGGGAAGATCCGGCTCGGCGGGGATTGCTCTTTGCCGGGACGGAGTTAGGAATTTATGTGTCATTCGATGATGGCGATCACTGGCAGTCGTTGCAATTAAATCTTCCGGTGACGTCGGTGCAGGACATGACCATTCACGATGCCGACCTGGCAGTGGCCACGTTCGGGCGCTCATTCTGGATTCTGGATGACATCACGCCGCTGCGGCAGGCGCGAGAGGCGGAGGCATCCGGTGGAAATTGGCTGTATCGTCCCGCGACGGCGGTGCGCGTGGATAACGACGGTTTTCTCGGCAGCCCGTTGCCGCCGGAAGAACCAACGGCAGAGAATCCGCCGAATGGCGCCGTTATTGATTACTTTCTCAAATCGGCCGCGGGACAAGTCAAGCTCGAAATCGTCAACGCTAGTGGAGATCTGGTGCGCACCTCCACAGCACAAGAGAAGAAAGAAGCAAAGCATCCGCCTTTGGCCGTTGCGGATCGCTGGCTTCCCAAACCCGAGGCGCTGGTGAAAACTCCGGGCATGCATCGCTTCGTTTGGAACCTGGCGTGGGGCGTGCCCGTGAAACCAGATGGGGATGAAGAGGAAGAGTACGGCGCGCCCCGCGGCCCGCGAGTCGTGCCGGGCAATTACCAGGTGCGGCTCACCGTGGATGGCAAGACATCGACGCAGCCGCTCAAAGTCATCATGGATCCGAGGTCGCCGGCAACCACTGAGGAACTGCAGCAGCAGCTGAAGGTAGGACGGCAAATCTTCACGGAGGTTCTGCAATGCCGGCGCGCCGTGTCGGAGATCAATGCGATGCAGAAGCAGTTATCGGATTTGCAATCGAAGCTCGCCGAACACGAGGATTTGAAAGCGAGCGTCGCGGAAGCGTCCGCGGAATTGAAAAAGATTCTGACGGGATCCGCGGAAACGCCCGGTGCGTTGGGCTTGCAAATGGCCAGCACCGGGCTGACTGCGGCGTTGCGAGTGGCGGAGAGTGGCGATCGATCCATCCCCGAACAAGCCAATGAAATCTACCGCGAATCGAGCGCAGCCATGAACATCGGTATCAACGGGTGGAAGCAGTTCGCGGCAACACGGCTGCCGCAACTCAACCAACAACTGCAAAAGGCGAACCTGCCGCCGATTGCAATCGCGGCCGGTTCATCAGATACAAAAGTCAGCTCCGGAGGGCTCGACAACGACTAACGGCGGTGCGCTTCACCGTAGATCTCACTTGCTGATCCTGAAGCTCACATTGCTGGTGAGCGGGCCGCCGGGCGTCGTCACCACCACCGGGCCGGTCGTCGCGCCCGCTGGCACTACTGCGGTCATGGACGTGTCGGAATCCACGTGGAAGCTGGCCGCCGGCAGGCCGTTAAAGGTTACCGCAGTTGTCCCCGTCAGGCCCTGACCCAGGATCTGCGCGCGCTGCCCGACTCCACCAGTGGGAAGCACAAACGTGATAAACGCTCCCAGGCCCATATCGAGGCTGTAGATGGTGCCTTCCTGATGGACTCCTCCCCGAAAATTAGTGCTGTAGAACTTGCCGTTCGTGTGCTGCATCAGCGATGCGCTTGGCCCCCACCCTTCGCGGTCGGAGTATCGGAAAAAAACGAGGTCAGTGGCAACGCCGCTGGTAGTAATTTGATAAATCGAGCCCCAGTAAACGCCATACGCGCCGCTGCGGGTCGTTCCGTATAGATTTCCATCTGTGCCCTCGACCAACCCTCCGTTTGGCAGCTCGCCGTAGAGGTTCGGACCAAGGCCAAATTTGGCCAGCACCGTAACCTCGCCGGTCTGAGTCATCCGGAAGAAAGTCCCACAACCTTCGGGACAGTTCTTCAGGTTGATTCCTCCCTCGTTGGTCGTACCGTAAAAGTTTCCGTCCGAGGCCTGCAAGAGGGGTCCCATTGGATAGGCGCCGAACTGATTGCAACGGAAGTTGTATTGCTTCAGAAGTTCGCCCGTGGTGGTCAGCTTGAGTATGGTGCCGCAGCCATAGGTTCCCCCATAATAGGTGGTCGCGTAGAGATTTGAGTCAGCCCCCTGGATCATCGATCCACTCCAGAAACTTCCCTGTGATCCGTCCGCGGCCAGAGTGAAGATGGTGTTCACGGACCCCGCCGCACTGAATTTGTAAACGGTCTCCGTGCCGGGCGTATACATCCCTTGCGTCACGCCATACAGGCTGCCGTCAGACGCTTGCACAGGCGGGTATTGGGGATTGGAGCTGTCCGCAAGGCCTTGAAAGTTGTAGACCACGGTGTATTCGCCGGTCGGCGTGATCCGGTACAAAACTCCCAGGCCCAAACTTCCACCGTACACCACTCCGTAGAAGTTTCCGTCGGTGGCCAGCGTCACACCCGAACTGGGGGAATACTCCGTGGTGCCATTGAATTCGTACAAGGGCCCCCCGCTGCCATCGGTAGCAATGCGAAAAATGGAGCCGTTGCTGGTGATATAGCTGGCGCCGCTGGTTGTGCCGTACAGGTTACCGTCGCGGCCCTTGAGCCGGCGTCACGCTCTCGGGGGCACCGGATGAGTTGTCACCAGTAAACGCGAATACTGTGCTGACCGTCTGCGCAGTGCCAGTGCTGACCAGAAGGATCAGCATAGCGAGCAGACTGAACATCGACAGGAAAAATCGTGAAGCGCGCATGATAATCTCCTTGGCGGACGCGGCTCTTGGCGGACGGTCTTCTGTTAGCGGAAACTCGGCCAATCTTTAGGTGATGGAGCGCTTCATCGCGCGCCGTTTTTCAGTCCAGAGAGCATACTCTGGCATTGGGGGGGGGGCGTCAAGATGAAGGATTTTGCATGATTCGCGGAGCCGCGTCGCCCACGCTCATTTTTTCTCAAGCGCTTGGCACGCCGCCTGTAGCTCTTTGCGTTTCGCCGCATCCACCTTCGGATAGGCAACGCCCAGTTCGTCCAACGTTTCCACGATGGCCGCCGAAACCGCCAGATGCGTGAACCACTTGTTGTCCGCCGGAATCACAAACCAGGGAGCATGACTGGATGCGGTGTTGCGGATCATGTCTTCGTAGGCAGCCTGATAGTCGTCCCAACATTCGCGTTCGCGAGCGTCGGAGGAGGAAAATTTCCAGTTCTTCTCCGGTTCTTCCAGCCGCGCCAGAAAGCGGCGCTTCTGCTCCTTCTTCGAAACGTTGAGGAAGAATTTGCGGATGACCGTGCCATTGCGCGCCATGTAATGCTCAAAATTGCGAATGTCCTCGAAGCGCTTTTCCCAGATATCTTTCTTCACCAACGATGGCGGCAACTTCTGGCTCGCCAGCAACTCCGGATGAACCCTGACCACCAGCACTTCTTCGTAGTAAGAACGGTTGAAGATGCCGATGTGGCCGCGCTCCGGCAAATGCCGCGTGGTGCGCCACATGAAATCGTGTTGCAGTTCGATGCTCGAGGGCGACTTGAACGAGTAGACCTGGCAGCCCTGCGGATTCACCCCCGACATCACGTGCTTGATGGTGCCGTCTTTGCCGGCCGCATCCATGGCCTGAAAAATGAGCAGCACGGCCCACTGATCCTGCGCGTAGAGTTTGTCCTGCAAGTCCTCCATACGCTGAATATCTTTTTGCAGGTGCGTTTTGGCTTCGTCAACGGATTGCAGGTTCGCGGTGTCGGCGGGATCAAAATCTTTCAGGCGGAAATGCTTGCCGTCGTCCACGCGGTAGAGTTTTGCGAGCTTAGTTGTTTTCATTAGGGTGATTACTCAAAACAACGTGATCTGAATTTATTGCGAAAAACTAAAGCGGCTGCCGCGCAGGAATCACACCTCAATCGGCTTCTCCGCAACCACCGGCAGGTTCGCTCCCTGCCAGGCGTCAAATCCTCCCACGACATCAATCACATTCTGAAAACCGGCGCGCCGCAAGAGGCTGCACGCAATCGTGCTGCGATAGCCACCTTTGCAGTGCACCGCAATGGGCAGATTGTGATCAATTTCAGGAGGAGCAATCTTGAAGTTATCCAGGGGCCACCAGTTTGCTCCTTCGATGTGCCCCGCTTCCCACTCCGGTTCGCGGCGAACGTCCAGCACTTGCAGGTTCGAATTCTCCAGCCGATCGCGGAGAGTGTCCACACTGATCTGCGGAAGCGTGGCGACGGGCAGGCCAGCCTGGCGCCACGCCTCGATGCCTCCCTTAAGATATCCGCGGGCGCCTTCAAGGCCAACCCGCGCCAGCCGCATGCGCGCCTCTGCGACTTTCTCCTGCGATTCCGCGATCAACACCGGACAAGCGGCCAGCCCCAGCAACGCTCCCGCCCACGAGGCAAACTGGCCCGACAACGCAATGTTCACCGAGCCCGGCACGTGTCCCGCCGCGAACTGCTCAGTGGTACGAACGTCGAGAGCCATGCCGCCCTCGGCCATCAATTTTTGCAACTCAGCCGCATCGACCGCCGGCAGCACCGGTAGATCGGAGAGCGCTCCTGCGCCCGTGCGATTAATTTCCGCGTCCTGCAGAAAATATTCCGGACGCGACGGCAGGTTGCTGGTCAACTGTTTCACGAACTCTTCCCTGCTCTTGATCTGCAACGCGTAGTTTGTAAGCCGCTCAACGCCGATCGTGGAAACGCGCTCTGCCCGCATGTTGCGCCCACAAAGCGAGCCGGCGCCATGCGCCGGATAAACCAGCACGCCGTCTGCGAGTGTAAGAATCTTGCTGTGCAAGCTGTCATACAGCATTCCCGCCAGTTGTGGCGGAGTGTAGCGTTTGGAAAGATCGGGACGGCCCACATCGCCCAGGAAAAGAGTATCGCCGGTTAGAACGGCCCAAGGCTCGGGAGACTTCTCTTCATCCGTAACCACGAAGCACATGCTCTCAGCCGTATGCCCGGGCGTCTCCCGCGCAGTGATGCGTATTTTCCCCACTCGCAACTCGAAGCCATCCTTCATCGGCACATGCGAGAAGGCGGCCCCCGCCTCCGCGCCAATGTAGATGCGCGCCCCGGTCTTCGCCGCCAACTCGCGGTGACCGGAAACGAAGTCAGCGTGCAGATGAGTCTCGAAGATGTGACGAATGGCGACGTGATTGGCCTCCGCCGCTTTTAAGTAACTCTCGACGTCCCGCTGCGGATCCACTACCACGGCCTCGCCATCGGAGGCCAGCATGTAGGAAGCGTGCGCCAGGCACCCCAGATAAAATTGTTCGAAGTACATCGTCTCCCCCGTTTAGCCGATGCTTACCCGCAACATTGTAGTCCCACGCGCTTCAGCGGCGCATCAAGAATTGCCGCATTCTGGCGATAGTGCCCCCGCGCTTCTTGTATAGTAATCGCTGAGTTGCTACCTGCGTCGCAGACGAAGTGCGGCTTTCATCTCAACCATCCGCTCCCAAGGAAGGATTTCATATGAAACATTTTTTGCGTTTTGGATTGTGCCTGTTGCTGCTGGCTTTTGCTGCTGCCGGGCAAGCTAAGAAAGACACTGGCTTGCCCCCGATCATTGACCGCGAACTGATCTTCGGCAATCCCGAGATCGCAGGCGCGCAGATTTCTCCCAACGGACAGTACATCGCCTTTCTCAAACCCTGGAAAGATACGCGGAATGTCTATGTGAAGAGCGTGAATGAACCCTTCAGCGCCGCCCGGCTGCTGACCTCCGAAAGCAAGCGGCCCATCCCCGGCTACTTCTGGACGCGCGACAGCAAATACATTCTCTATATCAAGGACAATGACGGCGACGAGAACTATAACGTCTACGCCGTGGACCCGGCGGCCAAACCAGCGGCGGGCGCGGATGCGCCGGCATCGCGCGACCTCACCGGACTGAAAGGCGTCCGCGTCATGATCTATGAAGTCCCCAAAACAGATCCGGATGTTGTCTACATTGGATTAAATGACCGCGACAAGGCCTGGCACGATCTGTACAAGCTGAAGATCTCGAGCGGAGAAAAAACTCTGGTGCGCACCAACACCGAACGCATCACCGGATGGGACTTCGATCGCAAAGGCCAGTTGCGCCTTGCCAGCCGGAGCGCCGAGAATGGCGATACCGAAATTCTGCGCGTCGATGCCGACAAATTCACCAAAATTTACTCTTGCAATGTTTTCGAAACCTGCGCCACCTTGCGATTCCAGCGCGATGGCAAACGCGCCTACATGGAAACCAATAAAGGCCCGGACGCGGACCTCACCGCGCTGGTCTTGTTTGATCCCGAAACCGGCAACACTGAAATGGTCGAGTCGGATCCCCTAAAAAAGGTCGATCTCAGAGGGACCATGTTCTCCGAAGTCACCGACGAACTGGTCGAAACCTCTTACTACGACGAGCACGAGCGGCGATATTTTAAGGACAAGAAATTTGAAGCCGACTACAAATGGCTGGAGAAACAGCTGCCGGGCAAGCAAATCAGCGCGACTTCACGCACTCTCGATGAACAAGTCTGGCTGATCTCGGCTTCTAGCGATACCGAACCGGGCGAAACTCTGCTCTTCGATCGAAAGACCCACAAGCTCACCCCGCAATACAAAATCTGGGATAAGCTCCCTCGCGAAGCTCTCTCCGAGATGAAGGCGGTGCAATACAAGTCCTCGGACGGCCTTGAAATCCCCGCGTATCTAACCCTGCCCAAGGGCGCTGCCGGAAAGAACTTGCCGGCGCTGATTATTCCGCACGGCGGCCCGTGGGCGCGCGACACATGGGGCTACAACCCGCTGGCGCAATTTTTTGCCAACCGCGGCTATGCCGTACTCATGCCGAATTTTCGCGGTTCCACCGGCTACGGCAAGAAGTTCCTTGACGCCGGCAACAACCAGTGGGGACGCAAGATGCAGGATGACCTGACCTGGGGCGTGAAGTATCTGGTTGCGGAAGGCATTGCCGATCCTAAGCGCGTGGGCATCCTCGGCGGTTCTTACGGAGGCTACGCCACGCTGGCCGGTGTTGCCTTCACCCCTGACCTCTACGCGGGCGCAGTCGATATCGTCGGCCCATCGAATCTCATCACGCTGTTGAATTCAATTCCGCCTTACTGGGAGTCGATCCGCACTTTGTTTTACAAGCGCATGGGCGATCCCAACACGCCGGAAGGCAAGGCTATGTTGAACGAGGAATCGCCGCTCAATTCCGCCGACAAGATCAAGACTCCTCTGCTGGTCGCTCAAGGGGCCAACGATCCTAGAGTGAACCATCGCGAGGCCGAACAGATCGTGATCGCCCTGCGCGATCGCGGGTTTGCGGTGGAATACATCCTCGCGCCCGATGAAGGCCACGGCTTTGCTCGTCCCGTGAACAATATGGCTCTGTTCATGGAATCGGAAAAGTTCCTCGCCCAGCATTTGGGCGGACGGTATCAGGCGACGGGCACGCCGGAGGTCGAGGCTCGGCTCAAGGAGATCACGGTCGATCCGAAGTCCGTGGTTTTGGCGAAGACCGTCGACGCCAACGCTGTTGGCGCTCCCAAGACTGCAACGAAGATGGAAGCTGGCGACTACAAGTATCAGGCGGCCGTGGATGCGGGCGGCCAGCACATGGCCATGAAAGTCGACACCACGATCAAGGACGATGGTGGTGCCTGGGTTGCTACCGATGTCATGGAAACTCCTCAAGGAACGGTGACGGATAAGGCCACCTTCGACAAAACGACGCTGATCTTGCAGAAGAGAAATATCCAGCAAGGACCGGTCACCATCGATCTGGATTTCAGCGGGAACAAGGCATCCGGCAAAATGACGATGAACGGGCAAGATAAGCCCATCTCCGCTGACCTGGGCGGGCCGCTGTTTGCCGACGCTCCAGGAGGCAATCAGGCGATCGCGTGCCTGCCCCTGGCCGAGGGCTATTCCACCTCATTCCGAAACTTTGACGTGCAGACGCAGAAGGTCAAACTGATGCAACTCAACGTTCCCGGCGTGGAGAAAGTCACCGTCCCGGCCGGGACTTTCGATGCCTTCCGGGTGGAACTCACGTCTGCCGATGGCGGTGCGGATAAGGAAACGTTATGGGTCGCCAAAGACTCGCATAAAGTGGTCAAACTCTCGGCGGTCCTGCCATCGATGGGTGGCGCTGTCTTTACCGAGGAACTGCTGCCCTAGACGGTCAGGGAGAAGTCACAACATTGAGGGGGCTCAGCCTATAGCGCCTGTCTGGTGCTGTGGCGCCGTGGGCCTCCTCTTGATCCCTGCCAGCGCCTCAATCAAGCGTCCGCCCATGGAACCAATTCCCTCCCCGCCTCGTATACGATTACAGCGTGACCCGCATGGCCACTTCTACGACGGAAACCGACGTTCCGCGAGCGTCCACGCCGAAGTTCGCCATCTCGCAGGTTGGAGCGAAACTCAAACGCCAAAGTTCGGCCTTCCGCGACCCAATGTTCGAGGCCTTGGCCGCCCTGCGTGCTCACAAGATGCGTTCCGCGTTAACCCTGCTTGGCGTCACCTTGTCGGTGGCGGTGCTCATCTTTGTCGTGTCGGTGATCTCAGGGGCTAACCTTTACGTTGAGCAGCGTGTAGCCAATCTCGGCTCCAACGTTTTTCTCGTCCTCCGCTTTCCGATCATTACCAACCAGCAGGATTTCTTCAAAGCGATGCGCCGCAACAAGAACATCACCTGGGAGGATTTTGAAGCTCTGCGCGATGGCATGAAGCTGCCCCGCGCCGTGGGAATGGAGGTGCGCCTCGACGGCAAGGTCCGCATGGGCAGTCAGGCACTCGATAACATCAACATCCGCGGCGTCACCGCAAACATTGCTGAAATGGATGTAGAGGAGCCCGAAACCGGGCGTTACATCACCGATGCCGACAATGACGGCCGCATGCAGGTCACCTTCATCGGACAGGAAGTCGCCGGCAAGCTCTTCCCCACAGTCGATCCCATCGGCCGCACCATCTACGTCGATGGCAGTGCCTTTGAAGTGGTCGGCGTGGCCAAACCTCTGGGAACTGTTCTCGGCCAATCGCAGGATGATTTTGTATACATCCCGGTCCGCAGCTTTTTGAAACACTACGGCGAGCACGGACAGAACCTCGACATGGCCATCAACATCCAGGCGCGGGGCCCGGATTGGATGCAGCGCACCGAAGATGAAGCCCGCACCATGATGCGCGGCCGCCACCACCTCGATCCTGACGCCGACGACAACTTCGGCATTCTGGGTTCGGATAGCATCATGGACCTGTGGCACAACCTCACTGGCGCCATTGCCGCCACCATGGTCGGTGTGGTTTCCGTGTTCCTCGTGATCGGCGGGGTCGTGATCATGAATGTGATGCTGGCCAGCGTGACCGAACGTACTCGCGAGATTGGAGTGCGCAAATCGCTCGGCGCTCGAAAAAAAGACATCATGATGCAGTTCCTGGTCGAGTCGGCGGTCATGGCGGCTGTGGGCGGCGCAGCGGGCATTTTCATTGCCTATTGTCTCTCCACCCTGGTGCGCCTGTTAACGCCGGTGCCATCGCAGGTGCCCATCGGCGCGGTCATTCTGGCGCTTGCGGTTTCCACGATTGTGGGCTTGTTCTTTGGTTTGTATCCGGCGCACCAGGCGTCGAAGCTCGACCCCATCGAGGCGCTGCGCTTTGAGAGTTAACGGACGGTTACAGGCGAACAAGAGGTTGCCATGATGAAGATACAAATCGGCGAAAGCACGCGCCTGGCCTTTGATTCTCTTCGCCAGCATAAAACCAGGTCATTGTTGACTGTGTTGGGAGTGGTCATCGGCATCATGGCCATGGTCGCCGTCGCTTCCATCATGGTGGGCCTCGATCAGGACATTCGCGGATTTCTCGATCAGTACGGCACCAACACTTTGTTTGTCTTCCGTTGGGACTTCGGCTTCCGCGGCCAACTCACATCCGAAGAGCGCAACCGCAAGCCCCTCACTTATGACGACACCATGGCCATTCTGGCCGAGTGCCCCGACGTGAAAGACGTTACCGTTCAGGTCACGCCGCGCGCGGAACCTGGGCAGCCTGGGACCGTGACGCCCGCACGCTACAAGCGGAACGAGGTCTACGGAATTCAATTCTCCGGCGCCATCCCATCCTACGAATGGGTTTACAACGCGAACCCGGAAAAGGGTCGATTTTTTACCGACGCCGAAAACATGCACCACATGGACGTGGCCGTCATCGGTCACGACTTGGCGAAAGGACTGTTCCACGATGATGACCCGATCGGCCAGTCCGTCGAGGTTGGCGGCGCGTATTACCGCGTCATCGGCGTGCTCGAAAAGCGGAAGGGCATCTTCAAAGATGCTTCGGCAGACAAAATCCTCGTTGTGCCTTACACCGCTTATCGCAAACACAATCCGCAGGACGACGAACACTTCATTGGCGCCCAAGCCTATCCCGGCAGAAAAGCCCAGGCCGAAGACGAAATCATCGGACTGTTGCGACGCCGCCGCGCTGTGGCTCCCGATAAGCCGAACAACTTCGCAGTCTCCAGTTCGGAAGAGATGGCTCGCCAGTTCCGCCAGATCACCGGAGCCATTGCCATCGCCGTGATTGTGATCAGCTCCATCGGGCTGTTGATTGGCGGAGTCGGCGTGATGAACATCATGCTCATGTCGGTCACCGAACGCACGCGCGAAATTGGCGTGCGCAAAGCCATCGGGGCGCGCCGCCGCGATATTATTCGCCAGTTCCTCATTGAAGCCATCGCTCTCACTGGCAGCGGAGGAATCATTGGCGTCACCTTGGGCGGAGGAATCAGTTTCCTGATCAACAAGCTCTTGCCCAGCTTACCCTCGGCAGTGCCCCTCTGGGCGGTCATCGCGGCAGTTACCGCTTCCATGAGTGTCGGCTTGTTCTTCGGAATTTATCCCGCCATGAAGGCTTCGCGGCTCGATCCTGTCGAAGCCTTGCGCTACGAATGAAGTTTTCAGGGTAAACTTGCCCTCGGCACTCGCTATCAATTGGAACCGCCCGTGAAAACTCCGCCATTCTTCAGCGAAGACGACGTCCGCTCTCGGTTGCGCATGCCCGAACTCATCGACGCCATGGAAAGGGCGTTGATTGAATTCTCTGCCGGACGCGTGCAACAACCGGTGCGCACGGTCCTCGAATTCGGCAAGGAGCGCTCGCTCTTTGGATTGATGCCATCTTACGTTCCAGCGCTACCAGCCCTGGGAGCGAAGCTGGTAACCGTCTGCGCCGGGAACGCACACTCGGGACTGGACACCCATCAGGCAATCATCGTGATGCTCAATCCGGAAACCGGCGTGACCGAAGCGCTGCTGGACGGGCGCTATATCACGGAAGTGCGCACCGCCGCGGTGTCGGCAGTTTCGGCTCGGCACCTCGCGCGCCAGGATGCGCAGGTATTGGGCATGCTGGGCTCGGGAGTGCAGGCACGTAGCCACCTGCAGGCACTCTCTCTCGTGCGAAAGTTTCGTGAGGTGCGGGTCTGGAGCCCGAATGTGGATCGCCTACGGCAGTTCGCCGCCGACACTGGTGCTCTCGCCGTGGAGAGTGCCGAGGCGGTAGTGCGCGGCGCAGATGTCGTGGTAGCGGTGACCGCGTCGCCGACTCCGGTGATTCAGAACGACTGGGTGGGCGAAGGCACACATGTTATTGCCGTCGGATCGTGCGTGCCCTGGCAACGGGAACTCGATCCCGCGCTGGTCCAGCGTGCTCGCCTAGTGGTGGATTCGCGCGCAGCAGCGCTCAAAGAAGCGGGCGACGTAGTCATGGGAATCAACGAAGGCCGTTGGACTGCCGATCACATCGCGGCCGAACTCGGCGAACTTCCTCGTCGCCAGAATGACCGCGAGATCACGGTGTTCAAATCGTTGGGGCTGGCCGTTGAGGATATTTTCGCGGCTCACATGGTATTGACACACGCTCGCTAGCTTTGCGGAAACCCGCTTGAATCCCATCCGTCCGCACGCGCCTCCGGTCCCGCCCGATGCTTCGCCTTTTGTTCGCGCTATAATCCAGCTTTAGCCGGATGAACTTTGCATCCATCCTTCGTCACGAACTTGCCGAGCGCGCGCTGAAATTCGCGCAGTCCAAAGAAGTGCCTCATGTCTTGAGTTACGGTGAAGCGCCCGTGGTCTGCTTCCCGCCCGAAAGCGATTCGCGCCATGGAAACTTTACCGCGGCAAGCTACAGAGCGATCGTTGCGAACCCGCTATGGCGGCAGCGGCTGCTTAAAGTTCATACGCAGGGCAAGCGCTCATTGCCCTTGCCCGACCACGGACGCTGGCGTGAACTCGATTCCTGCATGAGTTCAGACGCGCTCCTGATGAACATTTTCTGCAATCCTCGGGTGCTGCGCGATGGACGGGTATGGGAAGCGCTCGGCGTCGCCCCAGTTGCGCCGCCGCGCTTTGGATACAGGGCCCGCGTTCCCCTCATCTCGGGCAGGTTCGATCGAACCGAGATCGATATGCGGGCGGGAAATCTGCTGGTCGAAGCGAAACTGACTGAAACCGATTTTCAGCGCGCCGCGAAGCAGGTGTTGTCGGCATATCGCGATTTCTTCGAAGTCTTTGACCATGAGCAACTCCCTCAAACCGAGAGCCACTATCTCTCTTATCAGCTTCTCCGCAATGTATTGGCGGCTCACGCGCTCCAGTGCTCATTCTGCGTGCTGGTTGACGCTCGCAGACCGGACCTGATCGAGGACTGGTACGCCGTCATGAAATGCGTCAAGCTCGTCGAATTGCGCACAGCGTTGAGAGTGTTGACCTGGCAGGAACTGGCGCGAACGCTGCCCTCGGGGCTACAAGGGTTTCTGCGCTCGAAATACGCCGTGCAACCTTCCTGAAGGCGCGCCCGGCAGGCGAAGGTTTAAGATACGGCGATGCCCATCACCGTCGCTCAAGCTGAAGAAGCGCGCCGCAACATTGCGACTACAGCCTTTCGCACGCCACTCGTCCGTTGCAACATCGACGATCCGGCGAACCTATATTTGAAACTCGAGAACCTTCAGCCCATCGGCTCTTTCAAGATTCGCGGCGCAGCCAACGTGATGGCCCGCACGCCGCGCCACGAACTCGATCGCGGAGTGCTAACGGCTTCGGCAGGCAACATGGCTCAAGGCGTGGCCTTCTGCGCGCGGCGTTTGGGGATCAAGGCGACGATCATCGCTCCCGACACCGCTCCCGCAACCAAGACTCTCGCGGTGGAACGGATGGGTGGACGGGTCATTAAGGTTCCGTTCGCCGAATGGTGGCAGACCTTTCAGACACGCTCCTTTCCCGGCGTCGATGCCACTTTCATCCATGCCTTCGATGACCCTGACGTGATGGCGGGCAACGGTACGATTGCGTTGGAACTGCTGGAGGATCTACCGGATTTAGACGCCGTGGTGATTCCTTTCGGCGGAGGCGGCTTGTCGTGCGGCATTGCAGCGGTGTTGCGGGCACTCGCTCCCCGCGTGCGAATCTATGCCGCCGAGGTCGAAACCGCCGCACCGCTTGCCGCCGCGTTAGCGGCGGGCGAAACGCGCACCGTCGAATATCAACCGTCATTCGTCGACGGCATCGGCAGCAAAACGGTCTTCCCGAACATGTTCGAGCTCGCCCGCAAGCTTCTGGATGGTTCGTTGGTGGTCACTCTGAATGAAGCCGCTCAGGCCATGAAGCTAGCAGCGGAGCGCAACCGCGTAATCATTGAGGGCGCGGCTGCATGCGCCGTGGCGGCCGCTCTCTCGGGCCGCGCCGGCACGGGAAAGATTGTCGCCATCGTATCCGGGGGAAATATCGATCTGGACAAGTTCTCCCACCTTGTAGCTCAGCCATGATCGAGACGAAGCGCCGGGCTTTAGCTTTCGCGCAATGATTACAAAATGTCCATCGCCATAAATCCAGGCTGCGCTCAACTTATGAATCCGTGAAAACCTGGTCGCGAGGGTGGCCTTTGGCAAGCGGCGGGGGAGCACTGGGATCTGTAAAGTCCTTTGTCCAGTGCCAATTCCTTATCTCCGGCAGGTCTTCGAAGTGCTCGCGGATGTAGACATGATGCTCATAGAGCTTCCGGTTGAACCTGTCAATTACATCCGAGACCTTCGACCGTAATCGAGGAACGTATTTGAGCGCATCCATCGCCAGATGGAACCGGCTAAGTTTATTGAGCACCACCATGTCGAACGGGGTAGTCGTAGTTCCCTTGTCGATGAAGCCGCGCACATGAAAACGGGCCTCGTTCGACCGGCCATGGACAATGCTGTGAATGGCCCAACGGTAGGCGTGGAACGCAAAGATTACCGGCACGTACGGCGTGAAGAGAGCTTCGAACGACATATTGTCCATGCCGTGGGGGTGATCATCGGGATTCGCCAATGCGCCGAGGTCCACGAGATTGACCACGCGAACTTTGATCTCGGGAACGTATTTCTGGAGGAGCCAGGACGCGGCAACCGTCTCGATCGTAGGCACGTCGCCGGCGCAAGCGAGGACTACATCCGGCTCGGTGTCGCCGTCATTCGAACAGAACTCCCACTTCGACGCGCCGCGCGAGCAATGCGCCACGGCTTCGTCCATGTTCAGCCATTGCAACTCCGGTTGTTTCCCGCACGTAACAATGTTGACGTAATTGCGGCTGCGCAGACAGTGGTCCATGACGCTCAGCAGGCAGTTTGAGTCTGGCGGATAGTAAACACGGATGATTTCGCTGCGCCGCGCGAGAGCATTGGCCACGAACCCTGGCGCCTGATGGCTGAATCCATTGTGGTCGTTGCGCCAGCAATGGCTAGTGAGAAAAACATTTAACGAAGCAATCGGCTTGCGCCAGGGCAACTCTTCACATTCCTCCAGCCACTTGGCGTGCTGGGTCACCATGGAATCGACGACCTGGGCGAACGCCTCATACGATGAAAACACGCCATGGCGTCCAGTCAGCAGGTACCCTTCGAGCCATCCTTCGCAGCAATGCTCGCTCAACACTTCCATGATGCGGCCGTCTGGGCTGACGTGGTCATCGATCGGAATGATTTCGGCGAGGCTACAGCGGTCGCTGGCTTCGAAAACCGCATTAAGACGATTGGAGTTCGTTTCGTCCGGACAGAAGACGCGGAAATTTTGCGAATTGGGCTTGATGATGTCGCGCAGAAATTCACCCAGCTTGCGGGGCGCCTCGGCCGCGACCTGTCCGGCTCCGGGCACATCGAGGGCATAATTCCTGAAGTCCGGAAGATCGAGTGCGGTGAGTAAGCGCCCGCCATTCACATGCGGGTTAGCGCCCATCCGATGTTCCCCAGTGGGTGCCAGCGAGGCCAACTCCGAAACCAGACGGCCATCGTGGTCAAAGAGCTTCTCCGGGTGGTAGCTCTTCATCCAGGCCTCCAGCAGTTTCAAGTGTTCAGGGTTCTCCTTCACGTTGGCGAGCGGAACCTGGTGTGCGCGGAAAGTGCCTTCGATCGGAACCCCATCCACTTCCTTCGGACCTGTCCAGCCTTTCGGAGTGCGCAGGATGATCATCGGCCAAACCGGTCGCTGTATCACTCCTTCCTGTCGCGCTCTGCGCTGGATTTCGCGGATCTGCGCGTAGCATTCATCCAGAGTCTGCGCGAAACTCTGATGCATGGCAGCCGGATCGTCGCCTTCCACAAAGCGAGGCGCGTAGCCGTGACCCCGATAGAGTTCAGCGAGTTCGTCATCGGTGGTACGGGCTTCCACCGTGGGTCCGGAAATCTTGTACCCGTTCATGTGAAGGATGGGCAGCACAGAGCCGTCACGCTTCGGATTTAGGAACTTAACCCCTTTCCAGCTGCCTTCGAGCGGACAAGTCTCGGCCTCACCGTCTCCGACGACGCACGCGACTATTAACTCGGGATTGTCGAAGGCCGCGCCAAATGCATGCAGCAAGGAGTAGCCAAGTTCTCCTCCTTCGTGGATCGAGTTCGGCACATGCGGGCCGCAGTGGCTGGACACTCCACCGGGAGTGGAGAACTCACGAAATAGCAGACGCATTCCGTTCGCGTCCTGAGTGATTTCCGGGCGGACTTCAGAGTACGTTCCCTCGAGGTAAGAGTGCGCGTTCATGGACGGGCCGCCATGTCCCGGTCCCGCAATATAAATAACGTCCGCATCACGCTCCTTGATCAGCCGATTCAGATGAACGTAGATAAAGTTCTGTCCTGCCGAGGTGCCCCAGTGGCCCAGCAGGCGGGGCTTGATGTGTTCAGGTTTCAGCGGCTGCCGAAGCAGTGGATTTTCGGATAAATAAATTTGCCCGACCGTCAAATAATTCGCGGCCTGCCAGTAGCGATGCATTCTGTCCAGCAACTCCGGCGAAAGTGGTCCCTTGATCTGGATTTGCTTGACCGGCGCTGATCTTCTTCTTTCCACCGCACTGGAAAGAGCGGCATCGAACTCGAAAGCTGTCGCTGCATCAGGGTCAGTCAATGTACGCGAACTTGGGCCATGCGAATCATTCTGTTCTGCCTGCGGCTCGTGCGAGGATTGGTCAATTTTCTTGAGAGCGTTCGACTGCATAAAGATCCTCTCCTGCTAACTACGTTGTGATGCCATGAGGTTGGCTGTGTGGCGAGCAATCATCAGTTCTTCATTGGTTTTGATTACACGAACCTTCACTTGGCTGCTTTTTGAAGAGATCACAGGAGCGGTGTTCAGATTGCTAGCCGGATCCAGATGAACCCCCATGAATTGCAGCCCCGAGCAGATGCGTTCCCGTACTTCGGGAGCATGCTCGCCAATGCCTGCGGTAAAAACCACCGCATCCAGCCCGCCAAGCACTGCCGCGTAAGCACCAAGGTATTTCTTGACTCGACGACAAAACAGCTCAATGGCCAGGGCTGCCCGCGAGTCGCTCTTCGAGCGCTCGAGCAGGTCTTGCATATCCTCGCTGCTACCGGAAACGCCCAGCAGTCCTGAAGTTTTATTGAGAAGATGGTTCACCGCCTTCGCGGTCATCTTTTTTTCCTCAATCAGGTAGAGCAAAACTCCCGGATCGATATCCCCCGAGCGGGTCCCCATTAAAAGGCCGGCGGTCGGTGTGAAGCCCATGCTTGTATCCACGCTTTTGCCCTGACAAAGGGCGGCCATGCTCGCTCCGTTGCCCAGGTGTGCGATTACGACGCGCCCATCCGCGAGTTCGCCATCGAGCCGCCGCAATTCCGAAAACACGTATTCATACGAGAGCCCATGGAAGCCGTAACGCAACACTCCGTCATCGTAGAACTCAACCGGCAGTGGACAGACCTGAGCGACCCGCGGCATCTGACGGTGAAACGCGGTGTCGAAACATGCCACCTGGATTAGCGACGGATGCTCTCGTCTGACCGTCTCGATGGCCGCAATCGCCTGCGGCATGTGATCCGGATCGATGGGTATGAGTTCGCGCAGCGCGGAGATGACCGCGTCAGTAATAAGTTGCGGTGCGCTGTAGCGAGGACCACCATGGACCACGCGGTGACCCACCGCGTGAATCTCGTGACTTTCACCGCGCAACCATTGCAGCACGGCATTCAGTGCGGCAACATGGTCAGGAAGGTTTACCTCGCGATCGAAGAGCGTCTTACCCTGCGCATCGGATGCTCGAATCCTCCCGCCCGGAATGCCGATGCGACGAACTTCGATAGCGACCAGAAGTCTTTCGCTCTCGTCGATGTCATACAGCGCAACCTTCAGGCTGGACGATCCGCTATTGATCGCCAGGATTCGGGTTAGAGAAACTTCAGGCATCGACTCGCCGCTCGAACTGAAGACAACAACCCAGTTTAAAGCATGGCATCGCGGCCCGGTCGAGCGCCATTGGACTTTGGTATCGGTGCAGTGATCCCAGTATGGCTTTGCTGCCGATACCATCGTCTAATTGTTCGAGTCCCGACCTTGTGGTTTGATGCCGTCAGAACCGATTCAATCGGACACTTGCAAGCTAAGACCAGTGCTCGTGCTTAGCAACATTTCCAGGGGCGGGCCGAACGGTCCGCCGACATTTCGCGTAAGGGAAAACATGTCGATCAACATGGGTAACGACAAGATGATTCCCATTGATACGGATGCCTTCTATGAGACTGTCGCCAGCCATGAGGAAATTTATCTGGAAGAAAGAGAGGAACAACTGCGCGCGACTCTGATTTCAGAGGATCCATCCGCATACGTGCAACAGGAACAGGCCTGCGTGGATTGTTGTTTTGTAGCCGGCAATCTCGATGAGGAACTGGACCACGCGGCCGCGGAGCTTGTCGCCGGCAATTCCGATGATCCTCCGCTCAGCGAAAAAGACGCAGGGGCCACTGTGGTTGATCAGGTCGCCTCAAGCTTGTTGACCCCCAGCATCCAATCCATACTTTGGTATGGACCGATACGTTCGTCCAATAGATTCGTTCTCACGCTTCTGGCCTAATTAGCTTTTAAGGAACCGAATCGTCATGAGCACGGCAACCGATTTCGCCCTGACATCAATTTGGACACTCCGGCGCAACCTGTCCCGCAAGGAGAAAGACGGCATGGCAGATTCGTTTTCGGATTCGATATACGAAGAGCAGGTGCACATCGCGGAGCGCGAACTGTCTTCTTTCCTGGCTGCGGTGACGCAATTGTACGGCCCAGAGCAGGCTCGGCTTTCGGCAGAGGATTGGCTCGATGAATCGGTACTGATGGACGGCCCGCCTCGATCGGAGGCTCGCAACTGGCGCGCGGTTACGATCGCCGCCTCGGCACGCTTGGCACATCGAGTCAATGCCAGTGCGGCGTAGGTGGACGTCGTGCCGTGGACACCCGTCAATGTGGGATGGTAAGCTTTCGATCCAATACCGTGTGGGTAATGTAACGACACCTTTCCAGATGTCGCAAGGTCAATGATAAATGGCATCCGATACGATCACCGCGCCTGTGACGGCCGGCGCAGCACTGGGCATCGCCCAACCGGTGGCCGCGCCGCTGGCTCGCGCCGCAATCTTCCTCGTGGTCACTCTAAAACCGGATCCGGATTGTCGCGCACTCGTTCGATCCTTCTGCGGAGACTTGCCAAAATTGTTGCGTGCAGTCGGATTTCGTGACATTGAGGCGGGGCTTTCTTGTGTCCTCGCATTTGGATCGGACGCATGGAATCGCGTCTTCGGAGCGCCGCGGCCAGCCGAACTGCATCCCTTCCGCGAGATTCATGCGGGCGACCGGCATGCGGTTGCGACGCCGGGCGACTTGTTGTTTCATATTCGTTCCAAGCGCTTCGATTTGTGCTTCGAGTTGGAGACACAAATCATGGCGCGCATCGGCCAGGCCGTTTCTCCAGCGGACGAAGTACACGGATTCCGGTACTTCGATGACCGCGATCTCATCGGCTTCGTCGACGGAACGGAAAATCCCACGGGCCAGACGGCGGTCGATGCGGTATTGGTCGGGGACGAGGACCCGCAATTCGCGGGCGGAAGCTATGTCATCGTGCAGAAATATCTTCATGACCTCACACGATGGAACACACTCTCAACAGAAGCGCAGGAGCGAATTATCGGCCGCGCGAAACTCTCCGATATCGAATTGGACGATTCCGTCAAGCCGACTTCTGCCCATAACGCGCTGACCACCATCGTCGAAGATGGAAAGGAGATCAAGATCCTGCGGGACAATATGCCCTTCGGGCGAGCGGCTCAAGGCGAATTCGGCACTTACTTCATTGGCTACAGCCGTTCACCCAAAACGATTGAGCAGATGCTCGAGAACATGTTCATTGGCCGTCCACCGGGCAATTACGACCGGCTCCTCGACTTCAGTCGCGCGGTCACAGGAAATTTGTTTTTTGCGCCCTCGACGACGTTTCTCGAAGATGCCGCGGAGCCGCAGCCTGCCGGCTCGAACGAGCCCGCGAAGGAATCTTCCCTGTCCCCGGCTGGCAGCAATGGTTCGTTGGGTATCGGTTCCCTGAAAGGAGAAATTTCAAATGAATAACCTGCATCGCGAGCTGGCCCCCATTTCCGATGCCGCATGGGCACAGGTTGAGCAGGAGACATCGCGCACGTTGAAACGGCATCTCGCGGGACGGCGCGTCGTCGACATGCATGGACCGGCGGGCACGACCCTCTCCGCCGTAGGTACTGGACACTTGAGCACAATTAAATCCCCCGGGGCTGATATTTTGGCGCGACAGCGGGAAGTAAGGGCGTTGGTGGAGTTGCGAGTTCCCTTCAAGTTGGGGCGCCAGGCGATCGACGACATCGAGCGTGGCGCGAACGATTCCGACTGGCAACCCGCGAAGGATGCTGCCCGGAAGCTTGCTTATGCCGAGGATGGCGCCATTTTCGAGGGCTACGCTGCCGCGGGAATCGTTGGGATACGCCAGGGCACCAGCAATCCAGCCATACCCCTGCCGGATTCCGTACGCGAATACCCGAATGTAATTGGCCAGGCACTGGCGGCCTTACGGCTGGCTGGGGTGAATGGTCCTTACGCCGTGCTGCTCGATGCCGACGCTTACACGGCGCTTTCTGAAACCAGCGATGAGGGATATCCAATCCTGGAACACGTGAAGCGCCTGGTCGACGGCAAGATCATTTGGGCGCCTGGCATCCGCGGAGCTTTTGTGATGACCACCCGTGGCGGCGATTTCGACCTGCAGATCGGCCAGGACGTCTCCATCGGATATTTGAATCACAACGATGAGACTGTCACCTTATATTTGCAAGAGTCGTTTACGTTTCTGCTGCTCACGACAGAGGCGTCGGTTGCGTTGGTTCGACGCGGAAAGTCGCAGAAGGGCTGACGCGGGAGCAAAGCACGGCTGATCGATCAAACCCCTAACTTGGTGGCGAGCCAGTAATCGACACTGAACTTTCCCGGACCGGAGAAGATCAGCCAGAAAAAGAAGAGCACGTACAGGACTTCCGGAAGATAAAGAAAATCGTCGAGCCAGCTGAGAGGCGAAAGCCCTTTGGGCAAAGTAGAAATTGCCTCGGTGAGGGTAGCGACAACCATATCGATCAATAGAGCCGCGCAGGCCGGGCTCGAAAGAAGACCTACCGCTACCAGGGATCCGCCAACAAACTCGACACTCGCTACGAAATAAGCCGTCTGCCGCGGAAATGGGACTTTGGCCTTAACCAGTGTGTTGTAAACAGGTTTCGTGCCGCCGGCGACAAATAATTTATTCGCCCCTGAAATGGCGAAGAACAGCCCGATCGCTACACGCACCAGCACGATGGCATATTGTTCCAAATTACCGCTTCCTGTCAGCGCAAATTGGACCAATCGTTTCCAATCCATCTCTTGCCCCTCCATCTGTCGACCGTCTGTAGTTTATTTAATGCAACATGGCCGGCGACAACTCACTCTGGGAAGACGCCATAAAACCTTTCACGAAGGCCGCAATCTCATCGGCAGCCGTGTCCAGCGCGAAATGGCCACCGTCAACGATGTGGACTTCGGCGTTCGGAACATCCTTGCGGTAACTTTCTGGCTCGCTCGGGTCAAACGAGGTTTCGTATTTGCCCCAGATCACGAGCAGCCGCGGTTGCGTTGCGCGCATCCAGGCCTGCCACTTCGGATAGGACTCCACATTAGTTCGGTAGTCGTAGAAAATATCGCTCTGGATCTCGGCCTGGCCGGGCCGATTCAGAAAATAAAATTCGTCGGTCCAGAGGTCGGGATCGTGGCGCTCCACATCGGGATCGTTTCCAGCATGTCGCGCACGCGCGGCCTCGAGCGACAAGAGATTGGTGCGCAGTGCGGTCTCATTGGCGGCGCGATCGGCCCAGAATGCCCGGCGCGTTTTCCAATTTGCCCCCAAGCCTTCGTTGTGGGCCACGGCATCCTGCACGATCAGCGCCTCGACTCGCTCCGGATGCGCCAGTATCATGCGAAAGCCGACGGGGCCACCGTAGTCCTGCATGTAGAGGGCGTAGCGCGAGAGTCCCAGCGCCTCAGTGAAATGGTTCATGGTCTCGGCGTAATGATCGAACGTGTACGCGAACTTCTTCGGGTCCGGCCAGTCACTGTGCCCGAAGCCAGGATAATCCGGCGCGATCAGGTGGTAGCGGTCGGATAGCCGCGCGAAAAGCGGTTCAAACATGCGCGACGACGACGGAAGTCCGTGCAGCAGGAGAAGCGTTTCTGTATTCTTTACGCCAGATTCCCGGTAGAAGATTGATAGGCCGTCAACCTGGATGGTGCGATAAGCCACGGAATTCATCGATAATTCCTTTCCCAGTTTCTTAGTCCCCGACGTTGACAATCAGCCGCGGATTCGCGAACTGAATCTCAAGCGACTCGCTTCTTCCTCGCGTCGAGTGCCGGCAGAAGATGCTTCAGAAGCGCTTCATCAGAGAACGGGTTCTGGCCTGAGATCAACTCACGATCTTGAATGACGTAGCTCCCCCATGGAGCGACCACGCTTACGTCACCGCCTGCCGTACGCAAAGCGAAGTCCGGGTAGAAGAGAACCTTGCCACCAATCTCAAGCGGCTCGCGCTGCTGCTCTTCCGCTGTCGAAAAGATGGTCATCTTATACCCGGCATAGATCCAACCCTGAGCCTTCGCGTGCGCACCAGCGGCATCGCCCGCCGCCAGCGCGGCGACAAACTCTTTCGAATTCGGAAGAGCCGAGAGAAGTGAAATCGGGCCATGGCAGAGCACTGCCGTAGGCTTGGACGTTTTATGAAAGTGTCTCAGCACGGTGCCAGCGTCGGGATCATCGAGAAGATCGATCATCGGGCCGTGGCCACCGGGGACGAACACAGCGTCGTATTGATCCAGGCCCGATGCGATGACATCCGCGATGCGGGTTGGATCTCTGAGCCCAGCCAGGCCGTCACGGAATAACATATAGTCCTGAAGCTTGGCCGCGTCCCCGCCGAAGAAATCGGCGACCTCCGAATGCACATCCACTTGGGGCGCGTTGCCTTTGGGGTTGGCGAAGGTGATCTCGTAGCCCTCCTTCATCAGGGCGCGAACCGGAACCGTCAGCTCGTTGAGGTAGTAGCCAGCGCCCTTGTAGACCTTGCCATCTTTCAAGGGTAGGCCACGACCGCTCGAGATTAGTACCAGGACTTTTCCTTTGGTTGTCATTTTGTTCTCCTCTTTGAAATCGAGTCTGTTCTCCCGAAATATGGAACTAAAACTGGGGACTAACAGGACGCTCATTAATTTCCATCGTCGAAAAATGGAAAACGTCCCGTCTGCCCCCCGGAGTTTCCACGCCTACATATTCACCTCTTGAGGAATGCCAGCAGGTCGGCGTTGATCCTCTCGGCCTGCGTAGTGGGCATGCCATGCGGAAAATCCTTGTACGTAATTAGCGTCCCGTTCTTCAGCAACTTTGCCGACTTCGGCCCCGCCGCCACGTACGGAACGATCTGGTCGTCCTCGCTGTGCATCACCAACACCGGAATCGTGATCTTCTTCAGGTCCTCCGTAAAGTCCGTCTGCGAGAAGGCCACAATCCCGTCATAGTGCGCCTTGGCGCCGCCCATCATCCCCTGCCGCCACCAATTTGCAATGGTCGCCTCAACGGATTTAACCCCGGGCCGGTTAAATCCATAGAAAGGCCCCTCCGGCAGGTCGCGATAGAACTTCGAGCGATTCGCCGCAAGCTGCGCCTGCAGATCGTCGAACACTGACTTCGGCAGGCCCTCCGGATTGGCATTCGTCTTCAACATCAGCGGTGGCACCGCGCTAATAATCGCAGCCTTGTACACGTCCTGTTGCCCACGCCGAGCCAGATAGTGAACTACCTCGCCGCCGCCGGTCGAGTGCCCGACATGGATGGCATTTTTCAAATCCAGATGCGCCGTAAGCACCGCCAAGTCATCGGCGTAATGGTCCATATCGTGCCCATCGGCCACCTGCGTGGACCGCCCATGCCCACGCCGGTCATGCGCGATCACGCGATACCCCTTGCTCAGAAAGAACATCATCTGGTTATCCCAGTCATCCGCCGAAAGTGGCCAGCCATGGCTGAACACGATCGGCTGGCCCGAACCCCAGTCCTTGTAAAAGATCTCAACGCCGTCCTTGGTGGTAATAGTTGGCATACAGACTCCTTTTCAGTTGGATTAACGCCTGCAAAGTTCCGCAGTTTCCTCGAGTTCCCTTGCCCCAGAGTTTCCTGCTGAGTCATAGCTACTCTGAGACGGTTGATGCAGGTTATGGCTGCGGGAATCCGAACATCAGCCACGACTGATTGGCTACCCAGTGCGGGTACAACTCCGTCATCTGATCGAACAGCTCGCTGGTCGGACTTCGCGGTTTTCTGCAGCCGATCGAAGTCCTCGAGGTAACGCTTGGTGTCCTGGATCGTCGAGGGAGAGTCGGGAGCGCCGGTTTTCTTGTGACCGGCGACCACCATCGTCGGATTGAGCGCCGCTAAGCGGTCGAGTGCCGCGATCCAATTCTTTCGGCTCTCGGGAGTGGTGTCGCCGACGTACATGCGGCATTGGTTGTACACAACATCGCCAGCAACGATCAGTCCGATCGATGGAACGTACAGAGACGTCGAATCCGGACTATCGGTGCGGCCCTGCTTGATGATGCGCAATTCGTGGCCCTCGAGAGTGAACGTGTCGGGCTCATAGGGCACAGGTGGAACCAACTTGGTGGGCACTTGCCCAGGAAACATCCGGCGCGCCAAGCGCTCGACTGTGGGAGTGAAAGACATCTGCATGGCGTTCACCGCCTCGGGCGTTGCTATCGCCCGAGCGCCCGGGAAACGGTCGAGCAGAATGCTGAGCCCGTAGAAGTGGTCGAAGTGGGCGTGCGTTATATAGATGGTCTCCAAGTTGCGGTTGTGCAGAGCGACCCAATCCGCGAGAGCCTCGGCCTCAGCCACGGTCCCCATCGCGTCCACCAGCACGGCGTCGTACTCGCCGAAGATTAAAGTCGAGGTGATCGGGTCAAAGCCGAGCGCTTCGCCGAAGGGCTTTGGCCGCTCGCCGACCATCGTCTTTCCCGGCGCGGTAAAAACGTTCACACTAAGAGTGCTCGACCCAGGCGTGTTCGACACGACGGGCGCGGTTACGCGTGTGGTCTCTTTTCCATTTGTGCCGTCCATTCGGTGCTCCTTTCGATATCAGAGCCAGTGACTGTGCAAAACAAAATTGGCAGAAGCGCACTGGTAAATTCTCGCGCCTCAAACTATGAAGACATCCGTTCGACCCATTGAGCGCGCGATGCGGGAGCCACGAATGGATCCGCAAAATACTGAGTTTCCCGCGCAACCTTGCCGTTCCTGAACTCCATGATGCTCACGGTGTGGGACGGCTTGCCGTCATAGGTCAGGATGAGTTCGGTGACCCACAGATCACCGCTGCCGATGATTCGCCGGACCGTAAACCTCTTTTTATTCGGTTGACTGGAGCGTTGGCACTGAATGTTGTGTCGACCGCGGGTGCGCTCGCCTGACTGCGGGTAGTCCAGCACTGCGTCCTCGAGATAGATGAGGTGCTCCGTTTCAAAATCGCTGGCATCAGAGGCCGCCCAATGCTCATCCAGCGCAGCACGGATCTCTTGATCTCGCGCTTCGGAAGACTGCTCCGTTTTTTGTTGATTGTTGTTTTGTGAATCATTGTTTAGCGAATCGTTCATCTTGAGCCTGCCTAGCGCGCAATTTGGCCGAGGTAGTATCCCAGCCGATTTTCGACATCTCCGGGCTCGTGGAATCCGCGAGCCATCAGCGCTTTAATTCCCTCTTGGGCGGCAGATCGGCCGAGCGAAGCGATGCACGCATCCCAGCCGGCGCCAAGTTCGACATCCGGCGGAAGGCTGGTGTTCACGAGGCGCTTGGTCTGGGCGATCGCCCATTTGTCGAACTTGGCGATTCGGGTCGCGAGCGCCTCTACGAACGCATCGAGATCGGCATCGGGCAGGGCGCGATTCACGTAGCCGTAGGCTTCGGCCTGGTCCCCACTGATGTCGTCCGAGCTCAGCAGCACTTCGAGGGCGCGGTTGCGGCCGATAAGCCGAGGCAACCGAGCCATGGGGCCGCCGCCGGCAACCATGCCCACGCCAACCTCCCATTGCGAGATGATGGCTTTTTCGCGGCTGGCGAAACTCATGTCGCAGGCCAGCGTGATCTCACTGCCGTTGCCGGTGGCACGGCCGCGGATGAGGGCGATGGACGCGACGGGCAGGCGTGTCAGGCGCGCGAGAAAGTCCGGCCAGGGCGGCAAGCCCGTGGGGCCCTCAGGCATCGAGGTCAGATCCTCAAGCTTGGCCGTGAAATCGGAGTGATTCAGAAAGTAGTCGTCGACCGCGCTGTCGAAGACCACGACCCTGACCTGCTCGTCGGCCTCAAGGGCGTTGATGACCTCCTGAAACTCCCGAACCATCTCCGGGCCCATGACATTGATCGGCGGGTTGTCGATCGTGACCCGCCAATAAGCAGGCGAACGCCGTGACACTCGAATCTGTGCGGATTTCGCAGGTGCGTTCGTCTGTGTCAGCTTGGTGGGTGCGTTCATAGTCGCCATGGGATTTCCTCTGTGACCATTCAGCCAGAACAAAATGGGCCGCGCAATTGGACGATGGTATCGCCCATACTTTCGTACCGACTGTCGCGTGTTCACGCCTTAGGCATACGCCTTTTCTTCACCCACCTGGCATGGAAGTGGCTCACAGCGAAAAAACTTTCCCAGCACACCCGATACGAAGGTATCGCCGACACCATGGTCCAATTGTTTTACTCCTGTCATCTCAGGCCTAATTGCAGCCGTCCAAAGATGCATGTTGATCGGGCTTTGAAAACCTATTTGCGAGGAGAACACACGATGTCTGAGCTTCCGACGAAATCCGCGGCACATGAAGAGCGAGAACTGAGGATAGAAACACGTACGGCCGTGAAACGCGTCGGCGGCTTTACCATCGTTGCGACAGCCGTGGCAGTGCTGGCTATCCTCGGCGCGGTCCTTTACGCGCAAAGCCAAGACAGGGACAAGTACTCGCTGAAATCGCCGAGCGGAATCGCGTTCTCCGATTTCAGGGGATACGAGGACTGGGCTTTCATCTCTTCTGCCCACACCGACGAAAGGCTCAAGGTGATCGTTGGCAATCCGATCATGATCAAGGCGTTCAAGGCCGGCATTCCGCTTAACGGCCAGCCTTTCCCGGATGGCTCCATGGTTGTGAAGCTCCAGTGGACGCCGAAGAAGAGCACAGAGGCTCCCTTCGTCGTGGACGTGCCCGACGTTTTTAAGGAAGCTTTCGTCATGGAAAAGGACAGCAAGAGATTTCCAAAAAGCGGGGGATGGGGGTACGCGGTATTTAACTACGATGCCGCATCGGACAAGTTCACGCCCGATCCCAAAAGCCCTTCAGACTGCGGATACGCGTGCCATACACCAGTGAAGGCGAAGGATTACATTTTCCACCCGTACCAGAAGCGTTGAACCGCGCCGCCGCGGCCTGACCGCCTCATCGAATTATCCGGCAGCCTGACGTGGCGCCAGCGGAAGAAGAACGAAGCGTCCTTTGGGGAGAAGTTCGAGCTATAAAGGTCGGCGTGGCCAAGAACCAATCGCGTCAAGCTGCGTGCATCCCCAACTGCGCGGGTTCGAGCTTGGCAGCCATCTTAACCAGGGCAGCGAGAGAATTAGCTTTCATCTTCTGCATGACCTGCCCGCGATGCGCTTTCACCGTAATTTCACTGATGCCGAGTTCGCCGCCAACTTGCTTATTCAGCAGTCCAGAAACAACTAACGCCATCACCTGCTGTTCTCGGGGAGTGAGCGAGGCGTAACGCTCGCGAAGTTTCCGCATCTCCAAGCCTTCAGCGATATCCAGACGGCTTTTTTCGAGTGCATTTCGGATGGCGCTTATTAAGACTTCGTTATTGAGCGGTTTAGTCAGAAATTCGACGGCGCCGGCTTTCATAGCTTGCACCGACTTCGGCACATCGCCGTGACCGGTGATGAAGATGACCGGCATGTCGATGTGTTCCACGGCGAGTTGCTTCTGCAGTTCGAGACCGTTCAGACCTGGAAGTGAAAGGTCGAGAACAAGACAGCTCGGGATCATTGTTCTTGGGTGGTTGAGGAATTCCTGCGCAGACGCGAACGCTTCGGGTTTCCAGCTCTCATTCCGGACCAACAGTTCCAGCGACTCGCGCACGGAAACGTCATCGTCAACAATGAAAACGGCGGGGATGGCACTCGACATTGGCAATGCCCTCACTGCATAACCAGGTGTGCGCACTATCATTTTATCCCTTTAGATATCGGCGATGAAACCTCAGCTGTAGTGCAGTGCGGTCTTGATTTCCGCAAGCAGAGCGACGTCGCTGAATGGTTTGAGCAGAAACCCCGCTGCTCCCTGCTGCAGTACCCGCGCACGAAGGCTTTTATCTCTCTGGCCGGTGATGAATATGACAGGGATCTCTTGTCCGCGACGCTTTAACTCCCGGTGAAGTTCCGGCCCACTCATTCCGGGCATAGCAATGTCGAGGATCAAACAGCTGGTGTCACCGACACAACCGGACGAGAGAAACTCTTCCGCCGACGAAAAAGCTCGAGCCGCGAAACCGAATTCTCGAAGCAGGTCCGGCAGAGACTCGCGTATCGACTCATCATCGTCCACTACTACCGAAAGAAGCTGACCCGTATCGCCGCTCCTCCCGCTAAGGGGCTCCATTGCACAACCATGCAGCATTCCATGAGCGGCGTCCATTGTACTTTGGTATTGCACTTGTCCGAATCGAGCGTCGAAACGCGTCAGGCGGCCTCCGTGGATGGGTCGGTCCGATTGATACCAGTCTCGGCATCAGCCAAACCTTCAGCCGCACAAGGGATGACAAAGGAAAACGTAGAGCCGGGGCCATCGTTCGGACTCGCCCAAAGGCGTCCCTGGTGGGCCTCAATAATCGAGCGGCTGATGGAGAGTCCGATTCCCATACCGTCGGCCTTGGTCGTATAGAACGCCTGGAAGATCTTGTCCGCAGCTTGGGGCGTAAGACCGACTCCCAAATCCTTCACGCTTAGCCGCACCTGGTTGCCGTCGTCCCGTCCAGTTTTAACCAGCAACTCTCGCGGACGATCATTGATCGTGCTCATGGCATCGGCGCCGTTTCGAAGCAAGTTCAAGATGACTTGCTGAAGCTGGATGCGGTCGCCCAGTACTGGCGGAAGGTCACCGGCAAGCTCCTGCCGCAGAATCACACCGCTTCTCTGGATCTCGGTCAACGATAGTGCGGTTACCTCGCGGGCCGCCTCATTCAGGTCCATCGCTTCGGGGGATGGCTCTTTCTTGCTGTAAAGTGTCCGCAAGCGCGTGATGACTTCAGAAGCGCGATTGCCATCCCGAATCGTGCGCCGGGCGGTTTCCCGAGCGCCATCGATGTTTGGCGGATTAGCGGAAAGCATCCGGAGACACGTGCCGGCGTTGGTGACGATGCCCGAAAGAGGCTGGTTGACTTCGTGAGCGATCGACGCGGTCAGCACTCCGAGACTCGTCATCCTCGTCACATTCGCCAGTTCAGATCTTGCCTTGGCCAGCGCTTCTTCGGAAAGCCGGCGCTGTGTTACATCCTGAACTGCGCCGATGTACTCCAATAGACCGTCCTTATCGCGGGACGCGTGAGCCTGCATGTGTACGTGTTTCACCGCCCCGGCGCAGATCAGCAAGCGGTGCTCGTATTCGAAGTCGCGGCCGAGTCGCGCCCGCTCGACCATGTCATGCATCAACGGCATATCTTCCGGGTGCACCCGGGAAGCAATGAGTTCGAGAGTTATGGGCGTGCCCTGATCAAACTCAAAGATGCGATAGAGTTGCTCTGACCATAGGATCTCGCCGGCCGCCACACGCCAGGAAAAGCTGCCAATTTGGCTGAGTTGTTGCCCTTCCGCGAGAAATGCCTCGCTGCGCCGCAACTGTTCTTCGGCGCGTTTCCGATCGTCAATATCGGTATTTGTTCCATACCATTTCAATATCTTGCCCGAATCATCCAGCACGGGATTCGTACGGAAGAGAAACCAGCGGTACTGGCCGTCAAAGCGGCGCAGTCGCCCTTCGACTTCTCCCGGTTTACCGGACGCCATAATCGATTGCCACGCACCCGCCAAAGCGCTTAGATCGTCGGGATGAACCGCACGCCTCCAACCGGAGCCTTGCAACTCTTCTGAGGAGAGCCCCACATAGGCAAGGTAAAGCCGATTGAAAAATTCTGCGGCTCCGTCAGCACTCGCGGACCAGGCTAACGCCGGGATGGTGTTGACGACCAGATCAAGTTCGCGCTCGCTCGCCTGCAGCGCCTCTTCCGCCCGCTTGCGGTCGTGGATATCGGTGAGAAGCACATACCATCGAAGCACTCGCCCTTCTGCGTCGCGTAGCGGCAGACCGCGCGCGTGGAACCAGCGATAAGCGCCATCTGCGCGACGCAGACGGTGGTCAACATCGTAAACAAACGCAGATTCCACCGAATGCGTCCAGGCAGAAATCACGCGAGGCAAGTCCTCCGGATAGACAAGATCGCTCATTGCCCATCCTTTCAGCTCATCGACGGTCTTGCCAAAATAGTCCAGAACCTGGCGGTTGACGACCTCAACCTCACCTGTCGCCTTCATGATGGCAACCAATCCCGCGATCCCATCGACGATTAAACGGAAACTTTGCTCGCTCTCGCGAAGAGCGTCTTCTGCGCGCCTGCGCTCGGCAATCTCCTTCCTCAATTCTTCATTGGCTGCGGCCAGCCCGGCAGTTCGTTCCGTGACCCGGTGGTCGAGTGCACCGGCAATCCGTTTCTGTTCTCTTAGGAGTGCGGCCTCTCGCAACGCGATTGAGGCTTGATTCGCAGCTACGCTCAGCAGGAGACTCTCGGTCTGGCTGGGAAAATCCGCGCGCCCAGAACCTACTACGATCATGCCTATTTCACCGTGCACCCCCAGCGGTACGGGAAAGATCGAAATGTTCTCGCCGAACTCGCTTGCCGCGGGCAGTGAAATCTCCCGATCGCGTTTAAGCCAGCCGCTGAGCATCGCACCGATGTCTTGCGGTGGCACTTTCAGCTTGCCTGAATCGGCAACACGGAAAATTTCCACGTGTGCGGCGGTGACTGGATCGTTCAACCGGGCGCACACAAACTCGAGGCTAAGCATATTGAGGAGCGCGTCGAGCAACATTTCGACAATCCGCGATGGCTCGCCGCCACTCCAGACAGCAGGCAGACCGAGCAGACTGACAAGATCGCCGATGCAGCGTTGAAGACGCTTAATCTCCTGGGCCGGATCTTGCGCTTGCTCTTTCATAGTCAGGCCGCCGCTGGCGAGTTGCTCCGACGAGCTCGGCGCAGACGAAATTCTCCCAGAAACTCCTCCGGCGGAATATAAAAGGGGTTTTGCTGAAGCATGCCTCCGAGGATCACCATGGGGTGGGTCCGCATGATGTCAATCACCTCGTCGCCCCGAAACTGCCCGAGATGGTAGGTGCAAATGACCGCGTCTTCGTGACGGCGCCACACCTCGTTTACACGCGACTCGAATTCAATCACATCGTCGACATGGGATTGACCTTTCACCGACCAATCCATACGACAGCAAATGCGGCTTAGCGGGAACCCTCCGGTTGCGTTGCCGCTGGCTAACTGTTCGAACGCCGCGATCATGCGATCTGGATCGAAATGGCCATCCGGAAGATAGACATCGGCATTCACGCGAAGCTCCAGTTGCCCGCTCTGCTGCGCTGCCGCGGAGTCGATCCCTGCCTCCGCCAGCCGGTGGAGGTGGTCCTCACGCTGATCCGGATTCACAACATGAATCGCCCTATGGCCACACTCGAACCCGTCCCTGATAAATGGCAGCAGGACCCGATATTCTTCGTCGGCATTATTGAAGAACGCGCAGACATGGCGCGCTTGGTCGAGCTGGGAACCAGCAAAAGGAATTGCAGCCGTCGCCTTCTTCATCGCATATCCCCCCACAGGATAACGAGCGGCGCCCCAGTAGTTGAATAATGATGCACCAGTTAGCGGCCAAATGTCCAACCGATACTTTGGTATTGGTCGATACGTTCGTCCAATAGATTCGTCGTCGCGTTTCTGGCCTAATCAAGCTCATGTAACCGGAGGAAATTATGAGCACTGCGTCGGAATTGGAGCCGTCAATGAACAGCGTGCAAGTTGAGCAGAAGAGTTATGAGATGCCCCCGCGGGAGGGATTCAGCGTCGCACATTTTCTCACCGTCGCCGACATCGACCGATCGGCTCGCTGGTACGAGAAGGTCTTCGGCGGCCGGATTCTCAGCACAGGCGACAACAAAGGCGCACCGGCGTACATTCAGTTCGCGAACACCTGGCTGCTTGTCAACGTCGGAGGCGGCCCGACGCCCGACAAGCCGACTGTAACGCTCACCGTCCCGGACCCGAACAGAATCAACAGCTTTATGAATGTCCGCGTGGCCGATATTCAGGCTTGCTACAAGCTATGGAAGAGCCGGGGAGCCGAGTTCATCACGGAACCGATACCCAAGTATGGCGAGATTCGCTGCTATATGCGCGATCCCGACGGCTACATTATCGAAGTCGGACAGAGCACCGAACTCACCTACGGTTAAGGCCCGCGCGGGATGCGTGGAGGTTCATGGTGCCGGGAGGGGGAATCGAACCCCCACAGTCCTTTCGGACCTGCGGATTTTAAGTCCGCTGCGTCTGCCAATTTCGCCATCCCGGCTAGCGATAGCTTATCCGCAGTATCGCATAGCCGGGGCATCAAACTGGCTTCTGACGCGAACGGCAATTGCCGACGGCATACTCTACCCATTTTAAAAGTGGCACCGATGGGTCATTGACGCTATTTCCATTCCGCCCTAACATCGCCTTCGGTTCATGCTTGGGGCCAGCTTAGCCTCACGGAGAACCTTCAATCACCACGATTGCCCTCCGGCTGATCTTTGGGGAGACGGCCGGAGGGCAACCTTCTTGAATTCTCAATGTCAGCGTTGCTGGCGTGGGCTGCAGCGCGAAAAAGGCCACGGCTTTCACCGCGGCCCTTCCACATCCCAAAATAACTTCAGCCGCAAAACCTCCGCCTAGAAATTCGCCAGCTGTGTTCTGATCAGCTTCATCTTCATTGCACATGGATCATCTTGCCGCTTGCATCCAGTGTGCCTCGCACTCTCACCTTCTTGCCATTGAACTGTTGGACCTCATCCTGATGGTCAATGTCATAGACTTTGTTGGAAGTATCCTCCTGGAATACGTACTTGTCTCCCGACTTCATGATCGTACCCGTGAAGTTCTGAACGTCGGCCGCCGTGCCCGGCTGAGCCTGAGGGTCTGCATTTTGCTGCTGCCGATCCTGGTTTTGAGTCTGGTTCGGCGGCGCGGGTTGATTCTGCTGGGCAGGCTGATTCGGTTGCGCAGGCTGTTGCGTTTGCTCGTCCTGCGGTTGTGTCTGCGGCGTTTGCTGCGCGTTCAACGAAAGTCCGGTGCCTACCAGCAAAACCAGTACTCCGGCCAACCATAAAGACTGAACTTTTTTCTTCATGAATCCTCCCAAAGATTTGTGAGACACAATTTCCCCCAAACTGAGCAAATGGCGTGCCAAACGCTCGCTTGCGCGGCCGTTGCTATGAGAGGAACGATGCCGCGTTCCATCCTCACGGGTTAGCTGCATTCCAAAAATATTCCCGCCGTGCGCACTACTGAGTTTCCGGGGCGGCGGGTACGGGGAATCCCGTAAGTCGATGAGAATCTGCGCTGGCCGTTTGGCGGCGGGCATGGAAAATTTTGCTCTTCAGCTGCGCGTCGAGGAACGCTTGCGCCACAGCCACGCACGCGAAACTGCAAGAGCAGTTCTCAGTGAAAAGATTGCGCTCGCGCTATTTTTTCTTTGGAGTCAGCGGCTGCCACAATTCGATCTTATTGCCATCGGGATCGTAAATCCATGCGAAACGGCCATAGTCGGCCTCTTGGCGCTTGGGATCGATCTTGACCCCTTCTTTCTGCAACCGTTCCAGGAGCGCGTCCATGTCGTCCACGATGTAGTTCACCATGAACGCCTGGCTGGGCTCGATGTATTTGGTATTTCCGGGGAACACGGTCCAGACGGTCACATGCTCGTTCTCGGGGTGGTCCTTCTCCCGCCACGGCAACATAACGCCGCTGCCTTTATCCGCGAGCCCGAGATGCTTGCCGTACCACTCACGCATTTCCTGCTGGTTCGCGGACTTGAAGAATATTCCGCCAATGCCCAGGATTCGCCCTTTTTCGCTTGTCATTGCTGCCCCTTCCTTCGCGCTTGCCGCGCTTGCCGCGGTGTTTGCCGCGGTGCTCGCCCTTTGCTGTGCAAAGCAAACCGGGAGCAGCATGAATACCGCCAGAGTGAACAGAACGGAAATTGCCTTGCGCGACATGCGCCCGATTGTAGCAACAATTCTTGTTTCCGTCCCAGAATTAACCAGGCATGAAAAGGACAAATCCCTATGACCGCTCGGCGAGTTAGCGAGGCACAAAAACGAAGGCCACGACTGGAATCATGGCCTTCATTTTTCTATGCGTGTAAATCCGTGGCAAAAGGCTCTTAGTGTCTTCCTCCGCCCGAGCCGCCACGTCCGCGATCGCGTCCGCCGCCACCGCCGCCGCGCCCACCGCGACCGCCGCGTCCTCGATCCCGGCCGCCGCCTCCGCCCGGACGTCCGCCGCCACGACCACCGCGATCTCCGCCATGCGGACGATCGCCGTGCGGGCGATCACTGCTGGCAACCTGCGGCGGCGCGCCGTCGCGATTGAAGTTTGGTTCGTCATCTGGAAAATCGCCGCCGCCCTCGATCACCATCGTCCCGGTGACCACCGGAGCCGGCTCGCCTTCCATCGCAGCTTCCATCGGTGCTCCCTCAGGGGCTGCGCCTCCGCCCATCTTCGCGCGCTGCTCTTTCAGAATCGCCTTGCGCGAGAGCCGGATGCGGTTGCCTTCCACCGCCAGCACCTTCACCAGCACCTGGTCGCCTTCCTTCAACTCGTCGCGGACATCGGCAATGCGATGCTCCGCCACTTCGCTGATGTGCAGCAAGCCATCGGTACCGGGAATGATTTCGACAAACGCGCCGAAATCCGCCAGCCGCGTGACTTTGCCGAGGTACGTCTTCCCCACCTCCGCCGTCGCCGTCAGGTCTCCGATAATCTGCAGCGCCTTGGCCGCCGAAGCCTGGTCGCTCGATGCAACTTTGACCAGCCCGGAATCCTCGACATCGATCTTGACTCCGGTCTGCTCGACGATCGAGCGAATCATCTTGCCGCCCGGGCCGATCAGATCGCGAATCTTGTCAACCGGGATCTGCACGGTGTAGAAGCGCGGAGCGAAGTCGGAAATCTTCTCCCGCCCGCTCGATATCACTTCTTCCATTTTGCCCAGAATGTGCAGCCGTCCACGCTTGGCCTGTGCCATCGCCTCGCGCATAATCTGCGCCGTGATGCCGCCGACTTTAATATCCATCTGCAGCGCGGTGATGCCATCTTTAGTGCCGGCAACTTTAAAATCCATGTCGCCGTAATGATCTTCCGCGCCCGCGATGTCGGTGAGAATGGCATACTGATCGCCTTCCTTCACCAATCCCATCGCCACGCCGGCGACCGGAGCCTTCAACGGAACGCCAGCATCCATCAGCGAAAGCGAAGCTCCGCAGACCGTCGCCATTGACGACGATCCGTTCGACTCCAAAATGTCTGACACCACGCGCATCGCGTAAGGCCAGGATTCTTCCGAAGGCAGCACGCCCGAAAGCGCGCGCTCGGCCAGTGCCCCGTGCCCAATCTCGCGACGTCCAGCTCCACGCATAAAGCCAACTTCTCCAACGCTAAATGGAGGGAAATTGTAGTGCAGCATGAAGCGCTTCTTGGCTTCGCCTTCGAAGCCTTCGAGGCGCTGCATGTCGTCTGAGGTGCCCAGCGTCGTCGTGACCAGGGCTTGGGTTTCGCCGCGGGTGAAGATGGCGCTGCCGTGGGTGCGGGGCAGGATGCCGGCTTCGATCCAGATGTCGCGGACTTCGTCGAAGGCTCTCGCATCCGGACGGCGTTTCTTTTCCAGCACTTCCTCGCGGAAGATGCGCTCGCGCAGGGTTTCGTAATACGTCTTCAGTTTCGCCAGCGCTTTTTCGTCGTCTTCGGGAATTTCCGCCTGCAGCTTCTTCTTTATATCTTTGACGAGAGTGTAGCTTTCCGCCTTGGGGTGCTTCTTGGTGTCGAGCGCGTCGGAAAGTTCGGCGCCGACTTTTTTCTTGAGCGCGTCGTAATATTTCTGGTCGAACTCCGGAGGCGTCACTTCCCTCTTCTTCTTGCCGGCCCTCGAACGCAGGTCGTTGATGGCGGCGCAAATCTTCTTGATTTCAGTGTGGCCGAATTCGATGGCGTCAACCACGACTTCTTCGCTGGCTTCTTTCGCGCCCGATTCGATCATCACGATGCCGTCGGATGTGCCGACGACCATGATGTTCATCACGCTCTCGCGCATTTCGTCGTAGGTGGGATTGACGATGAACTGTCCGCCGATCTGGCCGACGCGCACCGCGCCCAGCGGTCCGAGGAACGGAATGTCAGAAAGCGTCAGCGCGCAGGATGCGGCGTTGATGCCGAGCACGTCAGGATCATTGCTCGAATCCGCCGACAGAACGAAGGTGATGACCTGGGTCTCGCAGCGGAAACCCTCGGCAAACATGGGACGCACCGGGCGATCAATCTGGCGGCTGGTGAGCACTTCGCGCTCACTCATGCGGCCTTCGCGTTTGATGAAGCCGCCGGGGAAGCGTCCGCCGGCGTAGGTGTATTCGCGGTAGTCAACGGTGAGCGGGAAGAAATCGATGCCTTCGCGCGGGTCGGCATTGGCGGTCGCGGTGGCGAGCACAACGTTATCGCCCATGCGGACCACGGCCGCTCCATGGGCCTGCTTGGCCAATTTTCCGGTTTCGAATGAGAGTTGTTTCCCGCCGGCAAGGTTGACGGTTACGGAGCTAACTTCTGGTTTCATAGTTCTATTGTCCTTTGGAACAGGTGCGGGCTGGTGCTTTGGGCCGCGAGCTGCGAGCTTGGAGCAACCAAGTGCGGGCAGATCGTGAGAGATGGGCGTGTCTGTGCTTTCCAATCCGGTTGAGATCGGTGGGGTGGGATACGCTCAAAAGACGCACTGTGCAGATGATCCTCAATGCTGTAGCGGCCTTCGAGGAAGGCGGCTTTCACTTAGATACGGGTCGGGAAATGAATTCTTCAGAGATCTTCTTGTTTAAGAAGAGGCTCTAAGGACGGTTGCTCGAAGCTCGTAGCTCACGGCTCGAAGCCGCCCGAGTTCATTTACTTTCGGATGCCGAGCTTTCCAATGACGGTCTTATAGCGCTCGGAATCGTATCTCTTGAGGTAGTCGAGCAAGCGACGCCGCTTGCTGACCAGCATGAGCAGGCCGCGGCGTGAGCCGTGGTCCTTCTGGTGCGTTTTGAAGTGGTCCGTCAGTTGGCCAATGCGTTCACTGATGATGGCGATCTGAACCTCGGGACTCCCCGTGTCAGTCGCGTGCGTCTGATACTGGTCGATGACGGATTTCTTTTGCTCTCTGGCTAACACTCGCCTGGTGCACTCCTGTTCTCAGTTTCGATTTATCTTGGTGACAGTAGTGAGGTTAACATGCGGGGGGAAAGGGTGTAAAGGCGAGGTCGAGTTCAGCATGAAGCGACCTGCGGGCGGCTGGGCTCGATCATTAAGGTTCGTCCACGGAGAGTCGGTGCTTCCAGTATCCAGGTTTGCGGCTAGTGTGGGCGAGGGCCACGATCTGGATAGCGCCGGTGGGACGTTCTCGGTAAATCAGAGTAAACGGAAATTTCCTGAGTAAGAACCTGCGAGTCGAGTGCGGGCCGAGCGCCCAACGTTGCGGAGCCTCCACGATCTGGCTGAGCGCGCGCTCGACCTCAGCGTCGAAGTTGAGAGCCGCGTCCGGGCTGCGCTGAAGATACCAATCGAAGGCCGCATCGTATTCGGCGGAGGCTTCGTCGTGCAGATTGACGGCGTCACTACGCATGGGGATTACTGCGCGTGAGGCAGCTTCGCCAGATTGCGACGGCGTACTTCCGACCATGGAATGGTCTTCGCTGTGCCGGAGTCGAGCTCGGCGATTCGCTTGCCGATCTCGGCTTCCCAGGCCGCTTGCACACCTTCGTCGACCTTGCCGCCGAGGTTGGAGATCAGAGAGTCGGCCAGGGCTTCCTGTTCCTCGATCGAAAGCGATAGCGCTTTTTCCAGCAGTCGGGAAACTTCCGGCGTCATTTGTGACATGAGAGCCTCGCTGCGTCATTTTACCGCAGGTCGGGCTGGCCGACCTATCTCTTCTCCACCTATCTCGACAGCGAGATCAAGTCATTTCCCGCGCCACTTCCTAAGTTGTTTCCAGGCCTGCACCAACTCCTGCACCGCCCTTGCTGGCGGGAAAGTTTGGCTGTTGATGATGCGGCAGTCGCGGTAGGCGCGCTGGTAGAAGTCGAGGATGGAGTTCATGCTCAGGCGGGAGAGGTTTTGAGCGAGTTCGTTGAGGTGTTCGCGGCTCAGGATTTCTTCGCGCCTGGCGGGATCGGGGCGGCGGGCCATGACTCGAGAAGTCTAGCATATTCGCTTTTTGTTCGCCTATATATTTCGCTAGGCAGGGCGAAGCATCAGGCTGCTCTAGCGCACTGGGGGAATCCTGATCGTGTTCGCGCGGCAGTCGCGCAGATTCTGACAGGCGGTCGGCTGCAGGTTCTTGGTCATGCAGATCGACACTGCGGTCAGATAATTATTTCCGCAGCTTACGGTTAGGTCGTCAATGCTCAGGCCTGAGTTGGAGTGCAGAAATTCCTGTTTCACCTCGGCCGGCGTCATCGAAAATGGCTGGGACGGAGCTGCGAGGCGCGCGGGGATTTTGATGGACGCGAAGGCCTGGCGGATCAGTTTGAAGTAGTGGTCGGCGTCGAGGCCGCTGCAGGTGCCGTGAGTGGTCCACTCGTGCTCGACCAGATGCGGATCGGGCATGAGGTCCATCATCGACGAGGGATCGGAGAGGCCAGGTTGGTCGGAGCAGTTTTCGGGATATCCGTTGACGAACTGGGGCCAGAGGCCGTGGACTACGAAGCCGTGATGTCCAGTTTGGCATTCGGGCTTGTCGGCGTGGCTGTGGCAAAACTCGGGCGACCAGGAGAGCGTGAAGAGGTAGTAATCGAAGACTCCGGGCTGGGAGTTCTGGTGCTCTGTGCGATGGCGGCGGGGTTGGGCTGCGGCTGTGATGGCAATGAGGACGACGAGCAGAAGGAGAGAGGTTATCGTTTTATGCTTCATGGGTTCTCTGCGGCATTGTAACGCCTGGGACGGACAGCAGGTTCCTCACCGGTCTTTCAGCCCGGTTCGGAATGACAAGGTTTTTTTCCGCCGAATGACATCATTGCTGTCGTCGGTCCTGCAAAGAGCGGACTGATGTACGGGGTGCTACTCTGATTTGGCGATGGCTGGATTATGACCGACGAAATCAATATCAATGCATCCGGAACCGTGGCTGAGGGCGCGCGGGATCTCCCTACAATTATCGCTATCTCGATTGTGGCCTTCGCTCTGGCGAATGTGCTGCATGAAGGCTTGGGTCATGGCGGAGCATGCATGCTGACGGGAGGGCAGCCGCGAGTGATCTCAAGCGTGCACTTCGATTGCAGTCTCGATAATCGCTTCATCTCCGCGGCGGGCACGCTCGTGAACTTTGTCGCGGGTTTTCTGAGTTGGGTTTGGTTGCGAGCAGTGAATCGGAGGCGCCAGCATTTGCGGTATTTTTTGTGGCTGTTCATGACCATCAATCTTCTGCAAGCCGCCGGATACTTCATGTTTTCTGGCGTGGGAAATATCGGAGACTGGTCCGATGTGATTCTCGGCCTTTCTCCGGCATGGCTCTGGCGCGTAGGACTTACGCTTCTCGGCGCGGTGTCTTATACGCTGCTGGGTTGGCTGGCGCTGCTGCAGTTGCGGACTTTCCTTGGAGCCGGCGAAATCAGGCGCGGCGGGGCGAAGGATCTGACGATCGCTCCTTACCTTACAGGGGGCATCCTCTATACCGTGGCGGGCATGTTCAATCCGGTGGGAATGATACTGGTCGGGATCTCGGCGGCGGCGGCTTCGTTCGGCGGGACATCGGGCATGGCGTGGATGACGCAATATCTGGGAGGCAGATTTGCCCCGAGAATTGAAAATCAGCCCGTCGCTTTGCAACGCAGTCGGGGCTGGATCGGCGCGGCCTGCGTCACGGCCGCGATTTTCATCGGCGTGCTGGGACGAGGCGTGCGCTTGTGAAGGAACCGGCTTCGGTGCGCGGAAACTAGATTGGGCCGGCCGGCGTGACTGGATGAGCGGAATATGAGTGTGACGTTCGACGATGTGCGCCGGATGGCGCTGGCTTTGGAGAAGGTCGAGGAAAGCACTTCCTACGGCACTGCGGCGTTCAAGGTGCGCGGAGCGCTGATTGCGCGACTGCATCAGGAGGGGGACGCGCTGGTGGTGCGTGCAGATTTTGAGCAGCGCGCGGAATTGATGGCGGCCGATCCGGAGACCTATTTCATCACCGATCACTATCTGAATTATGAGTGGGTGCTGGTGCGGCTGGCGCGAGTGCATTCGGATGCGCTGCGCGATCTGCTGCGCATGGCGTGGCGAGCGCCGGGATCGGAGAAGCGGAAAGGGAGCGGACGGCGGCGAGGGCGATGATCTCCGCGGGTTATGATTCATTCAGCGGATCTCGAAACCAATGACATCATTTTTACGCACGCGTGGACTTCCCTGTCTCGCATTGGTGTTGGCGATGACGGCGGGCATGGCGGGAACGGAACAGGCCGCGGGTGATCAGACGGGGGCGAAGAATGCTCCGACCAATCAAGGCGAACAATCTCCGAAAACACGAGTGATCGGGCGCAAGTTGCAGGCGAAGGGTGTGCCGAATTTTGGCGAGGTTACGCCTGAACTCTATCGCGGAGGACTGCCGAATGCTTCGGGCTTAAAGGCGCTGGCGGCAATGGGAGTGAAGGTCGTGGTGGACTTGCGGGGCAACAACTTGACCGAGAAAAAAGAAGCGCACAGCCTGGGGATGGAGTATTTCGCGATTCCGTGGCACTGTCCGTGGCCGCGGGACGAAAGTTCTGCGAAGTTTCTGAAGTTGCTGCAGGCGAAACGGAGCGAGAAAGTTTTTGTACATTGCCGCCTGGGAGACGACCGCACCGGCATGATGATCGCCGCTTACAGAATGGCGGAGGAGGGCTGGAGCGCAGATGAGGCGATGAAAGAGATGAAGGCGTTCGGGTTCTCTCGCGCGCATCATTTTATTTGTCCGGGGCTGGCCGGGTATGAGCGGAGTTTTCCGGAAAGATTGAAGACCGGGTCGGCGTTTGAAGGATTGAGGAAGAAGTAGCAGGAAGTGATGAAGTCTCTTCCGTGAACTAGGGCTGCGCTTGAAGAGCCGCACCACCTGAAGACATTTTGTTGATCTCAGAGCGCAGTTCTCGCGCTTCCCGCTGAAGGTCTTGCGCCATGCGCAGGTAGTTATCCTGCTGGGATGGATCTGTCGATTGTGCGGCCAGTTTGGTCAGGCGGAGGATTTCTTCTTCGAGAACTTTCAGGCGGGATTGAAGTGCTTCTACGAACATTGTGGTGCGCTACAAAAAATATATCTCCGTCCGGGAAGCCGCGGCGGCTGTCGTTACACGGGTTTTGAGCCCAGGCGCAGGAGTTCGGCGCGCAAGCGCGGGTGCTCTGTAGTGGCGCGGAAGTAGGGCATTTCGTTGGGCGCAGATTTGGCGCGGATGATTTTGATCAGGTCTCGTTTTTCTGCGGGCGTCCAGCGGGCCAGGTCGGGGATCAGGGCGAGCACTAGCGACCAATTTTCGAGAGCGTGTTTTTGGTCTGAGGTCCAGCGAGAGGGATTGAGTTTCAGGACGCGAGAGATGACGGCGGTTGAGGCTTGGCGGATTTTTTGCGCGTCGCCCTGGAAGTCGCGGGCCATGCGGCGGTTGATTTTCAGTCCGAGGTTGCGGGTGGAAAAGGCGTCCCACGGGCCGGGACTAGGTCCCGCTTCTCTCACGGCGGTTTTCGAAGGCCGTGTTCCTACCTGCGCTCCGTCCAGTTCATAAAACATGTGGGCTTCGGCCAGACGCCTCAGGATGCGGGGCGGGGTGCGATAGTGCGGGTTGGCGGCGATTCTCTTCTCTTCCCTCTCACATAACTTCTGCAAGTCGGGGCTCCCGGAGCGGAAACCGAGCTTGCGGTAAAACCAGAAGGCGCCGGAGTCGATGGCCTCGTCGTTGTCCTTGCCGATCTGGTAGGGATAAATCGAAATGCAGGTGGAGGCGGTCAAGGCGTGCAAGCAGCGCAGGGTCTGGGCATAAATCCAGGCAGTCTCGCCCTGACGGTAGGTGTAGAAAACGTTGAAACCGACCTCGATCCATTCGCAGAGGCCGATGGCTTCGAAGTAGTGGATGGGAACTCCGTTCTTCACGGTGTAGCCACAGACGTAGGCACGAATCGGAAGACGGTGAGGGGCGGGCAGTCCCCAAAGATGGATGACGACGCCGCGCCCGAGATCGGCGCGGACCATCGTGGTGGGGTCGCCGAGCGTGGTGCCGTAGAGTTCGCGATAGCGGACGAACATGACCTCGCGAACGTGTTGCAGAATTTGTTCAGCAGCTGCGCGAGAAAGTTTTTCGAGCTTCGGGGCGGGTCGCGCAAGTTCCTGCGCGAGAGAAACCTCGCTGCGCTGGATCAGCGGGGCGTCGTGGAAGTACATGTGACGGGGACGCGTCCAGTTGCGTGTGCGGGAGAGCTTCATGTTTTCGAGCCGCCAGCGCAACGGGAAGCGGAGCGAGTCATAGAGTTCGGATTGCTGACGGGCCGGGAGCGGAAGTTTGGCGAATTGGTTTAGGAACCAGGGGAGCGGCTTAGAACGCAGATTCCTCACCCGGCTGGCGGCCCGGCTCGGAGTGACAACGCGGCCGGTCGCGGCATCGATCCAGTGGGACCAGGGGATGTCTGCTTCAACAGCGGCGTCTTCTTCGAGCAGCGGAATGAAGCGCGGCCAGGTATCGCCGCGGGAGCGTTCGCCCTGGTAGTCGTTGTAATAATCGTCCCAGGCGATATCGATGTTGTTCGGGATTCGGGTGGCGAGCCATTTTGCCACGTCGAAGGAAAGAACGTCCTGCATGGTAGTGCCGGCGATACCGGCGGTATCGAAGTCGTCGAAAGCTGACATGTCAGCGTTTGCAGCATGAAATTTTTCGATGCGCCGATGGAAGGTGTCGAGCAGATTTTCGACACGCGGAACTTGCGATGGCGCGTGCGGAAAGGCTCGGAGGAAGAGCAGGCATTCGTGAAAGCGAATCAGATGATGAGGGTCGGTCAGTTCCAGCTTTGCGAGCGCGGCGAGGAGCTTGGCTATGCGAGCGGCGTGGCCGGCTCCGAAATTATTTTTCGCGGCTTCGAGTTCCGTCAGGAGTTCGTTGGGGTCGGAGCGCATGGGCGGAGTTAGTTTAACGCAGCGCGGGGTTGGCGCTGGCCTTGACCTCAAAATCTGCGATGATTTCGCTCTGTCGCCACTCATCCGACATCCCTGCAGGCGGCATTCGTGCTGCCTGTAGGGATGTTTCGACTCCGCCGGAACTCCCTTCGGTCGTCCCGCCTCCGCTCAACATGACAGGATCTGTCACACATTCATCCTGTACGGAGCGCCCTACCTCAGAAGACACTGAGGCTCACAGGTCATGACATTCCGGGATATTTTCCAAGGAAAATCAGGAGGAAGTCGATAGTGTCGCAGATTCCGTGAGCGATGATCGGCACCGCCAGATTTCGACGGGTACGCAGGTAAAGAATTCCGAGCAGCAGGCCTGCCAGGCCTTCGTCGAGAATGCCGGTGATTCCCTGATAGGCGTGAGCGAGGCCGAAGCCGACGTGAACCGCGATCAGGCTGACGATCCAGGCGGTGCGCGTGCGATTCATCAAATCGGCGACACGGTTCATCAGGTAGCCGCGATAGACCATTTCTTCACCAAAGGCGGCAAGGGTCCACGCGCCGACGATGGCGAGCAGAGTCCACTTAATATTCCCGTGCAGGGCGCGAAAAACATCCAGATCGGGCTGCTTGCCCAATGCATGAACCAGAATGGGCTGGCTCACGAAGAGTTCGAATGCTTCTAGCAGGATGCCAGCGACGACTCCGATGGAGATGGTGATGGCCCAGGTCCGGAATCGCGTGAGGCCGACGTCGCGCCAGCGCAAGCCGCGCAAGCGAAGTGAGATCCATCCAAAGGCCAACAGGAACAGAGTTTTGCTGAGAGGGATGAGATGGTGCGCGTCGGCCACAAAGATGAGGGCAACCGTCACCAACTCCGCGACGATCAGCCATTTGCTTTGGCGCCAGCCCCTGGAACGGCCGGCTGGCGCGGATTGCGGGACGGCCTGGTTTGTAAGTTCGCTCATAAGAATCTCCATCGTGGCACTGGTCGCCAGGATTACGGACGCGAGGGCAAGGCGCGGGACTTGCGGTACTGGCGCACGCACCACAGCGCAAAGCGCATGGTCAGCATGATCAGGGCGCAACCCGCGAGCAGCCCGAGGGGAACGATCCACCAACCCAGCAATTCGTGGCCGGAGGCAGGCGCACTTCTAAGTCCGAGGCGAAGAGAAATTTCGGAATCACCGGACGAGTTTGGAATGACCCACAAACCCGCGCTATGGGGGTGAAAGAGTTTTGAAGCGGCGCAGGTGATGAACGAAATTCCCAAGAAATCGCCGGCGATCGTGAGCAGCAGGACGAGAAATCCTGCAATGCTCAAAGTGCCCCAGTGGAACAGGCTGTCGAGGACGTGGAGCGGAGAGCGGCTGACTTCGGCGCGCGCCAGCAAAGCATCCGTGATGTACTGGTTGGCGAGTTCTTCGGCGGAGCCGAGCTTGGCCAAAGCGGCATCGACCGCAGCAATGGTGAGTCCACCCTGGGCGGACGCGCTCTCGACAATGTGGCTGCGCAGTTCTTCGACAATCTCGCGCGCCTCCTCGGCGTTCGTGCCGCGCAGGCACTTACGCAGCCTGGTCAGGTAGTCGTCGATTCTTTGCTGCGCGTCTTTTTGTTGATGGGTGTCTGGAATGGTCATTTATTTTTCCTTCTGCAGCGGAACGAGCAGGCGGTTCATGCTCGAGGAGAAGCGCAACCAGGTCGCGGCCATCTCGCGGGCACGCTGTTTTCCGGCGGGGGTGAGTGCGTAGTATTTGCGCGGATGTCCGGAGTCGGATTCCACCCACTCGCTGCGCACGAATCCCATAGCCTTCAGGCGGCTGAGTAGGGGATAGACCGTGCCTTCGGAAACAACCAGATCCGAAGCGCTCTCGAGTTGGCGGAGAATTTCGAGGCCGTAGAGCTTCCCCTGCCATAACGCGGCGAGGATGGCGAGTTCCAGGCCGCCCTTGCGGAGTTGGATCTCCCATTTGCCAGAGTCGTGGTCGATGAGAGCAGGCGGCTTCATGGCCTATATCTTGTATTACAAGGTACCGTGCCGTCAATAGATATTTAGCCAGGGCTCTTCGACTATGCCGGGCCCTCCGGCCCTGCCGGCCACGCTGAATTACATCTGTGTTTACTTCAGACCCAGGCCGCCATTGAAGCGTTGGATAACGCCATAGCACTCGCACGCGGCGCCTTCGAGGCTTTTGCGGTTGAGGATTTTTACCGTGCCGCGCAGATTTTGGATGAGGCCGGCGCTTTCGAGCGCTCCGGCAGCGAGGGTTACGCTGGGGCGTCCGGTGCCCAGCATTTGCGCCAGGAATTCGTGAGTCAAGGGAAGCAGCTGAGAGTCAAAGCGATCCTGGCACATCAGGAGCCAGCGCGCGAGGCGCTGTTCCACTTCATGAAGGCGGTTGCAGGCGGCGAGTTGCGCGACTTGCATTCCGTGCATAAGAGCGACGCGGCTGAGTTCGGCGCGAAGCGCTGGAGCGGAGAGCAGAATATCCTGAAAAACATCGGCGCGAATGCGTACGCCCGATCCCGCCATCTGCATAATGGCGCGAAAGGTGCCGCTGCGCAGGCCGGCGAGCACCGACATTCCGACCATGCCTTCTTTGCCGACGATGCCGACTTCAACGCTTCTGCCATCACGGCTGAGAGCGACGATAGAAGCCATGCCGTCGTTGAGAAAATACGTGAATTCGATTTTCTCGCCGGGCTCTTCGAGAATTTCATGCTGCGGCAAGCTGGTGGAATCGAGATGAGGACGGAGGAGGTTGTACTCTTTATCCGGCAGAGAAAGCAGAACCACATTGTTCACCGCTTTGCCCGCCGCATCGGAACGTGCTCCGGAATGCAGCACCATGGGCTTGCGCGGTTTGCCGAATCTTTTAGCGATGATGCCTTCCTTCGTAAGGATATCCATGCCAGTTTCGATGCGATGGCTGGCGATGGTTCCGTTTCCGCAAACCTGCATTTACGCAGGTAATCTCATGTAAGGACGTAGTCCTAGGGCCATCGGAAGAGGATGAGGGGGGAATGGAATGGAAAACTCTCCCCCTCACTCTTAGCCGAACACTGCAAGTGCCAAAGCACTTTCTTGAACCGCTCGGACGATTTGAGCCCGCGATGCGCGCGAGAGCTAGCCACCATCCTGACGGTCCTTCCGATCGTTCTGAGTTTTGTTTTGGAGCCTCACGTCTTTGGCGGTCAGGATGCCGTTGAGCTCCTCGACGAGGGCGAGAAACGTTTTCCGGTCTTGCTCCACCGCGATCAGCGAACACAGTTCATGGATGCGATCACTGTCGGCTCGGTTCATGAGTTGGTGTGGTTAAGGAACAAGCGGAAGTATTACAGGATCGGCAATTTCAGTATGTTCGATGTCGAACGCTGAAGAAAACATTTAGCTTTTGCGGCGCTGCGGCGGGACGGGACGCTTGGTGGCCGTCTCACGCACGAGTTCGACATGCCGCTTTAGCGCCTCTCGAAGGCGGTCAAAAGTGGCTTTCGATTCGGCAGGATCGGTCGCGTTGATGGCTTGAACACACAAGGCGCGGATGCGATCTTCCAGGCGACGGGACATAGAACCGAAACCGAGGCGCCTGGGACACTTGGAGCGACGCCATTGTTGGTGGTTTTCAGACGAGTAGGCGCGGTCAGTTGTATCTGACTGGATTCCGGCCGAAGCTGGCAATCGGGTGCTACCCCTAAGGCGGACAGAATGAGATGGTAGCGGCGAACTAAGCGTAGCCTTTCTTGCGCCAGACCTCCCAATCGTCGCGAACTGCCTGCAGCATGGCCTCTGACGCGTGGTGCAGCCACTTTGCTTTTTGCTTGGCGAGGTGGCGAAGAACGGCTTTTCGGGCGGATGCGGTGCCGAGATGGATGTTGGCGGTCTCCCATCCCATGGAGTGAAGCAGGCGGAGTTCAGTGCCAGGGGCGCGCAACGATGAGAGCTCGATGCGGGAGCAGTGGGGGCCAAGGCGGCGGACGATCCAATGCCCTCGCAACTGGACGAAGGGATCGGGACAACGGACGGCGCGGTTGACGATGGTCTGATACAGAATTTCCGGGGGGCCGTCACTTTGGGGAGCGGCTTTTCTTGGGGATTTGTTCCCCGCGTTGACAGTTGCGGCCCAGTATGAGGAAGACGTGACCAGGGCTTTGGCCTCGCGGGCAATGCGGCCCCCGTGCCAGTCGGCGATGGCGACGTAGCGAGCATGACCGAGGCTACCGAGTCCGGCGGTGCGATGCGTGACGCGATACGGAATGTGGGGTGCCGGCATGAGGTGTTCAAGAGCGTCGATGGCGCTGACCGGGCAATCGGTTTTGAGAGTGGGGAGCGAGTCCATTTTCTGCCAGAAGCGGACGGGATCGCGGAGTTCACCTTCAGCGATGTTGCGCAGCCAGGGATGGTTTTCTCCGAGAACGAAGGGGCAACCTTTCTTCTGCAGAGATTCGTGGTAACCCTCGAGCAGGGTATTGCAGATGTCTTCGCGCTTGATGGGAAGATGTCCGGCTTCGACGGCGAGATGCGCGCTGACGGCGAGCCGCACCAGATCGATGGTGTAGGCCATGGGCCACGCTTCATCGAAATCATTGACACCCCAGATGAGGCGGCCTTCGATGTCGCGCCAGGTGCCGAAGTTCTCGACGTGGAGATCGCCAACGGCAAGCACGTGCGGGGCGCGGGCGAGCTCGGGACAAACCAGCGGCCAGATTTGCGCCCAGCGGTAGTAGGTGGCGCGGAGAAACATGAAGACGTCCGCTTTCATGTTGGTGTGCTTGAGGCGGAGATCTTTGCGGTCGATTTGGGTGCGATGCGCGAGCCATTCTTCGAACTGACGAGTGACCTTGACGACGTTCATGCGGGAAACGATAGCTAGGGCGACGGGGTAAGTCAAACACTTTGCACAGGGGCGCAGGCGGCACTGGGGAAACTCAAGGGGAACTAAGAGATTTCCTCCATGACGCCGTTGGGAAGAACTTGCGTACAAAATATAGACCGGCGCAGGAGCAGACTCGCCAGTCTGCGTCTTGCGCCGGTCAGTGCGCCCAGAGGAGGCGCAAGCTTAGTTGAAATGGGCCGCGTTGGTCTCGATGAAGTGCTTTTTCTCCTCGGGAACATCCTCGATGGCGTGGATCGAATCCGAGGTGCAGACCGGGACGCAGGCGCCACAATCGATGCACTCCGCCGGGTTGACGAAAAGCTGAGTGGCTGCCTCGAAACCGGGCTCATCCTGCTTGGGATGAATGCAGTCGGTGGGGCAAACATCGACGCAGAGAGAGTCCTTGATGCAGGCATCGGTAATTACGTAGGCCATTGCGAAAATCTCCAAAAATCTAGATATGAGTGCTGCTCGGAAGCCAGTGTAAGGGGGGATGGGGGATAAGTCGGTGATGGCGGTCACTGAGGGGCGTGAGGGATGATGTACGGCGGTCACGCAGATAGGTGACGGCGATCACGGAATGGAAAAATCAGCTATGGCAGAATGTCGTCATTGAACTAGTCCTTACTAGTTGAGATCGCCCGGCTCCACCCACAGAACCCCACAGAGCCGTTACCCCAGACGGCAGGGGCCGGGCGCTTTAAACCCTCCAGTTCCCAGTTCACCAGTTCTCAGTTCTCACGTCTCCACGCCTTCTCTCCGTTCCCCGTTCTCGGTAGTGGTGTAGTCTCGGCGAGATTCGTATCAGGGCATGCCTTCAGGCATGCCGCCAAGAGCAGCTTGAGTGCACAGGCTTTAGCCGCTGTGCCCTGATGGGCAGGCCCCAGCGGCTGAAACCGTTCAGAATTGTCGTCTTTGGCGGCATTGCTGAAGCGGTGCCCTGATACGAATCTCTTCCAAATTGCGGCGCTACCCAGCTCCCAGTTCCCCCTTTTCTCTTTCCTGTTTCCCTTCTCATTTGCTGCCCTAGGTGTGTGCTGGGGACACGGTGACTTCTAATCGGCACCGTTTTGTGGGTCGGGCATTGCTGCAAGTCCTTGCTTTTCAATCCATCTGCGATTGGCTGTCGTTCTGCGATGTGGTGGGCATGGGTGCGCGGAGGCACGACATGAACGGCGGCGACGGCAGGGCGCAGTTGGGGCGGTTGCGGAGAGGCTGGGTGTTGGCGGCGATCGCGGCAGTGGCGACGGTTCCCTGCCTGGCGCAGACGGCGGCCGAGGCAAACGAGCGGCGCGCACGGCGGGTGGTGCTGGTCAGCATCGCCGACCGGAAGCTCGCGGTGATGGAGAACGGGAAAGTGCTGGCGCGCTTTGCGGTAGCGGTGGGAGCGACGGCGAGTCCGAGTCCGACCGGAGAGTTTGAAATTGTGAATCGGGTAGCGAATCCCTCGTACTACCACGAAGGCGTGGTGACGGCGGCGAGTGAGGGCAGTCCGGTAGGCACGCGCTGGATCGGCCTCAACTTGAAGGGTTATGGGATTCACGGGACGAATGCGCCGCGGTCTATCGGGAGGGCGGCGTCGCATGGCTGCATCCGGCTTAGGAATCGTGATGTCGAGCGGCTGTACGCGATGCTGCGCGTGGGCGACGTAGTTCAGATTCGCGGAGAGCGCGATGAAGAAGTGGCAGCGGTGTTTGGCAGAGCGCCAGTGAGCCCAACGCTTGAGATAACGGATGCAATTGGGCAGTGAAGTACCCCTGGTACTGGGTACTGACTTTCGACTTCAGGAGGCACTTATGCAGATGGCGATCACATTCATGGCGGTAGTGGCAGGGATGGTTTTTTCGCTGGCGGTGGCATTGCTGGCGGAGGAATTGATTTTCGGGCAGGTGTTCCGGCTGTTCTTTGCAAGAACTGCGGTACCGCAAACGGTATCGATGAAAAGCGGGCAGAAGCGCTGAGGCGCAAGGAGAACTTCGATGCTGGCGTTGAAGTATTTGCTGATTACGGGCGGCCTGGGAATGATCTTCGCGGCCGTGTGCATTCTCTCTTATGACTTGTATCGCGAAATGTTGTACCGGCGAATGCTGGAGACGCCAGGCGGGGCGGTGGGCGCGGCTCCGGTGGCTCTGCGGTGGCGAACGTCGCTCGCATTGGCGATGCTGGCGTGGGGACCGCTGCTGCTGGCCTTCAGCATCGTTGTGGTGCCGAGCGGGATGGCAGGCGTGCGCGTGAGCGAGGTCAGCGGGACGTTGCCAGGGACTTTGTATCCCGGGGCGCATATGGTGGCGCCGCTGTTGGAAGACGTGGCGCTGTTCGATACGCGCGATCAGATCTTCACGACCGGAGAGTTGGAAACGGGGAAACCTTCGCCGACAGGCACTCCGTCGAAGCCGCAGCTTTTGGACGTGCAGGCGAAAGAGGGGCTGACACTCGGGCTGGCAATCACGGTGCGGTACCGACTGGATGCGAAGCGACTGGATTACATCCAGGGAAATCTGCCGCGTCCGGTGGAAAAGGAAATTGTGCCTCCGACGGTAGCGAGCGTTTGGCGGGAGATCGTTCCGAACTACACGGTGCGCGATGTTTTTTCGGCGAAGCGTGAGGAGGTGCGGCAGCGGGCGTCGGCGCTGATCACGCAGAAACTGGCGGCGGATGGCATCGTGGTGAAAGAGGTGATGCTGCGGGATATCCAGTTGCCGCCTGAATATGCAAAGGGGCTGGAGGCGCTGCTGTTGAAGGAGCAGGAGAACGACCGCATGGGCGTGGAAACTGAGTTGAAAAGCAAGCAAGTGCGGATCGCGGAACTGGAAGCCGAGGCAACCAAGGTGCAGCAGGTGAAGGGCGCTGAGGGCGAGGCGCAAGTGCGCGTGTTGCAGGCCAAAGCCGAAGCCGATGCGATGCAATACACGCTGCCGCTGAAGCAGAAGCAGATCGAGCAAAGCCGACTGGAAGCGCAAGCGCGCAAGGAAGCGACGATCCAGAATGCGGAGGCCGAGGCTCAGGCCAAAGTGATCGATAGCGAAGCGGAAGGCAAGAAGCGAAAGACATTGGCCGACGCGGAGGCGCAGGCCAAGGTGGTTGACGCCAAAGCTGAGGGCGAGCGGCGGAACCTGCTGGCCGATGCGGAGGCGAATCGCATTCGAGTGGTGGCGGTGGCCGATTCGCAACGCATGCAGAGCGAGGCGGCGGTATTGAAGGGGAATCCGCTGCTGATCAATAAGATCGTGGCGGAGCGCCTCTCGGACAAGTTGCAGATCATGATGGTCCCGGCGGATGGAAAATTCTTCTTCGCCAACGATGTATTGAAAGGCATGAACCTGGTGGATCAGAACGAGCAGGCGGAGAAGCGCGCGCGGTAGTTTTCGCCGGCAGGTGAGGGCGGTCCGCTGTTCTCCAGCGGACCGCCTTCGCACGTTCTTCTTTCCACGGAAGAACGCCTATCGCGGAGCTGACGGAGAACCGCCGCGGAGGCCGCTGAGAAGAGCATGAACTTGCGACTCACAGAATCAAGATTCACTTTTCAACATCCCCAACTTTTCCCCTGATACGAATCACAGCGGCGCAAGCGAACGGTGCGATATGATGCGAAGCATTCGCTGGTCTGGTGAACGAGGAGAGCCGAGGCCGATGATGTTTCGCCGCAAATTGCTGGCCGTGTTTGCGCTGACGGTATTTTTGTCGGTGGCGGCGGTCGCGTTTCTGGTGTCGGCAGTGACGCGGCGGGCCTTCGAGCATAGCGAAGATGAGCGGACGGCGTTGCTTGTGACGGAGTTCCATCGCGAGTTCGACCGGCAGGGGGAGTCGGTCACACGGCGAGTGGACGCGGTTGCCGCATCGGAAGCCGCGAACCGCATGGCGTTGGCCTTGAACCGGAAGCCGGCGGATTCAGGCCCGTACTTTGAGTCCGCCAAGACGGCGGCGGAAAATAGCCAGCTCGATTTTCTGGAATTCGTGGAAAGCGATGGGAGCATTGTTTCGTCGGCACAGTGGCCGGCGAAGTTTGGGTATCCGGAGGCGGCCATCGCCAGCTTTGCCGCGGCTGCCGGACAGAGCGCGTTTCTGAAGCAGGAAGAATTGCCGGATGGCACGGTGCTGGGTCTGTTTGCGGTACGCGCCACGCGGGTGGGCGAGCATCCGGTCTACGTGGTCGGGGGGCGCCGTGTGGACAAAGCTTTTCTGGCGTCGATGGAGATGCCCGTAGGCATGCGGACTTTGCTGTACCAAAACCGGGGCGAGCATTTTTCGGCGGATTTGCTCGTCGATCCCTCCGCGACTTCGAAGGATCCTGCGCGTCCTGCGGAAAAGCTGGAGCCACTGATCGATGCGGCACGGCGCTCGAAACAAGAGATGACGAGCCTGGTGCATTGGTCGGCCGAGCCGGCCGAGGATGAAGTGTTTCACGCGATCCCGCTGCAGGGGGCGTGGGGGCGGGAAAGGATCGTCCAGTGCTGGCGATCCTGCTGATCGGAAATTCGCGGCGGGCATATGTGGAACTGATGCGGCATATCCGCTCGGCAGCGATGATGGTGGGAGGCGGAGGAATTCTGCTGGCGATCCTGTTGAGCAGTTGGGCTGCCGCGCGGGTGACGCGTCCGGTGGAGCAGTTGGCACATGCCGCGCAGGAAGTAGCCGGCGGAAATTGGAATGCTCGCGTTGACGTGAACGGAGACGATGAACTCGGGCAACTCGCGGATTCTTTCAACCGCATGACGACCGAGTTGCTTGCTCAACAAGAACGGCTGGTGCAGGCCGAGCGGGTTGCGGCATGGCGGGAACTGGCGCGGAGACTGGCGCACGAGTTGAAGAATCCGTTGTTTCCGTTGCAACTTACGGTGGAGAATCTGGTGCGGGCGCGGCAACAGACTCCAGAGCAATTCGAGGAAGTATTCCGCGAAAGTTCCAGGACGTTGCTGGCGGAAATTGCGAACCTGAAGGGGATCATTGGAAGGTTCAGCGAATTCTCGAAAATGCCGCAGCCGCAGTTACAGCGTTTACAGTTAAATGACGTGGTGCGGGGTGTAGCGCAGCTTTTTCAAGCACAACTGGAAGCGCCGGAGCACGCGAAGATCGCGCTGGAACTGCAGCTTGATCCGCGTCTGCAGCCGGTGGAGGGGGATGCGGAGTTGTTGCACCGGGCGATTTCAAATCTGGTGCTGAATGCGATGGACGCGATGCCACAGGGTGGAACCCTGACGCTGCACACGCGAAACGACGACGGCAACGTGATAATCGAAGTCGCGGATACGGGGTCGGGACTGACGCAAGAGGAGTGCGAACGAATCTTTACACCTTATTACACCAGCAAGCAGCATGGCACCGGCCTGGGTCTCGCGATTGTGCAGTCGGTTGTGAGCGATCATGGTGGCCGGGTTCAGGTGCAAAGCGAGCGGGGGCAAGGGTGTACGTTTGTGATTGAGTTGCCGCGGGCATGATTTCTCAGCGGCCTCCGCAGAATTTCTCAGCGTTCTTTGCGATGAAAGGCTTTTGAAGTTAGTCGGACATAGATTCAAGATCAGACGCGAGGAGGATAGTTGCCTACCAAAGCACATTTGCTGATAGTGGACGATGAAGCGAACACGCTGGCATCGTTGGCGCGAGCGTTTCGCCTGGCCGGGCATGAGGCCACAGTGTGCGACAACGCCGCAAAGGCGCTGGAACTGGTGAAGGCACAAAAGTTCGACCTGGTTCTTTCCGATGTGGTGATGCCGGGGAAAGGCGGAATCGCGCTGCTGGAGGAACTGAAGGCGCAGGGACTGACCGCGCCTGTGGTCATGATGTCTGGACAGGCGGACATCGAGACGGCGGTTCGGGCGACGCGAGCCGGAGCGCTGGATTTTCTGGAGAAACCGATCTCGACCGAGAAGCTTCTGCTCACGGTCGAGAATGCGCTGAAGTTGCAGCGCCTGGAAAGCGAGAACCGGCAACTGAAGCAGCGACTGGGCAAGCACGAGATTGTGTGGCACGGGGCTGCCATGCAGCGCGTGATGGCGCAACTGGAGCGGGTGGCGGCGAGCGAAACACGGGTTTGCATCCTGGGAGAAACCGGGACGGGAAAAGAGCTGGTGGCGCGCACGATTCACGAACGCAGCGCGCGCGCCGCGGGGGCATTCGTCACTTTGAACTGTGCCGCGGTGCCGGCAGAACTGATTGAATCCGAACTTTTCGGGCATGAGAAGGGATCGTTTACCGGCGCGGCCGGACGTCACATTGGAAAGTTCGAGCAGGCAGATCACGGCACGATTTTTCTGGATGAGATCGGCGACATGCCGCTGGCCATGCAAGCCAAACTGTTGCGCGTGCTCGAAGAAGGAGAGGTGGAGCGCATCGGCGGCGACAAGCCGGTGAGTGTCGACGTGCGCGTGGTGGTGGCCACGCACCGCGATCTGGAGGCGCGGGTGCGCGAGGATAAATTCCGCCAAGATTTGTTTCATCGTATTTATGTTTTCCCGCTGGTGTTGCCCCCGTTGCGGGAGCGGCGCGAGGATATTCCGCTGCTGGTCGAGCACTTTGCGGCTCAGGTCAGCGCGCAGAACGGATGGAAGGCGATTCCCTTCTCTGCAGACGCGATGGAGGCTCTGCAGTCATACGCATGGCCGGGCAATGTGCGGGAACTGCGCAATATGGTCGAGCGGCTGATGCTGCTGGCGACCAATGGCCAGGTTGATCTCGCAACGGTGCAGATGGCTTTGCCGAAGGGCAGCATGGCCGCGTCTTCTTCGTTCTCGTCGGGGCCGCTGTCCGAACGCGTGGATGCTTTTGAGCGCGAAGTCATTCTCGCGGAATTAAAGCGCAGCCATTCCAATGTGAGTCTCGCGGCGAAGTCGCTGGGGCTGGAGCGCAGTCATCTTTACAAGAAGGCGGAGCAGCTGAGAATTGATTTGCGGGCGATGAGACGGGAGTCTGGTTCGGAGTAAATGGAAACAGCGTTGCGTTTCGAGCTGACTCAGCGGCTGAAGCGTGCTTCAAAAACCCTCTCTTAGCGCGGCCCTGTGCGAGCGTCTCCCCGTCGTGCATGCATTATTCATGGGAAACCGCATCGGGCTTCGCCCAACGGAGAGCCGAGGGCGGCTGTCCCCACATTCCGTCGCGGATTCCAATCCTCAATTCGTTCGACGTCAGGATCATCACTATGGGTGATGATAGGCATCACGGACTGCGAACTGCGGCCGGAGGAAAATGGTCGGCTTGCACGAACGAATATTTCTACGCGCAGGTGCCGCCAATTCGATTGGAGGAAAAGAGGCTTATGAAACTTGGCGTCGTGCACGGCGGCAGCGGTGGCGGCTATGGCACTCCCGGAGCTCCCGTCAACTCCTCCACCCGACGCATAAAGGTGTACGAACTGGTGGGCGCCGACTTGGTCTACCAGATCGATAATTGCGGAGCCTTCCAGTCAGGAAAGTTCGCGCCGGGAGAATCAGTAGAGTACCGCGTGGACGGCGAGAGGCTCTACATCCGCCACGACGGCGACAAAGAATATAAGTGCAAAATCGAGGGAACACGAAAAGCAGACGCCGTGAAACCGCCAGAGGGCGCGAAGCCCGACGCTCCCCCCGCAGCCGCCTCTCCCGCCAAGCAGTGAGCAGGTTTGTGTCGCATCGGGGCGGACACTCTCGCGTGTCCGCTTCACATCTTGTCTCAGACTTAGCGCCGCAGGTCAGCCGCTAGTAGCCGGTGAAATAATTGTTCCCCTGCTTCGCGCCGAACTGAGAGACGTCCCGCACGATAGGCCCGTGACTTCAGGCCGCGCTGCACGTCTTCGCAGATTCCGAGATCCTCTTCCTGCACCCGATTGCCTACGTTGACTGATTGCTCGTTGTATTCCCGGGCTGCTTCACCGACATCCGCAAAATAAAAATCGAAAATCACATGGCAGTGATCGACGTCGACGGGAATGACGAGATTCGTGTCCATATACCCTTCGTAGCAGTTGATCATCAGATTGGGATGCTGCCAAAAATACCAGGCGCGATCGCCCTTGCGGGTTGCGCCGGTGGAGGCATCCTCGGCGGAGGCGACCATAGGGCTCGACTGCAGGCAGTACCGGTCTTCGTTCTCGATGGTGTACTGCTTGTAATCGAGGACCGAATTCAGTCCCTTGTGCAGGTGCGGGACGTGGTAACCGCCATCGAGGTAATTGTCCACGAAAACTTTCCAGTTGCAGTGGATGTTGTAGGTGCGGCGATCGAAATAGTGCAGTTTGCCGATGCCGAGCGGGGCAACGCGGTCTACAAGTCCACCGAGAACTTCTTCGAGCGGTACCGCTTGCTCGTCGAGATTGACGAAGACGAAGCATTCCCAGACGGCGACGCGGATGGGGACGAGTCCATTTTGTGCGCGGTCGAAATTCTCAACGCCTTCGAACTCCGGCATTCCTTTGAGAGAGCCATCGAGGCCGTAGTTCCAGCCGTGATAAGGACAGTGCAGGAGCGCGGCCTTCCCGCAGGGTTCGGTGACAACCGCCGCGGCGTGGTGGCGGCAAACATTGTAGAAGGCGCGTAGAGCGCCATCGTTGCCGCGGACGACGACGATAGGCTCACCCGCAACCGTGGTGGTGACAAAATCCCCTGGCGATTGGACCTGATCGGTACGCGCGACGAGTTGCCAGGTTTTGCTGAAGACATTGAGGCGCTCGAGTTCGGCGATGCGAGCATCGGTGTACCAGGCAGCAGGAATCGTCGATGCCTGCGAAAGAGGAGCGCGGTCGTCGTAACTGGAGAGGATTTGATCGATGGGAGCTTGCATACTTTTTGGCTTGGGGAAGTTTACTACTAATTCTCTGGACGAATGTTTTTCGTCTCGCGAAAGGATGGACCCGTCGGATCACGGTGATTTCTACACCTAAAGAAAAGCCCCACTTCTCGCGAAGCGATCGAGAAATGGGGCGTCCGGTTTGAGAAACGGGACTAGCTGGCGCTGCGCATGCGCGGCTGATCGGCTTCGACGAGCGACTCTTCGACCAGGTGTTCACTGAGAAACCAGACTTGCAGCTCATTGGTGCGGAGCACGTCGCTAACGACGAGGTCGTTGGTTCCTGCGTCGCCCAGTGTATCGGCGCGTTCAGCCAACTCGCGGCAATGTCCGATGATGATCTGGTGGGCGTCGAGCAGGCGCGAAATCTGCACCGGAACCTCTTCCCTGCCTCGCGGTGGGCGTTCGATACGCGTAGTTTCGGCAACGTCAGGCGCCATGGCGATGGAGATTCCGCCGAGCAGCTGAATGCGTTCCGCGATGGTATCGACCAACTCCGACTGTTCCCCGAAATGTTTGTCGAACAAGAGGTGGAGCTGGTAGAAGGTGGGTCCGGCGACCTGCCAATGCGATTTCTTGTAGAGATCGCGCAGAGTCATGGTATCGGCCAGCAACAGGTTGAGCTGCTCGGTCATCTCGAGACGAACCGGCTCTTCGAGATCGAGAGGCAGCATGTGAGAGACGGTGCCATAGGACTGGATTTCTGGAGCATTCTGGTGAAGACGAGGCTGAGCGTTCGGCTTGGCTCGACCGGCAGTGGATGCTTTCGCGTTTAGATCTTTTCTGGCCATCAATGTTCTCCTCGCAGTGCAAATCTTTTGGAAATCGATTACGGCTTGATCTTTACTTCTGTTGGTAGAAACACGGCACTTTTTCGATGCCAAGAACGCGTGGAGGGATGCGAGGCATTCGCGTGTTCAGCATTATTCCTTGGTATTGGTCTTCGCGGGAAAATATCCAGGACTCAAATCGCAAAAAGGGGCAAGCGGGCGGTAAAAAAAGTTTGCAATGATCCGCAACAGGGGCATGCGGCTAAGAAAAAATCGTCACAACCGCCGCATCCAGAAGTTTGACGAGGTTGAAAGCATTGATTATGATCGAAATGCGGGGTGGAGCAGTCTGGTAGCTCGTTGGGCTCATAACCCAAAGGTCGGTGGTTCAAATCCACCCCCCGCAACCAATCCTTTCAATGATTTCCGGGCATCCGCCAGAGGATGCCCTTTTCATTTATCCGTGCTCTCGGTCCAGAAAAAGCGACCTGCTAAGCCGTGCTCTGATCGACGGGCGTCACAAGAACTGTCAGGGCAACAAACCGTAGACCTGCACTTCGGAGTTGGCCGGCACATAGACGCGCCCGTTGGCCACTGTCGGATTCACTCGTTCTATGGGGTTCGAATCGACCTTGTCGCGCGTTTCATTCTGGTCAGTGTCGTAGTAAACCTGAGCGAGATTGGCGGGGTTTAAGGCCCACAGTACAGGAGGCGTCGTTTCGTACTGTAACGTCCACACAATCCCGTCTGTGTTGCCGTTTGCCGAGATTACGGCGACAGGTCCACGCATCTTGACCAAACCAGATGACGTCGGCGTGGTGGGCAGTAACCCATTCTTCAACGTAAACATTTTTGGATAGTCGAACTGTCCGAAGATGTATACGTTGCCGTTGAAGTAACTGGAAGTGTTCCAGATGCCGAAGAAGGGCTGGTGTCCGGGAACGGATGCTTTGATGGCGCCAACGATGTACTGCACAATATTGTTGCTTTTTGCGTGATAGCCGCCGAGGTTATCACGGTTGATCAAATAGATCGTTCCTTCCTTTCCGCCGCCCACCATGAGGTGCGGATAATTTCCTGGCTGGTCCGGCAACAGCAGAAGCCCAGCTGAGGAGAGATCCCAGTCCAACTGATTGAGAAGTGAATAATTGTTTGGGGTGTAGGAATCTGCGATCCCCAGGCTGCCATTGCTGGGTGTCAGTTTCAGCACCGACTCCGCATAATCACCAACACTGTCGAACGTCCCATTTCCTGTCTGCAAGAAAATGTTGCCACTGGCATCCGCCGCGAGCCCGCCACCCCTTTGCCATATGCCGCCTGCCGAGCCGTTCGGAGTGCTACAGAAGGCATACTTCAGCGCCAGGGTTTGAGAATCGTAACCTAAAATCCAGCCATGGAATGGTTCCGTGTCGTTCGGCGATGCCGTAGCGAAGTACACGACGCTGTTTGTGTCCCCCGGGGCTTGGGAAAGCAACAAGCCGGGCCTGGCATTCTCCCATTGCGGATCGAACGCCAGTGTGCTGTTCACACTTCCAGCCCCTGTTCCCGAAACCGAGGCTTGGATTTCAACCGGCCCGCCGAATTTTTCCTGTCCAGTGGTGATGTCCAGGGCATGCAACCGGTACACATAGGTTCCAGTGCACGCTGTGGTTTGACCCTCCAGCGTTCGCGCCACCACGTACATCGTGTTCGTAGTGGGATCGATGACTGGAGTCGGCATGATGCCAACGATCGATAAATCAATCACAACGCACGATCCGGGCACGGGTACCACGCCGGGGGGATCGATGAAACTGTCGTACCAGAGCGTGCCGGTCACCTTTCCATCGGCGTCGTAGGCGTACACGCTGTCGTTGGCGGTAGCAAGGTACACCACATTGTAGTATCCGGCAGTTCCGTTCAGGGGGTTGGGAACGTACACATTTGCGACGTAGAGCGGTTGCGCTGTGACTTGTCCGTCGATGGGATAGGAAAACAGTTTTCCAAAAGTCGCTACGCTTACGTTTTGGGGAGTCAATTCCGATTCCTGCAGGTTCTGCCCGGTGCGGGAGTTGTCATTCTTGTTGGTGTAAAGTCCCGCATACCCCACCAAGTCGGCCGACGCAGACCCGAATTTGGTCTGGTCTGCCTGGCTGACTGCTTTAATCGTGTGCTCGCCCACCACAAAGTTCGCGGGCGGAGTATAAATTCCGTTCTCATCGATCTGCCCCACCGTCAGATTGCCGCCTAAGAGGCCATCGACGTACCAGGTGACCGCTGGGTTCGATGTGCCTGTGACCGTAGCCGTGAACTGCTGTTTCACCATTGAGGTTATCGGTGCTGACCGGGGATGCACCGCAACCACGATGCGACTATTCGTACTGCTCTTGTCAAATCGACCTGATTCGCCGTCACTGGGCGGCCGCACTGCCGGGCTAGACCCCGACACCGGTAGCAGCGCGACATTCTTGCCGGAGGCGCTTTGCACGGGCTGCTGGATCGCCGCCAGCACCAGGACGAGACCTAGGATGAGGAACAGGGTCCAAGAATTAAGAGTGGTGATCTTCAAGGCAGGGCCACCGGTTGGCATTGTTCGTGATGGCCGCGAGGAAGCCAGCAGTCCTTGGATTGGCGACAGTCCTGATTGAGAGACTTGTTCCACTCGTGCCACCAGTAGCGGTTGGCTTTCACAGCTGCGTCAGTGGGATTGAGGCCGGCGTCGTACTCGCGGCGGTAATCGAACACGCCGATCGCGTGCCAGTCCGCCATTGGCAGGATTAATGAATCGAATGCGGCACGAACGTTTTTCATCCACTCGTCGTAGGACTCATGCATCGGTTCGATTCTCCTCGAAATGCCCGTCGCTGGCTGAGTTTCTCAGTGAGCGCAGTCGTGCATTGCGGCGACCATGGGCGTAGATACTACTTTGAGTAGACCTGCAAGTCAATGAAAAGCCGCGCTGGGAGCGCGTTTAGGGACCACCGGCGCTTCAGTTGCACTTGTGCAGCGATCCAGGCTTGCCGCGCACCAGCGAGAACGGTCCCTCGGGCTCGGAGTTGCCGGGGAGTGTAAATTCAATCTGCATCGAGTTGCTCTCAACCGTGCCAGTGTAAACGATCGCCACACCGGCGGGTTGCGCATCGCGATGGACTGGACCACCGGACTCCGGCTGAAAGGTTCCGCGGACACGGAACTTGCCGCCGGCGTTAACTACCATTGGTTCGAGTATTTTGCCATCAGCGCAATCGAACTCCAAGGTTGCGCCCTGCGGGGTTACTTCCATGTTCAGGCTGCGGCCACCCCAGACTCCGGTCGCGATGGTCTGGCTAGATTCTGCGGCGTGCTGAGAAGATTTCGCCATCGATGAAGATGTGAGACCAGAAATAGAGAGTGCTGTCCCGATGGCGAAGCAATAGAGCACAGTCGTCCAGCGCAGCGTCATAACAACTCCTTCAATGCCCCATGTGACGGCCGGGCCCTCTAATGGGCCTGAGCGATCAGTTGGGCCACCTTGGATTTCTCGCCTACTGGTTCGACGCACAAAATCTGATTCGGATTCAGATACATGCGATCGGGCTCGTGAAGTTCCTTGCCGCGCTTGACCAGCACATTGTTGGTTTGTTTGGTCTCGGGATTGGTCTGAGTGACAATGTAGTAGACCTCAGTGAGCACGGGGCGCGGAGTGCCATAGCCTTCAAGCTTGCCGAAGTAAGCCGAGCCGTTGCTCAGCAGGACCGCCTGATACGGGGTGGTGAACACCACGGGCGGGCCCGGCCTCGTATCCTTGACAAACATAAAGGCGGCGACGATCACGACGATCGCCGTTACCACCCAAACGATTTGAACTGCGGCGCTGCCTTGCTGATTCTTCATCATAAAAATGTCATCCTTCCGGTTGGGAATCATTCTCATGCTCTTGTGGCGGAGCTTCATGCCAGCCATGCCGATGGTGACCGACCTGGGCGCGAGCAATACTCGAAAACGGGAGATTCGCGAAAAGCATAACATTTTCCGAACGAGACGACAGGTTGCTTCTCTTGTTCTCTTTGATGGGCGAAGATTCAGCATTCCTCGCGCATGATGCTAGCTGCCGATCGCGTAGGGTAAGTCTTCCGGTAGACGATAAGAACTTCTTGAAGACGAGCAAGGCAAGGAAATCGGTGGGCGCAGTGGAAGAGCGGAGATGACGGTGCGCACCATATCATCGGCGTGACGCCACCAGCCGTGGAATATCTGTGCGTCGGCATAGCGGACGCGCAAGGGACGCCACTCGGCAGGAGTGGGCGCAAGCAGAGAAACTGGAGTGGAGTGCTGGCGACCGAGTACGGCCGGAGGCGGGTTGCCGAACGGATTGACGTCCATGCAATTGGTATCGAGACGAAGGCCGACTTGCAGCGCTTTCAGAGCGCTCTCTTTCGCGCTCCAGCATAGAGTGACCAGAAGGGATTGTTCCTCCTGAGGGGCGAACTTAACCAGGGAACGCTCGTTAGGCGTGAAATAGTCGGCGACGAACTCGGGGCTGCGCGGCTCGACTAACTCCAGATCGCAACCGAGGCTGGTTCGGGAGAGGGCAACGGAGCAGGCAGCGCGGCCGGAGCGATGGCTGAGGGAAATCGTGATATCCGCCTGCTGGTTGAAAAGAAAAACTTCGGGCGCGCCGGAGGGGGCGGCCTGAATCTCTATGTTGGCCAGCGCGCAAAGGTCGGCGGAGAGATTCAGGCGGGCGACGACGGCCCGTTTCGCGGTCCAGCGGCCGAGGAGCCAATCGGCGCGGCGTTTGGCAAAGCGCAGGCCGCTGAGGCAGAGAATTTCTCCCGCGCTCAGCCATTGATTGCCGGCCGGCACATCGGATTCGGTCTGCTCCAACCAGGAGACGTCCATACTTAGGCCGCCACAATTTCCATCTCTGTCTTCTCTTGCTTGCTTTCCTCTTTTCCGATACCACGTTCCACGGCGTCGATGAGATAGGAGCGCAGGTTGGCGGGAGGAATGATGCAGTTCAGCGCGCCCACGCTGAGCGCCCGGTGCACGCTGTGGACATGGTCAAACTCGCTGGCAATCTCACCCAACTTTTCCGACTGCACGACTTTGAAGAGTTCATTCCACTGAGCGCGCAGTTTTACTTTCTCGGCGCCTTCGGCCTGCACCATCGCCTGATTCAGAGCTTGCAGGCGCTCATCTTTCTTCGTTCTGGCGTCGACTTCGCCGGCAAAGACAACGGCTGCGGCAGGAGCGCCACCGATGACGGAAGCATAGGTTCCCTCGAGCGCCGCTACTTCGAGTTGCGGGTTCAATGCGCGCGAGAAGACAACGTAAGCGCCGCCATGAAAGCGGGAGATGACGCAGAACACGATAGGGCCTTTGAAGTTCACGACAGCACGGCCAATCTCGGCGCCGTACTCGAGTTGCAAGCGGCGCATCGATTCGGGCGAACCATCAAAACCCGACAGGTTGGCGAGAACCACCACTGGACGATTGCCGCTGGCTGCATTCACGGCACGAGCAACTTTTTTGGAGGATTGCGGAAAGAGAGTTCCCGCGGTCCATTGGTCGGGGCCGTCGGCCGGAACAAATCCCAGGCGAGCCACAGTGCGGGATTCGATGCCGATGAGGCACACCGGGAAGCCGCCAAGGTGCGCGTCCCAAACCACGGCGGTTTCGGCTGCGCGCATGCCCGCCCAGCGCTCGAGAGGCGCGTGATCCTGATCGATGGCCGCCTTCATGACGCGGCGAATATCGAAGGGTTTCTTTCGGCCGGGATTGGTTTCGTCCGACATGATCTGGCCCACTCGCGCGAAACCTTCCTCTCCATCCGCGCTGTGAGGATAAGCCTGCACGTCGCGTTCGATCGGATCGGCGGTCTCGGCCCGGCGTGGGAAACGCTCGCCCGGCAGAACGTAGGTGTGCTCGTAATGGCGGAAGAGAATGTGGCAAGCGTCATCGAGATCGCTTGCCCAATACTGAGCCTGGCCGTTAACGCCCATGATGCGGTCGTAGCCGCCGATGCCCTGATTATCTTCGGCCGAAATACCGCCGGAATAGTCGAGGGCGCGTTTGCCGGTGAGCACCATGGCGGCTTTGGGCGTCATGATCAGAATGCCGCGGGTATGCATCAGCATGGTGGCTTCGGCATTCCAGTAAGGTTGTGCGCCGACGTTGATTCCGTTGATGATCAGATTCACTTCGCCGCCGGCCTGGGTAAATTCGATGAGGCGACGCAAGACCTGAGCGATCCAATCCATGTTCTCGACGCCACTTTCCATCGAAATTTTGGCGCCGGCAGAGAGTGCAAACCATTCCAGCGGAGCATTCAGGTCTTCGGCAAGATCGATAGCCGCCATAATGCGACGGCACTCGGGTTCGGCCAGCGCTCCCAAATCCTTGCTGGGATCGCCGAGCAGAATGACGCGCGTCATGCCCTCCGGATATCGAGAGGTGAAGTTGCGGATGACTCCAATAATAATGTTGGCCTTGTTCTGTCCATAGGGGCGATCGACGGGAACCAGACGTCCCTGGGCGTCGATATCGTGCTCGACAAAATTGCCGGCCGGAAATTCGGCGCGTACATCTTCGCGAGCGGGAGTCAACATTCTGATGATCTCGTAGGGATAGACCATGCCGCGCTGACGAACACGAATCACTTTCTGGTCATACGCGGTGAGCGGTTTGAGCGGGGTCACCTTGTCGGCAGGACGGAAGGTGATCAGCAGACCGCTGCCTAAGGGATTGGAAATGCGGACGACCATGTCGCGAAGTTGTCCGGTCGCAGGATTGGGAATGCGGGCGCGGACGACGACCTGCTCGAGACCGAGGCCATCGGTCGCGGGCTCGAGGCGGCGCACGATAGCACGGAGTTCATCCGGCTTGAGTTCGAGCGTCGGCCAGACATAGAGGAATACACGATTCCAATAAAGCCGCTCTTGCGGGCGACGACGCGACTGGAACAGACGGATCGCGGCGAGGGCCTCCATTAACATGCGTTCGAGGTGCGGAAGCTGAACGATGCGTCCGGCTTCATCGCGCACGGGGGTGACATCGCGGACTTCAGCAGCGGCAAACAAGCGCTCATCTTTGGGATTGTCGCGAGCGACGGCGTGGAGCAGATAGATATCCTGGGCGGAGGGCAAGCGGTCGATGTTGAAGTTACTGAGCCGCCAGAGATGCATGCGCTTGCCGAGCATGGGATGCAATCCACGATAGAGCTTTTCCTCTTCGTATCCGTGGTCGGAAGGACGATAGGTGAAGTACTGCATGCTCGCGTGTTGCTCTTCAGCGGGGCCGGCCACCGCCGCTACAATGCGCCGGATGGGACGAAGAAAGCCAACTTCGTTGAGCATCGCCTGGACTTGAATTTGAGTTGCGTCGGGCTCATCCAGCTTGCTGGAAGAACAAAGGTGGAAATCCAAAACGATGTCGTGATCGGCGGGGACTAAGGCAATCACTGGAAGCATGGCTTGCGCGGCTGCGGTGAGGACAGAATGGTCCGCGTAAGTGGCGAAGACGTGAATATGCTTCCCTTCATGATCGTACTCGGCAGAGACGTAGCTAGGACCGCCGGCTGAGGACGGACGCAGGTTCTGGAGAGTGCGGATTTTGTAATACCTCGCGGTGAGAACCTCAAGCATGGTGAGGCGCAGCGCGGAGTCGGCGGCCGGAAAGCGGTTGGCGAAAAGGCCGGCCAGCAATTGCGGGCAATCGACCAGAGCGTGGAAATGAGCGGCACGGTCGGCAGCATCGGGATGGCCGGCGAGATGCGTGAGATGATTTTCGGCTTCGTCGTAGACCTGAGCGCGGGCGCGCTCGAAAACCGGCTGATCGAAGTAACGATAACGAACCTCGCGGGCCAGATCGCAGACGGAAGGACAAAGGCTGTGAGTGATCAGGATCATGCGATCGAGCAAGCTTCGAAACGATCCGTTGATGCGCAATTCGGGAGCGTTGGCGTGATCGAGGCGTCTCTCGAGAATGTTGAGAATGACTTTGGCTTGCTGTTCCATGCGCTGGTGCGAACGGCAGATCCAGAGCAGGCTCTCTTTCAGTTGAGTGGACGGGTCGAGAGTGGTAACGCCGTAATGAGCGAGGGCGCGCTGGAGGGCTTCGATAAAGGTGGGCGGAAGTCCCGCGTCTCTGGTTTCGACGGTGCGCAAGTAAGAGAAAAAGTATGCCTCCGCACTGGGCTCTTCGCCGGAAGTGCGGTGGTCAACTTCGGGCTCTCGCCGGAAAAGGGCGCAGACATCGACAAAGATGTTGAGGATTTCGTTCTCGGATTGCCGTATGGCATCGCTGTCGGCGGGACACTTCTGGCTCCAGGCGGAGAGCTGGCGGGAGCTGTGCGCGGCGTCGAGATCAAAGCCGAGCATAAGCTGGCGGAGATCTTTGAGGCTCTGGAGGCACCAGGACTGCGGAGTTTCCTCGGGTTCGCTGGATTTCCTGGAAGCTCCAAAAATCACGCGGGCTTCGGAGGCAACCGCTTCGTCGTTATCGACGGCTTCGATTTGAAGCAGCGGTGCGCCAGTATCCACCTGGACGTTCGCCATCGTCATGATTTCCCGGACTCTGCCGGGGAACGGAGCGACAACCTGAGTTTCCATCTTCATGGCTTCGAGCACGGCAAGACGGTCGCCGACGGCCACCGTGTCGCCAACCTTCACAGCGATGGAAACGACGACGGCCGGCGCCGGAGCGTGAACCACGCCGCCATCGTCGCGATCGATCTGGTGAGCTACGCCATCGACTTCGATGCGAAACTTAATTCCCTGAACGACGGAGACGATATGAAAGCGGCGTCCGAAGACCGTAAGCCAACATTCGAAAGGGTCGGAGCGTTCGAGGTGGGCATCGATCCGAGTTCCGGCAACTTCGATGCGGTAGTCCTGCGAGCCGGTTCGAAAAGCTTCAACGGAATAAAGTTGGCCGCGATGGCGCAGCGCAAGAGTGTGACCGAGTTCACCCTGCACGTGCGGACGGCCGCGCGCGGCAGAGGCGTAGAACTGGGCTTGCTCGACAGCTAACTCGGCGTCATAGGCGTTGATGGCGGCTTGCACCAGCGCAACGTCGGCATAGTCGTTGGCCAGATGATCGCCGTTCGCGGCGATTCGGTCGAGCCATCCAATATCGACCTGCCCGCTCTGAACCTCATCGCGGCTTAGCAATTCGAGCAAGAACGCTTTGTTGGTGGTGCCCCCACGAACGACGATTACGCTATCTTCAAGGGCGCGACGGAGACGCGCCAGGGCTTCCTTGCGGTTTTGGCCATAGCCGATGATCTTGGCGACCATGGAGTCGAACTCGGGGGGAATGGATTCGGTTTTCGCGACACCGGTATCGATGCGGACCCCGGGGCCGGTCGCCATGCGGAAGCGATCGATGATGCCGGGCGCAGGGGCAAAGCCATTGCCGGGATCTTCCGCATTCAGCCGAACTTCAATGGCGTGTCCGGTAGTGCGCGGGGGGTCGCCTATTAGGCGGCCGCCGCGAGCGATGTGAATTTGTAGCTTCACGAGATCGACGCCGGTGGTGCACTCGGTCACCGGATGCTCGACCTGCAGGCGGGTGTTGACCTCCATAAAACAGAAGCGATGAGTCTCGGGATCGTAGAGGAATTCGACGGTACCTGCATTGCAATAATCCGCCGCTTTAGCGAGGCGAACCGAAGCAGCGCGAAGATCCTGATCCTGCTGGTCAGAGAGCGCGGGTGAGGGCGCTTCTTCCAGAACTTTCTGATGGCGGCGCTGGATGGTGCAATCGCGCACGCCCACGGCCCAAGTGGTTCCGCAGGAATCGGCGATGATCTGGACTTCGATGTGGCGAGCGCGCTGCACCTGGCGCTCCATGAAAACGGTTGGATCGCCGAAGGCCTTGAAAGCTTCGGAGCGGGCACTCTCAAAGGCCTGCGCGAGGCGGTCGGCGGAGGTCACGACGCGGATGCCGCGTCCGCCGCCCCCTGCCGTGGCTTTAATGAGAAGCGGAAAACCGATGCGCTCGGCGTGGGCTTCGGCATCGACGAGAGTCTCGACGGGGCCACCACTCCAGGGGACGACGGGAACACCGGCTTTCTCCGCAAGATGCTTGGCTGCGATCTTGTCGCCGAGGCGGCGCATGACGTCGCCATCCGGGCCGATAAATACGATGCCCATGTCTCGGCAAAGATCGGCGAAGGCAGCATGTTCGGCGACAAATCCCCATCCCACCCAGACGGCATCGGCACGAACGGCGGTGAGAGCGCGTGCAAGGCGGCCATAGTCGAGGTAGCTGCTCTTGGGGCGGCGCGTTTCCGGGTCAAGGAATTGGGCGGGACCGAGAGAAAACGACTCGTCGGCTTCGCGGACAAATAAGGCGCGCCGGTCGGGCTCGGTAAAGAGCGCGATGGTGCGGAAGGGCAGGCGGTGTTCCTGGCGGAACTCGCGGGCCGCGTGGATGAAACGCATGGCGGCTTCGCCACGATTGACAATCGCTACACGCTGGAATTCTTTTTGCATATGAGTACCCTGACAGACGATTTCACGAATCGAACTGCGCTACTTACGCCACCAGTACGGCTTCTCCTGCCATGATGGATTGCAGGGTTTTCAGATTTGCGGCGTCAACGCTATCGGAGAGAGCTACGGTCCGATAGCCGGTGACGCGCAGGTAGCAAGTTCCCTTGGTGTCAAGAATTTCTGCATCAAAACTTCCTTCAGCTGCGTCGGGAGTGACTACTGCGTAGAGCTGACCCTCCGCCAGATTCGACGCTCGCAGCACAGAAACTTCGCGAACATGCTGCGGCAGGCCCATGCGGCCCTGGATGCCCAACTCCCATATGCCCGCGGTTTGGAAACAAAGCTCGATCAGGCGAGGATCGACTACCGTGGCGAGTTCAACCGGATGATGGTTGGTAGGCAGATTCTTCGCGAACAGGCCAACGATCTGTTTTCCATTCCACCAGGCTTTTTCCAGAACCTGGTACGCAGGGCCGTGGAAGTAGAGCCGGTAGATATCGGCGGCATCGACGCAGATGCCGGCGGGCGCAGCCAGAGGCTTCAGAGCTGATAGCGATGGAAGTTGCTTGGCGAGGCGCACGCGACCGGTGAAGTGGGTGGTGGCTTGCGGCTCGGCTTGATTGGGCAGAGAGCGATGCCCGATCAGCCGGCAATCGGCGACCATACGATCTCCGTGCGGCCGCAGATGCGTGGCGATCCGCACCACGCGCGGTTCGCTGCGATAGAACTTGAGGGGAGCGAGGAAGTTTATGTCCTCGATAGCTTCGACGTTCCATCCGGGGAGCAGGCATTGTGCGGCCTCGGCAAAACCTTCGATGCCCATCACACCGGGCAACACTGGAGTACCGTCAATTTTGTGATCGTGCAGGAATGGTTGCAGCACCGGATCGAGCGCTGCCTCGACGGAGTAGCCGTCGCAAACGCTGAGGGATGCGATCTTGTTGACCATGGGTCCGGGCGGGGGCGAAGATTTCCAGACGGCTTCGGCAGCCGCGGTATCCAGGCCGCCGGTGGCGTCCCATTCATTCAGCAGGACGCCGAGGCGCTGGCCGATCACGATTTCTCCGCACGTTGCGCCTGTGGTGAGTTCGCGGCGGATCAGTGGAATGCCTGCTTCCGGCGGCAACATATCGATGCCGGCGACTTCCATCATTTTTGGAATAGAGCCGCGGGTAGCCATGCCGATGCCGCCCCATGCGGTCCAGTCGATGACGATGCCGCGAGTTGCAGGACGAGTGTTGCGGAAGCTCGATGTGATCTTGCAGAGAAGATCGTTGGCAGAACTGTAATCCGTTTGGCCGGCGTTGCCGAATCGTCCGGCGATCGAACTGAAAGCCACGGTTGCGCCGAGCGGCATGTCTCCGACGGCGTGGAGCAGATTGAAAAAGCCGTTACTCTTGACGTCGAAGACGAGATCGAATTCTTTGGGGTCTTTGTCAGGCAGGGTATGGCTGCGTTCGATGCCGGCAGCGTGCAAGAGCACGTCGATGCGGCCTGACTGCTGGCGAACCTGAGCGATTGCTTTCGCGACCGCTTCGGCGTCGGCAAGGTTCACGCTGAAATAATGGGGTGTGCCGCCAGCTGCGCTGACTGCGTCGATTGCAGTTTGGGCAGCCTGTGCGCGCTCAAGATTGGCCAGTTCCCTTTCGACTAGAGCCGGAGTGGCACGCTCGCCGCGATTCTGGATGCGGACAAACAAATCGCGCTTGAGATTTTCTTTGTCGGTGACGAAGCGTTTGAGATCGGGATTGGCGGGATCGGGCTTGGGCACCAGATCGAGCAGGTAGAACGTCCCGCCCGATGCGGTGGCCAGATCTGAGGTGATAGCCGAGACGATGCTTCCGGCTGCGCCCGTGATCAGGAACACTGTGTTCTTGTTGAGAACCATGCCAGGGCGGCCATCGATGGCGGGCTGTTCTTCGAGGCCGACGGTCCAACGCTGGTCTGCGGTGTATCCGATTTCGACGGCGCCGGGGTCGCGACGGGTTTCCTCGATCAGGAGATTGGCGATTTCCTCAGCTTTGCGACTGGCTTCGAAGTCAACGGCTTTGACTAAGGATTGCGGGCGCTCGCGCTTGTAGGTTTTGACGAAGCCTACGACTGCGCCGCCGAGGGGAGCGGTCGCTCCCGTCTCGTTGTAGCCGTGCTGGCCGCCGAGTTGCGTGGCCGAAACGAGGAATGTGCCGGGACGGTTCACTTGCTCATACAGACTGCGCATCGTGGTGTAAAGCGATTTCGCGCGCACGCGAAGAGCATCGCTCCAAGTGGCGAAGTCGAGATTGCGCAGAGTTGCTTCCTGGTCGAGGGCGGGCAGCCAATAGACTCCGTGGATGGGGCCGTCGGCGATCCAATCCTTGAGGAGGGTGGCCAACGCGGTGGCATCGGGTGCGCCGTCGATGCGGAGGACTTCGACTCCGAGAGATTGAAGCTGTTTGATTAACACATCGGCCACGCCGCCCTTGTCGGGCATGACGACGACGCGGCGGCCGCGCTCGAGCTTCACGCCTGTGGCCTTGCAGAGTGCAAGTGGAGGACGCAACGCGGGCACAGGCACGCGCCGTGGAATTCGATTGGCGGCGTCGAAGCTGGCAACGGCCGTGGAAGAGGCCTGCGCTTTCGGTGCCGAGAGCGGCGGCGCCGATGAGGTAGAAGGCTTCACGAGTTCGGCTGTGGCGGGTGCGGCGAGCCTAGAGCGATCGCGCGCGAATTGGATAACATGATTCAGCGTGGGGAAGTCGCGCAGTTTGAGATTCTCGTCGCGGGGAATGTTGTAGGCGGCACGAACCGCCGCGAACATCTCCGCCTGTTTGACGGTGTCGACGCCGAGATCGGCTTCTAAATCGAGATCAAGGTCGAGCATGTCTTCCGGGTAGCCCGTTTTCTCGGCGACGATCTCTAGAACTTTTCTCTTGATGGAATCATCGGAGGGGGCTTGGGCTGCAACTGGGGTCGGAGCAAGCACTGGCGACTCGCTCGGCGTGGGTGCAGGCGAGGCGAGAACTGGCGATGGCGAAACGGCAGCAGCTGTCCCTGCCAGGTCGGGACGCTTTTCATACACGAACCGAATCACGTGCGCGAGAGTGGGATAGTCGCGAAGCTTGCGATTCTCGTCGCGCGGAATGCTGTAAATCTCGCGAATGGCCGCGAACATCTCGGCTTGCTTAACAGTATCGACGCCAAGATCGGCTTCGAGGTCGAGATCGAGGTCCAACATGTCTTGCGGATAGCCAGTCTTTTCGACCATCAGGGCGAGAATGCGTTGCTTCACCGCATCGGCATGGTTGGCGACAGAGGCCAGCACCGGCTCCGGGACAGACGCGGCTTTGACCGCGGGTTCTTCTTTCACGGCCACCTTCACTGCCAGGGGTGCGGGTGAAGGCTTGATGGTGGTCGGGCTCAGGTCGGGACGCTTCTCGTAGACGAATCGAATCACGTGCGCGAGCGTCGGATAATCGCGGAGTTTCCGATTCTCGTCGCGCGGAATGCTATAAATCTCGCGGATGGCCGCAAACATTTCGGCTTGCTTTACGGTATCGACACCGAGATCGGCTTCGAGGTCGAGATCGAGGTCCAGCATGTCTTGCGGATAGCCGGTCTTTTCGACCATGAGCGCGAGAATGCGTTCCTTCACCAGATCGCTATCTTTATTTATGGAGAGCGCTGGGGCCAGTGGGACCGCCTTGACTGCAGGTTCTTCTTTGACCGCTACGGCAACCGGCGATGGCGCGGGTTGGACAGCAGGTTGCGGGGTGGATTGGGCGGTCCGAAGATCGGGCTTTCGGTCGTAGACGAACTTAATCACGTGCGCGAGCGTGGGAAATTCGCGCAGTTTGATTTTGTCTTCACGCGCAATCCCGTAGGCTTCGCGAATCGTTGCAAACACTTCTGCCTGCTTTACGGTATCGACGCCGAGGTCGGCTTCGAGATCGAGATCCAGATCGAGCATGTCCACCGGATATCCGGTCTTCTCGGCGACCAGAGCGAGCACGCGCTCTTTGACTAGATCGACTTGCGGAGCTGGCTTAGATGGAGCAGGAGGCGCGGCGAAGACTGGCTTGGTTTCTTTCTTTGGCTCGACCTCAACTACTGGCATCCGCTCAATGACCGCACTCGGCACGGCGGCGGCAACAGGCACTGGAATAGTGACTACGGGCTGGGGCGCAATAACTGCTGCGGGGGCAATCGCCGCTTCAAATTTCTGCTGGGCAACTCCAGTCGAGCGGGCGGCAACTCCCTGATCGCGGATGCGCAGGGTCCGTCGCACTACTTCCAGGTCGGTGGTGGGATAACCCGCAATGTCGCTCAGCCAGGTTTTCCAGCAGTTTTCGTTGACGATGCGATAGGCATAGCCGAGAGCATTCGGACGCCGGTGCATGCCATCTTTGTTCGCGACCCAGCGCAGCAGGGTCATTGAAATTTGTGATCCGAATCCCGCAGCGAGACGTAGCGCATATTCGACGGGATACGCACCACCTTTCGAGAGATTCAATGTGCCGAGCTCGGGATCGACCTCCTTAAAGTTGGCCACGGGGGGAACAAGACCGGTTTCGAGAGCCTTTACCGCCAGTACATCTTCAATGCCGGTAGCCATCGCGTGACCGGTCATGCCCTTGGTATTGGCGATCACAATCTGATCGGCAGCGGGACCAAAGACACGGCGAAGCGCATTAATCTCGGCGGAAGCGCTGCCGCCGCGCGCAGGCGTGTAGGTTTCGTGAGAAACAAAAACTGTGTGGGGTGCGATCTGCTGGCGGGAGATACCCCCTCGGGTTTCCGCCTGCGAGATCAGTTTCTCCATCATCTGGCCGATGTGCTGCACATCGAGGCGGCTTCCGTGGAATGCACTGTTGGCGGTGACGGAGCTCAACACTTCGCAGATCGGCTGAATACCGCGCTCGCGTGCCGCGTCTGCATTTTCGACAACCAGCGCGGCGGCGCCCATACCAATGATCAGTCCATGGCGGCGACGGTCGAAAGGAGTGGCGGCTTCTTCCACCACTTCATCGGTGGCGGCGGCGCCACTGGCGAGGAATCCGGCGCCAATCCACTCGATTAGATGGTCGGACGTTACGTCATCGGCTGCGACGATGATGACGCGGCGGCAGCGCCCGGCGCCAATCCAGTCTTCCGCCAGAGCCACGGCTTGCGAGGTACTCGCGCAGGCCGAGTTAATTTGCGTGTTGGGACCGCGAGCGCCGATGAATTCCGCAAACTGCGAGTGGCCCATCGACAAGGTCTTGAACAGGAAGCGGCGGTCGAAAACGTAGGGTTCTTTCTCGATGGTGTCGCGCAAGTCATCCAGGCGACGCTCGATTTCCTGTTCGAGGACAGAATCGCCATTCGACTTCACCACCCGCGCCAGCAGATTTTCGAGCAGGGCCAACTGCTCGCGGCGGGAGTGATCGGTGTAGTAGCGCCCCATTTCGTCGGCATAAGAATCGTAGCCAGGGAAGGCCGAGGCGAAGATCACACCGGTTTCGTCGCGTAGGGCATCGGGCAATCCCCAGCGGTCGGGCAACTGGGTGCCCTTGCTGGTGGTCTTGTAGCGCATGACGAGCGGAATTCCGGCGTCGCGGAGGGCATCGATGCCCACGGCGATTGCGAGTTGAGTAACGCGGTCTAGGGCGGCACGGCGATCGGCGGTAACACCGAATTCAGCTTCCAGATCGAATTCGCCGCCACGGCCGGCAAGTTTGATCACGTCGGCAACGCTGTGAATGGTTTCGAAGCTGGCGCCACCGTTGTCACTCTTGACCAGGCGCGTGATGTGCTTGTCGAGCATGGCACGGCGGAAGCGCGTGGGGATGAGATCGATAAACTGATCGCCGCGCAGGATGCGGGTCACGTTGTCGTCGTCAAAGATGTGTCCGTTTCCGGGCAGGCCCAAAGCGGCTCCGGTGATAACGACGGGAGCCGTTGCCACGGGATGAGCGTCGCCGTGATGAATTTGCCATCCGCGCTCGAGGACGTCGGCGAAGAAGCGACCGAGTTCGTCGTAGTGATCGCCGTTGGGCGCGTGTGCCGCAGGCGTGGGAGCATTTGCAGGCGAAGCGGCCGCCGGTACGGGCGTGAGGACCGGCGCGGACGCGGCAACGGATGGCGCCAGCTCTTCCGGCGAGGCGGTTACAGTGCCACGGCCCAATCCGGTGGCGTAAAGCCCGCAAAGTGCCTGGTTGAACGATGCGATGTCGCCGAACTTAGGATGGTTGGTGAAGAATGAAACCACGTCGCCGCGATTGCCCAGAACATCTTCCGCGAAACCCTGCAGGGCTTTCTTGGGGCCGACTTCGACGAAAATGCGCGCTCCAGCTTCATACAAGGTGCGCAAGCCTTTCACGAATTGCACGGGAGCGGCGACCTGTTGGGCGAGCAGGTCCAACATTTGCGGCACGACAGCGGGTCCTGTGGGATAGAACTCGCCGTTCACGTTGGCCACGATAGGTACAAGCGGAGATGACAGATGCAGGCCCTCGAGATGGTGCCGCAAGGGCTCGCTGGCGGGCGCCACGATGGAGGTGTGAAAGGCGTGGCTGACGGGCAACTCGGCAACGTCAAACCCGGCTCTCTTGAAAATTTCCATGGCCTCGGTGACGGCATCGGTGGCGCCGCCAATCACTCCCTGATGCTCGCTGTTAATGTTGGCAATCACGACGTAACCCTTGATGGTGCCGAGAATGCGCTCGATTTCGTCGAGCGGCGCAAAAACAGCAGCCATTTTGCCTTTATCGGCGACGGCGACGGCAGTCATGCCGCGACCGCGGGCGCTTACAGCTTCGAGCGCTTCCTCGAAGGGCAGGCCGCCGGAAGCTACGAGCGCGCCATATTCACCGAGACTGTGTCCCATGGTGAAGTCCGGGGCGATGCCGTACGCGGCAAGCAGGCGAGTCAAGGCAAGATCGATGGCGAGCACCGCGGGCTGCGTGATGGCGGTCTGGCGCAAATCGTCATCGGCCTTAGCAACGGCGCTGGGATCGTTCTGATCGACAAACACAAAATCGGTGAGTGGCTTGCCCAGTAGAGGCGTCATGACACGGTCTGCGGCGGTGAATGCTTCGTTGACAATTGGCTCCGCAGTGTAGAGCGTGCGGAGCATGTTCACGTACTGCGAGCCCTGGCCGGTGTAGAGGAACGCGACTTTGGGCGCGGGGCCTTGCCCCCGGAAGATGCCCTGTGCCCGGAGCGCTTTCCAAACCGCAGGCTGGTTGGCGGCAAGAGCTTTGAGCGCTTTGGCTGATTTGTCGGCCAACTCGGCCGCATCGGCGTAATCAATGGCGAGGCGCTCAGGAGCGCGCAGATCGGCTTCGGCGGGTGCGGCGAGCGCGGGCGCAGTGCCGGCTTCGGCATTTTTCATTGCCACGCGCAGACGCTCGGCGAGTGCGGACGCTGTAGCAGCGCCGATCACCAGCGCGCCACGCAGCGGAACCTTGCAGCCAGACAGGGATGAAGGAACAGAGGACAGCGGAGCAGGGAGAGTTTCTTTCGCGTTCATGATTGCCTCATTTGCCACAGTTTGCGGGAGCGTGCCCACGGCCACCGATCGTTTTCCATTTCCAGTAATCCGGTGGGGAATGTGCTCCTCGAGCACGAGGTGGAAGTTGGTGCCTCCAAAACCGAAGGCGCTGACACCGGCACGCCGCGGTACGTCAGCGGGAACCGTCCAGTCTTTCAGTTCGGTGTTGACGTAAAGAGGCGAGTGCGCAAAGTCGATATCGGGGCTGGGACGTTCGCAGTGCACGCTGGGGGGCAGCACTTTGTCGCGGAGCGCCAGTGTAGTCTTCAGAAGCCCCGCGGCTCCGGCTGCGCCTTTAAGATGGCCGATATTCGATTTGACGGAACCCAGCGCCACCGAGTGCTTGGGAAGATTATGGCCACTGAGCAGGTCGGTCATGCATTGCGCTTCGACCACATCGCCCACGCGCGTGGATGTTCCGTGGCCTTCAATCATGGTCGCGGTCGCGGGTGACAGGCCGGCATTTTGCCAGGCGCGTTCGAGGCAGAACTTCTGGCCAACCGGGTTGGGCGCGGTAATTCCCTTCCCTTTTCCGTCGCTGGATGCGCCGATTCCACGAAGGACGGCGTATATGTTGTCGCCATCGCGTTCGGCATCCGCCAGGCGCTTCATCAGGAAGATGGCTGAGCCCTCGCCCATGACGAAGCCGTCAGCGCCTTCCGCGTAAGGCCGAGTGCCGGTCGCCGAGAGGGCGCCAATCTTGCAGAACTTAACGAAGGTCTGGATTCCCATGTTGCGGTCAATGCCGCCAGTGATGACCGCATCGAAATCGTTGGCGATCAGCCCTTCGACCGCAGAACTCATGGCCGCCATCGCCGACGCGCAGGCCGCATCACAAACGTAGTTCGGACCGTGGAAGTTGTGGATGTTGGCGATGCGGCCGGCAATGCAGTTGGCCAATTCGCCGGGCATGCTGTCCTCGGTAATTTCCGGAAGGTGCTTGCCAATCCGAGCGTGCAACTCGCGCGTAATCTCGTCGCGAATCGCTTCCGGCAGCGCGGCGAAGCTGGCGATGCCGGCGAGTTCGTGCGCGTATTCTGGAAAGTGCACGCGCAGAGCGGTGAGATAGTGTTTTTCGCCCGCCATGGCGTTGCCCAGAATCACCGCAACCCGGTCCGGATCGAGCGGCCGCTTGGGATAGCCGTAGTCTTCCAAAGCCTCGCGGGTAGCCGCGATCGCCCACTTCTGCGCCAGATCCATGGCGTCAGTCACACGCGGTGGAATCGCCAGGCGCCACTTCACCGGATCCCATACGTTGTCGCGCACCCAGCCGCCGATTTTCGAGTAGGTTTTGTCGGGCGCCGTGGGATCGGCGTCATAGTAAAGAGCGGGATCCCAGCGGCTGGAGTCAACTTCGGTGATGCTATAACGGCCACCCTTTACGTTGCTCCAGAAAGCGGAGACGTTCGGGGCATCGGGCAGAACGGCTCCCACTCCTACGATGGCGATGGCACGATGTGCAGTATTTTCCATGACGACTCTCCTGCGCAACCTGGCTGGCAGGCCGCGCGCGAAAGATAGTCGGGCGTCTCGATACTTATGCGGCGAGCGCGGGCTTGGCCGCGCGGGCGTAGAGAACGTCGGCTACGAGATCCATGTCAGAGATCAGACCCGCTTGTGCGCGATGCACGGCGGGCAGACCCAAACTTGTTTCAAAAGCGGCGAGCTCGGCATCGCTTACGCCGCCGGCTCCGCAAACCCAACGCAAACCTTCTTCTGTGACCTTCAGCGCGGTTTCGCGCCCGAAAATCCGGCTCAGAGTTGCCAGCGTTGCAGCATCAAAGCGCCGGTTGGCCTTTTCGTGAAGCTTGCCTTCCGCGTAGAGCGCGGCGCGACGGGCCAGGCTGCCGGCACTCTCGGCGTAGGCAATCAACTCGCCCAGGCGCAGAAGAATGTGCTGATAACGCGTGAGGCGCGCTGCGCGAGCTCTTTCCATGATTTCGGCCAGAGCGTGATGGGCCATGGCCGCGAGGTCCGCACCCACGTCCGGATGGCTGGCATGCAGCGCCTCGAACTCGCGGGCCTTCTCGTGATAGTGCTGTCCGCGAGTCTTCAAGTGAAACTGCCAGCGATCGCGGCTGATGGTCATCTCCATGATTTCGGAAGTGCCTTCGTAAATCGTGGTAATGCGGACGTCGCGGCTGATTTTTTCCACGATGTATTCGTGGGTGTACCCGTAGCCACCCAGGGCTTGAATGCTGGCGTCGGCAGCCGCATTCCCGGCTTCGGTCGCCATGTACTTGGCGATGGCACCTTCGGTGTTCAGGCTGCCTTCACCGGCATCGATGCGTTCAGCGGTCTGCTCGATGTAGGAGCGCGCGGCTTCGAGGCGCGCGACATGCGGAACGATCAGCTTGTGGGTATAGCCTTGTTTTTCTGAAAGCGGCGATCCCGCCTGAATTCGCTTGGTGGAGTACGGAATAGCACGGTCGAGAGCGGCCCATCCCGCACCGAGTCCAAATGCGGCCACCATTAAGCGCGTGTAGCCGAACACTGCTTGCGCCTGCAGCAGCCCCTGACCTTCGACGCCGCCGATAAGGCGATCGGCGTCGACATAAACATCGTTAAAGGCTAGAGCGGCGGTGTTGCTGAGACGAATGCCGTGCTTGTCTTCAGGCTCGTCGTGGGTGAATCCCTTTGCGCCCTGCTCGACGACGAACCAGCTTGGACCCGCGGCGGTGCTGGCCAGCACCGTGTAGGCACCGGCGATGCCGCCGTTGCTGATCCATTGTTTGTTGCCGTTGATTTTGTAACCGACGACGCGGCCGTCTTTCAGAACGGGATCAGCGGTCGTGCGGAGCGCGCCCAGATCGCTGCCCGCTTCGGGTTCGGTGGCGCCATAGGCGAAGACCAATCCTTCATCGGCGATGCGGCCCAGCCAAAGTTTTTTCTGTTCGGAAGTTGCGCCGACGGTGATGGGGTCGCTGCCGAGGAAAGTCGCGAGCACGGAGGTCGCAATGCCGAGATCGATGCGCGCCATCTCCTCGCAAATGCAGTAGACGTCGAAGGTACCGCCGCCCATGCCTCCGAACTCTTCGGGAATGAATAGCAGTTGAATGCCGAGCTTGTCGGGGCTGCACATGTCGTGGACGATGTCCAATGGACATTCATCGCGATTGTCCAGGTCGATCAGCACTTCGTCCGGCAAACGCTTCTTGGCAAACTCCTTGAGAGACTTCAAACTCAGTTTCAGGGTTTTGGGTGCGAGCATGAGTGCGTCCTCACTTGGCGGCAACGCCGCGAATTTCACGAACTTTGTTGGTCAATTCAGGCAGGAACTCGAGCACGTCGTTGACGATGCCGATGTCGGCCACCTGAAAAATAGGAGCCTTGGGATTCTTGTTGATCGCGATGATGAAAGGATTTCCCTTAATGCCTGCCAGGTGCTGGAAGGCTCCGCTGATGCCGCAGGCGAGATAGACCTTGGGCTTGACGGTTTTTCCGGAGGAGCCGACCTGGCGGGATTTTTCCAACCACTTCGCGTTGACCACCGGGCGCGAGCAACTCACGGCGGCGCCCAGCGCTTCGGCAAGTTCTTCGGCGATGCCGACGTTGTCTTTTTCCTGAATACCACGGCCGATGGAAACCAGGACGTTATGCTTGGTGATATCGACGTCTCCCGCCTCGGCGACGATGGTTTCGAGGTAACGGCGTTTCGCCGTGAGCGCGCCGACGGCCGATGATCTGTCGAGGATCGTCCCAGAAACCGGTGCGGCTGGTTCCGACTTGAATGCGCCAGGACGAAGGTTGATCACTGCGCCCGTCGAAATATCGCAGCGCACGTGCGCGCTGACTTGCCCGCCGAATTCCTGACGGACGAGTTTGAGCGATGCGCCATCGAGCCCCTCGATTGCGAGCACGTCGGAGACAAATGCAGAACTCAGTTTTATGGAGAGGCCGGGGCCAAGGTCGATTCCGAAGTGATCATGCGCGAGCAGCAAGATGCTGCCGGGCGGCAGAACGCTCACCAGTGCTTGCCGGACCAATTCGGCGTTGGGATAGGCGAGGGCTTCGTTGGCGACTTTCCAGATCTCCGCGTAAGAAGACTGGAGTGACTGGCACGCGGCATCGAGGTCCGGGCCTTTGCCGGTAACGATGGCGGTAGGAACAGCAGTGGCATCGATTCTCTTGGCGGCGGCTGCGAGTTCGGCCGCGGAATCGTCAACCACGCCACTTCTGTGTACGATGTAGGCAAAAATACGAGGCATTATTTCAGCCCTCCCTTCGCTGCTACCAATTCAAGAACTTTGTCGGCGTTCTCTTCCCTGCTGCCGCTGAGCATCTCGGCTCCCTTGCTGAGAGATGGAACGAAGTAATCCACCCGCTTCACTTTCGCGGAGGCTTCACCAACCGTGGCGCTGTTGACACTGATGTCTGACGATCCGAGTGTTGGGATCGGCACGGATGCTACCTGGCGGATGCCGCGCATTCCGACATAACGAGGCTCGTTAATACCGGTCTGAATGGAGAGAACGCAGGGCAAGTCGATCTCGTTGATCTCGCGGTTGCCGCCTTCGATTTCGCGGCCAACCTTCAGCTTCGCGCCTTCGACGGCGATCGAATTCACCAGCGAGGCAAACGGATAGTCGAGCATCGCCGCCAGCATTCCACCAACCTGTGCAGCACCGTCGTCGGCTTGAACTCCGGTGAGGATCAGGTCGTAGTGACCCTTGTGCACAAAGGCTTTGAGAATGGTGGCGATGCCTTTGCCGTCAGAGCCTGTAAAAGCATCGTCGGAAATCAGCACGGCCTGGTTCGCGCCCATGGCGAGTTCGCGGCGCAGGATCTCTTCGTCATCGTTGACGCCGACGGTGACTACGGTGACGTTGCCGCCGACCCGGTCGCGAATCTGCAGGGCCTCTTCGACGGCATAGTTGTCGGCTTCATTCACCGAATAAACGAGTTCGTCGCGCTCGATGTCGTTGCCGGCATCGTTGAGCGCAATCTCGTTTTCTGAAGTGTCAGGCACTCGTCGTGCGCAAACTAGAATTTCCACGATCAACCTCCAAGAGTTGCTGTTTCTAATTTCTGTGTTTCAACTTCTTCCGTTCTTCGCGCGATGTTCTGGTCCACCAGTTCCGCCAAATCAATTGCGGTCATCTTGCCTTCAAGGCCGGCGACTTTAATCGCGTCTTCCATGTTCACCATGCAGAAGGGGCAAGCGGTTACGATCACGTTCGCTCCCGCTTCGGCGGCCATCTTCACTCGGAGCACGCCCATCCGCTGCTCCTCTCTCGGTTCGTAAAACAGCATGAGTCCGCCACCACCGCAGCAGAAGGAGCGGTCGCGCGAGCGATCCATTTCGACCCGCTTCAACCCTGGAATGGCATCGAGCACTTTGCGCGGATCGTCATATACCTGGTTGTGGCGTCCTAGATAACAAGGGTCGTGATAGGCATACACGTTGCCTTCGTTCTCGACCCGGTTGAACTCGATATTGCCGGCTTGTACTTCTCGGGCGATGACCTGGCTGATGTGCTCGACAGGCGGGACATCTTTATAGTCGTGCTTCAGCGCGTTGTAGGCGTGGGGGTCGGAGGTGACAATACTCTTAACCCCCGAGGCTTTGATGGCGTCGGTATTGTGATCGCGCAGGGCCAGGAAAAGCGTCTCTTCGCCGAAGCGGCGGACTTCGTGTCCACTGTCTTTTTCAGCCGAGCCGAGAATTCCGAAGCTGGCTCCGACGTGGTCGAGGATTCTGGCAGTGGAGCGCCCGATCGACTGCATCCGGTCGTCATAAGAAGTGATGCTGTTGACGAAATACAAAGTGTCGGCAACGTTCTTTCCATCGAGGGTCTGGACCTTGCAAGTCTTCTGGAACTCCGCCGCCTTTACCCAGTCGGCTTTTTTCTTCTCCATCTTGCCGTAGGGATTGCCACGGCTTTCGAGGGCTTTCAGCGGCTTCTGCAGAGATTGCGGGACGTTGCCATCATCGATCATGCCGCGACGCAAGTCGACGATCTTGTCGATGTATTCGACCAGTAGCGGGCATTCTTCTTCACAGGCACCGCAGGTGGTGCAGGACCAGATTTCGTCCTCTGAATAAATACCGCCGATGAGTGGCGCGCCTTCCTTGGGACGTCCAAACACAGGGTAGTGCTCGAAGGCATAGTCTCTCGCCTTGATGCTGAGGAAGCGCGGCGCCAGTGGCCGGCCAGCTGCGTTGGCGGGACAATTGTCAGCGCAGCGGCCGCAATCGGCGCAGGAATAGAAATCGAGCATGTGCTTCCAGGTGAAGTCCTCGAATTTCTTCACGCCGAACGATTTCACCTGATCGAGATGCTCGTCGGAGACTCCCCAGCGAACAGGCTTCAGAGTGCCTCGGGTCAACTTGGCGAAGTAAACACTGAACAGGGAAGTTTCCACGTGGAACTGGATTCCGAAGGGCCGGTAGCAGAGCAGGAAATAAAACGCCACTGCATGAACGAAATAAGCGCCGACATTGATGCCGCCGAGGGTCGCTAATGGCATGGAAGCGAAAACAATCTGGAACATCCAAGGCAGAGACAGGAAGGCCAACGCCTCGAACGGCTGGCCTTGCCGGGCGTGGCCAGCCGCATTGCTGGCGGAAAATACACTATCGGCCACCATCAGCAATGCGATGAGTCCGAGGAGAAACACGGCGTCGGCAGTGTGACTCTTGCCGAATTTCTCAGGTACGGCATAGCGGGCCGGCTTGAAGACGACACGCCGAATTGCCGCAACCACCATGCAAATGAAAACGACGGTGGCAGCGTAGTCGGTAACGATGTCGTAGCCATGGCCGTTAAGAACCGGCATCACGAAGGTCGGAGAAACTCCCACGATCAGCACGGTGAAGGCGCGGGCCGCGAGAAGAATGAAACCTGTAAAGATAAGGATGTGAAGGCTTCCGGCGAATTTGTAGCGCGGATGCTTCCACTGTCCCAGCCAGAATTTGAAGACATTTCCGAGGCGAACGATGGGCTGGTCAAAACGAAAATCGCGTTGGGCGCGAACCAGCGGAACCAGACGCTTGGCGACGATATAAAAGAAGATAGCTACGCCGAGAGCGTGGATGCTCAAAAATAAGGTGCGACCTGGGACTAACCAGTCTTCGATTTGCGAGGGTGAATAGGGTCCTACCACGGTCTACACCCGATCTTTCTTTTTATGCGACGATGAGCTGTGTTGCGACTGCCTCCTGCCGATTTTCTGGCGCCGATCTTTGTACTGACTTCGATTCAGGCGATCCGGCCTTCACCGGAGCAGGCGCGGGCAACGTTTTTTTCGGAGCTGCGACTGCCGGCGCTACGCGCGATTTCCTGGGTTGCTGCTTCTTCTGCCGCGGCTTCGTTTGCGGTGAACCGACTTTCGAAATGTCCCGCAGCTCCGCGAAACTTTCCTGCAACAAACTTTCCAGCTTCTTCAGATCGGGCGCGGCCTGGGCATCGCCGCTGAATCCGAAAAACACTGTGCCGTCGTAGCTGAGAATGGCGCAATTGACGGCCATCTCGCCTCCCACCGGAACGTAGGGATAGCACTGCAGCATCTTGTGGCCGCGCAGGTACAGAGGAAACTGCGGCCCCGGCACGTTGGTGCAGACCATGTTGAAAGGCGTGAGCGGCAACTGGCTCATAATCGGTCCGGCCAAGCCCTGCATGGAGGTTGGAAACATTCCGATCAAACCTCCAGCAAGACTGACCAACTCCGCGGCGTGCATGCGTTTTAGAAACTCGGTTCGCTTGTGAACGGCGGCGAGCAATTTGCGGGGCTGGCGAATGTCGAGTGGAACGGTGACGGGAACCAGCGAAATGCGGTTGCCCAGATCGGCCGCACTGCCGTTGCCACGCAGGTTTACCGGGACCATAATTCGCAGCAACTTCCCTTTTACGGGGTCTCCGTGTAATTCGCAGTAACGGCGAATCGTGGCGGTCACCAGAGCGAGGATGACGTCATTCACGCTGGTGCCACTCTCGAGGCGAATACTTTTGACGTCGGCCAGGGGAATCTCAGTGCGGGCAAATTTCTGTGGCCCGCGGTAAATGACGTTGAAGCGGAGCCGCTCGGTAAAGGAAGTGATTTCTGGAAAGAGACTGACAAACTCGTCGCTGGCCAGAGATCCGCCACTGGCGCCGATGCGCTCGGCCATGGTGACCAGATCGGCCATGGCAGAAAGAATCCGTTTGATGAAATCGGAGTAAGAATCCGCAAAGCCGGTGGTGAGCGAGGTCAACGGATCGCGGGGTGGTGGAACCGTGAACTTGAGCTTTTTCCTGGGGAGGGGCTTCGCTTCCGGACTGGCATCCAGCAGCGCGTTCATGATGCCCACGCCGGCGATGCCGTCGGCCAGGCAGTGATGCAGGCGGATGATGATTCCGGTGCGATGGCCTTTGAGGCCACGTATGACGCTGATGTCCCACAGCGGATGGCGGCGGTCCATGACCGTCCCGAAAAGCTTGGCGGCGGCGGCGTTAAGCTCGGTGTCGGTCCCATGTTTCAGATTGATTTCGCGCACATGACGGCGCAGATCGAACTCAGGATCGTATTCCCAGCTGGGCAGGCCAAAGCCGAAGGGAGCGGGAACGACGCGCTTCAGATAACGGGGAATGAGAGGCAGCTTCGACTCGATGAACTTCACGCAGTCTTCAAACGAAACCTCGCCCTCGAACAGGCAGACACTGGCCACATTCAGCGGCATGCCATCCCGTTCCAGATGCAGGAAGACCGTGTCACCCCAGGTAAGACGGTCGCTCTGCGGTTGGTTCTGCATTACTCCCCCTGTTCATTCGCGGGCAACTTCGTTCGCCCGGTGAGCGCACTACTCAGTTCACAAAAGCAAGCTTCCGCGTCACTTGCACCAGCTTCAGCACCTTGTAGACGTTGACGTTGACGCCGCGCAGGACAACCTTGACGGATTTCTCGCCGGCAAGACGGGCGAACTCGTCCAAGGCCGTGAGCGCCGCGGCATCGACACGGCGCACCGAGGAAAAATCCAAAACTGTTTCGCCCGCAGCGTGATCCAGATTTTCGCCGGCTTCGTGCAGAGCCTGAGCCAACCGCTTTTCGTCAATGTTCACAAACATAGAAAGCACCGCCATAGGCACCGCCATTTCCTACACTGTTTGTTCGATATCTTCCGCGCGCGCCGTCTGCGCCACGCTTCGTCCCTGATATGCCTTCCAGAAGAGCTCGACGAGTTCGTTCATCAGAGGCATACGCGGGTTCGAGCGCCAGGACGGATCGGCAAACGCAATCTCGACCAGTTCAGGCAATGCGCGTTCAAACTCCTGCTTCGAGATTCCCAACTCCGCAATGGAACGTGGGAATTTCAGTTGATCGAGTAATGTTTCGACAGCGACGATCAGGTTCTTTACTTTTTCGTCCACCGTATTGCCACCGAGGCTCAGCAAATCGGCGACTGCGGCGTATTTCTTATGAGCCGTGTAGCCCTGGGTATAAGGCGAGGGCATGAACTTGTTGGGAACGGCAGCGTTGAAAGCAATGACATGAGGCAGCATGAGCGCGTTGGCCCGGCCATGGGCCACGCCGAAGCGAGCTCCGAAGGCATGGGCCAACGCGTGATTCACGCCTACCGACGCATTGGAGAAGGCCATACCCGCAATGCAGGCAGCGTTGTGCATCATCGAACGCGCTTCTTCATCGCGAGGATTTTCAAAGGCAATTGGCAGATACTTGAACACGAGCCGAATCGCCTGCATGGCGTTGGAATCGGTATAAGCCGAGGAGTAACTGGAAACGCCAGCCTCGAGCGCATGCGTAAGGCAGTCGATGCCGGTATCGGCGGTCAGGCCTTTGGGCATGGACATGACAAATTGCGGATCGACGATGGCCACGTCCGGGGTGAGCGAGTAGTCGGCGAGCGTCACCTTGCGCCCGCGTTCCTTATCGATGAGAACGGCGAACGGAGTAACTTCGCTGCCAGTGCCGCTGGTGGTGGAGATGGCAACCAAGCGCGCGCGGTTCACTTTCTCCTTGGGATATTCGACGACCCGCTTGCGCAGATCAAGGAAGGGAGCAGCCAGGTATTCGAGATCGGCTTCCGGCGACTCGTACTTGAGTTTCATGATCTTCGCCGCATCGATCACCGAGCCGCCGCCAAGGGCGACGATCTGGTCGGCCTTGTAGAAATTGAGCGCTTCTACGCCCTGCGCAATGACCTTGGCTTCAGGCTCCGCGTCAGGAATGACGAGCATGTGCACGTGAGTTTTAGGGACAGAGGTGGCGCCGGACGATATCGGCGTGGCCGATTTGCTCGAGCGACGGAGAGGTGACGACAATGGTGGATTGCGAGGGGAAGTGGCCCAGATTCTCCACCGCATTCATGTTGAAGTAAATCTGGTTAGGAACCCGGAACCACATATGGTTTTGCGTCCTCCGAGCCATGCGCTTGATATTCAGGTAGTGATAAATGTTTACGTTGTCGGTGGTGCTGTTGCCGCCGCCGGTGCCGCATCCGAAGGAGAAGGTGGGCACGAGATCGTTGTAAACCGCGCCCAGCGCGCCGATGGACCCCGGCGAATTCACGATGATCCGGCCGGCGTTAATGACTTCGCCGAACTTGCGGATTACTTCCTCGTTACGCGAGAACACCACAGCTGTGTGTCCAAGTCCCCCGGCGTGGTTTACATCCACACAGACCCGCAGCGCTTCGGCAACGGATTTGGCGCGATAGACGGCGAGAACCGGAAACAGTTTTTCGACCGATAGCGGATGTTCGCGGCCCACTCCCTGAATCGGCGCGATCAGCAACTTGGTGTTAGCCGGCACATTGAGACCGATGAACCGTGCGATGTCCGTGGCTTTCTGGCCGATGGCCATAGGCTGCATGAATCCGGTGTTGGGATCGATTACGGTGCGTTCCAGAAGGCGGGTCTCTTTCTCGTTGCAGATGTGCGCTCCCAGGTCGGCAAACTTCTTCAAAACGGCGTCGTACACTTCATCGTCGATGACCACTGTCTGCTCGGAGGCGCAGATGGTTCCGTTATCGAACGTCTTAGAAACAATGATGTCGACGACGGCGGTATTCAGGTCGGCAGATTTCTCCAGGTAGACCGGAGTATTGCCCGGCCCCACACCCAAAGCGGGCTTGCCGGAGCTATAGGCGGCTCTGACCGCACCCGGCCCGCCGGTGGCGTCGATCAGCGCTACATCTTTATGTCGCATGAGGTAAGCGTTGTCGGGCAGCGTGGGAGCTTCCAGGCAGGAAAACACTCCTTCGGGCGCGCCATGCTTGACGGCGGTCTCGCGCATAATCTTCACGGCCTCGGCGCAACACCGCCAGGCTTTGGGATGAGGACTGAAGACGACCGCGTTCCGCGTCTTGATCGCCATGATGCACTTGAACAGGACGGTGGAAGTTGGATTTGTGATGGGAGTGAGGGAGAACAGAACTCCGATGGGCTCGGCGATCTCCATCAGATTGCGCTCGGGAAACTCGCGAATGACGCCGACTGTTTTTTTGTCTTTGACGAAGTTGTAAACGAACTCGCAGGCCACCATGTTCTTGATGACCTTGTCTTCCATTACGCCAACTTTGGTTTCTTCGACGGCCAGGTGGGCAAGGTGCTGAGCCTGTTCGAGGCCGGCCATGACCATGGCTTTGACAATGCGATCGACATCCGCTTGCGTGAATTGGGTAAAGACCGCAGCAGCGGTTTTGGCCTGCTTGACGAGTCCATCGAGATAAGCTATTCGTTCGGCGCTCGGTGTTTCTACGGGCAGCGGGATTTGCACTCGCTCTTTCACGACAACAGCTTCACTCTTGCTCATTGCTGCCTCCGATGTATTTTCGCGAGAAACGTTGCTGGCGTAAAGAATCGACTGTATGACACGCTTACGCGTAGTCGATGGGATTCTTTTCAAACCAGCGCTCGTCGCGTGTTTTGCCGATGTTCTTCCACGCGCCGGAAGCTACACTGGCGGTGAAATGACGGCTGTCCCAAATCATGCCGGCGCCGAAGCCGAGTACGCCGCCGGCCAGGCCGCAAGCGAGGGCCTTGCGGGGGGAACGGCCGTTGGCGAGATATCCACCTAAAGCACCAAGGCACGCGCCGAGGATCGCCGGCCGCACTGCCTGCCGCGCCGAGTCGCCAAGATAGGGAGCGAGAGGTTCCTCGTGGAGAAATTCGCTCTCCCCGGTACGCGCGCCCTCGACCGCAGAACTCACCAGCTTGCGCCCATAGTCAACGTTGGATTTCGACCATTCCGTAAAAGTCATATCTGCCTCGCGATGCAGTAGACCGCTGGCGCGCTCGGTACCGGCGGCGCCTACGCGACTCTCTGCAAACCTTCCATCTTCGATCCGATCACTTCGAGCAACTGCGCGAAGGTCAGTCCCCGATCGAGCATGCGCATAAGAGCCGATTCGTCGAGTCCAACCACCTCGCCCGCTTTCACGAGACGTTCGATCGCTTCGTAAGCAGAAGCATCGTGGAATTCGTGCAGGCGAGAAAAGGAAGCCTCGAAGTCGTTTATTGTCTGGGTGGTGGCTGGGCTCATGGGAACCTTCGATTCCCAAAATAGTCCTACGTCACAAGGCCGTCTGCGCCGCCAATCACGCTTTTGGGTGATGACTGGCACATGGGCCTGTGTCTCAGGGACGTACGGACGAATGTGCGAAGTCGCACTTTGTGGGACAAAGGCGAACTACAAGCTCTGAGATGAGGGTGAGAGTTGCGTCATCGCCATCTCAAATCTCCGCGCAGGCGAGCGGGCGCTAAGGGACTGGATCCCTCGTCTTTACGAAGCGATTTATCGAGATGCTCTAGTCCGGCGTTTCGATCGGTACTCCTTTAGAAAACCTTTCTAACCACTAAGAACTTCCGCACCCGCTGGAGATGCGCTATTCCAGGCGCTTTCAGAGGTGGGAGGGATGAAGCTCATGGCGCGCTCGGCCAGCGCCGTGATCGTGAGGCTGGGATTGACGCCAAGATTCGCTCCCAGCACGGAACCGTCACAGATATACATGTTGCGATAGCCGAAGACGCGGTGCCGAGCATCAACCACACCGCGATCGGGAGTTGCAGCAATGACGCACCCTCCGATGCAGTGTGCGGTGCCGGGAACGTCGAAGAGAATCTCCGGCAACATGCTCATGGCGGTGCCTCCGGCGAGTTGCGCAACTTTCCTGGCAAAATCATTGGCCTTCGGAATATACGTCGGAACCTTCTTTCCTCGGCTCACCAGAGTCTTGCGGAACGGCCAGAACCAGGGGCGCTCCCAGCGCATCTGGATGCGACCATCGAGCGCCTGCATGCACAGCAGGATCACATGCTCGCGCGCCCAGCCCCAGGGCTGCGCCACGCGCAGAGTCTGGAGCGGATGGCGCAGCAGAGAGCCGAGAATATTTCTCAGCCAGAGCCCGATGCGCTGCGCCCCGGGCCGGCCATCGGTCAGAATCGTCGTGAGCAGGCTCATGGTGTCGGAGCCTCTGGGATAACGCACCGCTTCGATGTGCGTGTGTTCGTCGATGTACACGCCGGAGCCGATGGCAACACCCTGAGAGAAATCTTCGGCACACCCGGGCATGCGCGCTCCGATCAGCGATTCGGAATTAGTGCGCACGTGTTTGCCCAGGCGCGGACTGATCGCCGGCAATGAGCCGCTGTCTTTGAGCCGGAACAATAGTTCCATGGTTCCCAGTGACGACGCTGCAAAGACCACGGCACGGCAGGTGAAGGTCTGGGGCTGACGGCGAATCCATGCCGTGGATCTTATTGTGCGTATCGCATAGCCGGAACTGCCGTCGCTCGCGTTTGGCAGCGGTTTCACGTCCACAACTTTGGTTTCTGGAAAGACCTGCGCCCCGCATTTTTCCGCCAGATATAAATAGTTGAGGTCGAGGGTATTTTTGGCGCCATAGCGGCAGCCCATGATGCACCCCCCGCAGCCGGTGCAAGTGGTTCGCTGTGGACCTTTCCCGCGGAAGAATGGATCGACGAATGTTTGGTTACCCGGTTGTCCGTCGGCGGCTTGGAAGATGCCCACGTTGGTCTGGTAAAAAGTGTGGGCTGCTCCGGCGGCGGCTGCGGCGTTTTTCAGAAGTTCATCGGCGGGTCCGAGAATCTTGTTCCGAGTTACGCCCAGCATCTCGGACGCGGTCTGATAATGTGCGGGCATTTCGGCTTTCCAGTCAGACAAGCCCGCCCACGAACCTGTGTCCCAAACCTTTTCCGGCGGCGAGAGCAGAGTTCCGGCATAGGTGATTGAGCCGCCGCCAACGGCGCAACCGTGAAAGATGGTGGCGCGGCGGAAGAAGCGCATGTTGAAGAAACCTCGCAGGCCCAGCTTCGGCCGCCAGAACCAGCGATGAATGGACCAGCTAGTACGGGGAAGAGATTGGGGCGTCCAACGGCGGCCCATTTCCATGACAGCGACGCGATAACCCTTCTCCGCCAACCGCAGGGCGGAAACGCTGCCTCCGAAGCCAGATCCGATGACGATGAAATCGAAATCGAAGTGCGCGTTGCGCGGTGCCATAGAGAGCCACCCGTCGCGGGACAATTCTTACAACCGGACCATGCTGTGATTCCTAAGCATAAGCACGTTTACGCCAGGAACGCGGCTATTACCGGCTTCGATGAAGAACAAAGATTGAGAATGATGGCAAGAAGGCCAACGCGTCCCGGTTGTGAATCAGGGCGCGCTGGCTGATCGCTTCCCTTCTCGCGACAGCTTTGGCCGAGTGGAACCTGCGTCAACTGCGCGAGTGTTTCAAGTTCTTACGCGACGGCTACGGCTGCCTTCGCCTTTTTCATGGGCTTTTTGCCGTGATCGGCCTTCGCTACCATCTTCGGAGCGACGGGCACCTTGATGACTTCCATCAGCGCTTTTTGGGCGTTGACGTAGCTCTTGACGGCCTCCTGAGTCAGGTCGCTCACAGGAAGAAAAGGAAATGGCCGCAGGAGTTCCATCGTCTTGCCGGCAGTCTTCATGTTGGCATTCACTTGTTTGCCGGTGAGATCGACCAGCTTTTTTTGCGCTTCAATGAACGACTCGGTCGCCTTGCGCGCCAGTTCAGCCAGTTCGGTCTGTTTCATCCGCTTGGTTGCGCCATTGGCAGGCTTGGTGGCCTTGGCGGTTTCTTCCGCGATGACGTCGAGAAACTTCTTTTGCGCATCGACGAAGCTCTCCATACCCTCGCGTGCCAGATCGACAAACTGCTGCGGTTGATAGGGCTTGCCGCTCTTGGCCGATTCCAGCCAGGTGTGAGTTTGCTTGCTGGCGATCTTCAGATACTCCTCTTGCAGATGGATAAACGTATCGACGCTGCGCCGCAGCAGATCGGCGACCGCATGGGCCGCGGGATAGTCGCCCATCCGCTCTTTGACTCCGTTCATGAGGAGATCGTTTTGCTTCTTGCTCAGATCGAGCAGCACTTTTTGTCCTTCAATAAAATTCGTGACGCCTTCCCCAGCGACTTCACTGAGAATGGCAGTGGGAGAATGATGCGGGTCCGAGAGTTGCTGCCGCAGGGAATTCATCACGCTGGCATTCTGCCGCATGGCCAGATCGATGAGAATCCGTTGCGTGGCGAACAGAGTCTGCACGCCCTGCTGCGCCCAACCCGAAAGAAGAGAAACCACCGAACCCGGATGAGTTTCGTGCTTTACCGCCGTTGCCATATAAGTACCTCCATATTGCTGCATTGCAGCATTAGCTAAACTATACGAGGGCAAGGTAGTTGTGTCAAGATATTGTTTCGTTCTGTGCAGAGCAACATAAACCGGGTTGGGCCGCATGGAGTCTGGCACGCCACTTATGAAAGCCGAAGTCATCGTCATCAAGAAATATGGCAATCGCCGCTTGTACGACACGGCGGGCAGTCGCTACGTGAACCTCGACGATCTGGCCGCGCTGGTGCGGGCGGGAAAAGAAGTTCGCGTGGTCGATGCCAAGAGTGGCCGCGACCTCACTCGCGTCACCCTGACGCAGATTATTACCGAAGACGCGAAGGATAAACCCACGGGACTGCCGCTCGAACTGCTGCGGCAACTGATCATTGCCTCCGATGAAGTGCGGCAGGAGTTCCTCATGTGGTACCTGAAATCCGCGTTCGACACCTATGAGAAGGTGCAGGATACAGTGCAGAATCGCCTGAGCCAGGTACAATCCGCCATCCTTTCACCAGTCGATATCATGAAACGGTTTCTCGGAACCACGGCGCCGGCGCGAGCCGAGACGAATTCCGACTCTGAAGTTGCGGCATTACGCAAGCGAGTGGCGGAACTCGAGGCTCGGTTGCAAAAACCTGCACAACGAAAACGGCGCACCGGGAAGAAACGCTAGCTTACTTTTTACTCTATTCACTTAGAATCAATGTTCATTTCAAAAATCCCTCTTGGTGCGATTGATGTCGAGGGGTATAATTCGGCGGTGCAATAAGGTCCAATCGCCGCCCCGAGCGGACGATTGGCGGGTCCGAGACAAGCTTGCAGCCACGAAAGAAAACAGCATCCCCGCGTCCTGCCAAAAGCAACGGACGCCATTCTTTTCCTCGAAACGATTCGCCACCCGACACTCCCTTTTGGACTGAAGCCTTCTTTGGAGCGGAAGTCCTGCTGCTGCACGCCACGCCCGTCTACTACGGCCTGGGCGTGCCGCGCGGTGACGGGTCGGCAGTGATCATCATTCCGGGTTTTCTCGGAACCGATGTTTATCTCACGGAGCTTCACGCCTGGCTGGCGCGCATCGGATACGAGCCTTATTTTTCGGGTATCGGCATCAATGCGGAGTGTCCAAATCTTCTGATCCAGCGCTGTCTGAATCAGACCATCGACAAAGCATTGGATGAGACGGGACGCAAGATTCACCTCATTGGCCACAGCCTCGGGGGAGTGATTGCGCGCTCGGTGGCGGGCGCGCGGTCGAAAGACGTGGCCTCGGTGATCACGCTGGCCGCACCCATCCGGGGCACGGTTACCAATCGAACGGTCTATCACGCCTCGGAGGCGATCCGTCTGCGGATACTCGAGGAGCACGGCGCCGGAGTTCTGCCCGACTGCTACACCGGACAGTGCACCTGCAATTTTTTAGATTCGCTGCGGCGCAAGGTTCCCAACTCGATGATGGAGACCGCGATTTACACGCGCCAGGACGGGATTGTCGACTGGCGCTATTGCCGGACGATGGATCCTGAGATCGACGTCGAAGTTACCGGCACTCACATCGGGATGGCGTTTAATCCGGCGGCCTATGCCGTGATGGCCGAGCGCCTGGCGCGAACTCATTCAGCCGGTTAGTTCATCCAACTCTCTCCAGCACTGCGCCAGTGGCAGTGTCTAATTTTTCGCTCTGTCCAGCCGCATTCTGCAGCAAAAGCGAGGCCGATGCCAGGCTGTTGTTCGTCACCTCGAAGCTGCCCTTGCAACTGGTCTTTATATAAGGAAGGCGGTGGACGCTTGCGCCGCGCCCGTCGATGGTAGCTTCCAGTCGCAATCCAGTTCGTCCGATGCAATGAAAGGTCCACTGCATCGGTTGCTCGCCCCAGGTTTCCCGCAGATCGCGAAACATGTGTGCCTGGCCGTCGTGCCAGAGGACCGCTTTGCGAAACGTAAGTCCAAAAGGCATTTCGTAAGTCAACGCTTCCAGGGTGGTGGCGGGACTGCCGATGCGAGGAAAGTAAGCGTGGGTCCAAGTCCAGAAGTTGCGATGCCGGTATCCGCAATTGTGGCCCTGCACACCGAACCCTAGAGGCTCGCCCGCAAAGGTGCTCCCATCGAGCGTGATCTCGCCGGAAAAAACCGCATCGGAATGGGGTGATCGCGAGAAGCCGATCCAACCTTTGTCGCTCAAGGTCACGCGAAAAGTGGAACGGTAACGCAGGTTCCACGAGATCTCGTGGCCATCGACTTGGAGTGCACCTCGGCAGGAATCTTCTTCAATCGCGTTGCCGCCCATGCGGAAATGAAACGGTGTCTGCCCTTTGCCGCTGAGCGCAAAGCCCGACAGTGGAAATCCCTGAATGAAGCTTTGTGGCTTGCCGCCCTGGGGGAACCAGGTGGCCCAGACCTGAACCGGCATTCCGCGCGAATCCTCGGCGCAACCGTCCCTCCCGGGATTCATCAGCAGATAGCGGAACCACCATGCGCCGCTGCCATCCGCCAAACCCAGACGGATAAACCAGACTTCATAACGACGGTGAACCGACAACCGCGAGAACGCTTCGTTCAGCGTAGCCAAACTCTTCTTGCTCCGGGACAAGCTGTGCAACCAAAGACTATCTCACAAAACCATTTCGCAGAACTTGTAGTCCGCAGCTTTCGAGCAGCCAGTGATGATTGTCACCGCAAAATTGCACGGCGGAGAGCATAATGACGACGAATAGGTTTCACTTTCATGTTGGATGCATCATCCATCGCAGCGGGCCTTCGACTGCTCGCGCCCGATCAATTGCGCACGGCGCTGAAGAATTTTCTGCCGCAGAATGCGACCACTGCCAAAAACATCAGCGCTATCGAGGCCGGGCTGCGAAGCCCGGCCGGCCAAGCCGTGCGCGACGCAATGGCACGATGGATTGTGGACGAGATCGTTCCGGTGGAAGCTCTGGTTCCGGAGGCGTATCTCAAGTGGCGTCCGCCGGTTCGCGACTCGATGATGTACGTGGTGACGCACCTTTCGCCGGCTCGCCTGGCTCCCAAACTATTGGAGCAGATCGAGCTCCCGGCCGATACTCCAGCCGAGACTCGCCTGCTGCGCCTGATCGCGAAGGTGCCGGGGCTGCAGAAACTCGGCCAGGTAATCGCGCGCAACCAGCATCTGCGTCCAGCTCTCCGCACCGCGCTGGCCAAATTGGAAAATGGAATTCGCGACGTCAAACCGGAAGACATGCGCGCCATCCTCGAAAGAGATCTGGGTCCTCAGCTCAAAGCCTTTGCCGTTAAGGTCGCACCGAACATAATGTCGGAGGCCAGTGTGAGTGCGGTTCTGCAGTTTAGCTGGCGAAATCCTGAGACTGGGCGGCGCGAGCGTGGCGTCTTCAAGGTGCTGAAGCCGCACATTCCTGAGTTCTTCGCCGAGGACATGGATTATCTGCAGGGCCTCGCTGACTATTTCGGAGACAGCCATCACCGCTATGGATTTACGGCCCACCTGATCCCCGACACATTTCGGAAAGTGCGGCGCCTGTTGCGGCACGAGGTCAACTTCCCCCGCGAGCAGAAAACGCTGCTCGAAGCGGGGAACCTTTATCGATCGATTCCCGGCGTAAGGGTACCGCGGGTGATCGAGCCTTTGTGCACGCCCACCATCACAGCCCTCACCCAAGAGCGCGGAATCAAGGTGACGAGCGCGGCCGCGCGCTTGCCGGCGGCGGATCGCCGCAAAGTGGCCGAGCAACTGGTCGAGGCTCTGGTTGCGATACCGCTATTTTCGGCGGCGGAAGACGTCATCTTTCATGGCGATCCGCACGCCGGCAATCTGCTTTATAACAATCGCACCGGCGAACTCACCATCATCGATTGGGCTTTGCGCGAGCGACTTGGCAGAGAGCAGCGCCGGCATCTTGCGCTTTTGTTTTTGATGGTCAGCTTGCGCGACCGGATGGGCGTGTGCAACGAAGTCGCGGCGCTCAGCCAGCATGGCATCCAAACCAGTTCGCCGCGCGGCAGGATGGTTCGCGGGCTAGTCGCCGAATTTCTCGACCGGATGCCGGCATCCCGTTTGCCCAGCGGAGCGGACGCGATGCGCCTTCTCGAACGCATCGCGGTCAAGGGCATTCAGTTCCCCGGTTCACTGATTATGCTGTCCAAGGTAATGTTCACACTGGAAGGGATACTGGGCGACGTTGCCGGATCTGACAGCGGAATGGGCCTCACCATCGCGCGACACATCGCCCAGCATTGGCTCACCAATCGATCGGCATTTCGTTCACCGTTGCAGGCTCGGGATTGGGCCACTCTGCAATGCAGCGCACTTCTCTATCCCGGGCGCTTGTGGGTGCAGTGGGAGCAGGCAATGTTGGACCGCTACCTGGCCACCAAGGCGACCGCAGCGCCTGCGATCACGTGAGTGCAGGCACGTGAGCACAGGCGCAATTGCGAACGCCCGCCACGGACGACAGGCACGCCTGGCTTAAACGGTTACCGGCTTCGGCCGGCGAGCCGTGCGTCCCCGGCCCGGTTTGGCACGGTTGGCGGTTTTCTTGCGTGGCTGGATGAGCGAACTGATCAATGATGTTTCCGCATCCACGAAAGTCTTTACGCCCTCGCCGGTAAAGTTAGCGAGCGGCCGCAACTGTGAAGGCGAAAGCAATTCCAGCGCGCGAGTGGTGGCATCCATATTCACCGTCATCTGCTGGCCCATGACGTCGAGCAATCTCTTCTGCGCTTCGACGAAGGCGCCACCGGCTTCACGCGCCAGTTGCATGAGTTCTGTCTTTTTGACCGGCGCTTCGTGCTCGGGTTTGCCATTGGCAGCCTTCAGAGCTTCCTGAGCGAGGACATCGAGGAATTTTCTCTGTGCGCGAGCAAAGGTCTCGACTCCCTCACGGGCAAAGTCGAGTAACTGAGCGGCGCGGTCGCTCTTCACAGCGGTTCCCATCCCCAGCCATTGCATGGTCTGCTTGCTGGTGTTGGTCAGCAACTCCTGCTGAAGGCCGATGAGAGTATCGATGCCGCGGCGCACGACGTCGGTCATGCAGATTCCCGGCATCACGCCGCCAACGCGCTCTTTGACCCCGCCGAGAATGATTTCGTTTTCCTGTTGTGCCAAGTTGAGCAAAGTTCGCTGTGCTTCCACAAGGCTCGAGGTTCCCTCGACCGCCAGTTCCGTCAGAATGGCGAAGGGCGAGCGGTCTTCTTGAGACTTGGTATTAGTTCGCATGATGTTGCCTCCAATTGCTGCACTGCAGCATATGACTACAACTATAGGGACTGGAGGCGGGGCAGTCAATGACAATCGAGTCTTATCACCGCCAAGCGTGACTCCGCTCACACTGCTTTCGGGATGGGCGAGTTATCGTCGATTTATGGAAAGGCCCGAAAAACTCCCCGCGGTCGAACAGGCAAAGACACTGATGACGGAGGCGATCACGTGGTCGGTGATGAAGTGGCTGCGCGAAAAGAAAACCGTGCGGAAAGCTGCCGACCAGGCCAATGCCGCGCTCGATCGGCTGAACCAGGCGGTGAAAGATCGCTGGCCAGACGCGCTACGGGTAGCTTCAGAAACTCTAACCGGCGCGGCGGCAGGCAAGAAACCGAAACACCTCGCAACCGTCACCCCGGAGATCGCTGCACTGCTTAAGACGGTGAAAGAAGCCGACGAGCAAGCCTACCGCGCGAGAATGGATGCGGAAGAGACTTTCGATCAGGCCGAGAAGCAGATGAGCACGACCATGGCGCGAGAAGGATGCCGGAAAGCCATCCACTCCTGGGAGTTGCACGAGAAGGCAATTCGAAAAGCGGAAGCTGCAATTTCATCGCGCTAACCACCTAGCGCAGCAAGATTCCCGGCCCTACTTCTGCCTTGCCAATAGCGCGTTGCGGGTGGCGTGCAATGTGTTGGTCAGAGATTCCTCGGGCAGTTTCTGGATGATCGGCTCAATCGCCCAGGCCAGCCCAAAGGGGATGTCGCGCGTCAACGAGATGGCGCGACACTGCACGTAGACGCCACCGTCTCGCTCCTCGAATCGCCAGTAGGAATACAAGCGCCACAGGAAGCCGTGTCCAGTGTCTGGATCGAGGACCTTTTCCTGCGCGCTGCCTGCATTCTCTACCTCTGAAATGCGCGTGGTATAGGAATGGCAGAGCCAGTGGGATGGATCGAGAGAACGATATTGCACCTGATGATCGGTATCGAGCACCACAGTAATGATTTTCTTTTTCAGGAGCCGCAGATAAATCTGAAAATCACCGCCGTGGTGGCTGATGAGCTTTGAGTCGATCACTTCGGGCTGGTAGATATTCTTGTGATGATCGTAGTCCTGGATGAGCGCCAGGGTCTCATCGATGGTCGTCGCGGGAATCAAGACGACGCCGATCCAGTCGTGGATCAACCCATCCGGCACTCTTGCGGGGCCATGGCCAGCCCAGAATTGCGCTACGATTTTTCCTGTTCGGAGTTGCTGAGTTTGTTCGGAATCCGCGTCACACCACAGGAATGGGCCGCTCGGCGGCAGGGTCAATTCCATGGCCGATTCGGCGTCGCGAATGTAGGACTCAAAAGCCTCCAGCGTTTGAGGCTGCAGCCGCACTTGCTTTGTTACTTGCGCCATAGACAAAACCGCTACGCCACGGCGGGAACTTCCGCTTCCTTGTACAGGTCATCGATCTGTTTGTGAAAACGCTCCTCGACGGCTCTGCGACGAAGTTTTAATGTCGGCGTGAGGGTACCATCTTCGGCGGTGAACTGATCGGGCACCAGCAGGACCTTTTTCAGAGTCTCGAAACGCGCCAAACCGCGGTTCACTTCGGCAACGATGCCTTCGTAGAGCGCCTTGACCTTGGGATTGGCCACCAGTTGTTCGGGTGAGGAAAATGAGATGTGGCGGGCGCGGGCCCAATCCTCCAGCAGGGGCAGATACGGCGAAATAATGACGACCGCAAACTTCCGCCGGTCTCCCAGAACGACGGCCGTTCCGATCAGAGAATTCAGCTTGAGGGAATTTTCAATAGGCTGCGGCGCGATGAATTTTCCGCCCGAGGTCTTGAGCAGATCTTTCTTGCGATCGGTAACGCAAAGAAATCCATCTTCATCCAACATGCCGATATCGCCAGTCTTGAACCAGGTATCGGCAAATGCGACGCGAGTGTCTTCGGGACGGTTCCAATAAGCGCGAAAGACGGAAGGGCCGCGCACGAGAATTTCTTTATCTTCCGCAATCTGAACTTCTACGTTGGCCAAAGGACGCCCGACTGTGCCCATCTTATGGGCGCTCGGTGTGTTGATCGCGATCACCGGCGAGGTTTCGGTCAGGCCATAACCTTCGTGGATGCGAATCCCGATACTGGCGTACCACGCCGCCAGTTCCTTGCCCAAAGGCGCTCCGCCGGAAACAAAGATTTCAACTCTGCCGCCCATACGAGCGCGCACCTGCGAATAAACCAACTTGTGAGCCAGTTTCCACAGGAGTGAATCGGGAACTTCTCCCAGAAGAACCTTCGCGCTGTGGTCCCGCCCCACGCCCAGCGCCCAGCGATAGATCGCACGCTTGCCGAATCCCTTCACTTTCTGCTCCACCTGGCTGTAGATTTTTTCGTAGACGCGCGGAACGCCGACGAAGATTGTGGGCAGCACCTCCATCAGGGTTTGCGGCAACTGCTCTATGAACGGGCAATAGGCCAGGGTGACACGGTTGTACAGCAACGCAATATCGGCATGACGCGCGGTAACATGCGAGAGAGGCAGGAACGACAGGCTGATGTGCCCGGGACGAATGTCGAAGCCGGCGAGCGAATTCATCACGTTCGAAGTCAGATTGCCGTGACTCAACTGCACGCCTTTTGATGTGCCCGTTGTACCCGAAGTGTAGATAATCGAGGCGAGATCCTCGGGGAGGATAGCGCGGGCAATGGCGTCGAGTTCCGGATCGCGTTGTGCCGGGCCTTCGTGCATCAGGCGCCGCATGGGCACCGCAATGGAGGCATCGATGCGGTCCATGACGAGGATGTGTTCCAGCGCAGTTTGATCTTTTATAGATAGGAGTTTTTCCAGTTGCTTTTCGGTAGAGACGACCGCGACCCTGGCTCCGGAATCGCACAGGATGTAGGAAGTCTGATGGGGAGTGAGTGTCGCGTAGATGGGCACAACGACACCGCCCAACAGGAGAGTTGCGAAATCCGCAACCGCCCACTCGGGCCGGTTTTCGCTGAGGATGGCAACGCGATCGCCTTTGGTAAGCCCCCACTGCCTGAGCGCGCGGGCCACACCGGCCACGTTCCGGTAAAGATCGCGGGCGCTGAGGGGCTGCCACTGAGTCGCATCGCGGACCAGCATGACCCGCTCTGGTCCGCGCTCTGCGATGGCAAGGAAAATATCGTTAAGGGTCTGAGGTTTCATGAGCAAAGCCCTCCTGACACCGTGACCGGAAGACGCTCGTCAACATCTTTTTCGACCCAAGCGCGGCTGCGTTTCGAATCGTTCGCCGCTTCCCTACTTCAAATGGCCCCATCGGAAAGTCGGGCCAAAAGAAAACCGGACGTAATTCTGCCGGGGCGTCAGCAAACTGGAGAACAGGTGAGTGTTCACCCAATCCGCCGCAAAGCGAATGCCAATCGGCTTAGACACGTTTAGGTCGAAGCCCCCGCCCAAGCCGAAAAACAGCTGCGTATCGGTCTGTTTCGAAGCAGGAATCGGAATGTTCAACAGAGTGAATAATGGTCCCAACGCCGGGGGGAACATGATGTTTGCGCTTTCATGGATTCCGCCAAATCCGGGACGGGCAAAGAACGTAACTTTCTCCCATTTGCGCAGGTAGAACTGCGGGCCCGCGGCAAAAGTGTAAGTCTTCGAGGTGAAAGGGACGTCGATGGAACTCGGAGGTGGCGCACCAAACGGTTCGGCCGCGATCAGCGCCGGAGCGTAAACCGTCTCGCTGCCATTGATGGTGCCGGCGCCGCTGACCAGCGCGCCGAAGTCTCCGCCCAAACCCAGCCACGGTTTCACGGTAACGCCGAAGTCGCTTTCGACTCCGCGCTCCGTCAGGTTTCGAGCCGGACTGATCATGTAATCGAAGCCGGTAAACAGAGTGTATTTGTTGATATCGGTCTGCTGCGCGATGGCGGGCAGGCATACAAAGATTGCAAGACTGCAAAGAAAAAACCGCATCATACGTCCCATAGTCGCCTCTTGAGATTCTCATCTCGATGAATGGGGCTGGTAGACATCTGCAGCTTCCCTGCAGGATGAGAACATCCATTTTCGTCAGAAAGGATGGAGCTTTCAGTGATGTTCGTCACTCATGCGTGCAACATAGCGGCGGGAAACGACCATAAAGAGGGACAATACGTGGATCCACGGGCAAGCAGCGAACGACTTTCAGACATAGCTTACGCGTAGAAATATATCTTATAGGTACTTAACAGAAACAATCAGACGTCCGCTAGTCGGAAGGGCGCTTCCTCGGTCCGACGCGGCCCAGGATGCGGCGAACTTTTTTGGGCGAGATGGAGAGGCGGGTCGCCACTCGTGAGACTTTGCGACCCTCGCGCTCCCAAACCTTGGGAATGACGAGCTCGGCGAACTCCTCGGTGATCTCCTGGAAGGTTTTGTCTCCGACCGCCCCTTGCGACCAGGCACGCAGCGTAGGATCCACGCTCCCACCGCGCAGAACTTTGCTCCGGAGCGAACGCAGATCGTCCGAGGTACTCTCGGCATGGTCGCCTTTGGAAAGCGTCACCGCCTGATCGTAGCAACGGCGCGCCGATTCGGGGTCGTCGAAGAAACGGTTGCAATAGGTCAGTCCCTGCCAGACATAGGCGTGAACGAGCAAGCGACGGTTCTCGGTGTGTTTAGCAAGTTCGATGGCTTCCTGAGCGCAATCCTGGGCTAGGCGGGCGTGGCCGCCGGGTTCGGTGCTTTCACCAATCTCTTCTTCGACGCGGGCATTTTCGATCATGCACTGCAACAACCGGGTACGCGCCATGAGGATGTGATCGCGCCGGGCTTCGGCCAGCGAGAACGCCATCTTCGATTCCGCCTCCGCATGTTCCCAGTCTCCGTTATCCAAATGGAGGAATCCGAAGTTCAGATGAACGCTGCCCAATCCATGGTGATTGCCATGCTGTTCGTAAATGGCGGCCGCTTCGGTAAGCTCGGCGAGAGCTTCCTGACGGAGTTGCTCAAAGCGGCTGCGATAAGGAACCTTGCCACCTGGCCCGCTAGCCTTTCCGCGGGCAGCGGCCTTGCGGTGCCGCGCCGCATCGGCATCAATCTTGCGGCGAAGTTCCAGCGCGATGAGCCGCTTGACGAATGCCATGTTGTTCAGCGAGCGGGCCACATTGCGATGCTTGGGATCGAGCTTCCGATACTGCGCGATGGCCGCGGTAAAGTTCTCGATGGCATGCTGATGGCGGCCCTGGCGGCGCGCGATGCGGCCGTAGGAAGAATAAATGTTGCCCAGAGTGAGATGGTCATCCGTCTTGCTGAGGATCACTTCGGCAGCCTGCAGAATGTCGGTGGCTTGCTTGGCGTCGCCTTTCTGAAAAAAGAGCCAGCTTTCCAGCACTCGCATCACGGCCGCCATGGCCTCGTGGCCAAGCTGCCACGCAAGATCTCTTCCCTTCAGGGCAAATGCCAGGGCCTGATCGTACTCGCCCTTCATGCGCAGGCAGCGGCCCTTCCAGAAATTGGCGATGGAAAGCAGTTCCCGATCATCGATTTCCGACTCGAGACTCAGGACAAAATCGAAGTGCCGGATGGCCGCTTCAGTTGACTCCTCGGACATGGCCACCATGCCTTCGGCCATGCGCAGATGCAGGTAGTCGTGCAATTGCAGGCGTGCTCGCACGGCACCGGAGAACAACGCGACAATTTCTTTGACCAGGCGGGGACGCTGAAATCCGACATCGACCCACTGCGCGAGATATCCCGCGAAAAGGGCGGCATTTTTCTTTTGAGGATCGAACGAGGTCAGCAACTGGCTGTGCTCCTCCAGTCGCGCCAAGCCGCGGCGCACGCGGCGGCACACCAGGTCGTCCTTAAGTTGTCCTAGAAATTCATCCGAGATCTCGGGAGAATTGTGGCTCATCGTTCACGTAGCGGTTCCGCCTGCTCCTAGTCGATGTAATCATAAGCCACCAGGGTGAGGAAATCCGCGAAATCCGAATTGGTCACCAGTTGTTCATAGATCTGGGCGGCTTCGGCCATGCGGGGGCCCTTCAGCTGAGACTTCTTTTCTGCGATCACTTCGCGCACCAACTCCCTGGTCACGCGGCGACCGTCGCTAAGTTTGGCGCCGTGTTTGAGCCACTGCCACACTTGCGAGCGGCAGATTTCCGCGGTGGCGGCGTCTTCCATCAGGTTGTAAATGGGAACACAGCCCGAACCGCGAAGCCATGACTCGAGATATTGCAGCCCGACATCGGTGTTCCAGCGCAAGCCCTCTTCCGTAATGCTGCCTTCCGGCACGGCGACCAGATCCTTGGGGGTGACCTGCACATCTTCGAGCCGGCGGGTTATCTGGTTCGGCTCTTTCATGTACGAGTCAAATATTTCTTTGGCGAGCGGCACCAGCGCGGGATGCGCCACCCAGGTGCCGTCGTGTCCAGCTTTCACCTCGCGAAGCTTGTCCTGCCGCACCTTGTCGAGCGCCTTCTCATTGGCGGCGGCATCGTTCTTGATTGGAATCTGCGCCGCCATTCCACCCATGGCGTGAATGCCGCGGCGATGGCAGGTGCGAATCAGCAACTCGACATACGACTTGAGGAAGTGTTTCTCCATGGTCACGATGGAGCGGTCGGGCAACACAAAGTCGGGACGGTTGCGGAATTTCTTGATGAAACTGAAGATGTAGTCCCAGCGCCCGCAGTTCAGGCCGGAGGAGTGCTCCCGCAGTTCGTAGAGGATCTCGTCCATCTCAAAGGCGGCAAGAATAGTTTCGATCAGCACGGTAGCTCGGATGGTGCCGCGGGGAATATCGAGTTCATCCTGCGCAAACAGGAAGACGTCGTTCCACAAACGCGCTTCCAGATGGCTCTCCATCTTGGGCAAATAGAAATACGGGCCGGTGCCTTTGCGAATGAGCGCCTTTGCGTTGTGAAAGAAGTAAAGTCCGAAATCGAACAGGGAGCCGGAAATCGGCTTGCCATCCACCAAAAAATGTCTTTCGTTCAAATGCCAGCCTCGGGGCCGCACCAGCAACGTCGCCACCCGCGGATTGAGCTCGTAGCGCTTCCCTTCCGGACTGACGAAGCTGATCGTCCCGGCGACCGCGTCGCGAAGGTTGGCTTGGCCCTCAAGATTGTTCATCCAGGTAGGGGAATTGGAGTCTTCAAAGTCGGCCATGAACACGCTGGCGCCGGAGTTCAGCGCATTGATGACCATCTTGCGATCGACCGGGCCGGTGATCTCGACTCGCCGGTCGAGCAGGTCGCGCGGGATGGGCGCGACCGTCCACTCGCTCTGGCGGACATGGGCCGTCTCGGGCAAGAAATCGGGCATTTCGCCCGCATCGATCTTCTGCTGGCGAACTTGCCGGCGGGCAAGCAATTCCTGGCGGCGGGGCTCAAACTGGCGCGCCATGCGGGTCAGGAATTGGCTGGTTTCAGGGGTAAGAATCCGGGTCGTCACGTCGTTACTGCTGGGATTTGCGATCGTCGCCATGCCCTCTATCGTAGCGCCCGACAGGCAGGGACGTCACCTGCTAGTCCGAAACGGACTACCTAGCCAAAGCGGACTGCCGGGTTTGTGATCCGGCCGAGGGTGGGTTCTACTGCTGCTTGTGGACGGACGCACCGGCTCGACCGTGTGGTCCGACGCGAGTAGATAAATCGGAGGATTCTTAAGAATGCGCAATCAAAGCACCCCGGAGCAGCAATGGAGCACGGACCCGCGATGGGAGGGCGTCAAGCGCCCTTATACCGCACAGGATGTCGACCGCCTGCGGGGCTCGATCCAGGTGGAGCACACGCTGGCCCGGTTGGGAGCCGAACGGCTGTGGTGGCTGCTGCATAACGAAACTTACGTGCCGGCTCTCGGCGCGCTCACCGGCAACCAGGCAGTGCAGCAAGTTCAGGCCGGTCTCAAGGCCATCTATCTCAGCGGCTGGCAGGTCGCGGCCGACGCCAATGATGCGGGCCAGATGTATCCAGACCAAAGTCTCTATCCCGCCGACAGCGTTCCGAATGTGGTGCGCCGCATTAACAATGCCCTGATGCGCGCTGACCAGATCCATCACATGGAAGGCAAGAACGGCATGTATTGGATGGCCCCCATCGTGGCCGACGCAGAAGCCGGTTTCGGCGGCACCTTGAACGCTTTCGAATTGATGAAGGCGATGATCGAGGCGGGTGCAGCCTGCGTACACTTTGAAGATCAGCTTTCCTCCGCCAAGAAGTGCGGACATCTGGGTGGAAAAGTTCTTGTGCCAACATCAGAGGCGATCCAGAAACTGGTGGCTGCCCGGCTGGCTGCGGACGTGCTTGGCGTACCCACGCTGATCATGGCACGCACCGACGCTGACAGCGCCAACCTGCTGACCAGCGACATCGATCCGCGCGATCAGGAGTTCGTGACCGGCGAGCGCACCACCGAAGGCTTCTTCCACATTCGTGGCGGCATCAAGTCGGCTATCGCACGCGGCCTTGCCTATGCTCCTTACGCTGACATCATCTGGTGCGAGACTTCGCATCCCGATGTTGAAGAGGCTCGGCAGTTCGCGGAAGCCATCCACGCCAAGTATCCGGGGAAACTGCTGGCATACAACTGTTCGCCGTCCTTCAACTGGAGGAAGAACCTGGATGAGCGCACCATCGCCACCTTCCAGCGCGAACTGGCGAAGATGGGATACAAGTTCCAGTTCGTTACGCTCGCGGGTTTCCATGCCCTTAACCTGAGCATGTTCGAACTGGCGCGTGGATACCGCGACACCGGCATGACGGCTTACTCCCGTCTGCAGGAAAAAGAGTTTGCGCGGGAATCGCAGTATGGCTACAAGGCGGTGAAGCACCAGAGTTTCGTGGGCACCGGATACTTCGACGCCCTCACTCAGGTGATTGCTGCGGGCACCTCTTCGACGACTGCGCTGAAGGGCTCGACCGAGCAGGAACAGTTCTCCGAGATGAAACCGCAGGTGCATCCGAAACACGGGCCGGATGCGGGTTGCCAGCCGATCTTGGGCGACTGTCCGTCGCTGGTGTCAGAGATCACTGCAAGCGAAGAATCACTTCTACCCTCGGGCGACTAACGCCCGCGCCAAACCACAACCCGAACGTCCTCCGTTCGAAAAGCGCCCGGATCAAACCAGATCCGGGCATTTTTTTTGAATGCCAGAATTCGGGCTCGGGTCGATGAGGCGGTTTTGCTGCCTCGGCACGACTGGCGAGCGGCAGTAGGAGTATATTTTGGATTCTGGGCGGAAGGCCATGGGGACCGCCCTGAGCCATTAGACCCTGCAACCACTAAAGATGATCGCCCTATTTTCCATCCTGGTGCTGGGATTTTTTCTCGGCATGCGTCATGCCACCGATCCCGATCACGTGATCGCGGTGGCGACCATCGTCACCCGGCAGCGCAGTCTCGCCCGGGCTGCGTTGATTGGCGCATTTTGGGGATTAGGCCATACCATTACCATCTTTGCGGTGGGCGCGGGCATCATCCTCTTTAATCTTGTCATCCCAGCTCGCGTGGGACTCAGCATGGAATTATCGGTGGGCATCATGCTGATCATCCTGGGCGCGGTGAATGTGGTAAGTTTCCTCCGCGCCGTTCCGGACGCACCCTCGACCGCTGAACCGGAAATTGCGGTTCATTCTCACACTCACAGCCACGGAGATTTCATCCACAGCCACCGGCACGGGCACGAACCGGAGGCGCATCCTCACGCCGCCGACCAGACTCCCGTTACATTCCTCGATAAGCGATTCGCCAAATTTGGCGCATGGCAGCACCTGAGACCGCTCGCGGTAGGCATTGTTCACGGGTTGGCAGGCTCGGCTGCAGTGGCCTTGCTGGTCCTTACCACCATTCGTAATCCGCACTGGGCGGTGGCTTACCTGCTGATTTTCGGCATCGGGACGATTGCAGGCATGATGGTGATTACCATGAGCCTCGCTTCCACGCTGAAGTTCGTGGGACGAAGCCAATCGGTGGCGCGCAAGCTGGCGATGGCGTCGGGCGTGCTCAGCCTGGCATTCGGTTTCTTCGTGGTTTACCAGATGGGCTTCGTCAACGGCCTCTTCACCAGCCATCCTCTTTGGACGCCCAAGTAATTTAAAGATGCCTCGTTAAGGCGCCGTCGCGTGTCCGAACCTGTAGGTCAGCGTAAGGCTGGCGTAGGAAGGGATTCGCACGCCCACCACCTCCTGTACCTGGTCGGGATTCGGATTGATCACAGGATAAGAAAAATATTCCGTGGTCTGGCCGGTGTAACCGCTGGCAATCAGAAAGTTCACGCCCGCATCCATGCGACCGTTCCAGAAGGGCCGGACGATCGCGCCGCGAAATTCCCGCACCGCAACGCCGTAGCATTCCGCATTCAGATTCGCGGCGTCGCACCCTGTCCCTAACGGCTTGGCGCGCACATATTCAAATTCACCTTTTGCTTCCAGGTGAAATGGAATCCTGCGACTCGATGCCAGGAGGTCGAAAATCATGCGCGGGGCTTCGGGAGTTGGATCTCCGGTCTCGAGGTCGCGGGCATCGGCTTGCGAGAAACTTGCCTGCAGGGTTCCGAAATCAAAGTTCCGTCGGACGGAGACAACCATAAATCGGAGACGGCTTGGGCCCTCGTTAAGCTGGAGACCGGTGTCGGGATCGATCTTGGCAAGCTGGGCGCTGCTGGTGACATGTCCCAATGTAAGTTTCGCGTCGATCTTGTGCAGAGTCTTGCTGGCCACCAATTGATAGGAATGAGAGGTGGCGACGGGAGAGCCGGCGGCAAAACCCGCGCCCGCCATGCCGATTCGAGGATCTTCGGTGAAGAATGACTGGCCGAAACTGAGCGCGATCAGCGGAACATACCACGATTCCTTTGGCAGGAATGACACGGTCGCTTTCGGCGAGTTCACACCAACCCATTTCTGAAATGAATTGGCCGGCGTCAGAAGGTCCTGGTTGTCGACATTAATTTCATCGCGGCGCCAGCCCAGGTAGTAGCGGAAACGGTGGCCAATTCCTCCCTCCGCCGCAATGTAGGGCGTGAACGATCCGATGGTGACGTTGTTTCCAGCCACCGGAGTAAAGGGACCGTAGTAGCCGGGAGCGCTCTGATCGAAATATCCGTAGTGATCGAGGTCGTCGCGGCGGGGCGCCTCGCGTTCGTAATCGAACCCGGCCAGCAGCGAAAAATATTCGGCCACCTTATTTATATAAGTGGCGTTGCCGCCCGCCACGGTGCGGAACTCGCTTTGCCGGATAAGGCCCAAGCCGAAATCCGAAAACAGAGAAAGATTGTAAGTGCGGAAAAATCCGGAAAGCTGCAGTTGCTGGCTGCCGGTCATCTGCCATACGTCATTCACGGCCACCACAGCCGTGTGGGTTTGATCTTTGCCCCGCGGATCAATCGTGTCGCCATAATTCGCGAAACCCGCGTCGTAGGCGTTGAAGGGATAAATCGGCGTGAGGCCGGGCACGTAGGAAAATCCGTAATAACCAATCCCGAAGACCGTGATCCGGTGATCGCCAGCTTGAAAGATTCGTTCTCCGTTGAATTTATATTGCTGCCGGTGCTCCAGGCGATCGAGGAAGCCGTTGCCATAGGATCCGGAGAAAACTACGAACGACTGGGCAGTCGGGCTTGCTCCCGCGACCACGTCGATGTCCCGGTAGTCCCCAGTAAATGTGATGAACGGATCGAGGTGAGAACGCAGTCCGTATCTGGCGGCGAGATTGACCGAATGATTCCCTTCCCGCACGTCGAAAGCACCGCCATCGATCTGCACGCTCTCGAGAATTTCTGGAATGAAAATGTTCGGGTCGGCGTAGCCGTTGCCATGAGCGTTGGCCGAGAGATTGTTCGGCAGCAGGTAGCTGCCGACCGTAATGTATTGCGCGATCGGCTCGCCATGGTCGCCGGCCACGCCGGGAGCAAAATATTGCGGCGCCTTGATGCCGCTCGACGCAGTCTCGATGGGATATCCGGGAATCGAAACCGGGGCGCCGGCGTGCCCGGGATTCGCATCCAGCAAGTCCTGGCTGACGAAGACTTTTTCTCCAGGGTCGGGCGAAAGAACATCGGTCTCATTTACATCGGCAGTGACGGTGACGTTCTCGACATGGGATGAAACGCTCATGCTGATTTCAATTGGCGGATTGGCGCCGGCACGAACGGTAACCGGACGATTCACGGGGCGAAAGCCCGCGGCCTCGACCTTAATAGTGAAGTCGCCGGCGGAGGGGGCGTTCAGATCGAACTGCCCGTCCACTCTGGACGTGGCGTGAGCCTCGATCCGCTCATGCGTGATCAGTTGAATCTCAGCCTTGGGAAGCGCGTTCCCCTGCGGATCGACGACCCGGCCGTGCAGCGGAATTTCCTGACCGAAGAAAATGCCCGGCATCACGAGCAGCGACAGAATGGCAAGTTTTATCCGGAACATATTTCGTTTTGTTCTGCTCTGTCGCGTTTCATCCTGGCTTGCGATTTCGGCGGGCACAACAACGGCGTTGCCCCAGCAGCCCGTCCCCTGTCCTTACTTGTTGGTAGAAGTTCCGCAATGCAGTGTAATACATACTTTGTGTCGAAACTGCGCGTCTAGTTCATCACTTCATGGGCGGCAAATAGTGTAAGTAGTGCGCGAACAGCCAGCACAAAAAGAACACCACCGGGATGTGAACCATCAACTGCAGCACTCCGTAGCCCACAATGTCGCGGGCCTTCAGTTTCAAAATGCCTAGCAGAGGCAGCATCCAGAAGGGATTGACCAGATTGGGCAACGCCTCTGACGCATTGTAGATTTGCACTACCCATCCCAGATGCACCTGATGCAGGTTCGCTGCTTGCAGCACGTAAGGAGCTTCGATCACCCACTTGCTGCCGCCCGAGGGAATGAAAACACCCAGCACCGCCGAATACATCGCAACCAGTAGCGGATACGTGTTATGGGTGCTGATCGAGGCAAACAACTTCGCCAGCGCATCCCCAATGCCGGTTGCACTAATCATTCCGAAGATCACAGCATAAAAGGGAAACTGGATCAGAACTCCGCCGGTAGCCGGGATGGAATCCGCAACCGCGCGCATAAAGCGCTTGGGGCGCCAGTGCAGCAAAAGTCCAAGCGTGATGAAAATGATGTTGTAGGTATTGAGGTCCAGCGCCTCCAGCACGCCTTTCGGCGAGGTGCGAAAAGTATCGACCAGATACCAGCCCAGCAGCGCAGCAACGAGAATGGTCAGGAGCGGGCTATATTCTAGCCATTCGCCAGGTTTGCTCTTCGGTTCCAGGCTGGAGCGAATGGGCTGATATTCGATTCCGTAGGATTCGGCCGTGCGGGCGTTCTCCGGCGATGGAGTCGAGAGATATGCGATCAGCACCGAGAGCACGATCAGAATCGCCGTGGTCGCAACGCTGGGCCACAGGAAGAGGGTCTGCTTCAGCGGAATCAGGCCACTGATGCTGAAGAGCGTCGGTGGCATGGCGGACTTCGTTGCCATCATCATGGCGGCGGAGGAAGACAGGCCCATTGCCCACACGGCTCCGAGCCCGAGATATCCGGCGGCGCCGGCGGCGCGATAGTCCATGCCTTTGACGCGATGAGCGAGCTCGCGAACAAACAGCCCACTGAAAATCAGACTCAGTCCCCAGGAAATCAGCGAAGTCAGCATCGAGAACAGCGCGACCATCGCCACCGCTCCGCGCGGTGTCTTCGGAATCCCCGCCAAGGCGCGAATGGCGCGATACACGAGCGGCGTGGAGGCCACCACATATCCGCCGATGATGACCATCACCATCTGCATGGTGAACGGGACCAGAGTCCAGAAATTTTTTCCGCCCTGGATGGCCAGATTGGCGGGGCTTTGATGCAGGAAGAGACCGGCAATAAAAACGACGACGATTCCCAGCAGCGCAAAAATCAGCGGATCGGGAAACCATCGCTCACTCCAGTTGGCAAGCCGGAGGCCAAAGCGGACCAGTCGTTGCTCCTGCGCCGAATGCTTCTCCGCTGGCATGTGTACGGAATCCCTTTCGTGCCGATATATGCCCGCCATTGTAGCCCTTGTTCGCAGCCTTGTTCACAATCAGGCAAGCCGTTGCCGCGGATTCCGCAACGGGTGTAGGATGCCTCGATTGGGCTGGTGGGATCGGCCCCGCCTGCCGGAGGAGCGACTGTGAATACCTTTCCGGTATTGCTGGCTGCGCTGTGCGTCTACGCTCTTGCCTATCGCTACTACAGTGCCTTCATCGCCGCCAAAGCCCTGGCGCTCGATGACCGCCGCATCACCCCAGCACACACCTACGCCGACGGACATAACTATTGCGCCTCGCCGCGGTGGGTGCTCTTTGGGCATCACTTCGCGGCCATCGCCGGAGCGGGACCTCTCGTGGGGCCGACACTGGCCGCGCAGTTCGGCTTCGCTCCGGGCTTTCTTTGGATCCTGATTGGCGCCGTCTTAGCCGGATGCGTTCAGGATTTCATGGTGCTGGTGGCCTCGGTGCGACACCGTGGCCGTTCGCTGGCAGATGTGGCGCGAACTGAAATCAGTCCTTTTGCCGGACTCGTCGCCATGATCGCCGTGCTCTTTATTCTTCTGGTAACGCTGGCCGGCCTCGGCATCGTGGTCGTCAATGCGCTCTCCAATAGTCCGTGGGGCGTGTTCACCATCGGCATGACAATTCCTATCGCCATCGTCATGGGATTGTGGATGTTCAAAAGCCAGCCCGGAAAAATTGTCGTCACCGGGCCCAGCATCTTCGGTGTAGTGCTTTTGATCGGAGGCGTGATCGCCGGCCACTGGGTGGCTCAGAGCGGAGCGGCCTCCACGCTCACTTTCACGCCACACCAGATCACAATCCTCATGGGCATCTATGGACTGGTGGCGTCGGTTCTGCCTGTCTGGCTTGTGCTGGAGCCGCGCGACTATCTCTCGACCTACGTCAAGCTGGGCACGATCGCAGCCCTGGTGATCGGTGTATTCCTGGTTCATCCCAACATTCAGTTTCCGAACTTTACCCCGTTCGTTCACGGTGGCGGACCCATCATCAAAGGAACGCTGTTCCCTTTTCTTTTTGTGACGATCGCTTGCGGAGCGATCTCGGGATTTCATTCGCTGGTTGCCTCGGGCACAACACCGAAAATGCTGGACAAGGAAACCGACGCGCGCTTCATCGGATACGGCGCCATGGTGGCCGAGTCTCTGGTGGGCGTGCTGGCCCTGATTGCCGCCTGTTCCATGTATCCCGGCGATTATTTTGCCATCAATACCACGCCTGCGGTCTTCAGCCATCTGGGCTTGAGCACCGTCAATCTGGATATGTTCTCTCGAGAGGTGGGTGAGCATCTCGCGGGGCGCACTGGAGGCGCGGTTTCGCTGGCCATCGGGATGGCGCAGATCTTCCGCGGTCTACCCGGCATGGATCGCCTGATGGGTTACTGGTATCACTACGCCATCATGTTCGAAGCCCTCTTCATCCTGACCACGGTGGACACGGGAACGCGCGTCGCTCGTTACGTCCTGCAGGAACTGATGGGCAAAGTTCACAAGCCCTTCGGCAACAGCGCCTGGTTGCCGGGAAATCTGCTCACCAGCGCATTCGTGGTTCTGGGTTGGGGATATCTGATCTACACCGGAAATATATCCACGCTGTGGCCGCTGTTCGGAACCGGAAATCAATTGCTGGCGACTATTGCCTTGGCAGTAACGACTACCTTCCTGATTAACATGGGCCACGGCAGATACGCCTGGATCACAGCGGCTCCGATGTGCTTTGTGGGCGTTACGACAATCACTGCGGGAGTGCTCTCGATCAAAAATATTTTTTGGCCCCTGACCATGAAGCCCGGCCAGGTACTTACTGGTTATCTCGATTCGATTTTGATGACCATTTTTATACTAGGCGTGGTTCTCGTGCTTTGCGATGCGGTGCGGCGATGGATCGCAGTATGGAACGGAGCCCCTGCACCGAAGGAGGCGTTCGGCCCGCCCCTCACCGAGACCGGAGAAGTGAAGATGGGCTGCTGCTAAGGCTTTCCGGGCGTTCCGAATTCGCGACCTGCAAGATAGGAGTCTCCAGCAAATACTGGCACGCCGCCAGCGCGCGCCGCAGAACTGTTCCGTTTTGGGAAGCGCTGCCAAGACAATCACCGTCATATGTGACGCCCGTCACTGCGGAACTTGCGCGAACAACAGATAAACATCGGATGCCGGAAGGCGGGCAAGAGCACAGAAATCTTGACAACGGCGATGAAACGCTTATAGATTGCGCCGATATTCTGTGCCTTGGCTTAAGCCGAGCCGGAACCAGGAGACACCGTCTATGTTGAAATCGAAGAGGTGGTCGTCAACTTTGCTACTGCTCGTCATTATGGCGGTACCCGCCTTTGCGGGAAGCGATGATGCCAAGCCTGCAAGTGAAAACGCAGCCAACACAACGGCTGCTGCAGCAACCCCCACCGCGGCCAGCCCCAGCTTGGCCCCGACGGCGGCCGATGCCAACGTCACCGCACTGATCGGAGTGCTCATCACGAAAGGCGTTCTTGCTCCCGCCGAAGCTGCCGCCATTCGCAATGCCGCTCCCGATGTGAAGTTTCAACTTCTGGTCGATGCTCTCAGCCGCAAAGGATTGCTGAGCGCAGCGGATCTGTCCGCCGCGCAACCCTCTCCTGCTCCTGCGGTAGGTTCTCAACCCGTCGCGGTTTCCAGTCCCGATCCCTCCCCTGCGCCGCAGGCAAAAGATACGAAGCCGTCTACACCGGCCGTCGTATCGGCTATCGCTCCACTGCGTGTGGTGCCTGTCGATCCCCCAGTCAAAGACGGGCTCAACGCCGCCTTCAAGATGGGTAACGTCAAGATGACGCCGTACGGCTTCATCAAAGCGACCGCTGCCTATGACTCCAGTTCGCCGAACGGCGACGACTTCCCGTTTGTGGGTCTGTTCTTGACGACTCCCCAAACCTTTGCCACGGGCCCAACGAAAGACCCCGAATTCCATTTGAAGGCTCGCTCCACCCGTATCGGAGCAAACTTCGAGTGGATGGATCCATCCCCAAAACTTACGATCACCGGCAAAATCGAAGGCGACTACGAAGGCAACTTCAGCGAAGTCGACAACCGCGACGTCTCCTCCATTCGCAGCAATGCGTTCCAGTTGCGCCTGGCATGGGCGCGCTTGGATTACGCCGCCAGCGACAAGACCGACCTTTATTTCGAAGCCGGGCAGGACTGGACAATTTTCGGATCCAGCGTTTTGCCACCAATTCTGGAAACCACATTCCTGGAAGCGTTCTATGGCGCGGTCTGGGAGCGTTCGCCGCAATTCCAGTTTGGTGTAGTACAGAAGTTCGGCGACTCGCCACGCAACTTCAAGATTTCACCCACGTTTGCCCTCATGATGCCAAGTTCGGGTCAAATTTTGAAGCTCGGATCGGTAGGTCTGGCTGGTCAGCTCGGCGAGGGTGAGCGCGAAGGCGCTGATTCGGGCCGTCCGGAAGTGGAAGGCAGACTGGCCTTCCAATTCCAACTCGACCCAGCCAAGGGCGTGGCTCCCGCACAAATCCTGATCAGTGGATTCGAAGGCCGGCGCAAATCGATCATTCCCAACTCGTCCTACATCGGATCGTCAGGATGTCTGGTATCGACGATCTACTGCACGACTTTCCCCAACGGCTTTACCACGTCCAGCGCCATGTACGGCGAACAACTTGGACTGCAGATTCCTACTCGATGGTTTACTTTAGCCGCGAGCTTATACCAGGGCGCCGATCTGCGGTTCTTCTTCGGCGGCCAGGTCAACTCCTACGCCACCGACACCTCCGGACTGACGAACGTCGTTGGACCGTTCTCGACCCTCGATGGCGGTCCGCTCGCAGCTGCAGGCGGCGCCGTACTGGGAACCAACGCGGCTGGAAATGCCGTGATCGCTCCGCAGCGGCCGATCCGCTCGTTTGGCGGGTTCATCAGCCTGGGGCTGCCTCTTTCCCGCTGGTTCAACGCCGATCCAAAAGGCCGCAACGCCGGCTGGTCGGTCTACTTCAACGTCGGCAAAGATCAGGTCAACAACAAAGACCTCAACAATCCCGGCTTCACGGCCAACGCCAACACTCTTTCCCCGTTGCCGCTTTCAATGGGCAAGATGTTCGCGGCAACCCTCTACTACAAGCTCAATGCGAACGTCCAATTCGGCTTTGAGCAGTCGGTCTACGCTACGCGCCTGGAGGATGGCCTCACGCTCTACAACATAGCGGGAGCTCCCTCCAACGAATGGCAGGATCATCGCACCGAGTTCGGGCCGATTTTCACCTTCTAACCCGATCCGCAGGGCTGCACGTCCGGTGCCCGAGTAAGGGTACCGGACAACACTCCAAGGGGGACGGACCCTATTCGGGCGACGCCCGAGGCCGGGTCTGTCCTTCCACTTCCCGCAACCGAAAATGCCTGTTGTGCGGGGATGCGCCAAAGGATCACAATGTACCGAATCTGCGAATCCGGCTTTCGGACTGGACTCTGGAAACCGGGGATGCTATTGCCAGCATCCACAGTATTTGGAGGGTTGGATTCATGAATATGCGTAAAATGGCAATCCTGCAGGCAGGTCTCCTGTTGGGGTCGGTATTGGCAAGCGCCGCTCCTAACAACGACACGATTCGCATCAAGGTGCTCGATTCTGAAACGCAATCGGTGAGCCTTGGCGGCAACGACGTTCCGAAGAATTGCGATCAGCTGAATTATGACGCGTATTGCAACAGCAGCAAGAACACGATACTAACCAACACCCTGCTGGTGCAGACGGGCAATGAGCCCCCGTTCCACATCTCCTGCACCATTGAATCGAAATTTTCCCGGTGCGTCCCCTTGCCCAAAGGCGAAAGTTTTGACGCCAGAAAAGAAAAGCGCGGCCTCACGGTGTACTACGAGGACGACAAGGGCAAGGCGCGGAAGCAGTTCTACGCGCTGGTAGACGCGGATGCAAAGAGCCGTCCAGAGCAAGCAGCGACCGTGCCGAACCAAGCGGCGCCGGTTGCGCCCACTCCTGCTCCGATGCAGAACTCACCGGCCCCAGCGGCGGTACCGCCAGTCGCCGCGCCGAAAGAATCCGCCAACAAGGTCCAATGCAATTTCACTTCGACTCCCGCTGGAGCCGAGATTATGATCGACGGCAAGTACGTCGGCAATACACCATCCCAGATCGCGGTGAGCGCTGGCGCGCATGTCGTGGCTTTTAACTTGTCGGGGTTCATGGAGTGGAAGCGGGATATTACCGTCGAAGCGGGCTCAGGCATCGTCAATGTCACAGCCGGCTTGCAGAAAACGCAACCGTAAACTTCCGATAAAACGGCTTAATCGCATTTCGTAAATAAACAAAGTGAGGAATTCAGTCCGAAGAAAAGAATAGCTCGCGCTTCTCATTTCACTCTCTGTTCAGGAGAATACTATGGCTAACGGAAACCTTGGATCGGACGGCGGTACGCATGGCAATCGCTGGTGGCATGTGGTCGGCGGAGTCAGTATGAACCTTGCCCTGGGTTCACTCTACGGTTGGAGTGTGTTTGTGGCCCCGCTGGAAAAAGAATTCCACTGGAAGCGGGCCGACACTTCCAACGTGTTTATCATCGCGGTCGTTGTCTTTGCTCTGTCCTTCATTGTCGCTGGCCGGCTGCAAGACAAACTAGGGCCGTTCAGAATCTCGCTGATCGGCGCGGTCCTTGTCAGTCTGGGATTTTTCCTCTGCTCCTACGCCGACAGCATCACCAAATTTTTCATCTTCTTCGGCGTGCTGGGAGGGCTGGGCAATGGATTTGGCTACGCAACGCCAATCCCCGTCATGTCCAAGTGGTTCCCGGACAAGCGCGGCCTCGCTGTCGGACTGGCGGTGGGCGGCTATGGCGCGGGATCGGCAATCTTCGGGCCCTTGGCCGCAAGCTATCTCATACCCCACTATGGCTGGCGTACCACGTTCCAGGTTCTCGGCGTGATCTTCTTTGTGATGACGGTATTCGGCGCGTCCCTGCTGAAGAACCCGCCCGTCGGCTACAAGCCTGCTGGTTGGACGCCTGCTCCCGCCTCCAAGTCTGCCGCGAGCACTTATGACTTCACTCCCGGTGAAGTGCTGCGCACCCCTACCTTCTACTTTATGTGGGTGGGATACGCGTTGGGCTGTGCGGCTGGACTGATGGTCATCAGCCAGTTGGTGCCCTTTGCCAAAAGCGTAGGCATCCCCGGCGTCACTCTGGCTTCGTTTGGCCTGATTGTAGGAGCGGTCGGCAACGCATCTGGCCGAATTCTTTCCGCCTGGATGTCAGATCACCTCGGCCGCATCAACGTGCTGCGGCTGATGATTGGCATCTCCATGGTTGCCATGCCCATTCTGTATTTCGTGGGAGGCAACGTGGTAGGCCTGTTCGTGATGCTGTTCATCGTTTACTGGTGCTACGGCACGCAGCTTTCAGTCAACGGCGCAACGGCTGCCGACTTTTGGGGTACCAAGAACCTGGGCGTCAATTACGGAATGTTATTCACTGCCTGGGGCGTTGCCGGTCTTCTCGGCGGCCGTATTGGCGGATTACTGTATGACAAGTACAAGAACTACCAAATGGCGTTCTACACGGCGGCAGTGCTGGCGGCCATAGCCTTGGTGTGCGAATTATTAGCCAAACGGCCAGCCGTGCCCAAAGGAAAACTGACTGCAGCTAAAATCCCGGCAGTCGCCTGAATTCCGGAGGCCGGTCTCGGTCGTCACCTTCAAGATTTTGTGGCGCCGTTACCGGCTTTCGCAGGACCTATGACTTAACATTGACCCCGCCGGGCCGACGGTTGCTGGCGGAATTTGTCTGGCGTGCGTTATAAAACTCAGAATTCTTAAGGAGAATCCGTTATGGCCGAGATCCGTCAGAATCAGCAGGTGATTGAAACTACCGAAGCGCAAATCGCAGTTCATTGGCGGGAAGAAGAATATTATTATCCCTCGTCAAAGTTCATTGGCCAAGCGAATCTGACCGATCCCGGCATTCTCAATCGTTTCAGCGAAGATAAATTTCCCGAATGCTTCCGGGAGTACGCCGATCTCCTGGACTGGGACCAGTACTGGCACACCACGCTGGACACCAACGATCCTCCATTCTGGAAGTGGTTTGTCGGCGGCAAGCTGAATGCCTCGTACAACTGCGTTGACCGCCATCTCGAAAAATACAAGAACAAGGCTGCCTTGATTTTTGTTCCTGAGCCGGAAGCCGAAGCCACGGTGTCGGTGACCTATCGTGAACTTTATGTGCGGGTGAATGAATTCGCAGCGCTGCTGCGCGATTTCTGCGGCCTGAAGGCGGGCGATCGCGTCACCATTCACATGCCCATGGTGCCGGAGTTGCCCATCACCATGCTGGCTTGCGCTCGCCTGGGCGTGATTCACTCCGTCGTCTTCGGCGGCTTCAGCGGCGAAGCCTGCGGCATGCGTGCCGCCGATTCGTCCAGCCATGTGCTGATCACGATGGATGGCTATTACCGCAACGGCAAATTGCTCGATCACAAAGCATCTGCCGATATCGCACTGGAGATCTCCGCAAAAGAAGGTCACAAACTTGACAAGGTCCTGGTCTGGCGGCGGCATCAGGGCAAAAGCGCTTCCGCTTCTCCCTTCGTCAAAGGCCGCGATTTCTGGGTTGACGAAATCCTCCCCAACTACTTCGGGCAAATCGTTCCTCCCGTGATGGTCGACGCCGAGCATCCGCTGTTCCTCATGTACACCAGCGGCAGCACCGGTAAGCCCAAGGGATGCCAGCATCGCACCGGCGGCTACCTCGCCTATGTGGCCGGCACTTCAAAGTACTTTCAGGATATTCATCCCGAGGATGTGTACTGGTGCATGGCCGACATTGGCTGGATTACGGGGCACTCCTACATTGTGTACGGCCCGCTCGCGCTGGCCGCGACCAGTGTGCTCTATGAAGGTGTGCCGACTTATCCGGATGCCGGCAGGGTCTGGCGCATTGCCGAGCGCCTCGACGTAAATATCTTCCACACCTCTCCGACGGCGATTCGCATGTTGCGTAAATCCGGCCACGATGAGCCCGCCAAATATAACTACCACTTCAAGCACATGACGACTGTGGGCGAACCGATCGAGCCCGAGGTCTGGCGCTGGTATTACGAGAAGGTTGGAAAACGCGAAGCGGCCATCGTCGATACCTGGTGGCAGACCGAAACTGGAGGCTTCCTGTGCAGCACAAAGCCAGCCATCGATCCCATGAAGCCGGGTAGCGCTGGTCCTGGGTTGCCAGGAATTTATCCGGCGATTCTCGACGAAAACGGTGAAATCATGGCGGCGGGCGCGGGCAAGGCGGGCAACATTATTATCCGCAATCCCTGGCCTGGCATCATGCAGACTATTTGGGGAGACAAAGACCGCTTCGTCAACCAGTACTACCGCAAATATTGCAAAGATCCCAAAAGCAAGAAATGGCAGGATTGGCCGTACTTTGCGGCTGATGGGGCCGTGCTTTCTGTTGACGGATATTTCCGCATTCTCGGACGCGTCGATGACGTCATCAATGTGGCCGGACACCGCTTGGGCACGAAGGAAATCGAGTCGGCATGTCTGACCGTTCCCGAGGTGGCCGAAGCCGCGGTTGTACCGGTGGCGGACGAAGTCAAAGGCCGCGTGCCCGAAGTCTATATTGCGCTGCAACCCGGCATCGCGCCCAGCCCCGAGATCGTAGAGAAAGTTAACAAGGCAATCGAAACCATCATCGGCAAGATTGCGCGCCCCAAGCATATTCATATCGTTCCCGATATGCCGAAGACACGCTCGGGCAAACTCATGCGGCGAATTCTGGCCGCGATCTCAAATCGTGGAGCCACCGGAGACATCACCACGCTGGCAAATCCCGATGTCGTCGAAAAAGTCCGCGAGATGGTGCAAGGCAAGGAACCCGTAGCTGTCGGTGATGTAGCCGATGACATCAAACAGTTCGGGAAAGAAGAGTAGCTCCGCTGGCTGTGATTTACGGAAGCGGTTCTCCCCGTTCTTGTCTCTGCGTTCTTTGCAGAGACAAGGCGGGGATATTGATTTGAGCTCTCAAGTATTGTCATCCTGAGTCGGAACGACAGCGACTCTCACACCTTCGTTTCCTGTTACCCTCGAAACAGACCAAAATTCACTTCTGTGGAGAGAGACAAGTCGTTGCCGCCAATCATTAATGCCCAGGGTATTTCGAAGTCTTTCGGAGCCAATCCGTTATTTCAAAACGTCAGCTTCACGGTTTCCGAAGGCGATCGCATCGGCCTGATTGGTCCCAACGGCTCAGGCAAGTCCACTCTGTTGCGAACGCTCGCCGGTGACGTGACTCCCGATAGCGGAGAAATCGCAATCCGCAAACGAATTCGCCTCAGCTATGTGGAGCAGGATTCGACGTTCAAACCCGGCGACACCATCCGCTCTGTTTCTGAAAAAGCGATGGAAAATGCGGCGGTCCCGGTGGGAGAGCGCGGCATGCGCTTCGCAGAAACTCTGGGTCGGGCGGACTTCGACAATCTCGACACCGAGGCCACTGCTTTGTCCGGTGGCTGGCAAAAGCGGCTCGCTATCGTTGAGGCGCTGGTGCAAGGGCCCGACATTCTGCTGCTGGATGAACCTACGAACCATCTCGACCTCGCCGGAATCGAGTGGCTGGAAGAGTTGCTGGCGGCGGCAAGTTTCGCCTGCGTCGTGGTCAGCCACGACCGCTATTTTCTGGAGAATGTCGCCACGGATATGGCGGAGCTGAACCGGGCCTATCCGGATGGCCTGTTGCGCGTATCTGGAAGCTACACGCGGTTCCTCGAAAAGAAAGAAGAATTCCTGCACGCGCAGTCAAAGCGGCAGGAGGCGCTGGAAAATCTGGTTCATCGCGAGATTGAGTGGCTGCGCCGCGGAGCCAAGGCGCGCACCAGAAAGTCGAAAGCTCGAATCGACAAGGCCGGCGAACTGATGAGTGAGTTGGCCGACTTGAACGCGAGAACTCGCACCGGGACGGCGCAGATCGATTTTTCAGCCACCGATCGCAAGACCAAGAAACTGATTGAACTGGAGGACGTCTCTTGCGAAATTGCCGGCCGCACTTTGTTTTCCGGGCTCAATGGTGTGATCACAGCCGGCACGAGGGTGGGGCTGGTGGGCCCGAATGGCAGCGGAAAGACAAGCCTGTTGCGGCTTTTGCGGGGAGAGACCACTCCCGCCAACGGAGAAATTCACCGCGCCGACTGGCTGCGAATTGTCTACTTTGACCAAAGCCGCGAGCTCGATCCCGATGTAACGCTGCGCCGCGCGCTGGCTCCCGAGGGCGATTCGGTGGTTTATCAAGATCGCATGGTCCACGTGGCGTCTTGGGCGGCAAAGTTTTTATTCACCGGCGAACAGCTGAATCAGCCCGTAGGGCGGCTTTCCGGCGGCGAACGCGCGCGCGTCCTGATTGCGCAACTCATGCTGCAGCCCGCCGACGTACTTCTTCTCGACGAGCCGACAAACGATTTGGACATCCCGACGCTCGACATTCTCGAAGAAAGCCTGCTGGAGTTTCGCGGCTCGCTCGTCCTGGTCACGCACGACCGCTACATGCTCGATCGCGTGTTGACCGTAGTTCTTGGCCTGGATGGGCAGGGCGGTGCGGGACTCTTCGCCGACTACTCGCAGTGGGAGGCATGGCTGGAGGAGCGTAAGCAGGCTGCTAAGAATGATGCACGGTCGCCGGCGCGAAGCTCTGCGGTCGTGGAAAGTGACCGGCCCTCATCTGCGAAGAAAAAGCTCTCTTATCTCGAAGCGCGTGAGTACGACTCGATCGAACAACGCGTCGCCGACGCGGAAGAGGCGCTGCAGGCTAAACGCCAGCAGCTTGAAGATCCAGCAATTGTCAGCGATGGTCCGCGCCTCGTGACCGCCCACGCCGAAATGGAAGAAGCGCAGGCCAAGGTAGACGAGCTCTATGCTCGCTGGGCGGAGCTGGAGAAAAAGAAAACCTGAGTGGGTTCGCGGCACGCATCCATGCGTACCCCGCCCCCTAACATCATGGACCGCTGGACGCCAGGCAAAAAGCAATAATCGTGTTGCCGCGAGTTCCAGTGGCTTTTTCGACTTGCTTCAGCAGCGCTGATTCGAGATCGTCCGGGTCGGGCTTCATCTCGCAGGCTGCTACGTCTTTGTCTGACGCTCCGTGATAACACAGCTCACAAACGCCCAGGCCATCTTCAGAGCGCGCCGGCGGCCCAAAGACGCGGCACGTCATGGGACGCGATTCGTAAAGCTCGCAATTCCCTGTTTCCGGATCGAGCGCGGGACAAGGCTCGTCGTTAGCAAAATCGGCAAAGCATTCTGCCGCAGCATTTCCTTCTTCCAATACCCCGCTCTCCGGATCGCCCGGAAAATCCCGTGACAGGCGAGCCACTGCATCGCGTGCGCGATCCCGCACCTGCTCCGCACGCAATGGCGCACGCTTCGCCAGGTCGGCGAGCCCAAGCTGCAGTCGCCAGGCATCGAGTTGATTGATGGGAAATACGCCAATGCAGCACTGCGTACAGCCCGGCCGGCAAACCAGCCAATCGCCGCTCCGGCGCGCTGTTTCAGCCAGGGCGGAGTCCACGATCTGAATCAATTTCTGATCTTTCGCGGCTGGAAAGCGGCACGGCATGATGGCTGAATCATACAAGAAGGCCGTACTTGTATATTCTTACTGTTGGATCGTTGCCCTTGGCGGCGAACTCATGATGCCAGCTTCGGACACATTTTTTATCGGCGTTGATATCGGCGGCACGAAGGTGGCCGCGGGACTGGTAGACTCCGCCGGCAAGATCACCCACCAGACCCGCACGCCGATGGTTGCGGCGGATGCGGCGGCAGGGCTGGGGGCTGTGCAAGATGCGATCGACTCGGTCCGCGTAGCGGCCAATCGCAATCCTGAATCGCGCGTTTCGATTTCTGGCATTGGAATCTGTGCACCGGGGCCACTCGATCCACGAACAGGCGTCGTGATTAATCCGCCGAACCTTCCCGGCTGGCGCAACTTTCCATTGGCCGCTGAAGTTTCAAAAGCCTATTCTTTGCCGGTGCGAGTCGATAATGACGGAAACGCCGCAGCTCTGGCGGAAGCCTTGTGGGGCGCGGGCTCCGGCTATCGAAATGTCTTTTACGCCACCGTCGGTACCGGAATCGGTACCGGAATTATCTTCGATGGCCGCATCTATCACGGGCGCACGGGAGCGGCGGCGGAAGGCGGCCACATCACCATCGACTATCGCGGGCCGCTTTGCGGATGCGGCAAGCGGGGCTGCATTGAAGTGCTCGCCTCCGGACCCGCAATTGCCCGGCGAGCCGCGGAGCAAATTGCGGCAGGCCGCACTTCCACGATTTTGGAGTTTGCCGAAGGCCATCTCGATCGCATCACCGGCGAAATGGTGGGCCGGGCGTACGCAGGCGGCGACCTGCTGGCGAAAGAAGTCTTGCAGGAAACCGCGATGTTTCTCACCGTCTGGCTCGGAACGATCGTCGATTTGCTGGAGCCGGATGTGATGATCATCGGTGGCGGCGCGGCTTCCCTGCTGCGGCCGTTTCTTCCGTCAATCAAAGAGCAACTCCCCAACTGGTGCATCAATTCGAAATGCGGGGAAATCCCGCTTGTCGCAGCTCACTACGGAGCCGCGGCCGGGATCGCCGGTGGCGCTGCGCTGTGTCGTGAAAGTTTATCCTTCGGAGGCTTCATTGTCAGCTCTTCTTAAAATCTCTCCTGCCCTCAAGAAACGCGCCGCACAAATCCAAGTCCTGCTCATGGACGTAGACGGCACCATGACGGACGGCAGTGTCACTTTGCTTTCGCAAACCGACGGCAGCGCTCTGGAGATCAAGACGTTCGATGCCCATGACGGCCAGGGCCTGACGCTGGCGCAGACCGCCGGCCTGCGTACTGGCTGCATCACAGGCCGCGAAAGCGCAGCGCTGCTTCGCCGCGCGAAAGAGATGAAGATGGAATTTATCTATATGAAACAACCGCTGAAAATGCCGGCGTATGAAGAGATCGTGCGGAAAGCAGGCGTCCCGGATGCGGCGGTTGCTTATGTCGGCGACGATTTACCGGACATTCCGCTCATGCGCCGCGTCGGTCTGGCAGTTGCCGTCGGCGATGCCGTCCCCGAGGTAAAAAAGGCCGCGCACTACACCACGAAGGCCCTCGCCGGCCGCGGCGCAGTCCGCGAGGCGATTGAACTCATTTTGAAATCCAAAGGCATTTGGAAAGAGATGATCGACCAGGCCCGTGCCTAGTCACGCCTTATTCGTGTCCGAAGAAGCAATTTGATTGTCGAAAAATTTGGCGTCCCCGACGGGATTTGAACCCGTGTTACCGCCGTGAAAGGGCGATGTCCTAGGCCAGGCTAGACGACGGGGACTATTGTTTGGTGGGGTGCTTGCGGCACATTTGATCGTAACAAGCCCTCGCCACCCTGTCAAAACGCGGACCGAGTTTAGCTGCCCTTTTCGCGCGATCGCAGGACAATTTAGAATTATGGCAGCCTGCGCTGAGGCGCGGCCTGCTTACATTTGAGGCGATCGTGTCCGATCCAGTCTATCTCAGTCTTTGGTTCTCCGATTTCTCCGGGCCGGAGATGTTGCCGCACGCCTTCTCCGTGCTGCAGCAGTTCCCTTTCTCGACGCAGCGTCCGGGGATCACTTACTTTGCCCTGCATCCCATTTCATGGGACGAAGCCACCGTGCTCGAGCGCCGCTTTCCGGGCGGGATCGACGCCGGACAGGCCGCGCTCATCGCCGCCGAACTGGTGCACGAAGACTATGCCTATGTCTTCGAGGCGCATTGGGATTTGTGGACGCCAGATCTGACCAGCGAGAAGTGGCTGCTGGAACCGGCCACTGTGAAATTCATCGTGCAGGGAGAAGAATTTGACGAAGGAGCTTACCAGGAGACGGGACACATCGAAATAGACTTGGGCCTCGATTCGTACTTTCTTCAGCCCGAGACAGACCTCAGCGACCAAACTCGTGCCAAGATTCGCGATAACGTTGCGAAGCTGGTGGAATTCTCAAAGAACGTGGAAAAGAACAGCGGCGCGAGTTCGCGATTGCTGTGGTCGGAATCGGAGGAGAGCCTGGCCCAGAAACTGATCGCACGCCTGCAGGGCGTGCAGTAATTTAGATCAAGCCACAACCGCAGAGGACGCCAAGGACGCGGAGGAGGGGAGATTATCTACGAGCCTTCGGATGCCGTCTCTTAAGTGCATTACGTTGAAGTTGATGAGGAGGCCTACTCGCTTGTCTGAGAGCTTCAGGTAGGACAACAACTGGGCCTTGTGTATGTCCAGTATTTGCTCAACCACTTTCAACTCAACCACGACTTGACCCTCAACGAGCAGATGCAATTCTGTAACCGCCTTCGATCTCAATGCCGTCGTACATTACCGGCAGCCAGACCTGCGTCTCTACTCTGAGTCCAATCTTCGTCAATTCGTGCTTCAGGCACTTCTCGTAGACACTCTCCAGCAATCCCGGCCCCAGTGCTGTATGAACCTTCATCGCCGCATTGACAACGGAGCCGGAGATTACATTGATGTCCACAACAACCCCTTATTAAGTCTCCGCGTCCTCAGCGTCCTCTGCGGTTTTCATTTGGTCCTGCCGCCCTCGACTTTCAGGGTCTCGGCGGCTGCGGCCTGGGCCGCCGCCAGGCGCGCCGTCAGCACGCGAAACGGCGAGCAGGAGACGTAGTTCATTCCCACCTGATGGCAGAATTCCACCGAGGAAGGCTCGCCGCCGTGTTCGCCACAGATTCCAACCTTCAGCTTGGGATTGGTCTTGCGGCCGCGCTCCGTACCCATTCTTACCAACTGGCCCACGCCGTCGCGATCGAGTGCAGCGAACGGATCTTGTTTCAAAATGCCCAGTTCGAGGTAAGTCGGCAGCACCTTGTTCACATCGTCGCGCGAAAATCCGAAGGTGGTCTGAGTCAGGTCGTTCGTGCCGAACGAAAAGAACTCCGCCACTTTCGCGATCTCGTTGGCCACCAGAGCGGCGCGCGGCAATTCGATCATGGTTCCGACCAGGTAGTCGATGCGAGTTCCCTTCTCCTTGAACACCTCTTCGGCGACACGGCGCACGATGGCTGCCTGATTCTCCATTTCTTTCAGAGTGGCGACCAGCGGGATCATCACTTCGGGAAACACTTTGACGCCCTGCTTCGAGACCGCGACGGCAGCTTCGAAGATCGCGCGTGCCTGCATTTCTGTGATTTCGGGATAAGTGATACCCAGGCGGCAACCGCGGTGCCCGAGCATGGGATTGAATTCGTGCAACTGTTCGACGCGGCTTAGCAGCGTAGGCAACAACTTTTTCAGATCGCCCGCCGCCTTGGCGCCGTAGTCCTTGTATTTCGCGACCAATGCCTTCTTCTCTTTGGTCCCCTGGAGGGAGAGCGTTGCGATATCGACCATCAGATCCTCGCGGCGTGGCAAGAACTCATGCAGCGGCGGATCGAGGGTGCGGATCGTGACCGGAAGGCCATCCATCGCCTTGAAGACTCCCGCAAAATCGTTGCGCTGCATGGGCAGAAGCTTTTTGAGCGCGGTGCGGCGGTCTTTTTCGTTGTTGGCCAGAATCATGGCACGCATGTGCGGGATTTTTTCCTCTCCGAAGAACATGTGTTCGGTACGGCAGAGTCCGATGCCTTCAGCTCCAAACGCGCGCGCCTGGACGGCGTCGCGGGGAATGTCGGCATTGGCCCGGACTCTCATGGTGCGGAAAGGATCGGCCCATTTCATAAACTTCTGCAGTTCGGGATCGTCCGGCGAAGGGTCAAGCGTATTCAGCTTGCCTTTAATGACGCGGCCGGTGGTGCCATCGAGCGAGATCCAATCGCCCTCTTTGAAAACCAGGCCTTTGACTCGCATTTCTTTGGCCTTTTCGTTGACGTCGATATCGCCGGCGCCCGCCACGCAGCACTTGCCCATGCCGCGCGTGACTACGGCCGCATGGCTGGTCATTCCGCCACGCGAAGTCAGAATTCCCTTGGCGACTTCCATGCCGTGAATATCTTCAGGAGTCGTTTCGGCGCGCACCAGAATCACGGGCACAGTTTTTCCGTGTCCGGCCATTTCTACAGCGGCATCGGCGGTAAAAACGATTTGGCCGACTGCCGCTCCGGGAGACGCAGGCAATCCTGTGGCCAGCACTTCGACCTTTGTGCTCTTCTCGTCCAGACGCGGAACCAGAAAGTCATACAACTGGTTCGGCTCGACGCGGAAGATGGCTTCTTCTTTCGTGATCAGGCCTTCCTCCACCATCTGAATGGCAACCCGAACCGCAGCCAGGCCGGTGCGCTTGCCGTTGCGCGTCTGCAGCATGTAAAGCTTGCCGTCCTGGATGGTGAATTCGAAATCCTGCATATCTTTGTAGTGATTTTCCAGGCGCGTAGTGATATCGCGGAGCTGGTCGTAGACATGCGGCATGACCTTGTGCAGTTCGAGAATCGGCACCGGGGTGCGCACACCGGAAACCACGTCTTCACCCTGCGCGTTCATCAGAAATTCGCCGTAAAACTCTTTTGTGCCGGTCGCGGGATTGCGCGTGAAGCCCACACCGGTGCCGCTGGTGTCGCCGAGGTTTCCATAAACCATGGCCTGCACGTTGACCGCGGTGCCGAGCATGTCGTCAATGTTATTGATGCGGCGATAATGCTTGGCGCGGTCGTTCTGCCAGGAGCGGAACACGGCGTCCCGAGCCATGACCAGCTGTTCGTGAGGATCCTGCGGGAAGTCGCGCTTGGCATGTTTCTTGACGACTTTCTTGTACTCCTCAATCACTTCTTTCAGAGCCGTGACGTCAAGTTCCGTATCGAGCTTGGCCTTTTTCTGCTTCTTCTTCGCGTCGAAGACTTCGTCAAATGCGGACTTGGGAATCTCCAGCACAACGTTGCCAAACATCTGAATGAGGCGGCGATAGGAATCAGCGGCAAAACGCGGGTTGTTGCTGCGCTTGGCCAGAGCCTCTACACTCTTGTCGTTGAGGCCAAGATTGAGGATCGTATCCATCATTCCCGGCATGGAAAACTTCGCGCCCGAGCGCACGCTCACCAGCAACGGGTTCTCGCCCGTGCCCAACTTCTGACCCTGTAACGCTTCGAGCTTGGCCAGCGCCTCTTCCATCTGCAGGTCGACTTCTTTGGACACTCCGCCCTTGCGCATGTACTCGCGGCACGCCTCGGTCTGGATGGTGAAACCGGGAGGCACAGGCAGTCCGGCATTCGTCATCTCGGCCAGGCCGGCGCCCTTGCCACCCAAGTCGTCTTTCATCTTTCCGTGTCCGTCGGCTTTGCCGCCACCGAAAAAGTAAACGTACTTGGTTGCAGTCTTTTTGTTTTCCTGCAGGCCCGCTTCGGGGAGAGTAATGGTTGCCATATGAGTCCCTCGTTTCTGGATTTTGCTAGACCGGCATTGCGCCGGCATGGCGGAGGGGGACAGCGGAAGTGCTTACGCTTTCCCTTCCGTCACGATTTCTGAAAAATCTGCGATCGTCGAGAATTCTTTCAAAAGTGTCTGCAGCAGCGCGAGGCGGTTCGCCCGTACTTTTTCATCTGCGACCATGACCATCACTTTGTCGAAAAATGCGTTGACGCGTTCCCGCACCGTCGCCAGCAGCATGAGAGCGTCGCCAAATTCCCGCTTCTTTCGATTCTCTTCCATTCTCCGGCCATGCGTCTCAACAAAGGCTGCTAAATTCTTTTCTTCCGTTGCCGAATCGGGAAGATCTTCAAATCGCGGCGCCGGATGGATTCCCTTTTCCTCAGCCTGCTTCAGAATGTTCCGCATGCGCTTGCAAGCCGCGCCGATCGCGAGGAACTCGGGCATATGCATGACCCGTTTCACTGCTTCGGCCCGCGCCAGCACGTCCACAACATCGTCGGCATCCGCCGCCAGCACCGCTCTCACCACGTCATAGTCGTACCCGAGGACATCCTTCAAATAGAACTCGAGGCGCTCGCGGAAAAACGCTCTCACTGACTCGGCAAACTTCGCAGGGTCGACGAATTTTTTCTCGGCCTCCGAGCCCTGATAGCCCGCACGCGCATCACGCATCAGGTCGCTGAGCCGCAGCGGCAGTTTGTATTTGTCGATCACTTTCACGATCGCATTTGCCTGCCGCCGCAAGGCAAACGGATCTTTCGACCCACTCGGCACCAGACCTAAAGCAAACATGCCTGCGATGGTGTCGGCCTTGTCGCCTACAGAAAGCACCGCGCCTTCGATCGACCGCGGCACATCGTCTTCCGTGGATTCGGGTTTGTAGTGGCCGTAGATCGCATCCGCGATCGCGAGGCGCGTGGCCTCGGGCAAGCTGGCATCGAGTTCCTGCACGCGCGCATAAAGGCCGCCGACAATCCCCTGCAGTTCGGTGAATTCTTTGACCAACTCTGTGGTCAGGTCGGTTTTCGCCAGGGCCGCCGCTTTGTGGATGACTCCGGGGCGCACCGCCATCCCGCTCTGCTTGATGATTTCGCTCAGCCAACTGCACAACCGCTGCACCCGCCGCGTCTTGTCGTAGTAGCTGCCAAGATCTTTCTGGAAAGTGACATGGCGCAAAAGTTCCAAGCGCTCAAGCAAAGACCGCTTCTGATCGGTCTGCCAGAAAAAGCGCGCATCGTTGAACCGGGCGCGCAGCACGCGCTCGTTGCCGTGGCGGATCAGTCCCTGGGGATCGCTATCGGTATTCAGGACCGCGAGAAAATGAGGCAGCAGCTTTCCGCCGGCATCTTCGAGAGCAAAGTACTTCTGATGATCGCGCATCACCGTGACCAGAACTTCTTCCGGCAAGGCGAGGAACTGTGGATCAAAACCGCCGGGAACAGCGGACGGAAATTCCGTCAGATTTACAACGGTATCGAGGAGCGACTTGTCTTCCCGCCAGCGGGCGCCGGGGATCGTGCGCGTGGCCGCGTCCAGGGCTTTGCGAATCTGATGCTCACGCTCGACGCGCCCTAAAACCTTGACTGCGCGCAGAGAATCTACGTAAGCAGAACCGGCGCGCGAAATCGTTACTCCGCTCTGGGAGAGGATTCTGTGGCCGCGCGAGATATTTCCTGCCCAGACGCCATCAAACTCAAGCGGGATCGTTTCTGCATCGAGCAGCGCAACCAGCCAGCGCACCGGACGCACGAATCGCTCATTCGTTTTGCGCCAGTACATGTTCTTGGGCCAGTAGATCGTCGAAAGCTCTTTGGGCAAATTCTCGGCCAGTATCTCGCTGGCGCTTCGGCCCCTCTTGGTAACTTTCGCGGCGAGGTATTCGCCCTTCGGGGTTGTGATCCTCTCCAGGTGGGCGACATCTATGCCGGCTTTCTTGGCGAAGGCATGCGCGGCGGGAGTAGGCTGACCATCTTTATAGGCGATGCCTGCGGAAGGCCCTGTGATCTGTTCAGTCACATCCGGTTGTCCGGCAGGAATGCCGGAAGCCATCACGGCCAGGCGCCGCGGGGTATCGAAAGAAGTTATCTCAGCCGCAGTCAGACGTTCGCGGCTCAACAATGCGCCGACGCGCTCGCGCAAGTCCTGCGAGGCGGCCTCAATCATCCGCGCCGGAATCTCTTCGCATCCGATTTCGAGTAGAAAATCTGGCATGACCTTAAACCATCAGTGTCTCAAAGGCAGGCGGAAACCAATGTGACCCGGATCACATTACGCATCTCATGAGCCAACGGGCGATAACTTATCTTTCTTCGTTTTTTTTTCGTGAGCAGGCTCGGGCTCGTCTGACTTTTCCGCCGCGGCCTCACTCTTCTGCTGATCGACCCAGGCCTTCGCAATGCCCACAGCCAGCGCCCGTACGCGCGCAATCACTCCGACACGCTCGGTGACTGAAATTGCGCCGCGAGCATCGAGAATGTTGAACAGATGCGAGCACTTCAGGCAAAGGTCGTAAGCGCCAAGCAGTGGGAAGCGTGACTTCTGCCGCGCCACGCCATCGCCCTCCGCTTTGTCTTTTGCCAGCGCCGCATACTGCGAGATCAGGCCCTGGCACTCCGCCTCACAGAGATCGAAGTGTTTCCAGGTTTTCTCCACGTCGGCGGCCTCGAAGTTATACACGGAAAACTGCTGCTCGTCGGCGAGCCGCACATCTCCATATTTCACTTCGCGCCCGGTTTCCGGATCGCGTGCCCAAACGATGTCGTAAATGGAGTCCACATCCTGCAAGAACGCGCCGATGCGCTCCAGGCCGTACGTCAACTCGGCGGAAATGGGAAACAAATCCACGCCGCCGCACTGCTGGAAGTAAGTGAACTGCGTGATTTCCAGTCCATCGAGCATCACCTGCCAGCCCACGCCCCAGGCACTCAGCGTCGGAGCCTCCCAGTTGTCCTCTTCAAATTTGATGTCGTGCTGGCGCAGATCGATGCCAATCGCGCCCAGCGACTCCAAATACAACTCCTGCACGTTTTCCGGCGGCGGCTTCAGAATCACCTGCAGTTGCATGTGCTTGAATAGCCGGTTGGGATTCTCGCCATAGCGACCGTCGGCGGGACGCCGCGAAGGCTGCACATACGCCACCTTGTAAGGCTTCGGCCCCAGCACGCGCAGAAATGTCTCGGGAGCCATCGTCCCAGCACCGACTTCGACGTCGTAAGGCTGCTGGAGAACGCATCCGCGCTCTGCCCAAAACGCCTGCAGGCGCAGGATGAGTTCCTGGAACGTGAGCGAATTGGGCTTCGAGGTCACAGGCTTGTACGGGAACCCGGAGATTAATTCTTGATTGTAACGGAAGCTGAAGGGAACCGTCAGCTAGTGGGAACTTCAGCGATAAGCCTCGCGCCGATGGCGCACGCCGGTGATCTCGATCGCATTTTCGACTTTGAGATCAAAGAATATACGGTAGTAGCCAGCGAACGCGAAAGCGGTTCCACCATCACCTGCAGCAAGCTCCGCACAGCAGCCAATTTCTCTACCGGCAACATATCGAGCAGTGTGTGTGCCTGTTGACGATCTTGGTTTTGATCGGGCTCCATGTCTTCCTCTCCGGCAGCCAAGATTCGGCTCTGCAACGTACGTTATATCGCCGATCTAGAACTCGCCCTTTTCCAGCATCCCCGCCGTCACCAGCTTCTTCTCAATATGCCGCTGCAAGATCTGAATCAAGAACTTCCGCAGATCGGCGCCCAGAGCCTTCGGCCACGGCATGTCAACAAAACCCTGCACGGGGGCGCGGAACATCAACGCCGCCAGTTCCCGCGAATCTTTGGAGAGCTCCGAGGACGCCAGGCGCTTATCTTCGGGACACATCAGGCCATCGGCCAGCGCATGAAAATAAGCCCGGCTACCATTCAGGCTGCGGCCGCAGACGATGCACTCGGTCAGTTCCGGCAGAAATCCCACCAGCCGCGTGATCCACAGATCGAAGTAGGTAACCGGCATCCAGACCTCGGCGCCAGTCAAAACGTGCAGCACCGAAAGCGTCAGCCGGAAAATAGCGTCGTTGGCCTCGCGATCAGGCAGCAGTTCGTCGAGCAGTTCCGCCACGTGCGCCAGGGCCACCGCCCGCGCATAGCTGACTTCGCTGGACATCGGAGACTCCAGCACTTCGCAGGCATCCAGGCGAGCGAGTTCATTGCGCTCGCGAACGTCATAAAACGCGCGCACATAGGTCATCGGCTCCAGCGCGCCGCCAAAGCGCCGTTTCGATTTCTTCGCTGACCGCGCTACGCCGCGCACCTTGCCTTCCGCGCGTGTGAATAGCGTGACCAGCAAATCGGCCTCGCGCAGCGGATAGGTGCGCAACACAATCGCTTCTGACTCCTTCAATGCCATGGGAGCCCAACAGGTGCAGGGATGCACGATTGTAACGGACAGGGAGCGATATAAGAATCTGAGAGGAGGCGAATCCGGAAAGCCGGCGCGGCTAGAGCGGCAAAAAAAGGAGAGTGGTCGTGAGGGTCCGAACGTCGTGCTCTTTCCACGACACTAACCCATGACCACCCTCGAACCCATGAATGTCACTCTCTATCTAGCTTGGGTCGACTTTAACGGGCACGGGCCGGAAGGACAATACAGCGGATTCCCTAGTGCCACTGAGTGGAGGTGGAAAACAATTCAGAATGGCAAAGGGCGCACGTCCCACGCTGGGGCGCACGCCCTGAATCGAGCGGCCGACGGGCCGGCAATGTTTTCAGCGACCGAAATATGCCGCGTTTTTCGCGGTGAATTCGTTCCACTTCTCCGGCAGATCGTCGAGGGCGAAGATCGCCGACACCGGGCACACCGGCACGCAAGCGCCGCAGTCAATGCACTCGACCGGATCGATATAGAGCAACGGCTCGGTCGCATACTTGGGATCATCCTTCTTGGGATGAATGCAATCCACCGGACACGCATCCACGCAGGCGGTGTCTTTGGTGTTGATACAAGGCTCGGCAATCACATAGGCCATAAGGGTGTTTTTTCTCCTGACAATCGATGCGGTTATTTTACTACTTCCGGGGCAGTCCCGCGAAACGCACATTCTAGCAAGAAACGCGACCCGCCGGTAAAGAGAATATCGGATTCAGTTCCAACCGGCGCAACCACGGGAACGGTGCAGGTAACCACCTCCAGCGGCACGTTCGACAGCAATGTAGGGTTCCGCGTTCCGCGCTAGAGCAAATCCCCGCCAGGAAAAAACGGCTGGCAGTCTGGCTGCCAGCCGTTTTCTGTTGCGACTCGGTTCTTATCACATCAAGGCGCGGGCGCACTTACCGGTGTCCGCCACCCCCATGTCCACCACCACCGCCGTGTCCACCGCCGCCACCATGGAATCCACCACCTCCGTGGAATCCGCCGCCGCCACGGTAGCTACCGCCTCCGTGAAATCCGCCGCCGGAGTATCCGCGACCAGCATAGCCGTGTCCGGCATAGCCATGGCCCGCGTAGCCCCGACCGGCATAGCCGCGTCCGCCGTAATATCCGTGCCCGCCATAGTATCCACGGCCACCATATCCATGACCGCCGTAGAAGCCGCGACCACCGTAGCCCCAGCCGCGTCCCCAACCACCCCAGCCCCAACCACCTCCCCAACCCCAGCCATACCACGGACCGGCGCCGATAAAGACGCCGTTGTCAAACCAATCCGGTCCGTAGTAACCGTAGGGTGCACAAGCATAGGGATAGTAGTTGTAATAGCCATAGGTGCAAACCGGCTGACCACCAATTCCCACGCCGATTCCCACCTGCGCCTGCGAGTAGGCTAACGGCACCATCAGAATTCCCGCCAACAGCAAATATCTCAGGTAACGCATAAGGTCCCCCTTGTTCAGACCCGCCGCCAACCTGGAATCGCCGGATCTGCCGGCCGCCGGATTTTCTTGCTGAATCCCGGCTGCCTACATATTTGAACTCAGCACCCGCCAAAAAGTTGCAGGCGGCGGAGTGGCTGATTTCAGCCACCCCGCCTGAATTCAACCGTTTGCGGCGGGAGCTTCCGGAGCGGGCGGCTCCCGGGTTCCGCAGGATGCGTCCACCTCAGGGCCGGTAAATCCAGGACTGTGCCGTTGCCTGATCGCTGTTTGCGTAACCGCCGGCAAGCAAAACGCTACCGTCACGAAGCTTCGTCTCGCTCAAATAATGCCATTTGTCGTTCATCTGTCCAGCAGCCACCAGAAACTTCCCGCTCACCGGGTCGAAAACTTCCACTTCCCCGCTGCCACCCGCAATCAGCAACTTTCCCGACGCCAACCGCACCGCTTCGTCGGGCAACTTGAAACGGCCATCATTTAATGGCGACGTCGCCGCGAACTTCCCTGCGTGCGGATCGTAGGTTTCGGCGCTGTTCAGGTTCCCATTCCAGCCGCGCGAATCGGAGCCGCCCGCAATCAGAACCCTTCCGTCCGGCAGCAGTCCGGCCGTATGTTTACAACGCGCGGTGTTCAGGCTGCCAGTCTCGGTGAAAGTACCCGCTCTCGGGTCGTACAGTTCCACACTCGAGGTGACGCCGCCCGCATATCCGCCAGCAATGAGGACGCGTCCGTCGTTCAGCAGCGTCGCGGTGTGAGACACACGCGCGTGATGCATGGAACCGGTGGCTTGGAACGAAAGCGTCTTGGCGTGGAAGATCTCGGTAGAAGCCAGCGATTCGTTGTCCCTCTCCTCGCCGCCAGCGATCAGCACATCGCCGTCGGGCAGCATCGTCGCACTTGGTCTTCCGCGCGGGACGGTCATCCTGGCGATCGCTGAAAATTTTCCAGTGGCCGGGTCGTATAACTCCGCCGAATCCGTGCCCCCCATGCCAATCCATCCGCCCGCGATCAACACCTTGCCCGACCGCAGCAGCACGGCAATCTGTCCGACGCGGCCAATGCTCATTGCTCCCGTCGGCTGAAACTTGCCGGTCGCCGGATCATAGAGCTCGGCGGATTTGTAGAAATCCTGATTGCGGCGCATGCCCCCAACAATCAGGACTTTGCCATCCGGCAACAACGTCGCGCTGTGCCCGGAACGCGGTTCGAGCATGGGCGCTGCAGGCGTTACGGTTCCGAGAGGTGAAGCCGGAGTGCTGGCAGGTTGATATGCTGCGCCTCCGAGTGCAAATGTGATGGCGAAAAATGTAACTAGAAGCAGGCGGGAACGGTTCATGAGGTCCTCCTGAGCGGTCAGACGGTTCCAACCATTGCAGGTTAGCAGGTACCGATGCTGTTGCCAGAGAATCGCCGTTGGGCGCCCTTGGTGGTGTGGGCGCGACGGCGTAGAATGACCATCTCAGGGGGATTCTATGGCGACTCCGTCGGTCGGTCGGTCCGAGCGTGGGACAACTCAAGGCAAAGAACTAATCAGTTTCGAAGAGGCGATGGAGAAACTGTCTCGCGACGAGCGTTTTCGTGCGACTGTGTATTCCATGAATACCCTGCTGGTGCAGAAGGGAATCTACTCGCCTGAGGAGTTCGAGTTCCAGTTCCGGCAGTTCGCCCAGAAAAACCTGCGCTAGCGGTCGCGCTTGGGCGGCTTTCCTCTGATGTCTTTCCACTTCGGCATATGGCATTTAGCTGAACTGCAGCGCTCGTGCGCCCCAATTTCACAGTTCGCACAGTCGCACTCGCACGAGAGTTGTGTCCGTTTGCTCTCCGTCTTGCCTGATTTCTTCATTGACGACGCTCCATGTGAAGGAATACATGGATATTAGAACTGTCTATGCCAAAATCAGGGGTCGGAACCGCTTACGCTCCCACCAACTCTTTCTTCTCGCTCGGCTCATACTCCACGATGTAGCCCGCCACGGCACTGGCCGCGACCGTCAGGGGCGATGCCAGATACATCTGTCCGGGACCGCTGCGGCCGGGGAAATTTCGATTCTGCGCGCTGATCACCACCTGATCGGGACGCGTTGAAACCCCAGGCCCGGCATTAATACACGCCCCACAACTCGGCTCGATCACAATCGCCCCAGCCTTCTTGAATACATCCAGATAGCCCTTGCGCAGGCAGTACTCGCGCGTTTCCTGCGATCCAAACTGGATGTAGAACTTCGTCGAGTCGGCGACGCGCTTGCCCCGTTTCAGGGCATCGGAAAGAACAGCGGCGTACATATCCATGTCTTCGTTCTTGCCCGCAGTGCAGGTGCCGCCATAAGCAATCTCAACCGGCACCGGCGTATTCAGTTCACGCACATATTTTCCGTTGCCCGGATCGCCCGGAGTCGCCACCATAGGTGTGATCTGGGCCGCATCGAGTTCGATCACGTGCGCGTACTGCGCATCGGGATCGCTGTAGAGACCCTCGATCATGGCCTCGGCCTTCTTGCGATCCATGCCGCGCCGCTCCATGAGGAATTCGACCGCTTTCTTATCCGGCGCAACGATGCCGGTGAACCCGCCGATCTCTGCCGCCATGTTGGTCATGGTGGCGCGCTCATCCACGCTGAGAGCTTCGATGGCATCGCCCGCGTACTCCATCACTTTGGCGAGAGCCTTGCCGCTGCGCACGTAGTCAAGGCTGAGAATCTTGAGGATGAAATCCTTCGCCGTGACATTCTCATGCCGTTTGCCGCGAATTACGATCCGCACCGACTCGGGCACTTTCACGCGAACGTCCTTCGTGATCCAGCCATTGAACACGTCGGTGGTGCCGATTCCGAAAGCCACGCAGCCAATCGCGCCTACGTGCGGCGTGTGCGAGTCCGAGCCAATATTCAACTGCCCCGGCAGCGCGTAGCTTTCGAGAACGATCGAGTGGCAGATTCCCTCCGACCCCTTGCGGTCCTTCAACTCGCCATGCAACTTGATGCCTTGCTTGGCGGCGAAGTCTCCCTGCTTAAGTTTGAGTTGCGTCGCCAGATCGAGCAGCCCAAGTTTCTTTTTTTCTTCGGAGATGACTTCATCGAGAAACGTGAGGTGATCGCGGAAAAGAAGAATGCTCGAGGCATCGTTGACCTTGGCATCTTTGCCCACATAGCGCTCAAAAAAGATGGCGGCCATGGGCGTGACGTATTCATGGCTGAAACGCAGGTCGGCCTGGGCAAAGCCGGTATCGCCAGGCTTTACGGCAGCGACCCCAACCTCGCCTTTCTCGTTGATCATGTGCCGCGCAAAGATTTTCTCGGCCAGCGTCATGGGACGTGTGGCGCGGGCGCCCTCGCCCGCGTTCTTGATCGGCGGCAAAAAGACTTTCTTCTGCATCCGCGCAACGTTAAACGGAAACAGGCCGCCGTACTCGATCACCTGCCGCGTGATCTCATCTTCTCCAGCCGTGAACTCCGCCAGCGGAATCTCCTGCCCGGCGCGGATTTTGTCGATCAGCGAAAAGTCGGTTGAAGTCAGCACGCCCAGGTTCTGGCAATTCTGCTTGTAGATGCGCTCGATGTTCTCCGCGATCACGACCTTGATACCGGCACACATCTCAGCGTAGGGCGACTGCTCGCGGCTTGACCCCTTGCCGCGCCGCTTTCCGCTCACCGCGCACACAAATCCGCCGCGCTTTACGTCACCGCGGCCGATCGGCGTGAAACTGCCGCACTTCAGCCCCAGATACGGAATCTCGCCCAGGGTTTCGTCGAAATAAAAACAATAGTGCGCCGGAGTGATTTCGTCGGTCGAAATGTCGTCGCGCAGCTTGGGATTATTCGCGGGATTCTTCGTATCCCACGGCAGATCTTCGCCCGCCAGTTGCCGCTTGATCAGTTCGGGATCTTCGGTGAGAAACAGAATGCGCCCCTGCAACCGGACATGGTCGGGCCGTTTTTCGATTTTGCGTTCCAGTAGAGAGTTGATCACTTTGAACCTGTCAGTATTTAGGATGAGGGGAAAGCCCCCACGGACGCGGCTATTCCCGAATTATTGTAGCGCGTCCTTGGGATTTACCCCGTGGAACCCACTGCCCCCTGTGGTAGAGACCGTCCTCGCAGCGGCAAGAAAAACTATCTCTCGTAGACCCGGGGATCGGGTAATGCTTCCAGCCCGCGCCCGGCAAAGATCTCCTCGAACTCGCGCTGCAGAGCATCGTGAATCAGCCCGTTCGAAGCCATAGTCTCGCGACTGTTCAGCTCAAACGGCGATCCGTCGAAGCGTGTCACTTTGCCTCCCGCTTCCTCGACTATCAGCACACCCGCCGCCGTGTCCCAGGGATTGAGATTGAATTCCCAGAAACCGTCGAAGCGTCCCGACGCAACGTTGCACAAATCGAGCGCAGCCGAGCCCGCGCGACGCACTCCGTGAGAGTGCAGCGTGATCTGGTGATAAAAGAAAATATTCGGATTCTTGTGCCGCTTGTGGCTGGGGAAACCGGTTGCCAGAAGGCTTTCTTTCAGCGTAGCCGTTTTCGAAACATGAATCGCAGCGCCGTTGAGATGCGCGCCCCTTCCCGGCTCTGCGGAAAACATCTCGTCGCGCGTGGGATCGTAAACGACCGCGGCGATGCAGCGGGCAGGCTCGCCCGGCAAGCGACGCTCCAGGCCCATCGACACGCAGAAAACAGGAAATCCGTGGGCGAAGTTCGTGGTGCCATCCAGTGGATCGACATACCAACGGTACTCGCTGCCCTGATCGTTTAATCCCTGCTCTTCGCCGAGAACGTCGTGATCCGGCCAATTCTGCGTAATGCGCTCGCGAATCAATTTTTCCGACGCGCGATCGGCGGCTGTGACCAGGTCGGCATCCCCTTTGTATTCGATCTTCAGGTGCTGATGGAAATGGTGCATCAGCAAAGCGCCCGCTTCGCGAGCGATGGCCGACATGGCAGGGAGAAAGCTGTTGGGAATCTTGGACACTTGTTTTCGGGTTTCGGGTTTCGGGTTTCGGTCTTGGGTCTTGGGCTTTAGGTCAGACCTGAACCCATGACCTGGACTTATTTTTTCTTCCCGCCGTCTTCGGCGATATACATGATTTCGTGCTTGAAGATAAAAAGATTCGGAGCGCCTTCACGCGTCAGGCGCACCATGTGCTTGTCGTAATACTCGACCCAGCCCCTCACCGTTTGACCATCCATCAGCTTGATGCTGACTGGCTTTTGCTTCTCGCCTAAAGCCTTGAGGAAGGTTGCTTCTTCACTGGTTTCTTCAGGAGGTGGGGTCCGGCCGTGCTTAGCGGCGTTGGGGTTTCCCGGTGCTCGGAAAGGCATGAGCAATATTGTACACGGCGAAGGCAGGGCTTTAGGGTCAGGTCTTGGCGTCTTGGCTCTTGGCTCTTGGCTCCTTAGGTCCTAGGATCCGTATTCGCCTTAACGCCAGACCTAAGACCTGAACCCTTCAGAAATTAAATTTCAACGAGAATTCCAGGGCACGCGGCGACCCGAGAGCAAAAACTCCCGACCCCAGTCCCAGGCGGTTGCTGGCGGGCTGCTCACCCGAAGTGCCGTTGATCGCGCCCAGCGTGCCGCTCAACGTCCCGCTGAGCGGGTTCCCTGGACCATCGAAATTCGCGATATTCATCACATTGAAGAAGGCAACTGAGGGCTGGATTTCCACTTTTTCCCTGATCTTGTAGATCCAGCCGAAGTTGACGTCGAGCGTACGCAACCAGCCCATACCAGCCTCATTGACCGGGGCGGAAGGCAGCACCTGCTGCACTCCACCAAAGCCAGGCGTCTGCAGTTGTTGCAGAGTGAACAAGCCGCTGCTGATCAGGACCTGCCCCGCCGGAGTCGGCTGATTTGCAAAGTTGTGATTGTAGTTATTGATGAAATTATTGATGTTGTCGGGGCTCACGCCGTGTCCGAACGAGCCGATGTTGGTGCCCGGAAGCACATCGCCGAGGGAACCGTTCGAGGCGAAGCTGCCGTCGCCGGTTCCATCGCCGGTAACATCGGTTACGAAGATGCCTCCCGCATTTCCGGTCGGGTTCAACAAGGGCGTCACTGGAAGCGGGCTATAGAAGTGGCCGATGATTCCCAGGCGGAAGTGCTGTGGCAGGTCCATGGTGCCGCCGAAAGAAATCTGGTGTTTGCGATCCAACCCGTTCGGCCCCAAGTAGCGTTGGGGATTGTTGAAATCCGTGCCGATGGTGATGAAGTCGTTGTCCTGCGCAGACGCGATGTAACTCTCCAATTGATAGGACGCCTGCAGGTCAAAGTTTCTGACACCTCGGAAGGGGTGCTCCAGATGCTGTTTCAGTGACACCTGCATCGCCGAATTTTTCGCGTATCCGATGGGGAACAACATCTGGTTCGATCCCACGTTCGCATTAATGCCGGCGAAAGCCGCACCTGTGGCCGGCGTAAGACAGACTCCGCCCGCGCCTCCGCAGGTCGAGGAGGCGGGAAATCCTCCGAGCGAGGAGTACCCAGAATCGAGTCCGCCCGTCAGCGGAGTACCGTCAGCCGCAAACTGCGGCGACGCAAACGTAGCCATGGTCGCGCCATGTGCGATGGCGCAATTGATGGAGGTGGAAGAATAACCTGGCGCGCACATGGGGAACTGCAGCGCCATGGTCGTAGCGATTGCATTCTGTGCCGCACCGAGATTAAAGAAGCGCGCATCGCCCACGTGGTTGGTATCAATCGAAATCAACGTATGAGTTTCGATGTTGCGCAGATAGTCCACGGTTAAGACCATGCCGGGACGTAGCTCATGCTGGATTCCGAGGTTCATTTGCAACGAGCGCGGCGTCACGTAGTTCGGCGCCAGCAGAACCGTGCCGGTCGAATCAAGTCCATCCGTCAATGTGGATCCGATGAATGAGGGATTGCTCGCGGGTCCGGCCGCCAGAGTGGCCGCCTGATACTGCGCCTGCAGCGCCGTAATCTGACTGCCCACGCTCCCAACCGGCTGGCCACAGAACGTAGGCGTCACCGTCGCGCCCGTGGGCAAGGTCAGCGTAACCGGGCTGCCATTCGAGCAAACCGTGGTATCCGCGAGAAACAGTCCCGACGGTAATCGCGCGGGCCGGTCAAATTCGACGTTGTTCCAAATCGAGTTCTCATAGAACAAGCCGATGCCTCCGCGAACCACGGTCTTCCCCTTCCCGCTCGGGTCCCATGCCACGCCCAACTGCGGCGCGAAGTTGAGATTGGGTTGATGCACCCGGTCACCCAGGCCCGAATAGAACTGGTTGTTGAACTGGTTCAGCGCCGGAATGGATGCCAGATCGCTGTCGGTGCGCCCCGAATCTCTCACGTAGCGCAAGCCCAGCGTGATGGTGAGGTTCGGCCTGAATTTCCAGGCGTCTCCGAAATAAAGCGAAAGCCGGTTGTCGGGACCGAAGCCTCCCGCAGGCAGACCAAAAGCCGGAATTTCAGAGGAATAGCCTTGGCCGTTGCCCAGCGAGACGCTGTTGGCGGGATAATTCAGCGGATTGCTTGCGCCACCAGGTAACGTCAGGCAAGTGCCAACGCAGTCCGATATTCCCGCACCGACTGCCGGGGCAAGCGCCAAAAAGCTGGCGAAGCCTCCTCCGAAAATATGGTTGAAGCCGCCGCCGTAGCGAAGAATGTGGGTGCCCAGGGCGCGGCTGCCGTCGTATTTAATCTGGCGATCGCTCTGGTAGGTCTGTTGCGGCGCCAGAAAACTCGGCCCCGAACAGAAATAGTCCGCGCCCGGAGTTAAACAATCCGGATCGCTGCCGATCGCGAGTTCGATTCCCGGCGCTGGATTAAAGATGTTTGATCCCGTCACCGCATCGACGATTCCGTTACGGAATTTCGTGTAGCCAAAACGAATGCTGTGGGTATAGGCGCCGGTGTTGAAGTCCAGCCCTAGAGCATGGACGGGCGTGTGATTCTCATTGGCGAAAGGCTGGAAACTGTTGGCGGTATAGGCCTGCACGCTGCTGTTCTGGTCGTAAGAAAAACGATAAAAAAACTTGTAGTTGTTATTGATCTGCCAGTCGAGGCGGCCGATCGCTTCGACCTCGCGAAACGGCGAGTCGTAGCTTCCGACCAGCGCGGAAAACGGGCCACCGGATAAGACGGGGTTCAGCAAGTCCTGCTTTGTCCGTTCGCCATCCACGAAAACGAACAGTTTGTTCTTGATGATCGGGCCGCCAACGTTGCCGCCGAACTGGTTGCGCTGGAAATAATTGTCAGTGCCTCCCGGCAGATTCGCATCAAAATTTTGATCGCGGAATGCGTAATATCCTTCGCCGTGGATCGTGTTCGTCCCCGACTTGGTGGTCACATTGACCGATCCAGAAGACGTGAGTTCAGTGGAGAGATCGAGCGACGACTGTTGAATTTGAAATTCCTGAATCGCGCTGGAGGGCACGTTTTGCGTAGTCGTGCCCACGGTCTCGTCGCTGATGTCGACTCCGTCCACTTCGATGCGCGCGGTGCGGCCGAACCGCCCGCCAAAGGAAATGGAAGAAAAACCGGTCTTGGTGGGATCGAAGTTGCCGCCGTCCTGAATCTGAACGCCGGGCTCGAGTTGCGCCAAATCGAGAAAGTTTCGGCCATTGATGGGCAGGTTCTCAATTTGCTCTGTGTTCAAAACGCCTTCCACGGTGGCCTGTTGCGTGTTCACCGTGACCGCAGTGCCCTGCACCTCAACCACCTGAGTGTTTTGTCCGACTTGCAGTTTGATGTTTCCGCTCGCAGTCTCACCCACTTGGACAAGAACCGGCATTTCCGACGTCTTGAACCCAGCCGCTTCCACGCGCACCGTGTAATTGCCGGGAATCAATGCACCCGAGGTGTAGGCTCCGCCAGACGTGCTCTTCACCGCAATCACGCGGCCCGTCGACTTTTCGCTGATCGAGATCTTGGCGCCGCTCACTACCGCACCGGTAGGATCGGTGACTACACCTTGAATGCTGCCGGTGGAAATTGTGGTCTGCCCCATGGCCGCCGCGCATAGCAGGAGAGCCAGGGTAATCGAAACCATTCCAAGCAAGTATGATTTTTTCATTGGAATTCTTCCCATCGTCATGAACAAATGTCTGGTGAAGCTACCGCTTCAGCGGCTTGAAGAAGTACCGCTATTTTTATCACACAACCGACTCCGAAATGGGCAGCGCCTGACTCCCGGGCAAAGCAATCAGTATTCCGACTTCATAGTGTAGTAGCCCGCCCGATGCCGTACATGGTACGAAGCAGCGTCGGCTGGCCCTGAAACCGAGACCTGGATGCGGCGAAACTGCGAGTTCGACACGCGCTGCGAAGGATAGTAAGCGAGCAGGTACTGGGTTCGGAGCTCGTCGCTGATCTGGCGGAACGCATCGTCCAGTTGCGCAGTGGAGGTCGCATAGTAATACTTGCCTCCGGTGTCTTCCGAGAGTTGGATCAGCGCATGTTCGCCGCCGGTCTCGCGTCCCGCGCTGTTCTCAATGGGCACCACGATGATGCTGTAGACCAGGGCTTCGGCCTCTTCGGCCGCGCGCGCCGCTTCTTTGTAGTCGATTTTGCTGATAGTGTCACCGCCGTCGGTAATCAGCACCAGCACTTTCCGTCCCTGGCGGCGGTCGAGCGAGCGCGAGGCCAGATATACGGCATCAAACAGGGCCGTGGCGGCGCCCATCCGAATGTGGTCGATGCCTTCATCGATACGTTTCAAATCTGCGGTATACGAAGTTGACTCTAAAACCGTCTCACTAAATCCAAAAACCGAGAGCGCATCGACCGGTCGCAGGATGGCATGGGCAAAGCGCTTGGCGGAAGCCTGCTCCAGCGGCAAATCGTGGCGCGTGCTCAGGCTGGTATCGATGGCAAGAGCAATTGAAAGCGGCAGGGCGGACTCTTTGTCGAACACCGAAATCGTCTGCTCCCGGCCATCTTCCTTCAGATCGAAATTCTCCTTCTTAAGCCCGGCCACGGGGGAGCCATGAGGGTCGGTGACAGTAACGAAGACGTTCACCAGCTTGACGTCAACCTTGAGGGTAGTTTCAGGCTGGGTTTGCGTGGCAGGCTGCTGCGCCAGAGCAACCGCGCAGGCCACGAACACCACAATTCCGATGGCAGATTTTTTCATTCGATAGATGAGTATACGGTCTGTCATCCTGAGCGGAGATTGTGCTTCGCGAATGCGGAGCACAATCGCAGTCGAAGGATCCCTTTCAGCGCGTAGTACCGCCAACTTAGCAAGGCATTTCTGCCCCGCAAACTTAGATGCACCCTTCAACCTCGGGCTGCCCGAGCTACAAACTTCCCCGCCGAATTTCCTCCGGGAAAGGCTCGCCATCGGCCCAGACCGCGCCATCCTCGAAATATTCTTTCTTCCAGATAGGGACGGTGCGCTTCAGCGTATCAATCAGCCAGCGGCAGGCGTCGAATGCCGGCCCTCGATGCGCCGAAGCCACGATAATCAGCACGCTGGTCTCGCCAATTTCGAGGCGGCCAAGGCGGTGAACCAGGGCCACATCGCGTACCTGAAATTGTTGAAGCGCTTGCTCGGCCAGCTGATCCATCTGGCACAGCGCCATCTCTTCATAGGCTTCGTAGTCAAGATAGAGCGTCCGGCGCCCGCGCGTCGAATTCCGTACCACACCCTCGAAAACAATAGCCGCACCATCGTCCCCACATTTCATGCAACGAAGCAGTCCCCGTGTATCGATGGCTTCCCGGACGATGATCGCCTTAGGTGAGCCGCCACTCACTGGGGGCAGCAGCGCTACTTCGTCGTTATCTTTTAGCTCGATCCCTGAGCCGGCATATTCTTGATTCACCGCTACCGCGGCGGACGCCAGAGCTTCTTTCAGACCCGGTGATGCAGCGGCATAGTGTTCGAGCACGAGGCGCACCGATGCGCCCGCCGCCAGATCCAGCGTATCGCCGGACTTGCCTGCAAGGTCTTTTAAGACTCCGAAAAAAAGGACGCGCACACGCATGAAAATAGCCGCCAGTGACCAGTTGCCAGTTTAACGCGAACTCCTGGTAAAGAAACTGCAACAAAATCTTGTCCACAGAATCGAACTCAAAAGCAAAACGAATCACGAGGCACCATGAACTCACCTTTGACCATTCTCGGAATTGCCGGAAGCCTTCGGCAAGGCTCTTACAACCGCATGGTGCTGCGCGCCGCGCAACAACTGGTCCCGCAAGGGGCGAAGATCGAAACCTTCGATATTCATGGGATTCCGCCTTTTAATCAGGATGACGAAAAGACTCCGCCCGCGATCGTCGCCGAATTTAAGCAGCGCATCCGTGCCGCAGATGCCATTCTATTTGTGACTCCCGAGTACAACTACAGCATCCCCGGCGTGCTGAAAAACGCCATCGATTGGGCATCGCGCCCTTACGGCGACAATGCGTGGAATGAGAAGCCCGTGGCTATGATGAGCGCTTCCGGTGGAATCCTTGGCGGCGCGCGCGCTCAATACCAGCTTCGACAGTGCTTTGTCTTTCTCAACATGTACGCGCTGAATCTGCCGGAAGTCATGATCGCGAAGGCGCACGAGAAATTCGATGCTCAGGGAAATTTCACGGATGAGGCGGGCAAAAAACTCATGCAGCAGCTCTTGCAAAATCTGGTGGATTGGACTCGCCGCCTGAAGAAGTAAAAAAGACAAGTAAAAAAGGCACAGCCTCTTCAGCCGTGCCTTCTACAATGACTTGCCAACCGATGCTCCTACGACTGCCAGGTCAGCACTTTGTCGCGAGCCACCGGTTCCTGAATCGGCTGAATCACAGGAGCCTCGGGCTTGGCCGCCTTCAGCTCCGGATCCGTCTCCATGAATACCTTGGCCGCCAGAGATTCCGCGACGGCGGGCAGCGAAACGCGCAACGCCTCTTCAATCGTCTTCACATAATGAAAGTCGAGGTTGCCAGTCTGCTCCGGCGTCAGATCTTCCTGCACGTTCATCTTATTTTCCGCGGGCAGGATGATCGTCGTAACCCCGGCGCGCTTGGCCGCCAGCACCTTTTCCTTAATGCCCCCCACCGGGAGCACGTTGCCGCTGAGCGTGATCTCGCCCGTCATCGCGGTCAGCGGACGAATGCGGTGCGCCGTCAGCAACGACACCAGTGTGGTCGCCATCGTCACTCCCGCAGAAGGCCCGTCCTTCGGGATCGCTCCCGCCGGCACGTGCATGTGAATGTCGTGGTCGGCGAAAAATTCTTCCCCGATGCCAAGTTGTGCCGCATTGGATCGCACCCAGGTCAGAGCCGCCTGCATGGACTCCTGCATCACCTGGCCGATCTGACCGGTCATGGTGAATCCACCTTTGCCCTTCATGGCATTGGCTTCGACGAAGAGCACGTCGCCGCCGGAGGGCGTCCACGCCAGGCCCACGGCGACGCCGGGGCGCTCGGTGCGCTCCTCAATTTCTCCTTCTGTGCGGATCTTGATTCCGCCCAGAAATTCCTGAATGACTGCCTCTGTAACCACCAGCTTTTCGGTTTTGCCTTCGGCCAGTCGCCGCGCCTGCTTGCGGCACATGGTGCCGATCGTGCGCTCCAGGCTGCGCACACCCGCTTCGCGCGTGTAATGGCGAATCGTGTAACGCAACGCGTCGTCGGGAAATTCGATCTGCTCGGCGGTGATGCCGTTCTCTTCCACTTGCCGCGGAACCAGATAGCGCCGCGCGATGTGCAACTTTTCTTCCTCGCTGTAACCCTGCAGTTCGATGATCTCCATTCGATCACGCAACGGCTCGGCAATCGGGTCGAGCATGTTCGCGGTCGTGATGAAAAGGACTTTCGACAGATCGAAGGTCACATCGAGATAGTTGTCGCGGAAGCTCGAATTCTGTTCTGGATCGAGCGCTTCGAGCAAAGCCGATGCCGGATCGCCGCGGAAATCGCGCCCGACCTTATCGATTTCGTCGAGCATGAAGACCGGATCTTTGGTTTCCGCGCGCCGAATGCCCTGGATAATCTGCCCCGGGAGCGCGCCAATGTAAGTGCGGCGATGGCCGCGAATTTCGGCCTCATCGTGCACTCCGCCCAGCGATAGCCGCACAAACTTGCGACCCAAAGCGCGGGCGATCGATTTCCCCAGCGAAGTCTTGCCCACGCCGGGAGGTCCAACAAAGCAAAGAATCGGGCCCTTCATGTTGGGCTTCAGGCGGCGCACCGAAAGGTAATCGAGGATGCGATCCTTCACCTTTTCGAGGTCGTAGTGATCGGCATCGAGAATTTCTTTGGCCTTGAGAATCTCGATCTCCTGACCGGAAGTTTTCGCCCAAGGCAGGACGGCCAGCCACTCGACGTAGTTGCGCGTCAGCGAGTAGTCGGCGGCCATCGGAGACATGCGAGATAAGCGTCCCAACTCTTTAAGCGCTTCTTTCTTTACTTCCTCGGGCATGCCCGCTTCGTCGATTTTCTTTTTCAGGTCATCGACGTCACGCTGGCCTTCATCCTGCTCGCCCAGTTCTTTCTGGATCGCCTTCATCTGCTCGCGCAGGTAGTACTCGCGCTGGGTTTGCTGCACGCGGTCCTGCACTTCGCTCTGAATCTTGTTGCGCAGTTGCTGCACTTCCAATTCTTTCGCGAGATGCTGGTTAATCTTTTCAAGTCGCACGCGAATGTCGAGCGTCTCCAGCGTGTCCTGTTTATCGGGAGTCGAAAGCGACGGCAAAGAGGACGCGATGAAATCCACCAGACGGCCCGGTTCGTCGATGTTCAAGGCCACCGTGGAAAGCTCATCCGAAAGCGTCGGCGAACCGGCGACGATCTGCTGGAACAGCGTCAGCACGTTGCGTTGCAGTGCTTCGATTTCGGAACTGTCGGGCGGAATGGCTTCAGGAATTGGCGACACCCGCGCGCGCATGAATGGCGCAAGCTGGGTGAACTCGCCCAGACGTACCCGCTCCAGGCCTTCGGCAAACACGAACAGGCTCTGGTTGGGCATTTTTACGACTTTATGAACGACTGCAGAAGTGCCGACGGTATAAAGGTCGCTGGCCTGAGGACTATCGACGCGAGCTTCGCGCTGCGCCACAACAACAATGGTCTTATCTTCGCCAAGCGAATTAATCAGTTGGACGGAACTCTCCCGGCCTACCGTTAGCGGCAGGACGGCGTGCGGAAAAAGAACGGTATCGCGCACTGGAAGCACGGGCAAAGCCCGCACATCATTGGTTTCCCGAGGCTTGGCAAGCTGGTCGGAAAGCGGCTCTTGGCTCATGGGCTCTCCTTGAGTGTAACTCACTCAAGCTTTAGATGATGCTCCTCGGGAAAGGGTTCATCCCACTGGAGTTTCCCTGCAAAGCGATTGTATGCCTGTCGAGGAAGCTACGCACTGTATCAAAGGTGCAGCGGCTAACGCGGAATCATACTCCAGTTCCAATCCGAGAGAACGTGGCGTCATTTGGGCGTGAACTGCGCCAGTTCATAGATACCCAGCCGTTTTTCCAGCCCGGCCACCTGGTCCACCACTTTGAAGAAGCCTTCATCGCCGAACAAGTCATCTTCTTTCTTCTCGAAGTCGTCGCCCAACGCGTCGTATTCGTGCGGCGAAACAATGGAGCGAAATGCGGGAAATAGCACGGTGTCTTCGCGCGCTTCATGGGGACGGTACATTCGAAGGAAAGACCGCAGCGCATCGGCCAGTTTGTCGGTATCGGAGACATATTTGAGGGTGGCCACTGCCGCCAGTTCGCGAATCTGTGCCGTCAGTTCGCGTCCGGCGCGGTGCTGCGCCTGAAGCGTATCGACCAGATTGACCAGTTTGCCAGCCTTGCGGAAGCGCGGGAAAAGAAAATCCTCTTCGAGCTTCTCGTGATAATCCTCGACGAAGTGGCGGATGACGTCGGCGGCGCTGGCCAGCACGGAACCGTCAAACGTCTGCTTCTCCGTCAGCATGCGCAAATGCTCGTCGTAGATGAGCAACACTCGATTCAGAACGCCGTGTTCGCGCATGAGGTCTTCGGCGGGGGAGATTTTATCGTCGTCTTTCTTGTCGCTTGGCTTGCCTTGCTTGTCGCCTGGCTTGGTCAGCGAGCTTGCATAAGCAAGAGCTGGTGTGAAGACCGCGCGGCAACGGGCACTTGTCGCAGGAAGTGGCGGCGGGTCGAGGGCATCTGTGCTCCTTGATAGTTTTCACTTCATTGGACGTATAGGGCCTGAAGAAGGTTTGATGGGCCAACACTTGTCATCCGTTGTACAATCTCGCTCAACTCACCGAGGTCGAGAAAACATGAAGAGCATTGGGTTGATCGTTTGCATGGCAATGGCCATCTGCTCCCTGGGCTGCGGCGGTTCAGGTATGACTTCAACTGGAAATCCGATGGTCGCGCAATACACCGTATCTGCGCCGGCAGGGTCGTCGGTGGCGGTTCAATTCGGTCTCGATACCAACTACGGGCTCACCACGTCCTCGACCACAGTACCGGCAGGGACGACTAACGTTACGATCCTGGTCGCGGGAATGAAAGCGAATTCCCCCTACCACATGCGCGCGGTGACCACGCTTGCCGACGGCACACAAGACTTTGACCCCGACCGCGTATTTGAAACCGGCGCGCCGCCCTCCGGTCGCAGTCCTTCGATCGCAGTCTCGACACCGTCGGGCGGTACTCCCATGGCTGGAGTTGAAGTTGCCAGCCTCAACCCGGGGATGGGAAGCCAAAAAAATAATTTGGAGGTAGTCGCTCTCGATCCGGCCGGAGACATTATCTGGTATTACGACTATGACGCCACTCTCGGCGTCGCCCAACCCATCAAGCTCTTGCCCAATGGTCATTTTCTGATGGTGCTGTTTGTCGGAGCCAGTGGTCCGGGAGGAGTAGTTCGCGAAGTCGATCTCACCGGCAAGACCATCCAGGAATTCACCGTCGCTGACCTCAACACATGGCTGAGCGCGGCCAACATTACTTGGACCGCGAACGCGATCCATCATGACTTTGTTGAACTGCCCAACGGACACCTGCTGCTCCTGGTCAACATCAATAAGGACTACTCAGACCTGCCGGGGTACCCGGGAACCACCACTGTGCTGGGTGATGCGGTTGTCGATCTGGACCAGAATTTCAATCCCGTATGGACATGGTCGTCGTTCGATCACCTTGATGTGAACCGGCATCCCATGCAGTTTCCCGATTGGACGCACTCCAACGCCATTCTGTACTCAGCCGACGATGGAAATATCGTGCTGTCGATGCGGCACCAGTCGTGGATCCTGAAGATCGACTATGCCAATGGGACAGGCACGGGGAATGTGTTGTGGAAGCTGGGATATCAGGGCGACTTCACACTTTTGGACTCGACTACGCCCGCGGATTGGTTTTTCGCCCAGCACTTTGCCAACATTATTAGTCCAAACACAACCGGCGACATTCAGGTCGCGATGTTTGACAACGGAGACAACCGGGTTCTGGATTCGAGTGGAACCACGTGCGGCTCGGCGGGCGCCGCCGCCTGTTACAGCCGTCCTGCGATTTTTGAAGTGAATGAAACAGCTCTCACCGCCCAGGTGCAATGGTTCTACATTGTTCCCTACTCGTTCTGGGGAGGAGTCATTCAGGAGCTTCCGAACAACGACATGTTTTTCGATATCACAACACCCGCTGACAATCCGACTGGAGCGCGCGTCATGGAGGTCACTCAGGAAGCTTCTCCGCAGGTGGTTTGGCAGGTCGATGTCAACGGGCAGAACTCTTACCGCACAATTCATCTTCCCAGTCTTTATCCGGGAGTGCAGTGGTAGCGTGGCGATTGGCGAAGAGAGGTTCTGGAACGCTATATCTCTAAAACATCGCGCGAAGAGAAGACTACTCAAGATTTTTTTCCAGCATCAGCGCGTCAACTCCGTTGGAGTAATAACGGGGAGAGGTGCCGACCACATGGTAGCCGTGGCGTTTGTAGAACGAGAGAGCGGAAACGTTGTTGACCGCAGTTTCGAGTACAACCACACGGCATTGCACCGCGCGCAAGCGGGCTTCTGCACCGCTCAACAGTAGCGATCCCACTCCGAAGCGCCGGACGGACGCAACCACGTCGATAGTAATGATGTGACCGGAGCCGCGTTCCACCTCGGTCACGATGAATCCCGCAACTGCGTTGGGCAAGGTGATCGGTGGACGCTGGTTGCTTTTTCTGGAATGAGCGCCGGCAGTGGCCGCCTGCGCGGCCTCAACGGCCACCAGCGTGAACGATCCCACGTTACGTATGTAGTACTTCAGTTCCGGCTTGGTATAGGAGATGCCGGGAGCGAAACAATCCTGATCGATACGCCAGAGCGTTTCGAAGTCAGCCGGATCAAACTCCCGAATCGTGAAGGACACCGGGCCATTGTAGCGGGGAGTGGCAACGACGGGGAGGGAGAATAAGCCTGGCTGTTTGCAGAAATTTGCATCCGGGCTCGCGGGACCGGTTTTCCACAGCTAATCCAGCCGCAGACGCCGGAAGGCCGGAAATCTGCCGATTGTCCCCTTGCTTCGCCGCCGCCGCGGACGTACCATGGGCATCAAGGGTACTCTGTGGGACGCCTTGTGCTGATCGACGTGGCCAGTTCGGTCGCCGTTCTGGGACTGTGGTATCTGCTATTTTCCAGCTACAACCGAAAACGAGGAGCAGTGGTTTTGCGCTGGGTGCAGACCGCATGCGCCGGCAAAGGGCGCATCCTCGAATCACACTGGCTGGGAAGTTCGTGCCTGCAGGCGCGTGTGCACTTCCCTTCCCGCTGGTTCGAAAATGCGCGGGTCACCGTGACGCTGCAGCCGCGCGCTCTTCCGATTCAGTGGCTGCTCAGCCGCTGGCATCATCAAAAGGAAACCCTGACGTTCGAGGCCGATCTGGGCGGGTCTCCGAGCTTTCATCTGGAAGTGGTGCGGCATCGCTGGAGCGCTCATAACCGGGGTATCGGTTCGCACCGGCGCGACGAGCGAGAATGGGATCTTTACCAACCCAGTCCGATTATTCTCACCACCCGAACGCATTGGAAGCAGGATCCCAGCGCGGAGTTGAACGCGCTGATGTCGGCAAGGCGCCAGGAAATCGTACAAGTGCGTTTCCGGCCGGAATCTCCACAGTTTTCAGCCACTGTGCATCTGGATGCATTGTCCGACCCCGATGCGGCCGCCGGATTCGTCACCGCCCTGCGCGAGATCGCAGCTGGAGCATCGGCCCACCAGCAGTAAGCTACCGCACTACGGTCATCGATAGTAAATCCGTTCGTCTATCTCTTCGTCAGGGTCGCTTTAGGCTGCGAAAGCCCTGCTGCGTGACGGCCTTTGGCCAGCGAGGTTAGGCCGAGCTGCATGTTGCAAGAATTTTCATTAGCACGAAAGTGCCAGACTTCATTTCCCAGCGCAGTGATAAACTCCTCGAAGCGCAACCATCGTCTACCCCCCAAAACAGCTCTGAAATTCGAGGTCACCTGCTAATGCACCGCACGTCTAATGGCACTCCTAGTCGATTGTTGGCCTTCTTCGCTGTTTTGGCCTTCCCGGTATTCCTGGCCGCCCAGCCAAGTGTGACTCTGTCTCCCACCAGTTTGAGCTTCGGCAACCAGAATGTCGGCACCAGCAGTGCGGCCCAGGTGATTACGGTGACGAACACCGGAACTGCGACGCTGGATTTCACCGGGATAAAATTGACTGGCAATCAAAGGCTTAACTTTTCGCAGACCAATACTTGTACCGCGACCCTGCTCGCGGGCAGGAGTTGCACCGTCAGCGTAACCTTCAAGCCCACGGTCATTGGATCCCTGACGGCCACCTTGAGTATTTCTGACAATGCGACGGGAAGCCCGCAAACCGCCTCTCTGAGCGGCTCTGGAGTGGGTGCGGCAGCTACGCTTTCCGTTACCAGCCTCAGTTTCAAGGGAGTAACGGTAGGCAAGAAAAGCGCGGCGAAACCAATTACGATCACCAACTCCGGAACCGCCAGCCTGACCGTGAACAGCGTGGTCGCAAGCGGAGATTTTACGCAAACCAACAACTGCATCACCACCCTTGCCGCGGGATCTTCCTGCACCATCAATGTGACCTTCGCTCCGACCGCCGTCTGGTCGCGAGGCGGAAGCATCGTGATTTCCGACACGGCCTTCGAAAATCCGACACAGGTCGTATTGCTGGTTGGCATTGCCAGCAGTGGAGCGACTGCAACCGTGACGCCCACGTCGTTGAGTTGGGGCAATCAAAACCTGGGTACAACCAGTTCGGGCAAAACCATCACGCTCACCAATCCGGGCACGGCCGCATTGAACATCAACAGCATCCTGCCCAGCGGCGATTTTTCGCAGACCAATAACTGCCCGGCTTCTCTTGCGGTCAACGCCTCTTGCACCATTACCGTGACCTTCACGCCTTCCGCGGTAGGCTCGCGCACCGGCTTCCTCACGGTGAACGATACCGATCCGACATTCTTGCAGACCATGAACCTGAGCGGCTCGGGCACGGTTGTCAGCTCCGCCATCGTCGTCGTTCCGGCACAGGCCACGGTCACACCGCTACAAACCATGCAGTTCTCGGCCGCGATTAATGGAATCTCGTCGAGCAACGTAACCTGGGCAGTCGACGGCATCACCGGCGGAAATAGCACTGTGGGAACTATTTCCACGACCGGCTTGTACACTCCGCCCACCACCAGCGCCACGCACGTGATCATGGCCACCAACAACGCCAATACGCAGCAGACCGCAGTTGCGTTCCTGGCTGCCACCAATTATGCCGGCACTTTCACTTCTAAGAATGACAACCTGCGCACCGGGCAGAATCTGAATGAGGTCGCGCTGACGACCGGCAACGTGAATCAATTCCAGTTCGGCAAACTTTTTTCGTACGCCGTGGATGGTTATGTCTTTGCCCAGCCGCTTTATGTTCCGGCAGTGAATGTTCTCGGCTTTGGCGTGCACAATATGGTTTACGTGGCCACCGAAGGCGATACCGTGTATGCCTTCGATGCGGATAACGACGCCGACAATGGCGGTGGTCCACTGTGGAGCACTAACTTTACCAACCCTACGAGCGGCGTAACGACGGTTCCCCAAAAAGATGTGGAAACCGGCAACGACATTCCCGTGCAAATCGGAATTACCGCAACGCCAGTCATCGATCCTGTTCTCAACACGCTGTTCGTGATTGCCAGGACCAAGGAAGTCAGTGGAACCGTCACCAACTATGTGCAGCGGTTGCACGCGCTCGACATCACCACCGGCGAAGAAAAGTCCGGCAGCCCGGTGGAGATTTCAGCCACGGTAAACGGCGTCGGCAGTGGCAGCGTCGGAGGCAAAGTGTCTTTCGACGGTTTGCGGGAAAACGCGCGTCCAGCCCTGCTATTGGCCAATGGCACCGTCTACATTGCCTGGTCTTCTCTGGAAGACATCACTCCCTATCATGGATGGCTGATGGGTTACAACGAAACCACCCTGCAACAGGTGACGGTGATCAACACCACACCCAATGGCAACGACGGCGGAGTCTGGCAGGGGGGCGGCGGGATTGCGGCGGACGCTACCGGCAATGTGTTCATCACTACCGGCAACGGGACATTCGATGCCAGCGTGGGCGGCGAAGATTACGGCATGGCCGCGATCAAATACTCCGCAGTCGATGGAGCGCTCTCCGTCGCTGACTATTTTGCTCCTTATAATCAAGCAGTCCTCACCGGCTTGGATTGGGACCTCAGTTCGGGAGGAGAAATGCTGCTGCCAGATCAAGCCGGCACCTATCCTCACGTCATGCTGGCCGCAGGCAAAGGCAGTACCGTTTTCGTGTTGAATCGCGATTCAATGGGTGGATTCAATGCCACTGCAGACCAGAATCTGCTCTCCGTGCCCGCAGTCATTGGGCAGGCTGCCGAAGGATCGGGCAACCGCGCGGGCGGTCCCGCTTATTGGCAGAACCAGGTTTTCTACGCGGGATCGAGCTCCGATCCCATGCAATTCAGCCTGCAGGGCAGTCTGATTTCCACCGTTCCCATCGCGCAATCCGACAAGCACTATGGCTACCCCGGCGGCTCACCCACTGTCTCCGCCAATGGCAATACCAACGGAATTGTGTGGATTCTGCAGACTGACAAATACGCCAGCAGCGGCAACGCAATTCTGCGGGCCTTCGATGCTTCCAACATCTCCCGCGAACTCTACGACAGCAGCCAGAATTCCACGCGTGATAAACCCGACGCGGCGGTCAAATTCACGATTCCAACGGTGGCCAACGGCAAAGTGTATATCGGCACAGAAACCCATCTCGACGTTTACGGTCTGCAGCCTTAAGAGTTTGGCGAGCCCAAAAGTGATTCTGTGAAACGCATCGGCCGCTTTCTCATGCCGGCGCAACTGCTCCGCCCGTAATTCGCGCGCCCCTGGCACGAACGCTGTACTATTATTTCGGGCCATGAGCGATAGCTTCAACAATCCCACCCCGCAGTTCAGCACGGCCGAGTACGCGACCCGGCCAGGCCTTCACTGCCAGTTCTGCCAGCAGGCAATCGGGGGCACCTACTATCGGGTGAATTCGGCCACCGCTTGCCCCGGCTGCGCCGAGAAGATGCGTCTCGACCAGGAACTCGACAAGCACGCTGCGTTTGTACGCGCCCTGGCATATGGCATCGGGGCTGCGATCGCTGGACTCGTCGGCTACGCCTTGATCGCCATTGTGCTGCAGGGTTGGGTGATCAGTTACATGTCGATCGGCGTGGGATGGATCGTGGGCACGGCCATGATGAAAGGATCCAACGGCGCCGGTGGCCGGCGTTACCAGATTGTGGCCGTTTTGCTGACTTACGCTGCGGTATCGATGGCCGCGATTCCCATCTGGATGCATTTCAGCCATGAGCGCCTCAGTATCCCAGACTTGGGGTCGTGGATAGTGCGCGTGGCAATGCTCGGTCTGGCCTCTCCATTTATTCAGCTTTCGGACAATCTGTTCTGGGGCGCGATGGGTTTGCTGATCCTATTTTTTGGGATGAAGATCGCATGGAGAATCACGGCTGGCCGTCCGTTTGAAGTTTATGGGCCCTTTGCGGATCCGCCACCCAGTTCGAGTTGAGCAGATTCTCTGTGCTTCCGAAATATGCAAGAGGAGCCACCTGCCGCTTAGAATGGATTTTTCCACGCTGTGCCGACAACCATTCCAAACATGAATCGACGATGCCAGCGCTGCTCCAGTGAGCTTGCCGCGGGCGCGCTGGTGTGCAGCCATTGTCACAGCCTTGTTCATTCCGCGGAATTGGAAAATCTATCCGCGGAGGCGAAGGTCCTTGAAGAACAGGAAGAACTGGCTCGCGCGAAAGAGACATGGCTGGCCGCTCTTCGGCTGCTGCCGCCAACCTCCAAACAGGCAGATTGGATTCAGCGACACGTTCAGTCACTCAGCGGAGCGTGGCGTGGAACGGAACCGTCTCCCCCCGTCGAAAATGAATGGGCTCGATTTCGGCCGACGGCCGATACAGCCACCACCGCACAGCCTCTGAGCAGCGCCCCCGTGCAGTCCTGGTTCAGCTGGAAGTTTCTCCTGAGCTTTGTGATCTTCATCGCCATCTATTGGGCCGCGTCCGGAATGAATATCGGGATTGGTTTCGCAATGTTGATTCTGATCCACGAAATGGGCCACTTCATCGACATCAAGCGGCGCGGCTTGCCCGCGGACATGCCGGTGTTTCTCCCGGGCGTGGGAGCCTACGTGCGCTGGCAGGCGCTGGGCGTGCCCCTCGAAACGCGAGCCGCGGTCAGCCTGGCTGGGCCGTTGGCGGGATTTCTCGCCTCGGTTGCGTGCGCCGCGCTGTGGTGGCAGACGGGCAATCCGCTCTGGGCTTCGCTGGCACGCATCGGTGCTCTTCTGAACGTACTGAACCTGGTTCCAATCTGGGTTCTCGACGGCGGTCAAGCCGTACTGGCCTTGAGTAAGATGGAGCGCATCGCTCTTCTCGCTGCCTCAGTGGCTCTGGGAATAGTACTGCGAGAAAGTGTTTTCATTTTGATCGCTCTGGGGGCTGTCTATCAGGTGTTCTATGGGAAGAATCTGCCCGCGCGTTCCAGTCGCTTCATCACGGTCTACTTTATTGTGGTGCTGGCCGCGCTGGGAGTTATGATCCGCCTGATGCCCGGCCAGGGCTTCGCTACAAATTGAAGTGCATATGCGGGTGAGGACATCCCACCTACGAAACGGCTCATCCGATGATGGGATGCGGTCTCGTCTCTGGTATCTGTGTCGGTTTACTGTTGCGCTGGCGGCCCTGCTTTGTAGCACCGGAGTGGTGCGGGCAGGCGAGCCCCAGTGGGTGGAAGTGCGCTCGCCACACTTCTCGGTCGTCACCGACGCAGGTGAGAAACGCGGCCGCGAAGTCGCTATGCGTTTCGAGCAGATGCGCGCTGTTTTTGGCGCGCTCATGGTCAAAGCCAATGTAAACCTGCCCACACCCCTGCAGATCGTGGCTTTCCGCAATACAAAGGAGATGCGGCAAGTTGCTCCTCTATTCAACGGCAAGCCTACGCCGGTGATTGGACTCTTTCAGCCTGGCACCGACCGCAGTTTCATCATGCTCGACATGTCGGTAGAAGATCCCTGGGTGGTGGTGTTTCACGAATATGCTCACCAATTGATGAATGGCAATTTCAAGGGTGAATTTGCTCCTTGGTTTGAGGAGGGCTTCGCCGAATATTTTTCCAGCATCGAGGTTGACGGAAAAGAGGCGCGAGTCGGAAAGATTCCGGCCGACGCCTACCTGACGCTGCAGCGAGTTGGGATGATGAAGATCTCCGACCTCTTCAAAGTCCGGCAGAATTCCAGCACCTACAACGAAAGCGGCGATCATCAAACCACTTTCTATGCCGAGTCGGGGATGCTCATGCACTACCTCTACGACAACCACTTGCTCGACAAAGCCGCCACTTACTTCGATCTGGAAGATCGGAAGCACCTGCTGGTTGAGCAAGCCATTCAACAAGCCTTCGGCATGAGCGCGCAGCAATTCGACAAGGTTCTGAGCAACTACATCGATGGGCGCCGCTATAAGTATTATTCGATTGCCGCGCCGGCAAGTATTTCGTCAAACAGCTACATCGCTACGCCTATGAGTGATGCGGCCGGAAACACCGTGCTGGCGGATATGCATCTTCACCTGCCCGACTATCAGGATCGAGGGGTGAGCGAATTTCAGGACATTCTGAAATCCGATCCCAACAATGCTGCGGCCTGCCGCGGATTAGGTTACGCCTACTTGCAGAAGCAGAATTTCAAGCAGGCATCGCACTACTTTAATCGCGCCTCGCAACTGGACTCGAAAGATCCGCGCGTCCACTATTACAACGCGTTGCTGATGCAGCGGGAGGGTGGATTTGGTCCCCTGAAAGACTTGGCCGCCATGACTCGAGAATTAGAAACCTCGATTGCACTCGATCCCACTTTTGCCGACGCCTACGCGCTTCTCGCGTTTGCCCAATCCACTGCCGGCGATGCGGCTACGGCACTGGCAACCATGCAAAAGGCTCTGGCCATCAGCCCACGCAACCAGAACTATCTGTTTAATCTCGGCAATATCTACCTGGCAAATCGCCAACTGGATCAAGCGCTCGCGCTGCTTCAGTCGCTGCAGGTTACGGACGATCCCGAACTTGCTGCGCGCGTAGCCGAGACGCTGGCGCAGGTCAAGGAAATCGTAGAGAGAAAGGCAGAATATTCAGAGGCAGAAGAAGCGGAACCGCCTACGCCACCAGACAAACCCAGCTCTTACACTGCCGCACCGGCGCCCTCCACACCCGCAAAGTTTTTAACTGGCATGCTCACTTCTTCGGATTGTGCAACGCCGCCGTCAATCCTGCTGACAATCGTTTCAGGTGGCAAAACCTGGAAGATGAAGGTGCCCGACAAAAATCACTTTATCCTCATCGGCGCCGATGAGTTCTCCTGTTTGTGGAGCCGGAAGAAAGTAGCAGTGAATTATCGCGAAACCACTGCGGGGGAAGCGAGCGTGATCTCCTTGGAGATTCAGTAGGGGCGATGCAACGTCCCGAATAAATCCCTCTTATGCCGGAGATAAACTTTTTCGATTGTCGCAGACTGCGCCCGAGCGTTATCCTTCTTGGTTGAAACCAGCCCTTCAACTGCTTGTATCCGGTGCGTTGCTTGCCCATATCAATTTGCGGATAACGAATAGGAGACGGAAGGACATCCATGCCTAACGAACTACGTAATTTCCTGGCACTCACCTACGACGAACTGGAAGACTTGAATCTGGAAGCGAAGGAGCAGCGCAGAAACCGCGTCCCCATCGGCAAGATCCAGGAAAAGCGGCTGAAGTATCTAACCGACGAAAAGCGCATCAAGGCCGTGACCGTGCTCTTCAGCGATCTCGAAGGCCGGCTGCACATGCTCGACTACGACAAGAAATTTCTGATCAAGAGCTGGGACAACCTCACCTTCGATGGCTCATCGATTCGCGGCTTCACCGCCCAGCGCGAAAGCGATCTGCGGCTGGGCATCGACTGGGCGGCTTTTTACTGGGCGCCCGCAGATGTGTTCGGCTCCGGCAAAGTGCTCGTCTTTGGCGAAGTCATCGACAAGGGTGGCACATCGTATTCCGCCGACATTCGCGGCGTGCTGAAAAATTATGCTGACGAACTGCACAAGAAAAAAGGCTACACCCTCAACGCCGCCAACGAAATTGAGGGCTTCTTGTTTCAGGGAGCGGACGCCGAGCGCAGCTATCACGAAACCGGTAAGTTTGAATACGTAAATACCGGCGGTTATTATCACTCGCTGCCCGGCGACCACTTGCGCACTTTCATTGACACTACCGCCGAAGTGCAGCGTTCCATGGGCTTCCAGAATGAGAAGGACCATCCGGAAGTTGCGCCATCGCAATTTGAAATCAACTATGGCTACGGCGAAGTGGTCGCTGCTGCCGACCAGATTCAACTCTACAAGCTGATCTGCCGGCAAGTGGCAACCAACATGGGGCTGACGGCGTCATTCCTGCCCAAGCCCGTGGTGGGCGTTAACGGTAGCGGCATGCACACCAATGTTTCCATCAGTGAGGACGGCAAGAATCTTTTCTGGGACGCCAAAGGCGAAGAGAAGCTCAGCAAGATGGGATGGGCGTTTCTCGATCGCATCCTGACGCATGGCAACGACATCTGCCTGCTGCTGAATGCGAGCGTAAATGCCTATCGGCGGCTCGATCCGCACTTCGAGGCCCCGAATCAGATCAAGGCATCCGCAGTCGATCGCGGATCGATGATCCGCATTCCCATCGGCAACGAGAAGAGCATGCGCGTCGAGGTGCGTTCGGTATCTCCGGACGCGAATCCGTACCTCGTTCTGTACTCGATTTTCAAGAGCGGACTCGACGGCGAGACCTCGAAAATCAAGAACCTGCGCCAGGCCGAGCGCTACCTGCCCGATAACGTTTACGATGCACTGGCCAACTTCCGCAAAGCCGATTGGACCACCAAGCTTCTCGGGGATGACGTGAAGGGACGCTATGCGGATCTGAAGCAGGCCGCCGCGGATCGCTGCCCGCGCTTGCTCGGAACTTTCGTGAAGGCGCCCGAGGTGCAGTATCACCACGACGTTTACAACCAGTTCCTGTGGAATTTGTTCTAGGACTATCGCAGTTCCGCCAATAGAAACGCCTCGGCTGCAAAGGCCGGGGCGTTTTTATTTAGCCTTCCTCGTTCATGCCGGCAGCGGTCGGCGCGTCCATTTCTTCACGCAACCGAAGCAGGCACGCCAATTCTGCCTGCTTCTTCCGCCGGTACCAGAGCACGCCTGCGAAGAACCCCAGAGTGCAGAGCCAGACGAAGTCGATGCGCCACGAACTGAACCAAAGCCAGTTCAACAGCGGCTCGCGTGGATCCACGGACTGAATGTAGGACCAACTCAGGCCGAATGCGACTTCACTTAAGAACAAGCCCACGGCGAACCAGATCGTAGCAAGAGTGGTCTGGCAGCGACGCACCGAGATATCCATAAACGCGGCTGCATCCAGCGCCGAAGGCGCCCACAGTCCGCGGTTCACCGTCAGCACAAATGCCCACGCCACCGCCAAGAATAGCCACGTCGCGACGGCGACCAGCGTGATCTCGGGCTTCGACGAAAATGCGGCCCAGGCCGTCGTGCCGCCTCCCATGACCACCGTCACCAGCGCGTCGGCAACGAATCCAACTTTCATGAGACGCGATTGCCGCTCGACTTTTCTGCGCAGGTCCGGCGGAATAGTGGCTTCCGATTGCCACTCCTGCCGCCAGACCTCCAATTCCATATCGATATTCATTTCCGGTTCTCCAACATGTCGTGCAACAACTGCCGCGCGCGGCTCAAGCGGACGCCCACATTGCTCTCTGAAATCCCCAGCACTTCTGAAATCTCGCGATAGTTAAGGCCCTCAAGCGTCAGCATGATGGCTTGCCGGTAGGCAACTGGCAGACGATGCACCGCTTGGCTCAGACGGAGAGCTCTTTGCCTCTGCGCGAGATCCGTTTCTGGTCCCGGACCAGGGTCGGCCACTTCCAGTTCTTCCTCTTCGATCGATCCACTGGCTTGCGCACGACTCCGCGACAGATGCGTGATGGCGCGATTGTGCGCGATTCGGAAGGCAAAGGTCCGTTCCGAACACTCGCCTCGAAAACGCGGCAAGGCCTGCCAGATGGCGAAGGCAATTTCCTGCAGCAGATCATCGCGATCGCTGAGCGTGTTGGTGTAGCTCGCGGCCAGACGCGAGAGCGCCGGTCCGTTGACCGAGATGATCGTCTCGAAAGTCTCTTCCAGTCTGGTTCGGTCCAAGCTTTTTTCGTCCGGGATGGTCGATGGCCCAACGCCCGTCCAGGCATCAGTTCCCATAGATGATCTCATCACGTTGTAACCTGTTGGCGGCCAGCAACAACAGCAGAATCGCCACGGTCACGGTTGCATAGGCCAACAGGATGGGTTGCAACAGCCCGATTTGCCCGCCATTCATCGCCGCTTCCAGTTGCAACTCCTGCCCGGCCAATGGCACAAAACTGACCCATGACCGCTTGGCCGCGGGATAGAACACCAGAAACATTCCGATCGCCATCGGGGCAAATACCACGAGCGAGAGATAAGTCTGTGCCTCCTTCACCGCGCGGCAGATGGTGGAAATCAGCAATTGCAGCGACGCCGCCAGGAGCGGCAGCGAAAACAACCCGACTACGATCGCGGCCATGATTCCCGGCCCAACGCCCGTCAAGTGCATTCCCGCAATCACAAAGACGACCGCAAATCCGAGTACATCGATTGCCAGTCCGAGCAAGGCGAAAAAACTGACCGCCAGCCACTTTCCCAGCACAATGCTGCGTCGAGAAACCGGATTCAGCAACAAGGGCAGCAGAGAATGCCGCTCTCGCTCGCCGGCAACCGTATCCATGGCAACATTCATGCCGCCAACGAAAGCAGACACCAGCGTGAAAACTGCAATCATGCCGGGAAGAAAGCTGGTCCCCGCATTGCCTCCGCGAGTCGCCACCGCGACCAGTCCCACCACGACCGGACCCATCAATGCATAAAACAGCGACGCGATCACCGAGCGGACATCGCGCAGGCCGTCTACGATTTCCTTGCGAGCAACAATAACGATAAGGGCATTATTCATGTTTACCGCGCCTCCGTGGTGCAAGTGAGTGCTATGAACGCCTCTTCCAGCGAAGCCGTCGCCGCCTGCCCGCAGAGTTCCGCGGGAGACCCTTGGGCGACGATCTTTCCCCCCGCGATGATGACGACTTTATCGCACAGAGCGCGCACCTCCTCCAGCACGTGACTGGAAAACACAATGCAAGTGCCTGCGTCGCGCAGCCGCTTCAGCAAATCACGCAAAGAGCGGATCGTCGGGATGTCCAAGCCATTCGTGGGCTCATCCAGCAGCAAGTTTTGAGGAGAGTGGAGCAGCGCGCGGCCGAGGGCGGTTTTCATGCGCTCGCCCTGGGAAAATCCCGCGGTTCGCCGGTCCGCGATGGCTTGGAGTCCGAGTATCGAAATTACCGACTCCAGCCGCTCTTCAATTACATCGAGGGGCATTCCACGCAGCCTTCCAAAGTAAGCCAGATTTTCGCGAACGGTGAGCCTCGTGTAGATCCCCATGTGATCGAGCAACGCGCCGATGCGGCGCTGGCGCCCAACAGAGTCAGCGGCCGCAATATCGTTGACCACGATGGAGCCAAAATCAGGTTGCAACACTCCGCAAATCATCCGCAGCGTCGTGGTCTTCCCCGCGCCATTGGCCCCCAGCAAGCCGGTAATCGCGCCATCGGGAGCATCAAATGACAGGTCTTTTACAACCGGCCAGCCGTTGAACCGTTTCTCGAGTTGGTGAACTTTGATCATGTTGTTCTGTATCGTTAGTCCCAACCCAACGGATTTCCTTACAGAGAATTTTCACTCGACTGTGGTGACGATGTCTTCGGGCTTAGCGGCTACAATGCCTGTCGGAGGATTTCATGGCGAAATCTCGCAGGGAGTTTCTGACCCGTACATCTCTTGGCTTGTTGGCTGCAGCGACCGTGTATCGCAGTAGCGCGCAGGAACCCAGCGGCCTGCCTCCCGGTGCGCCTCCGGCATTCGGAACATCCCCCGCCGTCGGGCCCGAGGTTTCGCCGGTAACTTTTGCCGAAGCGGAAAAACTGGTCCAGATTGAACTATCCGCTGCAGAGCGTGCGATGGCGGCAAATAGCTGGCGCACCACGATGGCCGCGCTCTACGAGAGACGTACGGGACCGCGCAAGATCGCGCTGGAGTCCACGCTTGCTCCCGCCACGCGCTGGAACCCTGCGCTGCCCGGCCTGGCCGTTGGTCCCGAGCATGATCGATTTGTTCGCAGCCAGAGCGATCCTGGCCCGCTGCCCGCGCGCGACGAAGATATCGCCTTCGCTTCCGTAAGCCAGCTTTCGCGCTGGATCGAGCAACGCAAGCTGACTTCGAATCGGCTCACCCGCATCTATCTCCAACGCCTGGAACAGTACGATCCGAAGCTGCATTGCGTGATCACGCTGACGCGCGACCTGGCACTGGAGCAGGCCGGGAAAGCGGATGAAGAAATCGCCGCCGGCCACTACCGCGGCCCGCTGCACGGCATTCCCTGGGGCGGAAAGGATCTTCTGGACACCGCCGGCATCCGCACGACCTACGGCGCAGAGCCGTTCCGCGACCGTATCCCCGCGCATGACGCGGCCGTGGTGAAGCGTCTTCACGAAGCGGGCGCGGTCCTGGTTGCCAAGTTAAGCCTCGGCGCACTGGCTCTCAACGACGTCTGGTTTGGTGGACAAACCATGAACCCGTGGCTCTTGGAGGAAGGCTCGTCAGGCTCGAGCGCCGGCCCCGGCGCCGCTACTGCAGCGGGATTGGTCGCCTTCTCGATCGGCAGCGAGACCGGAGGCAGCATCGTCAGCCCTTCGATGCGCTGTGGAGTTACTGGACTGCGTCCTACCTATGGACGCGTGGCGCGCACCGGTGCGATGACTTTGTGCTGGTCGCTCGACAAGCTCGGCCCCATGGCGCGATCTGTGGAAGACACCATGCTGGTGCTGCATGCGATTTCGGGCCCTGATACCGGAGACGTTGCCAGCGTGCCCAGTAAATTAGATTTCGACGCCAGCGAGGGCGTACGCGGATTGCGTGTCGGTTATTTTCCGCGCTGGATGAACGAAGATCCCGCCACGCCGGTGGACCGCGCCGCTCTTGAAATGGTGAAGAAGGTGGGCATGGTGCCGGTAGAAGTTTCCATCCCTGACTGGCCCTACGACTCACTCGATCTGATTCTTTTCGCCGAAGGCGCAGCGGCTTTTGAGGAACTCACGCTGAGCGGCGGCCTGAACCAGCTCAAGGCGCAGGTGCCGGATGCTTGGCCCAACATCTTTCGCCAGTCCCGCTTCCTGTCAGCGGTCGATTTTGTGCAGGCAGATCGCTTCCGGCGCAAGGTCGCGGAGGAAATGGCTCGCGTCTTTTCGGAAGTGGATGTGCTGCTCGTGCCGTCGCTGCGCGACGAAATGTTGACCCTCACGAACTTCACCGGACATCCGTCTCTGACGCTGCGCGCAGGTTTCGTCGAGGTATCGGAAGCCCGCAGCGATTGGGCGCCCGACCCGACCCATCCCGTGCCGAAGTTTTCGCCACCGCGCCGCGTGCCCCACGGCGTGACCCTAATCGGACGCCTCTTTGAGGAAGGAACCCTGGGTCGAGCCGGACTGGCGCTGGAGCGCGCCTTCGGCGTAACGGGCGAGCGGCCGCCAGGGTTCTAGGGAAGTCAATGCAGAATGCAGAAGTGAGAATGCCGAAGTAAGAACTCTGATTGCTCTAGCTGCCTGTTCGCCGCTTGTTTTGCGCTGCCGACAGCTTCCGTCTAGCTTTCGCTTTCATGAAGTGTCCTCCTCGAATGCACGAACCTACAGCAGTATATTTGAAACAGTGACCGAATCGCCCTTTTTACTCCAAAAACTGAAGCGAAATTGTCACCAACATGTAAAAAGTATCGTACGAATTTACTAACTTGTTGCGGTTTCAATTGACTGGGTGTGCTAGATTCATAAGTTCGATGGTTACCGCACCTACTATCTCCACCACGGGATTGACCCGGCGTTTCGGAGAATTAGCGGCCGTCGAAAACGTCGACTTGCGCGTCGCGCCCGGACAGTTCTTCGGCTTTCTCGGCCCCAACGGCGCGGGGAAATCCACCACCATCAAGATGCTCACCGGCTTGCTGGCGCCCAGTTCAGGGCGAATCGAAATCCTTGGACTCGATCTGGAGAAAAACCCCGTCGCCGTGAAACGGCAGATCGGCGTCGTCCCCGAAGGCATGGCTCTGTTTGGAAGGCTCACCGGATCGGAGTTTCTGAACTTTTCCGGCCGCATGTACGGATTGGACCGCGAGACCGCTTCCCAGCGCTCCGCAGAATTGCTTGACTTCATGCAACTCGCCGACCAGCCCAAAAAACTGATCACCGACTATTCGCACGGGATGCAAAAGAAGCTGGCTATGGCCGCGGCCGTGATTCATGGCCCGAAGGTGCTCTTCCTTGATGAGCCCTTCGAGGGCGTCGATGCCATCGCTGCCGGAACCCTTAAAACCATGCTGCAACGCATGATCGCGCACGGAGCCACCATTTTTCTAACTTCGCACGTGCTCGAGATTGTGGAGCGCTTGTGCAGCCACGTCGCCATCATTCATCAGGGACGGTTGGTGGCCCAGGGATCGCTCGATGAATTGCGCGCCGGGGTGCAAGCCGAGACGCGCGCCATGGCAGGCGTGGCCGTAGGCGAAAGCTCAGGCGAGGCTTTCGAAGGGTCGGCTGAAAAGATGACGCTGGAGCAGATTTTCCTGCGCACCGTGGGCGGCGTTCGCCACCCCGATCACGAACTTTCATGGCTGGGATAAACCGAGGGAGACAGCGGCAATTTACCAAGTCAAAGAAATTTAGGTATGACGTGTGCGCAAGTATCGCAGACGAGGGCGCAGGCGTAAGCCGCGGCGCCGCATGATCGTCATTTTTTGCAGTGAATAATCGAAGTCGGCCCCGCAATCACAGCACACTTTATAGCTGCGGCCTTCAAGGGTAAAAACGCGGCTCAGATTCCGATGATGACAACCGAACGCAAAATCCAACGCCTTTGCCAACGGACTTACCAAACGGTCCCACCGCGGACGCTCATCAATTGCAGTCATTCTCAGTTCACCTACCCTTTACCCACACCTCTATTGTTCAACGGCAACCTCGGCATGGCGGTGAGCAATCTCACGCGCATTCGTGATGAGTATCACAAAACCTTGCAGGGACAAGCCTCCTCTTTTCCGGATCGGATCTCGCCCCTTTTATTCAACGCCTTAGCCGGAATCCCGGGATCGAACTGCATTCCCGCTGCCTGCCGGCCGCTGTCCCCATTTGGGCCCCCTATGAAAGAATTGACTCCGCATGACTGATTCGACTCATCCTCCGCGGCAACTGCGGGCAATCGCGTGGTTGCGCTGGCGGCTCTTTGTGAACCGCCTGCGCACCACCCAAGGCAAGCTGGAATTCTTGTCACGCTTCATCGTGTCCGCCGCCTTTGCGATCGGCGGACTCGGCGGCGCTTTCGGCATGGGGGCCGCAGCCTACTTCTTCATTTCGGACCACCGGCCCGGAATGCTGGGCTTGTTGCTGTGGCCGGTATTCATCTTCTGGCAAGCCTTCCCGATCATGACCACCGCGTTCGCCAACAACCCGGACTCCTCCGACCTGCTTCGTTTTCCGCTCAGCTATCGCTCCTATTTTCTGGTGCGGTTGGCGTATGGCGGAGTCGACCCTTCGACCGCTCTCGGCCTGCTGTGGTTGTTTGGCATTCTGCTGGGCGTTGGATTTGCAAAACTCGCCTTGCTGCCCTGGGCGCTGCTGGCGCTGCTGACATTTGCCGTATTCAATCTGCTGTTTATGCAAATGGTCTTTGCGTGGATGGAGCGCTGGCTGGCGCAACGCCGCACCCGCGAACTCATGGGTATTTTATTTGTCCTGCTGATGCTGAGTTTTCAGTTGATCGGACCGCTCATGCAGCATTTCGGCAGGCGGGCGCGGCATGAAGTGCATGGATTCGTCGACATTGTGGCGCCCGTGCAGGCTTTTCTTCCACCTGGCCTCACTGGCGATGCCGTCGTGCAAGCGTCGTACAAGCATTTCATGGGGGCCTTCAGCTTGCTCGGTCTGCTGTTCGCGTATGTGTTGGTCGTCGCCTTCGGCTTGCACTTACGATTGCGGGCTCAGTACCGCGGCGAAAACTTGAGCCAGGTGGCTGCGGAGTTGACTTTTCAGAAAGATCGCTCGCGCCGCATCGGCTGGAATCTTCCCGGATTCTCCGCGCCCGTTGCGGCAGTGTTTGAAAAAGAAATCCATTATCTTTTGCGCAGCGGGCCCATGCTGCTCAACCTGATCATGCCGATTTTCGTGCTGTTTATTTTTCGTTTTGGAGCCATGAATCCCCACCGCCAGTCCGGGCCTTTTCTGGCACACGCGCCCGACATGGCATTTCCCGCTGTCGCCGGATACACGCTGGTCATGCTCACCAATTTGATCTGCAATAACTTTGGTGGAGATGCCGACGGCATCCAGTTCTTCTTCGCATCCCCGGTAGATTTTCGCGAAATCGTGCTGGCCAAAAATCTTGCTCACGCCACCATTCTGGCGGTGGAAGCGCTGGTGGCCTGGGTTGCGGTCGGATTCCTTTACGGCCGGCCCGCCGTGGACATCACCATTGCGACGCTTGCAGGCCTGCTGTTTGCCGCGCCGGTGAATTTCGCCGTCGGCAACCTGCTCTCGATTCATTCTCCAAAGAAGCTCGACTATTCCACCTTCCGCCGCCAGAACCCCTCGCAGATGAGCGTTCTGATCAGCCTGGGCGTGCAACTTTGTGTAGTCGGGGTGGGAGTGCTGGCATTCGGTTTGGCCCGGCACTACGGCAGCATGTGGATCGCAACAACGCTACTGCTATTTCTCGCAGTAATCTCGATCACAGCCTATCGGATGATTCTGAACCGTGTGGATGTCCTGGCTCTGGAACGGCGCGAAACTCTATTCGCCGAGTTGTGCCGGGCATAGTGGCCACTCTGTCGGCCAGTATTCGCGTTGAACTCGAATGCGCGGGCCAACAGCGGTTCTTATTTCTTTTCCGGATTTGCCAGAAACCTGTATCCCACGCCGCGCACCGTCAGCAGATGCCGCGGCTGCGCGGGATCTTCTTCAATATAGCGCCGCAGCCGCACCATGAAGTTGTCGATGGCGCGGGTGTCGGTGTCTTCGTGCAGTCCCCAAACCTCTTCGAGAATCTGCTTGCGGGAAACCACACGGCCGTCATTGCGTACGAGGTGCCGCAGTAGTTCCGATTCCATCAAGGTCAGATGAATCACATTGTCAGCGGTGCGCAGTTCCAGCGTGCCGAAGTCGATGGTCTTGCCCCCGAACGAAAATGTACCAAAGTCGCCGACGCTGCGGGGATCGTTTGGCGAGGCGTTCGAAGGGCCTTCCGTATTGCCGGCCGGGTGCGGGGTTCGCATCCATTGGCTTCGCCGCAGCAGCCCTTGCAGGCGTGCCAGCAGGATCGACAAGTCGAAAGGTTTTGGCAAATAATCGTCGGCGCCCGCGGCAAAGCCTTTCAACACATCCTCGGGACGGCTGCGGGCGGTCAGCATGAGCACGGGAACGTAATTCCTTGCCGCCCGTAATTCCGACACCACGCTAAATCCGTCTTTGCCCGGCAGCATGATATCGAGCACCACCGCGTCGAATTTCTCTTTCTTATCGAGGAGTCGGTCGGTAGCGGCTTCGCCATCGCCGGCGATTTCGGCGGAGTAGCCTTCGGCTTCCAGATTGAAGCGCAGTCCCTGCGCCAGATGCGCTTCGTCCTCCACCACCAGAACCCGGCTCATGCGTTCGCCCTCATGCCCGCGCCCTCGGCAGTTCCATCGTAATCGTGGTTCCCTGCCCTTCGCCCGCGCTCTCCGCGGAAACCCTGCCACCGTGTTTTTTCGCGATCGATTTTACGATGAACAAGCCCAGCCCGGTTCCTTTCACGTGCGCCAGCGATCGGTGGCTTACGCGATAAAAACGCTTGAAGATGCGCTTCATATCGTCGCTCGGAATGCCCACGCCGTGATCCTGCACGCTCAGAACCAGGCGCTTTTCATCGGGAGCATTCAGGGACACGCGCACATCCACATGCTCCCCGGAATATTTGATGGCGTTATCGAGCACGTTGAACACGGCGGTGCGCAGGTCTTCATCGCTGCCCAGCACGCGCAACCCCGCGCCATTGCTCGACGCCTCTTCGTATTGGATGGCTTCCTGCGGCAGATGATGGCGGACGCGGGCCGCCTCCATGCACTCGCGCACCAGTTGCCGAAAGTCGACTGCAGATTTCTCGCGTCCCGCCTTCTTGTCTCCAGCGCGGCCCGCCCTCAGCACCTGCTCGACCGTCTCCGTGAGGCGATCGGTATCGCTGAGCATCACGCGGTAGAATTCCTGCCTTTGCGCTTCCGGCAAGTCGCGGCGCTGCATGGTTTCAAGATGCAGGCGAATCGAAGCTACGGGCGTTTTCAGTTCGTGGGTAACCGCATTGATAAAGCTGTCGTGCTGCTCGCTGTGTCGGAGCTCGCGCACCAGAAAGATGGTATTGACCACCATGCCGGCGATGATCAGCAAGAAAAAGACGATGCCGAAAAACAGCAACACCCCTTGGCGCCAGTTGAGAATGGTCCACCCAGTGCCCAGAGCGACCGCCATCGCCACCAGGCCAATGCCCAGGCAGAGAAAGACGGCGATAGTTCCGCGACGGCTCGTGATGCGCATGGCGATAGGGTGATTCTACCGCTAAACAGAAGGAAATCTTAACCACAGGGGACACCGAGGAACACAGAGAAGACCTATCACACGTCCGGTTTACCCTGTGCACCTCTGTGACCTCTGTGGTTGAAGGTTTATGTCGTATGCAGCAAAAACCCCGACCACGATGGTCGGGGTTAAATTCTGAAAAACGCGGACGGTTTAGTCCCCCGCAGCCGCGCCTTCAGGCAAAGCCGGCCCTATCAGATGTCCATTCGGCGCCGCCGCCAGGCCTTTTTCCAGATCAGCCAGCTTCACGCGCTTGATGTCCCAGGCCAGGCCCAGTGTCTTCAGCGCCCAGATGCCGTACCAGTTCATGTCGACCTCATACCATGTGAATCCATGCTGCGCGGCCGTCGGATGCGCGTGGTGATTGTTGTGCCAGCCCTCGCCGAAAGTCAGCAGAGCCACCCACCAGCTGTTGGTGGAAAGATCGCGCGTCGAAAAACGCCGCGTGCCCCAGGAGTGCGTCGCCGAATTTACCAGCCAGGTCGCGTGCAGACCCACCACCGTGCGCATGAAGATGCCCCACATCAGAAACGGCATTCCGCCAATGGCGTAAAGTATGACGCCCAGCACGATCATCGGTACGTAGTGATACTTCGTAATCCAAACGTGGAATTTATCTTTGGCAAGGTCGGGAACGTAGCGGGCCAGCGTGGTGGTGTCATGATGCATCGACTTGCCCATGAGGATCCATCCCATGTGCGCCCACCATTTGCCGTCGATGGGCGAATGCGGATCGCCATCCTGGTCGGAATACTGGTGATGAATGCGGTGCGTGGCCACCCAGAAAATCGGTCCGCCCTCGAGCGCCAGCGTGGCGCAAACGGTCAGGAAGTATTCGATAAACTTCGGAGTCTTATATCCCCGGTGCGTGAGCAGGCGATGATAGCTCATGCCGATGCCGAGGCTGCCCGAAACCCACCACAGGAACATGGCGACGAACAACGCCTTCCACGTAAAGAAGAAAAGCGCCGCGATGGCGCCCACGTGAAACAGCATCATGAAGATGGCCGTCACCCAGTTGATTTCGCCCTTTGCCGCTTGCCGTTTTTCCAGGCTTTCCAGTTGAATGTCCACGATTACGCCCCAATTTGGCTGGTCTTGAATCCGTCTTACTGATCTAACCTATCAAGGAGTGGATTAGATCACTGTAATACTTGTGTAATAGCGGGAATTCGCCCGTTACTGACGTGCTACGACACTAGAAACAGCATGGGCGCGGCTCTGTGGACTCAACGTGTTCCGACTGAAATCGAAGGAAAGTCGCCCGCGCAGCCGCGCCCAAATAGGGTCTAAAGTCTACTTCCGCTCAGCGCCAGCTCAGGCACTCTTCGGCATCTGCTTCATAAACTCATTCATGGCCTGCTGCATTTCGTCCTGGGTCATATCGCGTTTGTGGGTTGCGATCGACCACTTGTGGCCAAAGGGATCGACCAGCTTGCCGTAGCGATCTCCCCAAAACATGTCCATGACCGGCATCTCCGGAGTAGCTCCAGCCTTCACCGCGCGATCGAAGGCAGCATCCACATCCTCGGTATAAATATGCAGCCCCATCCCAGAGCCGCCGATGGATTGCGGTGACAACGATCCAAACTGCGGCATTTCGTCGGCCAGCATGAACAGCGAATCGCCGATGCGCAGTTCGGCATGCATGATCTTGCCGTCGGGTCCTTTGCTGACGCCTTTTTCCACGGCGCCAAACGCCTGCTTGTAGAAGTCAATGGCGCGCGCCGCGTCGCGGCAAACCATGTACGGGGTGAGGGTGTGATAACCATCAGGAATTGCTTTAGCAGTCATGATCGTCTCCTTAGGCTGGAATTCGTGCATCAGCTTACACCAAAATCTGTGGACGATGTGTCAACGAACGATGAAATGAAATATGCTGAGCGCATGAAATTGACCGCGCTGCCACTTTTCACCACCGCTTGGGCCGACGTACCTGAAACCGAACATCCCGGCGAACATGGTCATGCCCTCTGGCGAACGCAAAACCTGGGCGACGTCCGGATTCGCATGGTGGAATACACGCCCGGCTACCTGGCCGACCACTGGTGCTCCAAAGGACACGTCGTGCTTTGCGTGGCCGGAGAACTCGAAACAGAATTGGCTGACGGACGCCGCTTCACGCTCACGCCCGGGATGAGTTATCAAGTCGGGGACGGAGAACCTGGCCATCGATCTTCGACTAAGGCGGGAGCTACGTTGTTTATTGTGGACTGAGGTGGCCAACGATCCTGTTCGACCACGCCTCTCAGAAGAACCTGGTAACGCCCTCTTCCAGCACCACCACCCGGTCTTTAATTCCAGCCGAGCGCGCTTCCTGCTCCAACAATTGCAGCGGCTCATCCACCGGCTCGTGAGAGAGCCGGAAGGTTCCATAGTGCATAGGCACCATCCAGCGCGCGTTCAAATCGAGAAAAGCGCGGGTCGCGTCTGCCGGATTGGTATGCACATTTCGAAACGTTGGTGGATTGTAGGCGCCGATCGGCAGCAGCGCCAGCTCTGGTGACAGCCGCCGCCCGATCTCGCGGAAGCCGGCGAAATAAGCCGTATCGCCGGCGTGATAAACCGAATGCTTCCCTGCGCGCAGCACGTATCCGCCGTAGCCCCGGTGCGAATCTTTCAGGATGCGCGCTCCCCAATGCCGTGAGGGCACGTGCGTCACCGATAAGCTGCCGTGCCGCGAACTGTTCCACCAGTCGAGTTCGATGATCTCGGAGAAGCCGAGATCGGAAACCAAATCCGTCACATGGCTCGGAATGATGATCGCCGGGGCCTTCCCCCGCGTCCGCAGATTGTTCTGCACGATCGCGCGCAACGATGGCCGGTGCAGATGGTCAAAATGAGCATGGGTCACCAGCACCAGATCAATGGCCGGCAGGTCGCGCACCCGCACTCCGGGACGGCGCAGCCGCTTCAGCACAAACAGCCAGCGCGCGAAGTTGGGATCGATCATCACGCTCTGCCCGCCCATCTGCAGGAAGAAACTGGAATGGCCGATGAACGTAACCCCCAGTTCGCCGTTGGAAACCAGCCGTGGTTTGTGGAATTCGCCGCAAAGTGGCGTTACAGCGGAGTGCCGCACCAATCGCCCAAACTGCGATGCGCGCTTGCGGAGAGCCCGATTCTGAAGCGTAGCCTTGATCATCCTTAAAGCGGTCTACTTATTGGATGAGTATCGCGGGCCGCTCGCTCTATTTTAGTTCAGGGAGGTGCAGAAAGCGCGTGATTCGCGTGGTTCAGAAAGAAGTACCTAGTACCAGTACCAGTACCGAGAAGGGCGACTCGGCACAGGGCGCAGTGGTACTGGGTACTGGGTACTGGGTACTGGGTACTGTTGCAACTCGGTACTCGCAACTCGGGACTATTCCTACTGTCCAGAAGTATTCGGAACCCAACGCGAGCGCGGGATTTCCTTCTTCCCTTCATCGTCGTAATAGAAGTGCATTTCGTGGTCCGACTTCGCCACGGGTTTATCCTGCGCTCCGCTGAAGCGGGCTTCGTTGCTGCCCGGCGCGGGCAACGGCGCTTTGGTCGTATACATCGCCTCCGCCAGCGTTGCGCCGGTAGGTGCCTGTGCGTCCGCGAATACACCATAGGGATTACCGTTTACATACGTGACGCCGATGTAATCCGCCACCATCGGACCATTGTCGGAAACCGGCAGCCACGACAGGTTCATCGGTCCCGCAATTCTCTTGCCCATGGTCCAGGTCGTGCCCCCGTTGGTGGACGTGGTGTATCCCACCTCCAACTGGCAAGTGCTGGAATTACATTTCGCCGTCGGATAGTAGTAATAAACAATCGTCAGATGGGCGGTGTTGCCCGAAGTTGCCGGATCGACGCCGATTCCGGGCAGGAAGTGATCGATCGTGCTGCTCGTCGAGTCGATCGGAATACGCGTCACCGCACTCCAGGTCGTCCCATCCGGTGGACGAACTCACCACGATGTCATTCTCTTTACAACCGGTGCGGAAGCGGCAATCGGACCACACCACAAAAACTTTGCCCGCTCCGTCGATCCCGACAGAAGGCAGATCAGGATTCCGCAGCCCTCCCGCCACGGTGTGGCTCTGGATGCTGGCAATGGATTGGCTCTTGCCCCAGGTCACGCCGCCATTGCTGGAACTGAAGACATCGATTCCACCGCCCTGGAAAGGCACAATCACCGTGCCGTTGGGCTGTACCACCGGCTCACCACCGAGACCGCCGGCGTGATCCGTAGAGGCCAGCCCCGCACTCCATGTCAGTCCGCCGTCGCTTGAAACGCTCATCAGAACGTCGCCGGTGCCATAGGCCTGATCCCACTCGGTATAGCAATTTCCGTAGTAAGGGCTGGTCGTGGTGTTGTCGCAAACAGTCCAGTTCTTGTCGTCGAGGTGCGTGGCATCGATGTTGATCGGGCTTCCCCAATTCAATCCATCCGTTGAACGGCTGACAGCCACGTCGCCAATGTAACGGGCGCTGCCGCTCAAGCCCACCAGCGGCAGAGTCGAAATCAGCCACTCTCCATGCTTCGCGTCGTAGGCCACCGAGGGATCCGCGGCCGCGCCGTAAGTCCCCTCTTTATAGTTCACGGTGAGCCCGGGCAAGCTTCCGTGGGTCCAGGTCGCACCGCCATTGGTGGAAGTGGCAAAGCCCACGTCGGCGCTGCCCCAGCCAATGGATCCCGGCCGCCGCGCCACGTGGAACGCGCTCACAATTGTGTTTCCCCAGGCGAAGGTGTCGGGCTCGACCTCAGTCCGATGGGTGCTGTCGGTATTGGTGAAAGTGTCGGTGCTGAGCTTTACCAGGGCCGTCTGCGCGTGCGTGGAAGGAACCAATGCCAGCGAAGCCGTCAACGCCAGCAGGACCGTCAGCAAAGAGAGCGAGTTGTTTGGACGGAGCGAAGCCAGGGATTTCATTTTCATTTTGAGTGGTCCTTGTATCTTTGAAGTGGAGAATCGAACGTCGCAGGGGTTGGCGCAAAAGGCCGCGCCTCGGAAACTATACCCCGATTGTCGTGCAGTGTCGATGTGTGAAGATTCTTGCATACACGTAAAGTTTTCGCGCCGATGATCGAGTTTGCTTGACCTCCATCCAGTCGCTCATATCTAATCCGAAAAGTCCTTTCCTTGTGGGAGAAGCTCAGAAATGCGCGTCGCATTCTTAGGTTTGGGAATTATGGGGCACGCCATGGCCACGAATCTGGTCAAGGCCGGCCATGAAGTCACGGTCTGGAATCGCACTCCGGGCAAGATGGTCGAGGGAGCCGGCATCGCTCCTACTCCGGCCGCCGCGGCGCAGGGCGCGGAAGTGGTTTGGCTCTGCGTTTCTGACACGCCCGCAGTCGAAAAAATTCTGTTTGGCCCAGACGGCGTCGAGCAAGCCCTGACCGAGGGTATGATCATTGCAGATTCCAGCACCATTTCGCCTTCGTCAACTGTCAAGTTTTCTGAACGTGTGCGCGCCAAGGGCGCCGCTTATGTTGACGCTCCCATGACTGGATCGAAGATCGGCGCGGCTAATGGATCGCTGATTTTTATGGTGGGAGGCGACCCCGCCACCATCGACCGCCTCAGCCCGCTGTTCGCGGCCATGGGCAAGAAAATTTTCCGCATGGGCGAAGTCGGCAAGGGACAGGCCACCAAGCTCGCCATGAACCTGCAGATCGCCCTCATCTTCGAGGGCTTCGCCGAGGCTCTTACCCTCGCCACCAAACTCGGCGTGGACCCGAAGCAACTGATCTCGTTGATTGAGGCCACCATGGTGAAATCCGGCGTGGTCGAATACAAGGCGCCCTTCGTGCTGGAGCATGACTTCACTCCCAATTTTCCTCTGCGCCTCATGCACAAGGACATTCTGCTGGCTCTCGCCGCTGCCAAAGAGGCCCGCGTCAAATTGCCCGGCCTTGAAGCCGTCGAAGAAATCTACGATCTGGCCACCGAAGAGGGACACCGCGATCTCGACTACGCCGCTACCTTGACGCTGCTGGAAAAGTGGGCCGGAGTGCTGGTGAAAGGCGAAGCCGCTTAAACTCGGAACCTCGTCGATGCCCGCCCAGCCAGCTTCCGCAAATTTGACAGTTTCTTGACAACCCGAACGCGATAAGACGTTAGCTTGTTTCCCGGGGGAATCCAGCCTTGAACAATAAAAATGCACAATCCAAACCTACCGCTCCTTTCGCCGCAGCGATTCATTCGGCAATCCTTGTTTGCTTGTTCTGCGGACTTGCATCTCTCGCCGGTTGGGCCCAAAGCGACAGTCTCGGTCGTCCGCCCGTTGGCCCCGGCAACATCGTCGTAAATACCGCGCTCGGCGGCTTCATCCTCGGCTATGACATTGACCAGACCGGAACCGAAGGACTCCTGAGTGAATCCCTGACGCTGGCCAACGGTAAAAACAACGTGGCCGTCGAGACCTTTAACCTGAAGACCGGCAAGATCACCAAGATCGTTACCGAACAACTAGCCACCAAGAGCGATTTCGTCACGCTCGGCATCTTTGGCAGCCACGTCGGACTGGTCGAGTTCGAGCATGTTACCAATCTTTATGTCGACAAGCGCACCTACTCCACGCTGAATCCTCTGAGTTCCCACAAGCTGAACGGCAGGTGGACGCCTGCTTTGACTGCGGACGACATCCTGATTGGAGAAAGCGAGAGCCAGGGATCTTCCACTGCCGCGATGCTTTTTCTAAAAAACACCGGCGATACTTTCAGCTCTTTTGTCTTCGGCTCCGACATTGGCGCCAACACTTTCGGTCCCACCATTCAATTGACGGACGATGTCTTTAATTGGACCAATTCTCCCGTGATGGCGCTTGATGAAAGCACTAATCAGGCCGTCATTGGAGGATCGTTAGGTTGCTTTGGCTGCCCCACGAAGATTGGGCTGGCCAATCTTACGACCGGCGCAGTCAGCGAATTCTTCGGTCTCGGACTTGGATTCGTCAATGGCATCGCGGTCGATTCCGGCACCGGTATTGCCGCCACCACTACGGAGGACGATTTCAGCGTCGAGTTCTACAACCTGGCCACGCAAACCGGAACCATCGTCGTGCTCCCCGGAGCCACGTCCCAGGCACAGCGCGGAGGAGCGGTTGCGGTCGATCCCATCCACAAACTGTTTCTGGTCGGCCAAACCATCTCCAGCACGGCGTCAAGTGGCAGCAGCATCCAGGTATTCGACGAGACCGGAAATCTGATCGAGTCCTTAAACGGATTCTCCCTGCCCGCAAGCGCCGTGAACTTGGCCTTGAGCCCCGCCAATCGCACCGGCTTTGTGTACTCAGGTGAGTCTTCGCTGCAATCGTTTTCTTATTAAAAATGTCTCGGGGGAGGGCACGGCTGCAGTTATTTATCGTCGGTCTTCCCCTGTGATCCTCTGTGCCCCCTGTGGTTAAAGCCCTTGATGTCTTCGTCGACACGAAACGCCGCAAGAGGAGAACATAACGATCGCTACGACGCCCCACACTAGTACGCCAACAGAATCCGCAAGTCGCGCAGATTATTCCCCGTCGGCCCGGTTTCGATCGCATCTCCCAAAGCACTGAAGAAGGGATAAGCATCGAACCGCTCCAGCGCTGATCGCGCGTCGAGTCCCATCGCCTGCCCACGCGTTACGGTGCTTCCATCCACGACCGCGCCCGCCGCGGGACTATTTCCATCCACACCATCGGTTCCCGCACTGAGCACGGTAATATTCTCTCCCGCAATCTCCGTCGCACAGGCAAGCGCAAACTGCAGATTCCGTCCGCCAGTGCCGCCGTTTGTGACCTTCACGGTCACTTCCCCACCGGAAATCAGGCACACGCGCCCGGAGTTCTTTTTCAACTCGCGCAAGCGCTTCAGCAGATACTCAGCCGCGCGCTCGTAGTCCCAATCGTCGCAAGAATTGTCCACGTGCACCGTGAAACCGGCGCACTCGGCCGCCGCGCGCGCCTGCTCGACCGCTGTCTGGTTGGAGAGAACGGTCCACCACCGCGACCGGTAAAATGCCTGATCGTCGGACTTAGGAGTCTCCTCCAAAGCGCGGCGTTCAAACAGTTCGCGCGTGGACTGCGGCAACTGGGGCAGCAGGTCGTACTTCTCCGCGATGCGGTAACAATCTTCCACACTGGTTGAATCCGGCATCGTCGGTCCGGAGGCCACCGCATCCAGCGCATTGTCGGGAACATCGGAAACCAGCAGCGAAACCTGTTGCGCCGGAAATGCCGCCTGCGCCAGCCTTCCGCCCTTCACCGCAGAAAGATGCTTGCGGATCGCATTCACTTCGGCAATCGGCGCACCCGAATGCAACTGCGCACGGTAGGTTGCGATCAGATCGTCGAGCGAGATTTCATCATCAATCGGCTTCTCGACAATCGCCGACCCTCCGCCGCTGAGCATAAAAATGACCAGCGATGCCGCGGTTTGCGCCTCCAGCACCTTCCGAATTGCACCGGCCGCGTGAATGGATTCGGCATTTGGCGTGGGATGGCCGCCATGAAAATAACGGAAGCCCCGCACCTGGGTTGTAGGCACAACCGAACTAGCCACAATACCTTCGAGCGCGGACTGCCCCACTTGCTGAGCCAACGCCTCGACCATGGTGTGCCCGGCCTTGCCGATCGAGATCACCAGCACCCTCGCATAAGACTGCAGGTCGTAAAGATCTTCGCAGACCCGCAACACTCCGCGCTCGCAGTTCACGTGCCGCGCAAACGCCCGGTCAATCGAGGCTTCGGCCAGCGCCTGGCGGAAGATCTCGCGGGCGGTGTCGCGCATCGGATGAGAAATGTCGGCGTCTTTCATAAACTGTCACTCAGAGCGCAACCGATTTCAGCCGATCGATTTAACCAATCGATGAAGTCTGCGAGCTGAACGTTTCCTTCCCCCACGACTCGATGGTGTCGCGCAACTCGCGCAACCGTCCCTCGAAGAAATGATCCGCGCCTTCGATAAGAACCAGCTTCTTTGGCTCTGGAACCGAGGCCACCAGAGCCTCGAGCCGCGCCCGCGGACCGAACTGATCGCGCGTTCCACTGACAAACAATTTCGGCTTGGTGCAGTCCTTTAGGCACTCGAACCCGTAAGTTCGCGGCACTTCACTATCGGCGACGACCGGAATCGCGGGAACGCCCACGCCGATCACCGCCTTCACGCGTGTGTCAGGACACGCGGCCAGCAGTCCAATCGCGGCGCCAAACGAGAAGCCCGCAAACACGAGCGGCAGGTGAAATTCGGCATCCAGCCAGTCCAGTGCCGTGCGGACGTCATCGACTTCCCCCTTGCCGTGATCGTGCTCGCCGTGGCTCAGCCCAGCGCCGCGAAAGTTGAAGCGCAGCACCGGAAAACCAAAACTGTTCAACGCCTTCATGGTGTGAAACACAACCTTGTTATGCAACGTTCCGCCAAACAGCGGATGCGGATGGCAAACCACCGCCGCATGAGTCGCATTCTCCGCGCCGGCGTTGAGCAGCGCCTCCAGGCGTCCCGCAGGGCCTTCGAGGAAGAGCGAACGAATCGTTGAGTTCTGGGAAATCACGACATTCAGGGTACAACAAGTCAGAAGTTAGAGGTCAGAATGCAGAAGTAAAACCGGGGCAACAAGTCAGAAGTCAGAGGTCAGAATGCAGAAGTAAAACCGGGGCAACAAGTCAGAAGTCAGAGGTCAGAATGCAGAAGTGAAACCTCCTGCGCCGAAACCCGGCCCTGATTTCTTGCTTCTGACTTCTTAACTTCTGCATTCTGACTTCTGCATTCTGACTTCCGCCTTCTGCCTTTCCGCCTTCGGCTGCTATTCTTTCTACGCATGGATGCCATCACACTCACTCGTCAACTGGTCGACATCGAATCGATCTCCGGCAACGAAGCTGCGGTCGGAAACTATCTCTATGGGGAGCTTTGCCGCGTTGGCTACTCGACGCGAAGGATTCCGGTCGAAGGCGAACGCTTCAATGTGTATGCCACGTCGTTCGAACAACCGAATCCCGCCGTAGTTTTCTCCACACATATGGACACAGTTCCTCCGTTCATCCCTTCGTCCGAAGATACATCGCGCATTTTCGGACGGGGCTCTTGCGATGCAAAAGGCATCATCGCCGCGCAAATTGCGGCTGCGGAGCGTCTGCGCCAGCAACAGATTCATGTTGGACTTCTGTTCCTCGTGGGCGAAGAGCGCGACAGCCTGGGCGCGAAGATCGCCAACGATTACGCGGCGAGTGAGCCGGGGCGAAACTTCAAGTATCTGGTCAACGGCGAACCCACGGAGAACCGCCTGGCACTGGCCTCGAAGGGAACGCTGCGGGTGGAAGTGACCGCTGCGGGGCGCATGGCGCATTCGGCTTATCCGGAGCTGGGCGAATCGGCGATCGACAAGCTGCTGGCGGCGCTGACGCGGTTGCGAACGATGCCCTTGCCGTCGGATCCGCAGGTTGGTCCGTGCACGCTGAATATCGGTTTGATCGAAGGCGGCCGCGCGCCCAATGTGATTCCTGACTATGCTCATGCCGACCTGCTCTATCGCCTGGTCGGCCCGTCGCAGGATTTGCGCCGGCAGATTGTCGAGACTGCGGGCGATTCGGTGAAGATCGATTTCCCGCTCGAACTTCCCTTCCTGCGCTTGCGCACGGTGGAAGGATTGCCGACGATGATCGCCGCTTTTACCACCGACATTCCCCGGCTGACGAACTGGGGCCAGCCCCTGCTGATCGGTCCGGGCTCGATTCACGTCGCACATACCGAAGGCGAATTCATCGAGAAGCGGCAATTGGCGGAGGCGATTGATTTGTACTGCGCGATTGCCAAGCAACTTCTGGCTTCGGGCTAAGAGAGACTGCGTGAGAACTACCTATCTCCAGCTCCAAAGGAATTTTGGCGCGTATTAGCCACGAAGCGGCGTCTGAATGCAGCCCACGGCGCAAGCCGTGGGCGACAGATGCGAGGTGGACAAGTCTCGAAGAGGCGAAAGAGCAGTTCTCACTCAGACTATAAAAGGCCTCGATCCGCGTGCTTTGAGTCTTGAACTTTTTCCGCTGGCGAGTCCGGCCCTAACTATCCTTGCGGTAGAGCAGGTCGCGCATGGCCTGGCGGCGGGCGGCGTTTCCTTCACGGTCGGTCTTCAGCGCTGCGGCATCGTTCGCTTTGGCAGCGCGCTCGTCAGCCTCGGCCGTGCATTCCGGGCAGCGGTTGGCGAAGCCTGGTTTGTCCGGCCTCAGTTCAAACTCCTCGTTGCAGATACTGCAAACTTTGATGGGAAATGCCATGGAAGATCCTTGCAGATGGAATCGTGCTATTTTAGCCGATGATTTTGGTGATTTTCATCCTCAGCCTTTCAATTTTGACTGCTCTTCCCGGCTTTGTTCTTCTGCAACCGCGATCTGTTTCGATTTGCGATAGACGCTCACCACCGCCATCGTCCAGAAAGGAATCAGATCTACGCCGGGTACCAGCTTGGCCAGAAATGTCGGCAGGAACTCCCAATGCCAGCCCAGAAGATTGATCATCATGGCGCCGATGGCCAGATCGAGCCCGTCCTCGGCCGGTGAAAGCGCGCCTTCCACAAAGAGCGGAAACACGACGATCTGCAGCGCATCGGCAATGATGGCGAGGATCATGGCGGTGCGAAAGCGTGGGCCCGGTGAGATCGTGATGGCGTCGTCAGTCATGGCAAATCGGTCGCTCGTGAGTCAATTCTATGCGATGCGCGCAGCAACACGTCCCAAGCCCCCCAGGCAACTGTGGCAGGATGCTGCCCGCTGCTGCATTCCAGTAATAGGAGCTAGAATCATTGGATGATCAAGTTCGTCACCGCGGCTTTGCTGCTGATCGTCGCCTCGGCCAGCGCGCGCGCCGAGGACGTCCACGCCATTGCAGCCTCCGTTGACGATCACTATAACCACCTGCAGACCCTGCAGACCGAGTTTACCGAGGTCTATCGCGGGTCGGGCATCGAGCGCACCGAATCCGGCACTCTGTGGCTGGCCAAGGGCGGCCTGAAAAAACCTGGCAAGATGCGCTGGGAATACCGTTCTCCCAAGGAGAAGCTATTTGTCAGCGACGGGAAAGATGCGTGGTTTTACGTACCCGGCGATCGGCAGGCGCGCAAGACTGCAGCGAAGAAGTTGGAGGATGTTCGCTCTCCACTTGCATTCTTGCTCGGCAAAAGCAAGCTGGAAAAGGAGTTACAGGGACTGTCGTTAGCCCCCGACAAGGCACCCTTGACCGCGGGAGATGTCGTTCTGCGGGGAGTGCCACAGGCCCTGGCAGATCGGGTGAGTGAGATTCTGCTGGAAGTGACCGCCGACCACAAGATCGTGCGCATCGTAATCGAAGACGTGGATGGCTCGGTGACCGAATATCGCTTCACCGGTGAGAAGGAGAATGAGGCGATTTCGGATGCGCGCTTTCGATTCACTCCACCAGCGGGAACTGAGATTGTTGAGAGCAGTCTTGAACCTTAATGATTTCGACGGAGCAAAATAAGTATCGATCTGATTCAAGGCAGGTTACAGCAGCAGAACAACCAAGCCGAGCAAAGCCGGCAGGTCTTCTCTGCGGCAAGTTTTTGAGGGTTCTCCCAGAACTGTTTTCAGCCAGGTTACTTGAGTACTGGAAGAGCGGTGAGTTGTGGCGATCCAAGGCTCAGGATGGGAAGCGGGAATGTTAGACTGAGGCCATAGGGCTGCGCCCAGTCAGGCAAGGAAAACACAAAATAGATGGCGGAATTTGTCGTCAAAATTGCGGACGAACGTGGCCACACCCACCAGCAGGTGGAACAAGGCTACTCGGTGGCTGAGGTGCGCGAGCGCTTTGCCTCGCAGGGCTATCTCGTCCACTGGGTGAAACCGCAAGGATTGTTCACCAGCGGCCTTTCTATGCGCCGCGGGCGCAAGCTGAAGCAGAGCACATTTCTCGTCTACAACCAGCAGTTCTTGACGCTGATCAAAGCCGGGCTGCCCATTCTGAACTCGCTCGATCTTTTGATCAAGCGGCAGAAAGATCAGAATCTGCGCGGCGTGCTCGAAAACGTTCGCGAGCGCGTAAAAGGCGGAGAATTGCTGTCGGATGCCTTTGCCGCCCATCCCGTGGTTCCGAAGATCTACACCACCACGCTGATGGCTGGGGAGAAGAGCGGCAACATCGATGAGGTGCTCACCCGCTACATCAACTTCCAGCGGCTGGCGATGACCTTCCGCAAGAAGCTGTTCGTCTCGCTGATTTATCCCACGCTGCTGGTCACCGTCGTGACCTGCATGGTGATGTTCTTGTTCACCTACGTGGTGCCCAAGTTCGCCGAGTTGTTTAACAGTCTGGATGCCAAGCTGCCGACCATCACATTGTTCATGTTGTCGGTGGGCACGAATACTCAGAAATATTTTCCGTTTATCGCGATCGGCGCGGTGCTTGCAGGCCTTGTGATTTGGCAATGGAAGAAGACCGATAGCGGCGCGGACCAGATCGACCGCGTGATTCTCAGCTTGCCGCTGCTCGGCGATATTCGCTTGAAGCATCAGGTGGCAACTTTTTCGCGAATGCTGGCCACGCTGCTGCAGGGCGGATTGCCGCTGGTTCCTTCGATGGAAACCGCAGCCTCGTCGATGAGTAGCCGCCGGATTCTGAAAGGGGTCATGCGGGCGAGCATTCGCGTTCGCGAAGGCCAGGGACTGGCGAACAGCCTGGAAGAGCAGAATATCTTTCCCGACCTTGCGGTCGAAATGCTTGAAGTGGGCGAATCCACCGGAGCTTTGCCCGCGATGCTGAATTCCGTAGCCGAGTTTTACGAAGAAGATGTGCAGACGGCGTTGGGCGCGGCCATGGCCCTGATTGAACCTTTGATCCTGATTATCATGGCCGTTTTCGTAGGCGGAGTGCTGATTTCGCTGTATTTGCCGATCTTCACTCTGGGAGTGCACTAGAACCGATTGAGTAATTCCGTAATTTGGTAATTGGGTAATTCAAGACATGGCAACTGCCGACAAGAAATCACTTTTCGTAAACGGCGAGACCTCTCCGCAGATGGCGTCTACGGGGAATCCGCTGACTGACCTCGAACGCGCGCAGGACGTGGCGCGCCGCTATCGCTGCGAATTCGTCGACCTCACCGACTTCCAGCTTCATCACGAGCTGTTCAAGAAGTTCTCGCCGGAACTGATGTTCCGCTACAAGTTCGTTCCTCTCGAAGAGACCGCCGACGGCAAGCTGGCTATCGCCATCGCCGATCCCAGCCAACTGATGATGATCGACGAGATCAGCCTGCTGCTGCAGAAGCGGATCGTCACCAAAGTGGCGACCCTGAAGCAGATCGACAACATTCTCACCAAGACGGAGCAATCGCAGCGCGTGCTGGAGGAAGCCAGCGAAGGCTTCCAGATCATCCGCGAAGACGAGAATACCGGCGCGGAAGAAACGCTGACCATCGACAAGCTGACTGCGGCCGGCGACACCAGTCCCATCATCCGCCTGGTCGATACCACCATCTTCACCGCGCTGCAGCGCCGCGCTTCCGACATTCACATTGAAACTCGCGACGATTCCGTCGTAATCAAGTTCCGCATCGACGGTGTTCTCACGCAGGCCATGCCGCCCATCGGCAAAGAACATCACTCCACCGTGATCTCGCGTATCAAGGTCATGAGCGAGTTGGATATTTCCGAACGCCGCGTGCCCCAGGACGGCCGCTTCCGCGTGAAGTACAACGGACGCGCTATCGACTTCCGCGTCTCGATCATGCCCTCGATCCACGGCGAAGACGCCGTGCTTCGCGTGCTCGACAAAGAATCGATGAGCGAGAAGTTCAAGTCGCTCACGCTGGAAGTGGTGGGATTCGATCCCGACGATCTGCGCAAGTTCCGGCGCTACATCAAAGAGCCGTACGGCATGGTGCTGGTGACCGGACCAACCGGCAGCGGCAAAACCACCACGCTTTACGCCGCGGTCAACGAGATCAAGACCGACGAAGACAAGATCATCACCATCGAAGATCCGGTCGAGTACCAGCTTCGCGGCATCACCCAGATTCCGGTCAACGAGAAAAAAGGACTCACCTTCGCTCGCGGCCTGCGTTCGATTCTGCGCCACGACCCCGACAAAATCATGGTCGGCGAAATCCGCGACACCGAGACGGCCCAGATCGCCATCCAGTCCGCCCTCACCGGCCACCTGGTGTTCACCACGGTCCACGCCAACAACGTGGTCGACGTGATCGGGCGATTCCTGAACATGGGCGTCGAACCTTATAACTTTGTTTCAGCGTTGAACTGCATTCTGGCCCAGCGACTGGTGCGCCTGATTTGCGATTCCTGCCGCACCCAGGTGAACTATTCGCCGGAGGTGCTCGAAGCCAGCGGCCTCGACCCCGCGCAGTGGTCGAAGGTGGCGCTGTATGAAGGACCGGGATGCATCGAGTGCGCCGGAACCGGATTCCGCGGGCGAACTGCCATTCACGAATTGCTGGATTTGAGCGATCGCATCCGCGAAATGATCCTCGGCCGGAAGCCGACCTCGGAAATCCGCCGCGCCGCCCGCGAAGAAGGCATGCGCTTCCTGCGCGAGTCGGCGCTCGATAAGGTCCGGCTCGGCCTGACTACATTGAAAGAGATCAACAAGGTCACGTTCATTGAGGCAATGAGGTAAGCGGGCAGTGGTTAGAGATTCGGTGGTTCGTTGGTTAGAAGGCGGGTCACTGACCACTAATCACTCTCCACGAACCACTGCTTTTGTGTTTGAATTATAGAGAGAGTAAATCCTGAAAATGGCTTCTCATTCAAATCCGGCGAAACCCCGGCTGGCGTGTGAAATCGCCGCCGACCGCGTGCTCGTGGGGCGCCTTGCCGAAGATGGCCGCAGCCTCGAAGCGTGCGCGGCTCGCGAACTCGCTCCCGGCTGCGTGGTTCCAGACCTGGTGGAAAACAACCTGCGCCAGCCCGATGCCGTGATCGCGGCCATTCAATCGGCGATTGGGAGCGTGGCCGGCCGCTCTCACGATGTGATTGCAATATTGCCCGATGCGGCGGTGCGCGTGGCGCTGGTGGAATTCGATACTCTGCCCGCCGACGCCGAAGAAGCGGAAGGCGTCGTCCGCTTTCGGCTGAAGAAGTCTCTGCCCTTCGATGTCAACAAAACCAGAGTTTCCTACCATGCGCAAAAGTCCGATGACGGAGTTCGCGTGGTGGCTGCCGTTGCCCTGGCCAGCATTGTGGAGGATTACGAAGCCGCCTTCCGCGAAGCTGGATTCAGTCCGGGAGTGGTATTGCCATCGATGCTGGCCGCCCTTGGAGCAGCCGAGGCGCAGCGTCCCACCCTGGTGGTGAAAGTGGATGCGCGCACCACCAGCATTGCGATCCTGAATGCGGAACAACTTCAGCTCTTCCGCACGCTCGAAAATACCCGTGGCGTCACCATCACCGGAGAACAGTTGGCCGAGGAAGTCTATCCCTCGGTAGTGTTCTTCCAGGATACGTATCACCTGAACATCGAGAAAATATTCGTCGCCGGCATCTCCGATACCGGCGGTGCGGCACCCGCGCTGCGTGCGCAAACCGGCGCCGAAGTGCAGGAACTCGTCAGCCCATCGCAGTTGGGCACGAGCACCGGTGGCTCGGTGCCGCGCTGGAGAATGGCCGGAGTAATTGGAGCTTTGTTTTCGTAAGAACAGTACCTAGTACCTGGTACCAAGTTGCCAGTAATCGCAACAGAGTGGAATCGGGAGAGTTTAACGGGCACTTGGTACTAGCAACTATTTTTATGCGACTTGATATCAATCTCGCCAGCCAGCCGTACGAAGACGCGCGGCAGTTCTGGATGCGCTGGGGCACGGCCCTGGGCGTGTCAGTGGTACTCACGCTCGTCCTGCTCACCTTCACCATCACGGGCTGGTTCAACGCACGGCGTGACCACGCCAAGATCTCCGAGTTCCGCGCCCAGATCGCGGAGCGCGACTTGAAACGCCAGCAAGCAGAAGCGTTTCTCAATCAGCCCGAAAATCGCGCCACCCGCGACCAGTCCCAATTTCTCAATGAACTGATCGGTCGCAAATCGCTTTCCTGGACCTACGTTCTGGAGGATCTGGAAAAGGTGATGCCTCCGCGGGTCCACTTGGTTTCGATTCACCCGGAAATGGATGAGGACAATCAGCTCACCTTGAAGATGCTGGTAGCCGGCGACTCGCGCGAACGCGCTCTGGAATTGGCCCGGCGCATGGAAGAGTCACGCAGCTTTGCCCAGACCTACATTCAGTCGGAACATGTGGCGCCTCCGGGTAGTGGAGACAATATTCAATTCGACATCGCCGGAGTCTACATTCCCGAAACCATAGCCGTGCCCGAGCACGCTCCGGAGCGGGCAAGCAAGAGTGCGAAGACCGCCGACCAGAAGACCGCGACGCCGAAGACCACCACGCCGCCGAAGGCCGCCGCGCCAACGAGTACAACGCCAAAGGCGACGCCGGCCAAGCCATCCGCCACCGCGCCAAAGCCAAAAGCTCCCACAGGAGGCAAGCCCTGATGCCCGACCTGCGGCAGGCCCGTAAGAAAATCAAGACCACGCTGGCCATCCTGCTAGGCGTGGATGCGGTCGCCATGGCGGTTTTGTTTTCGCCGCTGGTGGGTTCCACCGAATCGCGGCGCCAGGAATTGAACCGCTTGTGGAGCGAGTTGCAGACCAAGACCCGCCAGGTCGAACCGCTGGCGAATCTGCCCGCGAAAGTGACCACCGCCAACGCTCAGATCGCCGACTTCTACAAGAAGCGTTTCCCCGACAAGGAATCGCAAATCCTCACTCAGTTGGGGAAACTAGCCAATGCCGATGGCATCACGATCGACCAGGTGAAGTATAAAGTCGTCGGGCTGGAAGCTGGCCGGTTACTTCCGGTGGAGATGGAAGCGGAACTCTCGGGTAATTACGTTTCGCTGGCAAAATTTATCAACGCTCTGGAACGCGACGAAATGTTTTTCATCATCAATAGCATTGCGCTGGGTGGCGAACAGAAGGGTCCCATCAAGCTGCAAATGAAACTTGTATCCTATTTAAAGGCGAGCTCGTAGTGAAACTGGGAACCGAAAACCGGAAGCAGACCATACTGGCCGCAGTGCTTGGAGCGCTGCTCCTGCTGGTTATGGTCTGGCAATTCTGGCCTTCCTCCTCAACCAGCGCCTCCACCGCGGGGACTGCCGAGGAGCCGCCAACGCCCGCGCCGGCAAGCGCCCATCCGGCTGCGCGCGTCAGCGCAAAAGCTGCCGCCGCGAAAAAAGAACGGATTCCGCAAAACCTTGACCCCACGTTGCACCTCGATCTACTCGCCGTAACCGAGCAGATCAAGTACGAAGGTTCGGGAAGAAACATTTTTGTGGCGCAGTCGGAAGCCGAGATTCCCAGGCCGCTCGCTCCGGGTCAAACCGACCCCTCCGCTCCGCCACCCACAATCTACACAGCGCCGCCAACGCCGACCGCTCCGCCGATTCCATTGAAGTTTTTCGGCTTCGCCAACCGCGCCGGTGAACCCAAGAAAGTCTTTCTCTCCAACAAGGGTGAAGACGTTTTCATTGCTGGCGAAGGCGAGATTATTGACCGCCGGTACAAGGTCGTAAAGATTTCCGCGACCTCGGTCGAAATTCAAGATGTGGTCAGCAGCGGACCTCCGCAGACCATACCCCTGACGCAAGGGGGCGCAGCGCAATGAAGCCGCCTGCCTTCCCAATCCGCGTAGCGCAGAGCGGCACGCAGTCCACAGGCTTTCATCCTCGAAGCTCGCGCGCCCGGCAAGAAGGCGGATACGTCCTACTTGCCCTGCTTCTGATCGTCAGCCTGATGGCAATCGCCTTTACCTACGCGATCATTATCCCCATGAAATTTCAGGTGAAGCGCGACCGCGAAGAGGAAATGATTCATCGCGGAGTGCAATACACGCGCGCCATTCGCCTCTACTACAAGAAATTCGGCCGCTACCCCACGCGGATCGAGGATCTCGAAAATACCAACAACCTCCGCTACCTGCGCAAGCGATACAAAGATCCGCTCAATAAGAATCAGGACTTCCGGCTGCTTCACTTCGGCGAGCCGGGTCTGGCTCTCGGAGGCAGCATTGGCGGCGGAGTCATCCCGGGCGCAACCCCGGCTGGCGGCGCGGCCAACGGATTGGCTGGAAGTTCTGGCTTTGGAAATAATTCTGCATTCGGCAACAACTCCGGATTCGGCAATTCGAATAACTCTGCCTTTGGCAATTCCGGCAATTCCTTTGGCAGCGGCGCCGGAGTGAACACTTCCGGCGTGTTCGCGCAATCCTTAGGAAATACTGCCGCGAACTCTAACGGAGGGGCGGGCACGAACTCCAACTCAGCGGCCACACCCGGCCAGCCGGGCACGAACCAGTCCGGCACGAATCAGCCCGGTCAGGATCCCTCGCAGCCCGGCTCGCAAACCCCGGGTACGACCCAGGGCACTTCAGCCTTCTCTGGGCAACCAGGCGCTGCTGGACCGATCGTAGGCGTGGCCAGCCTCAGCAAGCAGCCCACAATTCGCCTGTTCAATAAGAAGACGAAATACAACGAATGGCAGTTCCTCTACGATCCCACGCTTGATTTGGGCGGGCTGATCAAGACGCCGTACCAGCAGTCGCTGCAGAGTTTTTCGGTAGGACAGAACCCGCTGGGCCAGCCCGGACAACCGGGAAGCACCGGAACTTCGTCGTCGTTCGGCTCCAGTTCTGGCTTCGGTAACAATTCCGGCAGCTCCGGCTTCGGCAATAATTCAGGCTTCGGCAATTCGGGACCAGGCGCACCGCCGGCTCAGCCTCCCGCCAATCCTCCGCAATAAACACACCGATATTCGCTGCAACCGGCAGGGACAATCGGAAAATATCCACGGAAAAGAATAACGGCCTCATCTTCATCTGGAGATGAGGCCGTTAATTTTGTACCGCAGCAATCTGCGTGTTACACGCTGAACGATGATCCGCAGCCGCAAGTGCTCTTCACGTTCGGATTCTCAAACTTGAAGCCGGCGCCTTCGAGCGTCTCGACATAATCCACGATGCAGCCGTTCAGGTACATCACAGAGGTCGCGTTGACGAACACCTTCAGTCCATCCATTTCGAAGGTCTTGTCCATCATTCCGGCAGCATTTTCGAACTGCATGGAATAGGAAAAGCCGGAGCAGCCGCCGCCAACCACGCCAATGCGCAGACCGGCGGGCACGGGATTCTGCTGGCCCATGATTTCCCTCACTTTCGAAACGGCGCTCGGCGTGAGCGAGACTGGCGGAACTTTCTTCACTTCCGGGTTAGTCACTTCTGGAACAGATGTCGTAGCCATTCGATCTCCTCGGCGCTAATGTCGTTTTATTATAACAGAGGCCTGCAAGCCCCTTCCCGGCGGGATTGGGACGCCATATGCCTCTACCCACTTGGATGCGAATCTCTCGGAGAAGATTCCTGCAAGCGCGCTTGCCAACGGGTCTATAATGTCTGCGTTGGCGGTTCCCCAGGTACGGGATGCGGGGCGAATTCGGGCATCCGCGCACCGGGGAGATGCCTAGCAGTTTGATTCAGCCGAGGTGGCTTATGAACTGGACATGGACTCCTTTAATGATTGGCGTTGCAAGCGCGTGCGGCGTGTTTGCCGTCGGACTAATCCTCCTGCTCATCTACCGCAGCACCCTCACCATGCACGAGGATGAAGCGTTGTATCTTGACGATGCCAGCGCACACATGCAGAAGGAGCAGACCGAACTCATCACCAAAGTCAACCGGCTCACCGTTCCGGTCTGGATTTTTGGCACCGGCTTCGGCGTATTTCTACTGGTGCTTGCCGGCATGTTCATTTATCAGGGACTGAACGCCGTTCAGTAGTAACGGCCGCCGGATCGCGCGCGGCGCGATCCGGTGAGCCTCGCCGACACGCAGGCACAGCTCCGCCCATGCCCTCAACCACCCCTTGGCGGAAAGCTCTCTATCGCGTCACTTCCTGTGCATAGATGCATGCATAGAAAAAAACGCTGCCCTTTGTATAATCAAACTCGTTGCGAAAGTGGCGGAATTGGCAGACGCACCAGACTTAGGATCTGGCGGGTAAAACCGTGGGGGTTCGAGTCCCCCCTTTCGCACCATTCACCACAAGCTCATCGCAAGCACCGGAGCGCGAACCGAGTGGTGGCTCAAATTGAGGTCATCCTGCTAAGAGGCGTGCTCTCGCCGACAATTTTCGTCCTGTCATTCTGAGCGGAGTGAGCGCGGAGCGAAGCGAAAGCGCTCACGCAGTCGAAGAATCCCCACCTTGCCCAACGCGTGGTGCCCGTAGAGATCCTTCGACTCCGCGACTGGTTCGCTACTCGCGAACCAGTCGTTCCGTTCAGGACGACAACGCTTTGTGGGTCCGCTCAGGATGACAATGCTGAGGTTCGTTGTTTTTGCATCCACTGCCACGCCGTTTTCACAATCTCATCCAACGAGCGGCTTGCCTTCCAGCGCAGCAGCTTTTCGGCTGCGGCTGGATTGGCTACCAGCGCGGGCGGATCGCCGGGGCGCCGGGGAGCGAGCCGGACAGGAACCTTGAGTCCCGATACCTCTTCGATCTTATTCAGCACTTCCTTTACGGAATAGCCGCGCCCGGTGCCGAGGTTAACTCTGATCGACTCCGCTCCGCTGGCCAGGTGCTCGAGCGCCAGAACATGCGCGTCGGCGAGGTCATTCACGTGAATGTAATCGCGAACGCAGGTGCCGTCGGGAGTGGGGTAGTCGGTGCCGAAAAGATCGAGTTGAGGCCGGGCTCCGATGGCGGCCAGAAAAGCGGAGGGAATCAAGTGGCTCTCGGGGTCATGCATCTCGCCAATTTCTCCACTCTCATCGGCGCCGGCGGCATTGAAGTAGCGCAGGGCGGCGAAACGCAGGTTATAGGCGCGGTCATAGGCTTCGAGAGCATTCTCGAAAAACAGCTTGGAGACGCCGTAGGGATTCACCGGCTGACGCGGAGTATCCTCCGCGATGGGCACTTTGGCTGGAACTCCATAAACCGCACAGGTAGAGGAAAAAATAACGCGGCGCACGCCGCAATCGAGGCAGGCGTTGAGCAGGACGAGTCCGGCTTCCACATTGTTACGGAAATACTTTCGAGGATTCTCAACCGACTCGCCGACATAGGCGTGGGCGGCGAAGTGCATGACCGAGTCGACGCGGCGAAGGGCAGCCGAAAGGGACGCTGAATCGGCGATTTCGCCGCGGATCATCTCGAAACCGGCGGCCAGAGAGGCGTAGCCGGTTGACAAATTGTCGTAAATCAGGACCTCATGCCCGCGCCGCCGTAAGGTGCGCGCCGCAGTGCTTCCGATGTAACCCGCTCCTCCCACCACAAGAACGACCAAAGGGTCCTCCATTTTTCCACAGATTCGTGCCCGGAGCCCCGGGTGGGTCTCGACTCTTGAGACATTCCAGTCTAACGGCTGATCCGGTTTTTGTGGTGCTTTTGTAAGGTAAAGTGCCGGATTTCGGGGTTAAAACGCGAAAAATGATAGGGGTTTAAGACCAAATTGCAGGCCGAAACCGGTTACCAACGCCGGGTTAGAGATAGCACTCCTGTGCCATTTACTGTCTTGGGTGGTGAGTCTAAAGTCCATCTAACGATGTGCTCCGGAAAGAGTGACTTCATAGGATAAGCCGCTTTTCAAAAAGAGCAGAGTACCCCCACTGGCAAGTCAAATTATTCTGGCAGACCCCCTTGATATGAGCGTCGCCGCCGAGAGGGTATCGGCTTTTGAGGAGTTAATCACCCGTCATAAGAGGAGAAGAAAGAAAATGGCGCAACATGCGATTCCGACACCGGCCAACTCAGAGCGAATCCGGGTTCTGGCCGCCGACAGCACTCGGATGAGTAGCCAGTTGTTAGCCGAGTCTCTGGCGCAGGACGGTCAATTCGAAGTCACAGGGATTGAACCCAAGGGATCATCAATTCTGGACGCGGTAGCCCAAAAGAAACCGCATGTCGTACTGGTAAGCTCAACGCTCGAGGAATCGACTACGTTGGGGTTCGACCTGACTCGCAAAGTTTGTGCCGCCCACCCACAAACCCGGGTGGTGCTGTTGATGGATATATCCAGTCCCTCAGCGGTGGTGGAAGCGTTTCGTAGCGGAGCGCAGGGAGTTTTCTCGCGCACGGAATCGTCGAAGATTCTGGCGAAGTGCATCAGCAGCGTCCATCAGGGACATGTCTGGGCGAACAGCGCGGAGCTGCGCTACCTGATCGAGGCCTTGCGGGAATCGGAACCGATGCGCGTGCTCGACTCGCGCGGGGAAGCGATCCTTTCCAAGAGAGAGCAGGAAGTGGTGCGCTGCGTCGCCGAGGGCCTATCGAACCGCGAGATTGCGGGCCGGCTGAAGCTGACCGAACATACCGTGAAGAATTATCTTTTCCGCATCTTTGACAAGCTGGGAGTTTCCAGCCGCGTCGAAGTTGTGCTTTACGCTTTCCGCTTCCGCAAAGATCTGATCGGAACTCCCACGAGCGAGAACACCTGCATGCAGTGCATGAAAGCGTTCGAGGATACTCAAGGGGGCAAGGCTCCTGTAAGCGTGCCCCTGACAATCAAGCGGGCGGAGCCGGTGAAGGAGTTGCGCCGGAGCCGAGTGTAAATTCAGTGGTTAGTGGGCAGTGATTAGTGATTGGGGGCCGTGGCTGGCGACGGAGTGCGCTGTACGAGCTGCGCTTGCGTCCATCCGATTACCCTGTCCTGCGAACCACTAACCACTAACGACTGCCTTTTCACTTTCCCAATCCCAGATTATCTTCCGCAGTGCGCACGATCGTGCGTCCTATGACGAGCGACGCCGTCGCCGCTGGAGACGGAACGTTCAGCACGTGCAGCATCTTTCCTGAAGGAACAAACTGGAAATCATCCACCAGCGTGCCGTCGCGCCTTAGGGCTTGAGCGCGCACTCCCGAGCCGCCGGGGACCAGGTCCTGTGAGCGGAGTTCTGGCAGCAGGCGCTGCAAGGCTCGAACGAAGGCTGGCTTGGAAAACGAGCGATGAAATTCGCCCATCCCGCTGCGCCAATGTTTCGCAGCCATCCGCCAGAATCCAGGAAAAGCGAGAGCCGAGGTCAGGTCGTAGAGGCTGAAATCGGTGCGCCTGTAGCCTTCGCGGCGAAAGGCGAGAACGGCGTTGGGGCCGGCGTCTACGCTGCCGGTTATGCGGCGGGTGAAATGAACACCAAGAAACGGGAACTGCGGATCGGGCACAGGATAGATGAGCGCGGTCACCAGCGAAGCCCGCTGGGGAACGATGTCGTAATATTCGCCGCGAAAGGGAATGATGATTACATCTTGATTTGAGCCAGAGGAATTTTCGCTGGCCGAATTATTTCCGGCCATGCGCGCGATGCGGTCGCTGAACAATCCGGCGCAGTTGATGAGATGAGCAGTGGAGTATGAGCCGCCGCTGGTCTCGACTACGACCTCAGTCGCGAGTGCGCGCAAGTTGGTAACGCTGGTGGAAAGCAGAATGGTTCCACCTTGCTGGCGAATCAACTCGGCATATTTTTCGCAGACTGCGGCGTAATCGGTGATGCCGGTTGCCGGAACGACCAGGGCCCGCAGTCCACTGGCGTGCGGCTCGATTTCGTGGAGTTCTTCGGCGCCGACGAGGCGGAGCCCGGTGAGCCCATTGGCCTCGCCGCGGCGGCGCAATTCTTCCAGACGGGCGAATTCCTCCTCCTGCGTGGCGACGATCACTTTGCCGCAGACTTCGTGGGGAATGCTATGGGCGCGGCAGAATTCGACCATGGCCTGCGCGCCTTCGACGCACAGGCGAGCCTTCATCGAGCCGGGCTTGTAATAGACGCCGGAGTGAATGACACCGCTGTTGTGGCCACTCTGATGGCGGCCCACGCCGGCTTCTTTTTCCAGCAGCAAGAGACGCAGGCGGCGAAATCGGCGGGTAATCTCGAGGGCGACGGCGAGGCCGACAATGCCTCCGCCGACGATGACCACGTCGTAGCGCGAATCGGTCATGGAGAAAAGTTAGAAGTCAGAAGTCAGAATGCAGAAGTGAAAGCCGTGAGTTTGCATTCTGACTCCCGACGATACTCCTAATTCACCGTCAGGGTGACGCTGGCAGATTGATGACTCAGACTGCCAGACGTGCCCGTTACGGTGATGGTGTAGGTGCCGGGTTGCGTGCCTTGCTGCTGAGGGCCGGTGCCGCCGCCGTTGCTTCCGCCTCCACCACACGAACAAAGTACCAGCAGCAGGAAAACCAATCCGAGCAGCGAAGCGGGCAGCGCGAATTTCTTCCGGCGCCTGCGGGTTCCTAAAAGGACAATTCCGGGCAGCGCCAGCCATAGAGCGTAGAAGAATCCGCTTCGATGGCGAGAGATGCTCGCCGAGCTAGCCGTTGTGCTGATGGTCAACGTGACGTTCGTGGCGTTGCTGCCGGGAGTCACCGAGTTGGGCGTAAAGGTGCACAGTGAGATTGTCGGAGCGCCGGAACAAGTCAAATTCACTGCATCGGTAAACGATGAGCCTTCCGGGCCCACCGAGAAATTGTAGGTTGCGGTCTGTCCCGCGGAGATGGTCTGGGTCGAGGGTGTTGGTGGAGAGAGCGTGAAGTCCTGGAACACGGTCAGCACGATCGGCAGATTACTGCCCAACAAGCCGGTCAAGTCCTCCGAAGTGATGTTGATGTTGTAAGCGCCAGGAGCGGCGTTGGTCGGAATGTTGATGGTTGCAGTTGCAGGAACGACAGCGCCGCTGCCGATCGTGATGGGGTTCACCGGACTGATCGTGCAGATTGCGCCAGGCAAGGCCGTGGCGTCACACGCGGCATTGACTTGGCCGCTGTAGGAGTTCAGCGAGGTAAAGTTGAGGTTCGCCATCACCTGACCGGTGGGTGGGGCGGAAAGCGTCGCTGGCCCGCTTAGAGTGTAGGCGGGAATCAATGCGACGCTGAGGGTGAACGAGGAAGTGGGCAAGGGTGTGGGTGCGCCGGGCGTTGTGGCTTGCACTGTGACCGTGTAGTTGCCCAGGGCCGTGCCTGCGGGAACGGTGACGGTTACGAGCACCGGTACAGGATTGGACGAGGTGGGGCTGACGACAGGGCCGGTATTGAAATTACAGCCTGCGTTTGCAATGCTGGGCGCGAAGCTGCAGGTAAGGGTCACGTTTTGGGCAAATGGTCCCTGAGCGGTTGCGCTGAAGCCGACCGAGGGAGAAGTCGTGCCGGGGTTGGTGATCACCGTTGTCGGCGAAGCTGTGGTCAGGCCGAAGTTAACCACGTTCAAAGTAACGGACGTGGCATGCGTGGTGCTGCCGGCATCGGAGCCGACGCCTTGCACATTGAAGTTGTAAGCGTTGGGAGTGCCGGTATCCGCCGCTACGGAGAAGGCAGCGCCGCCGGAGGTGGGCGTTAAGGTCGCAGGGTTGGGAGTGCATGGGCTCGGTGGGTTGTTCGCTCCTGCGACGCAGCTCAACGTGACCGAGTTGTTGTATCCATTCTGCGCGGTCAAGGTGCCGCTAAAGGTGGCAGTAGTGCCTTGGAATGCGGTGAGAGGTGAATTCGAAACCGCGATTTGGAAATCCGGTGAGCCGGCAGTAAGACTGAATTGCCAGACACCGCGGCCATAGGTAGATGCGCGTAACATTTCCTGACCGCCAGAGTTGAAGATTGCAAGTGCCGTTACGGCGACGTTGGGCAGGAATCCTGACTGCTGGCTGGCTGGATTCGGTCCAACTTCAGTCCACGCGGCGGAGGAAGTGGGACTCTGGAACACGCCCACGTCGGTGCCCACATAAACAATGTGTGCAATGTTATCGACGACCACCGCGTTGACTGGGTCGTTGGGAAGAGCGTTGGCGCCAGTCCCGGTAAAGTCGGTCCAACTCGCTCCGGCATTGGTGGTTTGCCATACGAGCCCAGTGCCGCCGGTGAAGCCCGTCACGGTAACGTAGGCTGTGTTGCCGGTGGTGTCGGAAGCATCGATGGCCACACTGGAAATGGGGAACTGATTGGGGTTGATGTTGCTGCCGCCAGGGCCGTTCTGAGTCGTTTGCGTGAAAGTGGAGGTCGTCCCCGAGACTGCCTTGGCATTGGTGGTGACCCAGACATTGCCGCCAGCCGGCGTGGTGAGACTGTTTGGTCCGAAGCCGTCGGTAGCGGCATAGATGACTTGCGAACCGCTGGCGTTCGTGGGACCTCCGGCCGCAAGGGCGCGAACCAGATTTACTTCGCCGCCATTGCAAACACCGGTGCCGAGAGTATCGAAATTGAGGCTCAAGACGCTGTAGGCGCCTCCCGCCCGTGGCCCTTGCCAGACGCGGCAAGTGCCGACTAGCAACGTGGTGGTGGATTGCGGATCGAGAATGTAGGGGAAATAGAAGGCGCCATCATCGCCGCCGACGGTGCTGCTGCTGACGACGGTAAAGAACTTCGAGTCGTCGCAGCTCAATCCCGACGCACATCGATCGATTCCCAGCGAGCCGCCTCCCACGTCGGGGTTCGACGCATACCATTCGTTTGTAGCGGAATCGATGGCGTTGTAGCCTCCATCGCCGCCGAGAACGTTGCTCCAACTCGAACTCGTCGTGGCGGTTGTGGTGGCGGGAGAACCGTTATCCTGCGTACCACCGAGGATCGTATTTTGATCGGTTGCGCTCTGCGAGAAACTGACGAACTGGGTCATCGAGCCCAGATTCTGATTGAGGTCGTCGAACTGATTGGTGCCGGAACATGAGCCTGTGGTGAGCCCGGAAAACCCATCCAGAGCACGATAGATGCCGCCATCATTGGAAAAATACATCAGGTCCGCGCCGGACGACAGAACGGTGGAAGCCAGGGCGTGCTGGTCAGGATGCACGTGCGCCAGGGCTCCAATCGGGTTGCAGCCATAAACGTGCGTCAGGTTCATGAACGGCGAGCTGGCGCAAGTGGAGTTGCTGGAATTGATCGAACACTTGTAGATATTGATCGTGCCCGCGTAAACATCGGTGGCGGAACTTCCGTTGGGAACCGCAAGCAGTTCGAGATTGTAGGTTCCTTGAGATACGCCGCAGCCGCCGGAGTCGCCGCAGCTAGTAATGCCAGTGTCACTGATCTGCGTCCATGAAGAGCCGCCATTTTCGCTCTGCCAAATGCCTTGATCCACGGGCTGACCCGAGGAACTCAGCGAGATATACCAGACATACATTTCGTTGCGTCCGGGAACGACCGTGATCTCGGCCCGATAGATAGGACAGCTGGAACTGAAGGCGAGGGGACACGACGCTGTATTGAGCGCGCCCGGCTGGGTGGCGAGGCGCGTCCAGGTCAGTCCGTCGGGAGAAGAATAAAAACCGTGATAACGTTCGGCGGCGAAGAACAAGCCGGCAACCGCGTTATACACAACCGACGTTGCCGAGGTGATCTCGCTCGATCCCGAGAAGGGAGCGCTGAAGGTCCAGGTTTGACCGGCATCGGTCGACGTGTAGAGGCCGCGGACGGTGTTGCTGGTGAGGGCGTCGACGATCGTGCCTTCCGACGTTGCCGCCATGGCCGCGACTACCGTGCTGGTGTGTCCTGAAGCTGTGCTGAAGGCCATGCGAGTGGCGCCCAGGCCGCTGAACGACAATGTGCCGTTGTTCGCGGTGGAGATCAGCGACCAGGTGTTCCCGCCATCGGTGGATCGCAGAAATCCCAGGCCAAAATAAGAATCAGCAGAGTTGTCCGCTTCGCCCGTGCCTACCAGAACCACGCTCTTGTTGGGGTCGGAGTTTCCCGGCTGAATGGCGATCGAGCCAATGGAGAGCGTAGCCTGCTCATCCGTCACCGCGCTCCAGGTCACGTTGTTTGCCGTTGCAGTGGCTGCGTTCGTCGACTTCCAGACTCCACCCTGCGCTCCGCCGATGTAAACCGTATTGCCGGTCGGATCGGCGGGATCAATCGTGACTGCGGTCGATCGTCCCGAAACCTGGCGATAATCCTGGAATCCGTCGCCAGTGGCGTCGGAAGCCAGTGGTACCGGGCCCAGAGGCGTCCACGTGCCGGATGACGCAGGTTTCGCGTGGGTAGCTTGAGCGCGAGCCAGACGATCGGCGCGGGCCTGCATTTTGGCTTGGTAGGCGCGGTGGCGCAATTCCGCCGCGGATTTACCTGGAATCACGCGGCCGCGCATGAACCACTCCGCGCGTTCCTGTTCGTGATCGTCGTCGGCGTCGGCAATGGGTGTTGCCGGTGCGGTCACCTTCGCGCCTTGAGCGAGTGCGAGAGAAAACAGAAAAAATGGTAAAAACGCAATGAGGGAAGCACGAAGCGCGGAGCGGAATCTAAGATGGGTCATAAAGTCTCAATGGGTGAATCTGGATCTACCTGGCTTTTCAGTTACGCACGGTTTCAGTGCTCAACTTGCCTGAGCGCAGATGAAGGGTGCCATTCCGATCCGGAGTTGAGCAGGCATGAATCGCTGGGAACCGGCTCTAATCCGGCGAGCTTTTAGGAACACCAAGCTTATCAGTATGGTTGGGCTCGAAGATAGAGGTCAACAAAAAAGCGCATGAAGTGCGGCTGGGAACCAATTCGGGAACGCGGTTGGTGGTGGGGACTGTACAATCTTCGACACGATGTTTTGTTGATTTTTGTTTCTTGCGGCGGTGCTCTACCGAGGGGATCAATGAAGTTGAACTGGCGCAGAGTAACGTTTAGTTTGATGGGCCTGCTGTTATTGGTGGCGGGGATCTCGATTCCGCCGGCCGAATCCGCGGGGCGCGAGATCAACGTGGCGGCGGCGGCGGACCTGAGTTCCGCGCTCGGCGAGATTGCCGCGAACTATGAGAAGCGCACCGGCGTCGTGGTGAAACTTTCCTTTGGCGCCTCCGGATCGTTGACCCAGCAGATTCAGAATGGAGCGCCGTTCGACGTTTTCTTCTCGGCGGATATGGACTATCCCCGACACTTGATTGCTGACGGTCATGGCGAAGCTGCGTCGTTGTACCGTTACGCGGTCGGGAAGTTAGTGTTGTGGGTTCCGAGCGATTCGCGGCTGGATATAGAACACAAAGGCATCGACGTCTTGCGCGATGCTTCCGTGAAAAAGATTTCGATCGCGAATCCGCAGCACGCACCTTACGGGCGCGCGGCGGTGGCGGCGCTGAAGCATTATGGTCTGTATGAGCAGGTCAGCGAGCGGCTGGTGTTGGGAGAAAATGTTTCGCAGGCGGCCCAGTTCGTGGAGTCGGGCAACGCACAGGTAGGCTTCGTGGCCTTGGCCCATGCGGTCGCCCCGTCCATGCAGGCCAAGGGACGATACTGGATGGTTCCGGGCGAAGCGTACCCTGCGCTCGATCAAGGCGCGTTGCTGATTTCTCACTCGGCCCATGGACAGGACGCGGCAGCCTTTCTGGAATACATGAAAAGCCCGGAAGTCAGGGAAGTGCTGAAGAGGTATGGATTTGGAGAACAGTGAAACAGCGATTAGTGGGTAGTGGTTAGTGGTTAGAAGATCGGATCCCTAACCACTATCCACTGACCACTGACCCTCAGATGCTCATCAACTGGCAAGCATTCCGGCTTACCATCGAACTGGCAGTCGTCGTGTCGGCCATCCTTTTTATGGTCGGCTTGCCGCTGGCGTGGTGGATTGCCAACTCGCGGTGGCGCTGGAAATTTCTGGTAGAGGCGACGGTGGCGTTGCCGATTGTGCTGCCGCCCACGGTGCTCGGGTTCTATGTGCTGGTCGCGCTGGGATCGCAAAGTCCGTTGGGGCGCTGGTGGCAATCTTTGACCGGACACACTTTAGCGTTCACCTTCACCGGACTGGTGATTGGGTCGATTCTGTACAGCCTGCCGTTCGCAGTGCAGCCCTTTGCCGCTTCGTTCTCCTCTGTCGATCGCAAACTGCTGGCTGCGGCGGCCACGCTCGGGGCGTCGCCGTTGCGCGCATTTTTCCGCGTCGTGGTTCCCCTCTCCGTGCCCGGACTCGTCACCGGCGTGGCCCTGGCCTTCGCACACACCATGGGCGAGTTCGGAGTGGTGCTGATGATTGGCGGCAATATTCCCGGAGTCACACGCACGGTCTCGATTGATATTTACGATCAGGTACAGGCCTCGAATTATGCCGGGGCCAACGCCATGGCTCTGCTGTTGCTGGCCTTTTGCTTTGCGGTACTGACTGTAGTTTATGGATTGAACCGCAGACGGACAGATCAAAAGTCGTGGATCATCGGTCCGGTGAAGTGACCGCAGGGGCCGCAAAGAGAGTATTCTTGGCCTCACACATCAGGAACTTGAGACAATAAAATTCTCGATGCCCGCGCCCTCCGAACAAAAATCCATAGAGCCAACTCTGAGCGCAAGGGTTCGCAAGAGCTTTCCTGGCGGAGAGCGCGGCTTCACTCTCGATGTTGAGTTCGGCGCGATGCCGGGATTCACCATTCTGTTCGGCCCATCGGGATCGGGAAAGACGACGGTGCTCGATTGCGTGGCCGGGCTGAGCACTCCGGACGCAGGGCGAATCGTCGCCGGCGACCGCGTTTTGTTCGACAGCAGCACTCGCAAAGATATCGCGATCGCACAGCGTGGCGTGGGATACGTCTTGCAGGATCTCGCGCTATTTCCCCACTTGACGGTCGAGCAGAACATCGAATTCGGGCTCGCGCACCTGCAACGTTCCGAACGCAAGCAGCGAACCGCGGAGATGCTGCGGGAGTTTCGCATCGAGCATTTGCGGCAGCAGCGGCCAGCAGAAATCTCCGGCGGAGAACGCCAACGTGTGGCCCTGGCGCGATCGCTGGTGACCGATCCGTGTGTTCTGCTGCTCGACGAGCCGCTCACGGCTTTGGACGCCGCGACGAAAGGAAAAATCCTCGATGATCTGCGGCGCTGGAATCAGGCGCACCGCATTCCGATTCTCTATGTCACTCACAGCCGCGAAGAAGTGCTGGCGTTGGGTGAGCGAGTTTTGGTGCTCGAAAACGGACGCATCATCGCGCAGGGTACGCCGCATGAGGTGCTGGGCGCTCCGCTGCAAGAAACGGTGGCACAGTTGGCGGGCTTTGAAAACATCTTCGACGCCGCGGTGTGGATGGTGCACGAGGACCGCGGCACCATGACGTGCCGTCTGCCCGCTCAGCAGCCGGGAACTTTTGTGGTGCTGGAAACTCCGCTGATTCATGCTCAGGCCGGCGAGCAGTTACGGATCGGAATTCGAGCCGGCGATATTCTGCTGGCGGTCACAAAGCCCGAAGGGCTGAGCGCCCGCAACGTGATTGCCGGGCGCATAGTCGCACTCGACCGGCGAGACATGATTGTCGCCGCGCGGGTGAATTGTGGTGTGGAAATGGAAGTGCTGTTGACGCTGGCTGCCCGCGACGCGTTGAAACTCGCCGAAGGGAGCGAGGTATGGTTGGTGATCAAGACCCACTCCTGCCACTTGATGCGGAAGGGGCGGGACAGAAGTCAGAAGTAAGAAGTCAAAAGTCAGAAGTAAGAAGTCAGAAGTAATGAAGTCAGAAGTAAGAAGTCAGAATGCAGAAGTAAGAACGAGATTCTAACTTCTGCACTCTGACTTCTGCCTTCTGACTTCGTTCCTAGAATTCCAACATCACGAATTTTGCGGGAGTCTTGCCAACGTTCGTTAGCGTGTAGGTGGAGGCTTCCTTCTGCCATGTGAAATGTCCGGCCTCCAGCCGGCCGTGGGTCGAGCCTTCGCCGGAACATCGCGGCGCAAGTCAAGATCGATGAGGGCAATCGTGAGGTGCGGGCCAGGGTAATGATAACTGGGGACGGCCGCACCCGGCGCGAGGTTGAACTCGCTGACGCGCACTCCATCTTTCACGAAGAGAATTTTGCGGCTGCCGCCGGGAAAAAGTTTTTCGGCGGACTCCTCCGGCCAATAGGAGGAAGTGTGCCTCAGTTTGTCACCCTGCATGAATTCGACAGCCACGACGCGAAAAGGCTGGTCCATGAGATTCTTCACGACGTGGGCAAAGTTCCCCTGCGTGAAGCGGACCTCGCCGTCGGCGACGCTTACGTCCACGGGGGGCTTGCCTTCGACTTCGTTGGAGAAATGCGAATCGCCCAGCGCAACGTAAACATAGTCATGGCTGTGGCGATGCAAAAGCGTCGCTGTTTGGGGCGCAATTTCGACCTTCAGAACGCGAACGTAATCGTTTTCCAGAACCACGTGGTGCGAAGGCTCAGCGGAAACGTCGATCGCAGGCGTTGTCTGCGCCGCGAGGAGGGGAATCAGCAAGAGCAGGAGGAGTAGGCGTTTCATGGGTGGATTGTAGCAGCCGGGGGAAGTTAGAAGTCAGAATGCAGAATGCAGAAGTAAAACGATAAGATTTTTACTTCTGCATTCTTACTTCTGACTTCTGCCTTCTCACTTCTGCCTTAGCTCGGCATTCTGCATTTCGTTGGGCTCGATCTCGATCACTGCGATCCACTGGCCGAAGCGTCGCTCTGAAAATACGATGTGGCCGCCGAGGATCTGCGCCGCCGCGGCGGGGGGCACGTCGCGATGAAAATCGAAGAAGCGGGACTTCCATTCCGTCCACTTCCGCCAGTGGTCCCAGGGCGCAGGGCCGGGTTCGTACTTTGTCGAAAAAACCAAGGCAACTTCATAATTGGAGCGGGCTTCAGCGGCTGATAGTACTTCGTCCAACGAGAAATTCTCGATGCGCACGACCTGCATGGGCCGCGTGATGTAACCGAGCCATGGGCGGGTTATTTCATCGGAGGCCGGCCATGCCGTGAGCACATGCGCCATGGGATAACGAGCTTCGAGAAAGTGCTCGCCGTCTTCATGAAGAAGAATGTAGTCGCGATAGGCAAGATTATCCTCGGGAGAAAACCCGTAGTGCGGATTCCAGAATAGCGCGGCGATGAAGGCCAAAGCCACGCAGGCAATCGCCTCCCGCCAAAAACTCAACCGGCGCCATAAGGTGGAGACGCAAAGGATGATGACCAGTGGAACCGCGGGGAGCATATAACGAGCTAGGACTGCGCCTCCGATCAGCGCCATAGCTACTACGTAGGTGGCGATGACTACGTAGAAGATCATTTGAATCGGAATGGTGATGCGGGGGCGTCCGGGGAAGGCTTCTGCCTGCGTGCCGGCAGCTCGCGGGCGAGGGCGCCCGCGCCACACTTGCATTGCTACTAGTGCGGTCAGCGTCAGTGCCCACAGATGAAGATAGGCTACGGCTTGCCAGAGTCGCATAGCCAGCGCCAACAGAAAGCGCAGCGGGCTCAGGGTTGCGGCTACGTTGTAGCGGAAAAACTCGGGGTTGCCGAAGACGTATCCGGTGCGGCGGTAGTGATAGAGATACCAGATGGCGAGGGGCAGGGCGGCAAGCAGCAGGGATGCCACTGGGGCTAAAGCCCGGAATGGTCCGGATCCGCTTACGCGGCCCTGAAGGGCCGCTCTTCCACGGTCGAGCACGGTTTCGTGGTCGCCCATGGTTTCGCGGTCGGCTACGATTTCGCGGTCGGCGATGGTTTCGCGGTCGGACGTTCCGCGGTCGGATATCGTTCCACGGTCGCCCGACGTTTCACGGCCGGTCATCGTCGCAGCGTGGAGGGACCAGAGATTCCATCGAGAGCCTGCGAGCAGTCCGATGCACTCCCATCCCGCCAGTGCTAGCGGAGCGATGATCGCTGTTTCCTTCGCCAGGGCCGCGAGCGCGAACCAACACGCCGTCGCGACCACTTCCCCTTCCACGTACGCCGCCAGCGCCCAAAAAATAAATCCTGCGGCAGCGAGATCCACATGTGCCAGAGAACTCTGAGCGAAGAACACGGGGTACAGCGCGGTACACAACGTCGAAGCGATTGCGACCTGCGTGTTGGCGACGCGCTCGGCCAGGCGAAAGACGCCGAGAAGCGAGAAGGCTGCGACGACCAGCATCGCGCTCCGCGTCACCAGAGGAGCAAAGCCCACGACTTTCCACCACAGTGCCAGCCATGCCATCACCAGCGGGGGATGGGCGTTCGAAACCGTGGTATGAGGAATGAGGCTTCCGGTGAGCAGCAGATCGCGCGCCGCGGGGACGTAGTAACCGGCTTCGTCCCAGAAATAGGGCAACTGAAGCAGCGGCAGGTGCAGCAGAAAAATGAACGAAAAGATGGCGGCAAAAACCAGGGCCGGATGAGTGACTGACCGTTGCGCCGAACCACTTCGGTTAGGCGGATTCGCCGTCAGAATTTTCCTCCTGGAAGCCACAGGTTTGCCGTTCATAGCTCAGGCGCGAAGGGCGAGACGCCCTCAGGACAGCCACCGGGATGCTGGCGTTACTCTAGTGCACTGGCCCAGCGGGCGTCAGTCGAGGGTCGAGTTTGATCTCGCCAAAAGCGCTCTCGTAGCCGGAGACATTCTGCTGCAGCAGTCCCAGCAATGCCTTGGCTTGTTGCGGGCTGAGGAAGATGCCCTGAAAGTTGCGAATCTCGACCTGGCTTTCGGTCTGTTGTTGCAGCGTGCCGAAAACCAGGAAGAAGTCCCAGACATTGACGCGCATCTGCACACTGTTGGCATAGTGCTCGCGGTAGTCGGGGGCGTTACTCAACTTAACGTTCGGCTGAACAGGAAGGCTCATGATTAGGAAGTGTAATGACTTTAGGGGAGTATGGGAAGTTGCGCGGTGGAAATCCACCGCTTTAGAAGGCCGGAGAGCCGCATGGCTGGATCTCGACAAAAAATGTCAGTCCAGGTGCGGGATTGTGGCGAAAAGCCGAACTGCACCTTGCCGCGAAAGGTCATGGTCGTAAGCTACTTGGCTGAAATCAAAGGGGTTGTAGGATGTCTGTTGAGGGTCTCTCTGGCGTTGAAAATGCCAGACTGAAACGTGTCGGCAAACTGAATTGTGGTGCGAGCTTCTATGACGCATAAGCCTGAAGACGCGGCTGTGGACGAATTCATTCTCCCCGAAAACCTGCTTCCTCTGGGATCGGTGCTGGGCGAGGGTGTCACGCCGAACGAGGTCAGCCGCGTGTTGGCTAAAGTGTTTCGAGTGGGCCACGCCGAAGTCGCGCTGCTGCGCCTCGAAGGCGGCCTGCTGCGCTTCATTTTTCCCGAACACCTGCGGACTACCGGAGCGATTCCGATTTCCAGCAAGGCGGTGGCTGCGCACACTGCGTTGAGCAAGAAGGCCGAGATCTTCAACAATTTTGCCCGCGTCAAGCACGCCAGCATTTTCGAAACGATCAAGCCGCTGGGAGCCGAAGAGGAAAGTCCGGCGCCGCCTTCGCCCATTCAGAAGCTGATGTCGGTGCCGATTCTGGACCGGCAGAGCGAGGTCATGGGAGTCATCCAGATTTCACGCAAGGGCCTCGACCCGCGCTTTACCCAGGATTTCAGCAGGGAAGATCTGCACGATCTCGAACTCGCAGCCGGCGTGCTGGCGGTGTCGACGGTCATGCTGGAGAACTGACCTCAGATCGTAGCTGGTTCGATGGCAGCCGGTCGGCTTGTTGGTTCTCCTCCAAGGCGAAATCACGCAAGGCAAGGCAAAATAACAGATCCCTGTCGTCCTGAGCGGAACGACTCGTTCGCGAGTAGCGAACCAGTCGCGGAGTCGAAGGATCCCTAATCCCTCACATAAAGAGTGAGCCGGAACCACGCGCAGATGTTGGTGCGAAAATACGGGGGTACCTGACAGAGATTTAGTGGCCGGGATTAGGCTTGGCCTGGGGCTCGTGCTGGCGGTACCAGATTTCGGCTTGCTGCTCGATGGCCGCCGACTGGGAGTGGGTCATGCCGTTGGCGAGAACCGTGGCCAGATCTTTGCTGCCTTCCTGGCCTCCGGCGCGGGCCAGCACGGTCCAGAAATAAGCTCGGTTCGTATCCTTGGGCAAGCCATGATGGCCGCCCCAATAGAGCAATCCCAATTTATATTGTGCAGAAATGCTGCCATGCTCGGCGGCGCTGGTAAACCAGTGGGCGGCCTGCTTGTCGTCGGGCTTGATTCCCTGCCGTTCGTCGCCTTCGGCATAGAGACGGCCGAGCCGGTCTTCGGCGGCAGCGTTGCCGCTCTCCGCCAGGTCGCGAAGCTGTTTGAGATCAAGGAAATCGACCGATGTGTCCGGACTCGATTTCGCCGCCTCTCCGGGCGCCCGCGACGAAGCCAGGACGGTGCCGCTATTCTGGTCACGAGTCCGAATTTTTTCCTGGATCCAGGGGGCGAGGATGAAACCCAGCGCCAGAAAAATCGTGGCAGCGGCACAGACCAACAGGTAAAGATGGGCGCGCGGCAGGCGAATGCCACCGACCTCATCCACGTCTGTGTTAAGGGATTCTTCTTCTTTCTTCTCGGTCGTTTCCTCTGGCATGTGCGCAAACAAGACGCTGCCCGGAGCCGGTACAAAAGGCTTGGGAGCAGCCGGAAGCGGAGGAGCGGGATCGTGTTCCCGCGCCGCGCGATGGATGGCGCTAAGAATCGTCTCCGTAAAACAGCGCAACACCGCTCCGTCTTTCTCGCTGAATGCTCCGGCTTGTGCAGAGAATACTTCAAGCAGGCCAATCACTTTTCCGCCGAGGCGAATGGGAGCCGCGAGCATGGAGCGAATACCCAGAGCGCGGCAGCTCTCGCGATCCACGAGCTCGTCCGTTTCAGAATCCTCGCAGCGCAATATCTTGCCAGTGCGGACACACTCGCCCGAAAAACCGGAACCGATTTGCAACGCGGCGCCTACCGGCGGAGCGCTCTCGCCAGCGCTGGCCCGGCAAGTCATGGTCGCGGAATCGTTTCCCGCCATTGCAATGGCCGCGCCAGAAGCGCGAAGCAAAGACTGCGCGCGTGAAGCAACCAGGGCCAGCACCGCTTCCAGATCCGATCCTAGCGACTCAGCTTCCTTCTGCACCGCCGATGCGGCGTTGAGCGTGTCGGTATAAGTAGGCCGGAGTTTGGCGTGCTCGGGAACCATCGGCGGCGCCGCGTTGGAAGACGTTGCATTCGCCGCCGCGGCCATGGCGTTGAGGAACAGCCACTCGCGCATCCGGCGCAGAACCGGCCCTGTCAGCGGCGTCAATCCGAATCCGACCCTTCCGGCAGAGTCCGACCAAGCCACGCGAGCGGTCGTGGAAATCTGTCCAGTGGCATCGGACAAATCCAAGCTCAACTCCACCTCTTGATTGACTTCCATGGGGGCAGGGCACTGGACGGCAACACCGACCTCGCTGATATCGATGACTTCGCAGAGATCGAGCATGCCATTGCGGGGTGCGCCCGTGAAGGTCGCGTAGGCAGGCGCATGAATTCTTTGCCGCACGCGGCGGCGGCGATTCAGAACAGGTCGGGAAGCCTGGGCAATAGACGACATGGAAACAGGGTTGTGATCTGTTGCACCATATTAACCCGAGAAGGCGGAAAAGTAAGCAGGAAGAGTGGGCCTTTTTTGGCATGGGCCCTGGCCACCAGACTTGCGGCAACTGCTGGGGAACCAAAAATACCAGGTACTAGATATTATTTTTCACCCTGCGAGACGAGACGAGCGCGCGACATGCAGGCTTGAGATGCGTGAGATGGCTGCGACCATCATGCTCGAAAGAAGTTGCATGGTCGCGACGTCGCGTTCGTCAAAGGCGCTCGGAGACGATGACAGCACTTCGAACACGCCCAAGGTGCGGCGATAATATCGCAACGGAGAGACGAGAATGGAGCGCACTCCGAGGCGACGGCAACTGGCAAGGTCGACGCGCGGGTTGCGCTCGGCATCATTGCAGAGCATGACTTCGCCGGTGCGCACGGCTTCGGCTGAGATGCCGGCGTCGGTTTGCAGGCGGACTCCAAGATCGGGAGCGGTTCGACCGGCCCTTGCGCGACAAACGATTTCCTCGCCGGCGCGCAAGGCGATAGCGGCTCCGGTCGCGCCCGTCAGATGCTGGGCGCGCTCGGTAATAGCGCTGATTGCCGGTTCAAGATCGAGTTCCGCTGCGTGAATCTCGACTTCTTCTCCGGGATGCACGGCGCGAAAGCCGGAGACGGGATGAGCCGCGTTAGCGACGCGCAACTGGCCGCGAAGCGCAATCGAGGGCACGCGCGCATGGTAGTCGGAAACTTCCAGAGTCTGCGGATCGGGAACCGTGCGCAGCAGATCACGCACCAGACTGTCGAGTTCACTATCGGTGATGAGATGAGCGGTTTGTTGCTGGCGCAGCGATCCACCGAGAATTCGGCTGAGACTCAGCAGCGAATTGCTGCCGCAAGCCAGGCAATACGGCCGACTGTTGGTGCTGATTAATTCGCACTGCACGCAAAACGTAGCCGACTGAAGCGGAACGAAGTCGATCTCTTTGAACGTGGTCCCGTAAACTGTCTTGCGAAACATGATTGCTTTCCTCGTTCACGCTTAGGAGCAGAATTAAGGTAAATAGAGGCGCACGCCTTAGACAGTGGCCGCACTGGTTCCTCATGTGGAAAAGTAGGCCGTTTAATTTGAAGGACTTTGCTCGAACTGGCATGTAAGCACGTACCTCAGTTGTGAGTGTGCAAGAAATTGCAAACTTCGATCGCATTAGGCGCGAATAACCGCGTCCGGCGGGGGTTTGACGACTAATTTTCCGGATTGCCCTATTGCTTTGGCGAAGATGCTGGGTTAGAATCAGCAGACGTTCGAGGCATCAGCTGCGAACGACTGGGGGAAATAACATGCAGTGGACAGCACCCGCTTTTGAAGAAGTTTGCTTGAACTGTGAGATCAATTCTTACGTCAGCGCAAAACTGTAACCGTCAGCCCTCCCTTTCCCATCTTCATGCCTGAGTAACGCGTGCGCGCATGCGTGTCCCATCGCTCAGGATTTTCATCTACATTTTTATCGTGAGAAGAACACTTCGTCGAGTTCAAGCTAGCCCGCTTGGGCTGTGACGAACTCTTGTCCCTCGTCGGTATCGGCGTGGGGAATAACCTCCACCGCGCGCTGAATGGAGCGATCGAGCGCATCGGCAAGAGCGACCGGAAATGCATTGGTAAGAAGGTTGATATCGAGGTGCAAGTTGCGCTGCGAGTACAACCGGTGAACCATCATCGCGCCCCGGCGGCGGTTCGATGAGTTCACCAGATCGAGCGAAAGAGTCCAAACCGCGAGTCCCTCAAGAGCATCGGAGCCTCGAGCCTTCTCCCAGTTAAACGAAACTTCCCCGCGCCGCAGCGCACCCGCATCGACCGTGGCAGCGGGATTGGATTCTCCGGGGAAAAGTTTGATCTTGACGTCGAAGCCATCAAAATCGTTGGAACTGAAAGCCGCTTCCAGAACCCGGCGGATCTGATCGTAATCGCGCGCCACTTTTAATTCTTCCGTCGCCCGGCGGATGGCCAAATTGTTAATGAAGACCTGTCGTTGTTCGAAGGTGCGTTGAGCAACTCGGCCCAGTTCCCCCAACTCGAGATATCCGAGGCGTTGCACGCCGATCCAGATACCGATCCCAAGCACGGCGAGAACGAGTCCAAGAGAACTGCCGGTGGGCCACAGCAGAAATAAACTGAGCAGCGCGAAGACTGCGGAAACTGCATACAACACGATCACCACCTGGCGATGAGTCAACCCGTGCTGCAGCAGTTTGTGATGGATATGCTCGCGATCCGCGGTGAATACCGGACGTCCGCTGATCAAGCGCCGAAGAATGGAGAGCGACGTTTCCAGAATCGGCAGGCCGAAAGAAACTACCGGAATGGCGACCGCGACGATGGTGGGAGCTTTTTGAGCGCCTGCCAGTGCCAGCGCGCTTAGCAGAAATCCAATCAGAAGGCTGCCGGAGTCTCCCAGAAAAATAGTTGCCGGATTGAAGTTGTAACGCAGAAAGCCGAGGATCGCTCCGGCCAGAGCCAGGGTCATCACCGTGACCAGGGAATATCCGCTCAACAGCGCCACCACGAACGCCACCAGCGTAGAGAACAACGCAGAACCTGCCGCCAGGCCATCGAGTCCGTCGATCAGGTTAAAAGCGTTGGTGATGGCGAGGACCCACAAAATCGTGAAGGGCAATCCCACAAACCAGGGAAGTTCATGCGTGCCGAATAGGACGGGAAGGTTGAGAATGCGAAGGCCGCCCAGAAACAGCATGGTCGCCGCAACCGCCTGCACCAGGAACTTCAGATACGGGCCGGCGGTATAGAGATCGTCATACACGCCCAACAGAAAAACCAGAGTTGCCGGCGCGAGAATCGTCAGCACCGTCTTCAAAGAAAAAGCGGAGTGAAGTTCGGGAACGTAGAGAGCGAAGACCGACGCCGCCAGCATGCTCAGCGAAAAGGAAAGAAAAATGGCGACGCCGCCGAGTCGCGGCAAAGGAGTGGAGTGCAGATGCCGCTCCTGGCAAGGAATGGCTACCCACCCGCGGCGCGAGGCGAAATCCCTCACATAGCGCGTGAGGACAAACGCAAACAGCAGCGACAGAAAAAATATCGCAAAAAAAACTACTGTCAAACTAACCCTCCAACCCAATCACGAACGTCGGTACGCTACATCTTTCACTCGATAGCAAGAGTATTGCAGCAGCACACGGGTGGCTGGCAGTGATTCACTGGGTTCCGTCTGCATCCTTTAACAAACTTTGAGGGTTGCTCGGAATGTAACAGCCCTGCACGACAGGTTTCAATTCCCCCTCGCAAGAAATCTGTGGAAAACAAAAAAGAGGTTGAGCATCGAACGCAATTACGATGTGATTGGCATTTGCTAAGCGTGCTAAACTTCTCAGCGATCCTTCTTTCCAATCGAGGTTTGTGAATGGAGTTCGGCAGATTTGTTTTTGCCCGTCGCCGGAGCCTGCTCGCGTGCTCGCTGATCGTGCTTTCCAGTTTTGCGGTCCACGCTGAGGCGCAGCAAGCGCCCGCATCCTCACCGGTGCAAGGCACCGTGCCGGCATTGCCTGCCGCACAGCCCGTTTCCCAAGTCGCGGCCGGAACCGCGAATCGCACCGCGTCGCCGGCCCAGGATGCGAACACACCCTCGCCGGATTCGGCCACCGCTTCCCCGCAAGTTTCGTCGCTACTCCGGCTCGGCGCTGGCGATTTGCTTGAGGTTGGCGTCTACAATGTGCCGGAATTATCCACCAAGGCAAGAGTTGGCAATGGCGGAGACGTTTATCTTCCGCTCATCGATTACGTGCACGTGGCCGACCTCACGCTTGAAGAGGCTCAGGCCGTGATCGAAAAACGTTTACAGGACGGCGGCTTTGTCCGCAATCCTCACGTTACGATTTTCCTCAATGAATCAGCCTCGCAGGGAGTGACGATGCTCGGCGAAGTAGCCCATCCCGGCATCTACCCGGCCATCGGAGACCGGCGGCTGTACGACTTGATCTCCGCCGCCGGAGGATTTGCGCCAACTGCGGGACGAAAAGTCAGCATCATCCGGCAACACAGTAAGACTGGACCGATCACCGTTGAGTTGCCGAGAAACCTGGCCGACGATACGAAAGATAATATTGAGATTCTGCCCGGCGACACCATCACGGTGCCGCGAGCGCCGATCATCTACGTCGTCGGCGATGTCGGCCATCCCACCGGTTTGCTGGTGGATAACGGCAACTTGACGGTGCTGCAGGCGCTCGCGTTGGCCGGCGGCGCGAATCACACCGCGAAAGTGGGCTCGACCCGCATCATCCGCAAGGGCCCGACCGGCATGACGGAAACCCGCGTGCCGTTGAAAAAAATGCTGGAAGCGAAAGCGCCTGACATCAGCTTGCAGGGCGATGACATTCTTTTCGTGCCGTTAAGCGGAGCGCGCGTTGCCGGCGGACAGGCGATGCAAGCGGCAATCTCGGCCGCCACTGGAATTATGGTGATTGCGGCTCATCCCTGAGGCGGGCCGGGAACGTACTTACGCAGCGATTTCTTTTCGCTGCGATTCCGGCAACTGAAGCATCGTCTCGAGCATGCGAATATATTTCTCGGCGCTCTGCTGGCGCGAATACTTGCGCACAATATATTCCCTGCCCCGCTCTCCCAATTCATGAGCCAATCCCGGGTTCGCGGCCAGAGAGCGAATCGCGCTTACCAGCCACTCCGAATTCTCCGGCTCAATCACCAGCCCGGCGCCTGCTTCCTCGAGAATCCAGCGCGCTTGCCCATCGACACCGAGAATGACGGGGCGCGCGCACGACATGAACTCCAACATCTTGGTGGGGATGACTGTCTTAAACAACTCAGTTTTCTTGAGGAGAACCAGGCATGCGTCCGATGCGTTGATGTAGGCGGGAATTTTTTCCCGCGGCTGCTGATCGACAAAGCGCAGGTTATCCAAGCCGCGTTCGCGCGCCAGCGCAACCATGCGCTCTTTTTCCGCGCCTTCTCCCACGAGCAGGAAAACGATCTCAGGATTCGTCTTCCGCAACTGGACTGCGGCGGCGATCACTGTCTCCAGCCCGTGAGCCATTCCCATAGTGCCGATGTAGGAGACGACGAACTTTCCTTCAAAACCCAATTCCCTTCGCAACACTGCTCGCGCTGATCGTTCTCCCCCAAGAGACTCTGGAGCAAAAAGCCGCGTCTCCACTCCGTTCTCGATTACGGATATTTTCGAGCGAGGCACATGCCAGTGTTCCACAAGGTAGTCTTCGAATGCGGGCGTGACCACGACGACCCGCTCAGCGTTGCGGTACAAAAAGCCCGCGAGCTTCTCCAGCGCCCGGTGCAGCCAAGAATCGCTGTCGCCCATACCGACTGCGGCCAGCGACTCGGGCCAGAGATCGCGCACCTCGAAAATGAATGGCACGTTCTTCCACCGCGCCACCCACCAGCCGGAAAGTGGAACCAGCAACTGCGGCGAAGTCGCAATCACAACATCCGGCCGCGACAGGAAAAGACCGGCAGCCGCGGCCGACGCGCAAAACGAACTGTAGTTCAACATGCGCTCGAAAGCCTTGCGGTTGGGAAACGGAAGCAGCCAGGTACGGACCACATGAACGCCGTCCTGATCCTCGTGAGCCACCAGGCGCCGGAATTGACGGCGGTACTCAGCAGGAATCACGCCCGTGGGATGATTGGGAAAGCCCGTGAGCACAGTGACCTCGTGCCCGGCATTGGCCCAATGCCGCGCCAGTTCTGCGGCGCGCGCCGCCGGGGCGCCCATCTCCGGTGGAAAGTATTGCGAGATGTAGAGAATCTTCAAGTCAGCTGAACCATGATCGAACACTTCCCATCAGGAGGCTCGATCAAGATCGCCGGCAATGGCAGCGGCGCCATCGCCACTAATATTGTTCGCCGAATCCTGCGCCGCCAGCGGCACAGAAACGGATCGCCCCAAACACCGCGACTGCTCCAGGGCGAACGTCGCCAACATTGTGCTCACCACTTCGCGGAATGGAATCGGAGATTCCGGACCCTTCTCAATCGCCTTGCTGAAGGCTTCCCACTCACCCTGATGGCCCTTATCCTGACGGAACAGCGAACGAAATACCCGACTCTTTCCGTTGCGGACCAATTCCAGTCTCCGAAAATCTTCGAGCACCGCCACGCTTCCACCGCCAAAGACTTCGATGCGTTCCTTCGAAAAAGATTTGTCGCCATTCGCAAGATAACTGATGGTGCCCAGCGAGCCATCCGCAAAGCGCAGCGAACACTCGACGTTGTCATTGCTGTAACCGCTCACGTTCAACAGGGCGCGAGTCTCGACTTCCGCCGGAGATGAACCCGTGAGGTAGCAAAGAAAATCCACAAAGTGACAAACTTCCCCAATGATGCGGCCCCCGCCCTGCTGCGGATCGTTCAGCCAGTGATCACCGGGAAGGAAGCCCGCGTTCACCCGATAATGAATTGCCAACGGTTCCCTCACGTCGCGCAAGAACGTCTTCAGCCGAACCGCGAGCGGCGCAAAGCGGCGATTGAAGCCGACCATCAGCAATGGGTGAGTAGTAACAGCCTCATACGCCGCAACAATGGCTGCGAGCTCCGATTCATTGAGGCACAGCGGCTTTTCGCAGAAAACATGCTTCCCTGAATGAAGGGCCGCGATCACCTGCGCGGCATGCAAATGATGGCGCGTGGCAATCACAACCGTGTTGACGGCAGGATTGCTGAGAATCTCCCGTTCATCTGTGGTGCAGGAACTGAATCCAAATTTATCGGCGGCGTGCCGCACATGGGAACCGTTGGCCGCGCCGGCTACGACCAATTCTGCTCCACCAACTCGTTTGATCGCAGGCAACAGCGTGCTGGTGGCAAAGTTGCCCGCCCCGAGCAAGCCAATGCGCACGGACTGTTGCTTTGCAGCTTTCGAGATCCGGGCGCGCGAATCCACCGAGTTGATATTCAAAAAACGCGCTTCATCCGCATTCTCGGGATAAGTAATCAATACTCCAAGAAATGGCTCGTGAGTGTTTCCTGTGATCAGTTCGTAGGCGGAGCCCGCACGCGCAATCGGAAAGCGGTGAGTGACCAACGGCTGCAGATCGAGCTTGCGGTCGGCAAGAAGCCTCAGAAAGGCTTCCATGTTGCGGGTTTCCGTCCAACGCACGTAACCAATCGGATAGTCGATTCCCTTCTGCTCGTACGCGGCATCATAGCGGCCTGGACCGTAGGAGCGCGAGATGCGGAAGTCGAGTTCCTTTTCGTAGAACGTTCTGCGGGGGATTTCCATGGCAACCGTTCCCACCGCGGACACCACCGCGCGATTTCGCGCCACCACTCCCGCCAAGTTCACGGGATCGTTGCTGGAAGTTTGCGCCGCGATGATGACGGCATCGGCTCCATGTCCGGCAGAATGCTGCAGACATAAGTTTTGGAAATCGGCCGCGGAGTTGCTTACCGCGTCCGCTCCCAGCCTCAAAGCGAGTTCCGCCCGCTCCGCCGAGATATCCATTCCCAGCACGCAGCATCCGGCCGCCTTGAGAATCTGCACCGTCAGTTGACCGAGAAGCCCGAGGCCGATCACGGCCACAATGTCGCCAAGCTTGGCGTCGGCGGTGCGCACGCCATGCAGAGCCACCGATCCGACGGTGGTAAACGCAGCTTCATCGAAGCTCACTGCGTCTGAAGAAATTCGCGCCACCAGCAGGCGAGGAACACAGGCAAACTCGGCGTGAACTGCGTAGCCAACCCCGGCGCAGGCCACTCGATCACCCGGCGCAATATTGACCACACCTTCCCCCACCGCAATCACCGTCCCGGCGCTGCTGTAGCCCAAAGCGCTCGGTTGATCGAGACGGCTGCGCACTGAAGCCACCGTCGCCAGCACTCCATCGCGATTGAGTTTGCTCAAAACCTCGCGCACCAAGTCGGGCCGCATTCTCGCCTTCTGCAACAAATTCTTGCTGGCGAATTCGGACGACGACCGCTCTGTGCCCGCGGAAACCAGCGACGCGGCAGTGCGAATCAACACGCATCCCGCCAGCAATTTTGGCGCAGGAACTTCCATGATCGAGATTGCGGCGCTACGCGCGTCTTGAAAAACTTGCTTCATGCTTTCCCATTGGCGATGGCAGGCTCGGGGATCATGCTGCACGCATCTTTTGCAAAGCCCTCCACGCGATAAATCTCAGACTCGTCTTTCAGGATCGTAAGCCAACCGTCACGCGCTTCAAGCTTGCATCGATCGCCCGTCAAAATGACCGTCGCGAATCGCACCGGCAACAGAGATCGAGTTTGATAAACCAGAGAGACTGCGGGTCGAAGATCGCCATAGGTGGGCGACTCCCAGCCGAGCAAAGCCGTGTCCGCACCCACAACATCCGGCGAGTGCTTCCCTGACCCGTTGCATGATTGCTTCCCCGCACGCACGATGGCTCCAATTCCTGCAACGCTGCTAAGAATACTCCAGCGAAGGGTCGACTGACCTGACGCAAATGCAATTCCAAAAGGCGCTTCAGAAGCCTCGTACGGCAAATCTGCCGTAAGCCAGTGCAAGCGCACCTCGTGCTCGCCAGATCCTTCCACGTCGTCCACGATGACCCAACCCACGCCCGCCAGCCAATCCACCGTACGGTGATGCGTTACGCCGAGGTTTTTGTAGCCGTCATGCATGCCCTCAAAATGACTCGGCCATACCTGGCCTGACGCAGATTGCGTTCGTCCCGACGCTTGCGCCCAGTCGAGCCACAGAAAGCGGCCAGCACGGCGCATTTGATCGCGATGATCGACTGTGATTGTGTTATGGGCAGCGCTGCCGGCGAACCCATTATTCCACGGCGCTACACCATTGTAGAGATATGTTCCCGGATCGCGAGCCAGGTTAACGCCCTGCCACCACAAATCCACATGCAACTGATCGCATTGAAAAGGCCGGCGATTGTAATGGCCGGCACGAATCAGCGCCCACGAAGTCTCATCGCCCAAACGAAAATATCCAGCTTCTGCGGAGAGCGATGCAGGAGAACCAACTTTTTGCGAGGCTGCGTTCTTGACCCCAAACCACAAAACCGCCTCATCCCACGGCCCCGGCGGCAACGTCGGCCGATCCAGAACAGCCGCGCCCAGTTGCAACAGCGGACGAAAATCTCGATACGCGCAGGGCGCCAGCGGAAAAATCAGGCTGCCATCATCCGAACCGTAGTTTGGCGCAGCGCCGCTCACCGGATCGACCCAGTGCCGCATGAAATCGTAAGCAGCCTGCGTGCGCTCACGAATGTCGGGATGAAGCGGAGCACCCTCAATCTCGCTGAGCCGCAGCGTCCACAGCAGGAGGTGCAAAATCATGCGCTGATAGTTGAAGGAGTGCTGCTGCGATGCGCCTTCGGGTGTGATCTGATCGAGAACGGCTTCATGCAAGAGTTGCGCGCCGAGATTTTGCCAAACTGACGCATCCCTTAATTCCGGATACAGTGTTCCAGCAGTCCACAGACCAACGCCCTCACTGATGAGATGATTGCTGCGCTGGGAGCGGGCATAGCCGAGGGTCTGCGCGGTGCGCCAGGCGTGCGCGGCGATCATGGAGACGAGCAGAGCGACGCGCTCGTCAGTAGTGGCTGGCGAGTGGATGAAACCTTGCAGCGCGAACGACCACGCCAGGATGCGCAAGGAACATTCTTGTCCGCAAATCCACAACGGGCCCGCCATCGGCGGACTGCAGCGGGCCCAGTCTTCAATCGCGCTCCAGAAAGCCTCAGGAAAACGCTCGTCGCCACTGAGAGCGTACGCGCGAACCAATGCATAGGCAAACAGAAACCGCGAAGGCTCCAGGATAAATTTCAGATCGCCGTAAATGGGCGAAGCGAATCGCATCTGCGTCCAGGGCTGTTCTGGCGACACGCTCTGCCCGGTAGCCGGATTACGAAACCAGTTCGGTGGAAAGCCGCAGTCAAACGATAGCTGGCCAAAGAACGGCAGGTTGCCCGCAAGAGTTTTCTCGGCTTCAGCGAGAACAGATCGCTCTCCCTCGCGGCCGACAACTTCTCTAATCCCCGGTGCCAGGCTGCGCACATCCTGAAAAAGAAATCTCCGCGTCCCGTCCTGGCGCGCCGCACGCAACTGTTCTGCGCTAACACCAGCGGTAATCCGCTGCAGGTCCCAGGAGTTCCAGCCCTGCGCCGGGCGCATCCTCCAGGAGAGCAAGCCGCTACCTCGCTGCAGTTCATATTCAAGGCGCAGCATGCCATCGCGCACGCCAAAGGTGCGGCCGACCTGTAACATGGCGCCAATTTTGCTCATGGACTTAGCCATCTACCCTGGCGACGGCCGCCGCGCGGCTCCTGGTAAGGCATTCGGCAGCACGCTCCTGCAGCCATTCATGCATCACGAAGTATTGATTGTCGCGATTGCGATCGCCTTGCGGAGTCGGCGATAATCCGCCACGCTCGAGATCCGAAACAACCTCCGCCACTTTATCCACCCCAAAAGCGATCAATTGGTTACGCAGGTCGTTGAGCGATTCGCATCGTACGCCTTCCGGAAATTCAAATCGTTGCAGGACCGGCCCAGTGTCGATGCCCGCATCCATGAGATGAATGGTGACACCGATCGGAACGCCATTCAGCAAGGACCACTCCGGACTGCTCATGCCGCGCACTTCCGGCAGCATGCCGAGATGCACATTCAGCACGCCAAGACGGGGCACATCGAGCAAGGGTTTCCGCAAAATATTGCCGCCGGTAAAAATGAGCAAATCAGGTGACCACTCTCTCAGACACGCGATCGCATCCGCCCCATTCTGATTGCGGCAAACCATAACCGGAAAGTCATACCGCGCCGCCACCTCGCGCAGATTACGAAACACTCCGGATCCGTTCCTCAGAAAGCGATGCAAGTAGGGATTTTCCATGCGCCCGCCACCACGCTGCGGAGCCAACTTGCTGCGCCCGTAGCTTGCGACGGCCGGCAAGCCCCACTGGCCAATCTTGCGCAACAGCGTTTTGTAGTCGAGCGCGGGCAGCGTAATTGCTCCGACCGGAACCTGCCGCGACTCGGCCAGACACGCCGCCATCGCACATCCGGTTTCGCTGTACACGCTCGAGCTGAGAATTACGATGCGCACGGCCATGCCTCGATTGCAGACGATTCGAATGATCCTATCAGGCGCTCTTCGTGCAGCAGCGCATCCGCCAGAAACTTGCATCCCCAACTGATGTAGCGCAACGGCTGATAGCTGCCCCAGACAGGATACGATCCACTCACCCCGCCGACGATGCCGAGTCCACCACGCAGGGGAATCAATTCTTTCAGCATCTCATTCATCTTGAGCGCGGCATTGAAGTATCGCAGATCGTCCGTCACTTCATACAGCCGCAGCCAAACGCACGCCATCTGCGCGTTGCCCGTGATGCACGTGAAATTCTGTCCGCGTTTGAAATCCGGTTCGTAGGCTCCGGACAGGAATTTATTCGTTTCGAATTTTCGCAGCAGCACCCATGCCGACTTCTCGGCCGCCTCCACAGCATCATCGCGCCGCCGCAGAATGCCGCATTCGAGCGCGCCCTGCAGCACGTAAGCGATAAAGTGCAAATAGTTGGGATGGCCCTGCAGGTTGATGCCATCGATCCAACCGCTGGGCCGAAAATGCGATAACACCCAGTCTAGATTTCTCTCCGCCGCCAATCCATAAAACGCTCCGTGATTGGGATCGCCGCGATGCACAATTGCAGACAATTCAGCCAACCCCCACGCCACCATGCTGTAGTACGTGTGGGCTGCATTCTGGTATGCGCCAGGCCCAGACCACGATCCGTCCGGTTGCTGCATTTGAATCAGCCAGTCCCCAGCGGCAACGGCCGCCTGCAGCACCTCGGGGCGGCGAGCCTCCTCGTAAGCACGCACCAATCCTTGCAGGATTTGCCCGGTGTTGAACACTGACGATCGGCTCTCGCCGCCATGCAACCCGGCAGGAAACGCGCCGTCCGCCATTTGCAGTGATAGCAACCAACGGGTGGCGCGCTCGGCAGCAATTATGAAACTGCGCCCCTCTTCCGTTGCATCTTCTCTCAGATGGGCAAAATCGTAGAGCGTGGGGACAATGTAGCCGGTGACCTCCGGATACGATTCCGAAAATCCCGTGAGCAGACTGAAATAGGCCGCTACGCCGCCATCCGGACGCTGCGCCTTCAGAATCCACTCAAGCAACAGATTCAGCGCCTCGCCGCTGCTTCGCTTCGTGGTTGAGTACGAGTACAGGTGCCTGCGCTCGAAAGTCATCCGCATTTTGTCGGAGACGAGCCTCTGGACCAGCGGGATCATACGCTGCGGCGCGCGCAGCAAGCCTGTCGCTTCGGTCAGCGCTCTGGCAACCTGCCCGATCACGCGGCCTTCATGCGGTAGCGGCTTCGCGTGCACCGAATTCCTCCGTCCTCTGTTTAACTCCGGTGTCGAGAAAAATGCGCATCCAGTTTTCCAGCGTCAGCAATTGCCAGATTTGCATCGACCAATCGCAAGCGCCGCGGCGCTGCTCCTCAACCAATCGCCGCACCGACTCCGGCCGAAACAGACCGCGCTTTCCGATGTTCGTGTCGGAAAGCAAATCGTCTACCATCTCCCGCAAATCGTGCGCCAGCCAGTAATCCACCGGAGCGGCAAATCCCGCTTTTGGTTGCCGCAACACTTCCGCGGGCAGAACATCTTGCATGGCGCGGCGGAAAATGTGTTTGGTTGTGGGCCGGAGAAATCCGCGCAGCTTGAGGTCGGGAGGAATATTCCATGCGGCAAACTCGGCCAGTTCACGGTCTAGAAACGGCACACGCACTTCCACCGACGACGCCATGCTCATCTTGTCGTTATAGTTCAGGTTCAAGCTGGTCATGAAAATCTTGGTGTCCAGATAGAGCATCTGGTTAAGAAAATCTGCACCAGCCACTTCGCTAAACCTGGCGCGGTGGCGAACCGCAGGGTCGAAGGCGCGGAGACGATCCTGAACCTCGTCTGTATACAAGGCCGCCTTCTGTTCCCCGTCAAAATAAGTGCAGTTGCGAATGAAGCCCTCTTTCGGATCGAGAGCCGCGCTGCGCGTCATTTTCCTGGCCAGCCGCACACTTCCCTTCAGCGCCGTGCCGCGCAGGCTCGGCAAGGCATTGATGCCGAACTCAATCCCCGCGCGCATGCCCTTCGGAATTCTCCGATAAGCTTGCGCCCAGCGATGCGCGGCATGTTTGCGATAACCGGCGAACAACTCGTCCCCACCAACGCCGGAAAGCAACACCGTGGCCTGCTTGCGCGCCTCGCGACATACCAGATAGGCCGTGATGATGGCGGGATCAGCAGTGGGTTCGTCCATGTGCCAGGTCAAGCGTGGCAGTAGTCCAGCGACATCCGGCTCAACGACAATCTGTTGATTTTCGCAACCCAGGCGCTTCGCCAGCCGCGCCGCAACGGCCGGATCGTCCAGCGTAGTTTCGCCGACGCGATATTTGTGCGGAAATGTAATGGTGTAAGTTCTGACCGGCTGCTTCGTCGCCTCGCACATCATGGCCACAATGCTCGATGAATCCAATCCGGCGCTTAGAAATGCGCCGATCGGAACATCACTCACCATCTGCGCTTCCACGGATCGCCGAAAACGCTCGCGAACTTCGTCCGCAAGGCTGTCTTCCGATCGCGGGAAGTGCGCACTCGCTGGCGGAAAACTCAAATCCCAATACTGCCGAATCTTCAACTCCCCGCTTCGAAACGTAGCGCAATGTCCAGCAGGAAGCTTGTAAATCCCCTTGAACATTGTCTTGGGATCGGGCACCCACAGAAAAGTCAGATACTGATGCAACGACTCCAGATCGATCTCCGACTCGATCTCGGGCGCATGCAGCAATGCCTTGACTTCCGACGCGAACGCGAATCTTCTGCCGTGCTGCGCGTAGTAGAGAGGCTTCACGCCAAAATGATCTCGCGCTAGAAACAACTCCGGCGTGCCCGAACGCAGATCGCAGATAGCGAATGCAAACATTCCATTGAGGCGAAGAACACAATCCGCGCCTTCCTGCTCGTAAAGATGAATGATGACTTCTGTGTCGGTGTTGGAGGCGAAGTGGTGGCCTTTACTTTGCAACTCGCGGCGAAGTTCGGCGAAGTTGTAGATTTCGCCGTTGTATGTGATCCAGATCGTGCGATCCTCGTTGCACATCGGCATGTGGCCATCGGCCGAAAGATCGAGGATCGCGAGACGGCGGCTGCCGAGGCCAACATAGGAACCATCGGAAAATCTTCGTTCCCAAATGCCGGAATCATCCGGGCCGCGGTGTGCCTGGACGTGTGTCATCCGTCCGAGCACTTCCCTATCCCCACAGTTCGCGAGTCCGGCGATCCCGCACATAAGCGCCCTAAACTTCTTTCTCTTTCCTAAACTTGCGTTCGTGCAACTTCAGTTCGTAAATCTTCGCCTTGGTGTGAAACATCTGCACCGCCTGAAACCCGCAGTAGATAAGGCCGGGCACACCATCCAAAAAACCCAGCCGCAGGAAATAACGATACAGGAAAAGCAGCACTGGAGAACCGGGCACAGCAAAGAGTTTCCGCTTAAGCCATCGGCGGCGCTGGGCTTGAGTTCCCGCCAGAGACGGCGGCAACTCGGAGTCATCGCCATCCTGCAACAAAACGCGGGACTCCCAATTGGAATATTCATCATGTTTCCGGATGTAACGGGAAAGCGATTCCACATTGCGATGAATCAGAGAATTCCCCAGCTTCGCTGTGGCTCCGTCGATTACGACATGCTCGTGAATTTCCATATCCGCCATGGAGGCGTCTTGATCTTTCAGTCGGCACTCGAACTTACCTTTGCCTCGGCGAAACAAAGACATCTTCCACAGACCAACGTCGCCATGGCGAAGAATGCGGCCGAGAAACTGCGTGCGCAACAGGATGAAATATCCGTCAATGACGGAGTTTTGGATTGCGGCGCGAATTTCTTCCGCCAGTTCGGGCGTCAGCACCTCGTCGGCGTCGAGCAGCAGGATCCAGTCATACGCAATCGGCAGCGTGTTCATCGCCCATTGCCGCTTCTTCGGCCATCCGCCGGCATAATGAAACTGCACGACCTGCGCGCCATGGGAGCGCGCCATCTCTACGGTGTCATCTGTGCTCTGCGAGTCGATCACATACACTTCGCCAACATTTTTCAATGCTTTCAAACATCCAGGCAGATTCTTCGCCTCATTGCGCACGGGAATGATCACGGTGACCGGAAGCATGCGACCGGCACCGTTTTCAATCTTGCGACTTTCTTCCACCTTTTCCATTGCAGTTCAACTCGAGAGGTGCCGCTCACACCAGCTTTGCAACACGTACAACGACCACGGCCGGGACCAGGAAGTCCGTCCATCGAGAAACTCCCTCCACACAGTCCGGGCCGCAGACGGGCTGATTAGCCCGCCCAGCGGGCTTTCTGAAATGTTTCGCAAACGCTCTTCGACCATCGGGCGCAATGCGTCGCGCAGCCAATGCTCGAACGGCAAAGTGAAACCGCGCTTGGGACGATGAACGATGTTGTCGGGCAGGTCGCCCCTCAGCGCCCGCACCAGCAACGGCTTCGGCGTCTTCGCGTCCAGCTTCCACGATCCAGGAAGCGACAGAATGCGGCGCGCCAGTTGATGATCGATCAACGGTACGCGCACCTCTAAACCGTGCGCCATACTCATGGAGTCGGAGTCCCGCAACAGTGTGTTGAGCATATAACACCGCGCCTCGAGATAGGAAACACGATTCACAGGGTCAAGATTGAGAGCCGATTGCAAAGTGTCGGCAAGATATTTTTCAGAATGCTGCAAAGCTGAGCTTCCATTCTTTCTAAGCAGTAACTCATCCCGCTTCTCGAAGGTGAATAACATCCGGGAAAGAAAGTAAGGATGGCCAGAACCTCTCGCGAGATCTGTTAACTTGCGATTCTGATCGCTCGCGGGAGAAAGCGCCGCAAAAACACTCGCTGCCGGATTGCGCCCGGCCCTCGGCATGCGCTCCCACGCGCGCGCGAAGCGTTCCATGCGCGGTACGGTGCGAAAGCTGGAGTAGCCGGCAAACATTTCATCACCGCCCAGGCCTGAGAGTGCGACCTTCACACCTGCCGCGCGCGTTCGCTCCGATACAAAATAAGTGTTGATGCCGTCGATCGTAGGCAGATCCATGCCCCGGATCGCCGGATCAATGGCCGAAAAGAAATCGGATTGTGAAACCGTGATCTCGTGGTGGTCGGTGTGAAACTGCTGCGCGATGGCGCGGGAATATTCCGCCTCGGAAAACTCCGGCTCGCTGAACACAATAGAAAACGTGCTCGGCTTTACGCCGTTGCGGCGGAGAATTGCAACTAGAGCGCTGGAATCGATACCGCCCGAAAGAAACACTCCGACCGGCACATCACTGACGAGTTGCATGCGGACCGATTCTTCGAGCAATTCCGCGATCTCAGATTCGAGCACGCGGCGCTGTTTCTCATCAACCCGGTTCGCCTGACAGTTCGACTCGATTACTTCGGCATCGACCAGCGTCCAGTACTGCTCTTGTTTTACTTTGCCCCGTTCCCAGGTCAGATAACATCCGGGCAGAAGCGCGCTCACTCCCTCCACCAACGTGTTGGGATCGTAAAGCGATCCGAAACTCAGATAACTGATAAGGCCTGCCGGATCGATGCAGCGCGGCACCATGCCGGTTCCCAGCAGAGTTCTCACCTCGGAAGAAAATACAAAATACTGGTCCGACTGATAAAAATAAAATGGCTTGACTCCCATAGGATCGCGGGCCGCGAACAAGCGATGCCGCTGTGCATCCCAGATGGCGAATGCGAACATCCCGCGAAATTCCCGCAAACATTTTTCGCCCCAACTCGCATATGCTTTAACAATCACTTCAGTGTCAGAGTGACTGCGGAAGCGAACTCCTTCGCGCTCCAGTTTGGCGCGCACCTCGCGAAAGTTGTAGACCTCGCCGTTGTAGACGATCCAGTTGCCGCTTTCAGGATCGTGCATGGGCTGATGTCCCAGTGGAGAAAGATCGAGGATGGCCAAACGGCGATTTCCTAAACCAATTTCGACATCTTCACCGGGATCGTCGCGCAGCAGCACCGTGCCACTGTCATCCGGGCCACGATGCGCGAGCGATCGCGTGGCCTGCTCCAACACTTCCGCTGGAACCGGAGCTTTGTGCCCGACGATGCCGAAGATTCCACACATGCGTCAGTGCACCGCCAGGAATGAATACGCGCCCGCAGGCACGCCTGCCGGCGCAGTTGCAGAATTGCAGAAATGCAGCGTAAGGGTGTCGGCGGCGCTTGCATATCCATTGACGGAAAGATTGCCCAGAGGTTTGGGGGGCCGCAATCCCGTAATTTGATCGGAGGCAGTCACCCCCGGCACGGTCGCCTTCACATCGGCGCAACTCTGACCTGCCACGTTGGAGCCCGTGATGTTGGCCGCATACACTTTCATTTCCGATAGCGGCGTACCCGATCCCAGCGTGAACGTGCTCCCCTTCTCAATGACCACCGGAACGGCGAACGCTTTTTGCTTTTCCGTCAGGCGCTCCTTCCAACTCTTTCCGTCTCCCACGTTGCCAATGTAGTTTGAAACCGAAACCGGAGCGCCAAAGCTAAGCCCAGTGTGGTTTCCAAAACAGTATTCGGTATCGCAACCGAGGTACGCATCGGCAGCATCATTCGCGGCCCGGTTGGATTGCGCGGCAAATGTCTTGTTCGGATTGGAATCCACCAGCGTCAGAATATGGATCGGCCCGCTCCCGCTCTCCAGAAAATTCAGGCGGCCTTTCTGATTTTTCATGTGGCCGCCGTCTCCCGCGATCTTATTCGACATCAACGTTGCGGGAGGCGTAAACACGGTGGCGGCCGGCGCTCCCGATCCCAAACACGACACCCATACCGGCGAGCCTGAAACGGCGGGACAGCGCAGAGTGGAAATCGCCTGGCCCGTATTCCCCGCCGTGTTCACCTGCACCAGGCCGACCGCGTTCAAATCGTTGGGTGCCAACTCAGCCCAGGCATTGGCGAGCGCGCTGTTTCCGTCGCCGCTGGGGCCGAGCACCAGTTGACCCGGCCAATATGCAATGAAAGGAAAGTAGCTGATCTTCGCCGGCACCGTGTATTTCGCGGGCGCAATCTGCGTGTCTTTGAAAGTGCAAGTGGTTCCATTGCAGTTCGCCGCCGCCCTCGTCAGTCCGGTTGCGATAACGTATTCGCCCGTGCCGTAGGGCGCGGAGGAATAATCCTTGTTCGAGTCGCTCGTGGCTGCCACTTTCAGAATGTCCATGTCGGTAAGCGTGGGGAGATCGGGCCAGACCAGCGAAATCGTCCCCGATCCATTGGTCCGCGCATCCCCCATGTAGAGCGCGTTTCCGTGTCCGTGTGCCGAACTGTGCGGCACGAGGTAGTAGCGGTACGTGGTCGTGCCCGTGTCGGCAAAGCGCGGAATCTTAGCGCTCATCGGTTCGCCGTCGCGAATTGCGATCTTGCCACCCTGCACGATCACACCGGCAACACCGATATTGCCCAGTGGATTTTTACAATTGCCGACTTCCTCATACACATTCTCGAGCGAAATCATGTTGTACCCGCCCTTAGCCAGTCCCCCTCGCAAGCCGTATTGCGCGTACCCCTGAATCACCGAGTCGGAAACGCGCAGCCCGTTCCCCGACTGCCAGTCGATTCCGTTTCCCATGCACTGAATGTTGAGATTCACATTCTTGATCCAACCCAGCGCCGCATTGTCCCCGCCCGAACCAAAGCCGCCAGTTCCGCTGAATGGGCCGGGCGCCTTGATCACCGCGTTGCAATTCGTGGCCGTGCACTCCATGCCAAAGCCCGCGGTGGTGTCCAATCCATCGAGCAGAAAAGCCTGATCACTTGCGACTGTCACATAGCTGCCAAAAGTTCCGTATACCGCGCCCCCAATGAACTTTCCGCCCATGGTCATGAGGTTGAGGATGCGCGTCTTCTGCCCCCACACCGTGACGAAAGAATGCTGTCCATGAGGAATCGTGGGCTCACCGCGCGGATTGATCAGCGTGACGTTGAGGGTCGCGTTGTAGTTCGTTTTGTCGCCGACGTTGATGCAGTCTGCGTCGAAGTTGCACACGACGGTGCTGCCGCTGAAGTCCACCGTCTGATGATTCGTGAGGATAGTCAGGGGCGCATACAACTGGAACTGTCCCGGACCCACTCGCACGTACCCGCCTTGAAAGTAGTGATGATCTTTGCCCGCGACATTGTTGACGCGCGCTGCAATCGAAGCTTCCTGAATGCCCCCAGTCGCGGAGCCGATCGTCGATCCCGCGGGATGCGGGCGGCCAGTGCTGAATTCCAGAGTTCCGGAGTTGCCGTCTCCCGTGCAGCTCCCACCCGTGACCAGCGCGGCTTCCGCAGTTTCAGCGCCCTTGATGTAAACCCAGTACTGCGCGCTGGTACCAAGCACTCCGGGCGGGCAGTGCTCGATGCGAACCGTTTTCGGACCGGGGCTCGATAGTTCCTCAGCAACGGAGGCCTTCCACTGAAAATCCGATGCCTGCCTGGTGGCTCTCAGTCCGTCGTCGCCGCGTTGGGCCGTGGCATACACGACGGCCGCACCCAACAACAAAATGGCGAAAGCCGATTGAAATTGCAATTGACGTTTTCGGCGCATAAACAATCGGGAGATCACAATGATCCTCTCGCTATCGAAAGTTCCGAGTTACGCGGAAGCGAACTGCTTCTTCCTCCGTAGAAATCGCAACTCGACGACGTAGTACGATGCTGCCGCAACCGCAAATGTGAGAATGAAGCCAACCGGCACGCGCAACGGCCCCAGAAAATGCCAGCCTCCCGCCCGACCAATGATAGGAACATGCCAAAGATAAAGGCCGTAGGAAAGTCTTCCAATCCAAACCGCGACAGGAAGTTCCAGTACTTTCTGCACCGGCCCGGCGGAGCCCGAGAGCAATGCCAAAATCACAACTGCAACTGAGAGTTCGATAGATGGCCAGCCGAACGTGTACATGGCTCCATCCGCTAACGGACGCGCGATCGACGCCACGATCACCAGCGCAGCCAACGGAAAAAGATATCGGACAATCGACCGCACACGTTCTCGCGAAAACGCTCCCACCTGTAGCCACACGGCCAGCGCGCAGCCCGTGAGCAGTTCATCCGAACGAGTGTCGCTGCCGTTGTAAATGCGGTCGGCGGAAGCCATGTGCATCCACATCGACGCTCGCCGCAAAGCGACGAGCAGAATTGCCAACCCCAGCAGGCGCAGAATCCAGGATTGGTGGATCCGTGTGCGCAGCAACAGTAGGAGCGCCACCGGCCAGACCAGGTAAAACTGTTCTTCGATGGAAAGCGACCATGTGTGGGCCAGAACGTCCATGTCGACCAACTTGAAGGCGCGCATCCAATTCGCGACGTAGAAGATCACGGCAGCAATCGCCTTCTCCATCTCCCAGAACCTGTGCCCTCGTAGAAACACGAGCACGTACAACTGGATGAACAACAGGAAAACCACCAGCGCGGGAATAAGGCGAAGGATTCGCCGCAGATAAAATTTCGCCAGGCTGATGTTCCGCGTTTTCCTCCATTCTTCAAGAAGCAGACTGGTAATCAGAAATCCGCTGAGCACAAAAAACAGATCGACCCCCACGGCCCCGCCGCCAAAGAACGGAACATAGCCGTGATGGGCCATAACCACCAGCACCGCAAAAGCTCGGAGTCCGTCGAGCGCGGGCCTGTAGCCAAGATGAAGGGGCTCGTGCACGCTCGCGGAAGGCGGAGCGGAAATCGATTCGAGCCCGGCAGTGGACATTTTTTCCCGTCGAATGCACGCCGCGATTCTGGCCTCGCGGCGCGCTACGTCCTGGTTTGTGGAATTTCGGACCTGACCAGCGTACCGCATAACTCAAGAATCTTTTCCACATGCGTTTTCCAGGAAAACTGCCGGGCACGCTCCCGTCCGAGCGCGGCCATTCGTTGGGACTTTCCCGGCGACTCCAATATCTGCGCCACACCTTCCGCCAGCGCCTCGAAAGAGAATCGAGGAAAGTATGCGGCCGAGTCTCCGCAGATTTCCCGATGCACGGCCAGGTCAGAGGCCAGCACCGGCACTCCGCTGGACATCGCCTCCACCAAGGGATGAGCGAAGGTTTCCGTGTAAGCCGGAGTCACATACACATCGGCCCGCGAATAAAGCTGATGCAGTTGCCGGTACGGAATGGCTCCAAGTTCGACAACCATGTCGGATACTCCGAGTTCCTTCACCAGCTTCGCGGCGGCCTCGGGGCGATACGCGCCCGGATTCTCCCCCGCTGCCAGCCTGCAAGTCAGGAGAAGCTTGACCGCTCGTCCCGGCAAACGATCACGCAACAGAAGAAGCGCGCGCAGTAGCGTCTCGAAATTTCGGTAGTAGTTGTAGTGACTTACAAAAAGAAGCTTGAGAGAGCCTTCTGCGGAGCGAAGTTTCTCATCCACCTCTGCCGCAAGCGGCGCAGAGTCGCGCGTAAAAGCTTGGGGATCGAATCCATGATGAATGGCCCGCACGCGAGCGCCTGTCCAACGATGAAGTTCGGCGGCAAATGCGTCGCTCGGAGCCACAGTGGCGTCGGCCCAGAGGACCGACCTCCTGGCCAGAATCGAACTCAGGCGTGTATTGAGCCATATTCGGTACTCATGCCGCAAGCGCAGATCACGATAGAAATCCGCGGAAGTGTAAATGGAATTTCGCGAAAGCAGAATCTGCGGAACGGGAGAGTTGCGAAGCGCGAAGTTTCCCGCCGATAGCAGCACATCGGCTCCACTACGCCGGATAACGCCCGCAAGCGCCCGCTGTTCGTACCAGAAACGGCGAGCGGCCGACACATTCAATTCCGGCACATCCAGTTCCACGAAATCAACGTTTTGGAATCCAGTAAATTCTTCCCGCAGGCCCGGCCTCAACGCAAGCGTAACCCGTACGCCAGGCTGGGCCGCCAGGTTCGGAATCACGTTGCGAATGTAGGTGAGGCCACCACCCGCGCTGGCGGCGAGGGCGTTAATGAACAGATGCATCATCGACTCGGGGATAGCGGAACCTGCTGAGCACCCACTGCGGTCTTGATCCAGGCCCGGTTGACCATCACCGCTTCCGGCGCCCGCTCAGCTTGCAACTGCGCCAGCACAAACGCTGAGGTCCAGAAAAAAATGTTGAGATAGGCTCCCACCGCAACCAGCCAATCTTCAAAAAAAGCGTGAATCAGTCCGGCGATGCAAATCAGGATCAGCGGCACCGCATACGAACGGGCATCGCGGGTTCGCCAGATGCGGGCACAGCCGCGGCATATCTGCCGGAAGATCAGCGTTAGCAGTACGACGAACGGAGTAATGCCCAGAAGTCCCACATACTCCAGCAGCGCCAGGTAGCTGTTGCCATGCTCGCGCACTGTTCCCTCGGCGGTGCTGAACTCCAAGCCCGAGCCTGCGGGCGGAGCTCCCCCGAGGTCGGTGCCGAAGCCGCTGCCAAACCATGGACTCTCTTTGATCACCGCGACCGTCTCTTGCCACGGAGATTCGCGCGAGCCCAGCAGACCTTGATTGGGCTTGCCTTTGTAAATCACATCCTCAGTAAAGGCCGTCACCAGGGCATCAAAGTGCGACGGTTGCACCACGGCCACCACCGCCACTGCGAAGATCAGGAGAAAAACTCCCTTGACCAGCAAATGCTGTCGGCGCAAGGCCACACACATTACCGTGACCGCGATCGCGCAGGCCAGGATCGCGGCCCGCGAAACCGACGCGTAAAGCATGTACGACGCCAGACAGAGAGCGAAAGCGCGCCGCTGCCGCAAGTATCGTTCGTCAGTGATCAGAACCGACCACACCAACACGGGGGCGACCACCACCCCCATCACTGCCCCGAGGGAATTCGGATTTCCGAATAGTTCGTAATGCAGCAGCCCGTAGCACAATGCTGAGATGTAAGTCAGGACTTCACACGCCGTCACCAAACCGGAAAAAAAAACGGCTTCGCGGCCGGCGACCGCGACCCGGGCGCCGCACGACGTATATAGAAAGAGAAGAAAAAGACTGGCCGATTTCAGCAACGACATTTCGACACGGTTGGAAACCAAACCGGAAACCGCCGCTGCCACCACGCATAACAGCGCTATGAGATGCATGGCCGTGAATGGTTGCCGCCGATCGCTCTGCGCCCACCGCAGAAAACCAATCAGAGCTCCCACCGCGAGAAAAACCCAGCGTGCCGTACCGCCGGAACCGGCTAGGGGCAGGGCGCTACCGGCCCAAAGAAAAACCAGCATCATCACCGCGAAAAACCATTTCTCATAATGCCAGACGGTTACAATCACAATCTCCAGCAGCAGCAGGCCGCCGAGAATGTTCACATTTGTGAAGTAAACCGGACGCCACGCGATAACGCCGAGCAAGAGAATCCCCAGCCCCAGCATGGCAATCATCGGGAAAAGTTTTGCATCAATCTTCATTTGGTCTCGTCACACGCAAATGCTACCGCTTTGGCGAATCCCTCGGCACAGGCCTCAGGTTTGTAAGCTTGAATCTTCAAGGTGCTGCGCGCGCCCATTTTCGCCGCCAAACCCGAAGCACTCAACAACTCATGCATGGCCCCGGCAATCGCTTCCACGCTTCGTGGTGGCACTATAAAACCGTTTTCCCCGTTCTCCACCAGGTCGGGAACACACCCCGCCACTGCCGATGCAATGATCGGCAATCCGCAAGCCATCGCTTCGTTCACGACCAGGCCCCACGGATCACTGTGCGTTGGAAACACCAGAGCTTCTGCCAGAGCATACAACTCGGCAAGTTGTTCGCGGTAGAGAAATCCGCAGAACTGAATCAGCCCCGGATGGATCGCACCCGCCCGCTGCTCCAGTTGAGCGCGGCTCGTTCCGTCTCCGGCGAACACCAAGCCTATCTGTGATCGCTCATTTTCTTCCAGTGCAGCATAGGCGCAGAGCAGATCAAAGACTCCTTTTTCCGGAACCAGGCGCCCCGCATAAAGAAAATAGCGCGGCGGCAAATGGTGCCTGGCGCGAACCTCAACCGCCTTTTGGCGCGCCTTCCCCGCGAGCGCCGCATAAAGATCCACGTCGACCGCATCTGGCGCGGTAAATATCTTCTCGCCAGGCGCTCCAAGACTCATCAGATACTCACATGACGACTTACCCCCGACCAGGAACGCGCGACTGAGTCGCATGAAGCGGGCCTTCATAAACTCCACGGCCCGCCGCCGGCGGCGAGAATCATGCACCGTACTTTCCGACCACAGCAGCACTGGCAGGTTCCGTTCCCGCGCCCACCACGCCGCCTGCCAGCAAGCCAGATAGTTATAGCCACCGCATAAAACAGCCTGCGGACGAAAGCGTCGCAAAGCCGCATCTACGTCACGGTTCACCAGCAAACTGTATTTGCCCACGCGTCGGCGCCACGCCGGCAGAACTTCATACGAGAACCGGATCTCTTCCTTGTACACCGGCCACTGCCGCAAGCTGGGATCGGTTTCTGAAAGAAAAATCACGTGGAGGTCAATATCGTCCCGTGCCGCCAGCGCATTGAAAACCGGAATGCGGTAAGGAGCGATGATCTCGGTGAAAATCGCAAGACGATGCTTCACGTTGCGCACTCCCGGTAAACGCGTACCAGATTTTCAGCCTGCTGTGCCAGCGTGAACCTTTCCAGAATCGTGTTGCGCGCGGCGTCGCCCATCTGGCGGCGCGCAGGTTCGTTGCGCAAGAGCATCGCGATTGCGAGTGAAAGCTCGCGTTCATTCTCCGCGCCAACCAGGAGCCCGTTCCAGCCATGCCGGATCACTTCGGCAATTCCCTGCCCCCGGCATCCGATGACCGTCTTGCCTGCGGACATGGCCTCAAGATAAACGCATCCCAATCCTTCGTAGCGGCTCGGCAAGACAAACAACGCACACCGCCGCATGGCCTCGGCCACCTGCGCGCGTGACTGGCGTCCCATGAAGCGCATGCGGTCCGAAATGTGCAATTCGTTCGCTAAGGATTGCAGCCGCCCACGCTCCGGCCCGTCGCCAATAATCTCCCATTGCAGCGACGGAAATTCCCCGGCCAATGAACCTGCGGCGCGCAACAGGACGTCGTGGCCTTTGATCGGTATTAAGTTCCCGACGCTCAGGATGGTAAGCGAATCCAGCGGACTCGACGCGGGAGCGAAGAGCGACGAATTCACACCGTTATAAACCACCGTTGTTCGAATCGTTCTGCCTCCTCCCTCGAGCACCTGCTCGCGAACTCGTTCACTAATACAGATCACGCTGCTGGCGTTCCAGTAGACCCGCTGCGAAATGCGCCGGCACCATTCCCCTGCACGGCCACTCACCTGCATAGTCGAAAATGCGTCGAGACCATGCACCGTCACGACGTACGGAATGCTGAGTTCTCTCTGCAACAGCATGGCGGCGTGTCCGCAAGGCAGCGGAGCATGAGCGTGGATCACGTCAATCTTCCGCTTGCCATGCAGTTCGCGCACGCGGCTCACAATTTGCGCATAGACAAAAGCCCCCGCGCTGGAGAGACCGATTCCGCCGGGAAGGGTAAAGTATCGAATCCATTCCGCCAGTGGTTGTGTCGAGCTACGACGCGATCGGGCCCGGTAGATGGGCTCTACTGCGAACACGGTGTTGCATACTCCCGCATCAGCCAGTGCTGCGAGCGGTTCGGCAACGAAGCAGCCGTTCGCATCGTCGCACGCGCTGGGATAGAAAGGCGTGAGAGTGAGCACGTGCAAATTGCTCCGCGGATCGGCCTGCCGGATTGCGCCGACCGGGACGAATGCGCTCATCGCGCCCGCCGCCTGGCCGCGGCTTCCACAAAGGCTTCCTCCCACTGCCACGTGATCGCATCCCAATCGAATTGCCGCGCGTGGGCGACCGCCGCCTCGGCCAGCGTATGTCGAAGATGTGAATCGCGAATCAGTAACTCGAACTTCGCGGCAAGCTCGCCGTCATTCGCCACCAGAAATCCCGTCTTGCCATCCACCACATATTCAGGACGGTAAATATTCATGGCGACCACAGGCAGCCCACTCGCGGCCGCTTGCAGCAACACCTGCGGATGGCCTTCCAGAATGCTGGGGAAAAAGAAAATATTAGCGCGGCGCATCTCCTCGCCCAGTTGAGCGGACGACAAATGGCCGAGGAAAGCAACGTTGCGGCAACCCTGTTCGCTGGCAAGATCGCGGCACTTTTGTTCTTCTTCGCCGCGTCCGGCGATACGAAAATCGACATCCGGCCAACGCGCCGCCTGTTCTATCACCAGCGGCGTGCGCTTGTAGGAACGGAACGATCCCGCGCATAACACCACGAGCCGCCCGGTCGATGACCGCGACTCACTCGGAGGAAAATAAAAGCGGCGATCGACGCCGTCATATCGAACCCCGGCCACGCGGCCCAGGCGCTCGCGCACCAACTCGCTGAGGTAGCACGCATTCGCAAACACCGCGTCACCTTCGCGAACGTTGCGCGCCAGCTTCTCCCGCACCGGCTCTGGATTGTACAGGCCACCCGATACCACATAGGTAACGACCGCTGTTTTCAGCCCGAGCAGTCTTCGCAAAGTGAGGAATGCGGCATCGAGCGGGCCTTCGCGCGGGAAAAAATAGATGTCCGGAACGTGCCGCAGGCAATCCGCGAGTATCCGCAGAGTGTTGCCGCGCCGCCGCCAGCGCAGCAAACGTGTATGCGGCCTCTTCGCGATTCGTGGGTCGGGCGAGTTCTCATACAACATCACCAGCCGAAACTTTTCCGGCGAGAGGCGCGCGGCCACTTCCTTGACCGTAAGATTCTGCGCGTTGGCATCCGCCTCATCCGCAAACGAGGGCGTGAACACGGTCATCATGTGTGGCGGAGTGAAATCCAAGTGCGTTAGAACCCAGCGGTCTGCGATGCATGCATGGGTTTGGCACATTCTAGCCGAAGTTCGCCGAGGCGTGCTCGCAAGACAAGCAAGGGATCTCGCTCCTTCCGCGATCGCTCGATGTGATCGCGTGCCCGTTCCAGGAGTCGCCGCCGCACTGGCTTCTGCGCCCCCGCGGGAAGCCGCGAAAGCTCTCGCGGATCGTCCTCAAGATCGTAAAGACGCTCATCGACAGGCTCGAACCCAGCAGGCTCGGACCGCAAAGGCTCGAACTCCAGGACAAGCTTGTAACGCGATTCCCGCACCGCCAGCACACGAGGCCCCAGACGATTCGCGGAATAAAAAGGATTCGTGCAGCTCTCGACACACTCCACCATAGCCGGTTCATCCCAGCTTGCGCCCCGTTGAATCTGCTGCCAGCGGCTGCCGCTTCGAAACGCTCCCGCGGAAGATATCTGCGCTGCTTCGATCAGTGTGGGCGCCAAATCCTGAAGACTAAACGGCGCCTTCGTGAGATTCTTCTTGGCGGCGCCGGGCACGCGCAGCAGCAACGGAACGCGGATTAATTCCTCCAGCAATCGCGATGGCGGATGATAGCGGCCGCCGTGATCAAGAAATTCTTCGCCGTGATCAGCCGTGAAAGCGAAAATACAATTTTCCCAAAGGCCAAGTCCCCGCAACTCCTCGATGAGGCGCGCCATTTGAGCGTCCACCCAACGAATGCCCGCATCGTAGAGGGCGACCACATCATCACGGTGGCGAGCCAGTCCGCTCGCGTCCAGATCGTCGCGCTGCCAGAAAGAATTCAGATATCGCGCACGGTTGGCCGACATTTCTGCCCGCCCCATCAGTTCCAGTGCTTTCTGCGCCGGATAGTACGGCGCATGCGGATCCATCAGATGTAGCCACAGAAAAAACGGCTGCGCCGCCGATGCCAGCCATGAGCGAGCCTGATCCACAATTACATCCGCCGCGGGAAAGCGGCGCAGAGTGTCCAGCGACTGGGCCGGCGGCAACGCCCAACGTTGGCAATATTGGAAATAGAGTTCGTCATAAACGCGGCTAAATGGCCCGATACGGCGACTGGCCGCATGCAAGCTGCGGTTCAACCGACTGACCCAGCGCTTCGCCGCCTCATCTCCGTCGCTCGCAACTGAATCGTTCGCGGATAAATCGTGATCGAGGAGATCTCTGAATACATCGAAGCCCTGGTCATATCCGAACCGCGCTGAAAGGTACGGATTGGCGGCACTCCACGCAGCCGTCGCATATCCCGCCTGCTTCAAAGTCGAAGCCATCGTCGGCTCAGTCGGAGACAATCCCAGAACGTTGCGTCCCAGCGCCAGCGGAGCGCGTCCGCCGAGAATCGCAGGGAAAGAATAGTAAGTCGGCGCGCCCGCAACAATCGCCGCGGGAAAAACAAAGCTCTCTGCCGCCAGCGTATCCAGAAACGGCGTGGCAGGCCGGCCGTATCCGCCGAAGCCTGTGTGGTCGGCGCGCAGGCAGTCCACCGTCACCAGCACGATTGACTTTTTCTCGCCCACTACGCCTCCACTCCGCGCGCCAGGGCGGTTCGCGTGGACCTGTTCCTGGTCACATTCACGCGCACGGTTCCCTGTCTGCTTTCGAACCACCCCTGCTGGATTAGTTGCGAGAGATCCCGATCGTGAACATAAAGTAGATCCGGATATTTCGCCTCGAGTGCGGAGAGAAACTGATCGAGCAGCGCCAGGGTGCTGCTGCGAAAATCCTTTACTGACGAGTGGAAGTTGATCGAGTGCACCGACACAATCACCGGGATTCGCCGGCTAAAACACTCTTCCGCCCGCAGCAAACAGGCGTCCACAGAAAATTCCGGGGCGACCGCCGGCTCAAACTCCACGTTGCGGTAAAGCTGCAGAACTTCGTTTCGATCCAGGTGCGGCGCAGCGAGAGCGCCCGGCCCATTTTGCGCCACCGCGATTCCATGTTGCGCAAAGGCACGGTGAGTACTTTCATTGGAGCGATAGCCGGGAGCGCACGCGGAATGCGGCAGCGTGGAAAACATTCGCGAAAATGTCCCCACGGCCTGCCCCACCAGATTCGACTGCTCACTGGCCTCCAGAAAGCGATCGTCAGGGCCGTCGGGGTCCCAGTACTCGTGGCCGATCCACGGCATTCGCCAATAAATATAGGGTGTTCCCGCTTCCCACAAGCCTCGCAACAACGTGCCGCGCGCACCCGCATCCGAAAGATGCCGCTCGACGGCGCGGCGGCAGAAGTGCGTCGTGCCGTGCAGCGACGGATGAAAAGATCCAGCGGCAACGCCGTCCCGATAAGCGTCGAACAAGCCCGGCCGGTCCCAGCCTTGTGGCAGACCATCAGACAAAGGCAGCAGATGGACTTGCCGAAATCCGTCGGCCTTCATGAGTCCGAAGTCGAGATTGGCCTGCACAAAATTCATCCCCAAACACGCCGAACGCCCGGTCGAATCGCGATGGCCTTCAAGGGTGTGCTGCAAGGCGGCAACGTCCTCGGCAGTCTCGAGTGTGTAGAGATCGTATGGGCGCTCGCCCAATGCAAGGCCGCTCGCTCGAAGTTGCTCAAGCCCTTCTCGATCGCGCAACCCGACTCGGCCCCAATCGTCGCTTTGCAATAACACCAGCGGCCGATCAAAGCAAAAAACTGGCACCGGCAACAGGTCGAGCCCGCGACGCCATATTTTGCGGACGTTCAACGCGCAAACCTCGTCCTGAGATCGGCCATCGTGGGATGGAGCTTGATCACCGCGGCACAACAGTCACGGCGTGAACTCATTTTTGCGCCCACACACTGAAGTTGGCGGCAAACCAGTCGTTGAATCTGGGGAACACCCACTCGAGACTAGCGGCCGTCAGGTTGAGCACCGGGACCAACGTGAACCGGAGAGCCTTGCCTAGCGCGGCCGGGTGCGCGCACAGCACCAGACATGCGGATATCGTCCGAAAGAATCCCGAGATGCTGCTGCCTTCCGGAACAATCTCGCACCCCTGGAACGCGCCCAGCAAAGTTCGCAGACTGTGCGGCATGAACCGCCAGCAATCATCGTCAGACTCGCGCGGATAAACTGCGGGCACGCTCAGAAACAGAACACCCGCGGGCTTGAGCACGCGATAAATCTCCGCAATCACACGCCCCGGGTCGGGAGCGTATTCCAGCATCTGCGTGCACAAAACGAAATCGAATTGGCCATCCGCAAAAGGCATCTGTTCTCCCCGGCCCACCACATCGACCAGCGATCTCGCCTTCAAATCGAGCGCCACATACTGCTTCAGCCGTCCCTCGATCAGCGGCCGGTAGGGCTGAATGCGGCCTCCGACATCGAGCACGCAAAGATCTCGCGGAGCCAGCCGGTGGATCCGGCTCAGCAGAATTTTGCGACGCTGGCGCAGCACCAGCCAACTGGGATTGCTGAGAGACGGATACAGTCTCTCCCGAGCGTCGCGCTCCAGTTGTGCCTGCGATTCTCCGCTATGCATCTGCTGAGTTGCCGAACCTATGCCGCGTCGACCCTACAAATAGCCCAACGCCCGCAGCCTTTCTTCGATCGCTCGCTGCTCCGCCTGATCGAGTTGTGAGGCTTCGTCACGCATCAGATCCTGCAGCACGAACTGCAACAACTCTTCCACGCTTTTAAATCGGGCCGCATATTTCTTTTCGGCTGCGGCGCAGAGCTCCTCGGGAAGCCGCACCTCGCGCATTTCGCTCATGATTCCATCTCGATCGGCGGCTTCCCAAAGACTCCGCGAATCCGCGTCCATATCGCGCGAGCGATCAAGCGGTCGTCCGCGTCAAGTCCGAAACTCATGGCAACAATCGCAAACACCGCATAGGCCAGCAAAGTTGCGCAGCCGATGGCCAGCCATTCATGGCGGAAAAACAAGATGCCCCTCTTCATCAGCAACGTCACCGCGAGCATGGCCGCGGCCGGAAGGATCAAGTGCGCGTAGCTGCGATTGTAGGGTGAGATTTTCAGCGCCTGGCGCACTTCGCGAAGATTCAGCAGGTTGATCCCCGCATTCGTGATCGCGGCCGCAACCGCAGCACCGACGATGCCCCAGATTGGAATCAGCAGCACGTTCAAACCCACCATCACAACCATCATCAGCGCCTGCACCCGGATCAGACGTTTTTGGTTTCCGGACATCAGCAGCAGAAATCCCACCGAACCGACCCCGCAGTTTATCAGTTGCCCCGTCGTGCCGATGACGAGCACGGGCCAGCCGATTTCAAAATCGTGGCCAAAAATGCGCATGAGCGGCCGCGCAAAAACAATAATCACCGTGGCCAAAGGCAAAGTGAGGCTCACCACCCACTTGGTCAACGATTGAAACAGGCGGGCCAGCAAGGCGTGCTGGCCGCGGGTATGCAGGTCCGCGATGGTCGGAGAAAAAATCTGATTCACCGAGTGCAGCACCAGCGGCACATAGGCCACTACCGCGGCAGAGACAGAATAGATTCCTACCTCGCGGGCGTTGCGAAAATAGCCGAGCGAAATCTTATCCACCTGGATGATGAAAAATTCCATCATCCCAATGCCCAACATCGCGGCGGAAAACGACCATACCTCAGGCGCGATCGGCGACCACGGTTGCGCGAAAAGTCGCGCCGGCTCCGGAGTCAATGTGCGCGCGGCCGCCACCAGCATCAGCAGAACCACCACCGCGCTGAGAATCTGGGCAATAAGGTAACCGCGCAGTGCGCCGCCAGCCGCGATCAGCAGCACGGCCAGCGCCATGGTCAGCGGAACGCCCAGGAAGTTCACAATCAGCGTGCGGCGCCCCAGATCTTTGTATCCCGCAAGAACTTTGGTGTAGAAGCCGGTCAGTACGCCCGGCACCATCATCACCGCAAACAGCGGAAGGTAGCGCACCAGCGCGGGTGAGTGATAGAGGTGGACGGCAATCCACGGCCCCACCAGCAACAACATCGCGGCAAACAACGTGCTCGCCGCCAACAGAATGCCGCCGCCCACCCAGAGCAGCGCGTGGAGTTGCTGGAACTTGCCCGACGCCTGGTAGACGGCAACATAGCGAACGGCAGATTGCGCCAGGCCCAGCGTATTGAAGATTCCGATGAACCCAACCAGCGTTATGCCCAGAGCGTATACGCCCAGCGCTTCGGCTCCCAGAACCCGCGCCAGATAAACCTTGAACACATATCCCAGAACTGCCGCGAACATTGTCCCCAGAAAAAAAACTCCCGACTGGCGGGAAATGTGTCCAACCTGCGAGCGAAATTGCTGCGCCTCGCTCGCGGCAGCCAACGTCTGTGCGGAGGCATTCACAGAAACCGGGCGCTGCAAAGGAGAATCCACCTCGGTCTGCCGCGATCTGGCCACGCCCGGAGTCTCCATCATGCTCGCCTCGCCAACAGTTCGGGAGATTCCACACCGAGCCACTGCGAAAGCAGTCGAGGTTCGATCACTTGCCAGCGAAACCCTTGTTCCCCGCCCGCGACCGCCGTTCCGCTCATTCGCTTCGATTCGTCCAGCCGGCGCGAAATATCGGCGATTTCTTCCACGCGCCGAAGAATTTGCCCCGCTCCAAATTTCGCGTACTGTTGCATGTAGCCAAACGGAGTGAATGCCAACCATTCACAGAGAAAGCAAGGAATCCCGCGCAACGCGCAATCCAACACAGTTGTCGATTCGATCGTCACCCCAGCCCACGTTTGCGACAGCAGGCTCTCGGAGAGCGGCCCGCTCTCGACTGTGACCCGCTTGTAATCCTCTGGCGCGAGGACGGTCCGCAAGATTTCAGCCCGCTCCGATGCGCTTTCGAAGGGATGCAGCTTGAGGATGACTCCGTGACCTGTCGCGCGCGCCACTCCGCACAGTGCGGGAAAAAGTTCCCTATAAACCTCCTCCGGGCGCACACCCACATTTTCGTACGGCTCAGAAAAAAAGACGATGGAAGTTTTCCGTGAAGGCTCGGGTCCACCCGCAGGATGGGAGTCCGCCGAAAAAAGATGCGCGGCAGGAGGCGCGCCGATCGCAACCTTGGCAGCCGGGAGTCCACATACGCGCAGTAGGTAATCACGCTCCAACTCGTTTTTGGCCAGATACAAATCGCTTGCCAGTGGCTTCACCAGAGAGTATCCGTCCATCGCGCCGTGATGAAAATCTAGAGTCGGCAACCCGCGCCGCGCCGCCAGCGTGGCCGGAAGCCGCGTGTTGACATTGGTATCGTCGCCGCAAAGCACTCCGCACACCGGCTCGCCTTCCAGCACGTGCCGCCAGGCGTTGCGGACGCCAAGCCCGTGCGCGAACGCTGCCGGAAAAGAATCGAACACACCCAACTTCTGCAGCAGTTCGAGATCTGGAAGGTCTTGCAGCTCGCGGCATAGCACGGCCCATTTTTCGAGAAGTTCTTCCAACTCGCGGCCGGGTGCGCCGCTTTCTGCATACGCGCTCAGCCTGCGCTGTTCCACGTTCGCTGGCTGTTCAAACAAAGTCGCGCTGCGCCGCGTCGCGACCAGAAGAAATGGCTGCTCCGGAAGCAGGCGGGCATAGGCACACGCTACCCGCGAAACGTTCGTATAGGCGCTCGGAATCAGAACGACCGCCTTGCTTGATGGCTGCGGACGGGCCGCAAAGCGCGCGCGCCAGCGATACGCGGAGTCGTACTTATCCAGAAAAATCTCTTTGATCTGTGCCGTGGAAAAGTACTGCGACAGTCGCGCATAACGCCGGGTACGGCCTACACTGCGCGCCACGAAGCTGTCGCGATAAGCCCGCACCGGCAGTCCGAGAATGCTTCCCAGCGCCGTCGCCGGCCATCCCGGACGCGTCGCCCACAGCGTGGCCGAACGGGGAATGTCCCGACTCATGCGTTGCATTGCAAGAATCGCAGCCGCTTCCCTCAGAATCTCCAGCGACCGCAGACTCCACCAGTCGATCCCTTCGTGATCGATCAGACGTCCCCGGCCGGCAGCGAGCATTTTCCCAACGCGCTTGATATCGTCGAGACCTTCGCTGTAAGAATCGGCGCGCAGCAAGGGACTGCGCAATTGCTCCGCCCAACTGGCTGCGGCATAGGCCGACGATTTTCCAAGGTTGACAGCCAAATCCCACGACTCCGCCGTCCACGGCCCGCGCCGCGCAGAGTCTTCGGGCTGGAGAAGGAGAACTCGCATGGCACGGTCAGACAACGACACGCACTGGTTTACGGTTGTTCATTTGTGAATGATGGCCTGCTCGGAAAATTGCGATGCATAAGTCTAAACGCTTTCTCGATCGATGTGTGTATCCGTCTTCGACCGAAAATTGCCCAGCACACTGCGAACCGCGGACTCGACTGCCGGCGACCGCTTCAAAAGGCTGGCTGCGCGCCACCGCACAATTTCTCGGATGTGGCGGCGCCATGATCGCGCCACCGTAACGTAGAGCGTCTGCCGGGCAGAATTGCCAAAGCGCTCCTTGTAGCCTTCCTCGCCCAAACCCAAGTCAACGACATTCACGTCTTCCATATCGCACGCTTCCATCACGATTCGCGAAAGCAGGCAATAACCGGGAGAATTCTCTTCCTGACTGCTATCGAATGTCGGTTGGTACCAAAACCAACTTCCGTGGAATTGAAATCCATAATTCCACGCAACGGACTGCTCGCCAATTCGCAAAACACTCAAGTTGACAACCCCTGTGCCAGAAAACCGCCGGGCAAGTTCCTCTAGAAACAAACGGCGCTCGCCTGTGGAGAGGCTGCTGATGCGGTGTGTCGCCCGAAACCGCTCCACGTGGGCATCGACAAAACCCGGCAACGCGGCTTGAATTTGCTCGCGCGACCGCAAGTGAACAAACGTCACCGGCCCTTCGCGCTCCATGGCTCGAAAGTATCGCTTGAGTTTTTTCTTGCCTGCCAGAGCCTGCTTCAACTGCTGCCGCTGTTCCGCAGAATCCAGTCGTACCTGCGCGCACAAATACGCCGGCCGCTGGTAGACGTGAAAACCGTACCTACTTGCTATCGTCCGCAAGGCCGCAGGCGTTTCAGAATCTTCCGGCAGATTCGCCAGCGCCATGAATTGTCCCTTCATCTTTGCGAGTTCCGGGAAGACCGCCTCGATAAACGCAGCCCGCTGTTCCGGCCGGCTAAGAAAATCGCAGTAGTCGGCGGTTGTCGCAGCCAGAAAACTTGTGACCGTCTCCGCCGGATCGGTTGCCAGAGACGCCACCCCGATCAGTTGATCTCCCTCATAACCCAGCACCAGCAGCGGCCTCAGCACATCCCGATACGCAGCCTGCACCGCCTGCGCCCACTCGCAGGTGTAAAACACTTGTGGAGATTCCATCTGCAAAACGATGTCATTCCATTGCTGCCACAGTTGCGGATCTTCAGGAATCTCTCTGTGCAGAACGATCCGTAAGCTCACTCGTCCCTGGCTCCAGTTTTCAAAAGCATCTTGCGAACTCAATCCGCAAACTCAATAGCTCCAAATGAGCCCGTGTCTTACGCCGCCGGCAGAATCAACGTCCGCTCGTCGCGTCCAAACTGCCGGCGCAACGAACGGTAGAAGCCGGATACGTGCGCTTCAAATTCCGCCAGCGTCATGTCTCCCGTAACGTGGATCCGCGGCAAAGCATAATGCGGAAGATCTGCTCCAAATCCGCCGCCGAAGCTCAAGAACGCAGCTCGGTATCCGGCCTTCTCCGCCATGCTGAACTCGCGTTGCGAGACCGAACTCGGGCCGCCAAACGGATACGCGAACGCCCACACTTCCCTGCCCAAAGTTTTCTCGAGCCGGCTGCGGCCTTCCCGCATCTCAAACCATGCTCGTTCTTCCGACAACTGCGACAACATGGGATGGCTCAAGGTGTGCGCACCGATCGACATTCCCGCCGCCAGCAAAGTTCGCAACTCGGCCGGCCCCAGCAGGCGAAAACGTTTGCGCGCACGCGGTTCGGTCAGATACGAAGCCGTAAACCCCTCACTCAATCCCAGATGGACGCGCACCGCGTCCAGGAACTGGCTGCAGTTTTCGTAGTCACATTTTTCCAGAAACGTAGTCAGTTCCCGCCACAGAACCCGCCGCTGATCTTGCGTTCCGAGAACTCCTCGCATTTCCACTTCGCCCAGCCGAATTGAAAATACTCCCTCACGGCCCGCCGCCAGCATCAGATAAAGTTCTTCGTACCACAACATTCGCGGCTCATCTTCCGACGACAATCCGATCACGAAAAACAGGCAAGGAACCTTCTCCTCCTGAAGGATCGGCAACATGTCGGTCACCACATTGACCAGGCCGTCATCGCAAGTCACCAGCAAAGCACGCGGCGGAAGCTCCACTTTCCCCTCACACCACTGCTGCATCCGTTCCGGCGAAATCACGTTGTAGTTGGCGCGCAGCAGCCGCAACTGCTCTCGAAACGCCGCCGCCTGCACCAGGCTGCCGTCAAGGGCTGGATCGATGACTCGATAACCCTCCGGCAGTACGCCATGATAAGTCACGATGCTCAGGCCCCCGGCCGCACTCCGCCGGAAAACTCCTGCTTTGGCGAGCGAGGGATACACCACGCGTTTCAGCACTGGACTGACGAATCTCATTGGGAGTCAACCATCTCCCAACTCAGCGGAGTTCCCTTCGCAATGGCGCGCGCAGCGCGGCGTCCGATGATCCCCGGCAAATGCCGGGTGTGCAACCCACAGCTCGGGCGAATCGAGCGCACGTTTTCGCTGGTGAAAACATCGCCGCTCTTCATCTCGCACACCACATAAAGCGAGCGCCGAAATACTTTGCTGCTTTCTTCTTTCTCGCTTAAACCAAAATGAACTTGCCCAAGCGCCTTCTCGGCGATGCGCACCGCATCCACCATCGCTTTGAATTCCTCCGGCTCCAGGGAAAAAGCGCTGTCCGGCCCGGGCACGGCGCGCGAGAGCGTAATGTGTTTCTCGAGGATGCACGCTCCCAAGGCCACCGCCGCAACCGGAACCACAAAACCCATGCTGTGATCGGAGAGTCCCACAGGCACGCTCAAACCGGCGAGCCAGTTCCGGAATGGTGCGAAGATTCATTTCTTCCGCCGCCGCCGGATATGCGCTGGTGCACTTCAGCAGCGCGATCTGCTCCGCGCCGGCACTGCGCGCCGTCTCCACCGCTTCCTCGATTTCTTCCAACGTCGCCATGCCCGTCGACATGATCAGCGGCTTGCCCGTCCGCGCCATCTTCTGAATGAGCGGGATGTCGACCAGTTCAAACGAAGCCAGCTTGTGCGCCGGCACATTCATCTCTTCCAGAAAATCAACCGCCGTCGCATCAAACGGCGTCGAAAATAACTCCAGCCCCAGATCGTTCGCCGCTTCTTTCAGCCGCGGCTGCCACTCCCACGGCGTGTAGGCCTCGCCGTAAAGTTCATATAGATTGCGGCCGTTCCAAATCGTGCCCTCAATTCGAAACTCCGGCCGGCTGCTGGCAATCGTCATAGTGTCCGGCGTGTAAGTCTGCAACTTGATGGCGTCCGCGCCTGCGCTCTTCGCGGCCTGCACAATCGCAACCGCCTGCTCGAAGCTTTGACCATGATTCGCAGACATCTCCGCGATCACATAAACCGGTTCCCCCGGGCCGACGGGCCGCGCGCCGATTTGCATTTTCCCCATCAATCGATGACATCCCAACTTAGCGGATCGATCGCACTAACTCGAACGCCTCTACTGCTTCGCATCCCACCACGCTTCCCCATCGTCTTGCGGTCGCGCGCAAGGCTTCGGCCGAGCGTGGATGCGGAAACGCCCGCGCCTCGCTCTCATAGCAGGCCATGGCCGCGATCTTCGCCTCGAGCGTCGCGCTCACGTCGACAAATACATTCGCGCGAAACGGCGGCAAGCTGCCGAATGCCCAATCCGTGGACGATGGCACCTCGAAAGCATAGATCTCACGCACCGACTGTTCCGCCATCGGCCGTGTCGCTGTGAGCACGGCGCGATGCACCACCCCATGATCCACATTCAAATCGCCGGAATGATGCGTATAGATGACATCCGGTTTGATCTCGTTGACCAACTCTTCCACCACCTTGACCACGTCCAGCAAAGCGACCGTGTCCAGTCGATTGTCCGGCAGGTTCCGCAAAGTCAGGCTTCTGGCTCCCAGTTTCGCCGCGGCCGCGTGGGCGTGCTTGCGCAGATCCGACAATTGCGCCGGATCGGCATCCGCTCTCTGCAGGTGCCGTGAAGTAATTCCTTCCCCCAAAATGGCGAAATGGACTTCGTGCTTTTCCTGCGCCAGCCGCGCGGCGGTTGCGCCACAGCCCAGAACTTCATCGTCAGGATGCGCGGCAATCACCAGTACTTTCACTTTCCCGCCTTCTTTTTCGCAAGCTTTGTGATTTTCACATCCGCCACGATTCGTCCGTCGTAAAGGGCTGGCCGGCTGAACTCAAAACGCATACCGGCATGATCGACAAAGGCTCGCGGATACCCCTCCGCATCCAGCATTCGAATGAAGTCGAACAATTCCCCGAGCGATGCGCTGCGCTGAATCTCGCTCTCTGCCGGCGTCCGGCGCTTGAAGTTCACGGCTGCACCTTGCTGGGCCACGGGTGTCATTTCCTCCCGGATAATCTGTTGGATCATCTTCGCGGACAATTGCCCCGTCCGTAAATAGATTTCTTCCGCGCCGCCATCCAGTGAAAGCACTTCTTTCCAGTAAACCGGTCCGGCATCGAACTCCCCGGTCATGCGGAGCGCCGTCAGCCTGGTTTCGCGATATCCGCGAACGATCAGATTCTGCAGCGGGCTGCCCCCGCGTCCGAAGGGCACGTCGGTCATATGGAAGCACACGCATTCGAACTGCTTCACGATCGGTGCCGGCACCTTCCACGACCAGTGCAGAAAGAAAATGTAACGGGGTGACAGCATGCGGACGAAATCGAGCGTCAGAGCCTGCGCGGAACTCACAAACACCCATCGTCCTGGAAGCCGCTGCAGCGTCTCTGCAAACAGTCGCTCGTTCCAGGGCTTCGAACCCAGCACCAGATAAGTCTTGCGGCCTCTCGCGCCGGGTCGCGAGGCCACGACCGCGCTATTTTCCTTCGTAGATGAAATGGATCGCCTCTTTCCCCTGAACCCGCTCAATGCCGGCGCGTTGAAATCCACTTTTTTCAAACGACTTCACCGAAGCTACATTCTCCGGCCTGACGAAAGCGTGCATCCGCGCACAATATCCCGCCTTCAGGACCGACCTCATCCCTTGCCGGATCACCTCGGCCGCAAGTCGCTGCCCACGCGCCTCCCGAGCAATGCTGACGTCGATCTCGTACTCGCCACCAGCGCGAGCATGAAACCGGATCTGGCCAATCGGCGTTCCGTCATCGTCCTCAGCGATCAATATACGGTATCCATCGGGCCGCAACCTCGCGGCAAACCAGGCAACGTGTGTGTCCCACGGAATCGCTTCCGGCGAGAACGATGCCGCGCGCACTTCCGGATCGCTCGCCCACTCCCACAGCAAACGGCAATCGCTTTCCTCGGCATTCCGCAAGCGCAGATTGCATTCACCGCGCAAAATGGAAATCACCCTCGCCGAGCCCCGGCCATCCACCAATTCGCGGCTTCGCTGCGACAGAGATTGCCGGATTTCCGCGGAACGAATCAGCCTCTGCAATTCTTCCGTAACCTGCGCGCCGGAAACGGCCCGATCGCCCACATGAATGGCGCAGCCCTGCCGATGCAATTCCTTCGCGAGCAAAGTTTGATTGGCGCTCACATCGATCAGCAATGCGGGAAGTCCCATCCGGCAAAGTTCCCAACACGTAGACCCTGCCGCGGAAATCGCCACATCGACCGCAGCCATCAACTCCGCCATGTGGGTCGGGTCTCTTCGCACCGTGATCTTCTGCCCCGCCCTGGCCGCGAAGTTCTGCAATTCGCCATAATGCGGATTGCTGCCGCCAACGACAACAGTTACATCAAGTTCATCCACTCCAGTCAATGCCAGCGCCTCAAGCACCCGCGCCGTAACATTTTCAGGATCGCTGCCCCCCATCGTCACCAGTACGCGCCGAGCCCTGACCGGGATTTCTCTTTTCCAATCGCGCCACTCCGAAAATTCCCGCCGCAGCAGGCAATAGCGTGGCCCCAGCAAGAGGCGAGTCTTGGGCTCACGGTCGACATAGAGCGAGTCGACCGCACCCAGATTTTGATTCAAGACGAGGTCGGCGGAATAATGCGGGGCGTGGCCGTAATCGTCGAGAAAAAGAATTTTGAACCCAGAAGCTTTCAGTGCGCGCTGATACTCCGAGGTGAACTGATAGCCGTCAACGACGACCCAACCGATGTTCCTTTCTGTGGCCAGAGCGATCGTCCGGCGCGAGTCTTCTGGACCGCCAGCAGGGCATGAAACAGACACGATCTCGCACGATTCCGCCGTCAATCGCGCCGTGATCGCAAGCGTGGTTTCCGCCATGGCGAAAACCACGGCGCCGCCCTCGTCCTGCCACGCTTGCGCCAGCGCCAAAGTGCGCATCGCATGGCCCGTACCCATCGCGACGCTGGCATCGGCACGCACCAGTAGCGAGGCAGCAGTCATTGACCCTGGCGTATCGCCTTCTGCTTAACCGAACGATTCAGTTCCAGCAGCGCGGGTTCGCGCTCGAGCAGCGCAAGCACATCTCGCCACGAGAACGCCCCATTCTCTTTGTCTTTAAGGCGGGCATAAATGGCACGCACGAATTCCAAATCCTCGGGCGTGTCTACTGTCCAGCGATGGCTGCTGTGATCCACATTTCCGGTCACGGGCAGAATTTTGAATTTCGCCGGATTTTCGTAGATGTACGGCGTAACATGCTCGCGCTCGTGGGGCTTTCGCGCCTCCTGCGAGGCTCGCGACAACGCGGCAACCGACATCACTTCCGTGTCGAGCCCGCGCGGGTAACTTCGAGTCAACGTGTTGCAAGCGTAATCTGGACGATCTTTCAGAAATGCGGCGATCGTCTCGTCGGTAACTTCAGGATCGATCAACGGACAGTCGGAAGTGATGCGCACCACAGCTTCCGCTTTGGAGAGTTGCGCCGCCCGGTAGTAGCGTTCCAGCACATCATTCTCATCGCCCCTGCACACCGGAACCGAAGCCTTCCGGCACTCTGCGACAATCACGTCGTCGGCTGCGCCGTCCGTGGTCGCCACCAGCGTTTCATTGATGAGAAAAGTGCGGCGCAACCGGTTCACCACTCGCGCCAGCATGGTTTCGCCTTCAATGTCCTTTAGTACTTTCCCGGGGAAGCGCGTACTGCCCATGCGCGCCTGAATGATCGCCACCACCTTCATCGCTGAGTTCCTCTCATCTCTCCGGACTTCATTTCTCCGACCTTCATTTTGGCGCAAGTACCTTCGCCACAAGGCTGCGCATTCCACGCTGCTTGATAATTTTTCTTAACCCCTTTGCCTCAGCCAACGCTCCGGCTTCCGGCAGGGTCGGAAAATTCCCCACGAGTCGCGCTTCCCGCCGGTCCGCAAACCTTCCCACTAACTCCTGCTCGTAGACGCTGCCCGCAATATAAACTCTGGGCTTCTCGCTGGCGTTGAGTGCCTGCGCGGCCGGATCAAGAAACGCGGCGTCCATCTTGAACTCCACATGGCCGTGCATGATTTTCACTCTTCCCTTGAGATACCCCTGCCCACGAAATTTGCAGTTATACTCCCGCGTCAGCGTGGCGATTCGCACATCGCTGAAATACGCGGCCACCCGAAAGAAGGGTTGATCGTTGATCGGCTCGCCCGGCTTCTCTTCGAGGTATTGCCGGTAAAGGTTTCCCCATTGTTCCAGCATGCGATTCACTCGATCGCAGCGCTTCAGCATGAGGATGCCGGTATTAAACTCCGGAAAGCTGGAAGGAATGTCCGTCCTGGGATAGCGGTGATGCCAGTCGGTATCGAGATACTCCTCGTGTGTGGCCGCGCAATCGAATTGATCGAGCGTGGCGAATAGTTCAGGAACGGGCTCCAGCACATACGTATCGGCATCGATAAATAGCGTGCGCTCGTAGGGAGAATTCTGCACCAGCCGAGCCTTGTCGTAAAAACCATCTTTTGTGGGCTCGACCGGAAACACCTTATCGAAGAGTTCGCTCTCAACCGGAAATTGCGAAAACACTGAGATGGGCAAATCCGGCATGGCTCTCTTCAGGCTCGCGGCCGAGGTCAGCAGCAAATCCACATAGCGCCGGTCCTGGGTGATGATGTAGAGAGCTCCATTCGCCATGGCAAATTCCTTCGGAACACGACGCGCCCATCAGCGTGCGTAGTGGCGCATCAACCTTGCTGACCGCCGCAATCGTGTCGTCGGCATCCTGATCGCTCATGCCGTGAAACATCGGCAGGCTGATCAAACGGTCGTAAGCATTTTCCGCGACGGGATACTCGCCTCCGCGATACCCGAAGCGGTCGCGATAGTAACGGTGACGGTGGACGGGAATGTAATGCACGTTCACTCCGATGTTCTCCGCCCGCAATGCCCGGAAAATCTGCGCGCGATCCGCCGTCAGCCTTTCGAGATTGAGCCGGACGGGATACAAATGCCACGCCGGATTCACATCAGCACGCACCGCGGGCAGCACGATTGCATCCAGATTCGCGAACGCAGCCGCATAGCGCGCAGCGATTTCCCGCCTGCGCGCCAGGTTCCCGTCCAGCTTTTTGAGTTGCGACAATCCCAGCGCACAGGCGATGTCAGTGAGCCGGTAGTTGTAACCGAGCAACACCATTTCGTAATGCCATTGCCCCGCGCTCTGCCGCTGCCGCGCATCGCTCGAGATTCCGTGATTGCGAAATCGGCGCAGCGTCTCCGCCAGCTCCGGCCGGTCCGTGGTCACCATGCCGCCTTCTCCGGTCGCCACATGCTTCACCGGATGAAAGCTGAAAACTGTCATGTGTGCCACGCTGCCAGTCGGGTGCCCGCGATACTCCGCGCCCAGAGCGTGACACGCATCTTCAATCACAACCAAACCATGCCGCGCCGCCAACTCCAGAATTTCATCCATCTCCGCTGGATGCCCCGCGTAATCCACCGGAAGAATCGCTTTCGTCTGCGGAGTGATTCGCGCTGCCGCTTGCTGGGGATCAAGATTGAGCGTGTCTCCGCGAACGTCGGCAAATACCGGAGTCGCTCCCTGGTACAACACGCAATTCGCCGTGGCCGCGAACGTCAAGGGCGTAGTGAGCGCTTCATCTCCCGACTGAAGGCCGGCCGCAAATGCCGCTCCATGCAACGCTGCCGTGCCGGAACTGAAGCTTACTGCATATTTCGCGCCCACCCGCTTCGCAAATGCATCCTCGAACTCTCCCACCTTCGGCCCGGTGGTCATCCAGTCGGAGCGCAATACTTCCACCACCGCCTGAATGTCGTCCTCTCCGATCGACTGCCGTCCATAAGGAAGAAGCGTCTCCCGCACCGGCGTTCCTCCGTCGACGGCAAGCGCTTCGCGAGTCATGGGTGTGACCGGCATAGCATTCGTTGCAGTTCTCTTACGCCGACAGCGCCGTCTTCGTGATCGCTCCGGGCTCGATCAATTCCTGCAGTTGCGCGTGGCTCAGCCACTGTTCATTGCTGTCGCTGGTGTAGCGGAAGCCCTGTGGCAGTCCCTTGGCGTGAATCCAGTTCGCGCTCTTCCACCACGGATGCGAGGGCTGGATGATATACATCTCATCCAACTCCACTGCGTTGCGCGCTTCATCTTCCGAGAGCAGCACCTCGTGCAACTTCTCGCCCGGACGAATGCCGATGTATTCCATCGCGCACCCCGGAGCGATTGCCGTGGCCAGGTCCACTAGTCGCATGCTGGGAATCTTGGGCACGAAGATTTCTCCGCCATGCATCTGTTCGATGGCCTGAATCACAAAACGCACTCCGTGGTCGAGCGTAAGCCAGAAACGGGTCATGCGCGGATCCGTAAGCGTGATGCGCCCCTGCTTGCGCTGCTCCAGAAATATGGGAATCACGCTGCCGCGGCTTCCCACGACGTTGCCGTAGCGCGCGCAACTGAAGCGCGTGTCCTTCCCGCCCGCATAAGCATTGGCCTGCACAAACATTTTCTCGGCGCAGAGTTTCGTCGCCCCGTACAGGTTGATCGGATTCACTGCCTTGTCGGTGCTGAGCGCCAGCGTGATCGCCACGCCCTGGTCGATCGCCGCGTCGATTACATTGCGGCCGCCCATGATGTTGGTCTGAATCGCTTCGAAGGGGTTGTACTCGCAGGCCGGAACCTGCTTCAAAGCCGCGGCATGCACCACCACGGTCACTCCCGCGAGGGCTCGCTGCAGGCGTGCGGCATCGCGCACATCTCCGATGAAATACCGCAAGCTCGCGTGATCGAAGCCCGCCGAGCGCATGTCATGCTGCTTGAGTTCGTCCCGGCTGAAAATCACCAGCCGCTTGGGGTGATATTCCCGCAGCATGATTTCGACGAACTTCTTCCCGAACGAACCCGTTCCGCCCGTCACCAGCACGTCTTGTTGCGACCAGTCCATCAACCCCGCCTCAAGCGTCGAAATAATCTCACCCGCATCCTGCCCGCGTACGCATCTTATACCGCCCCAGACGGCTCCTTGTGGAAATCTTCCGCACCCGCCAATCGCCTTAGTTGCAGCCCAAGCACTTCTCCACAGATTCGTGATTGGATTTTCGTCAAGCGATGCTAGAATATCGCCAAAACCGCTACATACCAGAGCGAGAAATTCCCGGACGATGAACCAGCCATCGAATCGCCGGGTGAGGTCAGTGTTGTGTCCGCCTCACGGGTTTTGCAAACCCAGTAGGTGGAAGATTTTGTAAGGAGAGTGCATGGATTCAGGACCGCTGGTGCAGGCCAACAACCCAGGCTTCCGCGATCTGCAGCCCTTAACCGCAGACTTCGGCCGCAACATGGGCCCGCGCATCTATCCCGAACTTCCCTCGCAAGAATCGGCGCTGGGCGAATATGTTCGCGTCCTCGTCAAACGCAAATGGACCGTCCTCGCCTGCCTGCTCTCCATCTTCTCGCTGGTCGCCATCGCCAGCCTCAAGATGACGCCCGTGTATGAGGCCAGCGGCAGCATTGAAATCAACAAGCCTGATTCCGGCTTGGTCAATTTCAACAACTCTCCCAGCTTCAACCTCGACTATTACGATCCCACCGAACTGGAAACCGAAGTCATGATTCTGCAGAGCGATCTGCTCGCCCTGCAGGTGGTCAAAGAACTCAATCTCGATCGCCGCGTCGATTTCGGCGGGAAAACGCCTGCCCTCGCATCTTCTCTCGATCTCGCTCCCGATCCGCTGCAGGCCGACGCCGGACGCGCCTCGGCGCTCCTTCTGAGCTTCCACAGCAATCTGAAAGTCACGCTCTCCCCCAACACTCACATCATCAAGGTCTCGTTCCGCAGTCCCGACAAAGACCTGACCGCGAACGTGGTCAACACCTTGATGAGCACTTACACGGAAAATAATTTCAAGTCCCGCTTCGATTCCACCATGCAGGCTTCGGACTGGCTCTCCAAGCAGTTGGTGGATTTGCAGATCAAGGTGGAAACCTCCCAGGAAAAACTCGTGCGCTACCAGAAGGAGCACGAGATTCTGGGCATCGACGAAAAGCAGAACATCACCACTTCGAAGCTGGACGAACTCAACAAAGCTCTGACCGCGGCCGAATCCGAGCGCATGGGCAAAGAATCGGTGTACCGGCTGGTTCAAGCAGGAGACGCCGAGACCATCGCCTCCGCCGCCAGCGCCCTCGACGGCGTGGGATCGGGGAGCCAGACGGCCTCGTCGCTGCTGGAGTCGCTGCGCTCCAAGCAAGCCGATGTCAAGATTCAAGCCGCTGAACTAAGCACGCAGTTTGGGCCGTCGTATCCGAAAGTTGCGCAACTGAACAGCCAGCTCAAAGAAATCGAGCAGCAGATCATCGGCGAGACCAAGAAGGTCGCCGGCAAAATTCACGGCCAATATATGGCCGCCCTGCAGCGGGAAAACATGCTGCACGACGCTCTCGAAAAACAGAAGCAGGAAGCCAACAAGCTCAACGAAAGCGCCATCCAGTACAGCATTCTGAAGCGCGACCTCGAAAGCTACCGCCAGCTCTACGAAGGGCTGATGGAGAAGATGAAAGAAGCTGGCGTTTCGGCCGGGCTCAAGTCAAACAACTTCCGCATCGTTGACGTCGCCCGCGTCCCCAATGTACCCATCGAGCCCAATATCCCGCGTAATCTTGGTTTCGCTTTCGTGCTGGGCTTGACCTCTGGCGTCGGACTCGCTTTCCTCCTCGAGGGCCTCGACAACACCGTGCGCACCACCGAACAGGCGCAGATGATCTCCGGTCTCCCGCCCCTCGGCATGATTCCCATGGGATCGCGCACGGCGCGCGAAGGCCCGAACGCCAAGCGCCTGGTCATCGCCACATCCAGGGAAGCGGTGGAATTGGTGACGCAGGTCCGCCCGCAATCGCAGATGGCGGAATCCTATCGCGCCCTCCGCACCTCGCTGTTGCTCTCAAACTTGGGCGCGCCGCCCAAAGTGATCATGGTGACCAGCGCGCTTCCTCAGGAAGGCAAGACCACCACCAGCATCAACTGCGCCGTTGTGCTGGCCCAGAAAGGCATCAAGGTCCTGCTGATCGACGCCGACCTGCGCCGCCCCAGCATTCATAAAACGCTGGGCATGGGCCCACGCAGCGGGTTGAGCAATGTGCTCACCGGCAGCGCCACCTTGCAACAAACCATCACGCGCTCTCCGATCCTTCCCAATCTTTCTGTGCTGCCCGCGGGAACGCCTCCCCCGAATCCGGCGGAACTGCTGGCCTCCAGCAACATGCGCGACGTTCTCGAAGAACTGCGCGGCCAGTACGATCACATCGTGGTCGACACTCCGCCCACGCTCTCGGTTACAGACGCGGTTGTGCTCTCGCCGCGCGCCGATGCCATCGTGCTCGTCATCCGTTCCGGACAAACCACCAAGCAGGCGCTCCGCCGCTCTCGCGACATTCTGGCCCAGGTGAATGCAAAAGTTTCTGGAGTGCTGCTGAATGCGGTCGATCTCAGTTCGCCGGATTATTACTACTATTACGAATACCAGGGAAAATATTCCCAGTACTATCGCGAAGACAGCTCGCACCACTCCGATGACGACGAGGACGGCGACGCAGACGACGCCCCCGAAGCAGCACCAAACAGCGCGTAACAGTTCCGAGTAGCGAGTCCCGAGTCCCGAGCACATGGAGCTTAGCGGCAGATTTCTCGGTACTCGATACTCGGGACTCGCAACTGGGTACTGGAATCAGCAGATGGAACTCACCCTCAACTCGCCACGAACCAAGCTCCTCATCGGCGCAGCCGTCGTCCTCTGCCTGATCTATGTTTTTTTCGCGGGACGCCTGTTCGTCGCCTCCGTCTACGCCGACAAACCGGAGCTCGCAAGCCTGCAACACGCCGTCCGCCTCGATCCGCGCAACGCCGACTACCGCGACCATCTCGGACGCTTCTACGCCCTCGTTGCCGGCGATCCGGCCGCATCCATCGAACCCTACCGCGCCGCCGTCCAACTCAATCCGGATTCCGCCCGCTATTGGTTCGATCTGGCCTCCGCCTACCAGGTTCTGGGAGATGTTTCCAATCAGACATGGGCGCTCGAACGCGCCATCCAGGCCGATCCCACCACGCCGGACGTGGCTTGGGAAGCGGCGAATCTCTATCTCGTGCAAGGCGACAACGAAAAAGCCTTACGCGAGTTTCACGTTGTCCTCGAGAACGACCCCACCCTCGCCAATCTCGCCATTCAACTCTGCTGGCGCATCAATCCCGATGTCGACTCGCTGCTGGCCGGTGTTGTTCCCGCCCGCGCTCCGGCCTATCTCGCTTTTCTCAACCTGCTCATGGCCAAGCAGGAAACCGCAGCCACCGCCAAGGTTTGGGATGCGCTGATCGGCACTTCCCAGACCTTCGATCGCCCCGTGGTCTTCGAATATTTCATGTACCTGCTCAATCACAAGGAGGTCGACCAGGCCCGCATGGTGTGGCAGCAAGCAGCGCCGCGCTTCGGCTTGTCCTCCTACGTTCCCTCCAGAAATAATCTGATCGTCAACGGCGACTTCAGTCTCGACGTACTCAACGCGGGCTTCGATTGGCAATACCAAAAGCAGCCCAGCGTTTCTCTCACCCTCGATCCCAGCGACTTTCACGGCGGCCATCGCTCTCTGATGATCACCTTCGACGGCCCCGGAGTGACCGATGCCGGCATTCGTCAATTCATCGCGGTGCAGCCCAACACCACCTACCAATTCTCTAGCTACTACAAAAATGGAGAAATCGAAGGCGCCGGCGGCCCGCATTTCACCATTCAGGATGTTTTCACTCAAGCCGTCTTGTATGACAGCGACGAACTGAAAGAGGCGGGATTCTGGAAGTCCGCCGGAGGAGAATTCACCACCGGGGACGATTGCAGGCTGCTGGTGCTGCATGTCCGGCGCATTCCCGAGGGCAGTCCGATCCGCGGCAAACTCTGGATCGACGATTTCCGTCTAGTGGCCAAGCCGCGCACTGACGATACTCAATAACCAACTGAAACTGATCTCATGCAAGCAACCACCAATAACGCCGCCAACCGCCGCAGCCAACTGCTAGGCCAGCTCAGCTCCGGGCTGCTATACGGAATTTTCGGTCTGCTCTTGATTGGACCGCTCGCCTTCGGTGCCGTCGAACCCTGGTCCATCTTTCTGATGGAAGCCGGCTCGGCCACTTTGTTTCTTCTATGGATCGCCAAGCAGGCTCTCGAAGGCGAAATGAAGCTTCGGTGGAATCCTCTCTTCCTTCCCATGGGAGTATTCGGCCTGCTGGTCATTTCGCAGCTCGTCTTCCGCCGCACCGCCTATCCGCATGACACGATATCCCTGGCGCTGCTCTACTTTGCCTACGCCACTTTGTGTTTTCTCGCCGGCCAGACGCTGGTTCGCGCCTCGCAGGCGCGCACCCTGGCAATTGTGTTCTCGTTGTACGGAACCGCGCTCGCAGCCTTCGCCTTGATTCAGGGAATTTCCTCCAACGGCAAACTTTATTGGATTCGCCTTCCCCGCCTCGGTGGATGGATCTACGGCCCCTACGTCAACCACAACCATTACGCCGGCTTGATGGAAATGCTGGTGCCGATTCCGCTGGTGTTGTCGTTGACCCGGCTGGCTTCGAGTCGGATGCGGGCTGCCGCTGCGGTCGCGGCCGCAGTCATGGTGGGCACGATTTTCCTTTCCGGGTCGCGTGGCGGCATGCTCGCCGTCCTCGCCGAACTCGTCATCCTCGCCGCTTTCACCGTCAAGCAAAAGCGAGGCGTGCGCACCGCCGTCGGCATCGGCCTCTTTCTCGCCATCGTCGTCGGATTGCTCGTCTGGGTGGGCGGCGGCGAACTCGCCAGCCGCATCGCCACCGTACGCTCCGCTCACTCCGAGATCTCAGGCGACATTCGCTCCTACATCAATCGCGACGGCCTGCGCATGTTCCTCAAAAAGCCCATCCTCGGCTGGGGCTTGGGAACATTTCCGGTCGTGTACCCGCAATTCCGCACTTTCTACACCAATTTTTTCGTTAACGAGGCGCACAACGACTATTTGCAATTGCTGGTGGAAACCGGGGTGCTCGGCTTCGGAATCATGCTCTGGTTTCTGGTGACGCTCTACACCCACGCCCTCAAGAAAATCGGAAAATGGCCATCGCAGATCAACGGCGCCCTCGCTCTGGCGTGTTTGCTCGGATTCAGCGGCATCCTGGTGCACAGTGCGCTTGATTTCAACTTGCAGATTCCCGCCAATGCCGCGCTGTTCTACGTGCTGTGCACCGTCGCCGCCGCCGAACCTTTTGTCCAACCTGCGCGCAAACGCCGCGCCGTGCGCGTCAAACCCGCCGAAGATGTTCTCCCCACCCCGCAGGAACAAGCCCTGGACCGTCCCGCAACCAATTTCTAGCAGATGCCGGTATTAGCCGCGAAGCGGCGTCAAGAATGCAGCCCATGGCGCAAGCCATGGGTGAGAAGTGGCACAGGAACAAGCCCCGCAGGGGCGAAAGAATAGTTCTCACGCGCACTCTTCGCCGTCCTTCGCGCTCGACGAAGACTCTTTCCTCAGCCGTTAGCCCACAAAATACTTGAGCCGCCCAGGCATAGCCGGGCGGCTCAAAACTTCAATCCAAGATTCCAACTCTATTGCGGTGTCGTCGGGCTCACCGGATTATCGTTTTTCAAAAGCACCCACGCCGTCACTCCGGCAATCGCTGCCGCTCCCACGCCGATCGCAATGGTGGAATTCAACGTCCCACCGCTGGCTGCGGGAGCCGCTCCTGAGCGCTTCTTGTCTTTCTTCTTCTTATCTTTATCTTGATCGGATTGGTCGTCCCGCGTCGTTTCCTGCCCCTGCGCCAGCGTAACCGTGCCGCTATCGTCGGTGACAGTCACGTCGCCCTTGCGGGCGGCAATATGCACCAGCCCATCGGAATCCGTTACGTTGAATTCAGTCCACGCGTTCGAGGCGGGCGCAATCTTCACATCGCCCGCGGTGGTGGAGATGCTCTTGGAAGTCGCAACGCTCACGCCCCCACGCTGCACTTTCACCGATCCGCCTTCAAACTTCACCAGGGAGTCTCCGAAGACGGTGATGCTCGATCCGGTAGCGTGAATGTTAGCCGCCGACTCGGCCCCGGTTTGCACCAGGTCGCCGGCAAAAATCGCGGTGGACTTCGGAACATGGCCGCCATTCAGCCACGTGGCGCCATCGGCATAAAGCATGGCCGCTCTGGAATCCGCAGCCAACAGTGAAGCAGGCACAATCAGCAGAAGCACACAACCCACGATCCTGTGGAAAGCGGTCATGCCCATCCCACACTCCATTACTGCACTAATTTTGGTGACTTGTTAACGAATCGTACCCTTCTATGTTCTCGACAGTCAATGCTTTTTGTGATTCTGCACAGCCCCAGCAGTGGAAAACTTTTTTCGCCTGGGAACGCCCTGTGTCCTCCCCTGTGTTCCCCCGTGTCCTCTGTGGTAAAGATTTTTTAGCTGTGGTAAAGATTTTTAAGCCGCGGCAAAGATTCTTCACCGCCACCGATCCACAGTCTCCCACCAGATCAACCGCAGCCACTCATCCACGAAAGTTTTGGCCCATTGCCGGTGCGTCCACCACTTCGTTCCAAATTGCGTTTCCACGCGGGCCCCGGCCGTGGAATATTCATGTCCCGGAAGCTCCCGGCGCAAGACGCTGAGCGCGCGCCGCGTATGAAAGTCCGAGGTCACGATCAGCACACTGCCACCGCCAGCCTGCGCCATACACTTCTCCGCGTCCCTCGACTCGTCCTTGGTCGAACAGACCCTCGATCGGACAAACCATCACCGCTGCGCCCTGCGGCAGATCGTGGACATACTTCTCCGCCAACTGAAGCTGCGTGTATTCGTAGATCGTGACATGAGCCGGCACATCCAGGACGATTCGCCGCCCGTATCCTTGCGCCAGCAGTTCCAAAGCGCGCTGCGGACGCCGCTCCGTCTCCCCTGCCAGCACCAGAATCAGATCGCTGCGCCGGGGCGCATCCACCACCAGAAAGCTTCCCGCCTTCTCGGCCAGCACCACCGCGATGCATCCCAGAACCACAATCGCCAGCAACCAACGCCTCATTTTTCCCTTTCATTCCCGACTCAGGAATGTAAACCCGGATTCCTCAAAGTAAACGTCCCCACGGCCGTGTTGCCGCGCAACTGCGTGCTATGATCCGAAAATGAGAAGCAAGACATTCGAAAGAAACGCTTCGCCGCGACAATGATGACTCCTTTGGCCGTAAATCGCTCACCCGACCAGCTCAAGCTCAAGATCCAGAATCGGCAGGCGCGGGTCGGCATCATCGGCCTCGGCTACGTCGGACTGCCCCTGGCTCTGCTCTTCAGCGAGCAGAAATTTTCCGTCACCGGCTTCGACATCGATCGCCGCAAGGTCGACACCCTCACCCAGGGCGGCTCTTACATCTACCGTATCAGTCCCGACGAAATCCGCACCGCGCTGTCGCAAGGTTTCACCGCCACCTCGGACTACGCCCGCCTGGTCGAAATGGATGCCGTCATCATCTGTGTCCCCACGCCTCTCAACGAATATCACGAACCCGACCTCAGCTTCATCACCGACACCACTCATTCCATCGCGCCCCATCTGCAGCCGGGTCAGCTCATCGTGCTCGAAAGCACAACGTATCCCGGCACCACCGAAGAAGTCATGGTGCCGATTCTCGAAAAAGAAAACAAGAACGGACTAAAGGCGGCGCGCTCCGTTTCCACGGGCGAAAAAGAATTCTTTGTCGCCTTCTCGCCTGAGCGCGAAGATCCCGGCAACACTACCGTGGCCCGTTGCGACATTCCCAAGGTCGTCGGTGGAGTGAATCCCCAGGCATCCGAACTCGCCGGAGCACTTTACGGATCCATCTTCCATCGCACCGTCCCAGTTTCCTCGCCCGCCGCGGCGGAGATGACCAAGCTACTCGAGAATATCTACCGCTGCGTGAACATCGCGCTGGTCAACGAACTCAAGATGCTCTGCCTGCGCATGGGACTCGACATCTGGGAGGTGATCGCAGCCGCTTCCACCAAGCCTTTCGGCTTTCATCCTTTTTATCCCGGCCCCGGCCTCGGCGGCCACTGCATTCCCGTCGATCCCTTTTATCTTTCCTGGAAGGCCAAGGAATACGACTTCCGCACCCGCTTCATCGAACTCGCGGGCGAAATCAACACCCACATGCCGTATCACGTACTCGCCTCCATCGGCAGCGCGTTGAACCAGCATAAAAAATCGGTGAAGGGATCGCACGTCCTCGTCCTCGGCGTTGCCTACAAGAAAGACATCGACGATCTCCGCGAATCCCCCGCCCTCACCATCATCGAACTCCTGCAGAAGGAGGGTGCACAAGTGAGTTACCACGACCCTTATTTCCCTTTCATCGGCAAGGGTCGCAAGTATGATTTACAGATGAAGTGCGCCGCGCTCGATAAGCTCGGCCAGTACGATTGCGTCGTGATTGTCACCGACCACTCCGACTACGACTTCAAGAAGATCGTCGGCGAGAGCCAGTTAGTCGTCAACACGCGCAACGCCACCAAAGGCATCGCCAGCCCCAAAGTGGTGCACTGCTAATGAAGGATGGGAAGGTTCACAGAAGAGGGTTTTCGGAAGAAGGTTTGGGAGCCAGGTTTCTGGGGTGAAGCAGAGCTTCAGCTCCGCATTGGGAGCCTTACTTTTATCGCCGCTTTAGCCGCCGAGGTTCTCAAATTGACCTCTACCGCAACCACTTCCGTGCCGCCCAAAGCGGCTGTCAGCGCGAGCTTTGGCCCCCGGGGAAACCGAACCGGCTGCGTAAAAGACTCGCAGCTCTGAGGTAATTTATTACCGCGCCCGCGCCCCCGCCACGGGCGCGCCAACGTAACTGATTGAAGGATTAGCCAGATAGATTTTCAAGTTGGACGAAAAATGGCATTTCCCGTGCAACCCGGGGTACAGGGGCAGTTACTAAGTCCCAGCATTTCCATGTTGCCCGGCCCGGAATAATAAAGATCTGAGCAACTTCGGCCCCCATTGCGTGTTTTCAACAACTGGCGAGTAAAGCGGATATGAGTTCTTCTGCTCCCCAAGAGGCTCTGTTCTCCCTCCTGCCGAGAACAAGAACCCCTTGGACAGAATTCGTTGTTAGCACCGCGATGCAAGCATTCGTCGTTGCGCTCCTGGTGTGGCTGCGCTTGGTCTTGCCCGCCGCCGCTGCGCCCGCCGACCACACTCCACATCTGATCGTGCGCGTGACCACTCCCGCTCCGGTCAATCATCAACCACAGCCTGTGGTCCAGATCCCGTCGCCGCTGATTGCGCATCTGGATCCGCCAACCGATGCGTTACGCCTTCCCACTGCCCAACCCAAGGCTGCGGTGAAAATAGAGGACGCTCCGGTTCCCACAGTCAGCATCACGCCGAAGAAGATCGAGCCGCTGCCGTTCAACTCGGCTCCCGTGATCCCGAAACAAGCAGTGAAGGTCAACGTCTTTTCCGCGGGCAGTTCCGCGACCCCAACGATCGCCCGCGCCCCGTCGCAAGTGCAGACCGGAGGCTTCGGCGATCCCAACGGAATCCCCGCGAAAGGCAATTCCGGAAAACCCGCCAACATCGCCGCCCTAGGCTCTTTCGATCTGCCCTCCGGACCAGGCTCCGGCAACGGCACAGGCGGCGCGAAAGGAGTTCCGGGCGTGGTTGCGAGTACTGGATTCGGCAACGGCGCTGCCATCCCCGATAGCCGCCCGCGCACATCGCAGGCAACCGTACAGGCAAGCGGCTTTGCCAGCGCCGATGTCCCCGCTCGCGCCCACGGTACGCTCGCATTCCGCGGAAGCCGCCGCACACGCTCTGCCTCCGGAAATTATTTCCAAACCTGATTCCCATCTACACGCCCGAGGCTCGCAGCCTGCGCATTGAAGGTGAAGTTCTTCTCGAGGTCGTTCTCGAAGCCTCCGGCAACCTGCGCGTGCTGCGTGTTGTGCGCGGCCTCGGACACGGCCTTGACGACAACGCGGTCAAGGCTGCCGAACAGATTCGCTTCAAGCCGGCGATGCGCGATGGCCAGCCGGCCGACTCCACGGTTGTCTTGCATATCATTTTTCAGTTGGCATAACTCCGCCTCAAGGAAGGTCAGTATGCGTATTTGTCGCCTGGGTTCCCTTTCATTTTTGCTATTGGCTGTCTGCTGCTGGCCCGCCCTCTCGCAAGAACCGGCCAGTTCCGCGCCGCAAGCCGCGGCGACAGCAGCGCCGGCGCAGCCCGCCGCAGCAACTCCTTCCTCCTCCGCTACATCTTTGCCCCCGAAATCATTCGACGATGTTATCGATCGCATCGTCCAGCGCGAGCATTCCTTCGTCGCGCAGATGCGCCGCATGCATCCTCTGGTCGAAACCTACCTTCAGGACATGAAGTCCGACAAGAACGGTGGCGCACTCCCGGTCAAAGATCAATACTTTCTCGGACGCCTCGATATGAGCGACGGCCCCGAAGACACTTCCTTCATCGGCCAGCCCGGATTCAGCCACCGCATGCTCAACCACCTCACCGGTCTTTACGCCATGCACTTCCTGCCTCTGGGATTCGCGCAGATGGTGGTGCTCGATCCGGATTTCGAGAAGAAGAATTACGACATCACGTTTGTGCGGCGTGAGTTCCTCGGCGAGGTTCGCTGCATCGTCTTCGATCTGCAGCCCAAGGAAAACTCGGAGATCTCCCGCTTCATGGGCAGAATCTGGGTTGAAGATCAGGATTACAACATCGTCCGTTTCAATGGCACCTACTATCCGCACCTCAAGGCCGGCTTCTACCTGCATTTCGATAGTTGGCGATTGAACCTGCAGCCCGGCACATGGCTGCCCGCTTACATCTACAGCGAGGAATCCGATCTCAAATCCGGAATCGCCAAGACTCTGCACTTCCGCGCCCAGACCCGGCTTTGGGGATACGACTTGAAGGCCTTCAACAAGAATTCAGAATTCACTCAGATTTTGATCGACTCCAAGCAGTCCGTCCAGGATCAGAGCGACGTTGCCGCCGATGCCACTCCCGTAGTCGCCGAGCGCATGTGGGAACGCCAGGCCGAAGACAACGCGGTCGAGCGCCTGCAGAAAATCGGCCTGATCGCGCCTCCCGGAGATGTCGACAAAGTCCTGCTCACCGTCGTCAACAATCTGCTGGTCACCAACAACATCGACCTGCAAGGGGACGTCCGCTGCCGCGTCCTGCTCACTTCACCCCTGGAATCGTTCACCATCGGCCATACCATCGTTCTCAGTCGCGGTCTGCTTGATGTTCTTCCCGATGAAGCTTCACTCGCCATGGTCCTCTCCCACGAACTCGGCCACATTATTCTTGGCCATCAGTTCGATACCAAGCTGGCCTTCAACGATCGCATGTTTTTTTCGGATGAAGATACTTTCCGGCGCCTGGATTTCAAACGCCGTCCCGCGGATGAAGAAGCCGCCGATGCCAAGGCTGTGGAATTGTTGAAGAATTCTCCCTACAAAGACAAACTGGGCAGCGCCGGATTATTTCTCAAGGCCCTGCAGGCAAGCGCTCCGGATCTCCCCAACTTGATTCGTCCGCATTTAGGCAACAGCCTGGCTCGTGGCAAGAGCGTCGGCATGACCGCGTTGCTTTCTGCCGCACCGCAACTGGAACCGCAACGCACCGATCAGATTGCGGCGCTCCCACTCGGAGGGCGCATCAAGCTCGATCCCTGGGCCGATCAAGTCGAACTGGCCAAGGCCAAGCCGGTGGCTCTGGTTTCCTCTAAAGAGAAGATGCCGTTCGAACTCACGCCATTCTTCCCGTACCTGACGCGGCTGTCAGTTCCGGCCAGCGATAAAGTGGCGCTTGCGCCCGCTCCCAAATAACCTCGAGCCTGTTCTCGGCACACCAGTAAAAAGGGCGCGCCTCACGGCGCGCCCTTCTAATCTTGAGGCCCTCAACAATTGGATTACTGAGCGAGGGAGCTGCCAACGTTCGAGAACACGTTGTTGGCGTTCGACCCGATGAGCCGGATCGTCCCCACCACGATCACCAGAATCACAGCCAGCATCACGGCATATTCCGCGATGTCCTGGCCACTCTCATCCTGCCAAAGATTTTGTAAAAGTTTTGCCACGGGCTCCGTCTCCTTATTTAACTGCGCTATGCGTTTTCACACCAACGAGGGAAATTCAATCTGCGACCGGATCAGTTCCTGTCCCGAGGCTGGTCTTAGTTAAAATTGTAAGACCCGCCCCCAGACCCGCAAATGGCCCGTTCGTGCTATGCCGGTTCCTGGGTACCAGCATTCTAATCCCCGTCTAACCAATGCTCTTCAACGGAAGCGACTGGTTCACCGCAAACAGCGCCAGTTCCAGCCGCGTCGATACTCCCAGCTTGTCAAAAATGTTGCTCAGGTGGTGCTTGACCGTGTCTTCGCTGATCTTGAAGTATTCCGCAATCTCTTTATTGGAGTACCCTGCCACCACCGCGGCCACAATCTCCAACTCGCGCGGCGTCAAACCAAACTTCTTCTGCCGCGCATCGTCGCTGGTGGATTGCACCAGCGTCCGCAGGTATTGCACCAGGTTCGACACGCTTTCCCGCCCAACCCAGTATTCGCCCGACATCACCGTGTGGATCGCCTTCAGCAGCAACTGCGTGGCGGAGTCTTTCAGCACCACGCCGCGCGCGCCCAACTGCAGCGCTTCCACAATCTGGCTTTTCTCCGCCGCCGCCGTCAACAGGATCACCCGCACCGGCGTCGCCGCCCCTGTGCTCAACTCACGCAAGGCTTCGAGCCCCGGATGCTTCGGCATGGCCAGATCCAGCAACAGAATGTCCGGCTTCAACTGCCGCGCCAGCCTCACGGCCTCCGCCCCGTCCGATGCCTCGCCCAGCACTTTCAAACCGGGCTCCGCCTCCAGCAATCGGCGTAACCCATCGCGGAATATCGGATGATCGTCGGCGATCACGATTCGAATCGGCTGTGACTTTTTAAAGTTCATGTGAAACTTCTCCGCCCCTCGGAACCTTCACTTCCAGGCGTGTCCCCAAACCTGGATTTGATTCTACCGTGAGTGCCGCTGCAATCAAACGTACCCGCTCTTTGATGATGGTTGGACCCTTGCCCATCTGGTCCAGTTCATCGTGGCTGAGGCGGCCGGAAAATGCGAATCCCTTCCCGTCGTCCTCCAGAGTCAGGCTCCACTGGCTGGAGTTCGCGCTCAACCGCACCAGCACATGCCGTGCCTGACTGTGCTTGCGCACGTTCACCAGCCCTTCCTGAACAATGCGCAATAACTCGCGGCAGACTTTGTCCGGCATTTCAGGTCTTGTAATATCGGTGACGAAGCGCGCCGAAATCCCAGTCTCGCGCTCAAACCGTTCCACCGCGTCCGTGATCAGGCTGAGCAGCCGCCGCGAATCCACGTCAATCGACTTCATCTGCTGCATCAGTTCCCGCAGCTTCAGCACTTCTTCCCGCAACAGCCCCTGGATTCGTCCCAGTTCTCCGCCCACCACCGCGGGCGTGGTGGCGGCCTGCCGCCGCAGCACGTCCACCTGCATCTCCACCGCGATCAGGGACTGCACCGCCCCATCGTGCAACTCCCGCGCAAAGCGCGCCCGTTCCGCCGCTCCCGCCCGCCGCCGCAACCGGTGCAACAGGTAGACGTTATACACCGCCGGACCCACCTGGCGGAACAGGTCCAGCAAAAATCGCAGTTCTTCCTGCCGGTCCCCCTGCCACGACGGGTCGAACACAAAGACCCTCCCGCGCCAGTCGCTGCCGAACACGAACGAAATCGCAAACAGCGAATGAAACTCTTGCCGCTCCCGCAACCGCACCAGCGCATCCGTCGAAGCCGACGCGATCTGATTCCCTTCCCGGTCCAGCGCGACCTCCGACCACTTCGCGTTTCGCTCCTGGGCCGCGTACAGCGCCTCTCCCGGAAAACCTTCCAGATAAACTTTCGCGTCCCGCGGATTGGAATCGAGCCACACAAATTCCGTCGCCGCGCCACTCCCATCCTGCAACTCTCCCAGAAATGTCCGGTGGCTGTGAATCTCCTGCGACGCCACCAGCACTCGTGTTGCGCGATACATGCCGAGGATTTCCTGGCCCATTTGCGCCAGCGTTCCCGTCAGCCCCGCTTCCACTCGCACCTTGGCCAGAAGGCCCGTCACCACGGCCTTCTCCGCGCGCAATTTCTTCTGTTGCCCCGCCAGATAGCCCAGCAACAACCCCATCACCAGCAGGTATACCGAGAGCATGAACAGCCGCTTTGGCTCAAACTGCGTCAGATTCACATTCAAGCCGGCTAGCGCCCGCCACGGCAGCGCGCCTTTTGGCGTCCACACATGCAGGAACAGGAAGCTCTCGATCCACAGCAACGCCACTTCCGCCGCAGCGGTGCTCAACGTCTCCCACAATCCCCAGCGATAGGCCGCCGCCGCCAGCACAAAAAAGAAAAACAGGAAAAATGGACTGCGTGCCTCTTCGGCAAACACCGAAATCACCGCTGGCCATACGATGTCCGCCACATGCACCAGCAGGCGGAACGCCGGCGTCGATTCCTTCCTCCGTCGCAGCAGCGTAATCACCAGCACGCCATGGATCAGATAAAGACCCAGCAGCCCGTACGCCACCGGCGACTGTCCCAACTGCGTCGGATCCATGTAAATCGCGGCCAGCGTGGAAATCGCCAAAAACACGCGCGCCGTCGCCAGCCAGCGCTCGATCCGCCGGGTTTCGCTGGGATCGATCGGACTCTGCACTCTTCCCAGAAATCGTTGCTTTACATCAATTTGCAATTCGGTTCACTTCCGCAATAGAACCCATTTGGGCACAGGTAGAAAGGATTGTCGGCATACTATTGAAAAGAAAGACCGTGATGCAAGCAAAATTGTAAATGATTTTGCCCGGCAAAGTTATCCAGAAGCCCGAAGGCGATCACCCTGCACGATTCACGAATCACTAATCACTACCCACTGCCCCCCAAGTTACTTCCGTAATCCGACCCTCTCTCCATCCCATTCTAAAATGCCAGCGAGGGACTTTTTTCTTGCGCACTACTACCAAGCTCTGGCTTGCCGCCGTGGCCGCCTGTCTGGCGATCCTCGTGCTGGCCGCGCTCATTCTCCCTAAATCCTTTCGTCTTACCTCCCTCAGCGACATCATCCAGTGCCTGCTGCTGCTCTCTGCAACCCTCGCGCTCATCCCTCTCGCCAGCCAGTCGCGCGGACGCTTGCGCCTGTTCTGGACCCTCATCGTTACCGGCATCGCCTTCTGGTTTGCCTACCAGTTGTTCTGGACGTACTACGAAGTCTGGCTGCGTAAAGATGTCCCCGACCTGTGCGCCGCCGATATAATTCTCTTCCTCCACATCGTGCCCTGGATGGCCGCGCTGGCCCTCCGTCCCCACGCTCCTCAGGATGAATATGCGGCCCGCCTCCGCCGCCTCGATTTCGCTCTGATGATGGTCTGGTGGGCTTACCTCTACATCCTTATCGTGATCCCCTGGCAGTATGTCGTTCCCGATATCGCTCCCTACAACGACGATCTGAATTCGCTGTACCTCATCGAGAAGCTCGCCTTCCTGATCACGCTAGTGGTGGCGTGGTTTGGCAGCAAGGGCCGGTGGAAAATTTTTTACGCCAGCTTCTTCGGAGCCAGTTGCACCTACGCCGCCAGCTCCTACATCGCCAACTGGGCCATCAATCGCAAGCTTTATTACAGCGGGAGTCTCTACGATATTCCGCTGGTACTTTCGATGGCTTGGATAACTTGGATCGGCCTCCGCGCCCGCGAACTCGAACCCCAGGCCGGAGTCCGCTCCACTTCCACCGCCCATGGAGTCTGGCTGGCCCGCCTCGGCATGATCGGCGCTTTTTCTCTTCCCTTATTCGCCGCCTGGGCTCTGACCGATCCCGACATTCCCCCGCGCATCCGTTCCTTCCGCCTGGTCGCAACTTTGTTCGCAGCTCTTCTGATGGGCATCATGGTTTTCGTGCGCCAGCGCCTGCTCGACCGCGAACTGCTCCGCCTGCTGAACCACTCGCGCGACTCCATCGACAATCTGAAGCGCCTGCAGGCTCAAGTCACCGAATCCGAAAAACTCGCGTCCATCGGACAACTGATGGGCGGCGCCGCCCACGAACTCAACAATCCCATCACCGCCATGCTCGGTTATTCCGACCTTCTGCAGGAGTCCGGCCTTACGCCGGAGCAGAAAGAACTGGCAGTGAAGATCGGACAGCACGCCCGCCGCACCCGTTCTCTCGTTGCCAGCTTGCTCAGCTTCGCCAAGCCCGGCACTTCGGCGCTCGCTTCCGTCGATCTCAACACCGTGCTGCGCACGGCCGTCAAGCTCGCCGAACCGCACTGGCAGGCCCTGAACATCGACGTGCGCACAGAATTTCCCCAAGGTCTGTTGCCCGTGCAGGGAGACTCCAACCAACTGCTCCAGGTTTGCGTGCAGGTCATCAATGACGCGATCCAGGTCGTCGATCAGAACAGCAGCCGCACCTTGACAATCGCCGCCGAGCGCAAAGATTCTCTCGCCATCGTCCGCATCTCCGACGCCTACTCAGCCGGGATCCTCGATAGCGCTTTCACCAACAACGAAGGCAGCGAAGAAAATGATCAGGGTCTCTCGGGCATGGGACTCAGCGCCTGCCAGGCCATCCTGCAGCAACATCGTGGCAGCATTTCCTGGCAGCAGGGTCGCAATGGCGGAGTCGCCATCCGCGTCCAGATTCCGGTCATCGCTCCGGCGCAGGAGAAACCGCGTGCAGCCGGGGTTCCGGTGATGTGGCAACCTCAATCGTCCTCTTAAGCTGCCCGCACGCCGCGTAGATATCCCGGCCTCGCGGACGCCTCACATAAGCCCGAATTCCCGCTCCACGCAGTATGTTTTGAAACGATTCCACCCGTTCCGCCGTCGGAGTCGTAAACTCAATCCCCGGCCCCGGATTCAGCGCGATCAGATTCACCTTGCAGCGCATCCCTCGCAGCAACTCGGCAACTTCTTTCGCATTCTCCGGCGCATCGTTCACGCCGCCCAACAACACGTATTCGAACGTCACGTATTCCCGCGTGCGCAGCGGAAACTCCCGCGCCGCCCCCAGCAGCATTTCCAGATTCCATTTCTTGTTCAGCGGCATCAGCCGCGTGCGCAACTCATCGTTCGAAGCATTCAAAGAAATCGCCAGCTTCGGCCGGATTTTTTCCTGTCCGAAATCGTGGATCCGCGGCACAATCCCTGCCGTCGACACCGTCATCCGCCGCTCCGCAATTCCCACGCCCTCCACCAGCAGCCGCGCCGCCTTCGTGAAATTTTCATAGTTCAGAAACGGCTCACCCATGCCCATGAACACCAAATTGATCCGATCCTCCGGCGGCGAAACGCCCTGATCTCGAAGCACCGCACAAACCTGCCCCACAATCTCGCCCGCAGTAAGATTGCGCTTCACCCCCAGCAAAGCCGTCAAACAAAACTGGCAATCAACAGCACACCCCACCTGACTAGAAATACAAATCGTAGAGCGACCGGGGTTTTGTCCCTTGAGTTGGGTCGGGGCGATAGGGTCTTGGGTGGCACCGGGCTTTTGGATCGCGATAGGATTTTGGACGGCGCTGGGATTTTGGACGGTGATAGGATTTTGGACGGTGCTTGGCTCTTGGGTGGCGATAGGATTTTGGGTGGCGCTGGGATTTTGGGTGGCGCAGCGCTTCAGCGCTGCGATGGACTCACTTGTTTGGAACTGGGCTTTAGCCCCCGAGGGACCTGAACTAGACTCTGCTTCCACCCCCGCCTCACTTCCATCCCCTGCCTCCCCACCATCCCCCTCCGGCATCCAAACCGTCTCCACACTCTGCCCATCGGAAAATGCAATGAGATACCGAACCGTCCCATCCACCGACTCAAACTTCTTCTCGATCCGCGCCGCCCCAACCCCAACCCCGCCAGCAGCCAACTTCTCCCGAAACCCCTGAGGCAAAGTAGAAATCTCCTCCAGCCCCTGCACCCGCTGCCGGTACACCGCCTCCATAATCTGCTTCGCGCGATAGCGAGGCTCTCCCGCCTCGATCACCAAGGCAGTAAGTTCCTCGCGATCCATTCCAAGCAGCGACGATTTCGGAGATTCACCCATGTCTACGTCCACCACAATTGCAGCGATACAAACAGAATATCGAGGGAAGAGATGAAATGGAAACCATCGTACTCCACCCCCGAAGGGAGCGGCATGTCGTCCAGCCGCGAAGCGGCACAAGAATGCAGCCCAGGGCGCAAGCCCTGGGAGGGTAAGTGGGGTAAGGATAAGCCCCGAAGGGGCGAAAGAGATTTACGGCGCTGCCCCGTCTGTGCAGGCACCCGCTTCGCGTGATGCCTCCGAAAACAAATGTAACCAACTGATTCTAAATGACTAACTACACTATCGTGCCTTGCCCCACTGACTGCCTTAAATGTGTAAGAATAGTGGGTATCTTCTGAGGGTATTCCGCTCCAGCAAAGCCATGGTAAAAGAAGTCCGCAACATTCGTCGCCAAGTCCTCCCTCACGGACTCACCGTCATCACCGAGCAGATGGAGCACATCCGCTCCGCCTCCATCGGCATTTGGCTCGAAACCGGATCCCGCGACGAAACCGCCCCCGTCAACGGCATCTCCCACTTTATCGAGCACATGGTCTTCAAAGGCACCAAGCACCGCACTGCCGAGGAGATCGCCCGCCAGGTCGATTCCATCGGCGGCAACATCGACGCCTTCACCTCCAAAGAGTGTATCTGCTTCAATATCAAGGTTCTCGACGAGAACATTCCCGTTGCCCTTGAGATTTTGACCGACCTCGTCCTGCACCCCACGTTCACCCCCGAGGACATCGCCCGCGAGCGCGGCGTCATCCTCGAAGAGATCAAAATGGACGAGGACAACCCCGACTACCTCGTCCACGAAATCTTCACCCAGAATTTCTGGAAGGATCATCCCCTCGGCAAGCCAATCCTCGGAACCAAAGAAACGGTAAAGAAATTCGAGCGCGACACCGTGCTCGAAACTTATACCCACCGCTTCGCACCCGGCAACATCGTCGTAGCCGCCGCCGGACACCTCGACCACGACCACTTCGTCGATCTCATCGTCAAGCACTTCGCTCACCTCAAGCCCGCCAAGAACGGATTCCATTCCCCCGAGCCCAAGATTTTTCCCCGCATCGTGCTGCGCAACAAGAAGGCGCTCGAGCAAGTGCAGCTTTGCATCGGAGTCCCCGCCTACCCCATCGCTCACGCAAAGCGCCACGCCGGCTACATTCTCAACACCCTGCTCGGCGGAGGCATGAGTTCCCGCCTCTTCCAGAATATTCGCGAGCGCCAGGGCCTCGCCTACTCCATTTACAGCGACCTCAATCCCTACCGCGATACCGGATGCATGGCCGTCTACGCCGGCACGTCGCTGGCCTCGGCGACCAAGGTCGTGAAAGCCGTAGTCACGGAATTCCGCAATTTGAAAGAACAGCCCGTGCCCGAGGAAGAACTGCGCCGTTCTAAAGACCAACTCAAAGGCAGCCTCGTCCTCTCGCTCGAATCAAGCATGGCGCGCATGTCGAACCTCGCCCGCCAGGAAATGTATTTCGAAAAATTCCAGGATCTCGACGAACTCATCGAGAAGATCGAAGCCGTCACCGCCGACGACCTGCAAGCCATCGCCCGCGAGTTCTTCAAAACCGAATCCGTAGCCGTAACCGCCCTAGGCAACCTGCCCGGCCTGAAAATCTCCCGCGACCAACTAGCCTGCTAAACAGCCTGCCATTTACCCTGTGTTCCCCTGTGCCCCCTGTGTTAGGCCCTTGGTGGTTGATTTTTCTTGCCCCTCGGGTGTAACTTTACTCGCCCCGGCAAATCTCATTTCAGTCTGCAGGTAGACCTGCCGGACGACTTACTCACCTACAAGGAGAAAACATGAAAAAGATTTTCGGCAGTCTGGCCCTGGCCTGCATTCTCGCAACTTCCCTTCCCGTCTTTGCTCAGGATTCGATGAAAAAGGACGATTCCAAGCAAGACTCCATGAAAAAAGACGATTCCATGAAAAAAGATGACTCCATGAAGAAGGACGCGAAAACCACCAAGAAGACCAAGGCCAAGACCGCCAAGAAAGATTCGATGAAGAAAGACGACATGAAGAAGGACGACACCATGAAGAAAGACGACACCATGAAGAAGTAGTCGTCACCGAGCGGAGTCACAAAGGCGCGGGCAGACAGCCCGCGCCATGTTGTTTTCTCGTAGGTGAGTGCCGATTCACAGGCTGCGGAAGAAGTTGCCGTTGCATCGATTTTGGGTGGCGCAGCGCTTCAGCGCTGCGATACTGCCTCTTTCTTATCGTCGGCTTCCGCCGCTGAGGTATGCCTTATAGCCACGGACGATTTCCCCGCAGCCCCTAGCGCCCTGCCCTACTGAGAGTTTCCTCTTGCCCCTCTTCTTCGCCCTCGCCTTCAGCAACTTGTAAGCCCGAATGCTCCCACACCCCCGTCTTCAAATACTGCTTCAAACAACGGGTGCAAGGCACGTACCCATCCCGCACCGCTTCCTTCGCGGTCATCGTCCGCTCCGACGCCTTGTCATGGATGAACGGACATCCCGGCACATGAAACAATTTCGATCCATCCGAAACCACGACTACCAGATCCGGAGGAACATGATTCCCCGGCTCCGCATGGTGTGATCGGACGTAATGCCGGAACGTCACCGAGTTCGTCACCAGCACCGCGCCTGCGATCAAAGCCATCGCCGCCACCGGAACCAGCCATGCCGCCCAACTCGACCATCGCCGCCCGCTTCCCGCGGACTTCGGCGCCATCCTTTTCTCCAGCAGTTTCTCCAACCTCTGGCTGAAACCGGCGGGAACCTCCAGCATCCGCTCATCGCCATAAAGCTTCACCACATTCCGCGTTCCCGCCAGCACCGACGCGCAGCGCGCGCATGTCTTGAAATGCTCGTCCATCGCCGATCGCAGCCCGGCATCGATCTCCCCATCAACATAATTCGAAATCTCGCGCCACACCTGGTCGCAATTCACTGTGTTCCCTACCATGGTTTTGTTCCCTTCTCGAATGGCAACCGGCTGAACCAGCCCTGTTCCCATCCGGCGGCCAGCAGATCGCGCAGCATCAGCCGCGCCCGCAACAGCCGCGTCTTCACCGACGCCACCGATATTCCCAGCGCCTCCGCCGTTTCTTGAATATTCAGGTGCTCCATATCGCGCAGCACAAACACTTCCCGATACTTGCGGTCGAGCGTGCCCAGCGCCTCCGCCAGCCGCTGCCGCACCTCCTTGCGCTCCAGCGCTTCCGATGGAATCTCGCGCCAGTCGGCAAACTCCCGCGGCGCGTACTCGCTCTCGTCCTCCCCGGACCGATGGCCGTCAATCGCTTCCATCACAACCGTCCGCTCCCTTCGCCGCCGCATCAGCGCCTCATTCACCGTAATTTGAATCAGCCACGTGCTGAAACGCGCCTCCGCCCGAAATTGCCGGATGTTGGCAAACGCCTTCAGCATCGCCTCTTGCGCCGCGTCCTCGGCGTCCTGCTCGTGGCGCAAAATCGCCAGCGCCGCCCCATACACCCGCCGCTCATAAGGCCGCACCAGCTCATAAAATAATTCCCGCTGCCCACCCTGCACGCTGGCAATAAGCTGCTGCTCCCGCGTCCCCCCTGCCGCCGTCGCTGTCGGATTGTTCGATGCCATGCCGGTCTCAAACATGCTGACACTATCCACAACCCAGTACCTAGTACCTCTCCGAGGGTCTTCAATAAAACATCCACAATTCGTTAGCGACGAGGTACTCGGGACTCGGAACTCGGAACTCGGAACTAAGTACTGGATGCTGGGTACTGGGTACTCGGTACTCGGTACTCGGGACTCGGTACTCGGTACTAGCAGCTAGTCCAGATCCTTCTTCCACCCGGTAACCATCGACCAAAAATTATTCCACCCATGCAAAACCACCATCACCAGGTGTCCCAGAATAAAAAACAAAATCATCCACATCACCGTGAAATGCCAGATGCGCGCGTAGTGAAATCCACCCATCAACCAGCCCAGCCATGAAAGCTGCACCGGCTTCCACACCACCAGGCCCGTCAGCACCGACAACACTCCCAATCCAATCGCGGTCGTGTACGCATGCTTCTGCAGCGGGTTATAAGCTTCGCGCAGCGGCGGCTTCGGACCGAAAAAGAAATAATGCTTCACCATCGGCCATACCCCGGGCACATCGCGATGCGTGAACAGCACCTGCCGGTAGTTTCCGCTGAAAATCTGATATCCCAGATAAACGACGCCGGTCGCTATATAGATCCACATGAATGTAAGGTGCCACTGCAGCGCACCGCCCAGCCATCCCCCGATGGCGAACGCCTTCGGCCAGTGCAGCAGATCTTTCTGTGGAATCTTGGCGCCAAAGCTCGGGAACGCGCGAAAAATCTGCAGCCCGCTGCCCACCATCACAAACAATGCCACCGTATTCACCCAATGGCACACCCGCACCATATAAGGATGCTCATAAACCGCCCGCCCCACCACGATGGGAGCTTCTTCTTCGCCTTCGGCGTTCCTGTTCCCTGGCTGGGTGATTTCGATGACTGAACCGCTCATGCTTTGGACCTCCTACCGAAGCGGCAAAGCCGCATTCCTTTCGTCGATTCCTCTAAGGCACGGCTGAAGCCATGCCCTGATACGAACCGGTAGCAACCACGAATCCGTAGCGCCGCCGTCCCGGCGGCTGTGGTGGCGGCGTCCCGTCGCCACTGTCGAAAGCTAGCAAGATGCCAGCGCTACCTTACTGGGACTCCGCGCTACAACCCGTAAAACCACGAATACCCCTGATCTTCCCAATACCCAACCCGGTCGAGCACATGCGACACTTTCAAATCCGTCAAATACTTCGCCTGCTTGTACCCAATCTTGGTCGGAATCTGTAACCGCAGCGGCGCGCCATGCTCCCGCGTAAGTGGCTGCTCGTACATTTCGTAACACAGCAGCGTTTGCGGATGCATCGCCGTCGCCATGTCGAGCGACTCGTAATAATCATCCGCGCAATTCACGGTAATAAACTTTGCCGTCAGATCGGCCCCGATCGCCAGCAGAAAATCCGAAAGCCGCGCCCCTCCGAACCGTCCAATCACATCCCAACCCTCCACGCACACATGCCGCGTGTTCTGGCGGTAACGCGGCAGCGCCTGCACCTGCGCCAGCGTATATTCCCCCGGCTTTTTCACTTCGCCGCTCACGGTCAGCGTCCAGTTCTCGAAGATCACTCCGGGATCGTCCACGTCATATCCATTGATGGGAAACTTCGCCGGCGGCGTCAGCTCGGCATTGTCAAACGTAGGCGCCAGATGCTCCCGGCGAAACATCTTCCCCGCCGCCCAGTCGCTGAACCCCAACCCCTTTTTCAGCAGCCCTTCCTGCAACCTTGGGATGGCAAACGCCCCCAGCGCCAGCACTGGCGCCAGCTTCAGCAACTCCCGCCGCCCATTCTGCTTAAATTTCTTTTCGTCCATCTCGACGGTCCTCGTTAGCGCTCAGGTTCCCGCAATCATGGGATTCGCGAAGCTGCCGGAAAGTTTCGTTCCCGGACAGGTCTGAGAATCATAACTGAAGTCAAAGAATGGCTGGCCGAAGAAGCCAAAGCCGTTTGGCCACGGCGAACGCGGAGATCCCGCAAAAGTGGTTTAGCTAGAAGCTAGTGGCTAGAAGCTAGTAGCTAGAAGCCAGCGGCTCGAAGCTCATGGCTCGAAGCTCGAAGTTCGAAGTTCGAAGCTTCTATCCAAAAATAACGAGCGCCCCGATCTCTCGCGAGATCGGGGCGCCCGGGCAGCCCTCCCCCAGAACTGCTCACCTCGCAAACTAAACGCCCGACCGGACGTTGCAAATGGCACGTCCGTGCCACCAACCTTAGCCCTAAAGTGCTACCCGCCCTAAGGCCCGTCCGATCGCCGCCTTTACCCTTTCCCATCCCAGCCCGCAGCCTTGAAGTAATCCAACTTCCTGCCGATGGACAATTCAGCGGCACTTTTCCGCCCATGCCACCTTTTCAAGATCCCGACACTTATCGCGACATCCTCGATGCCCTGCACCTTGGCGTCTGCGTCCTCGATCTCCAGCGAAAAATTGTTTTCTGGAGCGACGGCGCCGAGCAGATCACCGGCTACACCCGCATCGACGTTCTCGGCCACTCCTGCATGGACAACGTTCTCCTCCATTGCAACCAGGCCAGTTGTGAACTGTGCCCCGAAAAATGTCCCATCACCACCGCGCTCCATGAGGCGCGGCCCGCCGAAGCCGTCACCTTCATTCATCACCGCTCCGGCCATCGCATTCCAGTTCGCACCTGGGCCGTCCCCCTGCGCAACAAGCACGGCTCCATCATCGGCGTGATCCAAACCTTTGAAGCCGAGTTCGCCGTCCACGCTCCCAACCCAAACGATCGCACCATGGTTCGGCACAACACCCTCGAAGACCTCACCGGATTGTGCACCCAAACCATGATGCAGGCGCACCTGCAGGAAACTTTGGGAACCTTCACCGATCTTCACATTCCCTTTGGGGTGCTTTGCCTGTCCGTCCACGAACTTCCCCAACTCCGCGCCCGTTATGGCCAGGAGGCAGTCACTTCCATGCTGCAAGTGCTGGCTCGGACTTTGCGCAACACCGTCTGGTTGACGGATTTTGTCGGCAACTGGAGTGAAGGCCAATTTCTGGTGATCCTCTGCGGCTGCGCTGAAGATGCGCTCCAAGCCGTCGCCCAGCGCATGCGCAAAATGATGTCCCGCGTCACGATTCTCTGGTGGGGCGAAGAATTGACCGTGAACGTACTCATGGGGCGCGCCAGCGCGATCGCCGGAGACAGTCCCGCATCTCTCCTGCGCCGCGCCCGGCCCGCGCTCGGTAACGATCAAACCACGCCCTCCCAGCATGCTGCCCGTGCGGCCGCCGCTCCTGCAGCCAAGCGTTCTTCGAGTTAACTATGTTTGCGATTATTGGCATTGTCGTGGTTTTCGGATGTGTGCTCGGAGGCTACTTGATGGAGCACGGCAATCTGAGAGTGCTCATCCAGCCCGCCGAACTCGTCACCATCGGCGGCGCAGCCATTGGCACCGTCCTCATCGCCAATCCCCTGCACATCCTTAAGCAGATTGCCGGAGGCATTGCCGGCGTTTTCGGCGGCTCCAAGTACAACAAGCAGGCCTACATCGATTCCCTGAAAATGATGTATGACCTGCTCAACAAAGCCCGCAAAGATGGATTAATGGCCCTCGAAAGCGATGTCGAGGAGCCCGACAAGAGCCCTCTTTTGTCCAAGGGTCCCGTCGTTTTCAAGAACCACCATGTGCGCGACTTTGTCTGCGATTCCCTGCGCATGGCCATCACCGGAGTCGACGCCTTCGATCTCGATCAGATGCTCGACCTCGATCTCGAAGTCCACCACCACGATTCCCAACAGCCCACCTCGGCGCTCACCAGCGTCGCCGATTCCCTACCCGGCCTCGGCATCGTGGCCGCGGTGCTAGGCATCGTCATCACCATGAGCGCCATGGGCGGCCCTCCCGAAGAGATTGGAAAGAAAGTCGCTGCCGCCCTTGTCGGAACTTTCCTCGGCATCCTGCTCTGCTACGGACTGGTCGGCCCCCTCGCCGCCAACATGGTCAAACTCGCCGAGGACGAACACGCCTACCTCTACGTGTTGCGCGTTCTGATTGTCTCTTTCCTGAAAGGCACTGCGCCCATCATGGCGGTAGAAGTCGCGCGCCGCGCCATTCCCGGCCATGTCCGTCCATCCTTCGCCGAAGTCGAAGCCGCCTGCCGCAAGAAAGGAGCCGACGAGCCCGCCCCCGAAGCCGCAGCAGCAGCCGCAGGGCAATAAACAAGAAACTCGAAGCTCAAGGCTCGTAGCTCGAAGCTCAGACTCATGGACAAAACACGCCCCATCCTCATCATCAAGAAAAAAGGTGGCCACGGCGGCCATCACGGCGGCGCATGGAAAGTTGCCTATGCCGATTTCGTGACCGCCATGATGTCCCTGTTCATCGTGCTCTGGCTCATGAGTAGCAGCAAGCCCGTGCAGGAAGCCGTCGGCGGATACTTCCGCGACCCAAGCGGCACCGCCGACAAAAAAGGTTCCACCATGGAAGGCTCGGGAGAAAATTTTACCCTCACCAAAGACAACATGCCCAAGCTCAAAGATCAGCTCGAGCTGAAAATCCGCGAGATGCAGGATTTCGAGAAGCTCAAGAGTCACATCGAAATGACCGTCACCGCCGATGGCTTGCGCATCGAGCTCATGGAATCCGCTTCCGGCACCTTCTTCGACAGTGGCAGCCCCAAACTTAACGCCGACGGAAGCGAGTTGCTCATCACCCTCGCTCAGGAACTCGGCAAGCTCCCCAACAAACTCTCCATCGAAGGCCACACCGACTCCAAGCCCTACGCCACATCCGGCAACTACGGCAACTGGGAACTTTCCACCGACCGCGCCAACGCCGCCCGCCGCCTCATGCAAGCCAACGGAGTGCGCGCCGACCAGATCACCCAGGTCCGCGGCTTCGCCGATCAGCGCCTGCGCAAACCCGACAGCCCGCTCGACCCCGCCAACCGCCGCATCTCACTCATCGTGCAATCTCTTCCCCCGAACAAAGACGAAGACAAAAATACAAATCAAGGCGGAAGCAAAGAGAAAAACAGCACCGATCCCGGCAAGGACTCCAAGCCCTCGGCTTCAACTGCAGAAAAAAAGTCGGATGCATCCCCCTCGGCGCCACCCCCTCAGACGCCTGGCAAAAAAGAATAGCGAACCGCGAACCCGTCTGAAGAAACGCGAGCCAACCTGACAGTTATCCCTGTCGTGCTGAGCGGAGCCGGGACGACCGAAGGGAGTCCCGGCGAAGTCGAAGCATCCCTACCAGCACCACAGAATCCTGATGTTCGTATTCACAGCGGAAGCGCCCTCCAGCCCGCACGTCATCCGCCGAAATCCTGCCAGCCCTCATTGACCTCTCCACCAGCCCCCGCTGGTATAATCCCATTCGACCTTTCCTCAGGAGCTCCCTTCATGAAGAACTGTGCTCGCCTGCTTTGCCTCGTCCTAGTGCTCTCCTCGACCCTCATGTGGTCGCAGGAAAAAGTTGACCTCGAAACCATGACCCGTATCCGCTACGAAGGTTTCCACAACTCCAAAGTCATGGAGTTCGCCACCGGACTCATGGACAACATCGGCGAGCGCCTCACCGGTTCTCCCAACATGAAGCGCGCCAATGAGTGGACCAAAGATCAACTCACCGCCATCGGCCTCTCCAACTCTCACCTCGAGCCCTGGGGACCGTTCGGCCGCGGCTGGGCCAACCAGTATGTCAACGCCCGCATGACTGTGCCCGATGTCACCCCGCTCCTCGTCTACGCTAAAGCCTGGACTCCCGGCACCAACGGCGTCGTCACCGGCAAATGCATTCGCGCCAACATCGAAAAGAAGGAAGACTTCGAAAAATATAAAGGCAAACTCGCCGGCATGATCGTCATCGTCGGCCCCGATCCCGAAGTGAAACCCATCACCGAAGCTCCCTACAAGCGCGAGAGCGACGACGATCTCGCAAAAATCGCCGAGTATCAGATTCCCGGAGAACGTCCCGCCTTCCGCATGGCTGATTTTGCCAAGCGCCAGCAGTTCGTCAAAGATTTGAACCAGTTCTTCGCCGACGAAAAAGTTCTGGCCGTCATTGACCACAGCCGCGGCTCCGCGGGCGGCGGCACTGTGTTCGTGCAATCCGGCGGATCCTACAAGACCGGTGAAACCTCCACCATTCCTCAGCTCACCATGGCGGCCGAGCACTGGACCCGCATCGCCCGCCTGCTGCAGCAGAAAAAAGAAGTCACTCTCGAACTGAACGTCGTCAACACTTTCTACGACGACGATCCCATGCAATACGACACCATCGCCGAAATTCCCGGCACCGACAAAAAAGATGAAGTCGTCATGCTCGGCGCTCACCTCGATTCCTGGCACGCCGGCACCGGAGCCACCGACAACGGCGCCGGAACCATCGTCATGATGGAAGCCGTCCGCATCCTCAAAGCCCTCGACATCAAGCCCCGCCGCACCATCCGCATCGGCCTCTGGAGCGGTGAAGAAGAAGGCCTGCTCGGCTCCCAGGGATATGTCGAACATCATTTCGGATCGCGCCCGCACTCCGAAGATCCTGCGAAGAAGAACGATTTCACATTGCTGCGCCGCGATATGGGAGAAGTCACCGTCAAGCCCGAACAGGCCAAAGTCTCCGCCTATTTCAATGTGGACAACGGCACCGGCAAAATTCGCGGCATCTACCTTCAGGAAAACGAAGCCGTCGAGCCCATTTTCGAAGCCTGGATGAAGCCCTTCAAAGATCTCGGCATGACCACCATCACCATGCGCAATACCGGCGGCACCGATCACCAGTCCTTCGACGCCGTCGGCATCCCCGGCTTCCAGTTTATTCAGGACCCCATCGAGTACGAGAGCCGCACCCACCACTCCAACATGGACGTCTACGATCGCCTGCAACCCGAAGATCTGAAACAGATCAGCGTGATCGTAGCCGGCTTCGTCTACGACGCCGCCATGCGCGACCAGATGCTCCCCCGCAAACCCCTGGAAAAACCCCTACCCAAAGAACCAGAAAAGAAAGAAGAGTAATATTCGGAGCAATTGGCAATTAGCAGTGAGCTAATTGCCATTGCTATTTGCAGGAGCCCTGGCATCGAGCGCCTTCACTCAAGGCGTCCCGCCAAGCGCAGCGGGGCATAGCGAGCGAAAGCACTTACACACATTGTCATCCTGAGCGAAGTGAGTGCGAGCGAAGCGAAGCACTCACGCAGTCGAAGGATCCCTATAGCCTGCCCGCTGCCAGCACCGTGCCATCCGCTCCGTGATCCGGAGCACACCAGTCGAAGCAATGGTTTTCAATCACCAGATGACCCGATCACCAGATCACCCGCCCCACTCCCGCGGCACATTCACGTACGACCGATCCAACTCCGCCACCGACCCACATCCCAGCAGCCGCAACGTTCTCTCCAAATCAGCCGTTAAAATCTCGATGGCCCGGTCCACCCCAGCCTCGCCGGCCGCAGCCAACCCATACGCGTAGGCCCGCCCGCACAGCACCGCGTTCGCTCCCATGCACAGCGCTTTCGCTATGTCGGTGCCGCGGCGAATACCTCCATCCATGAAGACTTCAATGCGTCCCTTCACCGCCTCGACAACTTCAGGCAGCGCGCGCAACGAAGCCGGAAGTCCATCCAGTTGCCGCCCTCCGTGATTCGAAACCGAAATCGCCGCCACTCCTTCATCCACCGCGCGCCGCGCATCGTCCGACGTCAACACCCCCTTGATCACGATCGGACCTTTCCAGATTTCGCGAATCCATTTCAAATCGGCCCACGTCGGCGCGGATTCTGCCAGCGCCTTATTAATATCTACCAGCGGCATCTGTCCCTTGCCCGGAATCACCACATTCGGCAGCCCCGGCAAGCCGCCATCCATCAGATATTCAAACAGCCATCCCGGCCGCGCCAGCACTTGCGGAACAAACGGCACCTTCGCCAGCGGACCTCCGCTGATCAATTCCTTCATTCCGTTGCGATAATCGCGCTCGCGGATTCCCGACACCGGCGTATCGATCGTCACCACCAGCGCGTGAAATCCCGCCACCCGCGCCCGTTCGATCGCTGCCTCGGCCGCGCCCCGTCCACCCATCAGGTAGAGCTGATAAAAAACCGGCCCCGTCGAGGCCGCTTTCACATCTTCCAGCTTGTGTCCTGAAATCGTTGAAAGGATGTAGCCAGTCCCCGCCCGCCCCGCCGCTCGCGCCGCCGCTACTTCCCCACCCGGATGCATCAGCCGGCTGTAGCCAACCGGCGCCAGCAGAAACGGCAGCTTGAGGTCAACGCCCAGCACACGCGTGCACAGGTTGCACTCTGGAACCACTACGGCATGCCGCGGCCGAAACGTGACGTCGTTGAACACTCTGCAGTTTTCCCGCAGCGTCACTTCGCCTTCAGCGCCACCATCAAGATAGTCGAACACCGACTTGGGCACTCGATGGCGCGCGATCGGCCGGAAGTCCTCAATGGCAACCACTCTGGGGGACGCTACTGAACGCGCGGCTCTCGTCATCGCCAGCTCCCTGAAACGCCCGCAATCTTGAAACTGCCGCTTATCCTACCACCTCATTTTCCCGGCTGACTACACATCGAAATACAGGAAAAATTCGTACGGCACCGGCCGCAGGTTCACCGGAGCCAGTTCTCGCTCCCGTTTGTACTTGAGCCAGGTCTCAATCACATCGGGAGTAAATACATCGCCCGCGAACAACCAATCGTGATCCTTCTCCAGCGCGTCCAGCACCTCGCCCAGCGAACCCGGCGTACTCGGAATCTTCGCGGCTTCCTCCGGCTTGAGTTCGTAAAGATCTTTCTCCACCGGCGCGCCCGGATCGATCTTGTTCCGGATTCCATCCAACCCCGCCATCAATTGCGCAGCCATGCAAAGATAGGGATTGCTGGCCGCATCCGGACAGCGGAACTCGACCCTCTTCGCTTTCGGGCTCTTCGAGTAAATCGGAATACGCACCGCCGCCGACCGGTTGCGCTGCGAGTACACCAGGTTGACGGGAGCTTCAAATCCCGGCACCAGCCTGCGATAGGAATTGGTCGTTGGTGCGCACAGCCCGAGCAGCGCCGGCGCATGCTTCAGCAAGCCTCCAATATAATATTTCGCGATCTGGCTGATCCCGCCATAGCCTTTTTCGTCAGAGAATAAATTCGTCTCACCATTCCACAGGCTCTGATGGACATGCATCCCCGACCCGTTATCGCCGAAAATCGGTTTCGGCATATAAGTCGCCGTCTTGCCATGCAGCCGCGCCACGTTGCGCACAATATATTTGTGATACATCACGTTGTCCGCCATCTTGGTCAGCAGCCCGTAGCGCATATCAATCTCGTTCTGCCCCGCCGTTCCCACCTCGTGATGGTGGATCTCCGCCCGCACTCCCACGTCCTTCAGCTTCACCACAATTTCTGAGCGGATGTCCTGCAGTGTATCCGCCGGAGGCAGCGGAAAATATCCTTCCTTGTGCCGCAGCTTGTAGCCCAGATTCGGATTCTCCTGCCGCCCCGTATTCCAGACCCCTTCGCTGGAATCGACAAAGTAGTAGCCGGATTGCGCATTCTGGTCGTAGCGCACGTCATCGAAAATGTAGAACTCCAGCTCCGGCCCCCAGTAGCTCAGCTCTGCAATTCCCGTGCTCTTCAAATAGCCTTCTGCTTTTTGTGCGATGTAACGCGGATCGCGGCTGTAACGTTCGCGTGTCACCGGATCGAACACATTGCAGATCAGATTCAGCGTCGGTACTTGCAGAATCGGATCGACACACGCCGTTTCCGCATCCGCCACCAGCAGCATGTCGCTTTCGTCGATCGACTGGAATCCGCGAATGCTCGATCCATCAAATCCCATGCCCTCCGCAAATAGCCCCTCGTTCAGGTCCTCCACCGGAATCGACAAATGCTGCCATGCTCCCACCAGGTCCACGAACCTCAAATCCACGATCTGGATTCTTCTCTCCTTCGCCAGTTTCTGCACATCGCTTGCGGTCTTGGGCACAGTCTTTCCTCCTGCAGCCGAGACCTTCTGCCCGGAGATTTCCCGGCGCCGATCGTCCCGCCCACTCTTTTGATTAGAGACTCCGCGCCGGAAACCGCGCAGTGAGCGAGGCCACTATTCGATGTGACAAGGATGATGTGATCAAGATGAAGATAGAGTGACAAGAATAACGGGATCTCTGTCATGCAGAGCGAAGGCGGGACGACCGTGGGAAAAGAATAAAGGGATCTCTGCCGTGCTGAGCGAAGGCGGGACGACCGGAGGGAGTCCCGCCGTAGTCGAAGCATCCCTATACTTCCCCGACACCGCATCCCCGCACACCCCGCGGCAGGCAACCTTCCAAAGCGCGCGCAACACCTCACCGACTCCCCAGCCGCGGCGCGTGCTCCCGAAGAAACCCCTTCCGATATTCGGCATCACGAAATCCCTCCGTCCCCCCAGTTCGCGTGGCGCAAAGTGCTCCCGATGCGTTGCCCGCAGCCAGGCAATCCTCCAGGCTCTGCCCCTCCAGATACGCGTGCAGGAATCCCGCGTCGAAACTGTCCCCCGCCCCCACCGCATCGACCACGTCCACTCGCACCGGCGCGCTTTCGATTCTCTCGTTCTGGCGCAGCGCCACCGCGCCTTCCGCCCCCATTTTCACCACGACCAGCGGAACCATCTCCGCCAGCTTCTTCATCGCCAGTTCCACGTCGTCGGTCGCGGCCACTTTGCAAGCCTCGCGCCGGTTGGGCAGAAAGATGTCCACGCACGCCAGCACGTGCCGCAGATCACCCTCAAACCGGTCTTCGGGATCGTCGTTCGTATCCAGCGAAATCGTCAGCCCCGCCGCCTTCAACCGCCGAAACAGCTCCGGCACATGCGCACGCAGATTTGCCTGCAGAAAATAAGACGACAGATGAAAGTGCCGCGCATCGCAGAGATATTCGAAATCAAGATCGTCAATCCCCAGCTTCGCAATCGCGCCCGAGTACGTCAGGATGTTCCGCCACCCCTCTCGCTGCAGAATCACGCTCAATCCCGTGCCCACCGTTTCCAATCGCCGCACGCGCGAAACATCGGCCCCGCTCTGCGTCAGCCGTTCCAGCGCAATCGCGCCCAGCGGATCTTCCCCAATCAGCGACTGAAATCCCACCTTGCTCCCGAGGCTCGCCAGATTGTGCGCGACAATGCCCGACGACGACCCCAGCGTCAGCGCCATGTTTTCCGCCAGCAGTTCGCGTTCCGGAGGAAGTTCCGCTGGCAGCCCATACAGGATCAGATCGAGATTCAGCTCGCCTGCAATGGTGACGTCAAAACGCGGCATATTCCGGTTTCTTGGAGCCTTTTTCGTCGAGGATCACCGACCGCGTCAGGTTGCGCGGCGAATCCGGATTCAAACCCTTTTTCAACCCGGTATGCAGTCCCAGCAATTGTCCGGGAACCAGAGTCGGCGCCAGACGCGCCAACTCGGGCACCTGCAGCGGTAACTCTACCAGCAAGTTAGCCGATGCTTTCACCCGCGCATTCGCATGTTGCGTAATCACTGCTGTAGTCCCGCCCAGCACTTTCATCTCTTCCAGCAAATCGCACTCCGCGTTGTAGCCCTGTTCCGAAAGCAGAAAAACCAGCAACGTCTGCGGCGTCACCACCGACTTCGGACCATGTCGAAATTCCAACGCATGAAAAACCTGCGCCGTCAACACCGACATCTCCATCACCTTCAGCCCGTACTCGCACGCCAGCCCATAATAAGGACCATGTCCCAGACAAACATAATTCGTAAAATTATGGCTCGACACGAATTCGCGCACCTGCTCCTCTACCGGTTTCAGCGCTGCCGCCGCCATTTCCGGCATGGCCGCCAAAGCCTCGCCAAACGCCTTGTTCCCCGCCATTCGACCGGCCAGAAACTGCAGCGCCAGCAGCATCGAAGTAAAGGACCGCGTCATCACCGTGCTTTTTTCATCCGCCGGAAGCGTGATCGTGATCGACGCCAGCTTCTCCAACGCCTGACCGGTCACGCACGTAACCGCAACATTCGGGACCTTGCGCTGCTTCAATACCTCAGCCGCCTTCAACACCTCGGAAGTTTGCCCGGACCGCGAGATCAGCACCGCGACGCTCGCCCCTCCTCCAAACACCAACTCCGGATACAGCAACACCTCCGACGCCGGAACCGCCCGTGACGCGCGCCCCGTCAGCGATTTCATCGTGGCCGCCGCCGCCAGCGCCACATAGTAACTGGAGCCGCATCCGACAAACAGCCACTCCGCCGCATCCTTGAAGCGGCTGGTCACTTCGTTCACGATCTGGCTGCGCGTTAACTCCGTCAGACAATTTCCCCAGCACTCCGCCTGCGACAGAATCTCGCTCCGGCTGTGCACGCCAGCTTCGCCGGAATCCTGCGCATGACTCAAAGTCGAATCAGACAATCGTCACCTCAATTCCCGCCTTCTTCAACGCCCGCAAATCCGTCTGCGCGATTCCGCGATCCGTAATCATCTCCTGAATCGACGAGGTCGGCACGATCAGCGACAAACTCCGTCGCCCGAATTTCGTGGCATCACACACCGCAATCGTTCGTTTCGCCACTTCCACCATCACCCGGTTCACCTTCGACTCCAGCAAATTCGGAGTCGTCAGCCCATAGTTGACGTCGAATCCATCGACGCCCAGAAATAGAAGGTCGGCGCTCAGGTGCCGCAGCGCGTCCTCCGCCATCGGCCCCACCAGCGAAAATGAATTCTTCCGCAGCGTTCCCCCGGTCAGGATCACTTCAATCGACGTCCCCGCCAACTCGGCCGCAATGTTTACCGCATTCGTAACAATGGTCAGGTCGCGAACCGTCCGCAGCGCCCGCGCAATCGCCGTCGTCGTGGTTCCGGAATCCAAAATGATGACTTGTCCGCTGCTCACGCGCCGCGCCGCCGCTTCCGCGATGCGCAGTTTTTCCTCGCGATGCAGCTGTTCTTTTTCCCGCAGGCTGGGATCGTCCAGCGCTCGGTCCCCCGCTGGCAACGCCCCTCCGTGAGTTCGATGTAGTTGCCGCAGGTTGTGCAGCACTTCCAGATCTTTCCGGATCGTCACTTGCGACGTATCGAAACGCCGCGCCAGTTCCGGCACCAGCACCCGCCCGTCGCGATTCACCATCTCGAGAATGGCCCGCCGGCGTTCTTCATTGAGCACGATCAAAACCGCTTTCCGCCCCGCCGCTTTCGCCGCCGCAGGGATCCCTTTTGTTTTCTATTTCTTTTTATAGCGTTTACTTTCGTTTGTCAAACTTCCGCCTTCATTCCGCAAGCATTCGCGTAGTGATCGATCACTTCCAGAATCTTGTGGCGGATCAATTCCCCCGGCCGGTTCGCAATCATTTCCGCTCGCACCGCCTCGCTCTGGCTGGGCAGGTACTGGCTCAACAAAGAAACGGGCGCCGGATAAAGAGTCATATTTTCTACCAGTCGTTGCAGCGCTGCCTCAACTTTCGGTTGCGGCCAGTAATAACGCGCCCGATCGCTGAAACTGTATTTGCGCGCGAAACGCAACGCCTCCTCATCCCCGTGGTAATAACCCTTCCAGTGTTCGGGATTGGCCACCATCGCCTCGTCCAGCGACTCGCGCACCCACGACATTTTGATCCTCGCGCGCTGCCCCAGCCACTCTTCTTCGATCGCAGCCAGCGCAAACACCGCCTCGCGGAATGCAAAAGTCAACCACGGCCCCACTTTCAGGATCGCGAAGTGATCGCGAACCATCTCCCGCAACGCCCCCGGCAGCTGGTAATCGGTGGAATGCGCCTCGAAAACTCCCTGCCATTTCTCCGCCACAAATTGCGCCAGCGCGCTCGTGTTTTCCGGCGCATACGGGAAGACATTCGCGTCCCCGAATTCCACTCCGGGCTGCACCACCATCGCGATCACTCGCTCCCACGCCGCCTGCAGGCCGCGAACCTCAAATGCGCGCTTCGCCACTTCCACCGTTCGCGCCGCGTCCTCGACGCGCGTAGTTTCGGGCGCTTGTCCTTCGCCCAACTCTCCACCCGGAATCGGCACCTCGCTGCCAATCACATACAGCGGAGCGGGCGCCCCAGCCGGCAGCTTCGCGTGAACTTCTTCCGCAGCCCGGCACAACTCCGCCGCCCGCTCGCTCACAATCTCCTCTGCCAATCCCTTGCCGGCCTCCACCGGATCGCCCGCCAGATGCATGCTCGCATCCAAATGAATTTTCGTGTAGCCCGCACGCACGCACGCGCGCACCAGATCGAGCGCCTTCGGCATCGCCGTCGCAGCCCCTTCCTTGCGCCACGCCTGCGGCCCCAAATGGTCGCCGCCAAACACGATCCTCTCCGCTGGAAAATTCATGGCGGCCGCGATTTCTCCCACAAAAGAAACAAACTGCGCCGGAGTCTGTCCCGTATAGCCGCCAAACTGGTTGACCTGGTTTGACGTCGATTCGATCACCAGCACGCTGTCGTCCCGCCGCGCTTGCAACATCCCCGCTTCCAGAACGAATCGATTCGCCGAGCAGATCGAATAAACTCCCACCGCACTTCCCCGGCGATTCTGCTGCAGAACACCCGCCAGCCGCTCGGTAGCGTCTGAATTCCGCTTTCCGTGTTGTGCCGTTAGAGTCATTTCAGAGTCACTGTAATGGGCGCCGATGTCGAGCCGCCATATACCGAATTCCCGGAATAGACGGCGGTCAATGTATTGCCACCCGTGGCCAGTTGCGAAGCGCTGAGCGGCACGCTCGCCGCCGCTTCCGTCGCGCCCGTCGGCGCTAGCGTCTCAGTTGCCAGCAAACTCGATCCCAGCATAAAGTTCACGGTCCCGCTGGGCACGCCTCCATCGCCGGGGCTTGCGGAAACCATTGCCGTCAGCGTCGTCGATTGCCCCGGCTGCAGCGAATACGTCCCGGCAGTCAGAGTCGTGCTCAACGAATTCGTGATTCCCGTCGATTCGTAAGCGCCGATGTCGATGCTGGATCCCTTCATCCTCGGATTGCCCAGAAAATCCGCGCTCCCATAAATCGAACTGCCGTTGCACCAGCCATCGCTGCAACTCAGGCTCGTGCCGCCGCTATTCACCGCCGGCGATCCGGCAGCGATGTCGAAATCCGGAGGCGTCGCGCCCAGGTTCACAAACAACGGATCCGCGTTGCCCGAGTCCTCATCTTCCCCGGTCGTGCTCTGATAAGTTGCATAAGTCTTGTAGTTGCTCACGCCCGCCCATTGGATCGACGTTCCCTTCACGTAACCCGCCGCCGAATAATACAGATTCCAGTTGAGCGTGGCCGGCGGCGCGGGATAAGTTGTCGTCGGTTTTACAAAACTGTAGATCCAGACATTCTGCTTTCCCGCATAAACCACGTTGTTCTCGAAAATGTTTGCCTGCGCGCTGCCCGAATGGAATTGAATCTGGAACTCGCTCGACTGGTTTTTCGTGTTGTTGTTATACAAAGTATTGTTGACGATCACCGTGTTGGCCGTCCCGCCAACATTGTTGGAATATCCACCAATCGAAATGCCGCAGGCGTTCGAGTCATAAACCACGTTGTTGCGCACCGTCACATATCTGCCGTTGCACGGGTAATCGCTCTTGCCCTTTTTCCCGGTTCCATTCGGCCCCGACCACTCGGTGCCGTTGCTCTGGCAAATCTTATGTTCGCTCGCCACCTCGATCCCATAATCGACGTTGTGGATCAGGTTGTTTTCGATCGTGACATAGGCGCACCCATCGCAATAGACACCGTCGGCATCGTAGGAATCGCCCTCCCCAGCGTTGTCAATGCCGCTGATGTTGTAGACCGTGTTGCCGCTGATTTCCCCGTACATGGCTTCGTCGTAGCCCACTGGCCCCACGCCTTCGTATCCAATCGCGTCGATGCCAATGTTGTCGTTGTCGTGCACCAGATTATTGGTGATGGAGAAATTGGTTACGTTCCCATCCACGTTCACCGATTCGCTTTCGCCGGTCTTCAGGTTGTAGACCTCGTTGCCATCGATCACCAACCGGCTGATCGGAGTCTGCGACGTGCCATAAGCCGCTATGCCGAACGCGTTCCCATTCTTCTCCGCTGACGTCGTAATGTCGTGCACCAGATTATTCAGAAGCTCGACGCCCGCCCCCGAACCCGTGATCCATACGCCCGCCGGAACCGCGGCGGATTTGGTCGTGGAAAAACTGCGCAGCTCGAATCCGCTGACCGTGATGTAACTCTGATTCACGATCGTAATCAGCCCCTGCGTGTTGTTCCCGCTCGACGGCGGATTCGAAGTGCAGCAGGCCACACTTGTCCCATCGAGCACTGCTGTCTGCCCCGGATAGCTCTGGAAGGTAATCCGTGCCCGCGCTGTTCCGGACGAAGGGAAGGTCACCGCCTCACCGTAAACTCCGCCGAACACGTAGACCGTCGCACCGGCCGTAACCGTATTCGCCGCGTGCTGAATCGTCAGCCAGGGCGCGCTCATGCTGCCGGAATTACTGTCGCTCCCGCTGGTTGACACATAATAGGTAGCGCCGGATTGCCCGGCCATAGACGACGCCAGCATCAAAACAACCGCCAGCAGCGTCGCCAGCGCGAACCTTTCGCTTCCTCGGGTCGAGATCGTGCGTTGCATAAACGGTTTCTCCTCCCCAAATTGACGAAGCGGTTGGTAGTGCCTCAGTTTGAAAATAACGGCAACCGCAAAACATGGCGTCATGCTGAGCGCAGCCGTTTTTCAGGCGGAGCTAAGCATATCCCGCTCCACGGACTCCGCGCGCAAGCCTAACCGCACCTCTAGCCAAAACCCTCAAAAATAGAATTTCAGCGCGAATTGAATGAACCGTGGATCCCGCGCCGCCACTGCCTGCCCGAACTGCGGCGTGCCAAATTCAACAGACTGCGGCTCCTGGCCGATCGCGCCCGTCAGCCCAAACAGCGGGTTTACGTGGTTCCATATGTTGAAGAATTCCGACCGAAACTCCAGATGCATTTCCTCGCGGATAGGAAATATTTTGAAAATTGAAAAATCCCAATTCTGCAGCCCCGGTCCTCGAACGATGTTCCTGCCGGCGTCGCCGAAAGTGAAAAACGTGGAGTTGTCCGCGAACGCGCAGGTGTTGAATAGCGTTCCCGGGACGCAGGGCTTCCCGTTCGGATCGCCCACAAGGTTTGGCCGCACCTCGTAGAATCCCACCGTCCCGCCCCCGTCCGCGGTCGAAACGTTGGTGATCGCATCGGTGACGGTGAACCAGTTGCCCGTCTGGGCCGTCGTGATGCCCGCCACCTGCCAGTTCCCGATAATCTGATTCAGCGCGCCCGTCGCACTTCCACCAAACTTCTTGCCATGCCCGAACGGCAACTCGTAAGCATAGTTAAAAACCAGGCGCTGGCGTACGTCGAAATCCGAATTGCCATACTCCAGCCACGGATACAACTGATCGCGGAAGTCGCCGTTGTTCAGCGAACCCAGACTCGCGCTCGAGGCATCGTCCAGCGCGTGCGAATAGGTGTAAGACACTCCGAAGTCCAGTCCATGCGAGAGCCTCTTCTCCACGTGCACCTGTAACGCGCTGTAGTTCGAATAATCGTTGGCGCGCAGCGTCTCGATCGTCCCATCGACTGAGGGAAATGGCCGCCGTGGCGCCGTCGGGCAATTTTCCGGAGTGTTGCCGTTGGTGGTGCAAAACACCTGATCCGGCTGCGCCTGATTCCCGTTGTACATGCCGTAGAGGTGTGATCCGCGCGATCCCGCATACGAAACATTCAGCAGCATCTGGTCGGGCAACTGGTACTCGAGTCCGAGATGCCATTGCTGCGTGAAAGGCGTTTCCAGTTTCGAACTTTCCGAAAACAGCGTCGGCGTATTCGGATCGGTCAACGAGTTGGCCGGATAACCTTGCGATAGCGAACTCAGGGGTATGTTCCCCGGGCCCAGCACCGCGCAGTTCGGCTGGTTCGGATTCGGATTCGCCGCCGGCAGCCCGCACGGCTGCGTAAAGTTTTCCGTCACAAAAAATGGCGGATTGAAACCCGGACTCGGATTCGAGAACGGCCCGTTCTCTTCCCCGCCATAGAAAATCCCGTATCCCGCCCGCATCACCAGCTTGTTCGAGATCTGGTAGGCCATTCCAACCCGCGGCGCAAAGTTGGTCAGGGACGGCGACACCAGCCCCGCCGTGCCGTTTCGCATAATCGGAATCAGCCCCGCCAGCGTCGGCGTCAACGTAGCCGTTTGCCCCTTCGGCACCACCAGCGAATCGGTCGAGAAATCGAAATTTGCCTCTTCATTGTCCTTCGCTCTCACCATGGTGAACAGTTCATAGCGAAGTCCCAGATTCAGCGTCAGCTTCGGCGTGGCGCGAAAATCATCCTGTCCAAACCACGAGTAGTCGCCACGGTGATAGTCAACGTTGTGCTCATTTGTAATCGTGGCTGCGTCAGTCAGTCCCAGCAGAAACGTCGCAAACGCCTCGCCTCCCGTAGTCGGAGCGGCCGCGTTGTCCGTAAAATTGCTGGCAAAATCCATCGTGCCCCGCGAGGCCGCCGGCTGAAAAATCGTGAATTCGATAAACCGCAACTCCGTGCCCGCTTTGATCGTGTGCCGGCCGTAGACCTTGGTGATCGTCTCATCCAGCACATAGGCGTTCTGTTTCTCGATCGACGGCAAAAAGCCTGAGCTTCCGATGCTCGCCGTGCCATCGTCAATGGTGATGCTCGGCAACCCGCCATTGTTCGGCCCAAACGGCACCCCCGGAAAACCCAACTGGGCCGCTACATCCTGGTTGTAATTCAACTGAAACCGGTGCGCATTGATGCGGTTGTAACCCAGCCGGAATTCATTCACCATGTTCGACGAAAAAGCGTGCATCTCGCTGATGGCCAGGCTGCGATACGAATTATCCTGATATCCATCCTGGAACGACCCGCCATCCAGCACGTTGTTGAACGGCGATGGCATAAAGCTGGGCTGGTCTTCGTAACTGAACCGCCCAAAGATCGAATCCTTATCGCTAATGCGATGGTCGATGCGCACGTCAAAGTTGTTTTGATCCAGATTCGCCTTCGGCTCCGCCAGAAAATTCAATCCGTTCACGTTCACCGTCCCGTTGGGAAACAGCGCCGAAAGCCGCGCCGCCAGCGGATCGATACCGGTGTTCAACCCGGCGTTTCCGCCGAATTTGTTGGTCGGATTACCCAGCGCATCGGTTCCAATCGGCACTCCGCAATATCCGTCCGGATTCAAAGCTGAGACCTGGGTCATGTAAGTGTTAAAGATTTCGCCCACGTAAGTCGGGTTTCCGCTGCAATCCACAGCCACCTGACTCGTAGGATTTCCATTCATGTCCACGGCCAGGGCCGGTGTGCTGGTCAGAAACGACGAGAAGTCCCCGCCAATCTCACTCGCCGTCGGCACCAGCGACAGTTGCGGCAGCGCTTGCCTCTGTCGCAACCCCTCGAAGTCTCCAAAAAAGAAAGTTCTGTTCTTGATGATCGGACCGCCCAGCGTCGCTCCAAATTGATTTCGCTGGTATCCCTGCCGCCCGAATATATCGAACGCATTCCGCGCATCGAACACATCGTTGCGCAGAAATTCGTATACGTCGCCATGAAACTGATTGGTCCCCGACTTGAGGACGGCGTTCATCACCGCGCCATTCCCGCGCCCAAACTCCGCGCTGTAAGCGTTGGTCTGCACTTTGAATTCCGCGATCGCGTCCACCGAAGGTTGGATCACATACGCGCTTCCGTTCAGCACGTCCCCCAGATCGGAATTGTTATCGATGCCGTCCAGCTGAAAATTATTCTGCAACGACCTCGACCCGTTCGAACTGAATCCAAACGTCGTCTCCACCCGCGATCCCGGCTCGCTCGTCGCCACTCCCGCGCTCAGCAGCGCCAGTTGCGCATAGTTCCGGCCGTTCAGAGGAAGCGTTTCGATGGTGTGCGTATCCTGCACCTGCCCCAGCGACGACGTATCGGTCTCCAGTTGCGGGCCCTCCGTCGTCACCGTCATCGTCTCCGAGGCGCTGCCGACCTCCAGCGTCACGTCGACTTCCAGCCTCGCCTGGATGTCCACGATCACCGGCCCCTTGGTCGCGTTCTTGAATCCCTGCTTTTCAACCGTGATCTGGTAGCGCCCAATCTTCAGCGGACTGGCCACGTACTCGCCCAGTTCGTTGGTTCGAGTCACGGTTTGCGTTCCACGCTCCACATCCGCCACCGTCACTTTGGCCCCGGACACAACCGCGCTGCTTGCGTCCTTCACCACGCCGACGACGCTGCCGCTGTCCTTCTGCGCCCAAAGCGGCGTCACCAGCGTAAGAAGAATAAAGAGGATGAGGGTTGAAATACTCCGCAGATGCGAACAACGCGGGCAAGAAGAAGAGGTCAGCATGACGAGGCTCCTGGGCCCGCGTGCCCGAAATTCGCTGAACTCCGGCGCTTCCGGTGCGGGAAAACCACCTCTGTGACGTTAACTTACGAACGATTACTTATACTTTCATTTCACATCAGTTGTCAACGCTTTTCTGCGACCCCACGGGACGCCCGCCGGCAGCCGTAAATAGCATGGGCACTGGATTCCGCTCTCCGCGGCCGTTCTCAGCGCACTCCGCGCTCAAAGGTTTTTGGAGTTACTCCGGCCGCACTTCCAGCAGCAGATGTTTTCTGAACTCCACCGGCAACTTCGCGTCATGCCCGGAAACCGTCCCCAAACTCGTGCCATCCACGTAATCGACCACGGCATACTTGCGGTCATCGAGCCCACGCAGTTCGACCGTGCCCTTCCAATACTTCGCGTAGAACGCGTAATACATCGTCTGATCCTTGCGGATCACGTGCGTCTCCGGCACATCGAATCCAATGTCATACAACTGCCCCAGATACTTCCCCCGCGAGAGCATCTTCTCGTGATAGATGGCAAACCACTTTTCAAATTCCTTCTCGCGCGCCGGCGTCAGATCGGAATTCGGTTCGCCCTTGCGCCTTTCCGTCAGCAGAGATGGCAGCACAAACTCCGTCCCCACCACGCCGCCCACTCCAATGGTGGAAGCAAAGTCGATCCGCTCATCACTCTCCTCCACGTGATCGCCAAAATATGGCACGTTGTCGCCCATGAGCGCCTTCAACGTTTTCGCTTTCGAGCGAATCTGGAAAGAACTCTCCGGGTCCGACGCCACCGACATATTGAAGTGAGGCATGGTGAAGAACGAAAACGCGGTGCCGCACGGACAAAACTCCACCAACGCTCCCGGCTTCACTTCCTGCGCGGTGTCGTAGATCGCGCGAAAGAAATCCGGCATCGCCTCCACCGACTCCTCCGGACGCGCGTGATGGTGCGCGGGGTTGTAACACGGCGGCGCTCCATTCATATGCTGCCCGTCCAACTTCAGGCCATCGAAACCCCAGTCGACCAGAATCTTTCGCACCAGTTCTTTGTGGTAGTCCACCACCGGCCGGTCCGCGGGACACAGATAATCGGAATTCCAGAAAGAAATCTTCCGCCTCGATCCGTCTCGGTTCAGCAACGCATACTCGGGATGTTCCTTGAGCAGTTTGGACGTCGGCACCGCGCTCAGCGGAGACCACCAGAGCTGCGCCTTAAATCCTTCCTGGTGGATCCTGTCTACAAAAGCCTTCATATCCGCGTCGCCGCGCGGGTATTTTTTGGGATTCGGCGCCCAATCGCCGTAATCATTCTGCCAGCCGTCATCCAGCGTGACCCACGCAATTCCCATGCGCTTCACTGTTGGCAATGTGGCGTACACCTGTTGCGGAGTTGCCGACCGCCCATATCCCCACGCGCACCAGATTCCGCCGAACCCGTCGTCCGGCGCCGACGCCATCTCAAACCCCTGCTTCATCATGAAGCGCCGGTAATCCGTCAATGCGCGATAGTAGTCTCCCTGATGCACCGCAACGAAAGTGCGCAGCGTGTGAAAACTTTCTCCCGGATCGAGCGACGTCTCATGCCGGAACTCCACCGCAACCGTGGCATGAGCCGCATCCGGCATCGACACCGGCAGCGAAACCAGCCTCGGGCGCGGTTCCACGTGACCCACCGCAATTCCAACATCTCGCCGCCACACATCGACCACCGGCGTCCCTCCGCCGTAATCGGTCGCATTCATCCCCTGATAATTCTTCTGCTGGAATTTTGCATGCAGCAGCGGCAGCACCCAGTTCGGACGTTTCTCGTACGACCCGCTTTGATAGGACCAGAACGCCGGCACTTTGCCACCGGGTTGCGCATCCACCGTGTAAGCATTATTCGTCCATCCCGCAATGTCGAGTTTTTCCGTGCTCGTGTTCGTGTACTGCACATCGAAAAACGCCATCGCCGGAAACTCGTCATACATCGTCACCGTCAAAGTTTTCGTCAGCGCCCCCGACTTCCCTGTCAGCACCAGCCGGTGGCCAGCTCCGAACTTATCGCGCACCTCTTCGCGCTTCTGCGAACTCACAGGAAATTCGCTCCAAGTTTTTCCTGTATCCTGCACGCTCTCCGAATCCGTGAACGGCCCCATCGCCGTTTCCTGATTGTCAAAGCGCGCCACCACCCGGCTGCGCAGGTTGTGATCGAATTCCACTCTGAGATTTGTCCCTTCGATCTGAAGATTTTCCTTAGAGACGTCCACTCCGCCGCGCAACCCGGAGGAAAGCACGATCGCCAGCGCGCCGGCCATTGCCCAGAAGTTGGAATTCATTTCTCCGTCTCCAATCTCAGTTTGCAGTTAGAATCGTGTAGTTAGACTAGTCAAGAAGCCGCGATTCGGCCTCACCAGGCCGAGCTTTCGTTTTGTTGTCGATAATATTTCCATATATTTCGGAATGTTTCAATATGTTTAAACTTGCCTCTCATTCTCGCCGCCTCTCCCTTTCCTGCATTTTAATCCTCTCCGCCACTCTTCTTGCCGCGGCCCAAAATCCCCATCTCGACAGCCCCGATCCCGGCGAAGCCCGCGCCAGCATTCAGGCGTCCCAAATTATTTTGCAGAACAATCTCTTCACCGCGCAATGGTCTCTGAACCACGGCGCCATCACGGGATCTGAACTGATCCTGCATCCGTCAGAGAAAACCATCCCTCTATCCCGCGATCTTTTTCTTCTCCAGTTCAAGGATGGCAAAATCCTCCCCTCCTCGGCCATGGCCATCAAAGCAGGTCCCAGCATCGAAAGTCTTGCAATGGAACCCGAGGCCCCGCGCTCCGCGCTGCATTCTCCCGGCCGTCAACTAGTCCTGCGTTTCGAAGATCCCGCGGGAACGCTCTCCATTACATGGCGTGGAATTCTCCGCGACGATTCCAATTATCTGCGCCAGGAACTTTCCATCCGCGCCATTGGTCAGGATTCGCCGATTCGCGAAGTCGATCTCTTCGATTTCAACGCCCCCGCCGCGCACGTCGTGGGCACGGTTCACGGTTCTCCCGTCACCCTCGGTGACACCTTCTTCGGCTTCGAGCATCCGCTTTCCTCCTGCCAGGTCAAAGACGACCAAGTCCATTGCTCGATCACCCGCGAATTGCCGCTGCGCGCCGCCCAGACCGTGACTTACTCTTCCGTCATCGGCGTCTCTCCCGCCCAGCAGATGCGCCGCGGATTCCTGCGCTACATCGAGCGTGAGCGCGCCCGTCCCTATCGCCCCTTTCTCCATTACAACTCGTGGTACGACATCGGCTTCAACAATCCCTACGATGAAGCCGCGGCTCTCGACGTCATTCATTCCTTCGGCGACGAACTCGTCCGTAAGCGCGGCGTCAAGTTGGATTCTTTTCTGTTTGATGACGGTTGGGACGACCCGCACACGCTCTGGAGTTTCGGCCCCGGATTCCCCCACGGCTTCACTCCTCTTCGCGAAGCGGCGGAAAAAATCGGCGCCGAACCCGGCGTCTGGCTTTCGCCTTGGGGAGGCTACGACCAGGCCAAAGAAGAGCGCCTCAAATACGGCCGCCAGCAAGGCCTCGAAACCAACGCAGGCGGTTTCGCGCTCTCTGGGCCCAAGTATTATGCGCGTTTTCGCGAAGTCACTTCAAACTTCATCCGCGACTTCGGTATCAACCAGTTCAAGATCGATGGCACCGGCAATGTCAACAGCGTGCTTCCCGGCAGCCAATTTGATAGCGACTTTCAGGCCGCCATCAGCCTCATGAGCGAGTGGCGCTCCCTCAATCCCGCAATTTTTATTAACCTGACCACCGGCACTTACCCTTCGCCCTTCTGGCTGCAGTATGCCGATTCCATCTGGCGCGGCGACGACGATCACAGTTTTGCCGGCGTCGGTTCCTGGCGCGAGCGCTGGATCACCTTTCGCGACGGCGCAACCTACCACGGCGTCGTCCAACCCGGCCCTCTATTCCCCCTGAACTCGCTGATGCTTCACGGAATCATTTACGCGCGCCAGGCGCAGAATCTCGCCACCGATCCCGGCCACGATTTCGCCAACGAAGTCCATTCCTACTTCGCCACCGGCACGCAGTTGCAGGAGATGTACATCACCCACTCGCTCTTATCGGATGACGATTGGAACACGCTGGCGGAAGCCGCTCTCTGGTCCCGCCGCCATGCCGACGTCTTAGTCGACACGCACTGGGTTGGAGGCGACCCGAACAAATTGGAAGTTTACGGCTGGGCAGCATGGTCGCCAAAAATGGGCATCCTCACGCTGCGCAATCCCAGCGACAAGCCACAAACTTTTTCAGTAGACGTAGCCCAAGCCCTCGAACTACCGGTTCATGCCCCAACCCAATTCCAGGCCCACAGCCCGTGGCATCAAGATCAAAACACCACCCCGATCCGCTTAACAGCCGGCACCCCACACGCCTTCACCCTGAAGCCTTTCGAAGTCCAAACCCTGGAACTAATCCCCGAACACTAAGAAGTGTCGCAAAGTAGTAGGACGAACAGCGAGATTGTTTGAACAACCAGGTTTACCCCGTGATACCCCGTACCCCCCGTGGGTAAAGCCTTTGAAGCAGCAGATCACCTGATGACCAGATGACGAGATGACCAGATCTGCCTTCACTCTTCAGGCGGCAAATCGAAGTTCACTAAATTCCCCTGAAACCCGCGCGTCTTCCACGCCCCATACCCAATCCCCGCCGCCATCCAGATCGAACCCGCGATCAGCGCCAGGTTTGAAAGATGAATCCAGATAAACAGGCAGATAAAAAATCCCAGCACCGGAGGAATCAACTGCCCCATCGTCCGGTCCGCCCCCCGCACGTAATAATGCGTGAGCGACGCCAGGTTCACGCCCATGAACGCGATCAGCGCCCCGAAGTTCAGCAACTCCGCCCCGTTGTCGTAGCTGATCAAAAATGCCCCGATCAGCGCAATCACTCCCACAAACAACACGTTGTTCGCGGGAATCCGCGTTCGAGGATGAATCGCCCCAAAAAACTTCTTCGGAATCGCATCGCTCCGCCCCATGCCATAGAGCAGCCGCGCCGCGCCCAGTTGCGATCCCATGCCCGAACCCACAGTCGCGATCAGCAAAGTAATGCTGATGGCCTTCGTCATGAGAACGCCGCCCGCAATCCCGGCCACATGGCTGAACACGTTCTCATCTCCGAATTGCGCAAACACTCCGAAGTCTTTTCCGAAATGCGCGAGGCTCAACAACTGTGCGCCGTAAACTTCTGCCGCCGCCAGAAATCCCGTAACTACGCACACCAGCACCGTCGCCAAAAAAATATTGCGCTTGGGATTCTCCACTTCTTCCGACAGAGTCGAAATTCCGTCGAACCCAATATAGGTAAGCACCGCCACCGACGTGCCGTGGAACACTCGATTAACAGTGAAGGTCTGCGGGTTGTAGAACGGGCGCAGAAAATACGCCTCGGGAAATTGCGGCAGCTTAAAAATGTAGCGGATCGTATACCAGAAAAATGCGAGGATCACCGCGCCCATGATCGCGCATAGCGTTTTATTGATACGCGCCGAAGTCTGCACCCCGCGCAGGTTCAGCGCCGTGAACAGCCCCGCAAAAATCAGCGGCCACAGCAGCCCGGGATACGGAATCTGATATCGCGTCCCGCCCATCAGATCGGCCATCGCCTTGGCGCACCAGATCGTGCAGATCAATGGATTCAGGATGTAATCCATCGTCATGCTCCATCCCGTCACATACCCCAGCGCCGGATGCAACTCGCGCCCAACATAGGTATAAGCCGACCCCGCACTCGGATACACCCGCGCCATCCGTCCATAACTCATCGCCGTGAATACCATCGCCACCATCGCGATCAGGATCGACGTAACGACGTGCCCCTGCCCCGCATTGCTGAACACTCCATACGCCGGCATGGGCGCAGTCGGCTGAATTACGATGATGCCGTAAAGAATCAGGTCCCATAAGGTAAGCGTCCGCCGCAACCGCGGCGCCGACACAGTTGTGTTAGTCGTAGATTCCATAAGTGGCCCATTGAAGTCTGCGAAAGGCAAACTTGTCAACCTCCGTCACTTACTGCGAGAAGTCCAGAGTCCCCTTTGTCATGCTGAGCGAAGTCAGGACTACCGAAGGGAGTCCTGACGCAGCCGAAGCACCCCTACCCAAAAACCGCCCTCGACGCCCGCCCAGAATTTCATCTTGACATCAGATGTACTTATACCTCAATATTCATACGTTTTAATAAACATTTAACCAATCCGGAACACGAGGCAATCGTTGTGACGATTCATCCGGCTTCCGACTCTTCCCTCCGTACCAAATCCTTGCGGATGACTTTCGCCATCCTCCTCATCAGCGCAACCTGCATGGCCTCTCCGGTCAACAATAAAGAAATAGTCCTCCACGAAAATTGGCGCCTTCAATCGTCCTGCGACGCAAAAGCCTCCGGCCAGGAAATATCGACTCCCGGTTTTCGCGCCGACTCCTGGCACAAAGCCACCGTCCCCACCACCGTTGTCGCTGCCCTCGTCGCCGATGGCACCTATCCCGACCCTTATTACGGAATGAATCTCAAATCATTCCCCGGCATGGACTATCCCTCCACCAAAGACAATCCTTTCTTCGCCAACCAATCCATGCCGCCCGACAGTCCCTTCCATTGTTCCTGGTGGTTTCGCACCGAGTTCCACGCTCCCGCGGAATCGGCAAAACACGCCACCTGGCTGCACTTCGACGGCATCAATTACCGCGCCAACGTCTGGCTCAACGGCGAGAAAATCGCCGACGCTCAAGACGTCGCCGGCATGATGCGGCTCTTTAATTTCGAAATCGGCAAGCATCTAAATCCCGGCAAGCCGAACGCCCTCGCCATCGAAATCTTCGCCCCCGACAAAAATGACCTCGCCATGACCTGGGTCGACTGGAACCCCACTCCCCCCGACAAAGACATGGGACTGTGGAAACCCGTCTACCTCACCACCTCCGGCGACATTTCCCTCCGCCATCCCTTCATCTCTTCCAAACTTGACCCCGGCTACAAAGCCGCCTCACTCACCGTCTCCACCGATCTGTACAACTCAACGGCCGAGCCCCGCGCGGCCATCGTCAGCGTAGAAATCGAAGGCGTCCGCGTCAGCCAGAAAGTTCAGCTCGCCGCCTCCGAATCCAAGACCGTCCTCTTCACCCCCGAGCAATATCCGCAACTCAAACTCGCCCATCCCCGGCTCTGGTGGCCCTATCTGATGGGTAAGCCAGAAATGTATTCGGCGCGATTTCAGGTCGAATCCGGCGCCCACCTCTCCGACTCCGCCAAAATAAACTTCGGCATCCGCGAAGTCACCTCGCACCTCAGCGACCATAACTACCTCCAGTTCAAAATCAACGGACGCGAGCTCATCATCCGCGGCGCCGCCTGGGCCCCCGACATGCTCCTGCGCTGGTCTCCCGAGCAAGCAGCCACCGCTTTCGACTACATGCGCGACATGCACCTCAACGCCATCCGCCTCGAAGGCCGCATGGAGCGCGATGAGTTCTTCGACCTCGCCGACCGCTCCGGCGTCCTCATCATGCCCGGATGGACCTGCTGTGATTTCTGGGAAAAATGGGACAAATGGACCGACGACACCACCCGCATCGCGACCGCTTCCCTTTCCGATCAACTCACTCGCCTGCGCAATCATCCCAGCGTTTTCGTTTTTCTCTACGGCAGCGATAATCCCCCGATCGCCAAAATCGAAACCCTCTACCTGCAGGTTGTCAAAGACACGCGCTGGCCCAACCCCACCATCTCCTCGGCCAACGACACGCCCACCACCGTCACCGGCCCCTCGGGCGTGAAGATGTCCGGCCCTTACGATTACGTTCCACCCAACTACTGGCTCGTGGACAAAGAAGCCGGCGGCGCCTTCGGATTCAATACCGAAACCAGTCCCGGCCCCGCGATCCCGCCATTGTCCAGCCTCAAACGCTTCATTCCCGCCGGACATCTCTGGCCCATCGACGAATACTGGAACTACCACGCCGCCCTCGAACGCTTCACCGACCTCGACAAATTCATGACCGGCCTCGATCACCGCTATGGCAAGGCCGCCAGCCTCGACGACTTCCTCCGCAAATCTCAAGCCATGAATTACGAGGCCGAGCGCGCCATGTTCGAAGCCTACGGCCGCAACAAGTCCGACGTCATTCAGTGGATGCTCAACAACGCCTGGCCCTCGACCTTCTGGCATCTCTACGATTATTACCTCGTCCCCGCCGGCGGATATTTCGGATCCAAAAAAGCTTGCGAGCCGCTGCACGTTCAGTATTCCTACGACGACAACTCCGTCGCCGTGCTGAACGGCTCCAGTCGCGCCCTTTCAGCCGTCCGCGTCCAAGCCACAATCTATGACATCAATTCGAAACAGAAATCTTCGCAGGAAGCGACCCTCGACCTTCCCGCCGACGCCAGCATTCGCGCCTTGCAACTGCAGACCATCGACGACATTTCGCCCACGTATTTTCTCAAGCTCGAACTCCACGACAACTCCGGCAAACTTCTCAGCGACAATTTTTACTGGCTCTCCACTAAGCCCGATGTTCTCGACTGGGCCAAAAAGTTCGAAGAGGTCTACACCCCCGAAAGCTCCTACGCGGACCTGACTGGCCTGAACAATTTGCCTTCCACCAAACTCACGGTGCATAGCACGATCTCCACGGAAGGAACGCAGAAAGTAGTTCACACCCTCGTCGAAAATCCCAGCTCCACTCTCGCCTTCATGGTGCATCTGCGTGTCGCCAAATCCGCGGGCGCCAGCGCTAAAGATAAAGACAAAGAAAACGACGAAGACGTCGTCCCCATTTTCTGGGATGACAACTACGTTTCCCTTCTCCCCGGAGAAAAGCGCGATCTCACCGCCCGCTTCGATTCCGCTCAAGCCCCCGGCAAACTCATGCTCACCGTCGACGGCTGGAACGTCTCTCCCTCCAGCATCCCCCTCGCCGCCAAGGAGAAACCGTAATGCGTAATCTCGTCGCTCTCTTCGCGTCCCTTCTGCTCGCGGCCGCCGCCTGGCCGCAGGCCAAACTTTCTCCGCGCTGGGAAGAATTAACCGCCGAAGATTTTCGCACCGCCATTCAGCAGTCCGAAGGCACCTGCATCCTCCCCTTCGGCATCGTCGAGAAGCACGGCCCGCACATGGCCATGGGCACCGATCTTCTCCTCGTCCGTCATGCCGTGCTCGCCGCCGTCGATAAGGACTTTGCCATCGTCTTCCCCGAATATTATTTCGGCCAGATTTTTGAGGCCCGCCACGAGCCCGGCACCATCGCCTACAGCACCTCGTTGCAAATGCAGCTTCTGCAGGAAACCACCGACGAGATGGCCCGCAACGGCTGCAAGAAAGTCCTCATCGTGAACGGCCACGGCGGCAACGAGCATCTGCTCCCTTATTTCGCTCAGACACAGTTGGAAAAACCGCACGACTATGTCGTCTACGTCTTCCCTCTCTTCGATCCGCCTCCCATTCCCGGCGTGCAGCCCGAACCCAACGCCCATGCCGGAACCACCGAAACCTCCGAGATGCTGGTCGCACACCCCGATCTCGTCCACATCGATCGCGCTAAACACGAGTCCGGAGCCGATCTCGCGCGCATCAAAATTCCCGACCCGCTTTACACCGCGATCTGGTGGTACTCCAGTTTTCCCGATCACTATGCCGGAGACGCCTCTAAGGCAACCCGCGAAATTGGCGAGCAGGATATGAATGCCTGGATCTCAGCCATTCAAACCGCGATTCGCACGGTCAAAGCCGATCACGAGAGCTTGCGTCTGCAAAACGAATTTTTCGAAAAAGCGAAGCACCCGCTGGACACTCCGCAGTAGGACTTTCAGATATGGTCACAATTCGTGATGTCGCGAAGCAGAGCGGATTTTCCTCCACCACGGTCTCGATCGTGTTGAGCAACGCTCCGCTCGCCCGCTACATTCCCAACACCACCAAGAAGCGCATCGAAACCACCGCCAAGAAACTCGGATATCGTCCCAACCTCTTTGCCCGCTCTCTTCGCAGCCGCCGCTCCCATACCGTCGGCGTCATGGTCTTCGACATGACCGATCCCTTCTGCACCCTGGTGCTCCGCGGCATCGAGAACTCTCTCTACCAGGCCTCGTATCTTCCCATCCTCACCGATGTTCACAACGAGCGCTCCCGCTTCGAGCGTTATCTGGAGATGCTTCTCGATCGCCGTGTCGAGGCCCTCATCGTCGTCGCCAACTGGCTCTTCGTGAACATCGACGTGCTCGGCGACCTCGAAAAAAGCAACATTCCCACCGTGATGATCGGCGCTGAATCCAAAAATGATTCCGTGAGTTCCGTCATCGTCGAAAACGAACTAGGCGCTTACACTGCCATCGAGCATCTTTACTCGCTCGGCCATCGCAATATTGCGTTCATTCGCGGCCCCAAAACTCTGGGCGATAGCGCTCCTCGCTGGAAGGGCGTCCGCTCTTTCGCCAAGACTCATGGCCTCGATCTCGACCCGCGCCTCATCGTCGACCTGCCCGGCTCTCGCGACCCGATTTCCAGCTTCGACGCCGGCTTCAGGCTCACCGAAGACATGCTGAAAGCCAAACGGCATTTCACCGCTCTCATGGCTTTTGACGACATGACCGCCTTCGGCGCCATCCGCGCCCTCACCAAGGCCGGACTTCGCGTTCCCGAACATTGCTCGGTCATGGGATTCGATGACGTGGCCGCGTCCAACCTCTGCACTCCGTCGCTGACCACGATTCGTCAGCCCATGGAGGCCATGGGCGCTATGGCAGCCAGCATCGTTTCGGCGGGAATCAATGCCATGCTCGAAAAACGCTCCATGCCCGCTGTGCATCGCAAACTGCCTCCCGAGTTGGCCGTGCGCGATTCCACCGGCAAGGCTCCATAAAAGCCGCCGCATCGCGCTTTTTACTCATTTTTTCCTTGACTGAGAATAGGCAAAAGGCTCAATATTCATACGTTTTAATAAAACGTTTCGCGCTTTTCGATACATGTGGCGGACCCACCCCGCCAGCTCTGGAAGGAGCTTCTTATGAAACGCCGTCTCCTCGCGGTCTGCTTCGCTCTTCTCTCCGTTACTTCAGCCCTTGCCCAGGCCGGAAGAGGCTCCATCAGCGGCACCGTCACCGATCCCGGCGGCGCTCTCGTTCCGGGAGCTCAGATCACCCTGCTCAACCAGGCCACCGGAACCAAACAGCACACCGTCACCAGCGCTGCGGGATTGTATACGTTCATCTCCCTCAATCCCGGCGTCTATCAGGTCACCGCCAGCATGGCCGGGTTTGCCAACGTTTCCCAGGACAAGGTCACCGTCGATGTCGATCAGGCCACCGAGGTCAACATCACCTTGCGCGTCGGCGCGACCACCGAAACCGTCACCGTCAACGAGGCGCTCGACCTGGTTGAGCCCACCAACTCCACTGTCGGCTCGCTCATCTCCGCCGAAACCATCGACCGCGTTCCTCTGCTGACTCGCGACGTCTTCGATCTCGTTCAGTTGAGCGCCGGCGTCACTCCCGCCAATGGCGCGCCCAATTCCTCCAGTTCCTTTGCCATCGAGAACATTTCTTCCGGCCGCCCCGGCATCGACGTTTCCTCCTACACCATCAATGGCAGCATCATCGGCTCCGTTTACTACATGGTCGATGGCAGCCCCATCGGCGTCGCGGAAAACAATTCCGCCGCCATCCTCCCTGCCATGGATATTCCGGAAGACGCTGTCGATGAAGTGCGCGTTGAAACTCAGAATACATCGGCGTCCTACCAGAGCGGCGGAGCCGGCGTCATCAGCCTGGTCAGCAAATCAGGCACGAATAAATGGCACGGTGACGCCTTCGCCGTCATCCGCCCCAATGTCCTGGCCGCAAACGAATATTTCAATAAGCAAAGCGAGCTGGAGAACGGCACCTCCAACACGCCTCCAGCTTTCCACCGCTACCAGGAGGGCGGTGCCATCGGCGGCCCCATCAAGCGCGACAAACTTTTCTTCTTTGCCGATTACGAAGCTACTCAGCAGAAATTATTCGACGGATCCAACACTTTCACCGTTCCCACCAGCGCCGAACGCACCGGAGACTTTTCCGCCGATAGCTTCACCATCTACGATCCCACTCAACCCGACAACCCCGACGGCACGCGCCAGGCGTTCGCCGGAAACAAAATTACCAATCCCAATCCCATCGCCTTGAATTTTCTCTCGCACTTCCCCAAGTGCAACGTCGGCCCCAACTGCGACGCAGCTAACAATGGCGCCATCAACAACTTCTACATGCCCGGCCTCGACCCGACCACCGCGCAACGCTTCGACGTCCGCCTCGATTGGACCAAGAGTGATCGCCAGCGCATCTTCACCCGCTTCTCTTACGACCGCCTCTTCACTTCCACCTTCAACGCCTTCAACAGCGAGTGGGACCTGAATTACGCCCAGAACGTCACCAACGCACGCAACATTCTCATCGCCGACGACTTTGCCATCAATTCCTCCACCGTGCTGACGTTGCGCTATTCCTTCACCCGCCACTTCGAGAATCAAGGTGGCGATCCCTCGCAGGTCGGCACCGATCTCACTCAACTCGGCTTCCCCGCTTCACTGGCCGCGCAGGAAAACTTCAAGCTTCTCCCCTTCATGCTCTTCACCGACTACAATTCGCCTTCCGGCGAGATCGATGGCATCGGCGGCACCGCCAACTACAACACCTTCATCTACGCCAGCGAGAACAGCGACGCCAGCGCTTCCATCACCAAGGTTTGGGGCAAGCATGAAATAACCACCGGCTTCGAATTTATGAAGCGCTACCTCAACGTCGGCCAGCCGCCCGCGCCCTCCGGATCGTATTCTTTCGACTTCAGCGCTACGGATCAGTCAACCTCCAACGGAGGAGGCGGCAGCGACTTCGCTTCTTTCCTCGTAGGCATGGGAACCGCGCCCGGAACCGAAACCAATAATTACCCCAATTTCACCAAGGATATTTTCGCCGCCGAGTCCAGCCCCTACTACGCATCCTTCATCGAGGACACTTACCATCCCACGAAAACCCTCACCATCACCGCCGGCCTGCGCTGGGATATCTTCGGAGGCCGCAACGAGCGCTTTAATCGCCTGGAATATTTCAGCCCCAACGCCAGCAACACTGCAAGCGGCGTCCCCTACACCGGCGCGGAAGTCTACGTCAACGGCGGCAACCGCTCTCCCTTCCAAACCAATTTCAAAAACATCGCGCCGCGTCTGGGTTTCGCCTGGCAACCGGTGAACCACCTTGTCGTCCGCGGCGGCGGAGGCTTCTACTACGGCCCCAGCACCGAGATGGTCGGAAGCGCCTTATTCGATAGCGATGGATTTTCTTCTGCTACGGGATGGAACTCTACCTGCCTCAACGGAGACACCAATACTGTTTTCTTTAACGCAACCTGTGCCAATCCCGTGCCCGGAAACTATACCGCCCCTTATTCCATCAGCAATCCGTTTCCCACCGGAGTGGTTCCCACCCTCACCACTTCGCCGACTGGACTGGCCAACAACCTGGGCACAACCTTGAACACTGTGCTCCACTCCCAGCGCACTCCCGTCACCTACAACTACAACTTCGGCTTGGAGTATGAACTGCCCCATCAGGTCATCGTGAGTGTCGCTTATGTCGGCAGCCGCGGACTTTTCCTGCCCCTCGGCACCGTCGATCTCAACGATCTCAGTATCGGGACGATCCAGAAATACAACAACTCGCTGTGCGTTGATTCTTCGCAACCCAGTTGCATCAATGTTCCCAACATCTGGGCGCCCATTCAGCCTGCCACCAACGCCAATGCCGGGCTTCCCACCGTTCCTCTATGGGTCGCGCTGCAACAGTATCCCCAATTCGGCAGCGGCAACTACGGAGACGGCAACGGCGTCCTCGTGCATGGCTATCCGGGAGGCGACTCCGAGTACAACTCCTTCCAGGCTAAAGTTCAAAAACGGCTCACCAGCCATTTCACCACCCTTGCCTCCTTTACCTGGGCAAAGCTGATCACCGACGACGGCAATCCTCCGCTCAGCTTCGTTGGTTCTCACCTCGGCGCACCTCAGGACTGGAAAGATCTGAGCTACGAGCATTCCGTGAGTCCTCAGGACGTCAAATTTCAACTCACCGCGCAAGCATCCTACGATTTGCCGGTCGGAAAGGGCCGAGCCATGAATCTCTCCGGCGTGCCCAACACTATTTTCGGTGGTTGGACGATGAACGGCATCCTCTACCTCAGCACCGGCGTGCCGATTGCATCGCCCGTTGTTGGGCAAATCCCCGGGCAATCCGTTACCTACTTCAATCAGCGCCCGGACATAACCTGCGATCCGTCGAGTGGTGCTCCCCATACCGCGACCACGTGGTTCAACCCCAACTGTTTCACCTTCCCCGCCAGCCCGTTTGTTGCAGGCACCGCCCCAGCCTATCTGGACCACGTTCGCACCATGGGCGCGCGCGATCTCGACCTCTCCCTCTACAAGACATTCAATGTGGGGGAAGCCTACAAGCTCCGCTTCGAGATCTCCTCCTACAACTTGACCAACCATGCTCAGTTGGGCACGCCGAACGTGCCAGACATCTACGATGTAATCACGCAGCCGAGCGTGGCTGCCACTTTCGGACAGATCACCTCCACCGTCAACACCCCGCGCCAGTTCCAATTTGCCGCGCGCTTCACCTTCTAATGATCGGAGGAGAATTGAACGAGGAAGGCTAAACTTCTGTCACCGCTGCGAAGCCGCAGCATTTCTAAAACTTCTGTCATCCTGAGCGAAGCCGGAACGACCGAAGGGAGTCCGGCGCAGTCGAAGGATCCCTACCCGCGCCACCAGCGCCGGGGCTTTGGACTCGCCCAGCCAGGCGCCATCACACGACGCCTTAAATCTTCTCCGCGCCCTCCGCGGATTTTCTCCGCGAACTCCGCGATGAAATGCTCTTGACTTTCCAATCAACTCCGCGCAGCCTGCCGCGCCGCTTCCATCACGGTTTTCTTCATGCGGTTCTCGCCCGCCCAGTACAGGCTGATCTCGTGGCCGTCGGGATCGTTCAGATAAGCGTGCCGCCATCCCCAGGGCATCATCTTAGGCATCTGCGTGATATAAAAACCCTTCTTCTGGAGTTTCTCGCAGAAGCTGTCGAGGTCCCGCACCTCGAAGTACAACCGCACGTTATCGCCCTCGCGCGAGAAAGAAACCGACGGTCCCGCCTGGTGCAGCGCGATGGTTCCATCCCCGCCCGGAGCCCGCAACCGCGCATACACCGGCGTCCCCTCATAACGGAAGTCTTCGATCAGTTTGAATCCCAGCAGGTCGCGGTAGAAATGCATGCCCCGGTTCACATCTTTGACATAGAGCATGGCATGGTTGAAGGTAAGCTTTCCTTCGTCGCCAGCGGCCGGAGATGCCTTCTTGGACGAGGATTGAGCCAGCTTAACCGAAGCCCGCTTTGCCGGCTTGGCTGACGAAACGCGCCGCGCGCGTGTCTTCCCGCTCTTCCGCGCGACAGCCTTCTTCTTAGCAGTAGTTTTCTTCATCGCCCCCAAGCCGAAAAGAATGGCTTTGTTCTCAAGCCAAAAAAAGAACGGCCCCTCATGTAGGATTCGAACAAAGATTCGGTTATGTAAGTCTCCGATGAGCTGTCTGTTCTTGAAAACCCGTGCTACGCAGATTCCCCATATTCAGCGGATTTCCGCTGATTTCCTCAGCACCTAGTACAAAAGGTAGTACAAAACCCGCCTTAGGCCAAGGGGAATCTAAGCTGTTCTCGAGTGAGCGAACCGCATGCAAAGCGAACAAGGCAGCGTTAAGTTTGGGTGCGATGGAAATTTCCACCGTGAAGATGAACAGAGTGCCCGACTCACCTCGTCTCCCGACTAAGCCATTTCTCGACATTGCTCGGACGCCATTCCTCGAGCGCTTGCAATAGGTCAGCGGGCTTATCCCGCGCCAGCACCAACGCCCGGTTCTCCGCCTTCAGGAATCGCTCCTCTACGGCATGATCAAACATCGCCAGTAGCGGCGAGTAGAACCCCACCACATTCAGGAGTCCGCACGGCTTCGCTTGCAGACCAAGTTGCGTCCACGTCACCACCTCGCAAAACTCCTCCAGTGTGCCGAATCCGCCCGGCAGGGCGACGAAGGCATCCGACAAGTCGGCCATCAGCGCCTTGCGCTCGTGCATGGAGCCCACGACGTGGAGTTTCGTCAGTCCCCGGTGCCCGACTTCCCTCGCCATCAGGTGTTCCGGGATGACTCCTTGCACTTCGCCGCCGACCCTCAACACGGCATCCGCAAGAATCCCCATGAGACCCACATTACCCCCGCCATACACCAGTCCAATGTTCCTTCGCACCAACTCCGCCGCCATCTCCTCGGCGGCAGCGCGGTATTCCGGACGGCTACCCGGACTGGAGCCGCAGAAAACGCAGATTCGTTTCATTCACTGATTCTAAATCTTGATTCCTCTGCTTTCATGCTGCGCACCTGATTCCTGCCCGATGTACCAGCAATTAAGGTGACACGAACCTCCCTCTGCTACGATCGTCTCATCCTCCGCTCGAAGGATGGCGCAATCAACATGATTCGAAAAATTGCACTGCGATTAGCGGTCGCCGCTCTCCTCGCGCTCATGGCATTGAATGCGTATCTTGCGATTAACCGCTTGAGCCGCATTCAGAAGTCTGCCGCGCTCACGCTTGATAGCTCAATGATTCAGGCCAACATCTCCGCCGTTTTGCAAGATTTGACGAATATGGAAACGGGTCAGCGCGGATACCTGCTAACAGGAAACTCTGAATACCTGCTTCCCTACACGGACGGAAAGAACCGGATCGGGACCGATTTTGCCAGCCTGCGTTCCGGGTTGGCGAATCGGACGGATCAGGAACGTTCAATCGAGTCGAAGCTTGAATCTCTGGCGGCTTCCAAACAAGCTGAGATGGAGCGGGCCATCAGTTTGCGCCAGCAAGGCTATCGCCGCCGCGCATTCAATCTCGTGGACACAAACGAAGGTCGGGACTACATGGTCGGAGTTCGCACGCTGTCGTCTTCCCTATCCTCAGCCGAGAGCAGCGGTTTTGCGCAATTCAACAAAGAGAGGACTGCCAACCTGAGCAAGGCGTTGTCGGAAACCATTCTTGCCAATTTTTGTTTGCTCATGCTGGCGGCATGTGTGTTTGGATTCATCCGCTACCACGGGTCCATGCTCGAAAAGGAAACCGCCGACAGCAGGCAGGCACTTGCTGTGCGAGATTCGCAGCTCGAAACACTGAGGTTTGCCCTTTCCAATCAAGCCCGCTCGAAGATCAATGCCATTGAGGAGAACTCTCGTCTCTTGCTGAAAGAATACGGCGGATTTCTACCAAGTCACGGCCACGCATGTGCCGAGCAGATCAAGGAAGCGGCGGCACAAATGGAGCGACTGAGACAAGAGTTGCTTGGCCAGCCCGGCTTCAATCAAACTGATCAAAAAGCAGCGTGAGCGGCTTGCCCCGTTCATCAGTTTTTCCGCAGGATTCACACTACGCGGTTGTGGTTGTGGAAGTGACGCCGGGGATTTTACGACGCTGACGATCACCATTCTTGGATTGAGGCATTCATCTGTGAGGATGCGTTCCGCACGAAGGGGCGGGGCTTGGGTGATTCGTCAGGATGTCGATTCTGCGAGAATTTAGCCGGCGGGAGATGGAATCGCCTTTTCCCAAAACAGCGGAAACGGACGCTTGCGCATCTGTTAGCAGGCTCGCCAACCCTGCCGTTGGCTTCGACTACCCCAACCCTGGCAATATTCTTCTTGAGCTGACGAAGTCGATCCACATTTCACGTCACAAACCCGGCGAACCAGGAGCACCCCTGCCTCTATTTACGCGAATCGAGCGACCAAATTCAGGTTTCGGTATCTAATCAGGAGGTCCGATGAGCCGCCGCGCTTGTACTGACCTTTTTGCTCCGAGCCCGAAGCGAGATCAAGAATGCCCAAACCAATACTGCTGAGCGTGGATGACGATTCCGATGTCTTGCGGGCGATCGAGCGCGATTTGCGCTCGCAGTACGGCGCCGAATATCGGGTGATCGGAAGCGATTCGCCAGAAGGGGCGCTCGATTTGCTGAAGCAGTTAAAGGTGCGCAATGACAGCGTAGCCTTGCTGCTGGCCGATCAGCGCATGCCGCGCATGGACGGTGTGGAGTTTCTGCAACAAGCGATGGGAATCTTTCCCGCGGCGAAGCGGGCTTTGCTCACGGCTTATGCGGATACGAACGCCGCGATTAGCGCCATCAATCAAGCCAGCATCAACTATTTTTTCCTGAAGCCCTGGGATCCGCCCGCCGAGCACCTGTACCCGCAACTGGATGACTTGCTCGATGACTGGCAGGCTTCCTTCCGCCCGACATTTCAAGGGATCCGGGTGCTGGGCACGCGCTGGTCGCCTAAATGTTATGAGCTCCGGGATTTTCTGGCGCGCAACCGCGTCCCCTATGAGTGGACTGACGTCGAGCTTTCCGCCAATGACCCGGAGACCAAGCGCTTGCTGGAAGCTTTGGGACCGGAAGCGGCGAATCTTCCTGTCGTGCTTTTTCCCGACGGGACGAAGCTGCTTGAGGGCATCCCGTCAGACGTGGCGCAGAAGGTCGGGCTGCGCACGCGCGCGCAAACCGACTTTTATGATTTGGCGATCGTGGGCGGGGGACCCGCCGGTCTGGCTGCCGCCGTCTACGGCGCCTCCGAAGGTCTGCACACGGTGATGATCGAACGGGAAGCTCCTGGCGGACAGGCCGGCATGAGTTCGCGGATCGAAAATTATCTCGGCTTTCCCACCGGCCTTAGTGGGGGCGATCTGGCGCGGCGCGCTGTGGTGCAGGCGCAGCGTTTCGGTGTCGAGATTCTGGCGCAGGAAGTCGTTGGCGCCCGAGCCGAAGGACCTTACCGAATCATCAAGCTGGCGGACGGAAATGAAATATCTTGTCATGCGCTCATGATCGCGACGGGAGTGCAGTGGCGTCGGCTGGAGGCTCCGGGCATCGCCCGGTTGCAAGGCGCGGGAATCTACTATGGCGGCGGCGCGACGGAGGCTCTCTCTTGCAAGGGAGAAACCGTCTACGTTGTGGGGGGCGCGAACTCGGCGGGGCAAGCGGCGATGAATTTTGCGAAGTTCGCCGATCGCGTGATTATTCTGGTGCGCGGCGAATCGCTGGCCAGCACCATGTCGCAATATCTGATCGATCAGATTAAAGAGACGCCCAAGATTCAGCTGTGGACACAGGCGAGCGTGACCGAGGCGCATGGCGAAATCCACCTTGAAGAGATTTCGGTGCTTTGTTCCGATACCGGCAAGACCGAACGCGTGCCGGCGAATGCGATGTTTATCTTTATTGGAGCGCTGCCGCGGACGGACTGGCTGGCGGGGATCGTCGAGCGGGATGAGCGCGGGTTCCTGCTCACGGGTCCCGACCTGATCCGCGATGGGCAGCGACCAAAAGGCTGGGTTCATGATCGAGATCCCTTCCTGCTCGAGACCAATGTGCCCGGCATCTTTGCCGTCGGCGATGTGCGCCACGGCTCCATCAAGCGCGTGGCTTCCGGAGTGGGTGAAGGATCGGTGGCGGTGCAATTTATCCATCAGTATTTGAGCAAGGTATAAATGATCGAGAAATCTGAACTGCTTGGTGTGCCGGTATTCGCTGGTTTGCCAGACGATCAGTTGGACTGGTTTATCAGCCAATCGCAAGAGATGACTCTCAATGCGGGCGATGTGTATGCGCAGCAAGGGAGTCCCGCCGATTCCATGTTTGTGATTCTTGGCGGGCTTCTTCAAGGGCGCGGCGAACGTGGCGGCGAGACATTCATCTTTGACCTCGAACCGGGCGAGGTTACCGGAATCCTGCCCTTCTCAAGGATGAAGACGTTTACGTTCAGCGGGCGAGCCCAGATGGACAGCCGCGCGCTGCGTTTTCCGGCCTCGCAGTTTCCGCAGCTTGTACAGAAAATGCCGGAGCTGACCCAAAGGCTCGTGGGCTTGATGTCGGACCGCATCCGCGAAGTTACGCGGCTTGAACAACAACAGGACAGGCTCGCTTCTCTGGGAAAACTTTCGGCGGGGCTGGCGCATGAACTCAACAACCCGGCTTCTGCTGCGAAGCGCGCCGCCAGTCAATTGAAGGGCATCCTGAAGAAAATCAGAGATGCCAGCCTTGAGCTGGGAAAGCGCGATCTGACCGCGGCCCAGAAAGCGGAAATCGAGAAAATGGAAGCTTCGTTCACGCAGCAGGATGTGGTTCCACCCGATGCCCTGACCGTCAGCGACCTGGAAGACCAGATCGATTCGCTGTTGCGCAGTCACGGGCAAAACGATCTGTGGATGCTGGCGGCGGGCCTGGCGAAGCGGAACATCAAGCCGGAAGTTGTCGAATCGCTATTCGCAACTCTCGACCCCGAGACTGCTCGCGCCGCTTTGGTCAGAATCGCCGCATCGGTAGAGGTCGCGAGTCTGGTGCATGAAATCGAGAGCAGCACCTCGCGGATATCCGACCTGGTGGGAGCCATCAAGGAATACACCCACATGGACCAGTCGCCGGTTCAGAACGTAGACCTCGTAAGGAGTTTGGAGACCACGCTCACAATCCTGAATCACAAGCTGAAACAGGGGGTGGTGGTGCAGCGCGACTACCAACCTGTTCCTCTGCTGGTGAATTCGTTCGGCAGCGAACTCAACCAGGTTTGGACCAATCTTATCGATAACGCGATTGACGCTATGCACGGGAAGGGCAAGCTTCGCGTCCGAACCTACCGCGACGCCGATTGTGTAGTGGTTGAGATTGGTGATGACGGTCCAGGAATTCCGGAAGAAGTGCAGCCACACATCTTCGAGCCTTTTTTCACGACCAAAGGAGTGGGCGAAGGTACTGGGCTCGGGCTGGATACGGTGCAGCGCATCGTGAAAAAACACCGAGGGACTATTCAGGTTAGCTCCAAACCCGGCGACACACGTTTTCAAATCTGGCTCCCACTAGCGGGGGTCACACCTTGATGTGGAGGACGGATACTTCGGCTAGTCGCTGCTTCGTAGGGCCCGCGATGATATCAAACTGGCGTTTTGTTCAGACGCGAAGAGGGTGATCGATGTTTGAGAGTCTTCTCTGTGAAGTGACGGAATACAATCCCGATGTCGTTGAGCCACTGATTGGGCTCGCCGTCGAGATCGCTCGCGAGGGCCGAGAGGGCAGGCGTGTTGGCACTCTGTTCACACTTGGAGACGAGGATGCAGTGCTCGCAAGGTCGAGGCCATTGATCCTGGATCCGTTGTCGGGGCATCCTGAATCTTCCCGCCACATCACCAATCTCAATCTCCGTGGAACCATTAAGGAATTGGCACAGCTGGATGGCGGGTTCGTGGTGAGTGGCGAAGGGATCGTTCTTTCTGCGTGCCGTTACCTCGACGCCGTAGCCGAGCAAGTGGATGTGCCGCTGGGTCTCGGCAGCCGTCACATTGCCGCCGCCAACATGAGTGCAGTTACTAAAGCGGTGGGCATCGTGGTTTCTGAAAGTTCGGTGGTAAGGCTTTTCTGCCACGGACAACTGGTCGGCGAAATCATTCCTGAGCTTTGGATGATGGATCATACGCCCCACCTTCGCGGTACGGTGAAGAGGGAGCAAGTCGGGGAGTTGACGGTGCTGACGCCAAGTACGCCGTCGTTCCTTTCACGAAAAGGGACTCCGTAACAGCCGCTGGTGGCGCTGTGTCTTCGACGAATCCTTTCGACAGATGTCGATGGCTCCGACACTTTCAGAACCTTTCGACAGGGTCCCTGCATCACATTGGGCATGTGCAGGTCTTTCCTGCGCATTAACGGGTAATGAAAGAAGAAAGCTGCGCCACTCGAACCAACTCACTATGAGCGAGGACGAGCGAGTCCATGGTTACTTCAACGCCGGCTTATCCAATGGTAGAAGAGCAACGTTATCTCGCGTTGCTGCGCGCAGCCAACGCGATCGCCACATCAGATGACTGCGACTGTGCTTCCAATGCGCTGGTCGAAAGACTGAAAGAAGTCACCGCTTTTGATTTCATACATGTAACGACATTCGACAAAGAGACCGCCCACGCCTGCTGGTCGTTGCTGGAAGCGAACGGCGAAAGAGCCGAGTCGGCAGCGCTTGACGACCTGTCCTCCGAACATTCTCCTATTCCATGGGTTCACGAAACTGGATCGCCGCTGGTCATTAACGAGTGGGGCCAGGAAGCTCGGTTTCGGACCTACGGACTTTTCCTTGCCAACCACGGAATCGCCTCAACGTGCACGCTTCCCTTAGTCCGAGGATCACGCCGTTTGGGCGTGCTGAGTTTAGGCCGGTCTTATCGGAATGGCTACGACGAGGATGAGGTTCGTTTTCTTGGTCTCGCCTCAGAACACATTGGTTTGGCCATCGACGCGGCGGTGAACTTATACATCTCGCAGCGGGTGCAAGATCGCTTGAAGTTGATTCTCGATCTGTCGAACCAGGTGGTATCCAATCTGGAGTTTCACGATCTGCTCGTGGCCGCCTCTGCGAGTGTCCGACGGGTCATGCATTGCGACGCTGCGGCGATCATGTTGGCGGAGTCTGGGGGTACGCAGCTGCGCGTGCACGCCCTCGACTTCCCCGAGAGCCGGGGGATTTTCACCGAAGGAGGTCTCGTCCCCATCGAGGGCTCGATGCCTGGAGATTCTTTCAAAAGGGGCAAGCCAATGGTCGTGAATAGGCTTGACCTCGCGGAGATTTCCCCGGAAATGTATGCCAAGGCCATTGGCGAAGACCTGCATTCTTTTTGCGACGTACCCTTAATCAGCAAGAGCCGAATGCTGGGCGTGCTGGCAGTCGCGAAACGCGAGGAGAATGCATTCGACAGCGACGAGGTTTCGTTCTTGGTTCAAGTAGCGAACCAAGTGGCCATCGCGGTGGAGAATGCGCTGGCCTACGGCAAGATCGCAGAACTGACGGACCGATTGGCTCAGGAGAACCTGTATCTACAAGACGAGATCCGCGGGGAGATGGACTTTGAAGGGATCGTTGGGATTGTGGGGCAAAGCTCGGCTCTTCGCCACGTTTTGAATCTGGTAGAGACGGTAGCTCCGAGTGATTCCACGGTATTGCTGTTAGGGGAAACAGGGACGGGGAAGGAATTGATTGCTCGCGCCATCCATGATCGCAGCAAACGTAAAGAGAGAACCTTCGTGAAGCTCAACTGTGCGGCCATTCCTACCGGCTTGCTGGAAAGCGAGCTTTTTGGGCACGAACGGGGTGCATTCACCGGAGCGATCTCACAGAAGGTCGGCCGATTGGAGCTTGCGGATCAAGGTTCGTTGTTTCTGGACGAGGTAGGTGACATCCCAATCGAGATCCAGCCAAAACTGTTGCGTGCTCTGCAGGAGCGGGAATTCGAGCGGCTCGGTAGCACGCGCACAAAAAAAGTGAACGTGCGACTGGTGGCAGCCACGAACCGTGACCTGGAAAAGATGATTGAAGGGCGTGAATTTCGCCAGGACTTGTATTACCGGCTCAATGTTTTTCCCATTCGTATCCCTCCGCTGCGAGAGCGCCCCGAGGACATTCCATTACTCGTTCGTTACTTCACCCAGAAGTACAGCCGCCGCATGGAAAAGCAAATCGATTCCATCCCAACCGCTGCCATGAAGAAGCTTGCCGCCTGGCACTGGCCGGGAAATATTCGTGAGTTGGAGAACTTCATCGAGCGCTCAGTGATCTTGACGCATACTTCTGCCCTGCACTTGCCCCTGGGAGAGATCGGCACTAACGGAAAAACCCCGCCAATTCCTGATTCACGAGAGGTCCATGATCGCGATGAGATCACGCGCATCCTCAAGGAGACCAACGGTCGCGTTGCCGGTCCGCAAGGGGCGGCCGCCCGCATGGGCCTCAAGCGAACCACGCTTATCTCGCGCATGAAGAAGCTTGGCATCGAGCCACGCAGCATCGCTTAGCCTGCGAAATTGTGTGATGTCTTTCCTTCCAGCAGTTTCGAACTGACCGGCTTCCCCATCCCCTCGTCAACTGTCGAAGTCAATTGTCGAAGTGAGCATCGACACTTCTCGACACTGGGCTCCGCAGTCTTATCTCTCACTCCTCAATTTCAGTGACTTACGCGAATCCCGAAGCGATCCGGCTTTGGTCCGCCTGTTGCAATAACCAAAACGCAGGGCGAATGACCAATGTTCAAGATCTCCATCGTTGAAGAGAGCAGCCAGCGAAGGCTGATGCTGGAGGGTAGATTGATTCGCCCGTGGACCGAGGAGGTCGAGAGCGCGTGGAAAACAGCCGGAGAAGAGCTTCAAGGCAGGAAACTCGTCGTTGATCTGACGAACGTGACCTACATCAGCGCAGACGGCGAAACCACGCTGACCAAGTTGATGAAGGACGGCGCGAAGTTTTCTTGCAGAGGCGTGCTAACGAAGCATGTTTTGAGGCAGCTGGCTCGAAGGTGCCGGTGTGCTCCCTGACGGAGTTGTCGAGGTCGCGCGGAGTTGAAAAGACTATCTGAAGGAAGAATTGGAGGAAAAATGTTCGGCACCAAAAAAGTCACAAGCCAGCAATCTTCCCCTTACGCGATGAGAAACGATTTCTGTCGAATATTCGAGACGAATATGAATAGCTTGTATCTGCTGTCGTTCTTATTGACCGCGGATCGCACGATAGCCGAACAGTGCTTTGTCGGCGGCCTTCATATCGCCCAGGAAGGAAATCAAGTTTTCAAAGAATGGGCGGAGTCCTGGGCGCGACGAGCAATTATTCAGAACGCGATTCGAATGATCGGCCCGCGCAAAACAGCCGACATCACACACTCGATGGCGGATCTCAGCGCTGGCAGCGCACCGACCGAGCACAGCGAACTTGCCGGCGTCGTCGATCTGCCGGCATTTGAAAGATTTGCATTTGTGACGTCCGTCCTGGAGCGCTACTCCGATCAGGAATGCTCTGTTCTTCTCGGTTGCGCCCGCGGCGATGTGTCGGCAGCACGAACTCGGGCGCTCGAACGACTAGGAGAATTCGCCGATCGTTACCTTGACCGCAAGTTGGTGAGCATCGGCTCTTACCAGAAAACCGCGGCAGGACGACTCTGGATCGGAGCCGGATTTCACGGCTGTTCCGAGTCTCGCTGCTTCGGCATAACCACAACATCATTTCGGAAAAAGGATGGCAAAGACGATGCTTAAGACTGACGTTCTGTTTCGTAATTCACAATTTGCCTTCGTGGCAGCTGTGCTGCTGTCGGCCGCGGCCTGCAGCAGAGGCAACGTTCACGCAGCAGCGCCCGCGATGCCGCCACCCCTGGTGACCGCAGTTCAGGCAACCGCGCAGGATGTGCCCCGCTACCTCGACGAAATCGGCAGAAATGCAGCCTTCGAGTCTGTCACGGTGACGCCGCAGGTCAGCGGCCGCATCGTCGAGCGGCACTTCCAGGACGGCGAAAACCTTACGCGCGGGCAGTTGCTGTTTGTCATCGATCCTCGCCCCTACAAGGCCCAGGTTGACTCCGCGCAAGCAACCTTGGCGCAGGCAAGAGCGGCGCTCGATCTGGCGAAGATCCAGTTTGTGCGCGACCAGGAAGTTATCGGGCAGAAGGCTATTTCACAACAGGATTACGACACCAAAAAGAACACCGTCGATGTGGATCAGGCGCAGGTCGAAGCTGCCGACGCGACACTGGAAACCGCGAAGATCAACCTTGAGTACTGCTACATTCATTCTCCCATCGGTGGCCGAGCGGGTGCTCGTCTGGTCGATGTCGGAAACGTCGTGCAGCCAAACACGACGTCGCTGCTTTCGATCCAGCGCCTCGATCCCATTTATGCGAATTTCACCATCACCGAGGGCGACCTGCCGGCGGTTCAGAAGCAAATGTCCAATGGAAAGTTGAAAGCCGCGGTTCGCTTGCCTTCGGACGCCGACAATGCTGCCAGAATCGGTCGTGTGGAATTCCTCGATAATGCCGTGCAAAACGCCACGGGCACAGTGAATCTGCGGGCAACCATGAGTAACTCTGACCATCATTTCTGGCCTGGCCAATTTGTGGATGTAAAACTCGTTTTGTCCACGGAAAAAGGTGCAGTGCTGATTCCGAATCAGGCTGCCCAGATCAGCCAGCGCGGACCCTTCGTTTACGTTGTGAAGCCGGATGACACCGTCGAACTTCGCCCCGTGAAACTTGGGCAGCGGCAGGGCGATCAGGTTGTGGTGACCGAAGGAGTCACTGCCAAAGAGCGCGTTGTGCTGGCAGGCCAGATGCTGGTTCGACCCGGTGGCAAGGTCCGCGTCGAGGGCGGCTCTTCTTCAGCGCCTGCTTCGAACGCCAGTGGGAAGGAAACTCAGAATACAGGAGGGCAGTCGTGAACCTCTCAGAAGTCTTTATTCGTCGCCCTGTGATGACGGTGGCCCTGACCGTCTCCGTGATTCTGTTCGGCGTGGCAGCGTATTTTCGCCTTCCCGTCAGCGATCTTCCGGCCATCGACTATCCCGTGATTCAAGTGCAGGTCAGTTATCCGGGAGCAACGCCTGAAACGATGGCGAACAACGTTGCTACGCCGCTGGAGCGGCAGTTCATGCAGATTCCGGGGTTGGAGCTGGTGACCTCGAACAACGGTCAGGGATTTTCCAGCTTCGTGCTGCAGTTCGATCTTTCCAAAAGCCTCGACGGTGCCGCTACCGACGTTCAAGCCGCCATCACGCGGGCGCAGGGGCAACTTCCCGTCGATCTGCCCAGCCCGCCCACATTCACGAAAACAAATCCGAACGATCAGCCCATCATGTATATCGCGATGGTCAGCGACACCGCCACCGAGGGCCAACTCTACGACTACGCGAACACGCAAGTCGGCGAGCGCATCAGCATTTTGCCCGGCGTCAGCCAGGTTGCGATATACGGCACTCAGTCGGCAGTCAGGATCAAGGCCGATCCTTCGAAGATGGCGGTCCGCAACATCACTCTCGAAGATCTGACCAATGCAATCAAGAACGGCACTGCCTACACCGGCGCCGGGCAGCTCGACGGCCCGCATCGCACGTTCCTGTTGCAGCCTCAGGGACAACTGATGAATGCCGACCAATACGACGACCTCATCGTCGGCCAAAGCAATGGCGCGCCGGTTCATCTGAAGGACGTCGCGTCATCCAAAGATGGATTGCAGAACGAACGCATCGACATGCGCTTCTGGGTGCGCGGCTATCCGCAGCCCGGCGCAACCGTTGTGGTCGGTGTATTTCGCCGGGCAGGTGTGAACGCAGTCGAAGTCGCGAAGACCGTCCGCGACCTGCTGCCCACCATTCAGTCTCAACTTCCCGGCTCGGTTCTGATCGTTCCAGCCTACGACCGTTCGCTAACCATCGTCGGCGGAATCAAGGATGTCCAGACGACCCTCTACATCGCGTTCATGCTCGTAGTGATGGTGATCTTCATCTTCCTGGGACGCGCGACTGACACGCTGATTCCTGCCGTGGCATTGCCGCTGTCGCTGCTGCTGACCTTTATTGCCATGAAAATTCTTGGCTACAGCCTCGACAATCTGTCGCTGATGGCATTAACACTGGCGATCGGCTTTCTGGTTGACGATGCCATCGTCTTTCTGGAAAACACGGTTCGATTGATGGAAGGAGGCCTCGGCGCCTTCGATGCCTCTGTGGAATCGGCCAAAGAAATCAGCTTCACGATTTTGGCCATGACGCTCTCGCTGGCCGCTGTATTTATTCCTCTCGTGTTTATGAGCGGTTTGATGGGGCGCATTTTCCGTGAATTCTCCATCACCATCGTCATCTCCATTCTGGCCAGCGGAATTGTTTCGCTCACGCTCACGCCATTAATGACTTCAAGATTGCTGAGCAATCGCGGAGAGGGGGCGAAGAACACCTGGATGGAGCGGGTCTTCGGCGCCTTCGAACGGCGTGTGCTCGACGTTTACGGACGCTATCTCTGGTTCTTTCTGCGCAATCGCTGGATTTCAGGCGTGGCCTGGGTTGCCTGCCTCGCAGGCACCGCATATCTCTTTTATGTTGTCCCGAAGGCATTCCTTCCCGTCGGCGACAGTTCGTTCATTCGGGGCGTGCTGGTGGCGCAGGAGGGAACGTCGCCCGACCAGATGCGCGCCTATCAGACGCAGGCGGAAAAAATCATGAAGGCGAATCCCGCTGTGCGCAGCACATTCACAATGAGCGGGAACGCGGGTTTCCTCGGTTCGAATCAGGCATTCCTGATTGCGTTTCTCAAAGATCCCAAGGAACGGGCTCCGATTGCCCAAGTAGCTGGCCAGTTGATGGGGGGAATCGGCGGCACCATTCCGGGCGTGGTGGCCTTCCTGCAGCCGAATCCGGCGCTCGAAATCAGCACTGGCGCGACGGCCAACGCCCAGGGCCAATTTGCCTTCGCTCTTTCCGGCATCGATGCTAACGAGGTGTACGGAACGGCCGGAAAGATGATGGCGAAGATGCACGAGTATCCCGGATTCCTTTTCGTGAATTCCGATCTCTACAACCACACACCGAACTTGCAGGTTGACATTCTGCGCGATCAGGCAAAACTTTATGGAGTGTCGGAGACTCGCATTCTGACCCTTCTGCACGACGCCTACTCGGAGAACTATAGCTACCTGATCAAGAAGGCGACGGATCAATACCAGGTAATTCTGGAAGTCGCCGACGATGAACGCTCCGCTCCGGAGGACTTGAGCAAGCTCTACATCAAGAGTGACGACGGTCAGCGCATGGTTCCGCTCAATGCGGTCACCAGTTCGCGCCTCGTCATTGGGCCGCAAGCGGTCAACCACATCAATCAAATGACCAGCGTCACCATGTTCTTCAATCTGAAACCCGGATACGCTATCGGACCGGCGACTCAATTCGTGCAGCAAACCGCGAAGCAACTTCTTCCGCCGGGCATTCAAGGATCGCTGCAAGGTGAGGCCCTGGTTTTTCAGAACACGGTTTCCGATCTGGCGATCCTCATGGTCATTGCTGTGTTCGTCATGTACGTGATTCTGGCGATTCTTTATGAAAGCTATCTGCACCCAATCACGGTGCTTTCATCCTTGCCTGTAGCGCTGCTCGGCGGATTGCTGACCCTGTGGCTATTTGGCGCGGAAGCTTCCCTCTACGCCTACATTGGCATGTTCATGCTGATGGGCATCGTCAAGAAAAACGGCATCATGATCGTCAACTTCGCGGATCAACGGGTTCGGCAAGGAATTGCCGACGACCAGGCGATTCACGACGCCAGCATGGAACGCTTCCGGCCGATCATGATGACGACGGCGGCAGCTTTGCTGGGCGCGCTTCCCATCGCGCTCGGTTACGGTGCCGACGGATCGTCACGCCGGCCACTGGGTCTTGTGGTGGTCGGGGGTTTGATTGTTTCGCAGTTCATCACTTTATTCGTAACTCCGGCCATTTATCTGTACCTCGAAGAGTTCCAGGAAAAGGTACTGGATCGCATACCCTTCCTGCGCTCTACGCGTAAGGCCGGCCAGTCGGCGATTCCTGCATTCGCGTCGCAGGAAGGAAGTGGAGATTAATCACATGAATCTTCTTAAGAGTACTTGGTTTTCTCTGGGCATTCTGCTCGTTATGACGGGGATGATCGGTTGCGCAGTCGGTCCAAACTACAAACGGCCGACCGTCGATGTTCCGGTCACGTATCGAAACCCGACGGCTGATTCGTCCGGCGTTCCGAACGCTCAGCCTAACGAGGCGAAGGCACAACAGCCGCCTGCGGGATCGTCGGCACATTCTTCGTCGGCACAATCCTTGGGCGACGAAAAATGGTGGGATGTGTTTCAGGATCCCGAACTTCAGGCGCTGATTCGTACCGCGCTCAAGAACAACTACGATGTTCGCATCGCCGCGACGCGAGTTCTCCAGGCGCAGGCGCAACTCGGAATCACGCGCGCTGATCAGCTTCCGTCCCTGAGCGCAGGCGGTAATGTCACAAGCCTGCAGAATCCGGTACTAGGGCCTATTCCTGCGTACGAGATCACGCAGGGAGAAGTTGCCGGGTCCGCAGCCTGGAATCTGGACTTCTGGGGAAAATATCGCCGCGCAACCGAAGCGGCGCGAGCCAATCTGCTGGCCAACCAGTGGGCGCAAAAGGAAGTGATGGCGACTCTCGTCGCCAACCTGGCAACCTCATATTTTCAACTTCGCCAGCTGGATCTCGAACTGGAGATCTCCAAGCGCACGTTGAGTTCACGCAACGACTCTCTCCATCTGACCCAAACTCTAGAGCAGCACGGCATCAACTCGATGTTAGATGTGCGCCAATCCGAGCAACTCGTATACATCGCCGCAACTGAAATCCCCGACTTTGAGCGCCAGATCGCTCAGCAGGAAAATGCCATCAGCATACTTCTCGGCAACAACCCCGGCGACGTTCCTCGAGGACTGAAATTGACCGAACAGCCACATGCTCCCGAGGTACCGGTTGGCGTCCCCTCTTCATTACTGGAGCGCAGGCCGGACATTCGCCAAGCGGAAGCAAACTTAATTGCCGCCAACGCGCAGATCGGTGTAGCTCGAGCCGCATACTTTCCGCAAATTTCGCTTACCGGATCTGCCGGCTACGAGAGTCCAGCTCTCACCGATTTATTCACCAGCCCGGCCGGTGTCTGGAACCTGGCGGCCTCTTTGACACAGCCCATTTTTGAGGGAGGAAGACTCAAGTCGAATGTTCGCCTTACTGTAGCGCAGCGCGATCAGATGGTCTTGACCTATCAACAGACGATCCAGGGTGCTTTCCGCGATGTCTCGAATGCGCTCGTCGCTTATCGCAAGGATCAAGAGTTCACAACTCAGCAACAGCACTTGTTAGAATCCGCGCAGGATGCGGCGCGACTGTCAGAGGTTCGCTTCAAAGCTGGGACTACCGATTACCTGGAAGTGTTAACCAACGACACCAACTCGCTTACGGCCGAGCTGGGACTGGCGCAGGCGCGAGGCAACGAACTCGTCGCTCTCGTCCAGCTCTATCAGGCTCTTGGTGGCGGTTGGCAATAATGACTGAAAAGGAGAAACAAAATGACGACTCTAATACACGAAGAAAAGGAAGTAACAACCCGAACCGTGAGAAAGACGGCGCCGCCCGCCTGGCTGCTGGCTTTTTGGAAGGAAATTGATGACAAAACGTTCGGCAAAGGATTCGACTGCTTTACCGAGGACGCGATTTGCAACCTCGGCATCGCGGATTGGCATGGACGCGAGCAGATTCGTAAGAATCTTCGTGCCTTCATCGATACCGGCTTTACCGCCCTGCACGAGGTTGTCGAATACTGGGACGGCGGTTCGCTGAAGGTATTCCGCGGTACGGTTACGATGACACCGAATGATAAAACCAAACCAGTAGTGAAGCCGGTCATGACGCATTTCTTCTACATGGATGAGAACGACCCGACCAAGGTCCGAAGGTGGTTCGGTGCCGTCGGCCCCGTCCAGTTCTGAGGTGATGATCTGGGCGTCTGAGGCTTAATAGAGCAAAGAAGAGAGAAATCCTATCGATTCGTGGCGGCGTTGACCTGGTACAAAACTCGGGCAAACTTCTTGCGGAAATGGAAATCGCCCGTGTTCACGGGCACAAAAAGAATGGCTCCTCAGGTAGGATTCGAACCTACAACCCTTCGGTTAACAGCCGAATGCTCTGCCATTGAGCTACTGAGGAGTGTTGTGAAGCACGCGCGCGGAGCGCGCGGGCTTGTTTGTTTCATTATCATAACATTCCTGGGGGGCGATCTGAAATTACTGAAGGGTGGGGATTTTATGAGGACTCGGATTTGGGTTGCCCTCGCTGCGGTCCTGGCGGGGTTGCCTTTGGTGGCTCAGCGTGCTGGGGGTGCGCCGGGGCAGGATTTGGGGCCTCCTAAGGCGGAGGAGCGGCCTCTGGAGGAGAATTTCCATGGGACGAAAGTGGTCGACCGGTACCGGTGGCTGGAGGATTCCAACAGCGCCGAGACGACGAAATGGGTTGCGGAAGAGACCGCGTACACGCGGGGGGTGCTGGATCCGCTGCCGGGGCGGGAGGCAATTCATAAACGGCTGAGCGAGTTGTTGAGTATTGGTTCCCTCAGCACACCGCGGATGGCGGGGAAATATTATTTCTATACGCGCCGGCAAGGGAGCGAGAACCAGCCGGTGCTTTATGTGCGCGAGGGGGTGGATGGCAAAGATCGAGTGCTGGTGGACGTGAATGAGCTCTCCGCCGATGGGACGGTTGCGCTGGACTGGATGCATCCTTCAGAAAATGGCAGGTATGTCGCTTACGGAACGTCGCAGAGCGGCTCGGAGATGAGCACGCTGCACATCATTGAAGCGAGGACCGGAAAATTATTGCCGGATACGATTGAACGCACTCGGGCCGCGAGCATTGCCTGGGAGCTCGATGGCGCGGGGTTTTATTACACGCGATATCCGAAAAAGGGCGACGTGCCGGAGGGGCAGGAACGCTACAACCGGCATGTGTTTTATCACGAGGTCGGGACCGATCCGGAGAAAGATCCGCTGATTTTTGGCCAGGGGCGCGATCCGGAGGACTGGCCCGAAGTGAGTCTCGACAACGATGGCCGCCTGCTGCTGATCACGGTGGCGCAGGGATGGACGAAGTCTGAGTTGTTCCTGATGGATCTGAAGAAGGGGACGCCACCGACGCGCATCACCACCGGCAAGAATTTTCTCTACAGCGCGTGGGTGTACAACGGACGGCTTTACATCCTGACCAACGAAGATGCTCCGCGATCCCGCGTGTTTATGGCGGAGGCGGGCGATTACGAACGCGACGACTGGAAAGAAATCATCCCGCAGACCGGTTCGGTGTTGCGCGACATCGGCGTGTGGGGTGGAAAGATTTTTGCGCAGTATGAACAGAATGCTTCTTCGGAACTGAAAGTCTTCGAGATTGACGGCACGCGGGTGAAGGAGCTGGCGTTGCCGGCGATTGGAAGCGTGCGGAATCCGAGCGGCAAGTGGAATCGCGACGAAGTGTTTTATGGATTCGAGTCGTTCACCTCCCCTCCGGCGGTTTATCGTTACGACCTGAAGACGGGCGCCACATCGCTGTGGGCGAAGGTGGATGCGCCTTCGATCGATCCAGCAGCGTATGAAGTTGAGCAGGAATGGTTCAAGTCGAAGGACGGCACGCGGGTGCCGGTGTTTGTGGTGCATAAGAAAGGACTGAAAAAAGACGGGCACAATCCCGCGCTGCTGACGGGGTATGGCGGGTTCGACGTCAGCATGACGCCGAAGTTCGATGCCGCCGCTTTTTTGTGGCTGGAGCATGGCGGAGTTTATGCGGTGGCGAACCTGCGGGGCGGAGGGGAGTTTGGCGAAGAGTGGCACCGGGCGGGAATGCTCGACAAGAAGCAGAACGTTTTCGACGACATGATTGCGGCGGCGGAATATTTGATCTCCGAAAAATATACGGACAAAGAGCATCTGGCCATGAAAGGCGGGTCGAATGGCGGGTTGCTGGTGGGAGCGGTGATGACCGAGCGTCCAGAGCTGTTTCGGGCGGTGGTGTGCGAGGTGCCGCTGCTCGACATGCTGCGCTATCAGGAGTTTCAGATTGCCCGGCTCTGGATTCCGGAGTATGGCAGCGCGGAGAATGCGGAGCAGTTCAAATGGCTCTATGCGTATTCTCCTTATCACCATGTGAAGGCGGGGGTGGAGTATCCGGCGGCGTTGTTTATGACGGCGGATTCGGATTCGCGGGTTGATCCGATGCACGCGCGGAAAATGACGGCGTTGATGCAAAGAGAGGCGGCGAATGGGGGGAGTCGAACGCGTCCCATATTGTTGAGGGTTGAGGCGAAGGCGGGGCACGGAGCGGGCACTCCGGTGGCGAAGATGGTGGAGGAGGAGACGGATGCTTATGCGTTCTTGTTTTGGCAGTTGGGGGTTAGGCCGTAGGATGGCGGGGGCAGGGATTCGCGGTTAGGGTGGATGGGACGGATCGGGCGTCGAACGGGGCGGGCTGAGTGGCTTAAACTGGTGTAACGTCCCGTCTGTCCCCGGGTTTTTGGGGTTTACAGCACCTCGGGGGCCTTTGGTATAGCGATCACGTGCACGTATTCGACATCAGGCAGTACCCGCAGCACGGATGAGACCGATAAAGTCGGGAGGATACTTCCTGCAGCCACTCAAGATAAGATGACGCGAACGAGTGATCGCTGGATTACCGCATCACTTGGCTCGCGTCTTCCGCCGACTGCGGTAACATTATGACCTTCAACGTTGGACGGCTACGACTGGCGACGCTGCTCGACGCCACCCATAGAAAACAGCTGAACTACGCCTACAGTGGCAGCCGGACTGAGCGACTGCAGTTTGACCTTTGTACTCTCCCGACTGACATCAATTTTGCACTGAGTCGCCACCGTATGCTCCACCAGGCGAAATGACCGGGGTCACGCTCGGCTCAGCCACAGGCTTTGCCGGATTCACGATTGCCAATTCCTATAGCGACCGTTTGCAGCCGATTTTGATGTCGGCCACGAGCCCCACCGGAACTGTGCTGAGCGAGTGTTTTGATTTTCACCTGGGAGTGGCGATCACGTCACCGGCGCCATGTTCGTTCTCGAAGAGCAGCTTGGGCGATAATGGAAACGTCTACACGGTCGTGAACAACCGCGACAACACGCGCACGCAGAGCTTCACCTACGACACGCTGAACCGCATTGCCAGCGCGGAATCCAGTGGCACGCAGTGGGGCGAAACCTTTACCATTGACGCCTGGAGCAACCTGACCAACGAGTCCGGGATTTCGGGCAAGACCAGCCATGAGGGTTTGAACACGTCGGTGGGCATCAATAATCGGCTGTCCGGTTTCGGCTACGACGCTGCGGGCAACACGATCAGCAACGGCTCCGCCACCTATGTTTATGACGCGGAGAACCGCCTGATCGCCACTGCCGGGACCTCGTACATTTATGACGGCGAGGGCGAGCGTGTGGAGAAGTGCACGGAAGGCACAACGCCAGGCACGTGTTCGAGCGGCGCGACCGGAACACTCTACTGGCGCGGCACGGGCAGCGAGACGCTGGCCGAAACCGACCTCGCAGGCAACGAGCAGGAAGAGTATCTCTTTTTCAACGGCCAGAGGATCGCGCGGCGGGACGTGAATTCGCTCGGAGCAACGGTCGCCGTGCATTACTACTTCTCCGATCACCTGGGCTCGCACGGCGTAGTCGAAAACGCGACTGGGACGGCCTGCGAACAGGACATCGACTACTACCCCTACGGCGGCCAGCAGAATGACTACTGCAGCGGCAGCGGCGTGTCGCAGAATTACAAATTCACCGGCAAAGAACGCGACTACCGAATCGGGACTCGACTACTTCGGGGCGCGGTACTATGCTTCGAGCTTGGGCCGGTTCATGACGCCGGACTGGGCGGCCAAGCCGACAACGGTGCCCTATGCGAAATTCGGCAATCCGCAGAGCCTGAATCTTTACGCTTATGTTGAGAATAGGCCACTAGATCGGATTGACCGGGATGGACATATTCTTTCGTCGTCTGAGGGAGTCGCATGACGGGACGGCGGGATCCGATGGTGGATCCTACTCGTGGGATGGAGGAAATCAAGCTGCGACTCACGAAACAACCGGGCAGGCGCAAAATCAGGCCAACGACAATACGAGAGAGGGGAACACTACAGTTGGTGCTCTCGAAAAGACTATGACCAATGAGGTTGGCAGCCTGAGTACTCCTAAGAAAGGCAATCCAGACGTGCTGGGAGACGCCAAAGATGCGCTGGCGAATACCCTCATCAACAACGCAAATCTAGATAATCCCGCAAAAGTGGCACCGGCCACAGGAACCGCCTCAACCCAGGATCAACAGATTATGAGGGACGCCGCTACCAACAGGGCGAATGGTGGGGCCGATCCGGTCGAGGGTCGAACCCAGTTTGGAACCACGCATAATCCTCATATCCAGTCGCGGAGTGCGATGAACCATCTTAAGGGTGCGGCGGGCCGTGAGACGGTATACGAAAAATTCGGTCCCTTCAGAGACAGCGTCAGTCGGCGACCGACTTGGATTGTTATCTACAATGACCCAGGGCAGTAGCTCGCAAGGTGGGAGGATGCTATGAAGAAAATCACGCTATCGATATCGCTACTGTTTTGGTTGGGCGCAACCGTCTACTCGCAGGAGCAAACGCCACAACTTTTGCTTCGTGCCGCTCAGTGCCTTGAGGCGAAAAAGTTCCTGTCATCTTCGGAAGCAACAAAGCTGACCTTTGGGTACTCTCTCGACGAGAAATCCTATCCGGGTGACAGGGTCATTTACCTGGTTAAGTATGCGGCTCCCGCTCGCTCGAATGGGTTGGTTTTTGCGATCTTCTTAACAGAACACGACGGCCATCAGGCGTTCAATATCCAGAACAACGCCAGCTTTGTTCTGTCCAAGGATGAGCCGAGCGGCGTTTCGTTTGTAAATCCTCCGCTTGGCGGTACGTGGACGCAGGAGCACCTTGCATCGGCTATCAAGGAGATCGAGAAGCAGCCTAGGTTTGCTCTTTCCGTAAAAGACCTATCCGCTGCCGATCCTTCCCTGGTTTGCGAGGCGTACACAGACCCTCAACCGAAGAAGGGTGAAAAGTAGTGAACCGGCTGTGCTCAACTCGCTGATCCGACCGCCGAGCAGAGTACCTGCCGTTGGCGTTTCTGGGCGGCCAGGGCGAGCGATCCGGGAGCGGGTGAGGGTCAGGCAGGTGCTCTGATTGCTGGGCTGTTCTGAGAGTTTTTCTTTAGCTGTGGGTTTGGTTCTGGCCGCGCCGATGTGTGGCGCGGCCTTGCCGTCTGCGGGTGCCGATCCGTGGCCGTGATCCGGGGTCCGATTAGCGGCGCTTTCCGGTCCCGATTCTGCCGCCGATCCTGGACCTGTGCAGTGTGGCGATTCGGGCACGGTGAGGGGTGAGGTTCTGGCGCTCCCGGAGGCGGGTTGCTGGGCGGTGACGGTTTTAGTCAAAAGCGCGCTGCCTTCGGCATCGGGTGGAGGGATGACACTCCACCCCTGAAAGGGTGCTGCACGGTAACTTTCGGTTACCGTGCGCGAACCTGTTGAAAGCAGAGCAGCTAAGGAAAAAATCCCGCCGATCAGGGTGCTGTAGAGCAACCGGAAGTTAGCGCAGGCGAACTTGTTGATTCTTAAGCGCGGCTGCTAGTCTCGGCTGAGATGGCGAGAGAGGAAGCCGGGACATGGTGAAGCCGCCGCTGCGCACGAAATCCATCGGTTTCAAAGTCAGCGAGGAAGAGTACGCGCAGCTGGAAACGGCGGCGCAGGCGAGCGGTCGGACGCTCGGGGAGTGGTGCCGCGAGGTGATCCTGCGGGGAGGGTCGGCCAGCGATGCAGGGACAAACCCGGGGACAGACGGGACGTACCCCGGTTATTTGCAATGCTCTGAAGCTAAGCAACAGAGATAAGGCTGGCTGGCCTGCGATCGGCGGAGGGTTTCTTGGGCCGCCCTCCCTTCCTTGGAGCCAACGGACGCGACGTCAACTCCTCAAGAGCCTCCACGAAATGCTGGCTCCCCAACGGACGCCCCGTGTGCGTAGAGTGGCGGAGCGCACAGACATCGGCGACCGATTCCGCATCGCCGATAAATTCCTGCCACTCCGCTGCCGTCCAGCGCTTGCTCCAGCGCTCCATTTCGAGCATCGGGCCCAAGTCCGACCCGCCGCAGTGCGCCGCCGCGCTCGACCATCTCCACATTTCCGCCCTCGCCACCATCCCCGCGCGCACCGGATTCAACTCGACATAACGCAGCGCTTTCCACAGATGGGACTCGTCCAGGGGGCAGGAATAGAATCGTCCCTGCCATACGTGGCCGGTCGACGACTGCTGAGCATTCCAGTACGCGGCATAGCGTCCATGCGCCTGTTTCAGAGATTGCGACAGCGCCTCGGGGGCCTTTGGTATAGCGATCACGTGCACGATTCGACATCAGGCAGTACCCCAGCAGGGAGAGACCGTAAAGTTGGGAATAGTCCTGCAGCAACTCAAGGTAAGTGACGCGATCGGCATCGCTGGAGAAGATAACTTGCCGCGCGTTTCCCCGCTGCGTAACATGATGAGCAACGTCGGCGACTACGACACGAGGCAGTCGAGCCATAGATAAAAGGTAGCGGAGCAGATCCGGTGGCGGACGGCTGAGGACTGGTTTTTGATTTTTGTGCTTCCCGGATTGGGAGGAAATAACCGGGGTACGTCCCGTCTGTCCCCAGGTTTTTGGTTTATTGCGGCTTATTTTGCGCCAAGCATTAACGAGTATCAGAGCAACAGGGTTCGCCGATACCCTCCACCTTATTTATGGCGCGTCGAATTTCCTGCTTAGCGTCGTCCCGATCGCTGCAGCTGTGCAGACATCGTTGAAGGTTGGGCAGATATGCGTTTGCCGCAGGACCCAAGTCGCCAATGCAGATTGCTGCAAACACCCGAACCGATTGGTTCTTATCGTCCAGTGCATTGATCAGCCTCTGCACGTCGGAGTTGACGGCCGCCGAACTAAGGCTAGCCAGTTCTCTGATCTCTGGTCGCGTGTTGGCCGGCATGGATAGTAAGGCTTGGGTCGCGTCATGGGCCCCAGGGCCCATGCGCCCCAGCGCCATAATGGCCCCACGGCGAATATCTTCGTCCGGATCACCTAACAGTCTGACAAGTGTGGGAATAAGCCCTTTGAGATCAGGGCCGATGTCAACAATCTCTGAAATCGCCAACTCTCTAGTCGCTGCGGTGCCTTCCAATAACAGCGCACTCAAGGCTTTTTCGGCATCCTCAGAGTGCCCCTCAACCTTGAGAAGCGCTGTAGCCGCTTCGAGCCTGACCATTTGCTCGGGGTCGCGTAGGAGGCTTCTGAGTTTTGGAAGGGCGATAAGCGCTCTTGGGCCTATCTTCCCAATAGCTGCAACAATCTCGGGGCGAAATGAACGGTTGTCGGGGTAGTCTATAGCTGAAAGTAGTTCAGCTACGGCGTCGGATGCGGCACAGCCCAGATCGCCTATCTCTCTTGCTGTGCGCAGCCGTTCCGCTGGATCCTCTCGGTGAAGGTTCTCTACCAACCTCGGTAGATTCTTGGGTTGGCAAGATGCTGTCGTTGCGTTCTCGGGAGATGACTGGCACAAACCCATCACTGCGTTGGCGATTACGATTCCTATAACCTTCTTCATTGCGCTCTCCAAAACGAATTCCCACAGTTGCACTACTGTTGGTCGCCTTTGTTAATCCTGTCAACAATTTCTTGTTTGTGGTTGCTAATGTCGCCTAGCTCCTTCTTGACGGCCGGATCTTTTATGCGGTTGGAAATGTCGCTGAGAATGTCGAGCTTCTTCAGGTTGTCCTTCTTGTTGTCGCCCAGTTGCTTCAGATTCTCAAATTCTTGGTCCGTCATTTCCTTGCGGAGCGCCTGGGCTGCCTCTTTCGAAAGGGAAATTCCCATTGTCTTTGCTGCCTTTTGCAGCCTACCCTCGATGACTCCGTTTATACCCCACTTGTCGACGGCTATGACTAGCCTCGTCAGGGGATTAAGCAACGTAGCTATGAAACTCGGATCTCCTACGCCGTCCGGCGCAGAATCGCCACACGTTGCGTTTGTGCAGCTTCCTGGATTTTGCGCCTGCCCGGTTGTTTCGTGAGTCGCAGCTTGATTTCCTCCATCCCACGAGTAGGATCCGCCCCGATGCAATGCGTTCCCAAGAAGTCGGAACCCCTGACGCGAGTTTTCGCTTAGCCGCGCGTTTCACCAGCGGCAACCTGTTTTCAAAGAGCCACACCGCAGGCACCCACTCAGAGCACCCGGATTGATTCTAAGTCAGCGGGAGATAGGTTGCAGCTAGTCTTTTTGTTCAGTTTGTTCGTCGGTTTTTTCGTTCTCTTCCCTCTTCGCCATCGCCGCCCGGATCTGCTCTGCTACCTTTTATCTATGGCTCGACTGCCTCGTGTCGTAGTGGCGGACGGCTGAGGACTGGTTTGTGATTTTTGTGCTTCCCGGATTGGGAGGAAATAACCGGGGTACGTCCCGTCTGTCCCCAGGTTTTCCCCGGGTTTTTGTCCCCAGGTTTTTTGCCGGCAATTTTCGTGTGTATGTTCTCCTTCCAGTCCCGCTGGACCCCGCAAGGCTTTGTTAAAGACTTTCAAATAGCAAGGAAGCATTCACAGATAGCATCGCTGCCTCACCAAATTCTGCATGCGTTCGGCGGCATCATTGGTTGACCGATTTTGCAACCGAATGCTCGGCCGAACTCGGGTATGTTTTGCACAACGCCATTGATTCGAAAAATCCGCGGCGCGTGCTCGTCGGTCCTGACCTGCAGCTTGAGCTGCTGAGGCAAAGTAGTTCCACACCAGTTTTGCCCGTAGGCAATAAAAAACTGTTGCTCTGGGGTGAAGCCATCCTGTTTCAGATTAGGGTCAACGTGTTTCTCGAGGAGATCATGCATCAACGCCAGATAGGCTATCCGCAATCCACCATTATCGGCTGTGTTCTCGCCGAGAGTCAGCTCTCCGTTGACAGTGACAGCATCAGCGACCACAAAGCGATCATATTCATCTACTTCGCAACTGGTCATTGTTTTGAAGTGCTCTGCGTCTTTGCTGGTCCACCAGTCAACCAGATTTCCGGCGCCATCGAACTTGCGCCCCACATCATCAAAGCCGTGAGTGATTTCGTGTCCGATGGTCGCTCCGATGTGGCCATAGTTCTCAGCGTCTGTCGCCCTAGGATCGTAGAGTGGTTTCTGCAGGTAGCCTGCTGGAAGGTTTATGGCGTTCATGCCCGGTTCGTAATAAGCATCAAGCGTTGGAGGGGTCATGGTCCATTCATCGCGATTCAACGGCTTCCCAATCTTTGCTAACTGTCAACGATTTTCAAATTCATTTGCACGCCATGTATCGCCGATTAGATCGCCCTGCCTGATTACGAGCTTCGAATAGTCACGCCAATGGGCCGGATACCCAACATTATTGGCAATCAACTTCAGCTTCTCTTTGGCACGCGCCTTTGTCGCGGGACTCATCCAATCCAGGGTGTCGATTTCGCGGTCCATTGCCCGCTCTATATTGACGGACATTTCTAATGCAGCAGATCTTGCCTTGGGTGAAAACTCCTGAGACACATAAAGCTGCCCCAGGGCGTCGCCGAGTTCGGCATCGACAGCATCGGCACAACGTTCTCGCCGCGGCTGTTGTGTTGTTCGGCCACGAAGCGTTCGACTGAAGAAAGCAAAGTGTGCCTCATCCAGAGCCGTAGGTAGGGCATATGCCGGTGTGTTGTACACCAGTTGCCACCGAAGGTAGGCCTTGATCGTGCCTAGATCTGTTGTCTGCAAGAGCTGACCCAGCTTCTGAAAAAAGGGCGGATGTTCCACATTGATAGACGCAAGCGAAGGAGTTCCTGTCAGGGCGAAGAAGCGGCTCCAAACGATCTCGGGAAGAACCGATTCCAATGCTGAGACCTGCGTGATGTGGTTCAAGTTTTTTGGGTCTCGGTGAGCAGTTGGATCCAAGGATGCCGTCGCCAACGAAGTTTCCAGTTTCAGGATCTGACCGGCGTCATCTTTCGCCGCTGTTGCTGGCTCACCGAGCAGCTCTAAGATTCTTGCTACATGCTGCACGTAAAGCTGTCTGGTCTGATCCGCCTCGGGATTCGTTTGGATATAGTAGTCACGCTCCGGCAGTCCGATGCCTCCCTGGTCGAGATAAGCGATCTGCTGTTGTGAATTTGTGAAGGCTTGTTGTTCTCCAAAGCTAAAGAAGGCCGGAACGCCTATAAGCTGCAGATGAGCCAACACGTCGGTCAAGCCTGCCTTATTGTCAAGCGCAGCGATCCTGCGGAGCTCCGGTGCTAGGGCAGAAATACCTACTGCGTCGATTTGATGTGTGTCAACGCACGCTTCGTAGAACTGTCCGGCTTTTCGCTCGTTTGAAGAGAGTCGGTCGGGTCTCTTCCCAGCATCTTCGAGAAGCCTCTGTATGGCGAATTGGCCCCGGGCATACATGACTTGGCCGGTTCCGTAGACGGAGCGGTCCGAGGGAATCGGATACAAGGTTGCAAAGTTGCCGCACGCGTATTGCGCGAAATCTGTGCACGGGTCCGCGGTCGCATCCATGATCCGCGTGTCCAGGGAAGATATCGCCGATGGAACAACGATCGTGGGTGGCGGGCCAGCGGCTTCGGTTTGCGCCTGCGCGACCAGCACGCCCAAAGCCAGAGGTATAGCGACGCAAGTTGCGAATCTCGTTCGCTTCACCATTTGTCGGTCCTCCCAGGAGAACTGATCGAAGAGTTCTCCGATCCGACATCGGTTACCACGGAGACATCGGGAAGTGTGTCAACTTGGGAGACGTTCGGAGCTGTGCTGACTTGCATAACGACAGGGACAATGCTCACCGTGCCTACGAATCCAGCACTCTCCGTCTGGTCAAGCTCATCGACTTCTCTTCTTGTGAGAATGCGAGTCGTTGCATTCAACCCGCTGGGACTTTTCGGCAAAGCAACTGACGGAAGCCTTGGTTCATCTTTTTCCCCCGTTGCCGCTGTTCCGAGCACACCTGTCCTCTGGCGGTGTGTCAGTGCTGACCTACTTCGCAACGAGGTGTCAGGAGGGTCTTTTGCTGTAGATTGCGACGCGGTCTCGGTAGTAGTGAATGCCGCAGAGCCTTGGCTCGGCCGAGCGGCCACGCCGATCATCGCGCAAAACAAAAGCAACACGGCAACGAATGCTGCAATGCTGAAGCGCGCCAGAGCTACCGGCTCAAGGCGTTCCGTTCGATTCCGGGGATGACGTAGGATACGCTCCACACGTGTGACCAAGTGCCTTGCCCGCCCTTCGCCGCCGAAGCTCAGTGCAATACTGCGTTGCTCGGTTCTGGACTCAGCCAGTGCGAGGAGGGCTGCTGCATAGGCGGTCGGATAGTCGAAGGAATCGAGCACACAATCGTCACAACTATGTTCGCGGAGCTCTCGCAGAACTCCCCCGATCCACCAGACGGCTGGATGGAAAAAGAAGATTGTCTCCGTGACACTTTGGATCAAATTCCAGAGGTAGTCTGCCCGCGCGACGTGAGCGAGCTCGTGCGCAAGTAGTAATTCGATTTGGTCCGAAGTCAATCCGCTCAGAAATGAGAGAGGCAAGTAGATGACGGGCCGAAGAACTCCCACAACGAAAGGACTCTGTATCGACTCTTGAATACGCACACCAACGCGCGCGTTGATCGCCAGTTTCGCTTTTATCGTATCGAGCTTTTGGAGAATCGTCTCCGGAACCGGAAAACACACAGCACGCCGGAGGCGCGCTAAAAACCAGAATCCGCCGCACAGCCGAACCGACATGATCAGCACGCCCAAAGACCAAAGCGAGGCTATACCAAGAACGACAAAGTGTGCTGGAATGCCCAAGCTTTGATGCACCCAACCGAAGCGTTCAGTTGCGAACGCGATCATTCCTGGCGCGTAGCGAACGCCTGCGCTCCTGTACTCGTCGGGCTGCCCAATCCGAAGCGATTCGTAAACCGCGCTTCCCAGGCCGGAAGCCAGCATCGCAAGCAGTGCCCCCAACGCGATTCGATAGCGAACTTGGGCCGGAAGTGAGTGTCCCAAAGCATCTATCAGTTTGAGGAGGAAGGCGATTCCGCATGCTTGCCACAGGAAGTTCAATATCGTGAGCTCAATCACTTGGGATGCATGTGTCATCGTTCGTTTTCCTTCTGCTGGATGAGATCCCGAATCAATCGCACTTCTTCAGCGCTTATCGGCGATGAGGATAACGCGTGAAGCGCTAACTGAGCTGCAGAGCCCGAAAACAGGCGTTTGCTCAGGTCTGATACAAAGTGCTTCCGAGTCTGGTCCTCACTACGGACCGCCCGGTAGATGTGCGCTTTCTGGGCCTCTTCTCGTTTCACCAATTCCTTGTCCGTCATGATCTGCAACGTTTTCAAGATAGTCGTGTACCCGATCTCACGGATCTCACTGAGGTCTTGATGAAGGTCACGAACTGTAGCACTTCTGCGTTTCCAAAGAAGTTGTAACAATTCGAGTTCGAATTCAGTCGGTTTAGCGTGTGTTTGCGGTGGTCTCCTCATAGACAGAGAAGGTATACGGAGAGCTACGTAGATGTCAACGTAAATCTTCGTAGATACGTGCGGAGGGCCGCGGCTTCCACCGAAACTATCCCGGAAAGACTGCGTTCATCACCATATTGGCTTCTCTGAAGTCGCCCAAGAAGTAGTGGGTCAGGTGGGACAAACCCGGGGACAGACGGGACGTTATACCGGTTTTTTCTGGGCGTCACGCAACGGAGACTAGATCGAGTTGGCGTATGTCCGCGGCCGGCTTCTTGGGGCGGCCTCCTTTTCGCGGGATGAGTGGGCGCGACAGCCGTTGCTCAAGCGCAGCAATAAATTCCGCAGTCCCCAGTGGTCGTCCGGTGTGCGTGGAGTGCCGCAACGCGCTCACCTCGGCGGCCGAATCCGCTTCCGCCAGAAACTCCGGCCACTCCACTGCTGTCCATCGTCTGCGCCAGCGCTCCATCTCCAGCATGGGGTCTGGGCTTGCCAGGCCACAATGCGCCGCCGCGCTCGACCATCGCCAGTGCTCGGCCGCTTCCACCATCCCCGCCCGTACCGGATTCGCCTCCGCATAACGCAGCGCAGTCCACAGGTGCGACTCGTCCAGGGAACACGAATAGAACCGCCCCTGCCACACATGGCCCGTCGACGACTGCCGCGCATTCCAGTACGCGGCATAGCGTCCATGGGCCTGCTTCAGGGACTGCGCCAGAGCCTCGGCGCTGTGCGGCACCGCAATCAGATGCACATGATTCGACATCAGGCAGTAGCCTAACAACGACAATCCGTAGAGTTGCGAGCACTCCCGCAGTAACTGCAGGTAAGTGAGACGATCGGCGTCGCTGTAGAAAATAACTTGTCGCGCATTTCCCCGCTGCGTAACATGATGCGGGACATCGACCGCGACGACGCGAGGCAAACGGGCCATGCGTCCAAGCCAACAGAAAAAGGGAGGCGGAGGACTCGCGGAGCACTGGAACTTCGTTGCGCGATTCCCGGATCGGGAGGAAGAAACTGGGCAGCGGCAGAAACTGGTGTAACGTCCCGTCTGTCCCCGGTTTTACGACTCGGGCGTCAAACGGGGCGGGTTGAGTGGCTTAAACTGGTGTAATGTCCCGTCTGTCCCCGGGTTTTGTCCAGCGCTTTCGTCCCGATTCGGCTAGGTGAGCGTTAGAACTCTGGAAGCTTCGACCGCAGCGGCCCCTTTCGCCTGAGGGCATAGGGCTGCGTAACGGTCGATCCGGCAGTTCCTAGCACGCACGAACTCAATGCTGAGGCGGCGATACTCTTGGTACATGTCGCGGTCGCTTGGCATGACCGGAGGATTGAAGTTATCGAATGGCATGAAGAACTTCACTGCGGACCAGTTGTCAGTAACAAGATCCTGCAGCAAGAAGAATTCGACGTACCCTTTGAAGTCCTCGAACAACGCGAAGAAATCGTGGTACAGCGTAAGGGTTTCGTGGAGCGGGCTCGGCTGGCAGAGGTAGTGTCGGCGAATACACTCGAGCGTAAGATCGAACCGATCCTCGATCTTTCTGTTGAGCCCGCGGGCGCCGTTGATGGTCCGCTTGCCATTAATCCGATTCTTCGGAAAGACCATCATGCCGCCAATCGTGTAGATGATCGTCCTAAACGCCTCGTTCTCTTCATCCCCGAATAGTTCGGTGATGTGCTTCAGCCGCTTCCGCCTAGTGAACGTCGGGACGACGGTGTCGCTGCTCAGTGAGAACTTACCGAGTTCGGAGTCGTGATGTAGATACGTACCGCGAGCCTTTAGATCGAAGAGGCGACCATTTGGCAACGCCTTGCTCCAAAGAAGCTTGTGGTATCGCCGAAGAGTGGGGCTATAAGTGTCAGGATCCTGTTCCCCAGACACTTCCGTCCTGAAATCAAACGCGGTATTAATAAGCATGCGTCGCAAGTATACGAAAGTTCAGGAACAAGATGGGACGGGGGCTGGCCCACCTTTGGCGGAGCCATAAATGACTCAGGCTGCCCCACCTTTGCTTCTTTTGCAAAGGTGGGCCGCGATGCAGCGGGCAGCGAAAGGATTTTGATCCTGACGCAGAATCCATCCTTCCGTAAATGGGATTCTAGACCGTCCGAACGGCCCACGAAGTTCATACGTCACATCGCCAGCACTCACCTCTCTGCTAGAACCTCCACATGGCGAACCTGAATCGCTGCTACGGCCAGGGATACCTGCACTACGTCACCACCAGTTGTTACCAGCGGCGCCCTTTGCTCGATGCCGATAGGCGCGACTCGTTTCTTGAAGTGCTGGAGAATGTCCGCCGCCGCTATCATTTCGTTGTAGTGGGCTACGTCGTCATGCCCGAGCATCTCCATCTGCTGCTCAGCGAGCCGGAACGAGGCGATCCTTCCACCGTGATGCAGGCCGTCAAACAAGGCTTTGCACGGCGCATATTGGGAAGGCTTCGGTCCCAGGTGTCCACCGAGCCGCGCTGCCAGTGCGATGGCGGAGAGCACATATGGCAACGCCGGTTTTATGATTTCGTCCTGTGGAGCGCTCAAAAGCGCCAGGAGAAGCTGCACTATATTCATCAGGACCCGGTGCGAAGAGGGTTGGTCGAGCGGCCGGAACAATGGCGATGGAGTAGTGCCCGGCACTATCTGGTGGGCGAGCGCGGGCCGGTATTGGTGAATGAGCGCGTGGAAGCAAGGATGAGTCTACGAGACGTGGGCTGATCGGAGGCGCGGCCTTCGCTGTACGCTGAAGTCAAAACCTCTCGCTACCGGCTGCATCGTGGCCCACCTTTGCAAAAGAAGCAAAGGTGGGGCATCCTCGGTTGTGATTGCTCCGGCAAGGGTGGGCCAGCCCCCTAAAATATGCCGCCCGTTCGGGGCTGGGGTGGGGTGATTCCCTTCTGCATCGTCTCTCGAGATGCGGTTTGCATGCACAGCAAAGTCAACGGCAGCGGGGGGGCGCCCGATCTACACAATCAGAATCGTCGCGGGTTTTCCACAGAGTTGTTGTGACGGATGAACATTGGTGGGTGTGGATAAGTGCTTTTATTGTGTTGCATTGGGCAGCGGGGCGGGATAGGCTATAGCTATTGGGAACAGTTGTTTATATTTAATTTGCTGGATGGTCTAGAGGGGACGGAGGGGAGATGGGGGAGCAAGAACAAGAGCAGGGACAAGAACAACACCAAAGTCAAAAGCAGCGGGCAGGAGTGCCCGCTCCACACAATCTGAATCCACACAAGCAAAATCAGGACAATCAGCGGCGGGGCGTTATTCCTTGGATTATGGCGGTGGCGGAGGATTGGGAATCCTGCCGGGAGAGGCGGAAGAAAAATCCTAAGAGGATGGGGGAGTTGTCGCAGGCGGCGTTTTTATTGAAGGCGCAATCGTTGGGGTTTGGGTTGGCGGTGCCCTGGGGAGACAGCGAGAAGTATGACTTTATCGTTACGGCACGGAAGAGCGGGCGGCTGTTGCGGGTGCAGGTGAAGGCTACCGGCCGGTTGAATTGTGGAGGATACGACGTGCAGCCGGTTTATTCGACGCGGAGCGAGGGGAAGAAGACTTACACCGCGGAGGAGATTGATGTGCTGGCGGCGCGGGTGGTGCTCTCGGCGGAAGATGAGGGGAAAGAGGTTTGGTATTTGTTGCCGGTGGAGGCGATTTTGGGGGTGAAGAGTTTGAGGCTCTTTCCGGATCGGAAGGGCGCGAAGGCGCAGTGGGAGGAGTATCGGGAGGGGTGGGAGTGGATGGATTCAGGGATCAGGGGCTAGGGGTAAGTGATCAGTGGTTAGTGGGCAGTGATTCGTGGTTCTTGGGTTGGCTAGAGCCACACTCCGATGCGAAATCGCAACCGAGACATCAACTCGACGGGTGCCGCAGGGGCTAAAGCCCGTCTCCTTCCTGGGACTTGTCGGCACGGCTAAAGCCGTGCCCTGATACGAATCGCAACCGCCGCTTCGCAGAATCAAAACAAACACTTACCTTCGGTCTGATACCTCGGTCTGATACCTGCTTCTGAGAAGGCTGCGGACTGGTGGGCGAGGCTACCTGTAAAGCACAGAGCAGTACCGAGTTAGGAACGGGGATGCGGGCGGGATGAAGAAATATGTTGACCTGATTCTGGTTTTTGGGTACATTAACTTGTTCCACGGACACCGGATAAGCAAGTCCGTTCTGAGTTGCCTCGGCCTGTGAGCCCACACCGGGAAAACGAGCATCTTCCGAGTCCGGTTAAGCATCTATTCAGTTAGGGAATAGCACTAAATCCTTTACAACCTTAACAAAAACAGTGGTTTAAAGGGAATGTGCGGGGTTCTGTCCAAACACTGGGAACAGATTCTTGCAGTAATGAGGACGGCATACGTCCTTACTATATAAAGGAAGGAGCAGAACAACATGCGCTCTGATCGTGTGTTCGACGCTTTACAGACGTTACGAAATCGTTATATGTTATGCCAGCTTGCCTCCAAGGCGACGCGGAAGTTCCACCGGCCCAGCACCAGAATCCAGGAAACGATGAATGGTGTGTTGGATCGGATCGCGGGCGCGGAGCGGCAGGATGTTCTGTCGGAGCCGGAGAATTTTGCCGAGGCACAAAGGCGGGCTGCATAAAGCAGCCCTGTCCGCCTGCCCCGGAGTTTTGTCTTCCCTGAATGCCAAATACCCTCCTTTAGAAATCTCCCGAGAACACTGAAACGAATACGTCCAGGTGATCGGGTTTAGGTGAACCAATGACCATCGCCGAATTAAAAGAAAAAAACATTACCGAGCTGACCAAGATCGCAAGGACCTTGGAGTTGCCCGGAGCCAGCGGCCTGCGCAAGCAGGACCTGATATTTAAGATTCTGCAAGCGCAGAGCGAAAAAGAAGGACACATTTTCGCCGAGGGCGTGCTGGAGATTTTGCCGGACGGCTACGGATTTTTGCGGTCGCCAGACTACAACTACCTGCCGGGCCCGGACGATATTTATGTGTCGCCGTCGCAGATTCGCAAGTTCGATTTGAAGACGGGCGACACGATCAGCGGGCAGGTGCGGCCTCCGCATGAGGGGGAAAAGTATTTTGCGCTGGTGAAGATCGAAGCGGTGAACTTCGAATCTCCGGAAGAGGCGCGCAACAAGATCCTGTTCGACAATTTGACGCCGCTATATCCGCAGGAGCGCCTCAAGCTCGAGACCACGCGCGAGAACTCGAGCGCGCGGGTGATGGATTTGCTGACGCCGCTGGGCAAGGGACAGCGCGGGTTGATCGTTTCTCCGCCGCGGGCCGGCAAGACCATGCTGCTGCAGAATGTGGCCAACTCGATTACGACGAACCATCCGGAAGTGGTGCTAATGGTGCTGCTGATCGACGAGCGTCCGGAAGAAGTTACGGACATGCAGCGGTCGGTGAAGGGCGAAGTGATTTCTTCGACCTTTGACGAACCGGCGGCGCGGCACGTGCAGGTCGCCGAGATGGTGATCGAAAAGGCGAAGCGCCTGGTGGAGCACAAGCGCGATGTGGTGATTCTGCTGGATTCGATTACGCGCCTGGCGCGGGCTTACAACACGATTGTGCCTCCTTCGGGCAAAGTGCTGTCGGGCGGCGTGGATTCGAATGCGTTGCAGCGTCCGAAGCGGTTCTTTGGATCGGCGCGAAATATCGAAGAAGGCGGGTCGCTGACCATCATCGCGACGGCGCTGATCGATACCGGATCGCGCATGGATGACGTGATTTTTGAAGAGTTCAAGGGCACGGGCAACTCAGAAATTATCCTGGAGCGCAAGCTGGTGGATAAGCGCGTGTTCCCCGCGATCGACATTCAGCGCTCGGGCACGCGTAAAGAAGAGTTACTGATTCCGCGGGAAGATTTGACGCGAATCTGGGTGTTGCGCAAAGTGCTGAACCCGCTGTCTCCGGTGGAAGCGATGGAGTTGCTGATCGATAAGCTCAGCAAGACCAAGGGGAACGCGGAGTTCTTGTCGAATATGAGTTCGCTGTAGGAGCGGGTGGCGAATCTTTGGGGGCTGGCCCACTCTAAACTCTTTCTCCACTCCTGAGGGTGGCCCGTCCAAGCTTCGCTTGGGCGGGCTTTTTTGTCTCAATTCGGCAGTCCTGCCTGGAAAGCGAGGACTATAAGGGGGCTGGCCCACCTTTGCCGGAGCAATTCATAATCGAGGATGCCCCACCTTTGCTTCTTTTGCAAAGGTGGGCCGCGATGCGGCCGGGGGCGAAAGGTTTTGACCTTAGCGGATCATGAAGGCCGCGCTTCCTCAGCCCACGTCCCGTATCCTCATCCTGGCTTCCACTCGCTCGTTCACTAGTACTGGTCCCCGCTCGCCCAGCAGATAGTATCGGGCACTACTCCATAGCCATTGTTCCGGCCGCTCGACTAACCCTCTTCGCACCGGGTTCTGATGGATATAGTGCAGCTTCTCCTGGCGCTTTTCAGCGCTCCACAGGACGAAATCATAGAACCGGCGTTGCCATATGTGCTCTTCGCGATCGCACTGGCTGCGCGGCGTGGCCACCTGGGTCCGGAGTCTTCCCAAGATGCGCCGTGCAAAACCTTGTTTGACGGCCTGTATCACGGTGGAAAGATTGCCCCGTTCCGGCTCGCTGAGCAGCAGATGGATATGCTCGAGCATGACGACATAGCCCACCACAACGAAATGATAGCGGCGGCGGACGTGTTCAAGCACTTCAAGAAACAGGTCGCGCCTGGCGGCGTCTTCGAGCAGAGGGCGCCGCTGGTAACAACTCGTGGTGATGTAGTGCAGGTAGCCCTGGCCATAGCAGCGATTGAGCTTCGTCATGGGAGGGTTCTAGCACAGAGGTGAGTGCTGGCGATGTGACGGATGAACGTCGTGGGCTGAGAAGGACGTTCTGAAATCCCATTTAGGGAAAGACGCATTGTGCCGTCAGGATCAAAACCCTCTCGCTACCGGCCGCATCGCGGCCCACCTTTGCAAAAGAAGCAAAGGTGGGGCATCCTCGATTATGATTGCTCCGGCAAAGGTGGGCCAGCCCCCCGGAACTCAAAAACCAGCGCCTAAAGGCGTATTGATTGTTCGGCACTTATGGCACGCATGAATGCGTGCCCTGATACGAATCGTAGTTTCTCCACGGGCTGCTATGCCAAAAAGCCCCGCCGTAGCTGAGCTTTGACTGGGCACCCTCGGGTTCTACACTCACGGGCACATGGGGCCGGCGCCCCAGGCCAACCTTTTTGTTTGCTGCTGGCAGACAGCGGATTCCTCCTGTCTCGCTTCGCTCGCGCGTCGGAATGACAAGAGTCGAGAGAGCGGTCTCGGATCTCGGCCACTTCCGACCACGACCGGAAGGGCGGCGCTTGAGGCTGTTACGAAACGCGTGGCGTCCGCTGAAGCGGACTCGGTTCGTTACACTTTCGGCTTCCCGGCACTTCCGTGCCGGACTTTCAGATGCCGCCCCCTTCGGGGCTGGTGTCGAGTGGTGCCATTCTCCATCGTTCGCTATGCCTTGGTTCTCATGCAACAGCGAGCCTTTCAGCCCGTGGTGCAAGTCGGAACTCAAAGCCAGCGCCTAAAGGCGTATTGATTGTTCGGCACTTATGGCACGCATGAATGCGTGCCCTGATACGAATCGTACCCTGTGCCGTCATCGAGTTGACATCAAGGTCAAAAGCAGCGGGCAGAGTGCCCGCTCCACACGGCATCGAGTCCACGTTAGAATCAAGGCATGTCCTCTGACCGCGAGATATTGATGGCGTTGCTATGCGAGGTGTCGCGGCAGTCGGCGCCTTTTCAGAGCTTGATCCACGATTATTCCGCCGATGTCATGAAGGACCCCGAAGTGCACCGCTTTTTCAAGGAGCACCTTGATGGCAACGCGCCGATGCGGCGCGAGATCGAACTACTCAAGGCGTCGCTGCGCGTGCCCGCCGCCGGACTGCTTTCGCCAGCGATGAATGAAGTTCTGGCGGCAGCGGACGCGCTGCCCGCCGGCAGCCATACAAGCCTGCGCGAGATCACCGACCTCGCGGCCGTTGAACTGGTCTACAAGCTGAGGGAACATGCTCCCCGTTAATCGATGCGCGCACATTTGGCGCCCAGTTCAGCCTTGTTGTTGCTGCTGGCGGGCAGCGGATTCCTCCTGTCTCGCTTCGCTCGCGCGTCGGAATGACAAGGGTCTTGCGGTTGCGTTGTGCGCGTTGTTTTGGGAGTGGATTTGTGTTGGTTCAATTCGCGGGATTGGTGCGGCGGATTATGTTGTCGGCGGCTTTCTGCAGAGCGTCTTTGTACTCACGATTTTTTGGATCGAGGGCGTTCTTCGAGAAGGTTACATGTTTAGGCTGATCGTCCTGTTGGCCGAACTGGGCGAAGAACGCTTCTTTTCTGACCGGGGAATACAGGAGAAAACCGTGGTAGTCGCCGCCACAGCGATGGGGAGCACAGCCGGAAAACATTACGGTCGATTCCTCTCCAACGTCGAACAGAGAGAATTCCTCTGGTGACGATACGGCGAACTCGATCGGAAGATTGCCGGAGCTCCATTCCAATTCAAACCCTTTTTGAGACCGGTGAAATACCGATACATGCCAGCCCGAACGAGAACTGCTCAGGGCCGTCAAATACGACGGGTCGCCGTGGTCAGCGTCGCCGAAAGTCATGATGCTGTACAAGCGCTGGGTTGCCAGACCGCTCTTTTTCAGGGCGGACTCCAACTGGCTGTTGGTGAACCCGTAGCCGTCGTCTTGTTGGGCCGGTGCGCCGGTGGTACACATCAGGAGGAGACAACTGCAGCAGAGGAAAGATCGCATAGCCCAGACTTTACGCGGAATGCCGGGTGAATTTCCAGGTGGAGAGATCGGGGGAAGCGGGATTTTGGTGCGCAGCGCTTCTTTAGAGCTGGGCTTTGTCTCGCCGAGAGGTACCTCGGGGCTGAAGAGGTGCGTGAGAGCTCTCTTTCGCCCCTCCGGGGCTTGTTCCCTTGCCACTTCGCACCCACGGCTTGCGCCGTGGGCTGCATTCTGACGCCGCTTCGCGGCTAAAACGCTGCGGGCAAAATTTCACTGGAGTTGGTGAAAGTTAGTTCTCACGCGGTCTCTAGAGCACAAATCAGAGGCAGGACTTAGCGCGGACAGCGGATTCCTCCTGTCTCGCTTCACTCGCGCGTCGGAATGACAAGGGGCAAGATCAAAGTCAAAAGCAGCGGGCGGGGGCGCCAGCCCTAGATTTTTGAGTCCAATTTCTCGTCTTTGGGGGAAAGGTGTCATACTTTGTGGAACGGGCCGCGCTCGTTTTTGAGGTTATCGTGCAGAGCATACGAATGACGGGGACACTTTCGATCTTTTTGCTTTCTCTCGTAATGTTGTTGGCGATCGCGGGTCACGCGCAGATTCCAGCCCCCAAGCAGCCGATTCAGAACCCACCCGCAGTTGTACCGGGCGCGCAGCCCTCGGGGCCGACGTCTCCAGGTGCTCCTGATGTTAATTCCGATCCGAACCAGGAACGCATCGCTCACGAGATGGCCAAGAAGGCCAACAAGGAGCGGCAGGCGGCGATCAAGAGCGACACCGAAAAACTGGTGAAGCTGACGGCGGAACTGAAAGCGTATGTGGACAAGTCGAATGAGAATGTCCTGTCACTTGAGGTGCTGAAGAAGGCGGAAGAGATTGAGAAACTGGCGCGGAGCGTTCGGGAGAAGATGAAGGGGAGCAGCTAGAAGAAATTGAGTCATTGAGAGATTGAGTCATTGAGTCATTGGGTAGGCGGTTTCCATTGATCAAGCCGTCTTCTAAATCTTCTCTGTTTCCTGGACATCTTGCTGACAACTGACTTACACCGCAACTCTTCCTCTTCTTCAGACGCAACTCTGGAGGCAACGGGGTGTTCATATTCCTATCCGCAGAGTGCGGAGGAGGATGGGGATATGAAGCGAACGATTGCGGGAGTGCTGTTGGTGCTGGGACTGGGTGCGGGAACGATGTTTGCCGAGGATGGGCGGGGGTTGCGGAAGGACATCCGGCATGATGAGGCGAAGATTGCGCATGATCAGCGGGAGTTGCGACGCGATGTTTGCCGTGGAGACTACCGGGCGGCGCGGCACGAACGCAGAGAGATTCGGCGGCGGGAGCGGGATGTGCGGCAGGACCGGCGGGAGCTTTGGAGATGATTGAGTAATTTCGTAATTTGGTAATTGGGTAATTTTGAAGACCCTTGGGCTCGCCGTGGCCTCGTCGCAACATCTTTTACCACGGGGGTCACGGGGTCACGCGGGGTAAACCACAACGCCATCCGGAGGGTCCGGATGGCGTTTTTTGTTTCTGAAGCACTATCTGTTAATGACGGCCGGCGAGACGCCGGCGCTACTTATTTTGCGTCGCCGCTTCTGATTCGCATGCCGTAGAAGCTGCGGTAGACGAAGAAGAAGGAGACGACGAAGAAGGCCATCGCCAGAATGTTGGTGAGGGTCGTGCCCTGATCGTGGGCCAGCGTCACGGCTAGTTCCACCGCCAACAGCCCAAACAGGGTGGTGAATTTGATGACCGGGTTGAGGGCGACGGAGGAAGTGTCTTTGAAGGGATCGCCGACGGTGTCTCCGATTACGGTGGCGTCGTGCAGCGGAGTTCCCTTCTGCTTCATTTCGACTTCGACGATTTTCTTGGCGTTGTCCCAGGCCGCGCCGGCGTTGGCCATGAAGATGGCCTGGTAGAGGCCGAAGATGGCGATGGAGATGAGGTAGCCGACGAAGAAGAACGGTTCGACGAAGGCGAAGGCAAGCGTGCCGAAGAAGACGGCGATGAAGATGTTGAGCATGCCTTTCTGCGCGTATTTGGTGCAGATCTCCACTACCTTCTTGCTGTCGGTGACCGAGGCCTTGGTGACGCCTTCGAGCTTGATGTTGGCCTTGATGAACTCGACCGCGCGGTAGGCGCCGGTGGTGACGGCCTGAGTGGATGCGCCGGTGAACCAATAAATCATGGCGCCGCCGGTGATCAGACCGAGGAAGAATGGAGCGTGCAACAGCGAGAGCTTATCGACGTTGTCGGTGAGGCCGTGGGTCAGGGCCATGATGATGGAGAAAATCATGGTGGTGGCGCCGACTACAGCGGTTCCGATCAAGACTGGTTTCGCGGTGGCTTTGAAGGTGTTGCCCGCGCCATCGTTGGCTTCGAGCAGGTGCTTGGAGCGGTCAAAGTTGACCGTCATGTTGAAGTTCTTCTTGATGTCGGCTTCAACGTTGGGAACCTGCTCGATGAGAGAAAGTTCGTAGACGGATTGAGCGTTGTCGGTGACCGGGCCGTAAGAATCGACGGCGATGGTCACGGGGCCCATCCCGAGGAAGCCGAAGGCGACGAGTCCGAAGGCAAAGACGGCGGGAGCGAGCATGGTCGCGGCCAGAGCCAATCCCATGGTGCTCATGTAATAGGCGACGGACATGAGGGCCATCATGGAGAGGCCGAGATAGTAGCCGGAGAAGTTGCCGGCGACGAAGCCGGAGAGAATGCCGAGTGAGGCTCCGCCTTCTTCGGCGGAGATGACGACTTCTTTGACGTGGCGCGAGTGAACGGAAGTGAAGACCTTCACGAGTTCGGGGATGACGGCTCCGGCGAGGGTTCCGCAGGAGATGATGGTCGCGAGTTTCCACCACTGGGTGGCATCGTTACCGAGATCGGGAATGATGTAGTAGGAAATCAGGTAGGTCAAGGCGATGGAGACGAACGAGGTGATCCACACCAAAGAGGTGAGCGGATGTTCGAAGTTCATCTCGTCGGCATTGGCATACTTCGATTTGGCGATGATGCTGTTGATGAAGTAGGAGAGGGAGCTGGCGACCAGCATCATGACGCGCATGACGAAGATCCAGACCAGCAGCTGAACCTGCACTTTGGGATCTTTGACGGCGAGAAGGATGAAGGTGATGAGGGCGACGCCGGTGACGCCGTAGGTTTCGAAGCCGTCGGCGGAGGGGCCGACGGAGTCGCCAGCATTGTCTCCCGTGCAATCGGCGATGACGCCGGGGTTGCGGGCATCGTCTTCCTTAATTTTGAAAACGATCTTCATCAAGTCAGAGCCGATGTCGGCGATCTTGGTGAAGATGCCGCCGGCAATACGGAGGGCGGCTGCGCCGAGAGACTCGCCGATGGCGAATCCGATGAAGCAGGGGCCGGCGTAGTCTCCGGGAACGAAGAGAAGAATGATGAGCATGATCAGGAGCTCGACGCTGATGAGCATCATGCCGATGCTCATGCCGGACTCGAGAGGAATCTGGTAGACGGGGAACGGCTTGCCGGGGAGCGAGGCGAAGGCGGTGCGGGAGTTGGCGAAGGTGTTGACGCGAATGCCGAACCAGGCCACTCCGTAGCTGCCGGCGATACCGACCAGACTGAAGCCGAGGATGATGGCCACACGCATGGCTTCCATGTGCTGGAGCATCCCGAAGTAAAGCAGGATGATGACGGCGATGAAGGCCCAAAGCAAAAGGATGAAGCGGCCCTGAGTGACGAGATATGTTTTGCAGGTCTCGTAGATCAGTTCGGAGATTTCGCGCATGGAGCTATGCACCGGCAGGTTCTTGAGGCGCATATAGATGACCATGCCGAAGGCGAGGCCGAAGAGGCAAAACAAGATGCCGATGAGAAGCAGTTTGTGGCCGTCGATGGCTCCGTTGAGGAAGGTGACGGAAGAGAGATCGGGAAGTTTGAGCGAGGCTTCGCCGCCGGCTTCGGGCTGGGCAAAGGCAGAGGCGGCGCCGACAGTAAGCAGCGCGGCCAGAGCCAGAATTTTTGTCAGGAAAGTGTTCTTGGGGAAGCCGGAGAGAGCACGGCGTCCTTGGAACGCAGCGGTGGCAAGCCAGGTGCGCATAAGTAAATCCTCCAAATAAGATCGGTTTTCAGGAATATTGCAAACGTGTTTAGGCGCTGTATTCCGGTGAAAGTCCCTCGTGCGAGCACGCCCAGTGCAACGAACACGGAGGTTTTGACCGGAATTCCGAACACGCTTCCACCGCCAAACCTGGAACGGAGAGTGGAGCTTGGCCGCGTCGGAGTTGGCACTTGATGCGCCGGAACAGACAGGAGTCTGAGCCGGGCAACAAGTACAAAACGAGTATTTATAACAGGTTGGGGTGAAAGGGTCAATGACGCAGGACACAGGGCAGTACTCAGTACCCAGCAGCCAGTACCCAGTTCTCGGTTCTCAGTTCTCAGTTCCTGGTTCTCAGCTCATGGCTAGAGATAGGGTCTCATGGATGAAACAGGTGGAGAATCGAGTTCCTAAAGAGCCTTAAAGGGGTAACGAAGAACGAGAACTGGATACTAGGTACCGGGTGCTAGGTACTGAAAACTGAGAAGGGTATGCAAATTCCTGCAAACTTTTTTGGCGATGGAGTCGAAAGGCTTATGGGGCGCTAGTTTTCTTGCGACTCAGTAGATTAATCGATTGCGTAATTTTCGAGAGCGTCATACACTTGCCGACGTTCTTGCGGCTTCGCAAGGATGTTCGAGTTCTGATCTCGCAAAGAAAGCACCCCCAGAGGAGGAACATAGTGAAAACAATGCTTTTCGCAATGGCGTTAGTGATAACGCTCAGCCTCTCCGCGGCGGCAGCGCAAAAACCGGTGACATTGCATTTGAATCCGGCGGGCGATGCTGCGGCAAAACATCATCCAGCGCGCAAGGGAGTAGTTCCGGACCCTCCATCGCTGTGCAGTCCATGCTTGTTTTACGGTGGCGATATCACTACCGATGATGCCAACGCAGATGGATTCTCGAATGAGAACACGCTGCTGGTCGTCGGCGGAAGCCAAACCTACGCTGCAGTGAACATTCCGGCTGGCGCCAACGCAACCGTCACCGGAATCGTGTTTAACATTCTGGCCTCAGCGGCCTTCGATCCTTTCACCGGCAACTGGGATATCCGGCAGGGAGTATCGGAAGGCGATGGCGGCACGGACGTGGCTACTGGTTCAGGAGCGACGTTAAGCGTTGTACAAACCGGACGAGTCGCATTCGGATTGTGGGAGTACACGATTGCGGTAACGTTCCCGACGGTCACGCTGACCCCGGGAGAATACTGGTTCAATCTGCAACCGCAATGCACCAACACTCTGGACGGAAGCTGCTCAGTTCTGCGGCAGTTTGTTTCCAACACAACCGAGCTCACCAACGCAGTGAACGGAACGTGGCAACCAGCGGGCGAGATGTTCCTGCAGTCGCCATATTTCATCGGCTTCGGCTACAGTCCGTGGTCGAACTGGTGCGATTCAGCGTTTGGCCTTAACTCAGCACAGTGCGCCGACATGTCGTTCGGTCTGATTGGAGCCAACTAATGAAAAAGACACTTTTCGCAGCGGCGATTGTTTTCGCGCTCTCCATGACAGCCATGGCGGCAGGAAAGCAGAAACCCTATCTGATTCCCCCTGGGAATGGTGGAGACGGTGGGTGGCATATTCCGCCTCCAGGAACTCCACCAGCAATGTGCAGCCCGTGCATCTTCTATTCCGGCGACCTTAATACGAGCGATGGACAGGCCGAAGGATTTGGCGACGAGAACACGCTGCTGGTCACGGGCGCCTCGACATATGCCGAGTTCACAGTGCAGCCGGGTGGAACGGCGAAGGTGACCGGGATCTTGTTCAACATGATCGGAGATGCGAATTTCGATCCGAACACGGCCACTTACGACATTCGCTCGGGCGTTACCACGGGCAACGGCGGAACCGAGATTGCCTCGGGTTCGGCGAACATCGCGGTGGCGACCACGGGACGGGTATTTGTCGGCTACACGGAGTACACGGTGCTGGTGACCTTGCCGGCGGCGCAGACTCTGTCGGCAGGCGAGTACTGGTTCAACATCACTCCGCAGTGCACCAATGGAGCGGTGGACGGCAGCTGCTATGTGGGCAACCTTTACGTGTCGAACACAACGCAGGAAACCAATAACGTGAATGGGCATGACATGGCACCGTACTCGTTATTCATCAACTCGTCGTACTTCAACTATGACTACACCAACTGGTGCGATCTGGGATTGACCAACGGTCAGTGCCGCTTCGCATCGTGGGGGTTGGTTGGGACGGTGAAGAACCACTCGATGGGGATCATGCGGTAGAGTTTTACAAGAAGAACGGGAAAGAGCCGGGGAGAGATCTCCGGCTTTTTCAGTTCTCAGTTCTCAGTTCTCAGTTCTCAGTTCTCGGTTCTCGGTTCTCGGTTCTCGGTTCTCGGTTCTCGGTTCTCGGTTTCTCGGTTTTTCTTCTCTTAAGACGAAACTGCGCCACAATATCTTGTCAATATCCGGCTGCTGATTTTATTGAGGAAATCAGGCCATTCAATACCTTGCCTAACTCTGCTGTCTTGTCTAGCAGGGGCTGGGTTTCCGTCGGACTCAGATAGGTTAGGTTTCTCGCGATCAGAAGTTGAGTTTCGATTTCGACCAATGATCCTCTCGCCTGGCTCAGAAAGTGGTGAAACTCTTTGTGGGAAAAGCGGGCTTGGCCTTCCGCGATGTTGCTGGGCACCGAAACGGCGGCTCGTCGAAGTTGATTCTGCAAGCCATAGAGTTCGTCTCGAGGAAAAGCCTTGGTCACTCGATAGATCTGGGTGACCAAATCCATAGCTTTACGCCATGCGATCAGATCCCTGAATGATTCGCCCATCTTGACTCCTCCAATCGTGAGATTTGAACTTCTTTTCCTGAAGCATGTTTCAAAAATGGTGACAAGAACCAGACCCGCAGGGGCTAAAGCCCGCGATTTTGTTGATGCTATGCGGCACGGCTGAAGCCGTGCCCTGATACGAACCTATTTTTGAAACACGCTCTAGATGTGGTGAATCTTCACCCCTCGCTGTGCATCGTGTGACAACAACTGAGAACTGAGAACTGAGAACTGAGAACTGAGAACTGAGAACTGAGAACGAGAACTGAGAGCTGAGAACTGAGAACTGAGAACTGAGAGCTGAGAACTGAGAACTGAGAGCTGAGAACTGGTCTCTACGTCCAATACGTGCGGTCGAGGCTGCGGTATTGAATTGCTTCGGCAATGTGTTTGGGCTCAATCTGGGGGGTGTCTTCGATGTCGGCGATGGTTCTTGCGACTTTGAGGATGCGGTCGTGGGCGCGGGCACTGAGGCCTTGTTGAGTCATGGCGCGTTCGAGCAGGCGTTCGCAGTCGGCGGAGAGTTCGCAGAAGGTGCGAATGTGGCGGGAGGACATCTGGGCGTTGCAATAGATTTTCTGCCGGGAAGAGGCGAAGCGATCGAGCTGCTTTTGGCGGGTGCGAATGACGCGGTCGCGAATCTTCGCTGATCCTTCCGGCTCGATGGTCGAGCGCATTTCCTTGTAGTTCACGGCGGGGACGTCGATGTGGATGTCGATACGATCCATCAGAGGGCCGGAGATTTTCGAGATGTAGCGCTGGATCATCGGAGTGGTGCACTGGCACTCGCGGGTTTTGTCGTTGCGGAAGCCGCAGGGGCAGGGATTCATGGCGGCAGCGAGCATGAATCGTGCGGGAAACGTGAGCGACATGGCGGCGCGGGCGATGGTGACAGTGCCATCCTCGAGGGGCTGGCGGAGAACTTCGAGAACGTTGCGGGGGAATTCGGGGAGCTCGTCGAGAAACAGCAGGCCATTGTGCGAGAGCGAAACTTCGCCGGGACGGGGAATGACGCCTCCACCAATGAGTCCGGCATCGGAAATGGTGTGATGCGGGGAACGGTAGGGACGCTTGCCGACCAGGCCGGTGCCGGGATCGAGGACTCCGGCGACGCTATGGATCTTGGTGGTCTCAAGGGCTTCTTCAAAGGTCAGCGGTGGCAGGATGGTGGGCATGCGCTTGGCGAGCATGGTCTTGCCAGAGCCGGGAGGGCCGATCATGAGAATGTTGTGGCCTCCGGCGCAGGAGATTTCGATGGCGCGTTTGGCGGTCTGCTGTCCGCGAACATCTTTGAAGTCGACGAAAAATTCCTGCGATTCTTTCAGCAGGGCGTCGCCATCGGCTTTCAGCGGGACGATGCCGTTGCCGGAGTTCACGAAGTGGATCACGTCCAGCAGGGATTTCACGGGGTAGACATCGACTCCGCCGACCATGGCGGCTTCGCGGGCGTTGGCTTCGGGAACGACCAGCTTTGAAATTTTGCGGGTGCGGGCTTCGAGGGCTATAGGCAGCGTTCCACGAATGCCGCGCACGCCGCCGTCGAGCGAGAGTTCACCGACGAAGAGGCAGTCGTCGATCGCCTTCTGGGTGAGGCCGCCATAGGCGCCGACGATGCCGAGGGCCATGGGGAGATCGAATCCCGAGCCTTCCTTCTTGATGTCGGCGGGGGCGAGGTTGATGGTGATGTGGGTGGGGGGAATATCGTAGCCGCAGTTTTTCAGCGCGGCGCGGACACGGTCGCGGCTCTCGCGGACGGCGGCGTCGGGGAGGCCGACGGTGTGGAAGTGGTCCTGATCGGTCTTGATGCCGGAGCAGTCAACTTCCACCTGAATGATGTTGGCGTCGATGCCGTAGACTGCGGCGCTGAGAGTTTTATAGAGCATGAGGTCCGGTTCCGGAGGACACTTTGTTATGCCGCTGCCGGCACACTAAGGTCTGGGTCCGGAATGTGGCTAGGCTACGCCCGCGCGACGAAGTGGGGCTGTGATGGATGTCACTAGGAGGCTGTGGATTCGTGGGGGGTGTTCCATTTTGGAACTTCGTGGTTCCTCGCCGCATGCAGCGATAGCATCCCACCTTCCTAATAGGGACGGGGTTCGTGGCGCGGGTAGAGATGCTTCGACTGAAGGTCTTGTCTTGCTTGGCAGAGGCGCTCAGGCGGTCGAAGAATTCCTACCCTCGCCGCATCCGGGGATTGCAGCTTCCTATCGGGACCGGGGTCCGTGGCGCGGGCAGGGATGCTTCGACTCTGCCGACCCTCCGGTCGTCCCGACTCCGCTCAGCAAGACAGGGATCTGTCACTTTTTTTCGGGCGATAGCGCTGCTAGATATCGAAGATTCGATATGCGGCGGAGGGATTCTGGGCCTGCAATAGGGTGATTGCGACGTTGTGAACTGGAATACCGGCGGTGGTCTTGCCGTCGAGCTTTCCATTGTGAGCGTGGCCGTGGAGGACCAGGTCGGCGCCGTGGCGATCGACGACTTCGGCTAGGCGCGAATTGCCGAGAAAGGGATAAATTTCGGCAGCCTCGCCTGCAACCGTCGCGGCGATGGGAGAGTAATGGAGAATCACGACTCGCTTGGGAGTGCGCAATTGCGACATGGCGCGTTCCAATTTAACGGCTTCGTCAATTCCGGCGCGAACAAAAGTCTTGATTTCAGGCTCGCCGAAAGCGGTGATTAAGCCGCGGCCGAAGCCGCCCACGAATCCCTTGGTTCCGGCGAAGCCTACGCCATCGCGCTGATAACCGCTGCCGTCGAGGACCTTGATGCCGGCGGTGACGAGCAGGCGCATGAGTTCGTCCTGTTTATCGGATTCGTAATCGTGATTGCCGAGGACCACGATGACGGGAACGCGGACGCGAACGAAGGCATCGAGGAGTGGCTCCATTTCGTCGGGCCGGCCGTAGTTGGTGAGGTCTCCGGCGACCACGAAGATGTCGGCCTCGTCGCGGACGCGATTGAGTTGCTCATGCAAAGCGTTGTAGCGCTGCGGGGTGAAGTGGAGGTCGGCGGTAGCGGCGATTCTCAATGTCATTCACTCCGAAATTTGCTGGCGGCTGGCGGCGGCCGATGGTCTGGGCGATGTTCCGGTGGGCATCGCGATCGTCTGCAAGAGGGCTGCCCGGTAGCGGGCTTGAATATTTTCCAGTCCCCACTCGTTCATGTCGATGGCGAACATGCAGTCATCAATGAGGCTGCCGCGGAATTCCTGCTTGAGGTCGGGATGAGAGATGGCATGGGTCAAGCGGCCGAGCAGGGTTTGCCAGACGATTTTTGGAACGTAATCGCTATGGCTGGGATAAGCGTAACGGAATAAAAGAAGCGCCCAGAGCAGAATTTCCCAATGGTCGCCGGCGTATTGGAGGATGCGATCCCAGTCGAGAAGTCCGCGAGTGAAGTAGACAATGTGGGCGATGTCGGCTCCGTCAAAGCGTTCGCGGCGGATGACGAAAAGTTTGGAGGCGAGAAGTTCTTCGGGGGCGAGCAGTCGAGTCGCCACTCCGAAGATGGTGGCAGGGTGGGCATGGGCGATCCACGACGGGGTGACCGTGATTACAGCATTGCTCATCCCGGTGATGAGATCGACAAAATAGCCGTCGCGATGAGCTTTGGCCAGCCATACCGGGTCGCAGACCTCACATTCGAATCCATCGTTGACCAGGGCGGAGAGCGCGCTCGAAACATTTTCCGCGGGAAGAAAAATGTCGAGGTCTTTGGTGTTGCGGCAGATTCCGGTGTGATGCTGAAGAGCGGCGGCCCCGGCGACCGCGAAGGGCACGCCTTTTGTTTCCAGCAATTCGAGCACCTCGTGGAATAGAGCTTCTTGTTTCTTCGGCAACCTTTGAGGGGTTGCCGAAGTGAGCGAACTGGATTCCGGCGAATGCGGGCGGCGTTCAGCCATGCGCCAGTTCGATGAGGTTTAGGGGATTGTGGTTGCTGGTTAGAGGTGATGCGGGGGGGCGGTTCTTGGGCACGCCGAGGATCGAAAGCTTTAATCACGGAGTTCGCTGAGAACGGCCGCGGAGGCGCGGAGAGGAGGTTCGCGGGAGGGCCGCGTACCAAGTTCTCCAACAATGGCGATTGTTCCGATTCGAGAGTATGCGTACGATTAGGAGACAGTGGGCGGTTTTGTCGTCTTCCGTACGCGAAACCAGGTGACTTCCCGATGAACCAGGCTCCTTCCGGCAGTTCGAAGCAGTCGCGTCCTCCGCAAAATCTGGAACGAGAAGAGTCGCAACTTTGGCGATGGATTCTGCTGTTCATGGTATTGCTGGCGGCGGGCTTTGCCGCGCTGGCGTGGGAACGGCTGGAAACCATGCCTTACCACCTGGGGCCGCTGGCGGTGGGGGTGCTAATCCTGTCGGTTCTGCTGGCCGCGTATGCGTACGGACGGCGGCGGGAAGTGAATGAACTGAAAGTGCTGCTGCAGAATTTGCAGGAGCATGTGGGCGCGGCTCCATCGGAGGAGCAACTCGATCAGTTGAACGAGGTGATCGCGCGATCGAATCGCAGCTTCAAAGAGCTGATCGATTCGTTCGAGGATGCGGCCTGCGCGATTTCACTGGACGGCACGGTGCGCACCGTGAATAAAAGTGTGAGCCAACTGATTGGGCTTCCCTATGCGGAGATCGTGGGGAAAAAGATCTTCGACCTGCTCGACGAACCGGCGCGGAGCAGCATGGAAGGCGGACTGGGACGCTTCCTGGAAAAGAAGCACTGGACGGGGACGGTGCGAATCCGGCTGAAGAATAACGCGCGGGCCTATTACTTCGATTGGGTGATCAACGCCATCATCAAGGGCGATGAAGTGGTGGGGGCCAGCGTGCTGGGCCGGGACGTGACCGGGCAGCACGAAAAAGAACTGCGCTTCACGGAACTGTTTGAGACGCTGCAGGAAGGAGCTTACTTCAGCACGCCCGAGGGGAGACTGCTGGATGCGAATCCGGCACTGGTGAGCGTGCTGGGGTATGCCACTCGAGAAGAGTTGCTGGCGCTGAATCCGGGGGACTTGAATGTGAATTCCGCGGAAGCGCCGGTACTGGGGCGGGCTCCGGACGACCGGGGCGGAGTGCGGTCGCGCGAGATTACGCTGCGAAAAAAAGACGGGACAGCGGCGGTGTTTCACGAATCGTCGCGCGCGGTGTGGGATGGAGCGGGCCGGCTGATCCGGTATCAGGGAACGCTGATCGATGTGACGGAGCGGCGCAAGCTGGAGCGGCAACTGCTGCAGCAGGAAGAATTCCGGCGGCGATTGCTGGAGAGTTTTCCTGACCTCATTCTGGTGGTCGATCTCGAGGAACGGTATACGTTCGTGAGTTTGCGGGTGAAGGATCTGCTGGGCTACCAGCCCGAGGATTTGCTGGGAAAAAAGATTTCAGAGACCGAGGAGCACTCGCCGGAACTGGCGGCGCTGTATCACGAAGTGGTTTCGAACACGAAGAGTTTTGGATCGGCGGAATATAGCGCGCGCCATCGGGATGGGAACTGGCGCACGATGCGGGCGTCGGCCAGTCCCCTGTTCGAGGCCGATAGCCGGCTGGCGGGCGTGATCATTTCGGTGCGTGACATCACCACCGAGAAGAAGTTTGAGCAGCAGATTGTGCAGAGCGAGCGCCTGGCCGCGATGGGAGCGATGATTGGCGGCGTGGCGCATGAATTGAACAATCCGCTGACCAGCATTTTGGGAGTGAGCGAATTGCTGCAGGACAGTCAAACCACGGATGCGGCGCGAAAGCAGATTGGAATCCTGCAACAGCAGGCGCGGCGGGCGGCGGAGATTGTGCACAACCTGACGTATTTTTCGCGGCCTCCTGCGCCGGGCAAGAGCCGCGTGAATCTGGGTGAGATTGTCGAGCGCACGCTGAATCTGCATGCGTATTCGCTGCGGAAAAACAGCATCTCGGTGGATTTCCTGCCGGACCCGGCGCTGCCTTATGTGGAGGCGGACCCGCACCAGTTGATGCAGGTATTCCTGAATCTGATTTTGAATGCGGAGCAGGCGATCCGGCAGGTGCGCGAGCGCGGAACGCTGCGCATCCGATTGGGAAAGAGTGGAGATGCGGTCTGGGCCAGCTTTCAGGATGATGGGCCGGGAATTCCGGCGGAGAATCTGGGAAGCATTTTCGATCCTTTTTATACGACGAAGCGGCCGGGGCGTGGGACCGGGCTGGGGCTGAGCATCTCGAAGTCGGTGATGAAGGAACACAACGGCTCTATCGAAGCCGTTAACGCACCGGGTGGGGGCGCGGTATTCACGGTTACGCTGCACGCGGCCGCGGCGCAGGCTAGCGGCTTGTAAAGTCAACAGCTTTCACCGCGGAGTTCGCTGAGAACCGCCGCGGAGGCGCTGAGAAAAGCCTATCTTTCGATTACTGTCTTTATCTTTCCACCGCCATGGCTACTGCATTGCCTCCGCCTAGGCAGAGGGCGGCGATGCCGCGGTGAACGTTGCGGCGTTGCATTTCGTAGATCAAGGTGACCAGCACGCGAGCGCCGCTGGCACCGATGGGATGTCCGATGGCGACCGCGCCGCCATTCACGTTGACGCGATTGAGATCGAGCTTGAGTTCGCGGACCACGCCGAGGGCCTGCACCGAAAATGCTTCGTTGAGTTCGTACAGGTTGACGTCATCGGCCTTCCAGCCAGTTTTCTCCCAAATCTTGCGCACGGCATCGACCGGAGCCATCATCACCCACTTGGGCTCGACGCCACTGGTGGCTTGCGCCACGATGCGGACCATGGGCTGCGCTCCTAGTTCTTTTGCGCGCTGCGCGCTAGTTACGACCAAGGCTGCCGCGCCGTCGTTGACTCCGGGAGCATTGCCGGCGGTTACGGTTCCATCCTTCTTGAAGGCGGGCTTCAGGGCGCGCAGGGTTTCGATGGTCGTATCTTCGCGCGGGCTTTCATCTTTTTCGAAGAAGACAGCAGGCGCGCCTTTTTTCTTCGACGGAATTTGGACGGGAACGACCTGCGATTTGAAGCGGCATTCCTTCCATGCGGCGATTGCTTTGCGGTGCGAGTTGACGGCGTATTCGTCCTGCTCTTCGCGGGTGATGCCATATTTCTCGGCGACGTTCTCGCCGGTGATGCCCATGTGATAGTCGTTGTAAATATCCCAGAGGCCGTCGTGCACCATGGAATCGATTACCTGGCCATTGCCGAGACGATAACCTTTGCGGGCCTGCGGAAGAAGATACGGAGCGTTAGTCATCGATTCCATACCGCCGGCAACCACGATAGAACTGTTTCCGGTCTGCACGGCTTGCGCTGCAAGAGCGACCGCTTTCAATCCGGAGCCGCAAACTTTGTTTATTGTCATGGCACCTGTCGCGGGAGACAATCCGCCGAAGATTGCGGCCTGACGCGCAGGATTTTGTCCGAGACCGGCGGGCAGAACGTTGCCCATGATGCACTCGTCGACCTGATCGGGATTGACTCCGGCGCGCTTGACAGCCTCGCGCACCACGATCGCGCCCAACTGCGGAGCGCTCAAATCGGTGAGACTGCCTTGAAATTTTCCTACTGCAGTTCGACATCCGGAAATAATGACAGCATCATCAAAACCCGCCATAGATCACGCTCCCGCGATGATTTCGCATTCGCCCATTATAGATGCAGCGTTGAGAAAAAAGATCGAAAAGGAACATTTTCACGAAGTCGCTGTTCGGCCGCGAGGCGAATCGCGCAGGTTGGATGGAAGGCGCCGAAGAGGGCGACGGCGGATTTTTTATTTCTGCGATGAGGTGCTCTGCGGCGCATTTTTGTGAAGTGAAGTTGCGATTTTGGTTTTCAGTTTTGCGAGGCAGTGACTTTGGTACAACATCGCTCGTTCGCGACGTGCATTTTTTTCTTGACTTCATTTTTCATTAACTCTATACAATCAAGTAGTTGCAACAAATGATCGTTGCAGATTTTTCCATGACAAATGGAAGGGAGAATAGAAACCAATGGCAACCAAGAAAAAGGCAAAGAAGAAAAAGAAGCATTAAGAAGGTCGTACGAAGTCAAAGAGGGGGACGCCAAGAGCGTCCCCTAATTTTTTGTTTGGAATTTTTGTGAGTCGGCGGGCGAAAAGCTTCTAACCGCAGAGAGCGCAGAGAAATTCCGCGGAGGACGCAAAGAAGTGACCGGGACACCCCGAAGTGGCGGGACCACTAATCGAGCGGCGATGCGCTCGCGCCAAGATTGGGCACGCGCTTCTCTTTCGCCGGGCATAGTCCGCGGAACGCACAAAAGTTGCAATGGAATTGGGGGTTGGGATCGAAGTTGTTGGCTGCGATGCCCCGCGCCGCCCTCTGGATGCGATCACGCGCTTCTTCCAGTTGAAACTCATTGCGGCGGGATATAACCGAGCTGTTGCCATCGAGGTTGTGAAACATCAGCGAACCGACTTGGTATCCCCACTTCTGCGCCGCGGCCATGGCGTAGATCGAAAGCTGCAGGCTCTCATCTGCATCTTCTTGCGACTTGGCTTTGCCGGTTTTGTAGTCGACCACGTTCACGGTCTTATCGGCAGCGCGGTCGATGCGGTCGATACGTCCGGCGAGTTTCGAACCGGCGATCTCTACATCAAACCATTCTTCGGCATGCAGAACGTCAGGCAGTGGCATGGAGTGGGCGGTTTCGAGAAAGTCGTGTAGCTGCCGGGTACCCTGCTGCAGGTACAGGTCGCGCTGATAGTCATCCTGAATGCTGGAGATGCCGGGGTCGTCGCGAAGAAGTTGGATCAACTCTTCTTTAGTCTTCGTGCGTCCCATCCGGGCGGAGTCGTAATAGGTACGGAGCACGCGGTGCATGGCTGCACCGAACTGCATGGCGGCCTGAACCCGCCGTGCCAGCTTCCACTCGCGTTCAAACTTGAACTGCAGAGGACATTTCTCGTAGGTTTCTACAGCCGACGCGCTCAAGCGCGAGCCGAGGCCGTCGATCGGCGGGAGTGCGAGCCAGGCCGGCAGGCGCGAGCCTTCGGGATGAGCGGGATCGGCGGCGGCAGCGATCTCGATCAGGTCCGGCTGCAGGGGCAGACCATCGCGCGAACGAAGCCAAGGGCGCAGAGCGGAAGTAGTTAACATTTCGCGCATGAAGCCCGGCGGAGTTTTGTCGCGCTCGCCAATTCCCTGCTTTCCGTAAATGTGCAGCGAATCTCTGGCCCGTGTCATGGCCACGTAGAAAAGGCGCCGCTCTTCCTGATTGTGAAGCGTTTTGTCGTCGCCGGCCGTGATTGAATCGGGGTCGCGCAGCTCGCGAGGGAACTCGACCAGCGTCTCGTGATAACCCCAGGGAAACGAGCCGCTGTTGGCGCGCAGGATGAAGACATGCTGAAACTCAAGGCCCTTGGCACCGTGGACGGTCATGAGGCGCACAGCGTCTTCGTCGTCGTTGGAGGCCATGGGAATGACTCCGGCGGCTTCGCGAAAATATTCGAGGTAGTCACCCCACTCGTGGAGGTCGCCAGTCTTGACGATTTTCTTGCGTTCCCAATCGACGGCAAATTTGAGTGCGGCTTGCAGGACGGTGGACCGAAGGTTGAGACGAAAACGTTTGGCAATTAACGCGAGGGCAGCGCCCGCCTTCAAATTCAGCCGGGCCACCTCGGCACGAGCCTGGCGGACGCACTCCAAGACGGCAGGACCGCCGGCAACTGTGTCGAGCACCGAGGCGAGTGGGACAACGAGTCCATCTCTGGATTCCTTAGCGATGGAGCGGAGCGCGGCACGGAGCTGTTCGGGATCCACATTGAATTGAGGGAGGGCGGCTACGCGAAAGAGGTTGGCATCGGAACTCAGGTCAGTGACGACAACTGCGCAAGCAAACAAGTCCCGCACCTCGGGCGTATCGCAGACGTCCATGCTCTCGATGGCGAAAGGAATCTCGCGCCCGGCCAACTCCTGCACGATCTCGTCGCGGTGGGTGTGCAAGCGATAGAGTACGGCGATGTCTTTCCACTTGCAGCGCAGACGCCGGTGCGTCTCTTCGATGATGCGAACCGCGTCTGGGGCCTCGGCCTCCTTAGTTGGGTAGGCGACGGCCTCTACCGGAAACGTGGAAAGGGTTCTTCCTTCTTGTTGTGCCTGTTCTTCGCGATCGGACTGAAGCGGAATGCGGCGGTAGGCGAGCGAGGCGCGCTCTGTTGAGTCAAAGACTGGGGGATTTTTGTTGACGACAGCGAAGGCGCAGTGCAGGATGGGAGTGGTCGAGCGGCGGTTCTTGCCGAGAACGACCAGGCTAGTCTCGGGGAACTGGCGGCGAAAGGTCTGAAAGGCCGCACTGGAAGCTCCGCGAAAGCGGTAGATCGACTGGTCGGGATCGCCAACGCCGAAGACATTAGCTGCCATTCCGGCCAGGCTCGCCAGAATCTTGATCTGGGCGAAGTTGGCGTCTTGAAATTCATCGACCAGGACGAAGCTAGCACGGGAGCGTTCGGCGGCGAGCAGGTTCGAGTCGCCGGTGAGAAGAGCGTGCGTGCGAGTAATCATGTGGCCGAATGTGCCCAAATTGTCTTCGAGGAGCCAGCGCTCGGTGGTGGCAAAGACGCGTGAGATTTCCTGGCAGCGTCCGATCACTTCGGTGTCGCTTAGTTGATCTTTGGATTTCGCAACCCGGGGAATCTGCAATTCGCCGCGCTCGAGGCGGGCAACATATTCGGCGTACTTCTCGGGAGTGACGAGTTCGTCGTGGCAGCGGCTCATGAATTCGAGCAAATCTTTCAGGAACTTTCCTGTGTTGGCGGCCCGAACGTAGTGATCGAGGTGAAACTCATGAATGCGCTTGCGGAGATAAATCCAGAGATCGGTCTCGTCGAGCACGCCAAAGTCCTGTCCCGCGCGCTTCAGCAGGTCGAGGCAATAATCATGAAAGGTTGCGGAGTGAATTGGCTTGCCCAGCAGAGCGCGGACGCGAGCATTCATCTCTCCGGCGGCGGCCACGGTGTAGGTAAGGGCGAGGATTTCATCCGGCTTGGCATGACCCTGCTCGACGAGGCGCTCGATGCGATGGATAAGGACGGAAGTCTTGCCGGTGCCGGCTCCGGCTACGACCAGCATGGGGCCGTGAACGTGTTCGATCGCTTCGCGCTGGCGGTCGTCTGGGATGAATGGACGAGATTTTTGTGGAGAGACAGCCATTGCGGGTCAGGATAACACTATGGGGAAGAGCGTGCCGCCATCGAAGGCTTTGAAGGATTGCTCTTCCACGTCGATGCCGCCTTTAATGCGGCTAGAGAGCTGTTCAGATGGTAGTAGGGATGCTTCGACTGCGCATGGACTCCCTCCGGTCGTCCATGCTCCGCTCAGCATGACACGCGCTTTTCTATCCCACGAATCAGCGTGAGGACAGGGCGGAGGCTACTACTGCGGTGGCGGCTATGGCGGCGGTTTCGGCGCGGAGGATGGTGTTGCCGAGGGAGGCGGAAATCCATTGCGCGCGGTGAAAAGATTTTAGTTCAGCTTCGGTCCATCCACCTTCGGGGCCGATGGCGAGAATGATTTCGCCGGCGGTCGAGTGCGAGGTCAAGACATCGCGCAGCAGGGTTTGCTCTTCCGATTCCGCGAGCAAGATTCGCAGAGGGCCGGGGAAATCTATCGCTTCGGCAAGCTTGACCGGTGCGGCGATTTCAGGCGCAGTGGAGCGGCGGCACTGTTCGGAGGCCTGACGGGCTACGCGTTGCCAGCGCTCGACGCGCTTCGTCGCTGCTGCAGCCAGGTGTGAATCGGTGCGGCGAGCGACGACGGGCACGATCTGAGCGACGCCGAGTTCCGTACATTTTTCGATGGCCCACTCCATGCGGTCGAATTTGAAGATAGAGAGAAGAAGAGTAATTATGGCCGAGGATGAGGTGGGGATTTCTTCGCCGAGTTCGAACTCGACGCGATCGGGCGTGAGCGAGGTGATTCGGCCGCGGCGAACTGCGGCGCCCGTGGCGATGTCGAAGTCCTGGCCGACGCGGGCGCGGAGGACGCGGACCAGATGATCGGCGTGACCGCCGAGCAGCGCGGCGCGGTCCCCGGAGACTTCATCGGCAATCCAGCGGCGGCGAGTCATGGGGCGGGTCTTGGGTCTCAGTTCTCAGTTCTCAGTTCTCAGTTCTCAGTTCTCAGAAAGGCGAAACCTATTCGAACGGGCCGTCGAGTTCATTCTTGATCTATTTTTCGCGGTCGGCGCTTGTGATGAACTGAGAACTGAGAACTGGGAACTGAGAACTTGGTTCTATCCGAACATGTCTTTCACTTTGCCTAGCAGGGCGCGCATCATCGGCTGATTATCCACTTTCGCCGTGGCTTCCAGTTCCAGGAGAAGCTCTTTTTGACGCTTGCTCAGTTTATTTGGAATTTGCACGCGCACTTCCACGTAGAGATCGCCCTTGCCGTGTCCGTTGAGCACAGGGACGCCTTTGCTGCGGATGCGAAACGTGGTTCCGGGCTGAGTGCCTTCGGGAATTTTAAGGGTGTGTTCGCTTTCGAGGGTCGGCACGCGAATCTCCGCACCCATGGCGGCTTGCGTCACCGAAAGCGGGACGGTGCAATGAAGATCGTTGCCTTCGCGCTCGAAGAAGGGATGCTCCTTGACGTGCAGCACAACGTAGAGATCGCCGGCAGGCCCGCCGAAGGGGCCTGCTTCGCCTCCTCCACTGAAACGGATGCGAGTGCCGTCTTCCACACCAGCGGGAATTTTTGCATCGACCGTGCGCTGACGAAGTACGCGGCCTTCGCCACGGCACTTCGAGCAAGGATCGGTAATCACGCTGCCGGTGCCCTGGCAGGAAGGGCAGGTGCGGGCGATGCTGAAAAATCCCTGCTGGTAGCGAACCTGCCCGCGGCCCGCGCAGGAGCGGCATTGGCTGGGCCCCTTGCCGGGCGCGGTTCCGGAGCCGCGGCAATCTTCGCAGGCTTCGTGACGGCGGACGGTGACACGGGTCTCGGTGCCGAATGCGGCCTCTTCAAATTCGAGGGTCAGGTCCTCGCGCAGATCGGCGCCGCGCTGAACCCGGCTGCGGCGGCGGCCGGTCGATCCGAAGGCGTCGCCGAATCCGAAGAACTCGCCGAAAATGTCGCCGAGATCCTGAAATGCCGCGGCGTCGAAACCGGCGCCTGGGCCCGAGGGGCCGCTGACCCCAGCATGGCCGAAGCGATCGTAGAGCGAGCGCTTTTCCGAGTCGGCCAGGATCGCGTAGGCTTCGGTGACTTCTTTGAAACGTTCTTCGGCGTCGGGATTGTTCGGATTGCGGTCGGGATGATGCTGCATGGCGAGCTTGCGGTACGCACTTTTCAGCTCGACCTCGGTCACCGTGCGGCTTACGCCGAGAACCTCGTAATAATCGCGTTTTGCGTTTGTAGCCAGAGTTGACAGCCTTTCTTTAAGACGACAGTGACAGCATTAAAGGCATGACGCACGGGAAAGCGAGCCCAACCCGCGGAGACTCACCGTTTGCGTCGGGCTTGACCTGTTCCTACTTTCCGGGATTCTTTGCCACCTTCACCATGGCGGGCCGGAGCAGGCGATCTTTAAATTTGTAGCCGCGCTGCAATTCCTCAATCACCTGATGGTCGGGGGAGTCACGGGTTTCGACCATTTCGATGGCCTCGTGAAAACGCGGATCGAAGGCTTCACCCTTCGACACGATGGGATTCACGGAAAGCTTGGAAAGCGCAGCCTGCAATTGCTTGTAGATCAGCTCGACTCCGTTGCGCAGTTCGGCGGCATCGGACTTCACGACCAAAGCACGTTCCAGGCTGTTGACAACAGGCAGCAGAGATTTGATGGCATCGGCGACGGCGTAGTCGCGAAACTCCTGTTGCTCTTTGCTGGCGCGGCGGCGGGCGTTTTCAAATTCCGCCTGGGCGCGGGCGAGGCGGTCGAGTAGCGTATCGCGCTCGGCCTTCAGTTTCTGCAATTCCTCGGAGGCGGAGGATTCGGCGCCCGCCGACACTGCGGGAGCGGTATCGCCTCCGTCGTCGCGACCGGCCGAAAGTTCGTGCTCGATATCGAGGTCTGCCTTTTGCGCTTCTGACTTACCGTTTACTTTGCCCATAAACAGGGGTGATTACTCCGATTCATTGAGGATTTTGTCAAAGAGTTGCGCGATGTAGGAAACGGCGGTCATGGTGTGCTGGTAGTCCATGCGCGTGGGCCCGATGACGGCGAGCGAGCCAAACATTTCGGTGCCCGAGCGCGCCGGGGCTCCGATCAGCACAAAATTCTGCATGGAGGGCAGCGCATCATCAAGGCCGATCACAACGCGCACCGCCTCCTGCTTCACATCGAGGTAGGCGCCGAGAAGGCTGGCGACTTTTTCTTTCTCCTCGAGGGTCTGCAACATCTCTTGCAAGCGCTTGCGGTCTTCCTGGCCGGCGAGCAGGTTGGCGGCGCCTTCGACGAAGACGACTTGCGAACCGGTTTCGCCGGCGAGCGCTCCCTGCTTGTAAAGTTGCTCGATGGAGTTCATGAGGCGGTCGTACTCGCTGCGGTCCTGGTCGATTCTGCGGGCGAGCTCGGTCCGCATGGATTCCATGGTCCAGCCGCGGAAATTCTCGTTGATATAACGTGCAGCGAGATCGAGTTCGGACTGCGGCAAGTCGAGGCGCAGCACGCGGTCGCGCACCAGTCCGGAGCGCGTGACCAGCACGGCCAGCACTTTTTGATCGCCGAGGCGCGAGAAGTAGACATGCTCCAGGGCGTTTCTAGCGCCGCTGGCGGCAACGGTGACACCGACGTTGCGCGAAATCAGCGAGAGCACGTGCGAGGTGCGCTCCATGAATTCCTGCACGTCGCTGATGCCGGCGAGCGAATCGGAAATCATATTTTTTTCCTGCGGCGCCAGCTTGGCGGTGCCGCTGATCTGCTCGACGTAGTAGCGGTAAGCGTCGGTGGTCGGCACGCGTCCGGAAGAGGTGTGGGTCTGCTCGAGAAATCCAGCCTCGGAGAGATCGGCCATGACGTTGCGAATGGTGGCCGCGCTCAGGCCTTCGCGATTGGAACGAGCGAGCGTGCGCGAGCCGACGGGCTCGCCGGTGGAAATAAAAGTTTCCACGATCGCTGTGAGAACTTCGCGTTCGCGCTTGCCGATATTGGGCTCAGATGGCATTGGTCGCAAGACTAGTTTATCTTGAATTGAGGCACATTCCTTGGGGAGAAACCACTCATCCACTTACTATTTTAGATGCAAAGGCTTAGCTTTTGGATGAAAGTTGCTGCCGTGGGATTCCAGGAACGCCTTCCGCGGCTGTCAACGACGCGGGCACGAAGCTTTTAACCGCAAAGATCGCAAAGAAAGGCCGCGAAGGGCGCAAAGAAAAGCCGGGTTTAAGAGTGTCGCTTTGCGATCTTTGCGGTTAAGAGCTGTTTCCACACGCGCGCATCGATATGTCATCGAAACCAAGCACGCCATGAAATCCAAACTTCACATCGCCGTGGTTGGGGCTGGCGCGTTTGGGGGATGGACTGCGCTTCATCTGCTGGAAGGCGGGGCGCGCGTTACTTTGCTGGACGCGTGGGGGCCAGGCAATTCGCGGGCGTCTTCCGGGGGCGAGACTCGCATCATGCGCGGGACTTATGGGCCGGATCAGCCTTACACCGAGCTGGCGGCGCGGGCGCTCAAGTTGTGGGAGAAGTATGAACGGCGGTGGAAGCGGCAATTCTTGCACCGCACCGGGGTGCTGTGGATGGCGGGAAGCGGCGAGGATTCTTTCGAGCGAGGGTCGCTCCCGGTGCTGCGCGACGCTGGGATGAAGTTTCAGGAAGTGTCTAAAGGCGAGATGAAGAGGCGGTGGCCGCAGGTTAATTTTTCGGATGTGCGCTGGGGAATCTACGAACCGGAGTGCGGATATCTGGATGCCCGGGCGAGTTGCCAGGCCGTGGTGGATGCGTTTGTGGCGGCGGGGGGAGAGTATCGGCAGGTCGCGGTTTCTTCGGAGGGGCTAGAAGTTGGACCTCTGCGCAGCGTGCTGCTCTCTGACGGCTCGCGCCTTAAGGCTGACTACCTACGTTTTTGCCTGCGGTCCGTGGATGGGAAAGCTGTTTCCGGAGGCTTTGGGCGGCGTGATTCGTTCCACGAAGCAGGAGATATTTTTCTTCGGCGTGCCTGCCGGGGACTCGCGCTTTACTGACGCGTGTCTTCCCGTGTGGGGCGATCATTCTTCAGGAGATCAGGGCGGGCGATTCTTCTACGGGATTCCGGGTAGTGACCGTCGCGGATTCAAGGTGGCCGACGATACGCGCGGGCCGGCATTTGATCCGACGTCAGGCGAGCGAGTCGTGAGTCAGGCGGCGCTGAAGCGAGTCCGCGAATATGTTGCTTTCCGCTTTCCGGCTATGAAAGATGCTCCGCTGATCGAAACGCGGGTCTGCCAGTACGAGCAGACTCGCGACAGCCACTTCATTGTGGATCGGCATCCGCGAATGGATAACGTCTGGCTGCTGGGGGGCGGCTCTGGGCACGGCTTCAAGCACGGGCCTGCCTTGGGAGAGATGATGGCGGAGGCGATTCTGAAAGATGTTGACCCCCGAGCTATCTGGCGGCTGTCCCGCTTCTCGAAAGGAAAACAGCTAAGATAGGCACGCATATGGCGACGCCGGATGAAACCGCCCTCATCGCCGATCGCTTCAGCGCGATCGCTAATCAGTTCTGCTCTGTGGTGGATTCTGCGTCCAGCTTGGATAGAACCGAACTACTTAGCAAACTTTACCGAATACTTCCCGTACTCATCAGCGAAGCTATCGGTTTGCCAGACGTATCAAGAGACGACGATGAACTCCAAGAAACAACCAGACGCGGATTTTCTGTAAAAGGCCTTATCGAACCTGAATGGAGTGAGCTCTACAACTTCCTGAAAGAAAAACTAGGGGATTGGGATCCTTATCGTCAAGTGTTCGATCCGACGCAAGACAGTGAGGCGGTTTTTTAGCCGACGATCTCACCGACATCTACCTAGACTTGAAGAATGGATCTGTCTTTAGGGAAAAACACCTAGGCCTGCCCGACGAAGATGCCATTTGGACATGGCGTCTCTTGTTCTACTCTCATTGGGGCAAGCACGCGATAGACGCTCTTCTGACGATTCACTTTCGGTTGCAGAACAGCTCCCTCTAGCCTTTTCCACTACTGAATCTGAATCACGCTGGCCGATTCGCCGGCTTTGATTTCTCCTACGCGCGCTAATACTTTCTGGGCGAAGTTGTAGATCGATTTGGCGTGGGGCGAGTGCTCGCCTTCCAGCACAATCGGCTTGCCGCCGTCGCCGGACTTGCGCACTTCGGGATCGAGTTCAATGCTCCCCAAAAATGGCACGCTAAATTGTTTCGCCATATTTTCGGCGCCGCCGCGGGAGAAGATATCGATCTCGTGGTTGCAGTGCGGGCAGGTGAAAAAGCTCATGTTCTCGACCACTCCCACCAGATCCACCTTCATCTGGCGGAACATCTCGATGGCTTTGCGAGCGTCCTGCAACGAAACATCTGACGGAGTTGAAACGACCACCGCGCCCGTCAGCGGCACGGACTGCACCAGAGACAGCGCGATATCGCCCGTGCCCGGGGGAAGGTTGACGACCATGTAGTCGAGATGTCCCCACTCGACGAGGCTGAGAAACTGCTTCACGATCTGGTGCAGCATGGGGCCGCGCCAGATGATGGGCTTGTCGCCGGGATTGAGAAATCCCACCGAGATGACTTTGATGCCAAAGGCCTCGATCGGCTCGATGCGGTTTTCGCCGGCCATTTTCGGTTGCGTGTTCACGCCCAGCATCAGCGGGACGTTCGGCCCGTAGACATCGGCGTCAAGCAGGCCGACCTTGTGTCCCATCTTGGCGAGAGCGACGGCCAGGTTCACCGACAGCGTGGTTTTTCCAACGCCGCCCTTGCCGGAACCAACGGCGATGATGGCATCGACACCGGGCAGGGGTTGCGGACCTTGCGCGGCTTGTCCGGGTTGATGAGGCATGTGTGTACTCAAGGGATCACGCTCCAAGAATTAATCGGGATGGATCGAACACCTAGATTATACAGGGGATTAAAGCGGGCATCTGGTCGCCCATCCGGTGGCTTGCTTTCGTGGAACGGGAAATCCATGATTCCGACCGGAGTTACAATGTAAAAAAGGCCCGGCTTGCGAGGCTGGGCCTGGTGTCTTCAATTCCTATCCCTAGCGCGATTGACACGTCTTGGAAATATGTTTGAAGGAAGTGACCTGGATTGTCTTCTTGGCAGTGCTGCCGTTGCCGACGTCCTCATTGTTCCCGGAGGGCTGCGTGCCCGCCGTGGCTGAACCGGTGGTGGTGCCGGTGATTTTCATCTCGTGTCCGACGTGCTCGCTCAACTTTGAGGTGTCGCCGCTGAGCATGTACGCGTTGCCATTCTTGTCGGTCAGGGTGTAGGTGCCGTTGCTGCTGCTGGAGAGGCAGCCTTGGACGGTGGTGTTGCTCTCCATGTTATTTCCTGAGGTAGGGGTTGCCGACTGGTCCTGACTTGACGGAGTCGGAGCAGTTTGATTTTGATCGCTCTGAGCCACGGCCCAGGCTGTGCCGAGAAGTAGAACCGAAAGCAGTAGTATGTGTCGCATGCAAACCTCCAAAATTTGAGATCGAAATTTCATCCTTTGAAAAGTGTCGCTTGCCGGTCTGTACGCGCTCAATACCGTTTTCAGGGGATATTCGCATCGCCTTTACCCGTGCCGCCAGCATCGGGGAAGCAGGAATCTTGAAGTTTGTTTGATTACCTTTTGGCGCAAACGCAGTCTGTAAACGAGCGCAGGGAAACACAGGGAGAGTCCTGCGTCCAAAATTTAAGGTCTCCCGCTTTGGTTGACCTGTCCGTTTTAATCGAAGTAACATTTTCGGATAGCGAGTGCATCAAAAGGTTCACGCACAATTCCAGAGGAAATCCATGAAAAAATCGATCTTCCGTCGCATCGTGACGTTCGCAGTTGTGATGGTTGCTCTCAGCGCAGTTCTGAGCGCACAGAAGTCGGCCGGTCCGCAGCCCGCACCGGCGTCTCCGGCAGTTGTGGCGCCGGCGGACACTCCGTATCCCGGAACGATTTCGCTGCTCGTCGATATCACCGGCGTCTCCAATCGCGTGTTCAACGTGCACGAGACCATCCCGGTGAAAGGCCGCGAAATTACGCTGCTCTATCCGGAGTGGCTTCCGGGAACGCACTCGCCGTCGAACCCGGTGGTGCAACTTGCGGGTCTGATCGTTACCGCGAATGGCAAGAGGATCGCGTGGGTACGCGACAGCGTGGACATGTACGCGTTTCATGTCGAGATTCCACAGGGCGTAAGCGCGTTGGATGTCAACTTTCAGTATCTGGGCCCGATGGATCCGAAACGTGGCCGCGTCAGCTCAAAGTTTGCCAACGTTATGTGGAACAACGTGCTGGTCTATCCAGCGGGATACTTTTCGCGGGACATCAAATTCGACACTTCAATTCGTTTGCCGGAGGGATGGAAATTTGCGGCGGCGCTGGAGACGAAATCGCAAAACGGCGATACGGTTCAGTTCAAAGAAACGACGCTGAATACGCTGATCGATGCGCCGCTCTATGCGGGAACCAACTTCAAGCGTGTAGACCTTTCGACCGGGCCCGATAATCCGGTGTATCTCGACATTTTCGCCGACAAGCCGGGGGACCTCGAGGTCACCCCGGAAGAACTGCAGTTCCACAAGAATCTGGTGATCGAAGCGCAAAAACTATTCAAGTCGCATCATTATGAGCACTACGATTTTCTGTTTTCCGTCAGCGACATCGTGAGCGGCAAAGGCCTGGAACATCATCAATCGAGCGAGGACGGATCCCGCGCCAATTATTTTACGGACTGGAGTGCGGGAGTGGGCGGGCGGGCTCTGCTGCCGCATGAATACACGCATTCGTGGAATGGGAAATTCCGGCGGCCGGCCGATTTGTGGACTCCGAATTTCAACGTGCCCATGCGCAATGACCTGCTCTGGGTTTATGAGGGCTTGACGGATTATTACGGCAACGTGCTGACGGCGCGGTCGGGGATGCGGACCGCGGAGCAAGGGCGCGATGTGTGGGCGCAGATTGCCGCGGCGTTTGAGATCAGTCCGGGACGCACGTGGCGATCTTTGCAGGACACTACGAACGATCCCATCATGACGTCGCGTGGCGCCACGCCAATGGCCTGGCCGAGTTGGCAGCGTGGGTTCGATTACTATCCGGAGTCCGATCTGATCTGGCTCGATGCCGATACCAAGATCCGCGAGATGAGCGGCGGGAAAAAGTCTCTCGACGATTTCGCGAAGCTGTTTTACGGCATCGATAATGGCAGCTACGTCACCGTCGGTTACGCGCTGGAAGATATCGTGAAGGCGTTGAATACCGTGCAGCCGTATGACTGGGCCGGATTTTTGCGCATGCGAGTCTATGAGGTCAGCGCCGCCGTGCCGGAGGACGGGTTCACGCGCGGCGGCTATCGACTGGTGTACAACGACCACGAACCGGAATGGATGAAGAAAGGCGATCCCACGCGACCAACGAGTTTTTCGACCTCGGTGGGCTTCTCGGTGAAGCCGGATGGCGGACTGGAAGGCGTGGTGTGGGACGGCGTCGCATTCAAGGCCGGCATCACGCCGGATATGCAACTGCAGGCCGTCAACGATCAGAAATACACGGCTGCGATCTTGCGCGAGGCCATTGTCGCCGCCGAGCAATCGAAAGATCCGATCAAGCTTTTGCTGAAGCGTGGTGACGAATTTTCCATCGTGTCGCTCGATTATCACGGAGGGATGCGTTATCCACATCTGGAGAGGGTGGAGGGGACGCCGGATCGACTGGATGAGATTTTGGCGCCGGCGCAATAGGGGGCGGCAAATCGAATCGCGTTCGGGTCCGAGTTCCGAAACGCCGACGGCGGGGCGCAGGTAGGGATCCTTCGACTGCGCCGGACTCCCTTCGGTCGTGCGGCTTCGCTCAGGATGACAGAATTTTTAGAATGAATGGCCGGCAAAATACTTCAGTAGCCTTCGCCTTCCAGACGGACTTTGCCCTTGAACATGCGGAACAGCAGGGTGAAGTATCCCAAGGCCAAGACGAGGCCGATGATCCACCAGGTTACGCCGACCGTTAGGCCGTGGTGTCCGGCGGCGGTGTTGTAGATGGTCAGGCTATAGGCTGGATTGGTGCTCGCCGGGAGCACCGTGGGATACAGCGCGAAGGCCGCGCCTACCAGCATGCCCACGATGTAAAGAGCCGAGCCGACGAAGGCGAGTTTGTCCTGCCCTTTGCGGATGGCGTAGATCATGGTGGCGAGGCTGGCAAACACCAGCAGCGGAATCGCGTAGCCGATGGCATGTTGCTTGTAGTTATCAAGAACCGTGGGTTGCACGTAGCAGGTCGCGATCAGTCCCACGATGGTGAGGAGAAGTTGCAGCGGCCAGGCCCACAACGCGATGCTGCGAGCGCGAAGGCCCAGAGCGGCGTCCGTTTTCACGGCGATGTAGAGCGAGCCGTGCGCGGTCAAGGTGACGAGCGCGATGACGCCGGTGAGGACGGTATACCAGTCGAGGATCCCGTTGTTGGCGCCCGCACGGAAGTTGGTCCAGAGCGGCTCGAAGAAGTAGCCATCGGCGCCGAGAGGCACGCCGCGAACAACGTTCCCCAGGGCAGCGCCGAAGAAGATGGCGAGCAGAATGCTTGAGACGCAGAAGATCAAATCGAAGAAGCCGAGCCAGACGGGATTCTCCATGTGGGCGCGGAGTTCGATGCCGATGCCGCGCAACATGAGCAGCCAGAGGACCATCATGAGCGGAAGGTAAAAGCCGCTGAAGCTGGAGGCATAGAGCAGCGGGAAGGCGAAGTAGAGTGTGCCGCCGGCGGCAAGCAGCCAGACCTCGTTGCCGTCCCAGACGGGGCCGATGGCGCGGAGGATCTTGCGGCGCTCGTCGGTGGTGCGGGCTGCGCCCAGGTAGATTGCGCCGGCGCCGAGATCGAAGCCGTCGAGCACCACGTAAGCCGCCACCATCACGGCCACGATCATGAACCATAGAGTTTCCATAGTCGACTCCTCACCTTCATGTGTGAGGGCGAGACGCCCTCACGACAGCCGCCGGGACGGCGGCGCTACTACGCGGTGCTACTTCGTGGCGCTACTGCGTGGCGCTACTCTAATGCCCCGAATTTAGTTCCGCTATCGGCCCCTGCTCAATTTCGCGGCGGACCAGGAATAGAAACAGGATGCCGAGGACCGTGTACATCCCGAGAAAACCTAGCAACGTGAACATGCCGTTGCCTGCCGAAACCATCTTTGAGTAGCCCTCGGCGGTGCGCATCAATCCGTAGACCAGCCAGGGCTGGCGTCCGAGTTCCGCCGTGATCCATCCCGCGGTGTTGGCGATGTAGGGGAAAGGCAGGGAAAGCACCAGAATCCAAAGCATCCAACGGGCGGAAAACAATTTGCCACGCCACAACAGGAAGGCAGCGACCAGCATGATGGCGATGAAGATCGTCCCGAGCCCCACCATAATGTGGTAGCTGTAATAGAGCAGCTCGATATTCTGTGGCCAGAGATCGGTGGGGAATGCGTCGAGGCCGTTCACGTTGGCCTTCCAGGCGCGATAGGTGAGGAAACTGAGTGCGTTGGGAACCTGCAAGGGATTGTCGATCTTGCGCTGCTCGACATTGGGCTGGCCGAGGATCACCAGCGGCGCACCGGGCTGGCTGACGAAGAGGGCTTCCATGGCGGCGAGGGTAACGGGCTGATGCTCGGCAATCATGCGACCCTGGCCATCGCCGGTGGGAAACAATTGCAGAACGCTGAAGATGAGTCCGGCGACGACGCCGACTTTCACGAAGATGCGCGCGTGAGCCTCGAATTTTCCCCAGAGCAGATAGAAGGCTCCAACTGACACCATGACGAACGAGCCGGTAATCGCGGCCCCGCTCATGTTGTGCGCGTACTGCCACCACGCCCAGGGATTGAGGATCAGTTGCCAGAAACTGCTCAACTGCAGGGAGCCATCCGCGGCTTTGTAGTAGCCCACGGGATTCTGCATCCAGGCGTCGGTGGCGATGATGAAGAAGCCGGAGAGCCACGACCCTAGAAACACGGCGACGGCCGACCACCAGTGGGCGCGCGGGCTCAGGCGTTTCTCGCCATAGAGGAACAGGCCCAGGAAGGCCGACTCGAGGAAGAAAGCGAACATGCCTTCCATGGCGAGGGTTTGTCCGATGACGCCGCCGGCGAAGCGGGAGAAATGCGACCAGTTGGTGCCGAACTGAAATTCCATGGGGATGCCGGTGACCACCCCGATGACGAAGTTGATGCCGAAAATGCGCGCCCAGAAGCGAGCGGCCTGGTGATAATTTTCGTCGTTGCGACGAAGGGCGATGGTTTTGAGCACCACAATGAGCGGCGCCAGCCCCATGGTCAGCTGCGGAAACAGATAGTGGAAGGTAACGGTGAAGGCAAAATGAATGCGATGAACGAGGAGCGCACTGTCCATAAAAAACCCCTTTGAGGAAGGTTTAGCTTAATCGTTTCCACCGGGGCAGGCTGTGACAGGCATCACATCGATCGTGCATTATCGTTTCGCCTTGCGCCGCCGGTCCAGTTCCGCCCGCCGGATCTCGCGCCGACGGCCCGCATCGTCATACCGCCGCTGCTGCTCGGCGGTTTCGGGGATCACCGGCGCGACTTCCAGATGATTGCCTTTTGCGTCGATGGCCACAAACGTCAGATATGCCGAGGCCACGTGCTGGGCCGTATCGGCAATATAGTTTTCCACAAAAACTTTTACCCCGGTTTCCATCGAAGTATTAAAAACTCGATTCACCGACGAACGCAGAATCACCAAATCGCCGACGCGCACCGGGACGAGGAAGTCGATGTGATCGACCGATGCGGTGACCACGTGACTGCGGGAGTGGCGATGGGCAGCCATGGCGCCAGCCAGATCGATCCAGTGCATCAATCGACCGCCGAGCAGGGCGGCGAGAGGATTGGCGTCGTTGGGCAGAACAATCTCGGTCATCTCTGACTGGGAATCGCGCACCGGGCGCGGCATCAGCAATTCTTCGTTCATAAAGTGTCCCTCATGCTTAAGCAGCAATTAGCAATTAGCCATCAGCCATCAGCAATCAGACTCACTAGTTCTTTAGCTGGCGACTGGCTGGGCTTCCCTTTTCTTCTTCTCCAAATATGTCGTCAAAAAACAGTCTGCCATGCGCTGCACGCGGGGGTCGCCATGGGGCTGCTCCCAGCGCGCCGTTGCCGGGTCGTACTCAAGGCAGCCGTGCTCGGCGGGGAGATGGCCGCGCTCGCAGACGTAACGGATTCGAATGTGGAGGCAGTTCCCGTCTTCGGCGCTGCGGTCCGTGGTGCGGGCGGCGAAGCGAACGGAATCCCAAGGGCGCTCGCGCGGCATCCGGCTGCACCCCTCGGCGTAGCCCAGATTGCAGTACTCATGCAGGTCTTCCGAGGAAGGCGATTCACCCTCGTGTCCGGGCGCGGTGCAATGGCCGCTCCAGCCGCATCCAAGTGGAAGTCGATGCGGGTGCGACCAGGAGCCATTGTCGATCCTGGCGACGGGCATAAAAAATGGACACGCCATGAACCTGCCTCCTTTGCTGCAGCATCGAATGTTCGGGACAGGACATTGTACCCACCGCGAGCCTAAAACCGCCACTAGCGGCGATAACCTTTTGTAGTAACCTCATTTCTGCCGATTGACGAGAACTGCCTATGGATAGAATCGCCGCGCTCAACGAAATTCTTACGCAGAATCCCGCAGACACGTTCGCCCGCTATGGACTGGCGCTGGAATACTCGAAACAGGGTGACCTGGAGCGCGCGCTGGCGGAGTTTTCGAACCTGCTGAAGGCGAACCCCGATTACACTCCGGGCTATTTCATGGCGGCGCAGACGCTGGCCCAGGCGGAGCGGATCGCCGAAGCGAAAATGATGCTGGCCGACGGAATCGCCTCGGCGCGACGCACGGGCAATCTGCATGCGCAGTCAGAGATGGAAGCGATGCTGGCGGAATTGGGATAAGTTTCCGCATGGCAACCTCAACCCTTCGGCGAGTTTTCAGAGCCTTCGACTATCGCGACTTCCGGCTGATGTGGATCGGCGCCTGCACGTCGAGCATCGGCACCTGGATGCAAATCGTGGCTCAGGGATGGCTCATCTACCGCCTCAGCCATTCCTCGTTCCTTCTAGGGCTGGATCAGTTCCTTGCGGGGATTCCCATCTTTTTATTTACGCTGATTGGCGGCGTGGTGGCGGATCGCATCGAGCGCCGGAAGATCCTACTGATGTCACAGTGGGTGCAGATGGCGAGCGCGGGCGCGCTGACCGCTCTGGTAATGATGGGACTGCAGCACGTGTGGCCGATCTTGTGCCTGTCGTTTGTCTCCGGGCTGGCGCAGGCCTTTGGTGGACCGGCGTATCAGGCGCTGATCCCATCACTGGTCGAGCGCGAAGACATGCCGAATGCGATTGCGTTGAACTCGATTCAGTTCAACCTGGCGGTGACGGTTGGTCCGGCGCTGGCCGGCATCACTCTGGCTAGGCTCGGAGAGAAATGGTGCTTCGGGTTGAATGCGGTTTCGTTCCTGGCGCCAATTATTTCGCTGTCAATTATCACGGCGCGATTTCTGCCGGAGAAGCCGAAAGAATCGATGTACGGCAGCCTGAAGCAGGGATTCCGCTTCATCTGGCATCACGGGTCGATGGTGGGATTGATCATCTTGGCATTCCTGATGACGTTTTTGAGCATGCCGATGCGAACCTACTTTCCGGTGTTTGTGAAAGATATTTTCCATCGCGGTCCGGAGACGTATGGAAATTTGCTCTCGCTGATGGGAGTGGGATCGATTTGCGGATCGCTGGCGGTGGCAGGAAAAGGAAACATCGCGCAGAAAGGCCGCTTCGCGTTGTTGATGCTGATCGTGCTGGGCGCGGGAATTGCCGGGTTCTCCTTTTCGAAAGCTCTGCCCGTTTCTTACGCGATGCTGGTGCTGGTAGGCGCATCGATGATGGCGGTTTTCGCCACCGTGACCTCTCTGGTCCAGTTGATCACCACCAACGAAATGCGCGGCCGCGTGATGAGCGTCTATAATTTCGCCTTCCGCGGAGGCATGCCGATGGGCAATCTGCTCTCAGGCTGGCTGGTTCCGATGTTTACGGCACCGCTGGTGCTGGGGGTAAATGGACTGCTGCTGATTGTCGTGGCGCTGTATTTTCTGGTGGTGCAGAGGCGGGTGGCGGCGCTGTGATTCGGTTGCACTTCCCTCGAGCTAGAGAGTCTGCGTGAGAACTGTTCTGTCGCCCCTTCGGGGCTTGTTTATCCTCCTGCTTCTCACCCACGGCTTGCGCCGTGGGCTGCATTCTGGCGCCGCTTCGCGGCTAAAACGCCGACTGGCGCAGCACTGAAGCGCTACGCCACCCAAAATCACGTGCGAGTCAATCAAGTGCAGCCGCAATCAGTGGAACTCCATCAAGCGCAACCGCCATCGAGCGCAGATCCGTCAGTTGCAACTCAATCCACGATCTTGCCGGAAAGATCCATAGCGCGCTTTTATTCCTCGACAAGAGCGAAGTCAAGCGGCTGCGATACAATCGGAGCAGCCTTCGAATCACACCGCTCGGACCGGAGATCGCTTGGACGCCTTGATTCCCCTTTTCCCGCTGGATGTCGTGTTGTTCCCGGGCACTCCCCTGCCCTTGCATATTTTCGAGCCGCGCTACAAAGAAATGATTGGAGAATGCCTTGCGGAGCAGCGCACGTTCGGTGTGGTGCGCGCGCTCGAAGAAGGGCTGGCCGAGGTGGGATGCACCGCTGAAATCATCTCGGTTGTAAAAGAATATGAAGACGGCCGACTCGACCTGGTCACGGAAGGCCGCAAGCGTTTCGAACTGGTGCGCGTCAATGAAGAACGTTCTTTCCTGCAGGCAGAAGTGTTGTTGATCGATGATGAGCCCGCAACTCCGCGGCAGGAAGACACCTCGCGGGCGATCAAGCTGCACTCCGATTTGCTGGCGATTGCCGGGGCCACGCAGGATCTTTCCGGAGCCGACGCTGCAGCGCTGTCTTTTTATCTTGCCGGTTCCCTGCCCCTCGATCTGGATTTCAAACAGAAGCTGCTCGGATTGCGGTCGGAACCGGAACGACTTACGTTGCTCATCAGCTATTTCGAGACGGTGATCCCGAATCTTCGGCGTGCGGCCAGCGCTCGCGAGAAGGCCGGCGGGAACGGACACGTGCGCTGAGGGAACCGTCGTCGGTCGTTGGTCGTTCGCCGTTCTGCTGCCAGGCGCTCACACCGATTTTGACAACGACTAACGACGAACGACCAACGACGCCCTCCCCCGTTTCGCCAACGACTAACGACTAACGGCCAACAACGCTTCTTCCCGCGTATAATCCAGGAAAGTATTCTCCTCTGGGGGTTCCTGATGAGTGTTCCGCGCACGCTGGGCGAATTGCGCCGCAGTGCTTTTTCTGAAGAACGTTTGCGCACCCGCCGCGTGAAAGATGAACTCCGCGAAAACCTGATCGGGCGATTGCGCCAGCGTGGTGACGACTCGATCTTCCCCGGCATCGTCGGCTATGACGACACGGTGGTGCCGCAGATTGTGAACGCCATTTTGTCGCGGCACAATTTCATTCTGCTCGGCCTGCGCGGGCAGGCCAAAAGCCGCATCCTGCGGGCTTTGACGACGCTTCTCGATCCGCAGATGCCGTACATCGCGGGCTGCGAGATCCGGGATAATCCTTACGCGCCCATCTGCCGGCGCTGCCGCGAAGAAGTGGCGCGGCTGGGCGATGCGACGCCGGTCGCTTACCTCACTCCCGACGATCGCTATGTCGAAAAACTGGCCACCCCGGATGTCACCATTGCAGATCTGATTGGCGATATCGATCCCATCAAGGCCGCCCGCGGTGGGCACGAACTGTCAAGCGAATTCACCGTGCACTACGGCCTGCTTCCCCGCGCCAATCGCGGCATCTTCGCCATCAATGAACTGCCGGACCTTGCCGGGAAAATTCAGGTGGGGCTGTTCAACATCATGCAGGAAGGGGATGTGCAGATTAAGGGATATCCGATTCGGCTGCCGCTCGACGTCGCGATTGTGTTCAGCGCGAATCCGGAAGACTACACGGCGCGTGGCAAAATCATTACGCCGCTGAAGGACCGCATCGGGTCAGAGATTCGCACGCACTATCCCGCAACCGTGGATGAAGGCATCGCCATCACCGCGCAGGAAGCCTGGACGAGCCGGAACGGGCAGGCGATGCACCTGCCCACCTACATTCAGGAAGTCATCGAGCGCATTGCGTTCGCCGCGCGCGAAGACAAGAAGATCGACAAGCGCTCAGGCGTGAGCCAGCGGCTGCCGATTTCGGCGATGGAGAATGTGATTTCGAATGCCGAACGCCGCGCCCTGGGCAATGACGAAAAGCTGGTGGTGCCCAGGATCAGCGATGTGTATGCCGCGCTGCCCGCGATTACGGGCAAGCTCGAACTGGAATACGAAGGCGAGATGAAGGGCGCGGATTTTGTGGGCCGCGAATTGATTCGCGCGGCGATTGCCAAAACCTACGACGAATACTTTACCGGCGCGAACGTGCAGCAGATCGTGCAGTGGTTCGATCTGGGCGGGGAGATTCAGTTGTCCGATTCAGTAGCGGCGGCGGAAGCGCTGGAAAACCTGAGAGAGATTCAGGGACTGCTCGACAAACTGGGTCCGCTGGGGGTGACGCAGAAGGAAAGTCCGGAGCAACAGGTTTCGGCGGCGGAATTCATTCTCGAAGGACTGCACGCGCACAAGAGGATTGGGCGCAACGAAGAACGCGTCTTCAAGGCCGGAGAAAAGAAGCCCGAGCCGCGCGACCGCGAAAAGGGCTACGAGAAAGAAGAAGCACCGTATCGGCAGAGAAGGCAGTTTAATTGAGAGCTTCTAGCTTCTAGCTTCTAGCACCTAGCCAAACCGGTTTAGCTAGAAGCTAGCTAGAAGCTAGCTTTTATGAAACGCATCCGTTATTCAAAATACGTTCCCGACCCTGCGGGCGAGATGAGCATGGAGGATCTGCTCGGCGCGCTCTCGGACTACCTGTTGCAGAGCGGCTTCCAGAGCGACATGTGGTACGAGATGCCGGAGGGGGAGAAGACTCTCGATGACCTGAAACGCGCCATCGAAGAGGCGCTAATGAACAGCGACCAGTTCGACGCGGAGATGCGCGAGCGGATGCTGGAAATGGCAATGAATGGCCAGATGGATGAGTTGATCGAAAAGCTCATCGAGCGCATGCAGCAGGAGGATTACATTTCCATTGACCAACCGCCCGATCCCGCCCGGCCTTCCGGCGTGGGCGGGCAGGTCGGCGAAAATCAGCAGCAGGCTAAGTTCGAGATCACGGACAAGAGCCTTGACTTCCTCGGTTTCAAATCGCTGCGCAACCTGCTGGGGTCGCTGGGGAAGTCGAGCTTTGGACGCCACGACACTCGCGACCTGGCTACCGGAATCGAAGCCAGTGGCGCGTCGCGCACCTACGAGTTTGGCGACACGCTGAACCTCGACATTACGGCGACGCTCTCGAACGCGATTCAGCGCGAAGGCCTGACGCTGCCGCTCAACATCGAGTATTCCGACCTGCAGGTGCACCAGTGCGAATATCAGTCTTCGTGCGCGACAGTGCTGATGCTCGATTGCTCGCATTCGATGATCCTGTACGGGGAAGATCGATTCACTCCGGCGAAAAAAGTTGCGATGGCGCTGTCGCATCTGATTCGCACGCAGTATCCGGGAGACTCGCTGTCGCTGGTGCTGTTTCATGACTCGGCGGAAGAAATTCCGCTATCGCAGCTGGCGCGGGTTAAGGTTGGGCCGTATTACACCAACACGCGCGAAGGCTTGCGAATGGCTCAGCGGATTTTGCAGCGGCAGCGAAAAGACATGAAGCAGATTGTGATGATCACTGACGGGAAGCCTTCGGCGCTCACGTTGGAAGATGGGCGAATTTACAAGAATGCTTTCGGGCTCGATCCGCTGGTGGTGAGCCAGACGCTGGAAGAAGTGTCGAAGTGCAAGCGAGCTGGGGTGCTAATTAACACATTCATGCTGGCGTCGGATTACGGGCTGGTGCAGTTCGTGCAGAAAGTGACCGAGATGTGCCGCGGAAAGGCTTACTTCACGACTCCTTACACGTTGGGGCAGTATTTGCTGATGGATTACATGTCGAGGAAGACGAAGACGATTCACTGAACAGTGGCCGGCTTCCGGCGATCATTCGGCTACTCTGTCGTCCCTGCGGGACTTGTTCAACTCTCCTTCTCCACCCATCGCTGAAGCGCTGGGCTACAGTCGGACGCCCCTACGGGGCGAGAGTCAAGGAGGCGTCCTTCCAACTCCTTTGAAACTCGCTGCCTTTCACGTCCGTTGTGAAATCAGGAGTTTCTCTTCACGGGCGGTGCCTCTCGCCTTGCGAACTGAACTGCTGATACTCTTTTAGCAGCGCTCTGATAAGTTCGCCGCGGGACGAAGCGAACGCCCCTCAGGGGCTGAAGCCCGCGTCTTTATTTGGACGCTTAGCGGCACGGCTGAAGCCGTGCCCTTCCCAAAACCATTTATGAGATAGCTTCTACTAACCCATGGCAAATTGCATTCGATGCGGACGGCAACTCTCGGGCTTTACTTTCGGCAAGAAGATCTGCCCATGGTGTGTGCAACACGAGGCGGCGCAGCGCGGAGAAGTTTCCGAAAACGCGCCCCAGCCGGTGATGCCCACTCCGTGGGTGCGCCACGAAGAGTCGGCGATCGGCGTAACGCAGGTGATCTTTGGCATCAACGCCCTGGTGTTCGTGGGAATGGTGATTGCCTCGGGCGGCTCCATCATGGACTTCCCGACGTCTGAACTCGTCCGGTGCGGGGCAAACGTGGGCGTGTTCACGATCTCGGGAGAGTGGTGGCGGCTGCTGACCAACGTCTTCGTGCACGAGGGGCTCATTCACATCGCGTTCAACATGTGGTGTCTGTGGAATCTGGGGCAACTGTGCGAGGCGCTTTACGGACGATGGACCTACACGGGGATATATCTTATCTGCGGCATCGGAGCTAGTCTGACGAGCGTGGCCTGGCATCCTTATGTGCCGAGCGTCGGCGCGTCGGGGGCGATTTTTGGATTGGCGGGAGCACTCATCGCCGCGTTCAAGTTGGGCGAATTTTCGGTGCCGCGCGCTGCACTGTCAGGCACGCTGCGCAGCCTGGGCGCGTTTGTCTTTTATAACTTGATCTTCGGATTTCTTCCGGGGATCGATATGTCCGCACACATTGGCGGGCTGGTTACGGGCCTGATTGTGGGAGCAATCATCGCCCTGCTTGCGCCGATGCGGGAGCAGGCTCCGCGGCGGGCGCTGATCTTTCTTGCCGTGCTCGGGGCGTTGGCGCTGGGTGCGATGCAGTTGGCGCATCACTACCATTTGCCGCTGCGGTTCGGGCGGATTCCGATGTCGTGAAGCGGTTCCGAAACATCTCCACTCTATTGCAGCGCATCACGTCGCGAATCCGATACATCTGTGGAGCGGCTGCGGCCCGATACCCCTGGGCCGCTTGGACGGGCGAAGGCGCCCGTCCCCACATGGTCATTGGTTGATCCTAGCTTTGGTTGATCCTAACTTTTTAATTCTTTTACTGCGCGCCAGGCTTGGTTGATGGCTTCGTCTGTGTAGGCGCGGGCGCCGGCGTCTGAGTTGGCGATGGCGATGCGTCCAAAGGTTTTGCGGGCCACTTCGCAGGGAGTCTCGCCGCCTTCGAGTACGAAGGGATCGAACAGCGAGTTGTATTCGTAGGCGTAGCCGTGGGGCCAGCGGTTGGCGGTAATCGCGGCTATGTCGCGGGCGGGATCGAAGCCTCCGGGGCCGAGAGTGCGCGCCAATTGCTCGCGGATATTGCGCTCCATGGTTTCAAAAGTGGTGGTGAAGAGTTCGACACGGCCGAGGCGGTGCTGGTCGCGGGCGGAAAGGCCCGCCTGGCAGGGCGCTTTGCTCATGTGCAGGACGACCGGTTCCTGAGGAGTGCGCGGACAACGATACTCGCCGATGCTGACGGGGAGATCGATATCTATATGAGTGTGGTAACCGTTGGGGGCGTAAATGGAATTGGCACGCAGTTTTTGAAACGCCGTCGCGTTGCGTAAGACCACGGTGCTGTAGAGCAGCGGGGCCTTGGTCGCGAACGCCAACGCCTCTTTCTGCTTGCCGGGCAATTCCGCGCAGAGGTATGGAATCATCATGTTCCAGCAGGCGAGGACGCAGTGTTTGGCTTTGACGGTATAAGTCTTACCGCCTCGGGCGTAGGCGATCTCAACCTCGGTGGCCCGCGAGGGATCGCCAGCGTGCTGCACGCGCACCACGGTGCTGTTCAGGCGCAGACGCACTGGCGAACTCGCCTCGTCGAGTTTGCCGTAGTTGGCCCTGGTGGTAACCACATCTGTCGCCGAACTGCCCGGCATGGCCCCGGGAATCAGCCGGCGCACCAGCAGGCGCGCTATGCTGGCGTTGCCATCGGGGAAATGAAAAAAATACTTGCGCTCGTTCTCGAGCGCGTCGGCGCTCAAGGCCCATTCCAGCGAAACCCGGATACCCCTCAAATGCGGCTTCCAGCGCGGGAACTGCGTCGATGCCAAGAGCGAAGTTAGAGAATGAAACATTCTGGTACAGGCGTATGACGTCGGGATGCACGCCCACCAGTTCGCTGAGGAAGCGGCTATAGCTGATGCGCGCGAGGCGGTCTTTTTTCTGTTCGGGATTCAGCGCGGGCAGATAGTCTTTTTTATCGCGGCAGAGGCGGGCGACGTCTTTGCGCGCGGCCTCGGCAATCGGAGCTTCGGCCATGAAGTGCTCCCAGGCCTTGGGCGCGGCAACCGCGAGGTCGTAGGTCTCACCCGAGAACGATGGACAGGGATCGTCGACGAGCCGGTCGCTGCCAAACATTTCCTTGTCGAAAAAGATTTTAGGGACTCGTCCGCCAGCGCCATAGACCTTGCGGTCCAGATATTTGGGAAAGCTGGCGACGTTGATTCCGAGTTCTTCAATCACGCCTTTGGCGACTGCGCTGTAGGGCTCCTCACTTTCGATGGAGTAGGTGCCGCCATAGCCGATGAGGGTTCGGTTGTTTATGCGGAATTCGTTGCGGCGGGCGTGTCCACCGAAGTCGTCGTGATTATCGAGGATGAGAATGCGCGCCTTCGGGCCGGCGGTTTTGCTATAGAAGTGAGCGGAGGCGAGTCCGCTGATGCCTCCGCCGACGACGACCAGATCGTAGGTCTCGCCGGTGTCCTCGGGCTTCCCTGCCGAATCCCAGAAAGTGCCGTCGCGCAGAGCATGTGCTGACTCGAACGAGCCGGGGTTGCTACCGCGCAGGCCAGTGAGCGCGGGCGGATAGTCGTCGGACGATTTTTTGGGATCGGTCGCATCGGCGGCGAGAAGTTGCCACGGCATCATGGCCGCTCCCGCGGTGACGGCTACGCCGTTGAGGAAGTCGCGGCGGGTGATGCGGCGGAGCATACCGAGATCGCGGTCGGTTCGATTGCTCATAGACGATTTCTTTGCCACGTCTTTGCCACGTCTTTGCCACGGATTTTCACGGATCCTCACGGATAGATCTTTTTCTTTTTTATTTTTACCCGTGTGAATCCGTGGAGATCCGTGGAGATCCGTGGCTAAGCTTTGTTTTCAGCCTTCAGTTTTTTTTACGGCTAGTTCGGCACCTTGGAATCCGATGCGGCTGTGGGTGCCATCGCAGAAAGGTTTGTTGACTGATCCTCCGCAGCGGCAAAGCGAGAAGGCGGGCTTGCCGGTCAGGTCGTACTGAGTGCCATTGACGTTGACAAGCTCGATTGTGCCTTCGGGAGCTTCGACACGGTAGGGGCCATTGGGGCGGATGGTGATCTTTACTTGAGCCATGGTTCTAATCCTCCAACCTTACGGGTTTCTAGTAAGGATAGAAGATTATCATCTGGCGGGGGTGGGTGTCAGCGGGGGTGGGGGAAATGGGGACTTCTGCAGTGTCGCGGCTGCGGGAAACAGCAAGGCACATGGACTTCTGCTGTTGTGGCTGCCGGGAAATCGAAGGCACATGGGCTTCCACAGTTGTGGCGCGGCTGCAGCCCGATACCCCCCGGGCCGCTTGGACGGGCGAAGACGCCCGTCCCCACATGGGCCGTTTTATGCGGCTAGGGTAGTTGCGGAGATCAGGGTGCGGTAGAGGTCGAGGTAGTCATCGATCATGCGCTTGGTGGTGAAGCGGTCGCGGGCACGGGTGTAGGCGCGGTCGGCGTAGGCGTGGCGCAGGCCGCGATCGGAATCGAGCTGGCGCAAAGTTTCGGCCAGGCTGCCGGCATCATTCGTACGGAAGTAGAGCGCGGCATCGCCCCAGACTTCGCGGAAGCTGGCGATATCGTTGGCGACGATGGCGCAGCGGGAAAATGCCGCATCGAGCACGGCCATGCCGAGAGGATCGTAGCGCGCGGTGGCGGCATAGACGGCGGCCCGGCTGAACAGGGCGCGCAATTGAGCTTCGGTCTGCGCGCCACGGATGGCGACGGAACTCTGCTCGATCGCGACTTTTACGTCGGCACGAATCGGAATTCGAGGTACGGGAACGGGCTGTTCCACTCCGACAATGCATACCGGAAAAGGTTGAACGTGCTGGGTAAGCAGCAAGACTTGCTTGCCGGCATCGTACAAACGTCCGACCGAGAGCACGGAATCATCTTTGCTGACGTAGGGATTGAAGAAGATGGGATTGCGCGCGGGGTAAATGATGGTGGCGCGACGAGGGCGGCGATACGTGCGAACCACGGAGTCGAGCATGCAGGCCGAGGGCGCAACCACGGCATCGGCCACGGCAATTCCGCGAATCACAGTTTCGCGATACCACTCCAGCCATGGACTCGGGCGCGGAGTGCAACCTTGCACCGCTTCGCTCCAACTGACGAGGTCGCCGTTGGCCATCACTACGCGCGGGACATCGACGGGAAGATCTCCGTGGCAAAACTGGTGGAGGTGAAGCAGGTCGGGATGAATCTCGTGCACCAGATTGACGAGAAACTCAGAGGACTCGGCCAAGTCGTAGGGAGCATCGTCCATCCACTCCAGACGAAAGCCGGTCGGGCGATACTCGAGCCCATGCAGCAGATTCATCCAGGCGGTTTGGTCGGGGAGAGGAATCTCGCCGAAACTGACCAGCGTGACGCGAACGCCGCGCGTGACCAATCCGGTGACCAGTTCGCGGGTGTAGGCCCATGAACCGGACATGGTGTCAGCGGTGACGAGAACGTGCACAGTGCCTCCGGGGGAATGCTGGATACCGCGGTGGATGCGGCGTCCAGCGGATGCGCTTGCCTATTCTAGTGCGAATCGGAGCCGGAAGCGCACATTTTTTTCGCTTAGGATGTTGCAAAATATTGCAACGCCTGGCGCGGTGCCGTGCCCGATGGCTGGCAAGCGTTATAGAATCGGCGCACGATGAATCCATTGGAAATATCGGCAAAAGAGTTCCGCGGGCTGGCAGAGCAAGTTACGAACTTGGCCGCTAACTATCTCGAAAATCTGGACTCTCGGACGATTCACCCAGGCGTGCACGGGCAAGAAACCGACGCGATATTTGGAGGCGAATGCCCCGAAGCAGGATTGCGGGAAGCCGCGCTGACAGGCCTGCAGGACGTGATCCAGAATTCGCGGGCGCAGAACGGGCGCTTCTTCGGCTACGTTCTGGGGTCGGGAGAGCCGGTGGCCGCGACTGGCGACCTGCTGGCCAGCGTGCTGAATCAGAATGTGACGGCGTGGCGATCGGGGCCGGCGGCGGTGGCCATCGAGAAAACTGTGGTGGGGTGGCTGGCGCGGGCGATTGGCTGCGAGCAGTTTCGCGGAAGCCTTACCGGCGGCGGGTCGCCGGCGAACCTGATGGGGCTGGCGATGGCGCGGGAAGCAAAAATGCCTGGGAACGAGAATGGCGTGACCGCCGGGGGTACGGTTTATGCGTCGGAAGAAGTTCACATGTCGATCGCGAAGAGCGTGGGCCTGCTTGGGATCGGGCGGGCAAACCTGCGGCTGATTCCGACCGATGAATCGTTCCAGATGGTTGCCGAAGAACTCGATCGCGCGATGAGGCGAGACAAAGATGCAGGGAGGGTCCCGATCGCCGTGGTGGGGACGGCGGGCACAGTCAACACAGGAGCGATTGATCCGCTGGCGGAAGTTGCGGAAATTGCCCACGGTCACGGCGCGTGGATGCACGTGGACGGAGCCTATGGGGCGTTGGCCGCGATGGCGGCGCCGGACAAATTCAAAGGACTGGAGCGCGCGGATTCATTGTCGCTCGATCCGCACAAGTGGCTTTACCAGCCGCTCGACGCGGGTTGCCTGCTGTATCGGGATGCCGGGGCGGCGCAGAAAGCTTTCGCTCACAGCGGCGAGTATGCGCGGGTGTTGAGCACGGATCCGGTGGAAGGCTTTGCGTTTTTCGAGGAGTCGATGGAATTGTCGCGCCGGTTCCGAGCGCTGAAGTTGTGGCTTTCGTTGCGGTATCACGGTTTCGCAGCGTTTCGGGCGGCGATTCAGTGTGACTTGGCACATGCCCGGAGATTGAGCAAAGAAGTTGCGGCGCGTCCTGAACTGGAGTTGATGGCGCCGGTGGAACTGAGCGCGGTATGTTTCCGATTCAGGGGAAAGGGTGAGGCGTCGGATGGAGAGTTGAACCGATTGAACGCTGCAATCCTGCGTCGGGTGGTCGACCGCGGGAGAGTGTATCTATCGAATGCGTTGCTGCGAAACCGGTTCTGCCTGCGAGCCTGCGTGGTGAATCATCGTACAACGGATGCGGACATCGACAGCGTGATTGCGGAGGTGGTGGAGGCGGCAAAGGAAGTGGGGGCGATGCAGGAGAGTTCGAAATAGAAAGCGTTTGTACGTGTTGTCCCTGCACTTGCTCCAATCGCATGAAGAGCACAATCACAGCCGACGCAGGCAAACACCAAGGTCCCTCGCTTCGCTCGGGATGACAAAGGGGGAAGGGCTGTCCAAATTCAGGGTCTCTTCAAATTCAGTTCTGCTGTCACTTCCAGTTCCCCGCTCACCTCCAGTTCAAATGCACCTCCACTTCAAATGCGCAACATCACATATTTGCGCCTAGCCTGAGGCGCATGTCGCGGGCGAGGTCGTCAATCATGCGGATTTTTTCTGCGGCGGCGCTGGGCACCTCGGGCACGGACATGGCCAGTTCGCAGGAGAGCAGCATGGCAGTGAGCGATTCGCACACTTCGCTGCGAATCTGCTGTTGCACGGAACGGCGCGCCTGAGTTTCCTCACGCTGGCGCCGATGCAGAGCCGAGCGCACCTCGCGCAGTAGCCGCTGCATGCCACTTACGGCAAAGTTCAGATGGACGGGAAAGGCGGTGCCCAGGTGCTCGAAGATCTGGTCGCTTTCGCTGGGATCGTTTTCCAGTAGAAATTGATCGAGGACGACCGCTGAGTAAGCTTGCTCGCGCAGCCGAGCCAGGGCCCGGGGCAAATCTTCCGCCCAGTGAGTTTCCTCGCCAGTAGCCTCTTTCAGCATGGCAGCGCACTCCTGGCCGCGGGCTGAAGATGTTATGAGTAGGATCATGGTCTTTCCATAGCACGCGGAGCGCCACAAGGCGCGCATTGCAAGGACTAAGCTTAGTGAGCGATGCGGCGCCGTGGTTCCGTTGTGGAACGCTTGTGCGTGCGAATTGATTTCATAAGGGAACGGTTGCGGCGCATGCAAAAACCAAGATCCCTCGCTCCGCTCGGGATGACAAGCGTATTCTTCGTCCGCTCCGCTCGGGATGACAATGTGGGCTCGGGTGACAGACTTTATGTGGCTTCCTCTTATGCAATCTTCGGCGTAAAGCGAAACGTCTGGGGCTGATCCCATTCCCGCGACAAATCGTCCCACTTGGGATTTGCCGATTCCACTAATGCCAGGCGCTTGGGACGAGTCCACGCTTTGATCTGCTTCTCGCGTTCGATCGCGTTGCGTACATCTTCGAAGCTCTCGAAGTAGACGAGCCGGGTGATGTTGTACCGCGCTGCAAAGCTGGGCGTCAGTTTCAGCCTATGCTCGCGAACTCGCCGTCGGATGCTGTTGGTCATGCCGGTGTAAGCCTCTTCGAAGCATTGGGCATGATGTAGACGAGGTAGCGACGCTCTTCACTCATTCGCACCCTCCAACGCTTGTCGTCCCGAGCGAAAGCGAGGGATCTTGGTTTTTGCGTGCAGCGCAAATCACAGCCGATCCCTCGCTGCGCTCGGGATGACAGCCATTTGATGAATGACAATCATTTGATGACAATCATTTTTCGTTCGTGAAGCGTTTTCCATTTGTAAAAGCGTTTTTCGTGCGTGAAGCGTTTCTTGTTTGTAAAAGCGTTTTTCGTATATCACAGGTATTTCTCGTATATGAAAACGGTCTAGCTTTGGGCTGCGTAGTCTTTTAGCTTGCGGTACAGCGTGGTCTTGCCGATGCCGAGCAGGCGGGCGGCCTGCAGTTTGTCCCCGTTTAGTTCTGCGATGGCGTTTAGGATCGTGTTTTTTTCCAGTTCGGCCATGGGGACGATTTTTCCGTGGCCATTGCCGTTGCCATTCAGCGGGAGGGGAACGTAGGTGCCGGCGATGGCTGGGGGCAAATCCGTTACGTGGATCAGCGGGCCGCTGGTAAAGGCGCAGGTGCGCTCCAGGCAGTTTTCCAACTCGCGGACGTTTCCCGGCCAGTCATACGCCAGCAGAGTCTTGAGGGCCTCGTCGGTCAGGATTTTTTCCTGGGCGGAGGCATGCGCAGTGCGGTCCATGAAATGAGCGACGAGCAGAGGGATGTCTTCGCGCCGCTCGCGCAGCGGGGGAATGCGCAGGCTAAGAACGTTGAGGCGGAAATAGAGATCGCGGCGGAAAGTGCCTTCGGTGACGGCCTGCTCCAGATCGCGGTTAGTGGCGGCGAGAATCCGGAGATTGATGGGAATGCGGCGGGTGCTGCCGACGGGGCGAATCTCTTTTTCCTGAATGGCGCGCAGAAGCTTGGCTTGAAGATCGACCGGCAACTCTCCCACTTCGTCGAGAAACACGGTGCCACCTTCGGCAATGGCGAGAAGGCCGTCCTTGGCCTGGTTGGCGCCGGTGAACGCACCTTTGACGTAGCCAAACAACTCGCTCTCGATCAACGTGGGAACGAGCGAGCCGCAATCGACTGGAATGAAAGGCTTGTCGTGAAACGGGCCGGAATAATGAATGGAACGCGCGACCATTTCTTTGCCGGTGCCGCTCTCGCCCAGAATCAGCACAGGATGAGAACTGTTGGCAGCTTTGGCGATGATGCGGTAGAGCTTCTCCATTTCGGGGGCGCGGCCGACTATGCCGCCGTATCCCTGCTTGGATTTGAGCTTCTCGCGCAGCATGCGGTTCTCGCTTTTGAGCTTCAGATGGTTGGAGACGCGCTCGAGCAAGAGCTTGAGTTCATCGATGCTGAATGGTTTGGTCACGTATTCGTAGGCGCCATTTTTCATGGCCTGCACCGCTGACTGCACGGTGCCGTAGCCGGTGACAACGATCACCAGAGCCTCGGGACGAACCTCCTTGAAATGGCGAAGAGCTTCGAGGCCTCCGGTGCCGGGCAGGCGAAGATCGAGCAGAATGGCGTCAATGTTCTGGGTTTGCAGCAGGCGATAAGCCTGTTCTGCGGAATCGGCAACGTGGGCGATGAAGCCGAGCGAATTCGCAACCTCGCGACAAGCATCGCGGATGGAGCGTTCGTCATCCACGATGAGGAGGTTCAGAAAATTCGCGGCCATGATTTGAGGGACAGCGACGGAGTGGGCCACTGCAGCGGACGTCATAAATGAGATTCCTTCTCGACTTTCTGTAGGAGTGTGGGGGATGGGGCTGATGCACCTGGGGTATCGATGAGCCGGGGTTCGGGGGAACAAGCGCGAGGCAGCAAGACGAGCACCCGCGTGCCGCGGCCGGGCTCGCTATCGAACTCGATCAATCCGCGGTTGGTGGTGACGATGCTGCGGACCGTGGTTAAACCGAGGCCTGTGCCTTGGCCGGCATTTTTAGTGGTAAAGAACGGCTCGAAAATGCGCTGGCGGGTTTCCGCGCTCATGCCGCATCCGTTGTCAGCTACGACGAGCAGAACACAGGGAAAAGCCGGCCGGCCGCCGGGAGCGGCTGGGCCCGCCAGTGGCTGGAATTTGCAATTGCTGGTTTCGATGACGATGCGGCCACCATTGGGCAGGGCATCGCGCGCGTTCAGAACCAGATTGAGCAGGATCTGCTGGAGTTGGGCCTGATCGATGTTGATGAAGCCGAGGCCGGGATCGAGTTGCAGGTCCAGAGAGATGTTTTCGCCAATCAGCCGCGAGAGCAGATCGCGCATGGTCGTGGCAGTCTCGTTGAGCGACAACAAACGGGCGGGCGTGGATTGCGGCCGGGTGAAAACGAGCAACTGCCGCACCAAGCCCGTGGCTTGCACGATGGCGGCGCGTATCTCATCGGCATAGCGGCGGCGGCAATCGCGGCCGTCGAGACTCGATAACAGCAGATCGCAGTACAGCATGACGCCGGTCAGCAGATTATTGAAGTCATGAACCACGCCTCCGGTGAGACGGCCCATGGCTTCCCATCGCTGCCCTTGCAGCAGGGCTTCCTCGACGGGAGCCGGAGGGCTGGGGGGCTCGGCGATGAGCAAGGCGTGATCGGGTTCGCCGGCGCAGCCCGGCTGGAGCCATGCGGTCCATTTTGCGCTCCACGGCACATGGCCGGGGCCGTGGGCCTCGATGGAGATCCGGTCGAGTTGGCGATCGAACAGGTCGTGGAGAAGCAATTCAGTTTTGTCACGGTCTTGCGGGCGCACAAGCTCGCCGATGCGCAACGAGCGCCGGCCGGCAACGCTGCGGTCGAGAGCGCGCTCGAAGGCAGGATTCATCTCCACAATCAGTCCTTGAGAGTTGCAACGGGCGACCGCGACGGGAGCGCGTTCGAAGACGGCGTGGAAGGTCGTTTGCCCGGTTTGCGAGGGTGAGGCCGGCCACGGAAATGGGGTTGCGATGCTCATGTAGCTACTGTCGCTCGGAAGAATCCCGGAAGGAAGCCCACGACGGGCTGATCGATACCTTGGTGTTCCCGATATGGGAGCACCCGCTTCTATCCTCGCGATTTCCTTTCTGAAGCGATCCCACTATAGGAGTGCCAATCTGGCGCTGCGAAGGGCAGATGTCACGCAAATCCGGGAGAGACCTGTGGAAAAGGATGGAAGTATTGTTTTTTCTGTGGGATAGAAATATCAGCGAGGGCTCAAAAACATGCGGAATGCCAGAAATCGGAGGGTATTCGGCCTGGTTTTATTCGCGGTTGGGAGCGGGCGATGTGCGATTTTCTGCCGCTTTGGAGTCGTCGAGGGTGACCGGGGCGGTCAAGCGGAAGGTGAGATGGCGGCCCTTGGGCACTCGCACTCCGTCGGCCTGCTGAAAGGTTCCGCGAGCGAACAGGCTGGAGGTTTGCAGCGCAAGCTGGCGGCCTGCGACGTTCATGGAGCTGAGACTCAGCCGAAAGTATCCTGAACCGGTGGCCGTGCCGGGACGGTCCAACTGGACGCGGGAGGATTCAACGGATCCGGTGACGGTGGTGCCGGGCTCGATGAGTGTATCGCCGTCCAGAGTAAGGGGAGCGGTGACGGAGGCGGTAAATGGGTCGCCGGCATGCACTTTCCGGGTGGAGAGCGAGTCTTGCAACTGGACGGTCAAGAGGGTTCCGGAAGGAAGGACGCGAGACGGAGATTCATGGAAAGGCAGGCTTGCAGGTGCTTTCGGATCGGCTGCAGCGGCAAGGACGGTGCCGTCGGCGGGAGCAGACTGATCGGCGGCGGGATGGAATGGGAGCTTCTGCTGGCTGGCGGGGGATGTCGCGTTTCGGTGCAGAGAGTCGGAGCGAGCGCATCCCTGGGCCAGGGCGAGGGACAGGCACAATACGGCCAAGGCGAACGAGTGCGCCCGATTCCCGCGAAATGCTGCCATGATGTGCATGGTCGCCCGCCCTTTAACCCGAGGGAAGTGGCAAGTCAAGTACCAGAATCTGGGCCCAAGAGAATCATAGGGATACGGGCGTGGCAGGAGGGGACGGGTGTAAAAGTTGCGTGAACGGCCTTTGGGTTTTGCTGGGTCTCGCCTTTGGGTGGCGCAGCGCTTTCAGCGCTGCGGCAGGGCTTCCCCTCTGATTTGGGCTTTAGCCTCCAGAGGTACCTCGGCGGATAAATCCGCTCAACTCAACCGCCGCAATCGCAGCGCTGGAAGCGCTGCGCCACCCAAAAGCCAAGGACCTAGGAAGTGCTTCGCCACCAAAAGGCAAACCCAAAACACCGCGCCCAACACCCTAAAGCGAGACCCAACGAGCGCTGCCCTACGCAAGAACCAACGCTAGTCCCGAGGGACCCAGCGCAATAATCCCAGGCAAAAGTAAAACGCGGAGAGCGTTGGCGCTCTCCGCGAAGTTTTGCTGCAACCAAGAGAAATTAGTTGGAGCCGCCGCCGGCGTTGGCGCTTTGGGGTTCGCCTTCGGGCTGGGCGATCACGCCGTCAAATGGAGTGGCTGCCACGTAGCGTCCGTGGACCACGCTGATGCGGCGCAGGGGGTAGCCGGAGTCGGGGCCGCGCTGCCAGGTGCTGCCGCCATCCGTGCTTTCGAAGATGACGCCAGTCTGGCCGCTGGTCGCCAGCAGACGTTTGTGGCTGACGTCGAAGGCCACCGAAGTGATGTCCTTATCGGGCAAGCCGGTCATGATGTGGTTCCAGCTCTGGCCGGAATCCGCGCTGTGATAAGCGCCTTCGCGAGTGGCCACGAAAATCTGGCCATCCGGCGCCAGAGTTACGTTGCGAATGTTCACGGGATACGCCGCGAGCGCGGAGGGCTGCCAGGTTTTGCCGGCATCCTGAGAAACCAGCACGCCGGAGCGGGTCGCCGCGACCACCATTTCATCGCGCGCCTGCACCGAAACGAAGTCCTGTTGACCGGCGACCGGGCCACCCATCCAGACTTTGCCCTGATCCTTGCTGACGTAGAGTCCGGCGGAAGTGGCGGCAAACCAGCGAGTCGGCCCGAGGTCGGTATCGTTGACGCGGCCCTCCATCACGGACTTCACGCTGGTGGTGGAGTTCACGACCTTGGTCTTGCCGCTTTTCAACTTCACGGTGCGCGAGGCCGTCTTCTCCTGCACGATGTTGTTGATGGGATGCCACAACGTGTTGGTGGGGACGAATTCGAATACGCCGCGGTTGGTTCCGGCGATCAACGTCCCGTTGCTGGTTTGTTTCAGAGTGAAAACATCGCGGCCAGCCAAGCCGGCGGCCTTCTGCTGCCAACTCTGGCCTCCGTCACGGCTGGTGAACACGCCGCCGAATTCGCGGTCGTTGACCACTCCGATGTAAAGAACGTTGGGATCTTTATTGTCGGCGAGAATGGCGCTGACAAAGCGGTGACTGTATCCGTGATTGGAAGTGGTGAACGAGACGGCCGAGTCGTTGCTGGCGAGAACGCCACTACGGTCAGTGGCGAGGAGCACGCGCTTGGAATCGCGGGGATCGATGAGCACATCGTTCACCACGACTTCAGGATTGCTCATGCGCTTCCAGGTCTTGCCTTCGTCGGCGGTCTTCCACAGGCCTTCAGTGGTGCCGGCATAAACGATGGCCGGATTGCTGGGATCCTGCTTAAGCACGCGCGTACGCCGCGCGGTAAACGGAATGCCCTGAATCTTTGAGAACTGGTCGCCGCCAGTGGTGCTCTTATAGATGCCGGAGCAGGCGCTGGCGAAAACTTCGGAAGGATTGGCGGAGCTGACGATGATCGAGAAAACATCGGAATCGTCGATCATGCCTTTGTTAATGTGCTGCCAGTTGGCGCCGCCATCGCTGGTCTTCCATGCGAGGTGCCAGGTTCCGGCATAAACCGTGTTGGGATCTTTGGGATCGACGGCGATGGACTCGATGTTCTTGACGATGCCGTCATTGGAGGAAATGCGCTGCCAGTTGTTGCCGGCGTCGGAGCTGCGGTAAACGCCATCCAGCGCGCCCGCGACCACGACCTTAGGATCGGACGCGGAAACTGCCATGGCGCGCACGGATTTGCCGTGCATGCCGGGGAGAGCTTCCCAGTCCTTGCCACCGTTACGACTGCGGAAAATGTCGCCGGCATTCTGATCCTGAACGCTCCATGCTGAAACAAACATGGTCTTGGAGTTCTGCGGATCGATGGCGATGTGATCGAGCACGTAATCGTCGCCGGTTCCGAGCTTGGCAAAGCGCGCCCAGTTGTGGCCGCCGTCTTCGGAGACGAAAACCACGCCGGTGCTGGTGCCCAGAAAAACACGGTTCGGGTTCTGTGGGTCATAAGCAAGGCTGCGGACGTCGCCGCCGTCCGGGCCCAGAACAGCCCACTGGCGATTATTCGCGGCTGCCGCGCATACCGAAACTAAAGTCAACATCATCAACAACTTGAGCCAAGCAGATTTCATTGATTTGATCCCCAAAACGGAGAATATTGGATGCCCACTAGCCTGACAGGGTAACCCCATTCCCAGCAAGGTTACTGAAGGGCACAGCAAAAAAGGAGCCGGTCGACATTGCCGACCGGCCCTTTTATCCATACTGCCGAAGTTACTCCGCTTTCTTGGCAGCTTTCTTTTTGGCCATCGGCTTGGGATGATCCGGAACGTTCTTCACTTTGGATTCATCCACAGACTCGGTGCCCATTGAGTCATAGGTCGCGCCCGAAGGAACGATCCAGAACTCGGCTGTCTTGGTGCCGCCGCCGCCGGTGCGCACTTCAATGCGGCTGGCGTCGATGTGCTGTTGGGCTTCGCCTTCCACCAGATAGTACTTGGAATCGACGGCGCGTTCTGCCGCCAGATTCTTCCGCTTCTCGGCGGGTTCGGCGTTGCCGACGATCACCAGCTTGCTATCCGGATTCTGCTGCAGGTTCTTGGCAACGTCATCCAGAATCGCCTTGCAGGTATTGTCGACGCGCCAGGGCTTCTTCTCGTTGGGGAAGTCGCACTGGCTGAGTTTGGAGGCCTTCGGCGGCGGAGGCGGCGGATTTTCAATCGTCACCTGCGTGGAAGCATTCGCCGTCAAGCCACGCGAATCGGTACAAGTAGCGCCGATCGTGATCGAACCGGGCGACGCGCCGGTCGTATTCAGGGTAGCGGAATTGCCGCTGCCGGAAACGTTGCCGCTGCTCGCCGTCCAGTTCGCAACCGAGACGCCAACATTGTCCGGGCTCGAGCAGGTCGCCGACAGATTTACACTTCCACCAGCCTGCAGGCTGCTAGGACTTGCAGAAATGGAAACGGTAGGCGGATTCTTCGGCGGCAACGGCTTTACCGTAAAGCTCGCCGTGCAGCTGGCTTCGTTGTTCTTTTTCTCTTTGGCGTCGGTGGCATGGGCAGTAATGGTGTAGTCGCCCGGAGCCATGTTCGTGGTATCGATCTGAGCGGTGGTGTCTTTGCCACTGATCTGGCCGCCATTGCCGCTCCAGGCATAAGTGACGGTGTGCTTGGGATTGAAGTTGCTGGTAGTGACAGTGGCGGTCAAGGGCTCGCCCACCATCACAGAAGTCGGCTGCACGGAGCAGCTCGCGGCCGGCACCAGCGGTGCCGCGCCTCCCCAGCTGAAGACAATACCGGTACGCAGGCGGATGCCCTCAAACGACGGGCGGCGGAGATCGGGAAACTGCGGAGCGGCGTCATCGGCATAATTGTGCCGCGCCCAGACGTAATCGGCCTCGAACAATCGCCAGGCGAAGTTCTTATGCAGCGGAATATCCATGCCACCGCCAAGGATTGCGCCGATCCCGTTGGTGCCATCGACACCGTTCACCTTTACGCGGTTCAGGCTGAGCAGGGAATGAAGGAAAACACTCGAGCCCTCCATGCGCCACATGAAGCGTGGTCCGACGGATGAGGTGTCTTCGTAGATCAGGGAGTCTCCCCAGTTATGACCCCAATCGAATTCCAGTCCCCAATGCGGGTCGAAATTGTAGGTCAAAGCGGCGCCCGCGCCCTTCCACTCATCGGGCAGGGTAAACGGGGTAGGGGCGTTGGGATCGCCGAAAGGCGCCGGGATCGTGCCGCCGGGATGCAGGTATTGATATCCAACAAATAAGTCCCACTTAGGGTTCGAGTCGCTCTGCGCGAACGCAGTACTCGAGATCAGGGATACCGCCAGAACCACTAATAGGCCGACAACGACACGACCTCTGCTTACGGGAGAACTTGCTGACATTTCCTTCCTCCAATGGATACGCGTTTGGGCCGCGCTTTGATGCGCCGACCCGCGATAAAATGACGCAGGATTAACAGCGTGACCGGAACTTGAATTTGAGAACTTGCAATTCTAACGCATTGCAATCTCAAAGCGAAATACAGATTTTCAGAGAATTGTCGAATGTGTCAACACCCTGAGGAGAATTGGCAGCGCATGGATGATTTGTCTCAAATTGACATAGGGTGGCTATGGCTCCATCAAGGGTTGCCCGCGGAACAATTTCTGGGGCACGAAGAGCAGCCTTCCGTCCTTGCCCCGCAAGGAAGTGGCCGCGTATGGTTGTAAGGCGGAAATTGATGGAACAGTGAGCGAAATTCCGAATCCAAGCAGTCGTTCGAAAACGTGGTGGCAAGGCAAGACATGAGCCAAGAGAAAGTATTAATTGTCGAGGACGAAGAGAACGAACGCACGGGACTGGCCGAGGTAGTCTCCTCGTGGGGATACCGGACGGAAACCGCCCGCGACGGGGTGGAAGGTCTGGCGAAGGCATCGCAGTGGTGTCCCGCGATCGTGGTGTCGGACCTGAAGATGCCGCGCATGGGCGGCATCGAACTGCTGGAAAAGTTAAGCGAGCAATCCCAAGCCATGGCGGTGATTATGGTGACGGCGCAGGGAACGATCGACAGCGCAGTGCAGGCCATGCGCATGGGAGCGTATGACTACATCACCAAACCGATCGACACGGCGCGCCTGCGGACCATGCTGCAAAACGCGTCGGCGCTGGTTGGAACCCGGGCCGAACTGGAGAGCGCGCGGCGGAAAATGCGGGACGCCAGTTCCCTCGGCCAGCTGCGGGGAGCGTCGCGCAAGATGCAGGAGATTTTCCGGCTGATCGAACTGGTTGCGCCGAGCACCGCGTCCGTGCTGATTACCGGCGCCAGCGGCACCGGGAAAGAACTGGTTGCAAAGACCATCCATCAATTAAGCCCGCGCCGTGACCGGCCGTTTGTCGCCATCAATTGCGCAGCGATTCCAGAAACGCTGATTGAGAGCGAAATCTTCGGCCACGAAAAAGGCGCGTTTACCGGAGCTCTGGAGCGCCGCACCGGCTGCTTTGAACTGGCCGAGGGCGGAACGATTCTGCTGGATGAAATTGGGGAGATGCCGGTGGGGACGCAGGCGAAACTGCTGCGCGTTCTCGAAGATCACAAACTGCGGCGGTCTGGGCAGCAAAGTCGAAACGGCGGTGGATGTGCGCGTTCTGGCCGCCACCAATAAAGTTCCTGACGAAGCGGTGGCCAGCGGCGAGCTGCGCAGTGACCTTTATTACCGGCTCAACGTGTTTAACATCCACATGCTTCCGCTGCGCGAGCATAAAGAGGATCTGGCGGATCTGGTGCAACTCCTGCTCTCGGAAATGAGCGCGAAACACTCTCGGAAAGTTGCGGCCGTGAGCGAGGCGGTGCTGAACCAGTTCAATAATTACTCATGGCCGGGGAATGTTCGCGAGTTGCGCAACACCATCGAACGGGCGGTGATTGTCTGCGACAGCGGCATGATCGAGACCAAGCATCTGCCTCCGGGATTTGGACAGGCGCCGCTGCGCACGGCGGCCAGCGATCCGGATGCGGTGCGCCTGGGAGTGGGGACTACCGTGGGCGAAGCGGAAAAAATGCTGATCCTGAAAACGCTCGAGGCCACGAGCAACAACAAGACCAAAGCCGCGGAGATTCTCGGCATCAGCCTGAAGACGTTGCATAATAAATTGAAGGAATACGGCAACGCGGAAAATAGTGATTAGGGCAGTGGTTAGTGGGTGGGGTGGCTGGTGCCATGGCAGCTAGCCATTAGCAATTGGCAATTAGCCATTAGCAGCCCGGTTTTTTTGATCGCCAATTGCTAACTGCTAATTGCTGATACCAGTTCGACAAAACTAACAACTATCCACTAATCACTAACCCCTGATTTCCAATGCGACGAAGAATCATCATCGTGCTGGCCATCACCTTGCTGGTGACAGTGATGGCGACTGCGTTTTCGTACTTCTACATCGCGCAGATCCTCAGCCAGCATATCGACGATGCCTACGAGGGCGCCGACCGCCTGGCGCGCCAGATTGGATACTTCGCCGCCAACGACCTGCCGGACCTCAGCAGCACGCGGGTGGATACCAACGATCCCAAAGAAGTGCGGAAAGCGCTGGCCGAATATCTGCCGATGGACACCAACATCCTGAACAATCTGCAATCGGATGTGGCGCTCTGGCCCTATGTTTACGATGTGGCCGTCATCGATGCCGACGGCAAGGCGCTGATTCACACCAGCCCGCAGCTGGTCGGCAAGCAGGTTGCGGAGCGGCCGAAGTTCAGCGCGGTGAAGACGGCGCGCTTCCGCAAGCAACTGGCGCTGGTGTACAACCCGGCGACGGTTTACGACGTGAGCGCTCCACTGTTCTTGAATGGAGTGCCTTTTGGCACCATCCGCATCGGGGTTTCCACCGTTTTTCTGAAGAGCGAGATGATGCCGCGTCTGATGAGCGCGGTTTACCTTTCGATTGCGTCGATCTTTGCCTCGTTCCTGCTGGCGGCCGGCGTCTCGAACCTCGCGCTCGGGCCGCTCAAGGAAATCAGCCGCAACCTGGATAGCGTTTGGGGTGGCGAATCGCTTCCCGGAGACGAATCGGAATACGACGAATTGGGATTGGTCACGTTGAAGATCGCCAACCTGGGTCGGCAGATGCGCGACAGCCGGGAAATTTTTTCTGCGTTGAAGGACAACGTGGACCAGCTCATGTCCAAGCTACAGGACGGGCTGATGCTGTTTACGCGCGATTCGCGCGTGGTGCTGGTGAGCGCGCCGGTGGAGCAATTTCTGGGACGGCCTCGCGGAACGCTGCTGGGCAGAGGCGGTCAAGGAAGTATTCTCCCGCGACACCGCGCTGGGAGCCACGGTGATGGAAGCTTTCGAACGCCGGACTCCGCTGGCGCAACGGGAGTTCATCGCCGCCGCTGGCCGGCGGGTGCAGGTGTCGCTGGATTTCGTGCAGGAAAAGAGCACGCAGATCGGCGCCTTGCTGATCATGCGCGATGCCGAGTCGGTCCGCCGCATCGGGGATGAAATCGAGATGTCCCGCCGCCTCTCCGCCAGCGGGCGCGTAACCGGCGGAGTCGCGCACGAAGTGAAGAATCCCATCAACGCCATCGTGCTCCACTTGCAACTGTTACAGAACAAGCTGCAGCAACTCGATCCCGATACCCGCCGCCACATGGATATTATCGGCAACGAGATTCACCGCCTCGACCGCGTGGTGCAAACTCTGGTCGACTTCATGCGCGCGCGCGAACTGCACCTGCTGGAAGTGGACCTGAGGCGTCTGCTCGAAGAGGTCGCACAGCTCGCATCCCCGGACGCGGAGCAGCACGGCGTGATCATCAAACGGGAGATGCCGGCGGAGACGCTGCCGATCAAGGCCGATCTCGATTTCATGAAGCAGGCGCTGCTCAACGTGGTGCTGAACGGAATCCAGGCGATGCCGGAAGGAGGCGAACTGGTTATCTCTGCGCGCCGCGAGGACGACGCGGTGGTTGCCGAAGTGCGCGATCACGGCGCGGGCATTCCGCGAGATGTGCAGGACAAGATTTTCGAGCTCTACTTCACCACCAAGAAAGAAGGCAATGGCATTGGACTGGCGCAGACCTACCAGATTCTGCAATGGCACTACGGATCGGTGGAGTTTGATTCGACCGAGGGCGAAGGAACGACGTTCCGCTTCCGTTTGCCGCTGGCGACCGCGAGTTTGGGGACGGCTCAGGAAGCCGTAATCGCGAGAAAATAAGCTCTGGTGGTGGCTCCGTTTGAAATTCTGGAGGTGTCATTCCGAAGACCCGCGTTTTCACCAGCGGGGCGAGGAATCTCACACCCACAGACCTGTGTATTGAGAGATCCTTCGCTTCGCCTGAAGAACGGCTTCGCTCAGGATGACGTCCTCTCCAGAAGAATTTTACGTGGCCGGGAAGCCCGAAGATTCTCATTCCTTGGGCTGGAAAATTCATTTCTTCACGTCTCCCGGCGGCGTAAGATCGAAGTAGTTTCGCCCCGCCGCTGGAATTGCTTATGAATCTGGCCGCCATTCTGGGAGTTTGTTGCGCGCTGTCTGTTAGCGCGGGGACGGCTGCGATCTCGTCGGGGCGGTTGGATCAGGACAACACGGCGCCTCAACCGCAGACCTCGTCTCAACCGCAAGCGCGCAAGCGCAGCCTTCAGAGCCGGCGAAGCCTGCGGCGGCGTCAACCGGCGAGACTCCGGCTTCTGCTGCTCGAGCCAAACCTGCAGCTGCGAAGGCCCGGCGCCATAAGAAAACGGCTGCTCCAAATTGCTCGACTGCAACGGCTCCAGCGGCGGGAAATTCCGCCGATGCGGCCAAGCCCGCGGACGCTGCTGCGGGTTCCTCGTTGCCGCCTTGTCCGACTCCCAAGAAGGTGGTCCGCAACGGGGGATCGAACGAGCCCGCGATCCAGCTTACCGGAGACACTACCGCTGAACATGCCGAGGAGCAGCGATCCACCGACCAACTCGCGGCGGCCACGGAAGCAAATCTGAAAAAGATCGCGGGACACGAACTGACACCAAGCCAGCAGGAGATGGTGCGCCAGATCAAACAGTTCATGGATCAATCGAAAGAGGCTGTGGCTGCGGGGGATTTGGAGCGCGGACATAACCTCGCGGCCAAGGCGCAGTTGCTTTCCGAGGAGTTGGTTAAGCCTTAAGGACCTGTGACCGTTGGGGAGTGGGCGGGTCAAGGAATCGCAGCAGGAAGTATTGGTGCAAGTTGGAAAGAGATTCGTGTCAGGGCATCGCTTCAGCGATGCCGCCAACGGCGACAATTCTGAACGGCTTTAGTCGCTGCGGCTTGCCCGTCACGGCACGGCGGCTAAAGCCTGCACACTCAACCGACTCTTGATGGCATGCCTGAAGGCATGCCCTGATACGAATCTCTTTCCAAACTGCACCAACTACCAAACAGGAAGCGACGCTTTGCTATTCTTCTCCATTCTTACTTCCCTTTCCCCCGAGCTGCATTCACCTTGGTTAGCAGATCCTGCGACACGGCTTGCACTGGGCCGGGAATCTTCACGGCTTCGGCGAGCGCGTCGTGGGCTTCACTGAGCTTGTTCAGCTTGCCGTAGGAGTAGCCGAGTCCGTAAAGGGCGCGGGCGTAGGCCTGATCGTCCTGCCCTTTGAGCAGGGCGGCGGCCGCTTTCAACTCCGGGACGGCCGCGGCGGTCTTGTTTTGTTTAAAGGCATAGGTGTAACCGAGGATGTTGTGGGCCACTCCGGCGGAGACTTTGCGCGTCTTGTCGGCATCGGGCGCGTCGGCCTTGGCCGCCGCGATCGCCTTCTGCGCGTACGAGATCGCCTTGGCCGGACTGCCCGGCTGCGTGTCGTCCCCGTAGAAATTCGCCAGCAGCAACAGCGCCGTCAGCGAGTTGGGATTCGCCGCGAGCGCCTTATCCGCATACGCCAGCAGCCGCGTCTGATCATTCAATTGGCCGAGGGCATACATGGCAAAGCTGGAAACTTGAACCTGATACTTGGAATCAGGAAATGCCGCGGTGAAACTCTCGATGGCGGCCATGCGAGCTTTCGCGTCGTTCTCGGCGGCGATCACGTTGAATGCGGCCGACTCGAGAAAATCGCAACCGTTGCTGGACGCGGCCTTATCCTCCGCCACCTGCCGCGCGAAAGCTTCGTCGGTCATGCCTTCGGGCTTGGGCTGTTTGCTGATGGAGGCGCACACCTCGCCTCCCTTGACGGCGTAGGCCATCAACCTGGTGTTGTCCTTGGCTTGCTGCGCGATGCTGGCTTGTGAGACCAGAATGTCGAGGTTGCGCGGAGCCCCGGCCAGAGCCTTGTCTCCGTAGTCGAGAGCCTTGGCCAGATCGCCCGCCGTCTGGTAGGCCTGAGAAATCTGCCAGTTTCCGTAAGCCACGGCCGCCGGGTTCGACGAATATTTCTGCACGAAGTCCTGATACATGGCGAGTTTCTTGGCGGCGTCCTGCTCGTTCGTGATGGCTTGCAGATCGTGATCTTCGGGAGTGCCCGCGGGGATGACGATCTTGTCGATTTGCGCGCTGCAAGGTGCCGCCATCAAGAGCACACACGAGCAAACCGCAACCAGCATTAGAGAGCCTGCAAAGCGTTTCATCGGATACCTCCGCCGTGGCGAGAATGGGAAAGTAAATTTTCAATAGCAGGCGAATCGTAGCTCCGAACGCGGCTGGAAGCAAGGGCGCAGATCACAGCAAAGGCAGAAGGTCAGAGCAGGGTCAGAAGGCAGAAGTAAAACCGTGGTGGCGATTCCATGCCGCTTCTTACTTCTGCATTCTGACTTCTGACCTCTGACTTCTCACTTCTCACATCGGCTAAAGTAATGAGATGCGCGCAATTCTCGGCCAGCGCCCGCTGCGTTTTGTTTTTGCCGCCAACGTGATCTCCATGTTGGGCAGCGGGATGAATTCGGCTGCGGTGGCCTGGTACATCCTGCAGGCCACACATTCGGAAATGGCGCTGGGCACCTTCGCCGTGCTGCAGACCCTTCCGGCGATGGTGATGCTTCCCTTCACCGGAGTGTTGATTGACCGCGAAGACCGGCGGCGGCTGGTCATGTGGCTCGACGCGGTGCGCGCCGCGATCATTCTGGCCGTGGCTGTGCTCGCCTTTCGGCATCGCGTGCAGGTCTGGCAACTTTACCTGATGAACACGCTGGTCGCAGCGGGCTTCTGGATGTTCTGGCCGACCATCACCGCGCTGATCCAGGAACTTACGCCGGAAGGCGAGTTCGTGCACTCGAATACTTTTCTGCTGGCCGGAGTGCAGGGCGGATGGCTCATCGCCGGCTCGATCGTCGGATTCATGTACAACCACATCGGGCTCGGGGGCGTGCTCCTGATCGACGTTTCCACTTACGTGGTCTCGTTCCTGTGTTATTTCGCCGTGCGCAAGGGACGGCACGTGGTGCTGCGTCCGGAAGAGTTGCGCGCCGACATTCTCGCCGCCGAAACACAGCTGCAGCGCTTCTGGCGCGAGATGCGCGAGGGCGTCCAGTTTTTGCGCGGCCGCCGTCCGGTGGTGCTGCTCGGCATCAGTTGGGCGTTGTTTCTGGGTGCGATGATTACGGGAGTGGTGGTCACGCCGTCGCTGAGCGAGCGCATCTTCCACGCCGGAGCCGTTGGCTACGGATGGCTCAACGCCGGATGGGGCACAGGAGCGTTTCTTAGCGCGTTGTACACTCCCGCCATCATCGCGTGGCTGGGCGGACGGCGGTCGGTGGCGTTTTCCATGGCGATTATTGCGGCCACCGTGGTGTGCGCTCCGGTCTCACACTGGCTGGCTGCGGCGATCGTGCTCTATGCGGTGATGGGCTCGGCCCGCGGCGTTGGCGGCATCGCCATGAATACCAGCCTGATGGAGATGGTTCCTCCGCATCTGATGGGACGGGTGCAGAATGCGTTTTACTTTGCGGGGACATCTCTGCAACTCGGGCTCGCACTCGCGGTCGGCGCTGTGGCGCACAAAGTGAGTCTGGTGGCTGCGTTCGCGATTCTGGCCTGCGTTTATGGATTGTCGTTCGTGGCCGCGAGTTGGCCCGTGGGGACGGGGGCCGTGGTGAATGAAGTTGTCGAGTTAAATTAGAAGGCAGAAGTGAGAGGTCAGAATGCAGAAGTAAAAGCGAAAGCCCATGGTTCCAAGGGTTTTTACTTCTGCATTTTGACTTCTGACTTCTGACTTCTTGCTTCGGACTTCTGCATTCCTGATATCCTTTTCCATTCCAAGGAGCACTTATGTCCGCTGATCTGCAGGGCCGTACCGCTGTCGTCTTCGGAGTCGCCAACAAGCGCTCGATTGCCTGGTCCATCGCGCAGGGACTGCATGCCGCGGGCATGAAGCTGGCCATCACTTACCAGAACGAGCGCCTGGAGCAGGAAGCCAGAGACCTGATCCTATCCTTGCCCGGCGCCGAGGGTTACATGTGCGACGTCAGCAAAGACGAAGAGATCGAGCGCCTCTTCGCCACGCTCAAAGAGCGCCACGGCAAGCTGCACGCGCTGGTGCATTCCGTCGCCTATGCTCCCGCCGACGAACTTAAGGGAGAATTCGTGAACACCACGCGCGAAGGTTTCCGCATTGCGCATGACGTGAGCGTGTACTCGCTGATCGCAGTGTCGCGCGCGGCCGCGCCGCTGATGGAAGACGGCGGATCGATCATCACCATGACGTATTACGGAGCGGAAAAAGTGGTGCCCCACTACAACGTGATGGCCGTCGCCAAAGCAGCCCTGGAATGCACGGTGCGCTACCTCGCCAGCGATCTGGGTAAAAAGAAGATCAGAGTGAATGCGATTTCCGCTGGCCCCATCAAAACGCTTGCTGCGCGCGGCATCTCGGGCCTCAGTGACATGTTGAAATCGCATGCCGACCGCGCCCCGCTCGGCCGCAATGTCGAAGTGAAGGAAGTCGGATCGACGGGAGTGTTTCTCGCGTCCGACGCCAGCAGCGGCATCACCGGGGAAGTGATTTACGTGGATTGCGGGTATAACATTATGGGATTTTGAAACCAGTTCTCGGTTCTCGGTTCTCAGTTTCAGGGATTGCGGTTTGCCGCGCGTGGGATAATTGGGCTGTGCGAACTAATCGACTGGCCTTCATCTTCTTCGCTATCGCTGTGCTGTTTTCGATGATGCGCGAATGGAGTGCGCCCGCTGCCTGTGCGCGCGAGACTCTATTTCCTGCAAGCGTTCAAGACACCTTCACACCGCAATCTCGAAGCCTTCCATTTGCTTTGAACCATCTTGCTTTGGAAGCGGAATAGTGGCGAAGAAGCGGGTTCCGGAAGCATCGGATTCGATTTTCATCTCGCCATGAAATTGACGCAAACGCTCGCGAATTCCCCGGATTCCGACACCCGAACCTCGCGTCTGAATCTCGGCTAAACGCTCGGGCGGCATGCCCTTTCCCTGGTCGTGCACTTCGATGCGGATAGCTCCGTTTTGCCGGGCAATCCGGATCGAACCGGTCTTGCTCTCGGCGTGGCGGTGAATGTTGGTCAGACACTCCTGCACGATTCGAAAGACCGCCAACTCCATATCGGCAGGCAGTCGTCCAAGTTTGTCGGAGATGCTGAGATCAATCGACATGCCGCTTCGTTCCTCAGCGCCTTCCACATACCAGCGGAGCGCGGAGGAAAGTCCAGCTTCGTCCAAAAGCGGGGGATGCAACAGATAGGAAGTTGTGCGTATTTCGCGATGCAGTTGCTGCACAATTTCCTCGATTTGTTTGCCGGATTCAGCCAACTGTGGCGCGACGGACTCCGCGTCTTGCACCAATTGCGCGAGACTGAGGCCGAGAACGGTCAAGGTCTGGCCCGCACTGTCATGCAACTCGCGGGCAATGCGCCGCCGCTCTTCATCCTGTATCTTCATCAGGCGCAAAGTTTCATCGGCTAAACGCGCCTTTTCCGCCGCCTGTTTTTGCTCGTGGATGTCGAGACAACCGCCCACAAAACCTTCAAAGGTTCCATCCGGGGCATAGCGTGGCACTCCGCAATCCACAATCCAGCGGTATTCGCCGGTGTGATGGCGCAGGCGGTATTGCATCTCGAATCGGCGGCGGGCATCGAAGCTGCTTTCGTAGATTTGCAAGCAGCGGTCGAAATCATCGGGGTGCACATTTTCCGTCCAGCCGCGGGCTTCCTGTTCGATACTGCGCCCGACAAAATCCAGCCAGCCTTTATTGAAGTAATAACAAAGCTTGTCGGTGCCCGACATCCAGACCATGATGGGAGCAGCATCGGTGATGATCCGCAGGCGTTGTTCGCTTTCCCGCAAGGCTTTTTCCGTCTCTTTTTGTGCGGTAATGTCGCGCGCCACTTTAGAGGCGCCAATCACGCGGCCCGACGAGTCCCGAACGGGCGAAATGGTAAGTGAAACATCAATCAGCCCGCCATCCTTACGCAGGCGGACGGTGTGGAAGTGGTCGATGCGCTCGCCTCTCCGGAGGCGCTGGAGAATATCCGTTTCTTCGGAATGGCGGTCCTGCGGAACGATCAGCCGGATGTGTTGCCCGATGGCTTCTTCGGCGGTGTAGCCGAACATCCGCTCCGCACCTTTGTTCCAACTGCTGATGATCCCATCCAGATTCTTGCTGACGATGGCGTCATCGGAGGACGCCACAATGGCCGCCAGCAGCCCGGTGACCTCTTCGGTATGTTGCCGGTCGGTGATGTCCAATCCAGTGGCGACGATCATCCCCACTTTGCCATTTTCGTCGCGCACGGGACTAAGCGTACGGTCGGCAAATCGGCGCGTGCCATCGGGCAAGCAGTAATGGCACTCTCCGCGAACCCATTCACCTCTGGCCGCTTTTGCGATGTCCGCTTTGAGAACCACCACTTCCTCGGGCAAGGAAGACCACCACGAAACTTCCCAGAATTTGCGACCCAATAGTTCGTCTCGACTGCCGGAGGCCGCTTCAACGGCGGCGCGATTGAGGTCAACGATTGTTCCATCGATTTCCAGCAGAATAAGAAACGAGTAAGTTTGCTCGAATGCGGCTCGCAAGCGCGATTCATGGCGTTGAAGGGCTTGCTCGATACGCTTCCGATCGGTGATGTCTGAATGGACGCCAATCATGCGGACCGCTTTACCTTCCGCATCGCGGTGAATGCGGCCATGAGAAGTGATCCATTTGATTTCGCCATTTCGTGGAACAGTTCGAAACTCGAAGTTGAATTCCTCCTGGTTTTTGTCCTGCCAAACGCGCTCAGCCTCCTCCGTCAGCCTGGCCCTGTCGTCGGGGTGGAATAAGTTTCTCCACTGTTCGGGAGTAATGTGTTCGGCTTCGGGCCGAAAGCCGTAGATGGCTGCCATTTCGGGGTTCCACTTGCCGCGTCCGGAAACCAGATCCCACTCGAACATGGCGGTTCTGGAGGCCTTGAGCGCGAGAGCAAGCTGCTTTTGACTTTCGCGTAGCGCCTCTTCCGTTTGCCTGCGAGCCGTAATATCCAAAGCAACCGCAACCCATCCGTCAGGAGTACCCGTTTCGTCCAGCGTGGGCGTGTAAATGGCGGTAATCCATCGGCGTCCGATGCTGTGAAAGATCACTTCTTCTTCGTAGGAAACTCGTTCTCCCGCCAGCACTCGCTTAAAATGCGGCAGCAACTTATCGAAGGCGTCCTTGCCGATTACATCGACGATGCTCTTGCCGACGATTTGTTCCACAGGCCGGCGAACCCAGTCGGAGTAGCCCTGGTTTACCCACAAATAACGCAGGTCTTTGCTGCAACGCGTGACCGACGCGGCCATGGACGCGGTAACGAGCTGGAGGTGGCTGGAGCTGATCTCCAATTCACGTTTTGCACTCAGCAAAGCCTCTCTGGCATGGCGCTGTTCGCTGTCGTCGCGGAACGAGACGATTACTCCCGCAATCTTGCCGTCCTCCATCAACGGAGAAGCGCTAAAGACGACTGGAACAAAGCTCCCGTCCTTATGAATGAAAGTGTCTTCATACTCCCGAAGCACAGCGCCTTCTCGCACCACTCGCAGACCCGGACATTCACTTGCGGGAAAGGGGCTGCCGTCCGAATGTTTATAGTGGGTGACGTCATGCATCTTCTTGCCGAGCAGTTCTTCTTTTGTCCAGCCGAGGATGGCTTCACCAGCCTGGTTGATCGAGGTGAGCAGGCCATTTTCGTCCAATGCGTAGAGGCCTTCCGCCATGTTGTTCATCACGGCAGATTGGTAGTCGGCGAGTTTGCGCAGGCGCGCTTCGCTGTCGCGGAGGGCCTTCTCAAAAGCTGCGCTGCGTTGCAGGATTTCCTGAACGTCGATGTGAGCCGAAGGAGTTTGTTCCAGGATGGCCGGGTCGAAAAAATACTCTCGGCGGGAGACCTTTGCGAGGGCAGAAATCAGGTCCCTGGCCATGGAAGTTTTTACGACGTAGCCGCGAGCTCCGGCCTTGAGCGCCTGGCGAGCCATTTCCGGCGCTTCGTGCTGGCTCAAGATGAGGATTTCGCACTCGGGAAGCAAGCTGCGCAGCCGGCGCGTGGCTTCAAGGCCGTTCAGCCGGGGCATGCTGACATCCATGACGATTACGTCGGGAGTAAGCTGCCGGGCCTTTTCGATGGCATCCAGGCCATCGACGGCCTCTCCGCAAACGTCGTACGGGGACTCTAACAGGGATCGCACACCGCGTCGGACGACTTCGTGGTCATCGACTACGAGCACACGCATGGTTCTCCTACCTACGCCATCTCATTGTCGGATTTGAGTAACTTTTGTCTTTTGTTTGCGCCCCAAGAGGTTATCAAGCGCAGTTGCTGCGATCTTAGCCGACTGAGCTGGCTTAGCCGTATACAGTAAGTACTGTAGGGCGAAAGTGGGGCTGGCGCGATGCGGCGCAACTGTTGGGGTCCACGAAACCTACCCGGAAATTCTGATCCTGCGCTGATGCTCGCCTTCCCGCTCCAGCGAAATCTCTACATCCCGCTCGCGAACGAATCGGGGAAATTTCTCTCCCCATTCAATTAGCAAGATGCTGTTGTCAGAGCGGAGATCGTCCAGTCCCAGGGTTTCCAATTCGCGCTGAGTATCGATGCGGTAAAGATCGATGTGATAAAGATTGGCGCGCGGGCCGCGATACTCGTGCACCAGGGTGAAGGTGGGGCTGGTGACGTCTTCTTCCTCGGCCGCCTCGAAGGCCGCGGCGATGCCCTTGACCAGCGTAGTTTTCCCGGCGCCGAGAGCGCCGCGCAGCAGGACGAGTTTCGGCGGAGCGAGCAACTCCACCAGCGTGCGGCCGAAGGCAATGGTTTCTTCGGCCGAGTGTGTGGTGACTTCGCGCGTCATCTCGACCAGTATAGCGAGAGCGCGATGGGCCAGGCGATCAGGAGCGAAGGATCTCCTTATCGCAATGATGATTTGCGGTGTGGAAGACGAGTAGCGCCGGCAGCTTGCCGGCTGTCCCGAGGGCGTCTCGCCCTCGGCGCGGCAGGCGAAGACGCCCCTCCGGACAGCCGCCGGGACGGCGGCGCTACTCTCCGGTGAAAAGGTACAAATCACGCAGTCACGGCACTAGATCGTCCCTGTCGTGGTTAGGATGGACGACTTCAGGCCCAGCAGGTTGCGGTCGGCCACATGGTCGAGCGAGGTGCGCAGGCGGCTGTTGTCGTCGTCCTCAAGGGCAACGAAGCGGAAAGGCTGAAGCACGCCGGCGGTGGTCTGGCGCATGGGACTGAGCATCTCGGCCATGGCGCGCACCGGGCCTGAATGGGTTTGAAACGCCATCTCGACTAAATCGCCCTGGCCCAGCGGACGCGGCAATTGCAGCAGTCCTCCGGTTGCCGAGATGGATTGGAGTTTGGCTTTTGCGTGCCGGCCGTCGTCTAAACGAATCGCAGCCAGGACGGTCTCTCCTAGCTGGACCCGGGCCGCGCGCCGCGAAGAGTGCGGTTGGGGGAAGTGGGTCATAAAGTGATTGCACTATGCCACGCGAGCGGGATGGGTAACAGGTTACGGAAGCAGAGGGCCGGATTCCTGCGCGGGACGGGAGTTCTAGGTGTACGGAGGGACATGTCAGTATGTAGTCCCGAGTACCGAGTACTGAGTCCCGAGCAAAAAAACCATTCGTTCGAGGTACGGTACGGAATCCTCGGTGCTGGGCACTCGGGACTCGGGACTCGGTACTCGGTACTGGGTACTGGGTACTGCTCACCACGAGACTCGATTTTCCAGCGCTGCAGCTCGCACGCGCCGAAATGCTTCCGGCAGTCCGCGCAGAAGATCGGTCGCCACCAGGGAATGCTCACCGATGCTCTCGCGCATTACGTCACCGGCAAGGCCGTGCAGATGGACTGCGGTCAAAACTGCTGCAAAGGCATTCTTGGGATGCTGCGCGATCATGCCGGCGACCATGCCCGTGAGGATGTCCCCGGTGCCTCCGGTGGCCATGCCGGGATTCCCGGTGGTATTCACCCAGGCTTCGCCATCCGGCTGCACCACCAGGGTGCGATGGCCTTTGAGCACGACGATCAGATCATGTTCGCGCGCGAATTTCCGCGCGGTTCCGAGACGATCTTTTTGAACGGCGGCGATCATGGAGCCGGTCAGGCGCGCCATCTCTCCGGGATGCGGCGTAATCACGAGCGTGCGTCCCCTGCCATTCAATTCACTGGCTCGGCCCTGAAATGCGTTCAGGCCGTCGGCATCGAGCACAATCGGCAACTGAAGTCGGGCAATCAGGCTTCGCACCAACTCCGCCGTCTGCGGATCGCGCGAAATCCCCGGCCCGATCGCGACCACACTCTTCCCTTTCGCCAACTCCTCGATTCGATTTAACGCGCCGCCGGAAATCGTTCCTACATCTGTTTTCGGAAGCGGCTCGGTCATTAACTCGGGATGAAATCCGGCGACAGTGGCCAGCACGGAAATCGGCGTGGCCACGGTGGAAAGGCCCGCGCCGGCGCGCAGCGCCGACATTCCCGACATCGCTACCGATCCGGCTTTTCCGACCGATCCTCCGACGACCAGCACGTGCCCGTAGCTGCCCTTGTTCGATTCCGCCGGACGCGACCCAATCAGCGGCGCGACGTCGCGCGCGACGATCACATCCAAGTGCAGGTTCGAAACAATCGCATCGTCTGGCGAACCGATCCCGGCAACCACGGTCGGGCCGGTCGTAAGTGGACTGAATAGGTGCGCCGGACGGGGCGCGGTGAATGTGACCACGGCGTCGGCTCGGGCAATCGTCCCCGCCTGCGGGCCCATGGCATCGGCATCGGCGCCGGAAGGAATATCCACCGCAATCACGGGAGCCTGGCTGGCATTCATGATCGCGATCGCATCGGCGTAAAGCCCGCTCACCGGCGGTTTGAATCCCGTGCCCAGCACCGCATCGACATAGAGATCCGCCTGCAGGGATGGCTCTACCTGATCACTTTTCAAATCGTCGCTGGAGCGTACGACGATCACGAACACGTCGGACAACCGCGCATACATCGCCGCCGCATCGCCCTTCAGATCGGCGGGGTCGGCCAGCAGAATCAGCTGAACCTTCTTCCCCTGCCGATGTAAATGCCGGGCCGTGACAAAGCCATCGCCGCCGTTGTTGCCCTTGCCGCAGAAAACCACGATGTGTTGAGCCTCGGCGTGGTGCGCCAAAACGTAATCCGCCACCGCCGTGCCCGCATTTTCCATGAGCGTGAGCGAAGGCACGCCGAAGCGCTCGCTGGTGGCGCGATCGATGGCCCGCATTTCTTCCGCAGAAACGATTTTCATGATTAAGGAGAAGCTGTCTGCTCTAAGCGCCGCAGTTGCGAAGGTTCGCCCATGGCGATCAGGAAGTCTTCCGGCTCGATGCGTTCGTCAGGCGCGGGATTGAAGCGCATTCCGGCGTCGCGTTTGATCGCCAGAATGATGACGCCGCTATCCTGGCGAATGCGCGAACCTTCAATCGTCTGGCCGGCGAACACGGAGGCTCCAGTCACCTGGATCTCGCCAATTTCCAGATCGATGCCCAGGTGCGTGGTGGCGGTGTCGAGAAAGCTGACGACATGGGGCCGCAGCAGCGATTGGGCGATGCGCTGTCCGGCAAAAGAATAGGGCGAAACCACGGAGTCGGCGCCCGCAGTCAGCAGATGCTTTTCCGCGCTGTCTTCGCTGGCGCGCGCAATGATTTTCAGATGTGGATTTAATCCGCGCGCGGTGAGAACAATGTATAAATTCGTTGCATCGGTGGTAGTGGCGGCGATCAAACCGCGCGCCCGCTCGATCTGCACGGTGCGGAGAGTCTGTTCCTCGGTGGCGTCTCCGGTGACCACGAGCCAGTCCTCGGCACCGTAGCGCTTACGTTTCTCTTCGGAGGCTTCGATCATCACGAACGGCGCCGGCTTGCGCGCCAGTTCCCGCGCCACGCTGCGGCCCACGCGTCCCATGCCGCAGATAATGTAGTGGCCGTCGAGACGTCCGATATCGCGCTCCATGCGCCGCCTTCCGAAAAAACTCTGCAGCTCGAATTCTAGCAAAGCCTGGCTCAATGCCCCCACGCCCAGCAACAGCAGGGAGACTCCGGACAGAATCACGAACACGTTGAAGACGCGCCCGGCGTGCGAGAGCGGATGCACCTCCTGATATCCGATGGTGGTCAGCGTCGTGACCACCATGTAGAAACCGTCGAACCAGGGCCAGCCCTCGATGTAGTGATATCCCGTGGTGCCCGCCGCCATTACGAGCAGCAGGAGCGCGCCGATGATTTTCAGATTGCGGAAGGCCTTCATCGGAATGCAGTGGTTAGTGATTAGTGGATAGTGATTCGAGCTTCGGGTAGTCGCTCAGTTTGAAATTCTGGCTAACTGTAGCGTCATTCCGAAGACCCGCGTTTTCGCCAGCGGGGCGAGGAATCTCACACCCGCGGGCCTGTGGAGATGGAGATCCTTCGCTTCGCCTGAAGAACGGCTTCGCTCAGGATGACATCGTGTCCGTAATAGTTGAGTTCAAATTTCAAACTGACCCACCACGGAGGTTCGAATCACTATCCACTAGTCACTAACCACTATTCTGTTCTCAGCTAGTCTAACTCTTAGGCTTCGATTTTGAGAGTTGGGCCTGCACCTTGCTGTGCTTGCGCCCGTAACTGAAGTAGATCACAAAGCCAATCAGCAGCCAGACCACCAGCCGGATCTGCGTCGCTCTGGGCAGAGTCACAATCAGAACGCTGGAAAACAAGATACCGAGGATGGGCACCAGCGGCACCAGCGGAGTCCGAAATGATCGGGGCGTGTCGGGATGCGTGCGCCGCATCACCCACACTCCCGCGCTCACCAGCACGAAGGCAAGCAGCGTTCCGACACTGGTCATCTGATCCAGCACATTTAAGGGAAACAGCATGGCGAGGATCGCCACAAAAAAACCGACCACAATGGAGCTAAGGTAAGGAGTGCGAAAGCGCGGATGAATCTTGCCCGCCCACGGCCACAGCAGACCATCGCGCGACATCGAATAAAATACGCGCGATTGTCCCAGCAACATCACGAGCATTACGGTGGCCAGGCCGAGTAGAGCGCCCACCTCCACCAGAAATGTTGCCCACTGCTGGCCCGTGGCCCGCATGCCCACCACGACGGGATCGGGCACGTTGAGTTGCGTGTAAGGAACAAGATGCGTGAGGAGGCCGGAGACGAGGATGTAGAGAATGGTGCAAACGACCAGGGACCCGAGGATTCCGATCGGCATGTCGCGCTTGGGATTCTTCGCTTCCTGCGCGGCGGTGGAGACGGCATCAAAGCCGATGTAGGCGAAGAATACGACTCCGGCGCCGCGAAATATTCCGGAGATTCCGAACGTCCCAAATTCGCCGGTGTTAGGCGGTATGAACGGATGCCAGTGATTCGGCTGCCAATTATGCGAAACCAGGAACGCCGTGGCAAGAGCGATGAAAGTACATACCACCGCGACCTTGAGAACTACGATCGCGGCCGTAAAGTTCGCCGACTCTTTGATTCCGATGACCAAAATTGCGGTGATGATCCAAATCACGATGAAACCGACGTAATCGTAGGTGACGTGAACCGGCTTTCCCATAAAGATGAAATCTGAGTGCGGCATGGGAGGAAGCGCCATGCCGATATCCTGGAGGAAGGCGCGCAAGTGTCCACTCCAACCCACAGCTACCGAGGCCGCACCGAATGCGTACTCCAGCACCAGGTCCCAGCCAATAATCCACGCCACGAGTTCGCCGAGGGTGGCATAGGAATAGGTGTAGGCGCTGCCGGCAACCGGAATCATGGACGCAAATTCTGCATAGCAGAGGCCTGCGAAGGCGCAGGCGATGCCGGCCAAAACGAAAGAAAGCAAGATCGCCGGCCCGGCAAACTGCGCCGCCGCCTGCCCCGTAATCACGAAAATACCGGCGCCGATGATGGCGCCAATGCCGAGCGTGAGCAGGTTCATCGGCCCAAGAGCGCGCCGCAGGCTGTGTTCGCCCGTTTCCTGGGATTCCGCCATCAAGACTTCGAGCGACTTCGTCGCCATCAGTTTTGTCATGCTATTGTTTTCCCCTTGTAATCGCTACGCCAGTTCCTCACTCACCAGCATCTTCGACGAATATAAAGGAAGAAGGCTCTCCGCGCCGTGCGGAGAGCCCTCAAACTCAGTTAATAGCTGCGGATCACCGGCCGCTGCCCTTCTGGAGTCCCTGCACCCGGCTGTGCTTCACGCTGTAGGAGAAGTACACGATCAGGCCGATGAAAAGCCAGATGATGAGCCGCGCCCAGTTCACCCAACCCAGTTTGTACATCATGTAACCATTCGAGATCACGCCAAGGACGGGAACCAGCGGCACCCATGGCGTCCGGAAGGGCCGCGGCTGGCTGGGATTCGTGCGCCGCAACACCAGCACAGAGACTGAGACAATCACAAACGCCAGCAAGGTGCCGATATTCACCATTTTTCCAATGTCGTCGATCGGCGTCAGGCTGCCCACAACCGCTGCCAGTAATCCCACCAGAATCGTGTTCTTCCACGGCGTGCGGAATTTGGGATGGACGTCCGCGAAAAACTTCTTCGGCAAAAGTCCGTCATTGGCCATGGAATAAAGGACTCGGGTCTGGCCGAGCAACATGACGAGCATCACGCTGGTCAGGCCAGCCAGCGCACCGATGGTTATGATGTGAGACGCGGTAGAGAGGCCGCGATCGAGGAATGCAATGGCGACCGGCGCTTCGATGTTGATCTGTTGCCAGTGCACCATGCCGGTCAGCACGCCCGCCACTGCGATATAGAGGAACGTGCAAATCGCCAGCGAAGCGATCATGCCGATGGGCAAATCGCGTTGCGGATTTTTGGCCTCCTGCGCCGTGGTTGAAACCGCATCGAAGCCGATGTAGGCGAAAAATATGTAGGCGGCTCCGGCCCCAATTCCCGCGAAACCGTTGGGAGCATACGAGTGCCAGTCCGAACCCCAGTTGGCAGTGTTGATGTAGCGTGCACCCAGCCCGATGACGAACAGCACAACCGCGACTTTGATGACCACGATGGTCGCGTTGAACCTTGCGCTCTCTTTGATTCCGACGACAAGAATTGCCGTGATCACGAGCGCGATGATGAAGGCCGGGAGGTTGAAACCGATTTCCATTCCGAACAGGTGCGGCGCACCCAGCATTTCATGCGCCCGCTGCAGCAACTCCGGCGACTGCGCGGTGACAATCGCAGCACTCTTATCCAGAAAGGTCTGCGTCCCCGTCACCAGCGATGGATCGGCCGCCAATGCCATCTGCCGCGATACGACTTTCTCGGCGGTCTTCAGCGCTGTCCAGTGATCGTAGGCCAGCCACAGGGGCATCTGGATGTGAAAAATGTTCAGCAGTTCGATGAAATGATTCGACCATCCCGAAGAAACCGTGCTGGCGCCCATGGCGTATTCGAGAGTGAGGTCCCAGCCGATGATCCAGGCCAGCAACTCGCCCAGCGTTGCGTAGGCGTAGGTATAAGCGCTTCCGGCCAGCGGGATCATGGCCGCAAACTCGGCGTAGCAAAGGCCGGCAAAAGTGCATCCCAGGCCGGAAAGAACGAATGACAAAGTGAGTCCCGGGCCGGCATATTGCGCTCCTAGCCCGACCATTACAAAGATGCCGGCTCCGATGATTGCGCCCACGCCCAGCGCGGTCAACTGGAAGACCCCCAGCGTGCGTTTGAGGCTATGGCCGCCGGTGTCGCCGGCTTCCTCCATCAGCAGGTTCATCGGCTTGGTTGCGAATATATTCGCCATTAATTTGGTTTCTCCTTGGGACTATGCCGAAGCGCGCTTCCCGCCCGCGCCTTTCGACCACGCGTAATATACCGGGATGCCGAGTAGCACCACAATCAGCCCCGGCCACGTGAATTGCGGTTTGTAGCGCAATAGTATGACATCGATGAATAAAGCCATCACAATATAAATCGCGGGCAGAACCGGATAGCCAACCGCCTTGTAAGGACGTTCGACGTTTGGTCGCGTCCGGCGCAGAACAAACAATCCCACAATCGTCAAAACATAGAAGACGAGCACGGCGAAAATGATGTAGTCGAGAAGCTGGCCGTAGCTGCCGGAAATGCACAGCACGCACGTCCACACCATCTGCACCATCAGCGAGACTGCGGGAGTCTTGTAGGTAGGATGCAGCCTGGCGACGCTGCGGAAAAACAGGCCGTCTTTGGCCATAGCGTAATAGACGCGCGCTCCGGACAGAATTAGTCCGTTGTTGCAGCCGAAAGCGGAGATCAAGATCGCGCCCGCCATTAAAAACCCGCCGGTGGCGCCGAACATCTGCGTCATCACAGCGGTGCCGACGCGTTCTTCGGAGGCGAATTTAATTCCGCGCTCGAGAATCGTGGCCCCACCGGAGGTGCCATCCAGCGGCAGAGCGTTCAGATAAATAAAGTTGCAGGCGATGTAAAGCGCGATCACTACGCCCGTGCCCATGGCCAGCGAGAGCGGCAGGTTGCGGCTGGGATTCTTCACTTCGCCGGCCGTGAAGGTGACGTTGTTCCAGGCATCGGAAGAAAACAGCGAGCCCACCTGCGCCACCGCGAGAATGGTCAGCGTGCCCACCATTACAACCGGACCGCCCACGCCCACTTGCACGGCGTGCTGGGCGCCGAGTCCGGCATTGCGCCAGAAATGGCCGCTGAAATTTGTGGCTAGAGCCTGGGCGTTGCGGCCCAAGGCGATACCGAACAGCGTCAGACCCAGCAAAGCAGAAACTTTCGCCGTGGTAAAGACGTTCTGGATGAGCGCTCCGGTTTTCACGCCGAAGATATTTACGATCGAAAGAAAAATCACCAGCAGGATGGCCATCAGATTCTGGGTATTGATGCCGACATCCATGTTGCCCAGCACCATGGGGCCGATGGGAATCGGTGGGACCTTCCACATGTGCCAAATCCAGTTGGTGGAGGAAATCGCGGGAAAGAAAACTCCGAGGAACTTACCGAAAGCCACGCCCACAGCGGCAATCGTGCCGGTCTGAATTACGAGAAATAAAGTCCAGCCGTAAAGAAATCCCCACAAGGGGCCGAGAGCTTCGCGGAGATAGACATATTGGCCTCCGGCGCGGGGCATCATGGCTGCCAGTTCGCCATAGCTGAGCGCGGCGACGATGGTCATGAAACCGGCCACAGCCCATGCGCCGATCAGCAGCGCGGGGGAATCGACTTCGCGGGCAATTTCCGCCGAAACGATGAAGATGCCCGAGCCGATCATCGATCCCATGACCAGCATGGTGGCGCTGGTCAGGCCGAGACCTTTGACCAGCTCCTTGTCTTGATGGCTGTGAATTTCCCAGTCGCTACCCGCGGCTGTTGTCGGTGTGGTCAGGCGCCCTCCGCAATAATTAAAGCGTCGTTGGTCGGTAGTCGTTGGTCGTTGGCCGACGAACCATACGACGGAGCAGTTTGGCGAACGACTAGCGACCAACGACTAACGACGAATTATGGCCCTACAAATCGTCCCCTGACTTTACCTCAGAACGCGGAAAAATTCCTCTGCTGATTTGCGGGGATCCCGTAACAGATCGGATATCACCGCGACCGAGTCGGCCCCGGCCGCGATCACCGAAGCGGCGTTGGCGCGGGTGATGCCGCCAATGGCGACCAGAGGCTTGCGCGTCAATTGCCGCGCCCGGCGCACCCCTTCGAGGCCGACCACGGGATCAGGATTCTCTTTGCTGGTGGTCGAAAATACAGGACCGATGGCGAGATAATCCGCCGAGGTTTTGTCGGCCTCGGCAAGTTGTTCGGGATTGTGCGTGGAAACTCCGAGCCAGCGTTCGGGGCCGATGATGCTTCGAACCGCTTCCGGCGACAGATCGTGTTGCCCAACGTGTACGCCGTCAAACTCCGCGGCCAGAGCCAGATCTGCGCGATCGTTCATGATGAGCCGCAAGTGTGGCGCGGGCGCCCCCTTCGACAAGCTCAGAGCTTGCCCTGAGCCTGCCGAAGGGGCAGGCTCCGCCCGCGACTGCCGGCGTAATTCGCGAGCCTGCTCCAGCATCACGCGCGCGTTGTCTCTCTTGTTGCGGTATTGCAGCAGGGTGCATCCGCCAGCGATAAGCTCAGTGGCGAAAGCAATCAAATCTTCTGTTTTCTGGAAAGCCGCCGCATCGACAATGGCGTAGAGTCGCGGCAGCGAGATCACGCAGCCGGATCCTTCTTGCTCTTCGCCATAAACCGCTCAATAAACCCCGTATCGAAATTCCCCGAGCGGAAGTCCGGATCGGCCAGAATCTTGCGGTGCAACGGAATCGTCGTGAATATGCCTTCGATGATGAACATCTCCAACGCGCGCGACATGCGGGAGATGGCCTCGTTGCGGTCCTTGCCACGCACGACCAACTTGGCGATCAGCGAATCGTAATACGGCGGAATCACGCCCTCCGCGTAGGCCGCCGTATCCACGCGCACGCCGGTTCCACCGGGCGGGTTAAAGGTCGTGATCTTTCCCGCCGATGGCGTGAACTTCTCGGGATGCTCCGCGTTGATGCGGCATTCGATGGCGTGTCCGCGATGGACAATCGGCCCCAGCAGCACATCCTGCATGCGTGCGCCCGCTGCGATCATGATCTGGCTCTTCACCAGATCCACATCGGTGACCATCTCGGTCACCGGATGCTCGACCTGGATGCGTGTGTTCATCTCGATGAAATGCAGCTTCCTGTCTTTATCCATCAGGAACTCGATCGTCCCCGCATTGGTGTAGCCGATGGCCGACAGCGATTTCACGAGGACTGCGCCGATCTGGTCGCGCAACTCCGGCGTGACTTGAGTTGATGGAGACTCCTCCAGCAATTTCTGATGCCGGCGCTGAATCGAACACTCGCGCTCGCCCAGGCTGACCACATTGCCGTGCTCGTCGGCCAGCACCTGAAACTCGATGTGGCGCGGATGCTCGACATATTTTTCCATGTAGAGGTCGCCATTGCCGAAGGCGCCCGCAGCCTCGGACTGCGCCGCCTGGTACAGCCCCGGCAGATCTTCTTCGTTGCGCACGATGCGCATGCCGCGCCCGCCGCCTCCGGCCGAAGCCTTCACGATCACGGGAAAACCCACCTGCCGTGCCCACTCCACGGCCTCGTCTGCGGAGGCGACGATGCCATCGGAGCCCGGCAGAATGGGCACGCCTGCCCGCTTCATGGCGGCGCGCGCTTTTTCTTTTTCGCCCATCAGCCGCGTCACTTCCGGCCGCGGTCCGATGAACTTAATTCCGCTGGTCTCGCAGACCTCGGCAAAGTTGGCGTTCTCAGCCAGCAGTCCGTAGCCGGGATGGATGGCGTCCACGTTGGCGATCTCGGCCGCGCTGATCACCGCCGGAATATTGAGGTAGCTGAGGGCCAGTTGTGGCGGCCCAATGCAGATGGCTTCGTCGGCAAAGCGCACGTGCAGCGAATGGCGGTCGGCCTCGCTGTAAATGGCGACGGTGCGGACGCCCAGTTCCTTGCACGCGCAAATGATGCGCAGGGCAATTTCTCCGCGATTCGCGATCAGGATCTTCTTGAACATTTCAGATTAGATGGAACAGAGAGGGCATTTTGTAATTTGGCAATTGCGTAATTTGAACTGCAAGGGTCCTCGGGATTTTCAATTACCAAATTACTCAATCACTAAATCCCCTCACTTGGGCCTTATGGCGAACAGTTCCTGCCCATATTCGATGGGCTGGCCGTTGCTGCCGAGTTTTTTGACGATCTCGCCGGCCACATCCGATTCAATCTCGTTCAGCAACTTCATCGCTTCCACGATGCACAGCACCTGGCCGACTTCCACCATGTCGCCGACTTTGACGAACGGCGGCGCACCCGGAGAAGGCGCTTCGTAGAATGTCCCTACAATGGGGGACTTCACCATGTGCAGATTTTCTTCCGGAGCCTTTTCGGCTGGCGCTGGCGCGGCGGCAACGGAGCCGGCAGCTTGAGCTGCCGCCAAAACCGGCACGGCTACAGGCTGGGGAGCTTCGGCGCGCGCATACACTACGGTCTGCGCTCCCGCCCGCTTGATCTTGACCTTGACGTCGCCGCGCTCCAGTTCGAACTCGGCAATATCCTTCTCGATTAAAAACTCGATGAGTTCCTTCAGCTCTTTTTGATTCATTCGTTTTACGGTAGGACTGCGTTTCAGGTCTTAGACTGCCAGGAAATCCTTACTCGTTGGGGTCAGCACTTCGCAGCCGTCTTGCGTGACGGCCACCATGTCCTCGATCCTGATACCCCATTTGCCGGGAAAGTAAACCCCCGGCTCAATCGTGATGACCATGCCCGGCTTCAGAACTTCCTTCTGCCCGGCTGCAATCCGGGGAGCCTCGTGAATCTCCAGCCCGACGCCATGCCCGGTCGAATGGGTAAAATAACGTCCCAAGGCGGCTTTGCGCAAGACCTTGCGCGCAGCCATGTCGACCTCACCAGCGCTGACGCCCGGCCGGACCGCTGCAATCGCGGTCTCCTGAGCTTCCAGAACGGCCTCGTAGGCGCCACGCGCATCGGAGGAAGAGGAAACCCGGCCCACCCACACGGTACGGGTCTGGTCCGAACAATAACCTGCGAGTATAACACCGAAATCGCAGACGACGAATCCTCCCGGCGCAATGGCCTGCTCGCTGGCCCGGCCATGAGGGAGCGCCGACCTTGCGCCGGACGCGATGATGGTGGGAAACGACATCTCCTCGGCGCCGGCGCGGCGGGCGGTGTATTCCATTTCCGCCGCCACTGCGGATTCTTTGGTTCCGGGCCGCACCACTTCGAGCGCCCGGTCGAACAGGGTCGCGCCCAGTTGAACCGCGGCCCGAATGCGGAGCAGTTCGTCATTGTCCTTCACCATGCGCGCCTGCTCGACCAGCGCTGGAGCAGGGCGCAACCGCAGGCCCGAGGGTAGCGCTTCGCCCAACCGCTTGCGTTCCGCTACGGTCAGATGTTCGGCCTCAATCCCCAGCGTCCAGTGTTTGGTCTGCTTGCGGCGGCCATCGATCCAGTCTGCCAATGCGGTTAAGAGGGCCTTGCGCGCGATGACCACCTTCGCGCCTTTGACTTCGTCGTGCGCCTGCGTGTCATAGCGGACGTCGGTGAAGAAGACGCTTCCGGCGTCGTGAACGAGCAGAAGTCCGGCGCTGCCGGTAAAGCCGCAGAGATAATGAATGTTGGGAAGATGGCTGACCAGCAAAGCATCGAGCCGGGCGGGGGCAAGTTGCTCCCGCAGTTTCTTCTGGCGCGAAAGGAAGTTCATTGGGGTCAGTTTAGCAAAGGAAGGAAGTATCGAGTACCTAGTACCCAGTACGCGGGTGAACCCATCAGGAACAGAGCCGCTCACTTGGTGCTCGGTACCGGGTACTGGGTACTGCCCCAAAAACAAAACCGCCGGCCTTGACAGGTTCGTCGGCCGGCGGCTCGAAATCTTCAGCTCCGCTTGCTTATGTTTGTATGATTCGCGGAGTAATGAAGAAGATCAGCTCCTGGTTGGAAGTCTGAACCGTAACGTGTTTGAACAGGTTGCCCAGGATCGGGATGTTGCCGAGCAAGGGAACCTGATCGATGTTGATCGAGTTCTGCGTCTGGATGACGCCACCGATCACCACCGTGCCGCCATCGGTGACCAACACCTGCGTGGTCGCCTGCTGCGTGATCAACTCGGGGTTGCCCTGCACTTCCTGACCGAAGTTGGGCGTGGTGTTTTCCACGTCCACGTTCAGGAAGATGGTGTTCTCCGAAGTGATTTGCGGAGTCACCGTCAAGCGCAGGAAAGCATCGACGTAGGTGACGGTCGGAGGACCGCCCAACTGCGCCAGGGTCACGATGGGCACGCGCACGCCTTGCCGCACCGCAGCCTGAATGTTGTTCTGAGTCACAATGCGGGGACGCGACAGAACCTTCAGCAAGCCGCGCGACTCAGCCATGGTAAGAACGGCATCGATGCGCACCGTGTTGCTGGCATTCAAGAAGGTAAAGCCGCTGGTGGGCGAGGTCGATCCCAGATTCGAGAACAGGGGAATCGACGATCCCACCGAGGAACCGGTGCCCGGCACCGTGATATAGCCGGGAGTCAGATTGCTGACCGTGGTCGGCGAGGCTCCCGCCTGGGAAGCGCCACCAACCGCGCTGTGGCCATTGCCCCAGCCGAAGCCGAGCTGCGTGCCGATGTCGCGCGCAAAACTCCGCGTCGCGGCCACCACACGGGCCTCGATTTCCACTTCCTGCGTCTTGCGATCCAGCTGCGAGAGCAGGCGGTCGATGACAGGAATGACTTTCGGAATGTCGCTGACGATGACGGCATTGGTGCGATCGTCCGCCACCACGTCGCCGCGAATCGACAGGAATTTCTTTACCGTCAGCATCACGTCTTTGGCGTGGGCGTAGCTGAGGAAACGCGTGACCGAAACTTTTTCGACGGCCAGCGCTTCGGCTTCCACCTGGGCGCGCCGTCCATCCGCTTCCTTCTTCAGCGTGTCCACGGTGGCGATGCGCAGAACGTTGCCTTCCAGTTCGCGCGCCAGATCGTTGTTCTTGAGCACGATGTCGAGCGCCTGATCCCACGGCACGTCATCGAGCACCACGGTCAGAGTGCCGTGGACGTTGGGATCGAGGACCACATTCAGTCCGCTGATTTCGTGAATCAGGCGGAAGAAATCTTTCAGGTCGACATCCTTGAGGTTGACGGAAATCGGCTCGCCCGTGTACTTGGGGCCAACCGATGCGGGCTGCTGTCCAGCCTGCGCCTTCTGCTCGGCCGCCAGGTTGACCGCGGGCGTAATGCCCGTGCTCGAACCGGTGTTTTGGGTGGACTGCGCCGCGTTCATGCTGACGGGCAGAAGTTCGGGTGCAGTCTTGTCGGAGAACTTCGCCGCCGCATCCTGGGCGCGATCGGCGGGCTCAGTAGCCGGATCCGCGCTGGCTTTCTTGGGCGAATATGTGGGCTCGACGAACACAAAATCAGTCGATGCCGTGGTGGCCGCCGCGGGCGCTGCCGCTTTCGGAGCGTCCGAAGTGGAGGACGCGACCGGCTGCACTTGCGGCGTGGTTTCTGCAACCTTTGCGGCAATGGTCTTGGGAGCGCTCTTACGCGCCGCTGCCGTCTGCTGCGGGTGCAGCGTCAGCACCAGCTTCCCGTTGACCGCTGGAGCCAATTCATAGGGACAAGCGTGATCCAGATAGACCACCACTCGCGTAGTCGGAGGCTTCTCTCCGTCCATGCCGATGCGGACGACACTGACTCCGTCGCCGTCAACCGGAATGTGGTTCTGCCCCGTCGCCATAACGGTTTGAGGCAAATCCACAATCACGCGCGCCGGCGAATCCGCCGTGCTCAGCTTGGGCGTCACCGCTCCCCGAGCGCTAATTTCGACCCGGACAGTGTCCGCGCCTCGAACCACCTTCACGCCCTGCAGTTCGTTGCGCTGGCTCACTGGTTGTGACGACGGTGTCTCGGCGGCTGCAGTCAGCCCCAGGACGAGCAGTGGTAGCAACATTTTCAGCAATTGCTTTCGCATTTCGCTTCTCCCCAACCCGCGGGCCTGGTGCCCGCGTGTCCTTCTTCATGAACTCGAGTTTCGGCGTTCCGGCATCCCGGCTGGCGCCCCGGCGCTAAACTGCCGGCGTTGAGAGCTTTTTCGTCACTTCCCGCGTGAGCGGTTTGCCCAGTTTGTCTTGCACCGTCTCCTGGAAGACCACCGAGTCTCCGGTGATTTTCACGACGTATCCGTTGAAGACGGGATCACTTTCGTGCAGGAAATAAGCTTTGTTCAGGCTGTTGGTCACCACCGCGATGAAGCCGCTTTCCGACTTCACCACGCCGCGGAGATTAATCTGCCCGATCTCCAGGCATTTCTTGCCGGTGGAGCAGCTCGTGGGCCCGGTCTGTTGCACGACCGGGCTGAAAAACGGATCGCGCTTGCCATCCATCGCCCACTTCTTTTCTTCGGGCTTGGGCGGAGCCGGAGCTACCGCGGTATGGCTCACTACGGTCGGTTTCTCTACGGCCGCAATCTTGGTGGTGGCAGCGCTTGCGGATTTGGAGGCGGGTTTCGAACCCGCAACCTTCGCCGCTGCTGCAACCGGCTTTTTCGGTGCGAAGGCATCGTGCGGCTTCGCCGGCGTCTTGCTCTTGGCCGCGGTGTGCGGCACAGCCTTCGCCGGTTTCGCCGCAGGCGCCGGAGCGCCGTCGGACGACTGAGCCGTTTGCGCCGGAACACCCGCCGCCGCATCCAGCGCCTCGTTGGTCTTCGTCGTCTGGATTTGCTGCAGCGATTTCGCGACGCTGCGCGTGTTGTCGATGGCATCCGGATTTTGCGCCCCGGCTGCCCCCGCCATCATGACCACTGCCAGAATGCCTGTCATCAGCTTCATAAGCGATTCCTATTTACCTGCGCCTGCCGCTGCCGTTGCCGGCTTGGCCCCGGGGGCCGCTGCCGCCGGAGTCGTATCGTGACTGAAGAACGTTGTTGCCGTGAACGACGCCACCACGCTCTCGTTCGGCGAGTACTGGTACTGGTGCTTCACTTTCGCGTCGGTGGGTTTCTTCGACGTGGAGACCAGCAGGTTGCTGATGTTCACGATCCGCTCCAGCTTGCTGACCCGGTCAAAGAAATTCAGCATGGCGTAATAGCGGCCATCCAGCTCCATGGCGAAGGGGACTTCGGTGTAATAGTCCTTGGCATTGGTGGGCTGGGCGCTGTAGCGGCGCACTTCCACGCCCGCCTTCTGCGCTTCCGCATCCATGGTGGTGATGAAGTTATCCACCAGCTTCTCGTCGGGCACGATGCGCCGTTCGATTTCCAGCTGCTGTTTCAGATTGGCCAGCTGCCGCTCCATGTCTTTCAGCTTGGGACGGTAGGATTCCAGTTCGTTGTTCTCGCGAACTTTGATTTCCACCTGGTGCTGGGCCGCTGTGTTCTTGTCGCTCTGGCTCTTGAACACGGTGAAGTACAGCGCCACCGTGACCAGAGCGCCGCCCACGATCACCGCGCCCCACTGTTTCATCCCTGACAGTTCGTTGAAATTGGTCGCCATAGTTTGCCTATTAAAGTCCAGGTTCTTAGGACTTTCCCTTCTCGCAGGTCAGGGTGAACTGAAAAGCCTGCATGTCCTTGATCTGATCGTCCTGATAGGTTTCCTTGATCTCGACGTTGGAGAAGAAGCCAGTCTTCTGCAGGTTCGAGATCAGGCTGGCGACGGCATCGGTGCTCAGCGCGGTGCCTTCCAGGCTGACGGTGGCTCCGGTGTCATCCATCTTGCTGAGCCAGACGGCTTCGGTGTTGTTCACGGTTTCGCCCAGCATGCCGAGCAGGTTCACGGGCCCGGTCTGGGCGCTGCGCAACGAATCGATCACATCCACGCGGCGCTTGTAGTTGTCGGCCTGGCGCTGGCGCTCGAGGTAGCGGGCCTTGACGTCGCTCAACTCGCGATTTGTCTGCTCCGCCGCCTGCATCTGCGACGCGATGGATTTCGACTGACGATCCAGCCGGTACCAGTAGCCGAAGTTCAGAGCTCCGGCAACCACCAGCACCACCAGCACTTTCAGCTTGGGCGAACCCATGTCGCCCATTTCCATGCTGGGCAGAGCCGGGCTGCCGCCGCCGCCGCGCTTGTTCTTTCCCTTGGAATTTTCCAGCAGATTGATTTTGATCATAGGGATTCAAAACTCCTCAAAGCCAGGCCCACGGCCACTGCGAGCTGACCCGGATTCTGCTCCACCAGCTCCACGCCCGGACCTTCCGTCGGTGGCACCACGCGCTGGAATGGATTCAATAACTCAACCGGCATGGAAAATTCCTGCCGCAAAGCTTCCATCAATCCCGGCACTTTTGCCGAGCCGCCCGCCAGGTAGATTTTCTCGATGTGCTCGCCCGCCGCGCTGGCGCGGAAGAAGTCGAACGTCTTCTGAATTTCGAGCACGATGATTTCGGTCACCTGCTGCAGGATGGGCGCCTTGGCGTCTTCGCTGACGGTGCCGACCTTTTCGCCGAGCTTCAGTTTTTCGGCGTCGTCGAAATTCAGGTCGAGTTCCTTCTGCAGAGAATCGGTGTACTGGTGCCCGCCCACGCTGACGTCGCGCGGGAACAGGGGCGTCGTGCCTTTGACGATGTTGATGTTCATCACGCTGGCACCCAGGTTCAAGAGCGCCACCACCTGCGTCGGCGCGGGCTGGTAGTTGTACTCGTAGCAGTTCTGCAGCGCCAGGGCATCGATATCCACGATAGAGGGGGTACGTCCCGCCATCGAGAGTACGTTGGTGTAGTTCAGAATCTTGTCCTTCTTCACGGCCACCAGCAAAACGTCCATCTGCGGGCTGCCGGCTTCTTCCGACAGAATCTGGTAATCCAGACTTACGTCGGAAAGATCGAAGGGAATATGCTGGGCGGCTTCCTTCTCGATGGTCTCGGCCAACTCCTGATCGCTCATGGAGGGCAGCGAGATTTTCTTGACGATGACCGAGTGGCCGCTGACCGCGGTCGCCACCGACTTGGTCTTGATGAGGCAATCGGCGAAGAGCTTGGAGATCGCGCTCGAAACCGTTCCCGAATCCACGATCATCGAGTCGACCACAATGTCAGAGGACAGTGGTTCGAGGCCCAGGTGCGCCACTTCAATCTGGCTGCCCTTTTTCTTCAACTCCACCGCCTTGATGCTGGAAGAGCCCACATCCAGTCCCACGATCGTCTTCGATCCCATTCCAAACATGTGTGCCCGCCTTTTCTTCTTCTTGTTTGGCGCGGGCACTGTTGCCCGCGACTTTCTAGCTACTGCCTATCTACTTTGACCCGGCTACTGTGACCCGGCAGCTTTCGACGCCGCCTTCGGTTTGTGTTTCGTTCCCGACTCCATCTGGCTCGACTTCTCTTCCATCCACTGGTCGAGTCTGGATTTCTTGAAGCGCCAGCGGTTGCCCAGTTTGAAGGCGGGAATTCTCTGTTCGCCGACGTACTTGTAGAGCGTGTCCGGACTCACCCCCAGGTACTGTGACGCTTGGCGAATATTCATCACTTCTCGTGAGTCGGCCATAGATCCCTGACCCGTTCCTTGCCTCTCTACCGCGAACCATCCTGTGCCGTATTTTGCGGCACCGCAGGATTCATCGAAAAACTACGTCCGCCTCTATTGCAGTCCAGAGGAGTGTCGGTGTCCCGAGCATATATCAGCCCTGAAAAGCACTGGCTCAAAGCGAATCTCCGGAAATTGCCGGGTTTTATGCGGGTTTTCTGGAATCGGGCGGAGGGGCGATCAGGGGGAATATCTATATATCGTGGTTATCTCGCATAACTACGCAATTAGATGTGGTCTTTCGAGGAGCCGTCTTGAGTCACTCGCGGTCTGGTAACTGAAGTACTAGGCACGGTACGGAAGTACTAAGACGCTTGCTCAAGTGGCTGGATTGGCGGGATTTAGATTAAGGTGGTATTGAGGGTACTAGCGGTGCCCACGGCCGCTCTGAGAGCAAACCGTGAACACCGCACTATCGCTGGTTGGATTGAAGAACGCGGTGCTACTGAACACTCTACTGAACGTCGGAAACTTTCCCGTTCATGAAGATCACTTTCATGTCTTTGTAGTAGTAAATCATCTTGGCGCCGAGGGTCACTTTCTTGTCGGGCTTGCCCATGGCTGCTTCGACCTGATCCGGCGTCATGCCCTTATCGATGCTCGCGGGCTCGGCCTGCTGTTGCTGCTGGCCACCGCCACCGCCACCCTGCTGTCCCTGATCGCCACCTTGCTGGCCGCCCTGATCGCCCTGCTGCTGATCTCCACCTTGCTGGGAATCTTCTTCGCTGATGGAGAGCAACTGCCCGATGGTGTCCTCCACCGATCCCGCGCTGGCAGCGGCCAACGAGCCTTTGGGGAACTGGAAGACGATGTTCGCCTTCATGTAGGTGGGAGGATCGGTCTTGTTGCAGGTGTCGCACGCCACGATGCCGAGAGTGACGTTATCCTTCGGCAGGTTGACGGCGATACTGGTGGGATACACCTTGTCGCCCACCGCCATCAGGTGCGTGGTCTGCTCCTTGCCAAATTTCTTCATGCCGAATCCGATGCCCTTCGATAACAGAGCGTTCGGACTGTGCACGGTTCCACCTTCATACTTGTTGGAAAGAATGGTCTGGTCGGAATAAGGCACGGCCATGACCCCACCCTTTTGAATGGCCAGCAGTGTACCCTTTTCGACCACGGAATATCCGCTGGTGTCGGAACCCATCTTCACCAGCTTGTATTGCGCCGCCAGTTGTTCTTGAAGCGTGGGCGCCTGCGCCGCCAACCATGGCCCCTGCGCTGCGAAGATGAGTGCGGCTACCCCCAAGAGAACTGCCTTCATGTTTCGCATCATGATAAAACCCTCCTGCAGGCTGGCCGCGCCTTGAGGCGCGTGCCGCCGGACGAAATGGGAAAAGGGAGCATCCGATTGCCGCGGATGCTCCCATTTCAGTTATGGTCTAGTTACTTTCCACCGCCGGAACCGGCCTCCTGCTTAACCTCGGCTTCGGTCTTGTCAGCGTCTGCCGCCTGATCCTGCAGAGCCTTGGCCGCATTTTTGTCCGGCTCAGGAGTAGGAACGTCTCCCGCCGTGGTCTTGGTGTCGGGAGACTTCGGCAAGCCGCCCGTTCCCTGCTTCTTGGCGAGCTCGCCCATGCCGTCTTTGAGTTGCTCGCGGAAGTGGTTGTACATTTCCTGCAAATCGTCGAGCGCGACGGGGCCTTCGCTGCCCACGGCGCAATCTGACTTGCTGGCGGCAGCAACCTTGACGTTGACGTTCTTATCGCTGTCCGGCGTATCGCTGGTTCGCGTGATCACGTCACCATCGGAAAGCGCGCACTCGTTGCCATCGACCACCAGGCTCATGTCGGAAGCGACGACAAACAGGCGGAACTTCGGATCAAGCGCCGGGGGCGCTTCATCCTTGCTGGCCGGGGCCGCACCGTCCGAAGAACTCTTGCCTTTGCTGGCCTCGGCTTGCTCCGCCGCCAAAACCATCTTCACTTCGTCGGCAAGCTCTTTCTTGACGTCGGGACTCAGCTTCACGGCTTCCGATCCAGGCAATGCCGCCATGCCACGGGCGCTGGCGACCAGCGTTCCGTCAGGACCGTAAGGTACAGTGAGCATTCCCTCGCCACCCTCGGCGGCTTGCGCGGCATAGGCTGCCTGCAGGCTCGCAGCCAGCATGTAATCGGTCAGCCAGAATGCGGCCGATGGATATGTCGGGTACGGCGCGAAATATCCGCCGTAGTAGCCGTACCAGGGTGAACCTCCCCAACCCCAGCCATAGGCGACCGGCGAAGCCCACGGATTGTAGGCCCATCCGTAGTAAGCCGGTCCGTAATAGTAGCCGGGATAGTAGCCATAGTAGGGAGATCCGCCGTAGTAGTAGCCACGGTAGACGCCGCCATAGGCCACGCCGCCACGATAGTAGGTGCGTGAATAGTAAGAGTGGCCGCCGCGATTCAGGTAAGCGCGCTGGGTAAAGCCACCGCGCCTGCCGTTACTCACGACCCGCACACCGTTGTGCGTGCTCTCGACCCTGCGGCCGCCATGCATGCCGTGTTCAATGTGCATTCCGTTCTTGTTGACGGAACGGATCTGGCCGTTGGGACGAACATGCGCGGAGCCGCCACCCTTCAGCGATACATTCTTTCCCGGTGGAGTGTGAGCGCCAGCGCGAGCGTTGGTGTTTCCGCGCCCGGCGTTGCCTTTGTTAGCGTTTGCGTTGCCTTTGTTAGTGTTTGCGTTGCCATGGTTGGCGTTGGCATTGCCACGGTTGGCGTTGGCGTTGCCGCGGTTGGTGTTGTTTCCGGTATTGCCGTGACCGGCAGCGGAGTTTCCACGACCGGCGTTGTTGGTATTTCCGCGACCGCCCGCCGCCGCGTTTCCGCGACCCGCCGCTGTATTGGAATGGCCTGCAGCCGAGCTATTGGGACGGCTGCCGCCCGTGTTGCCCCGGCCCGCCTGCGTATTCGAGTGGCTGCCCGCGGCCTGATGATTGGCCGGGGCCGAATGTTGCTGCGGCGCCGAATGCTGCTGCGGCGCGGAGTGTTGTGCCGGCGCCGAATGTTGCGCCGGCGCCGAGTGCTGTGCAGGCGCCGCATGCGGTGCCGGCGCGCTGCTGCCTTTATGCTGACCAAAGGCCAGCGCTGGAACGGTCAACATCAGGGCGAGCACGAGCCACTTCGGTAGCGTCTTTTCATCCCTTGAACTGCGATCCATGAACTGCCTCCTTGGTCGTTTAACGGTGTTTGAGTTCGGCTACTTTCCGCCGCCCGATGTTCCGGACGCCGCTTCTTGTTTAACCTGCGAGTCGGTCTGATCGGCCGCGGCTTGCTGGTCCTGCAGGTCCTTCGCCGCGGTGTTGTCCGGTGGCGGAGTCGGTACATCCGAGGCCACAGTCTTGGTGTCGGGCGAGGCCGGCATTCCACCTGTGCCCTGCTTCTTGGCCAGTTCTCCCAAGCCGTTGTTCAGTTGCTCCTGGAAGTGGTTGTACATTTCCTGCAGGTCGTTGACTTTGACGGCGACGGTTTGTCCGGCGCCACAATCACCCTTCTTGCTGGCGCCGATGCTGGCATTCACGGTCTGGTCCGAATCCGGAGTGTCGGTGAGACGCGTGATGACGTCTCCCGAAGTTAGGCCGCATTCCTGCCCGTTGTCCACGACCGTGACGTCGCTATCGACGACGAAAGTGCGGGTCGCGGGATCAAGAGCGGGCGGAACCTGGTCGCCAGATGCCGATGTGTTCTGGGCCTGGCCACCACCACTATTCTGACCTGCCTGCGCCTGCTGGGCCGCCAGTTGAGCCTTCACTTCCTCAGCGATGGCGTCCTTGACCTCGGGCGTCAACGTCACGCCGTTGGAAGCCGAAGCGTCTCCGCCACCTCCGCCGCCTCCGCCACTCGCCTCGGCATCCGCTGCCGCATTGTCCGCAGCCCGGGCCGCATAGGCCGCCTGCAGGCTTTGCGAGATCAGGTAATCCGTGAGCCAGAATGCCGGCGACGCGTAAGAGGGATAGGGATTCCACCAGCCGCCGTAGTAGCCCCACCACGGCGAGCCACCCCAACCCCAGGCTCCGACGCCCCAGTAAACCGGCGCGGCCCACGGATTGTAGGCCCATCCATAGAATCCGGGATTGTACCAAGAACCGGGATAGTAGCCGTAGTAGGTCCTGCCACCCCAACCATAGCCGCGATAGACGCCGACGTAGCTCCTGCCACCGACAACGTAGGTGCGCGAGTAATAAGAGCGTCCGCCACGAGTTACGTAGGCACGCTGCACATAGCCGCCGCGGCCACGGGTTACAACCCGGGCGCCGTTGTGTTCACTGACGACCGTGCGGCCGCCGTGAACTCCGTGCTCGATGTGCATACCGTTTCGATCGATGGATTTGACCGAGCCGTTCTTGCGGATGGTTGCGTTGCCTCCGCCCTTCAGAGAGCGTGTGCTGGCGCCGGAAACGTGGGCGCCGCCGCGATTGGCGCTTGCGTTACCGCGATTACCGCCGGTTGTGCCACGATTCCCGGTATTCCCGCTGTGGTTGCCGGCCGTGCTATTGCCTCGGCTCCCTGCGGTTCCACCGCGCGTGTTCCCAGTGCGGTTGCCGGCGGTATTGCCGCCGCGGTTGCCGGCCGTGCTACGGTTTCCGGTGGTGCCCCCGCGGTTTCCAGCGGTATTGCCGGTGCGCGATGTTCCTGTAGAACGGTTGTTGCCGGCGGTGCCTGTGTGGCTGGCGGTGCCGCCGCGGTTCGTGTTTGTCGAACGCGACGGGGTTGTGCTGTGACTCTGCGTCCCACCACGGCTCTGTTGCGTGGCGGTATGGCCTTGGGTTGATCCGCGGCTCTGGTTGGATCCGCGCGAAGGCGCGGAGGAACGGGCCGGCGCCGACGAACGCGATGGCGCCGAGCGCGGCGCGCTTGCGTGTGAAGCGGGCGCTGACGGCCGCGACGGTGCGCTCCCCTTATGCTGACCCCATGCCAGCGCTGGAAGCGCAAGCGCTATCAAAACCACTACCCAACCCTGCAGCGTTCTTTCACTCTTGAGAATGGAATTCATACAGCCTCCCGATTAGGACTTTATAGCGCAACTTCACTCGCGAGAGAAACGGTGCCGCCTCGCGCCAACAGAGGCTCGCTCGGAGCCCTCATCTGTGTTTGAATGGACCGCCCCATCATTCACATCAGCGATGAAACAACTTTCAAACCGGAGGAAAGATCGGCAAATGGCTAGTTCAGACGCAAATAGAACGCCGTCTGCGACCCGCAACCTGAGGCGAAAAAACGTTACCAGAAGTCGGCCAGCCGCGCAATCATTTCTCTGGGAATGAAGCCTTGAACTTCCAAATAGAATAACCCCCCGGCCCCAAAACAGTTGCAAGAATCTTAAAACCGGGCCAACTATCGCAGGGCGTGTGGTTTGGCATAAGCCGGGTCGGTTGCGTTGGCGATCCCGGTTCGGGTCCATCGCAGAGCAGACTTTTTGTCCGCTTCTCCGCTTTCTTCCTCAGCAACGCTGCGGTAATCTATTTTCACAACTCCCGCGGAGGAACCTTTGCGCTACCTCGATCGCATGCAACCGCTCGCGCTGTTCGTCATGCGCCTCGCCCTAGGCGCGATCATGGTTGGCCAGGGATATCACAAGGTCTTCGGCGGGCTTCAGCATCACGCCCAGCTCGTCGCCAGCCTTGGACTCCCGGCCTGGTTGTCCTACTTCTCCTCTTTCGGCGAATTCCTGGGCGGACTGCTCGTTCTGGTGGGGCTGTTTACGCGAGCGGCAGCCTTCGTGATTTGCATCGATCTTTCCGTCGCCATTTGGAAGGTGCACTTCCACAACGGACTGATGGGCAATGGCGGTTATGAATTTCCGCTGGCCCTGGCCACCCTGGCATTCGCCTTGATTTTCTTTGGCGGCGGCCCCATGGCCTTCGACCACGTCCGCGCCGCTGGCGGGGGCGGAAAATCCAAGTAACAACACAGGAATGTCTTTCTTCTTCTCCGCAACTTATTGCCCGATTCCGGGTTCGTTATGGGTTGAATTGTTGGGTTCAATCTAACGGATAGCAACCATCTTTACAGCATCTTAAAGATTTCGATGAGCATCATAAGCCCTACGGAAACTGACACTGAGGAGGAGGTTTTATTGTGAGAAAGTTAGTGTTCTTTACCCCGGTTTTCGCCGTCCTGTTCTTCGCGACAGTTGGCGACTGCACAACAGGGAGACATTATGTTTGGCGCCGGCACGCTGATGGCGGCCTCACCCAGCACGAATCAACTGGCTTTGGGCAACATCTCGGAAAAAGGTGGCGCGTATCTCTCGGTCAGCGGCGACGTCGTGGGATTCAAGCGACGCCTCGGCTTTAACGTTGAAACTTCGTGGCGCGCGAGCCAGGCGAGTTACTTCGGCTATCAGACTTACCGCCCCATCCTCACCGATTTCAATGCGCTGTATCAGCCTCGGCTCGGGAAGAAGATGGGACTCGATCTTTTTGGCGGCATCGGCATCGCCAGCACTCGCTTCTACGTGCCCTATGCCACCTCGTGCAGCTACTTTAGCGGCTGCATTAACTACACCACTTCCGATCACTTCATGCAGGATGCGGGCGCGGGCATTCGCTACTACGTGTGGCACCATTTCTTTGTCCGACCCGAAGTTCACTACTACCACATCGACAACAACTCCAACGTGCTCACCGGAGGTTTCAGCACCGACAATGTCTTCCGCGTGGGCGGGTCGATTGGATATACGATTGGGCCGGACTAAAATTTGCTGACCAGACTGACGCGGCACCGAGATACGATTCTGCGATTCGCGTAAGTTTTTCGCCGCGGGATCGGACAACTCCAACAGCCCTGGGGTATTCTGTTAAGCGGTCGTTCGCGGCCGCTTAATCGGAATGCCGCCCTTGGGGCGGCGCGCATTCCTGAAACCCGCATCCAATCGACAGGGGGCTGTATTGAGAACGTTCGCGCTCTTCGCATCCACGTGTGTGGTTTTCCTGGCCACGTTCGCACATTCCCAGCAAATTGATATTGCCGCTGGCGGCGCCATCCTCATGTCATCGACTTCTCCCAGTGACCTGGCAACTTTCCACGGCCCACTGGAAAAGGGCGGCATCTACATCAACGTCAGCGGGGACTATGTCGGCTTCAAGAAACCCCACCTCGGCCTCAGCGTGGAAACCGCATGGAGATATAAGCGGGGGGACTATCCCTACAACGGCGAAACCTACCGTCCAATCTTCACCGACGTGAATGCCCTGTACCAGACGAATCTGGGCAAATTGCTGCGGCGGCAAGTGAGCCTCGACGTCATGGCCGGCATCGGAGTGGCCAGCACGCGCTTTTACGAGCCTTACAGCAGTTACTGCACGCTGGGCGCGACCGGATGTACGAACTACGCCAGCAGCAACCACTTCATGGAAGACATTGGCGGCGGCCTGCGCTACCGCTTCTGGCGGCGTTTTTTTGTGCGTCCCGAGGTGCGTTATTACCACATCCAGAATAACTTCGAGTTCACCTCGAACAATGTGTTTCGCGTGGGCGCTTCCGTGGGCTACACCTTCAATCTCAAGTAGAAGATAAAAGCAAGAAAGGCAGCGTCCGTACGGACGCTGCCTTTTCTTATTTGTGGATCGATTTGTTATTGCGGATCGATTTCTACGGTTCCCGCATGCATTCCTCAGCTTCGTGAATAGCTCGATCCAGATGCTCGATGGCCTTGTCGCGATGGCCATGGAACTCGCCTTCCGCAGCATGTAAGTGCTCACGGGCATCGCGCATCGCGGCGATCGCTTTTTCCACGCGCGGGTGTGGCGGCGGAGCCGGGGCCGCTACGGCAGCCGCGGCCACTACAGGCGCTGCCTTCGGACCAGCCGCCCCAACCGGGAGAGCCAGGGTGAACAAGAGCGCTGCCGTGATCAATAGAGTCAAGAACCCGATTTTTTTCATGCCTTCCTCCTCGTCCGATTGGGGGCGCGGACGACGCCGCTAGGATTGCCACGGACTCTACTTCGCACAAAACTTTTCCGCAGCATCCGCACAGTATAGCCGCGCTTCGGACCGGAATCACTGTGCATCCGTTAACTCGGCAGGTGCGCGCGGAATCTGATTTCAAAAGATACGATGGGGAATTCTAATCAAGGTTGTTGCGGCGGCTGCGCCACCAGAGAATCGCCACGAGCAACACAAATGCCACGCCCAAAATAAGATCGACGCGTTTCATAAAGTGCATCAGTACGCGCCAGCGGCCTCCAAAGGTGTAGCCCACGAGCGAAATCGCGGTGACCCAGACTGCGGCTCCGAGGAAGTTGAAGACGGTGAATTTGCGCCACGACATGTGGAGCGCGCCCGCCAGCAGCGACGACAACACTCGCATCCCGAAAATGAATCGCGCCAGAAAGACCGTGACTTCTCCGTGGCGCTCGAACAACTTGTCTCCACGCTCCATCGTCTCCGCGCGAATGGAAAAAATTTCGCGGTAGCGTTCCACCAGCGGACGCCCCCCGTGGCGGCCCAGGGCAAATCCGCCTTCCCCACCGGCGGCAGTGGCGATGGTTCCGACCACGATGATCCAGGGCAGTTGCAACTCATGCTGGGAATAGGCGAGAAAACTGGCCAGCAGCAAAATCGTTTCGCCGGGCAGCGGCAGCCCCGCATTCTCGAGTAACAATGCCGCAGCCACGGCCCAGTATCCGTAATGCACCAGCGCGTCACGCAGCAGATCGAGAATGTGGTGGCTCATGGTTGGAGGGGCAAACCAATTCTACTCAGGCGGGAACGCCGCGAGTCAGGAATTCAATCAGCGTGCGGTTGAACTGCTCCGGACATTCTTCGTAGGGCAGATGTCCAATGCCGGGGAAAATGATGGTTTTGGAGTTGGGGAAATATTTTGCCAGCGGCGCGGCCGACGAGGCATAGACGGCGGGATCCTTGGCGCCCCAAACCAGCAGAGTGGGGATGCCGGATAATTTGGGCAGGATCGACTGCAACTCGCGCAGGTCGGCAGTCCAGGTGCGGACGATGCTCAGGGCGTGCTCAAAAGAATTCCGCGTCTTCATTGGAAGCGCATAGCCTTCGAGAGAATCGGCGGGGATTTTCTTCGGATCGCCAAACAAGCGCCCCAACCAATAAGGATGCAAGGCGGTAACGCGCACCACGCCAAAGCGGAATAATAGCGACCCGATAGGGCTGCCAAAAAAAGGCGCCAGCAGCTGTCCGTGCGCCGAATAAGGATTCACCGGAGCCACCAATACCAGGCGCTGCAAGCGCGGTCCAGTGTTTGTGCTCGCGTATTCCGCCGCGGCCATCATTGCGACCGCGCCGCCGTGGGAAGTCCCAACCAAATCGAATGAAGAAATTCCAAGCCGCGCGATAAATCGCAGCAGACGTTTGGCGGTGGCGTGCATCGTGCAATCGAGTCCTGTGGGCGCGTCGGAAAATCCGGCGCCGGGCATATCCGGCACGTACACGGTCGCATAGGGCGCCAACGCCGGTATCGTAAATCGCCAGGAAAACGAGTAGGCCATTAATCCGTGCAGCAGGATCAGCGGTGGCCCTGAGCCCGCGCGCAGATAGCGCATGCGCGCGCCATCAAAATCCATCCAGCACTCTTCCACGTTCGAGTTCGGACCTGGGAAGCGGGCCGCCGAAACTTCGCTGTCTGCTTGCGTAACCGTCAATGCTTCACTCCGAATCGGGCAGTGGTTGGTGTTTAGTGGTCAGAGCGACGGATTGCTCGTCTGACGCGCTTTATGCCGCTTTCTTTCTCGCTTTCCGCAGCAGCTTCTTCAGCACGCGCATTCCTTTATCGACGTGCTTTTCCTGCAATAAAAATGGAGGCAGAAAGCGCAACACCGTATCCTGGGTGCTGTTGAAGAGCACGCCCTCGGCCAGGGCCGCGTCCACAATCGGGCGCGCGGGAATTTCGAGATTGAGCCCCTGGATAAATCCCCTTCCACGCACCTCTTTCGCCGCCGCACTCTTCTCTGCGACGATTTTCAATTCCTGCTGCAGGTAGGCTCCGACTTTATTGACATTGTCGAGCAGCTTCTCGTCTTCGACGATGGCCAGAAATTCGAGCGCGACGCGGCAGGCCAGCGGACCGCCTCCAAAAGTGGTTCCATGCTGCCCGGGAGAAATCGCCGTAGCAAATTCTTCTTTCGCGAGAAACGCGCCCAGCGGCAGTCCCGCGGCGATCGGCTTGGCGATGGCAATGATGTCGGGAGTCACGCCAAAAGTCTGGAAGGCGAACATCGTGCCGGTACGCCCGAGGCCGCATTGAATCTCATCAAAGATCAGCGCGGCGTGGTGACGGTCGGCGAGCGCGCGGCACTCCTGCAGAAACTCCACCGAACATTCATGGATGCCGCCCTCGCCAAAAATCGGCTCCAGCACAATGGCGCAGGTGTTGTCGTTCACGGCCGCGCGCAGGGCTTCCACGTCATTGCGTCCGACGAAGGTTACATCTTCCAACAGCGGCTCGAATCCTTTGCGATGCTTTTCCTGCCCGGTCAGCGAGAGCGCGCCAAAGGTACGTCCGTGATAAGAACCTTGCAGCGCCACCAGCCGGCTCTTGGCCGCGCCGCCAGCGCGATGTCCGGCGAGGCGCGCAAGTTTGATCGATCCTTCGACGGCCTCGGTGCCGCTGTTGGAAAAAAACGCGCGGCTGAGGCCCGAAAGCGTGCACAACTTCTCCGCCAACTCGCCCTGATACTCGTGGTAATAGAGATTCGAAGTGTGAATCAGCCTCGCGGCCTGCTCCCGAATCGTTTTCACGATCCGCGGGTGGGCGTGTCCCAACGCATTCACTCCCAGGCCCGCGACGAAATCTAGGTAGCGTTTGTCCTCGATGTCGTAGAGAAACACGCCTTTCCCCCGGCTCAGCGCCACGGGATAGCGATTGTAAGTTCCCAGAAGGTAGCGGCGTTCGAGGTCTGCGATTTGTTCGAAGGTTTTCATAAGAAGATTTGATTTTATAGGAAAGAGCGGCGCTCCTTGAACAGGCGCGGTTTTATTGAGCGTCCTCACGGCAAACGGATCAGGATTTTCCTTCGACAGGTTGTCCCTGTAATAATCCGCTCTTCCTTACGTCTTCACTATGGAAGAGAATTTACCAAGCATGCGAGAGATGCCGGCAATCGGACCGGTGGCGGAATCGGCAGAATCCAATGAAGAGACTCGCTCTATACGCAACGCTCATTGTTTTGGCCCATGCCGAAATCGTGTATTGGCATCTGGTCCTCGTGGCGAAAATCACTCCTGGCCTTACCGGACATCAAGTCCTCGAGGCCCTGGCTGCGATCAATGTGGTGCCCATCGTGGGATTGGTCTTGCTTGCGGCTCATTTTCTCCGCCTCGGTGGCGTTCTTCTTTTTCTTCCCCTCACCGTAGGCCTCGTCATCGGAGGCATGGAGCATTTTGTGACGCCCGGTCCGCTGAACGTTTTTCATATGACGGCAACGGCGTTGGTGCTGCCCTTTCAGGTAACCGCAGTTCTCCTCCTCGTCCTGGAAGTATTGGGATGTTGGATTGCCGTGCAGGCGTTCCGAAGTGCGCCGTTTTCAAAAGCGAAGTAGGCGAAAAGAAACGATACTCCTGACTTTCCTCTGTCCGCCCGCGCCCCGACCTCACCTTCCCCTGTGACCTCACTCACAGACCCCTTCCCCTTCGCCGTTCTTTAATCGCAGTAGCGTCATGCGACGGAGAACTCCGTCTGCGAGGAGAAAAAATCAATGAGCACGCTCGTTCTGGATAAAAAAGCCGATCTTGCCGGACCCGGCATCGGCGATTACAAAGAACTGGAAAAGATCCTTCCTAAGAATTACCACTCTCTGCTGACCACCAAAGAAACCCAGCAGGCCCTGTTCCAGGTGAAGCGTTACATCGAAGATAACCTCTGCAAAGAACTCAACCTGATGATGGTCGAAGTGCCGCTGATCGTCAACGTGGAAAGCGGCGTCAATGACATGCTCGACCGCGACGGCTCGCGCACTCCCATTCAGTTCCATATTAATAATGATCGCAACGTTCATCCCATCGACGCTCAGGTCGTGCAGGCTGCCACGAAATGGAAAAGAGTTGCCCTGAAGCAATTCGACTGCAAGGTCGGTGAAGGCATCTGCACCGATATGCGCGCCGTGCGCAAGGATTATTTCCTCGATCACGACCACTCCGCCTATGTCGATCAGTGGGATTGGGAGCGCGCCATTACCGCCGAACAGCGCAATCTGGACTTCCTGAAAGGTATCGTCAGCAAGATCTGGAAGGTCATTGTGGGCGCGGAGAAGTTTGCGCAATCGCTGTTCCCGCAGCTCAAGGACCCGCGTTATCCCAATCTTCCCGAAGAGCTCAAGTTCCTGCACGCCGAGGAACTTCTCGACATGTATCCCGACCTGCCGCGCAAGCAGCGCGAGACGACAGTGCTGCAGAAATATCCTGCGATATTCATCGTGGGCATCGGCTGGCCGTTGAAGGATGGCTATCCTCACGAAATGCGCGCCGCCGATTATGACGACTGGGTCACCGACACGCGCGACCAGACCGGCAAAGACACGCACGGACTGAATGGCGACATCCTGGTGTGGAATCACGTCACCAAGCGCCGTCACGAACTGACTTCAATGGGCGTTCGCGTCACCGCGGAAACCCTGAAGACGCAGCTCAAAATGTCGAACCAGCTCGATTTCATGAAGCTGCCCTATCACCGCGCGATTCTCGACAGCGAGATTCCACTTTCAATTGGCGGCGGCATCGGGCAATCACGCACGATGATGCAACTTCTGCGCAAGGCTCACCTTGGCGAGGTCAGCGTCACCGTGTGGCCGAAGATTCTCAAAGAAATGTGCGCCAAAAAGAAAATCTTCGTGCTGGAGTAACGGAAGTTCGCTGCATGTTTTTCGATTTGCGTGAAAGCTTTTCATCTACTTAGGAGGACGTCATGGCCCTTTACGACTCTGCAACTGGAAAAACTCTCCGTGAATACTCAACCGAGCAACTGATCAAAGCCGCAAACCAAATGCGCGGTTACGATCTGGTTGCTCTCTGCGCCGCCGGATCGGGCCATGCCGGCGGCACTCTTTCCATCATGGACATCACCGCGGCCCTCTACTTGAAGGTCGCAAATCACGATCCGAAAAATCCGGACTGGGCCGAACGCGACCGGATTATATGGTCGGGAGGGCACAAGGCTCCCAGTCTCTATCTCGGCCTGGCTTTTGCCGGGTTCTGCAAGGTCGATGACGTCACGCTCCTGCGCAAGCTGGGGTCGCCGTTTCAGGGGCATCCGCACTGGCTCAAGGTCCCCGGCGTCGAAGTGTCGACGGGTTCGTTGGGGCAGGGACTCAGCATCGCAGTCGGTGTTGCGCTGGCTGGAAGGCTGAACGAAAAGAATTTCCGCACGTTCTGCATCATGGGCGACGGCGAGCAGCAGGAAGGCCAGGTGTGGGAAGCGGCCATGGAAGCCGCGCATTACAAGCTCGACAACCTGGTGGCAATTGTCGATTGCAACCGGCTACAGATCGACGGCCCCGTCTCGGACGTGATGAGCATCGATCCGCTGGCGGCCAAGTACAAGAGCTTCGGCTGGGAGGTCGTACGAATCGACGGACACAATATGGAGCAAATCGTGAAGGCGCTCTCGACCAGCAATAGGGGCACGGGTAAACCGCTGGTGTTGATCGCCGACACGGTGAAGGGCAAAGGCGTCAGCTTCATGGAAAACATTGCCGGCTGGCACGGCAAGACTCCGAATCACGAAGAAATGATCAAAGGGTTGCGCGAACTCGGGTTGGCGGAAGAAATCCCCTACGCGAGTTTGCTTGAGCATGCGGACAAATTCCAGCAGCAGGCCATGCGCACGCTGAACGACAAGATGCCGCGCTTCAGCCGCGACTACTGGTGGAACAGCCAGATCGTCATGAATGCGAAGATGGAGCCGACGCGCAAGGGCTTTGGCCAATCTCTAGCGCAAAATGGCGACGATGAGCGCGTGGTATGCCTCGGGCTCGACATTTCTGGTTCGATCACCATCAGCGACTTTTACGCCGGCAAGCCCGAGCGCAAGAAGCGCTGGCTCAGCATGGGAATTGCGGAGCAATCCGCGACCTCAGCCGCTGCCGGCCTGGCCAAAGAAGGCAAGCTGCCGGTCTTCGGAACCTATGCCACATTTGCCGCGGCCCGAAATCTGGATCAGATCAGGACCTCCATCTGCTACGGCAATTTCAACGTGATGATTGCCGGCGCGCATGGCGGCGTGTCGGTCGGTCCGGATGGCGCCACCCATCAGGCGCTCGAAGATTTGTTTGCCATGTGCGGTCTGCCCAACATGTCGGTGGTGGTGCCCTGCGATTCCATTGAAACCCGCAAAGCCACCAGCCATATGCTGCTCAAGCATTTCGGGCCCAAGTACATCCGTTTCGCGCGCGAAGCGACACCCATTGTGACCAAAGAAGACACGCCGTTTGTCTTCGGAAAAGCCAATGTGATCCGGTTGCGTCAGATTGCCAGCAACTTCGCCGATGCGTTCGAGACCTGTCTCGCCAGCGACTACAAGAACGAGTCGGAAGATCTGACCATCATCGCCTGCGGACCGATGGTTCCGGAAGCGATGCGTGCTGCCTACATCCTGCAACAGGAGTTTGGCTGGGAAACCCGCATCATCAACATGCACACCATGAAACCCATCGATGAAGCAGGCTGTGATCCGCGCGGCGAAAGAAACCGGCATCATCATCACGGCGGAAGAACATCAGGTCGGGGCGCTGGCATGGCGGGTAAGCGGCATCATTACCGGCTCGAAAGAGCTTTATCGGGTACCGGTGATTACCGACGCAGTTGGAGTGCACGATCGCTTCGGCGAGTCGGGCGCTCCCTGGGAATTGATTAAGGAATTCGAGGTCAGCGCCGAACACATCGCCCAGAAAGCGGCGGCTCTGGTGAAGGTGCAGAGGTCATTCGTGGCAGAACCGGCAACTCTCAAGCCAGTGCATGGCTAAGCCTTAGCGCACCGGCGGCGACAATTCACCTCACCGCCGGTACGAGCAGCAGCAATAGAAAAATCGCCAGCACAATGCTGCCAATCAACGGGTAAAGCCCTTGCAGGGGATGGCCATGAAATTCGTTTTCATGGTGCGCCCGGTAGTGTGGCCCGTTCATAGAACCTCCTCGCGGGTTGAGCGTGTCGACATGTTCGCGATTCTCAGCCCGGACTTTCTGGTCCGCAACGATTAAAGTGCTCCGGCAGCAGAAACCGCCTATGCGGCTTGGGTCTGCGCGCGTCCGGTCGTGATCTTCGCGATTTTGGGCATGACCAGCCGCTCAAAATCCTCCCATGCCAGCCGCACCAATTCGCGGTGGGTTCCGGCATTGAATGCGATTTCCTTGTCCAGTTGCAGACTTTCATCGGCGATCACCGGCATCTGGTAGAGATTTCCAAATGGAGGCATCGCTCCGGTTTCGCAATCGGGAAAGCGGCCTTTGAAGTCCGCTTCAGAAGCCAACTCCACCGACTTGGCAATGGCCGTCGATTTCAGCATCGGCAAGTCTACCTGGCGAGATGCGGGAACCACCGCCATCGCCAATGCTCCATCGATCTTGACGATCACAGTTTTGGCCAGTTCTTTGCCGGGGATGTGAACCAGAGCCGCGATCCCCTGCGCTGTATAGGCCACCGAGTGGGATATGACGATGTACTTGATCTGCTTGCTATCGAGGAATTGTTTCAGCGTCGTAAGTGACATTGAAGTCTCCCTTCCGACATCACTCCGTTTGTATTCCTTTTTTAAATTTCTTGCAGTGATAACTATCACCGTCGGCACCCGCGAGGATGATGGAACCCCATCGATTCCCTGCGCCTTGCGCCGCGAACGGCGGACCTCCGTTAGCCCGTCTTGGTAGTAAGTCACAACCGATTGTGCCGTGCGTCATATCGATTCTTCCCGCAAGGCGCAAAAATAGCGGTTGGAAAGAGATAGGGCTGGCGCAATTCCAGCCCCACAAGCCAGGCGAGGGGTCTTTGCGGCGCGAAAAGACCCGCACGCGGGAGGACGTTATGAGAGTAAAGCTCACTTCGGAAGAAGGAAACGTGCTGATCGAAACCCTTGAGGAAAGCGACCGCGAGTTGCTGAAGAAGATCTCTCACACCAAGAAAAATGCTCCCCGCACAGCCTTGACGAAGAAGGAACAATTGCTCGAATCCATTCTCGAGAAATTGGAAACGGAATTGGTCGAAGCACAGTCCTTTTCCGATCTGTGGTGGTAACGGCCGTGGGAGAAACAAGCATGCACGCGGTGGTCAAGGCGCTGTGGCCGGAGATTGACTGGATCGCCGACCTGCAACTACGGAATCAGGTCACGCAGACCTGGGTTCTCGCGCTGGAGCGAAGCGCCCTGCAACCGGACGATCTCAACCGAATTCCCTTCACGCTGCTGGTACCGAACTGCCCCATCACATTTATGGAGCACAAGCGCTGCGTGGTGCACATCGCGCGGGCGAGTGCCATTGCAATGCAGGAATTCATGGGGCGCGCGCTTCCGGTGGACCTGGACACAGTGCTGGCAGGCGCGATTCTGGCTGACGTGGGCAAGTTGCTCGAATATGAACTCGGGGCCGATGGAAAATCCCGGCAGAGCGAGCGGGGAGAAGCGCTGCGCCATCCGTTTACCGGCGTGGCGCTGGCGCTCGAATGCGGAGTTCCCGACGCGGTTTGTCACATCATCGCCGCTCACGCCGCGGAAGGCGACCTGGTCAAACGCACCACTGAAGCGTTCATCGTGCATCACGCCGACTTTATGGCGTTCTTGCCGTTTAAGAATCCAAAAAATATTCGGATGAAGTAACAAGGAGGAAGAGTGGCCACCGTAACACCCGCAATCGATACCAAAGAGACGGTCACAGCGAAAATGTCGCGCTGGGCCGCTGGCCTGCGCTTCGAACAGCTGTCACAGGACGCCGTCTACCAGGCGAAGCGTTTTCTGCTCGACTCCATCGGCTGCGCGCTGGGGGGCTACCAGCAGCACGACGTCAAGATTGCCCTCGCAGTGCTGGACGAAATCGCTGGCCGTGGCCCGGCTACCGTCATCGGCACCGGCAAGAAGATTGACCCAGTGTCGGCATCGTTGGCTAACGCGCTGATGATCCGCTGCATGGATTACAACGACATCTATTGGAAGCAAGATCCCTGTCATCCTTCTGACATTTTTCCGGCGGCGCTGGCCGCTTGCGAGCGCGCCGGAAGCGATGGCAAAGAGCTGATTGTCGGCCTCGTGCTTGGGCACGAGTTCGAGATGCGTTTTTGCGAAGCCGCCTTTCCGGGCGTGCGCGAGCGCGGATGGCACCATGCCACCTTGACTGCGTTCGTCTCTCCGATCGTGGCCGGGCGAGCGCTTCACCTCAACTGGGAGCAAATCCAACACGCCATCGGCATCTCGGCCAGCCGCCACTGCACGCTGGGCGCGGTGACTGCGGGCAAGCTCACGATGATGAAAAACACGGTCGACCCGCTGGCCACGCAGAGCGGAGTGCTGGCCGCGCTTCTGGCGGAGAAAGGGTACTCCGGCCCAGAGCATGTGGTCGATGGCAAAGAGGGGCTGGCGCACTGCTTTGGCCGCGACTGGAAACTGAATCTGCTGACCGACGGTTTGAGTGATGCCTGGCGCATCACGCAGTGCGGCATGAAAGCATTCCCCACAGAAGCGTTGACCCACACGCCGATTTCGGCGGTGCTCGACCTGGTCAAGGGAAATGACCTCCATCCCGATCAGGTGGAGAAAATCCAGATTCGCTCGCTGGCGCGTGCTGCCGACATTCTCTCCGATCCCAGCAAGTACGATCCGCGCAGCAAAGAAACTGCCGATCATTCCCTGCCCTATGTGATTGCCGCCGCCCTGGTCGACCGGCAGGTCACACCCGTGCAATTCACCATGGAAAAAATCATGGACGCGAAGATCCGCGAGCAACTGAAGAAGGTGGAAGTGGTCGCCGATCCCGAGATCGAGAAAGTCTTCCCCGCCCTGCAACGCGTGGTCGCGAACATTACGACTGTGGACGGACGAACCTTCACCAAACAGCTCGATTACCCGAAAGGCGATCCCCGCAACCCGCTTACCGATCAGGAAGTGGAAGAGAAATTTTCTGCGCTGGCGGAAGGCGTTCTGTCGAAGCGCGCACAGAAAAAACTGAATGATGCGATCTGGAACCTCGAAAACATCGATTCCGTCAGCAGCTTGATGAAGTTGATGAAGTCGAACACTCGCACGGCAAGAAAGTCCACAGAGAGCAAGGAATCAGAGACAGATTTGCGGAGTTGATCCATGGGACAAACCATTGTTGAGAAAATTGCGCAGGCTCATCTCGCGGAAGGGCCGAAGCGGCCGCTGCGCGCGGGAGATTTCGTTTCCATCCGCCCGCATCGGGTATTGACCCACGACAATACGTCGGCAGTGATGAGCAAGTTCAAGGGCCTCGGCGCGAAAAAGGTTCATGACGCGTCGCAACTTGTCTTCGCCCTCGATCACGACATTCAGAATCAGGAAAAAGCGAACCGGGAAAAATATCGGTCCATCGAAGCCTTCGCCAAAGAGCAGGGCGTCGATTTCTATCCCGCCGGAACCGGCATCGGCCACCAAATCATGGTGGAGCACGGCTATGTGGTTCCGGGATCGTTCGTGGTCGCCTCCGATTCGCACTCCAACATGTATGGCGCGCTGGGAGCGGTGGGAACGCCCATTGTGCGCACCGACGCCGCCGCGGTCTGGGCCACGGGCGAGTTCTGGTGGCAGATTCCGCGCTCGGTGCAGGTTGTGCTCAACGGGAAACTACCGGCAGGCGTGAGCGGGAAAGACGTCATCATCACGCTCTGCGGTTTGTACAACCACGACGAAGTATTGAATGCGGCGATTGAATTCACGGGGCCCGGCGTCAGTAGTCTCTCGATGGACGCGCGCCTGACCATTTCGAACATGAGCACCGAGTGGGGGCCGCTGGTGGGCTGGTTTCCGGTGGACGCAGTCACGATCAACCACCTGCGGGGGCTGCACGAACATCTCAGGCAACTGAAGGAGGATCGGTTCAGCGAGGCCGACATCGAGAACTGGGCCAAGCATCCCCCGCAGGCCGATGCCGACGCTACGTATTCCGCCCGCATCGTGCTCGACCTCAACCAGGTCACACCCCACGTCTCGGGGCCGGATTCGGTGCAGGTGATGCACTCTCTGGCGGAACTTCAAAAGAAAAAGATTGCGGTGCAGAAGGCGTACCTGGTTTCCTGCGTGAACTCACGGTTGGAAGATCTCGACGCCGCTGCCAAGGTGCTTGGAGGCAAGCGCGTGGCTCCGGGTGTCAAGTTTTATGTTGGAGCGGCCAGCCGCTGGGTGCAGCAGGAAGCGGAGTGGCGCGGCATCTGGCGGACTCTGATCGATGCGGGAGCAACTCCCCTGCCTCCGAGCTGCGGCCCCTGCATTGGCTTGGGCTCCGGGCTGCTGGAAAAAGGCGAGGTCGGCATCTCCGCCACCAATCGCAATTTCAAAGGACGCATGGGATCGCGCGATGCCCAATGCTATCTCGCCAGCCCGGCGGTGGTCGCGGCATCCGCCGTGGCCGGCTATATCTGCGGGCCGAATGGAGCACAGGATCGCGTGCCTGCCCGGCAATTCCATGAGTTCCCAACGGCCCCGGCCAGCGCGGAAAAGATCAGCATTCTGCCGGGATTTCCCGAGCGCGTGACGGGACGATTGATCTTCATCCCGCAGGACAATCTGAACACCGACGCGATCTACGGCAAGGACTACACCTATCGCGACGATATGACCGACCAGATGATGGCCAGCGTTGTGTTGGAAAATTACGATCCTCAGTTCGTCGCGCGCAGCGATGCCGGCGACGTGATCGTTGGCGGCTTCAATTTTGGCACGGGTTCCAGCCGGGAGCAGGCGGTGACGTGCCTGAAGGCGAAGGGGATCCCGCTGGTGATTGCGGCCAGCTTTTCGCAGACCTACCTGCGCAATGCCTACAACAACGGTTTCTTGTGCATCGAGGTGCCGGCATTGGTGGCGCGGCTGCGCGAACAATTCAGCGCACAAATCTCGGCGCGCGAGAAAGAAAAGACGATCATCCCCGGCGATGTGGTTGATATTGACTTCACCTCGAGCACGATCCAGTGGCAAGGAGAAACATTCAGCTTCCCCGCCCTGGGCAGCGTGCCGCAGTCGCTGGTCATCGCCGGCGGCGTGGAAAATCTGGTGGCGAAGCGACTGGGACTGTAAAGGAAAGCATTCGGGCTGCGTGAGCGGCCGGCGCGAGATTTAAGAAGGAGAAATTGAAATGGCGAAACACACAGTGGTGATCATGCCCGGAGACGGGATCGGCAACCAGGTTCTGCCGGAAGCCCAACGTCTGTTGAAAGCGGTCGGATTCGATGCAGAATATATTTTCGCCGAAATCGGATGGGAGAGCTGGCGCCGCCACGGCAACGCTCTGCCCGAGCGCACGGTCGAACTGCTCGCCAAGCACAAATTGGGGCTGTTCGGCGCTATCACCTCGAAGCCGAAGAAAGAGGCGGAAGCCGAGTTGGCGCCGGAGTTGAAAGGGAAAGGCTACTCCTATTTCAGCCCGATCGTCACCATGCGCCAGCGTTTCAATCTCCACACTTGCATCCGCCCCTGCATCTCGCTCCCCGGCAACCCGCTCAATTTCATCCGCAAGCGGGCGGGCGGAGGCTTTGAAGAGCCGCTGGTCAATACCGTGATTTTCCGCCAGAACACAGAAGGGCTTTACGCGGGCGTGGAGTGGACCAACCCGCCGGATTATGTGCGCGCCGCACTCGAAGCTCATCCCAAGTTCAAGCCGTTCGCGAATACGCCGGGCCCCGACCTCGCGATTTCGGTGCGCATCATCACTCGCAACGCCGCGCGCAAGATCGCCAAGGCCGGCTTTGAATATGCCAAGAAGTTCGGCTACCAGTCGGTGACAATCTGCGAAAAACCCAACGTGTTGCGCGAGACTTCGGGAATCATGGAAGAAGAGGCCCGAGCCGTAGCCAAGGAATATCCGGGAATTTCGTTGTGGTCGACCAACATTGACGCGCAGACGATGTGGCTGACGAAGAATCCGGAAGACTACGGCGTCATCGTGGCTTCGAATCTGTTCGGAGACGTCATCTCGGACGCTTTCGCCGGACTGGTCGGCGGCCTCGGCTTCGCGGCCTCGGGCAACATTGGCGATGAAGTCGCGGTGTTCGAGCCTACCCACGGCTCGGCTCCGAAATACGCCGAACTCAATCCTCCCATCGTGAATCCGATCGCCATGTTCCTTTCCGCCGTGATGATGCTCGAGCACGTGGGAGAAATCGAAAAGGCCAAGCAGATCCGGAATGCCATCGCCAACGTCGTGCAGGAAGGCAAAGTCCGCACCTACGACATGCTGCGCATTACGGGCGGGCGCCAGTCCATTGCCAAGGGCGCAGCCAGCACCATGCAACTGACCGATGCCGTGCTTGCAAGCCTGGCAAAAGTGATGGAGCCGCAACTGGCGGGGTCTGCCAGCTGAGCGTTCGAAGTAGAAGGCCTCGAACTTGAGGGTTCGAACTCGAGGGCTCGAAGAGAGTCGCGATGACTACTGCATTGGAAACACAAACCGGGCAGCGGACGGCAGAGGCCGGAAATTGCGGCGCTGACGTCCGTTCCGACACGCATGTGCGGATCGAACCGCGCGACCGCGATGGCATCGAGATTGTGCTGCAGTCGAGGGTTGAGGCCTACTACGGCGAATCGATTCTGCGGCAGGCGCGGCAAGTGCTCGATCAGTTGCATGTCGAGCACGCCCACGTGGCCATCCACGATGAGGGTGGGTTACCTTTCGTAATCTCAGCCCGCATTGAGGCCGCCGTAAAGCGCGCTGGACTGGGCAACGGCCATTTCGCTTTGCCGGAAAGCGTGCCCGTTCCGGCCGCTTCGGCGCGTGATCGATTGCGGCGCTCGCGACTTTACATTCCCGGCAACGAGCCCAAGTATTTTGTCAGCGCTCCTTTGCGGAATCCAGACGCCATCATCCTCGATCTGGAGGACTCGGTGCATCCCGGCGCGAAAGATGCGGCGCGCATTCTCGTGCGCAATGCGCTTCGCGCGGTGGACTTTGGCGCCTGCGAGCGGATGGTGCGGATTAACCAGCTTCCGCTCGGACTCGACGATCTCGAAGAAATCGTCCCGGCAGCGCCCGATCTCATTCTCATCCCTAAGGTAGAGAAGCCGGAGCAAGTGGTGCAGGTCGCCGATCAGATTCATGACATCAAGAAAAAGCACGGCATGGGGCGCGAGATCTGGCTGATGCCGATTCTCGAATCGGCGCTGGGAATCGAGAACGCCTTCGCCATCGCGACTGCCAACCCGGAGATCGTGGCTCTGACCATCGGCCTGGAAGATTACACTGCCGATCTGGGCGTGGCCAAGACCGCGACCGGCGCCGAATCTCTATTTGCGCGGCAACGCATGTTGAATGCCGCGCACGCCGCGGGCGTCCAGGCCATCGATTCGGTCTACGGCGACATCGGCGATCTGGAAGGCCTCAAGCGCTGGGGCGTGAACTCACGCGCCATGGGATTTGAAGGCATGGGCTGCGTGCATCCGTCGCAGATATCGGTGATCCACGAAGCTTTCGCGCCGGGGGCAAAGGAGATTGAAAAGGCGCTGAAGATCGTCGCCGCATTTGACGAGGCGAAGCAGAAAGGCCTGGGCGTCGTCAGCCTGGGATCGAAGATGATCGATGCTCCCGTGGTTCAACGCGCGGTAAAACTGGTAGGCCGCGCTCGTGCCATGGGGCTTGTGCCCTGAACGGTAAAAGAACCGCCGGTAACTGAGAGACACAAATGCAGGAAGTACAGGAAAATCTTCAACTGGAACCGAACGCCGCCGGTCGGCTCGTTCCCGCTACCGCCAACGGGCGCCCGCAGGTTCCCTACTTGGGAGTGGGCATGTACAAGCCCGCGGGACAGAAGGCTGCGCCTCCGGTGCGCACCGCGGCTGACTATTCCGAGGACGGCGACAAGCGCGTCTGCGACCTTGAGGGCGCGCTGCGGCGCTGCGGCCTGCGCGACGGCATGGTCATTTCGAACCATCACCACCTGCGTGACGGTGACAGCGTTGCAATGCTGGCGCTGCGGGCGGCAGAGCGGCTAGGCGTCAAAGATCTGACCTGGTTTCCCAGTGCATCTTTTCCTTCGCAGAAGCTCGCGATCGAACTGATGGAGAACGGCACCATCCATCATATTGAAGGCAGCATGAACGGTCCGCTGGGCGATTACTGCACTCAAGGAAAGATGCGCGGCATGGGCGTGTTGCGCTCCCATGGAGGCCGCTGGCAGGCGGTGCAGGATGGCGAAGTTCACATCGACATTGCGGTGATCGCGGCGCCCACGGCCGATCCGTTTGGCAATGCCGATGGCTCGCACGGCAAGTCGGCGTGTGGATCCCTCGGATTTGCTCTAGCGGATTCGCTCTATGCCGACCGCGTCATCGTGGTCACTGACAATTTAGTTCCTTTCCCCTGCGTTCCTTGGCAGATTCAGGGAAACAACGTTGACTATGTCGTGCAGGTGGATTCCATTGGCGATCCCGCGAAAATTGTCTCGGGCACCACGCAGATCACGCGCTCTCCCGACCGCTTGCTGATTGCCGAGTACGTCGCGAAGTTTCTGCGCGCCGCCGGCATTATGCGCGATGGATTTTCCTTCCAGGCCGGAGCGGGCGGCATCGCTCTCGCCTTCGTCGATTACCTCAAGCACATGATGAAAGAAGCCGGGGTGAAGGCCAGGTTCGTGCGCGGCGGCTCGACGAAGTATCTGGTCGAACTTCTCGAGGAAGGCCTGACCGACTACATTCTCGATGGGCAGACGTTCGACCTCGACGCGGTAAAGTCGATCGCGGCGAATCCCCGCCACCTGGCGACGTCTCCGTTTACTTCGTACAACTTCCACGGCAAGGGAAACTTTGCCTCGATGATCGACGCGGTTGTGCTGGGCGCGACCGAAGTGGATGTGAACTTCAACGGAAATGTGGTCACGCATTCCGATGGCCGGTTGCTGCACGGTATCGGAGGCTGGCAGAACTGCCTGGCTGCGGGTTGCACGATTCTCGCGGTACCCGCATTCCGCGATCGTATTCCCGTCATCGTGGACGAAGTTACAACCCTTACCGGGCCCGGCGAATTGATCGACGTGGTCGTCACCGAGCGCGGCATCGCCATCAACCCACGGCGGCAGGATTTGATCGATGCCGTGAAGGGATCGGGCTTGCCCATTCGATCCATCGAAGACATCAAGGCCGAAGTCGAACGCATTTGCGGCGGCAAACCGGCTCGGCCGAAGCGCGGCGATCGCCCCGTAGCCATCGTGAAGTGGGTGGACGGCACCGTGCTCGACACGGTCTGGAACATCGAGAGCTCGCACTGACGGCCCGCTGAAACCCGCTCGCGTGCGCGGCCCCGCCCGAATTGTGGCACAATGCCAACGGATTCATTCGGAGAATTGAGTGGAACTCTATCGTTGGCTCCCTCTCGATGCCGTCAAGATTCTCCTCGTTCTGTTTCTCTCATTTCTCATCGGACTGGAACGTGAGGAGCACAAAGTTGTCCTCGGACGCTACGCCTTCGGCGGCGTACGCACCTTTCCACTCATCGGGCTGATCGGCTACTCCATCGCGCTGCTCTCGGGCAACCAACTCGTCCCGGTGACGCTCGGCTTCGTGGTCATCGGCGCATTCATGGCGCTGTCATTCTGGCACAAGCTTTCCACCTCGGAAACTGCGGGCGTCACCTCCGAAATGTCGGGGCTCACGACTTATCTGGTGGGCGCGCTCGTCTTCTACGGACATCTTTGGATTGCGACCACTTTGTGCGTGGCCAGCCTGCTGCTGCTCGAACTCAAGACTGCCCTGGAAACGATCGCCACCCGTACCGCACCTGCGGAAATTCTCACGCTGGCGAAATTCCTGCTGCTCACTGGAGTCATCCTGCCCATCCTGCCGAACCAGCAGTTCGGGCCGTTCCACCTCAATCCTTTCAGGACGTGGCTGGTCGTGGTCGCGGTGAGCACGATCTCCTACGGCAGTTACATCCTGCAGAAGCTCACAAAAGAGCGCGGCGGGGTCGTGCTTGCGGCCTTTCTGGGCGGGGCATATTCGTCCACATTGACCACCATCGTGATCTCGCGCAGGGCGGCGCGCGAGGATCGCCCACATCTTTTTGCGGGAGGAATCCTGATCGCTTCGGGCGTGATGTACTTGCGTCTGACGGCCCTGCTTGCGCTATTCAATCGGCATCTGATGTCGCTATTGGCGCTGCCCTTTCTCGTGCTTGGAGGGCTGGCGATTGCCGTGGGCTGGATCTGGTCGCGGCGGCCCGATGTGAAGACCGACGCGGTCAAGCGTGAGTTTGAGCCGAATAATCCCCTGGAACTCGGGGCCGCTTTTCTATTCGCCCTTCTATTTCTGGCCATGCTTGTTTTAACGCAGCTGGCCGTTACTTATCTCGGAAGAGCGGGAGTGAACACACTGGCCGCGATCATGGGCGTCACCGATGTCGATCCTTTTATCCTGGGCATGACTCAGGCCGCGGGTTCGCTGACGCCGCTGAATGTCGCGGGTGCTGCGGTTCTGATTGCCGCCGCCAGCAACAACCTCATAAAGGGCATTTACGCTTACAGCATTGCCGATCGCAAGACCGGCACGCAGGGCCTCGTTCTGCTGGCAATCCTCGCCGCACTCGGTCTCGTTCCCTTGCTTTGGATGTGAATTCGCCCGCCCGTGGCCCCATTCGGAGACTTCGGTTGGATTCGTGTCGTCGGAAGAAGGTCACCAGGGCCCGTGCGAATCGTCACTGCTTCCTGTGGGGAAACCTGCGAGAATCGAATCGCGGAGTTTAAGCAGGTCGGTATGTCCAGCGTGCCTGGTCCAGAAAGCTCCATCGCTCTCGCCGAAGCCACCGTTGAATCCCTCGATGCCACGCGTCATGGCGACGCTACCACAGAGATTGAAGCATTTTTGCGTTCGCGCGTCGTCGGCCAAGACGCCGCAGTGGACGCTGTTCTCGAGCTCTACCAGATATTTCTTGTCGGCATGTCCGCGCCGGACAGGCCGGTGGGAAACCTGCTGTTTCTGGGGCCGACTGGATCTGGCAAAACTTATGTGATCGAGGTGCTCGCCGAAGCCCTTTTCGGAAATCCGCATGCGTTCATCAAAGTGGATTGCGCGGAATTTCAGGAGCATCACGAGATCGCCAAGTTAATTGGCTCACCGCCCGGCTATATCGGTCATGGCCACACCCAGCCGATCCTCACCGAAGAAGCGCTGACCCGATGGCAAACCGACAAACTCAAACTCACCCTGCTGTTGTTCGATGAGGTCGAGAAGGCGTCGGAGGCCCTGTGGCAACTGATGCTTGGAATTCTGGATAAGGCCAGCTTGACGCTGGGCGACAACACACACGTGGACCTTTCGCACTGCCTCATTTTTATGACGGCCAACGTGGGCGCGCCCGAAATGAGCAAGCTGGCCGAGGGCGGTCTCGGGTTTGCCGCGCAGGCTCCCATGAAAGACGCGAGTCTGGACGAAAAAATTGACCGCATCGCAGTCGAGGCAGCCAGGAAAAAGTTTTCGCCGGAGTTCATGAACCGGCTGGACAAAGTGGTTGTCTTTAAGACGCTCCGCCCTGACCAGCTTGAACTGATTCTCGATCTGGAACTGGCGAAGATTCAGAAGCGGATTGCGGGCGCGGTGGGGCAGAATCATTTCACCTTCCGCTGCACGCCTGAAATCAAGCAATGGCTGCTGCGCGAAGGCACCGACCCCAAGTATGGGGCGCGGCATTTGAAGCGGATGATCGAGAAAAACATTGTTTATGGCCTGGCAAACCTGGTTGCCACGGGCCAGGTCAAGGCGGGCGACTGCGTTTCGATCGGCGCCAAGAGCGATGGAAGCTTTACATTCAACAAAATCGCAGCGCCCGCCACCGAAGGACCGGCTGCCAAATAGGAGCATGCCATGAAAAAGATTCTAGTTGTCGATCATAACGAGATGCTCTGTCGACTCGCGTGCGACATTTTGCGTGCGGAGGGCTACCGGGCAGTTCCGGCCTCGAATGCGGCCGAGGCGCTGCAGGCCTTCGAATCGGGGGAATTCGATCTTTTGGTTACGGCTTTCCAGATGCCGGGCATGAGCGGAATCGAACTGGCTCGCGCCGTGCGCGACCGCAGCCCGCAGTTTCCGGTCATCGTGATGACGTCGTTTGAGCCGGTGGAGTCCGAGCACGTCACGCTATGGCTACCCAAGCAGCACCTTTTCCCGAATCTGGTGGAGAAGATTCACTACTGCCTGACGGGAGCAAAACCGGAGAGTGAAACGGTACATCGCTAGAGGTCTCGCGCACAAATATTTTTGGTGCGACGCGTCTAGAGCATCTCCAAAGTTGGGAGGAGGAGGAATGAGTAAAGAGAGCGCTAACGTAGAGCCCACGTCGGACACTGAAGCTTGGGGGAATGAACACTGGCTTCTTTTTCTCGTCAGCACACTGCTCATGCTTGCCTATGAGTACGTTTGGTCCCGGCTCGCGCTCCACAATCGCGCAACGATCACATTCGGCGGGTGGTTATGGCCCACTCTTGCAATTGCAGCTCCGTGGAATTTCTGTATTTATTGTTTGAGTTGGTTAAAAAACGCAGCCAAGCATGGGAAGATGGGTCGCGAGGACTGTTCGGATATCTCGGTGTGGGTTGGGATGGTTATGCTCGCCACCTACATGTTTTTTGTTCCTGCAATTCACCGGCTGCCGAGCTTGGGTGCGCTGAACTGATACTTGCCGCACCTGGACGAGGCCCACTCATCACTGCATCGGCAAAACGAAATCTATAAACTTTCACTCGACCGGAATGGATGCAGGTTGTCCCGGTAGGGGGATTAATCCGAGTTCTGACGACTTCAGTAGGGTGTTTATGTATCAGCCCAGAGATGCAGCATCGCTGTTGCTTGGTGGGGCGTTTGGCATTGTCTACCTTGTCGCCGTATTTGCATTCCTCAGATGGTTTACGGGGGGCAAGCCGAGTTACCTTGCTTTCAGCGCTATTGTCGCATTGGGTGTAGGCGTTGCAAAAGATACACAGTCTTCTTTCGCGAAAACGGCGAATGAGCTTCGGCCGACTACTGGTTGGCGGCAGCCGGACTGAACAACCGCGGACCGGTTCACAACCACTTGTTCAGCGCCCATTGAACGGCGGGGTAGATTGCGGTGGTTTGCTGCCTGACGGGAGCCAAGCTGGAGAGCGAAACCGTACATCGCTAAGCACGCCCTGCCCTGCTAAAATCGGCGGTGTAGTTTCCGCCGGGCGGTTGTCGGAATCCGTTCGCCAGGTTTGATGACGTAAGCCGATAACAACGTTTGTGGAAAGTCTTTCGGATTAAGCGTTACGATGAAATCGGCTCGGCCAGCTTCAGCGCAACCACAGAAGGGATCGTCTTCCGGATCGGGAGAGATGTTTGGCAAAGCAGAGGCAGGGACAAGCTCCGCCTCTTCCCGTAGCAGATTGATTATTTTCCCGATGAGTGAACGCCGAATGCCCAGCCTTCCCAGGATTCGTTTGTATTCCAGAAGAATCTCATCGCACACCAGCCAGACAAACGTGTCCCTTTCGATCCAGTCCCGGAGCAGCTTGGCGCTTGGATTCTTAGCGCACTCTCTGGAACTTTGAGCCCAGCGATTCCTGCTACCAAGACGGACGTGTCGACAACGCCTCTAGGCCGTTTTCTCTTTTGAGCGGGCAACGACGGTAATCTCCGGAAGCTTCTTTCGCCCTGTGCGGTTTTCGCGGACCGTTTTCAGAATATCCTGTTCCGAGATGTCACCCAGGTCAACCGCGGCTTTTTGCATACTTCGCAAAAAGTCTTTCTTCCATCCTGGTCTCTTCCGGCCCTTGGGGAGGTCCTTGTAGGCCGAAGCTAAAGGAATTTGTTTTTCCAATTCCCGCGCCAGAGAGCGAATTGGAATCTTGATTTCCACGGCCTCACTGCCGTTGACGGGGCGGGATCGCAGACAGATGTCCCTTAGACCCATTGTTTCCGCCGGCCCAAGGTTCTGGGAAAAAGCCTCCGTAAATCGCGTCAGGAGTTCGCTCGAACTGCCGAGAGAATCTTTGAGGTAAAACGCCACCTTTGCCTCCAGGAGAACACTCGTATCGAACCAGCACACGTTTCTGCGGCGTGCCGGACGAATGACTCCCATTTGCACGAGGTTCTGCAAGTCCTTGGGCGGAACGCCCAATACCACGCTCGCTTGCTTGAGTTTGAGTGTAATGGTTTGCATAAGATTAACCATCTAAAGATTAGATGGTTATTCAATGGCAATCAAGGGCGGAGAATCATCTTGTCTTGCCATATGGCGGCGGCATGGAAGTTTACATGCAACAATAGGGCTGCGCGGATATTGAATGCTGCCAAAAGCCCCGCCCAAGCGACGCTTGGACGGGGCACACTCACGAGTTTGATGCACACTGTTTAAGCCTTTTGAATCACTTTCGCGATTCGTTCGAAGGCCCAGTCAATCTCCTCGCGGCTGATCACTAGCGGGGGCGCGATGCGAATCACGCGCTCATGGGTTTCCTTGCACAGGATTCCCTCGGCCTTGAGTTGCTCGCAGTAGGGGCGGGCGGCGGTGGTGAGTTCGATGCCGATCCACATGCCTTTGCCGCGCACCTCTTTCAGTTTCGGGCTGCGCAGGGTTTGCAGCAGGGTTAGGAAATAGGCGCCCAGTTCGGCGGAGCGCTCCACCATCTTCTCTTCGATCAAGACGCGCAGCGCGGTGCGGGCGATGGCGCAGCCCATGGGATTGCCCCCGAAGGTGCTGCCATGATCGCCGGGGTTGTACACGCCGAGAATCTTCTTCGAAGCCAGCACGGCCGAGACCGGGTAGAAGCCGCCGGCCAGCGCCTTGCCCACGATCAGCACATCGGGCGTGATGCCTTCGTGCATGTAGGCGAAGAGTTTTCCGGTGCGTCCCAGGCCGGACTGAATTTCATCGGCCATCAGCAGCACGTTATTTTCGCGGCAAATTTTCGAGGCTTCGGCGAGAAATCCCGCGGGCGGAATCACGATTCCAGCTTCGCCCTGAATGGGTTCCACGAGAAATGCGCAGGTGTTCGGCGTAATCGCCGCACGCAGGGCGCTGGCGTCGCCGAACGGAATGACCTTGAATCCGGGGGTGAAGGGGCCGAAGCCGTCGCGATATTGATCGTCGGTGGAGAAGCTCACGATGGTCACGGTGCGGCCATGGAAATTATTGCTGCAGACGATGATCTCGGCTTTGCCTTCGGGAATTCCCTTGACCTTGTATCCCCACTTGCGAGCGGTCTTAACAGCGGTTTCGACGGCTTCCGCGCCGGAGTTCATGGGCAGCGCCATGTCATAGCCGGTGAGGTCGTGGAGTTCCTTGTAGAGCAGCGGGAGTTGTTCGTTGCGGAAGGCGCGCGAGGTCAGCGTGACTTTGCGGGCCTGCTCGGTGAGGGTCTGGAGAATTTTGGGATGGCAGTGTCCCTGATTCACGGCGGAGTAGGCGGCCAGGCAATCGAGGTAACGCTTGCCCTCGACGTCATACACCCACACGCCTTCGGCGCGCTCGATGACCACATCGAGCGGATGGTAGTTGTGCGCTCCGTATTTATTTTCAAGTTCGACAAAGTCCTGGGTGCGCAAGGATCCCTCCACGAATTGCGTTGTCATAAGTACCTTTCACATTAAGAAGATAGAAATCAAATCATCCGGCCCCACTTGAACCGGCCCGGCCCCACGATCAAGCCCAGGCTTCGTTTTGGTAGTGCGTGCAGTTTGGCTTGGAACGCCGAGCCCGTGGAGATGGAGATCCTTCGCTTCGCCTGAAAAACGGCTACGCTCAGGATGACCTCGGGATGCGGAAGGCAAACTTGCACCTCTATCCACCATTTTCGAACAGCATGGTCAACAGAGCCATTCTCACATACAGGCCGTTCATGGCCTGGCGGAAATACATGGCGCGGGGATCGGCATCCACTGACTTATCAAGTTCGACTGTGCGCGGCAGCGGATGCAGGATCAGCGCGTCCGACTTCATGCGCTCGACCACCGTCGAATCGATGGCATAGCGCTTCAGACCGCCGGCATCGCCAACTCGTTCCGGACGGATGCGGGTCTGGTAAACCACATCGACTTCGCCGATCACGCGGTCGATGTCGGACTCCAGTTCGTAGCGCACGCCATGCTGGTCCAGATAGTCAAGAATATCGGGCTTCATCTGCATTTGCGGCGGGCTCACGAAAAATATTTTTACCCGCTCGAACTTGGCCAGCAGATAAGCCAGAGAGCGCGCCGTACGGCCCTTGTCGAGCTCTCCGATGATGGCCACGCTCAGGCCATTCAGCGGGCGCTGCCGGTAAATAGTGTACAGGTCGAGCAGGGCCTGGGTGGGATGCTGGCCTCCGTTGCCATCCCCGGCATTGATCAGCGGGACGGGCGAGACTTCCGCGGCGCGGCGCGCGCCGTCATCTTCATGGTGGCGGATCACGATCACATCGCAATAGCTGCCGATGATGCGGATGGAATCTTCCACCTGCTCACCTTCCACCTCGGAAGAGAACGCGCCCGCATTCTCCGTGGATAAAACCCTGCCGCCGAGCCGGTGCATGGCTGCCTCAAAACACAGCCGGGTGCGGGTGGAGGGCTCATAAAAAAGCGTCGCCATGATGCGATTTTGGTAATCGAGCGAACCGCCGCGGGCCACTACGCGCTCCATACCGCGGGTGCGCTCGAATAGTTCCATGAGCAGCGGAACGGTGAATTGCTGAGACTCGACGACGTGCTTCAGTGTCTCTGCAGATCGCTCCGGTCCCGAGGCTAAAGGCGGAATCGGCGGCGTGATGGTGGACAGTGGCATTTAGCGTCCTCCTACCGGAAGATGAAGTTCCGCGTTGCGCTCGATTTCGGCGCGATTGACATCGGGAAAGATGTGCGTTCCGGCAGACTCCGCAACCGCGCGGCACAAATTATCGCAGGAAGTGATGATGGCTTCTTTCCCGCCGTGATTTAGAAAACGAAGCACGGATTCAATCTTAGGCCCCATGTTCCCGGGAGGAAAATGGCCCGCCTTGGCATGGGCTTCCAACTCCGCAGAACTCACCTGGCGCAAAGGACGTTGCGTAGGCTTCTTGTAATCCAGATAGACAAAATCGGTGTCGGTGGAAATGACAAACAGATCGGCGCCCAGATGGGCTGCCAGCAAGGCGGAGGCTCGGTCTTTATCGATGACGGCCTCGACGCCCCGCAGTCTCCCGTTTTCTGAAATCACGGGAATGCCTCCGCCGCCGCAGGCGATCACGATCACACCGTCCTCGACCAGATCGCGAATCACTTCCAGTTCCACGATCTCAATCGGCTCCGGCGAGGGGACCACGCGGCGGTAACCGCGGGCCGCATCCTCGACGATCTCCCAGCCAAATTGGCGTTGGCGTTCTTCGGCATCGGCGCGCGAGTAAAAAGGACCGATCGGCTTGCTGGGATGCTGCATCGAGGGATCGTCCGCCGAGACCACGCTCTGGGTAAGAATGGCGGCAATCGGGACGTGCAGCTCGGCCTGCTGCAATTCGGTCTGCAGCGCCTGCTCGAGCAGATAGCCGATCTCGCCTTGCGTGGAGGCACCACAAACGTCGAGGGGGTGCCCCGGAACCTGGCTGGCGCCGCGTTCCGAGCGCAGAAGAGCCGCTCCCACTTGCGGACCGTTGCCATGGGTGAGCACGATGCGATAGCCGCTGCGGATCAAGCTGACGATCTGCAGCGCCGTCCGCCGGGCATTATTGCGTTGTTCGGCAATGGTTCCTTTTTCGCCCGCGCGAATCAAGGAGTTCCCGCCAACGGCAAGGAGCATGGTCTTCATAAGAATTAAATTTTCAGCGGGCGCACGAATCACCGGACTCGCGCGCCCGCGTTTCTTTCTTTTCTACTGACAGCTACGGATGCACCATCTCCTGCAATTCGTTCAGCGCCGGCAATCTGACGAACTCACCTTTCATCAATTCCAGCATGATGGCTTTCTGCGCGTGCAGCCGGTTTTCCGCCTGCTGAAATACCAGCGATCGTGGCGAGTCGATCACTTCATTGGTCACTTCCTCGCCGCGATGTGCTGGCAGGCAGTGCAGGAAGATCGCGGCCGGCTTGGCTCGCTGGAACAGCGTGGTATCCACCTGGTACGGAAGGAAGATATGCCGCCGCCTTTCTGCCTCGGCCTCTTGTCCCATGCTTGCCCAAATGTCGGTGTAGACGGCATCCGCGCCCGCCACCGCTTCTTCGGGATCGTTGGTGATGGTGCACGTGCCACCCGTTTCAGCGCCGCGTTTCCGGGCCCATTCCACCGAGTCCGCATCGAGTTCGTAGCCGGGAGGCGTAGCCACCCAGACATGCGCTCCCAACTGCACTCCGGCGAACATCAGCGAGCGCGACACGTTGTTGCCGTCGCCGATGAAAGCAACTTTCAGTCCCTCAAGGTTGCCTTTGGCTTCCCAGATGGTCAGGAAGTCCGCCATCGCCTGGCAGGGATGAACGAAGTCGGTCAGCCCGTTGATGATGGGAATGGTGGCATGCCGCGCCATCTGCACGACCGTGTCGTGGCTGAAGGTGCGGAGCACGATGCCTTGCACCATGCGTTCCAGATTCTTTGCCACGTCATGGATCGACTCGCGCTTGCCCAGATTGATCTCGGAAGGCGCGAGGTACAGGGAGAATCCGCCCAATTGCTGGATGCCGACATCAAACGTCACCCGCGTTCGTAAGGATGGTTTCTCGAAGATCAGCGCCAGAGTCTCACCCTTCAGTGCTTTGCTGAAGGCCGTTGGATCGGCCTTCACCTGACGAGAAAGGACCAGCAGATACTGAATCTCCGAGGGCGTGAAGTCCCGTATGGAGATAAAATCCTTGCCATTCATTTTCTTGCTCCCGCCAGAACCGGCTCGTGCTCGAGCTCGTGCTCGTGCACGAACTGTTCCAGCATTTCGGCCAGGCTTGGCTTAGTGAGTTCTTCCACTTCGTAGGTGACGCGGAGGTTCGGTTTGTCGATTTTGATCACGCGCTCCAGGTCGATCGGCGTAGCGATCAATACCAGGTCGCAGGGTGTGCGGCGAATGGTCTCTTCCAGTTCGTGCCGTTGCATGTCGCTGTAACCCATGGCGGGCAGCAGGCTGGTGAGGTGTTGATAACGCTCGAAGGTGCCGTGGATGGAGCCAACTGCATAAGGCCGCGGATCGACCAGTTCGGCCGCTCCACTCTGCCGCGCCGCCACTACGCCAGCGCCGTAAGGCATCTCGCCGTGGGTGAGCGTGGGGCCGTCTTCGACGACCAGAACGCGTTTGCCTTTGACGAGACTGGGCTCCGGAACCGAAACCCGGCAGGCCATCTCAAACACGACTGCCGTGGGGTTGTGCAGCTTGATGTTGTGGCGAACCGTCTCCAGGTCACGCTGGTAGGCGGTGTTGACTTTGTTGATCACGATTACATCGGCGCGCCGCAGATTGACTTCGCCGGGATAGTAAGCCAGTTCGTGTCCCGGACGGAGCGGATCGACGACTACGATCTCGAGGTCGGATGCGTAGAACGAAGTATCGTTATTGCCACCGTCCCACAGAATTACGTCAGCTTCCTTCTCGGCCTGGTCCAGAATTTTCTCGTAGTCCACGCCCGCATAGACCACGGTGCCTTGCTTGATGTGCGGTTCGTACTCTTCGCGTTCCTCGATGGTGCATAGATGACGGTCGAGGTCTTCCATGGTGGCAAAACGCTGAACGGCTTGAATTGCCAGGTCGCCATAAGGCATGGGGTGACGAATGACCACCGGCTTGCGGCCCTGCCGGCGCAACTCAGCCGCGACGAGGCGTGAAACCGGACTCTTGCCGCATCCTGTGCGCACTGCGCACACTGAAATCACCGGGACCGCCGACTTGAGCTGCGTGCGTCCCGTTCCCAGTAGCCAGAAATCGCAGTCCACGGCCAAGGCACGGGACGCGAGATGCATCAAGTTCTGGTGAGAAATATCGCTATAGGAAAACGCAACAGCGTTGACTTCGAACTCGGCGACCAAGCTTTCCATATCCTTCTCTTCCCGGATCGGAATGCCTTCTGGATACAACGCTCCGGCGAGTTCCCGCGGATAACGGCGTCCGGCGATGTCGGGAATCTGGGTTGCGGTGAACGCAACTACGTGGTACTCAGAATTATCTCGAAATAAGACGTTAAAGTTATGAAAATCCCTGCCTGCGGCTCCAAGAATCAAGACTCTTTTCATTGCTATCCCTCCCGGGAAAAATCATTACTGGTTATCTTCTCCCCGGCAGAGAGGGGCCGCAGTGGCCAGAATCACAGCCAAGGGTGAGAATTCGCACACCAGCGCGCCCGAGGGTAACCATGCAGCGCATCGGATGGAATCGCAGACGGCTCATTCAGGCGTGAATGGCGAGAATGTGGCTAAGCCCTTTGCAATCTGCTCTTGTTGGGCATTAACATAGCGCTACTGCTTTTTTCCGCTTTTCTACTTCTCTACACTGGGGGCATTTGCGCATGGCTGCTAACGATGTGGTTTGTGGAAACACTGCTGGAAGGGCTCCGATGCGCCGATGGCTGCCGATCTGTCTGGCCATATTTCCGCTAGTCGCCATGAGCGCCGCTTCAGCCCAGAACACGCCGGAGCGGCAATCGAAGGCCGACAAGTCAGCACTAGCCAGACCGACGGCGACGACCAATTCCTCAGAGCAAAAACCTGCGGAGAGCGAATCCACCAATCCGGAAGACAAGCTCTTTAAGGGCATGAAGTACCGCCTGATCGGCCCCTTCCGCGGCGGACGCTCGCTGACCGCAGCCGGAATTCCCGGCGACCCGACAACGTATTATTTTGGAGCGACGGGCGGTGGAGTGTGGAAGTCCACCGACGGGGCCACGACCTGGTCCCCGATTTTCGACAAAGAAGGTAGCGGATCCATTGGCAGCCTGGCAGTATCCAATTCCGACCATAACATTATCTATGTGGGCACAGGGGAAGCTTGCATCCGCGGGAATATTTCTCATGGAGACGGAGTCTACAAATCCCTCGATGCGGGCAAGACATGGAAAAACGTTGGGCTGCACGACACCCGCGCCATCGGCAAGGTCATCATCAATCCGAATAATCCGGAGATCGTTTTCGTAGCCGCGCTCGGTCACCCTTACGGACCGAACGCCGAGCGCGGAATTTTCCGCACCACCGATGGCGGCAAGACCTGGGAGAAGGTGCTCTACAAAGATGAGAACACCGGAGGCATCGACGTCGCCTTCGACCCGCACAATCCCCATATTCTTTTCGCCGCATTGTGGCAGGCTCGTCGAACTTCGTGGAATTTATCCGACGGAGGTCCGGGCAGCGGACTCTACCGCTCTGGCGATGGGGGCACGACCTGGAAGCGACTCGAAGAGCACGGACTGCCCAAAGGCCCCTACGGGCGCATCGGCATCGCCGTGGCGGCGAATTCCGACCGCGTCTACGCCCTGATCGAGGCGCACAACCCCGACGGAGGCTTGTATCGCTCCGACGATGGGGGCGAGAGTTGGGACTTCGTCAATCCCAGCCACAGCCTGTGGCAGCGGCCCTGGTATTACATGCACATCTTCGCCGATCCCAAGGATGAAAACGTCGTCTACATTCTGGACGTAGAGAGTTTCAAATCCACCGATGGCGGGCACCTGTTCAACAAGGTGAAAATTCCGCACGGCGATAATCACGGATTGTGGATCGATCCCCGCGACACGCGGCGCATGATCGCCTCCAACGATGGCGGAGTCACGGTGACGCTCGATGGCGGCAAGAACTGGACGCGCGAAGATAACCAGCCGACGGCGCAGTTCTACCACGTCACCACCGACAACGCGATGCCCTATCGGGTTTACGGCTCGCAGCAGGACAGCGGCACGGTGGCGATCACCAGCCGCAGCGATGATGGCGCGATCGACAGCTCCGACTGGTATGACGTGGGCGGTGGAGAGGCGGGCTACATTGCGCCTTATCCGCCCGACCCCAACATCGTCTACGCCGCCGACTATCAGGGAAACATTACGCGCTTCGACAAACACATCGGGCAGGTGAAGGCCATTACCGAATCGCCCGAAATTTCAGACGGCGGCGGCGCCGCCAGTCTGGAGCACCGGTTCCAGTGGACCGCACCCGTGCTCATTTCCCCGAACGACCCGAACACTCTTTATCACGCGGGCGAACGCCTGTTCAAAACTACCGACGGTGGTGCGCATTGGCAGGCGATCAGTCCTGACCTCACGCGCAACGACAAGAGCAAGCAGATCGCTTCGGGCGGCGACATTACCCTTGACGACACCGGAACCGAATATTACGACACCATCTTTGCCGTCGCCGAATCGCCGCTCAGCAAGGGATTGATCTGGGTGGGCACCGACGATGGGCTGATTCAAATCACGCGTGATGAAGGCAAGACTTGGACCAACGTTACTCCCAAAGATATGCCGGAGTGGAGCCGCGTCAGCCAGATCGACGCTTCGCGCCACGATGCCGGCACCGCCTACGTAGCCGTCGATCGTCATCAGAATGACGATCTGCAACCCTATATCTACAAGACCAGCGACTACGGCCAGAACTGGACGAAACTCACGCATGGAATCCCCGACGGCAGTTTTGTGCGGGCCGTGCGCGAAGATCCTAAAAAACGTGGCCTGCTGTATGCGGGCACGGAGAACGGCGTCTATGTTTCGTTTAACGATGGCGCCGATTGGCGGGCGCTCAAATTGAATCTGCCGACCACTCCGATTCACGACCTCGTGATCAAGGACAACGATCTCGTGGTCGCTACCCATGGCCGCGCATTCTGGATTCTCGATGACGTCAGTCCCTTGCGCCAGTTCGGTGACGACGTCGCGAAGAAGGACGTTCATCTCTACACGCCGGCGCCCGCATTCCGCATGCAGGCAGGCCAAGTCGGAGAGCCTCGCGCTTCGAACCGGGTGGGGCAGAATCCTCCCGCGGGCGCGGTCATTTACTTCTATCTCAAGGATTCACCGAAGCCGGGCACTGAAACGAAACTGGAAATCCTCGACGCGTCAGGAAAGACGATCCACAAATATTCGAGCGCCGAGACGAGGCGACTCAACGAGCCTCCCGATCCTGACGACAAGAAACCGGAGAAAGAGATCAAGCCGGAGGCGGGACTGAATCGCTTTGTTTGGGACCTGCGTTATGATGACGCGCATCGCGTTCCCGGCTACTACCTCTGGGAGTACGGCGGCGGAGAACGGGGGCCAGTGGCCGTGCCCGGCCAGTATCAGGTACGGCTGACGGTGGGCAGCGGCGAAAGCCAGGTTGCGCCTCTGGAAGTGAAGTTGGATCCTCGGGTCAACGTGACCCAGGCCGATCTGGCGCAGCAATTCGACATGCTGATGGGAATTCAGGAGGAACTCAACGGAGTTTACGATGCGGTGAATCAGATTCAGGACGTACGCTCGCAAGTGGCCGGTCTGAAACGCCGCATGCCGGAGAACGCCAGCACGAAACCGATTGTGGCCTCCGCGGATGAACTCGAGAAAAAGCTGTTAGCGGAGCGCGATCAACTCATCAATTTGACCATCAGCGCGAATGAGGATTCGCTGGCTTACCCGCCGCAGATCGACGCCAAACTGGCGTTCCTCGCGATGGCCGTTGGCACCGCCGACTCGGCGCCGACCGCGGCGGAACAAACCGAGTTCGAGAGATTGAAGAAGCGAACTGGAGAACTGCTCAGCCGTTGGGATGATCTGCAGCGCCACGACCTGGCGGACTTTCGCAAACTAACCGCAGAGAATAATCTGTCCACCGTGGTGGTTCCTCCTCCGGGGCAAACCGGAGAAACACAAAGCACCGACGCGCACTGAGCGGGCGCTGGCCCGGCGCGAAAAAACGCTCCGAGGGATTGCCGCGGCAAAACGCCGCGGCAGAATCCCGGGCGACGAGCGTAACCGATCAGATTTCTATTCTTCGTCCAGATATTCTTCGGGAACGTCGTCTTCAGGCACTTCGCGGGTGTGGACTTCCCTGCCCTCTTCTCGGTCAGCCGCTTCCACGCCTGACACCACATCGGCCTCGAAGGCATTGCCTTCCTCGACCAACTCGTCGACACTCTGCGAATCGGCCTGTTCAGACCAGGACAATCCCTGCAAATCTCCCGATTGCCCCGCCGCGGACGCCCGTTGATCTTCGCGGGAATAGGATGGCGAAGGTGTCGGCGTTGGCCTTCGGATTTGTTTCTTCGGAACGGTGACTCTCGCAGGAGGTTTCTTCTTTCCCTTGACCGTTGCCACCACCGGTTTTCGAGCCGCTTTCTTCCGAGACACTTTCTTCTTGCCCGTGATTTTCTTTGCAGCCTTTTTCTTTGCAGTCTTCTTGGTAGTGGAGCTCTTCTTCGATATCGGTCGCGCTTTCGCGGGTTTCTTTTTGGCAGCCATAGCGGCAGTTTACCACCGGTAGACCATCGCCCGACAAGCGGCGCCCGAGTCCGCTTTGGGGCGCGCGACTGACCGTTCCGAGCGTCGCTTTCGTCGGTCAAAAAGCCGCCAAACCAGGAAAAACGACCTGATTTCTAATTGCTGGACTTCTTGAAGCTCTGTGTTACTATGGCTCGCCTGTTTCAAGCCGACAGACTTAGCTTCTGCGGGCTAGGCAGCGGGTCGCAACGGAGACATGGGGTACTCCGCCACATCCCTGGGGAAACTGCTTTCCTTCCCGTCCTAAAAAATCAAAATCACTGAGGGGGCTCCGTGACTACTAAGCGCACTTGTGCGTTCGTATCTATTCTTCTGATCTTTGTGGTTGGCTCGGTGGGAATCGCCAACTCTCAAACCTGGACAACACTGAAAAACGCACCACCCGTTTCTGTGGGTGCGATGTTGCTGCTTACTGACGGCCGCGTGCTGGTGCACGAAGAGCCGAACTGCAGCGGCAGCGGCTGCGTTAAAAACAGCACTGGATACGGTGCCTGGTACACTCTGACTCCGGACATCACCGGCAGTTATGTCAATGGCACGTGGACCCAGGTCGCTACTCTTCCCAGCGGCTACACACCATTATTCTTCGCCTCAGCCGTGTTGCCCGATGGAAAAGTGGTGATTCAGGGTGGCGAATACAATTGTCCATCCAGCAACTGTACTGGAGACTGGCAAAGCAACGGTGCGTTATATGACCCGGTCGCGAACACCTGGACTGCGACAACACCCCCGGTACCGAGTTCGGGGCAGTACTTTGGTGACGCCCAGTCGGTGGTTCTGCCGAACGGGACATGGATGGTCGCGGCTTGCTGCGCGAAGGTTGGCGGCTACACCACCTACGCGGATTATTTTTATTTCAATGAAAGCTCTCTGAACTTCACTACCGAGGCCAGCGTTTCCGACGGAGAAACCACCGAATTCGACGAATCGGGCTGGAACCTCTTGCCCAATGGCGATGTGTTGATGGTAAACGTGTACCTGGGCGCCTACAGCGCGACCGCCATGGGCTACGCGCTCTATAACCCAAGCACGAACGCATGGACGGAGTACACGAGCACGGCCGAGCAACTCTGGGATGCCGATTGCGGGAATTCAAGCTCCGCCAGTTATGAGCTTGGGCCCATCATGTTGATGCCCAACGGAACACTGTTTGCCACCGGCGCCAGCAAATGTGCCGCCGGCAACATTGCGACCTACAATTGGAGCACGAATACGTGGACCGGTCAGGGGACCTTTACCGGCACTAATACGGCCAACGATGCTCCAGGCGCGACTGAAATCAATGGCAATGCCATGGTGGTCACCAGTCCTCGCACGGGCGCGAATGGTCTCACAATTTACGAGTGGAACGGGTCGGCCTTAAGCACCCTTCCCAATGTCTCCCGCTCCTCATCGGATTCCTCGTTTGTCGCTCACCTGCTGGTTCTGCCCACAGGGCAGATCATGTTCACGGACTTTTCGACTACGGTCCAGCTTCTGACCAGTTCGGGTACGTACCAATCGGCATGGCAGCCCACCATCACCACGGCGCCGACCACACTGACACCCGGCACCACTTATTCCATTAGCGGGATGCAGTTCAACGGCGTAACGACTGGTGCCGCATACGGAGACGATTTCCAGGACAACACCAATTATCCTCTGGTGCAAATCGTGAACACCGCCACCGGCAATGTGTACTACGCCCGGACTCACGGCCACAGCACGATGGGTGTGGCGACGGGCTCGGAGTTGGTATCGACCAACTTCGATGTACCGGCGACCGTACCGAATGGATCATGCGAGTTGTACGTGGTAGCGAACGGCATCCCGTCGGCTCCGTGGGCGTGCAGCGTGGGGACAAGCCTCACTTCAACCACCGCAGTCGCCTCCAGTTCGAACCCGTCTACGTTCGGACAATCGGTGAGCTTCACTGCGATCGTAACTGGTTCGGGCGCAACGCCCACTGGAACCGTCCAATTTAACGTCGATGGCAGCGCCTTCGGTTCGCCTGTGGCGTTGTCTTCCGGTTCCGCCACTTCGGGCAGCACTTCTTCGCTGACGGTAGGTGGGCATACGGTCACGGTGGTGTACTCCGGCGATAGCAACTACTCCGGCAGCACCGGTACGCTCAGCGGCGGGCAAGTTGTGAACAAGGCCAGCCAGACCATCACCGTCACCACGCCGCCTCCCGCGAGCGCGGTTTACAACGCTCAATTTACCGTTGCGGCGACGGCGAGCTCCGGCTTGGCGGTTGCGTTCACTAGTTCTGGATCGTGCTCGAACTCGGGCGCTACCTATACCATGACCAGCGGCACGGGAACCTGCTCGGTCATCTTCAATCAGGCGGGAAACACAAGTTACTCAGCTGCGCCGACGACCACAGACACAACCAACGCAACCCCAGCCAGCCAGGCGATCACGGTGACTACGCCGCCTCCGGCGAGCGCCGTTTACAACGCTCAATTTACCGTTGCGGCCACGGCGAACTCCGGCTTGTCGGTCGCTTTCACCAGTTCTGGATCGTGCTCGAACTCGGGCGCTACCTATACCATGACTAGCGGCACGGGAACCTGCTCGGTGATCTTCAATCAGGCCGGCAACACAAATTATTCAGCCGCGCCGACGATCACTGACACAACCAACGCAACTCTCGCCAGCCAGACGATCACATTCACCACGAGCGCTCCGGCGAGTGCGGCTTACAATAGCCAGTTCACCGTGGCAGCAACGGGCGGCGCCAGCGGCAATCCGGTGGTCTTCACCAGCGGCGGCGCTTGCTCGAATTCCGGCGCAACCTACACCATGACTAGCGGCACCGGATCTTGCTCGGTGATCGCCAATCAATCCGGCAACAGCAACTACGCATCGGCATCCCAAGTCACGCAGACCACCAACGCGACGCTGGTCGGCCAGACCATCACATTTACCACCAATGCCCCGGCAAGTGCGGCTTACGGCAGCCAGTTCACGGTGGCAGCAACTGGCGGCGCAAGCGGCAATCCGGTGGTCTTCACCAGCGCAGGCTCTTGCTCAAACTCCGGCGCAACCTACACCATGACCAGCGGCACCGGATCTTGCTCGGTGATCGCTAATCAAGCCGGCAACAGCAACTACTCGGCTGCATCGCAAGTCACGCAAACGACCAATGCGACTCTTGCCAGCCAGACCATCACATTCACAACACCGGCTCCATCGAGCGCGGCCTACGGCCAAAGCTTTACGGTAGCGGCAACGGGCGGCGCCAGCGGCAATCCGGTAGTCTTCACCAGTGCGGGCTCTTGCTCAAACTCCGGCGCAACCTACACCATGACCAGCGGCACCGGATCTTGCTCGGTGATCGCCAATCAAGCCGGCAACAGCAACTACTCGGCGGCCACGCAGGTCACGGAGACGACCAGCGCGACTGTGGCGACTTCGAGCACCGGCGTCGGTTCCAGTCTGAATCCATCGTCCTACGGTCAGTCCGTGATCTTCACGGCGACCATTACCGGCCAGTACGGGCTGGTCAAGGGACGCAACGGAATCAAGCGGCCAACCGTCACCGGTTCGGTGTCGTGGAGCGATGCGAACGGCTCGATGTCATGCTCTGAAGGCAATCCCAGCGCGGTGACGTCGGGAACAGCGACGTGCACGGTGAGCAACCTGGCGGTCAATCCCGCGGATACGATCACCGGAAACTACTCCGGAGATAGCAACCACACCGGCAGCAGCGGCACGGTGAGTCAGGAAATCGACGCCGCAGGATCGAACGTGAGCGTCGGCTCCAGTGCGAACCCTTCCAACATCAACCAGTCCGTCACGTTCACTGCGACCATCAGCGGTGCCAATGGGTTGCTGAAGCGCCGCGATGGCGCGAAACGGCAAGATGTGACCGGTACCGTGACCTGGAGTAATAACACTGGCTGTGGCACGACCGACGTCACCTCGGGCAATCCGGGAACCGCCACGTGCACCACGTCGAGCCTCCCGTCGGGGACGAACACGATCACAGCACAATACAACGGAGACACCAACCACAACCCGGGCACGGGAACGTTATCCGGCGGACAGGTCGTCAACGGGTTGCAATCACAGACGATCACGTTCACCATGCCTGCACCGTCGAGCGCGGTTTACAACAGCCAGTTCACGGTGGCAGCCACGGGCGGCGGCAGCGGCAATCCGGTGGTCTTTACCAGCTCCGGTTCGTGCTCGAACCTGGGCGCGACCTACACCATGACGAGCGGCACCGGCGTTTGCTCGGTGATCGCCAATCAGGCGGGCAACAGCAACTACTCGCCTGCTCCGCAGGTAACGGAGTTCAACCAACGCGATGCCTATTTCACAGAGCATCACGGTCACGTTCGTTCCGGCGAGCGCGGCCAAGAGCACCAGCTTCACGGTGGCGGCCAGCGCCAGCTCCAGCTTGGCATTGACCTATACCCCTTCCGGAAACTGCAGCAACTCCGGCGCAACCTACACCATGGGCGTGGCGACGACCGCGTGCACGGTGATCATGAACCAGCCGGGGAACAGCAACTACGCTGCGGCCCCGCAGGTCACCGCAACCGTAACCGAAAAGTCGGCGGTGGCGTGCGGCTCTCAGTGCACGTTGACCGGCGTACCAGCCAGCGCCCTGTACTTGTCCACGTTCACGGTGGGCACGACGTCGGGCTCTGACACCAGCGTTCCGACCATCACTGCGGCGCCGAGCACGGTTTGCACGATCAGCGGCAACACCGTGTCGATGATCAAAGGAACCGGGACGTGTACGGTGACGGCAACCTGGGCAGCGAACTACGCCTATCTGAAGTCAACCGCTACCGCGAAGACCATTGCGGCAAAGGCGGCGAGCATCATTACCTGGCCTTCACCGGCTCCGATCACCTACGGGACGAAGCTGAGCGCAACCCAACTGGATGCGACGGCGGCGGACGGCGACAACAATCCTATCGCTGGCAATTTTGTGTACACGCCAGCGGCCAACAAAGTACTGACGACGGGAGTGCAAACACTGTCGGTGAAATTCACTCCCACGCTGGTCAGCGACTACACCACGGTGACTGACACGACAACGATCACGGTGACTCCGGTCGACACTACGACCACCATCACGAAGGACACACCGAATCCATCGACGGTGGGGACGGCGGTAACGGTGAGCTTCACGGTGGCGCAGGCGATCACGAACACGACCAAGGCGACGGGCACAGTAACCGTGTCCGCCAGTTCTGGAGAAAGCTGTTCGGGAGCGCTGGCACTGGGCAAAGGCACTTGCTCGATCACGTTTGCAACGTCAGGGGCAAGAACCCTGACGGCGAGCTATCCGGGCGACGCTAACAACAACGCCAGCGTCTCGGCTGGCTTCACGCAGACGGTGAACTAGCGCCGTATCGCGCGACCGAAATGACGGACATGGATCGCGTCGGCACCAAGAGTGCCGACGCGATTTAGTTTTGTCGTTGTTGTTGTCATTGTGGGGATCGAATGCGCTGGGTTGGCGGCGGCCCTTTACCGCGCACATCACACCACACATCAAGAAGTGATAGATCTCACTGACAGTACGGCCTCATTTGTGTTTGATTGATTTGGGCTTGCTTGCCTCTCCCGAAGAGCACCTCCTACGACATGCAACACCCTCCTGAGGCGAGAGTGCCGAACGCCAGTCACTCTGGTGATCAGTTTGCCGGTCACGATCCGCCATTCTGGACCTGGCACTTCGAGATTGACACTCGTCCTAATGATCGGTGATCGACGCCACTCGCCCAAAATAGTAAAGGAGGTCTTCCATGACTTCTCACCGCACTCCCAGAGTTGAGATTTCTACCCATGTTTCATTCTTCCTTCTCGCAGTCCTGATCGTTCTGGTTGGCCTGACGGCTGTAGCTCAGGTTGTTCCGGCGAGTCGGAGGCACGCGACGTTGCCGAGTTCGGCGCACGATCACGCCATCTCCGACGCTTCTTCGAACCCTCCAAGTTTCCTGCCCGTGGTCACCTACGATTCAGGTGGAGTCGGTGCAATCTCGGTGGCAGTTGGCGACTTCAATGGCGATGGTTTTCCCGATATCGCAGTAACAAATCACAACTCGAATAATATCGGTGTGCTGCTGGGCAATGGCAATGGGACCTTTCGGCCAGCGGTGACTTACGGCTCTGGCGGCTTCTCGCCCTCGCAGGTCATCGTGGCCGACCTGAACGGCGACGGCCATCCCGATATTGTGGTGGTAAACACATGCGGCGCCAGCGCCACCTGCAGTGCGGGGACGGTGGCAGTGCTGTTGAATAAAGGCGATGGCACCTTCGCGGCCGCCGTTGCATACGATTCGGGTGGATTTGAACCCTCCGGCGTCGCCGTTGCCGATGTGAACTACGACGGTAAACCAGATCTGTTGGTGCCGAACATCGACGGAACTTTGGGCATCCTCACGGGAAACGGCGACGGAACATTCCAGCCGACAACTACCTACAGCACGGGTGCTGCCTGCTGCACGTCCATCGTGGCGCTGCCCCCCAGCGCCGGGGTGGTAGTGGCACTGAGCTACTTTTGCGACAGTAAAGGCCAACCTGGCCCCGGCAAGGTGGCAGTGCTTTATGCAGGAGATGGGTCGTTCTGGCCTCCGACGATTTATTCTTCGGGCGGGTCCGAACCTTATGCCATGGCCGTCAATGTGGATGTCTACGGCTTGCCCGATCTGGTGGTGGCCAACGCCTGGTCCAGCACATCTCACACCGGTAACGGCTCGGTGGGGGCGCTGAATTACGACGAGGGCTCCTTTGTTGGCCCGTTCAAATACGGCTCGGGCGGAGGTTTCGCCATGTCGATCGCCACAGCCGATCTGAACCTCGACGATATACCAGACGTGATAGTCGCTAATTCGAGCAGCAGTGACATCGGCGTGCTTGCGGGCAATGGGACAGGTTACGGATTTCAGTCTGCCGTCACATTTTCTGCCGGCGGCAGCCCGCAATCCGTCGCGGTTGCGGACTTCGATGGAGACGGCAGGTTCGATGTGGTGGTGGCGAATTGGTCCGGCGCGTCCGGGTCCGACGGCGCGATCGGAGTACTGCTGAATAACTTCACCTTCACCTCCACCACTACGGTCACATCTTCGCTCAACCCGTCCTTCGTCAACCAGTCGGTGTTATTAACCGCCACGGTGACATCGACCGACGGTCAGCCGCCAGATGCGGAAACCGTCACCTTCTATGACGGAAAAACCGAGATTGGTACGGGCACGACGAAAAATGGCACCGCAACATTGAGTACGTCTTTCTCTAAAGCAACCAACCACACCATCAAGGCCAGCTATCCCGGAGATGATCTCCACAAAGCCAGCTCAGGGATGGTGAAGCAGGTCGTAAATAAGTATTCATCGGCAATCGCGGTCACAGCGAGTCCGAATCCTTCGGCGTACGGGCAATCGGTAACACTGACCGCCACCGTGACTTCAGGAGCACCGGGAGGACCGACCGGCCGGGTCACATTCAATAACGCAGGCGCTCTGCTCGGCACGGCAACCCTCGCTGCTGGACGAGCAACTTTGGCCACCACGAAATTGAATATTGGCTCCAACTCGGTGACCGGGACCTACAATGGCGACTCGCAGAGTGCGATAAGCACATCCTCGCCAATCGTCGAAACCGTGAATCAGGCTGCTCTCACCATGACACTCACGTCCTCCAAAAATCCCTCGACGAATGGCAAGCCGGTGACGTTCACGGCAATGCTGGCCAGCAACGGCAGTTTGCCGAAAGGCCAACTGGTCACGTTCAGCTACAACGGAACGTCCCTGGGAACGGGAACGATCTCGGCCTACGGAAAGGCGACCCTCGTGACCGCGGCGTTGCCGGTGGGAAGCGATGTAGTGACTGCTACCTACTCCGGCGACTCCGATTACGGTGCTGCATCGGCTTCGATGACACAAACCGTGAACTGAGGAAGTCGCCGCGTTGGATATGGGAAGGTAATTACTGATAGGTGCTTGCGGACGCATCGTAAATCGAGAACGCCAGTCAGGAAAGACGATTGCGCCCGTCAGTGGTTTGCTCTGCCCGCGCAGGATCGGGCCGCGCATGAACATCCGGCATGGAGGTACAACTTTCCAGACTGAATTCCGTTGCCCGGATTGGAGGACAGAAGCGATAACTTTGCATTAGAACGATGCCGATTTTCCCCAGTTCCGCCAGGTCGTCGTCTCTCTCCACGCCTTCCGCAACCACCACCCCGCCAAAGTCCTTGGCGAGTTGTGCGATCGATGCGACCACAGCTCGGCGGCGCGGGTCCTCGTGTATACCGTGGATGAAATAGCGATCAATCTTGAAGCAGTCCGGCCGCGAATCGATGATCATCTGATAATTGGAATTGCCCAAACCAATGTCATCCAACGCGATCCTGATGCCTGCATGGCGGAGCTCGTCGAGTGTTCGCAGGAATTCGGTTTTGTTCCAGACGGGCGCGTGTTCCACGATCTCAACAACGATGCGAGCGCAGGAAATGCCATTGGCGGACGCACACGCGAGCAGCCACTCCGCGAAGGTGGTGCAGCGGCCAAGCGTCGAGGCATGCACGTTGAGAGAGATAGAAACAGATTCTGGAAGTCTGCGGGCAGCCTGCAGGGCCAGGCTGATGCAGCGCTGATCGACGGCCACCGCGGAATGCTTGCGCCGCGCATAGGCAAACAGGGCGTCCGCGCGCTCAAAAGGCGTGCCGGACGGACCTCGACTGAGGCACTCAACCCCCACGACCGTACTCTGGCCGCCCTCAATTCGGAAAATGGGCTGGAAATAAATTTCAATTCCCGCGTCATCCAACAGGCTGCTCAACACCCTGCCTTGCGCGGGAGCTTCCGCGGCGCTGGAATTGCCGCCGGAACCGATCAGGTCGCGAGCAATGTCAATGATCTCTCGGATTGGAGTTGGTTTTTCGAGAAATACATTTGCTCCCTTGAGTAGGGCAATAGACCGGACTTCCCTTGAACTATTGCCGGTCAGGGTGATGAGCTTCGGCTTGGAGGAGCTGTTTTGCACGCGCTCAATCAGGTCGAGCCCTTCGAGCCTTTGGGATGACAGAGACAGGTCGGTGATGACGAGAGCGTACTCGTAGCTGTCGAGCAGGGCTTCGGCTTCCTCGCGGTCGGCGGCGCAGTGCACTTCACACTTCAACTCGCGCTTCATCCAGCGCCGGAAGCTGTCGAGCAGGGCCACATCGTCATCGATAATCAAAATGCGCTGGGTCATAATGCTTTTCAACCCGGAATTCTCGCTGCCGGATCATGCGAGGTTCGTCAGGTACTGCTTCCAGCGGCTGCGCCTGAGGCCGAATCCTCCGTCTGGTTGGCGAGATTGCGGAATTCGGCAAGCCGAGGCAGAATTCCCAACGACTCAAGATTTTTCCGGTCCGATTCTCTAAGTTCAGAGGCCGGCGACTCGGGTGTGGCGGCCGACTCCCGGGCCAACAAATCCGCGACATAGAGCGCTACGGGGCCGTCGAACTCCGAGTGCGGGATGCGAGTGGGATGATGATGGTGGGCGATGGCTTCCACCGCCAGATGCGGGATGCCCCAAAGTCCAAGCAGGTACGCGCCGATTTCCGCGTGCGAAGTTTTCATGAGCTCTTCTTCCGCCTCGAACATTTCGCAACCTCGCTCGCGAGAAAGAACGAGCGCGGCAGAGAATTGATCGGGCAACTTGCTCGCCAGAATCAGCTTGCCGATGTCGTGAAGCAGGGCGGCAAGAATGATGACATCCCGATTCTCCCGGTCAACGGGAAGCCTGCCCACGATCGAGGCCACACGCTGAGCATGGTGCTGCATGGACTCATAAGCCGACGCGGGAATGCGCTTATCCGGTGTGAACACTCTAAAGGTATCGGCCACCAATACAAGATTCTTTATCGTCTCCATCCCTAAGTAACCCACGGCAGTCTGCAAACTGGTGACTCTCTGCGCCAGGCCGAAAAAGGCGCTGTTCACCAGTTGCAGAACTTTCGCGGACATCGCCATATCCCGCTCAACGATTTCCGCGATTTCCCTGATCGGCGTATTGGGCTTTCTCACGGCTTGCGCCAGCGAAGTGTAGGTTGAGGAAAGGCAAGGTAAATCGCCGATCGAACCTACGAGTCGGCGGATCTCGGGGCCGGACAGAAGATCCTGCAAGGTACAGGTTCGCTCGATTGCGGATTGCAAATCCACCGGATTACAGGGCTTGGCGAGAAAGCGCTGGGCGACAGAAATCGCGCGCATGGTGGCATCCACTTCGGAGTGCCCGGAGAGGACGATGCGCGCGGTTTGAGGATAGCGATCGCGCATGTGAGTGAGGAAAGTGGCGCCATCCATGCCGGGCATGCGCATGTCCGAAATCACTACGTCGAAAGTGTGGCGCTCACACGCTTGCAACGCCGCTTCGCCGCCGAGCGCAAATTCCATTTCCCAACGGCTGCGGTCGGCATACAGCATCCGGCGAATGCCGTCGAGAACTTTATCGTCATCGTCGACGAACAAAAGACGCTTCATGCGTGCGCCCCCTGCCCAACCGGAGCCAGGCTCTTGCCATCCTTGGGAAGACGAATGATAAATGTGGTGCCCTTTCCGTCTTCCGTTTCAAAGTGGATGCTGCCTTGATGTTTATCGACGACGACGGAGCGCGCGATCATCAATCCCTGCCCCGTACCCTTGCCCACTTCTTTGGTGGTGAAAAAGGGTTCGAAAACGTGAGGCTGGATTTCTTTGGGAATTCCAGTACCTGTATCCTCAATCCGGATTTCCACCCAATTGGGAGAGTTTAAGGTCTGGACCTTGATCTTTCCCTTGGTCGCTTGACCCTCTTTAATGGTGCTGCCGATGGCGTGGGCGGCATTCACAATCAGATTCAGAATCACCTGGTTGAACTCGCTCACCAGGCACGGGATGGCTGGCAAGTTTGGGTCGAAGTCAGTGGTGAGATCGGCAACGTACTTCCACTCGTTCCGTGAAATCGTGATCGTGCTATCGATGGCGCGATTCAGGTCCCAAGGCGTTTTCTCCTTCGCACCGGGATGAGAAAATTCTTTCATCGCGCTCACCAACTTCGAAACGCGGCCCAAGCCCTCCTTGGTCTGGGCGAATGCCTTGGGTGACTCCTCCAACAAATATCTAACGTTGACGCGATCGGCGATTGAGCCTAGCTCCTGGAGCATTTCGCTCGAAATCGTGTTACTTCTGGCAGCTGCCAACAAACTGTCGTGAGCAGCCAGCAGTTTTGTCAGGTTGGCAAAGGCTTCTTCCAGGAAAGAGAGGTTGTCGCCAATGTATTGCGTCGGCGTATTGATTTCGTGCGCGATGCCGGAGGCAAGCTGGCCAACCGCTTCGAGTTTCTGTGCCTGTTGCAGCTGAACTTCGATTCTCCGTTTCTCGGTGATGTCTTCCTTGAGGGCCAGGAAGTGCGTGGTCTCTCCCTTCTCATCTTCGATCGGGCGGATCACGGCCGATTCCCAGTAGAGTTCGCCATTCTTTTTGCGATTTTGGAGCTCGCCTCTCCACTCCTTACCCGACGTAATCGCTTTCCAGAGCTTCTTGTATTCCTCTTTTCCGGTGTGACCCGACTTCAACATTCGCGGATTTCTGCCGATCACCTCTTCGCGCCTGTATCCGGTGCTTTGTTCGAATTTCTGGTTCACATAAGTGATGTCGCCCTTCAAATTGGTGATGACCACCGAGACCGGGCTCTGCTCCACCGCCATCGACAAGCGGCGTACCACGGCTTCGTTGCGTTTGCGCTCGGTGATGTCTCGAAACGTCCAAATGCGTCCGAAGTACTCACCACCCTCAACGATGACTGGAGAAGAGTAACGCTCGAGGACCGTTCCCCCGGTGAGTTCGATTTCATCGCAACAAATCTCGTCTCGATGGTTATAGAGATAGGTGACCTTGCGCATAAACTGCTCCGGGTTTTTCACGAACTGGAGCACGTGAGCAAGCACCACATTGTCGTCGCCGCTGTCGAGGAGTTGTGCGGGAATGCGGAACATCTCAACAAACTGGCGGTTTCGAAGAATGATCCGATTGTCGCCGTCTACGACCAGGATCCCATCCAGGGTGGAGTTCAACTGGGCATCAAACAATGCGGTCTCGGAACGCAACGTTTTCTCGAGTTGTTTTCGCTCTACGATTTCAACGATCAGGTCGTCATTGGCTTTTTTGAGTGCTGCGGTCCGCTCCTGCACCTTACGTTCGAGTTTCTCGTTCAAGTGCCGGACGTCGCCCTCTGCACTCTCTCGAGACCGGACTTCCGCCGTGATCCTCCAGATCACCAGGGCCCCGATGCACCATGCGAGGAACACCGAAAATATCATCAGGTGTACGGTTCGCTGTCGCGCGGCAACATATCGATTTGAGCTCTCGACGAGATCACTATTCATTTGTTCGATTTGAAACCGGACGTAGTCGCTCCAGGCGGCGTGGTATTTGACCAGAAGAGGCAGCGTCGAGAAGGTTAGCAGCTGCCGTGCCCGCTCTGGATCTTTTTGCCGCAGCAGGCTGTCGATGGCTTGCTTGTAGCTGCCGGTATAGGCCCCTCGGGTGTCTACGATGGCGTCGAAAAGCTGCCTCTCTTCCGCGGAGCCAATGCGGCTTTGCAGTTGCCGAAGCACAGCGGAAACTTTGGCGCTATTGTCAACGCGACGGTCCAGCAGTGTCTGGATTTCGCCCTCGTCGCTGGTCTCGGCGAGTCGCATGATGATTCGCGCGTTGTGATCGGAGTAGGTCAGCGCCTGATTGGCCAGGCGTACATCCACAAATTGACCGTTAGTGAGAGATTGCTGCTGGGCGTGAAGGGCGGTCATTGCGCTGAGGCCGAGGTAATCGACGCCAATCACAATGCCCACCAGGACCAGGAATCCGATCAACAAGACGGGGTAGATGAATTGCCCGGGTAATGTCCTGTCTTTCGAGCCCTTCGCTTTTGTACTGCTGAACTTCATTACCGCAACTGCCTTTTACAAAAGAATGCATTGCTCGGGCCCACGTCCTTATCGGCGGACACAGGGAAAAACATCACAATTCCCTGGCAATCAATCGTTCAGAATTAACGTTACGTTGGTCACGTGATTTTCTGGGAGCGATCCGCCGATTAATGATTGCCAGTTTCGGTGGCCGTTGCGGGCTGTCGGGAGCAATTGGTCCCGGGGGCGGGTTAGTCGACCGGCTGCCCTGGGAATTCAACTCGCGTTCGCTGCGGGTTGGCTGGATGTTGACAGCGAGGAGTGATAAATGGCTGACAAGATTCTGTTCGTGGACGATGAGCCGGCGGTACTGGACGGCTACAAACGAATGCTGCACCGCGAGTTCGATGTGCACACCGCGGAGGGCGCGGAGCCAGCCCTGGCAGCGATCGGCGACACCGGACCCTACTCGATTGTGATTTCCGACATGCGCATGCCAGTGATGAACGGAGCGCAGTTCCTTGCCCGGGTGCGCCAGCAAGCGCCGGACACGGTGCGGATGCTGCTGACCGGACACACCGACTGGAATGCCGCCATCGACGCCGTCAACGAAGGCAACATTTTCCGTTTTCTGACGAAACCATGTGACAAAGAAGTGTTGGGGAAGGCGATTACCGCGGGGCTGATCCAATACCGTTTGGTGACGGCTGAGAAAGAACTGTTGGAAAACACGCTGATGGGAAGCATTAAAGTGCTGACCGACGTCTTAAGCGCGGTCAGCCCGGAAGCATTTGGCCGATCGATGCGCATTACCCGCTGCGTGCGCCACCTGGTCAGCAAGTTTGGACTTTCGTCACCGTGGCGCTTTGAGGCTGCCGCCATGCTCTCGCAGTTAGGATGCCTCACGCTGGATTCTGAGGTCATGCAAGCAGCCTACCTGGGCCTGGAGTTGTCGGCCGAGGACAAAGCGCGCTTCGAGGCTCATCCGCAAGTAGCCCGCGATCTTTTGATGAGCATTCCGCGGCTTGAACCGATTGCGTGGATGATCAGCCAGCAATTCTCCGAAGCCAAGGGCCAGAATGCGCCGCGAGTTCCGTCACTGCCGGCCGACGCCATGGTATTCGGGGCGAAAGCACTGAAGCTGGCGGTCGCCTTCGACAAGCTCAGGATGCAAGGTTTGCCGGAAGCGGAGGCAGTTTCCCGGCTACGGCACCGGACCAGCGAGTTCGGGGAAGATCTGGTGGAAGCATTGGCGGACATGAAGCCCGAGGGAACCAAAATGGAGCCACGAAAAGTGATGGCTTCGAAGCTATCGCCGGGCATGATCCTGCAGCAGGAGATTCGCAACAAGGCGGGCATGCTGGTCGTGGCCAAAGGTCAGGAAGTCACCCACGCGCTCTTAATCAAGCTCGCTAATTTTTCGCGCGCAGGAACGATTGCAAGAGAATTCATGGCGTTGGTCCCGGTATAGGACGCACGCCCGGCAGTCCCCTCCAAAAAATGGTTCAGAACAGGCGCGCAGCGTCTCGCAAACCTGCCCGAGATCCGCGCCCAATTGAACCGTACAGCCGCACCACTTCCTGGTTACTTCCGGAACATCCACATTGGGGATTTGGGTAATCCCCAGGCGTTGAATCGCCGATAATGGGTCATCGGTGTCCCTGTCACCCGCTGGAGGCAGAGCAAGCTGCCATTCATTGCCATTGGGCACTGGGCCACAATTCAGGTGGAGGACTGCAAGTGCCACAGACCGCCGGAGGATCCGGCATGGCAACCGCGGCGGCAAAGCAGGTTGCCCTTTCGGAGCAACAGACACCTTTTGAACTGGTGCCGCTTTGGGCCAAAGTCGTCAAGCAGGTCCAGAGTCTGGAGCAGGTGCCCAGCGTCCCTACGCTGCTGGTGCCGCTGATGAAGTGTGTCAGCCAGCCCTCAGACTCGATCGACATCACCTATCTGGTCAAACTCATCTCCATGGACAGCGCTCTCACCGCACAATGCCTGCGGGTGACAAATTCACCGCTGTTCGCCATGCACAAGTCCATCGAGACAACGCATGAAGCCGTAACTTTGCTGGGAGTCAAGCGGGTTCGTGAGATTGCAACGTCTTGCTGCCTGTTCAGCGCCTTTTCGTCCGCCCCGCGCTCGGCGGCGCAAGACATATTCTGGAAGCACTCCTTGGCGGTCGCTCTGGTGAGCCGCGAGATTGCGCTCATGACCGGCTACTCGAATCCTGACGAAGCGTATCTGGCGGGATTGCTCCATGACCTGGGCCTGATGGTCCAACTGGCAGCGTTTCCGGGAGACCATGCACTGGTGGTCGCCATCGCTTCGCAAGATCACGAATCCCTTCACCTTGCGGAACAGCGTGAACTGGGTTTTGACCACTGTGCGGTCGGCCACTTTCTGGCGAGAAATTGGAATCTCGCCCCACAAATGCAGGCGGTCATCGCCCACCACCACAATTTGCAAGTGGAAGCGTCATTTCAGGAGTTGGTTTGCATTGTCAGTCTGGCGGACATTCTTTGCCGCTCTCACAATATGGGATACGGCTATGACGAAAAATCCACAGTCAACCTCGATTCGGAACCAGCGTGGGCGGTAATCCGCGGACCTTCCCGGCCGAAACCCTTCGATGCGCAAGCCTTCTCGACCGAAATCGGCGCCCATCTGGTGGCAACCGAGAATCTTCTGGGAGGCCTCGCAAGCATTCTCGGCTAGTTGGGAATATCGTGTTGTGCCGGCCGGCGAAACAATTTTATGAAAGTCCTGGTTGCCGAATACTCACCTCTCCAGCGGCGGCTGATCGCAACCCTCTTAGAGCGGTGGAAATACGAAGTCGTTGTGGTTGAGGACGGAGACCACGCGTGGTCCGTGCTGCAGGAGCACGATCCGCCCACGATGGCAATTCTCGATTGGGAAATGCCCGGGCTGAGCGGACTCGACATCTGCCGGCAATTGCGGGAACGGGAAACCGGCCGTTACGTCTACGCCCTGCTCATGACCGCTTGCAAGGACGAGCATAGCCTCGTGGAGGCCCTGGAAAACGGGGCCGACGACTACCTTGCCAAGCCCTTCGAGCCGCTGGAATTGAGGGCACGACTCTCCACCGGAAACCGGATTCTTCGCCTGGAAGAGCAACTCGTGTCCATGGCATCGCGGGACGCGCTGACGGCGCTGCTGAACCGAGGCGCCATCGTGGACGCCCTCAATAGCGAACTGGCGCGAGCCCAGCGGAATGGAACGCCGGTTGGAATTCTGATGGCTGATGTAGATCACTTCAAGAAAATAAACGACACCCGGGGACACCTGGTGGGAGACGTCGTGCTGCAGCAGGTAGCCTGCCAGTTGATCGCCTCGGTAAGAAAGTATGACAGCGTTGGCCGTTACGGTGGTGAAGAGTTCCTGGTTGTTCTTCCCGACTGCGATGAGTTAACAGCGCTGAAGTTGGCGGAGAGAATCCGGCTCGCGGTGAGAAAGCAGTGGGGCAACAAACAAGATCTTCCCGATGTCACCATCAGCATCGGTGTGACCGCCAGTGCTCAACAGGCAAACGCGGAATTCCTCTTGCGCCAGGCCGACGAGGCGCTCTATCGCGCAAAAAATAACGGGCGCGACCGGGTGGAAGGCACGAAGCAGGCTCTGACTCTGACGACTTCCGCAGCGGTTTGATCGAGTTGGGCTATCCATCGGTGCCGCCATCTCGAACGCGCATCGATCCAAGATCAAGGCGACGGATAGTTACCAGCCCGAGCTGCTTCCCGAGCACCGCGCTCCAGTTCGGAGCTTATGAAGGCATACGCCTCCAGCCAGGCTTCTTCCATCTCTGCGGTAAAGCGATCGCCCAAGGTGTGCTGGAACATCCAGATCAACGCTGAACCAACCGGGGCGTACTGATCGATCTCCACACCATAGTCCCTGTGGCGGGCGCCTAGCTCGCGCAATTCCTTACACAGGTCATCGGGATGATCCAAGTGGGCGATCACCCATGCAAGCATCTCTGAGAACTTCTTGGCTTGCAGGCCCATATCTCGCTTGAACATTGGCCGAATTTCGGGCGCGAGTTGGAAGAGACGCCTGTAGAACTCATCCACCGGAGCGCGATCTTCCCTGGGCAGCAGCGCAACGCTCTCCCGCAACTGACGGATTATCATCGAGTCCATGTTGACCTATCGCTAAACCGTTAGTGGATGCTCTCGCCACCGGCGTTATCAATATGCAGGGCCGCGGAGAGGTCGCCACAAATCTCCCCGGCTAACCGCTCCTGAGTGGCGAAAATGTCTTTTATCGTGGCTTGGTAGATATTGGAAAAGTGCATCGAGCCACCACCCGTCAGTTCCGTTAGATGGAGAGTCAATCTAATCTCCGGGCCGGCCCGCCGTACGCTAGCCTCCAGCAGATAGCGCGGCTTGGGTCCTTCTCGTTGTTCCAGCCAGGCGGCAACCGATTCAGTAATCACTCGTAATCGAGGAACCCGGGCGAGTTTGTAGAGCACCTCCTCGGTCAATCCATCACAAAAATTCTGATCGCCAGGGTCCGAACTGAGGCAGCGGAAAGGCGGCACCAGTATGGACAGGCCGGAGCTCGCACCCTCATGCGCACCTTCGATCGGGATGAACAAGGGGAGGTATCGGCCCTTCGGTATATCGATGCGTATGCGTTCGGGTGGCGAGGCTTCGTAGTATTCACGCAAACGAGCCCGTAATCTGGCGGCTTCGACACGCACAATCGGATCGGTGCGGGGGTCGTAGTCCGTGCGGCGATCGTACACCGCAATTCCAATATCGAATTCCTTGATGGTTGCTTGGGGAGAATGGAGGGCCGCATCGACTACAAACCGCAAAAATCGGGATTGTCGCTCGGCGTTGCGAAAGAGCGGAGAATTCAACGCCTGATCCAGGTGATGGTTAACGACGGCAGTATTGAGCGGCAAACGATCGATCCCCCACACTTCGCCCCAGCCTCGCGCGGTGGCCGCGCGATCCACTATTGGCTGTGATTATATCAATTCCCGTCGAATCATATACATCGCATGTATCCCGGGCTCACCCCCAAAAACCTGACTGGAAATAGGAGAATTCGAGGTTACGTACCGTAACTTACGCTTCCGTTACTTCCGGCGACCTGACCTCCGGGATACTCTGCACCAAGCAGGCGATCACGCAGTCGGAGGGTCTCCAATGAACTACCGCCCATCTGTAAGGAACCCATTCCTACAGAACACCGATGTGACAGCATCCAGTTCGAATGCCACGCCAATCGTATTTGTTATCGACGACGATATCTCGGTGCGCGAATCTCTGGAATTGTTGCTGCGCAGTGAAGGTTGGGAACCGGAGACCTTCGCATCCGCTCAAGAGTTCCTCATCCGGCCTCGACCCGCGGTTCCAAGCTGTCTAGTGCTTGACGTGTTTCTACCGGACTTCAACGGCCTCGACCTGCAGAAGCGCCTCGCCCTTGAGAGGACTGACATGCCGATCCTTTTCATTACGGGCCATAGCGATGTGCCCACCACGGTCCGAGCCATGAAGGCGGGGGCTGTCGAATTCCTGGTAAAGCCATTCGAGCAGAACGTCTTGTTGGAAGCCATCCGGGAATGTCTCGACCGTAGCCGTCTTGTTCTTGCCCGCGAGATGGAGATGCACGCCCTCCGCAACCGCTATGCCTCACTTAGCCGTCGCGAACGGCAGGTAATGGCATTGGTCGTCTCTGGTTTGTTGAATAAACAGATCGGGGGAGAGCTCGGCATTAGTGAAATTACGGTGAAGGCACACCGAGGCCGCATGATGCAAAAGATGCACGCCGAGTCCGTCGCCAACCTGGTGAAGATAGCCGTGAGGCTGGGTCCAACCCGGGCCCTCAACTTGTCGAGTTCAGCTCACTCTGCCGTGCAGCGAAATGACGTGCATGTTCATGTCACGGACTACCACCTGGAAGAGATCCAGCGAAACGAGACGAATCTCGCCTCTTGGGTGCCTCCCAGAAGAGGTGCAGCATGATCTAGGTCGAATCCAACAATAAAAGTCGGCGGAAGCGTGATTGTTACGGCCCGCTTCGCCCGCTCTCCTTCACGCAACCATTGCTGCTAAGCCAAATGAATCGACCAATACCATCGTCGGATTGTTTTATCGAACAATCGATGGCTTAATCGGAAACGTGGAATCTGGATTGATTCTTCGAGCGAATTCCTTTTCGAGGAGAAAAACCATGGCACAACTGATGACCAATTCCGTAACTCGCATGCCGAAGAAAGACTTCCGGGGAACACAAAACAAACCGGCTTTCAAAACGATTCTTTCGGAGGATGTCGAGTGGAAGCCATTTCCCGCATTCCCTCCACAAGTTCATCTGGCTGTGGTAGTGGGCAACCCCTCCGAGCCCGGACCCTATACGACCAGGGTTAAAGCGCCGCACAACTCGAAGCTGATGCCACACCAGCACCCAGAAGATCGCGTCTACACCGTCATTTCCGGCGTCTTCTACATCGGCCTCGGCGACCAATTCGACGAGGACAAACTCGAAGCGTATCCTCCCGGCGCCGTCATCGTTCTGCCCGGCAACACTTCCCATTTCCACTGGGCGAAGTCTGGCGAATACATCACGCAGATCACAGCGATTGGACCGCTCGGAATGGACTACGTCAATCCGGCGGACGATCCGAGGAATCAGAAATCCAGATAGCCGGGAACGGCTGTCGTTGAGAGCTAAGCAGCAGGCAATACCAAGGTATCTCCTATACCATCGTCCAATTGTCCCGGCGAATTATTTCTGGTGTGATGCGTTTATCCGATGAAGGTCCCTTGAAAGCAAGAGATCTGCAGGACTGCAAGGAGAACGCACCATGTCGCATCATTATTCCGGCCCCGACGTCAGTTTCCCGCATGGCGATGCCCGCCTGGATCTCACCGACCTATATGCGTTTCCCTCGCCTGAGAGGCCCGGAAAATCGATCCTCATTATGAATGTTCATCCGTCCGTCGGTCTAAACCCGTCGGGACCGACCACGGATGAGCCCTTTGCCGCCAATGCGATCTACGAACTCAAGGCCCGCACAAAGACCTGCTGGTGGACTTCCCTTACCTGGGTCAACCGCACAAGGCACGGTCCGCGGAACTGATCGCCGCGTAGTGGATCTCAGATGAGATTCCCAGACGTACCTTGTCATAGTCAGCTAAAGGGGGCCGACCGCGGGAAGGCGGGAGGGTAGGTGACGCAGTAGAATTATTTCATCAGCTTGCTATTTTCATTCGGAGCTGCAAGCCCAGATCGTATTGCCGCTCCAAGCGTTTCGACGTTTATATCCTTGAGAGCTTTAAACCGAATGCAATATCCGGTCACTCTCGCCTTGCCCAGTTTTTTCCCATACGTTTTGGCTAAGTACTTCTTATCTTTGAGACCAAGAATATAGACAGAGATTCCGGTTTTGTTTCCGCTCACACCAATTTGAAAAAACTCTCTGCTTTTTCCATTGGCATATTTAATTGTGTGGAATCCATATCCTATCGTAGGGTTGGAGACCGTTTGCTTTTTGCTGTCCTTACCATCGAAGAACCATAATTTGCATTTTGGCGACAGTTGCAGTGTGAGCCGATGCAACTCTCGCATGTCACTGCGTTTTGGCTCCGGTTGGCTGGTAACATACTTCTCGATTTGTCCTTGTACGTTCATCTTTTCTGCTCCCCAGCTGCGCGCGAGAGATTATACGACGTTTCATCTCTCTCCCCCTCGCAAGGGCGGCGCTGACCATTGAGGTCAATCGGACCGCGAGGGTGCCCCGCAAGCCACTATTGCGTGGGGTTTTGAGAATCCCCAAAGGCTTGAATTCCACGCTGGTTCACTTCGGTCACGGTTGTGTCTGGACGCGAGGCCTCAACTGGACAGGGGATGCCGAAGTGACACGGAGAGGAGACGCATCGGGAAAAGAGAAGGTGAATATCTCGTGGCGTTTGTCCAAGAGGAATCTCGACTCGGCGGCCCACTCACTGGAAGTGTGATTATTGTCACATCCCGCCGTGATCCACGTCCTAGCTAGTTGTTTACCAGCTCAGTAGTATCCCCACATCCTGGGGAAACTCAGAAAACAAAAACAGTTCTGCAACTGATAAGGGGTTCCGATGAAGAAGACTGGAATTTTTCTGCTTGCGTTGACGATGGTGATAGTGCTGCTGTTGCTTTCGGCAATTAATCCTCCTAAGGTGTCGGCAGTTCCAAGTTACGCGCGGCAAACAGGACTAGCCTGCAGTGGCTGCCACTACACTCCCCCGGAACTCAACCCAGCTGGACGTAAGTTCAAACTCACCGGCTACGTCGATCGGGGAGATGAAACCAAAACCGTAAAGGCCGACGGAAGCAAGAAGCGCGCTCCCCTCGATCTGCTCGCGTCACTGCCGCTGTCCGTCATGCTGGAGACTTCGTTCACCTCGCTCAAGACTGCGCAGCCGCAGACCCAGAACGGCAACTTAGAGCTCCCTCAGGATTTCTCTCTGTTCCTTGCAGGCGCGTGGACGAGCAAGATCGGGAGCTTTATGCAGGTGACTTACGACACACAGGACGATCACTTCACCAGTGACAACACCGATATCCGCTTCGCAAACAAGACGAAGCTGGGCGGCAAGGAATTGGTCTACGGCATCGATCTCAATAACAATCCCACCGTCGAGGATCTTTGGAACAGCACGCCAGCGTGGGGCTATCCGTGGATCGCCAGCGACAACGCTCCCACTCCCAACGCCAGCCCTTTTATCAACGGCGGTTTGGCCCAGGACGTAGCTGGAGTCGGCGTGTTTGGCATGTGGAACGATCATCTCTATCTGGATGCGGCTATCTATCGCACTCAGCACGTGGGGGCGGCACAGCCAAACCCGGGCGTGGGCGCGGGCTTCAATATCCGCGGCGCCGCTCCTTACTGGCGGCTGGCGTGGCAGGAACTAACTGGAAAGACTCAGTATGAAATCGGAACGTATGGTATGCACCTGCGTTCGACCCCCAATGAAATCACCGATCTCAGCGGGGCCAGCATTCCGACGGATTCATATACGGACTGGGCAATTGACACGCAAATCGACCGAACTATCGTCAGAACTGACGTGCTCTCGTTCCGGGCCAGCTATATCCGGGAAAACAATGATCTGCTGAGCCTGTTGTATCAGGGCGGTGGTCCGGGGAGTTCGACTCCGCTGGTATCGCAAGGTTCGCACCATTTGAACACGGTCATGGCCAATACCGAATATCACTTCGGCAACAAGTACACGGGCACGGTCGGATGGTTCAGTACAACCGGGACATCGGATGTCGCGTTTTATCCATCGGGCGCTGCCGTGACTGGCAATTTCAATGGCGACCCGAGAAGCGCGGGATACCTTTTGAACGTTTCTTACTGGCCGTGGCAGAACCTGCAGCTCGCGGCGCAATACACCGGCTATACGCGCTTCAACGGCGCAGCCACAAACTACGACAGCTTCGGGCGCAACGCGAGTTCCAACAACACCGTCTATCTGGATGCCAGAATCTTTTTCTAAACAGAGATACACAATCGGCTTTATGGCGGCGGGTTTTCTTAGCAGCAATGGAGCTATCATTTGCAACAATTTCAAGGAGAAAAGAACATGAACAGCAAGTTCGCAATGAAGACATTCGCAGTGGTCGCGCTGATCGGTGGGCTGAGCGCGGCTTCGTGGGCCGGTGACATCGAAGGAAAAGTCACGGGGATGAAAGGGAAATCGGTGGTTTACGTAGAGGCCATTGCCGGCAAGACATTCCCGGCTCCCAAAGAACATCCGGTCATGGATCAGAAGGGGCTCATGTTCGCGCCGCATATCATCGTGGTGCTGCAGGGCACAACCGTCGAGTTTCTCAATAGTGACACGGTGCAGCATAACGTTTTCTGGACGGCGATCGGGAATGACAAGAAAGCCGGACACAACCTGGGTACCTGGCCCAAAGGGGAAAAGCGTCCGTTCACTTTCGACAAGGCTGGAGTTGTGCCGGTGTTGTGCAACGTCCACCCGGAGATGGCGGGATACATTATCGTGAGCCCGACTCCGTACTTTGCCGAGACGGATGATAGCGGCAGCTACAAGATCAAAGACGTTCCCGATGGCAGCTATACCGTTGCCGTATGGCACGAGGGCGCGAAGAACCAGTCCAAGCCTGTAACGGTGGCCGGTGGCGGGAAAGCAGACTTCACTGTAGCGAAGTAACGCGCACGTCGTTCAGCAGCGGGGGCGGCCTCTCGGGCGCCCCTTGCGGCTGCGAATCTCACCTTCAGACAAAATTGCGCGCACAGCCCCAAATGCCGGTGGGCTGCAAATGCTGAAACGCTACAAGCAAAAACAAGTCGATGCGGATTGGCTGCACACGAACTTTCCGTGCATGATGGCCTGCCCGGCGCACACCAACGCCGGGCGCTACGTGGGCCTGATTGCCGACGGCCGGTTCGAAGAAGCTTACAAGCTGGCACGCGATCCCAATCCTCTGGCGAGCATCTGCGGCCGGGTGTGCGCACATCCCTGCGAAACGGCCTGCCGCCGCGGCGAGATCGACCGTCCCATTTCCATCCGCGCGCTGAAGCGTTTTCTCACCGAGCAGTATGGTCCGGAGTCGAAACATCCCATCAACGTCAACGAAGGTCGCGTCCAGAAAAAACTTCCTTACAAGGTCGCGGTTGTCGGAGGCGGGCCTGTCGGACTGTCGGCGGCACATGATCTCGCGCTGATGGGGTACGCGGTTACGATTTTCGAAGCCGCTCCAGTAGCCGGCGGAATGTTGTATCTCGGAATTCCGGAATACCGCTTGCCGCGCGATGTGGTGGAAGCGCAGGTGCGCGAGATTCTCGCAACCGGCGATATCACTCTCAAGCTGAATCAGGCTGCCGGGCGCGATTTCACTATTTCCGATCTGCGAAGGCAGGGCTTCGACGCAGTGCTAGTCGCGGTTGGGGCGCACCGCAGCCGCGATCTCAGCATACCCGGCGTCGATCTTGACGGAGTCTACAAGGGCATCGATTTCCTGCTCAACGTGAACCTTGGTTACAAGTTCACCATCGGCAAGAAAGTAATCGTCATCGGCGGCGGCAACGTCGCGATGGACGTGGCCCGGTCCGCCGCTCGTGAAGTCGTCAAACAGCATGCCGGCGGCGTGCAGGATCTCGAACCTTCCGAAGAAAACGTCTCGGCGATTGCCACCAAGGAGATGGTGGACATCTCCCTTTCAGCACTACGGATGGGCGCGCAGGAGGTGAACCTGGTCTGCCTTGAGCGCCGCAACGAAATGCCGGCTGCGCTCGAAGAGATTGAAGAGGCCGAAGAGGAAGGCATCCTTATTCATCCCGGATTTGGCCCCAAGCGCATCGTTGGCAAGGACAATAAAGTCTCTGCTCTCGAGGTGCTCAAAACGAAGTGGGTCTTCGATGAGAACAAAAGATTCAATCCCGCGTTCTATGACAACAGCGAGACGCAGATCGAGTGCGACACGATCATTATGGCGATCGGGCAGTCGCCCCGTCTCGACTTCTTCACGCCGGAAGACAAGGTTGAACTCTCGCCGCGTGGTCTGATCGCAGTGAATCCTCAGAGTCTGATGACTTCTGCTGCCGGAATATTTGCGGGCGGCGACTGCGTATTTGGACCGCGCCTCATTATTGATAGCGTCGGCGACGGCAAACGCGCAGCGGTGGGAATTGACGAATTCCTCCGTGGGGGAAAACATCCCGAGCCGATCATCGAAGTGGAAGTGCTGAAGCGGCATACCATGCCGCTGGATTACCTTGATCTCAATCGCCAACCCGTTCCCATGCTTCCTCTGGAGCGCCGCACGGGCGTGACCGAGGTCGAAATCGGATATGACGCTCCCAGCGCCGTGGCTGAGGCCCAGCGCTGCCTGCACTGCTGGACGAACACGATTTTCGAAGGCGCGCCGGAAGACGGCAGCATGTGCATTCTTTGCGGCGGTTGCGTGGACGTCTGTCCGGAGAAATGCCTGGAACTGGTCTCGCTCGACCGCATCGGGTTCGAACCCGAAACTGTGCAGCACATTCGTGACAATCAGGAATGTTTTGGAGTGGAGCTGAACGACGTGGCCGCGGATGAATTGGGAGTTGTCACCGGCGCAGCCATGTTGAAGGACGAAACTCGCTGCATCCGTTGCGGTCTCTGTGCGATGCGATGTCCGGTGGGAACCATCACGATGGAGTCATACAACCTGCTACCCGCCGAGCCGACCGGGCTGATCTCCATTGCCGCGATCGGAGCGGGGCTGCAGAAATAGGCAACGAAATCATGGCAGAAGAACAGAAAAATACGAACTCGGAATCCGCGATCGATGTGAACCGCCGGCAGTTTTTTGCCAAGCTGGGCCTTAGTTCACTCGGAATCGCAGCGGCGGGCACGGCGGCGTTCGCATATCAATATCTTCAGCCCAATGTGCTCTACGAGCCATCGCCGGTAGTGAATCAGGGAAAACCGGACCGCTATCCGCTGGATTCGGTCACGCTGGACGTGAACGCGGGCATCTACATCATTCACTCGCAAGAGGGTTACTTCTCGCTGAGCGCGGTGTGCACGCATCTGGGTTGCCTGACTGCGTGGAAACCAGAGTTGGGAATCATTGCCTGCCCGTGCCATGGCAGCAAGTTTTTTGTGCAAGCCGATGCCAGTCACAAGCCGGGCGAAAAGATCGAAGGCCCGGCTCCGCGGCCGCTGCCGTGGAAGCGGATATGGCTGAATGACGACGGCGACCTTCTGGTGGATCGTTCCACCGACGTTCCGCCCCTGGCGCGCGACTCTTTTGTGAGGATCTGATATGGCGAAAACCCCAGACCAATACTTCGACGATTTCCGCGCCACGCGGGTGTGGCGGTCGATCTTCCGCAGCGGAACGGGTTCCAGCACGCTGAAGCGCGCGCTCGCAATTCAACAGAATGTCTTCCTGCACTTGTTCTCCACCAAGGTGCGCACGCGAATGCTGAGTTTCAGCACGACCTGGTATCTGGGCACGCTGACGCTGGGCACTTTTTTCATTCTGGTCGCGACCGGAATTCCGTTGATGCTGTATTACCATCCCTCGGCGCCGCAGGCTTATAACGACACCAAAGACTTGCAGTTCGTGGTGTCTTCCGGCTTGTTTCTGCGCAACCTGCACCGCTGGTCCGCGCACGCGATGGTGTTTCTGGTATTCGCGCACATGTTCAAGGTGTTCTATCGCGGCGCGTATCGCACGCCGCGAGAATTTAACTGGGTCATCGGCGTTGTTCTGCTGCTGATCACGCTGCTGCTCAGCTACACCGGTTATCTGCTTCCCTGGGACCAACTGGCTTATTGGGCGATCACCGTGGGATCGAACATTGCTTCGGCCACTCCCGTGATCGGTGACAAGATCCACTTCCTGCTGCTGGGCGGCAATTCAGTAAACGCCAATGCATTGCTGCGCTTCTATGTGCTGCATTGCATGATTCTCCCGCTGACGGCGATGTTTTTTGTCGCCATCCATTTCTGGCGCATTCGCAAGGACGGCGGTCTCTACGCGCAAGGCAGCGAACCTGCGGTGCGTCGTGCCAGGGCTGAAGCGCAGAAACAGGAGGCGCGATAATGGCTAACACCAAGGATTTCGTCGCGGGAGTCGATTCCAACGCGAAACAATCTCCACGCCGGATCGTCTTCATCACGCGCAGAACTTCCGCGCAGGTAAAAGCCGAGAGCGAAGACCAGATCCAGACATTTCCCGAGGTGCTGTTCCGCGCGGCGGTTGCCATTCAAGTGCTCGCAATCGGACTGGTGGGGACGGCTCTGTTGTTCAACGCGCCGCTCGAAGGCCTTGCCGATCCTTCGCACACACCGAATCCGGCGAAGGCGCCGTGGTATTTTCTTGGCCTTCAAGAAATGCTGCACTATTTTCCACCGGTGGTTGCGGGAGTTCTCGCGCCGGGACTGGTAGTGATGGCGCTGATCGTCATTCCGTACTTCAGAGTAAACATCGAAGCCGAGGGTCTGTTTACAAAAGACAGGGAAAAGCGCCTTCGCATCTTTTACCTCGTAGCCGTGCTACTGATGGCCTTTCTGGGTTGGTTCCATGTTCTGGTCGCGCTCATCCCGACTTTGATCATGGTGGGGTTGATGATCCTGGCAGCTCAGACTTCTCCACAATCTAGTTCGGGCTTCCGCCGCTATCTGGCGGCGAGACCGCTTTCCTACTGGGTGATGACCTGGTTTTTATTCGAACTGGTGGTTCTTACAGCTATCGGCACATTTTTCCGTGGACCCGGCTGGGCGTGGGTCTTGCCGTGGAGGTCCTACTAAGGATGCGACGCATATGAAACAAAAGCTAACGTCGCTGTGGCACAAATTGTTCGGCGATAGTGTTCGCGCGTTCGGCGTGGTCAGCGTGGTGTTTTTGTTCTCGATCGCCATCGCTCCGGCAAAAAACCACTTCAGCGAATGGCGTCATTATCAGCACGGCTATCTTAAGATGATCCGCAACCGCAGCGATGCCAATACTCTGCAACGCCATTTCGAGGGCGGCATCCAGCAGATATGGCTGCCCGAACTTGGAGTCGTAGACCGCTGCACCAGTTGCCACGTGGGAATGAAAGAAGCCACGCTATCGGACGTTCCCACGCAACCCTTCCGACCGCATCCTGTCATTCCGCACAAGCTCGATCAATTCGGATGCACGATGTGCCATCGCGGACAGGGAGCCGCGACTACGGTTTCCGAAGCGCACAACAGCACGCTGGCGTGGGAGCAGCCGATCCTGCCTGCGAAGTACATTGAATCCTCGTGCGGAGAATGCCATCGCGGCCCGCTGCCGGGAACGCCCGTGTTGAATCAGGGGCGCAGCCTGCTCTCCCGCTACGGTTGCGTGAACTGCCACATGGTGAAGTTGCCGGACGGCACAACCATGAAGGCGTCCGACGACCCGCCCTCGCTTTCGCATATTGCCGACAAGAGCACGCGGGAGTGGATTTATGCATGGCTGAAAGATCCGCAAGCCTATGCCTCGATGGCAACCATGCCGAATTTCAAGTTGACCGACAACGATGCGCGCGACGTTTCCGCATTCCTGATCGCGAACAGCACGCCGTTGCCGGGAGACAGTGTCGCGGTTTCGGCCAAGCCCTCATCGGATCCGGCCGCGGGCGCGAGTCTCTATGGTGAATCTTTCTGCGCGTCCTGCCACGCGGTGCAAAATGCCGCTGGAAATATGGTGGGAGGCAACGTGGGACCGGAGTTGACGAAGGTCGGCAGCAAGGTGAAGCCGGAATGGCTGCAAGCCTGGCTGCAGAACCCGCGCAACTATGATCCGGGTACGGCCATGCCGCATTACCGTCTTAATGATGGACAGGTGGCAACTCTTTCGACATTCCTCATGGCCAAGACGGATTCCGATCTGCTCACTAATGTCCATCTGGACGCTGCAACACCCGAGCAGATCGCTCACGGCAAACGCCTGGTTTCTGATTACGGCTGCGCTTCGTGTCATGAGATTGCCGGCATCAAGAAACCTGAAAACTTCGCGCCAGAGCTTAGCCGCATCGGCAGCAAGTCGATTACTCAACTCATCTTCTTGCCTGGAATGGCGCACACCCTGCCGGATTACATTGCAGGGAAGATCAAACAACCGCGCGCATTCTCGCCCGGTTTGCGCATGCCGCAGTACAGCTTTACGCCGGCGCAGATCGACTCTTTGACGACCGCGCTGCTGGCGTTGAATGAACATTCCACCACGCTGGCTGCATCGTTGGCAGTTCCTGCGGTTGCGGAATCGAACTACCAGCCCGCGGGGAAAGCGGGAAAGCTGATGTCGGACCTGGCCTGCTTCAGTTGTCATCGCATCAACGGGCGCGGCGGCGATATGGCACCCGATCTCACCTGGGAAGGCAGTTCGGTGCAGCGCGAGTGGCTGGTGCAGTTCTTCAAAAATCCGGGCACATTGCGGCCCGCGCTGATCCGGCGTATGCCACGGTTTAATTTGACGGACGGTGAGGCCAACGAACTCAGCGACTACATCATGACCGTCTATCAGAATCCGGCGGTTGACCGCGATTCCATGCCGCTCAGCGGCTATTCGCAGGGCGAGATTGAACTGGGCAAACAACTTTTTTATGGCAAGTATTCCTGCCAGGGTTGCCACATCGTCGATACGAAAACAGATAAGGGATATATCGGCCCGACCCTGTCGCATGTCGGCTCGCGCCTTACCGCCGCATGGATTTATCAGTGGATGAAGAATCCGCAGACGCTGCGGCCCGGTACGATCGAGCCGAATCGTGCCATGAGTGACGAAGACGCCCGCGCCCTCACTGCGTTCCTGATCTCGCAGAAAGGTACGGCCACAAAGGAGACCGCAAAGAAATGAACCCACGCTCCTCGGCCAATGTCATCTTATGCGCTGCGATTTTAACGTCAACCCTGTTGGTGTCTTGCTCGCGTAAGAGCAATTTCGTGCAGCTGCCGAAACCAACCGCAGTCGGTGCGGCAATTGTTGAATCCAGCGGCGGAAAACAGATTGCGCAAACAGGAGCGTTACTGCCGCAGCCTCTGGTTATCCAGGTCAACGATGAGCAAGGGAACGCGGTGGTCGGCGCTTTAGTCGAGTTCCACGCCGCCCCGGGCGTCGTCCTCGATCCCGCGTACGGCCTCACCGATTCCAGCGGACAGTTCACCACGAATGTGTCGCTGGGAGGAATGGCAGGCCGCTATCAGATCGCGGCCTCGACCACGAACAAATCGCAGAAGAGGGTCGAACTCAACATCGAAGAAATCGCGCTGGGCTATCAGCAGGCGCTTGGGAGCCATCTCAACACGCAATACTGCGATCGCTGCCACAATCCGGAGTCAACCGTCGAGCGCGTTTCGAACTTCGACAATCTGGAAGTGAAGCCTCATCCCTTCAGTGAAGGCGACACTCTGAACAAGGTGAGCGATGCCGATCTGACCGCGATTATCACTTACGGCGGATCGGCTCTTAACAAATCGGCGCTCATGCCCGCATGGGGAAACACGCTGAGCAAGTCCGACACCCAGGCGCTAATCTCCTACATCCGCGCCGTATCCGATCCCGCATCTCGCGCTGCCGCGCCAGTCTATAAAAGTAATGACTCGCAAAGACCGGACTGACTCAGACAACTGGACGCAATGCGATCGCTGACCGATGAATCGACAAATGCGGGCGTGCTTCGGGCGGGTCAAACATCGACGTGACGGATCACTGGCCCGTCCGGGTTTCGGCGGTTTATTCGAGTGTCCACAACCACTCTTGCCGGAGATAGAACCACTCGACCATGTGTCCATTGCTGGTACCACAGGTGTGAAATCACAGGTGTGAAATTTCGATCTGGTTTGCTAAATGACTGAAAATGATGGTGGCCAGGGACGGAGTTGAACCGCCGACGCCAGCCTTTTCAGGGCTGCGCTCTACCACCTGAGCTACCTGGCCACGCTTCGGAATCCGCTGCTCTCCGCGGATTACGAGGATCGTTCGCTTCACGCTGATTTTACGGGATTGGCGACGAATGAAACAGCTTTACCGGATGCGTGCGGAACGCTTTGATTATAGCAATGGTGGAGCGTTCTCTCAATCGATGAGTTTTGACTCTTCGATTTGCCGGCTGCGCCGGGACTAAAAAATGCTGCGGGCGGTGGACAGCGCGACTGACGCAAACTGATCCACGCACCCGCAACACATTCCAAAACAATGACCGTAGCCTTACTTCCCACCTGCCGACGAACCGTGCTGGCCCAGCCATGACGCGAGTTGCGGCTCCTGCTGCGATTTCAGATCGACGCAGTTGTTGATGCGCTCGATCGCCTGGCGGTAGGTACGTTCCGCCGCTTCGATCTTGTGCGCGGCGAAGAACTCCACTACCTGATCGCGCATGTGGGCATCGCAGAACGAACCGGTTGATCCCACAATCTGGCCGCTGGCAAAAGGTCCGCCCGATTTCTGCACGGCATCCCAGTGCGAGAGAACGAAGTCCCACGCCAGTTTCTGGCCGGCCGGATTCTGCAACACGCTTCCGATCACGCCCAACGCGTCCTGTGAGCGGACGTCGGGTGAGACGGCGTAATCCAAAGTCCGCTGCAGCAGCTTCGGATCGTTGAACTGGGGCAGGACAAACAAATGGAAGTAATAGTCCTGAGGAGACTTCGGATTTTTCAGGCCGGCCATGACCCGGTCATAAAAATCTTCGCCGCCGTTCAAGGCCGCGAGGCTCATCGCTCCGAAAGCCAATTCGCCTTCCACTGAGGAGGGATCGTCCAAAGCCTTGTCGGCGAGCTTGCGCGCCGCGGCCAGCACCTCGGGATCACGCGCATCGTAGCCCGCTGCCCGCAACAGACGCAGGCGCAACTCTTGCACCTCGTCGCTCTCTCCCGGTTTAGGTTCCCATCCCACATCGTTCAGCATCGGCATCAGATATTGCCGCAGCCATGCCCGATAGGAATCGCGGTCGTTGTCGGTGACGAGATAGCGTGCGATGTAGCCGAGGTGGCCGATAATATCGTCCATCACGGCGCGATTGCGCTCTCCGCTCAAACCCTGCGCGAAGGCAAGATAGTCTCCCACAGGCTCGCGTCCCACCACGATCGACGCCCAGATATCCCCCTGCAAAGCGATGCGCTCGGCGGGAGAAAGTTTGGTACCAGCATCCTTAGCCAGGGCGCGCACGGTTTCTGGCTGATAACCCGTGCGATAGTAGCCGGTCGCACCTGCGTTCGGCAGAACCCACGTGGCGCAACCGGGCAGGGTGAAAGTCTCCTGGCGCTTGGTCAGGAGCTCGCACTTCTGCGCTCCGGTGGACGACTTCATGCAGAAAGGAATCTGCCAGAGCTGATCGTTCGGCTCCTGCAATTTCTCGCGGTTGTCGAAGAAGCGGCGCTGCTCCAGGGTCACGCTGGTGGAGTTGCCGGCGCACTGCGAGCTCACATTGATAATCGGAACGCCTGCCTGCTTCACAAACGTGGGCATGATCTGGTCCACCGGCTTCTTTGAGGTCTTGGCCTGCGCCTCCCAGAAATCGGTTGCAGTCGCGTTGGCATACTGATGTTCCTTGATGTATGCGTTGACGCCTGCGCGGAAGGTTTCTTCGCCCAGGTAGGATTCGAGCATGCGCAACACTGACGCAGCCTTGCCGTAGGCGATTCCGTCAAACAGCTCCTGAATCTGCGCCGGGGTTTCCGCTGCCTGATGAATGGGACGCGTGTTTGCCAGAGAGTCCTGATTGATCGTTCCACCGGTTCCGCTAACGTCGTCGAGCTTGCCATTCCATTCCGGCTTCCAGGCCTCGACCGGCTTGCTCTCCATCCAGGTGGCGAAACCTTCATTGAGCCAGATGTCGTCCCACCACTTCATGGTGACCAGATCGCCGAACCACTGATGCGCCATCTCGTGCGCGACCACGGAAGCGATCTGCTTTTTCAGATCGATGGAACCCTTCTTGTCGTCGATGAGCAGAACGATTTCGCGGAAGGTGATGCAGCCGGTGTTTTCCATGGCGCCGGCGGAAAAGTCCGGGAGGCCGATGAGATCGAGTTTTCCGTAGGGATACTTGATGTTGAAATACTTGTCGTAGTAGCTGAGGATGTGCTCGGCAGATTCCAGACGCAAAATTCCCCATCTCCTTCTTGCCGGGAGTGCTGTAGACGCGGATCGGAATGCCATCCGCCTCGCCCTCGATGTATTCGAAGTTGCCCACGACCAGCGCGGCCAGATAAGAAGACATTTTGGGCGTGGTGGCAAAGTGCACGGTGTGCTTGTCGCCGGGGCCGGGCGTGTCGGAACTGATCTTGGAGTTGGAAATCGCTACCAGGCCTTTGTCGGCAACCGCGGTAATGTCGAAGGTCGCCTTGTAAGCGGGTTCGTCGAATGACGGATAGGCGCGGCGCGCGTCGGTCGATTCGAATTGCGTGGCGGCATACTTGCGTCCTTGATCGTCTTTTCCTAGATAAAGGCCGCGCATCTCGCTGTTGAGGATGCCGGTATAGGTGATGTGCACGGTTGCCGGACCGGCAGCGAGCGGCTTTTCGACGCGCAACACGGCCATTTCTTTCTCTTTTTCGGGCGCGACGGTCGCCTTCTGCGAGCTTCCGCCGCTGGTGATGGTGACCTCATGGAAGTCGATATCGACCGCGTTGAGGGTGATTTCCGACGTCGGCTTCAGTACGCGGAGCGAAATCGTTTCATCGCCTTCGAACGTGGCCTTGTCGAGATCGGGCGTGAAGGTGAGCTTGTAATTCTCTGGAGCGGCCAGCTCCGGCAGCCGTTGCGCGGCGGCAAAGGGCAAGGTGGTCAACGCAAGTGCAAGTACCGCTAGAATTCGCTTCATAAGGTTTCCTCTGGAGATTGGCTTGAATTCGCTGCTGAACAAACTGTTTTCATGGACATTTTCTCGAAAGATACCGGCTGCGGCCAGACGCAAGGACTCCCCGCTATATACGGACGACCGCACTTAAAAGTTCACTGCGGATACGCGATGACCCCATTGATCGCGGTCATAGAGCACCGGTTGGCGCCGAACCAGTAAGGAATTTCGCGATAATCTTCGACCGCAAACACGGCCAGATCGGCGTCTTTCCCTGGCTCAATCGATCCCTTGCGATCGGCCACGCCCAGCGCCCACGCTCCGTTCGTGGTGGCAGCCGCAATCGCTTCGGCCGGCGACATCTTCAGGTGCGTGCACGCCAGCGACATTGCCATCGGCATGCTCAGCGTGGGCGAGGTGCCGGGATTGTAGTCCGTGGCCAAAGCCACGGGCACTCCGGCGTCAATCAGGCGGCGCGCGTTGGGATAGTCCTTCATTCCCAGAAAATAATTCGCTCCTGGCACCAGCGTGGCGACGGTGTCGTGTTTGGCCAATTGGGCGATATCGTCGTCGTTCACGTGGTCCATGTGATCGAATGATGCCGGATTAAAACGCAAAAACGGCTGCAAGCGTGTCTCAGAAAGCTGGCCCATGTGGGCTCGTACCCTGAGCCCGTTCTCGGCGGCGGCGGCAAAAATCTGTTCTGTTTCTGCCGCCGTATATGCGCCCTGATCGCAGAAAACATCCACGAACCGGGCGAGCTTCCGCTTGGCTGCCAGCGGAATCATCTCCTTACAGACGGTCTCAACATACTTTTGTGAGCAATCTTTAAATTCTTTCGGGACCACGTGCGCGCCAAGGAGTGTGGGGATGACGGTTCCCGGCCATTGGGAGGCGGCGGCGCGGATCGCTTCCAAAGACTTGAGCTCGGATTCAACCGTCAGCCCGTAGCCTGATTTGGCCTCGACCGTAGTCGTGCCGTGGGCGGCCATATCGCGCAGCGCGGCAAGAACCTTCTCCGTGAGAAGCCGCTTCCCTGCCTGGCGAACGCCCTCGAGGCTCGACCGGATGCCTCCGCCGGCAGCGGCGATCTCGGCATAAGAGGCGCCTTCAATGCGCTTCTCAAAATCCACCAGACGCGGGCTGACAAAGACAGGATGCGTGTGTGAGTCGACAAATCCGGGCAGGACGACTTTGCCGGCACAGTCGATCTCGGTGATTTTCTTGCGATTCTTCCTCAGCCAGGGATCGCGCAGGGCGTCTTTGGTGGTGCCTACGGAGACTATTTTGCCGCCCAGGCAGAGGACGGCGCCATGCTCGATGATGCCGAGTTCTTTGAGGTCGTGGCTGCGGCGCGGGCCGGGCTTGCCGGAAGCAGAGCGGAGCGAAAGCAGTTGGCTGATGTTGGCCAAGAGCAGCGGAGGCGAGGCTGCTCTCCTACTTTTTTCTGAAGGTATCAACCAAGTAAGTCTAAACTACAACTATGAGAGCGCGCACGTCTGTCAGCGTAGAGATCTACACTAACGAGCGCAAGGCGGAGTTCCTGCTAAACAACGCCGTTGACGACGAGGACTACCGCACTGCGCGAAAAGAGGTTCGCAAGATGGGCCTCGATCCGGATTCGATTCCACATCGGCGACCCAGGTAAAGGACCCTCGAACCTTTCGACGCAACCCTCACACGACCACCTTCCAGCCGTCAAGATCGCCGGGAAGATGCTTATCCCACCTCAGAAAAAATCGAGCCGCATCCTCGGCGTTCGAGAAAACACGTTCTGTACTGTCCGCGACCACTTGGGGCTGAATAGGATGGGCACGAATTGAGCGGTACAAGTATCTATCAGATCCTTGGCGTTCGATTGTGCCGCCTTCGTGGACCGGATCGCCCTCGCGGTGAGGCTGCCATTCACATGGGAACCATCTGTGTTGGTTGAGCAATTTTGCGAGATGAGCTAAGACCTCAGAGAACCCAAGCGGCGGGTGCGGCCACAAGCCACGCTCAACACGATCCGGCATGTTAATGTGCTCACCTCGCAGCAGCATGGTCAATGTCTCTTCGTCCATTTTGGCTAACGACTAACGACTACTCCCCCATGGGCACTCTCACGCCGCTCTTCATCGCGAACTCCTTCGCCTCCCCATAGCCCGCATCTACATGCCGAATCACGCCCATGCCCGGATCCGTCGTCAGCACACGCTCGATGCGCTTCGCCATCTCATCTGTTCCATCGGCGACTGTGACCTGCCCGGCATGCAGCGAGTAGCCGATGCCCACACCGCCGCCGTTGTGGATCGACACCCACGACGCGCCCGCGGCCGTGTTCAGCAGTGCATTCAGCAAGGGCCAGTCAGCGACCGCATCGGAGCCGTCTTTCATGCTCTCGGTCTCGCGGAACGGAGACGCTACCGAGCCACAATCAAGGTGATCGCGGCCAATCACGATCGGCGCCTTGATCTTGCCTTTTTTCACCAGATCATTGATGGCAAGGCCGAATTGCGCGCGCTCGCCATATCCCAGCCAGCAGATGCGCGCGGGCAATCCTTGAAACTTGATGCGCTTGCGCGCCAGATCAATCCAGCGACGCAAGATGCGGTTCTCGGGAAACAATTCCAGCACCAGTTCGTCGGTCACATGAATGTCTGAAGCCTCGCCCGACAACGCCACCCAGCGAAACGGCCCGCGGCCTTCGCAAAACAGCGGACGAATATACGCCGGCACGAACCCCGGAAAATCATAAGCATTCTTCACGCCGCGCTGAAAGGCGAAGGTGCGGATGTTGTTGCCATAATCAAACGTCACCGACCCCATCTTCTGCAGCCGCAACATGCCTTCCACGTGCGCCGCCATGGCATCCAGCGATTTTTCCTGGTAGGCCTTGGGGTCGTTTTTTCGTAACTCGAAAGCCTCCGCCAGCGTCATTCCGTTCGGCACATATCCATTCAGCGGATCGTGAGCCGAAGTCTGATCGGTGAGAATGTCTGGCACCACGCCGCGCTCGGCCAACTGCGGAATAATGTCTGCGCAATTTCCGACCAGCCCCACCGAAACATTTTCTTTCTTGCGCACGGCGTTCTTCAAAATGCGCAGCGCCTCGTCGAGCGTGGTGACCATGAAATCGCAGTAGCCGGTCTTCAGGCGCTTCTTGATGCGCTCGGGATCGACGTCGATGCCCAGAAACGCCGCGCCGGTCATGGTCGCGGCCAGGGGCTGGGCTCCACCCATGCCACCCATGCCACCGCTCACAATCAGCTTGCCCGCGAGATCGCCGCCGAAATGTTTTTCGCCCGCCGCCGAAAACGTCTCAAACGTCCCTTGCACAATTCCCTGCGAGCCGATGTAAATCCACGAGCCTGCCGTCATCTGGCCATACATCATCAGCCCGGCGCGTTCCAGTTCGTTGAACTTCTCCCAGTTGGACCAGTGGCCGACGAGGTTCGAATTGGCGATGAGCACGCGGGGGGCATGGTCATGGGTCTTGAACACGCCGACGGGCTTGCCCGACTGCACCAGCAAAGTCTCATCGTTTTCGAGTTTTTTCAGGGACGCGACGATGGCGTGGTAGGCTTCCCAACTCCGCGCCGCGCGCCCGGTGCCGCCGTAGACGACAAGATCTTTGGGCCGCTCGGCAACTTCTTCGTCGAGGTTGTTCATCAACATTCGCATGGCGGCTTCCTGCTGCCAGCCCTTGCAGGTGATGGAGTTGCCGCGGGGGGCGCGAACCGGCGTATAGGTGGAAGAGATGATTTCCGTTTCTACGGGCATGAGTAGATGGTAATCCGTAACCGCAAAGGAAGTCCAAACCAGGGTAGTGAGAAGCGAAAAAGCTGAGACAGCCCCTTAAGCCTTGTCATTCCGAACCGGGCGGGAGGCCCAGTGAGGAACCTGCTGTTCTCTCACCACGCGCAAACAGCAGATTCCTCGCTCGCTCTCTACGCGCGTTGCGCGTCTGCGAGCGGCTCGGAATGACAAAGAGTGTGGGGGCTACTTGGCTAACGACTAATGACTAATGACTAACGACGCCCTTCACCAACTGCTATACGCCGTGCCGTCGCTGGATAGCGCATTTGACGCGGAGTGTACGTCGTCGATGCCGGGATCCTGCTGGTCGACTGACATCAGCACGTCTTCCTGCTGCGGCGCCCAGTTGGTTTCGTTCGTCATCGGGTCCTTGGGAAGGATCTTGATGTAACCTGCGGAAACCAGATCGTCGAGCGACTGCGGCGCTTTCTGCTTGTCGAGGGTGTACTGCGAGATCAGGGAGCGCAGGGTAAACAGGTCATTACGCAGCACGGCCTCGCGCGATCGTACCAGCGCCTGGTTGTAGATCGGCAGCGCGATCGAGAGCAGAATGCCCATGATGATCATCACGATCATCATTTCGAGCAATGTGAACCCCGCGTTGCGCCGCCTTTTGAACTTACTTACCATTTACCAGTCCTTGTACTTGCTTCCGTCCAGGGCCTCGCCCGTCGACTTGGTGTAGACATCAAAAACGCTCTGCCCGCCAAAGGAATCGGACTCGGGATCATCCTGCATCGAGCGCATGCCCCATTCCGTGGTTCCGGTCATGGGGTCAACCGGAATCTTGCGCAGGTAGCGAACCTTCTTCCCCTGTACATCGACACCTTTCACAAGAGTCTCCAGATCGGGAGGATAGCCCTGGCTATCGATCTTGATCTGAAACGCATTGCGGTCGGCATCAGCCTTGTAGCGATCGATGGCGTCGCGCATCTCCCATAAATCGGCGCGCAGAATTCGTTCCCGCTCGCGCTGAATGGTCAGCCTCGCCATCGGCACCGCCATGGTCGAGAGAATCGCCATGATCGAAGTGGCGATGATCAATTCAAGGAGCGTAAAGCCCCGTTCGGGCTTGGCTCCGTGCCCGCTCTGGAATCGGTTTAGCTTCATGTCAGAATCCCGGACTCTGGCGACGCGACTATTGCACCGTCACCGAGGCCTGTGCTCCGTTCACCGAGATGGATTGCAGACCGGGGTCGCGCGCTCCACCACGGGTAATGGTCAGTGGGGTCTGGCCACTCTCTTTTGCCTGAAATGTAAGTGTGACCACGGCGCCCTGCCCGGAAACACCACCTGCGCCCGGTGGCCGCGTGGCCGTAATCTGCAGCGTTCCGGTGGCCTCATCTTCGCGGTGCACCAACGCCACCGCTTGCCCGTCCTGCGAGAGGAATCCGCCGTTAGAAACATTCACCAACTGCAGTTTGGCCGGATCGTAATTCAGTTGCACCGGCACGGAATAAACGTTTTGTGCCCCGGAGATCAGCAGGTTCACGACAAACGTGTTGCCTTTCACCGCCGTGATCTGTCCGGGATCGAATAGGAAGTTGGCGCTGCCCTGGGCCGAGGCATTGGAGCCTGGGTTCGGCGTTTGACCTGCCGGTGGCTGGGTCGGAGGCACCGGAGTGATCGCGGGATTTGCCGGAGCCTGGCCAGTTGGCGCTTGTACTGCCGGAGCAACTGCCGCCGGCGGCCTGTTGACGTGCCGCAGTTCAATTGCGTTCGCGGTGCCGATATCGATGGCGCGCTGGTTCAATTCGCTAACCATGGCTCCGCGAATGATGTGCGGAGTGATGGCAAATACGGTTTCGTCGGAGGAGTGGTCCTGCGTGGTCTGGCCAAAGAGATACTTCAGGATTGGAATCTGCGCCAAGCCCGGAATGCCGGAGAGCGATTTGGTCTGGGCATCGTCCATGATGCCGCCGATCAGGCTCGATTCTCCATCCCGCAGGCGGATTTCATGTTCGATTTTCTTCTGGCCGATGATGGGCTGGCTGATGCCGCCGATGCTTGATTGGCCGACCACCGAAGAAATTTCCATGGTGATCTTGAGGGTGATTTCGCGGTCCGCGTGGACGTGCGGCGTGACGTCAATGTTGACGCCCACGTCGAGGTATTGAAACTGTGTATTTACCAGTGGGTTAATACCCACGCCGCCAATGCCGGGCTGAAACGATCCAGTCGCGACCGGCACGCGCTCGCCGATCTTGAGCGTCGCTTTCTGGTTATCCAGAGCACGCACCTGCGGATTCTGCAACATCTTGGTGTCGCTGTCGCCCATGACCGCCGACAAATTGGCGGAGGGAATCGTCACCTGAAAATCTGTGGCGTTCAGGTTGCCCAGGGTGTTCAACTCCAGCCCGCCGCTCGATGAGGGAGTCGTCGTACCCGTGGTGGCGGTCGTGGTGCTGGTGCTGTTGATGTTGCTTTGCAGTGCGACGGTGGCGCTGGTGGGCGGACTGAATCCCAGGGTGCGCGACTTGTCTTTGCTGATCTGCAGCACGGCGATGTTGACAATCACTTCCGGACGCGCCTTGTCGAGGTCATCCACCAGTTTCTCGGCCAAGGCGATCTGGTCGGGCGTGCCCCGCACTACCAGCGCATTTTGCGAGAGCAATTGCTGCACACGCTGCACGTCGAGCACGCTGCGAATCGCGTTGACCACATCCTGCAGTTCGGTAGGTTGGGAAATATTCGACAGATAAAAAGTCTTAAGGACGCTCTGCTCCAGTTCCTTGCGCTTGGCCGGATTGTCCTGGGCGACAAAAATTGTGTTGCCGGTCACCGGCCGCCAGAATGTTTTCGAACTCAGGGCGGTGATCTCGAGGGCCTCTTCCAGCGTCACTCCATTCAACTCGACCTTGATGCGTTTGGAGACATAGTCGGGATCGAACAGGACATTGATGCCGGCAAGCTTGCCGACGGTCTCGTAGATCAGCTTGCTGTCGTCGGTGGAGTGAATTGTGAGAGGGGTATTTGAGATCGGGGCAAGTTCTACCGGACCACCGGCTTCCTTGATTTTCTTTTCCAGATTGCTGGGCGGGCCCGCGGCCTGGGGAGGCGGATTGCGGGTCTCGTTGATCATCTGCTCGGTGCGCTTCCACTCCTGCTGGGCGCTGAAAAGCGAGGGATCGATCTGCGCCGCCTTCTGAAACAGGGCGAGCGCTTCATCCAGTTTGCCCTGGTCGCGCAGCACAACCCCGCGATGCACGATGACCATGGCGGCCTTGGAGCGCATCCGCTCGAACGAGGTGCGGTAACGCAAATCTTTGGGTTTGAGGTCATACGCCTGCTTATAGAGATCGTAGGCGGCCTCATAATTCTGGCGAGCCTCGGCATCCTGACCTTTTTCGTAGACAGTTTTGGCTTTGTCGGCGATGGCAGGCAGTATGGTAAGGGCGACCAGCAGCATAACCGCCGCGGGCATCAGACGTCTCATTCGTCAATCCTCGTCTATAAAATCTTCGCCGGACATGCAGTTTCTATCGAAGGCCAGCGGACCTGGGATACAAGTGTTGTGACACTCAACGTAATGAAGAAAGCTTTGGTGCGATTATAACATTGCAATTCCTGCCTCCCGATGTGATTGCACACATGGGAGTTACACTCTTTGGTCTTAGACCCATCGGGGACCGCAGCGTCGTTCGTCGTTGGTCGTTCGTCGTTCGCAGCCGTTGGTCGTTCGCCCTCAGAGGCATCCCCGGTTTTGCCAACGACCAACGACGAACGACCCGCAAAGCCCGATGCTAAGATAAAACGATCTCATGGCCCGCCAATCCACGCACCAGACCAAGCCCAGCCCGGAGAAAGCTCCCAAGCGCGAGCCCACCGCTTCGGGCCAGCGCGATGCCGCCGTCAATAGGATCGCTTCACATAACTATTTCTTGCTGGAAAAATTTGAGTGTGGCGTAGCTTTGACCGGGACCGAGGCCAAATCGGTCCGCGGCGGCCTCGCCAACCTCAAAGATTCGTACGGCCTGGTCAAGGATGGCGAACTCTGGCTGCTCAATGCCCACATCGGCCCCTATGAGCATGGCAACATCCACAACCATGCCCCGCTGCGCACCCGCAAGCTGCTGATGCATAAAGAAGAAATCAAGAAGCTGATCGGCAAGACCCAACAGAAGGGGCTGACGCTGATCCCGGTGCGGATGTACTTCAAGAACGGCAAAGTGAAGGTTGAACTGGCCTTGGCCAAGGGCAAGCAGCTGTGGGACAAACGGGAGACCGAACGCCGCCGCACCGCCGACAAAGAAGCCAGAGAAGCCATCCGAGGCCGGAAAAAGTAGCGGTTCGGCAGCGCGTTTTTCGTAGCGCCGGCGTCCCGCCGGCAGTCCAGCGGGCGTCCTCGCCCGCCGCGCCGGCAGCGAGATGCTCTCGACGCTTTTAAGACGCGGAAGCGCTCTGATGTTCACCACACCTCAAGACTGACCTCCCGGTACCGATTAATCAGCTCAAAGTCCCTCCCGTTGGTGGTGACGAGGTGGGCGCCGTGGGAGCGGGCAGTGAGAGCGATGAGAACGTCGAAATGTAGGTCACGAAGTTTGTGCGGTTCGAAGCCGTGATCGGCGCGGATTTTGGCTAGCACCTCGCCCGACTCCAGCCAATTCTTTTCTGTCGGAGTCAGGATCGGGTGGTTCCTCGCCAAGGTATGGAGGAACTTCTCTTCCGCCGTTCCGATGACTCCACGCAACAATTCCGCGAGGACCACCGATGACATCCGAACCACGCCGTCCACGGACTCGATCTTCTTTCGGTGGCGGCCGGTGCGAACCTCGTCCACCAGAACAGACGTGTCGAAGATGACGGCGTCACTCATCGAGTCCGGAGAACTTGAGTTTGCCGGAGTTCTTCTTCATGAGGGCTTTGAAGCGCCTGAGCCCAACGATTTCGCGCAGAGCGATGTGCACCGCATCGGTGCGATTTTTCGCCTTCAGCACCTTCACGGCCTCGTCGGCCAAGTCGGTGTCGAGGCGGATTGAGGTCATAGTTACTGCCATAGAGCCATCTCCTTGCTATATATACAATATATCAGATTCGTATATATGCATTAAAAGGGTTGCGGCCTGATCAGCGATTCAAAAAAGCGGTGCACCAGGGCGAAAGCGAGGGTCGTCGGGCGAGACAACTCTTCGGCAAGCTCAAGACGAGCTCTCCGGCAGCCGGCGGAACTGCGGCGCTACTGTCTCTATTGACCCGCCTTCTCAATTTGCACTACACTGTAGTGCATGAAGACCGAAGTCTATAGTTGGCGGCTTTCTGCGGAACTCAAAGCCGACCTTGAAGAGCAGGCCCGCCATGAAAGAAAGTCCCTGTCTGCACTCTTGCAGGAACTTGCTTCCGACGGGCTGCGTGCGCGCCGGAACGGCCACTCCGACGACGCCGCCGAGCAGGCCGCGATTCGCAAGCGGGCTCTGAAGGCAATCGGGGCATGCGCTGGTGGAGATCCAACGGCCTCGGAAAGGTCCCGCGAACTGGTCCGGGAAATCATTTACCGGAAACACATGAAGGAATTGAATGACTCCAGTCGTCATGTCAGCCGGCGGGCTGATTGATACCAGCGTAATTATCGCCCTCATCCATCGCAGTGACCGCAGGCACGCGGAATGCCTGCAGGCCTACAACAATGTCCGGCTGCCATTGCTAACAACACAGGCTGTTCTGACGGAAGCTTTCTATCTGGCTGCGCGCATTGGGCTGGATGTTCGCGTTGTTTGGCGGCTCCTGCGCTCGGGCGCGGTTCTTCTCCCGCCAATTGCCCATGAGGAGCTGCCACAGATTCAAAGGCTGATGCACGACTACGCAGACTGTCCCATGGACTTCGCCGACGCCACGCTCGTTCATCTCGCTGCCCGCGAGCGCCTCAGCACAATTCTCACCATCGACCACGACGACTTCGAAACCTACCGACTGCCCGGACGAAAGAAATTCACCATCCTCCCTCGGAGATAACTCTGCGGCTATGATGGACGAAGAACTGAGAACTCTCCATCAAGACCGTCAACCTCAAATCCGATATGCCGATGGTCCGCGAAGCCTTGCAGCGACTGGAGCGCGAACTCGCGCTCGCGCGGCAAGAAAAGACTACGGAGTTGAAACTGGTGCACGGCTATGGCTCAACCGGCGCCGGAGGCGAGATTCGCATCGCCGTGCAAAAGCGTTTGCTGGAGATGGCTCAGAGCGGTCAGATTCGCGGATGCATCTTCGGGGAGAACTGGTCGAAGTCCGACGACGCAGCGTGGAGGCTTCTGCAATCGCACGCCGACTTGAAGAATGACTCGGACCTGGGCCGGCGAAATCAGGGAATCACCGTCGTTTTGCTGTAGTTCTCAGTTCTCGGCTCAGTTCTCGGCTCTCAGTTCTCAGTTCTCAGTTCTCAGAAAAGCGAAGCCCTACATCCCGTAGCCGGCAACTGTTTTCGTGCCAATTTTCCTGCGGCCTTGGTGTTACTTGAGAACTGAGAACCGAGAACTGAGAACTACTCTCTCGCGAACTGCTCTATAATGTTGCGACTTCGCGGGCTTGACCTTGCCGCAGGGGAGGCATTTTGCGCCTGACGCTGGAAACTCGGGACGTGGGACGCGTCACTATCGTGCAGTGCAACGGACGAATCGTCGCCGGCGGCGAGAACGATTCTCTCCGCGCGCATGTAGCGTGGTTGTTGCGCGATCGCCGCTCCATCGTGCTGCATCTGGGAGCGGTTGATTTTATTGACAGCAGCGGTCTGGGCACGATGGTCCGCACTCTGACCAGCACCCGTCAGGTCCACGGAGACCTGAAACTCTGCAACGTCCCCGACCATGTAAAGAAAGTCCTGCACCTGTCGCACCTGGCAAAGTTATTTGAGTCGCACGACTCGGAAGAAAACGCGGTCGCCGCTTTTTACCAACCCCGCGCCCGCGATGAAGCGCCCGTGGCCAAGGGTCACAGCATTCTGTGCGTGGATAGCAACGCCGACGTGCTCGCCTACTTGCGGGAACTGCTGCGCGGATACGACGTCCACACCAGCAACCACCTGCGAGATGCCATGCTCCTGATGCGCATTACGCGTTTCGATCTCCTGCTGGCCGGCCCCGACGTCACCGCATCTCCGGCGGCGCAACAAGCGTTTCAGACCGCGTGCGCCAAACTTCCGGTGATCGAACTGGGAAGTGACTTTTCCACGCTGGAGGCCGGAGAGGCAGGCGCGGGATTGCTAGAGAAAATCGAGGCCAGGCTCAGCCAGAAGACGGCATGAGCAGGAGAGAATTGTTGATGGATGATTCGGGCCAGCGCTGAGCTTAGCTCAGACACTGAAGCGTTGACTGATTTTCAGCCACTTAGCGGCACCCTTCGGCTTCGCTCAGGGCAGGCTGGAACTCGTGCCCTTCCCGAACGCCTCGAAGCGGAATTTTTCCGCAGCCAGTCAACCATCAGAAATCAACAAGTGTTACGACGCTTGCGACTCCGGCGGCGTCCCAGGTACTACGGCCTCGGTGGCCGGTTCGTTCAGGGGCGCGGCGACTGGCTCGCTCACCGGCACCGCAACTGCCACCGGCGTGAACGACTGCACCACGATCGGTTCCACCATGTGCTGCTGATAATAGGTGACTGCAATGCCGCGCTGCCAGAAGCGTGGGATTAAGAGCAGGAACAGGATCAACTGGCTGATGAACATCGCTCCCAGAGTGCTGGCCGTTGGCACGAACTTCATCCAAAACCAGATTCCGCCCACGAGCACAATCGCCGCCAGAATCGTGGTGGTTACGTAAGTGGCCAGCAGCTTACCGAGATTCTGAAACATATATCGCACAGAGCGGCCGATCGACCGGCGCACCGCTCGTTGATCGCTCAGAACTACGTCGGCCTGGGCGAGGTCGAACCAGATGCGAAGAATGCTCATGACCAGATAAATCACAGCCAGGCACGCGAGCGAAAGGTAGAAGGGCAGTTTTTCGTTCGTGTTTTCCTCGATCGACTTGAGCAGACCGCCGCGAATCGCGAAAAGCAGGCCAGCCACAATCGCAAAGACAATTCCGGCGACAATCATCAGCCGGATAAAACGCCAAAGGTTGCGGCCGCAGGCGCGGAAAAAATCCTCGCGCGGAAGCCTGTAGGTGGAGGCATAGCCTAGCAGCACTCCGGGCAGGAACAACGCGGTCGCCATGAAGAAAAGCAAGGCAAAATCGGTAGCCGACGCCCCGGAGGCAGACATTGGCCCGAGTTCAGGGCGCGCAAACATCTCGGCCAGGACGCCGAGGTCGAGGCCATGCACCAGGCGATCGGCGATCAGGCTGTGATCCAGAATGGTGTGGGCCTGATTCTTAAACGCGGCGGCGCCGAACCATGCCAGCATCAGATTCAACACATAGAACCACACGATGTAGCGCTTGTTGCGTGCCAGCTTGCTCCAACCGCCGCTCAGCAAACCTTGATTCTCAGCCATAATTTCTTAACCTCGATCCCGTTCGTCAATTCGTTTCGCCGAAGCCCGAAAACAATTGAAGCCTGTTCTTAAACCGCCCACCAGGCCAGCGCCTGGGCCAACCACTGCGTCATAAAGAGCCAGTAGTTGCCCACCTTGGTGGCGGGCTTGGTGTTGGCCTCAACTGTGTAGCTGTTATTGAAATCGTTGCGGTCGATCTGGACTTTGTGATCCGGATCGATTTCCGCCGACTCGACTTTGGCTTTCTTTTCGTAGGTAAACTGCGTCCAGCGGCTCACGCCATCCCAGTGCTCGCGGACTTTTTCGCCGTTGTCGAACTTGATCTCAACCTCCACCGGCATTACAAAATCTTCCTTGCGTTGCAGGTAGACGTAAGAACGGTAAACCGTATTCTTGTCGTCCTTCTGAAAGCTGCCTTTGTCTTCATACCAATTCACCGGGTAAGAGACGATATTCAGAATCTTGTAGTCCATCACCGGCGAACCATAAACGGCCTGATTGAAATACCAGCGCAAATCGCGGCCAGAAACCTCTTCAATCGTCTTGAGAAAATCTTCTTTGGTGGGATGGGTGAAGCGGTACTTCATGAAATACACATGCATGGCCTTCGCCATGGTGTCTTGGCCAATGATGCTTTCCAGGGTCAGCAGCACGCTGGCGGTCTTGCCATAGGTGATTCCGCCGTAGGATCCGTTGCTGTAATAGTCGTAGGCCTTTTGCGCCATGGGATCGACATCGGCGGTTGTTATGTAACTCAACCGTTGCTGCTCGCGCTCGCCAAGCGTTGCTCCGGCTATATTCAGGACAGAGGTGTTCTTCCCTAAAATGTCATCCAGTACTTTCACTTCGGTATAGCTGTTAATGCCCTCGTCCATCCAGGCATCTTCAAATTCGTTGGTTGCAACCATGCCGTACCAGTATTGGTGCCCGAATTCATGCTCCACCACTAATTCCGGAAGGTACGCACCATCCGGCATGAGCCAACTGCTGCCACCGGTAATGAAGGTGGGATACTCCATGCCTTCAGCCGCCGAGCCGGGCTCGGGATCGACCAGCGTGATGGTTTTATAGGGATACGGCCCATACCACTTTTCAAAGTGCTCGAGCGACTGCTTCAGGATTCTTTCGTGCCGCTCCACCTGATCCCAGCGCGCGGGCTGCATCATGACAATCATGTGCACCGGCCCCATTTGTCCTTGAAACACGCCGTCGTCTTTGACTTTGTAGCGCGGGCTGGCCGTCCAGGCGAAATCGTGAATATCATCGCCGTGGTAGGCGACCGTCTTGGTGCTGTCGGGATTACTCACCTCGCTGACCTTCACTCCGCTGGCCCCGACTACTTCAAACTGCGGCACGGTCAATTTCACGTCATAGACGCCGAAATCGGCGAAGAATTCGGTGAAGGCGTGATACTGATGGCAATTCCATGAGCCGTGCCACCACACTCCAACTTTCGGAAACCACTGCCCGCCCAGCACGAAATCGCGTTTCCATCCCGAACGCTCCTGCGTCTCGGGAAATTTGGTTTGGAATGCGATTTTGAACTGCACATATTCGCCCGGAGCAATCGGCTTCGTCAGGCGCACATCGGTTACGGTCTTGTCGTCTTTGTTGCCATCGTCGGGAGCGATGTAGTGCATCTGCGACGTGAGATCGCCCTGGCCCGCGACTTCGATACTCTTGATCTCCTCCGACCCGAAAGCCTTGGGATCCCATTTGTCGTATCCAGTATCGCGGCTGCCGGCGACTTTGGACTCGCGTATCCACGTGGCGTTGGGCTGAAATGCGTTCTGATACAGATGGAACGGAAAGTGATCCAGCGCCTGCCCCGTCAGATTGTGATAGGTGAGCACCTCGGTGGCATTGACGATGCGTTTGGCGGCGTCATAGTGCGCGTCGATTTCGTAGTGCACCACGCGCTCCGACATGGGCTTGTCGGAATTGATGGCCGAAGTAGTGTCTGGAATCGATAGCGCGCCTGGTTTGGAAGCGACGGAGCCAGCGGCTTGAACCGCGGCAACGGCCGTTGCCGCCTGCGGTGCGGCGGCATGCGCGGCATGATGCATTACTGCCAGAGACAGCACGATCACCGAAACTAACGGAAAAAACAGGACCACCCACCGGATTCTCATGAAAACAACCTCGACTTTCAGCGTGGCACAAAATCATACTCCACACGGTCGAACGCCGTCATCCGAAGCACGCCGACAGAATAAGAATACGCCAACTCGCAGCACCAGGTTCCGCAACGGACCGAATTGCCTCACCCACTTTTGCAAAACTCTACAATTTTCTACCTTCAAGGCAGCTGCGTCGGGATATGCTGTTTACTGGCTGGATCTGCTTCATGAGTGGCAATCCAATCCTCCGAGTCCCCTTGCATGGTGCGGGTTGCCAGTCGGAGGAATGCCATGAAATGCGCTCTCGTCGTAATTCTCTTCGCCGCTTTGACCTGCATCCCAGCGATGGCACAAGGTCAACCTGCAGGATCTGCCTGCGGCCCCGCAAACGCTCACTTCGACAATGAGCCAGCCGCTGAACATACGACTTCGCAACCCGAACCTGGCAAGGGCCAAGTCTATGTGATTGAGGTCTTCGATAAAGTTGTCGGTGAAATCCTTCATCCCACTCCCCGCGTCGGTCTCGATGGCGCATGGATGGGCGCCGATAAGGGCGATTCCTATCTGGCTTTCTCTGTAGCGCCCGGAGAGCATCACCTGTGCGTGAACTGGCAATCGTATTGGAAGCGACTCTCCGATGAAGCGGCAGTCTTTGGCTTCACGGCGGAGGCTGGAAAAACCTATTACTTTCGCGCCCGGATTATCGAGCAGGGGGGCTCTGGGCACGGCTCAAGCGCCGCACTTGATCTCGAAGAGGTGAATGCCGACGAAGGCAAATACCTGGTCTCCTCGTCGCCGATGAGTGTCTCGCATCAAAGATAGATAGGCCGGCAGGGCGACCAGAAGCTGGCCCTCGTCGCAGTGGATGGGTCCAGCCTGAGAACTAAATTGCCGGCCTGATCACTCGTGCGCTGCAGCTAGCAGGATGCTCGCGACCTCGCCCGGACGCTCGACATGACAGTCGTGGCCAGTTTCCACTGCGGTAACCTTCCAGCCGGAAGCGCGAGCCTTTTCGGCAAAAGGCGCGAAGAACAGCCTCGCTGGATATCCTTCCGCTACGCAGCTAACGAAGGTGGCGGGAAGGCTCGACTTGCGGTTGGCCGGCAGTTGAATCGGTTCTGCAAAACAACGGAGACTGAAATCGCACAGCCTCGCGCGCACGAAATCGCGCGCCTCGCCGGGCTTCAATCCCCACAGATCAAGCTGGCCCTCTCCGCCGGGCAAACGCCAGCCCGCTCCTTGCTCTCGCGCGATCTTGTGAAAATAGGCTCCAATCTCCGGCGGAAGCAAATCCAGAGCGCATTGTCCATCCTCCGGAATGAAGGCATCAAGAAAAACCAGCCGCCGTATGTGAGCCGGGTTCATCTCAGCCACGCCGCTGATGATCATGCCGGCGTAACTGTGGCCCACCAGAATCGCTGGATCCGTCGTTTTGGACAACTCCAGGGAAACGTCCTTGATGTGTTGCTGGAGCGTAATGTCGGCAGACAGATGGCTACAGTCCGTGCCAAGCCCGCTGAGGGCAGGCGTGATCACCTTATGGCCTTGCTTTTCCAGCAGCGGGGCCAACAGGTCCCAGGTGCCCGTTGACTGCCATGCTCCGTGCACAAGGAGGAAGATCGACATGCGAGAGAGTTTAGCAGGTTGAAATGTCCCCCTGCCCTTGCGCTTGCCCCCGCTTGCCGACGATACTGGATGTTACGGAAATCTCCTTAAAGACATCATGAAAACTACAATTTCTCTCTCTACGCCCACTCAACTGGAAACCGAATCACTGGTAGCTGTCGTGCTCGATCAAAGCGATCCGGCGCAAGATAAGAACAAAGACGCCAAGCCGCAACTGAAGGTCGCGACCGGCGACGGCGCGGTGCAGTCGGTTGCCGTCGACCTGCTGGCCAGCGGCGAAGTCACCGGCAAGCCTCTCGAAGTGAACTTGCTGCACAAGCCAGCCGGACTGAAAGCCAAGCGCCTGCTGCTGGTCAGCGGCGGCGCAGCGAAGAAGTTTTCCAGCTACGATCTGCGCCGTGTGGCCGGAACCGCCGTCCGCACGCTCAAAGCGCGCGGCCTGCGCAGCTTTGCCTTCATCGTGCCGCCCAGCATTCCCGCCGAAGAAGCAGTGCGCGCCATTGTGGAGGGTGCGCTGGTCGGCAACTTCGATCCCGACTATTACCGCAGCGACCGCAAAGATCAGAAGATTGATTCGCTGACGATCGTGGCCAGCGGCAACAGCGACCACTCCGCGCTGGAAAAGGCCGCAAACGAAGCACAGGTCATCGGTGACTCGCAGAACTTTGCGCGTGATCTGGTGAATGAGCCTTCCAACCGCATGACGCCGACTATTCTCGGCGACCGCGCCAAGAAAATGTCTGAGGAAGTCGGGCTGAAATGCGAAGTTTACGGCGCCGACAAAATCAAGGAATTGAAAATGGGTGCGTTCTGGAGCGTCGCCCAGGGCTCCGACGAACCGCCCGCTCTGATCGTGATGACCTACGAACCCGCCGGCGCGCCCGCGAAACCGGTCTTAGGCCTGGTGGGTAAAGGAATTACTTTCGATACCGGCGGCATTTCGATCAAACCCGCCGACGGCATGGAAAAAATGAAATACGACATGGCTGGCGGCGCCACCATGATCGGCGTCATGCGCGCCATCGCGCTGCTCAAGCCGAAAGTGAAAGTCATCGGCATCGTCTGCGCGACCGAGAATATGCCCTCTGGAAAAGCGCAGAAGCCGGGCGACGTGCAGATTGCGATGTCCGGGAAGTCGATTGAGATCATCAACACCGACGCCGAAGGCCGCCTGGTGCTAGCCGACGGACTCTTCTACGCGAAGCAACTCGGGGCCACTCATCTGGTGGATGCGGCCACGCTGACGGGCGCGGTCGTGGTGGCGCTGGGCTTCCAGAACGCCGGCATCTTCGCCAACGATGACGCCATGTACGAGCGCTTCCATAAAGCGAACCACGAAGCGGGAGAGAAAATGTGGCGGCTGCCGCTCGACGACGAATACAAAGACAGCATCAAGTCAACCATCGCGGATATCGTTAACTCGGGCGGGCGCTGGGGCGGGGCTGTTACCGCGGCCATGTTCCTGAAGGAATTCGCCGAAGACACGCCGTGGATCCATCTCGATATCGCAGGCACGGCGTGGATGGAAGATCAGAAACCCTGGATCGCCAAAGGTCCTTCGGGGATCGCGCTGCGCAGCCTGGTGGAGTTCGTGAAGAGCTTCGCGGGGTAGAAAAGCGGCATCGGGCTGAACTCCGTGGATGCGAGTTCAGCCCCTTATTTTGATTATGTTGACAGCCCTTGCCTCCATCTCGGCATCCTAATTGCCCCGAAGTCGTTTTCGGGCGCAACCGCTGCAATCCAAGGGATGGAGGCCAAAATCGAATGAAGGCTTTAATGTTGGTTGGAGTTGTAGTGCTGCTGCTGGGGATTCTTTCCTTTTTCGTACCCTTTCCACATTCTGAACATCACGGCGTCAGCGTGGGCGACGCTCACGTGGGCATCACGACGCACGATGATCAGAAAGTCCCGCCCGTCGTTAGTATCGTGCTGGTAGTTGTCGGTGCCGGATTAACAATCGCCGGCAGGAAGAGCTAGCCCGCCCGACACAAACAACTCGGCCACGGATTTTTCGCGGAATTTTACGAATCAGAAATAACTCAAAGAATCTATTCGTGAGAATCCGTGTAAATCCGTGGCCCCGTGATCTACTTGCTTGTGGCCTGGTCGAAGGCCTTTTCCAGATTTGCAACCAGCGGCGCTTCGCCTTTCTGCAGTCCGCTGCGCGCCATCATGCGCCACAGGTACTCACTATGCTCAGGCCAGCCGTGCGCGTCGTACACAGCGAGAACGTCTTCTGTGGGACGGCTCGTCACCATCAGCACAATATCCGCCTTGGAGGGCTCATACACGAGAATGAATTTTCCCCACTTCTGCATCGCGTCCTGCACCACGCCAATCGCCTTGCGATCGTCGGGCAGCAGATTGGGATTGAACTGGTCGCCGTCGTAACTGGTGACGTACACATAGGTCGCATTCACCAGCGTTCCGGGAAACGGCGGAAGATCCTGCGCAGTTTGCGCGGAAGTCGCCTTAGCGGTCTTGGGAGCGGCGAAAGCCAGGCTCGTCGCCAGCAATAGAGCCGCAAGTACAACACGTGAAATTGTTTTGTTTGGCATTAGGTTGAACCCCGTTTCGACGAAGCGATTTGTCTAATTGCTTAGATGGCCGCGCATGCGCGCGCGTTGCATGACCGCGAGGATTAGTTGCTATCCGTAACGAATTCTTTAGTCGTTGGACTAAAGGAATGTCACTGTAGCTTAAAGTTATTGGAAGACACGAAACAAATTACGCGGCGCCGAATCGCTCGGCAGCGCGTGCCTTCGCCTTGGCCGCCTCTTCCTCGCGGTTCTTGGGGGGCGCATCGGTCGCGAGAGAATGAAGCAGCCGGGCCGAAACTGCAGCGATCTCATCAATCGCAGCCAGAAAAGCAGCCTCGTTGGCTTTCGACGGCTTGTTGAAGCCGCTGATTTTTCTTACGAACTGCACCGAAGCCGCCCGAATCTCATCGGCATTCACGGGCGGTTCGAAGTTGAAAAGAGTTTTGATATTCCTGCACATGGAACGTGACCTCAAAGAAAACCGTCGTTGGTCGCTAGTCGTTCGCCGGACAATACCGCACGACAGTCGAGCTTCCTCCAACGGCCAACGACTAGACACAGTTTGCCACACAAAATCACTCTGGAAAACGTTTCAGAACAGCCGTCCGATGAAGAAGTTCACCCGGAATTCTCCCGTAGGACTGATGCTCGGAGCCAGCCCCACCGGCCCCACAATGGTTTCCGCGATGATGCCGACATTCGCACTGCCGCGCACCACCACGGTGTTGGGATCATTGAATGCAGTGCCGGCTTCGTACCATCCGCCCCAGTAGATCTTGCCGCCGACCAGCGGCGGCAGGTGATAGAGTTCGCGGCGGAATCCAAGAGCGGAGTACGCATAGTGGTTCCCCACAAATTCGTAGGGCAGGTAAGCCCCGAGGCGGAACGCTCCGCCGAGGTTAAAAATCTGGAACGGGCCCGCAGTGCCGTGGAAGGTGGTTCCACCCGAGGCCAGAAAAAATAGAGAAGTCTTCGGCCCCGTCGGAATGAAGGTGGAAGTTTGAACATCGAGTTGGTCGATGGAGTGCGCCAGGCCCGGACTCTGCAGCACGCGGGAAAGACTGGCCACGATGTGGCTGCCATGGCTCGGAACCGAGGGACTATCCTGGCCATCCCAAACATAGCGCGCGCGGAACTCACCCGTGCTGCCGCGGACGGAGGACAATCCGGCGCTGCCGATCAGCGGAGCGAGTTTTCCGCTGAAGATTTCATATCCCCAACGCAGTTCGCTGCGACGCCCAGTGTTGTAGCCGAAGTCGAAGCCGCCGCCGGCACGCTCGTCGCCGAAAACTGCGACGCGCGTCTCGGCACTGAACTCGTTGCGCGGAAATTTCGATAAGAACGCATAGGGCGCGACGAAGAAGTGCGTGTCGCCCAGAGGCTGGTAAAACTCGCTGCCGGCAAGATTGCTGGAGCCGAGCAGGATGTCATTGCGCCACTCCCCGCCATGGTGATCGACGTCCATGAAGGTGACGCGAGCGCCGGCGGAAAAATCGAAAGCGGCCGTGCCCGAACCGCTCACGTTGACCGCCGGATCAATAAAAGGTGGGGCGTAGTTTTTCTGGTGAGCCAGAATGCGCAATCCCGGAACGCCATCCTGCACGAAGCCTTCGTAGCCCAGGCTCTCGAACTGGCCATCGCCGGTGATGCGAGTCAGGCGCGTATCCAGCGCTTTGAGATCAAGAGGCCGATGAAGCACCGGCTCCAAGCGGCGTTCCAGATGCTCCTGTTCGTCTCCACTCACACCCGATACCTGAAGACGGTCGGCAGATTTTTCGGGCATTCTTTTCCTGGCCTCGCGCTGCGCCAGATAGTCCCGCCACTCCTCGTCCGACACAGAGTATTTGCGAAGCTCGGCCGCCTTGGCCGCTGCACCTTCGTATCCCAGTCGGATGATCTCTTGCGCGCGCTGAAAGTCGAGCAGCGTGATGCCGGCCAGATTGGGCGTGATCTGAAGATCGGCGAGGCGCAGAGCGCGAACATCATTTCCCAATGTCATGATGTTCACCGCCTGGGTAAGAAATGCGCCCAGAGTTGCCAGATTCTTACGGTCGGCCAAGGGCGTGCCGATATTCACTGCGATGACGACATCGGCATTCATCTGGCGGGCAACGTCGGTGGGAATGTTATCCACGAGGCCGCCATCGGCCAGCACCGTATTGTTCATTTCCACCGGAGTGAAGAGGCCTGGAATCGCCATCGTCGCGCGCAGAGATTGGGCGAGTGAACCAGATTGGAGAATGACTTCATCTCCGCTGAGCATGTCGGTGGCAACGCAACGAAACGGAATCGGCAGGTCGTCAAAAGTGGCGACCGTGGAATACGGGAATGCGATGCGGTCGAGCAACAGGCCGACGCCATTGCCTGCGGTAAATCCGAGCGGGCCGCTCAATCCTTTCTTGAGACCGAGTTGGGCTGGAACCTGGTCCATGCGGCGATCTTCTTTTCTACGAAACGAGATCTGGTCGAAGCTCGGTTCGGCGGCCATGGCGTCATCCCAATGAATGGTCTCGACAAACTGGCGCATCTCAGCCGGCGAGCGCCCGGTTGCGTATAAGGCGCCGACCAAACCGCCCATGCTGGTTCCGGCGATGGAATCCACCGGGATGTGATTTTCTTCCATCCACTGCAGGACGCCGACGTGCGCCAGACCGCGTGCGCCTCCGCCGCTCAGGGCAAGAGCGATGCGGCGACGATGCGCAGGCTGCGGCGCGGCCTGATTCTGCTCCGGAGTTTGCTGTGTGATTGGCTTGGAATCCTGCGCCTGACCCGCCGGCGGATTTTGCGCGCAAACCGTCGCGGACAACATCAACAACAGCAAAGAAGCAAACGTCGCCGAACAGCGCCAATCGCAGAGCAAACGCATATTCATCCTCCAGAAATGCAGGGGGTGCTTTGGAAAAAACTCACATTAGCAGGTTTAACCGGCAGATGGTTGATTATTGGGGCTTCAGGGACGGTTCCATGCTGCCGAGTTTGATTCACAACCGCAAACGGCGGCGATTTGGCCAGCGTGTATGCCGGGCATTGGTGAGTTTGGCGAGGTCTGGGAGAAATCGCGGACCGGCGCTCAGTTCACAGATTGCCACGCCATACGCTACATGACAGGAGGCACAGTGATTCCCAACACCGCAAGCGTGCGAATCAGTTCGCGGCGAACGACCGCGACCGTCGCCAGCAGGAATTGCTTTCTCTTTTCATCGGGCTCGCTCAGGATGGGATGGCGATGATAGAAAGTGTTGAATAGCTGCGCGAGTTGGAAAACGTGCTTGGCAAGATAGGCAGGCTCGGTGGTCGTGATGCATTGGTCCACGATGTAAGAAGTTTTCGCCGCGGCCAGCCAGAGTTCCCATATTTCGCCGGCGGCGTCGCCGCCGGTCAAGAACTGCGCCAGATCGGATGGGGGAATTCTGGCGGCAATATCCCGGCTAAATGCGTCGGGATCGATTTCGGCTTTCTTGAAAATGCTGGCGGCACGGACAACCGCGTATTGCGCATACGGGCCGGTCTCGCCTTCGAAGCTGAGCGCCTCCTTGAAGTCGAAGGCGATCACGGATTGCTTGGTGAATTTCAGCATGAAGTAGCGCAGCGCGCCAATGGCGATTTGCGTGGCGATGGACACGCGCTCGGTGTCGCTGAGCTGCGGATGGCGTGAATCGACTTCCTTCTTGGCCGACGCGATGAGCCGGTCGAGCAGGTCGTCGGCCTTGACGCCGAAACCCTTGCGGCCCGATACCTCAATATAGGAACGAGTCTTGTCCTCTTCGCTGAGCGTGTAGCCGAGTTCGGCGGCGCAGCGCGGCGTGAGCGCGACCATCTCGTAGGAAAAATGCGTGTAATGGTCGGCGGCCTCGTTGTGGCCGAGCCCGCGCAGGGCCTCGATGACCGTGCTTTGCGCTTCGGACTGTCGGGCGTCGATTACGTTATAGATTTCGGCGACGTCGCCGAAGTGGGGATGATCCTTCTCGCCTTCCATGGCAGAGATCCAGCATTCGTGGTGATTGGGATAGCGATAAAACTTGCGATAGTTGAAGTCGCGGCCAAGCAGGCCGAACTTCCACATGTGGTAGGCGATGTCTTTGCCGACGTAGCCGACGGTGCCGTTGGAGCGGACGATTACTTTCTGATCTTCTTCGGAAATTCCTTTTGTTTCCTCTGTGTCCCCTGTGTCCTCCGTGTCCTCTGTGGTTGAGGCTTTTGACGTTGTTCCGGCGCGGCGCATCACCCAGCAGCCTTTGTTCTTGCCTTCATTCTCGAAGGTGAGCACGCCCGCTTCTTTCAGTTTGGTAAAGGCCGCGTCCCAAAAATGGAGGTGCAGAATCTCGCTCTCACGTGGCAGAAAGTCGTATTCGATGTCGAGACGATCCATGGTTTCGAGATGGCGGCGCAGGACCGCGGTCGAGATCAGCTCGGCAATGGCGGCAATTTCGCTTTTGGCATCTTCGATCGCGTGGAGCGTCTCGCGTCGCGCCTGCAGATTGTTTTTGTCCTGCGCATACCACTGCGAGACGCTGGCGTAGAGGTCCCAGCAGTAGTAATCGAAGCGCGGCTGCTTGGTCAGCGCTTCGATTTCCGCGGGAGATTTCTTCTCAATATGCGTGAAGCCGACAACCACATCGGCAACCTGCACGCCGGTGTTGTCGATGTAGTTCTGGATGTTGACTTCCCTTCCCGCATAACGCAGGAGGCGGACAAAAGTGTCGCCGAGAATGGCGTTGCGCAGGTGTCCGATGTGAGCGGCCTTGTTGGGATTGATGCTGGTGTGCTCGACGAGAATCTTTCCTGGAGGAATTTCCGTCGGAGCCTTTTGCCCGGCGGCTAGGGCGGCGGCCATCCACGCGCGATCGACTTTGACGTTCAGGTAGCCTGGAGGCGCGACCTGCATTTCGGCAATGCCTTCGATGGCGCCGATCTCTGCGCGGATGGCTTCCGCAACCTTCAGCGGCGCGGTGCGCAGTGGCTTGGCAAAAGGAAACAGGGGAATCGCAAAATCGCCGAGTTCGACCTTCGGTGGCTGTTCAATGACCACGTTGGGCAGAGTTGCGCCCGGGTAGCGGCCCCGCAGAAACTCCGCGATGCGTTGGGCAAGACAGTGTTCGAGATAACGATACAAGGACTTCCCTCTAAGGGTTTAAGGAGACAGTGATTTTAACAGAGTGCGCGGGAATGCTGGTTTGACGCAAGGTGCACGCTTCCCTATGATGAAAAAACGTCGTTAGTCGTTAGTCGTTGGTCGTTCGCCGAGCATTTGCGCTGCTGACAGTTAGGTTTTTGGCCAACGACCAGGGACTAACGACCAACGGCGATTTTTTCTATGCGGATTGCTTATCTCGAGTGTTTTTCTGGCATGAGCGGCGACATGTTTCTGGGCGCGCTGGTCGATGCCGGAGTTCCGGCACGACTGCTGGAGGACACGGTTGCCGCGCTCGGGTTGGGGGCGCGACTGGAGATTTCGCGCGTGCTGCGCGGAGGGATTTCCGCGACTAAAGTCGACGTTTGGGTGGATGGGGAAAAGGATTTGCCGCGTAGCGCCGGCGTCCCGCCGGCCAGCCAGCGAGACGGCGGCGCTACGCCGCAGCCTTACGAGCATGAGCATCTCGGGCATACGCATTCTTTTCCTGGTGAGATTTCGCGGGCGGGGGCGCCCGCTCCACACTTGCATGGGCGCGGTTTGAGAGACATTCGTCAGATCATTTACGCTGCGGCGATTTCGGAGACCGCAAAGAAGACGACGATTACCATCTTCGAGGCTCTGGGCTCGGCGGAGGCGAAGATTCACAACACCTCCGTGGACGACGTGCACTTCCACGAAGTCGGCGCGGTTGACGCCATGGTCGATATCGTTTGCGCCGCCGTCGGAGTGGAGGCCCTCGGGGTCGATGAAATTATTTGTTCCCGCTTGAACGTCGGTGGCGGAACGGTGAAGTGCGCGCACGGTACGCTTCCGGTACCCGCTCCGGCGACGGTTGAATTGCTGACGGGAGCGCCGGTGTATTCGTCCGGATTGGAGGCGGAACTGGTTACGCCTACAGGTGCGGCGATCGTGAAGACGCTGGCTTCGCGCTTCGCGGCGTTTCCGGAAATGAAGATTGAGAAGTCAGGATACGGCGCGGGATCGCGGGATTTCCCCGGCCATGCGAATGTGGTGCGGTTGACGGTTGGGGAGGCCACCTCGAATTCTTTGGCCGGCAAGACTGCGTCCGAGACGATTACCGTGCTGGAAGCGAATCTCGACGACCTGAATCCGCAGGTGTTTGGTTACGTGATGGATCGTCTGTTGGAGGAAGGCGCGCTGGATGTTTTCGGGATGCCGGTGCAGATGAAGAAGAACCGTCCGGGAACGCTGCTTACGGTGTTGTGCAAACCGGAGGACGCGAGCAAGTTGACGCAACTCATCTTCACCGAAACCACCACGCTGGGCGTGCGGCGGCGCGACGAAGTGCGGCAGACGTTGGCGCGGCGATGGGAGAATGTGCGTACATCCTGGGGAGAGGTCAGAATTAAGATCGCCAGCATGAACGGGACGGTCACGAATTACGCTCCGGAATATGAGGATTGCCGGCGCATCGCGGCGGAACATCATGTGCCGCTGAAGACCGTGATGGGAGCCGCGGTTGAGGCTTTTTTGCATTCTGGGAGAGAAGAAGCAGGTTCCTCACCGGGCTTTGCGCCCGGTTCGGAATGACAATCATCGAGTATGCGGATCGAGAGAGTGCATGAGTAAGAAGTTCTACATTACTACGCCGATTTATTACGTGAACGCGCGCCCGCACATCGGGCACGCTTACACGACCATTGCGTGCGACACCATTGCGCGGCGGCAACGCTTGCTGGGTGCGGAGACTTTTTTCCTTACCGGCACCGACGAGCACGGGCAGAAGATCGAGCGGGCGGCGCAGGCGGCGGGAAAAACTCCGCAACAGTACGCCGACGCCATTTCGGCGGAGTTCCGCCAGTTGTGGAAGCGGATGGGCATCTCGAACGATGATTTCATCCGCACCACGGAAGATCGTCACAAGAAGCGCGTCCAGCAGCTATTTCGGCAGCTGCGCGATAACGGATTCATCTACAAAGGCACTTACACGGGGCAGTATTGCGTGTCGGATGAACTTTACGTCGACGGCGCGCAGCCGGGCGATCCCTGCCCCACTTGCGGACGCATCACCGAAACCGTCCATGAGGAAAATTACTTTTTCAAGCTCTCGGCATTTCAGGATAAGTTGCTGGAACTTTATGGAAATCCGGAATTCATTCGTCCCGAGACGCGGCGTAACGAGGTGATTTCGTTTGTGCGCTCGGGGCTGCGCGATCTCTCCATCAGCCGCTCAACGTTTTCCTGGGGCATCCCTGTGCCCGACGATCCTAAGCACGTGATTTATGTTTGGCTCGATGCGCTGGCGAACTACATCACCGCGATCGGCTACGGCTCTTCGCATGCCGGAGCGCAGGAAGCGTTCAAGAAATTCTGGCCGGCCGATGTGCAGATGATCGGAAAAGAAATCGTTCGCTTCCATTGTGTCTACTGGCCGGCGTTTTTGATGGCGGCGGGACTGCCCATGCCCAAAGCGATTGTGGCGCATGGCTGGCTGCTGTTTGAAGAGAGCAAGATGTCGAAATCGCGCGGCAACATCGTCCGGACGGAAACGATTCTCGACGTGCTGGGCGCCGATGCTTTGCGTTATTTCCTGCTGCGCGAAGTCGTGTTCGGACAGGACGGATCGTTTTCCTTCGACGCGCTGGTGCAGCGCTACAACTCCGATCTCGCAAACGGATTGGGAAATCTGGCCAGCCGCACGCTGACCATGATCAACCGCTACTTTAAGGGCGAAGTGCCGTATCCATCGCATGGCGCGTCGAAAACAGCGGCGGACGATGCCATCGCCGAAGTGGCGCGGAAGACGATCCGCGAATTTGGCGCGCTCTTCGACCAATTCCAATTTTCACGCGCCCTCGAAGCGGCCTGGGCGCTGGTCGCGGCGGTGGACAAGTACATCGTCGAAAACGAGCCTTGGGCGTTGGGCGAGAAACAAGACGAAGAGAGCCGGTCGCGGTTGGCGACGGTGCTCTATACCGCAGCCGAGGCGTTGCGGATTGCGACGGCGCTGGCGCATCCAGTGATGCCGGATGCGACCGCGAAGATTTGGGCGCAGCTGGGACTGGGAGATATCAAGAAGCTGGCTCTGAGCGAACTGGCCTGGGGACAGCTGCCGCTAGGCACGAAGCTGGGCGAGATTCAGCCCGTGTTTCCGCGGGCCGACAAGAGCGCGATTGAAAGGATGCAGAAGATGGAAGAAGAGCAGAGAGTTGCGCCGGCGGCCGAGGCTGCGGCGACTGCGACTGCGGCACCGGCGACTGCAGCGGTAGCGGCGGCGGCAACCGCAACGCCTGCGGCCGTTCCCGCGGCGAGCGAAAAGATTTCCATCGACGACTTCGCCAAGATCGAGTTGCGGGTCGGGGTTGTGAAAGTTGCGGAGCGTGTGCCCAAGGCGGACAAACTTTTGCGGCTTGAAGTTGATATTGGGACTGAGGTGCGGCAGGTGCTGGCCGGGATCGCAGAAGCGTATGCGCCCGAAACTTTGATTGGGCGAAAAGTGGTGATCGTGGCCAACCTCGCGCCGAGGAAAATGCGCGGGCTGGAATCGAACGGCATGATCGTGGCGGCATCGCTCGAAGGCGGAAAGCCGGTGCTGGCGGGGTTTTTGGAGGATGTGCCGGTGGGGGCGAGGCTGAAGTAGGGTGTTTCAATCAAGACGAGGTGAGGTATGAGGTTCACGCGAACCTCCATTTTGCTAGCTGCTGTCCTGTCTAGCTTCACGTTGTTGGCGCAGCAGGGGCAGCCTGATCTTACAGGCCATTGGCATCTTCACTCGAAAAGGATCATGGGCGTGCAGCAGTACGATCTGGACCTGAAACAGACTGGAGCGACGATTACCGGAACTGCGCAATACCAACTCAGCGATGGTGCAATCGAAGGCCCCTACACTGTCAAAGGCACGACTAACGGATCCAAAGTCACATTTACAATCAAAGGGGAGCTGCGGGTTATTGGGAACGGAACTGACAAGCGTGCGGACGTAGTCTATGAAGGTGACCGGATAGACAAGAATACCCTGCAGGGAACCGTCGCATTGCCGGCAATGGCGCGTGGCACTTGGGCTGCGAAACGCAAATGAATCCGCATGAGATTTTCTTCGTATGCGTAGTAACTGACAGCCATGTTCATCGATTCTCACGCACATCTTGATGGCTCGCAGTTCGACTCCGATCGCGAGCAGGTGATTGCTCGGGCTCGCGACGCAGGCGTGCAGACCATCGTCGCCATTGGCAATGGCGACGGGCCTGCTGATGTCGGGTGCGGTATTGCGCTGGCCGAGAAATACGACTTCATGTACGCGACGCTCGGCATTCATCCTCATGAAGCGGGCTTGGCGGACGACGCCGCGTACGAGAACATGGCACGTCTGGCAAGGCATCCAAAGGTGATTGCATGGGGCGAGATTGGATTGGATTATCACTACGATCACTCGCCTCGCGACGTGCAAAAAACAGTCTTTACGCGGCAGATGGAGTTGGCAGCGGCGGCAAAGTTGCCCATCGTGATCCACTGCCGCCCGTCGGATGGCAGCGACAACGCGTGGGAAGATTGCCTGGGACTGATGAACGAGCACTGGTCTGCGAAAGGACTGGGCGGGATTCTGCACTGTTTCACGGGAAACTGGGCGCAAGCCAAACGCGCGCTCGATATGGGGTTCATGATTTCGTTCTCCGGCAACGTGACTTTTCCCAAGGCACAACAGATTCGCGATGCCGCCCTCGAAGTTCCGCTGGAGCGCATGTTGATCGAAACCGACTGCCCCTATCTGGCGCCGGTGCCGCATCGCGGCAAGCGCAACGAGCCCGCGTTCGTAATCGAAACGGCGCGAAAACTGGGCGAATTGCGCGGGCTTGCCGCAGAAGAAGTTGGCCGCCAGACGGCCCGCAATTTCTACAATTTTTTCAAATTGGTTGAAACGGCTGAAAGCAAAGTTTCGGCGGTGTAACCCTGCCTTCCGGGCGATTCTTCTGATAACCTCAAGAGTCAGATTCCATTATTTCAGAAAGAATTGAAATTCGATGCCCGACAACACTTTTGACATCGTGAGCAAGATCGACCTCGAGGAAGTAAAAAACGCCATCCAGCAGGCGTTGAAGGAGATCCACCAGCGCTTCGACTTGAAGGATTCAAAGTCGAATATCGAGCTGGAAAAAGACGCGATCGTGCTGCACTCCGCCGACGAGTACAAGCTGAAAGCGGTGAACGACATCCTGCAGCAAAAGCTGGTCAAGCGCGGCGTTTCGCTGAAGGGACTGACCTACGGCGCGGTGGAATCTGCAGCGGGCGGCACGGCCAAGCGCAAAGTCACCATGCAGCAGGGCATCGCGATCGAAAAAGCCCGAGAAATCGTGAAGCTGGTGAAAGATTCGAAGAAGAAGGCACAGGCGTCGATTCAGGCAGATCTGGTGCGCATCAGCAGCAAAGACCGCGACACGTTGCAGGAAGTAATCGCCATGCTGCGCGGGCACGATTTCGGAATCGATTTGCAGTTTACGAATTACAGGACGAATTAAAAGAAAATCCACCACGGAGAGACGGAGACACGGAGGAAATTCTTTTGAGGTTTCCTTTCGTGACTACCGGGACTTCGCGAAGGAAAATCAAGGCCTTTAGCGCGGGGAACGCAGAGAACGGCCGCGGAGAACGCAGAGAAAATCACATTGAGCGCACCACCTCTCATTAACGGGAAAGAAATCTTCGACCTGCTGCACGACGACCTTGCGGCTCTGGAGGGCGAGTTCGGGCAGGACACCGTCTCGGGTGTGCAGGCCATCACCGAGATCGGGGAGTATCTGCGCGCAGGCGGGGGCAAGCGGATTCGTCCCGCACTGCTTTTTCTTTCGTCCAAGTTGTTCGATTACCGGGGACGCGGGGCCGTGCGTTTGGGCGCAGTGGTCGAGATCATTCATACCGCGACGCTGGTGCACGACGACATCATCGATGAGGCCAAGACTCGGCGTGGCCGGCCCGCCGCCAACACCCAGTGGGGCAACTCAAAATGCGTGCTGGCCGGCGACTGGCTCTACATGCAGGCCTTCAAGGTTGCGGTGCAGGAGCGGAACTTCCGCATTCTCGACACTCTGATTGAGCTGACGCAGCAGATGGTGGAGGGCGAACTGCTGCAGATGGAGAAGCTCGGCCAGTTGATTACCCTCGACCAGCATTTCGACCTGATCTACCGCAAGACGGCGTGCCTGTTTTCCGTTTGCATGCGCCTGGGAGCGATTCTGGGCGGAGCCTCCGACGCTCAGGAACAGGCGTTGGGCCAGTACGGCCACGACCTCGGCATGGCATTTCAGATTGTGGACGACGTCCTCGACCTGACCGCGTCCGAGGATGTTCTCGGCAAGCCGGTGGCCAGCGACCTGCGTGAAGGCAAGGTCACCATGGCGGTGATCCATGCGCTCGAACGCTGCACCGCGGAGGAGAAGGCGAAAATTGAGAAGATTCTGCGCGACCGCGCTTTCAATGGCGTGACTCACGCCCAGATCATGGAAATTCTGCAGCGTTACGGGTCGCTGGAAGCAGCCACCGCCCGCGCGGCCCGTTATGCTGAGTCGGCCCAGAAAGCCCTCGACGGCTTCCAGGATTCCGAGATCAAACGCGCGCTGCTGTGGGCTCCGGAGTTTGTGGTGGCACGAGAAAAATAGCTTATCGCGGAGGCCACGGAAAACTGCCGCGGAGACGCGGAGAAGACTTTTGCACAGTTCACGGATCATTTCTCGTGATATCCGTCACTGACTGCACCGCAGGCATGCGGGCTACCCTGTCCAATGACGTACGCCAGCCAGCTTCAACGCTTCTCTCCTTCGTTACAAATCAACCAGATTACCGGCAAGATCATTGGCGCGTGCATTAAGGTTCACAAGACATTGGGGCCGGGACTTCTGGAATCTGCTTATGAAGCCTGTGTCGGTTACGAACTTGGCGAAGTGGGGCTTCGGTTTGAGCGCCAAAAGCCTGTACCGCTGGTCTATCACGGCGTCAAGCTGGATTGCGGGTTCCGCGCCGACCTTGTGGTGGAGAGTCGGGTCGTGGTCGAAATCAAAAGCAAGGAAGCCTTGCATCCCGTCGATCACGCGCAACTGCTCTCGCATATGCGGCTCCTGCATGCGCCGGTGGGGCTTCTGATTAACTTCCACGTCAATGTCTTGAAAGACGGAGTCACGCGGATGGTGAACGACTATCAGGAAGAGTCTGATGTGAGAATTGAAAGAGAGAACATGTAGGCTAGAGTCTTCCCGGCGATCTCCGCGGAGGTTCTCGGCGGCCTCTGCGATAAGCCTTTATTTTTCTCCGGCAACCCCGTCCTCCCTTCCGCCCACTAAAAGATAAACATAGGAAAGCGCACCAATCCGTCTGAACGGTCGATCGCGTACACACAATAGCGGCAAGGATCTGGCCGAACATTTCAATAGAAGTTCAAGGAGATATCCCGATGAGAAAAGTGATGATTTGCCTGCTGGCTCTAACTTTCGCATTCAGCTTGACGGCTTTCGCTCAGCAGGAAAGCAACAGCTCACAAACCCAGGCCGATCAGATGAGCGCCAAGGCTCCCCTGATGACCCTGAAGGGTACGGTCAAGGCCGAGGGTGACAAATATGTGTTCATCAGCGACAAGGACGGCAAGAGTTGGGACGTGATGAATCCGGAAGAACTCAAGGGGCACGAAGGTCATCATGTGCAGCTCAGCGCCCATGTCTATACCGACAAAGATTCTATCCACGTCATGAGCGTCAAGATGCTCAAGGGTGGGATGGGCAACGATTCCATGAAGTAGCCGGCAGCGCTGGATGTAGATCTGCTTCGGTTCAAGGCCGGCTGAGTGTCAGAAACCCTCAGCCGGCCTTATTTTTGTTCCTTCCTCCTTGTGATCACGTCACAAAAAGGCCGGTGAGATTTTTATCACCCAATAGTGTGACCGAGCCCACAGCTTTTTTCCTTGTTCCCGTGCATAATGCGCTCAGTTGGGAGATTTATCCGCCGTATCGCGGAAGGTAACGAGACGCAGCAAGATGCGATGGACCGCAGTGAAGTAGCGATCCATCAGTTCTCCTCCCGGCACTTACGAAAGGAAAGTCGCTGGGATTCCTGGTCCGCAGCGGACGGAGCTTCCAACTAAAGGGTGGCGGCTTCAGTCGAAGCTTTACGAAAAGGGCGCCTGGTTCACAGACGCGCCGGCCCTAGTGCCGAGAGACTCCGAGTGGACGCCGCCTCCTGTTTTACTCACCCTGCACGGGGAGAGACCTCCTGGAACTTGCCTCCCCGTAACTAAGCCGGATGCTGTTCTTCGAACGGCATCCGGCTTTGTTAAACTGAACCCTTTCCTGATTTAACTTATCCAACACTGCTTATGGATCTGACTCTGCTCATGAGGAATCACGGGTATGCCTTGACCTTTGGCTTGTTGCTGGCCGAAGCGCTGGGGCTTCCCTTTCCGGCGGCGATTGCGCTGGTCGCGGCCGGGGCGGCGGTGGCAGGGCACGCTCTATGGGGACCCTATGTGCTGTTCGCCGCGCTGGCGGCGTTGTTGCTGGGCGATACCGTGGAGTTCTGGCTGGGACGCTACATGGGTTGGGCGCTTCTCGGATTTCTGTGCCGGGTGTCGATTAACCCGGAAACCTGCATTCTGCGGTCGGCGGAATCGTTCTACAAGCGCGGCAAAATTACGCTCGTGATTGCCAAGTTCGTCCCGGGCGTGAACACGATGGCGGCTCCGCTGGCCGGCAGCATGAAGATGCGCTTCTGGCAGTTTCTGCGCCTTGATTTGGCCGGGGCCCTGGTGTACTCCCTCACTTACCTGGTGATCGGATATCTTTCGCGCGATTTTCTGGCGGCCATCCTGCGCGGATTTCACGCAGCCGGGATGGCCATGGAAACCGTGGTCGTCGCCGCGCTCGTGGCCTACGCGATTTATCGCATCGTGCAATACCGTAAGCACAAGATGTATCGCATTGTGCCGCGAGTTCAGGTGCAGGAACTCGCCGCCCGCCTGGCGTCTAAGGATGCCGACCGGGTTCAGATCGTCGATGTCCGCAGCCACGGCTACTACGACTCGGGTGCGGCGCGCATCAAGAACTCGATCCGCATCGAGCCCAACAACCTTGAGGAGGAATTGAAAAACCTCTCCAAGGATAAAGACATTTATCTCTACTGCACTTGAGCACGCGAAGCGACCAGCGCCCGGGTGGCGCATATGCTGCGGGAAAAAGGATTCAGCACGTTCGTGATCGTCGGCGGATTGACGGCGTGGCGCAAGGCCGGGGAACCGGTGGAGGGAGTTCCGGAGAACGATCTGGTGAAACTGCCAACGTTTAATTAGTCGGTGGACGTTGGTCATTGGTCGTAAGTCATTGTGGGATGTTTTTTCGCCGTTTTTCTTCGCGGCCTTAGCGGCCTTTCTTCGCGTGCTTTGCGGTTCAAGGCTCTTGTTCTTTACCGCGGGAGACCGAAGCCTCTACCACAAAGGTCGCCATGAAACTCCGCAAAGGTCGCCAAGAAGGTCAATCCCGCACTACTTCCTGAAAAGAAAAACATGCAGGGAATGCTGCGTTGCTGTAGCATGGGGAACCCTTGCCATGGCTACTTCGGCTTCCAGCAAGCGCTCCGCGATGTCTCCTGGCCTGCGCTTGGTGCTGCTGCTGATCGGGCTGTCGGTTTTTCTGAATTACATTGATCGTAGCAACTTGTCGATTGCGGCGCCGCTGCTGCAGGGTGAACTGGGAATCTCCGCCAGGCAATTAGGATTTTTGCTGAGCGCATTTTTCTGGACGTATGCCTGTTTGCAGATTCCCGCAGGCTGGCTGGTGGACCACTACGAGGTCAAGTGGGTTTTTGCCGCCGGATTTCTTATCTGGTCGGTGGCCACGGCGGTTACGGGAATGCTGCACGGCTTTGTGGCGCTGATCGTGTTGCGCGTCGTGCTGGGCATGGGAGAATCGGTCGCCTATCCCTCGTATTCCAAAATCCTCTCCAATCACTTCCACGAAGGGCATCGCGGCATTGCGAACGCGGTGGTGGCAGCGGGTCTGGCCTTGGGACCATGCTTTGGGATGCTGTTCGGGGGAACGCTGATGGGGCGCTTCGGCTGGCGTCCATTTTTCGTAACGCTGGGGCTCGCCAGCCTGCTGTGGCTGGGACCGTGGTCGCTGTGGATGCCGCCAATGCCGAAGCACGCGGCCGAAGGCAAACATCCGAGTCCGAGTATCCGGGAAATCGTCTCCCGGCGCACGTGGGTAGCCACAGCTTTGGGATTGTTTGCCGGGAATTACTTCAATTATTTTCTGCTCACGTGGTTGCCGTTCTACCTGGTGCGGGAGCGCGGCTTCTCGATGAATCAGATGGCCGAGGTGGGCGGCGCGACCATGCTGATGGCGGCGCTGTCGTCGCTTACCTGCGGCAAACTTTCCGACCGCTGGATCCTGATCGGAGCCACGCCCACGCACGTCCGCAGACGCTTTGTGGTGACCGGAAAATTGGGCATGGGAATTTTCCTGGTGGCGGCAGTGGTGGTCTCTCGCCCGGTGTCGGTCGCCATGCTGATGCTGGCGGGCATTTTCTTTGGCATTTGCGCCTCCAACCTCTGGGCCATCACCCAGACTCTTGCCGGTCCGCACGCGGCTGGGCGGTGGAGCGGGTGCCAGAATTTTGCGGGGAACCTGGCAGGCGTGGCAGCCCCCGCTGTGACTGGACTTCTGGTCGAGCGCACGGGACACTTCTTCTGGCCATTCGCCATCGCGGGCGCCCTCTGTTGGGGCGGAGCTATAGTGTGGGCCTTTATGCTGGGCCCAGTCGAGCCGGTGGTCTGGAGAACCGAGGCTGCGGGGCATGGTGGGGACGGACTTTCCGGCGGCGGGGGTTTGATGGCCGCGCCGGCGATTCCACTTTTGTCCGATGAATAGAGAGATCGAGATCAAGTTCCGTGTGGCGGACGTGCGGGCGCTGGCGCGCAACCTGCGCGGAGCGGGATTTCGCATGGTCACGCGCCGGACCCACGAGATGAATACTCTCTATGACCTCCCGGGCGAAGTTCTGCGCAGCCGCAAAGAACTGCTGCGGATTCGAAAGTATGGCTCGGAGTGGACAATCACGCACAAGGCTGGCAAAAAGACTGGACGCCACAGCAGCCGCGTGGAGCTGGAAACCTCAGTGGGTGACGGAAGGAAGATGGAGGCGATTTTGCGTGCTCTGGGATATGCGCCTTCGTTCCGCTATGAAAAATTTCGCGCGGAGTGGACGGATGGAAAGGGCCAGGTAGTGGTGGACGAAACACCCATCGGGAATTTCTGCGAGATCGAAGGCGCGCCACGGTGGATTGATGCTACCGCGAAGAAGTTGGGAGTGACGGCGCCGGATTACATTACGAAGAATTATGCAACACTGTTCGCCGAGTGGAAGCGGGAGACGAAAAGTTCGAAGAGGGAAATGACGTTCCGGTGAAACAGGAATTTACGGGCAAGTTCCCTGGCGCGGGTTCTCTAAGAAAAGGGCCCGGCCGGCTTGCTGACTCCTCACGCTCGCAGCACTGATCCTGAGTGTAATGGAGATGTTACGCCAAGTGAGAAGGAGATTGTCGCAAAATCTTTCATCTTGACGATCCGTGCACCCGCGTGTGCAATGCTCGTAACCGCTTTGCTACCTGGCGGTCCGTCAAAAGGGCTAGTGCTTACGGGCCTCGTGCGAGGTCGGCGACCGACGCCACTGCCATTGAAATCTATAAGCGCCGATAGAATCATGAAGGACGGCATTCACCGCTTGTGTACGACCACGCAGATTTCGCTGTCACTGTTGTTCGGCCTCGCCGCCCATGGGATTGACAGGGCGACATCCGCCAAACACACTTTGTCCGCATTTTGATGGAGGCAACATGTATTCGACAGCCACGAAGCGTGTGGAAAAAAGACTCCGGAACTTTCTTGCTTTGAGTTTGGCGCTGATGGGCGCGGTGTGCGTTCCGTTGCGGGCACAGATGAACGCACAAAAGGATGCGTCGTCCGGGCTGGTGGTGGACTCCTTTTTGCAGCAGGCGGAACTGACGGCCTCGGACGGCGCGCTTCGGGACTATTTCGGCAGGTCCGTGGCGCTGTCGAGCGATGGAAATACGGCTCTGGTGGGGGCAAATAACAAGACCGTTGTCTACGGGGGTCAGGGAGCGGTCTATGTGTTCACCTACTCGGGTGGAAGCTGGAGCCAAAAGCAGGAACTGACCGCGTCGGATGGGGCGGCCGATAACTATTTCGGCGTTTCGGTGGCGCTGTCGAGCGATGGGAACACGGCCCTGGTGGGGGCATCTTTCAAGACAGTCGGTTCGAACTCTTATCAGGGAGCGGCATATGTGTTTACGAATTCGGGTGGAAGCTGGAGCCAACAGCAGGAACTGACGGCGTCGAATGGCGCGGCCAGCGACTATTTCGGTAATTCGGTGGCGCTGTCGAGCGATGGAACTACGGCTCTGGTGGGGGCAAATAACAAGACCGTCGGTTCGAACGCGAGTCAGGGAGCGGCGTATGTGTTCACGAACTCGGGTGGAAGCTGGAGCCAAAAAACGGAGCTGACCGCGTCGAATGGGGCGGCCAGCGACTATTTCGGCTATCCGGTGGCGCTGTCGAGCGATGGAAACACGGCTCTGGTTGCGGCACCTCAGAAGACCGTCGGTTCGAACAATATTCAGGGAGCAGCGTATGCATTCACGAACTCGGGTGGAAGCTGGAACCAACAGCACGAACTGACGGCGTCGGATGGGGCGGCCGTTGACTATTTCGGCAACTCCGTGGCGCTGTCGAGCGATGGAAACACGGCTCTGGTGGGGGCAACTGGCAAGACCATCGTTCACAACTCTCAGGGCGCAGCGTATGTATTCACGAACTCGGGTGGAAGCTGGAGTCAACAGGCGGAACTGACGGCGTCGGACGCAGCGCTTGGGGACGATTTCGGCTCGGGCGCGGCGCTGTCGAGCGATGGAACTACGGCTCTAGTGGGGGCATTTGGCAAGAAGGTCGGCTCGAACTCTCAGCAGGGAGCGGCATATGTATTCACGAACTCGGGCGGAAGCTGGAGCCAACAGCAGGAACTGACCGCGTCGAATGGGGCGGCCGGCGACTATTTCGGCTATCCGGTGGCGCAGTCGGGCAATGGAAACACTGCTCTGGTGGGGGCAGGATACAAGACCCTCGGTTCGAACTCTGATCAGGGAGCGGCGTATGTGTTCGCTTCTTCATCGTCAACCACAGTCACGCTCTCGCCGACTGCACTGAATTTCGGCAATCAGGCTGTCAACACCACCAGCGCGGCCAAGACAGTGACGCTTACCAACACCGGCACAGACACAGTGAACATCAGCAGCGTTGCCATTACAGCAGGCAACAGTTATTTTGCAGTTTCCAGCAACACCTGCGGAGCTACGCTGAACGCAGGCAAGAATTGCAAGGTAAAGATTACCTTCACGCCCACGCAACTGGCTGCCGAGACGGGAACGCTCACCTTCACCGACAATGCTTCCGGCAACCCGCAAACAGTATCGCTTTCGGGAACGGGCGTCGCGCAAGCGACGTTGACGCCGTCCAGCTATACCTTCCCCAAGACCAAAGTCGGCTCGACCAGCACGGCTAAGACGTTCACGTTGAAGAACAACTTGCCCACAACCCTGACCGGCATCTCGTACTCGACAAAAGCTCCATTTACCGTGTCAACCTCCACTTGCACGACGACACTGAACAGCAAGAAGAGCTGCACGATCAGTGTGACGTTTTCACCGACGGTAACCGGCACAAAAACCGGCACTCTGACGGTGAACGACAGCGCCAACAACAGTCCGCAAACGTCAAGCCTGACGGGCACCGGCGACTGAACCTGAAAAGCTGTAATTCACGGCCCCGCTGCGATGCGGGGCTTTTTTTTTGATGCCGACTGGCAACTCGAGTGTCAACTTCTGCTATCAGGCATTAGCGCTCAAAACCTTCGACTAGGGAATTTTGAGTGAAGTCCGGATATCACTATGCCTATCCTGAATGGTTTTCTGGCATAAGTGGAAACTAACTCATCCCGGTCTAGAAGGAGGCGAAGGGATGACTCTAAGGGCAAGAGTGGCGTCTCAAACCGCCGGGGTTCGGGATGGGCGAACTCGCTTCGCTCGCTGGACGGGCGAATGCGCCCGTCCCCACATATGCCGTCTTCCCCACATGGTCCGTTCCCCCATTCTGTTCTTACAACGTGGATTATGCCCCGTGGCACTTCTTGAATTTCTTGCCCGAGCCGCAGTGGCAAGGATCGTTGCGGCCAATTTTTTCTTGCCCGCGAACTACCTGCTGAACGGGCGCGACCTCCCCTCCACCGGCCATGCGCGCCTGTTCCAGCTCACGGCGCTTGCGGCGCATGAAGGCTTCTTCCAGATCGTCGGCGGAAGTTGCAACCAGACGCGGACGATGTCCGTTTCCTCCGCCTCCACTTCCCTGTTGCGACGGCACTCCAGACTCGGGACCCTCGCCAGCGGGTTCGCCGCCTTGTGGAGGGGCAGCGCCGGCATCGGGCGGGCGCTCGATGATCTGCATCAGGTAGAGATACTTGGCGGTATCTTCCTGGAAGCGCTGCAACATCGCCTCGAACATCTCGAAGGATTCTTTCTTGTACTCGACCAGCGGATCGTGCTGGCCGTAGCCGCGCAGGCCGATACCCTCCTTCAGATGGTCCATGCTGAGGAGGTGATCTTTCCACTGCGAGTCGAGCACGCTGAGCATGATCATGCGCTCGTGATGGCGCATGCCTTCGGGGCCGATGACCTTTTCTTTGGCGTCGTAACGCTCTTTCAACTTCTCAAAAATTGCGTCGCCCAACTCCTGCCGGTTCAGCGCTTCGGGCTTCACGCCCTCGGCGACAAAATCCACGCCGAAGCGAGTGAATACCGCGTCCTTCAGGCCTTTCAGGTTCCAGTCGTCGGCGTGGCCTTTGGGTGGGCAGTACTCATCCATCAGGTCGCCGAGAATCGCAGAAACGTAATCTTCGAGGATGAGGTCTTTCTGGTCCATCCCTTCGAGCAGGCGGCGGCGCAAGCCATACACGGCCTCGCGCTGCTTGTTCATCACGTCGTCGTACTCCAGCAAATGTTTGCGCGATTCGAAATGCTGGCCTTCCACTGATTTCTGCGCCGTTTCCACGCGGCGGCTCATCATCTTCGATTCAATCGGAATGCCTTCCTCCATTCCCAGCCGCTGCAGCAGGTTCGACACCCACTCTTTGGGGATGAACAGGCGCATGAGGTCATCTTCCAGCGCCAGGTAGAAACGCGATGAGCCCGGATCGCCCTGGCGACCGGCGCGCCCGCGAAGCTGGTTGTCAATGCGGCGCGATTCGTGGCGTTCGGTCCCGAGAATGTGCAGCCCGCCGACAGCAATCACTTCATCGTGCTCTTTGTCGGTTTGTTCTTTATAGCGGGCCAATGCTTCAGTCCACTTGTCGGTGGGCACGAGGTATTCGTTGCCGTTGTAGTAGAAGAGCGAAGTTATGCCATCTTCCTGCGGGCCTTCGATCTTGCCTTGGGCGACGCGCAGTTGCTGGGCGATTCCCTTCTTCACCAGTTCCTGCTTGGCCATGAATTCGGGATTGCCGCCGAGCAGAATGTCGGTGCCGCGGCCCGCCATGTTGGTGGCGATGGTGACCATGCCTTTGCGTCCGGCCTGGGCAACAAATTCGGCTTCGCGCTCGTGGAACTTGGCGTTCAAGACCACGTGTCCCTTGAGGCCTTTTTTCTTCAGCAACTCGGAAAGGCGCTCCGACTTTTCAATCGAAGTCGTGCCGACCAACACAGGCTGGCCGGTTTCGTTGAGTTTCTGAATCTCGTCCGCTACCGCAAAATATTTTTCCTTCTCGGTGCGGAAGATGACATCGGGATTCTCCAGCCGCCGCATCTGCTTGTTGGTCGGAACCACCATCACTTCCAGTTTGTAAACATTGTCAAATTCGGCGGCTTCCGTTTCTGCCGTGCCGGTCATGCCCGCGAGCTTCTTAAACATGCGGAAGTAATTCTGGAAGGTAATGGTGGCGAGAGTCTGATTCTCACGCTCGATCTTGACACCTTCCTTGGCTTCGATCGCCTGGTGCAAGCCGTCGGACCAGCGCCGGCCCGGCATCATGCGTCCGGTGAATTCGTCGACGATGATGACTTCGTTGTCTTTAATCATGTACTCGACGTCGCGGCGATAAAGCGCGTGCGCCTTGACTGCAGTCTCGACGTGGTGCTTCAGCGGCCAGTTTTCCGGATCGGCAATGTTGCCGATGCCGAGCAGTTGCTCGACTTTTTCCCAGCCTTCGTCCGTGACGGTGATGTTGCGATGCTTTTCATCGACTACGTAGTCGCCCGTGAGTTGCGCCTGTTCGCCAGGAGGTCCTTCGATCTCTTCGCCTTTTTCGAGCTTGGGAATGATGCGGTTCACGCGGTAATACTTGTCGGTGGATTCCTCGCTGGCGCCTGAAATGATGAGCGGAGTGCGGGCTTCGTCAATCAGGATGGAATCGACTTCGTTGACGATGGCAAAATTGTGGCCGCGCTGCACGCATTCCTTGAGATCGAACTTCATGTTGTCGCGCAGATAATCGAAGCCGAACTCGTTATTGGTGCCGTAGGTCACGTCAGCCGCGTACGCGGCGCGGCGCTCATCGTCATCGAGGTCGTGGACGATCACGCCCACCGTGAGGCCTAGAAAACGGTAGAGCTTGCCCATCCATTCAGAATCGCGTTTGGCCAGATAATCGTTGACCGTAACCACGTGCACGCCGCGTCCGCTCAGCGCGTTGAGATAGACCGGAAGAGTGGCGACCAGCGTCTTGCCTTCGCCGGTCTTCATTTCCGAAATCATGCCTTTGTGCAGCACCATGCCGCCGATCAACTGCACATCGAAATGCCGCATGTTGAGCACGCGGCGCCCGGCCTCGCGGACCACGGCGAAAGCTTCCGGCTGGATTTCGTCCAACACTTCCTGCAGCGCTTCGTATTGCTCTTTCTCGAACCGCTTCACCTGATCGACATCGCCTTCAGTTTCGCCCGCGGGGTCGGGGGTAGCCGGGCCGCTCGAGACGTGGCTCAAGCGCTCCTGAATACGCTGCCGGAACTCGTCCGTTTTGGCGCGCAGTTCGGCGTCGGTGAGCTTTTGCATCTGTGGTTCGAGGGCGGTGATCGCCGCCACCCGGGGCATCATGCTCTTGACGACGCGCTCGTTCTTGGTCCCAAAAACCTTGCCAATCAGTGTGTTGATCAAACTGTGAAATCCTTCGGAGGGCGGGAACTGCCCAAATTATCCCTTTTAGCCTAGCATATTTAGATGCGCCCCACCGCCGAAGGAAACACCGGGGCGCAGGGTGTTCGCGCCGTGAAAAGCAGGGCTTCCGAAGAACTCAAGAACGACATTTTCCACAATTCAAAGCGCCGTGGAGATCACGGCGGCAAATGAATTTTTCGTGTATATTCCCCACGAACCATGCCCACCTTCTACGATCGCTTTGTCGAATGCGCCGAGCGCTGGCCAGACAACGTCGCGCTGGAACTGCAGCGTCACGATCACATTGAGAGCTGCACCTACGGCGAACTTCGGCGCATGGCGGAATCCGTTGGGCTCTGGATCACCGAAAACAAATTCGCGCACGGATCGCGACTGGCCCTGGTAGCGGACAATCATCCGCGGTGGGTCGCGGCTTATTTGGGAATCATCGCGGCAGGGTGCACCGTGGTGCCGCTCGACACCGCTCTGCACGCCGACCAATTCACCAAACTGCTGCGGGATAGCGGAACTTTGGCCGTTTTCTGCGACGCCAAACATACTCCGGTGATAAGAGAGGCGGTTGCCGCCCTCAACCTCGGCCTGGTGCTGATGGACCCGGACCGCATGACTGGCAATCCCGCTGGGGAACGATGGCTGGGAAATCTACCGACCATTTTCGAGGCTGGAGCCGGAAATTTTCAGCCTGCAGCCTCGGCGGCGGAAGATCTGGCTTCCCTGCTCTACACCTCCGGAACCACGGCTGATCCCAAGGGCGTGATGCTGACGCACGCGAATTTTCTCGCTGAAGTGGAGGCGGTATTCCATTGGGTGGACCTCGGGCCCAGTGACGCGCTATTGGGTGTTCTGCCGATGTTTCATGTGCTGGCGCAGATGGCGAACCTGCTGCTGCCGCTCGTCAAGGGCTCGCGCGTCGTGTATTTGGAGACTCTGAACACAACCGAACTCTTGCGGGCTCTGCAGGAGCGGGACATCACTGCCTTCGCTGTGGTACCGCAATTTTTCTATCTGATTCACGAGCGGATTTTTCAGGAAGTCGCGAAGCGAGGCGCAGTCACGCAGAAAGTTTTTCGAACTCTGGCGGCGCTGAATCGTACGCTGCGCCGGGTGGGCATCAACGCCGGTCCAACGCTTTTTGGCAAGATCCACAAAACCCTGGGCGCAAACATGCGCTATCTCGTCACTGGCGGATCACGCTTCTCTCCCGAGATTGCACGCGACTTCTACGATTTGGGCATTGACGTTTTGCAGGCGTATGGCCTGACAGAGACCACAGCCGCGGTGTTTGCGAACTTGCCGGGGCATAACGAAATCGGGTCGGTGGGCAGGGCGTTGAAGGGTGTGGATGCGAAGATTGTGGACCCGCAGCCTCAGGAAGACGGCGCCCCCGCTACTGGTGAAGTCGCGCTGAGGGGCGGGGTCGTGATGAAGGGATATTGGAACCGTCCTGATGCGACCGCCGAGGCTCTGCGCGATGGATGGTTCTACACGGGAGATCTCGGCTATTTCGATTCGCGTGGCTACCTGTTTCTCACCGGGCGAAAAAAAGAAGTCATCGTGCTCAGCAACGGGAAAAATATTTACCCCGAAGAGATAGAGGCGCACTACTTGAAATCGCCGCACATCAAGGAAATTGCGGTGATGGAACTGGAAGGCAAGCCTGCGGAAGGCGGCGACCGGCTGCACGCGGTGATCGTGCCTAACTTCGATGAGCTGCGCCAGAAGAAAATCGTGAATGCGAAGGAGGTGATTCGATACGACATCGAAGGCCTGTCGCAGCAGATCGCTTCCACCAAGCGCATCGGCAGCTACGAGATCTGGCAGGAAGATTTGCCGCGCACCACCACTCGCAAGATCAAGCGCTTCGAAGTGGAAAAGCGCGTAAAGGCAAATCAGGCGCGGCGCATCGACGACGATTCCGACTTACCGGAAGAGCGTCCGCTTACCGCTGACGAACAGGCGTGGCTCGATAAGCCGGATGTGCAGCGCGCGCTGAAGATTCTGCGGGAGGAGGCGCGCACTCCGCCGCCAACCATGCGGCCCGCGCACAATCTGGAACTCGACTTGGGACTCGATTCCATGCAACGCGTCGAACTGCTCAGCCAACTCGAAGAACAACTCGGGGGAGACGTTCCAGAATCGCAGCTCGCCGGAATTTACACGGTGCGCGAGTTGGTGGATGCCGTTCTGCAAAGCGCGGCCAGCGGCGCAGGCGAGCCAGGGAAGAAGACCACCTTTGCTGGCTGGAAAGCAATTCTGGCGGAAGCACCGAATCCCACAGACGTGATTTCTTTGGCCCGGCCGCAACCAATCAGCGCCGCGTTCTGGTATATGGCTTCGCGGCTGCTGCAAGTCATCTCGCTCGACCGCTTCGATTTGCAGGTTCAAGGAATTGAAAAGTTGCCGAACGATGGTGCGTATCTTATCTCGTCCAATCACCAAAGCTTTCTCGATCCGGTAATTCTCGGAAGTATTTTGCCTGCGGAAGTATTCAAGAAAGTGTTTTCAGTCGGAACTAGCGAAATTTTTGGCGAAGGATTTATGCTGCGGCTGGCGCGGTCGCTGCGCGTTGTGGTGGTCGATCCGGACGCGAATCTGATTCCCGCCATGCGTGCGGGCGCATTCGGACTGCGGCAAGGGCGTCCGCTGATTCTTTATCCCGAAGGCGAGCGCTCGATTAACGGCACCCCGAAGACATTCAAGAAGGGCGCGGCCATCTTGTCGATTCACACGCAAGTGCCGATTGTGCCCGTGGCCATTGAGGGGTTCTACGATGCCTGGCCAAGAAGCAAATCGTTTCGCTGGTTCAAGCCGCTGAAGATCAAGATTGGGGACCCGATTATTCCGCCCCCGGAGAATGCAGCGTCGGAAGAGGCGTACGAAAAGCTGACGGCCGAGTTGAAGGCGCGGGTGGTGGGAATGTGGGAAGGGCTGCGGCGCACGTCGTAGCGCCGGCGTCTCGCCGGCATTCTGCGTTCGTTCGAAAACCTACGAAAAGCCAGCGCCTACTTCGCTCGCGGGTGCGTCTGGTCGTAAACCTGCAGCACATGTTTCATCGACAGCTGCGTGTAGCGTTGCGTTGTTGCGAGACGCTCATGTCCCAGCAATTCCTGGATGGCGCGCAGGTCGGCACCTTCTTCCAGCATGTGCGTGCCAAAGGCGTGGCGCAGCGTGTGTGGGTGGACGTCCGGGGAAAGCCCTTTGGCAACGGCAATTTTCTTGATAATGCGGCCGACGCTGCGCGTGGTCAGCCGCCCGCCGCGCCGGTTGATCAACAGAGCAGTGGACGGTTTGAGGCCGGCTCCGGCAATTTTTTGGCGCTCGGGCAGATACGCAGCCAGAGCCGTCGTCACCGAAATGCCGAACGGAACGTAGCGTTCTTTTTTCCCCTTGCCGCGGATGAGGATCGCCTCGGCACTCAGCCGTATGTCATCGAGGTTAATCCCGGTAAGTTCAGAATTGCGGATGCCGCATCCGTAGAGCAGTTCGAACATAAGTCGGTCGCGCTCGGGGAAAGCGGCGACCTCCGGCATCTGGCCATCGATCACGAAATTCATTTCCTCAATGGTGGGCACGCGCGGAAGTTTCTTGGGAAGCCGCGGCGTGGCCACCAACTTTGCCGGATTCTGCTCGACCACACCTTCCCGCGCCAGCCAGCGATACAGTGACCGCACGCCGGCCAAGGCGCGCGCCACCGAAGTTTTACTCAATCCCTTTTCATAAAGTTGCGAGAGAAACCCGCGCACCGCAATGTGGTCGATCTGCTTCCATCCGCGCGAACCGGCATAGGCGGCAAATAGCGCCAGATCGTGACTGTAAGCCTTGACCGTGTGTGGCGAAGCATTGCGCTCGCGCAGGTGGCGCAGGAAATCAGCGACAGCCTTGGCGACGATGGTTTCTCGCGGCTCGTCTGTAGTCATAGAAAAGTCACAATCCACCACGGAGACACTGAGCCACGGAGAAAACCTTCTAATGATTTTCTCCGTGACGGAGCCTGCCCTGAGCGAAGCCGAAGGGCGCCTGCGTGGTGGGTTTTCGCTGTGATTCTCATCGAGCCTTCGCCCTCGGATGATGTTTCTGATAGACGGTCCGCAGCCGGTCCAGCGCCAGATGCGTATACACCTGCGTGGTGGAAATATCGGCGTGGCCGAGGATCGTCTGCACGGTACGCAGGTCAGCGCCGTTCTCCACCATGTGAGTGGCGCAGGAATGGCGCAGCATGTGCGGTGAAGCCACGCGCCCGGAAACGGCCGAGGCGGCGCGCACCATCTGCCAAATGCGCTGGCGGGAGAGTTTGCGGCCTCCGCGCGCGATAAACAGCAGAGGGGAATTTTTCACGGAGCCGACTGCAGTTCCACTCCGCTTCCCTGCCGCCAAAACCGGTCGGGCTTCCCTCAGATATTCGCTAAGCGCATCCTGCGCCGATTTTCCCAGCGGCGCGACGCGCTCTTTGTCGCCCTTGCCGCGAACCAGCATGTATCCGGCCTCGAGCTTCAGGTCTTCGAGCTTGGTATTGACAAGTTCCGAGACGCGCAGGGCGCCCGCATAGAAAACCTCAAGCATGGTGCGATCGCGCACCGCGAGCGCTGAGGCGTCCCTCGAGTTGTGCGTCGAATTGCTGTGCAGCATTTGCGGAGCGGCAAGCGTCGCTTTCATTTCATCGCGAGCCAGGGCCTTGGGCAGGACCTTCCACTGTCTCGGCGACTCGATATTCAGTGTGGGGTCGTGGTCGAGCTTTTTATCCAGCAGCAGGTAGCGGTACAGATGGCGCAATGCCGAGAGCTTTCGTCCAACGCTGCGACCATCGACTTGGTGAGAAAAAAGCTGCTGCAGAAAATCGCGCACGTCGGTGCGCTGCGCGGTCAGCAGCAGGCGCTTTCGCTCTTCGAGGAATTCCGAGAACTGGTAGATGTCAGTGGTGTAGGCGCGGATAGAAAGCTGCGCCAGTCCCTTCTCGATTCTCAAGTAATCGAGAAAGCCGGAGAGGACGCGCGAGTTGGCTTCGACAGGCACGATGAGGGATGAATGAAGTATGCGCGTTATCGGACGTTGATAAAAGTGATGAAGAGGATGCGCCGCTCGGTCGCAGGGACGCAGACCTGCGTTACCCGCTGGCTTCCTGCAGCAGATTCACCGCGAACAGCGCCCCTTCCGGCGTTTCCTCATGCTTGAAATAGCTGAAGACGTCCAGGTTGGCGGAAATATGTTCTCGAATGCGCGCGACCATGCCCCGCCGTTCATCGTCTGTGTAATTCGGCTTGCGGAAGCGGTAATAGACAAAGGGAGCGGTGACCACATCTGGCGTGGTGCGCTCTTCGGTCTCGGCTACGCACAATGCCGCCCCGGACGACTTCAGCAATGCCCACGTCGCATCCGAGAACCAGGATTCGTGACGAAATTCAAATGCAGCCGGCAACGCGCGTGGTAGCAAGGCAAGAAAATCCTTGAGCAGCGCGGCATCTGCTTTCAGATTCGGCGGCAACTGAAAGAGCACCGGGCCGAGCTTACCGGCGCTGGCCAGCGGCTCGATCGTCGCCAGGAAGCGCGGAACGAAGTCTTCCGTGCCCTTCAATCGTTTGATGTGCGTGATCACCTGGTGCGCTTTCACGCCGAAGCGAAAGTTTGCGGGAGCCTGCTCGATCCAGTTCCGGATGGTGGTTTCTTTCACCAGTTGCCGAAACGTGAAATTCACTTCGACGGTATTGAGTTGGGTCGCGTAATGGCCGAGGAATTTTTTCTGCGCAAGCTTTGCGGGATAGAAGTCAGGCTTCCAACTTGGATACGCCCATCCCGAAGTCCCGGAAAACAATTGCGCCAAGGAACACCCTCAAAATATTTCCAACGAACGGGATTATACCTTGCGCCGCGCCTTCTTCGTCCCGGTTCGACTTGCAGTCTTGCGCGAGGTACGGTGCGCCACGTCCTCCGGCTCTTCTTTAGGCTGTTGAACGGTCGGGCTTGCCTCTTCCGCAACCGCCGAATCCGTAACCTTCTTTAAGTCCGGCAGGCGCTGCTTCAGTTTGAGCACTGGGGCAAACAGGTCTCCCATTTTCTCTACGCGCGCCACCACTTGCTTCGCCTCGAAGACCAGCAAGTCGGCATCTTTTTTCTTGAGTGCGTGCTCCACCTCTTCCCACGTCACCGGCGTCGAAACCGTGGGACGCTCGCGCGCCCGCAGCGAATACACGGCCACGGTAGTCTTATGCTCATCGTTCTGGCTCCAGTTGACGAAAACCTTCCCGGTGCGAATCTTCTTGCTCATGTCCGACACAACCATGTCCGGATGTTCATGTTCGAGCAATTGCGCCAGGGCGTGGGAAAACGTTTTCGTCGATTCGTACGTGGTCGGAGTGTTGAGCGGAACGTAAATCTGCAGCCCCTTGGAGCCTGAAGTTTTAGGAAAGCTCTTCAGCCCAAAATGCTCGAAGATTTCGCGAAGCCACACTCCCACGCGGCAGCACTGCACGATGTTGGCCGGCGGCCCGGGATCGAGATCGAAGACCATCATCGTCGGACAAGTGACATCTTCAGCCAGTGCGAGCGACGGATGCAGTTCGATCGCAGCCAGGTTTGCCAGCCAGACCAGCGTGGCCAGATCGTCGGCGAGAATGTAATGAATGGTGCGGCGGTTTCGACCGCTCCAGATGGGAGCGGTTTTCACCCAGTCCGGCCGGTGCTGGGGCGCATTCTTCTCGTAGAAAAATTCTTCATCGACCCCGTTGGGATAACGCTTGCGCGTCAGCGGACGCCCGGCCAGATGCGGCACCATCGCCGGCGCAATCCGCACGTAGTAATCGATGACCTGCTGCTTGGTGAATCCGGTGGCGGGATACAAGACTTTTTCCAGATTCGATAACTTGAGTTGCCTGCCTTGAACCTCGACGGCCGAGTCGGTCATGTGATCTCCAACTGCCATTTTGCAATAGGAAGCCCGTCGGTGTCAGAATATTTGACCAACAGGATGGAACTATCCGCTTCCGTTCGGACGAGAAGAGCCGGCGCATAGTTCTGGAGTTCGGTTCATATCGACCAGCACAGGAGAGAGAGGTATGCTTGCGGCGCTCAGGTGGATCGCAACCGCAATAACGTTTGTTTGCTTCGCTGGATTCTGCAGAGCCCAGTAGGTTCCGGCAACCCAAGCAGAAGCGCTGGACAAATCGGCGGTCACCTTCCCGCAGAGTGATAGCCGGAGACTTCTTCTTCTCGTAATCGGCTTTTCGCATAAAGGCGGAAAGCAATGCGATAGCTGGAATCAGCAGCTCAAGCATGCTTACATGGATGATCCTGGGGTCGCCTACTACGAACTGGCGGACTTTCAGGGTGTGCCTTCGTTTGTGATGCGCATGATCTTGCACGGCATACGACGACAAACCCCAAAAGATGAATGGCCACATTTTGTTCCCCTCTACAGCGACGAAGACAAGTGGAAGAAACTGGTTGGCTTTACTGCTCCCGAAAATGCATATGTGGTTGTAGCGGATGCTGGCGGAAATTTGCTCTGGCAGGCGCACGGAGAACCGACCGAAGGGAGCATTGCCGAATTGCGCGCCGTGATTGCCAAGGACGCTGCCGAGCCTTGAGTCCCTCAGCGTTGGGAACCGCGGAGTTTGCTTCTGAATCGCAGACAGAACGTCTGCCGGAGAGCGCTCGTAGCTGGGTGCTGTCTGTCAACGCCCTCATAGGACGCTACCCCCGGCTACCCTGGGTTTGACAACCTTCATTCCCCCCAAGTACTTTCAAGCTTCCGCCTTCCTAATCGCTAGACATGACCGCTCAGTTTTTCGGAGGTCCGATGAAACACCGCGTACTCAGGCCCTTTGTCCTCATTTTAATTTTGACTGCTTTCGCCGCGGCTCAAGACGTCTCTTCGTTTGAGAAGCGCATCACGGTGAAAAAACTGCCGAACGGGCTGACCATCCTCATTTGCGAACGGCCCGAAGCGCCAGTCTTTTCCTTCGCGACCATGGTCGACGCAGGCTCGGCGCAGGATCCTCTGGGCAAGACTGGCCTCGCCCATATGTTCGAGCATATGGCGTTCAAAGGCACGGACAAGATCGGCACCACCAATTACGCCGCCGAGAAGCCGGCGCTGGAGAAAGTCGAAATCGCATACGCCGCCTACATTGCCGAGCGCGACAAAACTGTGGGCCGCGACGAGACCAGATTGCAGCAGCTCGAAAAAGCCTGGAAGGACGCGATCGCCGCAGCCGACCAATACGTGAAATCGAACGAGTTCAGCAAGATCATCGAGCAGAATGGCGGAGAGGACTTGAACGCCTCCACCAGCTATGACTCGACCGACTATGCCTATTCCCTGCCCGCCAACCGTTTGGAGCTTTGGGCCTATCTCGAGTCCGAGCGATTCCTCCACCCCGTACTGCGAGAGTTTTACAAAGAGCGCAACGTGGTGATCGAGGAGCGCCGCATGCGCACCGACAGCAATCCCAATGGCCGACTGCAGGAGCAGTTTATTGCGGAGGCGTTTGAGGCCCATCCTTATCATCGGCCGACCGTGGGCTGGATGTCCGACTTGAATTCTTTCTCGGCGACGGATGCGAAGAAGTTTTTCGATCAGTATTATGTGGCCGCCAACATGGTGGTCGCGGTGGCGGGAGATGTAAAAGCGGCCCAGGCCATGCCGATTCTTGAAAAATATTTCAGCCGGCTCCCTATGAGCCACAAGCCCGATGAAACCACTACGGTCGAGCCGCCGCAAAACTCCGAGCGCACCGTCACCTTGCACGAAACAGAGCAACCCTTCTATATGGAGGGCTACCACCGCCCTGACTACAAATCGAAAGACGACGCGATTTATGACGCGATCAGCGATTTGATGTCGGAGGGCCGCACCTCCCGTCTATACCGCGCGCTGGTGCGGGATAAGAAGATGGCGTCGTTCGCCGCCGGATTCAGCGGAATGCCGGGATCGAAGTATCCACACCTGTTCGCCTTCTATGCGGTCCCACTGCCGGGACACAGCACGCAAGAAATGGCGAAGGGGATTCACGAAGAAATCGAGCGGCTGAAGAAAGAAGATGTCAGCGACGAGGAACTCAAGATGATCAAGACCCGTGCCAAAGCTGGCCTGATTCGCGGCCTCGCCGAGAACTCGGGCCTCGCCGAGCAACTCGCCTATTATCAGACTCGCTATGGTGACTGGCGTGAACTTTTCGGCTCGGTGGATCGCATCGATAAAGTCACCAAGGCCGACATCCGGCGTGTGGCGAATGAAACCTTCAGTGACGCCAATCGCACCGTAGGCGTGATCGAAACTACTGGCAAGAGCGCAGACGGCGGAGCGGGATCGAGTGGTGGGACTCCACCGAATCAAGATGCGCCGAATCAAGGAGGTGCGCGATGAGAACGCATCGACCCGCTTTTGTTTTAGTTTTAGTCTCCGCCGTCGCCTTGATGTTTACCCCGCTGTATTTGCCCAGCGCTGCTGCGCAAGCCGCAAACTGGCAGCAAGTTCCGATCCCGCCTCTGCCTGCGTTCCATCCGCCACAACCAAAGCGCATCGAACTTTCCAACGGCATGGTGATTTTTCTGCAGGAGGATCACGAACTCCCGCTGATTGATGGATCGGCGCGCATCGCCGGTGGCTCACGAAACGAACCCGCGGGCAAAGTGGGGCTGGCAGAAATTTTTGGCGAAGTCTGGCGCACCGGCGGCACTGCGGCCCAAACCGGCGACGATCTGGACGACTTTCTTGAAGCGCGGGCAGCCAAAGTAGAAACCGGCGGTGGCCCGGATTCCACTTCAATCGGGTTGAGTTGCATGAAGGGCGATTTCGATGATGTCTTCAAAGTCTTCGTCAACCTGCTGCAGCATCCTGAGTTTCGCCCCGACAAACTCGATCTGGCGCAGAAGCAGGCGTATGACGCCATATCGCGACGCAACGACGAGGCCGAGGGAATCGTCGCGCGGGAGTCTACCAAGCTGGCCTACGGATCCGATAATCCCTACGCTCGCGAAGCTGAGTATTCCACCATCGCCGCCATCACTCGCCAGGATTTGATCGACTGGTATAAAACTTACATTCAGCCCAACCACATCGTTCTGGGCATCAGTGGCGACTTCGACGCCGCCACCATGGAAGCCCGGCTGCGGGCCGCATTTGATTCATGGCCCAAAGGCGCGGATTTGCCCAAGGATGAAATTCAATATCATCCCGCTAAACCCGGATACTACCTCATCCCCAAAGAAGATGTGAATCAGAGCAACATCAATGCTGTGGCGATGGGCGTCACGCGCAACAATCCCGATTATTACGCGATTACAGTATTCAATCAGGCATTCGGCGGCGGCTTTTCTTCGCGCCTGTTCAACGACATTCGCACCAAACGCGGACTGGCATACGAGGTCGGCGGAGGCATCGGCGCCAACTTCGGACATCCGGGCATCGTGGATTTCGACATCGCGACTAAAAGCCAGAGCACGATCGAGTCGATCCAAGCACTCAATGAGGACATCGACAATCTGGCTAAACATCCTGTCACTGACGAAGAGATCAAGCACGCCAAAGACGCGATCCTGAACGCCTTCATCTTCCGTCTCGACTCCCCCGACAAAGTTCTTTCCGAGCGGATGGTTTATGAGATTTATGGATATCCTCCGGATTGGCTCGACAAGTTTCCCGCCGAGATTCAAAAGGTGACGGCGGCGGACGTGAATCGCGTGGCCGCGAAATACTTGCATCGCGATCAACTCGCCGTGCTGGTAGTCGGGAACAGCAAAGATTTCGACAAGCCGCTGTCATCGCTCGGACCGGTGACGGAGATCGATATCACGATCCCGCCTCCTCCAGGAGCCAAAGAAGCCGCCAGCGCGAAGCCCACCGAGTCGAATGCAGAGGGCATGGCGATGGCGGCGAAGGTTGTCGGAGCCATGGGCGGCGAGGCCAAGCTGGCGGCCGTTCAGGCGCTGAAAGCCAAGCTGACCATCACTCAGAAAACGCCGCAAGGCGATTTTCCCATGCAGATGGAAACGGTCATCGTTTTTCCCGATCACCTGCGCGCCGAGATTCAAAATCCTCAGGGAAGCGTCTACATTGTAGTCACTCCCAGTGCGGCCTTCGTAACCGATCCCAGCCAGGGCACGCGCGACTTTCCGCCTCCACAGAAGGTGGAAACTTTGGAGCAGATCAAACGCGATCCTATTTTCATTGCTGCCCACTGGAAGGATGCCAGCGTCTTTTTCAGCGCCGCTGGAAGTAAGAAGATCGGCGGCATCGACGCTCGCATAGTCAACGTGAACGCCGCGGGAGCGTATATCCGTTGGTTTGTCAACCCGAAGACAGGTCGTATTCTGCACGAAACCTACACGACCCTCGGCCAGGACGGGCCGGTGCTGGGCGAGACGGAGATGGATGGCTGGAAGCAAGTCAACGGCCTGACGATCCCCATGATTCGCCACAATAAGCAGAACGGCCGGGATACCAGCACGGCGGAGTACACCGAGATCGAATTGAACCCCACGGTAGACCCCAAGTTGTTCGACAAACCTGCAGCCCAGCCGTAGCCCGTACCCAGTACCTGGTACCCAGTATCTAGTACTTGGATAAACCGCCTCTCGGCGCTCGTACCAGGGCCTTCGATACATCCGCGAAAAGAAACTTGCCACCCCTACAATATTCGCATCCCCTCATTCGTCTACCCCTCTAGATGAAGGACGCGGCGAATCTGGGCCCGGTAAGTTTGGGTCGAACGAGTTTCGAACGAATGACTCTCGAACAGGACCAGAGGATTTCCCATACGGTCGAGCGAGAACGGTCGCGGCTGCGCAACTTCATTCGCAGGCGCGTGCCTGACCCGCGCGATGCCGAAGACATTCTGCAGGACGTTTTCTACGAATTGGTCGAAGCCAACCGCCTGCTGATGCCGATCGAGCACGTCGGTGGCTGGCTGTTTCGCGTGGCGCGCAATCGCATCACCGACCTCTTCCGCAAGAAGAAGCCGGAACTGCTCCGCGATATCGAACTGGCGGAAGACGACGGGCAGTTCCAGAGTCTGGAAGATCTGCTGCCTTCGCCGGATGCAGGGCCCGAGGCCGCATACGCCCGCAGCGTGCTATTGGACGAGTTGGAGGATGCGCTTGAGGAACTTCCCGCCGAGCAGCGCGAAGTATTTGTGGCCAATGAGATCGAAGGGCGCACGTTCAAAGAACTCGCGGCCGAAACCGGCACGAGCATGAATACCCTGCTGGCGCGAAAGCGTTACGCCGTGCTTCACCTGCGTGAGCGGCTGCAGAACATTTACGACGAATTCAGGAAAGGAATTTGACCATGAGAAAAAATCGGATAGGCCGGGCATTTCTAATCGCTTTAGCGGCCCTGATCTTCATCCCGCTGTTCATCTTCATCGGCGGCGAGGTTGTGATGCGTCTATGGAACTGGCTGCTGCCGTCGCTGTTCGGCTGGCGGATGATTACGTTCTGGCAGGCTGCGGGAATCCTCGCCTTGTGCCGGATTCTGTTTGGCAGCCATGGTTTCCGTCCGCGTCACCGCTCCAACTTTCGCCGCCGGATGGCCGAGCGTTGGGAAAACATGACACCGGAGGAGCGCGAAAAATTCCGCGAGGGTATGGGCGACCGCTGCGGCCACCCCGCAGGGACGGCCGCAGAGGCCAAGCAGTGAATCTCTCAGAGCACCGGTTCTTCGCCTAGACGTCGGAACCGGATGCCCGGGTCAGAAACTGATTTTCAAGATCTGACCATTGTTGCCAACAAACCAACCGTCCTGCGGGTCGGCGAAACCCACCGCCCAGTAGCCGGAGACTGAGTGCATCGGGTACCAGGTCTGGCCTTCGTCGGGAGTCCACGCCGCGACTCCTATGTCGTAGTCGGGAGCCGATTCCGCGGTGACCACAACGGTCTGGCTGAAATCCGTATTGCGTTTTTTCGAACCGCCCAGAGGATTGCCATTGGCGTAGGCGAGACCGAAAATCGCTCCCTTGATGGGTGGGTTGTTCGTCAGGGTCCAAGTCTGGCCGCCGTCGCTCGAGGTCGCGGTCTGGGCGTGATTGGGGTCGTTCTGCGCCAGGTCGCCGCCGCCCACGATTCCATTCGAGGCATCGCGGAAGGCGATCGAGAACCCGCCAGCTTCGATGTTGCTCAGCAGCGGAGTGTCATAGGCGTTCCAGGTGTCGCCGCCATCGGTGGTCGCCAGGACGCGCGCGGTGGTAGTTCCGCCGGTGGTGATCCAGGCGTTGTTGTCTCCCTCGGTCGTAATGCAGGTTCCGCTGGAGGAAAACGAAGCTTCGCCGTTGAGCGATGGCGGCATGTTGGCGCCGATCGGCTGCCACGTGGTTCCGTCGCTGGTGCGGCGATCGGGAAAATGGAAATGATGCGAATCGCTGTGCACGATGCCGCGGTCCGCGGTCCAGAAGGCGAAGCAGTCATAGAACGCGGTTGGATCCTCATTCTTGAACTGCAGGTTCCAGGTCGCGCCACCATCTTCGGTTTTGTAGATGCGAAAATCGGTGGTGTTATTTCCAATCGACATCAGATACGCGATCTTGTCGCTTACGCCCTGCACATCGCGGAATTGCAACTGATCGGTTCCGGGAACGACGCCGGCTCGCCAGGTATTTCCACCGTCGGTGGTGACCACGTAGGTGCCGCCGGTTCCGGCTGCCCAGACCACCTGGGAACTCACGGGGCTGACCGCAATCAGCAATTGAGTGGTGCCGCTGGTTTGAGGGGTAAGCGTGGGTTGCTGCACTTGCGAGAAGCCGAAAGTGGCGCAGGCTACGAGCAGGAAAGTCAGGGGAGAGCGTCTTAGCATGGAAGTCCTCTCTGGACGGGCGTTCTGAAGCGTGAAGAAGTATAGAGTCGCCGGAAATGCCTGTCAATCGGGCAATCTCCGGGTGCCGTTCCGGCAGGCGGCCGCTAAATTTCTCGTTGACTGAGCGTTGACATCGCCGGTCTGGAACCTTAGAATAAGCGAACAAAAGGCGAATATGTCCACTCTTCCCTTGTTCGCGCTTCCCGAAAAGTCCCCGCTGGTTGGCATTGCCCGGCTGGCGGCATCGGGCGAAGCCCTGCGCGAGGGCCATGACGTCGAATACTTCACCCTCCCGGCCAAATCTCTGCTGAATCGCTGCGTAAGCAATCGGAATCTGCCCTTTACCTGGACCATCAATCCTTACCGCGGCTGCGAATTTGCCTGCAAGTACTGCTACGCCCGCTACACCCATGAGTTCATGGAGATGCGCGACGGCGCGGAGTTCGAGCAGAAGATCTACGTCAAGCAGCACACCGCCGATCTGCTGCGGCGTGAGTTGAAAAAGGTCAAGCCGGGAGAACCCATTGCGCTGGGGACTGCGACCGATCCCTACCAACCCGCCGAGCGCCGCTACGAAGTGACGCGCGGCATTCTCGAAGAATTCGCCCGCCATCGCGGCTTCGAACTGGGCATCGTCAGCAAATCGAATCTCGTGGTTCGCGACCTTGATCTCTTACGCGAAGTCTCGCAGCACAACCGGCTCTCGATCCACATCACGATCACAACTCTGAATACCGATCTGGCGCGGATCCTGGAGCCGCGCGCACCTCGCCCCGATCTGCGCATGGACGCGGTTCGCCAGCTCAGCGAAGCCGGGCTTAGCGTGGGCGTAAGCTGCTCGCCCGTCCTGCCCGGCATCACGGACCCGCCCGCTGATCTCGAGGCAGTAGTGCGCGAGGCCGCCCGCGCAGGCGCACGCCATATCTTTGCCGGGCCTTTATTTCTGAAGCCCTGTTCCGCAGCCGTCTTCCTTCCCTTTCTCGAGCAGCACTTCCCGCACCTGGTCGAGAACTACCGCCAGCGCTATCACGACCGCTCGTTTCTGCCACCAGCGTACGGCAAGCGGATCGCCCAGTTGATTGCAACTTTTCGCCAGAAATACGGGATTGGCCGCGGCGATCCGCGCGGAGGAAAGCTTCTTGTGGATAAGTGGCCCGTCCAGGGATTTGAGGAGCAGTTGGCGCTGTTCTAGAAAAGGCCAATTGCCAACGGCCAATTGCTGTTCCTCTATAATCGAATTCACCCCATGGCGACCGCCCCTCCACCAGCCCAACCTGCGTCCCCGCAACGCGTCCCATTCGGAGTGCGGCTGCACCAGTTCTGGCAGCGCGTCACCGAAGGGCTGGAAGTCAGCCAGCTTTGGTCGCAGTTCGAAAACGAAGCCCGCGCCAGTTACCGCCTTTATTCCCGCGATGTCGCGGCCAAAACGCCCGAGGGTCTCACGACGCGTGGGCACCGCTTGCACATCGTCAAGGAATTCTTCTGGGCAGTGATTGAAAAGCTTTCGCCCGCGCGCCGGGTGCTGCTGTTGGTGGCGTTGATCATGCTGGTGTTTCCCAGCAGCGGGTTCAGCTATCACGATGCCGGGAACGATCTTCACATGGTCGAACTGGACTTCCATTTCCTCGGAGGCCTGCTGCTTTTCCTTCTGCTGATGCTCGAGATTGCCGACCGGGTGGTGATGAAGCGCGACCTGCAGATTGCACGCGAAATTCAGACATGGCTGCTTCCGGGAGCGCCGCCGCAGATCCCGGGAATCTCGATCGCTTATGCCACCCGCCCGGCCAACACCGTGGCGGGCGATTACTACGACGTTTTTCCGCGGCCCGGAAAAACCAACGACGAGAATCGCATAGTATTCGCCGTGGCCGACGTTGCCGGCAAGAGCATTCCCGCCGCCATGCTCATGGCCACTTTTCAAGCCAGCCTCAAAACGCTATCGACGGCGCAGGTGGCTTTGCCCGAGTTGGTCGCAAACATGAACAAGTACGCCTGCTCCAACAGCCAGGGTGGATTGCGTTTCACCACCGCTTTTCTGGCGGAGTACGACCCCGCCCAGCGCGTCTTCACCTACATCAATGCGGGACACAATACCCCGATCCTGCGGCGGTCCAGTGGGTTGATCGAGCGGCTTGACGTGGGCGGACTCCCGCTCGGAATTCAGCCCGAGGCGAAGTATGAGTCCGCCAGCGTCACCCTCGCACCCGGCGACTGGATGATCATCTTTACCGATGGCCTGGTGGAAGCGGTCAACGCCAATAACGAGGAGTACGACGAACCGCGTTTGCTGAGCGTGCTGGAAGCGAGCGTCTCCTTGACTCCCAAAGAAATGCTCGACCGAATGATGGCCAGCCTCGACCTGTTCGTCGGCTCGACTCCGCAGCACGACGATGTAACCTGCCTGCTGATCAAGGCAGAATAACGGACAGCCTGTACGACCGCCGCATGATTTTCCGCGCAAGATTTGGCTCCAGGCGGCGTTCTATTTAGGGAATTCGCTGTGTCCCAGACTGACACGAATTGTCAGGTTTCGCGACGCAATTTGGCACACCTTCACGCTCGAAAGCCTTAGAATGAGACTGAAGTTTGGCCATGTACTGAAAACATGAACCATTGCCGATCCCGGACCAGAACCAAAGTAACCGGCTCGGTGGCCACGCAAGTGCCACTCTTATCCCGACTGAGTCAGACCATGACCAGCATGAAATCGATATTCGAAACGAGGAAAACAGAAAATGCGGAAACAACAGAAGGGTTTCTCACTGATCGAACTGCTGATCGTGGTTGCTATCATCCTGATCATCGCAGCCATCGCGATTCCTAACTTGATGCGCGCCCGTATGGCCGCCAACGATTCGTCGGCCGCTGCTTCCGAGCACACCATCGTCGTAGGCCAGGTCGGCTACCTCGGTGCTTATCCCGCCAACGGTTATGCCACGCTGGCTCAGCTCGGTGGCGCAGCTACACCTTGCATTCCGGCGCCTGCGACCGGCTGCTTGATCGACAACAACCTGGCCACTAACGGCGCGGGCAACGGCAAGAGCGGTTACACCTTTGCGGTGACGCCCGGTGGTACGGCCACGACCGGTTGGAACTTCTATACGACCGCCGTTCCGTTGTCGAACGTGACCGGGACCAAGTCGTTCTGCGCGGCTGATGACGGCGTGGTCCGCACTGAGCCGGCAGGTACCATCACTGCCGCGACCAGCTACGCGAACTGCCTGGCACAGGCTCCGATGAACAACTAGTCACTGGGTTTTGCGAATTACCCGCGAGGGTATAAAGCTAGAGGGCAGCGGATGCAAATCCGCTGCCCTTCTTAATTTTTTGACCGACTTCTAATTTTTCCCACCGCCCTTTCTTGATCTTCCGCCGCCCACCGCTGACAATTTCTGTCATTCCAACTGACCATTTACGACGGTTTCCCGCCGCCAACAGCTTCGTTCCGACTCCGGTTACCCGCTCCACTTTGAAAAGAAAAGACCTTCCGTACCTGATCGCTCTTTGGTAATGGTTCTACTTTGGCACAGGAAGTGCAAAAGATATGGCGTCTGTAGAAGATTGCTAGCCACACGGCAGCAAAATTTTCGCCACTTGGAGAGATTAAAAATGAAGAAGAATAAGGGTTTCTCACTGATTGAGCTGCTGATCGTGGTTGCCATCATCCTGATCATCGCAGCCATCGCGATTCCTAACTTGATGCGCGCCCGTATGGCCGCCAACGATTCCTCCGCCGCTGCTTCCGAGCACACCATCGTGGTCGGCGAAGTCGGCTACCTCGGCGCTTATCCCGCCAACGGTTACGGCACGCTGGCTCAGCTCGGTGGCGCAGCCACACCTTGCATTCCGGCCCCTGCGACCGGCTGCTTGATCGACAACAACCTGGCCACCAACGGCGCCGGCAACGGCAAGAGCGGCTACACCTTCGCGGTGACGGCCGGCGGTACTGCCACGACTGGCTGGAACTTCTACACCACTGCGATTCCGTTGTCGAACGTGACCGGAACCAAGTCGTTCTGCGCGGCTGATGACGGCGTGGTCCGCACTGAGCCGGCAGGTACCATCACTGCCGCGACCAGCTATGCGAACTGCCTGGCACAGGCCCCGATGAACAACTAGTAGAGCTTGCTTGGCGAGTACCCGGGGAGGGTATAAAGCCGGAGGGCAGCGGACTCAAATCCGCTGCCCTTTTACTTTTTACTGTCCGAAAATCTGACAATTTATGTCATAGAATCTGACGATTTGCGGCTCCCAGGCGCTCCGATTCGCGTCGAACGCCCTGTCTTTACGCCTGGTGTGATGAGAAATACTACGTTTTTGGCTTACTTTAGGGTTTCAGGACCGTTACGTTTTGGCCCAGCGCATGCAATGAAGATTAGTGCAACCTTAAGAACAAAGCATTCTTAAGAGCCTCCCCACCGCCAGACAGCTTGGCAAAAAATCTGAACTGAGGTCGACGAAATGAAAAAGAGCAAGGGATTCTCACTGATTGAGCTGCTGATCGTGGTTGCCATCATCCTGATCATTGCAGCTATCGCTATTCCCAATTTGATGCGCGCCCGTATGGCGGCCAACGATTCCTCCGCCGCAGCGTCCGAGCACACCATCGTGGTCGGTGAAGTCGGATACCTCGGCGCATATCCCGCACTGGGCTACGGTACGCTGGCTCAGCTTGGCGGCGCAGCCACACCTTGCGTTCCGGCGCCCGCAACCGGCTGCCTGATCGATAACAACCTGGCCACCAACGGCGCGGGCAATGGCAAGAGCGGTTACAAGTTTGCGTTAACCACGGGCGGAACGGCCACCACTGGTTGGAATTTCTATACGACCGCGATTCCATTGTCGAACGTGACTGGGACCAAGTCGTTCTGCGCGGCCGATGACGGCGTGGTTCGCACTGAGCCGGCAGGTACCATCACTGCCGCGACCAGCTACGCGAACTGCCTGGCACAAGCTCCGATGAACAACTAGTTCGAGCGTTGACCCATTGGGAAGGCAAAAGAAGCACAGGGTGGCGGATAAAATCCGCTACCCTTTTTTCTTGATAGCGGTTCCCGACGACTCTGAAAAAGAACGTCGTTACGCCCGTAACGGGAAGCCGGACGCGGCGCAGTTTGGCCTTTTAAGTGCCACTGGTTTTATGTAACCCCGAGTATGCGCTTGGAATGGCCAGGCGTTAGAGGGGAGGGCCCAATGGCGGAACAGAAGGGTTTTTCACTTATCGAGCTGCTGATCGTGGTCGCGATTATTCTGGTGATCGCCGCCATCGCCATCCCAAACCTGATGCGGGCGCGTATGGCAGCCAATGATTCTTCCGCTGCCGGATCCATTCACGCCATTGACGCCGCCGAAGTCGGATATTTTGGCACGTACGAGAACATCGGCTTCCCGACAACCCTGCTTCCCCTGGGAGGGGCGGATCCCTGCACTGCAAGCGCGGCCACGGCTTGTTTCATCGATCAAAGCCTGGCCAGCAACGGCGGCGGAAATGGCAAAAGCGGTTACAGCTTTGCAGCCACCGGGTCGGCGACCGCAGGAAGTCCCAACAATAATCAGTTTTATGCCACGGCGACTCCGAACAGCAATTTGACCGGCACCCGCGCCTATTGCTCAACCGATGACATGGTGGTGCGCCTGCAATCGGCCGGCAATGTCACCCTGGTGGCGACCTACGCCGCGTGCACCGGCCTCTCGGCCATGGATAACTAGCTCGGCTCGTACCCCGCCTCGTCTCAGAATTCCCGCCAGGACGTTTTACTTTCGTAATACGCCGTGCCCGTGCAAGCACTTTACTGCCCGGCAGAGTTGCATATAATTTTGAGTGGGAAAGTACAACAGTAATACTCAGATGACTATTTTCCTGCCATGCCTGCAATCGAAATCTTGGGATTAGAAAAAACCTACAGCGTCGGCTTCTGGCGCAAGCGGCCGAAGCGCGCACTGCACCCCCTGCAACTGACAGTCGAGGATGGCGAAATCTTCGGCTTCCTCGGACCCAACGGCGCCGGCAAAACCACGACGCTGAAACTGCTCATGGGATTGGTCTTCCCCACCGGAGGATCGGCGCGCATTCTGGGCCGTGAGTGGAACGACCCGTCCGTGAAAGCGCAGATTGGATTCCTTCCTGAACAGCCTTATTTCTACGACTACCTGACCGCTCACGAACTGCTGGAATATTACGGCCAACTTTCCGGAGTTCCCGCCAAACAGCGCACGCAACGCGTCGAGGACGTGTTGCAGAAGGTCGGGCTGCGCGATGTGCGCGGCGTGCAGTTGCGCAAGTTTTCCAAGGGCATGCTGCAGCGCGTCGGAATCGGTCAGGCCATTTTGCACGACCCCAAGCTCGTGTTCCTCGATGAACCTATGTCCGGGCTCGATCCCATGGGCCGGCGGGAAGTCCGCGATCTGATGGAGCAACTCAAACACGAGGGCAAGACGGTTTTCTTCTCGACCCACATTTTGTCCGACGCCGAGGCCCTTTGCGACCACGTGGCCATCATTCACCAGGGACAACTCCGCGGAGTGGGGGCAATCGAAGACCTGACCTCGAGCGTGCAGGGCAAAGTGGAGTTGATGTGGCAAGGCACGCAGATCCCCGCGTCGATGAAGGCTCTGGGCGCGGATTGCCACGTGACGGGGGATCGCGTTCGCGCCATCCTCGATGAGAAGCAACAGGACGCGGCCATCGATGCGCTACGCCGCGAGCGCTTGCGTTTGATCTCGATCACTCCGGTGCGCACTTCGCTGGAAGCTTATTTCGTCGAGAAACTGCGGCACGCCGAAACCACGGCAGGAACGACGGCATGAGGAGGACGTTATGAGAACTCGAATCGCATATATCGCCTCCAACACCTTCCGCGAAGCGGTGCGCGACCGCGTGCTCTATAACCTGATCGCTTTCGCGCTGCTGCTCTCGGGAGCGGCCATTCTTGTGGGCCAGATTTCGATTGAAATCGAGAAGCTGGTCGTCATCAACCTGGGGCTTACCGCGGTTTCGCTGTTCGGCGTAGTGATTGCGATTTTTATCGGCATCGGACTGGTCTCCAAAGAGATCGAAAAAAAGACACTCTACACCGTGCTCTCGCGTCCGGTGCGCCGCTGGGAGTTTATTGTCGGCAAGTTTTTCGGACTCGCGGGCACGCTGGTGGTCAACACGTTTTTCATGGCGATCGGAGTATTCGCCGCACTGTTCTATGTCTCTCATAAATTCGTGCACGCCGACGCACTGATTCTGGTGGCTTTGTACTTTATCGTGCTCGAGTTTCTGATCATCTGCTCGCTGGCGTTGCTGTTCTCGTCATTTTCTTCGCCTCTGCTTTCCGCCGTCTTCGCTTTCTCTCTGTTCGTCATTGGAAGCTTTGCCGAAGACTTGCGCGGCTTCGCCGGCATGGCGCACGGAGTCTCGCGTTGGCTGGCGACGGGCGCGGCTTATCTGGTGCCTAATTTTTCGGCCTTCAACGTCATCACGTCGATTGCTCACGAGCAACCGGTCGCGGGGCAACTGATCCTGGATAACACTCTCTATGCCTTGTTCTACGCCACCATGGCTCTGAGCGGAGCGGTACTGATCTTCGAGCGCCGGGATTTGAAGTAAGGAAGTACCCAGTACCTAGTATCTAGACAATGCGGTCTTGTGGCACGCTGCCGGTGTCAGGTACTGGGTGCTGAGTACTGGGTACCGAATTCACTATGAAGCCTCGACAGAAAACGACGATGGTAGCGACCACATGCCTCGTGCTGTCGCTGGCGGCGAGTTCGTTCCTGCTGCATCGCATCGACCGGCTCCGTCCGCAAGCCACGCTGGATGAAGTGCTGTTCCTCAGTTCTCCGAAGGTGATCCAGCGCGCCAGCCTCGGCTATGACGGGCTGATGGCCTGCATTTACTGGACGCGCGCCGTGCAGTACTTCGGTTACCGGCATCATAACTTCGCCACGAGTTACAACTTGCTGGCACCGCTGCTTGAAATCACGGCGCACTTGGACCCGCATCTCGTGGTCGCGTATGAATTTGGCAGCAGCTTTCTGGCGCCCCAACCGCCGCACGGAGCGGGCGATCCCAAGAGTGCGATTGAGTTGATCGAGTACGGCATTCAAAACAATCCCGACAATTGGCGGCTCTATTACGATTTGGGCTTCGTCTATTACATGGAGCTTCGGGATTACAAGAAAGCCGCTGAAGCATTCGAAAGGGGATCGCAGGTTCCGAACGCACATCCTTTTCTGAAGGTCTTGGCCGCGCAGATGGCGCAACATGCCGGCGAATACAGGACGGCGGAAATGTTGTGGTCTGCGACGTATCAGACCACGCAAGACCAGCAGATCAAGCAAAATGCTGTGGACCATCTGCGGGCGCTGCGCGTGGATCAGGACGTCGAGCATCTGCAGGACGCGGTAACCCGCTTTGGCGAGCGCACTGGACGCTTGCCTGCGAGCATGGCCGAACTCGCGGCAGCGGAGGGTCTGGCCGGAACTCCGGTTGACCCCGACGGAGATCCCTATAGGTTGACTTCCGAAGGCCGCATCGAAGTGCGCGAGCCCGATGACTTCCCTTTCGCCAGCAAGGGCCTGCCTCCGGGATATAAGCCGTCGCCGAAGTTCCATGCGCTTCCGTAGACTGGCGCTCGCACAATCAATTCTCCCGACATCGCTTATCATGGCGAGCAATGCCTGACGTCAACTCTTCCGCATCCTCCCGCATCCGCCTGACGCGTTCGGCCTGGCAATGGTGGAAAGATCTTGCCGCACGCGACGGCGGTGTCGCGGCCACTCGCCAACTGCTGGCTGCGCTGTGGGAGTTTGCGCGCGACTCGACTCCGGAGCGGCGACGCCAGCGCTATGGCGACGCCGACTATGACTGGGAGCACCACGTCAACACAACCAGCGCGGCCGTGAACTGGCGCGACCGATTGCTGGGAGTGTTTCACTCGCCGTATCAGCCGACGGAGTCGGCGTTGTTCCACGAAATGCTCGACGCTTTGAGTGCGCAGAGTCATCCTGATTTTCGCGACTTCGTCTTCGTCGATCTGGGATCGGGCAAAGGACGCACGCTGCTGATGGCCTCGGACTATCCCTTTCGCCGCATTGTGGGTGTGGAACTTTTACCCGCGCTGCATCACGCCGCGCAAGACAATCTGAGCAAATACAAGAGCGAATCGCAGAAGTGCTTTGCGCTGGAAGCGATCTGCGGCGACGCGGCCGAGTTCGCTTTTCCACCTGAACCAACCGTGCTCTATCTCTTCAATCCGCTTCCGGAGTCAGGGTTGCGGCGCGTGATCGCGAACCTGGAGCAGAGTTTAAAAGAGCATCCGCGAGCGGTGTATGTGCTCTACCACAACCCACTGCTGGAGCATGTTGTGAGCGAGTGCGCGGCACTGAGAAAAGTGGGCGGGACGCATCAGTATGCGATTTACGCTAGCGGCGGGATTTCCTGCCGCCGCGTGATGCTGTGGTTCTACCTGATGAGCTTTCTGAGCTTGGCTTACGGAGTTGATGTGAATCGCTGCGGGAGGCGTAGATCTTGTCCACCTCCGGACGTCGCACGACCGGAGAGACAGCAGGCTCCTCACCGGGTTTGGCGCCCGGTTCGGATGACAAAGGGACGCGCCAGCTATTTGGTCAGCAGGTCTTTGATGGTGGAATCGAATACCGCAAAGGGGACGGCGCCGACGATGCGGACTCCCGCGATTTCGGTCTTGTCGGTTTTGCCGATGACGAAACTGGGGGTGCCGCTGATGCCGAGCGCGCCGCATCGGCCGAGTCTTTCTTGATTGCTTCTGTGAACTTCTTGTCTTTGAGACAAGCGCTGAACGCGGACATGTCGAGATTGGTTTTCTGTCCGTATTTCAGAATCGCGTCGGGCTGAGGTCGGTCGCAGTGTCGAGCATCATGGCGTCGCGCATTTCCCAGAACTTGTGCTGCTCTCCTCGCAGCGCGCACCACAGCTGCACCCTGCGTGCATAAATCCAGCGCAGTCGCGCTGACGAAATCTTACTATCTATACGCCAATAGCGTATAGCTGATAAACGTATCCTAATCGCGTAGGGGGAGTGCGAGTTGGCAGCACGTGCTATCAGACGTGCAGCCCGGCCACGGAGGATCCAGTAAATGGCGACGCGAGACATTTTTGGCGAGCTGATGGAAGGGGTAGCGGCGATGAAGAACCACCGCCAAGGCAAGATCACGTTGCGCACTCACAGGATAGAATCTGCGCCCCTGCCCAATGTGGATTCGAAGCTCATTCGAGACACGCGAAAAAAGCTCCGGTGCTCACGGGCGGTATTCGCGCGCAAGTTGCGGATCAACGAAAGGACGCTGGAGAAGTGGGAGCAGGGGCGCGCGAAGCCGAATCCTCAGGCGGCGGCGCTGGTGCTGCTGGTAAGAAAGTATCCGGATACGCTGGCGAGGCTGGATGAAGGGCGGGAGCGTAGCACCTAACCACCTCGACCCTCAATTCTCTCGCCCGCCCACCTGCGTTCTACTTGCACCAACCCATTCGCTGGCATGACTGGGGCGTTCAAACCGCGGCGTAGAATGACAAAAACTTGAGAGGGCCTGCCCACGGTGAGCGCTAGGCAAACTGCAGGCGCTGGAGCTTGATGCGGTCGGCGCGAACCTGGGCGAGGTCGTAGTGGGCCTGTTGCGTAAGCCAGGTGGCGGCACTGCCCCCAAAAACCTTGGACAGGCGCACCGCCATCTCGGGAGAGATTCCGCGCTTCTCGTTGACCAATTCCGACAATGTAGTGCGCGTGACTCCGAGGGCGACGGCGGCCTGGGTAATACTCAGGCCCAGGGGTTCGATGCACTGCCGCAGCACAAAGCCGCCTGGATGTGGTGGGTTCTTCATCGGCATAGTCAGACTCCTCTAGTGGTAATCGACATACTCAACGCAGGTCAAGCCACCGGGTGTCCCCACCGCGCTTAGGCCTTCAAAGCTGGTGGGGTTGCCGACCTGCCCGGGAGAATGACAAAAGCTTTAGACGTCTGCCATCGGTGAACGCTAAGCGAACTCCAGACGCTTGAGTTTGATGCGGTCGGCACGGACTTGGGCGAGATCGTAATGGGCCTGTTGTGTGAGCCAGGTGGCCGCACTGCCCCCGAAGACCTTGGAGAGGCTTACTGCCATTTCGGGGGAAATTCCGCGCTTCTCGTTGACCAGTTCCGACAATGTGGTGCGCGTGACTCCGAGGGCGACGGCGGCCTGGGTAATACTCAGGCCCAGAGGTTCGATGCACTGCCGCAGCACAAAGCCGCCTGGATGTGGTGGGTTCTTCATCGGCATAGTCAGACTCCTTTAGTGGTAATCAACATACTCAACGCAGGTCAAGCCACCGGGTGTCCCCACCGCGCTTAGGCCAGTAAAAGCTGGTGGGGATGCTTCGACTCTGGCGGAACTCCCTCCGGTCGTCCCGCCTCCGCTCAGCAGGACAGCCTTGGGCCGGGAGCGGGCAGGGGCAGTACACTTAGATTCATGACCACCTCCTCCCTCAATTCCCTTTCCCGCGCATCTTCTGCCTACTTGCGATCCGCCATGCATCAGCCCATTCGCTGGCATGAGTGGGGCGAAGAGGCCTTTGCGGCCGCGAAGCGCGAGAACAAGCCGGTGTTGCTCGACATTGGCGCGGTGTGGTGCCACTGGTGCCATGTGATGGATCGTGAGTCTTACGACGATGCTGACGTGGCGGCCATTGTGAATGAGCATTTCATTGCGGTGAAGGTGGATCGAGATGAGCGTCCTGATATCGACAGCCGCTATCAGGCGGCGGTGAGCGCGGTCAGTGGACAGGGTGGGTGGCCGCTTACGGCGTTTCTTACTCCCGAGGGCAAGCCGTTTTATGGCGGAACTTATTTCCCTCCGACGGATGGGTACGGACGTCCCAGTTTCAAGCGCGTGCTGGCCAGCATTGCTTCCGCTTACAAAGAAAAACACGGCGACGTGGTCGAGCAGGCGAAGATGGTGGAGTCGGCGATTGCGCAGGCGGAATCGTTCGCCGGGCGTGGAGGACGAGTTTCGGCGGCGGTCGTCGAGGCGATTCAGACGTCGGCGTTCGGGATGTTCGATGCGGTGCACGGAGGCTTCGGGTCGGCTCCGAAGTTTCCGCATCCCTCGGTGTTGGATTTGTTGATTGAGAGGTATGGGCGGAGTACTCACGAAACTTCAGTGGCAGGGACGGCCGAGGGCGGCCGTCCCCACATGGCGAGTGATCCCCAGATGGGCAGTGATTCCCACATGCCTGGTGATGATAACCGCGAACGGCTTCGCACTCTGATCGTCAGCACTCTGGAGCAGATGGCCAACGGTGGGGTTTATGACCAACTGGCCGGGGGATTTCACCGGTACTCGGTGGATGAACGCTGGGTGGTGCCGCATTTCGAGAAGATGTGTTACGACAATTCCGAATTGCTGAAAAATTATGTGCACGCGTACCAGGCCACCGGCTCGGAGTTCTTTGCCGAAGTGGCGCGGGACATCATTCGCTGGATGGACGAATGGTTAAGCGACCGCGAACGCGGCGGATTTTACGCTTCGCAGGACGCCGACATTTCGATGGACGACGATGGCGACTACTTCACCTGGACGCTCGAGGAGACGCGGGCTGTGCTGACGGAGGCGGAGGCGCAGGTGGCGGCGCTGCATTATGACATCAACGAGATTGGCGAGATGCACCACAATCCGGCGAAGAACGTGCTCTATGTGCGGGCGCCAATCGACGAGATTGCCAAGCGAATGAGCTTGAGCACGGAACGCGTGCGCGAACTGCTGAACTCGGCGAAGAAAAAAATGTATGCAGCACGGCTGCAGCGGCCTACTCCATATGTTGACAAAACGGTTTATGTGGGATGGAATAGCATGTGCGTGTCGGCCTATCTGGAGGCAGCAAAGGTGCTGGGGTTGGAACCGGCTCGGCATTTTGCTTTGCGGTCGCTGGACCGAATTTTGGCGCATGCCTGGCGGCACGTGGATAGAAAGGCGCACGAAGGCGTCCGCGCTACGCAACTTTTGCATGTAGTGGCTTACTCTGACCCTGCGGCGAAACATCGCGAGGTGGCGGGGCTGCTGGATGATTATGCTGCCACTACACTGGCTTGCCTTGACGCCTACGAAGCCACTGCCGATCTGAGTTATTTCAAGTTTGCGCAGGCGATCGGCGATGCCATGATTGCGCGATTCTTCGACGCGGCCGGAGGAGGGTTCTTCGATGCCGAGCCAGTTGACGAGGGCAAGAGTTTGGGAGTGCTGGGCACGCGGCGCAAGCCGTTGCAGGATTCGCCGACGCCGGCGGGGAATCCGATGGCCGCGATTGCGCTCATGCGCTTGTATCACTACACCGGCGACGCGGGATATCAAGACAAGGCGGAACAGACTCTCGAAGCCTTTGCCGGGGTGGCCGAGCAATTTGGAATTTTCGCCGCGACCTACGGAATCGCGGTGCTGCATCTGTTGCAAAGCCCGGTACAGGTCGTGATCGTGGCGGACTCCGGTTCGAAAGAGGCGGTGGAGAAACTCACGGGGGCCGCTACCGGCGCATTCGCCTTCAACAAGAGCGTGCTGCGGATAGCGGCGAGCCAGGCGGTGGCGCAGAATCTTCCGCCTGCTCTGGCGGCCACCATCCCAAACCTGCCGCAATTGCGCACCGGAGGGTTGTTTGCAGTGGTGTGTTCCGGATTTGCCTGCCAGCCCCCGGTCAGCAATGCCGCAGAGTTGCGGCGAACGATCGAATCCGCCCTGCAATCGGCAAAAAAATAGAGCTGACGGTTTGTAGGTGGTCCGTCAGCTCGAAGAATGCGAGCCCCCTTATGCTTGGCCCAGGTTACCTGTGGTTACCTTGGTGACCTTGCGGCCACCGAAGAGATGCGATTAACTACGCCTTAGGCAGGCGGTAGTGAGCCGCATCTTGGATTGTTCTGTGGGCACATGAGAATCGGGCCGCCGTCCGCGGTGGGAACCTGGGGAACAGCTGCTACGAGAAACGTGCCCACTAAACCAAACATCAGGATCGCAATCCTGATTGCGTGCTTCATGGGTCCTCCTTCCGCGCCATAGATGCACAGTGAATGGTGCTTTTAGCGCGGACAGGAATTATAAGGCACCTGTCAAGCTCCGGAGCACGACCTTCCAGATTGTCCAATCCTGATTCGCCCTTCGAGCCAGTTCTGGCCGTCCGCGACACTCCAAAAACATGTCCCAATACGGGAAAACACGCGCATTTCTAAGGTGTTTGCCTTACGAACAAGATTTCGCTGGCGGCAGGCGTTAGAGGATGAACTTCGTCATTACAAAAATTTACGAAATCCGGAATTCCAAGTCGGGCTTTCAGAGGTTTGAAGGTGGCTCAATTTGAATTCTTGCGGAGCGCGGTTTGGGGTCACCGTGGGAAAGGGTGCCATGCCGAAAATTTGGTTCTGTCTTCCTGGGTGGAGTGAGCGCGAAGCGACGCGAGCGCTCACGTAGTCGAAGGACCCCTATCGTCACCCAACTCTCGCCCGCAGACGAGCACCCGTGGCGCCTATGGGGATGCTTCGACTCCGCCGGAACTCCCTCCTGTCGTCCCGCCTCCGCTCAGCAAGACAGAGATCTTTATCGTTGAACGGTTAGAGTTCGTCGCGGCGGTCGCTTATTTCTTCGTTCCGATCCGTTCCACCATCTCGGAAATGCCGAGGCCGCTCATCGGCATGGCTGCGGCTCTAACTTTGACCTCTTCGGATCGCTCTCCCTCGGGAGCGAAATCGGGCGCGGCATGAGTGCGCGACAGAGCCCGGTCCACCATGCCTTCAAACATCGGAATGAGGGAGTCCGGGGGAAGAGGATGATGAATATCGGAGAGGCTTTGCTCCCAGCGCTGCGGCCGCAATAGCGTGGAGGCGGCATCGCGAGCCGGACTCTTCGCCATGGTGTACCACAGCCAGATGAGCAAGGTGGAATTGTAGGCGCCCATGTTGACCATGTTCATCAAGAGATTGCCCAGATGCTGCCCTGCCCAGGATGCGACCAGCAGCAGTTCCACAACAGCGAAGGTGCCGAAGCCGAGAGCGATGCCGAAGCTATGCTGCCTGCGGCTTACTCCCAGATAGCGGGCGAAAAACACCAGGAACAGCACCATGCCGACTTGAATGATGCGCACACTGCGCTGGGCGGTAAGGATGGCTTGCATCCATGGCGCCATCTCCAACGAACTCGTCGAAACTGAGACCACACCGGCCACCAGAAGCATCACCAGACCGGCCCACTTGAACAGCACGGTGCCGAGATCGCGAAGGGTGTGGAAAGGACGGAAGACATCCAGAAAGGCCTCGTGAAGCACCTTAAAACCCAAGGCAACGCTGATAGCGGTGCTGATCCAGGAAGTGTAAAACGCGGCTGTGTGGTTGTAGCGATAAGCGGGAAAAACTACGGCGAAGGCTGCAATCTGGGTGACGATGTAGGCGAAGAAATATTTGAACTCGCGATGCTGGCCGCGACGAAGCATGATCAGTGCAATCGCCGTTTGGAGAACGGGATGTGCGATCCAGAGCGCGTAATAGAAAATTCTGATTTTTTCGCTCATCGAAACCACTACCGAAACGCCAACTCTCGCCCTCGCCGAAAGGCCAGATCCAGCTCAATTACGCCGTTACATCAGATGAATGAACGGATTGCGTTACCTAAGAGAAGTTAAACCTTTCCCGGCAGGCGTTCAATGTACTCAGGTAACCGAAAGTAACGTTACTTTCGGGCCATAGGAATCGGGTGATCGGCGGATCGGGTCATCTGGTGATCGAAAGTCAGAATCCGATTCGATGAGTTGATGCGGGCGGTCTAAGCGTCGGGGACGGAGTGAATGTAGGCGCGCATCATTCGCACCTCGTCTTCTTTTTCGTTCAGGTCGTGGAGCAGAATGTCTCGCAGGGAGACGATGCCCACGAGTTGTCCTTCATGGCAGACGGGCAAATGACGAAAGCCGTGGCGGCGCATAAGAGCCAGGCAGGTTTCCAATTCCTCGTTGGTGCTGACGGTGAGCGGATCTTCGGTCATGACCTCGGCGAGGCAGGTGCTGCGGGGATCGAAGCCTTCGGCGACGACGCGGGTCATCAGATCGCGCTCAGAAAAAATTCCTACCAGGTTGCCGTTCTGTACGACAAGGACTGCGCCGATGTTGCGCTCCACCATGCCGCGCACGGTGTCGAGCACGGTTTGTCCCATGTCTGCCTGATAGGTGTCCTGGTTCTTGATCAACTCATATATGCGCATTTCGATCCCCCTGGTATCGAATCGCGAGCAGAAACCTCATAGGGGCGCGAGTATACGTCCAAAAGGGGGGCATGGAAAGAAATAAAATGTGGTGAGAGAGAATAATCGAGACCGGCACGCCATTCCGGGAAAACGAAGGGTGTAGTAGTTGCCTTTGGCGTCGGGTTGACGCCTCCGTTTGCGGCTATCGCGAGTCGCCTTCGAGGAAAACGAAGTAGGAGCAGTTCCAGAGCGCGGTAGGTAAACTCCCTCGCGACCGTGCCGTGAGCACGATGTTGTATTCGCCGGTGCTGTCGAGGTTGATCGAGCGAAGAACGTCTTCCCGCGGAGAGTTTTCCCGCGACAAATCTCGAGGCCGGCGGGCTTGCAGCCCGGGGTTTGCCGGAGAATCCTGCTGCGGCTCGATCACCGCCAGTCGCGCCAGGAACTCGTGCAGATCGGAGCCGCGGCCGTGCCCGGGAAGCACATAGGAAACCTCGGCGGCCTGCGAGCAGAAGTGCCAGGCCAGCGACGCCGCCAAATTCACCGCCCGTTCGTAGGCAGGTTCAGAGATCAGACCGGCCGCAGGATTGTCGAACACGATGCAGAGTTTGCGCTCATCCTCACGACTGAACTCGCGGACTTTTAACGCGCCCGACTTGGCGGTGGCTTTCCAATCGACATGGCGCGCCGAATCCTCCGGCATGTACTCGCGAATACGATACAGATCGGAACCGCGGCCGCGCACAAAGCTTTCCCACTCGCCACGCACCAGGGGCAGAATCTCAAATAGCTGGTCGGGCGGCTCGATCGTGGGATAAACGAGAATCTCGCGCTCCAGAGCCACATCGCGAGTCTTGGTCAGGAAGGCGAAGGGAAAACGTGTGGCGACTCCGAAACTCGATTCACGGTAGCGGCCCCGGCGTTCAAAACGAAGGTCGAGTTCCGCAGTCAGATCGGCGCCTGGCGGCAAGTAAGGGAAATACACCATGCCTTCAAATAATCCCGGCGCAGGCGGCGCGATCGCCACACGGCGCACTTGCCAGTCGCGCAGCCGCACCCACTGGTTCTCGGGGGGACGATTGAGCGGAAAGGCAAAGGTGGTCCGCTCCACCTTCCACTGTTTGCGGAGCTTCTTTTGCTTTTCTTGTGGCTTGCGGGCGGGCACGACACGAATCGAAAACGAAGGCAGAAAGCGCCGAGGATTGCGCAACTCGATGCGCCCCACGACCTGGCGCCCGGCGAACACATGTTCGGGAAGGCGCACGTCCAATTCGAGGCCGCGGAGCACCAGGGCGGAAACCACACCCGAGACCAGAATGGCGGCCAGCATCGCGGCCACGACGATGTAGAGCAGGTTGTTGCCGGTGTTGAGCGCGGCGATGCCGATCACCAGCGTGACCAGCACGTAGATTACGCCAGCCTTGGTGACGTCGTAGTGGAAGGTGCGGCGCAAACGCTCGATGGCGACGCGGCGAGCCAGATAAGGCACGGTTACGAGCCCCACAAAGACCGCCATCAAGAGCGCGAACGAGGCCAAAATTACTGACGCCCACAGATTGCCGGCTTCGCCCGAGGCGGTGGAAAACAACGCCGCGCCGAAGGCCAGTCCCAGTCCGGCAAGCGCCAGCAAGAACTTGATCCACACTTCGGCCGTAGCCGATTGCAGCCACGGCATCAGGCCGTTTCCACCAGGATTCGTATACGCGGAAGCCACTATTCGGAGCCTAGCACCGCCTACAAGAACGGGCAACGAGAAGCAACTTGCCGGCAAAGCCTTCGTAACCCGCAAAGTTTAGGGTCAGTACTCCGATTGAGAAGTTAAGAGTATTGACGTAACTCCTTGCAGTGCCTTCTTCAACCCAAATATCTGCAGCTGTTTATTGCTGGCGACGTAGACCTTGCCATTGGCCACGGTAGGAACCTGGTTGGAATCGCCGCCGAGGTTTGGCCAGGAGCCGGCCGTGGCGTGGAAGATTTGTGTCATTTTGGCTTCCGGATTGAAGGCGAGGAGATTGATTCTGAGCCTGGAAGTGGGCCGCGAGAGCGCCCAGATGATCGGGTTGGCGTTGTCGTTGGAGGAAACGCTGGTGAAGAAGCCGCTGTTCTGTCCAGTATTGATCGGCGCGGAACGGAGAATTTCCACCAATCGGGTGGTGGGTGAGGTTTCCAGCTTGAAGACCTCAATCTGATTGCCGCCGCTGCTCACCACGCGCGCCACGTCATCACTAGGATCGACAAAGTAGGATTCGCCACACCAGCAACCTCCGATACCGTAGGTGCCAAGCACATAGTTCCTTTTGTTGCCCGAGTATCCACCGAGGCTGTCTTCGTTCATGAAGAACATCTGCCCGCTCTTGCCGGCGGCCACGGCGAGGTGGGGATACGTTCCGGGTTGGTCGGGAAGAATCATCACTCCGCCGGAACCGAAATCGGTGTCGTACTGGTCTAGATTCGCCCAGTTGGCGGGTGTGAACAAGTTGACCACGGTGGTCAGATCGGACGAAACTTTGATCGTGCTTTCCTGAATATTGGTGACGCCGTCGTAGGTGGTTCCAGAGTAATCGGAATTTCCGGTGACGAAGACCACGTTGCCGGAGTCGTCGGCCGCGAGGCCGTAGCCGGACATCCAGATGGACGAGAGGAAGAAAGTGTCCGGCGAGGTTGCTTGCGTATCAAAGAGCTTGTTGCCGGAGAGCGGCGCCAGCGTGGCGGCGTTCCATCCCAGCAGCCAGCCGCGCGAAAGGTTAGCCCCGAGATCGCAGAAGCTGCCAAATCCCGCGTAGATGTTGCCATTGGCTTCGAGCAGGCCGGGGCGTTGGCGCTGATACGTAGCATTGAAGTCGAACGTGCTGCCATCGTTGAGCGTGTGTGACGCGGCCACAAGTTGCGGCGTGAGATTGTCGGCAAGACTGCCAAGGTCCATAGCATGCAGATAATACGCAGGGCCGGTGCTGGTCTGCACGTAGGCAATCACGTACATCGTGTTGGTGGTGAGGTCGATGACCGGAGTGGAATCGATGCCGACGTTCGGTCCATTGTTTCCGCAGCCGAGGGGATAGCTGATGGGCGTTCCCAGACTCCGGCTCAGGAGAATGGTTCCAGCATCGGCGTCGATGGCGTAGACCGTGTCATTTCCCGTGGCCACGTAGACGACGTCGTGCAGTCCCTGATGAGTGCCTGAGGTGATGCTGACGCCGGGAACGACCAGGGGTTGCGCGTCCACCTGATCGTCGACGGCAACTGTAGCGAGCAAACCGAAGCTGGAGGCGTTCACGTTCGCCGGTGTGAGCGTAGTTTCGCTCGAGTTCCATCCGGTGCGGTAATTGTTGTTGTGATAAGTGGTAACGGCAGTTTGCGCGGCGGCCGTGATCGCATTCGCCACAACGAGCGTGACAACGATGGCAAGGGCAGACAGACGAGTGGCATGAGCGATGTGGCGAAGTGGCATTGGATTCCCCCCAGAAGAACAGCGACAGAATTCTAGTGCGAGAGCAGGCCGCCGTCAATTGCCGCTTTTGGAACGGCATGGGAGAGGAAAGGCTCCAAATGGGAAGCTGGGCGCGGCGGCTCGCGGAAATCCGAAAGCCGCCGGTCCAGGGGAAGCGGCGTTGCGTTCCTTAATTTCTATTTCTTCTTCTTCGCATGCGCGGTTGGCTTCAATCCGAAAATGCGCAGCAGTTGATTGCTGGCGACATAGACCTTGCCGTTGGCGACTACCGGAATCAGGTTGGAGTTGCCATAGTAGGCCGTCCATGAGCCCGCCGAGCCCTTGAACAGCGGAGCCATCGAGGCCCCGCCCGCATCCGGGTTGTAGGCGTAGAGCGAAATGCCGGTGCTCTTGGTGGAGACCGGGTGAGACAGCGCCCAGATGATCGGGTTGGAGTTCCCATTCGATGAGACGCTGGTAAAGAATCCCGGAAGCTGACCACTGGCGATGGCCGCCGAACTTGTAACCGCGAGCAGCCTGGCCTTGGGAGACGTCACTAACTTCCAAACTTCTACTTTGTTGGCTCCGCTCGATACGATGCGTGACGTGCCGTCGGGATCAACGTAATACGATTGTCCGCACCAGCAAGCCCCGATGCTGACGGTACCGAGGACGTTATTCGACGTGCTCGAGTATCCCCCGAGATTGTCTTCGTTCATCAGGAACAGGTTGCCCTCTTTTCCCGCTGCGACCGCCATGTGAGGAATGGATCCAGGCTGATCGGGCAGCACCAGCACGCCACCGGAACCGAAATCGCCGTCGGTCTTGTCGAGAGTGCTCCAGTCGGAGGGCGTGAAGAGATCCACGATAGTGCTGAGGTCGGCCGAGACTTTGATGACGCTTTCCTGAATGTCGGTGACGCCGTCATAAGTGGTCCCGGAGGAGTCTGAATTGCCGGTGGTGAAAAGAACGTGGCCGGAGTCGTCCGCTGTCAGTCCGTAGCCCGACATCCAAACCGACGACAAGAAGTACGTGCGCTTCGAGGTGGCCTGGGTATCGAGTACTTGATTGGCGGCAAGCGGGGTGAGCGTGTTGGTGTTCCATCCCAGCACCCAGCCACGGGACTTGCCGGGATCAAAATCGCAGAAGCTGCCAAATCCTGCATAGATGTTGCCATTCGCCTCCAGCAGGCCAGGACGCTGGCGCTGGTATTTGGCATTGAACGCAAAAGAGCTGCCATCGGTGAGCGTGTGCGATGCCGACACCAGCACCGGCGTCACTTTGTTGACGAGGCTGCCCAGATCGAGCGCATGCACGTAATAGGCAGGTCCGGTGCTGGTCTGATTGTAGGCGATCACGTACATCGTGCTGGCGGCGAGGTCGATCACCGGCGTGGAATCAATTCCAACGTTGGGCCCGTTATTGGGGCAGCCCAACGGCTTCGCCACGGGCGTGCCAAGATTCACGGTAAAGAGCACGACTCCGTTGTCGGCATCGATCGCATAAATTGAGTTGCTTCCTGTCGCCACGTACACCACGTTGTAGGTGCCGGGATGGAGACCAGCGGTGACGTTCACGTTGGGAACGATCAGCGGTTGCGCATCAACCTGATCGTCGAGTACGACATTTTTCAATATCCCGAACTGCGCGGGATTCACATTGGCTGGCGTCAAGACGGTTTCGGTTGAATTCCAGCCGGTGCGATAGTTGTCGTTGTGGTAGGTGGTGACGGATGTTTGAGCTGCGACAGCGACGGCGCCGGCAAGAATGACAGTAAGGACGAGGCCAACGACGGCGGCCACATGATGGGCCTGAGCGTTACAGCGAAATGGCATTTGGATCCCCCAGAAAGAAGCGAGCAATTCTATGGCAGTCGTCCCGGAGCGTCAATGAGACTAAAAAGAGAAGGCAGACCGAAGAGGAAAGGCTCTGTCGCAATAGAGATGAAAGGCTCTATTGCGACCCGAGTCCTGTTTGCCGGATGACGCGAATCCCACAGATCAATACTCCGCTAATTCCTTCATCGCGCGAAACAGATCGTTGGCCTGCGGCAGGATGGCGTCTTCCAAAATCGGCTGGTAGGCGACAAACGTGTCGGCAGCGGCGACTCGGCGCACGGGCGCATCCAGTTGATCGAAAAGTTGGTCGGCGATGCGGGCGGCGATCTCGGCGCCGTAGCCCCAACTCAACGTGTCCTCATAGGCGATAAGCGCGCGACTGGTCTTGCTGACGGAAGCCGCAATCGTATCCCAATCGAACGGGTTGAGGCAGCGCAGATCGATCAACTCTACTTTCACGCCGTGCTCGCGCTCGAGCTTCTGCGCGGCCTGCAGCGCGCGCGGCACGACCGCGCCATAGGTGATCACGGTCAAGTCGGTTCCAGGATTCACGATGTTCGCCTTGCCGAACGGGATCATGTAATCCGGGCCGGGATAGGGCGCCCGGCCGTAGGTTTCGCGGTAGAGGCGCTTGTGTTCGAGAAACAGCACCGGATCGTCGCAGCGAATCGCGGTACGAAGCAATCCCGCGGCATCGAGGGCGTTGCAGGGGAACACTACGCGCAAGCCTGGAATATGGGTGAACGTGCTCTCGCCGCATTGCGAGTGATAGATGGCGCCGCCGGTGAGATATCCGCCGATGGCTACGCGAATGACGAGCGGACAAGAGAACGTGTTGTTCGAACGCCAGCGGATCACCGAGAGTTCGTCGCGAATCTGCATCATCGCTGGCCAGATGTAGTCGAAGAACTGAATCTCGACCACCGGCTTCAGGCCGCGCGTGGCCATGCCAGTAGCACGACCTACGATGGCGGCCTCGGCCAAGGGCGAGTTGAAGACGCGGTCTGGGCCGTACTCGTTCTGCAGACCGAAGGTGAGCTTAAAGACTCCGCCCTTGCCCTTTACCAGCTTTTTCTTCAAGTAGTCTTCCCGGCTGCAATCGGCAACGTCTTCGCCGAAGATGACGATGCGCTCGTCGCGCTTCATTTCATCGTGCAGCGTTGCGTTGATCAGATCCGCCATCGTTTTGGGGGCGGCCTTCTTGCCATCGGCGGAATCGGGCGCGGCTACTGGCTGCGTATCAAACGCCGCCGACGTGGGATCGAGGTCGGGCGAGTAGACATATTGCAACACGCTTTCCGGCGCGGCCGGCAGAGCATCCAGAGCCTGATCGACGGCAACCTGCAACTCCTCTTCCACTTTCTTTTCCAGATCGTTGATGCCTTTTTCGTCGAGAATGCCTTCGCGGAGAAGGAACATCTGCGTGCGTGAAACTGGATCGCGCGCCGCGTCTGTTTCGCGCTCCGACTCCGGACGGTACAAGCGTTCGTCATCGGAAAGCGAATGCGAATAAGGACGGATCACATGGGCGTGCACAAAGGCCGGCCCGTGTCCCTCGCGGCAATATTGCGCGGCACGCCGGAAGGCGGCGCAACTAGCGACGGTGTCGGTGCCGTCGACTTCTTCAAAATGAAAATTCGGGAAGCCAGAGATCAGCTTCGAAATGCTGCCTCCGGCGGTCTGCATTTCGATGGGCACGGAAATCGCGTAACCGTTGTCCTGGATGCAAAAAATCACCGGCAGCTTGTTCAGCGCGGCGGCGTTCATGCCTTCCCAGAATTCGCCCTCGCTGGTCGTGCCCTCGCCCAGAGAAACATAGGTGACTTCGTCGCCGTGGAACGCCACATCTTTGAACTGGCGATAATCGGGATCGTTGTTTCCCGTCGGGATCTCCGCAGATTTGGGACGTTGCGCGAAGTAGCGTCCGGCCTCGGCGCAACCTACGGCCTGCAGAATCTGCGATCCCGTCGGCGACGATTGGGTGACGACGTTCAGCGGCTTGTTTCCCCAGTGCGACGGCATCTGCCGCCCGCCGGAGGCCGGATCGTCGGCCGCGCCCACCGCCTCAAGCAGCATTTCGACCGGCTTGACGCCCAGCGCCAGGCACAACGCCCGGTCGCGATAATAAGGATAGAACCAGTCGTAGGCGGGCTTCAGCGCGAGGCCAGCGGCCACGCCGATCGCCTCATGCCCGGCGCCCGACATCTGGAAGAAAATCTTCTGCTGGCGCTTGAGCAGGATTTCCCGGTCGTCGATGCGCCGGGAAGTGTACATGATGCGGTAGGCTTCGATCAGTTGCTCGGGCGTGAGCCCATCATAAGTTTGGGACGCGGCATTTCTGCCGGCCGCTGAAAGTTTGGGATCGGTTTTTGTCGTGGCCATCCGGTTTCCTGATCAGGACTCAGCCTGATTTGATTAAGGTGCGGAGCTCAAAGGCGCAGGTTGCATTGTAAACGGGAATAGGGCATTGGAAAACATGCAAGTTCGCCCTATAGCGCACTGAGAGCGCCCGTGCGGGGCGACGCAAGTGTGCAGAATCTTTCACGTTGACGCCCCCCCCTCGCCGCGGGACTATACTCCTCGAACTGATAACCGCCGGGCAAGTTGGGGCTGCGGGAATCAGCGGGAGACTTCTATGCGCATACGATTCAGTTTGACTGCTGCTGTTCTAATCTGCCTGGGGCTCACCGTTCCGCAGTTCGCAGTTTGCGGCACCTATACGAACTTCGATATCGCGGGTTCGACTCGTCTCCATCCGACGGCAGTGAACAACACGGGACAGGCGACTGGCTGGTGGACGGACTCTGCGCTCGCAAACCACGGTTTCCTCTTCCAGCCCGATGGTAGCGTCACGACGTTCGACATCTCTCAAGGAACAGAGACGATCCCAGTGGCCATCAACGGCCCGGGTAAGATTGTTGGCTACTACACAGACGCGAACCGTCAGTACCACGGGTTCCTGCGCAATCTTGCGGGGCAGTACACAACGATCAATGCACCCGGAGCCGGCTGCTTAGGCACGTGGGCCGAGTCGATCGACGATGCGGGCAACATTTCGGGAGGCTACTGGGATACGAATTGCAGGCCCCATGCGTTCATTCGCGATGCCTCGGGCAACTACACAACGTTCGACATTGTCCCCAATATGGGCGAGGTTTCGAACACGTTCATGAATCCAGGTGGAGAAACTGCAGGCAGTTACTACTCCGAGACCGGGAATTCTTCGGCTCCGCACGGTTTTACTCGCGACAACTTGGGGAACATCGTGACCTTCGATGCCGCGTCGGGTGCATACTGGACGGATGTGGCCGGAGTGAACGCCACTGGGCAGATTGCCGGCGACTATGCGCCCACGATGAACTCTGCGGCAGCCCCATATTTTCGCGATGCCGTCGGAAACATAACGATTTTTTCCGTCACCGGTTTCGGTTACGTGGCAGGCATCAAAGACAACGGAGACGCAGTTGGCATTTATCAGGCGACGAATTTTTCGTACCGGGGATGGCTCCGCAATTCTGCCGGCGTGATTAGCTCGTTCAAGGATCCAATCGCTGGCTGGAGGCGCAATCAGGGAACGTATCCCACCTGCGTAAGCGCAAATGGAAAAGTCGCAGGTTATTACATCGATACGAAAAATGTGGCGCACGGATTCTTATTGCACTAGAGGAACCGGCACCGGCCCAGCCTTCATACCTTCCCCACGGGTCCACAGATGGGAACTGCCGGCATATCCCCCGCATTCTCACCAAAATACCGCCGCTGGAAATACAGGGCTACGTTCACCAAACCGATCAGCGCCGGAACCTCCACTAGCGGTCCAATCACAGCAGCAAACGCCGCACCCGAATTGATGCCGAATACCGCGACCGCAACCGCGATCGCCAGTTCAAAATTGTTGCTCGCCGCCGTGAAGGATAACGTCGCGGTCTTGGAATAATCGGCCCCGAGCTTGCGGCCCATGTAGAAAGAAACCAGGAACATGACCACGAAGTAAATCAGCAGCGGGATGGCGATCCGCACCACATCCAGAGGCAACCGGACAATATAGCTGCCCTTGAGCGAGAACATCACTACGATCGTGAACAATAGCGCCACCAGCGTAATGGGGCTGATTCGCGGGATGAAGCTTTTCTCGTACCACTCTTTGCCACGCGCCCGCACTAACACAAATCGCGTGAGCATCCCGGCAAAAAATGGGATGCCCAGATAAATGAAAACGCTTTTGGCAATGTCGCGAATGGAAACATTGACCACCGAACCGTGCAGCCCAAACCACTGCGGCAGTTTGGTCACGAATATCCAGGCATAAACCGAGTAGAACAATACCTGGAAGACGGAATTGAAGGCGACCAGGCCGGCCGCATATTCCGTGTCGCCTTTCGCCAGTTCGTTCCACACAATCACCATCGCGATGCAGCGCGCCAGCCCGATCATGATAAGACCGGCCATGTATTCGGGATAGTTGCGCAGAAACACGATGGCCAGAACGAACATCAGCACCGGCCCGATCACCCAATTTTGCAGCAGCGACAAGCCGAGGATTTTCTTGTTCCGAAAAACCTCTCCCAGTTCCTCGTACCGAACCTTGGCCAGCGGCGGGTACATCATCAGAATGAGTCCAACCGCGATCGGAATGGAAGTTGTCCCGATGCTGAAGCGGTTTAGAAAGGGGACAATTCCGGGAAGCGCCCAGCCCGCCAGCACGCCGGCCAGCATAGCAGTGAAAATCCAGACGGTCAGGTAGCGATCCAGAAAGCTGAGGCGACTGGTTGTTTTCATGTGCAGACCTCTGCGAAAGCGGCTTGGCGGCTGGTCAGTCGCGTCCAATGTTTTCGATTTCTTTTTTCAACGAGAGCCGATCCAGCGTCGCGAGCGGCAGACTCAGGAACAGACCGATTCTTCGATCCAGCAGAAAGAATGCATCGCGAAAAGCAGCCTTGATTTCCTCCCGCGTGCCATGCACCGCCGCGGGGTCGGGCACGCCCCAGTGCGCGGTCATGGGCTGGCCCGGCCAGACTGGGCAAACCTCGTTGGCTGCGTTGTCGCACACCGTGAATACAAAATCGAGTTTGGGAGCATCTGGCCGGGAAAATTCATTCCAGCTTTTGCTGCGGAATCCGGTGGCCGGCAGGTGAGCTGCTTCCAGTTGCCGCAATGCCTCCGGACGAACCGTTCCTGAGGGATTGCTGCCTGCGCTGTAGGCCACAAAGTTTGGCCGTCCTTTGAAGTTCAGGATGCCCTCGGCCATGATCGAGCGCGCCGAATTGCCGGTGCAGAGAAATAGAACGTTGTAGGGTTTTTGCATATTGTTCCCAGTCGGTTAAGACTCGCATCCATGTGCCGCTGACGACGCTAGCGCGAGACGCGCTCGGGACAGCCGGCAAGATGCCGGCGCTACGACTTGCAACACGCCGGACCGCAGCAAGCCTGCTTGGCCTCGGGCTTCACTGCGCGAATAAAGGCGCTGAGAAATTTGCCATCCACCTGCGGAGCCAGGGCGTCGACATCGATTCCCTGCCCTGCCAGAAATTCGCGGGCATCTTCCGTTCGGTAAATGCGAGTTGGCTCAACGTCGATCTGCTCAAATCCGGCGGCGGCCAGCTTGTTGCGGTAGTCATTCTCTTCGAGCGCTCCCGCGATGCAACCCACCCACGCCAGCACGCTCTGGCGGATCTCGGGCCGCATCTCTCCCCGAGTCACAACATCGGACACGGCGATACGGCCACCGGGCTTCAGAACTCGAAACGCTTCGCGCAGCACGCGATCCTTATCCGCCGAAAGATTGATGACGCAATTGGAGATGATTACGTCCACAGAATTGTCAGGCAGTGGAATGTTTTCAATCTCGCCTCTGAGAAATTCCACGTTCTCCACACCAGCCTTGCGCTTGTTTTCGTTGGCCAGGGCGAGCATTTCGTCTGTCATGTCGAGGCCGTAGGCTTTGCCGGTCGGCCCTACTCGCTTGGCCGAGAGCAGCACGTCGATGCCGCCTCCGGAGCCGAGGTCGAGCACAGTCTCGCCCGCCTTCAGTTCGGCCAGTGCCGTTGGATTGCCGCAGCCCAGCGACGCCAGCAACGCTTCTTCGGGAATCTGCGTGGCCTGCGCGGCATCGTAGAGGTTGGTGGTGATGGGGTCGCAGCAGCCGGTGCTGGCGGTGGCGCCGCAACAGGAACTGCCTCCGGATTTCACACGGAGAGCGGCCTCGCCGTATTTCTCTTTGACGACTTGCTTGATGGCGGATGCGTCGGCATCGGTGGCAGTACTCATAAAAATATCCTCCTACTTACAAAGTCGAACGATCTGTTCCGGTTTGAGCGCCTTGTTGCGAGTGCAGCACTCGGCATACAGGAATTGCAGCAACTCTTGCAGGGCGTCCGTATTCGCGGTGTAGCGCAGAAACGTGCCTTCACGCCTAATCTCCACCAGGCCTTCCGTCTTCAGCTTTTCGAGATGGTGCGAGAGGGTCGAATTCGGGATATCGAGTTCGTTCTGAATGTCGCCGACCACCAGCCCTTCGGGATGGGCGGAGAGCAGGAGCTGCATGATGCGCAGCCGCGGCTCGGTTCCCATCGCCGAGAACATATCGGCATATTTGGCGACGCGCTCGCTGGATTTGCCGGGGTTGGATTTAATGGGGGAGGGTGCCTGCATATTTCGATATTACTAGAAATATGGATTCTGTCAAGAGCCCATTTGTGGCGCTCAACTTAAGAGGCCGCCATCTCTGGCGGCCTCGTCAAACTGCGGTGGACATTACCGAGCGGAAATTGGCATGTCCTTCATTGGCATGTCCTTCAAGCCAACCGGCTCGATGACTCCAAACAGGCCGTTCACGTTGTTATTGGGACCAGCAGCAAAATAAAGCGCGTTCCTCTGACCGTTGCCGGCGGTTCCGCCGCCGAATTCGATTCCCCAGAGCTGGTCAATCAAAATCGGCTTGCCACCCGAGGTCGTGAGAGTCCCGGCAAACTTGCCGCTTTTTGTGCTGAAACCGTTGATGGTGCTGGCGCCATTGATGTTGTTGCCGATCAAAAGCGTGTTGCTCAGCGGTCCAAAATTCGAAGGCGCAACCGCGAATCCCCACGGCTGGTTCAGCGGACTTCCCTGCGCAAAGCGCTTCACGAACACGCCGGCTTCGGTGAAGATGTCGATGTAACCGCCGGCTCCGCCCGACGTAGCGGCAAACGAGACATAGACCTGCCCTTTAATGTCCTGAATGCCGAAGGGTGCCCAGCCCGAGGGCAGGGTGGTATCGGTAAACGAGCTGACGAAATTGAAATTTGCGTCGTAAATGTCGACCTTGTTATTGGCATTGTCGGCTGCAAAAATAGAGTTTCCGGATGGATAGTTAGTGATAGCCAGCCCGGTATAGACCGCTCCTGAACTCCAGTTGTTGACGGCGACAATGGATGACCCAACGTTCGAGATGGGCGACCATCCACTGATGGTGCCGTCGAGCGTGGCAAAGATGAAGATGGATGGCCAACCCTGCACGTTAAATTCCTGCGAACCGTTGTAGACGATTCCGCTGGGCGAGCCGCCATAGGGACTGTTGAACGCTGGAATCACGACCTGCAGACTCTGAGGCGTTCCCTGCGCGTTGTAGAGCGTGGACCAGCCCGTACCTTCGTCGGCGACCCAGAAAGCGCCCCCCGGACCGTAGGCCAATCCCCAGGCATTCACCAGCAGTGGATCGGTGTTCCTGGCAACGCCGGTTTGGTTTGATACGAGTTTCACGGCTTGATACTGCGCCAGCGCCACGCTGGGCAAGCACGTGAGCAACAGCCCGAGGGACAAAGTGAGAGCGATTTTGCGGATGATCGAATGTCGCATGTGAATTCTCCTTCTGCACGAGGTTAGGACTGCCAGGGTCTGAGTTCCCGGTGCAGGGGGCCAGGAGTCGAAACCAAACTTCTCTGGACTTCGAGTGGTTCCAGCGTAGAGCGGCGGGGCAAAATTCTTGTCAGCAGATCGTCACGATTTTGCACAATTTATGTCGCTGAATTCATCGACGACGATTCCGCATCGAGAGCTTGAGAAGCTCTCGATGTGCGCCCATGGTAAACGCTTGCGCTTCCAAAAATTTCTAAGGCTGAAAGCTTGTGGCGTACTCCGTGTGCACGTCGGCGGCGTTGTAGCCGGAATATATTGCGACCGCACTGCCCGAAGAGTTGATGGCGACGGCTTCCGGCGAGATGAAGGTGCCGGGGCCCGAGACGCCTACCGGCTTGCTCCAGGTCCCGGTCGAGGTCAGTCGCGTGACAGCGTGAACCTGTGGAGTCGTTCCGCCGCTGGACAGCCAAATCACCGTTGCCGCGCCAGTACTTGGAGCCAGCGCGAAATACAGTTGGCCGACAACGGTGTCGCTGGGGGATAGAACCACCAGGGGCGACCACGAGTTGTTGCGCATGGAACCGTTGAACGCGATCACCTGCGAAGTGAAGAGGCTGATGGTTTCATAGACCAGCGTCACCCGGCCCGCATCGTCGCTGGCTAGCCCGGTGGTGATCGTGATTTCCTGTGGATTCACAATGTTCTTGAACGCGCTCCATGCGCCCCCGGAGCTGCCCTGCGTGCTTGCGGTGTAGGCGCCGGCGCCGCTCATGGCCACCAGCATCGCGTCTCCGCTCGAATCGAGGGCCGCCAGCGCCTCGTGGGAATTGTTATCGGGCCCCAACAGTGGACCCGAATCCGCCCAGGTGCCGCTGAACCCATCCTGGCGAGAGGCATGCAAAACGTAGTTGAACAGTGAGCAAACCTCTTGTGAGCAAATTGCTGTGTAGGTTTCCCAAGTCACAACCACCGCGCCATTGGCGCTGATCCCAGCATGATCGGCGACGGCCTGCGTGCCGCTGCCGACGGTCTGTTGCGCGGTCCAGCTTCCGCCAGCGGGCCGCAGCATGGCCATCACCGTATCGGTGCCACTCACGGGATCACCCACCGTCCAGACGATCGCGGCATCGCCCGCGGAATTCGTCACAAAAATTGGGCTGGAAACGCCACTGATTAGAAGCTGCCCAGCCCTCCAGCTTGACCCGGCCGGACGATCGGCAAACCACACGCCACTTTCGTTGGTCCAGACAGCGGTCGCAAAACCGGCAGGAGTGGTCTTAACGACAGGAAATACAGAGACGGTCTCAAGCGACGGCGAGAACCTGGTCACAGCTCCCCAGTTTCCGCCGCTCACCTTCGCGCGCGACCAGAGCTGGTCTTGCGTTGTGCGCTCATCCCAAAGAGCCAGAGAATTGCCGCTGTCATCGATTGCCGCTGCCGCTTCCCAGCCCTGGCCGCCTACGCTCAGCGCTACGGGTGGAGTCCATGGACCGGTTTGCGCAGACATCGGCGCTACCGACATAGCCGCTATTGACATCGCCGCGATACAAATCAATCGAGTTAGATTGCTGATCCGAATCATTATTAGATTCCTCCATCGAGTCAGACATTCGGCGCTTATTTTTTTCGACTCGTCCCCACCGCTTCGATGGCCTGCCAAAATGTCGCGGCGGCCCGCTTGCGACCTAGTTAACCAGACTCAAGCCTCGCGTATGTCATGCGATTGTAAAAACTGTGTCATCCCGACGCACTCCGGCGGTGCCGGAGGGGTGTTCGCGCCCGGCATCGTTTATCCTGAAGGAGCATGATTCGTACGCGCCGCGCTTTTGATCCCCGCACCATCAAGTTCGTGATCTTCGATCTGGACGGCACGCTAATCGATTCGCGCCTCGATCTGGTGCACTCGGTGAACGCGGCTCTGCGCCATATCGCACGGCCGGAATTGCCCGACGACGTGATTGCCAGCTATGTGGGCGACGGCGCCCCGGTGCTGATTCAGCGCGCTCTCGGAGCCGAGGCTGGGGACGAAGCGATGGTGCGCAAGGGGCTGGAGTTTTTTCTCTCCTATTACCGCGAACATAAGCTCGACCACACCACGATGTATGCGGGCATCCGCGAATCTCTGGCTGCCATTCAGTCGCTCAACCGCGACGGGCGGCCGGATCGCAATGGGGTCACGCGCAAGATGGCCGTGCTGACCAACAAACCTGTCGGCGCTTCCCGCGCCATCGTCGACGCCCTCGGACTGGGACCGTTCTTTACGCAGACCTATGGGGGGAACAGTTTTGCCACCAAGAAACCCAATCCCGAAGGTGCGCTGAAATTAATGGAAGAAAACGGCGTGCGCGCGGATCAGACGGCGATTGTCGGCGACTCGCACGTTGACGTTGAAACCGGACGCAACGCCGGCCTGTGGACCGTGGGAGTAAGTTATGGCTTTGCCCCGCACACGCTGCAAGACTTCCCTCCAGATGTGCTGGTGGATGCTCCTCGGGAACTGGCGGAAGTTTTCGAAGTAGGTGTTAGGTCTTAGGTGACAGGTGTCAAGTTTTCCTAGAGGGTGCTTCAAAAATGGCTTCGTATCAGGGCACGGCTTCAGCCGTGCCGTATAGCATCAACAAAATAGCGGGCTTTAGCCCCTGCGGGTCTGATTCTTGCCAACAAGAGTTTAGAACATGCTCTACCACCGAAGACCTAACACCTAAAACCTCTGTCGTGTAAACTCATCCGACAATGATTGATCCGCTCGGCAGCTTTACTCCGAAAGAGCTGCGCAAACTGCGCAGCATGAAGGATCCCCACGGCATCCAGAAATTTCTTAACGATGCCCCCTATCACCTTGCGGATACGGCATGGTCGCCGCGGCGGGTGCTGGCGGAGCAAACGGCGCACTGCCTCGAAGGCGCGATCTTCGCTGCAGCCGCGCTGCGAGCCAATGGATACCCTCCCCTGCTGCTCGATTTTGAAGCCGAACACGATACCGACCACGTAATCGCCATCTTTCGCCAGCATGGCTGCTGGGGAGCGGTTGCCAAATCGAACTACACCGGATGCCGCTGGCGCGAGCCCATCCATCGCACCCTGCGGGAACTCGCACTAACCTATTTCAATACTTATTTCAATCTGAGGCGCGAGCGTACTCTGCGCCGATTCTCGGTTCCGGTCAACCTGAAGCGCTTCGACAGCCAGCAATGGATGACCACCGACAAGCCGGTGTGGTTTATCGTCTATCATTTGTTCGATATCAAGCACTACCCGTTGATCACTCCGGCGATGGCCAAGGGCCTGCATCGCATCGATGAACGCTCGTTTCAAGGAGAAGTTCTGGGAAAGGCATACAAGACGGACGCGAAATGAATGCAGGTGAGTTATGCATCCTGAGGGAACTCTGCGCCTTCTAAAGACGTAATGCTCATCATGAAAAGGCTGGGTTTCAATCCGCGGTTTCTCTTCCTCGTTCTACTGGTTTGCCTGCCTGCTTTCGGGCAACAATCTTCGACGGACGCGCCAGTGGCGGCACCTTCCCTGCCCGACCTGAAGCCTGATGCCAACGGTGCGCTTTCCCAGGAGCAGATGCAGCAGTTGTTTCGCGTGGTGGCCGACAAAGACCTGGAAAACGACAAACGCCTGCGGGACTACACCTACATTGAACGCGACGAAGAACACAAGTTGGATGGCAAAGGACAGGTGAAGTCCACCGAAGCGAAGACCTTCGAAATCATGGAAATCTACGGCGAGCAGGTGCAGCGCATGATCGAGAAAGACGATAAGGCGCTCGACGCCAAGGAGGCGGCGAAAGAAGAGGAGAAGATCCAGAAGATCCTCGACAAGCGCAAGAACGAATCGGACGACGTCCGCAAAAAGCGCGAACAGAAAGAAGAGAAAGACCGCGAAGAGGGCCGGAAGTTCGTGCTCGAAGTCGCCGACGCCTTCAACTTCCACCTGATCGGGACCGAGTCGCTCGGCGGACGCGAGGCCTGGGTCATCGATGCAGAGCCGCGTCCGGGGTATGAACCGCACATGAAAGACGCGAAGTTCCTACCCAAGTTTCATGGCCGGGTGTGGATCGACAAGGACGATGCCCAGTTGGCAAAGTTGGATATTGAGGCGATCGACACAGTTTCGGTCGGGTGGTTTCTAGCGCGCATCCACAAGGGATCGCGCGTTGTGGTCGAGCAGACACGCGTAAACGACGAAGTGTGGCTGCCCAAACATGTGGCCGTGAAAGCGGATGTTCGTCTGGCGCTGCTTAAGAATTTCAACGTCGAAGATGAGCAGTCCTATCGCGATTACAAGAAATTCCGCGCTACGGCGAAGATCGTGGGCATTGGGGAGGTCAAGGAAAAGTGAGGGTAGCATGCGTCGGCTTCCCTCAGGACCCTGAAGACTGGAACGTGGCGCTCCTGAACCCCGATGCAGGTTTGTATCATCTATTTAAGCTCGACCTCTGCTGAACCGTTACCGGGAGAAACCAATGGCTGCCCAGATCATCCCTCTGTCTGCCGATATTCGTGGTGAAGCTTTCCCTGTTCTGACCGCCGAGCACATCAGCCGCATCCGGCCTTTGAGCAAAGTACGAAATGTAAAAGCGGGAGAAATCCTGTTTGAACCGGGCGACAATGAAATCCCATTCTTCGTGCTGCTTTCGGGTGCGATGGAGATTGTTCAGCCCGATCGGCAGGGCGAACGCTTAATCGTGAATCACGATGCCGGCGAGTTCACCGGAGAGATGACCATGATTTCCGGCCGCCGCGGCCTGGTGCGCGGCCGGGTTACGGCGGCGGGCGAGTTTCTGGAGATGAGCAGCGCCGATCTGCGGAATCTCGTCGCCCGCGACGGCGAACTGAGCGAAATCTTCATGCGCGCTTTCATTTTGCGCCGGGTCGCGCTGATTAACCATAACCTTGGCAATGCGATTCTGTTGGGATCGCTCCACTCGGCTCAAACTCTGCGCTTGCGCGAGTTCCTTACTCGCAATGGCCATCCCTTCACTTATGTGGATCTCGATACCGACAAAACCTCGCAGGAGTTGCTCGACCACTTTCAGATCAAGGTCGAAGAAATTCCAGTGGTCATTTGCAACAACCGCACCGTGCTGCGCAACCCGTCGATCAAGGAACTGGCGCGCTGCCTGGGGATGAACGAAAACATCACCGTCGCCGAGGTGCGGGACGTGGTGGTCGTGGGCGCGGGACCGTCCGGCCTGGCGGCGGCTGTTTATGGCGCATCGGAGGGCTTGGATGTGCTGGTCATCGAGGCCGAATCTCCCGGTGGGCAGGCGGGATCGAGTTCCAGAATCGAAAACTACCTCGGCTTCCCCATGGGGGTTTCAGGACGAGAGTTGGCGGGCCGCGCGGCGGCGCAGGCGCAAAAGTTTGGCGCCAAGATGCTGATTGCCGCCAATGTGATGCGCCTGAATTGCGAACGGCGTCCTTATGAATTGACCGTGGACTGCGGCCAGACCATTCGCGCCCGCACCGTGGTGATTGCCAGCGGCGCGCAATACAACAAGCCGAAAATTGAAAACCTCGGCAAGTTTGAAGGCCAGGGCGTTTATTACGGAGCCACCTTCATTGAAGCGCAGGTGTGCGGGAAGGACGAGTCCATTGTGGTGGGCGGAGGCAACTCTGCGGGCCAGGCTGCCGTCTACCTGTCGCAGCAGACTGGAAGCAAAGTTCACATTCTGGTGCGATCGGAACGATTGTCGGATACGATGTCGCGCTACCTGATCCAGCGGATCGAAGAGAATCCGCTGATCGAATTGCATTACTGCACCGAAATTGTGGGCCTCGAAGGCGACACCCAACTGGAGCGCGTGACCTGGCGGAATAAAAATACCGGCGAGACTTCAACCCATGACATCCGGCATGTCTTCATCATGACGGGAGGCGCCCCGCGCACCGAATGGCTGAAAGACTGCGTGGCCATGGATAACAAAGGTTTCATCGTCACCGGACGCGACCTCGATCCGGTGTTGCACGATCATCGCTGGCCGCTGCCGCGCGCGCCTCTGATGCTCGAGACCAGCCTTCCGGGAGTGTTTGCGGTGGGCGATGTGCGCAGCGGCAATGTGAAGCGCGTGGCCTCGGCTGTGGGCGAGGGTTCGATTGCGATTTCGCTGGTGCATCGGTCGTTGGCGGAGCTGTGAACGCCAGCCTCTTCGCTGCGGATTCACGCGGATCTTCACGGATTTTCTGGACCCACTGAACCTCGGATGATCTTTTTTGCGGCGTTATAATAGAGAGATTCTCTGTCGGCGAAATTGCCTTCTGTGCAGGTGGCATTTTTGGCTCAGGGCTGAGAGCTAACAGCTAAGAGCTGCTTTCCATGGACTTCAAACTCGTTTCCGACTACAAACCGCAGGGCGATCAGGGACGCGCCATCGAGTCTCTCCTGCGCGGCGTCTACGACCGCGAGCAGCATCAGGTTTTGCTTGGCGTCACAGGCTCGGGCAAGACTTTTACCATGGCAAAAGTCATCGAGGCGGTGAACCGTCCGGCACTGGTGATGGCGCATAACAAAACGCTGGCCGCACAGCTTTATCACGAGTTCAAGAATTTCTTTCCCCACAACGCGGTCGAATATTTTGTTTCTTATTACGACTACTACCAGCCCGAAGCCTACGTTCCTGCCGCCGACCTGTTCATCGAAAAAGAAGCGACCATCAATGACGAACTCGACAAGCTGCGCCTCTCGGCGACACGGTCTTTGTTTGAGCGCCGCGACGCGCTGATTGTGGCTTCGGTGAGCTGCATCTACGGCCTGGGATCGCCCGAAGCTTATTACGGCATGATGCTGTTCCTGGAAAAAGGCCAGAAGATCACGCGCGAAGACATCACGCACAAGTTGGTCGACATTCTCTATGAGCGGACGAATGGCGAGTTCAAGCGCGGAACCTTCCGCGTGCGCGGCGACGTGATCGAGGTCTTCCCTACCTACGACGACATGGCCTATCGCATCGAGCTCTGGGGAGATCAGGTCGAGTCTCTGGCGCAGATCGATCCGCTGTTTGGCACCGTCAAGCAGAAGTACATGCGGCTGCCGATTTATCCCAAGACGCATTATGTGATGAAGGATGAGACGCGGGCCACGGCGGTCGAGTCCATCAAGAAAGAGCTGGCGTGGTGGGAAGTGGAACTGGAAAAGCAAGGACGCGTGGTCGAATCGCAGCGCATTCATCAGCGCGTGAAGTTCGATCTGGAAATGATTAAGGTGATGGGCTACTGCCACGGTATCGAAAATTATTCGCGCCATTTTACGGGACGCATGCCGGGCGAGCCTCCGCCAACGTTGCTGGATTATTTTCCGCGCGATTATCTGATGTTCATCGACGAGTCGCACCAGACCGTTCCGCAGTTGCGCGGCATGTATGCCGGAGACCGTTCGCGCAAGGAAACGCTGGTGGAGTACGGCTTTCGCATGCCTTCAGCGCTCGATAACCGTCCCCTGACGTTCGAAGAGTTTGAGCATCGCACCAATCAACTCGTTTATGTCTCGGCAACGCCGGGACCGTACGAGCTGACCAAGTCGGCGGGCGTGGTGGTGGAGCAGATTATCCGGCCCACGGGGTTGATCGATCCGGAGGTTGAAGTGCGTCCGGTCAAGGGCCAGATCGACGACCTGCTGCACGAGATTCGCGCGCGCGTGGCGAAGGGCGAACGGGTGCTGGTGACCACGCTGACCAAGCGTATGTCCGAAGACCTCGCCGAGTATTACGCCGAGGTGGGCGTGAAGTGCCGCTACATGCACTCGGAGATCGAAACGCTGGAGCGGGTGAAGATCCTTCGCGACCTACGCAAGGGCGAGTTCGATGTATTGATTGGCATCAATCTGCTGCGGGAGGGGCTCGATCTGCCGGAAGTTTCGCTGGTGGCAATTCTCGACGCGGATAAGGAAGGCTTCCTGCGTTCGCAGGGATCTCTCATCCAGACGATAGGGCGCTGCGCGCGGCATCTGAACGGACGGGCGATTCTCTACGCCGACCGGCAGACGGATTCGATGAAGCGGGCAATGGATGAGACTTTGCGGCGGCGCGCGATTCAGACGGCATATAACGTCGAGAATGGGATCACTCCAGAATCGATTGTGCGCCCGCTGGACATGACGCTGGCTGGAATTGTGAATGCCGATTACACCGACCTGACCGGCGGCGAGGCCGAAGGCATGCCAGAGTTCAAGTCGCAACCGGAGTTAGACGCCTATGTTGCTAAGCTCGAGAGCGACATGCGCGAAGCGGCGAAGAAGTTTGAGTTTGAAAAGGCAGCGAAGTTAAGGGATACGATTAAGGAGCTAAGGACCAAGGAATTTTTGTTCGCGTGAGTCGGCTCGCAAAATCACGTCAGACTGACAAACTCGCGTTTCGGAAGCTTGAGTAAAGTTCGGGCGCTTAGGATTGTCTTTTCGATGTGCGCCTTGAAGATGTCGTGGTCATCTACTAGCCCCACCAGGAACTCCGCTCTTCTCCTTAATTCCTCTTGCCACGGATATTCGACCTTGCACCGCTGCACATGCCCGAAGAACCCGCGAGCGCGGTTAGCGTCGTTGGTGCATCCGCAAGCGATGCCCGCATAAAGAGAGTCCCACAGGTTCGCCGGATTGGTATGCTCAACCAGGAACTTCTTGGCATCTCCGATCTCACGAAACACCTTCCGATATTTCCACGATTTTTTCACTGGCTAGCCGGGCAAGCCTCGATGCTTCTTTGGCGAACTGATCGTCATCGATGTAGCTCACAAACTGCGCCACACGGTGACCAACGTCAAAGCTGAAGTAATCCTTCTCATGCCACAGCCACATCACTCCTACGTTGAGGTAACTGCCCTTTGACTACGAGGAAGGCTGGGATTCCACGAGTCCGATCCACCAGCCTTGGTCATCGATCCACGTTCGTGATCGGCCTTTTTGGAAAACTCCGAGCGGATTGAAAACCCCGCTGGCGGCCTCTGCCAGGATTCTGGAATGGTTGTCCGCTTTGGCCATGAAGTTAGCTAGTCGATAATCTCTTGCCGGCGTCGAAGATAGTGGGAGGGGTTGAGAATCTCAATCCCCCGCCACGGATGCATCCCGAGCAAATCCGCATCGCCCGTAATGATCACATCCGCCCTCCCGTTCAGCGCCACTTCCAGAAACTTGTCGTCCTTCGGGTCGCGGTATTCGCGGATGGGATGAACGATGGGAACAAATTGTGCGGTATGCGCAATGAGCCGAATGAATTGTAGCCGCTGTTCAATGGTGACATAGCGATCGAACTTGGCCTGCGCCAGAACGTCGGCCAGTTCACTCATTGTCGGCTGAGACACGAGAACAATAGCGTGATGGATGGCCTTTTCGGCCGCGCGACCGGGAACCGAGTCAAACCGCAGAAGTCCGCTGACAAAAACATTAGTATCGACGACGACGCGCTCCGTTGGGGGCATCAGTCTTTGAGCAGGTCGGCGAGAATTTCATCGGTCAAGCCGCGCTCGGCCGCCTGCTTGCTGACCCGTTCGCAAAGGCGGTCAAGTTCGTCGACATTCGCGCCTCGGATGCGGTCATAGTCTTCGGCCGACAGGATAACGGCGACGTCGCGGTTCTGGCGGCGGATACGGACGGGCTCACGCTGAGCCGCGTCAATGACTGCGGCGAAGCGCTGCTTGGCATCGGTCGCTGAGACGGACTTCATTTGTCCATTATAGACAAAATGGACAGAATAGACAAAACCTGCTCTTGCCTTCGGCAGTGTCCTTAGTTGGATTCAACTTAGGACACTATGCTACCCTTTTGCTTCCCTCACACCAGCCGCACCGGCCCCGGATATTCCGCGACTACGGAATCCGCGGTGAGAAGTGTGACTCCTTCCACGCTAGCTTGCCCGACTAGTAGGCGGTCGAACGGGTCTTTGTGGATGGGCGGCAGGCTCTCGATCGCGACTACGTGATGGCTAAAAACCGGCAACTCCGTATATCCATTGTCCAGTAGTCCGCGCCGAAGCAACCGCGGATTGACCTGAAAGTCTTTCCGGCCAAGGCTACGTTTGATCGCCACTTCCCATACACTGGCTGCGCTGAACAGAAGCTCATTCGCAGGTGAGTTGATCAATTTTCGGGCAGTCGCTGAGAGTCGATTCGGGTCGCCCGCAGCCCAGAGCAGCACGTGAGTATCGAGCAGAAGTTTCATCTTTCGCCCGTAAAGATGCGCTCGATTTCTTTTTGCCCCATGCGGTCGAAGTCGTCGGGCACAGATATCTGCCCGAGCATGAAACCGATACGCTTGACTCTTGTTCCCGCGGGCGCATCCAGGCGCGTGACCTTAACCATGGGTTTGCCGGCTTTCGCAATCACGAAAGACTCCCCCTTAGCGGCTTCCGCGACCAACTTCGAAAGCTGCGTCTTAGCCACGTGAATGTTGATCGTTTTCATAATTAGACTAAGTCTAGTTGGTTTAGTCTACTATGCGCGAGTCAGGAATGCAACGTTGCTCGTCGAGGTTAGGTCCAGATGGGGTAACAGCCCTTGCTTTATCGTCCGTACGCCGCGCTGGCCGCCAGAGGCTTTGTCCAGCCGGATAGCCGGGGCGGTTGGTCCGCACATAGTCCGCCTTTGAAAGCACACTATTTTCGTGTTACACTGTTTTCGTGTCATCCAAACCACAGCTTCGCAACGTAACCGTCACTCTCGAAGAAAACGTCGCCCAGTGGGCTCGCATCGAGGCCGCTCGCCGCGACACCAGCGTTTCGCGGTTGCTGGGAGAGCTACTCAGAGAGCGCATGGGAGAGCTTGCCGCAAAACGTTCCGCCGCAGACGCCGCCGAACGCCTGGAAAGTTTCGGCAAGCGTCATAAGCTCTCGTTGCGTGGGCTCAAGATCAAAGACCTGATCAATGAAGGACGCCGGTGAGCCGGTTCGTGGTGGACGCCTCCGTGGTGCTAACGTGGTGCTTCCCGGACGAAAACGCTCCTCTGGCGCACAAAGTCGCCAACCTGTTCAAACACGGAGATTCGGCGATCGCACCCTCATTCTGGCCGCACGAAGTCCTCAACGCCCTGCTGGTTGGCGAAAAGCGAAAGAGAATCTCGACTGGCCTTATCCGGACCTTCCTTGCCGACCTCGAGGCGCTCCCAATCGCGCTGCAGGACTTGCGGGCTGAGGTCATATTCGACCGCATCCAGTCTCTCGGCCGCGCCCACGGCTTGACCGCTTACGACGCGGCCTATCTTGACCTCGCCAAGATCAACGGCCTACCGCTGGCGACCTTGGATGTGAACTTGATCCGTGCATGCAGGAAAGAGATCGTGGAGTTGGTATGAAGGAAACTCCTGCTTGATCCTGCGCTCGGCTCTTTGAACGCCGTCCTACCGCCCGTACGCCGCGCTGGCAGCCATCGGCTTGCGGTGGAAAGTGTAGCCGTCGAAGGTTTCGGAGCGGAAGTTCAGGTTTGAGCTGGCGAGCTTTTCGGTTTGGCTCAGGAAAAGATATCCGCCGGGCTCGAGATAAAGATGCAGGCGCTCCAGCAGCGCCGTGCGCTGGACGCGCGAGAAGTGGGGCAGCACGTCCATGCAGAAGATGCAATCGAAGCGTCCGATGTAGCCGGGACGCGCCAGGTTCATGCAATTAAAAGTTACCATGCTGCGCAGGCGCGGCTTCACCATCAAGCGCGCCGGATTGACCGAGGGTTCAGCCGCGGCGTTCTTCGCTTGAAACCGGCTGTCTTCCTCGATCTCATTTTCGGCCTCAGCCGGAATCACCGCCGGCGAACTGATCTTCGAGAAGTAGTTGCGAATCGTAGCCGGCGGCAGACCATCCAGCGCGGATTGGCGATAAATGCCGCGATCGGCCGTTGCAATATTGTGTGACATCAAGTCGCTGCCCACGATGTGAATCGAGACGCCGGCCGCGATTTTGGCGGAGCCTGAACTGGGCGCTGCCACTGGATTGTCGGCGACGCCTCCACCGCGCGAGCCAGACTTGCCGTTGCTGCTGCCAACGAGGTTACCGTTATTCGCGGCGCCGTTGTGGCTCAGCGCGTCGCAGACAGCCATCGCGATGGAGTAAGTCTCTTCTCCGCTGGAGCAACCCGCGCTCCAGATACGAAGCGGGCTGGGACCGTCGGCGGATTTGCGCGCGCACAACTGCGGCAACACTTGCCGCGCCAGCGCATTCAGCGCTCCGGGATGCCGGAAAAAGCCGGTGTTGGTGTTCACCAACCCATCGAGCAAAGACGAGAGCGTGGAAGGATCCTGTTCGGAGGAGCGGAGACGTTCGAGCAGTGTCGTGGAGGAGCCTAGTCCGCGGGCTTCAACATACTCGGCGACGTGCGCCGAGAGCGCGCTATTGGGACAATCCAGGGCAACTCCGGTCTGGCGCTCGACCAGCAAGCGCATTTGCGAGAGTTCGTTTTCGAGGATGGTCGCGATTAGCTTTGGCATGCGCGGTTCAGTTCTCGGTTCCCAGTTCTCAGTTCTCAGTTCTCAGTTCTCGGTTCCCAGTTCTCAGTTCCCGGTTCTCGGATCTCAGTTCCCGGTTCTCAGTTCCCAGTTCTCAGTTCTCAGTTGCCTGCGGCGGCAGCGCGATACTTTCCGGAATCGCGCTCGGCTTGTTGTGCGACCACATTCATTTCTTTTTCCAAAGACGAAAAACGCTGCATCACTTCGTGAATCCGCAGCGTCATGTTGCGAATGGTTTCAATCTGCGCCCGCGCCTGCGCCGAAAGGCAGCCGGGTTCGATCAGCAGTAGATCGGAGTTCCCCAGAAGCGACGTGAGCGCATTGTTCAGACCGTGGCGCATCTCCAGTACATAGCGGCCCAGCGTGGCCTGGCACTCCAGTGTGGCACAAGCTTCTTCCGCGGCCCGGGCGCGATTCTCTGCGACAGCGCGGAGCACGGCTTCTCCGGCCGCTGGAACCAGGATGTTGACCCAGTTTTCTTCCGCGCGCAGCACAGAAGTCCGGGGCCAGCGTTGCCGCACTAATTGTGCGATGGCAGCGTCGGCGCAAACGCAGAACAGTGGTTGCTTCGTGGCATGCAGCGGTTCGAGAATTACGGACAGCCGTTTACGGCTTACCGGGCCCACGATGGCGACGGCAAAGTTTTCGATGGATCGCGGCCAGAGATCTCCGCTTAACACCGTGAACGTGGGAACGTGACGTTCCATCTGCCAGCGCGCGGTGAGGCTGCGGGAGAATTCCACGTCGTCGGAGATAACCAGTACGGTCGCCTGATCCACTTGCAGAGGTCCTTTTCGTAAAGTCGCGAACTGCGGCTTCCTATTCTTTTTCGTTGGATTCCCCGTCCGCATCGGCGTTCCATGCCTCCGGCACGTCGGAGATTTCAATTTCCGGAACGTCGACATCGGCGGGCATCGAAGCCGTCACGCCTCCTCCGAACCCGGCAGCGGCAGCTGCAGCTTTCGGAGCAAATCCAGGAAATTCGGATTCTGCAGAATGCTCGTCTTCGCCAACCGGGCCTTCCACGATCGAGAACGGAATCTCGATGGAGGATTCTTCCACCGCGCCCTGCTCGCTGGAGCACTCGACGATCGAGAAGTCTTCCACCGGATTCTCTCCGGATAAGCTTTCTTGGAATGACCTCTCTTGAGACGAACTCTCCGCGACCGTTGTCTGCCCGTGCATACTCTCCCCGAATGCGGTCTCCGCCACCGAAGTCTCTTCGGTTGAACTTTCTTCGGCAATCGCTTCATCGCCGGAGCTTGGCGCAACGCTAGCCGGCTTTGAACCCTCGCTGAGAGCTTCATCGACCGAGGCGCGGAGATCCACCAACATGCGCAGCGGCTGGCCGGAGGAGTATTCGGCCTGGAACATCACTTTCCAGGACTGGCAGATCAGGCGCAGACGAATGATCGGTTCCTGCTCGGAGAATTGCGCCCGCCGGCAGTCGATGGTTTCGACGCCTTTCGCTTCCAACTCGCTGAGGCCGTCGAGAATTTTGTTGAGATCGGCGAGCATCAGGCGGAAGAAAACGCGCCGCATGAGATATCCAAAGCGCGTGAAGGCAACCAGCGCGATCGGCAGGTAAAACAGGTCGCCGGTCTGCGCCTTGGCCTTGCGGCCCTGCTCGAGCACGCCGCCGTGCAGCAATTCGTCGAGCGAACGGCAGCGGCGCGCCGCATCCAGAGCGCGATCCAAAGCGTTCAACCACACCGGAGTCTTCAGTTCCACAGCTCCGAGAATGGGCTCCAGACCCTTGGCCACGCAGGCAACGTCGGTGCTGCTGTCGTCGAGATCGGTGGGCGCGCCCTGGCTGAAATACTGCACCAGCAGAAAGTCAATTTTGTCGCGCGCCGATTCGGTTCGCGGAGTCTTGGCCAGAAAGTGCTGCAACAAAGTGACCAGTCCGTCGATATCCACCAGAGAATTGGTCTGCAGGAACTGCCGCAACTGGTGAACCTGGATTTTTTCGTCCATGGCATTCAGCCATTGCTGGGCTTGCTCAACCGACTCGGGCGCGGGCGTGGCGACACCGGCCTCGAGGTCAGCGCAGGCGGGCACTTCAATGACGAACTCGCGCGCCAATTCGCGGTAAATCGGATGCACGCGGCGGGCGTTGGACCAGACCGTCGCGAGATCGGGAGTGGACTCGGGAGTTTGCGCTGATGTTTGCGTAGGTTGCGATTCTGTCATGGTTTCACAATCCAGTTCGGAACTGAGTTGACAAAGCGGGCCGCGACCACAGTCTTGCCGGGATGGTATTGCACCGCGACCACTGAAGCTTCGGTGTCGAGGGAGCCATCCGAATTGCGCAGCCGCAGGATGTCGGCAAATTCGAGTGGCGTGACGCAGGCAAACAAAACTTCGCGCGCCGTGCCGAACTCGATGACGGTATTTTCCTGCACCCCCGCGGCATCCGGATGAGCCGACGTGTCGGCGTCCGTGCGGCGCGTGAACTGCACCGGAATGCGAACCGGTGTGGCTTCGGGAAAAAAGCGCGCTAGTTCAGCCACCGTGCTGGTGGCCGCTGTCCGCCCTGTGGCTGTCGCTGAATGCGCCAACGATCCCGACCTCTTTCCTCTGCTCCACGAAATGAATGCGGTTGGGCTCCCCCTCTTCCCGGTTAGAAAGATTGTTGGGGAGCCAGAACACGCGGTTACGCCAGATGAAGGAGCACGAGCGCGGCCACAGCGCGGAACGGAAGGATTAGCACTCAGGCGCTCGACTTTTCAGCAGCTTAGCAACCTCTCGACCACCGCGCGGGACGCCCCGGTGCGACCACCGTCTCAGGGTGAGACACCAGTCTCAAGGCAAGCCTCGAACCGACGCGAAATCTCCTACTGAAGAGAATGATGCACTTCCCCGCCCCAGCCAACGTGGCGCCAGCTAAGGAAGCGTAGCAAGCACGGCTTGAAATTTCGCAGCTATCGCTTCCCAGCCATCCTGGCCGCCGAAAACGCCACCGGCGTTGGGATGGATTTCGTTCGCCCACCAGTCCTTATAGTTGGACTGAGCGTTTGAGAGCGTATTGCGGAGATTGATGTAGGTCACGTTCTGGAAGCCGGGCTCCCGCACCAGATTCTGCAGCATGGTGTTGAAGCGGTCGATGATGGTGGTCATCATTTGCGTGGTGACATTAATATCGGTGAAAAGCTTCTCATCAAAGCCCGGTTTGAGCCACGGGCCCGGCAACAGCCAACCGCCGCCGAGAAAACCTCGCCCGTCCGGCACTGGATAATCATAGCCGTGCACAAGGATGGGAAAGGTGCGGCCGAGATTTTTCTGACAGAGTGAGTTGATGGAGACGAGCATCAATCGATAGGCCGCGGCGATGCGAGTGTCCACGACGCCGGCAATGACCTGATCGTTCCAACCGGCGATCGGGCGCAGGTCGATATTGTTGATCAACATGCCGAACTCATTGCCGGCGATGTCGTCGCCGCCGCCCGAGAGCAGAATGGCCTTGGGCGTGGCTCCGAGGGCGACGATTTTGTCCATGCAGCGCGCAAATTTATCGAGCTGGCCGACGTGCGAGACCATGGCTTCGATGGGGTCGCCCCGGTGCGCCGAAGACTCGATGTTGTAACCGTAGTTGTCGTCGAGCCGGGTGAGGATGTCATGAATGGGATAGTCGAACCAGGAGTCGCCAATGGCCAGACAGATACCCTGCTGTGAGCGCGGTAGTGGATACGGCACCGGCGGCCGCGGTCAGCGGAGCCTTCGTGAGCTCGGCCTTGATGGGGAGAGGCTTGGGGTGAGCAGCGAGCGCAGCGGCCCGCCGGGCGCGGCTTTCTCGACGGCGCGCCAGGATTTCTTCGACGTGCTTGTCGGCAGCCTGCTGGATGGAGGTTTGGTCGTTATTCTCAGGAGTCAGCGGCATTGGGAAACCTCCCCAGAAAATATGCCCGTAAAGCGGATGCCTCTGACACTACTGTGGGCTCACAGCCCTGTCAAGAATTCAGGACCGGGTTTTCCCTACTCTCGGCGAGGATTTTCGGTTTGCGGGAAACAGGACGTTGTCATCCTCAGCCACGCCAGCTTCCGCGCGGCCGGGAGCCATTACGCGAAGGATCTCTGCACGCGGGTGTCCCACCTTTAGTGATTTGTCAGGGTGGGGGGACGATGCTGCCGGCAGCAACTTTGTCCGTCTGCACAAAACCTCATTGCCGAAGCGTTCGTGGTTCCCGCCCTTCGCAAAGAACGCGAAGAGCGGGGCATCCGTTCTGTTGGCGATGGCGGCAAGACCAAAAGCCTCACAATCTCACCGACCTTCGCTCAAACTGCTATGCTTTACCCATCAGGCGTGGAGCATTCCACCACGCCGCTCGGGTCAGTTTCACCATTTCGTCCAACATTTCGTTTCGAAATGTCACCACATTTCCGCGAAGCTCGGGTTATACGGTTATGCCTCATAGCAAATACCGCGAAGAGTCGCGCAGAAAGCACTCACACAAAAAGCTTGGAGCCTAAGTCTATGAAAGAATCCCTGAAGAAGTTCATCCGCAGTAATCATCTATGGTGCAGCCTCGCGCTGGCACTCGTCACCACTTGCATCCTTCTCCCCACACGCAGTTTTGCGCAGAATCAGGATCAGGATCAGGACGATCCTCCCAGCCGCGTCGCTCGCCTCGGCTATCTGCAGGGTTCGGTGTCATTCGAGCCCGCGGGTGAAGACCAGTGGGTTGGAGCCGTTCCCAACCGTCCCATGAGCACCGGAGACCAGCTTTGGAGCGACGAGGACTCGCGCGCCGAAGTGCAACTGGGATCGGCCGTCATTCGCCTATCGGCCATGACTGGCTTCTCGTTCCTCAACCTCGATGACCATACGGTTCAGATCCAGCTCACCGCGGGCGCGATCAATGTCACCGTGCGCCGACTCGGCGAGGACGATGTCTTCGAAGTCGATACTCCGAACCAGGCATTCACGGTTTTCCAGCCCGGCCATTATCGCGTGGAGGCGAGCGCCGATGGAACCTACACGGTGATCAGCATTCGCGCCGGTGAAGGCGAATCGACCGGCAGCGGCCAGACTTACCCGCTGCATGCCGGCCAGCAAGGCACATTCAGCGGCACCGACCAGTTGTATGCCGAAGTGAGCGATCTCGGAGGCCCCGACGACTTCGACAACTGGGCCTACAACCGCGACCATCGTTATGACAACTCGCGTTCGGCGCAGTATCTCTCGCACGATGTCGTGGGCTATGAAGATCTCGATGACAATGGCGACTGGCGCGACGATCCCGCCTACGGGCATGTGTGGTTCCCCAACCAGGTGGAAGCGGGTTGGGCGCCTTATCACACCGGCCATTGGGATTGGATTTCTCCCTGGGGATGGACTTGGGTGGATGACTCGGCGTGGGGCTATGCCCCGTTCCACTACGGACGCTGGGTGAGCGTCGGCGGACGCTGGGGCTGGATTGCCGGCCCAGTGGCCGTGCAGCCAGTGTACGCACCAGCGCTGGTGGTCTTCATCGGCGGTGGTCCGGGAGGCTGGGGCGGCAATGTGGGATGGTTCCCGCTCGGTCCGCGGGAAGTGTATGTGCCGTCGTATCGCGTCAGCGAAGCTTACGTGACTCGCGTCAACGTCAGCAGCACGACGGTGAACGTCACGCAGGTAACGAACATCTATCGCACGACCATCGTGAATCACAACACGACGATCACGAACATTACGTACGCGAACCGGAATGTGGCGGGGGCGGTGACTGCGGTTCCGCAGCGGGCGTTTACCAGTGCGCAGCCGGTGGCGAGGGCCGCGGTTGCGGTGAACGCTCAACAGATCGCAGCCGCGCCGATGACGGCGACGAGTTGCGGTGGCTCCCACGCGCGAGAGCGTGCTGGGCGCAAAGGCTGCTACCGCGGGGCATGTGACGGCGCCTCCGGCGGCGGTGGCGAATCGTCAGGTGGTAGCCAGGAAAACTCCGCCTCCGCCTCCGGTGCCATTTGCAAAACAGCAGCAGGCACTGGCGGCGCATCCTGGACAGCCGCTGGCACGAAGCGAGGTACAGACGCTGCGTCCGGCAACTGCGGCGGCGAGGCCGATGGTGAAGCAGGCGCCTCCGGGCAAGCCGGCGACTCCGACTGTGGGACGCCCGGGGAACCAACCGGGGAACGCTGGACGTCCGGGACAGCCTGCCACGCCTCCGGCGAACCAGCCTGGAAATCGGGAGATGAATCGGCCGGGCAATCCGCCGGCGAACGAGCGACCCACACCGAACCCGCGTCCAGCGCCAGCGCAAGAGAATCGTCCTCAGCCGGCACAGCCGACGCGTACGCCGCCTCCGGCCGCCTCGCAGCCGGAACGCAATCGGCCTGAGGCCGAGCCGAACCGGAACCCTCCACCGCAGCGGCAAACGCCACCTCCAGCGGAACGCCCACAGGAGCGGACCGCGCCTCCTCCGGCAGCATCGCAGCCGCAACGCACTCAGCCCCAAGCCGAGCCGAACCGAAACCCGCCGCCGCAGCGGCAAACGCCCCCGCCAGCGGAACGTCCTCAGGAAAGGACCGCGCCTCCGCCGGCAGCATCGCGGCCAGCGCCTCCACCTGAACAAAAGCAAGCCAAGCCGCAGACGCCACAGCAGAAAAAAGAAGAGGACAACAAGAAGAAGAAAGATGAGAAGAAGCCGCCCTCGGGTGTGTAACATTTTGCCGAGGGTTTATCGAGAGTCCCCGCTTAAGCTTGGCTTGAGCGGGGATTTTTTATTGTTGGGAGCGAGTCGAGCCGGCGCACGCAAGCAGCAGGTTCCTCACCGGGCTTGCGCCCGGTTCGGAATGACATCTCTTACGTCTCTTGATGACATCTTCTAATACATCTCGTTTTGAGCGAGATAACGGGCAAGAGCAAAACCAACGTCAAAAGCAGCGGGCAGAGTGCCCGCTCTACATTCGCTTTATTGCAGGGCGTGGCTTGAGGATCCGGAACTGGGGCTTCCGCTGATGTTGTAGCGCTTTAGTTTGCGGTAGAGCGTGGCGCGGCTGATGCCTAGCATGCGTCCGGCCAGGGCTTTGTCGCCTTTGACTTGCTCGAAGACGCGCTGGATGGTGGCACGTTCGATGTCTTCGAGATCGGTGGTCGAGAGCGGAGCAGCGTTCGCGTCGGAACTAAATGCTGCAGAGGCAGCGAGGTCTGAAACCAACTCTGGCACGGACTCCGCCGGCGGCCGAGCAGCACCGGAATTGAGGTTGGCGATGGATGCAGGCAGATCGCTGAGATCAATCAACGTCCCGTTGCCCAGGGCGACGGCGCGTTCTACGCAGTTTTCGAGCTCGCGTACATTGCCCGGCCAATCGTAATTCATCAGCGCTTTCATGGCGGAATTGGAAACGCGCAGGTCCCCGCCGGGTGAGTAGCGTTCGCAGAACCAGTTCACCAGCATGGGAATATCGCTGCGGCGCTCGCGCAGCGCGGGGACGTGGACGGTGACGACGTTGAGCCGGAAATAAAGATCCTTGCGGAAGGTTCCGTTCTTGTAGGCGGTTTCGAGATCGCGGTTGGTGGCGGCAATGACGCGCACGTCCACTTTGACGCGCTGGTTGCTGCCTACGGGACGCACTTCTTTTTCCTGCAGCACGCGCAGCAGCTTGGCCTGCAGCTCCAACGGAAGCTCGCCGATTTCGTCGAGAAAAACCGAGCCGGTGTCGGCGGATTGAAACAGTCCCTGCTTGGATTTCAGAGCGCCGGTGAAGGCTCCTTTCTCGTAGCCGAAGAGTTCGCTTTCGATGAGCGTGGGCACGAGAGATCCGCAATCGACGGCGACAAAGGGGCGATTGGCGAAGGCGCCGCGAAAGTGAATGGCGCGGGCGATTAACTCTTTTCCGGTGCCGCTTTCGCCGGAGATGAGAACTGCGGTGCGCGTATCTTTGAGCCGCGAGGCCACGCGCATCACTTCCTGAATCTTGGCGGAAGATCCGACGATGCCATGGACCGCGGTTTCGGAATCCATGCGCTCGCGCAGGAATTGATTCTCCTCGACCAGCCGAACTTTTTCGGCCATGCGACGCAGGAACAGCCGAAGCTCTTCGAGCGGCGAAAATGGTTTGGTGATGTAGTCGTAAGCGCCCAGCTTCATCGACTGCACCGCGGTTTCGATGGAACCATGTCCGGTCATGAGCGCGACTTCGGTGCGGGGAAGGAGTTTCTTGACCTTCTCCAGGAATTCGAGGCCCGACATGTGCGGCATAACCATGTCGCTGAGAATCATGTGAACCGGCTGCTCCTCGAGCAGCGCGAGCGCGGACTCGCCGCTATCGGCTTCGAGACAGATAAAGCCGAGGGCTTCGCCGACGGTCATGCAGAGTTTGCGAATGCTCTGCTCATCATCGACGATCAAGAGCCGGACGCGGAGGTCTTCCTTACCGAAGGTCGCTTTCGTCAGTGGGTTGCTCACCGGGCTTTCCCCATAGTTTTTTCTACAGCGTTGATGAGATCCTGCACGCGGAAGGGCTTTTCGAGATAGAGCGCGCCGATCTTGCGCAGGGTGGTTACGGTTTCTTCATTGGCGTAATCGCCGGTGATAATGACGACTTTGTTTTCGAGATCGGGGCGATGGGCGGAGATCCAGGTGTGCACCTGAGCGCCGTCAACGCCGCCCGGGGTGCGCATATCGGAGACTACGCCGAGAAACTGGCCTTTTTCGAGCAGGCGCAGGGCCTCAGCGCCGGACTCGATGCAAACCACTTCGTAGCCGTTGCGCTCGAGCGTGGCGCTGACCAGCGCCATGATGGAAGGTTCGTCTTCGATCAGCAGGACTGGCGGAAGAGCTCGTTGCAAGGCAGCGGTTGTCATTTTTGTATCACTCCTGCGGCCACACCCAGGGAGGCGGTGTGGGGCGCGGCGGCAAAGCGAACGATGAAGGTGGCTCCCTGCCCCTCGGTATTGTTGTGGCAGTGAATCTCGCCTCCGTGCTCCTTCACGATGCCGTAGCAGATGCTGAGGCCGAGGCCGGTTCCCTTGCCGACCTCCTTGGTTGTGAAGAAGGGATCGAAAATGCGATCGGGATGAGAAATGCCGTGACCGTTATCGCGGAAAGAAACTTCCACGCCGTTGCCTGCTTTTGTGGTCATGATTTCGATGCGGGCGGGGCGGCCGGTCTCGTGCACCGCGTCGTAGGCATTGTTCAGAATGTTCAGAAAAACCTGCTGCAACTGATGAGCGTCGCCGATCACGTCGGGAAGTCCCTCATCGAGGTGTTCAATGATCTCTACGCCATGACTATTGAAGTCGTAGGAGCGTAACTGGATGGTGCGGCGCAGGATCAGATTGAGTTGTACGGCATTGCGCTGCGGCGGCATCTGGCGCGCGAAACTTAACAGGTTCTGCACGATCTGCTTGGTGCGCTGCGCCTCCTGCAGGATGACGCGCAAGTCTTTTTGGGCGGTCGGGGGAAGATCGGGATTCTCGAGGAGCAGATCGGCGAATCCGAGAATCGCAGTCAAAGGATTATTCACTTCGTGAGCGACGCCGGAGACCAACTGTCCAACGGCGGCCATCTTCTCGGCGTGAACGAGTTGCCCACGCAGTTCGGCGGAGTCGGTGATATCGGTCATGACCACGACGATGCTGGTGGTATTGCCCTGCGGATCGCGCATGGGACTGAGGTTGACGGAGAACTGGCCGACGTGGCCGTTGCCGCGCATGATTTGCAGTTCCAGGTTGTCAACCTGCCCGCCGCGCAGGATGGCCTGAAGTGCATCCGCCAAGGCACGCACGTAGCCGGGCGCGGCCAACTCCAGCAGCGGTCGCCCCAAAAGCTCACGCTGTTCGAAACCGGCTTCGTGCCAGCGGCGGTTGGCGTAACTGATCAAGCCGGCGGTGTCGGCGACCAGGATGAGGCTTTGCGTGTTGCTCAGAATTTTGGCTGAGAAATCGCGCTCGCGCTGCAGTTCCGATTGATAGGTGTGGAGGCCGGTGACATCGAGCATCAGGCCGCGGATCTGCTGCAACCGGCCCAGACTGTCATACATGCCGAAGGCGTTGATCAGAACGTAGATCGGCGAGCCGTTCTTGCGGCGGAGCGTGGCCTCGAAGTTGCGCAGGTGTCCGTCTTTCTCCAGGGTCTCGGTGTGGAACAGGCGCTGCTCGGGAGAAAAATAAATCTGAGTGGGAATATCGACCTGCAGAAGTTCTTCGCGGCTGCCATAGCCGAGCATCGCCACCAGGGCATCGTTGACCTCGATGAAACGGCCTTCGGGAGTGCTGAAGAACAGGCCTTCCTGAATGTTGTCGAACAATTCGCGGTAGCGGCGCTCGGCTTCGCGGCGGTCGGTGATGTCTTTGAGCACGTGAATGGTCTGCAGGCTTTCGCCGAATGCGCTGTGCACGCGCGAGGTGGAAACCAGATAAGTACGATCCAGCGCGGGATGAACGAATTCGTCATTCTCCTCGCCCAGGGCGCGGCAGAATGGGCAGGAGTAGAGCTGAGTTTCGCTGGTCAGAGCCAGCAGGGCGCGCATGTTGACGCCGATCAGTTCCCCGGGAGCGACGCCAATCATGGCCGCCAGCGAGCGGTTCACGCGCAGCACTTTGTCGGTTTCATCGTGCACCACGATGAAATCCGTGATGGCATCGAAGATCTCCATCCAATGGCGGTTGGCTTGTTCGATGCGCGTGAACAAGCGGGCATTTTCCAAAGCCATGGCCGCGTGGCCGGCGATGGCCTCGAGCAATTCGCGATCTTCTCCGTCCAGAGGACGAGTGCGTCCGGAGAGGCAGAGCAGGCCAGCGAGCGTTCCGTCAGAGGCTGGGAGCCGGACCGTCAAAAGATCGGTCCAGCCTAAAGCTGTGGCCATCTCCGCGCCAATCAATTCGGCAGCGCGGCCGGAGACCATGGCCTCTGTTCTTTGACTGACCAGCTCGGAAAGAATCTGCGCTAAACGCTGCTGCAGGGCGCGATTCTCGCTGCGAATGGAAGGCGCGTGGGCTGCGTGCGCCGCATCGGTACCAACCCGGCTCGGGCGATCTTCCGAATCATCGATGCGATGAAGGTGGTTGTAGCGCCTCTGGTCGGGACGAACGATTTCAGTGCCGTCATCGTGTTCGAGATCGGGGTGCCGGGAATCGGAGTGCTGGGGATCGGAGCTGGGCGGTGCTGAGCAGGGCGCGGGATGGAGGGCGACGGTTTGGAAATGCCCGTCCTGAAAAACGGCGAAGGCGCCGGAGTGCGCTCCGAACAGCTCGATGGCACGCTCGACAAATTTGTGCGCGAAATCCGGAAGGCGCAACAAGCCGTCGATCTCGCGGGCAAGTTGCGTGAGCGCTTCGGAACGTTTGCGATGCTGTTCGGAAAGATGCAGGTTATGAGCAACTTCGAGAACGACGGCTACCTGTGCGGCAAGCGCGCGGGCGCGGCGAATATCCTGCTGGGAAATGCCAGCACCGTCGAGGCGATCGAGCACGCCGAACATGCCGAGCACTTTTCCATCGGCGCCGAGAAGAGGAACCGTGAGCAACTGCCGCGCATCGTATTGCGCGAGAATCTCCAGATTGGCTCCCTCCATCTGCCGGACATCGTCGGACCAGAAGACCTCTTTGGAGCGCAAAGCGCGAGTGGCGATACCTTCTGGAAACACGGTATCCACACGCCGCGACTGGCCGCGGGTGACCGCGAAACGAACTCGGAACTGGCCGTCGTCGAGCAGGGCGATGAAGCATCGTCCATAACTTAGAAAATCCGCGGCGCGCACCACGAAGGCTTCGAGGAAGTGTTCCAGATCGCCGCTGGAGCTGAGTTCCGAAGAGATCTCGAGTAGCTGGTGGAGTTCATGAGCCTGGCCCTGGGCAGTGGCGCAAAGTTCGGCGTGCGCCACCGCGACCGCGCCGAAGCCGGCGATGGCCGATACCAGAGATTTTTCTTCGGCGGTGAAGGGTCCCTCCAGGCGTGGGTAAACGAGGATCGCACCTTGCGTGCGCGAGGTGCGAAAGGGCGCCGCAATGAGCAGGCCAGGAGAAACGAGGTTGCCGAGCGAGTGCAGATCGCTGCCGATGGAAATCGCGATAGGCTCTCCGGCAGAAACGGCGCGTTGCGCCAGATCGGCGGCGAAGCGGATGGTCTGGCGGTCGTGCCCGGCGCGGAAAGAATTCGCCAACTGTGGCGTTTCAGCGGAGACGGCGCGCAGTTCGAATGGACCCTCGCGGCGCAGAAGAACCGAAACCAGGCGCGTGCGCAACAGCAGGCGGAGACGATCGGCCAGCGCTTCGATTACAGCGGAGACGTCGGGAGTTCCGTGCAGGGCCTGGGCAACTTCGGCCAGGATCTCGGCACGGCGATGCTCCTCCCTTGAAGCTTCGCCGAGACGCGTGGCTTCGAGCAGGCTGCCCAGTTGTCCCGCCAGAATTGTGGCTTTGGCAGCCAGGTCTTCATTAAAGAATGCGGCATTGGCGTCGTGAAGAAACGTTGCGGCGCCAACCACCTCATCGCGAACCACTAAAGGAGCGGCCATCATAGAACGGGCTTCAAATTCGTAAGCCGCGGGGAAAGCCGCGGTGGATTGCAGTTGATTGACGAAGATGGTGCGGCGCCGGCGCACTGCCTCGGCGGTGACGGCACTCTGTTGGGGCAGCAGGCGCATGCCGATGAAACGCTCGGCGAGTTTGCCATCCGCCTGCTCTCCGACGAGCTCGTCGACGGAGTGGCGCCTCCAGAAATAAACCCCGCTGACCTGAAAAAACTCCCGCGTCGCAGAACAAAACAACTGGATCAATTCGGCACTGGTGGCGCGTTCCGCAGCCTTTCCCGCGATGCGCAACAGGAGTTTTTGAAAGGCATCGTCGGAACCGGGCAGAGCACGGCCTTCGGTAGACGAAGTCGAATTCTCTCCGGCAATGTTCAGTGTTTCACCCCGAGCCGGTACAGGGTTTTCCCGAGTCTCACAAGTGATTGAATCTAATGGAAAAGTATGCCTTCATCTCAATTTGAGTCAAGGGAAATGGGTGGGCAGGTGCCTAAGTGTGAAATCCCGAGAAAAACGAGGCGATACATCTCAGTCTGAGAATGGACCTCGTGCGAGCCCAAACAGAATCTAATCAACGCCGAAACGGTCTCAAAGGGCCGGCTTACGCCCATATGTAAGCCTCGCCCAATCAATTACATCCAGCGAGTTACCTTCGTTCCTGCAAAAGCCCAGACATGGCCCGGGCGTTGCTCCAATGGCATCACCGGCATTGTTGCTGAGGAGAAACTGCGTGTCTTTAAGGGTAGGAGTGTTGTTGGCGGCGATTGCGGTTGCAGCGGGCATGGGGGTGCCTGGGCTGCGAGCGCAAGTGGAAGGCGATGTCATGGTCCGGGCAAAGACCAAAGTCGAGCCGGTGTATCCAGACCTGGCGCGGAAGATGCGCATTTTCGGGACGGTGAAGGTGAGAGTGATTATCGCTCCGAACGGAACGGTAAAAGACGCCAAGGTGATTGGCGGACATCCGGTGTTAGCCAACGCCGCGCTGGAAGCGGCCAAGAAGTGGCGTTTTGAGCCGACTGCGGCCGAGACGTCGGGAGTTGTGGAGTTCAAATTCGAACCTCATCGATAGCGTAACCAGCAGGCGGCTGGAGGAAACGGCATGACGATTGGCAAGAAGCTGTATCTGAATTTCGGGATCATCCTGACCATGGTGGTGGTGCTGTTCCTGGTCAACCTGCTGGCCGTGCAAAGAGAGCATGCTGCCAAGGCCGCGGCCACCGCGTCGCTGGAGCTGGCCGACGCCACCAACGATGTGCGCTTCCAGATGATGCAGAACCGCCTCTACCTGAGCAACTACCTGCTCAGCGGAGACACGCGCGAAGTGGAGCGGATGAACGATGGGCTGCGCATGCTCACCGAAAAGTTGCAGCAAGGCAAGACGCTGGCGAACTCCGAGCAGGAGCGCTCGGCGCTGACCAAGGTGGAGCAACTGGAGCAGGCATGGGGCAAGGAATTTGCGCAACCGCTGATTGAAAAACGGAAAGACGTGGATTCGGGGAATGCGACCGTCGCCGAACTGCAGATTTATTACCTGCAGAAAGACGCCTCGTCGTGGGTGAAGAATTCCACCGATGCGCTCGACGTTGCAGACGGGGAGAATCGCAAGCTGGTGGAGGCGCGCCGCAAATCGGATGAAACCGCCAGCACGTGGACGATCATGGCGGCGATTGTGAGCACGCTGTTTGCGTTGTGCCTGGGCGGAGTGGTGGCGTACACCACGGCCAAGTCGATCACCGAGCCGCTGACCAAGCTGATGCAGGTTTCACGGCAAATTGGCGACACCGGCGATCTGGAGCACAGCATCGATGTGCAGCGCGAGGACGAGATCGGAGAACTCGCCCGCACCTTCGCCAAGATGGTCACGTATCTGAAGGAAATGGCGGGGGTCTCGGAGTCGATTGCCGGCGGCGATCTCACGGTTCAGGTGAAGCCGCGCTCCCTGCATGACACGCTGGGCAACGCTTTCGCGAGGATGGTGGAAGGGTTGGGGCGGCTGGTGCGCAGCGTGCGCGATGCCTCGGCGCAAGTGGCTAGCGCATCCGGGCAGGTGGCGAACGCCTCCGATGACTCGGCCAAGATCGGATTGCAGGCTTCTTCAGCGATTGATGAAGTCACCAGCACCATGCACGAGATGAGCGTCAACGTGCAGAACATGGTGAAGAGCACGCAATTGCAGGCCTCCAGCGTGAGCGAGACTTCGGCCTCGATCGACCAGATGGTGGCCTCGATTCAGCGCGTGGCCGATACCGCCAAAGTGCTGCTCGACATTTCCAATCGCTCGCGCGAAGAGGTGCATAGCGGCATTGCCACGATGGAGAAGGCGACCGACGGTCTGAACCGCATCAATTCAACGATCACCAGTTCGGGAGAAATCATTGGAGCGCTCGGCCAGCGCGCCGATGATATCGGCAAGATCATCGAAGTCATCGACGATCTGGCGGAGCAGACCAACCTGCTGGCGCTGAACGCGGCCATTGAAGCGGCGCGCGCCGGAGAGCACGGCCTGGGATTCGCAGTGGTCGCAGACGAAGTCCGCAAGCTGGCGGAAAAGTCGGCGCAATCCACCAAGGAAATTTCCGAACTGATTCAGAGCATTCAGAAGGAAGCGCGCAAAGCGGTGGAGAACATGGACCGCTCGACCGGGATCGTGAACGAAGGCCTGGACTTGGGCGGAGAGCTGAACGCGGCGCTGCGCAAAATTTCGAACGTGGTCACCGAGGTCTACAAGTTCGCGCAGGAAATCGGCGCGGCCACCAACGAGCAATCGCATGGATCGTCGCAGATCGCGCGGGCGACCACGCGGCTGAACGAGATCACCCACGAAATCAACTCTGCCGTGGAAGAGCAGGCCTCGGGAGCGCAGGCCGTGGTGAAGGCCATGGAGCGGATGCGGGAACTGGTGCAGCAATCGACTTCGGGCTCGACCGAGCTGGCGGCTTCGGCGGAACAGATGTCGAAGATGTCCCGCGGGCTGCTCGATTTCATGGATCGCTTCACGCTGGAAGAAGCCGCGCGGCAGGCGGCCGAAGAGAAGTCGCAGCCCGCCCGCCGGGCGGCAGCGGCGGCGCGTTCCTAGAAAACGAGTTTTCGAGAACCGTAGCGGATCACTATGAGCCATGAACTCCATATCGTGGGCTTCCAGGTAGGGCGCGAGACCTATGGCGTGCCCATCACTTCGCTGCACGAAATTGTGCGCGTCCCCGAGATCACGGCGGTCCCCGATGCTCCCGATTATCTCGAGGGCGTGATCAACCTGCGGGGAAAGATCGTCTCGGTGATGGATCTGCGCAAGCGTTTTGGCTTTAAGGAAGCGAAGCTGAACAAGCAGAACCGAATTCTGGTGGTGGAACACGCGGGCAAACTGGCCGGACTGATCGTGGACTCGGCGTCGGAAGTGTTGAAGATCGCCGCCGAAGATGTGGAGGCGCCGCCAGCAGCGTTTCAGGAAGGCGGATTGAACTGCGTCACCGGACTGGGCAAGGTTCGCGGCCGCCTGATCGTCTTGCTCGATATGAACAAACTGTTGGCTCCGTCGAGCCTGCTGCAGGAGAGCGGGAACGGGGAGAGCAAGAACGCCAGGACAGAGGCACGCGGAGCGGCAGCGAGCGCGGCGCGTTAACGCGTTAAGCAAGAAAAATGGGCCCGAAGCGGGTGAAGTTCGGGCGCGGGGAACGAGAGAGAGCATGAGCACATTCGGGGCCGCACCGGCTCCCACCTTGACGGAAGCGGAACTGCGGCTGCTGCAGTCCCTGGTGTACCAGGAATGCGGCATGCACTTCGACGAACGCCGCACTCATTTTTTGCGGGATCGGCTGCTGCGGCGATTGCGGGAATGCCGGGTCGATTCTTTCTATGCCTACTACCGGATGCTGATCAGCGCCGACGGCAAAGCGGAGATGGCGCGGCTGGTGGAGAATCTGACGGTCAACGAAACCAGTTTTTTCCGCCACAAGGCGCAATTGGATCTGTTCCAGAAATTTGTGCTGGAAGAAATGCTGAAGCGGAAGCAGGCCCATCGGGAATATTCGGTGCGGGTGTGGAGCGCGGGCTGTTCCACTGGGCAGGAGGCTTACACGCTGGGCATCATGGCGGCCGACACGCTCAGCTATTACTACCTGCGCAATCCGCTGCCGGTGGAGATGACGATGCCCAAACCGCTGATCCCTCCGCCCTGGCGGGTGGAGATTCTGGCCAGCGACATCAGTTACACGGTGCTGCGCACCGGGCAGGAAGGGATTTACAACGAACACCAGATGGCGACCGTCGATTACAGCTTCCGGCTGCGGTACTTCGACAAGGTGGGCGACCGCTATGCGGTGAAGAAGGGACTGAAAGAAATGGTCCACTTCGACTTTCATAATTTGAAGACCGAGTACCTGCCGCAGCGCAACGACGTGATCTTCTGCCGGAACGTGATGATGTACTTCGACGAGGCGGAGCAGAAGCGGCTGATCGACAAGTTTTACCGCTGCCTGAATCCGGGCGGCTACCTGTTCGTGGGCCATGCGGAAAGCCTGCTGGGGCTGACCGACAAGTTCCAGATGGTGCATCGCAGCAGCGGCACGGCCTACCAGCGGATTGAGGTGGCGGAGTGATGAATCCTCCCGATGATCGTGGCGCGGAACTGCGGGAGCTGTTTTTTGAGACCTCGCAGGAACTGCTGCAGGCGTTGAACGAAGAAACTCTGAAGCTGGAGAAGACTCCCGGCGATGAGGAGATTGTGCGTTCGATTCGCCGCACGGTGCATACGCTGAAGGGGGATGCGGCGGCCTGCGGGCTGCGCGAGTTGAGCGAACTGGCACACCAGTTCGAGGATGCGCTTTCGATGGAAGGCGCGGCCTGCCATGCGGCGCTGTCGGAAATCGCCTTTGCGGCAGCCGACGTTTTCGCGGAGATGCTGGTCGCCTACCATGGCGGAGGCGCGCTGCCCGCGACCGAAGCGCTGCGGCACAGAATCAGCGAACTGACCGAGGGACCAGCGGCCGGGCCGGTGCGGCACGAAAAAGACTCTCACTCTCCCTCGCACTCCAGCGCGGATTGGACGGATGGGGAACGGCGGGCTCTGGCCGACGCGCAAGCCGCGGGATGGGCGATCTACGAGATCGTGGTCAAGATCGATCCCCTGTGCAGCATGCCGATTGCGGCGCGGCAATTGATCCAGAAAGCGATTGGCGAGATCGGGCAGGTGCTGGTGGTGCGGCCGGATGCCAAGTCGCCAGCCGCCTCCAAGCAGGTGCAGTTCGTCTTTGCCAGCGCGCATACCCAGGAACAGATCGCGGCCAAGTGCAATATTCCGACGATTACGGGCGAAGTGCGTGTGACCTTGATCGAAGCAGCGGCGGGCAATCCAGCGCAAGCGGCACCATCTTCCGCAGCCTCCGCATCGGCACGGTCAACTTCTTCATCCTCCTCAGAGGCTTCGGCCAGGCCCAGTTCCTCGACGGCAGCTTCGGCGACCCCGGCCGCCGCCCCGGTTTCTGCTGCGCCGGTCGAGAAGCGCGTTGCAGCGCCGGAAGCGGCGCAAGCCTCCCCGGAAAATATTCTCCGCGTGGAGGCCGGACGCATCGACAACGTGCTCAACTTGGTGGGCGAACTCATCATCGGCAAATCGATGCTGCAGCAGGCGCTGACCGAGTTCGGCAAGCGCTATCCCAAAGAATTGCTACGCGGCAAGTTCGCCGATGCCATGGCCTTTCAGGCGAGAGTGCTGAACGATTTGCAGCGCTCGGTGATGAAGATCCGCATGGTGCCGGTGGATCAGCTGTTCCGGCGCTTTCCGCGCATCGTGCGCGATGTGGCTCGGCAGTGCGGCCGGGAAGTCGATCTGGAACTGTGCGGGCAGGAAACCGACCTCGATAAAGGCATTCTCGACGCCATCGCCGAACCCCTGACGCACCTGGTGCGCAATGCGGTCAGTCACGGAATCGAACCGCCCGAGGAGCGCCGCAGCCGGGGCAAGTCGCCGCGAGGCACGATCCGGCTCAATGCCTACCATCAAGGCAATCAGGTGGTCATCGAGATTGGCGACGATGGCCGGGGCATCGACGTACAGAAGATCCGCAAAAAAGGGATCGAACTCGGAATGGTCACGGCAGAAGAAGCGGCGCGCTTGAGCGAAGCGGAAACCTTCGACCTCATCTTCCGGCCTGGTTTCAGCACCGCCGAACAGGTCACCGAAGTTTCCGGACGCGGCGTGGGCATGGACGTGGTGCAGAGCGTGCTGCAGCGGCTGAAAGCAACCATCCACGTGGAAACTCATCCCGGCCAGGGCACAACGTTCCGGCTGAAGCTGCCGCTGACGCTGGCCATTATCAAGGCTCTGATGTTCTGGGTGGAACAGCGGTTGTACGCCATCCCGCTGAATGCGGTGAGCCAGATTGCGCGGACGTTTGAATCCGAAGTCCATCAGGTTGACAACTACGAGGTGCTGCAGTTGCGCAATCAAGTTCTTCCCCTGCTGCGGCTGGGACGCGCCGTCGCGCCCGATATCGACCGGAAAACCCGCAAGCTGTTCGTGCTAGTCATCACCGTCGGGGAGCGGAAATACGGCCTCGTGGTTGACGCCTTGGAAGGAGAAGAAGAGTTGGTCATCAAAGCGCTCGACGATCAAACCTTTGTCACCGATCTGGTGAATGGGGCATCCATCCTCGGCGATGGCAAGGTGGTGCTGATCCTGAATCTGCCTGCGGTGGTGGAGCATGTGGCGCGTACGCGTCCGGAAGCCACCGGAGTGCCGAGTTGCGGGCTGCTGCTGAACCACGCCGATCGCGCCCGGCTGGCGATGAGCACCGCGGGAGGCCAGGCATGACATTGGCGAGCAATAAGGTGCGCGTGCTGGTGGTCGATGACTCGGCCTTGATGCGGAAGATGATTCCGCAGATCCTGGCGGGCGATCCGTCGATCGAAGTGGTCGGCACGGCGATGGATGGAAACTTCTGCCTGAAAAAAATCGAAGAACTGCAGCCCAGTGTAGTCACACTGGACCTGCAGATGCCGGGCATGAACGGCATCGATACGTTGCGCGAAATCATGCACCGCAATCCGGTTCCGGTGATCGTGGTCAGTTCCCACAGCACCGAAGGCGCTTCGATCACGTTCAAAGCTTTGGGATTGGGAGCGGTCGACTTCGTCACCAAACCGCAGGACGCCGCGCAACTGAGCACGACGGCGGCGGAGTTGATCGCGAAAATCAAGGCGGCGGCGGCCTCGAAAGTTGTCCGCATCGGGACTCTGCAGGAAACGGCGACACCTTCGCAAAAACTTTCCGCCGGCAAGTCCGCGCCCCCGTTCAGCAAGCTGGTGGCGATTGGAATTTCCACCGGAGGGCCGCAGGCACTGGAGTTCCTGCTGGCGCAGTTGCCTGCCGATTTTCCCGGAGCCATCGTAGTGGTGCAACACATGCCCGAAGGCTTCACGGAAATGTTCGCGCGGCGGCTGGACGAATTGTGTTCGCTGCGGGTGAAGGAAGCGCAATCGGGAGACGCGCTGCAAGCCGGGCGCGTGCTGGTGTGTCCCGGCAGCCGGCACATGAAAGTGAAGCGGCTGGCCATGGGGGACATCATTGTCCTCACCGACGAACCCCGGGTCAACGGCCACCGCCCGAGCGTGGATGTATTGTTCCGCAGCGTGGCCGAGGAATTTGCGGCGCAGTCCGTTGCCGCGCTGATGACGGGTATGGGCGACGACGGGGCCGAAGGACTGGGCATGGTGAAAAGAGCCGGCGGCATGACCATTGCGCAGGGCGAAGAATCCTGTGTGGTCTATGGCATGCCCAAAGTTGCCATTGAACGCGGCTATGCCCGGCGGGTGGTGGCTTTAGATGTTCTCTCCGCCACGTTACAAACTCTCTGTGCCCGCGGTAACGGCGAGGACGAAGGCGGTACGGCGGGAAAAGCGTTTCGGGCCGGGTTCTAAAACGATTTACGGTACGCAGCACGATTGATTTTTGGAGGAGGCAGTATGGAGCAGTTTGCAGCAGTGAAACGCAGCAAGGACGGGCAGCCGGTCCGTTACTTGATCGTGGACGATTCCGTGTTCGCGCGGAAGAATCTGGTTCGCATGATTGAGAGTTTTGGCGGACAGGTCGCTGCCGAAGCGGGTGACGGGTTGACCGCCATCAGCGAGTTCGAGCGCACGCATCCCGACATCGTGCTCATGGATATCACCATGCCGCAGATGGAAGGCATCGAGGCGGCGGAAAAGATCGTCCAGGCTCATCCCGAGGCCCGCGTGGTCATGGTGTCTTCCGTGGGGTACCAGGAAAACATTGTGGCCGCATTGCAGCGCGGGGCGCGGCATTTCGTGCAGAAGCCGGTCAAGCCGGAAGTGCTGTACGAAGTGATCAAGTACGTTCTGGGAGAAGATGGCGCCGTGGCCGGAGCGGCCGGCGCGGGGGCCTAATCGCATGAAGATGGAACTGATTCAGCCGTTCATCAACGCGGCCGACGCCGTGCTGTCGCAAGGGCTGTCGGGCACGACCAAGGTCGGAAGTCTTTCGATGGAAGAAGCAGCCTACCGCCGCAAAGGCGTGGCCGGCATGGTCGCGCTTTCCGGCGACATCGAAGGCCGCATCATTCTCGATCTCGAAGCGCAAACCGCGGTGAAGGTCGCCAGCCATTACGCCGGCGCCGAACTGCCCGAAACCGATGCGCTGGTCAAAGAGACCATCTACGAACTGGCGAACCAGATCGTGGGCAACGCGGTGTGCGCGCTCAACGATCAGGGATTTCATTTCCGGGTGCATCCACCCGTATTGCTCAGCAGCGAGGAAGGCGATAAAACCAGCGAAGATGTGGAGGCGCTGATGATGAGTTTTGAAACTGCGCTGGGCTATGTGTTTATGAACGTCGCGCTGCGCTTCAACAAGCGCCGGATGGCGAACCACGCGAGCGCGAGCTGACTTTCAGAACAGGCTTGACCGGAAAGAGCCCATACTGACCCGGCGCCTTTCCCTCCAACCATTCAAGGCTTCTCTTGCCATGCCGATGATTCAGTAGCGGCTTGCCGGATGCTTTTGTCAGCTGGCGGCGGCACACCTTTCTGTTGGAGACAACTCATGCCGATCGCAGCCTGGAACGATAGCTACAAAACCGGCCACACGCCGGTTGACAACCAACATCAAGAACTCTTCCGGATGGTGAACGCATTGCACGATGCCATGGTGGATGGCAAAGGTAGAGAGGTCCTGAACGCAACGCTGCAAAAACTGGCCGCCTACACTCTCAGCCACTTCAAGACGGAAGAAGCTCTCATGAGCAGCATCCACTACCCGGCAATGCGTGCGCACAAAAGCAAACATGAGGCATTAAGCGTGCAGGTCAAAGATCTGGCGACGAAGTACGCCTCGGGAGAAGCTGTGCTCACAACGACGCTGTCAAGTTTCCTGTCGGATTGGCTGCGGCACCATATTAAGGAAGATGACATGGCGCTGATTCAATACATGAAATCGAAACACGCAACGGCTGCCGGACACAAGTAACAGCTCCCGCAGCGCCCGAAGGCGTTTGATGGTTAGGCTCGCTGCGGCACGCATGAATGCGTGCCCTGATACGAGTCACGGTTACAAATAGGAATCATGAGTGATTGGGCCAGCCTATTTGCTCGATGTTCGGATGGGCAATCACCCTTCTTTAGCTCGCTTTCTCCTCTGCCAAACGCTTCTTGTAGGCGGCTTGTGGATCGGTCAGTATCTCGACCCACTTCGGGTTCGGCGAGGCCTCGATGGCATAGGTGTCGTGCCAGTTCCACCACTTGTACGGAGGAGTCTGAGGATAGCCTTCCGGCGAGTCCTCCCAAGTTTCCTGGCGGCCGAGAGGCGTGATGTCGAGGTAGCTCCAGGTGGACCCCATCGCCTCGTCGCCGCGGTCATTGACGAAGTAGGTGCGAAAGACGCGCTCGCTGTCGCGGAAGAACACGTTGTGGCCGTGCCATTCGTTGACGCCGAAGTCGGTATCGAAGTTGTCGGTCATGGTGTACCAGGGCATCTCCCAACCCATTCGCGCCTTCACGCGCGCAATGTCTGCTTGCGGCGCGCGTGAAGCCCAGGCAAGCGTGGTATCGCGGGCGTTCAGATGGGCCAGGTGCGACACCTGATCTGCTCCGAGGGAACAGCCGCGGCAGGCATGATCGGGCCAGCCAAAGACTCCGGGCTCGAAGAAGGCGCGATAGACGATCAACTGCCTGCGGCCCTCGAACAAATCGAGCAGGCTTACCCTGCCCTTGGGGCCGTCAAACTCGTACTGCTTTGCCACCGCCATCCACGGCATTCTCCGGCGTTCGGCGGCCAGCGCATCACGGGAGTGCGTGAAGGCTTTTTCCTTCACGAGGAGCTGCTGGCGCGCAGCCTCCCACTCCTGCTGCGACACGATCGGGGGTGTTTTCATCGCGCGACTCGGATCCTCAGGCATTCTGGTCGACATTTTGATTTTTCCTTTCCTCTGAATTCTGCGGGATTCCTTCTGTGCGGTTCTTGCGGGACACTTTCACGGCCAACACTGCCAGCCCGCCGGTAGAGACTGCGCCGGCAACGACTGATCCCATGGTCGCTAGACAGAATGGACACATCGTCCACCTCCTCGCTAGCGGGGTGGGATGCCGATCCTCGGCGGACAGTTGCCGGCGGGCTGCGAGCAAATTTTTCGCACACGCAGCGCATGAAGGCGTTTGATGGTTTGGCTCGCTTTGGCACGCATGAATGCGTGCCCTGATACGAGTCACGGTTACGAATCACGGTTACGAATCACGGTTACGAATCACGGTTACGAGCCACAGTGAGCAGCCGATTATGGCGTGCGCAGGTAGCCGTGAAAAACATTGCTGCCATCGATGTAGGTTCCGGTGATGGTTCCTCCCGTGTTGATGGCGTAGCCAGCGGTTCCCTGGCCGGCGGCGGTACCCGCGCCCGGAGCCTCGAAGCCGGTGATCACTCCGCCTGCAGTCCGGACGAAGCCGTTGCCCACACCGCTTCCATCAATGTAGTACCCTGCGATGGTTCCTGCCGTGTTGATGCTCGTGGCAATCGTTCCCTGATTGGCGGCCGTGCCTGCGCCCACCGCGCTGAATCCGGTCAGCGTACCTCCCGCCGGCAACTGGAAGCCGTGATACACATTGCCGGCGTCAACGTAGTATCCCGCAATCGTTCCGGCGGTGTTGATGCCGAGGGAGAAGTTGAGCGTGTTGGAGAAGTTGCCGCCGGTGCCCTGGCCTGCACCGGTGCCGGCTCCCATGGAGTCGAAGGTGGTGATCGTAGCCGGTGGAGGACCGCATAAAGCCGTGGCCGACATTGGCTGAGTCGATGTAATAACCCGAGATTTCCCCGCTGTTATTGATGGAGAGGGCGCCCGTCCCCTGAAGTTCTCCCGAGCCCGCGGAGGACACGTTGAATTCGATAATTGCGCCGCTAGTGGCACGCTCAAAGCCGTGAACCACCCAGTTCCCGTCGAGATATAAACCTGCGATGGTTCCAGCGTTGTTGATGCCGAAGGCGTAGGTTCCCTGGCCCGGCATGGTGCCCGCGCCCGGTGCGCTGAATCCGGTGATCGTGCCGGTGGCCGTGCGCACGAAGCCGTGCCATATGCCAGTTGAGTCGTGGTAGGCCCCGGCGATCCTCCCCTCCATATTAATGGCGTAGGCTTTGGTTCCCTGCTTTGCTCCTGTGCCTGCGCCGGGAGCTTCGAAGCTGGTTATCTTGCCGTTGGCAGTGCGTGCGAAAGCATGATTTACGTTCTTGCTGTCAACGTAGAAACCTGCGATGGTCCCCGCTAGATTGATGCTGGTGGCAACGGTTCCCTGATTGCTTGCCGCGCCGGCACCCGGAGCGCTGAAGGTGGTGAAGGTCTGAGCTTGCGCCGAGCCGGTCGCCAGGACCGCCACTGCAAGCATGATCGCCACAGCAAGGACGGCCCCTGCCGCTCGCCTGCGTACTCCAGGAATCCAACTTCCAGCTTGCGTCTTGCTCATCATTCGGGATCTCCTCAAATATTTGCTCTTCAGGCAACGGGGACAAAGTATATCTTGCCGCTGAGATTCCCGGAAGTATGAAAGAATTTGCAGATTGAGCACGCGCCCCCTCCGCCCCCACCCTGCGGAGCAGCGTGGATTCAGGCCCCCAGCGGCAGGTTCGGGCTCACGTCGTCGCGGAAGTCTTCCGCCGGATCGGCAATCCTCTTGAGTTCGGGATACTTCTGGATCAGCGTGGGCGGCGCCTGCACTCTCCTGCCGGTGATCATGGCCTTCAACTCGAGCGCATTCACTCCCGCTTTGCTTTCGAAGTGATTGTTGGTGATGACATAGGTAGTTTGCGCCCGTTCGGCGACGCTCACGATTCGCTCCTTCCAGCCCGCGAGTTCGCGCTCGCTATAGAGGTAGTTATAGCGATCGTTGCGATTGTCGGAATCGGAACCTTGATCGGCAAACCACTGATCGTAGTTGCGCCCGTGCAGGCGAATGTAGCCGATGGCGGAGGTGACGTGTTCGGTGGGTGCGAGCGAGCGTCCGAGTAAAGGCTGGTCGATGTTGCAGAAGCCGACGTTTTTCTGTGTGAAGGCGGCCAGCGTTTCCGCGTCGTTCCAACTGGAGTGCCGCACTTCAACCACGCGCGGATACTCGATGAACTGGCGCAGCAAGCGATCGAGATATTCGCGGTTCAGAGATGTGTTTTTGAACGATACGGGAAACTGAATCAGCAGAGCACCGAGACGTCCTTCGCCGGCCATGGCGTCGAGGCCCTCGCGGGTGCGGGCTTCATCTTCGTCGGTGGGACGGATGGTCGCGGCCGAAGTCGGTTCCATCACTGCAACCGGAGAGTGCGTGAAGGCGCGATAGAGCTTGGTGGTGAAGAGAAAATCCCGGTTCACCGCCGCTACTTTGCGGCACCACAGTTTGGCCCATTCCGGTTTCAGCGGTCCGTAAAAAGAGGTGTTGATCTCGGTGGTATCGAAAAAGCGCGCCAGATATTCGAGCGGGTGCTGCTTGCGTCGCGACATAGCCGAAGACATGCCGGAAGGATAGAAAATTCCGTCCCAGTCTTTGTAGGACCAGCCCGCCGTGCCGATGCGCACCCGGTTCGGCTGAACCTGGGGCAAGCGGGCTAAGGCCGAGGATTCCATGCGCGGAACCGCAGAGTGTGGGCAGGAGCAAGGTTAGCACAATGCCGCCCCAGAACCGGTGGGGACGAGTGGCCCCAGAGAAGGAACTTGTCGCGGCAGGCAGACTGTGCGAAACAAAGAGTATGCGCTCTCGCTTCGCCCTGGCTCTAAGCGTCTGGCTTCTGGTAGGCTTTTCGTCCCCTTTGCCGGCGCAAGACAAATCGGATGCGGCCACCATTCGTTCCCTGGAATTGAAATGGGCGGAATCCTATAAACAGCGAAAAGTCGACATTCTGGCTGCGCTGCTGGCCGACGACTTTGTCATCACGGTTGAAGATGGCATGACCTACAGCAAAACCGGCTACATCAGCCATAGCGCGGAGCCTGCGACGAAGGTGGAGACAGCGGACCTCTCAGATATCAAGGTTCGGATGCATGGCAACACCGCCATAGTAACGGGCGCCTATTACGAGCGCGGCTCTACCGACGGAAAGCCCTACGAATATCACGACCGGTTCACGGACACGTGGATGAAAAGCGGCAGCAGGTGGCAGGTGGTGGCCTCGCACTATAGCATCCCGGCGAAGTAGCCGGCCGCCATCATCGTTGTTTTTCCGCGTCAATCGAGCGACAACACCACCCAATACACGCCGGTGGGATAAGTCGCGGTGCGGGCGTAGCAGGCGCCCAGCGAGAAGCTGCGCAGATTGTGGCTTCCGATCAATTGATCGGCGTTGCCGGGCAGCGTCTCCGGATGCAGGCTGGTATAGGTGAGCACGGTATAGCGCTCGGCGAATTTTTGAACGGGAGCGGTGCCGAGCTTATCCGCCTGGGCCATGGAGCAGGCCGCATCGTCGGCGTTCGCGAGATCGCGTCGCGCGAGATTCGGCTGTCTGGCCTGGCGGCGCGATTGCACCACCGCCGCCGCAATCCTGTTCTTCCATTCGGCGGGAGAAAATGTGGGGAGGGCATGGCCGAAGTCCTGCACGATATACAACCGGTCACCGCTGCGGATCACGCCCAGTCCAACCACGTTGTAGGCGGGGTTGAGCAGGTTGGCGCGATGCGGCGGCGAGTGCATGAGATTCTGGTGGCCGTCGGCGGCATCGAAATCGAGAGCGACGTTTTCGCCTTCCTGGTCCAGTTGCGTCGTCGTGGCAGCGGCCAGACGTTGCGGGACGGAGGGCTCGCCATCAAACTGATGCGAAAGCTGCCGCGCCGTGAACATGGCTTCGGCGTGGGCACGGGCGGCCTGGCAAAGTCCGGCGTCGAGCTTCAGCGGAGGCGCTCCCGCCTGCGCTCTCGACTGGTTGGCCATGTCGAGCAGCACATGTTCGGCTTCGGGATCGTACTCCACGAAGGGGATGTCGGGCGAAGTTGCCGACGCCGGCTTCAGGGTGGCGCGTTGCGCGGACTTATCCGCTGCACCGTCGTTGACCTCGGAAGAAGCCATCACGTGAGTGGAGGGCCGAACCGGGTCGAGGACCATCACCAGAAAGAGCGTCATGACGACACTTCTGGCGATCACCCTTCCCTTCCCGGCTCGCTTACGCTCAGTTCCGGGCTCTATATCTACAGTGCTATGGGCTCTTGGCATCAGCTTGTGCCTACACATCTCGACCCTGGGAAAGGATCCAAAACAGCTCAAACTTGCTGGCTGGTGCTACGCTAGAAGCGGAAATCTAATCTGAGTAGTTACCTTCGCTATGGAACCTGGTGCAATAGCGGTCATTGGACTGTTGTTTGGAGGCGTGATTGCTTATCTAATCTTTCGCTCACGCACAGCCGCGCTGCAGGCGCGTTTGTCCTTGATGGAAAAGGAATTAGCGGTTGGAAAGGCCGATCTGGCGCGGCTTCTGGCGGATTACACCGGGCTGGTGGCGGCCCGCGCGAGGCTGGAGTCCGCCCTGGAATTGGAACGAAAGTCCAGCGACGAAAAGATCGAATTAGTGACCCGGGCGAGTGAAGAATTGCGCAACGCGTTCAAGGCCATGGCCTCGGATGCCTTGAAGAGCAATAACTTATCGTTCCTCGATCTGGCGAAAGAGCGGCTGGAACGCTTGCAGAGCGAGGCCCGTGGAGACCTCGAGAACCGGCAGAAGGCCGTGGCTGATCTTGTCGCCCCCGTGCGCGAATCGCTCAATAAGGTGGATGCGCAGATTCAGCGGATTGAAGTCGCGCGCGGCGACGCCTACGGCGAACTGCGGGCGCAGGTGCAATCGCTGATCGTCACCCAGAAAGAACTGCAATCGGAGACGGGAAATCTGGTGCGGGCGCTGCGCACTCCCAACGTGCGCGGGCGCTGGGGAGAGATTCAGTTGCGGCGCGTGGTCGAAATCGCGGGCATGCTTTCTTACTGCGATTTCGCCGAACAGGAAACCGTGACCGGCGAGACGGGAAGGCTGCGTCCCGATCTGGTGGTGAAACTACCCGGCGGCAAGCACGTGGTGGTGGATGCGAAGACGCCGCTGCAGGCCTTTCTGGACGCCTTCGAAACCTCCGATGAGGAGACGCGGCGGACGTGTCTGGCGAATCATGCACGCCAGGTGCGCGACCACATGAATACGCTGAGCGGCAAGAAATATTGGGAGCAGTTCGAGGCCACGCCAGAATTCGTCGTGATGTTTCTTCCGGGAGAAACATTTTTCAGTGCGGCACTGGAGCAGGATCCCGGATTGATCGAGCACGGTGTCTTGAACCGCGTGATCCCGGCGTCGCCGACCACTTTGATTGCGCTGCTTAAAGCGATTAACTACGGCTGGAACCAGGAAAAGCTGGCGCGCAACGCACAGCAAATTAGCGCGCTGGGCAAAGAGTTGCACGATCGCCTGCGGCTGCTGGCTGGGCATGTCACAGCGGTGGGCACCGGACTCGATCGCGCGGTCGATGCTTATAACAAGGCCGTGGGATCGCTCGAAAGCCGGGTGCTGGTTTCGGCGCGCAAGTTCGCCGAAATGGGCGCCTCGGTGGCGGATGATATTCCGGAACTTGCGCCCGTAGAAACCACTGCGCGGACGCTTTCGTTTGAGTGGGACGAAGGCGATGCCTCGGCCGAGCCTGCGGAAGATCAGCGCAAGGCTGGGTGACGGTTCTCAGTTCTCAGTTCTCAGAAGAGCAAAATCCCAACAGATTTGAATGTCAATTGGCGCATCCGATTTTTTCGTTCGGGTGCGGCTGAGGGGATTCTCATCCGGCGTTCGCTAGACCTTCCAATAGCCACGCTGCCATCTGTCCAAAGGGACGTAGTCGGGCTTGCACTCCTGCTCTTTGGGACGTGCCTTTAACCATAAAGCTGGCTCCCACCCCGCCGATAATCTAATTGGCGAGGCTGCCTCACTCCACGAATCGCAGACTCTCGTTCATCCCCCTTTCTGAGAAAAGCGATGTTGAAAGAGTCATCGAATCGGTGAAGCGCACGAATCCATCCCGCGACGTGACCGGGCGCAAACGGGCGGAAGACGCCCTGGATCGGAGCGAAACCCGCTACCGGTCGCTGGTCGCCGCGACCGCGCAAATCGTATGGATCACCGACCCTCAAGGCGAGGTTGACAACGACATGCCGACCTGGCGCGCATACTCCGGCATGAGCCTGGAGCAGATTCGAGGTTGGGGATGGATCGATTCGGTTCACCCCGAGGACCGCGAGCGCACAGCGGAGGTCTGGTCGAAGGCGGTCCGCGACCGACGCCTTTATGACACGGAGTATCGCATACGCCGGCACGATGGCGAATACCGCTTGTTCGCAGTGCGCGGAGTGCCGGTAAAGGAGAGCGACGGGAGCATCCGCGAGTGGGTCGGAACCTGCACCGACATCACGGAGCGCAAATGCGCGGAAGAAGAAATACGCAAAGCCTCGCTCTACACCCGCAGCCTGCTCGAAGCCAGCCTGGACCCGCTGGTGACCATCAGCCGGGACGGCAAGATCACCGATGTGAACCAGGCCACGGAGAAGGTCACGGGAGTCTCTCGCGAACAGCTGATCGGCAGTGACTTTTCAAACTACTTCACAGATCCGGAAAGCGCCCGCCGGGGATATGAGCAGGTGTTTGCCGAGGAGTCTGTGCGGGATTACCCGCTAGCCATCCGCCACGTTTCCGGGCGTGTGACCGATGTGCTCTATAACGCGAACGTGTTCAAGAACGAGGTGGGGGAAATCGAAGGCGTCTTTGCGGCGGCCCGCGACGTTACCGAGCGCAAGCAAGCCGAGCAGGAGGTTCACCGCCTCAACGCAGAACTGGAGCAGCGAGTCATCCTGCGCACAGCGGAACTGGAGGCCGCCAACAAGGAACTGGAAGCCTTCACCTACTCCGTATCGCACGACCTGCGCGCGCCGCTCCGCCATATCAGCGGCTTTTCCAAAATCTTATCGGAGGAGTTCGGCGCCAATCTTCCGGAAGAAGCGCACCACCATCTGCAGCGCATCGAGGAAGGCACGCACCGCATGGGCCAACTGGTGGACGATTTGCTGAACCTGGCGCGCATGGGCCGCCGCGACCTCAGCCGGCAGGTTACCGGGCTCAAATCAGTGGTTGAAGAAGTCATCCGCGCTCTGAAGCCCGATCTTGCGGATCGCGATGTGGAATGGAAGATCGGCGACCTGCCCTTTGTCGAATGCGACACGGCGTTGATGACGCAGGTCCTGCAGAATCTGCTGTCGAATGCCCTCAAGTTCACTCGCCCGCGTCAACACGCGCTGATCGAGGTAGGCCAGGAGGAGCAGAACGGATTGCCGGTGGTTTTTGTCCGCGACAACGGCGTCGGGTTCAGCATGAAGTATGCCGACAAGTTGTTCGGAGTATTTCAGCGCCTGCACCGCGCCGAAGATTTCGAGGGCACGGGTGTGGGGCTGGCGACGGTGCAACGCATCATCCAGAAACATGGCGGCCGCATCTGGGCGGAAGCCGAACTGGACAAGGGCGCGACTTTTTATTTCACGCTGGGAAATTCAGAGAAGCACGAACTCAAATCCAAGGCTGCGGAGGCGGGCGGCAAATCATGACGGACCAACAGATCGAAATTTTGCTGGTGGAAGACAACAACGATGACGTGGAATTGACGATGCATGCTTTGCGCCGGGAGAACCTCGCCAATCACATTCATGTGGCCCGAGATGGCGAGGAGGCGCTCGAATTCCTGTTCTGCAGCGGAGTTCATGCAGAGCGCTCCTTCGATCATCCCCCGAGGCTGGTGCTGCTGGATTTGAAGCTGCCCAAAGTGGACGGGATGGAAGTGCTGCGGCGGCTCAAAGTCGATCCCCGGACCAGCGCAATTCCGGTGGTGATCCTGACTTCGTCCAAAGAAGAACGCGACCTGGTGAAGGGCTATGGCCTCGGAGCGAACAGCTACATTCAGAAGCCGGTGGACTTTGAGCAGTTCCGCAACACGGTGAAGCAGGTTGGGCTGTACTGGCTGGTGGTGAATTTGCCACCTGTCGCGATGCCCATCGCCCGGGAGGCCCGCCAAGGATCATGACCGCGACCCGGATGCGCGATGTGGAATCCGGCGTTGGTGGAGGGCTTGCCCTGCGCGCGCTGGTGGTCGAGGACAGCCCCGCCGACGGGGCGCTCATGTTGCACGCGCTCAAACGCGGCGGCTACGTGGTGACGGCCGACATGGTGCAGTCCCGCGAAGAATTTTTGCGGCAAATGCGCAGCCAGGTTTACGACATCGTCCTGGCCGATTACAACCTTCCACAATGGACCGGGCTGGAAGCCTTGGAGCTTTTGCGGGAGGAAGGTCTGGACATTCCCTTGATCCTGGTGACGGGAGCCCTGGGAGATGAGAAGGCAGTGGAGAGCATCAAGCAAGGGGCTGCTGACTATGTGCTGAAGCAGCATCTGGCGCGTCTGCCGGTGTCGCTGCACCGGGCGCTGGTGGAAAAGGGACTCCGCGAGGAGCGCAAGCGGGCCGAGCAAACCGTGCGGGAAAGCCTGGTGACCAGCGAGCGCGCGCTCAAGGAACTCGCCGACCAGAAATTTGCCCTCGATCAACATGCCGAGGTATCGACCACGGATGTGGAGGGCCGCATCACCTACGCCAACGACAGGTTCTGTTCGGTCAGCAAATATTCCCGTGAGGAACTGATCGGACGGAACCATCGCATGCTCAACTCCGGACTCCATCCCCAGGAGTTCTTTCGGGATGTGTACGACACGCTGGGCCGGGGCGAGGTCTGGCAAGGCGAGATTCGCAATCGTGCCAAGGATGGGGAAATCTATTGGTCGCAAACCACTATTGTGCCGTTTCTCGGAGCGGACGGAAAGCCGCGCCAGTACATTGCGATGCGCGCCAACATCACCGAGCGCAAGCGTGCGGAAGAAGATCTGGCCAAGAAGATGAACGAACTGGCCTGCTCCAACGAGCAACTGGAGCAGTTTGCCTACGTCGCATCGCACGATCTGCAGGAACCGCTCCGCATCGTGGCGAATTATACCCAGTTGCTGGCCGAGCGTTACCGCGGCCATCTCGACGAGCAAGCCGACAAATATATCTACTACGCAATCGACGGGTCCACGCGGATGCAGGCCATGATCCAGGATTTGCTGGCATTTTCCCGTGCCGGACGGCAAGACCAGGATAAAGATGTGCGCAATATCGACAGCACCGTGGCCGTGGAACAGGCGCTGAAAAACCTTTCCGCCGCCATCGCGGAGAGTGGCGCGGTGGTGAAACATGACCGGCTACCCATGGTGAAAGCGAACAGCATCCAGATCACCCATGTGTTTCAGAACCTGATCGGCAATGCCATCAAGTTCCACGGCTCCGACGCAGCAGTCGTAAAAATCAGCGCAGGGAAACAGGGCGACGAATGGATTTTTTCAGTAGCCGATAACGGCATTGGCATCGCCGCCGAACACTCCGAGGTGATCTTCGCGATCTTTCAACGTTTGCACACGCGCACCGAATATTCCGGCAACGGAATTGGCCTCTCCATCTGCAAGAAGATCGTGGAACGGCATGGGGGCAGGATATGGCTCGACGTGAAAGCGAGCCACGGCGCCACCTTCAAGTTCACCTTGCCGGCGGGGACAGGCAAAGAAAAAGAAAAAGAAGTGGAAGGCGGCGTGGGATGCGGAAAGTCCAGGGATGAACATGCGATTCATGTCTGACATTCTTCTGGTCGATGACAATCCGGCGGACAGCGACTTGACGGCGGAAATCCTGGCGCAGCACGGCTGCCTTGGCCACATTCGGGCCGTTCCTGATGGGGTGGAAGCGCTGGCTGCCCTGCGCGGCGAAGGGAAATATGCCGGAACCGCTTCTCCCCAGCTGGTGGTTCTGGATCTGAACATGCCCAGGAAAGATGGACGAGCCGTGCTGGCGGAGGTGAAGGCGGATCCGGCTTTGCGCCGGATTCCGGTCATCGTCTTCACCACGTCGCAGGCTCCGCAGGATGTGGTGCGAAGCTACGAACTGGGAGCGAACTGCTATATCAACAAGCCGGGCAATCTGCCGGAATTTGTCGCGGCCGTGACCGAGCTGGGAAATTTCTGGTTTTGCCGGGCTTACTTGCCGCCGAGAGAACCATGAACGCAGGGAACATCCAAGGGAACAACGAAGGGAAGATCGAGGAACGAATGACGAATCCAGCCACACAAGTGCTTTTGATCGAAGATAACCTGGGCGATGCCGACTTGACCCGCCTGCGCCTGGTCGAAGGCAATGCCGAGGTGCAGATCAAGAGTGTAGACCGGCTTTCTACGGCGCTGGAGTGTCTGGCGCACAATCAAACTTCGCTGATCCTGCTGGATCTGAACCTGCCCGACAGCCGCGGCGCCGCCACCTACCGCAGCATTCTCGACAAGGCTCCCGGCATCCCGGTGGTGATTCTTTCCGGCCAGGATGACGAGGCGCTGGCCAGCAAAGCGCTTCACCAGGGAGCGCAGGACTATCTGGTCAAGGGAAGATTCGATGCCCGCGATCTGGATCGCGCGATCCGCTACGCGGTCGAGCGGCAAGGGCTGGTGCGCGCGCTCGAAATCACGCAGAAAAAGCAGCTCGAATTCAAGAACCAGTTTCTCTCACACGTCTCTCATGAGCTGCGCACGCCGCTCACCTGCATTCACCAGTATGTGACCCTGCTTCTCGACGGGCTCGCCGGGCCAGTCGCTCCGGAACAGGCCGACCACCTGAAGACGGTGCTGAAGAGTGTGAACCAGTTGCACGCCATGATCCGCGACCTGCTCGAAGCCACGCGCGCCGAGAGCGGCAAGATGCGAATCGAGCCACGCTGCATTTCGCTGCGCGACCTGATTCAGCAGGCGGTGGCGATGCTGCGCCCGTCGGCCGAGGCGAAGCGTGTTGGCCTCGAAATCGGAATCGATCAACGGCTGCCGCTGATCCATGCCGATCCCGATCGCGCCCTCGAAGTGCTGATCAATCTGCTGGACAATGCCATCAAGTTCACGCCCGCCGAAGGCTCGGTGGTGGTGCAGGCATGTCTGGTCGAGGCAGACCCCGCTTCGGTTTACATTTCCGTCAGCGATTCCGGCCGCGGCATCGCTCCGGAAGCCAAGGCGCTGATCTTCGAACGCCTCTACCAGGACCCGGACTCGGTGGACAATAACCGCTCTGGATTGGGATTAGGCCTGTTCATCTGCCGGGAAATCGTCCGCCTGCACGGAGGGCGCATCTGGGTTTCAAGCGAGGCTGGACACGGCAGCACGTTCAGCTTTACGCTGCCGGTTTACTCCCTGGCCAAGTTGCTTTCTCCAGTCGTCATCTACCAGGAGCGTCTGCGCCCCGCGTTCGTGCTGGTGCGCATCGACCTCGTCCCAATCTCCGATCATGCTCGCGGCAACTGGAGGGAAACCTGGCAGCAATGCTGGGAGATCCTGCAGCGCTGCGTCTATCTCGACAAGGACCTGGTTCTGCCGCCCATGGGAACATCGGGCACAACCGAAACGTTCTTTGTTGTGGCCTCGACCGACCTCGAGCGCTCCGGAATCATGGCCACCCGAATTCGGGAACAGTTGGAGCGTGTGCAGGACTTCCAGAGCAAGTACAGACTAACGATCACCACGGTTCCAGTGGAGCTTCCCTCGAATCTTGCCGATGGAAGTCTGGAGCAGCAGGTGCAATCCGTGGCCGACCACGTCACGCGCGCCGTCATGGCGAGCGTGGAACAAAAACAGGTGTTCGCCACAAAGGCCCACGCGGGCAACTAGGCGAACACAAAGGAAATGAAGTCAATCTAATGCGGCACCACAAAAAGGAGAACTGCCAATGCCAAAACCGAAGATTCTAGTTGTCGATGACGATCCCGACCTGTTGCGTGCCATGCGGCTGCGGCTGCGAGCCAACAACTACGAAGTTTCTACAGCTTCTGACGGCTACACCGCGATTGCGTCCGCCCAGAAGGATCGTCCTGCGCTCATCATTCTGGATCTGGGGTTGCCGGTGGGCGATGGCTTTGTCGTGTTGGATCGCCTGCAGGCCAGCGACGCACTTTCGAGCATTCCGGTGATCGTGTTGAGCGCACGCGATCCTCAGATGAATGAGCAACGAGCCTTGAAGGCCGGGGCGGCGGCATTTTTTCAGAAGCCGGCGGATAACGAAGAACTGCTCAACGTAATTCATGTCAGCCTGGGACCCGGGGCAGCGGAGCGGGAAGCCTGGCCATCCTAAGGCAGCAACGTTTGTTTCGTTGAAATTTGAGTGTTCTCCTCACCTCACCACGGAAGCGTAGGGATGTTCGCAGGGAGATAGTCCGGATTTCTCTCTGCCACTCCCTCGCTTTCGGGGTGCGGAACATGCTCCCAAAAAGCATATCCGGCAGTTCGCTTCCCTAACGTCTTCCCATCCAGCTAGATACAAGATTCCACACAAGCCTACATAAAATCGTATTTAATTTACGCAAACCCATCTATAATCTTGGAAGTTGCTTTAGATACGGCACTTAGCGTATCGAAGATAAGCCCCAACATGGCACCGAAGTTGCTCATTGATGATGAGTCGGGCACCGATCTGCCGGGCGTAGACTCGCCGGGGAGTGTTAGATCGGGCATCCACCCGCGGCGCACCAGCCGACCTGAAGCAGCGCCGCCGAAAGCCATGAACCGGGAAAGCCAAGTTCGCTCGGTCGCTGTCCTCTTATTCCTGCTGACCGTTGCTGCTGTCGTATTTGCGGGCTTCAACTTCAATGCGGAGTGGAAGTTCATGGTCCCGAACGACGGCGTTTGGTGGGTGGAGCATGACGGCAAGCTCACCGCCGACCGCGTCGAGCCGAGCGGGCCGGGGGCTAAGGGCGGAATCAAGCCGGGCGACCAGCTGATTTCCATCAACGGGCAGGACGTTAAGAATATGTCGGGGCTGGAGCGCCAGCTCTACCGCAACGGCATATGGTCGAAGGCGGCGTATTCCCTGCTGCGGCAATCGGTGCCGCTCGATTCCAGCGTGATTCTGGTCCCGGCGGAACGCTCCCTCAACAACTTGCTGCGGCTGATCGCGCTGATTTACCTCGGCATCGGACTCTACGTTCTGCTGCGCCGCTGGACCGCTCCCGGGTCGATGCAGTTCTATATCTTCTGCCTAGTCTCGTTCATCGCTTACTCCTTCAAATACACGGGCAAGCTGAACGATTTTGACTGGACGATCTACTGGGGCAACATTGCCGCCGGAGTGTTGCAACCGGCATTGTTTCTGCACTTCGTTCTGACATTTCCTGAGAAACGGCAGATCGTGCGCAACCGTCCGTGGCTGCTGGCCCTGGTCTATGTGCCGGGAGCGTTGCTGCTGGCGATGCATATTACCGCCATGCGCTGGCTGCAGGCGAGCGAGCGGCTGCGCTGGAATCTCGACCGGATGGAAATGTCCTACGGATCGCTGTTCTTCCTGGCGGCGGCTTTCGTGCTCTGGGACAGCCACCGGCGGGCGAACACCACCATCTTGCGCCAGCAATTGAAATGGGTGACGCGCGGAACGATTCTGGCAATCGTCCCGTACACGGCGTTCTACGTGGTTCCGTATCTTCTGGGTTCGCTACCCGGCGAGACGATGAAGATTTCGGCGCTGTCGCTGGCGCTGCTGCCGCTGACATTCGGCTATGCCATCTTCCGTTATCGCTTGATGGACGTTGACCTCATCTTCAAGCGCGGCGTGGTTTACACGCTGGCTGCGGCCATCGTGGTGGGACTGTATTTCGCTCTGGTAGCGAGCGTGGCGCTGCTGGTGCACAACTGGCGGCCCGACTCCGGTCCCATCGGATTGATTCTGGCAGTGGTGGTGACCGCGCTGTTGTTCGATCCGGTGCGCAAATGGATTCAGGACCGCATCGACCAGTTCTTCTATCGCACGCTCTATGACTACCGCCGCACGCTGCTCGAATTTGGACGGGAACTGGGCGCCGAGACCAACCTCAATACCATGCTTTCCTCGCTGCTGGACCGATTGTCCCGCACGCTGGCGGTGGATCGCATGGCTGTGTTTCTGGCCGGGGAAGAACCGGGCCGATTCGCACTCACCAAGTCCTTCGGGCTGTCCGCGCCCGGCGCAATCGATCTGTCGTTCCTTGGCGCACCGCGGCCGGAGCAGGCAGGACATCTTTTCTTTGAGAACACCCACCAGGTGCCGCGCGAGAGCCCGAGCGCGCAGCAAGCCATCGCCCGCCTCGATCTGAATTACTACATCCCATGCCACGCTCAGCAGAAAACCGTTGCCGTGCTCGGCCTGGGGAAAACCAAGCAGGGAGATTTCCTTTCCAGCGAAGACATGGAGTTGCTGGAAACCCTGGGCGGCTATCTCGGCATCGCAATACAGAACGGGCAACTCTATGCGTCGTTGCAGCAGAAGGCGGCAGAGTACGAGCGCCTCAAGGACTTCAACGAGAATATTGTTGAATCCATCAACGTGGGCGTGATGGCGCTCGACATGGAAGACCGCATCGAGAGTTGGAACGCGCAGATGGAAGTCATGTATGCACTGCCGCGTTGGCAGACTCTGACCCAGTCGCTCAAAGATATTTTTCCGCCGGAATTCGTGGAGGAATTCAAGCGGATGCGGGGAGAGCCGGGCATTCGCAACCTGTACAAATTCCGGCTGAAGACGCCGGCCTCGGAAGTGCGCACCGTCAACGTGGCCCTGGCACCGCTGGTGACGCGCAAATTTGAGGTGATCGGGCGGCTGATCATTATGGACGACATTACCGAGCGGGTCGAACTCGAAGCCCAACTGTCGCAGGCCGATAAGCTTTCGTCGATCGGATTGCTGGCGGCGGGCGTGGCCCACGAAGTGAATACGCCACTGGCCGTGATTTCTTCCTATACGCAGATGCTGGCCAAACAACTGCAGGGCGATCCGCAGAAGTCGGGGCTGCTGGAGAAGATCACCCGGCAAACGTTCCGCGCTTCCGAGATTGTGAATAACCTGCTGAATTTCTCGCGCACCAGCGGAAGCGAGGTCGGCGACGTCGATGTGAACAAGGTCATTGCCGACACACTGGCGTTGCTGGAACATCAGTTCAAGGTGGCGAAGGTGGAAGTGGAAAATGCGCTGGCGCCCAAACTGAAGCCAATTCAGGGGAATCCGGGAAGATTGCAGCAGGTATTTTTGAATTTGTTCCTGAACGCCAAAGACGCGATGCCGGGCGGCGGCAAGCTGCGCGTGGCAACGATGAATGGCGAGAGTGTCAGCGTATCCGTCTCCGACACCGGTTCGGGTATCGCACCGGAGCACGTCCAGCGCATTTACGATCCGTTCTTTACCACCAAGACTGCGCCCCGCGAAGGCCAGGCGCGCGGCACCGGCCTGGGCCTGGCTGTTACCTACGGCATCATCCAGGAACATGCCGGGAAGATTCGCGTGGAAAGCCGTCCCGGAGCCGGAACCACGTTTGTTCTGGATTTTCCGCTGAGCCGGAAGGCGATGCATGTCTGACGCCGCCGTGATCGCGCGCTCGCTGATGAACGGAACGCCGGGCCTGGCGGGCGCCGTGCTCATCATCGACGATGAAGCCGAGATTCGCGAATCGTTGCAAACTCTGTTGGAGATGGAAGGCTTTGCCGTCGAGACCGCGACCAGCGGCGAAGCTGGCCTGCAGCGCATCGGCGAACATCCCTTTGACCTCATCCTGCTCGATCTTGCCCTGCCTGGACGCGATGGCATGGAGATTCTCGCCGACATTCGCGCCCATGAAACCCGCCTGCCCGTGATCATGATCACCGCCTACGGCACGGTGGAAAACGCGGTGCGCGCCATGCAATCCGGCGCCGCCAACTTCGTACAAAAACCGTGGGATAACGAAAAGCTCCTCGCGGATGTGCGTGCTGCCGTGGGATGGCGCAGGGCGGAAGAAGAAAACATCCAGCTCAAGCGCGCTCTCAAGCAACGCTACAATTTCGAAAACATCATAGGCAAAAGCGAGGTCATGCTGAAGATTTTCGACCTCGTCGCCCAGGTGGCCAACAGCCGGTCCACCGTGCTGTTGCAGGGCGAAAGCGGCACGGGCAAAGAAGTGATTGCCAAGGCTCTGCATCTGAATTCGCCGCGCCACGATCGGCCTTTCGTCCCCGTCAACACGGGTTCGATGCCAACCGACCTACTGGAGTCGACGCTCTTCGGCCACGTGAAGGGCGCATTCACCAGCGCCATCGCTTCTAAAAAGGGCCTGTTCGAAATGGCGGACCGGGGCACGCTGTTTCTGGACGAAATCGCCACCATGGGTCTGGACACGCAGGCCAAGATTTTGCGCGTGCTGCAGGATCGCCGCTTCATGCACCTTGGCGGAGTGCAGGAAGTGCAGGTGGATGTGCGCATCATCGCCGCCACCAACGTGGATCTGCGGCAGTCGGTGCGCGAAGGCCGCTTCCGCGAAGATCTGTTTTACCGCCTCAACGTGATCACCATCGAACTGCCTCCGCTGCGGCAGCGCCGCGAGGATATTCCTCTGCTGGTCGACTTTTTCCTCAAGAAGTATGCCGAGGAAAACGATCGTCCGGCACGGCACGTCACCACCGAAGCGTTGCGCCCCCTGCTCTCGTATGCCTGGCCAGGCAACGTGCGCGAACTGGAAAATGTGATCGAGCGCGCCGTCGTACTCTCGTCGGGACCGGAAATCACTCTCGATTTATTGCCTGACCATGTTTTAGGACGGGGTGCGGCCTTTACGCTGCACGAGGCGCCGGCCGACGCATCGCTGTTTGAAATCGTGGACGATGTCCAGCGCCGCATCATCACCGACATGCTGGAAAAGTGTAATTGGAACCAGACCGAGGCCGCCGAGCACTTCAAAGTTCCGCTCTCCACGTTAAACCAGAAAATCCGCCGCCTGAATATTGAGATCAAGAAGAAGACGCGGGGATAATCAAACACAGCATCGCTTCACTACAACCAAACTTCACTTCCCGTGGTCGTTTTGGCTGCGCGGTCTAAGGCTTTTACCTCACGGTCGTCGTGGGTCATTGGGCATCCTACTTGCGATGCCCTTAAACGCACGCAATCCGATCAAGCCATCCGCAAAAGAAGATTCGCATCCAGAAACAGCAATCGATGGTGGTGCGAATCAACTTGTCGATCCGGACCATTCACCGCATTCCGTTGCAGGCACCGATGGCGACGAAACCTGGATACAACTCTGTGGACTGGCTGCGGTGGAACAGGACCCAAAACGGCTACTGGAACTGATGAGCAAGATCAACCGCCTACTTGAAGCAAGGAAGAACAGCCTTGCGGCTCCGAAGCAGGAAGCCGCTCGCAAAATTGCACCTCGTGATGGTGGTGCGGACGGTAAACCGCGAAGCTAATCTTCCTACAGTAGATGCTGTATGGGCATTTCAACGCAAGCTGCGGTACCTTCATGGGTGCCTTCTCGTCGGCTAGAAGATCGTATCCGCACGCTATGCGGCCGGGTTCTCACCGCGGAAGAGCGGGAGTTGGAGCATTGCATCGGCGAACTCAAGTCGGCCCTCCATGAGCACACCGATCGGCTCAGGAAACTGGCGGCGACGAAACTCGTGCTCTCCCTTCCGTCTCGCCGAAAATCCCCCCAGTAGGATGGTTCACCGCTGTTCACATCACTTCGCTGAAGACTGACGGCGTTCTCTGCTATAGTTTCGGGAAAGCGTAGCAGCCGCGCGCTGGTTTTTCCGAACGATGGAACTCATCTCGCCCACTTATCTCGCCAAGGAAAAAGTCCAAACGGTTCAGGACTATGTTTCGTTCTGCGTGCAAGCGCTGGCGAACTTCTTCCGCAAGCCGCTGTATTTTTCAGACATGGTGCTGCAGGCCGATGCGATCGGGGTGGGGTCTTTGCCCATCGTCCTGCTTACCGGATTTTTTACCGGAGCGGTACTGGCGTTGCAGGCCTCCAACACCCTGGAACGTTTCGGGTCTATCGACTTGGTCGGACAGCTGGTTTCGACCTCGATGGTGCGGGAACTCGGTCCGGTGCTAACCAGCTTGATGGTGGCCGGGCGAAATTCCTCCGGCATGGCGAGTGAATTGGGATCGATGGTGGTGACCGAGCAGATCGACGCCATGCGCGCTCTGGGCACCGATCCGATGAAAAAGCTGGTCACGCCGCGCGTGGCAGCTTCCGTGTTCATGCTGTTTTTCCTGGCCATCATTTCCGACCTGGTGGGGCTGACCGGCGGGCTGATGGTGGCCAAGGTGCTCTTGCGTCTGGATGCCCGGCAGTACTGGGAGAGTGCGTGGCAATCGCTGGTTTTCCAGGATGTGTTCATGGGCCTGGTCAAGCCGGTCCTGTTCGGATTTATCATCGCGACCGTCGGCTGCTTTTACGGCATGAACGCGCGGGGTGGAACGCAGGGTGTGGGCCGCGCCACGACGCAGGCAATGGTGGCTTCGTCGGTGCTGATTCTTGTCCTCGATTTTTTCGTCACCCGATTCCTGATGGCCGTGCTCACCTACCACTGATGCCATGTCCGCGCCGACCTTACCGCTCGATTCCGCGCCCGTAAACACCAGGGAAGATTCTTCTCCAGTCCTTGTGTTTGAAGATGTGGCCCTCTCTTTTCCCGGCAATGACGTTCTGCGCGGAGTTTCCTTTCGCCTGGATCGGGGCGAGACCAAGGCTCTGTTCGGCGTGGCGGGCTCGGGCAAGAGCCTGATCTTGAAACTGGCCCTGGGCCTCATTCGGCCGGACCTCGGCCGCATCGTGGTGCTGGGGCAGGACATAACCCACATGCGGGAAGAGGACCTGTTCCCGTTGCGCGACAAGATTGGAATGGTCTTTCAGGAGAGCGCGCTCTTCGATTCTCTCAGCGTGCGCGAGAACGTGGCCTACCGGCTCATGCAGCAACGCGGCGTGTATGACGACGAGATCGATCGCCGCGTGCGCGAGGCATTGCGCTTCGTGGAACTGGAGAAGGCAATCGATCTCGATCCCGCGGAGCTTTCCGGCGGGATGCGGCGGCGCGTCGCCATTGCGCGCGCGGTGATTACGCAGCCGGAGTTGCTGCTCTACGATTCACCCACCGGCGGCCTCGATCCGGTAACGTCGAACACCATCATCGAATTGATCGTGAAGCAGCGCGACGTGTATAAGACGAGCGCCCTGCTGGTTACGCACCGCCTACAGGATGCTTTCACCATGGCCACGCACGAGTTCGACCAGAAAAATAACCGGATGCAGGAGCTCCCGCCCGGGCAGCATTGCAATGTGCCCATGAGTTTTCTGATTCTGCGTGACGGCAAGGTAATTTTCGACGGAGACCTGCAGGAACTGGCGCACACGCAGGACGAGTACATCAAGGAATACATCTCGTAGCGCAGTGGCTAGTGGGCAGTGGCCAGTGATTAGGAAGACAAGGGATGTTATTTTCGTTGCTTACTGACCACTAGCCACTGACCACTTGCTTTCACTTCATCAATTTCTCGACATCTTCGGCTTTGGAAGGCAGCGCCCCGCTCAGCTTGATCAGCTTGCCGTCCGGGTCCACATAGTAATCGTCTTCGATGCGCACGCCGAGATTCTCCTCGGGAATGTAAATCCCCGGCTCGATGGTGAAAACCTGACCTGGGCCCAGTGGCACACTGTAGTCGGTGGAGTCATGCACGTTCAGCCCCACAGAGTGGCCGAGGCCGTGAATGAAGTATTGTCCCAACGGCTTGCCATGCAGGTCCTTGCCATGAGTATTGATGTACTCGAAGGCGACTTTGTAAATCGAGTTGGGATCGTCTCGCTTCATGGTTGACTTGCCCGAGACGAAGGCAGCGGCGGCTGCTTCCTGCGCTCCCAGAACGATGTCATAGATCTCGCGCTGGCGCGGTGTGAAGTGGCCATTGACCGGGAGCGTACGCGTGATGTCGGAGGCGTACATCGAGTATTCCCCGGCGGCATCGATGACGACTACATCTCCGGACTTCATGATGTAGTCATCGTCGGAATAGTGCAGCACCGTGGAGTTATAACCCGAACCGACGATGGGGGCATAGGCAACACGTTCGCAGCCGCGCTTGCCCCACTCATATTCCATGAGGGCAGCGATCTCGCGCTCGTTGACGCCCGGTTTCACAGTCTTGAAGGCGGCGAAGTGCGCCGCCACCGAGGCGTCCACCGCTTTGCGAATCAGAGCCACTTCTCCTGCATCCTTGGCCGTGCGCAAGGAAGAAATCATCGGCCTCACGTCCTGCAGAAAGAGATACGCATTGAGCCGCTTAAAGAAATCCAGGGGTGCAGCCGACATGGACGCCTGGTTCTGTGAAGCAACGTCGGTGTAGATCGCAGCCGAGGCGCCACTCACGTATTTTTCGACTTCGGCGGGAAGCTGCGCCATGTCTTCGACACGATCGAATCCCGTGATCCTTGAGGCCTCGGGATTCTCCGCGCCCAGTTTGGGGCCGGTCCATTTCTCCTGCGTGAGGTTGCGGGGCGGAAGAAAAAGAATTTCGGAGTAGGGACGCGCGGGCGTCTCGCCTTTGGCTTCGATGGCCGATGCAACCAGCAGCGCCGAACCGGGTTCGCTCATGCCCGAGAGATAGTAGAAATTATCATCCTGGCGAAAGCCGTAGATGTCGGAAGGATTTTCGATGGCGGCGAACAGAACCACCACGCCATTCACCCTTTTTGCGAGGGCCTCGCGGCGGGCATGATAGTCGGAGTTGGGCTGGCGCTCGAAGGCGAAGATCGAGGTGGTGAGAAAAAGCGGTCCGGCAAGCAAAGCCAGCAGGAAAAAGGACAGTTTTCGCATAGGGTCATCCATTCGGTGGTTTGACGCGCCTTGCCGGCGAGTGTCACACGGCCAGGGATTGTTACAGCGCCTGAGGAGCCATTCATAATATCGCTCTTGCGGTATGCCTGAAGGCATGCCTTGATACGAACCAGGAACTGATACTACACGCCCACGGGGAATGGCTTGGTGTGAGTCTCCGCGCTGAGTTCGACGCCCGCAAACCGTCCCTGCAGCAGCGACATTAATCCGGTGTACCAATAGCCCATCACGAACAGCAGCAGAAATGGAATGGTTACGTAGTTCTCGTTTTGGACGGCGTAGACCACGGTGAGCGCGAAGTACGCGCCGATGATCAACTCGATCCACGGTATCCAGCCGAGACGCTTGCGGTACTTGGTAGCACCCACTTTGTCTTTCTTGGAAACCACGTGGTACTTGGGCGTGCGCGCGAAAGCGCTCTCTTTGCCCACCAGCGCTTCGAGCACAGCTTTCGTATTTGTGATGGTGAGCCCGATGCCAAGCGCCATGAGGAAAGGCAGATAGAGAAGCGCGCGCAGGTAATTCTTAGGAAACAGTTCGCGCTGCGAAACCAGATAAAAACTCGAAATAGAAAACGTTGATGCCATGAACAGCGGAAGATCGATGAAGAGCATCTGGAACCATCCCTGATAAAAGCGGATGATCATCGCCGGCAGCATCAGCACCGAAAGCACGATCATGAGCGGATAGCTCAAGTTTGCCGTCAAGTGATACCAGGCTTCGATCTTGGTATGCAGCGGAGCATCGCTGCGCAACACGCGCGGCAGAATCTTTTTTCCAGTCTGGATCAGTCCTTTGGCCCAGCGCGCCTGCTGGGTTTTGAACGCTGTCATTTCCACGGGAAGTTCGGCGGGGCATTCGACATCCTGCAGGTAGATGAACTTCCATCCTTTGAGTTGTGCGCGGTAGGAGAGGTCGGTATCTTCGGTGAGCGTGTCGTGCTGCCATCCGCCGGCCTCATCAATGGCGGCGCGCCGCCAGACTCCGGCAGTGCCGTTGAAGTTGAAAAAGACTCCGCTGCGCGCCCGGCCGGAATGCTCGAGCACGAAGTGGCCGTCGAGCAGGATGGCTTCCACCTGCGTAAGGAACGAATAATTGCGATTGATGTGAGTCCAGCGCGTCTGCACCATACCGATTCCCGGATCGGTGAAGTGGTGAATGGTGCGCATCAGAAAATCTTCGGGCGGAGTGAAGTCCGCGTCAAAGATGGCGACGAACTCTCCCTTCGAGGTCTGCAGCCCCTCGGCGAGCGCTCCCGCCTTGAAGCCCTCGCGGTTGGTGCGATGGTGGTAGCTGATGGGATTGCCCAGCGCGGCATAGCGCTCGACCAGGTTGCGCGCCACTTCGACGGTTTCGTCGGTGGAGTCGTCAAGCACCTGGATGTCGAGCTTTTCGCGCGGATATTTGATCTTGCAGACCGACTCCAGCAACCGCTCAACCACGTACTGCTCATTGAAGATGGGCAACTGCACGGTAACGCGTGGCAAGTCTTCAAAGCGGGCGGCCGGCTCGGTGGTGCGCTTGTCCTTATGCTTGTAGTAGAGATAAACCAGGATGTAGCGGTGCATTCCGTAAGCAGCCAGCAGGACCAGCACGATGAAGTACGGGATCAAGAGCATGCGGTCGAAGGCGTCGGTGTGGTACAGACCCTGGAATGTTTTATCCAGCAAATGCTGGCGAAGATAGGGCCCGATGCCCTTGGGGGCAGCCCACGCGGCCAGCGTCGAAGACAGGATGAGATTAGAGCGGAGCAAGGGGTCCGGTCAAAACCCTTATTCTACCGGATTCGAAGGGCGCGCGTTTTCGTTGCGATCAGGACCACGGATTCAGCAACGCCTTCACCACAGCGAAGTCGGACGTATTGCGAGTAACCAGCGTGAGGCGATGAAGTTCCGCGGTGGCGGCAAGGAAAGCGTCCATCGCGCCCATGGGCCGTCCCAGAGCGTCGGCGCGCGCTACGATTTGCCCCCATTTCTCGGCGATACGCGGATCAATGGGCAGGATCCGGCCCTCGAAGCGTAGCGGTAATTCGTCGCGCAACCACTGTTCCAACCGGTTGCGCCGTGCTCCAGCGGCCATACGATCGACGCCATAGCGCAGTTCCGCCAGAGAAATCACACTAAGGAAAACCCGATCCTCATCCGCCGACTCCATCCAGCGGATTACGCCCGGATTCGGCCGCGGCTTGACCCATTCGGAAACTGCGTTGGTGTCCAAAAGAAAATTCACAGAGCAATCTTTCGAACCCGCGCCTTAGAACGGCGGACCTTCAGGTTCGATCCGCGCAGAGGAGAGCCCGCGAAAAATTCCGCCAGATTGCCGGTTCGCCTGGTCTTTTTTTGCCATTCTTCCGCCCCCACCACAACCGCAGCCGTGCGGCCTTTTTTCGTAATGGTCTGCGGCCCCTCGGAGCTGGCTCGCTCGATGATTTCGCTGAATTTGGCCTTAGCTTCGGCTACAGTCCAAATCTGTGCACCCATGGTGAGACTCCTTTTGGGGTTTGCAGGTCATGATAGTCATTATAGTCATTTAACCGGAAATCGCAACAAGGAAGCGGATTGCTGTTCAGGCTACGGCAGGTTTTCGGGAAAGCAGATGCCATCGGTTCCGATTTCAGTGGGATTCAATCGGCGGTCGCCAGAGAAAGGGCGCAGGCTGGCGCGTGTGCCAGCAGGCCATGAGTCAACTCCTCGGCGCGCGGTTCCCCACCAATTATCGCGAGGATGGTGGAAGCGTGGAGCATAATTCCATTCTGCTTGGCGGCCTCGCGGCGTTCCGCGAGCAACTCATCCACCAGCGACGTGCCGGGCTTTAAGTACTGGCGGGCACGGCCCTGCGCCCGCTGAATGCGGCGCTGCTGAGTCGTGATGCGCAATTCATCGCCTTCTATGCGAAGCACCACCTCATCTCCAACCCTGATGCCGAGGGCCTTTCGAAAGGAAGAGGGGATCACGACACGGCCATTCTCATTCACACGCGTTCGGGTTTCTTCTGCCACACCGTCATAGATCACAATTCATGCCATAACCAGGCCAACGATTTCAGTGCTGACTTTCGTCTTCGAGCGCAGGAATCGCCTTGAGTTGTACGCTTTTTCGCTCGCCTTCAGTTAGAGTCAGCGCCTTCCCCTGCCCTTCATAATTGCTGAGGAATTCCGGATTGTAGTAGGCTTCCCCCTCGACGCTCTCCCAGGCAAATAGCGTGTAGTCGCCGGGAGGCAAGCCGCGCAGGGTGAAACGTCCGCGCTGATCCGTGACCGCCTTGCGATAGCGGTCGGGATGGTTACGGAAGCGCGCCTCGGGCACGGCGACAACGATCGCATCGCTGACGGTTTCTTCCTTCGTGGAGTCATGCTGTTGCACGGTGACGACGCCATCGGCCACAACTCCATTGGCGCTAGCAACCAGATCGACTGTCGTCGTGCCACCGCCAACGCTGAATCCGGAATCGATGGCATCGCGACCTCCTGCCGTAGCGGCTTTCAGAAACCAGTCCGGCATCGCACTCGATTCGGAAATCTGTACGAAAAAGCGCCCCGGCGGCAAATTCTCCCATTCGAAACTGCCGTCGCCATTCACATGGGCGACCCTGGAGCTCTCGGCAAAGGTAAAAGTGTGCAGCGATTCATCATCGCGATCGGCTGAGCGCAGCAAAAGAAACATTTGGGTGGGATCAGGCTTGGCGCTGCCCGCACTGGTTTCCATTCGAAGATGTCCGTGAACCGACCCGCCAGTTTGGGGCGCGAGTCGAAGTCCTTCCACATTCGCCGATGTTACCTGCAGCGACTGGCGCGCCATCATCGGCACCGGGACGTCATCGACCGTCGCCAGAATCGTGTACGCGCCGGGAGCAACATCGCGGATCTCGAAACTGCCATCCTTGTGCATCTCGGCGCCATTCACCATCAGATTGAGATCCTTCGATTGCAGCATGATCACCGCGCTCGCGCCTGCGGGCACATTCACCACCGCACCCCGTATGGTCAAACTCGGGCTGGGAGTGAGCGAAAAATCTACGGGCAAGTCCTCGCCCGCGTGCAATGGGATTGCATTCGCCTGCCCGCGATCCCGGGTGCCGGGATAATAAGTGGTTTGATAAGAGGTTGGCGTGGGCTTATCGGAAGCAACGTGAGATGAAGGCTGGGGCGTGTTTCCCGCGGCTTCGATCAGGCTTCTGAAGTCCGGCGGCGGCGTTACCGACACAAAGTAATTTCCGGCTGCCAGGCCCGCAATTCTGTACTCGCCAAGGTCGTTGGTGCGCTCCGCTCCAGCCTGTTCGAAATGACTGCGGCCCGAGACAAAAGTCTGGCGCAGAACGGCAACCTCAGCCTCGGGCATGGGATCGCCGTCTTCATCGGTAACGCGGCCTTCGACCACAGCGGCGGCCTGCAAACGAATCATTACATCGTCCAATTCCTGTCCTGAGGTCAACGTCAGCACACGACCGTCGCTGCGGCGATGATGGCGGTCAAGTTCCCGGTACCCTGCACGCTCCACAAAAAGTCGATAACGACCGGGGACGATGTTTTCAATGCGGAAGCTGCCATCCGATGCAGATAGAGCGGTATAGTTTCCGCCCTCGCTCTGACTCTCGGCGATCAACTCGATGACCGCTTTCTTCACCGGGTCGCCGCCGGGATCTTTGGTGACCGCGCCCGCGACCACAACCGAGTTTGGATGGCCGCTCGCGTTGGACGAACTGGAATTGGCGTCACCAGACGCATTCTGCGCCACGAGCGCGGCGGCTCCCAGCACGATACTCATCAGACATACGCCGGCAATTTTCATTCTTGGGACAACCTCGGGATGGTTTGGAGGTTGATACGCCTTCACCGGGAGGATCGGTCAGGCCCTGCTCCATTTTAACTGCGGATAGCGCGGTGCTCCAAGCCAAACCGTCTTCGATCAGTTGCGAGTTCATTCCCCAAGTCACTTGCATCTTGACAAGAGCGAATCGTCTTCAGTATATTTAGATGGTTGCCTAATTACATTGCTGCCTAAATATGGTTGCCGCTCAAAACAAAGCATTCAAAGCACTTAGCGACCCGACCCGACGGGAGATTCTCGGCCTTCTCCGGAAAGGGGAGAGAACGGCGGGCGATTTGGCCGAGCGATTCGACATGACGAAACCCTCAATGTCGCATCACTTCGCCGTTTTGAAGGAGGCTGACTTAATCACCAGCCGCCGCGACGGACAGCAGATCTGGTACGGATTGAATACCACGGTGGTGCAGGATCTGATGGCTTGGGCGATGGATTTGCTCGGCGGGAGCGAAGCGCAGGAAGGCGAAGCGACACCGCCGGGAGGCAAAAAATGAACATCACTAAGATGACCGTGAATCAGAGGTATTATCTCGGCGCAGTTGCCGTCATTCTGGCGGTGCTGGCGGGGACTGTGGTTGCGTACCCAGCGCTCCCTGGCACAGTTCCGCTGCACTGGGATGCTCGCGGACATGTGAATGGCTGGGGGCCGAGGTGGTCGTTATTTCTCTTTGGCCCGGGCACGATGATTTTCATCGTCGCGATATTCGCGGCGCTTCCCTGGCTGTCTCCCAAGAAGTTCGAGGTGGATTCCTTCCGCGCCACCTATCTCTACATCATGATCGTGACCCTTGCCCTGATTGCCTACAGTCAGATGCTGATGGTTGGGGCAGCGCTGGGGGCAACGCTGGTTACAGGGATGGATATGAGTCGCGCAATCATGGGCGGACTGGGCCTTTTAGTGGCGTTGTTGGGAAATGTTTTGGGCAAGGTGCGGCGAAATTTTTACATCGGAGTGCGAACTCCGTGGACCCTTGCCAGCGAGCGGGTATGGAATGCCACACACCGTTTAGCGGCCAAAACTTTTTTTGCCGGAGGTCTGGCGGCGCTGGCCTTAGCGGTGTTTCATGCTCCGTTCTGGCTGCCACTGGCGGCGATCATTACGGGCACGCTTGCGCCTGCGGTTTATTCACTCGTCCTGTATAAACAACTGGAAGGGCGTGGGCAATTAAAAGGGGAATTATAAATACGTTATAACGCGACATGGAGGTCGCAGATCAATGAAGAAGATGATTACTGTGGCAGTGCTGGCTCTGGCTGCCGTATGTGGACTTCAGGCACAGGACGTAACCGGAGACTGGCAGGGCACGGTGCAGAATGACCTGGGTGAACTGCGTCTGGTATTGCATATTACCAAGGCTGCTGACGGAACTCTTAAAGCTACGATGGACAGCCCCGATCAGGCGGTCATGGGTGTACCCATCGACTCCATTACGCTTGAAGGCTCGAAATTAAAGTTCACCGCAAATGTGGTGAAGGGATCCTATGAAGGGGTTGTGAAGAATGCCAAGACGATCAACGGAAACTGGTTGCAACAGAAAAAGCTGCCGTTGGAATTCAAGAAAACCACCTCGCCCCTGAAGTTGGAGCATCCGCCGGCGCCGCCTTCCGATATCGATGGCGACTGGGAAGGCCTGTTGGACACACCGGGAGGCAAACTGCGCCTCGTTTTCCATGTGAAAAATACGGGCGACGGATTAACGGCAACCATGGACAGTCCGGACCAGGGCATGAAGGGCTGGCCGGCAACTTCGGTCATCCGCAAGGGCTCGTCGCTGAAGATCGCAATGAATCAACTGTCCGGCTCGTTTGATGGCAAGTTCAATAAAGATCTCAGCGGCATCAGTGGCGATTGGAGCCAGGGTCCGGGAAGCTTTGCCCTGGCACTCAAGCGCGCGAAACCAGAACCGGCGGACTCGCAGAAACCATCACAAGCTCCTACAGCCGATCCACAAATAAAGACTCCATTGAAGGCGATCATGAAAACTCTACTTCTTGCTGTTTCGTTGGTTTTGCTTGCGGTCGGCTCCGCCTCTTCCCAGGAAATTACCGGCGACTGGGGAGGGACTCTGCACGCAGGCGCGGATTTGCGCCTGGTGCTGCACATCACGAAGAACGATGCGGGCGCCTTTCAAGCCACGCTCGACAGCGTGGATCAAGGCGTGAATGGCATTGCGGTCAGTTCGGTTGTGTTGAAGGATGGTCAACTGAGCCTGGGCGTGGATGCCGTGCACGGCACTTACGAAGGCAAAGTTTCGGCGGACGGCAGTACGATCAGCGGCACATGGTCGCAAGGACAGCCTTTGCCTCTCGACTTCAAGCGTGCCACGACGCCGGCGAAAACCGAACACAAAGCGGTCAAGCCTTCCGACATCGACGGAGCCTGGATGGGCACGCTTGAGGTCGGCGGAGGAATCAAGCTGCGCGTCGTCTTCAACATCGCCACTACAGAAGATGGCTTGACCGCCACACTCGATAGTCCCGATCAAGGCATGACCGGACTGCCAACTACGAAGGTCACGCGCGACGGGGCGTCGCTGAAAATTGAGGCAGAAAAGGTCCACGGAGTTTTCGAGGGCAAGATCTCCGCGGACCTGACCTCGATCGACGGCACCTGGAAGCAAGGCGGCGAGCTGCCGCTGATACTGCACCGCGAGACCGATAAAGATAAGAGCGAGTTGAAACCGGCACGGCCGCAGAATCCAACCAGACCTTATCCCTACAAAGACGAAGATGTTTCCTACGAGAATAAAGTGCAGAACGTGACGCTGGCGGCGACGCTGACGATTCCTCCGGGCAAAGGACCGTTCCCGGCCGTTCTATTGATTACGGGATCAGGCCCGCAGGATCGCGACGAAAGCCTGCTAGGTCACAAACCGTTCTTGGTTTTGTCCGACTACCTCACGCGCCACGGGATTGCGGTGTTGCGCGCCGACGATCGCGGCACGGCCAAATCCACCGGAAACTTTGCCACGGCCACGACCGCCGATTTTGCCACCGACACTGAGGCCGGGGTCGCATATCTGAAGACGCGTTCCGAAGTTGATCCGCACAAGATCGGACTGATCGGCCACAGTGAAGGTGGAATCATTGCGCCCATGGTCGCGGCTCGCAATCCCGACGTGGCGTTCATCGTGATGATGGCTGGGTCTGGCGTTCGCGGTGACGAGATTCTGGTAGCACAAATCCAGGCCATTACGGAGGCGAGCGGAAGCAGCCATGAAGAGGCCGTCAAGGCCGGGGCCCGTCAGCGCGAAATACTGACGATCGTCGAGACAGAAAAAGATGCGTCCGCGCTGGAGAAAAAAGTAAAAGAGAAGATGGCGGGCGAGGCATCGCAGGCGGAGATCGACGGAGCTATCAAACAGTTGACCTCGCCCTGGATGCGCTACTTCCTCACCTACGATCCGGCCACGGCGCTGCGCAAGGTCAAGTGCCCGGTACTGGCGATCAACGGCGAGAAAGATACACAAGTGCCGCCCAAGCAGAATCTGCCGGCGATCCGCAAAGCGCTGGAAGAAGCAGGCAACAAGCATTTCGAGGTGGATGAACTGCCGGGGCTGAACCACCTGTTTCAGACCGCTAAGACTGGAGCACCCAGCGAGTATGCGGGAATTGAAGAGACGATCTCTCCCGTGGCGCTGGAGAAGATCTCAACCTGGATCTCGTCAATCTGGGTCCCGAAGCAATAGCCGAACCCACAATGTGGGGATGCGCAAATGTGGGGACAGCCGCCCTCGGCTGTCCACCGCGCGCAGCGCGGCACGTGTTTAGCCCTTGTCATTCCGACGCGCGAGCGACGCGAGACAGGAGGAATCTGCTTTCATGCCGTCAGGGCCACGCGAACCCTGCCGCACTCCGCTCACATTTCGCTGGAACTTCCGTCCATCACTTGGCGTAGATGCATGCAGACACTACTGCGTCCGAAGAGGAATCCATGTTCCCCAAGAAAGCCCTTCCGGTGTGCCTCGTTCTTCTCGCTTCCCTGCTGTCTCATGCCTCCAGCGTCACACCGGCGGAGGCCGTGCAGTGGCGCGAGGACGTGCGTTACTTCGCCGAACAGGCGCCGCAGGTCCACAAGAACCTGTTTCACTCCATGACCCGCGAACAGTTTGACACTGCGGTGAAGAGTCTCGATGAGCGCATCCCGACCATGTCTCGCGACCAGATCATCGTCGAGATCATCCGCATTGTCGGCATGATTGGAGATGGACATACGTATGTCCAGTTCCTGGGCCCTCCTACGAGTTTCCGGCACTATCCGGTGAAGCTCTACTGGTTCCCGGACGGGGTGTACGTTCTGCGGGCCGATAAGAAGTATGCAGCGGCTGTGGGCGGCCGAGTCATTCGCTTGGGGAAAGTCTCTGGCCAGGAGGCATACGACGCCGTGAGCCGCATTGTTCCTCACGACAACCCGAGCCAGATCAAAGCGAGAACGCCTTTCTACATGTCTTTGGCCGAGGTACTCGATGGACTCGGATTGGTGGACGACATGGAAGCGGTTCCGCTCACCGTCGAGAACGACGGAGTGGAAAAGACCGTCATCCTCAAACCGGAAGCCGGAGAATTAGATTTGCACGAATTCGGTCTTCCCGCGGATTGGGTGGATGCTCGCGACCCATCCGCGCCTCAGCCTCTGTGGTTGAAAGATCCCGCAAATCGCTACTGGTTTGAGTACCTGAAAGATTCGCGGACGCTTTACGTTCAATTCAACGCGGTGGCAGAGAAACACGACGAGACCATCGAGGCATTCTTCAAGCGAGTGATGGCGTTCGCCGATGCCAACCCGGTGGACCGCTTCGTGCTCGACGAACGCCTGAATGGCGGAGGCGACAACTACCTGCTGCGGCCGATCATCCATGCCTTCATCCGCTCTAACACCGTGAACCAGCCGGGCAAGTTGTTCACCATCATCGGGCGCGAGACTTTCTCGGCGGCGATGAATTGCGTCAACCGCATGAAGCTGAACACCAACACACTCTTTGTCGGAGAGCCGACCGCCTCCAGCCCCAACATGTACGGCGACAATCGGCCACTCGTATTGCCGAACAGCAAATTGACCGTGCGGCTATCGTTCCTCTGGTGGCAGGATATGGACCCGCGTGATCAGCGGATCTGGCAAGCGCCCGATCTGGCGACCGAACTCACCTTCGCCGACTACCGCGCCGGACGCGATCCCGCCATGGAAGCAATCCTGAACTACAAGCCGGGACCCAGCCTCGTCGATTCCGTGAAGGACGCGGCGGAGAAGAACGATTCTGCCGGCGCCGAAGAAGCCATGCGGAAGTTTATTCAGGACCCGCTGCACAAATATGCCACGGTGGAAGCGGACATCAATCGCCTGGGCTATGACTTCATCAACGAGAAGAAGCTCGATCAGGCAATCCTGGTCCTGAAACTGAATGTAGACGCATACCCGGATTCATCCAACACCTGGGACAGTCTGGGCGAGGCTTACATGGACCACGGAGATAAGCAGTTGGCGATCGAGAACTACAGCAGGTCGCTGGAACTGAATCCTAAGAATTCCGGGGCGCGAGATCAGATTGCGAAGCTGCGGGGACAGTAGAGTGGCGGGCACTTCTGGCCGCTGCCTTTGATCTTGATCTTGATCTAGTTCTTGTCATTCCGACACGCGAGCGCAGCGAGGCAGGAGGAATCTGCTGTGTCTGTGACACTCCACGCGGACGCAAGCTGCCCCGTCCAGGCCACGCTCGTTGCGGCGCGCCACTTCGCTCCGCGGACAGCCGAGGCGGCTGTCCCCACATGCGCTGTGTTGCCTCTAGTTAATTCAGGAAATACTGCCGGTACAGCGTGTCCCTTTGCGCCGGACGGAATCCCGCGTCGCGAATAATCCGCCGCAGCTCTTCTTCTGTCGTGCAATTGGTCACTCCCGCGGCTCTCACCACGTTCTCTTCCAGCATCACTGAGCCGACATCGTTGCCGCCGAAGCGCAAGCCCATCTGGCAGACCTTCAGGCCTTGTGTGACCCAGCTCGATTGCACGTTCAAGAAGTTCGAGAGATACAGGCGCGAGATGGCCAGCACTTTCAGGTATTCGACGGCGGTCGCCTCGTCCCAGTGGCGGCCGCCGAGCGCGGTGTTTTGCGGCTGAAAACTCCACGGGATGAACGCCGTGAAGCCGCCGGTTTCTTCCTGCAAGTTGTAAATTTCCTGCAGGTGGTTGATGCGGTTTTCGTAGTTCTCGCCAACGCCGAACATCATGGTCGCGGTGGTGCGCATGCCGATCTGGTGCGCCGTGCGGTGGACATTGATCCAGTCGTTGGTCAAGCACTTCAGGCGGGCGATCTTGTACCGAACTTCGTCGTCGAGAATCTCCGCGCCGCCGCCGGGGATGGAATCGAGCCCGGCATCGCGCAGCCGCAAAATCGTGTCGCGAATGCTCAGGCTGCTGTACTCCGCGATGGCAATGATTTCGGATGCCGAATAACAGTGCAGATGAATCTTCGGAAAGCGCTCTTTGATGCCGCGCAGCATCTTCTCATGCCAATCGATTTTGAGGTCGGGATGCAGGCCACCCTGCATCAGCACGCCCGTGCCTCCGAGTTCGACGGTCTCGCGAATCTTCTCGTAAATGGTGTCGAAATCGAGAATGTAACCTTCCTGCGCCGCCGGCCCTTTCAGCGGGCGATAGAACGCGCAGAACGTACAGTACTCGGTGCAGAAGTTCGTGTAATTAATATTGCGATCGATAATGTAGGTGACCGTGCCTTCAGGATGCTTACTGCGGCGCACGGCATCGGCTTCCATGCCGATGCCGATCAGGTCATCGGAGTGGAACATCTCCAGGGCTTGGGCTTTGGTGAGGGACATTGCCTTCATTTTACCAAACACCGCGCGGAACTTGAGGACGAACACCTGTGCTGTTCTGGGCGGGATCCCACGTCGCTCTTCTTTGCGTCCTCCGCGGATTTTCTCTGCGCCCTTTGCGGTCAAAAGCTTTGCTCGACTGCAGCAAGACCCGAGCCAGATCAGGCACGGGCCACCGTCCTTTGACTTCGCCTTTTCAACCCCATAGCATACGACGGATAAGCTGTTCACTGGGGATCGATGCTCGGCCAGACTATCTCGCATTACCAGATCATCGAAAAGATCGGCGGCGGCGGCATGGGCGTGGTGTACAAGGCCCAGGACACCCGTCTGCACCGCTTTGTCGCGCTGAAATTCCTGCCCGAGGAACTGGCTCAGGACCCTCACGCATTGGCGCGATTTCAGCGGGAAGCACAGGCCGCTTCCGCACTGAATCATCCCAACATCTGTACGATTCACGATATCGGCCAGCAGGATGGACACGTCTTCATCGTCATGGAATTGCTGGAAGGCGTGACCCTGAAGCACCAGATTGCCGGCCGCGCGATGAAGGTGGAAGATCTGCTGCCGCTGGCCATCGAGATCGCCGACGCTCTCGAAGCCGCACACCATAAGGGGATTGTTCACCGCGACATCAAGCCGGCAAACATTTTCGTGACCAGCCGCGGAATTGCGAAGATCCTCGATTTCGGACTGGCGAAAGTTTCGGGCAAGCCGGAATCGGACGCAACCCTTGCGACCTTGCATGTCGAGGAGCACCTGACCAGTCCAGGATCGGCGCTGGGCACGGTCGCGTATATGTCTCCCGAGCAGGCCCTAGGGAAGGAACTGGACGCGCGCACCGACCTGTTTTCCTTTGGCGCCGTTCTTTATGAAATGGCCACGGGACAGCTTCCCTTCCTGGGAGAAACGGCGGCGGCGATATTTGACGCGATTCTGCACAAGTCGCCGGCCTCTCCGGCACAGCTCAATCCTGAGATTCCGGCGCGGCTGGAAGAGATCATCTTCAAGGCGCTGGAAAAGGATCGCAACTTACGCTATCAGCAGGCCGCGGAATTGCGAGCCGATCTGCTGCGCTTGAAGCGGGATCTGGGTCTGGCTGGTGTCGCTGCTTCCTCCCCAAGCGCCGCATCCAGTAGCTCTCAGAAAGATGCCGGAGGAAAGAGTGCCGACGATCGTAAGGCCGTCGGCGCGTCCGGCTCGTCGAGCGTGGTCGCCGTGGCCCGTCAGCACAAATTCAGCGCCAGCGCGTTCCTGGTGATCGCGTTGCTGCTGATCGGCGCGGCAGGGTACGGAGTTTATTCCTACATCGAACGGTCACGCCACCTGCCATTTCAGAATTTCACCGTCCGCCAGGTCACCAACACAGGCACCGCCACCGAAGCGGCGATTTCTCCCGACGGAAAATTTCTTCTGACGATCAAGCGTGAGGGCGGAAGGGAAAGTTTGTGGCTGCGGAATATCGCGACCGGCAGCGACACGCAAGTGGTCGCCGCCTCAGGCCGCCGCTTGTTCAGTCCAGTGTTTTCGCCGGACGCAAATTACATTTATTTTCGCGAATCGGCTGAAAGTGAAGCCAACGTCTACGATCTCTATCGCACCCCGGTTCTTGGAGGCGAACCCCGGCTGATCGCCAGAGACGTGGACAGCGCTCCCGCTCCTTCCCCCGACGGAAAGTATGTCGCCTATGCGCGCATGAACAATCCTGAGAACGGCAAGTGGAGGCTGCTGCGCATCGATCCAGAAGGCGGCGAAGAAAAGGTCCTGGCGATTGCGCCGCTGAACGATTCGCCAATATATCTGGCCTGGTCGCCCGATGGCGGGCGCATTGCCGTTTCGTCATTCGGCTACACCGGCGCCTTCTTTTCGGCGATCGACATGTTTAACGTGGCGTCCGGGCGCCTCGAAAAATTCGTGAACATGAACGACAAACTGCCCTTCACTCTCTCATGGTCGCCCGATGGCCGTGCGCTGTTCGTGATTTATATCGCCATGGGAAAGGACGCCAAAGCGAACTACCAGATCGGAGAGTTCTCCTTCCCGCAGGGAAAGTTTCTTCCCATCACCAACGACGTAGTGCAGCATCAAACGCTCTCGGTTTCCGGGGATGGTTCGACCCTGGCCACGGTGCAGAGCCAGGCGATGAGCGAGATTGATATTCTTCCCGCCTCGGGCGCCGGCATTCCTGCCGTGGTGCAGGGTATACCGCGACAGGAAACGATTGCCGCATTTGACTGGACGCCTGACGACCGCCTGTTGGTTTCCGAAGGAGAGCGGCTACTGCGCATGAAACCTGACGGGGCCGACAGTTCCACCATCATCAGCGACAATTCAAGTTTCATGAAGGACGTTACCTCGTGTGAGGACGGCCGCTCGATTTCCATGACATGGGTGCGTTTCGGTCCGGAAAAAGGCTATCGAATATGGCTAATTAAATCCGACGGATCGGACCCTAAGGCTCTGACTCCGAACAGCGGAGGCGCGATTTTCTGGTTTTGCTCGCCCGACGGAAAATACCTTTATTACTCCGACTACGCCAGGAACGGCGTGCTGCGGGTTACCACGGCCGGGGACAAGGAAGAAGTTCTGCCGGGCACCGTCATCCCGAAAACAATTTTGAAGGGAGCGGCTCTTTCGCCAGACCACAAGACGATCGCAATGTTTCTGCAATTCTCGGAAACACGCGCTTACAAGAACCGGGTTTTGCTGATTCCGGTAGAGGGCGATCCCGGCGGTGCCAGCCACTATCTGGATGTTGACCCGCGCTTCGATGTGGTCTTCACGTCGCCCGGGCCAACCTCGAAAGGCAATTTCCATTTCACCCCTGACGGCAAGGCGCTTGCTTTTGTGCGAGAGGAAAACGGTGTGAGCAATGTCTGGACGCTGCCGCTTTCGGGCGCATCGCCGAAGAAAGTTACAGATTTCAAATCTGAAACCATTCTCGATTTCGGATGGTCGGTTGATGCAAAGTATCTGGCCGTATTGCGTTACGACACTACCAGCGACATCATTCTGATGCGAGAGAGCGGCGCATCCGCGCCGTGAAACTCGCTTAACCCTCGCGGCGCCGGTACCGCAGATACTGCATCAGACTCAGAATGGAGCCGAGCACGGCGAGGCCGATCAGAATCGCCAATGACGGTTTGTAGTATTGCGAGAAGAAGCGGAGGATGTGGCGGCCATAGTGAAAGCCGAGGAAGGCGCCGACTGTATAGCGGACGCCACGCCCGAGCGTTAACGCTCCCAGAAATTTCTTTGGCGAGTACTGCAAAGCGCCTGCCGCCAATAGGAACGGCACGAAAGGAAACGGCGGAGGCAGGAGCGCCGGCACCGCAACCGCAAAGAATCCCCAGCGCTCGAACGCATTGGAAACCTGCGCCGCCCTTTTTTTCGAGAGCTTGCGCTCCATCGCTTCTTTGCCGCCCTGGCGCGCCAGAGCGTATGTGATGTAGCCGCCAATCACCGCGCCCAGCGTGGCCATGAGCGCATAGTAAGGCCAGGGTTCGTGATGGCGCGCGGCCAGCCAGATGGTAAGAACATCCATGCTGCCGGTCAAAGGGATCACGGAATTGTCAGCGATGCCCAGCAAAACCAGGCCCGGTCCGCCCATGCTGCGCAGTCGCCGCCAGATCGGAACCGCGAGCAAGAGATGGAAATGGACCGGCATTCGTGTTTAAGGAGTTTACAGGGCAGGCAGCTTGCACGAAACCTTATCTCGCCAAGACATTCCCCTAGGCGATCGCGGCATTGATCCCAAGAAAATCAATCTGAGGCGCGGCGGGCAGGGCGCCAATTTCGGCGGCATAGCGATAGAACAAGCGCAATCCCTCGAGACAGGCGGCATCCAGTTGGTAATAGATATTCTCGGTAAGGTAGAGGCGGACATCCGCTTCGCTCAACCCGAGCCGGGGAGCCCATTCGCGGGCGATCTGCGCGAGACTTGCGGGGGCGAGTCCGTGGTCGCGGGATTGTTGGAAGATTGCGGCCAAATCCTGCGCAGGCACGGCTTCGAGCAAAGCGTCCTTGCGCACCGTCCAGAAGGCAAAGACGAAGGGTTTGCCGGTGTGGCGAATCCATTCCTCAGCGAGATCGAGGGTGAAATAACGCGAGCGGTCGATCTGCAGCGCGGGATCGCCAATCACGAGTCCGGCGTCGTGTTCGGCAAGCATTTTCTCGACATCCGGAACCATCGGAGTGAAAGTCCTGCCGCCGCCGAGCCACTTTGCGAACAGAACTTTGGTCAGCGCCACCGAGGTCATGGAAGAAGTGTCGAGCGCAACGCTGCGAATCTGGTCGAGTGGAACGCGGCTGACCAGCAGGATCGAGCGCACCGGACGCCGTGAGGCGATCGCCACTCCTGGCAAGACCATCAGGCCGGGGATTTGCGTATAAGCGGCTGCCGGGATGATGCCAATGTCAGCGGTTCCGGCCTGCAGAGCGCGCGCGCAAGCCGACGGCAACGTGTAGGAAATATCGAACCCGCTACCTGCCTCGCCGTGTTCGAAATCCCACATCAGGGGCGCGGTGTTGAGGTAGGAAATCGCAGAAATGCGCAGGGGTTTCATTCCTGTTTTGATTTTAGCAGACCGTTTTTAACAGCCCTTTGTGACGACTTGCCTTGACAGTGCTTTCCACCAATCACTACAGTCCGCCCAGTTGGATAAAACAGAGGTTTCTACGTGCCCAATGCCGTTGCTTCATCGCCCTCCGTCACTCACATTCTCGAGTGGCTCGCCATCTCTCTGACTCCCGGGCTGGGCCCCACCAAGGCCCGGAAACTGGTCGAGCATTTTGGCAACGCCGAAGCGCTCTTTCGAGCGTCGCTCACAGAACTGGAAAGCACCGGCATTCAGGCGATTTCGGCGCAGTCGATTGCCACCGGAAAATCAGCGGAACTGGCGCGGGAAGAAATTGCGCGCGCTGCGGCCGCCGGAGTGACCGTGATTTCCACAGAAGACCGCTGCTATCCCCCGCGGCTGAAGGAGATCTACGATCCTCCGATGGTGCTTTATGTTCGCGGCAATCCTGAAGTGCTGACGCAGCCGGGCATTGCCATGGTGGGCACGCGCCATCCCACGCCGTACGGCTCCGGCATGGCCGAACGCCTGGCGTGCGATCTCGTGGCGCAAGGATTGGTGATCATCAGCGGCATGGCACGCGGAGTCGACACCGCCAGCCATCGGGGAGCGATCTCTGCCAAAGGCAAGACCGTCGCGGTGTTTGGTACAGGCGTAGATGTGATTTATCCCAAAGAAAATTCGCGGCTGTCGGAACAGATTCTGGCGCTGGGGGGTGCGCTGATTTCGGAATTTCCGCTTGGCACCGCTGCTTTCCCGCAGAATTTTCCCATCCGCAACCGGATTTTGAGCGGCATGTCGCTTGGTGTGCTTGTCGTTGAAGCTGCCGAATATTCGGGAACGCGCATCACGGCGCGCTGCGCTCTTGAACAAAACCGCGACGTTTTTGCCGTGCCGGGAAACGTGACCAACAAGAATTCCTGGGGGCCGAACACGTTGATTAAACAGGGCGCGAAGCTGGTCGCAACCTGGGAAGATGTATGGGAAGATCTGCCAACAGAAGTAAAACTCGCGCTCACGCCAACCACCTCGCCTGAATCCGCAAGCGCTTCCTCCGCATCTCTATTCCCGGACGAAGGGCTTCCTCCCCACGAAAAGCGAATCTTGAGCCTGCTGAAAGCTGACGAAGCCACGCACATCGATGAACTGGTGGAACGGCTGGAAACAGAAATGTCGTCGTCAGAAATCTTCGCAGCGCTGTTCGAGTTGGAGCTGACCGGCAAAGTACGGCAGATGCCGGGAAAGAATTTTGTAAAGAGCTTCTAGCTGCTAGCTTCTAGCTCCTAGCTAACCGGAGGCGATATGGAAGACTTCAAAGACCTGGTTGTCTGGAACAAGGCCCATCAGTTTACGTTGGCGGTTTACAGGCACTCTCGAACATTTCCCAAGGAGGAGATGTATGGATTGACGAGCCAGTTGCGGCGGGCTTCCGCTTCCATCGGCGCCCACATTGCAGAGGGATGTGGCCGAAGGTCTGATGCGGAGATGAAGCGATTTCTCCAGATTGCGCGAGGCTCCGCGAATGAGGTGGAATATCATCTGCTTCTGGCCAAGGATTTGCAGTATCTTCCCATTGAAGAGTTCAAGTATATGGAAGAGAAGGTGCACGAAGTGCAGCGCATGTTGGCCTCGCTAGTCCAGCGTCTGCAGACATCGGTTTTAGCCAGGAGCTAGCAGCTAGAAGCTAAAAGCTTTCTTCCCGTAACTTGTTGCTTTCGTCCCATTCGTGCTAGCTTCAAAACGAAATATTAAGAACTGAGGGTTCCTTTGGTAAAAAGTCTAGTCATTGTCGAATCGCCCGCCAAGGCGAAAACCATCCAGAAATATCTGGGAAAGGGATTTACTGTCGAGGCCTCGCTCGGCCATGTGAAAGATCTGCCCAAAAGCACTCTGGGTGTGGATACGAACGACGAGTTTGCGACCGACTATGTCGTCATCCCCGGCAAAGAAAAAGTCCTGGCCAAGTTGAAGAAACAGGCCACCGGCATGGATGCGATTTATCTCGCGCCTGACCCGGACCGCGAAGGCGAGGCCATCGCTGCCCATCTTGCTTTCGAACTTGATGGCAACGGCGGCGGCAAGAAGAAAAAGAAGAAGAAAGAAGATGCGGGCACTCCGCCGCGCATTCAACGCGTCACATTTAATGAAATCACCAAGCGCGCCGTGCAGGCCGCATTCGAGCATCCGCGAGCCATTGATCAGAATCTGGTGGACGCGCAGCAGGCGCGGCGCGTGCTTGACCGACTGGTGGGCTACCAGGTTTCGCCGCTGTTGTGGGACAAAGTCCGCCGCGGGCTTTCCGCTGGACGCGTACAAACCGTCGCCCTGCGCTTGATCGTCGAACGCGAACGCGAAATCAAAGCGTTCGAGAAAAAAGAATACTGGACCATCGACGCGCACCTGGCGGCCAGCAAGCCTCCCGCATTCGACGCGCGCTTTCTGGGCAAGGGCGAAGAGAGGATCGAAGTCACCAACGGCGAGGATGCGGAAAAAATCCGCGCCGCGCTTGAAGAAGCCGACTGGGTCGTTCGCTCGGTCGACAAAAAGGAACGCCGCCGCAACGCCGCGCCTCCTTTCACCACCAGCAAACTGCAGCAGGATTCTTCCCGCAAACTGCGTTTCAGCGTAAAGCGCACGATGATGATCGCGCAGCGTTTGTATGAAGGCGTTGAGCTCGGCGAAGAAGGCCTGGTCGGGTTGATCACCTATATGCGTACCGACTCGACCCGCGTGGCGCCCGAGGCGATTCAGGAAGTGCGCGAGTACGTGGGCAAAGAGTACGGTCCGAATTATTTGCCAGAAACGCCGAATACCTTCAAAGAGAAGAAGGAAGCGCAGGCGGCGCACGAAGCGATTCGTCCGACCTCGGCCATGCGCCATCCCGACCAACTCAAGCAGTACTTAAAAGAAGATGAATTCAAGGTCTACAAGCTGATCTGGCAGCGCTTCGTGGCGTCACAGATCATGCCCGCCGTCTTCGACCAGACGACGGTCGACATCGACGCCAAGGCGAAGGCTGGCGCAACCTTCTGGTTCCGCGTGACCGGATCGGTGCTGAAGTTCGACGGCTTCCTGCGAGTCTACGAGGAATCGAAAGAAGGCAAGGACGAAGAAGACGAAGAACTCAAACACAAACTTCCTGCGCTCGAAGCCGGGCAAAAACTCACACTGAAAGAATTGAAGCCCGAGCAGCATTTCACCGAGCCTCCGCCGCGTTACAACGAAGCGTCGCTGGTGAAAGAACTGGAAGAACGCGGCATTGGGCGCCCGTCCACGTATTCGGCGATTCTATCGACCATTCAAGAGCGGCAGTACGTGCAAAAGCTCGGAGGAAAATTTACTCCCACCGAGATCGGGTTGGTAGTGACGGATCTGCTTGTCGAAAACTTCCGCGACATTTTTGACATTGCCTACACCGCCGGTCTGGAAGAAAAACTCGACGAGATCGAAGAAGGCAAGGAAAAGTGGACGGAAACACTCGCCGAGTTTTACAAGAAGTTTACGAAGGATCTCAAATATGCCGAAAAGCATATGGAGAACATCAAGCGGATGGAAAAGCCCACCGACGAGAAGTGCGAACGTTGTGGCGCGCCGCTGGTGATCAAGTGGGGCAAGCACGGGTCGTTCTACGCGTGCAGCACCTACGATAAAGAAGATCCAAACACCTGCACGTTCACCAAAGAAAATCCGATCAACCTGCCCGACCTCGACTCCGCCGATGTGCAGGAGACCACGCAGGAAGAATATTGCGAGAACTGCGGGCGGGTGATGGTGCTCAAACGCGGGCGCTTTGGGCAGTTCATGGCGTGCACCGGCTATCCGGACTGCAAGACGACACGGCGACTGGATCAGGGTAAGAAGGTCCCGGACATCCCGCTCGACGAACCCTGTCCGAAATGCGGGCGGAACATGATGATCCGCCACGGAAGATTTGGCGAGTTCACGGCCTGCAGCGGATATCCCGAATGCAAGTATGTGAAGCAAAACTATATCGGCGTGAAGTGCCCGGAGTGCAAAGAAGGCGACCTGGTGGAGAAGCGGGCGCGTAAGGGCAACACGTTTTATGGCTGCGGAAATTATCCCAAGTGCAAATTCACTTCGGCGCACAAGCCCATCGCCGAGAAATGTCCGAGTTGCGGCAGCGAGTATCTGGTCGAGAAGAATCTCAAGGCCGGACCGGTGATTGCTTGCCCCAACAAAGAGTGCGAGTACGAGCGGGATGCGCCGCCTGCTGAGGCTTCTGCGACCAGCGCTTCGAGCTAGACGCCAATATTTATTGAATTCTTTGGGCGGATCAACCGTCTAACCTTACCGGTGTGACCAATTCAACGGAGGAACAAATGGCGAAGAAACCGACCGCTACGGATGCTCAACTCATCATGCAACTCTACGATCTGCGCCGTGAACCGGAGATGCGCAAGGCGCGCAACTGGTGGGTGGGCGAGTTTTGGCCGCAAAATGCCGACGATTTTGTGAAGGTGGGATCGGCCATGGGCACGCAGGAAAACGCATGGCTGCGCCAGGTCGGCGGATACTGGGGCATGGCCTCTGCTTTCGTGGTACAGGGTGCGCTGAGCGAAGACTTGTTCCTGCAGCCGGCGGTGAGTGGCGAAATGTTCCTTATGTTCGCCAAGATTTATCCCTTTCTCAAAGAGCTGCGCGAAAAACTCGGCGACCCGGAAGTGTTCGGCAACGTCGAAAAAGTTATCACCGGCTCCAAGTGGGGACGCGAGCGGCTGAAGTTCATGGTGAAGAGAGTCGAAACAATGCGCGAGAAGCGGGCCGCAGCCAAGGCCAGCTAGAACTCTCACCGCTTCCCGAAGTGATGCCGGTCACAGCGGCTCTACCCGCCATTCTGCCAGAATGGACGCCGGTTCATCTGTTATCCTAATCGGTCGTGCGGATGATCTGGTGGTTCCTGATCCTGGGCGTGAGCACGCTGGTCGTGGTGTGCGTTGCAATCGCGTTGTACATGCGTTTGCGCCGCCATCTCCAGGCTGCACATGCCGCCAAAGAAGCAAGCTCCAACGAAGCGGAGCAGGAGCGCCAATCCGGCCGCATTGAACGGTAATCGCTCCACTTCCGGAGGCTCTTTCATGGAAAGAACAGCCATACAAACATTGAGCAATTCTCGGGAACGCAGTTTCGTTTCCGAAGGCGCTCGACAAGTCGCACTCGTCGTGGGTGGCAGTTTGCTGGTGGCCTTGTGCGCCCACATCACGATTCCTTTGCCCTTCACTCCAGTGCCCCTGACCGTGCAGAACTTTGGCGTACTGTTAGTTGGCCTGCTGCTGGGCAGCAAGCGCGGATTTGCGGCGCTCACTCTCTACCTCGCCGAGGGCGCGATGGGGATGCCGGTGTTCAGTCCCATAGGCCCGGGAGGGATCGCGCAATTGCTCGGCCCTACCGGTGGATTTCTGCTGGCGTATCCGCTGGTGGCATGGCTTGCGGGATATGTCATGGAACATGGCCGCAAGAGTTTCGCGCGCGCGGCGATCGGCGGCCTTCTCGGCGAAGTTGTACTCTTCGCGAGCGGTCTGGCCTGGCTCGCCGTTCTGACGCATTCCATGGCGCAAGCGATTCGCTGGGGCCTTTACTGGTTTATGTTCGCCGAAGTGATCAAGATCGCAATGGCAGCCGGAGTGGCGGCGCGCTGGCATAACCGTTCTGCGGAACGACAGTAGGAAACACAAGAATAAAACCGGGTTCAGCTTGGGGAGTTGATGATGACTGTAGTTTCGGAACAAGAGACAAAGCATTCCGGCGGCAATCCCGCTTCGCAGGTGCGCGAGATCAGCATCGCGCACAGCCCGGATTCCGACGATGCCTTCATGTTTTACGGCCTGGCCACTCACAAGGTGCGCGTCCCAGGACTGCGTTTCACCCATACTTTGTGCGACATCGAAACCCTGAATCAGAGGGCGCGCGAAGGCGTCTACGATGTCACCGCAATTTCATTTCACGCCTATCCTTATATTCAGAATTTGTACGCGCTGATGTCTTGCGGTGGCAGCGTGGGCGAGGGCTACGGGCCGATGATTGTTTCGCCGCGCCCGTTTACGCAGGTTGAAATCAAGGATAAGAAGATTGCCGTTCCGGGCACGCTCACGACTGCATACCTCGCGCTGCAGCTGTTTGCTCCGGGGGTGGAAACCGAAGTCGTGCCCTTCGACCAGATCATTCCGCAGGTTCTTGAAGGCAAATACGAAGCTGGACTCATCATCCACGAAGGCCAGTTAACCTATGACAAGGCCGGCCTGCACCGCGTGGTTGATCTCGGCCGCTGGTGGCAGAAGACGACGGGCTTGCCGCTACCCCTGGGAGGCAATGCCATCCGCCGCGAGCTCGGGCCCGAACTTATCTCGTCGGTCAACGGCGCGCTGCGCGACAGCATTCAGTACGCGCTCGATCATCGCGAAGAAGCATTGTCCTACGCAATGCAGTTCGCCCGCGATCTCGATACGCAGACTGCCGACCGTTTTGTTGGCATGTACGTGAACGAGCGCACGCTCGACTACGGCCCGGAAGGGAAAGAAGCGGTTGTGCGCTTGCTCGATATGGGCCACAAGGCGGGGATTATCGGGCCGGAAGCCAGGGTCGATTGGGTGTGAGCCTTGAGCTGCGAGCTTCGAGCTACGAGCCACCGAAGCCAGGAGTCTTGCCCCAGGTTTCTTAAAGATGCTGATAGATGCGCTCTGACCTTGTTGCTCGCAGCTCGGCACTCGTAGCGCAGAGCTTCTCGGAGTGCCGATAACGAGATGCTAACGCCGCAAACTTTGCCACCCCAAACCCTCCTGATCGATGCCGACGATACGCTCTGGGAGAACAACGTCTATTTCGAGCGAGCCATCGCACGCTTCATTTCGTTTCTGAATCATCACGAATTTTCTCCCGAGCAGGTGCGCGAGGTTCTGAACGACGTGGAACGCGAGTGCGTGGTGAAGCACGGATACGGCCTGCAGAGCTTTTCGCACGCGCTGGTGAACACATTCGAGCGCCTCGGCACCCAGCCCATCACCCCTGACTGCACATGCAGATCACAGGTTTCGCCCACAGCATTTCGAACCATCCCATCGAGTTCTTGCCGGAAGTTCCTCAAACCCTGCAGCACCTTTCCACCCGGCACCGGCTGATCCTGGTGACGAAGGGGGCTCTTGCCGAACAAGGTGGAAAGATCGAGCGCTCGGGATTGAAGGGATATTTTGCCGCGACTGAAATCGTCGCCGAAAAAAATCCTGCCGCGTATCACACCTTAGTCGAGAAGCATGAACTTGCGCCCGCTTCCACATGGATGGTCGGCAATAGCCCTAAGTCCGATATCAATCCGGCGCTGGCTGCGGGATTAAACGCGGTGTTCGTTCCGCATGGCGATACCTGGATTCTGGAACACGAAGAACTAAATGCCGCGCCCCCGTCACAGCGCCTGCTGATCGTGGGCCGCTTCGCGGAGTTGCGAGAGCATTTCTAGGGCAAGGTTTCAAGGTTCCAAGGTCGCAAGGTTTCAAGGTATCAACTCTTCAATGGCTGAACCTGCCGCCGACACCGACTGTCTTACTTTGAAACCCTGAAACTTTGAAACCCTGAAACTTTGAAACCATTGAATCCCAGCACCAAACTAACCAACAATCCTCACTCGCTGCGCCATGTCGCAACATGCTACCCTCATTCTGCTCAGCGTTTTTCGCACCATTCGTCGTGGCCGTGGAGACCCATAATTTCCGCAGGCTTTTGCGCACCGTGGAAGCTCTCTCCGATCTGGGGCCCGAGCTTACAGCGGAGCGCGACTTCGCCGAAACTTCGCGCCGCATGCTTGCCGCCGTGATGGAAGCGGCCGGCGCGAGCGAAGGCGCTCTTTTCGTATTCAACGAAAAGCCCACCATGCTCACTTCCGTAGCGGCGCAGGGATTCGCCATGTTGCCCGAGCCTTCCTTCATCCCGCTTCTACCCAAGCATGTGCATGCGCTGACGGCCGCGCGCGGACCGATTGTGCTCAACGCTTCCACCTATTCCGTGTTCCTTAGTTCGAACGGCAACGTAGCTCCTGAACTTTTCAAGTGCGTGGCATCGCTCAAAGCGGCCGGCAAACTCGCGGGCGTGGTCGCTCTCGGACGCCGTCCCGGCGACGTGCCTTACGAAGATGCCGAACTGGATGCCATGGATTTGCTGTGCAACTATATCGGGCTGGCCGTGCAGAACCATGCCCTGACGCAGACCCTGGCACAGCGCGTGACGGAAAACCTGCGGCTGATGGCCTCCCTCAACGGATTCTATGACACCGCGCTCGAAGCTTTCGCCACCGCCATCGACGTCAAGCACGTTAACATTCACGGCCACTCTCTGCGGGTCGGCCGTTACGCTGCGGCCATTGGCGAAGCCATGGGCATGGATGGAGGCGGAGTCGCGGCCCTGCGCAGCGCCGGATACCTTCACGACATCGGCAAGGTTGCCGTCGATCGCCGTCTGTTCAGCAAGCCGGAAGCGCTCAATCCGGAAGAATTTCGCGAGATGGCGGATCATACCGTGGTCGGCCACGAGATCGTGCGAAGCGTCGAGTTCCCCTGGCCAAAGATCCACGAAGCCGTGCGCTGGCATCACGAGCGTAGCGACGGCTCGGGATATCCCGACGCTCTCGGCGGCGACGATCTTCCCATACCGGTGCGCATCATGGCGCTGGCCGATACTTTCGACGCCATGACCAGCGTGCGTCCGTATCGCGAATCGCTGTCGCTGGGCAACGCGCTGAACGATTTGGTACGCATGAGCCCGCAAAAATATGATCCCAACGTGGTGCAGGCGCTATTGATTCAGGTGCGCCGCGATGCCGTCGGCAGCAGCGGCCGGGCCCCTCTGCTGGCCGATCACATGGCGGTGAACATCGCGCCCGGCGATGTTGACCAGATGGCCGCCACACTGCAGCACAAGGTGTCGCGGGGCAAAATTTATTTGACTTAGGAGCTTTGGCTCGGGACTCGCCCCTCGCAACTCGACGGCTCTTCGGTAACCATTGCCAGCAACCTTTTCCTTCCATTCGGGTTGATAATAGGCAGAAGTCGTCGTCTTTCTCTGGGGATTCCTCATGCGTCTCGGCCGCACCAAATTTGCCGTTTTTCTGCTCGCCTTCAGCCTGGCGTTTACGGCCCTTCAGGTTCTGGCGACGAAGAAGGACAAGGCGATCTCCGGTGCAAACGATCCGCGGCGCGCCTTGCATGCCCTGAATCGCCTGACATTCGGCCCGCGCCCGGGCGACCTGCAGCAGGTCGTCGCGATGGGTGTGGACCGCTGGATTGACCTGCAACTGCATCCTGAAAAAATCGACGACGGCGCTGTCGAGGCGCGCCTCGCGCCGCTTCTCATTCTCCGCATGAGCACAAAAGAAATTGCGGAAAATTTTCCCGATCCGCAGGAGATCAATCAGGTCATGAACGGCAAAAGGGCGATGCCGTCCGATCCCGCGCGGCGCGCCGTATTTCAGGTGCAGCTTGCCCGCCTCGAAGAGCGGAAAAGAAGAAAAGAAGAAGAAGCTGGCAACAGGATGGCTACCGACACCGCGCCGCCAAGAGCCAGTAAGACGCCGAAAAGCTCATCCATGACCGCGAACAACGCGCCAGACGCCGCCGTTGCAGCGGACAACCCTGAAAGCAACGCTCCCACGACCACGACCTCCGGCGCAGATGTCGCGGCCAAACCGATGAATGATGGCGAAAATGAAAACGCCATGGCGCCGGCCTCACCTCCAGCGAAGCTGACGCCCGAGGAAAAAGAGCAAGCGCGCGTGCGCGAGGAGCAACTCTACACCGACCTCGACGTTCAGCAATTGCCGGGCCTTCCACCCGATCAGCGATTCAGGAAGGTTCTGAGCATGTCGCCGCAGGCGCAGCTTGAGTTGGCGAATAATCTCCGCGGCGGCAAAGGACAGGAGTTTCTCGCGGGCCTGTCTCCCCGGCAAAAAGAAACCCTGCTGGCCATGAATAGCCCGGGCAATGTGGTGATGAGCGAACTCATGCAGGGCAAGCTTCTGCGCGCCATCTATAGCCAGCGCCAGCTCGAAGAGGTGATGACCGATTTCTGGTTCAACCACTTCAACGTGTACGTCGAGAAGGGTCTCGACCGCTTGATGCTGACAAGTTACGAGCGCGATGTCATCCGTCCGCATGCGCTCGGCAAATTCGAAGATCTGCTGGTGGCCACGGCCAAGAGTCCGGCGATGCTGTATTACCTCGACAATTTCCTGAGCGTGGGACCAAATTCGGCACAGGCGATGGGGATTCCGCAGCACTCTTCACCCTACGCGCGCCGCTCTCCGCAGCGGCCGAAGCCGGGCAAGCGTCCCAGTGGCCTGAACGAAAATTACGGACGGGAATTGCTGGAATTGCACACCCTGAGCGTGAATGGCGGCTACTCGCAACGCGACGTCACCGAAGCCGCGAAGGTGTTTACCGGATGGACCATCGACAAACCGGCGGAAGGCGGAGGCTTCAAGTTCGATCCGCGCATGCACGAGCCGGGACCCAAGTTCGTGCTCGGGCACAAGATCAAACCTAAGGGCGAGGGCGAAGGGTTGGAGTTGCTGCACCGGCTGGCCACCAGCCCTCAGACCGCGCACTTCATTTCGCTGAAGCTTGCCGAGCGCTTCGTTTCGGACGATCCACCGCCGGCGCTTGTCGATCGCATGGCGAAAACGTTCCTGAAGAAAAAGGGCGACATCCGCGAAGTGCTGAACACACTTTTTCATTCGCCCGAATTTTGGGACGATGCAACCTACCGCGCCAAGGTGAAGACGCCTCTGGAATTCGTAGCCTCTGCGGTGCGAGCCATCGGGGCCGAGGTTGACGAGGCGCTGCCGCTCGCACGCCAACTCGGCAACATGGGCATGCCGCTTTACGGCGCGCAGCCGCCCACTGGCTACTCCATGAAGGCGGAAACTTGGGTGAGTTCTTCGTCGCTGCTCAATCGCATGAATTTTGCGTTAGCCTTGACCAGTGGCAAGATCAAAGGCGTCAGGATCGATGGGGCGCAACTGGCCGGAGACAGGGGTGCGTCGCCGGACGCGAGTGCGACGGTCTCCACACTGGAAGCGAGCCTCATTCCAAGTGGTGTATCGAAACAGACGCACGATTCGATTGCCATGCAGATCGAGGCAGCCGGAAAAGCCAGCCCGCGCGACTCCAGGCATGAAGCCCGTCCGCCGGACGTGAACACGATCGCGGGCCTGCTATTGGGTTCGCCGGAGTTTCAGAGAAGATAGCTTCTAGCTGCTAGCTCCTGGCTTCTAGCCGAAGCCTTGGTGCGAGGTGACGCGAGAAGGGGAGTAGCTAGAAGCTAGGAGCTAGAGGAGCTTTATGCCCACACGTCGCATTTTTCTCCGCAATGGCGCCTTGACCGTAATCGGCACGGCGGCTCTGCCCAGCTTTCTCGCGCGCGCCGCCATGGGCGCGGCAGAGCCGGGTATGCGCACAAAACGTCTGGTGGTCATCTTCCAGCGCGGCGCGGCCGATGGATTGAATATCGTAGTGCCGCACGGGGAGCCGCAATATTATGCGATGCGCCCCAGCATCAATATTCCGCGCAAAGCGGTGCTCGATCTCGACGGCTTCTTCGGACTGCATCCTGCGCTGGCATCGTTCCAGCCGCTCTGGAGGGAGCGACAGTTGGCAATTGTGCACGCGGCCGGATCGCCGGACCCGAATCGCTCCCACTTCGATGCGCAGGATTTCATGGAATCTGGGACGCCGGGGGTAAAGTCCACCGACGATGGATGGCTTAATCGCTTGCTACGGGACTTGCCGCATCTCTCGCAGAAGTCGCCCTTTGAGGCGATTGCCATGGGGCCATCGATTCCGCGCATCCTGAGCGGTCTTGAGCCGGCGATCGCGATGAACAATATCAACGATTTTTCGGTTGGTGGACGAAATCCAAAAGCGTCGCCGGCCGCAACCGCTTTCGAGGCCATGTACGATCATTCCTCCGATGCCGTGCTCCACGGCACCGGCGAGGAGACATTTGACGCGGTAAAGATGCTGAAGGCAGCCGACCCTTTGAAGTACAGGGCCGCGCCAGGCGCCGATTATCCGAAGGGACGCTTCGGCGACAGCCTGCGCCAATTGGCGCAACTCATCAAGGCGAACCTCGGCGTACAAGTAGCGTTTGCCGACATCGGCGGATGGGATCATCACGTCAACGAAGGCGCGACCGAAGGCCAGATCTCGAATGTACTACGCGACTTCTCGCAAGCGCTCGCCGCATTCTGGACCGATCTTGGCGACCTCGGCGAAGATACGGTAGTCGTGACCATGTCCGAATTCGGCCGCACCGCGCGCGAAAACGGCAACCGCGGCACCGATCACGGCCATGCCAACGTGATGTTCGTACTGGGCGGACCGGTAAAGGGCGGCAAGGTTTATGGAAGCTGGCCGGGGCTTGACCAGTCGCAGCTTTACGAAGGCCGCGATCTGGCGTTGACTACGGACTTCCGGCAAGTGCTCGGCGAAGCCGTGGCGCGGCATATGGGGAATCCGAATTTGAAGGAAGTGTTTCCGGGGTACGAGAATCAGCCCGGGAAATTCTTGCGGCTGCTCGGGTAGATCAGGGACCCAGCGCCGAAAGGCTAATTGGAACGGCAGCGATTGGTGGCACGCATAAATGCGTGCCCTGATACAAATCCTCAAGAATCACATCTGTGGAATGAGCGGCTAGATTTCGACGAACACATCGCCGTTTTCCAACTTCAGCGGATACACGACAACCTTCATACTGGGATTCTGCTCGGCCGCTCCGGTCTTCGGGTCCCAAGCCCAGCCGTGCCACGGGCAAACAACTTTTCTGCCTTCGATCATTCCCTGCCCCAGCGGCCCGCCGCGATGCAGGCAGACGTTATCCATAGCGCTGTAGGCGCCGTTTACGTTTGCGATGCAGATGGCCTTGTCGCCGCAGGGAAATTCTTTGGCTTCGTCGATGAGAGGAAGTTCGGATTCGGTGGTGAGCTTCGTGAAAGTCGGCATGGGAATCAGCAATTGGCAGTTAGCAGTCAGCCTAAACCGGTTCACCAAATGCTAATTGCCAACCGCTAATTGCTTATTTCGGCTGCAGCGTCTGCGCGATCATGACCTGGCGCTTGAAGTTCTCCAGCATATTCGGATCGAGCCGCACTTCAGTGGGCCTCTTGGCGATGGTCATGGTGTCGATTTTGTCCTGCAGCTTGAGCAGCGCGTAGAAGAGATTTTCTGGACGCGGCGGACACCCGGTGACGTAGACATCCGTAGGCACGATTTTGTCGACGCCCTGCAGCACGGCATATGTATTGAATGGCCCGCCCACCGACGAGCACGCGCCCATCGAAATCACCCACTTCGGATCGGGCATCTGGTCGTAGATCCGCTTCACCACCGGAGCCATCTTCAAAGTCACGGTGCCGGCGACGATCATCAAATCGCTCTGCCGCGGGCTGGGACGAAATACCTCCGAGCCGAAGCGAGCGATGTCGAAACGCGAGGTCGAGGACGCGATCATTTCGATCGCGCAGCATGCCAATCCAAACGTCATCGGCCACACCGCGGACTTACGCGCCCAGTTGAAGACGTAGTCCACCGTGCTGATCATGAAATTCTTTTCGAATTTGTTTTGCAGCCAGCCCATGATTCACTCCGGGAACATTATACAGGGCGCAACGAACGGCGAGCAGTTGGCAGTTGGCAGCATTGGCGATGAACCGGGGCCGATCTTCACCCCGGCACTTGCTAATTGCCAATTGCTAACTGCTAATTGCTTCCCTGCTCCTTGCCCCCAACTGCTGACTCAGTTACAAATAGAATCATTCATGAATTCAAGACCCTCCGTGGCCGCCGACCGCGAACGCACTTCAACTCCGCTGCGCAAAAAATGGGCGCTCATCCGCACCTCGCAGTTTTGGATGGTGGCGATCGCGTTGTTTCTGCGTATCGGTTGGATCGTCGCCGGTCACACCTACAAGATCAAGCCCACGCAGGACAATTTCGGCTTTGGATACGAGATGGGCCGTATCGGCGCGGCCATCGCATCGGGGTACGGCTTCAGCAATCCGTTTGAAGGGCCCACAGGGCCGACTGCCTGGGAACCGCCGCTGTACCCCTACCTGATTGGAGGGGTGTTCCGCATCTTCGGGGTGTATTCGGCGTCGTCGGCGTTTGTGCTGCTCTCCATCAACAGCATTTTCTCCGCGCTGACTTGCATTCCAATCTTTCTGATCGCCAGGAAGATCTTCTCCGAAAAAGTTGCGGTCGGCGCGGCCTGGACGTGGGCCCTTCTGCCCTATGCCATGGCCTGGTGCACGCGATGGGTCTGGGAGACCAGTCTGTCGGCGTTGCTTCTGACTGTCATTTTCTGGCTGACCTTGACCATGGAAGAGCGCGACGGGCTGAAGCCGTGGATCTGGTTCGGCTTGTTGTGGGGGATCGCTGCCCTGAACAGCACCGTGCTGCTTTCATTCCTACCCGCTTCGGGGCTGTGGGCCTGGTATCATCGCGCCCGGCGCCATAAGCGGTCCCTTGCCGGCGTGGTGCTGTCGTCAGCAATTTTCATTGCCTGCATCACTCCGTGGACGATACGGAACTATCAGACTTTCGGGAAATTTATTTTCATTCGCGACAATTTTGGCGCCGAACTGCGTCTCGGAAACGGCAACGGCGCTGACGGAACATGGATGCAGTATTTGCATCCTACGCAAGACCTTTACGGCATGCGTCAATACACGGCGATGGGCGAATTGCCGTATATCGCGATGCGCAAGCGGCAGGCGATGGACTATATCAAGGCGGACTACGCACGCTTTGCAGTTCTCTGCCTCAAACGCTTCATCTACTTCTGGAATGGACCTCCGAAAGTGGCGCAGTACTGGTGGCTGACGCAGTTGAGGAACGCACTTTTTCTGGCGTCTTCGATACTGATGTTCTGGGGCCTGGGCCGCGCCCTGCGCCAGCATAAACCGGGCGCATGGCTTCTATTCTGGCTGATTCTGTTGTATCCGGCGATCTACTACGTGGTCTTTCCCGGCCAGCGTTATCGCCATCCGATTGAGCCGGCGATTACGATCCTGGCTGTTTATTTGTTGACCGAAGCGGAGCCGAAGAGCCGGAGAGCGGATTTGGTACCGTGATTCAGAAAGAACTCCATTCATTCCTTTGATCGGTTGACTCCCAACCGAGTTAAAGCCGGGAACTTCGCGGTGGCAACTTTCGTATTCAAAAAGGGTGGGAATTGAGCGTTTTGCGTCCGGCCCTCACCAATTGAGGATCGCCACGTCTAACCCATTGAAACGGAGGAATCCTATGAACCGCCGCCAAGAACTGCAGACCCGGACAGCGTTCGTCCTGACTTTCTGCGCGATGCTGATTTCGGCTTCGGCAGCCCAAGCTTCCGATCGCCGCGATTACACCGAAGAATTTCATCAGACTTACGCCCTGACCGCCGATGGCCGCGTGGAACTGGATAACATCAACGGTGACGTACACATCTCCACTTGGGACCGGAACGAGGTCAAGGTGGACGCCGTGAAATATGCCGGAACCAAAGAGCGCCTCGACGAAGCAAAAATTGAGGTCAACTCCGGCAAAGATTATGTCTCGATCAGCACCCGGTACCCAGATCACGAACACACTTTCAACTGGGGCTCGCGCAACAATCCGGCGGGGGTCGAGTACACGCTGACCGTCCCACGCACGGCTCGGCTCGACGAGATCAAGTTGATCAATGGGTCGCTCGACATCGCCGGCGTCACGGGCGAGGTGCATGCCTCATGCGTCAATGGCAAACTGATGGCCCGCAATCTCTCGGGCCGAGCCGAACTCTCCACCGTCAACGGCCACCTGGACGCGGCATTCGCCGAACTGCCCGCATCGTCCATCGAACTGACCTCGGTGAACGGCTCCCTCAATGTGACGATTCCTTCCGATGCCAAAGCCGAGTTGGAGGCCAACACCGTCAACGGCGGAATCGAAAACGACTTCGGCCTGCACGTGAATCATCCCCACTACGGGCCGGGACACAGCTTGCGCGGCGAACTGGGCAGCGGCGGCGCACGCATCAAGCTGGAGAATGTGAATGGACACATCGAGATTCATCACGCGTCGGATGGGCGGGCGTTGAGTCCGGTCAAAGGATCTGAGCCAGTCGCGACAAAGATGACGATGACGACAGCGATATCTAGTTGATGCTTGTGTGGCGCGGGCACTCCTGCCCGCGAAAAGCCGACAGCACAACGATGCTGTCGGCTATGTTTGTTCTCGGTATTCGGCTTTTGCCATCGCGGTTCTTGCCGGATTTACGTTGTTGCTCGTGGTTAGATTTCGCGGGCGAGGGCGCCCGCGCCACATTAGTGCCCCAAGCCACACTCGTATCAATAAATCGTATACCCCGGCGCCGGCGTTCTCAGGTCGGGCTTCGTGGCCATCAGCAGCAACGCGCCCTCGCGTTTGAACGCCCGCAGATCGTCGAGGCTGTTAAACGATTTCGTTTTGTAATCCTCGGGCGTCGGCGTGTCATCGGGAATACGGCACGCCTCGACGTGCTCGAAGGCATGTTTCTTCAGCAACTCCACGTATTCCGCGGCGGAACGCACGTGTACCGGCACTTTCAACTTGTCCACCCACTGCAGCGAGTACTGATTGTCTTTGTAGAGATTGATGAGAATGAATAACCTTCCTCGCGGCGCCATCACGCGAAAAAGTTCCATCAGCGCGCGGTCCTGATCGGGATAGTAATAGAAAGACTCGACCGACAGAACTTTATCGAAGAAGTTCTCCTCCCACGGAATCTGCTGCGCCGATCCCCAGACATAGAGCACGTTGTCGAAATCTTTCGAGGCCACGCGGGCCTCGCGAATCATCTCATCGGCCAGATCGAGCCCAACCACCTGCCCGAATCCATCCGGCCCTTCTCCCACCAGCCGCGCCAGCAGACGCGTCGCCCACCCCGACCCGCAACCGAGATCGAGCACGCGCTCGCCGGGACGCAGATTCATCTTGCGAATCGTTTTCGCCGTGATGTCGAGATGGTGATTCTCCATCTTGGGACCTTCGCCGGCCGCGGCCCAGCGGTTGAATTCCTGTTGCAGCTTCTCGTCGGGAGTGAGGGATTTTTCTGGCATGGAAAGATTTTACCGCGAGATCGGGGTGCTGCGGACGCGCGTGGCCACGGCGTTTTTTCTTGCGGGGTCGAGGGCCAGGTTGTCCAATGTGGAGGGCGCGGGGATCGTGTCGCCGTCTTCGATCATCCCTGCGCTGTGGAGCGCGAGCGCCTCTGCCGCCATACGGTGCGCCTCATCCAGAGTTTTGCCGGCCGTGATACAGCCGGGGAAATCCGGAAAGCGTACGCCGAAATCAGAGTTGCGGTCTTTGGGCAGATAGGCAATGTGGTCCATAATTTCACTCCGCTAAATTTACTCCTCCATCGAATCAGTGTGGCCGGCGCAAATGCAGTTGGATCCAATGCTGCAAACTGCGGGGACGCTGCTCTGGAGGCTGGTTGCCGTACCACAATATGCCCGCGCTCAGCCCCAACAGAGCAAGCATCGCAGCATCCAATATCCATCGCCTGGACGCAGCCGCCACCGGAACAGGCGGCACCTTGCCGGGCTGAGGTTCCGCGACGTCAGCGGTTGTGACAGGCACGGGATCCTCCGCTGCATCGTGGCTGGCTCGCAGGCTTCCTATCACCACCATCACATTCGTTACGAGGATGACCGCGAAGGCCAACGCGGAGAGGAAGCCGGCATCGCTGCGCGCCGCCACTACCTGCAGCGCCAGCACAACCGTGATCAGACCCCGCGGCATGATCCACAACATAAGTTCCCGGTCTTTGGCAGCAACGTCCTGGAACGCCCGCCTGCTGATCTGCAGGGCCAGCCAGCGCGCCACGAACAACGCGCCGAGCATTCCCAGGATCAGCAGCGTGTGGCCGCGAAAGCTTCCCAGGTCAGCAATCGCCCCAATCAACACGAAAAAGAACGATCGCACCAAGAACGCCAGTTCAGAGTGAAAACTTAGAAGCGATGCCTGCGATCGGAAAGAGATCGACTCCTGCTCCGCGGCACGCAATCGCGGATCCATGCCGGGGAAGTTCGCCAGCGTCAGCCCGAAGGCCAGTACTGCGATCAACCCACTGGCGCCCAGAGCCTCTGTGCCCGCATAAAGTACGAGCACAATGGAGAATGTCATTACCTGCCAGAAGCGGGCGTCCGACAGCACTGGCAGCAAACGCGACCATAGAATTCCAGCAGCCGTGGCGAAGACAACCGCCAGTCCGACTTGCGTGAGCACCGCTTGCAGAAGATGCCGAGCCACCGCCCCGCCCTGGCTGCCCACGCCGAGCAATAGACCTACAGTCAGCACCGCTAGCACATCGCCCCAGGAAGCTTCCAGCATGAGCGTGACCTTCACGGGCTCACGCACTCCCAGCTGTTGGAGAATGGGCAGAACTACCGTGCTACTCGTGCATCCCAATGCCGCTCCCACCGCCAGCCCTGTGGTGATCGGCAATCCCAGAGCCTTATGGACAATAAATCCGACCAGAGCGACGCTAAAGCCGTAGGCCAATACCGCCAGGAGCAAGCTGCCCGCAAAATGGTGCAAGGTGTGGCGCAGGTCCAGTTCGAGCCCACCCTCAAACAGCACGAGGATGATGGCTAACGTGCCAAGCACATTGGTAGTCGAGGCGAGGTGAGCAGGGTTCACCAACCCCAGCACCGGGCCCAGCACCAGTCCCAGCGCCATCAGCACGAGGACGTCGGGCACGCGGGTCAGGCGGAAGACGCGGTTCGCCAGAAAAGCCAGCATCAGCAGACCGCCGACCAAGCCGAGGATTAATGCGGTAGACATGCTCAGAGGGGCGATTGTCGGCTGTGCGGCCTCGACCTGTCAAACCGGGTCTCGCGCCGACTGTTTTGGGAAGCGCCCCACGGCTACCCGTGCCTCCGCGGCTGTGGTACAGTTCTCCTCTTCATGGCGACACGGCCTCAGCCTCCAGCTTCCGATCCCAGTCCCGGCGCGCTCTACTGCCCGAATTGCGCCCAGGAAGTGAACGATCCCCTGACCTGCGGCGATTGCTCCGCAGTGATCTGCCGCCGCTGCGGCACTCCGCTGGAATCTCCCGATGAACTTGGAATGGGATAATGGAAGCCCCAACCATCCCCGCTGCCCCGGAAGCTCCTGCATCCTCTTCAAAACCCACGCTGGTTCGCGGACTCAGCCTGCTTGATTCCGTCCTGCTGCTGGTCAGCGGCATCATCGGCTCTTCGATTTTTCTCACCGCCAAAGACATTGCCGGACCACTGCCGCAACCCATGTTGTTCCTGCTGGTGTGGGTGATCGGCGGCGTGATTTCTCTGTTCGGCTGCGTGGCCTTCGCCGAGCTGGGATCGATGTTCCCCGATTCCGGCGGACAGTACGTGTATCTTCGCGAAGCCTACGGCGACCTGATCGCTTTCCTCTACGGCTGGATGCTGTTCGCCGTCGCCAATGGCGGCAGCATTGCCGCTCTCTCGGTCGCATCCGCCGCTTATACGGGACAAATCTTCCCCATCGTTTCGCAAGAACATGTGGTGGTGTCGCTGGTGGGCATCACCATCACGCGGGCGCATCTGTTTGCCTTGCTCTTGATCGGCATCCTCACCTACGTGAACGTCGTTGGCCTGCGCTGGGGCGCTCTGCTGCAGAATGTTTCGACTTGGACCAAATTCACCGCTATGGCCGCGTTCGTGTTGCTCGGCTTCGCCATCGGCAAAGGCGACTGGTCGCATTTCCGCTCGCCGGGTGTCGGCCTCACCATGGGATTGCATGTCGGTCCTCTGATCTCCGCCATGGGCATCGCGCTGATCGCCGTGTTCTGGGCTTATGACGGATGGGTCTACATCACCTGGGTTGCGGGCGAGGTGAAAGAACCGCGGCGCAACGTGCCGCTCGCCATGGTGCTCGGAGTACTGGTGGTGGGCGCAATCTACATGGCGATGAACATGACTTATCTGTACGCGCTGCCGCTCGGGGAGATCGCGCAACACGACACCATCGCGCACGCTGCCGCGGCCGCGCTTTTTTCTCCTCGGGCCGCGGTTTATCTCTCGCTCATGATCGCCGTTTCCTGCTTTAGCGCCGCCGCCACCTGCACGCTTTCCGGCGCGCGCGTCTACCTGGCCATGGCGCAGGACGGCGTGTTCTTCAAGCGCATGGCGGTCATCCACCCGAAATGGCGCACGCCCGCCTTCAGCCTGATTGGGCAAGCCATCTGGGCCGCCCTGCTGACGCTCAGCGGCCGCTACGACCAGCTTTACACCTATGTGATGTTCGGCATGGTCCTCTCCTATACTTTGACCGTGATCGGAATGTTTCTGCTGCGCTGGAGGCGTCCCGAGATTCCGCGTCCCTACCGGTGCACCGGATATCCCTGGCTGCCCGCGATCTACGTGCTGGTCGGCACGGTTTGGACTCTTAACACCATCATCACGCGCCCCACCGAAGCTTTCTGGGGGACGGCCATCGTGCTCGTCGGGTGGCCTTTCTACCTGTATTGGAAGCGCAGCAAGCGGAAGGCAGCTGCGATCGAATAGGGGTACATAATGTTTGAACGCTATACCGAGAAAGCGCGACGCGTAATTTTCTTCGCGCGTTACGAAGCCAGCCAGTACGGTTCCCGCGAGATTAACACCGAGCATTTGCTTCTTGGACTGATGCGCGAGAACCCTTTGGACCGCTGGCTTCCACAGCTGGATCGCGAAAACATCTGCCAGAGAATCGACGAGCATTTGGCGAAAGCTACGCCAACGTCAACCGCAGTTGATTTGCCGCTCAGCGCCGCTGCCCGGTGCGTTCTGAAATACCCAGCCGACGAAGCCGAGCGGTTGGCCAACAAGCATATCGGAGTCGAGCACATTTTCCTCGGACTGCTCGATGAGAACAAGTGCTTCGCCGGGGACCTTCTGCGCGAAGGCGGCGCCGACGCCCCAACCGTGCGTATACATTTTGCCAAACAGTCCGAGTCGCCGAAACCGTGGACGTTTCAGCCTGGTTCTTATCACGAGAAAGGCTTTCGAATGCTCTCGCGGGAGACTGTCGAGATCCACGGCTCGCGCTGGAACATCGACTATGTCCGCGATGTCGTCAACCTCGCCAACTCTTACAACTGGCATTGGCACAAAGCACCCTGGACTTCGCGCAATGTCGTCATTGAGCGAGCGACCGGCCGCGTTTCGTCCGATTCCCGGCTGGCCGCAGACTCCGACAATTTTGAACTCGCCGAAGGAGGCTGGAAAAAAGATTAATGCTTCGTCTGTCACTGGGAGCTATTCAAGTCACAAGACGAAGTGGATGCCGACCACAGCGCTGGCTATACCAATGGCCACAACTGGCTGTGCCTGGAGTGCTACACAAAATTCTGGGAGCACCCCGACTTCTTTTCGTCCTCGTATTCGGAAATCACATAGGCGGCCTAACCCAGGATAACTGCAAAAAAGATAACCGCGACCATTCGTGCCACCTCGGCTCAAAGAGCACTCCCTCACTGGCAGTTCAGATGCAACGATTCGAGCTGCAAGGCATGCGCCACCTTTTGCAATCTTAGAAAATTCTCGCTCGGCGCGGAGGCTTCGACCGATGAGCCCGCAATCCGCAGTTGCACATGCTGAGAGTACCAAGGTGGATGTTGAGAGCGCGCTGAAGTCCATCGCCACGGCGGCTGGCGGCTTAGGAGTTCAGATCATCGATGTCGCCGACAGCATCGAACAAGTCGGTTCCCGCCTCGGCAATCAGACCGAGTTGATGACGAATGTCCAGCAGGGGATCTCCGGTTTTGTCAAAGGCAGCCAGCGCATACTCGATACCTCCGCGGCTTCGCTCCAGCTCGCCGACGGGGGCGCGCAACGGGTTGCATCCTCGCAAACCCAGGTTAACGACGCTCTCACCGAAATCGCCACCGTGCTGCGAATGGTCGCTGAGTCAAAAACCATGCTCGCCGATCTCAATCAAAGTCTCGCCGGCGTGGGCAAGGTCATATCGACCATCCGGACCATTGCGCAGCAGACCAACCTGCTGGCTTTGAATGCCACCATCGAGGCGGCCCACGCAGGCGAAGCCGGCAAGGGCTTTGCCGTGGTTGCCAACGAAGTTAAGAATCTGGCGCTCGAGGCCACCAACGCGACCGTCCAGATCGAGCAAACCTTGGAGCATGTCAGCACCCAGGCCCATCGCCTGATCCAGCAGGGTGACCACAGTGCAGAGGGCGCGGCGCGCGCCAATCAGAGCGCCTCCCAGATTGCGGGACTCATCGACGGCGTGCGCTCGGTCATTGAAGGAGTCGCCCGCCAAACCAAAGAAATTCACGCCGATGCCGAGGACATCGCCACCTCCGCTTCGCAGTTGACGGCCGAGATCGGCGGCGCCATACAGGGCGTGACATCTTTCGCCGATTCGGTCGCCAACGCGCGCGCACGGATGGGCGCTCTGGTTTCGGCTGCGGAAAACCTGATCACCCTGACTGCCGAATCGGGAGTCCAGACCAGCGACACGCCCTTCATCGAATATGTCATCGCCGCGGCCGCCGATGTCTCGCGCACCTTTGAAAAGGCGGTTGCCAACGGCGTCATCACTATCGCCGACCTTTTCGACGAGCATTACCGACTCATCGCCGGCACGAACCCGCAACAGTTCGAAGCACCCATGGCCTCCGTTACCGACCAACTTCTGCCCCCAATCGTGGAACCCGCCCTGCAATTCAGCGACAAAGTCGTGTTCCTGGTTGCGGTCGACCGCAATGGCTATCTCCCCACACACCATGCCAAATTCTCCAAGCCCCAGGGCCCTGACCCGGACTGGAACAAGGCGAACAGCCGCAACCGCCGCAAGTTCGACGATCGTGTCGGCCTCGCCGCCGCCAGGAACACCAAAGCGTTTTTGGTGCAAACCTACCGCCGCGACATGGGGGGCAAACAGGTGCTGATGCTGGATGTCTCCGCTCCGATCACCGTGAATGGCCGTCACTGGGGCGGCTTGCGCCTCGCCTACGTGGTTTGAATTCGAACTCGTGATGATGTTGCAAATTCGTTCCCGAAAAGCAAGGGGGAAAGGAGGAAAAGACCCATTTCCCTACCCTCCCGGTGACCCCCGTCACTTTCCCTCGCCCCCTGTCTTGCAGTACCTTGGTAAGGTGACCACAGGTGCGTGGCCCTGCGCGTAGTTGTGTGCGAAGTTGCGCCTTGGTCCGGAGAAACCATGACCCGCTCTATTGCTGTACGCCTTTTTCTTATCTGTTTTTTGATTCCCGGCGGTGCTTACGGGTTGCTCGCGCGACCCGAATGTTCGTAAACAGAAGTTCCTGGAGAGCGGCAACCGTTACCGCGATAAGGGCAAGTTCCGCGAAGCGGCCATTCAGTATGCCAACGCCATCCAGGTCGATGCACGCTTCTCCGAGGCACACTTTCAGCTGGGCGAGATGTACCTCAAGCTGAAGGACTACAACCACGCCTTTTCCGAGCTGTCCCGTTCGGTCGACCTTACACCCGATAACTATCCTGCGCATCTCGATTTGGCCAGGCTGCTGATCGTCAATCGCCAGTTTAAGGAAGCCAAATCTCAGTTGGACATTCTCAACCAGAACCAGCCCAACAGTCCCGATATGCACATGGCCTGGGCCAATTTTTATGCCATGCAGGACAATCTGGGCGCCGCTGTCATGGAAACGCAGAAGGCCATCGCAGCCGACCCCAGCCGCCCCGGGTCGTACGTGAGCCTGGGCCTGCTTCAACTCCGCGCAAAGCTGCCCGATCAGGCTGAAATCAGCTTCAAGAAAGCGGCAGAGGTTGGTCCCAAGGACATGACTGCCCAACTTGCCCTGGGCAGCTTCTACCAGTCGCGCAATCGCATGGCCGAGGCTGAGCAGCAATTCAAACACGCGATCAACGTGGATCCCAACGATCCTTCACCGCGCGCCGACTACGTTCGCCAGTTGATGGCGGAAGGCAAGAAAGCCGAAGGCGAGGAGTTTCTACGACAGGCCAAGAAAGACTTCCCGGACAACTCCGAAGGCTACCGTCTGCTGGGCGATTTTTATTTTGCCAATGGCGACCTCGATAAAGCCACCGACGAATACGCCTCGCTGTACAAAGATCACCCCAAGGATCTTCAGGTCGACAAGAACTACGTGCAGTTGCTGATCCTGAAAAACCGTCTGGACGAGGCCATCAAGCTGAATAACGAGCTGCTGAAGGCCAACCCCCATGACAGCGACATGTTGGTCTATCGTGGCCAGATCAAGATGCGGCAAGGGGATCCCGGCAGCGCCGTCGAGGCATTGCAGCAGGCCCTCAAGAGCGATTCCAACAACGCCGTGGCTCATTACCAACTTGGGCTCGCGCTCGACATGCAACACAATGACGCCCAGGCGGAATCGGAGTGGCGCGAGGCGGTAAGCTTGCGTCCCGATCTCACCGATGCCCAGCGGGCTCTGGCAACGCTTGAGATTCGCCGCAGCGACTTTGACGGCCTCGTCGACACCGCTCAGCAAATCATCGCCGCCGAACCTGGTTCGCCCGATGGCTATCTGCTGCGCGCAGCTGCCGAGATGAACCGCCAGAACGTTTCCGCAGCCGAGCAAGACATGCGTAAAGCGGCGGGGGTGGCTCCTGCCAGTCCTGCCCCATACGTTCAGATGGGCAAACTCTATCTCGCGCAGAAAAAATATCCCGAGGCAATCAAGTTCTACCAGCAGGCGCTCGATAAGGACCCGACCTCCACCGACGGCCTGCAGGGCCTGATGGATGTCTACATCCTCCAGAAGCAGTTGGACCAGGCCATTGCCGCGGCTTGGACGCAAATTGCCAAAGCCCCCAACAACAGCGGCAGCTATGACCTGCTGGGCACCGCTCTTTTCCAGAAGAAAGATTACGCCGGCGCCGACAAGGCTTTCCACAAGGCCGTCGAGCTCGACAAGAATAATTCCGACGCGCTGCTGAAGCTGGCGCAGGTGCAGGCTGCGGAAGGCTCGGCCAGCCAGGCGCTTGCCACCTACCAGCAGTCGATCAAGGATCATCCCCGCGAGATCTCGTTCTATATTCTTGCCGGCATGATGTATGAGTCGCAGAGCAACTGGGACCAGGCGCGAAACATGTACCAGCAGGCGCTCAATATTCAGTCGGATAATCCACTGGCTTCCAACAATCTTGCCTATTTGATTCTTCAGCAAGGTGGCAACGTGGACGTGGCCCTGGCCATGGCTCAGACGGCGCGGCGCGGCATGCCCGACTCGCCCGCGGCGGCTGACACGCTGGGCTTCGCTTATTTTCAGAAAGGCGTGTACCAGACCGCCATCGACATGTACCAGGAGTCGCTCCATCTGAACGAAAAGAAGGGCGCGCCCGACGATCCCATGGTTCACTACCACCTGGCGCTGGCGTACCAGAAAGCAAACCAGCCGGTGCAGGCCCGCCAGCAATTGGAGCGAGTCCTGAAGATCAACCCGAACAATAGCGATGCCCGCAAGGCGCTGTCGGAGCTACGAGGGTAGGTTTATACGGCCTTCTGCTTCGCACGGGCCACACACAGAATGGCGCGGCGCAATCGATGATTGGGATGAATCTGAGGTCAGTCCGCGGCAGCCACGTGGGTTACTTCTTCGCCTTGGGGCCGGCGTGGAGCGCGGTTGGACGGTAGCCCGGCGTCGCGAATCTTATACAGCAGGGCGCGGTAGCTGATATTCAGGGCACGGGCGGCGCTCTTCCGGTTCCAGTGATGGTGCTGCAGAACTTTGAGGATGATCTTGCGTTCCAGCTCATGCACCGCCTGGCGCGTGATCTTCTTCAGTGAGACCGGGCCTTCCACGGAAATATCGCCGCTGAAGAAATCCGGTTCGTGCGGGCGCAGATCGCTGGAGATGGCTTCCTCGGCGCCGAGAATCACATAGCGCTTCATCAGATTTTCCAGCTCGCGCACATTGCCCGGCCAGTGATACTTTTTCAGCGAATTCATCAACTCGGTAGAGAGCGGATTGGCGCGGGCGTTGAATTTTCGGTTGTAGTATTCGAGAAAGTAGTTCACCAGTTGCGGAATGTCGGAGGCACGTTCGCGCAGAGCGGGCATGCGAAGATTCACGACATTGATGCGGTAGAAAAGATCGGCGCGGAAGCCGCCGCTGGCAATTTCTTCTTCCAGTTTGCGATTGGTGGCGCAGACCACGCGCACTTCCACTTTCTTGTCTTCCTGAGCGCCGATGCGGCAGAATTGGCCGTCCTGCAGAAGCTGCAGCAGCTTCGACTGCAGGGCCATGTCGAGTTCAGAGATTTCGTCCAGAAACAGCGTGCCGCGATGCGCCATTTCCACGCGGCCGGGCTTCATGCCGTAGGCGCCGGTGAAGGCTCCCTTTTCGTAACCGAACAATTCGCTTTCCAGCAGCGTGCCGGGAATCGCCGGACAATTCACTTTCACCCAGGGACCGGTTTTCCAGGGCGACGCCGTATGAATCATGCGCGCGATAATGTCTTTGCCGGTCCCACTCTCTCCCTGGATCAGCACCGGGACATTGGCTCCGGCGATCTTAGCCAGACGCTCGCGCAGGGCTCGCATGACCTCGGTACTGCCGAAGACAACAGAGTCGGGCGGCATTTCGCCCAGAGGCTGAATCAGGGCGCTCACTGGATTTGTAGTGCTCATAAGCTGTTTTCCTAGTTTCCGCAGCTCGGGGAGGGGTATGTCTCTCACGTGCACCCGGAGAGCCAAATGCGGGGAGAACTGAGACGAATGTACAGAGGATAGCCTATCCGATTGAGGAAAAGCAACTTACCAAAGATTCAATGGAATCGGATGGCCTGATCGACCGGATATAAGCATAGGGCAGAAGCTCTAAACCGCAGGTGAAAACTATTTCACACTGGAGAAGCAAGTTTCCGTCGTTGCCTGACCGGGGCATGAGAGTTACCGAGCGGCCGCGAAAACTTGACCCCAACCAGGTTGTAGCCTTCTCCGTGCTCCATACGCAGCACCTTGGCGCGCAGGCTGCGGGCCACGTTGGGAAGGTCTGCCAGGGCCGCTAGAGGCGCGCTGGGGATCTCCAGCAGAACCTGTGCTGCGGAAGGGATTGAGCGGCGCAACGCCACCAGCATGCCCCCGGCGGAGACATTGAGGGCGGTGGCAAACTCCAGAAATTCCTTCTCGGAATCGGATTGGCTGCGGACGAAAACCGGAATCGCCAAAGGCAATCGTGGCCAGCGCCGTCGTTCTGCCGATGGAGTCCGCCCGTTCACGGCCACGCACACCCCTTCATTCTGGGATCCAAACGTATGAATTAAGCACCTTAGTGGCCAAATCTTGGAGCAGGGGGCACCGCTACCGGCAAACCGGGGAACAAAGCCTGGGAGTCGGGATGAACTCCCGTCCATTGACGGTCGAAGGCCTCTAAATAGCGGTGTTTCATCACTTTTGGCCTGAGTTTGGTCCGCGACCGCGAGTCGGCCGTCGACGGTCCCAAACCGGGCAAAAGTGCAAGGTTTTGCTACACTTGGGTAATCATCGTGCATTTTTCGTTGACAAGGAAAAGTGCCGTAGAATACGATTTTTAGTACGGCATCATCCAGTTGCGTGCTTTTCCCCCCTTCTGTGCTAGACCGCTGCGCCCCTTATGGCTACCGTGCAAAAGAACGTGTGTCCTCCGGAGGTCGGCAATGCAAGAACGGGCACGCCAGCCCCAGCCACTTCCCGGGAAGGGATTCCCGGCCCGGACGATTTGCCGCAGGCATATTCCGAACTGCAGCAGCGCTTCCAGCGGACGACCAACGCCCTGGGTTCGGCGGCACACGATCTGAAAACCCCGCTGGCAATTCTGAACGGATACGTCGAATTGCTGCAAAGCGAGAAACTGGGGCCGCTGAATCCGCGCCAGCGCGAAGTGCTGAGCGACATGCAGTCCAGCGGCAAACGGCTGCAACAGTTCATTCAGGATTTTCTGGTCTATAGCGCGCTCGAAACCGGCGGGCTGAAAATGCAGTTTGAGGCCGGAAACATCAACAAGTGCTTATCCGAGGTCTGCCGGCTATGGTCAACGCGTTTTCAGGAAAAGGGCCTGGCCCTCTATTTTTTGGCCAACGACAAGCTGCCGGTGTTTCCTTTTGATTCTCCGAAACTGGAGCGGGTCATTTCGAATCTCTTGGAAAATTCTTTCAAGTTTATCCCACAGGGCGGGACGGTTTGGCTGCATGCCGAGCCCTACATGTGGGAGCGCCGCGCCATGTCACAGCCAGCCGCCGCAGGGGAGAGGCGCCGGCAGGATACTTCTCAGCCAAATTCGGTGAAGGTGAGCGTATCCGATACAGGTCCGGGAATTCCGGCGGAGTTTCATCAGGAAGTCTTCGATGATTTCTTCCGTCTGCCGGGCAACGAAAATCAGGAAGGCATGGGCCTTGGTCTGGCAATTGTTCGCCGCCTGGTACAAGGTATGGGGGGGAAGGTCTGGGTGGAGAGCGATTCCGGGGCGGGATGCAAGTTTTCGTTTCTTGTTCCCTTCAAACCCTCATCAGCGTCCCCTGGCAAAGGAAAGAATCGATGAGGGAAACCGCCAAGATTCTGCTGGTCGATGACGAACCGGCAATGCTTCGCTATATCCGGACGTTGTTGGAAGTTGACGACTACAAAGTGGAAACCGCGTCGACCGGCGAAGAGGCTCTGCAGCGCGTTGACAAAGGCATGGAGCCCGACCTGGTGCTGCTCGACGTCCTGATGCCGGGCATCGACGGGCTCGAGACACTGGAGCAACTCCGCCACAAACGGCCCGGCGTAAAAGTCGTCATGCTTTCCTGCGTGAACGACACCAAGAAAGTCGTGCAGGCAATGCGCCTGGGCGCACACGACTATCTGACCAAGCCCTTCCAAAAAGCCGAACTGGATGCGGTGATCGATCAATGCCTGGGAACGGGCAAAGTAACTGTGGGTGGAGAAGCCGAAGAAGTCGGCGACGACGTATTCTTTATCGCCGCCAGCCCGGCGATGCGAAAAATTCGCTCGCAGGCAGCGCTGGTAGCACATGTGGATATTCCCGTGTTGTTGCTGGGAGAAAGCGGTACCGGCAAGGAAGTGCTGGGCCGGCTGGTTCACAAGCTTTCGCCGCGCGCCCATCGAACGTTCCTGAAAGTAAATTGTGCGGCCGTTCCCGCCGATCTGCTGGAAAGTGAACTGTTCGGCTACGAGCCGGGCGCGTTCACCGGCGCGACCCACGCCAAACCGGGCAAATTCGAGTTGTGCAACAAAGGCACGATCTTGCTCGATGAAATCGGCGAGATGCCTCCGGTGCTGCAGGCCAAACTGCTGCATGTGTTACAGGACCAGCAATTCTCGCGGCTGGGCAGCCGCTCGGTCATCAAGGTGGATGTACGTATTTTAGCGGCCACCAACATCGACATTCCTCAGGCCCTCGCAGCCAAGCGCCTGCGCGAAGATCTTTATTACCGCCTGAATGCGTTCACGCTGCAACTGCCGCCGCTGCGCGACCGCAAAGAAGAGATTCCAATCCTGTTGAAACATTCCATGACGCGCATGGCGGAACGTTACGCGCGCCCGCAGCTGCCGCTTTCTCCGGCCTTGTTGGAGGCCTGCCAGGCATATTCCTGGCCGGGCAACCTGCGTGAGTTGAATAACTTTCTCAAGCGTTATTTGATCCTTGGGGACGAAAATCTAGCCGTGGCCGAGTTGCAGCCGCACAACGACGGCAATGGCGGCGCACACGGCGATTCTGCAACCGGAAGCATGGCTGGAACCGCGACGAAGGGCGCTGAAGCCAGCGGCGGATTGAAATCTCTGGCACGCACCGCCAAAGACGAAGCGGAAGGGGAAGCGATCCGGCAAGCTCTGGAGCAGACCAACTGGAACCGCAAACAGGCCGCCGCGCTCTTGCAGATTAGCTACAAGGCCCTGCTGTACAAGATCCGGCAATATGGAATCGCCGAAACCGGCAGCCACCACAAACTTTCCGCTGGAGCGTAGAAGCAGCGGTTAGTGAGCAGTTGCTGGTTCAGGCCAGCGATCCGCAGGATATTCAAATTCAATACAAACCTCGAGCTAATCACATCACTATTCGCGAACCACGAACCCCTACCCACTAACCACTATTCACTAACCACTGCCTTACGGCGTTACCGTCAGACTGAACGACACAGTTTTGCTGTACGTACCCGAGGTCGCCGTCACAGTAAGTGAGTATGTGCCAGTGGGCGTTCCACTCACCGGCAACTGTTGCGTGGCACTGCCGCTGCAAGAGGGCTGCAAAAACACCAGCGCTAACAGCATGGGGAGCGCGATCCAGCCCAGTAGCCGCTTCCAGCGCCGTTTTCCGCTGGCACCGACCCCAAGAATGGTCACTCCCGGCACCAACCAGAGCGCATAGATCCAGTTCCTTCCCAATCGTGAATTGCCAATCGGCACGGGCTGTGCGGTCGTCGTCAGGTTTAGTGTGGGAGACTGCGGCCCATTCAACGTGATGGAGTTGGAGGTAAAGTTGCACTTCGCGCCGGTGGGAAGAGAGCCGCAAGTAAGCGACACTTGCGCTCCATACACCGGATCGGGAGACAGCTGCAAGACATAGGTCGCGGGCAGGCCGGCGACGACTGTTTGCGAGAACGGACTGACCGCCAGCGAATAACCGCCCGACGTGAACGCGGCCGTAGCCGTATTGTTGGTGTTGGTGTCGTTGCTGTTGGTCACCACTGCCGTCACCTGATAGCTGGCGACCTGCGAAGGCGTGACCACAAAGTTCACCGTCGAACTGGCTCCCGATTGCAGCGTCGGAATCTGGCAAACCACGGTAGATCCGACAGGCGTGCTGCACGTTCCTGAAGCCGCAGTCGCGCTGTCGAAAGTTGCAGGCTGCGAGATCTGGCCGGTCACGGTAATGTTGGTCGCGGGGTCGGGCCCTTCGTTGGCCACCGTGAAGGTGATCGTGACCTGGTTGCCAGCGCTCACCACTCCCGCCGGGGAGACAACTGGCGTCACGCACGTGATGCACAAATCCGTCGCCGTCCCCAGTTTCACGAGGAATGCGTCGCTGGAACCTTCCAGCGTAGTGCCGCCGGGCCCCGGCAGAGGGTTGACGACCTGCAGATTGGTAGAAGTGGTATCGCCGGCGAAATAGGTATTCTGACTGGGATCGACAGCGATGCTGGTACCTCGATCCACTCCGTTGCCGCCAAAATATGTGACGTAGGAGCCAATTCCAGTCTGTCCGGTAATCGTGGCCGTGTCGATTTCAGCAAAGAAAGCGTTCTGCGTGCCGTTGAGCGTGCTTTGGATTGCTCCGGCAGTGACTGGAAAACTTGGCGGATTGGCTGGTCCTGAGTTGGTGGATCCGGTAACCAGCGCGTCGTTGGAGCTATCCACCGCGATCGCCAGCCCGCTATCGTTTCCTCCTCCTCCAAGATAGGTGAAGTATGTGAGACCCACATCGATCGGAGTTCCAGTCGTGCTCAATGCGGGGTTGCTCATCTCGGCCACATAGGCGTCAAAGGGCGCCGGCGAACCCAGCGTCGGACATGGCAACACATTGGGCGGAGGCGTATCGAGGCATTCCTGGAAAGCAGCGCTGCCGGTGGGCAACGAAAAATCCGTGGAGTTGGTCGAGCCCGTCAGGTAGACGCCGGTGGCTCCGGAATTGAGCGCAATCGCAGTGCTCGAATCCGTGCCTGTGCCGCCAAGGAAAGTGGAGAACAGCAGTTGCGATCCCGCAGGTGCAGTGGGATTAATTTTGGCGACGAAAGCATCCGTCGGATACGGCGTTGCGGACGGAGGACTGCACGGGTTCGGATTGGAAAGAACGAGTGGTGGGGGCGTATCCAGACAAGGCTGGTATGAGTTGAGAATGGGAAAGTCCGTCGACTGGCTGCTGTCGCCGTATTGTCCCAATCCGCTGTTGTAAAAATTCGTCGTCCCGCTGAAGTACATGTTGCCGGTGGGATCGACCGCAATGCCCCCGCCAGTGGCAATCGGAGGAACCGGCGTGCCGCCGCCAAACAGCGTCGAATACGAAATTCCTCCAACGCTCGGAAGACTGGTATTGATCTTGGTGACGAAGAACTGCAGGTTCGAAACCGGCACCGTCTGGAATGGCACCGGCAAATAGGTCGCGGGGAACGCCACCGTCAGGCTGGGCTGGTCGGCGGGCATGGTGGAAGTGGTCGTGCCCGTGATGAACACGTCACCGTTGAAGTCGATCGTCATCCCGCTCGCAATATCGTCGCCCGTACCGGAAAGATACGTGGAGTAACTGAGCGGCGCCGCGCCTAGTTGATTCAGCACGCTGACGAAGATCGACGTGCAGGTGATGGACGCGCACTGCGTGCCCTTGGTTGTGGGCACGGTCTGATATCCCAAAACGTTGGTGCCACTGGTGGGGAAATCGAGAGAGGTGGTGTTACCCACAATGTAGGCGAAATCTTTGTTGTCGACACCGATGCCGATACTGGTATCGGTTCCGCTGCCGCCAAGAAAGGTAAGGTAGGCCACACTGGGCGGTTGTGACGGACTGATTTTTGCGACGAAGACGTGGGCGCCGGGACCGATCTGCGTTGGAACCAACCCGCCGATCGGAAAGCCGCTCGAACTGGTGGTCGAACCGACGACATAAATGTTGCCATCGCCGTTAACCGCAACCGAAGGATAGCTTTCCGAACCGCTGCCGCCGAAATACGAGGAAAACTTGAGCACGGGGTCGATGATCAATTCGCGACTTCGGTCATAGGAGCCGATCTCGAATCCCACGCGATTGCCTGAGCGCAGCACAAAATGCGCCGCTACCGGTTGGCGATGCTCTCCATCGCGCTGGTAAACCTGCGGCGCCTGCAGGCGCAAGCCGCCGTCGTCCTTGCCGGTAAGGATCAGGTCGCCGCCGCTCAGAGCCAGTTGGCTCGCGCCCTCGAACTGCAGTTCGGCTTGCTGCGGGTCGGCGCCGGGAGCAACTTTGAAATCGTATTCCAGGCGACCCTGGTTTCCGTAAAAAACCAGATCGATTCCCGGATAGACGCTCGCGTAACGAACTCCAGCAAACTGCGGAATGCCACTATGCCACTTTCGCGGATCGTTGCCGAGCACGTAGTTGCTCTTGCCGGGCAGAGCCTCCGTTCCACTGGTGGCAACTTCAGAATTGGCGCCAACGAATTTCATCCGCACCAATTTTTCGCGCGACGTTTGATTGCCATCACCTGACGATTGCCCAGTCCGCACCGCCAGCGTCGCTCCTGTCGCATCCAGAAAAAGACCGTATCCCGCACCTTGCGCTAAAAATTTCACCCTGGAATCGGCTTGACCTTGATTGGGTTCGAAGATGATCGGCAACCGCCCAAGAAGGGCGCGCGCGTCCAGTTTGGCATGGCGTCCGGAGGCCAACGCGGATTGCGACAGAGAGCCGAAAGAACCTCTGACCGGAGAAGCAGCCGAAGCCTGTGCGGCAGATCGCTGACTGACGCGGCGAGAACCAGGCCCCAGCAACATCGATCCCACCAATAGCAGGGCCAACATTGCCCCCAGCATGCGGACCCACACCAAGCTGCGTTGCAGGTTCTTCCCCAAGCGATTTCCCGAGCGTCTACCCGACCAACGGCCATTGCCCATTACACTTTTCCTCCGAAATCACAACCGATCGTGGAGAGAGCAGAACCTTGCCCCAGCCAGTATTCTGCCCCGCGCCGACGAAACCGCCCGCTGCTGACTTGTCCTAGGAACTGATGGAAAACAAACAACTACTTAAACATCTGACGGATAGCCAAGTCAAGCGAGGCTCCGCCGTCAGGCAGGCTCAAGTCTTGTCAGATGCAAGCGATGACGAGGAAAGATGCCGGAGGGGCACGAAAGTGGCTGAAGTATCTTGCAACCTACCCGCGTTCCATTCCGGCTCGCGGATTTGCAGAATCAACTCCCGGAGCCTTTTTGCTCTTGCAAAACGCGGGCAATTCTATACATTGAATGTAATCGGGGCCTGCTCTGGGGCGGTAAGGCTCTGCTCTCCCAGCCTGAAATCGATCCCGTCCGCCCTTGGATCGTGACCGCCAACATTTGGGTCGTCTTCGGGAAAGTTTCGGAAAGCGCGCCACGGATGCAATCTGGCAATGAAGAACGGCGGATGATGCGGCGCTTCGACATGCGCCTGCCGGCGATTGTCCGTCTCGATCAGGAAAACGAATTCCACACCGAAACTCAGAACGTGAGCGCTCGCGGCGTTTTTTTTTACCTGGATCGCCCGGTCGCGGCCGGAACTCCTTGTGAAGTCACGCTTACGTTCCCCCCGCACATCACGCTGACCGATGCGGTGCGGGTACGCTTCACGGCTCGCGTGATCCGCGTAGAATCGCCTCTGCCCTCTCTGCGCGTCGGCACCGCCGCCATGATCGAAGACTACGAATTTCTGCGCTCCACCGGCAGTTCCGATTTCCTCACCGCATTGCAACGAGAAGCCTCGAACTAGCGGGAACGCGCCTTGCCCAAGTCCTTCAATTGCTGCTGCAAACGCCGGTATCGGCGCACCAGGCTGCCGATATAGAAAACGTGAATCAGCAACGTGGCGGTTAAGGCGGCGTATAGAAAATTGGTAGCACTCGAAGAATTCATAGTCGCTCCCGGCTCGAAAAACCTCCACCCGACAACTTAGCTGACCACCTCACCCGAACTACGAAGAGCCTTGCCGTCCTTAAGCACGATGCTGTCGCCTGGCTTTATCTCAGCAATCTCGTCGGACGTCAGGTTGAAGCCTGCGCCCTCGAGAAAATATTTCGCATAGCGGGGCCCTTCGCCTACGTACCCCAAAGAGAGAAAATTGATGTCGTGTTGCGCCGTTCGCGGACCAGAATCGATGACCGATCCATCCTGATAATGAAACTTAATCTCGAACTTTGGAAAGTGGCTCACATATTCAACCCGCTTTAGCGGGCCGTGATCGCTCACCAACCGTTTTGACATCGCCACGTAGGACATCTCAACGGGATGCGCCTGTTCCCACGCATCTCTAACGGACGTCCCACTCAGCAAGGCGACCGCGGTATGCTTGTTCAGATAGCGGGCCATGCCCAGCGGAGTCATGCCATGGTCTTCTTTGGCTGACAGATCCGCTCCCTTAGAGACGAGCAGCCTCACCTTCTCAGCCAGACCATCCCTGCCAGCATAATCATCCCAGTCGCCACTCTCTTCTCTGCCGCAAGCAATGACTTCATGCAGAGGTGTCCGCTGGTTGGGCCGGCGGGCGTTGACATCCGCGCCCTGTTGGATCAGCCACGAGACTGTTTGCGCTTTCGTGTTCTTCGACAGGCATGCGACCCCTATAGCCAGGTTGAGAACTGCCGCACCATCCGGTTGCGACTTCACGATCTCAGTAGCGCCTTTAGGATTGGACGCCTCGAGAGCTTCAACGAGGCGATTGGCCGCCGCCATGCGATCTCCCAGCAATGCCTCCAGAACCTTTGGATACCGCGCACCCATCGCTTCTGCAGTATCGCCATCTGGAGCTTTTGCTTTTTGGTCGGCGCCAGCCTCCACCAACATTCTTACAATCTCAACATTGCCATTATGCGCGGCTCTTAGCAGTGGCGTTAAGCCGTATTCGTCGCGCGCTTCCGTCGCAACGCCTGCCGCAAGCAATACTTTGACGAGCGCTCCGTTGCCGTTGTAAGTAGCGGTCAGCAGCACCTTGCTCAAGAAAGTCGGCATCCGCCGCTGTGCCCGACTTCAATATCTGCTTGATGGGACTTGAGTCGCCTGTCTCCAGCGCCTGGTTCAACGCAGACTGAACGCCCGACTCCTTCGTGGGTGATGTAACGCTGCGGGATACGGCAACTGCCTCAGGCGCTCTTGGCCGCTCGGCTGGCTCCCCTATCAAAGACTCCAACGACGCGGCTTCTTCCACTTCGCGGTGCATCACCTCCACCCGGTAACGCGCCCAGCACAGCAGCACACCATAGCAGGAGAATGCCGCCACATTCGTCCAGAAGACCGAAGCCATGCGCGGATCGAGCGACCCGCCGCCACCGATCACAGGCTGCGGATGCTGCGTCCGGAAGAACCAGATGGAAAAATAAACCAGCGGCACATCCAGCGCGCCGAAAATTGCCAGCACCGCCGCCAGCACCGGCGTTTGCGCGTTGTCAGTGAGACGGCGCAGCATCAAGTAGCTCACATAAATCAGCCACAGGACGAGCGTGCTGGTCAGGCGCATATCCCAGGTCCACCAGATGCCCCAGACGGGGCGCGCCCACAGCGGGCCGGTCACGAGGACGATGGTGCAGAACACGACCCCAACTTCGGCCGCGGAAACTGCCAGCGCATCGCTGCGCTGCCCGGGAAAATACTTTCCGATCAGAAAATAAAAAACCGGCAGCAGCAGCAGCGTGGTCGCTACCGAGCTGGGATAAACGCCATCGGGCAGTTCTTTCTGCACCTGCGGAATGAAGCACGCGATCGCGCCCACCACGCCAATGCCAACGATAATCCACAAAGTGGCGCGCGCACTCGATGCCTTGCGGCCGGCAAGAAAGTTCACCGAAGCGATGAAGTTCACGAAAAAGAGCCAGAAGGCCGTCCATCCGGAAGGCGCATGAAAATAGAAGATGCGCTGCACATCGCCCATGGTGCGTTCCGTGGGCGCGACGAAAAGTCCCAGATAAAATCCGTAGGCCACGAAGATCGTGGTCAGCACCGCGAGGATGGGAAATGCTCGTTTCATAGCACTTTTATTCTGCGTGCAGGATCGACTCGAACAACGCCAGGCAAGCTGTCGTGAATACTACATCATAAGTCAGAAGCAACACGATCCAAAAGCGGGCGGACTCTTCTCCGGTGAGAATTGAAGTAGTTGCTTGCACCATTGCCATGATCGCTGGAATCGAGATGGGGAACAACAGCAGCGGCAGCATAATCTCGCGGTTGCGGGTGCGTAGCGACATGGCCGCGAAAAAAGTGCCGTTGACCACCAGCGCCCAGGTTCCAAAAATCGCGAGCGGGATTAATTGCCACGCGGGGCCGAGCGCGCGCAGGTTGTAGAAAATGATAAAGAGCGGCGTCATCAGCGCTTCGAGTACGCTGACGAAAATAAAATTCCCCAGAACCTTGGCGAGAAAAAGGCCGTTGGCGGGCGCGGGAGAGACTCGGTAAGCGTCGAGCACCTGATTGCGCAGTTCGCGCGCCCATGTCTGATTCAGCGCCACTACCGCCGCGAACAAGAACGCGACCCAGATCAGGCCTCCGACAATGTGCCGCGACTCCTCCGCCACGGGATCGAATGAAAAGCTGAAGATCACGACCACCAGCAGCGAAAAAAAAAGCATGGAGTTCAGCGCATCCTTGGAGCGCCACTCCAGGCGGATGTCTTTGGTCAGCGTGGCCAGCGTGATCGAGCGCAGCGAACTCATCGCGCCTCCGTCGGTGAAAAACTCGCCGGAACATGAGCGGTACGCTCGACAATCTTGCCCGCCTGCATATGAATGAATTCGTCGGCCACGCCTTCCAGCAGGCTGGCCTGGTGTGTAACAACGAAAATCGTCTTTCCTGCGTCACGCATATTCTTCAACAGGCCGACCATCTCTCGCGCCGAGTGTACATCGACGTTGGAAAATGGCTCGTCGAGAAGAAGTATTTTGGGATCGTGCAGAATCGCCCGCGCCAGCGACATGCGCTGCCGCATCCCTTGCGAGTACTGCCCCACCGGCCGCGCCAGATCGGGATCGAGTCCCACGGCGCGAATCACTTCGCAGCAGCGCTCGTCGCCAGCGATGTCGTAGAGTTGCGCAAAGTAGCGCAGGTTTTCCAGTCCGCTCATCTCGTCGTAAAGCAGCGACGGATGGGCCATGTAGCCGATCTCGCGGCAAGCCTCGTGCGGAGTCTTTCCGAGGATGGAAACTGAACCCCGCGTGGGATGCGCCAGTCCGGCAATGGCGCGCAACAGGGTGGTCTTCCCCGCCCCATTGTCGCCAAGAATCACGTGGAACCTGCCCGCGTCGAATTCCGCGCTCACGCCGCGCAAGGCCGCAAAGCGGCCGAATTGCTTGATGACGTCACTGACCTTGACGGTAGGCGCGAGGGGTGGCGCCGTCGCAGGAAGGTTCACAGCCCACGCCCGATGCAAATTTGTTTTCCAGCGGTCACAGCAGACAATGTAGGGACTTTGGCGAGTTTTTGCAAAGGATGGAGTCGCGAGGGTCAACGCGACATCAACGCCAGCGGTGCGGATTGCCCCTGAAGACCCAGGAATAAAATGCCGGGGTCCAAATTAGCGGACCCCGGCATTCGTGCAACCTCGCCTTGCGTGCTACCGGCTTAACGTCCTTCCTGCGGGGCTGGCCGGCGGGTTTTGTGACCTTACTTCGCCTCTCTTCTTGATCAGCGGGGTCGCGCAACTGTCCGTATTCGTGGTCAGCACCTGCGTGCCAACGTTGTAATAGGTCCCGCTAGGGGTGGCGCTCGCCGGCGGATCGACCAAAACACCTGCACAAGCGCCGTTGATAGTATTGCTTGAAACCGTGTCGGTGGGTGTCGCGTCACCACATCCTGCAGCCACGTTGATGCCGGATTCGTCCGCGACATTGATCGTGTTGAGCATCGCGGTAGAGTTATTGGCACACAGCACGATTCCGTCGTATATGTGAGTCGCCGTAATCGTGTTGCTCTTCACCGTCGCATTGTTGGTATCACCGGGGTTAATGCTGTCCAGATAGATACCCACGTTCGTGTTGCTGATCGTGTTGCTGTTGATGACAGGAGAGAAGGACTGAATGATCAGTATGCCGGCTGCGGCATATGTGCCCACGGTATACCAGTCTCCATCGACGGTATTGTTGGTGACGATGCCATTCGCTCCATACAACTGGATTCCGTTTTGCGCGTTTTCGGACGTCGCTCCGGCTCCGATTACCGTATTGTGTTGGATGGTCGCGCTGACGTTACTCGTCACTCCCGTTGGGGTACCGTCGGCTGTGATCCCGTTCTTGTCGTAGTCGTGCACGTTGTTGTAGGTGATGGTCACCGTGGCGTTGGCCGCGGGGGAAGGATTGGGCGGGACGGTGGTTGCGCCGCTCTGTACGTAAATGCCCAGGCCGCCCTGGCAGCCGAAACCGGTGACCACCTGCACATGGAGAACGTTGTTCCGCGTGATAGTCCCCGAGGCGTTTTGATAAAAAATTCCGATAGGATCATCGCCGCAGACCGTGGCGTTATTGGTGCCGTCCAAGGTCAGATACTCGACAGTTGCGGTTGCGTTCTGTACCAGCAACATGGCCTTGATTAGCGACCCGCTGAAAGTGCTGGTCGCATTGGCGACCAAGCCGCCCATGGGAGGCGTAATGATCGGGGCATTCGAATTCCCGTTCGCAACGCCCTTCAGGGTGATGTGCTTCCCAATGATTTGGACCTGTTCGGGGTATGTGCCGGGACATACCAGGATGATGGTGCTCCCGCTGTTCGGGGCAGCGTTCACCGCCGCCTGAATCGTTGTGAAATTGGTGAACCCCGACTCACAACCGCCTACCGCAAGAGTCGTGGCGAACACCGGCGAAGCCGCCAGCAACAAGCCAGCGGCCAGAATCCAGCTCTTCAAGCTCATCTTCATAATTTTTCCTCCACAGAGATTTTTTTGACGTTCATGGTGCTTGAGACTTCACCCGGAAAAAACGAGACTGTTGTACCCGGCCGTCTTCTTTCGAAGTTCCACAGAAACTGCGAGCAAGGCATGTCAGAACAATCCTGCGCGCCTTCCGCGACAGCAGCACAGTCGCACCCGTGCGATAACGGCGCGCGAACGTATCCCCAAAAATTCTCCTGAGGAAAAATCGGCCTGCAAAACCTGGGGTCTAAAACTGCCTAGGATCTAAAGCTGCCTGGGGTCGAGTCTTGAATGACTCGCCCAGAGCCTAGTCTGAGCGACTATTGAAGTCAATCGGAAAGTAGTGGCGCTACCGCTGCACCATGGTGGGGACCTAACGACACATTAGTGGTGGAACTAATTGGGCACGACCGCGGACTGCGGTTGCACCTGCGTCACGCTCTTGGTGGGCGCGGCTTGCATCTGGTTGCCCGGCTGTTGGGGCGCGTACTTCGAAGCGCACTTGGCCTGCAGCGCTTTGGCGTGGAAGACGCCATCGTGGCCAAAGCTGCCATCGGCGAGGGCTTGCGAGTCGTCCTTGAACGTGTCAGGAGGCGCTTCCGTCCCGCTGTAATCCACATTGAGCAGTTGATCCTGCTCCATCAGAACAAACTGGACGTGAGTTCCCGTGCGCTTAATCGAGCCCGGCTGCACATTGCCCGCCACGCGCAGGCGCTTGGTGTAGGCGCCATTGCCCATCTTGTGCAGTTCGCTGATGGTGACGTAGTAGCTCTTGCTGTCCTGCACGCCAGTGTAGGCGAGGTAGCCGAGCAGGCAAAGAATCGCCACCGTCGCCGTGCCGAATTTGAGATAGGTTTTCGCCTGGCTGGACATATGCACCGCCCCACAGAAATGCGCGCCGTCTTATAGACTCTACGCGACGGAGCGGATGGAATCAAGGTTTCTCACAGACTGGCCGTGGTGCTGTTTGAGGCGAGGTTCGTAATCGGGGCATGCCTTCAGGCATGCCGCCAAGACGAGGTTGAGTCCGCAGGCTTTAGCCGCTGTGCCGTGACAGGGAGCCCCCAGCGGCTAAAAGCCGTCCAGAATTGTCGTCTTTGGCAGCGGCATCGCTGAAGCGATGTCCTGATACGAATCTTTTTTTCAGAACTGCATCACCAAGTGACCGCGCGTTACTGCTGCACGAATCCGTGAATGCCGGGCATCGACGAGAATTCTATTTCGCATCCTCCGATAGAATAGTTGTGGCTCGGCAATCTTATGATCCATCCCTGGCACGATGTAACTCCCGGCGACAAGCTTCCTCAGGAATTCGATTGCGTGATCGAGATCCCGTTTGGATCCAGCGTGAAATACGAACTGGACAAGACCAGCGGGCTAATCAAAGTGGATCGCTTCCTGTATTCGGCCGTGTATTATCCGGCGAATTATGGCTTCATCCCGCAAACGCTGGCGGAGGATGACGATCCCCTCGACGTACTCGTGCTCTGCCAGGAACCCGTGGTGCCGCTCACCATTATCCATGGGCGCGCCGTGGGCCTGATGACGATGATAGATTCTGGCAAGCCCGACCACAAAATTATTGCCGTCGCGACGGAAGATCCTGAGTTCAATTCTTACCACGAGGCGGCCGAAATGCCGCCGCATCGCCTGCTCATGCTGCGGCGCTTTTTCCAGGACTACAAGCAACTGGAAGGCAAGGCGGTCGAGGTGGATGAGATACGTCCGGCGGCGGAGGCGTATCCCATCATTCTCGACGCGCTGCACCGCTACAGCGAACAGCGCCGCAAGGGCTTTGTGCCGGCGAAACACTAGGGTGTAACGGTTCGGGGAGGGCACAGTTGAGCCGTCCACCCTAGACCAATCGACACGCGCGCTTCAGCCCCTGCGGACTGCGACTACATCGATTTGAAAACGAAACTCATTTCCTTGGTCTCGTTTGCGCCAATGGTGATGGTCTGGGTCGACGTTCCCAGTTTCTCGTGCCATGCCTTGATCGTGTAGGTTCCGGGCGGTAGGCTGCTCAGGTCGAAGCTGCCATCCTTGCCGGTCACTGCGAAATAAGGATGCTTGAACACCGCGACGTAGCCGTGCATCCAGGGATGCACATTGCACTTGACCGGTATCGCCACCTCCTCGCGGGCAAACGATTCGTCGAGCGCGGTACCCGGCGGCTCTGCCTTATTCCACTCGCGATTGTTCGCCGGCGTGGGATGGATGTTGTGCGATGTAGGATCGTCATTCACCACGTGCAGAGGCTGGTTTGCCCGCATCGCCAGAACGTGAGGTGTATACAGGCAGCCTTTCTGCTCGACGACCACTGCCTGCGTAGGCGCTTCAAACGTGCGGTCGCCCAGTCCCTCTGAAACGAACACGACCACATTCTGCAGATCGCCCTTCGCATCGGCAATGACTTCCTGAGCAAACACGGGGGAAGAATGTTGCCTGGCGCAGCTCGGATCGGCCGACATGCTGACCACCTTCGGCTTCGGCACCGTGCCTTCGAAGCGCACGACGCCCTTCACCGTCGCGGTGCCACTCGTGGGGGTTGGAGGAGGGCTGCCAGCCTTCACTGCGTACGGGGTGGAAACACAAATCGCAACGCTCAGAGCTAGAGCTGCGATCAACTTCGTTGGGGAGATCGAATTTTTCTGCATGGTTTTACCTCTCAATTCATATGGTTCGGGATTAATGGCTCGTGTATCCGCGCTGATATCCAGCGGCGAACATCGAACGGTCGCGCTCGGTGGACCAACGGCCGACGGCAACCTGCTGCGGTTGGCCATGTTCGGCCGCAAGCCTGCCCAGGTACAGTCCGTCGCGGAACGCTCCGTCCGACGCGAGCTGCGCTTCAAGATTGGCCGTCGTGGCCAGCTTCGGGACCCCGTTGCTGTGAGCGACAACAGCCGTCGTTCCTAAGCAGGCAGCAACCACCAGTGCGTAAGTGGAAAATTTGTTCATGTTGTTCCTCTCATTCCCTGGCCAATGGCCAGTGCCTAAGGGCCGCCGATTCCGGGCGAGGCTTCGTTGTTGCCGCCGGAGGGCAGCCGTACCGGTTCAGTTCGCAGGGGTTATTCGCTCGAGTTGTGTCGAGCGTAGGCGCTGTGCACGGAGGGATTGTCACCACTTCGTCAATCGTGCGTCATTTTGTCGTCATGGGTTTGTCACGGATTTGCTTTTTGTGAAGCCGATCGCGAACCGCAATTTTTGCTTGACGGATATTGTACTAATGATCTATAACACTGGTGTACTAGATGACTGCAAAGACAAACCCGGCCCGGCTTCCCTTCCAGTTCGCCCTCGATCTGCACAGCGGCGTCCCGGTTTACCGGCAACTCATCGACCAGGTGCGCAGCGGCATTTCCCTGGGATCGCTCACGGCGGGCGACCAGCTTCCAACCGTGCGCCAGATGGCCGTGGACCTCGCCATCAATCCCAACACGGTGTTGCGCGCCTATCGCGAGCTCGAATTGGGCGGCCTGCTCGAAACTCACCAGGGCACGGGCACATTCATCGGCAGGAAAAAGCTGGAACGAAAAGAAGCTGAACGCGAACGCCAGCTCACGCAGCTGGCCAATGAATTCGCGGCTCGCGCCGGCGCCGCCGGATTCACCGTAGAAGAATTGCTCGAACGTTTAGGCGAGTTGTCGCCCCATGCGGGGCACAGGAGATAGCTATGACGAAAATCGAATTCGGTCAGATCAGCAGTGTGGGAAGAGCTCTATTTGTCGTCTGCCTGGCGGCGGGCGGGATCGTTACCGCGGCCACGCAGCATCCCGCTGGAATCATTGCCGGCGCCGTGCTCGGCGTCTATCTCATGTTCGCCATCAAGGTGGTGCGGCAATGGGAGAAGGTTGCGGTCTTGCGTTTGGGCCGCTACGTGGGCTTGCGCGGTCCCGGCTTGTTTCACATCATTCCGGTCGTGGAAACGCTGAGCCCCTACGTCGATCAACGGGTCCGCGTGGCCAGCGTCACCGCGGAATCGACGCTCACTCGTGACACCGTTCCCGTGAGCGTGGACGCAATTGTGTTCTGGCTGGTGTGGAACGCGGAAAAATCAATTCTCGAAGTGGAAAATTTCATCGAAGCTATCAACATGAGCGCCCAGACCGCGCTGCGCGAATCGATTGGCCGCCACGAACTGGCGCAGATGATTACCGAGCGCGAAACCCTCGGCCACGAACTGCAGCACATTCTCGATGAGAAGACCAATCCCTGGGGCATCACCGTGCAGTCGGTCGAGATTCGCGACGTGAAAATTCCCCAAGGCCTTGAAGACATGATGTCGCGACAGGCCCAGGCCGAACGCGAGAGGCAGGCGCGAATCATTCTTGGCCAGGCGGAAACTGAAATTTCCAACAGCTTTGTCCAAGCCGCCGCAGCCTACGCGCAAAATCCCGTGGCACTGCACCTCCGCGCCATGAACATGTTGTACGAAGCGATTAAAGAGAAGGGATCGATGGTGATCGTGCCTTCGACCGCTGTGGAGACGATGGGGCTGGGCGGAACGCTCGCGACCGCATCGCTCGGCGGAGCCAAGGCGCAGTAACGAAGAATGGAAACAATGGCCGTGTCCGGAGACGGCGATTGAGAGGAGGAAATATATGACTTACCTTATACGTAATCTCGCAAGACTGAACGGCATCGGGTGGAGTGTGGCATTTCTGGTGGTTGTAACTTCGATTTCAACTGCTCCACGATGCACTGCACAGGTGATGCAAAAAGGAATCAGTGTGCAGTTGGCCCCTACCAAAAGCGCCGCACCAGTGCCCGAGGCAGATAACCCAGACGCGTTGATTGTCACTGTGACTGACACCGGCAGGATCTATATCGGAATCGATCCGGTCACGCCCGATGCACTGGCGGAAAGACTCACGAGTCGCCTGTCTCGTCACGCGGAAAATCTTTATGTCAAGGCTGACGCCAGGGCGCCTTACGCATATGTGGTGAAGGTTTTGGATGCGGCGCGCGCAACCGGTGTCACCGATGTGGTTCTGTTAACGACACAACCCAAGACCACGCAGGGGGTTGCGGTGGTATTGCCGGAAGGTATTGAAATGGAACTGGCTCGGCGCTCACCTGCGGCGACGAAGTGAAAAGCTATTCGAGCCGCGAACAATAGTCAGGATACCCGAGAACCTGCCCCGAGCTTGCCGAAGGGGCTCACCCCGTCAGCCTATTTCGGCGGCGGCGGTGACCCGAGCAGCATCATCTTTTTTTTTGATCCCATCATCTTTTGCATTTCGTTTGGGTCGTAGAAAAAAGGGTTGTAGTCGCGGTCGGAGATTTTTTCCGGATCAGCCTGATCGGTCACCGGGTCGGGTCCCAGGATGGCCGCTCTTCTTTTCATTTCGGCCATGTAATCTTTGTCGAGAAAGATCTCGGCCGGGTGTGGGTCTTTCAACAACAAATCCCGCGGGCCAAGATAGAGATAAGCATCCACCATTTTTGAGGGTGGAACGCCGCCGGAGTCCACGGGAGTCTCGGTTCGCTTGCCGTCCTTTCCCACCCGGAACATCACGGACATCCCCCCCAGCGTGTGAGTCTTCTCCAGCAAATCCGCCAGCCACGTGCCGGGCAGATCTTCGACCAGCGTTGGGATCGGCCACGTGGCCATGCGCGATTCGAATTCGTCGTTGTACTTTTCCAGGGGAGAGTAATTGCCAAAGCCCGTATGGTCGGCGATCACGAGCGTCGCTCCATGATAGTTCTTCTCGTAGGTCTCCACCGCCGATGAGATCAACATTGGCGCGTTTTCGCCGTGACGGTGATAAAGATGCAACATGCCGAAGAGCATGAGTGCTTTGCGGTGCTTCGAAAGCACTTCCTTCTCCATCACGGAAGCGATCGCAGGATCGCGCATCATGAATTGCCCACGCCCGAAGTCCGCAGCGGTCTTTATTTTGCTCCAGTCAACAGGAGGATCGGCCGCCACTACGCGAAATCGCCTTTCCGGCGGAAGCCTCTGATTGATTCTTCGTACCAGCGGGAACAGTTCTTCATAAAACGCCGACACGCCACACGACGGTTGCGTAGTGTTGCGCCAAACCTGCCGCGCTTCCTCCAGCGGGACATCGTCGCCCGCAATGTAGCGGTCGAGGATGGGCTGGTACAGCGAATTTCCGCACTCCACGACAATGTCGTTGACCCTGCCCGGAAGCTCAGGATTTCGGATGAGATTGAGAATGAAATCGTCGAGGTCCTTATTCCCGTGAGCCGCGCCCATTCCCACCACTTCGTATTTGTCGAAGGCAGCAAGAATCGCCTTGGCAGCGTCCTGTGGTCTGGGATCGGTTCCCGTGACAATCGGGCGCTGCACCTCGACCATCTGCGGTCCTGGTCCCGGTATCGGTATGGAATCCTGCGCTGAGGCAGACAGGCCGCAGACCAACGCGACGATCAAGACCGTGAGAAAGCGCACCGAATACCGCGCCCAGTTCATAGCTTGTCTTCTCCTTGAGACCTGCGTCCGCGCCTACCAGACGTGGCAGGCATTGTCCGAAACCATGGGCTGCCCGGCCTTGCAGCCCCAGGCCTTCTGGAACTCGGGCATGTTCTGCACCACGCCGTCGACACGATATTTTCCCGGCGAATGCGGATTGGTGGTGACCTGCGAGCGCAAGAATTCAGGGCGCCGCTTCTCGCACCACACCCGGCCAAAGCCCAGAAAGAAGCGCTGCTCCGGAGTGTAGCCATCGATCTTCTCCGCGGCTTTGCCGGTCTTGTCTGCGGCGATCAGGTGTTCCAGCGCCATCAGCGCAATGCGTGCGCCGCCGTTGTCGGCCGTGTTCTCGCCGAGCGTGAGGCGTCCATTCAGGTGCAGGTCGTTGACCGCGACAAAACCTGAGTATTCGTCGGCCACACAACTCACGCGTTTTTCAAACTCCTTGCCGTCCTGCTCCGTCCACCAGTCGCGCAAATTGCCTTGCGGATCGAACTTGCGCCCCTGATCGTCGAAGCCATGCGTCAACTCGTGCCCAATCACCAGTCCCGCCCCGCCGAAATTGATGGCGTCATCCATCGTTTTGTCGAAGAACGGTGGCTGCAGAATGCCCGCCGGAAAAACAATTTCATTGAACGACGAACTGTAATATGCGTTCACCGTGGGCGGAGTCATGGTCCACTCTTTGCGGTCGAGCGGCTTGTCGATTCTGGCAATCTGGCGCTTCGCCTCGAAAGCATCGGCGCGGGCCACGTTGCCCATCAGGTCGTCCGGCTTGATGCTGATGGAACTGTAGTCGCGGTAGACATCGGGATAGCCAATCTTATTGCGAATGGCCTGCAGCTTCACTTTGGCCTGCTTCTTGGTCTCTTCGCTCATCCAGGAGAGATTTTGGATGTCCTCGTCGAGCGACGATTCCAACACGGCCACCATCTTCAGCATGCGCTGTTTGCCGTCGGCGCCAAAGGTGAGATCGACATAACGTTGTCCCAGCGCCTCGCCGAGCGAGCGGTTGACCAGATTCACACACCGCTTCCACCGGTCTTCAATCTGTTTCTGGCCGCCCAGCGCCTGGCGCATCTTGAAGTTGGCCTCGACGAAAGGCTGGGAAAGCCAGGGCGAGGCATTCCTCAGAACATGCCAGCTCACGTAGGTTTTGAGCGAATCCAGTGGCTCGGATGCGATCACCTCGTTGACCTTGCGGAAGAAATCAGGATTGGTCACGTTCACCTGGGTGAAGTTCGGCGCGCCCACCGCGACAAAATATCGATTGAGCATGAAGTTCGGCCCCAGCGCAACGGCCTCCTCGCGGGTCATCTTATGGTCGCGATTCTTTGGGTCGCGACGCATGGTGCGATCCATCGCAGCCTGCGCCAGCTCGGTCTCAACGCGCAGCACGGTCTTGGCGGAGTCCGCCGCCTGTTCCGCGGACTGGCCCGCCAGCGTCATCGTCGTGGTCACGTATTCCACGAACGTCTTGCGCATGTCGGCCATGCGCGGATCGTCTTTGATGTAGTAATCGCGGTCGGGCAGCGAAAGCCCACCCTGGTCGATGTAAGCGATGACCATGTCGGCGTTGTGCATGTCGGCGTTGGAGTAGAAGCTGAACAGCGACGGCGCTCCCAGGAGGTAAAGATGAGCCAGTTCGTCGATCAGCGCGCCCTTGTCTTTCACCGCGGCGATGCGATCGAGTTCAGGCTTGATTGGAGCAACTCCCTTTTCGTTTGCGGCTTTTTCGTCCATGCAGGAACCATACATATCGCCGATGCGCTGATCGATGCCGTCGCGACTGGCTCCGCCGGCCGCGGCCTTCTCCAGAATGCCGCGCTCGATGCCCAGGTTACGCTCGTCCAGTTCCGTAAAACTCGCCCACAGCGGGCGGTCGGCGGGAATCTCGGCTTTCTTCAACCAGTTGCCGCAGGCATACTGGTAAAAATCCACGCAGGGATCGACGCTCTTGTCGATGTTGTCGATGCTGAAGCCCGCAGCGGAATTATTGCTTGAGGAGGTTTGTGCGGCAGAGCCAACGGCGCAGACCGCGAGAACGAGCAGCAAAACACACAGCAAACGGGACCAGGGCATGGCGAATCTCCTGAACGCGATTCTTAGGAATGGACTCGCCGATTCTATGCCGTCTGCACTTCCGGGAACAAGAGTTTGGCTCGCGGAAGAAAACTCTGCAGGTCCTTTGTCGGACCGAGGCTGAGAGCTGGCAACTGGAAGCCGCTAATCGTGGTTATAATCGAGAATCACAGAATTTCGAATAGGTTGGTCTCATCATGACTTCCGCAAATGGCAATGGCAACAACGGTTACAACGTCCCACAACCGCGCGCCGAGTGGCTCACCCGCCGCAAAAAAGAAAATGCCGACGGCAACTTTTCCCAGATGCACTATGCGCGCCAGGGCGTCGTCACCGACGAAATGGGCTACATCGCCCACAAAGAAAAGCTAACGCCCGAACTGGTGCGCGACGAAGTAGCCCGCGGACGGATGATTATTCCCGCGAACGTCAATCATCCGGAACTGGAGCCGATGGCGATTGGCGTGGCCTCGCTTTGCAAGATCAACGCCAACATCGGGAACTCCGCGGTGACGTCGGAAATTAAGGAAGAGCTGAAAAAGCTGCACACTGCCGTGCACTACGGCGCCGACACGGTGATGGACCTCTCCACCGGCGGCAATATTCACGAAATTCGCGAAGCCATTCTGCGCAACTCTCCCGTGCCCATCGGCACGGTGCCGATTTATGAAGCGATCGCCCGCGTGAAGCGCGTGGAAGATTTGAATGCTTCGGTCATGCTCGAAGTGATCGAGGAACAAGCGGCGCAGGGCGTGGACTACATGACAATTCACGCCGGCGTGTTGATCCAATACTTGCCGATGATTTCGAAACGCATCACCGGAATCGTGAGCCGCGGCGGCGCCATCCTGGCGCAGTGGATGGCCTACAACCACAAACAAAATTTTCTCTACGAGTGCTTCGATGATGTCTGCAAGATTTTCAAAAAGTACGACGTCAGCTTTTCACTCGGCGACGGACTGCGCCCCGGCTGCGTCGCCGACGCCAGCGACGAAGCCCAATTCGCCGAACTGAAAACTCTTGGCGAACTGACCAAAATCGCATGGCAGCACGACGTGCAGGTGATGATCGAAGGCCCCGGCCATGTCTCCATGGACAAAATCAAGGAGCAGGTCGAGAAGGAAATCGAACTCTGCTATGAGGCCCCTTTTTATACTTTAGGGCCTCTGGTCACTGATATTGCGCCTGGCTACGACCACATTACCAGCGCTATCGGCGCGGCCATGATCGGATGGTATGGCGCGGCCATGCTCTGCTACGTCACGCCCAAAGAGCATCTGGGATTGCCGAACGAGAAAGACGTGAAGGACGGCATCATCGCCTACAAGATCTCCGCGCACGCCGCCGACATTGCGCGCGGACGTCCCGGCGCCCGCGACCGCGACGACGCGTTGAGCTATGCGCGGTACAAGTTTGATTGGGAAAAACAGTTTGCGTTGTCTTTGGACCCCGAAACCGCGCGCAGCATGCACGACGAGACCTTGCCACAGGAAGAGTACAAAGCCGCAGCCTTCTGCTCCATGTGCGGTCCGAAATTCTGCTCAATGAATTATTCGTCGAAGGTGGACGAGTACAACAAGCAGGTACATGGGATCGAGAAGAAGGATTACTCGGAGCTGGTAGAGAGGCTGGTTACGATCAAGTAGGCTGGGTTCGCATACTGTGAAGCAAGGGCGTGTCGCTGGAAGATGGGAAGCGAATTCCATTGCGCTGCCCGCTGATTCCAGCCACCAAAACTCTTTCGAAAAGACAATGCGGATTACTGTGGTCTTCGGTATGTCACAGCCGAAGAAGTCCGCAAACGATTGCCCAAGTGGATTACCGCCTCCGCTACACGCGAAGGGCGATGAACGATCTCGCCGAAATCATCCGTCGAATACAGTGAACTGGATTAAGGTTGCGCAAAAGATGGCCGAGGACGCGCGTGAGCACGGTTCGGCCAGCTTTCGCATCGCGCATGCCTTCGTCGATGGCGACCCGCGTTTCCTCATCTTCCTCGTCGAGGATCGGAGCGCGACTCTCAAGTTCGAACTTCTTCACCTTCGCCATAGGTGTATCGTAGGCAGCAAACTACACAACAACATCCTACGAATGCTCAGTGACCCCTCGGCTGACCATCATTGCCGGCGCTGACGGTTCTCCTCCGCCTAAGTCGTCTCCGCGATGAGCTTCGGTGTATCCTCCCAGAAGAGGGTTCTATGGATCATCATGAGGCAATCCGGAAGTTTGAACATTTGATGCTGCAAGAGGCCGACCACGCGCGCGTCGTGGCAACGGAATTGGAGGGCTTGGTTCCGATTCTGACGACGGAGAAGTCCCGGCAGCTGGCACAGGTACAGATCAAGGCCAGCCACAAACAATCCAAAGAGTTTCGCGAACTGGCGCAGGAAGTGAAAGAGAAGTAATCGTCTGGTAAGGGGCGATAGACAGAGGATTTCTTACGCCCTCGAGTGCTTTGTCCAATCTTCAATTCTCAATTTCCTGATACGCCCAAACGCATGATCGTGAGTGACCAGCACGGCGCCCAATGCAAGCGCGTGCGCCGCAATCATAACGTCGAGGTTGCCCATCGTCTGGTCCTCACGTTCCAGAGTGGCTCTAAGACGGCCGTATTGCTGCGCGGCATCGGAGTCCCAAGGCAAGATCGCAACACGCAGGAAGAAATCCTCGATCAGGGCATGCAAGCGCACCGCATGCGGCAGCCGCGCTGCTCCAAATCGCAACTTCCCTTCGGTGACTGCTGATATGGCGAGCTGCGCCATAGCGACCTTTACCAACCGGCGATCCACCGCCGGGCTGTTCCCCTTGATGATGTGGCTCGCGATATTGGTGTCAAGCAGGTAGCGAGTCATTTCCGTCAGAACAGCTCGCGCTTCTGGGGAGCTTCATCCCCACGGTCAGCCATGAACTCTTCCGGGACATTCGCTTCCTGGCGGAGTTTGAAGAAGCCATCCCAGGATTCAGGGCGCCTCGAGAGAACAACTTCGCCGGTGGACTGGTCTTGACGGATGAAGACCTCGCTGCCCTCGAAGCGGAACTCCGCTGGCAGTCGAACGGCCTGACTGCGGCCATTGAGGAAAAGTTTGGCGGTACGCGGCATCGGACTCCTCCTACGTGATATATACCACGGTATATCACTCGAAATCAATCCCGAAGCATGTGGCGAGCTTACTTCTGGTCCAGCGAAATATCTCCCACCGAAACGTGCGCCCGGAGTTCGTATTTGCCGTCGCCGTGATACTTCAGAGTCTTGCCCAGCCAGCCGCTGGTTTCGGCGCGGTTGTTGCCGGTGACATCGGCGCTTACGTCTCCGATGCTGGTACTGGCATGCACCAGGTGGTAGTCCGAGTTCCCCACCGTGACCCGGATGTTGCCCACGCTCACTTCCAGATCCTTGTCGCCCTCGATATTTTCCACTGTGAGGTCGCCGACTTTTTCATGCACGTCGAGGTTGGTGTTCTGCGGCACTTCGAGTTCAACGTCGAATTGTGTATTGCCGCCATCAGGGGCGTGGAACTCGATATTTGCATCGCGTCCATGGACATCGATATTCACGTGCGCATCTTTCACATGGCTTTCGCGCCGCGACTTCACGGTGTAGTGCAAGCGAATCTTGTCGGAGTCGCCACGCCGGATCTGCAGGTCGCCCACACTAAGCCGCACATGCACGATGCCGCCGGCAACGAAGTCGCGAACTTCGTCACGACTTTCTTCGTAGTTCCAGTCCTTGCCGCGGTCCGAAGCGGTGCAGAATGGAGCCAACAATAGACAGATCACGATCGTCTTGTAGAGCGCAGTCCAACGGGGAAGAGATCGACCAGCCATGGAAGCACCTCCGGCGCATGAGCGCCTGGTTCTGATACGCACGGGGCAGCAGGGCGGTTCCGGGGAAGTTACGCTCGACCGCGGCAGTCGCGGGCAAGAGTGCCCGCGCCACACACCCGCGCTACACGCTTGCGCCAGACGAACTCAGCGCCCGAAGTCTGCTACGCCATCCCACACCAGTTGGACGGCGATGGCGAGAATCAGAAAGCCGAAAATCTTGTTGATGGCCCCAACCGCGCTGGGCCCGAGGCGGCGAACCAGCGGCCCTCCAAACCAGAACAGGAGCAGCACCGAGAGCGCGACGGCTCCGATGCCGATGATCATCCCCAGATAAGAAGCTCCACTATCCACATGCGCGGCCAACCCCATCACCACGCCGATGGCGCCGGGACCGGACATCAGCGGCATGGCCAGCGGGGTCAGTGAGATGTCTTCCTTGCCCTCTGCTTCCCGCGTTTCAGCAGGCGTGATGCGGGCAGTGGAAGTGACCATCCCCCAAGCCGTGTTGGCGACGATCAATCCGCCGGCGATCTTGAGCACGGGCAGCGAGATGCCGAAGAAGGACAGCACAAAGCGGCCAAAGAACAAGAATGTGACCAGGATGACAAACACCCAAATACTGGTCTTGATGGCCGTATTGCGGCGATCCTGAGGGGTCCAGGAAGACGTCATGGTGAAGAAGATTGGAATGCCGCCGAAGGGGTCCACGATCGGGAACAGCGCCAGAAACGTCGCCGCCGCCGAATGTGGCAGGGTGCGCAGGAATTGTCCGAGGACGTGGGCGGTGTTCATGAGGCTAGCGGAACTTAAACGGGTTACTGAAATCAATCGCTGGTCGGAGCTTCCATCTGGTTCGCTTAGGAAAAACCATGTCAAAGCGCGGCCCCGGGCCGAGCAGCAACTCTTTGATATTGGGACGAGATGAGTTCTGCATGCGCCGCCACTCGTCCATCCGCACCAGCACCGCAGTCTCAACCCCGCGGCGGGTTACGACTTGCGGGCCTTTCGTCAGAGCAGCGTCGAGGAACTCACTGAACCTCGATTTCGCCTCTCGCAGTTGCCATAAACTCATGCTCTCGACCTCCCCGCGATGATACGACCAGTCAACTGATTAGCGGGATTCCTCCAACGCCCGCGCCGCCCGCTCCAGCGCCGCCGACAACACGGCCAGTTGCTCCTTGGCCCGGCTCGCATCTCCTTTGTCCAGAGCTTCATTCACGCCCGGAATCACTACCGCGGCGTACCCCGTATATTCCCCCGGAGCATAAATGGCATGGCGAAACCACGGACGGTGCGGCAACCCTTCGGGCACCAGCAGAGCGCGTTCCGCATCGCGCAGGGCCCGGTTCAGCCGCGCCGGATTGCGCGGCGGATTTTTCTGTTTTGCCAGAGCTCTGGCGCCCGCGTCCTGAAAGTGCTTCGCGGCCGTGCTTACCGCGCTCAGATCGAGCGCGTGCCCCCCGAATTTGCCATCGGCCCGTCTCTTCACTAACTCCAGGTATGCGGCAACTTCCTTCCCATACTCCTCGTAGTCGAAGGGCAGCACATCCGCGTCGGCCATGCGTAGTGCCTCCAGGCCAAACACTCGCGCCATCTGCTGCTCGTAAACAAAATCCGGATCGCCAAATTTCTTGAACCAGGCAAAATTGTCGAACACTGAGTGATACACGCCGTAGGGGCCGCTCGACCCAATATCGCTTGAGGGTACGCCGAAGTGCTGCAGGAAGGCGCTGTAATCGGATCCGCCTCCGAGATCGCCGACCGGGACATCGCTTCTCGCGGAAGCGGCGGGCGCGCGGCGGGTATCGCCGATGGCTTCCGTGGGAAACTGCATCAACGCCGCGCCCGGTTGATCCACCTTTTGCCACGCCTCATAGACCGTTCCGCCCTTGGGACTGGGCACGGCTTTGGTCACATCCCGCAAAAATTGCTTGAGGCTGGGCACGGCCGACGCGCCAAACTTCGGCCCCGAAACTGCGACGTCCATATTGAAGTATGCGGGAGCATTTGCCAGTTCGGATTCATGTTGCTCGGCCCACTCCGTGGACCCGATCAGGCCCTCTTCCTCGCCGTCCCAGCTGCCAAACACCATGGTGCGCCGGGGTCTCCAGCCAGACTTCAGCAGCTCGCCGACGCCGTGGACGGTCTCGAGCATCGCGGCCGTGCCGCTGTTGGGATCGACCGCGCCATACACCCAGGCATCGCGATGGTTGCCCGCCACCACCCACTCGTCCGGCGACTCGCTGCCACGCACGCGGCCGATCACATCCCACAAAATGCGGTACTGATAATCCTGCTTGAGATGCATTTTGACCCGCACCGGCCCGGGCCCGACGTGGTAAGTAAATGGCAGAGCGCCCTGCCATTCTCGCGGCGAATCGGGGCCGCCCAGATGTTGCAGGATGGGCGAGGCATCGTGATAGGAAAGCGGCGTCACCGGAATCCGCGGCATCTGCATGGATTTCTCGGGAGCCACGCGTTTGTTATCGGGCAGCGAAGTCAACGACGGAAAGCCCGGCGTCGTCGGGTCGCCGGGATATTCGAACATGTAGCCCACAGACCCGCGCTGGACACCGGTATCGGGCCGCCAGGGGCCATCGGGATATTTATCGCCGCGCCGCCAGCCATCGTCGAAGGGATCGGAATAAATAATGACTCCCGCCGCGCCGCGCTCCTGCGCAATAAATTCCTTCACGCCGCGAAAGTTCTGGCCGTAACGGACCAGCACGATCTTGCCGCGCACATCGATCTTCAGTTTGTCCAGTTTCTCGAAATCATCGGGCGTGCCGTAGTTGGCATAAACCACTTCGGCCTCGGCATCGCCCGAAGGCGACATGCCGCTGAACGGCATCACTACGCGGGGATCGTCGTCATAAGGGTCGCCATCGACGTGCTCGCGAGTGGGCCCGTGCATTTCTACTCCCGCGGGAGCGGTAATATCGACGCTGATCTCCGAGGGATAATTCATCCACACTTTGTATTCGACGATCTCGGTGTCGAGTCCAGCCTCGCGAAACTTCTCTGCTACGTAGTCGGCGGTGGCTTTGTCTTCGACAGTGCCGGCCATGTGTGGCGCTTTGGTGAGAGTGCGCAAATGCTCTTCCGCAAGTTTGGGATCCGGGACGGCTAGAAAACGGGCTTCGGTGACATTCTCGGCAGCGGAGTCGCGGAAGCCGAAGATGGATGTACTCGATGGGGGAGTTGCACGGATTTCCATCGGAGAGGATGCGGCGAGCAGGATGGCGCAGAAGAAAGTAGCTGTGGAGAAGACTCTCATGAGGCTCCGTAAGAGAAGGTAGTAAGGTAGCACAGCGCGCGTTGTACCGTTATACGCGAAGTGAATTCGTATTTTGTTCGCTGATTGCACCAACTTCACCATGTTCACCAGTTGGTGATATAATCGTCATCATGAGGCGAGCTACGATTACTCTGCCAGATGACCTTGCCGTTGACGTCGACGAATATCTTCGCGCTCAAGATGCTCCACCGGCACTCACAACACTGATGCAGGCAGCACTGCGGCAGTACCTGCGGGAGCGAGGATTTCCTCGACCTTTCCGGCCACTGAAGCTTACGCCCGCCCCGCACGGTAGCGGGCTAACGGACGTGAGCGTGAATCACGACAAATACTTCGCCGAGGGAGAAGAGTGAGGAATGCTGTGTTGGCGGACGCGGGCCCCCTCTACGCGGCGGTCGATCCGAGCGATCTGTACCATCAACAAGCGTTAGAAGAGTTGCAGAGACTGTCGCACGACCATTGCAACGTTGTGGTTTCTTTCTCTACGCTGCTCGAAGTCCATTCTCTGGTTCTTCGGAAGATCCGCCGAAGGGTTGCGCTGCGATGGCTCGAGGAGATGGCCGCTGCAACCCTGATCAACCCAACTCCTGAAGACTATCGTCAGGCTTCAGTAAGACTTGCGGATTTCGCGGATCAGCCCATCACGCTTTTTGATGCAACGCTCGCCGTATTGGCCTTGCGCACCGGGCTGACAGTGTGGACTTACGATCATCACTTCGAAGTGATGCGGGTTCCGGTCTGGCGGTGACTGTTCATCGTACCTGCCCGGTCCCCACAATCTGATACTTCGACGAAGTAAGCTCGGCGAGCGCGAAAGGCCCGCGGCAGTGCAGTTTCTGCGTGCTGATGCCCATCTCGGCGCCGAAGCCGAACTCGCTGCCATCGGTGAAACGGGTGGAAGCATTCCAGTAGACCGCGGCGGAATCCACGCTTTGCAGGAACTTGCGGGCGTTCGCTTCTTCTCGCGTCACAATGGACTCTGAGTGCTTGGTGGAATAGCGATTGATGTGAGCGATGGCGTCGTCGACATTCGCGACCACGCCCACCGCCATGCACAGCCGCAAGTATTCTTCGCCCCAATCCTGCTCGGAGGCAGCGCTAACTTTCGCCCCCTCCGTCAGTTTGCGAGACTTTTCGTCGCCGCGAACCTCGACGCCCGCTGCAATCAGTTTCTTCACGATTCGCGGCACGTATTCTGCCGCGACTCGTTCATGCACCAGTAACTTCTCGGCGGCGTTGCACACCGAAGGCCGCTGCGTCTTGGCATTGATCACGATCCGGTCGGCCATCTCGAAATCGGCCGATTCGTCAACGAAGATGTGGCAGTTCCCTGCCCCGGTCTCGATGACCGGCACGGACGAATTCTCGGTCACGAAGGCGATCAGACCCGCCCCGCCGCGGGGAATGATCACATCAACCAGGCCGCGCGCCTTGATGAGTTCCTGAACCGACTGCCGCGTGCTCGAATCGAGCAACTCGATGGCTCCATCCGGCACTCCGGGCACGGCTGCAAGAATTTCCACGAGGCGCTGGTTGCTGCGCGCCGCTTCTTTGCCGCCGCGCAACACGATGGCGTTGCCGGTTTTCAGCGCGAGCACCGCCGTATCGACGGTAACGTTCGGTCGCGACTCATAAATGATTCCGACCACACCCATGGGCACACGCACTTTGCGGATGTGCAAGCCGTTGGGCCGCGTCCACTCCGCCAGAGTCTCTCCAATGGGATCGGCGAGAGCGGCGACTTCGCGCACACCAGCGGCCATTTCTTCGATCCGCGCGGAAGTCAGCAGCAAGCGGTCGCGCATCGCGCCTTCGAGGCCAGAACTCACCACGTCTTCGCGGTTCGCCGCCAGAATCGACTCGGCATTCGCCTCAATCGCATCGGCGATCGCCAACAGCAAGGCATTCTTCTGGGTGGTCGAGAGCAACGCAAGCCTGGCCGCAGCTTCGCGCGCGCGCAGCAATTTTTCCTGGGTGGAAAAATTAGCGAGTGCGGTCGGCATCAGTTGCCTCCATGCGGCGGAGGAAAATATGTCCCGACCTTGCGTTCCATCGCGAGTTTGATTCCCTGGGGATGGCGGCCATTCACAATGGCCACATGCACTCCGCCTTCGCTCGCCAACTTGGCGGCGCGCAACTTGGAAATCATGCCGCCGCGCCCCAGCGTGCTCTTGCCGTTGCATTGCGCTTCCAGCGCGGGCGTCAGTTTCCGCACCACGCGCACCAGTTTCGGCTTCTTTTTTCCATTCGGCATGTAGAAACCGTTGACGTCGGTCAGCAGCAGCAGCCAGTCAGCCTTTACGGCGGTCGCCAGCAGCGAACTGAGTTCGTCGTTGTCCCCGAAAGCACCCACTAACTCGCGTACCGAGACGCTGTCGTTTTCATTCACGATGGGGACAACTCCGAGCGAAAGCAATTCCACCAGCGCATTCTGCAGGTTTCGGTAGCGGACGGGCGAAGTAAAGTCATCGCTCGAAAGCAGCAATTGCGCGACCACCTTCTTGCCAAAGAAGAGGCGCTCGTAGGTATGCATGAGTTTGCTTTGGCCCACGGCCGCGCAGGCCTGCATCCCTTCTACGCCTTTCGGCCGTTGCTTCAATCCCAGTCCTGACATGCCCGCCGCGATCGCACCAGAGGTGACGATCAGGTATTCGTTGTTGCTGAGATCGAACTGGTTGACCATGGCGCGCAGCAGATTCGCGTCAATCTGACCGCCGGGGGCGATCAGGCTGGTGCCCACTTTGATGACAACTCTCATGCCGTACACGTCCTCGTAACTTGGTTGAAATGGTAGCGCACTTTTGCGCTGGAGGAAGACTTGTGTCAGTTATTGTTTAAGGGGGAGGGACAATATCACTATCGTGCAATTAAAATAGCATTCTGGCAAGATGAAAAAACTTGCCACCCTTGAAGCTTATGCCGGCCTCCAATGCCACCAGCCGTTTTTCCGATCGAGTAGAAAATTATGTGCGCTACCGGCCGGGGTATCCGCCGGAGGTGGTCGGGCAACTGCAGACCGATTGCGGCCTCACGCCCAGCCACACCATCGCCGACATTGCCAGCGGAACCGGCCTTTGGACCCGCCTGTTGCTGGAAAATGGCAACCATGTTTTCGGCGTCGAGCCGAATGCCGGGATGCGCGAGGCTGGCGAACGAATCCTGGCGCAGTTTCCGAATTTCAGCAGCGTTGCCGGATCGGCCGAGGCGACCACTTTGGCGGATCATAGCGTGGACTTCGTCACCGCCGCGCAGGCTGGGCACTGGTTTGATCGCCAGCGATCCCGACGCGAATTCGTTCGCATCCTGAAGCCTGCGGGCTGGCTGGTGCTTTTGTGGAACGAGCGTCTCGTGGATTCGACCAGGTTTCTGCGCGAATACGAGCTATTGCTGCTGACCTATGGGACCGACTACGAAGATGTTCGTCATGAACGCACGACTGCCGCGGTGAATGAGTTCTTCGATCCCGCGCCCTATCGGGAGCGGACCTTTGCGTTGCGCCAGGAGTTTGACTACGCCGGCGTCGAGGGCCGTTTGCTGTCGTCTTCCTACGCACCGGGGCCGGAGCATCCGCAACATGCGCCCATGCTGCGCGAGTTGCGGCGCATTTTCGATGCGTGCTCCGTCGAGGGGCGGGTTGCGATCGAGTACATAACGCGGCTGTATTTTGGACGACTGTCCTGATCACATTTTCTCCGCGCCGTTCCATTCTTTGAGGCAACAAAAGTGCCAGACGAAAAATCCTTCCACATGACGCCCGACGAATTCCGCCGCCACGGCCACGCCGTAGTCGACTGGATCGCCGACTACCACTCCCGCATCGAATCGTTCCCGGTGCTTTCGCAGGTGAAACCGGGGGAGATTCGGGCATCGCTGCCCGCGCATCCGCCGGCCCACGGCGAACCGTTTGAGGCCTTGCTGAAAGATGTGGAGAAGCTGATTCTGCCGGGAGTCACGCACTGGCAGTCGCCGAATTTCTTCGCCTACTTCCCCTGCAACGCCTCGGGCCCGGGAATCCTGGGCGATCTGCTCTCTTCCGGACTGGGCGTTCAGGGCATGCTCTGGTCCACCAGTCCGGCCTGCACGGAACTCGAGACCCATGTGCTCGACTGGCTGGTGCCGATGCTCGGATTGCCGGAGAAATTCCTGTCGTCGAGCACTGGCGGAGGGGTGATTCAAGATACTGCATCGAGTGCCGCACTGTGCGCGCTGCTGGCCGCGCGCGAACGGGCCACGAACTATACCAGCAATCAGAAAGGCTGTGACGGGCGCGTGGTCGCCTACGCGTCAACGCAAACTCATTCCTCGTTGCAGAAGGCAGCGATGATCGCGGGCATTGGCGTTTCCAATTTGCGCCTGATCGAAGTGGATGAAAACTTCGCCATGCGTCCCGAGGCCCTGGCTCGACAAGTGCAAGCCGACAAAAAAGCAGGCCTGCTTCCCTGCTTGGTTTGCGCCACGGTGGGCACGACGTCGTCGAACGCCATGGATCCGATCTCCGAGATCGCGCGAAGTCGCCCGCCAGCACAATCTCTGGCTGCATGTGGATGCGGCCATGTCAGGCACGGCGGCGCTTTGCCCGGAATTTCGCCACCTGCAGAACGGAGTGGAACTCGCCGACAGCTACAACTTCAATCCGCATAAATGGATGTTCACCAACTTCGACTGCAACTGCTTCTGGGTCGCCGACCGCAAGGCTCTGATTCAGACGCTGAGCATCTTACCCGAATATTTGCGCAATCAGGCGACGGAATCGGGAGCGGTGATTGACTATCGCGATTGGCACATTCAACTGGGGCGGCGTTTCCGCTCGCTCAAGCTGTGGTTCGTGATCCGACATTACGGAATCGAAGGATTGCAGCACCACATTCGCCAGCATGTACAGCTCGCGCAGCAATTCGCCGGATGGGTGCGCGACGACGGGCGCTTCGAATTGGCCGCGCCCGCGCCGCTGAATCTAGTCTGCTTCCGCCACAAAGATGGCGACGCGGTGAATCAGGCCATCATGGATCGCCTGAATCAGAGCGGAGATTTATTTCTCACCCACACCAAACTGAACAGGAAGCTAACGCTGCGGCTGTGCGTAGGACAGACCAACACGCAAGCCCGGCATGTGGAGAAGGCGTGGAAGAGGATTTGCGAGGAGGCGGAGAAGCTAGTGGCGTAGCCCTATTCGTCGCGAAGGTCAATCTCGCCATCTCGGATCGGAGTCGCGCCAACATTGCCCACCAACCTAATCTTGGGCTTCCCAGGGATTCAGTATTGGCACGTGCGTAGCGACGAAGTCGCTGATGTTACGGGAGACGACGGTAAGATTGTGGTGAAGCGCTGTCGCTGCCAGCAAACCGTCGATAGCCGTCAAAGGCCTACCCTTACGCTCGGCCTCGGCGGTCAGCCATCCCCATCGATCAGCGATTGCATTATCGATCGCCAGAATTCTCCCAGAAAATCGAACTTGCAGATCTAATTCCAGCCATCTCTCCAAGTAAGTCCGGCGCTTGCCCTGAGGAAGAATGGCCGCTCCCTTCCGAATCTCGCCCAGCGTCAGAACGCTTAGGTAGAGCAGACTCTCGTCCGCTGCCCTCATCCAATCCATGACGCGAGGCTCCGGCTGGCGGCGCATCAGTTCGGAGATGCAATTCGTATCCAGCAAGAAACCACTCATAGGTCGTCATCTCGAAGGTCGATGTGCCGTGCCGGGCTGCGGTCGCGTTTCAGATCAAGTTCCAGGCCCACCAGCGGCGACTGCCGGAAAAAGTCCACGATATTCTTCGGCTGGCGCGATTTCCCCACGAGCCGATCGAATTGCTCCTCGGCAACCATCACCACTCCTTCTTTGCCTTGCCGGGTAATGAGCTGCGGACCTTCGGTGCGCGCTTTTCGGAAGACCTCGCTGAAGCGGGCTTTGGCACTTTGAATCTGCCAGGAGTCACCCGCAGCCTTCAGGCTAACGGTTGGGAGGATGGGTGGGGTTGCACGATCGACTTCCTTCACGGATTTTGGCATGAGGCATTCCTCCTCACTTATGACTAGTCTGACTAGACATAATTATCACATTGGTGTACGCCTTTTGTCAAGACATGGACGCTCGTTCGATTTCGAGGGCGTTGAAAGCCGGATTTCAGAGAAGAATTAGACGCCATGGTCGAGTTTCGCTCGACAGACAGCCGAGGGGCTGTCCCCACATTCAATTTCAGTCCGCGGCCATGGGCGCAGGCTGCGCTACCACCGGACGTGCCTTGGCCGGAACTATCGCTGGCGCCGGCGCCTCCAGCCACTTACGCACTTCCGGCATCGCTTGCCGCATGGCGACTTCCCCCGAGCGAATTAGTTCGCCGGCGCGTTTGAAGTCGTCGTAGGCAAAACCGGCGACATCGGGCTCGACCAAAACATCCGCAGCGCGTTTCCAGATGTGGCTCATGCGATCCTGGGCGATGGCGAATGACTGTCCAATCACATCGAACAGATGACGCGGCGCCCCGTTCTTCGACCACTGCCCGCGCAAATGCACCGCCAGCACCCGCTCGGCGCCCATCTCGCGTAGCGGTTGAGTGGGCACGGGGTGCGAAAGCATGCCATCGACCAGATAGCGTCCACGAATTTCAACCGGCAAAAACATTCCGGGATAGGCGCAACTGGCGCGCACTGGATCGATGATCGATCCGGAATGAAAGACGACGCCCTCGCCGCTGTTGAAATCGGTTGCCGTGACGCCGAGAGGAATGCGCAACTCCTCGAAAGTTTTCACCTTCAACGTGCGCTCCAGAAACGACACCATGCGGTCGTTCGAGGCGAAGCCGTAACGTGAAACTGTCCAGCGGGCAAAAGTGGTGAAGCGGCAAGAGTGAGCGACTTTTTCCAGTTCTTCCGCGGAAACGCCACTGCAATACGCGGCGCCGATCAGCGCACCCACGCTAGTGCCGGCTACAACGCGGATCGGAATGCCCTCTTCTTCGAGAACTCTCAGGACTCCGACATGGGCCATGCCGCGGGCAAAGCCGCCGCCAAGCGCAAGGCCGATCGCGGGATAACGGGGTTCAGCCCCGGCGCCCTTTCGAGAAAGCTCCCGTCCAAAGGCCTGTACCGATCGAATAATCCTGTCAAAACTTCTCACCGGAACCCCACGTTCTTCCCACAAATTACTTGTCTCTTAGGATGCCATTTTCCTCAGAAATGGGCAGACCACTTTGGTGCTACATGCAGTTACTGCGGGCTTTACTGCGGTTACTGCAGGGGTTACCAGCGGCTCGATCGAGTGGTCTGAAAAATGAAGACTGCTCCATTCGCTGCAATAGGTTACAGGACATGCCCGATAAGGCGTGCGGAAAGCCGGAAAATGCGACCACCGGGGCTGAAACCCGGCTGATCCTAGACAGGACTTACGCGGCCCTAAAAGGGCCGCTCTTCCACGGAACGCTGTCGCTAAAAGGGCTGCTCTTCCACGGACGCTGTCCCTATGAGGGCCGTCCTTTCCACGGACGCTGCAATAACGCCCTCCAAAATCCGGCCGTCATGCTCTCATTTTTTCATCACGCTCAGCGTAATGGTCGAAGGATATTGCGCCGAGTGATGCACCTGGTTATGCGCTACTACTCCCGTCGCTTCGTCGTAGTTGTTGCCGCCCGTGTTCAGGTTACGATCGAAGCGCGGGAAGTTGCTGCTGCTTACTTCAATACGCAATTCGTGTCCCGCGGCAAAGTATGTGCTGGTTTGCATGGGCTGGAATGTGACTTTGTACACTTTGTCTTTCTCCATCCACACCGCTTTGTCATAGCCGTCACGGTATCGAACGCGCTGAATATTTTCATCGATGTTATAGGCGGTGCCGTCAGGCAGGACTTCGATCAGTTTCACAGTGAAGTCGGTGTCCTTCGCGTCGCTGGAAACGTAGAGAGTCACTTCGACCGGACCCGTCACCTCGATGCCATCTTTCAGAGGGCCGGTGCTGTAGACGAGGATGTCCTCGCGCGCTTCCAGTTGACGCTGGTCAATGGCTCCAGGCTTATAGTCGGAACCCATGCAGCAAAACCCTCCGCCACGCGTGGGCACTGGATTCATAGGATCGTAGACGAAGTGGTCGGCGGCATCCTTTGGCTGCGGAGCTGTCGCCAAAGCTCCGTCTCCGTTGAGCGAGTTCGCATGGCCGTTGCTGGTCAGATAAAACGTGACTGGCTTTGCCTCCGCGGGCGGCCAAGTGTCGGAACTCTGCCACTTGTTGCTCCCCATGGTGTAGTAGCGGACCTTCGGCGTCTTGGCCAGAGTCCCGTTATCTTCGCCTTTGAGGAAGCGATCGAACCAGCCGTAGGTAATCGCGTCGTAGTCCAGACGGGCGTCGCCCATATCGCGCTCACCGACCATGGTGTGTTCCGAGGCGCGCTTGTAGCTGCAATGAAGCACAGGCGCAATAATGGCGTACTGTTCATTGGCCACTTCGGGGCTGGCTGTGCTGCGGACGTGGTTATAGGTGGCGAGATTTGGCCCCGTGCTTACGTCATACCAGGTCATCATCCAGAGGCCGGGAACGTTGATCCGCATGTTGTCGTGCCAGAGGCCGCCCTTGTACCAGGCGGGATCGTTGGGCGTTCGCGTGATCAAGCCGGGCAGGCCGGAGGGCGTGGTTTCGGCGAAGATGCCGTGCTGCGCTCCGACTGCGGACATGATGTCTTTTTCCGGCAGGTGCCAGAGCGCTTTGCCCCAATCCACCGCGGGCGGATGCGCGGAGAGATCGTAGGATTTCGCGGCCGTGGCCAGGGCTTCGCGGCTCATCGTCGGCGGAAAGTTGGGCTTGCCGTCATTGGTCAACAGCCCGGAGTCGTAGAGCCACGACTCCATAAGCATTTGCACGGCCCCGCCGCGATAGAAGTTTCCCTGCTCGTAGTACGGACCGACGCGTCCCACGCCCGCGCCGAAACTCTCCGGGACAATCGTGGTCAGAGCCTTGTTGCCGCGCGAGGCCACATTCAACTGCCACTCCGCAGTGGACGAGCAGCCGACAAGGCCTACCTTGCCGGCCGACCACGACAAGCTGTACATCCAGTCGAGTTCATCGTCGGAGTCGGTGAGCGGCTGGCCGAGAATGTCGTAGTCGCCTTCGGAAAAATAACGGCCGCGTTCGTTCATTTCAACAAGGGCATAACCATGCTTCACCGCGTCGAGGACGTAGGTCATGTCGCGCGGCGCGCCCAGTTCAATATCCCAGTAATTGAAGTTGTAGGGAGTGCGGACGAAAATGATGGGATATTTTTTCGACTCGTCTTTGGGCCGGTAGACATCGGCCTGCATGCGCTTGCCGTCGCGCATTGGAACCATTACTTTGCGTTCGATGATGGCGATGGACTCGAGTTCCTGTTCGGTGGTGTTGCGGCGCGCGATAGCCGCGGCATCCGGCGTCCGGGCCTGTGCCATGGCGATTCCCGCCATCAAGCTTCCACAAAAAAATCCCAGGCAGGCCAATTTCGCAGGTCGATGCATTTGGACATTGCTCCTTGAATTTTGCGGTTTGAAGAAACTGAACCTTGTGTCAGACACTATACCGCAGACCCGAATGGCCTTGCTGCGGCGGGGATCAGGGCGTTTCGATTTTTTCTTTTCGATCTAGCGGCAATCCCGGCAGAGGGTAGTGATGCGTTTGGGGCGAGACTCGTATCAGGGCATGCCTTCAGGCATGCCACCAGGAACCAATTGCGTGTGCAGGCTTTAGCCGCTGTGCCGTGACGGGCAAACCGCAGCGGCTGAAGCCGTATCAGAATTGTCGCCGTTGACGGCACCGCTGAAGCGATGACCTGATACAAATCTCTTTCCAAATTGCACCATCGCCCGCCAATGATCGAACTGGAACTCCGCCGCTGAATCCTGCTACCTTCCCCTCTATATGGTTCGGGAGATATCAGCGGGCGGAGTGGTGATCCGGAGGCGCGGGGGAGCATGGTGGATGGCGGCGATCGAACCCCCGGGTGATCCGGCGACGGCCGCGGCAGGTGGCGAATCCAAGCCAGCCCGCAAAAAAACAGAGCCGGTGCTGGCTCTTCCCAAAGGCCTGGTGGATCCCGGCGAAAAGCCGCTGGAAACCGCGCTGCGGGAAGTCTGGGAAGAAACCGGAGTGAAGGCCGATCTGGTTACGAAGCTCGCCGATATCAAATACGTCTACACGCGTGCCTGGGGCGATGGACAGCGCGTTTTCAAAATTGTGAGCTTTTATCTGATGCGCTACCGCTCCGGACGCATCAATGACGTCACTCCTGAAATGCGGATTGAGGTGGCACGCGCCCGCTGGGTACGGCTGGAAGACGCATCCGCGCTGCTTTCCTATACAGGTGAGAAACAAATGGCGCAGCGGGCGATGGAGTATGTGAGGGCACATCCCGAGCTCGATGGCAAAAGCTAAAGCGGTGTTTCATCTGCGCCCTCCAACGCGCATAATAGTGTGTGCCACCTTGTGAAACTCCCCGTCTCGCTCGACCCTTGACGGCCTGGCTGTTGCTGCTGGCGTGTTTTACCCTGTCGCCTTCGGCCTTGGCAGCCAGGAAACCGGCCGCGCCCGACTCAGGCTATGTACGCGCACTCGCGGCCGCCGATCACTTTCTGCACGCATGGCAGGCAGGCGACGTGGAAAACGGCATGGTGCTGCTCACGACTCATGCCAAGGAAGCCGCCACAACGGATGCGATCGAGAAATTCTTTTCCGACTCCGGCTCTTCCGGCTATGAAATCAACCGCGGCAAATTGCTGAAGCGAGGGCGCTACGAGTTTCCCGTCGTCCTCTTCAACGGTTCTACAAACAATCTCCACCTTCACCGTCGTTTCTGCACGGTTGTCGTGGTGAATGCCGGCAACAACGATTGGGCGGTGGATAAACTGCCTTAGAGCGTGAAACTTTTGATCTGTGATTTCTGATTTTTGATTTTCTGAATTTTTAATTTTCGAGGTCAGACCCATGAAGCGAATTAATAAAGTTGCTATTCTCGGCGCCGGAACCATGGGCGCACGCATCGCCGCGCATTTTGCCAATGCCGGCGTTCCCAGTTACCTGTTCGACATAGTTCCTCCCGATGCAGATGGCCCAGCGCGAAATAAAATTGCCGCTGCCGGTCTCGACGCAGCTAAAAAATCGAAACCTGCGGCCTTTATGGACGCTTCCCTTGCGCGCCTGGTCACGGTGGGAAATTTTGACGACGACTTGAAGAAGCTGGCCGAGGTCGACTGGATCATCGAGGCCGTGGTGGAAAATCTCGAGATCAAGCGGCAACTGCTGCGTAAAGTCGAAGCCATCCGCAAACCTGGAACCATCGTGACCACCAACACCAGCGGCTTGCCGGTCGGCGAGATTGCGAAAGGCTTCTCCGACGATTTCCGCTGGGCTTGGTTCGGCACGCACTTTTTCAATCCGCCCCGCTACATGCGGCTGCTGGAAATTATTCCCACGCCTGAAGCCGATAAGGCGGCCATCGAGGCGGTCGCACACTTCTGCGACGTACGTCTGGGCAAGGGAGTCGTCATCGCCAAAGACACGCCAAATTTCATTGGCAACCGCATCGGCACGTTCTCTGTGCTGAATGTCATTCGCTTGATGCAGGAGATGGGCCTGACCATTGAAGAAGTCGACGCGCTCACCGGACAGGCCGTCGGCTGGCCGAAGTCAGCGACCTTCCGCACCATCGATCTGGTCGGGTTAGATATTTTAGGGCACGTCGTGGGGAACATGACCGCGAACGTGCACGACGAACGCAGCGACTTGCGCCTGCCCGGTTTTTATACGCAGATGCTGCAGCACAAATGGCTGGGCGACAAGACCAAAGGCGGCTTCTACAAAAAAGCAAAAGGCAAAGATGGCAAGGAAGACGAGCGTCTGGCGCTCGATTGGAAGACGCTGGAATACCATCCGCGACAGAAACCAAAATTCGCCGCGCTCGACATGGCGAAGAACATCGAAGACACCGGAGCGCGCCTGCGCACGTTGCTCGGGTTGGAAGGCAGCGGTCCGCAGAAAGGCGACAAGGCTGGAGAGTTCTTGTGGGCGGCGTTATCTGATCTTTGGAACTACGCGGCCAACCGCGTGCCGGAAATATCCGACTCCATCGTTGAAATCGATCGCGCCATGCGCCTCGGCTTCAACTGGGAGCTTGGGCCCTTCGAACTGTGGGACGCGGCCGGCGTTGAAGCCACCGTCGCGCGCATGAAAAAAGAAGGCAAGCCGGTGGCAGCGAATGTCGAGCGGCTTCTCGCCGCGGGGCGAAAGACTTGGTACAGCGACGATCCGAAATCACCCGCCGGACGCAAATACTGGGAGATGGGAGTCGAGGATTGGGAGCCCGTGCAGGTTCCGTCCGGAGTTTGGTCGGTGACTGTAGCCAAGAAATCCAACGGCGTGGTGAAGAAGAACTCCGGCGCCTCGGTGGTTGATTTGGGCGACGGCGTGGGCTGCATCGAGTTCCACAGCAAGATGAACTCGCTGGGCGCCGACATCATCAGCCTCATTCTGCAAACTCTCAAACCCGGCGGCCCGGGCGACAACTTCGACGCGTTCGTCATTACCAACGACGCGGCGAATTTTTCCGTGGGCGCGAACCTCATGCTGTTGCTGATGAGCGTGCAAGAGGAAGAATGGGACGACGTGGATCTCGCCATTCGCCAGTTCCAAGGCATGACGCAGGCCATCAAGTTCTCAGCCAAGCCGGTGGTATCTGCGCCCTTCGGATTGTGTCTGGGCGGCGGCACGGAAATCTCGCTGCACGCCGCCGCGCGCCAGCCGCATGCCGAGCTTTACACCGGACTGGTCGAAGTGGGCGTGGGATTGCTCCCCGGCGGTGGAGGCTGCAAAGAAATGCTGCTGCGTGCTGTCGACGGCGCGGTGGCTGCGCGGGGCGGCAAAGGCTCCGGCGAGGCGCTCGCAGGGTCCATCGAGATGCTGGAGGCCATGAAGCGCGCGTTTGAAACCATTGCTACCGCCAAGGTGGCGACCTCGGCGCACGAAGCCCGCGGCCTGGGCTTCCTCAACGATAGCGACCGCATCAGCATGAACCGCGAGCGCGTGCTCTCTGACGCCAAAACTCGCGCGCTCGAACTGGTGCGCGCGGGATACGAACCACCGTTGCCGCGCAAGGATATTCCAGCGCCCGGCGAAGGTCTGTTAGCCACAATGAAGATGGGCATTCACATGATGCGGCAGGGAGACTACGTTACCGATTACGAAGTCAAACTTGGCGGCAAGATCGCCGAGGTGCTTTGCGGCGGCAATGTCACTCCGGGCACGCCGGTGAGCGAGCAGTACATCCTCGATCTGGAGCGAGAAGGCTTCAAATCGCTGTGCGGCGAGAAGAAGACGCAGGAAAGGATTCAGTACACGCTGAAGACGGGAAAGACGCTGAGGAACTAGAGCTTTGTATCACTGACACGGCCGCTATCGGCACTCTTGCGGCGATAGCGGCCTGACTTGTCCCGTTAACCTCCATCAAGGAAGAACACCGCCTCGGTGTAGTTATTTCGCCCTGCAGCCGGACAGCTGGGGCCGAGGGCCCAGCAAGCCGCAAATGCAGACTACCCTCACACCATTCTTCTTGACACGGAAATCTCACCTCACTATAGTTTGCCTCCTCCCCTGGTGAGAGCATCTCTCACGTCGACTAACCATTGGTTATCAAGTCGCGCTCCTCAATGCATCCAAAAGGAGAACCCTCATGAGTTTCACCGATCACAGAATCTTCTTCGGAAAAATTTCCGGCAGCACCGCTGCTGCAATAGCCATCGGGTTTTTCGCGGTCCTTATTGCAGGGCATCCCGCCTTCGCGCAAACAGAAACGATTCTAGTCAACCTTCAGCCCGATGCCGTCGGCTATTCCGTAGCGGAGGGCGTTGTCTTCGATAGCTCGGGCAACCTGTACGGAGTGACCGGGTACGGGGGCGGCGACGGTTCAGGAACGATTTTTGAGATGTCGCCGGCAGCCGGCGGCACCTGGTCAGCACCCGTGATTATTCTGGATGTAGCAGGGCGCGGCGAAAGCCCCCTCGTCTTCCATGGTGGAAGCATTTTCACCACTGGCATTTTCGTCGGTCGATTCGATGGAGGCGTTTACGAGTTGTCGCCCGGAGCAGGCGGATGGGCGCAAGATATCCTCTACGATTTCCAACGCAGAGATGCGAAGGGGCCCTGGGGCAACGTCGCATTCGATTCATCCGGCAATTTGTACGGGACCACCCAAGTCGGCCCGACTCAGCCACAATCAGGCGCGGTCTTCGAGCTTACTCCCACCGGGACCGGGGGGTGGACAGAAAGCTTACCCTATGTCAGCGGCGATCCCGCTTACGGGGTTGAGCCCATTTGGACCATCGTAGCCCCATCGGGCAGTCTTTATGTAGCGACACTGTACGGCGGCGCGCACCAGGGTGGCGTGGTCTACCAACTCACGCCCTCTGCAGGCGGATGGACGCCCAGTGTGATGTACGCCTTTCCGAGTGGGAGCCAGACTTGTTGCCTGACACTGGATGCGAGCGGCAACGTGTATGGCGCCACTTTCAACGGCGGCACTTATGGGGGAGGGACTGTCTTCAGACTGAAGAAGACTGCCTCCGGCGCTTGGGGGCTGCAGACCCTGCATAACTTCGGCAGCGGTAGCGATGGTGCCGTGCCGGCTTTTTCCGCACCCGTGTTTGACTCGGCCGGCAATATCTACGGCACAACCTACTACGGCGGAAGCGCCGGCCTCGGCGTGGTGTACAAGTTGTCCCCCGGATCAGGCGGAAGCTGGACCGAAACCATCCTGCACAACTTCGCGAACGACGGCGTCGATGGGAATACCCCGCAGGGTGGCGTCGTCTTCGGCCCCGACGGGAATCTATACGGCACCACATACTACGGTGGGCTCTACGGCGACGGCACAGTGTATGAACTCACTTTGGATTAAGAATGTGGACTTAGAACTGGGAAGCAGGAAATTGATGAACATCGCAAAATTGCGCCTACCCCATGCCTCGTTGTAAGGTATATATTATTGGTATATACTATTTTTGACATGCATACCGAACCATCAAAGACGAACATCGCCAAGCTTTTCCAGAACGGCCGCAGTCAGGCGGTACGGCTGCCGCGGGAGTTTCGCTTCGAGGGCGACCGGGTGCGCATCCGCCGCGTTGGCCAAGGCGTGCTTCTCGAACCGATCATTCAAGATCCGAAAGAGCTATTCCGTAAGCTGGATGAATTGAATGACTTGAATCCCGAGCCGTTCCCATCCCGCTTCCCACAGCCTCCAGCGACGAAGCGTCCGGCTCTTAAGTGAGCTACCTGCTCGACACGAACGCCTGCATTGCACTAATGAACGGGACTCCGGCCATCGTTCGAAGCCGGTTTGAGAAGGTGGTTCGAGCAGGCTCCGGAGTCTACATCTCCTCAATCGTCGCCTTTGAGCTTTGGTATGGAATTGCAAAGAGCGCACGCATCGAAGCGAATACTCAGCGCCTCGAAGCGCTGCTGTCCAGTTCTGTAATTGCGCTTCCCTTCGACAACGAGGATTCCCGCGTAGCAGGATCGATCCGTGCCGCACTGCAAGCCGTGGGTAAACCTATCGGCGGGTACGATTACCTGATCGCCGGTCAGGCCCTGGCGCGTCAACTCACACTGGTGACCGCTAACTTCTCTGAGTTTTCCCGCGTGAAGGGTCTGACCTGGCAAGACTGGGCGAAGCCGTAAAATAATTCTGACCTTTGTGATCCTCTATCGTCTATCTCATGTGGCGGCGGTATGAACCTGCTTTGGGAGAGGAAACCTGTGACCTTTACAAAACTGCGATTGCCCCTGTTGATGCTCTTGAGCTTGACCCTGGCTCACGCCGAAGACGCCAAGACCGGCGAAGACGTGCTGCGCGCGATGCACGATCGCTACTCGAAGACGTGGTACGAAACCCTGACCTTCACCCAGAAGAGCACCACCTACAATGCCGACGGCACGAGCAAAGCGGAGACCTGGCATGAGGCGTTGCGCGCGCCGGGCGAGTTGCGCATCGACATCGGTACTCCTGCCGATGGCAACGGGTACCTGATGGTGGACGGGACGCTCACGGTCATCAAGGCGGGCAAGGAAGCAGGCACCCGTCCTCTCGTGAATATGCTGCTGGTACTGGGTTTTGACGTCTATCGGCAAACTCCGGAGACCACTGCCGAGATCGCAAAGGCCGAGGGGTACGATCTTACAAAAGTTCATGAGGAAACCTGGGAGGGGCAACCGGTGTACGTTGTCGGTGCGGCGAAGGGCGATCTGAAGGCCAAGCAATTCTGGATCGACAGGAACCGCGGACTGTTTATGCGGTTGTTTGAACCAGCGCAGGGTGACCCAACCAAATTTCAGGACATCCGATTCGAAGACTACCGCGAAATGGCGGGAGGCTGGGTAGCGGCGCGTGTCGAGGTTTATGTGGACGAAAAGAAAGTTTTCAGCGAAGAATATACAGACATTCTGCCCAACGCAAAGCTCGACCCGGGCACGTTCGATCCCAAACAATTCAACGCAACCCATTGGGAGAAACCGTAGGATTGTTCGCTGCTACAATCGCGATCATGCACAGATTTCTCCACGCCGCCATGATCGCCGGATTCCTGTTCGCAGCGAGCGCCATTGGACTTGGGCAAGGTAAGCCTCCGGCGACCCCTTCCGTGAAGGAAGAACCACCCGACGTGCCCGACAGCATTCTGGCGGCGGCGAATGAAGAAGTTGTCCTCTACGCGCACGGTACGGGATCGCAGATTTATACCTGCCAAGCCGCTGCTGACGGCAAGTTCCACTGGACCCTGAAGGCACCCGAGGCCGACCTTCACGACCGGAAAGATAAGGTCATCGGGCAGCACTCTGCGGGCCCGTCATGGAAGTTGAAAGATGGCAGCGAGGTCACGGGTAAGGCTGCGGCCAAAGTGGACGCGCTGGATCCCGGCTCGATTCCCTGGCTTCTGGTGAAGGCCGTAAGCCATTCGGGCAACGGGCTTCTTGCGAATGTGACGACTATTCAGCGAGTTCGCACCCACGGTGGACAACCTCCGGACGAAGGCTGTGATGCGGCGCACCACGACGCCGAAACGAAAAGCAGTTACAGCGCAGATTATTATTTCTACGCTCCCGCCAAATAAGCAAGAAATCGAATTTCGTTTCGCAAGTTTTCTTCGCGCCCTCCGCGGCTTTTCTCTGCGATCTCCGCGGCTAAAGGCTTTTTTTCGCCGCCGCAGCTAAGGAGAGGCCACGATAATTAGAACGTCCGCGAACCGCGTCAGTGGACTTTTCTCCCGTAACGTTGAACAATAGCCTTAAGCAGTCGGGCGTGAAATGAAGTATCTGGCCATCGACGAAAAGTCAGCCGCAGGTGGGGCTATCTGCTCTCCCGGTGACCCAATCCATAAACCACCATCAAAACCGAAATCATACTGGTGAATACCCATGCGAGAAGTAATTATTGCCTCCTCCGTTCGAACTCCTGTGGGACGCGCTTACAAGGGCACGCTCCGCGCCACCCGTCCCGATGAACTCGCGGCCGTCGCCATCAAGGGCGCTCTCGAGCGCGTGCCGCAACTCGACGCCAAAGAAATTGAAGACGTCATCCTCGGCTGCGCCATGCCCGAAGCCGAGCAAGGAATGAACGTGGCCCGCATTGCATCGCTGCGCGCCGGGCTGCCCGTCGAAATTTCTGCGCTCACCATCAACCGTTTTTGTTCTTCGGGCCTGCAAGCCATTGCGATGGCGGCGGAGCGGATCATGAGCGGTGGCGCCGAGGCAATCGTCGCTGGCGGAACTGAGTCGATGACTATGATTCCGATGGGCGGCCACAAAGTTTCGCCCAACCCCTGGCTCGTCAACCATTATCCTGACGCCTACCTCAACATGGGCCTTACCGCTGAACGCGTGGGACAGCGCTTCGGCATCACGCGCCAGGCGGCGGACGAATTTTCTTTGCGCAGCCACCAGAAAGCCATCGCCGCGATTCAAGCCGGCAAGTTCGATGACGAACTGGTGCCCGTTCCGGTGAGCTTGACCACTCCGAACGGCGCCAAGCCCAAGCGCCAGGAAATGATTTTCAAAATGGATGAAGGCCCGCGTGCCGATACTTCGCTCGAAGCTCTGATGTCGCTGAAGGCCGCGTTCCATGTGAAAGGCACCGTCACAGCGGGAAATTCTTCGCAAATGTCCGATGGCGCAGCCGCAGCCGTGGTCATGTCTGCCGAGCGCGCCAAAGCGCTGGGCATCACGCCACTGGCCCGCTACGTTTCATTCGCCACCGCCGGTTACAAACCCGAAGAAATGGGACTCGGTCCGGTCTTCGCGATTCCGAAAGCGTTGAAGATGGCAGGACTGAAGCTCTCCGACATCGACGTGTTCGAGTTGAATGAAGCCTTCGCCGCGCAATCGCTGGCGGTGATCAAAGAAGCGGGGCTCGATCCTGAAAGGGTGAACCCGAACGGTGGCGCGATCGCCCTCGGTCATCCTCTGGGATGCACGGGAGCCAAGCTCACCGCGACCATTATTCGCGAACTCAAGCGCCGCAAAGGACGTTACGGCATGGTTACCATGTGCGTGGGCGGCGGCATGGGCGCAGCGGGAATTTTTGAGAATCTGTCGTAACTGTTCTTTACTGAATCGTTACGCTCTTTTACACGGTTCCGAGCTATCCTGCCGGTGGACGACAACGTCCAACAATTAGAAGGGGCGAGGAAACTCGCTCCTGCGCGGTAGGCGGGAGGTGCTGTATGAGGCTCTCCGGTTTCTCGATCGCAACATTTTTTCTGTTCTCCTCCGTTATTTTTGCCCAACATTCTTCGTCAAGCGCGCCCAGTGCTCCAGCGCCCAGCGCTCCGGCGGCAAACCCGGCGCCGGCGGCCTCTTCTGCAAGTTCGCCGAGCAGCACTTCTGGCGCGTCATCGAGTGCCAGCGCATCCCACAGCAGCGCGCCCAGCGCTCCGGCCGCTTCAACCGCTGCTGCAGCACACGCCTCGAGCGCTTCATCCTCGAACTCGAATTCCAGCAAAGCAGCGCCAAACGTCCGCTTGACTGATTCTGATGCGAAACCCGAAGCAACGAATCCGCAGCGCGACTCTTCGGACGACAGAGTTGTGCCCGCTCCGCGAGTCGGAGAGAAATCTTCCCGCGAAGAGAAGGAAGAGAAGAAAGATAGAACAAAGCTGGGCGAGCCCGGCATGCATCGGAAAATCTGTGCCGGCGGGCCCTGCAAGGAATGTCCTCCGGGACAGGCGGCAGGCAAGCACGGAGGCTGCATCGCCACATCGGATGTGACCACGGCCGACACTCAATGCTCCGGCAATCAAACCTGGAATGGAACGGCGTGCGTAGCCAGCGTCGACCCGTGCGTCGCCTTCAGCGGAAGAGCGGCCATCCCGCAAAACGATGTGCGCACTGCTCGACAGCAAATGCAGTCGGTCTGTTCTACAAACCCATCTGGGGACGAGTGCGACGACCTCAAGCAGCAATATGACGGAGCGGTCCAACGTTATCGCATGTTGCTGAACGAGGCTCCCGCGACTTGCCGTGCGACTCTACCCGATGCTCTCTCGCTTTAGGAAAGGCATATAGAGGAGACGCGAAGCGCTTAGAACCGGGAACAGCGCCAGCACAAACTGCGGGAAATTTCTATGCCGGAAACGTGCTTCACAGCAGCCGCAACTTCACCCGATCTCAGCGCGAAACACTGAACCAGCGGGCGATCCCAGCCCTATCATTTCCGTTGCTCCGGCATTAGAATAGTTCGTACTCCCCGAGCGTCCAGCTCATTTTACGTTCTCATTTTCGAGGTAAGACAATGGCCACAACTACAGCAGTCCCCAAAGCAAGAATCTCCGGCGGCAGTTTTCTGTTGGAATCCCGCCGCCCGGACGAAGTATTCACCCCTGAAGATTTCACCGAACAGCAGCAGTTAATCGGGCAGACGGCGGAGGAATTTACCGCCAACGAAATCCTGCCCAATGTGGAGAAAATCGAGCACAAAGATTTCTCCATTTCCCGCAATCTGGTCAAGAAGGCCGGCGAACTGGGCCTGAGCGGCGTGGAAGTTCCCGAGGCTTACGGCGGTCTTGAAATGGATAAAGTTACCGCCGCCGTTATCGCCGATCACATCGCCCAGTATGCCGGATTTGCCACCACCTGGGGCGCGCATAGCGGCATCGGCTTGTTGCCCCTGGTTTATTTCGGCACCGAAGAACAGAAGAAGAAATACCTGCCGCGCCTGGCCGCGGGAGAAATCATTGGCGCATACGCCTTGTCGGAAGCGTCTTCCGGCTCCGATGCCATGAACTGCCGGGCCCGTGCGCAACTCTCACCCGACGGCAAACACTACATTCTCAACGGCGAGAAAATGTGGATCACGAACGCCGGCTTCGCCGACCTGTTCACCGTCTTTGCCAAGATTGACGGCGAAAAATTCACCGCATTCCTGATCGAGCGAAACTTCCCGGGCTTTTCCATTGGCGCCGAGGAGCACAAGTTGGGCATTCGCGGATCTTCCACTTGTCCCATCATTCTCAACGATTGCAAAGTGCCGGTGGAGAATTTGCTCGGCGACATTGGCAAAGGCGCCACCATTGCCTTCAACATCCTGAACATCGGCCGCTTCAAGCTGGGTGCGATGTGCGTGGGTGGAGCGCGGGTGTCGTTCACTCAAGCCATCGCCTACGCCAAACAGCGCAAGGCTTTCAACAAGGTCATCTCTGACTTCGGTCTGATCCGCGAGAAGATCGCCAATATGGCGACGCTGATTTATGTTGGCGAATCGGCCGTCTATCGCACCGTCGGCATGATGGATGACGCACTCGGCGAAGTTGACAAGGCCGGCGCAGATGCAATGAAACAAACCCGCAAGGCGATCGAGGAATACGCCGTCGAGTGTTCGATTCTGAAAGTCTGGGCTTCGGAGATGATCGACTACGTGGTCGATGAGACGCTGCAAATCTTCGGTGGCTACGGCTTCGTCGAGGAGTATCCCGCGGAGCGCACCTACCGCGATGCCCGCATCAACCGCATCTTCGAAGGCACCAACGAAATCAACCGCCTCATCATCACAGGATTCTTGCTGAAGCGCGCCATGAGTGGCCAGTTGCCGCTGATGGCCGCCATCAAGAAGCTGATGGATGAAGTGCTCTCCGGACCTTCAGCCGGTGAAGAACTCGAAGGCCCGCTCGCTGAAGAACGCAAACTGGTGGACCAGGCCAAGAAGCTCGGCTTGTTCGCCGCCGGATCGGCCACGCAAAAATACATGCAGTCGATCCAGGATCAACAGGAGATCATGGGCGCAATCGCCGACATGACCATTGAAACCTACTGCATGGAGTCCGCCGTGCTGCGCGCGCAGAAGATCGCCGAAACCAACGGCGAAGCTGCAGCGGCCCTGCCGATTGCCATGACGCGTATTTATCTCACGCAGGCGATGGAGAAAGTTGAATCCGCAGCGAAGAAGGTTATCGCCGCGGTAGCTGACGGCGATATGCTGCGCACTCAGCTTGCGATTCTTCGTCGCCTGGCCAAGTATGAACCCTTCAACACCATCGAACTGCGCCAGCAGGTCGCGCAGAAAATGATCGAGAGGGGAAAATATACGCTGGCGTAAAGCAGTACAATCCTGCGGGGGCTTTACCGTGTTGACACAAGAGCTTCCGGCAAGCCCCCGCGGGATCAATTCGAACTGAAAGACTGCCAGGAGTCATATGCCAACAGGTACATTCACTGCCGTTCTTCACAAGGGGGGCGAACTCTACGTTGCTGAATGCCCGGAAGTCGGGACGGTGAGCCAGGGGAAGAATGTCGATGAGGCAATCGCCAACCTCAAAGAAGCCACGGAACTGTACCTCGAAGAGTTTCCTCCCGATAACACAGGTCGGCCCCTGGTGACGATCTTCGAGGCCCACTATGCCTAGACTGCCCCTGGTCTGAGGGGCATCGGCAATTCGTGCTCTTGAGCGGCTGGGTTTTGTCCAGGTGCGCCAGCGCGGCAGTCACGTTGTGGTCAAGCGGAACGGGCGAATGGAGCCACCGGTTGTGTGGTTCCGTTGCACTCTGAACTCGCAATTGGGACCCTGCGAGGCCTTCTGAAGCAAGCCGGAGTAACGAACGAGGACTTTATGGCAAACCTCTGAATCCCTTGCGACGCCTCTCTAACTTACTTGTTCTTTTTCAGTTCTTCCATCACACTCTGGATCAGTTCTTTAGCGTCGGTCAGGCTCTTCATGATGATCTGGATATCCATGACCGGCTTCCCGGGCCAGCGCTGGCTCTGGCAATAAACGCCGTGCTGGCCGACCAGCGCCATGGCGTCCGTGATCGTGTCCATCGTGACCGCCAACCGTCCGCGCGGCACGCCCATCATGGTCTCGTAGTGCTCCAGTTCTTCCCGCTTTTCATCGAATACCGGCATGCCGGAATTGTACCCGCAGTCGCGATTGAGTCATAATTGAAGCTCTGCTGACCAATACATTTCCAACGCGTCTAACGTTCTTGACCAGCGTCTACACAGAGGAGAAATGCATGCAAAAACGTATTGCCCTTCCCACACTTTTCGCCATCCTGCTTACCACGACCGCTTTCGCCCAGATGGGTGGAGGCAAAGCCAGCCCTGCCGAGTCTGCCACCTGCGACCTGGGCGGCGGTAAGTCCATCAAGACCGCTTACTCCAGCCCGCGCATGAAAGGTCGGAAAATTTACGGCGGCCTCGTGCCCTTCGGCGAGGTCTGGCGCACCGGAGCCAATGAAGCGACCACATTTGTCGCGAGCTCCGATGTGGTTGTTGGCGACAAGACCGTGCCCGCCGGCAGCTACACCATCTTTACCGTTCCGACTGCCGATAAGTGGACGCTCATTATCAACAAGAAAACTGGCGAGTGGGGAATCCCCTACAAGTATGAGAGCGACGAACTGGTTCGCGTGGATATGAAGGTTTCCAAGCTGCCGGCGCCGGTTGAGAACTTCACGCTTGCCTACGATAAATCGGGCAGCGTCTGCACTCTGCATATGGATTGGGAAACAACGCGCGCCTCAGTGAACATCTCGGCGAAGTAGGACGGTTCTCGTAGCGCCGCCGTCCCGGCGGCTGTCGCGGGGGCGTCACGCCCCCGCAGACGGCGCTAAGAATCTACGCCACAGGTTTCCACCGCAGCACCGGCTTCCTCGCCGCCGCAGTTTCATCCAGCCGCGAAACCCGCGTGGAATGCGGCGCATCGAGCACCATCTGCGGATTCTCTTCCACCTCTTCCGCGATCGACTTCATCGCGTTCACGAATAAATCCATCTCTTCGATGGATTCGCTCTCAGTGGGCTCGATCATCATCGCGCCCGAAACGATGAGAGGAAACGCCGTCGTATAAGGATGGAAACCGTAATCGATCAGGCGCTTGGCGATATCCATAGTGCGCACGCCTTTTTTCGCCTGCAACTTGTCGCTGAAAACGACCTCATGCATGGTCGGCGTGGAATACGGCAGATCGTATGTGCCTTCGAGCCCCTTGCGAATGTAGTTGGCGTTCAGCACAGCATCCTCAGTGGTTTGCCGCAAACCATCCGGCCCGTTCGCCTGGATGTAAGCCAGTGCGCGCACAAACATGCCAAAGTTGCCATAGAACGCACGCACCCGGCCGACGGACTGCGGGCGGTCGTAGTTGAATCCCAGCGTGCCATCGGCTTTGGTTACGACCACTGGCGTGGGCAGGAAGGGCTCGAGGATTTTCTTGATCGCCACCGGCCCCGATCCCGGCCCACCACCGCCGTGCGGCGTGGAAAAAGTTTTGTGCAAATTCAAATGCATCAGGTTGACGCCGAAATCGCCGGGCCGTACCTTGCCCACGAGCGCGTTCATGTTCGCGCCGTCCATGTAGAGAAGTCCGCCTTTGGCGTGCAGAATATCGGCAATTTTGTGGATGTCCTGCTCGAAAACTCCCAGCGTGTTCGGGTTCGTGAGCATGAGCGCGGCGACATCTTCATTCATCTGCGCGGCCAGCGCGGCGATATCCACCATGCCACGAGAATCGGACTTCAAATTTTCGACCGCGTAGTCGACCATCGCGGCGGTAGCGGGATTGGTCCCATGCGCGGAATCTGGAATCAAAACCTTTTTTCTCGGACGCCCCTGGGCATGGTGATAGGCGCGCACCATCAGCAGCCCAGTCATTTCGCCATGGGCCCCTGCAGCGGGCTGCAGCGTGATTTCGTCCATGCCCGTGATCTCGATCAGGCACTCGCGCAGTGTTTGCAAAATCTGCAGCGCGCCCTGCGAAATCTTTTCCGGCTGGTAGGGATGGCCGTTCGCAATGCCCTCCACGCGGGCGACGTGTTCGTTCACACGCGGGTTATATTTCATCGTGCACGAACCCAGCGGATACATGCCAAGATCGATCGCGTAATTCCACGTCGAAAGCCGCGTAAAGTGGCGGATAATCTCGATCTCGCTCAACTCGGGCATATTGCCCAGATCTTTTCTCTCCGCGGAACCGAGCAACTTCGAAGTATCCACTTCGGGCACGTCGAGCGGCGGCAACTTCCAAGCCGCCTTTCCGGCGGAAGATTTTTCGAAGATCAAGCCTTCGTTCTGATTGACCTGCTGGGTGGCTTTGCGAATCCTGTTCTTCATCGCGCCACCTCCGCAATGTGCTCATCGATTGCCGCGCGAACGGACCGTTCGCTTTCGGCCACCAATCCAACCGCCGTGTCGATTGCGCCCCTCGTCGTCATCTCGGTGCAGCACCACAACGCAGCATTGCCCAGCTCGGGATAAAACTTCTTCAGCGGCAAGCCCCCGATCATCTTGTGTCCCAGCAGGCGGCTGTTGATGGCATGCGGATCTTCAGTGGTCTCGACCACAAACTCGTTGAACCGTGGAGTACTCGCAAACAATATCTTCCCGTGCTTGCCGAATTGCGCCACTGCGTATGCCGTCTTGGCCAGATTCTGTTTGGCCAGTTCCTTCAACCCAACCTTGCCGTAAACCGACATGAAGATGTTCACCATCAGAGCCACCAGCGCTTGGTTGGTGCAGATATTCGATGTCGCCTTCTCGCGCCGGATGTGCTGCTCGCGCGTGGCCAGGGTGAGCACAAATCCGCGCCTGCCCTGCTTGTCGACGGTCTGGCCCACGAGCCGGCCCGGCATCTGCCGCACAAATTTTTCCCGCGTGGCAATCACGCCGCAATAGGGGCCACCAAATCCCAAGGGCACGCCAAACGACTGCGCTTCCATCGCAATGACGTCAGCCTCGCGTGGAGGTTCCACGATTCCCAGCGACACGGCTTCCGCAATCGAGACCACCAGCATCGCTCCGTGCTTGTGCGCAATCTCGCCGATGGCCGCGACATCTTCAATCGATCCAAAGAAATTTGGCGACTGAATGAGCACAGCGGCCGTCTCCGGCGTGATTGCTTTTTCCAGTGCCTTCAGATCGAGCCGTCCGTCGGCGCCAAAACCCACAATCGATAACGGCATTCCCTGATGAGTCGCGTAGGTGGCCAGCACTTCGCGATATTCCGGATGCAAACTTCGCGCCACCACCACCGAGCGCCGACCGGTGAGGCGCACCGCCATCATCACGGCTTCAGCCGCGGCGGTTGAACCGTCGTACATGGAGGCGTTAGCGACCTCCATGCCGGTCAATTCGCAGATCATCGTCTGAAATTCGAAAATGGATTGCAGCGTGCCCTGCGAAATCTCGGCCTGATAGGGCGTGTAGGCGGTAAGAAATTCACCACGCGAGATGAGCGAATCAATGATCACGGGCCGGTAATGCAGGTACGCGCCCGCGCCCAGAAAGCTGCTGTAACCCTCGCCGTTTTCGCGCGAGCGCTGGCGGAAGTAGTCGACGATTTCCGACTCCGCCATCTGGCGTGGAACCTTGAGGTCGCGGCTGAGCCTGTATTCCGCTGGAATGGGTGCAAACAAGTCGTTCACCGATCGCAGGCCCAGGGCCTTCACCATCGCTTCGCGGTCGGCAGGAGATTTTGGTAAGTAGCGCATAGGAAATTAATTAGATGTAGGTCAAGGTCAGTTGGATTGCGACCCTCGTCCGCTGGCCAAAAGTGTTGGGGATCACAGAAATCGGCGATCACCAAACGCCAATTCCTTCAATGCCCGCCCTCTTCCGCCACGAACTTTTCGTAATCTGCCGCGGAAAGCAATGCGTCCAGTTCACCCGGGTTTTTCAGGGTAATCTTCACCATCCACGAACCGTGCGCATCTTTATTGACAGCCTCAGGCGCCGTCGCCAGACTCTCATTCACGGCGGTCACGGTGCCGGAAGCCGGAGCATAGAGATCCGAAACCGCCTTCACCGACTCAACCGTTCCAAATGTTTTGCCCGCCGTCAGTTCCGCGCCGACTTTGGGCATCTCGACGAACACGATGTCGCCCAGCGAATCCTGGGCATGGTCGGTGATGCCAATGGCGGCGGAGTTCCCGTTCGCCTGAATCCACTCGTGCTCTTTCGTATATTTGCGATCTGTTGGATAGGCCATAAAAAGCTTTTAGCTCCTAGCTTCTAGCAAGAACCCTGTGCCCCGGCATTAAGCCGTCTTCTTCGGACGTTTATAAAACGGCGACGGTACCACGACCGCCCCCACGCCCTGCCCGCGAATTTCGACTTTCACTGGCGTACCCACGGCCGCGAACTCCGGCGGCACGTAGGCGATGGCAATATTCTTTTTCAGAAACGGCGCAGGCGAACCGCTGGTGACGTATCCAATCTCGCGCCCGTTGCCGTCAAGAACCTTGTACCCATCGCGTGCGATGCCCCGCTCTACCATCTCCAAGTCCACCAGAGTGCGGGTCACGCCTGCTGCCTTCGCTTTCTCCAGCGCGGCGCGGCCGATGAACTCCGGCTTCTCCATCTTGCAGAAGCGATCCAGACCGGCCTCCCAGACATTAATCGTATCGGAAATCTCGTGCCCGTAAAGCGGAAGCTTGCCTTCCAGCCGCAGAGTGTTGCGCGCGCCCAGCCCACAAGGCACAAGACCAAATTCCTTGCCCGCGCTCAGAATCTCATTCCAAACCCGCGCGCTGGTGGCTTCATCCGCGGGAATGTAGATCTCGAAGCCATCTTCGGCAGTGTATCCGGTGCGCGCAATCAGGATATTCTTCAACCCACAGACCGTCCCGCGTGTGACCCAATAAAACTTGACCGCGCTCAAATCCGCGTCGGTCAGCTTCTGCAGCGTGTTCACGGCCTTCGGTCCCTGGATCGCAATCTGCGTGAAGTCGTCCGAAAGATTCTCTACCGCGCAGTCAAACTGCCGCGTATTGTCGCGCACCCAGTTAAAATCTTTTTCGCGCGTACCCGCGTTGATTACCAGAAGATACTCATCCTGGCCAAGACGGTGGACGATCACATCGTCTACGAACGTTCCCTGCGGATAAAGCAGTGCCGAATATTGCGCCTGCCCGATGGCCAGCTTGGCAGCATCATTCATCGAAATGTGCTGCACTGCGGCCAGCGCTTGCAGTCCTGCCAGACGGATGTCGCCCATGTGGCTGACGTCGAAAATGCCCACGCCGGTGCGCACCGCCATGTGCTCATTGATGATGCCGCATCCGATCGCGGCGGGATACTCGACCGGCATGTCCCAGCCATTAAAGTCGACCATCTTCGCGCCCATCTGGCGATGGACAGCGTTCAGCGCAGTCTTGCGAACTGCGGGCGTGGTGCTGGGCGTCGCTTCGACGGAAGACAAATCGAACCTCAATCAGCGAGCAGCGGCTGGTCTGCTAGATGGTGTGACTGACTACGGTATCACGCGCATTTTCGGCGGGTCAAACGGACAGGATAGCTATTGCTTTGGCAATACTTATCGCGCACCCCAACTCTCAGCCAGAGCGCCTCATGATCCCGGTCTGAGATACTAAGGACGCGGCGTCTCGAATCTGAGGCTAGCTAGCTAATGAAGCAAAGACCTAAGAAAAACAAGTCGGCTGCGGCCAAGGCCCGCAGCCGTGAACATGAGATCCAACTCGCAAAGGGCCGGGCGTTTATGAAGGAATATCGAGCTACTTTCCGCGCGCTGGCAAGGTAATCCTACCGTCCAAAATGCACCATCACATGCGCCCCCGCGGCCACGTGAGTTCCCGCCGGCGGGCTCTGCTGCCGCGCCACGCCGCTGCCTACGGCTTCCAATTCTAGTCCGGCATCTTGCGCCGCTTCCACTGCGCCGCGAACAGTCTTGCCGATGAACGATGGCACTTCGATCCCGCCTTGCTCTACGTCGAGTACTACGGTTCCGGTGGCTGGCGGCGAGGCTTGGCCCGTAGCCGCTCCGGAGGATTGCGACTGAGCGGTAGTTCCTTGAGGACTGATCGGCTCACTCTCCCGCATCGCTGCCTGCACTACGCTTCCTTTTGTGCCGGCCGCCGGCAGAGCCAGCCCTGCGCTCGCCGAAGGTAGCACCCGCCCCACACTTGGCTTCCCCGCGTCGCTGGAACTTCCACTCACTTCGGCCGTTTCCAGCGGCTCACCAGGATGGTCCGGCGTGCCTTCTTCCAGATCGTTATCTTTCGTCTTCGCCAGCAACAATTGATGTTGCGGGGCGAGCGGCAGATCGTGAGGTACGTGCAGATACTCAAGAACCTGCTGCGACACGCGCCGAAACACCGGCGCGGAAACTTGCCCGCCCTGATGCAGGCCGACGGCCGAGTCCAGAATCACCGCCACCACAATTTGCGGATTGTTCAGCGGGGCGAAGCCGGCGAACGATCCAATATATTTTGTCTTCGAATACGCACCGGTCGCGGGATCAACTTTCTGCGCCGTGCCGGTTTTTCCCGCCGACGTGTAACCTTCCAGAATTGCTTTGCGTCCCGTGCCTTCGAGCACCACCTTCTGCATCATCGCCCGCATCTCGGCGGCGGTGTAACTCGAAATCACGCGATGCGATGCGCCGGGATGAAATGCCACCGTCTGCGGCGTCCCCTGCGGCTCGACCGGACCCATGACAATGCGCGGCGCAACCCACACGCCATCGTTGGCGAACGTCGAGATCAGCCCGGTTAACTGCAGCGGCGAGATGCCGATCTCCTGTCCCATGGAAATCGCAGCGATCGACACTTTCGACCAGCGGCTCACCGGCTTGGTCAGCCCGCGAGTTTCGCCGGGCAACTCGATTCCGGTTTGCTGCCCGAACCCGTAGGCTCGAATGTATTTGTAAAAGCGGTCTTCGCCCAGGCGCAGCGCAATTTTGATCGCGCCCACATCGCTCGACTCCGCCAGCACGCCCCACACCGGCAACAGGCCATGCGGCCTCGAATCGCGGATGCGCATTCCGTTGTAAACAATCGATCCCATCTGGCAATCAAAAACTTCGTTGGGATTCGTCAACTTCTCTTCGAGCGCCGCGGAAATTGTCACCAGCTTGAAAGTCGATCCCGGCTCGTACACATAGCTCACGGCGCGGTTGGTCAGCGCCCCCGGCGTGATTTCTTTTCGCCGATTGGGATTGAACGTGGGCCGGTTGGCCAGCGCCAGAATTTCTCCGGTGTGCGGATTCTCGACGATCACCGTGCCCGCGATCGCCTGTGTGTCGTGCATCGCCTGATCCAGTTCTTTCTCAGCGATGTACTGAATGTTCTTGTCGATGGTGAGCACGAGGCTTTCGCCCGGTTCGGGCTGTTTCTCGACGTCGGAAAACCACTGCCGCCGCGCATCCACGGAGATAAACATTTTGCCCGCGCGACCGCGCAGTTCATCGTCGAATGCGTGCTCGATACCGCTCTGGCCGGAGTCTTCCATCCCGACCGTTCCTACGACTTGCGCCGCCAGGTCGCGTGCGGGATAAAAGCGTTTCGGCTCTTTCTGAAAATGGATCCCCTGCAGGTTCAGCGATTTGATGCGCTCGATGGTTTCATCGTCGGCCTTGCGCGCCACCCAGCAAAAAGTTTTATGGCTGCGGCAATCGGCCAGCACCACATTGTGGTCTTCGCCGGTGATACGCGTAATCAAAGCGACCGCCGTCGGCAGGTCCTTTACTTCACTCGGCACGGCGAAGGCCGAATCGACCAGAACTGACATGGCCAGTTCATGGCCAGCGCGGTCGTAGATCACTCCGCGCTTGGCGGAGAGCGGAATCGCCCGCTGCTGCTGGTGCTCCGCCTGCTTCACGAAACTGCCGTAGCGGAAGATCTGCAGATAAATGAGGCGTCCACAAATCGCGACGCACCACACCACAAGGATTGCGCCCAGAAAGTAGAGCCGGGAATTCTTGCCGAGGTTGGAATTACTGGTCATGACGATTCCAAGAGTTTGTCATTTTCGAAGGTTTGTCATTCCGACGATGCGCAAAGCGCAGAGGAGGAACCTGCTTTCTGCCGGCACCGGCAAACAGCAGGTTCCTCGTCGCATCCGCTCCTCGGAATGACAAGTATTCAGATTCAAATTCGCGTCAGACAAACATGGCGGCCCACCGTCAGGCGGACCGCCAAATAAATTCGTGTGGAAACGGGCACACTCTTGCCCGTTTCTGCCGCCAGCGCTACCGCCCCGTCAGCACGATCACCGGCTCTGCGCTCGCCATCACCGGCCCGTTCACATCCACTGCGGCGCTATCCATGCGGATCACCTGTCCCGGTTCCGGCGGCACCAGCCCCATCCGCCGCGCCATCACATCGATGCGTTCCGGATCGCGCAAAGACGCATCTTCCAGCCGCAGCGCCCGGTTCATCTCGGTCAGATTATTAAGTGCGCGCTTCGACGACTCGATCTGGTAGCCATATTCAATCGCCCGGAAGTGCTGCCAGGCATAGGTGAACACCAGCAGGAACAAGCAAGCCAGCGCCGTGCCAAACTGCTTCATCTCGCGATTGCGCCTGGGATCCTCGACCTTCACCAGCCGTGAATTATCGATGGCCTTGGCAAAATAGATTTCGGGCGTTCCGGTGAAGAACGTATTGCGCCGCGCCGCCGGGACTGAAATTCGAACTGCCGCTGCCGCTGCCATTTATGCCGCTCCTGCGAAAACCCGTTCACCGCGCATCTCTGGTACCTGCAACTGAAAAATCCGCCGCAGTTCCATTTCGTCGGCAATCCGTTTCTGTTGAGCGCTCCGTTCGGCTCGCTCCACCGTCGCCATCAAGTCGTTGATCAACGTTCCCGTATACATTTTCCTTGCCTCAATTTGGATTCCTACCACGGAATCCGACTGCAACTTCTAGCGGCTGGTTTCCAGCTCCCAGCCCGCGGATTTTGTTCTCCGCTTCTTAGAACCCTGAACGCCCGGCACGGCCGCTACAGCTATGCCGGGGACTCCGGCAGGTTTTCCGGAGCCTAAACTTTTTCCGCCGCCCGCAATTTCGCGCTGCGGGCCCGCGGATTGCGATCGCTTTCCTCTTCCGATGCCGTCACCGGCTTCTTAGTCAAAATCCGGAAGTGCTTGTCCTTAATACTGGCCTCGCGGAAGGCATCCTTTACGATGCGGTCTTCCAGCGAGTGAAAACTGATCACCACCACGCGTCCTCCTGGCTTCAGAATCCGGGGCGCGGCGTTCACCAGCGCCCTCAGATCGTCCAGTTCGCGGTTTACGAAGATTCGAAGAGCTTGAAAGGTTCGGGTCGCCGGATGAATTCGCCGCTGTTCGGAATTCATTGGCCGGGCCGCGGCCGATATTACCTCGGCAAGATGTGCCGTAGATCGTATCGGCCGCGACCGGACAATGGCTCTGGCGATTCTCCGCGACCTCCTTTCCTCTCCGAATTCGTAAATCACATCGGCAAGCTCGCGCTCGCCGAGGTGGTTTACCACTTGTTCGGCGGTTCGCTCCGACCGCGGGTCCATCCGCATGTCGAGCGGTCCATCCGCCTGAAAACTGAATCCGCGTGCGGCATCTCCCAGTTGCAGGCTGCTCACTCCGATGTCGGCGAGCAAACCGTCGATGGTCGCTGGTCGTTGGTCGTTCGCAATTTCACCGAAGGATTGATGCCGCAAACTAATCTTCGGCCAATCTGCCGGCTGGCCTTCGTTTTGGCCAACGACTAACGACGAACGACTAAGGACGCCTTTCGCCCTCTCCAGCGCCGCCGGATCCTTATCGAGCCCAATCAAATGTCCCGGTGCGCCGAGGCGTTTTGCGATTTCGTAACTGTGTCCGCCCAAACCCACCGTGCAGTCGATATAGGTCCCGCCACGCCGCACGTTTAGAAAATCGATCGCTTCTTTTAAAAGAACCGGAACATGGCTGAGTTCCCTGCCACCACCATGCCCTACCCCCTGAGGGGTGTCTGTTGTACCCTCGCCCACTAGATGCCCAGTTCGTCGAGCGTCTTCTCATCGTCTGAGGTGAACTTCTCGTCCTGAACCTTCTGCTGGTACGCTTCCAGATTGCGAACTTCCAGATAAGTCTGGTACCCGGTCACTGCTACTTCACCCTTGATCTTGGCCGAGTCGCGCAGCAGTTGCGGCATCAGCAGCCGACCCTGCCCGTCCATCTCGACCACCTGGCCCCAGTAATTCACCTTGCTCAAAAACTTTTTCTTCGTCGGATTGAAAGTGGAGAGCCCCGCCAGCTTCTGCTCGATCCGCTCCCATTCCTCGAAGGGATATACTTGAGCAACATCTCCATCCAAACTTGTGATGTAGAATTGCTGGCCGTACTTCTCGTCGATCACCCGCTTGAATTCGGCCGGGACCTTCAACCGTCCCTTTTCGTCGACCCGAGTTGGATGATTGCCGCGAAACATGTTTTGGAATCCCGTTGTCATCCTGAGGCGACGCTTTTTGTCGCCGAAGGATCTCGATCACCACGAACCCGGAGGTCAAAAACGCGCAGGAGCCACTCAAAATCGGTCGGTTCGGGTTATTTGCCGTGCTATTGGGTCGGTTTCCCACCGGCTCCTCGTTTTCAGCTTCCCGTTCCCACGACCTCGACCGTGCTTACCACCACATTCCACTTTCTCCCACATCTTACCCGTAAGTCATTGATTGTCAAGCATAAACTTGAGGGTTGGTATCCCACTCTGGGACCGTTTTGGGAAACTACGAAGCCTTGTGGTCGCTCGATTGATTAACCACAAGATGTTGCGTTAACGCCCAAGATTCCTTCGCCATTCATTCGCTACGATTTTTCTTGACCACCACGCCAGTGCCGAATTTTCTTGTGGAAATCAGGCTTCGATAGGGTGGCGCGGATACTCCTGGCCGCGAAACCAGCAGCAGGGAACGTAATCCCTCGCCCGATCTTCCGTGCCGAGGCCGCCGGAGACGATACCAATGTTCTTCGATGAGGACCATCGCCGGACCCGGCAGTATGCAAACTCCTTCATCTTGACGCTCACCCCCCAATGGGCAATGCTTCTTATCCGGCTGGCACGCCAGAGTTTGCCGGCCGGCCGTTGTGGCGGTTCAAAGGAGGATTTCATGCACGTTCGCGTCTTCTTTTCAGCTGTCGCAGTTCTCGTACTGATGTTCTGCATCACCGCTTCCAGCGCAGCACAGACCGAGACTCCGCTCTATTCCTTCACCGGCGACAGCATTGATGGCAGTTTTCCACTGGCTGGGTTGGTCTTTGATGGCGAAGGAAATCTCTTTGGGACGACAAGCTACGGTGGTACCCACGACTGGGGCACCGCATTCAAACTGTCTCCGCCGGCGAGCGGCAGCGGCACTTGGACCCGAAAGACCATCCACAGCTTCGACCTTGGCGCAAGCGAAGGGGCGCTGCCGGGAGCACGCCTGGCCTTTCACAACGACGCACTGTACGGAGTTACCAGCGTCGCTGGCGGAGTCAACGAATGCTGCGGTGTAGTTTTTTCCCTTACGTTCGGTGGAAACACAGGTTGGCAGATTCATGTGCTCCACAGCTTCACCGGAGCGGATGGATCGGCTCCCAGTTCGGGCGTGATCTTTGACGCTGCGGGCAACATGTACGGCACCGCGTCGCAGGGAGGCGGATCAACCCTGTGCGGCGCCTATGGTTGCGGGTCGGTTTACGAGTTGAGCCCGCCCTCGGTCCCCGGGGGACCCTGGGCCGAGACTGTGCTGTACACCTTCACCGGCGCTTCCGACGGAGGCAACCCCGGCGGCGAACTCGTCTTCGACAGCGCTGGATCCCTCTACGGCACCGCCGCTGTCGGAGGCACTTCCGGCGGCGGCGGCGTCTTTCAGTTGACGCCTTCAACTTCCGGCGCACCCTGGACGGAACACTTGCTCTATTCCTTCAAAGGCGGCAGCAGCGATGGCGACATCCCCATCGGTGCGCTGGCATTCGATAAATCAGGCAATCTTCTCGGAGCGACCTTTCAAGGTGGGCCCGTCGTCACCGGTTGCGGCCAGGGTTGCGGCGTGCTTTTCAAACTGAAGCCGCCTGCAAAAAGCGGCGGCGCATGGACCGAGACGCTGATTCATAGATTTGGCAGCGGAAACGACGGAAAGTATCCGTCGGGCGGAGTGCTCATCGATTCCTCGGGAGCACTTTATGGCACCACTTTTGGCGGCGGCAACAATTTCGCCTGCGAGTATTCCGGAGACTATTCCGGCTGCGGCACGGTTTACAAATTTTCTCAGGCCGGCGCTCACGGCAGCGCGTGGACCGAAACTATTTTGCACGACTTCGGCACCATAGACTCCGACGGCGCAGAACCCAATGGTGGTTTGCTGTTCGACAGCAAAGGGAACCTCTACGGCACCACGAAGTGGGGAAGCGCGGGCAACGAATGCGGCTGCGGCACCGTCTTCGAAATCACGCCATAGGGTTGGTGTCGCGCGGGCACTCCAGCCCGCGAAATCACGCCATGAGCAACAACGTAGACGCGCCAGGTATCCGGTGCCCGGCCCCGCTCGAACGTGGCCCGCGATCACAATCCTGACCGCGAACCCGAACCATGAGAGTTCCAACAACCTCTACCAGATCAGCTTCGCACCCACCTGAATATGGCGCGATCCTCCGGAACCAACCACGGGATTCGAAGCGGCAATGTCAGGCGTATAAAAGGCCTGGCCAACCGTCCCGCTGAAGCCATCGGAAAAATCCGTATCCACGCCGGCGAAATTTGGATGGTTCAAAATATTGAAGAACTCTCCTCTCAATTCCAGCTTGGTCCGCTCGCCAAAGGTGAACGCCTTGCTGAACGAGAAATCCAGATCGAAGTAGCCCGGCCCGTACACGACATTTCGTCCCATGTCTCCAAACTGGCCGGCATTCGGTGGCGTAATGGTCCAGCCCGGACCCGCGAAGCACCCATAGGAACTCAGTTGATTTGGATCTGCCAGAGCATCACACGCTGGATTCGTGCTTCCCGCGCTCCCGTCATAGGCATAAAACGGCAGCGGATGGGTTGACGACCAGTGAATCCTGGAAGGATTGCCGGCTAAATTCCAATGGTCGTTGAACTCCGCCGTGCCGCTGATGTCGTCAGAACTGTCGTAGAAAAATAGTGGCTCGCCCGTCTGTGCCGTCAGGATGGTATTCACGCGCCAGCCTTCGAGCATCTGCGCGAAGCCTTTTTTCGAAGGCAGTTCGTAGGTCATGGCGAAGGTCAAGCGGTGTCGAATGTCGGTATCCGAATTGCTGCGCTCCACCGCCGGGTTGGTGCTGTCCTGAATTACAAATTCGCGATTGCCGCTCGAGTCGTCGATGGAATGCGCCAGGGTATAACCCGCCACGAAGTACAACCCGTGGCGCGTGCGCTGCCGCAGCGTAACTTGCAGACCGTGATAGATGGAGCTGTCGCCGTTGCCCAGCATGTCAATGTAGCTGAGATACGGAAACTGGTTGACGAACGGGCGCCCTGACTGTTCGTCGCCGAAATTCGCCTGGTCGACAGCGTAATTGTTCTGGTTGATATCGCGAATGCTGTACAGCTTGATGCCCCGGTTGCCCACATACGCGACGGTTACGACGGCGTCACGCCACAGCGCTTGCTCAATGTTGAAATTCCAATTGGCGATGTAGGGCGTGACGATATTGCGATTGACTCCAAAGACCGGACAAGGGTTGTCGGCGCCAGTATTGATCGGATCATAGGCGCAGCTCACCGCCCCGGGAGCCAGGTTCCCAAAGATCGGACCACCCGCCTTCCAGTTTGCAGATACGGCGGTATCGATCAGGGTCGCCGTCGTCGCATCGATGTTTCCCGGGCTCGGGACCGTTCCGTTGGGTCCGATCAACGTAAGTCCCGTAGGAATCAAAGCGAGGCCCTGCGCTTCGGTGCTGTTCTGCCCAATGTAAACCGAGATGTGGGGAATCTCGTAGATGATTCCCGCGCCCGCGCGAATTACGGTTGTGCCCTTCCCTGTGACGTCGAAGGCAAAGCCCGCACGGGGAGCGAAATTGTTGTAATCGGTGTCGTACGGAGAACTGATCTGCTTTCCCACCTGCACCAAGCCCTGCGCCGGATCGAAATTGCCCAACAGGTCGTGCGAATCGGTGATGGGCAGGCTGAGGTCGTAGCGCAACCCTGCGGTCAAGGTCAGTCTGTGCGTGGCGCGCCAGTCGTCCTGAATATATCCGCCAAACGATTTCTGACTCACGATGCGGTGACTGTTTCCGACTGCGACGTAGGCATATCCGGCATCGCCAGTCGTAAAGTTCTCCAGCGGAGACGCCGGGCCATCGCCATTGAATCGGACATAACCCGGACCATAGGTATCGCGAATGTTGTTGGTGCTGCCGGTGCGAAACTCGGCGCCGAAGCGTAGCGTGTGCGCCCCGATCAGGTAAGTGACGCTGTCGCTAAACTGCAGCGTCTGATTCGGTGTGGTGTACAAAGGCCACGCCCCATTGCCTCCAAAGGTATGGCTGGTGAATCCCGAGATCCGAATTTCTGGTAGGCCAAAATCAATGGGATTGGTCACCCCAGTGTTAATGCCGAAAGAAGTGGGATCGAGGTTGTGATCGGCCACCACAACTTGTTGCGAGAACCGGTTATATCCAACGTGAAATTGATTGGTGAGCCGCGCATTCGGTGTCCAGATCCAGCCCCCGCCGATCACCTGGGCCCGCGTGTAGGCCTGGGAAAGGAACAGAGGATTCAGGACAGTGGTGTCCTCTTCGGTTTGCACGCTGTCCCCTACGAAGTAAGAGCTGGTTAAAATGTTCTTGTCGGAGAGGCGGTAGTCCATCTTCAAAATTCCATTGTCCTCGCGATTGCGGTTGTTGTAATCGAGATTCAATAACGTGGTGGGGCCCGGATTGTAGGGCAGGAGGGTCTCCAGCTTCTGGCTGATCGCACTGCAGGAGTTGGTCGCTCCACATTCGGTAAAGGCATCGGCAATGCTGGTGGTTGGATCTCCGGTCGACACCGTGATCGGAGTGTTCACCGCGAGCGGATTGCCTACTTTGTCGCGCACACCTTCGTAGTTCCCGAAGACAAAGAGCTTATTCTTGATGATCGGCCCGCCCAGCGAGGCCCCAAATTGATGCAGGTTCAGCGCGGCCACGGTGCCGGGCGAGGGATTAAACCAGTTGCGCGCATCCAACGCTGCATTGCGATTGAAATAGTAGGCCGTCCCGTGCAGGCTGTTCGTCCCCGATTTAATGCCGATATTAATGATGGCTCCCGGCTTCCAGCCATAGTCTGCTTCCGGACTGGATTGAATGTTGAACTCCTGAATCGCATCGATCGGCAAGTGCGTGGCGGGCGTCCCCTGCACACCCTCGGCATTGATTACCGTCACGCCGTAGTAGGCATCATTGTCATCGATTCCATCGACGATGAAGTTGTTATCCTGCGGCCGGTTGCCGTTTGCGGTGATGGACTCGAACCCGCCCCCCGGAGTGCGCTGAATCCCCGGTTGCAGAATGGCCAGATTCTGGAAGTCGCGCCCCTGCAGAGGCAATTCATTGATCGCCTGGTTGGAGAACGTACCGCCCAGAACGTCGCTGGTCGTGTCCACCATCGGCGCTTCTCCCGAGACAATCACAGTTTCTGTGACGGCGCCAGGAATCAGCTTGAAATCGACCCGGATGTCCTTCGCCACTTCCAGCGTTACAACCGTGTGCCGGGCCTTCTGAAAGCCTCCAGCCACTGCCTCCACGGAATAGGGTCCGGGCTCAAGATCTGGGGCGAGATACTCGCCGGCAGCGGTTGTGGCGATGGTGCGGGCGATTCCCGTGGCCGTGTTCGTAATCGTAATTTGTGCATTGGCGACCACTGCTCCCGAAGCATCGGTCACCGTGCCCAGAATGCGGCCCTGCGATGTTTGAGCCACCGCCGTCGCGGCGCAGACTAATACGATTAGCAGATACACACTGACAGTTTTCATTTCAGCCTCCTACGGGCTCTTATCGTGGTCCGTTGCTGAGCTTGGTGCTTTTGCTTGAGAGGTCTCGAGGATCGGCGTCGAGAAGTAAAGAGCAGAAATACTGAGGAGTGAATTACAGACCAGCTTCGAGTTCGCCCGCTTCCACCAGGCACACAACCTGTTGCAGGTTGTCGTCGCTTCCGCACATCCGTGCTACGAAGCTCATGGGATAGTACCGCCGTCAGTGACGGATCAGAATGGCAGAGCGCCAGAACCCTGTCAACATAAAAGCGGCACTGGTCCATGCAAAGCGATTTCAAAAAGGGAACTAATCAACCATTAGCCACATCAATACACCGCATTCCCTGCGCGGCTGGTGTGAATCTGTCCCGCCTCCACCGAGATCGAAAACGCCTCGCCCCCATCGCCGCTCCAGGCATGCACATCGAACGTGGCGCCGGTGGGCGCGTGATACGCGGCAACATTTTTGAAAGTCAAAGGCTGGCCGGGCTTGCACACTTCCGGCGCATCGGTCACTTGCAGAAAGTAAACGCCGAGCCCGGTGCCCACCACCTTGGCCCTGCCATTCGCTTCCACCAGCAGGGCTGACTTTTCGTCGATGGCAATCTCGCGCGGCGCTCTCGACCATCCATCGGCAACAATGCGCGCCAGAAATCCCAGGCTCCGTCCCATGCGGTCGCGCTTCGCAAAATGGCTGTCGGTAAGAATATTTTCGAGACCCGGCGTCTTCAGAAAATCCCGCACCACCGTTACGCGCTTGATGTAAGGATCGGCAAGAACCTCGCGCGAAGTAAGATCGGCGTCCTTCGGCTTGTCTTCCAGGCAACCGTAGACGAACTGACCCAGCACGGCCAGTCCAGCGCTCGTTCCTCCGATCGGCTTGCCCGCGGCCACATGCGCGTTGATCGCGTCTTCCACCGGAGTTCCCTTCCAGAAATTGACGTAGCGAGACTGATCGCCGCCCGCGATAAAAATCGCCTCGGCTTGCCCGATGATCTCGGCCACGCGCGGCGCCTGTGCCGCCTCATGGCTGGGAATGACCAGCGTCGCCACCGAGTTCACCTTGCATAATTTGGCGACGTAGGGGTTATAGTCGGCGCTGCCGTGCGCCCGCACAATCAGAAAGTCGCCTCCGTTGGCCTTCCCGCACAGCCAGCGAAAGGCTTCGTCGAGATCGCTGCCTCCGCCCATCATGGCAATACCAGCCTCGGCATGTGTTTGCACATCCTGGCGATTGCCCCGGCGAATGTACTTGAAAGAACCCGCGTAACTGGCAGCGGTACTGCATAACAACAAAGTGAGGATGAACACGCGCGAAGTTTTCATGATGCGAAAACTATACGCCCACCGCGTGACCAAAATCCCGATACCGAATTTGAGATTCCCTTTGCGTCCTTCGCGGATCTTCTTTGCGTACTTTGCGGTTTAAGATTTTGCCTAGTATCGGCGAAGATAAAAAGCTTTTAACCGCCAAGGGCGCGAAGGAAAGCTCGCAAAGGACGCAAAGGGTTATGGATTGACCTTCCAGACAGACGTAGCCAAGCTAATCAACCGTTGCCAGCACACTGCGGGTGTACACTGCTCCGTTTATTGAACCGCGATTCACGGAGGCGGCTATGCATCTGAACCGGGGCAGGATTTGGTTGGGCGGTTTGGCAGGAGGCGTGGTCTGGAACGTGTGGAGTTTTGTCGTTAACCAATACGTAGTCACTCCAGGCCGCTATACGGCGGCGCAAAGTGCCGGGTATTTTCTGAAGACACCGCGTTATCCCTTTTTCGTGGGCCAGTGGATTGTGCTCGTGTTTATCCTGGCGATCGCGGTTTCACACCTCTATGCGTGGTCGCGTTCAGGATTGGGAGCGGGTCCCGGCACTGCGCTGAAAGTTGGATTCTTGGCTGGCTTCTTCGCCGGCTTTCCGGAAAACTTCGCGCAGGCCACATGGTTTGTCGGCGATCGTGGCTTACCCTTTGGCTGGATGATCGAAATGTGGTTTGGCGCAATCTTCGCCGCGCTGGTCGCAGGCTGGCTGTACAAAGACTAGCGAGAACGAGAAATGAAAACCGCGGAGGACCCTAAGGACGCGGAGGGACAACGCCGAGTGCATCAAAGACAACGCAAGAGAAAAAAGCTATGAACGCTTGATTTTACCAGCACTGTCCTCAGCGTCCTTCGTGTCCTCTGCGGTTTTCATTGCCCTTACTATTTCGACGGCTCGACGAAGACCGCCGTCCCGTAGGCCAGCACTTCGGTGACTCCCTGCATCACTTCGGTAGCGTCATAGCGCGCTCCCACCACCGCGTTGCCTCCCAGTTCGGCCGCGTGCTGCAGCATCAGATCGAAGGCCTCGGCACGCGTCTTTTCGCACAAGTTGGTGAGCAGAGTAATGTTGCCGCCGACCAGCGTCTGCAATCCCGCGCCGATGGTACCGAAGATCGAGCGCGACCGCACCACGATGCCGCGCACCACTCCCAGCGTACGGGTCACGCGGAAACCGTCCAACTCGAACTGCGTCGTAACCATATTGTGCGCCACCATCCGTCCACTGCCTGCATAGCTGCTTGCCATCGCTTGTTCCTTTCTGAATCGCGCAGCTAAACTATAGCGCGCCCGTGCCGCAGCAACAAATTGCCCGGCTTTCATTCCAGGCTTGCCGTGATGAAGAACTCTTGCGCCGAAACATCGTACTCAATTCGCAACACATTCGCTCGACAGCAGACCTGGCAGTCCTCGACGTAGCTCTGGCGACGCCCTGCCGATTCATCCACCGTGGTCGAATTCCACTCGCCGCAGCCCGCGCATTGGAAGCCAGCTTCCATGAGAAGATTATCTCTCGGGAGGCTCCATGATCTCGCGGCGACGATTTCTTGAGGTTGGCGGTGCAGCAGGAGTTGCGGCGGCTTCTTTGCCCCTGGTCGCGTCCACTTCGCCGGTTAAGCCGGACGACTCTTCCCTGCCGGCATCGCTGGCAGCCTTGAAATCGCGCAAGAGTGAAGCCACTCCGATTACGCGCGACGAACGCCACGAGCGCCAGGAGCGCGCCCGCGAACTGATGAGCGAGAGTAAGCTCGATGCCATCGTCCTGATGGAAGGCACGTCTCTGCGATATTTCACCGGGATTCGGTGGTGGGGCGGCGAGCGCATGTTCGCCCTCGTGCTCCCGGCCAAAGGTGAGGCGTTTTATGTGTGTCCCGCATTCGAAGAAGACCGCGCCCGCGAGCAGCTAGCCAACGCTCCCGACGGAAGTAATCCCAGCGTTCGCACCTGGCAGGAAGACGAAAGCCCTTATCAGCGCGTGGCGCAAGGACTCAAGGATCGCGGCCTCTCCAGCGGCCGCCTTGGGATCGAAGAAACCACGCGCTTCGTTTTCGTCGATGGCATTGCCAAGGCCGCGCCGCAGGCCACACTTGCGAGCGCGACGCCGGTGACCGCCGGTTGCCGCATGATCAAGAGCGTTCATGAGGTCGCGCTCATGCGTTTGGCAGCACAGGTCACGCTCGCCGCTTACGAAGCGGTCTATCAAGCTTTGCGCGAAGGCATGACGCAGAATCAGGTAGGAGACTTGATTGCCGCTGCCTACCGACAGCTCGGCTTTCCCGGCGGAGCCAGCGTGCAAGTCGGCGAGTACACCGCGCTCCCGCACGGTTCAGCCACGCCGCAGGTGATTCGCGAAGGTTCGATCGTCATGATCGACGATGGCTGCACCGTGGAAGGATATCAATCGGATATCACGCGCACGTTCGTCCTCGGCAAGATTCCAGAGCAAGCCGGGGACAAGATGAAGAAGGTGTTCGACATCGTGCATCGCGCGCAGTCGGCGGCGTTGGCCGCGGCTCGACCGGGAGTGGAATGCGGTGCGATCGATGCCGCCGCTCGAAAAGTGATCGTCGATGCCGGCTATGGACCGGACTACAAGTATTTCAGCCACCGCCTCGGTCATGGCATGGGCATGGACGGCCACGAGTGGCCATATCTGGTCCGCGGTAACACGACCAAACTTGCGCCCAACATCACCACCAGCAACGAACCCGGCATTTATATTCGCGGAGAATTCGGAGTTCGCCTCGAAGATGACATGCACGTCACAGAAAATGGCGCCGAGTTGTTCACTCCGCAAAGCCCGGCGCTCGATGATCCTTTTGGAAAGGCTTGACGACCGGCGCGCGACCTTTACTTCGAAGATTCCACGCGCAAATTGTTATCCACCGAAAAACTTCCGGAGACGCCGTTGGCACGCATTCCGGCAATGTTCTTGTCGGTTTGGTTGTCCACCACTCCCTCCAGCGTGACATGGCCGTTCTTTACGATAATGCGGATCGGCTTCTGCACACCCATCGCGTACTTTTCGAGAGCTGTGTATCCATAGATGGCGCGAAACAGACGGTGCCGCAGACGATCATCCATGGGCGAGACGGGTAGAATCTCGATCTGGTTGTCGATTTTTTCCACGCCCTCGATGTGCTTCACTGCGTTCTCCGCATCGGACTTCGTTACCGGCAGCACAACCTGTCCCAGCAGCGTCACCGTCGAGCCGTCCACTTTATAGGCCAGGTTATCGAAGACACCCAGGAACGGAAGCATAAGCAGTTCGTGGCGAACCTCGCGCGTAATGCGTTCTTGCGACCTCGCCGAGGGCTGGTCGCGATCCTGCGCAATGCCCAGCATGGTGGCCGACAACAGAGTCACGACGATCCATAAAAATCTGCGTTTCATGTGGTTTCAAAACCTCCGAGCAACGGTCCTAGGGTACCGATGAAGCACTCGCAAGTGGCTACAGTGCTCACCCTAGTTCACAAACTATTTAACAACTGCGCTGCGTTGGATTTTGGTGGTGGCGAAATCGAGCGGAATCGATTTCGACGCGAGCGATAGCAAGCCCGCGCCCCATCATTTTGATTCTTATCGGAGACAAGAAATCCCAACAGGATTTGCTGGGCGATGCCAGCGAATTGGTCAGCCGCAAAGAAGCGATTGACCGGGTGGTCAATACCCGCGCCTTCCTTGAACTGGCCGCCGCGAGGAATGCGCCGGTGCAGCAAGCGGTTGGGGGATCCCGCCTCCTGCACCGGCTGTCTTGCAAATTCAGGCCGTAACGCTCAAGCCTGCGGTGGAGGAAGAGCCGGTAGTGCCGCTCGACGATCCGCTAGTCGACGCGGATGCGCCCAGAAAATTCAGAATGATCTCTTCCTTGCTATTCGCTCCAAGGTTCAGCGTGACCTGCTGCCGGCTCGAACCCTGCGTGCCGACGCCAATGGAAACCTGTTCTCCACCGCTGCCCGGGTTGGTGATGCTGATCGTAATCTGCTCCGGGCTCGCGCTGCCGCTGGCGCTGCCCAGGTTCAGAACAATCTCAGGCCCCGAATTGGAGTTTGAAGACGCGCCAGGCACCTTAGGCGCCGGCGTGGCAGGATCGGGAGGATTGGCACTCACCGGGACCGGCCCACCCTTCTCAAACGTTGCCTTCAGTTGGCTGAATGCCTGTTGCGCAGCCGCCAGGTTTCCGGATTGCAGAGCCTGACCGATGGCCGCGAAATCCTGCTCGCGCTGAGGATTTGCAAACGCATTTCCGCTCGCAAACGGACCGCTCTGCCCCAGCTTCACAATGTCCTGATATTCGGTCTTCGCGGCGGCCAGATCACCCGTTCCCAGATCCTTTCCCAGGGACTGCAGGTCGGTTAGGCGCGTATGGAAATACTGCTGGGTTTGGTTCAACGAAGTGCTGGAAACGGCTGCTGACGACATAAGTGGCTCCTCACAATTCGACGGATCGACGATCGACTGAGCGGCAAAGACGCGCTTCTCGTCGTCCTGCCCTGCAAGCCACATCGGCCCCTGAGAAACAAACTTTAGAGGAGCGGAGTCATCTCTTGACTAACCAACCAATGCGCAGCGTCGAGAACCACCTTAAACGCTACTCATTTCTGCTTCACCGCAATCGCCGAGATCTCAATTCGCGCGTTATTGGCCAACGCCACCACCTGCACCGTTGCGCGCGCCGGCTTGGGATCGGGAAAAACATTCTTGTACACCTTATTCATGTCAGGGAACTCATGCATGTCGGCAAGATAAACCGTGACGCTGACCACGTCCTTCAACTCGAATCCAGCGGCCTTCAGCACTTTCTGAATATTATCGAGTGCCGCCGTCGTCTCCAGAGTAATGCCTCCCGCCACCGGCTTGTTGGAATCATCCGTGCCCTCCTGGCCCGCGATATACAAAGTGTTTCCCGCCACAATGCCATCGCTGAAAGGCATTCCCCGGCCCGGCGACAAATTGACGGCTTTCTTTTCCTGCCCATAACCCGGCTGTGCGGCTACACTCACGGTCAGCGCCAGGGCAAAAGCGCAGGTCAACTGGCGGACGCGGTTCTTCGTCATCTTAATTTTCATTTTCAGCTCCTTATTGGTCAGAGATGGATCGGCCCCCCACAACGGGTCAGCGCGCACGCGGCAATCGAGGCGCCGCCCTTGCTCGGCTCAGTACTTCCACATTTTGATCTGGTTGCCGCCGTTTTCGAAGTGGACTTCGTCCATAAGTTGGCGGATCAGGTAAACGCCGCGCCCGTGGTCGGCGTAGAGGTTTTGCGGCTGCTTGGGATCGGGCAGCGATCCGGCGGGAAAACCGCTTCCGGGTCGGTCACGGTGATCACAATTCGTCCGTCAGGGTCGCGCTCCAAACGGCAGCGCACCTCTTTGGATGAATCGTTATTGCAACCGTGGACCGCCGCATTCACCAGTGCTTCCTGCACGGCCAGGGCGATCTCCATCCGCTTTTCTTCGGGAACGTCGAGCTTGGTCAGGGTTGCGGTGATGGTGTCGGTTACATCCGACACGGCGCCCGAATCGCCCGGCATGCGCAGGTCGAGCACGCTGGAAAGTTCACGGCCTTGATTGTTATTGTCGCCGCCCACGTTTGATTCAGTCGCCATGCAGTCTCATTGATCGCGTTCGCATCCCGCGGAGGAAAAACTCAGGCAAAGGACTCCACTGCTTTTTCGTCGTCTTCAAACACTTCGAACAGATTGAGGACACCCACCAGACGCAAAGTCTGCACCGCGAACTTGGAAGGCTGCACCAGCTTGAGGCTGCCGCCACGCTGCTTGGCCGAAGCCAGAAAGCGCACCAGCAGGCCGATTCCGCTGGAATCGATCATCGGCACTTCCGCCAGATTGATCGCGATGCGCGTGTCGCCGTTGCCGAACGACTCCTCCAGCATCTGTCGAAGTTCATCCACCGCCGGCCCCATGCGCAACTGCCCTCGCAGTTGCACCAATTGCACTTGCGAACGTTTACGGACGTTGATATCCAACTTTTACCTCTCTGGTCGCGCCACTCACTCGCGGGTGAATTGAGTAATTGGGAAATTGAGTAATTGAGCAATTTCAGAACGTGGGCGAAAGGCTTTTCATTTACTCAATTATGAAATTACCGAATTACTCAATGCTTGCAATTACTCCATCACAAAATTACTCAACATGGGAAAGCCTTCCGCTGGGTGTTCAAGTTACGGGAAGACGCGGGGTTTTGCAAGGCCCAACCCAGTTTTTTCCGCCCGCCGGTGAGTAAAATATTTCACCCTCGGGGGCTGAAAAATTTGCGATAATCCCTGCGCCAGGAGAAGACCATCGCCATGCGAGCCGCTCCGCAACCTTTATCCGCGCGTTATAGCGTGGTCATCGTCACCACCGACGAACTGGTGCGGCCCGAAGTCGAAGCCTACCTGGCCTCCGGCTATGACGTTACGATGCTCGAAACCTGGGACGAACTGGTCGCCCTGGTCAAGAAACAGGCCCCCGATGCCATTTTTCTCGATCTCGATACCATTGGTGAGCGCAGCCAGGATGGCATTGCCGCCCTGGTGGAGTTGCGCTCCCTCGGACCCGATACCGTCCTGATCGGCCTTACCCGCTCCAGCAGTTGGAATCTTCGCCTCAAGGCCGTGGCCGCGGCGGTCAACGAATATTTCATCGCTCCCATCGACTTTCAGGAGGTTCAGATCGTCCTCGCCCGGGCTTTGGAAAAGCGGGCCCTGGAGATTGAATGCCGGCGCCAAACCGAGGCCGCCCCGCCGCAGTCCTTTTGCGATTTAATCGGCGGCAGCGAACCCATGCAGAGGGTTTATGAAGCCGTAAGGCGACTGGCCGATAGCACCAGCACCGTGCTCATCCGGGGGGAAAGCGGTACCGGCAAGGAGCTGGTGGCGCGGGCCATCGTCGCCCTGGGGCCGCGAGCGGAAAAGCCCTTCGTCAGCATCAACTGCGCTGCCCTGCCGGAAAATCTGATGGAATCGGAGTTGTTCGGCCACGAAAAAGGCGCCTTCACCGATGCTCGCGCGGCCCGGCCCGGACACATCGAACTCGCCCACACCGGCACTCTTTTTCTCGACGAAATCGCCACCCTCAGCCTGCCCCTGCAATCCAAACTGCTGCGCGTGCTGGAATACCATGTGGTCACTCGCCTGGGCGGCCAGACCGCTAAGAAAATCGATTTCCGCCTCATCACCGCCACCAACGAGGATCTGGAAGAGTTGGTCCGTAGCGGGCGTTTTCGCGAGGACCTTTATTACCGCATTAACGTCGTGCCCATCCCATTGCCTCCCTTGCGCGAGCGGACAGGCGACATCGCGCTGCTGGCTGACCACTTCTTGCGCAATTACTGCGCCGCCAATAACGTCCCGTTAAAACGCTTCGACCCCGAAGTGGTCGAGATTCTTGAGGAGGATAGCTGGCCGGGCAACGTCCGCGAATTGGAAAACCTGATGCAACGGCTGGTCCTGATGGTGGACGGGCCCCTGATCCAGGTTCAACATCTCCCCCAGCGGCTTCTTTATGCCAGTGCCACTAGCCAGGAGGCCCTGCTCATCCCTGAAGACGGAGTGAATTTCGACGATGAAATCGCCCGCATCGAAGCTGCCTATCTTACGGCCGCTCTGCGCCGCTCCGAAGGCAGCAAAATCGGCGCCGCCCGCCTGCTTCACATCGACAAACAGAAAATGCAGTACCTTTGCCGCAAGTACAAGATCGGGCGGGAATGAATCATTCGCCCCCTGGCGGTAAAGCATTAAATATTAATCCTGTTTGGATTGAAAATTTAACCCTTTCCGCCAGCGCTGCATCTCGTTTCCGTCCCCTTCAACGCTTCAACCGCGCGCAACTCTCTGAAAACACTCGTTTGCTTTTTACACAGGCGCTGCTCGCCACTTTGGCCCACGTCCTGCTATATCCCATACCGTCAGGGCTGAGACGATCCAGCCGGCACAATAAACTTAAAAGAGGAGAACACAATGTCAGTCCAAAAGAAATCTCTCATCAGTCAGCGGACCGCGGTTAAGAAAGCCATCCTCGCTACCCCGGCCACGAGCCCGACCGTAACGCCGGCTATTCGTCCCGCAGTTCGCCCGGCGATCCGTCCGGCAGTACGCCCCGCGGTACGTCCGGCAGTACGTCCGGCTGTTCGGCCTGCGGTACGTCCGGCAGTTCGGCCCGCCGTTCGCCCGGCAGTACGTCCTGCGGTTCGGCCTGCGGTTCGCCCCGCTGTGCGGCCGGCAGTGCGTCCGGCAGTGCGCCCCGCCTAGTGAGCCTGTGCCGGCAACAGTTGAAAAGTGAATGGGCCTGCTTCGGCAGGCCCTTTCGCTTTTTGTCATCTGGCAGTTCGACGCACTAAGCCGATGCGGTGGCCGATTGGGCAAGCTTAAATATCCATCCCTATAGGATTAAAAATCTATCCAACTTCGGCAGTGTGGCCTTCTTCTACTCAGCCCGCGCCCCTGCAAACCTTTGAAAACATTGTTCTGCACTTCCCCAAGTTCAGATTGCGAGTTTGGTAAGCGCCATGCTATATCCATAACGCCAGTACCGAGCGATCAAATTCTGAAGACGGAAGAGGAGAACGCCATGCCAGTCCAGAAAAAGTCTCTTACCAGCAAGCGAACCGCAACCAAGAAAGCGATGCTCGCCACCCCTGCCAAGAGCGCGCTGGTAGCGCCGGCAGTGCGGCCTGCCATCCGTCCAGCCATTCGTCCGGCAGTGCGACCTGCCATCCGCCCAGCTGTCCGGCCCGCCGTTCGCGCGGCAGTACGGCCCGCCATTCGCCCAGCTGTGCGGCCGGCCGTCCGGGCGGCTGTGCGGCCAGCGGTGCGTCCAGCACTTCGCGTTCGCTAACGGCGTCGATTCCGTAAACAACAAGGGCCTGCTTCCGCAGGCCCTTTGCCTTATCCTCTGGATCTCACCATACCCGGCGCTCGACCTGATCCCGGACAAATCTCCACGCGAACGCCACCAAGCTCCGGCGGCGAACGAAAATCTTGGCGTTGCCCGTCATTCCCTCTCGCAAGCTTCCATCATTAGCCAGCTTTACCCATCCCACATAAAACTGGGGCGGCGTCAGGCCGGTGAGTTGGGCTCGCTCCACGAGTCCCGGATCGACCTCCGTCGATACCGTAGCTACAGACGTAAGCCTGCCGGAAACAGGCAATATCTCCGACGCCGGCTGCATCCTGACGCTCGCTCCCAGGTGAACGTCCCGCATGCTGAATTCCGGAATATAGACTCGTGCCAGCATGGTGGACGCATCCGCCACCTCGACCAGTTCAGTCCCCGCCGCCACATATCGCCCGACCAGGTCGCTCAACCGCGGCGTCACCACCACTCCGGCAATCGGGCTGGTGATTTGCAGCCGTGCGAGTTCTTCCGCCAGCGTTCGGCTGCGCTCCTGGGCCTGTTGCCGTTCCCTCTCGGCGGTGCCCAGACCCGCGTAGTGCAGGCTGGCCGCGGTGCTGCGCGCCGCAGCCACTCGCAAATCGGCATCGGCTTTCGCGGCCTCCGATTCCAGTTGCAGATTTCGCAATTTCACCAGCGGCGTGCCTTCGTTTACAGCTTGTCCTTCAGACCATGGGACCTGCGCGACCACTCCAGCCACTTCTGCCCGCACCACCGCGCGCTGCACCGGATCCAGCACAAACCGCCCCTCCACGAAATCCGGCCAGAATGGCGTGAGCAACAGGATCAACGCCAAAGCGCTGACCGCCGCCAGGCGTCCTCCAGTAAACCACGCCCGCACTCTCTCTTTCTTGTCCAGAAATACCAGTTTCATAAATCTCCCCAGCGCATGAATGCGGCCTTTCAGCATCAGGTAACCGAGCCCCAGCGCCGGCACCCAGCCCCATTCCGGCGAGTAGGATCGCAGCACGTGATAGGCAAACAGGACCACGAACGAGATCAACGAGTAGCTGTACACTCCCGAGAGCAGCCCGTAAGCGATGTAGAACACTCGCCGCCCTCGCGGAATGTATTCCACATCCACCGGCAAACCGAAAATATACTTCCGCACCCATCCCGAAACATACAGAGTGGATCGTTCTTTCAGGTCAACCTCGCCGGTGATTTCCGAAAACATGTAATAGCCATCGAGCTTGATCAGCGGGTTCAGGTTGAGCACTGTCACCCCAATGCCCGAGACCATGATGACTTTGTAGGCGAAGTTGTGGATGCCCATCCCCGTTGCCGTGCTCCACCAGATGGTGGTCGCGACCGAACAAATCACCAGGTCAATCCAGATGCCGGAAATGATGGTGGCGAGCCGAGCCTTGCGGCCGCCCACAATCCAGATCTGGGTGACGTCGCAGACAAACGTGGGCGCGAAATACATCAGAAGAAATTCCATCTTCTCCACGTTCCCGCCAAAATGTTTACAAGTCATGCCGTGCGCGGACTCGTGGAAAAACGCCATCGCTCCAAACAGAAACCAGAACTCAACCAGGTCCCAGGCGCTCTTGCTGGTGAAGTTATAAAACGCGAAGCTGTCGTTCCAGATCTCCCCGAATTTGTCGGCCCACATCCACGCCATCACGCAGAAAAAGAAAAGCGTCAGCAGCGTGAACCACGGCGTGTAAACAAACTCGACGTAAGGCTGCAGTTTCGTCAGGTAGTCATTGGCGCGGGGCCAGCGGTGCAGGGTGATGTCGGTGATGTCGGCAACCGCGAAGCGCTTGCGCTTGTGCCGGTCGGCGCCCAGCTTCTGCTTCAGAGTGATATTTTTTTCCAGCGGCGTGCGATAGAACAGGTCGGTCTGATCCTGCAGAAAAGAGGCGAACTCCCGCACGTCGTCGGCGGAGAACGGTACCTCCATTCTTTCCGCCAGCGCCTCCGCCACCTGCTCGTAAGAGCGCTGGCCATCGAACAGTTCCAGCAGTTTCCACTGCTCCGGACTCAGCCGCACAAAGCTGTCGCTGCCCGGCATCTTGGCCAGCACCATGGGCACACCCTGCTCGATGTGCTCTTTGGCGATCACCTGCGGATCGAGTTTGGGATAGCTCTTGCGGGCGCTCTTTGCCGGCAGTTCGGGCAGTGCGACTTCGAGCGCTTCGAGGATATTCATTGCGAATTCGCGAGACTGATATTCACCAGCATTCCCGGCCGCAGTTCAGGCGCCGCGCCTATCACCTGCGCCAGGATTTCGATCGTTCCGCTCGAGGGATCGACCACCGGGCTGATTTGCGTGACCTTGGCTGCGTATTTGACCTGGGCCGGAAGGTCCGCCGAGGTCACCGTAAGCTGGTCGCCACCGTGCAACTTGCTCAGGAAGCGCTCCGGCAGCGTGAACTTCACTTCCAGCGGCGCCATCGCTGTGACCCAGAACAGCCGGTCGCTGATCGAGACTTTCTGTCCCGCCCGCACGTAGCGGCGCGCGATCACGCCATCAAAAGGAGCCGTGATCCGGGTCTTCTCTTTTTCCAGTTCCAGCGATTTCAGCACGTCACGGGCGTTATTCAGGCTCTCGGATTCGCGCTGTATCTCGAATTCATCTGCCTCTTCTTTATATTGCGCGTGCTCCAGTGCCTCTTTGGTGGTCACGTTCGCGGCGTAGAGTTTTTTCTCGCGCTCCAGGTCAGACTGCAAAACCTTGGTCTCTGCCTTCCAGTTCTGCAGGTTGGCTTCAATGGAACGAACTCTGGCGCCAGCGGCTTCAACGTCCGCCGAAATCTGGCGATCGTCGAGCTTCGCCAGCAGCTGTCCCGTATGTACGCGATCGCCCGGCTGCACAGAAATCTCAACCACGAGGCCATCGCGCAACGCCGCCACATCGACCTGGTTCTCGACCACAACGGGACCAGACGCCAAGTAACTGTTGTCTCCGGGAACGCTGGCCGCAGCGGGTGCAGCCACAGTGGGCGCTGGGGCCGCTGCAGCCACAGCAGCTTGCTGCGAGGTGTTGCATCCGCTCGACGCTAGAACCAGAATTGCCAGACCGATCATCGCCCAATGCTTCATGACTTCATCTCCGCTTTCACCAGCCCAGCCACGACCAAATCCTCGACCATAACCACATTCCCGGACGCCGGAAAATCACCCGCCCCGCGGCACTCCATCCCGTCGAGATCTTGCTCCGCCCTTGCATCCCCGAGCGAATCACGCCATCTTCATTGGGCACGCTCACGCGCGCATAAAAAAGTCTCTCTTCCCCCTGCAACTGCCCTTTCGGACTGACGACCTCCACCTCGCCGCGAAACGTTCGCGTCGGATACCCTTCCAGCTTGACCGAAGCCTCCTCGCCGGCCTTGAGCAGGGCCACGTCGTGCTCGTCGACCGCCACATCCACGCTGGCCCGCGAAGTATCCACAATCTCCGCGAAGGTGTCGCCCGGATTCAAACTTCTCCCCACGGAATCTTCTATATGCGGCGTCGCCACCACACCATCAATCGGCGATCGCAGCGAGGTCTGATCCAATCGCTCCTTAGCGCGCGTGAGTTCCGAAGCCCAGTAGTCCGCCTGCACCCGCTCGATTCCCGCCTCGGCGCCATCGTTGCCGGCGAGCGCGCGGTTCATCTGCGAAACCGCAGCTTCGTATTTGGACTGGGCCGCGGCAAGCTCGGCGCGATACTGCCAACCGGCCAGCGTTGCCAAAACCGCGCCCCGCTTCACTGCCTGGCCTTCGCGCACATTCACCTGCTCAATCACTCCCGCAATCGCGGGTTGCACCTGCGCGGTATGAGATGGAGCCACGACCGCGGGACCATCCACTCGCAGCGGCAACGGAAACGCCCCCAGAAAAAGCAGCCCCAGCGCGACTGCGGCCACAAGCGCCAGTCGCCGGCTTTTCTGCAAAGCCATGAACTTGCGTTTCTTTTGCAGGATCGGTTGCAGCAGATCGATGAACGGAACTTCCCGGTACATGGACGCATTGCGCAAGGCAACCGTCGCCTGCCCGGCAAGGACCTTGATCATCTCCAGATGCGCCGTGTTGAGAAAATCCGGATCGCTGCTCTCGAGCGCGTAAACGCCCACCCGCCCATCGTCATCGGTCAGGGGCAGCGCGTGAAATGCCCGCATGCCGGTCTGCGCAAAATAGGCTTCGAATTTCGCCCGCGTCTCCTCGCGTTCGTCCTCGATGGTGTCGCCGCGCTGCACGACAAAAATCGGTTGGCTCGAGAGCGATGTCCATTCCAGCAAATCCTGCAGGCGCGCCACATCAGCGTCCTGCGGATTAATTTTCTGCATCCCCGTCACCGCTCGCACCACCATGCGGCCGCGTTGCTCCAGCGCGATCGAGGCTCGCTCGTAAGGAATCACGCTGCTGGGCCCGTTCACGATGGCGTCGAGTACCCGGTCCAGGTCGAGCGTGGAAGTAATCTCGCCGCTGACCTTGACCAGTGCCTCCAGAATCTCCACCTTCCGCTCGGCCTGCAGCAGATTGGCATTGTGCAGGGCGTTGCTGGCGGTCTCGCAGATGTTGGCCAGCAGAAATTCATCGTCCTCATCGAACGGCAAGCCGTCGAGGCGGTTGACCGTCTCCACCACGCCGACCAGGTTTTCGTGCTCCATCAGCGGCGCGGCAAGCAGGGAAAACACCGCCCCATCCTCGTGGCCGGCATTGCGCTTTTGCAAGCGCTCGTCCTCGGGATCGTCGATCAGCACTCCGGTGCCGCTGTCGGAAATGTCTCCTGCAACACCCTGTCCCGGAGTCTGCACTGCGCCCACTTCGATGGTGGAATCCACTCCAGCGCAGTTCATCAACTCGATGGCATCGTTGTTCACCATCCACAAGTTGACGCCCTGGGCGTTCAGCACCTCCTGGAATTTCTTGGCGATGGTTTCCAGAAGTTCATCCATCTCCAGCGTCGAGTTGAATACTTTTTCCAGGTCATACATCTGGGTGACGCGGCTGATGGAGTGCAGGCTGATGTTGCGCTCGCTCTCATATGACAACGCGGCGGCGATGGCCGGAGCGCCCAACTCAGCAACCTCCTGCACCGCCTCCAGCATCGACTCCGGAAAAGGCTGCTCGTAGCTGATCACTTCGATGGCGCCAATCAGAGTTTCATCCATCAACAGGGGAACATACGCGAGTGAGCGCACCGTGCGGCGAACATCAAGGTGACCGTATTGTTCGCGTTGCAAGTCGCCGCTCTCGAACACCATCAAAGTCTTATTTTCCGCAACAGCGCCGAGCGTGCCCGCCTCAAATTCCATCGCGCTGCCGGGTACCGTGATGTCGCCGGAAGTGGCCTTAGACGTCCATGTGGGATTTGCCTGATCTGCAATGACGTACACGACGACCGCCGTGTCGGCGAGGAACTGCGCCACCTGCTCGGCGATCACCCGCGCGCGTGGACCCACCTCTGGCTGCGCCAGCAAGCTAGCCGCCAATTCGGCCACTGGAACCGCAAATGCGGGTCTTCGAGTCGCCATGAGCGATTTTTCCGTTTGCAAAAATCTGGTGCTGCGGATGTGCTCTACGCCGCCCGCCCCTGGGGAGAAGCCACTTACGGCATCGGCGGCGGATTTCCCGAGTGCGCATCTTATGCCGATTTACCCACTTAGGTCAACCTTGATTTCACCCTGATTTCGCCGTCTGCCTGTGCCACCACATGGAATATAATGGCGCACCAATGTCCCTGACCTCTGGCACGAAGCTTGGTCCCTATGAAATTCAAGCGCCCTTGGGCGCGGGCGGCATGGGAGAGGTCTACCGTGCGCACGACACCCGGCTCGACCGCGATGTTGCCATCAAAGTTCTGCCGGCCAGGCTCTCTTCCGACACTTCTCTAAAACAACGCCTGGAGCGCGAAGCCAAAGCGATTTCCAAACTCTCGCACCCAAACATCTGCACGCTCCACGATATCGGCCATCAGGAGGGCATCGATTTTCTCGTCATGGAATTGCTGGACGGCGAGACACTCGAGCAGCGCCTCACGCGAGGCCCGCTGCCGCCGGACCAGACCCTTCGCTACGCCGCTCAAATTGCCGATGCCCTCGCCAAAGCGCACAAGCTCGGAATCACGCATCGCGATCTGAAGCCCGCCAACGTGATGCTGACCAAAAGCGGCGCCAAGCTGATGGATTTCGGCTTGGCCAAGCAATCCGGCCCCGCCGAGCTTTCCTCCGCCCTCACCGCGATGACGATGGATCAGGCCAAGCTCACCAGCGAAGGCACGATCGTCGGCACCTTCCAGTACATGGCGCCAGAGCAGTTGGAAGGCAAAGACGCCGACGCCCGCACCGATATTTTTGCTTTCGGCGAACTGGTTTATGAAATGTGCACCGGCAAGCCCGCATTTTCGGGCAAGAGCCGCGCCAGTCTGATCGCTTGCATCCTGACCGTGGATCCTCCGCCAATCACGCAATCGCAGCCCATTACCCCCGCCGGGCTCGAGCGCGTAGTGCAGAAATGCCTGGCGAAAGATCCTGATGATCGCTGGCAGAGCGCCAGTGATCTCGCCAGCGAACTGAATTGGATTCTGTCCGCGGGCTCGCAAGCCGGAATTTCAGCACCCGTTATCGGTGCTAAAAAGCAACGCGCCAACGCCGCATGGGTCGCGGCGGTCGTCGCCCTGGCACTGCTCGCCTCATATTTGGGATGGCAGTTGTTCCAAGGGCGGCGCGGCAGTAATCCCGTGCACCTGACAGTCGCTCTTCCCGCCGGCAAAGTGCTGGCCGCCTACCAGGCCGCGCCTCTCGCCATTTCCCCGGACGGCTCATTGATCGCTTTCGCGGCTGATGGCGAAGACCACAAGCAGCAACTTTATCTGCGCCAACTGGGCAGCTTCGAAAGCACTCCCGTTCCCGGCACCGAAGGAGCCCGGTCTCCCTTCTTCTCCCCCGATGGAGAGTGGCTGGCGTTCGTCTCCGAAGATAGCAAGCTGAAGAAAATTCTTCTGCGCGGCGGCAGCGCGGTTGTGGTGGCCGACCAGGCAGCTCTCTCCGGCTCGTGGGCGGAAGACGGCACCATTTACTATCCGAAGAATTTTGCAACGGGATTGTTTGCCGTCCCCGCAGCCGGCGGCCAGCCCCGGCAGATCACCCAACTGGGATCAACTCCTGACGACCGGGCCCACGTCTGGCCCGATGCACTCCCGGGAGGTTACGGCCTGATCTTCACGGTTTGGACGGGAAAGTCTTTCAATGACGCGCGCATCGAGGCCCTGTCGTTCAAAACGGGGAAGCTCAAAGTGCTGATCGAAGGTGGCACGGGGGGACGATATCTGCCCGGCGGCTACCTCGCGTATTCGCGGAACGCCACGTTGTTCGTGGTTGGCTTTGATCCCAAGCGTCTTGAGGTGCAAGGCACTCCTGTCCCGATGATCGAAGGCGTAATGACAGGGTCCTCCAACGGCGATGCCGACTTCGCGGTTGCGAACAATGGCACGCTGGTGTTCCAGCCCGGAACCTTCTCTTCGTTCCAGCGAAACCTGGTTTGGATCGATCGCAGCGGCAAGGCCACCAACGTCTCTGCCGAGGTTAAGCCTTATGGCCCGCCCACTCTCTCGCCTGACGGCAAGCGAATCGCCCTGACGTTGCAGGGCAGTTCCTACGATGTCTGGATCGATGATCTGGAGCGGGACACTTTCACCAAAGTCAGCTTCGGAGCGGACGATTACCGGCCGCGCATATCTCCGGACGGGAAAATGCTGGGCTACAACTCCTCGAAATCCGGCTCCCAGCAAGTGTACGTAAAGCATGGCATCGTACAAGGTGAGGAAACCACCGTGACCGACGGTCCCGAGGAAAAAGAATTCTTCGGCTGGACTCCGGACTCGCGAGAGATTATTTTCAGCCGCAAGAACAAAGATACGGGATGGGATCTGTATGCGGCCGCCATTACCGGGGACCACAAGCCCCGACCGCTGCTCGTCGCTCCATTCGATCAGCATGATGCAGCTCTTTCGCCCGATGGCAAATGGCTGGCCTACGTCTCGGATGAATCTGGGCAGCCCAACGTCTTCGTGCAATCCATGAGCGATCCCGATACGCGTGCCCAGGTCTCGTCCGATGGCGGCAGCACTCCACGGTGGGCACGCTCCAGCAACGAATTGTTCTTCTGGTCGAAGCACCGGCTTATGTCAGTCAAGTTCGCGGGTGGCGGCCTCGATCCTGGCAGGCCCACCGTTTTGTTCGAAGACAAGAAGGATTGGGCAGGTTACGACGTTGCCGCTGACGGACGTTTTCTGGTGGCGCGCGATGCCGACACCAACGGCGCCGGAACCCAGATCAACGTCGTGCTCAATTGGTTCGAAGAATTAAAACACGAACTGCGGAAATAATCGCACTCCGCGTCAACCTCGGAAGAGCCAGACGATGGCACCGTTAAGGAGAGCTCAAAATGGAACTCCGTCTCGAAAGCCGCCCCGTCGGCGACGTCCTGGTCATGCAATGTCACGGACGCATCATCGCCGGCAACGAAGTCTTCACCCTGCACGCCAAAGTTGTCGATGCCATCGAGAAATATGGCGACGTCGTGCTGCAACTCGATCAGGTCGAGTTCGTCGACAGCAGCGGCCTCGGCGCCATGATGCGTTTGGTCCAGGCCGCCCGCACCAAGTCTGGAGATGTCAAGCTCAGCGGCGTCCCCCCCAAAGTCCGCAAAGTCCTGCAACTGACCAACCTTCTTCAGCAATTTGAAGCCTACGAGACGGTTGAAGAAGCCATCACTGCAGCCTATTTGGGCTCGCGCTACTCTCGCGGCAAGACCGGAGACGGCCGCCCCCGCATGCTTTGCGTTTACCCTTCCACCGACGTCTGCACGTTTCTTCGCGAAATTCTCTGCGCCGCCGGCTACAACGCCATGACCACCACCAGCATCGACGATGCTCATATCCTGCTCAAAGCCACCAAAGCCAAGCTCATCGTCGTCGCGGCCCGGTTGCAGTTAGTTCATGGCAAGCCCATTCGCAAGGCCCTTGATGACATTGATCCCGCGATCGCACTCCTGGTTCTGGAAGAATCTTTCGCCACCGACGATCCCGGCGAAGCTGCCGAGAAACTGATGAACAGCATTGGCGGCCTCTTGCCGATCTCGCAGGGCTAACCACACACTATGGGAACATTAATCCCCTTATCGGATCTCACGCGCCGCCCCAAGAATTTCGCCGCCGTCACCGTTGCCATCATCGCCATCAACTCAATCGTGTTCATCACCGAGTTGATTCTGGGGGATGCGTTCGTGGTGAAGTGGTCGGTGATTCCCGCCGACATCGTTGCTGGCCATCACTGGATCACCCTCCTCACCGCGTTGTTCATGCATGCCAGTTGGTCGCACATCATCGGAAACATGATCTTCCTCTGGGCCTTCGGCCCGGAAATCGAGGACGCCATGGGGCGCTGGCGTTACGCCGCGTTCTACCTCGTCGGCGGGTTGGTGGCCATGCTGGCCCAGGTCGCTGCCGGCACCAGTTCCACGATTCCCAACCTGGGGGCAAGCGGCGCGATCGCCGCCGTGATGGGCGCGTTTCTCGTAACTTTCCCGCGCGATCGCATGCGCTCCCTTCTCATCATCTTCTATTTCGTGAAAGTGACACGCGTCCCGGCGGCTCTGCTGATTGGAGTGTGGTTTCTCATTCAACTGGTCAGCGCCGGCGTCATCGCCAATGTGCAGTCCGGCGGCGTGGCCTACCTCGCCCACGTTGGCGGACTCATCTTCGGAGCGGCTACTTCGAGGCTGATCGAAAGTCCAACTCGAATCGCCGAGGAACCCACTCAGGAATGACCGTATCGAGGCCGATTTGCCTGAGCACAACTACGCCCCCGGCTCCTCCAGCTTTTTTTCTTCCCCGTCTGTAATAATCCGCTCCAGCCTGCGTCTTTACCTGTGAGAGAGTCACAGGAGGCGTACCCTGCTGAGCGTACTAGAGGAACCGGCAATCGCCATTCCGAACGAACTCGAGCAAGCCTATCGGGCACACCACAGTCTTGTGTTCCGGACGGCCTACCGCATCACCGGCAATGCCGGCGACGCCGAAGATGTGTTGCAAACCGTTTTTCTGCGCCTGCTTCGCCGCGACCGTAATGCCGATCCACTCGAGAATGCGGAAAGTTATCTCCGTCGCGCCGCCATCAACGCAGCACTCGATGTAATCCGATCGCGCCAGGCGGACCAGACCGTCCCCTTGCCCGAAGAATCTTCCGGCTTGCTCCCATCCGCGCCCGGGCAAGCCGACGTCTCGGGCCTGCGCCAGGCGTTGGCCAGCTCCATGGCCCGGTTAAAACCGAGGCAGGCAGAAGTATTTGCACTGCGATTTCTTGAAGGACTCAGCAATCGGCAAATCGCCGATGCGCTCGGTATTTCGCAAGTGCTGGTCGCCGTCATTGTGCACCGCACTCGTCAACAACTCCGCAAGGAGCTTCGTCCGTATTTATTTGTCCGTACCTCAGGAGACAGATCATGAGCGATCATAAGTTCGACCGGCTAATTTCCGATATTCGCAATGAAAACGTGGAGGACCGCGTGGTTGCCCAGGCAGGCGAGCGCGTCTGGAGTTCGATTACCGCATCTCCAGCGCTCGGCATCCATAAACTGCAAAGCTGCCAGGATTTTCAAACGCTCATCCCGGCTTATCTCGGCAAGAATTTGCCCGAGGCCCGCAGGCTGTTGTTTGAAGACCACGTGCACCAGTGCGTGGCCTGCCGGCACGCGATCGAGCAGGCTCGTGACGGCGAAATGCAGCCGGTTTGGCAGCCCGCACTGGCATCGCGCAACTTTCCGGTTTGGCGATGGGCCATGGCTGCGACCGCGGTCGTTGCCATCGCATTCGTGACCTTTGCCGTGAGCAATGGCCTGTTCCCGGGACAGCACACGGTCCGCGCTTCGGTTCAGAATGTGCAGGGCTCCCTCTACGCCGTTTCCAACGACCAGGTGCATCTGATTCCAGCCGGATACCAGATTCAAAACGGCGATGAAATCCGCACGGCGAAGGGTTCCAACGCCGTGGTTCGTCTGCTCGATGGGTCGCTGGTCGAGATGGATGAACGCTCCGATCTTTCCGTCGCTCGCGAATGGCGGGGCACGACCATCCACCTCGATGGCGGCCACATCATCGTTCAGGCCGCCAAGCAGCGCACCGGACGCCTCTATGTCGCCACCGGCGATTGTCTGGTTTCCGTGAAAGGAACAATTTTTTCCGTCAACCGCGGCACCAAGGGTTCGCGAGTGGCGGTGATTGAAGGCGTCGTGCGAGTGGCTGCCGGCGACAAAACCACCGACTTGCATGCCGGCGATGAAGAAACTTCCAACACCAGCGTCTCCAAGGTTCCTATCCAGAACGATATTGCCTGGAGCCGCAACTCCGCGAAATATCTGGCGCTGCTGGGCGACTTCGCTCTGATTCAAAAACAGATCGAAGCGATCCCCGGACCGGGACTGCGCTACAGCTCCGACCTTCTTCCCTACGTTTCAGATCACACGGTCGTCTATGCCGCAATTCCGAATCTGGCAGCCACTCTTGGCGAAGCCAGCCAGATTTTTCAGGACCGCCTGCAGCAAAGCCCTGCGCTGCGCACTTGGTGGAAGGAGCAGCAGCGCGGCAATGGTCCAAAACTTGATGACGTGGTTAAGCAGTTGCAGACATTCAGCAGCTATCTGGGCGACGAGATCGTATTCACGGTGGAAAAAGACGGCGCAAAGTACAGCTCGCCAGTGGTGTTGGCGCGGGTGCGGCAGCCGGGCCTGGAAGGATTTCTTAAAGGTGAAGCGAAGCGTTTCAATCAAAATCGTGGTCAGGCCGGCAACCAGCCTGCGCTTCAAATTGTCCGTGATCCTTCAGCGGTCTCATCTCTGCCAGGCCGGCCGTTCCTGGTCTATTTGAACAACGGCATGCTGATCGCCACTCCGGATGCCGCTGAATTGCAGCGCGCAGCCGCCCGGATTCGAGAAACCAGCACCAGCCATTTCGACCAAACACCCCTCTACCAGCAGGTCGTCCGCTCCTATCAGCAGGGGGCCGGCTGGCTTTTCTGTGCAGACATGGAACAAATCGTCGCGCAAAACGTACATGAAGACAGCAAGCACCAGCTTCCTTCGGGAATAGGGGACGTACGCTACCTGATGATGGAACGCCGCGAAATCGGAGGCAAGACGGAAAACCGCGCGGTGCTGAGTTTCGCCTCCGAGCGGCGTGGCGTGGCATCATGGCTGGCCGCGCCCGCTCCGATGGGAGGTTTGGAATTCATTTCGCCGAACGCCAGCATGGTCAATTCGATTGTCATCAAGAATCCGAAGGCCATCATGGAAGAGGTTTTCCAGATGATCGGCGGCAGCGACTCCAATTTTCCTCAGGAACTCGCGAAGTTCGAATCCAAGAGCGGCATCAACGTGCTCGATGACCTTACCGCGCCTCTTGGTGGCGAAGTTACGATGGCATTCGATGGACCGATTCTCCCAACGCCGCGCTGGAAGCTGGTTTTCGAAGTGTATGACCCGGCCACCTTGCAGTCGACCATCGCCAAACTCGTGGATACTTTTAACCGCGAGGCGACTCCGACACAGGGCTCTCTGCAACTCGCCCAAAAGCAGGTCGGTTCGCAAACCTACTACACTGTCAGCAATCCCAAGCAGCCAAGTTTCGGGATGGTCTACACCTACACCGACAGTTACCTCGTCGCCGCTCCCGATCTGGCCACCGTCTCGCAGGCCCTTCGCGACCGTGAGGCGGGAAACAGTCTGACTCATTCCCAGGCTTTTCAAGCGCTCCTGCCCAGTGATGGGTACACAAACTTTTCCGCGATCTTCTATCACAACATCGGTCCGGTTGTAGGGCCGTTAGTGGATCAGATCAAGACCGTCGGATCCCTCACCGCGCAGCAACAGAAATCCATTGCGACTCTGCAAGCCAACACCGCGCCCGGCCTGATCTATGTCTATGGCGAGCCGCAACGGATTGTCGTCGCAAGTGACACTGGCTTCATGGGCTTCGACCTCGGTACGCTGTTGACCATGGGTCAGGGGCCATTCTTGCCATCGATGTTTGGCGGAGAAGTCATTCGCCATCCGGAGTCAACCCAATAGCGCATGAGCACGGTGATCCAACCCGGAGCGGCAGTCGGTACAAGCAATCCCACCGCTGCTGCTCCTCTAACGCCGGTCATCGATTTGCAGGGATTGTCCGTGCGCTTCGGCAGCCGCGACATTTTAAAGAATCTGGTCTGCTCTCTGCGCGGGCGCGCCATCGGCTTGCTCGGTCCCAACGGCGCCGGCAAGTTGACGCTCATCAATACGCTTCTGGGCTTCTATAAGCCATCTTCCGGATCGGCCCGCGTGCTCGGGCACGACATTCAAAGCGCCACCAAAACCATCCGCAGCCTCGTCGGTTACATGCCCGAGAATGACGCCTTCATCTCGAAAATGAGTGCTGTGTCTTTTGTCCAAATGATGGCGGAACTCTCCGGCTTGCCTCCCAACGCCGCCCTCGAACGCGCCCACGAAGCCTTGTTCTGCGTGGGCTTGGCCGAGGCCCGCTATCGCGAGGTGGGAACTTATTCCCTCGGAATGAAACAACTGGCGAAACTGGCGCAAGCGATCGTCCATGGCCCCAAGTTGCTGATTCTCGACGAACCCACCAATGGCCTCGATCCTTCCGCGCGCCAGCGCATGATCCGCATGATTCGCGAGATCCGCGACACCCGGCAGTTGCAAATCGTATTGTGCTCGCACCTTCTGCGCGATGTCGAAGACACCTGCGAAGAAGTGTTGATCTTGAATCAGGGCCGCATCGCGCATTACTCGAATCTGGAAGAAGAGCGCAAGGCGAACAAGAGATTTCTGGAGTTGGAAACCTACAATGCCAACGGCGATTTCACCGCAGCGATCGAACAACTGGGCTGCGAATGCGCCACCACGGCCAATCGGCTGAAAGTGATTCTCGCGGACGGGGTGGAGATTCGCGACATTTATCGCCTCGCCGCGGAGCGCGAAGTGCGCATCCGCCGCCTCAATTTCCGCCGCGATACCCTGGAAGACATTTTCCTGAAAGCGATGGAAAGCTGATATGGCCGTTTACAGGCGCAATTACACTTCCTATTCCGGCCCGCTCACTCCGGCGTGGTCCCGCAGCCTGGTGCTATTCCGCTATTCACGGAAGAAAATGTTCCGTTCCAAACTGCAGACCACCCTTTTCGTTCTCTGCTTTTTCTATCCTCTGGGCTGCCTGCTGGCAATCTATCTCGCCCACAACCTGAGTTTTCTTGGGAATTTCGGCGCGCTCCGGGATGGCTTCTTCACTATCGACAACAAGTTCTTTTTTTATTTCATGACCGTGCAGGGAGTGCTCGCATTTGTCCTCACTGCCTTTACCGGACCGGCGCTGATCTCCCCCGATCTCGCCAATGGCGCGCTGCCGTTGTACTTCTGCCGCCCATTTTCGCGCGCCGAATATGTGCTCGGGAAAGTCTCTGTCCTGGCGATTCTGCTGTCGCAGATTACCTGGGTCCCCGGCCTCGTCTTGTTCGGCGTTCAATCCAGCCTCGCCGGCGCCCAATGGACATGGGACCATCTCTGGATCGCCGGCAGCCTCATCCTTTCTTCATTGATCTGGATCGCAATCCTCTCTCTGCTGTCCGCGGCGCTCTCCGCCTGGGTCAAGTGGAGAATCGTTGCCGGCGCGTTGCTGCTCGCCGTCTTGTTTTTCGGCGCCGGCTTCGCCGGAGCGATCAACGCCGTCATGAACACCCAGTCCGGACACTACTTCAACATCGTCTATCTGATGGGCACTGTCTGGAACTCGCTGTTTCGCATGGATGCCGACCCGACAATGTCTTTCTTGAATGCATGGATCGCGCTGCTCGTCTATTGCGCCCTCTGCCTCGCGCTCCTCATGCGCAAAGTGCGCGCCTTCGAGGTGGTCAAATGAGCGATCACATCTTGTTCGAAGACGTCTCCAAGTTTTATGGCGAGATCCTCGGCGTGAACCGCGTCAATCTTTCCATTCCCGCCGGCGTCACCAGCCTGGTCGGCCCCAACGGTTCGGGAAAAACCACTCTCATGAATTTGATGACCGGCCTGGTGCACCCCACGCGCGGTCGAATCGATGTTCTCGGCTGCGATCCACGTCAGGCCGAGAAGTTTTTCAAACTCGTGGGCTACAGCACGCAGTTCGATTCGTTCCCCAAGGGCCTGACCGGATTTGAATTTGTTTCTTCCTACCTTCGACTGGGCGGCAGCGACTCGCAAACTGCGGACCACCTCGCCTGGACCGCGATCGCGCGCGTCAACCTCACCGAGGCCGCGCACCGCAAGGTTGCGGGCTACAGCAAGGGAATGCGGCAACGCATCCGGCTCGCGCAAGCTTTGTGTCACAACCCGCGCGTGCTGGTGCTCGACGAGCCTCTGAACGGTCTTGACCCGCTGGCTCGCGCCGAGATGATCGCACTTTTTCGCGCCGCGGCGGCGGACGGTTGCTATGTGATTATTTCCAGCCACATCCTTCACGAAGTCGACGCCATCTCCGATCAGGTCATCCTCCTGAGCAACGGATACGTCGTCGCGGAGGGCCAAATCCACGATGTGCGCAACGAAATCCGCGAGCATCCCGCGCAGATTTTAATCCGCTGCGCCCGGCCGCGAGAACTTGCCTCGAAGATGATGGAATCTGAGCAGACCATCGAGGTCCGCATTCACAATGATGAGCATGGCCTCTTGATCAAAACTCGTGATGCCGACCGCTTCTATCTCACGCTCAATCACATCGCGTTGAACGGAATCGAAATCGAGTCCGTCGCTCCCGCCGACGACGATGTCAATTCCGTCTACGAATACCTGATCGGCAACGATGAGGTGGCCCGGTGACAGAGCTCCCAGTGACAAAGCAAACGATCAGCCTCTGGTGGGCACAGATCAAAGCCGTGATCCGCCTCGAAATGAAGAAGACCTTCTTCGCCCGGCGCGGCCTGTGGATCTACGTTCTCGCCCTGTTACCGCTGTTGCTCTTCACCGTGCACGGTTTCGTGCTTTCGCATGAACAGGAACGCACCCGTCAAATCGGCAGGCAGGGAGGTAAGGCCCTGACCTACCAGAACCTTCTCCGCGTCAAGCCCAAGATGACGAGCGAGGAAGTGATCGCGCTGCTGGGAAGGCCGGCGCGACAGTTCCACTGGAACGAAAGCACACAAGACGAGTCCGGTGCAGCCACGGTTGTTCCTCACGAGATCTATCGCTACTCCGACGGCACTAACGATCTTTCTGTCGAAGTCGTGAATGGGAAAGTCGTAAATATCAATATCCATAATGCGGTCAACCTGCCCGAGGGCTCCGTCATTTTTGCCGGCGTGTTCCAGTTTTTCTATCTCCGCCTGGCAATCTTCTTCGGCTGCCTGGGAATCTTCATGAACCTGTTCCGCGGAGAGATTCTCGACAAGAGTCTGCACTTCTACTTCCTGGCCCCCATCCGCCGCGACGTGCTGATGGTGGGAAAATTTCTGGCGGGATTGCTCGCCACCTGCGTCATCTTCGTGACCAGCGAACTGCTTCAGATCATAGTTTTCACCGGCCAGTTCAGCCCCAACGCGCGCGATCTCTACCTCTATCAAAATCACGGACTGGCGCATTCCGCAGCCTATCTGGGCATCACGGTTCTAGCCTGCATTGGCTATGGAGCATTTTTTCTGGCTGCCGGAATGCTCTTCCGAAATCCGATTCTGCCCGCCGGGGCGATATTGATCTGGGAGGCGGTGAATCCGTTTCTGCCAACGTTGCTGAAGAAGTTCAGCGTCATCTATTACCTGAAATCGCTCTGCCCCGTCGACATCCCCACTCCGCCCGGCACCCCGCCGCTAATGTCGTTGCTGGTCTCCAACTCCGATCCGGTTTCCGCGCCCGTCGCAATTTTTGGCATCGTCGCGGTGGCCTTGCTGGTCCTGTACGTTTCCAGCTTTCAGGCGCGACGCATGGAAATCAACTACACCACCGAATAGCAAATCTCTGTGGGGGATCGGGAAACGCGCCGGATTGGTGTGCCGCTATCGTGACAGTCCCGGGCCCCCCTTAGGAGCCATAGACACCGATTCAGTCGTCCCATAGAATTTAGTGTCTTTTTGCGCGATCAGCAAACAACATTGAAATCTATAAGTTCGGAGAAAGTCATGAAGATCAGCATTAGCCAACTCTGCGTACCTACACTGATTTCGGCGTTGCTGTTGTTCGGTTTTGCCGCCCAGGCAGCGGCGCAAAGTCCCAACTTCAGCCGGCTGGGCCGCTCTCCCCAGTCGTTGGGGAATACGAACGACACGCCCAGAGAAGACTCTACGCAAACGTCCTCCACCTATACGGAGGATGTTCTGTACAGTTTCTGCCCGGTCTCGGGCTGCACAGATGGAAAGGTGCCCACGGCTGGCCTGATCCGAGACACTGCGGGCAACCTGTATGGCACGACCAGCGGAGGAGGCGCTCATGGCTCAGGTACCGTGTTCAAGATCGACACGACGGGTAAATACACGGTGGTCTACAGCTTCTGTTCGCTTGGTGGTTCCAACTGCACGGACGGATCGAACCCCTTTGGCGGCTTGATCGAAGACTCCGCAGGCAACCTGTACGGCACAACATTAAACGGCGGCGCCTACAGCGTGGTCGGAGGAACGGTGTTCAAGATCGACAGCGCCGGTCAGGAAACCGTCCTCTATAGCTTCTGCGCTTCGAATTGCCTGGATGGGCAGGCCCCCGAATCTGGCCTCGTACGGGATGCGGCGGGCAACTTGTTCGGCACCACCGGAGGCGGCGGCACTCATAGCGATGGCACGGTGTTCAAGGTGGACACCACGGGGAAGGAAACGGTGCTCTACAACTTCTGTTCGGTGGGGGGCACGAGCTGTACGGACGGGAACTTTCCTTTCGCGGGCCTGATCGAGGACGCTGCGGGCAACTTTTACGGCACCACAGAGCGAGGCGGCGCGAATAACAAAGGCACAGTGTTCAAGGTGGGCACCACGGGGACGGAGACGGTGCTCTACAGCTTCTGCTCAACCGGTGGATTCAACTGCACGGACGGATCCCAACCCGGCGCGGGCCTGATTGAGGATGCCGAAGGCAACTTGTACGGCACGACGCTTTTCGGAGGGGCGAACTTTACCATTAACTTTGGACAAGACAGCGGCACCGTGTTCAAGCTGGATACAACTGGTCACGAGACGGTGCTCTATAGCTTCTGCTCGGTGGGTGGTTCGAATTGCACGGATGGCTCCAACCCGGCGGCCGGTCTGATCGCGGACGCTGCGGGCAACCTGTACGGCACCACCGAATCAGGGCGGCGCCGGCACTCGATGGCACCGTATTCGAGTTGGACACGACACGGGCAAGGAGACGGTGCTGTACAGCTTTTGCGTCGCCACGAACTGCGCAGATGGCTGGGGCCCCGACGCTGGCGTAATCCAGGACGCAGCGGGCAACCTGTACGGCACCACATCCGACGGGGGTGGCACGTACAACGGCATCGTGTTCAAGCTCGCGGTGAGTGGCAGCACTCCGACGGTTACGCTGACATCCAGCCTGAATCCTTCGTTCGTGAATCAGACGATAACGTTCACCGCAGTGGTCTCCGGCAGCGGAGCGACTCCGACCGGGTCCGTCACTTTCGAGGACGGAACCACGGCTCTCGGCACGGTCACCCTCGCCAAGGGCAAGGCCACTCTAAGACACAAATTCACGGCGTCCGGAACCTTCTCCATCGTGGCCAACTATTCGGGCGATAGCAGCTACAACGCAGCGAGTTCCACGCCTGTTTCCCAGGTTGTGAACCAATACACCACAACCACAGCCCTGACTTCGAATTTAAATCCGTCAACCTATGGCCAGATCGTTGACTTGACGGCGACCGTGACTACGTCCGGAACGACTCCCACCGGAACCGTTACTTTCAATAACGGAAGCACCTCGCTCGGCAGCAAGAATCTCAGCAGTGGTGCGGCCACGCTGAAAATATCCACACTCAACGTGGGCACCTCGACCATCACGGCAACGTACGCCGGCGACGCGGCGCATTCCGGAAGCACCTCCAAGTCACTAAAACAGGTCGTGGACAAGGCAACCACGACGACCGCCGTAGTGTCTTCGCTGAATCCCTCGAACGTTGGACAGAAGGTCAAGTTCACAGCTACGGTAACCTCGTCCACGACTACGCCGACCGGAAGCGTGAAATTCATGGACGGAACGACTCTGCTGGCAACGGAAACTCTAGCGGCGGGCAAGGCGAGCTACACCACAACAACTCTCACCCAGGGAACTCACAACATCACAGCCGTGTATGAAGGCACCACGAACATTACTGGAAGCACGTCGCCAATTCTGGTGCAGACCGTGAACTGAAGCAGCGGATGGGGCGCTAAAGAACCACACGTTCACAATCCATAGGAGAAATTCTTGGCAAGAGAAATCATTCAAACCTCTAAAGCCCCGACTCCGCCGCCGACTTACAGCCAAGCGGTGCGAGCAGCGGGTCTTGTTTTCGTCTCGGGCACGGGGCCGCACGACCCGGTAACCGGAAAGATTGCCGGAGAAACCATTCAAGAGCAGACCAGACAATGCTTGAAGAACGTCTCTGCCATTCTCGATGCCGCAGGGACGTCCCTCGAACGTGTTGTGAGTGCCACGGTCATCATTCTCGAGGAATCAGATTTCGCCGGCATGAATGAAGAGTGGGTCAAATGGTTCTCGGCAAATCCACCCGCACGGCAAGGCGCGAAACTCCCCGTTAGAATTCCCGGCATGAAAGTGTCGATTGCGGTCATTGCTGAGGCGTAGCCGTTAAAGAACTTGAACCTAAGACGCTAGAGACGAGATCTCGCCCGAACACGCCGCCGGGGAATCTATGCTAATCGCCAGTGTTTATGCAGGGGGGAAATGGCGGAGAGAGTGGGATTCGAACCCACGTTAGAGTTTCCCCTAAACACGCTTTCCAAGCGTGCGCCTTCAGCCACTCGGCCATCTCTCCGGCGAAACCTGGGAAGAACGAAGAACGATAGCTTCCGGAACGCTATCGCATCGCGCCGAGTGGGCTGCTATCTGCCCACTTGGCTCATCTCATTCTATGGGCAGGCGCGCACTTGCGCAAATCGGCACACGCGGCAAACCAATTTCGCGAAATGAATTTGCAGAAGACGAAATGCGGATCCGCACGCACAGCTTCAGGAGACTTACCGCGGAATACTCAGGAGGTTTTGTGTGGGGACGGGGACACACCTGCAACCGGCGGCGCACTCGAACTGCCTGCACCCGCCCCTGCGCTGGCTGCGACGGTGTTACCCACATCCGCTCTCTGCGCAGTGTCAACCGGAATCGGTGGCGGCTTGACTCCATCCACCACATGATGGCTCAGGCAATAGAGCGCGAGTTCCAGGCGATCGGCGACGCCTAGCTTGTCATACACTTTGCGCAAGTAATTCTTCACAACTTGCTCCGTCGTTCCCACCCGTGCCGCAATCTCTTTATTCTTCATGCCCTGCGTGACACAGGAAACGATCAGCGTTTCTTTCGGGGTGAGTTGCACTTTCGGGCGCGCTCCGGAGGGCCGCAGCGTGTGGCCTCGAAACGCATCCATCACCCAATGGATCGCCTGACTATCGAGCCAGGGTTCGCCGGCTGCAACCTTGCGCAGGCACTGCACCAGCACCTCGGGTTCGACCTCGCGCGATAGGATGCCGTGCGCCCCGCGGCGGAACAAATCGAGCGTGAGTTGTTCGTCCGATTCCGGCGTGACCACAACGATCTTCAGTTGCGGCGCCTGGCGCAATAGTTCGGTTACAGTTTCCACCGGATTGGGAGTCAGCGCCGCTTCGAAAATCAAAACGTCGGCGGAAAATTTGCTGATGGCGGATTGCGTCTGCGGCAGCGTTTCCGCCTGTCCCACCACCCGGATATCGTCTTCGAGCGCAAAGATCTTGCGCAGTCCCGCGCGGAAAATGGCCTGCGTGTCGGCCAGGATCACGCGAATCAGCGGACCCGCCCCGCTCGCTTCGTGAACCCCGTGATTTTCTCCCACGCTGACCGAAGTTGCCATTGGTTTCGTTCGACCTTATGCCCGCTCGAAATGGTATTCGTCAATCACAACGCCAACTCCGCGCCTCCCCTGGTCTTCAAAGCTGCGCACCACGCGGCCGTGGCAATCAATCTGTACGTCGCAACGCGAACCCACAACATCGCCCGGAAGCAGAATCGTGAAATCCACCATCGAACCCACCGGCACATCGCGATCCATCGCGAAGAGCACGCCGTTGGCGGAAATGTTTTGCGTTTCCGCGGTGCATGCTCCGCTCTGCGACTTCACGCTTGCCGGCAGATGCAAAGGAAAGCGCGGCGCACTCTGCATTTCGGCATAGTGCTTGATCGCAGTCTGTGCCTGCTCTTCCACCGCGAATTGCTCCTCTGCTTCGCCTGACACCGTTGTGGCCAACCTTCTCTCCAGAGCGCGCGTCACCGCTGCATCCAGATTTTTTTGCAGAACTTATGGGCAGCGTACACCCAGGAATCAGGTGTGCAAAGTTACTGAAGTCATGGAACGGATGGGTGCTAAATGCTTGCAGATGAGCGCATTAGAGGGAATTTACGAAGCGAAAACTCCACAACCCTGGGATCTTCGCCGTTTGGCGGCGAATCGTCCAAACTACAGGCTGCAGAAAGGGTGATGTCAGCTAAAACTTGGTCACTTCCGTGAAATTAAAATCGTGCACTTTCATGGCGGGCACCACCATGTCGAAGGATTCTTCGCCGCACGCGCGCGCCGGAACGCTCATGGCCTCGACATTCGAAAGCATGTGGATGAGGCTTTCGTTGAAACGGAAGTTGCGCAACCCCTTTCCCACACGCCCGTTCTCCACCAGGAACGTGCCGTCGCGCGTCATGCCGGTCACGATCTTTTCGTAAGGATCGACTTCGCGGATGTACCACAGCCGCGTCACCAGCACTCCGCGTTCGGTCGAAGCGATCATTTGCTGCAGCGTTTGTGGATTCTGCGGCGCGGCAAAAACAATGTTGAGCGGCATCTCGCCCATTTCGTTGGGTAGCGGGAACCCGTGCCCGGTAGCCTCGATGGGACCAACTTTATCTTTGTATTCCGACTTTTTCATGCGCGCCGCCGTGCTGCGCGCATAAACAACGCGCTTGACTTCCCCACTTTCAACCAGCGGCAAGCGCATTCGGCGCACGCCTTCGCCATCGAACGGAGATCCGGTTTGCAGAGGATGCGCGACGTCGTCCCAGATGGTGATGTTCTCTCCGAAAAGTTTGCTGCCGATGCGGCCTGTCAGGAACGAGCGCTGGTCGAGCATCGCCATGCCGGAGTAATCCCAGAACATGAAGCCCACGATGTCGAGTGCGGCCGAAGGTTCGAGAATCACGGTGTACTTCCCTGCCGGAATCTCCGCGGGATGCGCCGAGTCGAGCGCCTTCTGCGCGGCGATTTCCGCCATCCGCAGCGGATCGAGATTGGCCACGTTGGGCGAGTTCAACTTCTGCCATCCGGAAGAATCGCCCGCCAGCATGGTGATGGAAACTTCCGCCAGAGTCTGCGTATGCCACTCGCTCAGCCCGCGCGAGTTGAAAATGCCCTCGACCGATTCCGCACTCGAAAATATTCCCGCAGTCGTGAGCTTGTGCTTCAGCGCCACATCGACAATCTTCTTCACGCCATCAGCCCGCACTTGCGGTGTAATGGCCGCAGTCTCAGCAAAGTCGCGGGAAGGCGTTTGTGTGGCGCTGGCACTCCTGTCCGCGCCGCCACCAGCCTCGTGCAAATCAGGCATCGGCAAGAGATCAGGATCCGGATGCTGCACTTTCGCCAGCGCCTCAGAAGATGCCACCACCCTCTGCAAGCTGTCGTCATCAAACATGTTGGTGGAAGCGCGAGCCGTGCGTCCGCCAAAAACTGTTCTCACGGAAACAGTGTGGTTCTTCTCTTCGACATTCTGATGAATGGTGTTGTTGGCGAAGCGAGTGAGCGCAAACCGCCCGCCGGAGAAAAGCACTTCCATCTCGTCCGCCGACGAGAGCTTGCGAATGCGATCGAAGATGTCGGCGGCGCGTTCCTTAGTTAGCATTCAGCACTCAGCAATTAGCAGTTGGCAATTAGCAGTTGACGGCGAAGCGATCGGCGCTTACTTTCTGCAGCAACGCTGTCAGCATTCTTCGTGCTTCGCCGAGGTTCTGGTCTATGCGCCGATAGTCCTCGTCTGACAAATACCGCAGGTCTCTCGCCAGTAAAAGGTGATAATCAAGTTCGCTGGCAGATCCCGAAGCTATGTACAGGAACCGGTGAAGCTCGTTATTTCCCTGTTTACCGCACCCTTCGGCGACATTCGCTCCCATCGAAGCGCTGCATCTACTCATCTGACTGATGAACCCATACGTCTCTTCTCGTGGGAAGCGTGCCGTAACTTTGTAAATATCCAATGTCAGAAGGTGTACTTTTCCCCAAACCTAAAGTCTGAAATCTTTCATTAGGCACCTCCGCTTAGGTCCTAATGCTAACTGCCAATTGCTAATGGCTCCTGTGACAGCTGTCACATACTCCGATAAGCGCTTCCCACTTTGATCCCACGAAATCTCGACGGCGCTGCTCCGTGTCCCGTCCCCATCACCTGCTGCGGCTGTCCTTTGCCGCAATTCGGAGTGCCCCAGAGCGTCCATTCATCGCGCGAACAGATGGCGTCCAGCGAATTCCAGAACTCCGTCGTAATGCCGGAATACGATGGATTCTTCACCATGCGCACCCGCTTGCCGCCTTTGATCTCCCAGCCGATCTCGCAACCGAATTGAAAGTTATATCGACGGTCATCGATCGACCAGGAGCGATTGGTTTGCATCAGAATTCCGTGATCGGTAGACGCAATCAACTGCTCGAGCGTCAGCGGCTTTTCTCCCGGCAAGAGGCTGATGTTGGTCATGCGAATCATAGGCAGGCGATTCCAACCTTCGGCGCGGAGGGTTCCGCCCGATCGATTCTGGCCGATAGTGTGCGCGGTCTCACGCGAACTCAGGTAGCCGGTGAACAAACCGTTCGTGATGATCGGCGTGCACTGCGCGGCGACGCCTTCATCGTCGAAGCCAAACGTGCCGAGGCCGGGACCGTGCTCCTGGCGCGCATCCGCGACGACGTTTACGATCTCGCTGCCATAACGCAGCGTGCGCAGCTTGTCCAGCGTAAGAAATGAAGTGCCGGCGAAATTCGCCTCCATGCCCAGAACGCGATCCAGTTCGATGGGGTGCCCGATCGATTCGTGAATCTGTAAGCCCAGTTGATCGCTGGCCAAAATAATATCGAACGTGCCTTCGGGACATTGCTCCGCCTGATGCAGCGCCACCGCTTCCTCTGCGATGCGGCGCGCGTTCTCGACCAGCTTCAACTCTTCGATGAGCTCATATCCTTTGTTCTGCCACTGCCCGCCATAAGAATTTGGGTACGACCTTTTCTGAATCTCGTTTCCCGCGAACGCGTACGCCGTATAGCCCGCGCCGGCGGAGTACTTCGTCTGATGAATGTCGGCCCCTTCCGACGACAGAAACCACTGCTCCTCGCGATTGAAATTGAGATTCGTTTCGGCCAGTGTGATGCCGGCAACGCCACGCATTTCGGAATCGACATTCAGCAGCAGCGCGATATTCTGCTCAACCGAAATTGAAAATGGATCGATGACATGCGGCGTAGTCCACTCGGCTGTCACAGTTTTTTCGAGAGCGAGGCGGACATCCTGTTGCTTCACTTTCGCCGAGGCGCGCGCAATCTCGACTGCGCGGGCCGCCGTCGCTTCCACTCCAGCACGCGACAAATCTTCCGAAGCGGCGAAACCCCACGCGCCATCGGACAAAACGCGCACGCTCATCCCAGTGGACTCGGCGTCAGAAGCGCTGCCAACCTTGCCGTTCTTCGTGGTGAGCGCGCGGCTTCTCATGCTGACGATGCGAGCATCGGAGTAGCTCGCCCCACGCATAGTAGCGACGTTCAGTGCCCAGTTGGCAATCTGCTTCATGGAAATCTCAATGTATCACGGAGGCCGGAGGAGTACTTAAGTGCCAGAGTGGTACGTCGCGAACAATTTCAGAGGCCAGAAGTGACGGGCATCACATATGACCGAAGAACCCGGGCGATAAAATCGCCACGTCCCGATCGAAACAATCCGGGCATGAGGGAAACAATTCACGTCACGAAGTGACGCAACAATTTAGCCCAGCGCTTCAGCGCTGGGAGGACGATCCACGATCGAACGTAGTCCCGGAGGGACGGCACAATGGGCCATTCGTACTCAAGCAACCGAATCCACCTGGTTTTCAGCACGAAGAATCGAGCAAAGCTTCTCGCGGAAGATTTCCAGCCCAAATTTTGGGCCTATCTGGCAGGCATCGCCCACAATCAGGGATTTGAAGCGAAGATCGTGGGCGGAGTCGAAGATCATATTCATGCGCTATTGATCCTGGCGCCCAGCATGCCTCTCGCAAGAGCGGTGCAGTTTCTCAAAGGCAGTTCATCGAAATGGATCAATGACGCAAAAGCGGTGGAGGAACATTTCGCATGGCAGGAGGGCTATGGCGCATTCAGCGTGTGCTTTAGCTTCCCAGCGCTGAAGCGCTGGGCTAAATTGTGGCGTTCCTCCGGAACGCAATTCTGACGATCTATTCTTCCTATCAGTGATTGGTCCGGAAAGTGAACCCTACGGCGTGGCGTGCGCCACGTCCAGCACTTTCCTCACCGCCTGCAACTCCTTCAACACTTCACGCAGCTTGGTCGATTCCAGCGCGTTCGCTCCATCCGACTTCGCCTCTTTGGGATTATCGTGCACTTCGAGGAACACGCCATCCACTCCCGCCGCGACTGCCGCGCGCGCCAGTACCGGAATAAATTCAGGCTGGCCGCCACTCACGGCGTGTTCCCCATCCGCCGTAGCCGAAGGCAATTGCACGGAATGCGTCGCATCGAAGACCACGGGCGCAAACTTGCGCATGATGGCGAGCGACCGCATGTCCACAACCAGATTGTTATATCCAAAGCTGCTGCCGCGCTCGGTCAAAAACACCTGCGCATTGCCCGCCTCGCGGCATTTCTCCACGGCGTGCCGCATGTCCCAGGGAGAAACGAATTGCCCTTTCTTGATATTCACCGCTCGCCCGCTCAGGGCCGCCGCCACCACCAGATCGGTCTGTCGACACAGAAACGCTGGGATCTGCAGCACGTCCACCACCTCGGCGACGCGGGCAACATCTTCAACCTGATGTACATCGGTCAACACCGGCAACTGCAGTTCATCCTTGATTTTTCGCAGGATGCGCAGGCCTTCCTTCACCCCCGGCCCGCGAAAACTGCGAATCGAGGTGCGGTTGGCTTTGTCGTAACTTGCCTTGAAGATGAAAGGAAACGCCAGAGCCTTGGTCACGCCCTTAATGATCTCGGCCATGCGAATGGCGTGCTCTTCGCTTTCGATCACGCACGGGCCAGCAATGAGGAAAAGATCGCCTGCTCCGATGCGGATGTCGCCGACTTGGAAGGATGAATGGGAGCACGATCACTCAGTTACGCAATTCGCAGATAAAACCAAGACGCATCCGAAGTTCTTGCTATTAGCCTGCTCAGCATATTCGCAGCAGATCCTCGCTTTTATCGCCGCGCTACTTTCTCCGGCCGATGAAACATCTCGACGGCCGCAACTTCTTTCTCCGCCCGCCGCTTGGAGCCGTGCTCGTACGCCGCCCCAATAAATGTGCGGAACAGTGGATGCGGTTCCAGCGGCTTCGACTTGAACTCGGGATGAAACTGGCATCCGATGAAATGCGGATGATCCGGCAATTCCACCATCTCCACGTAAGTTCCATCCGGCGTCGAACCGGAAATCCGCAGTCCCGCCGCCACCATCGGCTCTTCGTACTCGCGGTTAAATTCATAACGATGGCGGTGGCGCTCGCTGATTTCGAGTTTGCCGTAGATTTTGTGCGCCAGTGTATCGGGCTCGATCTTGCAGGTCCAGGCGCCCAACCGCATCGTCCCACCCAGTTCTTCCACCCCGCGCAACTCGCGCAGCTTGTAGATCACGCGATGCGGTGTGGCCTGATCGAACTCGCTCGAATTGGCCTCGGCCAGTCCCACGACATTGCGCGCATACTCCACGCAAGCGGTTTGCATTCCCAGGCAAATCCCGAAGTATGGAACCTTATTCTCGCGCGCATAGCGGATCGCGATCAGCATTCCTTCAATGCCGCGCTTGCCAAATCCACCCGGAACTAGAATGCCGTCGTAGCCTTCCAGTTGCGCATCGACGCTGCTCTGGTCCGCGGCCTCCAGCCCTTCGGCCTCGATCCAATTCAACTGCAGTTTCAAATTGTGCGCCAGCGCCCCGTGCACCAGCGCTTCCTTCAGCGACTTGTAGGAATCTTCATACTCCACATACTTACCAACAATTCCAATCGTGACCGTATCTTTCGGGTTGTACACGCGGTGCACAATGTCTTCCCACTTGGAAAGGTCGCGGTCCTTTGCCTCCATGCGCAAATATTTCAGCACCAGCGTGTCCACGCCTTCATTGGCGAACACCAGCGGCACTTCGTACACCGAAGCCACATCTTTCGCCGTGATCACCGCTTCTTCCTGCACGTTGCAGAACAGAGCAATCTTCGATTTCAATTCTTTCGCGAGGAAGCGATCGGTGCGGCAGAGCAGAATATCCGGCTGAATTCCGATGCTGAGCAGTTCCTTCACCGAGTGCTGCGTAGGCTTGGTCTTCAATTCCTGCGCGGCGGCGATGAACGGCACCAGCGTCACGTGAACAAATAAGGTATCGTCGCGCCCCAACTCCTGGCGCATCTGGCGGATCGCTTCCATGAACGGCAGCGACTCGATATCGCCCACCGTGCCGCCGATTTCCACGATGGCCACATCCACGTCCTGCGCCACCTTCTTCATCGCAGCCTTGATTTCGTTGGTCACGTGCGGAATCACCTGCACGGTCTTGCCCAGATAATCGCCGCGCCGCTCTTTGGCGATGATCTGTTCGTAGAGACGGCCGGTGGTCCAGTTATTGTCGCGAGAAAGTTTGGCGTGGGTGAAGCGCTCGTAGTGGCCGAGGTCGAGATCGGTTTCGGCGCCGTCGTCGGTCACAAAAACTTCGCCATGCTGAAACGGCGACATCGTCCCCGGATCGACGTTAAGGTACGGATCGAACTTCATCAGGTTGACCTTCAACCCGCGGCTCTCCAGCAGGCACCCGATGGAGGCCGCGGCCAGTCCCTTGCCCAATGAAGACACAACTCCGCCCGTCACAAAGATGTACTTTGCTGGCATCTCTTCCTCGCTTTAAATTGTGTTTGAAAGTTGGTGCAGGTGGGGTGCACGAACAATTATGGCAGAAGATGCCTGTGGAAAGAAATATTTTGTTTGATGGGATCGTGATTTCGCATTCGCGGTGACCCGAACCAAGGCAGATTCGCCGGCGACGCGTTGACTATCGGCGCGATGTCGGCGAGAATAGGTTGTCCGCAAGAGTTTCTCTGTAGTGTCTCCAATCGTGGGCCTGTGGCGCAGCTGGGAGCGCGCTTCCATGGCATGGAAGAGGTCGCCGGTTCGATCCCGGCCAGGTCCACCAATTCTCAACTGCTTGCAGATACCCCACATTTCAGCTTCGTCGCCATTCGGCGCTGATAGCGTCCACCATCTTCTTAGGCTTTCCGGAATCTCCTGCGCTGTGCCAACCGTACCAGGCGCCGCGACCTATGTATCACCAGGTAGCACTTTTTTCAGAAGCTGTCGGAAGTGCTGCTTGAGAGTGTTCGACTCGTGACAGTGAGTTTAACGATATCGCCGATGGTGACGCGTCCGCGTTCACGCGCATACTCGAGTATTTTCACGGACAATTCGGGCATGGCAGATAAGACAATTTTCTCTCTTTCGACTTTCTTGGCGAGCCGCTTCATCTGTTGTTGAAGCGCGCGCAGGAAGAACGAGACCCAGGGTTGCCAGTTCGGCGTGTCGGTTCTGATCGTCCCTTGCGTCTGACGCAGCGCGAGATAATAACCTTCTTTGTTGTGCTCGATCACGCTCTCCAGTGAGCTATACGGTACATAGGCGTAGCCGGCGCGCAACAGCAATAGTGTGGTCAGGATGCGGCTCGCGCGACCGTTGCCGTCCTGAAAAGGATGGATTTAAAGGAATACGACGATGAAAATGGCTATGACCAGCAAAGGATGCAGTTGCCGGCTCTCCAGTTCTTCTCTCGCCCAACCGACCACTTCCGTCATCAGGCGCGGGGTGTCGAACGGCGCAGCCGTTTCAAACACGATGGCGATCTGCTTTCCAGTCTCGTCAAAGGCCGCGACGCTGTTGGGTTGGGTCTTGTATCCGCCGCGATGGCGCGCGTCCTTGTCGCTGTATTTGAGCAAATCGCGGTGCAGTTGCTTGATGTGGTTTTCTGTCAGGGTGATCTCGTCCCAAGACTGGAAAATCTGCTCCACGGTTTCGGCGTAGCCGGCCACTTCCTGCTCATCTCGGGTATGGAAGGATTTGATTTCTAGGTTGCCCAACAGCTTTTCAACCTCCCTGTCGGAGAGTTTGCTCCCTTCGATGCGAGTGGATGATCCGATACTTTCAATCGTAGCTACCCTGCGGAGGGCCGATAGACGCTCGGGAGCCAATCTACCTAGAGCCCGCCAAGCTCCTTTGAATTCATCGAGTTCGGCAATGAACCCGAGAATTTCTGGGGTAATCTTGAGGCTGGCGGGATGGATCATGAGACCCAATAATGCACCCAATTACACCCAATTCGCCAAATGTTCCCAAAAATACACCCATTTACACCCGTTCTAACGTTCTCATCGCCGGGAGTTTAGTTGTAGGCCAGCGCGTTCGCCGGACAGAGCCGGTCCCAGCACTCCCCGCAACACTCAGACAGGAACAGCTCGCGCTCAGCCGCCGTCAAATACGGAGCGCCCGCGCGATCGACAAAGGCATCCTGCACGAACACTCCTTGTTCCCTGTGGCGCTCAAGATCCTCGGGGTCCAGGCGCAACGCGATCCACTTCCGGCAGACGCCGCATTTCATTGTTGTGAGTTTTAGCTTTTCGCCGAACATGCCCATCTCCTTGGGCATCAGGAGAGAGCTGAGAAAAAGAAAAGCCGCCTACGTTCAGGCGGCGAAGTTCTCGCTGGAGATTCTTGTTGCGGGATTTGTCTCCCGCCACATCGAGCCAATTTCGGCTCAACCACCGTGCGTCTCCAGACGCCGGTTGGTGGCCCTTTCGGGCGCTCCTGATGTTATTTTTACAATACGCTAAACGACCAATAAAGTCAACAGAAACAATGATTTACACTAGAAGAAGTAGCGTGGAATGAGCCCAACCCAAGGGAGGCAGTCAGCAGCCTGGCCGCGTCACCGTGAGACGAAACAAGGATTTGACTGCCCCGAATCTCTTAGGACTTCTCGATGCCTTCTACCTTTCCCTTGAAGAAGTCACCCGCGACCGGGCCCGGCTCGGCTGAGAACAGGTTCGTGCTCTTGGCCAGAGAGGCGTAGACTCCGCGGTAGTTCGCGGGATCGTAGCGGACGGAGTTCGCCATCGCCACGCCCAGACTGGTACCTTGCGCGAACGCGTCAAGATTCGCTCCCAGAAAAATGAACGTCCAGTTGCCTGCCGCTTCCTTGCTTCGGATCAGTTCGCGGACGGCTGGCAGCGTCCACTCGCGCGAGGAGTTCTCTTCTCCATCCGTCATGATAACCGTGATGACTTTGTCGAAGCCGTCGGTCTTTACCGTTTGCACAGTGTTACCGATTGCATCGAACAGAGCGGTGTTTCCACTGGGGCGGTAGGTCGTATCGTCGAGCTTCGCGACTTTCGCGAGTGGCACCGCCTTGTATTTCATTTCCACGACTGTGTCAAACAGCGTCAGCGAGAACCCGTAGACAACCGCCGGCTCTTTCGCGAGTTCGTCAAGGTAAAGATTGAAGCCGCCGATGACGTCCTGAACCTTCGCGCTCATCGAGCCCGACTTGTCGAGGATGACGTTCACCAAGACTCGCTGCTTGCCGCCCGATGCGGCGGATTTGGGATTTTTTGATCTCATTTTTTCTTCTCCCGGCTGGCAGCAGTCGGCGACCGGACGTAGGCGGTTTGTCGCGTGAATCCCAGTTTCTCCAGCAGGCGCTCGCTGGGTTCCTTGTGACCGTTGTAGACGTTGCTGAGATATTGCTTGGACATCTCCATCTCAGCCGCGAAGCTGGTCAGCGTCTTTTTACCCTGGGCACGTTTCATGATGGCGATCAGCTCTTCGATGGTCGTCGCTTTGTATGCCATACTGGGATACAGTGTATCCCAAATAGGGATACACGTCAAGCGCCCGTTCTGGCAAGCTTCGGTCGCTCTGAGGTCGTCGGTTCGAGCCCGACTAGCTCCACCAAATCTCTCGACGACTTTGACGTGCCAGCGCTTGTAGTGACGGTGTTTGTGTTTTGTCTTGTGCCATTTTGTGCCATAACTCGCCATTTTGCTGCTACTCGCGAGGCCTGCGAAGTAGGCATCGCACGACGCCCATGGTATGCCTGCGTTCCCCGGACAAGAACTCGATAAATCCGCCGCTTTTTTGCACTTGCCTCCGATGTACGACAGGTTGTATTGTCGGACACCGACGCGCTTAGTCGAACCGAAGCTCGAATCGCCGTGAACTTCTCGATTCGTATTTCGGACTCGGCCAGTGCCAGCTAAGCTAGCGGGTCACCCCCACCCGGCACGTAGTATGTGCAGACCAAAAAGATCCCATAGGAGATTCTATGACGATGCCGACCTTTTGCACGCGCGCAATGTGTTCTCTGATCTGCGTCCTCATTTGTGCCGGGACGATTCCACTCGCTGCCCAAACCTTCACTACCCTCGTCAACTTCGATGAAAGCAACGGAATGTTCCCCTATGACCCGCTGGTGCAGGCTCCGGATGGAAACTTCTACGGTACCGCATGGTCTGGCGGCAGCGATGACTTTGGAACCATTTTCAAGATCACCCCCAGCGGCACGCTGACCACGGTTTACACCTTCTGTCTGACGGATTGTTCGGATGGGGAAGGCCCGCGCGCCGGGCTGACTCTGGGCAGAGACGGCAACCTGTACGGCACAACGTTCTATGGAGGAACGTACGACAATGGTACCGTCTTTAAATTGACTTTAGGCGGCGTGCTGACCACGCTGTACAGCTTCAGCGGATTTCCCGACGGCGAGAGCCCCGCTTACGCGCTGGTTCAGGGCAGTGACGGAAACTTCTACGGAACGACGACGAGTGGCGGAAACAGACGGGATTGCGTTATCGGCTGCGGCACAATTTTTCGCGTTACGCCAAGCGGCTCGTTTCACACCGTCTACACTTTCACCGAAAGTTACTCCTCCGCCGGCTTGATTCAGGCCTCTGACGGAAACTACTACGGGACGACAGCCTACGGCGGCGCCAACAATGAAGGCTCCGTTTTCAGGCTTAGCCCCGCAGGCGCCTATTCCACGCTGTACAGTTTCTGCGCGGATGGCGATTGTGGCTACTATCCCACAAGCCTGGTGCAGGCGGCCGACGGTAATTTATACGGCATCACGGAATTCGGTGCGGGTTCTGGCTGCCCCACCAGCGGTTGCGGCAACTTCTACCAACTCACTCTGAGTGGCGCCATGACCCCAGTGCTCACCTTCGACCAGACCAATGGCGGCAATCCGGTCGGTCAGATCATTCAAGCCACGGATGGCCTCTTCTATGGCGTAACCATCACCGGCGGCCCCAATACTTACTGCGGTAACGGCTGCGGTACGGCTTATAGCGTCTCTTCCACCGGTTCTCTGACTACTCTGTACAGCTTCTGCTCTCTCGCCAATTGTGCCGACGGATACAACCCCATCGCTGGAATGATCCAGGGCACCAACGGCATTTTCTACTCGACCGTGAATCAGGGCGGCAGCAATGGCGAAGGTGCCGTGTACAGCATCAATACTGGACTGCGCCCCTTCGTTGAAGTCAGTCCGATATCCGGCAGCGTCGGCAGCTCCGTCACTATCCTCGGATCTGGCTTGACCGCCACGACCAGTGTAACGTTCAACGGAACGCCGGCCACGTTTACTGTCGTCTCGGCATCGGAGATCACCACCAGTGTTCCCACCAGCGCTACCAGCGGCCGGATAGAGGTAGTCACAGCCCACGGCACGCTACGGAGCAACGTCAACTTCCGTATTCGGCCATAAATCCGGGCGCCCGTCCCGCAAAAAGGGGCGGGCGCTTCGATCCCGACCCCGGTCCACCAACATCCCTATCCCGCGCTAACATCACCGAACTCCAGTCGTCTGAGTACGATGCGCAAATTCGCACTTGCACTGGTCATGTTCCCCACCCTGAGCTTAGCGGCTGTTCCCCATCTTCCTGTTCCGGACGGCCCCTTCCCTGTCGGTAGAACGGAGGCAAAACTGGGAGATGAGACGGTGCTAGTTTGGTATCCTGCGGCAAAGGCACTTTCCCCGGGCGATTACCTCGGGCAAAAAACGTCAGCGGAGATTCGGGCATCGGACGGCTACTACGAGCAGTCAGTCGAAACGATCCGTTCCTGGACACAAACCGAGGCCAATGCGAGCGAAAATGCACCTATAGCAAACGGGCGCTTTCCTCTGATCGTCTTCCTTCCTGGCGCTGGAGTGTTCGCCTTCAATTACACGACTCTCGCCGAGCAGTTTGCCTCACATGGCTATTTCGTTGCCATCATTGATTACTTCTCCCTCCACGCCCCTCGAAGAAAATACGCGAACGATGATTTCGCAGCCACCGAAAACGATATGGCGCACGTAGCAGTGAGCAAAGCAAAGCTCAACCCACAACATTGACGAAATGCTAGTGTATCGATGTGCAGAGAGTTTTCTACTACCCGCGCATCTCAGCGGCAACGTCGTCGCCGAACCTCTTTTGGATCTCCTTTTGCGTCTCGGGATCGAAGTCGGTCATGTCAAACATCCGGCGAACTTCGACCATTTCACTATCCTTTCCGGGGATGCGCGCGGCCCATTCGAGCGCCTCTTCGCGCGACTTCACCTGGATGATCCAGTAGCCGCCGACCACTTCCTTGGTTTCGGTAAACGGGCCGTCGGTAACCTTCGATTTTCCGCCTTTGAAGGTGACGCGCGCGCTCATCGTCGCGGGCGGAGTCAGCCCGTCGAGCGCCAGCAGCACCCCGGCTTTGCCCAGTTCCTCGTTGTACTTGCCCATCGCCTCCATGTCTTTGAAGTCGGGCACCGTGCCGGGTTTTGCGTTTGCGTAGTCTTTCGGATACATGATCATCATGAAACGCATGGTGTTCTCCTTGTCATTGAGTATCGAGTGTTGTGCGGCACCGTATCCGGGCCGCTACTTTTCTATCGGAGTTTGGACCGCGCCGGGCCTGACAAGTTGCGAGGCCCCCGGTGCGCGGTGCCGCTCCACTTACTAGTCGAATGGGATGCCGGGAATCGACACGCGATTTGCAGATTCTTCGCATAACATATCACCCGGGAACCATTTTCCAGCGGGCCGATTGCCCCGCCTTCACCACATAGTCGAACGCTCCGCACGAATTCGACAAGTCGTCCAATAAAATTTTAGAGGCGATCCTTCAGAACCTGTTCCACATTCCGGCGGCCTTGAAGAATGGCGACTACATGCAGAGGCTTCGTGTCCGGCCGGTAGACGATGAGATAGGAATAAACGGGAAAGAACTTGACTGGTTCGTCCGTGAGGTCCTTGCGCCAGTGACCGATGCCTGGGCTTTTGGCCAGCGAAACCATCTGATCGCGAATCGCCGCTTCAACCCGATCTGCAATCCCTCGCTGCTTTCCTTCCTGATGTAACGCCAGATTTGGACGAGATCGAGCGCGGCGTCCGGCGCAAGAACGTAACGCCGTTTCATTCCGGCTGGGCTTTCAGTTTCGCCAGGTGCGCGTCGAGTTTATCTTCCGCAATCCCCTCTCCACGGTCGAGTTGGGCGATGCCTCGCCGAATCGTGGCGTTGATCTCCCGACGGTTCTCTAAGAGCCAGCGGTCCTGCTCTTCCTGCGTGTCCAGCAGGCGGAGCAGCACTTCCTCGACGCTGCTGGAGCCCGTGGCCTGGAGTTGCTTTCGGATTCTGGCCTCCAAAGATGCGTCGCGGATTTCGATGGTCATGTTTAGCTCCTTGGCTTTAAGGGTACGAGAAAGAGTAAGGCGATTCAACAAAATCCCGAAGAGGAATGGGCTCGTGGAATCCCAGCCTTCGGCTCGGTCAGGCTTTCTCTCAAAGAACGCGAGAAAGTCCGCCTCTGACTTTTATCTAGGGGCGGTGCTAGCGCCTGACATATATGCGCGAGTGCGAATCGCCCATCCTTCGCCAGCAGTCTCACAAGCTCCACTCCCTGAACTTTGGAGATTCGGAAGACAAGTTCGTCTGGCGAGAGAGGTGTGTTGGCGCCGCTGGTTTTTGCGATTGTCGTCACTTTTTTCCTGTCCGCTTCAGGATTCGTCTCGTTTCTTCCTCGATTTTCTCTGGCACGCCTCCAACGGCTTGGCCCTCCAGCGCCATGCTGTGCTCAACGGCGCGAACGTTTTCAGCGACTTTGGTTCTCGCACGCTCCTCTGCAAGTTCCTGAATGCTTCCGGTTTTGGGGACGATGGCGTAGACAAGCCGGCACCCAAGAGCATCCGCCGCATCGCGGAGGCTTGCCAATGTGATGCGGTATTCAGCTTCGGATTTCTCCAGCTTTGCTGCCAGCGTAGGAGATTTCTTAAGCCGCACCGCCATCTGCCGTACCGTAATCCCGGTTGCCTCGCGAACAGCACGAAGCCATCCTCTCTGCGGACTTGGCGAGTCTTTTGCAGCCGCGAATGGTTGCAGCGCTCGGTCGATCTGTTTGATTCGTAATCTTCTGAATTCAGGCCGCATGGCTCCCACACCTCTTTCTCTATGATGTACGCCTGTAGGTGTACGTATGATGTTATTATGTACACTTATAGGATAACATATTATATAATTTTGTTCTCCTATAGGTTTACACTTCGAACGCATCTTGGCATCCACACAGGATGCCGCTTCCTACGCTTGCGGAGACGCGGGATTGGTTCGGTTCAACGAAAATTGACTTGTTTCGGTCAGATAATTCGACAGGGTCCGGGTTATGGGTCGGGCGGATTGCCCGACCGGCGCGGCTTTATTGGTGTCCAATGGCATACACTTATTCTTGACTGATGGTGTCTGCCTTTAAACTTCGCGGAATATGATATTCTTCGCCGTCCTGGGGAATGTCCTTGCGTATCGGCGATGCCTCTAATTCCCGCATTTTCCCCGTGCTCGCCGCGCTGCTGGTTTCGATTTCCCTTGTTCGCATCGTCGCCACCTATTCGCAAACTGCTCAGGCCTTCGACGAGCCTTGCCACGTGGCGGCGGGCATCGAATTTCTCGACCGCGGAACCTACACGCTCGATCCCGTGCACCCTACGCTGGCCCGCATCGCCATCGCATTGCCGCTCTATCTTGCGGGCGAACGTTACCCTGTGTTCTCGCCCTCCGATCCGGACAGCCACAATTACAACTTCGTGGGCAACCACATTCTCTATGACAGCGGACATCTGCTGCGCAACCTGAAGCTCGCAAGAATCGGCGTCTTGCCGTTTTTCGTGCTCGGAGCCATCATCGTCTATCTCTGGACTAGCAGCGCCGGCGGCGGCCTTTCCGCCCTGATCGCAGTCTTTGTCTACTGCACCATTCCATCGATCCTGGCTTTCTCCAGCATCGCCTATACCGACATCGTCGCCGCCTCGACGCAACTGGCCGCGATGTTTGCTTTTGCGTTGTGGCTGGAACGGCCCGGCCGTAACCGCACCATCTGGATGGGACTGGCATTGGGCGCAGCATTTCTCGCCAAGCTGACCAGCGTACTTTTTATTCCTGCAGCCGCGCTCGCTATGGCCGCGGTTTGGTTTTTCGGCCAACCGCAGCGGCCTTCGCTGAAGACGTATAGTCTCGGCAAACTTCTCGCCGCGCTGGCTCTGGCCTTGATCGTCGTATGGGGCGGCTATCGTTTCTCTGTGCGGCACCTTCAAGAGGCCACCGGAATCACTGCGTCTTCCCTGCCATCGTTCCAGCATTTTCCCGGACCTCTGCGCTCCGCCGCGCGCAACTTGATCCTGAAAGACCCGCTGCTGCCCGCCCCCGAACTTCTCCACGGAGTGGCCATCGCATGGGTTCTCAACCGCACCGCGGCGCCCTCGTATTTATTGGGCCAAACCAAGGCCGGAGGCTGGTGGTATTTCTACCTCTTCGCCTTGTGCGTCAAACTCCCGTTGCCGCTGCTCGTGCTGGTCGGAATCTGCAAGCTGGTGCTGCTGAGCCATCTCATAAAAACGCGAGACCCAGTGATGATTCTTCCACTGGCCGCCGTGGCTGCAGTCGTGCTCGTCACCATGCACGTGAGCTATCAAGTGGGTTTGCGCCATATCCTCGTCGCGCTTCCGCTCATCGGCATCGTTGCCGGCCTCGGCGCTGGACGCATGCTCGCACACGCCCGCTACTCTCGCTCGCCACCATCACCGTCGCTGCTCTCTTGCTCTGGCAGGCGGTCGAGAGCGGCCGCGCGCAATCCGATTTTCTCGCGTACTTCAACCAGTTCGCCGGCGATGACCCCAGCCGGGTTCTCGTCATGGGATGCGATCTCGATTGCGGCCAGGACCTCTTCCGCCTCGCCCACGAACTGAGTGCGCGGCACGTCGATACGTTTTCTCCGGCCATCTGGACCAGCGCCGACCTCGACCGCTCGGCTCTTCCGCCCTACAAACTGCCCAACTCCGAAAATTATTTTCAGGGATGGATCGCGCTCAGTTCCCGCACCCTTCGTCTGGGAGACGCGCTCCATCAGTCCTTCCCTCCGGAAACTTTCGCATGGCTGGAGCGCCAGCGCCCGGTCACGAATGTAGGAAAAACAATTCGGCTATACTACATCCCGAAAGTCGAGCAGAATTTAGTCGAGCCGAAGCCCTCACAACACTCGAACCAGTTCCACCAGCGCCAGCTCCGAATGAGTACCCCAACATCGCCGGCGGCAGAAGCTAAAACCCAACGCTCCTCTGCCAATCCCTGGAAGCGCGAACCGTCGCTGCGGGAAGCGGCCGCGATGTGGGCCATTGCCGCTTTCATCTTTGTAGCCACCGCCTCGATTTTTCGCCCGTATTTCCAACTCGTCATGGATTTCGGCGACACCTCCGCTTACCTCGAAATCTCAAATGCCATTCGCTCCTGGAATTTTTCCGGAATCCATGTCAAACATTTCTGGGGACTGCCCTACGCCGTAGCCGCGCTCTCGCGCCTGACCGGCATCTCGACCCAACTGGCGATCGTCCTGGCCTGCTCCCTCGCCTCACTCGCGGCGATGATTCTCGCTCACAAGCTGTGGGGCGGTTGGATCGCGGTTTTCGCCTCCGTTCTCAGCTTTGATTGGTGGCAGCGCTCGTTCCTCGGAGGCTCGGAACCGCTATTCGTCGCCCTGCTCTTCGCATCTTTCCTGGCAATCCGAAAAGATCAATGGAGATGGGCGGCATGGTTCGCGGCACTCGCCACCATCACGCGCCCGCTGGGAATATTTGCGCTGGTTGGAATCGCCGTCGCGCTGCTAAGTCAGCGCTCCTGGCGCCGGCTCGCGTGGGCCATTGGCATTGCCGCGTTCGTAGGATTTCTTTACGCGCTTCCGCTCCGCATCTATCTTCACGATCCCCTGGCCACCGTTCACAGCTATGGGGTTCTGCAATCGACCTCGTACCCATCGCCGTTTGGCATTCCCTTTCGCGCCATCATCGTGGGCACTCGGCTTTATCCGGCGCCCCTGTCGAATCTTCTCTTCACCTTTGGCTGGATCTTCTTCGTCCTCGCCGGCACCGTCGCCATGTTTGCCACTCGAGAATTCCGCAACTACGCGCGCCAGCACCTGGCCGAGGCGGGTTTCCTGACACTCTACCTTCTATCTCTCTACACCTACAACGCTCCCGCCTTCGCGCGCGGAAATTTCCCCCGCTTTGCCATCCCCATTCTTCCTTTTGTTTTTCTGGCGCTCCAGCGCTGGCTTCCGAAAGACAAGCGTCTACTGTGGTGTCTCACCATCGTAAGTTCCGCACTGGCAGCCTGTTCGGCAATCGGGATTCAGAATGTCATCGCAGGATTACACCGGGCACATTGACGGCCGAACTTCACGGCCTGATCTCGATTGGCGTTCCATCAGGCACCGCTTTCCAAATCTCGTCTATTTCTTCATTCGTCACCGCGATGCAGCCGTCAGTCCAATCTCTGAGCCTGTGGGCGGCTCCGATGGCTCCGTAGCCGTTCGGCAGCCCGTGGATAAAGACATCGCCTCCGGGCGAAACGCGATCGCGGCGGGCAATCGCGCGATCATGCTCGCCGGGATAAGAAATGTGAATCGACTTGTAGAACTGGCTGTGAGGATTGCGGGCATCTAAAACATATGCGCCTTCCGGCGTCTTATGATCTCCCTGCCTGGCCTTAGGACCGACAGGGTCTCCGCCCAGAGCCACCTTATACGTCTTGATCACTTTGCCTTGGCTGAGGAGTTCTAGAGTCCGCTCTTTCTTCAGGACGACAACATGATCGGCGTACAGGACAGTCCTCGGAGCGGTTTTGCGCCGAGAGACAACCACAGACTAAAACGAAGACGACCGCCGCCGCAGTAAGCACCCCGGTACGCATGCGCGGATTATAGCCGAGCCTCCTACGCCGGAATGCTACGCTGGAACTGTGACCCGCCGGCGAATCAATCTTCCTGTTGCTCAGACCATACTCCTCCTACTGCTCCTGACGTTGTTCCCCGCGGCCCGTGCCCACGCCGCAAACTGGACGGTCCGCGCGCAACCGGCGCGCCTGGTCAACGGGGGTCCCGTTTTGTTTCAGGTCAAACCTCCGGCGCGATTGGACTCGCTAAAGGCAACCTGGCTGGGACACGATATTACCTTCAGCTTCGATCCCGGGAGCAAAACATGGTTCGCGTTGGCCGGAGTAAGCATGGAAACCGCTCCCGGAACCTACGCTCTAGAACTGACCGGCGAAACCGTGGCCGGAAAATCATCTGCCGCCCAGCAACTCTCGTTCAGTAAGACATTTGCAGTGGCCCGCGCCCGCTATCCGAAGATTCAGGTCAAGCTCAACGTCGAAAGCAAGTTCACCGAACCAACTCCCGAACAGCAGAAACAAATTGAAGAAGGTCAGCAAATTAAGAAGGACTATCTGAACCGCGTCACGCCCGATCGCGAGTGGTCCGGCGGATTCACCGCTCCGGCCACTGCGGCCATTTCCGACGTGTTCGGCTCCGAACGCGTCTTTAACGGCAAGACTTCAAGCCCACACCTCGGCCTGGATTTCCGCGTCCCCAGCGGCACGCCGGTTGCGGCCATGAATGATGGCACCGTGCTGCTGGCGCGTCCACTCTTTTTCGAAGGAAATTTCGTTGTGATCGACCACGGCCAGGGCCTGCTCACCCTCTACCTGCACCTTTCCGAATTCAAAGTGAAGGAAGGCGATCAGGTAAAGCGCGGCCAGATCGTCGGCTTAAGCGGAGGCACCGGCCGCGCCACCGGCCCGCATCTTCACGTCGCAGTCCGCTGGCAAGGCACGTATCTGAATCCAGCGGCGCTGTTGCGATTGCGACTGCCGTAGGAGCAGTCAGCACTCAGCATTCAGCCCGCACCAACCTGCTCCGAAGAGCGTGATCTTTGAAACATTGAAACCCTGAAACTTTGAAACCTTGAACCTGCTCTCCCCTCAACTTCGCGGAGAAATCTCCCGCAACGCCTCCTTCAGACTTTCCTTCATCTCCAGGTTGCGGATCAGCCGGTGAAGATAATTCGGATGCACTCCCAGCATGCGCGCCGCATCGGCGTAGCTGCCCTGGGCCTGCTCCACGGCATCGCGAATCAGTTGCTTTTTCAATTCTTTCACCGCCGCGTGATATTTCGCCTCGATCATCTCCGGCGGCGGCGTGCGCTCCAGCAAAGTTTCCGGCAGGTCTTCGGGCAAAATCATCTCTGACGAGCCCATCACCAGTGCGCGCTCAATCGCATTTTCCAGCTCCCGCACATTGCCCGGCCAGTCGTAATTCATCAGGCAGGCGAGGGCTTCGCGCGAAATCGGAAGCGGCTTCACCTTGCAGCGCTTCGCATGTTTCTGAACAAAATACCGCCCCAGCATCGGGATATCTTCGCGCCGCTCCCGCAGCGGAGGCATCGTCATTTTCAGCACCGCCAGCCGGTAATACAAATCCTGGCGAAAATTGCCATCGCGCACCGCCTGCTCCAGATTGCAGTTGGTGGCCGCGATAATTCGAATATCCACTTTGATGGGACGCGTGCCGCCCACCCGTTCGAACTCACGTTCCTGCAACGCCCGCAGCAGTTTGACCTGCAGCGCCAAACTCATGTCGCCGATTTCGTCGAGAAAAACCACGCCTCCATCGGCCACTTCGAGCCGGCCTTTCTTCTGCACCGCCGCTCCGGTAAATGCCCCTCGTTCGTGGCCGAACATCTCCGTTTCGAGAAGTGTTTCGGCGAATGCCGCGCAATTGATGGCCACAAACGGCTTCCCCGCCCGCGGACTGTTCAGGTGCACCGCGCGAGCCGCCAGCTCTTTGCCGGTCCCGCTCTCGCCCTCGATGAGCACGGTCGAATCCGCGGTGGCCACTCGCCGGATGAAGTCGTAGATCTGCTTCATCGGAGCACCCTCGCCCACCATCATGCGGTCCTGGCTCATCTCCAGCTTCAGGCGGTCGTTTTCCTGCTCCAGCCATTGCAACCGGCGAGCATTCTCCAGCGCCATCGCCGAAACACCCGCAATCGCCGTCACCAGTTGCAGGTGCTCTTCGCTGAAGCGGTTGCTCACGCTGTCGCTATCGAGATAAATGCAGCCAATCACTCGTTCGAACACAGTCAGAGGCACGCACAACAGCGAGCGCACTTCCGACGCCACCAGGCTCGCGACCTCGCGCAATTCGCTTCCCGCTACATCGCTACCCAGAATCGCAACTCCCTGCCGCAGAACCTGGTTCGCAATCGTACGGCTCACTCGCACCAGTTGCGTTTCCCCGGCCTCCCGCATGCGCACGAAGGTCGCGTTAAACTCCCCGCCGCTATCCGCCAGCAGAATCGCGCCGCGCCCCGCCGGAGCCACTTCGAAAATCAGGTCGAGCAATTGTCCCTGCAGATCGTTGAGCCCGCGAATCGCATGTACGATGCGGCAGATATTGAGCAGCGCGTTCAGATTGCGCGCCACGCGGGAATTCGCCGGCAACTCGCGCTGCAGCCGGTCCGGCTGCAAATACATCACGTCCCGCGGATGGATGATGGTGGTGGGCGCCTTAAACTCGGCTTCTTCGAATTCCACCCGCCCCGGCGCCGGAACATCTTCTTCTTCGAGCAGCAAAAGAAAAGACGAGTCGCCCGTGGTGATCTGGTCTCCATGTGCCAGCCACATTTCCTCGATCACCGTGCCGTTCACCAGCGTGCCATTGCGGCTGGCTACGTCGCGCACCCGATACCTTCCGTCCTGCCAGCTCAACACGCAGTGCCGGCGCGAAACCGACGTATCCGGCAGGGCGATTCCGTTGCCCGCCTCCCGCCCGATGCTGATTTCCCCCTCGGCCAGCGGAATCGTCGAATCTTTCAATGGCCCGGAAAGCACCACGAGTCTGGGACGCAAGCTTTCACCTCGCGCCATTTTTTATCACACTTCCGTCCTGAATTCATTCTCGAATTCGGCGTTTTTCAATATCCGAACGGATAGACGCTATCTGATTGGATAGCGTTCTGAACTCCGTGATGGCGGAAAGCGCCGATCGCCGCCATCCACGCCTCGGGCCTAACTGTCTTGTCTAGAATTAGTTGGAGGCGACCTGAAATTTTGCACAGGATGCTCAATGACTGGCAAACCGCATGCACTCAACACAGTGCGCTCCGCTCGGCAAAAAGCGATGGGGGAAGCGCTTTCGAATCGATTATTGCCGAGTTTGCGCACCAGGGAATCCGAGGGGCCCCCTCACCGGATCCCTGGTTTTTTTTGGTTTCAACTGGAATCTAGCTGGCCACAGCGTCGTCGCCGCTGGAGGTTGACGCGCCAATCGCGGGCACAGCGACCGCCGCTCCATCGCGATAAGTAACGCTGTTTCCGGAAATCGCCGGCACGCGGTCCCCCGGAACCAGAATGCCGACCAGATTCAGCGGATCGGCTGCCGACAGCGTGATCGTTCCCGACGCGGTTTCGACCTTCCTCATTGCCCGCACCGACTCGACAGCCACCGGCAGCGCAAACTGCTCGCCCAGAAATCCGTCCACGAAACGGCCCCCGCGGATCTCGCCCCGATCTTCCAGCCGCCGGAATGCCATCAGCAGTTCGCGCCACGGCGGCAGATTTGCCTCCCGCGCCAGCACGTCGCGAATCACAATCCCGTAACGCCGCAGCAGCATCCAGCAAGCCGCTTCGATCGCGCGCGGCCGCTCCACAACTTCACCGCCGTGCAACAAGGCCCACCGTCCCGCATTGTGCCGCGGACGCGTGGTGCGCCCGCTTCCCTGCCCCGCCCGCCGCTTGGGATCGATCAGCGAGCGCAGATTGTCGAAGCCATCGGCGGTCACAATACCGGCGGCCACCAGTTCCCACAACGCGGTTTCGATTTCCGCTTTGAGTTTGTCGGTGCCGCGCACGATGTCGGCAAAAAACGAAGCCCCACGCTGCCGCAGAAAATCCAGCACGCCCTGCGCTCCATGGCTAAGCCCGTGTGGCGCGGGCGCCCCCGCCCGCGAAGCCCCACTACTGCCCACCACCTCCGCCCCCGGATGCCGCGGCATCATCCAGTCCGCATCCTCCCTCACGAAAAATGTAATCGGAGCAACGCTGGTAGGAATCACCCGCCGCTGCCGGGTCGTGACTTCCCCATCCGCGCCGGTCTTGGGATGCATCGAATCGAGCGTCGCCGGATGCGGCGACAACCTTCCCCATCCCACCGCCCCGGTCAAACAAAGCTGGTCGAGCCATTTCGGATCGTAATCCGCAATGCGCCGCGACAGCACCTGCCGCTCCCATGCGTTCGCCGGAATTTCAAACCCCTGCAACTGCCGCAACACCTCGAGCGTTCCGCGCTCACCGGATACCTGCGTCCCCGCAGCCACATGCTGCCACCGCAGCAGCCATTGCATAAACTGCGCCGCCGACACCGGCTCGATCTGCTTGCGCAATGTTGCCACCGTAAGCCGGTGAATCCGCGCCAGCAGCCGCCGCTCACACCACTCGATCCCGAATTCAGATGTGGGGTGTGGCGCGGGCGCCCCCTTCGACAAGCTCAGGGCAGGCTCCGCCCGCGAGGCAGCGCCACTGAACTTTCCCCGCAGCACAGTCCCACTAGCTTCCATACGCAGCAGGGCATTGAAAATATCTGAAGCCGCAATCCCCAACGTGTCCCCGAGTTCCTCCGCAGTAACCGGTCCCGAATGCGCCATCCATCCAGTGACCATAGTCAGCAAAGCGTCATCCCGCGTAGGAACACCCGATTCGACCTCAGCCAACGCCCGCTCGAACTGTGCCTCTGGAAATAAAACCGAAAAACTCCGAGCCCGCTCGGCAGCAACCCAGTAGCGCCGGCGCTTGCCCTGAGCCGAGCCGAAGGGTCCCGCCGGCTGTCCCGTGAACGTCTCGCCCACGGCGACCGTAGCAATTCCAGCTCTCCCCTGTTCCATCAATCTCTCGAAAGAACCCACCCAAGGGCTGACCGACGATAAGTCCGCCGGCAGCGCCACCAGCGAGTGCAGCACATCATGCAACTCATCCGCATCGCGCACATCCGGCCATGCCTCTTCCCGCACCTGCGCAATCGCGGCCGCATCCAGCCCGCCAACTTCCTCCAGCACCGACTCCGGCAGCATGCGCCGCATCTGCACCGCGCGCGCGCGCCGCTCCTCGAGCGGAGCATCGTCCAAAAACGCATACGGATTCGCATTCAGAATCTCGTGCGAGAACTGCGACGGCACGGGTGTATCGACGGCAACGCAGCGAATTCGGCCATCCGCCAGCCCGCTCAGCACAGACTTCAGCCCTTCCACATCCATCGCCTCGGTGAGCACGTCTTTCATCACCTCGCCCACTAACGGATGATCGGGAATCTGCCGCTCACCTTCGATATTTTCAAAGCACGCCGCGGCATCGGGAAAAACCGAAGCCAGCAGATCGTCGGAGCGCATGCGCTGAATCTGCGCTGGAACCTTCTTGCCATTCTGAAAGCGCAACAGCGCCAGCGCACGGTTCGCATCCCAGCGCCAGCGCGTTGCAAAGATCGGAGAATCCAGCGCCGCCTGCTCCAGAATCGGCTGCACCGTCGCCGCCTGCAGAAAATTGAAAACGTCTCCCAGCGGAAAACTATGCTGCTCGGCCAGCGCGATGTTCAAGCCGTTGTCCGTGGCCGCCGCCTGTAATTCGAAATTAAATCCCCGGCAGAAACGCTTGCGCAGCGCCAGTCCCCATGCCTTGTTGATCCGCCCGCCGAATGGCGCATGGATGATAAGTTGCATCCCGCCGCCTTCGTCGAAGAAGCGTTCCGCAATCACGGTGGTCTGCGTCGGCACCGCTCCCAACACAGCGCGCCCTTGCAGGATGTATTCGATGGCTTGCTCCGCGCCAGAATCGTCGAGCCCGCATTCTGACTTGAGCCAGCTCACTGCCGCGGCCACATCGGGCTGCGTCGCCGAAAATCCTACCGGCGAAGTGCGCGGCAGCATCTCGCTGATTTTTTCCCGCAACCCTCCAACATGTTCGGATAATTCTTCCGTCCGTGCGGGAGCCTCGCCTCGCCAGAACGGCACGCTCGGCGGCGCTCCGTGCGCATCCTGCACCAGCACCCGCCCAGCGTTGGTTTCGATGCGACGAATCATCCACGATGTATTCCCCAATAGCATGATGTCGCCGCGATTGCTCTCCACGGCAAAATCTTCATCCACCGTTCCCACGACAACGCCATCGGGCTCTGCCACCACGGCGTAAAGCGAGTTATCCGGGATCGCCCCGCCGCTGGTGATCGCGGCCAGCCGCGCCCCGCGCCGCGCTCGCAGTTTTCCATTGACTCGATCCCGATGAATGTAAGCTCCATACCGGCCGCGCTTCGCCGCAATCCCCTCGGCCAGCATCTCGAGAATCGAATCAAAAGTGGCGCGAGTCAGATTGCGATAGGGATAAGCCCGCCGCACCAGAGCAAATAACTCTTCCTCGTCCCACCCGTCGCCGGCAGGGGCGATAAGCGTAGCGCCGGCGTCCTCGCCGGCTGTCGCGAGCCCATCCTGGGCTCGCTGCCGCAATTGAGGCATCATTGTCTGCGTTCCCGCAGCGCACGTAGCCACAATCTGCTGCGCCAGCACATCCAGCGGCGCATCGGGAATCATCAACCGGTCCAGATCGCCCTGCCGAATCGCCCGCACCAAAGCCGCACACTCCAGCAAATCGTCGCGCGTGGTACAAAATAACCGTCCCTTCGGAACCGCTCCGCGCCAGTGTCCCGACCGCCCCACGCGCTGCAGCGTCACCGCAATCGCCCGCGGAGAATTGATCTGCGCCACCAGATCCACCGTGCCCACATCAATTCCCAATTCGAGCGAGGCCGTCGCCACCAGCACGCGCACCTGGCCTTCTTTCAGCTTCTTCTCCGCCGCCAGCCGCAGCTTGCGCGACAAGCTGCCATGGTGCGCCGCTACGTTGTCTTCGCCAATGCGTTCGCCCAACTGATGCGCCACACGCTCGGCCATACGCCGCGTGTTCACAAACACCAGCGTCGAGCGATGCTGCTCCACTAGCGTCACCAGCCGGTTGTAAACCTCGTCCCACATTTCGTTGGAAGCCACCGGCCCCAACGGCATCGTCGGAACCTCGACCGCCATGTCGAGCTTCCGCTTGTGTCCAATGTTGACAATGACGGGATCGGGACGCCCGCTGCCCGTCAAAAAATGCGCCACCTCTTCAATCGGCTTCTGCGTAGCCGAAAGCCCAATCCTCACCGGCGGCTTATAGGTCAACGCCTCCAGGCGTTCCAGCGACAGCGTCAGATGCGCTCCCCGCTTGTCATCCGCCACGGCATGGATTTCGTCGACGATCACTGTCTCGACATCGCGCAGAATCGCGCGGCTCTTATCCGCGGTCAGCAAAATGTAGAACGACTCCGGCGTGGTCACCAGAATATGCGGAGGCCGCTTCAGCATGGCGCGCCGCTCGGGCATGAGCGTGTCGCCGGAGCGCACCGCGGTGCGAATCTCCGGCATCAGCAGCCCGCGCTCGCCCGCCATAGCGAGAATTTCGCCCAGCGGAATCTCGAGATTTTTCTGGATGTCGTTGCCCAGCGCCTTCAGCGGCGACACGTAGAGAACTTCCGTGCGAGCCTCAAGATTTCCCGCCAGCGCCTTGCGCACCAGCCGGTCAATGCAGGCGAGAAACGCCGCCAGCGTCTTGCCCGACCCGGTAGGCGCAGAAATCAGCGTGGTCCGTCCGGCAAGAATATGAGGCCAACCCTGCTCCTGCGGCTCGGTAGGCGTGCCAAACCGCTGCACAAACCACTCCGCGACCAGAGGGTGGGCCCAGGCAAGAGAAGCAGGAAGGGACTGCATCCCGCTATTGTAGCCGGAAGACGGAGTTTCGTAAATTGTTCGCTTTTGGATACAAGGAATGTTCTTTTCTTGACATGATTGAATGAATGATTGTATGTTTATGCATACATCGAGGTTTTGGATATGAAAGTCGCTGATGAAGTCTGGACATCCGTTGCCCTTCTTCACCGGGAGAATCCAGACAGAACCGATTTCGCCGTCGAGGAAATCAAGACGCGGGCGAGACGTGAAAATTGGCCGATCAGGCCGGGCTTTAACGTTCACGCCTCTTATCACTGTCTGGCAAACAAGCCGGCGAACCCTGCCAATCACCGCATGCTATACGAGGACGCGCGTGGCAGAAAAAGACTGTACCGACCGTGCGATCCGTGCCATGCCGAACGGCAGAGCGGCAAGATACGTCCCGACAAAAGGGATCTCCTGCCCGCATATCGGCCTCTCGTGGATTGGTATGAAGACGTCTACTCAAAACAATCTCCATCGCCCGCTTTTTCCTCGGGCGTAACCGTGCAACACCGATTTCCATCAGACACAACCGCCGGCACGGACGCCTTCGCAGGTTATGAGGAAATGCGTTCGACCACAGCCTTTGTTGGCCCTGGAGGCACGGTTGTGCTTCCCGACCTTCTCCTCGCGGAACTCGGCCTCAAGGAGGGTTCTTGCCTCAGCATCTTCCGCGACAAGGATCATGTTGTGCTGTTGCCCATCACCGATGCTTTCATCCGGAGCTTGCGAGGCTCGCTCAAGGGCGACTATTCGCTGCTCGAAGATCGCGAGCGCGAACACCGTATTGAGAAGCGGCGATGAGGAGTTTTGTACTCGACGCGAACGCGGCGATTCAATACATGGAGGCTGGCGTCGGTGCGGCCAAGGTTGAACAGTTGGTCGCCGACGCCACTCGCCAGCAATTGCTGCTGTATATCTCAGTCGCGAACCTTGCCGAGGTTTATTACGTCACTTGGCAAAGAACTGGCCGTGAAAACGCGCGCCGGACGGTCGCCAACTTCTCACGCTTGCCAGTTCAGATTGTCCCCGTTGACTTAGCCCAAGCTTTGAAAGCGGGTGAACTCAGGGTCCTGCACAAAATCCCTTACGTGGATTGCTTAGCCGCAGCGTTGGCTTTGCACCACCAAGCCACCCTGGTCACGTCCGACCGCGATTTCGAAAAGCTGGGAGGCCATTTTCCGATCCTCTGGATCGCTCATACGTGACAGCCCTTCGCCAGCACTGCGACGGAACGCTGCTCGAATTCGTCCTTCTAATTGAATCCGGTCACTGAATCTGAAATGCACACTGCACGCTGGCGCTCACCGTGATTTTCTGCGGCTGTGGTGGCGGCATCGGCGGTGGCGGCGCGGTTCGCTGATGCTTCCCCAATAACCCCGGCATGTTGCTGATTAGGTTTTGATCGAATGCTGTAGAGGCATCCACCGATTCCAACTGCGCCACACCGACCAACTGCTTCACATCCAGACTCATATAGCGAAGGGCGCCAAGCTTCTGCCCTTTCTGTTCGAGCGCAATCGACGCACGGCCTACAGCTCGACGCATGGCCTCAGCGACAGCCTGCTTTTTCGCCGCCTCCTCATCCGCCAGCGAATACGTCAGCGACCGGAAATCAGCTACGCCATCTTCCACCGATCCATCAAGAATCGGACCAATGTGCGAGAAATCACGAATGCGCAGCACGACATTTCCCTGCACGTAGTAGGATCGAGCGCGCTTTTTCCGATCGCCCTCGTAGACGGGCGCAATGGTCAACACCCCAGTAGTCGCATCTTCCTTCTGAAGCCCATTCTTCGCCGCCAGATCGACAATGCGGTGCATCGACTACGCGGCCGCAGCATAAGCTTGCTTGATGTCCTTGTCCTGGGAAAAAATCTGGAACGTCATCGTGGCCAGATCAGGATCGGCCGCATACGTTCCCTCGGCCTGCACTACCAGCGTATCGGCAATAAACTTCACTTCCGGGGCCTGGGCGACGACAAACGCGGAACCGAATACCATCAAATTCAATACGCAGAAAAATTTCTTCAGGGGAGTCACACCTCAGGAAGTGAACGGACTATCGCCACCTCCTTGCATAGCACCCGAACCGTCCGGTGACAATTCGTTATCTTGGTTACGGGAAGCTTGACTCCCGGGGTCGAGGCCCCCACCTTCAACCAGTTGCTGGAACCCCGATGCCCCAAGAATGAAGATGACAAGGCTTGAATTGTGGAATCGAGAAAAGACCCTGAAGGTAAGGCGAAGCTGAGCAGTGAGAGCTGAGAACTGGCTACTGAGAACTGAACTGAAAAAGCCCACCGGAATGCTTGCTTGGGGCGTGCTCGGGTCAGCATCCGATGGGCTACCGTTTCTCCTTACTCACCCTGTTGTTTTCAGGAGTATGTTGGAATGATTAAACCTTATAACTCCGTGTAGTTCCGTCTAATTTTGTAAAGCTTTGTAATTTTTGTCTCCTGCACCCCTGATCAATCGGGTAGATACTGTAGGCCAGATCACAAGTCTCGGCAATTGACCGCCACGCGCCGGTTAGTCCGAGATGACCGGCGTCTTCGAGGCCATAAGTTCGGTGAAGCGCGGGCTCTTCCGCAGCTCCGTGAACTCCACATCTCTATACACATTCTTCAGGTCTTTATAGCCGGCCTCCATCGCTTTGCGCAGATACTCCAGCGACTGATCGGAATAGCCCATCTTGGCATACAGCTTCGCCACCGTGTAGTCATAACGCGCCCGGTCCTGCGGGCTCGGCAGTTGCGCCTGCACTCCGCCGCGCGAAGTCCGATCAAAGACCTCCGGATCGAGTTCCATGGCGTGCTGGTAAGCCACCACCCCGGGGTCAAAATCCCGCTTGCCAAAATAAGCCGCGCCCAGGTTGCTGTAGAACGATGCCGACTTGTTGTCCCGCGCAATCGCCTTCTCGTACTGCTTCACCGCCGCTCCATATTTCTTGCTCTCATAGAGAACCACGCCCAGGTTGTTATAGGCATCGGCGTAGTCGCGATCGTCGTGAATGGCGCGCTCAAACGATTTTCGCGCTTCCTTATAGCGCTGCATCATGAGCTCGGTAATGCCAATCTTGTTCAGCAGGTGGGCATCGTCGTTGGTTTTCGCCAGCGCGGCGTGGTAGTAATCGAGCGCATCGAGGTAAAGTTTCTCCACGCGCAGTTTGTCGCCCTGGGCTTCCAGGTCGGCGGCGGTTGCGTCTTTCGCCGGAGGATCGACGGCCCGCAGCAGCGGCGGCGCAATCTGCACCTGCTCGGAATGCGAAACTTGCCCCAGTGCGGCGCTGGATGCCATGACAACCAGCAACATCAAACAGGTCTTTCGGCAGGACATAAACACCCCCAAGCGTCCACTTCCCACGAGGCCATTCTGCCACAGTTTTAACCTAATGGAAGAGGAATTTCGACACTCTAGACGATGCGCCCACCCGCATTTTGGTTGTAGATCCACGGCGAAGAACACATTTCCGGTGGCAGTCAGGGATCCACTCAGCAACCCGAAGCAGAGCGAAGTGTTCATCAATAATGGTATAACTGTTATACTATATGCGGTTTCACTTCGATGAGCGGAAGAGTCGGCGCTTACGGGCGAATCCGAAAAGGCAGATCGGGTTCGAGGAGGCACAAGAAGTGTTTGCAGCATCCCTACTCTCGATCAGCGTTCGGATTTGCCAGAACAGTACCGCGCAATCGGGTGGGTGCGCGAGCAGTTGTACAGCGTCATTTTCGAGATCCGCGAGGACGGAGAGGGAGAGTATTACCACCTGGTAACACTCTGGAAGGCCACCAAACAGGAGAGGAGATTTATGCCGAACGCTCGTAGACGGAACAACGCAGCGCCCGCAGAGGAAATTGCGCGGATGGCCGATGATGGCAAGGATGTTTCGCGCTTCTTCACCAACCGCGGACGCATGCGTGCGCCGATTCAGAGGGTAAACGTTGATCTAGCCGCGGGAATGCTCGCGGAACTGGACCGCGCCGCAACCGAACTGAATATCAGCCGGCAAGCCGTCATTAAGACCTTGATCCGCCAGGCTCTGGATCAGCAGTATCTAGCGAGACGAGGGCAGCACAAGGTATGAAGTTCCCCTCAGGTCCTGTCGCCGCCAGCCATCCGCAGCCTACTTCTCATCCGCCGTAGCATTCAGCACGATCGTCAGCGGATTCGGATGATCCGGTTTCAGATACCGGTTTACCAGGAATTGCTTCCCGTCATGGCTGACGTCGTAAGTGTACAAATCAGTCGACGAAACATGGGCCCGCCCGCGCACCTGGAACAACGCCACCGGCGTTTCGCTCGAAAAAGTCCCGTCCGTCGCAACCGGTGCGGACATCATCATTCCCGATTGTCCGATGTAGTAAAGTTCTTTGCCGTCGCCGCGCCAGCGGGGCTCGGTACCGCCGCCGCGCGAAATCTGCCACTTCCCCAACGCCCCGGGAAAAGTTGTCACGTAGACTTCCCAGTCACCCGACTGATTCGATGCGTAGGCCAGCCACTTTCCATCAGGAGAAATCTGGCCATTGCTTTCCGAACCCTTACTTTCCAGGAACGACACTGGCTGCCCGCCCGCGGCTGGAGCGAGATACAGACCGGTAACGCGATCCCCGACGGACTGAGAGAGGAACCTGGTGCAGAGAATCTGCTTGTCATCCAGCGTCCAGGAGTTGGGTAACATGTCGTCGGTGATATTTCCCGCAAACAGTACCTTTTCCTTCTCCAGGCCTGAAGCCGCCTTGCTCTCCAGAGTCGCGTTCTCCGCGACCGCGCGGTAAGCGATCGTCCTGCCGTCATGAGACCACACACCGATCACTTCTTCCGTCGGGCCGAAGGTGAATCTGGTATTGGAATCGCCTGACACGCTTTCGAGCCAGATATCCACGTTACTGCCCTTCGAATCGGCAACGTCCACTGCCACTCGCTTGCCATCGGGAGACAGAATGGGATTCGCCAGCGTACCTGGATCGCCGACACGCCCCAGTTCTTTGCCGGAGCGATCGACCCAGGTCAGGGCGGAAAGTGTGCTCTGGGCGGTGGCGGAATAAATCAAATTGCCGTTGTATGCGGCAGAGAAGGCACTCCAGATGATCGACGGCTGATTGGCAATGGTCTCCGCGATCACGCGCGGCTCACCCGACACGGTTTCCTTCGACATATCGAATGCGGAACTGACCAGTTGCCGCTTTTCGTCCGCATAGAAGATCCGGCCCTGGGCAACTCCGACATTCGAGTGGGCCACCACGACCAACTTCTTATCCTTTGAAACGTTCTTGGCGTCGAGGGCGCCTTCATAGATGCCGCTGAAGCCGTCGTTGCTGTTATTCGTAAAAGTCCCTGCCCAGAACAAGAAGTGATTTCCATCGGGCAGAAAAGCCGGCCATCGGTGGGATTGCTCTGCTCCTACCATTACGGTCAGGGGTGTATTGCCGCTGCCGTCGGCGTTCACGCGCCACATCCCACCCTGCGGCGCGGGAGTGTACACGATGACGTTCTTCGATCCCCAGGAGCCTCCCCGGGCGACACCTACTCTGGCGAGTACCTGCGGCGATCCGCCAGAAGCCGCGACCTTCATCAGTTTCTCTTTGGTGAAGTATGCGACATAGGCGTTGTCGGGCGACCAGAATGGAAAAGTCGCCCCTTCGGTTCCGGACAATTCAACCGCGCCGCTTGAACCTACGCGCTGCACGAACAGTGTGGGCGCGCCCGTTTTCGCGTCGGGCGAGACAAATGCCAGCATCTGTCCATCACCGGAGAGCGCCATCTCGCTGACCTCTCCCGGTACCGGCATTTCAAATTGCATGCGGTGCGCCGCGGGAGCGCTGTTGCGCGAAACCCACCAACCCACCGCCCCCAGGGCCACAAGGATCGCGGCTGCGGCCGGCCACATCCACGTGGGTGAAGCGCGAGGTTGCGCCACCTGCGCCCGCGTCGCTCCGCTGGCATGAGTGCCCGAAAGCGATCCCAGCGCGAACGCCAGATCTTGTGCGGATTGAAAACGCTGTTCCGGGCGCTTCTCCAGACATCGGCGCACAATGCGATCGAGCGCCGGAGAAAACAACTTCGAACCTTCCGGCAGCTCCGGCGGCTCTTCTTTCAGAATCGCCGTCATGGTCTCGGCCGCGGTGTCGCGGTGAAACGCACGGTGGCCAGTGATCATTTCGTACAGCACCGCGCCGAACGCAAAAATGTCGGTGCGATGGTCCACCGCCTCGCCGCGCACCTGCTCCGGCGACATGTAGCCCGCGGTGCCCATCACCACTCCCGCCATCGTCGGAGAGCTGGTCAGCGTCACCCCCTCCGCACTTGAGGCCGAAGGCTGCGTCAGCTTCGCCAGGCCGAAGTCCAGAATCTTCGCGCGGCCGTCCTTCGTGATGAAGAGATTTTCAGGCTTCAGGTCGCGGTGCACGATTCCCTTCTCGTGCGCTGCCGCCAGCCCCGAAGCGATCTGCACCGCATAGTCACCGGACTTGCGCGATGCCACCGGCCCATCTTTCAAAATGTCCCGCAGAGTCTGACCGTCAAGAAGTTCCGTGACCAGGTACGGACTGCCGTCCTGAGTCCCAATGTCATACACACCCATAATGTTGGGATGATTCAACGCCGCGACCGCGCGCGCCTCCTGCTCAAAGCGGCGTAACCGTTCGGGATCGCGCGCAAACGACTCCGACAAAATCTTCAGCGCCACATCGCGCCCCAGCCGCGTATCGCGAGCACGATACACTTCGCCCATTCCGCCCGCGCCAATGGGCGACTGAATTTCGTAAGGGCCGAGCTTCGTACCGGAAGGCAGGCTCATTGCTGGTCATTATAACGTGCAAGAGAAGGTGGACACCCGCTCATCGATAGAAGCCAACCAGGCATGAAAACCTCCACGTACTCATACCCACCGAACCCATACCACCGTGGAAGAGCGGCGCTTCAGCGCCGCGTTAAGAGCCTCCTTGAGAGAGGGCCTTAGAGACCGCGCGAGAACACTAACGTTCGCCAACCCCACGCGCGTTTTAGCCGCGAAGCGGCGCCAGAATGCAGCCCACGGCGCAAGCCGTGGGTTGGAAGTGAGAGGATAAACAAGCCCCGAAGGGGCGAAAGAGCAGTTCACACGCAGACTCCGTAGCCCTGTCGAACGGTGAGTCGCGTGGCGCCTCCAACAGTTTTCGGGCTTTCCCACATTCCTGTGCTATCGAGCCGGATTGAAAGACGGATTCCCACCCGAACGATCCCTCGGAATCATCACCCAAGCCAGCGCAGCACTTAAAACTGACAGCCCGGCACAAATCAGATTCACGATGCGGAACCCGAACACGAATGCGCTTCCTACCGATTCTTTAATCGCAGCAGTCTTGTCGCCATCGAGATTCGCAGGCGCCTGCAAGCCCGCGAGTTTATTTTCGTTGGCATGAATCTCTTGCACATCATTGGAGGGCAATGAGAGAACCGACAGCGAGCGATTCAGGCGGGAACTGAAGGCGTAGACCATCACAATCCCAAGTACCGCAACCGCAAGTACTCCCGCCACTCGCGCCACGGCATTGTTGATTCCGGAAGCAGCGCCGGCTCGGTCCTGGTCCACCGAATTCATCACTACCGTGGTCAGAGGCGCAACTGTGACAGCCATTCCGAATCCCAAAACAATGACACCCGGAAACCACGCCTTCCAGTAACTACCCGCGATCGCGGGCACGGCAAACAAAATAAAACCCATGGCGGCGATCAGCGGGCCGACGATCAAAGGCAGCCTTGCTCCATAGCGCGCCACCAGTCCGCCCGACCAGCGCGACAGCAGGAACATCAAAAGAATCATCGGTAGGATCGCGGCGCCAGTGGCCGTCGAGGAATATCCCTGCACCTGGATCAGGTCCAGCGGAAACAGAAAAAAGAAAATGCCCAGTGCTGAATAAAGAAATAAAGTAAGCAGGTTTGCGCCGGCGAAGCTTGGGTTCTTGAAGAGCGCGAGTGGGACCATGGGCGAAGTTTCTCGCCGTTCGACGACCGCGAAGCAGATCAGGCACCCGAAACCGCCAGCCACGCTCCCATAGACGATGGGACTGTTCCATCCCAGGTTGGTCGACTCGATAAATCCGCTCACGATGCCGGCGAGGCCAAGCGTTGCCAGCGTCGCTCCCGCCCAATCAACGCGACTGGCGCTGGTGCTTCGACTCTCAGGGATTCGCCACAGTGAGATGGCGATGACGGCAGCGGCGAGCGGCAGATTGATGAAGAATACCCAGCGCCAGGAAGCATGTTGCACCAGCCAGCCGCCAAGTACGGGACCCAGTGCGGTAGTCATTGCCGTAAACCCGGACCATGTGCCAATCGCCTGTCCACGGCTTTTCTCGTCGAATGAAGAACTGATAATCGCGAGGCTGCCCGGCACCAGCAGCGCAGCGCCCACTCCTTGAACACTGCGGGCAGCGATCAGCTGAGTCATACTTGTAGCGACTCCGCAAACAGCGGAGGCCACGGCGAAGATCACCACGCCTGCGAGAAAAATCTTGCGACGGCCAAACAGATCGCCCAGAGAACCGCCAACCAGAATCAAAGCGCCCAGGAAAAGTCCGTAAGACTCGACCACCCACTGCACGCCCACTACACTTGCGTGAAAGCTCGATTGCAACGCCGGCAAAGCGACATTCACGACCGTGCTGTCGATGAACGCCATGCTCGACCCAAGAATGGTGGCGGCGAGAATCCAAGGTTGGTCTCCCGCTCTGCACTGAACCCCATCGGCCGATTGGCTCACCGCATCGCAGGGAGTCTTCATAAAAGTTTCAACGTTCCAAGGTTGCAAGGTTGCAAAGACTACGCGGGATTTGATTTTGAAACTTTGAAACCTTGAAACTTTGAAACCTGTCCCAGCATTGATTTTGAAACTCTGAAACCTTGAAACTTTGAAACCTTGTCCCGGTCTCAATGCGGCGGTGCCGGCGCGCTCTCCGGCGGCTTCGGCGGCGGAGGCGCCGACGACTTGTCGTCCTTGAATATCCCCGCGATCTTGCCGAAGAATCCCTTCTTCTTTTGCGGATCGGCATTCGCATCCTGCCCGTTCGCCGAACCGGGCGGCGGCAACACCTTCGGACTTCCGTTGAAGATACGCGAAAAGAATCCCGCCACCCCGCCTTGCTGATCGCAGGTCTCGTGCGGCTCGGTGCCGGCCACGAATGCAGCGGTGTAATCGTCGGGGCACGTCGGAGTAGCCAGCCGGTTCGTACCCTTATCCAGTTGCACGTCCACCACGCCGCTGGGTTGCGCAAATTCCTTCATGTCGGAATACTGCGGCAGCGCCGAAGCTTTCTTCATGAACTCGGTCCAGATGGGCGCGGCCGTCATCGCTCCGCTCAACCGCAGATCGCTGTAATCGTCGTAACCGACCCACACGATGCACAGCAAATTTGAGGTATAGCCCGCAAACCAACCATCGTGCGAACTGCCCGTCTTGCCCGCCGCCGGCGGAGTGAATCCACGCAATCGCACCGCCGTGTATCCCAGCCCGTTGTTGATCACTCCTTCCATCATGTTGGTCATGATGTAGGCTATGCGCGGGTCCAGCACCTGCCGCTCATCGGTCTTGAAGTTCGATACCACATCACCCTTGGCATTGCGAACCGAGTTCACCAGGATCGGTGAAAGCCTCTCCCCGTTATTCGCGAACGACGTGTACGCCCCCGCCATATCCAGCGGAGAGGCCTCATAGGACCCCAAGGCCATGGCCGGCGTCGCCTTCACCGAAACGATGCCCGCGTTCTTCGCCAGGTCTGCCACCTTGTCGTAGCCCACTTCTTCCGCCACTTTCACGGTGGCGTTGTTCAGCGACATGGCCAGCGCGTAGCGCAGCGTCACATCGCCGTGGTACTCCTCTTTATAGTTGCGCGGCTCGTAGATCTGATCGCCGTAGGCGAAGCTATTGGGCGCGTCGTTCACAATGGAGGCCGGCGTAATCACCGTCTGCGAGCCGTCGAGCGCCGTATTCATCGCGGTTGCGTAAACGAACGGCTTGAAAATCGAGCCCGTCGGCCGCTTTGCCAGCGCATGATTCAGCTGGCTGAATCCGTAATCCCGTCCACCCACCAAAGCCAGCACCGCGCCCGTATGCGGATCGAGCACAACCATCGCCACCTGCGCCTGCGGGCCCGCCGTAACCTGCGTCTCAACCTTCTTCCCGACCTTCACTTTCTTGGTGCGCATCTTGGTGACTTGATCGTCCACCAGCTTGATGCCCATCTCCACCGCCTGTGCCGCCGCCCGCTGCAGGTCAGGATCGAGCGTGGTGTAAATCCGGTAAGACTGGTCGTTCAATTCATGCTCGCTGAATTTGTTGATCAGCGTGTCGCGCACCATGTCGACGAAGTAGGGCGCGTCACTCGCTTCCACATTCGGCGGCGCCAGTTTCAGCGGCGTGGCCTTTGCCTTTTCCGCCTGCTCCCGCGTGATCGCATGGGTGTCGACCATCGAATCCAGCACCAGGTTGCGCCGCTCCAGCGCGCGGTCGGGATGCCGGTAAGGCGACAACCGGCTCGGCCCCTGAATAATGCCCGCCAACAGCGCCGCTTCGGGCAGTGAAATGTCCTTCAGGTCTTTATTAAAGTAGGCGCGTGACGCCTCGGCAAAGCCGCTTATGGCGAACGATCCGCGCTGCCCCAGATTCACCCAGTTGCCGTAGAACTCAAAAATTTGCTGCTTGCTGAATTTCTGCTCCAGCTCTTCGGCGATCAGCATCTCCGTCAGCTTGCGCCGCACCGTCTTTTCCGGCGTCAGGAAAAATCCGCGCGAGAGCTGCATGGTGATCGTCGACCCGCCCTGCTCATGGCGGGCGTGCGTCACATCGATCCACACCGCCTCGAACATGCGGATGAAGTTCACTCCACTGTGCTCGTAGAATCGCCGATCTTCGATCGCCAGCACGGCATCGATCATCACCTTCGGGATGTCGGCGTACTTCACCAGCTGCCGCTTCGAGCGCTGCCCGGAGTCGAACAGCGCGGTCACCAGTTGCGGCTCGAGTTCGTAGGCGGAAAGATCGTTGCCCTTACTGGTGATGCGCTCCACCTGCCCGCTCTGAATGGCGATGTGCGCAGGCTCCGGGCTGTGGTAGCTCTCCGGCCCCGGCATTACTTCAATGCCGTCGCTGACCATGTGAAAGCTGCCCAGCGGCGACTGGCCCTCTTTTTCGGAATACCCCGCCCGCGTCAGGGACGCGGCAATTTCCTTGGCATTGATTTTGTCACCGTTGTGCACCGTCCGCGGGAGGGCGTAGATCTTTGCCGAATTGCTGAATACCGGCGAGCGGAAGCGCTGTTCGATGATGCGGTCGTACTTGATGTAGAAGTAGCAGAAGAATCCGCCCAGCCCGACCGCTGCGACCAGAAAAATCACCAGCGCGGCACGGATCACCGGGTCGCGCGGCAGTCCACGCTTCTTCTTGCCGCCTTTTTCGCCGCTCTTCGGAATCTTGATCTTGATGGCCACGTTCGATTTGACCGCCGAAAAACTTGCCCGCTGGTCAGACGGTGGGAAGCCTCAAAAGGTTTGATGCGCCCGGCCTATCGTCCGCCGGTTTCCCCTCGCCCACGGCCCAACTCGCAATTTCGGAATTCGGTATCCCCATTGTACCGCCCCTCCCGCAAACAAAAAGAAACCCGCAGTACATGCGGGTCTCTAGCCGGTCAACACAAGATTCAGTGGCAGCGCGGGCTGCAGGTCGAGCTATTGCGGGTCGGTCACCACCCAGAAGCCCGGAGTGGTCAGGCTCAAGGTCGGCAACGATTGCGTGAGCCCGCCGCCGGAAGCGACATTGAGTGGCGCCAGTTGCGTGATCAAAGCTCCCGAGGTCAGGTCCGTATAGCTGGCGTAATCGAGCAGAAATGTCCCGCCTTGATCGAACTGGCCCCACGTGCCTTCCCCAATGTTGCCAAAGGGTGAGTTGGCGACGGCCGTGAGCGTTCCTGCGCTTGAAATTGCGTAGCCTTCGGTTCCATTAAATGCCGTCCCGGCATCGTTAAAGCTGAAGGAGTACACCAGGTTCCCTCCGGCGCTCGGTTGCACCGCGATGGCGAACGGTGAAAACTGCGTGCTGAACGGAGATCCGTTTACCGGTGCGATTGCCCCTGCATTCGCGCCCGATTGCGTTATGGCGTACACATAAAGATGATCGTCGTCGACTCCGTTATCCAGAACCACGCTGCCGCTGGTTCCGATCAGGAATTGCCCCGTCGATTCCCCCTGCACCATCCACATCTTATAGTTCGCTCCGGTAAACGGACTGCCCGCCACCGCCGTCAGCACTCCGGCGTTGGTGCCGGTGCCGATCGCGAAGGCCGCAATTTCCGAACCCGTGTGCGTGTTGAAGTTCCCATCAATGGCGTACAGGTACAATCCCAGTCCGTCGGTAGCCAAATTCATGGCCTCGAAACCCGCCGGCAGGACAAATGGAGATCCCGTCACCGCGCTCAACACTCCACCGCTGCCGATCTGAAACACATAAATTTCATTCTGCAGCGTGTCGGAGATGAACAACAACGTACCGCCGGGATTGGTAATCATTTCGGCCTGCCCGACGCCCACTCCAAATTCATCGAGGAACGGCGCTGAAAACGGGCTGCCGGCGATGGCCGTCAAAGTTCCTGTGGAGCTGATCGTGTATCCGTAAATTTCTCCGACGTTTCCGAACCCGGCGTAGAGAAATTGCTTTTGCGCAATCACCATCCCCACACCGCCGCTGTTCGTAGGGATCACCGGCGCGGTGTAACTGCTGGTCGCGGCAAAAGTTCCCGCAGTCGAATTCAGCGTGTAGCCATCGATGGTACCGGTCTGGTCCACAGCAAACACGAATGCCGACGACGACCCGCCACCGCCACCGCCGCCGCCGAATGGTCCGGTGCCATTCCCTCCACCCGCGCCGCAGGGCAGCGAACTGAAGCCGCCACATGAAAAGCCGTTACAATTCACCAGAAACATCGTGCCTAACGCCACCAGCACACTGAGTAACACTCGATCTCTCATCTTCATGAACTGCCTCCACTGAACTTCACTGCGTTGCGGACGTCCCTGGCTTCAATCGTGAACCCGTTCTCACGGCGATCATTCTCACGGCGATCAATACTCTGCGATCAATTGGCGAGCGCGTGGGAACTCAATCTAGTTGCGATAGTAAGTGGAGGGTAACCTCGTGGCAACGTTACGAATGTCACTGGCGCGTGACGAGATAGTACGATCTATAACCGCGTTGCCTCACCCGCAAGACAGTTTCGGGAATGGAACTTCCGGAATCCTTCATTCATCATGTCACCCAGAAAAACGGACGGCAATCTCTCCCTCGCGACTACGATTGGCCTCACATCCGACTTCTCCGGACGCACCGAAATCTGTTTCGACCCGTAACAAGCGGCGATTCGCACTCATCTCGAATTTCGCAATCATCGCACAACGCGCGTCCCGCGCGGCGCACCGGCAAATCCAGAAACTGAATTCGTGCACCGCGAACGCGCGCAGATTTCGTGCTGTGACTTTAGGACGTGACCACTCGATTGCATGGTAACCACACATTTCTCTTGCCTCAGTTATTAGAAGCTGACAACATTCCACTTGAAAGTAGTGTGGAGGATTCTTCCAGTGAAACCAACAAATGTTCTGGCCGTAGCTGTCGTCGCTCTAGCGCTCATCTGCAGCGGGTGCGGCACATCCGATTACGTTCAATCTGTCCAACTCACATCTTCGGGCGCTAATAGCGGTGGCTTTTATAACCTCGTTGGCACTGATGGCACGCTCCAGTTCACCGTCAACGCGGTTTACCACAGCGGCAAAACGATTCCGGTCACGAACCTCGCGACCTACACCGTTTCGACTGTGGGCGTCGACGACAATGGCTCTTCGCTGCCGGCTTATGATTCGTCCCCGGCACCGGTCCCCATCAACAACACCGGCATGATGACCGCCGTCGCGTCCCTTTGCACCTGGATCGACGCCGGCACTCCGCCACCCACGCCCCCGCAATATAACTGGGAGTACACCGGCTATTACCAGGTCGTGGCAAACTACCATGGCATGACTTCGCAGCCCGTCGCGATCGGCGTAGGCTCGCAAGCCGGCAACACCGCCCCGAACGGCGCCTGCGGCCCATCGTAGTCCGCAGCAGCAACTGTTTCACTTTCACTTTAGCTTTAGCTCTATCTTGAATTCATCAGCGGCCCTCAGAAGAATGAGGGCCGCATCGTTTTGTCCGGAAGGGCACAACTAGAGGTTTGGATAGGGCGCAGCTTTAGGTCGGGCACGGCTTTGGGTAGGGCACGGCTTCAGCCGTGCCATTCAGGCTCAACCACGATGCGGGCTTCAGCCCCTGAGACTCCGGGAGAGTTTACCGAAGGGACCGCGTAAGTGGCCAAGCCCTTGTCATGCCGAGCGGAGCCGGGACGACCGGAGGGAGTCCCGGCGCAGTCGAAGCATCCCTACCGCCTGAACAGCTCACTAGCCGCAGAAAAACCCACGACATCGCTGGCATCGACGTGGGAGAGCAGCCCTTCCGCGCCAGCCCAAGCAAAGCGCTTCTCGGAGACCGTCAGTGCTGACAGGACCTAAACGACGGACGCGCTAAGCTTGTGGAGAGTTAAACAAGATGAGAGATGCAAGTAAGTGGGGATCGATAGCAGCAGCCGCTTACTCGGGACTAGGTACTAGGTACTGGGTACTAGGTACTAGGTACTAGCCCTACTTATTCCCACTAGTAGGATTAAAGTGCATATCGAACGAGTAACCCGGAATATTGACCGTCACCGAGTAATCCGCCGTAATGTAAATCGCGGAGATTCCCGGCGTATTGATCCGCGACACGTTGACCTGCTTGGCCGTGATCGGCAGGTCGCGTTCCTTCACCCGCCGCATCACATCGGTGCGCACGTCCTCGTCGGACTTCTGCGAGTTCCCATCCATCAGCACGACTTCCCGCAAGTCGTCCTGAAAGCTGTAATTCGCCATCAGCGGCGGAGCCACTTCAAAACACGCCACCACCACGAAAATGATGGCAAAAAATCCAACCAGTGCTTTTAGAGTTCCCATGGTGTCGAAACTGCGCCTCTGCCCGGCGCAAATTTCACGCCCCGGCTCGCAGCACTCCTTGAAAATATTCCACTACCGCGCCGATCCTAACATCGCGCACTTCCCGGGTCGAGCGCGAAACCACTTCCACAGTATCGTCGGTAACCTTCTTTCCCACGGTGATTCTAAAGGGGATACCGACCAAATCCGCGTCCTTGAACTTCACCCCGGGCCGTTCGTCACGATCGTCCAGGATCACATCGAAGCCCGCGGCCTCCAGTTTGCTCCCAATGTCGTTCGCCGCCTTCAGCAGAGCCTCATCCTTCACGTTGGTCGGAGTCACCACGACTTCAAATGGAGCGATCGCCGGAGGCAGCCAGAATCCGTTCTCATCATTCGACTGCTCCACCGCCGCCGTCAGAATGCGCTCGATTCCGATTCCATAGCAGCCCATGATCGGCATCACTTCCTTGCCGTTCTTGTCCAGCACGCGCGCCCCCATGGATTCCGAATAGCGATAGCCCAGTTTGAAGATGTGCCCGACTTCCACCGCCGTATCGATGCGCAAAGCGTTGCCGCAATTCGGACATCCTTCGCCCGCCGTCACCGCCCGCAGATCGGCATACGCCGTAGGATGGAAATCCTTCCCCGGCGTGAGGTTTTTCACGTGATAGTCCTCTTTGTTCGCGCCCGCAATCAGATTGGCGCGCCCTTCGAGAGCTTTATCGACGAGCAAAACCGGAAGCTCCGCATCTTTCTTCACGTCCTTCGCCCACTCGATTCCCATCGGCCCCAGATAACCTGCCGGAGACTTGAACAGCGCCTTGATCTCCGACTCATCCATAGGCCGCGTTGCCACCGCAATCGTAGCGTTGAGCTTGGCTTCATTCAGTTGGTGGTCGCCGCGCATCAGCACCACGATCCCGCGCAACTTCACCTTGCCCGTCTTGGCGTCTTTCTCTTCCGCCATCAAAGCCAGCGTTTTGATTTTGTTCTTCGGTGAAACGCCCAGAAACCGCGCCACCTCTTCAATCGTCTTCTGCCCCGGAGTGTGCACTTCGAGCGGCTTGCCGTCGCCTTCGGGCGCAAGGTCGCCAAAATCGCCGAGTTTCGATGTCGCCTTCTCCATGTTCGCCGCGTAGTTGCAGCCGTCGCAGCTCACAATCTGATCTTCGCCCGCCGGAGTCCGCACCATGAACTCGTGCGATTCCTTGCCGCCCATCGCTCCGGAATCCGCCTCCACCACCATGTACTTCAACCCGCATCGGTCGAAGATGCGGCAATACGTTTCGTAATGTTTCTTGTAGGAAACATCGAGCCCCGCGGCGTCGATGTCGAACGAGTACGCGTCTTTCATCATGAACTGCCGCACCCGCAGCAGCCCCGACCGCGGCCGCGGCTCGTCGCGAAACTTCGGAGCGATCTGGTACCAGATCTGCGGCAACTGCTTGTAGCTGCGCAGATCCTTTATCGCAATCGAGGTCATCACTTCTTCCTCGGTCATGCCCAGCACCATGTCTGTGCCCTTACGGTCCTTCAGCTTGAACAGATTGTCGCCCATCAAAGCTGCACGCCCGCTGGACTCCCAAAGCTCGCGCGGATGCAGCGCCGGCAGAAAAAACTCCTGCCCGACCTTGTCCATCTCCTGACGCACGATGGCCGTAATCTTGTTGAACGAGCGGTTGCCGAGGAAAAGATAGGAGTAAATCCCGGCCGCGAGCTGACGGATATACCCCGCCCGCACCAGAAATTTATGGCTCGCGACCTCGGCATCCGCCGGCGCCTCGCGCAAGGTAGGAATAAACGATTCTGACCAACGATGCATAATTGAGTTCCGAGTCTTGAGTTGCGAGTTCCGAGTTGCGAGCGCCCTGCAACAGGCACCCGCTTGTCATTAGGTGAATTTGTTATTGTACCAGCGGCAACTCTGACTAGGCGCTGCCTCAGGGCTAGAATCGGCGTCAACCTATGGCTAAGGCACGCTACCACTTCAGCACATGCTTCGTCCCGAACCAACTGGTACACCGCGCTCGTTCCCGCCCTGCCCGGCTGCGTAACATACGGACGGAACGTCGACGAGGCCCGGGAAATGGCCAGAGACGCGATTTCCGGCTACATTGCCAGCCTGCGTAAGCACAACGACCCAGTCCCCACCGACGACAACACATTGGTCGCATTTGTTTAAAGGAACACTGGTGTCTTTGCTGCGCGAAGCCGGCTTCACGCGTAAGGAGATGATCGAGTTCCTGTCGGGTTACTGAACCCGCCCTCTGCCCCCAGCCTCGTGATTGTTTCGCCACCGCATTCGCGCTAACATTCCATACTTATTCGATCCACCCACTCATGCACAACAACAACTCCCTCGCCTTGTGGATCTTCGGAGCTGCCATTGTAGTCATCATCATCTCGATCATAGTCCGCCAGATTTTTGCAAAAAAGCGCACGCAGGCCCTCCAGACTACGGCGCAAGAAATGGGTTTCACTTTCGAAGGAGCAGAGTGGAATGACCCCTCCCATGCGCCACGATTGAATATGCCCCTGTTCGACCGGGGATCCGGGCGTCAATTCAGAAACATCATGACCGGGACGGCAGCTGGATTGAAGGTCAGCCTTTTCGATTATTCCTTCACGACCGGCGGCGGGAAGAACTCACACACCTGGACCCAGACCGTAGCGGCATTCACGCAAGAACTTTCGCTTCCCGATTTTGCCTTGCGGCCTGAAGGCTTTTTCGACAGGATTGGCGAAGTCTTCCTCCACTCCGACATCGACTTCGACTCGCATCCGGATTTCTCGCACCGCTGCCTGCTTCGCGGACCGGATGAGCAGAAAATCCGCCAGCTTTTTTCTCCCGCACTCCTCAGTTTTTGCGAAGCGTTGCCCCCAGACTACAAGTGGCATATCGAGGGCGGCGGCCCATCGCTCGTCGTGTATCGCTCGGACGCAACGGTAAATCCCACTCAGGTGCGAACTTTTCTGGACGAAACCTCCTCAATCGCCAGCAACTTCTTCAGCTCCTGCGGATTGAAACGGACCCCGTAGCAGCCAGCGAAAAAACTTACGCCTCGGAATGATCGGGAAGGGCAGGAGTTTTACTCGTGCCGTGAGCACGGCAGAATGAGTGCGGCTTCAGCCGCTGAGGTACGCCTTCCCACCGGTCGATCCCTGCCGACACAGGCAACAGCGCCATCGACAGACAGTCGTGCGAAGCCACAATCCCCCCCCGCACTTTTCCTCAGACCCTGCAAATTCTTGCATCTTGACAGGATCAATTTCCAATGACACCCTCAATCGCCGTTTGAAAGCGTTCTCAGCGTTCGTGCAAGTCCAAGCTGTCCCAACCCGAAGGAGAGTCAGCATGCAAAGAATGAAGAATTCTCTGCCTTGGTTCGCGCTGTTCATTGCAGCTTTCACTTGCCTTGTGCCCAACGCTTCGGCGGCAGAGCCAAAACCCCCTACACTTGCCAAGTCGGTTTCATCGCAGCCGCTCGGCCAATGGTCTTCCCCTGTCGGATTCTGCGCTGGTCCGCCATGTGTGGTGGGCGCCGATGCAGCCGTACTCAACAACGGGCAGGTGCTCTTCTACTACTATCCCGGCGCCAACTCCAGCAAATCCACGGCGGTGATGCTGAATCCCGTCACCGGCGTGGTGACCAACGTGGCGTTGCCATTTGCCGAAGACATCTTCTGCTCCGGCCTGACCATTCTGGAAAACGGTCAGGTGATGGTCACAGGAGGAGTTGTCGAGGGTGCTCACACTGGGATCGAGAATAATCGCGGCACCTGGAACACAAATCTTTTTAATCCCGCCACTTCCACCTGGACCGCCGGCGAGAACATGAACTACGCCCGCTGGTATCCCAGCAGCATCGAAATATCCGATGGCACCGTCATCGAGTTCTCCGGTTCCAACGAGACGGGTCTCATTGTTCAAAATGTCTTGGAGTCCTACAACTACGACGCCAATTGGTGGACCACGCTGCCATCCACCGCCAACATCCCCAATCAGATTCTCCAGACCTATCCCCGCCTGACGCTACTCTCCAGCGGCAACGTCTTTGTGTCGGCGCCGGCACAGGAAACTTACCAATTCAATCCCAGCACCAACAAATGGTCCTTTGTGGCCGCCATGAATTTCGGCTTCCGCTATTTCGCTCCCCACGTGTTGTTGCCCGGCGGGAACCAGGTTATGGTCGCCGGGGGTTCAGTGGCTCATCTGAACGGCGGCGGCGCAGCCACCAATACCGTCGAGATCATCGATATGTCAGCCACCAAACCTGCGTGGACGTATACCGGGGCCATGAACTATGCCCGCTATAACGAGAATCTGGTGCTCCTGCCGGATGGCACCGTGCTGGCCGTCGGCGGAGGGGGTGGAGGGGGTGAGTACAAGAATCCTGTATTCGCCGCCGAGATTTACAATCCGACGACCGCGCAATGGTCCGTCATGGCGTCGCAGCAGATTCAGCGGACTTATCATTCCACCGCCGTCCTGCTCCCCGACGGCCGCGTCGTCTCCGCCGGTTCCGACAACGGCAGCAAGAACGAACTCACCTACGAGATTTACAGCCCGCCCTATTTATTCAACGGCGCGCAGCCAGTCATCTCGTCGGCGCCAACCGCGCTGAACTACGGACAGAGTTTTACCATCACCACCGCCGACGCCTCCACGATCACCAGTGTGGCTCTGTTGAAACCGGGGGCAACTACTCACGCCGACGACATGGATCAACGCTATGTAAGCCTGGCCTTCACCGTCGGCGCGGGAACGCTCACGGCGACCGCTCCCGCCAATGGCAGCATCGCTCCTCCGGGCTATTACATGCTGGCGATCGTCAACTCCAGCGGCGTGCCCTCGGTCATGCCTTTCCTGCAGCTGACCTCGACCACTGCCAAGAAGCCGAAGCAGTAGACAAGGGCTCCAAACTGCAAGTAGTACCGAGTACCGAGTACCCAGTACCGAGTACCCAGTACCGAGTACCGAGTACCGAGTCGATCTCGGTTTGGCGGCACCGGCGTCGATTGGCCTATGCCCGGGGATCGTGTTCTTCGCCATGTTTCCGCAAAGAAGGCGGCAACATAAGCACTGAACACTAAGCACTAAACACTGGGTACTGGCCACTGGGTACTAGGTACTAGCTAAGAAGAAGTCAGCTGCCTCAGAATCTCCTTCCCCAACTTCTGCGTCTCGCCAAAAAACTTCTGATACTCCAGAAATAGCCGGTTCAGTTCCAACGCCTGATCCGCCGACGGATGCCTGCGCAAAATCATATCGCGCACGTGCACCGGGTTCGGCAGCATCGCATCTTCATTCAATTCTTCCAGCGCCGTATTGGGATCGTAGTGATACATGGAGCCCTCGATTGAGCAATTTGGTAATCGGGTAATTGTGTAATTGAAAACCAGCGAGGCAGGCCATGAAGATTTTCAATTACCAAATTACCCGATTACTCAATTACTCAATTCTTACATCATTTCGGTCCCCCACAGATCGTGCAGATGCACGATTCCGAGCAGCGTTCCGTTCCCGTCAACGACCATCAGCGAAGTAATTTTTTTCTCCTCCATCAACGCCAGCGCCGTCGCCGCAAACTCTCCGCCCGCAATCGTTCGAGGATTTTTCGTCATACACTCGCCCGCCGTCAGATCGAGCACATCCTTCCCTCGCTTCTCCAGCAGCCGCCGCAAATCCCCATCGCTCACGATGCCCACCAGTGTCTCGCCTTCCACCACCGCGGTCACGCCCAGTTTCTTCCGCGACATCTCATAAATCACGTCCGGCATCTTCGTCCCCGGACCAACTCGCGGCAACGCCTCACCCGAGTGCATCAGCGATTCCACCCGCGCCAGCCGCTTCCCCAGCTTCCCTCCCGGATGCAAGCTGGCAAAATCCTCTTCCTTGAATCCGCGCTTCTCGCTGAGCGTAACCGCCAGCGCATCGCCCAGCGCCAGCATGGTCGTAGTCGAAGCCGTCGGAGCCAACCCCAGCGAGCAAGCCTCCTCCGCAATCGAACAATCCAGCGCCACATCCGCCGCCGCAGCCAAAGTAGACGCGCGACTCTTCTGTTGACCCGATGATCCGATCACCCGATCACCCGATCCGGCAATCGCATCTCCGGTCATCGCAATCAACCGCACCCTCAGCCGCTTGATGGTCGCCAGCAAAGCCAGAATCTCCTCCGTCTCGCCCGATGCGGATAAAGCCAGCACCACATCCCCGCGCACCACCATGCCCAAATCACCGTGCAACGCCTCCACCGGATGCAGATACAGCGCGGGTGTCCCCGTCGAACTCAGCGTGGCTGCAATTTTTCGCGCAATCAGACCGCTCTTCCCCATCCCGGTCACAACCACGCGCCCCGCGCAGCCAAACAGCAGATCCACTGCGCGCTGAAACGCCTCCGCCATCGGACCGCCAATCCGGTCCGCCAGCGCGCGCAGCGCCTCCGCTTCAATCCGCACCACGTTTTCGCCAATAGAGTTCATGACGACGCGATCCTAACAGCCATGGAACTAATTTTGTAATTTAGAAATTTAGAAATTTAGTAATCGGGTAATTTGAAGACAACAGACGCTCCTGGTTTTCAAATTACAAAATTACCAAATTACAAAATTACTCAATGACCTCTAGAAGTGATCGTCGCCGCTCCACGGTTGCAACGGCTTCTGTCCCAGCACTGCCAACCCCTTTGGCCTGGATCAACCGGTCCCACGGCCCTGCCTGCCAATTGTCCCGCGTCTTCTCAGGACGTTGCCACGGCGGCATCGTCAGCATCAGAGTTCGTGCCGTCGAGTGCACGTAGGGCTCGTACATCGAGCGCAGTTTAGCCAGCTTCTGCCGCGCTTCGTCGCTGCTTCGCAGTTTCAATCCCGCCGCCGCCAGTGTCTGGCGCAGGTTTTCGAAACCTTCATCCGTCAGGCGTTCCGCCGCCTCCGGATCGTAGCGCGCGTTCACCACCTGCGCCAGATCGACGGCCGCATGGCGCGCCATGGCAAATGTCAACTTCGCCTGCCCCGGGTGGATGCCCTCGATGCCCGTGATCGCCAGCGACGTCACATCGAGCATCGTCTGCAGCGCGCCCAGCCACGACTGGTTGCTGTGCTGTGAACGAAAAAAACTCAATGCCGGATACGAAATCTGGCTCTCCAGCAACTCCCCCGACCAGCGCTCCCAATCCCGCAAAATTGAATCCAGAACCAATTGGTCCAGCGCCGGATTCTCCGACGAACCCTTCAGCCGCACCAGCAACTCGACCGCCGTCGGCGGCGATCCCGCCCGCGCATCCAGCATCGAGATCTGAATCTCGCGCCGCGAAAACGACGCATACACCACCGGCAGGTAGCCAATCACCACGCCCAGAAACGCAAACCCCATCCCCGCTTCGAATACCGCGAGAACCCGCGCCGCGCTCGAAGTCGGCACAATATCGCCATACCCGAGGGTAAAGAAGGTTTCCCCGCTGGCATAAACAATCCGGCCAAACGTAAGCGGTTCACTTCCCAGTTGTTCGTGCCCGCCAATGCCATATTGCAGCAAGCCGAAACCAAAGATCAGTGTTGCCGCCCAAAATCCCAGCAGCAGAATCAACGACAGCGGCCCGAAATATCCCAGAAAACTTTGCTGCCGCGAAGGCGTTCGGATGCGCTCGGCAATCCTTCTCCATGGAATCCACGTGCGCCGGTAAAACCACGCTGTCAGCTTGAATTGCCGCGTCACTCGCCGCGGCAGCACGACCGTCTCGAACGCATCCAGCAACACCGACGCAATAATCACGATGCCGCCAATAATCGCGGGAACGCTGGTATGCATGGTCATGAATGGATTCTCGGTCCCGATTTTGATGCGGAAGGAAGACTAACAGATTCCGCTGCCCGGCAGCCTGCGCCTCTACTGCTTCGGTTGTACCGGTGGAGTCTGCGACGGCGTCTGCGCCGGAGTCGCACCCGGCTTCGTGGTGGTCGCCGGCTTCTTCGGCGCCGCCTTTTTCTTCGGCGCCGGCTTCTTGGCCGGCTCATCGTCGTCGACCACAATTTTCTTCGGAGGTGCAGCCGGAATCGCCGCCTGCGCCGTCTTCAAATCCGTACGCAGTCGCACGATCTCCTGCTCTTTCGACGCGGCCAGGTTCTCGATGCGTTCCGCCAGCTGCTTGCGCGTCCCTTCAAAAGTATTTAGATCGTTGGCCAGCGCCTGCAAATCGTCCTTCGGACCGAACGCTCCGGTCGATTCCACCACGCTGCCCAGCACGTCATAGAGCGCATCCAGATTACGGTAGAGTTTGAAAGTCGCGGGCAAGTCTTCCGGAGAATTGCGTAACTGCGTCAGCATTGCCGGCAAGGCTTCCTGCAGGTTGCGCTGAATCGAATCCACATTTCCCAGCGCCTGCTTCTTCGATCCCGAATCCGTCTTCCAGCGCTCGATGCGCAGCTTCGCCAGATCGGCCTGCGTCGCCTTCGACGTCGCCTCCAGTTGCGCCAGCAACCCGTTCATTTGCGACACCGACGCGTACGATACCGCCGAGCCCTGCTGCGGCGCGGCCGCGGACGCCACCGTGCCCTGCGTCGAATACTGTGCGCCTCCTTGATTCATGGCCGTCGCCGACTGCGCCCAGCCCGCAGCAGTCCCCAACAGCAAATAAATTCCGAAACTGCAAACCACTGAATTAGCGTTCATGGATTCCGGAGATTTCGGCACCAGCATACTACAAGCCGGCCACGCCTGTTGATCGGGTACTTCCCCAAACGAGTCTTTTCTTGTCGTGCTGAGCGGGGCCAGGACGACCAAAGGGAGTCCTGGCGGAGTCGAAGCATCCCTGCCACCGAAACAACTCACGATCCCTGCCCGGACGCCCCGAAATCAGCGAGCCCCGAAGAACGGCCCAATCCAGCCTTTGCGCCCCTCGCCGCATCCCACAACATACTTCGCCGTTATGACCTCGCCGCGAAGCCGTAAAATAACAGAAGCAGCCATGCCTTCAAACGCTCATCCATCCCTCAATCGTGCTCTCTCATGGATCACCCTGGCCATCGCTCTGGCCGCGCTGCTCCCGCTCCATTCCCCCGCCCAGGAACTCTCCCACCGCCTGATCCTCAAAGACGGCTCCTACCAACTGGTCAGCAAATATGAAGTAAAGGGCGACCGCGTGCGCTACATGAGCGCCGAGCGCGACGAATGGGAAGAACTCCCCTCGTCTCTGGTGGACTGGCCCGCCACCGAAAAATACGAAAAGGACCGTGCCACTTCCGCCATCCCCGAGGCTGCCGCTCTCGACAAGGAAAAAGAAACCGAAGCCGACCGTCTCCTCGCGGAATCCCGTCTCCCTCAGGTCGCACCCGGACTCCGCCTTCCCGAAGCGTCCGGCGTCTTCTTGCTCGATAATTTTGAAGGCGGGCCGCAGTTGGTTGAAATGCAGCAGACCGAAGGTGACATCAACCGCAACACCCGCTCCAACATTTTTCGCGGAGCTCTCAACCCCATCGCCAGCGCCAAGCAAACCATCGAACTTGAAGGCGAACACGCCACCGTCCACTCCCACGTGGCCACGCCTTCCATCTACCTCAACGTCGAAGAGGAAAATCCCTCCGCCAAAACGCCCTCCGGCGACCCTTCCTCCGCCAAGCCGTCCCGGCCCAACCCCGACGCTCCCCGCGCCCAGCCGGGCCCGCAACAACCGCAGCAAGCCGAGCAGGCCGAAGTTCCGTTCGATCGTTTTCGCATTGTGCGCGCCAAGGTCAAAGGCGGCAATCGCATACTCGGTGATCTGCGCCGCAACGTCGCCGGCAAGGTCAGCCAGAATCAGGACGTCGTAAAAGCCACCATCGACCGCGTCGCCCCCGGCTGGTTCAAACTGACTCCCAGCGCGGCGCTAGCCCCCGGTGAATACGCAATCGTTGAAATGAAGGGCACCGACGGCATGAACCTCTACGTCTGGGATTTCAACGTAGACCCCAACGCCCCCGCCAACGCCAACCCCTGGAAGCCAGAGGTGAAACCAGCCGAGCCTCAGAAGGCCATGGAGAATTTGTAATTTTGCGATCTCCCAGTTGACAAGTGACAAGTTACACTTTACAATCATGATCAGGAGCTTTAAACATCGCGGGCTCAAACGCTTTTACGAGCGCGACGATCGCAGCGGAATACGGGCTGATTTCGCGGATACAATTCAGGAAATATTGACCGTCCTTGATGCCGCGACGGTGCCGCAAGAACTTGACCTGCCCGGCTATCGCCTGCATGCGCTCAAGGGCGACCTCAAAGGGTTCTGGTCGGTAACCGTGCGCGCGAATTGGCGGATCATATTCCGTTTCGATGGTCCCGATGCGTTTGATGTCGAACTGATTGATTATCACTAGGTAATGAGGGAAACACCATGCCAATGAAAAATCCCGCGCACCCTGGGCGTATCGTGCGGAGTGCGTGTCTTGAGCCTTTGGGCCTCACCGTCACCGCCGGGGCGGAGGTCCTGGGCGTCACCCGACAGACGCTCAATAACGTGATCCACGGCAAGTCGGGGATCAGCCCTCAGATGGCGATCCGGCTCTCGAAAGCGTTTGGCAGCACGGCGGAAACATGGCTCCGGATGCAGCTAGCCTACGATCTCGCACAGGCCCGGAAGGAGGAGAGCAAGATCAGTGTCCGCCGTTGTCATGGGCTTCACGACCTACACGTCCAATGACAAAGACGAAAGAGGATCGAAGGCACGGGCAGCGCGCCCTCATCGATTTGTCGACTCAACAGGACCGCGATACGACGTACCGGATCACTCGACGTTTGGTCGGTTGCTGCGACAAGCTGGGTCTAACGCTGAGGGTGCGAAGCTAGACGCCAAGAGCTAGAAGCTGCCTTCCTATTTCATCACTCCCCGCTGCGCTATCCCAATATTGTCGCGGGTCGTGTTCTTCACCAGATACATCATCTCGTCAGCCTGGCGGATGACGTCGTGCGCGTCGCGCGCATCGTGCGGATAAGTCGCTAATCCAATCGAAGCCCTGACATTCAGATTCAATCCCTGATCGCGGCAGAAGTTGCTGGCGCGCATGGCGTCCCGCAAACGCCTGGCTACCACCAGCGCCTGATCTTTCCCGGTCTGCGGCAGCAGCACCACAAATTCGTCACCGCCGTAGCGAAACGCAAAATCGATCAACCGCAGTTGCGCCTTCACCAGGTATCCAATCTCAGCCAGCAGTTTGCTTCCAATCAAATGCCCGTGCGTATCGTTCACCGATTTGAAGTGGTCGAGATCGATGAACAACACGCTGAACTCGTAGCCAAATCGCGCCGACCGGTAAACCTCGGTTTCCAGCGTCTTATATAGGTGGCGCGCATTGTAGAGCCCGGTGCAATCGTCGGTGATCGTCAGTTCCTGGATCTTTTCCACCCACCGCGCATTCTCAATGGCAATGGCGGCGTAGTCGCAAAGCGCCTGCAGAAAGAAAATCTCCGGCTCGTTGAACTGCGACAGGTTCACATTCACCAGTTGGATTACGCCCAGCACCCGCAGCCGCGACCGCAGCGGCACGCATATCACCGAATGCGTCTCCCACTGCGTGCTTTCATCCACCCGTTTGGCAAACCGCGGATCGCTTTCCGCGTCCGCAGAAATCACCCGCTCGCCATGCTTTGCCACCCACCCCGCGATGCCCTCACCCATTTTCAGCCGGACATTTTTCAGCGCCTCCGCGGCGTCGCCCACCGCGATCGCGAAGTAAAGATCGTTGTGCTCATCATCCACCATCAGCAACGACCACGTATCCGGACGGAAATATTCCGCCATCTTCTCCATGATTGTCTGCAGAATGGAATCGAGGTCCAGCGACGACGTCAGCGCCTTCGCCACGTCGTGGAAGATGGTCAACTCCTGGCTCTGGCGGGTTAGTTGAGTGCCGGTGGCCTCGGACATGAATTCTTCCTAATCAGGCTTTCCTGATTTTTCCCTTAGGTCTTTTGCTGGACGGAGTGACAGTGCTGAAAATTATATGAGTGCACCGTCACTGGAGCAATGCACCTTGGTAACCAGTACCCATTACGCCAACTGCACTATCGACTCCGCTCGAATCTAACCAATAACTTGCGGCTGCGCGCCTTCATCGCCGCCGTGCCCTTCCGCGTTGCCTCGCGCAAAATTTCGATTACTTCCACTCGAAGCTCCGGCTCGCGGCATAGCAGAACAATCAGAATACCTATAAAATACCGTGGAAGAGCGGCGCTTCAGCGCCGCGTAAGCCTCCACAACGAACTGGGCTTTAGCCCCGACCGGGCGGGCGACTTCGCAGCATAACGGAGACTAAATCCAGCATCCGCGCATCAGATACCTATGCGTCCGACCCTGCGCCATCGAATCACTCGCACCTGCTCCCTCGCACTCATAATTCTCTCGGTCTCGGCTTTTCAGGACCCCAAGTCCGTCCCGGTAATCGACGGTGGCATCGGCCCTTGTTCCGCTGACTTCACCATCACCGACAACACCGGCGCCCCAATTTACGCCGCCACAATAACGGTCCACATCGCCTACGGATTCATGTACCTTCACAAACTCGACCTGCAAGTCGGAACCAATTCCGCCGGCCAGGCCCGCTTCACCGGGCTCCCCGACCGCACCAAGCAGGGACTATTCTTCCGCGCCTCTGAAGGCGACCGCGAAGGCTCCGCCTTTGACGACCCGGCCAAGACCTGCAAGGCGCAGTTCACCATCCCGCTGCAGAAGAAGCCACAATAAGGTTCTTCGTGCTGAAGGTTACCTCGGCACGATCTCAGCGGTTACTTCCGTGCCGTCTTTCCGCCCATTCGCGCGCCTGGCTCCCTAATATTTTCCCGGCAATTTGCCGATAGGGTTTCATGCGTTCCTCCCGCACTGCGGCTGAAAGCCCGGCCGTTCCACCAATTCCAATCACTCTTAGCCAGCATCTCGTTTCTATTCCTTATCAATTCATAAACCTTGAGGAGAACCTATGAAGAAGTCCGTGTCCGTCATGTTAATGATTCTGGTGGCTGCTGCATTCGCCGCCGGACAAATTCAATCAAGTACCACCGATGTCCTCGGCGCCCATCTCAACTACGGCCGGGGCTGCGCCGGATGTCACGCGCCCCACAGCGGCGCCTGGGGCAACGGCGACAACAAGTCTGGCGATGCCACCGCTGGAACCTCAATTTTGTGGGGCCAGGACGTAGGCGCACTCTATGGCAAGACCATCATCACCGGAAGCACCAACGGCAGCACCGGCTATGTCGAAGTTCTGCCGGCTTCCATGGCCGCGGGCACTCCCGACGTAAACGGCCTCATCACCTGCCTTAGCTGCCACGACGGCAACTACGCCAAAGGCGCCATGATGAAAGATCAGATCTATGAGACGCTTCCCGCCACCTACGGCAGCTACAACAAGATTCCCACCCTGTTAGGCGCCAATGGCGACGGCGCTCAGAGCTATCTTGCTTCGCACCCGGTGGGATTGAACGCCACCGTCTCCTGCGGCGGCCAGTGGAATTGGGATTGCACCAATACCAACGGCAAGATCTCGATGAACGGACCGAACTCTTCTGCGTTCGTCAACAACTACGGCTTCTTCGTCAGCCTCAGTTCCTACAACAACACGGCCATCGTCACCTGCACCACTTGCCACAACCAGCACATGATGAACGTGTTCAGTGTCACCAACGGCAAAAATACCGGACTGCCCAGTGGCAAATACGCGACCATGTTTTTCATCAACGGCCCGTATAATCCTGCCAGCGGCACCACCGGATCGAACCAGACCGCTCAATTCTGCCGCCAGTGCCATGGTGGCGAAGCCAACGAGTCTAACGGAAGCTACAACATCCCGACCACTTTTTAAGCGCTGTCCCACACCGCAGGGGGAGAGAGCAATCTCTTCCCCTGATTTTTTTCTCGCAGGCTAGAACTCACCGCCCCATCTGCCTGCCCAACTCTTCGAGGCTGGCCTTCGTTTTCTCGACATCTCCGGCATACTGCGCATTCCCTTCAGCCAGCTTCTGAAAAATCGCCAGCGCCTCCTGGTAGTCGCTGCGCGATTCTTCCATACGCCTTTGGCTTTGATTCAAGAACCCCAGGTAGTTCAGAATATTCGCCATATAAGGCTGATACTTCCCCGGATTCTCCTCCGCCAGTTGACGGTATGTCTGCAACGCTTCGTCAAAGCAGTCATGAGCTTCAGCCACCCGTTTTTGCACCCGGTCCATGGCGCACACGTTGTCGAGAATCTCCGCCAGGTAGCTCAAATAAACCTTCGGATTCTGCTTCGCCAGTTGCCGGTATGCTCCCAGCGTGATCTCGAAGTGCTGGCGGGCTTCCTCCAGACGATCCTGCGCAGTCGCAAAGCTCTCTACATCCCCCCGCGTCATTTGCGATTCGGGATTCAGGAGCGCCACTCCCACCGCATTCTCCGCAAACGGATTCTCCTCCACCGCCAGCGCATGCGACCACAAATCGTAGTCACTCTTCCAATAACTCATCTGCCGATGGCTCACCCACGCCAGCGCCAGCAAAACACCCGCCGCCGGCACCACTCGCCAAGCCGTGCGGATTTTCTTCTCGTCCGCCCAATCGGCCACACTCCAGGCCACCATGACGAAGATTCCGATCAGCGGAACATAGCCGTAGCGATCGGCCATGGCGAACTCCCCCACCTGCACCAACCCGATGACCGGAATCAGCGTGCCCAGAAACCACAACCACCCCACCGCCAGGTAGCGCTTTCTGCGATAGACCGCCACCACCGCCGTCACGCCGATCAACACCGCCGCCGATAAGATCCAGTGCCATGCCGGCGGAGTGCTCACGGCATGCGGATACAGCGCCAGTTGCGCCGGCCACAGCATTTTCCAGAGATATAACGCATACGACACCATGGCATTCTCGATGCGTGCGGCGAACGAAAATTCCTCGATCGTACGCACCACCGAATGCTGCGCCTTCAGTGTGATCCATGCGCTGGCCGCCGAGAAAAACAGCAGCGGAGCTTTTTCCAGCAACAGCCTCCCCAACCCCGCTTTCGGTATGCCGTTAGCAGCCGCCGCGCCATTCTCACCATCCGCGATTCTCTCCAGCGGCCAATAATCCAGCAATAAGAGGACGAACGGCAGCGTGATGACCATCGGCTTGGCCATCAGTCCCGCGGCAAATAGCGCCGCCACCGCCAGATACCGGCGCCAACTCGCTTTCCGCGCGTACCATCCGTAGGCCCCGATTGCCAAAAAAAAGAAGAACGTGCTCAGAACGTTTTTCCGCTCCGCCACCCACGCCACCGACTCCACGTTGATCGGATGCAACGCAAACAGCGCCGCCACCAGCAGGCTTGGCCCCACTCGCTTTGTCACCCATGCCAACAGCAGAAACAGCAGCGCCCCATTGACCGCATGGATCAGCACATTATCGAGATGATGTCCCGCCGGATTTAGCGCAAAGAACTGGCAGTCAAGCGCATGCGAAAGCCAGGTCAGCGGATGCCAGTTCGCCGCCTCGGTAGAAGTAAATGCCCACTTGATCGTGCTCCAACTCAACCCGCCCTGTACATGCTGATTCCCCGTGACGTAATCGTGATCGTCGAGGACAATGAAGGAGTGCCCAACCACTGGAAGATAGATCACGACAGTCGCCGCCCCCAGCAATCCGCTGAGCACGGCCAGCAATCTGTTGCCGGTGAGCGATCCCACAGTTCCCGCAGCCACCTGTGGGTTCGGGCCCTTGCGGCTCTGGGTGCGTGATTTCGAGCGAATTTCGGCGGCGCGGCTCATTTCGTCATCCCCGATTCTACACAGCCGAACCCGGAGACTGACGGAACGTGCACCAGTTCGTTCGACTCGCCTCTATCTCTTAAAATACGTCCACGCGGCGATCGCCACCAGGAGAATCACGATCACCCATAGAGACGAATCACTCATTCCTGTTTTCTTGGCCATGCGCCAATTTAATCCCGGCATCCGGTCTCCAATCAAGTGAAATTTTTTAGGACTGGCTAACACCTTCGGCCCTCGCCCCCCACACCACCATTCCGCAAAAGTAACCTCGCCCCCTCGCTGCCTTCTGGCATCCATCCCCGCCTTCGCCTATGATTACTTCGAATCTACATGCGGACGGAATCCCCGCCCGCCGGAGCCGCCCTTGGGATCGTTCGGAGAAAAACTTCGCAATCAGCGCGAGCAGCGCGGCGTTACGCTCGAGGCTATCTCCAGCACCACCAAGATCAGCACCCGCATGTTGCGCGCTCTCGAGGACGAACACTTCGACCAGCTTCCCGGTGGCGTCTTCAATAAGGGCTTCGTGCGCGCCTACGCCCGCCAGGTCGGCCTCGACGAAGAAGAAGCCGTCTCCGACTACCTCATCGCGCTGCGCGAGAGCCAGGTGCAGCAGCAGGCCATTCTCCCCGATTTCCGCGCCCCTGGCGTGGCGTCCGGCCCTGCCGCCAAACCTCAAGCGCCCGTCGCTCCACCGGCGCCCGCCCGAGATCTGGCTCCAATCGATCTTTCCGGCCACAACGGCCACGATGTCGGGCAGCCTCCTGTCGAGAATCGCCGCAAACAGGATCGCCGCAACCCACTTCCCCCTCCGCCGCCCCCCACTCCCCCCGCAGTCAATCCTCCCGCTGCGCCTGTTCCCGCAGAAACTCCTGCGGAAATCGCCGCCCCGCCCGCCGCCGCGCCTCCAACCCAGATTCCGTGGGGCAGCCTGGCGCTGGCCCTGCTGCTGCTAACCGCCGCCCTGGCCTTCTGGAATTTTCACCGCCGCGAGCGCACAACCGCACCGCAACCGTCAGCCTCGCCATCGCCAGCCGCTTCGCAGCTCGCCGCCTCGGAATCGCAACCTGCTTCGCAGCCACCGGTCCCGTCGCAATCATCGTCCACTCCAACTTCAACCCCCGCCACAACTCCAGTCCCCGCTCCAGTTCAAGCGCCGGCTTCCACCGACGCCCCGCAACCCTCAGCAACTTCGCCCGTCACCGCATCAACCGGAAAACCTTCTTCCGAAACCCCATCGCCGGAACCATCCTCCTCACCGGCTCGATCGCCACAAGCTCCCTCATCCACAACTCCCGATAAAACCGCCACCGCAAAATCCACGCCACCCGCGCCACCACCCACAACCTCCACTGCGTCCGTACCCAAAACCAAGCTCGCCCACGCCGCGCCCCCACCCACGCCCAAACCGTTCAGCCTGCTCATCCGCGCCGAAAAAACCACCTGGGTCCAGATCACCGCCGATGGCAAACCCATAGCCCACGAGACCCTGATCGCCCCTGCACACACCGCGGTTAGCGCCACTCATGAGATCGTTGTCCGCGCCGGAAACGCCGCCGGCATCAGCTTCATCCTCAACGGCAAAGAATTCCCCGCCCAGGGCGACGACGGCGAAGTCAAGACCTACGTTTTCGACGCCACCTCCGTCCGCGTAGTTCCCTCTCCTCCATCCGCCACATCGAACCACTAACACGCGCCTCCCCTTTCCACCCCAAACACTACCCTGTGACCACCATCACATCCGCTTTGCCAACCTATGGTAGTAAAATGTCGCGGTACCCCGGCGGCTCTCGTGCCAACATTCATCCACTCACGACCGAGTCCCCAACTCCTCCAACTCGAGGTTTCTCATGTCCACTAAAGCCCTAACTGATCTTCAGGCCAGCAGCATTGATTCCATCCTGCAGGAGCAGCGCAGTTTCCCGCCTCCCCCCGAATTCAGCCGCAGCGCTCACATTCAAACTCTCGCCCAGTACGAGAGCCTCTACAAAAGATCCATCGACGATCCCGAGGGTTTCTGGGGGGAAATTGCTACTGAATTGCACTGGTTCAAGAAGTGGGACAAGGTCCTCGAATGGAATTGCCCGTGGGCAAAGTGGTTTGTCGGCGGACAGATTAATCTCTCCTACAACTGCCTCGACCGCCATGTGCTGACCGCGCGCAAGAACAAAGCCGCCATCATCTGGGAAAGCGAGCCCGGCGAAATCCGCACCTACACCTACCAGCAACTGCATCGCGAAGTGCAGAAATTCTCCAACGTCCTGAAGTCGCTCGGCGTCAAGAAAGGCGACCGCGTCGCCATCTACATGGGCATGACTCCCGAGTTGCCCATCGCCATGCTGGCCTGCGCCCGCATCGGCGCCACTCACACCGTCATCTTCGGCGGATTCTCCTCCAACGCACTCGTCGACCGCATCCACGATTCGCAAGCCAGCGCCGTCATCACCCAGGATGGATCCTACCGCCGCGGCAACGAAGTCAAACTTTTTCCCGCCGTCGAAGAAGCCTTGAAATCCTGCCCCAGCGTGAAGAATGTCGTCGTCTACAAGCGCACCGGCACCGCGATCAACATGCAAACTGGACGCGATCACTGGTGGCACGACCTGATGGCGACCGCCTCCGATGTCTGCCCCGCCGAGCCTCTCGACGCCGAGCATCCTCTTTATATCCTCTATACCTCCGGCACCACCGGCAAACCCAAAGGCGTCGTCCACACCACCGGCGGTTATTCCGTCGGCACCTACATCACCACCAAATGGGTTTTCGATCTTAAAGAAGAAGACACGTACTGGTGCACCGCCGATATCGGATGGGTCACCGGCCACAGCTACATCGTCTATGGACCGCTGCAGTGCGGCGCCACCTCGCTCATGTATGAAGGCGCTCCCAACCAACCCGAGCCTGACCGCTTCTGGTCCATCATCGCCCGCCACAAAGTGAACATCTTCTACACCGCGCCCACCGCCATCCGCACCTTCATCAAATGGGGAGACACGTGGCCGAAGAAGCACGACATGAGCAGCCTGCGCCTGCTCGGCACCGTCGGCGAGCCCATCAACCCCGAGGCCTGGATGTGGTACCGCGAAACCATCGGCGGCAATCGCTGCCCCATCGTTGACACCTGGTGGCAGACCGAGACCGGCAACATCATGATTTCGCCACTGCCCGGCGCAATCGCCACCAAGCCCGGCTCGGCCACCAAACCATTCCCCGGAGTTGCAGCCGATATCGTCACCATGGACGGACAGCCCGTTCCCCTCGGCTCTGGCGGATTCCTCGTCATCACCAAGCCCTGGCCCGCCATGCTGCGCACCGTTTATGGCGATCCCGATCGCTACGTCAAGAATTATTGGTCGCAGATCCCCGGCATGTACTTCACCGGCGACGGCGCGCGCAGAGATAAAGATGGATACTTCTGGATCATGGGCCGTGTCGATGACGTTCTCAACGTCAGTGGCCACCGTCTCAGCACCATGGAAGTCGAATCCGCTCTGGTCGCTCACGAAGCGGTCGCCGAGGCCGCCGTGGTCGGCCGTCCCGATGATCTCAAAGGCCAGGCCATCTCCGCCTTCGTGACCCTCGAGCAAGGACGCCGCCCCACCAACGAATTGAAGGAAGAACTCCGGAAGTGGGTGGCGAAAGAAATCGGATCGTTAGCCAAGCCCGACGACATTCGCTTCACCGACACCTTGCCTAAAACCCGCAGCGGAAAAATCATGCGCCGCCTGCTCCGCGAACTCGCCACCAACGGCGAAGTCAAAGGCGACACCACCACGCTGGAAGATTTCAGCGTAATCGCCAAGCTAAAGGAGAGCGACGAAGTCTAGTATTAGGCAGCAAGCCCTGCGCATCAGCCGCGAAGCGGCGTCAGCAGGCCCGTGCGCGTAAGCTGCGAAGCGACGGCAGAATGCAGCCCACGGCGCAAGCCGTGGGTATAGAAGCGGGAGGGAAAACAAGCCCCGGAGGGGCGAAAGAAAAGTGCTCACGCACGCCCTTTAGCCCGGCGACGCCGTAAGGGGTGGATGAACGGTCCTTCAGGCTTGCCCAAGCGGTGGAAGAGCGGCCCTTCAGGGCCGCGTAAGCGCTGGAATATCTGCCGGGCTTTAGCCCCGGCGACGGGGTGCCCCATGTCTCGCGTACTGTGCGAGACATGGGTGTCTCGTCCGCATCCGCATCCGGTGCGAGACCTGGGATCGCACCCGGCCCTAGTGTTTCCTCTTATCGTCCTCGATCAACTGGGCCACTTTGGAATTCGTTCCAACCGGCTCGATCAGGACAACGTGCCGCTCGTTCAGAAACATGCGATCCGGACCATGCCACTCATTGCCGCGCCGGATGAGCACATTGGTGACCGCCTTGGTTTCCTGATTGACCGAGCTCTGGATGTAATACACGTCAGTCAACTCGGGAAAATTCGAACCTGCGTTGCTGAGCTTGCCGTAGTAAAGCTGGCCACTATCCAGCAGGACTGCCGCGTACGGTGTCGTGATCTCGGGGCCTTTGTTCTGCCCATTGCGATCACAAGCGACCAGTCCGGCCAGAAAAATTCCTACAAACAAACACACGATGCACTTCTTCAAACGATCATCCCCCTGCGCCAAAAATTAATCCCGCCCGATCGCCCACTTCTTTACCGCGTTACGCGGAGGAAGCCATGGGGCAGCAGCTTGCCGATGTTCCGGTGATGGTCGAAATCACCGAAACCAGGCAGCTTCGCCGGCATGCCGTTGTACTGGCGCGGTCCGCCGGTCCAGTCCTGCGCAGGAACCTGGTGCGAGCCCATCCAACTGGCGACGTTCGGCACGACCAGCCGCGCGCCGCTCGAGAGCACTGGCGTCGGTGCCCAAGCCCTCAGGCCCGAGAACTGCGACGGAGGCGTGAGAGTGCTGGCCCGAATGCCCTCCGAATCCGGCAGGCATGAACGGTCCGTGTGAACGTCCCAGCACGCCAGCGCCAGCGAGGAAGCCGCTGCCGCGATGGTGAAGCTCGATAAAGCCATCATGTTGACGCTGATGCTTGCTGACCACCGCAGGCTGACCCGGGTTCGTCGAATTATTGGAATTGGGCGAAGACCCCGCGGCGGCGACCGTCAGAACCACACCCGTCGAGGTGTAGGTGACGTCGAACTGGTAGGTGGAGTTGATGGCGATCACGCTGTTGGAGAACGTTCCGGTAATGCTGCTGGCGGTGAGAACGGTGAAGGTCTCGCCCAGCGTCAGGCTAGCCTGGAAGGAACTCGCCACGGTGAAGTTGATAGTTCCCGCGAGAGTTGCAGCGCCGCTGATCTTCAGCTGGCTGAAGCCGCTGCCGGCGGTGGTTCCGTTGATCAAGCCGGTCAGATTGCCGGTGGCGAGTTGCTTGTAGGTGCCGGTGATGGTCAGCAGTCCAGCCTTGCCGGTGTCGCCCACGTTCAATGTCACTGCGGCGCCGCTGGCATTGCCGACCGTCGTGTTGGCCTTGATCGTCCCCGCACCGGTGATCGTGCCGCCGGTGGCCGTAAGGCCCGTCGCCGTCAAGGTTCCATCGACGGTGGTGGTTCCGGCAGTCTGATTGTAGTTGTGGCCGGTGCCGCCCACGGTGAGCGTGCTGCCCTTGTTCACGTTCATCGTGCCCGTGTTGGTGAAGTTGCTGGTAGTCGAAGTGGTCAGGTTCGCGTTGAGTGCCAGCGTCAGGCTCTTGGTATTGGAGTTCAACCCCGACAACGCATTGCTCGATCCCGACATAATCGTCCCGCCCTCAAGCGTGAGCGTCGACGAGTTGGTCGTGATGTTGATACCGGTCGTCGTGAGATCCAGATTCCCCGCCAGCACGAACGTTCCGCCGGAGAGCGTACTCCCACTGATTTGCGTCAGCTTGGCGGCTGTGAAACTGTCGCCGGAATTGATGGTCAGCGTGCCGGTGTTGCTGAAGCTGGCCGCCGTCGTCGAGACATTGTTGCTGGTCCCGCCAATGGTCAACTTGCCGGTGTTCGTCGCCAGGCCAGCAAGCGCATTGGTGCTGTTCGAAGTATTTTCAATCGTTCCGCCCGCCAGGGTCAGCGTAGCCGCGTTCGTGGTAATGGTTTGTGCGGTGCCTGACAGGTTCAGATTTGCATCCAGCACGTAAGTTCCCGCCGTCAGCGAGCCGCCGCTGATCTGGCTGAGCGAACCCACCGTGAAGCTTTCACCGCCAAGAAGCGTGAGCGAGCCCAGGTTGCTGAAGGCGCCCGCATCCGTAAAGGCCACACCTCCGATGGTGAGGGATCCAGTCGAAGTAATGCTCGTCAGACCCGCCAGCGCGTTGCTGCTGGTGGTCGTGTTGAACAGTTGTCCGCCGTTTTCTTCGGTCACGTTCGCCGACAGGGTCGTGATGCCACCCGCTCCCGCAGCCCACTGAATGTTGCCGCCATTCGCGATGTAGGTGCCGCCAGTCAGCGTGTTCGTGCTCTGATTGTCATTAATAAAGAAGTTGACTCCCGGCCCCTCGATCGTCAGCGTCGCGCCCGTCGCTTCGATGGTGCCGGTGTTATTGAAGCCCAGATTGTCAACATTAATGATCAGGTTGCCGCTGGCATTCGCGTTGATGGTCCCGGAGTTCACCAGCCCCATCCCGCCGTTGCCGATATTGCCCGCTCCCTGAATCGTTTCCTGGTTGGTGAGAATATCGAAGGTGTTCGCTGCCAGGATGTAATTGGCCGCATTCGCCGACATCGTCACCGTTCCGCCGCTCAGCGTCACGTTGCCCTCGATCACCAGTTCCGTGTTGTTCCCGGTCGAGTTCAGTTGCACGTTCCCCAGCTGCGAATAGGTTCCGTTTTCAAGGTCGAGCACGGCATTGTTGTCGATCTTGAGTGTTCCGCCCGCGGAGTTGTTGATCGTTCCACCTAGGTCGTTAGTTCCCGATGCGATCTCGATTGTCCCCGTCGAGCTGTTCGTGATTGTGCTCCCACCGTGGATAGTCGAGCTGTTCAACTGCAAGGTTGAGGCTCCGGTCAGCGAGATCGTCCCGCCCGACACGGTCGAACCGGACACGTTCAGCGTGCCGGTGTTGGCGCTGATCGTTCCGCCGGCATTATTGATCACGCTGTTTTGCAGCAGCAGCGTCGCCCCGCCGGTCGCTTCCAGGGTTCCCGTATTCGTCACCCCGCCGTTCGCACTAATCGTCATCCCCGCTGATCCGTTGGCATTGATCGTCCCCGAGTTCACCAGCGTCATCTGCCCGTTGCCGATATGCCCCGATCCTGAGATCGTTTCCTGGTTCGTCAGCGTATCGCCGGAGATTTGCCCGAAGATGTAATTGGCGGCATTGTTCGACAGCGTGACCGAGCCTCCGCTCAATGTGACGTTGCCTTCCAGCACCAGTTCGGTGTTATTTCCGATCGAATTCAACTGCACCGCCCCCAGTTGCGTGTAGCTGCCACCTTCGAGGTCGAGGATCGCATTGTTGTCAATCTTGAGGATTCCGCCCGCGGAATTGTTGATCGTTCCGCCCAGGTCGTTAGTTCCCGACGCGATCTCGATCGTTCCCGTCGAACTATTGGTCAGCGTGCTACCGCCGTGAATCGTCGCGCTGTTCAACTGCAAAGTCGAAGCCCCGGTCAGCGAGACTGTTCCTCCCGCCACCGTTGAACCACTCAGGTTCACAATGCCGGTGTTGGCTGTGATCGTCCCTCCCGTGTTGTTGATCACTCCTGAATTCAACAGTGTCAGCGTGGAGCCATTGGTCGCTTCCAGCGTGCCCGTGTTGGTCAAACCACCGTTGGCATTGATGGTCATGCCCGCCGATGCATTCGCGTTGATCGTTCCCGAGTTCACCAGAGTCATCTGCCCGTTGCCAATGTGGCCCGACCCTGAGATCGTTTCCTGATTGGTCAGCGTGTCGCTTGAGACCTGTCCAAAAATGTAATTGGCAGCATTGTTCGACAAAGTGATCGACCCGCCGCTCAGCGTGACGTTGCCTTCCAGCACGAGTTCGGTATTGTTCCCGGCCGAGTTCAACTGCACAGTGCCCAACTGCGTGTAAGTTCCGCCCGCAAGGTCGAGCACCGCATTGTTGTCGATCTTGAATGTCCCGCCCGCCGAATTGTTGATCGTTCCGGCCAACAAGTTTGTGCCCGACGCGATCTCGATCGTTCCCGTCGCGCTGTTGGTCAGGGTCGTGCCGGCCTGAATGGTGCCCGTATTCAATTGCAAGGTCGAGGCGCCTGTCAGAGTGACGGCCCCACCGTTAATCGTCGAATTGGTCAGCACCAGCGTGCCGGTATTGGCCGAAATCGTTCCTCCGGTGTTGTTGATGATTCCGGAGTTCAACAGGGTCAGCGTGGACCCGTTGGTCGCTTCCAGCGTGCCCGTATTAGTCAAACCACCATTGGCGTCGATCGTCATGCCCGCGGATGCATTCGCGTTGATCGTCCCCGAGTTCACCAGCGTCATCTGCCCGTTGCCAAGGTGCCCCGACCCTGAGATCGTTTCCTGGTTAGTGAGCGTATCGGTTGAGACCTGTCCAAAGATGTAATTGGCAGCATTGTTCGACAGCGCGATCGAACCTCCGCTCAGCGTCACATTTCCACCGATGACCAACTCGGTATTGTTCCCCGCCGAATTCAGTTGCACCGCGCCCAGTTGCCCATACGTACCGCCCTGCAGATAAAGAATTGCGTTGTTGTCGATCTTCAGCAGGCCGCCGGCCGAATTGTTGATCGTCCCGCCCAACCCGTTGGTGCCCGACATAACCTCGATCGTCCCGGTTGCGCTGTTGGTAATCGTTCCACCCACAATCGTGCTGCTGTTCAACTGCAGCGTTGACGCTCCCGACAGCGTCACATTCCCGCCATTCACCGTTGAGCCGGACAGGTCCACGGTTCCGGTGTTCGCCGTAATTGTCCCCGAGGTGTTGTTGACCAGGCTGTTTTGCACTACCAGCGTGCCGCCCGCAGTCGCTTCCAGCGTGCCAGAGTTGGTCAACCCATCATTCACATTGATCGTCAGCGCGTTCGCGGATTGATTGGCGTCGATCGTCCCTTGATTCACCAGCGCCATCTGGCCGTTGCCGATGTGTCCCGCTCCTTGAATCGTCTCTTGATTCGTCAGTTGGTCGCCCGAGACGGCGCCGAAAATATAATTTGCCCCATTATTTGAGAGCGTCACCGTGCCGCCCCCGCTCAACGTCACATTCCCATTGATCACCAGTTCCGTGTTATTGCCGATCGAGTTCAGCGTGATGTTGCCGGCATTGCTGATATTGCCGTCCACGGTCAGGATCGTGTTATTCGCAATCGTCACCGAGTCTCCGGCATTGCTGAGGGTCAGGGTGCCGATGGTGAAGTTCTGATCCGAAATGGTGGAGGCGCTGCTGGTGTTGATGAGGATGTTCTCGCCAGTCGTGATGGCGCCATCGTTCCAGTTGCTGGCATTGCTCCAGTCGGTGTTGGACCCACTGCCAGTCCATGTATCAGTCGTGGCTTGCGGAGACCCCGTCGAGTTCGCCCCCCCCGCCTTACCCACGCTTGACGGGCCGACCATCGACAGCGGCTTTTCCGGGAGTTTGCGCTTTGCGCTTGCAGAGCTTTGTGCCGACGCCAGCCCACTCATGCCCAACATAACGGCGACTATGCAAAAAACTGCAAACCACGAAGTGACCAAGCGATTCGAGACAGGGCGCATGACATACCTCCACAGAAATTTACGTGCGTGGCGAATCCGTTCATGGCACAATGTCTCCACAGACCAGTGCCGTTGGGTCAGCACTGTATAACTTCCCCCCTTGAGTGTCCTTACGCATTTCTCAAGAACTCTAAAGCTTGGGCAAGTCTATGAATTACATGGGATCTAAGGGTGGAACGGTCGAGACCTCCGGCCGCCTCTGGCGCTTTGCCGACTTCGAACTCGACGAATTGGCGCGCGAACTCCGTTGCAAGGGCCAGCGCATCGAGTTGGAATCCAAACCCCTGGAACTCCTTTTACAGCTCCTCCTCCACGCCGGCGAAGTCGTCACCAAGGAAGAATTGCTGGAGTCGGTCTGGCCCGATGTGATGGTGGTCGACGGCTCGCTCGCCACCGCCGTCTCCAAGCTCCGCAAGGCCATGGGGGACGAAGACCATCCCGCCGTGCTCACCGTTCCCCGCGTCGGCTACCGCCTCGCCGTCCCGGTTTATTGCAAGACCGTCGCCGCTCCGCCCAATCCCGATCTCGGATTCAAGGCCGGAGACCTCGTTCCCGGCCGCGAGCAATGGCGCCTCTCCCGTTCCATGGAACTTTCCGGATCGAGCGAGGTCTGGCTCGCCGAAAATCCCAAGACTCGCGAACAACGTGTTTTCAAGTTCGCTGCCGACGGACTCCGCCTGAAAGGCCTGAAGCGCGAGATCACCGTCTCACGCTTCTTGCGCGAGTCTCTCGGCGACCGGCCCGAGTTTGTCCGCATCCTCGAATGGAATTTTGAAAATCCTCCCTTCTTTCTCGAGAGCGAGTACGGCGGCCCGAACCTCGCCGAATGGGCCGAGGCCATGGGAGGCCTTCCCGGCGTCTCGCACAAAATCCGCCTTCAGTTGCTGATCGATGTCGCCAATGCCGTCGCCGCCGCCCATGGCATCGGCGTTCTTCACAAAGACCTCAAGCCCGCAAATATTCTGATCGTGCCCGGAACTCCTGACGGATGGCAGATCAAGCTCGCGGATTTCGGCAGCGCCTCTTTATTCGATCCCTCCCGCCTTCAGTCTCTTGGAATTACCAACCTCGGCTTCACCCAGACCACTTCCACCGACACCAATCCCTTAACCGGCACTCTGATGTACCTCGCCCCCGAAGTTCTCGCCGGACAATCCCCCAGCGCCAGCGCCGACGTTTATGCCCTCGGCGTCATGCTCTACCAGCTCACCGTCGGGGATTTCCGCAAGCCCCTCGCCCCCGGCTGGGAGGCGGAGATCAAAGATCCCGTCCTCCGCGACGATATTGCCGAGGCCGCCTGTGGCGATCCCGCCAAGCGTCTTTCCAGCGCGGCCGAACTCGTCGACCGCCTGCTCTCGCTCGAGCAGCGCCGAATCAAGCGTGAAGAATTGGAAGTCGCGCGCCTTCGCGCCCAGGTTGCCGAGCGCAAACTGGCCGAGACCCGCGCCCGCCAGCCCTGGATCCTCTTCGCCGTAATCGCGCTCGCTGCCGGCCTCGCCCTCAGCTTCGCCCTCTATCGCCGCGCTACTCGCGAGCGCGACAATGCCAACCGCCAGACCGCCATTGCGAACTCCATCAATCAGTTTCTCGCCGAAGATCTGCTCGGCCGCGGCAATCCCTTCGTCAGCGGCAAGTCCGGCGAGTCATTAATGGACGCAATCAAGCAAGCCTCGCCCGCCATCGACGCGAAATTCAAGAACGAACCCCTGACCGCCGCTCGCCTGCACCAGACCATCGCCCGCGCTCTCGACAATCGCTCCGCCTATCCCGATGCCCGTCACGAATATGACCGCGCTACCGCGCTCTACAAACAAGTTGACGGCGATCTTTCTCAGGACGCCATCGTCATCCAGTTGCAGCGCGTCACCCTCGAAGCCCGCAGCTATGAGAAGGATTCGCTTCCGCTGGCCAAGTCGATTCTCGAACAACAAAAAATCCTCATCGCCAAGCTCACCCATCCTCGCGCCGACTTGCCCGTCTGGCTCGCATCGGCGCAAGGCATGGTCGCACTCATCGAGAACGACGCCAAGTCCGCCGCGGAAAACTTTCAGATTGCCGTCAATGGCGCCGGCGCTCTGCCCGAGTTCGATGAGACCGCACGCCTCACCTTCCAGCAGCGCCTGGGCTTTTCCTACATCCGCCTCGGCGAAGGCGCCAAAGCGGAACAGACTTTTCGTGACCTCATCGTCGCCTTCACCCGTGTCGCCGGAGCCGACAGCCCGCACGTCCTGCGTGTTCGTCTCAATCTCGCTCAGGCTTTCATGATCGAAAAAAAACACGCCGAAGCTGTCAAGGAAGCCACCGCAATCTATCCCGAATTTGTTTCCCGCCTCGGCCCTGAACACGAGCTGACCATGCAACTGCTGGCCACCCGCGCCCAATCCGAAGCCAGCCTCGAACTCTGGGACGACGCCGTTCGCGACGATCTCGCCATCTACAATCTCGCCGTCAAAAAGCAGGGACCGCTTTCCTTCTTCGCCGTCGCCACCCTCACCGATGCCGCTCTCGCCCAATGCCGCGCCGGACACGATCATGACGGCGAAGCCAACGCCCGCAAATCCTACAACGATTCCTCCAAAGCATTTGGCCCTCGCGCCGCACTCACCGGAGCCACCGCCTACACCCTGGCCACCTGCCTCACCTCGTTAAACAAATTGGACGAAGCCACCAACCTGCTGCAGCAAATCGATGTCGCCCCCGTCACTCAACTGACCGGCGACCCCGATTGGGGCGCCGGAGTAACCCTCGCCCAAGCCGACATCGCCTATCACCGCCATAACTACGACAAAGCGCGAGCCGATCTCCAGACCGTCACCCCCGTCTTCACGCGCGTAGACGCCGAGCCCTACCAGAAGCGCGCCTTCGACTCCCTCAAAGCCTCTCTGGATAAGCAGGCTTCAAAGTAAAAGCGATTCCAACTGTCCGTGGGTCTGAGGTCTTAGAAGCCGATACCACCACCAAAAAGGCTGCCCCACGTTTCGCTTCTCAGAAACGTGGGAACCACAACTCCTATAGCAACAGGCCTTTTCTGAGAACTGAGAACTGCCAACTGAGAACTGACAACTCCCCCAAACCCCGCGCCCATCAACCCATTTGACAACTTCCCCTCAGAAACCATGCTAAAATCCCTCTCCGAACCAGCGTGTCCTGCGGAGGTAGTCGATGTCTCTCCCACGTTCCGTCTCCATTCTTGTTCTGCTCGCTCTCGCTGTCCTGCTCCTCACCGGCTTCGGCCACGATCTGCCTTTCTGGTCTCAATGGGGAAGCAATCCCGAACACACGGGAATGGTGGCCGTCAGCGGCCAGCCTCTCAATGAAAAACTCGCCGACATCATCTACGACCCGTTTGTGAACCAGGAAAAAACCGAGAACATTCCGATCTACGGAGCAGGCATCCTCACCGCTCACTACCAATCCACCCTCATCGACGGCAACAGTTTTTACATGGTGCAGAAAACCGGAACTTATCCCGATTGCCATCCTCTCGGCCGCTGGGAATTCGGCGGCGACTGCGGCCCCAATGCCTGGTACTGGCTGGTGTGGAACGTCGCCCGCTACGACTGGAAAAATGGTAAGCCCGTACAGACCTGGATGTTCACCACCGATTGGAAGCCCGAAAGCAACGACACCGATTTTCGCGTGGGCGAGGTCGGCCTCGACGGTTGGGAACCGGTCTTTCACCCCGCCCTCGCTGGCGGATATCTATACGTCCCCGGCGCAGGTGGCACCCTCTGGAAGGTAGATCTCGAGAGCGGAAAATCCGTCTCCCATATCAATCCCTTTGCCGGAATTTCCATCGATCCCGCCAACACGTTCGTCTCCAGTCCTCTCACAGCCAGCGTGGATGGCGACATTTATTACAACGTTCTCCAACTCAGCACGCTCGGCAATCCCTGGTCGCGAGTCGACATCGCCGGAGCCTGGCTGGCCAAGGTTCTGCCCGACGACACCTCCGCCACCGTCACCTACGCCACTCTCACTCCCGGCGCTCCGCGCAGCAAGGCCACCACCTGCCCCGGAACTTTCAACAATGTTCTCAGCGCCGAAAAATTGCTTCCCTGGCCGCCATCGGCCGAATCGGTTCCACCCACCATGCTCTGCGGATCGCAGCGCCCCTCCGTCAATCTTGCTCCTGTCATCGGCGTCGACGGCACCATCTACACCGCGAGCACGGCTCACTTCGACATGATGACCTCCTACCTCATCGCCGTGAATCCCGATCTCTCCCTGAAATGGTCCGTGAGCCTGCAGCATCGCTTCAATGACGGCTGCGGCGTCCTCATTCCCATTGCGCCTGCGGGCGTGACCACCAAGCCCAACACCTGCCGTTACGGAACGAAATTGGGCGTCGATCCCGACACCAACCAGAAGGGTTCCGGCTACCTCAGCGACGAAGCTTCTTCCTCACCGACCGCGCTTCCCGATGGCTCTGTCGTGATCCCGGTCACCGACGATTACAACTACGGCCGCGGACATCTCATGCACTTCGATTCTCATGGAAACTATCTCAACGCCTACACCTTCGGATGGGACTCCACTCCCGCCGTCTACCAGCATGACAACACCTATTCCCTGATCACCAAAGACAACCACTATTCCTCCCCGGCCTATTGTTTCTACTCCGGCGACCCGGTGTGTACAGCCGTTTCCGACGGCCCCTATTACGTCAGCCAGATCGATGCCAACATGAATGTCGAGTGGTCTTTCCAGAACACCACCATCGACTCCACCCATCCCAACGGATACGAGTGGTGCGTCAATGCCCCCGCCATCGATCGCAACGGCGTGGTCTACGTCACCAGCGAAGACGGACACATCTACTCCATCCCGCAAGGACACCGAGGCGTCTTCACCACGCCCCTGCAAGATATCTTTCTCCTGGAAGCCCTAGGCGCCGCCTACACCCCCCTCGCAATCGGCGAAGATGGCAAAGAATACAGCCAAAACGACGGCCACCTATTCATAGTAGGAAAATAAGCATGTAGATCTTGAGGTCTGAGGTCAGGTCTGACGTTTGAGGTTTGAGAATCCGACACCACCACAAAAAAGGGTGCCCCTCGATAAGAGCGAAGCTGTTGTCAAGACAAAAGTATCCTATCGGTGTTTTGGCACCGCTTTTGCCAGAGAGGTTGAGGACCAAGACTCTGGAAATCTCACGCTGAATCACCCTCGGTGAAAGATCGTGAAAAGATTGTTCCACCAACCATCGATTCGGCCTAAACATCAACCATGATTCTTCTATGCGAACATCCCACCTCGTGTGGGATGCCAGAGCGCCCAATCAATTCTGCGGTCTAGCTTGCGCCGACCATGGCACCCGCGCAACCAAGATCGCGACTACTCACCCGTGACCGCGATGCGTCGATGAGCGGGAGGGAGCATTTTGCCGTCTGTATACACCACCCCCTTTCCGGTTTGACCCTCTGCGGGGAAGTCCTTACACTTGAAGGTGTTTTCTGCTTCGTGAAGCCACGTCTGTGGAGGAGTGCCTGAGGGTGCGATTCGGAAGTTTGCTATTGGCGGCCGCATTGGGGCTGGTGGCGGGAGTGTGCGCGGGGCAGGACGCTGCGCCGCAGAGCTCGACGCCGGCGGGGCAATCTGTCCAAAATCAGCCTGCGGAAAGTCAGGCGGCGGAGAGCGCGCCGGCGCAGGATCCGACCGTGAAGGATCCGTCTGCGCAACCGGCGCAGCAACCTGCGGAGGCTCCCGCAGCCCAAAATCCTGCGGCGGCGGGGAAGGCGGCGGGCACGGGGCCTAGGGATCCGGTTCCTCCGAGCAAGACGGGGCCGAGCAAGCCGGCGCAGATGCCGGCTCCGGGGAATCCGGCGGCGATCACGCTGGACGCCGATGAGACGATTTTTTCCTTTCTCACCGCGCTGAACGCTTGCGGCTACGATCAGGATCTGACCATCTCGGATGCTACGCGGAGCAATGTGCGGGCGGAGGTGGCGAGGAACCTGCGGGATTCCGAGGAAGGCGAAACGGCGCGTACGGCGGTGTGCGAGTTCGCGCAGAAGCATGTGGCGTCGAAGGACGCGAACCGGAACCTGTCGCAATATATCTCGCTGGCGCTGTACGTGGATGGGCCTCCGCATTTTGTGCCGCGGGGGAAAGAGGAGGATTTGCCTCCGGATGCGGCGGCGATCGCGGCTTTCGGGACGCTGATGGAGAATTTTTACGCGAAGGCGGGGCTGCACTCGATCTGGGAGCGGCATCGCAACGATTATGCGGCGGCGATCCGGCGCTACCATGAGCCGCTGGCGAAGATGGTGGCCGACACTCAGTTCTATCTGAAAGAGCCTTCGGGGATGCAGTACCTGGGGCGGCGGTTCACGATCTATCTGGATTTCATGGGCTCGCCGAACGAGACCGATGCGCGCAACTATGGCGCGGATTATTACGTGGTGGTGTTCCCTGCCCCGAACACGAACGCGGGAGCGACTCCGCAGGGAGCGCTGAAGATGGACCAGATCCGGCATACGTTTCTGCATTACGAACTGGATCCGCTGGCGGAGAAACATTTCAGCGCGGTGAAGCGACTGGAGCCGCTGCTGCAATCGGTGAAACGCGCTCCGCTGGAAGACACGTTCAAAAGCGACATCGGCCTGCTGGTGACGGAGTGCCTGGTGCGGGCGATCGAGATTCGCACCGCTGGAACCAAGCAGACGGCGGAAGCAATGCGTGCGCAGGCGGTGGACGATGCAGTGAAGCAAGGCTACATTCTGACGCGATATTTTTATGGCGCAGTGGTGGCGTTTGAAAAAGATCCGGTGGGGATTCGCGGGATGTATGGGGATTTTTTGAACAATCTGGATATAAAGAAGGAAGAGAAAGCGGCGGCGGAGGTGCAGTTTGCGACGGTAGCGTCGCCGGAGCTGGTGCGGCTGTCGCGGCCGGAAGAGCGGCGAATGCTGATCACGGCGGAGAAGCGGTTGGCGGCAGGCGACACCAAGGGAGCGCAGGAACTGGCGCAGCAGGCGCTCGATAAAAAGATTGGGGATCAGGGACGGGCGTTGTTCATCCTGGCGGAAGTAGCGGTGGCGAACAAGAACCGGGATGGAGCGCAGGATAATTTCCAGAAGGCGATTCTGGCGTCGAATGATCCTACGGTGGTGGGGTGGTCGCACGTATATCTGGGGCGGATTCTGGATATGAAAGAAGACCGCGAGGCGGCGGTGAAGGAGTATCAGGCGGCGCTGTATGTCGGGGAGAAGCTTCCGGAAATCAAAGCGGCGGCGGAGAAGGGGCTGGCTCAGGCTTATGAGCCTCCGGCGAAGGCGCAGGCACAGTAGAGAGATTTAGTAATTGGGTAATTTAGTAATTTGGTAATTGAGTTCTTGCTCCCTGCGGGTTTTCAATTTCCCAATTACCAAATTTCTCAAGTACCAAATTGTCGTCAAGGAGAGAGCATGAAGCGAGCGGCGGTGGTTATCGCGATGCTGGGAATATCGGCGTTGGGATTCGCGCAGGGGAATGACAAGCCTGCGGCAGGGAGCGCAGCGGCGGCGGCGCAGGCGGCTCCGGCGGGTAAGAGGCCACCGCAGGCCAAGACGCAGCCGGAGTTTGATGCGTATAAGGCTGTGGTCGCGATGACCGATACGGCGGCGCAGGAAAAAGCCGCGGCCGACTTCGTGACGAAATTTCCGGACAGCGAGTTGCGTCCGCTGGTCTACCGGGCGGTGATGCACGCCTACCAGCAGGCCAACAACGGCGACAAGATGATGGAGATGGCGCAGAAGGTGTTGACCTACGATCCGGACGATCCCGAGGCGCTGGTGGGCGTGGCGCAGGTGCTGGCGGAGCGGACGCACGATACCGATCTGGACCGCGACCAGCGACTGGCCGAGGCGAAGAAAGATGCGCAGAGGGCGCTGGTGACGGTGGATACGGATGTGCCGGCGCAGGGTTATCCGCCGGAGCAGTTGAATGCGTTCAAGTCGCTGCTGCGATCTGACGCGTACGCGATCCTGGGGACGATCGATTACAACAACAAAGCGTGGGCGGATGCGGAGGGGAATCTGAGGAAGTCGATTGATGCGTATCCGCAGCAGGTGGATCCGGTAGCGGTGTTGCGGCTGTCGCTGACGCTCGATCAGGAGAACCGGTATCCGGAGGCGTTGAAGTACGCGAATCAGGCGGTGGAATTGACGAAGGAAGGAACGGCGAGTGGGGACGCGGCGCGGCGGGAGAAGGATCGATTGACGCAGCTGACGGGTGGGGCGGCTCCGGCGAAGAATTAACCGGGGCTGAAGCCCGCAATCTAATTGGGACTTTACGCGGCGCTGAAGCGCCGCTCTTCCACGGTTGCGCACGGGCCCGGTTCAGAGACGGAAGGTTCGTGGAACGCGTCGTTCGCGGCGTGGGGTTCGCGGCACGGTTCGAGCGCGGGGTTCGTTTCATCACGGTTTTCGCGAGCAGGGGATGATTGCAGGGTTCGTTTCATCATGAAGGAAAGAGAAATCACCGCGCTGGAGACGGCGTTGAACTACCACTTCCGCCGGCGGGCGGTGATTGAGCAGGCGCTCACGCACAGTTCGCAGGCGCGGGAACTGGAGTCGCAGCAGGCAGGCGAGAGCAAATACACGGTCCACGATAACGAGCAGCTGGAGTTTCTTGGGGACGCGATTCTGGCGCTGGTGACGAGCGAGGAATTGTTCCAGCGGTTTCCGCAATTTCGCGAGGGAGAACTTTCGAAGTTGCGGGCGCACGTGGTGAGCGAGCGGCATTTGATCCGGGTGGCGCAGCGACTGGAGCTGGGGCACTACTTGCGCCTGGGGCGGGGCGAGGAAAAAAGCGGCGGCCGCAGCAAGACGGCGCTGCTGGTGGATGCGCTGGAAGCGATCCTGGCGGCGATGTATTTGGATGGAGGAATGGAGCCGGCGAAGGAATTCATCCTGCGGGAAATTCTTGCGCCGGAACTGGAGCGGATGGAGCGCGAAGGCGGCACGCTGCCCATGACCGATTTCAAGTCGGCGCTGCAGGAAACGCTGCAGGGGCTGGGGCTGGCGCAACCGACGTACGTGCTGGTACAGGAGTCGGGGCCGGAACATAACAAGATGTTCACGGTGGAAGTGCGGTTGCAGCCGAAGAACGTCGAAGGCGGGACGGAGTTCGCGGGACGGGCGCAGGGTTCGACGAAGAAAACGGCCGAGCAGGATGCGGCGCGGCAGTTGCTGACATATCTGGCGTCGCGGCCGCAATCGACGGGAGAAAAGCTGGCGCGAGGGTCGCGGACCGGCGGGGAACGGTAGCCGAGCGGGATCAGTGGAGTCGATGAATTCACAGGACCATCAGTCGGAGGCGCAGTTGGCCGAGGCGCAGGCGCCGGAGACTCATCCCGCGGAGAGCCATGTGCCGGATGCTCCGGCGGCAGAGGGCGGTGTGTCGTCCAACGTAGTTTTGCCGGCGGCGCAGGTTTCGGGCGCGCAGGTTGCGGGCGCGCCGGGAAATCTGCTGGCGAGCGCGGGAGTGATCGGGTCGTTGCAGTCGCTGCTGGGGACGGTGGTGATCGCAGTGTTTGTGATCACATTCATCGTGCAGGCGTTCCAGATTCCTTCTCCATCGATGCAGAACACGCTGCTGGTGGGCGACTACCTGCTGGTCAACAAGATGTGCTATGGGGGCGGCGGATGGGCGGATCACATCATGCCGTATCATGCTGTGCGGCGCGGCGAGATTGTGGTGTTTCATTATCCGGTGAATCCGGCGCAACATTTCGTGAAGCGGGTGATTGGAGTGCCCGGCGACCGGGTGCGGTTGGTGAACAAGCAGGTATTCGTGAATGGAGTGGCGTTGAAAGAGCCGTACGCGCATTTCACTCACGGAGCGAGCGATTTATTCCGGGACAGCTTTCCGCGGCTGGAGGTGGCGCCGGGGGAAACTCCGGAGTGGTGGCTGCAGATGCGAAAGCTGGTGGAGGATGGGCAGTTGATTGTTCCTCAAGGTCATTATTTTGTGATGGGAGACAATCGGGACGACAGTTACGACAGCCGCTACTGGGGATTTGTGCCGAAGGCGAATATCATTGGACGTCCGCTGATGATTTACTGGTCGGTGGAGAGCGGCGAGGCGGAGGCTGCGGCGCAATCGTCGATGAGAGAGAAGCTGTATCACTTTGCCTACGCGGTGACTCACATTTTTCAGATTACGCGGTGGAACCGGACCTTGACGCTGGTGCGCTGATTCCCCGCTTCTAATGAGGGCGAATTTTCCCCGGACAGAGTTACGGTATCGCGAAAGCGATACTCTGATATGAATCCCGCAAGCGGAAGACTGGACGAACTCATTGGCTAGGACAGCGAACAAGGCGAGAGAAAAACGGGTGAAAGAGAATACCCCGCAGGACGAGGTAGAGGAGAAGCCGCGCGAAACCACGGTGGAGTTTCTGGCTTCGCTGGCGGCCGTACTGGTGACGGGGCTATTCATCATCACGTTCGTTGTGCAGGCGTTCGAGATCCCATCGAGCTCGATGGAGGAGACGCTGCTGATCGGCGATCACGTTTTTGTGAACCGCGTTCAGTTTGCACCGAAGACAAAGTGGGCGGCTCCGCTGCTTCCCTATCGCGAGATACGGCGCGGCGACATCGTTGTGTTTCTGCATCCGGATCCCCTTTACGCCGGGATGTATGTGGTGAAGCGGATTATGGGCGTACCGGGAGACCGCATCCACTTGCGCGATGGAGTGGTGTACCGCAACGGCGAGAAACTGAACGAACCTTACGTACTGCATGACCCGGATGAAATTCCCGACAACTACCGCAACGATTTTCCGGCGGTGCCTGCGTTGCCGGAGGATCCGAATGTCTCTCCTACGTGGCAGGCAGCGATGCCTGCGCACATCGAGGGCGGCGACCTGGTGGTGCCTCCGGGACATTACTTTGCGATGGGCGATCACAGGGCGGTGAGTTTGGACAGCCGCTATTGGGGATTCATTCCGCGGGAAAATGTGATTGGGCGTCCCATGTTCATTTACTGGTCGTTCGAGACGCCGGCCGACCAGGTTAACAAGACTGGATTTGCAGATCGCATCGGATTCTTTGTGCACATCGTGCTGCACTTCTTTGACGAAACGCGATGGAAGCGAACGCTGACCGTAGTGCGCTGAGCCGGGCGTAGTGCAAGAGATGGAGCATAGTGGCAAAGAAGAATAACGCGCAGCAGCCGGATGAGAAGCCGCGAGAGACGACAGTGGAATTTTTGTCGTCGATTGCGGCGACGCTGGTGAAGCTGATATTCGTGCTGGTTTTTATTTTGCACGCCTTCGAGATTCCGTCCAGTTCGATGGAGAAGACGCTGTTGATCGGCGATCACGTGCTGGTGAACCGTGCGCAGTTTGCGCCGAAAACCGCATGGGTGGGAGGGTTGCTTCCCTACCGCGACCCGCGGCGCGGAGACATTGTAGTGTTTCTGGCGCCGTGCGAGCCGGGATTGTACGTCGTGAAACGGATCATGGGCGTTCCGGGAGACCGCATCCACCTGCGGGATGGGGTGGTGTACCGCAATGGCGAACAGTTGCAGGAACCTTACGTGAATCATTCGGAGCGGTCTTACCCAAATGCTTACCGGGACAATTTTCCGGCGCTGCCGCCATCGGAGAGTGCGAACGTTTATCCGTGCTGGGAAAAAGAGTTGCCGACGCATATCGAGGGCGAGGATCTGGTGGTGCCCGCGGGGCGTTATTTCGCGATGGGCGACAACCGCGATGTGAGCCTGGACAGCCGCTATTGGGGCTTCATTCCGAGGGAGAACGTGATTGGGAGTCCGATGTTCATCTACTGGTCGTTTGAGACTCCGGGCGGGCAATATCTGAAGACGGGACTGGCGGATCGTCTGGGATTTGTGGCGCACGTGGTCTTGCATTTTTTCGATGAGACGCGGTGGGGACGGACGCTGAGAGTGGTGCGGTGAAGTTTTTTTCCTCCAAGCGGCGCGTGGTGGCAGCGGCGGCGGTGATTGTGCTGGGACTGTTTCTATTGCGTCCGGGCGTGTCGCGGCTGAAGGCGCGGATTGCGAATTCGATCAGTCGGGCGGTGGGGCGTCCGGTGGACGTTGGGTCGGTGCATTTGCGGTTTCTGCCGCAGCCCGGGTTCGATCTGGAAGATCTGGTGATTTATGAAGACGCGGCGTTTGGGTCAGAGCCGATGCTGCGAGCGCGGGAAGTGACAGCCGTGGTGCGGTTGACGTCGCTGGTGCGGGGAAAGCTGGACATCGCGCGCCTGGAACTGACGGAGCCGAGTTTGAATCTGGTGCGTCGCGCGGATGGGCGCTGGAATCTGGAAGATCTGCTGGAGCGCAACGAGCGCACGCCCCTGGCTCCGACGGCGAAATCGAAGTCGGAAGCGCGGACGGGGTTCCCTTATATCGAGGCCAGTTCAGGCCGAATCAACTTCAAGGCAGGGCAGGAAAAGAAAGCGTACGCGCTGCTGAATGCGGATTTTGCGCTGTGGCAGGAATCGGAAAACACCTGGGGAGCGCGGCTGAAAGCGGAACCGCTGCGCACCGACATGAATTTGAGCGACACCGGATTGCTGCGGATGAATGGGACGTGGCGGCGGGCGGGGAGTTTGCGCGAGACTCCGCTGCAGTTCAGCGTGGAGTGGGACCGCGGGCAACTGGGGCAGCTCAGCAAACTGGCCACGGGGAATGACAAAGGGTGGCGGGGCGAAGTGCGGGTGGAAGCGACGCTGAGCGGCATGCCGGCGGCGATGCAGGTCGCGGTGGATACGTCGATCCGCGATTTTCACCGATATGACATCCCGACCAGCCAGGGTTTGCAACTGGCGGCGCACTGCGATGGCAAGTACAGTTCGGCGGAAGCGATGATGCACGAAATTTTGTGCCTGGCGCCGGTGGGCGACGGCATGATCACGCTGCGCGGCGATGCCGGGCTGCCGGGAATGCATAAGGTAAACCTGTCGCTGAATGTGGATAGCGTGGCGGCGAGTTCGGTGATGGAACTGGCGCGACGGGCGAAGAAAGATTTGCCAGCGGATCTGATTTCCACGGGAAATGTGCAGGGAAATTTTGCGATGCAGGAAGATGGGGCGTCAGCTGGAGGGGCGGAGTTTCAGGGTCATGGCGAGATCAGCGATCTGCGAATGCAGTCGGTGAGCACGAAGGTGGAATTCGCGGCGGCGAGCATTCCGTTTGTGCTGAAGCAGCGGCGAGGGAAGGTTCAGGATTTGCTGGCGCGAAAATCGGCGCGCAGGCAGGAGGCGGAAGTTTTGCCGGCGCCGGACGAATTGCATGTAGAGTATGGGCCGTTTCCGGTGGCGCTCGGGAGGCCGGCTCCGGCGCAGGCGCGAGGGTGGGTGGCGCGGTCGGGTTATGGAATGGTGGTCCGCGGAGATGGAGAAGTGTCGCACACGTTGCGCATGGCCAGCTTGCTGGGAATGCCGGCGGCGAAGGCCAGCGTGGAAGGCGTGGCGCAGATGGAGTTGCAAATCGCGGGATCGTGGGCGGGAAATTTTTCCGGTGCTTCGTCGGGATTTATCGCGCCGCAAGTGACCGGGACGGTAGGGCTGCGCAACGTGCACGCGCGAGTGCGGGGAGTGAACGGGCCGATCGAAATCGCATCGGCGGAGTTGCAGCTTCTGCCGGAGGAAGTGCGCGTGGAGAAATTGAGCGCGAGGGCGGCGGACGCGCTGTGGACGGGATCGCTGGCACTGCCGCGCGGGTGCGGCGTGGCGGGAGCGTGCCTGGTCCGATTTAATCTGAATACGGAAGAGGTTGGGCTGGCGGATATCGCGGAGTGGGTGAGTTCGAAACCCAGCAAGCGATCGTGGTACCAGAGGCTGACCTCGGTTGAGCCGGCGGCGCCGTCGTTCCTGAAGGAAGTGCGCGCGGCGGGCAAAGTGAAGGCAAGCCGGCTGCGGATTCATGGCATGGTAGCGAATCGGGTTTCCGCGACGCTCGATTTGGAGCGTGGGAAGATGAAGGTTTCAGAATTGCAAGCCGATGTGTTGGGCGGAAAGCATCGGGGCGACTGGCAGGCGGATTTTACGGCGGCGATGCCTACATACTCGGGCAGCGGGACGCTGACGGGAGTTTCGCTGCAGCAGGTTGCCGATGCGATGCACGACCGATGGATTTCAGGAACCGCGAGAGCGAGTTACGAGATCACGGCATCAGTAGCGGACTTAACGACATTCTGGCAATCGGCGGAGGGCGGGCTGCAATTCGATGTGCGCGATGGAGCGCTGGCGCACATTTCGCTGGCGAGTGATGAACCTCCGTTGCGGGTTGCGCGGTGGCAGGGCCATGCGCAATTACACGCGGGCAAGATTGAGATCGACAAGGGAAAGCTGGTTTCGCCCACCGGAGTGTATGAGGTGAGCGGGACGGCGTCATTGGGGCGGGTGCTGGACCTCAAGTTGACGCAAGGCGCGGAGGCCAAGCATGCGGCAGCGGTTTACAGCATTACCGGGACGGTGGCGGAGCCGCGGGTGGAATTGGCGCCGGTGGCAGAGACGCAGGCGAGATTGAAGCCGTGATATCGGAGCCGGTGTCGAGAACGCATCGAGATTGAAGCGGTGATATCGGAGCCGGTGTCGAGAACGCATCGAGATTGAAGCCGTGATGTGGAAGCCGGTGTCGTCCCCGGCGGAGTTTGTGTCGTGAGGTTTTCTTTCGCCCCTTCGGGGCTTGGTTATCTTTCACTCGTGACCACCCACAGCTTGCGCTGTGGGCTGCATTCTTGCGCCGCTTCGCGGCTCGGGTCTGGTCATGCGCGCTCGCGTTCCGCGACCTGGCGTCGGTCATGCGATCCGCTTCCAAAACAAAAAATCCGGTTACGACAAGATTCCAGAGGGAACTTGTTATTGCACGTAGCCTGGGCCGCGGAGGACTTTTCCCGGTAGTGCTCCGGTCATTTTTCCGTGATCGATTACCGGCGTGCCGTTGACCAGAACAAAATCCATTCCTTCAGAAAGTTGATTGGGATTGTCGAAGGTTGCAAGGTCGCGGATGGTTGCGGGATCGAAGATGACTACGTCGGCCCACATGCCAGCTTTGAGAACACCGCGATCGGTGAGGCGTAGGCGCTGAGCGGGAAGCGCGGACATTTTGCGGATGGCATCTTCGAGAGTGATGACTTTGTCTTCGCGAACATATTTGCGGAGGATGCGGGGAAAAGTTCCGTAGGCGCGGGGATGGGGGTGCTCCTGGCCGAGAATGCCCTCGGGCGAGGTTCCGGAGGAATCGTTGTCGAAGGCGACCCAGGGCTGCTGCACGGCGAGCGTGACATCGGGTTGAGACATACCGAAGACGGCGACGCTGGAGCTGGGATCTTCGATGAGAAAGTCGAAGAGCGCATCCATCGGGTCTTTGTTCCAAAGTTTGGCGATTTCGGAGAGGCGCTTGCCCTGCAGAGGAAGCAATTTGGGATTCTCCACGACGCCGATCATGACCGCTTCGGGGCCGGGAATTTCTTGCCATTCGTTGTCCCAATCGTTGGAGGGCGTGAGCAGATCTTTGCGGATGCGCTCGCGGGTCGCGGGATCTTTCAGGCGTTCGACAAGTTTCGCGCTGCCGCCATCGTGCGCCCAAGGAGGAACGAAGGCGGAGAAATCGTTGAACCATGCGGTGTAGGCATAGGTATCGGCGGTGACGTCGGCGCCGGCGGCGCGGGCTGCGTTGATTTTGGCGACGACTTCGGGCATGCGTCCCCAGTTCTTTTTGCCGGCGACTTTGAGGTGCCAGATTTCCACGGGAACGTGAGCATCGCGGCCGATGCGCAGGGCTTCATCGATGGCATCGAGGACGGCGTTGCTTTCATCGCGCATGTGGGTGGAATAAATGCCGCCGAATTTTCCGCCTTCGGCGGCAAGGGCGATGAGTTCGTCGGTTTTGGCGTAGGGCGCGGGAGCGTATTCGAGCGCGGTGGAAACGCCGACAGCGCCGTCTTTCATGGCATCGCGCACCAGGGTCTTCATTTGTTCGAGTTGCTCGGGGCTGGGTTGTTTGTTGTCATCCCCGAGAACCATGCGGCGGACTTGCGTGGCTCCGACATAGCTGGCGAGATTGATGCCCATGCCTTGCTTTTCGAGGCGCGCGAAGTACTGGCGGAAAGTGCGCCAGTCGGGATTGAGGTGATAGTGATCGTAAGTGGTGCGATCGGATTGAATGATAGCGTCGTTGAGGGGCGCGACGGAGGTGCCTTCGCCGGTGATCTCGGTGGTGATGCCCTGGAAGATTTTTGAAGGCAGGCGCGGCTCGACGAGTATGGGAAGTTCGGACTGGCCGAGCATGTCGATGAAGCCGGGGGCGACGACTTTTCCGGCGGCGTCGATGGTGCGCTGGCGCGGGGCGGAATTCAGATTGCCGATGGCCGCCACTTTTCCGTCGCGGATGCCGATGTCGCCGGAGTACCAAGGTGAGCCCGTGCCGTCGATGATGTGGCCATTGGTGATCACTATGTCGAAGGATGGGTTGGGCGTTTGGGCCATTAATGACGAAGTGGCCGCGATCAGTGCGATACAAACTAGACGGACTTTGATTCCACGGTTCATCGAATTGGCTCCTTCTTTGTCTGTACTATTTTCCTCTCGGTCTCAACGCTTTGAAACCTTAACGCGGAGAGCGCGGAGGACTGCCGCGGAGAGTGCGGAGAAGAGGTTAGGGTGGCGTGGCTTTTTTTCGTCTGTGCGAGATCGCGCCTAAGGCGATCCAGACTGTGAGAGCGAGCCATTCGTACGTGGTGAAATGGCCGGGGATTGCGGGAACTACTTTCATCAGTACCATGGCGGCAGCCACTAGGAATGCGACGCATGCTACTATCCATTCTCTTGCCGACACTTTCGACTGGCCTGGCAGGGTTCCGGAGCGGCCCATGGCAAGGTAGGCGGCGCAGGCCGCCGCCCATCCGATGGCACAGGCGACCGAGCCGACGTCGGTCACCGGCACCAGGATCGCATCTCCGAGGAGCATACAGGCGGCGGTGGCAATTCCTATGCAGAGAACCGCGACCGAAGGGGTCTGGTGTTGAGCGTGGATTCGTCCGGCGCGCTCGTCGATGAGGCCGCGGCGACCCAGAGCGAAGACTAAGCGGCTCGCTGCAACGAAATTTCCGTTGAAGCATTTGATGAGCGACAGTAAGGCAGCTGCCAGGATGATGTTGACAATCCAGCGCGAGCCGACGGCGCGCTGGAAAGCTACCGCAGTCATGAATTTTTCGCCGGTCAACTGGTGCCAGGGAGCAACGAATGCAACGGCGGCGATGATGACGGTGTAGAAAAGAATGCCGACGAGAATGGCCATCCACATGGCTCGGTGAAATCCCGGGGTGCGGAACTCGGGAGTCGATTCTTCCGTGGCCTTGCTAACGGCTTCGAACCCCGACATGAAATAGGGGACGATTTGAACCACCAGCAAAAACGAAACCAGCGGGGCATGGGTGAAAAGGGGTGGAAAGTTTTGCGGCGATCCCCGGACCGCGCCGACCGCGACAAACACTATGAAGAGGGCGATGGTGGCGAAGGAGGTCCAGTTCTGAAAAGTTGCGCTGAGGCGAATGCCGCGATAGTTCAGCACGGTGAGTAATGCGGTGAGGCCGAGGCCGATCAGGAGATGCGGAAGATAGACGGGGCGTCCGGCGATGCGGTAGAGTTCGAGCGAATCGAGTGACGGAATGATGTAGCCGGCGATGCGGCCAATGGCGACGGCCTCCCAGGGACAGACGATGAAGTACGACAGCATCATGATCCATCCGGTGGAGAAGCTTACGGGACGGGAGAAAGCGGCAGCGGTGTAGGCGATTTCGCCGGCGGCGTCGGGGATGGCGGCGACGAGGCGGCCATAGACCCAGCCGATGGGGAATAAGAGTGCACCGCCGATCGCAAAACCAAGGAGAGCGCCGAGAGCGCCACCGCGGAGGAGCCAGTCGTCCATGACGACGAGCCAGCCGACGCCGACCATGGTTCCCCAGGCCAGGGTGAAGTAGTCGGTGAGGCGGAGTTTGCGGGCGAGATGTGACATTGGTTGCGCGGGCGAGTTGAGCGCGAATTATAAAGCATGCGTGCGGAATAAAAGGCGACCAATGTTGAGATCGACACGCAGCGGGCGAGGACGCCCGCTGGACAGCCGCCGGGATGGCGGCGCTACTGGCGCGGCGCATGGTAGTATCGACAATACCCTCGCATGATGCTGCTATCTTTAATTGGATACCGCAGTGCCGTTTTGCCTTGTCAGGAACCGATCAAGAGCCGATGACATTTACGAACAAATCACGGAAGCGCGTGCTTAGCGGCATGCGTTCGACTGGAAAACTGCACCTCGGCAATTATGTGGGCGCGCTCGATAACTGGGTGCGCATGCAGGATGAGTACGAATGTTTTTTCATGGTGGCGGACTGGCATGCGCTGACCACCGATTACGCCGACACCTCGAAGGTGAAGGAGAATTCGCTGGAAGTGGCGCTGGATTGGCTGGCGGCGGGACTCGATCCGGAGAAGTCAGTGATTTTTATCCAGTCGCATGTTCCGGCGCACGCGGAATTGCATCTGCTGTTTTCGATGATCACGCCATTGGGCTGGCTGGAGCGGGTTCCGACGTATAAGGAGCAGCGGGAGAATATCAAGGACAAAGACCTGGGGACATACGGATTTCTGGGATATCCCGTGCTGCAGGCGGCAGACATTCTGGTGTACAAGGCGGATGTGGTTCCGGTGGGCGAGGATCAAGTCGCGCACGTGGAACTAACGCGGGAGATTGCGCGGCGGTTCAACGGATTGTATGGCGAGGTTTTTCCGGAGCCGAAATCTCTGCTCACGGTCGCACCCAAGTTGCCGGGGACGGATGGGCGGAAGATGTCGAAGTCGTATGGGAATACAGTGATGCTGACCGATCCGGAGCCGGTGGTGCGGCAAAAGTTGAAGACGATGGTGACCGATCCGGCGCGGGTAAGGCGCAGCGATCCGGGGAATCCGGATGTTTGTCCGGTGGGCGATCTGCATAAGATTTTCAGCGGCAAGGAAACGATGGCGAAGGTGAACGCCGGCTGCCGGTCGGCCGGGATTGGGTGCATCGAGTGCAAGAACTGGGCGGCAGATGCGCTGGTGCAATTGCTGGTTCCGATGCAGGAGCGGCGCAAGAAATTCGAGGAGAATCCGCGGCTGGCTTGGGATATTCTTGAGGCGGGCACGAAGCGGGCGAGCCAGGCAGCGGCGAAGACCATGGAAGACGTGCGCGCGGCGATGGGGATGTCGCTCAGGTATGAGTCGCCGGTGGGGAAAAATGGGTAGCATGAAGGAAAATGTCGTGCGGGCGGAAGCGGCGGAGATCCTCACTCCGGCGCTGGTGGCTCCTGGTGCCGCGCGTGAGAAATCCGCGCGCGAAACAGAAGAGAGCGATTCGCCGTTTGCGGTTTCGGTGACCAACGTCTATGAAGGGCCGCTGGATTTGCTGCTCGACCTGATTCGCAAGCAGGATATCGACATCTACGACATCCCGATTGCGCGCATCACGGCGCAGTATCTGGCATATGTGGAGAAGATCAAAGAGCTGGACGTGAATGTGGCGGCGGACTTTATTTATATGGCGGCGGTGCTGATTCACATCAAGTCGAAGATGCTGTTGCCGCGCGATCCGTCGGCGAAAGCGGAGGAGTTGGAAGATCCGCGAACGGAGCTGGTGAACCGGCTGCTCGAGCATGAGAAGTTCAAGTCGGCGGCGCAGATGCTTTTGCAGAAGCAGCAGATTGAAGACGCGGTTCTGAGCAATCCGGCTCTGAAAGAGTTTATCGACGCCGAGGGCACCGAGCCGGAATTTGCGACCGATGTGATCGACCTGGTGAAGACGTTTCAGCAAGTGCTGGAGCGAGTGCGCACGCGTCCCGTGCTCAACGTCGATGAAGAGACGGTGACCGTGGGGCAGATGATCGATTATCTGCGGCGGAGGCTGGCGCTGGAATCGAGGCCGATCCGACTGAAGCAGCTTTTGATGAGAGTGCCGTCGCGGCAGGCGCTGGTGTGCATGTTTCTGGCGCTGCTCGAAATGGTGCGCCTGCAGGCGATTCAGGTGCGGCAGGAAGAGATGTTCGGCGAGATCGCGGTGCGCAAGCATGTTGGTTTTGATGCCGTCATGGCGGAGCAGGCGGCGGTGAGAGACGACTGGAGGTAAAGCAGTTGCCAGTACTCAGTACCCAGTTGCCAGTAAAATCGGCTCTGGTTTGACGTGGCGTAGGCAATTGCAAGTTTCGTTGATGGTCGGATTTTCGTCTTTCAGTTCGGTTTGAATTTACTCGGTACTAGGTACTGGCAACTTTCTTATGAGTTTAAAAGCTCAACTCGAAGCCATTATTTATGCGGCGGAGACGCCGATTACGCTGGAACAGATCACGGCGCTCGTCAAGGAAAGCGTGGTTGCGGCCGGGGCGGCGGACGATGCGGAGGTGAAATCGCGCGTGCGCTCGTCGCTGGAAGAATTGGTCGCCGAATACGGCGGGCCGGACCACGGCATCGAGATTCGCCAGGTCGCCGGTGGATATCGCATGTTGACCAAGCCAGAGCAGCACGAAATGGTGCGCAGTTTTGCCAAGAGCCTGAAGCCGCCGGTGCGGCTGTCGCTGCCGGCTCTGGAGACGCTGGCCGTGATCGCCTACAAGCAGCCGGCCACGGTGCCGGAGATCAGCGAGATACGCGGCGTGGATTCGGGCGGGGTGATTGCGACTTTGCTCGATCGCAAATTGATTACGACTGCGGGGCGCAAGCAGGTGATCGGGCGGCCGATCCTTTATAAGACGACGAAAGAATTCCTGATGCGGTTTGGATTGAAGGATGTCGGCGAGTTGCCGAGCATGGAGGAGTTCGAGAAGCTGGTGGCGGCGTCGTTTCAAGGGGAGTTGGAGCCGTTGCTGGAGCAGCCGTCGTCGGCAAGCGGCCAGTTGCCCGTGGAGGAAGCTTCTCCGGCGGAGGATGCTGCCGAGCCGGTGGAGCAGAAAGAATCGGCGTAGATCGGGGCGGGGTTCCAGCGCCTAAAGGCGCGTTCCTCGCGTGGGACTCGACGGCATGCCTGAAGGCATGCCCTGATACGAATCGACGTTGGCTGAAAAGTTTGGCTTACCTTGAAGGTGGAACTTCCAACACATGCCCGCTGAACGATTGCAAAAAATAATTGCCGCGGCTGGGATTGCTTCCCGGCGCAAGGCTGAAGAATTGATCAGCGCAGGCCACGTCAAAGTGAATGGCGCGGTGGTTACCGAGTTGGGCACCAAGGCCGATGCGGATGTCGATCACATTCGCGTGGATGGAAAGTTGCTGCAGGGTGCGCAGATGCATGTTTACCTCCTTCTCAACAAACCCAAGGGTTATGTGACTACGGTGAGCGATCCGGAAAACCGGCCAACGGTGATGCAGTTGATACACGGCGTCAAGAAGCGGGTGTATCCGGTGGGGCGGTTGGATTACGCCAGCGAGGGCCTGCTGCTTTTGACCAACGATGGCGGTCTGGCGAATAAGTTGATGAAGGCCGCGTCGCAAGTTCCGAAAACTTATGTGGTAAAAGTGGCGGGAGTGCCGACGAAGGACGCGCTGGACAAATTGCGCGGCGGAGTTTCGATCGCGACCGAGGATGGGCGGCGGGTGCGGACTGCGCCGGCGGGGATCCGACTGGTGAAGGACGCCAACAATCCCTGGTATGAAGTGACGTTGATTGAGGGGCGGAATCGCGAGATCCGGCGGATGTTCGAAAAAGTCGGGCACCACGTGGAGAAGATCAAGCGGGTGCGCTACGGGCCGCTGACGCTGGATGTGCCGCCGGGGAAATTTCGTTCGTTGACGTTGCAGGAAATCGATCGGCTGAGAACGGCGTGCAACAAACCGGTGGCATCCACAAAGCATTCCGTGGCATGATGAGCGGCACGCATGAGCCGCTTCTTCGATATTGTTTCCAAGCCTGCCCGCAATCTGGGCGCGACCAGTCCTTTCAAGAGCCCGCCGGCGGCGCAGCAACCCCGGCCGCTGCTGATCAAACTCGATTCCAATGAAAATCCGTTTGGGCCATCGGCGCGGGCCATCGACGCCATGCGCGGGGCGGTGGGCGGGGCGAATCTTTATCCGGACGACGACTGCAGCCCGCTGCGCGCGAAACTGGCCGAGTATCACCAGGTTCAACCCGAGCAGGTGCTGATCACGGCGGGGTCAACGGCGCTGCTGGGCTTTCTCTGCCAGACGATGCTGGGGCCGGGGCTGAATGCGGTGACCAGCGAGCGTTCATTCATTGTGTATTCGATGGCGGCGCAGGCTGCTGGAGCGCGGCTGATCGAAGTTCCGATGCGCGACCACGGATTCGACCTGGATCGGATTCTCGCGGTGATCGATGCGAACACGCGCATTGTGTTTCTGGCGAATCCCAACAATCCTACGGGCGCCATGCTGGAAGCGGCGGCGGTGGAGCGTTTTCAGGCGAAGCTTCCCGGTCACGTGGTGCTGGTTCTGGACGAGGCTTATTACGAATTTGGGCTGTACTTCGCGGCGCGGCAGCGAGTAATTTATTCGAACTCGCTGGAGTATGTGCGGCAGGGCGCGAGCGTGGTGGTGCTGCGAACGTTTTCGAAGGCGCATGGGCTTGCCGGACTGCGAGTGGGGTACGGATTGGGTCCGGCAGAATTGCTGGGATATTGCGCGCGCATGCGGCATACTTTTTCGGTATCGTCAGTGGCGCAAGCGGCGGCGGTGGCGGCGATCCACGATACCGAGCACGTTCAGCGCGTGGTGGAAAATAACTTCTTGCAGGCGCGCGTGCTAAGCCAGGGATTGACTGGGTTGGGATATCGCGTGGCACCGACGGCGGCGAATTTCCTGTACTGCGATGTGGGAGAGAGTGGTGCTGGGTTTGCGAACCGCTTGCAGGTGGAGGATGTTGCGGTGAAGCCGCTAGGGGCCTGGGGTGCGCCGAATTGTATTCGCGTGACGATTGGGACGCCAGAGCAGAATCAGGCTTTGCTGCAGGCGGTGAAAAGGGTTGGACTGGCTACGAGGTCCGTGGGGTAGCTCGGATTCCTCTTCGTTGTCTCATCGAATTTCGTGCGACATATAGAGATCCCTCGACGGCGCGGTCGCTGTCGCTCCCGCTTGCTCGGGATGACAGAGGGATAGGGGATGTTTCTAGCTGGCTGGTTGTCCGGCTTTTGCGGCTCCGTACAATCCGGCGTCGCTGCCTAGTTGTGCGGGGGTGATGATGGTTTTGCCTTCGATGCTTGCTGCGGCGCCTGGTGCTGAACTGCGCTCGGGGACTGCCGAGGGCGGCTGTCCCCACATATTCGTCGTCGGATTTGCTGGGGCGGTTGCTGCGTAGACGATCGAGCGCTCGCGGATTTCTTCGAACATGGTGGGGGCAAAGGCGTCCCAGGCGCTGGAAACGCCGCCGCCGATTACAAACATATCCAGATTCAGGACGTTGACCAGGCCGGCGAGGAGAATGCCGAGGGAGTGTCCGAAGCTGCGGAAGATGCGGCGGGCGTGTTCGTTGCCCTGGACGGCGAGATTGTAGATGGACTTGGCGCCGAACTCGGGGTCGGAAGAGGCGGCATGGGCCAACTCGGGCGCATCGCCCTTCGCGATGGCTTCGCGGGCCATGCGCATGATGGCGGTGGCGGAGGCGTAGCGCTCGGCGCATCCGCGATTGCCGCAGGGGCAGGTCTGGCCTTCGGGCTCGATGGTGACGTGGCCGAATTCTCCGGCCATGCCGTTCATGCCGTGCCAGATTTTTCCGTTGAGGACGATGCCGCCGCCGATGCCGGTGCCGAGTGTGACCACCGCCATGTTGGGGACGCCGCGAGCAGCGCCCAGCCACTGTTCGCCGAGCGCGGCTACGTTGGCGTCGTTTTCGAGGACGACGCGGGCGTTGAGGCGGCGCTCGATTTCGGCGCGAACCGGGTAGTCTTCCCATCCGGGAAGGTTGGCGGACTTGCGCAGCATTCCAGTGGGCATGTCGATGATGCCGGGGACGCCGATGCCTGCGCCGAGAAGTTTGCCGGAGGCTTTGTATTGGGCAGAGAGGCGCTGAATGGCGTCGCACATTTCGGTGATGACGTGGTCGCGTCCGAGAGCGACTTTGGTGCCGAGGGTGATTTTTTCGAGGAGGTCGCCGGTGGTGGTGACGGCGGCGATGCGGAGGTTGGTGCCTCCGAGGTTGACGCCGATGGAAAAGTCGGGCATGGGCAGAAGGTTAGCAGATTTTTACGGGAGAGCGCTCATGGCTGATCGGTGATTAGCAATCTCGCATCAACGTGGAAATCTCTCGCGAAGCAGGCGGCAGTGTTCGGTGATAGGGATCCTTCGACTGCGATTGTGCTTCGCGTTCGCGAAGCACAATCTTCGCTCAGGATGACAGGGCTTATTTCTGGCATTGGGGGCAGTAGTGGCTGCTGCGGCCGGCGATTACTATGCGTTTGATGGGAGTCTTGCAGACCAGGCATGGCTCACCTTCGCGGGCGTAGACGCGGTGCTGGAGTTGGAAGAATCCTGCTTCGCCGTCGGCATCGACGTAGTCGGAGATGGAGGAGCCACCGAGGGCGATCGCTTCCTTGAGAACTTCTTTGACGGCGGCGAGGAGTTTGGCGAGTTGATCGCGAGGGATGGTGGAGACGCGGCGGCGGGGGCGGATTCCGGCGCGGAAGAGAGATTCGTCGGCGTAGATGTTGCCGACGCCGCGAAGAAGTTTCTGGTTCAGCAAAGCGCTCTTGATGGGAGTCTTGCGGCCGCGGAAGAGCGGCAGGAAGTGGTCGGGATCGGCTTCGAGCGGCTCGATGCCGGCGGCGTCGAAGGCGGAGGACACGCTGAGGCGTCCGAAGCGGCGGGGGTTGACGAAGCGCAGTTCCCTGCCCGAGGCCAGCTTCAGGATGGCATGAGTGTGGTTGAGGATTTCGGACTGGGGTTCGCAGAGTTGCAGGCGTCCGGTCATGCCCAGGTGGACGATCCATTGGGCGGGGGCTAAAGCCCCTTTGTCTTTCGCGGGGCTTACGCGGCCCTGAAGGGCCGCTCTTCCACGGAGATTCCCGGTTTTCGCGGGCGAGGGCGCCCGCGCCACATTGGCATGCGCCACATTGTTCGGTTCGAGGTCGAAGACTATGTGTTTGCCCATGCGGCGGACTGCGGCTATGCGGGAGTGCTCCAGTGTGGCGGCGATTTCGCGGGCGGGGGATTTGAGCGGCTCGGGCTTTTGTCCCAGCCAGACGGATTCGACGACGTCGCCGGTGACGCGTTTCGCCAAGCCGCGGGCAATGGTTTCAACTTCGGGGAGTTCGGGCATTGGTTCAGTGTACAGGGGAGTTCCGCAGAGGAAGCGAGCCAAACGCGCGATTATTGCGTCGCAAAGAACGCGACGCTTCGCGCGGCTCGCACAGATTCCTCGCCGCGCAAAGGACGCTTGCTCGGAATGACAATCTTTGTATTTAGGAGAGTGGCCTAGTCTTTTAGCGGGACTACGGTTTGGCCGTCGCGGCAGAGAGTGGCTACGTGTTGCAGGTCGCCATTGGCGGCGGGCAGGGTCATGACCGGGCCATAGCAGTAGACGGCGTGGCCGGAGGCAGCGAAGTACCAGCGTCCACCTTTGGAGTGGTGCTCGACCTGGCCGACTGGACGTCGCACGGGCTGCGCGGGCTTGGCCATCGTGAAACTGAGTAACAAGGCTAGGGTCAGAACCTTCATGGATGTTTGATCCCTCAACGCGTTTTTGTAAAACACATCCGGGGGATACCTACCAGTTCACTTAAATCGTGGTCAGCGCGCGACGGCGATCAACCAAGTCAGAAGCCGGAGCGGGTGGAAGCTGCGGGCCGGGCTTGGCGATTTTGTCGGCATGGCTTGGCGAATGACTTTGCGGCGCATCTTTCGACGGAGCTTGGTTTGACGGAGCCTGAGTGGACGGAGCTTGCGTTGCCGGAGTGTTGGCGGCCGGCGCTTGGGCGCCGCTTTGTCCCTGCATTTTGGCTGCCTGGCGATCGCCGATGGCCTTTCCTTTCGCCGACCAGAGTTCCGTGCTATCGCGCATGAGAACTTTGATCAGGTTGCGCTGCGATTGAATGACCGAACCCTGTTGAATGATGAGCAAGGTCATCAGCGCGTAGGAAAACAGGAACAGAATCGTGAGCAAAGGGAGCAGGCTCCGCTTCTTCTTTGGAACCGCGACCGGCATCACCGCTGTGCAGCCGTACGAGAGAGTCAAGTGGCACCCCGGCCTGTCCCATGAGGGGCAGGTATAGAGAGAGAATGCAGTCCTTCAGCCAATGCTGGAGGGGGTTGCAAGCTATTGGATTGATGCGAGTTACATGGCGTCGGGCGGGATCGCCAGGGGTTTCTAAGTGCAACTGAATGCACATATTGAGCAACGTGGACTGCGTTTGAATGATTGGATCAGGCGCGGAGATGCGTGTCTGGCGCGGGTTTTGGGGCGAGGGTGTGAGGTTTTGGGTTTTAGGTTTTGGGTTTTAGGTTTTGGGTTTTAGGTTTTGGGTCTTGGGTTTTGGGTTTTAGGTTTTGGGTCTTGGGCTCTAGGTTTTGGGTTTTAGGTTCCAGGCAAGCCCAAGGGGGTTTTGCCTTTGGGTGGCGCAGCGCTTTCAGCGCTGCGTTAGGGCTGTTTGTGATTTGGGCTTTAGCCCCAGAGGTACCTCGGCGGATAAATCCGCTCAACTGAACTGCCTGAATCGCAGCGCTGAAAGCGCTGCGCCGCCCAAAAGCCAACACTCATTACTCAAAAGGCCAACGCTCATTACTCAGAGGAAATCTCGGTCCCGATGTTCCGGCTCACTATATTCCGGCTTACTTTCCCATCACTAGTTTCGCGATTGTGGCCAACTGCATGTTCGAGGTGCCTTCGTAGATCTTGCCGATCTTGGCGTCGCGCCAGAATTTCTCTACGGGATAATCTTTGGTGAAGCCGTATCCGCCGTAGATTTCGATGGCGAGAGAGGTGACGCGCTCGGCGACCTGGGAAGCAAAGAGCTTGGTCATGGCGGCTTCTTTGACGAAGTTCACCCCGGCGTCTTTCATGCGGGCGGCGTTGTAGACCATGAGGCGCGCAGCTTCGATCTCGGTGGCCATCTGCGCGATCTGAAACTGGATGCCCTGGAAATCGGCGATGGCTTTGCCGAACTGCTTGCGCTCCTGAGCGTATTTGGCGGCGAATTCCCAGGCGCCGCGGGCGACGCCGATCATCTGCGCTCCGATGCCGATGCGGCCTTCGTTCAAAGTTTCGATGGCGATCTTGTAGCCTTTGCCGGGTTCCCCGATCACGTTGTCTTTGGAAACGCGACAATCTTCGAGAATCAGTTCGCAGGTGGAGGAGGCGCGGATGCCGAGTTTGTCTTCTTTCTTACCGACGGTGAATCCTGGGCAATCTTTTTCGACGAGGAAGGCGGTGATGCCTTTGTATCCGGCGGCCGGGTCGAGGGTAGCGAACAGAACGAAGAGTCCGGCTTCTTTGCCGTTGGTGATCCACAGCTTGCGGCCGTTGAGCACGTAGTCGCTGCCTTTGAGTTCGGCCTTGGTCTGCAGGGCGAAGGCGTCGGAGCCGGAACCGGCCTCGCTGAGGGCGTAGGCGCCGCAGGTGTCGGCGGCCATCTTCGGCAGGAAGCGCTTCTTTTGTTCAGCACTGCCCCAGCGCAGCAGCGCGTTGTTGACCAGAGTATTTTGCACGTCGACGACTACGCCGGCGGATGCGTTGACGCGAGAGAGTTCTTCGACAGCGAGAATGGCTTCAAAGAACTTGGCGCCGCTGCCTCCGTATTGCTCGGGAATTTCGATGCCCATGATGCCGAGCTGGAAAAATTCGTGGATGAGATCTTTGTTGAAGATGCCCTTTTCGTCCATCTCTTTGACGTGAGGACGGATTCGCTCGTCGGCGAACTGGCGAATGTTGTCGCGGAAGAGGATTTCATCGTCGGTAAGGGTGGTCAGGGGCGTGGGTGGCGCTTGCAGCGTGGTTTCGGGCATATAAGAACCTTCAGAAGGAGGAATGGCGAACCCGCAATTCTAGCACTTCGAGCGAGGAACAGGCGGAGACGGGCAAGACCGAGGGGCATTCTGCTTCCTGCTCCCCACGCATTAGATGTGCCGCTCAAAATAAATGTTGCGGTATGGGGAACCGGAGGTGCGTCGGAGATCGTAATCCCTGGTGAGGATCTCACGATCTCCGAGGAGGTTCCATGTATTGGAAGCGGATTGCAACAAGAAGTTTGACGCCGGCCTTAGTCGTGGCCTGTGCAATGTCGCTCTTCGGCCAAGACCCGGCGGCAACTCAAAGTTCGCCCCTGGCGAAGACGGCATCCACGTCGGCGGAGGAGTTTGTTGGTCTGTGGAAGGCCAAGCGGCGATATGGTCCCGATGCCCGTGGGCCGCTGGTCATTCGGAGGGAGTCAAATGGCTGGACCGCGGATTTTATCGGACGCAGGTTTCCAATTAAAGCCGAAGGTTCGGAGTTGAGCTTCGCCCTCCAGAACGATCAGGGCTCATTCACCGGCAGGCTAAAGAAGGCTGACGGCAACATCGCCGGACATTGGACTACTCCCATATCGGTGATCCATGGCGCCAGATACGCCAGTCCGATCGTGCTCAAAGCCGATGGAGCGAACTGTTGGCGTGGGAAGATAGTGACACGGGATGACGATTTCACGCTCTACCTGATGGTGCAGAAGCTGCCGGATGGCACTGTGGGCGCCTTTTTGCGCAATCCCGAGCGCAACATTGGCACCTCTTTTGACGTGGATCACCTCGTCCGCGAAGGCAATGATGTGAAGTTGATTGGCAAGCGCCGCGGTGTTCAGGGCACTGTGTTGAGCGGTGTCTACGACCGGGAGAACAATATTCTGTCCGTGTTCTTTCCAAACCGGGGCGGCACCTACGACTTCAGGCGCGACGAGGATGAACAAAGCGGATTCTATCCGCGAGGCAGAAACCCCGGTCGCTACGTTTACCAACGCCCTCTGTCTCGCAACGATGGCTGGCCCACTTCAACGATGGAAGAAGTTGGCATCGATCGCGCTGGTATCGAGAAGTTCATCCAGATGATGATCGACATGCCGATGGAGTCTGTGCACACCCCGGAACTGGAGGGCCTTCTAGTCGCCCGGCACGGCAAGCTGGTGCTGGAGGAGTACTTCCACGGGGAGCATCGCGACAAACTGCACGATACGCGTTCCGCAGGAAAGAGTTTGACGGCCACGATGGTAGGTGCCGTGATCCAGGCTGGCGCACCTCTCAAGCTGTCGACCCCGGTCTACGAAATCATGAACGGTGGCAAGTTTCCGGCAGGATTGGATCCACGAAAGCAGGAGATGACATTGGAGCACCTGCTCATGATGCGGGCCGGGTTTTACTGCAATGACGCCGATCCTGACGCGCCCGGTAACGAAGAAACCATACTCGATCAGACGGACGATCCGGACTACGTTCACTATTCACTGAACGTACCCATGGCAACTGCACCCGACGAGACTTCAGTCTACTGCAGCATGATGCCGAACCTGGCTCTTGGAATCGTGGGCCGCGCCACCGGCGAGCCTGTAATGGATACTTTCGATCGCCTGCTCGGCGGCCCGATGCAGTGGGGCCAGTACGCCTGGTATCTGGATCCAGCGGGAAATCCTTATGGCGGGGGCAGCATACAAATTTTGCCGCGGGACTATATGAAGCTTGGTCAGCTCATGCTGAATGGCGGGATGTGGCAGGGCCGGAGGATACTCGGTAGCGATTTCGTGGCCCGTGCGTCCTCACCGTTGCACGACTTGAATAAGATTCAGTACGGGTACCTGTGGTGGAGCATCAGTTACCCGTACAAGAATCCGAACCGTGCGCGCCTTCTTCGCAGGTGGCAATGGCGGCCAACTCGTTATGGTCGTTCCGGATCTTGATCTAGTGATCGCTACTTACGCCGGAAACTACGCGGACAGGGTCGCCCTGCAGATTCAACAGGACTACGTTCCAAATTACATTCTGCCCGCGGTCCGCGAGCCGGGGGACGACAGGAGTGCACCCGTGGTTCAAAAAGACTTCCACACTCCGTATGCGCATCCGCCGGCGGATGAAAAGAAGAAGTGATATCAAGCGGCGGTAGAGTTGTGAGGCGTTCAGCCCGCCTGCCGTCGCCGTATGCTGCCTCGGGTCGAGCTACGCTCGACTGGACAGCCGAGGGCGGCTGTCCCCACATGGACGCCACTAGCTGCGGCGAGAGTGTACCAGCTTCAGCGTGTCCGCCTGCAGGATGCGCTGGATCTGATTGCGGGCGTGCACCGACCAGGGGCCGGTGGTGTCGAGCCGGACGTAAGATTGCCAGTGTTTGAGGGCTTTGCGCGGCTCGCGAATTTTTTCGTAGGCGAGCGCCAGGTTGTAGTGCGCATCGGCGTAAGTGGGGGCGAGTTGGATGGCCATCTTGTAGGTCTGGATGGCTTCCTGCACGCGACCGGTCTCGTCGAGCACGTTGCCCAGGTCGAAGTAGGCGAGTGCGTATCGCGGGTCCGATTGCAGGGCGGCGCGATAGTGTTTTTCGGCGAGGGTGAAATCCTGGCGGTTGTAGTAGAGCGTGCCCAGGTTGATGTGGGCGGCTGCGTGGGCCGCCTCAAACTCGAGAACTTTCTGATAGGCCGCGAGGGCTTCGGTCTGGGTCGCGGGATCCTCTTCGAGAGCGATGCCGCGGGCGAACCATTCGGCCGCTTCGCTTTCCTGCTGGCCGGGCTCGGGAGTGGGAATCGGAGTGCTGGTCAGGACTTTTTCGCGACTGGCGAAATCCATCACAAACTGTCCGGCAATGGGCTCGAACAGGCGGCCCTCGTGGCGGAAGGCGACCCGATGCTTGTTGGTGGAGGAAACGCCGGCATCGAGCAGAGGATTGGTCATGCCGGAAGCCTGCTGCTGCATGGCTTCAAGCGACTCGCGGATGACCGCGGGGCGCACCTTCATGGCGCAGAGGTCGCGAACCTTCTTGATCTTGAGCAGGTCGGAAAAAGAATAGTCGAGCGCGGCAACAATGAGACCGGCGCGCTCCCAGTTCAGCAACTGGCGCGGCGTGAGGTGAAGAATCCTAAGTAAATCGGCTCGACTATACACGACTGTGTCGCAACCTCTCGCGATTTCGGGGCGCGAGAATGTTACGGGACATTATCCGCAACTTACGGCTCGAAACGCAACAGCAAAGGGCTGTGGAAATCAGAGGAGAACCTGGATGATTTACATGCAACGAAAATGGTGCAATTGGCGAAATAGCAGTTAGCAGTTAGCGATTGGCAGATGGCGGGCGGCTGACTTTTGACCCGCTAGTTGCCAATGGCTATTTGCTGCTCTGCTTACACCGTCACCGCCGCCTGGTACTCCTCGTAGGTGCCCTTGAAATCCGTGATCTTGTGGTCGCTTTCGAAGTGCCAGATGCGGGTGGCGACTTCGTCGATCAAGTCGTGATCGTGAGTTACCAGGAAGACCGTGCCCTGATAGCGCTGAAGCGAGATGTTCAGCGCGTTGATGGCTTCCAGATCGAGGTGGTTCGTGGGTTCGTCGAGGACGAGCACGTTGGGCTTCTGCAGCATGAGTTTGCAGAAGAGCAGACGCGCGGCCTCGCCTCCAGAAAGAACGTCGGTCGATTTGGTGGCTTCGTCGCGCTGGAAAAGCATCTGGCCAAGCAGGCCGCGGATTTCTTCGCTAACGGCGGCGGGATTCCACTGATGCAGCCATTCCATCGCGGTAGTGCCGGCTTCGATGAGGCTGCGATGGTCCTGGGCAAAGAATCCGATTGAGGCTTCGTGTCCCCAAAGGACTTTGCCGGAATCGACAAAGGCGCCTTCGTAGCCGCTGGTCTTGCGCAGTTCGGCTTCGGGCGTGGTTGGCGAATTGGCGAGCAGAGCGTTCACCAGCGTGGTCTTCCCTGCCCCGTTGCGGCCCATCAAGGCGATGCGCTCGCCGCGGGTGATGCTGGCGGTGAAGTCGCGAATGACCTGCTTATCTCCGTAGGCTTTGGCGAGATGTTCGATTTCGAGAATGTGCTTGCCTGAGGGACGCTTCTGCTCGAACTTGATGTAGGGGCGGGCGATGTTGGATTTGGCGAGCTCGGTGACCTGCAGGCGCTCGACTTCCTTGCGGCGGGACTGCACCTGGCTGGAGCGCGTGCCGGCGGAAAAGCGCGCGATGAATTCGTTCAACTGGGAGATTTTCTTTTCGCGCTGTGCGTTTTGCGATTCGATCTGCGAGCGGACCTGGGTCTTGGCCAGCACCATCTCGTCGTACGATCCGGTGTAGATGATGATGGTCTCGTAGTCGATGTCGGCGATGTGAGTGCAAATGCTGTTGAGGAAATGGCGGTCATGGGAAATGGCGATGACGACGCCGTCGTAGGCATTCAGAAATCCCTGAAGCCAGTGGATGGAATCCAAGTCGAGATTGTTCGTGGGTTCGTCGAGCAGCAAGGCCTGGGGATGGCCGAACAGGGCTTGGGCGAGGAGCACGCGGACTTTCTGTCCGCCCTGGAGTTCGCTCATCTTGCGGCTGTGAAGTTCTTCGGGGATATCGAGGCCGTCGAGCAGAATGGCGGCATCGCTTTCGGCGGTGTAGCCGTCTTCTTCGCCGACGATGCCTTCGAGTTCGCCAAGCTTCATGCCGTCTTCGTCGGTCATATCGTGCTTGGAATAGATGGCGTCGCGCTCCTGCATGGCGGCCCACAGGCGATTGTTGCCCATGATGACGGTGTCGATGGCGGTGAAAGCGTCGAAGGCGAACTGGTCCTGACGCAGGACGCCGACTTTGCGGGGACGGACGACGGCGCCTTTTTGCGGATCGAGTTCGCCGCTGAGCAGGTGCATGAAAGTTGTTTTGCCGGAGCCGTTGGGGCCGGTGAGGCCGTAGCGCTTCCCCGGCGTGAAGGCGACGGAGACTTCGTCAAACAAGATTTTGGCGCCGTAGCGCATGGACACATTACTGACTGAAAGCATGATTTGTAATTTCTCTTTTTCTGGGCTTCTTCAGGGAAGCTTCTTCGGGCGACAACACTCAGAAACTGCGGGGAATTTCCGCTCAACGGTACGCAGCTGGTGTTCATAGAATATCACGCCTGATTCGTTATTCGGCGTCTGAGGTGGGCTCGTGGCAGAGTCAAAATCTTTACCACAGGGGGCACAGGGGAACACGCTGCGGCGCTTATACGGTCGATCAATTATTTGAATTTCCATTTCCGGATCGGATTCGATATCAATATCAATGAAGACAGCTTCCGCGGGGCATTTTGGCCAGTGCTGCCGGGGAAGGGCCGTCAGAAGAGTCCGTCGAATGACCAAGCGAAGCAGCAGGAAACGGCGTAGTCCGGCGGTTGGCGACCGTGAGCGCGACGAGATGCTGGACATGCTTTTGGCCTACGACCGCGGTGTGGTGGAATTTTCGATGGGACTTTACAACGTCGGCGGACGGGACCGGGACGCCATCCGGGAACAGAACCGGCGACTGCATGATGCGGTTAGAAAATCGGCTTCGGACCTCCGCTCCCGACCTTCGGCAAAACCGTAAGGCAAAATCAACGGCGCCATCGAGGCTGTGAACCTCTAGCCAAAACTCCGGACGATCTTCGCCAATTCCATGGACTTTAAGCTGCGCGGCGCATGACTTTCGTAATTTCGATCACGCCTGCCATCGCCCTACACTAGTCGCAGGATCCTCTTTCTATGCGCTCGCTCGCAATTTTGTTGGCTGGAACTCTGGTCGCGTGTGCCGTGGCCACGGCGCAAGAGTCCGGCCCGCCCGAAGTCGAGCGGCAGATCACCCACAGAGTTGCTCCGGTTTATCCGGATTTGGCGCGAAGAGTGGGCATCACCGGCATGGTGAGAATGGTTGCGACCATCACTCCGGCCGGAGCGGTGAAATCAGTTTCGGTGGTTGGCGGGAACCCGGTGCTCATCGACGCCGCAATAGCTGCGCTGAAGGCATGGAAATTCGCTCCTGCGCCCAATGAGACTCGACAACTGGTTGAGCTTCGCTTCAGTGCCCACTGAATCGGCTCGCCAGCCTCAATGCGTTCGTCCTGAATAGGGAATCACTTTTCAGCAGGTATTCTTTCTGATACTGTTTTGAGTCCGCTGGACGCCGCTTCCACTACAATGGGACGGGCGTCGGCAACGCCACTCATCATTTCCGCTGGGAAAGGACAAGCGCTTGATTGTCGGAGTTCCGAAAGAAAGTTATCCGGGAGAGCGCAGGGTAGCGCTGGTGCCGGCGGTGATCGCCACGCTGGCGAAGGCTGGGCTGGAAGTAGTGGTTGAGGCCGGAGCGGGCGTGGAGGCGGGCTATCCGGATGCGCTTTACGTCGAGAAGGGCGGGAAAATTCTTCCCGACCGTGCCGCCGTTTTTTCTACCGCAGACATTATTACGCAGGTGCTTTGCTACGGGTCCAATGACGTGACCGGCAAGGCCGATCTTCCGCTGCTGCGGCGAGATCAGGCACTGATTGGCTTTCTGCGGCCGTTTGGCTCCGCCGAAGTGGTGCAGCAGATCGCGAATGCGGGCGTCACTTCGTTTTCTGTGGAACTGATGCCGCGCACGACGCGGGCGCAAAGCATGGATGCGCTTTCCTCGATGGCAACGATTTGCGGATACAAGGCGGTGGTGCTGGCGGCGGAAATCGCGATCCGAATTTTCCCCATGATGACGACCGCCGCGGGAACGATTACACCCGCGCGGGTATTTGTGATTGGGGCGGGTGTGGCGGGATTGCAGGCGATTTCCACGGCGCGGCGACTGGGCGCGGTGGCCTCGGCTTACGACATGCGGGCAGCATCAAAAGAGCAGGTGCAAAGTCTGGGAGGGCGCTTCGTCGAGTTGCCCATCGAGGCCAAGGATGCGCAAGATGCCCGCGGCTACGGCACGGCGCAGGATGAAACTTTCTACGCCAGGCAGCGCGAACTATTGGGTCGGGTCGTCTCCGAAAGCGATGTGGTGATTACGGCCGCCGTCATTCCTGGCAAAAAATCTCCGGTGCTGATCACCGCGGACATGGTGAAAGGAATGGCCCCAGGCTCGGTGATTGTGGATCTGGCGGCCGAGCGGGGCGGGAACTGCGAACTGACTCGCGTCGGAGAAACCGTGCAGGCCAACGGCGTGTCGATCATCGGCGCCATCAATCTGGCGAGCAGCGTGCCATACCATGCCAGCCAGATGTACGCCCGCAATCTGACTACGTTTCTGGTTTACATGGTGAAGGAAGGCAAGCTGCAACTGAACCTGCAGGATGAAATTATTCGCGAGACCATGGTGACGAGTGGCGGTGAAATTGTGAACGCAAGAGTGCGGGACTTTTTCAAGCTGCCGGCGCTGGCGGCGAAGTAAAAGAATTTGTGTCAGGGCGCGGCCTTTGCCGTGCTGTTCATGCTCTTTCTAAAATGTCAGCTTGCCCGGATTCGACGGATGCCAAGGGTCGTAGGGATCCTTCGACTTCGTGGTTGCTCGCTCCGCGAGCAGCCACTCCGCTCAGGATGACAATGGTCTTCGCCGGAATTTAGAACTGGGGGTTTCATGCCATCGAATCTTATCGACGCTCTTTTCATTTTCATGCTGGCCTGCTTTATCGGCTTTGAAGTGATCCGGCATGTGTCGCCGTTGCTGCACACGCCACTGATGTCGCTGACCAACGCGCTCGACGCCATCGCGGTTGTGGGCGCGATCGTACTGGTGGGCGAACGCAAAAGCGAGTTCGCGACCGTGCTCGGCGTGATTGCCATTGTAGCCGCCACCAGCAACGTGGTTGGTGGATTTTTTATTACCGACCGCATGTTGAAAATGTTCAAGAGCAGCCGTCCCAGCAAGTGAGAAGCCGGAAATCATCCCTAACGATCTGACAAAGCAAGCCATGTTGAGTAAGCCATGAACGAATTCGCCGGAAGCCAGTACGTTATCCAAGTCATTTATCTGCTCGCCAGCGCGCTGTTCATTCTGTCGCTGAAGTGGATGAGTTCACCCACCACCGCCCGCCGCGGGATTTTAGCCGGCGAAATCGGCATGGTGTTGGCCATAGCCGGCACGCTGCTGCATCACGGCATCGTCGATTACAAATGGATTGCCGTCGGCCTGGTGCTGGGCAGCGGAATCGGCATCCCGCTCGGCATGGTGCAGATGACCGCAGTTCCGCAGCGGACCGCTCTTAGCCACGCGTTCGGCGCGCTGTGCGTCACGCTGGTGGGCACCGCTGAATTTTATCTGGGAACACAGAACGGTTCGAAATTCGGCATGTCGGTGCTCTCCATGGAAGTCATTCTGGGAGGCTTGACCTTTACCGGCAGTCTGATGGCGGCAGGAAAGCTGCAGGAGATTCTGCCGCAGCGGCCCATCACGTATAAGGGACAAAATTTCGTCAACCTCGTGCTGATGGGTGCGGCCGTGACCAGCGCGGTGTATCTGGTGCTGCATCCGGAAGCAAAAATTCTGTTTCCCGTGATCGTGGGCATCTCGGTCCTGTTCGGTGTGCTTCTGATTATTCCGATCGGCGGGGCGGACATGCCTACCGTGATCTCCCTGTTGAATGGGTATGCGGGATTGTCGGCGGCGGCGATGGGATTCGTGCTGCAGAACAAACTGCTGATCATCGCCGGCGCGCTCGACGGATCGTCGGGACTGATCCTGTCGGTCATCATGTCGAAGGCGATGAACCGATCGTTCACGAATGTTCTATTCGGGGCCTTTGGACAGGTACAGGCGGCGGCGACTGGCAGCGCGGAAGCCCGGCCAGTGAAGAGCGCAACGGCTGAAGAATCGGCGGCAATTCTTTCCGCTGCGAATAAAGTCGTGATCGTCCCCGGCTATGGCATGGCGGTGGCGCAGGCGCAGCACAAGGTTCGCGAGCTTTACGACATCCTCACCAAAAAGGGAGTCGATGTGCGTTTCGCGATCCATCCAGTTGCGGGACGAATGCCCGGCCACATGAATGTGCTGCTGGCCGAAGCGGACATTCCCTACGACCGGTTGATCGAAATGGAAGACATCAATGGCGATTTCCCCCAGACCGACGTGGCCCTGGTGATCGGCGCCAATGACGTGACGAACCCGGCGGCGCGCAGCGATTCCACTAGCCCGATTTTTGGAATGCCTATCCTCGATGTCGATAAAGCCCATACCGTCATGGTGATCAAACGCAGCATGAGCCCGGGCTTCGCCGGCATCGATAATCCGCTCTACTACCTCGATAACACGCTGATGCTGTTCGGAGATGCCAAGCAGTTTGTGGGGGCGATCGTGCGGGAGTTGAGCGGGGGACACTAGCTGCGGGGCGTACCGCAGCGGCCGAGCCGCACTCTTCTGTAGCCTTTACGCGGCGCTAAAAGCACCGCTCTTCCACGTCACTAGACGCTTCCGAGTTTTTTCGTAGTTACTGATGTAACCAGTGGAAATGTATTATCCCCGCTTTCTTCAGAATCCTCATCAATAATGCAATGAGAGTTTGGTGTCGCCGGTTGGCGATGCCGAGCGCTACCCTCCCCTTTGCTGACAGATAAGACCGACAAGAAAGCTAAAGCCGAAGCATGTCTACAGGAACGCAAAGGGCGAAGAACGCGACGCAGAAGTTGCCGGAGGCTCTCGCCCAGATCGACGCGCAAATTCTTGCCATGGTCATGGCGCATGCGCCGCTTGCGGATGTTCTCGATGTGCTGTGCCGGAGTGTCGAGAAGCAATACGACGGCTTGTTGTCCTCCGTGCTGGTGCTCGAATCGGACGGCAAGACGCTGCGGCACGGCGCTGCGCCCTCGCTTCCCAAGGAATACAGCCACTCGATTAACGGCGTGCAGATTGGCCCCAGCGTAGGATCGTGCGGCACGGCGGCCTACCGCGTCGAACCGGTATTCGTCTCCGATATTGCGACCGATCCGCTGTGGGCGGAGTTTCGCCATGTGGCGCTGCCTCATGGACTGCGGGCGTGCTGGTCAACCCCGATTCCGTCGCAGAGCGGAGGAGTGCTCGGGACCTTTGCGATGTACTATCGCGAGCCGAGGCTCCCGGATGCAGAGCATCTTCAACTGATTGCGCACGCGACGCGGCTAGCGGCCATCGCGATGGAGTGGGGCCGCGACAAAGCGGAACTGAGCGCGGCGGAGAGCCGCTATCGCACGCTGGTCGAGCGCCTGCCCGCGGTCACCTATGTGGCAGAAATGGGCGCTTATGGCCGCTGGCATTACGTGAGCCCGCAGATCGAGTCGATGCTGGGTTTTTCGCCGGACGAATGGCTATCCGATTCGGCCAACTGGATCACCCGCGTCCACGACGAAGACCGCGACAGCGTGCTGGCGGTCGAAGATCACTTCCAGAAACACCGCGACTTGTTTCAGGCGGAATACCGCATGTCGGCGCGCGACGGCAGGATCCTGTGGTTCCACGACGAAGCGGTGATGCTGCCCGCGGCCGCGGACCAGCCTTGCCTGATGCAAGGCGTCATGTACAACATCACGGAGCGCAAGCGCCTGGAGGATCAGCTCCGTCATTCGCAAAAAATGGAAGCGGTGGGCCTGCTCGCGGGAGGAGTCGCGCACGACTTCAATAATCTGCTGATGCTGATCCAGGCGCACAACGAGCGGCTGCGCGCCGGTATGGCTGCCGGCGCCCCCGCGCAGAAAGAATCTCTGGGAATCGAACATGCGGTCAGCCGGGCGGCGAGCCTGACCGGCCGCTTGCTGGCTTTCAGCCGCAAGCAAGTCCTGCAACCGAAAGTCATGGACTTGAATGACGTTCTGGCTGAAGTTGTGAAAATGCTGGACCGGCTGATCGAAAAAAATATTGAATTGCGAGTGACGACGGCCCCGGACCTGTGGCCTGTGAAGGCCGATCCGGGACAGGTTGAGCAACTCATCATGAACCTTGCGGTCAACGCCCGCGACGCCATGCCGCAAGGCGGACAACTGGCGATTCAGACTCAAAACGCCGACATCGATCGCTTCCATCCGCGCCTGTCCGACGGCGTACGGCCCGGCCAATATGCGCTGCTGACCATCCGCGATAACGGTATTGGCATGGACCGCCAGACCCAGGCCCACATGTTCGAGCCTTTCTTTACCACCAAAGATCCGGGGAAAGGCACCGGGCTGGGGTTGGCCATTGTTTACGGGGTGGTCAAACAAATCGGAGGATGGACTCACGTCGAGAGCAATCCCGGACAGGGCACGACTTTTGAAATCTATTTGCCCCGGGCCGAAGATGCGAAGGCGGCGCCCGCGCCCGAAAAAGTGGGGAGCTTCGCCGCCATGCCCAAAGGCAGCGAAACGATTCTTCTGGTGGAAGACGAGACCGGCATTCGCGATCTGGCCATGTCCTTTCTGCAAGGCCGCGGGTACAAGGTGCTCTCAGCGATGGACGGCAATGAAGCTCTACGGATTGCCGAAGGCCACGAGGAGCTGATCCATCTGCTTGCAACGGATATTGTGATGCCCCAGATCGGCGGCAGCGAATTGGCCAAGCGGCTAAGGCAGGTGCGTCCGCAGATCAAGGTGCTGTTTATGTCGGGATATCCCGATCACCCGGCGCTGGCGGGCGAGAGTGTCGGCGAACAGGCCACAGTGCTGCAAAAGCCTTTCTCACTCGAGATTCTCGCGCACACGGTGCGCCGGCTGCTCGACCAGCAATAGGCGGCTGTCGCCCTCTCACCTGTTCGGTTCCGGGGAAAATTAGACGCGTGCGCGAAGTACGGTTGTGCCTGTCGGGATGGCTTGGGTGGACACCTATTCTGGAAAGGCTTCCGGGAAGGGGAAGCCTAATCCACCCTGCTCGTCACACTCCCACCGAAGCTGGCCGTCATGGTTTCTGTTCAGAAACGCAAGATAGGCTCCGATCATTTTCAAACAGAGTTCGAGCGATTGAAAGACATCTACGCCAGCCGCGTACTTCACCCGTTCACTGCCAAGCCCGATGATCTGAAACGGACAGTAGTGGTCATCTCCGAGAGCTTCCGGCAAAGGCTGTGGCTTGCCCATCCTCACCAAGACTTTTCGGCTTGTGTCATTCGCAAGGGAAAGCGTGCGGGTTGCGATGACTTCTCCAATACTCTCAAGTTCCATGAACTACATCGTAGCCCAAGATGAGTCGATGACGTGCCCAGAGCCCTTGGGCAAGGGATGGGACAAACGAACGTCCCGCTTTTCGTTCTGACCGCATAAGGGATGGAACCGGTGATCGGCCTCAAACTGTGGAAGTCTGCCGTATTTTAGGTGTAGAGTGTGCCCCTGATGAACGTAAAGACGGGCGATGCACCAGCGGCACTCGTCATGGGTGCGGGTTTCCTGGCATTCGGATTGACCATGATCCTCCGACCCGCCCTCGTGAGAAGGAACTTTGATCGTTTCGCCGATAACTGGAAAGAAGGCAGTTGGCATCTCTACAAGATGCCTTTTTGGGGTTTACGATTAGCAGGCTTGAGGTTATCGCGGTCGCGGTGCTGTTCTTCTATATCGCTTACACAGGGTTCAGCGACTAGCTGTTGAGGTGCCGATAGCCCTTAGCGATGGGACAATCAAATTTCCCGCTTTTCGTTCTGACCGCAAAAAGGATGGAGCCGACGAGCGGACTTGAACCGCTGACCTGCCGATTACGAATCGGCTGCTCTACCAACTGAGCTACGTCGGCTTTCGTTTGGACTTGATCAGTTTACCAGACAGCCCAGTGCCAGCGGCAAGAGTGGCGATAGTGGACACACGGGTGACGCGCCCCTCGCGAATGGGACGAACCAGTCGGAGCGCGGGATGGGAGAAAATAAAACGCTCATCGAAGAGTGCAGCGCAATGCGGCGGCATTTTCCGATGAGCGCGGGGGAAGGGCTTCTTACCGGCAGGCATCTTAGGCCGGGTGTGCAAGCGCCGTCAAGAGTCTTTCGTTTTGTATAAGAGGGCGGAATCTAGTGTAGTGATGTTGTCCCTGAACGCGGCATATGTTTTGGCGTGCGGCGAGGACTGTCAAGAGCTTCACCACGGGGGTCACGGGGGATCACGGGGTAAAGGTGACGATTCAGAAATGTCGATCTGTTTGACGCACCACTAGTTCAGAGTGGCGGGAAAGTTCAAAGCGCAGCATTTGTGGCAAAGGCAGGTGAATTCAGGCTCAGCCTCTTGCGGATAAGCGATGTGGAAGCACTGGCGGCAAATGTAGAGCGGGGTGAGAAGGACGGACATTGGCCTGAACTCGGGCTTCAACTCGGGCTGGATCTGGGGCCTGAACTCGGGCTGGAACTCTCTTTCGAGGAGGCAATAGGGGCAGCGCATGATGTCAGTCGTCATTTCCCGACCTGCTCTTCTGGAAAGTTAGGACTGCCCGCTGGCCGACCCCCAACAAGAAGATCAACGGGCATGCCGTTCTCTTCCGACTCCTGCAAGGCGCAGAAATTGCGCCAATTCAGAGCCGCCTCGAAATATAGGCGCGAACAAGGTTGGAGTCAAGAGTTTCGAAACGGTGAGAATCGCATCTTTTCCACAGGGGGAGCAGGCCCTTTACGAACATGCGCTTACGCTGCGGGCCGGGCTTGGACAAGCGCATCGTACTCTTGCTGCGACTGGGCGGGCAGCAGCACCCACAGCGTGTAGACGCCGATGGCGGTTCCGAAAGGAACATGGAACAACGCGATGAAGCCCAGGATTAGGGTGACGACGCGCGCCCAGGGCTCGCGATTCATCAATCCCCAGCCGGCAACAAATCCACAGGCAGCTTTGGCGAGCACGAGGATGCCAATCACGCTCAACAAGGGTCGCAAAAAAGCCGTGGGCGCTTCGGGCGCACCGAGTTGATGCAGATGCCCGAACAGGGTGTTGGCGACGATGTAGAGAATGATGCCGCCGAGGGTGTTCAACGCAGAAACGGCGAGCCAGAGAATGCCCAGCAGGTGAACGTGATTCTGCACGCGCGCCGGGCGTTGCGGCATCACCGCGACAGGACCCACGATTTGCTTGCCGCACTTGCCGCAGAACGCCTGTCCGGGCTGCACCGCTGCACCACAAGCATCGCAAAACATAGTTACCTCCCGCGCCAAATTGCTAACTAGGCAACGGCACTAAGCCGCACCTGAACCGCTGACTTCTAACAGATGATACGAGACTCGCCGGGGAAGAGTTCCTGAGAAAAGTGACGCGCGAATCGGAGTGTGTGGGCAGCGAACGATGGAGAGAGGTTCGCTGAAGCAGAAAAAAATTGATCGAAAAGCGAAAAGGCCGCCCGGCAACAGGGCGACCTTTTCTTTTCAAGGGAGAATAGTTCCAACGGAGGCAAAGATCCCGTCAAAACTTTTCTGGTGACAAAATCTTATGAGCCGAAAAAGGGGGGTGTCAAGCACTTTCTTGGAAATAAATATATTAGTTTTCAACAACTTACAGATAACGCCAACAGGTGTGCGAAACGCTCCAATTTGAGACGAAAAACGCTCAAAACCAGCCTAAGCCAATATTTCTAAGCCACTTAAGGTCGGTTGGAGGGGTCGGACGGGGAGCTGGGACGGCTTGCGGAACCCTGCGGAACGGTCTCCGCCAGGTCGAGGGAAATGAACTCGTCGTCGTCGGCGCGGCCGAAAACCGGGCCGGGAAAATAGCGGCGCAAGAGAACGCGAGCGCCACCGAAAGCAATTCCGGCAGCGAGTGAGATCGCGCCGACGATGATGCAGAGAACGATGATGTTGACCAGAAGATTGGCGACGTTGTTTTTCTTGTCGAAGTAAGTGTTCTCGTTCCAGGTGACGCTTGGGGTCCAGTTCACGGCGCCCAATAGAGTTTGCGCATCGCTCTGGGCCAGCGGTCCGGCAACGATGGCGACGATGGGGCCGGTGCGCTTGGCGAAGAACGGTCCAATATTTTCGATGGCGGCAACGCCGGACGATGGCTGCGCAGCGTTATGCGCGGCATCGATGCGGCGCAAATGTTCGGCGGCGATGGCCGGCGTGGGGTATTCGATCAACATCAGCGTGGCATCTCCGCCGGGAGTGGAGTACTCGCCGAGCGTGACTTCAGGGTTGGCGCCGAAATCGACCAGATCGGCGGGCAGCGGAGATGCTATCGCAACCAGCGCCAGCGGGCCTTCCGCATACTTCTGGGTATTGTTCTGATAGCCGTGGCGCGGCATGTGGGCGAGAATGGGAGGCAGATTGCCGGCGTTTCCAGCAGGACGCGGCAACGCTCCGGCGAGCTCGCGCAACCCGGCTGCCGACATCACGGACAGCTGACTGAAGACTGCTTCCACAAGAATGTGTCCGCGGTAGAACAGCACACGCTGGTTGAGCGATGCGCCCTGATCGCCGATCTGCTCGCGGGCCATGTCGCGCTGCAGATAGAAAGTGTAGGCGCCGAAGGCTCCGCTGGCGTCGCCAAAGCGGGCGGCGCGGAGTTTGAGAGTACGTCCGTCGTCGCTCTTATAGGTGGCGGATTCGAAATCGGTGAAGCCGTATTCCTTGAGCAGCGGGGCGTTCGTCGGGTCTGCGATGGCGGCGTCTTTGGTTGGTGCGGACGCGCCCTGCAGTTGCCATTCGGCGAATTGTTTGGGAAGGATCGGCGGGGCGGCAGAGTCAGCGCCGGGAACGGCGAGGGCCGGGCTGGCCACGGAAAAAGCCAGGACGAGCGTGAGTAGTAACGTGAAAGCGCGAGTGGATAGACTGCTGGGCACCGGAAATCCCCTTCTGTAATTAGACCACAGAGGAGGGGGAAAAGTTTCCAGGGACAGAGAAATGCAGAAGTCAGAAGTTAGAAATCAGAAGTAAAACCTCATACTTCTGCATTCTGACTTCTTACTTCTGCATTCCCGTTGGGAGAGGCCTATTCCTAAAGCATGAAGCAGAGGCTACTGGCCGCCGGCCTTATCCAGCTTGCTCTTGCTGGCGACTTTGACGCCGCTTAGGCCGTCGGCGTATTTGGCGATGCCGCGATAAAGAGACTCGGCGATACGCTGGCGATATTCGCTGGTGGCGAGGCGGTGCTCGTCGGTGGGATTGCTGACAAAAGAAATCTCCGCCAGGATGGACGGCATGTTGGCGCCGATGAGCACGATGAACGGGGCCTTCTTCACCCCGCGGTCGCGGATGGCCGGGGTCTTGAGAGCGAGGCTGCTGTGCAGGGACTCCTGCACGTCGCCGGCAAATTCGCGGGATTCCTCGATCTTCTCCTTGAGCGCGATCTTCTTGACCAGATCCTGCAGTTCGAAGATGGACTTCTCGGAAACCGCGTTTTCCCGGGCGGCCACTTCCAGGGCGTCGGGGGAAGAAGTGAAGTTGAGGTAGTAAGTCTCGACGCCGCGGGCAGTCTCATCGTGGCTGGAGTTGGCGTGAATGGAGACGAACAGATCGGCGCGCGCCTGGTTGGCGACGGCAGTGCGGGTTTCGAGCGGAATGAAAGTGTCGTCCCGGCGGGTGTAGACCACTTCGGCGCCAAGGCGGGTCTCGAGCAGTTTTCCCAACCGGCGGCCGACATCGAGGACGAGATCTTTTTCTTCGAGGCCGTTGGGGCCGATGGTGCCGGTGTCATGGCCGCCGTGGCCGGGATCGATGACGATCTTGCCGATCTTCAGGCCCAGGGTTCGAATCAGGGAGCGATTGCCGCTGGCGGTGGGACGGGCCTCGTGAATGGCAGAATCTCGCTCGGGCCGGGCGGATGCGAGCGTGCGCGCCCCGGACTTGGGCTTTGCCGGTTCGGGCGACGCTGAGCTGGCAGTGTCGTCATCGTCGTCGGCATCCACGACTTTCTTTACGACCGGCTTCCGGGTTGCGGCTGTGGTTGCCGAGGATGCTTTCACGACATGCGCGGGAGTGGCGGGTTTCACGTCGGGCGAATCGGAGTCGGCGTCGGAGTTCGGGTTCGACGAGGCCGCGTCGTCTGGGTTGGCGGATGAGGCTTCCTCGGAGTTAGCGTCTTTGTCTCTTTCTTTAAGCTGCCGAGCATGACCGTTCTTGCCGTGAATGTCGATGATCAGGCGGTAGGGATCGGGCAACAGGAAAGTGTCGTAATCGGAAAGATTGTCGACCTCGAGCACGACGCGGGTGCGGCCTGGGGCAAACTGGGCCATGCGAACTTTTTTCAGGAAGCCGTCATCGACGTCAAAAGTCTTGCCGACCAAGGTGGAGGCGAGTTTGGTATCGCGCAGATCGAAAACAATGCGCGCCGGACTATCGATGCGCTGCGAGACGAACTTCACGTCACTTTCCACATCGATGGCGACGCGAGTGTAGTCGGGAGTGGACCAGTGTCGGAGTCCGGTAACGCGCGGCAGGTGGCCCGGTCGCGGCGCAGAAGAGTCGTGCTTTCCCGGGGCAGCGTCGGGAAGACGATTGTTGGCGGAAGTGTCTTCGTCTTCCTGAGTGGTTTTGGTTTTCTTTTCCGGCTGGCGCTTTTCCGCAGTTTTCTTCGCCTCGGCCGCTTTCTCGTCCCTGGCTTCCTGGTTCAGATCGCCGATCGCCTGACGAGCATCTTCGGCGAGGTGGTTGTGAGGATAGCGGCGGAGGAAATCCTGAAAGGTGGAGCGGGCCGCGTCGGGATCGTTGAGATCGTCTTTGTAGATCTCGCCGATGGTGAACAGTCCGTCGAAACGGTACCTGCTGCCGGGGTATTCACGGCGCAGGAACTTGTATTGGGCGATGGCTTCGTGCAGGATTTTGTCGTCGTTGAAGCGGCGGCCCATCTCGACCAGGGTTTCAGCGACGGCGACCACACTGGGATCGGCTTTGGCGGAAGCGGGCGCGCCCAGATACACGGAGCGATAGGCATTCAAAACGCGCTGGTAGTCGTGGCGGGTGCGGTCGGCGGGAGGGCGTCCGTTGAGCGCCTCGCGCATGCGCTCGGCGGAGGCGAAATGGTCGCGGGCCCAGGCTTCGGAATGGCGCGAGCGGGCGTGCGCCGGCGCTGCGGCCAACGCGGTCCACACCGCGAGCACGAACAGCGATACCCACAGATCACGCTGGCGCGATAAATTCTTCACGATGACCAGCCCGTGCTTTCGTTCCTAGTTAGTTGAACCAATGCCTGGGTGCCAGAGATTGAACCTGTAACGATGGAACCGTAAGAGAATTAGTAAAACAGATGCCACAAACCTAATCGGTGTTGCTGATGTAAAGCACGCCGCGCGCATCTCGTTGAACGGTAACGGGATTGTGCGAAGCGGTCGAGTTGTAATCGGAGCCTCCGTAATAGAGGTTGGTGATCCGCCGGACGTAGTTTTGAGTTTCGGCGTAGTGCGGCACGCCGGAACTGCGGTTCACCGCGCCCGCGCCCGCGTTGTAGGCGGCCAGGGTCAGTTTGATATCGCCGCCGTAATTTTCAAGAAGCTGCTTGAGATGGCGCACGCCGGCGTCGACGTTCTGTTCGGGATCGAAGGGATTAGTGACATTCAACTGGCGCGCGGTAGCTGGCATCAACTGCATGAGGCCCATCGCGCCTTTGCGCGAGACTGCATTAGGGTTGAAGTTCGATTCGACCTTCACGACCGCGCGCACCAGGTTTGGATCGACATTGTGGCGGGCGGCGGCTTGCTCGATGGCGGCATCGACTTCGGCCGACGTGGCCATCGCGCTGCGAGAGTTGGCGGCGACGATTCTGGCCGAGGCCGACTGGGTGGATTCGCGTCCCAGATACTGGTTGACCTCGGCGGCTGCGGATCGGGCGGCGCGCATGACCGAGCCGTTGGGCGGAGGCACGGGCTTCCAGCGATTTTCCTTGGAACTCCAGTACATCAGCGAACGCCGCGGCGCTTGCGAGGTTTCGGAGCGATGCGCCGGCTGTTCGACCGAATCATTCACGTAAACGGTGCGTCCGCGCTCATCGGTTGCGGTAATTTTTCCCGAACCTTCGGCGGGATCGGCGGCACGGAGTTGGGGCGTGAGAAGAAAAGAGGTCGCGGCTACGGTGCTGGCCATCAGGGCGATTTTCAGGCGCTTTCGCATCACCGGGTTCGTATCCTCAGGGGCGAAGAAGAAAGACAGACTTCGCCCTCGTTTCTTGCTACCCGGAACCTGACGGAGAATTCTTCAACCAGAGTAAGGCGATTATAGGCGTGGGCGGGGACAGGGGCAACCTATCTGAAGGTCGTAGAACCACCGGAGTAATCTCCGCAAGACATTGAAACTAAATAGATTAGACTGCGGTTTTCTCCAGAGCCAGGCTGAAGCTATCGAGGGACAGGGATCGGAGGAGGTTGCGGCGCATACCGCGTTCCACGTCGGCCAACCGGTCAGAGGCGGATGCAATCCAGTCAAAGTCGGCGGATTCGGCCAATTTCGTGAGCTGGCTTTGAATATCGGTATTGCGAACCATCGCGGGGGATCCCGAGCCCAGAAACATCAGGTCGCGCAGCAATGAGTAGAGGGTGCGGAGCAGTTGCTCAGTTTTTTCGCGGCCCTCGGCGCCGGCACGATAGGATTCGGTGACCTTGAAAAGTGGGGTGTGCTCGCCAGCCAGCAGGGCTGAATTGAGCAGGGCGAGCGCGTCGGCGCGGGCGGCGATGTAAGACTCGACATCGAAGGTGCGAGCGCGGCCAAGTGCGCCTTCGCTAAGGCGGGCAACCAGGGCGCGCTGCGGCGGCTTCCACTCGGGGCGATGCTGGGCCAGATAGCGCTCGATGTCTTCCGCAGGCAGAGCTCCCAGGGAAAAAGTCATCGAGCGCGAGCGGATGGTGGGAAGCAGCTCTCCCGGATTCTCGGAAAGCAGAAAAATCGTGGCGAATTCAGGAGGCTCTTCCAGAACCTTGAGCAGAGAATTCGCCGCCTCTTTCATGAAAGCGGAGTCGGTGAAGATATAAACGCGCTCGCGAGCGTCGGCGGGGCGGTAGTAAATGGTTTCGATGACGCGCCGCACCTGGTCGACTTTGATCATCATTTGCGGCGGGTCGGGCGGGATGATGAGCACGTCAGGGTGAGTCTGCACGAAGAGGCGAGTTTCTTTCTTGTCGGACTCGCGCAGAGCTTCGCGGGCCTCGACGGCTTCGGCAAAACGAGCATCGAGGTCGGCAGATTGGGCGATGCGGCGGCAGTTCGCGCATTGGCCGCAGAAATCGGGCAGGCCGTCGGTCTGCGTGGGCGCGAGGCAGTTCAAAGCCTGTGCCAGCATCAGGGCCAGAGTGTACTTGCCCGCACCGCGCGCGCCCGAAAGTATTACGGCATGGGGAAATCGCTTGCGCGCCAGCATGTCGCGCAGGCGGTGAACGGTTTCGGCGTTGCCGTGAAAGTCGGAGAAGCTCATCGGGTAAGGCTCAATTCAAAATCTACCACGGAGGCACGGAGTCACGAAGAGGGCTAAGTGCAGAGAGTCTTAAGAAACGGAGAACGAAGGGTTATTTTTCTCGTCTCTCCGTGCCTCCGTGGTCGATTCATGTGGCTTTGCCAGCCCCTTTCAGTTTTCTTCCCATAACTTCCATGATCTTCCGATGGGTTTGTGAGGGAGTGCCGCTGGCATCCACCGTTACCACGCGTTGCGGCTCTCTTTTCGCGATCGCCAGGTAACCTTCGCGCACGCGAGAGAAGAAGGCGCGGTTCTGCTGCTCGAAGCGGTTTTCATCGTGATGCTGCTTACCCGTACTCTTGTTGAAAGCTTTGCTGGCGTGGAACGCATTGCGCTTACGGGCCCTGCCAACGCTGAGAGCCGGATCGAAGTCGAGCAGGATCGTCAGGTCAGGCTGCAAATCTCCGCAAAGGACGCGGTGCAACTTGAGCACGGACTCGCCGCCCAACTTGCGGCCGCTGCCCTGGTAGGCTTCTGTGGAGTCGGTGAAGCGATCACAGAGGACGATCTGTCCGTGGTCGAGCGCGGGATGGATCACCTCCGCGATATGCTGGGCGCGAGAGGCAAACATCAGCGCCATTTCCGCCAGAGGCGAGAGTCCTTCAGTGGCGGAGTCGAGCAGGATGCGGCGAATCTTCTCTCCGCTGGGCGTGCCACCGGGCTCGCGGGTTTCGATCACCTTATGTCCGGCGGCGCGGAGTGCGGCTGCCAACTTGCGCATCTGCGTGCTCTTTCCGGTTCCGTCGAGTCCCTCGAAGGTGATGAATTTCCCGCGGCGCGACATGAAGGAAATGATAGCAGCGCGGGTGCGTGTCTGTACTACAGCCAGCGCTGGGCTGCTATAGTCTTAACATTGTGCAAGCTATTGTGGGTTCTGGTTTCGTGACACCTCAGCGGTTTTAACAAGAATATTTGGGGACTCAAATGAAACTTTCAAAGCTCTTGGGAGCACTGTGCCTTTTCGCGTTCCCGCTCTGCAGTTGGGCGGCCACCGGTCCAACGGTCACGATCGTTGTGGACGCCACCTCGGCTGCGCGCAAGATCTTCCATGCGAAGCTCACGATTCCCGCCAGCGCCGGCGACCTGACACTCTACTATCCGAAGTGGATTCCCGGCGAGCATGCGCCGGATGGTCCGGTCATCGACTTGGCAGGCTTGAAATTTTTCGCGAGCGGCAAAACGCTGAAGTGGCGGCGTGATCTGCTGGATGGCTTCACCATCCACGTCGAAGTGCCTGCCGGCGAAAAAGAAATAAACGCCGAACTCGACTTCCTGTCTCCCGCAACCTTCGAAGGCGGATTCTCCGCCGGGTCTTCCGCAACCGACAAGATGGCGGTCATCAGTTGGAATCAGGTGCTGCTCTATCCCAAGGGCTGGAAGTCGGACGATCTCACGTATGTTGCGACACTGAAACTTCCCGCCAACTGGAAGTTTGGAACACCACTGCCCATCGCATCCACTTCTGGCGGCGAAATCGCGTTCCAGCGGGCTTCCCTGACAACGCTGGTTGATTCGCCAGTCATCGCCGGAGAATTTCTCAAGGTGGTTAAGCTGGCCGACGATCCGCTCACCGAGATGGACATCGCCGCGGACAGCGCCGCCGCGCTCGATCCTCCGCAAGAAGTTTGGGACCACTACAAGAATCTGGTGGAGCAGGCGAAGAAACTTTTTGGAGCACATCATTATCGCGATTACCATTTTCTGCTGAGCCTCAGCGATCACGTGGCGCACTTCGGACTGGAGCATCATGAGTCGGACGACAGCCGCGTCGATGAGCGTGGGCTGGTCGATGAAACTTCGCGGAAGATCGGAGCTGGCCTCCTGCCGCACGAGTACGTGCATTCGTGGAACGGGAAATACCGAAGGCCATGGGATCTCGCCACTCCCGATTATCAGCAGCCCATGCAGGACGATTTATTGTGGGTGTACGAAGGGCTCACGCAATATCTTGGAAGCGTGCTTACCGCGCGCAGCGGACTGCTGACCGCCGATCAGGCGCGCGATGACCTGGCCATAACAGCTGCCGGGCTCGACCACACTCCCGGGCGGGCGTGGCGGAATCTGCAGGACACCGCGGACGCGGCTCCCGAACTTTATTTTGCTCCGCGGGCGTGGAGTTCGTGGCGGCGTGGCGTTGATTTTTACGATGAAGACGACCTCAACTGGCTCTGGGTCGACGTGATCATTCGCCAACAAAGTAAGGGCGCCAAAACGCTGGATGATTTCTGCAGACTCTTCCACGGCGCTCCCAGCACCGGGCCGATGGTAAAGACCTACACATTTGACGATGTCGTCAATACTTTGAATCAGCTCGTTCCCTATGACTGGCGCGGCTTCTGGACCGAGCGCCTCACCAATCACGGCCCCGGCGCGCCGCTGGGCGGAATTGAAGGCAGCGGATGGAAGGTGGTCTACGACGACAGTGCTTCTGAAATGGAGCGGGCCAGCGAAGGCAGCGGACATTTCGTCGACGCTGCTTATTCGATTGGAATTTACCTGCGCGGGGACGGCACGATCTCCGACACGATTGAGGGTATGCCTGCGGCAGTGGCTGGGGTCGGCCCCGGAATGAAGCTGGTCGCGGTGAACGGACGCGCGTATTCAGCAGAGGTGCTGAGCGACGCGCTCAAAGCCGGCAAGACCAGCGCCGCACCACTCGATCTTCTGGTTGAGAATACCGAGTATTACAAATCCTACAAACTCGATTACCACGGCGGCGAGCGCTATCCGCATCTGGTGCGTGATGAATCGAAACCAGATTTGCTGTCGGAGATCTACAGGGCCAAGTAGCATTTTAAAGACGAGGAGAAAGACTGTGGATTCCGCTCGCCACGAAACCTCACAACTGCCGGGGAAGTTCCCGGCGCATCGCGCGATGAAAGATCGTGTTCATGGCAACGCTCGCGGAAGGCGTGAAGAATTGCCGCGGAGAACGCTAAGGGCCGCAGCGGCCGGAGTGATTTCACTCTTGTTCTTTGCCTTGCCTGCGGCTCCTCAGAGCACAATTCTTGGCTACACTCCGTCAGGGGCGGCGCGCGAAACCGAGATTGAAAACAAGTTCAAGGCAATTCCCTCCCCTGACGAAGAACGGCGCCAGCATCACATCTTCACCGCCGAACCGCACGTTGCCGGCTCGGTGCGCAACAACGAACTGGCCCGCTACATCGCTGACGAATGGAAACAGGAGGGCCTCGAGGACGTCGTCATCCGCCGCTACGATGTTTACGGAAGCAATCCAAAATCGACGTTTCTGGAAATGGTGGCGCCGGTACGTTACCGCGCCAGCCTGCGCGAGATGCCGATTGCGGGCGATGCGGACTCGAAAAATAAAAATATCAGTTCGGCGTGGAGCGGCATGTCCGCCTCCGGCGACGTGACCGCGCCGCTGGTCTACGCCCACAGCGGAAATCCCGAGGATTACGAACTGCTGCGCCAGCAAGGCATCGATGTGAAGGGCAAAGTGGTGCTGGTGCGTTATTCGAATCCCTACAGCTATCGCGGATTCAAGGCGCTCACCGCCGAGCGCGAAGGCGCGGCCGCCATTCTGATCTATAGCGATCCCGCGGAAGACGGATTCACGAAAGGCAAGGTCAACCCCGCCGGGCCGTGGGGTCCGGAATATCACATTCAGCGCGGAGCGATCACTTACGATTTCATGGTGCCCGGCGATCCGCTAACGCCGGGGTGGGCATCGGTTCCCGGCGCGAAGCGTATCCCCGTCGAACAGGCGGTTTCGATTCCGAAGATCATGGCGCTGCCGCTCTCCTGGCATGACGCCAAGCCGCTGCTCGCGAACCTCGACGGCCCGGTCGCTCCGGCGGACTGGCAGGGCGGACTGCCACTCAAATATCACCTCGGCGGAAAGCGTGTGCGCGTGCACGTGAAAATCGAGATGGATAATTCCACGCAACCTTACTACGTGGTCGAAGGACGCGTTCGCGGCGCCGAACTTCCGGATGAATGGATCGTGCTCGGCAATCACCGCGACGCCTGGGTATTCGGGGGCGTCGATCCCTCCAGCGGAACTGCGGCGATGATGGAAGTGACGCGCGCTCTGGGAAAGATGGCGAAGCAGGGCGTGCGCCCGAAGCGCACGATCGTGGTCTGCAGTTGGGACGGAGAGGAAGTCGGCCTGACGGGATCGACCGAGTGGGGCGAGCAGTTCGCCGATGAATTGAAGAGCAAGGCGGTGGCCTACATCAACGTCGATGAAGCGACTTCGGGGCCGGACTTCCATGGCCAGGCCGTGGCTTCGCTGGCGCCGATGCTGGTGGAGACGGCGCACACGTTGAAAGATCCTTCGGGAAAAAGTCTGTACGAAGCGTGGAAGGAATCGGTAACGAGGGAGCGCATGGAGAGCAAAGAATCGGAAGCGGTCACCGACGCGAATCTCGCCGATACGCGCATCGGCAGCGGATCGGACCACACCGTTTTTCTGAACTTCATCGGTATGCCGGTTCTCGGCCTCGGATTCGAAGGCGCTTACGGCGTCTATCACTCCGCCTACGATGATTTTTTCTGGATGAATCATTTTGGCGACCCCGGGTACCGCTATCACACGCTGATGTCGCAGTTGTGGGGAGTGCTGGCGCTGCGCCTCGCCAACGCCGATCTCGAACCCTTCGACTTCGCCAGCTACGCGGATAACATTCGCCAGTTCGTGAATGAAATGGCGAAGGGAAAAGATCTGAGCGCACTGGATCTGAAGCCGGTGCTCGACGCCATCGACGAATTCGAAGCTGCGGGCAAGCAACTGGATGGTTCTGTGGGCCGCGCGCTTGCCGCCGGAGCGATCGATGCAAAACTCGCAGCCACCATCAATCATGGCACGATGCAAGTCGAACGCAACTGGCTCAACCCGGACGGCATCCCCGGCAGGCCCTGGTTCAAACACATTCTCTATGGCGCGCGGTTTACCTACGCGCACCTGGAGTTGCCGGGATTAACGGAAGCGGTCGAGAAACAGGATTGGGCAACGGCAAAACAGCAGGCGGAATTTTTGCGGCTGGCGCTGGTTAACAACACGAAGCTGGTCAACGAACTCAGTGCCCGCTTGCCGGCACAATAGACTTGACCATTCCGAATCACTCCTCTGAATCGTGAATGGGATCGCGCCTACATCCTCGCCACATGATGATGCCAGTGGTGTATCGCCGCACAACTGAGGTGGCCTAGCACAAACCAGAACGCCGCCCACAGAACCATCTTGAGTGTTGGATTCATCGAAAAAGAATAAATGGCGGCACTGCGGTGTCAAGCGATTTGCGCGGGGTCGGCGTCGAAGTCGAATCCCTCTTGCTCCTCCGGACAACTCCACACGGGGGCGAATGACTGGCGGTGCAGCGGCGTGGGGCCGTACTCCAGTAGCGCGGCCAGGTGTTGGGGCGTGGAGTAGCCTTTGTGGGAAGCGAGGCCGTATTCGGGGAAGACGGCGTCCCATTCGCACATCATGCGGTCGCGCTCGACTTTGGCGAGGATTGAGGCGGCGGCAATCGAGGCGGAAAGCGCGTCGCCGTGGATGATGGCTTTTTGCGGAAGATCGCAGTCGAGTTTCATGGCATCGATCAGCAAATGATCGGCGGCCGGTTGCAGGCGCATCACGGCCTCACGCATGGCGAGGCGTGAGGCGTGGTAAATGTTGATCTGGTCGATGCGGGCGGCGTCGACCGCGGCCACGGCCCAGGCAATGGCGTGTTCGCGGATGCGCGGCGCCAGCAATTCGCGGCGCTCGGGCAGAAGAAGTTTGGAGTCGCGCAGTCCACGCACGCGGTAGCTGCGGTCGAGAATCACGGCCGCGGCTACTACCGGGCCGAATAACGATCCGCGGCCGACCTCGTCGACTCCCGCTACCATCGCTGCTCCAGCGGCCCACGCATTTTTTTCGTAACGCAGCGTGCAGCGCAGTCTTTTCAGCAGGCGCAGTTTCACGGCTGAGGGAGATAAGGAAAATTCCGGCGAAACTTTGGCGGCGCCTGGCATTCGAGGAAGTCGTTGCCATCATCTTTACTTGTGGGCGGCGGTTCGTGCAAGAGGGAAAGCCATTGGAATTTCAAATTTCTGCGAATTCTGCGCGCGCTCTGCGGAAAGCCGCCGAGGCGGCGCTACAAAAGCAATGGCCTTAAGGTAATGCCGAACAGTAACCGCGCCTTTGAGTACGAATGTACGTTGTCCGGTGGGACATGTACTGCTATGGTGGCGGCAGGTTCTCGCTCTGGGGAGTTCGTATTGAAGGACGAAGCAAATCAGCCGAACCGGGATGCGGCGCCACGAGGCTTCGCAGCGACGGAGAAATCGATTCATCTCGCGTTGCCGGTGCGGCTCACGCACATGCGGAACGGTCAACGCGGCGCGCTCGAGATGGCCTGCACTTATGAGATCCATTCGCGTGGGGCGCGCCTGCGCAGCGCCCATGATGTGAAAGTGGGAGATTTGATTACGGTCGAGCGCGGACGCACCAAGTCGGTTTGCCGGGTAGTGTGGGCCGGCGATCCTGATTCTGCGCTGCGCGGCCAGTTCACAGTGGAGTGCGTCGAAGGCAGCAAGATTCCCTGGGAAGAAGAATTAAGCCGGATGGAGGAGCAGTACTTGCCCGTCGATCCGTTCCAGCCCAAAAGGAAGCATGGCAGGAACGTGATTCGAGTGGGGCAGCAGAACCGGCGGAGGCGTCCGCGCTACTTCGTTGACGGGAATGCGAACCTGACTCAGATCGCGGGACGCCCGGGCGCCGAGGGCCGACTGGAAGAAATTTCCGAATATGGATGTCAGGTTCGCGCGGACGAAGTTCTGGTTGCGGGCACGGGATTGAGACTGGTGCTGAATTTATGCGACGTGAGCGTCGCGCTGCGCGGGTACGTGCGATATGCGGCGCAGGATTGCGCCATGGGCGTGGAGTTTGAAGAGATACGGCAAGGCGACCGTCCTCTGCTCGATTACGTGCTGGACCGGTTGAAAAAGCCGCGGGTCGAGGACTTCGCCGACCTGGAAGTGATCACCGAGATCGCAGGAGCGGTTGCGGGATAGGAATAAGGATCGCAGCCGCGCCGCCGCATAGGGCAGAGGCGCGGCCACGCACGAAGTTCAGTTGGAGCGTTCGACATCGCGCAGGCGGGCTGCTTTGCCCTTGAGGCCGCGCAAATAATACAGCTTGGCGCGGCGGACTTTGGACGAGCGCAGCAGATCCACTTTGTCGATCACTTTGGAGTGGATCGGAAAAATGCGCTCGACACCCTGGCCGAAGCTGATCTTGCGCACGGTGAAACTGGCCTGCGGGCCGTTGTCGCGCTTGATGACGACGCCTTCAAACGCCTGCACGCGTTCTTTGTCGCCTTCCTTAATCTTCACGTGAACGCGAACGGTGTCGCCCGATGCGAACTTGGGGATATCGGCGCGTTGGGTTTTCGCCAGCAATTTTTCGATAATTAGGTTCGACATAGTGGTTCATCCTTCTGAAATCCGATTCTGAAATCCTGTTCAACGTGATCTTGCTGAAACTCAGCCGCGAACTTTGTCGGTCGCGTCCGGCCCGATCCCGGCCAGAAATCTGATGTCTTCTGCGCTCAACGCCGCGCCTTCGAGCAGGTCGGGACGGTTGCGCAGAGTTTTTTCCAGCGCCCTCTGCCGCCGCCATCGCCGAATCTCTTCGTGGTTGCCGGACATTAATGCTTCCGGCACCGCGATGCCACGAAACTCCGCGGGGCGCGTGTAGTGCGGATAATCGAGCAATCCGTTCGACCCGCAAGTCGAATCCGCTCCCGTCGAACTCTTCGCGTTGGCCTCAACCGTGAACGATTCCTGCCGGGTTGATGCCTCGTTGCCGACCGCGCCAGGAAGCAACCGCATGACCGCTTCGACGATCACGGCAGCGGCCATTTCTCCGCCGCTCAGAACATAATCGCCGATCGACAACTCACGGTCGGCGAGATGCTCGGCTACGCGCTCGTCCACGCCTTCGTAACGGCCGCAAAGAAAAACGATGCGGTCGAGCCCAGCGAGCTCCGACGCGATTTTCTGCGTGAAGCGCTGGCCCTGGGCCGAAAGCAGGATTACGGACTGCTTCGAAGACCCTGCCAGGCGCTCCGAGCGAGGGGCGAGGCCCATCGCATCCAAACATTCAAAGAGCGGTTCCGGCTTCAGCACCATGCCTTCGCCGCCGCCAAAAGGGCGGTCGTCCACGGTGCGGTGACGATCGTGGGTAAACTCCCGCAGATCGTGGACTTGAATTTTCGCCAGCCCCATTTCCTGGGCCCGGCGGGTGATACCAAAATCGAGCGGTCCGCGAAAGAAGTCCGGAAAGATCGTTACTATGTCGGCCTTCATGCGGGAACTAAACCTGGTTAAAGCTTCAAGGTTGCAGAGTTTCAAGGTTTCAATGGCATCCGAAACATCGAAACCTTGAATCCTTCGAAACCTTGATCTAACGCTTCTTCCTTCTCGCGGCTGCGCTTGCTGTCGCTTCTCTTCTGCGGTCAACGGAGCGTTTACTTCCAGCAGGCCTTCGGGCAACTTCATTTTCACCTGCTTGTGCTCTACGTTGACGCGGTCGAGATATGCTTCCGCAAACGGCACTTCTAACAGCCGGTTGGCGGCATCGCGCACCATCAACAGCGGCGCTTCCCCGGCTCCAAACTGAACATCCTCGATGCGTCCGATCTCGCGGGCCTCGTCAAAAACTGTGCAACCGACCAGATCGCTCACATAACTCCAGCCGGCCTGCAACGGCGAGCGCTGGGCGCTGGATACTTGCAACTCGCATCCGATCAGCATCTCGGCCTCGGAAATCGAATCGACCCCCGAAAACTTCAGCACCAGCAGGCCTTTGTGGGGCCAGAGTTCTTCCACTTCCAATTCGCGCCGGGTTTCCGAGTTCGGCGGAAACGCCAGCAACTTCATTCCGATCACGAAGCGCCCGGGAATGTCGCTGAGAATCTCGCTGGCGACTTCGCCGCGGCGGCCCTGGGTTTTGACCACGCGGGCCAGCGTAATGAAGTTCTCAGGTTTCAGTTCTCAGTTCTCAGCGACGGGTTTCGATTCAGTCGATGACTTCCAGCGTGTAACGTTTGCGCGCCCGCACTCCAGCGGCGCTCAAAAGCGTGCGCAGGGCGCGGACATTGCGCCCCTGGCGGCCGATAATCTTGCCGACTTCGTCCTCGGCGACTTCCAGTTCGATCACGTCGTCATCGAGATGATCGACGAAGACCTGGTCGGGAGCATCGACCATCCACTTCGCAATCTGCTCGATGAGAGCGCGCACGTCCGCTGTCGATTCAGTCATAGTGATGGTTTAGGCCGCTGGAACAGCCGGGGCGACGGCGGGCTTGGAGTAGAGCTTGCCGACGCGCTCCGACATTTGCGCGCCCTTGGAAACCCAATAGTCCACGCGTTCGCGCTTGAAATCAATGCTGGCGGGGTTGGTGCGGGGATTGTAGGTCCCAACAACTTCCACCGGCCGGCCGTTGCGAGCGCGCTCCTTCTCAATAACCACAATGCGGTAATACGGTTGTTTACGCGCACCCATGCGCGACAGTCGAATCATTAACACAGATGTATATCCTTGTTCCGGAAGAGTCCGGCGGGGTCAAGACAAACATTTATTATGCAGGAGGTTGGGCGTAATGGCAAGGGCGAACGGGTGTGGACACCCCCTCTTGGCAGCGTCACGGCGCCGGGGCCGGGACTCAGAGCCGTGTGCCAAGTTAAGTCAAACGAGGGTGCTCGTGCGGAAAGACAAAACCCCGGGCCACATTCAGCCCGGGGCACGAACCCGTCAAGTTCCAGAACAATTATCGTCAGGTCCAGGGGCGAAGTCAATGTTACTTTGAGGAGGTCCCCCGTCCGAGACCTCCTCGCCACTTTCCCTACCAGAACCGGGAAAGCGGTGGACCCGGCGGGATTCGAACCCGCACCTTGGAACATGACGGGTTCGTGCGCTGCCAATTACACCACGGGCCCTAAGGCCACCCTAGGTGTGGGCCGCGCGACACGCAAGTGCGTTCGTCACAATGGGCGTTGATTCCCGATTTGAGATTCCCGCAGTAGGACGAGCTAGCGAATGAGCCTACATTTCCTGCCTCCACAGAATACTGCCATGCGCAAGATTAAGATGCGATTGGATCGCGACAGCTCCGAGGAATACATTTGCACCGGCTGCGCATCAACGAGAAAGCTCCCACGATCTCCGCGCTGATGCGCAGCCTGAAAAACACTTACGGCATGACCCCATGCAGGAGATTTCAGGCTACAGCCTTCGTCTTGTTGGTTGAGGTCTGGCCTTTGCCGACTGGCTTTGCCAGGAAGTTCAGCAGCGCGCTGTTGACCTCGTCGGCGTGAGTCCATGCGATGTTGTGAGGGCCGTCTTTGATGACGACCAGTTCGGCGCCGCTGATCATCTTGGCAGTGCGCTGACCCGAGGAAGCAAACGGCACGATGCGATCCGCGTCGCCCTGAATGACTAGCGTGGGGACATCGATGCGCGCCACGTCTTTGCGGAAGTCCTCACCCCAGGTGGGGACACAAACCAGGCTGGCTGTGCCCGACGCCATCGAGGCAACATTCCAGCTTGCCTGCACTGCCTGCTCGCTGACGCGCTTTCCGAGATAGACGTCGGTGTTGTAGAAGTCCTTGAAGAACGCGGTAAAGAAGGCGTAGCGGTCGGCGGCCACGGCTTTCTCGATGCCCTGGAACACGCTGCCATCGACTCCTTCGGGATTGTCGGCGGTCTTCAGCAGATAGGGCGGAACGCCGCTCATGATAACGGCCTTGCTCACGCCTTTCGATCCGTATTTGCCGATGTAGCGCGCCACTTCTCCGCCGCCCATGGAGAATCCGACGAGGGTGAAGTCGCGCAGCTTCAGGTGCGTAATCAGTTTGTGCAGATCTTCGGCGAAGGTGTCGTAGTTGTAGCCGGAAGTCGGCTGGCTGGACTTGCCGAACCCACGCCGGTCATAAGCGATCACGCGGTGCCCTGCCTGTAGCAGCGCGGGAACCTGTTTTTCCCAGGACGAGCTGCTGAGTGGATATCCGTGGATCAGAACCACCGGCTGGCCGGAGCCGTGGTCTTCGTAGTAAAGATGGGTGGAAGTTGAATTCTCTTTCCCAACATCGACGTAGGACATGATGCCCCTCCTTGGCACTTGCATTTGATTTTGGATTGTGGCCCTGACTGTCAGCGGGCTACTGTTGCCATGGATTGCGGCTCGGCCGCCGGGGATGCAAATAAAGTTGCGCTGCTTAACGTGCTGCCATTACCCCAGCGCCTGAGGGCGCAATCATGAGGGCGGCGGTTTCGGCATGTCTGAAGACATGCCCTGATACGAACCTGATTCGGGGGAAGTGCCTTCGTACGAATGCACGCCGCCCCCTTCTCCTACGCGTTGTGCATCCCGCATCGTTCTCTCTCCTGCTAGACTCAAATGTTTTGGAGGCGACACTTTGCAGGCAGTCTATATTCTCTCCGCGGTGCGCACGCCGATTGGGAAGTTTGGCGGATCGCTGGCTTCTCTGACGGCGGCGGACATGGGTGTGATGGCGGCTAAGGCTGCGATGGAGCGCGCTGGAGTGCAGCCCGGGCAAGTGGAGGAAACCATCTTCGGCAATGCGCGGCAGGCCGGCGGAGGGCCAAATCCGGCGCGACAGATTTCCGTTCGCAGCGGCGTGCCCCAGGAAGTGCCGGCCTTCACCGTCAACAAAGCTTGCGCCTCGGGATTGAAGTCGATCGCGCTGGCTTACCAGTCGATTGTGGTGGGAGATGCGAGTTGCATTCTGGCGGGCGGCACCGAATCGATGTCGCGGCTTCCCTATTATCTCGAAGCGCGCTGGGGATTTCGGCTGGGCAATCAGGAACTGGTCGATGGCATGTATCGCGACGGATTCTTCTGTCCGCTGGCGAAGATGGTGATGGGCGAAACCGCCGAAGTGCTCGCGGAGCATTACAAGATTACGCGCGAGGAGCAGGATGAGTACGCGCTGATGTCGCAAACCCGCGCCGCGCGGGCCATTGCGGCCGGACGGTTTGACGCGGAACTTGTTCCGGTCACGATTGAAGGCAAGAAGGGCACGACCGTTTTCAGCCGCGATGAACATCCGTTTGCGGAGGCGAGCCTGGAGAAACTGGGCAAGCTGGCTCCGGTATTTTCGAAGACTGGAACGATCACTGCGGGCAATTCTTCGGGAATCACTGACGGCGCGGCGGCGCTGGTTATCGCCAACGAGCATTTCGTCAAGACGAACAACCTGAAGCCGCTGGCGCGAATCCTGGCCGTGAGTTCGGCGGGAGTCGATCCGCGAACGATGGGGATTGGGCCAGTCCCGGCCCTGCGCAAACTGGAGGAAAAACACAATCTGCGGCTGCATGATTTCGGGTTGATGGAACTGAATGAAGCCTTCGCCGCGCAGGTGCTGGCCTGCGATCGGGAGTTGAATTTCAACCGCGACAAACTCAACGTGAACGGAGGGGCGATCGCGATCGGACATCCCATCGGCTGCACCGGAGCGCGCATCACCGTGACGCTTCTGCACGAGATGTTAAAACGCAACGCCAAGCGCGGCGTGGCCACGCTTTGTGTCAGCGGTGGAATGGGGATGGCGCTGGCACTGGAGAATGTGGTGTAAGCGAAGCTGCCCCGGCGTTGACGCTGTGAAAACGCGGCCTCTATACTTAGACGGACCTCTCGCATGGGAGACGCAATGCCTCTTTCCGCGGTAATCGTCGATGACGAGCAACTGGCACGCGACGAACTCGCTTATCTGCTCAAGAGCGCCGGTGACGTGAACGTAGTGGCGCAGGGAAAGAACGGCCTGGAAGCCATCAACCTTATCAAGGAACACAATCCCGATCTGGTTTTTCTCGACGTGCAGATGCCGGGCCTGGACGGCTTTGGCGTGATCAAGAAGCTGATCGACAAGAAAATCCCTCTGCCCAAGGTTGTATTCGCTACCGCATTTGACCAATACGCGGTCAAAGCGTTCGAGGTTAACGCGGTGGATTATCTGCTGAAGCCGTTCGACAAGAAGCGGGTGTCGCAGTCGGTGCAGAAGGCACGCAGCCAGCAGGACGCTGAGGGTTTGCCGGGCGAGAAAATCGATGCTCTGGTCCGGATGCTGCAGACGCCAAAAGCTCAATCCACGAAAATTTTGCTGAAGGCCGTAGGACGAATGTTCCTGGTGGATCAAAAAGAAATTTGCTACGCATCCATCGAAGATGGAGTGATCACGGTGGTGACCGCCGGCGTCTCGGGCATGGAAGGCCATTCGAACTGCCGCACCTTGGAAGAATTACTGGCGAGCCTCGATCCGGGATTGTTCTGGCGGGCTCACCGCTCCTATCTGGTGAACATTAATCGCATTCGGGAAGTCGTGCCCTGGTTCAAGAGTTCGTACCAGCTGCGCATGGATGATAAAAAGCAGACCGAAATTCCCGTGAGCCGGGCTCAAACCAAACGGCTGCGGGAATTATTTGGACTCTGAGTTCCCGGCGGCGCCGTCTCACAAATAGTCCGGAGTGACACTGGCCGAGGTCCCCCAGGGGCTGAAGCCCGCGTCTTTATTCGCTTCAGATGGCACCACTGAACGTCGTGCCCTTCCCGAACCCCTTCACGACGTTCTAGACATGGGGAGGGCGGCCCCGGTTTTGGCCGCCCTCCACGGCGGGGGAGGGTCAGATCGCCAAAGCTTGCAATCCCGGGCGATCGCGGATGACGAGAGTCGCTCCGTCTAGCCGGATTAGCCTTTTTTTCTTCAGCTCACTCAGCGAGCGGGTTACCGTCTCGCGCGAAGAGCCGATGCGCTGCGCCATCTCCTCATGGGTCATAGCGGAGCGCAGGTGAATTTCCTTGGAGCCGACTCCCGGCGGAGCGCAGGCCAACAACAATCTCGCCAGCTTCCCGGAAGAAGAACGCGCCAGCACAAGATCGTGAATGTCGCGATAGGCGCCTTGAAATTCGCGGCTCAACCATACCGCGGCGTGCACCCCAGCCTCGCTTTCCTTCTGCAGCAGGGCCATGAGGTCCTGACGGCTGATGAAGTTCACCTGGCATGGAGTCGCAGTCTCGGCTGACATTTCATAGTTGGTATTTGAGATGGCGGCGCTCAGGCCAAGCACCTCACCGGCTTCGGCCTGTTTCAGAATCAGCACTTTGCCGTCTTTCGAAGTGGTGGATAATTTGACCGTGCCGGAACAGAGAACGAAGATGCCACGAGGCGTCTGCCCTTCGACGAACAGAAGCGCTTCAGCGGGCATCACGGAGTGGTGACTGGCGGCATCGATGGACCGTAACGCCGGCTTGGAGAAGCGGCAGAAAAAGCCTTCCCGGGATACCTTGCAGCCCATGCAGCTCTCGATGATTTCGAGACCGTACGGTGTTCTCATGCCTGCCTCCGCGATGGAATTTTGCCGGCGGACCCGATTGGCTGGAGTCTCCGGAGATTGAGGATCAGCCTGCAGCGAGCGTTCGAGCAGCGCGCGGGCGTGGGCTCGCGTGTCGGAGTGAGCGCTACGCGCTGCGGAAATCACCTCCCAGGCAGCACTGGGATCGGCGCGCTTCTCCCATTCCATCTGGCACGCGAAGAGATAGAGTGGATCTCTGGCGTCCAGCGCAGGATTGGCGGCAACGGGATCGGGCCGAGGTTCGAACCCTTCGGAGAAAACTGGGAGCGGGGGCCAAACCAGGTCACGTCTGGGCGTGAAATGCCAATCGGCATTTCTCGCAATTAGGTCAGGTTGGGTGGGCTCTGAAAACAAGCCCGCCAGATTGGGCAGAGATTTTCTCGCAACCAACACACGTCACCCCTTGAGTCCGGGATGTGGCCAGATTTCGGTACGACGAGTGCAACCTCGTCCCTCTGTGTGCGGAAAGTCCGCCCCAATTTAGTTCCGGATAAGGGAACAACAGCAATTGGTGTTCCAGATTGGGCTTGTTGGCAAAGCGCAGAAAAGAAGGTGAATCTGCTAAGGAGTCCCAGTTTTGCAACGCATCTGCCGCCGAGCCGTCGGCATTTGCACGCGGAATCGGCACCCCGCGGAGTCTCAGGTCTCGCTCCGTCCTGAACTGGGGTCCATATAATCCTCCCGCGTAATTCCGAGGCGCTGCATCTTGGACTGCAGGGTGGTGCGCTTCACGCCGAGGCGGCGCGCTGCTCCTGCATCTCCGGCAATGACACCCCCGGTTTCGTGAAGCACGCGAATAATGTGCTGCCGTTCGGTTTCCTCAAGAGAAGACTCGGTGGAGTGAGCAGTTTCGTTCCGGAACTCCGCGAGCGGTGAACGCAGAGCGGGGCCATCGCTGAGAATGACGGAGCGCTCAATGAAATTTTCCAGTTCGCGGACGTTGCCGGGCCAGTGCCACTTGACCAGGGCGTCCATGGTCTCGCTGGGAATGGTTTCAATAGAGCGATTCATCTGGTGGGAAAATTTCTGAACGAAGTAACGGACCAGCAGGGGAATATCGTCGTGCCGCTCACGCAGCGTTGGAGTGCGGATGGGAAAAACGTTCAAGCGGTAAAACAGGTCGCTGCGAAAATGCTTCTCGGCGACGCTCCTGGCCAAATCGCGGTTCGTGGCGGCAATCAGGCGCAGGTCTACTTTGATGGTGCGAATGCCTCCCAGCCTTTCGAATTCATGATCCTGCAGGACGCGAAGAAGTTTGGGCTGGATCTCAAGAGGAATGTCGCCGACCTCGTCGAGAAAGAGAGTGCCATGATTCGCCAGTTCGAGGCGGCCGATCTTTTGACTGACGGCTCCGGTAAAGGCGCCTTTCTCGTGGCCAAACAACTCACTTTCCAGCAGCCCGGTCGGAATCGCGGCGCAATTCAAAATGACCAATGGCTGATCTTTGCGTTTGCTGGCGCGATGAATGGCGCGGGCTACGAGCCCCTTGCCAGTGCCGGTTTCTCCGAGGATCAGCGCGGTTGCATCGTTGGGGGCGACCAGGGCAATCTGGCCGATGAGGCGGCTAATGGCGGGGCTTTCGCCAACGATCTCGTCGAAACGCAAAGGGCTTTGCGCTTCGCGTCCGAGGTAGAGCTTTTCCTGCTCGAGGCGAAGATGCAGTTGTCTGAGTTCACGGGCGGACCCGGCATTCTCCAGCGCGATGGCCAGTTGAGCGGCGACCTGATTCACAAGTGTGAGGTCGTCAGGATCGAAGGCATTTGGTCGAGTGCTTCCCAACATGAGCACCGCGAGCGCTCCCTTGGGCCGAAGCAAAGGCACACAACACAGGGATTGGAGGCCCTCGGCGAGCAAGGAACTGGTCGTGGCCGAGGGGAACTGCCGCAGTTGATCTTTGCTGAAAATGAAAGGGGCGCGCTCGCGCAGAGCTTTGCCGCAGGGGTGGTTGCCGGCGTCGATTTCAGCGCCGGCCGTTGACCGCGCCCTTTTGCAGCGGGAAATCGATAGCTTGGCGCAGCAGCCGTCCGGTTCGTTCTTCATGCACCACCAGGGCCGCATATTCCTGGCGAAACACCCGGCGCAGGTAGGCGGAGATCCAAGGAAAGGCGCGCTGGACGTCCAGCTTTTCGCCGAGAACGCGGCCCACTTCCACCATGACTTGCAGGCGCTTTTTCTCCTCCCGCAATCTGTCGGAAACGCCCTGGAACGAGGCTTCGAGTTTCTTTTGTTTCGTAATCTCGATCACGATAACGCCGATCTGGTTGATCTCGCCGCTGGCATCCTTGATGGGGATCAAATGTTCGTTCCAGTGGCCGGGTTCGGTGCGGTTGGGCCGGATGCAAGTGATTTCGAGGTTCAAGCAAGGCTGCCGCGTGGCAAACACCCGCTGAAGGGGCAAAGCAACCACTTCGGCGAAATCGCCGAGCGCTTCCCAAATGGTCTTGCCCAAATACTCTCGGGCGGGGGCGGCATACATCTCCGCCATGGTCTGATTGATGGCGACGAAACGAAGTTCTTTATCGAGGACAGCCAGACCTACACGCGAGGAGCTGAAATATGCCGCCAGCAATTGTTCCGATGCCAGCAGAGCCTGGGTGGGATCGCGATCGTTAGAGACTACTTTAGCGATTTCCAACAACGCGTTGGATCGCTGTTCGTCGAGCCCCGAGTTTGGTGCGCTTGAGGGAAGCATCAAAAACAAATCCCGAGTCGGCATCCCCCTCAGTAACGCCGCTAAATATCGTGTCTGACGGGCATTATATGCACATTTTGGTGGGAAATAGTTGTTTTTCTTGAGCGAGTCCGGTTTTTGGAACGAGCTGTCTCCCTATATGGGAAGGGCCTTTCGCTTCCAACCTTACCGTTTTCGACAGTGATCTGAAGAGACCACGGGACTATAATCTTGTTATGGCCCGGGGTTGGGAAAGCAAGTCTGTTGAAGCACAACAGGATGAGGCATCCTCCAGAAAACCATCCGAAAAGCCGCTCCTGACGCGGGAAGCCGCATCCCGCATGCGAGAAAAAGAGAGCCTTCGCCTTTCGCGGCAGAGTGTAATACAACGGCTTGAAAGCACGCAGGATCCACGTCATCGCGCTCTTCTGGAACGGGCCCTGGCTGATCTGCAGGCACGACTCGAGCAACTGGGTTCTTGAGTTGGAGCAACCCCAGATCCTCTCCTCTCGTCTCATCCCTTCGCGAACCCTGAAAAATCCCGCCTTCTCCCGCTTGGCCCGCGTCGCTGCGGCAAGTCGCCTGCGGGGCTGACGTATAATGAAGACCTCCATGAAAGCCTACGTTTACGTTTCGCTCAAGAAAAGCGTCCTCGATCCTCAGGGAAAAACCATCCATGGCGCGCTGACCAAGATGGGGTACAAGGGCCTGGAAGAAGTCCGGCAGGGAAAGTATTTCGAGCTTTCGCTCGATGGCGGGCTGAGCCGGGAAGAGGCGCAGGCGGAAGTCGAACGCATTGCCCGCGAGGTGCTCACCAACCCGGTGATTGAAGAGTTTCGCTGCTCTCTCGCAGAGTGAAATCCCAGGAGTTTCCGCATGTGTGGCATTGTTGGATATGTCGGCAAGAAGCAGGTGGTTCCGATCATCATCGATGGTTTGCGGCGGCTGGAGTACCGCGGCTATGACTCGGCCGGAATCGCGGTGGCGGGCAACGGAGACGGGCTGCAGATTCGACGCGCCGAAGGCAAGCTGCGCAACCTGGAAGAAGCCATCCGACTCAAGCCGCTCGATGGCAGTTATGGCATCGGCCATACCCGATGGGCTACGCACGGGCGCCCGACGGAGGAGAACGCCCATCCTCACCGCGATTGCACCGGCAAGATCGTGGTGGTGCACAACGGCATCGTCGAAAACTATCTGAGCCTGAAAAAAAAGCTGATCGAAGAAGGCCACAAGTTCACCACCGAAACCGATACGGAAGTGATTGCTCACCTCGTAGAGAAACACCTTTTCAAGCCGGGCAATGGACACCACCCCACGCTCGAAGAGGCGGTGCGGCGCACGGTAAAAGAACTGAGCGGAGTATTTGCCCTGGCGGTTATGTCTGTCGCTGAGCCTAACAAAATTGTGGCCGCGCGCAATGGGCCGCCACTGGTCGTGGGGTTGGGCAATGAAGAATATTTTGTGGCCTCCGACGTACCGGCAATTCTCTACCACACGCGCGATATTTTCTTTCTGGCAGACGGCGATCTCGCCGTGGTGACTGCCAACGGCGTGCAACTGACGGATTTCGATGGCCACACCATCCAGCGGCAAATCCAGCATGTGACCTGGGATCCGATCATGGCGGAAAAGGGCGGATTCAAGCACTTCATGCTCAAGGAGATTTACGAGCAGCCGCGCGCGGTCCGCGACACCACGCTGGGAAGAATCTCGCTCGATACCGGCCGCATTTTTCTCGATGAGATGCAGATCAGCGAGGCCGAATTTTGCGCGGCGAAAAAGATCAACATCGTCGCCTGCGGCACCAGTTGGCATGCGGGGCAGGCGGGCAAGTTCATGATCGAAAGTTTTGCCCGCGTTCCAGTCGAAGTCGACTACGCCAGCGAGTGGCGCTATCGCGATCCCATCGTCGCCCCGGATACGATCACACTGGTGATTTCGCAGTCCGGAGAAACCGCCGACACCATTGCGGCGCAGCGTGAGGCGAAAGCCAAAGGCTCGCAGACGTTGGCCATCTGCAACGTGGTTGGGTCCATGATCACGCGCGAAGCTGCCGGAACCATCTACACCCATGCCGGCCCCGAGATTGGCGTGGCCTCCACCAAGGCGTTCACCTGCCAACTTACCGCGCTGTATCTCTTCGCGCTGTATGTCGCACAGGTACGGGGAACCATGACTGCCGACCAGATTCGCAAGGCCGCGGAGGAGCTGACGCTGATTCCCGCGAAGCTGGAAAACATTCTTACCCACGATGAGGCTTGCGAAGATCTGGCCAAACGATTCCAGCGCGCGCAGGATTTTCTTTTTCTCGGCCGCGGCATTCACTATCCCATCGCGCTTGAGGGCGCGCTCAAGCTGAAGGAAATTTCCTATATTCACGCCGAGGGATATCCGGCGGGTGAAATGAAGCACGGCCCCAACGCGCTGATCGACGAGAACCTGCCAGTGGTCATCGTCGCGACACGGGATGTGAACAATCCTGGGTCGATGGTGCGCTACGAGAAAACGATGTCGAACCTGAAAGAGGTGAAAGCGCGCTCTGGCGTCGTGATCGCGCTCGCCACCGACGGGGATGAAGAGATCAAAGAAGCTGCCGATCACGTTCTCTACGTTCCGGCTGCGCCGGAAGAACTGTCGCCGATTCTGGAGATCGTGCCGCTGCAGTTGCTGGCCTACCACATCGCGGTGAGGAGAGGCTGCGACGTGGATCAGCCCAGGAACCTGGCGAAGTCCGTCACCGTGGAGTAACTGACCCGGACTGAGCAAGAGATTTTGACCGCAAAGTACGCCAAGAAATGCCGCTAAGGCCGCAAAGAAGCTCAACTACGAAATTGAGGCACCACCGTATTTCTCGCCTGTTACCTTCCCTGATATTCTTTTGAAATTCCTTCGGGAGGTTGTCCCATGCGACGTTTTGCATTCGCTTCCATTCTTTGGTTCGCGTTTTCCAGTCTGGCGAATACTCAAAGTGCGCGCCATCCGTTCACCTTCGACGACGCTGCCGATATGCACAGCGCCTCGGCGGTTGCGGTTTCGCCGGACGGCAAGAACATTCTCTACCGGGTGGGATTCGGCGCGGCAAAAGGGCCGGATAAGGTCGAATGGAACCTGATCGCGGCGACGGGCGGGGAAACCCATCATCTCAACATTCCAGAAACGTTCACACCTGCAGGATTCACCCGCGACGGCGCAGCCCTCTATGGGAACTACGAAGTAAACAAAATGGCGCAACTGGCCACGTTTGCTCTGGCTCCGGCCGGCACTCCCGCCGCCGCGGCCGCCACTCCGGTCCCACTGACTGCACTGCCCAAGGGAATTAATTCGGCGGAGATCTCACCGGATGGTTCGCACTATGCAATTCTGGCGGACCCGCGGCTGCCCGATCCGCTGGATGACTTACATCGAGTGATTGAGGCTGAACCGACGAGCCTCTACGTGATTGCCTCCGATGGCACTGGAGGCGCCTGGTGGTGCCCCACGTTGCGGAATGTGAGTGCGATTGCCTGGTCGCAAGAGGGCTCCTCGCTCGCGGTCATGTCACAAACTCCGAAGATCGGCTTTCACTATCTTCGATCCTTTATCGATGTGTGCAGCGCCTCAGGGCCGCGACACGTCGCCAACGTCGACAACGCGGTCGATGGGATTGGTTGGGTCAACGCGGGCAAAGATCTCGCGTTCCTGAGCACAACCTCAAATGTGCTGACGCCCGACCATGTCTGGACGGTCGCGGCCGGCGGTGGAACTCCGGTGGACCGCACGCCCAAGCTCGAAGGAAGCGCTCTGCGATTGTCCGTGGACGCGAAGAGAAATGCCTGGGTGATCGTTGCCCATGGCGTTCAAATGGAAATCGACAGCTTTCGAGACAACTCGCTGGCCGCCGCATACAAATGGCCGGAAGGAACGATCGAGGGCGATCTCATCTCGCCGCAAATCTCCTCTGCACCGGAAGTGCACGCCTTCACGGTTGGCGATCCGCAGCATGCTTCCAATGTAGCGATTGCCCACGGCGACTCTCTGCAGCGCATCACCAATGAGGGCGAGGATCAGCTAGCCAAGGTTGCTTTGGGAGAAGTCCGCGCGGTCCGCTGGAAAAGCAAAGAAGGCATCGCCATAGAAGGCATCGTCACCTTTCCGGCGGATTACCAGGCCGGGCGGAAGTATCCATTCATGGTGGAACCACACGGAGGGCCGGAAGCCAACGACACGCTGCGGCTCGACACCTTCACCCGAATCTTCGCCGGCATGGGCTACATCGTTCTGCAGCCGCAGTATCGCGGATCGACGGGTTACGGCACCGAATTTCTGAACGCCATTTACCAGCACTTTGGCGACCGGGCTTACCACGACGTGGATAGCGCCACCGACTTTGCCATTGCCCAAGGCTGGGCTGACCCGAACCGCCTCACGATGTTTGGCTGGAGCGCGGGAGGGTTCATGACTTCGTGGACCGTCACACAGACGAACCGTTATAAAGCGGCGATCGAAGGGGCAGGCATCACGGACTGGCTCACTTTCATGTGGACCAGCGACTTGCAGCAGATCGACTATGACGCGCGCTGGCCCGATAAGGACCCGATGGCGTTTACGGAATTTTCCGCGGCCATGCACTCGGAGAATGTGTCCACACCGCTGCTGATCCTGCACGGCGCGGCGGACGAACGCGTGCCGACCTATCAGGGACGCGAACTGTTTGAGGTTCTGGCGGCCCGAGGGAAGACCACGCGCATGGTCACTTATCCCGGCTCCCCGCACTTCCCTACGGTGTGGGAGCAGCGTCAGGATGTGTTTCGTGAAATTGCGGCGTGGCTGGCGCGATATAACCCGTGAGGAAGCGGCATTGGGCTTCGACGTCTAAGAGGTTGCTACCTCAACATCGGTGTGGCAGAAGTCGTTGCCCTTAAATAGCAGAGGTTCACCCTTCTCTTTCGCCAGCGCATAAGCGAAGCAGTCGCCAAGGTTAAGCCCCGCACGGTGGCGGCCCTTGCCGAAATCGCGATAGGCTTGGCGGGCAATCTCCGCTTGCCGCTCTGTCACTGACTCAACCACGATCCCCGATTCCCGGAAAAAATCGTCGAAGCGACGGCTGGCAATGGGGTCACGGCCGCTGTCAATCACAATGGCAGACTCCACATAAGTGACTGCAGAAACTGCGCACGCCTCTGCCCGGTCTACGGCCCGCGCTATCGCTGGCGCTTCGGGTTCGGCTCGCAGAATAGCGACGACGGCTGAGGAGTCGAGGATCACTTGGGAAGCCCTTTCTCGTCGTACAACATTTCCCCATGATCGATGGAGAGGTAAGGCTCCTTCATGTGGGCAGCGCACTCCTTGCCGATCTGCAGCAGTCGCTTCGCCAAATCGCCCTTTTTATTGCGGCGCACCCGCTCCAGGCGCTCTCGGACTGCTTTGTCCACTGCGGCAGTCATACTCTCTCCGGTCACGCGGGCCAACTGGCGAACCAGTTCATGCGTCTCCTCGTTCTTGATGTTCAGGCTCATAGTCTACCCTTCTACCATTTAACTCTACCATTCTACCATAACTACAAATCGCTCAGCGGACAACCGTCGCTGACAGGAAAGCGGGAAGGCAACATCCGAGTCGATATTGTCTTCCCGCAGCGAACTCAAAATTAGCTGAACGGTAGCCTACGGGACCAGCGTGAACACCGAACCTACGTTCGACACTCCGAAATAAGAGGTTGTGCCGTACAGCAAACCGTTGCGGAACACTACGATCGACGCATTGGGATTTTGTCCGCTGCTCGGCCAGTTATGCAGAATCGTTTCGGTCCAGGCACCGCCAGACTTCGCCGGAGGAGCAAGTTTGAAGACGGTTCCGCAACCCAGGTTGCATGCCGTCGAACCGCCATTCCACGTGGTGCCATACAAATTGCCTTTCTGGTCGAAGGCCATCGTGGTGGCCGGAGTTGCACCATCTTTTCCTCCGGCAAAAGTGTGCAGCACCGTGTAGGTCCAGGTACCGCCTGCCTGCGTCGGAGGTGTTAACTCAAAGGCCGTGCCGGAATTATTGGCCGCTCCGCTGTAGGAGGCGGTTCCGTAGATTGCGCCATTGCTGCCGATTGTCAGGCCTCCAATGGGATAGCCTCCGTCGCTGCTTTTCCCGGAGAAATTGTGCAGCACCGTCTCAGTCCAGGCGCCGCCCGCTTCTGTCGGCGGCGTCAACTCGAACACTGTGCCGTAAAAGGCTGTGCCACCGTAATAGGTCGTGCCGTAAAGGTTTCCCTTGCTATCGAACACTACGTCCGCGTTGGGACTGCGGCCATCGGTGGCGGTCGCGGGAAAATCGTACAGGATCGTCTTGCTCCAACTGCCACCTTGCGTCCCCGGTGGCGTCAATGCAAATACCGTGCCGCAACCCACGACCTTGCAATTATTCCCAAAAGGAGGGCCCCCAGATGGAGTTGCGCCGAACAATGCCCCGCCTTGCCCCACCACCACATTTCCGGGAGCCTGTCCGTCCTCTCCGCCCAAGAAATCGTAAAGCACGTTGTGGTTCCAGGAATCGCCCCCTTTTGCGGGTGGGGTCAGCTCGAAAATCGTGCCGCAACCCTGAAGACAATTAAATATGCCACCCAGATAGCTCGTGCTGTACAGAACGCGATTCTGGCCGAAGACTACATCGCCCGGTTGCTGGCCGTCGCTGCCTCCCGCGAGGCGGTAGAGCACGGCCTCAGTCCAGGATCCGCCCACCTTAGCCGGCGGTATCAACTCATACACCGCGCCATTCGCCGAAATGCCTGCACCAATCGCAACGCTGCCGTAGGCTGCGCCGCTGCTGTCGAACACGGTAGGCGCGAGTGGATTGTCGCCATTGTCATTGTTCAGTGAGAACGACCAGATCGTCGTCAGGGTTTGTGCCGTTGCAGGAATGCTTCCTAAACACGCCGCAACCGCCAGCAACACGGCCGCGCAGACAGTCATCTGGTGTTGACATCTTTTCATGACGTTACCTCCAGAATGATGCTTACTCGAAACATGATAATTCGTTGTTAGAGTAGCGGATGTGCGTTTGGCGAGTTGTCACCAGATTGTAAGACGTTCTAAACGGGCTTCTACGTTCGAAGATATTGGGGATTTCCAGCGTGAAACCGAAAACTAAAAAGTGCTCTTCTGGATTACTGTTCGCAGCCGCCACAGAACAAACGTGAGGGCCGCAACCCCCGCTCCCCACGCCGCGAACGCCACGTTCACGACCCATGCCGGCGCGACGCCAACCCTTCTTAACAGGAACGGAAAGAAGTTCCAGGTCGTGATGTGTACATAGTCCCAGGCATCCCAGTGCATGGCGTCGGTATTCAATCCCCAGGCGTCCATCTTGCCCAGGGCAAAGGCCGCGATGTTTTTGAAGCGCAGCGCGATCACGAACGTGGGATGGCCCAGAGTTTCCATCTGATAAATTTCCAGCGGCAGCCAGAAGGCTAGAGAGGCGAACTGAATGATCAGACTGGCTGCGGTCAACGCGATTGCGCCGTGCCAGATCCACTGGCTCAGATTTTCGCGATAGCGCAACAACATGGGCACGGCCAGCAAAGTCGCCAGTTCCACCGAGGTCGAAACGTAGCGATCGCCCCAGGCAAAGTCACCCGCCCAGAAAGTGTAACGCGCATAAAAACTGATGTAGGCCAGCAGCAGAAACAGCGAGGCCATCGCATAGGCGCGCAGGTCCGGTGGTAGACGCTTCCAGAGCAGCACCAACAGTACAATCGCGAGCACCAGCAGAGGATCGAAGAGAAAAATCGACTTCTCCGGTTTGAACAGCGGGCCTAGAACACCTTGGTAAAAAGGCGTGGTCCAGGGAAAATTTGCCGGCAACGTTGGATCGACCAGCCTGGCTTCTTTGGCGAACAAAGACACATACGTATTGGTGAACGAACCGAAACGATAGAACTGGTAGAGCCGATCGATCAGCAGGAACAACGCATAGACCGGGGCAGCGATCTTGCAGTAGGCAACAAATCGCCGCCACAATTCGCGCCCTCGCACTGGTTCAAACCAAAGCACCAGCAGAAGGAAAACACCGCCTGCAATGAGATCGAGGCCCGTAGTCAACCGCGTGAGCAAGTTCAACCCCAGGGCTGCCGAACCAATCAGCAACGCACGATTACTTCCCTTCTGCAGCCATTCGTATTGAAACGAGAATCCCGCAAGGGTTAGCAGCATGATGTAGTTGTTCTCCATCATGTTCTGGGTGTAGTGCAGGTGGGTGGTGCAGAACAAAAGAGCCAGCACGCCCAGCACGGATTCGCGCACGCTGAATCGAAACTGGCGAAGCAGGCGGAAGGCCAGCAGCGCGGTGAGCACATTCACCAGAATATTTGTGCTGTAGCTGGCCACGATACTGCGCACCGCGGGATCGTCGCCGTATCCGGAAAAGACGGGCCAGTGTGAAATCCACGTACCCACTAAATCGGCCGGCAGCATCAGCAACGACTGTCCAATGCCGTACCAGCTATAGAGCTGGCCTCCGCGGCCGTGCAGGCCGAACTCAGGATATTCGTTGGGAAAGACCTGGGGCTCGGAAGTCCACAGCCAGTGCGTGGTCTGCAGGCGATGGGTAGTGTCGGACGTTCCCAATTCGCCGGACTGCACCACAAACGCCAGCAGGCCCGCGGCCAGACACAGCAGAAACACAGGATCACGAACCCAGCGGCGGAGGTGGGAGGTCACGTCTGGATGGTAATACAGGTGCGGCCTCTTACACGGGCGTTGAGCGCTGTCAGTGTGCAGGCGCAGGGCTGGCAACGATTAACTGCCGGTTGGCGAGGTCGATCGTGAGGGCTTGGTCCGGCAAGTTCCCGGAGTCCGGGGGGGGGCAGATTTGGTTCTGACGCAGCCGACCGTGAACACCGCGGTTCCGTTTCTCATTTCAGCGCAACACCGTAGAAATAGTTATACGTGCCGCCGGAAGACCAAGGCAGGTTGGCGCTGAAAGAAGAAAACAGCATCGCCTTGTCCATGAAGGTGACGAACACATCTTGCTGAGAATTGCCGGTCGTCACTCGAAATGTGAACAAGCCGTAGCAGGGATCCTGCAATTCGCCAGAGGTTCCGAACAGATATGGGACGTCGGCCACGGGTGTAAGCGTGGCCTGTGCCATGGTGGCGCCTTGCGCGTCGCTGATTGTGACCTGGCCGCCGGAGGTGACTGCCACGGTGGCGTTGCCCAGGCTCGCGGTTCCGGTCTCGATGTCACCGTTGTTGGTGCTGGCACCTGTTTTTTCATAGTAGATGGCCGTGTAGCTGCCGGCGAAGGAGGGAACGAAGTCTTTGGCCGCAGCTTTCTTCAAGCCAAGGATCGCGCCGTTGTGAGTATCGACTGCGAAGATGCCGTTGGCGGTGCCGAAAACGTAGTCGTAGCCGGCGTCGCCGGGATCCGGAATCGTGAGAAAAGTTCCCGAGGGATCGAGTTGTGCCCCCGACAGTTCGATGGTGCTGCTGTTGAACGGGCCGCCACTGTTGCCCTGGTTTAGGGCTCCATAGGCCCAATAAGAAGAAGTTGTCCCCATGCCTTGCGAAGTAATGCTTACCGAACCCACGTCCAGACCGCCCGACGACGTACGAAATTGCATGTAGTTATAGGACTGTCCTTCAAAAGTGGACAGGGAGATGGGACCGCTCTCGACGGCGGTGATCAACGCCGGAGTGGTTGCCCCAGGACCGGTCTTGGCCGCCTGAATGACCATCGCATAGTTCGGCACTTCGTAAGCCGCGATCAGATTGCCGGTGGGATCATTCAAGGTATAGGTGCCGTTGGAATTCGTCGTGTAAGGAACCACGCCGGTGGTGTCATTCGAAACGTCAGTGTAGGCAATGGTCTGAGCTGTGGAATCGATGGTGATGGTCATGAAATCTCCCACCGATGCCGTGCCATGGTAAACACGCGAAGATGGCGCAGCCACATTGACACGCTGAGTCGAGTTGCAGGCAGCCATCAGAAGTACCGCAAGAGACAAAGCAAGGGTGCGGGTTCGCATGAATTGATCCTCATTGGGGCGGGAAGAACGCGCCTGTGAGAGTTCATCGACAAATCCGCGGAGAACTTCACGCCAGAATTGCAATCATGGGTAATCTCGCGAGCCGACATGCTGGTTACCACGGCGGCGGAAATGCCAGTTAAAATATCTTTTCCGTTCGCGGTAGACTGTATCGAGTAAAAGCCATGCCTGCATGCTCATCCTGCGGTACCGATGTACCATCCAGCGGACGGTTCTGTTCGGCCTGTGGAGCGCCCGCCGGGAATGCTCCGGCCGGCAATACCGACGATGTGGCCACGCTCGATTTCGCCACGGCGGCGTCGAAACGGCCGGTGCGAAGCGGTTCCTCGTCGTCGCGATCCCCTTCCCGGACGTTGAGCGCCACCGAGTACGTGAGCGAAGGCCGCTTCTTTCCTGGACACTTGTTGGCCGGCCGTTACCGCATCATTGCCCTGCTGGGACGGGGCGGTATGGGCGAGGTATACCGGGCCGACGACCTCACGCTGGGTCAACAGGTGGCGCTCAAGTTCCTGCCCGATGAAGCGGCCAGCGATCAGGGCCTGGTGGAGCGTTTCAAGAACGAAGTGCGGGTCGCGCGGCGCGTTTCACATCCCAACGTTTGCCGCGTCTATGACGTAGGCGATGTCGAAGGCCACACCTTCTTCACCATGGAATATGTCGATGGGGAAGACCTGGCTTCCCTGCTGCGCCGCATTGGCCGCTTGCCGGAAGACAAAGCTCTCGATATCGCGCGCCAGTTGTGCGCAGGATTGTCCGCAGCGCACACGAAAGGTGTGCTTCACCGCGACCTGAAGCCTGCAAACATCATGCTGGACGGGCGCGGGCAGGTGGTGATCACCGATTTCGGCCTGGCGGGAGTTGCCGATCAGATTCAGGGAAACGAAGTGCGCAGCGGAACTCCGGCCTACATGGCGCCGGAACAACTGGCGGGCAAGGAAGTCAGCACGCGCAGCGACATTTTCTCGCTTGGCCTGGTGTTGTATGAGGTCTTTACCGGCAAGCGCGCCTTCGCCCCGAAACTGGGCACGAAGCCGGGCGGGGACGGCGACCGGGAAATCAGCCGTCCAACCTCGGTGGTGAGAGATCTGAATCCGGTGATCGAGCGTGTGATCCTGCGCTGCCTAGAGACGGAGCCTTCGGCGCGGCCAGCGACCGTGCTCAGTGTTGCGGCGGCACTGCCTGGCGGAGATCCTCTGGCTGCAGCTTTGGCCGCGGGTGAAACGCCGTCGCCGCAGTTGGTGGCGGCCTCGGGAGAAACTTCGGGACTGCGCCCGCGGGTGGCCGTGATCTGTCTGGCCGCGCTGCTGCTGGTCATCGGTCTCGCAGAGTTTATCTCGGTTCGTCACAGCGGGCTGGAGAAGATGCACCTCGAGTTGACTCCGGAAGTGCTGACGCAAAAGGCGCACGAGATCATCGCGAAGCTGGGGTATCCCGAGCGGCCTGCCGACAGCGTTTCGAGTTTGGACAACGATAGCGACCTCGAGAACTACGTCGAAAAGAACGACAAGCCGCATCCCAATTGGGATGTGGTGCTGGCAGGGCGGCCCACGGTGCTGAAATTCTGGTACCGGCAAAGCCCCGACGATTTGGTCGCGGACGGATTTCAGGATCAGATGCTGACTCCCGGGATTGTTACGCAGAGCGATCCTCCGACCACTCTTTCGGGCATGATCAATGTGGAACTCGATGCACAGGGACGGCTGACATATTTCCAGGCGATCCCGGCGGAGAAAGAGAATTCAAGCGCACCGGCGGCGGCGTATGACTGGAATGTCCTTTTTGCGGCGGCGGGTCTTGATCCCGCCCAGTTTCAGAAGGCGGAGCCGACCTGGAACTCATTGGCGGCGTCGGACACGCGCGCGGCATGGACTGGTGTATGGCCGGGGACGACGCGGCCGCTGCGGGTGGAAGCGGCTTCGTTGCAGGGCAAGCCGGTTTTCTTCTCGCTGACGGGCGATTGGACGAAGCCGCCGCGGATGAAGGCTCCGGACAATTCCACGGGAGCCAAAGTTCAGCAGGCGCTGGGAGTGGGTTTGCTGCTGTCGTTCATGTTCGGTGCGCTGTTACTGGCGCGTCGAAATTACCGCCAGGGTCGGAGCGACCGCGACGGCGCCTTGCGGTTGGGCTTTGTGATGTTTGCGCTTCAGATCCTGCTGTGGCTGTGCCGCGGGCACCTCGTGGCCGGGGTGGGGACTTTCGGTTTACTTGTAATCGCGATCAGCACCTCGTTGTTTATCTCAGGGGTGGTTTGGATGTTGTACCTGGGCCTGGAACCGTGGGTGCGGCGGCGCTGGCCGCAAGCCATCATTTCGTGGAGCCGGCTTTTGACAGGGCAGTTCCGCGACCCGCTGGTAGGCCGCGACATTTTGTTTGGAGTGATGCTGGGCGCACTTTGGATTATTATCTTCGCCTTTCGCCACATCGCGCTGATGCGGATGGGCGCGGCCCCCGGCATCGGCAACGTGGCATATCTGGTGGGCGGGCGCGAGGCCCTGGGAGCGTGGCTGTCGCAAATTCCAAATTCGATTATTGCGACTCTACAATTTTTCTTCTTGCTGATTGGACTGAAAGTCATCCTGCGCAGGGATTGGGCGGCTGCGATTGCCTTCGTTGGCATTTACACCTTTCTTCAGGCTACTGGAAGTGCCCACCCCAAGATCGACATTCCGGTAGTTGCGCTGGTGTACGCGATCGCCGCCGTGATCGTCTACCGTTTTGGATTGGTTCCGCTGGCTTGCGCCGTCTTTACCATCAACATGCTGGGCAATGTTCCGATCACGTCCGACTTCTCGGCATGGTACATGCCGGCGTCGATCCTGGCGCTGCTCAGCGTGGTAGCGCTGGCGGGATGGGGGTTCTATCACTCGCTGGGCGGGGAGCCGATTTGGCGGCCGGAAATCGAGTAGCCGGTTGTCAGTTCTCAGTTGTCACTCAGTTCTCAGTTAATTCAGAATAGTTGGACGTTAAGCACCCGACTGGCGGCAGAGGCGAGACCGGCGTCGCGCGTCAACAGGGTGGCGCCGAGTTCTTTGGCGAGCGATACATATGCCGCATCGTAAGCCGACAGGTTATGGCGCAGTTGCCAAATGTGGGATAGAAAAAGGAAATGGGCATAGCGCATCATGCGCAGATCCAGCAGGTCTTGAATGGCCTGATCGGCGCGCTGAATTGAAATGGTCTTTTCCCGCACGAACCGCCTCATGACCTGCGCGACCTCCAAGTCAATAAGGTGCGGGGCATGAAGAGATTCGCGCGGCGAATAGATTCGGGATTCTATTCGTCCTCCTGCGCTGGTCTGAAGCAATAAATCAACCGCGGCCGATGCATCGAGGACGATCATCGCGACTGACGTTCTTCCCGCTCGGCGCGGGCTTCGCGCACTGCACGCGCCGTGTCGAGTGGGAAGGGCACCGGTTCGCGGCTGTGCAGACGAGTGCGCCACTCCGCCAGAGTGGGTCGCTCGGCTATTTCCCTGATCTCGGAAATTAAGTAGTCCGATAGGGACATCCCCGCCATAGCGGCGCGAGCCTTCAGGCTACGATGCAAGGCGTCCGGGACGTTGCGCAATTGAATCATCTTGGACATGCTGTAAACATACTTTCATGTGGAGAACATGTCAACAGAAACAACAGGCCCAAGAAGCTGTTTACAGGCCTGGAGTTGCTTTCGGATTCTGGCCTCCAAGGATGCGTCGCGGATTTCGATGGTTAGGGGTGGCCGTTCACGCCGGGGCGTATCGCTTGATAGGGATGCGCCGACCGTTCTCTCGCATTTTGGCCACGTCGTAGGCGAGTTGCATACGGAGAAGATGGCCCATGTCCGGGCCGAACGCCTTTTCGATGCGCAGGGCCATTTCCGGCGTCAGCGCGGCCTTGCCGTGCAGAAGGTCGGAGAGCGTGGCGCGGCGCACCTGCAGAATCTCCGCCGCCTTCGACACGGTGAGGCCGAGAGCTTCGATCACTTCAGTTCTTATCAGGTCGCCCGGGTGAGGCGGGTTCTTCATCGGCATTTGCAGCCTCTCAGTGATAGTCGATCAGGTCAATGTCGCTGGCGGTGTTCATCCGCTCGTCATACCAGAAAATCAGCCGCCAGTTTCCAGTAACAGTCAGGCTCCATGATCCTTTCCGGTCGCCCTTCAGAGGGTGCAGCTTCCAGCCGGGAAACCGGCGAAGCTACTCCAGCGTCTCGACTGTTTCGATGGCCAACAGCAGCTTGCGCAGCTTGTCGGTCATCGCGGACGGCACGCCCTTGGCGCTTCCCTCCTCGTGGAGCTGTCTGAGCCCGTTGTGGCGAAAGCGGACAAGCTGCATGTTGTCCTTGTTCTTGCTACTTCTTTATTGTGTACGGTTTTACCGTACACGTCAAGCAGTTTATTCCCGGCAGGCTTAGTTGCAGCAGGCGGAGCGGCATTCCTCGACGCTGCTGGAGCCGGTGGCTTGGAGTTGTTTTCGGATTCTGGCCTCCAATGATGCGTCGGGCATTTCGATGGTCGTGGTTGGCTCCCTGGCGACGAATCAGTGCCTCAGCTCCAGTTCGGATTCGTTTATAGTGCTCCTCGTGGATCTAGCTGACATTCGTCGTTTAGTGATCGTCGCGATGTTCTCGGATGACGAGCTGTTTGGAAAATTAGTTCTGAAGGGTGGCAATGCGATAAGTCTAGTTTATAGATACGGCGCAAGGGGATCGCTGGATGTCGATTTCTCGATCGAAGGGGATTTCGACGACACCGACGATGCCGCGAAGAGAATCACGCGAGCGCTGACGGACCGTTTTGATGCAGCGGGGTTCGTTGTCTTTGACTGCACATTTGGGCCCAGACCTATGGCACCCGATCCAAACAACCCTAAATGGGGTGGCTACCGGATCAAATTCAAATTAATCGAGCGCGAGAAGCACCGCCAGCTTAAAGATGACCTGGAGACGGTCCGGCGCAATGCGACCGTGATCGGCCCATCCCAGCAACGGACATTTACTATCGACATCAGTAAGTGGGAATTTTGCGCAGGGAAAACGGAAACTCACCTGGAGGAATTCGCTATTTACGTCTACACTCCCGCGATGCTCGCGATCGAAAAAATCCGGGCGATCTGCCAACAGATGCCAGAGTACATCGTTCGGGTGGCGAAAACAGCAAGAGCGCGAGACTTCTATGACGTACACGTGATTCTCGAAGAATCCAAAACTGACTTAGCTGACCAGAAGAACTTGGAATTGGCGAAGCATGTTTTCGCCGCCAAAGACGTGCCCTTGGAGCTCATGGGATTAATCGGCAAGTATCGAGATTTTCATCGTCAGGACTGGCCGTCCGTTGAGGCGACTGTCGGCCAAGACCTAAAGCCGTTCGACTTTTATTTCGACTTCGTGCTCGGCATTGTCAAAGGATTAGAATCCCTTTGGATAAAATAGACGCCACTTGGAGTCGTAATCTCGATCTTTGATTCCATGAGCTAAGTAGAAATCCAGGGATGTTCCGAGTTTCAACAGCCTATCCGTCCTGCTTTCCTCGTATCCAGCTCTTTCCATATAAAAGCCTATCGCCTGGTGGTAAGGATAAACATAATCAAGCTTTTTGAGCGTAGCCATCAGGGTGTTAACTGAAAGCCTGTCTTTCGCCGCTTTGTAGGCTTCCAGTACCTGATAAATACCGCCCGCATATGCAGGCCTGACCGTAATATCGATCAGAGTTCTTTCCAGCCTAGTGACTTCGATCGGTTCACCTGTATCCGCTGCAATTGGCCCAACTTCAAGCCGTCCAGTATTCTTGCCGCTCAAGAGCACTATCGTCCAATTTTCGTACTTAAAGGTGTAGACTGACCGCCGCTGCTGGCCTGAAAAGGCACGAGCGAGGGCTTCCGGGGTTAAAACCGAGGTGGGTCTCGGTTTGGTGCTCTGCTCCTTGTTGATGTAGAGCACCTTTGGAATTTGGTCAGTCAGGCCGTGCAGGAAAACGGCGGTTCCATGTGACAAATAAGCCGAAGAGCGAAGAGAGAGGGCAATCGCGAAAGGAGAAGCCGTTCCCCAGATATAGCGAGTCGCAGAGCGATAATGCTCAGACACAATCTCCGCCGTTGAGAGCTTGCCGGCCTCAACAAGGAAACTGATCAATCGCGACTTGTTGAAATAGTCGGGTATTTTCCAAGTCGCTCGATTCTGACTGAGAATTACACCCAGCTCTCCCTCTGTAAAAACATGCTTGTTCATTCCGTCCAGGAAGGTGTATATGGCAGACGCGGCTGCCAGAATTCGAGATGACTTCCTTGGCATATTTCGCTCTTAAGGTATATATACCTGAAGAACGTTAATAGCAAGATCTAAACGTATGGCAGTAGGTATATATACCTACTGCCATACCATTCGGAAACGGTTTGGAGTGATCCTCCTCAGGCTAAGGGACTTAGGTGGGCGTCCGCAAGGCCAAGTCACGACGGTATATATACCATCGTGACTTGGCCTTGCGGGAGCATGTTCGGTCCTGGTTTCGCCGGACATCCGCTCGCAACTTCTTGTGGTTACAGCGCATCTAAAACTTGACAACATCACACTCAGGTCTTAGCATAGGCCTGTTGGCAATCATAAGATTGATGATTATAAAGCACTTATTCGATTCAAGAACGACTTAAGAGGATAAGAAGGAGACGATTATGGCCAAGATTATTGGAATTGACCTTGGAACCACCAATTCTTGCGTGGCGGTGATGGAGGGTGGCGAGCCCAAAGTGATCGCTAATGAAGAAGGAGGGCGAACTACGCCTTCCGTGGTTGGCTTTACCAAGAATGGGGAGCGGTTGGTGGGGCAGGTAGCGAAGCGGCAGGCGATCACCAATCCGGAGAATACGGTTTATTCGATCAAGCGCTTCATGGGGCGGCGCTTCGACGAAGTGACGGAAGAGATCAAGATGGTGCCCTACAAGGTCGTGAAGTCGGGCGACCACGTCGCGGTGGTGGCGCAGGGCAAGGAGTACACGCCTCCGCAGATCTCGGCGCTGATTCTGCAGAAGCTGAAGAAGGCGGCGGAAGACTATCTCGGCGAGAAAGTCACCGAGGCGGTCATCACCGTGCCCGCATATTTTAACGATGCGCAGCGGCAGGCTACCAAAGATGCCGGGCAGATTGCCGGGCTCGAAGTGAAACGCATCATCAACGAACCGACGGCGGCGGCGCTGGCCTACGGACTCGACAAGACGAAAGACGAGATGATCGCCGTGTACGACTTCGGCGGCGGAACTTTCGACATTTCGATTCTGGAAGTGGGCGAGGGCGTGATTGAGGTCAAGGCCACCAACGGCGATACGCACCTGGGCGGCGACAACCTCGATCAGCGGATTGTCGACTGGCTCATCGATGAGTTCAAGAAGGACGAAGGCCTCGACCTGCGCGGCAAGGGCAACGAGATGGCCTTGCAGCGACTGCGCGACGCGGCCGAGCGCGCGAAGATTGAGCTTTCTACCACGATGGAGACCGAGATCAATCTGCCGTTCATTACGGCGGATGCCAGCGGTCCGAAGCATCTGGTGAAGAAGCTGACGCGAGCCAAACTCGAAGGGATGGTGGAAGACATCATCTCGAAGTCGGTGGGGCCGTGCAAGCAGTGCATGAAAGATGCGGGCGTGGATGCTTCGAAGATCAACGAAGTGGTGCTGGTCGGCGGGCAGACGCGCATGCCGCGCATTCAGGCGCTGGTGAAGGAATTGTTCGGCAAGGAAGGCCACAAGGGAGTGAATCCTGACGAAGTGGTCGCGATTGGAGCGGCGATTCAGGGTGGCGTGCTGGGCGGCGAAGTGAAAGATCTGCTGCTGCTGGACGTGACTCCGCTGTCGCTCTCGATTGAGACTTTGGGCGGGGTGGCGACGCCGATGATCCCGCGGAACACGACGATTCCTACGAAAAAGACGGAGACGTTCTCGACCGCGGCGGACAATCAGACCTCGGTTGAGGTGCACGTGCTGCAGGGCGAGCGTCCGATGGCGGCGCAGAACCGGACTCTGGGCAAGTTCCACTTGACCGGAATTCCGACGGCTCCGCGAGGCGTCCCGCAGATCGAGGTGACCTTTGACATCGACGCCAACGGCATCCTGAACGTGACCGCGAAGGATATGGCCACGCAGAAGGACCAGAAGATTACGATCACGTCGTCTTCAGGACTGTCGAAGGAAGAAGTCGAGCGCATGGCCAAGGAAGCGGACGCGCACTCGGCGGAAGACAAGGCGCAGCGCGACGCGATCGACGCCAAGAACCAGCTCGACAGCATGCTGTACAACGTCGAGAAGATGCTGCGCGAGAACGGGGATAAGATCTCCGGCTCGGAGCGGGGCGATGTGGAGAACGCGGTGGCCGATGCCAAGAAGGCGCTGGAGTCGAACGACAAGGCGCAGATGGATAAGGCGCGCGAGAACCTGACCAAGGCTTCGCACAAGCTGGCCGAAGAGATGTACAAGTCGGCGCAGGCGAAGGGTCCGGCGGCGGGCGGGCCGGACGGTGCTGCTCCGGGGGACGGAGCTGGAGCGGGCGCGGGCAGTAATGGCGGCGGTCAGAAGAAAGATGAAGGCGTGATCGACGCCGAGTACGTGGATGTTGAGGACAAGAAGTAAGCTGTCAGTCTGAAAAGGACTGTCGTCCTGAGCGTAGCAGGTGCTTTGCGAAGCGAAGCACCTGCGAAGTCGAAGGATTCCTATATCGCGGGAAGAGGCGTATGTGTAGGGATCTTTCGACTCCGTTGCTGCGCTGTCGCGCATCAACTCCGCTCAAGATGACAAAAGATTCGCGATGGCGCGGGCAGAATTGCCCGCGTTGTCATGTTTGCCGTCATTCGGGGAGTGGGGGAGGGTGAAATGGATTTCCAGGTGCGTGAGCAGACATATTTTCTTAATCTTGCCGAGGATGAAAATCGGTGGGAAGTTTTAGTGGAAACTCCAACTGGGGCGCGCGATCTGCCGGTGTATGTTGACGCGCCGACGTTGGGGCCGGTTGTCGTGTTGCAGGGGGAGCACAGGCTACCGAACTAATAACGTGGTGGTAACAGATTACACTGTCATCCTGAGCAACAGGTGCTTCGCGAAGCGAAGCACCTGCGGAGAAGGATCCCTATAATCGCGATGTACTGGGCGAAGGCAGGGATCCTTCGACTGCGATGCCGCCCGCTGATCGCGGTTGGCATCTTCGCTCAGGATGACAAAACTTAAAATGGGCTCCGCCAACTAGATGGCTACATCAACCAAAAAAGATTATTACGAGATCCTCGGCGTAAAGAAGTCGGCGTCGGCGGAGGAGATTCGCAAGGCGTTTCGCAAGCTGGCGCGCAAGTACCATCCTGACGTTAATCCCGGGGACAAGTCGGCGGAGGAGAAGTTTAAGACGCTCTCCGAGGCCAACGACGTTCTCAGCGATCCCAAGAAACGAAAAATCTACGACCAGGTCGGGTTTTATTCCGACAACATCGACCCGGCCACGGCGGAGGCTTACGCGCGTGGCGGCGGGCAGGGGGGATTTGCCGGAGGCGGCGCGCCGCCCGGAGGATTTCCAGGCGGTGGGCACGCTGGTGGACAAGGCGTTCCCTTTGATTTCAGCGGATTCGATTTTTCCGATCTGGCCGACGCTCCCGGCCGTGGCCGGCGCAGCGGTGGGGGCGGCGGATTCCGCGACATCTTTTCCGGCATCTTCGGTGGAGGCCGCGGCGGCGCGGTTGAGACCGAGCCCGAGTCAGGGGGCGATCTCGAATATCAGGTGAATGTGCCGTTCTGGACGGCGATTCGCGGCGGCGTGATGAAGCTCAACATTTCGCGCCAGGACGTATGCCCGACTTGTCATGGGCAGGGATATATCGAAGCGCCGGGCAAATGTCCGGAGTGCGATGGCAAGGGGCAGGTCACGCAGACTGGCGGGAGGATGAAGTTCAATGTGGCGTGCCCGCACTGCCAGGGAACGGGCAAAAATATTTCGGTCTGCCCCACGTGTCACGGCAACGGCACCGTCAGCCGCACGGAACCGCTGGAAGTGCGAATCAAGGCTGGAACGCGCGATGGGCAGCGCATCCGGCTGGCCGGCAAAGGCAATGCCGGAGTTCACGGCGGCGTGGCTGGGGACCTGTACGTCATTATTCGGATTGGGGAGCATCCGGTTTTCCGGCGCGACGGGGATGACATTTACCTGACAGTTCCGGTCACTGCGGCCGAGGCTGCGCTCGGCGCCAAGATTGAGGTTCCGACGATTGATGGGCGGGCGCTGCTGAAGATTCCTCCGGGAACGCAGTCGGGACAGAAGCTGCGGCTGCGCGAGAAAGGCGTGCCGTCGGCTACCAAAGAAGGCGTGCGCGGCGACGAAATCGTCGAGATCACGCTGACCGTGCCCATGCCGCGGGATGAGCGCACGAAAGAGCTCTTGCGGGAGTTGGCCAAGCTTAACCCGGAGGATCCGCGGGAAGAGCTTTGGAAGAAAGTCTAAGAACCAGTCGCGAGTCCCGAGTCCGGAGCAAATACGGAAGAAAGTTCAACGTTCCAGATCGGGATCAAACCCAAAATCTTTAACACAGAGGGCACGGGGGATCACAGGGTAAAGGCGCTTCTTGTGTTATGAAAATGGAATGGCCGCTCCTGCTGCTTCATTTCGAGGCCTTCGTGTCAATCAGGTTTCGGGCGCGATTGTTTCTTCTGCGATGCACGTCCACTCGGTACTTGGACCCGGGTTATTGGAGAGCGCTTACCAAGGGTGCCTAGTCCATGAGCTCAGAAAACGCGGGTTTGAGGTGGCCAGCCAGGTCGGGCTGCCGGTAGTTTTTGACGGAGAGAAGATCGAACTTGGATATCGGATGGACTTAGTAGTCGAGAATCTGGTCGTTGTTGAAGTGAAATGCGTTGAGGTGGTTCATCCCGTCCATCAAGCACAGTTGCTGTCCTACATGCGATTGAGCGGCATTGGAGTCGGCCTGCTGATTAATTTCTACGTCCTTCACCTGAGAGACGGAATCAAGCGCATGGTAGACGGCAAAGACTGGGAGAAGTAGCTGTACCCTGTGATCCTCTGTGACCCCTGTGTTAAAGGTTTTTCGTCGTTACCGACGTACTCCTCTCCTGGACGAATTTTTTTCGAAATTTATCCACATTTTTCTTGCATCTGCAGGAAAATTCCCGTAATCTCTTACAAATGCGAACTAACTTCAGCGGAATTTCTGGAATCTAACCAAACCAGAAAGCTCGAGCATGACCAGCGCTGCAGAGTAGCTGAGAGTGAGTCGCTTGAGGAGGAACACATCGAAATTGGCAACAGCTAGCGCCCCGCGTCAACAACCCGAAAATCTCCAGCCTCTCGCCGCCGTTCCTGGTAAAGCCCCCAACCGGAAAAAGTTCGTCCGCCTCACCCTGTGGCCTTTGGTCGCCGCCACCTTCTTTATGGTGTCGGGCGGAACCTACGGCACGGAAGAAATCGTGCATGGCGCCGGCTACGGACGCGCGATTCTGATTCTGCTGCTCACGCCGCTGCTCTGGAGCCTGCCTACAGCCTTCATGATCGGCGAGCTGTCGAGCGCACTTCCCTACGAAGGCGGCTACTACGCGTGGGTGCGCCGCGCCATGGGAAATTTCTGGGGATTTCAGGAAGCTTGGCTCTCACTGGTGGCGTCCATTTTCGATATGGCGATTTATCCCACGCTGTTTGTGGCCTACCTCACCCGCATGTTCCCCTGGTTTCAGACGGGCAATCGGGGCTGGTGGGTCGCACTGGCGGTGGTGATCGCCTGCGCGATCTTGAATATTGCGGGCGTGAAAGTGGTTTCGCTCACGTCGTTGTGGCTATTCTTTGCCCTGTCCGCCCCGTTTTTGGCGATTGTGCTGCTGGCTCCGTTCAAACTGGGCGCACTGGCAAATGCCGTGACGAAGCCGACCACCTCGAGCGTCGACATTCTTGGCGGCCTGCTGATCTGCATGTGGAATTACATGGGATGGGACAACGCCTCAACCATCGCCACGGAAGTGGAGAAGCCGCAGCGGACGTATCCGCGAGCGATGCTGGTTGCCGTGGTGATTGTGGCCTTGAGCTACGTGCTTCCGTTCGCCGCCATGTGGATGACGGGATTGACTCCGACGGCGTGGGAAACGGGATCGTGGGCTGATATTGCCGGATTGCTGGGCGGACCTTTGCTTCGCATCGGCGTGGTTCTGGGAGGCGTGATCAGCGCCTTTGGCATGTTCAACGCGCTGGTGATGAGCTACTCGCGGCTGCCTTTGGCGATGGCGCAGGACGGAATGCTGCCCAGCATTTTCGCGAAACTGCAGAAAAAATCGCGGGCGCCATGGGTCGCAATTCTGGCGCTGGCGGCGTGTTGGGCCATGTGTCTCGGGCTGGGCTTTGCCCGGCTGGTGACGCTCGACATCCTTCTTTATGGCTTCAGCCTGCTGCTGGAGTTCGCGGCGCTGGCGGTGTTGCGCTTCCGCGAGCCGAATTTGCCGCGTCCGTTCCGGGTCCCCGGTGGGATGTTTGGCGCGATCGCCATCGGCATTCCGCCCATGCTGCTGCTGGGCTTTTCCATTATCCGCAGCGAGCATGAGCAGGTGTGGAACATGAGTTCGTTTGCCTTCGGGATGATTCTGATCGCGGCCGGGTTTGTGGCGTACGCCGTCAACCACCTTCTGAAACCCGAGGGATGGATTCGCCACGAGAAGGCTCAGGCGGCCCATAGCGCCGGAGACTAAGAACTGTCCGAAAGAAACCAAGAGAGGATCGGAGCAACTCCGATCCTCTTTTGATTTGGTATGCCGCCGAAGAAGTTACGCCGCTGCCTCAGCCGTATCCCGCAGGGACCTTACTTTGTCATGAGCCTGTTGGACACTGGCGGCCTGGCGGCGGACGATTTCAGTCACCACCCGCGGCAGTGAGCCGGAGAGCGCCTTGTTGTAGGTATCCTTGGCGTTGTCCTCGCCGGCTTCCACCGATTCCAAGATGGATTTATCCCCGCCGCCGAGGGCTACTTTGGTATCGATCCAGGCTCGGCGCATGGCAGCCGAAGCGGAACCCGAAACGTTTTTGTCGGGCTTGCCCAACTTGGAGAGCTCCAATTCCAACTCCTCGGCGAAGCGTCCGCGCTCGGCGCTTTGGTGAGTGAAATAGGTTTTGAGATCGGGGCGCTTGGCATGAGAAGCGGCATCCAGATAGCCTTTCTGCCCGTCTTTGCAGGTTTCAATAAGATTTTCAACGACACTTACGGCATTATCTTCGTCCATGAATTCCTCCGTGTGCGTTGGATGCCGGCGGCGCGTGGGGGTTTGGCGGAAATCTGTTTGCGGCAAATCGTGGATTGATTTTGAGTGTTGCGGTGGCAGGAACTGTGGTATCAACGTAGCAGAGTAAATATTCGTTATTGGGTCAGTGGAGCTCTGCAATCATCACATCGCGCAGCGAGACGAGCCAATAACGCGCGAGGCGCGACACGATCAACAGCGAGGAGCATGGTGACCAAACGCAAGTCCAAGGGCGCATATATGATCTCGGCGGTGGCCGAGATGTATGGCATTCATCCTCAGACGTTGCGGCTGTACGAGCGCGAGGGGTTGCTTAAGCCTTCGCGCACCGAGGGCAACACTCGTCTTTATACGGACGAGGACCTGCAGCGGCTGGAATTTATCTTGACGCTAGCCCGCGATCTGGCGGTGAACATCAGCGGCATTGCCATCATTCTGCAAATGCGCGAGCGCATGGAGGAGATGCAGCGGCAGATTCAGGAGTTCGTGCAGTATATCCAGCAGGAAGTGCTCACGCGGGCCAATGCGGCGGCCGATCCGGCGAAGGGCGCGATCGTTCCGGTGCGGAGAGCGATAGTGCCGGCGGTGCAGCCGGGGAAGAGACGGTAGAGCGCTGTCAGCTGTCAGCTTCAGCACTCAGCATTCAGCACTCAGTCATGCGAGAAGTTTGTGCGCGGGCTGGCAACTGGCAATTGGCGGTTGCGGGCCCACTTGCACCTTTCCCCTTGGCAGGAGCCAACTGCTAAATGCCAATTGCTAACTGCTAATTGCCAACTGCCAACGACTCCTTCGCGTATCATATGAGGTCCCTCAGCACACGACCTGGCTGAGTGCTGATTGCTGAGTGCTGAATGCTTCCCTTCAAGCTGATCTATAGCGACGCGTATTACCTCCCCATCGGCGAGCATGTCTTCCCTGCCGAAAAATATAAACGCATCCATGACCGTCTGCTGGCCGGGGGCATTGCGGAAGCCAGCGATTTTCTGGAACCGCAGCCGGCCAGCGATCAGGATATTTTGCTGGTGCATAAACCGGAATACGTGCAGAAGTTGAGGACCGGCACTCTGAGCCAGCGCGAAGAGATGGAGATGGAAATCCCCTACTCGCGCGATCTGGCGGAGGCGTTCTGGCTTGCGGCCGGGGGATCGATCCTGGCGGCGCGACAGGCTCTGACCGACGGCGTCGGCATCAGCATTGGCGGCGGCTTTCATCATGCGTTCCCCGACCATGGCGAGGGTTTCTGCATGATTCACGATGTGGCCGTGGCTATTCGCCGCCTGCAGCGCGACGACAAGATTCGCACCGCGATGACCGTAGACTGCGACGTGCATCAGGGGAACGGCACGGCGGCGATTTTTGCCGGAACACGCACCGCCAGCGCGCTTTTGCCTTCGGCGAGCGCTTCGACGCTCGATGCTTCGGCGCGGAATTCGGCGCTGCCCGGAAAAATTCGCGGAGCACACGCCGGAGAAGTTTTCACGATCTCGCTGCACCAGCACAACAACTATCCGCTGTGGAAGCCGCCTTCGTCGATCGATGTGGACCTTCCCGATGGAGTCGGCGACGACGATTACCTGGGTTGGCTCGACAACGCTCTGAGTACTGGATTGCGCCAGTTCGAGCCGGATTTGATTTGCTATCTTGCGGGAGCCGATCCGTACAAGGAAGATCAGTTGGGTGGACTTGCCCTTACGATTGAAGGGCTGAAGCGGCGCGATGAATTATTGTTTCGCGTGGCCCACTCGCGGAATATTCCAGTGATGGTGACCTTCGCCGGCGGGTACGCGCAGAATGTGGAAGACACGGTAACGATTCACAGCAATACGATCATCGCGGCGAAAGAAGTATTCACCCGGCAAACTTAGCGGTCGGCGTTCTTCCTGAGCGATCACCAGAAGATATACTCGAGTATGATCGTCAGCCCGGCGGAAATCTCTCACAGCGAACTTTACAGCATCATGCTCAACTCCGTAGCGCCCCGGCCGATTGCGTGGGTCTCGACGGCCAGCGCCGCGGGAGAGTTTAATCTCGCTCCCTTCTCTTTTTTCAATGCGGTTTGCATCGACCCTCCGCTGCTGGCATTTGCTCCCGCGTTTCGCCAATCGCAGGTGGATATAGGCTCCGGCGTGGCGAAGGACACATTACGCAACGTTCGCGAAACCAAAGAATTCGTGGTCAATCTCGTCACCTATGAACTGGCCGAAGCGATGAATGTGACCAGCGGCGAATATGACGCAACCGTCAATGAATTCGACTTAGCGAAGGTCAGTCCGCAGCCGTCAACCATGGTGCGTCCACCGCGAGTCGGCGAGTCTCCAGTCAGCTTTGAATGCACGCTGCATCAGATTCTGGAGTTCTCTCCGGCACCGACCAGTAGCAGCCTGGTGATTGGCAGGATCGTCGCGATCCACGTCAACGACGCGCACCTGAAGGATGGAAAGTTGGATCGCAACTCGCTGGATCTCATCGGACGCATGGGCGGGATGCAGTACACGCGGACGCAGCAGAGGTTTGAGATGGTGAGACCCAAGGTTGGATAAGAGCACAGGGTTGAGCACTCTCTGAGCCTGGGTGCGCTCTGCGGTAAAGATTTGTCGAACTGTCGTCTAAGAGTTGCTCGGAAGCGCCATTGTAGGCGCGTCCGGCGGCGGAAAGATGAGCAATACCCGCCCATCCACCGCAGCATGAACCAATATCGGCAGCAGCAGGCTTCCCGTCATAAAGTAGAGACCGGCCAACACCAGCCCTAGGAGCCCTGTGCTCACAATCTGCAGCTTTCCCTGGTAAACATGCGCGATGCCGAAGGAGAGCGATATCAACAACACTTTTTCCAGCAGGTTGAGTTGCGGAAGGTAGATGCCGAGGTAGGAAAGCAGAAACCCGCGAAATAATAATTCTTCGGAAATGCCCGCTCCCAGGCTGATTGCGCCGAACCAGCGCCGCTCCTGGAGTGAATCGGGAAGCAGCGCGCCGACTCTATCTTTAATCTTTTCGCGTAGCTTATCTGCTTTGGGCCGCAGCTTGAGGCTGGACCACACCAGCAAGCCAACAACAATTGCCAGAATGGCCAGGGTCAGTCCCCAGGAATGGGGCGACACAACCCCGAGGCCGGCGAACGAAAATCGGCCACTGTAGCAGAGGAACAACACGGCGGCCGTGGTTGCGATTTGCTCCGCGACGATCGTCCGATAGAACCGAAGCTTTGCGCCGGGCACGCCGGCGGCGATGCGCCTTTGGGCCAACTGAAAGGACCAGCATCCCAGCCAGGGCGCAAGCAAGACGGCATACGCGGTTAGCAGGTGGGCAAGAACGATGGCCATGAGTCACCTCTTCCAAACAGCATAATGTGAATGTATATTTACATTTACATTCCTGTCAAGTCTTTTGTAGAATCTTTCTATGGCGAAAACCGTGCTCCCCGCGCACCAGGCTCGCAGCCGCGAGTCCCTCACGCGCCTGCTCAAAGCTGCGGTGGAGATATTGGATAAGGACGGGCTCGAAGGAGCCACCATTCCCCGCATTGCGGCCCGGGCTGGGCTGTCTCCCGGCACCGTATACCGCCGGTTCCCCGACAAGGATGCGCTGCTCCGCGAGGTTTGCCTGCGCCTGCTCGAAGAGAATTACGAGGGGACCAAAAAGCTCTTAGGGTCCGAACACTGGAAGCGGATGTCTTTGGTGGAAATGTCGCGTACGGTGATTGCCATTACGCTGAAGGGTCATCACTCGCATCGAGGTCTGCTGCGCGCCTACCTTCTCTTCTCGTTGCAGCATCCTGATACCTCATTCATTCGGAAATGCGAGGAACTCGAGTGGAAAACCCTGCACGATGTGGGCGAACTCCTGCTCACGCGCCGCGGCGAAATCCATCACCCTGATCCGGAGTCGGCCGTGAAGCTCGCACTGCTGATGGTTGGCATTGCCGCGACGGGCATCTTCGTCTTGCCTCGGCATCCCAACAATTACGATCGTTTTCTACCCGACATGGAAGGTCAACTTAATAGCGAATTGCCGAGAATGTTTCTGCGCTATTTGGGAGTCAAAGACCAAGGCTAGTGTCCGGCTCGGGAGGCGTTCTGTCCGGCGCGGCTGGGGGATTATTCTCCTGCTAAAATCGTAGTTATCTTATGTTCGAGAATCTACAGGAAAAACTCCAACGCGCATTCAAGTCGCTTCGCGGCCAGGCCCGGCTCAGCGAGGAAAACATTGCCGAGGCGCTGCGCGAAATCCGGCTCGCGCTGCTCGAAGCCGACGTCAACTTTAAGGTTGTGAAAGAACTGATCGACCGCATCCAGGCCAAAGCCGTGGGCCAGGAAGTGTTGACGGCGCTCTCTCCCGGCGAGCAGGTCATCAAGATCGTGCGCGATGAACTGGTCGAGACTCTGGGCAAAGACACGGCGCGTGTAAAGTTCGCTTCGCAGCCGCCTACGGTTGTGCTCATGGCCGGACTGCAGGGTTCGGGCAAAACCACCACGTCGGGCAAGCTGGCGCACTGGTTCAAGGCGGGCGGGCATCGTCCGCTGCTGGTTTCTGTGGACGTGTACCGCCCGGCAGCGCGCGAGCAGTTGAAAGTTGTGGCGCAGGGCGTGAAGGCGCAGATTTACGAAGGCTCGGTTGGCGATGCAACCACGCCGGAGCAACTCACCCAAGCAGTCGAGCGGCTTGTCAAAGAAGCGCGGCGTGAGGCCATCGTTTCCGGCTGCGACGTGCTCATCGTCGATACTGCCGGCCGCTTGCATATCGACGATCAGCTGATGGATGAGATGCAGTCGCTGAAGAAGCTGCTGAATCCATCGGAAATTCTGTTCGTCGCCGACGCCATGACCGGGCAGGATGCGGTGCGATCCGCCGATGAATTCCACAAGAAGCTGTCCCTCACCGGCGTGGTGCTCACCAAGATGGACGGCGACGCCCGCGGCGGCGCGGCGCTTTCGATCCGGCAGGTTACGGGGCAGCCCATCAAGTTTATCGGCGTGGGCGAAAAGTATGACGCGCTGGAACCATTTCATCCCGACAGAATCGTTTCGCGCATTCTCGGCATGGGCGATATTCTCTCGCTGATCGAGCGCGCCGAATCGCAGATCGACAAGAAAAAAGCGCAGGAACTGGCCAGCAAAGCTCTCGCGGGCGACGGCTTTTCGCTGGAAGACTTTCGCGATCAGTTGCGGCAAGTAAAGAAGATGGGATCGATCAAAAGCCTGATTGGGATGATGCCGAGCATCGGTCCGTTTTCCGGATTGCAGAAGGCTGCCGACAACGTGGACGAAAAACAGATCAACCGTATCGAGGCCATCATCAACTCGATGACGATTCACGAGCGCAATCACCATGAGGTGATCAACGGCAGCCGGCGCAAGCGCATCTCCCGCGGATCGGGTACGACCGTGCAGGAAGTGAATAATCTGCTGAGGCAATATGCGCAGATGAGGAAGATGTTCAAGCAGATGGGGAAACCGAGTTTCGCGCGGCGGTTGGCGGGGATGAAGATGCCGGGAATGTAACTCGATACCAGCCAGTTAGAAAGTCTCTGCAGAAAGCACTCGTAGATTCCTGCTGTAGTCGGTCCCAGCCAGAACGCCAATGGCGGAGTCGAAGGTCACCAGCACGCCGTGCTCCCGGATCGCCAGTCCAAGCAAATAGGCATCGGTTACCTGTTGATGTCCGAAAATGCGGGCAGAGAATGGTGCCGTGAGCGTAGCCCAGGAATCGACGATGGGCCAGTAGCGGTATCCGGGGTGCTTGGCAAAGCTGGCAAGTATCGCGGTCGCCTGCTGAACAGTCCGAGTTGCAGGACGATATTTCGGATGGATGGTGATGCGGATGAACCCCGCCTCGGTCAGCGGGCATACGCCCCAGTTCTCCTTGCCCTCGGCCTGAAACCACTTTCCTGCCTGCTTGTGGAACTCGTGGTCCGGTTCCGCAAGGGCGATTAGCGTGTTGAGATCGAGCAGGTATTTCCTCTTGGCAAGGGTCACTTCAGCTCAGGTCACTTTCTGCCTCATGCACCATCTTCGAAGTCAGCGTTCGTCCGCTGCCGGGAAATGTGGCGAGGCCCGTGAGCGCCGAACGACGGGTTTCGGGCGCGGGCGGGGGGGCATCCTGGGCGCGGCGAACCAATTCGCTGATCGCAGCGCTCAGCGTAATTCCCTTCGCAGCCGCATACATTTGTGCAAAATAATGAACATCGTCATCAAGTGTAATATTGGTGCGCATGTCAGCATTGTACACCATTTACATATATTGCACACATTTACGATTTGAGGTTACGGGCTACTTCGCCCATGGTGCTCGCTCGGAATCCTGGCGGATGGTCGAGTGTGTCATCATGGTGCTGCCATGAAATGGCGTGCCCTCGAAGAAAACGCGCCGCCACTGGATGCACGATCCTTGCGTGACATCTACGCCGAGCGCAAAGAGCTGATCGCGAAGTATGTTCCGGCGGAGACGCAGGCGGTTCATGCCCGCGCCGTCGCGGAACTGAAGCAGAAGCGTTTCGCCGCTGGCAGCCTTTCCGTAGGCGCAAAGATTCCCGCATTCCAACTCGTGGATCACGACGGCAGGCACGTTTCTTCCTCTGACTTACTTGCGAAAGGGCGTCTCGTGCTCTGCTTCATCCGCGGGCGCTGGTGCCCGTTCTGCGTCGCTCAAATGGAGGCCATGAATCTCATCCTGTCAGAGATTGAGCAGACTGGCGCCTCCCTCGCCGCCATCTCTCCGCAAACCGTGCAGCAATCCTATTTCATGCGCGATCAGCATAAGCTGCGCTTCCCTCTTCTTTCTGATGCCGGCAATAATGTGGCACGGCAGTTCGGCTTGGCCTACCAGATTCCGGCGGAGCAGAAGGCCGTCTATCAACGCGCCTTCGTTAACCTGCCTCTCGTGAACGGGGATCAGAGTTGGGAGTTGTCGATTCCTGCGACTTATATTATCGATCGCGATGGCTCGGTAATATTTGCGTCGGCGAATGAGGATTATACGGAGCGGCCGGAGCCAGAGGACATCGTGCGCATCGTGGCCCTCAACTCTGGCGATTGACACACGCGGGCGGGGGCGCCCGCGCCACGCCTCAGCTTTTCGGTACACTGATAATTCATGAACTATATCTACGGCATCAACGCCGTTACCGAGGCGCTCAAGGCCCGGGGACGGGCTTTTCAATGGGTCGGCATGGCGAAGGAGCGGAACGACATCCGCCTGCAGCGCATGATCGAAGAGTGCCGCCGCCTGGGCGTGCCGGTGCGGTTTCTCACGCGCATGGAACTCGACCGCATGGCGGGCAACGCGGCGCATCAGGGTGTTTGCGCCGTCACTTCGGCCAAGCAGTATAGCGATCTCGACGATGTGGTGGGTGCGAAACGAGGGCGCTATTCTCTCATCCTCGTGCTCGACGGCGTGGAAGATCCGCACAATCTTGGCGCACTTCTGCGCACTGCGGACGCGGCAGGCGCCGATGGCGTGGTCATTCCCGAGCGCCGCGCCGCTCCTGTTACCGGCACTGTAACGAAAGCTTCTGCCGGCGCCAGCGAACATTTGCCGATTGCCCGGGTCACCAACATCGCCCGCACCATAGAAGAATTGAAAGATCGCAATATCTGGACGGTTGGGTTAGACGAACGCGGCAAGCAAACTTACGACGCCCTCGACTACAACATGGATTGCGCGCTGGTGCTCGGTGCGGAAGGCAAAGGCCTGCACGATCTGGTCAAGAAGAAGTGCGATTTTCTGGTTTCGATTCCGATGCTGGGAAAAGTGCCTTCGCTGAACGTGTCGGTGGCGGGTGGGGTAGTGATGTATGAAATTGTGCGCCAGCGGCTGGCGCAGAGTCGTCTGCAAGAGAAGCAAGCACCCGCGAGCGCAAAATGATGTGGCGCGGCGTGCGGCTTGGCATACTCATTTTTCTCTGCGCTTCGGTAGCGCATGCGTTTTCTCTCGACCGCGAGGCCTTTTCCTGCACGAAATACGATTTGAACGTCCGCATCGAACCGGACCAGCAACGGCTGGGCGCTCGCGGCACCATCACCCTCAGGAATGATTCTTCGTCCCCGCAGAAGATCGCGGCGCTGCAGATATCCTCTTCGCTCGATTGGCGATCGATACGAGCCGGTGGTAAGCAGTTGCAGTTCGTCTCGCAACCTTACACTTCCGATATCGATCACACGGGAGCGCTCTCCGAAGCTGTCGTGACGCTGCCGCAGGCAGTGCCGCCCGGGGGCACCGTCGATCTCGAGATCGCCTACGAGGGCGTGATCGTGCTGGACGCGACGCGGCTCACGCGCATCGGGGCTCCCGAAGCGACGGCCCGCAGCACCGATTGGGACCAGATCGACCCGAAATTTACGGCGGTGCGTGGGGCGGGAAATGTGGCGTGGTACCCGATCGCGACCGAGGCTGCGAGCCTTTCTCAAGGCACCGACCTGTTCGATGTCCTGGCCCGCTGGAAGGCGCGAGAGGCCGCTTCCACCATGCGGCTGAAGATCACGGTCCCGAGCGATGATGAAGAGGAAAAGCCGGAATTGCTGGTCAACGCAACCGCGTGCCCGTCGTCGCTCGAAGTGCAACATCAGTTCGTCGCCGATTGCAAATTCGAACCTCTGGGGTTGGCTGTGCCGACGTTCGTGATCGCAAATTACGAAGTCGTGGATCGAGCGGCGGTTGAGGTGCATTACCTGCGCGGTCACGACACCGCGGCGGCTGGCTATGCCGATGCCGCGGAGAAGGCGATGCCGCTGATCGTTGATTGGTTTGGAAGGCCACGGAAGGCGCAGATGGCCGATCTCGCCGATCCGAACGCAGCGCCCTTCGAAAATGGATCACTCCTGTTCAGGCCGCTGGGCGGAATCGATCCCAAGCTGGCGGGTTTGATCGCGGCCCACCAACTCACGCACGCGGCGCTATCTTCGCCAAGACCGTGGATCAACGAAGGCCTCGCGCACTTCGCGCAAGCGCTCTATCTGGAACACCAGAGTGGACGCCAGGCGGCGCTCGATTACATGGGATTGCACCGCACCGCACTGAGCGTGGTTGAGGGAGAGAAACAGGCAACGATACCGCGATCCGGTGTCGAGGTGAACCGGTCTTTGGTGAGCACCGCCGACGAAGAACTTTATCGCAGCAAAGCGATGTGCGTGTGGTGGATGCTCCGCGACATGGTTGGCGACGCGGCGCTGAAAAAGGCGCTGGCGTCGTACCATCCCGAGCAGGACCATGAACCTTCCTACATGCAGCGGTTGATTCAGGCGCAGACGCAGCGCGATCTGGAATGGTTTTTCGACGACTGGGTTTATCGCGACCGCGGCCTGCCAGATTTCAAAGTGGCCTCGGCGGTCACGCGCGCGACCTTGCCGGAAGGAACCATGGTCACAATCACGGTGGAGAATCTGGGCGCGGCGGGAGCCGACGTTCCGCTCACGGTGAAGTTCGCCGGAGGAGAGATCGTGAAGCGCCTGGTTGTGCGCGGCAAGAGCAGTGCCACGCTTCGAGTAGAAGTTCCGAAGCCGCCGGAGCAAATCGTCATCAACGACGGCAGCGTGCCGGAGAGCGACATGACGAATAACGTATTCAAAATCGAGGCGGGCGCGGCCCATTAGCCGATGGTCATTGTTCCGTTGAAGCTTTGTCTTCAGCGGCGCGATACACGGGATAACGCGAGATCACCAATCCGATATTCAAGTTGCCCATGAGTGCAAGCAGATCGGGCGGAAACGCATCGGATTGAAAAACCATATCGCGATCTTCGACAGGAAATTCCATCACTATCCACTCCAGACCGGGAAAATCGCGGAGGCGCCTCAGTTCCTGCTGATTATCCTTCAGGAATCTCACGGCATCTTCCACCTGACTTCTAAGATCGGAAAACTCGCGCATGGTAACGCTTATTTTCATGCCACTATAGTCGCTGGTGCGGGTAATGCTTGCAGTTGGGAATTGAACTTCGCCGCTGTGATAAGCGGTGAGAGCGTCCAGGGAAGAAATTTCAAGAAATTTATCCACATCGAAGCTGGTACCGCCCGCTCGCAGCACACAAGGCATGGGAATTCAGATCCGTTCTGCCGGCAACTCGGTTGCCGTGAATCTTGCTAAGGCTGCCAATTTTTCCGCTGCAGCGCCCGAATCGATTGATTCGACCGCCAGCGGGATTGCCCCGGTGAGGTGGTCGGCGCGACCTGCCGCCACCATTGCGGCGGCCGAATTCAACAGCACCACGTCGCGGCGCGGGGATTTCTTCCCGCTCAATACTTCGCGAATGATGGCGGCATTGTCAGTGGCATCTCCGCCGGAAATATCCTCGAGCGTGGCCCGCACCATGCCGAACTCTTCCGGATCGACCTCGTAAGTTCGCACCGAACCGTCGCGAGCTTCGGCCACGCGCGTGGGTCCGGTGATGGTGATCTCGTCGAGGCCATCGAGGCCGTGCACCACGAGGGCGCGATGCAAGCCCAACATGCTAAGCGCCTCGGCCAGCGTTTCAACCAGGTCCAGCGCATATACGCCGACTACCTGTCCCGAGGCGTGCGCGGGATTGGTGAGCGGGCCAAGCAAATTGAACATGGTACGCAGGCGCAGTTCACGCCGCACCCTTTGCACTTGCTTCATGGACGAGTGCAGGTCGGGCGCGTAGAGAAAACAGATTCCGACTTCGCGCAGGCACCGGGCAGCGCGTTCCGGAGACAACTGGATATTAACGCCGAGGGCCTCAATCACATCGGCCGAGCCGCATTTTGAAGTAAGGCTGCGGTTGCCGTGCTTGGCCACGCGCACGCCCGCCCCGGCAGTTACGAAGGCTGCAGCGGTGGAAATATTGAATGTGCCGCTGGCATCGCCGCCGGTGCCGCAGGTGTCGACCAGGGCATCACGGCCGGTGCCGCTCAAATCGAGCGCGGCGGACGGCGTGCCTTCCTCGGCTTGCAAGACGGGCAAAGGCGTGGCCGCGGCCCGAATCGCTTCGGCAAAGCCGACAATTTCTTCGACGGTTTCGCCTTTCACGTGCAGAGCTACGAGTAGCGCTGAAATCTGGGCATCGGTGCAATTTCCGGCGAGCACTTCCGCCATCGCTTCCCGTGCTTCGGCGCGCGCCAACGATTGGCCGTGATTGGCGATGCGGTGGAGGGCGTCGAGGATCATCTCAATTGAAATTGTAAGGGATTCGCCACCCTTTGGAATGACACAGAAGCGGCTAGGGGCTGACGGTTGGGGTGTCCAGCCTGGGCAGGAAGTAATCGCGCCACGACTCCGGTAGCGCGGGTGTGGCGATCGCCTTCTGTAGCAGATCGCGATTGTACCGATCGCTGACGAAGAGTCGATCCATTTCGGCAATCGTAATGCCGTCGTGCGCGCGGGAGACGAGTTCAATCGAATCTCCCACTCCGACTTCGCCCTCTTGTTCCACCGAGAAATAAACCCCGCTGCGTCCACTGACCAGGAATCGTTCGATGATGTCATCCCGCTGAAACTTCGCGGCCAGCTTGTAGCAAGGCATGCGCGGCTGCCGAACCATCACCGTGGCCGCACCGACGCGGAAGCGGTCACCGATATGAAGATCGGCCTCGCTTAAACCGTCAGTCATGCCCTCAGTTGTGAAATTTTCGCCGAACATGCCCCAGGGCAAGTCCATTGCGGGCAGTTCGTGGCGCCAAAATTCATAATGCTCGGAAGGATACGCATAGACGGCTTTGTACGGGCCGCCGTGAACGCTAAGGTCGGCTTGCCGATCGCCGTCGAGGTTCAGAGTGCGCAGCATGACGCGGCCCAGCACTGGCTTCTTGAAGATGCCGGTGTTGATGGTGGCTCCCTTGTAGACCACAAGGCGCGGACGCGCCACGTTCAGTGAAACTATTCTCACGATTCATCCCCTCGATGGAATCGGCGCTATCCCGCAGTTTGGCGTCGGTTCCCGATTTGGATTTAGATGTGCGGCCGACTGAAAAAGACGCGGCGCCGTTTGCTCAAATCCTCTGTCCTTCTATAAAATTGATGGTTTGCTGCCCTCAGTTGATCGCCGCAAGCAGGTTCCTTCCAATTCTTAGCAGACGAGCGTCATTATGAAAATCCATGAGTACCAGGCAAAAGCAATTCTTAAGAAGTATGGTGTGACTGTGCCGCGCGGGTCTATGGCGACTTCGCAGGAAGAAGCCGAGGCTGCCGCAAGAGAGCTGCTCAGTTCGGGCGCGACCGGGGTTGTGGTCAAGGCTCAGATTCACGCTGGCGGGCGCGGCAAAGGCGGCGGCGTGAAGATTGCCAAGTCGGTCAACGAGGCGGGAGAGATCGCCGGCAAGATGCTGGGCATGAAGTTGATCACGCATCAGACCGGTCCCGAGGGCCGCATCGTGCGCCGCCTGTTGGTTGAAGAAACTCTTCCCATCGAAAAAGAGTTGTACCTCGGAATTTTGATCGACCGCAAGGAAGGCAAGCCCGTGTTCATGGCTTCGGCTGCGGGCGGGATGGAGATCGAACAAGTCGCTGCGGAAAATCCCGATGCCATTCTGAAGCAGTACATCGATCCCGGCATGGGCGTGGAAGCTTTCCAGGCGCGGAAGATGGCGTTCAAGCTGGGCCTGAACGCCAAGCAGATCAATCCGGCTGTGCAGTTTCTCTCCAATCTTTATAAGGCCTTCCTCGATATGGACGCCTCGCTGGTGGAGATCAATCCTTTCATTACCACGACCGATGGACGACTCTTCGCGCTCGATGCCAAAGTGACTTTCGACGACAACGCGCTGTTCCGCCATCCTGATATTCGGGAGTTGCGCGACATTACCGAGGAGGATCCGCTTGAAGTCGAGGCTTCGAAGTACAGCCTGAACTACATCAAGCTGGACGGCAGCGTGGGTTGCATGGTGAATGGCGCAGGGCTGGCCATGGCAACGATGGACATCATCAAGTACGCCGGAGGCATGCCCGCGAACTTCCTTGATGTGGGCGGCGGGGCGAACGCCGAGCAAGTGGCGCACGCGTTCGAAATTCTGCTCAGCGATAAGAACGTGAAAGCGGTGCTGATCAATATTTTTGGCGGCATCCTGAGGGTTGACACGCTAGCCACTGGCGTGGTGGAGGCTGCAAAGAAAACCAACCTTCAACTTCCCGTGGTGTTGCGGCTCGAAGGCACGAATGTGGATGAAGGCAAGAAGATTTTGATGGAATCCGGACTCAACTTCCTGGTTTGCGACACCATGAAAGACGCCGCCGACAAGGTTGTAGCGGCGGCGCGGTAAGCTCAGGGAGTTTAGGCAGTTTCCGGTAGGAGCTGTCATCCCGAGCGAAGCGAGGGATCTTGGTGTTTGCCTGAGGCGGCGACACCGGCAGTGCAGGCGAGAACCAAGATCCCTCGCTTCGCTCGGGATGACAAGAGTTTTTAGACAGGTTTTTAGATCGACTGTTGAATATTAAGGACTGATCTTATGGCAATCCTGGTTAATAAGAAAACGCGATTGATCGTGCAGGGGCTGACGGGACGCGAAGGCACATTCCATGCCAAGGCTTGCGCCGCGTACGGAACGCAGGTGGTCGGAGGCGTCACTCCGGGCAAAGGCGGCACCACGCATGAAGGCTGGCCGATTTTCAACACGGTGCAGGAGGCCGCGGACAAGACGGGCGCCGATACCACGGTGATTTTTGTGCCTCCGCCATTCGCCGCCGACGCGATCATGGAAGCAGCCGACGCCGAGCTCGACCTCATCGTCTGCATCACCGAGGGCATTCCTACGCTCGACATGGTCAAGGCCTGGGAGTTTCTGCAGAACCGGCGCTCACGGCTGATCGGGCCAAACTGCCCCGGAATTATTTCGCCGGGCAAGTGCAAGATCGGAATTATGCCAGGATCGATTCACAAAGAAGGATCGATCGGCATCGTTTCGCGCTCGGGCACGCTGACCTATGAGGCGGTATATCAGCTCACCACGCGGGGCATCGGGCAATCCACCGCGATCGGGATTGGTGGCGATCCTATCATCGGAACCAACTTCATCGACGCGCTCGATCTGTTCAATCGCGATCCGGAGACCGAAGCCGTGATCATGATTGGCGAAATCGGCGGCGATGCCGAAGAAACCGCGGCAGAATTTGTAAAGACCCACATGAAGAAGCCGGTGGTAGGGTTCATCGCCGGACAGACCGCGCCGCCGGGACGCCGCATGGGACACGCCGGAGCGATCATCTCCGGCGGCAAGGGCACGGCGGCAGAAAAAATCAAAGCTCTGGAAGCAGCCGGCATCCGAGTGGCGAAATCTCCTGCGGCGATTGGGGAGACGCTGGTGGCCGCATTGGGAGTGAAGGTCTAGTACCTAGTACCCAGTAAGAAGTTAAAGCCAACGACTAAGGACGAACGACCGACGACTCAATTATGAAAACTCTGCAACGCACTCTTACCATCGTGAAACCTGACGCCGTCGCCAAGAATGCTGTGGGCGACATTATTGAACAATTCGAGAAGAATTGCTTCCGCATTCTCGCCATGAAGATGCTGGAAATTTCCAAGCATCAGGCGGAGCAGTTTTATGCCGTGCATGCGGCGCGTCCATTCTATGGTTCACTCACCGATTTCATGTCGAGCGGGCCGATTGTGACTCTGGCTCTCGAAAAAGAGAATGCCATTGCCGACCTGCGCAAACTGATGGGCGCAACCAATCCGGCCAGCGCCGAGGAAGGCACCATCCGCAAGAAGTGGGCTTCGAGCATTGAGCACAACGCGATTCACGGCTCCGATGCCGAGGATACGGCGCGCTTTGAGTTGAGTTTTTTCTTTGCCGGATACGAGCTGGCGAAATAACGGAAGCCAGTTCTCAGTTCTCAGTTCTCAGGGAAGACCACAGAACTGAGAGCCTGGTTTTTTACTGAGAACTGGGAACCGAGAACTGAGAACTGCCTTCATGCCGATGGTTCAAATCACGATGCTGCAAGGCCGCACGGCGGAGCAGAAGCGCAAGATCGCCAAGCGCATCACCGATGCGATGGTGGAAGAAGCCGGAGCGCGCCGGGAAGCCATCACCATTGCTTTCCATGAAGTGTCGAAGGAGAGTTATGCTTCGGGCGGCGAGTTGATGGCGGACAAGGTGAAGTGACTGATCGAACGTGACAAGACGCGGGCGAGGGCGCCCGCGCCACACTGATCACCCCAAGGCTTCGTATAGGTTGCCTTCCACGCGGTCGGCTACCTTGGGCAGTTCTTTCCGGGCGAACTGTAGGAAATGTGGGGCAGTGCGGTGAGCTTCGAGGGCAGCGTCGTCCTTGTATTGCTCGTAGATGAAGAAGCGCCGCGGCTCGGTCTTGTGCCGGTGAACCTGATACATGAGGCAGCCGGGCTCTTTGCGGGACTCCTCGGTCAGTTTCGCAAGAATCGGAACCACATCGGCATCGTGCCCCGCCTTCGCCATCCATGTAACTGCCAAAACTACCATGCGCGCGCTCCTACGCAGCCGACGTTAGCTGCGCTATGGAAAGACATTCTAAACGTTCCGGGATGAGACTGTCTTCATCTCATTGGCAAAGTCGTCGATGAAAATGATCTGATCGCGATCCGGGCCAGTGGAGACCATGCCGATCCTCGTCGCAGTCTCCTTTTCGACGAACGCGAGATACTCGCGAGCCGGCTTGGGCAACTGGTCGAACTTAGTAACTCCCTGCGTGGAAGTCCGCCAGCCTGGCATCTTTTTGTAGATGCATTCCAACTTTTCGTAACCGCTGGCTTGCGCGGGAATCTCCATGGTCTTCTTTCCATCGACGATATAGCCCACGCAAACTGGAATCTCGGGCAGTTCGTCGAGCACGTCCAACTTAGTCACCACCAGCCAGGTGATTCCGTTAATCATGCCAGCGTAGCGCAACAGAGGCAAGTCGAGCCAACCGGTGCGCCGGGGACGTCCGGTGACCGCGCCAAACTCGTTGCCGCGCTTGCGCAGTTGCTCGCCCAGTTCGCCCTTGTCCTCGCTGGGGAACGGGCCTTCGCCTACGCGCGTGCAATACGCCTTGGTGAGGCCGATCACCGTGTTGATGGCGTTGGGGGCGACGCCAGTTCCGATCGCAGCGCCTCCCGATGTGGCGCTGGAAGAGGTGACGAAAGGATAAGTTCCGTGATCGATGTCGAGCATCGTGCCCTGCGCGCCTTCGAACATGATGGCCTCACCGGCGGCAAGTGCCTGATTGAGCAGGACGGCCGTGTCACATACAAATGGAGCGATTTTTTCGGCGGCGGCGGCATATTCCGTATACATCTTGTCGGCGTCGAGCGGTTCGGAATTGAACAGCGCGTGGGCGATCATGTTCTTCTCGCGCACCGCATTTTCAATGTGCTTTTTCAGTAGTTGCAGGTCGAGCAGGTCGGCGACGCGCAGACCCCGGCGGCCCATCTTGTCTTCGTAGGCGGGACCGATTCCACGGGAAGTCGTGCCAATTTTCACGCGTCCGGGAGCATTCTCCGCGGCGAGTTCGATCATGCGGTGGTAGGGCAGAATGACCTGGGCGCGATTTGAAACGAACAGATTGCCGTCGACCCTCAACCCCGCCGTGCGCAGTGCCGCCACTTCCTTCAAGAAGGCCATGGGATCGAGCACCACGCCATTGCCAATCACGCTGCGGCACGCCGCTCGCAATACTCCGCAGGGGACGAGTTGCAGGACAAATTTCTTGCCCTGAATGATGACCGTGTGGCCGGCATTGTGGCCGCCGGCATAGCGCGCAACCACAGAAAAGTTCTCCGAGAGAACATCGACAATCTTTCCCTTGCCCTCATCGCCCCACTGGGCGCCGACAATTACCGCCGTCTTGCCTCGTTTCAATGCCGTCTCCGTAACAGGGATTGGCGAACGCGTGCAGCGCCGCACCGGGAATCGCACACGCCTTGCCGCGGCAATACTTCAAGGCCTACAGGGGTGAATGGCGGATAAGAAGTGTACCCCGTATCTTATCGCGCCGGTACTGCGAATGGCAATGAAAGCGGTGGGGCAGTGGATAGTGGGGAGTGGATAGTGGATAGTGGGTAGTCGGGTGACGCCATCTCGTAATGGGTTGGGGAAGGGCACGACGTTCAGTCGTGCCGTCCGAAGCGAATATGAGGCGCGGGCTTCAGCCCCTGCGGCACCTAACGTCCGGCCCGGACTATTGAGAGACGCCTTCGAGTGGGCAGCGGGAAATTCCGGGATTGTCCGGGTCTGTGCCAGGCCCCGCATCCACTAACCACTAATCACTAACCACTGTTTACACTAATATCAACCTTATGCCCAAGTTTGAAAAACACATCTTCGTATGCGGCAACCAGCGGCCTCCGGGAAACCCACGGCCTTGCTGCGATCCCAGCGGCCAGGCAAAACTTCAGAAATTGTTCAAACAGAAATTGGCGGAACGGGGCTTGAAGGGCCGGGTGCGCGCCAATCAGGCGGGCTGTCTCGACCAATGCGAGCACGGCCCGAATATAGTCGTCTATCCGGAAGCAGTCTGGTACGGGCACGTCAGCGAGGCCGATGTCGATGAAATCATCGAGTCGCACATCCTCGGGGGAAAACCTGTGGAGCGACTGATGATGGACGAAGCGTGCCTGAACACGGCCACGTGTGAGCACCGGAAAGGCAGTGGTTAGTGGTTAGATGTGAGGGACGAGACCGACCGGGCGTTTAGTTTGGAGGCTGCCAGTGACTTCCAGTATGGGTTCCCTGATTATTGGTGCAAGCGTGCTTTGGTACGGGTGGCGCGCCTACGGGAGTGCGCGGCGCGCCGGGACGTGGTCGAACAAGAAGTTTCTGTTGGTGCTGCTTTTTCTCCTTGGACTTTCGGCGCTCGTTTCGCTTCCCCTGATTTTCATCCCGGCCGACACTCTGCAGGCCCATGCGGGCTTGGTTACCGCGAGCATGGTCGCCGTCATTACGGCGGGGGTAGTTTCGCTCGCCGTTTATGCCAAACGATGGAACAAGCGCAGGTGACCGGCAATAACCTCCCCGGCCACTTGCCCAAGCGTGCTACAGCAGAAAGTGAAGCGATGACCAAGACGGACTTGCTCAGATTCAACGGCGCGGTCGAGCGCGATCCCGCCATCGATGCCTGGATGAGAGCACATGCTGGTGAATTGGGGGCCATCGCACACCGGTGGTTTGAGGTGATGCGAAAATGTGGGGACGAAGTGCGGGAGCTTCTGCATGACGGCTGCCCGGTGGCATGTTTGGGAGACGCCCCCTTCGGCTACGTCAACGTATTCACTTCGCACGTAAATGTGGGATTCTTTCAGGGCGCAGCGCTGCCAGATCCAGAACGCTTATTGCAAGGCAACGGACGCTTTATGCGCCATGTAAAGCTAATCCCTCAAACACCCACAAACACAGCAGCGCTAAACGGGCTCATCGAGGCGGCATACGCGGACATAAAGTCTCGCGTCGAACATGGCTAATTTCTACTTCGGATTTTGGATAGCAGGCGAATGATCTCGAGATAGAGCCAGATCAGAGTGACCATCAGGGCGAAGGCGGCATACCATTCCATGTATTTCGGCGCGCCTGCGCGCGCTCCACTCTCGATCATGTCGAAGTCCAGGACCAAGTTCAAGGCAGCGACGATCACGACCACCACGCTGAAGCCAATGCCGATCGGCCCCGAACCATAGACCGAGTTGAAGTGCACTCCGAAAAAACCCAAAATGAAGGTGATCAGGTAAAAAATCGCAATCCCACCAGTTGCCGCCACCACGCCGATACGGAATTTATCGGTCACCTGGATCAGTCCGGAACGGTAGACGAGCAAAAGCGCGATCAGCGTGCCGAAGGTGAGGCCGACAGCCTGCATGGCAATGCCTGGAAAGCGCCGCTCGAGCATGGCGGAGATGCCTCCCAGCACCAACCCTTCCAACAGTGCGTAGGCGGGAGCGGTCACAGGCGCCCATTCCTTCTTGAAAATCGTGACCAGCGCAAAAACAAAACCGCCGATAGCGCCAACCAAGACCAATGGCATCACGGTTTCGTTGGAGGGGGAGTTCAGGAGACGGCTCCAAATCCACGCAGCCGTGGCAACCACGCAAATCGAGAGGATTCCGGCCTTGTTAACGGTACCGGATATCGTCATGGTCTCCGCGCCGAAGGCGGCCTGTGTACGAAAAGGGTCGCCCCTCAACGCAGGGTTGGAAGTTTTCATCAACTGTGCCATGAACGAATTGTAATTGATTTGTTCGTTAGCTTAGCCCCGGCGAGGGAATGAAGGAGTTCACGATTCGCAGAATGCGGGCAAGAACGCTGGTTGCGACGGCGCTTCCGTTTTTTGGCGGTGAGGCGGATTGGTAGGCGCGGCAGGAATCGAACCTGCAACCACCGGATTAGAAATCCGGTGCTCTATCCGTTTGAGCTACGCGCCCCCTAGCAAAATTTATCACAAGCCTTGCGTGGAGTATCATGCGGTGTCGCGTTGACTTCCACTGCTCCATCCCGGCTGGCATACATCGATTGGATGCGGGGATTGGCTTGCGTTCTGATGTTTCAGACGCATTGTTACGACTCCTGGCTGAGCCCCGGCGCGCGGCAGAGCAAGTTCTTCATGTACTCGCAACTGGGCGGCACTTTCCCTGCCCCTCTATTCTTATTTTTGGCGGGCATTTCGTTCGCGCTGGTCACTGAAAAACTTTGGAAGAAGAATCTGCCGCCGGCACAAATCGCGCGTGCGACGATTCTTCGAGGCGCGGAGATTTTTGGCTTCGGCCTACTCTTTCGCTTGCAGGAATATCTCATCGCCTGGGGCTGGGCACCCCTGAGTGACTTGCTGCGCGTGGATGTGCTCAACACCATCGGCCTCTCCATGATGCTGATGGGTTTGTTCTGCTGGTTGGTTTTGTCGATTCATCGCGGGGCGCAGACCAGGCTCGCTCTCATTCTCGCCTCGGCTGGAACGGCTCTGCTGATTTCCCTGCTCACACCCCCGCTGTGGACGAACTGGCGCCCGAACTGGTTGCCGTGGCCGCTGGAATCCTATATCAACGGAGTCCACAATCTGGGAACGCCGCAAGCGTGGTTATTTCCGATTTTTCCCTGGGCGGCGTTCGCCTTCGCCGGCCTGGCCGCAGGATTTATTTTGCAGGGCGAGCGGGCACGCAAACGCGAGGCCGTCACATTTTTTATTTTAGGCGGGGCCGGACTGGTTTTCGTGGAGGTATCGCGGTGGCTCGATGCTCAACCCCTGCACTTTTACGCGGTCTATGACTACTGGCATACAAGTCCGAACTTCTTTCTGATTCGCGTGGGCATGCTGATGATGATTCTGGCGGCGAGTTATGCCTGGTGCCGCTGGGGATTCGCACAACGGCCCGCGGGACTTTGGGGATTCAGCCCCCTCATTCAGTTGGGTCAAGCTTCCCTGCTGGTCTATTGGGTTCATATCGAGTTCGTGTATGGACGCGTGTCCATCCTGCCGAAACATGTTCAGAGCATCCGGGGCGCATCGCTGGGATTGCTGACGATCACCGTCGCGATGTTGATTCTTGCCTACCTTCGTACGCATTGGAAGGGACGCGGGACCGAAATGCTTGGGTGGATTCGTCGCCCGGTTGACGCAAACCAATAAACACCCTTCTCGACACCTCCCTGTTATCCGAGCGAAGGGATGGATATTGGCTCTTGCCTTCACCATCAGCATCGCGGCCCCAAGCAAAAACCGAGATCCCTCGCTTCGCTCGGGATGACACGTTGGAAAGGGATGACGATGACACGTTGCAATGGGATGAACCGGTGAAGTGGGGCTAGCGAAATTGTTTGGCAAACTCTACCACTTCGCGCTCGGCCCAACGGCCATCGTAGGCCGGATCGCAGTCGCGCTCGCCTAAAAAGGCGCAGTGCCCGCCATCCTTGGTTTCGACATAAGTAATGTGGGGATTGGAAAGCAGTGCCTGGCGCGTCTCCGGCAAAATGCGAACGAAAGGATCATTCGCGGCATGGATGACCAGCGCAGGCCGCGCGATGCGGTCGATCACATGGGCGGCGGCGGCGCGGTCGTAATAATCGTCAGCGCCAGCAAAGCCGCAATAGAAAGCGGTGATGCGGTCGTCAAATTCCCGCAGCGTTTTTATTCCGCGCAGGCGCGAGGCATCGAAACTGGCGGGAAACAGCTTCACCTTGCGCCGAAACCTCCGGAACAATTGCAGCAGAAAATAATATTCGTAAATCCGGTTGGCGGGCTCGTGCAGGGCATCAGCGCCAACCGCTAGATTCACCGCCGGACAAACGCCAGCCGCCGCTCGGAATTGCGGCGGACCATCGCTGCCCCACTCTCCTGCCAGCTTCAGGACCAGGTTGCCGCCCATGGAAAAACCAATCAGAACGAAACCAGGAATTCCATCGCGCTCAACCAGGTTGCGGGCCACTGCCGCTACGTCAGCGGAGTGGCTTGAGTTGTAGAGCGTGGGCCCGCAATGGTCCATGCCGCCGCAAGTGCGCTGATTCATGCGCACCACGTTCATGCCCGCGGCCAGCCCATTCCGCGCAACACCCAGCATGTATTGCGATTCGCTCGATCCTTCAAGACCATGCACCACAATCAAAGTCAGCGCGTTTTTATTTTCTTGCCAATGACAGTGGCAGAGCACGGGTATGCCAGGCTCCACTTCGATGAGACGATGTTCGGCTGGGGGCAAGACAATATTGCGCGAGCGAAAAAAAGCGGCCAGCGTCTGCATATGCCCGCCGCGCAGCCCGGACTGCGGACGAAAGACGGAGGGCACGAACCGGGATTTTTCAGGCAAGTCGTCCTCGAACTCAGTTTTAGAACTTGGAGGAGCCAGGCGTCACACTTCCGTTTGCGAAGTTCCCACCAATCGATTCTAATAGGAGCAGTCTGCAGCAGGAGCAACACGATGCCGATTTTTGAATACATCTGCCAGGAATGCCAGCACGAGTTTGAGGCCCTTGTCTATGGCCGCGATAAGGCGAAGTGTCCCAAGTGTCAGAGCCGGAAGCTGAGCCCCCAGCTCAGCGTATTTGCGGTGTCCAACAAGGGTTCAGCCAGCTCGCCCGCACCCATGGGCGGTTGCGGGTCGTGCGGAGACCCTCGAGGCCCGGGCGCCTGCTCGCTCAAAAACCTGAACTAACGCCACCCGCCAAGCGGTAACCAAACTTTCGACACAGCCTCGCCTGTGACTGTTGTTACCTTTGTTAGCCCACCCGGCCCGCCTACGATTCCCTGACCAGCATTGAAATCGCGGTTTGAAAATCGAGGAGCATGGCATGGACCGGCGCCGGCAGTCGCGCGTTTTCGTTGATCTTCCCGTGCAAATCTGGGGTATGGATGCACATTCCCGTCCCTTCACGCAGCCCGCCAGCCTGCGCACTATCAGCGGCCGCGGAGCCACCCTGCAGTGTGTGGACGCGCAATTGAAGCCGGGAGACGTGGTTGACGTTCTATATCTCGGGACCAAGGCGCAATTTCGGATTGTGTGGTGCGGCAAACCCGGAACGCCAATGGCCGGGGAAGTGGGAGTCGAAAACCTGTCGGTGGACACCAGGATTTGGGATTTCGATCCGCTGCGTTGCGCCGCTGCGGTAGGACAAGGCTAGCGAAAGCGCGGGGCAGTGAAAGCTGGGGAGGGCTGGGGGGAGAGCCGAAACCCGCGTCACGCGAGCCATCCGCAGTATGCAGCGATAATGGTGCAAAGGCAAGGATAAAGCTCGCCCGAGTTCTAATTCCCGCAATAGTTGCAGAAATTTTCACACTCTCTGCAGTCGGGAAGTGGAAACCTTGCAAATTTTGTCATCTTTTTCGCTAGTCTGGATTCCAAGGATTTCCGGAGGGGCAGCGGGATCATCCGTAAGGGTTCTCCGGAAATTACCTCCAGCAGCAATTTCAGGCTGTAAACTCACGAGAGATGCAAGTCAAGATTCTTGGTTCGGCGGCGGGAGGGGCGTTTCCGCAGTGGAACTGCGCCTGTGCCAATTGCGCCGCCGTGAGGACGGGCACGTTCCGCGGAAAGCCGCGAACACAGACGCAGGTCGCGATCACAGCGGACGGCGGCTCATGGTTTCTACTGGGCGCGTCTCCTGATTTGCGCGCTCAAATCGAAGGTACGCCCGAACTCCATCCACGCGAAGGCCTGCGCCAGTCGCCGATTGCCGGCGCAGTGCTCGCCAACGCGGATCTCGACCACGTCCTGGGACTGCTATTGCTGCGCGAGCTTCAACCGCTGCGCGTGCACGCGACGGCTTCGGTCCGCCGTCTTCTTCGCGAAGATAATTCCATGTTCGCCATGTTGCAGCGAATTCCAGATCAAGTTGCCTGGACCGATTTTCGCGTTGGCGAACAATTCTCTCTGCGCGATGCGCGTGGCGAGGATTCCAGTTTGCGCTGCCAGGCTTGGTCCTTGAGCACGCATTACCCGGCATACGTCACGGCCGAGCGTCGCGCGCAACTCGCGGCTGACGAAGCTTCGCTGGGATTCACCATCGAATCGCCCTCGGGCGGGCGATTGGGCTATATGCCGGCGGTTCCCGAGTTGGACGACGAACTGCTCCAACAAATTGACAGGTGCGACGTCCTGCTCTTCGACGGCACGTTCTGGAGCGACGATGAACTGATTCGCGTGCAGAGCAGTGGGCAAACCGCGCTCCAGATGGGCCACATCCCGGTGGAGAGCATCCTGCTAAGGTTGGCGGGAGTGCGGCATCCGCGTAAAATATTTCTACACATCAACAACACGAATCCCATCCTGAATGAGGCCAGTGCCGAACATCGCCAGGTTCGGGAGGCGGGCTGGGAGATTGCGGAGGATGGATGGCAGTTCGATCTGTAGAAATTGAAGCGGCATCGCAGGGCGGCCGATTGCTCTCGCTGGATGAGTTGCGCGCTGTACTCCAGGCAACCGGTGAGGAGCGTTATCACCACAAACATCCTTTTCATTTGCTGATGCATGAAGGCAAGCTGAGCCGCGGGCAACTGCAGGCTTGGGCGCTGAACCGCTACTACTACCAGAGCATCATTCCGATAAAAGATTCGATCATTTTGTCGCGCGGGCCGGACCCGGTCTTCCGCCGCGCCTGGCGCAAACGCGTGGTCGATCATGATGGAGACGCGACCAGCGAAGGCGGCATCAAGCGCTGGATCAAGCTGGCCGAAGCCACAGGTCTCGATCCCAACAACGTTCGCGCCGGCAAAGGCATTCTTCCGGCAACGCGCTTCGCCGTCAACGAGTACTTGAACATCGTGCGCAGCCGGTCGCTGCTGGAAGCTGTGGCTTCTTCGCTGACGGAATTGTTTTCGCCGAAGCTCATCACCCTGCGCGTGGACAAATTGCGCCAGCATTATCCGTGGCTGGCGGGAGGTTTGGATTATTTCGAAGCGAGGCTCTATCAGGCGCCGGAGGATTCGCAATTCGCAGTGAACTATGTCTACGACAACGCGAAAACCCGCGCCGAGCAAGAACTGGCGCTGCAAGCCCTCCGCGACAAATGCGACATTCTGTGGGCGCAACTTGACGCGCTCTACTTCGCCTATGTGCAGCCGGGATGGCCGCCGCCTGGGGCTTTCCAGATAGAGGGCCGGTAGCATGGCGGCTCCGGAAGATTCCAGCCAGCCGCGCCTGGCGACCGGTTGCCGCTGGGGCGCGGAAAACAAAGCTGCCGAGGAACGCGTTGTCTTGTTTCCCGAAGGTGCGATTAAACTTCAAGGCACCGGCCGGCAAGTGCTTGAGCGCTGCGACGGTCAGCGTACTTTCGGCCAGATCATCACCGAATTGCAGGCCCAGTTCAGCGATGCAGACCCAGCAAAGATTCGCGCCGACATCAGCCAGTTTTTGGAGCAATTGCGGCATAAGCGGATCGTGGACTACTAAGGCACAATAACGAAACGGCAGTACTCATGACTCCCAACCCGCTCGCCCTCATCGCCGAGATCACGCACCGCTGCCCGCTGCACTGCGTCTACTGTTCCAATCCGCTGGAACTGGCTGCGGTCAGTTCAGAACTTTCCACTGGCGAGTGGATCAACATTTTTCAGCAGGCGGGCAAGCTGGGAATGTTGCATGCGCACTTTACCGGCGGCGAGCCGCTGGCACGGCAGGACCTTACCGAACTCATCGCGAGCGCGAGCGCCGCAGGCCTTTACACCAACCTCATCACTTCGGGCATTGGACTGGCAGAAACGCGGCTAAAAGGCCTGGTAGAAGCCGGGCTCGATCACATCCAGATCAGCTTTCAAGATTCGCGCGGAGAGGCGGCAAACTGGATCGCGGGCGCGAAAGCACACGCACACAAGATCGAATTGTCGCGCATCATTCGGCAGTACAAACTCGCGTTCACCGTGAATCTCGTCGTGCACCGGCAGAACATTGACCACATCGAGGAGATGATCGCGTTCATCGAGCAACTCGCGCCCGAGCGCATGGAAATCGCCCACACCCAATATTACGGATGGGCATTGAAGAACCGCGCTGCGCTGTTGCCCACGCGGGCGCAGCTGGAAAAAGCCACCGAGGCAGTGGCCGCCGCCGAGAAGCGTTTGGCAGGACGCATCCGTGTTGATTTCGTAGTCCCCGATTACTACGCGCGCTTTCCCAAGGCCTGCATGGGTGGATGGGGACGTAGATTGATGCTCATCAATCCCGCAGGCAAGGTTCTTCCCTGCCATGCCGCGGAAATGATTCCGGGCCTCACCTTCGAAAATGTTCGGGAGCACGATCTGGAATTCATTTGGCAGCAATCTCCGTCATTTCAGCGATTCCGCGGAGAAGAATGGATGCCAGAACCCTGCCGCAGCTGCGAGCAGCGCACTCAGGACTTTGGCGGATGCCGCTGTCAGGCTTTACTGCTGACGGGCGATGCCACTGCAACCGATCCCGCCTGTTCGCTTGCGCCGGCACACCACATCGTCGAAGCGGCACTGGCCGAAGCCAATGCGAGCGCAACGGTTTCGCAGCCGGTTTCCGCCGAGTCATTCGTGCAGTTACAGCGCGCGGAACATCTGTGGAGCTACCGGACAAATCCTGAATAGTGCGGATTCCTTACCAGCGAAATCCAATCGTGATGGGACGGAAGTCGGTCGTGATGCCGTTGTGAGTTCCGTGCATAAAGCGGATTTCTCCGTACAGTTCAACTCCGCTCGGCATTTTTCGCGCCACGCCGGCACCGACGTTGTAACCGAATTGGTTCTGGCTGGAATCGACAAAGTTCCCGCTGAGCGGAATGCTGGCGCCGGAGCACGCACCCCACCACGTCCAGAACGCATTGCACTCCGAACCGGGAACCTTGGTGTCACCCTTCAGACTGCCGGCGCGATGGTAAAACGCGGGGCCAAAGAGAACATACCCGCTGTACAACTTGGTCACAGGGATATTGATGATGGGATCGAGAGCAACGGAGTAGGCGTAGCTTGTGGCTCCCGTCGCCTGCGCGAGTTGCTGGGTGGAGTCGCGCAGCGGCAAGTTGGCAAAAATGAAATCGGCGCGCAGGCCTAAATATTTATTTGCGTTGCGAGCCACGCCGGCGTTGGCCACAAAGCCGCCACCGCGCACATACGTGTGAGTGGTGCCACTATCCAGGTTCGCTCCAGCGCCCGCGTTAAAGACCCAGTTCTTGTAATCGTGGGGACCTCTACGGCGGCGCGACAGAGAGTCCTCATCCGCGGGCTCCTGGCTGGTATCGGGCTTCTGAGCGGGAGGCGTTGCCGCGGGAGCTTGTGCCGCCGCGGGCGCGGCTGGAGTTTGCCCCGCGGGTTCGGATTGAGCGAATCCCTGCGCTGCGAAAACACCGATTAGAACCACTCCTGCAAGAATCTGCATACTCGCGCTCGCGAACTTTCCCATCATCCGTTCTCCTCCCATAACCGGGCGTGCTGGCGGACCGTAGCGCTCGGCATGAGAGACGCCGTTTGTAAGTTCCGCTTCTGATTCCTCGCAGGAAAATACTCATTGTGCGGGGTCGCATCATCTTACCAACTTTGATGCCGCCTCTGCGCGGCATGCCGCCCGACTCTGTCTTTCGGATTCCTCTTCGCTAGGCTGCGAGTCCAGTTATGATAAGAACGAGTTCTTATCCTCGAGATCACATTTTGCATAATATTCCGCTCAAAAAGCCTGCGAAGTCCAACTCCATCTTACGGAATCACAAAACTGTGTGCCGCGTAGCCCTCGTGGGTTTTGGTACGGTGGGCAGCGCCGTGGCCAGGATTCTGTTTGAGCGCGGCGACGGCTCCCTCAAAATAACGCACATCTGCAATCGCAACTTCGAGCGCAAGAAGCAGCCATGGGTACCGGGCGACGTGATCTGGACCGATGACTTCCACGCCATTCTCAACTCTGATGTGGACATCATCGTTGAGCTGATCGGCGGATTGACTGCGGCGGGAGAATTGGTGCGCGCGGCCCTGAACGCCGGCAAGTCGGTGGTCACGGCCAACAAGCAACTGATCGCCCGTCACGGCTCGGAGCTGCTGCAACTGGCCAGCGCGAACGGAGCCCAGCTTGAATTCGGCGCGTCGGTCGCTGGCGGAGTTCCCGTTCTCCCCGCGCTGCGCACTGGCCTGTGCGGAGATCGACTGCACGGCATTGCCGGCATTCTGAACGGCACGTGCAATTACATTCTCAGCCGCATCGAGACCGCGCGCATTCCTTTCAGCGAGGCGCTCGAAGAGGCGCAGGCTCACGGCTATGCCGAAGCCGATGCCAGCGAAGATCTCGACGGCGGTGATGCCCGCGCCAAACTTTCCATTCTGGCGCTGGCTGGTTTGCAGGTGCACGTTTCTCCCGGAGACATTCGCGCGCGCACGATTCGCACCATCGACGCAGTCGATTTCGATTACGCTGCCGAACTGGGCTGCACCGTCCGGCAGATTTCACGAGCCGATTTGAAGGAGGGCACATTATTTGCCGAGGTTGGGCCCAGCCTCGTGCCCGAAATGTCGCCCTTCGGGCGGGTGCAGCGGAACTTGAACTTGGTTTTGACTTCCGGAGAATTCGGCGGCGACGTGGCTTTTCTGGGCGCGGGCGCGGGGGGAGATCCGACGGCGGTTGCGGTGGTCTCGGATTTGATGTTTGTGGCCGAGAGTCTCGCTGCTGGTTCCCGCGCGCAGCGCACGCTGCAACTGGCATCACCAAAAGTGAGCTGCGACTTTGAGACGCCTTGGTATTTGCGGCTTGTGGTAAAAGATCAGCCGGGAATTATTGCGGGGCTGGCTGCGATACTCTCGGCTCATCAATTGAACATCGATGCGGTGCTACAAAAGCCGGGCTTCGACAAGAACGCGTTACCGTTCGTGATCACGCTGGAGCCTTGCCGTGACTCGCAACTGCACCCCGCGCTGCAAAAAATGGCGGCGCTGCCATTTGCGTTGCGGCCGTGCCTGTGTTTGCCGATTTTGCGTTAGCGGCTTGCTTTTGTAAAAATTGTATTTGCCGGTGACATTTTCGAGGATGGTCTTATGAAATACCGCAAACTCGGCCGCACTGGTTTCGACGTCAGCGACATCGCCTATGGACTGTGGGGCATGGGTGGCTGGAGCGGGTCCGAGGATCAGCAATCGCTCGACTCGCTGCAACTCTCCGTCGATTCGGGCTGCAATTTCTTCGACACCGCCTGGGCCTATGGCGACGGCAAGAGTGACGGACTGCTCGGCGAAACCATGGCACGCAATCCGAAAAAGCGCCTGTATGCCGCATCGAAAGTTCCGCCGGCCAATGGCAAGTGGCCCGCGCTGCCAAAGTACAAATACAGCGATGTGTTTTCCACCGAGCACGTTCTCAAGTATGCGGATATGATCCGCAAAAAGCTGCGCGTCGATTGCATCGATCTGCTGCAATTTCATGTCTGGGACGACAGTTGGACCGACGACCCGGAATTCCGCTCAACCGTGGAGAAATTAAAAGACGGCGGCTGGATTCGAAGCTTCGGGCTCAGCCTGAACCGCTGGGAACCGGAGAATGGCCTGAAGGCGCTGCGCGCCGGATTAGTCGATGTGGTGCAGGTGATTTACAACATCTTCGATCAGGCGCCCGAGGATAAGCTGTTCCCGCTCTGCCAGGAACTCAACGTGGGCGTGATCGCGCGCGTGCCGCTCGACGAGGGCAGCCTCGGCGGCAAGATGACGCTCGAAACCCGATTTCCGAAAAATGATTGGCGCTCCACTTACTTCGGCCCGGAAAATTTGGGGAACACGATCAAGCGAGTCGATGAACTTAAGAAGATTTTGCCTGCCGGTTTAACCCTTCCAGAATTGTCACTGCGCTTCATCCTGTCCCACCCTGCCGTGAGCACGACAATTGTGGGGATGCGGAGCCCGGAGCATGTGCAGCAGAATGTGGCCGCCAGCGATGCCGGACCACTCGATTCCGGCTTGCTCGCCGAGTTGCGAAAACACCGCTGGGACCGCGCCCCGCGCCGCTGGTCGGACTAATCCAACGCCCGGTAAGGTCCTGCCCAGAACATCTACGATCTATGGTAGTAGTGCGGCTTCCAGTCTAGTCTCCTTTTGGCCAGAATATGAGACTGAACGCGCGCCAAACCACCTTCGCCCTGACCGTATTTGTCTTGCTCACCATCAACCTTCTTGCCCAGAACCCGCGCGGATCTCTGCGCGGAAGCGTGCAGGATGCCACAGGCGCCCGCATTGCTTCCGCCAAGGTAGTTGCACAGCTGGTGGGATCGTCAGTGCAACGCGAAGTTGTCAGCGAAGATCGGGGCGAATTTCGCATCGATGACGTTCAACCCGGCAATTACCACATCACGGTAACCGCTGCGGGCTTTGCGTCGGCGCAGGCCGATGTCGTAGTCGCCGTCGCCACCGTCCGCGATATCACGGTCACGCTGAAGCCGGCGTCGGCGCAGGAAACCGTGAAGGTAGAGGCTCAGGTCTCTTCGATCACCACCGAGCCCATTGACCTTGCCAGCGCGGTTCACCAAGGCGTTGTATCAAGTCAGGATCTCGAAACCCTGCCGCTGGCGGCGCGCAGTTTTGCCAACATCGCCTATCTGGTCCCGGGCACTGAACCGGTCGAGCCTTCCGATCCCACCAAAGCGCGCATCACCGCGGTTTCTACCGGCGGAAGTTCCGGTTTGAATAACGACCTCTCGGTTGACGGCGGCGACAACTCCGATGACTGGATCGGCGGATTTCTGCAGAACTTCTCTCCCGATGTGATTCAAGAGTTCGCCGTGCGTACCGCTCAGGAAGATGCCGATACGGGAGGCACCACCGCCGGCTCCGTCGTAATCACCACGAAGCGCGGGACCAATGAATGGCACGGCAGCGGCGCATTTTACGAGCGCGCCGCCGATCTCAATGCGCGCTTCCCTATTGAAAATCCGGCTCAGACTTGCGACTCCAGCGGTTGCACGGACAATCCTAAGCAGCCCTTTTCGCGTCAGAATTACATCGGGACGCTGGGCGGCCCGGTGGTGAAAGACAAAGTCTGGCTGTTTTCGTCGATCGAATATGTGCACGAAGATGCCAGCATCGCTTACAGTCCGACGAGCACGGCGCAGTTTGACGCTTTGCAGACTCTGGCCTCGGATGGCCTGATTCCCGGCGTACCCTCGATTTCCGTCCCGGCCAACGTTCCGATTCCCTTCCGCGATTACATCGGCTCGCTGCGTTTCGACTGGGCGCAATCGTCGAAGTCGCAGTGGTTTCTCCGGACTTCGGAGGATAGTTACATTACGCACAACGCACTCGTGGCACAGGCCACGCTTCCTTCGACCGGACTGACCACGCATAACAACTACTGGAACACGGTCATCAGCAACACTTACGCATTCAATTCTCGCTGGCTGGGCACGTTCGTATTCGACGCCAGTGAATTACACCTCACCCAGACCCGCAATTCCACGCTCGGCTTTGCCCTGGCGTTTCCCTTCAGCGCCACATCGTTGACCGTTTCCGGCTTCGAGACTTTCGGCGACAACCAGTTCGCCACGCCCATCACTTTGTTCCCGTCGCTGCGCGATCAGGAGAAGTATCAATTCCGATACGATGTGAGTCACGCGACTGGCGACCACGCCTTCAAGTTCGGCATCAACTTCATTCACGAGCCGGTGCTGAGCGGCGCGTTTCCTGGGAATGCGGAAACACTGTACACCTTTCCCAACGATCCGACGTTCTATCTGACCGACCCAGCGCAGTTTCCCATTGATTATGCCGCAGGCGCCGCCACCACTCCCGCCAACGATGGCAGCTTTTCGCAAAGCGTGCAGCGCCTCGCGCTTTATGCGGAAGATTCCTGGCGGGTTACTCCGCATCTCACGGTGAACTACGGATTGCGGTGGCAGACAACGTATGGCTTGTTTGTCGGATCGGGCCGCAGTCAGGCGGACAATCCCGCCTATGTGACGCTGCAGGCGCTACAGATTCCGGTTTCCGTGCCCCACGATGACCGCGCACAATTCGGGCCGCGCCTCGGGATCGCATACTCCCCCGGAGACAGCGGCAACACCGTGATCCGCGCGGGATTTGGAATGTTCTATAACGACCTGGCACAGAACGGATGGGCGACCGCATTTCAAGGCGTCAACTCCAGCAATGCGGTTGCGCCGGGCTCGTGCACCTTCGTTCCGGCTAGCGGAGGGAATCCGCCGTCAACCGCTGGTGCTGGCTGTATCCCAAGCGACGCTCTTGGCGGAGTCGGGAATCTGATTGACGGCCACTACAGGACACCTTACGCGATCCACATCACCGGAGGTGTGCAGCACGCTTTCAACCAGCATTGGACGCTGAGCGCCGACTACACGCACGAGCAGGGCAACCACGGCTATCGCGCCTATGGCTTTGCCGGTGGAACGAATCTGTTCACGCCTTTGATTGCAGCATCCGATCCGAGCTATGCCAGTGATCAGGCCGGCGTGGTTCCCGACCTGAATCTTTTCAAGTCTGACAACCGCTCCAGCTATAACGCACTCATGGTGCGCTTGCAGGGCAACGTCTCGCGGCGCTTCAACCTCACCGCCAACTACACTCTTTCGCGGGCAGAGACTTGGGGATGCCTGCTCGGCGAACTCTTCGATTACGTGAACGGAGTTTGCGATCCATTGCATCCCTTTGCTCAAGGAGATTACGGGCCGTCCGGCGAGGACGTCACTCATCGCTTCGTTCTCGCGGGAACTGTTCATATTCCCGGCGGCGTTGAACTGAGCACGATCACGCAGGCCGAGAGCGGGCGTCCTATCACGCTCACCACGCCGGTCGGAACGCGCGCAGTGATCAACGGCGTGGAATCCTCGCTCGACGAATTCCGTGGCACGCCCTTTATCCAGGCCGATCTTCGAGTCAGCCGGCCGATCAATTTTCACGACCGCTGGTCCATCGTGCCCTTCGCCGAGTTCTTTAACATCTTTAACCGGAACAATCCCGGCGCAAATTACGTGACCGACATCTCGGCGTTGCCGAATCCGGTGAACAATCTCGCCAATGCTACCTCGATTTGCCAGAACCCGCCGGCCTGTACCACGTACGTGCCCATCACCAGTTTCAAGCAATTGCTGGTTCCATCGGGGGCTCTGGGAGACTTCTTCGGTCCCGGAACAACGGTGGGCATTCCCTTCGCGGCGCAACTCGGAGTGCGGGTGAATTTCTAGGGAATTCTCTGGTGACCTGATGTCCGTGGGCCTCATACAATGAGGCCCATGCTCATTCTTGCGCTGCTTGCTGCCCTCGCAATTCAAGTTCCTGGCGCTGCGGAACAGACAACCGATCAGATCGCGAAGTTGCTCCGCGCCAAAGACCAGACGCTCTTGGACGCCATCGCGCCCGGCGATCGCAAAGCCTGGGAGGCGGCCCTCGCCGCCGATGCCGTCTACATCGATGAGAACGGCAGCGTCATGACTCGTGACGAATTTCTCAAACAGCTCGATCCCCTGCCGGCTGGGGCTTCCGGCAGCCTGCAGATCACGTCCTACTCGGTTCGAGTTTCGGGAGACTTGGCTACGGTAATTCACGTGGACGACGAGCAGGAAAACTATCACGGCGAGAAGCTATTAGCGCACTACCTCACGACGGAGACCTGGCGCAACGAGGCTGGGGCGTGGAAGCTGCATATGGTTCACGCCTATGCAATGCTGAAGGATCCTCCGGCCATATCGCTGCCCAACGATGTCTTGCAGCAGTACGTGGGCCGGTATCTGGCGGGAAATGACCTTGTCTATGTGATCGAGTGGGATGGAAAGCAACTGCTGGGTGGCCGGGAGGGCGGAACCATGACGCCTCTGCTGGTCGAAGTTCGCGATGTATTTTTCGTCGCCGGACAGCCGCGAATCCGGAAGATTTTTCAGCGCGACTCTGAAGGCAGAATTAGCGGCTTCGTCGATCGGAGGGAAAGCTGGGACCTGGTCTGGCGCCGCGAAATCCCGAAGTCATCTTAGTGCGAGTTTACCGCACCAGCCATTCGGTGGCAGCGTGCACCCGCACCAGCAATTCGCTATAGGTCACGGCCAGAGTAGCCGTTACGATAACCGCAGAGCACAGCGCGTATCCCCAGGAATACTGCTTCGCTGGACGGCGGGGTTCGCTCCAGGCCAACAGGCGCTCGACGCGCGCATTCAGCGACTCTAGCGGACTATGGACCAGCGCGGTGGTTAGTTCCGCTGGTGGCTCTAACGAACCCACACGCGATAACTTGATGACCGCGGCCGCCAAATCCAGGGCCTCGGACGCAGTCGAAACCGCCGCGTCGTCAGCGGCCATTTCGGCAGCCTCACGCCATGCGCTCTCGAGTTCGGCCATGCCGGGAAATGCCACGAAACGCAGAATCAGCTTTCTGAGATTGTCACGGCGCCGCACATGCGCCACTTCATGGCGCAAGGCGCATTGCAACTCCCGCCCGGTAAGTACAGACTCTGCCGCCCGTGACAGCCAAACGCTGGGCCAAAGAATGCCCGCCGCGGTAAGCGGAGGTGCCGCTCCGGAGATGCGCAGAACCGAAACCTCGAAAGCGGCAGAATCGGTCGCGCAGGCCCGGGACGACCAGTCGGCAACGGTGCGCGAAGCGCGCAGCAAGGCAGATGCAGCCTTCCAGATTCCAGCCAGCAGAACTGCGATCCCGCACAATGCCAGGATCACGGGAACAGCACCCATGGACTCATCCACCGCGCGCGGTTCGAGCAGCAGGAACGAAGGCACGGCGACAGCGAGTGTGACTCCAATGGCGGCCACGAAAGGAATCATGCGCAATCCGAAAAGCGCGTCCGCGCAATGGCGCGCCGAAAACCGTTGTGCACCTCGCCACACTCTCGGCCACACCCGGCCAATCGCAAGGGAAAGGGCGAAATAAACGATCACGAACACGGAAAAAGAAACCGCGAGCCCACGCAACGCGAACATTATTCTTTCTCCTTCGGGCCGGAGTCTCGCTGGCTGGCTTCAGATTGGCTAAGTTCGCGGCGCTTGCGCTCGACTAGCTTTCGCAGGTCCTCGAGCAATTGCGCGTCGCGATCACCGAGGATTTCGACCAGATACGACAGCGGCAACGAAGACGCCGGGCTGGCATCCAGCAACTGGAGCAATGCCTGCCCAGCCGCTTCGCAATGCATTTCCTGGCGGCTGAAGCGCGGAGTGTAGCGGAACGCTCTGCCTTCCTCCACTCGCGACAGCAGCCCCTTCTTGAACAGCCGGTCGAGCGTGGTCATCACCGTGGTGTATGCGAGATCGTGGCATCCCTCTTCGAGAAGTTCGCGGACGGTCGCGTTGCCCTTCGCCCACAACCCGTCGAGCATGCGCTGCTCCAGCGGTCCAAGCTGCTGCGAGGCGCCGCGAAAGGGATGAAAGATACGGTTCATAGACGTCAAAAACTAAGGGAGAATTCTACCTTAGCGGCGGACCAGCGCATAGGGACTTTCGTCTTCAAAGTCGCTATCAGTGTGCGGAGTGGGCTCGCCACAAAAGTCTGTCCCAGAAGACGGACGGCAGGGGAGGAAAAATCTGGGGTGGGAAACGGGAATCGAACCCGCAACCGTCGGAGCCACAGTCCGGTGCTCTGCCAGTTGAGCTATTCCCACCGCCTGGTTGATTATACAGCCGCGCCCACAAGATGTCAGACAGCGGGAATTGAGATCACTCCTCAGGCAGGAACCGGCTGCACCAGGAGCCCAGCAGGTGAGCCAGGCCCGAAAGCGAAAGGCAGAAGAAGAGATACGAGAAAGAGTCGAGGACTCCGGAGAGGAAATCAGAAAATCGGGACAACAGTGTCGGGCGTTCAGACGGCGGCGCGAGATTGGAGAATTCGTCGCTCACAATATCCTGGGAAGTTGATCTGACCGAAATCGTCTACAGCGGACAGCGTCTAAGACTCAGGGACGTGTGCGGTTAAGATTTTCGCCCTTATCTTTGTCCCTTGTCCCTTGTCCCTTGTCCCTTGTCCCTTATCCCCGACCGACGCCGACGTATTCGAATCCCATGGCGCGCAGGCGGGTGGAATCCAGCAGGTTCTTGGTATCCACGATGACGGGTTTCTTGAGCAGGCGCTTGATGCGATCGAAATCGAGCGCCCGAAACTCGGGCCAACCGGTGCCCACAACCAGGGCGTCCATGCCCTCAGCCGCCGCATACGCCGACTCGCAGTAGCGCACCGAACCATCCAGCCGCACCTTAGCCTCGGAGGTGGCAACCGGATCATAAGCACGCACGCGTGCTCCCCGTGCCACGAGTCGCTCGGCCAAACGCACCGCGGACGATCCCGCCACCGAATTCGTGTTCGGCTTGAAGGCGAGGCCCAGAATTCCGACGTCTTTGTTCTCCACCGAATTCAACGCGACGGCAATTTTTTCCAGCAGCCGCTCGGCGAGCGTATGGTTCACGTCGCGGGCCGCGCTCAACACTTTCAGAGGCACACCGTTGGCCAGAGCCAATTCCGCCAGAGAATCCATGTCGGACTCGGCAAACACGCCACCCATGCCGGCGCCCGGCTGCAGACAGCGGGGGGCGATTTTCTTGTCGAGGCCGAGGGCCAGCGCCAAACTGACTGCGTCCGCGCCTACGCGTTCGCAAAGAGCCGCAACTTCATTGATGAACGAAATCTTCGTCGCCACAAACGCGGTCGCCGATTCCCGCACCAACTCCGCCGTCGACTGGTTGGTCACAATCACGGGCACGCCACGCATCACCAGCGGATGAAAAATCTGTTTCAGGATCTGCACCGCTTCGTTCGAGGCCGAGCCCAGAATCAGCCGGTCCGGCCAGTTGAAGTCCTCCACCGCACAACCGTCAGTGAAAAACATAGGCTGCGAAACGATCGTGCCATGCAGGCCCGCATCTTTTAGCGATTTCTCGAGAGCCGCGGCCGTGCCTACAGCGACAGGAGTGACGATGGTCAAAATTGGAGGCTTGGTCGCCAGCCGGGCGATTCGCATTACGACATCGGAGAGATTGTCCGCTCCGTCTTCGGCCAGAAAAATGACTTGTGTCTTGCGCGCAAAAGATTCGATGTCGGTGGAGTAGGCGAGCCGTCCCGCACGCACGTTGCGCCGGATGACTTCCTTCAGATTCTTCTCGAAGAATGGAATGTTGCCTTGAGCCATCTCGACCATGCGCGAGCGGTCGGGATGACAGCATGAAACGGGAGTGCCAAAATCCGCCAGACAGGCCGAAATCACCGTTCCCAGATAACCCGAACCGTAGACTCCGATCTGCATGCCTGCCCTCCGGCAAACCCGCGCGTAAAGCCGCTTTCAGCGCGGGATCTCAACCCATTCCCTCTCTTTTGTTTACAGCCCCGCGCCAGCACGCGCAACGCACGAGAGGGAGATGTACCAGGGGCCATGCCGACAGGGCAAGGAGTAACGTAATGTCGGGGTAACCAGCGTAGTGCGAAAGGATGATTACGTCTAGGGCGAGACCAGGCTGCGGCCGAGCACGACCGGGGCCAGATCGACCCAGTGATTGGGTGCATCTTCCCTGACAAAGGTCAGGCGATCGAGCAGGATGCGGCGGCTTTCGGGAAATTTCCGCCAGCGCTCGCGGGAGACTTGCAGAGCCTGTTGCGCCGCGGGTCCGGTCGCCATGGTTCCAATCGTGAGATGCGGGACGTAAGGCCATTCTTCCGTGAACGCCAGCGTTTGCGTGTTCAGCTGGGCATGCAATTGTTCGAGACGCGCGGCGCCATGAAGCACGGCAATGTAAACCGTAAACGTGGTAGGAGCAAAGGATTGCATGTCGCCCAGAGTCACTTCGAAGGGGTCAGCCTGGCCGCAAATTCGCGCCAGCATTTGCAGGGCAGTGCCTTCGCTTCCTTCCAGAGGCCGCGGCGGCAGAAGAGTGATGTGCGCCGCCAGATAAGGTAAATCCGGATGCAGTTCCCGCCGGAGGTTCTCGACGAACTCTCCCACTGGACCTTTGACGTAAGCGACTAACGCGTACCGCAGGCTGGGCATATCCAGTGACGAATTATAACTCGTTCCGTCGTTTATAATCGCAGGAGTCGTCGATTCAGTAACGTCGAGAACAAAGTCGGGGCGTAGCGCAGCCTGGTAGCGCACCTGCCTTGGGCGCAGGGGGTCCGCGGTTCAAATCCGCGCGCCCCGACCAATTCCCTCTCAATGTATGTCACTCGATCCATCGAGTGATGTGCGGAACGTCTTAGTCCTGCACCGCAATCTGATACTGTTCCAGTTTCCCGTCGGGCATCTCGTAGGTCCAGGCTCGCACCGTGGCCTTGGCAAATTTGATCGAGTAGCTCCGAAGCTTCATGCCGCCACGCAATCCCTGGCGTATCTGGACAAACGACTCCGGCGTTCCCATCGGCCCGAGGCTGCCGCTGAAATCTTTCAGTGCCTGCTCGTTGAAATAAAAATTTGCGTTCTCGGTAAAAAGCGAGCGGTCAATGGTGCCATGCTGCAAGCCCTCGAAAATCTTGCGCGCCTGCGCCAGTTTCTCAGGAGTGGCGGGATCATCGCTTTCCAGCAACAGCGGCGCAATGCCGCGGGCAATGGCGCCAGAGGCGTCGGCGGCATCCTGATTCGTCAGCACCACGACCGCGACGCGCTCATCGGGAAACACCACATTCTGCGCGGTGTAGCCGGAGACCTCGCCTCCATGCGACAACGCTCGGTGTCCAAACTCTGAGTTGACGTCCACCCCCAACCCATAATGCGTGCCCAGTCCATTCTTGAGCAGCACTTCAGTTTCAAATGCCAGGTAGGATGACGGCTTCATCAACTTCTGATCGATGATCGAAATGTCCCACCGCGCCAGATCTTCAGCGGGCATGGCCAACTCGCCCGCGGCGAACAACCATCCTGCTCCTTCTTTGGGCGCCCGATGCAGCGGTCCCATGGCGTAGCGCATGTAGCCGGTCGCGTCCGTGTCCCCAAGCCTGGCCTTGTCGATATCGGAGACGGTCTTCATGCCGAGCGGGGTAAACACTTTCTCCTGCAGAAACTGCAGCAGAGGCATACCGCTGACCTTTTCGACAATCAGGCCGGCAATCACGTAGTTCGTGTTGCTGTATTGCCATTTGGTGCCGGGCTCAAAATCGAGGGGCTTGCGCGCCCATCCATCCAGAATCTTCTGCGGAGTGACGGGTTGAAGCATCATCGGCATGACATAATCCTGCGGCCAATAGTCTTGATAGCCCGAAGTATGCGAAAGCAGTTGGCGGATAGTTACGTGGTCGGCCTGGGCGAGGTCGGGAATAAATTTACTGACCTTGTCATCGAGCGCGAGTTTGCCCTGCTCTTGCAGAAGCAGGACGGCGGCCGCCGTGAACTGCTTGCTGATCGAGCCGATACTGTAGCGCATCCCGGGTTTCGCGGCCGTGGCCGGATCGAGGCTGGCATTGCCGTAGGCATGCAGGTAGGCGATCTGTCCGTCTTTGACAACAGCGAGGGATGCGCTCGGCACGCCCGATTTCGCAAGCACAGCGGTGGCCACCTGATCGATCTTCTGCTGCACTTCGGGGGAGAGTTGGGCCTGGGCTGCAGGAAGGAAGGCAACGACCATTACTCCGAGAAAAATGGAAACCAAAAGTGAGATCGCACCGCGACGCATTTTCGCCTCCTTGGAAATTTCGGGCAGGTGGTGCAATTATAGGCGTTTTAGCGAACCTGCCGACATCGCTGGCTCTTCCATACTGGTTTGCATTCCGCGCTTTGGATATACTTCTCCAACTGTCGCGTCGACCTCCTTCGCGAGTGCAAGGGGAGTTCTGGGGACCAATGATGAAGCGTGGTGCAGGTTGCCATCGGGAAGAACATCGCCGGCGTTTTTATTCACGCTGGTATCCATTCGCACTGTGCCTGCTTGCATTCCTCACGATTGGATTCACCGGCAGAGCGCAAACGCCTTCTGCCGCCGCCGCGGATCATCCTACGCAGGATTATCTGGTTTACGTGGTGTGCGAGTCTGCCGACAAAGTTGTGCTCATTCGTTTCGGCCCGAGCGGCGCGCACATTGAGAGCCAGATGCGCATCGGACTCATGCCCATGGATGTCAACGGGCCGCACGGCGTCGCCGTTTCTCCCGACAAGAAATACTTGTACGTTTCCGTGGGCCACGGCCGGCCCGACGGATCGGCGTGGAAATACAAAGCCGGCACCGACACGGTGATCAAGTACACCAGCCTGGGATTGTTCCCGGCCACCACTGACATCACGCCCGATGGCAATTTTATCTATGTGGCCAACGCCAATTTCCACGGAGACATGGTTCCTTCCTCGATCTCGGTAGTGGCCACCGACCAGATGGTTGAAGTGAAGCGCATTCCAACCTGCACCATGCCGCACGGATCACGACTGAACCACGCCGGCACCAAACACTACTCGGTCTGCATGATGGACGACATGCTGGTCGAGATCGATACCGGCAAGTTCGCCGTGGATCGCTATTTCATGTTGGCGAAGGGCAAAGAAATGGGCATGACGGGCGCCCCTGGCCCGCATTCCATGGCCGATCCAAAGATGATGGATCATAAGCCCGTCTGCACGCCTACCTGGGCGCAGCCGTCGAACGACGGATCGACAATCTACGTGGCCTGCAATCAATCGAACGAAATCGTCGCGATCAATACCAATACATGGACCCTGGCTCGCCGCTTTCCCGCCGGCACCGGCGTTTACAACTTGGCGATGACGAAAGACGGACGCCTGATTGCCACCAACAAGCGTGGGCAGTCGGTCTCGATCTTCGACCCCGTCAGCGGCCGCGAATTGGCGAAGATTCCGACTCAAAGAAAAGTTGTGCACGGAGCCGTGGTCTCGCCCGATGATCGTTACGCGTTTATTTCCGTCGAGGGCGTCGGATCGGAACCGGGCACGGTGGAAGTGATCGACCTGGGCAGCATGAAAACGGTCGCGACGGTTGATCTTCCGCCGCAGGCCGCGGGCATTGATTTCTGGAAGATGGAGCCGAGCAAGCAATAAATTCCGCACCGCAATCGTTCGTTCAAACGCCGGAGGGCGCATGTTCAAGGACAAGATGTTCAGGCGCAGTGCACTGGTCGTGGCGATACTGTTGATGGCTTTTTCCGCGCGATCGATATGGTCGCAGGACGCAGCCTCTAAAAAAGATGATGCAAAAAAAGATGAGGCCAAGCAGGAGGCGCCAACGAGCTCGGTCGCTCCAGCCAGCGTGGAGATTACTCCCAATATGCTGGACGTTCACGTCGGCGAGAAGGTGAAGTTCAGCGCCTCGGCCAAAGACGCATCCGGAAATGCCATCGACACCAAACCGTCGGTGTGGTTTGCCGCCCCATTCGACCTAGCGGGCGCCGATGAATCCGGCGAGGTGACGTTCCACGCTCCCGGCGTGGTGACGGTCGGCGCGGTCATCGCCGGCAAGGCGGGCTATGCCACGGTCAACGTGGGCAGTTCGAAAGTCACGACCATTGAAATCGCATCGCCCGCGTATCCGATTGTGGCCGGAAGTTCGGAAAAACTTACTGTGATCGCGCGCTCGGTGAATGGCGATCCGCGCAGCGATGCGGCGATTAAATGGATGTCAGAAAAACCAGCGATCGCCAGCGTAGATGCGGCTGGATTGGTGACGGGGCTGGCGCCGGGCAGCGCCACGATCAAAGCTTCGTCGGAAGGCGCGAGTGGTTCGGTCACGTTTCAAGTGGTGCGCGATGCGGTGCGCAAATTAACTGTGAAGCCCGCGACGGCTGAAGCCCGTACCGGCGACGTGGTTCATTTCAGCGCCGCCGCAACCGATGCCGGCGGCGGCCATATGAAAGAACCACCGGTGCGCTGGTCGATTAGCGGCGACGGCGCCGCAGTTTACGCCGACGGTGGGTTCGTTGCGGAAAAAGCCGGCACCTACGTGGTAACGGCCAGCAGCGGCCAGCACAGCGCCTCGGCGTCGGTTGTGGTGCGCCCGCGCAACGTAGAGCGCGAGATGGAAGTAGTGGCCCACGTGCCCATGCCGGACCTGCAAATGTCAGAAGAGTGGATCATCGGCCATCACGCTTACCTGGCCACCATCACCGATAAACTCTTCACTTACGATATCGCCGATCCCGCAAACCCGAAGTTGCTCGATACGCTGCAGGTGGATGCCCGCCTGATCAACGACATCAGCACGACGCCCGACGAAAAAATCGGAGTGTTCACGCGCGAAGGCGCTTCCAACCGCAAGAACGGAATTGTTTTCCTCGACACCTCCGATGCGGCGCATTTGAAAGTTCTCTCCGAATACACTGCGACCGTCAGCGGCGGCGTGCACAGCGCCTACGTCGATGGACACTACGTCTACATCACCGACGATGCGACCGGCTCGTTGCGCGTCATCGATTTTGCGGATGTGAAGCATCCCAAAGAAGTCGCACGCTGGCAAACCGAAAATCCCACGGTGGTTACGTTTGAAACCAAGATGGGATCGATGACCAGCGGGCGTTACCTGCACGATCTGCAGGTGGTGGATGGCCTTGCGTATCTGGCGTATTGGCGCGACGGATTGGTCATCCTTGATGTGGGCAACGGCATGGCCGGCGGAAGCCCGGAGAATCCCAAACTCGTCAGCCAATACCATTTCAACCATTACGAACTTTACGGGGACGGCTGGCTGGCGGGCACGCACAGCGTGTTCCGCTACAAGAATTATTTGTTCGTGGGCGATGAAGTCTTCCCCGCGATTTTCGAACTCGACAACCGCGACCGCATTCCGGTGCGCGCCATCTGCCACGTCATGGATGTTTCCGACCTCAAGCATCCCAGGGAAGTGGCGCAGTATGAAGTTCCAGAAGGCGGCTCGCACAATTTCTGGGCCGCGAACGACATGCTCTACGAGGGCTACTATAGCGGCGGTGCGCGTGTGCTCGATATTTCCGGCGAACTGCGCGGCGATCTCTATCGCCAGGGGCGCGAAATCGCCCGCTTCTGGACGGGCGACAGCAAAGGCTTCCGTCCGAATCTGCCGTTCACCTGGGGAGGACAACCGTGCTCAGTGAAGTGTGACAGCGACTTACTGAACAGCCTGATGTACTTCAACGACATCCACTCGGGATTGTGGATTACGAAACTGGGCGCGCCCAAGTTTGAAGGCTCAACCAGTTCGCCGGCGGTTCGCAAGAGCGAACACACGATTCATTGAGTTGATGTTCAGCAGGCAAGTTTGAGGAATACGTGCAGGGCCACGCTGCACTTTCGGCGTGGCCTTGCACGATTTTAAGGATTAACTGGATCGTCAGGTGTACACGCTCAAACTGCTCGTCGTCCGCTCAACAGGTTGATGACGAGAACCACCAGGGCTACCACCAGCAGCAGATGGATCAGCCCTCCCGCCACGTGCAGGCTGAAGCCTAGAAGCCACAGAACCAGAAGAATCACGAAGATCGTCCAAAGCATATTTTTTCTCCCTTTGGCACGGCTGCCACCGCTCTGCTGGTGGTTTCGCGCGAGCCCCATTTCACGGCTCAGAGTTTGTTGCGTCGAGTGCTGTCTCTGTTGGCTGGTGAACTTGAACAAAACTCCGAGTCAGGGTTTCCGCTTAGGCTTCGTATGGAGGCGCTGGTACCTAAGAGAAATCATTCCTTTAGAGTACATTTTGTGTTTGGTTGCGTTGAGGAAACCCGGGAGGAGACTGTTCGATGGTCTTACGGGACGATAACCGCAGCTCCGTCGATTGCATCGTTCTTCACTGCAGTGAGGGCTTCGTTCGCGCGGTCAAGAGTGAATACTATCACCTTGGGCTTGAGCCTGATTTCGGCGGCAATCTTCAGAAAATCGCGCGCGTCCGCTCGCGTCATATTGGCGACGCTGCGAATTTGGCGCTCGCCCCAGAGCAACGAGTCGTAATCGAACTGCGGAATCCGGTCAAGATGAATTGCATTGATGGCCACAACGCCACCTTTGCGGAGGTTCGAAAGCGCGGCGATCACAACGTCGCCACTGGGCGCAAAGGTCACGGCACGATCAAGTTCTGCGGGTGGCTTGTCGGTTTCACCGCCCACCCACTTCGCACCTAAAGATTCGGCCAAGGCGCGATGGGAAGCGCCCCGGGTTGAAACGTAGACATCGCAGTTCCAGGAACGAAGAACTGTGATCACCAGATGCGCGGAGGCGCCGAACCCGAAGAGTCCAACTTTGTCGCCGCGTTCCACTCCGGCCACGCGCAGGCTGCGAAAGCCGATAATTCCTGCGCATAATAGAGGCGCGGCATGCAGGTCGTCGAGCTCGGGCGGCAGCGGATAGACAAAGTCGCTGCGCGCCGCGGCATACTCGGCATAGCCACCGTTGACGCTGTATCCGGTGAAGACCGGCGCGTCGCACAGATTTTCGAGTCCGCGGCGGCAATACGGGCAGCTTCCGTCAACTCCTCCCATCCAGGAAACGCCCACGCGGGTGCCGAGTGGCAACTCGGCGGTCGCGCCGTCTTCGACAATCCCGACGATCTGATGCCCGGGGATGAGCGCATCCCTGCGCGGTGAAAGTTCCCCCTCGACGATATGAAGATCGGTCCGGCAGACGCCGCAGGCGCGAACGCGCAGAAGAATCTGCCCGTCGGTGAGCGCAGGCATGGGAGTGTCTGCAATTTGTAGCGGCTGTTTCGCGGCTCTGAGAATGGCTGCTTTCATTGGCACTGCCACGCAGCCAAGCCGAGGACAAATCTTCTCATGGTGCAGCATTGTAAACCTTGACGAGCGGGTTCGAGCAACGGTTGGGGCGGCGGGAGAAAAGGCTGGAGTGAGATTGCACCTGATTCGGTATACTCGCAGCCTGTGGCTGCTAAAGAACGAAAACTCCTTATCGACATTCTCCCAACATTGGCAGTGGAGCTTCAGCGACTTCTTGCCGAACAGGGCGAATCCGGGCTAGCCGCCCAGGTGTCTGGACTGACTGTGGTCGAGCGATGCCGTTGCGGCGATGATTTCTGTGGGACGTTCTACGTGCTACCCAAACCCCACGGAGCATATGGGCCCGGTCATCGTAACGTATCCCTCGAGCCCAAAGAGGGGATGCTGATACTTGACGTGGTCGAGGATAGGATTGCGGCGGTTGAAGTCCTGTACCGCGACGAGATTCGTGGACGGCTCCTAGTAGAATTCCCTTGAAGGTCATACCCATGACGGGAAAAATTGTCCTCGTAACCGGCGCCAATGGCGGCCTCGGAACTCACGTCACCAACGCGCTGTTGGAAGCGGGCTACACAGTTGCGGGAGTCTCCCTGCGAATTCAACAGTCCGACTTCGCCCATCCCAATTTCATCGCCATCCCAGCTGCGATCACCAGTCTGGATGCGGCCAAGAAGGCCGTGGAGAGCGTCATCGCCCGCTGCGGCAAGATCGACGTTCTGGCTCACCTGGTCGGCGGTTTCGCAGGCGGCCAGACTGTCGCCGATACCGACGATGCCACATGGCAGAGCATGTTTGATGCGAATCTGAACGCGGCTTTCCACATCCTGCGCGCGGTCATTCCTCTCATGCGCAAAGCAGGAGCGGGGCGAATCATCGTCATCGGCAGCCGTCAGGCCGAAGAACCCGCAGCCACTATCGGCGCCTACAGCGCTTCGAAGGCTGCTGTGGTGTCGCTGGTAAAAACGGTGGCGCTCGAAAACAAGGACGCGGGCATCACGGCAAACACGATCCTGCCCGGAACGATGGACACGCCGGGCAACCGGAAAGACATGCCCGGAGCAGATGTCTCCCAGTGGGTACAGCCCGCCTCGGTCGCCAGTTTGATCGTGTGGTTGGCGAGCGACGCGGGCGAAGATGTCACGGGAGCGGCGATTCCGGTGTATGGCCGGGGACTCTAGAAACTGCCAATCCGGGAATCTGGCCCCCTTTCGTAACCCCTCTCCACTGCACAATTTTTGCTGCACGTTAACATTCTTGTAATATCTTTCAACTAACATGATTGCAGGAGGCCGCATGGGCTCGCCGCGCATTGCGAAGTCGCTGCCGTTGCAGGTGGCTGCGGTTTGTTACCGCAGGCGGGGCGCGGCCGTGGAGTTCCTCCTGGTGAACACAAACGGCGGAAATAAGTGGACCTTTCCTAAAGGGTCGCCGGAACCTCGTCTCTCGCATAGCCAGGCTGCCGAGCGGGAAGCGGCTGAAGAAGCTGGCGCGATCGGCACGATCGAGTCTCGCCACTTTCATCTCTACATTCACTCCAAGGGTGTTTTCTGGCAGCCCGGTGGCGTGCAGGAATTTGTGGTGAAAGCTTTTCTGATGGAGATCGGCCAGATGCGCCGGCCCGACGAACCGCAGCGCAAGCCCACCTGGTTCAGCGCCGAAGAAGCGCGGCAAAAACTAGCCAAAGGCCGCGAAGTAAAATATGCGCGCGAACTGCAAGCCGTCATCGACCGAGCCCTGGAGCGCATCCAGTTCGTCGGCGAGTTGTGGGGAAACTATCCTGCCGCACGCAATGGGCGAGTGAGCGCACACCCGTAGCTCTTGTTCCTCCTTCTTCATCTCCGCTCACGGCTGCGAAGGCAAGATGCCTTCGCGACAGCCGGCGGGACGCCGGCGCTACCTAATTCTGCATGGTGGCGCCACTCGGTACTCGCAACTCGGGACTGGGTACTGGGTGCTGGTACTGCCGTTTTATGAGACGATGATTCCAGCCCATGATCCAGCTTTCCGGCGCCGGAAAACGTTTCGGCCACAAACTTCTTTTTGAAAACACCGACTGGCTCATCACGCCACGCGACCGTGTCGGCTTAGTCGGGGGCAACGGCACCGGCAAATCAACGCTGATGAAGATTCTCGCCGGCCTGGACACCTTCGATGATGGCTCGCTCATCGTCGCCAAAGGCACCACCGCGGGATATCTCCCGCAAGATGGCCTGTCGCTTTCCGGCCGCACCGTGTTTGCCGAATGCATGGCGGTGTTTTCTGATCTGCGGGCGATGGAGCAGGAAATGGAAACCCTGCTGCACAAGTTTTCTGAACTGGACCACGCCAGCGCGGAATACGCCAGCGTAGCCGACCGCTACCACAGTCTGGAGCACGAATTCCGCACCCGCGACGGCTACTCGATCGAGGCAGAAGTGGGAAGAGTCCTGATGGGCCTGGGATTTCGCAAAGAAGATTGGGAGCGGCAGACCGACGAATTTTCCGGGGGCTGGCAGATGCGCCTCGCGCTGGCAAAACTTCTACTGCAAAAACCAAACCTGCTGCTGCTCGACGAACCCACCAACCATCTCGACCTGGAAGCGCGCAATTGGCTGGAAGAATATTTGCACGATTATCCGTACGCGCTGGTGCTGATCTCGCACGACCGCTATTTTCTCGACGTAACGGTCAACAAGATCGCGGAAATCTGGAACAAGCGTTTCTGGTTCTATACCGGCAACTACGACAAATTTCTGGCGCAGAAGACGCAGCGCAACGAACAGTTGCAGGCCGCCTACAAGAACCAGCGCGACCGCATCGAGCAATTGGAAGTTTTTATTAACCGTTTCCGCTACCAGGCGACCAAGGCCAAGCAGGTGCAGAGCCGGATCAAGGAACTCGAAAAGATTGAGCGCATCGAAATTCCGCCGGAAGAAAAGACGATTCACTTTTCATTTCCGCAACCCAAGCCGAGCGGGCGCATCGTGGCCGAGTTCGAAGGCGTGGCCAAGCGCTATGCAAAAGCCGACGGCGGCACAAAAGAAGTCTTCCGCGACGTTAGTTTCCTGATCGAGCGTGGCGACCGCATTGCGCTTGTGGGCGTGAACGGAGCGGGCAAGTCGACTCTGATCAAGCTGCTGGCGGAAACGGAGCGGACCACGCAGGGCGAATACCGCCTCGGCCACAACGTTCAGGCTGATTACTTCGCGCAGGATCAATACAAGGAACTCGATCCGGAAGCCCGCATGATCGATGACTTGGGCGCGGCCTCACCGCGCTCCAGCCAGACCGAACTGCGCAGCCTGCTGGGCTGTTTTCTGTTTTCCGAAGACGATGTGTTCAAGAAAATCGGTGTGCTTTCCGGCGGCGAGCGCGGACGCTATGCCCTGCTGCGGCTGCTGCTGCATCCGGCGAATTTTCTTCTGCTCGACGAACCCACCAACCATCTTGACCTCCGCGCCAAAGACGTCCTGCTGGGGGCGCTCGTGGAGTACACGGGCACCGTCGTTTTCGTCTCGCACGATCGCTACTTCATCGACAAACTCGCCACCCGCGTTTTCGAAATCGGAGACGGCAAAGTCGAAGTTTACCCCGGAAATTACGAAGACTACCTGTGGCGCAAGCAAGGCGGAAATGAGAAGCAGAATGAGGCCATCCGGCAGCGATTGAAGGTAGCCGAACCGGCTCACATCCATGCCCCTGCCAACGGGAATCAAGACTCGAGCGGCAGTGTGCAGGATTCCGCCAAGGCTAAACGCCTGAATCCGATCAAGCGCAAGAAGATCGAAGACCGCGTCCAGGAACTGGAAACGGAAATCAGCCAGGCCGAAGATGCCATCGCGCGCTGTGAAACCGCCCTGCAGGACTTCGTCAGTGCCGACGAAACCCAGCGCCAGGCGCACCAACTCGAACGGAACAAATCCACGCACGCCGCACTGCTTAAAGAGTGGGAAGAACTCAGCGAGTCTCTGCAGGAGCCAGAGTAGGCGGCGTTCCCTTCCGCGCGCTCGTACACTATCTTCCGTAATCTCGGAAGATTACTTACCCATGTGCAATAGTGAGCGTGGCCTTCAGTACAAGCACCTACCGGAGGCGAAATCTACATCCAGCGCCCGCCGCCAACGCGATCGACCGCGCGGGACCGAAGGAAGGTTGCAATGCTGCAGTCCTCAGAGTATCCATACAGCGGAAAGTCGACCGAGACGAATTACAATCCCAATCCAGTCAAGACCGTCAGCGCGCCCGTTGAACAGGCAACGATCGGCCGCTCACTCGTGATTAAGGGTGAAGTGAGCGGTGTGGAGTCGCTCTACATCGATGGCCGCATCGAGGGCAAAGTCAGCCTGCCCGATAACCGTGTCACCATCGGCCGCAACGGCAGCGTTCAGGCTAACATCACCGCCCGCGAAGTTGTGGTGATGGGGAAAGTGAACGGAAATATCGATTGCAGCGATCGTGTGGATATCCGCAGCGAAGGCTCGGTTACGGGTGACGTTTCCACCATGCGGATCAGCGTGGAAGACGGCGCCATGCTCAAGGGCGGCATCCAGGTAAAGAGCGGCGAGCAGAAACACCAAAACGCCAAGACGGCCGAGGCGCCGAAGCAGTCCGCTTCGGAAGCGCCAAAAGCGATGGCCGCAACCGCGAACGCGTAGGGATCAAGGTTTCAAGGCTTCAAGGTTTCAAGACCTCTTAGTTTTGTCATCCCGAGCGAAGCGAGGGATCTTGGTGTTTGCCTGCGACGACCAGCCGGATGGCGCAGGCAAACACCAAGATCCCTCGCTGCGCTCGGGATGACAATGCAAGTTAGAATGAACACTGCAATTCACAATGACACTGCAATTCAGGCTGCTACTTCTTTTCTTTCGGCTTGAGATCCAGTGAAGCGGAATTCATGCAATAGCGCAGCCCGGTGGGCGCGGGACCGTCCTCAAACACATGCCCCAGGTGGGCGCCGCACTTGGCGCAGCGAGCCTCGGTGCGAACCATGCCGTAGCTGGAATCTTTGTGCTCCTCCACCTTGCCCTCGTCCGCCGGCTTGTAGAAGCTCGGCCAGCCCGTTCCCGATTCGAATTTCGTCGACGAATCAAACAGCGGCTCCCCGCAGCAGACGCAGTGATACGTCCCCGCATCTTTCGTTTTCCAGTACTTGCCGGTGAAGGCCGGCTCGGTTCCAGCCTCGCGGGCCACGTGGTACTGCTCGGGCGTGAGCTTCTGCTTCCACTCCGCTTCTGTCTTCGAGATCTTCTCTGCCATGATTTGGTCCCCCGGTTGGAAGTGTTCAGTGGCTAGTGTCGTTGTTAGTAAAAAAAGCCCTCGCCGTCGATTTTACTAAGCACTAAACACTAAACACTGTTCCCTGTGACATGCTACCAAGAAACCTGTGACATCTGACCTTGTCCTCCACAGCCCCGTTTGTCGAATATGGTTGAAACGTCTGCGAGTCCCAAAGGCCCGGCGACCCCCTCAGAAGGCGCCGGGTCGTCCAATTATTTCGCCACTTCTTTCCCGATCTTGCGGTACTTGCCGCGAAAAAAAAGGAGAGGATCGCCGGGGCGCACCACCACGTCTTCCACCTCAGCAATAAAAATGGTGTGATCGCCCGCCTCCTGCGCCGATTGCAGCCGGCATTCGAGGTAAGCCAGCGCACCATGCAATATCGGCGTTCCCTGCGGGGTGCGCTCAAATCGCGCCCCGGCTTCCTCTTCGGCGCGCTCGTGAGTGCGGACCGGGCGCGCGTAGTATTCAGAAATCACGCGCTGGTCTTCGGCCAGAATGTTGACCCCAAAACGCTTCTTGGCATGGAGATGGGCATGGGTGCGCGCACTGTGGTCGACACAGACCAGCAGCAGCGGCGGATCGAGCGACACGGAAGCGAACGCGTTGGCGGTCATGCCATGCACTTCGTCATCCAGGTCGAGCGTGATGATAGTTACGCCCGTGGCAAAGCATCCCATCGCTTTTCGGAAATCGGTTGGATCGAGGCTCATGTTCTAACGCCGCAGACGGGCCCGAGTTCTCCGCGACTGCCTACATTACCACGCTCCTCGCATTCTCGGGACCGCTGCAATTGGCTGTCTGAAGGTCGATTGCCCTGCATATCTGATGTATGATTCGATGCATCTGCAAGCTCCAGGTATCACGCAACGTGACTCTCACCTCCATCAAGACGGCCGCCTCAGAACATGCCTCGTGCGCTGCCGAGTTGGACGATCTGCGGCCCGGATCGCCCATCTCGCGCGAATTAGCGCTGCGCATGACCCGTTGCTGCGACGACGATCTCCCCGCGCTGCTGGCCGCCGCCCGCGCCGCCAAAGAAAACTTTAAGCCCGACGTGATCACCTATTCGCGAAAGGTGTTTCTGCCGCTGACCAATCTCTGCCGCGACTACTGCGGCTACTGTATCTTTCGGCGCGATCCCGGAGATCCAGGCGCGCACACCATGACTCCGGAAGAAGTTCTCGCGGTCGCTCGCGCAGGCGAAAAAATGGGATGCACCGAAGCTCTCTTCAGCCTGGGCGATAAACCCGAGTTGCTTTTCCCCGAGATGCGCGACACGCTGCGTCATCTCGGATATAAATCCACGCTGCATTATCTGGAGGCGATGTGCGAACTGGTGTTGCGCGAGACCAGCTTGCTGCCGCATCCCAATCCCGGCCTGCTCAGCGCCGAGTGGATAACGAGGCTGGCCGCAGTCTCGCCGAGCATGGGCCTGATGCTCGAAACCACCAGCCGCGCTCTGCTCAGCCCCGGCGCCGCGCATGATAATGCTCCCGACAAAATCCCATCCAGGCGTTTGTGCACCATCGAAGACGCCGGAAGGCAGCGAGTTCCCTTCACTACCGGCCTGCTGATTGGCATCGGTGAAACGCCCGAAGACCGCGTCGACACGCTGCTCGCCATTCGAGATTTGCACCAGCGTTACGGCCACATCCAGGAAGTGATCGTGCAGAACTTCCGCGCTAAGCCCTCGATCCCCATGGCTCATGTGCCCGAACCCAGCCATGGCGAGATGCTGCGGGCCGTTGCCGTGGCTCGTTTAATGATGCCCAACGTCAACATTCAAGCGCCTCCCAACCTGAACGCACCTCATTATGAAGAGTTGCTCGACGCCGGCATCAACGATTGGGGAGGGATATCTCCGCTGACTCCGGATTACATCAATCCCGAAAAACCGTGGCCGCATCTTGAGCAACTCCGCTTGCGCACCGAAGCCAAAGGATTCCGATTGCGCCAGCGCTTGCCGGTGTATCCAGAATTTTTGCCCGGACTGATGTCGCGACCCGCCGAGCAGGCGCGAACACTGCTCGCCGAAAAACTGCAAGCCGCTTGCGGCCACGATGGCCTCGCCGCAGAACAGAAGGCCGCATGATTTGTGTGCTTACGGGCGGCACGGGCGGCGCCAAGTTTGTCGATGGCTTGCGGCAAGTCGTCCCCGCGGAAGAGATTACTCTGGTCGTCAACACCGGCGACGACCTGCTGTGGTGGGGCCTTTACGTTTCGCCCGACATCGATTCCATTACCTACGTTCTTTCCGGCCTGCTCAGCCGTGAGCGCGGATGGGGCGTGACCGGCGATAGTTTTTTCTGTCTGCAGGCCATGGGTCAACTCGGCGAGCCCACGTGGTTTCACACCGGAGATCGCGATCTCGCGGTGCACTTGCTGCGTACGCGCCTGCTGGCCGAAGGCAAGAAGCTTTCCGAGGCCACCGCGGCCATCTGCGAAAAACTAGGGGTGAAAGCGCGCGTTCTTCCCATGAGCGATTCGCGGGTCGAAACGCGTGTGGATACTCCATCGGGCGAGTTGAGTTTTGAGGAATATTTTGTGCAGCGCTGGTATCAGGATCCTGTGAACTCGGTACGCTTCGCCGGAGCTTCTGCGGCCAAGCCTGCGCCTGGAGTGATCGATGCGATCGTCAATGCCGATGCGGTGCTGATCGCGCCCAGCAACCCCATCACCAGCATCGGGCCGATTCTGGCCGTACCGGGAATCCGCGAGGCCCTCGGCAGCGCCAGCGGCAAGATCGCGGCTGTGAGTCCGATCGTGGGCGCCGCTCCCGTGGCCGGCCCCGCCGGCATTCTCATGGCCGCCGAAGGATTCCCCTGCTCGATCGCCGGCGTTGCCAAAGTGTATGGAGATTTTCTCGATCTGCTCATTTGCGACACACGCGATGCACGCGCCGCCGAAAACCTTCGTGGATGCGGGCTGCGCGTGGAATGTACGCAGACCATCATGCGCACCAACGAGGACAGAGTTAACCTGGCTCGAAATGTACTCTCGCTGGCGATTCCTGGACTGCTCTCCGGCGAGCCTGCTTCGGCAGCGACAACTGCCAATTCTGCAGCGGCGCGGACCGCGCCCGACCAGCCGTGATTCTGATCCCTGTCAAGAATCTGTCAGCGGCCAAGCAGCGCCTGGCAGCGGTGCTCGATCAACCGGCACGCACGGAATTGGCTCAAACCATGTTGCATGATGTTGTTGCGGCAATCGCGGCATGGCCGCGCCGTCCCGCTTGCGCCCTCGTCACCAGCGATCCCTTTGCGCTCGAACTCGCGCAACTGTACGATTTCGAAATCATCCGTGACTCGGTAAATCCCGGCGAAACTGGCGCCATCGAAATGGCCACGGACGCCTGCGTTGCGCGAGGAATCGAGTGGACGTTGGTGGTGCCCGCAGATATTCCGCTGATTCAGAGCGGCGAGGTAGAGGAAATTTTTTCGCATGCTCCGGCGGAAGGATCGGTGCTGGCTGCAGCCGCCGACGGACGCGGGACCAACGCCGCCTTCCGCCGCCCCGCCAATCTATTTCCTTTGCGGTTCGGTAATGACAGCTTCAGGCCGCACCTCGCCGCCGCGCAAGCCACGGGCAAAACCTGCGTTGTGTTGCAATTGCCGAGCATTGGAGTCGATGTGGATAATCCCGAAGACCTGCAGCGACTTCTCGCACATAACGGTGAAACCCGTACCCAGAGCCTGCTCCGCCAGTGGAGACTCGATCGCCGATTCCTCGCCGCCGTAACGGAGGGTCTGTGAGCAGGCGTCGTCGATCAACCCAGGTGCCAGCCGCGAAGGGACGAAAGAATCGCACCTCCCCGAAAATGTCGGCCGATCTTCGCATCATTGGCATCCCCGTCCCCGGCGAGATCCAACCCGGCGATTCGCTGGCTAAGGCACTTCTCGAAGCGCTGCGGGAGCGCGGACTCGTATTCGAATCCGGCGACATTCTTGTCGCGAAACACAAGATCGTTTCAAAGTCCGAGGGGCGCATCGTCGATCTCGCAACCGTCAAACCCTCTGCCGCTTCCGTTATCTGGGCGAAGAAATACAATCTGGACCCGCGCGTCATCGAACTCGCTTTGCGCGAAAGCCGCGCGGTGATCCGGCGCAAGAAGGGCGTGCTCATCACCGAAACGCAGCATGGTTTCATCTGCGCCAACAGCGGCGTGGACGTGTCCAATGTGGATGGCGGGCGCCATGCCCTGCTGCTGCCCGCCGACCCCGATCGCTCGGCTCGCAACCTTCATCGTGAACTCAAGAAGCTCACTGCGCTAGCGATTCCAGTTCTGATCACCGACACATTCGGCAGACCGTGGCGCGAAGGCCTGGTCGATTTTTGCATCGGCATTGCCGGAATGAAGGCGCTGCGCGACGATCGGGGCCGCCGCGATCCGCATGGCTACACCCTGCACGCGAGTGTTGAGGCGATCGCTGACGAACTGGCCTGCGCCGCGGGACTGGTCTGTGGCAAACTGAACCGCACGCCTGCCTGCATTGTTCGTGGATTTCACTACCAACCCGGCCGTGGGCGAACCCGCGACCTCCTGCGCCCCGCGGCCAACGATCTTTTCCGTTGACCTCTCGCCAAAGAACAGCATCTAGGAGTAACGTGGAATACGAAATATTTGGAGGAATTCTTGTCCCGCGAACTGTCAATTTCTGAACTGGAAAGCTTCCCTTCCCTCGATTGGTCCGACATCGCTGGGCGAGTTTCGCCGGACGTGCACTCCTCGCTGGAAAAAATTCTCGAAATGCAGAATGGCAACGCCATCTCGGTCGAACAGGCCTACGCGCTGGCTCATTGCGCGGGCGACGATCTGCTCGGCCTGCTCACCGCCGCTGACCGATTGCGCGCCGAACTCTGCGGCAACCTCGTCACCTACGTTGTGAATCGCAATATCAACTTCACGAACATCTGTTTTGTGGGATGCAAGTTCTGCGCCTTCAGCCGTGGCCCGCGCGAGCCCGACACATATTTCTTCGAGCCCGAGCAAGTCGCGCAAAAGGCCGTTGAGGCCTGGGAAATCGGCGCCACCGAAGTCTGCATTCAAGGCGGACTGCCCCGCGGGCTGCCTCCGTTTTACTATCGCGATCTTTTGCGCGCGGTGAAGCGCGCCGTACCCGGCATGCATATTCACGCATTTTCGCCGATGGAAATCGTCTACGGCGTCGAACTTACCGGGATGCCTCTGGCTGACTATCTTTCGATGCTGCGCGATAACGGCCTGGGCACGCTGCCGGGCACGGCCGCCGAGGTTCTCGACGATGAAATCCGCGCCGTTCTTTCGCACAACAAACTTTCGACGGCTCAATGGATCGACGTAATTCGCACCGCGCATCGCTGTGGCATCCGCTCGACTTCGACCCTGATGTATGGCCACCGCGAGACGCCGGAACATTGGGTTCGTCAGATGATGCTGTTGCGCAACATTCAGGATGAAACTCGAGGCTTCACCGAATTTGTCCCGCTCGGTTTCGTGCACCAGAACACGCTGCTGTTTCAGCAAGGGCTATCCCGCACCGGGCCGACGTTTGCCGAGCATTTGAAGGTGCATGCGCTGGCACGCCTGCTGCTCGCCGGATCGATCAACAACATTCAAGTTTCGTGGGTAAAGCTGAACCGGCAGCTTTCGCAACTCTGCCTGCACGCTGGCGCCAATGATTACGGGGGCACGTTGATGGAAGAAAATATTTCGCGCGAAGCCGGAGCCACCGCGGGCGAATACACCAGCCCGGAAGATTTTCAGTCGTTGATTCGGGAAGCCGGCCGCTTCCCGGCAGAGCGCAACACGACGTACACGCGCATCAAACTAAAGCTGCCGCCGGAAGAACTCACCACGCAAGAAACGCTGGAGCCGGAATTTGCATGAGTGACGTCTCGCGTCCCATAGCCATCCTGGGCGGGACCGGCCCCGCAGGCTCGGGTCTGGCATTGCGCTGGGCACGCGCCGGAGAAACCATTCTCATCGGCTCTCGCGATGCCGAGCGCGCGCAAGAAGCCGCCGCCCGCATTAAGCAGAAGGCCGGAAATCAAGCCCGCGTCTCCGGCATGGAAAACTCCGCTGCCTGCGCCGCCACCGACCTGCTCGTGCTCACCGTGCCCTTCGAAGGTCAGGCAACGCTGCTCAAGCAACTCAAATCTGTAATTCGTTCGGGCAGCATTCTGATTGACGCCACGGTTGCGCTCGCCGCCGGAGTCGGCGGACGCGCCTCGCGCACTCTCGGCGTCTGGCAAGGTTCATCTGCACAACAGGCCGTCGAACTCGTGCCCAAGGGAGTGAGCGTGGTGGCGGCCTTCCACAATCTCTCGGCCGATCTCTTGAATGGAAACGACGCGCTCGATTGCGACGTGATCGTGTGCAGCGACGATGCCAACGCATTGCAACTCACGCGTGCCCTCGCCGCCAAGATTCCCGGCGTGCGAGCCATCGACGGCGGAAAGCTCGAGAACGCCCGCGTCCTCGAGCAAATCACCGCCCTGCTTATCGGCCTCAACATTCGCCACAAAGGCCACGGTGGAATCCGCATCACCGGCTTACCGCCGGAAGCCTACCGCTAGGGCTCTTCCACACATTTCGCGCCGAAAGGCGTTTTGTCATCCCGAGCGCAGCGAGGGATCCTGGTGTTTGCCTGGAATCGCACCAGTGCTGCCGCAAACAGAAACCAAGGTCCCTCGCGTCGCTCCGACACTCGTTCCAGGCAAACTTAGTTGCTCGGTCACTCGCGATCACCCTCTAGTCCTTCACCGCCTGCGTGGCCATCTCCGCCGGTTCGCCTCCAGCCACAGCCTGAGCCACTATCAACTGCCGAGCTTCGATGCGAATCTTCGGCAACTGCAATCCGAACCAGCACGCGCCGGCAATCGACGCTACCCCGCCGATCGCCACGGTGAGCGGAGCCCCCAAGCGTTCGGCAAGCGCGCCGCCCAGCAGCGCTCCAATCGGAGCCATGCCCATGAACATCATCGAATACACTGCCATCACTCGCCCGCGGAGTGCGTCGGGCACCATCACCTGGATCAGCGTATTCGAACACGCCATCTGCAACATGATCGTGTAACCCACAGGCAGCAGCAGGATCACAGAAACCCAAAAGGTGTGCGAGATCGCAAATATTACGAGGCTCACGCCGAAACCGGCGCAGCACCATGCCACCCATCTTCCAAGGCCCTTCACACCTTCGCGGAAGGCCAGAGTGAGCGCCCCCAGTAGCGCCCCCACGCCGGTGGCGCCCATCAGAATTCCCAGGCCGCGCGCTCCACCGTGCAGAATCTGATCGGCAAAAATTGGCATTAGCACGACGTAAGGCATGCCCACCAGACTGACCACGCCAAGCAGCAGCAGCAGCGCTCGGATCGGCGCCGTCCGGTTTACGAACCGGAATCCCTCCATGATGTGCTCCAGCGGCGACGCTCCGGATGCACGCGAAGGGCTGTGCACCCTCATCATCAGCAATCCGATAATGACCGCGATGTAACTCACGGCGTTGGCAAAGAAGCACCAGCCTTCGCCAATTTTCGCAACCAGAATCCCGGCAATAGCCGGACCGATCACGCGCGCCCCGTTAAACATCGACGAGTTCAGCGCAATCGCGTTCATGAGATCTTCCTTGCCCACCATATCCACCAGAAACGATTGCCTTCCGGGAATATCGAACGCATTCACCACGCCCAGCAAACTCGCCAGCACGAACACATGCCAAACCTGCACTCGGTGCGTAAGAGTCAGCGCCGCCAACACGAATGCCAGCAGCATGGAGGCAACCTGCGTACAAATCACGACGTAGCGGCGGTTGACGCGATCCGCAGTGATTCCGCCGACTGGAGCAAACAGGAACACGGGAATCTGGCTGGCGAATCCAACCGACCCGAGCAGCAACGCCGATCCGGTGAGCCGGTAGACCAGCCACGACTGCGCCACGCTTTGCATCCACGTGCCGATCAGGGAGATAAGTTGTCCGCTGAAGAAAAGCTGGAAGTTGCGGTGACGTAGCGCCCTGCCGGCCACCTGCCAGCGTGATGTCGGCGCAGAGCGGAGTTCGGCGCCGTTCACCACCGCGTTTCCCTGAGTTGGAATTTCCGATTCAGACACGATCGCTTCTTTGGATGATGTGTTCCGCTCTTTCGATTACTATAACGTGCGCCTCGTTTCGATCGAGTTGGCAACGCAGTTTTCCACAGGCGGGGATGGGGTTTGGAGTTCGCGACACTCATTTTTGACTTCCCAGACCGGCGGGACTGCGCTACAGTGGCAGTTGTTCTTTCCCGGCGACTCCCAAAGGAAGTGACACGGCCATGATTACTCCTCCGGTTGGTGTTGAACGCCGCATTGGACAGCGCTTCGCGTTTAACCTGCCTGTCTACCTTCGTGACGTTGCCACTTCCGCCGAAGGACTGGGATTCACCCAGGATGTAAGCTCGCGTGGAGTTTTTCTATTCACCGACATGGCGCTCAGTGAAGGCGCGGAAATCGAACTCACTTTGAAAATGCCCTCCGAGATCACGCTCGGTGAAAATATGCGGGTGCGTTGCCGCGGCCGCGTGCTGCGCATCGTCAAGCCCGCGGACAATGCGGAAACGAAAATCGGCGTGGCCGTCTGTCTGAAGGGCTACGAGTATCTTCCGGGGACGGAGGATGGTTCGGCGGATTTTCGTCGAATTTCATCACTGCACAGCCCTAGCGAAACGGAGCGCTCCGCCGAACCCGCTCCCGGCGCGCCGCGCGCCGCCGCACACTAGTCCGTTCCCCGCAGGTTGAACCGCTCGCGAAAGCGCTCACTCTTTTCTCTGAGACGAAAGTCTCCATCCCTCGGAGTTCTTTTCAATCGTCGCAGGTTGGCTTAGAATTATTCGTAATCTGCACGGTTTCGTAGGGAGAGTAATCTCTTACGGAACATCTCACGCATGAGTTTCAATCTAGCAGGTTACTGCGTTCCCTCGCTCTGCGAGAGTGCAGTTGTGCATGCAGAGTTCGGTCGTTACTTAGGTCACTTGGCGAATAGTACTTTCTCTTTCTAACATGCAAACACCGAGAGAAATCAGCGAGAATCGCGCCATGCATGGGATCGCCGTAGCCCTCCTGACCGAGGATCACGATCGTTTGAGGGAACTGCAGGGCCGTGTCGAAGCGACCCGCCTGGGCCGTGCTGTGTTCGGCAACGTCGGATTTCCCCACGGGCCCACGGATTCCATCCTCCGCCAGATTCAGGATTTACGCGCGGAAGTTGTCCTGGTCGATATCCCCGCTGGAAATCCTCAGCCCGCCATCAAAGCCATCGAACTGATTCAAGCGAACACGCTGCAGCTCGCCATCTTTGCCAACGGCACCATGCAGCAGCCGACCACCATCGTCGCCAGCATGCGCGCGGGAGCCGGCGAATATCTCGATGACAGCGCCGGCACAGAGGCTCTTCTCGAAGCGCTTACCCGCTTCAGTTCCAACCGTACGCGCACTCGCGGAGGCGCAGGCAAGGCGCGCATCTTCACTTTCCTCAGCGCCAAAGGCGGCGCCGGGGCCACCACCGCCGCGGTCAACACCGCAGTCGCCCTGCAGCAGGCTTATGGCAACGTGGTGCTGGTGGATTTCGCTCCCGTCGGACACGCTCAACTTCATCTCAACCTGCGCCCCAGCTTTGGTGTTCCTGACGCGCTGGAGAACCTGCACCGGCTGGACGTTTCTTTACTCGATGGCCTGATGACCACCGCCAATGACGGCCTGCATCTTCTCGCCGGACCGCAGCAACCATATCATTCAGTGCCCACTCCAGCGGAGTTGGCGAGACTGTTCGATCTACTGGTGAATCACTACCGTTTCGTCGTGGTTGACGCCTCGAGCCGTCTCGATTCCACAACTCGCCTACTTTCCGATCTCTCAAACGCTGTGCTGATGGTTGCCCAGACGGATGTGGTCACGCTGTGGAGCGCGGGACGCATTCATACTTTTCTGGAAGAGGGAGCGAGCCGCAGCCGACTGCGCATCGTGCTGAATCGTTTCAAAAAAATTCCCGGCTTCACGGATGAAGACATCGAGCACGCCACACGCTGCAAAGTTCTGTGGAAGATTCCCAACGCGTACCAATCCATCTCGCCCGCCATCGATCACGGCGCGCCGGTGGTGCTGCAGGAAAACCTGGAAGTGAGCCGCTCGTTCCGCGCTCTGGCCACAGCGTTAGCCGAAGCTTCCTCCACGCAGGAAGGCGGGCTCGATCTCGTCTATGCTCAGGAGAAGCCCGACAAGAAAAAAGCCCCGGGCCGCCTCGTAGTCACTCCTGCGAGAGGTACCTAGTACCCAGTACCTGGCACCAAGTCCCGAGTCCCGAGTCCCGAGTCCCGAGAAAGACTCGCCATACCCCCCAAGCCCTTGCCATTCCTGCTGCCCCTCGTGATTGCCCACCACAATGTGGTTGCCACCGGTACTGGGTACCGGTACTGGGTACTGGGTACTGGCTAGCTCTTCGGAAATCTCCGCAACTCCACCTCTCGCGAACGCGTGTTGTCCGTAAGCGTTCCCTTCAATACGTAATACGCCTCGTCTCCGGGATTTTTCCCGTCACCACGTTCCACCGTCCCCTTGAACTCGAACCACACTGCCTGCACCGTCTGCGTGACGAACTCCAACTTGTTCCCGTCCAGCTTCCCGCTCTTGAAATACTGATCGACAAATTCTCCCTTGTCGCCGTAACGCGAGACGTATCCTGTGACCTTGCCGTCATCCTCCACGGTGATCTGCACGAACTCTCCATCCTGCAGGAAGCTGTACATCCCCGAATATTCGCGCCCGCCCTTCGGAGCACTGTCCCCCTCCTGCGCACCAACGCAGACTGCAAAAGCAATCGCAAATAGCAAAACCGCAAGAACTCTCTTCATGAATCTCCTCTGCATCGCCTTTATCGTACTACCTCACTGCAAGAGGAAATTGCTGTCATCCTGAGCGAGCTCGAGAGCTAACGCAGGTGGGGCAACTTATCCTCGCACTCAGCACTAAACCTGCCCGACAACCGATTTTCCACTAAGATAGTTCAATGCGCTCAGCTGTGGGTTTGCCCCAGGAAATCGAACCACCCGCCGCGGAGCTGCGTCTTCTGATCGCGCGCGAACCGTGGTCCCAGAGCTTCCTGCACAACCTTGGCGACCTCTTTCGTCCGGCTGCACCCGGCCCGTCCATCCAGTTCGCTCCTGCGGATTTCTGGCCAGACGTCTTTGTTCGCCACGGACTCCCTTGGCGGCGCTTCATGCAATCTGCCATATACCACGTTCTCGCGCTGGTGGCGATCTGGGAAGGATCACAATTCCTCGCGCTGCAGCCTCATCCCACGGCCCGGCCCGCATTCACGCACGAAGATGTCGTCTACTACTCAGCCTCCGAATACCTGCCGCCGCTCGATACCCGGCGCGCGATTTCCGCTCCCGCCCGCAAGGCCGATCCCGAATACTCGGCTCAGTCCATCATTTCCGTTCCCCCGGAGGCCGACAACCACTCGCAAACGCTCGTCACGCCGCCCGCTATCAAGCTCGAGCATGACGTGCCCGTGCCCAACATGGTCGCGCTGTTGGATAAAACGTCGAACCCGCAGATGCCTATTGGCCCTGCGCCCGTTGTTCCCGCCTCGGAGATCTCGCGCGTCGCCCCGCGCATGGAACGCTCAGTGATCGCGCCTCCGCCCGACGTTCAGGCTTCGGAGCGAAAAAATCTGCCCGCTCCACAAGCGGCGGTGATCGCGCCTCCGCCCTCGATGGAAGCTGACTCGACTCGCCGTTTGGGCGACCTCAACGTTGGCCACAGCGCCGTGATTGCGCCCGCCCCGCAACTTCCGCTGGAAGAACAGCGCGCGCTCCTCGGCAGAAGCTCGACTGCTTTGCCCTCGCGGGGACGATCCCCCGATGTAATCGCTCCACCGCCATCTCTCCCATCCGCCGGGCGCTCCCGCTCTGGCGGAACCACGATTGCCCTCAGCCTGCATCCAGCCGTGGGCGCGCCCCCCGCAGGCAACCGCCGCGGCAACTTCGCGGCCACGCCGGAAGGTCATCGCGGAGCCTCTGGTGCTTCTGGGACTTCCGCCGGCAACAACACGGCTGGAGGTGCGAGCGCTGGAAATGGAAAAGCGAACGGAGCGGGAGCGGGCGGGAAGAAGAACGGCGATCTGCCGTCGGGGCTTTACGTCGGCAAAACGTCAAATGCCACTTCGACGGTCGCCGGAGCACCCGCACCCGGCAACACAACTCCCTCCGTCAACCCGCACTTGCTTGCCGGAGCGCGGCCGCCGCGCCTGCCTGAGCGCACGCTGGAGTCCGGCAGTGCAGATAAGATTTCCGAAGTAGAACGCGCTGTCTTCGGCGACCGCAAGTTTTACTCGCTCACGCTGAACATGCCCAACCTGAACTCCGCCGCGGGAAGTTGGATCATTCGCTTCGCCGCGCTCAAGCCGGATGCAGATCCCGCCAGCCCCGCTGCGCGCGCCGCCGCAGCGCAACAGCAGTCAGGCGGTGATCCGTCTGCTGACTTATCCGCGCCTTCGGCACGACGCAAAGTCGATCCCGCTTATCCTCTCGAAATGATGCGGCAAAATGTGGGCGGCACCGTCATCCTCTACGGAGTGATTCGCAGTGACGGCACGGTCGGAAGCGTGCGCGTGCTGCGCAGCGTTGACGATCGCCTTGATCGATTTGCCAGCGAGGCTATCGCGAAGTGGCAATTTCAGCCAGCGACTAAGAACGGTTCTGCCGTAGACGTGGAAGCGACCTTCTCGATCCCCTTCCGGCCGCGCAAAACAGATTCGAATTTCTGAACCGGCAAACAGCCTCTTGTGGGGTGAATCTTAGGAAGGGATCAATCTTACGCCTTCGCAGCCTTCTTCTTTTCGAGCGCAGCGTAGATGGCGGGATCGGTGCAGACTTCGTAATAATTTTCCTCGGTCCAGCCCAGCACCGAAAAATCTTCCTGATTGATGCGGGGGATGCGGCTTTCGCGGACCACAATCTTGCGGAAGATGTCGCGGTCCACCGGCACCATCGCGCTGAACAGCCGGTACTCGCCTTTGTCTGACGAGGTGGATGGCGGCAGCTTCACGGCCAGCGGGACCAGTGAAATCTCCTGCTCCAGCTTGCGAAACGCCGCCTCATTCATGCGAATGCCGCCCAGGTTGTAGCTCAGGATCGAGTCCTCGGAATTGGCTTCCTTCCCTTCCGCGGTCTGAAACACATAGACGTGGAAGGGTCCCGCCTGCGATTCCATCACCCGGCGCGCGCGTTTATTGCAGGAGGAAAGGCGGTCGCTCGCGTTCAGCGCTTCCGAGATCATGATCTGGCGCTCGCCATCAATCAGGTACAGCGGCGCAGATTCCTGCAACGTGATGCCCACACCCAACTCGAGCTCAGGCATGCCCGCGCGCTGCATCAGTTCGTTATAGCCGCGCACAATTTCGATAATCTCGCGGGCCAGCACGCACGCCCGGCTCACCGCTAACTCGGGCTCTCCGGTGCGCTCCAGGATGGCGAGAATGATGGCATCCCCTTCGAGAAAAACTTTCTGCGCGCCGTACTTGCCGAGCAATTTGTTTACGGGATCGTAAAAGTTCAGGCTGAAATAGGAGGCCGGATTCAGTCCCTTCTCCATCAAGGTGCGTGTCAGCTTGGTGGAGTCGCGCACATCGGCTTTGAGCACGACATGCCGGATTACGCGATCCTCTTCGGGTTGCTGTTGCTCTTCCGGGAGAAGAAACTCATAGAGCGTGCCATTCATGCGGGAAAGCTCGCGCAGTTTCTCGGTCGCCACGAGGTTCACCGAATCGAGGGCGGCGTTCAGAGTCTCCAACCGCCGCAGGTCACGGTGATATTGAGAAAAATCCTGCAGAAAACGCGCTGCCACTTTGCCCCGCTCCGCGCCCCGGCAGCCCGCAACTTTGCCCACCGCGGCGTACAAGCTGTTCGGCGAAAGTTTGCCATGCTCCTGAATCATGCGCTCGACGCGGTCGCATTCCGGACGTGAAATCAACGCATTTTTCAACTGCTGCGGATTGATGCGCGGCGCGTACTCGCTGAGCAAGGACACAGCGTGATACGAGGCGATCACGCACTCCATCACCTGCTCATCTTCGAGCAAACGCACCCACTTTGCCAGGCGCTCCTGCTGGGCCGAGCCGTCGGGGGCGGATTCATCGGGCGTCCCGGTGCTCACCAGGGCGCGGGCATTCTCGGGAGCGCACATCCAGGCATCGATGGTTTCGGCAACCGTGTCGTCCCCGTAGAGCGACCTAAGAAATCCCCACACGATATCCTGAATGCGCGGATAGCGGTCGGGATCGCGATGCCAGTTGCCTAACATCACATAATGCTCGGCGCAGAGATAATCGTCGCGGCCATCTTCGGAAAATGCCAACCGGTTCAGAAACAGTCCATAGCTGCCGAGCCCCGCAGTGCCCGGCTGCGCCGCCTTTGCGTGAGGAGTCCGAGCTTCTCCGAATAATGAACGCCGGGTGCGGCTCAGTGTCTCTTTCTCGATCTCGCGCAGGGTTTCGAAGAGATCTTGTCCAGTTTTGCGCAGAATGATTTTCTTGCGCACCTGGAAGGCGCCGACGCGCTCGCGATACTCCACCGCTTTCCCCTGCCGTGTGCCTTCATACCCTTTGAGCAGGACGCGGCAGCGCTCCAGTACCTGCGCGAATTGCAGGTTCATCTCCGTGCGCAGAAACTTGGTTAGGGCCAGCCGCGACAGCAGGTCGATGGAGATCTTCTCTTCTTTTTTGGCCCGATTCAGCGCGGAGATCTGTAGTTCGGCAAGCAGCGACTTGAAATCGGATTTTTCTGCCGGCTTGCGTGCCACGCCGTCCGCGGCATTTCTCATCCACGATGGCCCCTCGGTTCGTGGCGGAGCCTCGGCCGCGAGCAACCCCTCAAGCTCACCATGGCGCACGATCAAGCGCATCACATGTGCCCGCGCCACTTCGACGAATCGCGCGCTCAGAGCAACGTCGTGCCGCAGGTTGTTGACGCCGACCGCCAACCCTTCGAGCGCGATCGACGGCGCAGCCGCAATCATTTCAGGCAGCGCCGTTTTCTGCGGCGTTCCGCCCAGTCGGAAGATGGGTAGTCGAGGCATCGATTCGCTGCGAGTTCTTGGAAGCTGCTGATTACACGTGTACATACCGAGGCTAGCATGCGCCTCGCGCGGGCCTAAAGTTACCTAGGTTATGGGCAGTTAGACTCCGTGTTGGAGGGGGTTCCGCTCGAGGACTCTGTACGTCTGCATCGCCACCTTCCCGCAGACCGCGGGATCAGTTCTTCGAGCCTCAACCCGCGCGGAAGGCGGGCACATTCTCGCCGGGCTTGAACACCGACGCTGGCGGGATCTTTCGCGTTTGCGCAATCTTCTGGCTCAGTTCTTCGAACTCCGACTTTACCCAGCCGACGCTGGAAATTTCGATTCGCCCGTCCTGTGCGATCCAGAAAATCGTCGGCACGTTGGTCAGGCCGTACGCGTTCGACACCGGATAGGAATCCGTATCGTCGAGCAGCACCGGAAAAGTCAGGCCAAATTCCTTGTTAAAAGCGGCCGTTTGTGCGGCATCGTTCTGCGAAATGCCGATGATCCTGACACCCTCATGCCCGTAGGCCTGCTCTAAGCGCTCGAGAAACGGAAACGTATACTGGCAGGTCGGACACGACACCTTGAAGAATGCCAGCACGATGGCTCCCCGCGCCAACTCGTCGCGCAAGACGAAGCGCTTGCCGTCCAAGGTTTTCAGTTCAAACTCGGGGGCTATCGTGCCCACCGCCAATGCCGCCATCGCTCTTCCTCCGATTCGCTTTCGCAGAATATTTCGCAGCCAGTGCATTTTAGTCGCTAACCCTAGCCTGCTTTGATTTTTAGATGATGGGGAAGGCCTGTTGGATTGCGGCTAACCCTTCATTTGCCTTTGCCATCCTGGAATTTCTTGTAGATGTCGCTCAGAGTAGCACCGATCTCCATCAGGAAACCGGCCGTCACCATCTCCGATGCAATGGCGTGCTTCCCTGCGTCAAACGCGGCTGCGGACGGCTTGTCAGGCGAATTCATCTCGGCAAGAAACGCGAACATGTCGCGCCGCGATTCCACATAGTGATCCATACTGGTGTTGAACATCTGCTGGATGGCATAGACTTGGGAGTAGCCCCGGATTTCGTCGTAGTCCATATGCGCGACCGCGCCCGTGGAGAAGGCTGTGTTCCAGGAAGAATCGCTCAAACGGGTCACGCTCCAGACCATTTTCGGATTGGGAGTTGCGGCCTTGCCATCTTCCCGCTGACTCACCACATCCATGAGGTTTCCCAGTTGAGATTCCTCGTTGGGCAACTTGCTCAACTCTCTCTCCATGCTCTTCTGGTTATCGCGGATTTCCTGCGCAATGTTCGCCCGTGCCTCCCGCACCAGGCTGCGATGGTGCATCCATTCGACCGAAGCCTCAAGCCCCAGCGCAATCAGCAACCCAATCGTGATGGCGAGCAGGTGCAGCATGAAATCCTTGATCGAGTGAATCGGACTATGAGGAGGATGAACTTCCACGTCCCGTGCTCCTTGGAATGACTTGATTCCAGCATTTTACCCTGCGGGCAGCCGAAGATCGGTAGTCATGCCCTCTTGAGGGGATTCAATGGAGCCAAGCCGGCATTGCGCAAAATCTTGCGCGCCAATCCCGTCAGTGCGACGCGGAACACACGATCGAGTGAAATCCATTTTCCGCGAACTCTCGCGGGCGCGGCCTGGCGCCACACCTTCACCGTGTAGTCTGTCACCGTAATGGAATGCCGCAGAGTAAAGAAAGGAGCGCCGTGACCGTTCACCTGTGTTGTTTCCGGCAGCTCCCACATTTTCGCCATCAAAGATGCATCCCGCGCCCGCTGTACCAGAAATACGGCGCCGTCACGGCAATCGAGGGCGTAATGAATCTCGCGTTTTTTTTGTGGCGTGGATTTTCCCGTCGCCGCCAACTCTCCGCGCGTGACACAGATCTCCATCACCGGACAAACAAGGCATGCCGGAGCCCGCGGCGTGCAGACGACTGCACCCAACTCCATCATCGCCTGATTGAAATCTCCGGGACGCTTCCCATCGAGCAGATGACTCGCTGTCTCCCACAATTCCTCACCGGCCAGCGGCTTCCCCAGCATTCGCTGCAACACGCGCTCAACGTTACCGTTGACCACCGCGACCGGCTCATTGAAGGCGATGCTGGCAATCGCGGCCGCCGTGTAGCGGCCAATCCCGGGCAAGGCGCGCAATCCCGCCGATGTCTTGGGAAACTCACCGGCCTTCTCGCGCACGATCACTTTCGACGCGGCATGCAACATCCGCGCCCGGCGGTAATAGCCCAGACCGCTCCACGCGGCGAGCACGCTGGCCTCGCGCGCCGCCGCCAGCTTCTTTATAGTCGGAAATCGACGCAGGAATTCGCGATAATGCTCGATCACTGCGGCCACCCGCGTTTGCTGAAGCATGATTTCGGAAAGCCACACGCCGTAGGGATCGCGGCTGGCGCGCCATGGCAAGTCGCGGGCGTGGACGTCATACCAGGCGAGAAGAGTGCCGCGAAATCGGCGCAGCTGCGGAGTCGCCAGGAAACTCAGAGTGGATTGCCGCGTCTTCACGCTTTCCAGACTATCCGAGACCAGCCGCGAGGAATGGATTTTTTACACGTACGGTACCGTACTTCCGCCCATGCTCAAAATCTTCGGAGAGAAGTTCCGGCAGGCCATAGTGTTCAGCGTAGGCCCACACGTGCGCGTCGTACCAGGGGAACCTGTACGCCGCCATGCCGAGCATTGCGGTGCGAAACACTTTCTCGTTGGGATAAAGAATCGGAAACTCGTTAAGGAAATCCTCTGCCTGCCGCCACGCTTCCTCCCGGCTGAGAAAAGGCCCTGCTGTCCGCTGCCGGGTTACCGCGTTAACAAACTCCACCATGGCCTGGTGCGGGATGCGGAGAACGTCCGTATTCGCCCCCCGGCGAAAAAGATCGCGCGCCACCGCCCGCTTTCTTGAATCACTGGGATCGTAGCAGTAGACCATTATATTGGTGTCAACGAGGGAAGCCACGCGGCAACCCCCGATCATCGTTGTACAAATCCTCTCGTGTCCAGCCGCGATGGCGAGGGGCCGGTTTCCCTTGATTCGCTTTCAGTTCCGCAGCCTGCAACTTGTCCACGCGTGCCATGCCCGCGTCGAACAGAGCCACCCGTTCCTCGGCGGTCAATTGCTGGCCTGATTTGGCTTTGTGTCGCACCAGTTCCACGCGAATGCTATCTCCCGCAGCAATCCACTCCAACTCGTCGCCGGGGCGAATGCCGTATTGGTCGGCAATCTTCTTGGGCACGGTCAATTGCAGTTTGGATGTCACTTTGGGCATAATCCTTACTTTATCAAGGATAAAGTCCTTACCGCAAGAGGATAATACTCTCCGTTTGACCCGCCTCCCTTTGCCCGCGCGCACTCTGCCCGCCATTGACCGCCATCCGCAAGCGCGAAATAATACCCCTGCCTGGCATCCGCAATATCTCGCGTGAACTCATTCACGCCCAGCAGCAGCGAGGAGCATCATGAACGACTTCAACCGCAAGGTGGAGGACGCGTCGGCGCGTGTCAGCAAGACGGTCGCCGACGCCGCCGAACGCATCGAGAAAGAGATTCCCGAGTTCATCAAGTACCTCAACGACGAGGTCGTTCCCTCGGTGCGGCAGCACTCCACCAAGGCCCTGCGCACGGCCAGCATCAAGCTAACCCAACTGGCCGACTATATGGAGCAACAAAGCAAATCGCAGAAGTAAGGCTGCATCGCGCGGCCCGTACCCCCAACACCTTGACTCTGATCGTTCTGCTTACGCTCTTGCTGCTCACCGCCTGCGGGCATCCCAAGCAGGCGAGGGTGAATGTGCCGCCGCCGCCCAGCGCGCAGCCCGCGATGCCGGCTGAAACCACATCCGGCCGTGCAAATTCCAACGCTGCGGACGAAACCGGCTCCGACCTCGCCGAGCCGACGATTCCCTCCGGCACTGCGCCTCTGGCCACGGAAATCGGCCGCGCCAGTTGGTACGGCCCGCCCTATCACAACCGGCGCGGATCGAACGGCGAAGTCTACAACATGCACGCCATGACCGCGGCGCATCGCACCCTGCCGCTGGGGTCGATCGTGCGCGTCACCAATCTCAAAACCGGTCATGCCGCGCTGGTGCGCATTACCGACCGCGGCCCGTTTATCCCCGGGCGCGTTCTCGACCTGTCGCTCGCCGCCGCGCACAAGCTCGATGTCTACGGACCGGGAGTTGCGGAAGTGAAAGTCGAAGTAATGCAAACTCCGTCGTCCATGAACGCGGGCGGAAAGTGGGCGGTGCAGATTGGCGGCTTTCCGGACGAAGAATCCGCGGCAAAACTCGCCAGCCACCTGCAGCGGCGCTATCACACGGCCAAGGTGTTGAAATTTTCCAGTCCCGCAGGGGATTGGTGGGTGCGGGTGCGCGTGCTCGGCGATGATCACGACCGCGCCCAACAACTCGTCTCCGAAACCGCCACGCCAGAAGGCGCGGTGTTTCTGGTGAGGTTGGACTAACGGAAATCTTCACCACGGAGTCACAGAGTCACGGAGAAGAACAAGAACAAGAAATAGAAATAGAATGCGATCCTAAAAATTGCCTTTCTCCGTGACTCCGTGTCTCCGTGGTAGATTTTTTCGGCTTATCGTTTTTGTCGAGGTGACTGAGCTATGACCGACGCCAACTGCCTCTTCTGCCGCATTCTTCGCGGCGAGATTCCCGCCAAAAAAGTCTATGAGGACGACTACGTTTTTGCCTTTGAGGATGTCAATCCGAAAGCCCCGACGCACGTGCTCGTCATCCCTAAGAAGCATTTTGCCGGCCTCAAGGAAGCGGAGGCTGAAGACGCCGAGTTAATCGGACGCTGTCATCTGGCGGCCGCGAAAATCGCGCGCGAACGGAACATCGAGCAGGGATACCGCACGGTTCTCAACGTCGGCCCGGGATCGGGGCAGTCCGTGTTTCATCTCCACGTTCATCTACTGGGAGGACGTACGCTGAGTTGGCCTCCAGGATAGGGGCATCGTTGACTGAAGAGGCAGCGGATCCTCACCGCGCCCTCGTCGCAGTTCGGCATGACAGAATTTGAGAGCATTGGCGCAGTTCGCCCGACCCACGGGTATAATTGCGCGCACGCATGCCTCTCACCTCTGGTACTAAGCTCGGACCCTACGAAATTCTCTCGCCCCTGGGTGCAGGCGGCATGGGCGAAGTGTATCGCGCCCGCGACACCCGTTTAGAGCGCACCGTTGCCCTCAAGGTTCTTCCCGAACAACTGTCCCAGAAGCCAGAACTGCGCCACCGTCTGGACCGAGAAGCGCGCACCATCTCCAAGCTGTCCCATCCCAACATCTGCACTCTGCACGACGTCGGGCACCACGAAGGCATGGACTTTCTTGTGCTCGAGTTCGTCGAGGGAACTACGCTGCGCCAACTCCTGTCTGCGCGCGCCCTTCCCATGCGCAAGGTGATTGCGATCGCGGTCCAGATTGCCGATGGCTTGGCCAAGGCGCATGAACTGGGCATCATTCACAGAGATCTGAAGCCGGAGAACCTGATGATTTCCGATGAGATGGTCAAGATCCTTGATTTCGGACTGGCCAAACTCGCGCTCGACAGCGAAGAGCTGTCCGAGGCCTGTACCACCGGTATCCTGCAAACCGAGCCGGGCGTGATCCTGGGAACGGTTGGATACATGTCTCCCGAGCAGGCCAGCGGACGGCCACTCGACTTTCGCTCCGACCAGTTCTCTTTTGGCTTAGTCCTGTACGAGATGGCAACCGGGAGGAGCCCCTTTCAAAAGAAAACTCAGGCACAGACGTTGGTGGCAATTCTGCAGGAAGAACCCGAACCGATGGGTTCGTTGAACCCCGAGGTTCCCCCTCCTCTCAGTTGGGTGGTAGAACGCTGCCTCGCGAAAGAGCCCGAGAAGCGCTACTTCTCAACCCGCGACCTGGCGCGCGATCTCTTGGCCATCCGCGACCGGGTCCTGGATCTTCAGCACCGGCGGCCCGACCCGCGGCCCAGCAACTTGCCGATACCCGGGACGGTCTTTGTTGGGCGCGATAAAGAACTGGCAGCGGCCAAAGAACTATTGCTGCGACACGATGTCCGCCTTGTCACCGTAACCGGACCCGGCGGGATCGGCAAATCGCGTCTCGCCCTGGAAGTTGCACGCGACACGCAAGAGCACTTCCCGGCGGGACTGTATTTTGTACCGCTCGCCGGCGTCAGCGATCCCAATTCGATCGCCATCGTAATCGCGCAAACCCTGGGAGTTCGCGAAACCGGAGGCCGACCTCAGCTCGAGACCTTGAAAGAATATTTGCAGAATTCCCTGGCCGCCCCCATGCTTCTGCTGATTGACAACTTCGAGCACATGCTCGCCGCCGCGCCGATGTTGGCGGAGCTAATCGCAGTGGCCCCCAATCTGAAGCTCCTCGTAACGAGTCGCGCCGCCCTCCGCGTGTACCACGAACAGGAGTTCCCCGTGCCGCCGCTGGCGCTGCCCGATCCCAAATCTCTGCCTTCCCTGGAAACTCTGCTGCAATATTCGGCGATAGCCCTGTTCACACAACGCGCCGCATCCGTGAAGCCGGATTTCAAGCTCAACGAAGACAACGCGGCCGCGGTGGCGGAGATTTGCTCGCGACTGGATGGCCTGCCCCTCGCCATCGAACTTGCCGCCGCTCGCGCCAAACTTCTCTCTCCTTCGGCCATGCTCACCCGTCTGGCGAGCCGCCTGCAGTTGTTGACTGGTGGCGCTCGTGACTTGCCTGCCCGGCAACAGACGCTTCGCCAAACCATCGATTGGAGCTATGACCTGCTGAGCGCGCCAGAGCAGAAGCTTTTCAGGAGGCTCTCCGTTTTCATCGGGGGATGCACTTTGGAAGCGGTGGAATCCGTATGCGACGCCAGGCAAGACCTGGAGTTGGACATCCTGGATGGCATGGCATCGATGGTCGACAAGAGCCTCGCTCGCCAAATCGAACAGCCAGACGGAGAGCCGCGCTTCGCGATGCTTGAAACGATTCGCGAGTATGGCATGGGCAAGATGGCCGAAAGCAAAGAAGAGGCGCAAACCAGGCGCGCCCATGCTGCCTATTGTCTGGTGCTGGCAGAAGAGGGCGCTGCCGAGGACTCTGCCGCGAACCAGAAGTCATGGCTCGATCGATTCGACCTTGAGCACGACAATTTTCGCGCTGCTCTCGATTGGCTTACAGAGAGCGGAAATGGGGAATGGGGCTTGCGTTTGGGCGTGGCTCTTTTTCGCTTCTGGGAGACGCGGGAGCATCTTGCGGAGGGCCGGGCACGATTAGGAAAGCTGCTGAAAATCGAGGCAGCGAAGGCGCCAGTCAACGCGCGCGTGCGCGCCCTTTTCGCCGCAGGAGTTCTGGCCGGCGAGCAGGGCGATTACGTTGCAGCCGACGTCCTTCTTAAGGAGAGCCTGGAGATCGGCCGGAGTTTAGACGACAAGCGAAGCATCGCCGTCTCGCTCAATGCCCTGGCCGTCACCGCCCGCGACCGTGGCGACCTGGCGGTTTCGCGGCAGCTCTTCGAAGAAAGTCTGGCGCTCTGGAGAGAACTGCACGACGGCTTGGCCGTGGCTCGCGCACTCAGCAACCTCGCGAATGTCGTCAAGCTGGAGGAAGACTACACGCAAGCGCGCGCTCTCTACGAGGAATGTCTCGCCATCTTTCGGGAACTGGGTGACAGAACCGGAGCAGCCTGGGCGCTTAACCACCAGGGCGACGTGGCGCGCGATCAGGGGAACTCCGAAGCGGCGCGATCGCTCTATGAACAGAGTCTGGCTACTTTTCGCGAGCTCCGCGACCAGTGGGGCATTGCCGGCTCGCTGGCCGACTTGGGGAACCTGGCTCGCGAACAGGGAGACTATCGCGCGGCGGATGCGCTCTACCGCGAGAGCATCGGAGTCTTTCAAGCGCTCGAACATAAACGAGGCATCGCGCGATTGCTTGAATCCTTTGCCTGCTCCGCGGCGGCGCAATCGCAAGCCGAACGCTCGCTACGGCTGGCGGGCGCATCGGCCGCGCTGCGTCAGAGTATTGGCGCTCCCCTCACTCCAGCGGAGCAGGCCAAACTCGAAAAAGGTCTGGAGCCGGCACGACAGGGTTTGCCTACCGCAACCGGCCGAACAGCGTGGCTTGAGGGATGGGTGATGCCGATCGAAAAAGCCATTGCGGACGTGCTGAAGACCGCCCCCGGTTCAGGCCAGAGTAACCGCGGCAAGTCAGCGGAGTAAGCGCCGCCAGTGTGGCGAAGAAGCCGGAGCAGAGTTACTCCGCCGTGGAGGCATCGATGAGCCGGCGGACCGCCGAGATGCGATTGGCTGGAAGCCCTGTCCGCTTTGCATGCTCGCGGATGGTTGCTTCGTTGGGAGCAAGGTAGACACAGTAAACTTTATCGCCTGTGACGTAGCTCTGCAACCACTGGATTTCCGGCCCCATACCTTTCAGAACATCCACTGATTTTCGCGAGATCTCTTGTATTTCGGCGTCCGAGAGATTCCCCGCTCCGGGCACCTCTCGTTCAATCACAAATTTTGGCACTGTGCTAACCTCCGGTAATGCATGCTAACAAGAGGGCAGGCTGGGAACAAGAGCACAGATCGCTGCGCGGTAGAAATTGCCTTGGATCAGTCAGAATAAAGTTCGGAGGCCGTCATGGATCTTAAGTCGGTTCAAAAACCCCTCAAGGACCAATACCGCAATGAACCTTCCAGCTCGCGAATCACGCTCAAGGCGAGAGGCGGCCAAACCGAGACTCCAATCGCATGCTCCGTAGCCATCGGGCAGGCTGTCTATCAGGCCCAGGCGCACACGGGCGTAGGGGGTGCAGGCACGGCGGCCTGTTCCGGCGATATGCTGCTGGGAGCTTTATCGGCGTGCGCCCAAATCACCTGCCAGATGGTTGCCGCAGCCATGGGTGTGCCGGTCGAACGGATTGAGGTAACGGTGGAAGGAGATTTGGATCTGCGGGGCACCTTAGGTATCTCAAAAGACGTCCCAGTCGGCTTCGAGCGCATTCACACACGATTTGAGATTGTTGCGCCCCAGGCGACGCCTGAGCAGCTCCGCGCACTGCGCGAAAAGACAGAACAATATTGCGTGGTTATGCAGACTTTGACCCAACCACCCAAAATGCAAAGCGAGTGGATCGAGCAACGATAGTTCTGCGCTCCGGATATCGCGCCAGGTTCTACTGAACCGTCGGATTTTCCTCTTCGGGTGCCCCGTGCCGCCGCAGCAACTGCGGCAAATTCTGCGAGAAGGCTGAACGCGGCAGAACCATGTCGCAACCCACCTCGTGGGCCTTCTGCTTCAGGTCGCCTTGCACGTGTGACAGGAACCCGATGATGGAAGTTCCCTTCTTCAGCTTCGACTTGAGCTTCGGAATCAGCGTCAGGGGCTTTGCGTTGACGTTATTGAGATCAAAGATGATCAGCGAAGGCTTTTCTTCCCCGTTCTGCTGCATGCGCTCGGCCAGGTCCTTGTCGTTCTTGGCGAACTCGACCTTCACATTGAGCTTGCGCGCGGTTTCCTGAATCTTGGCCTGGAAAAACAGATCGTCAACGAAGGCAAAGATGCGCGAGTTGGCATCTTCGCGCTGCACCGGCAGAGGCTCGGGATCGGCTGGCGCAAAAGGCGCGGCAAAACCGGGACGAGCGCGTCGCCCTCCCTGGCCGTTGCCGTTGCCCGCCTGGGCTGCCCGGTAGCTGTGATCCATGGGAGCGGTATAAATGCCGTCTTGATTATGGCGCGACTGGCTGGGGCCGGAGGTACGGGGGCCGCGTTGATTGCTGGGGCGCCGTCCACGACGCCGCCGTCTTCCCCCTCCGCCACCGGAGGGTCTTCCTGGTCCTGCGTTCATAGTCCTCTCAAGTTGCTGCCCGGATTCTTTGATCCGATGCAGGAATGTAAAATTAAAGATTCCGTTGGCCCAGATTTCAGATTCCCCGTTGGTTGCGGCAGGCTCTTACAACGTTGGCGCACAGCCTTTTTCTTTTGCCGCAGGCGTACCAACCGCAAAAGCCTAGCCACAGAACCACTCACTGCCCATCAAGTCTCGCGTTCACGTTCGGGGAATGTTGCCCACTCGCCTGAGGGATTGCGGGTTTGGCTGAACTAATTGTGAACGCTGCGCGGTCAACCGCTATCTGGTGATGCAACTCGTACTGGCGAAAAAACTTTCCAATTTTTTAACTATCGGTAATCCGTTATCGGAATCCGTCGCGCCGCCGGGAACGGCCTGGGGCGCGGAAGGCACGCGGGAACGTGGCCAATGAGAACAATCTCATGTTACTCGCCCCCGTGCAGGCGCGCAAGGGCCAAAGTGCCAGCCTTTTTGCACAGGAGGACATGGCTGTCGGATTCCGATGCGCTTCGCCAGACAGCGACGCCGATTCGCAGAGCAACCGAACGGCGCTTCGCTTCTGCGGAGCGCCTATTGCCCTCACCTGACTACTGCACACTACTACCGCACATTGCTACTGGACATTGAGCGTAATCGCAAGCGTGGACGTAAGCGGATTGGCCCCGCCCGTTGTGGCATTAACGGTGATCGCGTACATTCCGGGAGGCGTGCCCGCATTCGCCAGGCCGTTATTGCTGCTGCCTCCGCTGCAAGCGCCCAGCCACAACGTGGAGAAACCAAGAATCACAATCAAGCTGAGCAGCCGCACTCCACGGGTCCGTGATCCCGCAACCAGAATCATGCCAAACAATCCCGGCAGCAACAGGGCATACACGAGGTGACTGCGCCCCAGTGGCCGCAGGTGCGCAGTAGCCCCCTGGGTCACGAGGCTGAGAGTCACCGCCGTCTGATTGATGGATTCACCCATGCTGGGGCTGAAGTTGCACGTAATTTCCGCGGTCGGCGGAATTCCGGAGCAGGTGTAGGTAACCGGCACGGCAGTCAGCGAGTTGTTGACGAAGCCAATCGGTGTCCCTGTACCAGAGACCGTGATGTTGATCTGGGCAGTCCCGCCTACCGAGACGGGGAAGGTAGTGCCGTTCGAGGATGCCAGCGTAAAGCTCTGGTTGGTCGTGGTGATGGTGAGGTTCACGGATGTTGTGTGGGATGTGCTGCCGGGACCGCTGGCCGTGCCGGTCACGGTGATCGCCTGTGCACCCACGGGCAGCGCCATGTTCGCCGCCGTCGTAATAGTCAAGGTGACCGACGCAGGATCGGTGCCGTCCAGAGTGACGCTGCTGGGATTGAAAGCGCAGACCGCTCCCGCAGGCAGGCCCGCCGTGCAACTGCTGGTATTAAAGTTGATGGTCTGAGTGGAACCATTGACCGGAGTAATGGTCAATGTCGCAGCGGAGGATTGCCCTGCCGGGACGGAACTGGGTGAGAGATCGCTGCTGGTTTGGAAGGTGAAGTCCGGAGTCACCAGCGAGCTCGCCCACGCCTGCGCGAGCGCGTTGGCATCGACCGATCCCAGGCCGGTCACAAGATCGTAGCCGCTACCCGTGTCGAAACCGAAGCTTCCACTGGCGGGACACAGCAGTGCAGAGGGCTGTCCCACAGGATCGCCGACCGTGCAATTCACGAAGCTGTTGCTTCCGGCCGCAGTGTCATGGAAGGGCGAAGATGCACCCGCGGCCAGCGTATAGAGCGTGGGATTGATCAGGCCGAGGCCCGGACTTGAACTGCCGTTGAGGTATTGATTCAACAGCACAGTGATCCCGGCCATGATCGGAGTCGAAATGGAAGTACCACCGAAGGCGGAGTTGTCGTCCTCCAGCGCGCTCAGGATGCCGCCGGCACAGGTGCTGGTCGAGCCGGATTTCCCAACCTCAGAGAGCGGCGTGCACACGATGTAGGGATCGTTGTAGTTCGATGCGGACAGGGAAACGTCGGGCACATCGCGAACACCGTCGGTGGGCACTCCCGCTCCCGTCTGCCAGGAAGGTTTGGGAAAACCGGAAACGCAAGTCGAAAAATCGGCACTTTGGTTAGCGCAATTGCTGGGGCCACCACCGCCCCCATCGAGAAAGCCAAGCTGGGGAAAGTCATTCCAGGATTTCTCAGGAATATAGGACAACGCCGATCCCCCGGTGGTGCCGTCATTGCTGGAACTCCAATAATCTCCGCTGCCCTCGTTGAATTCCGTACCGCCCACGGCCGTAACGTAAGCGCTGCTGGCGGGGTAACTCACCGCCAGGCCCATGACCGCCGAGGTAACAAATTGCTCGCCATCGTTAATGTCGCAGGTCGCCGGGCCATCATCGCCCGAGGAGACAAAGAATGAAATCCCTTGCCCCGCCGCCTGTTTGAAAAGCAGATCTTGCGTGGGAAGAGTGGCAGTCGAGGGATCGGCACTATAAAACTCGCAATTCCCGTAGCTCATGCTGATGACAGGGGCTAGAGCATTGTCGATGGCATACTGCGCCGAGAAGCCCACTCCGCCGGAAGCGAAGTTGGAGGTCACGAAGATCAACTGCGCATTCTGTGCCACCGCGCCCGACCACTCCAGATCCAGATTGGATTCGGTCAAATCGCCGCCGTTAAAACCCGGCGCGGCCGTTGCTTGTATGTACTGCAGGTTCGGCGTATTGCAACTGGGCGGAGCGTTACAACTGCTTACCGACGAGAGTCCGAAGTCGGTGCGGAAATCGTTGATGTCGGCAATATGAACGTCGGTTTGCCCCACCAACACAATCTTCTCCCCAGTACCATCGATCCCGCTTTGGAGTAGAGGATTGATGTGGTAAATCGTGGCAATATCTCCGGGCGCCAGGAAGTGAGTGGAAGCGCCATTGATGGTGTAATCGGGGTGCTGCCGGCGTGCGGCTTTCAGGTGGAAGTCGTTGAAGCCGCGAAATCCGCCGACAATTCCCCCAAGCATTGCCGGAATGGATGGCATCGTGGCATTCGCGAAATGCATTTCACCATCGACCTGGTAGTGGTGAAACTCGACCTGGAATGCGCTCTCGACCTGGGCTGCGGCGCCCTCAAACACCACGAACTGGCGGCCGCGCGCCACGCTGACGATCTGCAGGCCCTCGGACGTAAGCCAGTCCGTAACGCTCTTCATATCGTGAAGGCTGAGGCCGAAACGGTCGCCGAATTGTTCGGGAGTAAGCCACTTGTGAAAGCTCGGCGACTTGGGATTCTGTTGTTCGGCAAGCAGCAGGTCCAAGGCCTTCTTTTGTGCATCGGAGGGCGTGAAAAGCATGGTGACGTAACCGAGCCGCGAGGAAGGATCGATCGGTCCCTGATCAAATTGCGGCTTTGCCTTGCGATGCAGACTGCCCTGAAGCGTAATCCTCTGGCTGGGATTAATCGGACCCGCGATGCGATCGGATTGAGCACCGAAGCAGAGAGTCGAGGCAAGGATGGGTAATAAGAACTTCCAAGATCGCATGAAAAAAGATCGCATGAAAAAGCTCCGTCCGGGACCGGGGTTTTTAGGAGTTTGCTTGCTCCTAGCTTATACGGCTTTATTGCAGTCTGATCAAGCATTGTAGGGAGAAGGTTGTATCGGGGGAATAAAGTTACAAAATCCCGCTTGTGCGAATCATCGCGAGCGGGGGGTCACATCCCCAGCAGATTCGGATTGAGTTTCTTGTATCCGCGCTCCTGCGCCCACAGATTGAGCGGTACGGAAGCGAGTTCGTCGACAAGAGGATCCGCCAGGCCATTCTTGGTAAAGTCAACGGACTTGATATAGGTCTGGCAAGTGTCGCAGCACTCCACGCGGATATAGGGAAATGTCTCGGCGGTGTAAACGGGAAGCTTGGCGTGGTCTTCCTGGCCGCATCCGGGACAGACGATTCGCCGGAACTCCCATTCGGTGAGGCAAAATCCGCAAATCAGGCTGCGGCGTCCGCCATCCCCCAACTGGCGCAGAACTCCGAGCGCAGGGGGGCGATTGCAAAACGGGCAGAGGGAATGGGTATATCCCTCGAGTTGCAACCGGGCGCGAGAACGAACGAATTCGGCATAGGGCTGCAAGAACGCGAAGGCGAGAAAGTATTCAGGATTCACCTGCGTCCCTGCCGAACCGGCCCACACGGCATGCAGCAGATCAGACCGCTCCCCTCCAGACGCGTCGCGCAGTTCACGCGCCAACTGCCGGACTCGCTCAGGGCCATGCTGTTCGACGACGGCGAGAAATTCATGGAAGCCGGCCAGAAGTTCAGGATCATGAGCGCTGTCATCGTCCGGTCCGGGGAATGCGCGGGATGTCTGCTCGACAGCCGGCGAACCGCCTGGGCTATGCTTGCCCCGCTCCAACCGCTGATAGAAGGCCTCCTGAAACCGCGCCACGTGGATATAAAAACCCAGGATTTGCTCAGCGAAGGCGTGCTCCGCGGCAAGATACTCGGCCCGTCGAATGCGCTGTTGCCAGGGTGTCTTCGCCACCGGCCGATTATGGGGCTTCGGGGCACGGCAAGCAACCCCCAGCGGCTAAACGGTCCTACAGTGTCTCTGGCATTGACGGGGCACCAGAAGCGGGATTATAGTTTCGGAAAGTTTCTTGGGGTGCAGTCCATCCGTCGGTGAACGAAGAAGTCGGAGGATGTGCAATGGAATTCTCCCGCAGAACTTTCTTCAAGGGCGCGCTCGCTGGTGGAGCGGGCCTCTCCCTTCTGGGTTTCGATCTGACTCCTGCCGTCGCGCAGCTTAAAGAACTCAAGATCGCGCGCGCCACCGAGACTCGATCCACCTGCCCGTATTGTGCCGTTAGTTGCGGCGTTCTCATTTACACCATCGGTGACAAGGCCAAGAATGTAACGCCGCAGGTGATCCACGTCGAGGGCGACCCCGACCATCCCATCAATCGCGGCACGTTGTGTCCCAAGGGCGCATCGCTCGAGCAGGACATCCTCAATCCTCGCCGTCTGCTGAAGCCGCAAGTGCGGCGCCCCGGCTCCGATCATTGGGAAGATATTGGCTGGACCCAAGCCATCGACGAGATCGGACACTGGGTCAAGAAGACGCGCGACGCGACCTTCATCGAGAAAGATGCGCAAGGCCGCACCGTGAACCGCTGCGAAAGCCTTGCGTTCATCGGCGGTTGTACCGATACCAACGAGTTCAACTACCTCGTCGTCAAGACCATGCGAAGCCTGGGTCTGACTTATGTAGAAAACCAGGCCAGGGTTTGACACGGCCCCACGGTCTCAAGTTTGGGACCAACATTTGGACGCGGGGCGATGACGAACAGCTGGGTCGACATCAAGAATGCCGACATGATTCTCGCCATGGGGGGCAATCCCGCCGAAAACCATCCCTGCGGGTTCAAGTGGGCCATTGAAGCCAAGCGTACCCGCAATGCGAAGCTGATCGTCGTCGATCCGCGCTTTACCCGCACTGCCGCCACTTCCGATTTGTTCTGCCAGATTCGCGCGGGTACCGACATCGCCTTCCTCGGCGGAGTCATTCGCTACGCCATCGAGAACAATCGCATTGCGCACGACTATCTCGTGAACTACACCAATGCCGCCTTCATCGTGAAGGAGGGCTTCAAGCTTCCCGAGGATGGCCTTTACTCGGGATTCGATCCGCAAACGCAAACCTACGACCGCACTACCTGGACGTACGAAGAAGGCAACGACCAGGGCGAAGTGGTTCCGGCTCACGCCGCCGCGCATGCTGCCGCGCCGCCTCAGCAAGCTGGCCATCCAGCCGCTGCTCAGGCGAACCATAAGGAAACCGGCCAGCCCATGACTGGCCAGGGTTATCAGGGGGCCAGTCCGGCCGGAGCCAAAGCATCGACTACGCCGCAACCTGTCGTTCTGCCTCCTCTGCCCGGAAAAGTTGCCTACGATCTGACGTTGCAGCATCCTCGCTGTGTGTTTCAGCTTCTGAAACAGCAGTATTCGCGCTACACCCCGGAGATGGTCGAACGCATCACCGGCATTCCGAAAGAACAGTTCCTCAAGGCGGCCGACCTCTATACGTCGATCCGCAAAGACGGCGACATGACAAAGGTCGCCACCATGATGTACGCCCTGGGATGGACGCAGCACAGTTTCGGCACGCAGATCATCCGCACCGCGGCCATGTTGCAGTTGATATTGGGCAACGTCGGGCGCGCCGGCGGCGGCGTCAATGCGCTGCGTGGACACTCCAACATTCAAGGCGCCACCGACATGGGCGGAGTCTTCGATATCTGGCCCGGCTACCTGAAAGTTCCGAACCCAGCCGATGTTGATCTCGCCACGTACTTGAAGCGAACCAGTCCCACATCATCCAAGCCCGAGCCCTGGGATTCTTTCAACTACTGGTCGAACACACCCAAGTTCACGGTCTCACTGTTGAAAGCTCTTTACGGGGACGCAGCCACCAAAGAAAACGATTTTGCTTTTCATTACATGCCGAAGGTCGACCGTAATTACTCCTGGACCCAGATCTGGGACAACATGTATCGCGGCTCGGTGAAAGGCATGCTCGCATTTGGCATGAATGGCGTCGCCATCGGGCCGGACTCGCAGAAAAATATCGATGCCCTGAAGAAGGCTGATTTCCTCGTCGTGGGCGAGATTTATCCGGACGAGACCAGCGAATTCTGGCGGTCTCCCGGAGTCACGCCCGAGGAGATGAAGACCATCAACACCACGGTCTATCGCCTGGCCTGTGCCGGCTTCGCCGAGAAAGATGGGTCGATGACCAATTCGGCGCGCTGGCTGCAATGGAAGAATGCCGCCGTGCCTCCTCCGGGCGAATGCCGGCTCGATCAGGACATCATCGCGCAGATCTTTTTGAAGGTTCGCGAACTTTATCAGAAAGAGGGTGGCAAGTTCCCCGATCCCATCGTCAAACTGTCGTGGGCCTATGCCAACGCGCAGCATCCGCCTCTGGGCGAGATTTTGAAAGAGCTCAACGGCAAGGCGCTCGCCGACATTACCGATCCGAAGACGCAAGTGACCATCAAGAAGGGCCAGCAACTGCCGGGCTTCGCCTGGCTGAAAGATGACGGCACCACCGCGTGCGGAAATTGGATCTACTCCGGCTGCTGGACCGAGGCCGGGAACCAAACCACTCGCCGCGGCAACGAGGATCCCTCCGGCCAGGGCGTCTTCCAGAACTGGGCATGGTCATGGCCAGCCAATCGCCGCATCATGTACAACCGCGCCTCGTGCGATCCCTCCGGAAAACCATGGGATCCGTCGCGCAAGCAAGTGTGGTGGAACGAGGCCAACCAGAGTTGGGGAGGCAACGACATCCCCGACTTCAAACCGGACTCGAACCCAAAAGATCACATGGGCCCATTCATCATGAATCCCGAAGGTGTGGGCAGAATATTCGCGCCACTAGGCGCCTTCGCGGAAGGACCGTTCCCTGAGTTCTACGAGCCGATTGAGAGTCCGGTGCAAAACGCACTGCATCCCAACCAGCAAAACAATCCCGTCGTCAAGAAACTCAAGACGCCGATGGATAAGTACGCAACTCCCGGCGACGGCTTCAACGTGATCTGCACCACTTACCGGCTCACCGAGCACTACCACTACTGGACCAAGAATAACCGGATGAACGTTCAACTCATTCCCGAACCGTTCATTGAGATTCCGGTCGAGTTGGCGGCCGAGTTGGGGATCAAGGGCAACGACAAAATAAAAGTCACGAGCGCGCGAAGCTATTACATCGCCAAAGCATTCGTGACCAAGCGCATTCGACCGATGACGATTGATGGCAAGAAGGTTTACCAGATCGGCATTCCGATTCATCAGGGCTATCGCGGCATTCAGGAAGATGCGGGCAAGGACGCGAGGACGATCATCAACCGGCTAACGCCAACAGTAGTCGATCCGAACGCGTACACGCCGGAGTTCAAAGGATTTCTGGTGAAGGTGGAAAAAGCATGAAGGGATCGGGTGATTTTGCGATCGGGTCATCGGGTGATCTGAAAACCAACGGAAGCCGACGAGGTTTCGGATCGCCCGATGGCCCGATCACCAGATCGCCCAATAGTACTTTATGAGCCAGGCGACACTTTCAATCAAACGAATCTCCGGCCACGCCGGAATCGCTCCCGGCGAGGACGTCGAACGCAGCGAGCAGGTCTGCAAGCTGATCGACACCACCACCTGCATCGGCTGCAAGGCCTGCGAAGTGGCCTGCCTCGAGTGGAATGGCTACACCTTCACCGACACCGTCTTCGACAACAGCTACCAGACCATGCCCTCGACGACATGGAATTACTGGAACCTGATCAAGTTCAACGAGCACGAGCGCGAAGACGGCAGCATCACCTTGCTGATGCGCAAGGATCAGTGCATGCATTGCGCCGATCCCGGCTGCCTGACCGCCTGTCCCGCCGATGGCGCGATCGTGCAGTACACCAACGGCATCGTGGATTTTCAGCAACAGAATTGCATTGGCTGCGGATATTGCGTCAGCGGCTGCCCTTTCGATATCCCCAAGTTCAATCCCGCGACCAAGAAAATGTTCAAGTGCACGCTGTGCTCGGACCGTGTGAGCCAGGGCCTCGAACCGGCGTGCATCAAGTCCTGTCCCACAGGCTGCCTGCATTTTGGGACGAAAGAAGACATGACGTTTATCGCGGAAGCCCGCGCCAAACAGCTTCGCGAAAATTACGGCATCGAGAAGGCTGGAGTCTACGACCCGGCGGGAGTCGGCGGCACCGGCGTCATTTACGTGTTGCACGACGTCAACAATCCCGAAGCCTATGGCGGATTGCCCAAAGATCCACAGATTCCATGGGTCGTGCGCTTCTGGAAAGGCCCGGCGAAGTGGATCGGCAACCTTGCCATGCTGTTCGGCGTGATCGGAGTGACACTGCATTATTTCCGCTTCGGGCCGAAAGAAATTCATCCTTCGCACGATGGTGATGGAGGCCGGCCGTGAGCACACAGACCATTTCGACGCCGCGCACCACCGGCGAACCGGGCGAAAGAATCCTTCGCTATACGCTGGAAGAACGCGTCAATCACTGGTTCGGAGCGATCGTCTACATTTATTGCCTCGTCACCGGCCTGGCCTTCTGGTCGCCTTACATGTACTGGCTGGCCGCCCTGGTTGGCGGCGGACCGACGGCGCGCTTCTGGCATCCCTGGTTTGGTGTGGCCTTCGCCGCGTCGATGTTCGTGATGTACATGCACTGGATTGGGGACATGCACATCACCGCCGCGGATCGCCGCTGGAGAGAGCAGGTAAAGTCGTACATCGAGAATGACGATCAGAATCTTCCGCCCGAAGGCCGCTTCAACTACGGGCAGAAGATATTCTTCTGGCTGATGCTCTATGGAGTTATTCTGCTGCTGATTTCCGGCATCGGATTGTGGTTCGTCGAGGACATCCCCTGGAGCCTGCGCTGGCTGCGCTATCTGTCAGTCACAGTGCATGTGGTCGCGGCCCTGGCCACCATTGGCGCATTCATCATTCACGTCTACATGGGCACAGCCATGATTCGCGGCGGCTTTACGTCCATCATTCGCGGAGAAGTTTCCACCGCCTGGGCGAAAACTCATCACCGGCTCTGGTACGATCAGGTCACCAAGGGAAAATCTGCACAGAAGTAGCGGAGACAGCCTGCCACCGGCAAATTGCGAGCTGTCAATCGATAGAATTCCGAAAATCCCAACCTATTCCAGGTGCATCCAAAGCCTCAGGGAAACTGCCACGACGAAAACTTCTGGAGAGAAATACCATGCGATCGTTCGCCCGTTCCTTCATCTTCGTTGTGTTCGCGGTCGTATTCGGGACGCTATTTTCCCTGACGCTGACGGCAGCAGAAACAGTCAATACCGAGTTTCACAATGCACCGGCTTCGACGCGCGCAATTAAAAATCCCTACGAAGGCCACGCCGCGGCTGTGCAGGACGGTCAGCGCCTCTATGCGCTCAATTGCCGATCTTGCCATGGAAAGTTCGGCAAAGGCACCGGCAGCGTTCCCTCCCTCGTAGGCGACAAACTGGCTGAGGTGACGCCGGGCGAAGTTTTTTGGTTCATCACGCGCGGCGACAAGAATAGCGGCATGCCCTCTTGGGCATCGTTGCCGGCCAAGCAGCGATGGGAAGTCATCACCTATGTGATGTCGGCTTTGCCGGCGCTGAGTACGCCGGGCGCGGCCGCACCATCACCCTCCGGCGGGGGTGCAGAGAAGACGAGTGGCCCGCCGCCGAACGCTCCTTTCACCGACTTCCGCTATGAAAAACCGGGCACGGTCCGCAAGATTACCGTGAACGATCTGCCTAAGCCTTATGCCACCCGCTCGGCGGATAATGGTCCGGATCTGGTCGCGCGCCCGCAGAATGCATGGCCGGTGGCGCTGCCGGGATTCAAAGTCGAGTTGTATGCCGCGGCTCTCGATAACCCGCGCACGCTACGCACCGCTCCCAACGGCGACATCTTCCTCGCCGAGAGCGAGTCTGGCCACATTCGCATCTTCCGCGGCGTGACCGGCGACGGCAAGCCCGAGCTGTCGGCTGTCTTCGCCAGCGGATTGAAATCTCCCTATGGTCTGGCTTTTTATCCTCCCGGCCCTGATCCGCAGTGGCTGTATGTAGGCAACACCGCCGAAGTGATTCGATTTCCTTATCACAACGGCGATCTGAAAGCCGGTGCCGCGCCCCAGCATGTTGCCGACTTACCGGGGCAGGGCGGGCATTGGACCCGCGCCGTAGCCTTCTCGCAGGACGGGAAAAAGCTTTTTGTCGCGGTCGGCTCGGGATCGAATGTGGACGATCCCGACACCACGCCACGCGAGAAAAATCGCGCCGACATTCTGGCGTGCGATCCGACGAACTGCGTCTTGACCGTCTACGCCTACGGCATACGCAATGCCGGTGGAGGAATCGCCGTCAATCCACGGAACGGAGAGTTGTGGTGCTCGGTGAACGAACGCGATGCACTGGGCGACAACCTCGTGCCTGACTACATCACGCACGTGCAGGAAGGCGGATTCTACGGCTGGCCGTGGTGGTACATCGGAGGCCATCAGGATCCGCGGCATGCGGGCAAGCATCCCGAGTTGAAAGACAAAGTGATCGTCCCCGACGTGCTGCTGCAGCCGCACAATGCGTCGCTGGAACTCACGTTCTACGAGGGCCAGCAATTCCCTGCCGAATATAAAGGGGACATTTTCGCCTCCGAGCACGGCTCCTGGAATAAATCTGTGCGGGTAGGCTATGAAGTGATCCGCGTCCCGCTGCACCAGACCGGCCACGCCAGCGGCGAATATGAAGACTTCCTCACCGGCTTCGTCCTGCCCGACGGCAACGTTTGGGGACGTCCCGTGGGCGTTACGGTGGCTCCCGACGGCTCCGTGCTGGTGAGCGACGACGGATCAAACTCGATCTGGAGGGTCAGCTACACGGGGAAGTAGCCCGCCCGAATGGGGCAGGAGTAAGGACTGTGGGCATTTTTCGATGACCGGCAATCGGGCCCGGATTCCTTGACGACGGTTCCTCTTGCCGATACTATCAACCGGGTCCTATGGATCAAGATTCCCTCATCGGCCAAGCCTTCCTGCACTACAAGATTCTCAGCAAACTGGGATCGGGTGGCATGGGCGTGGTCTACGAGGCGCAGGACTCTCAACTCGGCCGCCGCGTGGCCCTGAAATTTCTTCCGCCCGAAATGGCCCAGGACAGCCAGTTGCTTGAGCGCTTCCAGCGCGAGGCGCGCGCCGCTTCCTCGCTGAATCACCCGAATATCTGCACTATCCACGCGATTGAACAACACGCGCGCCGGCACTTCATTGTGATGGAGTTGCTGGAGGGCGAAACCCTGGCACAGAAGATGAGCCGGAAGCCCGTGGAAATGGACAAACTGCTGCCACTGGGCATCCAGATCGCCGATGCCCTCGAATCTGCCCATGCCAAAGGGATCGTACACCGCGACATCAAGCCCGCAAATATCTTTCTGACCGACCGCGGACAGGTGAAGATACTGGACTTCGGTCTGGCGAAGTTCACCGGTGGCGAGCTCGCGCGAGCAGCCTCTATCGATCAGGGTGAAACTCTGGTTCCCGAACTGACTTCGCCGGGTTCGGCGGTGGGTACTGTTTCCTACATGTCACCGGAGCAGGCGCGGGGGCAACTGGTGGATGCGCGCACCGATCTGTTTTCCACCGGTACCGTGCTCTACCAGATGGCCACCGGCACACTGCCCTTTCAAGGAGACACATCGGCTCTGGTCTTCGACGCCATCCTGAACCGGAATCCCAGGTCAGCTGCTGAGTTGAATCCGACGTTGCCCGCCGATTTTGTGCGCATTCTCGATAAGACCCTGGAGAAGGATCGCAATCTACGCTGCCAGACGGCCACCGAGCTCAAAACCGACCTGAGTCGCCTGAAGCGCGACCTCGAATCGAGCGTGCGCCGCACCCGAGATAAAACCGAATCGGACCCCGCCGTTCATAAGCAATCAAGGAAGTCGGTCGCTGTTCTCTATTTCGAAAATATAAGTGGCGCGAAAGAGGACGAATACTTACGCGACGGTATTACCGAGGATGTTATTACCGAACTCTCCAAGATTCGCGGACTGAACATTTTTTCGCGCCCCACTGTTCTTGCATTCCGAGACAAGCCAGTGACTCCCGCACAGATCGGCCAGCAGTTGGGCGCAGCCTACGTCCTGACTGGGACTTTGCGCCGCGCCGGCGCCCGCCTTCGCATCAGCGCCCAACTCGTAGATACGCACACCGATTTCCCGCTTTGGTCAGATCGTTTCGACCGCGAGATGAAGGACGTTTTCGAGGTTCAGGACGAGATGGCTCGCAGAATCGCCGAAGCTCTTCGGGTCACGCTTTCTCCTGAGGAACTGGAAGCTCTGGCCATCAAACCAACGGAAAACCTCCAGGCTTACGACCTCTATCTACGCGGCAAGCGTTACGCGCGGCGACAGACCCGCCAGGATCTCGAATTCGCGCTTCAAATGTTCGAAAACGCGGTTGCGATCGATCCCAGTTTCGCTCTGGCGTACGCTGCCAGCGCCAATGCATGCGCCATGTTCTATTGCAACTTCAGCCGCGATCAAGTGTGGGTGGAACGCGCGCGCGAAGCTTCGGGCAAGGCGGTAGCTCTGCGCTGGGACCTCCCCGAAGTGCAGGTTAGCCAGGCTTGGGTTCTGTATGCAGCTTCATTGCACGACGAGGCCGTCCGCATGTTGAAGAAGGCCATCGAGCGCAAGCGCGACTGCGAAGGCGCCCATTACCTGCTTTGCCGCGCCTTGTTTGCCGCTGGGCGATACCAGGAGGTTGTTGACATTGCCGACGCCGCTATCGAAGCCAGCGGCGAGGACTATAACGTATATGTGCCCATCCTGAATTGCCTGGGCGCCTTGGGAAAAATGGAAGCGGTACGTAACACTCGACAGCGAAAAATGGCTGCCCTTGAAAACCATCTCAAACAGGTACCCGAGGATGCCCGCGCGCGAATCTTGCTTGGTTCCGACTACGCATTTCTGGGTCGCGCCGAGGACGCGTTGCGCGAACTCAACCTGGCAGTTACTTTGCGCGCCAATGAAGCTTCGATTCTCTACAATGCCTCGTGCCTCTACTGCAAACTCAACAAGAAGGCGGAAGCCCTCGATACCCTGCGCAAATCCTGGGAAGCGGGTTTCAAGGACGCGGAGTGGGCCCGCCGGGATCCGGATCTCGCCCTGCTACACGACGAGCCGGAGTTTCACCGCTTGTATCCGGAGAAACCTGCGTCACCCTCCGCCCCTAGCTCCCAATAGATTTGGCATCTTTTCGAGGAGATGTGCGCTCTAGCCGCACGCTGCTTGGGTGAAATGAAGAGAAGTATGGTGGGCGCTATAGGATTCGAACCTATGACTTCCACCGTGTGAAGATGGCACTCTACCGCTGAGTTAAGCGCCCTGCCTTTTACCCTTCGTATCAGGTCGGTCCCTACCTTTCTAAAGGACTTAGCAGAGTGGCGGTGTCCACCTGGAGGGTACTCTATCTGTTTTTTGCACGGTGTCCACTCGATTTGGACACCGTGGGTGTTTAACCTTTTGGTTTTTTCCACACATTTCCCACAGGTGGGACGTGCCGTGCTCGTCGGCAGTGACGGCATTTCGGCGCGTCCATTTTTCGGCTTTGGCGGGGACGAATTCTGGGGGGAGGGGGGTGGGGTGTTTTTGCTGCGCATCGTTGCGGGGTGTGGTGCGGCGTTCGTGTTGTTGAGATATGCTCGGGGTCGGGAGCCCCCAGCAGGGTTCGGGGCAGAGCCCCGATGTTGGGGTAGGGGTTGCGCTTGATCTTGGCCGCAGGATTTCGGAAGGGGGGCGCGGCCTCGTGCGAGGCTGCGAGTTGCCCCCGACAGGGTGCGTGATCGTCCTCGGGATTTTCCGGGGGAAACCATGCGTCTAGCCCGCGCGACATGACTTTTTTTGCGGGGCGTTTACGGAGGCGCGTGGAGTAGAGCGCAGGCGCATGTGTTTCTTATACCGCACGAAGGGCTCTTGTAGCCGCCTTCCACCTTAAGCCTTGAGCCGAATCCACCGATGACGACCAACAGGAGCAGGTCGTCATATGGGTGTTCGAATTCTAGCGGTAGCGCTGCTGCTTACTGCGATTGCCTGGGCGCAAGATTTTCCGGAAGCCCCAGTATCCCGGGAGACCTGGACGACTTTTGGTGTGCTGGCGACCGAAGTGGTGGCGGACGGGGTCACCACCAGGGTGCTTTACCAGCGTCATTATGACGAAATCGATCCCATGGCCAAGCCCTTCGTGCATGCCGGCGTCCCCGGCCAGGTTGGGGCGAGCCTTCTGGGTGCGGGCGTCATGAGTGGGACGTGGTACGTGCTGCACCGGACGCATCACGATCGGGCTGCCGGCTGGTTCTTGCGCTCGACCGCGGCCGTTGAGGGGTATAACATAGCCCGCCAGTTCGCTATTCTCCGAACCAGCAAAAAGTGATCCAGAGCGGCTCCGGACGTCCGATCTCCCTGCCCCCCGCCCGGCTGAAGCCGGCTGGCAGGAAGCCGGCAACTGCCCGTAGCAACTGTCGTCAACAACTTGGATCGTTGCACTCCCCGTGGTAGCCTATCGGCGGTGGGGCTTGGGCGGGCTTCGGGAAGCCGTCATCCTCTACCCAAAGTAACCTTCATGCCGGAACCGTCCAGGCCGCTTCGATCCCCTGTATCCCCATCATCGGCGGGGACTTCCGAGAATTCGCCTGGATCGGAAAAAGAACAACTTTCTGCTCGCGATCGGGTTCAATCTAGTGTGAGCACTGCCGCCATCGACGGAGGCGTCTTGATGGCCACGCTGGGACCGCGTCCGGCGGGCGCTTTGCAACCGGCCATGGCTGTTGCCGAAGGCTATACCGATGCCGAAGTGATGCTGCGCGTGAAGGCGGGAGATCAGTCTGCCTTCGACTATCTGGTGCAAAAATATCGCAGGCCACTGGTCAGTTTTATGTACCGCATGGCGCGCAACACGGCGGCGGCGGAAGATCTGGCGCAGGAAGTTTTTCTGCGCGTCTACCGTTCGCGCGCGAGCTATGAAGCCAGCGCCAAGTTTACGACCTGGCTGTATCGCATCGCGACCAATCTGGCCGTGAATCACGCGCGCGACACGCGCAAGGACCGCCCGGAGGTGACCGTCAGCCTCGACGAACCCGACGAGGAAACGGGAACGACGATGGATGTGGCCGACGGAACGATCTCGGCGGAAGAGGCGCTGGTGCGGCGCGAACGGATGCTGGCCATCCGCAGCAGGGTCGAGGCGCTACCAGAGCGGCAGAAACAGGCGGTGATCATGCATAAATATCAGCAGATGGATTACAAACAGATTTCCGAAGTGTTGAAGTTGAGCGAGTCGGCCACCAAGTCGTTGTTGTTCCGCGCGTATGAAACTTTGCGGGAACAGTTAAAACAATTCGTATAGCAGCGAGATTTCGGCAAGCGGCAGGCGAAGAGAGATTGAGGGGAGTGCGGTTATGAAGTGCGAAGAAATTCATGAAGTGATGCCGGACCTGGCCTCTGGCATGGCAGAGATGACGCCGGAAATCGGCGGGCATCTTGCGGGATGCGGCGCGTGCGCCGCCAAGCTGGAGGATTTCCGGAAGACCATGGCACTGCTGGACGAATGGCAGGCGCCGGAGCCCTCGCCGTATTTTGATGTGCGCCTGCAGGCGCGATTGCGGGAAGAAATGGCCAAACCGCAGGCGGGGTGGATGGCATGGTTGCGGCGTCCGGTGCTGGCGGCAGCGCTTACCGTGCTGGTGGCGGTTGGAGCTGGGTTGTTTTTTAACCGGGACAGCGGCAAGGGCGATAACGAGTATGCGCAGGTCGAATCTCAGGTCCAATCGGTTGAGCCAGGCACAGCGGTGAGTGATCTGCAGTCGTTGGAAAAAAATCACGACTTGTATTCTGATTTCGATTTGCTCGATGACCTGGAAGTGCAGAACGATGTAGTGGCGAATCCGTAAGGATTTGAAAAGTTAAAAGCGGCAAAACGCAGTTAGAACCAGGGGCGGAGCGATGCGGCGGGGGAATTTCATGACGGCGTGGATGGCGACGGCGGTGTTGGCCGTGGCGGGCCTCATGGCGTCTGCTTCTCCAGCGCTGGCTTTGCGCAACAACTTCCGGGTGATGCAGGGACGGCAGTGGGCGCAAAATCATCCGCCATCTCATCCCCAGGCGCCTCATTACTCGCCGCCACGCCCGCCACATGCAGGGCCGGGACATGCCGGCGACTGGTTGCGCCGCTACAAAAATATGTCTCCGGGCGAGCAGGAGCGGGCTCTGCAAAGCGATCCTGCATTCCGCCGCTTGCCTCCGATGCAGCAACAAATGTTGCGGCAGCGCCTGCAGCATTTTTCGAGCCTCCCTCCGCAAATGCAGCAGCGCATGCTCAGCCGCATGGAAACCTGGGAACACCTGACGCCGGGCCAGAAGGCGGAAGCGCGGGGATTGTTCAACCGCATGCAGCAACTTCCGCCCGAGCGGCGGCGCATGGTCACCACCGCAGTGCGCGATCTGCGAGCCATGCCTCCGGATCAACGAGAGCTGGTCATCGATTCCAACCGCTTCCGAAACATGTTCTCGCCGGAAGAACGCGACATCATGCGCAGAGCCGCAAGGCTGCCCCTGGCCCCACCCGAGGGCGGCAGGTCGGAAGAACCACCGCCCCCGGAGTGAGTTCTGGTGTCCAGTACTTAGTCCCGAGTATCGAGTACCGAGTGCCGGGTATCGAGTGCATAGTCGTCTAATACAAATCTTTGTCATTCCGACCCCCGAGCGAATGCGAGGGGCGGAGGAATCCAGGTGCTGAATCCACCCAGCCTCAGTGAAAATCATGCGAGACGGTTTCCGCCTTGGTCACAAACAAGGGCAGCACGCGTTCCGCTTTCACAGAAATCACGTTGTCCTGATTCTGCAGAATTCCTTCGATAGCCAGAAACCGCTCCGAGGCCAGCAACAAGCGGTTGCGGTGAAACAGGTCGGGAGCGATGATCGCGTTGGCCACTCCGGTTTCATCTTCAATACTTAAAAATACAAACCCTTTTGCCGTGCCGGGACGTTGCCGCACAATCACACAGCCTCCGATGCGCAACCGCTTGCCATTGGGAATGTCGCGAAGTTCGCTGGCGCGGCGAATGCCCATGGCATTCAACCACTCGCGGCGGTAAGCCATGGGATGCGGTCCCACGGTGATGCCGGTACCGTGAAAATCGGCAACCAGGCGCTCCTCGTGGTTCATGGGCTGAAGCGGAGAAGGCGTATCGGGCTCGGGCTGGGCTTCGAGCAGAGGGCCGGAGTCGCGTACGGCGCGCTCCACCTGCCAGAGCGCGTCGCGGCGATGAAGCTTCGAGTCCCGAGTTGCGAGTCCCGAGTTGCGAGTAAAACCCTTGCCAGTACCCAATTGCTGATTGACGGTCAAACTGTGAGATTCCTCCGCCCCTCGCGTTCGCTCGGAGGTCGGAATGACAAAAGTTTTACTGGGTACTGGGTACTCGGTACTCGCAACTCGGGACTCGGGACTCGCTACTGAATTCAGCGCGCCAATTTCCGCCAGCGTAGTAAGTTCGATCTTGCGAAGTTCTGGAACACGGCGGGTGAGATCGTGAATCGACGTGAATGCAGCGCGAGCGCGTTCGCGGACAAGCTCTTTGGCAGCGTCTTCGCGCATCCCGCGGACATAGCGCAATCCCAGTCGTAGTGCCGGAGCAAGTTGCGAGTGCCGAGTACCGAGTACCGAGTACCGAGATTCCTCCGCCCCTCGCATTCGCTCGGGGGTCGGAATGACAAGGGTTTTACTGGGTACTGGCAACTTGGTACTGGCAACTTGGTGCTGGGTACTGGCAACTGCACTCGCGACTCGCGACTCGCGACTCGAAGCTGCTTCCAGCGTGCACATCCACTCCGAGCACGTCACATCCACAGGCAGCATTTTCAATCCATGACGTTGCGCGTCTTTGACGATGGTGGCCGGAGAATAAAAACCCATGGGCTGGTTATTCAGCAGCGCGGCGGTGAAGGCAGCCAGATAATGGCACTTTAAAAAAGCGCTGGCATACGCGATCAGCGCGAAGCTGGCGGCGTGCGATTCGGGAAATCCATAAAGCGCGAAAGAAGTAATCGAGAGAATAATTTCTTCCTGCGCTTTCGCAGGGATCCTATTCTGCGTCATGCCCGAGCGCAGCCTGGCTTCGATTTCTTTCATGCGCGCCTGCGAGCGCTTGAAGCCCATGGCGCGGCGCAGTTCTTCGGCTTCGCCTCCGGTAAAGTTGGCCGCGATCATGGCGAGACGCAGCAGTTGCTCCTGAAACAGCGGCACTCCGAGCGTGCGCGCCAGAACCGGCTCAAGCGACGGATGCGGATACGTCACTTCTTCCCTTCCCTGGCGGCGTTGCAAAAATGGATTCACCATCTGGCCGACGATCGGCCCCGGGCGAATGATTGCGACCTGCACCACAATGTCATAAAAACGTTGGGGGCGCAGGCGCGGCAGGCACGACATTTGCGCCCGGCTTTCCACCTGGAACAGGCCGACAGTATCCGCTTGCTGCAGGGCGGAATAAACCTGCGAATCGTCTTGCGGAAGATGCGCCAGATCGACTTCTTCGCGGTAGTGATTGCGAATCAGTTCGATAGAATCCTTGAGCACGGCCATCATTCCGAGGCCAAGCAGATCCACTTTGATGATGCCCATGTCGGCGCAATCTTCTTTGTCCCATTGCACGACGACGCGCCCGAGCATGGATGCGGGCTCGAGAGGGACCACAGAATCCAGTTGTCCCTGACAAATGACCATGCCGCCGGAGTGCTGGCCGAGATGGCGTGGCATGTCCTGCACGGCGAGGCACAGTTCGTAATATTTGCGCAGGCGCGGATGTTTGAGGTCGAGCCCGGCGTCGCGAAAGCGGCGGTCGAGCGCGTCATTTTCATCGCGGAATTCCCAGGTGGCGACCGCGGCGGAAATTTTGGCGAGGGTTTCCGGATCGAATCCCAGCGCCTTGCCCATTTCGCGCGCCGCCATGCGATTGCGATAAGTGATGACGTTCGCTGTCATCGCCGCGCCGCGCTCGCCGTAACGGCGGTAGACATATTGAATTACTTTTTCGCGTTCGTCACCGCTGGGCAAGTCGAGATCGATGTCGGGCCATTCGCCGCGCTCTTCCGATAAAAAGCGCTCGAACAGAAGCTCCATGCCGACGGGATCGACGGCGGTGATGCCGAGCGAATAGCAGACGGCGCTGTTGGCGGCCGATCCGCGGCCCTGCAGCAGAATGTTTTGTTCGCGGCAGAAGCGGACCAGGTCCCAGACGATGAGAAAGTATCCGTCCAGTTTGAGTTTGCCGATTAGCGCCAGTTCTTTTTCAATCTGGCGGTGGGCACGGGTTTGCATGTCGGCCGAAGCACGCCCGTAACGCTGCTGAAAGCCTTCCCACGCTCGATCGCGCAGAAAAGAGTTCATCGTCTCGCCTTCAGAAACGGGATAGCGGGGGAACTCGTAGCCAAGATCGTTCAACGTGAATTCGAGGCGGGAAGAAAGTTCGAGAGTATTGGCAATGGCTTCGGGAAGGTCAGCGAAAAGTTGCTGCATCTCTTGCGCCGATTTCACATGACGCTCGGAGTTGCGCGCTAGCAAGCGGCCAGCGGTGGAGAGTGTGCGGTGATGGCGGATGGCGGTGAATGCGTCGCAAAGTTCGCGATCTTTCGCGGTGGCATAGCAAACGCCATTGGTCGCGAGCAGCGGAAGATTAAGCGAGCGCGCGATTGTGATCGCAGCGCGGTTGTGCGAATTCTTCTTCGCGATGAAAAGTGGCGTTGCAGTTCGATATAAACATTTTTGCGGCCGAAGAATGCGATCAATTGCTCGACTTGCAGGCGGGCCTCGTCGATGCCACCATCGCGCAAAGCTGCGGCCAGCAGTCCGTCGGCGCCGCCGGTCAGGCAGATGAGTCCTTCAGCATGTTCTTCCAGCTCTTCTTTGCGGACCGCGCCTTCCCCTTTTTTCGCGCGCAACTTCATTTTGGTAATCAGGCGGCAGAGATTTTGATAACCGGCGCGAGAGGAAACGAGGAGCGGAAGCCGGAATGCTCTTTCATCTTGAGCATCTGCATCCCGAGCTTTGTCATTCCGAGATACTTTGTTATTCTCGAGATACTTTGTTATTCCGAGCGAAGCGAGGAATCCCTATCCCCCGCGCAGCATGCCGGGCATAGGGATTCTTCGACTCCGATGGCGCACTTCGCGCAGCGCTATCTCCGCTCAGAATGACGGAATCCAAGAGCGAGCACGTGATTTCTGCGCCAATGTGAGCCTTGATCCCCAGTTTCTTCGCGGCCATGTGAAAGCGCGGCGCACCGTAAACGCCGTCCGTGTCGAGCAATGCCATCGCCGGCATATTGAGCCGGGCACACATTCCCGCCATATCCTCGGGCAAAGAAGAACCTTCGAGGAAGCTGAAAGCGGAACGGGCGTGAAGCTCGATGTACAAATGCAGTACCCAGTACCCAGTACCCAGTCAAACATTTGCGGTGACGCTACTGGGTACTGGGTACTGAGCACTGGATACTTCTTTTTCAGTCATACGTTCCTTCCACAAACCATCCACCGCCGAGCAGATCGTGCACCAGTCGGTAGAGGGCGACAGCATCAGATTTTTGCAAGGCGATATCCCACTCGTCGCGCGCCCAGGCTTCGCGCTCCCACCAGTCGCCGGAACTGCGCCAGGGGCCGGCTTTCCAGAGCACAGTGCCCTGCACTTCTTTTTTCTTAGCGCAGACGACGCGTGCCAATTCTCCATTTTCTATAGTCACGGTGGCGCGCAACGGAGGGCGAAACAGACGCAGAGCGGCTACGGTGGATTTCTCTTCGGTTAAAAGTGTTTGCCGATTTTTTCCCGCAGCGGCAGCCTCCGCCATGAAGCGCTTCATGCGGAAAGCTTCGGCACGGTGCGTGTCCAGCAATTCGAGCGAGCCCACGCGGGCCGCCCCCACAAGTCCGGCAATGCGCGCCAGCGTGAGTTCCAGTTTCTCCGGCTCTGGCGACGGAGGCTGAAACAGGCCTCCCTGCGCCGATCGCGGACGCACGGGCTCGGCGGCCAGATGAATCTTCACGATGGGCGCTCCTGGCGGATGGGCATTCAAATCCAGTTGCAGCAGCTTGAGAAAAAGTTTGGCATCGAGCATGGGAAGAGGCAGACGAAGCGTGCGCTGAAAAGTTTGTGCACGCGTAGAACGATTTGCGGGTTGCCAATTGCTAATTGCTAATTGCGGAAAGCATTGTTGATTGCTGATTTCCGCTTGCCGATTGCGCGACGACAGGTTTTCCAGCTCCAGAGTGAGCCGTAATTCCTGCGTGTTCAAGGCGCGCGCGGCCAGGCGCGCGCAGATCTGATCGAGTAGACCGATTCAGCAGAAAAGCCAGCGGCTCCAACAGCACAATGGGATGTTCCAACTCGATGGCTTCTTCAAATATTGCCGGCGCTTCCACGGGGACCAGCGTGCGCGAAGCCGTGCCCCGCGCCAGTTGCCGCAAGCGCAGGCCTTCCTGGCCCAGGCGCTCGCTGAGAGCAATCTCCGGCAGCGCAGCCAGGGCTTTCAAATTCCCGATGCCCCAGCGATGCAACGTTTCCAATAGACATTCTTCCTCTTTCTTTTTTTCGACTGCGCCCTGCCAGGCAAATAGAACTTCGATGGGCAAAGAGCTGAGTTGTTCGGCTTCCTGATGCAAAGGAATCACGGTGACACCGGAAAAGCCGCGAGCGGCAAGCACGGCGGCATCGGGATTCGAGGCGACAGCCACGTTGGCATCAAGGCCGAGGTCAGCAGCGCGGCGGGAAATGTTGCGTGCAACCTCAGGCAGCGGGCCGAAAAGAGATTCCATGCCGGCCAGATCGAGAATCGCGGTGTCGGCGGCGGCATCTTCCACGCAGGGCGAGAATGACTGCGCGCAATCGAGCAAAGCGGCGTGCGCCAAGGATTCCTGCAACGAAGAGCGCGGAACCAGCGTCAGTTCCGGACAAAGTTCCGCCTGGGCTTTGGTCATGCCGGACGCGATTCCCATGCGGCCTGCGCTTTCGTTCACGGCAAAAACTCTTTCCAGCGGAGGCTTGCCCTCAAAAATGGCCACAGCTTGCGCGCGCAACTCCGGCCGGGCGCGAAATACCGCGGCCACGGGGAAGTTCGGGACGTAGATGCAGGCGTAAGACATGACAGTACCCAGTACCTAGTACCTAGTGTTCAGCACCCGGCGATTTTTCTGACAACTAGGTACTGGGTACTGGCAACTGCTTCATCATCCCGCCCAGGCGGTTTTGCTGGCGAAAGTAACTTCGGCGGAGCCGGCGGGCTTGCGATCCATGCGGGATCGCGCCACTTCCGCTGTGATTTCCAGTCCCGTCAGCAATTGCGCGTGGGTGGGTTCGGCGAATCGAGCAGATTTCTCGGATACAAAAGTTTTCTTTCGCCCCTCCGGGGCTTCATCCTCTTGAGCCCCTAACCCACGGCTTACGCCGTGGGCTGCATTCTGGCGCCGCTTCGCGGCTGATTCTGGTTTCAGCGCCCCAAGTTTGATCAATAAGGAAGAGCAACTTCCCGCGATGGACTGGCGCTCAATGGCGAGAAGGACGGTGGAGGTATGTTCCACCGCGCGGCGAAAACGGAACCACGTGGTCAGCGGAATGTGGCGCGCGGACTGCGGTGCCAGATCGCCCAGATCGAGGGCGATCAATCCGAAGCCTCCGCTTTCGAGCAGCAGGTCGGCCACGCGCAGAAGCTGTTCCAGAGCATGCTCGGGTAGTGGCTCAGTTTGGCCGTATGCGCACGGGAGATCCCCTTCGACAGGCTCAGGGCAGGCTCTCGTCCCGCTGGTGAAAACGCGGGACTTCGGGATGACGCCCCGGGGGTGCGATGGAGGAGATTTCAGATTGCCCCCCGGCCTATGCTCGGCACGATGCAGCTCGCCATGATGATGCTGCGAATCTTCCCCGCAGCGCACCCACAGCAACCGGTCCAGATCGACTCCTGAGGCGGCCATCGACTGCGGATCGAGCGCATCGCTGGCGTCCACGACGGCGCAGAATTCTCCGCGCTGGGTGGCGGCCGCCAGAGCGGACAATAATATGGTGGTGCGGCCGGAAGAGGCTGGGCCGCAAATTTCCGTCAGGCAACCTCGCGGCAAGCCTCCGGTAAGCCCGTCCAGAGCGGCAATGCCGCTGGATACCATTTCCGGCGCAGGGCGCACCGCCAGGCGCGAAGCCGGGGTAACGCCAGCGAGCCTCGCATCTGTCTTAGTCGAAAAAGCTCGTTGCGGAGGACGCGCCTCGGCCAGTTCCACCCCGGTGGGCTGCGGGCAGACCTCGGCGGCTTCTTCGCCATCAAAGACAAAAGGGCGGCCCAGGGCCGCCGAAGTGGAAATCACTGCGGAAGACATAGAATCCTCGGAAAATTTCAGGGAGCGCCGGGGTTTGGAAGCCGCGGAGGCGTATTCGCTTTTTGTTCGCCTTTTTGAATTCTGCGCTGAGGGGCAGGATTTGTCAAGCTGGGAGAAAAATTTATTTCCCATCCCTAAAAACTGTAGGAATAGCCCTAGAAAAAGACATCTCGGCCCTAGCGGGCGTCAGGTCGCTCACCTCAATAGTTCTTACCCGTCCAACTCAAACATCACAACAGTTGCGCTCGATTCCCAAGAAAAGGAGCTTCCCATGCCCAGGTTTTCCATGTCCAGAACCCCGTTGCTCGTTTTGTTAGCCGGCGTTTTATCAATGGCAAGTGTTGGCCACGCCCAAACCGCCACCGGCGAAACCCTGATGCTCGATCTGCCGCGCCAGAGCCAACATGCGCAGGTCATGCAGCGCATTGGCATCACCGATATCACCATCAACTATCACCGGCCGCTGGCCAATGGCCGCCAGATCTGGGGCAAGGTTGTGCCTTACGGGCAAGTGTGGCGCGCCGGGGCGAACGAGAATACCACCATCACGTTCAGCGATCCGGTCACGATTGAAGGCCAGCCGCTCGACAAGGGAACCTATGGTCTCCACATGATTCCGGGCGAGAATCAATGGACGGTGATCTTCTCCAAAGTCTCGAAAGACTGGGGAAGCTTCAGCTACAAGCAAGAAGAGGATGCGCTGCGGGTGACAGTAAAGCCGCAAGCGGCCGAACTTCACGATGCGCTGGCCTATGATTTCGACGACGTCAAGGCCGATTCCACGGTGGTGACGCTGCGCTGGGATAAAGTTGCCGTGCCTTTCAAAGTTGCAGTCAATGTGAATGACATCGTCACCGCCAGCATTCGCCGCCAAGCCCACGGTCTGAATCAGTATTACTGGGAAGGCTGGGACGATGCCGCCGGATATTTCCTCGCCAACAAAATTCATCTGGATGAGGCGCTGAAGGACGAAGATCAATCCATACAGGCGGAAGAGCGATACGATAATCTGCTCAATAAGTCGCGCATTCTGGATGCGATGGGCAACAAGCAGGAAGCGACGGCGTTCCGTGCCAAGGCGCTCGAGAAAGGCAGCGCGCTGCAGCTTTATTTCTATGGCCGGCAGTTGCAGGGCGAAAAGAAACAGGAAGAGGCGTTCGCCATCTTTCGTTCCAACGCCAAGAAGTTCCCCGACTATTGGACATCGCACCTGGGACTGGCCCGCGTGTACAGCGGCCAGGGAGATTTCGATAACGCCGTCAAGGAAGTGCAAACCGCGCTCACGGGCGCGCCCGATTCCAACAAAGCCAACTTGCAAAGCTACGTGAAACGGTTGCAGTCGAAGGACGATATCAACCGGTGAGGCAGGGGTCAGTGATCAGTGGCTAGTGGCCGGGAAGAAGGCTCGCGCCTTTGCTTGACCTTCTTTGCGTTCTCTGCGAATTTTCTTTGCGATCTCTGCGGTTAAGAGCTTTGGTCTACTACAGCAAAGATCAACAGCTTTGGACCGCAGAGCACGCGGAGAAAAGGCCGCAGAGGACGCAGAGAAAAACCGGCTCAGGGAAACTGCTGGTCTTATTTTGGCGATTCGAAACGGTAGCCGATGCCGCGCAGGGTCTTCAGATATTTGGGATGGCGGGGGTCGGGCTCTATTTTCTCCCGCAACCGCCGGACATACACATCGATCGAGCGCGGAGTGACGAACGGAGTCTCTTTCCAGACCGCATCGAGCAACTGATCGCGGGTGAGGACGCGCCCGCAGTGCGTCGCGAGATACTCCAGCAGCCGGAATTCGCGCACCGTGGTAAGCACCGCCCGTCCCTGCACCTGCACGGTCATGGAGGAAGCGTCGATTTCAAGATCGCCGAGGCGAAGCACTTCGGGCGTGGTGGGCGGCTGGCGCACGCCGCGCAGCACGCTGCGCACCCGGGCCACCAGTTCACGCGGGCTAAAGGGCTTGGTGATGTAATCGTCGCCGCCCAACTCCAGCCCTTTCACGCGGTCGGATTCGGCGGTCTTGGCGGTGAGAAAAATGATGGGCGTCGAGGATAGCGTGGGAGTCTGACGAATCTGGCGGCAGATTTCGAAACCGTCCGCGCCGGGAAGCATGACGTCCAGAAGAAACAGGGAGGGCATCTCGCGCAGAGCTTCAGAAACCACCGACCCTCCGCTGACAAAGCTCTGCACGTCAAAACCAGCTGCCTGCAAATTGTGGGAGATCAGCCGGGCAATGTCTTCCTCGTCTTCCACCACGAAGACCAGACGGCGAGACACCGCCGCCATGCCCGCGTCGTTGGCCGGCTCGTAAGATCCCATGGGAGAATGCATCGTCACGTATGGCGGCTTGTTCCAGGGCCAGAACGCCAGCCCCGGATTCTGCCTAGACTGTAAGTTGGAAATGTTGCGCCAATGTTTCCCGAGTGTTAATGCATGATGAATTTGTTTCTCAGTTCTCAGTTCTCAGTTCTCAGTTCTCAGTTCTCAGTTCTCAGTTCTCAGTTCTCAGTTCTCAGTTCTCAGTTCTCAGTTCTCAGAAAGACAACGACCCACGGCGCAGGAAGTCAACGACTTTCGTGGGATAAAATGCGGCGGCGCGGGCTTGTTTTTAACTGAGAACTGGGAACTGAGAACTGCTTTACTGGGCTAGAATCAACTAAGGATTGGGGCTGGAGGCACAATATGACTAGGCTCCATGTTCTCTGCGTTTCCGCATTCCTGGTTTTCGCCGCGTCTCTCGCTTACGGGCAAGACAGCGACACTACTGTGTTCCTGCCCAATCAAGAGGTTCGGGTTCCCGACCTACCTTCGGCCATTGCGCCTGCGAAGAACCGCGGTGCGGTGTTGGCAACGGCGCTCGAAATTGTCCTTCACGACAAGGCTGAATGCTGTGGGAAAGACTCTGCCCTGGCCGATGCGGCGGCCTACGCCGAGCTTTCCGATCCTTTATCGCTGAAGGATTTCGGAGCAAAGGTACAGGGCAAGCATCTTACGAGCGATGACCAGCCGATCCTGGTGAACGCGGAGTACGTCGCGCGAAGTTCGATTACCGGAGATTCCATCGTGCGGTCTTTGCTGGCACAGCACGCGCTGCTCATCGAGTGGCGGGAGCACATCTATGTGCTTTACGGCGCCCTGTTCAATGAGGTTCGCGACTATAGCGGAATGCGCGAGTTTACTATCGTCAAACTTTTCCTTATCGATCCGCGGTTTACCGACGCGCGCCGGGAAGTTGTCTTCAACCGCGAAACCGACGATCTGGGAAAAGTCCAAGGCATGCTCGCGGTGACGGCCAAAGTTCCTCCGTCGCCGTGGAAGTGAGAGAACAGTTCTCAGTTCTCAGTTCTCAGTTCTCAGTTCTCAGTTCTCAGTTCTCAGAAAAAGCAAAAACCTACACTCGCGCAACCGTCAACTCCGCAGACGATTAATTCGTCACAGGCCGTTCGGTTTTACTGACAACTGACAACCGAGAACTGAGAACTGGTTTCTACGTTGCTGCTCTTTTCTTCGGCGCGTGCCGCAGGCTGCGGCCTTCGATCAAACTATAGAGGTCTTCGGCGAGGTTGGTGGTGTGGTCACCGGCTCGCTCCAATGCTTGCGCCATCAAAAGCACGTCAAAGCTCGAAGGATCGGTATCTTCTGTGAGATGTTCCTGGAACAGGGAATGACAGACCCGGTCGATGTCCTTATCCATTTGCAGAACTTTTCGCGCACAGTCCAGATCGAGATCGACGAATCCGCGATAAACAAGGTCGAGCATCTCGCGAAGACAGGTTGACATCTCAACCAATTGGCGCACGTCGGTGGCAGCCATCTTCGCCCTCCGCGCCTGCACTCGCAGGGCAACGCTCATCATCAGGTCGCCGATGCGCTCCAGATTGGTAGTGCACTTCAGGCTGGTAAGCAGTTGGCGGGCGCGCGCCTCATTCACGCGCGTAATCGCGGCAGGCAGCCGCTCGTCAATATAGCGTTCGATAATGTCGAGTTCCTGCTCGCACTCTTTGATCGCCAGAAACGCCATGCGTGACGATTGCGTAAGCAGATCGCGAACATTGAATGCGGCATCGCGGGCAATGAGAAACGCTTTCAGCGCAGTGCGCGCCAGTTCGTCGAGCGATCCCCCGCCTTTGCGCGCCGATTTCTTGCCGTCCTCGTCTTTCGCGCCGGGCACCTTGCCGGTATCGGCGACGTCGGCTTCTTGCAGGGCGGCCCGCGCGGCTGTTGTTTTCCGGGGCATGCTTGGTTAGTTTAACCCCGGATTGTGAACGGACGGTTAATCCTGATCTTTTCAGGAGCCGGGGCGATGATAGACTGCACGATAACTTTTCGACTTCTTTCATCGGAGACCCGCCATGCCGACGCGCTTCGCAGTAAAAACTCCCTGCCCGCTCGCAACCCTGGTTCTTCTCGGTTCCGCGCTTCTGTTGAGCGGATGTGGCGGGGGTTCGGGCGGGATGATGGTCAGTTCGGCGCCGCCGGCAGCCTCCAACAACCCCTTCTATCCGCAGTGGGGAGCAACGCCGCAGCACACGGGAGCGGTCAGCATTGCAGCCGATCAATTGAATAGCAAGCTCGCCGATATTGTGTACGATCCATTCGTGCAGGCGGAGCAGAACGAGGCCAACGGCGAACTGCTGGCGCACTACCAGGCCACTCTTACCGACGGCAACGATATCTATATGGAGACCAAGAGCGGCACCTACCCTTCCTGCAATCCGCCCGGCGACTGGGTGAATGGCACAGCCTGTGGCCCGAATGCCTGGAACCAGCTGGTCTGGAACGTCGCGCGCTACACCTGGGAAAGCGGCCAGCCGGTGTTGATCTGGACTTTCGCCTCGGACTGGAAGCCGGAGCCCAATGGCTACGGCCTCGATGGATGGGAGCCCGTATTTCATCCCGTGCTGGCCAACGGCTATGTCTACGTGCCGGGCGCGGGCGGCACCGTCTGGAAGATCGATAAGAATACTGGCATGTCCGTTTCGCATGTCGCTCCTTCTTTCACCGGCGCCGTATCAGCAAACACGTACGTATCCGGACCGCTTACCACCGATGCCACCGCAACTACCAACGGGAGTGTTTACTACAACGTCATGTGGCTGGGGGATCCGAGCGTCGCCGATCCCTGGTACGGGCAGGACGTTCAGGGCGCATGGCTTGTGAAAGTTTCTTCCGCGGATGCCCCGACGACGGCTACCTATGCCTCCATTGTGACCGGCGCACCTGCCGGCACCAGTGCCAATTGTCCTGCCACTTTTTTCTACGAGAACCCGCAGCCACCTTTTCCCTGGCCGCCGACTCCGACTGCCGTTGCACCCACGACCCTTTGCGGATCGCAAAGGCCGGGCGTAAATGTTTCCCCGGCGATTGCCGCGGACGGCACCATCTACACCGTAAGCCGCGCCCACTTCGATGCCATGGAGTCTTTCATGGTCGCGGTCAACTCCGATCTCTCCCCGAAGTGGGCCAAGCCTCTGGGTCCGCTCAACGACGGCTGCGGCTTCCTGCTTCCCATCGCAAGCGATACCGTGACGCCCAATAGTTGCAGCGCCGGAACCACCCCAGGCGTCGATCCCACAACCAACTTCCCGGGGTTTGGCTCGGTCTTCGATCAAGCCTCCTCGACTCCCACCGTGCTTCCGGACGGTAGCATTATTTTCGGCGCACTCGACAACTACAACTTCAGCCGGGGACATCTGTTCGAGTTCACCGCCGACGGAGTCGTCGTGGGTCCGGCCTACCCCTTCGGATGGGACTCCACTCCAGCGGTCTACAACCACAACGCAAACTACTCGATCGTGATCAAAGACAATCACTACCCCACGCCGGCCTATTGTTACCAGCAGGGCAATCCGGTCTGCACACCCGCCCCGGATGGGCCGTACTACATTACGCAACTCGATGCCGATCTCAACGTTGAGTGGCAGTTCCAGAGCACTACGACCGGCCCGAACAATCCGAACGGCTATGAGTGGTGCGTGAATGCGCCAGTCATCGATTCCAATGGAGTCGTTTATGCAAACAGCGAAGATGGAAACGTCTACTCGCTGCCGCAGGGGAACACTGGAGTCTTCACCACGCCACAACAGCAACTCTTCACCAAACTGGCGCTGGGCGCGGCCTATACTCCCATTTCTGTGGGGCCGGATGGCAAACTGTATGTGCAGAACGATGGCAACCTGTTCATCGTCGGGAACTGAGCGGGTTTGGGGAGGCGCAGCGGGTTTGGGAGGCGCAGCGGGTTTGGATGGCACAGCAGGTTTGTGTTCAGTGGCTTTGTGTTCAGTGGCTTTGTGTTCAGTGGCGTTGTGTTCAGTGGCGTTGTGTTCAGTGGCGTTGTTTTGGATGTAGCAGTGGTTTTGTTTTTGGGTGGCGCAGCGGTTCCACCGCTGCGATTAGGACTTGCCTTCAGTCGTGGCTTTAGCCACTGAGGGCCCGCGGCAAAACCCGGAGGAAACATTATGGAGCTACTCGAATCTCTGCGACGCCAGTTCCGCTACGACGAGTGGGCGAACCGCCAAGTGCTGGCCGGGCTAAAAACGAGTTCGCAACCCGCCCCACGGCCGCTGCAGCTGCTCTCACACATTCTTGCAGCGGAACGGCTCTGGCTGGAGCGCATTCGAAAACAGCCGCAATCCCTGCCTGTGTGGCCGGAACTTGGCTTCGATCAATGCGAGCAGGAAATCGCCGGCATGGGGCAACTCTGGCGCGAATATCTCGGCCAGTCGACTCCCGCAGCGCTCGCGGAAAATATCTCATACAAGAACAGCAAGGGTGAGCCGTGGAACAGCACCGTCGAAGATATTCTGACTCACGTGCTGCTGCACTCGGCCTATCATCGCGGCCAGATCGCGAGCCAGGTGCGCGCCGGTGGAGAAACGCCAGCCCCTACGGATTTCATCCTCGCTGTGCGCCAGGGCTTGATCGAATAGGTTGTTTTCCCGCTGAGCCGGTCGATCGCGCCTGTTAAGCCTTCGCGTACTTCAGCCATTTCATGATTTCAGGCAGTGTAGGCCGCTTGCCGTACATCAGAATGCCGATGCGGTAGATGCGCGCGCAAAGAATCAGCAAGCCCGCAATCGTGCCCACGAGCAGCGCCAGGGAGAGCGCGATTTGCCAGGCCGGCGGCGGCTGCACCGCGATCCGCAGATACATCAGCACCGGCGAGAAAAACGGAACCATCGAAGTCCACACCGCCACCGGAGAATCGGGAGCGCTCATGACCGGTCCCATCATGAAAACCGAAATGATGAGCGGAAGGATGATGATGAACTGGAGTTGCTGCCCTTCCTGCTCGCTGGTGATGATGGCGCCGAACGCGGCATAAACACTGCTGAACAACAGGTACCCCAGCAGAAAAAATATGGCAAAAGCGATCAGGGTCAGAGGCGCAATGTGGATCTCTCCCATGCTGGCGCTGGCCGCCAGCGCGGGAAGCGCGTAGACTCCGGCCATCGCGATCCAGATTCCAATCTGCGTCAGGCCCACCGCTCCAACACCGACCAGCTTCCCAGCCATCAACTCAGTCGCTGTGGCGGAAGAAAGCAAAACTTCCATAACTCTCGAGTTCTTCTCTTCCAGCACCGCACGCATCACCGAAACGCCGTAGAAGATGACGGCGGTATATAACAGCATCACCATCGCAAAAACCGCAAAGAACATTGCCTTGTCATTGGCTTTGGTTTCCTTGCCAGCCTCGAGACGAATAGTCTCGAGCTTCACGGGCTTGAGCAAGGTGTCGGCCTGAGCGCCGTTCACGCCCCGCTGGGCAAGTTCCTGCAGCAGGATGGCATGCGTCAATTGCTCGCCGAGCCAGGACTTCTCCATCAGGCCGCTGGATTCGCGGCGGTAATAATTAATTTTGCGCGCCGCCACCGCATCGTCGGTGAGCCACAGGTAGCCATCGATGTCGCCGGAAGCGACGCGGCTCCGCAAAACCGCGCGCTCCGCTTCACTGGAATTCGAGTCAATGTCAATCGTGTAGTTGCGGGCCGATTTCTCGTCGTCGAGGTCACTCTTGTCGGAGTCTTTATCTTTAACGGCGCTGGCGGTTTCGTCCTCCGGCTTGGAGCCGTTCAGAATTTGCTGGCGTACAAGGTCGCCAAATTGCGGCGTCGAAGTCACTAGCACCAGCCGCAGCGTCTTGGAGCTTTTCATGCGCGAAAGTTTGGCGGGAATGATAAAGGCGCCGGCCATAATCGCCGGCAGCAGCAGGGTGAGCACGATGAAGGACCGCTGCCGCACCCGCTCCAGATACTCGCGTTTAATGATGAGCCAGGTGTTACGCATAGAAGTTACGCATTCGCCTTCCCCACCGCTTCGATGAATATCTCTTCGAGAGACGGCTCCATCAACTCAAATTTGGTAAGTCGCGCGCACGACGACGCCGCCTTTAGCAATTCCTGCGGATCAGCTCCCGCCGCCAGCCGCACTTCCACATAGTTCCCGTAATCGTTGAACGACTGCACCAGTTTCGCGTCGTGCAGGAACCGCGAATCGCCTTCATACTTTATTTGCACGTTGCGCATGCCATATCCCGCGCGGATCTTGCCTAGATCCCCTTCCAGAACGGCTTTGCCGCGATTGATCAGGCAAATGGAATCGCATAGGCGCTCCGCCGTGTCCATGCGATGCGTGGAAAAGAGAAGGGTCTTGCCCGCTTTTTTAAGATCGAGAAACGCATCCTTGAGCACCACGGCGCTCGAAGGGTCGAGACCGGAGAAGGGCTCATCCATCACGACAAATTGCGGATCGTGCACCACCGCGCCAATGAACTGGGCTTTCTGCTGCATGCCCTTGGAGAGATCTTCCGTCTTCTTGCCGGTCCAATCTTTCAATCCCAGGCGCTCGCACCACTGCAGCGCACGTGTGGAAGCATCGTGCGCCGACATCCCTTTCAACTGCCCCAGGAACACCAGTTGATCCAGGACCTTCATTTTCTTGTACAACCCGCGTTCCTCGGGCAGATAGCCGAGACGGTCGGAATGCGCCCGCCGCAGCGGCTCGCCAAACATCGACACGACTCCGGAATCCGGGACCGTGATGCCGATCATCATGCGCAGCGTGGTGGTCTTGCCCGCGCCATTCGGACCCAGCAAGCCGTAGACTTCACCCGGCCGGATGATAAGAGACAAGCTGTCCACTGCCACAAACTCGTCGTAGCACTTGCGGATTTTGTTCAGTTCTACAGTATTTTCCGGCACGTCCGCACGCCTCATCCCCATGACGTTGAATTCGACTCAGTAGAACACACGCAGTCTTTACTATTCAAACTGAGAACCGAGAACTGAGAACTGCTGTAATATCTCTGCAATGAAAAAATCCCACGTTGTCGCCGCCGTGCCCTTCTGCGCCGTGCTGCTCTGCGCCGTGATCATGCTGGGCGCCGACGAGCCCAAGAGAATTCCTCCCATGCCTGCTGCCGTGGCCGGAAATGCCGTGGCTAGCCTTAAGGGCGGGTTGGAAATCTACTCCATGATGGGAGTCGGCCCTCGTAAAACTTGGGACGACGTCACCAATCAGGTCTACGTCATGAATCTCGCCCACGCGAAGTGGGTCATGGGACGGCAGGTGCCCGGCGTCGTGGGCCGTCTGGGCGCCGCGGCCGCCGGGGCCAAAGACCTGGTGATCCTGATGGGCGGCTATGTGGTCGATGGTCAGGGAGCAGAACTCGCCATTTCTGACGTCAACGTTTATGCGCCTCAAAACCATCAGTGGTCCCGCGGCAAAGACCTGCCCGTTGCCGTAGATGACGCGGTTTCCGGCGTAACCCGCGGCCGCTTTATTTACTTGATCGGGGGCCGCTCACCCAACGGCCCGGTGAGCAATGTCCAGGTGTATGACGTCGAAAAAGATTCCTGGACACAAGCCACGCCTTTCCCGGGCACTCCGGTGTTCGGCTTGGCGGGCGGAGTGGCCGACGACGAGATCGTCATCGTCGACGGCGCGAAAGCAGGTCCCCAGGGCGGCCCGCGCTACGTTGCTTCGGACGAATGCTGGCTGGGCAAAATCGACAAGAAAGATCCAAGCAAGGTTGAATGGAGCAAACTGCCCGCGCATCCCGGTACAGCGCGCTTCGGCATCGCTGCCGGCGGCTCCGACCACGAACACAGGATTTTCTTTTCCGGCGGCACGGCTACTCCTCATGACTTCAACGGCGTCGCCTATGACGGAAAACCAGCGGAACCCTCAGCCCTGACTTTTGATTACGATCTGCACCGTCACGCTTGGGAAACGGTGAGCGACCAGACGCTCGATCCCCGCGCCGACAGCCGCGGCATCGTATTCACTCCCGTCGGCCCACTGGTGCTCGGAGGAATGGCGAACGGCATGGCGGTGACTGCACGGGTAACACAGTTGCCGAGGAAATGAGTGGGCGTTGGTTATGCGCTCGGAGCTAGAGCCTGCACCCCGGGCGTGTCGCCTCCCAGCCAGTCCGGGTGCTTCGCCGTGGAATCGAAGTGTGACGACGTCTTGAACAGCTCATACTTTCCCGCCATCGCCACCTCCTTCGTCTTCGCCAGCAATTGGGTGATTTCTTCCCGGTTCATTGGCTTGAAAGTCCGTGTGGCTTCAAATGCCTGGTCGAGGATTTCCGGCTTATCGATGCCGGTGATCACGACCGACGTCGGCAGGTTGAGCGCGTAGTGAAGACATTCGATCGCGGACACCACTTTACTTTTCAGGATCACGCTGTCCCCCATCGACTTCATCCCGAGCACGCCGATGCCATCTTTCACCAACTCCGGTAAGACCATCTGCCCGAAGCTGCGGAAGTGCGCGTCCATCACGTTCAGCGGCATCTGTACCGTGTCGAAGTGAAAGCCGTGTTCTGCCGCCACTTTCAACATATATAGGTGGATGTGCGGGTCTTTGTGCCCGGTGAATCCGATATAGCGAATCTTGCCCGCTTTCCGGGCAGCGATTACCGCCTCTTGGGCCCCCCCTTCGGCAAAGATGCGATCGGGATCGTCGAAGCGAATGATTTCATGGTGTTGCACCAGATCGATGCGGTCAGTCTGCAAGCGCTCGAGACAAGTTTCAATCTGCCGCTCAGCGACTTCTTTGGTGCGGCCATCGATCTTTGTCATCAGAAATACTTTTTGACGGTAGCCGTCTTTCAGGGCCTTACCCATACGAACCTCGCTCTGGCCCTCGTTGTAGTCCCAACTGTTGTCCATGAACGTAATGCCACGATCGATGGCGGCACGAATCAGGCGAATGCTGCTGTCGTCGTTAAGGGCCGGGTGCCCAATGTGAAAGCCACCTATGCCGATGGCCGAGACCTGCTCGCCCGTGCTTCCGAGCGCTCGGTAGAGCATCTCCCCCTTTCGCGTGCCCGCGGACGAGGTCAGTGGAATCTGATCGGTGCCATTCTGATTCATGGAGACATTCTCCTGCGCTGAGATGGATTTTTCTGACCAACAGCCGCCGGCAGAGTGCTGGTGACCCCGCAGATTGCCGCGGCTTTGAGAAATTGCCGGCACTTCATCAAGCGGCTCCTTGGTCGCGAAGCAGCTTTCTTGAGATGACGGAGCCGACTCGTACGTTGCCGTAGCGACTGAGCATGGCCGCTGGAAATTTTAATTTGTCGAACGCCATCACTTCGCAGTACAATCCCTGAGATTCATTGTGGGATCCCTGCACTTCCATCCAAAGGTTCGTGCCATGAAAAAGTCAACGCTTAACCCGCGGTAGTTTCGCCATCCTCTGAGTCCGCACGTGCGGACATCTCGTTTTGTCTCTGGTAATCGACGCACTCGGCCCGTCTGTCGGGAAGAGTAGCGTGGAAAGTTCTAGGTATCTATGGAAGCCGCATCCTCAGCTATTGAGAAAGGGCAGCAGCACACGTTGTGGGCGTCGCTGGTGGAAGCCGTTCGCGGCTCGCATCAGGACTACACTACCGGCAGTTTGAACCGCGCCATCCTGCTGCTCGCAGTGCCCATGGTGCTCGAGATGGCGCTGGAATCGCTGTTCGCGGTGGTCGACATCTTCTGGGTGGGCCGGCTAGGCGCGAATGCCACAGCCACCGTCGGCCTCACCGAATCGATGTTGAGCCTGGTATTCGCCGTAGCCATGGGCCTGAGTTTGTCGACCACCGCCATGGTGGCGCGGCGCATCGGAGAAAAAGACCCTGAAGGCGCGGCCGTGGCCGGAGTGCAGGCGATCTTTCTCGGCCTGATCACGTCGCTCGCGATCGGCATCCCTTGCGGCATCTGGGCGCCGAACCTGTTGCGCTGGATGGGCGCACCGCCAGAGATCATCGCCACCGGCAGCGGCTACACCAGGGTTTGCCTGGGCGGAAGTTTTGCGGTATTGCTGCTGTTTCTGAACAACGCGATTTTCCGCGGCGCTGGCGATGCTGCGATTGCCATGCGCCTGCTCTGGGTCTCGAACATCATCAATCTCATACTCGATCCCTGCCTGATTTTTGGATTGGGGCCGTTTCCCCGCCTGGGCGTGACCGGCGCGGCTGTGGCGACGCTCACTGGACGCAGCATCGGCGTGCTTTACCAGTTCTATCGCCTGATGCGCGGAACCGAGCGCCTGCGGATTCTCCGCAGCCAGGTTCGAGTGCAATGGGATGTGTTCCTGCGGCTGATTCGCGTTTCGCTGACCGGCATCCTGCAATTCGCCATCGCCCACACCAGTTGGATCGGACTGGTGCGCATCGTGAGCATCTTCGGTGCGGCCGCGCTCGCCGGATACACGATTGGAATCCGCATTGTGGTTTTTGTGATCCTGCCCTCGTGGGGCCTGAGCAACGCGGCGGCAACTCTGGTGGGACAGAACCTGGGAGCGGGGCATCCCGAACGCGCCGAGAAAGCGGTGTGGCGGACCGGAATCTACAACGTGATTTTCCTGGGCCTGGTGGGAATCATTTTCATTTTCTTTTCCGAGCCCATTGTTCGCTTATTCACCAGCGATCCGGAGGTATTACGTCTCGGCGCCACCTGCCTGCGCATCATCAGCTACGGCAACCTTGGCTACGCCTATTTTATGGTGATGATGCAGGCCTTCAATGGTGCGGGAGATACGATTACGCCCACCATCGTGAATTTCTTCGGATTTTGGCTATTCGAGATTCCGTTGGCATACTGGCTCTCGATTCACCTGAACATGCGTTCCAATGGAGTGTTCTTTTCGATCGCGATCGCGGAAAGCTCCATGGCCGTGGCCAGCGCGATTCTGTTCAAGCAGGGGAAATGGAAGAAGCAGAAAATCTGAATAATCTTGCGCCTCGCGGTGCCCGTTTTACGTTCTCCGTTTCGAAATGTCATCCCGAGCGGAACGAGGGATCTTGGTTCTTGCCTGCGCGACCGATGTCGGTGCTCCAAGGAACACCAAGGTCCCTCGCTCCGCTCGGGAAGACAGGCGCGCTCCGTGACAGCCGCACTCCGTTTTGGCAGGCATCGAGGCTGTCTACCGCGCCCGCGCCAGCACCAGCGTGATGTCATCGGGCTGCTCGTTGTCGCCGATCCAGTCCGTCACTGCCGCCGTCACTGTCTGCGTGATTTGCTCCAGCGGCAGGCGCCGGTTCGCGCTCACCAGATCGATCAGACGCTGCTCGCCAAATTCGCCAAATTCGTTCTCCGGCTCGGTGATGCCGTCGCTGTAGGCGAGGAAGATTTCGCCGGGATGCATTTGCACCGCGCCTTCGTCGTAAGTCATGTTGTCAAACAGGCCAACCACCGTGCCTCCGGCTTCTAAACGCCGCACTGTGCCGTCTGCGCCGATCAGAATGGGCGGCAAGTGTCCACCGTTGCTGTAGGTCAGGCGGTGAGTTCGTCCGTCATAGACTGCGAGAAAAAGCGTGGCGTACTTCTCCGGCGGAGTGCTCTCGTAGAGTTGATGGTTGAGCAGGCCGAGCAAAGCTCCGGGAGAAATCTCGATGCCTTCCGGCCACGCTGCCATCACTCTACCTGCGCCCGATACTGCTCCCACGGCAATCGGTTCGCGCATCTGCGGCAGGCTCTCGACGCTGTAGGCGCGCACCGCCGAGTGAATCGTCGCCATCAGCAGCGCCGCCGAAATTCCCTTCCCGCTGATATCGCCGACGGCCACGATCAGCTTGTGGGAACTGGCCGTAAGAAAGTCATAATAGTCGCCGCTCACGGTGCGCGCGGGGCGACAGAAACCATGCACCTCGAGCGACTCCAGTTGCGTCACTTCCCGCGGATAAAGTTGCTCCTGCACCTCCTGCGCAATTGCCAACTCGCCTTCCATGCGCTGCTTTTCCTTCTGCTCCTGGATCAGCTTTTCGATCGACTCCGTCATCGAGTTGAACGACAGTGAAAGCTGCGCCAGCTGGTCGGAGGACTTCACCGGAATGCGATGGCTGAAGTCGCCTTGATCCACGTGCTTGGTGGCATCATAGAGTTGCGCCACGGCCCCGGTTACCGTGCGCGTCATGCGGGTGCCGATGATCAGGGCGACCAACTCGATGATCCCGAAGATGATGAGGATCGCCAGCAGAATGTATTCCAGCCCTTGTACGAACACTCCCAGCACCGCCGACAGATGTGCATAAAGCACTGACGGACGGGTTCTGACCTGCAGCAGAGCTCCAGTCTCCTCGCGCTCGCCGGTCTTCCAATCCAACACTGCCAGAGGAGCGGGAAACGTAACTTCGCGGTCCAGGCTGCCGGTAGGAGGCGGCACCGAGCCCACGGTAAAAATAGGCTGCAAATCAACGGTCTTTCCGCCGCGATCTTCTGTGACATGGATTTCCTGATCCGTTTGCTTACCTACAGTGACGGTCGTGCGCCGCGAATTCTTCGGCGCGCCTGCTTTCTCCAGTGCGAGCGGCGCATCGGAAACGGTGATCTCGCCCATATCCGCCGCAAGCTTCCCCACTAATTCCTTGTCGAAAGGTTCACTGCTGGCGACCGTCAGGCTCTTGCCTCCCACGGAAAGGACAGTAGCCACGCGCAGATACAGTTCGCTATTGTCGCGGGCGATGTCGTGCAGCCCGTCCTCCTTGGCATAGGCGGGAAGCGAGAACGCGGGCCCTTTGGCTTCATCCCCCAACGAGAGCGCCTTATCGCCGTACCAGGCACTCATGCGGCGGCGGCGCCAGGAGGCATCGCGCTTCCTCAGTCCGGCCAGCGACTCAGCGGCGGCATTGTCGCCGCGCTCCAGGCGTGCCGCCAGTTCGTTGGCTACGGCCCCGTTCACAGCTTCCATTCTGTGCAATTGGGCGTTGATGTCGGAAGTCACGACGAAAATTGCAAACTGTCCGGCGAAACCGTAGAGCGTGATCAGCGCCATCGCCACCAGAAGCACGGCGGGAATCACGCCGATAAACACGTAGGTGACGATGAGCCGGTTGCGCAAGCGCCACAGAAGTCTTCGCTTCAGCCAGCGGAAAGCGACAATGGAAAAAAGCAACGCCGCGTCGAACAGCAGGAACTTTACCCATCCATCGATGCTGCTGCCCCAGGCGGGCGCGAATAGCTTCAAGAGCAGTTCGAGGGCAAAGAGTCCGATCGCGAGCGCGAGCGAATAGTACGCTCCGCGCGCAACCCACCCCTGCGGCCACAAACCGGCTGCCTGGATTCTCGCCCGCAAATTCGAATAGGAAGTCATCGCCACAATCTGAAGCTCAGATCATACCCCGTCCAAAACCGGCCCTGGATCTTAGATGTTCGGAAAAACCCTAAGACCTAACACTCAATAGCTAGACCGCCCCTAAATCTCCGGATACAGATCGAAGAACGCTTCCAGGCTGGTGCGCAATTGCTTTTCAATTTGGTCTTTGCTGCCTTCAATCACGTGCATGGTGACGTGGGCCTCGCGCCCGCTCGTAAGCTTCACCAAAGCATGCCCCACTTCGGCCACGTCTTCAGAAGGCAGCAGCCGCATGCCGTAAACCAGTGTCAGATTCGCCATCCTTGAATTCTAATCGAAACCAGTTCTCAGTTCTCAGTTCCCCGTGCTCAGTTAAAGCCGTGGATTGCTGAGAGCTGAGAACTGGGAACTGGGTTATCATTCTGCCGTGCTCCCAAAACATATTCTGATTTTGATGATCTGTCTGGCGGCTTGGCCTGCGGCGTGTCAGCAGGCTCCCGACGCCTCGACTCAACCGCAAGTCAAGGTCAACATGCTGAACGTTTGCACGCCGTCGGCGGAGGAGCAAAAAGAAATCGCCTCCGCGCTGGCGCGCGTCCCTAAGCAACCGTTGTTTGGCTCCGACTTCGAAATCTCCCACGGCCGGTCAACGCTGAGCGAGTCTCCAAATTTCTTAAAACCGGCACAGAACGCACAAATGTCCGATGAGCCCTCGACCGCCAGCTACGTTCGCATCCGCCGCGAATTCGCCGTGCAGGCGCTGTTCTCCAGCGTGCAATATTCCTTCAGCAATGACGGGCAAACCATGGTTGAAACCCTGGTGCTGCACGTGCGCGACCCCAAGGACTTGATTCAGGTCTCGATGGAAGACAGCGCCTCGGCGATCAGCAGTCCCGAAAATATGGTGGCGGCCAACACTCCCGCCAGCCGCATACGGCTCGAGCGATTCGGTAAATCGTCGATCGCACTCGCTCGCTGCCTGGCCGCCGAAAACGGCCCGCCGCCGGACCAGAGCGCCTACGAACCGTTGTTCCGAAGCGCGTCGGAAGTTCTGGCCAACTACCGCAACCTGCTCGGCGTAAAGCACACTGTGCCGGAGGAACTGTCCCAGATCCCGGGCGCGGCGCCGAAACTGGCGGCAAAGCCCAAATCCACGAAGCCGGCAGAGAAACCCGCAGAGAAAAAATGAGAGAATCCTCTGCGTCCTCTGCGTTGACGATTTTGACTTTTGCCCGTAGTGCATCGAAATCTGAAATTCGCAATCTAAGGGCTAACCAATCATGAGCGAAACCCGCAACGTAGTCATCATCGGTTCCGGCTGCTCCGGACACACTGCCGCCCTGTACTCGGCCCGCGCCAACCTGAAGCCTCTGGTCGTCGAAGGCCACGAACCCGGCGGCCAGCTTTCGCTCACCACGCTGGTGGAAAATTTTCCCGGCTTCCCGGAAGGAATCATGGGGCCGCAACTGGTCGAGAACATGCGCAAGCAGGCGGAGCGTTTCGGCGCGGAATATCGCCTGGCACATCTCACCAGCGTCGACCTCAGCAAGCGGCCTTTTCTGCTTCATCTCGGCGTGCATCAGGTGCACACGCAGGCGCTCATCATCGCCAGCGGCGCTTCCGCGCGCTGGCTGGGCTTGCCCAACGAGCAGAAACTCATCGGCCACGGCGTCTCATCGTGCGCCACTTGTGACGGCTTCTTTTTCTCGGGAAAGGAAATCGTGGTGGTCGGCGGTGGCGACTCCGCCATGGAGGAAGCGACTTTCCTCACCCGCTTCGCCACCAAGGTCACGCTGATTCATCGCCGCGAAAACTTTCGCGCCTCGAAAATCATGCTCGAGCGCGCCCAGCATAATCCGAAGATCGTTTTCCTGCCGAATACCGTCGTGGAAGATGTTTATGACCACGCGAAGCAGGAAGTCACCGGCCTTAAGCTGCGCGATGTAAAAACCGGCGAGGTGCGGGACTTCCCCACCAGCGCTCTGTTTCTCGGAATCGGCCACGAGCCCAACGCCAGGATGTTCCATGGCCAACTCGATACCGACGCCGACGGCTATCTCAAAACTCATAATTATGTGCACACCCGCGTGCACGGCGTTTACGCCTGCGGCGACGTGCAGGATCGCCGCTACCGCCAGGCCATCACCGCCGCCGGTACTGGCTGCATGGCCGCCATCGAGGTCGAAAAGTTTCTCGAAGAACACGCCTCCTAAAAACGTTGCCTGCCTCCATTACGGAAGTAATCTTCGGCGCCGCAAGAATCTCTCTTATTCTTAGCAGCACCAAGAATCCACATGAAGAACCGCATAGCGCTAGCCGTGCTTGTTGTTCTGTCTGTTATCACCTTCGCGCCCAGCCACGCTCCTGCCCAGGATGTCGCCGCGACGCCCCGCAAGGTCTTGGCCAGGGTGGCGCCGCAATACTCCGCAGTAGCACGGTCCATGGCTATCGAGGGCACGGTGAAGGCCGACGTATTGGTGGCGCCGAATGGTCTGGTAAAAAGCGTTGAATTCAAGGGCGGCCATCCACTTTTTATTCAGGCGGCGCGAAATGCGTTGAACCAGTGGAGGTGGGAAGCCGCGGCGCACGAAACTCACGAAATTGTGGAATTGAAATTCAGCCTTTAGGATCGTCGGAATCCCGTCGTCTAACGCATCCGCCCGTATCACAATTCCGCTGTGATCACCGTCCTACCTGAGGTAGCCCCGCAGTGTGATACAACTTTCTGTGGTCTTCATGAACCAATCTGTCTTGGCAGACAGACCCTCAGGTGCGGAATGTTAAGAGCTTTTTTCGTTCATCTTTCTGAAAATAAAAGATTGCGCCATTTTGCCGAGCGTTCATCGCTGGGCCGCCGCGTCTCCGGACGCTTCGTTGCCGGAACCGAGATTGCCGACGCCGTCCGCGCTACGCAGGCCGTCAACCGCATCGGCATGAGCGTGAGCATCGACAACCTTGGCGAGAACGTCACCAATCCGGACGAGGCCCGCCACAGCTCGCAGCTCTATCAGCAGATTCTCGACGCCATCGCCGCCAACCATCTCAACGCCAATATCAGCCTCAAGCTCACTCACATGGGACTTGATGTGGATGAAACACTGGCGCGGGAAATCGTCAGCGGGCTGGTCGCCAAGGCCGCATCCATGAACCCTCCCGGCTTTGTCCGCGTCGACATGGAGGGATCGCCCTACACCCAGCGCACGCTCGATTTCGTCCACGAACTGCACCGCATGCCGGGATGCGGCAGCTCGGTTGGCACCGTGATTCAGGCCTACCTCAAGCGCTCCGAAAGTGATGTCGAAAAATTGCTGAGCGAGGGGATTCGCATCCGCCTTTGCAAAGGCGCATACAAGGAATCGGCGGAGATTGCCTTCGAAGCCAAGGCCGACGTTGACGCCAACTACATCAAGCTGATGAAGACTCTGATGAAGAGCGGCACTTATCACGGCATGGCGACGCACGACGAAAACATCATTCGCGAAGCCGAGGCTTTCGCCACCAAAGAAAGAATCCCCCCGGATGCCTTCGAGTTCCAGATGCTCTACGGGATCCGCCGCGATCTGCAGCAGGACCTGGTGAAGAAAGGCTGGCGCGTGCGTGTCTACGTGCCATTCGGCAGCGAGTGGTATCCCTACTTCATGCGCCGGCTGGGCGAGCGCCCGGCCAACGTCTTCTTCATCGCGAGGAACATGCTGCGGGCGTAATCGACCTTGTCATCTCGAGCGTAGCTAGGGATGACAATGATTCACTCGGGACAATGCAGCGCTGGGCATGACAATTTGTGTCTCCGGGTGACAGCCCGGATTTCCAGCTTACTTCTTCAATCCCGCCGTAAAATTCGTCACCACCGTGACCGATTGGCTGACTTGCTGCGAAACTCTGGGAAGCAGGATTTTCTTGCCGTCGGGAGAGATATCGTAAAAGACACTCGGAGCGGACCAATTGCTCACCACCGTCTGAGCTGCGCCGAACTGTAAGGCGCCACCCACATCCTTAACTGGCACTACGAGAAGAGTGTAGGTCGTATCCATGTAAAAAAGTTCCTTCCCGTCCTTGCTCCAGTGCGGCAACTGTCCTCCATGAGCCGAGACCTGCCACTTTCCCTGCCCCCCACGAAAGGGCACCACATACACTTCTGGTGCACCGGATTCAAGCGAGCCGTAAGCGAGCCAGTGGCCGTCCGGAGAAAGATTCCCCGCGAAACCGTGTGGTACGATTTGCCACGATTTGCGCTCTCCCTCCAGAGGCACGGCCCAGAGCGCCGCATCGCCCAGCGAGGTGCCTCGCCCATAGAGCAAATATTTCCCGTCCGGAGACCAATCGGTGGGCAGGTGGAGTTCGGTTTCCTTGATCAACAGTTCTTCCGCGCCACTGCCGTCGGAGCGCTTGCGGTGGAGGGTCGAAAAGCCCTCTCGATCGGACGCGTAGGCGATCCACTTGCCATCGGGCGACCAAACCGGATGGGTATCGGAAACTGGACCGAAGGTTAAACGCGTTTTGATGCCTCGCGCCACATCGAGCACCCAGATGTCGTTCATGCCGTTATCAATCTGTAGAGCGATGCGGTCGCCTTGCGGGGAGATACGCGAATCCTGCAGGTTCGTAAGCTTGTCGGTTACGGTGCTGATCTGCTTGCCGCTACGATCAACCCACAGCAACTGCCAGTCTCCGCTGCCACCGCTGGCGAAGACCAGCAAGCCATCGTCCGATGCCGAGGCGTCCATATGCCAGGTGGCAATATCGTTCGCCACTCCCTTGGCCAGGCTCTGAGGATCGCCGCTCAGTGTTCCGTTGGCGGGATTGAACGCCTGTGCCAGCAATTGGTCGCCGCGCGCGAACAAGAGATAACCGCCGCCATAAACGGCGTTGGATTGCGTGCGCAAGAGTTCTCGATTGTCGCGCCCGTCCAGCGAGGCATAATACACGGCGTCAGTCGCCGCTTTGGCAGGGTCGTGGTTAATCGCCACGTAAAGAAAGTGTTCACCATCGGGAAGGAAAAATGGCCAGCGATGCGAAGTGTGCCGGGCGGTGTCCATCTTGCTGATGGGAACGGGAGTTCCCCCGCTGGCCTTGACGCGCATCAAGACCGATTGCGTCAGCGGCGAAAACACGATGTCTCCGCTCGGACCCCACGCGCCACCGCGGCCGAAGGGAGCGTCGGCAACCACCTGCGCCGAGCCGCCGTTGAGGTCGGTTGTTTTCAGCTTGCCGTCCGCAAAAAACCCGAGCGAGCGGCTGTCGGGCGACCAGAAGGGGAAGATCGCATTCTCGGTCCCCGGCAGCATACGCGCGTCCAGCAAATTCATCGGACGCACCCAGAGCATAGTCTTGGCATCCGAGCCGGTCGCCGTGAAGGCGATGGAGGAACCGTCGGGCGACAGCACCGGTGGCCCGGCGGAATCCCCGACCAGATTGATCGTGGTTTTTGCAGGAGGATCGATGACAGTGCGGATCGCCTGGATAGCATGGACAGGGCCGTGGAAAAACACTCCTGCGGCCACTCCCAGCGCCAGTGCGAGGGCGAGTGCCACAGCCCAGCCAACCCGTTGTTTTATAGACGTTGCCGGCGCCGTCTCTTTCGTCGGCGCAGCAACCGCAGTTTTGTCCGCCGCGATCCACTGCAGTTCGATCTTGATGTCATGCGCGGATTGAAAGCGGTCATCCGGAGTTTTCTGCAAACAGGTTGTCAGCACGTGCTCAAACGCCGGTGAGACGTTGGGATTCGTCGTGCTGACGGGGTCGGGATCTTTTTCCAGAATCGACGATGCCAGCGAAATCTGGCTCTTGCCAGAAAACGGCCTCCTCCCTGTGACCATCTCATACAGCACTGCCCCAAACGCAAAAATGTCGGAGCGGGCGTCCGCTTCTTTCCCTTCGATCTGCTCCGGCGCCATGTACTGAATTGTCCCTATGATGCTGCCCGCCGTGGTCAGCGGCGATAACGGACTCGGCCCGCTCAACGTCGCCGCTGCGGTAAACGATGGTGCAGACGCCGATCCCGAGGCTGCAGGCTGCGCTCCTAAGGGTTTCGCCAGCCCGAAATCCATCAGCTTCGCGCCCGCATGGGTCAGCATGATGTTCCCCGGCTTCAGGTCGCGGTGCACAATGCCGCTGCGATGCGCGACCGCCAGTGCCTCGGCCACGGCGATTCCGATTTTCAAAATTTCTGGCAGGGGCAACGGGCCCCGGCGCAGCCTCTCCGCCAGACTTTCACCCTCCAGAAACTCCATCACCAGGTAATCGGTGCCATCCTGCGAGCCAATGTCGTACAACTGGCAGATGTGGGGATGGTTCAGAGAAGAAATCGCCCGCCCCTCGCGCTCCATGCGCTGCTTTAGTTCGGGCGAAGAAGAGAGATGCGAAGCCAGAACTTTTATCGCGACGGTGCGGTCCAAGCGGGTATCGCGCGCGCGATACACCTCTCCCATGCCCCCCGCGCCCAGCGGCGATTGGATTTCATAAGGTCCGAGTTTTGTGCCTGGGGTGAGAGCCATTTGCGTCCGGCAATTATAGCCTCATCCCAGATCATTTCGAGGGCAAAGGATTCTCGGGATAGTTCAAACAGTTTGAGCTAGTGTCCCGCTTGGCTCGCGGCTGGCTCCTTTGTGAATTCGAAGGCGCAGGGGCGACCAACGACACCGAGTCCCGTGTTCCTGGTGCCGCTGCCCTCGGTCTCCCCGAATTGTGCCTTGATGTCGTAGCTATATTCCTCGCCTTTGTGCGTAAGGACTCCTCGCGCATATTTTCGGGAGGCAACGATTCCTGTGGCCGACAACTTGGCGCTGCCGTCTTCCTTGATCTTGCCTTCGATCAGCAAATATCCCGGTTCCCCGGCCGTACCGTGCTCCCCGTGAAAGTTGCCGTCCTGAACGACGCTGGGAAACTCCCAGGTGTAGCCTTCTGTATTTCCTTTTGCCGGACAGGTGAGTTTCGTTCGCCAATTGCCGGTGAAGCGCTCTCCTCCCGCGAGAGAAATTCCCGGCCAAAGCATTAGAACGCAAACCACAATCGGAATCGCTTTCCTCATTGCCTATCCTTTCTTAAACTGCGCTGGAAAATGGCTTAGTTTAGGTACCTTCGCAACCGGGTATTGTGAACCTGAACTGCTAGATTTTCAGTGATGCGGGTCACCGGCGCGTGCCTGCTCCGCAAATTCGAAGAACGATCCAGCCTCCAAGCTGGTATCCCACGTCGGCTCCGCCAGCCAGTTCGTTACAAATATTTTGGACAATCTTCACCAAACTTTACTTGCGAAATGACCGGCATGACACAACATGGAGGTTGCGATCGGGTTTGATTCATCAGAGCGTTGCGCGCCAGCAGCCTCTGCATAACGTCACGAATGCACAATGCAGAAATCGCAATCGAGGCCAATCATGAGCAAGTCCGGGTCTCTGAATTCTTCGCCAATCTTAGAAATGCTCTTCACCCATCTCTTACCTGCCAGGAAGCGAAATGCTCACACAGCTGAAATCAGCATTCCGCATTTGCCGCGCACAAAATGGGCAGCCTGCATCTTGGCGGCTTCGCTTTTCGCGCTGAGTGGATGCACCGCCGTGAAAGTCAAGATGGGATGGAAGGTGTACCTCGACCGTACGCCAGTCGCCTCCATCCAGGCCAGCCTGCCCAAAGGTCCGGCGATTGCCCCAGGACAAAAATCCCCGCTCGTCGTTGTTTTCACCGAGCCGGACGGCAAAGTCCTACAGACGGAAGGCCAAGGTCACGGCAAGGTCATGTGGAAAGATCTCACCGTGACTGGGACGGTCGTGTCCGCAAATCAGAAAGGCATCCTCTCCCTGCCTAAAGATCCCAGAATCAGCGACGGCAAGGAAGGACACGTCACGATCACCGTCCCCAGCCATCCCGACCTCCGCGCCGAACTCGACGTGCCTTTGCGGTATGACATCAAATATGCCGCAAGTTTTTCCGGCAGGAGAGGCTTTAGCGGCGTAAATGGTCTGGATGGAATGGACGGCACTAGCGGCAGCACAGGCTCCATGGATCCGAACAATCCATCGCCCGGTGGCAACGGCACGGATGGCACCGATGGCTCGAATGGCGAAGATGGCGGGCGCGGAGGCGACGCGCCGCCAGTGCAAGTTCGAATCGCGCTACGATCCGGCAGCCACCCGCTGCTGCAGATCAGTGTGTCCGCGGAGAAGCATACAAAGTTTTACCTGGTTGATCCACAGGGCGGTTCGCTGGCGGTGAACGCCGACGGCGGTCCCGGCGGCTCCGGAGGAAAAGGCGGACGTGGTGGACTCGGTGGCTCAGGCGGTATGGGATCGCCCAGCGGGAGCAGCGGCCGAGACGGATTGAGCGGCCACGATGGCTCCGATGGCCCGGCCGGAAACGGCGGAAGCATCACCGTCACCTACGATCCCGCAGCCAAACCATTCCTGGCAGCGCTCCACTTGTCGAACTCGAACGGCCCGCATCCGGTCTTCACGGAAGAACCGGTAGCTCCTCTCTGGTGAGCGCGTCTATTCGCCATCACCCGCTCGCGTGACTTTACGCACCGACAAAGCAGTTGCGGTGGAGTTATCGTTGTCCGCGAACGGAAATTCCTGCTCCGTTTAGCGTTCCGTAACCAATCCTCACCGGGAGACCCACCATGATGGATCCTACGCGCAAGACCGCAATGTCGCTGGCAGTAACCGTGCTGGCGCTGGTTTCGATCTTCAGCCTGCTCGGCGCCAGCCTCGCCGGAGTAACTTTGCCGGACACCGTGCAGGCCGGTAGCACGACCCTGCTACTCAACGGCTTGGGATTACGCACCAAGTACATGGTGAAGGTTTATGTCGCGGGGCTTTATTTGCCGCAGAAATCGTCGGATGCCAACGCCATCATCAAGGCCGACGAACCGCGGCGGATCGTCATGCATTTTGTGCGCGGCGTAACCAAGAACCAGATTTCAGATGGCTTCGAAGAGTCGTTCAGCGACAACACGCCGGATGCCAAAAAAACGCTGCGGCCTGACATCGACCGCCTCTTCGCCGCGCTTGAACCCGTCAAGGAAGGCGACGAAATGATCTTTACTTATCTTCCCGGCACGGGCACGACTTTCGCCCTCAACGGCAAGGAGAAGCTGACCATCGCCGGTCCAGCCTTCGGTCAGATGCTGTTTTCCGTGTGGCTCGGTCCCAAGCCCCCCAACGCAAGTTTGAAGAAAGGACTGCTCGGGCAGTAACAAACTCTGGCGGTCAGAGCGGCCAGCCGCCAGCCCACGATTCGCGCGCGCTTACCGGACCGACTGGCCCAACGCGGCCACCGCCTGCGCCGGCGCAAGACGTACCGCGAACTTATCGTCGTGTCCGCAACTGATCACCGTAACCTCGCCGGGATACTCTCTTACCCAAATCACGCGTTCGGGATTCACAAAGACTTCCATTCCGTCCACATTTTCAAACATCACAAATTCCATGTCGCCTCCTGGTGTCAGTCCCTGGTCGGGGAAATCAGTATTGCAGGTTCGATTGTACCGTTCACCAGTCAAGCGATTTCGCCGAACCTGTCATGTCAAATGAAGGGATCAGAAGCTATCATTTAATTGCAGGATCCAAGAAGGAGTCCCCGTTGAGATCAACCGCATCATGGCTGGTTTTATTCCCGCTGGTTTTATTCTTGATCGGCGCGTCATTCCCGCTCGCCCTGGCGCAATCTCAGCAGCAAGCGCCCGGCGTTGCGAAATCGCAAACTTCCCAGCCGCAACCACTCCACGTCACCGCCTACACTCTGCCTGCCGACAAACTGGCCAAAGCCGAAGCGCTCTACACCATTCGCACCGGACTTTACCTCTTCGGCATGGTTTTCGGAATTGTGGTTTTGTGGATACTGCTCAAACTCCGCGTCGCTCCTGCGTTCCGCGATCTTGCCGAACGGGCCAGCGGGAATCGGTTTCTGCAGGCTTTGATCTTCGTGCCGCTGCTCACGCTTCTCATCGCTGTCATTGCGCTCCCCATCGACATCTACCGCCATCACATCTCCCTCGCCTACGGGCTCTCGGTCCAAGGCTGGGGATCATGGGCCGCCGACTGGTGCAAAGGTCAAGCCGTGATGCTGGTGATCACCGTACCCGCGGTCTTCGCGCTTTTCTGGATCATCCGCAAAAGCCCGCAGCGCTGGTGGTTCTACTTCTGGCTGCTGACGCTGCCGTTCATCGTTTTGCTGGTCTTTGTTGCCCCGGTCATTCTCGATCCTATGTTCAACACTTTCGAGCCGCTGGAAAAGACTCAGCCGCAACTTGTCACCGAGATCGAAAAGGTCTGCCAACGTGGCGGGCTGATCATTCCTCGCGACCGTATGTTCGAGATGAAGGCGAGCGAAAAATACACCACCTACAACGCCTACGTCACCGGCATCGGCGCCACCAAGCGTGTCGTCGTCTGGGACAATACCTCGCGCGACCTGACCGTCCCTGAAACTCTTTTCGTCTTCGGCCACGAAATGGGTCACTACGTTTTGAACCACGTTTACAAGGGGCTCGCCTTCTTCGCGGTCATGTCTCTAGTCGGATTCTGGGTGGGACGTTTACTCGTCCTCGCGCTGCTGGCGCGCTGGGGGGAGCAGTGGCACGTTCGCGGCCTCAACGACCTGGCCGCACTGCCCGTGCTCATGCTTGCGCTTGCGCTGCTGATGCTCGTGGGCGAACCCATCGGTAACACCTTCAGCCGCCACGTCGAACACCAGGCCGATGTCTACGGACTCGAAGTCACGCACGGCCTTTTCCCGAACAACAATGAGGTCGCGGCCTCGTCGTTTCAAAAGCTCGGCGAGAAAAGTTACGACTTTCCAACGCCCAACCCGCTGCTGGTGTTCTGGTCCTACGATCATCCTCCGATTGCGGACCGCGTCCGCTTCTCGCTGCAGTATCACCCGTGGGACACACCGGAGGGACCTAAATACGTTAAATAGCCGCTATTGAAGGCTGTCCAACGGAAGCTAACATTTCAGACTTCGGGCGGCAGCAGTCCCTCGTCCCACGTCTCCACGCCCGGCGCGACCTGCCCCTGCAGCAAGCCAGCGAAAGCGTCGAGAGCCTTGCGGGCGTCCCCGATCAAATAGTAAAACGCCTCCCAATGATCGGAGTCCTCGCCGTCATGATTCGGAATCACATACTGAAAATGCTGCGCCATCTGCAATTCGCGGAATGCGCCCGAAGCACGAGCCTCAATGTCTTGCAGGTCGGCCGCCGAGAGTTCCCCTTTTTGCTTCCGCGTCCGCCGCAGCAACTTGCGCCGCATGATGTCGGTGAGGAGGTCCGGCAGCGACACATTTCGCTCCGGCGCCTTCAAGTACACGATCTCTTCTTTCGAAAGTGGAGACAGGAAAATGCTGAGCCGGTTTACGCCGGTAAGGCGAGGATGCGATTGTAACGCCCGCCCAATGAATGGATACCCCTCATAGAGAACATCGCCCCGCAACAGCAAAGATTCGAGTTCTTCAACATCCAGCGCCTGCAGGTCGCGGCGCGCCTCCATCACGGCGTAGCGCGGGTTCGCGCGCAACGATTCAATCTGCGCCCGCGTCCGAAAATGGTAGTCCACGCCATCAATTTCGCCGGGACGCGGATCGCGGCTGTTGTACATCGCCACCTTATGCAGGCACGCGCTCAACTCCGGATGGAACTTGCCCAGCGCCTTATGCAGCGGACTCTTCCCCACACAAGACGGCCCGCTGAGAATTACTAGACGCCCTCGGTCGTCAGTCATCGTGTTATCCAGTTTAGTCCGAACCAGAATGCAGAAGTCAGAAGTCAAAATGCAGAAGTAAAAGCAATACGGTTCTTACTTCTGCATTTTGACTTCTGACTTCTGACTTGGCCTAGGGGTGCAGCTGATCGCTCGCCGCCGGCACTAGCTGAAAGTAGACCTGATCGGGAATGCGCGTTTCCCAGTGCCCACTCAGTTTGGCGTACCCGACAATCCCAAAGAAAATGATGGCGGCGCCGGCAGCCAGGCTCCAGACCGGAATCGCGCGCCGAAACCCGCGCACAGCAACGATCGGTGGCCCCGCGGCCACCACCAGCGCATCTTGTGCCGGGCAAACGGCAACGCACTCGAGGCAAGCCATGCACTCTGCCGAGCGAATCTGCATCAGTTGATCCACGGGCAGAGCCGCGGGGCATGCCTTGGCACATTTTGCGCAATCGATGCATGCATCCTCGTTGCGCGCAATGCGCAGCGGACTAAAAAACGCCAGCATCCCCATCAGCGCGCCATATGGACAGAGATAGCGGCACCAGAAGTTCTGCACAAAGATGGACGCCACCGCCAGCCCGAGCACGACAAACGCCGCCGTGCCTCCGAGGTAGCGGAAGAAATTCAGCATGCGAACATCCACAATCAAGCCATACGGGCTGCCCAGAAACTCTGCCACGGCCCCGGCTGACATGCTCACCACGGCGTAAGCGAAGAAGGCGAGCAGCAGATATTTCAGCCCTCGCAGCGGCAGATCGAGCCAGCGTGGCAGATGGAAGTTGCGCCCAAAAACGTGACGCCCCATCTTCCACAAATATTCCGACAGCGTTCCCACCGGGCACAGCCAGCCGCAGAAAGACTTTCGCAACAGGAATGAGATGGCCACAAAAGCCACGAAGAGAAAGAAGCCTGCGGGATGAACGCGCGGCAGTTCGCCCGTAGCCAGCGCAAACTTGAACTGCATCAGTCCCTGGATCGGCAGCCAGCCTTCGACGCCAGCAGGCCGCTGTGCGATCGGCCTCTGACCGGCGCTCTCTGCCCATCGCACCCAAAGAAAGAATTTTGTTCCGATCCACAGATTCAGGGCGAGGAATGAGAGCTGCACGCTGAGGCGCAGAGTTTGTGAATATTCCCGGCCCGTGCGACGAACCAGTTTCTTTCGCACCGGACGAAGATGTTCGTTGACCGCCTCAGAATCAGGCCCTGAGGAGACTCCTACTTGCTGCTCAGCCTGCAGGTCCGAGACCCGGTCCAAGCTTTGAAATGGCTGCGCTGCTGGCACTGGTTAGAACCCCCACCACAAGCCTACGAAAAGCCGCAGGCCGCAGATGTGACTTATGTCACAGCAGTTAAACTTGGGGAATTACCCTGCCTGCGCGCGAACTGAGAGCAGGCGTTCAGAGCCCGCACATTCCTGAAGCGAAGAGGTATACTTGCCCACGATGACCAACCAAACTCTGCCCGCATCCCCGATGAAAGATCCCGTAACCTGGCTCTATCCGCCCATCGAGCCCTACAACACGGGCAAACTGAAAGTCTCACCCGTCCACGAGATCTATTTCGAGGAGAGCGGTAATCCCGCGGGCAAGCCGGTGATTTTTCTGCACGGCGGTCCGGGCGGCGGGTCCGATCCCAAACAGCGCCGCTTCTTTCATCCAGGAAAATATCGGATTGTGAATTACGACCAGCGCGGCTGCGGCAAGAGCACGCCCTACGCATCTCTGGAAGCGAACACAACGTGGGATCTCGTCGCCGACACCGAGAAAATCCGTGAGCACCTGGGCATTCAGCGCTGGCAGGTATTTGGCGGATCGTGGGGCTCCACGCTGGCCCTCGCCTATGCCCAGACGCATCCTGATCGCGTGACCGAACTGGTCTTGCGCGGCATCTTCCTTCTGCGCAAGCAGGAAATCGACTGGTTCTATCAGCGCGGCGCTTCGGTGATTTATCCCGATGCCTGGGAGCCCTACCTCGCCCACATCCCCGAGGCCGAGCGCAAAGATATGCTTTCCGCCTACTACCGCCGCCTTACCAGCACCGATCATGCGGTGCAACTCGCGGCCGCAAAGATTTGGAGTGGGTGGGAAGGAGCCACTTCCAAGCTGCTGCCCGATGCGGACTTCGCTGGACACTACGAAGAGGATGAGTTCGCGCTGGCCTTCGCGCGCATCGAGGTCCACTACTTTTTCAATAAAGGATTTTTCGAAACCGACGACCAGTTATTGAGGAACGCCTCACGCATCCGCCATATTCCCGGGGTGATTGTACAGGGACGTTACGACGTGGTTTGCCCCATCGAAAGCGCGTGGGCGCTCCACCGTGCGTGGCCGGAGGCCGACCTCATCATCACGCCAGACAGCGGCCACAGCGCATTCGATCCACCTAACAGCCGCGCCCTGGTCGCGGCGACAGATAAGTTCGCGGGCTAGCGTCGCTCCACTATTCCACTTTCTTCCAGGAATCGTCCGGATGAGCCGAGTTGATTTGTTTCGCGGCCGTCGCCGGTTCCTACGGTCAGCCGCTCCTCAGCCGCCCGTCTGTGTTATTATCCCCACGCCGCAACAGGCGAACGTCACTGGACGATGGCCGAAGCGGCGATACTAAGCTGGGCATTCCCCCCTCCCAAACAGTGTCAATGCGCGACATTCGAGGCCAGACATACCGTGCTGCCAGCGCAAACCGGAAAGTGAGCGACCATGAACAAGCATCTTCCGCTAGCCTTCTTTTCGTTCCTCCTTTTGATGGTCATCGCGCCCGTCGCCACCGCCCAAAAGCCTGACTCAGGACCCATCGTCACACTTTCGGCTACCTCGCTTAACTTCGGCACCATCGAAGCCGGAGAGACCACCGCCGTCCAGATCGTGACCATCACCAACACGGGCAATGCCGACCTCGACGTTACATCGATTAACGCGGGCAGCACGTATCCAGTATTCAACGATGGATGCACCACCGTTGCCGCCGGCGCCAGTTGCGACTTTGGCGTCGTCTTCCAGCCGTTAACAGCCGGCACCGTCAGCCATTCAGTTTCGATCCAGGACAATGCCCCGGGCAGCCCGCAGAAAGTCACGCTGACAGGCACCGCGACCGCCCCGATCATCGGCCTTTCGCCCGACTCTCTGGCCTTCGCCGCCCAGTCGGTTGGCACCAGCAGCGCCGCGCAATCTGTCACCTTCACTAATCAGGGCACTACCGCGCTCACCATCACCGGCATCACTGCTACCGCCAACTATTCGCAGACCAATACGTGCGGCACGAAACTGGCGGCGGCTAAGAGCTGCACCATCAGCGTCATCTTTTCTCCCACTACTGGAGGTCCTGTCGGAGGCGCCATCACCATCAATTCCCATGGCAACACGCCGCAGAGCATCCTCCTGACTGGGACAGCTTCCTCCGGCACTGCTTCCCTTTCCTCCACCACCCTAACTTTCGGCAGTCAAAACCTCTGGACTACCAGCACCCCCCAAAAGGTCACACTCTCCAACAAGGGCGCTAGCCCGCTCGAGATTATCGGCCTGATCGCCAGTGGGGATTTCGCCCAAACCAACACCTGCGGCAGTTCTCTCGCACCCTCGGCGAACTGCATCATCACCGTCAGGTTCACGCCCGGCGCAACCGGAACTCGCACCGGTTACATCACGGTGAGCGACACCGACACTTCCAATCTTCAAACCGTAACCCTGACGGGCACCGGCACGTCTCCGACTACGACCGTCACCGTCTCTCCGGCCTTCTCCTCCGCGACTTCTACCGAGACAGTGCAGTTCACAGCCGACATCAGCGGAGTAGAGTCCAGCGACGTCACCTGGGCGGTCGATGGCATCACCGGTGGCAACTCCACCGTGGGCAAGATAACGACCGCGGGACTTTATACGCCGCCCACGAAAGCTGGCGGCCACACCGTGAAAGCGACGAGCACCGCTAATCAATCCGAGAGCGGAATCGCGCGCGTCATCGCGACTGCCTTCCCCGGCATATTCACCAATCACAGCGACAATGGCCGCACCGGGCAAAACCTGAACGAAGTGGTTCTCACCACCGGCAACGTCAACGACACCCAGTTCGGAAAACTTTTCTCCTACGCGCTCGATGGCTACACCTACGCGCAGCCCCTTTATGTTCCGGACGTTTCCATCCCCGGCCAGGGGACACACAACGTCATCTACGTCGCCACCGAAAACGATAGCGTGTACGCGTTCGACTCCAATAATTCGCCCACGACCCCTCTGTGGCAGACGAGCTTCATCGACCCTGCCGCCGGCATAACGACGGTTCCCGCCGCGGCCGTAAATGACAATGGCTGCGACTCCAACATTGGCGTCGAGGTTGGCATCACCGGCACGCCCGTAATCGACCCCGTCGCCAAAGAGCTGTTTGTGGTGGTGCGCACAGAAGAAAATGGCAGTTACGTGCAGCGCCTGCACATCCTCAATATCACCACCGGTGATGAAGTTTCCGGCAGTCCTGTGCTGATTCAAGCTTCCGTGCCGGGCATCGGAGAGGGCAGTTACGGCACCGGCAGCGTAGCTTTTGATAATTTGCTCGAAAACAGCCGTCCCGGGATTCTGCTGTTGAATGGCGTTGTCTACCTCGCCTTCAGTTCGCTGTGCGACAAGCATCCCTATCACGGATGGGTGCTCGGCTACGACGAATCAACTTTGGCCCAGGTCAGCGCGTTCAACACTTCGCCCAATGGGTCTGCTGCTGGCATCTGGCAAAGCGGCAATGGACTCGTCGCCGATGCCGAAGACAACATTTATTTCGCCACCGGAAACGGATGGTTTGACGCCGACAACAATGGCCTCGACTACGCCGACACGATCGTGAAACTCAGTACCACCGACAACGTTCTGAGCGTCATCGATTATTTCACCCCTTCCGACCAGGACTACCTCAATCAGAACGACCTCGATATGGGATCCGGTGGCTGCCTGGCCCTGCCCGATCAGCCGCAAGCGCCCGTTCACCTGCTGACCTGCGTGGGCAAACAAGGAAACATCTACCTGCTCAACCGCGACAACATGGGTGATTTCAACGCGAATGGCGACACCCAGGTACTCGAAACGATGGCGATCGGCAAGGTGTGGGGATCGCCCGCGTATTACCAAAACCAGGTCTATTACTGGGGCGACCAGGATTACCTGAGAGCCTATCGCCTCCACGGGTCGCTGCTTTCAGCCACTCCCGTCTCCGAGGACACGCAAACCAGTCTTTATCCCGCGCCCACTCCAGCGGTTTCCGCCAATGGAAGCGCGAACGGAATTGTCTGGGCAGTATTTACCAGCAAATTCCAAACCGCGGGTGCGGCGATATTGCGCGCTTATGATGCGGCCAATGTTTCTCGTCAGATCTTCGACAGCAGCAAGAATTCGGCAAACACAGCCGGCCCGGCAGTAAAGTTTGTCGTGCCCACGGTAGCCGACGGGAGAGTCTATCTAGGAACGCAATCCGAGTTGGATGTTTACGGCATTCTGCCGTAGCAGAATTGGTAGTGGGCGAGTTTTGTGTCCAGGGACTCCCACGGGACCCCAGTCAAGCACAAAACAGAAATAGCGCGCACATTTTCCGATGCTATGCTTTGGTATCGGCCGAGGGGGCAGTCGTGAGCGTCAAGGACGAAAACAGACATCTGTTGGAGTTTGATGTTCACTCTCTCCTGAAATCTCCGACCGTTACCATACGGGACACGTACTGCCGCGGAACCTGTCGTTATCAAAGTCCAGAAGAGTGCAGTCTTTCCACTCAACTTGTGTTCGCTTACCGCGGCGTCTACGTCCGACATGTCGGAGAAGACCAGGCCGTCGCCGAAGCGAACCAGGTACTTTTTTTCAACGCGATGGAAGGCTACCGGATCAGCCACCCGGTGTCCGGTGGCGATGCCAGTCTGACGTTGGGCATCGAAGAGTCGCAACTGCATGAGCTCGCGCCGCCCGCTCTGCTTCAGGATGGGCCAAGAGTGGCATTTCGACAGCGCCGTCTCAGAATTGACACTCGGACTCAAGCGCTGGTGGCGCTGCTCCGGCACAGCCTGCGGGAGAAGACTGCCGAACCTCTGGAGGCAGAGACCCTGGCTTTGACGCTCGTGCAGCGGTCGCTCGGGCCACGTACGACGCGCGCCGCAGGCGCCAGCTATGGCCGGCAGCGTCTGGTGGATCGTGTGAAGCTGGTGCTGGCGAGCGATCTGGGGCGGCGTTGGACTTTGGGTGACATTGCCGCGGAGGTTCGTGGGTCCCCGGTTTATCTGACACAGGTCTTTCAGCAGGTCGAAGGCCTTCCCTTATACCGCTATCAATTGCAATTGCGGCTGGCGCGGGCTCTCGATCTTCTTGGCGAGTACGAGGATCTCACCTCATTGGGCCTCGATCTCGGATTCTCCAGTCACAGTCATTTCAGTGCGGCATTCCGCCAGATCTACGGCCGCTCGCCATCCGAGTTCAAGCAGTCGGCGTTCCGTCGCTGATCCAACCCTGTAATCAGGCTCCAGCAAATCGCTAAAGATTCTGACAGCGGGCTCGCTGCCAGCCATGGCCTACTTGTCTCACCCGGACTTCGGGTAGCAGAGGAGAAAGTTATGGCTGAGAAGACTTGCGCGGCTTGTGATTGCAAGCTGGAGGGAGATTCCATCCAGGTGAAGATCGGAGGCAAGACGGTTGAGGTGTGCTGCGACGACTGCGCGCAGAGGCTGAAGGAAGCGGATGCCTCCACCAGAGGGAGGAGAGGTTGAGCTTTAGAGGAAAAGAGGCAGTAGTCGTGATTCGTGAGTGTCAGAGCGTTGCGCGTGACTGTGCGTTGGGAATCGTTATTGTCGCAGCGATGATTTTCGGGATTTGTGGAGCATTCGAGACAACGGCCCAGGCGGAGACATGGATGGTTCGACATAGCGTAGATACTCCCTCAGGAAAAATTAGTTATCTGGAGCAGGGCAAAGGGCCGGTTGCGTTGTTCGTGCATGGCGTTTTATTGAACGGATATCTGTGGCGTCACCAACTCGCGGATTTGTCCGATGTGCGGCGGTGCATTGCAGTGGACCTTCTCGCCCATGGTGATACGGAAATCGCTCCCGATCAGGACGTTTCGGTGACTGCCAACGCGAAGATGCTCAGGGAATTCCTCGATGCTTTGAAGATCGATCAAGTGGATCTGGTGGGCAACGACAGCGGGAGCGGGATCGCGCAGATTTTTGCGGCATTGTATCCGGAACGTATTCGCAGTCTCGCGCTGACCGACGGCGACACACGCGACAACTGGCCGCCCGAGCCCTTCAAGCCATTCTTGGCGATGGCGGCCGCGGGAGGACTGCCGGGAACACTGAGCGCGATGATCGCAGATAAGAATGTCTATCGCTCACCGCAAGCTCTAGGACCAGCTTACGAACATCCGGAACTGGTCAGTGACGACACAATCGAAAAATATTTGTGTCCGTTCGTTAGGAGCGAGCAGCGCACTCGCGATTTCCAGCGCTTTCTGGCGGCCTTTGACAACAAGCACACACTCGCCATTGAAGACCGTCTGAAGACTCTGAAGGCGCCAACCCTGATCGTCTGGGGAACGGACGATGTGTATTTCGAACTGAAATGGGGCCGGTGGCTGTCTGCGACGATTCCGGGTACCCGCAAATATGTCGAGCTCAAGGGCGCGAGGATCTTTTTTCCCGAAGAACGCTGGCAGCAGTTCGACAAGGAACTGCGCCTGTTTTGGGGGTCGGTCGATCAGGCGGCGAACGCGAAGCTAACCATCGCGCCCGCGCTCACTGCAGTTGTTGAGCAATGGAACGAGATTGGTCGAAAGCTGATTGCGATTGCCGAAGATCTGCCCGAGAACAAATACGAGTACAAGCCGAATCCGCAATCTCGCTCGTTCATTCAACAACTCGTTCACGTCGCCGGATCGATGTATTACTTCACTGACGTAGCCGAGGGGAAACAACCACGATATGGCGACGATCCGCCACGCAGTGAATGGGTGACGAAGGACGATGTCGTCGCATTGGTCAGCCGTTCAGTGAAAGACGGCGCCGATTTGCTCGCGGCGAAGGGAGACGCGCGCTTAAACGAAGGCGTGAACGATGGGTCGCCGCAGCTCGTTCGCCTGGGGGATCTCGCCTATCGAATCATCGAACATTCTGGCGAACACTACGGCCAACTGGTGGCCTATTACCGGATCAACGGTATGGTCCCTCCTGAATCGCGAAAGAAATAACGATCTCAGTCTTTGGATATTTGAAACAGAAGCAACCGAGGGCAAGAAATTCATGAATCGCCGCGAGTTCGTTTGCCTGAGTACGGGCGCAATGACGATGTCGGCGCTGGGTGCGTGGGAATCGGCAAGACATGCCGCTAATATCCCAGCGAAGCGTTCACATGAAATGTCCGTCGCGGAATTTCATTCCGCACAGAAGTTCGCCGCGACCGACCAGGGCCGTATTGCATACATCGACAAAGGAAATGGACCGGCTGCACTATTCCTGCACGGCTTTCCCTTGAATAGCTTCCAGTGGCGGGGCGTGATCCCTCAGCTTTCAAAGATGAGACGTTGTATCGCTCCGGATTTCTTGGCACTTGGCTACACCGAGGTTGCCGATGGACAAAGTGTGGCGCCAGAGGCGCAATTAAAGATGCTAGTGCAGCTTCTGGACAAGCTGTCGATCTCCTCCATTGATATCGTTGCGAACGATAGCGGGGGCGCAATCGCACAACTGTTCGCGGCGCATCATTCGGAGCGGGTTCGCTCCTTGCTGCTGACAAATTGTGACACGGAGCCGGACAGTCCGCCTGCAGCAGTTTTGCCAGTGATTGAATTGGCGCGTGTTGGAAAATTCGCCGATGAGTGGCTCGTTCCCTGGCTCGCGGACAAGGTCTTGGCACGTTCAGAAAAGGGTATCGGCGGGCAATGCTATGTGGACTCGGCCCATCCAACGGACGATGCCATCGAGACATACTTTGCGCCACTGGTGAATTCGCCCCGACGGCAGGCGCTCACAAATGCGTATGCCGCCGCTCTTGCGCCGAATCCGCTGGCCGGCATCGAGGCGGCGCTCAAACGCTGCCAAATCCCGACGCGCATCGTTTGGGGCATGGCTGACAAGATTTTCTCGCAGTCAAGTCCCGATTATCTGGCTCGCATCTTCTCCAGGTCCCGAGGCGTGCGGCGCATCGACAGAGCGAAACTTTTCTTCCCAGAAGAAATGCCGGAAGTAATTGTGGAAGAAGCGACGCGCCTATGGGGCATCTGAGGATCTGTTTCGGTTTCTGATTTCCAGCGGGACTTTGCGGGACGGACGCAAGGAAAGGAGAACGTCATGAATGGATTTCGAAAACGAAGTGCGAACTCGTTGTTTCGGGTGTTCCTTGTGGCCGCCACTGTGGTCATCTCACAGTTCCATGCGGTATTAGCTTCAGACCACTTGGATACCCCCACGGTAATCGCGGATCCTGCGGCCGACATTGGCGACATCTTCGCATGGACCTCGTCGGACGGAAAGCGCCTCAATCTGGTGATGGACATTGTCGCCCATCAGTTCTCCGATCGACTGCAGTACGTATTCCACGTCGATAGCGGAGAGCGATTTGGCAAGACGACAGCAACCACGTTGATCGTGTGCCGATTCGACGCAGCGGGCGTCGCCGAGTGCTGGGTCGGCAACGCCGACTACGTTCACGGCGATGCCAGCAACACCTCAGGTATCGAAGGGATGAAACGGCGGTTTCGAGTCTTCGCGGGGTTGCGCGATGATCCATTCTTCAACAATGTGAAGGGCACACGGGCCGCCTACAACATGGCAGGCGCCGCACTGCAGCATGGAACTACGACCGACGACGCGGGTTGTCCACAATTCGACGAGGCTACATCACGCTCGATCCTGGATGCGTGGCGGCACACCGACGGAGGTCCGGCGACGAACCTTCTGGCTGGCTGGAAGTCATCGGCACTTGTGCTCTCGATTGACCTCGATATTGTTAACTCTGGCGGAAAGCTTCTCGCCGTATGGGGAGCGGTCCACAAGGTGCCGCGAGTGAAGGCGTCGGCGAAAGAAGGCGCGAAAGGCCAGATTCCGGCCATTCCAAAGCTGGGCGAGCCGATCGAACGCACGGCGCGCCCATTGATAAAAAACGGGCTGGTAGGCGGACCTCTGGCACCCGATGCGATAAGTAATCCGCGGAAGGAAAGCTACAACCGTGTTGGCCGCACGGGCTGGGCGCAGTTCTCGACTTACATCCAGCAAACTCTTGGACTTTACGACGGATTCGATGGGAAATGTGGAAATCAGTGGCTCTCCGATCCGAACGCTAAGGGACAGTTGCGGTATCAGACCCTTGCGAAGATTCTTGCCGACGATCGAGTGTGGGTCAACAGCAAATCAAGTGTCTGCACTCAGTTTCTCGCGGTTGAGTTTACGGAGTTCAAGACCCAGGGAGCGCTCAGCGGCGACTGTGGCGGCAGGACACCCAACTACCTAGCGCCCAACATTTTCAGATCGTTGTTGACAAACGGCACGACCACCGGCGTCGACGACGGTCTCAAAGCCGACGACAAAGTGCATTCGACGACCGACTTTCCATTTCTGGCAGCGCCATGAGAGGACATGGAGAGTGAGGCGCTTGCCTCTAACGAGCAGCCAGACCGTAGCAGGAGTTTTTTGCCGGGAGAGTACAACATGAAACGATATGGCAACTTGATAGCCGTCCTCGTGGCAATTCTCGCGACTTGCAGCGTTTCGCACAGCGCGCAGGTTGCCGATCCGTTTTTCGACACGACGAGCAGCACGATCGCCATCAAGAACCTGGACCAGCAGATCGACCAACTGGGAGACGACCCTGCCGCAGTAGAGTTCCTGCTTGTGAGACAGCGGTTCCTCAGTGACTACGAGGCATTAGATCGGGCCTGTGCGCTTACGGAAAGTCGAGCCGAGACAAGCGGAGATCTCTTGCGACGTGCTCGAACACGCGCGGCGGTACATCGGTTCGCGGATGCTCTCGCCGACATAGCAGCCGCTAGGCGCAAAGGCGCGAACGTTGAGGAAACTGAAGGGCTACGGGCTTCGATACTCGTCGCCACAGGCCACGCAGACGATGGAATTCCGCAGCTTCAAGCGGCCGTGGTTCGCCGCCCAGGATTTGGATCTCGTACCGCACTGGCCGCCGCTTACGCAATCGTCGGACGCCTTGCCGAGGCAGATCGCTTGTATGTTGCGGCGCTGGGCGATCTCGACACCACGTTGCCCTTCCCGTATGCGTGGATTTATTTCGCACGCGCCTCGATGTGGGCCGATAAGGGCAACGATGCAGCACGTGGAGAGGCGCTCTATCAGCGTGCGATCACCTACCTTCCCGAGTTTGTCACAGCGAATGCTCATCTTGCCATGCTCGAGGCTGCACGCGGAGATACAGTGTCTTCGATCGCTCGGCTCGAACGCGTTGTTGCCTCGAGTAACGATCCCGAAGCGCTCGCTCTGCTGGGGAAGCTGAACGTCCAGGCCGGAGATGCACTGCGTGGCGGGCAGGACATCTCTCTTGCCCGGCAGCGCTACGAATCGCTTTTGGATCGCTATCCACTGGGATTTGCAGATCACGGTGCTGTCTTTTATCTCGGACCTGGTGCGGACCCGGAGCGCGCATGGGTTCTGGCGCAACAGAATCTTGCGAATCGCGAGACGGAGCGTGCCGTTGCGCTCGCAATCACGGCCGCAGAGGCAAGTGGTCACTACTCCGAAGCGTGCGCTTTGTTGCGAAAACATCCGGATTCGATAGAGTCCGTTCAGCTGCAAATCTGGAGTCCTGATCCAAAATCTGGTCCATCGGTCCGGCCATCGGGAGGCGAAGGCGCCATTGATCCATGTCACACTCATTGAGAATGTGTTCTCGCAAACACAAAAGCTGGAAATGATTCAGAAATTGACCGATGCGATGATCTCGATTGAAGGAGAAAAACTGCGTTCCTTGACCTGGGTGGTGATCGAAGAGGTTAAGGAGGGCAACCTGGGGATCGGCGGGAAACCACTATCGAGCGAAGACTGTACTTCTCGCAAATCCCGAAACATCTGAGCCGAATACTCATTTCGAGGCGGCGACGTAGATGCCGAGCCCGATCATTCCTACTCCCGACGCGGTGCGTTGTCTCTCGATGAGTTTGGGATTTCGGGCAAGCCTTTGTGCGATTGAACCAGCGAATCCGACCACGATAAGGTTGACAGTCGTATTCAGGAAAACTGAAATTGCGCCAAGAATCAGAAATTGTAAAATCATGTGCCCCTTGGCAGGTGAAACGAACTGCGGCACAAACGATAGAAAAAACAGCGCGGTTTTTGGATTGAGCACCTCGGTTGCAATGCCCTGCAAAAAGTTTTGTTGAGAATTCTGCCCTCCAGTTTGCGTATTCCCACTCGCACGGCGTTTCCGAATCATCGAAATCCCCAGATAGACAAGGTAGGCCGCTCCGGCGTAGCGAACGACCTGGAATGCGGTGGCCGAGGTCATCAAGATCGCGGAGAGTCCCAATCCTGCGGCCAAGACGTGGGCTGAGCCCCCGACAAAGGTCCCGAGGGCGGATAGGACGCCTTCACGCCTTCCGCCGTGGAGAGCTCTTCCTAAAACGTAAAGAATGCCGGGACCGGGAGTCAGCGCAAGTATCGCAGCCGCGCTCACAAAAAGCGCGAAGCGTGTTCCGTCGATCATTGTGTTCCTCGCATGAGGTGTATTTGAGCTGAAATCCGCGGGACACCCACATCAACGAGACGAATTTTACGCTGCGTGCCGGCTTTGCTGCACTACCGATACCTTCCGATGTTGCAGAAGAATCCGGAACCCGAGTGCATGCGTGATTAGCAGCAGGGGCACGATCAACGTCGGAATGAAATACGCGGCACCCAGTTGACCCGCCGTCAGCCCAGCATGATTCGCCTGGTAGAACGCATTGAAGAGATCGGCTGTACCCCAGAGACTGAAGATCCATGCAATGACAATGCCGGATGCACGGGGCAGCGATATCAGCGCAAGCAAGGCGAGCATCGCCGCACTGATGTCCCCGTAGGCTGCGGAACGCGCGAAGGCAGACGGCAGGTCAGGCGATACGACCCCTGGCACCAGAAATGCCAATCCCATGAAGCGGAAGCTGTGCAGGATGAGCAATGGCCGCAAAGCCTCGGCCCGTGGCCGGAGGCGGAGTTGCGGCCAAATGTATCGGGCGGCGACGATTCCCCAAGCGATTAAGCTGAATGCGATGCTGACAAAAAAAGCGAGTTGCGTTTGCATAAATTCCTCCTATTGAGATTCCAACCTGAGCAACGGGATCATGAATTTCATTTGTCTCTTCTCCCGGTTCAGTTTCGCGTCGCTACTCTCCTATAGAGTACGAGCGTACTCTGTCGGATCAAAAAAATTATTCTTCAGCGAAGCTCTTTATGAAAAATCTTCTCGCCTCCATCAATATCTGCTCACGCCTTTGAGAATCCGAACTAACCCGAGCCATCATCAATACTCCCGCCATGCTGGGGAACAACAACCTGACCTTCGCTTGTTTCTCTTCTCGTGTCTGACCGGTCACGAATGGCAGGAAGCGCTCACGATACGCTTGCAGCAACGCCTCGATCCTTCTCCGCACGGCCACCGGTTTCCGCGCGAGTTCCGGCCCCAGGGCGGCGCGCACGCAACCGGTTCCCGGAGAATTTGCGTGGCCCACGCTTAGATAACGCTCGATAATCGCCCGCAGAGCCTGGCCTTCGGGAGCGGACTTCGCAACTTCCACCATGTCCCTTCCTGTCTCGTCGAGTGCCCGTGCCACAGCCTCGACGAACAGGTCGTCCTTGCTCTTGAAATGCCGGTAGAAGCCGCCCTTTTTCAGGCCTACCTTGTGCATCACGGTCCCGATGCCGCTGCTGTCACCGCCGCGCTCACGGAAAGAGCGAGCAGCCACGGAAAGAATCTTCTCGTGATTCTCCGCTTTGTGCTGCGGGGAGTATCGCATCGCTTTAAGAGTACGAGCGTACTCTTATATTGTCAAGGCCAAATTTTTTCCGCATGGCGCAGCGGAGCCCGTTGGTCTCAGGTTGGTGGATCGGGCGGATTACTGTTGACGTTCAACGCTACCGCGGGCCGCCAATTTTCCGTCCGGGCTACACTGGAAGAGGTACAGCACCGCAAGTTGATCCTTCAAAATGATCTCTTTCTCAAACATCAATAAGCAGTATGGCAAGCAGCTGCTCTTTGTGGATGCTTCGTTCCAGTTGAATCCCGGCGAAAAAGTCGGGCTGGTCGGCCCTAACGGGTCGGGCAAGACAACGCTCTTCCGTATGGTGGTCGGCGAAGAAACTCCCGACGAGGGCACGGTCTCAGTCCCAAAGAAGTTGACGATCGGCTACTTTCGCCAGGACGTCGAGGAAATGCAGGGCCGTTCGGTGCTGGACGAAGCGATTGCGGGCAGCGGACGCGTCGGCGATCTGCACCACGAGCTCGAAGCCCTGCAGCACGAGATGTCCGACCCCGGCAAGGCGGATGACATGGATCGCATCCTTGATCGCTTCGGTCACGTTCAGGAGGAGTACGAGCATTTAGGCGGTTACGCGCTCGAATCGCAGGCCCGCGAAGTGCTCCACGGCCTGGGATTCAAAGACGATCAGATTGACGGCGACGTGGGCGCTCTTTCGGGCGGATGGAAGATGCGGGTTGCGCTGGCGCGCGTCCTGCTCGGAATGCCGGACGTATTGCTGATGGACGAACCGACGAACCACCTCGACATCGAGTCCATTATCTGGCTCGAACATTTCCTCAAGTCATTTCCTGGCGCGCTGCTCATGACTTCGCACGACCGCGAGTTTATGAATCGTCTGGTCTCAAAGATTGCAGAGATTGATGGCGGCGAGATCATCACCTACTCGGGCGACTACGATTTCTACGAGCGTGAGCGGGCGGTGCGGGAGAGCAACCAGCAGGCAGCGTTTGCCCGGCAGCAGTCTATGCTGGCCAAGGAGCAGCGTTTCATCGATCGCTTCAGGACGCACGCGGCCAAAGCGGCTCAGGTACAGAGCCGGATCAAGGCTCTGGATAAGATCGAAAAAATCGAGTTGCCGAAGAAACGCGTGGTGGTGAAGTTTGACTTTCGTGTCCCGCCGCGATCTGGCGAACAGGTGGCCGTGCTTGAGGATCTGCACAAGAGTTACGGCCCGCGCGTGATTTACGAAGGGTTCAATCTCACCATCCGCCGCGGAGAACGCTGGGCCGTCATGGGAAGAAACGGTGCGGGCAAAACCACGCTGCTGAAGATGATTGCCGGGGCTAGCGCTCCAGATGCCGGAAGCGTGCGGCTCGGCGCCAGCCTGTACATGGGCTACTTCGCCCAGCAGTCTCTGGACGTGCTGAATCCCGATCTCACCGTCGTCGAACAGCTGCAACAGGATTTTCCCCAGGACAATCTCGGGTCGCTGCGGAACCTGGCGGGGGCATTCCAGTTCTCCGGAGAAGACGTGGATAAGAAGATCCGCGCACTCTCCGGTGGAGAAAAGTCGCGGCTGGCAATTGCGCGCATGCTCTACAACCCGCCTAACTTCCTGGTGCTCGACGAACCGACCAATCACCTGGATCTTGCGACCAAGGAGATGCTGGTGAACGCGCTGAAAGATTTTGAAGGCACCATGATCTTCGTATCGCACGACCGCATGTTCCTTCGCGGTCTAGGCTCACGTGTGCTGGAACTGGGCGGTGAAAGCGGCACCGACCGCACTCCCACTGTCTATCCAGGGTCGTATGTTGAGTACGTGCAGAAGCTTGGGCACGAGGCGCCGGGGATCTATTCGTAGGGTTTGCAGGGTATTTGTGTGCAACGAGCCGAACAATCCCTGTGATTCGTCCGTCTCGTTTCCAAGCTAGAAATTGAAGCGATAACCGAGAATCATTTTGGCAATCAGATGGTCAGTCGCTCCAGTAAGGCCCACGCCGAGTCCGAAATTGATCTCCCACTGCGGCGCGACGTTCAAATCAATCGCACTGAAGATCTGGTGTTGCTGTTGTGAGACCGCATCGAATCCAGTCACCGGACCGACCGAACCATAATATTCCAGGCCTCCCGCAACTTTTGGACTAACGTCGTAGCTGAACTTGAAGTTTGGTGAGAAAACAACACCTTGGTTCACAGTTTCGCCGTGAAAGGACCGGTCAAACGTGGGGTTCAAGGACCAATACCATCGGCCGACTTTTTGGTCCACGATGGGGCGGATCTCCCAGGTCCATGTGTCCACCGAGTATTGTCGCCTCTGATACCCGATTTCGTTCGAGACGCTCAAACCCACAGGCCAGTGCCATGCTTTCGGGATGGCAACACGCGGCCGAATGTGATCCCCCACCCATTGCCAACTCTGGCCCTCGGTTATCGAAGTAAAAATATAGAAGCCGCACTCGAACCAGTCATTGAAACCGTGGGTAATCTCGACTGTCTCATGCATGGCATGATTGGTGGGGTAGAGACCATCCTCGATCGTCTTTGAGCCCTCAATCGTAAAGTTGCTATGGAGTTCCACCATAGTATGTCGGGGATCGACTAGATCGGACCCGTACACCTGGATTTCGTAGTTGTCTTGAGCACGGCTGAGAGTTGCAGCAAACATGAAAAGCAGGATTGCGATCGCCATCTGTCGGTAATCCATCGTTCGATCGCTCTTCGAAGGGGTCATGAGAAAGATATATCCTCCACACAACAAATTTATCGAGGTAAACAAATAACGAGCTATTCAACTTCTATCGATGGGACACGCCGGAGCCCCTCAATCCTGTCGTATGAGCAGGTGAATCATTTCTTGCTCCTGTGGTGTGCCACATAGTGGCTCGGTGCCATTACCGTGCTCTGACTGTCTCGCGTAACCTTCATTTAGCTTGTGTTCGACAAGTCTGCGCCTCGGCGTTCGTGCCCGCTTCCGGTAACCACCGCCAGCAGCAACGCTATGATCAGAAGAGTCCAAGCCAGCACCGGCGCGAATACTCCGCCGAAGCGTTGTTCGGCGAACTTGGCTTGCAGTACGCCGTTGCGCGAGGAGAGCAGATTTCCCAACTGGTAGGCGAAACCCGGAAACGTCCCTCGAACTGCGGGCGGAGAAAGTTCATTCAGGTGGGCCGGGACGACACCCCACGCGCCCTGCACCATGAACTGCATCAGAAATCCTCCCAGCGCCAGCATGGGTACAGTATGGGAATACGCCCAGAGCGGAATGATCGGGATGGTCAGCAGCGCCGCAATCACGATCGCTTTCCGGCGGCCGAGTTTCTCCGACCAGGTTCCAAAGAGAATTCCCCCAAGGAGCGCGCCTACGTTGGCGATGATAGCGATCAATCCCACAGTCTGCGGATAAGGGGATTGGAACGGCGGTATGATGCTGCTATGCGGGTGCTTCTGGTGGAAGACGATCCGAGGATCGCGCGATTCGTCGCAAAGGGATTGCGGGAACAATCCTATGCTGTCGACGTGGTCGGTTGTGGAGAGGATGCACTTTACCAGGCCACGATCAACACCTACGATCTGGCAATTCTGGATGTAATGATCCCGCCACCGGATGGCTTTGCAGTATGCAAGGAATTGCGAAAGTCCGGTCAGCGCCTGCCTATTCTCATGTTGACGGCGCGAGACGGAGTAGAGGACCGCATCACCGGTCTCGATTGCGGGGCCGACGACTATCTGACAAAGCCGTTTGAATTCCGCGAGTTGCTCGCCCGGTTGCGCGCACTGATGAGGCGGACGGGAGGGTTGCTGCCGGCGAAACTGACAGTCGCCGATCTGGTGGTAGACACGGTTGGGCAGAACGTCACGCGCGGCGGTCGAACCATTGCGCTGACTTCAAAGGAGTACGCCCTGCTCGAATTCCTGACGCGAAATGCGGGGCGCGTGATAGGCCGCGCAGAGATTGCCGAGCATGTATGGGACGAAGAGTTCGATCCTTTTTCGAATTTAATCGAGGTGTACGTGAACCGCATCCGCCGAAAGATCGATGCCGATTCTTCCAAACCTCTTCTGAGCACGCGCCGTGGCGCGGGATATATGCTTGCGGCGGGCAATGAAGCGAGCGAAACGAAACCGCGCGGCTCTCGGACTCCAGACGATGTTTAGCTCGGTGCGCGTGCGCCTGACCTTGTGGTACACGGCCGTATTGACTTGTGTGCTGACGGCAATGGCCTTCGCAACGTATGCCCTCCTCCGGCAAAATTCAGCGCACCGCACGGACGCAGCCATCATCGAAATGGCTGATTCCTTTCTCGCGACCGTGAATGCCGAGGCCATCGATGCAACTGGGTCTGCCGGATTGAAAGCCGCCATCGAACAGGCAATTTCCGAGCACAGGTACCGGGAGACCGTGTTTGCTGTGCTCGACCAGGAGGGCAAGATTGTCGCCGCTTCCGCGAACCGATGGTTCGATCATCCGCCGGGCACACCGGTGGAGATTCTGCAGGAAGCCATGGGTCGAGCCAGAGCCGGGGCCCGCCCGTTCCGAACGGTTCGGCTGCAAGATGAAGTGCACCGAAGTTATGCCCGCCGATTTTCCATCGGGAAGGAAGAGTACACACTGCTCGTTTTACAGTCACTCCACCGCCAGCGGGAGTTTCTGGAGAGCGTCATCGCCGCTTTCGGGCTTGCCATTCCGCTGGCGATTTTGCTCGCGAGTGCGGGCGGGTATTTTCTTGCGCGGCGAAGCCTGTCTCCGGTAGTCGAGATGAGCACGCAGGCCGGACGCATTGGAGCAGACAATCTGCACGAGCGTCTGCCGGTAAGAAATGCTCAGGATGAACTCGGCCACCTGGCGGGGTCGTTCAACAATTTGCTCGACCGCCTGGATCATTCTTTTGAGCAGCAGCGGCGATTTATGGCGGATGCATCTCATGAGCTGCGAACGCCAGTAGCCATCCTTTGCGGAGAGGCCGATGTCACATTGTCGCAGCCCACACGCTCGCCCGAAGACTATAGGGCATCGCTCGACATTCTTCGGGCGGAAGCCAGACGCCTCAAGCACATTGTGGAGGATCTCTTCACACTGGCGCGCGCAGATGCCGGTCAGCATCCCCTGACGCTCTCGACTTTTTACCTCGATGAACTCGTTAATGAGTGCTCGCGCAGCATGAAGACGCTGGCTGCGGCAAAGCAGATCACGCTGACCTGCAATGCGTCGAAAGAGCTGCCGATCCAGGCGGACGAGGCATTGCTTCGTCGCATGATCGTGAATCTGCTGGATAACGCCATAAAATATACGGCTCCCGGCGGCAGCGTCTCGGTGAGCTGCAACGCCGAAAATTCGCGATATGTGACAACCGTCAGTGACACCGGACAAGGCATTCCGTTGGACCTGCAATCGCGTATCTTCGAGCGTTTCTTCCGGGCAGACAAAGCACGGTCGCGTTCCGACAGCGATGGGGGTGGCGCCGGGCTGGGCCTCTCGATTAGCCAATGGATTGTGCACGCGCACGGCGGCACACTCGAATTAACGCGGTCGGATAAAGATGGCAGTGCGTTTGCCGTCTATCTGCCCCCGCAGCCGCTCAGCCGTTAATCCCCGGTTTATCTTGCAATCGCTAATGTAGACTCCTGGGGCCGAACTCTCGGGCCATTCTGGAGATCTGCATGGGCTTGCTTCCAAAACTATCTGCGACTACGTGGGGTTTCATGGCAGTCGGTCTCTTGCTGACCGGCATCGTATCTGGGCAACAGACGCCCCCGTCCGCACCGCCTTTGACGATCACATTGCAGGATGCGCTGGAGCGCGCGCGCGTCGCCGATCCGCAATATCATGCAGCACTGACCGATCTGGGAGTCGCGCGAGAGGATCGAGTGCAGGCGCGCGCCGGATTGCTTCCCAGCGTCAACTACAACACTACCTTTATTTACACGCAGGGAACGGGCCAACCCATCAGCTGTGCGCTCACGGCCGCGTGCCCAGCCAGCCGTTTCATCGCCAATAACGGCGTGCACGAATACATCAGCCAGGCGGACGCCCATCAGGCAGTTTCACTGACGAATTTTGCGGACTATCGCCGCTCTTCGGCGGCCCTGGCACAAGCCCGGGCGAAGGCGGAGATCGCCACGCGCGGCCTGGTCGTCACCGTAACCCAAGCCTATTACGGATTGATCGCGGCGCAGCGCAAATATGCGACTGCGCAACGCGCGGCTACCGAAGCCCAGGGGTTTCTGAAGATCAGCCAGGAATTACAGAACGGCGGCGAAGTCGCGCGTGCGGACGTGGTCAAGGCCACCATTCAGGCTCAGCAGCGGCAGCGCGATCTGCAAGAAACCGAACTCGACATGCAGCACAGCCGCCTCGATCTCGCGGTGCTGCTGTTTTCCGATTGGAACGAGAATTTTAGCGTGGTTGATGACCTTCAGTCGCTGGAGCCGTTGCCCGCCTTCCCCGAAGTGGAAGCAGCGGCAAAGAAGAACAATCCTGAGCTACGGGCAGCGCTGGCGGCTGTGGAGGTCGCAAATCATCAGGTCACTGCAGCCTGGGGAGGATTGCTGCCCAGTTTGAATGTCGACTATCTGTATGGCATTGACTCGAACCAGTTCGCCACCCGTACCGACGGCCTGCGCAATCTGGGCTATTCCGCAGTGGCGACCTTGCAGATCCCCATCTTCAGTTGGGGAGCAGATCGCAGCAAGTTGAAGCAAGCCGAGATGCGCCGCGATCAGACCAAGCTGGAGTTGAGCCACGAGCAGCGCCAGATTCTGGCGCACTTGCGGCAGTTCTATGAAGAGGCGAACACGGCGCGATCGGAGATGGAATCGCTGGCCAGTTCCGCCGAAATGGCGGCCGACAGCCTGCGCCTGACGAATCTCCGCTATCAGGCGGGCGAGTCAACGGTGCTGGAAGTTGTAGATGCGCAAAACACGCTCGCGCAGGCGCGCAATGCTTATGATGATGGACAGGTTCGCTACCGGGTCGCAGTCGCCAATTTGCAAACTCTGACGGGGAGCTTCTAGCCAGATGAAGGAGAACCCACTCACCCTCTTCCATAACCAATCGCAACCGTTACAAAGCTTCCGCGCGCGCAGAATATTTTTTTGCGCAATCGTCATCGGCCTTGCCGGCATTCTGTCGGGCTGCTCCGGCGAGAAGGGCGACAAAGAGCCTACGGTGAGCGTGCAGGTGGCGGCGGTCGAGAAAACTACCATCGAGCACGTGATCACAACCCAGGCCATCCTGTTTCCCCGGCAACAGGCGGCGATCGTTTCGAAGATCAGCGCTCCGGTGCAGAAGTTTCTGGTCAAACGCGGCAGCCGCGTGCACCAGGGTGAACTGCTCGCCGTGCTGGAGAACCGCGACTTAAGCGCCGCCGCGCAGGAAAACAAGGGCAGCCTCGACCAGGCGCAGGCCACTTACGAAACCACAACGGCAGCCACCTTGCCGGAAGAAATCCAGAAGGCGGAAGCGGAGGAGCAACAATCCAAGAAAGCCTTAGAGGCGCAGGAGAAAGTCTACGAGAGCCGCCAGCAACTTTTCGAGCAGGGCGCCTTGCCAAGAAAAGAACTCGACCAGTCAGGAGTAGAGATCACGCAGGCGCGCAATCAGTACGCGATTGCCAAGAAGCATCTCGACACGCTGGTCGCCATCGGAAAGCAGCAGGAACTCAAGGCCGCCGCCGGGCAACTCGAGTCGGCGAAGGGCAAATACCTGGGCGCGGAGGCGCAACTCAGCTATTCCGAGATTCGCAGTCCGATTGATGGAGTCGTGACCGACCGACCGCTTTACCCCGGCGAGATGGCGGCGGCGGGCACGGCGATCGTGACCGTGATGGACGTTTCTTCGGTGATTGCCAAAGCCCACATTCCGCAGGCCGATGCCGCGCTGCTCAAGCTCGGCGACAAGGGAAAGATGACGGTACCGGGACTCGATCAGCCGGTCGAGGGAACGATCACGGTAGTCAGCCCGGCGCTCGACCCCAACAGCACGACAGTCGAAGTCTGGCTGGAAGCCAAGAATCCGAAGCAGGAACTGAAGCCGGGAACCAGCGTCCAGCTTTCTCTTACCGCAAAGACCGTGAAGGATGCGCTGGTGGTTCCTGCAGCGGCCGTGATTACAGCCGCCGACGGCTCCACATCCGTGATGATTGCTGCGAGCGATGGCAAGGCTCACCAGAAGGCGGTGAAGCTCGGCATCCGGCAAGACGATGACGTGCAGATTCTCGAAGGGGTTGCCGAGGGCGACAAGGTGGTCACGACCGGAGCTTACGGTTTGCCCGACAATACTAAGATCAAAATCGAGGCGCCCACCGAAACTCCCAAGGAATCTTCCCATGAATAAGCGCCGCGGAGCCACTGCGTGACTCACAAGAAATCCGAGCACTGGATCGCACGCCACTCCCGGCCCGTTATTTTCCTGATCCTGACGCTGGCCCTGCTAGGCGGATATCTCGCCTTCACGATCCCCGTGTCGGTATTTCCTTCGACGAATTTTCCGCGCGTGCTGATCGCCGTCGACAACGGCGTCATGCCCATCGATCAGATGATGGTGACGGTGACCCGGCCCATTGAAGAAGCGGTCAACAGCGTTCCCGGACTACTGACGGTGCGCTCCATCACCAGCCGCGGTTCAGCGGAGGTCGATCTGTTCTTTCGCTGGGACGTGGACATGTTCCAGACCCTGCAATACGTGAATGCGGCGTTGTCGCGGGTGCAGCCCGATATTCCGCCCACTGCGAAAGTCGAAGCGCACCGCATGACCTTCGCGAGCTTCCCCATCCTCGGCTACAGCCTGACTTCCGCGACGATTCCGCAAACCCGGCTGTGGGAGATGGCCACCTACGAAATGAAGCCGCGTCTGAACCGGCTCGACGGCGTGGCCACGGTCATCGTGCAGGGCGGCCAGGAGCCCGAGTTTCAAATTACTCCCGATCCCGCCAGGCTGCTCACCGCCAGCGTGACGGTGAACGACATTCTCGATGCCGTGCGCCACACCAATCTGATTGATTCTCCCGGCCTGCTGGAGCGCAATCATCAACTGTTCCTTGGACTGGTGAACGGGCAGGTGCAGACGCCGGAAGAGATCGCCAACACCGTCGTCAAGAACACGCCCGCTGGGATTCCCGTTCGCATCGGCGACGTGGCCACCGTGCATCCCGATGTAAAACCGGTCTACACGATCGTCACGGCCAACGGCAAGCCAGCGGTGCTGCTGAATGTCAATCGTCAGCCGGATGGGAACACCGTCGATGTCGCCAATGAGGTTCACGCCGAAATCGAGCGCATCCGCAAGACGCTGCCGCCGGGGGTGGAGATCGAACCTTTCTACGACCAGTCGATCATCGTGGGCGACTCCATCAAGAGCGTGCGCGACGCGATTTTGCTGGGCCTGATTCTCGCGTCGATCATTCTGGTTGTGTTCCTGCGCGATTGGGGAACCTCGCTGGTCGCCGGCCTTGTGATTCCGGTGACGCTGATGGTCACCTTCATCGCCCTCAAGATGATGGGTCAAACCTTCGACCTGATGACACTTGGAGGATTGGCCGCCGCCGTGGGCTTGGTCATCGACGATGCCATCGTCGTGGTGGAAAACATCGTGCTGCACCGCGATGCCGGCCAGGGTCGCCTGGAGGCGATCGAGAGCGCCCTGCATGAAATCACGGTTCCGCTGATCGGATCGACCATCACCCCGGTTGTGGTTTTCATTCCGCTGATTGCCATCACCGGAGTGACCGGAGTGTTTTTCCGCGCGCTCGCCGTGACCATGAGCGTTTCCCTGCTGACCTCGCTCGTGCTCGCCGTCTCCTGGACTCCAACCCTGAGCCAATACTTTATCCGTGGGAAGCATGAGAAAAAGGACGGCGAGTCCGGCCCAGCCTCCAGCCCGACGCCAGTCACAATCGCAGAAGAACTAACCACGCTGGCGACTCCGGAACAGCAAGCCGACGACGAGAACATCAAGCGCCTGCTGGCCGCCGAGGAAGCCCAGCTTAGCGGATTTTTCCTGCGCGTCGTCAACTTCCACGAACGCTGGCTGCGCCGGGCGCTGGATCGGCCACGCCTGCTGGCGGTGTTCAGCCTGGTCTTAATCGTGGCGGCATATGGCTGCTATCACTTTTCCGGTTCCGACCTGCTGCCGGAGATGGATGAAGGCGGCTTCGTACTCGATTACCTGATGCCCGCGGGCAGTTCGCTGGCGGAGACCAACCGCGTGGTCAGCCACATGGAGCAGATGCTGCGCGACACTCCCGAGGTCGAGAGCACCTCGCGTCGCACCGGGCTGCAGTTGGGCCTCGCCGCGGTCACCGAGGCCAACTACGGCGACATCCTGGTCAAACTCAAGCCCAAACGTGATCGCGGCATTGACGAGGTCATCGACGAGGTGCGCGCGAAAGTCAAACAACAAGAGCCCGCCGTGGATGTGGAGTTCACCCAGGTATTGCAGGACATGATCGGCGATCTGATCTCGTCTCCCGAGCCCGTTCAGATCAAACTATTTTCCGAGGATCCGAAGCAGCTCGAACAATGGGCGCCCAAAGTGGCGGACGCGATTGGGAAGATCCACGGCGTGGTCGATGTCTTGAATGGCATCGACAACACCATCAGCGGCCCGGCGGTAACGTTTCAAGTCGATCCTAGCGTGGCTGCGCGTGCCGGCTTCACCGCCGAAGAGATTGCCGTGGACGCCTCAGCCATCCTCGAAGGCGAACCCGCGCCAACGCCAGTCGTCACCAATGGCCGCGCTTATACCTTGCGCGTGCGCTTCCCTGCAGCCAATCGCGCATCGCTCGAAGCCATGCGCGACACGCTTCTGGTCAGCAGCACCGGGCATACCGCGACTTTGGGCGCTCTTGGTGCGGTTGTGGAGAATCCCGGGCAAACCGAAATCCGCAGAGAAAACTTGCAGCGCGACGTGGCCGTGACGGCTCGACTGGAAGGCACCAACCTGGGCAGCGGCATGGCCGACGTCCAGAAAACCGTAAGCGCCCTGCACCTGCCTTCGACGATCCGCATCGAATACGGCGGGACCTACGCCGAGCAGCAACGCTCCTTCCACGATCTGGTGATGGTGCTGATCCTGGCCATCCTGCTCTTGTTCATCGTGTTGCTGTTTGAGTTCGGCAGCTTCGCCGCGCCCATCTCGATTCTTTCTTCGGCTCTGCTCTCCACGTCCGGCGTGTTCATCGCCCTCGTGATCACGCGCACCACTTTCAACATCTCATCCTTCATGGGGATGATCATGGTCATCGGAATCGTCGCGAAGAACGGCATCCTGCTGCTCGACGCCGACCAGCGCCTGCGCGCCCTCGGCGCCAACGCCCAAGACGCAATCCTGCAAGCCGGACGCCGCCGTCTCCGCCCCATCGTGATGACGGCGTTAGCCACCATCGCGGGAATGCTGCCGCTCGCCTTCGCCATCGGTGCCGGATCGCAGATGCTGCAACCACTAGCGATCGCGGTAATCGGTGGAGTTTTGATTTCGATGGTCTTGTCTCTAATCATCACCCCTGCAGTACATTTTTATCTGACCGACAAATGATTTGATCCCGCCGATGGGCCGGCCAGTGGCGCTTGAGGCCGCCTCTCCATATGAATTTGCAGCCTTGGGGGTTCCATTCATCGCACACGGCGAAGAACGATAAGAGATCTGGCTGGGATTTCGACGAAGGTTGCCGCGCCTCGCGGCCAATATCGCTGGATTCGCTGAGTACGTGGCCACATTTCTCCGCACCGGAGACTAGGTGGTAGCGCTACCGGGAATCGAACCCGGGTTTGAAGATTGAGAATCTTCCGTCCTAACCCCTAGACGATAGCGCCATCCGGAGAGATTCGATTATAACAAAGGCCGCTCGTTCGATTTCTTTCCAACCGCCAGGCTTTCAATCACGCGGCTGCTTTCGCGCACGGCTCCGCAGGCAACAATTCGTCTTGGAAGAGACAAACTTTCTGATTCCGGCAAGGCACCCTCCGCGCTAAAAGCAACCGAGCCTGTCAACTCGGGCTACATAACGTTCAACACCACTCAGGTGGCCATTCCCTTCCTGACGGAGTTGCAACTTTGACGATTTCCAGCTGGGCGGTCGGTCCGCACATTACTGCATTACTGCGACCTATATCGGAAATAAGGAATTCACGCCCAGCACTTCTCCTGCACTCACCCAACAAGTGAATGCGCGGCTCGGCGTGATTCCACAAAGAGGCGACTAGTCCTCGGATCAAGTAGACAAAGAACGAAGCAGCCGAGCCCAATATAAATGGATAGCGGCGGCTTCGATTTTCTTCGGCCCCGGCAAGTTTCCACAGCCTCTGAGGGTTTATACTAGGGTTAACTCTGCTGACCAACTTCATATGTTCTCTTAAATGTTGTGGGGCAAAGTGTCTTTTGTTCGTTGCGTCAATTCATATTTAATCCAGGCATCAGTAAAGGAGTACGAATATGGCAAGGGTAAAATCTACTTCAGGAAGCAAGACCACTCGTACCAAACCGAATAACGCCGTAACCAATGATCCAACCAGCACCAGCGCTCCCGCGAACACGCCCGAAGTGAAAGTCGTCGCGGCGGGAACCACGCCCGCCGAGGCCGTGGCGGAGCCCAAGACGATTCTCGAACCCCGAAAGATGGAAGTGGTTAAGAGCGAACCCCGCAAGAATGTGGTTCCCATCAACCGCATCCCGGTGAATTTAGACGACGAAATCCGGCGCCGCGCCTTCGAGATCTTCCAGCAGCGCGGGAACGCCCCCGGCAGCGAGTCTGAGGACTGGCTGGCCGCTGAACGGGATGTGCGCAAGCGCTACCAACTGCAGAGCGCGTAAGCGTAAGCTCAGAGCTTGCTTTTAAGCCAGCGGCAGACGGCGTCGAGCACCCGCCGTCTGCATCGCAGGGTTGCGTAACTGCGCAAACTGGGCTATTTTCCCTTTCGCGGTTGCCTCGCGGGCAGGTTTCTGAAAAAATAGGTTGGGGTTTCTTACATCATGGCGGAATTGGGTAGTTTCGCGCTGCTGCTCGCGTTAGCTCTGAGCGTCTACTCGTTCGCCGGTGGCTTGGTCGCGCTGATGTTTCAGCGGCAGCCTGCCGGAAGCCAACCCGCGCTCGCCCCCCCTGGAATCGGCGCGCTCTTGCGCCAGGGTTCCGAACGTCTCGGCGAAACTGCACGCCGCGCTGGCGTTGCCACCTTTGGCGCCGTCCTGCTGGCTTCCGTCATTCTCGTCGTCTGCGCGTTTCACGACGATTTCTCCATTGCGTACATCTTTCATCACAGCAACCGCGATCTCCCCGGTCCTTATAAGTTCGCCGTGCTTTGGTCTGGCCAGGAAGGGTCGCTGCTGTTCTGGTCGCTGCTGCTAGCCGCTTACGGATTCGTCCTCCGCTTGCGCTACAAGACCGATCCACGCCTCTTTGCCTACGCCTCGGTGGTTTTGGCCGGGGTGCAGATCTTCTTTCTGTTGCTGCTCAACTTCGCGGCGCATCCCTTCGCCATCATGCAGGGCACCCTTCCCGCCGACGGCAATGGCTTGAATCCGCTGCTGCAATATCCCGAGATGGTGATTCATCCGCCCATGCTGTATCTGGGCTATGTGGGATTCACCGTGCCTTTCGCTTTCGCTCTGGGCGCGCTGATCATGAAGTATCCCGGCGAGAAATGGATTCACATTACCCGCCGCTGGACCATGGTCACCTGGGCCTTCTTAACCTGCGGCGTTTTTCTTGGCGCGCATTGGGCCTACTCGGTGCTCGGCTGGGGTGGTTACTGGGGATGGGATCCGGTGGAAAACGCCTCGCTCATGCCCTGGCTCGCCGGCACTGCCTTCCTGCACTCGGTGATGATGCAGGAAAAACGCGGCATGTTGAAGATGTGGAACATGTGGCTGGTCTTCGCCACCTTCTGGCTGGCCATTCTCGGTACGTTCCTCACGCGCAGCGGGATCATCAGCTCCGTGCATGCCTTCGCGCAGTCTTCCATCGGAGACTGGTTCGCCTGGTTCCTGTGCATCACTCTAATCGTGTTCCTGTTTTTCTTCGTCAAGAACAAGTCGCATCTGCGCAGCGAACACAAACTCGAATCTTTGGTGTCGCGCGAGTCCAGCTTCCTGTTCAACAACCTGCTTTTTGTTTTGCTGACGTTTACCGTGCTGTGGGGAACCTGGTTTCCGAAGATTTCAGAGCTCGCGCAAGGCAATAAAGTCACCGTGGGTGCACCGTTCTACAACCGGGTTGCCATTCCCGTGGCCTTGCTGCTGCTGATCCTCACCGCGGTCGGCCCGCTGCTGGCCTGGCGCAAGACTTCGATTGAAAGCATCAGGCGCAACTTCATGTGGCCCACGATCGGTGCCATCGCGGTCGCAATCTTCCTGATGCTCACGCCGGAAAGCTGGGGTTCGGCCTTCGGTCTCAAGCCGTGGAAGGACATCTCTTATTTTTATTCGCTGATGGCGATCGCGCTCTCGGTGCTCGTCGCGCTGACCGTGGCCTCCGAGTTCTACCGCGGCGGCCGCGTCATTTCCCGGCACACCGGTCAGGGCATGTTCGCATCGATGGTGCAACTGACGCACCGCAACACCCGCCGCTACGGTGGATACATCGTCCACTTCGGCGTGGTGGTCGTCATTATTGGTTTCGCCGGTGCGGCCTTCAATCTCGACAAAGAACAGGAAATGGCCTACGGCGACAAAATGACGATCGGCCAGTACACGCTGGTCTGCCGCTCCTACACTGACGACGACGCGCCCAACTACGCCAGTTCGTGGGCCGTGATGGACGTTTACAAAAACGGCAAGGCCATGGGCACCATGACTCCCGTGCGACGCTTCTACAAGGCCAGCCAGCAGACCTCAACCATGCCCGACATTCGCTCCACCTTGAACGAGGACCTTTACCTCGTGTTTGAGGGAGTGAATCAGGACAACGGTCATCCCATCATCAAGGCCCATTTGAACCCTCTGGTCATGTGGATCTGGATGGGCGTCTGGATCATGCTGATCGGCACGGTCCTGGCCCTGGTTCCCAACGCACCAGCCGCAGTCCGCGTGACCGCCCCCGCCAGGCTGGGAAGAGAACCAGCCCCCGTGGCGATAGGAGACTGATGCTGAAATTCTGGGCGGTAAATGTGGGGACAGCCGCCCCCGGCTGTCCGCCGGGCGCAGCCCGGTAGGTTCTTGCTGGGAGCGCCACAAAGGATTTTTATTCTAAGGTGCAGATGAAAAACGCGAATCCGAGAACGAATCCAGCCCCGTCCGTGCGTGTCATCCCGAGCGAAGCGAGGGACCTTGGTTCTTGCCTGCGCCAGCAATCCACTCGCCTCGGGCAAGCAGCAAGCTCCCTCGCTTCGCGAGGGATGGCAGTTCGTATGCCTGTCCGCAAACTCGCCCAGACTCTCCTGCTTCTCGCGGCCGTCTTCGCCCTTGCTGGCGCGGGCGATCCGGCGTCGCGCTTTTCCGACATCGGCCACCAGATGATGTGCATCTGCGGCTGCAACCAGATTCTTCTGGAATGCAACCACGTCGGATGCCCCGCTTCCGACGGCATGCGCACCGAACTGATGGCCGCGGTCACCCGCGGAGACAGCGACAGCCTGGTCGAGCAGTCCTTCGTGCAGAAATACGGGCCGACCGTGCTGGCCGCACCCACCGGCAAAGGCTTCGACCGCGTCGCCTACATCATTCCGATTGCCGCGCTGTTTGCGGGTTTCGGCATGCTGGCCCTGCTGGTTCGCGTGTGGAAGAATCGTCCCGACCCGGCCCTCGCCGACGGGCTTCCCGCTCTGCGCGGCGACCAACTCGAACAGTTCCGCGACCAGGCCCGCAAGGAGACCGATCTATGAGCTGGCTTTTTTTCTCCGTCCTGATCTCGGCTGCGGCTCTCTTTTATGTTTTCTACCTTCCGGGAAAACTCTTTCTCGGGCCGGAGAAAACGCGTGCCGGCTACCTGCGCGAACGCAAAGACGCCGTTTACGAAAACCTGCGCGATTTGAATTTCGAATACAAGGCCGGCAAGGTCCCCGACACCGATTACGCTTCGCTCAAGTCGAGTTTGCAGGACGAGGCCGCCACCCTCCTGGCAGAAATCGCCCGCCTGGAATCCGGTTCACCCGTGAAGGGAACAAGATAGTGAATTCAAAACAAATTACCGTTCGTCCTCTGTGTTCCCCTGTGCGCTCCGTGGTAAAGATTTTTTTGCCGGCCCGAGCACTACTGCTGGCCGTACTAGCGCTGTCCTCCTTCTCCGCCGCCCAGACCCTAACCGGCACCGTCAAGAACTCCACCACCGGCAAGCCTTCCGCCGGAGACGAAGTCGTCCTGCTCAAACTCGGCGCCGGCATGGACGAAGCCGGCCGCACCAAAACTGACGCCAACGGCAAATTCAGTTTCAAGCTCGACGACGCCCAGGCTCCGCACCTGGTCCGCGCCATCCATCAGGAAGTCACTTATCACCGCATGGCTCCTCCCGGCACCACGTCGGTGGAACTCGAAGTTTTCGATGTCGCCAAAAAAGTGGACGGTATCACTGTGGTCGCCGACATCCTGCGCCCCGAGGCGCAGCAGGGAAAACTGGTGATCGTGCGTGAGTTCGGAGTGCAGAACGCATCCAAGCCTCCACGCACGCAGATGAATGAGCGCAATCTGGAGTTCTATATTCCCGATGGAGCACAGGTCATCGCCGATTCCGCCACCGCCACCACCGAAGGCGGCAACCCGCTGCGCACCAATCCCGTGCCCGAAGGCGAGAAGAACCGCTACTCTTTCATCTTCCCGCTGCGGCCCGGACTGACGCGCTTCGAGGTTGCCTACCAGATGCCCTACACCGGCAGCGCGAATATCGATCCCAAGTCGGTGTACCCGCTCGAGCACTTCGTGGTGATGCTGCCGAAGGCGATGCAATTTACCGCCGCCGCAGCCACCTCCGCATTCAAGCTGGTCGATTACCCGCAAGAGCCGGATGCGGCCGTGCAGGTTGCTTCCAGTACCACGCCCGGACAGAATCTTGCGTTCAAGGTATCCGGCGAAGGCGTGCTGCAAACTCCTCAGCAAGGCGAGGGCGGACAAGGCCAGTCTGGCGGCCAGCCCAGCGCCAGTACGCAAAACAGCAACCGCCCCGGCGGCGGAATCGGCCCGCCCATCGACGCTCCTGACCCTCTGCAGCAATATCGCTGGTGGATTCTTGGAGGCTTCACCGCCGTGCTGGTGCTAGGCGGAGTGTTCGTAGCCTCGCGACAGCAGTCCGCCGCCCGCGCCCTGGCCCGCCAGAAAGCCGGTTCGTCCGGACATGCGGTTTCGCAAGCGCAGATGGAAGATGAATACGCCGCCGCAGAAATCGTGCCGGTTCGGCCGGCGGCCGCAGGGCGTCCTACCTCGATGCTGTTGGAAGGAATCAAGGAAGAACTCTTCCAACTTGAGGTTGAACGGCGTCAAGGCCAAATTACCCCAGCCGAATACGAAAAAGCGAAGTCCGCGCTGGATCAAACCCTGGAGCGCGCACTAAGGCGTGAGGCGCAAAAAGCTTGAAAGCAGTGGCCAGTGGCCAGTGCCCGCCGTCCCGCGGACGCTTTAACTGGCTTCTGACTTTCTCCCGGCATCGTCGGAGGCCATCCCCTCGCGGTCTTCCAATGTGTGCAAAAGCCTTCATCTTGAACGCCGCCCGAATTTAGCCAACAATGGCTGCCTTTGCCTGTGCTCAAGGGGGACTTCGGATGGACTCGTATCGCAAGATCCCCTCGAACCCCTCGAACCAGAAGCCTGTTGCGCGCCTAAGGGGAGATAGGTAGAATAAATACAGAAATAAAGAAAATGAAGAGCCTTAACGTCAAAGATCCAGAAGCGCACAAGCTGGCGGAGGCGATTGCGGCTGCGACGGGAGAAACCATGACGCGCGCTGTCACCCAAGCTCTCCGTGAACGCTATGAACGCATCCAGAGACATCGTGGCAAGGCTTCGGTTGAAGAGCTGCTTGCCATCGCCGACCGCGCCGCCGCCCACGTCAAGCGGCCCTATGTCGATCATGCCGAGTTGCTTTATGACGAGCACGGCCTGCCGAAATGATCGTTGACACTTCCGCAATTGTCGCCATACTTTTTCGCGAACCTGAAGCGGAGACCTTCACCAGGCTGATACACGCAGCCAGCCATACCCTGATGAGTGCTGGAACTTATCTGGAACTCTGCATCGTGATCGAGCGCCAAGCGACCTCGGAAACTGATCGTCAACGCGAGATGTTTTTCCGCCGAGCGGGTATTTCCATCGAGGCCTTCACCGTCGAACAAGCCCTTATCGCGCAGCAGGCCTTCCATGATTTCGGCAAGGGCCGCCATCCAGCGAGCCTGAATTTCGGAGATTGCTTCGCTTATGCCTTGGCCAGGTTCACCGGTGAGCCGCTCCTGTTCAAAGGCGACGACTTCCGCAAGACGGATATCGCTCCAGTCCTCTGACAAACAGGATCGATCTTTTTCGAAGTAGTGGTTCAGCAACAAATTATTGCCGCATAAGGAGTTAGTAAGGATGTGGCGAAAGAGTAATCTTCTCCCCGTTTCGGGGGATTCCACTTCTTCCGGACGAACTGCGACCTCTATCTCCGCATAACATCAAATGAATTGATCCAAGCGCCTCAATAAAATTATGGGAAACACATTTAAGACCGCGTTTCTACTGACCGCGCTGACTCTGTTGCTGATGTTCTTTGGCCGCTATTTTGGCGGCAACAACGGGATGATTCTGGCGCTGGCCTTTGCCGCCGTCATGAACTTCGTCTCCTACTTTTATTCAGACAAGATTGCGCTGGCGATGTACCGCGCCCAGCCGGTGACGCGCGAGCAACTGCCGCGGGCCTATGCTGCCGTGGAGCGCCTCGCGCCAAAGATGGGCATCCCGATGCCGAAGATTTATGTGATTCCCACCGAGTCTCCGAACGCTTTTGCCACGGGACGCAATCCGCAGCATGCCTCGGTGGCCGTGACTCATGGGATCTTGGGGCTATTGAATGACGAGGAATTCGAAGGGGTGCTGGCCCATGAGCTCGGGCACGTGAACAATCGCGACATCCTTATTAGTTCTGTGGCCGCGACCATCGCGGGCGCCATCACCATGCTGGCCAGCATGGGCCGCTTCGCCATGATATTCGGCGGCATGGGCGGAGGCCGTGACGAGCGCCGGGGCGGAGGCCTCTCAGCGCTGTTCATGCTGATCGTCGCGCCCATCGCCGCCAGCCTGATTCAGCTCGCCGTATCGCGTTCGCGCGAGTATCAGGCCGACGCCACGGGAGCGCATTTCACCGGCAATCCCTATGCGCTGGCGAGCGCCCTGCAGAAGCTCGATGCCTACTCGCGCCGTGTGCCCATGCAGGCCAGTCCGTCGACGGCGCACTTGTTCATTATCCAGCCGCTGCTGGGAGTGAATTTCGGCAACCTGTTTTCGACGCATCCGCCAATTGCCAAGCGCATCGAGCGGCTGACGGGACGGCCGGCGGAGTTTATGCAGTAACTTAGCTTCTAGCTCCTGGCTTCTGGCTCAAACCCAGTCGCAAGATTCGTTCGTGCTCGCGTTCCTATTTGTGACAGCATGGACGAAACCAAGATCCCTCGCTTCGCTCGGGACGACAGTGTTACAGGAAGGGATTTAGCTAGAGGCTAGGAGCTAGCAGCTAGAAGCTGTATGACATCCGTAACTCCGCCGCCACGAGGCCTAATAGTAGAATCCAGCTAATGTCCCCGGAAACTGCGATTGCCGTGTCCCACAAGGCTGCCGAACTGGAAAAAGCGCTTCGCCGCGTGATTCGCGGCAAAGACGACGTTGTGCGCCTCGCCCTCGTCAGCATTTTCGCCCGCGGACACCTGCTGATTGAAGGCGTCCCGGGGGTCGGCAAAACCACGCTCGGACAGGCGCTGGCCCGCGCCATCGATTGCACCTTTCAGCGCGTGCAGTTTACCAGCGACATGTTGCCGTCCGACGTGCTGGGAATTTCTGTATTTTCGGCGCTCGAACAGGAGTTCGAGTTCAAGCGCGGCCCGGTCTTCGCCAATGTTCTGCTGGCCGATGAGATCAACCGCACTACTCCGAAGACGCAGTCCGCTCTGCTCGAGGCCATGAACGAAGGCCAGGTCACCGTGGACGCGCACTCCTACGAACTTCCGCAGCCGTTTCTGGTGATCGCCACGCAGAATCCGGTGGAGCATCATGGCACTTATCCCCTGCCCGAATCGCAGTTGGATCGCTTCTTGATGCGGGTACGCATGGGCTATCCCGAAGCTGCGGCCGAACGCGAGATTCTGCGCTCTGAGGCTGGGGCCGCGCACTTGCAGGATCTGCGCCCCGTGCTTGCCAGCGCGGACGTGCTCGAAATGCAAGAGGCCGTGAAACTGATTCGCGTGGATGAATCGCTCGTGACGTATGCGCTGGAAATTGTGAAGCGCACGCGCGAGTCGGAATATTTGTCGCTGGGAGTATCGCCGCGCGGAGCGCAAGCGCTCTATCGCGCGGCGCAAGCCATGGCATTCCTCGAGGGTCGCAGTTTCTGCACTCCGGAAGATTTCAAGCCGCTGGCCGTGCCCGTCTTCGCCCACCGCGTGGTCATGAACGGAGGCTATGCATCGACGCTGAAAAAGTCAGAGCAGGCCGACCAGGTGCTGAAAGAAATTGTGGAGAATGTGGCTGTGCCAGTTTAGGAAGTAGTCCCGAGTAGCGAGTCCCGAGAGCTAGCATCCCCGACTTCCAAGTAAACCCAACCACTGAACCCAGGCTCGGTACTCGCGACTCGGGACTTTCGTACGGGATATAATCCTCGGTCATGTCCTTCCTACGTTTTCTCATGCTACTCTCGCTCGTCTGCTGGATTGGCGGGCTCATCTTTTTCGCATTTGTGGTCGCGCCGACGGCATTCTCGGTTCTGCCCTCAACTCATCTTGCCGGCAACGTTGTGGGGCGGTCACTGAACAAGCTGCACTGGATTGGATTCATCTCTGGAATTGTGTACCTGGTCAGTTCCCTGCTCTACAGCCGGTTCACCGATGGCACCACGCATGTGTTCGCGGCGCGGCATGTGCTTCTGTGCCTGATGCTGGCGCTCACGCTGATTTCGCAGTTCGGCATCATTCCGCGCATGGACAATTTGCGGGCGTCGCTTGGCGACGAAGTCCGATCGGTGCCAATCGACAATCCGGTGCGGATGGAGTTCGATTCCTTGCATGTGTGGTCGACGCGCGTGGAAAGCGCGGTGCTGCTGCTCGGATTGGTCGCCGTGTATATGACGGCGAAGAGCTCCTAGCTTCTAGCTCCTAGCTTCAACTCCGGCGTCATCCCGAAGTCCCGCGTTCTCACCAGCGGGACGAGGGATCTCCCGCTCCGGTGCGCTTGGGTCGAACCGGGCGATCACGATTCACTCATCCCGGCAATCAATTGGGCAATATCAGCTTCATCATTTATCCTGAAAGGTTATCTGGCGGTCTCTGAAGCGACTGTGCGAACCCCTGGTGCTCGTAGAGAGCCGATGTAGCCAGAAGCTAGAAGCTAGAAGCTTTCTTATGAAAACTGGAATCATTGGCCTGCCTCAGGTGGGCAAGACATCGCTGTTTCGCATACTGACCAAGGCGCATTTATCGGATCAGGCGCGGGCCAATCCGCGTGAGGCGCACATCGGCGTGGCCAAAGTTCCGGACGATCGCCTGGATCGCCTGGCCGCGCTTTACAACCCCGAGAAACTTACGCATACGTCGGTCGAATATGTCGACGTTGGCGCCATCGGGCAGGAGGCGCTGAAAGACAGCGCCTACGCCGCGCATCTGCGTACGGTGGACGCGCTGGCGCACGTGGTTCGCGCCTTTGACGATCCCGCGGTTCCGCATACAGGCGAAATCGATCCGCTGCGGGATATCAAGAATGTGGAATTCGATTTACTGGTCAGCGACCTCGGGCAAATCGAAAAACGCGTGGAGCGGCTGGAAAAAGACCTGAAGAAGATGAAAACTCCGGAGCTCGAAAAAGAATTCGAGCTGCTCAAGCGCGCCAAGGCGCAGGTGGAATCCGACAAGCCTCTGCGGGAAATGGAAATGACTCCAGAGGACAAAAAGCGCATCAAGGGCTTCATGTTCCTGAGCGAGAAGCCGATTCTTTACGTGCTCAATATCGGCGAATCGACGGAGCTGGGCAAGGAACTGGAAGAAGCGGTGAGCAAGTACAAGCTCACTGAATTGGCGGCCCGGCCCAACGCCGCGGTCACCGCCATCTGCGGCAAGGTGGAAGCGGAACTTGCCGAGATGAGCGACGCCGACGCTGCGGAATTCTTGTCGAGCTACGGGCTCACGGAAAGCGGCCTGGTGCGACTGATTCGCACAACTTACAAATTGCTCGGTGTGATTTCATTCTTCACTGCCGGGGAAGACGAATGCCGCGCCTGGCAAGTTCCGGCGCGCTCGCGCGCGCAGGAAGCGGCGGGAGCGATTCATTCCGACCTGGAAAAACATTTCATCCGCGCGGAAACCATTCGCTGGGACCAGTTGCTCGAAGCCGGCTCCGAAGCCAACGCCCGCGCCAAAGGCACGCTGCGCCTCGAGGGCAAAGACTACATTGTGCAAGACGGAGACGTAATGCACATCCGGCACAGCGGTTAGTTCCGAGTTGCGAGTTGCGAGTCCCGAGTTGCGAGTATTCTTCGTGGTATCGGCAGTGGTTGCAAGGCTTAATCTGTCGAAGTCCTATTTCGGGAAACGACAGCCGAATTGCAGCTTTCAGTTATCCACCTTGTCCATCAGTGGCTTTATGCTGAACTGATGGCTCGACACTACAAAGACCTGATTGCTTGGCAGAAATCAATGGACATGGTTTCCGCACTCTACGATGCGACTGAAGCATTTCCTAAGCGCGAGACGTACAGCTTGGCCGATCAAACGCGCCGGGCAGCCGTTTCCGTCCCAAGTAATATCGCAGAGGGGCAGGCCCACTACACGAGTCGCGAGTTCCGCCATTTCCTTCGCCGCTCCCGAGGATCGCTTGCCGAACTAGAAACCCAGATCATGATCGCACGGCAAAGAAATTATCTTTCCGACTCCCAAACTGAGGACCTTCTAAAGAGAACTGACGAAGTTAGCCGCATCCTTAGCGGTCTCATCACCTCATTGGAACAGCAAATTCCCGCTTCAACGATTTGACTACGTGCCCCCGTAATCGTACCTTTACTCGGGACTCGCAACTCGGGACTCCAAACTAAATGCCGCCTATCGCCATCAGCATCCTGCTGGGCCTCACCGCTGCTGCCGCCAACGTGTTTGGCGGGGCCATCATTGTGCAGCGAAGTTGGGAGCGGCGCTACTTGCGCTACTTCGTCGCACTGGGCGCGGGATTTATGTTGGCCACCGCCTTAATCGAGATGGTGCCCGAGAGTTTTGCTTTGCGCGGGCGCAACGCGGCGTTCCTGATCCTGCTCGGCTACCTTATCATTCACTTTTTCGAGCACACCGTCACGCCGCACTTTCACTTCGGCGAGGAAACACATAAGGACGAGTTCATCCACTCCCACAAGGGATACTCTGTGCTGCTCGGCTTGATCATCCACACATTTTTTGACGGCATCGCGATCGCATCTGGGTTTTTGGTTTCGAATGCGTTGGGCTGGCTCATTTTTTTCGCGGTCTTCCTGCACAAGATTCCGGAAGGTTTTACGGTGAGTTCGGTGATGCTGGCCAGCGGGCGCAGCCGGGGAACGGCCTGGGGAGCGTCGGCGATGCTCGGCGGGGCCACGGTGGCGGGAGTGCTGACCATGGCTCTGTTCCGCCACCACGTGGGCGCGGGACTGCCTCTTGCCGCGGGAGTAACCATCTATGTAGCGGCATCCGACCTGGTTCCTGAAGTCAACAAAGAGCCGGCGGTGAAAATGGCGTTGTTGGTCTTTGTGGGAGCCGGAGTGTTCTTTCTGCTGGAACTATTGTTCCACGGTCTGTAATCCCAACCTGGTCTGCGCCCGTAAGGATCAACAGCTTTTGACCGCAAAGGTCGCCAAGGAAATCGCAAAGGACGCGGAGACACCAAACCAGGACACAATGCGTTAGACCCGACCTCACCAAAGCAAAAGCCCCCGGAATTGGGGGCTCTTGTTTGTCCGGACTGACTTCCCTAATTCACCGTGATGCTCACCGGCAACGAAGGAATTCCATTCGCGACCACTACCAGCATGCTCGCGCCTGTCTCCATGCCCGAGGGCACATCGAACTTGGTGGAAACCATAGCTGTGCCGGTGGCCACGCCCATGGTGCTGTGGTTGTGGGTCTTGGCATAAAAAACGTGACCCGTACTGTTGTTGGTGATGCGCACCAGCGGATAGTTGGTTGCGGTCTGGTACTCATCTCCGAAGGCGGCGGCCTGCGACAAGCCGTTGAACTGGGTTCCAGAGATGGTGTAGGTCGTTCCCCGCACCACGCTGGTTGGAACTTTCTTGATTGTCGGAGCCCACGCGGACGCGTACGTGCCGGTAGGATTGAAGACTTCGTTGCCTCCCACCAGCGCCTGGCCGGTTGGCAGCATCATCAGGCATCCCGGCGTGGCCAAAGTTGCGGTGAAGGTTGTACCGTCCCAGAGATACGATGCAAAAGCGCCTTCGACCAGCACATCGCCGCTGGGGAGCAGCACCGCAAAAGAATCGCCGGCATTATCGTTATTGGGGAAATCCGGTCCGGCTGACCAGCCTTTGGTTGGCGAATAGATGGCCGTGTGTCCCGCACCGCTGCCGCCGTTGGTGTAAGAGCCCGTCGCAAATATTGTTCCATCGGGACGAAGAATCGCGGGGCCGATCTCTCCAGGCGGGTAGTAACACAGCTTGCCGCCGGGACCATAGCTGATACAACCGAAGGGCGAGGGCGAGTGCAGATCGACCACGGTGCTGCCTGCCGAAGTCCAAACGCCTTTGGCGGGATTGTAAATCTCCGAATTCGGCGCATCTTTCACATCCGCGGTAAGAACGTTGCCGTCGGGCAGCACGGTCCAGCCTTCTTCGGCGTCGAAATCGGCCTTGCCCACTGAAGGAACGATCTTCCATGTAAGCGTCGTGGGATCGAGCAACGCGTCCTGTTTGGTGAGTTTGTTCCCGACCAGGAACTTGCCATCGGGAAGAACCACGGCAGGCGAGTCGCCGATGTATGTCCATGTACTGGGAGCCGGTACCGAAGTCCAGGTGTTGACCGCAGGATCGTAAATCGCGCCCAGGTTGGTCAGAGTGAAGGAGCCGTTGTTGTATTCGCCACCGATGATTACCAGCCTTCCGTCGGCCAGCACAGCGGAGGCAAAAGCATCGGGCACGTATCCCTTGGGCAGGCTGGCCAGCTGCGTCCATGTCCCGTTGATGTAGCTTCCGGTGATGTCGGGCGTCAGCTTCCACCAGTCTTTGTCGCCGTTGCCCTGCGCGACTACGGTGCCGTCGGTCATCTGAAAAGTCAGGATGGCGCCGTCCGGCGGCTGATGCTCCAGCCGCGTAATAGTTTGTGCCGCCGCGACACCGCAGACGACAAGCACCACGAGCGTAAGCGTTAGAAATTTCTTTGGCAAAACACACCCCCAGATTTTGATGGACAGCGAGACGTGGATAACCAGGTGCAGAAGAACCCCGGACAGGTTACTACACTTCCAACTGAAAAGGCGTGTTGCGTGCGCGATTTGACCGATTATTTACAAACTATGCGGGATCGTACTCCCAGCGAAATTCTCGGGGACTTTAGTCCACCGTATGCTTGGCGGTGTATCCCTCGCGGGCGACGACGTCAATTTTCACATCCTTGCCCTTCTGGTCTTTCACCTTTAACGGGCTACCGTCGGGAGCCTGCACCTGAACTTTCAGCTTGCGGTAGGTGCCGTCGAGCTTGGTGTTGGTGGGGTGGTAGGAGATGGAATACTGATTGCGGATGTCGTTGCCGATATCCTGAAACTCCTCGGCATACTCCGCCTGAAAGCGCGGGAAGTAGGCGCGTCCCCCGGTCATTGCGGCGAAAGTGCGCATTTGATTGTCGGCCTGCAAATAATCCATGCGGCCCGAAGGAATACCCAAACCGCGATTCGGATGGTCGTTCGTCACCACTCGGGCATAAAACCCGATGCTGATGGGAAAGATCGTCACATCTTTGGTGTCTTTGATCTTTTTCATGATCTTATCCAGCGTGAGCTTGCTGAAGGTATCCACTCCGGTGGAGATGAGGATGATGTATTTCTTTCCTTCCACCCGGTCGAGACGGTCCAGTGTGTCGTACAGCGCGTCGAACAGATTGGTTTCGGAAAACCCGGGCATGTTCATCTGGTTTAGCGCCCCGAAAACCGAGTTCTTGTCCTGGGTGAAATCGGTCAGAATGTGGGGCTGCATATCGTAATAGCTGACTGCGACCCAGTCGTCTTTCTTGAGTGAGTTGGCAAAGGCATACGAGGCGCGCAACGCGTCCACCAGAAAATAGTAGTTAGTCGAGGCAAACTCCACCAGCAGCACCGCCGTGATGGGCGCTTTCGATACGCTGAAATTGGTGATCTGCTGCTGCTGCCCATCTTCGAAGACACGGAAATTGCCCTGCTGCAGGCCGGGGATGAACTGCCCGCTCTTGCTCAACACGGACACGTCCACATTCACCAGCGGGACATTCACCTTGATGGAGTAGTCGGGCATGCCTTCGACCTTTGGAGTGGAAGTTGGCGGAGGCGGGGGCGGCGGAGCGTCCGCAGGATTCTTTTTAGGGATGGCGTAGGGGCCGACGTTGTCGGTAGGTCCACCAGCCTCCGCGGGAGCGTCCTGTTTGGGCTTGCCGTTGCCGTTATCCTTCGCTGGAGCCTGCGACTGATCCTGGGCAAACGCGGAAGGAACCCCGCAAACGAGAGCCAAAGAAACTGCCAGCGCCAGCGTCAGGCCGGCGAGATTCTGGAATCGCGGACGACGGTTCTTGACCGTCAAATCTGAATTGGCAAACATGCGAACCCCTGCGGAAATGGAGATAAACAGCCTATGGGAGCTTGTACCCCTATGTTAATATAGACGCAATGATTCGCGATTGGGATGTTTGCCCGGCTCCCGCTTTTCCCCTCCTGGCAACGACTTACAATCTGGCGGAGTCTAATCTATAGTGTGGGGTGGTTTCACCCTTCTGGGCGTTTTCATGAACAAATTAGTTTTCACCTGCTTTCTCGCTGCATGCCTGTCGTACCCTCTGGCCGCACAAACCTCTTCTGCGCAGACGATTCAAAAGCCTGCGAACACCGCTGAGAGCGCTCCCAAAACCATTCCCGTGAGCCAGATTCACGCCGGGATGCGCGGAGTGGCTTACACCGTGTTCGAGGGCGTGAAGCCCGAGGCCATGGACGTGGAAGCGCTGGGCGTGCTGCACAACGTGAACGGCCCCAAGGGCGACATTATTCTGGTACGGCTGCACGGGCAGAAGGTTGAGTACACGGGCGTAGTCGCGGGCATGAGCGGCAGTCCAGTTTATTTCGATGGCAAGCTGGCGGGCGCGCTGGCTTTCCGCATCGGAGAGTTTTCCAAAGAGCCTATCGCCGGCGTTACTCCGATTGCCGACATGCTGGAAATTAATGCGCTCGATCGCTCGCCGGCGGAGGAAACTTCGGCGGTCAAGCCGGGCGTGAATCAGACTGCGGGCAAGACTGCTTCGCCCGGCGAGGCCTTGACGATGCCGGGATCGGCGCAGGATTCCGATGGAAAGAGTTATTCAAATTACCTGAAGCCCATCGAGACTCCACTGGTGTTCAACGGATTCTCCGAACAGGCGATTCATCTTTTCGCAGGCCAGTTTGCTTCCGCGGGAATCGTTCCGGTGATGGGAGCGGGATCGATGAGCGCGGACAAGCAGCCCGACCCCGTTGAACCGGGTTCGGCGATCAGCGCCATCCTGGTGCGCGGCGACATGGATATCGAAGCCACCTGCACCGTTACCTACATCGATCCGCACCAACTGCTGGCCTGCGGGCATCCTCTGATGCAGTTCGGCTCCGTCGACCTGCCCATGAATAAGGCTGAAGTCTTGGCCACGCTGCCCTCGCCACTCAATGCCTTCAAAATCGTGAACACCACCGAGCCTGTGGGAGCATTCGTGCAGGATCGCCATACTGGCATCCTGGGCGTTTTCGACCGGCAGCCAGAAATGATTCCGGTCACCTTGAGCATTCACAGCAGCGCAGGAGTGAAACAGTTTCACTACGAAGTGCTGAATAATCCAAAGCTGACGCCGGTGGCCCTGATGGTCACGGTGTTCAATGCGCTGCACGGCGTCAATGAGTTCGGCGAAGAGATCACTTACCGGCTTGCGGGCAGCATCGGCGTCAAGGGATTTCCTGACGTCACCATGCGCAACATGTTCGCTCCGGCGGAAAATGCGCAACCTGCGGCTATGCAGGCGGCGATGTCGCTCGGCGAACGTTTCGGACGCATCTATGACAATCCTTATAATGCCCCTGCCATTGCGGGCGTGAATCTGGATTTCGATCTGGTTCGCGAGCGCAAATGGGCGCGGCTGGAGAGCGCGCGCACTGATGTGACTGAAGCGCGTCCCGGCCAGGACATTATGCTCGAAACCGTGCTCGCGCCCTACCGCGGCGAGCGCATCGTGCGCCAAATTCCAGTGAAGATTCCCACCTCGGCCAGCAAAGGGACGCTACGCATTCTGGTGAGCGACGGCGATACGCTCGACCGCATCAGCCGCGGCAATCCAGCTTTTGGGCGCAAGCTCGATCTAGCGTCAACGATTGCACTGCTGAACAAAGAGCACTCCAATAACCGCATTTATGTCTCGCTGCTGGAGGCCGACCCCGAAGCCCGCGTCGCCGATAAAGTCATGCCCACGCTCCCGATCTCGATCATGAATGTGATGGACGGCATGCGCGGCAATCAGGAGATGGTGGTCTCAGGCGAATCGAGCGTAGATGAAACCGCAACCTCTCCGCTGGATTATGTGGTGAGCGGTGCACAGTTGCTGACGGTCACGGTGAAGTAGGCCAGAACTCGAAGGAAAAAGGATTTGTCATCCCGAGCGCAGCGAGGGATGACAGTTTAGTGCGCTCGCGATGACAGCTTACAAATGATCGCAGGTTGCAAGGGATGATAAGTTTGCAACTAAGATCAGCAGCGATCAAAACAATCCCACCGCAGCTTTCTCCATGTGCCGGAAGCCATCTGTCTGAATGACCGCCAGCGCCATCAGCGTGGCGTTGTAGCTTACGTGGGCCAGGAAGCTTGAGGCTACGGACTTCGTCGCCGCTCGTATCGTCGTGAGCACGACTCCTACCAGAAATATGATCAGCACCGCTCCCCAGGCATAGCCGTATTGAAATGCGTGAATCAATCCGAAGGGCAGGGCGGTAAGAACGATGCCCCAGAAAAATCCCAGGCGCCGCGCCACCACCGGATAGAGAAATCCGCGAAAGAAAATTTCCTCCATCAACGGACCCAGGGTAACGGCGAAAGCCGCGGTGAGATAGGCATCCACGGGCGTGGCGAAAAATTGGTCAAACGGAGTGCTCTTCGGCATGGGAACAAATTTGCCGACAAGGTCGAGCGCGAGCATGAGGACTCCGATGCCCAAAAAGCTCACGCCGGCGATTCCCGGCCAATTCCAGCGAATCGCCTGCCAGAAGCGCGATCGGTATTTGCCTTCGACCAGCAGAATCATGAACAGCCCCACCGCAATATAGACCAGCAATTCCGACAGCAGGGCGAGTACCGGCTTCTGCGCCACGTCCAGCCAACTCTGGTGACGATAAACGTAATGGCGCGCGCCGAAGACGAGAAGGATCTGCACAACAAAAAGCAGAAGCAGCGTCAGACCCGCAATCAGCAAGACATCCCAGCCACTCCACACTGGGTTCTCGCCGGCCTTCGGCGCGGGCGGGGCGGGCAGCAACACCGGAGGCGGAAGCGGATCGGGAACCACCGGAACAGGCGGTTGCGCCTCGCTGCTCAGTGGCAGCGGATCAAACTGCGGATTTTCGGGTGCGGACAGAAAGATGTTTTCCTTATGTTGGGTCTAGCGCGCCGCCGCTGTGGCGAGGGGCCTTATTGCCTTGAGTTCCCTGGAATATTTCCGCCGGACGTGATGAACCGCGAAGGCGTCCTGCAAATTCAGCCAGAACTGCTCGGTGGTCCCGAAATATTTCGCCAGACGAGCCGCCATCTCGGGAGTGATTCCCCGCTTTTCCCGAACAATGTCGTTGACGGTGGGAGGAGAAACATGCAAGTCCACCGCCAGCCGGTAGGGGGAAATACCCATCGGCTCCAGAAACTCCTCGCGAAGAATTGCCCCAGGATGCACCACCCATCCCGCCGGACCTTCATTCTTGATACTCATGCCTGCGCTTCCCCCAAAAGATCAGTGGTAATCCGTTATCTCTACATCGTAGGCATCGCCATTCCGCCACACGAAACACACGCGGAATTGGTCGTTGATGCGGATGCTGTGTTGCCCCGCTCGATCACGGCGCCGTTCCTCCAACCTATTCCCCGGAGGCACTCGTAAATCCTCCAACTTGCCGGCTGAGTGAATCATCGCCAGTTTCTTCTTCGTAACATCTCGCAGATTAGATGGGGGCATTCCCCGGCTCTTGCCCGTGTCCCAAAACTCCTTCGTGCTCTTGTCCGCGAAGGTCTTAATCACTGTGCAAAGTTTAACGAGTATCGTTATTAACGTCAAGCGTTAAAGACAGCTAAGCGCTCCTCTTCCCATTCCCCGCAAAGTACCCCGCCAGCGCCTGCCCGGTATACGACTTCTTCACCCGCGCCACGGTCTCCGGAGTGCCCTGCGCAACGATGCGGCCTCCCTCTTCGCCGCCTTCGGGGCCGAGGTCGATGATCCAATCGGCGTTGCGAATCACGTCCAGATTGTGTTCGATGATGACGATCGAATTGCCCAGATCGGTCAGCCGGTGCAGCACGTCGAGCAACTTCTTCACATCATCGAAGTGCAGGCCCGTGGTGGGCTCGTCCAGGAGATAAAGAGTTTTGCCGGTCTGGCGCTTGCTCAGTTCGCGCGCCAGTTTGATGCGCTGCGCCTCGCCGCCCGACAAAGTTACTGCTGACTGACCTAGATGAATGTATCCCAGCCCCACATCCACCAGCGTTTGCAGCTTCTGTTTGATCTGCGGGATGTTTTCCAGAATCGGCAGCGCGTCGGAGACCGGCATCTCCAGCAAGTCGGCGATGGAATAGCCGTTGTACTTCACCGCCAGGGTTTCGTGGTTGTAGCGGCGGCCGCGGCAGACCTCGCACAGCACGTAGACATCGGGCAGAAAATTCATCTCGATGCGGCGCTGGCCCTCGCCCGTGCAGGCCTCACAACGGCCGCCGGAAACGTTGAAGGAAAAACGCCCCGCCTTGTAGCCGCGCTCGCGCGACTCCGGAAGCATGGCGTAAATATCGCGGATCTGCGTGAACACGCCGGTATAAGTTGCGGGATTCGAGCGCGGCGTGCGCCCGATCGGCGACTGATCGATGCGGATGACCTTGTCAATGTTCTCCGCGCCCATGATCGCCTTGTGCTCGCCCGATTTTTCGCGCGAACGGTAAAGCTGCCTCGCCAGCGCGCGATAAAGAATGTCATTCACCAGCGTGGATTTGCCCGAGCCGGAAACTCCGGTCACCACCGTCATCACACCGAGCGGAAAAGTCACGTCGAGATTCTTGAGGTTGTTTTCTTTCGCGCCGAGGATGGTCAGCGCCGCGCCGTTCGCCTGCCGACGTTCCTCCCGCATCTCGATCTGCGCCCGGCCTGAGATGTACGCCCCGGTCAGCGAGTCGGGTGCGCGCATGATTTCTTCGGGAGTTCCGTGTGCCACCAGGCCTCCGCCATGTCGTCCCGCCCCCGGTCCGAGATCGATTACATAATCGGCGCGGCGAATCGTTTCCTCGTCATGCTCGACGACGAGCACGGTGTTGCCAAGATCACGCAGGTTTTCGAGCGCCGTCAGCAATCGCCCGTTGTCGCGATGATGCAGCCCGATCGAGGGCTCGTCGAGCACATACAAAACTCCGCGCAGTTTCGACCCAATCTGCGTAGCCAGACGAATGCGCTGCCCCTCGCCGCCAGACAAAGTCGCGGCCGAACGATCCAAAGAAATGTAGTTCAGCCCCACCGCATTCAGGAATTGCAGACGCTCCACCACTTCATGCATCACGCGCCCGGCAATCTTCTCCTCGCGGCCGGCAAGCTTAATGCCCCGCGCAACTTCGAGCGCTTTCGACAGAGGCAGCGCCGTGAAATCGGCAATCGACAAGCCGTTCACCTTCACCGCCAGGCTCTCCGGCCGCAGCCGCTTGCCCTGGCACGTCGGACACGCCGTTGCCGACATGTGATCCATCAGCCAGTCGCGGTAGCCCTCCGAAGTGGATTCCTCAAGATTCTGCTTCAGGTATCCGAAGATTCCGCGGAATCCGGTTTTGCCGCGGCCCGACTCGCCATTCAAAAGCAAGTCCTGAATCTTGTCAGGAAATTTTTCAAACGGCGTGCTCAGATCGACTCCGTGAGCCGCCGCGGTGATCTGCAACGCATGAATCAGCCCCTGCGACGCCGACCCTGGCCCCAGCCCGCCATCGAGCAGCGGCTTCGACCAGTCGGTGATCACTTTCGCCGGATCGAAATCATACTTGCTGCCCAGGCCGTGGCACTCGGGACACGCTCCATACATGGAGTTAAAAGAGAACGACCGCGGCTCCAGTTGCGGAACGCTGATGCCACAATCCGGACAAGCCAGCTTCTCCGAATAAAGCTGCTCGTCGCCTCCGACCACAGCGACCTGCACCAGTCCGCCAGCCAGCTTCATCGCCAGGCCCACCGACATTTCCAGGCGGTGCTCGATACCCGGCTTCACCAGCAAGCGATCAATCACCACTTCGATGGTGTGGTTCTTGCGCTTGTCGAGCGCGAGGTCGTCGTCCAGATTCACGATTTCGCCATCCACCCGCGCCCGCTCGTAGCCATGCTTGAGCAGGGTCTCCATCTCTTTCTTAAACTCGCCCTTGCGCCCGCGCACGATCGGCGCAAGCACCATCACGCGATCTTCGGGGGTGAGCTGCATGACTCGCTGTACGATCTGCTCGGCCGACTGGCGGCTGATGGGCTGGCCGCATTTGGGGCAGTGCGGCACGCCGATGGAAGCGAACAGCAGGCGAAGATAGTCGTAAATCTCGGTGATCGTCCCCACGGTCGAACGCGGACTGCGGCTGGTGGTCTTCTGCTCGATCGAGATGGACGGGCTAAGTCCATCAATTGCATCGACATCGGGACGTTCCATCTGGTCCAGAAACTGCCGCGCGTAGGTCGAGAGAGTCTCCACATAGCGGCGCTGCCCCTCGGCATAAATCGTGTCGAAAGCCAGCGACGACTTGCCAGACCCGCTCAACCCGGTCACCACCGTGAACGCGTTGCGCGGAATCTCGACGTCGATGTTTTTGAGGTTATGCTGGCGCGCCCCGCGCACCGAAATCCTGGTAATCGCCATCTGGTTATTTTCGATTGTCCGAAAAATCGGGCTGGGGTGCCCTTCCGTAATATCGACAGGCTCACAGACATGCCCGAGATTAGAAGTGCACAGCTCTACTCCGTATCTTATTCGTCAATAGCGGCGGGCGTCAACGCAGGTAGATTTGAAGAAGCCGCATATACGAAACTGAGCCGCGCGGCATCTGATTACTGCAATTTAGAAGACAGCAATCTTATTAAGGATGACTGAATCGTGATTTCCCTCTTCATGCCTCTGGTGCTTTGCTTTACCGTAGTGCTCTCGGTTGGAATTGGCGTCGCCGCAGCCTACGCCGCTGTGATCGGCATTCTGCAAGCCTGCGGGCGCGCGTCGCAATCGCTACCCGCGGAATCGCGCCCCCGGCTCGTTCTGGTGCCTTCGCAGAACCACGCCGGCGGCGACTAGGAACCATCCGCTCTTTCGCCAAGTAGCCGCTACCCTCTGGCCGAACGTTGCCCGCTTCAATTGCAATCTCGGCGCCACTGGCCGCGGCATCGATTTAGGTTAGTCTCGACGCTCACTTTTCAACGTTGGATGATTTTTCGCAATCCACTTTTCGACTTCAACACAAAACTGTTTTGCCTGGACAACGATCTCTTCTGATTCTGTCTCGGTCGCAACATCGGAGAAGGTGTAATCGATGGCATTTCGCTTTCGACGACACATCTCAAAATAGTCAGCGTACTTATGCGCGGCTTTACCCAAGACCAATTTCGTGCTCTCCTAAGGAAGCCCGGTGGTGTCCGACTCTGCTCACAATTCGATACCCCGCACAGACAATAGCCATATTTGCCGCCTGGAGCGCAGCGTTGTAGGCAGTCGCAAATCTCCGATCTGCCGAAAGGCCGGTAAGGCTCGCGTCTGCGAGGTCGCGGGCGATCAGGGCCCGCATATTGTCTAATTCCCTCTTGGAGTTCTTGTGCCTTTGAGCTTCCTTATTTGCCAACAAGCTCATCCAAGTCACTCTGGCCTCCTTTCACGAACTGTTTTCGTCCTCGTAGAACGGCGGCAAGGAAATGGTCGCCTGCTTTGATTTTCTCCCGAAACTCGTCTGGGGAATAGGCCGTGACGTTGATCTCTCTTCCTAACCGCGCCTCCGCCTTGCGGAGCGCTGGAGATAAATCAGCAAGACCTGCTCTGCCAATGACCATTACATCCACGTCACTCATCGAATGTTCCTGACGTCGGGCCACGGAACCATAGATAAAAGCACTCTGAATTTTGTTCCCAAACGGCTTTAGCGCCTGCTCCAGGATCGGAGCCAGCCCCGCAGTTTTTTCGAACAGCCGCTGCAGGTCCCGGAACACCGGGGACTGAGTCTCCGCCTTGAAGTAAGCCCTTGTTCCTTCTCGACGATGCACCAATATTCCGCTTGCCACCAGAGAGGACAACTCCCGTTGAAGGCTCGACGGGCTCGTCCCCAATCGGCCGGCGAGTTCCGAAAGATACCACCACTTGTCTGGCTGGCCGAGCGTAGCCCCAAGCAGACCTTGCCGTACCTGTGGGAACAGCGCAGCCAGCACAGAGGGGTTACGCATAATGCGTATATTGTTACGCATATTGCGTAATAGTGTCAACGGCTATTTAAGGTTAGGATGGCCGCCGGTCATGCGAGTTGCGCCCGCTGCTCACTCCGCAAACGATCAGTGCGCCCTCTGCAGAGTAATCGAAACCAGGTTATGCACCCAGCGTGCAGGGCGCTTGTCATTCGACACAATCAGTTGGAATGGACCATTCTTTCCCAGCGGCTGGCCATCGCGAGAATCCACCACCAGCACCTCCCCGGCATGAAAGCTGGGGTCAACTTCTGCGAGCGAAAGCACGACCGCGTATCCGTCGGAGCCAGTCGCGACCACATAGTTCGTCATGGCTTGTCCTCGAAGTTCTTTGCCCAGCGGCGCGTTCAGTTTTTCCAGGAGGCTGGCGAGCGGCACGCCAGAATAGGTTTCCGCGGCATCGGTATGCCCGTTGTGTACTGTGATGGAAACGTGCGGCAGGGCGCGGAAGTCTGCGGGAGAGAGCGTGACCGGGGCGTGACCGGCAGCCTTGAGGACCAGCGACTCGGCGGGATTCGCGGCTGGCGATTTGCTTGCGGGAACGCATAGGTTGCGCAACACCCGCCGCCAGCAGGACGAGACTCAAGCTTCGCGTTCGCATGGCGCAAGGATAGCGCGGACTCAAGCCGGGTGTCAGCAGCATCGCTTGGGCAAAGAGACAGCAGGTCCCTCCACTCCGCTTCCGATTCCCTTGGGGAATGGGAAGCTTCGGTCGGGATGACAATCCTAAAATGCCATCAGAATGTGAACCGTCCTCCGATGGTTGGAGCAAAGTTGCTGTTGTGAAAATATGGCACGCCGGGGCCGTGAGGAATGGCGATGGCCAGACCTCCGTTCACGTAGGAATACGCTAGTCCGAGAAAACCGTCGAAACGTTTGGTGAAGTGGTGATCCGTGTAGAGCGACAGCTCGTTGAGGGTGCCCGCACAGGAAGCGCGGAAGCTGCTAGGCGTGCAGGTCGATGGAACACGGAAGTCATTCTGCCGCTGGTGATACCAGGACAAAGTGATATCGGTCTTGCTGTCGATCGCGTATTTCGCACCCGTCCACCAGATCTGCACGTGCTTGGGAGAATCGAGATTGTCGTCTTCGACGCCGCTCAGAATATAACCGCCCTGATCCGAGGCGCCCACGCCCAGCGGGTTCACCGGATTATCCTGCAGGATATGTTCATAGCCGCCATAGAACTTCAACGCGTTCCACGTGTATTTGGCGGCGAACATAATGGCACTGTTGTCGGTAACGATGCCGTATAGAGTATTGGTCGTCCCGATCAGATTGTCACCGGTAATCTGGTTGGTATTGATGCTGTTGACGGTCGATTGATACGGTTGCGTCAGACTCTGCGGCCCCAGCAAGGGGTTCAATACGCTGATCGCCTGGTTGTAATGCTGATAAACGAGGTCGGCGGAAAACTTGTGGGCCTCTCCGCCGAGATCGACCCCGAACGCATTGTTGTGCGCCGATTCCGGCGTACAGTCGGCCGCAGTCCAGGTTGTGGAATCGGAATAGCAGCCTCCCGAACCATCCGCGAATTTATACATGGCGCCGAAATGGACCGGGCCATAGGTGATGCGATACTTCACCGCGTCGTCCCAACGGGAGTTCTCGGTGTCGCCGCCGCCCGCCATGGTGCCGTTGTATCCAATGTAAGAAAACGCATATGCGCCATTGGCCGGATCGTATTGCAGCATGGCATCGGTGCCGAGTGAACGCTGGCGGCCGAAGGTCAACGTGCCGAAATGCGTGGACGATATGCCGACATAGATTTCGTCATTGAAGGGTTGGCCCGCGCGCGCGCCGTCGATGGCGATCGAATAGCTGCTTCGAGGAAGGCCGTTGTTGATGTAGTCGGTGGCGGACGCGTTGGCCAGCAGGCCGGACTGCGGATTGATGCCTGTCGAGGCATTGAACACAACGTACAGGTCAGGCGCAACCTGTTCCTTGCCCTTGATGCCCAGACCCGTCTGCGACAGGTTATTCGGCGCCACCAGGAATCGATGTTCATAGCCGTTTCGATTCACCAGAGATTCGCCTTCGTAGTTGTAGCCATTTTCGGGCAAGCCATGGCTGACCCAGCCGAAGCCAATGTCATATGCACCGTATACCGTGATGCCGTGCCACGTCAGCGTGCAATCGGTAGTGGCGAACTCGTGGCCGCTGGTGCAGGGGTCGGGAGTTTTCTCCTGAGCAAAGATTAAGGATGAGGAAAGCAGGAAACCAAGTGCGGCGATCAACGGGCAAGTCTTGCGCATTTCGACCTCGACAATCGGAACGTTTTAGGGACAGAAGCGGGAGTGTACATTAGATACGATTATGTTGTCCAGAAGTGTACGGTTTTATCCTGTTTTGCAATGATTCGGTAGCCTTGCTGATAGGCATGCGCCAGAGTTGACCGTTCACTTCGTTGTCGTTACGATTGCATCCCGATGCAGAACAGCGGCAAATCCCGGGAAAGTCTTGAGGGACTGCTGCAGCTGCGGGATGCAGCTTTGCAGCTGGGGATAAGCTTTCCGACCATCAAGCAGTGGATTTACAAGAAGAGGATTCGCAGCATCCGAACCGTCGGCGGGCATCATCGCATTCCGCAGGCTGAGGTCGATCGCCTGCTGTTCCGCACCCGGGGAAAAAACGCGGCGGAACGGACCGAGGCTGTTCGCCGGGTCAGCGGACGTAACCAACTGGTGGGCCGCATCGATCGAGTCCGCATCAGCGGGCTCATGGCCGAGGTGAAGCTATCCATCGGCGAGCAGCAGATCACTTCCATCATCACCGCCAGCTCAGCTCGGGAGATGCACCTCAAAGCCGGCCAGACGGCGGTTGCCCTGATCAAGGCTACGGAAGTGATGATCCTGCGCGGGGGCGACTGACTGCGCTATCCGGCGGGTGGGCGCGCCTGAAAGCCCTAGCGTGTTAGCATTTTGCCAGGAGCTTCTCGTCCGCGCATCCGCATGGCCCGCACTCGCCCCATCCCGGTTCCCTGGCTTTTGGCGCTGCTGATGGGCGTTCTGCTGGCTGCGTCCGCACCCGCGGCTGAGCCCTCACCGTGGCTTGAGCTGCACTCGTCGCACTTCGTCGTCTTCACGGATGCGGGCGAGAAACGTGGCAAGGAAGTCGCGTTGCGCTTCGAGCAGATGCGCGCGGCCTTTGCCAGCCTGCTCGCGAAAGACCGCCTGAACCAGTCGCGGCCCCTGACCATTCTCGCTCTCAAGAACGACAAAACCTACTACCAGAGCGCGCCGTTGCATCAGGGCCAGCCCATCGCGGTTCCCGGCTTTTTTCTCGCCGGCGATGATCAGGACATCATTGTTCTGAATCTATTCGAACCTGAGCCCTGGCGCACCGTGGCCCACGACCTCGCCCATTACCTTTTGAGTTACAACTATCCTTCCGTCCCAGGATGGTTTGACGAGGGGTTGGCTGAATATTTCGGCTCGATCCGCGTCGATAACCAGCATGTCGAGATCGGCGCCGATCCAGAAATCGCTCCTCTCTACACCGATGACCTGCTGGCCAACCAGCGCGAAGTTCGTAATCCTCCGAAGTCTCTGACCGAGCTTCTCAATGGACAGGTCTGGCTGGCGCTGCCCGACCTGCTCACCATGAAGCACGAAACTTCAAACTACACCGAGGGATCGCATCACACACTTTTCTATGCCCAGTCGTGGATGACGGTTCATTACCTCGTGAACCAGAAAAAGCTTCCGGAGACGGGCACGTATTTTGCTCTGGTCGAGAATCAGCATGTGCCGGTGGAAGAGGCCATTCAGAAGGCTTACGGCATGACGTCGGCGCAGTTCGACCAGGCGGTGAAAATCTACTTCCACTCGCTCACGGCCCTGCAGACCGCGCTGAATGCCTCGAAGCAGCCGAAGACGGATACGAGCACCAACACGGCGCCGCAGGTCTACGAATTTCCTCAGCTTGTCGGACCGAACGACCGCGAGATCACTGCCAAGCCTGTGTCCGAAACCGACGGCCGCGCGCTGATCGGTGACGTGAAGGTCAGGATTGCAGATCGCCGCGAGGCCGGACTGCAGGAATTACGGGCGCTGGCTACAACCGCCGATCCCAATGCGCCTAAGCCCACCGGAATCAGAAATGGCGATAAGGCTGACGTGGTGCTTGTGACCGCTACTGGCAACGAAGTCGCGCACCGCGCTCTGGCCTGGGACCATCTGCAGCGCGGCGAGTTTGAGGCCGCCGGCGAAGACCTCAATGCCGCGGCCACCCTGAACCCGCGCGATGTGTGGATCCGCTACTACCTCTCGGTGCTGAAGTACCGCATTTCGCAATCCAAGCACGCAAGCATTGTGGGCCTGCCCAACATGATTCAGGATCTGCGCGCCGTGCTTGAGTGGTACCCGGAATTCGCCGACGCCTACGACCTGCTGGCGATTGCCCACACCGAGGGCGGAGGCCCGGCCGCCGCCATGCAAGCCGAGCGCGCTGCCATGCAACTGAATCCGCGCAACCAGCAATATGTTCTGCATCTGGCGGAAGTCTATATTGCCGACAAGAAGTGGCAAGCTGCCACCGACTTGCTGGGACGGCTAAAAACCAGCAGCGATCCTCAGATCGCAGCAGCCGCGCGCGATCGGCTGGCACTGATCCCGAAAGAGCAGCAATATGGCATGTCAGCCGCGACCCTGGCCGAGGCGCAAAAGTACACTCCCCAGCCTTCTCCGTTCGATGTGCTCGATCAGGACGCAGCCAAGCGCGCCGCCGCGGTGCAGGCCACGCCATCCAGCACCACAGCCGACACCCGGCCGTCGAAGTTCCTGCAAGGCCGGCTGGTCCGCGTGGACTGCTCACAGTCGCCGGCAGCTCTTCTCACCGTAAGTTCGGCGTCAGGAGTTCTGAAGCTGCGCACCGCCGATTACAAATCTCTGCTGCTCATCGGAGCCACCACATTTTCTTGCGACTGGAGCAATCGTGCCGTCTCGGTGAACTACAAAGCCGGCGGCGTGGCCGACGGGGATTTGGTGTCGGTGGAAGTGCGGTAAGGATGGTTCGATCTTCAGCCTTCCGGCCTCAGAGAATGACGAACGCGCCTTTCGAAAATCGCGAGGGCGGAACATCCGTTTCAGAAGGGAACGACAGAATCCAAGACAGGCCACCCGCCATCATCTAAGCCACTGAACTTTGATTTCCTTTTCGAGCGGCTTGAATTCCGGATCGCCGGTGACGAAGGCCCTGAAGCACCTCACCGGGCATGGCGCTCCTCGAGTGCCCGTTCCTGTCTCTTATGCTTGGCCCAGTCCTCTGTGAGAGGCTTGCCGCGATGCGCGCGCTTCAGGATGCCGCGCCCGCGCCTGATGAGCGCCGCGGTCATGGGTTTGAGAAGTATTCCCGGATTTAACAGGCGCTCGACTCTCGTGGGCTCGCAAGCAATGATCTTCAAATAAGCCTGGGTTGGCCGGTCCGGTCGCGCGCGGCCTTGCTCCCAGTCCCGGAGAGTGCCGAGCGGAATATGATAGCGGACGGCGAATTCCTCCTGCGTAAGTGCCAGGGCGCGGCGAATGATTTTCGCCTGCGGCGTTCGCTTCATCCGCCGGAGATCTTCAGGGCTCAAGGGCCGCACGTCCCGGTCAGAGCGGGCGGCCGCCTCGATGGCGGCGTCAACGGAAGTCCGCTTTCGCCTTGGCTTTGTTCCAGTCAAATTCGAGTTTCATGGTACTACGGGATACCAGTAGTTAGTCAACCCTGCCGCCAACGAAAAACCCTCCCGACCGGGCGGGAGGGTTGAGAATCGAAGAACCAGCGGATTAGGCGCGGACAACGTTGCCCGCTTGAAAGCCCTTGGGGCCCTTGAGGAGGTCGAACTCCACGGTCTCACCCTCGTTCAGCGAGCGGTAACCGTTCTCCTGAATGGCGGAGAAATGCACAAACACATCTTCCCCCGTGGAGCGCTGGATAAAACCATATCCTTTCGCCCCGTTGAACCACTTCACTGTTCCCTTCTCTCTCACAGAAATTACTCCTTTCCCTCATCGTTAAGAATAAGTTCCCCGGCCTTCCGTGTCGTTGCCCCATCCAAATTGCAGACGGAGCGCCCCCTCAGAAAACCCGGTGGAACGCGGTTGCGCCTCACTGTGCCGGAGAAATTGCCCCAAAGCAAAAGACTCCTCGGCTCGACGCGCATGGAGAAAATGCGGCGTGAGCTTGCGGAGCCCTGGACCATCGGCGCGGAATTTCTACCGCCCTGCTCAAGACATCAACCTACCTTACCAATTCACTCCCCGAGTTGAATCGGCTCGTGAGCACCAGATAATAAGGGCTATTAAATCGTTTCGCAACAAAAATTAGTGGCCGGGGCCAAATAGGGCCCAGAAGGTGCCTTTTAAGCTTTAACAAGGTATAAGAAACAAAGCGGGCTGGCCCTGTGGCCAGGCTCGCAGGGTAAGGACCGAATCCGCCGCAACCCTTTGATAGGATTAGGAAAGCCAGTGCCCGACCCAATCACAACCGCCGCTCCGGGCCCCCCGCGGGACGCACCTGCGCGGGTGCGCCGTGCCCGCCGCGGGCATTTTTCCGGCATGGCGATTTCCACCGCCAAATACCTACTCCGCACCGACGTGCACACCTTCGCCTTCTCGGTGGCGGCCAACTCCATCCTGTCGTTTTTCCCCTTTGTTGTGCTCTTGATGACCCTCATCCGGCGAGTGTTTCACTCGCGCGTGATGTACGACGTGGTGGTGGAGTTGCTGCGCGATTACCTTCCGGCGGGCCAGGAATTTGTCATTCGCAACCTGACCGCCATGGTGGGCGCGCGGCACAGCGTGCAGATTGTCTCGCTGATCATTCTGCTGGTCACTTCTACGGGCGTATTCATGCCGCTCGAAGTCGCGCTCAATCGCATCTGGCGCTTTCCGAATAATCGCTCGTACTTCGGCAACCAGTTGATCTCGCTTGGGCTCGCATTCGGATGCGGCGTGCTGGCTCTGCTTTCCATCGCCGCGACCGCCGGCAACGTTGCGCTGATGACCTTTCTGCTGCGCGGCCATGGCAGCGGATTTATTCGCGTCGTCGGATTTGTGGTGATGAAGTGTTTCGCCATCGCCACCAGCATTGCCATCTTCTTCCTTATTTACTGGGTGCTGCCCAACGGCAAGGTCCCGGCGCGCGCCGTGTTGCCCACGGCCGTCATCATGGGATTGCTCTCCGAAGCTCTGAAATATGGCTACATCCTCGCTCTGCCGTGGCTGAATTTTGGCGAGGTCTATGGTCCCTTCGCACTCTCGGTCAGCATGATGTTCTGGGCTTTTCTGACCGGACTGCTGTTGCTGGCAGGGGCAAACCTTAGCGCGGAAGAGCATCTGGAGCACGGACTGTAATCGCAGCTTGGCCGCGGGCCAGGCGGTTTGAGAGCCGCGAGCGCAACCAGGTATAAGTCGAATAAGTTTTCAAAACGGGAATCTCATGTAATCCACAGGCTTCCGGTGACATCCGTCACAGCGCGGGATTGATCCTGTGACTTAGGATCATCACGGTTTCCCAAAACCCTCTGAGCAGACTGGAAGACGCATGCGCCTGCTCACCTCGCTGTTTCTGATACTGGTCGCTACTACGTTTCACGGGCAGGATGTGCCGCCGGGCAAAGTGCCGGCGGTTGCGCCTGACACACCACAGGCAGTGGCTGCCTCTCATGATGTTCCTGCTGGTTCGCTTGCTCCCGATCTCCACCCGCACGATCCCGTACGCCTTGATGGATCGTTGTTTCCGCAATTAGTTCATTCGGCAGGGATCATTTTCGCCGGTCGAGTGATTTCCGTTGGAGACAGCAGCACGCTCTCCCAAAAGAGTCATGCCTCACGAGTCACATTCGAGGTCGAACATGCGATTCGCGGCACTTCATCCGGCCAGAGGCTGACCATCCACCAGTGGAGCGGTCTATGGGCCAAAACCAGCCCCTACTTCGTCGGGGAACATGTCTTGCTCTTTCTTTATAACCCGGGCAAATTGGGCCTCACCAGTCTTGTGGCGGGAGCCCTGGGCGCTTTCGCAATCGATTCGCAGGGCCGCGTCGTGCTGAGTTCCCAACAGGTTGCAGCGTTTGCGGCAGATCCCATCCTCGGCGGAGCAGCCGTTGTCCCTTACCGCGACTTCGCGCTCGCCGTGCGCCGGTCGGCCGGAGAGGAATGGCGCTGACATGATCTCGATGGGTGCGACCCGCAGTTCGTTTCTCTTGCGGCTGGCCACGGCCCTGGCCATCGTCTTTTTCTGCGCTCTGATGGCGCGCGCCGGAGGCCCGCAGTACGTGGCCGGCTCCAGCTACTTCAACGCCTCGGCCATGGGACAGCCCCTCACCTGGTCGCAAGGCACGGTGAACTATTACACAGATCAGGGGGATCTCAGTCCCATTCTGCCAAACTCCGCCGCCAATGCATTCGTCGCCGGCGCCTTCGCCCAATGGAGTTCTGTTTCCAACACCGGACTCAAAATCATCGTCGCAGGCCAACTCGCCGAAGACGTGACGGGCAGCAACATCGCCGTCGGGCCCTACGGTGTCGTCACCGCTCCCGCAGATATTATTCCCGCCGCCACGCAGACTCCGCTCGGCATCGTCTACGACTACGATGGCTCGGTCACCGACGCGTTGCTGGGCGCGGGCGCGGGCGATCCCTCGCAATGCTTCTGGAACGCTGTCTATGGAGGCGTCGACAACTTCGGCACCAGCGGAAATCTACTGCACGCGCTGGTGGTGATTAACGGTCAGTGTGCCCTGCAGTCCTCCCAACTCACGGATGTGGAATACCGGCTGGTGCGCGTGCTGGGCAGCATCCTCGGCCTGAGTTGGTCGCAGATGAATCTCAACGTGGTCACCGGCAATCCTGCTCCCACGTCCGATGATTATGCTGGCTTCCCGGTCATGCACTTTGTCGATTCGCCCCGCTGTGTGCCGATTACCATCTGCTACCCGAATCCTTACCAGCTTTCCCCGGACGATGTGGCGGCGCTGACGCGGCTGTATCCGCCCGCGACAGGCAACTCAAGCTCTGCCCGCATCCACGGCTCGGTCTATTTCGTGGATCGCTTCGGAGCCGCCGCCCAGCCTATGCAAGGGGTCAACGTATATGCCCGCTGGATCGACCCTTCCACCGGCCTGCCCTCGCATAAATATGGAGCCTCGTCGGTTTCAGGATTTCTTTTTACCGGCAACGCCGGCAATGCCGTGACCGGCTGGAACGATCCCCTGGGTAACCCCTACAGCCAATTCGGATCGACCGATCAGTCTCTCGAAGGATTCTTCGACCTTGGAGGCTTGCCCATTCCAAACGGCGCCGCCAGCGCGCAGTACCAGCTCTCGATTGAAGCGCTGGATCCGATGTGGTCCAATGGCGTCTGCCCCTACGATCCGGCGCAAGTCCAGCCTTCGGGAGTTTTTCAGCCCATCACGGTGACGGTGGCAGCCGGCGGCGACTTTGAGCAGGATATTCTGATGCCGGGCAGCGCGCAGCCCGTTCCTCCATGGGCTGCCACCGAAACCTGGAGCGCGCCGGCGCGAATTCTGCCCGCGGGCGATTGGATCGGGTCGTTGAACAGTTATGGCGACACCGCCTACTTCCTGATGACCGCTCAAGCCAACCGCACGCTCTCGGTAGCCGTTACCGCTCTCGATGAAACTAGCACCCCTAGCGAGTCCAAAGTCGACCCCGTGATCGGCATGTGGACGCAGGGCGATCCGCAGGGCACCGCTCCGCCGGCTTTGACCACGTCGCCCTTCAATTCCGCAACCTTCGGCATGACTCGTCTCGACACACAAATTCTCAAATCGAACAGTTTTATCGTCGGCATCGCCGATCTTCGCGGCGATGGCCGCCCCGACTACCACTACCATGCGCATGTACTCTACAGTGACTCCGTGATCCCCTCCCGCATTTCGGTCCACGGTGGCGCTGCAGCTCTGCAGGGTACGGGCTTCGCGCCCGGTCTGGATGTTGCCGTGGGAAGCGCCGCCGCGCCGGTCATGGCAACCGGCGCGGGCCAACTCCTGACCACGCTCCCGGCGCAGGGTGACGGACCTCAAACCATCACCATCACCGATCCGATCAGCGGCGCGTTCTCCACCATGACCAGCGCGCTCACCTACGGAGCCGCCTCCACGGATCAGATCATTTTGTTGCAAGGTGTGAATCCTCCTACGCCAGTGGGCACTCAAGCCACGAATCCGGTGGCTGTGAGGGTACTTGCGTCCGATGGCATCACTCCGGTTGACGGCGCCACTGTAGGATGGACCACGACGAACGGCGCCTCACTCTACGCCTGCAACGGCGCTTCCGCCTGCTCCGTGATCAGCGATGAGAGTGGCATCGCCTCCACCTGGGTTACTCCCACAGCCGTCGGTACGGCCACCATCACCGCGACCCTCGCCCCTGGCGTCTACAAACCGGCGCAATCGACGACCGCGACCCTGTCGGCAACGTCTTCTACTCTAGACATCGGAGTCACCCCTCCATCCCTCTGGGTCGCCCAATCAGCGTCCGTCAGCGTGCCTCTGACCGCACGGGTGGTAAGTCTGGGCGTTCCGCAGAATGGCGTCACGGTAAACTTCATCATCGCGCAAGGCTCGGGATCGTTGAGTGCTCCGAGCGCGGTAACGAACAGCAACGGATACGCCACCGTCACGCTCACGCTTACGAATTTTTCCGGAAATCTGATACTCAATGCCTGCGTCGCACCGGCGGATAACCCTTGCCAAAGCATCTATGGAACGGCGGTGGCGGCAGGGTTGCTGAACCTGCAGGCCGTAGTGGGCGCAAACCAGGTTGTAAACGGGACCGTGTTCCAGCCGTTGACCGTCCGTGTCACCGATTCTGCGAAGCCGCCTGATCCGGTATTGGGTGCGAGCGTGCTGTTCCAGTCCATCGTGATGCGGCCGGCGGGAAGCGGAGTCATCTTTCCACCGGGGGATCCCACCAGCGGTCAAACTGGTATGCCCGTGATCCTTGGCGGAGGCCCGACCACCGTGCAAAGCAATCCCAACGGTCTGGCAATGATTACCCCGTCGGTGGGATCGTTCAACGGCCTGCTGGAAATCGTGATACAAATCTCGGCTGGAACCAACGCCACTTTGCAGGATGTGATGGAGGCAGTCCCTGGCATCAGCGGGGGAAAGAGTTCAGCGCCGATCGCCGGTGCGGGAGAGAACCTTCGACAATAGCCCGCCGGTTCACTTCTTGCCAGTCGCTGCCCGGCGCGGCTTCTGCCTTGCCGATACCGCCCTGATCACGACCTTCCGGCGCGCTCTGGCGGGCATGGGAACCTTGGCGCGATTGAGAGCCACGTTCAGCAGCGCCCGGACTTCCGGATCATCGAGCACCTTGGCGTCCGGCTCGCCCGCATCGTAGAGCCGGATGTTGCGAACCACATTGCCACTGCCGCGGAGGCGCTTGCCGGGGTCGGGCAACCCCGCGCCTTGCAGGAAGCAGAGTGTCACGCGCCCGGGTGGAAGCACGATGGAGAAAATCGCCTCCGATGGCCGATCGGAGGGGCTGAACCCAATCACCAGCCAGTTGAAATTGTCATAGACCATCTCGACGGCGCCAGGGACGATCTTGCGCATTTTCGCAAGAGCGCGGCGCGCGAAGGCGGCGACCTCCGGATCGTATTTAGCGAGGAAGGATTCGAGTTGGGCCTCAGCGTCGGCGGAGGACAGAGTTGCAGAGGAATGATGGGCTAAGGCTTTTCGCATAAAACCTCCATCGCACACGCGCACGCTTGTCATTCCGAGTCTTCGCGAAGCGAAGGCGAGGAACCTGCTTTCTGCCTGTGCCGGCAAACAGCAGGTTCCTCCCTTCGGTCGGAATGACAAATCATAAAAATTAAAGACGCGGTCGAGGCCCGAAGCTCTTCTACTTCTTCGTCCCCTGATCCTTCGTCCACTGGTCCACCCAGTCGTTCACAGTTTTATACCAGAGCTGGGAATTCTGCGGCTTCAGCACCCAGTGGCCTTCATCGGGGAAGTACAGCATCTTCGAGGGCACGCCTTCCATCTGCAGCGTGGTGAAAAGCTGGAAGCCTTCGCTCACGTCGAGGCGGTAATCGCGCTGGCCGTGGACCACCAGCGTCGGCGTCTTGAAATTCTTGGCGTACTGGTGCGGCGACCACTTTTCATAGCTGGCGCGGTTATTGTAGGGAGTGCCTTTGAACTCCCAGTCGTTGAACCAGAGTTCTTCGGTCGTGCCCCAGGCGGATTCGGCGTTGAACATGCCGTCGTGCGACACCAGGCACTTGAAGCGGTCGGTGTGGCCGAGGATCCAGTTGATGGCGTATCCGCCGTAGCTGGCGCCCAGCGCGCATTCGCGGTCTTTATCGATGAACGGGTAGGTCTTCTCCGCATAGTCGAGGCCCTTCATCAGGTCTTCAAACGGAGCGCCGCCCCAGTCGCCGTTGATGGCGTCGATGAACTTCTGCCCGTATCCGGTCGAGCCGTGGAAGTTGATCATGATGACGACGTAGCCGCTGGGCGTCGCGGAAGTTGGCGCTGCGAAGAGTTCGGGATTCCAGCGGAAGCTCCAGTCGTCTCCCCAGGCCCCCTGCGGCCCGCCGTGGATGAGGAACTTCACGGGATATTTCTTGCTGGCATCGAAGTTCGGCGGCTTGACCAGGAAGCCTTCGACCTTGTCGTTGTGCGCGCCGCTGAACCAGAAGGTATTCGAGCGGGGACATGGCGACTTGCGGAAAGGACGTCTGTCGTTGAGTGGGTGAGTTGCCATATCTTGGCCATCGCAGCTTTCGAGGTTTTGATTCCAGAGAGCGTCGCACTGCTCCTGTCGGGCCACTGATAAGCCATCTCGCTGTGAAAAGCTCTGATGGCGCTCGACGGACATTCGTGTGAAGACAAAGCGCTCCGGAGGTTGATGGCGATCGTCACGCAGTAGTTCTCTCAGCGTCGATGTCGTCATTGAAGCCCTCGAGCATCTAGATCGGTTTGCCGCCGTTAGGGTCGCCTCGAACTTGATCGCGTAAATCGGACGATCTCGCCTTCTTCCTCCGCGGTAAAGATAAATACTCTCGTGAGTCCGGAGCCCAGACGATATGTTCCGACCCAATGGTCGAAGCTCTCCGTCACATTCTTCTTCTCCCCCGTCTTGCGGTCATACAGCATCAGGCGGAAGCGGTCGCTCTCGTATCCCGGACGCTGCTGGGCGCGGTAGGCGATGTAGCGGCCATCGGGCGAATAGAGCGGCGACGAGTCGCTGGCGGGATTGTCGGCGGTGATGTTCTTCGCCGGGCCTCCGCTGACCGGAACGATCCAGAGATCGTTGTTGGTAGAAGTGGCTTCGACCTTGTCGTGATTTGAGGCGTAGCAAATCTCCTGCCCGTCGGGCGAGAAAGCATAGTCATCCTGCCCGCCGAGCGAGAACACGGGCGCGTCGTAGTCGCCGGGCGTGAGATCGCGATAGCTCATGTGGGGACAGCCGCCCCCGGCTGTCCGCGCACAACTCTCAGTCGAAACCACGAAGATGTGGCTGCGCTTGCCTTCCTTGTATGCATTCCAATGCCGATAGAGCAGGTGATCAAAGATCAGCGCCTTTACCTTCGACTTCTCATGCTCTTCCAGCTTCCTCGCATTGCAGGCGGCCTCGGCGTCAGGCGCGCCATCGCACTCGGGATAAATATCGGAGGTAAACAGAATATTCTTGCCATCCGGCGACCACAGTTCGCCGCCAGCCTCGGTGGCAATGGAAGTCAGCTTATGAACTCCGGTCACTGTTCCCGCCGACCCGTCAAAGTCGGCAATCCAGATCTGCGAGCCGCCATCCTTGTTCGACAGAAACGCGAACCGCTTTCCATCGGGCGCCCAGCGCGGGCGGTCGCCGTCCTGATCGGCAATGAGCTCTCGCTCCTGACCTCCGGCCGTGGGCACAATCCAGATGTGGGGCGTTTTGGTATTGGCCTCAAGGCTGACGTCGACCACGCTGAAGACCACCCACTTGCCGTCAGGCGAAACCACCGGCTCGCCGACCCGCTTCAACTTCATCATGTCTTCGAACGTGAAGGGATGCTTGGCTTGGGCGAATGCAGAAAATGCAAAAGCAATGAGTGCGAGAGAAACAAGAAAGTAGCGGCGCATAAAGACACCTCTCCATCGAACGGAAAAGTGTAGCAGCTTGGCAGCGCCGCCGTCCCTTCGGCTTCGCTCAAGGCAGGGCCGGCGGCTGCCCAACGGGCGTCACGCCCGCTAGTGGGATAGCCAGTCGACACTGGCCGAAGTTTTGCAGCGAAAACCGCAGGCTCGTGTGCCGCTCGCCGCGCCGAGCGCAAGATGCGCTCGGGACAGCCGGCGGGACGCCGGCGCTACTCTGCGGTCGCTCGCTTTGTGGTCCAGGGATTCACCAGCCGCACGCCGCAGCCTTCGAAGTCGGCGGTGTTGCGGGTGGCCAGGAGCGCGCCGCGGGAGTGGGCGATGGCAGCGATCTGCGCGTCTAAGTCCGCGATGGGGCGGCCCTGAGTGCGGCGTCGAACTGCAATCTCCGGAAAGGCTCGCGCGGCGTCTTCGTCGAAGGGCAGAATGCGCCCCGCGAAATCTTCGGCGAAGGTCGCTTGCGCCTCGGCTAGCATTTTGTCTCGGCGCTGCCCGCGGGGAAGAAGCTCCACGCCGAAAAGTATTTCAGCGACAGTGATGGTGGTGACGAAAAAATGGCCATTCTCCGGCTTTTGCGACAGCCACTGGAGCACCGCCGATGACGGCAAAGGCCGCATCGGTTCTGAGACTACATTGGTGTCCAGGATCGTGATCGCCGATGTTGGTTGAAACATCATTTGAATTGAATTTCGCGGATCTTTCCCCGCCGAGGAGGAATCTTCAAGTCAACGCCTCCAAGTGGGGCAAAACGCCGGCGGATCGCTTCTCCCAGATTCTCTGGCTCGGCGTCTGCACGCGCCAGACCGGTTTCGAGAAGCTCGCGTGCCTCCTGCTCCATGGAGTGGCCGTTGCGGGCGGCGCGCATGCGGAGCCGGCGCTTGGTGCTCTCCGGAAGTCTGCGAATGGTAATACTTGCCATACCAATCAATGATAGCACTGATTGCATTGATTGCACAGCGAGCTTTGGACGCCGGGGGTCAGCGCTTCGTCTCAGGACATGCCTTCAGGCATGTCACATCGTTCCCGGGAATCAAACCGGGCTTTAAGAGACTCCGTGAGAACAACTTTCGACAACTCCAGTGGAATTGCGTTGCGCGTATTAGCCGCGAAGCGGCGTCAGAATGCAGCCCACGGCGCAAGCCGTGGGTCCAGAAGCAGGAGGGGGACAAGCCCCGGAGTGGCGAAAGAGCAGCCCCACACGGGCTCTAGCCCCTTTTGCGGCGACGATCGGGCGCAACACCAAGTCTGGACCGCAGCGCCTGAAGGCGTTATCCTAACGCGGATTCTCGCGGCGCGACCGAAGCCGCGCCCGGATACGATCCTAGCGCCGGGAATTCCGGAAGAACGGCTAGGCGCGAAACCGTTTCTTCACGGCAACCCCTTCTCTGAGATGGCATCCAACTGTGCGGCAGAACTGCAGCGCCCTACCTCGGCCTCACTGAGCGGAGAGGGGTCGGGGAAGGGTCGCCGCAGTCCCGCCGTTCGTCTGATCGGCGTCCCAATACGAGCACCGCCGGTCGGCCGGCATTGTCTGTGTGCGCACGATTTATCCGTTAAAATAGGGTTATGAAAAGGCCGTCCAACTGTGTCGTGTCGATTTTTGCCTTGTCTCTGTGCGTGCTCGCGGCATTGCCGTTGATCGCCCAGGAAGGTCCCCTCGAGAGCGCGCCGCCCACCGGCATCACTTCCGAAGAGATCATCCAGCGCTTCGCCACCAAGGAGAAAGAGTTCAAAGAGGCGCGCGACCACTACACCTACCGTCAGGACATTCACGTCACAACCCTGGATGGTTCGACGGTCACCGGGGAGTACAAAGAAGTGTTCGACGTGCTGTTTGACGACAAGGGCCACCGCATCGAAAACGTGGTGTTCGCGCCGCAATCGAGCCTGGAAAATGGCGGGCTATCACTCGACGAAGGCGACGTTCAGGACTTCCGCAACCGCCTGCCCTTTGTGCTCACCAGCGACGAGATTCCGGAATACAACATTCTCTATGTGGGCCAGCAAACGGAAGATGAGCTGCACTGTTACGTCTTCGACATTGCGCCCAAACAGATTGTCGGCAAGAAAAGATATTTTCAAGGACGCATCTGGGTGGACGATCACGACTACCAGATCGTGAAAACCTACGGCCAGGCGGTGCCGGAAACTCGCGACACGAAGAAGAAGGGCAAGGGCGAGCATCTTTACCCTAAGTTCACCACCTGGCGGCAGCAGATCGACGGCAAGTACTGGTTCCCCAGCTACACCCGCGCCGACGATACGCTGCACTTCAACCTGCAGGATATCCACATCCGCGAAATCGTGAAGTACCAGGACTACAAGCGCTTTGGATCGAGCGTGAAGATTCTGTATCAGGGCCAGGAAGTTCCGAAGGCGGATCAGAAGGATAAGAACGCGCCGCCGGATCAGAAAAAGCCGGATGCGCCTCAGAAGTAGCTCTCAGCCGTCAGCTATCAGCTGTCAGTCAATACCAAGATCCCTCGCTCCGATCGAGAGGACACGACGAGTTAGGTTGACCTGCGTGGGATCCGGCTGGATGTGACTTTGGCGGAGAGCTGAAAGCTGATGGCTGACAGCTTAGTAGAACAGATACTTCCTCCACTTATCATCCGATCGTCCCATCAACCGCATGATGTGCCTGCTGGTATGCAGATTGAAGGCGCGCGGCTCGCGCATCAGCTTCATGCCGGCTTCCAGGGGGAACTGATTTCCCTTGCGGCGATTGCAGCCATGGCAGGCGGCCACCAGATTCTCCCAGGTGGACGAGCCTCCGCGGGAGCGCGGGATCACGTGATCGAGCGTCAATTCGCCGGATGGCAACACCGTCGCGCAATACTGGCAAGTGTTGCGGTCGCGCAGCAGGATGTTTTTCCGCGACAGTGCGCGGCTTTGGTGCGGGATGCGGCGATACTCGAGCAGGCGAATCACCGAGGGCACGCGCATGGCGATGCGCGCGGCGTGCAGGAAGTGTCCGTTTTCTTCTTCGGTCATCGCAACGCCCTTGAGCACCAGCACCAGCGCGCGGCGCGCCGCGCAAACATTGATCGGCTCATAGGACGCGTTCAACACCAGCACAGGCGCGTGCAACGCGTTGCCATTGCTATCCAGATGCATCGGCCCCGCCGCAAACAGGCCGGCGGCGTGCCGGCTTGTCGCTCCTGCCTCGGATTGGATCCTGCCTGACATAATCTAGATTCCTGCGGCCTTCGCCATCGGAATTCCGCTCGCTTCAATCCTTTCATCCACCTCGATCTCGTTCTCCGGACCGATCTCCACATGCTGCGCCGAAATCTTCAGAGTGCGCGCCACGGTTGCAACCCAAACTCGGCTTGCGCCAGCGCGCCGCAACACTCGTGCGCATTCGGAAACCGTCGCGCCGGTGGTGTAGACATCGTCCATGACCAGCACTTCGCGGCCTTTCACCATCTCGGGTTGAGCCACGCGGAAAGCGCCTCGCAGGTTGGCGCGACGCTGATGGCTGGTGAGGCCGATTTGCGAAGTCGTTTCTCGAGTTCTCTCGAGAATTCCTGCGCACAGATGCATGCGATCCCGCACTGCGGAGGTTTTCAGGGCAGCGCGCGCAATCAGTTCCGCCTGATTGAAACCGCGCTGCCGAAGCCTGACGCGGTGCAGCGGCACAGGAACCATCGCAACCGAATCCGCTGGAAATTCAGCTGTCAGCGTCTCGATGGCCTCCGCCAACATCCTGCCCAGAACGTTCGCAGCCGGCCGTACACCGCCGTATTTCAAAAGGTGAATCAGTTCACGTAAGCCGCTCTCATAGCTGCCATAGGCCACGGCACGCGCAAACGTGGGATCGATGTGCCTGCACATCCCGCACCGCGGTTCGTCCTGATCGTCAGCTACCGCATAAGGAGAAAACAGCCGCTCGCCGCAGATTGCGCACCGTCCGCCATCGATGGGGAGCATGGCGTCGAGACATTCCTGACACACGGGAAGACGCGAGATCTTCGTCAGAGGGGTGCCGCAGATACGGCAATCGGAAGGAAATAATACTGCGAAGAGACTTCCTGCAATCTGGCCGGTCCACACGCGGCCCAACGCCACTCGATCCGAAACAATAGAAGGGCTTGCCACTGCAGCTTTGGCCTGGCTAGCCCGAATTCTGTCCCCACTACTGCTGAAGACGGCCTCCGTGTTGCCCCGCGCAATCTTTACTGGGCGGGCCCGTGTGCGTTTGCCTGCTTGAACAGAGTATAACGGCGAACCTGCCCGCTAGGCAACGTGCCGCTCGGCCCGCGGCACTGAAGTGGCAACCTTTCTCGCCGGTTCCGCTTGACGCTCGGTCACGGGCACAAACATCATGCGATAGTCGCGCCGGAAGCACTCCGCACAGCGCACCGGCTTCAACAGCATTATCGGCAGCAGGTAGCGCTCGGGAGCCGTGCGGGCACGCGAAAGAAAGCTGGTATCGCTGCCGCAATCATCGCAGCGGTATTCAAAATATTTCTGGAACCAGGCCGGGCTGGGAGAATTCTTGGTCATGCTGCACCTCAAAATGACGAGATTGCGGACGAGACTGATGCGGGAGCGGCCAACAGATTCCCGCTATTCTACCGTCTGGCCAGAGATAAGCCAATCGGAAATCCCCCTTACAATAAGGCTCCGAACCGCGACTCCGCACCACTTGTAAAGCGGCCCCTTCCCGTGCTAAGGTGCGCCGTTCCCGCGTTTCGCGTATAACATTGGACTGTCGGGACTTATTTTATCTGCGAGGATCTTCGCCCATGGCTAGCGTCGCCCCACCGCCCGTGAAAAAGCACGTTCCTTACGTTCCAGAAAATATGGAAATGAAGGAGTTCACTTTCCGCGCCTTGCTCATTGGGCTGGTGATGACGGCGATCCTCGGCTCCGCGAACGCCTACCTCGGACTCAAGGCCGGCATGACGATTGCCGCGACGTATCCTGCGGCCGTGATCGGCATGGCTTTGCTGCGCCTGATGAAAGGTTCGCTGCTGGAAGAGAACATCGCGCGAACCGTGGGCTCGATCGGCGAGTCGGTGGCGGCGGGGGCCATCTTCACCATCCCCGCCTTTGTGATGGCCGATCTGTGGCCGGCGCTGACGCCGAGTTTTAGCAGTCCCGAATACTGGAAGTCAGTCGCCTTGATGATGATCGGCGGTACTCTGGGCATCCTGTTCGTGACGCTACTGCGCCGCGTCATGGTCGAGGATCCCGACCTTCCCTATCCCGAGTCCGTAGCTGCCTCGGAGATTCACAAAGCCGGCCAGCAGGGATCGACGGCGGCCAAGATTCTCTTTGCCAACATGGGATTCGGCGGCTTCATGTATCTGCTCGGCGCCATCAACATTTTTAATCCCAACAACACTTTCCCGGTCACCATCGGCAATCTTGGCAGGAAGTTGCTGCTGCGGACCAGCACGAATCCGAACGTGGCCACCACCATGACTGGGGGCACCACGATTTTCACTGCGCCTGACGTCAGCCCCGCGTATCTCGGTGTGGGCTATATCATCGGACCGCGGCTTGCCGCCCTGAACTTCGCCGGCGGCGTCCTCGCCTGGGGATTGCTGGTTCCACTTCTAACCTTCACTATTGGTCCCTACATTCAGGCCACGCAACCTGCGGATCAACAGATCTCGTGGACGTTACTGGCAGGCGCGATTTATTTTTCCATCGTGCGCCCCATCGCGGTCGGCGGCATGCTGGTCGGGGCTTCCTACACGCTGTTTAAGATGCGGAAGCAGTTGGCGCTGGGCATGGGCCGCGCCGTCTCCGATCTGAAAAAATCAGCCTCCGTCCACGCTGCTACCAACCGCACCGAGCGCGACTTGCCCGCCAAAGCGATTTTCGCCGGAGTCGGCGTGGTATTCGTCGCCATGATTCTGCTGTATCACTATTTCATCGGCGGCGCGGGCACGCTCAGTGGTTCGCAGGTGTTGTCGGCTTCGCTGGTCGCGGCTGGAGTGATGATCATCGTCGGCTTTTTCTTCGCCGCGGTTTCCGGAAACCTGGTCGGCATGATTGGCTCATCGAACAACCCCGTCTCCGGGCTCACGCTGTGCACGCTGGTGATTGCCGCGCTGCTCATGGTCGCCATGGGCGTGAAGGGGACGGGTGGCGTGGCGGCGGTGCTTGGGGTCGCGGCCGTGGTCTGCGTTTCCTCCGCTGTCGCCGGCGAGATGTTGCAGGATTTGAAAGTGGGACACATTCTTGGCGGCACGCCGGCGAAAATGCAGATCGGAGATTTGTTCGGCATCGTCGTGGCATCACTCGTACTCTTCTTCCCCATCGCAATTCTCGCCAAGGCCTACCACTTCGGAAGTTCGGCGTTGCCCGCCCCGCAGGCCGGATTGATGGCCATGCTCTCAAAAGGCATCGTCGGCGGAGACATGGCGTGGCCGCTGGTCATCGTCGGCATCCTGCTTGGCCTCGGAATGATCATGATCGAAGTGAAAAGCGTGATGCTGTTCGCCGTCGGCATGTATCTCCCGCTGGGGACGACTTTTGCTATCTTCGTGGGCGGCATCATCCGCTGGATCACCGACACGTTGCGCGACCGTCGCGGCTTCAACGACGCCCAGAAAGCGCGCGTGGAGAATGCGGGCGTGCTGACCGCCTCCGGCATGATCGCCGGTGAAGCTCTTTGCGGCCTGGTCATTGCCGGACTCGTGGGATCGAATCACGACGTCACGCTATTCAAGTGGACGCCGCCATTCCTGCTGGCGCTGGCCGCCCTCTTTATACTGGCCATCGTCATGATCCGCCTGCCGCTGGCCAATTGCGGACGTCCGGAAGATCCCGCACCGCCAACGGCCATCATGTAATCGCAGAATGCAGAAGCTAGAAGTCAAAATACAGAAGTTGGATTGCATTTAGGTCACTTCTGCATTCTGCCTTCTTAACTTCTGCATTCTTCTTAGAGCCCAGGTATGCCGATTTCCGAAAATGTTGCTGCGATACGCGAGCGTATTGGCAACGCTGCCCGCCGCGCTGGGCGCAGTATCGACGGCGTCGCTCTGATGGCCGTCAGCAAGACTCAGCCCGCCGAGAACATTCGCGAAGCCTATGATGCCGGCCAGCGCCTGTTTGGCGAAAATCGAGTGCAGGAATTTGCCGGCAAGGTCGACGCACTGCGGGATTTGGCCGGCGCAGAATGGCACCTGATCGGCCATCTGCAAACCAACAAGGCGGCAAAGGCGGCAGAACTGTTTCGCGGCGTCGATTCCCTCGATTCCCTGAAACTGGCCGAGAAACTGGACGTCACCGCCCGTCAACTGGGCAAGAGCCTCGATGTGCTCATCGAAATCAACGTCGGCGGCGAATCTGCAAAAAGCGGAATTGCTGCGGATTCTCCGGAGTTGGAAGAACTGCTGCTTGCCGCCCCTCGCCTGGAGGCATTAGCATTCCTGGGACTGATGACCGTGCCTCCGTTCACCGACGATCCTCAAGATGCCCGGCCCTATTTCCGCACACTGCGCGAATTGCGCGATACGATCGCCGCCCGCAAGCTACCCGCCATAACGATGGACCAGCTTTCCATGGGGATGTCGCACGATTTCGAAGTCGCCATTGAAGAGGGGTCCACCTGCGTGCGCGTGGGCACAGCGATTTTTGGCCACCGGGCATGATTTCAATTCATGACACCGCCGGCGACGCAACCTTCGCGGTGAAGGTGCATCCCCGCGCGAAGAAGAACGCCGTCACCGGCGAGGTCGGCGACGCGCTGAAACTTTCCCTCACTGCGCCCCCTGCCGACGGACGCGCCAATGAGGCCTGCATCGAATTTTTCGCAAAACTTTTGAAGCTACCGCGTTCTTCCGTTACCATTGCTTCCGGCCACAGCAGCCGCCAAAAAGTGATCCGCATCTCGGGGCTCAGTGCCGAAGAAGTCAGAAAGCGCATAGCAACGTAGCGCCGGCATCCTGCCGGCTGTCGTGAGGGCGTCGCGCCCTCGCTGCCGCCGCATATGTTGCCGCTACCAGTGATCCACAGGAGCCACTCTTGAGCTTTTCCGAACGTTTACAGGAAATTCGCACCGGCTTCGAGCGTCCCTTCTGGGTCGCCAACATCAGCGAGCTTTTTGAGCGGCTTTCTTACTACGCCGTTTTTGCCGTTCTGGCGCGCTACCTGCACGAGGGTTTGCACTTTGGCGTCGAACAAGCCAGCAGCTTGACCGGAATGTTTGGCGGCTGGGTCTGGTTTCTCGCGGTCGTGGGAGGCGCGATCGCCGATCGGCTCGGCTTCCGGCGAGCGCTTTCGCTGGCGTATTTGATTCTGAGCTTCTCGTATTTTCTGCTGGGCTCGCTCGGCGCGTCGTGGTTCGCGCCAGTGCGCAACGCCGTCCCCCTGCCCTCGCTGGTGGCTTTCGTGTTGATTTTGCCCGCTCTGGGCGTGGCTCTCGTGAAACCGAGCGTGGTCGGAACGACGGCGCGCGCCTCGAATCCCAACGTTCGCTCAGTGGGATATTCGATTTACTACACACTGGTCAACGTAGGGAGCACTCTCGGACCGCTGCTCGCAGGTTGGGAGCAGGATCACGGCAGCGCCGGGGGACTATTTCATGTCGCAGCGCTAAGCGTCTTCCTCATGTTTTTTATTGTGCTCCTGTTTTTCAAGGAGCCGCGGCGATCGGAAGGAGGCGAAGCGGCCAGCCTCGGCCAGGTTGGAAAAAACTTTCTCACCGTGCTCTCCAACCCGCGCTTTATGCTCTTCTTATTGATCTTCACGGGATACTGGGTCGTCTTCTGGCAGGAGTTCATTGCACTGCCGCTTTACATTTCCTCCTACATCGATCCCAAGGCCAACACTGCGCGAATTCTGGCTACCGATCCCATCGTGGTCATCTTGTTCACCATGCTAATCGGGTTTGTGACCAAGCGCATGCACGCTTTTCACGCCATCGTGCTGGGGACTCTGATTTCGAGTCTGGCTTGGATCCTTCTGATCATTCACCCGTCGGTATGGATGGCGGTGGCAACCCTGGTGGTGGTCGCGATTGGAGAGATCACGCAGCAGCCACGTTACTATGACTACATTTCGCGGCTTGCGCCTCCCGACCAGCAGGGGACATATATGGGATTTGCATTTCTCCCGCTGGGCATCGGCTCGTTTATTGCGGGCAAGTTCAGTGGCTGGCTGATGCAGCATTACGGGGAGGAACTGCATCGTCCACAGATGGTTTGGTGGTGGGTGGTTGGAGTGGGATTGGCAACAACTCTGCTGCTCTGGATTTACGACAAAGTCGTGCGCGCGGAGACCGTGGATCAATCGTGAGGGCGCGAGCGCCAGGCAGCGACAAGCAGGCGCTTTCGCCCAATGCTCGGGACACTCCTGCCGCGGTCGCCGCCCGGATTCGACGGGCGTTGAAGGACGGCGGCTCCGTTGAACACGCCGCCGGCGTGCAGTGGTTCTTTAAAGAAGAAATCAAATCGCATGGCTGGTATACGGCGGACTTGCGCAGGGCGGCGGTGCGTTTTCGCCGGGAACTGAAGAAAGAGCGCGGCCTCGATTTCCTGGTCGAGGTTGCCGACCAGCTTTTCTCCGGCTCTATACTCGAGGAAAGAGTATTTGCGGTGTTCCTGCTGGAAAAACTTGATTCCGAATTTGGCGACCGCGAGTTCAAACTCTTCGAGTCCTGGCTCGACCGCATCCGCAGTTGGGCCGATCACGACGCCCTGGTTCACTCTCTGATATCGCCCATGGTCGCGGCCAAACCCGCACGCGCAAAGCGAGTCTTTCGCTGGGCCAAATCGCCAAATCGCTGGCTACGCCGCGCCGCGTGTGTGGCCTTGATTCGCGGTGCGCGGGCGAAGATGTTCTTCCCGGAAATCAAGAAGCTTTCCAATTCGCTTCTCTCGGACCAGGACGACATGGTTCAGAAGGGTCTCGGATGGCTACTGCGCGAAACCGCCAAGCACGATGCCAGGCGCACCGTTCCGTATCTCATGAGAATTCGCGAACGCGCTCCTCGTCTGGTAATAAGAACGGCCTGCGAAACACTTCCCGCGGCGGCACGAAGAAAAATTCTGACTCGCGCTTAGTCACGATCGCATTCTTCAAAAATAACTCAGCCACGCATCGCTGCGGCGCTGCTTCAATCCCGCGAACCAGCGGCATAGAGGATAAAGCGCCACTACAACGATCCCCCAGAAAAGATACACGACGGGCAAGGAGTATCCCCACCCGGGCGGCGGCGTGATGGGGAAATTGGGGAAGCCGGAAGATTCAAACATCCAATGCACCTGCCCGTAGCGGAAATAACACACCGCGATGGCGAGCCCATGAATGAGCGGTATATGCAGCAAATAGTAAAACATCGGAACTTTGCCATAGACCAGCGCAGGCCGCAGCCAGCGCGGCGTCCGGGCGTCGATCGCCCACAAGAAAAACAGCACGGGGCCCAGCGTCATCAGCAGATAGAGCAACGATGGCGGATACTTCCTGGTATTCAAAAATGAAAGCACCGTATACGCAGCCGATTTTTGTGCGCTCCAGCGCCCCGGATCGCCATAAATATTGATCGCGCGGATCACCACAAAAGCCACGGTCAATGCAACGCCAGCCGGCAGAAGAAACGCTTTACGCCGATCCGAAGGCCAACGGTAGACCTGTCCGAGTCCATAGCCGGCAGCAGTAACGCCGACCCAGGGAATGAGTTGATATCCCACGAACACCACGTGATTCGGATTGTTCACGATGAAGCCCGGCGCGTGCAGGATCGTCCAAAGCGGGTTTGACCATTGCACGGAATCGAAGAGGTTGTGACCGGCGATCATCACGACGCCGAACGCGGTCACTGCCCAAGCCGGCAAGTACACCAGCACCGAGAGTGTGATCATCGCCCATCCCAACGCCCACAGGACCACCAGCATCGTCAGGTGATAATCGAAGTTGAACTGCCAACCCAGGCAGCGCGTCACCGTCAATTCCAAGAAAATCAGCCAGAGGCCGCGAGTAAACAGGAAGCCTGACAGCTCTCGTTTCGATTTCTTGCGTAGCGAAAGATATGCGCCGGTGCCGGTAAGCAGAAAGAACGTAGGCGCGCAAAAATGCGTGACCCAGCGCGTGAAAAATAACGGAATCGTCGTAGTGGCTGGGTCGGTGGGATTCAAGCCGGAGTTGCCGAAGAAATCCCGCGTGTGGTCGAGTGCCATCAGAATCATGATCACGCCGCGAACCACATCGACCGACTCGATGCGCGCGCGTTTCGCGACCACCCGCTCGACTACGGGCTCGGCAATCGCAGCCATTGCGTTAGTGTAACAAGAGGGCGCAAGCGGCACGCCGGTTTAAGCGCGGCCTCGCCGATTCGCTCAAATGCTCCCCTTTGTTTACAATAGAGGTTTCCTATGGACCTCGCAGCCATTCAATCCGCCCTCCGCGAACGCAACATTGACGCTTGGCTTTTTTACGATCACCATCATCGCGATCCCATCGCCTATCGCGTGCTGGGCCTGCCCGCGTCACAGATCGTGACCCGGCGCTGGTTCTATGTAATTCCGGCGCAGGGCGAGCCTTCAAAACTCGTGCACAAGATCGAAGCCGGCCATCTCGATTCCCTGCCCGGCAGCAAGCGCCAGTATTCCGGATGGCAGGAGCTTTTTGACAGCCTGAAGTCGCTCCTCGCATCCTATCGCGATGTTGCCATGCAGTATTCGCCCAACAACATTGTGTTTACAATTTCGCTGGTCGATGGCGGCACGATCGAACTGCTGCGCGGCCTGGGCAAGAACGTGGTCAGTTCCGCCGATCTGGTGGCGCAGTTCGAAGCCACATGGACCGAAGATCAGATCAAGTCCCATTTCGCCGCCCGTGACAGCGTGGATTCGATTGTGGCGGCGGCCTTCAAGGAAATTGGCAATCGCACCCGCAACGGCGGCACCAACGAATACAAGATCCAGCAGTGGTTCATGGAGGCGTTTCGACGCGAGAACCTGCTCACCGACGATCCGCCGATTGTTGCGGTCAACGCCAACGCAGGCAACCCGCACTACGAACCCAGCGCCGATCACTCCGCTCCCATTCGCGAAGGAGATCTAGTGTTGCTCGATGTGTGGGGGAAAAAAGATACTCCCTCCGCCGTCTACTATGACATCACCTGGATGGGCTTTCTTGGCGGAGCGCCCAATGACCGCATGCGCCAGGTTTTCGAAATTGTGCGGGACGCGCGCGACGCGGGCGTGAAAACCGTGACCGACGCGATTGGCGCCGGACGCCGCATCGCCGGATGGGAAGTGGATCGCGCCACCCGCGACCACATCAAGCAGAAGGGTTTCGGGGATTATTTCATTCACCGCACCGGACACTCCATCGGCACCGACGTCCATTCCAATGGAGCCAACATGGACGATCTGGAAATTCACGACGAGCGCCAGATCCTTCCCAACTCCTGCTTCTCCATCGAGCCAGGTATTTATCTGCCGGAGTTCGGTGTGCGCAGCGAAGTCAACATGCTGATCCGGCCCAAGTCGGCGGAAGTAACTGGCAACATTCAACGCGAGATCGTAATTATCTGATGGCCAATCCGAATCCAGCCAGGAACAAGGCCGCCGAAGCGGAGCAGCCCGCGAGCATGATGTCAGTGGTCGCGCCTGCCATCGGCTGGCTGATTCCCGGCGCCGGTCATATCATCCAAAAACGCTTTGTTCGCGGCGTGCTGCTTCTGGTTTCCATTTCAACCATGTTTGCGCTGGGCCTGATGATGCAGGGCCACATCTACAAAGCCAACGGCGGCGACATTCTCGACATTCTCGGCTTCATCGGCGACCTGGGCGCGGGCGGCATGTATATCGTAACGCTCGCCTTGAACGGCGGACAGGGTGCGATCGCCTTTGCCATCGCGGATTACGGAACCAAGTTCATGATCGTCGCGGGATTGCTGAACTTCATTGCCGTGGCCGACGCCTACCACATCGCCATCGGGAAAAAACAATGAGCCAGCTCTTCATCCTCATCTCTCATCTCTCGGTTAAGACCTCGCTCCGGGCGGTGCCGGAATGACCATCCAGCTCACCCACTTCAGCGCGGCGTTGGTTTTCGCGTTCTTTGCTTCGATCGTCTTCGGCATCACCCACCGCGAGACGACCCGCGAAATGATCCGCTACGGTGTGTATTGCTTCGCCATGTTCCTGGGCGGCGTGCTGCTGGCGGGTTGGGCGATGTGGCTGGTGCGAAGATAGCTGCTAGACGCGTGCTGCGAGCATGCGAACCCCGATCACATCCCGCAAGCACATGGCTCGATCACAATGCTCGCAACTCGCAGTTCGGGGCTCGCAGCTCAGCTACCCCTGCCATACGAACGCATCAAACACTCTCTTCGTTTCGAAGTTCAAGCGGCGGTAGAGGGCGACGGCTCCCGCATTGGCCTCGGTTACGGTCAATGAAAGCATGGAGAAGCCTCGCTTGATCAGATCCCTCGAAGTCGCAGCCAGCAGCGAGTCGCCGATTCCGCGCGAACGGTATTCCGGCAGCACGCACACCTGCGTCACGTGGCCCACGTCGCCGCGCACACGCGAGCACAGGATCAATCCGATCAGATTCTTCGCCTTGCGATCGATGGCCGCATAGGAAGATTCGGCATCGAATAGCCCGCATCCCGGAAAGCGCACGATGTTATTGAGAAAGCGCAGCGACCCGGAGAGCGTATGGTATTGATCGTTGATCTGCGCGTTGACGTGGCCGCGATAGGCCGCGGTAATCACCGCGGCGGCGGGTTGGTAATCGGCGTCGCTCCAGCGCCTGATCTCGACATCCGGATGCGTCACCCGCGCCTGCGATGTTGCGCCGCGCAAATTCAGAACCATGAACAGCCGCGGATGGCGCTGGAAACCTTGATCCAGAAAAGGCCGCGCTACGCTGCCCGTCTCGTGCGCCAGCAACTGCGCTTCTACGCGATGAATGCCAGGAGATTGCTGCAACGTCTCGATCACGTGCGTGAGCAGCTTGACCTCAACTTCGTGCGCGTTCGGAAGCCGGCCGCCATTGGCCACGAATAAATCGCCAACCACTCCCTTGCTTCCTTCATACACAAAAAAGCTGTAGCCGAAGATGCGGCCGCGTTCGATGGCAGCGTATCCCGGAAGAATTTTCGCGTCCACATAGCGCAGGATCATCTCCGCCGATCCGTTGTAATCCCACGAAAGCAGGCTGGCCCAGACTCGCGTCTCATCGTCGAGCAGGGGGCGCAAATCCACCGAAGAAAAATGTCTGAGGTCGAGAATTTCCACTAGGCTCCTGCAGTGATCCGCCTCAACCGGCGGCCTGTTTCATGGCGGCAGAACTCCGAGTTTAGTGCCTTCCGGCACCAGAGGCAATCCGCCGGAACACGGGATGGCAACAGCAATCTAGTGCGTAGAAGCCGTTCCCGCCGCCGCAACCCAATAATAATCCAGATGCTGCGCCGCAAAATGCCCGAGGTAGGAGACGCGGCGGCCCGCGGCCAGCTTGGCAATCTGCACCTGCGAGTTTTCGGGCGCAACCAATAAATGCTCTTGCGGCGGAGTGCTGCCCCAATCGTAGTTGAAGATTGTCTGATTGCGGTAAAAACTGAGGCCATACTCGAGTTCGCGCCGCACGTGGTAAACCGCCAGCAGAAGCGGATGCGTCTCGATGCTTCGAATCTCCAATGCGACGGGACGCGCCGAAAGCGTCTGATCCAGAGCCACCGAACCCAGTTTCAGCACAGCGCCCACCGTAAGCACAACCGGAATCAGAGTGACGAAGCGCAGCATGCGTAAACCGCCGCTGCGAGCCAGTGTGAGCGCAATCCCTGCGCAGACCACAAATGCCACGGCGAGAGCTACCAGCATGGGCTGCCCTCCCGGAAGACGACGTTGCATAACCAGGTAGGCAATCAGCAAGCCCGGAACAATCGGAGCCGCTGCCAGCAGCGCGTGCAGCACCACCAGAACTGTGCTGGCGCGCCCAGTCTCGCCTGGCTCGATATGTCGCCGCAGATATTCCGCCAGGACCAACGCACCCGCCGGAATGGAAGGAAGAATATAGCCGGGCAACTTTGATTGCGAAATGGAGAAAAACACGACCGGCACGATCAGCCAGCAAACGGCGAACACGCTGAACTGGTTGGCTCGACCGCCCCCGTCCACATTTCTTTTGCTCCACCACACGCGGACAGCACTAAGCAAACCCGCAATCGCAAAAACCGTCCAGGGAACCATGCCCAACGCCATCACCGGCAAGTAATACCAGAACGGTTCGCGGTGGTGATAGAGATTCTGGGAAAAGCGAGCCAGATTGTGTTGCAGAATAAATTCACGAAAGAACTGCGGATTGCGCATCTGCACGGCAAAGTACCAGGGCAGAGCGATCACGCAGAACAAGAGGATCCCGGGAAGCCAGAACGTTTTTGAAATGAGGCGCCAGTCGCGAACTGTAAGCGCATAAAGAACGATTACGAGTGCGGCGAGAAACGGCGCGACCGGACCTTTCGCTAACATTCCCAACGCGATCGACACATAAAACATCGCGAGATAGATCTTCTTCCCAGTCTCCCGCCAGGCCCACCAAAACAGCATTCCCACCGTAAATGCAGCGGTGAGAGCCATGTCCATCGAAGCAGCGCGCGCATATCCCACGATGCCGGCGGAAGCGGCGGTGATCAAAGCGCCATCCAGTTCAAAACCCGGCCGGAATCTCCGCAGGAACAAATACACCGCCAGCACCAGAGCAGTAGCATCGAATGCCGCGGGCAGTCGTGCTGCCCAATCGCTCACGCCAAAAATGGAGAAAGCCACCATCGCTTGCCAGTAATAAAGCGGTGGCTTCTCGAGCCACGGCCGGCCCCAAAGCACTGGAGTGATCCAATCGTGACGCTGCAGCATTTCCCGCGCCACCTGCGCGTAGCGCGGCTCATCGGCTCCAATGAGCCCGAACTGTGCCAATCCGTAAAAAAACAGAAACGCACAGAAGCCCGCCAGCAACAGCGCGTCGGTTCTGGTGCGATTCGTCATGGGTTCAGGATTTCAGGAATTGCCGACAATCTGACTGTTGATTGATGATTTCTGATGGTTGATTGAAAATCACTGCATCCGACTTCCTTCGATCAACACTCACAAATCGTCAATCGGTAATCCTTCGAGGCCTTATCAGCGCATACACGCTAATTAGCGTCCACACACTTTCCAGCATCACAAATCCAATTTGAAAAGGATGAAAGGCAACATAACCGAGGATCGCCGATCCGACCGCATTCAAAATGTTGTAGATCACCGAGCGCGGATTCATCCATCCCATCTGGTGTCCGGCATATGCCACCAGAATCAGCAACGCTCCCACAAAAGATGCCACCTGCCTCGCCAGTGCAATCTGCATGAAATAGATTGTACCGAGGATGTTCGCAAAGACGATTGTACGTGGTGATTACAGAGCAGTCTTACTGAATGGAGTGACCGCGGCGCAGCAAATCGAGAACCTGGGGAATTGCCGCAGAGAGCGGCCCATCCAGCGCACAACCACTCGCGCACTCGTGGCCGCCACCGCCGAAACACTCGGCCACTCGCGACACGTCGAGTTTGCCCTTACTGCGCAGGCTCACCCGGCAACGTCCGTCGGGAAGCTCACGGAACAACGCGGCGACCTCAACTTCTCCGATGGAAAGCACGTAATTGACCAGGCCCTCGCAATCTTCTTCTTTCGCGTCGTAGCGTTCCATCTGCTCTTGCGTGACCCAGGTCCAGCCAATATGGCCTTCGGTCTTCAGGGTGCGCAGCGCTTCGCCCAGCAGCCTCATCTTGGCGACCGAGTGAGCAAAATAAATATTGCGCGCGCAATGCGATGGATCGGCGCCCGCCAGCACCAGTTCACGGGCCAGCGCAAACGTAAGTTGGTTCGTGCCCTGGAACATGAACGATCCCGTATCGGTCATCAGCGCGGTATAGAGGCACGTGGCGATCTCCGGAGAAAAGTGCGCTCCCGCCTCGCGCGCCAGGCGAAACACCATTTCAGCCGTCGCCACCGCGTGTGGATCGATCCAATTCACGTTGGCAAACGGACGCCCGCTGACATGGTGATCGATGTTGATCAGGAAGCGGCCTTCCAATCCTTCGAGCCGCGTGCGATTGACGCTGTCACATTCCAGAATGATGGCAGCCTCGTAATCGCTGCCCACACGATTGGCTTGCAGCACCTGATCGGCAAACGGCAGCGCGCGATAGATGCGGGGCACGCCATCGCGCAGCACTACGTCGGCCTGCTTGCCCATGGCGCGCAAAACCTGGCAACACGCCAGCGCCGAGCCGATGGCGTCGCCATCCGGACGCGCATGCGAGGTCAGCACGAACCGTTGCCGCTGCGCGATTTGTTGCAGTACATCTTGCAGCATATTCCTAGACTTTCTTCTTCACATCTCCGGCAGGCTTTTTCATTCTTTTCTTCGCGCGTGCCAGCAACTCTTCCACCCGCGCCTTTTCCCGCTCCGAACGATCCAGCCGGAAATACAATTCTGGCGCGCGCCGCAGCCGCAAACGCTCCACCAGTTCGTGCCTTATATATTCCTTGGCCGCCAGCAGTCCTTCGATACTGCGATCGGCTTCCCGGTCGTCGCCATCCACATCCACCAGAACTTGCGCCGATCGGCCATCGTCGGCCACATGCACCGCAGTCACGCCCACCAACCCGATGCGCGGATCCGCCAGTTCGCCTTCCACCAGCGTCTCGATCTCCTCGCGCAGGGCCTCGCCCAAACGCCCGCGATGATACTTCAGGCCGCGCTTCTCCACCTTTTCACCTCGACGTAAAACGCATGAGAATATCAGAAAATGAGATGTCAGTGTTGGCCCGCAAGTGCCATTGTCGCGCACAAAAGAGGGAGCGGGGTAAGTACAGAAGTAACAATGCGATAGGGATACCCGCCAGCATCGTTTGTCCGTTGCCGGACTTTCGTTAGTGCGGTGACGTCATCGTTTGGATCGACTGCGAAACTTTTGCGCCCTGAAAATTTCCTGCGAACGCTACAGATATTCCACAAACGAATCTTCCAGATCGGCCCCGTGGTTATTGGCGATGCGTGTAGCCGCGCGCTCGACATTTTTCATCAATCCATCGAGATAGTCGCGCGAATCGGAAATGGCAACCACTCCGATGGTGGCGCGATTCCAAATCGGGCTGGGATCGAGTTCGGCAACCGAAACGTTGAAACTGGCCCGCAGCCGGTCTTTCAGGCTGCGCAGCACTTGCCGTTTGTCCTTGAGTGATTGCGCCGCTTCGATGTGGAGTTCGAGGGTGAGGAAAGCGATCATGCAGGTTGTTAGTCGTCGGCCGTCAGTCGTTGGCAAGGCCGCTCGGCTCGCGGCTCCTGGCTAACGACCAACGACGAACGACCAACGACAGTTCTTAGGCCATTGCCTCCGCGGCGATTCTCTCGGTGGCGAACGCTTCGATCACGTCGCCGACTTTAATGTCGCCGTAGTTGGCGATGGAGATGCCGCATTCCATGCCATTGGTAACTTCCTTGGCGTCGTCCTTGAAGCGGCGCAGCGATCCCACTTTGCCTTTGAAGACCTGCACGTTGTCGCGCAGCAGGCGGACTTCTGAGTCGCGCTTGATGTGCCCGTCGCTCACGCGGCAACCGGCCACCGTTCCAACCTTCGGGATGCGGAAAACGTTGAGCACTTCGGCGCGGCCCATGTAAGTTTCCTTGATGGTCGGCTCGAGCAGGCCCGTCATGGCGCGCTTGATCTCATCCTGCAGTTCGTAAATGATCGAGTGCAGGCGGATGTCCACTTTCTCCTGCTCGGCAATTTCCTGCGCTTTGCGCTCCGGCCGTACGTTGAAGCCGATGATGATCGCATTCGAAGCCGAGGCCAGCAGCACATCGGTCTCGGTAATCGCACCCACGCCCGAGCGTAGCAACTTCAGCCGCACCTTCTCGTTGGAGAGCTTGGTCAGCAAATCGGTGATCACTTCGACCGAGCCCTGCACGTCGCCCTTGAGGATCACGTTCAGTTCCTTGGTGCCCGCAGCCTTGATCTGCTCCGCCAACCCTTCCAGCGACACGCGGGAACTCTTGGCCAGCGCAGCCTCGCGCGATTTCTGTTCGCGGTATTCCGAAATACCCCGCGCTTTGTCGCGGTCCGCGACTACCACGAATTGATCGCCGGCCTGCGGCAGCGCCTCGATACCAATAATCTCCACCGGCGTGGAAGGTGGAGCGGTTTGCAACTGCGCCCCGCGATCGTCAAACATCGCGCGCACTTTGCCGTACACGTTGCCCACAACAAAATTGTCGCCGGCGTTCAGCGTTCCGTTCTGGACCAGCACGGTGGCCACGGGACCGCGTCCGCGATCGAGTTTGGCTTCCAGCACCACGCCCGTCGCCGCGCGTTCCGGCGTCGCCTTCAACTCGCCAAGATCGGCGACCAGGCAGATCATTTCCATCAACAGATTCAGATTCGTCTTCTTCTTTGCCGAAACATCGACGAACACTGTTTTGCCGCCCCACTCCTCCGGCATCAATCCCCGGTCCGCAAGCTGCTTCTTGACGCGATCGGGCAAGGCGTCCGGCTTATCGATCTTGTTCACAGCAACGATGATGGGAACTTCCGCCGCGTGTGCGTGGTCGATGGCCTCGACCGTTTGCGGCATGACGCCGTCGTCGGCCGCAACCACCAGCACCACAATGTCGGTGGCTTTCGCTCCGCGCGAGCGCATGCGCGTGAACGCTTCGTGGCCGGGCGTATCGAGGAACACAATTTCGCGTCCGAAGGCCGGCGATTCTTTGTCGGTAATGCGCACCTTATAAGCGCCGATGTGCTGCGTGATGCCGCCCGCTTCGCCTTCCGCCACATTGGTCAGGCGAATGGAATCGAGCAGCGTGGTCTTGCCGTGGTCGACGTGGCCCATGATCGTAACCACCGGAGGACGAATCCCGGTTTCAGGAGCCAACTCTTCGGCGGCAGCAGCCGCGTCCACTTCTTTTGCCGTCTGCTCTTCGAAGGTAATCACGTTCGTATCGGCGCCGAAGAAGCGCGCCATTTCGCTGGCCAACTCGGCATCGAGTGTCTGGTTGATGGTGGCGAATACGCCTTTTGCCAGCAGGCGCGATATCAGATCCTTGGCGCGAATCTCCAGCTTCTCCGCCAGATCTTTAACGCTGATGCCTTCTGTAATCGTGATGCTGCGCGTGATCGGCTGGGGCTCGTTCGACACCACCATGCGCGGCGGTGGCGTGTAGCCCTTCATCGGGCCTTCCTTGACCCCGCGCGGAACATATCTCTGACCGGGACGCCGCGCCGGACCACCCGGACGTGCACCCGGGCGCGTAGTTCCGGGAGGTGGAAGCGCCGGACCTACGCCCAACGGACGCGCGCCCGCAGGCGCGGATCGCGTAGGATGCATCGGCCTGCGTTCGCCGGGTCGCAGCGGCGGACGCGCCGCTCCCGGAGGTCCGCCCGCCATCGGCGGACGGCGCTGAAAGATAGGCTGGCCGGGCACAGGACGTCCAGGCACAGGACGCGATCCGCCGATCGGAACTCCCGGCTGCACCGGCGGCGGCGCTGGCCGCACCGGAGCTTTGTACACGGGGCGTGGCCCGGTCTGAGGAACGATCATGCGCGGCGCAGGAGGCATTGGAGCGGCGGGACGCGCCGTTGCAACGGGAGCGACTGGTGGTGCACTTGCCGAAGCCATTGGAGGTGCTGCTGCGGGTGGAACTTGAGCTACGGGAGGAGGCGGCGCCACTGGGCGCGCCGGAGGCGCAATCACCGGAGCCGATACCACCGGCGTTGGCGCTGCTGGAGGCGCAACCACGGGACGCGGTGCAACAACCGGAGCGGTCGGAGCGACGACCACAGGCGCTGCCGGAGGCGCGACTACGGGCTTCGCTGCCGCAGGGGGCACAACTACTGGCCGGATCACGCTTGCCGGAGGCGTAACTTTTTCCGCGGGTGCATGCGCAATGACCGGAGCCGCTGGCCGAGGCGGCGCCACCGGCGGAGCCGCAGCTTCCTTCTTCTGCGTGATCGCCCTCAGCACATCTCCAGGCCGCGAAATGTGCGACAGATCAATTTTGGTCTTGATTTCTTCTTCGCCGCGAAGTCCGCGCGAACTCGACTTGCCAGCCGTGGACGAACTCTCCGCCGAGGAGCGGAGGTAAACTCGTACCTTCTCCGCTTCGTGCTCTTCCAGAGAACTGGAGTGCGTTTTCTTTTCGGTCACTCCCACCAGCGGAAGCGTGTCGAGAATAGCTTTACTCTTGACTTCCAGCTCTCGGGCAAGATCGTTGATTCGAACCTTACTCATCCGGCCTTTCGTATCTCCGCGTTTTAGTTAGGTCTTCATCGCGACCTCACGGAGTTAATTTCTTCGGAACCACGCCAACGGACTGATGCCAGCGTGCCATATTATTCTCTGGTCTCGGAAGCGGACTCCGCTTCCGCGGCGGGCTGCTCATCGGAAGGCTCCGCCGCCGCTTCATTCCCGTCTGCGGGAGCGGCCTGAGATTCAGTTTCTCCCGCCAGTGCAGCTTCCTCGGCGGATACCGGCTCTTCGACGACGGGGACCTCAGCGGTAATGTCGTCCGCGGCAGTTTCAGCGCTCGCGGCTTCGGAAGGTTCGGCTGTTTCGGAAGATTCCGCCGCGACCTCGCCAGCCGCCACTTCGCCTTCCGCCGCGCCTTCCACCGGCGCACCCTGCTCCAGGCTGGCAAAGTAATTATTCACTGCCAGACTGATTTTTTCCACCGTCTTCGGGCCGATGCCCTCGATCGCCTCCAGTTGCTCCGGCGTCATGTCGGCCAATGCTTCCACCGTGCTTACGCCCGCGGCGGTCAGTTTCTCAACCAACCCGTCGCCCAGGCCCGGCACGCTTTCCAGCGGAGTGGAAGTCTGCGTCACCATCGCCGACATCTGCTGCTCCACTTCCTGCCGCTTCTCTTCCTCGCTCTTGATGTCGATCTTCCAGCCCAGCAACTTCGCCGCCAAGCGGACGTTCTGACCCTTCTTACCGATGGCAAGCGACAACTGGCTGTCATCGACCACCACTTCGAGGTGCTTGCCGCCGGAATCGACCACCGTCACTTTGCTGACTTTCGCCGGCTGCAGCGCCTTCTCGGCAAACGTCACGGCATCTTCGTGGTACTCGATGATGTCGATTTTTTCTCCGTGCAGTTCACGAATAATCGACTGCACCCGCATTCCCTTCATGCCCACGCAGGCGCCGACCGCATCCACGTCCTTATCTTTGGACATGACCGCAATCTTGGTGCGCTCTCCCGCTTCGCGGGCAATGGCGCGGATCACCACCGTACCGTCGTAAATCTCCGGCACTTCGGTCTGGAACAAATGCTGAACCAGTTCCGGCACGGCGCGCGACACCACCACGCCCGGTCCCTTGGAAGCCCTTTCCACACGCGCAATCACCGCCCGCACCCGTTCACCGATGGCAAACGATTCCAGTCGAGACTGCTCCTTGCGCGGCATGCGCGCTTCCGCCTTGCCGATATCGAAAATCACATCGGGGCCTTCCACTCGCTTCACGGTCGCGTTCACCACTTCGTTCACGCGCCCGATGTATTCGTTGTAAACCGTGTCGCGTTCTGCTTCGCGCACTTTCTGGAAGATCACCTGCTTCGCCAGTTGCGCGGCAATGCGCCCAAGGATTCCTTCCGTCGCTTTCGGAATGCGCAGTTCTCCACCGACTTCAAGATTCGGATCGGCTTTGCGCGCGTCTTCCAGAGTGATCTGCAGCAGGGGATCTTCCACCTGCTCGGGCGTCTCCACCACCGTCCGGACCGCATAGGCGTTGATTTTGCCCGTTTCCTTGTCCAGTTCGGCGCGCAGGTTTTCCTGCGTCTTGTAGTATTTGCGCGTTGCCATCACAATGGCGTCTTCCACCGCGCTCACCACAATCTGCGGATCGATCCCCTTCTCGCGGCTCAGCGCGTCGATCGTGTTGTAAAGCTCACTAGCCATAAGTTCAAAGTTTCTAAGGTTTCAAAGTCTCAACGTTTCAAAGCTGCAAAGATTCAATGCCTCTGAAACCTTGCAGCGTTGAAACCTTGAAACTTTATATTTCAGGCACCAGATTCGCCTTCTCCACGTTGGCGAACTCCAGTTCGATCTTCTTTCCTTCGCCCGCCGCCGCGCCCATCTTCCGGCGCGACTTGTGGCTGGCCACGCTCAGGTCCAGCGTCAGGCGTCCATCCACAAAACTTTCCAACCGGCCCTCGAAGTGCCGGTTGTTGTTCACCGGTTGCCTCGTCGTCAACTTCACGCGGCTTCCAGTGAAGCGTTCAAAGTCCGCGGCCTTCGTCAGCTTCCGATCCAGGCCCGGTGACGAAACTTCCAGCGTGTAGCTCTCCGGAACCGCATCCTCGACATCGAGAATGGTGCCAAATTCCCGGCTGAAGTTGGCGCAGTCTCCGTGCGTCACACCCGAGAGCGGGTCGCCACTCGCCGCTCCAGATTTTTCGGCACCCGGCTTGTCCAGAAACACGCGCAGCATGCGGGCTTTGCCGCTTCCGAGCAACTCCAGTTCGACCACCTCAAGCCCGCTCGAGGCGGCTACCCGATCTGCGATCTCGCGGATACGATCAGCGTCAAGTGCCATGCATCCAATAACTTACAGTACACCTCGTGCGGCAAAATCCTCCGCAACGAAAAAGTGGGCTTGCGCCCACTGGTGTGCTTCGCCAAATGCCGGTATTACACAACAGTTCTCAGTTATCTAATATACGCTGGGAGTCGGATAAAGACAAACGCCCACGCCCGCGCTTCCTTCGCACCGATCATTTTCAAGAAACCGCGAAAAAAGAGTTACAATTTTCCTTCCGCGCTGTAGGAGGATTTATGCTCCGTCTTCGTTTCGTTCGCTTGCTCTCCTGTCTCATTCTCCTTTTTTCCGTTTCCGTCTGGGCACAAGGTCGCGGCACCGGCGGTGGCGGCCGTGGTCCCACCACATCTCCCGCCATCGGAGCCTCTCCCGCTCCCAACACCAGCCTCAACAGTTCCATCCCGCTCAGCAGTGCTGACGATGAGGGCAAGATCGAGTTTCGTTCGCAGACGATTCTGGTGCAGGTTCCGATTGTTGTCACCGACAAGTCCGGAAATCACATCCACGGATTGACCAAGGAAAATTTTGAAATCCAGGAGAATGGCAAGGCGCAGAAGATCTCCTCTTTCGAAGAATTGGTTTCCACCAACACACAACTCCCTTTCGTAACGGCCAAGCCCGGAGAATTTACCAACTTGACTTTGTCAGAGCAGCAACCCCACACCGTCACCGTGATTGCGCTCGACACCGTCAACACGCCCTTCCTCGATCAGGCCTATGGCCGCCGTGAACTGGTGAAGTATTTGGCCGACAGCCTCGACTCCGGGCAGGTCCTGGCTCTCATGATCATCACCAGCCGCGGTCTGAAGGTCGTCCAGGGACTCACCGGCGATCCCGCACAACTGCTCCAGGTGCTGAAGAAATTCAGCGGAGAACTGCCCCCCGTTCGCGGCGGGGACATCGACGCTCAGGCGGAAGGTGCTGCGGGAGATTTTCCAATCGTCCCGCAGGCTACACTCGGCTCCGATCCCGCCGCTGCCATGAGCGCATTTATTGAACACGGTGACGCCATCCACGCCCAGTTCCAGCAGCAGAGCGCCATTGAGACCACCATGAACGCGTTCCTCGGGATTGCCTGGTCCCTCTCCGGCGTTCCCGGACGCAAGTCTCTCATTTGGGCCACCGGAGGTTTTCCATTCACCCTCGCTTCCCCTGCGACAGTGCCCGGCGGATATCTTTCCGCGCTCTACGAGCGCGCCATGCAAGCTCTGACGGCAGCGCAAGTTTCGGTTTACCCGGTGGACGTTCGTGGTCTGGTAGGCGCCAACCTGGGCAGCGGCCGCGTCTCCCGCGCCCCCAACGAGCGGCAAATGGCCAATCGCGCGTGGCTGCAGCAATCGTCAGTGGACACCCTCAACGAATTTGCCGCGATGACAGGCGGCAAAGCTTACTACAACACCAATGATTTGGCTTCGAGTTTCAAGCGCGCCGCCGACGATGCCTCGTCCTACTACCTCGCCAGCTATTATCTCGATACCCACAACAATCACGCCGGCTGGCGCAATTTGAAAGTCAAGACCGATAAGAAGGACGCCGAAGTTCGCGCCCGCAAGGGCTTCTTCGTCACCAATGCGACGGTCAATCTTGCGGCGAACCGGGAAGCGGATCTCCGCTACGCCCTTACTTCTCCAATCGAGGGAACCGGCCTTCCGGTGACCGTAAAGTGGTTGGCGACTTCCGGAGACGGCCCCAAGAAAAACGCTGAATTCCAACTCCGTCTGGCGCCCAATAGCGTAACCATCGAATCCAGCGCCGGAGAGAACCACATCAACTTTGACGTGGCGATTGCGGCGTTCGCCAACGGCAGCAAAGACGGCCAGCCCGCGCTTACCGTCAGCAAGACCTACAACTCGGCTGTACCCGAAGCCCAGATGGCGAGTCTGCGCAGTGGAGGAATCGGCTTGAGCAACGCCGTCGAACTCGCTCCCGGCCAGTACTCCGTCCGGATTGTGGTCCGCGACAACATGACCGGAAAAATCGGCAGCGTTACCGCGCCCTTGACCATTAACTAAAATTCAGCCGGGATATTTTTCGGAGTGAAACGGCGTCGCGTGGCTTGCCAGCAAACTGCTCCCGGGTTGCCTCATTTCGCCGTCGTCTCTAGAATGAAGGTTCATCCCTTACGGCTGGGAGAACTCCCGAGACCTTTATGATTCATTTTCCCGTACCCGAAGCCCTCACCTTCGACGACGTCCTCCTCTTACCCGCGCGCTCCGACGTGGTTCCGGCGACCGCCAATACTCAAACCCAGCTTACCCGCGCCATCAGTCTGAACATCCCCATTGTCAGCGCCGCCATGGATACCGTTACCGAATCCCACATGGCGATCGCGCTCGCCCAGCAGGGCGGACTCGGCATCATTCATCGCAATCTCAATATCGCGCAGCAGGCCAACGAAGTGGACAAGGTCAAGCGCTCGGAAAGCGGTATGATCGTCGACCCCATCACCATGTCGCCCACCGACAAGGTCAGTGATGCGCTCGACATCATGCGCCAGTACAAAATTTCCGGCGTGCCCATCACCGAACACGGCAAGCTCGTAGGCATTCTCACCAACCGCGACTTGCGTTTCGAAACCCGCTTCGACATTCCCATCGATCGCGTGATGACCAAGAAAAATCTCATCACCGTTCCCGTAGGCACCACGCTCGAAGATGCCGAAGAAATTCTTCACGAGCACCGCGTCGAGAAGCTTCTCGTCGTGGACGACAAATACAATCTCAAGGGACTCATCACCGTAAAAGACATCCAGAAAAAACTGAAATATCCCAACGCCGCTAAAGATTCCCACGGTCGCCTGCGCGTTGGAGCGGCCATCGGCGCCACCGGAGATTTTCTGGAACGCGCTCAGGAACTTGCCGAAGCCAAAGTCGACGTGCTCGCCATCGACAGCGCTCACGGGCACTCGACCCGGGTGATCGACGCCGTGAAGCTGGTGAAATCGAAGCTTCCCGAGATGCAACTTCTGGCCGGCAACGTCGCCACCTTCGACGGCGCCTGCGAACTGGCCCGCGCCGGAGCTGACGGCATTAAGGTTGGCATTGGCCCCGGTTCGATTTGCACCACTCGCGTGGTCACCGGCGCCGGCGTCCCCCAAATCACCGCCATCGCCGAAGCCTTCCGCGCCACCAAAGATGCCGGCATTCCCATCATTGCCGATGGCGGCATCAAGTATTCCGGCGATGTCACCAAGGCCTTAGCCGCCGGCGCCAGCGCGGTCATGATCGGCTCCCTTTTCGCCGGCACCGATGAAAGTCCGGGCGAGCTGATTCTCTATCAGGGCCGCTCTTTCAAGTCCTATCGCGGCATGGGCTCCATTGGCGCCATGGCCCAGGGCTCCAGCGAACGCTACTTCCAAAACACTGAAGGAGATTCTTCCGCCGCGGTTTCTTCGCTCGACGGCGACTCCAACCGTCTGGCCAAGCTCGTTCCCGAAGGCATTGAAGGACGCGTTCCCTACCGCGGATCGGTTGCCATGATCGTCCATCAGATGGTTGGCGGATTGAAATCGGGCATGGGATATTGCGGCTGTGCCACGATTGCCGAGTTGTTGCAGAAAACCCGCTTCGTGCGGATTAGCGGCGCTGGCCTGCGTGAGAGCCACGTCCACGACGTCATGATCACCCGCGAGGCCCCGAACTATGGCGTCGAGTAGGCCGCAGCGGCCACGTTGCTCATGCGGGGACAGCCGCCTTCGGCTGTCCTGCCAGCACGAATGCGGCCGCCCTGCGTGAACTCCGACCGCCACCCCGTTCTCAAGGCCTGGATCGCCGCCATCCTCTGGCTCATAGTCATCGCCATCGAATCCACCGCTCTGCTCTCCTCCGATAACACCAGCCGCATTCTCTTTCCCCTGCTGCATTTTCTCTTTGGCATGGACTGGAGCCACTTCGAGATCTGGCATTTTTTCATTCGCAAGGGCGGTCACGTGATCGGCTACGCCATCCTCAGCATTCTGCTTTTCCGCGCCTGGCGCGCCACTCTGCCTGCGATTTCAAATCTGAAATGGAAGCCGCTCTGGTCCGCCATCGCGATTCTCGGCACCGCGCTCGTCGCCAGCCTGGACGAATGGCATCAGAGCTTCATCCCCTCGCGCACCGGCCGCTGGCAGGATGTAGTGCTCGACACCTGCGCGGGGATTGCCGCGCAAATACTGCTTCTGATCATCTGGAAATGGTTCCGCTCTCAGCGTTGACAGGGCAATGTGTGAAAGTTCAGCACGACTTCGGTGCGCTGTTTTTACGAACGGGTCATGACCTTCTTGCCCCCAGCTGCCTGCAAAATCCCCGCCGCCACCAGTGCCGTCCCTGCTGAAACGTAAAACGGAATCGCCGCCCCGTAGTGCTTCCATAGCTCGCCCGTGATCAAGCTGGCCGCCAAAGTCGCCACGCTGGTCGCGAAGAAATAAATTCCTAGCGCGCGGCCGCGCACACTGTCGCCCACGCTCTCGACCACCAAAGCCTTCAGCACCGGCTGCGTCAAGGCGTAATACAAGCCATACACGGCCATCGCGATCCAGATGGCCAGCCTCGAAGGCGCCTGTCCGAACACAAAATAGACCGCCGCAAAAATCACATATCCGGCCGAAGCCACCAGTCGCCGCGAAACGCGATCGCTCAACCGCCCCGACGGCCATGACGCCAGCGTGTACGTAATGTTGAACACCAGGCCGAGCAGAGGCGCCAACGTGACCGCGATCCCGACATTCTGTGCGCGCAACACCAGGAACATGTCGCTCGAATTCCCCAAAGAAAAAAGCGTGACCGCAATCAGCACAAAATAGAAACTTGCCGGAAGTTTTATTGCGTGTCCACCTCGACTGGCCGCCGCTTCCGGCACGGTCGCTCCTGCCGAATGCCCGCCAACACTCTCTCCGCGTCGCTTCCCAGTCTCGCGAATCGCCAGCAGAGCGACCATGATGCACAGCGCTCCCGGCACCGCCGCGGCCCAGAACACGCTGCGAATTCCGTAGTGCGCCAGCAAAAACAGCGCAAGCAACGGACCGGCGATCGCCCCCGCCGAATCCATCGATTGAATCAGCCCATACGCCGAGCCCAACCGTCCCTTCGGCACTGACTCCGCCACCATCACATCGCGCGGCGCTCCCCGCACTCCCTTGGCCAGACGATCGGCGAAGCGAATCAACAGAATTTGCGGCCAGGCGCTGACGATCGCCAGCAGCGGCTTCACGGCATTGGCCACAACATATCCCGCGACCACGACCGGCTTCCGCCGATGAATGTGATCGGCGAGGTACCCCGAAAAAAGCTTGGCGAACGAAGCCACGCTTTCGGCGATACCCTCAATCAATCCCAACTGTGCCGGCCCCGCCCCCAGCGACGCCAGAAACGCCGGCAGAACCCAGTACGCCATCTCCGAAGCGGTATCGTTCAAAAACGAAGTGAAGCCGAAGGCATAGATATTCCGCGCAGCGGAAGGCTCATGCTCGGCAGGCGAAGGCATGCATTGGTTTTACCACGGAGACACGGAGGTAGAGGAAGTAAGAAACGAATTCGCAAACTCGGGACTCGCAACTCGGGACTGGCAACTGCCCTCAGTACATCGCGTCGTACTTCGTCACCACCCACTGCCCATCCTTGTGTTCAGTGGTGACGGTGAAAAGTTCCTGATAGCTGCCAGACTGGCCGACGCCGTTCAACCGCTTGCCGCGGTAGTGCAGAATCGTCAATGGAGGCGCGCTCTCCCACTCCGCCAACTCCCACGAAAGCAAAGGATGCTTCGCTTCAGAGTCACAAATGAAGTGAGCGTACTTCTTGCGGTAGTCATGTTCCCACTGCGAGAGCAGGTCGTCGCAGTGCCCGTCGCGCAACTGGCGTAGAAAGAGGTTGGAACTGTGTTCGATCGTGCGATCGCGCAGAGGATTCATCCGAATGCTGAGCGGCAACCCGCTCAACGGATCGCGATCCTCTGACCGCGCCAACACCGGCCCCTGATTGCTCAGCCACCAGATGTAGCCGAGAAACCCGAACACCAGCAGTCCGCCGACACTTGCGGCAATTGCGATCTGTGTGCGCGTGAACCCCATCCTGGGAGTAAGTTTATTCGGAAGGCAACTTACAGCAAGATTACCGGCGGGAAACGCGAAAGGACATGTACGAGTGCGGAATGTGTGGCGCTGCCAGAAAGCAGATTCCTCCTCGGGCTTCGCCCTCGTCGGAATGACACAGAATTCGGATAGTGTCAACAATAATGGCACGGCTTGCGCCGTGCCATTTTATGAAGTCAGCAGTCTGCAACGCAGCGCTGGAAGAGCTGCGCCACCCTGAAACTATTCTTTCTTATCTTCTTCCTTGGCCGGTTCCACCCCGCCATCGTGCTGTGCCTGCGCTTCGGCCTCTTCCATCGCCTTCTTGGCCTCGGCAACTTTCTTGGCGCGGGCTTCGGCGCGCTTCTCGCGCTTCTCGTCGAGCACCTTTTCGCTGCCCAGCAGTTCGAGGAAGGCTTTGTCTGCACCATCACCCTTGTTCCATCCCGTGTGAATGATGCGGGTGTAGCCGCCATTGCGATCGCCAAAGCGCGGACCGACCGTGTCAAACAGCTTGACCACGGCCTCATCCGTCATCAGGTACGAGGTCGCCAAACGCCGCGCCGCCAGGTCGCCGCGCTTGCCAAGCGTGATCATCTTCTCGACAATCGGCTTCGCAGCCTTGGCCTTCGGAACCGTCGTTTCGATTCGTTCTTCGACGATCACCGATGTGACCAGGTTGCGCAACAGCGACCGCCGGTGCGATGTATTCCGTCCGAGTTTGTATCCTGCAACTTTGTGACGCATGGTTGAACCTCAGTGGTCAGTGGCCAGTGGTCAGTGGCCAGTCTCTTAATCCTTAAAGTCAGCGGCTAGCGGTTGGTTTTTCTGACCACTGCCCACTAGCCACTGACCACTGTTCCTACAGCTGATCGTCCGGCCCGTAGGCCGAAGCCGGCAGCACCAGATTCGAAGTCGGACCCGGTACGGCATTGCCGTGCTCGTCAATCTTCATGCCCAGGCTGAGACCCATCGAGGAAAGAATCTCCTTGATCTCGTTCAGCGACTTGCGGCCGAAATTCTTGGTCTTGAGCATTTCCGATTCCGTCTTCTGCACCAGCTCGCCGATAGTCTGGATGTTCGCGTTCTTCAGGCAGTTGTAGCTGCGCACCGAAAGCTCCAACTCTTCGACCGACCGGTTCAGGTTCTCGTTGTGGATCTCCGGCTTGCGGTCATCCGACGACGACGTGCCGGTTTCGATTTCTTCTTCAAAGTTGATGAAGATGTTCATATGATCCTTCATCAGCTTCGCCGACAGGCCAATCGCATCCGCCGGAGTGATGGACCCGTTGGTCCAAACTTCGAGCGTGAGCTTGTCGTAATCGGTGATCTGGCCCAGACGCGCCGCTTCCACCGTGTAGTTGCACTTGCGTACCGGCGAATGCACGGAGTCGATAGGAATGAATCCGATGCCGAGATCTTCGTCGAAATTCTTGTCGGCGGAGGTGTAGCCGCGGCCGCGCTTCAGCCGCATTTCCATGTCGAGCTTGCCGCCTTCGCTGACGGTTGCAATGTAAACGTCTTTGTCGAGAACTTCGACGTCGCCATCGGCTTCGATCATGCCGCTGGTCACCACGCCCGGCTGATCGGCGCGCAGATAAATCGCCTTCGGCGCATCGCCCGCCAGTTTGAACGGAATCTGCTTCAAGTTCAGGATGATGTCGGTCGCATCCTCCACCACGCCGGGGATCGACTGGAACTCGTGCAGGACGCCTTCCATCTTCACCGCGGTCACGGCCGCGCCTTCAATCGAACTCAGCAGCACACGCCGCAGGGCGTTGCCCACGGTGGTGCCGAAGCCGCGCTCAAAAGGCTGCGCCCAGAAAATTCCGTACTTGTCGGTGAGCGTGGAAGTATCGACTGCGAGACGTTTCGGTTTTTGAAAACCTTTCCAAAGCATTTGTTTCTCCTTCGGCCGTTTGGCTCGATTCCGGCTCGCTGAGTGGTCCAACTCAGGTCAATGCCGAAAAAGGCTGATCTGGCTCGAAAAATGGACCGAAAAACCGTCTTTGGTCGATTGTCCTTGGTCGTTGGCCAAACCGCTAACGACTAACGTCCATCGACTAACGACCACTTACTACTTGCTATAAAGTTCCACGATCAACTGCTCATTCACTGGCAGCTGAATATCCTCGCGCTTGGGCAACGAGAGCACGCGCGCGGTGTAATTGTCGCGATTCACTTCCAGCCAGTTGGGCAACGTGCCATGGCTGGCGAATTCCTTGGCCATCTCCAGCACGACGAGTTTCTTGCTGTTCTCGCGGATGGAAATTTCCTGTCCGGCGCTGACCTCAAAAGAAGGAATGTTCACCTTCCTGCCGTTGACCGCGACATGCCCGTGCCGCACCAACTGCCGCGCCTGGCGCCGCGATTGCGCGAACCCCAAACGGAAGACGACGTTATCCAGGCGTCGCTCCAGTTGCTGCAGGAGCAGTTCGCCCGTTACGCCCTGAGAGCGCGCCGCCTTCTCAAAGTAGTTGCGGAACTGGCCTTCCAGCGTGAAGTAGATGCGCTTGGCTTTCTGCTTCTCGCGCAACTGCAGGCCATAGCCAACAATTTTGGCTTTACGGTCTTTCCCATGTTGTCCGGGAGCGAAGTTGCGCTTCTCGATGGGACACTTATCGCTGAAACATTTCGCGCCTTTGAGGAACAGCTTCATCCCCTCGCGGCGGCATAGACGGCAGACTGGATCGGTATAACGGGCCAAGTTGTTCTCCTTTTAGATGACCGGTTTACGGGTTTGGCTTCACCCTTCGTCCCGGACGGTACAACGTCGTTGGTCATTTGTCGTTGGTCGTTGGCCAAAGTCAAAATCTTCAGTCGATCGTTTTCGCGACCGACGAACGACCAACGACTAACGACGAATTTAGACTCTGCGCCTTTTTGGCGGCCGGCATCCATTATGCGGAATCGGCGTGACGTCGCGGATCGAACGCACTTCGATGCCTGACGAGGCCAGCGCACGCACCGCCGACTCGCGTCCGGAACCGGGGCCGCTCACGCGGACATCGACGCTACGCACTCCGTGATCGCGCGCCATGTTGGCCGCGTTCGACGCCGCCTGCTGCGCGGCAAATGGCGTGCCTTTCCGCGAGCCGCGGAAGCCCAGCGATCCGGAACTCTTCCACGACAGAACGTTGCCGTTCATGTCGGTGATGGTCACGATCGTGTTGTTGAAGGACGCCTGCACATAGCACAGCCCGTGCGGAACGTGCTTGCGCTCCTTCTTCTTGAATGTTTTCTTCTTGCCTTTTTTCTCCGGTGCGGCCGTGCCGCCCGCTGCTGCTGGTTTTGCCATGAAAAGCGTCCTTGGTCGTTGGTCGTTGGTCGTTGGCGAAATGCCTAACCACCACGATCCAAGCAATCTGCAATCGATTTGATCGTTTACTGCGAACACTCCCGGTTTTGGCCGACGACCAACGACCAACGACCGACGACGGTTCTACGTCTTCGACGTCGCCTTCTTCTTGGTCGATACCGTTCCCTTGCGCGGGCCTTTGCGGGTGCGCGCGTTGGTATGCGTACGCTGTCCGCGGACCGGCAGGTTGCGGCGGTGGCGGAACCCGCGGTAGGAGCCGATTTCGATGAGCCGCTTGATGTTCATCGAAACTTCCTTGCGCAGATCGCCCTCGACCAGCCCCTGCTGCTCGATCACGGTACGGATGCGGTTCACTTCCTCTTCGCTGAGATCCTGGACCTTTTTCATCGGGTCCACTTTGGCCTCGTCGAGAATCGCTCCGGCGCGAGGGTGCCCGATGCCGTAGATATAAGTCAGCGCGATATTGATGTGCTTCTGGCGCGGTAAATCGACGCCTGCGATACGTGCCATAAATCCTATGCCTCCAACTGCTGGATGCTTGATCAGCTACTAGGTTCTAGCTCCTGGCAAAACACTGCGGGTTAGCTAGCGGCTAGAAGCTAGCAGCCAGCAGCTTACCCTTGCCGCTGTTTGTGTTTCGTGTTGACGCAGATCACCCGCACCACGCCCTTCCGGTGGATGACCTTGCACTTGTCACAGATTTTCTTTACCGATGCTCGCACTTTCATAATCCCAGCTCTCTGCTGTCAGCTTTCAGCAAAATCATTTATAGCGATACACAATTCTTCCGCGATTCAGGTCGTAGGGAGAAAGCTCCACGGCAACCTTGTCCCCCGGCAGGATGCGAATAAAGTTCTTGCGCATCTTTCCGGAAACATGCGCCAGCACCTGGTGCTTGTTCTCCAACTCCACCTTAAACATGGCGTTGGGCAGCGGTTCCAGGACCACCGCCATCACTTCAATCGCGTCTTCTTTACTCATTAGCTCCTAGCTTTTAGCTTCTAGCTCCTAGCCAAACCCGCTTGCCCTGGCTAGAAGCCAGGAGCTAGCAGCTAGAAGCTCTATCTCGTCAAAATCACCGGACCATCTTTCGTCACCGCGACGCAATGCTCGAAGTGCGCGCTGTAACTTCCGTCCGCGGTCACGGCCGTCCACTTGTCACCGAGCACTCGCGTCTCGGGCTTGCCGCAATTCACCATGGGCTCGATGGCGATCACCATTCCCTCGCGCAACTTCGCTCCGTGACCGCGGGCTCCGAAGTTCGGAACCTGCGGCTCCTCGTGCAGGCGCGTCCCGATGCCATGCCCAACAAATTCCCTGACCACGCTGAAACCGTTGGCTTCCACATGTTCCTGCACCGCCGCGCCGACGTCGCCGATCGAGTTGCCGATCAGAGCCTGGTCGATCCCGCGGTACAGCGATTCCTCGGTTACCGTCATCAGTTTTCGCAACTCCGGCTTCACTGCATCGCTCACCGGAACCGTAATTGCCGCATCGCCGTAATATCCGTCGAGCACCACGCCGCAATCGATCGAGACGATGTCGCCATCTTTCAGCGCCCGCTTCTCCGACGGTATGCCGTGCACAATTTCTTCATTCACCGAAGTACACAGCACGCACGGATAATCGAAATATCCCTTAAACGCCGGCTTCGCACCAAGTTCGGCGATCTTCTTTTCGGCCGCGCGCTCCAGGTCCATGGTGGTGACGCCGGGCGCCACCATCGACCGCACATGGTCCAATACCAGGCGCACGATGCGGCCGCTTTGCCGCATCCGTTCGATCTCCGCCGCCGATTTGCAAACTATCGCCATGCCCGACTTGATGAAGCTATGCGTGATGTTCCTCTAAAATCCTGAAAATCTGTTCCGCGATCTCATGCATCGGGAGATCGCCATTTACCGCTCGCAATCTTCCTGTGCGCTCGTAATAATCCGATACCGGCGCAGTCTGCTCCTGGTACGCCGCCAAACGCGGCTGAATCACTTCCAACCGGTCGTCATTACGGGTTACCAGCTTCTCCCCGGTCTCATCGCACAGTTCATCGACACGGGGCGGCTGGAAGTGGACGTTATAGATCCGCCCACAGGAGGGACAAGTACGGCGTCCAGTAAGCCGGAGCAGTAATCGATTATAGTCCACGTCCAGTCGGATCACAATTGGCCACGCCCGAGTAGGCCGCGAGTTTTCAAAGAGCTTGTCGTCCAGCAGCGCATCCAGCCATCCCGCCTGCCCCGCCGTTCGCGGAAAGCCGTCCAGAATGTAGCCGCGCTTGCAATCCGGCTGCTTCAGCCTCTCCCGCACCATCGCGCAAACCAAATCGTCGGAAACCAGTTCCCCTCGTGCCATCACTGCCTTGGCAGTCAGCCCGAGTTCCGTTCCCTGGGCCACGTTCGCCCGCAAGATGTCGCCGGTGGAGATCTGCGGGATCGCGTACCGCTCCATGACGCGCTTGGCCTGCGTTCCTTTTCCTGCGCCCGGGGGTCCAAGCAGCACCACGGGGCCTACATCGCGTGAGGATTCCTGCGCCATCAGTTGGCCAAAGCCTCCCGATCTTAGTATTCCGGTCAGCTTCCCACAAAGCCGTTCCGGTTACAGCACAGCAACCCCAGAAGACAAGTTTCAAAGTTTCATGGTTTCAACGTTTATCGGCCTCGTAGTTTCGCGGAGCTTTGAAACCTTGAAACTCTGAAACCTTGAAACTTTCCCTAAGACCAGTTCCGTCGCCCGCGAATGCGCCCGCTGCGCGGCGTGAAGCCATCGTAGTGGCGCATGATCAACTGCGCCTCGACCTGCGTCACCGTATCCATCGCCACGCCAACCACAATCAGCAGCGACGTTCCGCCGAAATAAAAGTTCACTCCCAAACCGTTCGTCACCCACACCGGAAGCCGCTCAAACATCGAACCTCCCAGCCAGAACGGCAAGTGGTTCAGGTGGATGCCCGTGATCATCCATTCTGGAATGAACGAAATGACGATCAGGTAGAGCGCGCCGACCAGCGTGATGCGCGTCAACACTTCGTTGATGTAATCGGCGGTGCGTTTGCCGGGACGAATGCCTGGAATGAATCCGCCATACTTTCGCATGTTGTCGGCGACTTCGCTCGGATTGAACACGATCGACACATAGAAGTACGCGAAGAAAATAATGCCCACGGCATACAGCACGGTATAGAGCGGTTCGCCCCAGCCCAGCATTCGAATCAGGTCGCCGAAGTAGCGGCTATTCTTCAGGCCGTAGCCGATGGTCTGCGGCAAGGTCAGAATCGATGACGCGAAGATCACCGGCATCACGCCGCCCGCGTTCACGCGCAACGGCAAGTGCGTCGACTGCCCGCCCATCACTTTGCGCCCGACCACACGTTTGGCGTACTGCACCGGAATACGTCGCTCGCAGCGTTCGACGTAGACGATGAACGCTACCACCGCGATCATGAACACGACCAGCCCGGCCATCAGCACCGGCGTGATCGCTCCCCAGGTTCCGTTCTTGGCCTTCTCAATCAGATCCTGCACGCCGCGCGGCAGGCCCACCACAATGCCGGCAAAAATCAGCAGCGACATTCCGTTGCCGATGCCGCGGTCCGTAATTTGCTCGCCCAGCCACATGATGAACGCGCTGCCCGTGGTCAGGGTCAGCATGGTCATCAGGATGAACGCAGGCCCGGGATGCAGCACGAAGTCCCCGGCCTTTTGCAGGCCGATGGCGATTCCGAACGACTGCACCGCGCTGAGAATCACCGTGATGTAACGCGTCCACTGGGTAATCTTCTTGCGCCCGAGTTCACCCTCTTTTTGCAGCTTGGCCAGCGGCTCATAAACCACTGTCAAAAGCTGCAGGATGATCGATGCCGTGATGTACGGCATAATGCCCAGGGCGAAGATCGTCAACCGGCGCAGGCTGCCGCCGGAGAACAGATCGACAAAACCGAGCAGCGATCCACGGTTCTGGTTGAAAAACTCTTCCAGCTTGAGGAAGTTCACGCCCGGGGTCGGAAGATGTCCGCCCAGCCGGTAGATCGCGAGCATGGCCAGCGTGAACAGAACCCGCTTGCGCAGGTCGGGAATGCGGAAAATGTTAGCCAGCTTCTCAAACATTACTGCAAGACCTCAACCTTGCCGCCTGCCTTGGTAATCTTTTCCTGCGCCGTCTTCGAGAATTTGTGCGCGTGTACCGTGATGGCCACCGTCAGCTCGCCATCGCCCAGAACCTTCAACGCATGCTTGCCTTTAATGACCCCAGCCTTGCGGAGCACATCCGGCGTAATCGGAGCGCTCAGCAGTTCCGCGCCCAGCGCCGCCAGCCGCTCGAGGCTGACAATGTTGAATTCCTTGCGGAAGATGTTGGTGAAGCCGCGCTTCGGCATGCGCCGGTGCAGCGGCATCTGGCCGCCTTCAAATCCGCGGATCAACCGCATTCCGGTGCGCGAACGCTGCCCCTTGTGTCCGCGCGTGGAGGTCTTCCCCATGCCGGAGCCCATGCCGCGCCCCACCCGCTTGCGTTTTTCCGATGCCTTCTTCGGTGCTCGAATATTGGATAAATTCATAAGAGAACCATGTTTCAAAGTTTTGAGGTTTCAAAGTTTCAAAATCAAACACCACGTTGCATTGTCTTTGAAACTTTGCAACGCTGAAACCTTGAAACATTTCTACTTCAAGATCACAACCAGATGCGGAACCTTCGCCACCATGCCGCGTATCGCCGCATTGTCCGGACGCTCGATCACCTGGTTCAACCGTGTGAAACCCAATCCCTTTACCACGCGCTTCTGCGTCACCGGGGCGCAAATGGCCGAAATGACCCACTTCAGGTGAATCTTTCCGGCAACCGCTTTCGGTTTCTTCGTCGTCATCGATAATCCCTCAATCCCACATCCAATGCAGTTTCTGGGTACTAGATACTAGGTACTGGTTACAGTTCCTGCACGGTCTTGCCGCGCATAGCCGCAACGCTTTCCCTGCTCTTCAAATTCCGCAACGCGTCGAACGTCGCCTTGATCACATTGTGTGGGTTGGTCGTGCCAATCGACTTGGTCAGCACATTCTGAATTCCCACCGACGTCATTACCGCGCGAACCGCGCCGCCCGCAATCACTCCCGTGCCTTCCGGAGCCGGCTTCAACAAAACTTTGCCGGAACCATAACGCCCCAGAATCAGGTGCGGGATCGAAGTCTGCGTCAGATTCACCTTGATCAGATTCTTCTTCGCCGACTCGATCGCCTTGCGAATCGCCTGCGGAACTTCCTTGGCCTTGCCCGCGCCGTGTCCCACCACCGCCGCCGACGGATCGCCCACCACCACCAGCGCCGCGAACGACAGGTTCTTGCCGCCCTTCACCACTTTGGTGACGCGGTTGATGGCCACGACCTGATCCTTCAACTGAAACGAATTTGCATCGAGCTTCTTAATCACTGTTGGCATTTTTTCTCAGCTTCTAGCTTCTAGCCGCTAGCTTCTAGTCACCCGTTCAGGCAGCCAGGAGCTAGTAGCCAGGAGCTGCATTTCAAAACTTCAATCCCGCTTCGCGCGCCGCATCCGCCAGCGCCTTCACCCGCCCGTGGTAAATGTAGCCGCCACGGTCAAACACCACCTGGCTCACGCCTTTGGCCTTGGCCCGCTCCGCGATTGTCTTGCCCACGGTTTTCGCCGCCGCCACGTTGCCGCCGGTGCGCTTGTTTTCTTTCTGGCCCTCGGCCGAACTCGCCGAAACCAGCGTCTGGCCGTGCAGATCGTCGATCACCTGCACATAAATGTGATTCAGCGAACGGTACACATTCAGCCGCGGACGCTCCGCCGTACCCTGCAACCGTTTGCGGATGCGCTCGTGAACGTGCCCGCGATTCTCGTTCTTCGATTTCTTCGTAAACATAAGTTCTGTCCTTGGTCGTTGGTCGTTAGCCAAGACTTGACACTTCAAAACAACTGCCGCCATCATCGCTTTTGGCCAACGACTAACGACCAAAGACTAACGACGGTTCCCTACTTCGCTCCGGTCTTACCGACCTTCTTCTTCAATCTCTCGCCCGCGTAACGCACGCCTTTATTCTTGTACGGATCGGGCGGACGCAGCCCGCGCATCTCCGCGGCCACTTGTCCCACCTGCTGGCGATCGATTCCCGTCAGCGAGATCTTCGTCTGCTTCGGATCCACCACCGCCTCGATTCCCGTTGGCAGCGGATACTCGATAGGATGCGAATATCCCAGGTTGAACACGATCATTCCCTTGCCCTTCAACTCGGCGCGGTAGCCAATGCCCACGATTTCCAGGTCGCGGGTCCAGCCCTTGGTCACACCCTCAACCGCATTGTTCACCAGGGCGCGAGCCAGTCCGTGCAGAGCAGCCTGCGAATCATTCTCGCGAATGGCGACAAGATTGCCGTCCTTCTGCTCCACTTTGATGCCCGCGGGAAGGGCCGTATCCAGCTTGCCCTTCGGCCCCTGCACCAGTACCGTGTTGCCGTCGACTTTGATCGTCACCCCTTTGGGGATCGGGATCGGTTTTTTTCCAATTCGTGACATAAGAGCTTCTAGCTTCTAGCTCCTGGCTCTAGCCAGGCGCTTCATCAGTGATTTACTTTTTAGTTCGATCCATCTACATCAATGCAGCATGATTAGCTAACAGCTAGAAGCTAGTAGCTAGAAGCTGCCTTACCAAATCTCGCACAACAACTCTCCGCCTACGCCTTCCTTGCGCGCCTGGCGTCCGGTCATCACTCCGCGCGGCGTCGTCAGGATGTTGATCCCCATGCCGCCCAGCACCCGCGGAATCTCGCTGCGCCGCACGTAAACTCGGCAGCCCGGGCGCGACACGCGCTCCACCTTCGAAATCGCCGCTTCATTGTGCGCGCCGTATTTCAAATAGATCCGGATCACCTTGTGCCCTTCTTCCTCGGTGGCCTTGAAATTCGAGATGTAGCCCTCTTCCTTCAGGATGCGGGCGATCTCCACCTTCAACCGGGAAGCCGGAACGTCCACCTTCTGGTGCCGCGCCTGTAGCGCGTTTCGCACCCTCGTCAACATGTCTGCGACCGGATCGGTCAACCTCATCGTCTGCTTCTCCTCTCGCCACCCGTTCGCTCCGCCTGCTGCGGAGAACCTGCGGCAGCTTCCTTACCCTTGTCATTCCGACCGATAAAACTTGTCATTCCCTAATAACGGCTTGTCATTCCGACGGTTCGCGAAGCGACCCGGAGGAACCTGCTCCATCTACCACGAAGACTTCGACACGCCCGGAATCTCGCCACGCAGCGCCAGCCCCCGGAAACACAACCGGCAGAGGCCGAACTTGCGCAGATAAGCCCGCGGACGTCCGCAAATCTTGCAGCGGTTGTGCCGGCGCGTGGAAAACTTCGGCGCCGCTTCCTTCTTCTCGCGCGCCTTCTCAAATATCTTTTCGATCTTCGCGTCTTTCACTCGTTTTGCTGTAGTCATGAAATCCTTAGAGAACCAAGTTTCATTGTTGCAACGTTTCAAAGTTCCAAAAACAACCTCATGCCCGGAACGGCATTCCCAGATGCTTCAACAGCGTGCGCGCCGCATTGTCATTCGGCGCCGTGGTCACAATGGTGACGTTCATTCCCTTTTGCTTGTTGACCTTCTCGTAGGAAATCTCCGGGAAGATTAACTGGTCGTGCAGGCCCAGCGTGTAATTGCCGCGGCCGTCGAACGACTTGGTCGAGACGCCCTTGAAGTCGCGCACGCGGGGCAGAACGATATTTACCAGCCGGTCGAAAAATTCATACATGCGGTCGCCCCGCAGCGTCACCATCGTCCCAATCGCCTGGCCTTCGCGGACCTTGAACGCCGCAATCGACTTCTTGGCTTTGGTGATGATCGGCTTCTGGCCTGTGATCTGACCCAGTTCGTTCACCGCCGGATCCATCACTTTCGAATTCTGCGTGGCCTCGCCCATGCCCATGTTGACCACAATCTTGTTCAGCCGCGGAACCGCCATCGCGTTCTTCAGGTCGAGTTCCTTCAGCAGGGCGGGCGCAACTTCTTTGTCGAAGCGCGCGCGCAGCCGCGGACGCTCTTTGGCGCTATGCCGCGCCTGGTCCGGCTTCGCCTGTTCCTGCCCCGAATCTTTCGAACCCTTCTTGTCTTTATCTCTCGCCATTTCGTCTCTTCAACTTCCTCCCACGGTTTCGGAGTGGATACCGGTTCGTGAGCATCGAATCATCGGGCAATTTCGCAATTTGTAAACTTGGCCTTCAATTACCAAATTAAAAAATTACTCAATTACCAAATTTATTTATCGAGCGTCGTATCGCACTTCTTGCACACCCGCACTTTGCGGTCTCCGCGCATTTCGTGTCCGATTCGCACCGGGCCGCAGCTCGGACAGACCAATTGCACGTTCGAAATCGCAATCCGGCTTTCCTGCTCGGCGATGCCGCCGGCAATGTTGCGCTGCGGGTTCGGACGCACATGTTTCTTCACCATCATCACGTGCTCCACTAAGAGCTTGGCATCGTCGGGAAACACGCGCAGCACGCGTCCTTCCTTGCCCTTGTCCCGCCCCGTAATCACCTTCACGGTGTCGTTGCGGCGGATATCCACTCGCTGATGTACTGTGCTGACTGTTCTCATAAAAGTCAAAGTTTCAAGGTTTCATGTTTCAAAGTTTCAACATCACGCGACCACTCAAGATTCACAGTCGTTCAAGGCACCTTGAAACCTTGCAACGCTGAAACCTTGAAACGTGCTCTTAGATCACTTCCGGTGCCAGGGACACAATCTTCAAAAACTTCTTCTCGCGCAACTCGCGGGCCACAGGACCGAAAACGCGCGTCCCTACCGGCTCGCCCGCATCGTTGATCAGAACCGCCGCGTTCTGGTCGAATCGGATGTAGGTTCCATCCCGCCGGCGATGCTCCTTGCGGGTGCGCACTACCACCGCTTTCACCACTTTGCCCTTCTGCACCTGGCCGTCGGGAGAGGCTTCTTTCACCGCGGCGGTGATTATGTCGCCGAGGTTCGCATTCAGTCCGGTCGAGCCCCCAAGCGGCAGAATCATCTGCAGCTTGCGGGCGCCGGAGTTGTCGGCCACCTCCAGCATGCTTCTCATCATCACAGCCATGGCTAATCTCCCTCGATCCTCTTGCGGCTACTTGCTGTCCTGCTCCAGCACGATTTCCGGCACCAGCGCCGTCTTGCGCACGATGTCCTTCAGCTTCCAGCGCTTCAGCTTCGACAGCGGACGAGTCTCTTCGATCCGCACCACGTCGCCCACGTGCGCTTCGTTCTTCTCATCGTGCGCGTAAAACTTCTTGTGCCGCGCCACCACACGCCCGTAGAACGGATGCGCCTTCTTGCGCGTCACCTGCACCACGATGGTCTTCGACATGCGGTTCGCCACCACTTCTCCCACCACTTCCTTGCGCCGGCCCTGCACCTGCTCCACCCGCGGCGTTGCGGACTTTGCGGTTTCCGCCATTAGCGTTTCTCCGTTGCGGCAGCGCGCTCGCGCTCGCCTAAGATTGTTTTGACCCGCGCGATGTCCTTGCGCAGCCCGCGAATTTTCTTCAGACTCTCGGTCTGGCCCATGTTCAACTGGAACTTCAGTTTGAACAACTGGTCCGCCAGGTCCTGCCCCTGATGCTGCAGTTCCGCGTCGGTTAAATTCTTGATTTTGTCTGCCTTCATAAATCCGTTTCCAGTTTCCAGCAAGGTCTTACTGGCCACTAACCACTGACCAGTACCCCAGCTTCAGTGTGCCGTTTCCCGCTTCACCAGAGTCGTCCGCAGCGGCAGCTTGTGCGACGCCAACCGCATCGCTTCGCTCGCATCCGTCAGCGTGACCCCTTCCATCTCAAACAGAATCTTTCCCGGACGGACCACCGCAACCCAGTGATCGGGAGCGCCCTTGCCCTTACCCATACGGGTTTCAGCCGGCTTCTTGGTGACCGGCTTGTCGGGAAACACCCGGATCCAGATCTTGCCGCCGCGCTTCACGAAACGCGTCATGGCGACGCGGCTCGCTTCGATCTGGCGATCGGTGATCCAGCCCGGTTCCAGAACCTTCAGCCCGAAGTCTCCAAACGCCAGCGTGCTGCCGCGCCAGGCCTTTCCGGTCATGCGCCCGCGCTGTTGCTTGCGGTACTTCACTTTCTTTGGCATCAACATAAGTCAGCTCTCAGCCTTCAGCCGTCAGCTTTCAGCCAACCCGCCCCGTCGTTCTGACGGCTGCGAGCGGACTGCTGACAGCTATTTCAAAACGCTCCCACACCGGCGGTCTGCTCGCGCTTCTTGGTCGGCAGAATCTCGCCCTTGTACACCCAGCACTTCACGCCAATCACGCCGTAGGTGGTCCTGGCTTCCGAGAAGCCGTATTCGATATCGGCCCGCAGCGTGTGCAGCGGCAAACGCCCCTGCAGGTACCACTCCGAGCGCGCGATTTCGTTGCCATTCAAACGCCCGCTCACGCGAACTTTGATTCCCTTGCAGCCGAAGCGCAGCGCGGAATCGACCGCTTTTCGCATCGCCCGGCGGAAGCCGACGCGCTTTTCCAGTTGCAGCGCAATCGCCTCCGACACCAGTTGCGCATCGAGTTCGGGCTTGTGCACTTCCTGGATATCGACAAATACCTCGCGCGACGTGCGCTTCTGCAGGTCGCCCTTCAGCTTGTCGATTTCCGCGCCCTTGCGCCCGATAATGATCCCAGGTCGCGCCGTCTTGATGATGATGCGCAGCTTGTTGCCCGGACGCTCAATCTCAATCGCGCTCACGCCCGCCGACTTGAGCTTGTCCTTCAACTCATTTTTCAGCTTGACGTCTTCCAGCAGCAGCTTGTCGTAGTCGCGCTCCACAAACCAGCGCGACTTCCACGGCTTGGTATAGCCGAGCCGAAACCCATAAGGATGGACTTTTTGTCCCATTGCTTCTCCTAAATCACAAACTCAAACCTTGTCATCCCGAGATCATTTCTAAAATATTTGTCATTCCGAACTCGCGCAAAGCGCGGGTGAGGAACCTGCTGTTGACTACTTCGCAGCCGCTTTTTTCTTCGAACTCTTCCCAGCTCCCGCCGATTTCTTCGCCACCGGAGCCCGCCGCTTCGCCGGAGCCGCCCCCGTCCGCGACTCTCCCGACGCATGTTCCGCTCTATGCCCGCGCTCCGCCAGCACCAGGGTGATATGCGCAATCCTGCGCTGGTAGCGGTACGCCCGCCCTTGCGGCGCCGGACGAATTCTCTTCATCCTCGGACCATCGTTCGCAATCGCGCTCTTCACATACAAATTGTCGATCTCGACGTCCAGATTCTTTTCCGCGCTCAGGAAGTTCGCGTTGTCGAGCGCCGACTGCAGCAGTTTGCCCACATGCGCCGCCACCCGTTTTTTGGTGTACAACAGCGTGTTGCGCGCCTCTTCCACCCGGCGCCCCTTGATCAATTCCAGCACCAGGCGCGCCTTCTGCGGCGACACTCGCAAGTAACGCATTTCGGCTCTGAATTCCATCCGCGTCTCCCCTTATGCCTTCGGCGCCGCAGGCGCTGCCGCCGGGGCCGAAGAAATCGCTCCCGGACCTCCCGGAATGCCCGCCGGTTTGGCCGCCACTTCCGTGGCCGCCCGCATCGAGTGGCCTTTGAAGTTGCGCGTGAAGCTGAACTCGCCCAACTTGTGGCCGACCATATTCTCGGTGACGTACACCGGAATAAACTTTTTGCCGTTGTGCACCGCGATAGTGTGCCCCACCATCTCCGGAACCACGGTGGACCGTCGCGACCAGGTCCGCAAAACTTTCTTTTCGTTGCGCGAATTCATCCCCTCGACCCGCGACATCAGGAAGCCATCCACGAACGCGCCCTTTTTGGTTGAACGTGCCATAAATTCAGCTCTCAGCTTTCAGCCGTCAGCTCTCAGCCAACAGCTCTTAAATCGTCCCCTCGCTTTGTCATTCCGAGCGCAGCGAGGAATTTCGGTTTTCGCTCGCGGCTCGGGACTCGCGACTTACTTGCTTCGCCGGTTCACAATAAACTTGTCCGTCCGCTTGTTGTTTCGCGTCTTGTACCCGCGCGTCGGCTGTCCCCACGGCGTTACCGGATGCCTTCCGCCCGAGGTCTTGCCTTCACCACCGCCGTGCGGATGGTTAACAGGGTTCATCGACACACCGCGGTTATGTGGCTTCCATCCCAGCCAGCGCGACCGCCCGGCCTTGCCGATGGTGATGTTTTCGTGATCCAGATTTCCAACCTGCCCGATCGTCGCCATGCAGTCCTGCGAAACTTTTCGCGTTTCTCCCGAAGGCAGCTTCACCAGCGCGTAATCGGACTCTTTCGCCACCAGTTGCGCCGCTCCGCCCGCCGAGCGCACCATCTGCGCACCCTTGCCTGGCTTCAACTCCAGATTATGAATCGAAGTGCCAGGCGGAATGTTGCGCAGCGGCAGCGCATTGCCCACAAGAATGTCGGCATCCGGACCGCTTACCACCTTCTGCCCAACCTTCAGCCCTTCCGGCTGAATGATGTAGCGCTTCTCGCCATCCGCATAGGCCAGCAGCGCAATGCGCGGCGAACGGTTCGGATCGTATTCGATGCTCACCACGGTCGCCGGAATGCCCGTCTTGTCGCGCTTGAAGTCGATGATGCGCAGCTTCTTCTTGTGCCCGCCACCGATGAAGCGCATGGTCAAATCGCCGGAATTGCGCCGTCCACCGGTGCGCAGCTTAGGTTCAAGCAACGGCTTGTGCGGATGCCGCGTCGTAATATCGTCGTTGACGATCGTCGTGCGATAGCGCAACGTCTGCGTTGTCGGTCTATAAGTCTTGATTGCCATAATCAGCTCGTAATTCTGTCGTTAGTCGTTGGTCGTCCGTCGTTCGCAAGTCATCTTGATCCCCAGCCGTTTTGCCAACGACCAACGACTAAGGACCAACGACCTTTTACAAATTCTGCGCGTACTCCGGCATCTTCTCGCCGGCCCGCAGCCGCACGTACGCCTTCTTCCAGTCCGGACGGTAGCCGGCAAATTTTCCCCGCCGCCGCTCTTTTCCCGGATAAGTGGCCGTCCGCACGGACAACACTTTCACTTTGAAAATCGTCTGCACCGCTTGCTTGACTTCGGTCTTGGTCGCCTTCGGCGCGACCTGGAATACCAGCGTGTTCTGGTTTTCCTTGATCGCCAAACCTTTTTCGGTAATCACTGGACGGCGAATGATCTGGTATGCGGATTTCATATTGATTAGGCCCTAGGCCACCTCCGCCGCTTTTTCATGCCGCGCGCGCTTCCGCGGAGCTGAGGACGCCTTCTTCGCGCCTTCGTCCCCTGCCGGCTTTCGCTGCCGCTTCGGCAAACTATCTTTCAATGTCACCTGCAGCTTCTCGATGGCCGGCTGTGAAAAAATCACGCGATCGTAGCGCAACAAGTGGTAGGGATGAACATCGTTGCCTGCGATCAACTCCAGGCCCTCGATATTCCGCGCGCTCAACTCCAGGTTGCGATTGGCCGCATTCGCCGCTTCGACGATCAGCACCGTCTTGTCAACTTTCAGCGCATCCAGCGCCGCCCGAAACGCCTTCGTCTTGGCGTCTTTCAGATCGAAGGCATTCACCACGACCAGCTTGCCATCGGCAAACTTCGCCGCCAGCGCCGAGCGCAGCGCGCCCAGCAACTTCTTGCGCGGGAACGCGTAGTCGTAGGAGCGCGGTTGCGGACCATGCACCGTGCCGCCGTGGCGCCACAGTGGCGAACGGATCGAGCCGATTCGGGCGCGCCCCGTTCCCTTCTGCTTCCACAGCTTCTTGCCCGATCCGGAAACCTGCCAGCGGGCCTTGGTCGCGTGCGTGCCGCGGTGCTGCCCGGCGCGGTAATGCTTCACCGCCTCCCAGAGCAGATCTTCGTTGACCGCGCCGAAAATTTCATCGGCGAGATCGAACGTCCCCACCTTGGCGCCGCTCAAATTATGTATATCAATCGTTGCCATTGTTTTTGCATTTCTGATCACTGGCTACTGGCCACTGATCACTGTTTTAAGCTTTCTTCGCCGCTCTCTTCGCCGCCTTCAACGGATCGACCGTCGCCGAACCCGCAAATCCACGGCGCTCTCTGGGTGGCTTCTTCGCCTTCATGAATTACCAGATACCCATCCTGCGGCCCCGGCACGCTGCCTTCCACGACCAGCAAATTCTCTTCTTTGTCCACGCCCAGCACGCGCAGGTTGCGCTGCGTCACCCGCGCATGGCCCATGTGTCCCGACATGCGCATGCCTTTGAACACGCGCGAAGGAAATGCGGAGGAGCCAATCGAACCGGTGATCTGGAACATCGAACCGTGCGACTTGGGACCGCCGGCGAACTTGTGCCGCTTCACCACGCCCTGAAACCCGCGTCCCTTGCTGACTCCCACGATGTCGACAAACTTCTCGCCTTCAAAAATCTCGACCAGCACGCGATCGCCAACCTTGATCGCTCCATCGCCGTCGCCGTCGGTCTCGAGCGGCACTTCGCGCATGAACTTCACCGGAGGAAGATTGTTTTTCGCCAGATGTCCCTGCGCCGGCTTGGTCAACCGCGACTGCTTCACGAATTCCACCAGGCCAATCTGGGCCGCCTCGTAACCATCGCGCGTGGCCGACTTGTGTTGCGTGATTACGCAAGGACCAGCTTGCAGCACCGTGACCGGGCGCACATCGCCCTTCGAGTCAAACAGTTGCGTCATGCCGACCTTCTTGCCCAGAATTCCTGTAACTCGAGTTGCCATCTTCATCTCCACCCAGCTTGGCTCGCCGCATTAAGCGGTGGCTATTGGCTGGGAGCTTGTTGCTCGCGGCTCGTCGCTCGCGGCTCGAAGCTATTTATGTTCTTTGCCGAATGCCTTGATCTCCACATCCACGCCCGCCGGCAGATCGAGCTTCATCAGCGCGTCCACCGTCTGCTGCGTCGGCTCGAGAATATCGAGCAAACGCTTGTGCGTGCGGATCTCGAACTGCTCCCGGGACTTCTTATCCACGTGCGGCGAACGCAGCACGCAGTACTTGTTCTTCATCGTGGGCAGCGGAATCGGGCCCGCAATCTGCGCCCCGGTGCGCCGCGCCGTCTCCACAATCTCGCCCGTCAACTGATCCAGGATGCGATAGTCGTAAGCCTTCAACCGGATTCGAATTCTCTCTTTACCAATCACGTTGCACTCTCTCTAACCCCTCCCGCTATCCGCGGAAGGAAAGAACCTGCGGCAGGAAGCAAGCCGCGTTTTAATTGGAGAAGGAAGAATTCAGAATGCAGAAGTTAAATCGACTTGGTTCTTACTTCTGCATTCCTACTTCTGACTTCTGACTTGCCTTACTGCACAATTTCCGCAATCGTTCCTGCACCTACCGTGTGCCCGCCTTCGCGAATCGCGAAGCGCAAGCCCTTTTCCATCGCCACCGGAGTGATCAGCTCAATCACCAGGCTCACATTGTCGCCAGGCATCACCATCTCGGTACCTGCCGGCAACTCGGCTACGCCCGTCACATCCGTCGTGCGCAGATAAAACTGAGGACGGTATCCCTTGAAGAACGGTGTATGACGTCCACCTTCTTCTTTGGTCAGGATGTAGACTTCTGCCTTGAACTTGGTGTGCGGCGTGATCGATCCCGGCTTCGCCAGCACCATGCCGCGCTCCACATCGTCTTTGCCAATGCCACGCAGCAGCAGTCCGGCATTGTCACCCGCCAACCCTTCGTCCAGCTGCTTCTTGAACATTTCCACGCCGGTTACCACCGTCTTGCGCGTGTCGCGGAAGCCCACGATTTCCACTTCCTCGCCGACTTTCACTTTGCCGCGCTCGATACGTCCGGTCACAACCGTGCCGCGCCCCTGAATCGAGAAGATATCCTCAATCGGCATCAGGAACGGCTTGTCCAGTTCGCGCGCCGGCTGCGGTACGGCCTTATCCACCGCCGCCATCAACTCGTCGATCTGCGCTTCCGCCTTGGGGTCGCCATTCAGCGCGTTCAGTGCCGATACCCGCACCACCGGCACATCGTCGCCGGGGAACTTGTAGCTCTTCAGCAACTCGCGCACTTCGAGCTCAACCAGCTCGAGCAACTCCGGATCGTCAACCGCGTCAACTTTGTTCAACGCCACGACCAGATACGGAACGCCCACCTGCCGTGCCAACAGCACGTGTTCGCGCGTTTGCGGCATCGGACCATCCGTCGCCGCAACCACCAGAATGCCGCCATCCATCTGCGCCGCGCCCGTGATCATGTTCTTGATGTAGTCAGCGTGGCCCGGACAATCCACGTGCGCGTAGTGCCGGTTCGCCGTCTCATACTCAACGTGCGCCGTCGCAATCGTGATTCCGCGCGCCTTTTCTTCCGGAGCGTTGTCGATCGAGTCAAACGACCGGAACGTGTTCTTCGGATTGTGCTTCGACAAAACCTTGGTGATGGCCGCCGTCAACGTGGTCTTGCCGTGATCGATGTGGCCAATCGTCCCTACGTTGCAGTGCGGCTTTGTACGGTCAAACTTTTCTTTCGCCATAACAGCTTCTAGCTCCTAAGCTTTTAGCTTCTAACTCAAAACCAAACCCTCTTCGTTTCCGTCGTCCAATTTCTCGTAGTAAGCACCGAGAAATTGCTCTTTTTCAATCAGCCCCTCGGCGCGAATCCATGCTTCAAACTTCTCGAATTCCGCCTGCATCCGGTCTCGAAAACTCTCGAAGCCCCGATGCCCAATCCAACCGTCTTTCACCCGATACTGCCGGGCCTCAGGAACTTCACACCAAACTTCCGTAAGCAGATAACCTTCCGCGCCATACAACAATCTCGTCCACGGTCCGCCTACCTTGAAAACCGCCTCAAACTCTGCCCGCCGGCCGTCCGGCACCCAAAATCTGCGGTCAACTACAAACTTCTGATTCCCGAACCGCGGGGCGTGCAGTCACTTCGCCGTCCCCTGCACCTTCGCGATGATCTCCTCCGCAACAGACCGCGGAGCCTCCTCATAACGCGCGAAGTGCATCGAGTATTCGGCGCGGCCCTGCGTCAACGAACGCATGTGGGTCGCATAACCAAACATTTCCGCCAGCGGCACGATCGCTTTGATCACCTGCGAACCGGCGCGATGCTCCATGCCTTCAATGCGTCCGCGGCGCGAACTCAGGTCGCCCATGATCACTCCGGCGTAATCTTCCGGCGTGACAACTTCAACCTGCATCACCGGCTCCAACAGCACCGGCGAAGCCTTGCGCGCGGCTTCTTTGAACGCCATCGACCCGGCAATCTTGAACGCCATTTCGTTCGAGTCAACATCGTGATAGCTGCCGTCGTACAGAGTCGCCTTCACATCGACCATGGGATAGCCCGCGAGAATGCCGCCTTCGAGCGCCTCGCGAATCCCTTGATCGATCGGCTTGATAAATTCTTTCGGCACCGAGCCGCCCGTAATGTCGTTGACGAACTCGTAGCCGAGACCCGGCGGTTGCGGATCGAGCTTGATCTTGGCGTGCCCGTACTGACCCTTGCCACCGGTCTGGCGAATGTATTTGCCCTCCGCTTCGGAGTGCTTGCGAATGGTCTCGCGATACGCCACCTGAGGCTTGCCGACATTGGCCTCAACCTTGTACTCGCGCATCATGCGGTCGACAATGATTTCGAGATGCAACTCGCCCATGCCGCTGATGATGGTCTGCCCGCTGTCAGGATCGGTGTGGACCTTAAACGTGGGATCTTCCTGCGCCAGCTTGGCCAGCGCCATCCCCATCTTCTCCTGGTCGGCCTTCGTCTTGGGCTCAACCGCGACCGAAATCACGGGCACCGCAAACGTAATCGATTCGAGCGCGATGGGATGATCTTCGCTGCAAATCGTGTCGCCGGTGGAAACGTTTTTCAGTCCGACGGCGGCGCAGATATCGCCCGCGAGAATCTCGCTGATCTCCTCGCGCTTGTTGGCGTGCATCTTCAGCAAGCGCCCAATGCGCTCGCCTCGGCCCGTACGCACGTTCAGCACGGAGTCGCCAGTCTTCAATTGTCCGGAGTAAACCCGAATAAAGGTGAGCTGGCCGACGAACGGGTCCGCCATAATCTTGAATGCCAGCGCGGAGAACGGCTCCTTATCGTCCGCTTTGCGGAAAATCTGTTCGCCATTGTCCGGATTGATCCCGTGCGTCTCCGGCACATCGAGCGGCGAGGGCAGGTAGTCAACCACGGCATCGAGCAGCGGCTGCACGCCCTTGTTCTTGAATGACGTGCCCACAACCACCGGAAATACCTTGAGGCCGATGGTCGATTTGCGCAGAGAGTTTTTCAGCTCGGCGGCGGTAATCTCCTCGCCTTCCAGAAACTTGTGCAGAATGTCGTCGTCGTTTTCCGCAATGGTCTCGACCAGTTGCGCGCGGAACGCTTCCGCCTTCTTCTTCAAGTTTTCCGGGATTTCCTGGATTTCATACTCCGCGCCCATGGTCTCGTCATTCCACACAATCGCCTTCATCGTGATCAGGTTGACCACGCCGACAAACTTGGCTTCCTGGCCGATGGGGATCTGGATGGCGACGGGCTTGGCGCTGAGGCGCTTGCGGATGGTATCGACGGCATGCTCAAAATCCGCACCCATCTTGTCGATCTTATTGATGAAGCAAATGCGGGGCACGCCGTACTTATCAGCCTGGCGCCAGACTTTTTCCGACTGCGGCTGCACCCCATGCACCGCGTCAAACACCGCGACTGCGCCATCGAGAACACGCAGGGAGCGCTCGACTTCGGCCGTGAAATCGACGTGGCCGGGGGTATCGATAATGTTGATGCGAATATCACGCCAGGTGCAGGTCGTCGCGGCGGACGTAATCGTAATGCCGCGCTCCTGCTCCTGCTCCATCCAATCCATGGTCGCAGTGCCTTCGTGCACCTCTCCGATGCGGTGCGTCTTTCCCGTATAGAAAAGGATGCGCTCCGTCGTAGTGGTTTTACCGGCATCGATGTGGGCCATGATGCCGATGTTCCTGCAACGCTCTAATGGGACTGTTCTAGGCACGACAATGAACTCTTTCTGGGCTCCAAAATCAGCTTTCAGCTCTCAGCCGTCAGCTTTCAGCTAAAACAACTTGTCATCCTGAGCGGCGTTCTTTGCCGCGAAGGACCTATGCACTTCCTACCACCGGTAATGCGCGAATGCCTTATTGGCTTCCGCCATGCGGTGTACGTCTTCTTTCTTCTTGATGGCCGCGCCTTTTCCATTGGCCGCGTCCAGCAATTCATTACTCAACTTGTCGACCATGCCGCGCTCTGCGCGCCCGCGAGCGTAGGTCAGAATCCAGCGGATCGCCAGCGACGTTCTCCGGTCGGCATTCACTTCTACCGGCACCTGATAGTTCGCGCCACCAACACGCCGCGTCTTTACTTCGAGCAGCGGTTTGGCATTCTCGACGGCCTTGGTGAACAGCTTCAGAGCTTCGTCGCCGCCCTTTTCCTGCACCTTGCCCAGGGCTTCATAAAAGATGCCCTCCGCGGTCGAGCGCTTACCCTGCCACATCATCGAGTTGATGAACTTGGTCACCAGATTCGATCCGTAGACGGCATCGGCTGGCACTGTCCGTTTGGATGTATGTCCTTTACGAGGCATATAACTCCAGGTTTCAATGTTTCAAAGTTTCAAGGTTTCAGAGTTTCAAGGCTCGGGCAATCGATTCGCCACATTGCAACCTTGAAACTTTGCAACCTTGAAACTTGCTTTTATCCCTTTTTAGCTCTCTTCGCGCCGTACTTCGATCTTCCCTGCTGGCGGCCCGCAACGCCCACTGCGTCCAGCGTTCCGCGAATCACGTGATAACGCACGCCCGGCAGATCTTTCACGCGGCCCCCGCGAATCAATACGATCGAGTGCTCCTGCAGGTTGTGGCCAACGCCGGGGATATAGGTCGTGACTTCAATTCCATTGGTCAAGCGCACGCGCGCCACTTTCCGCAGCGCCGAGTTCGGCTTCTTCGGGGTCTGCGTGTACACGCGGGTGCAAACACCGCGCTTTTGCGGACATCCCTGCAGCGCCGGACTCGCCGTTTTATACCGTGGCCGCTTCCGGCCTTGCGCAACCAGCTGATTAAAAGTAGGCACTCTCGCCGCTCCTTGGCGGTGTCATCCTGAGCGCAGCCGTTTTTCAGGCGAAGCGAAGGATCTCCCGCTGAACTTATCCGCGCGTCAGTCACACAGCGCACGCTGGCGAGCATTCTCGGCCCGCCATGCTTCCCACCGCACACGAATCGCGGCGAGAGATTCCTGGATACCAACCTTAGATTTCTGCTGTCAACGGTGGCACCCGGCATAAACTCCGAGGGTGCTCCGTATCGCCAGCTCTGTCCTGCATATCCTTTCGCAGACCACCGTCGCGCCTGGTCCTACTACTTTCACCAGCCGCTTCGGAAGCCCTCGTGATAGGGCGAAAGGCAGCGCAGGAACGTTTCAGCGAGGAAAGCTTCCGGCCCCTCACTACCCGCCGGAAACGTGTTTCTCAAACTCTGCCGCAAACTCGCGCGCAAAACTCCGGCGCTCTCACGGCACACAGCAAGCCTGGATTAACTCGCGGAACTTTACAACTATAGCAATTGAACCGAAACATCGTCAACCCATCTTTTTGCATCCCACGTCCACAGAGTCGGCTTGCTGAATCCGCCTCCATTCTCTACACTAGCAGTTTTCCATTCTATTGAGCAGTCAGGCCTGCGCATACCAGCGCAAAGCCGCGAGAGGATGCATGGGAAGGTTGCGTTTCGGTCCGTTGGCGTGTCTGGTCGTTGCGGTCTCCTTATTCTTATTCTTCCCTGCCTGCGGCAAGGGCAAGGCCGCCCCAGCCTCACCGTTTCCGGCAAAAATCGTTCTCACCCCCGTCACCAGTTTTTCCATGCAGGCCGGAACCACCTTGCAACTTTCCGCCGTCGCTGTAAACGGAGCCGGCACCGGCGTCGCCGCCACCTTTACTTATCTTTCCAGCAATACCAGCATCCTCGATATCTCCCCCGGCGGAGGCGCGTGTGCCGGCACGTGGAATGCACCTTCTTACAACGTCTGCACTCCCGCAGCCATGGGAGCGGTTCAGGTAACGGCCTCAGCCCTGGGCGCAACCAGTCCGCCCACTTACTTCTTCATTCACGCGCCCATCGATAACATCCAGATCAGTTACGTTGCTCCCGTGAATTCTCCGCCGCCCGCGTGCCCCAATCAGACTGCTCTTCCCGCAGCCTGCAATCTCAAGTTCAACACCAACGTCTGTCTGCCGAATCAACCCTGCGCCTGTCTCTCCACCAACCAGACCGAAACTTTGCAAGCCACCGCTTACAGCCAGGGCGTGGATATCACCGCCTCGGTCGGCCCCTTCGCCTGGACCGAAGCCAGTCCCAGCGTTTCCACAATCACTCCCATCGTTACGGTGAATTCCTACAACGTTCCCACCAACCAGGCCACCGTAACCCCCAACACTCCCGGACAGACGCAGGTGATCGCATCGGCTTCCGGAGCCTTCAGCCAACCTTACGTCGTGTCAACCTGCAATATTCAATGCATCGACTTGCAGGTCGGCGTAAACGGATTGCAACAAAGTGGAACCACAAATTTTGTGGTCGACAAAGGAACTTCAGAAGTCATTACCGCCACCGCGGTCGACGTGCAAGGCTGCATCGTTCCCAAACCGCCGCTCACCTGGGTTTCTTCCGCACCGGCCGTAGTTCTGCCGGGTACCACCGCCTCTGGATGTTCCGCTGGCTCGACTTGCACCGCAACTACTCCTCAGCCCGGAGCGGCTGCCATCACCGCGTCGTGCACGCCTCCCACCTGCAATATCGGCTACCCGCTGAATCTCTCAGGTCTCCCCGCGCCCTACATCCCGCAACCGGTTTATCCCATCACCGCGATTTCTGGAATTGTTACCGGCACCCCTGCCAACACCAATGTTCTCGCCACCAGCCATGATTGTTACAGCACCGCTCTGTGCGGCGTCGGCCTGTACAACGTTGCCACCGCTTCTACAGTCTCTGGCGGCTCCATCGAACTGCCCACTGCTCCGAATTCCCTGATCATCAACCCTGCCGGCAACAAAGCCTACATGGGCAGTCAATTCGGCGCTGTCGCCATCAATCCCGCGAATATCGGAGTCGCCAATCCTTACACTTTTCTTCCCGCCGCGGGTACTCCCTTGGACCTGGTAACCGGCTCAGCAATCGCCGTCTCCAGCAATGGCAACTCTGCAGTCTTCGCCGATAACGTTTCCACGCCTAATCAGGTTTACGTCGTCAACACGGCTGGGACGACTCCCACTTCAACGGCCCTGAACATCAATAGTGCGGTGGCTGCCACATTCTCGCCCGACGGATTGAAGGCCTACATCCTCGGCAATGGAGGCACGTCGCTCTATACCTATTCCACGTTGCAAGCTCTGCTGCCGCCGATTGCTTTGCCCACGCCCGCCACCTTGATGGTCTTCAACTCCACCGGATCATTTGCGTTGTTTTCCGGCGGGGCCACGGCCGGCAACCTCGCCGCCTACAATACCTGCGACAATTCCGCCATAACTCTGCCGGCTGGCACCGTCCCCGGACCGCCTCTGTTTTTGAAGATGGTACCCGGAGGCAACGTCCCGCTCGGCAGCGTCTTCGGCAACGTTTTCATTCCGCTTCTCCAACCCGCGGGCCTCGACTTTTTCTTCGGCCTCGACACCACCGGCATCGACATCATCGCCACCAATACTTCGCTGTTGCCTCTCCCGCTTCCCACCGGACCAATCACGCTCAACACGCTTTGTCCGCGGCCCGTGGTCCTCGCCCAGAACGCCGCCAGTCCTTATGCCACCTTCAATCCTGTGCACATCAATATCGGCGCTGGCACTTTCCATCCCATCAATTTCTTCATCTCGCCCGATTCCACTCACGCCTACATCGTTACCACCGATCACGGCGTGCTGGTCTACGACTTCGACACCGCCGCCGTCACCGGCATTCTGCTCGTCAACAATGCCACTCCCGTGGCCGCCGATATCACGCAGGATGGCACGCTTCTCTACGTTGCCGGTTCCGATGGCCTGCTGCATCAACTCAATACCGCCCTCGCCGCCGACGAGAATCAAATCTCGTTCACGCCCCTCCCAGACTCCACCAGCGCCTTTTGCTTCACCGGCAACAACTGCGCGCTGAACATGGTTGTGGTCAAACCCTAGCGCAATGTGGGGTTGAACAGGAACGTATCCGTTGTCATGCTGAGCGGAGTCAGGACGACCGGAGGGAGTCCGGGCGCAGTCGAAGCATCCCTACCGTCTGAACAGCCCACTAGCCGCGAAAAAAGCCACGACCGCTTGCATCGACGCGGACGGCACGCATTTCGTAATTGACTCGCAAGTTCTGGGGTAGGACAGAGAAAAAACGATCAAGCCCCGAAGGGGCGAAAGACAGGTTCTTACACAGCGTCATCAGTGCTGGGGGCATGCACGACGGACTGAGTTCCTGAGCAACGGCGCCGAATCCCCGGACGCACAGCGCCGCAAACCCTACGCCGTCTTCGCCAACTCCTTCGCCACACTATCCAGAACTCCGTTGACGAATTGCACCGACTCTGGACTGGAAAACTTCCGGGCGATCTCGAGCGCCTCATTAATCACCACCGCCCGTGGAGTGTCCGGATAGCCCAGAAACTCCGCCACCCCCGCGCGTAGCAAGTTGCGATCCACCGCCGCCATGCGCTCCATGCGCCAGTGTTCGGCGTGCCCCTCGATCAATTTGTCGATCTCTCCCACGCGATCGGTCGCCACTCGGAACAAGTCTTCGGCAAATCCCCGCACCTCGGCGCTCGCCCCGCCATGCTCCGCCCAAAACGTGCGCTGCACCTGCTCCACCGATTGCTTCCCCATGTCCGCCTGGAAAAGCATCTGCAACACCAGTTCTCGAGATTTGCGCCGCGTACCCATAGAAGCAGTGGCCAGTGCTCAGTGGCCAGTTGTCAGTTTACTGTAGCGGAGGAAGGTTTGTACGGTGGAAGCCTATTTGCGCTTCGTCTTGCGCCGGCCCCTTAATTTAACCTTGTCATTCCGCCGACTCGCGGAGCGAGAAGGAGGAACCTGCTTTTTGCTGACGGCCGACCGCTGACTGCTGATAGCTTTCCCCAGCCCCGCCATCTCCACCGCCGCCAGCGCCGCCTCGAATCCCTTATTCCCCATCTTCAGCCCGGCGCGATCGATAGCCTGCTCCAGATTTTCGCAGGTAAGCACACCGAAAGCATGCGGCACGCCCGTCTCCTGCGCCGACTGCCCAATCCCCCGCGTCACCTCGTTGACGATCACGTCATAGTGCGCGGTATCGCCGCGCAGCAAGCAGCCAATACAGACGATGGCATCGTACTTCCCAATCTCCGCCAACTTGCGCGCCGCCAGCGGAATCTCAAATGCCCCCGGCACCCGCACCAGCGCAATATCTTCTTTCGCGGCACCCAAGCGCACCAGCCCATCAATCGCGCTCAGCAAAAGCCTCTCTGTGATGAAAGCGTTGAATCGCGAAACCACGAGGGCAAATCGCTTGCCGGAAGCATCCAGCGCACCCTCGAGCGCAAGAGCCGAAGGCTCGGGAAGCCGCTCCACAACAAATTTGATCTTCTTCTCCGTGACTCAGTGACTCCGTGGTGGATTTTTGGTTCGGCTCGCTTTACCCCGTGTTCCTCTGTGACCCCTGTGGTGAAGCCTTTGACTTTACTTCCCCTTGAACGCGGCCGCCCGCTTCTCCAGAAACGCCGTAGTCCCTTCCTTTTTGTCCTCAGTCGCGCAGGCCACGCCGAACAACACAGCCTCAAGGTAGAGCCCCTCGCTCAAAGTCATCTCCATGCCCTTATTCACGGCCTCCATCGCGTACTGCACCGCCAGCGGAGCGTTGGCAATGACCTTCGCCGCAATCGCTTCCGCCCGCGGAATCAGCTCGGCCGCCGCCGTCACCTCATTCACCAGCCCGATGCGATGCGCTTCCTGCGCCGTGATGTTCTCGCCCGCCAGCACCATCTGCATCGCGATGCCTTTGCCCACCAGTCGCGGTAACCGCTGAGTCCCGCCATAGCCCGGAATAATTCCGAGCTTCACTTCCGGCTGCCCCAGCTTTGCATTCTCGCTCGCCAAACGCATGGTGCAGGCCATCGCAATCTCGCACCCTCCGCCCAGCGCGAACCCATTGATGCACGCAATCACCGGCTTGCCCAGATTCTCAATCAAGTTGAGTACACTCTGCCCGCGGTGCGTGTACTCCTTGGCCGAAACCGCATCATGCTTGGCCAGTTCGCCAATATCCGCTCCCGCGATGAAAGCCTTTTCGCCCGCGCCAGTGAGGATCACCACGCGAATCGCAGCATCGCCTTTGATGTCATGAAACGCCGACCGCAACTCTTCCATGGTCGCCATGTTGAGCGCATTGAGCACCTTCGGCCGGTTGACGGTGACGTAAGCAATCGAGTTTTTCTTTTCAAGGAGAATATTTTCGAAGTTCATAAGGGATTCACTTCCACAAGTTCAAATGCAATCAAGCCCGTTTGGCCATCCTTAAAGATATGTTCGCGACATCGCACCCGCGAAAGCGGAGGAAACAGCCAATGTTCGCCGCCGGGTTCCAGCTCAACCGTGATCTCGTAAACATCGCCCGCAATACGATCCGCATGAACCGGCCGCCAACAATCGCCGCCTGCATCGCACAGCGGCATGTAGATGACATCACTCAAGGCAGCAAAAACGGGTATTGAATTTTGTCTTGGAATTTGCTCCGTGCCTCTGGGTCTCCGTGGTGGATTCGCCTTTTAATCCGTGTTGATCCGTGCAAATCCGTGGCTAGCTCTTTCTTTTCGCCACCGCCGCCACCTCGTCCTTACTCAAATCGCAACTGATGCAGCGCTGCGTCCACAGGCGGTGCCCAAACACCTTGCCACACCGCGGACATCTCCACTCCGTCAGCCACCAGCCACCCGCCAGGTACACTCCGATCCAGCCCAGCAGAATGGCAAAATCAGCGGGCTCTCCCAGCTTGAGCTTGCCCACCAGGAAGCCCAGAAAAATAAAGCTGAGAAACAGTAACACCACCAGATTCCGCCGCGCCACGTAGCTGCGCCATGAACGGCGATATTTTTCGACATCCTCCGGACCGCCTGCACCCGGCGCCTGATCGGTTTTTCTTCGGTTTGGCATGAGCTCCAAATCTCTGAAAGTGTGTGTCATCCCGAGCGTAGCCGTTCTTCAGGCGAGGCGCGGGATCTCCCAGCACGTCTCTCTCAGGGTAACAAAACCGGTTGAACCCTACAGTTTATTCGCCTTCGGCTTCGCCGGGTCCGAATAATCGTAAAACCCTCGGCCCGTCTTCTTCCCGTACCACCCCGCCATCACCAGCCGCTTCAGCAGCGGAGGCGATGCGAACCGCCGCTCCTTGAACTCGTCAAACATCACGTGCGTGATGTAATAAGTCGTATCGAGGCCGACGAAATCGAGCAAAGTAAACGGCCCCATCGGATATCCGCAGCCCAGCTTCATCGCGTTGTCGATATCCTCAATCGATCCCACGCCCTCTTCATACGCGCGGATCGCATCCAGCAAATAAGGCACCAGCAGCCGGTTTACGATGAATCCTGTCTTGTCCGATGTGCGCACCGGAACCTTGCCTAGCTTTTTCCCGAACTCATAAGCCGTCTCGTAAACATCGTCGGCCGTGGCGATCGTTCGCACCACCTCGACCAGTTTCATCAGCGGCACGGGATTAAAAAAGTGTAGCCCGATAAACCGTTCCGGCCGCTTCACTGAAGTCAAAAGCTCGGTCACCGAAATCGACGAAGTATTCGAAGCAAAGATCGCGTCCTTCTTCACGATGCCATCGAGCGACGCATACATCTTTTTCTTCTCTTCCACGTTCTCGATGATGGCTTCAATAATAATGTCGCAATCGGACAGGTCCGGCTTGTTCGTCGTCCCCTTAAGCCGCCCACGGATCGCGTCTTTCTGCTCCGCCGTGATCCCGCCCTTCTCCACGGGACGCTCGGCAAACTTCGCCAGGGATTTCTCAATCCCGGCAAAGCCCTTGTCGATATACTTCTGCTCGACCTCAAGCGAAATGACCTCGAATCCAGCCATAGCGCAAACCTGCGCAATGCCGGACCCCATAAGACCACAACCGAGTACGCCAACCTTCTTGATTTCCATAGGAGAGCCTTCTTAAACTAGAGATATTCAGAATATTCCCGCAAGCCCGATCTCACTACCGCGTCTGCCAGCGCCTCGGATCGCGCCTGCCGTGAAAGCAGGCAATCACCACGACCCGATGCTCCTGCACTTCGAAGAAAATTCCGTAAGGAAAACGATGCACTCCCGCGCGGCGACGGCTCCGGTAGACGACAGCAAATTGTAACGGATGCTCCGCTATGGTTTCGACTGTGGCCTCGACCGCCTGCGCGAAACGCTCGCCCAGTTGCGGACGAATGTTGTCGTACCATGCCCGCGCTTCCAGCAAATCCTCATTCGCCTCAGGCGTCCAAACAACCGGGAACGTCACGGCTTCTTAAACAGCCCCGCCTTCACTTGCTGCCACGGGATTACGTCGGAAGGGTTTTGCTCATGCCGGGCGATTCGGTAATCGAGCTCGGCCCGTTGCGCATCGGTCAGAGAAACTGCATCCGCTTCCAGGCTCTCCCAAACCGTGTCCAGCAGCTCTGCTTTCTCGGCAGGAGAGAGGCTGTCGATCTGGCTTCGCAGATGGTTCATACGCCTACGATATCACGCGTTACTTCCCAAAGAGGTCTGGTTTTCACTTCAAAGAACAGTCTCATCGACCAGCCGTCGCGCAAACCCGCGCGATTCCGGATCCCATCAAGCCACAACCGAGCACGCCAAACCTTTAATTTCCGTAATCTATGCTTTGGCATCCGTTTCCATTTTGCGTAACTGTATCGCAATCGTCCTCAGTTGGTCCTCCGCGTCTTGCCAGCGCTCCTCTTTCCTAAGGTCAAGCGTTCTCTTATCGGATTGAAACTGATCGCTGATTACTCCACACTGTTTTCTGAAGGAATCCAATCTCGAATCCTGATTGCTATGCCCATCCACGAAGTCGTGCCACCAGCGACAATGGGACGGTCGATCCGACACAATGCGCTCGATCAGATCTGCGATTTCATTGGCAGTTTTATTCTTCGCTGACATCCGTCACTCGCAATTTGCTCATTAGTTAAAGCTCTCCACAATCATCGCAATCCCCTGCCCGCCGCCAATACAAGCCGTAGCCAATCCATATTTCTTTCGACGCCGCCGCAGTTCATACAGCAGCGTAATCACCAGCCGAGTCCCGGTGGCCCCCAGGGGATGCCCCAAAGCAATCGCCCCGCCATTCACATTGACTTTGTCGCGATCGAGTCCCAACTCTTTCTCTACTCCAAGATACTGCGCCGCGAACGCCTCATTCACCTCAATCAAATCGATGTAATCCAGATTCAGCCCAGCCTTCTGCAACGCGATCTTCGTCGCCGGCACCGGACCCCGCCCCATCAGCTTCGGCTCGACTCCGGCAATCCCCCAACTTACGATCCGCCCCAGCGGCTGGATGCTCCGCTTCCGCGCCTCTTCCAGCGACATCAGCACCACCGCCGCGCCACCATCCACAATGCCGCTCGCGTTGCCCGCCGTCACCGACCCATTTTTTCCGAACGCCGCCTTCAGCTTCGCCAGTCCTTCCATCGTGGTCTGCGGACGCCGGTGATCATCTTCCGTCAGCGACTCTCCCGTAGGCTCTCCTTTACGATCTTTCAGCGGCACCGGAACCAGTTCTTCCTGAATGCGTCCTTCTTTATAGGCCGCATCCGCTTTCTGCTGCGAGCGCAGCGCGAACTCGTCCTGCATTTCGCGCGTAATGCCCTGTTCCGACCCGTAAAGTTCTGCGGTGTTCGCCATGTAGGACCCGCAATAGCTGTCCAGCAGCGCTACCATGAGCGAATCTTCCAGCTTCCCGCCGGGAGCCAAAGTGAATCCATCGCGCCCACGAATCACAAATGGAGCTTGCGACATGGCCTCCATCCCGCCCGCCAGCACAATCTTCGCCTCGTCGAGCTGAATCATTTGCGCCGCGTTCACAATCGACTGCATCCCCGACCCGCACAGCCGGTTCACCGTCAGCGCCGGAGTCTCAATCGGCAATCCCGCCCGCAAACCCACGTGCCGCGCCCCATACAGCGCATCGCCGGAAGTCTGTTGCGCATTGCCAAACACCGCGTGATCGAATTCCTTGGCATCGATTCCCGCCCGCTCCATCGCCCCGCGGGCCGCAACCGCGCCCAATTCCTGCGCCGTGAAATCTTTCAACTTGCCGCAATAGCGCCCAAAGGGCGTCCGCGCCCCGCTGACAATAGCAATATCCCCAGGCTTCAACATGGTTTTCCTTGCAGATCGCGTGCTCAGAACGGATCAAAAAGTGATTATCAGACTGGTTAGTGTAGCAGCGCAGAAGCGGATTTGACCACAGGCCCAAGACGCACCGAACTTGCGAACCGAACTTTCCTGACCATGGTCCTCCGTGACTCCGTGTCTCCGGGGTGCGGTTTTGATTTCGCTGCACGCCAGGGGACGCGTTATGATGTTCGAACAATTTGTGGGAAGAATTTTTCCTCCACTGGGGAACATCGATGGAAATCCAAAAGGCGCTCCAGATTCTCGCCACTTTTGCCCTACTTCTGCTGCCGGCGCCCGCATTCGCCCAAAACAAATTCGACGGCAACTGGACCACGCACATGGCCTGCGAAGAGGCTACCAAAGGCACCGGCGAAAGAAATGAAGCTGCCGGCGTCTTAGGCCGCCGCTGCACCTTCGAATTCGAAAAGCAACCTGACACGCCGCCAGCCGCCGAACACTAAGTCGATGCTTCCAGTTGTGCGCATGATTCAGAAGTCATCACCCTCGACGCGAACTTTCGCCAGATGCCTTTTCTGCCTCACCACTCTTTGCCTGTCGAGCATTTTCGTCCTTTGCCAATCCCAGGCCGCGTCGTCTGCGCCATCGGAGGACCAGATTCCCCCGATCGGCGTCATCGATTTTTACGGCCTCCGTTCGCTCTCGGCGGCGCAAGCCCGGCAAGCCCTCGAGATCAAAGAAGGCGACGAGATTCCTCCATCGGATGACGCTGTCCACAAATTCCAGCAGGACGCGCAGCGGAGATTGCAGGCCCTGCCTTCCGTGGAAAAAGCCCGCCTCAACTTTGTCTGCTGTGACAACGGCAAAATGATTCTCTATGTCGGAATCGCAGTAAAAGGTGCGCCGTCGTTGACTTTCCGTCCCACTCCCCAAGGCAAGGTCCGCCTGCCGCAGGAGATCGTCAAGGCGGGAGCGGATTTTCAGGCGGCGTTCGCGGTCGCAGTAAATAAGGGAGATTTCGCCGAGGCTAGTCTTCAGGGATATTCGTTATTCCACGATCCCGGTGTGCGCAAAGTTCAACAACGCTTCCCCAACCTCGCCGACCGCTATGCCGCGATTCTGCGCAAAGTGCTCCACCATTCGTCTGATGCCGGCGAGCGCGCCGTAGCGGCGCAGATCATTGCCTATCGCGCCGATCGGCAAGCCGCGGTGCGCGATCTCGTCCAAGCCATCCACGACCCCGATGGCGAGGTGCGCAATAACGCCATGCGCGCCCTGTGGCTCATGGCCGGGTTCGCGCAAAAACATCCCGAGGCACGCTTGAATATTCCCGCCCAACCCTTCGTCGAAATGCTGAATTCACTGGACTGGACGGACCGCAACAAATCATCACTCGCTCTGCTTGCAGTTGACGGCAACGCGCGACCCCAACTCCTCAAACTTCTTCGCGAGCGCACTTTACCCTCGCTCACTGACATGGCCCGCTGGAAAGTTCATGGCCACTCAGATCCCGCCTGCACCATCCTGGGCCGCATCGGGAATTTGCCGGAAGCCGACATCGAAAAAGAATGTAGCGGGACCAATCGCGAAGCGGTGATATCGGCAGCCCAGAAATCGAGCGAGACCCACTGACCGGAAAATCCAAGGCGCCAAAAGATTAAATCAGCTCACAAGGAAGGAAAATCATTCGGCGCTCGAATAGCAGATGACCCGATGGCCAGATCACCCGATGACTCAATTCTTTATGCCACGGCCCCCGCGGCCAGCGCCGCTTTCAGCGCCACAATCTTTCCCGGGCCCTGTGCCAGCGACGTCGCCAGCGCATGTTCGGCGCGGTTGATCACTTCCGTCACAATGTCAGCCGGATCGTAGCTCTCCCGCACCACCGCCTCCGCCAGCCCTGCCGAGAACTCCATGAGGTGGCCATTTTCCGCGCCGTCTCTGCCCTGCAAACGCACACCAGAGATGATCTTGCGCAGCTTTTCAATCGCCATCATCCCTTCTTTTTCCGAAGTGTCTCCCAGGACAATCGCCACCGTCGTGGTGTCATAGCGAAATGCCAGATCGTTCGTCCGGATATTGGCCGCAAACTGTTGTCCGATTTTCTCCATTGCAGTTTCCACCGCGGCCTCGCCATATTCCTTGATCAACGCTGCGCCGCGGCCGAACTGCAGCAACAACACCGAAAGCGCCCCGGCGTTCTGCACCGCGCGCTTGCTCTCGGCCAGCAGCAGATCGAGATACGATCCCCGCTTGAGCAGCCCCGAATTCTCGTCCGTCACCGAAAGGCTTTTCACCAGCCGCCGCAAGCCCGCATTATTCAGGGCAATCACCATCTGGTCGGCCAGCGTCTTCAGCACCACCGCATCCGTATGCGGCCACACCCGCGGTTTGTTGTGGAACAGCGCCAGCATGCCCACGGAATCCTCGCCGTTGGTCAGCGGAAACGCCAGCACCGCCGTCGCTCCCAGTTCCGCCGCCGCCTTGCGCACCATCTGCAGCTCCGGACCCTTCTGCGCGTCGGAAATGTTGAGCGGTTCCTCCTTCGCCATATCATGCAGCGCGCACATCAATTCTTTGATGGTCGCTCCGTCGCCCTCCTTCACGCCCTTGCCGCAAAATTCCTTCATCGCCGTCGGAGCCGATCCCGGCGTGCACATCATCGCCACGCAACGAGACACCTCCCAGTGCGCGCCAATCTCATTCACCGCCGTAGTGAGCACCGCCGACGCGGTTGACTGGTGATATAACTTGCGCGTGATCTCCGACACTCGCGTCACGTTGCGCATCTCTGCCGCCGGATCGGCTGCCACCACCGCTGCCGCCGCAACCGGAGCCACCGGAGCCTTCGCCGCTGGCAGCGGCGCCGCCCCCGTATAGCTGGGCGTCATCCCCGCTGCGAGATAGAGTTGCTGCAAGTCCTGATTGCGCTCTTCTTCCCGCGGGAAAAGTTCCTGGATCCTCTGCAGCCTTTCCACCGCCTTGTTCCGCATCCCATACTGCACAAGAATTTCCGCCTGCAGCATCAGATCCTGCAGCGTCCCCGCTCCCAGCGTCGCTTCCTGCGCCGGCTGCGGTTCCACCACCGTCTTGCTGCCGCCACCGAGACGCGAACTGATCGCCTGGAATTTATTCTCGTCAATCTTGCCTTTCAACATTTCCAGCCGCTTCGCGTGGCCCGAGTCATACGGATCCACTTCCGCGGCCTTGTCCAGCGCATCCGCCGCCTTGCCGAAATCTCCCGTCCCGCAGTAGAGATCCACCAGCTTCAGCAACATCTGGCAGTAGTCGCCTTCCCGGTTCGAGGCGTTGTAGAGTTCCCCGAGAAACTCCAGCATCTCCACCGACGCCCGCCGTGGCCCGGTGATCTCCTGCATCACTCCTAGGAACTGCCGGCGCTCGCCGCGTTTGGCGTGAAACTGCCCCAATTTCTTCGCCAGCGACACCGCCGCTTCATCCTGCTCCGCATCCACCAATTGACCGATCAGCCCCGTCACCTGCGTCATGCGGCTGGGATTTTTTTCGAACAGTTGCCACACCATCGGCTCCGCTTCCGCAAACCGTCCCGCCGCCAGCAACGCATCCGCATAAACCTCCCGCAGTTGCGGAGAATTTTTCCCCGCGCTCACCTGCGGCTCAAGCACAAATATCGCCGCTCCCACCTGCCCCTGCCCCAGCAGGCTTCTTCCATAGGCCAGCGTAATTTCTTCATCCGAGGAATCTTCCTGGTAGGCCCGCTCGTACAACGCCGACGCATCGCTGCCTTCCGCCTGCGCAATCTGCGCCGCCCGCTTGAATGCCTCCGCCGCGGCCTTGCTCTCCCCCAGCTCGGACGACAGTTCCGCCAGCCGCGCAAAGCCTGCCTGGCTTGGTTCCAGCGCCACCGCCCGCACCAGCACCTGCAGCGCATCCTTCTTATTACCCAGCTTTGCCAGGTCGCTCAACGCCGATTCATACGTGCCCACTGCCAGCTTCTTGTTCGACCCTTCCAGCAACTGCCCAAAGCGGAATTTCTGCTCCCACGTCGGAGTTCCATGCCGCGCCAATTTCTTATAGGTCAGGCTGGCCCGCGTGGCGTCTCCGGCATTCACCTGCCGCTCAAACAGTTCTCCCAGCAACTTCACCGCATCATTGGTCCGGTTCTGCGACAAACACAAATCCGCTGCCAGTTGCCGCACCGCATCGTTTTCTGGATTGTCTTGCAGCGCCAGCAGGTAATCTGCCAGCGCCTCGGCGGCTTTCCCCTTTTGCAGGAGCTTTTCCGCGCGCTCGATGCGCTTGGCTTGCTCGGCAGGGTCGGGACGTTTTGTGATCTCAGGCATGGGGTCGGTTTCTGGGCAGACGACTGCTGCATCAATTCTAGGAGCCGCCCACACCCCCCACAATCAGGGAAGCCATCCTGAAGATTACGAAAGTCACGCATGGCGCACCGTCACCACTACCCATGTGGGGACAGCCGCCCTCGGCTGTCAAGTGGCCCGGAGGTATCGAGCTACAGCACCATACCTGCAAAATCCTTCATCTTGACGCCCCCCCCCCGGCCTGTGCAATGCTCATTGCCCCTGGTCGAGCACATCGGCAGTGTGGCACAAGCGACTTTGTGAGATGGAGTCGCACGACTAGTTCAGGAGACAATCCATGCGTAATCGAAGTTTCAAGCACGCCCCGGCTCCCATTCTGCTTTTCCTGGCAGCGCTTGTGTCAGTTCACATTTTCGCTCACTCCGCTTGGGCGCAAGAGAAGCCGATCTATTCCTTCACCGGCGGCACAGACGGTGATCTCCCAGAATCAGGCGTCATTCTCGACAAACAGGGCAATCTCTACGGGACCGCCGTTGATGGCGGGAACCTGACGGCATGCGAGGGATTTGGCTGCGGCTCGGTGTTCGAGCTGAGGCGTACCGCGGGCGGCAAATGGAAGGAGGTCACGCTCTACGATTTCGTCGGTGGGACGGGAGACGGGAGCCAGCCCGTCGCACCGCTCCTTCTCGACTCACATGGTCATCTCTTCGGCACAACTTACTACGGCGGAACCGGGGCCTGCGACACCGGCGGCAATTTTGCAACCTGCGGCATCGTATTCCAACTTTCGCGTGGTGCCTCCGGCAGTTGGAGCGAGACTGTCCTCTACAGCTTTCAAGGAGGAACCGACGCGGCCGGCCCGGCCTCTGGCCTCATCTCCGATGCAGCTGGGAACTTCTATGGGACAAGCGAAGCTGGTGGCGGAGCAACGGGATCAGACTGCGCCTCGGATGGGTGCGGCGCGATCTATGAGCTCACGCCCAACTCGGGTGGAGGCTGGTCGGAAAAAGTGCTGTACAGCTTTCAAGGCGGTTCCGACGGGTCGTATCCCAACGGCAGTTTGGTTTCGGACCGAAAGGGAAACCTGTTCGGAGTTACCCTCAACGGAGGTTCTACCCCGTGCTACTTCAATCTGGGTTGCGGGACCGTCTTCGAGCTCCAGCGCGGGCCTTCCGGATGGACCAAGTCGACTATCTATCAATTCGTGGGCGGCTCGGATGGCATGGGCCCAATCTGGGGCCTCACGATTGATTCCAAAGGAAATCTCTATGGCACCACCGAATATGGAGGCGGCCTGGTTTTGCCCTTTGGCTACGGGACGATTTTCGAGTTGAGTCCGGAATCGGGTGGGTCATGGTCCGAGTCCGTTTTACACACGTTCACTGGCGAGACAGATGGAGGAATTCCGGCTGGCGGCGTCATCCTCGATTCCGCTGGCAATCTTTACGGGACAGCGCGCGCGGGCGGCAGTAGCCAGGCAGGCAATGGCGGAGGAGCCGCGTTCAAACTAACCCCAACGTCCGGCGGCGGGTGGAGCCTAACCACGCTCCATGACTTTCTTGCGCCCACAGATGGCCAGCAACCGGGCCCGCTGGTCCGGAACCCCAGCGGCGGCTTTTATGGAACAAGCTCATTTGGCGGAGCACAACAGGATGGCACAGTGTTCGAATTGAATCCTTAGCGGCCTCAAACGCGACTTCGCACGCCTAGCCTCCTTACGCACGAGCCGCTCGCATGGCGGTTCATGCACGGGGCGTGGGATTTTGGCTCTCTTGCCGTCTTCTGTTATCGTGCCCCATGCCCCCCGAAGCCCCGGATCAAATCCACGAGCAAGGCCTCCAACACCAGCTCACCACCGGACAGATGACCATGGTCGCCGTCGGCGGTTCCATCGGCACCGGACTGCTTCTCGGCTCCGCCGCCGCCCTCGAAATCGCCGGCCCCAGCGTAATCCTCAGCTACGTCGTCGCCGCGTTCATCGCCTACACCGTAGCCATGGCCCTCGGCGAACTCGCCAGCACCCACCCCGCCGCCGGATCATTCGCGGTCTACGGCGAACTCTATCTCAACCAGTATCTTGGATTTCTTTCCCGCTCCGCCTACTGGGCCTCGATCTCCATCGCCGTCGGAGCCGAACTCGTCGCCTCCGCCACCTACATGACTTACTGGTTCCCCGCCATCTCCGCAATATTTTGGGTCTTCCTGTTTTCCGCCTTGCTCCTCCTTGTCAATCTGACCAGTGTGAGTTCTTTCGGACGCTTCGAATTCTGGTTCTCCATGATCAAGTTCGCCACCATCGTGGCCTTCATTCTCGCCGGAGCCGCTTTCCTCTCCACCGGCCGCGTCGCCCCGCAATACACCGTTCATGGCGGATTTTTCCCCAAAGGCCCCTTCGCTCCCCTGCTCGCGATTTTCATCGCCATCTACTCCTTCGGTGGAGTCGAGATGCTCGCCGTTGCCACCGGAGAATCGCGCTCCGCAAAAGATATTCCCCGCGCCGCCCGCCTCACCTTCTACTCGCTCGGCGGCCTTTATCTCGGAGCCATCATCGTCCTGGTCGGCATCATGCCCTGGAACCACGCCGGCGTCACCGAAAGCCCATTCGTCAGCGTGCTTCGCATGGCCGGCATCCCCGCCGCGGCGCACATCATGAACTTCGTCGTGCTCACGGCCGCGCTCTCCGGAGCCAACGCCCAACTCTACGTCGCCTCGCGCCTGCTTTTTTCCATGGGCCGCACCGGATGGGCCCCCGCATCTTTCGGCAAGCTCAATGCCGCGGGATCGCCACGCCTCGCCCTCATCGTGTCATCGTTCGGCATCGCAGCCGCGCTCCTCACCGAGACCTGGGCTCCGAAGCAAGCTTTCGTCTACATCATGGGAGCGTCGTTCTCCGGCCTGATCCTCTCCTGGGCCGTGTCGCTCGCCGCCCACGTCAGCTTCCGGAGACGTCTCACGCCAGAACAATTCGCAGCCCTGCCCATGCGCTCTCCGCTCGGCCTCTGGGGATCGGCGCTCGGCTTTATCCTCGTCTCGATCGCCATCTTCCACACCCTGTTTTCCTCCAGTGTCAACGCGATCAGCGGCCTAACCTTCTTCGCCGCCCTAACCGTCGCCTACCTGATTCTGAAACGCCGCCGAGCCCAATAAAATTTGCATGTCTGCGAACGCCCCTTCGATCCCAAGCGAAAATTATCGCTAAGGCAAAGTGGCGAACCCTGTCTTGCTGAGCGGAGACGGGACGACCGAAGGGAGTCCCGGCGCAGTCGAAGCATCCCTACCTGTACACCGCCGCCGGTCCCGAACTCGAAGCCGGATGCTATCTCTGATGCGGTGAGGGTAGGGATTCTTCGACTCCGTGAGCGTTTCGCTTCGCTACGCGCCCACTCCGCTCAGAATGACAAGAGGTTAATCAAGGCCTGCCTGCAGCGGTACCGCGAAGAGTCCAGGCGAGCGAAGCGAGTCGTCCGACATGACCTCCGCGGCCCGTGCCGTTTCCATTACCAACGTACTCCCGCCCGACCCTTTTCTACTGCGCCCATCCAACCTCCTCCGCTAGCCTCGACGCAGGCGCTCCATGTTTCCATCCATCCTGCTGCTTCGTTCCTCGAACCCCGCCGGACTCTTTATCTGGTGCGCCCTCGGACTCTGCCTCGGGATATTCCTTTTCATCCAGGGCTTTCGCCTGCTGCAGCGCCGCAAACTCATCCTCAACACTCCGGTCTCAAAAATCCGCAGCGCGCCCCTCGGACTCGTCGAGCTCAGCGGCCTCGCCGTCGGCCCCTACACCATGGTCGCGCCCGTCACCGCGCGCTCCTGCTACTTCTACCGAACTCTCGTCTGGGAATGGAAGCAGTCCGGCAAGAACAAGACCTGGGTCAAAGTAGCCGCCGAGTGCACGCACGTGCCTTTCTTTCTCGATGACAACACCGGCAAAGTCATGGTCGACCCGCGCCGCGCCGATCTCGACCTGCATTGCGACTTTCACCAGGAATTCTGCGACTCGTTCTTCACCACCAAAGAAGAGGCGCCAGACAACGTCCGCAACTTTCTGGCGCGCCACGGCGTCGTTACCTCCAACAAAATCAAAGTCGAAGAATTCTGCATCAAGCCCAAAAACGCCCTGTTTCTGCTGGGAACGCTCGACGAGAATCCTGGCCTCGAAGTCACGCCGAAACCGATCTTCGATGAGGAGCACAATACCCTGTCGTTCTCCGGCGGATTTTCCGACGCCATTTCTTCCGCTCTCTCGTTCCTGCCCTCAGGCCACAACGGCGCCGAGGAACATTCCTCAGCCAGCGAAATGATGATCGGCGCCCCGGTTTCCGCCCCTGCTCTCGCGACGCAGGTCATTCGCCTCTCGCCCGAGCCGGGCTCAACTTCAGCCGCCAACATGACCCAGCAGCAAAAAATTGCCGCCGCCCTCGCCAAGGCCGGAATCTCCAATCCCGCCGCCTGGGCCGCCGCAGGAGTCACGCCCTCCGGTGAAGCCATCACCCGCGTCCCCACCGAATCGTCGTCTGCCACCGTGCTATCGCAACCACTCGACGGTTTCGATCACCGTCCCGCCGTTGTGCTGATGAAAGGCACAAACAATCCAACTTTCCTGATCTCCTGGCGCAGCCAGCGCGATGTCGCCCTCTCCCTCGGCTGGAAATGCACCCTGATGATCTGGGGAGGCCCCGCCCTCGCCCTGCTCAGCCTCTACCTCCTGCTCACGCTGCAGCACCGGTTCTAGAAGGCATCCGCTAAAAGGGTTAGGGAAGGGCACGACGTTCAGTCGTGCCGTCCGAAACCAATAAAGACGGGGGCTTCAGCCCCTGAGGGACCTCGCGCTGACGTACTCGTCAAGTTGCGGTGTTTCAGTGCGGCCGGCATCGTCACTGTGTTTGCGATCAGTCAAGCGCTTGCTCCAGCCCCGCCACCTTGACCACCTCCGCATAGCTCCCAAGCCCCGCATCATGTATCCTTCGATTCAAATCTGTATCCGGGAGTCTCCCTATGCCTGCGGAAGTAACTCGTCGTGATTTTCTGCGCGGAGCCGAGGCCCTTGTGCTCGCAACCGCTCTGAACCGGGCCTATGCCGCCGTTCCTCCTGAAGATTTAGCCAGCGACGAAGATTTCTGGAAGAAGATTCGCAGCGCCTACGTCCCCGATACAACAATTCTCAACTTCAACAACGGCGGCGTCAGCCCTGCCCCCACATCCGTTCTCGACGCTGAAATCGATGCCATCCGCTACAGCAACCTGCTTCCCAGCTACCGTATGTGGCACGATCTGGAACCCAAAATCGAAGATGTTCGAAAAAAAATGGCGCTGATGTGGAACGCCGATCCCGAATGCATCGCCATCACCCGCAATGCCAGCGAGTCGCTCCAGATCGCGCAGTTCGGCATCAACCTCCAACCCGGCGACGAAGTCCTGCTCACCAGCCAGGATTATCCCCGCATGATCACGACGTGGCAGCAGCGCGAGCGTCGCGAGCGCATTGTGCTGAAGCAACTCGATTTCGCTGTGCCGGTGAAAGACCCCGCCGATCTGGTGCGCCTCTACGAACACGCGATCACGCCGCGCACCCGCGTCATCCACGTCTCCCAGGTCGTGTTCATGACCGGCCAGATTTTCCCCGTCCAGCAGATCTGCGCCCTGGCCCGCGCCCACGGCATCACCAGCATCGTCGATGGAGCCCATGCCTTCGCCCACGTGCCCTTCAAGTTCTCCGAGCTCGATTGCGATTTCTACGGCGCCAGCCTGCACAAGTGGCTCTCCGCGCCCATCGGCACCGGCATGTTGTACGTCCGCAAAGACCGCATCGAAAAACATTGGGCGCTGATGGCCGCGCCCGCTTCGATGGACAAGGACATCCGCAAATTTGAGGAAATCGGCACCCACCCCGCCGCCATGCACAATGCCACTCTGCAGGCCCTCGAATTCCACCAGCAGATCGGCGACGAACGAAAATTTGCCCGCCTGCGCTACCTGAAGCAGCGCTGGGCCGATCGCCTCACCCAAATTCCCGGCGCCAAACTGCTGGTCGGCCTCGATCCCAAACTATCCGGCGCATTTGGCACTATCCAGTTCGCAACCATCGATCCCGGAAAACTCGGCGATGCCCTCCTCGCCAAATACAACATCTTCGTCACGCCCATCACCGGTCCCGGCTTCAATGGCATCCGCATCAGCCCCAACGTCTACACCTCACCCCAGGAAATCGATCGCTTCTGCGACGCCGTAGCCGCAGTCGTCCCGCGCACCTGAAAGATTCATATCGCCGGCCACTAACCACTAATCACTACCCACCGCTCTAGTACAATGCTTCCGTGAGCCATTCCGTTCGCATCGGAATTATCGGTGACTTCAACCCCGAATTCCGCTCTCACCACGCCACTCCCGATTCCCTTCAGCACGCCGCCCGCAAAATTGGCCTGCAAGTCGATTCCGAATGGATTCCAACCCCGTCCCTGACCACCGCCGGCGGCGAAAAACTTCTCGAAAGCTTCGACGGTCTGTTGGCCGCCCCGGGCAGTCCCTACAAAAGTTTTGACGGCATGCTCCGCGGAATCGAGTTTGCCCGGCGCCGCGATTGGCCCTTCCTCGGCACCTGTGGAGGTTTTCAGTACGCCCTGATCGAATTCGCGCGCAACATTCTTGGCATCGCCGACGCTGACACTGCCGAAAATAATTCCGGATCGAAAAACATCGTCATCTATCCCGTCGCCTGCGCCGTGCCCGACCGCAAAGGCAACGCGCCCAAGCTTTCGGGCACCGTGCCAGAGATTCGCCTTCGCCCCGGTTCCTACCTGCAATCGTTCTACGGAAAAGATGCCGACGTGGTGACCGAGGAATTCTTCTGCAATTTCGAAGTCAATCCGGAATTCGAATGGGCCACCATCGAAGCCGGATTCCCCGTCGTCGCCCGCGGCATGAAGGGCGAAGTCCGCGCCATCGAATCCCCCACTCACCGCTTCTTCATCGCCACACTCTTCCAGCCACAACTTTCTTCCACCGAAGAAAACCCGCATCCCGTAATGCTGGCGTTTGTTCAAGCCGCTGCCGATTGGGGACGCAAGAAACTCGACGACAGTGTTCTGGAGTAGCCGCTGCTCCCCTGGAAATATATTTTTTCCACGTGTCATGCTGAGCGGAGCCAGGACGACCGGAGGGAGTCCGGGCGCAGTCGAAGCATCCCTATCCCCTAAACGGCTCACTACAGGCTGCAGAAAGTCACGGTTGCCTGCATCGACGTGGAACCGCTAAAGTTTTTCAGCGCACTTGCCGATATAGATACTCATGGTTAATCCAGTCAGCAGCGCACAAGCCAGCTACGCCAACGAAGCCGTTCGATCCGCAGCTCCCAAGCCGCAACCTCAGCCTCAGAGTGCTCCGCTACCTTCGGACACTGTTTCGCTGAAGAGCGCCGGAGATGTCGACCGCGACGGCGACAGCAAGTAATCACAACCCAACGTTCCAAAAACAATCGCCAACCAAGAAATGGAGGACGGGCCAATTCCCGTCCTCCATTTTATGCAAGAGAAAAAGCAAAGAACTTTTGTAAGAATTTTGTCAGCTCTCGATTTTGCTTTTGACCTTACTTCTGATTTCTGAATTCTGATTTCTGAATTCTGACTTCTGACTTGCTCTACCTCTTCACAAACCTCAGCGATGCCGAATTCATGCAATAGCGCAGTCCCGTCGGCTTCGGACCATCGTCAAAAACATGCCCCAGGTGCGCGTCGCACTCTTTGCATGCCACCGCAGTCCGCTCCATACCGACCGTGCTGTCGCTGATCTCGCGCACATTTTCCTGCGCGATCGGCGCCCAGTAACTCGGCCAGCCCGTCCCCGAATCAAACTTCGTGTCGGAACTGAACAGCGCGTTATCGCAGCAGATGCAGCGGTAGATTCCCTTGTCGTGCAGGTTCCAGTATTTCCCGGTATAAGCGATCTCCGTATCCGCATGGCGCGTGATCTCGAAAGCACCCGACCCCAGCTGCTTTTCCCACTCCTCGTCGGTCTTGATGACCTTGGCAACTTTCACCTTCGCCAGGCGCTTGCCCTCATCGGAGAATTGCACGATCGTCACCTGCCCCGGCTCGGACTTCGGCATCGACGCGGCAATCACGTGCGCCGTGTGCCGCCGCCACAGCAGAGCTCCACCGATCGCCGCCCCTGCGCCCAGCAGAAACACGCGCCGCCGAGTATCGATTTCTTCTTTGCGATTTTGATCTGTATCAAACATAGTTTCCCCCAAGGTTCTTCTTCGCATGCTCCGCGGATTTTCTCAGTGATCTCCGCGCTCATGGTCTCGGCTCAGCCGCGCATCGCCACACTACTTCCCCGTGTACATCCCCGGAAATTCCTTGCGCAGATTCGCCACCTTCGGCGCGTCGTTGAACATGATGTAGCTATCGCTCGGATGCAGCGCCGCGTAATTCTGGTGATAGCCTTCCGCGGGATAAAACGCCTGCAACGCCGTCACCTGCGTCACAATCTTATGCTTGTAAACTTTGGCGGCATCAAGTTGCGCAATGTAAGCGTCGGCAATCTTTTTCTGCTCATCATTGTTATAGAAGATTGCCGACCGGTACTGCGTACCTTCATCCGGCCCTTGATAATTCAGTTCGGTGGGATCGTGCGCCACCGAGAAAAATACCCGCAGCAACTCTCCGTAAGTCACCTGCGACGGATCGTAAACAATCTCCACCGACTCCGCATGTCCGGTGCGCCCCGTGCTCACCTCCTCGTATCCGGGATTCTTCACCGTCCCGCCGGCATATCCCGAGGTTGCCGAGATCACACCTTTCACATGCTGAAACACTGCCTGGATTCCCCAGAAGCATCCGCCGGCGACCACCGCCGTTTCCTTCGCCGGAGCCGCAACCCGCGCCTCATCGACCACTGCCGCCGGCACCGCCCCGCTCGACCCGCCGCCCCGCGCCTGGCAAGCCACCGCCCCCGCCAGCACCGTCAAAATCGCAGCCATCATTCGCAATGAAACTCGAGACATAAACGCCTCCCACTTTCCCTTCCCATTAGAGTTACGAGTCGAATAGAAGTTTCGGATTGGTTCCGGGGCCGGGACAGATTCTTCCCTAAGCGCGGGAGGTTGTTCCTTCCTGCCGCGCCCACTTTACTATCTGCTTTCGCGAACCTCTGACAGTGCGGTTCGAGCGATCCGGGAAGGGCACGAGTTCCACTCGTGCCGCTAAGTCGCCGAAAATATGTCGCGCTTCAGCGCCTGACGTAAGCTCTTCGCTGCTCCCCGAGTTTTGCCGCGAACCCTAAGCGGCCAGTGAGGTCGGCCCCGACATCCCACTCACTGTCTTGCGCACGGTGAGCGTCATCATCACCCGCGCCACACCACTGAAAATCAGACTCACGCCGACCAGCGTGCCGATCGCCCAGCCAGAACTTGTCGGCCACTGCATGTAAATCATCAGACCCAACAGCAGTGTGACGATTCCATCCAGCAGCATCCAACTCGATCCGTGCAGTGGACGCATTTTCACGTACAGCACGATGTCGAGAATGCCCTCCAGCAGAAACAGCGTTGCCAGCACCAGCGTCAGTGACGCCACGCCCAGCAATGGACGCATGATCAGATACACGCCGAAGGCGACATAAGCGACGCCCACCAGCAACTTCCAGATCATGCTGCCCGCGCCATGTGCGCGAAATGCCAGCATCAGGTGGGCAAAGCCGGCCAGGACAATCAACCACGCAACCACCACGTTCAGCGCGACGGCGGCGAGCAACGGCGAACCCACCGCCATCAGGCCTAACACAATCAGCAAAGCGCCCCACAAAATGGAAACCGTGGAAGCGTTCCGCATCGTTTCAACCGGAGTGTGCTGTGCCATAGAGGCCTCCTAAAAGAAACAGCATGAAGCTACCGCGAACGGCACTTTAGATGACGCGCAGATTTGGGTGGATGCGCCATTTTTTGGGTATGGGAATCCAGACCTAGCGCCGGAGGTCGCCTGTGATGCATTCGATCAACTCGCGGGCATTCACAACCGACGTTTGACGCCATCTCAGCGGAAAGTGGCGCTTGTTGCCCGTGACCAGATAATCTGCGCGGCCTGCCTCCGCACATTCAAGAAACCGGTTGTCGGTGGGGTCCCGGGCTATCGTCACTCTGCGGGATGGGGCCACGGTTCGTGCTGAGTTTCGAATCAGAGCCATCGATCTTGCACGGCGTATTCGAGAGATGGCGAACTTCGGACGAGCAAGAACCTCGGCATACTCGGCAAGAATTAGTTCGGAAGCCACCAGTTGTAATTTCCCGGCAAGCACGAGGTCCAAAGCGTGACGCTCGAAGCCTTCGCTATTCAGGTGTGCCGATACCACGACGTTGGTATCCAGCACCACCCGAACCGTTTTTGAGGGAAATCGTTTCAAGGCTTTGCCGGACACGCGAGAAGCTAGAGCGAGCGCTCACGCCTGTAGGCCCGGATTTCGCGGTTGATCTCTCGCAAGGACATCTTGTCTTTGCCCTTCTTGCGGGCATCCGCACGGATGGCGGCGAGAACCTTCTTCTCTGGCGCGATGTTCTTGAGAAAATCCTTGATTCCCATGATTACAATCTGGGGTTCGCCCCTGCGGTCTACGACAAAGCGGGCCTGTTCCAGGCGAGCACGCCGCATGATCTGGCCCAATTGCGTACGGGCAGCCAGCGCGGAGATGACTTTTAGGGATGCATCGAGAGTAGCCATGAATTCACTCGAACTAATTAATCAATTCATGACAAGTCTAACATGCTCCTCGGAACAAAGAGCGACGTGTGCCGATTGAATCCGAGCGTTTCGAAGCGAATGCGAAACGAGAGAGACCATGGCCAGCTCTGCCCGGAGAGCCAGGGCCTCCACGCAGGAGAACTTAGGTCTGAGCTAGAGGCTAGGAGCTAGAGGCTGATTCCTCTTGACATTCGCCTTCCATTCGCCAACAATGGCGGCATGGCGATCACACGCAGGCAGCGCGAAGTCTATGACTTCATCTCCCGCTTCGTCGCGGAGCATGGTTACTCTCCGTCGTTTGAAGAGATTGGCAACGGGCTCGATCTGAATTCGCTGGCCACGGTGCACAAGCACGTCACCAACCTCGAGAAAAAAGGACTGCTAACCCGCGACTACAACCGCAGCCGCTCCATCGACCTGCTGCCGCCCAAGGGTCGCCTCAAACAGGCCATGAGCGTCAACACCGGCCTGGTGCTGCCGCTGCTCGGCCGCATCGCCGCCGGCATGCCCATCGAAGCCGTCCAGACCAGCGAGACCATTTCCCTCGCCGACTTCGTTCGCTCGAAAGAAGTGTTCGTCCTCGAAGTGCGCGGAGATTCGATGCAGGATGAGGCCATCCTCGACGGCGACTATGTCCTGGTCGAGAAGCTGAAGACGGCCCACAACGGAGATATCGTGGTCGCCATCGTGAACCGCGATGACGCAACTCTGAAGAGGTTTTACCGCGACGGTGACAACATCCGCCTGCAGCCATCGAACGCCACCATGAAACCCATCATCGTGCCCGCCGCCGCCGTCGAAGTGCAAGGCCGTGTGATTGGAGTGCTGCGAAAGTATTGAGACGGCTACGAGCCGTGAGCTACGAGTTTTGAGCTGTTCAGACTGAGTTTCTCCCGCGTCAAAAAAATGCACGCCACCCAAAAGGCTGGCGTGCATTTTAGCTTCAGACTCGAAGCTCACAGCTCGCGACTCGAAACTGTTACACCAGGTGCCGGTCGATAGCCTGGGCGATGACGTCCTTGGGTTTGTAGCCAACCAACTGCTCGACCACCTGTCCGCCCTTGAACACCAGCAGCGTGGGGATGCCGGTGACTTTGTAGCGCATGGGAGTGGAGTTGTTCGAGTCCACATCCATTTTGCCGATCTTGATTTTGCCCTGATAATCCTTGGCCAGTTCTTCGACGATGGGCGCGATCGCGCGGCAGGGGCCGCACCAGGTTGCCCAGAAGTCCACCAGCACGGGCTTGTCCGATTTCAAAACATCCGCGTCGAAGTTTGCATCGGTAACCTCGACGATTCCATTGCCTGCCATTTTTTTCTCCTCGTTTGAATGTCGCGTGTCGGCCACCGCTCCGTACTTCAAGAAATATCGAGCGATTGTCGCCGGGGACTGCGAACCGTATTCCGATATAAGTGCATGCCGGGTTAGGGCATCTCTATTATTGCACTTCGGCGCGGGTTTTTCGCGCCTCCGATTTGATGCTGGCAGGAGGGCGAAAGTCGCAAGGCGGGAACTCCGCTACCGGGGAGCCGTTTCGGTAGGAGCCAGCGACTTCAGGTAAGTGACGATCTGCCAACGCTGCGGTTCGGGCAGCTTCGACCAGACCGGCATTCCGCGACGCACCACGCCGTTGGTCAGCACCCAGAACAATATGCCCGGCGTCGCCTGCTGCACTTGCACGGCGCGGAGGCTGGGGCCCTTGCGGCCTCCTTCGGCCAGCTCACCATGGCACTCGACACAGTGTTCATCGTAGAGCTTCGCGCCGGCAGCCACCGAGTCGGGATATTTCTCCATCGGATTGTGGCGATTGACGGCCTTCTTCGGAGCTTTCCCGAGTTCGTCGTACACGTGAGCGTCGTTCTTGTATTTGTACTCTGAGGATTCCTTCTGGGCCGAGAGTCGAGGCAGCGCGAAGCTTAGAAACAAGACGGCAGCACCCGCCAAAAAAAGTGATCGAGTTGCGCTCCATGGAGAGCACCGTCGGCTCCTCTCAGCGCAATCAGCGGCCGTCCCTACATTCCTGCCGCATGTCGTCGTCATCGTCATTGCTTCTGGCCTCCGAAAAGCCGGCTTACAGCGTTGCCGAAGCCGGAAAACTCCCGCGAGACGCCCCAGCGCAACAGGAAACGATGGCTATCATTATTCAATCCGAAGCCGGGAGAAAGGCGGACCGTCCAGTCGGAGGGCAGGTTCCACGCCGCCACCGGCGCAAGATAATGCGACGTGTCGCGCAGGCCGAAACTGTAGCGGTCGCCGAGGCCGCCGTAGAGTTCAACGCCGGCGATGAAATTCTCGGGACAGAAATTGCAGCGCTGCGCCGACGCCTTCAGCGCCAGCGGTCGGCTCGCCCCGATGGCATAGCCGAACTCCCACGGATTGCCGCCCGTGAGATTCTTGGTAGCAATCGTATTTTCCGCGATGTTCCATCCGCTGAAAGTTTTCGAAAGCAGCAGCTTTGATTCCAGTTCGTGATCGTGCTCCCTGCGCGCGATCGCGTTCGGCACGCCGTAATCGCCTTCCACGTCGTGGCCTTCCACTTCCTTCAATATCTTGTCAGCGCCGCTGGTCTGCTCGTATTCGATGTAGAGAACAGGATTGATGAAGTGCTCGCGCTGCAGCAGGCGAAACCGGTTCTCCAGTCGGAAGCCGGTGAAGATGGTGCTGTCGTTGAAAGTGGTCTGGCCATCGAAATAAACTTCCGTCGTCCACCAGGCGGTCGCTCCGTATTCAAACTCGGTCCAGAAGGCATGAAAGTCGTTGCCACCGTCGCGCTGCGTGCCGAAGGTCGAAAAGTATTCCACCTCAAGGCTGCCCGGCTCTTCCAGATAGTGGTCGTAGGTCACGATGTAGGGGCTCTCCTGCGCCTGCGCGGGCGGCACGCCGCCGGCAACGATTAGACCGGCAACGGCCGGAACGATCAGGCAGAAAAAATATCCATTTTTAAGAAAAGAAAAAATCATATCGAGGTCTGGGAGTTACTAGCTAGTTGCAACTCAGTCGCATCTAAACTACACTTGCGATAGTGCCGGATTGAGCTCGCGACCGTCAAGCGCCGCCCGAAGAATCCGTCGCAACTTGATTGCGACCAGTTGCGACTGCTTTCTCTGACAGCCCTGCCTGCCAACCCCGAGGAGCACCCATGCCCTTACCCCAAACCGAAATGCCAGGCCGGTTGCAGGCCCACTTCGCCGACCGCGGAATTCGCATGACCCAGCAACGGCGCGCCATTTTGCGCGTCATGGAAACCGCGACCAAACATCTGGACGCAGCCCAACTTCTGCGCAAGGCTCAGAAGCTCGACGCCACCGTTGACCGCAGCACCGTTTACCGCACGCTGCAACTCCTCAAGCGCCAGGGCCTGATCGACGAACTCGATCTCCTGCACATTCACGGCGAGGGACACTACTACGAGCGTAAGCTCAATCGCGACCATATCCACATGGCATGCCTGCGCTGCGGCAAGATCATGGAATTTGTCAGCGACATTTTCGAGAAGCTGAAAGGGCAGGTGGAAAAAGATTGCAGCTTCCGCATCGTGGTGTCGCGGCTGGAAATCGGCGGATATTGCGCAGCCTGCCGGGGAGCAAAATCGTGAAACATCTCCAATGCTGAACTCCCACGCAAGAAGATCCCCAATAAATAAAGGGACAGCCGACCCATGGCTGTCCCCTCATAAATCGCGCAAACCTTTCCTACGGCAGCAGTCCGTACACGTCCAGTTCTGATTGCGTTCCCAGATACACTCTGCCGTCGGCCACCGTGGGCACGACGAACTTCACCGCCGGACCCGCCTGGTTCGACGATTTCGCGCTGCTGTCAAAAAGCTGCCGCGAAACGTTGGCCGCATCGTAGGCGCGCAAGATCGCCGCGCCGCCGGTTTTGTTGCTGCTGGTAAACACCGCCCACACGATTCCGTTGGTCGCGTTGTTGGCTGAGACCGTCGGCGTAGGCGCGGGATAGAGACTGGTCTTCGTGTCCTCGGCAACCGGTGTGGCCGAGAATAACGATCCATACAGGCGGTAGGCTTTCAGATAGTCTCCATCGCCCCAGAAATAGGTTTGATTTTGCCAGTACGCGGGCGCACCCCACACCATGCCGATCATCAGAGTTTGCAACGACCTGGGTGTCGCCGTTGGCGTTGAAGTGGCCCATGTTGTCGCGATTGATCAGATAGATGTTGCCTTCTTTACCCACGCAGGTCAGCAGGTGAATGGGCGCAGTCGGCTGATCGGGCAGCGCCAGGCAGCCTCCCGAGCCCATGTCGAGATCGTTGTGATTCAGGTTCACCTGATCGTGCGGCGTGAAGTAATCGGCGACGCTGAGCACATTGCCTGTGCTGCTCAGCTTGGTGATGGTATCGCCGTAGTCGATGCCGCCGCTGTCGGCGTCAAACCAGCCGTTGCCGGTCGCGAAATAAATATTGCTGTTGTTGTCGGCGACGATCCCGTTGCCGCTTTGCCAGATGCCGGAGGCGATCCCGTTCGGCGACGTGATGAACGCGCTCACCTGCTGCAGCGTGGTCTCGCTGTATCCCAGCACCCAACCGTGATATGGCCGGTAATCGCACAGCGAACTGAAGGCCATATAGACGACACCGTTCAAAATCATCATGCCGGGACGGCTGTTTTCGCGCAACGGATCGAATGCGACCGTGCCCGTGCCGTAACTGCCTTCTCCCACGCCGGGAGCGGAAGCTTGAATCACCACTGGGCTGCCGGAGACTTCCGCGCCCGTCGTCAGGCTGAGCACATGCAGCCGCTGGAAGTAAGCTCCGTTCTCCTTGGTGCGCACTACCACAAACAACTTCTTGGCGACGGCGTCGATCACCGGCGTGCCCGTGATGCCCACTTCGGTGCCGATGTTGTCGCAGCCGCTGTTGATCACATCGGCGGACGGCACCGTTGTGATGCCGGCCCCCGGATCGATAAAGCTGACGTGCCACAACGGCGTAGTCGGATTGTTGTTGGCATCGAAGGCGTACACGCTGTCGTGCTGCGTGGCCACGAAGACGACGTTATGCAATCCCTGGTTGGGGATCGAAAGATGCGGAACGTACAACGGTTGCGCGTAGGTCAAACCGTCAACCGGATATGAAAAAAGTTTTCCGAACTGCGTCGAGTTAACGTTGCCGGTGTTGAGCACGACTTCGTTCAGATTCTGTCCGGTGCGGCCATTGTCGCTGTGATTGGTGAGCGTGCCCGCAAAGGCTGTCGCCACCACGCCGGAGAGCGCACTCTGCGTCTTGTTCGCGTTGCTGGTGGCTTGCACCGTATGCGACCCCGCCGTCGTCGGAGGCGTGTAGACGCCGGTGGCCGTAATCGTGCCCACGGTCGAGTTTCCACCGGTGATTCCGTCCACCGCCCAAGTGACGTTGCCGGATTTTACCCCGCTGATCGAGGCCGTGAACCGTACGGTCTGTGGCGACCGCGCGAAGGCAAACGTGGGACTGATCGTCACCGTGCTGGTTGGCAACTGGCCCGTGCCCGTGAGATTCACCGTTTGCAGATTGGAAGAATCCGTGTCGCTGACGGTGATATAGCCGGTGCGTGTTCCGGTGGCGGCGGGCGTAAAAGTCACATTGATGGTGCAGTTCGCCGAAGCGGCGATCGATGTTCCGCAATTATTGGTTTGGCTGTAATCGCCGCTGGCAATCACGCTCACGATCTGCAACGCCGTGCTTCCCTTGTTGGTGAGCGTCACGGTTTGCGGAGTGCTCGGAGTCCAGATGTTCTGCCCGGTGAAAGTCAGATGTGCTCGCCGAGAGCGAACCGGAACCCGAGGAAGCCGTCCCCAGCAGGCTGATGTTCTGCGGGCTGTTGCCGGCGGAATTAATGGTAACGGCACCGCCGCGCGCTCCGCCGGACGTCGGAGAAAACGAGACGCTGATGGTGCAACCCGCTCCCGCGTTTAGCGTCGCCGCGCAGGTGTTGGTCTGGGCATAATCACCGCTGGCCACAATGCTGTTGATCGTCATCGTGGTCGTGCCCGCATTGGTCAAGCTCACGGCCTGCACCGAACTGGTGGTTCCCACAGCCTGCGTGCCAAAAACCAGCGCGTTCGGCGACAGGCCGACCACGGGCGCCGTCGCAATGCCGCTCAAAGTTACCTTTTGCGGACTGCCCGCGGCATTGTCCACAATCGAAACGGAATAACCGAAACTTCCGGCCGTCGAGGGCTGGAACACAACTCCAAAGGTGCAACTGGCGCCCGCATTCACCGTGGTGCAGAGATCGTTGAAAACCTGGTAGGCGCTTCCCGCCGCCAGCTGGGTAATGGTCAGCGTCGCATTGCCGGTATTCGTCAGGGTTACAACCTGCGCCGCGCTCATGGTGCCGGCCTCGCGGGTGGCGAAGCTCAACGATGTGGCTGAGAGTGTGACCACGGGCTTTTGCGCGAGTGCGAGGGGTGCGAGGACGATCAAAAGCAGGCATGCGGAGAAGACGGTTCGAGAAAGAAGCTGTTTCATAGCTGGATCACTCTCCATTGGGTTGGCGGCACGGTTTCTATTTCGGACCCGGCAGGTCCCGAGTTCGACTCCATCGCTTGCGGCAGGGGGATGCCCAGCGTTGGCTCGCCGCTCGGCCATGTCGATAGCTCATTTCTGGCCGTGGCTTGGGGATCATAGCACGACCCCGAAAGCCCGCGGCAGGGGGAGAAAGTCTCTATCGCTAGGGGCCTCTCTCTCAAGGTCTGCCACCCTTTGAGTCATCCTGAGCAAAACCGGGACGACCGAAGGGAGTCCCGGTGCAGTCGAAGGATCCCTACCCGCGCCCCGTAACCCTGAGCCTCCCACGAACTGGCCCTCCACGACCCCCTAGAATTAAACTGCCCCTATGGACCAACCCTCACACCCCACGCGCGTCGCCGTTGTCGGATGCGGCAATGTCGGATCGACCTACGCCTACGCTCTCCTGCTGAACCGGCTCTCGTCGGAAATTATCTTGATCGACGCCAATCGCGCCAAGGCCGAAGGCGAGGCCATGGACCTCAACCATGCCATGCCGTTCGCGCATCCCACGCGCATCTGGGCCGGAGATTTCGCCGACTGCGCCGGCGCGGCCATTACCGTGCTCGCCGCCGGAGCCAACCAGCGCCCGGGCGAGACGCGCCTCGATATGGTCGCGCGCAACGGCGAGATTTGGCGGCAGCTGATTCCCCAGATCATCCACCACAATCCCAACGGCATCCTTCTGGTCGCCACCAATCCCGTCAACGTGTTGACCTATGCCGCGCTCAAGCTCTCCGGCCTTCCGTCCCAGCGCGTCATCGGCTCCGGCACCGTGCTCGACACCGCCCGCTTCCGCTACCTGCTCAGCCAGCATTTTCGTGTGGACGCGCGCAGCGTGCACGCCTTCATCATTGGCGAACACGGCGACAGCGAAGTTCCGGTGTGGTCGCTGGCCAACATCGCCGGCATGAAGCTCGAAGATTTCTGCCGCGCCCAGGGCATGGAACTCAATGCCGCCATGCGGCAGAACATCTATCAGCAAACCCGCGACGCCGCCTATCAGATCATCCAGCGCAAGGGCGCAACCTATTACGCGGTGGCGGCGGGCCTCATCGGAATCACTGCGGCGATCCTGCGCGATCAGAACTCCGTGTTTTCCGTGTCCACGCTAATCCACGATTATTACGGGATCGGCGACGTCTGCCTCAGCCTTCCCGCAGTTTTGAATCGAGGGGGAGTAGATCGCGTTCTGCGCCTGGAGTTGAATGCGGAGGAAACAGCGGGACTGCAGCGCTCAGCCGAAGTTTTGCGCGAAACCGCGAAGCGCCTCAAACTCTAGCCATTGAGTAATTGGGAAATTGAGTAATCTCAGAACCATGAACGAAGCAGCTTTCAAATTGCTCAATTACCAAATTACAAAATTACAAAATTTTCCTACTGGGTTTCCTTGCTCCAATTTTTCAACTGCCGCTGAATGATCTCATAGCAGTCGCAGGAGGCAGCCTCCAGCTTAGGCCGGTCCAGAATGGTGACGTTGCCGCGGCTGTAAGTGATCATGCCCGCATTCTGCAGCGCGCTGGCAGAGGTGCTCACGCTGGAGCGGCGCGTGCCCAGCATGTGGCCCAGAAATTCCTGCGTCAGGGGAAGATCGTCCGAACCAATACGGTCGCGGCTCATCAACAACCAGCGCGCCAGTCTTTGTTCCACACCGTGCAGGCGGTTGCAGGCGGCGATCTGCGTCAACTGCAGCGCCAACCGTTGGCCAAAGCGATGCAACTCACGATGCAGTTGCGGGCATCGCGGCAGCAGCCGCTGCAAGGTCTCCGCATCGATGCGGTACGCCGTTCCCTCGCCCTGCGTAATCACTCGGGTCGGGCTGGTGCGGAAGCCGTCGACCATCGCCAGGCCGACAAAGCCCTCGCTCCCGATCAAGCCTACTTCCACGCTCTTGCCATCCGGTTGTACCGACAGGACCGATTGCAATCCGGTATTTACAAAATACCCCGAGCGGATCTGTTCGCCCGCTTCGTGCAGCATGGTGTGCAACTTCAGGCGCACCAGTTCAAGCCGGGGGGAGATTTCTTCCGATTCGGCGCGCGGCAGCCCCAGCAGGATCTGGTTGCCCACGATGGACGTCGCCATCGACCCTGGCGACTCGCTAAGGAGAGACCGATGCAGAGATTTTTTTGCCATAAGCGGTCACAGCGAAACTCGCTGTCTGATTTCGCAAGACCGCTTTCTGATGGCATCCGGCGGAAAGATGCTAGAAGAGACGCCTTCAGTGTACTCCTCGCCCAAGCTTTCTAATTGAAAATAAAAGAGTTATCTTGTGACGCAACTGTGTTCTGTACCGCACTCATGTGATTCCGCTATCGTACAGCGTTCGCTGTATTGTATTCGTCCCCCACGAGCCTAAGCTGGTGTCTGCCTTTCCTTAGTTTGCCCCGCCGTCTGCACGCCGTGACCCGGCAGCACGCTTTTCTTAGGCCAGGGGTTAGACATGCCTCATAGAATTCTCATAGTGGACGACAGTCCAATTGTGCGACGTTCGCTTCGCAACCGCATCGAGGGCGCGACCGATTGGCAGATCTGCGGCGAAGCCGAAGATGGCCGCGGCGCCATCGACCGCTTCGTCGAACTCAAGCCCGACATGGTCATCCTCGACCTGCAGATGCCGATCATGAACGGGCTCGAAGCCGCGCGCGAAATCTCCCACATCGCGCCCGACACCCCCATGTTCATGTTCACCATGTTCAGCAGCTACCAGCTGTTCAAAGAGGCGCGAGCCGCGGGGGTCACCGACGTCTTCCAGAAAACCAACGGATTGCCCGACCACCTGATCGCAGCCATTCAGTCCGTTCTCGAAGCCAGAGTTGCGCAGCGCAAGTCGCCGTCGCCGATGGCCTGAAGTAAGTCTGCTGTGTGATGTGTGTCTGCGCGAAGAAGTCTGCCGCAAAATTAGCCCAAAATTAAAAAGCGTCCTGAACTTTTCAGTTCAGAACGCCTCGGCAGCCCTCCCCCAGAACTGCCAAACCACGAAATGGATATTAGAGAACCTCTCATTTTGTGTAAACGTCACTTTGGTAATCGCGAAAATTAATAAATGAGAAACGTGAAAAGAGAGGGAAGCGGTCGGAAGGACGCCTCCTTAGACTCGCCCCGGAGGGGCGCCCGATCATAGCCCAGCGCTTCAGCGCTGGGTATAGCGGGAGATTTTGAACCAGTCCCGGAGGGACGACACTAGTTCCCGTACAAATTCTTTAGCCCCGGGAAGGAATTACTGCTTCTTCCAACTTTTCCCGCCGTCCGCCGTGATCCAAGCTTCTGCCGTTGACGTGCGCACCACTAGATTCGTCGCATCCGCAAACTGAATCCCGATCACGTCACCGCTCAACGAAGCGCTGTCATCGGAAGGAGTCACCCGCACCCACCGATTGCCGCCATCGACCGTGTGATACAGAGCCCCGCCGGACCCTCCAGCCCACAACTCCATCGCATCGCCTGATACCGAAAGCGCGCGAAAGACCGTGTTCACCGCGGGCGCAGCCTTCGCCACCGAGCGCATCGCGAAGTTTGTTTTGCCCGGCGCCTGCGCCTTAGCCGGAGTCGCGGAATTCGCCTCCGCGTCCTTCTGCACCGGAGCGGCCATGCCACTCACTTCCACGGTTTCGTTGGAGCGCGTCGCCCTGGCGCTCGCCGGCTCATCCGCCGCAATGCTCACATCCTGCCAGCTCTTGCCGCCATCGACCGAGCGCTGCAACGCTCCATCCGCGCCGATGGTCCAGCGCGGCGCGGCCGCACCCTTCATCAGACTCGGCTCGGTGCGCAGCCATGGCGCCGGCGCCATAGGAGCAGCCGCCTGCGTCGATGCCGCCTTCGCTTTGCCCACCGATTCCGGCTCGGCGGCCGCCGAGCTGCTGGATCGAGCCTCGCCCGCCGAAGAATTCCGCGGAGCCGCTGCCAGTCGCCCACCGCCACGGAAGCTGCCGCCAGCATAGCCGGAACCTGCTCCCGTGGACCCTGAGCGCGGCATAGTTCCATGCGTAGTCCCAGGCACGGCTCGAGCCTCAGGCATGGTCGCGGCAGAAGCGGGTCTGTCCGCAGCCAATTCGTCCTGAGCCGCTGCCTGCTTTTTTTCGGCCGCCGCAGTCTGTTTGCGTGTCTCTGCTGGCGCTTTCGTCGAACCAGTGGCATTTTCAGAGGGCGCAGCCGGGGACGGCTCGGCCACTGCTTCGCGCGCCGCTTCTTTCGGCGCCACATTCGTCGCCACCAAAGCACGTTCCTCGTGACGCTGCCGGAATTGCAGCACCCCAACCGATGCCACCACCACCAACCCAGCCGCCACTACCCCCCAACGCAGTACCGGCCAACTCAACCAGCCAGCTCGCGCCACGCGCACCGGGCGGGCCGCCGCCGCCTCTTCCATCGCGGGCAGAGCGAATGCCACCACTTCCCGGCAATCGCCGCAACGGGCAAGGTGCTCGACCACGCCCTCGCGCTCGCGGCCTGTCAACAACTGCTCGGAAAACGCGGTGAGCAGGTCGGCGTCCGGATGCGACTCCGCCGCCGTCCGCTGCCGCAGCCGCTTCACCACGATTTTGGGTAACTTCTCCATTTCAGTTTCGCGTTTCGAGTTTCGGACCTTCGGCTCCCGGCGCAACCTTTTGCTGCACGGGCAGACCTTCTTTCCCTAAGAACGCCCCCGGCGGCGAATCTTGCGCCAGGCTGCGTCGAATATCTACACGCAGGTCGCGGACGTCCGCTTCCATCGCCTCTTCGGCCTGACGGCGGCTCATGCCCTGCTTCACCAGGGCCGTCACGATCTGCTTGCGCAATGACTTGCCCAGCTTGTCCACCTTGCGGCTGATGGTGGATTCGTGCACCCCCAGCATGCGCGCCACCTCGGCCAGCGTGCGCCCATCGAGATAATACGATGCCAGAACCATGCGGTCCTCCGCCGGCAGCGCGGCCAGCACGGCATCGGTTGCGGATTCAAGCTTCCCATCCGCCACGGGAGCCGGCTCCGGTTCCGGCGCGGCGAACTGCGTGCCTTCCTCATTTTCCTCATCGAGGCTGACTAGACGTTTGGTGCGCCGGTAGCGATTGACAAACTCCTGCGCCAGCACGGTGCGCAACCATCCTTCGAGCGAACCGCGCCCGGTGAACGACGAGAGTTTCGAAACGCGTTCCCCATCGCGCGTGCCCGTGCCGTAGAGTTCGGCATAGAGACTGTCGGCGAGATCGCGCGCCGCGCTGTCTTCGCGCGCGATGCGCAGTGCCGACAGATAAAGCTTCTCGCGGTAGCGGATCAGAAACACTTCCCACGCCGAATTGCTGCCAGCGGCGCAAGCCCGCGCCAGCGCCAGTTCTTCCACGCGCAGCGTCAGCAGAAAACTGCGCGCCTCCGCTTCCGTATTTCCTGCAGGCAAATATTTTTCCGCAACCTCGCACAAAATCGCCGCGAACGATTCACGCTCCAGACCTATCTTTTCGCAACCGCCTTTTACATGCAGCTCCGCCAGCAGTTCGGCAACTGCCGATTGCACCGTCGCGGAGATCGGTTTCGTGGCGCGCATGTAAGAAAGAAGATACCGCAGCGAATTTGTTACTGCCACCTCATCGATGCTACCAATTCATTAGACGCTTGCAATCGCAAATTTTCGCGCAAGACCCAACTTTCTTTTCGTTCATCCCATGAGTCGATGGGCGGTGCGCCCCGTGGAGTGCAAGCCTCCTGGGACCGGGACGTGCCGCCCGCGCTGGGGGAAAATTATGCGCCGAAATTTGAGTCTAGCAGTGACGGTATTGGTGATTGTGGCCGGTATGGTCTGCCTGGATTTTCTCAGTCCGACGCAGCCGGTTCAGGCCGGAATCGATGAAAGCAAATTAGCTTCCGGCTACAAGGTGCTGGATCCGATCCGGCACGGCAGTCTAACCGTATTTCCTGTGGTCGCTCAAAAGTCTTATGAAACCGGCGAGTTTCTCACCTTGGATGAGGGACTGCGTTCCGGCAAGGTCATCGTGACCGAGTCTGGAAATGTTCAGGGCCTGATGCGCCGCCGCCCCGTGGCTGCGGTGCAGCGCGGAGGCGCCGAAGTCAATCGACTCGTGCTCATCAATAATTCCGATCGCCCACTGCTGTTGCTCGCCGGCGAGATTGTTACCGGAGGCAAGCAGGATCGCGTCATCGGCAAAGATCGCATCGTTCCGCCGGAAAGCGATCCCGTCGATCTCAGCGTCTTTTGCGTCGAGCCCGGCCGCTGGGTCGCTACCAGCGAACACTTCGCCACTTCCGGATCCACTTATTCCGGCGGTGGAAAAGCCGTGGGCGGCGGCACTTTGATGGCGCAACCTTCCGTGCGCGGCAGAGCCATGGCCGACAAAGATCAGAATCAGGTTTGGGCCGAGGTCCGCAAGCAGCAGGCCGCCATGACCGCAGAGGTCGCGGCAGGTGCGCCGCCCGCCAGCAGCGACGAGGTCCGCTCCACCACTTCCTACGCCCGCGTCATGGAGAACAAAGACGTCAAACAAAAAGTGGATGAGATTGCTGCTCCCATCCAGCACAACTACGAAAGTCTGATGAAGCAATTGCGCGATCGCAAGGCCGTGGGCGTGGTGGTAGCGGTGAACGGACGCATCATATGGGCCGACGTTTTCGCCAGTACTGAACTGCTGGAAAAATATTGGCCCAAACTGATCCGCTCCTACGCTTCCGAAGCGGTGGTCACGCGCGCCAAAGGTGGCGAAGTAAGTTCTTCGCAGGCGGAAGCCTTTCTCGCCGACATGGATGGCCGCCGCGAAACCATCGAAAGCGAACCCGGCGTCTACCGCCAGAAAGAAGTCAACGGCGACGGCTTCAAAGCCTTCGCCCTAACTTCCCTGCTGCCAAAAACCGGCTTCGATGTCCACATTGCCAAGATGGCGGAATAAAAAATGGCCGAATAAGAGGTGGCCGAATGAGTGGGTAGTCCTCCCTGGGTGATCCTCGCCTCGCGTACTCCTTCGCGGGGCGAGGATTAATTTTCCACCCCTTCGATGAAAAACTGCACGCCACCAGACCTCTGTCATTCTGAGCGCAGCCGGGACGACCGGAGGGAGTCCCGGCGCAGTCGAAGAATCCCTACCCGCGCCCAGTGCCGTCCCTCTTAGGGTTTACCTAGTCCCAAACAAGAGCATGTGCGGACAACCGACCCCGGTTCTCCGGCGTTGGCGGGGAATTTCAACCGGCGGTGTGCCCAGTCCCAGCCGCGAAGCGGCGCAAGAATGCAGCCCACCGCGTAAGCGGTGGGTAGCGATAGGAAATAAGGCCGAGCCCCAGCGGGGCGAAAGAGAAGCCCCCACGCTACGCCGCATTTCCAAAGTTCTGTCCTCCTGACAAAGCCGGGACGACCGTAGGGAGTCCTGGCGCAGTCGAAGAGCCTGCCCCGAGCTTGCCGAGGGGATCCCTACCCGCACCCATGCCGCCGGAGTCCCGGCCACCCAAAATAGAGTAAAGTATTTCTGGACCCGCCCAAGGAACTGCATGCAAGATCGCGGCCCTCAGTCTCCACACAAGGCAACCTCGCGGGCCCAAAACATCTCGCGGAGGAAATTCATGTCGACGAAAACAAATTTCATGCGCCGCTGCCTTCCCCTGACCCTTGCGCTGTTGTTCGCCGCGACCGCGGCTGGCGCCGCCGCTCCCGGGTACAAAGTCGTCACCACCTATAAGGTAGGAGGCGACGGAGGTTGGGATTACCTCACTGCCGACGCGTCCTCGCGCCGCCTTTATATTTCGCGAGGAACCCACGTCATGGTTCTCGATCTCGATTCCGGTAAGACTGTCGGCGACATTCCCGACACGCCCGGAGTGCACGGTATCGCTCTCGCGCCCGAACTCGGTCGCGGATTCACCAGCAATGGCCGTGAAGGTACCGTCAGCATCTTCGATCTCAAAACGCTCGCCACCAGCAGCAAGGTGAAGGTGGGCGAGAATCCGGATGCGATCCTTTACGATCCCGCGACCAAACGTGTTTTCACTTTTAACGGCCGCAGCCAGGATTCCACCGCCATCGACGCCACCACTGGCACTGTGCTGGGCACGATCAAACTTGACGGCAGACCCGAGTTCGCCGCCAGCGATGGCAAAGGCGGCGTCTTCGTCAACATTGAGGACAAGAGCGAAATCACCGCAATCGACGCCAACAAACTCGCCATTAAAATGACCTGGCCGTTGAAGCCTTGCGAGTCTCCCTCAGGCTTGTCGATGGACCGCAAGCATCGCCGCCTGTTCGTCGGTTGCGACAATAAGATGATGGCCGTAGTCGATGCCGATAGCGGCAAAGTGCTGGCTACGCCCGCGATTGGCGACGGCGTTGACGCGACCGCATTCGACGACGAAACCGGATTGGCCTTTGCTTCCTGCGGCGAAGGTGTGCTCACGGTAGTGCGGGAAGAATCGCCCGAAAAATTCAGCGTTGCGGAAAACGTTCCGACACAGGCCCGCGCGCGCACCCTGGCGCTCGATTCGAAAACCCACAATGTGTATGTGGTGACGGCCAAATTTGGCGAGGCGCCTGCCGCCACCAAGGATAATCCGCATCCTCGCCCGCCGGTCTTGCCTGACAGCTTCGTGGTGCTGGTGGTCGCCAAATAAAACGCGGCCCCACTGGCCGCTATGCTTCGGGCGGCGCGAACAGCACCAGCACTTCCAACTCTTCGGTAATGTCGTAGAAACGATGGTTGACTTCCGCGGCCACGAAGAGCACGCTGCCCGCCGCCACTTCGCGGTCTTCTCCGCCAGCCTCAAATCGCGCGTGCCCGCGGATCACGTAATAAACCTCGTCCTGATGATGCGGCTTCTGCAGGTCGAGCCCCCGCGCGGGCAGCACGTACAGCCCCGCGCTCAAGGCCGGCGCCCGCAGAAATTCGAAATACGATTTGCCGTGATGCGCGCGCTGCCGCTCCACATCGGATAGCCGGGCGTGGAAGGTTTTCATGCGAAGATGCCTCCGAAAATAAGATCGGTAAACTGCGGAATCAGGTTCTGCGCTTGCAACCCACCCTCCGGTTTATACCACTGGTAAATCCAATTGATCATGCCCAGCAACGCAAAAGCCGCGGCGCGCGGGCTCACTCTGCCCTTGGCATGAACGCGGTAACTTCCCTGCCCTTGCCCTTTCTGCTGCGCTTTGTCCTGCACTTTCTCCTGCACTTCCCGCATCAGGTTTTCGAGGAAGTGTACATAATCTTTTTTGCGGGCGTTGATGCGCTTGCGCAGTCCCGGAGGAAGCGGATGATTTTCGTGCAGCATCACCGTAATTTCGCGGTCCCGCGGGCTGAGCACGGTCTCGATGTGCAGCCGGATCAGCGCCCGCAACCGCTCTTCCGGATCGGCGATCCCGCGCACCGGAGTGACCACACGATCCTGCGTGATCTGCATCGCATGGTTCATGATCTCGAACAGGATTTCGTCTTTGCTCTGAAAGTGGTGGTAGAGTCCGCCCTTACTGAGCTTGAGCGCCGCCGCGACGTCGTTCATCGACGTGGCGTCATAGCCGCGCTTCTGAAACAGACGCGCGGCCGTACGCAAGATTTCCTGCCGGGGCTCGACCACCGTCTCGCGGGCCATCGGCTGACATGGTATACAGTTGCGGGCGGGAATACCAATGGATCGACTGCCGGATGTCGAAACAGTTTGGATTGTCGCCCCTAGCCGCGAAGCGGCGGAAGAATGCAGCCCACCGCGCCAGCGGTGGGTAGCAATAGGAAAAAGAGGCAGAGCCCTAGCGGGGCGAAAGAGTAGCCCTTACGGTAAGCAGCATTTTATAAAATCCGTCGCCCTGAGCCCGGCCGTAGGAAGCTGGTTATCCAACATGTTCCACTCGACCCACCCCTACTGCGCGCACCCCGAACTGAAGTACGTCAGCGCGTTCGCCGCCGCCGCCAGATCGCACAGGTACGCCGCGCCCGTCGAGTCGCTGTAGTTGTATTGCTGCGCGCTCGATTGCCCCGTGTTCCCCAGGAAGTTGAACGACGAATCGAACTCCAGCGTGTCGGTATGCTGCCCGGTGTTCACCATCGAACTGGTGTAGGTCACCGCCTTGTTAGCTGAGGTGCTTACGTTAGCGGTGTAATTCTGGTCGGCAGTAGTGGTCTCGTTAATGTCTCCCGAGGGCAGCACCACTTCAACAATGTCGAGCGTCAAGGGGAAGGCGTAGTTCTGGCTGGTCACCGTCTTCGCTATGCTCTTGCCCGAAGTGGTTGCAGTCGAAGTAACCGTCGAGTTCAGGCTGATGTCCTGCTTGTACTCCGAGCCGGTGATCTTGAAAGTCTGCTTGTTGGTGAAGTTGACGCTCTGCGAAACCTTCGTCGTCACCTTGCCCTGCGAAGTGTTGGCGTAGCCCGAGATGCTGAAGCTGCGATTCGACTTCACACTCACCGTGCCGGTAATCGAAGTCTGCCCCGCGTTGATGTTCTCCGTGATCACCGGATTCGGCGCCGCCAGCGTATTCTCAGTGACCGCCCCAGTCACCTGCGTGATGTTCGGGTCCGTATAGACCAGCAGCGATGCGGTCGCTGAAAAATAACTGTCGGCGTTGTACACGCTCAGCGCAACCGTGTGCGGCTGCCCGTTGCTCAGGATTCCCGCGAACGGCGTCAGATTCACGCGATACGGAATGAAGTTCAAAGTCTGCACGCCGGGAATCGGGAACCACAGGAACGGATCGATTCCGCCAGTGAAGATCCACGGAAAGACCGGCGCGACACCAGCGGGCGCGCCATCAATCGTAATTTCGGTCTCGCGGAAGCCGGTGCCCCCGCAGCTTTCCAGTTCGCCCGAAACATCGTTGGGCACGCAGGTGTACCAGAATTCGTCGTTGGACTGGCTTTGCGAATAGACATCCAGATAAGCGCTGGCCACGTTCGTCGGCAGCGTGAAAGTACCGGAAAGCGTATCGGTGCCGGTATTCAATCCCACGGTCCCGCCCGTCGGGCCCGCCGAAAGCGCGTACACATCGTTGGCCGTCACCGGCGCCGCCTCGCCCTCAGCCAGAGGATAGAACTCCAGCGTCGCCGAAGCATAGATCGTTGACGTGAGGCCGCAGCACAGGGTGTTTCCAATCACTGCCACGCCGGACTGCGCCGTGGTGAAGATCGAACTGTAATCCGTGAGATCGTTCTCGATGTGCCACGACGGACCGAGATTCGGCGAGGGCTCGGCCGTTGTGCCGAAATAAATGTTGGTCGGTCCCAGCCAGAAATTTGCCGTGCGGTCGTATTGAATGCCGGCATTGAGGTTAATGTCCGCCTCAAGAATCACTTTCGCCCACGGCCCCGGACACGCGGACGGCGGCGCGTAGGTGAAATTCTCATTGTTGAAGTCGAAAAACGCGACATCGCTGAAAAGCTGCACCACGCATGGCGTGGTCGCCGGCCGCGTAATGTTTGGATCGGCCGTTACTGTGTTGGAGGAGCCCACGGTGTAAGGGCCGGAAGCGGACGCCAGCGGAACGAGAATCGTGACCGCCAACAGCAATGGAAGAATATTTCGCACCGCACAGAGACTTCGGGACATGGGGTTCCTCCTGGGAGACAGTGGAAAAGCCGTGCCAGTCTTGGCGTTTAGGGCGGAAACAAACGAATGGCGCAGCAGGAGAAGTATGGCGCGGACGCGGGCGACTGTCAACAGAGAACCAAAGACTCTACCGGGCTCCCAAAAGGCTGACGTTCTGACATAACCGGGAAGGGCACGAGTTTTACTCGTGCCAAAAATACCGCAAAATGAGTGCGGCTTCAGCCGCTGAGGTATGCCTCCTAACCAACTGTCGACTCTTCCGCGGCCGCTAGCCCTTATCACCCCCGCTACCCGGGCCCTCCGGAATCTCCAACCCAGCCTTCCGCAACCCATCAAGCAAGCGCTCCGCCACTTCCGGATCGAACCACATCCTCTGAATCAACGCCGGACGGGCAACCTGCGCGAAGTTCGGCACCAGCGCCAGCAGTTCCTGCAGAGATTTGCGTGCCGCTTCAAGCTCCCCAAGTTGTCCGTACGCGGCGGCCAGTAATATGTGCGTACTGGAAAAGCCCGGCAGATTCACCTTGAGCGCGCAGCTCAACGCGCCCCGGTAGTCGCCTTTGCGGTAAGCGTTCATGAAGAGAAAACCCCAGTACCATCCGGGATGATGCGGATTAAGCCGCACCGCTTTCTCCAGCAACGCGCCGCCGCGCTCCCATTCGCCGGCGTAGGAGATCAGTCCCCCCATATGGGCAATCGCGCATCCATCCATCGGATTCAGAGCGATGGCGCGCTCGGCCGCCGTGCGGAAAGCCTCGATTTCCCTCCGGTGGAAGTGGACCGTCGCCAGCGCCTGATACGAGCGATGGTTGGACGGCTCCAGGTCGACCGCTTTCCGCGCCGCCTGCAGCGCTCGCCCCAGCGGATCGGGTAGAGCGTTGTATCCCTGGTCGTACTCGTCCGCATAGTTCAGCGAGAGCAAAGCCCAGGCGTAGGCGTAGGTCGGCGCCTGTTGTACCGCCCGTTCCAGTGCGGTCCGCGACGCAGCATGTTCTTCAACCGTCATACGCTCGGAGTAACTGAAGCCGCGGAACACGGCCTCATACGGAGTCAGTTGCTCGGGACTCTTGCTGCGGATCGCGTCGCTCATGGTGTGCGCCAGAATTCCGTGCGCGTCCGCGATGGTCGAGACGATGCGCGGAACCAGGTCATCCTGTATCTGGAAGACGGCTTCGGGGCTGAAATCATGCTCATACGTTTCCGCCCACACGTGTGCGCCGGAGGTCGCGTCGACAAGCTGCACCGCAATCCGCAGCTTCGATCCCGCCAGGCGCAAATTTCCTTCGATCACATAGCGCGCGCCCAGTTCTTTGCCGATCACGCGCAATTCTCCCGACTCATGCGCATAGCGCTCGGTGGAACTCTTCGCAATCACCCGCAGATACGGAAAGCGGGACATTCCCGTGATGATGTCTTCGGTCAATCCTTCGGCCAGAGCAGTGAGATCGGCATTCGCGCCGCGATATTTGAACGGCAGCACCGCCACCCAGAAGCCTTCGATTTCGCGCGCCGCGGTTCTGCTTTCTCCGGAGACCGTGGCGACAGGAGGGGAGACCGGCGTGGTGCCGGACTGCGCGGAATCGCCTGTCGCCGCGGAATCCGCCCCATACCTCAGCCCGGCTTTCTGCAACCCCTGCATCAGACGTTCCACTTCCTCTTTATCCGGATCCCACCTCGCAATCTCTTCACGGATATTTTCCAGATCGAGAAATTGTGGAGTGTATTTGCGCAGATTCTCAATCGCCGTGCGCGCCTCTTCCTGGCGGCCCAGCATGCCGCAGCAGGCCGCAATCGAGATGTGCGTCCAGTGGTACTCCGGCATGTTGATTTTCTTGGCGGCCAGCAACGCCTTCTCGTACTCGCCCTTGCGATAGTGATGCGCGAATGAGGCGTTGTTATACCAGCCGGGATGATGCCGGTTCAGGTCGATCGCTCTGTGCACCAGGGCCACGCCACGCTCCCAATCGCCGGAGTAACACATCATGATCCCCACATAAGCCAGCGTAGTGCCGTCCCGCGGATTCAGCGCCATGGCCCGTTCCGCCGCCTCGCGAAATGCGGCGAAATCGCGAGCAAAAAAGTGCACTACCGAGAGCAGCTTCCAGCCCATCTGGCACGTCGGATCGATCTTCACCGCCCGCCATGCCGCTTCTCGCGCGCGATCCATCGGATCCGGCAGCGGATTGAACCCGTCGCCATACTCCAATACGTACAAATTGGAAAGACACGCCCACGCCATCGCGTAGTTGGGCTCGCGTTCCAGCGCCCGCTCGAATCCCGTGCGCAGCGCGGCATGCTCCTGCGGTTCGACCTGCTGCATGAAGGCGTAGTAGCGCAGAACCAGTTCAGACGCGCTGAGTTCCTCCACTTTTCGTTCGCGAGTGGGAGCAGCCATCGAGCGAACCAGAACTCCATGCCCATCCGCAACCGCAGTCACGATGTGGTCGGTAAGGTCATCCTGAATCTGGAATGTGCCCGCGTCGCCGACCTCGCGGTCATACGCCTCCGCCCAAAGCTGGGTGCCGCTCGCCGCGTCCATCAATTGCGCGCTCACGCGAATGGCCTTGCCTCGCTTGCGTATGCTCCCTTCGAGCACGTAACGCGCGCTCAGTTCTTTGCCCACCGTGCGGATGTCCGCTGCTGCGCGGCCCTTGTAAGCCATCGCGGAATTGTGGGCGATCACCTGCAGATAGGGAAATCGCGCCAGCCCCGTGGTCACGTCTTCACTCAGGCCGTCGGCCAGAGCTTCCAACTCCGCATCGCCGCCCGCCTCGCGGAACGGCAGCACCGCCACCCAGAAGCCTTCGTTTTCTTGAGCAACGGCGCGGGCAGCGCCGGAAGTCGTGCCCACTCGCTCTGAGCTTAGTTGCTCCGAATCGTCCGGAATCTGCAACCCCGCCTTGCGCAACCCTTCAATCAGTTGCTCGATTAACCCGGGTTCGTACCATTTCGCATACTCCTGCCGTGCCGCAGTGGCGAAATCGGGACGAAGCGCCAGCAAATCCTGCACCGCTTTCCGCGCCTCTTCCTGACGGCCCAACTGGCCGAGCGCAGCCGCCCGCAGGGCGTGAGTGTGGAAGTAGCTCGGCAGGCCCCGAGTTGCGGCCTCGAGCACTTCGTCGTACTTGCCCTGCCGGTATGCGTTACAGCATCTGGCGAAATAAAAATATCCCGGGCAGTTGGGATTCAACTGCATGGCAGCTTCCACCATCTGGCAGCCGCGATCCCATTCTCCCGTCGCTGCAATCAGCAATCCAAGATAGGCTTTCACGGAAGCGTCGAGTGGATTGAGTTCCATGGCTCGCTCCGCTGCGACGTGGAACGCAACCATCTCTTTGCGGAAGAAGTACACCGTGGCCAGCGCGTAGTGCCCGAGAGCGTGCGTGGCGGCCAGATCCACGGCGCGCTGCGCCGCCGCCAGAGCCCGGTCCAGAGGATTCGGCCCGGCGTTGAAGCCTTGGGCAAACTCGCCGCGATAGATCATCGACAACATGGCCCAGCTATCGGCATGATACGGAGCCTGTTGCACTGCGCGTTCGAGAACTGTGCGGACGGCGGCGTGTTCCTCGCTCGTAAGGCGCGTGAAATAGCTGAAGACGCGAAGCACAGCTTCGTGCGGCGTCAAGTCCTCATCTTTTTTGCTGCGCAGCACTTCGCTCATGCTGCGCGGCAGAACTCCATACTGGTCCGCAACAGTAGAGACGATGCGCGGGACAAGATTATCCTGCACTTCGAAAACTGACTCTGCAGCGAAGGCGTGTTCGTAGGTCTCGGCCCAGAGATGCGCCCCGGAAACCGTGTCCACAAGTTGAACCGCGAGCCGCAATTTGCTTCCCGCCTGCCGCAGGCTGCCTTCCATCACATAGCGCGCCCCGAGTTGCTTGCCGATCGCGCGCACGTCACCCGACTCGCTCGAATATTTTGCCGTTGACCCTCGTGCGATCACTCGCAGGTAGGAGAATCGCGACATTCCGGTCACGATGTCATCCGTCAAACCACCCGCCAGGGCCCGGAGATCGGCGTTCCCTCCGTCGTATTTGAACGGCAGCACCGCGACCCAGAATCCTTCGTCAGCGCGGGTTTCCCCGGAACTCGCTCGCATGGCGCCCGACGTGACTGGTTGCCGTTCTGCCTCGGCAATCTGCTGCCCCGCATCGCGTGCATGGGTTTCATCCGATATCGCGGACGCTCCGCCGGGTACTGTAATGTGCAATCCCGCTTTGGCGAGACCTTCGAGGATGCGGTCCATGAAGCCGCTGGCATAATTGTAGGTTTCGATATGCCGCCACAAGTGCTGTTCAATGTCCTTGTCAAGACGGCGGAGTTCCTCAACCGCAGCCGCCGCCTCGGCAGTCCGCCCCAGCAGCCCGCAACAGGCCGCGACTGCAAGAGGCTGCCAGAACAGTCCGGGGATATTAATCCGCGATTCCTGCGCCAGCGCTTGTTCGTACTCACCCTTCTGAAAGTGATCCCAAACCAGCGCAACGTGATACCACCCGGGGTGGTGAGGATTGAGGTCCATGGCACGCCGGGCAAGATTTGCGCCGCGTTCGCCTTCGCGGCTGAAAACCCACAACAGAGCCGTCTGCGCAAGCACTTCGGTATTGCGGGGATTCAGCGCAATGGCGCCCTCCGCCGCCGCGCGGAATGCGGGAACATCTCTGCGGTAAAAGTGCACTTGCGCCAGGACGCTATTTCCGATTTGACAGCTCCGGTCAATCTTGATGGAGTGGCGAGCCGCTGCCAGGCTGCGTTCCAGCGCGTCAGTGCGGGGGTTAAAGCCAAACGAAAATTCATCGGCATAGAGCAGAGCCAGACAAGCCCACGCATCCGCATGCTTGGCTTCCCGTTCCACGAACCGTTCCAGGCCGTCGCGGAGCCTGGCATGCGTCTCTGGGGTGATGTTTCTGCGGTATGCCAGGCAGCGCAGCGTCCAGTCCAATGCGGTCAGTGTGGCTTCGGGTTTTTCCTCAACTCCGGCGGCGATGGAGCGCGCCAGAACCCCATTGGCGTCCGCCACCGTTGCCACCACTCGATCGGTAATGTCGTCCTGCACCGCAAAGACATCCTCGGCTCGGAAAGTTCGCTCATACGTCTGCGCCCACAAATGCGCGCCGCTCGACGCGTCAACCAACTGCACCGCAATCCGCAGCGTCGTGCCCGCCAGCCGCAAGCTGCCTTCCATCACGTAGCGCGCGCCCAGCTCCTTGCCGATCGCGCGCACATCGCCGGACTCGCTGGAATATTTTGCCGTTGACCCGCGCGCGATCACGCGCAGGTAAGAAAACCGCGAAAGCCCGGTGACCACTTCCTCCGACAATCCCTCGGCGAGCGCTTTCAGATCGGCATCGCTGCCTGTGTATTTGAAAGGCAACACCGCGACCCAGAAGCCTTCGTCTTCTCGAGCAGCGGCGCGGGTTGCACCCGATTCGCTCTTTGTGGCTGAGGACGAAGCGCCGGATCTGAGCGATGTTGCTTCATTCTCCGCTGGAATGTCCAGCCCCGCCTTGCGCAGGCCTTCCAACATATGCTCAACCAGTCCTGGTTCGAGCCATCGGCTGTGCATTTCGCGCGCCACCTGCGCGAAGTGTGGAACCAGTGCAAGCAGATCACCGAGCGCGCTGCCGGCTTCCGCACTCATGCCCAGCTGGGCGTAGCTCACAGTTAGAGAGCGCTGTACCCACGGATTTTTCGGCGCGTTCAGCTTCAGCGCAAGTTCCAGTGCTTTCGCATAGTCTTTTACCCGGTAGGCATCGTGCCATCCCGTCATCAGGTGCCATCCCGGATGGTTGGCATTCAACTGCATCCCTTTTTCCGTGAGCTCAATCCCGCGCTCCCAATCGCCGGTAAACGCCATCAGGATGCCCATGTAGGCGATCGTGGCTCCATCCATGGGATTGAGGGAAATCGCGCGTTCCGCGGCCGCCCGAAAGGCGGGAAGATTCTTCTTGAAAAACCAGGCTACTGCCAGTGCGTGATAAGCCAACCCATTGGTCGGCGCCGCCTCTACCGCCGCTTGCGCCGCCTCCAGCGCTCCTCCGAGAATCTCCTCCGATACGTTGTCGCAAACTCCGTAGGAGTTAGCCTGAATGTTGGACAGCATGGCCAGGCAGTCGGCGTTGCCGGGAGACTGTTGCACGGCGCGTTCCAGGCAGCTCCGCACTTCACTCACGTCGCCGGCGGAGAAACTTAGGCTGTGACCGAAGCCGCGCAACAGCGCTTCGTAAGGCGTCAACTGATCGGACGGCTTGAACCGCACGGCAGCGCTCATGCTGCGGGGCAGCACGCCGTACATGTCGGCGACGGTGGAGACGATGCACGGCACCAGTTCGTCTTGCAGCTCAAAAGCGGTTTCAGGACTGAATGGACGCTCATACGTCTCCGCCCACAGTTGCGCGCCGGTGGCGGCATCGGCGAGTTGAACCGCAACGCGGAGCCGTGTGCCCAGCTGGCGAAGATTGCCGTTCATCACATAGCGCGCGCCCAGTTCCTTGCCCACCGTCCGCAAGTCCGGAGATTGATCGGCGTAGCGTTGTGTCGAACCATGCGTGATCACTCGCAGGTAGGAGAATCGGCCCATTCCCGCGACGATTTCTTCGGAGAGGCCATCCGCCAAAGCTTTGTGCTCGGCGCCCGTGTATTTAAACGGCAGCACCGCCACCCAGAACCCTTCGTCCACCCGAGCCGCACCCGAGTCCCGCACCTTTACCTGTGTGGAAGCAAGCGTTGATATTTTTTCAGACGCCTTGGCTCCCGCCTCCGGAATCTCCAACCCCACCTTGCGCAAACCTTCAAGGAATCGTTCGCCATACTCGGCGTTCCATACCTTCGCCACCTGCTTCGGCATGAGGGCCGGAAGCTCAGGACGGAATTTCAGCAAATCGGCGATCGCCTTTGTGCCGCCATCGGCATCCCCAAGCTGGCCATAGGCTGCGGCGACAAACATCGGCGCCAGCGGATTCCCCAGCATTTTCGCTTTCTGCCCGAAAGCCAGCGCGCCGCGGTAATCGCCTTCCGAGAACGCATGATAGAAATCCGCGAACCAGTACCACCCCGGGTGATTCGGGTTCAGTTGCTTGGCGCGCCCCACCAGTTCCATGCCGCGCTCCGCACTGCCCGCATACGTCAGCAATTCGCCCATATAGGCAACCGAATTGCCGTCCATCGGATTCAGCACAACCGCGCGCTCGGCCGCATCGCGGAACGAACCGTAATCCTTCTGGCACCACAGCGCCTGCCCCAAACTGAAGTAGGCCAGATGATTGGACGGGCCCAGCGCAACTGCCTGTCGTGCCGCGGAGGTTGCAATCTCCAATGCATCGGCTTGCAACTCGTAGCCATGCACGTAATCCTGGCCGCACAGGAACGAGAGCATCGCCCAGGCGTCGGAATATGCCGGCGCATTTCGCACCGTCTCTTCCAGCGCAGTCCGCGCGGCCGTCAATTCCTCCGGCGTCGCACTGTAGGTATAAGCGAAACTGCGCAGCACAGCCTCGTACGGAGTCAGTTGCCCCGCAGCGCGATTCCGCAAGCCCTCGCTCATGCTCCGCGGCAAAACGCCATTCATATCCGCGACCGTCGAAACAATTCGCGGCACCAAGTCATCCTGTAATTCGAATACCGCCTCAGGATTGAATGCGCGCTCGTAATTCTCTGCCCAAAGATGCGCGCCGCTCGCCGCATCCACCAGTTGCACCGCGATCCGCACCTTCGCTCCGGCCTGCCGAATGGTTCCCTCCATCACATAGCGCGCATGGAGTTCTTTGCCTGCCGCCCGAACATCGACCGCCTGACCGGCGTATCGCGCCGTCGATCCGCGAGCAATCACGCGAAGATAGGAGAACCGCGAAAGCCCGGTGATGACCTCATCGGACAATCCTTCGGCCAGCGCGGTCAGATCGGCGTTCACTCCCGCGTGCTTGAACGGCAACACCGCGACCCAGAAGCCTTCATCTTCTCGAACCGCACTGTGCGTCGACCCCGACCCGGTGGCCGCCCGCGCGCCCGTGCTTGTCTTGGTGGATGGAGCAACCGTAGCGGCCTTATTTGTCGGATCATCCGCAATCTCCAGCCCCGCCTTGCGCAGCCCATCCATCAGATGATCGACGAATTCCGGCTGCCACGATTTCTCGCATTCTTCCCGCCCTATCTGCCCAAAGTCCGGACGCAGCGCCAGAAGTTCTCGCAACGCGTTGCCCGCCAACTCCGGCTCGCCCAGTTGCCCGTAAATCGCCGCCAGCGCCACACAGGCGCGCCAGAAGCGAGGCATGTTCACCTTCAGCGCGAATTCCAGCGCGCCCGTGTAATCGCCTTTGTTGTATGCGCCGAAACTCGACGGCAACCAGTACCATCCCGGATAATTCGGATTGAGGCTTCTGGCTTTCTCCATCAACTCGCAGCCGCGCTCCCAATCGCCCGAATACGCCGTCTGGAAGCCCATGTAGCCGATAGTGAAGCCGTCCATTGCATTCAGCGCGATGGCCTTCTGCCCCGCACTGCGGAACGCATGCAGGTCGCGCCGGAAAAATTGCACCGACGCCAGCGCCGAGTACGCCAGGTGATTCGAGGGAGCGATCTCAATCGCCCGCCGCGCCGCAGCCAGCGCGCGATCCAATGCGTCAGGCCGGGCATTGAATGCGTGTGTGTACTCTTCGCGGTACAACAGCGAGAGCATGGCCCAGCAATCCGCATTGCCCGGAGCCTGCTCCACGGCCCGCTCCAATCCCGCCCTGGCCTGGGCATGCTCTTCCGCATTCAAACGCTGGTAATAGGCGAAACCGCGCATCAACGCTTCGTACGGAGTCAACTGTTCCGGATTTCGCGTGCGCAGCATCTCGCTCATGCTGTAAGGCAGAACTCCGTGCGTGTCCGCAACCGTGGAGACGATGCGCGGCACCAATTCGTCCTGCAGTTCAAAAACCGCTTCCGGACTGAAACTGCGCTCGTAGGTTTCCGCCCACAGATGTGCGCCCGTTGTCGCATCCACGAGTTGGATGGCAAGGCGCAGCTTCGTCCCCGCCTGGCGCAGAGTTCCCTCCATCACATAGCGCGCGCCCAATTCTTTGCCGATGGTCCGCACGTCGCCCGATTCGCTGGCAAAGCGGGCAGTCGATGTGCGCGCGATCACTCGCAGATAAGAGAAGCGCGACATGCCGGTGACGATGTCTCCGCTGAGACCCTCCGCCAGCGCGGTCAGATCGGCGTTGCCGCCGTTGTATTTGAATGGCAACACCGCGACCCAGAAGCCTTCATCGGAGCGGCTTTCGCCAGATCGCGGAGCGGCCCCTGCCCGTGCGGACGAACTGCTGGAAGCAACCCTCGACGCCTGCCGCGCCAGATCGCGGAACTCATTACTGACATCCCGCGCCGTCTGCAACCGGTGCCGCGGATCTTTTTCCAGACACCGCCGGATCACACGCGCCAAATCGCTCGGCAGATCGGGCCGCACATCAACGACCGACGCAGGCGTGTCGCGCAAGATCGCCGACGTCAACTCAGCCGACGACTGCCCCGTGAACGGCCGCTTCCCCGTGCACATCTCGTGCAGCAAAACGCCCAGAGAAAAAATATCGGTGCGATGATCGAGCGCCCGCCCCGAAATCTGCTCCGGAGACATATACGCGGGCGTGCCCATCACCACTCCGATTTGCGTTTGCGCAGAGGTCAGCGTGGCATCGCCGCGCGCGCTTTCCGCCCGCGCATCCTTCGCCAAGCCAAAATCCAGCACCTTCACTCGGCCTTCGTCCGTCACCATCACATTCGCGGGCTTCAAGTCGCGATGCATGATGCCTTTTTCATGCGCCGCCGAAAGCGCATCGGCCAGCGCCCCGGCAATCTCGATGATTTGTTCAGCGACCATGCCGTTGGCAGGAATGCGGCGGTCGAGCGATTGCCCTTCCACCAACTCCATGGTGAGAAAGTGAATGCCCTCGGCTTCTTCCACCGAAAAGATCGTAACGATGTGGGGATGGTTCAACGCAGCGACGGCACGAGCCTCGCGCTGAAAACGCGCCAGCCGCTCGGGATCGCGCGCCATATCTTCGGGCAACACCTTCAGCGCAACGTCGCGCCCCAGTTTGGTGTCGGTGGCGCGATACACCTCGCCCATGCCACCGGCGCCGATGGCTGTGGTGATGCGGTAATGCGCAAGCGTACGGCCGATCAGATAGCGCCTCCCGCGTCCCTAGTGCATACGCAGAGGCAGATTCTACACCAGTCTATCGTCGGTTTACCCCGTGATCCTCCGTGCCCTCTGTGGTGGAAGGCCCTTGACGTCCGAGTTCCGGCGGGGTCGAAGCATCCCTATAAGCGTCGGCGGACTCGGGTCGAGAAATCGCTGCAACCGCCTCGAAATTGCGACCCGCCGCCGCCCCCCGCAATCGAATAAGAAGCCCACAGGAGTCCCGCCATGGCCACCTTGGAAGTCACGTTTCTGCACAACCAGTTGGAAGAGCGAAAGCGCCGTCTGGAAGCGGCCATTGCCCTTGCTCCGCAGCAAGGCGGCTTAGCCACTCTGCTGCGCGATGTCGATTCCGCCCTCGAGCGAATGGCCAAGGGCAGCTATGGCATGTGCCAGGAATGCCACGAATCCATCGAACAGGAACGGCTCCTCGCCGATCCGCTGGTCTGCTATTGCCTCGATCACCTCGACGCCTCGCAGCTGGCCGCTCTGCAGCGCGACCTCGATCTTGCCTCCCAGGTGCAGCGCAATCTTTTGCCGCAAGCAAACCTCCGCGCTGGCGGATGGGACACCAGCTATCACTACGCTCCCGTCGGCCCCGTCAGTGGCGACTACTGCGACTTGATCCCCTCCGACGGTCATCTTTTCTTCGCGCTGGGCGACGTCTCCGGCAAAGGCGTTGCCGCCTCCATGCTCATGGCGCAACTCCACGCCCTCTTCCGCAGCCTCACCGGCATGGGTCTGCCGCTCGGCCAGATCGTGACCCAGGCCAATCGCGTCTTCTGTGAAAGCGCGCTGGCCGGCCAATACGCCACCCTGGTATGCGGACAGGCCAATCCCAGCGGCGAAGTGGAAATTCATAACGCCGGACACTTGCCTGCAATCATTGTCGGACGCGGCGGCGTCTTGCGCGTTGAATCCACCGGCCTGCCGCTCGGGATGTTCCACCAACTCGATTTCTCCGCCACCCGGCTGCACTTGCAGCCCGCCGACATGCTCTTCCTTTATACCGACGGTCTCTCGGAAGCCCGCCGCGCCGACGACGAATACGGCGTCGACCGCGTCACCCATCTCGTCCGTCAACAAGCCGCAGGACATCCCGCCGACCTGATCGCCGCCTGCCTCAACGACCTGCACACCTTCGCCGACGGCGCGCCGCTCGATGATCTCACTCTGCTAGCCATCCAGCGAATGAACTAAGCAGCTTAAAGTTTCAGAGTTTCAGAGCTTCGAAGGTACCCTGACCTTTGTCATTCCGACCGGAGCCGCACACCGAGCGAAGCGAAGGAGCGGCGGAGTGGAGGAACCTGCTGCTCTCTCGCCCTGAAGATGGACCATGCGGAGTTTCTAGGCTTGCATGGACTCAGAGTTTCAAGGTGTCGAAGTAAACCTTGAAACCCTGAAACCCTGAAACCCTGAAACCTCACCCTTAGAGACTAAAGTCCCGCGCCCCAAACGGAATGCCCATCCCAGCGCCACAAACCGCCGCCCCGCCGCTCTTTTTCGTGGACATCACATACCCCGGTCGTGTAAATTTCCGAGAGTTTCGCCTTGAATGCTGAGGCGGCCTCCCAGGCCAGCAGCATTCCTTCCGGTTGATTCGTCAGAAATTATTAGCACAGAGGATTGCGCCCATGAAACCACTTCGCCCACTCGCCCTAGTTCTGTTCATCCTGATCGTCCTGGCCCAATTCGCCGGCGCGCAAGCCACCGTCAACGAAAGCCTCGAGCTTTTTTCCTTCTGGGTGGATGGCACCAACGGCTCCGATAGCAATCCCGGAACTCAGGCGCTTCCTTTCAAGACCATTGGATTTGCCGCATCCCAGGCCGTCGCCAACAATGAGGCCGGCAAGGGCACTCACGTCTGGATTCAGAATGGCACCTACCGTGAATCGATCACACTGCAGGGTCAAGCCTCCGACACCACCTGGCCCATGACTTTCGAAGCCGTCAACCATGGCAAGGTCACCATCAGCGGCGGCGTCCTCTATACCGGATGGTCCGTCTACAGCGGCAACTCGAACATCTACACCAACACGTGGAACAACACCTGGGGAGTCTGCGCCACCGTGTCGGGTTGCGATACCAGTCCACCTATCCCCAACCAAACATTATGCTGCGCCAGGAGATGGTCGCAGTGAACGGAACCGTGATGACGGAAGTTCTGACGCTGGCCCAAATGGTCGCCGGCACGTTCTTCGTCGACACCACGCACAAGCTCATTTACTTGTGGCCGCCTTCCGGCACCAATATGAGTACCGCCTCGGTCAACGTCGCCACCGAGCCCAATCTATTCACCATCAGCGGCAAGTCGAACATCGTCGTCCGTGGCATCGTCTTTCAATATGCCAACTCCTGCCGCAGCGTCCCCGCCGTGGCCGTGACCGGCAGTTCCACCTTCCCGCCCTCGAACATTTTGTTCGACACCGACACCTTCCAGTGGAACAACGGCCAGGGACTCGCCGTCAACAATCCGATCACCTTCTTCACCGTCGAAAACAGCACATCCGCGCATAACGGCGACAGCGGCTTCCAGGGATACAACACAGAATTCGGTCTGTGGCAAAACGACGTCACCAGCTTCAATAACTGGCGCGGCGCGCAGGGCGCTTATTACGCCTGCAACGTTTCCGGATTTCACTCCTGGGAAGCCCACACCGACACACTGAACACCTTCACCTCCTCCTACAACCAGACCTACGGCATCCACTGGGATACCGACAACATCGGCATTACCGGAACCGGTGTCATCTCCACTCAAAATCTTCAGCCCGGACTCTTCGCCGAAAAAGATCCCGGCCCCATCGCCCTCACCGGCAGCTACGTCTGCAATCAGACTTCCCCGCTCGTGGGCGCCGGATTTGCCATTCGCAATTCCGAAAACATTTCATTCACCAACGGCGTTCTCTACAACAACAACGCCGCGCAGTTGGCCGTCACCGGAACCCCCGGAGGCATTACCATCACCGACTGGCTCACCGGCACCGTCTACGACCTCGTAACCCAGAGCCTCACCAACACGCACAACACCATCGAAGGCATCGGCAGCTCGCAGCAGTTGTTTAACGACGGAGCCCTCGGCGGCACCGACTGGACCACCTTCCTCCTGGCCTTCCTGTCCAACGACAACACCTGGTGGAACGCCAGCAACAGCACCACTCCATTCGTTGTGCCGGAACCGCAACAAGGCAACGGGGAAAATTTCGCCGGATGGCAGACCTCCACGCTGCAGGATCTCGCCTCCACCTTTCAAGCGCCCACCGGCAACCCGCAGAACGCATGCAATCTGTCAGCCGATGCCAACGACTACTGGATCACCGTCGATAACAACACCGTCACCGCGGATGAGTCCGGAGCCGCCACTTTCAATCTCACTATCACTCCCCTGCTGAGTTTCACCGGCACCGTGAATTTCACGCTCGACGGAATCTCCGAAGTGTCCGGCCTCTCGGCCAGCAATCCGACTTCAGTCATCAACTCCGGCACCACGCAACTCATCGTCAACAGCAAGACCTCGACCAAGGTCGGAACTTATCCCGTCACCGTCATCGCCAACAGTGGCAATCTCACCCGCACCGTTACCGTGAACGTCGTCATTCCCACCACCTCCGTGCGCCTCTCCACCGTCTCGCTGAATTTTGGCTCGGTGGAACAGGGCACCACCAGCGCGGGAATGAATGTCACCGTGCAGAATACGGGCAAGACCGCGCTAGCGTTCACTAGTGCCACCACCACTCTGGATTACGCCATTAAATCGAACACCTGCGGCTCCAGCATTCCCGCCGGAATGAGCTGCATCATCACCGTGACTTTCACCCCTAACGCGATCGGCACCATCAACGGAACCCTGACCCTGGTTAACGGCGACGTCACCAGTCCGCAAGTCGTCAGCCTCACCGGTGTCGGAACCTCCGGACCGGCCGTTCAACTGTCGCCAGGTTCGTTGTCGTTCGGCACCGTGTTGATCAAGTCCGCGAGCACCCCGATGCCTGTGACGCTCACCAACACCGGAGGCGGCGTTCTGACCTTCACCGGCGGCAACGCGGCCGGCATCACCATTACCGGTACCGACAAGGGCGACTTCACCCAGACCAATAACTGCGGAGCTTCGGTGGCTGCTGGCGCCTCCTGCACCATCACCGTCACCTTCACGCCGCAAGCCGTCGGCACCCGCACCGGCGACGTCACCATTAAGGACAACGCGACTTCCGGCACTCAAACCGTCACTCTGTCCGGCTCGGGAGCGTATCCCACGGTCACGCTCACTCCTTCGACGCTTGCCTTCGGAAGCGTTCAAGTAGGCACCAGCGCCGCGGCGAAAATGTCGACTCTCAAAAATAACGGCCAGGTGAATCTCACCATCACCAAACTTGCGCTCAGTGGCGCAAATCCCTCGGAATACACCGAAACCAACAACTGCATCGGAACTTTTGCTCCCAATGCCACCTGCACGATCACGGTGACTTTCTCCCCGACCAAGTCGGGAGCGCAGAATGCCAGCGTGACCATCACCGATAACACTTCCACCGGATCGAACACGCTGACCCTCACCGGAACCGGAGCGCTGCCCACCGCCTCGCTCACTCCCAGCACCTTTAACTACGGCACCATCAACGAAGGCAGCAACAAGCTCGAAACTTTCACCCTGAAGAACACCAGCACCTCGAGCTATACGCTGGACATCACCAGCACCACCATCACGGGAACCAACAAGGGTGATTTCACCGTCACCACCAACACCTGCGGCGCAACTCTGGCCAAGGGCGCGACCTGCTTGATCACGGTGAAGTTCGCGCCCACCACCGCCGGCGCGGAATCGGCGACGTTGAGCGTCAGCGACAATACCTCCGCCGGATCAACCACCGCCGCGCTCTCCGGAACCGGCAACGACGTGACCCTGACTCCCGCAACCCACAACTACGGCACCATCAAAGTGGGCACTCCGAAGGCCCAGGCTTATGTCCTGGCCAACATCAGCACGCCCGCCGCCACCGTAACCATCAGCAGCATCACGGTCACGGGAACCAACGCTGCTGATTTTGTCATTACCACCAACACCTGCGGCACCACCCTGGCGCAGAATGCATCCTGCTCGATCACCGTGACCTTCACGCCCTCCATCGTCGGAGCGGAGTCTGCCACGCTGACGGTAAACGACAATTCAGGAACCGGCTCGATCACAGCAGCCATGTCCGGCACCGGCGACTAAAGCGAGCGGGAGCTGCACAACAAAAATTCGGTCATCCCGGCGCAGCCGAAGAGCCTGCCCCGAGCTTGCCGAGGGATCCCTACCCTCTTCACAGACCCGTCCCTCGTAGGCTTTGCCTGATCCCATACAAGAACATGTGGCGACATCCGCCCTCGGCTGTCAGGTGTTGGTGATGATTCTCAACCCGAGGTGCCCCCAGTCCCAGCCGCGAAGCGGCGCAAGAATGCAGCCCACCGCGCAAGCGGTGGGGTTGCGATAGGAAAACAAAGCAGAGCCCCAGCGGGGCGAAAGAAACGCCCCACGCTAAGCAGCACTTCCAAAATTCTGTCATCCTGAGGGAAGCCGGGACGACCGAAGGGAATCCCGGCGCAGTCGAAGAGCCTGCCCCGAGCTTGTCGAGGGGATCCCTACCCTCTTCACAGACCCGTCCCTCGTAGGCTTTGCCTGATCCCATACAAGAACATGTGGGGACAGCCGCCCTCGGCTGTCAGGTGTTGGTGATGATTCTCAACCCGAGGTGCCCCCAGTCCCAGCCGCGAAGCGGCGCAAGAATGCAGCCCACCGCGCAAGCGGTGGGGTCGCGATAGCAAAATAAAGCAGAGCCCCAGCGGGGCGAAAGAGAAGCCCCCAACGCTAAGCAGCACTTCTAAAATCCTGTCATCCAGAGCGGAGCCGGGACGACCGAAGGGAGTCCCGGCGCATGGGTGCAGCGAAATTTCCCAGGTCTCGTCACGTGTGCTATCCCCACGTAACGCACAATCGCCGTCAGATTAAAAGAACATCCGTCCCCGGCGGGACGCTCGAAATCTTGTCAAGACCCAAAATCAGTGGATTTCCCCTATCGCATTCACTCAAAAGGAAATAAATCCTGAAAATCGTGATGCAGCCACCCTTTTCAACCTGATATAATAGAATTATAGAGTAAAACTTTAAGAAATCAAGGCGCGGCCCCTGGGCCGCGCCTTTCTCTTGGGAGTTCCATGGACGAGTTCAAGGTCTTCAAAACCTTTAAAGAACGTGGCGAGTGGGTGGAAGCGCAATTTATCGGCGCTGCCCTGCGCCATGGATACAAAGTCCTGAAGCCCTGGGGAGACTCCCAGCCCTTCGACGTAGCCCTCAACTTCGGGAGGCGCATCGTCCGGGTACAGGTCAAGTCCACCTCCTGCCGCATTGGCACCGGATACTTCTGCCAGTTCAAGCCCAACTATCTCAGCGATCCCTACACCCTGAAACAACTCGACTTCTTCGCCGCCTACGTAATCATGCAAGACGCCTGGTACCTGATTCCGGCCCCCGTCCTTCTAGGCGGCGACCATCTGAAACAAGGCCTAATGCTCTTCCCCATGCAGCCCCTGAAGAAAAATCGCTACCGATACGAAGGCTATAAAGAGGCATGGGATCTCCTCCGCCCCCGCCGCATGAAGAAATCGCTAGTCTATTGAGGTTTGTCATTCCGGCTTGTCATCTCAATAGTTTGTCATTCCGACCGGAGCCGGACCCTGAGCGAAGCGAAGGGGACGGCGGAGCGGAGGAATCTGCTGTTGCTTGGAAGCACCGTGGAAGAGCGGCGCTTCAGCGCCGCGTTAGCCACCAAGAAAGGAACGGGGGCTTCAGAGAGTACGTGAGAACTCGCTTGGGGAGAAAGCAGTGGAGAACGCCCCCTTAACCTTCGCCCCGGAGGGGCGTCCGATCGTAGCCCAGCGCTTCAGCGCTGGGTGGAGTGGGAATTTGAACAAGTCCCGGAGGGACGACACGAGTTCTCACGCAGACTCTTCAGCCCCGCTCCGATGACGTTGAGATTTAAACACCCACCGCTTGCGGTTTCGTTGCCAGCAACTGCCGCAACACATACTGCAAAATCCCGCCATTGGCGTAGTACAAAGCTTCCTGCGGCGTGTCGATGCGGACCACGGCTTCGAACTCTGTGGTCTTGCCATTGGCAGTCGCCCGCACCTTGATCTTGCGTCCCGCGGCAAAGTGTTCGACACAATCGCGGATGCCGCCAATCTCGAACACTTCTTCGCCCGTCAGCTTGAGCGATTCCGCATTCTGGCCCGGCAGGAATTGCAAAGGTAAAACCCCCATGCCCACCAGGTTTGAGCGGTGAATGCGTTCGTAGCTCTCGGCGATGACAGCATCGACTCCGAGCAGGCGCGGGCCCTTTGCCGCCCAGTCGCGCGACGACCCGGAGCCGTATTCCTTCCCAGCGAGAATGATCAGCGGCGTGCCTTCGGCGATGTATTTCTGTGAGGCGTCGAAAATCGACATCTCGGTGTTGGTCGGCAGATGGCGCGTGTATCCGCCTTCGGTCTGCACCAGCTTGTTGCGCAGGCGGACGTTGGCGAAAGTTCCGCGCACCATCACTTCGTGATTGCCCCGGCGCGAGCCGTAGGAGTTGAAGTCCGCGGGCTTGACGCCGTGTTCCTGCAGATATTTTCCGGCGGGGCCGTCTTTCTTGATCGAGCCCGCTGGGGAGATATGGTCGGTGGTCACGCTGTCGCCGAGCAACGCCAGCACGCGTGCGCCCGTGATTTCTTTGCACGGCGAGGGCTGGATCTTCATCTCGTCAAAATAAGGAGCGCGCCGGATGTAGGTCGAATCTTTTTCCCAGGCATAGGTCTGTCCCTTGGGAACGGAGAGGCCGCGCCAGCGCTCGTCGCCGGCAAAAACGTCTGCATAGCTTTTCGAGAACATGGCGGCGGTAACGGAGTGTTCCACCGCCTCTTCGACCTCGCGCTGTGTCGGCCAGATGTCGGCGAGGTAGACGGGCTTGCCGTCTTTGCCCTTGCCGATGGCGTCTTTGCGGAGATCGGTGTCGATGCGTCCGGCGAGCGCGAAGGCCACCACCAGCGGCGGCGACATCAGATAGTTGGCGCGCACTTCGGAGTTGATGCGCCCTTCGAAATTGCGATTGCCCGATAGCACCGAGGCGACGACGAGATCTTTTTCGTCAATGGCCTTCGAAACCTCTTCCGGCAGCGGGCCGGAGTTGCCGATGCAGGTAGTGCATCCGTAGCCGACGATGTGGAATTTCAGTTTTTCGAGATAAGGCGTGAGTCCCGCGTTCTCGAGATAGTCACGGACCACTTTCGATCCGGGCGCGAGCGAAGTTTTCACCCACGCCGGAACCGTCAGGCCCTTTTCGACAGCTTTCTTCGCCACGATGCCGGCGCCAATCATCACCGAGGGATTCGATGTGTTGGTGCAGGAAGTAATTGCGGCGATGACGACGCTGCCGTGCTTGAGCGAATTTTTCACGCTCGCGGAAACATGCTCGTGCACGTTGGGATCTTCCACGCCGATGGCCGTGGGGCTGCCACCTTCCTGCTCCCAGCGTCCCGCATTGGTGGTGGAGGCCGCCGTTTTCGCTGCCGACTTCGGCTTCATGAGCGAAGGCAGAGCTTTTTGGAAAGACTCTCCTGCCTGGGATAACACAACGCGATCCTGCGGACGCTTCGGTCCGGCAAGGCTGGGCTCGACGGTGCCGAGATCGAGCGCCAGCAGTTCGGAATACTCGGCTTCAGGAGTCTTGTCGTCGTGGAACATCCCCTGCTCGCGGCAGTAAGCTTCGACCAGGGCAATCTGTTCCGCGCTGCGCCCGCTGAGCTTGAGGTATTTCAGAGTTTCTTTATCCACCGGGAAGATGCCGCAGGTCGCGCCGTACTCCGGCGACATGTTGGCGATGGTGGCGCGGTCCGCCAGTGGAAGATCTTTCAGCCCGGGACCGAAGTACTCGACAAACTTTCCGACGACGCCATGCTTGCGCAACATCTCGGTGATGGTCAGCACGAGATCGGTTGCGGTAGCGCCTTCGCGCAGGCGTCCAGTAAGCTTCACCCCAACCACCAGCGGAATCAACATCGAAACAGGCTGCCCGAGCATCGCAGCCTCAGCCTCAATCCCACCCACGCCCCATCCCAAAACCCCCAACCCATTGATCATCGTTGAATGAGAGTCGGTGCCTACTAGGGTGTCGGGGCTGGCGGTGGGCTTGCCGTTGGTTTCCTGGACGAAGACTACGCGGGCCAGGTATTCGAGGTTGACCTGGTGGACGATGCCGGTGTCGGGGGGGACGATGGCGAGGTTGCGGAATCCGGTTTGGCCCCAGCGGAGGAAGGAGTAGCGCTCCTTGTTGCGCTGAAATTCGAGCAGGGCGTTCATGTCGAAGGCGGTGGGGGTGCCGAATTCGTCGATCTGGACGGAGTGGTCGATGACGAGTTCGACGGGTTGAAGAGGATTGATGAGGGCGGGGTCGCCTCCGAGGTGCTGCATGGCGTCGCGCATGGCGGCGAGGTTGACGACGCAGGGAACTCCGGTGAAGTCCTGAAGGAGGACGCGGCTGGGGGTGAAGGCGATTTCTTTCTCGGGCTTGGAAGATTTATTCCAGGAGGCGAGGGCGCGGACTTCGTTCTTGGTGACGTTGCGGCCATCTTCGGTGCGGAGGAGGTTCTCGAGCAGAATACGGAGCGAGAACGGGAGATGTTTGGTGGAGATGCCTTGCTTGTCGAGGGCATCGAGGCGGTAGATTTCAAACTCTTTGTTGCCGACTTTCAGGGTGGAGCGGGAACCGAAACTATTGAGAGACATGATGGCCTTCCTGATGAGTGCCGCGAGGGGATAAGGGAACCTATAATTTTAGTCCTTTTCAGGGGGATTGCGTAGGGGCGGATGCAAACTCCGGCAAAAGGATCGGCTGAAAAAACGTTTACCACGGGGGGCACAGAGGGACACGGGGTAGGGCGGGGCGATCACGGTCACATCCCTGCGGTCAAATTTCCGGTTTGCGCGGGGCTGCTACGATTGGCGCATGTTCAATTTTGGCAAGCCGAAAACGGTTGGTGATTGGATCGTTCACATCGCGGGGGCCATCGTCGCGATATTCCTGGTGTGGTGGATGCTTCGGATGTACGTGCTGTGAACGCTGCGCCTGCGCCGCGGATGTCCCGCAGGATCACCTTACGTTCGAGGTGTAGACAGAAGGAAATAGTGCCAGTCCTGTCTGTCGCCGCATTTACAGCGGCCCACCTTTGCAAAAGAAGCAAGGGTGGGGCATCCTCGGTTGTGGTTGTTCCGGCAAAGGTAGGCCAGCCCCGAATCGGGCATTGTTGATGGACATCTTATCGCAACAGGTTTCAAAAGTTTCAAAGATTCAGGGTTTCAGGGTTCCGAAGCAGCGTTGGCGTGTTGTTGTGCGCGTGCCTGCGTACCTCACGGAATTTCCAACTCGAGCCCATAGACGTCCGAGGTCCTGCGCACCAGCGAGGCCAGGGGAGAGTCATCGGGAGCGAGCCCAGTCATCGTGCAGGAGAGGACATCGGCACGCAGCATCTGCCGCAACGAACTGATCTGCTCGATGGCACGATCGTGGATGCGAACCCGGAAAATGGGTTGCTCTTCGTTGCCTTCGGCGTGCTGATAATAGACATAGCGGGAATCGGCGGACCAGCGTATGCCCCAACCATACGGAGCCCCTTCGGCCAGCGTGGACCACAACTGGCGGCTGAAATCGTAGAGCACCAGGCGATGATTGGCCTCATCGGACGCGGCCGCGAACTTGCCGTCGGGCGAACAATGAACGCCGTCGAAGCCGGCCGTGCCCGGCAGTAGTTGCACGTGATGCGTGTTCATGTCCAACAGGGAAACGCCGGAACTGCCTCCTCCAGCGGTGTCTTTACTCCATCGCATGAAGAGAATGGACCGGCCGTCTCCGCACCAGGAGGGCGCTGCCACCACGGTCTTGTCGTCCTCGAGCAACAGTTCGGGCTTTCCTCCAGTGAAGGGGACGGTGTAGAGCTTCGCCGATTCGCCCGGAGCAGAGCCCTGAAACACGAGGGTCTTGCCATCGGGGGACCAGGAAGAATGGGTGACGAACAGCGGACGAAAAGTGAGTTGCAGTTTGTCGGTGCCATCCACGCGGCTGCGCCAGAGGGTGCTGTCGATATCGCTTCTGTAAGCCACCCATTGCCCGTCTGAGGAAAAGGTTAGAAGGCGTGCCGGAATGCCACCGAGGTATGGCACGAATTGCTGGCGGGTGCTGTCATAGCGCACCAGTTCTCTCTGTTCGCGATATCCGACGAAGAATATCTTTTTCCCGTCAGTACTGAAGCGCGGTTCGCTGACATGGTCGGGACTGGTGTAGATCTGCACCGGAATGCCGGTGGCCTTATGCAGCCATCGGGATTTTTCGCGGATGGCCCAGAAGCTTTCCACTCCATAACGCACGGAGCGGAAGACAAAGAATTCGCCATCGGGGGTCCAGTCGCCGCCGTATTCGCCTTCGCCCCAGCCATGGGCGAAATTCTTCCACCCCAGCGAAAGAGGGTGAGGATTGCGGCCATCCGCATTTGCTTCCCACAACGAGCGCCCGCCATCGGCAGGGTCGGCCACGGTGAAGCGGAAGCGCATTCCGTCGGGAGACCAGTGAAGAAACTCGATGAGGCCATGGATGGAGAGCAATAAGCGCGGATGTTCCGCGTTGGCGTCGGCGATGTAGATCGAGCCTTCGCGGCCATAGGCAATATGTTGCCCATCGGGCGACCAGGAACTGTCGGAAGCGGCTACGTCACCGAGTCGCTGCGCCGATCCTCCCGCGGTCGACAACATCCAGAGAGGCGGGCTTATTTCCAGGCTTTGCGCGCTCACGAGGAGTTTGGAGCGGGTGGGATCGATGTCCTGCAAGATGACGCTGGGCAGTGACGTAGCGATCGGCGACTCTTCACCACCCGCGATTGGAACCTGCGTCAAGCCCCACGCCCCGCCCGTGGTCTCGGAAAAATAAAGGCGCGAACCATCCGTCAGCACCTTGCTGTAGGGAGAAATTCGCCCGGAGTGGGTGAGGCGAACGACGCGCAGAACCTTGGGCGCCGGAGCGGGAGAGTAGGCCGCCCATAGTCCCACTGCGCCTAGCGCGATCACGAAAATCGTAAAGCTAAAAATCCACGGCCAATGCGGGCGGCCTGCAGAAACCTGGCCGGGTAGGGCTCTCTGGCCGCCTCCTCCCAGGCTGAGAGTGGGTTCGTTCGCGCTCGTCTCGCCTATTTCTTCTTCAACGACGATGCGCGACCGGGTGCGGCTCTCCACAATCAAGTCGTCCTGAATTTCGATCTGCGCGGCGAGGGTTCGGAGTTCGCCCACGAAGCGATAGCCTTTGCCGGGAACGGTCACGATGTAGCGGTGATCTTCGGTCGTCTCTCCCAATGCCTTACGCAACACAAAAACATTCTGGGCGAGGTTGGACTCCTCCACAAAAGTGTCGGGCCAGACGATCTTCATAAGATCGTCCTTGGAGAGGACTTGCTCGCTGGTGCGGACCAGTGCCAGCAGGGTCTCAAACGCCTTGGGTTGCAAAGGAACGGGCTGGTTATCGCGCAGAAGCAGGCGCTTGACGGGGTCAAGACGGAAAGGACCGAACTCGTATAACTCCTTCCCCTGGTTTGTCATAACCCGCCCCAATAAATCCTGAGAGCTTTCCTAAAGACTTCTGATCGCGATTTCAGGCAGGATGCTTTCCGTTCGACGGCAGCGACGGAAGTCGAGCCAAACGTGGAAAGAAATTTATCACGATTTGAGGGTTGGGCCAAGGCATGGGGAAAGTGGGTAGTGGTCAGTTTGAATCTTTTCTCCTCCGAAGGCGTTCGCGAGGCAAGATGACCGATCGCTGTCGTGCTGAGCGGGGCGGGACGACCGGAGGGAGTTCCGGCGGAGTCGAAGCATCCCTACAGGCCGCACGGGTGCTCGTCTGCGGGCAAGAGTTGGGTGACGGCAGGGGTCCTTCGACTGCGTGAGCGCTTTCGCTTCGCTTCGCGCTCACTTCGCTCAGGAAGACAGAACGAAAATTTCGGCGCGTGGCCGGCTCGAAAATCACTGGGAAGCATTGGAGGAGCTATGCGATTGAAAACGTTGGCAAGTCTTGGAATTTTGTTGGGGCTCGCGGTATCGGTGGCCTTCGCGCAGGTCGATAGCGTGGCCGGCCCACGGCCCACAGGAATCATGGCCCCACTCGCTCCGATACAGCCCGACGGAGGTAACGCCGCCGACCCGCCCGAGACCACGGTAAACTTCACCAACTGGGCTGGATACGCTGTAACCGGCTCCTCGTTTACGAGTGTCCTGGGCTCGTGGGTTGTCCCCGGATACCACTGCATCAAGACCCCCAGCTCGAATTCATATGCTTTCGTGGGGATCGACGGTTACTCCGACACCACGATTGAAGCCATTGGAACTGAGTCCGATTGTATTGGCACGCACTACCAGTACTTCGCTTGGTACACGCTTGGTGCAACCTTCATCAAGATCACAGGTTTTTCGGTAAAAAGCGGTGATGTGATTTCGGCGAGCGTAAGTTACGCGGGTTCGGAGTTCACCGTCGAGATCTACAACATCACCCAGGGAAAGTTTTTTAGCCAGACCACGGCGGTCCCCGGGGCGCAACGCTCATCCGCCGAATGGATTGTTGGCAGATACAATAGCCTCCCGCCGCTTATGGATTTCGGCAAAGTCAGTGCTGGCTCCGATTACACGAATATTGGCGATACCGATTGGGCGACCGATAGCTCTGTATCGGGGCCGATCAGTGATTTCGGCAGCAAGATGGTGAAGATCAATATGATCTCCGAGGGCGTTACCTACGCGACGCCATCGGCTCTGACGACGGATGGGTCGAGCTTCATTGTGAATTGGAAGCACGAGTGACATTCGGTATTTTCGGCCTATGGGTTGGGTCATCCTGAGTTCAGCCGTTTTTCAGGCGGAACGAAGATCGTGCACTGAGCCGGATGGCGAAGTAATCTCCCACCGGTCGTATCTGAGGAGATCCCTCACGCGGCTGAAGTGCGCCGCGTTTCGGGATGACGCCTTCGGAGGAGAATAAATCCAAACTGGGGAGCCACCGAAAATCGCTGCGTCAAAAAAATGGAGGAACCATGCGATCGAAAACGTTAGCAAGTCTTGGAATCCTGTTAGGGCTGGCGATATCGCCCGCCTTCGCGCAGATCGATAGCGCGCCCGACTCAGCACTCACTGCGTCAGTCGGGCCGATACAACTCGAGGGAGCCAACGACAACGAGGCCGACGGTCCCACGACTTCGGTTACGAGTCTCAACTGGTCCGGTTACGCTGTGACCGGCAGTAATTTCACCGGGGTTGCGGGATCGTGGATCGTTCCCAAATACCACTGCCTTAAGACCCCCAACAGTAGCTCCAATGTTTTTGTGGGCATCGACGGATACCCCAGCACGAACACAACGGTGGAAGCGATTGGCACGGCGTCCAATTGTGTGGGCACCAAATACCAGTATTACGCCTGGTACGAGCTTGAGCCATCCACGTACGTACAGATCTCAGATTTTTCGGTAAAGAGCGGCGACGCCATTCTGGCGGAGGTCACTTACGGCGCTTCGACTTTCACTTTCACGATCACAAACGACACCACGGGCAAAACCTTCACCACGACGGGAAAACTTTCCGGGGCAAAACGGACATCGGCCGAATGGATTGTCAGCAGACCCTCAACCCTGCCGCCCCTCATGGATTTTGGCACCGTCAATTCCGGCGGGGACAACACGCTGATCCTCGGCACCGATTGGGCGATCGATAGCGCGGTCACGGGAGGGATCGGTCTGTTCAGCAACCGAACGAAGATCAATATGGTCGATGGGGGCGAAACGGCGGCGAGCACGACCGCTCTCACGACGGACGGGACGAGCTTCTCGGTGAATTGGAAGCACGAATGATGCCCGTCATCCTGAAGCCCGAAGGGGCGCAAACGCTACGCATTACGCACGCGGGAGGTGGAATGACTCCTTATAAAAGGACCGAGATCACCATCGAAACGCAGCGAACCGTGACGATCCGGCGGCGACGGTCGATGCGCGCCTGGTGCCCGCAGTGTGGTTGCGATGTGGACATGGTTGGCCTGGCGGAGGCCGAGACGCTCACGGGGATGAGTGGAGCGGTTCTGCACGATTATGCCAAGGGTCGCGGATGGCACGTCGTCCAGGGGCATGACGGGCACAGCGTCGTGTGCCTGGAGTCATATCTGAATAGGAAGTGAAGCAGGAGCAATGGCGCGGGTAGGGATCCCCTCGACAGGCTCGGGGCAGGCTCTTCGACTGCGCCGGACTCCCTCCGGTCGTTCCGGCTGCGCTCAGGAAGACACAGCTTTAGAGATGGTGGTCACCGTTAGCGCTGCTCTTTCGCCCCGTTGGGGCTCTGCTTGATTTTGCTATCGTGACCCACCGCTTGCGCGGTGGGCTGCATTCTTGCGCCGCTTCGCGGCTGTGGGCTGGGTGTTTGTTCGACCGCAGGACGAATACATGCAGGGACAGACGGGACTGGCACGATTGTTTTTTCCCGATGTGGGAGCACGACCGCTCTGCGGGAGGAATTTTCCCTCTGCGCTTGCGCCGCGGATATCCCGCAGAATCACCTTACCTTCGAGGTGTAGGACAGTAAGGAGATAGTGCCAGCCCCGTCTGTCCCCGCATTCTTCCCCGCATTCTTCATTATGCGTCAGGATCAAAATCCTTTCGCTAACGGCGGCATCGCGGCCCACCCCTTCGGCAAGCTCAGGGCAGGCTTTTGCAAAGGACGCAAAGGTGGGGCATCCTCGGTTGTGGCTGTTACGGCAAAGGTGGGCCAGCCCCCACGTCGTTAGGTGACTCAGGTCACCGACTTCTTCGCGCTTTTGGACTATATTGAGGCGCCTCCTCGTAAGAGCACTTTCCTGCCATGGAACGCGACCCTGCCCTGAGGCAGAACGCTCTGATTCCTGGGTTACATCGGGCTGTAGGGAAGCACACGACTTGCCGTCCCCCGTAGCCGTCCCGCAATTGCTTCCGGAAAGGCCCTTCCTCCAAGCCCATCGAACAGGCGTAAAGGAGACTGTCATGCGCACTCTTCCCAAGTCACAAAAGCTTTTCATCGCGTTCTTGTTCGTCATCGTGATTTCCGGTGTGACCGCGAGCCAGACGGTACTAGGCACGGTGCCCGCTGGTACCGGTCCCAACGCCGTAGCCATCAACCAGGAGACCAACACCATCTACGTCGCCAACATACTAGGCAACAGCGTCACGGTGATCAACGGACTGACGAATTCGACCACCGTGGTTCCGGTCGGGACCGAGCCTGCCGCGGTAGCGGTAAACGCCCTGACCAACACCATCTATGTAGCCAATGATGGCGGCACCGTGACCGTGATCAACGGCGCGACCAACGCAACTACGACGGTCAGCGCGGGCAGCAATCCCACCGCCGTGGCCGTCAATGCAGTGACAAACATGATTTACGTGACAAACTATGAGAGCAATAACGTCACAGTCATCAATGGAGCGACCAATGCCACCCAGACCGTACCTGCGGGGTCAGCCCCCATCGCGGTGGCAGTGAACCCGGCGACTAATATGATCTACGTCGCCAACTATGGCAGCAATAACGTCACCGCAATCAATGGAGCGACCAATGCCACCCAGACCGTACCCGTGGGGTCAGGCCCCGTCGGGGTGGCGGTGAACCCGGTGACCGATACGATCTACGTATCAAATAAGGGCAGCAACAGTGTCACGGTCATCAATGGCGCGACCAACGCGACCCAAGCCGTAACTACGGGAACGTATCCGTACGCGGTAGCGGTGAACCCGGTGACCAATATGATCTACGTGACGAATGCGAGCAGCAACACTGTCACGGTGATTAATGGCGCAACGAACGCAACTCAGACGGTAGCGACCGGGGGAGAGCCCCTCTCGGTAACCGTCAACACGCTGACAAACAGGATTTACGTGGCCGATTACACCGGCAGCAACGTCACTGTAATCGACGGCGTGACCAATATCACCACCAACATGCCGGCCGTTGTTGGAAGCAATCCTGACGCTATCGCTTCCGACACCACAAGCAACCGAATTTACGTCGCCAATCATGGAAGCAACAACGTCACCGTCATCGATGGCGCGATCAATACGACTCAGACTGTGGCTGCGGGATCCGTTCCGTATGGAGTCGCGGTGAATCCGGAGACCAACACAATCTACGTACCGAATCAGGATAGCAATAACGTCACCGTCATCAACGGCGTGACTTTGACCACCCAGACTGTGCCTGCGGGCACAACTCCGTACGCGGTTGCCTTGAACCCGCTGACCAACACTATTTATGTTCCCAACTACAACGGGGGCAACGCGAGCACGGTGACGGTGATCGACGGGGAAACCAATGCCACCCAGGAAGTGAATGTGGGTTCCGGTCCCATCGCCCTCGATATCAATCCATTGACCAACATGATCTACGTGGCGAATTGCCAGAGCAATAATGTCAGCGTGATCAATGGCGCGACGAATACCACCCAGACGATTCCGACCGGAACGTATCCCATAGCCGTGGCCGTGAATCCGGTCACCAACAAGATCTTTGTCGCTAACGGGAACAGCTTCAATGTGACCGTGATTGATGGCGTCACCAATGCGACGCAGACGATATCGACTGGATACGGTTCCACGGCTTTAGCCGTGAACCCGCTTACCAACATGATCTACGTCGCCAATACATTCGCCGGGACGGTTACGGTGATCAATGGCGTGACCTATGCCACCCAGACCATCACGGTCGGGAAATATCCCAGTGCCGTGGCCGTGAACCTGCAAACCAACAACATTTACGTCGTGAACGCGCAGGACAATACAGTTTCTATCATCAACGGAGTTACCAATGCGACGAAAACTATCGCCGTGGGCCAAATTCCTGGGGCTGTGCTGGTGAATCCGTTGAGCAACAAGATCTATGTCTCCAACTCACTCGGCAGCAGCCTCACCGTGATTGATGGCGCGAGCAACGGAACCGAGACCATAGCTGTGGGCGTTAACCCTTATCAGATGGCATTCAATCCGTTGTACCCCAGGATTTACGTGGTGAATTACGGTCTCGCCAGCGACAACGTCAACGTGATCGCGGAGCAGCAAGTGTATGCCATCCCGCTCACCACTACGATTTCGACCCTGCCCAACAACCAGACGGTGCAGGGCCCCATCACTTTCGACTTCACCGCGACCAGTTCCTTCGGGCCGACGGCTCCGACGCCGCAAGCCGTGTGGTATCAGCTTGACAGCTTCCAGGGTCCGTGGCTGCGCGCCTCAGGAGTAGCGCCGTATTTCGGCGCGACCCTAACAGGGGTGCCCTTGGGCATTCACGTCATCTACGCCTTCGCCACCGATGGCCAGGATTCAACCTCGACCGGGGTGGAGCAGCAGTTGATTGGCTTCAAGGCCGCCTACTTGTTCGCTGTCGTTCCTGCGAGCACGGCCACGACCCTGAGCTCAAACCCCAACCCCGCTGACGCGGGGCAGTGGATCCAGTTCACCGCAAGCACAACCGAGAATTATCCGGGCACCGGAACTCCGACGGGAACCGTGACGTTCTTTGACGGGGCCACGAATGTGGGTAGTACCTCGGTGGGAACGAACGGACAGACGACCTGGTTCACGCAGGCGCTGGCCGCTGGTTCCCACAGCATCACCGCCAGCTACAGCGGAGATGCGAACAACCTCGGCAGCACTTCTTCGGTGCTCAGCGAGCAGGTGTATGTTGCCGCGGTCAGCGTATCGCCCACCAGCCTCAGCTTTGGCAATCAACTTGTCGGCACAACGAGCGCAGGCCAGCCTGTGCTGCTGACCAATAACGGCGGCCAGGCCATCACGTTTACCCTGATTGAAGCGACCACCAACTTTACGCAGGGCAACAACTGTGGATCGAGTATCGCCGCTGGAACGAGTTGCGTCATCACCGTTTACTTTTCGCCGACTGAAACAGGACTGCTCGAAGGCGCACTCCTGATCAGCGATAGCGGGGCGAACAGTCCGCAAGTGGCCTACCTCAGCGGAACCGGAACTACTCCGGGGACAACCGTAACCGTGACGCCGGTGAGCTTGAGCTTTGCCACCCAGGCAATCGACACCACTAGCGCGACAAAGAGCGTGACCGTGAAGAACACCGGGACAACCTACGGGCTGACCTTCACGAGTATCGTGATCTCCGGCGCCAACGGCGGCGATTTTGCCCAGACCAATACTTGCACGGGGTCGATCGCTCCGGGAAAATCGTGCACTATTAAAGTCAGTTTTACGCCGTCGAGTACGGGCACGCGTAGTGGCGTGTTGACGCTGACTGACAGCGCGCTGAGCAGCCCGCAGACGGTTTCGTTGACGGGAAAAGGTGAGGCTCAAGTGACCTGGACCCCAACCAGCCTTACATTTGCCTCACAGACTGTGGGCACAACGAGTCTGGCCAAGAAAGTAACCTTAACCAACGAACTGCCTTCAGCTCTCAGCTTTACAGGTGTCACGTTCACGGGTGCTGATCCAGGGGATTTTGCTGAGACCGACACCTGCGGCAGCACGGTCGCCAGCAAGGCGAGGTGTACGATTTCGGTGACATTTACTCCGCAAGCCAAAGGCACACGCACGGCGACGATGAGCCTCAACGACAGCGGCAACAACAGCCCGCAGACTGTCAGCCTGACGGGAACCGGGAAGTAGGCATCATTCCAAGCAGCCTCGCAGAAATGCGGGGCTGCTTTATGTGAGGAATGGTAGTCACCGTTAGCGCCCGTTCGTGAGCGCGTGAGGGGTGGTCTTTCGCCCCGCTGGGGCTCTGCTTAATTTTCCTTTCGTGACCCACCGCTTGCGCGGTGGGCTGCATTCTTGCGCCGCTTCGCGGCTGGGGCTTTTCGGCTGCAGATCTGTAATACATGCGGAATACTTGCGGGGCCCATTTGCTCTAAGGGTCCCCAAGTGCGATATATCACCTTTCGTGCTGTCAGTCGTCACCGCGCGTTCACCGTGGTTGTGATCTTATTGGGCTGGAACTGCGCCCGTCGCTCGCCCGCAATCTATTCCCCCGCAGGCCGGAAGCGCGAAATCGACGTGAGCAACAACCACGCAACCCCATCGCAGATGCGAACCACGGCCTAACGCAGGATCACGCCGGGTTTTCCGGTCTCTCTCCAACGTATCGCCCGCGGTTCTGGCAAAGGAAAAGGAGATTCTTATGAGAACGCTCAGCGAACGGCACCAGTTTCCCGGCAAATTCTTGTCAGCCATTTTTGTTTGTCTGCTCGCGCTCCATCCTCTGTACGCGCAATTCGTTACTACCACAATCGCCGTCGGAGTCTCTCCCGAGTACTCTGCGGTGAACCCCGTCACCAACATGATTTACCAGGCCAACGAGTTCAGCAACACCGTCACGGTGATCAATGGCGCCACCAGCACGGTCGCGGCCACGCTCAGCGTCGGGATCACTCCGGCGGGCGTTGCCGTGAATCCGGAGACCAATACGATTTATGTGGCCAACAACGGCAGTAACACGGTTACGGTGATAAACGGTGCGACCAACGCGATCACCACCTCGGTGCCGGTGGGAGCGAACCCGCTGTTCATCGCGATCAACCCCGTGACCGACATGATCTACGTAGTGAACTCGGCGGGCAACACCGTCAGTGTAATCAGCGGCGCGACCAATGCGGTGACGGCTACGATCAACGTGGGGACGAATCCCTGGGCGGTCGCTGTCAATCCGGTTACGGGAATGATTTATGTGCCGAACTACGGCGGCAATAACGTGTCGGTGATCAATGGCGCCAGCAATAAAGTGACGGCCACGATCGCCGCCGGGACGCGTCCCTGGGCGGTCGCCATCAACCCCATCACCAACATGATCTATGTGACCAACACCGGCAGCGCCAACGTAACGGTGATTAACGGCGCGACCAATGCGGCTTCTACGGTCGTTGCGGGAACTTCGCCGTATGCCATCGCGGTCAATCCGGTGACCAATATGATCTACACGACCAATGAGGGCAGCAATAATGTCACGGTGATCAACGGCGCGACCAATGCAGTCGCGGCCACGGTCGCGGTCGGGACTACCCCCGTGTGTGTAGCCGTGAATCCGCTGAACAACGAGATTTATGTAGGGAATAACACAAGCTCCAACGTTTCGGTGATTGCCGGTGCGACCAATACCGTGACCGCCACGATAAAGGACGCAAACGCGCTGAATGTCCGGGTGCTGGCTGTCAACCCGATCACCGACAAAATCTACGTGGCCAATTTCGGCAGCAACAACGTCTCGGTCATCGACGGATCCACTTATGCAACACAAACCTTCGGCACCGACGCACTGCTGGAGCGCCCGGCGGTGGACCCATCTTCTGGTTGGACCTACGTGCCCAGCTACAGCAGCGACGAACTGATGTACGTTGACGGGTATTACGACGCAGCGCTCCGAGTAGGATACGGCCCGGTAGCGGCGGTCGTGAATCCGGTGACGGAAATGGTCTATGTGACCAACAATATCAGTAACGATATCTCCATAGTCAATGGGGCCACATTTGACACCCAAACCGTGCTCTCAACCGGACTCGGACCCGCGTGCGTCGGCGTGAATCCTGTAACCAACAAAATCTACATCTGCAACTTCGGCGTCTATGGTGGCACCGGCCCCGCCGGCAGCAACGACGTCACCGTCTTAAACGGCGCAACGCTTGCGACACAAACCGTGGCGACGGGCAGCGCCCCGGTGGCCCTGGCGGTGAATCCGGTGACGGATGAAATTTACGTGGCCGATTGTGGCGCTGGTTGCTATTACGGTACTGGCAACGGGAGCGTCACCGTGATCAACGGAGCCACCAACACGAGCACGACGATTACCGACCCGAAGGCGCTGGTCCCCTATATGGTGGCCGTGAATCCGGCGACCAATATGGTTTACGTGGCGAACTCCGACAGCGACAATGTTACCGTGATAAACGGCGCCACGAATTCGGTTACCACGACGGTCACTCTTGGGATCAGCGAGAGTCAGACTTATCCTCTCGACTTGGTCGTCAACCCCGTGACCAACATGATCTATGCGGTGACCTGGGTGGGTGGCCTGGTAGCCATCAACGGCGCAACCAATACGCCCTCGACGATCAACATCTGTAACTACGGCTGCGTTTTGGAACCCACCTATGTGGACGTGAATGTTGCCACTAACAAGATCTATGTGGGCGGCCAATCGAAACAGTACGGGGATTTTATTGCGGTGATCGATGGCGCAACCAGTGCGGTTAATTACATTCCGGCAGGAGAGGGCCCCAATGCCATAGCCGTCAACGCACCGGCAGGCCTGCTCTATGCCACGAACTATAGTGACGAAACTGTCAGCGTCATCGCGGAACAGCAGGTGCAGACGATCCCGCTGACCACGGTGATTACTCCGCTAACCGGCAATGTGACCGCCAGCGCCACACCCACATTTAATTTCACTGCGGCCAGTTCGTTCACTCCCACGAACACCACGCCGCAGGCGGTGTGGTACCAGTTCGATACGTGGCAAGGAACGTGGCTGCGCGCGTCCGGTATGGAGCCCAATTTCACCGGCACGGCGCCAACCTTATTAGCGGGCCAGCACATTCTGTATGCCTTTGCCACGGACGGCCAGGATGCGACTTCCACCGGAGCGGCGCAGGGATTAATCGGGAACATCACATCTTACGTGTTTGCGGTTACGACTCAGGCAACAGCGCCGCCCAAAACCGGATGCAAAGGACGCATTTGCGTGCTGAAGCACTAAGCTACGGTCCAAGGTCAGGGTGGGCGGAAAAATCTTTACCACAGGGGGCACAGAGGGACACGGGGTAGAGCGGGCGATCACGGGCACATTTCTGCGGTCTGCGCGGGGCTGCTACCATTGGCGCATGTTCAATTTTGGGAAACCGAAAACGATTGGTGATTGGATCGTTCACATCGCGGGGGCCATCGTCGCGATATTCCTGGTGTGGTGGATGCTTCGGATGTACGTGCTGTGAACGCGGCTGGAACCTTGCCGTTTCCTCGAATTTCGTGACTTATTGCATGCCAGATTTTGTCTGACACCCTTTTCGGTGCGCGCCAGGTGGCTCTTTCGCCCCGCTGGGGCTCTGCTTGGTTTTCCTTTCGTGACCCACCGCTTGCGCGGTGGGCTGCATTCTTTCGCCGCTTTGCGGCTGGGACTGGGCACACCTCAGGTTGAAAATCCCAGCCAACCCCGGACAGCCGGGGGCGGCTGTCCCGACATGTTCTTGTTTGGGATCAGGTGAAGCTCAGAGGGACGGGTCTGGGGAGCGGGTAGGGGTCCCCTCGACAAGCTCGGGGCAGGCTCTTCGACTGCGCCGGGACTCCCTTCGGTCGTTCCAGCTTCGCTCAGGACGACAGAATATTAGGGATGTTTCCACGGAGCTACCTCAGCCTTTTTCGTGGTAGTGCAGGCTTCGGCGAACCTCCATTCGATAGAATCTAGCAATGACAGCGAACAATACGATGCGTCACAACGGAAGCGGTGCTGCGGTGGAATCTTGGGTGGTTTCGGCGGGGCGAGATCGACGGGCGGGGGCTCCGCTGAATGTGCCGCCGTGGCCGGCGTCGAATTTTGTGCTGGGCGAGGAGCGTGCATATTCGCGCGACGACGGAACGCCGGGGTGGGAGGCGCTCGAAGAAATTGTTGGCGGGCTTGAGGGTGGATCGTCGCTGTCGTTCGCTTCGGGGATGGCGGGAATCGCGGCGATCTTCGATCAACTGCGTGCCGGGTCGGTGGTGGCACTGCCGGATGACTGCTATCAGGGAGTTGGAGGCCTGGCGAAAGCGGGCGAGATCCGGCAGCGATGGACGGTGCAGCGCGTGGCGGTGACTGACACGGCGGGGTGGATCAAGATGTGCGGCGTGGCCGATTTGATCTGGCTGGAGTCGCCGTCGAATCCTTTGCTGACGGTGGCGGACGTGGACACGATCTGTGCGGCACCGCGAAAACAGGGCACGATCCTGGCCGTGGATAATACGTTCGCTACGCCGCTCAACCAGCGTCCGCTGGCGTTGGGGGCGGATGCGGCGGTGCAATCGGTGACGAAGTTTATTGGCGGACACTCGGACCTGCTGGGCGGAGTGGTCACGGTGCGCGACGCGAAAATGCTGGCTGGGCTGCGGCAGTCGAGGGAACTGATGGGCGCGACTCCGGGGACGCTGGAAACTTTTCTAGCGGTGCGCGGAGTGCGAACGCTGGCAGTGAGGTTGGAGCGGGCGCAGCGCAATGCGATGACGCTGGCAGAACGGCTGGCGAGTCATGCGAATGTCAGCGTGACGCGGTATCCGGGGCTGAAGAGCCATGCGACCTATGAGGCGGCGCGACGGCAGCTGCGGGGATTCGGGACCATTATTTCGTTCGATGTGCGTGGCGATGCGGCGGCGGCGGATGCGGTGTGCGGGAGGGTGCAGCTGATCCAGCATGCGACTAGTTTGGGGGCGGTTGAATCGACGATCGAGCGGCGGGCGGGGATTTTGGGGCAAGAACATTTGCCGGCGTCTTTGCTGCGGCTCAGCGTGGGGATTGAGGATGTGGAGGATCTTTGGGGGGATTTGGATCGGGGGCTGCGGGGTTAGGGGTCGCAAAAACCGGACAGCCGGGGGCGGCTGTCCCCACATGTGCTTGTTTGGGGCGGGTAAAGCCTAAGAGGGGACGGGGCCGTGGTGCGGGTAGGGATTCTTCGACTCAGCCGGGACTCCCTACGGTCGTCCGGGCTGCGCTCAGAATGACAGAGCTTAAGGAACGTTCAGTCGGTCCCGGCTGCGCTCAGGACGATAGTTTTACGGGATGATGCTCAGCGCGAATTTTAGGGCGCCGCGAATTTTTCATGCGGTTTCTTTGGGATAGTTGAAGAGGAGTTGATTGCCGTCGGGATCTTCTACTACTAGGAGGCGGTAGCCCCAGGAACCTTCTTTTACGGGGACGCCTTTGGATTCGAGTTCGGCGCGGAGGGCGTCTAATGCGGCGGTTGCGGCTTGGGGAGTAGGTGGTTCAACGTTCAGGGAGATGAACATCACCGCTTTGCCGGCCTTCTCGGGCCAAGTGTCGGCCAGGATCAGAGCGCAGCCTTGGCGATCGACTTGGGTGATGTGCAGCTTGCCATTTTCGTCGTAGCGCCAGGGGCTGGTGAAGCCGAGGCGGTCCACGTAGAAGCGGAGAGAGGCTTCGGCGTCGGTTACGTGCAGGATGGGGCGGGCGAACCAGTCGGTCATGGGTAGTCCTCTAAAACCTTTACCACAGGGGGCACAGGGTAAAGCTGTTGTTCGCGGTAGGACAGCCGAGGGCGGCTGTCCCCACATGGTCCTCTATTTCCCATCTTTTATCTTTATTTCTATTTTCTATCTTCATTTTTTTCTGTCCTTAATTAGGAGGCCTCTTCTCATTGGGCTGGGGGTAGGGTGTAGTCGAAATCGTAGGAGTGTTTGCCGTCGGCGATGTTGATGGTCATTTTGCCGGTGAGGCCGGTGAGTTGTCCGGTGCCGGAGTCGGGGACTACGGTGACGGAGAGTTGGGGGACGCCGCGTGTCATGGTGGCGGAGTGCTGGAGGATGAATGTTCCGGCGCGGCCTTTCAGGGTGCCGGTGACACGCTCGATGGCGACGTATCCGGCGGAGCCTTTGGTGTCGGTCATGCCGGTGAGCATTGTGCCTTTGCTGGTGGCTTCGAGGTCGCCGTGAAATTGTTTGTCGATGGTGAGGCGTCCCATGGTGGCGTCTTCGAATTTGCCGTCGGGAGTTTGCGGGGTGATCTTTACTTCGAATGGGCCGGTGGCGTGGAGCATGGGTGATCCTTTCGGGGAATCGGTTTGTGCGAGAAGCGGGGATGCGGCGACCAAGGTGAAGAGGAGGACGAGGATTTTCATTTGAACGTTATAGCATTTTTTCTGGCGGGAATTTCAGGCGCGTGGATTTGGGAGCGGGGAGCGAAAGGTCTGCAGATTCTTGGTGGCTTGCTGGTGGTTTCTAAAACGTATTTTTTATCGGCCGACGCTCCGCGCTTTGACTTCTTTCAAGGTAGCATCCCGCCAAGAGATCCGAAATGCACCTGCTACGGACGCCCGGCTCATTTCGCAGCATTCTGCACAGCCGGATTCGGGAGCCCCGGGCATGCGGACTCGCCTGCAAGCGGCGGACTCATGACGGGATTTCCCCAGGCTGGCGGCAGCGCACTGGTGACGGGTTTTCTCAGATTCGGGTCGAACTGGCATGGCCTGCGTCTGAGATCTTCGGCCATGCGCCGGGCTGCCTCGCCAATTTGTTTGAGGCGTTTCGCGCATTCAGGCCCAACTTGCGGCTCTTCCTGCAAGAGTTCGACGGCTCCGAGGATCACCGTCAAGTGGTTTTTAAGATCGTGTGCTAACTTGCAACGTTCCCCTCGCTCGTAACTCCACGAGTCCATCCTACTGACGTCCCTTCAGCCCGCCGGAAATTTCGTATAGTGTGAAGCCGCGCTTGGGGAAGGGATGTGATGAGGGTCACTTTGCACGGCGTTTTAGCGGGATGGTCGAGTCTGCGAGGCTGTCTTTCGCCCCTTCGGGGCTCTGGTTCCGTTGTCGGCTGGGCCGACCCACCGCTTACGCGGTGGGCTGCATTCTTTCGCCGCTTCGCGGCTGGGACTGGGCACACCTCGGGTTGAAAATCCCTGGCAACGTCTGGATGACAGAAATGTTAGCGGGCGGGGAGGCCCATTCTGGTTAGGAGATTTTGGAAGCGGGGTTCGGTGCGGAGGAAATCGAAGTAGGGGTGGACGTTGAGGAAGATCATCCAGGTTCCGCGCTCTTCGTAGGCTTTCTCGAGCCAGTCGAGGGTGAGATCTTTTTCGCCGGAGCCGGCGTAGACGGCGGCTACGGCGAAAGATGACACGTACTTGCGCACAGAGGTGTCGCGCAGTTCGGCGACTACCTTCATGGCTTCTTCCTGGTCGCCGGCGACAGCGCAGGCATGTCCGTAAGCAGCCAGGAACAGCGGCCATCGGCCGGAAAGATCGACACTCGCCTTGAACTCTGGGATGGCTTTCTCGAGTTGGCCTTTCTGTTCGAGGGCGAGGGCTGCTACGAAATGCGAGGCAAAGAAATTGGGGTCCATGTTGACGGTGGCGAGGCCCTGCTCCAGAGCTTCGTCGTACTGGCGGACGAAGTAGAAGAGCAGGCCGGAGGTGGCGTTGATGGACAAGGAGAGAGGATCGATGCGCAGGCCGCGCTCGGTTTCGCGCACGGCTTCCTCGTGGCGACCGAGAGCGGCTAATTCCATGGCGTACCACTGGCGGGCGATGGAGTAGTTGGGATTGAGATCGAAGGTGCGATGAAATTCGAGTTCCGCGCCAGCCCAGTCCCAGTCATAAAACATTTTGACGAAGGCGACGGAGGAGCGAGCTTCGGCCAGACGCTCATCGAGTTCCAAAGCCCTGGTGGCTGCTGCGCGCGCTTTGAGCAGACCATCGCGCGGTGAAATGGTGATATTGAAAACCATCATCGCGTAGGAGTCGGCGATTCCGGCGTAGGCGAGGCCGTAGACGGGATCGAGCTCGATGGCCTGGTTGAAGTAGTCGAGTCCTTTCTTGACGGCGTCGCCGGTGCGCTTGTTCCAGTAGTAGCGGCCCTTCAAATAAAGCTGGTAGGCCTCGGGGTTCTGGTGGGTGCGTTTGGGCAGGAGGGTATGAGCGCCTCCGGTGAGCTTGACTTCAAGTTTCTCGGCAACGCTCTGGGAGATCTCGTCCTCGACGGTGACGAGATCGTTGATGCCGCGGTTATAGCGGCCGGCCCACATGATGCTGTTGTCGCGGACGTCAATGAGTTCGAGGCTGATGGAAAGAGCGTTGCCGCGAGTGACCATGCGGCCAGCGAGGACGGCGTCGACTTCCAGTTCCCTTCCGACTGCGCCGGGATCGATGGCTTGTTCCTTGTAGCGGAAGGCAGAGGTGCGGGAGATGACGCGGAGAATCGATAACTGGGAGAGGCGGGTAATGAGGCTGTCGCTGACGCCGTCGCTGAGGAATTCGGTGTCGGGATTGCCTCCGCTGTTCTCGAGCGGCAAAACGGCGATGCGGAGGACGGACGGTTCTTTATCTTTATCTTTATCTCTATCTCTGAGTTCGGCGAGGCCGAGGGACGGAAGTGCGCCGTGGGCGGAATGAAGGGCGACCCAGGCATCGATTTCTGATCTGTAGGCGAAAACTCTGGGCTGATTGTCTTCGCCGTTGCCGGTGAGGCGGCGAACGGGCAGGGATTTGTCTCGCTCCCAGCGCTGGACGGTACGCACCTCGCGGCCGAGATATTTTGCGATCTCCTGCCAATAGTCGAGACGATCAGCGAGGCTGAAGGGCTCGACTATGGATTTCGTCTTGTGATCCCCCGTGGTCATTGGACATCGTGCAGGGCTCCGCCAGTGAGTGTGTACCGCCCCCGCGCACGCCGCCAAGCGAGTGTAAACGGTTTTCGGCGCGGTTTCAAACCACAGCGAAGGGGGTGGGGCCGGGGAGGAAGTGCGACATAAGGCGACATTGTGCGACAGGCGCATCCAGTCGCTTGTGGGTTGGAGGGAGTTGGCGCAAAGTTCTTTGGCGAGATTCCCCCGCCTGGTTCGTAAAGCCTGGCCTCACACGCTGAAAAATACATGAAATCGGCGCAGAGAGCGTCGGAAACAGGATCATCCCAGGAGGTGTATCCATGGAACGCACAAGTTTGCTCAATGTGGCGGACCCCGCCGTGGTGTTTTGCCAGGGCCCGATGACGAGTAAAGAAGATGTGAATGCGCTGTGGGCCGAGATCAACACAAAGTTCCCCGAGGTCAATGTGGTTCTGGATTTCTCGAAAGTGAAGTCGCTGGGCCCGGAGGCGCTGGTGGCGTTGGTGGCGCTGTGGCACAGGCCCGAGCAGAAGGCGCCGCGGCTGGCCATCAACCCTTCGCTGGCGTTTTCGCGGGAACTGAGGATTCGGTCGCTATGCCGGATCGATGCCGAGTTGGTGAGGCTGTTGCCCCAGGCAGAGGCCATCCGACTGCAGCGGCGGTCGGCTAGGGTGAGGTTTCGGGGTTTGCATCTGGTGCATTCGGGGGCGGCTGGACGGGCTTGAAGAGTGTGGGTTGCAGGACTGACTGGATCTCCCGCTGGCCATATCTGGGGGAGATCCCTTCGGCATTCGCCTCAGGGCAGGCTCCTCACGCGGCTGAAGTACGCCGCGTTTCGGGATGACAACTGCGGAACTGACTGTAAAAGATGAAGGAATTTGCACAGTGCTGAACTTCTTGCAAAACGGGCTTTTCGCCGCGAATCTGGCTGTTTTAGGGGGGTTATTTGTGCTATGGTTTGGAGCAAAGCATCGCCCCTCCCCCCAATCTGTGTGCGTTCGCACACGGGAATCTGCACGGATTCCGCGGCCTTTCCCATTGACCGATGCCCCCTTTTGAGGGGCGTTTGTGGAGGATATTTCTATGAAGAGTTTGAAATTCAGTCTTGGCCTGGCGCTGGCGTGCGCTTTCACCTTTAGCCTGGCGGCGCGCGCTCAGGCACAGAAGAAAGGCCCCAGCAGTCTGAATCAGCTGGCCCAACTCTCAGAGTCGGACAACGATGGATATCCAGACGGCTTTGGCGTGGCCATCGCGATGAGCGGGAACACCATTGTGGTAGGCGCCCCGGAGGCGCACGGCAATTTCGGCGCTGTGTACGTTTATGTGAAGCCCGCGAGCGGCTGGGCAAACATGACAGAGACGGCCGAACTCACTCCCTCCGACGGCTTTACGTTCCTCGATTTCGGGCTTTCTGTAGGCATCAGCGGCAACACCATTGTCGTGGGATCTTACGGCAACAATGCCGCCTATGTTTTTACCGAGCCGGCGGGCGGATGGCAGAACGCGACGGAGACGGCGGTGCTCAGCAACACCAACGGAGTAGCAACGCTGTTTGGCGAGACTGTGGCGATTGACGGAACGACCATTGCGGTGAGCGAGCCAAAAACTTACACCTACCGTGGACGGGTGCAGATATTTACGGAGCCGGCCGGAGGATGGGTGAGTTCCCTTCCGACGGGAAGCATTATTGCGAGCGATACGACGGACTACGACTATTTTGGCGCGTCCCTGTCTGTGAGCGGATCGACGATTGTCGCGGGTGCGTATAACAACGACAATCTGGGCGCGGTCTACGTGTTTACCAAACCGGCAGCGGGTTGGGGTGGATCGCACAGTCAAAAGGCGAAACTGACAGCTTCCGACGGCAGAGCGCAGGATGGCTTGGGCGTGGCGGTGGCGATCAACGGAAATACCATCGTGGCCGGCGCGCCAAAGAGAAACAACGACACCGGCCTCGCGTACGTTTTCGTGGAACCGGCATCGGGCTGGAAGAATATGACGCAGACGGGGGAACTGTCGGCATCCGGTCTGGCTGTCGGCGATTACTTTGGGTTCGGAGTTGCGGTTGCGCCGACGAAGATCGCCGTCGCCTCGGTGACTACTCCTACGAACGGCACCGCTTACGTCTACAACGAGCCAGCAACTGGCTGGAAAAGTATGCTGGCAACTTCAGACGCGACTGTGAGCGGGGGGGAATGGGGATCCCCGGTTGCGATAAGCGGTTCAGTGATGGCGGCCGGAGCGCCGGGCAATGGCGTGGCTTATGTTTTTGGGCCGTAGGGGATCGCGGTGGTGATGAGCTTTCGACGTTCGTAGTATCCCACCCTTGCCGCGAATGCTGGGTGCGGGCGCGCCTGGCTATGGGAACGCGGCAAGGATGGGGCAGCCTCGGTTGTGGTGACGAGCTGTCGGCATTTTGTGGAAACCCACCCCTTCGGCTCCGCTCAGGGCAGGCACTTGCCGCGAATGCTGGGTGCGGGCGCGCCTGGCTATGGGAACGCGGCAAGGGTGGGGCAGCCTCAGTTGTGGGGAATTCGGGGCAAGCGCAGTTTTGGGGACTTCAAATTAGTTTATTTCTATTTCTTCTGGGGAATCTTGGGGGGGCAATGAAAAATTCAAGAATCAGCTTGGGCTTTGCGCTGGCGTGCGCGGCCATCACTTTTAGTCTGGCGGTGGGCGCGCATGGACAGAGCTTGTCCTATCTCGCGATCTTCAACGGTATCGACGGGGCCGCACCGAGTGCGGTGATCCAGGCGACGGACGGAAATTTTTATACCACAACGGCCGGCGCGGGCGAGGGTGACGGCTCGGTTGGGAACGTGGTGAGAATTACGCCCAGCGGAGAGATCAGCTCGATCTACACCTTCTGCTCACAACCGCACTGTCCCGATGGACAACTTCCGGAGACACCTCCCATCCTGGGCACGGATGGAAATCTCTACGGCGTGACGTGGGGCGGGGGCTCCGATTTGAATAATGGAGCGGGCTGGGGAACGGTTTACAAGTTGACGCTGGACGGGCAGTTGACCACTCTCTACACGTTCTGTGTTTCCAGTTGCGTCATCGACGGCGGCAACCCGGCTGGGCTCATGCAGGCCAGCGATGGCAACTTTTATGGAACCACGATCCTGGGCGGTGCGTTCGGCGCGGGCAATCTTTTCAAGATCACTCCGGCGGGCGAGTTTTCGGTGGTGCACAACTTTTGTTCTCTGGCCAATTGTGCGGATGGCAACGGACCAAGTTCCCCGCCGATCCAGGGCCTCGACGGAAGTTTGATTGGCACCACAGGCGGAGGAGGAACGCACGGAGGCGGCGTGGTGTATTCGCTGAGTCCTGCGGGAACGTTCAACGTGGTGCACACCTTCTTTTGTTCGAACGGCCCGTGTCCCAGAGGGTATGACCCGAGGGGAGTGGTGCAGGATGCGGCTGGAAATCTTTTTGGGACGACGTACTTCGGAGGAAGCGCGGGCGAGGGCACGGCATTCGAGATCACGTCGAAGCAACAATTCAAGCTGCTGCACAGTTTCACGTACGGAGCGGGCACGGCTCCGAACACGTTGACGCTGGGCAGTGACGGGAATTTGTATGGGACAACGGAGGGGATCAACGGTTACGGAACGATTTATCAGATCACTCCGGCGGGCGCGTATACGACGCTGCACAATTTCACTTATGGCGGGGGCACGGTTCCCTATACCGGGCTGTATCAGGCTCCTGACGGAAATTTCTACGGTGGGCTCGAATACTACGTGATCAATTCGAACGGCGCCGAATACAGGTTCAATAATAACCTCGGGCCGCTGGTGCGAACTGTGCCGCTGAGAGGCACGGCGGGAACCAGTGTGAATATTCTGGGCAACGGCCTGACGGGATCGAGCAGCGTCACGTTTCAACGGCGTGCCGGCGGCGTTCACGGTGGAATCCGATACCTACATCAAGGCGACGGTTCCGGCGGGTGCGAAGACCGGCGTGGTGTCTGTGGTAACTCCGTCGGGAACGTTGAAGAGCAATCCGCAGTTTGTGGTGGGGAAGTAGCAATCGGGGTTGGATAGGATTTCGCGAAACTGGGGGGAATCATGAAACGCTCAAAATCTCTCACCACTCTTGGCCTTGCGCTCGCATGTGCGGCTCTCACCTTCAGCCTGGCGGTGCGCGCCGAGGCACAGACCTTCTCCTACCTTGCCAGCTTCGATGGAACGAATGGCTACCAGCCGTTTGGTTCGTTAACCCAGGCGACGGACGGGAACTTTTACGGCACGACCACCAATGGCGGCGGACATGGGGGGGGAAATGTCTACCGTATTACGCCCAGCGGAGAGATCACCTCAGTTTACGATTTTTGCCTGCGGTCTAATTGCGCCGACGGCACAGCTCCCGAGTCGGCTCCCGTACTCGCAAGTGACGGCAACCTTTACGGTACGACCACGGGAATCACCTTGGGATACGGAACGGTATACAAGATGACGCTGAGCGGCGAACTTACGACCCTCTATACGTTCTGCTCGCTGGCGGACTGCGCCGACGGATTAGCTCCAAACGGCCTCATCCAGGCCGGCGACGGGAACTTTTACGGCACAACCTTCGGGGGAGGGAATTTCCACGCGGGCACGATTTTCAGGATCACGCCGGCGGGCCAGTTCACATCGCTCTACAGTTTTTGTTCGCTGGCGAATTGCGCAGATGGCTTTAGTCCGGTCTCTTCGCCGATCGTGGGCAACGACGGAAACCTGTATGGCGCGACGTGGCAATCCCCCACAGGCGGCGTCTTGTACAGATTCACGCTGGCGGGAAGATTTAAGGTGCTCTACAGCTTCTGCAGGGGGATAGTCACCTGTACCGCGGGCTCGGGGCCGGTGGCGATGGTGCAGGATGCCAATGGGAATTTCTTTGGCACAACCCAGTATGGTGGCGACAGTGGCGGCTACGGAACCGTCTTTGAACTCACAGCGCAACAAAAATTCATCAACCTGCACACCTTCAACAAGACCGATGGAGCCTATCCTGACGAAAAATTGACGTTGGCCAGCGATGGCCATTTTTATGGAATCACGGCAGAAGGCGGTCCCTCCAATGCCGGAACTATTTTTGAGATTGGTGCGTCGGGAGGATTCAAGACGCTCTATGCCTTCGCGCCTCCTTATGGGGACGAGCCGGCTGGACCGCTGATGCAAGGGACCAACGGCAATTTATATGGAACTACTCCGAGCAACCCTGGGTACGACCCGTTGGGTACGGTCTTCGAATTCTCGAATGGGCTGGGGCAGTCGGTACAAGCGGCACCGGGGGCGGGCAAAGTCGGAAAAACTGTTTTCATCCTCGGCAACGGGCTGACGGGAGCGAGCAGCGTCACGTTCAACGGCGTGGAAGCGGCGTTCACGGTCGAGTCTGATACGTACATCAAAGCGACGGTGCCGGCGGGAGCGAAGACCGGCGTGGTTTCTGTGGTTACGCCGTCGGGAACGCTGAATAGTAATCCGCAGTTTGTGGTGACGAAGTAGTTGTGGCGACTCATTTTCATTCCGTAACGGCGGAAGAAATCAGGAGAACATTTCGATGAAGCGTTCCAAATTTTTGCTCACTTTCGGCCTTGCACTCACATGCGCGGCCTTCTCCCTCAGCCAGGCAGTGCGCGCCCAGGCACAAACGTTCACCACACTGGGTGCTTTCACTGGATTCAACGGCGAAGCTCCCTTCTTTGGAAGCCTGGTGCAGGACACCAACGGCCACTACTACGGGGCTGCATTCTATGGGGGCAAGTACGGCTTCGGGGATATTTTCCAGTTGACGCCGGCCGGGAAATTGACCAATCTGTACAGCTTTTGCGCTCTCGCCAATTGTGCCGATGGGATACGTCCGATAGCGGCTCCCATCCTGGGCAGCGACGGAAACTTCTATGGCACCACTGTCAACGGCGGCAACAGCAGCGGTGCCGGCACGGTCTACAAAATGACTCTTGGTGGCAAATTGACCACCATCTACAGCTTCTGTCCGACAGAGCCATGTTCCGACGGCATCAGTCCGGTGGGAATCATCGAGGGCAGTAACGGAAATTTCTACGGAGTGACAGAGGACGGCGGGGCATATGGCGATGGCACTTTCTTCGAGCTCACCTCGCTCGGCGAGTTCAGGGCGCTGCACAGCTTTTGTGCCCAGCTTGGCTGCAGCACCGGTTCCAATCCACAAGCCAGCCCGATGCAGGCCAGCAACGGCAACTTCTACGGCACGGCTTCTCGGGGAGGATTTCATAGCGGCGGCGTGGTCTATGAAATTACGCCAGCGGGACTCTACAAAGCGCTCTACAACTTCTGTTCTCAACCAAACTGCGCTGACGGCAACTATCCCGACGCAACGCTGGTGCAGGACGCAAACGGCAATCTTTATGGCACGACCGTGTATGGCGGAGCTTACGGGGACGGCACCGTCTTCGAGATTACCCCGTCCGACCAATACATCGTGCTGCACAGCTTCAACGTTGACGGCGACACCGACGGAGGATTTCCCCAATCCGCACCCACTCTGGCCAATGACGGCAACCTGTATGGAACGACGGCCAACGGTGGCGACGAAGGCCACGGCAACATCTACCAGATCACGGCGGAGGGCACCTACACTTCTCTCTATAGCTTCTGCAACGCGTCCACCTGCAGCGCCTACGACGCGGCTTACGGATTGCTGCAAGGCACCGACGGAATTTTCTACGGCGCGACGGCGGACGGGGGCTCGCACGGCGATGGAGTTGTGTACAGCTTTTCCAATAATCTGAGCCCGCTGGTGAAAACCGTTCCGGGTGCGGCGGCGGTGGGCGCGCGCGTGATTGTTTTGGGCAGCGGGCTGACGGGAGCGAGCAGCGTCACGTTCAACGGCGTGGCGGCGGCTTTTACGGTTGAATCCGATACCTACATCACGGCGACGGTGCCGGTGGGCGCGAAGACCGGCGTGGTGTCTGTGGTGACGCCGTCGGGGACGCTGAATAGTAATCCGCAGTTTGTGGTGGCGAAGTAGAGGTTCGGAGATTGTTTTGCATTGGCGGCGCACTTTAGGAGGACGTTCCGATGAAGGGTTCCAAATCTCTACTCACTCTTGGCTTTGCATTAGCGTGTGCGGCCTTCACGCTCAGCCTGGCGGTGCGCGCGCAGGGGCAAATCCTGCACACGATCGCACGCTTCGACGGGAATAACGGATATGGACCGTTCTCATCGGTCGTCCAGGGGATCGATGGAAATATTTATGGCGTGACGGACTCGGGCGGCAGTCCAATCACTCAGTCCGGCACGCTGTTTCGCGTGACGCCTTCGGGAAAGCTCACTGATCTCTACAATTTTTGCTCGAAGCCGAGATGTACCGACGGATCGAGTCCGGCTACGCCTCCGGTGGTGGGAACCGATGGAAACCTTTATGGAACCGCGGGAGGCGGGATTCTAAATCAAGGGGTGGTTTACAAATGGAGTCTCAGCGGCAGATACAGCGTGCTGTATTCGTTCTGCCCCACACATCCTTGTACGGGCGGCGCCGGGCCGGGCGCAATCGTTCTTGGCGCGGACGGGAATTTCTACGGCGCCGCGGGGGGCGGCAATGCCAGTAACGGAGGAATCATTTTCTCCATCACCCCGGCCGGGGTGTTGAAGGTGGTGCACACATTTTGCTCGGCGGGTCCGAATTGCCCGGATGGCGCAGGCCCCAACACGCCCATCCTGGGGACAGACGGCAATTTTTATGGCGTAACTGCGGGCGGCGGAAGCCTGGGCGGCGGAGTCTTATATGAACTGACTCCCGCAGGAAAATATTCGGTGCTCTACAACTTCTGCTATTACGTCGAAGGCTGTTCCGCTCCTGGAGAGCCCTACGACGTGGTGCGGGATGCCAATGGCAACTTCTTTGGCACAGCCGAGTACAGCGCAAGCGGCAGTCCGTACGGCAGCGTGTTCGAGATCACGTCGGGCAATCAATTGCAGGTGCTGCACAATTTCGACGACTACAACGACTGGCCCTATGAAGGAGTGATGCTCGGCAGCGACGGCAATGTCTACGGAGTGTTTGGCTATGACACCGAGGCGAGCGGATCGATTTATAAGGTGACTCCGGAGGGTGCTTACTCGAGGATCTATACCTTCAAGCCGGAGGACAAGAGCATTGGCGCACCACCGGTTGGGCCGCTTTTCCAGGGCACGGATGGCAATTTTTATGGAGTCACACCTTACGGCCCGGGCACCTACGATGGCGAAGTCTTCAAGTTTTCGTACGGGCTTGGCCCGCTGGTGGAGACCGTGCCTGTAGCCGGAGCGACTGGGCAGAGCGTGCTGATTCTGGGCAATGGCTTGAACCGATCGACGAGCGTGACGTTCAACGGCGTGGAAGCGGCATTCACGATCGAGTCGGACACCTACATCAAGGCGACGGTTCCGGCGGGGGCGACGACGGGGGTGGTGTCTGTGGTCACACCGTCGGGGACGTTGAATAGCTATCCGCAGTTTGCGGTGACGAAGTAGTTCGAGTTTTCACTGATTTCAAAAATTTGTGCTGTGCCTTTTTAGCAGGCTGCGGAAAAACTCGGGGGAGCAGCAAGGAGCGTACCTCAGGCGCTGAAGCGCGATCCAATTTTCAGCGACTTAGCGGCACCCTTCGGCTTCGCTCAGGGCAGGCTGGAACTCGTGCCCTTCCCGAACCGCTTCGAACCGGGGTTTTCTGCAGTCTGCCAGGGCATCCATGGGGGATAATTCGATGAAGAACTCCAAATCATTACTCACTGTTGCACGCGCACTGGCATGTGCGGTGCTTACCTTCGGCCTGGCAGTGTGTGCGCAGGCACAGACTGTCACCAATCTTGCCAACTTCAATCGCGAAACGGGAGATGCACCTTTTGGATCGTTGATTCAGGCGACGAACGGACGCTTTTATGGGGGAACCGACGCCGGTGGATTTTATCGGCAAGGGAATATTTTCGAAGTGACATCCGGCGGAGAACTGAGCAATCTTTACAGCTTTTGCGCCAAGCCAGTGAAGGGCGCGTGTACGGACGGGGCCAACGCCATCTGGGCTCCTGTGCTGGGACGGGATGGAAACCTCTATGGAGTTACGCTGGCCGGTGGCAGCAATGCCGGCGACTACAAGGGCGACGACGATCCAGGTTCAGGAACCATCTACAAGCTGACGCTGGGGGGCAAGCTGACGACGCTCCATACCTTTTGTCCTTCTACTCCCTGCATTGACGGCCAGGGGCCGACTGGTCTCATCCAGGCGAGCGACGGAAGTTTTTACGGAACGACAACCATTGGGGGAAGGTTTAAGGAAGGTGTGATCTTCAAGGTCACTCCGGAGGGCAAGTTCACCGAGCTGTACTCTTTCTGTTCGCGGGCGAATTGCATCGATGGCGAACGTCCACTGTTCCCGCCGCTGCAGGGCATCGACGGAAACTTTTACGGGACTGCTTCCGGCGGCGCGATGGGGGCGGGAGTGGTTTATGAGCTGACAGCTTCGGGAACCTATACGGTGCTCCACAACTTTTGCAATTATTCGAGCGGCTCATGTCCGGATGGGTCGGTTCCGACCAACATCGTGCAGGATGTCCATGGAAATATTTTTGGCACAACCGAATTTGGAGGCAGCAGCGAGACCGGCGACAACGCGGGATATGGGGTGGTGTTCGAGATCACACCGGCAAACCAATTCAGTGTCGTGCAGAGTTTCAACATCACTCAAGGACAGGCCGTCGGAGGATTGATGATCGCCAATGATGGCAATCTCTATGCGACGACGACAGGCAACGAATTCGGCGCGAATGGAGGAATTCTCGTGGAGATTTCTCCTGCGGGCGTGGCGACGCTGCTTTACACGTTTAGCGAGTGTGGTTCCACGGGCTACAACCCGGTGAGCACGCTTTTTCAAGGCACCAATGGCATTCTCTACGGAATGACCGTTTATGGCGGTGACGGCACCGTCTCTGGTGGCTGTGGGGGCTATGGCACGATTTATTCGGTTACGAACGGCTTGAGCCCGCTGGTGGAAACATCGCCCGTGGCGGGCAAAGTGGGGCAGAGCGTGATCATTCTGGGGAACGGTCTGACAGGAACGAGCAGCGTCACGTTCAACGGCGTGGAGGCGGCGTTCAAGGTGAAGTCCGATACCTACATCACGGCGACGGTGCCCAGGGGCGCGGCGACGGGAGTGGTGTCTGTGGTGACTCCGTCGGGGACGTTGAATGGGAATCCGCAGTTTGTGGTGAGCAAATAGTGGTTACGCAGTAGCGTTTCATTCAAACCAAAGTCAAAGTCTTTAACACGGGGACACAGAGGCTCACAGAGTCAAAGTCAAAATCTTTAACACAGGGGACACAGAGGCTCACAGAGGGACTCAGATGTTAGTGGGCGGCAATCCAGACTTGAACGGCCGACCGGTATCCTCCAGTGGCTAAAGCCCGTGTCTTTAATTGCGACGGATGGCACGACTAAACGTCGTGCCCTTCCCGAATTCATTCGTGGGAACGGGGGGATATTTCGATGAAGAGTTTCAAGTTTCAGACCGTTCTCGGCCTTACGATCGCGGCCTTCACCTTCAGCCTGGCGGTGGGCGTCCAGGCACAGACCGTCACGAACGTCGTGAACTTCAATGGCGAGAACGGACATTTGCCGCAAGGACAAACGATCATTCAGGCGACGAACGGGCGCTACTACGGCACGACCAATGCCGGCGGTGCCTATGGAAAGGGCAATGTTTACGAATTGACTCCAGGAGGGAAGACCAGCAATTTTTACAGTTTCTGTTCGCTGGCTAACTGCGCTGACGGGGAGTATCCCGCCGCGTCGCCGGTACTCGGCAGCGACGGAAACCTGTATGGAGTGACGTACTCCGGTGGCAACGATGCCGGCGCCACAAACGGCTCAGGAACGGTTTACAAGATGACGCTGCGCGGCGAGCTCACGACCTTGTATAGCTTCTGTCCCACGACGCCATGTGTGGATGGCCAGTCCCCGAACGGAATCATCCAGGGCAGCGATGGGAATCTTTACGGCACGACCCACAACGGCGGGAATGCCAATGTCGGGACGATCTTCGAGATCAGTGCAACCGGCCAATTTAAGACGCTGTACTCTTTTTGCTCGCAGGCGAATTGCACAGATGGAGAGTATCCGATTTTCCCCCCGATCGAAGGCATGGATGGAAACCTGTACGGGGTGGCGGTTTCCGGAGGTACGGCGGGGGGAGGCGGCGTCGTTTACGAACTGCCAACCTCGGGCACTTACCAGACGCTGGTGAACTTCTGTTACATCCGTAACGGGAACTGCCCTACCGGTACGGGACCGACCACGATCGTGCAGGACGCTGGCGGGAATTTTTATGGCACAACCTCGGGTGGTGGCAGCAAGGGCTACGGGACAGTTTTTAAGATCACTCCGGAAAATGTGTATAGCGTGCTGCAGAATTTCACCTTCAGACAAGCCTATGCCTTCGAAGGATTGACGCTGGCCAGCGATGGAAATCTTTATATGACCACGCCGGGATTGCTGTACAACGCGGGAAGCATCCTGGAGGTCACGCCCGAGGGAAAAGCCACGCAGCTTTATGCATTCGGCAATTGCGTTGCCGGCAGTTACGGTGGCCCAGGCTATGACTCGTGGAGCCCGCTTTTTCAAGCCACGAACGGACAACTCTACGGCAGCACGCTGTATGGATGCGCGCCGCAGGGCGAGGGTGAATACGGCACCATCTTCGCGGTGTCGAACAATTTGAGCCCGCTGGTAGAAACGGTACCGGTACGCGGGATCGTCGGGACCCACGTCATTATTCTCGGCAATCACTTGACCGGGTCAAGCAGTGTTGAGTTCAACGGCATGAAGGCCGCCTTCACGGTGGAAACCGATAGCTATATCAAAGCGACGGTTCCAGCAGGAGCGACGACGGGGGTGGTGTCGGTGGTGACTCCGTCGGGAACGCTGAATAGTAATCCGCAGTTTGTGGTGACGAAGTAGGAGCTTAACGAAGGCGATTCCAGATCGCAAACAAACTTGTTTTGGCCTCAGCCAAGGAGTGTGCCATGCGTTCTATCTCAAGTGCTTTCTCTACCTTTGCCTTGCTGGCTTTGATCATCGTGGTCATGTTGCCGCTGGCAGTGTCGGCACAAAGCTTTGCAGTGTTGCAGAACTTCGATAACAGCAACGGGAATCGTCCGCTCACGCCGCCGGTCCTGGCGAAAGATGGCAATCTGTACGGCGCTACATTACAGGGCGGCGCCAATTCGCAGGGGCTGATCTACAAGCTCACGCCGGCAGGGAAACTCACCGCGCTCTACACTTTTTGTTCGCAGACGAAGTGCACCGACGGTTCGCTTCCGGAGTTCGGCCCGATCCTCGGCTCGGACGGAAATCTGTACGGAACGACGTCCAACGGCGGAGCCAATGACCTGGGCGAGGTGTACCGGCTGACCCTGAGCGGCAAACTCACGGTGCTGCACAGTTTTTGCCTTTGCGCCGAAGGATGGTATGCGAACAGCCTGGTGGAAGACGGCGCGGGCGGTTTTTTTGGCACAACTCTGGAAGCAGGCTCGCACCAGTTCGGCGGCGCCTTTCACCTTGCCGCGAACGGAAAGCTGACGACGCTCTATAACTTCTGCGACTCGCAACCGGGTTGCATTGATGCCTACAGCAACACGGGCGAACCTCAACCTCTGATCCGCGCCGCCGATGGCAGCGTTTACGGCATTACCACGACTGGAGGGCAATATTACTATCTCTGCTCTCCCGGGGGCTGCGGCACGGTTTTCAAGATCACTCCGCAAGGACAATTCAGCGTCGTCTACAGTTTCTGCAGTCTGTCCGATTGCGCCGATGGCGGCTCGCCCGCGTGGTTGATTCAGGGATCGGACGGCAACTTCTATGGCACGACGAGTCTTGGTGGTTCTGAGGCGACTGGCGGCGGAACGGTTTTTCAACTCACGGCCAGCGGCGTGGTGACTCCGCTGCACAGCTTCTCTGGGGCCAAGGGAAATACCTCGGGCTATGCTCCGTATGATCTGATTCAAGGCAGCAACGGCGCTTTGTACGGGATCACGTTTTTCGGTGGGGAGTGCGGAAATGGCGCGGGATGCGGCACGGTTTTTTCCGTAAGTACCTCGGGTAGTTTCGAATCGCTGCACGATTTCGATGCTTCGGATGGTTATGTGCCCGCGGGCATCGTGCAGAGTTCGGACACGACGCTGAAAGGGACTGCCTCGTACGGCGGTTCCCACCACGCGGGGGTGATTTTCAGCTTGAATCTGAATTAGGGCGTGGAGGCCGTCACACGTCAAAATCTTTACCACAGGGGGCACAGGGGTTCACAGAGGGGCTCACAAGTTAGTGGGCGGCGATCCAGGCTTGGTAGGCTACTACCGTCATCATGAATAGCAGGTAGATGCGGAGGGACCAGAGGATTGCGAGTTCGGCTCCTTTGAGGTGGCGGCGGGGGATCGGGTGTTTTTTGGCTCTGACGAGTTGGTCGTGTTCGAGGGTCGTGAGGACAAGATTTTGATCGTAGGTGGAGAAGTGGGGCGGGGTTTGATTTTTTAGCATGATGTTCGTCTCTTCGTTTTAGGGCGCAGGCCACAGGGGCTAAAGAGTTGTAGAACTGCTCTTTCGCCCCCTCGGGGCTTGTTTTATCCTCCTACTATTCACCCAGGGCTTGCGCCGGGGGCTGCATTCTGGCGCCGCTTCGCGGCTAAAACTCGCGGGCACAATTTCACTGGAGTTGGCGAAAGTTAGTTCTCACGCGGTCTCTAGAGTCCATTCTGTAAAGCGCCTCGTCGGCACGACTGAAGTCGTGCCCTGATACGAATCTGGTCGGTATGAATCCCTTGAAGCGGGTCGCGTCGATGCCAATCCCGTAAATACGCAATCCCTTCGAATACGAATCTTGTGCGAGCGCGGATTTGCGATGGATTGTGCGCACTATTTTCCTCCTAATGTGGCGAAGAGGTTGGGGGCCAGGATGCTGATGCCGAAGAGGATTCCGGCGGCGGTGAGGACCAGGACCACGCCGCTGGAGAGAATGTTGGCCCAGAGGGGGCTGACGAGGTCTCCCATTATTTCTTTGTCGTTGACCAACATGAAGAGAAAGACCAAGGCTGGCGGCATGGCGAGGACTGCGACCACGTTGACGATGAGGACGACGTAGACGAGCGGAAGGCCGGGGATGAGAACAATGACGGCGGCGGCAAGAGCGCAGAGCGTGAGCACGGCGTAAAACGATTTGCCTTCGCCCATGGGGAGATTGAGGCTGTGGGGACGGTGGGTCACTTCTCCGAAGGCGTAGGCGGAGGAAGTGGAGATGGTGATGGCGGCGACGATGCCGGCTTCGACCATGCCGAGAGCGAAGAGAGATGCGCCGATGTGTCCGATGATGGGTTCGAGGGCCTGGGCGAATTGGGCGGCTTCGAAATTTCCGGCGGACATTTGATGAGCGAAGAGCGGCGCGGTGCAGAGGATGGTGGCGATGGCGGCAGCGGTGGCGAGAGCGGCGCCGAGGACGGTGTCGGCGCGGCCGAAGCGAATATCTTTGGTGGTCATGCCCTTGTTGACCGTGGCGCTCTGCTGGAAGAAGAGCATCCATGGGGTGACGGTGGCGCCGATGTCAGCGAGGACGATCAAGAGCGTGTCCTTGTTGAAGCCGGGGAGCGGTTGCCAGGTGATGAAGGCGTGAGTGACTTCATGCCAGTGGGGATGGGTCATGAGCGCTACTGGGATGAAGACGAGATTGAAGGCGGCGGCGGCGAGGGTGATGCGCTCCCATGTCCAGTAGCGGTGGCTCATGAGGGCGGCGTAGAGGATGACGAGGGCGATGAGGACGGCGATCCAGGGAGGGACTCCGAAGAAACCGAGGCCGGCGCGGACGGCTATGAACTCGGTGATCAGGGTGAGGAAATTGCCGATGCCGAGGTCGATCATGGAAAACCATCCCCAGAAGGGGCCGAAGCGCTCGAAGATGAGTTCGGCATGGCCGCGATGGGTGGCAGCGCCGAGGCGGACGGTCATTTCCTGGACGACGATGGCCATGCAGAAGGTGAGGGCGACGAAGGGGATGAAGAAGCCGACGCCGAATTTAGCTCCGGTGGCGGCGTAGGAGAGCATGCTGGGACCGTCGTTCTCTCCGAGCATGACTAGGACGCCGGGACCGAAGAGGAGCCAGAAAAGACGGGCGTTGGAGGAGAAGCCGCGGTGGGCGCGGGCGTCGGAGACGCGGACGCGGTCATGGGCGCGGTCGACGTCTTCGTGGGTGATGATGACTTCTTCGGTGCTCAGAGGCTTCATCGGTCGGGTTAGCGATAGTATACATGATGGGATAAACTATGGTTAACTTTGGGGAGGGGCTAGATTCTTTAACACAGAAGGATCAAAGTCAAAGTCTTTAACACAGGGGACACAGAGGTCACAGTGGGAGTCAAAGTCAAAATCTCTAGTGCTCTGTGGGCTGTGAAGCGCAAAGGGATCCTTCGACTGCGTGAGTGCTCCGCTTCGCTCGCACTCACTTCGCTCAGGATGACAGAGGCATGGATGGCGGAGGCATGAAATTGGCGGTTAGCGGGCGGGGCGGGGGTCGGCGGGGGAGACCCAGACGCGTTCGGCGGCGGAGCGGCCGAGGGAGACGCTGCCGGCGGTGGTGGATAGAGTGAGAGTCTGGTCGTAATTGCGCTCTAGGAGGCGGAGTCTGGCGGCGGGACGGATGCCGCGGGCTTCGAGGAATTCGAGGAGACGGCGGTCGCGTTCGTAGATGCCGCTGACGGCGTAGGCGGAGCCGGGAGAGGCGTCGGCGAGGCGAAGGAGTCCGCGATGGCGGCGGCTGGCGGGGCTTTCCATCTCGCTGAGATTGCCGTGAGGGCAGGCGCCACGCTTGCCGAGTTTAGCCAGGAGTTTGGCTTCGAAGTCGGGGGAGACGGCGTGCTCGAGGCGCTCGGCTTCGTCGTGAACCTTCCACCATTCCATGCCGAAAAGTTCCGACAGCATACGTTCGATGAGGTGGTGGCGGAGGGTGAGTTTGCGGGCGATCTTGCGTCCGGCGGCGGTGAGGCGGACGTGGCCGTCGGCGGGAACGCGGACGAGGCCGTCCTTTTTGAGGCGGCGCACGGCCATGGTGACGGCGGGGGCGGAGACTTTGAGCCACTCGGCGAGGCGCGCGGAGATGACGGCTTCGCCTTCGCTCTCGGCTTCGAGGATGGCTTTTAGATAGTCCTCTTTAGAGACGGTGATCATCTGGGGATGATTATACGATGGGTTAAGCGTAGTTAATGGGTAAGATCGAGACCTTTAACCACAGGGGGACACAGGGTAGGACAGAAGTAAGAATGCAGAAGTAATAATCTTGGACCGGGAACATGGATTTTACTTCTGCATTTTGAATTCTGACTTCTGACTTTCCCTTGTGCGTTTGACAGCTTTCCTCCTCTCCCCTAACCTTGAGTTTCTCATTTATGAAAGTACTGGTTTTGGGAAGCGGAGGACGGGAGCACGCGCTGGTGTGGAAGCTGCGGCAGTCGAAGCGCGTGTCGGAGCTTTACTGCGCGCCGGGCAATGGCGGAATTGCGGATGACGCGGAGTGTTTGGCGGTCGATTTGAAGAGCATGGAGTCGATGGTGGCGCTGGCGGAGAAGTTGCGTCCTGAGCTCACGGTGGTGGGGCCGGAGTTGCCGCTTACGCTGGGAGTGGTGGAGGAATTCACGAGGCGGGGATGGGCGACGTTCGGTCCGACGAAGGCGGGGGCGCAACTGGAATCGAGCAAGAGCTTCGCGAAGGAATTTCTGCAGCGGCATAGGATTCCGACGGCGGCTTATGCGATCTGCGATTCGGTGGAGGAAGTGCGGACGGCGCTGGGGCACTTTCATCTGCCGGTGGTAGTCAAGGCGGATGGATTGGCGGCGGGCAAAGGAGTGGTGATCGCGGCGACTAAAGAAGAAGCGGCCAGCGTGGCCGCGGATATGTTGAGCGGGAAGATGGTGGGGGCGGCGGGCGCGCGGGTGGTGCTGGAAGAATTCTTGAAGGGGGATGAGCTATCGTTTCTGGTGTTGAGCGATGGCGAGCGGGTGGCACCGCTGGTGGCGGCACAGGATCACAAGCGCGTGGGAGATGGCGATAGCGGTCCGAACACGGGAGGGATGGGGGCTTACTCGACGGCTGACATTGTCGATGACGAGATGCGGGACTGGCTGGTGCATCACATTGCGCAGCCGGTGGTCGCGGGGATGAAGGCGGAGGGCGCGGAGTTTAAGGGCGTGCTGTATTGCGGGCTGATGATGACGGCGCGCGGTCCGATGGTTCTGGAGTTTAATTGCCGGTTTGGCGATCCGGAGACACAGCCGATTCTGATGCGGCTGGAGAGCGATCTGGTGGATGCGCTGGAGGCGTCGATCGAGGGACGCGTGAGTGAAGAGGAATTGGAGTGGTCGCGGGATGCATCGGTGTGCGTGGTGATGGCTTCGGGGGGATATCCGGGGACGTATGAGGTGGGGAAAAAGATTTCGGGATTGAGCGAGGCGGGTGGAGTTGAGGGAGTGAAGGTGTTTCATGCGGGAACTTCGAAGCGGGATGGGGAATTTTATACGGCGGGCGGGCGGGTGCTGGGCGTGACGGCGCGGGCGGGTTCGCTGGAGACGGCGGTGGAACGGGCTTATGAGGCTTGTGGGAAGATCCGGTTTGAGGGGGCGCATTACCGGAGGGATATTGCGGCGAGGGCGCTGGGGAAGTGAGTTGCGAGCTGCGAGTTGCAGGTACCGAGTTGCGAGTGCTGACGATATCGGATCGGCTTGTTCTCGCTGATAGGGATCCTTCGACTGCGTGAGTGCTTCGCTACGCTCGCATTCACTCCGCTCAGGATGACAGAAGGAAAATATGCACTCACTGGCTGACAGAATGAAAAATATCGGCAACAGGATTCGGGAATAAAAAGGGGAGAGGGATGAGCAAAATATTGGTTTCGATTGTGATGGGGAGTGATTCGGATTTGGAGATTATGCGGGAGGCGGGGAAGGCTTTGGACGAATTCGGCATCGCTTATGAAATCGATGTGACTTCGGCGCACCGGTCTCCGGACCGGACGGCGGATTATGCGCGGAAGGCTGCGGGGCGCGGGATTCAGGTGATTATTGCGGGAGCAGGCGGGGCGGCGCATCTGGCGGGCGTGATCGCGGCGCACACTACGCTGCCGGTGATTGGGGTGCCGATTCCTGCGACGTCGCTGAACGGGCTCGATTCCCTGCTGGCTACGGTGCAGATGCCGGCGGGGATTCCGGTGGCGACGGTGGCGATTGGAAAGCCGGGGGCGACCAACGCGGGGATTCTGGCGGCGCAGATGATTGGGCTGGGGGACGCTGGGGTGGCTAAGAAGCTGGTGGGGCATAAGGAGAAATTGGCGCGGGGGGTCGAGGAGAAGTCGAAGAAGTTGAGAGGGGCGTGACGACCCGGGTCATGCAGGATGCTCGACTGTGGGAGGGGAAAGCGGGTCCCTCGTCGCTGTCGCTCCTCGGAATGACAAGTTTTGATACACGCGCTGTCGCTGTTCCGAATGACGGGTTTTGAGTACACACTTTGTCGCTGCTCGGAATGGCTGGTTTGAATGCGGGCTGCCTTCCGGAATTGCTCGGCTGGTGGCGGGGTGATAGGGATTCTTCGACTTGTGCTCGCTATCGCTCGCCCGGCGCTCAGAATGACAAATCTGGTTAGAGATTGAGTCCCTTCAAATAGTCGCGGAAGGGGGCGCCCAGGTCTTCGCGTTTCAGGGCGAATTCTACTGTGGCTTTCAGAAATCCCAGCTTGTCGCCCGTGTCGTGGCGCTTTCCTTCGTAGACGTAGCCGTACATTTTTTCTTTCTTCAGCAGCAGGCGCATGCCGTCGGTTAGCTGGAGCTCGCCTCCGGCGCCGGTCTTGGTGTTGGCGAGGCAGTCGAAGATAGCGGGAGTGAGGATGTAGCGGCCGGTGATGGCGAGGTTGGAGGGTGCGTCTTCGGCTTTCGGTTTCTCCACCATGTTCTTGATTTCGAAGACGCGGCCGCCGAGAGTTTTGTCGGCCGGCTTCACGTCGAGCACTCCGTAGGAAGAAATCATCTTGCCTTCGACCACCTGCGTGGCGATCACCGAACACTGCGTCTGATTGAAAACATCGACCATCTGCTTGAGACACGGGACCTCGGCGTCGATGACGTCATCGGCGAGGAGGACGGCGAACGGTTCGTTGCCGACGAGTTCGCGGGCCATCAGCACGGCGTGTCCAAGGCCGAGCGCTTCTTTCTGGCGGACGTAGGCTACGTGCATCATGTCGGAGATGGAGCGGACGATCTTGAGCAGGTCAAGCTTCTTGCGATCCTCGAGCATGCGTTCGAGTTCGTAGCTGACGTCGAAGTGGTCTTCGATGGATTGCTTGCCGCGTCCGGTGATGATGAGGATCTGGTCGCAGCCGGAGGCCATGGCTTCTTCGACTCCGTACTGGATGATGGGCTTGTCGACCAGCGGAAGCATTTCTTTGGGTTGGGCTTTGGTTGCGGGGAGGAAGCGGGTACCGAGGCCGGCTGCGGGGAAAACGGCTTTGCGGACTTTCATGGGCATGCTGCGATTTTACCTTAGGACTTCTAAAATCTTTACCACGGGGGACACGGGGTATCACAGGGTAAGGCTTAGTTTCTTGAAACTTCTGATGTGGTTTCCGCGGTGGCTAGTTGCTCCAATACTGTGCGGAGGGCTCGGAGGACTTCTTCGGCTGCTGTGGCTTTCAAGGCAAATTTCAACATGCCATCTGGCGTGAACTGCGTGCCGCGCTGGCTAGAGACAAAGCGCGCCAACTGCTCGGGATCAACCGCCGCGTTCTGCTGGAATTTCAGAGTTACGAAGTCGCGTTTGCGCTCGATGGCGTTGACTCCGACTTTCATGCATAGAAGCTTGAGGGAGGCGTAGTCGAGCAGGTTGCGGACGGCGGGCGGGGGCGGGCCGTAGCGGTCTTGCAGTTCGGCGGCGACGTCGGTGAGTTGCGATTCGGTTTCAACGCGGGCTACGCGTTTGTACATTTGCAGGCGCTGATTTTCTTCGGGGACGTAGTCCGCGGGGATGCGAATATTGAGGCCGAGATTGAGCTGGGTTTCGGCTTCGTCGGGGGCGGCTTCGCCCTTCATTTCCCTTACCGCGCGTTCCAGCATCTGTGTGTAAAGTTCGAAGCCGATGGCTTCGATGTGTCCGCTCTGCTCGCCACCGAGCATGTTGCCGGCGCCGCGAAGTTCGAGATCGAGGGCGGCGATTTTGAATCCGGCGCCGAGATCGGAAAATTCTTTGAGGGCGGCGAGGCGGCGGCGGGCGATGGGTGTGAGTTCGACTTCCGGGGGCAGCATGAGATAGGCGTAGGCGCGGCGATTGGAGCGGCCGACGCGTCCGCGAAGCTGGTAAAGCTCGGAGAGGCCGAGGCGGTCGGCGCGATTGATGAGAATCGTGTTGCAGAGCGGGATGTCGAGGCCGTTCTCGATGATTGTGGTCGAAACCAGAATGTCGGCTTCGTGGTGCATGAATTTCAGCATCACTTTTTCGAGTTCGCCTTCCGACATTTGTCCGTGGCCGACGATGATGCGCGCGGGGGGAACGAGCGCCTGGATTTTCGCGGCAATTTCCCAGATGGTGTCGACGCGGTTGTGGACGAAGTAGACCTGGCCGCCGCGTTCGAGTTCCTGTTCGATGGCGGATTGGATTAATTTTTCGTCCCAATTGGCGACTACAGTTTGAATCGCCATGCGATCTTTGGGCGGAGTTTCGATGACGCTCATGTCGCGGAGTCCGACGAGGGACATGTGCAGGGTGCGCGGAATGGGCGTGGCCGACATGGTGAGCACGTCCACCTGCTTGCGCATTTGCTTGATGCGCTCTTTGTGGCGGACGCCGAAGCGCTGTTCTTCGTCGACGATGAGGAGGCCGAGGTCGGAAAATTTGATGTCTTTGGAGAGGATGCGGTGGGTGCCGATGAGGACATCGATTTTGCCGGCTTCGGTTTTCTGCAGAATTTCTTTTTGCTGTTTGGCGTTGCGGAAGCGGCTGATCATTTCGATGGTGACGGGGAACGGGGCGAAACGCTGCTTGAAGGTTTCGAAGTGCTGGAAGGCGAGGACGGTGGTGGGGGCGAGCACGGCGACCTGTTTGTTATCGGCGATGGCTTTGAAAGCGGCGCGCATGGCGACTTCAGTCTTGCCGTAGCCGACGTCGCCGCAGAGCAGACGGTCCATGGGCTGGGAAGATTCCATGTCGCGAATAACGTCTTTGATGGCGTGGGCCTGATCCTCGGTTTCGTTGAACTCGAAGGCGTCTTCGAACTCGCGGAACCATTCATTGCCCGGGGGGAAGGCGTGTCCGACGGCGGTTTTGCGCTCGGCGTAGAGCTTGAGGAGTTCGTCGGCCATGTCTTTCATGGCCTTGCGGACGCGAGCTTTGGTCTTCGACCAGGATTGCGTGCCGAGATGACTCAGCGCTGGCTTGACACCTTCGGAGGAGCGGTATTTCTGGACGAGATCGAGGCGGGTGAGCGGGACGTAGAGGCGCGCGGCTTCGGCAAATTCGAGCAGCATGAATTCGGCGGGACCGTCGCCGTGATTAATTTCTTTCAGTCCCTGATATTGGCCGATGCCGTGTTCGACGTGGACGACGTAGTCTCCGACTTGAAGATCGCGAAAGTCGGAGAGGAAGGCGGAGACTTTGGATTTGGAGCGTTGGGGGCGCGTGGCGACGGTGTCGGATTCGTCGAAGAGATCGCGAGAGCCGAAAACGGCGAGATTGGCTTGAGGGAGCAGAACGCCGTCGGGGACGTAAGCAGTGGCGAGCGTGGTGGTGAAGACTTCTCCGGCAAAGTAACTGGTTTCGTCGGCGTAGCTTTCGCCGCCGCGGGTGCGGCTGCCGAGTTTGAACGAGACATTGTATTCGGTGAAGACGTCGGCGAGGCGCTCGACTTCTCCGATGTTGGGGACGGCGAGGAGGACGCGCTTGCCTTCGCGAGTGAGTTTTTGAACATCTTCGAGCATGGCGGGAACGGCGCCGTGGAAGCGGGGCGAGGGCTGGGTGAGGAACTCGACCGCGTTCTCTTCGAGGCTTTGGGTGATGCCGAGATGTTCGATGTCTGCGCCGGGAAGGGTGGCGGTTTTCCGCCACCATGCGTCGGGCGGGAGGTAGAGATCTTCAGGGCGAACTAAGTTGCCAACGCCGCTGCGCTCGTGGGCTTCGGCGACGCGAGTCCAGAAGCGGTCGAATTCCTGACGGAGTTGGTCGGTTTCGTCGAGCAGGACCGCGGCGCGCGGAATGAGATCGAAGACGGTGCTGTCGGCTCCGGCGACGGGAGAGTAAAACTCCCATCCGGGGAAGACGTTGACGCCTCCGGCGCGAACTGCGGCTTCGATAATTTCTTCGTTGCCCGTGATGCGCTTGCCGCTGAGGCGAGTGTGAATCGCGGCGAGCAATTGTTCGTTGACCGGAGTCTCGGTGAGCGGCAGCAGCAGAGCTTCATCGACGGGATTTGAGGAACGCTGCGAGGCGGGGTCAAATTTGCGGATGGAGTCAGCCTCGTCTCCGAAGAATTCGATGCGCAGAGGGCGATCGGCTTCGGGGGAGTAAACGTCGAGGATGCCACCGCGAACGGCGTACTGGCCGGGCATTTCGACGACGTCGGTGGAAGTATAGCCGACGGTATTGAGGTGCGCGAGCAGAGACTCGAGGTCGAAGGACTCTCCGCGGCGGATGGTGCGCGCCAGATTGACGTAATAATCGCTGGAGCGCAGGCGGATGGCGGTGGCAGCGACGGGAGAGATCACGATGGAAGCTGCGCCGGTGGAAATTTTCCAGAGAGCGGTGGCGCGTTCTTCCTGAAGCTCAGGATGTGGCGAAAGATTCTGGAATGGAAGCACGTCGCGGGCGGGAAGCGAGATGACTGAATCCGGATCGCAGGCGCCGGTGAGTTCGCAGAAGCCGCGCAGGACGGGAAGGAAGTCTTCGGCGGCGCGGTTGTCGTTGACGACGAAGATGAGCGGGCGCGCGGCAGTACGCTGAAACAGCACGAGCAGCAAGGCTTTCGCGGTGGGGGTGAGGCCGGAGACACGAATGCGCCCCGTGCCCTCCTTAAGGTGGGAGGCTACACGCACGAAGGCGGGAAGCGATTCTACGTCCGTGAAGAGTTCGCGGACGAAGGGAAGAAGCATGCAGGGATATTTTAGCAGGAGTGAGAGGTGGTGAGAGTTGAGGAGGGGTGGCCTCGCTGCGCTCGGCGAACCCTTCGGCTGCGCTCTCCAGAAGCAGACTCTTCGGAACTCGTTCTAGCTTCCTGACAGCACCCGCACTAGGGCGTGGGTAGGGACCCTTCGACTGCGCCGGGACTCCCTTCGGTCATCCCGGCTCCGCTCTGGATGACAGAACTTCCGGCTAACGCATGGCCCTGTTCAGCGCATGGTTCTCGCTCCGCATCCGATCCTTGATTATCCCCGCAAAAGGGGTCGCGTTAGACACGTCGGGCCGCCGCTGCCGTTTATGCAGAGTTCGGTGCCGGGGAAGGTGCGGAGGTCGAATCCGGCTTCGCGGAGACGGGCGTTCGTCCGCGGATTTTCTTCGAGCGCGAGTAGGCGGTTGTGGCCTAGGGCGAGGACGTTGCAGGCTAGCGTGTCGCGTTCCGAGGGATCGATTTCGATGAATTGGAATCCGCGGGATTGGAGGAGTTCGACGGTTTCGACAGCGAGCCAGGGGAGATCGACTAGCGCGGTATGTTCGTCGAGGAGGCTGATCAGCGACATGAGATGGAGGCACTCGGAGGGGCCGGCGCCGTGGGGCAGTGGGGCGGAGAGGACCTGGACGCCATGGGGCGCGAGAAGATTGCGAATTTGTTCGATGCCGGCGGCGTTGGTGCGGTATCCGTGGCCGATGAGGAGAGTTTTGGAATCGAGCCAGAGAATGTCTCCGGCTTCGGTGGTGCCGGGAGGGTTGATGAAGCCGAGAGTTGGAATGTCGATGGTCTCGCAGAACGCCGCGTGGCGCGGGCCTTCGGGGACGCGATTGGATTTGCCGGGGCGCATCACGATCAGGCCGTGGTCGGTGGGGAGAGAGGCATCGTGAGCGTAAACGGCGTCGAGGGAGAGTTCATTCGAGGGGCTGAGCTCGATGACTTCCGCACCGGCGGTCGCGAGTTGACGGCAGAGGACATCGTGCTGCGCTTGCGCTTGCTCGAAAGCGGGAGCGTGGCGGAAACCGAGTTCACGCCAGCGGGCTGAGGATTCGGGACGATTCCATCCGGCACTGCGCGGCGAATACACCATCACGCGCTGAAGGGCGCCCACCATGGAGTGTCCGTTGAAATGGGTTTGAGTTGACGTCTCTGGCATCTTTCTAACCTTCTGGCCACCCTTCTGAACCCACGGAAGATGTTACGAATCTATATGGGCATTATGGCAAAAGCAATGTGGGAAGGCGCGGTGCTGGCTGAAAGTGATGCGACGGTGGAGGTGGAGGGGAATCAGTATTTTCCTCCGGAGGCGATTCACAAGGAATATTTCAAGGCGAGCGAGGCGCATACGGTGTGTTCGTGGAAGGGTACGGCGAGTTATTACGATGTGGAGGTCCATGGGAAACGGAATGCGGGGGCGGCGTGGTTTTATCCGGAGCCGAAGGATGCGGCGAAACAGATTCAGGGGTATGTGGCGTTCTGGAAGGGTGTGAAGGTGGAGAAATGATGAAAGTCGCGAGCACTTTGCCTTATGTCAGAATGTAAAGCATGGAACAGGCCACCATTGCTTCCAGGAACCAAATCGTAATTCCCCGGGAGGCGCGGCAGGCGCTCGGTCTAAAAGCCGGCGATAAAGTCTTGGTAGTGGTGCGCGGCAAGAGCGCGGTGGTGCTGCGGAAACCAGACTCCTACCGGGCAGCCGTGCGGGGAATCGCTCGCAAGCCCTATTCTTCTCGACACATTCAGAAGGAACGCCAGAGTTGGCGCGACTCAGCGAGTTCGATGCGGCCACCCTGGTTTCGGTTCCTTTGAGCCTCGCTTAGGGAGTTGTTCAGGGGGTAGGGATGCTTCGACTGCGCCGGGACTCCCTTCGGTCGTCCCGACTTCGCTCAGCACGACAAGCGGTCCTTTTTCCTAACGCAAAGAGGCGGAAACTCCGGCGGCAGTGGCGGGACAGCCGAGGGCGGCTGTCTCCACATGAGCATCGCTCTGCGGGATATCTTCAGAACTCTACGTGGGCGCGGAAGCTGGGGACTACGACTGGGCCGCGGTCGCGGTTGTAGCCGGGATTTTCGATGTGTTGGACGCCGGGCGCGAGGTAGATGCCGCGCCAGAGGTGGACGGTGTAATAGGACTCGAGGATATTTTCGCGGCCGTAGTTTAGTTTTCCGTCGCCGAGGAGGAAGCCGAGTCCGCCATCGGCAAGATAGGTTTGGTGGTCTTTGCAGATGGCGTTGCTGACGAAGGCGATGCCGGCGCGATCATGTTTGCGATGCCACCATGCGCCGTTAGCGCCGACGCCTTCGGCGAAAGTTTGATCGACTTCGGTGTAGGCGAAAGATTCGGTCTTGCCGTTGTCCCAGCCAAAGCGAGCGAATGCGGTGAGGTAGTGGGTGAGGTTCTGCTCGAGGTTGATACCGAATCCATACTTGCGGGTGATGTGCCAGGGATGGTCGGCGATCTCGGGGACGGGCGTGAGGCCGGCTGCGAAATTGGCGACGGCTTCGCGGTAGATGCCCATGTTGGCGTAGTTGGTATAGGCCAGGAGCCGGACTGTGCCGGTTTTTTTTGGGATCAAGCCGTGGCGCAATTCGTACTCGAAGTTTTCCGCGTGGGCTTGCCAGGGCTTCCACACCAGATCAATTCCGTTCGCCACTTTCGGCATCAAGACCTCGGCGAAACGGAATCCCCAGTTGCGGTCTTCGAAATCGGCGGTCAGGCCGACGGTGTAACCGCGGGTGTCGGCGGCATAGTCGTAGGCACCGTTGTTGTCGGTGGTCCAGTTGATGAATTGAAGATGAGTGTCGGAGCCGACGGAATTGATGTCGAAAAAATCGGGCATGCTGAATTTGCCGAAGCGGAGTTCGAGGCGGCGGCGCGGGAGTTGGTCGAAGAGAGAAAGGAAGCTGCGCTGGTTTTCGACTTTGTCTTTGCTCAAGGCAAAAACCTTGTGAATCATGCCACGGCCGAGATACGGAGCTTTGCTCAGGCTGGGATTGCGCACGATGTCGAGATCGGTGTTGCCGGCCAGGCCGAGACCGGTGCTGAGCGCGGCTCCTCCGGCCTCTTCGATGTCGATGAGGATTTCGGTGGAATTGTTGAGGCGGACGCCGGTGTAAAGCGTCATGACGCGGGACGTGGCCTTCTCGTAGTTGGGGCTGAGACTGTTCGTGCCGCTATAAGGCGCGTGGAACGGAGGATGAGTCTGAAAGATGAAGTTGGCCTGACCGGAGAGCCAGAAGCGCGAGTCTTTGAAATGGGGAAGCATCGGTTCGGGATCATCGTCTGCGGGCGCGGCGGCGGCAGTGGCGGCGTCCGGCGATTGCGCGGAGGCGGCCTGTGGCGCGGAAGGGACGTCGGGCTGCTGGGCGCGGGCAGGGGCAAAGCATGCGAAGGCAATCAGCAGCAGCACCAGGCAGGGAGGAACAGAACGATAGGGCGCGTGAGTTCCCAGAGCGATTTTGAAAACAAATTCCAATTTCATGATTACGATGGCAGCGGTGGTTACGGAACTATATCACAGCGAGTTAACTATAGTTAACTTCGAGGACCCAGAGTGTTGGGGAAGGCGCGTAACAGGCCGAAACAGCTCTGCGGGAACATACAAATGGGGGAAAGTAAAAAGGACAGCTCGGAGCCCCCGAAGCTGTCCTCGAAACCCTCCCGGTTAGAAGGGCAACGTGATGAGATGAGGCTACTGGGGCGATGTTGCACGAAGATGGCGAAAAGGTGAATATCTGGTTAATTTGTGGGGCGGTGCGCTGCTATAGTATTCGCTTGCGCGAAATCAGTGGTTGAATTGTGGCGATCTGGAGCGTTATGCCGTCTATCACGTCTCGAAAAGTGGAGCAGTCGCGGCGTCTGCAGCAACGCGCCGAAAGCATGATTCCCGGCGGAGTGAATTCGCCAGTGCGGGCGTTTGGCTCGGTGGGAGGCGATCCTCCGTTTATCGTGCGGGGGAAAGGGTCGCACACGTGGGATGCCGACGAAAACGAATACATCGATTACGTGGGATCGTGGGGGCCGCTGATTCTGGGCCATGCTGCGCCGGACGTGCTGGATGCGATCGTCAGCGCGGCGTGCAATGGAACGAGCTTTGGAGCGTCGACGCCGTCGGAGGCGGATCTGGCGGAGCTGGTGCTGGCGGCGTTTCCATCGATGGAGAAAGTGCGGTTCGTGAGTTCGGGGACGGAAGCGACGATGTCGGCGATCCGGCTGGCGCGCGCATATACGAAACGAAAATATATTGTGAAGTTTGAGGGGTGTTATCACGGGCACTCCGATTCCCTGCTGGTGAAGGCGGGGTCGGGAGTGGCGACGCTGGGGATTCCGGGATCGGCGGGGGTTCCGGAGGAGTTCACGCAATTCACGCTGGCGCTGCCGTTCAATAACGTGAAGGCGGTGGAATATGCGTTCCAGAAGTTCAAGCATCAGATTGCGTGCGTGATCGTGGAACCGATCGTGGGAAATATGGGATGCGTTCCGGCGGCGGACGATTATCTGGTGGCGTTGCGGATGATAACGGAGCGGGAAAAATCGGTACTGATTTTCGATGAGGTGATGACGGGATTTCGCGTGGCTTACGGGGGAGCGCAGGAACTTTACAACATCCGTCCAGACGTGACGACGATGGGGAAGATTATTGGCGGAGGATTGCCGGTGGGGGCGTATGGCGGGTCGAGCGAGATGATGAATCTGGTGGCGCCGCTGGGGCCGATGTACCAGGCGGGGACTTTGTCAGGGAATCCGCTGGCGATGGCGGCGGGATGCGCGATGTTGAAACATTTGCGCGATGGGAAAAAAGAAATCTATTCGCGGATCGATACGCTGAGCGGGAAGTTGGTGGAGGGAGTGGGGGCGGCGGCGAAAGAAGCAAGCGTGCCGCTTTGCTACAACCGCGTGGGATCGATGTTTACGTGGTTCTTCACTGAAGGGCCGGTGACGGATTGGGATTCGGCATCGAAGTCGGATACGAAGGCGTTTGGAAAATTCTTTCGGGCGATGCTCGACAGCGGAGTGTATTTGCCGCCATCGCAGTATGAGGCGGCGTTCTTGGGGGCGACGCATACGGAGGAAGATGTATCGCGGACGGTGGCGGCGGCGAAGGGGGCGTTTGGGGCGCTTTCTTAGGGAAAGCTTTAGACCGCGGAGGTCGCGGAGAAATGCCGCGGAGAGCGCCGAGAAGACAAATCCTCTTTAGTTCTGGTGGGCAATCCTAGCTATTTGACTGCGATGAGTGGTCGCTGGTGGATAACTTCGTCCGCATTTGGGGGATTGGGACAAATTCATAGCCTTCGGCTTTGTAGCGCTTGAGGAGGTTATGAGTGGCCAGGACGGTTTGGGAGCGGTCGGCACCAAACTGTTTGTGACCGCCATCGTGGAGGAGGATTACGTCGCCGCCACGAATTTGCTTTGCGACTTTGCGTTCGATTGCCTCTGCTGGCGGGGCGTTCCAGTCGTAGCCGGTTACGTTCCACATGATCGGTTCGAGGCCTAGTTCGCGGGCTACGCGCAGAACCGCCGGGCGGCGTCCACCGAAGGGCGGGCGAAAAAGATTTGAGTGCTCGCCAACCGCATCCTGCAACGCGGCACGGCATTGCGAGAGTTCCCGACGAATCTCTGTTTCGCTTTTGAACGTGAGCAGAGGATGCGTGAAGGTGTGGTTCCCGATCGTGTGGCCGGCGTGGGCAATCTCGCGGACGATTCCAGGATGCTGCTCGACGTAGCGTCCGATTAGAAAAAAAGTTGCGTGGACGCTGTGACGGGCGAGGACGTCGAGGAGACGAAGCGTGTGCGGATCGTTGGGGCCGTCGTCGTAGGTTAGGGCGAGTTGGCGCGAAGTGGGGGGAAGGCCAGTGAACGTGCGGCCATACCATTGTCCGGTGGGGGCCATGGACTGGTATCCGGCGGCGACGGCGGATGCGGCAGCGGCGCCGGAGATGAGGTAGGCGAGCATGTGGGGATTGTAAATGCAAGGCAGAAGTCAGAATTCAAAATGCAGAAGTAAAACCTAGCCCACCTCAATCTGGGGTGATTACTTCTGCATTTTGACTTCTGACCTGTGCCTTCGCCCTGTTAACTCATCCCTCAATTGCCAGTCGTCGTGATCCGAGCTATCCTGCCATTTCCGGATTGTTGCAAGTTCATGGCTAACCTTTTCGAGCTGCCCCGATACATTGCGGTGGAAGGACCGATTCGAGTCGGCAAAAGCACGCTGGCGCGCATCCTGGCGGAGCGCCTGAATGCGCAGCGCGTGATCGAGCCGGAGATCAATCCCTTCCTCGGAGATTTTTACGAAGGCAAGCGGGGAGCGGCGTTTCAGGCGCAGTTTACCTTTCTGGTGCAGCGCTTCGAGCAGTTGCAGGCGCTCGATCTGGGTCCGAGGTCGCAGAAGACGGTGGTGGCGGATTACATCATCGAAAAAGACAAACTCTTCGCGTGCCTCAACCTGACCGACCAGGAACTCGACACCTACAACCGCTACTACACCCTCTTCCGCGAAAAGCTGCCCACGCCGGATCTCGTTATCTATTTGCAAGCGACACCCGAGGTGCTGAAGAAGCGGTTACGGAAAAAGAATGCCGCCAACGAACGCGCCGTCAGCGACGAGTATCTGGAAGAAGTGGTGAAGGCGTATGAACACTTCTTTTTTCATTACACGTCGTCGGATTTGTTGATCGTGAATACTTCGGACATTGATTTCGTGGATCGCAACGAGGACTTGCAGGAGTTGCTGCGCAAAGTGACGGAGCCGATCAAGGGGACGCAGTATTTCTTGCCGCTGGGTGGGCAGGAGGCGGTGGGGGCCTGAAAAGCGTGGTTGGTCGATAGTCGTTGGTCGTTGGCCTAAGTCTTGGAAGGGCGGCTGACCTTTCTGGATTTGGAACGTGGTAAAGGAGTTAGCACAATTCTTCCCTTCCCTCTGCTCCACTCGACGACGGTGCCGGAATGGAGCCCGAGTTTCTTAGTTTTCATGCCGCGGCAGCGAATCGATGGAAAGCGTCTGGCCAACCTTGGAAAACTCTGGGTCAGCCGTTACCAGCCAGGCATTGCGGAACTCGTTCAGCTTCCCCATAGCGCCCGCACTGGGCGTGGGTAGGGATCCTTCGACTGCGCCAGGATGACAGAACTTACTAGTGGGGGATGGCCAAGAAGTTTAGGCTTCGAACCGACGTTTTTTCGCAGCCTGCTGGTGACGGCAGGCCAACGACAAACGACCATCGACCAACGGCGGATTTCGGGCTACAATACGTCCTAGCATCCACCAAGATGCGTACAGGCTCTATCCGGCCGAGCCGGAGGGGCACTGGAGGAAAAGATGAGTCTCACGCCGATGGGCGGGCGGCCGCTGGACGGATCGCAGCCCAAGATTACGACCGGTTCCCTGCGGGAACGGAAACTCCGACACGAACCCATTACTTGCCTGACGGCCTACGACTACGCTACGGCGCGGCTTGTGGACGAAGCTGGAATCGAAATGATTCTGGTGGGGGATTCGCTGGCGCAGGCCATGCTTGGTTATGAGAACACGCTCTCGGTCACGATGGACGAGATGCTGCACCATGTGAAGGCGGTGCGGAGGGGTGTGAAGCGGGCGCTGCTGCTGGCGGACATGCCGTATGGGTCCTATCACGTGGACGCCGATGAGGCGCTGCGAAACGCGACGCGCTTTGTGAAAGAAGGCGGGGCGGAGGTGGTGAAGATTGAAGGCGGGGAGAAACGCTCGGATCTGATTCGGCGAATCATCGACGCAGAGATTCCAGTGTGCGGGCATATCGGGCTGACGCCGCAGTCGGTGAATGTGATGGGCGGCTACAAGGTGCAGGGGAAAAATCTGGGAGCGATCGAGCAACTGATGCGCGATGCGGTGGCGCTGGACCGGGCGGGGGCGGCGTGCATTGTGCTGGAGGGGATTCCGCGGGAAGTGGCGGCGATGATTACGGCGGAAGTAAGTGCGCCGACGATCGGGATTGGAGCGGGTCCGGAATGCGATGGGCAGGTGCTGGTGTTCCACGACGTGGTGAACCTGACGTTTGCGCCGCCGGCGAAGTTTGTGCGGCGTTATGGCGATGCGGCTGAGTTGATCTCGAAGAGCGTGAGGGCGTTTGCGGCGGATGTGAAGTCGATGCAGTATCCGTCGGATGAAGAGTCGTACCATCTGCCGAAGGAGACGCGGGCGGGGTTGGAGACGGTGCTGGTGCGGAAGCGGGCGATGCGGTAGGGCAGGGGCTAATTCGAGTCCCGAGTCCCGAGTACTTAGTACCTAGTACCTAGTGCTCAGCGCCCAGAGCTAACTGGGTGCTGCAAAAAGTGCTAGGCTATTTTGTGGAGGTTGCTATGCTGCATTTCCTGCCTGGATTTTTTCTTCCGTTTTTTGGGGTTGGGTTCGTGATGTATTTTTTGCCGTCGATTATTGCGCTGGCGCGCAGCAAGCGGGACATTGTGGGGATCATTCTGCTGAACTTCCTGCTGGGCTGGACGATGATTGGGTGGGTGGTGGCGCTGGTTTGGGCGGTGAAGACGGACATTCCGATGGTGGCGCGGTGAGTTGGTGCGCGGCTCGGGGCGGTGCACGAGGGTGCGCTGCATCCGGACTTGGATTTTTGTTGATGGTGAGTTTCTCTCTGGCGGCCTGTTCGCGACAGAGCGTGCCGCCGCCGCCCGATGCGGCTAGCCTGCTGCGGGCGCTGCCGGTTGCCGATCCTGCGAAGTTCCCTTCCCTGCAAGGCGCGAGGCAATGGAGCAATCCTTATCTGGTGATTCGACCGGATGCGGTGGCATTGCTCAGCAGCGCCGCCGCCAATGAAGAACAGATTCTGAAACCGGAACAAGTTTTGACTGCGCTGGCGCAGGTGCCGGCGTCGGCGTGGCCTTACGGGCGGGCGGTGGCGATTCTGGTGGAGGAGAAAGGTGCGGCGACGGATGCGGAGAAGGTTGCGATTCGAAGAAGCCGGGGAATTGTTGAGGGGGATTTGCGAGGGGCGGGGGTTGTGATCAGTTGGGTTCCTACGCAGTGAGGGAGTTTCGGGTTTCACCTTGTGGAGAAGAGCGAGAGAAAAACGATCGAGCTGCTCGATGGACAGCCGACGGCGGCTGTCCCCACATATTTTTGTTTGGGATCAGGTAAACCCTAAGGGGGATGGGGCCGTGGTTCCCACGTTTCGCAAACTTCGCGAAACATGGGGCACCTTTTTTGGTGGTCGTGTACGCAATTCGTGGATGCAGTTGCGGTGACGGCTGACTCCACTCCGATGAAGATTTCAATACTCCGACATCATGAAAATCTGTAAGACCATCGAGGAGATGCGGGGGGCGTGCCGCGCGGCGCGGGGCGGGGGCAAGCGACTGGGGTTTGTTCCGACGATGGGAGCGCTGCATGAAGGACACTTATCTTTGGTGCGAGCGGCACGGGCTTCGTGCGACGTGGTGGCAGCGTCGATATTCGTAAATCCCACGCAGTTTGGTCCGAATGAGGATTTGGTGAAATATCCGCGGAGCTTCGAGCGGGACCGGGAGTTGCTGGAAAAAGAGGGAGTGGAGTTGCTGTTTGCGCCGGAGGCGGAGGAAATGTATCCGGCGGGAGCGGTGACGTGGGTGACGGTGGAGGGGCTGGGCGGGAAGCTGGACGGGCGTTCGCGGCCGGGACATTTTCGCGGCGTGACGACGGTAGTGGCGAAGTTGTTTCACATCGTGGAACCGGACGCGGCTTTTTTCGGGCAGAAGGATGCGGCGCAGGTGGCGGTGATCCGTCGGATGGTCAGGGATTTGAATTTCGGAGTGGAGATTGTGGCGTGTCCGATTGTGCGCGAGGCGGACGGGCTGGCGATGAGTTCGCGCAATGCTTATCTGGATGCAGAGCAGAGGAAACAGGCGCTGGCGTTACAGCGGTCTTTGAGGCGCGTGAAGAGGATGTGGGAAGAGGGCGAGCGTGATGCGGGCAGGTTGGTGAGTGCGGGCCGCGAGGAGTTGGCGAAGGAAGAATCGGTGCGAATCGATTATTTTGAGATTGTCGATCGGGATGGGTTAGACCCGGTTGTATCGGCTAGTGCGGGGGCGTTGGTGGCGGTTGCAGCGTATGTGGGGGCAACGCGGTTGATTGATAACGTGGGGCTGGATTGAGGGATTGAATCATTGAGTCATTGAGTCAATTAGACATTGATTCAATGATTCAATGATTCAATGACTCGATGGCTGGGGTGGTTGCGAGGCTTTGGCGGACCAGGTCTTCGATTTGGGACCAGAGGTGGGGGTCGCACTCGCTTTCCATGTGGCCGGGGGTGAATACGCGATCGCCCCAGGAGGCGTCGGGACAATCCACCGGAGTTTTCTTGTAGTCCACGAGGAAGTTGCCGAGGATTTGAGTTTTGGCGGGATCGGCGGCGGTGATACGGCGGCGTCCGTGAATGATGCCGTGGGGTTGGTAGAAATTTACGGCGGCGGCGACGTTGTCGGGAATGATGGAATCGTTCTGCCAGATTTTGGCGACGCTATCGACTTGCACGGTGAGCGTGACGGGGACGCCTTCGCGGCGGAGATCACGAGCGAGGAGAACGGCGGAAGCGGCTCCCCAGCTGTGGCCGAACAGAATGATGTGAGCGCGAGCCTTTTCGGCGGCGGAGAGAGTGCCGTCGCGATCGGTATCGAGAAGATGGACGACGGTATCGTAAGCGCGCTTCCTGCGGCGGTTCTCAAAAATCCGGACATACGTATTTTTATCTTGGGGAAGGTTGCGCTGGATGCGTTGCGCGAGCTGAACCGGGCCATGGTGGGGGTTGTCGTGAGAGACGAAACCTCCAACGAAGCCGATCACGATATTCGCCGGAGGGCTGGAGTGAACGGCGGAACCATCGGCGGCGCGAGAGAGCGGGGGCAGGGCGGCGAGCAGAATCGCAAGGGCGGTAATTGAACGGCGTAGTTTCAAGTTTCAAAGTCTCAAGGTTTCAAAGTTTTTTCGTTGAAACTTTGAAGCCTAATCTGTCGGTCTTTCCGGCAAATGCCTTGTCCAGCACGGGGTTCCGCGTGCATTTGGCCCGAGCGATAGTCTACACCCGTTTGTCAAATCCGGTTGCCGGGGTCGACCAAAAGCCTTTGAGCGCCAAGTCCGCTAAGGAAATCCGCTAAGGACGCGAAGAAGTTTGTGGGTTAGAACGCCAGGATGCACACAAGGACGCTTGAAAAAACCATTCAAGCGATCATTTCCTCACGCTTCCGATTTAGGCCGAGCTTTCGGGCCGGAGACGAACGCGTTTCCTGCCAGGAGGTAGCGCAGGGGTTCGTCGGCGGCTTTGGTGATGCCGATGCGTGGGGTGACCAGGATTTTTCCGGAGCGAAAACCGTCATCGCCAAGCCACAGTCTGGATGCGGGCGAGGTTAGATCGCAGCCGTTATCGCGGGCGCGAGTGATGCTGAAGGCTTCGGCGAGGCGTCCGGGGCCGCTGGTGAGTTTGGGAAGATCGCGGGGACCGTGTACGGTGACGCCGCGTGCGCGCGCCATTTCTTCGAGTCCGGTGAGCGGTTCGGCAGCGCGGAAAAGAACGGCGCCAGCGAGGCCCTCGCGTTGGCAGGAGACGTTCAGGCAATAATGAACTCCATAAATGAAGTAGACATAGGCGAAGCCGGGAGGACCGAACATGACGGCATTGCGCGGAGTTAATCCGGGAAAAGCGTGAGAGGCGGGATCGCGCTCTCCGAGATAGGCTTCGACCTCGACGATGCGGGCGGTCAGTTGGCCGGCGTCGCGGACCAGGACCTTGCCGAGCAGGGCGCGGGCGACGAGACGCGGGCCGCGGAGGAAAAAGGCGCGGGGGAGCGAGGAGATGGGCGGGGGCACAGGTCAGGATGCAGAATTTCGGGGGCGGAAGTCAAAAGGCAGAGGTCAGAAGTTAGAAGCTAGAATGCGAATCAGAATGCAGAGGTCAGAAGTCAGAATCAGAAGTTAAAACCTGGACATCCCTGCCCGGGGGCGGAAGTCAACAAAGAGCAATCGAAAATGTAGGCCGGTTGTGGTCGCCGGGCCGAGGGCGAGACGCCCTCGGGACAGCCGGCAGGATGCCGGCGCTACGCGGTCGGGGGTCAGGATGCAGAGGTTAAACTTGGATATCCCTGGTTACGATTCGTTCTTCATTCTTACTTCTTACCTCTTACTTCTGCATTCTTCGTTCTGACTTCTGACTTCCGCTCAGGCTGCGCCTTTGGCTGATTCTTTTAGGTAGGCCAGGACTTCTGCGGCGTGGCCTTCGGCTTTTACTTTGGGGAAGATGTGTTGAATTTTGCCGTCGGGGCCGATGATGAAGGTGGTACGGACGATCCCCATGACTTTTTTGCCGTACATATTTTTTTCTTTGAGCACGTCGAAGGCGATGGCGACTTTCTTGTCGGCGTCGGCGAGGAGAGTGAAGGGGAGATGGAATTTGTCCTGGAATTTTTTCTGGGCAGCGGGGGTGTCGGGGGAGATGCCGAGTAACACGGCGCCGGTTTTCTGCATCTGTTTGTAGGTGTCGCGAAACTCGCAGGCCTCGATGGTGCAGCCGGGAGTGTCGGCGCGGGGATAGAAATAGAGCACAACGACTTTGCCGCGCAAACTTTTGAGCGAGATTTCCTTTCCGTTTTCGTCCTGCAAAGTAAATTCAGGAGCCTTATCATTGACATTGACACTCATGAAGATCGCCTCGATTCGATGGAAGTCAGGGTGGACGGGACTCGTTTTGTCCAGAAAGCGTTTATACCGCAGATCAGGGCCAGCCGTCATGGTGATTCTGGCGTTTTTTGCCATGGGGGTGGCGCGGGGAGCGGCGCAAATGCCGCAACTGAAGCGGCCCGGAGACACTCCGGAGGAAAAGCCGCCGGAGGTAAAAAAGAAACCGAAGGTGAAAGGGCCGCGGGCGGTGGGGGTGGTGCAATTCAGCAGCGAGGGAAAGGCGATGCTGATCCCGATCGCAATACTGGTTGAGGGCAAGTTTTACGATGCCAGCGCGTACAAAGCGGAGCCGGTGCCGATGGCGGTGGAACCGGGCACGGTGTATGAGGCGGAGCAGGCGGGGGTATCGCAGGGGCTGTTCACGATCAACCAGGCACGGCATTACAAGGCGGCGAGCGTGCATCCCTGGGTGGGAGCGGGGGCCTACTACCCGAATGGAACCGGGCCGGCCAAGACAAGTCTGAAAGCAGAGACGGTGCCGGTGGGGCTGGACAACAGCGGGGGAGATGAACCGCCGCGGCTGACTAAGGGGAATGGGGCGAAAGCAGGGGCGGCTCCGAGTGCGGGAAGTGCGGCTGGGGCGGGGAGTCCGGCGGCAGCGGGCGATTCAGGGGCGGGGACTGGAGCGGCGGAGAAGCCGGGCGCGTCTACGCCAGCGGCCGGGAGCGGTTCGGCGGCGGGCGGGACGGCGAGCGGCGGTACGTCCGGGACAGCTGGAGGAAAACCTTCCGACTCGGGGGGGAATCAGGCGGCGCAGGCAAAAGCTGGGTCGGACACGGCTCCTCAGGGTCAGGATCAGAATTATTACCGGCCGACGCTGAGGCGAGGAAAACCAACGGAAGCGGCTCCGGCGGTGGAAGAGGAGACGGCGAAGGCCGCGACAGGTGAGAAGAAAGCCGGTGGGGAGACGGAGGTGCGGGTGGTGGCGGCGATATCCGATGAGGGTGGGCCGGAGCCACGAACGTACAATTTTTTCTGGAAGACAGGGGAAGATGAAGATCGGCAGAAGCAGATGCTGGCACTGGCGGGAGATGAAGTGCGGGCGTATGCGAGTGCATTGGCAAAGAATCGGATCCCGGCGAATGCACCGAGCGTGAAGGCGAAGGGACACAAGGCTGCGGTGAAGCCGGTACAGGCGTCGTTTGAGAAGGTCCAGTTTCGCGGCTATGACCTTTGGGGGAACAACCAGCCGGTGATGATCTTGAGCGCGGAGGCGCATCTGGCGGGGGCTGCGGGGGAGCCGGAGGAAAGCTACAGCGTGATGCTGGTGGCGAAAACCGATATCTACGGCAACCTGCGCAAGCTGTATAGCGGAGTGACGGATAAATTTCATCTGGACGTGACTCCGCAACTGGAGCTGATTGATGCGGTGGATGTGGATGGAGATGGGCGTGGGGAGTTGCTGTTCCGGGAGACGAGCGATGCGGGCAGCGGGTATGTGATTTATCGGGCTACGGGAGATAAGTTGTGGAAGATGTTCGATAGTTTGGGGAATGGGTAGGGTGCTTCTTCCAGGGACGGCTTCGCTGGACTTCGGCGGTTGGGTGCGAGTAGGGATCCCCTCGACAACCTCGGGGCAGGCTCTTCGACTGCACCGGGACTCCCTGTGATCGTCTTGGTTTTGTTCAGGATGACAGAACTGCGCATCGGTTCGGGTGGGCTGTCTGTCGCCCCGCTGGGGCTCTGACTAATTTCCTTATCGCAACCCACCGCTTGCGCGGTGGGCTGCATTCTTGCGCCGCTTCGCGGCTTATTCCGACCGGCACGCTCACGTTGCGGTCTTCCCTGTTAGGTTTCGATGCTTATGTGGCAGATGCGGCCTACTAAGTAGTCGGAGGGGTGCTTGCCGTCTTCAATGGTCATGACTTCGATGGGATAGGCCTGGTTGTGGGGGCGGAGGATGAGATGATTGCCGGCTAGTTCGACGTATTTGACGGTGCAGGTGTCGTTTTTACGGACAGCGTACATGCTGAACTCGCCCTTGCGGTAGGGCTTGAGTGAGTTGTAATGGCGGTCGATGAGGAGCGTGGCGCCGGGGAGCAGGCGCGGGTACATGCTCATCCCCTCGCGAGCATCGACTTTGATGACGACGAAACGCTCCCAATCTTCGCGAGGGCCTTCGGATTCCGCCTTGAGCTTTTTCAGAAAACTCTTTTTGAACTTGACGATTTCTTTGACGTTCATGCTGGTGATGATGGGGTTGGTAGCGGCGACGGTGGAGTCGGCCAGAAGAACGTTTTGAAACTCGTCGTTGCTGGGAGGCAGAATTGAAGCGCGCTTGTTGACCTCGGAAGGATCGAGGAGATCGAGAACGGAGAGATGCTGGACAGCGAGGACACGGTCCATGCCCTCGAGGCTGAGGCCGCGCTTGCGATTGAGGAAGTTGGAGATATGGGCCTGTTTGAAGCCGGTTTGCTGGGCGAGACGGAGGCCGGTGAGATCGCCTTCTTCGATGCGCTCCCAGATGGTGTTGCGGAGATTTTCCTGCAGAACTCGGAATTTCATAACTCGGAGTATAGCATGTGGGCTATAGCAATGCGCTAATCGAAAAGAGTTTTCCACAGCCCCATTGGTATAACGACCTTGACCCGCAATATTCGACAGCTATAGGATCGCCAACAGACTATAACTCAGTCTATCGATCGAGGAGAGGCGGCCATGAACAACGGATATAACCCCAACGAAGAAAAGCACTTCGGGGAATTCCGGCGGAAGATGCGGGACGCAGAAGTGCTGTCGGCAGCGATGGAGCACCTGCTGAGGTCTGTGAAATTCAGCGGGCGGATCAGCGTGGTGGTGCAGAACGGGCGGGTGCTGAAATCGGGATACGACGAAGGATATTTCCACCAACACGGTTCGGGGACGATGCTGGAGCAAGAGGGTAGGAGCGAACTGTAGCGCAGAAATCGCCTGCTGAAGCGAGGAGGCGAAGTTCGAGGAGTGGGTACGACAAGTAAATAGCCAAGCAGGCCATCGTAAGAGAAACGAGCCCTGCGTCCGGTTTCCGCTGAGAGGGCGGCTGACCGACGCAGGGCTTTTTTTGTTATGCCGCTGGGCCCGGCTATTCGAAAGCGCGAGACTTTAGGAGGAATGATGAAAGAAGAAGACGGGAGTTCGGCAACAAGAATGCAATTTGAGTTGAAGTATTGCGAACGCTGTGGCGGGTTGTGGCTGCGGCAAGTGGGCACAGGGCAGGTGTATTGCGCGGCATGCGAGAGCGCGATCGCGCAATTGCCCGCGGTTTCGCATGAGCCCGACGAGGAACAGCTGTTTCCGGAGTTGGGGTGTGGTTCCGACAGCGACTGGTACGAAGACTACGAGAGCCATGACGATCTGGACGTAGACGAAACGGGAGGCGAGGAATGAGCAACTTTGTGGAATGGATCGCGGCTGAGGCGGAGGGATGGGATCCGGCGAAAGGCGGAATCGTCCCAAACGGAATGCCAGTTGGCAATCAGGGTCCGCAGTGCGGAGCGGGTGCGATGGGAGTGGAACTGCCACCGTACAGATTTACGGCAGGGCCGGACTGCGATGAGGGATGGCCGGAAGGCGATGCCTCGGATCGGAATCCGGATGTTTGGATGTACCGGAACCGCACGGTGGGACTGTTGCGGCGGTATATGAGGTTTTCGCTGGAGACGGGAAGATTGCCGTCGATCATGGGGCGGGAATTTTTTCGGGCGAAGGTGACGGCGTACCGTCCGGTGACGTTCGAGGATCGAGTGATTTTGGTGCGGGATGTGGAGATGTGCCTGGGGCGGCTGCGGAAGTGGGATCAGGAGTTGATCGCTAGGGTGATCCTGCAGGAACACGATCAGTGGGAGGCGGCGCGCTTGCTGAATTGCGGGCGGGCCACAGTTCAGCGGAGGCTGTATGAGGTGCTGGACCTGCTGAGCGAGGAGTTTTTGCGAGTGGGATTGCTGACGGAGGCGGAAAAAACGGAAGGAGCGAAAAGCTGTCAAGAGGCAAAATCTGTGGAAAAGTAGTTAAGTTGCTGAAGAGGTGGGGAATAAAGTTCAGCAAATCGTGATGCAGCTACCCATTGCCGTATGCTATTCTGGATATATAGAGTAAAAGAAAAAGCAATAGTACTGGGAAGGCGCGCTTCGGGCGCGCCTTTCGTGTTTTTTGGCGGGCGGCGGGGGAGTGGCGGCTAACAGCAGGTTCCTCACCCGCCGTCCCGGCGGTTCGGAATGACAAGATTGGAGCAGGGGGGGCGGGTGACTGAAAACGACGGCGTGTTGAAAGAGGATTTGGCGGTGGATTTTGTTGCGGTGCGGAAAGGGATCAGCAAGTTGGTGGGCGAAAAGGCGAACGGAATGGTGGGTACGCTGATTGACGATGGAAATAGTGCGCGGCTGGCCGCGATGAAGTATTTGTTTGAAATCGTCGGGTTGTATCCGGCGACGGAGGCGACTACGGGGGAGGCGTTCCCGGAGAATTCGCTGGCGGGAACTCTGCTGATGCGGCTGGGGCTGCCACTGGAACCGGTGGTTGCGGAGTGTGGGAAGAACAACGAACCTGGTCGCTTGCGGGACGACAGATTGACGCCTTTCAGCGCGGAGAACGCGGAGAAGATCCGCGGGGGGCGCGGAGAAGAACAGACGGGTGCGTGTGGAGGGGATACCGTAAAATGAAGCGCGGGAGTTTTGGTGCGGGAGAGATGGACAGGGCGATGGCGCTGTCGGTTTCGCCGCGAGTGGGATCGCGCCGGAGAGAGATGGCGGGAGCGATTCCGGGAAGGGTCCGGGGAGAGTTTTCCGGGAGAAATCTCGCGGATGGAAAAATCCGCAGCACAGGACGCAGAGTGGGAATGGATATGACGTGGGTGACCGACCGAATCGCGGTCGGGGGCGGAATCTGGAATGCGGAGAACATGGCGGAAGTGGCGCGGGCGGGAGTGACGCACATCATCGACATGCAGATTGAGTTCGATGACACGACGCTGGGGAAGGCGCAGGGGATTGAAGTGTGCTGGAATCCGGTGGACGACGATTTCGAGTCGAAGCCGGCGGAAGTGTTTGAGCGCGGGGTGGAGTTCGGACTGGCGGCGCTGGATGAAGATGGGACGAAATTGTATATCCATTGCGCGGCGGGAGTGCACCGGGCGCCGATGATGACGCTGGCGCTGCTGGGAGTGATGGGGTGGACGGTGGAGGATGCGATGGATTTGATTGAGAAGCGGCGTCCGGTGGCGGATTTTGCGGAGGTTTATGTGGAGAGTGTGGAGTCGTTTCTTAAGGGGCGGGGACAGCCGCTGGTCGGGTGAGGCTTTAGAGCTTTTGTCGCGGAGATCGCTGAGTGGTGCAGTTATAGCGAAGCGAGCCAAACGCGCGATTGTTGCGTCGCAAAAAACGCGACCCATCGGCGCGCTGCGCTTGCTCAGGGCAGGCAGCTTCGCGCGGCACGCCCAGATCCTTCACTGCGCAAAAAGCGCTTGTTCAGGATGACAACCAAGGTTTGAGGAGGAATTATGTTGCAGGCGTGCCGCCCGATGGGGCGGCTTTTTTATTGGGCGCTGGTGACGGTGGTGATGGCATCGAGTGTGGGAGCCTGGGCGCAGAGTGGGCCTGCACTGACAACGGTGGAAGATACCGTCTACGAGGCGGATGGTAGCGCGGCCCAAGGGACTCTGGTGATTACGTGGCCGGCATTTGTGACGGCGAGTGGAGCGGCGATCGCGCCGGGCACGGTGAATGCGACGCTGGGAGCGAATGGAGCGCTGAGCGTGCAACTGGTTCCGAATGCGGCAGCGACGCCAGCGGGAATCTATTACGTGGTGGTGTACCAGCTGGGGCCGGGAGAGGTGAGGACCGAATACTGGGTGGTGCCGACGAGCTCTCCGGCGACGCTGGCGCAGGTGCGGGCGACGCCGGGAACGGGGACAGCGGCGCAACCGGTGTCGATGGAGTACGTGAATACGGCGCTGGCGGGGAAAGCGGACGATAGCGCGGTGATCCATTTGGCGGGAGCGGAGACGGTGACGGGGACGAAAACGTTTGTGGCGCCTCCGAGTGTACCGGCGCCGGTGGGTACGGGGGATGTGGCGAATAAGGGGTACGTCGATACCTCGATCTCCAATGTCGGGGCCGGAACTTTTTTGCCGACTGCGGGGGGGACTATGACTGGTCCGGTGACGCTGAGCGGAAATCCGACAGCGCCGTTGCAAGCGGCTCCAAAACAATATGTCGATCTGGCGGGGAGCGGGAAGGCGGACCTGGTGAGCGGCTTGGTGCCTCGGAGCGAGTTGGGGACGGGAGTGGCTTCGGGGTTGAACTGCCTGCTTGGAAATGGGACTTGGGGAGCATGCGGATCGAGCGCGAATGCAACGGAGATTCAGAGCGTTCCGGTGGGGACGACAGCGCCGTCGGATGGCCAGGTGCTGGCGTATTCAGCGGCGGCTGGCCAGTATGCGCCGACGACCGCGGCGGGCGGGGCCGGAGGATTATCGATGAATCCGGCGTCGAATCAAAATATCGCGCAGCCGGGGGGAACACAGTTCTCGGCGAATAATCTGGCGAATATCCGTTATGTGATGCCGAGCTGGAACTGGGCGTATACGGATAACGGCGGGAGTCTCGGGAACCTCGCAACGGCGGGGACGGGGCTGACGATCACGCTGACGTGCACGACGGCGAATCCGTGCCCACTGGGAATTGATGCGGCGGGGACGCTGGCGGGGCATTATCCGATCAACATTCATTACTACGTTTATGCGGTCTACATCTCGGGGACTGGAACTCCGGAAGCGGCGCCGGTGACGGGAGGAAGTTGTACGCCGGGGGCGACTAGCGGGAGTTGCCAACTGACGGTGACAACGGCGAATAACCATCCGAATGGATACACGGTTGGATCGGCTTCGAGCGGGATGCAGGAGGCGTGGAACGACGCGTGGATTGCGGATTCGGGGACGACGGCGAATACAACGACGGCTCCTTATGTGAAGCTGGCGGCGGACACGATGTACAACGTTTACTCGGCGGTGTATTTGCGCGGGCGAGGCGGAGTGCTGGAGGCGCAGGGCGCAGAACTGAACTGCTTCACGCGAGACCGCTGCATTTATGTGGGGACGACGCAGGGCGCGCCGGCGGTGAATTATCACAAGCTCTACAACCTGAGCATGATTTCGGGAGTGAACGTGGATGGGGTACAGGTTGCGAGTGTGAGCGCGACGGCGGGGACGTATACGGTGACGACGGCGAGCGCGCATCCGTTTGTGGCGGGCGACACGGTGGACTGCGAGTATTACGCGACGGGAGCGACGCAGCACTGGGCGGGGGTGGTGCTGGCGGCGGGATTGAACGCGACACACTTTGAGGTGTCGTTTGGAAATACGACATTCGCCGCGGGGACGACATTCGGATTCTGCGGGCTACTGAATGCAGCGATTGAAGACAATTCCGATCACGTGGTGATGCAGGACATCAATATTTATTACGGAGCGACGGCGAGCAACGTATTCAGTTTTGGCATTGTCAACGATAACGATCAGGCGCTGGTGATTGAAGGGGCGGCGAACCGAAGCGACATATCGATCCGCAGCGACGCGAACTTTCCGATGGGGGCGTTCGTGTACGAGCGCAACGATCAGGGAAACAACGGGATCACGTACATCCACGATGCCGAATTGACCAACGTGAATTGCGCAACCGGGGCTGGGAACGGACTGGTGATGACGGATTCGGTGTGCCAGGGATTTCCGGCGTACGGGGTGCGATATTTTGGCGGGCTGCAGCCGGCGACGTTTGAAAACGTTTATCAGGAGTCGACGGGGACGACGAGCAATCCGCTGTACGGAGCGGGGAGCGCGCAGGCTGGGCTGGTGGTTCAGGGCGGAGTGGGGACGAAGATTCTGGGGACGTTTCCGTTGGGCGGATACTCTCCGGTGTTTGCGACGGGAGGATTAGCGGCGGCGGAGCGAGCGTATTTTGTGGTGCCGAGGAGTTCGACGCTGGGATATGGGCCGGTGTTGTTTATCGGATCGGCCGATCCGGCGAGCGGGAGCGTGAACATCCCGCTGGCGTGGCCTTCGGTGGAGTTGCAATCGGTGACGGGGCAGAGTGTGGGAACGCTGACGTGGGACATTCTGGAGACGACGGGGACGGCGGCGGTGGCTCCGTTTAGTACGGGCGCATTTGCGATCGCGACCAATGTTTCAGGGGCGTGCGGAACGAACGGGATGTGCTCGTTTACGGACACGCAGGCGGCAGCGACGACGTATACGGTGGCGGGGCAGCAGTACACTCCAGCGTTCTGGTTCTGGCCGGTGAGCCTGGCGATCAATGGAACGACGGTGTTTGCGGATGAGATTGGGACGAGCGTGTCGGCGGTGGCAAGTCAAGGGACGATGGGAGTTTCGATCGTGGCGGAGCAGTGCCAGCCGGCGGGCGTGAGCCAACAAAGAAGTCCGATATGGATTACGTGCCTGGCGAGCGCGAACAACGGCGGGGCGGGAACGATCGCGACGGTTCTGCAGGAGCAGGACAATGCGAATAACGGTCCAGTGACGAACAGCAAGGGGCGGCTGAATTTAGGGAAGGCGATTGGGAATGTTCCGAATGATCTGGTGACTTTGCAGGATTCAAATTTTGCGAAGACGGTGGCGACGGCGGGTGAGCGTCCGGGGAACGACGCCGGGGATATGGCGCTGGGAGTGGACCAGGCTGGAGGGTTGACGGAGCGAGCGGGGACGGCGATCTCTTCGTATATAGGGGCGATTCCGACGGGAGCGAATTTTGTGGAGCGGGTAACGGCGGCGGCGAAGACGTTCAACGTGCCGGTGACGGTGAATGGCAACTTGACGGTGACGGGGACGTGCGCAGGTTGCGGAGGTGGCGGTGCGGGAACGGTGAACGGGGGCACGGCGACGCAACTGGCGATGTATGCGGCGAATGGAACGGCAGTGAGCGGCGACAGCGGGCTGACGGACAACGGTTCGACATTGAACTACGCGGGGAGCAACGGGATTGCGGCGGCAGCGGGAACGTTCAGCGGAAACGTGACGGTGAACGGGCAACTGATGGTGGCAGGGCCGTGGATGGTGAACTCTCCGGTGGCGGGGGCGGCGATGGTGGCGGCGGGAGCGGGGACGTCGTCGCTGGGAATCTCGAACGACGGGAATTTTTATATCTCGGCGAATGCGGGGGCTCCGCAGCAAGTGGCGACGATGGGAACGAGTTCCTACTTCTCGAATTTGTTCCAGGAAGATGGGAGCGATGTGGGGCAGTACGGGGCGACGGCGCAGAACCTGCATGTGTATTCGATTTATACGAACAGCTCCACGTGGCAGCGGACTTCGCTGGGATACGACGCCGGGGACAATTATGCGGTGTTGCGCAGCGAGAGTTCGAGTTCCGGCGCGGCGCCGGGGTTGGGATTGTGGATCAACAACGGACTGAAGTGGGTGGTGGACGCGACGGGAAATTTGAAGCCGTGGACGGACCAGGCGTACACGGTGGGATCGTTCAACGGCGCGGGAAGCGGGAGCGGATTCCGTCCGGGGACCGTGTATGTGTCGGGAAATGCGGCGAGCGGGAGTGGATTCGAGTTGGGAAAGTATGCCAGCGAGAGTTATGAACTTTGCAATGACACGACGAACGGCACTGTGGTGAACGGGTTGGCGGTGCTGACGACGGCGGGCTGCGCGGCGAAGCCGGGGAGCGCGCTGAGCAGTGGAGCGATCGGAGTGGTGATTGCGAATGCGGGGACGTCCGGGGTGGCAACGCTGGCGCGGGCGGGATCGGCTTATTGCAGCTTCGATGGGAGCGCGACGGTGGTGGGGGATTACGTCGTTCCATCGGGGACGGCGAACGGGAGTTTTTATCCTTTGTGCCATGACGCCGGGGCGACGCGACCGACGGGAGCACAGATATTAGGACGAGTGCTGCAGGCGAGCGCAGGGAGCACGACGGTGCAGATGTTTCTGGATATGCCGGGGTCGAATGTGAGCAGCAGCGCGGGGTACGCGATTCCGTGGTTCACGACGAACACTACGGGGACGGCGATCAGCTTCTCGAGTACGGCGAACAAGGCGGAGTTGTGGGGAGCGGTGCTGACGTTTCCGCTGAGCACGACGCAGGTCACCTATTACGTTTCGACTGCGGACAACACGAGTAATACCTATGACGTTGGAGTGTTGAACAGCGCGGGGAGCGTGGTGGCGCACATTGGAACTACGGCGGGAACGGCGTTTGCGGGGAGTACGGGATGGAAGACATTGAATTGGACCGCGGGCGCGACACTGCAGCCGGGGAAATATTATCTGGCGATTACCAGCAGTTGTATGAGTTCGTGCGCGCAGATTTATGGCGGGACCTCGGCCGGGTTCAGCTTTGTGGGGGGAACTAGCGGGACTCCGGAGAGCGTGACTTTGGGGGGAGCTTTGAATAGTGGGATTACGATTCCGGCGGATAATCCTACGCAGGCTGCGATTATGGCTTGGGAAATTCATTAAGCCCAGCTGTCAGCTGTCAGCCGTCAGCCGTCGGTTGGGTCTTGTACGGCTTTGGCGAAGCGCGACGAAGCCAAAGGCCTTTACCACGGGGTACACGGGGTATCACGGGGTGAACCCAAGTCAGCCGTCAGCCATCAGATGTCAGATGGACGCGGCTCTGAAGTGCCGCTAGATCGCAAAGAGTTGCGGCTTGAGGGCGTTAGGAAAACAAATTTTGCTGGGTGCCATCGGGTTCGATCCGGTGGCTTTTTTATTGGAAAAACAAGATTGGAGAGATTGCTGTGAAGGATCCGACAAAAGCTACGAACGCGATGTACGAGGCCGGGCGGAAGATCATCCTCTTCGTGTTCATGGTGTGGAGTGGAGTGGCTTCGGCTACTACTTACTACGTGAGTTCGAGTACGGGGAACGATGCTAATAGCGGGAGTTCGGCGGCGGCGGCGTGGCAGACGGTTGCGCAGGTGAATGGGCAGACGTTTCTGGCGGGGGATTCGATTCTGTTCAAGAGGGGGGATGTTTGGAATGAGAGCCTGGTTCCGAATTCTTCAGGGAGTGTGGGAAATCCGATTACGTTTGACGCGTATGGGAGTGGGGCGGCGCCGAATCTGACGGGATATTACGCGGTACCGGCGACGGCGTGGGTGCAGGTGACGGGGAATGCGTGGAAGGCGCCGCTGCCGGCGAGTTATACGACGATCAGTTTTTGTTTATTTGGATCGGTGTGGGGCCAAAAGGTCGCCGCTGCGTCGCCGAACCTGACGGCGCAGTGGGACTTTTTCCTGGCGAGCGGGTATGTGTACGTTTATTCGGTGGGGAGTCCGGCAAGTTATTACAACGCGGCGATCGTGCCGATGGCGCTGAGCAACGTGCCGGTGATCAATGTCAATGGGAAATCGTGGCTGACGTTCCAGCATTTTCTGGTGAACTGGTTCGATGAGTACGGCGTGTATGTGCAGGGAGCGAGTGATCATCTGGTGTTCGCGAATATGGAAGCGGATTCGATGATTCCACAAGGGACGCAGCCGCTGGGATTTTATGTGAATGAGAGCGCGCCGGGGCCGGGGGACATCAAGATTTTCAACTCGGAGGCGCACCTCAATTACGACGGCTTCAGGTTTGATGGGGCGGCGACGGCGATCGCGATGGTGAATGACAAAGGCTATGCGAATCGGGATGGGGCGCTGGTGGACAACACAGGGGCCGTAACTTATTCCTACTGTCACTTTTATGCATCGAGCCTGGCGGTGGCGGGATCGACGGACGTGGAGTGGACGAGCGGGACAGGGCCGACTGCGGGTGCGGGGAACATTGCGGCAGATACGGCGCCGGCGGTGCAGGTGTATCAGAGGTATCCGGCAATGGTCACGCTGACGGTGGACGATGCGGGAATGACGGCTGGCGCGGATACGTATTATGCGGGGACGGTGTTGCCGGTGGCGGATGCGGCGGGGGTTCCAGTGGGGGCGGCGATCACGGTGGGATATCCGCTGGCGCAGACACTGGTGGGAGAGTTTCAGGGATGGGTGAATGCGGGTCGGGACGTGGTTGCGCATTCGATGTCGCACACGTATTACACAAATCTTGACGCGCTGGACATTCAATACAAGGGGAGCGGGACGGCGGCGGCGTTGAGCATCGGCAACAAGACTTTGACGATTACGGTGGCGGGCGCAACGGGCGACAGCGTGAGTTACAACCTGGCGCAGGGTCAGGCGCAGGGGACGATCCAAGGACTGCGACTGGCGCTGGTGGCAACGGGCAAGTTTACGGCGACAGAAATCCAGACATGCCAAGGGCCTTACGGAACGGGATGTTCGGCATATACCGAAGCGGCACTGCTGGCACAGGACCTGGCGGATGTGAGCGGAGTGGACGTGAAGAGCGCGGTATATGCCATGCAATTGGATGTAACGCGGCTGACGACGGACGAGATCACGCTGTCGCGGCAGTGGATGACGAAGAACCTGAGTGGCTTGCCGGCGACGCCGGTGTATGTGTATCCGGGAGGATATGAAACGACGGCGATGCAGGGGATCACGGCGGGCGTGCCGTATGCGGGGGCGCGGGGGGCGCTGAAAGAAGATTTGGGAGTGAAGGACACGTACGCCGATGGATTCAACGCGCAGAACGTTACGAGTTTTGGAGTGAACCCGACGTGGATGGGAATTCCAGCGACGGCGTTGAATGAGAAGATCCAGGCTCTGGTGTGGAAAGAGGCGGTGTGGGGAGTTCCGTGGGGAATTTTCTGGCACGTGAACGAATTGACGAACAGCGATCCGGTGGGAGGCACGGAGATCACGAATCTGATTCAGGATTTCAAAGCGAGCGGGGCGACGATCCTGACAAATACGGGGCTGGTGAACTGGCTGCTGGGCGGGGCGCAGGAGACGGGGACGGATGGAAATTATTACTACAAGCTGGCGGCGACGAGCGGATTCTCTTCGGCAGGCGGGCTGGATTTTCGTCCGACGAAGAATTCTCCAGTGGTGGATGCGGGACAGAATCTGGGAGCGGCGTATGCGGTTGACATTAACGGAGTGAACCAGAACGCGTACGGGACTGGGTGGGAGATTGGAGCGCACGTGTACGAAGGGTATGCGGCGTATGGCGGAAGCACAGGGCCGGGAGAGTTCACGATCGGGGAGACAGTTGCGGCTCCGACCGCGGTGCAGGTAACGCTGCCTCAGACCTGGGTAAACAGCCATGAGGGAGACACGCTGTTCAGTTACGAGCTTTCGTTGCCGGGTACATGGATCAGTGGGCCTGCGCCGAGTTGCACGTTTCACGCTCCTTATTGGACGGGAGCGCCAAGCAGCAGCGGGTTGCAGTCGGCGATTAACGATATCGAAGCGTGCCGGACGGCGACGGGGGTGGGTATCGCGCTGGACATTCCTCCGGGACTGTATTCGAGCGCGAGTGGGTTGACGATTCCACAGACGAACTCGGCAACATCGAGCAGTTTTCTCGTGCTGCGTTCGACGCAGGACGCGAGCTTGCCGGATGGAAACATCGTGTGCGCACACGGGATGCAGGATGATCTTGCGAGTTCCAGCGACATCGGGTTGGTGAATCCAGATTGCACTGGGCAGAACATGTACTACGCGCTGGGGGCGCAAGGGCTGCAAGCGGATGCGGGAAGCGGGGGCGGAACTTCATGCGTGACGGCGTCGATGACGGGCAGCATAGCCACGTTCACGCTGGTTGCGGGAAGTAATTGCGCGACGTCTTATCCGGCGAGTTTTACGGTAGGGCTGTATGTGAGCGGGGGCAGTTTTGCGCCGACGGGATACAACACGAGTTGGACGATATTGAGTGGAGGCGCGGGCGGGGCCGTGTTGACGGCAAGTTCGTGCTACGGTTCGGGGCCAACCTGCGTAAGTGGTCTGGCGGCGAGTACTGCGAGTGGCGATCTCAACACGCAGCCTGTGATCACGGGGATTACGACACTCTCGGCGAATACGACTACGTTGGCGGCGGTGAGTAGTGCGATGGTTTCGGGAGGGATTCCAGTTGTGATTCCCCTGACGAACGGGTATGTGGCACCGGGGAACTCGTACACGGTCGACACTGGGGCGAATCAGGAAATTGTTGCCGCACAAAGTGGGCCGAACCAGATTGGAATCTACGCTACGTTTACCAAAGCGCATGCGTATGGGGCGAGCGTGACACTTTGCGCGACGGGATGCGCGTACACGCTGGCGAATGGCACCGCGATCAACACAGAGAATTACAACGATGCGCAGTCGATGTGGACGGTGGAGACGTCGGGGAACACGCAGGCGTTGCAGTTTTGCAGTCCGGTGGGCGGAGTGGTGGCACAGTGCACGAATCATGCATTGAGCAATGCTCCTGGTCCCGACCATTGGTTGATCGAGGATGGCGAGTTTCGGATGCAGCACGGGAACCAATCGCGGAATATGGTGATCCAAGTCGGAGCTGGGGGGGCGGAAACGGCGTTGTCCCAACTACCGGCGCATATTCATTTCCGCAAGGACTGGATTCATGGGGATTATCTGTCGCTGGCATATGGGTCGAATGCGATCGCAGCTGGAATTGAGTTGGGCGGCCGCTATGTGTCGCTCGGAGACAGCCAGATTAACCAGATACTGAGTCCGGGAACGGAAAGCCACGGCGTGACCTACTCGCAAGGCGGGCAGGCTGGGAAAGTGGTGCATAACTGGATCGAAGGGGGATCGATCGGATCGCTGTGCGGCGGCATTGGGAGCGTGGGGTACGGCATCGCGGGGAGTGCGCCGTGCCAGAACATGCAATGGGGAAGGAACCGATTTACTTTTCCATTCTCGTGGCTGGGAACATATCCGGTGCCGGCGAGTGCGAATTGGGGGACGTTCAGCCTTTTCCGCAAGAATGCTTTTGAGACGAAGGAGACGGAGACGTCGGTGGCGTACGGAAACATCTTTGAAAATGTCGATGCTTCGGGCGGGCAGAATGGGCCGCTGATTGTGCTCGACGGGTCGAACAGTTCTTCGGGGCAAGGATCGAATTATCAGTCGATCATTTCGAATTTCTATCTGGCGTCGAATGTTGCGCGCAACGGTTGCGCGGCCATGCTGATTACGGGGAATGCGAAAGGCGGACAGGGTGGAGTGGCCCTGGGCGGCGGAGGATATCTGATCACGAACAATCTCTGGTACCAGATCTCGAATGGAAATTCGCCGGGATGCGGTGGAGCTGACAAAATTGGATTTCAGTTCGGATCGTATCCGGGGATTTGGGGATTGGGAACATATGGCACGATGGCGCGCAGCGGCAATGTGGCGACGTTCACGGCGGGCTGCAACGCGAGCACGGTAGGAGTGAACGATTGTCCTGGAGGAACTGGCGGGCTGCCTTATGCGGGTACGGGCATGGCGCAAAGCGACATTCGCGTGGGAGATTCAATTGGCGTTGAAGGATGCACGGACACGAGTTTCAACACAAATTTTGGCTTGATCTTTGGGACTTACAGCGACTTGCTGGTGGGGACCGTGGCCGCTTCGGGGACTACGACGAATGGTTTGACGATCCGGTATGCGAATGCGGGCCCGGACGTTGTGCCGGAAGGCGAAACTTGCACACTCTACAAACGGCTGGGCTGGCCTTATGGAATTCTGTTCACGCACAATAGCCTGATTTCGGACAAGCTGGCGGCGATGTCGGGGCAGTCGAGCAAATCCGACGGGTCGAACCAGGCCATCGACGCGCTGTTCCGCGACAGCATCATGGTCACGGGCGGAGGCTGGACGAATACGGGGGTGGGAGCTTCGGAAGGAACCGCGTCGGAAAATTTCAACTACGACAAGAATTCATTGAGCGCTTACAAACTGGTTTGGCCGGGACGGGCGGCGGCGCTCTATACCGAGTATGGAAATAATCCGGGCTACACGGATGCGGCGGGGTGCACGGGAAGCGGTTGCACTCCGCCGGTTACGATGTATTTTCCAGCGACGGCGCAATGTTCGGGGACAACCTCGAGCGCGGCGTGCGTTGGCTTTGCGGGAGCCATGAGCGCGACGGCAATGCCGCTTACGCTGCCCGATTATCACAGCTTTGCTTTGCGGGTGGACAGTTCTTTTTATGCAGGGAACGCCGAAGATGCGTCGGACGGAGGGTCGATGGGAGCGGCGCTGCCGGCGATCGACGCGGCGCAGACAACGACCACGTTTGTTTGTCCGTATGCGTGCGGATCTCCGGGACCTTATCCGGACCGTTTGACGGAGTTGGCTCCCGCGGAACTTTGGGGCTTTTCGGAAAACAGCACCCAGCCCGGCAATTGGCCAACCGTTCCCTACACCATGCAACGCTTCTGGGATACGCCCGGGCTGCAATTCTCTTCTCTCAACCCTGCTTCGGGAGTATTCAATTTCACCAACCTCGACAGCACGCTCGCCCTGGCTTACAGCCACGGGACGTTGGAGGGCATGTACACGCTGGCGCGCACCCCGGTGTGGGCCAGCGCCAACCCTACCGACTGGAGTTGCAGTTACGCCTCCAACGAGTCGGGCACGGTCAACACGGCGGGCACGACTGTAACCTTCGTGAGCGGCACAAATTTTCAGGGATTCCTTGCCGGAGATCTGGTTTACATCAATAGCGTCACCCATACCCTGGCCGCGAACGTGGTATCGCCCTACACCACCATGACTCTGACGGTGAGCGCCGGAACGCAGACTGGCGTGGCCTACCAGCACGCCGACGCCGGATATGGCCCGGGAGAGTGCTATCCGCCGAACGACCTCAACGCCGATGGCAGTGGAACCGACGCCATCTGGAAAGCGTGGATCACGGCGATTGCGACTCACGTTGACGATTCCATCTACCTGCAAACTCACGAACACATCAAGTATTGGGAGATCTGGAACGAGCCCGACACCGAGCACTTCTTTCACGGCACGATCGCGCAATTGGCGCGGCTGACCGAAGATGCCAATTGCATCATTACCGGACGCGGCGTGATTCACGGCAACGGCGACGGCACCTTCAGTGGCTTGCACGGCCACGCCGATTGACCCCAGCGCACGGATCGTGATGGCTTCGGCTCACGCCAAAACGACGGCGCTGCAGTACGGACAGAACGAGCTTTACTGCAACAACACGGCGGGGATCGCCGCTTATGAGTTGCCTTGCCCCAATCCGCCAAACGCCATCGCCACCGCGGTCGACATCGTCAACTTCCACATGAAGCCGGGCAACGAGTTGGGAAACAATTGCCCGTCTCCAACTCCCTGCACCGTGGAATCGGCGATGCAGTGGTACATCTCGAACATTGAAGGGATTCTGCAGCCTGCGGAGTTGGCCAAGCCCTTGTGGAATGGAGAGGCGCAATATTCGAGCACGGGCTTCACCCTGGGCTCTGGGGGCGCGGACCTTGACGTGGATACTGCGGAATCCGTCATGCCCCGGCTCTACCTGATGCACTGGAGCCTGGGAGTCGACGGAATCGCGTGGTACTACGCCAATTCGGTGGCGCAGCCGGCGCAGGCCACGGCTTCTTACCAGCAGGTCTATGACTGGCTGGCGGGGGCGAGTTTGAGCGCTCCGTGTACGGCGAGTGGGACGGTGTGGTCGTGCGGGATCGTGAAGTCGGAGAGACCATATTTGGTGATGTGGGATACGGCGCAGAGTTGCAGCAACGGTTCGTGCACGACGGCGAACCAGACGGTGGGCTCGCAATGGACACAGTACCAGGACATGACCAGCGCGAGCACGGCGGTGGCGATTTCGGAGCATAGCGTTCCGGTGGGGATTAAGGCGGTGGTGATTCAGTAGAGGGGAGCACAGATAGCGCTAGGGCACGAACGTTGTGGCCTTCCCGAAGTTGGTTGTTAAATCGCGTTGTGGCACGGCGAGAGCCGTGCCTTTTGTTTTGCGGCAAAGAATCCAGATTGGAGGAGAAAAAGAATGAAAGAACCAGGAAAGATGAAGTGGATGGTGGCGGTGATGTTGTGCGTGACGATGTTGGGAACGGCTTGCTCGACGGCATGGATCGGCGATGCGGAGCAAATTGTGGCGGCATTGATTCCTGCGACTGCGAATCTGGTGACGCTGGTGGCGGCGCTGCAGGGGAACGGCGTGTCGGCAGCGGATTTGCAGACGATCCAGAATGCGGGAGCACAGGCGGAGACGGATTTGCAACTGATGCAGTCATTGATTGCGGCGTATCAGAAGGCAGATGCGGAGGCGCAGCCAGGATTGCTGAATCAGATACAAGCGGCGATCAGCGCGGCGCAATCGACATTGAATGCGCTGCTGCCGGCGCTGCACATTAAAGATGCGGCGACGCAGGCGAAGATCACGGCGATCATCGGGGTGCTGCTTTCGGAGGTGGAATCGATTGAGGCGATTGTGCCGCTGGTAAAGGCGAGCGCTTCGCCGGCTTCGATGGAGGTGACGGCGAAGCAGGTTAAGAAACGGCCTCCGCTGACGGCGAGCGAGTTCGTGAGCTCGTATAACGCGACTATGACGGCTAAGACTGGAAACGCAGGGGTGGATCACGCGACCGCGGGGTTACGGATTCATTTGCATGGAAAAGCGGAGCGGTGGGCTAGTGGGAACATTCTGAAATAAACGATCGGGCGAGTGCGCGTCGTCTGCCCTGCTTCTCGCGCGGCGTGGGCGAGAGTGGGGCACGCGGCCGGATTGCAATCGGCTCACTTGCCTCGGAGAGAGGCGGACGGGGGCGTCCGCCCTACACTGGGATTTCTGAATGGTCGGAAACGGAAAGGCAAATGGTGGGGGACGAGCTTTGTTTACTACAGCAATTCGGGCCGTACCTCGATCAGCGAGTTGGTGGACAGAGGATACGGGACCTATTGATCGAGATGCTGTTGAAGATTCGCCCCAAGAACGGCGCGAGCGCATGGTTGCGCTTGAACCGAGCGCAGCGGGAGTATTCGGCAAAATGCGGCAAGCAGAACATTGTGCTGAAGGCGCGCCAGTTGGGAATCACGACGTATGTGGCGGCGCGGTTTTTCATCCAAACCATCACGCGGCCGGGGACGGTTACCGTGCAGGTGGCACACAACCAGGAATCGGCAGAAGCAATCTTCAAGATCGTGCAACGGTTCTGGGAAAACTTGCCGCCAGAAACGCAAGAGGGCGCGCTGGTGAAATCGGTTTCGAACGTGCGGCAGATTGTGTTTCCGCGGCTGGACAGTGAGTATCGGGTAGAAGCTGCGGATGGGAATGCGGGGCGGGGACTGACAATTCACAATCTGCATTGCTCAGAGGTGTCGCGCTGGCCGCACGGCGGACTGGAAGCACTGGCTGGGTTGAGAGCGGCGCTGGTTCCGGACGGCGAGATTGTGCTGGAATCCACGGCGAATGGGGCGTGGGGCGTGTTTTACGGAGAGTGGCAACACGCGAAGGAGACGGGTTATACGCAGCATTTTTTTCCTTGGTGGTATGACGAGAATTACCAGGGAATTGTTGAGCCGGGGGAGATCGGGGCGTTGAGTCCAGAAGAAAACGAGTTGGCGGAGCGGCACGGGTTAAGCGAGGAGCAGATCGTATGGCGGCGGAGGCAGTGGAAGACATTGCGCAGCCTGGCGGCGCAGGAATACGCGGAGGATCCGGTGACGTGTTTTCTGGTTTCCGGGGAGTGCGTGTTCGAGTTGGCGGCGATCGAAAAAGCAGTGCAGCTTGCGGGCAAAGAAATCGGGTCGGAGGACAACGGCAGGCTTGCGATATGGCTTCCGCCGCAACAAGGGAGACAGTACATCGTGGGAGTGGATACAGCGGGTGGAGGATCGGATGGGGATTATGCGTGCGCGCAAGTGATTGAGAGAACTCTGGGAGTGCAGTGCGCGGAGTTGCGTGGGCATTATCCGCCATACGAGTTGGCGCGGCGAGTGGCAGAGTTGGGGCTGTCGGTAGCACATGATATGTCCGGTTGAGATAGCAAGTGAAATGTCCGCTTTTCGGGCGGCGAAGGTAGGAGACCATGGCAAGCATGGATTTCTACTCGAGGGCCGCAGTGGAGCGGGCGATGAAAGTACAAGATGTGATGTTGCAGGCTATGGCGAAGAAGATTACGTGGTGGCAAGCGGCGGAGATTTTAGGCATCAGCGACCGACACATGCGGCGTTGGCGGGAGCGCTACGAGGAAGAGGGCTATAACGGTTTGTTGGACCGGCGGCGCGGGAAGCCGTCGCACCGGCGGGTGCCGCTGGCGACGGTGGAGAAGGTGCTGGGGCTCTACCGGGAGAAGTATTTCGATTTGAACGTGCAGCATTTTCACGAGAAGCTGGAAGCCGAGCATGGCATCGAGCTGAGCTACACGTGGGTGAAGCAGGCGTTGCAGGGAGCGGGGTTGGTGGCGCGGGGGCGCAAGCGCGGAGTGCACCGCAAGCGGCGTGCGCGGCGGCCTTTGCCGGGGATGCTGTTGCACATCGACGGCAGCCGTCATCAGTGGTTGCAGGACGAGCGCTGGTACGACCTGATTGTGATTCTGGACGACGCCACCAGCGAGATTTATTACGCGCAACTGGTGGAAGAGGAATCGACGGTGACGGTGATGGCGGGGCTGCAGGAAGTGATCGAGCGCAAGGGAGTGTTCTGCGCGCTGTACAGCGATCGGGGCAGCCATTTCTGGCTGACGCCGAAAGTGGGCGGCAAGGTGGACTACCAGCGTCGCACCCAGGTGGGACGGGCGTTGCACGAGTTGGGGGTGCAGATGATTCCGGCGTATTCGCCGCAGGCGCGGGGCCGCAGCGAACGCAGTTTCGGCACCTGGCAGGGGCGGCTGCCGCAGGAGTTGCGGCTGGCCGGATGTGGAACGCTGGAGCAGGCGAATCAGTTTTTGCGCGAGCGCTACGTGGGCGAGTTCAACCGGCGTTTTCAGGTGGCGGCGGCGCAGCGGGGAAACGCTTTTGTGCCCTGCCGGAGCCGCGATCTGAATCTGGTGTTCTCGGTGCAGTCGGAGCGGGCGGTGAATCGCGACAACACGGTGAGCTTTCAGAATCATGCGTTGCAATTGGAGCGGGTGGGCTGGAAAGCCACGCTGGCGGGCTGCCAGGTGACGGTGCATCAGCATCTGGATGGAACGCTGAGCCTCACCCACGGGCCGCATCGGCTGGGACGTTTCAACACGCAGGGCGAGGCTCTGGCGCAGACCATCACGCCGGCGCAAAGGGCTGTGGAAAAGACGCGGGGTGGAAAAGTCAAAAAGACGACTTTCCCACCCCGCTTGGAAATCCCGCAAAGTGCGCGGGATTCCCACTTTCCCACAGCCCCGGCGACGGCTGGTTAAGTTGTTAAACCGGACATATCACGTGCTACAAAAACCGGACATTTTAACTTGCTACCGACAGTGGCAGAGTTGGGGCAGAGGTACGAACAGGCGCTGGTGGCGGTGGAGAGGAACAATCACGGGTATGCGGTGCTGGAGAATCTGAAGCATTTGCAGTATCGAAATCTATTTGCAAAAGAGGGCCAGTTGGGATGGCTCACGTCGGCGGCGAGCCGTCCGGCAATGATCGAGAACATGGCGGCGGTGTTGATGGAAGAGCCAGAGCTGTTTCACAGCCCGCGCTTGCTGGAAGAGTGCAGGACCTTTGTGAGGCATGCGGATGGAAGTACTGGTGCGGCGGAGGGCGCGCACGACGATTGCGTGATGGCGATGGCGATTGCGCTCGCGGTGCGGCGGGAGGATGCGGGGCGTGGGGTGAAGAAGGCGGCTGTCGGGATGGGGAGCCTGGTGCTGGGGTAGGGTCAGTTGTCACAGGTGGAATGGGGGGAATTGGAGTAAGATGGCGGGCTTAACGTGGGAGTGTCGCCCCTACGGGGCTTTCGCGGGCAGGAGTGCCTGCGCCACATGGGCTGGGAACTATGGTGGAAGCTATCCAACACGTGCGGCGGATGAGGGGCGGGGCGCAAGGGCACATGATGCGCTGCTCGGACGGAAATTTTTATGTGGTGAAGTTTCGAAATAATCCGCAACACCTGCGAGTGCTGACGAACGAGATGCTGGCAACGAGGCTGGCAGAGCGGGCGGGATTGCCGGTGCCGAAGACGGAAGTGGTGGAGGTCAAAGATTGGCTGGTGGAGCATACGGCGGAGTTGAGTATTCAGCTGGCGCATGACACCATCCCGTGCCAGGCCGGATTACAATTTGGGTCGCAGTATGCGGTGAGTCCGCTGAAAGGACAGGTGTTCGATTATCTTCCGGCGGAGATGTTTGAGCTGGTGACGAATCTCGGGGATTTTGCCGGGATGCTGGTGGTGGATAAATGGACCGGGAACGCGAATGGGCGGCAGGCAGCGTTCTGGAGGAAATTGCGGGAGCGGAAGTACACGGCGATGTTCATCGATCAGGGATATTGCTTTAATGCGGGGGAGTGGACGTTTCCGGATTATCCGCTGCGAGGGGTGTATGCGCGCAATGAAGTGTATGAAGGGGTGAGCGGGTGGGGGTCGTTTGAGCCGTGGCTTTCGCGCATCGAGAAGATGGGGGAAGATGTGGTGTGGAGCGTGGCGGAGGAGATTCCTCCGGAGTGGTATGGCGGGGAGTGGGACGAGTTGGAAAAACTGGTACGGACGTTGATCGCGCGGCGGGGAATGGTACGGGAGCTGATTGAGGCGTTTCGAGTGTCGGCGCGGAGACCGTTTCCGCGGTGGGAAGCGCAGGCTTAACCGAAGGCATAACCACGAAGTACACGGGGAAACACGGGGTAGAGCATTCATGGCTGAAAAGCGACAACTTGAATTCTTCCTGCTGCGGTATGTGCCGAATGTGGCAAGGGAAGAGTTCGTCAACATAGGGCTGGTGATGACGGAGAGTGGACACGGAGACCGTTTCCGCGGTGGGAAGGGCAGGCTTAAACCGAAACCATAACCACAGGGTACACGGGGGAACACGGGGTAGAGCATTCATGGCAGAAAAGCGACAACTTGAATTCTTCTTGCTGCGGTATGTGCCGGACGCGGTGAAGGACGAGTTTGTCAATATTGGGGTGGTGATGACGGAGGCTGGGGCGAGCGGAGGCGGGTTCGCCGAAGTGCGCTTTACGCGAGATTGGCGGCGCGTGCGGTGTTTGGATCCACAGGTTGACGTGGAAGTGCTGGCGGCGCTGGAGCGGGAGATTCGCAGGCAACTAATGAGCACACATGATCGGGAGACTTTGCTGAGGCTGTTGGGGGATTCGTTCTCGAATTTGATTCAGGTTTCGCCGGCGAAGGGATGTTTGGCGGAGGACCCTTTCGCTGAAATCGACTTAATGGCTTCGATGTATTTGGAGGCAGCGAGGGTTGGCGGGGGACGGGAAGTTAGTGGGCGGCAGAGAATTTTGGGGAAGATGCGGGAGGCGTGGGAGCAGGCTGGAGTTGCGAAGTTTGTTCAGCCGGTTCCGGTTGCGGCTTATACGAAGCCGGGCGATCCGTTCCAATTTGATTTTGGGTATCGGGTAGATGGCGGGCTCAAGTTGTTCCAGGCGGTTTCGCTGAAGGCGGGCGTGGATGCGGCGGTGTTGCTGGCCGCGCGGTATCCACGGATTGTCCCCGTGATGTCGAGAGTGGTTGGGGCTTCGCCTTTGCTTACTGCGATTATTGACGACGATTTGGACCGAGGGCAGGAGAATGTGCAGTTTGCGCTGAGCATGATGGAGGATGAAAAGATTCGGATTGCGGTGGCGGCGGAGATGCCGGCGATTGCCGAGATGGCGCGGCTGGAGTTGGGGGTGTAAGGGGAATCGGCAGGAGGGCCGCCAGCATTCAGGGATGATGCTGGTTTTGGTTTGAGAAGAATAATGCCCCGCTGCGGCGGGGCTTTTTTATTGGAGCTTACAACTGCGAGGGCGAGACGCCCTCGCGACAGCCGGCGGGACCCTTCGACAAGCTCAGGGCAGGCTGCCGGCGCTACACAAGAGTCGGACTGTGCTCGACGGACGGGCTAGGGCGGCTGTCCCCAGATTGTTTTTTCGACGAAAGCGAAATCTTATGAACATTAAAGAAACGTTGCGCGGCGCTATGCGCCGGATTGCGGGAGTGTCTTCGTCGGCTATCTTCTTCGCTGGCGACGGCGGAGAAGAAGCGGCGGACGCTGCCGTTGCCTTCCATTTTCAACTCGTATGGGCCGCCGGGCGACATCATGCCGAAGCCGACGGCTTACAACCTGCGGCGGTTTTCGGAGATTCCAGTGCCGCGGCGGGCGATCAATTGCATTAAGGACCGGATCGCGGGAATGCGCTGGCGGATTCAGGCGCGGCAGGGGCTTTCGCTGGATGCGATTCCTGACGGCGCGGAGCGGGCGCAGATTCTTGACTGACAACTTTCATGCGCCGAATCCCGACGATTCGTTCCGGTCGTTTGCCGAGCAGGTGGTGGAGGACATCATCGTGGGAGGGTATGGGGCGGTTGAGGTGCAGACGTCGGGCGATCGCGAAACGGCCGCTGCTGATGTGGCCGGTGGATGGGTCGTCGATCCGGATGAATCTGGATTGGGATGGATCGCCGCAGGGGCAGCGCTACTTGCAGGTGACGGATCAGTCGGGACCGCGAAGCCAGATCAAGCTGGATGACGATGAGTTGATTTACATCCGGCTGAATCCGCGGACGCACACGCCGTTTGGGTTGGGTCGGTTGGAGGTGGCGTTTGAGACGATCAATGCGTTTCTGGGCGCGCACCGGTATGCGTCGCGGCTGGCTTCAAATTCGGTGGTGCAGTATGCGCTGTGGCTGCAGGATTTGACGCCGGAACATCACGAGCGGCTGATTCGCTGGTGGCAGGACGAGATTGAGGGCACGGGGCGAGTTCCGATTCTTTCGGTGGAGAGCAAGCCGGAGGTGTTGCGATTTGGTGGAGGCACCGATGCCGACTTGCGATTGCAGTGGCAGGAGTTCTTGCTGCGCGTGATTGCGGATGCTTTTGATCTGCCTCCGTTTTATTTGGGGGTGGAGCGGGATGTGAACCGCTCGACTGCGGAGGAATATAACGACCTGGCATTTCGCCAGGCGATTGTGCCGACGGCGCGGTTGCTGGCGGAACATCTGACGCGGGATGCGATTCAGAAAAAACTGGGATGGAACGATCTGGAGTTTGTGTTTGCGGAATTGGATACGCAGGATCCGCTGGAAGAGGCGCAGATCCAGCAGATTCTGTTGCAGAACGGAGTGTTGACGGTGAATGAGGTGCGGAGGATGCGGGGGTTGGGGGATCTGGAGACGCTGACGGCAGCTAGACGCAGCGAGGGGCGAGCGTAAGAACTCCCTGCGAAGCCGGTATTTTTGCTGCGTGCGATAGGGGTCCTTCGACTGCGGATGTGCTTCGCATTCGCGAAGCACATCCTCCGCTCAGGATGACAAGGTAATGTAGGATGAAAAGGGACATCGAGATGATTGAGTTGAAGAGTATGGCGGTGGCGATGCCGGAGGTGGCGGGGCATCCGAACCGAGCCGCGTTTTCGGGGAGTATTGACGACGGTCGATGTGCCCTCGCAGCGGGCGCCTCGACGGCGCGAAGGGGCATTTGGTGGTGCTCACGAAAAGAGCAGCCGAAGCCGCACTGCCTTCTTTGCTCGGCATGGCGCTGGATTACTCGCCTGGCCTGGATCGGCATGATGTGCGGCGCAAGGTGGGCGTGATAACACGAGCGGAGATTGTGGGACGCAACGTGGAGTTAGGTGGATATCTGTTTGCCAGAGATTTTCCGGAGATTGTGGAGGAGATTGCGAAAGCGCGACCTGCGAGCGCTCGCAAGGCAATCGACTCGTTCCAGAAAAGGCTGATGAACGCCGGGGTGATCCATGCCGCGGTAAGCCCGTTACAGGCAGGAAGCTGGCGGGAGGGATACAAACTAGGAGATTCGCTGCGCGCGGCGGCGTGGCGTATTCGTGGATTGACTGCGGCCATGAGACGAAAGTCGCCAGACACACTCGAACATGCGGGAGGAACTTGTTCGACGATACGGGCAGAGACTTGCGTGGCGGTGGGGCCGAGTGGGCTTGGGTTGTCGTACGAAGTGACCGACGTGGAAATCGCGGATACGAGGGCTCATGTCTGGACGCTGTCGAAAGTCACATTCACGGGTGCAGCGATTTTGCGACGAGACAAGGCCGCTTATCGGGATACGTGGATTGAGTTGAGTACCTAGTACCGGTGCCGAGTACCGAGTAAACAAGCTTTCGGTGGAGATCACCGAGGAGGAGAAGGGCATGAACGAAGAGATGGTGCAGCAGTTGATGACGACGGCGGAGCGGCTGGCGAATGCGGCTGAATCGTTGGATCGTGTGCTGGGGCGGCTGGATGCGCAGCAAGAAGCGCTGAACACGAAGGTGGACCGGATTGCGGCGGCGGTGGAAGAGCAGCCGTCGTATGAGATCGCGGCGCGTGGCGAAGGGGCGCGACATTTGCAGGAGCGCGTGGCCGAGCTTGAAAAGTCGAATGCTGATTTGAAAGCGCAGGCGGCGCGGATGGCGCGGAAGACACTGCCGCCGCTGGTTTCGGCGATCCTGGCCAAGAGCTGTGATGAAGCAGGAAGCGAGAAGCTCGACAAGGGCGTGCTCGACAAGACTCTGCAGAGCTTGAGTGTGGAGCAGAGGATCGCAGTTAAGTCGGAACTGGCGCGGGCGGGGATCATCGAGTAGGCAGCTTCGAGTCTACGAGCTTTGAGCTTCGAGCAAGCAGGCACGGCTTCGGTCGTGCCTTTTTGTTTGCGGTCGAGAGAGCACATCAAGGCCACAGCATCGAAGGAGAACTCCCTTCGACGCCGTTGCTGACTATCCGGCGGACATGGGGTCCTTCGCTGCGGAGGCGCTTCACTTCGTGAAGCGCCTCCTACGCTCAGGATGACAGGGCAGTACGAGATTCATGCAATCGAATTTCAACGCAGGAAAAATCAAACATAGGAGAAAACATGAAGGGACAATTTGTGGATTTGTACGCGTCGGCCGATTACCTCGGGCCCGGCGCGATTGAAGTTGACCGGTATCAGACGGAGATCTTCGACATCGTGCGGCGGCGAGGCGTGTTTGGGCAGAGGATCAAGCAGGTGCCGGCAACCGGGCATCCGTCGCGGTTCTTCGAAGAGACGGCGATCCCGGCGCCGACGGCGGCACAGGCATTTGTCGATCCGCGCAACATTGCGACCGACCGTGCGGATCGCCGACGCGGTGGAACGCGCGGTGCCGCTGAAGGCGCTGGTTTCGCAGATCAACTACAACCTGTTCGACCTGGAAGTGACGAACGCAACAGAGCCAGTTCGCCTACTTGCAGGCAAAAGACCTGGCCGACGCGGTGGACGGACTGATGCGGACGCACGACGTGGCGCTGTGGAACGGTAACGATACTTCGCTCAGCACGCCGACAACGGCGCAGTATTTTGGCGCGATCGGGCAGATTGTGGCGGGCGGGAACACGACCACGATCGGAGCCACGGCGAGCATCGTGGACGGACATCAAGAGCACGATTGCCGCAGATGGTGGCGAATTCGTCGTACGCGGTGCGGCCGACAGCGATCTATGCGAATCCGGTGCTGCTGGACTTGATCGACCGGGAGATGAAGACGGAGTTCAACGTGGTGCTGAACACCGTGGAGATCACGGGCGGGTTTCGCGGTGAAGACGCTGAGCACGCAGGCGGGCGATTTGCCGCTGATTCCGGATTGGGCATTCGGTTACACGGGAACGCCGGGTATCGCGGGCAGCGGTACTGCCGGCGTACATCGTGACCGAAGATCTGATCGAGTATCACTGGCTGAGCGATCCGAATCCGCGGGTGTTCAAGCTGGGCTTGCCGAGCGCGTTGACGCCAGCAGATGGTGGTGGTGAAGTTTGGCGCACCGGTGGTGAAGGGGGCGAACTTTGCGCATTACCAGGTGAACGTGCAGCGGTAAGGGAAAACCGTCGTTGGTCGTTGGTCGTTAGTTCGTTGGCCTGGATCGCTTTTGCCATCGTCTAACGACTGACGACCAACGACATCTTTTTCACCATCGAGAAACCGAGAACTCCCTATGAATTATCTCGCTACAACGGATTACTTGACTTACGGGCTGGATGCGGCGACGGATCCATCGTGGATCACGGCGGCTTCGGCCATCATCGATGCGCATTGCCGGCGGGTGACGCTGGGTGTGAATCAATACGAGGAGCGGTTGAAGATGCCGCCGGAATTGAACACGGTGCGGGTGAGTTACTTGCCCATGGTGACGGTGGCGCCGGCGACTACGCCGATTGTGACGCTGCAGGGGCGTTATGGGATTCCGCGAAGGGGGGAATGGCCTTTCCCGGAGATGAGTTTGGAATTTGCTCTGGTGTTTTCGCTGCCGGGGATGTGGACGACGATTGACCCGACAACCATTGACATCTCGGCGAACAGCGGCGAGTTCACTTTTCCGGTGAACGCTTTGGGATTGGTCTTTAACGAAGTGGATGTGGTTTACAACGCAGGATTCAGCACGATTCCGGTGCCGGTGCAGGTGGCGTGCGCGCAGATCGTGAAGAATGCGCAGGCTACGCCGGGATTGAATGTGCAATCGAGCCAGATCAACCAGTTGCGGCTGCAGTATTTCGGGCCCGACGCTGGTCGATGACATGGTGCGGAGTTTGCTGGCGCCGTATGTGGCGCAAAAGGGTGCGTGAAACAAAGAGCAGTTAGCAGTTAGCAACTGCGCCGTTCGTGATGATTCTTGAAGAACGGGTGGAGGAATTATGGGAAGCGGAATTTGTGGAGCGGCTTTGGTTCGCGCGGCGAATGCGATGCTGACGGCGCTCGGCGGAGACAACGTGAGCTTGCTCCTGCCGGCGATGGCGATGGCGGGCGATGCCGCGGGGCAGTTGGGGTTAGTTGACCCGGGAGTGCAAGAACATAATCATCACGCCCGTGGTAGCGCGCAACTTGCCTACTGGGAACCTGGGGCCGGCGCGGACGAATCGAGTTTACGCTACCAGCCTCAGCGATTGAGGTGCAATTGCCCACGCTTGGAATGGGCTCGGCAGAGGATCTATTCGATGCCGCTCTTGGTTTGCTGTATGACGGAGATCTCTTTCACATCGAGGCCGTCGTGCCCGAGAATTTTGCGGGGACGGCATATTTTTATGTTGTGACGGCGGTGGAGTGAGAGAGACAGCTTCTAGCTGCAAGCTTTTCGCTTCTGGCTTGGGCGGTTTTGCTGCAGGCGGGGCAATCGAATTCGATCGTAGAAATTCAAAACACTTCATTTCAGACAAACAAAACATCTCAAGCTGGAGCTTCAAGCTAGAAGCTAGCAGCTAGAAGCTGGTTTTCATGCAATTTGCCAAAGACAGTTTTTTTCTCGCGCTGCAGCACGAGGCTGGCGGGACTGAATCCGGCGCGAACGGTGACCATCAATGGCGCGACCGTGCCAGCCGTGTTGGTGGTGGAGAACCTGCCGCCCGCATCGGCGGAGCCACAGCCGAATACGTTTTACATCGAGTGGGGCTCAGCAGCCGTGGTTAGCGGGCATGCTGGCAATGCGCGCGCTCATGAGTCTAGAGTGCGCGATCTCGTATTACTCACTGGGAACCGTGCAGAGCATGGTGGATCGCGGGCGAGTGCTGGGGGAACTCGATAGCGAACTGCTCGGAATCTGCCAGCCTACGAACACGGAGAAGTACGACTACACGCAATCGCCTAGCCGCGGACCTGGGCACGAGCGTGTTCTGGAATCAGCCTAGTGCTTCCAGGAAGCGACGACGAGCGGGGTGGAGGACAACACGCTCGCGTATCAAGGGCGCGCGGTGAAGCGGGCGATGTATGAGCGGGCGTATCAGGATGGACGCGTGGAGCGGCGGGCGGCTCTCACGGTTTTCTTCTTCTCGGAGGTTACGCTTCTATGAGCACTTCTACCGTTGCGTCCGGCCATGGTTCCGGTGATGCGGCAGATGCGGGCATATTTTGCACCTGTAAATCGAACCACCGAAGCGCCTACAATTTTCGATCCGGCGGCGAAGCGGAGTGTTCGCGCTCGATTCCCCTCCCAGCCCGTGGCTGGATCTGGGCTGGATCGAAAGTTTCGAGCGTTACTACGACACGCCGACCGAACCGGTGCGGTCGGGAGCCGAACGCCCTGGCCGGTGGCGCAGTTCCGAGGGCCCCTTGAAGCGCGAGTGGAGTTTGACTTTCGCGAGTGGGGCAAGCTGCAAATGGCGTTGGCGGGAGGCTCGGAGCACATGAATGTGCTGGCGACGAGTCCGAGTGCCGCACCGGCGCCATCTGGAGGAACGCCGATTGCAGGAGTGGCGGTGCTGCGCAGGCTCGACGGCGAGCGAACTTGTTTTTGGCGCTGGCGCAGTAAATGGATTCGCCGTGGGAAATCTGGTCGCTGTGGATGTGGACTACCAGCAACAGATTGGGATACGTGGGATCGGGGATTTCGGCGGCGTACGTGAGCAACGCCGGCGCCGGTGAACCGCGATCTGAATTATGTACGGAGGGTGACATTCAACGTGGGCCGGGTGGCGGAGGTGACGACGACATCGGTGATGCTGGCGCAACCCCTGCTGGGAGGGACTGCCGGCCGCGGGAGCGTCGGCGCAAATCGTGGCCGCATTCGTGGACCGGGAGGGGGGATCGTTTTTTCAGGAGTGGTCGGCACTTTTTGTGGCCGAAGCGGAATCAGGAGGGCGAGTTTGCTTTTACTACCCGCGCTTGAGTCCGAATCCAGGGGCTGGTGCCGGGCGGAGTGAGTTTGAAATCTGGTTCTGGAGGGAAGCTGCCGCAAAGCGGGGGAGCGGCGAAGCACGAATGCTACTCCGGCCAGCACGCAAGGCAAATGTGCGGAGTTCATCGCAGAAATTTCGCCGGGAAGATTTCACGGAAATTGCGAAGCCGCTGACTTCGGTGGGACTGCATGCGTCGTTTGTCGCATTGCCATTCACCGACACCAACGATGGACAAACGCGTGTTGTGCTATCGAAGTTACTTTCCGGCGGCCGATGGCAGGCAGTGTATTGAGAGCCGAGCTCGGTGGCAAGCTTGCGCGCCAAATCGTAAATTCTGAAGAATCGAAGCGAAAGGCAAACTCCCAGTCTGGGACAGCTGCGAAGTCGTTTCGCCAAACACCTGAATGATCAACGCAAGCGATCTGCAACCAAGCGTTGCAACGTAAGTGAGAGTCGTGTCGCGCGCGGGAAAGGTAGCATCCATAAACTGCAGATGAAGCTGACCATCGATAATCTTCAGGGACATAGGGCCGCAAGACTATACCGGAGCAGTGGATGGGAGCGAGGCCACCCAAAGTCGAGCGCAAGCTCAATCAGCCGGCGGAACTGCAGTTCAGTCTGGTGACGAATTCGCACGTGGCTTTGTAATTCCGGCGACTGGTGCGCGGGTGACTCTTGGGCAAAACCAACGGGAGTGATGTGTTTACCGGGTATGTGAACGCAGCTCCGCAGTACGAGTATTCTGGGATGGGGGGAGCAAGGGCCAGTGTATCGCTACAACGTGGTAGCGCAGAGCGATGAAGTTCTGCTCGATCAGAAGGCGTTGCTGACCCGATCCCCTTTTGTGGACCGGAGCGCGGGTGACGCGCTCCGGCAACTGGCGCAGGACTTGTTGCCGGGCTGGTTCAACACGAGCGCGGTCGCAGGACGTGGATACACTGGCAACTTATGCGGTGAATCCACAGAAAAGCTTTTCGTTTCATGCGGCGGATATTGCACTGGCAGCACGGGCGAGCTTCCGCGCCATGAATGGGGAGTTGATCCTGGCGCCGGTAGGGGCGGCCACATATACGCTGAATGAAAGCGATGCGAACTTTTCGCCGGAGGGGTTGTGGGTGGAACAGTCCAAACCTACTGGTCAAATAAGCTGACTGTGATTGGGCAGGTCGAACCCAAGGCTTATGTGCGAGATTATTTTGCGGGCGATGGGCTGAGCCTGAAGTTCTATCTTTCGCAAAAACCTTTCGCGCAGGCCAAGCCAGCGTTAATCGACGAGGAGTATCTGGGGCCGAATCGATGGATCCTACGACGTGGATATGGTGGATGTGGCTTCGCAACGGGCACCATCGGGCGTCATTCCGGTTCCGGTTCAAGTGGCTTGCGCGCCGTGAACGATCCGGCGACGGCGGTTTCGGTGGCGGCGCAGACGCTGCAGATCGCGGGCGGGACGGGCGTAGATGGGCAGACGACGGTGAGCTTCATCGAGCAACTCGAACTCGGCGGCGCGCTGGAACTGCAGCACGGAGACGTCACGTTCAGTGCGGCATCGCAAGGCGTGCTGGGAGGATTGTATGGGGGAACGATTTCGGCGGCGGGATGCCTGACAGGATTTCAGATCACGCCATCGGGCGCGGGGTCGAACATTCGGGCGCTGATCAATGGGACGCCTACCGGGCCCACGATCACAACTACACCGGGGCACCGGTATTTCTTTACGACTTATTTTTATTCGATGGAAGTGTACCGCTCGGAAGAAACTTACCACTCTTCGCAGCATCCCGCAGGCAGCGGATGGGGCGGTGCGACGGTGCCCGCAGATGTTCGCGTGGTGCTTGAAGTACAAGACATCGACCCTACCGTTCCGCAAACACTGGTCGCGCCCGCCGCTGTGTTGTACGACGACGTCATCGCGAACGCGCCAGGGTTCTGCACGTATGCGCTGCTCGATGCGGCCAACATGCATTGCAGCATTGCCTACACCTATGTGGGGCACATTTCACTGCCGCTGGTAAGAACAGCTCTGCCGGGCGCAAGTTACGTCACACAATTGGTGGGGGCGCTTTCGGATGGCGCGGCATGCCAGATCACGAGCGATCCATCGCTGGATTTTTATCCCGCATACGTACCTCCGCTGAATGAACTGATTGTGGCGAGCTACCGGGGGAGCGGGCGAGCGGTGGCGCAAGTCGAGAATGGTGCGAGCGCAGATGCACTCAAGAATGGCGTGGACGACGGAACGAGAGGGGCGGTACGAGTGGCCAGGAATCCGGGAGCGCGCACGAATGGGGACTGCGAAAATGCAGCCCTGGCAATCCTGGATGATGCCGTGGGAGCGGCATGGTCGGGAACTTATGAGACGTGGAGCGATTTTCTGCCGGGTGCAGCGGCGGACATTTTCCCGGGCGATGCGATCGCGGTGAATGTTCCGTCGCGCGGCGCGGCCTTCACGGCAATCGTAAGAGAAGTGGATATTCAAATCGCCGATCCGGCCGACGACCGGGGCTTCTACACGATTGGCTTCGCAAACGATCTGGCGTGTCCATTGGGAATTGAATTCGGGGCGAGCGCGATTTCCATTTCGTTGCAGGACATGCCTCCATTGCAGCTAACGACGCAGGTGGGAGCTTACTACCAGGCAGACCTCACGGAGCGCCCAGATCACCGCAGTGAGTTCCACGACGGTGCAGGTCGATGCCGGAATGGCTCCAAGAAGCGGGCAAGGGATTGAGGTTAGAGCGAATAACTACGGATGGGGGCAAGCGAACGACCGGAATCTAGTGGGACGATTCAGCACGCAGACCTTCACGCTGCCGCGACTGGCGCGCACGCAGAATTACTTTCTACGACTGTATGACAGTTCTACACCGCCGCAGTACTCACGGGACGCGGCGGTGCTCCATGTGGATTATCCGTTGTAAGAATTTTTGGAAACGACGAGGGACATAGGCATGGGAGTCAGCGAGAAAGAACTGGCGCTGAGGGCGATCGACATTGAGTTTCAGCGCGAAGTGCTGGACAAGTTAGTGCGACTGGAAACGAAAATGGACGCGCTGGTGGGAAATGGGCAACCGGGGCGCATGAAAATCGTGGAAGACAGGGTGGATGCGCTGGAAAAGAATGACCTGCGAAACAGCTTTCAACACCGGGTGGTGAACGGGGCCATCAGCGCTGCGATCAGCCTGGCCATCCTGCTGCATAAGTATTGGCTGAAATAAGCATTTGTCAAAATTCGCAAAACAAAAGGAGAAGCAATGAGCACGGTACCAAGCACAACGATCATCACGAATTTGAAGAGCGCAACGGCGGCGACCGCGAACACTGTGAAAAACGCCAACGCCGGGGGAGTCGACATGCCGGGGATGCTGGCGCTGGCATTGAGCAAGGCCATGGAACTGAAAACTTGCCTGATCTTACTGGTTCGATTCACCGACAACGCCGACACCAACCTGACCACGCTCAACGACATTCTGGCCAGCCTGACGTAGGCCGGAGCAAGGCTGTATCAACAAAATCCAAAGGAGGAAGATTATGAACTTCTTGACTCAATTGCTACGCGGAATTGCTTTTGTGCCGGCCTTAGTGAACGGTATCGAAGGGCTTTTCGGAAACAAACCCGGCGCGGATAAGAAAGATGCAGCGATGTCGTTTTTGCAGAACGCGCTGGCTATGACCGACGCAATCACCTCGCGGGAAATCATCGATCCCGTCAAATTCAAAGAAGGCATCTCGATGGTGATCGACGGAACGGTGGAGTGCTTGAACGCTTCCACATGGTGCAAAACGCCACCCGCTCCGACCCAGCCTGCCGAGTAGTTTCAGCGCGACGGTTTTCTTGACCAATCTCCTAGGCCAATCTGCTAGCCGATCTCCTCGCTCCAAGTTTCGAGATTCTTCTTCACCAGGGCCATGAACTGGTCGGCGACGGCGCCGTCGATGAGACGGTGATCGTAGCCGAGCGTGAGGTGAACCACGGAACGAATGGCGATGGAATCGTTGCCCTCTTTATCGGTGACGACCAGCGGCATCTTGGTGATGCCGCCTACACCCATGATCGCGGAGTTCGGCTGATTGATGATGGGCAGGCCGAAGACGGCGCCGAACTGGCCGGGGTTAGTCACGGTGAAAGTGGAGCCCTCAACATCTTCGGGCTTGAGCTTCTTGCTGCGGGCGCGTTCACCGAGGTCGGTGATGCCGCGTTGCAGGCCGAGGAAGTTGAGGTCTCCAGCGTTCTTGAGGACGGGCACGATGAGTCCCCAGTCGAGAGCGACGGCGATGCCGACATTGATCTGACGGTGGTAGCGGATGTTGTCGGCTTCCAGCGATGCGTTGATGATGGGCCACTGCTGCACGGCGATGATGGCGGCGCGGACGAAAAACGGCATGAAGGTGAGGCGGACGCCGTGGCGCTGCTCGAAACCGTTCTTGTGCTTGGCGCGCAGGTTGACGATGCGGGTGAAATCCACCTCGTACATGCAGTGGACGTGAGCGCTGGTGCGGCGGGACTCGATCATGCGCTGGGCGATGATGCGGCGCATGTTGGTGAGGGGGACGAGGTCGCCGGGATAAGCGGCTGGGCGCGGCGCGGAAGGAGGCGCCTCGCTGCGCTCGGCGGGACGGACGAAGGCATCCGTCCCCACACGGCCCGTCCCCACATGAGCAGGTTGAGATGGCGCGCGCTCGATGAAGGCCATGATGTCCTGTTTGGTGATGCGGCCGCCGAGTCCGGTACCGGAGATTTGCGAGAGGCTGACGCCGTGCTCGCGGGCGATCTTGCGGACTAGAGGCGAGGAGCGAGTTTCTTCGTCGTCGCCGGCGGGAGCGGATTCTTTTTCCGGCGCGGCTTTTGGCGCTTCGGGCTGGGGGCCGGGCCGAGACGGCCCCGCGACAGGCGGCGGGACGCCGGCGCTACTTTCGGCGACTGGTGCGGGTTTTGCGGATGCGGGAGCCGGCTTTGCCGTGGCGGCTTCGCCATCGGCGGAAATTGTGCCGACGATGGTATTCACGCCTACTGTTGTGCCTTCGGTGACTTTGATCTCCTGCAACACTCCAGAGGCGGGCGCGGGAATTTCCGCGTCAACCTTGTCGGTGGAGATTTCGAAAAGAGGTTCATCGCGCTGAACCTTGTCGCCCGGCTTTTTCAGCCACTTGGTAATAGTGCCCTCGACAATGGATTCGCCCATCTGGGGCATGATGATGTCAGTTGGCATGATTTCCTTTCACGCGGCCCACGTTGCGGACGAGGGACCGGATGCAAACGGATATTATAGCGGGTGAAGAACTGCAGTTGAAGGTGCCGGTCCAGCATGCGCCTTGCCGCACCTTTTCCTCAGGTTACTCTTTCTCCGCTCCACCGGTTGGAGCTGTGACTCCGAAGCTCGTCTTCCAATACTCCTGAACCGCGGGCGGGAGCTTATCCATGCGCGACAAAAAGCTCACAATCTTCCACATATCCTGCTCACTGAGCGTTTTATCCCAGGCAGGCATACCCGTGTAGCGGACTCCGGTGCGGATGGTGAAGAAGATGTGCCACTCGGGATCGTCTGGCGGATCGGAGACGAGATTGGGAGCGGGCGGGTAGAAAGAGCTGGAAAGAGAAACCGGCTTGTGATCGAGTCCTCCGTGGCAAAGGGCGCAGTGCATGGTGTAGAGCTTCATCCCGTCCTCAAGATTCTGATCGTTGGGAGGCAAGGGATTGGCGGTGTGGGGAGCGTGCCGCTCCATGGAGGCGTCGATGGCACTGTTGGCGATGCGGTGCTCGAGATGAGGAGGGGCGATATTGGCGCGGGTGGGAAACAATCCCAACATGCCGAAGCCGAGACCCCCGAGAATGACGACGAGGAGAGTAACGATCACGCCGAGAATGAACTTGCCCACGGGTTTTCCTCCCAATTGTTTATTGTGGCAGAAGGAGCGGGTGGGGCGCTAGTTGGGTGAGGAAGCGAGGAAAAGACTTGAGATGCTGCAGTTCGAAAGTTGACTCGCTTCGCTCGTTAGACAGCCGAGGCGGCTGTCTCCACATGTTTCTTCCTGCGTTCTGGATTTAATATGCTTTCAACTTTCGGGCTTCGCGGAGCACGTCGCTCACCTTGGGCAGGTAGTGTTCTTCCTGCGGCGGGGAAAACGGGATAGCTGAGTCGAGGCCAGCAATGCGGATGATGGGGCCGTCGAGATCGTCGAAGGCTTCCTCGTTGATGATGGCGGCGATTTCGCCGGCGAGACCTCCAGTGCGGGCGTGCTCGTGCAGGATGATCACCTTGTTCGTTTTCTTCACGGTCTGCACAATGGCCTCGCGGTCGAGGGGAGAGACGGTGCGCAGGTCGAGGATCTCTAAATCGATATTTTCCTTGGAGAGAATCTCGGCGGCTTCGAGCGCAGTGTGGACCATGGCGGCGTAGGTAATGATGCTGAGGTCGCGGCCTTGGCGGACGATGTTCGCCTTGCCGATGGGAACGACGTAATCTTCCGCGGGGACTTCGCCTTTGATGCGGCGGTAGAGATATTTGTGCTCGAAGAAGATACAGGGATTGTTGTCGCGAATGGCGGCTTTGATCAGGCCTTTGGCGTCGTAGGGCGTGGCCGGGCAGATGACTTTGAGGCCGGGATTGTGAACGAACCACATCTCGGGATTCTGCGAGTGGAAGGGGCCACCGTGGACGTATCCGCCGCTGGGACCACGCAGGACGAGCGGAGCGGGCGCTCCCCAGAGGTAGTGCGTCTTCGCGACCATGTTGGAGATCTGGTTGAAGGCGCAGCCGATGAAATCCATGAACTGGAATTCGGCGACGGGGCGCATGCCGGTGAGCGACGCTCCGAAGGCCGCGCCCACTATGGCGGACTCGGCGATGGGCGTGTCGATGACGCGCTCGGGGCCGAAGCGGTCGATGAAACCGTCGGTGACTTTGAAGGCGCCGCCGTAAATGCCGATGTCTTCGCCGAGGCAGAAGACGGAGGGGTCGCGGTCCATTTCTTCCCAGATTCCCTGGCGGATGGCTTCGAGGTAGGTTAGGAGCATAGGTGGTTTCGAGTCCCGAGTTGCGAGTTGCGAGTCCAAACCTGCGCCGCCGGATCAAGCCGACTGCTTGGACGGGAGAATTTACAATTTGTACAAAATGTGTTATCGTAAATATTGTACATATCGGTGAATCTCATGCTAGCCAAACTCACTGCCAGCGAAGCGCGGCAGAACTTTTCCGACATTCTAAGCCGCGCCGAATATCGCGGCGAAAGAGTTATCGTACATCGCGGCAAGAAGGCTGTCGCCGCCGTGGTACCCATTGAAGATGTGGAACTCTTGGAAAGACTGGAAGACGAAATTGATGTTGCAGCGGCGCGCGAGGCGTTGAAGGATCCCCGTACGATTGCCTGGGAGAAGATTAAGAAAGACCTCAAGCTGTAGGATCGGCGGCGGTTGTGGCCTATACGGTTCAGTTCAAGCCTCTCGCCCTTCGGCAATTGGAGAAACTGCCGCGAGAGGTTCAGAGACGAATCGCCATTAAGATCGAGGGGCTTCGCGACGATCCGTTTCCTGCCGGATGCAAGAAAATGGAAGCCCTTGCCGAAGCGTGGAGAATACGAAGTGGCGATTATCGGGTCGTGTATCAAGTGCATAAGTCAGTCTTGATGGTTCTTGTGCTCACGATTGCGCATCGCAAGGATGTTTATCGATAAAACTACTTCAGATGTACGGCGGCTTCTGTCTGCTTAAACCCGCCGCTTCCCTTCTTGACCTTCGGCATCCCATACTTCGGCTTGATTTCGTGGCAGCCGTCTTCGCAGAAGACGCCGCCTTCGGCTGATTCGGGCGTTGGCATCGGGGAATTCACTGCGATTTCGCGCTCGGCTTCGATTTCCCGCTCGACTTCGGCGATCAGTTCTGAATTTTCTTTCGGCGTCAGCCACTTTTTTTCTTTCACCAGATAATTCTCGAAGCGGGCGAGCGGATCGCGCTTTTTCCAGAAGTCGAACATCGCCTTCGGCACGTACGCGGCGGCGTCGTGGATGGCGTGGCCTTTCATGCGCATCATCTTCGCTTCGATCATGGTGGGGCCTTCGCCGCGGTGGGCGCGCTCGACGGCTTCATGGGCGGCGTCGTAGACCTGGCAGGCGTCGGTACCATCGACAATCACGGCTGGGATGCCGTATCCGATGGCGCGTTCGGCTAGATCTTTGCAACGGTATTGCATTTCCGAGGGCGTGGAGTAGGCCCAGAGATTCGACTCGACGAACAGGACGAGTCCAAGATTCTGCACGGCGGCGAAGTTGATGCCTTCATAGGTGACGCCGGTGGACTGCCCGCCGTCGCCGATGTAGGTCATGACAGCGAGGTTGCGCCCTTGCAGGCGTGCGCCGAGGGCGACGCCGGCCATCACCGGAATTAAGTCGCCGAGCATGGAGATGGGCGAGACCATGTTGCGCTTTTCGATGTCACCGAAATGCGAGGTGCCGTCGCGGCCGCGCGTGGGCGAATCGGCCTTGGCCATGTACTGCATCATGGTATCGCTGGCGGCGAAACCGCGCACCAGCAGCGCTCCCTGGTTGCGAATCATAGGCGCGAACCAGTCATCTTTGCCGAGCGCGTAGGACGAGGCGCAGGAGCAGGCTTCCTGACCGAGTCCGAAATAAACTCCGCCGACCACCTTGCCCTGCTTGTAGAGATTTTCGAGCGCGGTCTCCATTTTGCGGTTGAGCAGCATGTAGCGGTAGATCTCGATGGCTTGCTTTTTGTCGAGATACTTGGAGTCGCGAATGGGCGGGACGGGCGCGTCCAGATTGCCTTCGACCTCGAAACGAACGTGCTCGACGCCGTCTTTATCTTTTTCGACGCGCTGCCTTACGGTGAGATCGGGATGCTCGAGGCGCGTGTCGGGGATGGAGTAGGTGCGGAGACCTTCCATCGCGGTTTGCGCGCCCTGACGGCCGAGGGCGGCCGTCGCCACATGGGCGTTGCCGGCTTTTGCTCCGTTGCGGGGGCGGTTGCCGTTGGAATTGGATTTGGACTTCGCTTTTTTGTTCCCCATTGGAAAAATGCGCTGAGGGCGCGATTACTGATGGTATCGCGAGAGTGGGGAAAAGGGCTAGTGCGGGGCAGTTTAATGTGTGTTTTCCCGAACAGCCATCAGAACCGGTGCTATGCCCACGTCGTGTCGTCTTCCCGGTGCAGTTGGCGCAGTTCGGAGGGCGGCTTCATCGGGACTCCGACGGTTCGACCCAGAAGCGCGTCGAGCGTATCGACCCAGAGTATTTGGCTGGAAAACACCGTGCCGAAATTGCGCGAGATGGATTCGGCGACTGTGTTCAGGTCGAGGGGACGGCCGAGTTCCTGCTGCATCGAGGTGACGGGCTTCGCCGTGATGCCGCAGGGGATGATCAGGTTGAAATAGCTGAGGTCGGTGTTTACGTTGAGGGCGAAACCGTGCGAGGTGACGGAGCGGGAGATGTGGACGCCCAGGGCGGCGAGTTTGGCTTCGGGGGACGGGTTGGTGGTGGTGCCGGCAGACAGCAGGTTCCTCGACTCCGGAGAACGATTCTGCGAATCGTTCTCTTCCGCTCGGAATGACAAAGGATCAAAGTCAGTCCAGACGCCTGTTAGGCCTGACACACGTTTTGTTGGGATCGCAAAGTCGGCGCAGGTGCGGATCAGGACTTCTTCGAGGCGACGGACGAAATCGACGGCACCGAGACCTTTTCGCAGGGCGGACGAGGCGTCCGCCGCTCCACGAGCGAATCCGCGAAGATCAAAGATGGGATAGCCGACGATTTGGCCAGGACCGTGGAAAGTGACGTCGCCTCCGCGGTCGCACTCGAAGAGCTCGACGCCGCGCTGGGCGAGGAGTTCGGGCGATGCGATTACGTTGGCGGCTTTCGCGTTGCGGCCTAGCGTGATGACCGGCGAGTGTTCGAGAAGGAGAAGAACGTCGCCGATCTTTTCTTCTTTGCGGAGGGCAACGAGTTCTTGTTGCAGGCGCAGGCCCGTAGCGTAATCGATGGTGCCGAGTTGGATTAGAGAGATCAAAGTCTAGTCGCCACGGATTTTCACGGATCACCACGGATCAAGGCTACGTCTTGCATTATCCGTGTTCATCCGTGTGATCCGTGGCTGCGAATTCTCATGCATTTATCGCGATCCCGTACACGCTATTGGCCGCGTCCAGCATGGCTTCCGCGAGGGTCGGGTGGGCGTGGATGGTCCACATCAGGTCTTCGACAGTGGCTTCGAGTTCCATGGCGGCGACGGCTTCGGCGATCAGTTCGGTGGCCTGCGGGCCGATGATGTGCACGCCGAGAATCTCGCCGTAGTCGGCGTCGGAGACGATTTTGATGAAGCCTTCGTGCTGGCCCACGATCGATGCTCGCGAATTTGCGGTGAAGGGGAACTTGCCGATCTTCACGTTGTATCCAGCCTCGCGGGCGCGGGTTTCGGTGAGGCCGACGCTGCCGATTTCGGGATGGCAATAGGTCGCACCGGGAATATGTTCAGGATTGATCGGCTTGCCGGGCTTGCCTGCGATCTTCGCGACTGCGACCAGCGCTTCCATGGCGCCGACATGGGCCAGTTGAGGCGTGCCGAGCACGATGTCGCCGACGGCATAAACGCCGGGTTCGGCGGTCTGCATCCAGGAATCGGTCTTGATGAATTCGCGATCCGGCTTGATCTTGGTGCGCTCCAGCCCGATATTCTGCGTGCGCGGCTTGCGGCCGACGGCGATCAGGATTTTTTCGGCTTCGATCTTCTGCTGTTTGCCGTCGACCGTGATCGTGACGGTAACTCCGCCTTTTGTTTTCTCGACTTTGTCGACCTTCGCGCTGGTGTGGAAGTTGATGCCGCGCTTGCGGAAGACGCGCGCCAGTTCCTTCGAGACTTCTTCATCTTCCACGGGCACGAGTCGGGGCAGCATTTCGACGATGGTCACTTCCGCATCGAACGAACGGTAGATCGAGGCGAATTCGACACCCACCGCACCGGCGCCGACGATCACCAGCGACTTGGGAATTTCTTTCAGGCTGAGAATTTCGATGTTGGTGAGAACGCGGTCGCCGGCTTCGAGGCCTGGAATCATGCGGGCTTCAGAGCCGGTGGCGAGAATCACATTCTTCGCTTTCAGCAGGCTAGCCTTGTTGTCCTTCACCACTTCGACAGTGAACAGTCCACCCTGCGCGGGGCCGGTGAGCTTGCCGTAGCCTTTCACGGTCTCGACCTTGTTCTTCTTCATCAGGAACTCGAGGCCTTTGGCGTGTTTGGCGACAATCTTCGATTTGCGATCCTGAATAGCTGCCCAGTTCAGCTTGCGCGCGTCGACGCCTTCGATGCCGAATTCTTTGGCGTCTTTGAGGTGATCCCAGAGTTCGGCGTTGAACAACAGAGCCTTGGTTGGAATGCAGCCGACGTGCAGGCAGGTGCCACCGAGGAATCCGTCTTTTTCGATGAGCGCGGTTTTCAGGCCGTACTGGCCGGCGCGGATGGCGGCGGTGTAGCCCGCGGGGCCGCTACCGATGATGGCGATGTCGTAGATGGTTTCTGGCAATGGGATCGTCCTCAGTAGGAATGGATGAGCTGGAGCAAACGAATGATTCTAGAACAGTGGAGAGGAGAGTTCCAAACATTCATGGGGAGCAGGGCAATCGGGCCGCGCTCGATGGACAGCCGAGGCGGCTGTCCACACATGAATATTTGTGGGATTCGAAATTCCGTGGTGCGTGCAGGCGGAAGTACGGCTATAGGGATCCTTCGACTGCGTAGCAGCTTCGCTCTCGCGAAGCTGCTACTCCGCTCTGGATGACAGAATACTAAGGCACGCAGGCCCGTCTAGTTGTTCTCGTTGCTAGCGCGCTTCCAGGAAATCAGCTCGCCGATGGTGGAACTGGTGCTGCTGGAAACCGGCTGCTTGTAGGCTTCCACCTCGGAGCGCGACGCTTCTTCGCCGACGGCACGAATGCTGAGTCCGACCTTCTTGTCTTCCGGACTCATTTTGATGATCTTGAAGTCGTGCTCGACACCGGGCTCAAGATGCAGCGGCTGGCCGTTGCCATCCACCGCTTCGGACTTGTGGCAGAGGCCTTCGACGCCTTCCGCGATTTCGACGAAGGCTCCGAAAGCTGCGACCCGCAGCACTTTGCCGTGAATCACGTCGCCGATGTGGTGCTTCTCGAAGAAAGTCTCCCAGACATCGGGCTGAAGTTGTTTGACTCCGAGCGAGAGGCGGCGCTTGTCGGGCTCAATGGCCAGGACCACGGCCTTCACCCGGTCGCCCTTTTTCAGCACTTCCGAAGGATGCTTCACGCGCTTGGTCCAACTCAGGTTGCTGACGTGAACCAGGCCGTCGATGCCGTCCTCGATTTCGATGAACGCGCCGAAGTCGGTAAGGTTGCGGACGCGGCCTTCGACCGTCATGCCCACGGGATATTTATCGTGCAGGGCATCCCAGGGATTTTCGGCCAGTTGGCGCATGCCGAGAGAGATGCGGCGCTCGCCGGGATTCACGTTGAGGACTACGCACTCGACCTGATCGCCAACATTGACGAGCTTGGACGGGTGCTTCATGCGCTTGGACCACGTCATTTCGCTGACGTGGACCAGGCCTTCGATTCCCTGCTCGAGTTCGACGAACGCGCCGTAGTCGGTCACGCTGATCACGCGTCCGCTGACATGCGCGCCGACGGGATAACGGTGTTCCGCGTCCAGCCAGGGATCGGGCGTCAACTGCTTGAAGCCGAGAGAAACGCGCTGCTTATCTTTGTCGTACTTCAGCACCTTCACCTGAATCTGGTCGCCAACGTTGACCAGATCGCGCGGGTGCGTGAGCCGGCCCCACGACATATCGGTGATGTGCAGCAGGCCGTCGAGGCCGCCGAGATCGACAAACGCGCCGTACTCGGTGAGATTCTTGACGACTCCGGTGAGGACCGAGCCTTCTTCCAGATGTTCGAGGGTCTTGCTGCGCTTTTCGTTCTGCTCGCCCTCGAGCAGTTCCTTGCGCGAAACTACGATGTTGCCGCGCTTCTTGTTGACCTTGATGACGGTGACTTCGAGCGTCTGTCCCTTCATGCCATCGAGATTTCGGATGGGCCGCAGATCCACCTGCGAACCGGGCAGAAACGCGTGAGCGCCGAGAATGTTGACGGTCAGGCCACCTTTGGTGCGTTCGATGACAACGGCCTTGATGGGCCGTTTCTCGTGATGCGCTTTTTCCACCTCATCCCAGGCATGAATGCGAGCCGCCTTCTGGTGCGAGAGGTTGACGTAGCCTTCCTCGGTCATTCCCTTCTCGCGCATCACCTCGATTTCATCCCCGGGCTTCACCTTGGGCTTGCCCTCGTGATCGAGCACTTCGGAGAGTGGCAACATGCCTTCCGATTTGGTGCCGATGTTGACGACGACGTGCTTGTCGGTAAGCTTGAGCACCGTGCCTTTGATCACGCGGTCTTCGCTAACGGCTTCTTCGGTCTCGGTGGTGAAGTGCTCGAGCGCGGAAGCAAAGTCCTCAATGGCGTGCTTATCGTCCGCAGCGGGCGCCGGTTGGGGCGTTTCCGCGGGATGCAGTGGCAGCAGGGGTTGTGGCCTGAGACTGGTCCGGCTGAGCCTGGTGCTGTTCAGTCGAATTTGTCTCGGTCGGGGTGAATTCGTTTGCCGTCGGTTCTGATTCGGTTGCAACGGCGGTGGCGGAATCGGAATTGTGGTTGGTGGTGTCGTCGAACAAGGTTTAAGCCTCTCTGATGTACCTCGCACTCGGTGCGGGGAGGATACGGGCCTGCTTAGCGGACTGCTGGAGTGAGTCGTATGGTTGTGGTGGGCTCACCCTGGCGAGTGAGCTTGGACAATCCCAGCTGCCGGACGTTTTACAGAAACCCGCGTCCAAAGGGAACTCCTCGACTATAGCAACGCCGAACAAACAGTGTCAAACGCAATTTCTCTAATGTGAATAGGGTATTGCAAAGATTTAGCAACGGCTGTATTGGGGGTCCAGCAAGCGAAGCGAGCGGTTCGGGCGCGCTTAGATTCCAGCATTCCTTTCGAGCATCCATGCGGCTTTGGCGTTTTGCTCCATGCCTCCCATCTGCTAACCTTGCCCCTTGCTATGGATTATCTTTGGACCCCGTGGCGCTACGCCTACGTCTCGTCCGCCGAGAAGACGAGGGACTGCGTTTTTTGCGATGCCGTGAAGCTGGGGGATGACGAGAAAGCACGCATCGTATATCGCGGCCAGCATTGCTTCGTGATTCTGAACACCTTTCCGTACACTTCCGGGCACGTGATGATCGTCCCCTACGCGCATGTGGACGAACTGCGGAAACTGGCGCCAGAAGCGGCTCACGAGATGATGGATCTGGCACAGCGCATGGAAACCGTGTTGCGCGGACTCTACCATCCTGACGGAATTAATCTGGGCATGAACATCGGCAAAGCGGCGGGCGCTGGCATCGCCGGACATATCCACATGCACGTTTTGCCGAGGTGGGTTGCGGACGCGAACTTTGTGTCGGTGGTGTGCGAGACGAGGATTCTACCGGAGACGCTGGAGGAGACGTGGAAGAGGATGACGGAGGTGATGGAAACGGCACCATGAATATCCCGCTTTGTGTGCGGGATTTTCATGGTACTATTTAGGGTCGATTCCAGTTAGGTATCTTCAGCCAACCAGTTTCCCCATCTCTTTTTCGCCAATCACTTCAACGCCCAGTTCTTTAGCCTTATCCAGCTTCGACCCTGCATCTGCCCCCGCGACCACGTAATCCGTTTTCTTGCTGACCGAGCCGGTCACTTTCCCGCCAGCGTCCTCGATCATTTTCTTGGCTTCATCGCGGGTGAAATGCGCCAGCGTTCCCGTCAGCACAAACGTCTTGCCCGCGAGCTTGGTGCCGCGCTCTTTCTTCTTGCCGGTCAGCGTCAGTCCCGCCTCGCGAAGGCGCTCCACTAACTTGCGATTCGCAGCGATGCCGAAGAACTCCACGATGCTTTCTGCGATGCGTGGACCGACCTCATTCACGTCCTGCAGCTCTTCGATCCCGGCGCTTTCGAGTGCTTCCATCGATCCAAAATGCTCAGCCAGAAATTGCGCGGTGCGCTCGCCCACCATGCGAATGCCGAGGCCATAGATGACCCGCTCCAATGGCAGTTTCTTCGAATTCTCGATCTCGTCGAGAATGTTCTGCGCCGATTTGTCGGCGAAGCGCTCAAGGCTAAGTAGTTTTTCCTTCGTGAGGTCGTAGATATCGGCGACATTCTTAACCAAGCCTTTTTCGATCAGCTGAGTCACGAGCGACTCACCCATGCCGTCGATATTCATGACACCTCGCGAGGCAAAGTGAAGAATCGTCCCCATCAATTTGGCGGGGCAATTCGCATTCACGCAGCGGTAGTCAACTTCGCCTTCCGTGCGCACAACTTTTGTACCGCAGACGGGGCAGGTCTCAGGCATGTGAAAGATCTTGTGCCCGCGGAGATGCTCCTTGTCTTCGATCACCTTGGCGACTTTGGGAATCACATCGCCGCCGCGCTCCACCTGCACCCAATCGCCGATCTTCACACCGAGACGTTCGATTTCGTCCATGTTATGAAGGGTCGCATTGCGAACGGTGGTGCCTCCGATGAGAACTGGAGCCAGCATAGCCACGGGCGTGAGCTTGCCAGTGCGCCCGACTTGCACGCGAATGTCCTCCAGCTTTGTAATCCCCGCGCGCGCCGCATATTTGTAAGCGATCGCCCAGCGCGGAGCTTTGCCCGTAAAGCCGAGTTCGTCCTGAAGCGAAGTCCGGTCCACTTTGATCACGATGCCGTCGATTTCATAAGGGAGCGAATCGCGCTTCTCTTCCCACTGCTGGATGAACGCCCAGGCCTCGTCGATGCTGTGTACCAGCTTGCGATTCTGATTGACTTTGAATCCGGCGGCATCGAGCGCATCCATGGTCTTCGAGTGCCGCTCAAAATAAGTGCGCCCGTTGCGGAGCAAAATGTAGGGGAAATAATCCATGCGGCGCTCGGCCGTGACATTTGCGTCCAACTGGCGGACGGTGCCGGCGGTAAAGTTACGAGGATTGGCAAAGGTTGCGAGACCCTGGCGTTCCCGTTCTTCATTCACTTTCTTGAAAGCCGCAGTGGGCATCAGCAATTCACCGCGCACTTCGAAGTCCGCCGGGATGCCGGCCTTCTTCAATTTTTCTTTCGGAATCGAAAGCGGCACCGAGCGCACCGTGCGCACGTTGAGCGTGACGTCCTCGCCGACGCTGCCATCGCCGCGAGTGATGCCGCGAACGAGTTTTCCATCTTCATAAATCAGCGCCAGCGACATGCCATCGAGCTTCAACTCGCAAACGTAATCCACTTCGGCGCGGCCGCTCAGTTCGTGCACGCGGCGCTCCCAGGCGCGTAGTTCGTCCTCGTTGTAGGTGTTGTCGAGCGACAGCATGGGAGAGGAATGCCGCACTTTGACGAAACCTTCGCGGGGCTTGCCTCCGACGCGCTGGGTGGGGGAATCTGGCGTGATCCGGTCGGGATGTTCGGCCTCCAAATCCTTCAACTGCCGCATCAGCTTGTCGAAGTCGGCATCGCTGATTTCTGGATTATCAAGGACGTAATACAGGTATTCGTGGTGGCGAATCTTTTCGCGCAGGGAGTCGATCTTTTTATCGAGGTCTTTGCTGGGAGCAGGCATCGCCAAAGATTATAGGCGGGAAAGGCCCTAACGTTTCTCTGCCCGAATTACACGGATCTGCACGGATAGGAATAAAGACTAAGGATCGATCCGTGAAAATCTGTGTGAATCCGTGGCGTCCCGACTTCAGACCAGATCATCCAGCTTCAACATATCCTCGCCCTTCCACGAGGCGTCAAATTGCTTCTGGATAAATCCCGCATCGTAGTCGCGCTTCTGTTGCATCAAGGCTTCGTGCAGCCCCCATAGCGATCGTGGATTGCGGGGATTGCGGTCGAGATCGGCGCGGAAAACCTTCTCTGCCGAGGCCGCTTCGCCGTTCCTCAGCAACGCGGCTCCCAGGGTTTCGCGAACGGGGTAGAACCAATCGGGGGGTTCGCCGTATTTCAGGGTGTCCTGAATCGCTACGGCGTCGCGCAACATGGCGATGGCGGCGCTGTTATCTTTTTTCACGACCGCGATCTTCGCTCCCAGAACATCTTCGGCGATTTTCATGATGTCTTTGGTTTTGTTATTGATCGGCATCTGAAAAATCGCGTCTGGAGGTGTTGCGGCTTCGACATCGGCAACAACTTTGTACTCGGCTTCAGCTCCGGGCAGGTTTCCAGTTCCAGCCAGCGCCAGGCCGCGCGCGAAGTGCCAGAACACCGTCGCGGTCTTCATGGCGGGATCGGGTGCGGGCATCTTCAGGATTTCGTTCCAGTGGTGGAAGCGAATTTCCACGGCCATCGGAATGGTCATGAAGCCTTCGAGCGGAGGCATCTCTTGCACGTGCGGGCCGACATTTTCGACGAGCAAATCCGCGTTCTTCCTGGCTTCGGCGTAGCTGCCGTCCATCGCTCCGCACATGGCGATGAAGTGCAAGTTGTGGCTGTAATACATCATCGGATAGATGCCCTGCGCGCCGGTTGCCTTGAGGTAAGCGCGGTCAACTTCCGCAGCCTTCTCGTTGGTCTTTACGGCTGCGTCGTAGTCTCCGGTGCGAATGTAAATGTGCGCGGGCATGTGCACGATATGTCCGGCTCCGGGAGCCAGAGCGGCGAGCTTGTTTGCCCCTGCCAGCGCCCGCTCCGGAGAGGCTGAAGCCTCGACGGCATGAATGTAGTAGTGGACGGCGCCCAGATGATTGGGGTCGCGTTTGAGCACAGACTCGAGCGTGGCGACGATCTCCTCGGTACCCACCTCCGGCGTGCCATCAGGATGCCAGAGTCCCCAGGGATGCAGGTTCATGCCGGATTCAGCGAAGAGAGTGGCGGCGTCGAGATCGTCGGGAAAATTCTTGACCACCTCACGCATCGCGTCGTGATAGTCCTCTGCAGCCTTCTTCAGATCGGAACTCGGATCGGCGGGAAAGCGGTGGGCCATCGCGCGGATATAGGCCTGATCGCTGGGCGACGCGCTGGCCGCCAGGTCGACAGCTTTTTGTACCGCCTCGTGCGCGTGCTTGTAACGGTCAGGGTCGGCGGGATCGTTATAGTTCGGTCCCACGGCTTCGGCGACACCCCAATAGGCCATGGCGAGGTTAGGGTCGAGTTCGGCGGCGTGCTGAAAAGATCGCGCGGCTTCGTCGTGATTAAAGGCGTAGATAAACCGCAAGCCCTGGTCAAAGAACTGCTGCGCCTGCGGATTCGTGGTCGAAACAGGATGATGATTATCGCCCAGCCCAGTCACCAGCGAGACAGGATGCGCCGGCTGAAGATGCGAGGCATGGTCCTGAGCCACAGCGCCCAGGCATAGCGACACTCCGCACAGAACGAGCGCCAGAGTTTTCATCTGGTCAGTCCTCCTGAAAATAGGTTTTTTGATTCCCAGTCACACAGCTCCAGAAGAGAGCGCGTGAGCCCCTTGCAATGGACGTAAGCGTATGCCAAATTGGAGGCGTTTGCCAAGTCCGAATGCCCTCATGCGAAAAACTACAGATCGATCTGCTGCTGTCGGCACGCCGGCGTTCGCAACTCAATTGCCGGCCGCACTCATCAAGGCTTTCCAGACCAATAACCGCATCAACGAATATTTGTTCGAGAACCTTAGCGGAAGCGGCATGGAAAGCGAAACCTCAGGACGGCAAGGGGCGAACCATTTCCGCGATTGTGGCTCACATGCACAACGTGCGCGTGATGTGGCTGAAAGCATCGGCGAAAGGCAGTGAAATTCCGGAGCAACTGAATCGAGCGACCGTCACTCCCGCACAGGCTGTGCGCGGGCTCGAGCTAAGCTGTGAGGCTTTGAGCGACTTGATTGGACGCGCGCTGGAATCCGACGGGCGTATCAAAGGCTTTCGTCCCGATGTGGCTGGATTTTTGGGCTACCTGATTGCGCATGATGCGCATCACCGTGGGCAGATTGCCATGCTGGCGCGGCAAGTGGGACTGCCTTTACCGCAGAAAGTTATCTTCGGGATGTGGGAGTGGGGCTCGCGCTGACAGATTGCGTGACAGATTGCGTGAACCCGGGCAGACAAGCCCGGGAGTTGCGCTCAGGTACAATCCAGCATCGATCCGGCCATGCGAAAGGCAGCTTTGCTGTACAACCCTGACTCGGGCGGGCGCCGCCAGCGGCGGCGGGCGGAGCTAGAATCCGTGCTGCAACTGCTTCAGGGCGCGAAGGTGGTGGCTACACTCGTTCCCACCGATTCTCCCGCTCACGCGGAGGAGAAAGCGAAGCAGGCAGTTCTGGCGGGCTGCGACACCGTGTTTGCGTGCGGGGGCGACGGCACCATCCACAATATTATTCAGGTGCTGGCGCAAACCAATGTTGCGCTGGCGGTTCTGCCCATGGGCACTGCCAATGCGCTGGCGCACGATCTTGGCCTGCCCATGAATGTCACTGCGGCCGCCAAGGCTGTCCTGAACGCCGCGCCCCGCCGGGTCGCGCTGGGCCACATCCAGTACCGCGACTTCGAGGGCAAGCCCGGCTCGCGTTTTTTTATTGTGGCAGCGGGTGCGGGAGTGGACGCTCATCTGTTTTACAAACTTCATACTGGAACCAAGCACCGCATGGGCATGGCGGCTTATTACGCGAAGGCGTGGCACCTTTGGTTTACGCATCCCATGACGCGCTTTCAGGTGGAATTCGCCGAGGCCGGCGCGGAACCGAGGCGAGCCGACGTCACCGAGTTGATGGCCGTACGCATCCGGAATTTTGGTGGAGTGCTGCAGGAATTGGCTCCGGGAGCGTCGCTCGACCGCAACGATCTGCGGCTGGTGTTTTGCCGCACCTCCAGCCGTTTGGCTTATCTTCTCTACGTCACTCGCGGTTTGCTGCGTGGACAGTGGAGGGTCCCGGGCATCGATCTGGCGTACAGCGAGAGCGTTTCGTGCCAGTATCGGGGCGCGGAAACTCTCGCCGAGGGGACGACGCAACCACAGCCCAAGGTCTGTGTTGAGGCCGACGGCGAACTGGTGGGCACGCTGCCAGCCGAGATCAAGATTGTTCCGGATGCGCTGACGCTGCTGGCGCCCTCCCGCTAAGATAGAATCCTTAAACCTTGGAACCCGTCACTCATTTTCTTTTCGGCGCGTGCATGGGCCGCGCCGGACTCAACCGTAAGACCGCGCTGGCCACAGCCACGCTCACGCTGGCCGCGGAGGCTCCTGATCTCGATGTGCTCAGCCGCTTTGGTGGACGAGCCTTTGGATTCGCGCACCATCGCGGCTTCACCCACTCCTTTCTCGGAGTGCCGCTCGACGCCGCGGTGGTTGTGGGCTTTGTGTATCTGATCTGGCGGCTGCGCGGGTGCAAGGTGAAAGATCCAAAACTTCCGCCGCGCTGGGGATTGCTTTTTCTGTACGGCTGTCTCGCTGGGCTCAGCCACATCCTGCTGGACTTCACCAACAACTACGGCGTGCGCCCGTTCTGGCCGTTTTCCGAGAAATGGTATTCGTGGGACATCGTGTTCATCTTCGAGCCGGTGCTATTTGGATTCCTGCTGCTCGGGTTGATCCTTCCGTCATTCTTCTCGATGATTGACCGCGAGGTGGGAGCGCGCCACCGCGGGCCGCAAGGGCGCGTGGCCGCAACTCTCGCGCTGGTGGGCGCGGTCTTGCTGTGGGGAGTGCGCGACTACGAGCACCGGCGAGCGATCGGGGCCCTGGCGGCTCGCACCTATCGGGATGCGGAGCCGCTGCGAGTCTCGGCGTATCCGGCCATGACCGATCCATTTCACTGGTATGGCGTTGTGGAAACTCCGGCTTTTTTTGTTCTCGCCCCGGTGAATGCGTTGGGTCCGGAAGTCGACCCCGAGGAACATCTCGAAATCCGTTACAAGCCCGAGGAGACGCCGGTCACGCTGGCTGCGAAGAAATCCTATCTGGGACGTGTGTATCTGGATTGGGCACAGTATCCGATCACCGAAACGGAAACACTGCAGCCTCCGGACAACGGATATATTGTGGACTTTCAGGATCTGCGCTATGTGCAGTTGCCCAGCTTGTTCGGCAGTAGCAGCGAACCACGCAAGGCGCTCGGCGCGGGCGTGCAACTCGACAAGAATCTTCGGGTGGTCGGCGATGTGTACGGCTCAGGCAAGAATCAAGTCACCGTCCCCGAGCCGCATTGAACCGGCCACGTAAAACAAGGACCATGTGGGGACGGGCGCCTTCGCCCGTCCAGCGAGCGCAGCGAGCAAGTCTTTCAGTCTTCCCAACTGTTCAGCGTGAAATTATCCTCAACCCTTGACGTACTTGCCCTCCCGCGCCCAGAATAAGAATTCCAGTTCCGAGGTGATCATGCTGCCTTATCTGTTCGTTCTACTCGCCATCGCCGTCCGCTTCCTGCCGTTCGCAGGTTCTTTGAATGTGCTGCCGCACGCGTGGCACTTTACGCCGGTGGCGGCATCGCTGCTGTTTTTTGGAGCGCGCGGTTCGCGGCGACAGATGTGGGCGCCTCTGGTGATGCTGGCGGCAACAGACGTGATCCTGACCAAGTTCATCTATTCGTACACCTTCTCGTGGGACCATGTGGTCACTTGGGTCTGGTACGCGGCAATTCTGTGGCTGGGCACGAATCTGCGGGAGAAGTCCGGACCGGTGCGGGTAGTGGGCGCGGCGCTCGCCAGTTCCCTATCGTTTTTCCTGGTCAGCAACTTCGCGGTGTGGGCTGCGTGGGAAATGTATCCCAAGAATTTCAGCGGACTGATGATGTCCTACGCTGCCGGACTGCCCTTCCTGCGAGGGACCGTGGAGAGCGACCTTTTCTTCTCGATTGCGATGTTCGGGACTCCGGTCTTTTTGATGGCTCTTTCGCGCTGGATGCACAAGTCAGCCGGGGATCACACGGCCGCAGCATAGAGTGCGCTGGAACACCCTAACCACAGGAACACCGGTCAAAAGCAGCGGGCGGGGCGCCCGCTCTACGCCCTAGCGTCTCTTCCTTCGCCGCATCATCAACCAGACCAGAATACCGCCCACAATCGCCCCCAACAGCCATGAGAGATGTTGCCGCAATAGCGTTCCCATCAGGTCTACGATCTGCGGACCGAACCAGAGTGTGAGGAGAGAGAGGACGAGAAAGCGCACGAATCTTCCAGCGAAAATTGCCGCCACAAAATCGCGGAAGCGCATTTCAAACACCGCCGCTCCCAGCACAAAAATCTTGAAGGGCGTGGGCGGCGGGAGCATTCCGGGAAACATCAACGCCCAGAACTCGTGCTGCTCGAAGGAGCGGTGAATCTGAAGAAAGCGTTCTTCGGAGATCCGCTTGCGCAGGACTTTTTCTCCACCGAGATACCCGATGATGTAAAGGGGAATACTGCCCAGCGTCGATCCCAGCGCAGCCATCACTACGTAAATCAGAAACCGGTGGTGGTTTTGATATACGTAGAGCGCGACGATCGCATCGACCGGCATGCCCAATAGAGCGGAATCCGCGAATGCGATCGCGAACACACCCCACATCCCCAGGGGCGCGAGCAGGTACAAAATCCACGCCGTGTACTTCGCCAGAATGTGTCCGATGGATTTCAAAGAAGGTCTAGTTTACGTGAGAACAGCGGGTCCCTCCACTCCGCGTTCCCTTCCCTCCACTCCGCGTTCCCTTCCCTCTGGTCACGCAATGCTTTGGTCGGGATCACGGTTGGCGATTCCATTTACATGATTGAAACATTTCCGACGACTGTTCCGCGAAGTCCTTTGTTTACTTACAAGTTAATCGGGTTATTTTCGTAGTTATCAGTGCACCGATTTTGATGCACATTTCATCACCTCTTAACATTGCATCGGTATAACAAAATCATGGATCCGCACGTATACAACACGCTGATCCTCTCCGACCTGCACCTGGGTGCAGCGACGAGCCGCGCGCGCGAGGCGACGCGAGTGTTGAAGGAAAACCGCTTTCAGCGCCTGATCCTGCTGGGAGACATTTTCGCCGACCTCAACTTCGCGCGCCTGACCAAAGACCACTGGAAGTTTCTGGGCTACATTCGCAAGCTCTCGAATCCCAAACGCAATATCGAAGTGGTATGGGTCGAAGGTAACCACGACCACGGGCTGACCAACATCATGTCGCACCTGGTTGGGGTCCGCGTCTATCAGAAATATTGCTGGAACTACGATGGGCTGCGGCACATCGCGATTCACGGCCATCAGTTTGACGGGTTTCAGGTAAACAGCGTGCGACTGAGCAAGCTGGGAACGGCGCTTTATCTGAAACTGCAGAAGCTCGACTTCAAGAGCAAGCCGCTGGTGCGGCTAATCGACCGGCTGAATACGCGCTGGCTCCGGCTGTCGTCTAAAGTTTCCAGCGGAGCGCTGCACTATGCGCGCCAGCGCGATGCCAACCGCATTTTCTGCGGCCATACACACGAGGCGGGGCACGTCGAGCGGGACGGAATTCACTACTACAACACGGGCGGATGGGTCGATTCGCGCCTGACTTACGTGACCGTAGATCAACAGGGGGTAACAATTCATGAATACCTTGAACGCGATGAGCGAACTGACGATCGTGATTCCAGCCAAGAACGAAGCGAAAGTGATTCCGAATTTGCTGACTTCGCTGATGAATCAGGATTACTCGAAGATGTCGAGTACGAGAGTGTTGGTGGCTGATGCCAACTCGACCGATGGCACTCGGGAAGTTGTTCTCGGTTTTCGCGATCGACTGAACGTCAGCGTGATTCGCGGCGGCATGCCTTCTGTCGGCCGCAATCTGGGCGCGGCCCATGCCGAGAGCAAGTATGTTCTCTTCCTCGATGCCGATATCGAACTGGCGCATCCGTCGGTGGTGCGGCGCGCCGTGGAATTGGCCGAGCGCAGGCAGTTGCATTGCGTCACGACGAACATTATTTGCCAGGGTGGAAGCTGGATCGACAAGTTGTTTTATGCGGGAAACGATGTGTTCCAGTACCTTTCCCGGCTCCACCATCCCTTTGCCACGGGAATGTTCATGCTGTTCGATCTGAACAAATTCCGCGAGTTGCGCGGATTCCACGAACGGGTTCTTTTTGCCGAAGACTATCTGCTGAGCCAGCAGGTAAAACGCAAGCGCTTTGGCATTGTCCGCGGCGGAGTCTACACCAGCAACCGCCGCTTTCAGAAGATGGGGCACCTGCGAGTGGGCTGGCTGTTTTTGAAAACTGCGATGAACTACTGGAACGAAAATTATTTTCTGCGGGACCACAAGTACTGGCAGACCGAACCTGACGGTTCGCATCGCGCCTAGAGTTTGGCACGGTTTTTCTTCGTTGCCGCAAAAATAGGATTCGGTCAACCAGCCGAATCCTATTTTTGTGTGCGGCCGAGGCGAAGGCCTCCGGTTCTAGAACCGCAACACGATGCCCGTCGAAATCCGAACGTTGTTCTGCGTGGTTCCGAAGAAACGCGTTTGCACGTAGTCACCCTGAAACCGCCATGCAATCGGACGGATGATCTTGTAGTCGAGGCCTCCGCCCAGCGCTGTGGCAAACGATGTATCCGAGCCCAGGCCGTTGTCGCCGCTGATGTGCGCGCCTCCGAAGAGCGCTTCCGCAAAGGGGCGAAACTTCCCTACCGACACTGACACTCTTGGACCAAAAAGAAAATTGTGTTCGTTCACGCTGGCGTTAAATGTGCAGGCCCCACCGCCACCACAGATGCCGGGAAAATTCTGCGAGCCATAATGGCCGTCGAAATCAGCCACCATTCCGACCCATGGGATAATCTTGCCTTCCACCGAAGCCTCCCATCCGTTGGTGTTGGCGCGGTCGATTGAAGAGAGATCGGTGTTGTAGAAAGAATAGCCGAAGAAAACGTTCCCGCTGGGGACCTGGGCACTAGCGAGACCCGCGAACGCAAGCAGTACTAGGGCAAGCAAAGTGATTTTCCGCATGACAATCTTGACCTTTACCTTTCTGTTTTGGCGGAGACTCGGTTTTAGATGCCAGAGAGAAAGAATCGGTTAGCAAAGAGTTCGCAGGGCTGTGGGGAATTCGGATGGCAAGCCGCGGAGATTGTCACGCAACGGGCGCGATGAGGCGGCAAAAGCAGGTTCCTCCACTCCGCTCGCATTCGCTCGCTCCGGTCGGAATGACAAATTTTAAAAGGGTCTTCGCTCGCTTCGGTGAATGACAATTTGTTGAGCTGGCGTTTTCCCCGTCGGAATGACAAGCTTTAAGATGTCTCGATTTCGAGAAGGCCTTTGCCGGCTGCGTTCCTTAGAAACGCCAGACGATTCCGGTCGATGCGCGGAAATCGTTCTGGTTCTCGCTCAATAGATGGGTATGAGCATAGTCAATCTGCAGGCGCCAGGAAAAATTCTTGAAGGGAAGTTTGCGATCCACGCCGCCGCCGAAGTCGAGGACCACCGGATGGAAGGTCGCGCCGCCGGAATTGGTTTGTTGAATGCCGCCCATCGCGTGAACAAACGGACGCCATTTTCCGTACTTAAAAGAAATTCTTGGACCGAGAACCAAGTTGTACTGGTTTACGCCCGTGTGATAAACACCGCTGCCATCGATCGCGATGCCAAGGTTGGTGTAGCGGTGGAACGGAAAAGCCTCCGCACCCGCCTCCCAGCCGCGAAAGGTGAGACGATTCACCACATCGACGGAATCGGCATAAGCCACTCCGGCGTACACGTTACCACTGGGCAGGAGTTGGGCGCTCGATTTGGCTGGGAACAGCATCAAGCTCAGGAATGCCAGAACCACGGCTGCGGTTTTCAACACGAAGATGAGTCCTCCACGGCAATTATGCCAGCAGCAAATTCTACCTGATTACGTGAAATTCGTTAGATGCAATGTAATGCAGCGCCAAGATGCCCGGCTTGGCGAAATTGTGAGAGTGCCGGAGTGGAACCCAGCACAAAAAATTACACGTTTTTCATGATTCCGAAATGCCTCTCGGAGCGTCTATCTATTAGCATGGGGATCTGGGATCTTAACCGCCAAACACGGCCACAACCGCAGGTTATAGCTGTCTTCGCGACACAACGCAAGGAGTCGAAGTTGAAGCTCAGTTTGGAAGCTCGAAATCGTGGTGACGTAGTCATTGTTCATTGCCAGGGCCGCATCGTGTATCGCGACGAGGCCGCAGCCCTGTCGCGCCTGGTGGGCGAAATCCTCGAGCACGGCGGCAGAGTCGTGCTTGATCTTAGTGGCGTGAAATCCATCGACAGCGCTGGCATGGGCGAACTGGCTTATCTGCAGAACCTGGCGCGGTCCCAACGCGCCGATTTGAAATACGCCAGCCCCACGCCTTTTGTGCGCGAGCTGCTCGACCTTACCAACCTCGATTCCGTTCTGGAGATTCATCCGAGCATCGGCGAAGCCTTGGCCGCGTTCCAAACGGGCGAAGTTTGCGCTGACTGCTGAACTCCGGCTGCGCGATCACCGCTTCGTAACATCGATCATGTTGTCATCGCCGTTGCGGTCGATCAGCTTGTTGTAGGGATCGATCCCCGCCAGAGTCGGCTCCTGGTCGACTTCGATCACGAAGGTCTTGCGCTCCTCGGTAATTTTCTCCTTCTTGAGGTAGAGCGGTTTTTCCTCGTCCTTCTTGCCGCTGAAAACGCCGATCTCAATGTAATCGGCGAGTGGGACGGGAGTCTCCGCGCCATTGCCATCGGCCTGCATCTTGCGAGCCTGCACTTCAAGCGTGACCTTGTATTTCCCGTCGGGCATTTTTTCGGAAGTCGCGGAAACTGCCTTGTTGTCGTAAAGAATAATTTTGTTGAAACCATCGTCCACCAGGTATTGCAGCTCGGGCGGAGTCTGCGCTCGAATGGCCTCCACCAGCATGCGAGTATCGGGATAGGTGTTGTCCAAAGCGGCAGTATGCGCGCTGTTCTGCGAGTCGACCTGGTTGTTCGCATTGGCAAAGCGGTACTGCATCAGGAAGTTGTGCAACGCAAGGTTGAGTTTGTCTTCGCCAATGTAGTCGGCGAGATTGTAGAGAATCTGGCCGCCCTTCTGGTACCAGACGTAGTCCTCGCGCTGCACCAAGGCGAGCGGAGGCTCGTGGCGGAGTTCGCCGGCGCGGCCGCGCAGATAGCGATCGAGTTCGTGGCGCAGGTAGCGATGCATGAGGTCGCGGCCATATTTGTGCGCCATCACTTGCAGCGCGGAATACTCCGCCAGACTTTCCGACAACATGTTGGAGCCTTCGACGTCGGCGCCAATGAGCTGATGCGCCCACCATTGGTGGCCTAGCTCGTGGGCGGTGACAAAGTAAGTGAAGTCGACGTCGGTGGGCTTGCGCACGCGCTCGATGAAACCGATGGCCTCGGAATACGGCACGGTGTTGGGAAAGGATTGAGCAAAGGTGCGGTAGCGGGGAAACTCGAAGATGCGGAACTGGTTGAACTGATACGGGCTGAATGTCTTTTGGTAGTAATCGAGGCCGGCGCGGGCGCTGGCGAGCATGTCGTCCACGTCGTAAGGATGCGCGGGATCGTAATAAACTTCGAGGTCCACATCGCCATTCGGCCCGTGATACATCTCTTTGCGCGACTGGTAACGCCCAGAAATGTAAGCAAAGAAGTCGAGAATGTGAGTCGAGCCCATGCTGTATTCGAAATAGTGGCGGCCGTTGGCCTCCCAATCTTTCTGCAGATATCCGGGAGCGATGGCGATTTGATCCGGCGAAGTGCTGACCACCGTGTGATAGGTGATCCAGTCGGATTCTCCGTGAAAGAACACGTTGTTCACGGAATGCGCAGGGTCGCCGCGGTGCGCCATCTCTTCGAGAGCGGGAAGATTCTCTTCGCGGCGGCGGCGGGGATCGTCAACCTCGAAGCCGGCGTTGTAGCCGATATAGGGCGTGTAGTCGGAGTCGAAGAATGTGCCGTTGTAGGCAAACTCCGGAGGCTCGTTGCCGTCACGAAAACCGCGAGTCTGGTGGCCCACGTTGCAAGTAAGAGCGATGGTCTCGTTCGGCGCCAACGGCTGTTCGAGGGAATAAATGGAATAAAGGTGACGCGGCGACGAAGAAACGACATGGAAAGGACGGTCGAACTGGAGGTTAGTGACTGACTGTCTCATGTCAGTGACATGAATCTGGGAAATCGGCTGGTTGCTCTTGTTCTGAAGAGTCATCCGAACGCTGCCATCGAATGAGCGCCGGTCCGGATAGATGTTGATCGCCGCATCGACCGCAGTGACCTTGGGCTGAAGCAGGTTCTCGTATCTCTTGAACTGGCGCTCGTAGTCGGCCTGGATCTCGCGGCGTGCCTTGGTATTCAGATATTCGTTCAGGACGTGCGCGTTGTAGTAAAACCAGGAGCCCGCGCCGGCAGCGATGATGGCAAAGAGCGCGGCCACAGGCACCAACTTCGGGGCAAGGCGAAAAGCGAGGCGAGTGCGCGCGCGCAGGGAGTCCTCGGCGCCGCGCCGCGCCAAAGCGATCGACGCCACGCTCAGCAACGCCGCAATCGCCAGCCAATACGTAATTGCCCAGAACAGCGCCGGAACAAAGTGGCCGTAACCATTCATATCGGAGTAGGTGTACGGAGGCGTCTGGCCGATGAGATAAAGACTGTTCTCCCATCCGAAGCTGAAGAGAACAGGCATCAGGACGAACAGGCCGATGACGATGGCGTGACCCACGAACTTATTCGACACGACGGTCTGAATGAAAAGCGCCAGAAGGACGAAGATCAGAACCTCAGGAAACGTGACGATGTAGAGCTCCTTCAAGTATTGAAGCGGCTCGTAGTGGTAGTAGCCGAGGACCGTCTGCATGAACATGCCCATCAGCATGGCAACGGCCAAAAGAATGATCTCGACAATCACGATGGCGGTGAGGCGCGAGAACCAATCCGTGGATTCGCGCATGGGTAACGCGTCGTGGATGCCGCTGAAATTAGCATCGCGCTCGCGCCAGAGCAACTCTGCCGCGTAGAGAGCGGCCACGATGTAAAGGAAGAGAAGCGCGCTGCCCTCGACCGCCTGGAGCATCAGGTAGGTGACCGGCCATACATTTTGCTCGGCAAAATTTCCGGCGAAGTAGCCGTTGTTGATGGCGAAAGCGATGAGCAGGGCGACGATGGCCCAGAAGGGAATGTCGCGAAGGATATTGCGCAAGCGCAGGCGCGAGAGCGAAATGTATTGCGCGAACGTCGTGGAGAAATTGAACTCCTGATGGACAACCGGCAAGCGCGCGGCAACCACAGAACGCACGGGCAGCGCTTCGGCGAGGTCCTGCTCTTTCGCTTTGGCGGCGCGGCGGCCCTGGGAACGGGCCGTCAAGGCCTCCACCGACATCGGGAAAAGCGCCCAGACTGCAACCAGCGACACGATTCCGACGCCGGTCCAGAGCAACCGGTTATAGAGGAAAACTCCGCTGGCAAGCGCAGGAGACCAGGTGATGAGTTGGGTGTTTTTTTCGATGACCGTCCAGTAGCGCGTGACATCGTCGACCAGGATGATGCCGATGGGATCAAAGATGCCGGACCAGAAACGCTCCAGCGAGCGCGTGGTGAAAAACACCGTGATGCCAATCAGGTAGATCATGAACAGCGCCGCGCCCTGCAGATACACGATGAAGATCTTTCGCGTGAGGGCGGACACGACAAAGAATAGGGAGCCGATAAAAAATATTTGCACCACCAGGATGGAAAAGAAGGGCTGAAGATAGGTCCAAAGATGATTGGGGCCGATGCGAGTGTGATCGGCCCAGGGTGCGAAGGTGCCCAGGAAATTGCCGAAAAGCATGCCAGAAAAGGCAAAGACTGTGGTCACGAACGAACCGGCCCAGCGTCCGCCAAGGTAGGCGAATTTGGAGATGGGTTGGGTAAACAGCATCTGGTAGGTATCGCGCTGAAAATCACGCAAAATCGAAGTGCCGAAAATGGCGGCGATGATGATGATGCCGAAGATCGCCGCACCCACGTCATTGTAGATAATCGCGTACGGTCCATTGAGCAGGACCTTGCCGTTGCTGTTGCCGATGGGGCCGAAATTTTCCGACGCAACTTCGAGGAAAGAAAACGTGACCCAGACCAGGAAGTAAACATAGGTCGAGATGCTCTTGAAACGGAACTTGAGTTCGAAGGTGAAGAACTCCCAAAACAGTCGCATAAGAAATCCTCCTCGGATGACGAGGCGTTAGTTCGGAAGCCGGCCCTTGGCCTGCTGTGAGAGATTGAGGAAATACACGTCTTCCAAATCGGAGTCGACCGGGTTGAAACCCGCGCCGGGAGCGGCTTCCGCGTACACGCGAACCTCGTGCTTGTCCGCCAACCAGGTGGGTGGAGATGACGTGAAGCTCGGTCTCGAGCGCGTGCAGTTCGGAGTCGCTCGCCACCAACTTCGACCAGATCTTGCCGTGGAGAGCGGCCAGAGCATCGTTGGGCGCACCCTCCAGCAACAGTTCCCCCGAAGCGATGATCGCCATGCGCGGGCAAAGCTGGCGCACGTCGTCGACGATGTGGGTGGAAAGAATTACGGTTCGGTCGCTGCCTAAAGACGACAACAGGTTGAGAAACCGGTTGCGCTCGGCCGGATCGAGACCGGCTGTGGGCTCGTCGACAATGATGAGGCGGGGATTGCCGAGCAAGGCCTGCGCAATACCGAAGCGCTGCTTCATGCCGCCGGAAAAAGTGGAAAGCGCTTTTTTGCGGACGTCCCACAGATTGGTCTGCTGTAAGAGCAAGTCAACCGTCTCCTTACGTTCAGACGAGGAGGCCATTCCCTTCATCACTGCAAGATGGTGCAGCATGTCGAGCGCGGAGATCTTGGGATACACTCCAAACTCCTGCGGCAAGTACCCCAAGATGCGGCGAACCTCGTCTTTTTGACGCAGCACGTCGATGCCGTCAAGGCTGATGGAACCAGAATCCGGATCCTGCAGGGTCGCGATGGTGCGCATCAGCGAGCTCTTGCCCGCGCCGTTGGGACCGACCAGTCCAAACATGCTGTTGCCGATGGAGAGCGAAAGATTCTTGAGCGCCTTCACACCATTCGGATAGGTCTTGGAAAGGCCTGTAATCGAGAGTGCCACCGTTACCTCCGCTTACGGAAATGTGTTCGATATTATTTTGTATGATGCACCTGCTGGACTAGCGCCTCGTGCACCCACTGCATAGGCGAGTTGGGAAGTTATTCTACTACCTCGGAGGAATTCAGGTGAGGATTCCGTTCGCTGAAAGATACTAATCTGCGCGAGCGAAACAGTCGCGCGGTGTCATTGTTGTTCCAGGTTGTTCCAGAGATTGCCGTTGTTCCGGAGATTGCCCCGTCGCCCCCCCCGAACCTATGCGCGGCCGCGAGATTTCTCGGTGGGGCGCGCTCCACGCAACACCAGTTCGCAGAGACGGTTGACAAAAACGGGCGTCAACTTGTCATGACGAATGAGGAATCGCATGTAGATGGGGCCATAGAGTGAATCGAGCAGCACATCCATATCAACGTCCGCGCGAAGTTCGCCGCGAAGAATTCCGCGGTGCAATGTGGCATAGGCCTCGCGGCGGCGCGGCAAGAGGAAACGGTCGCGAAAAGCGGCGATGAGGTCGGGGTCGCTCTGACCTCCGGCCAAAATTGCCGAAACAATGCGGCCCTGGCGGCTGGAAAATATCTTGATCACCTGACGCATCTGCTGGTTCATGTCGGCGCGGACCGAACCGGTGTCGGGAAAGTGGAGCCTCCGGATGGTGCTGCCGGCAAAGGCATCGGCGATAAGCGCCGCCTTATTGGGCCACCAGCGGTAAACGGTGGCCTTGCCCACCCGAGCGTGAGCCGCCACGTCTTCGATGGCCAGTTCAGAAAAACCCTTTTCTCCCAGGAACTTCAACGTGCTACTGAGGATGGCTTGGCGGGCCGGTTCGCTGCGCGGGCGTCCGGGCGGGCGCCTTTCTGCTCTCCCGCCGCGTTTAGGATCTGCAGCAACCTTGGGACACATGATCTCACTGTAACCTATATAATCAGAAATGTGACTTAGAATCCAAGACGCATAGTATCGAATCTAAGTTACGACTGTGGGATTCTCTTTCGCATTCTTGTCGCACGACCCTTTTCTGGCATTCAAATTCTGGAGTGGTGCGTAACCGATGTGGATAGTTGCGTTAGCGCTCAGGCGTCCTTATACATTCGTGGTGATGGCCATTGTCATCATCATTCTGTTTGGGGTAACTCTGTTCCGCACTCCAGTTGACATTTTTCCAAACATCGATATTCCGGTGGTTTCAGTGGTCTGGTTTTACACGGGCATGGCGCCACAGGACATGGCCGACCGCATCGTGGCCAACTCCGAACGCGGCATCACCACCACCGTCAATGATATCGAGCACACGGAATCGCAATCGGTAAACGGCCTGGGAGTGATCAAAGTTTTCTTCCGCCCGGGCACGAATGTGCAGGGCGCGATTGCGCAAATTACAGCGATCTGCCAAACCACCGTGCGCGGATTGCCGCCCGGAACCACGCCGCCGCTGATCATTTCTTACAGCGCCTCGACCACGCCGATCATTCAACTGGGGTTGAGCAGCAAAACTTTGCCCGAGCAGCAACTCTTCGATCTCGGCCAGAACTTCCTGAGGAACTTTCTGGCCACCGTTCCCGGAGCTTTCACCCCTTATCCCTACGGCGGCAAGATTCCGCAGATTCAAGTGGACCTGGATCTGCCGAGACTGCAGGCGTATGGGCTTTCGCCGAATGACATCGTTAATGCCGTCAATGCCCAGAACATCATTCTCCCTACCGGCACCATCAAATTCGGCTCGTTGGAATACAACGTCGAGATGAATGGTACCCCGCAGACTATCGCGGAACTGAACGACTTGCCGGTGAAGACCACGAATGGTTCCACGCTCTACATGCGGGACGTTGCCCACATCCGCAATGCCTTCGCTCCGCAAACCAACATTGTGCGTCAAGACAATAACCGTGGAGTGCTGATGTCGATTTACAAGAACGGCACCGCCTCCACGCTGCAGATCGTCTCTGCGCTCAAGGACACGGTTTCCACGGCGGCCCAATCCCTGCCTCAGGAACTGAAGATCACGCCGCTGTTCGACCAGTCACTGTTTGTGCGGGCTTCGATCAACGGGGTCGTGCGCGAAGGGTTGATCGCCGCTTGTCTGACCGCGGTGATGATCCTGATTTTTCTTGGCGATTGGCGTCCCACGATCGTCATCCTGATTTCCATTCCGCTCTCGGTGTTCGTCTCGATCATTGCGCTGGGCGCGCTGGGCGAAACCATCAACATCATGACCCTGGGAGGATTGGCGCTCGCCGTTGGCATCCTGGTGGATGACGCCACGGTGGAAATTGAAAATATTGAGCGCAACCTTGCCATGGGCAAGGAAATGAAGCAGGCCATTCTCGACGGCGCCCAGCAGATTGCCGTGCCTGCGTTCGTCTCCACGCTCAGCATCTGCATCGTCTTTGTGCCGATGTTCTTTCTTGCGGGCGTGGCGAAATTTCTCTTTGTGCCGTTGGCGGAGGCGGTCAGTTTCGCCATGCTGGCCAGCTATCTGCTCTCGCGAACGCTCATCCCCACGCTGGTGATGTTCATCATGCGCGGACACGAGCATCGGGCAGCCGGACCGAAATCGGTCTTAGGCCGCTTCCAGCGCGGCTTCGAGGAAAAGTTCGAGAACTTTCGCCGTGGGTACGAGCAGTTGCTTGAAACCACTCTGCAGCACCATGTAGCGTTTATTGTCTGCTTCCTGGCGTTTTGCCTGCTCTCGCTGGGGCTGTTCATGTTTCTTGGCCGCGACTTCTTTCCCCAAGTCGATGCCGGCCTGCTGCGCCTGCACATGCGTGCCCGGCCCGGCTTAAGAGTGGAAGAAACGGCGCGGCTTTGCGATGAAGTGGAAGCTGCGCTTCGCGACGAAATTCCCCATGGCGAACTGCAGACCATTCTCGACAACATCGGCCTGCCAAACTCCGGCATCAACCAGTCCTATAGCTCGAATGGAACGATCGGCTCGAGCGACGCAGAGATTCTGATCGCGCTCGATCCTGAGCATCACCATCCCACTGCAGGTCTGATCCGGCAACTTCGGGAGGATTTGCCTCGGCGTTTTCCGAGCACCGAATTTTTCTTCCAGCCCGCCGACATTACGACCCAGATTCTGAACTTTGGTTTGCCGGCGCCGATTGATGTGCAGATTGTGGGCAACGATATGGGGAGCAGTTATCAAATTGCCCAGCAGATCGCCAACAAGATGCGGCACATTCCGGGCGCGGCCGACGTCCACGTACAGCAACTGCTGTCGGGCCCAACGTTGCACCTCGATATCGATCGCACCCGCGTCACCCAGGTTGGGCTCACCGCGAGAGATGTGGCGCAGAGCGTTCTGGTTTCACTCAGCGGAAGTTTTCAGACAGCGCCCAACTTCTGGCTGAACCCGCGCAACGAAGTCACGTACCAGGTGGCGGTGCAGTCGCCGCAATACCGCATGACCAGCATGCAAGACCTGATGTCGATTCCGGTGAACTCGCAGCAGGGCGGCCAGTTGCTGAGCAATCTGGTGCAGTTATATCCGGTGGCAAGGCCCGCCACGGTGAACCATTACAACGTGCAACCCGTGATCGACGTGTATGCCAGCACGCAGGACCGCGATCTGGGCGCGGTTTATTCCGACACGAACAAGGTGCTCGAATCCTTTGACGGCAAACTGCCGCGCGGCACTCACATCGTGGTACGCGGGCAGGTCGTTACCATGCGCTCTTCGTTCGTTGGGCTGGGACTGGGACTGGTCGGAGCGATTCTGCTGGTGTACCTGCTGATCGTGATTAACTTTCAGTCGTGGCTCGATCCCTTCATCATCATCGCGGCCCTGCCGGGAGCGCTGGCGGGAATCTGCTGGTTCCTGCTGCTAACGCACACCACGCTGAACGTTCCATCGCTCACCGGCGCGGTCATGTGCATGGGCGTGGCCACGGCCAATTCGATTCTGATGGTGAGCTTTGCACGCGAGCAATTGGATGAAGGCATACCTGCCGTGCAGGCCGCAGTCGCCGCCGGATACACCCGCATGCGGCCAGTGCTGATGACGGCGCTGGCCATGATCATCGGCATGGTGCCCATGGCGATGGGCCTCGGCGAAGGCGGGGAGCAGAACGCGCCACTGGGCCGTGCGGTCATCGGCGGACTGCTTTTTGCCACCGTCGCCACATTGTTTTTTGTACCCAGCGTGTTCGCACTTTTCCATGGCCGGCGAGAAGCGCGTCTGGCAAGGGAGCAAGCATAGAACAGCCCGGGCAACATGGTTTGCAACTAGCGGAGTCACATGAGCACAACGAACGAGAAGCCGAGTCGCTCCAATGAGGAGCATGTAAAAACGAAGGCGGAACTCGATGCCGAGATCCAGGCAATCGAGCAGCAGTCCCGGCATCAACACGCAAATATCCAGAAGCCGCCTGAGGTCCCGCCCGCGCCTCCGCGCAAAGCTCTGCTGATTGTCGGCGTGATCCTGCTTCTGTTACTGCTCGCCGGTGGACTTACTTTGTGGGATCACGTCAGCCACGAGCGCGCGTTGGCCAAGGAGACGGAACGCGAGACAGTTCCTACGGTAGCTGTAGTTTTTCCGCAGTCGGAAAAGCCCGATGAGGATCTGGTACTGCCCGGTTCGCTGCAGGCTTACATCGAGTCTCCCATTTACGCGCGTACCAGCGGCTATCTGCTGAAGTGGTACAAAGACATCGGAAGCCGGGTCACCAAGGGCGAGTTGCTGGCGAAGATCGATACGCCAGAGGTGGATCAGGAGTTGAACCAGGCTCGCGCGACGCGCCAGCAATCCACGGCGCAGAGGGATCTGGCAAAGATCAGCGCTGACCGCTGGGAAAACCTGCGCAAGACCGACTCCGTGTCAGCTCAGGAATCGGACCAGTACGCCAGCGGATACCAGCAGAGCAAAGCCAATCTGGCCGCCGCCGACGCCAACGTGGGCCGCCTCGAACAACTTGAAGGCTTCAAGGATGTGTATGCGCCCTTCACGGGCGTGATCACTCGCCGCAACGTCGATCCTGGAGCGCTCATTAACGCTGGAGCGGGCGCTGCCGGCCGTGAACTGTTTGACATAGCCCGCGTCGATCCGTTGCGGGTATTCACCAATGTTCCGCAGGCCTATTCGCCGTTCATAAAGGTCGGCGCGAAAACCGCAATCACTCTGCAGGAATTTCCTGGACAGAAATTTTTCGGCAAGGTGGCGCGCACGGCCGAAGCCATCGATCCCAGCACGCGAACTCTATTGACCGAGGTCGATGTGCCTAATCCGGATGGCCGACTGTTTCCCGGTTCTCTCGGAGAGGTTCATTTCGCTGTAGGCACAAATGTAAACAAGGTCACTGTTCCTGTGAACGCCATGTTGTTCCGGGCGCAGGGCCCACAGGTTGCGGTCGTCGGCTCAGACAAGAAAGTGCATTTGCGCACCATCAACATTGGACGCGACTACGGCACTTCGCTGGAGATTCTCGGCGGTGTCTCGCCTAGCGACCAGATCGTCATCAACCCTTCGGATTCACTGGAAGACGGCCAAGCGGTGAATGTGGCTCAGAACCCGCAGCAGAGTCCAGCTCCAACTCCGCAAGAACCTAAGTCCGAGAACCAGAATCAAGGTCAGCGGAAAGGCAATGGGTTGTGAAACAGGCCGCAATCTCGGCCGCGTTCGCCCTGCTCGTCCTCGCAACGGGATGCACCGTTGGTCCGCGCTACAGCCGGCCTGCCGCGCCCGCCCCTGCTCCCGATGCGTGGAAGACGCAACCACCCTGGCAGCAGGCCGCGCCCAAGGACTCGATTCCGAAGGGAGCGTGGTGGCAAGTCTTCAACGATCCCGATCTCAACTCTTACGAACAGCAACTACTCCACGCGAATCAATCGCTGGAGGCGGCCCGCGATCGCCTGAATCAAGCACGGTCCCTGGCGAGGGTCGCAACCGCCGACATGTTCCCCCAGCTTTCCGCTGACCCCAACGCCGTGCGCGAACGCGGCTCTGGCAATCGCCCCCTGAATGGCGCGGTTCCCGTCATCGTAAACGGAGCGGCGCAGCCAATCGTTCCCTACACGCAGAATGTCTATGCCGTTCCTTTTTCTTTGAGCTATGAAGCCGATCTTTTCGGGCGCGTGCGCCATAATGTAGAAGCGGCCAATGCTTCGTTGCAATCGACGGCCGCCGATCTGCAAAATGTACAGTTGGTTCTGACCGCCGAGTTGGCCGCCGACTACTTCTCTCTGCGGGAACTCGATGCCGAGTTCCAGGTTGTGCAGGAATCGGTAGGCTACCAGCGCAAGGGACTCGATCTGGTGAACAACCGCCATTCCGGTGGAATCGCCAGCGGGCTGGAAGTCGCGCAGCAGGCTGCGCTTCTCGATTCCACATTGTCGCAGCTATCGCTGGTGCAACAGTCGCGGGCCCAGTACGAGCATGCGATCGCGGTGCTGCTGGGCCAACCGGCTCCGGGCCTCAGCGTAAACGTTGCGCCATTGCAGGCGACGCCTCCGCCCGTGCCACTGGGCGTGCCGTCCGACGTGCTGGAACGCCGTCCCGATATTTCCACCGCCGAACGAATGATGGCTTATGAGAATGCACAGGTCGGTATCGCCCGCTCAGCCTTCTATCCTCACATCACGCTGACCGGTTCTGGCGGATGGCAGAGCACCGGCCTTGGGTCGCTGCTCAACGCGCCCAGTCTTTTCTGGTCGCTCGGCGCCGACGCCCTGGAGCCAATAGTTCAGGGCGGCCGGAATCGCGCCAATCTGGCGGCGGCGCGCGCCGCCTATGACCAGTCAGTGGCCAACTATCGACAGGCCGTTCTCACCGCGTTCCAGGAAGTGGAGGACGGAATCAGTAACCTGAGCACGCTTTCCCAGGCGCTCGCCACCCAGGGCGCGGCCGTGCAAGATGCGCGCAAGGCTTTGGAAATTGCAAATAATCGCTATCTTGGCGGCGCCACCAGCTACCTCGATGTCATCACGGCGCAAACCACGCTGCTGACCAACCAGCGACTGCAGACACAATTGCTCGGCCAGCAAATGGTTAGCGCGGTTTATCTGGTGAAGGCTCTGGGAGGAGGCTGGGACGCCAGCCAGATCCAGAACGAGAAAGTACGCCCTGAGGCTGGCCAGATTGTGCAGCAGTAAGGCGCTCCCCCACGCCCGCCGGTTGACAGCCACGCTGTAGAGGGCTAGTATTATAGCTGGGGGAAATATCACTTCATCTATTCTTTTCGGCTTGTGTAAACAAGCCCGTCCATCTGACGCTTTTACGCTCCTCAGAGGACTTTCATTCTGGCACCTCTGCCCCCTTGCAGTTTCCGCGCCGCTTTCACTGCAACTCACTGGATCGTCCGAGCATTGGATCGTCTGAACGTCAGAAGGGGAAAATTATGAAAAACACCAAGTTTCTTGTGAAAGTGAACCGCGCCGGAACCCGCGCGCCGGAATACGTCCAGCGCATCGACCGTACTCCCATCCAAACGACCACCAACCGCAAGCTGGCTCTGGCTATGGGGCGGTTTACCGCGGAGGATGCCGTGAAGTCTATCCAAAACTCCCGTTGCAATCCCGAACTGGTGTCAATCCAGGTTGTTGCATAGGATTGCCGCGGCATGCGGCAATCCCTCAATAGACAACATCCCCCCTGCACAAAAATAATCGAATTGACGCGACGGGATTAGCTCGCGCTCAGCCGGCGTGCACTATTGGGCTTTGATCCACTGAGCGCGAAAAACAAAATATACAAATAGCAGATGACCGGCAGGAAGAAAGCGTGATGAATTCCAATCCTGTCGGCAATTGCGCCCTGCGCCAGCGGGATGATCGCTCCACCAACGATCGCCATGATCATGATGCCGGAGCCATCCCCGGTGAGCGGTCCTAGTTCGGCTACGCCGAGCGTGAAGATGCTCGGGAACATGATCGAGTTAAAGAATCCGACCAGGATGATGCTCCACATGGCGAAGTGGCCCGTAGTGAGCATGGAAGTCGCGACCAGGGCTGCAGAGCACACCGCGCAAATGCCAAGCAAGTGCCCGGTCTTCATCTTCTGAAGTACTCCGGAGCCGATGAAACGACCGACCATGGCTCCGCCCCAATAGAAAGCGACGAAACTGGCTGCAACCTTTTCGGTCATTCCGCCGATCTCCGGCTGGCTGAAATAGTTCACCAGAAAACTTCCGATGGAAACCTCGGCCCCAACGTAAACGAAGATTCCAATCGCTCCAAAGATCAGGTTGGAATGTTTCCAGATCGAGTCGCTCACTTTTTCTCCAACCTTGTGCTGCGCCTGGGGAATTTTCGGCAGCTTAAAAGTGCCGATCGCAATTGCCAGCAGCACCAATGCAATACCCAACCCAATGTAAGGCATCTTCACCGTCGCCGCCTCGTGCAAGCGGTAAGCTTGCAGGGCATTGGGCGCCAGAGTTCGAATTTCCTCAATCGTCTTCGGAGCTGCGGTCAAAATGAACAGGCCTCCAAAGAAGGGGGCGAGGAAAGTCCCCAGCGAATTGAATGCCTGCGTCAGATTCAGCCTGCTGGATGCGGTCTGCGGCTTGCCCAACACGGTCACATAAGGATTGGCCGCGACTTGCAAGCAGGTAATCCCGGCGCCAAGGACAATGAGCGCCATCAGGAACAAAGGATACGATGGAACGCTGGCGGCCGGAACAAAAAGAAAAGCTCCCGCGCCCATGGTCAGCAGACCCAATACCATCGACCGCTGGTAGCCGATCCAATCGATGATTCTTGCCGATGGAATCGAAAACAGCGCGTACGCTCCAAAAAAAACAAACTGAATGAGCAGAATCTCTTTGTAATTGAGGTCGAAAATTGGCTTGAGATGCGGCACTAGAATGTCGTTAAGACAGGTCAGAAAGCCCCACATAAAAAACAAGGACGTCACCACCACCAGGGGCAACGTTGTGGACGACGGGCTCTGCATAGCCGGAGTAGAGTTGGCAACGTTCGGAGTATTAACTGCCATAGGCGTGCGTTCCGCTGCGATCAGAATTCCTGCCTGTCATCCACCGATCCTAGCATCGCGAACGGCAGTCTGGCATCGGTCAACACAGGCAGCAGGCCTTTAGTTGCGAATACGGGTTCAAAGGGATTGCAACGACCGTCGCTTTATAGATGGGGGCGCAGCCGCTTATGGCTTCACTGCCATTTAGACTCAAGAGCGCATGACGCAGATTGCCGCAAGACATACGGTTGTTGGTTTAGGCGAGTTGCTCTGGGATCTGCTTCCTTCAGGCAAGCAACTCGGCGGAGCCCCGGCCAACTTTGCCTACATCACAAATCTGCTCGGCGACAATGGCATTCCCGCCAGTCGCCTGGGCAATGACACTCTCGGAAACGAAGCCCTGCAGCGGTTGGCCTCGCTTGGGTTAAGCGTTGCATTCATTCAAAGCGACTCCAGCCATCCCACGGGCACGGTGAAAGTGGAAATCGACAGCGGTGGCCAGCCCCGCTTTGATATTGCAGAAGCCGTCGCCTGGGACTTCATGGAGTGGACGCCATCCTGGCAGGAACTAGCCGAAAGCGCAGATGCAATCTGTTTCGGATCGCTGGCGCAGCGATCCGCGGCAAGCCGGACGACCATCCGCAGATTTCTGCATGCTGCACGCCCCGACGCGGTTCGTATCTTCGATGTCAACCTCCGGCAGAATTTCTATTCCGCACAGGTTCTCGCCGAATCCATGCAGGTCGCAACCATCGTCAAACTGAATCACGAGGAATTTCCCCGGGTTATGAATTTGCTCGGCGTCGAACATCGCGGTGAGCAGAATTCGGCTCGCAGCCTGCTGTCATCATATGAATTGAAGCTGGTTTGCGTGACGCGCGGGAATGGCGGCAGCCTCTTGTTATCCACCGACGAATGCAGCGAGCACCCCGGATTCAGAGTGAAGATTGTCGACACCGTCGGCGCGGGCGATGCTTTCACCGCAGCCCTGGCACACGGATATTTACGCAGCCAACCGCTCGCGCAAATTAGCGACACCGCCAACCGCATCGGCGCGTGGGTTGCGAGCCAGCCGGGAGCAACGCCCTCTCTGCATGGACGAAGTCTGACGCAAACATTAGCTCAAATTGGCTGATCTTGGCTTCGTCGATCAATACAGATCGTCGATCACTTGGCGATCGCAGGCAGCGGTTGGTCCTGCTCTCGTTCCAGACGTTCCTTCATGTTTTTTGGCAAGCCGTGCAGCAACTCCAGAAACGCCGCATTGGTCCAACCAAATCCCACGACATTCATTTGGTAGCCGAGGTCTGCATGAGCTTCGGAGGAGCGAGTCACGACGTTGTATTTTTCCCGGATGTTTCCGTCGTGCCGGAAATTCTCCCCTACCATGGACAGGAATTCATATGAAATCCGATCGGCGTCTTGATTGAAACCGTAGCGGCGCAACCCATCCACGGCCAGCATCTCGATATTTCCCCAGCCGTAGGGCAGATCCCATTGCGCTCCCGTATCTTCCGTGCTCATCGCCAAGCCTCCCGGTTTTTCGAAGACCGAAACATTCTTCGCGACTGCCGCTGCTTGCATCGGAGAGGCGAGCCCAGCCCAAAGAGGATAGAAGGTTGTGGCGTAGCGATAGGACGACCTCTGTCCGGTTACAAAGTTAAAATCGAAAAACAATCCCGACTTGTCATCCCATAAATAGCGCGTGATCAACCGTCGCCGTTCTTCAGCCCGCCGGCTCCATTTACCTGCATCGGCTGAATGGCCCAGCCAGCGGCTCATCTGCTCCATGTCTTTTTCAGTTTTGAAAAGCAAACTATTCAGGCACACCGGAGCATAGTGATGCGTGGCGGCGCCGAAGGGGCCAAAGCGAAAACTCACGTCGAAACCGGATTCGCGCATAGAGCGGTCGCCTTTGTAGTAGTCCGAACTCAGCGTGAACTCTCGCCGCTTATCGCAGCCAGCATTCTCGTTCTCCGGCGATGCGTCGCAAACTTGCAGTGTATAAACCGCTCCAGTTTCCGGCCGCGTTGCGCCACTTGAATCTTCCAGAATGTATCCGTCAGCTTGCGCGGGATGTAAGAAGAAATAGGTTGCGACCTTGCGGTAATAACCAGTTTCATCCTGCACCGCTTCCGGCGGAGGGCCTTCTCCGAAATCGTAGTAACGCGATAATCCTGTGTTGCCGGCGCGGTGCGAATCGCGATTCCACATCTCATAATCTTTTTCAACATCGACATAAGCTTTCGAGAGCCACGCAGGATCGGCATGCCCCGATTTCCGCAGCGTGTCGTAAACTTCCACCACCATCGAACTCAAGAAGGGCGGCTGCGAACGAGTCAGGTAATACGTCCGGTTCGCATTGAGAACCGCGCCGTAGTGCTCGATTTCAAAAAAGAAGTTGTCCACCATACCCTTCGCCAGCTCGATACGTCCCGCGCGTAATAGGCCGCGAATAATGAAGTAGCTATCCCATCCATACATTTCATTGAAGCGGCCCCCAGGCACAACGTACTCATTTTCCAGATAGAGCAGGCCGGGCGGCTGGATATTGCTCGTAATCTGCCCCAGGTGGTGAATTTCAATCGGCAAGTGCTCAACTCGCACCTGGCAATCCTGGGAGAGCTTATGAACCGCCGCCGGCTCGGCCAGGCCCGCGGGCAAATACAGGACGGGAGAAGCTTTCATTTTAGGATCGACGACACTTTGGCAATCTTTCGTGGATCGCGTGAGCGTATCCCAGGACTTGGCAATATAGGTAAGAATCGGCTGCAGGCCTTGCTCCGCGGGCGAAGCCGCCTGCCCATTGGCGGGAGTCTGCGCTGGCGCGGCGCTTGCAATCGCAGCGAGCAACAATAACCGGAGAGCAAGCTTCGGAAGCCGGGGAATCATTCTTGCAATGCTGGCATGCATAAGTTCGTAAGAAATCGAGCCTTGACATCCGAAGGCCGCGGACCCTGCGGCCCCGTCACTGCGCTTTTAGTTTATTCTGTCTATCGTGGCTCATCGCGTCAGGGGGTTCCAGTGACTACATCCCAGGCAGTCTTCCGCCTGTTAGCCGGCGTTTCGTTATTATTGTTGCCCATTGGGTCGGGCGCCGCACAGCAAGTTCCAGAAAGCACGTATCAAGATCTCCATTGGCGCATGATCGGCCCTTTTCGTGGAGGCCGCACGCGCGCCGCCACCGGCGTTCCGAGCCAGCCCAATGTTTTCTATGTGGGCCAGGTCAACGGAGGAGTCTGGAAGTCCGATGACTACGGCCGCACCTGGACGCCCATCTTCGACCATGAGTCGAGCCAGTCGATCGGAGCCATCGCGGTTGCTCCTTCGAACCCCAACATTATTTATGTGGGCAGCGGCGAGGGACTGCATCGCCCCGACCTCTCTGTGGGCAACGGAATTTACAAATCCACTGACGGTGGAAAAACCTGGTCTCACCTTGGCCTGCGCGATGGCTTTCAGATCCCCGCAGTTGCCGTCGACCCGCGTGATCCGAATCGAGTGTTTGCCGCGGTTCTCGGCCATCCCTATGGCCCGAGCGAAGAGCGCGGCCTCTTCCGTTCCACCGACGGCGGCGAGACCTGGCAGAAGGCAATTTATAAGGACGAAAACACTGGAGCCTCGGACGTAGAGATCGACCCTTCGAATCCCGACATAATTTATGCCTCCATGTGGGAGGCTCGCGAAGGACCGTGGGAAGATGGGAACGAAGTAAACGGAACCGGCGGCGGATTGTTCAGGTCCACCGATGGCGGCCAGACATGGAATCCCCTTACCAACGGCCTTCCCAAGGACCTTTCACAAATTTACGTCGCGATTGCGCCGAGCGATCCACGAAGGCTCTATGCCACAGTTGCGATCGCCAGCGGCCCGCTGGCCTTTTATCGCTCCGATGATGCCGGAGCCAACTGGACCAAAGCCACCGACGATGCTCGTCCCTCAGGCCGGATTGGTGGAGGCGACCTCGCCATCCCGAGAGTCGATTCGAAAAATCCCGACATTGTTTATTGCGCGAGCACCGTAACCATGCGCTCGACTGACGGCGGCAAGACTTGGTCCGGATTCCGCGGCGCGCCCGGCGGCGACGATTACCAGAATCTCTGGATCAATCCCCACGACCCAAACACTATTCTTCTCGTCAGCGATCAGGGGGCGATTGTCACGGTCAATGGTGGAGCCTCGTGGAGTTCCTGGTACAACCAACCCACCGCGCAGATTTATCACGCTGCGGTGACTCCGGGATTTCCCTATAAAGTTTGCGGAGGCCAGCAGGAAAGCGGCTCGGTCTGCATTTCCAGCCGCGGCAATGATGGCGCCATCACCTACCGCGAGTGGCATCCCGTCGGCGTGATCGAATACGGCTATGTGGCGCCTGATCCCCTTGACGCTGACGTCATTTATGGCGGCGGTCGAAGCGAGGTATCGAAATTTCACTGGTCCACGGGGCAGGTACAAGATGTTACTCCCATCCCGCTGCGCAACCCCAAATACCGCACGGATCGCACGGAGCCATTGATGTTCTCGCCGCTTGATGCCCACGTGCTTTATTTCGCCAGCAACGTACTGTTCAAGACCACCGACGGCGGAAATTCCTGGCAGACCATCAGCTCCGATCTCACGCGCGAGCACCCGGAAATTCCCTCCAGCGTGGGAACCCTCGTTCCTAAGGGTGCCGACAAGCAGCGTGGAGTCATCTACGCGCTCGCGCCCTCTTTCAAAAACATCGACACGCTCTGGGCAGGCACAGACGACGGCCTGATCTGGCTCACCCGCGATGGCGGGAAAAAGTGGAACGACATTACTCCACCGGAGCTCACGCCGTGGAGCAAGGTCACGCAGATCGCCGCGTCGCACTATGATGACGATTCCGCCTACGCGTCGGTGAGCCGGTTCCGCATCAACGACGAGCATCCTTACATCTACCGCACTCACGACGGCGGCAAGACCTGGAAGCTAATCACCAGCGGCATTCCTGAGATCGGCCCGGTGGATACCGTGCGCGAAGACCCGGTGCGCAAGGGCCTGCTCTATGCGGGCACGGAGAATTCTGTCTGGGTCTCATTCGACGACGGCGACCACTGGCAGTCGCTGCAGCTGAATCTGCCGCACACTTCCATGCGCGATCTCTGGATTCACGACAACGATCTGATCGTGGCAACGCACGGCCGCTCATTCTGGATTCTTGATGACATTTCTACGCTGCGCGAAACCAGCAGTTCGCTGGCTGCCGGCGATCATCTCTTCACTCCCGCCGCCGCATACCGGGTTCAGCGCGATACCTACACCGATACACCGCTGCCGCCGGACGAACCGATGGCCGCCAATCCCCCCGATGGTGTCATCATTGATTACTATCTGGCCCACGCGGCTTCCACTCCGGTCACGCTCGAAATTCTCGACGCGCACGGCCAACTCGTGCGCAAATATTCTAGCGCCGATCAGGCCGACGCAACTGAATACCAACTGAAAAAACAACTGATCCCGCTGTACTGGCTGCGTCCTTTCCGCGCCCTGTCGTCGGAGGCCGGTATGCACCGCTGGGTTTGGGATCTTCATTACCCCGCGCCCGATTCACCACGCCACGACTATCCGATATCTGCTATTCCCGGTGACACACCGCGGTATCCGCTTGGCCCGACCGCGCTGCCCGGCGCTTACACTGCTCGCCTCACGGCCAACGGCAAATCCTTCACCGCTACGTTCACGGTGAAGATGGACCCGCGCATCCAGAGTTCAGCAGCCAGCCTCGAGAAAAAATTCCAGGCGGAGACGCGCTTGTCTTCGTTGTTGAGCCGGACCACGCAAGCGGTCGCGCAGGGCGGATCGCTGCGCCAAGCGCTGCAAAAACTCGAGCCGCAAGCCAGCGGATCGACGCTGGATTCGGTCAAGGCTTTTAAGGACAAACTCACCGCCGTGCTGGGAGGATCGGGCGGCTTCTTCGCCCCGCCGTCCGCTGAAGTCACGCTCACGCGGGTCAATGGCGAGGTTGCCGTTTTGTATGGCCAGGTATGGCAGGCCGACGCCGAACCTACCGTGGTCCAGTCTGAGGCAACGACAGCCAGCGAACACGATGCGTCGAATACTCTGGAGCGCTGGAACGCTTTCAAAACGTCAGACCTTCCCGCGCTTAATCGGACTCTCCATGCCGCCAACTTGCCGGAATTGAAGGTCGAATCGGATCTCAAAGGGGAAGAATCCGGCGTGGATGAAGAATAAGCATCCAGCAGATGCTGGCCGTACGTCGATCTCTAGAGACAAAAGTTAGTGTTTGCTCTTCGCTGCTTGAGTCCTATGCAAAATCTTGCAAACACCCGGCGCAGCTTGGGTCTCGGACGAAGTTTATTTTTGAAATCGGCATGACACCCCTATAGAAACCAGCCCCAGCCGCGGTATAATCCATCGGCTTCGACATGTTGGCACGGACCAATTTCGGCCCGGCTGGCCGCCTGCGGCGTAACACTGTGGAGACGCCGCACCAGACTCGGTTTCGACAAATCAGACTTTGTGAGGACCCTAATGAAGTCTTATCGTGCATTTGGAATTACTCTGTTGACCTTGCTGGCATGCTCCGGCTTTGCCAGTTCGCAGGATTCCCCCGCCGTATCAAAATGGACGAAACTCACCAACGCTCCCACCTTCAAGGCTGACACCGCCCTCTTACTCACCGACGGCACGGCCATGGTGCACGCCTACGAGAGCGTCAACTGGTGGCGCCTCACACCCGACATCAACGGAAGCTACATCAACGGCACTTGGTCACAATTAGCTTCGGCACCGGCCGGCTACGAGCCACTCTACTTCGGCTCCGCAGTTTTGGCTGACGGGAAGGTCGTCGTCGAGGGCGGAGAGTATAACGGCTCACAGTCCGAAACCAATAGCGGAGCAATCTACGATCCAGTTGCAAACAGCTGGACCTCGATCACCGCGCCTGCGGGATGGACCAATATTGGAGATGCATCCAGCGTTGTCCTGCCGGACGGAACCTTCATGCTGGGAAACTGTGGCTATGCCGGCAGTGAATGCAGCCCGTTTCAATTGCAGCAAGCTTTGCTCGACGAATCCACATTGACGTGGACGATCACCGGTGCCGGCAAAGCCGATCAAAATTCCGAAGAAGGCTGGGTCTTATTGCCCAGCGGAGATGTGCTGACGGTCGATGTATGGAACGGCACCGAATCTGAACTTTACAATCCGAGCACCGGCAGCTGGTCGCTGGCGGGCAGCACCATCGTCGGATTGCCCAACACTTCGTGCTCCGAAATTGGGCCCGCTGTGCTGCGGCCTGACGGCACCGTGTTCGCCAGCGGTGGCGACAACAACACGGCGATTTACAATTCCACCACAGGGGTATGGACCGCAGGACCGAAATTCGCTACCAATTATGGAGTCTCTGACGGACCCGCCGCCATCCTGCCCGATGGCAACGTGCTCGTAGATTCGGGATCGATCAAGACCTGCTACGCTGCCGGCAGCAAGTTCTACGAGTTCAACGGCCGGAACCTGACGCAGGTAACCGGCCCGGCCAACGCAGCTACAGATCCCTCATACGTAGGGCGCATGCTGGTACTGCCCACCGGACAGATTCTGTTCGTCGATGGCACGAAGACTGCCGAGATCTACACTGCCAGCGGCACCTACGAAGCCGCCTGGCAGCCCACGATCACTTCCGTGGCCAGTTCGCTCACCGCCGGCAGCACGGGCAATAGTATTTCGGGAACGCAATTCAACGGCCTGTCACAAGGCGCGATGTACGGTGACGACGCGCAGATGGCGAGTAACTATCCGCTCGTTCGCATTGTCAACCAGGCGACCAAGCACGTCTTCTATGCTCGCACCTATAACCACAGCACGATGGGCGTCGCAACAGGCAGCGCCATCGTTTCCACCACGTTCGATCTTCCCGCGACCATCGAGACTGGTTCAAGCCAGCTTTATGTCGTGGCTAACGGAATTCCATCGCTGGCCAAGAAAGTAACGATCAAACCGTAATTTCCTGTTCGCCGGCGGTTTGCCGGCGAGAGGTGAAATCCAAGACCAGGCGCCGTGGTCGAACTGGCACCGCGGCGCTTGTTCTTGACAAAGATATCCACAACTTCGCAAATGTTATGTCTGCCCGCTCGCTCCGCGGTATGGGAGAGACTCGCGACCCATGAACTTTCCACTCCACGCGTAAATTGTTTGTCAAATCTACCTGACAAACGATAGAACCCTCTGCAATCGGGATATAATCCGACGGCTCTAAATTTCGGGACAGATACTAAAATCCCGGAAAATTACATCGGCGGTTCTGCACTGTGGGTGCGCCGCAATCACCAATCCGATCTCAACGACCAGAACTGTGAGGATACCAATGAAGTTTATTCGCACCTTTGCCATTGCTTTGCTGACCTTGCTGACGTGCTCAGGCTTCGCCAGTGCCCAAAAATCCGAAACCTCGTATGCGCCGCACTCCCGTGGAATCGCCGCTCCCGCGGTTCAGGCCGCGAATGCAGCGGCCGTACGCGAAGTTCCACCACCTTCAGGCGCAACCTGGACGAAAGCCAATACGGCACCGGCGGTTTCCGTCGGCTCCATGTTGCTGCTCACCGACGGCCGCGTGCTCGTGCACTCCGAACCGAACTGCAGCGGTTGCACGGGCAACTACGGAAGCTGGTACACCCTGACTCCCGACAATACCGGTAGCTACATCAATGGCACCTGGACACAGGTGGCGTCTTTGCCCAGTGGCTATACTCCGCTGTTTTTTGCCTCCGCTGTATTGCCGGATGGCAAAGTCGTAGTCACGGGTGGGGAATACAATTGTCCCAATAGCCGCTGCACCGGCGTCTGGCAATCGAAGGGCGCGCTTTATGACCCGGTCGCCAATACCTGGACGGCGACGACCGCTCCCGCCAAGAGCAACATCGGGGACGCCGAATCCGTAGTTTTGCCGGATGGAACCTGGATGCTGGCGGAATGCTGCGCCCTCGCCTTTGGTGACGCCACTTTCCCGACTTATTACACCTTCGACGAAACCACTCTGGCTTTTACCGACATCGCCAATTCAACCGACGGGAAAGCCGACGACTTCGACGAAGAAGGTTGGAATCTGCTTCCCAATAACCTGGTATTGACGGTGGACGCCTATACCAGCAACACCAACGATAAGGGCTCGAATTCGGAAACCTACAACTCCGCCACCAATACGTGGACGACTGCCGGCAGCACGATCGTACAGCTCTGGGATTCGAACTGCGAAAAGGGCGGCGGCAGTTTCGAAGTTGGACCGGCAGTGTTGCGTCCGGATGGCACGGTTTTTGCCACTGGCGCCAGCGACTGCGAAGCGGGCCACACTTCGGTCTACAATTACTCGACCGGAACCTGGACCTCGGGTCCGGACTTCCCCAACAGCGATGCGGCCAACGACGCTCCCGCCGCTCTTGAAGTCAGCGGGAATGTCATTGTTGAAGGCAGCCCCTTCAGCGGCACATTCAGTTCGCCCTCGAATTTTTACGAGTGGAACGGCAGCACCCTGACTGCCATCGTGAACCCGCCGAATGCCGCTAACACACCTTCGTATGATGGGCACTTGCTGAACCTGCCCAACGGCCAAATCATGTACACCGACTTCTCGACCGACGTGGAATTTTTCACCCCGGCGGGAACCTATAGCTCCGCTTGGCAACCAACCGTTACGTCCGTCCCCAGCACCCTGGTGCTCGGAACAACCTATAGCGTCACCGGAACGCAATTCAACGGCCTGTCGCAGGCCAATTCGTACGGCGATGATTTTCAGGACGCCACCAACTATCCTCTGGTTCGCATCGTGAACAATTCCACCGGACATGAGTTCTACTGCAGGACTCATGGCCATAGCACCATGGGCGTCGCGACCGGCAGCACGTCGGTATCGACGAACTTTGATGTGCCCGCAGGAATTGAAACCGGCGCCAGCACTCTGTACGTGGTTGCGAATGGCATTCCCTCAGTCGGGTCGAGTGTCACTGTTTCTTCCACGGCTGCGAGCTTCACGATTGCTGCCGCACCCAAAAAGGCCACCATCGCTCCGGGCGGCGCCGGCAACGTCAAGATCACAACCACTGTCTCGGGTGGTTTTAACTCAGCGATTGCCTTGTCGGCTTCGGGTCAACCCGCGGGCGTGAAGATCGCGTTCAAGCCTGCTTCCATCACGGGAGCGGGAAGCGCGGCTATGCGCGTCCAGGTGGGCAGCAGCACCGCGGCTGGAACCTACACAATCACCGTTACGGGCACGGGCGGCGGCGTAACCCAAACCTGCACCTTCACTCTGACCGTCAGCTAGGAATCGGAAACGGCCAGACGCTTTCTGCCTCGGCAGTCAGCAACCACAAACCCCGGACCGCAAGGTCCGGGGTTTGTTTTCGATCTGACAACTTCTCCTATAGGGCTTCTACGGCATTCTGCAACTCCTGCGCAATTTGCGCTGGATCGCAGCCCGCAATAAAAGTGACCGGCGTGCCGATGCACACGCGAATCTCTCGCGGCCGAGCGAACTTTCTGCCTGCTTGCTTCACTTCGAACAAGCCCTTGATCCGCATGGGCAGCACCGGAATGCTCAGGTTACTCGCCAGCAATCCGATGCCGGCGCGAAACGGATTCATCTTTCCATCCACCGTATGCCTGCCCTCCGGAAAAACCAGCACGCTATATCCGCGGTCCACGGCCTCACCCGCATAGGCAAAACTTTTTCGAAAGCCGGCTTCGCGCGGCAGCGGAAACAAGTTCAGCAGAGACACGCCAAGCACCCATTTCGCGCGATCGAGAATTCGCCCAACAAATCCTCTGCTTGCAGGCGGGGTGCGAAGAACCTCGAGTGCTTCTCCCCGTGTTGCCGTAGCGATGCGATGCCGCCACGGCGGCGGTAAAGCGCTTTTCACAAAGGCAAAGTCCACGTCGGAAATATGATTGCAGACCACAAGCAGCGGCCCGCTCCATCCGTCCAGATTTTCGCGCCCTTCGATCTGCGGCCAGCCCAGCAGAAGCATCGCCGGCCTCGTCAGGAAACAGTGTGCCAGCCATCGCACCCACGCCACTGGCCACCGCAATACCCATCTGGCATAGTGATACTCGGCGCGCTGCCGCTCTCCGCCGCTTAACATCCGTTGGAGATCGCCCACCGTTCGGGCCGCGCTGAAACGGGCTTCGCTCAGGTCTACCTGATAGCGATCCTCGAGAGCACCGATCAGTTCCACGCGGTCCAACGAACTCAGCCCGAGGTCGGATTCAAGATCCGTATGCGCATCCGCACTGCGCACTCCCTGGGCGTCGCTGACGCTTCGCCCGCGAATGTGTCCGATCAACGCGATGACGGGGTTCTTGCTCACGACTTTCTCTTCCCCACCATGAAGAATTTTTCCGGCAGCGAATTCGGCGATCACCGACTTTATTGGCTTCTGGGTATTCGTGCGCGGAAAGTCCTGCTGCGGCCATTGCGCCCACGTTCGCATCCGCTGAAATTCCGCCAGCGATTGGTTCGCGCGCTCAACCACGCCCGCTAGAAGCGTGTCATCGCGCACAATCAGAACCGCACATGGCTCCGCGTTGCCTCCGCGTTCAATGCCGACGACGACGCAATCTTTCACTTCGGGCTGGCGCCGTAAAGCAGCTTCCAAATCCTCTGGATAAATATTCAGACCGGCCGGCGTCACGATCACTTCCTTCTTGCGTCCTTTAAAGTAAAGATTCCCCTCTTTATCCAGCGCGCCCACGTCTCCGGTGTGGTACCAACCTTCGTCGTCGGCGACTGTCTGCCGGCACCCCTGCTGCCAATAGCCGGCGGCCACTCCGCCCCCGCGGATCAGAATCTCGCCGTCTTCCGCCAACTTCACATCGCGTCCCGGCAGAACCTTCCCGATCGAGCCTCTTCCCAGCTTGAAGGGATGATTCACGCTGATCAGTGAGGTCGTCTCCGTCAGTCCGTAGCCCTGGATCGCGGCGTATCCCAGGCGGTGCCAGAATTCTTCCGTCTCCGCATCGAGCGCGGCGCCTCCACAGATGAACGCCCAGAACTTCCAGCCGAACTGACGGCGAATGCCGCGGAACGTCCACCAGCGGCGCAGGAAGTGATTTCTTTCAGCCGCGCTGAATAGGTGGTGAAACTCGGCCAACTTTCCGTCATCTTCGAGATCGCGCTCGATCTTCTGTTTCAGCGACTGCAAGACTCTCGGCACACTCACCAGCACAGACACGCGTTCCCGGTGAATCGTGTCCATAATCTCCGACGGCTTAAACTCCTCCTGAAAAATCACTGTTCCGCCCAGCAGCGGAGGCAGAAACATTCCCAGGAACTGTCCGAATACGTGACTGAGAGGCAGTAAATTCAAGAACCGCACGGGATGCACCCAGCCTTCATATTTCAGGTAGCGCTGTATCTCCTGCTCCAACGGAGCGATGTTTGCCAGCACGTTGCCGTGGGTGATGACGACGCCTTTAGGTTCCGCAGTGGTTCCGGAAGTAAAAACAATTTGCAGGATGTCGTCCCGGGTTGAGTTTTCCCACGTCTCGTCTCCAGCCTGAGACGTGGGGATTTTGGCGTCTTCAAGAACGATGACCGGGACTCCGTCAACGACACTCTTCCCTTCAAACTCCCGGGAGCGAATCCAGAGTTTCGCATCCACCTGCTGAGCAACCCGCACGGCGAAGTCCGCCGACGCAGTCGCATCCATCGGAACGACAACCACGCCTCGCATCGCGCATCCAAAAAAGGCCGCTACCCACTGGGCGCAATTCCCACCCCAGAGCATCACCCGCTGGCCCTTGCCGATGTCCCGTGACTGCAACTCGAGACAGAATCCTAACGCCATTTCGAGAACTTGGCCGTAGGTGAACCACTCCATGCGGTAGCCGCGACGCTGCCCATAGGCGCGCTCGGAACTGTGCCTCCGGAAATGCGTCCGAAAAAACTCCGCTAAGGACTCAGCCATGGGATGACGGCCGGTTCAAGGGCCTGATCGCTCCAGCTTTAGTCTAGATGAGGTTTTAGGACAGCACTTCGACGAGCGGCGCCAATTCCTCTTTGTGCATGGAGGGAAACGTGCCATAGGTCATGCCGCGCCATAACCACTCCACCGGGCCAAAGCGATAGTGCTTCAACCACCAGTTGCTGAAGGCAACCTGTGCCGCATAAAGCACGACCGTGAGCGCCAACCCGGTCGCCGGGCCAATTCGCCCGTAGAGACCGGTTGTGTAGTGGTAAAAGAACAGGGTACACACCACGGATTGCATCAGGTAGTCCGTTAAGGCCATGCGTCCGACCGCGGCAAATGGGAGCAGGCGCGGCCGCCAATCCTCACGCATGAACAACAAGGCGAGACCGGAAGCATAACCAGCGGCCAATATATGGGAACTAGGCAGCCAAAGGACTCCCGCCAGGAATCCCCACAGCGAGACGCTGCCAGGAGCAACAACCACCATCGCGATCCCCACGTAGGCGCTGGTAGCCAACCCAATCAACAGGCACCACAGGCACACGCGCCGCAGTACCGGCCGGTACTTTTCCAGGTGCTGCACGATACCAGAGCGCCAAACCCACATGCCCAGGAGAAAGAGTCCCACCGCATAGATGGCGAAGAGCATGCCCGGTAAGGCCTGCTTCCATTCCACCCAATTCTGCACCAGTATCTGCCGCACCGTTCCATGCGCATAGATATTGATGACCGCGTGAAGCTTCTTCAAATCCGGTGACTTGGGATCCATCCAGGCTCGATGGAAGCGACTGAAGTAGAAAGCCAGTAAAACGGAGCTGATTACGATCGGCAGGGAGAACAAACTCCCTGCCCACCATAGCAGCGTCTTCTGCTGACGTTTGCGGAAGAGCAACAAAATCGCGCCCGACAACGCATAGGTCAGCAGAATGTCTCCCGCCCAGATGAGTATCCCGTGGATCAGTCCGAATAAGGCGAGAGCGAGAAGCCGTCGAGGATAGAAACCCAGAAAGCGAGCGCCGCGGGCTTCCGCGCGGCTCATCTGCATCGCAAATCCCATCCCAAACAGGAAAGAAAAAATCGAGACAAATTTTCCCTGGATCAAGACATTGATCAGGGCCTGGGCAACGACGTCGGCTTTGCCGTGATAGAGGACACCAATCGATGAGTAAGCGTCGAGGGGGGCGAAGAAGGCGCGCATATTCGCGGCAAGAATGCCGAACAGCGCCATACCCCGTAAGACGTCGATGATGAGAATGCGTTCCGAAAGACTGACTGGGCCAACACGCTGCGCTTCTGAATGCATGAGCCACCAGCGGTACTCACAATCATGCCACATAAGCCGCTCGGGACGGTGGTTTTCCAGTCTAAAAATCATGGTTTCCCCACAGAGCATCGACGACTCGACTAGTACGATTAAACTAGCGTGCGATCAATGCAATTCTGCCAATTTCCGCGATCCTCAAATCCTGCCGCTGGCGCCAGCGCTACGAATTCGATTTCCTTGGAACCCATTCGTACACTCCCTTTTGGTAACCCTTGGTAACCATACGATTCCATCCCTCCAGCCTTACAATTGCACTGTCCGACCGGCCATCTCGAAAAAGGAGTTTGGCCATGTGACGACTCCAGGAATTTCAAGTTTTAGGAGCCGTCATCGGGTTCTTCGCTAAGACCAGGCTCTGGAGTTTGTACTCTTATGGCGTTCGGTTTCGGGTTCAACAAACAGAAGGTTCTCAGCGCTGCGGAGAAGTACGTCCAGCAGGGCAAGATGCAAAACGCCATCGCTGAGTACGAAAAAGTCCTCAAGGCCGATTCCAAAGACCTCACCGTGACCAATACCGTGGGCGATCTTTACTCCCGCCTTGGCGAAGTTGACAAAGCCACGGAATGCTTCAAGACGGTGGGCGATGCCTATGCGACGCAGGGCTTCACCGTCAAAGCCATCGCCATGTACAAGAAGATCAGCAAGCTCAAGCCTTCGCTCGAGAGCGTGCTGAAACTGGCGGAACTCTACACTCAGCAGGGACTCTTCAACGATGCCCGCGCCCAATACCTGCAGGTGGCCGAAGAATTTTTGAAATCCGGTGAGTTGGAAAATGCCGTCCGCATCTTCCAGAAAATTCTGGAAATGGATCCGGAAAATACCAACATGCGGATCAGGCTTGCGGAAGTGTACGTCCGCCTGGGCAAGAAGAATGACGCCTGGCAGATTTTCTCCGCCGTCGCCGAGACGTTGCGCTCCAAAGGCTCGCTGAGCGCGGCCGAAGAAGTTCTGCAACGGCTGCTTACGCTCGATCCCGGCAACAGTTATGCATTGCTCATGCAGGGCCGCAATTTGCTTGAGGCCGGTGATGCCGAGGCCGCCATTGCAACGCTGCAGAAAGTTTCCGATCTCGACTCCAATTCAGAAGGCCTCCGCGATCTGCTCAAGGCCTATCTCAAGACAGGCCGCCTCTCCGATGCCGGCACGTTAGCCAGCAAGCTGCTCACGGTTCACAACGATCTGGCATCCATCTCCACGTTCGCCGACGCTCTCATGCAGGCCGGCCAGTACGAGAATGCGCTGCAGGTTTATGGGCAGCATGCCGACCGCCTTCTGGCGGAAGATTCCGGCAAGATTTTGAAGAACCTGCACTCGGTCATCGGCCACGTGCGCGACAATCCTGCCTCGCTGGAGAAGCTTCTCGACCTCTTCCAGAAAGCGGGAGAGAGCACTCACATCACCGAAGTTATCGAATTGTTGGCTCACGCCTGCGTGCAGTCAGGCGACCTGCCCCGCGCCCGCGATCTTTATCAAAGACTCGCCACCATGGAGCCGGGAAATCCCCTGCACATGACGAATTATCAGCAGGTGGTCAGCCAGATCGGTGGAATCGCGGCTAGCAATCTCATCTCGGCGGAAGAAGCAGCTGTAATCATCGACGAACTCGAGGCGACCGCTCCCTCGGTTCACCAACACTATTCCGATGCCGTGGCCTTGGCGGTCCGTTCTGCCCTGACCGATGCGGAACTTTTCATTTCCTACAACATGCCGGCAAAGGCCTTGGGCCCGCTCATGGCAGCCTTGCCGCAAGCGCCTTCCGATCTTCGCCTGAACCAGCGGCTGGCCTCTTTGCATACCCGCGCCTCGCGATTCGCTGAAGCCGGGGTGTGCTGCCGCACCTTGCAGCACGTGTACTCCGAAGCGGAGTATCCGGAGGAAGCGACTCGCTACGGCGAACTGGCCTCCCGATATGAGGAACGCTCTGCCGCGCTTGCCGCCGCAGAAGCCAGCGCCGCGCTTCCGAGTTCCTGCTGTAGCCGCAACTCCTGCGGAGGTTTCTGCGAGCCCCTGGCCCTCCACTCCACCGCAGGCTGCAGAAGAAGCCGAATTCGCCATCGTCAGCGATTCAGCCGACCAGGTTCATATCGAGGACGACACGTGCGCAGCCGGTCGCTGAATCCCAAGCTGCCACCCCGGAGATTGATCTTTCCTCCGAGTGGGACGACTCCATCACCATTGAACTTGACGTGCCTCCCCCGGACGCTGGGGAGATTGAAATTACTGACGCAGCCGCCGAGCCGGAGGTATTCTCCACTTCGCTCACAGGTAAAAAGCCGGCACCGAAAAAGGCCAATCCGGAGAAAGCCTCCGAGATCGCCGAGGAAATTCGCTTCTATCTCGAACACGGCATGCCCGAACAGGCTGCCTCGGCCTTCGAGAAGCTGCAGACCGTCAGCAACGATGCATCCATGCTGAACGCGCTGCGCGCCGAAATTGCCTCCGCATCGCAGGCCAGCCCCGCGGCGGAAGAAGTCTCCACGGTTGAATCCATTTCTGAATTCAGCGTTGACGACTCTTCTCCGGATTTGAGTCTCGACGCGATTGCCCCCGCCGAGCAGGCCCCGGCCGCAGAAACACGTGCTTCTGCCGCTGGCAAAATTCCGGTCGAGCCTGCTGTGGCTCCGACATCGGGCGTTCTGGACGAGCTTGTCAACGATATCGAATCTTCCCTGGGAGACAGCTTCCTTCCCGGCAGCGCGCCACAAGTTCCCGGGTTGGCATCTGCGAAAGCTAAAGCTTCCAAGCAGCAACCGGTCGATGCCGAGCCCGAACTTGAGCCCGTCGGAAACTCGGCACCGACCACATTCGGCGTTTCAGAGACCCAGCCCCTCGGCGAGTTTGTGGCCGATCTGGAAGCCTCCCTCGGCGATGGCTTCCTGGAGGGCGCTGCCACGGCAACCGCTCAGCCCGCGATTGGCAAGCAACCCGCGGCCGTCTCGCCCCTCAGTGCAACACTCGCTGCCAGCGCGGCTGCAGCCGCGGGCGCAAGTTCAGTTTCAATGCCAGTGCCGGTCGCACCCAGGCATCCGAGCGCTCCGATTGTTCCCGGAGCGCCAACCGCGAGCAAGGCAGCACCGCTTGCGGGAAACCCCGGCATCGATCTGGCCGAGATGTTTGGCGAGTTGAAACAGGATCTCGAAGCCGGCGCCGGCGCAACCGAGGAAGATCCGGAAACTCATTACAATCTCGGAATCGCGTTCCGCGAAATGGGCCTGCTCGATGAAGCCATTGGCGAATTGCAAAAGACTTGCCAGGCCATCGATCACGGGCATCCTTTCCCGCAAACCATGCAGACCTATACCTGGCTGGCCCAATGCTTCCTCGATAAGGGTGTCGCTGAGGCCGCCATTCGCTGGTATGAGAAGGCCTTGAACGTGGCGGGCATCGACGAGGAAACGCGCACCGCTCTGCATTATGAAATCGGCGCCGCCTATGAAACGGCGGGAGACAAGACCTCCGCTCTCAAGCACTTTATGGAGGTTTACGGCCGCAATATCGATTATCGCGACGTTGCCGAGCGCATCAAGCCCTTAAAGTCGTAGAATATCCCGATGAGTTTTGCTTTTGATGCGTTCTCCGCGGATGGTCGATTTTTCTTCCGCCAATGGCGGAGCGCCCATTGACCTCGGATCCCAAACCGCCCACTCAAAACGGCGCCGCGCCCAGTCAACCCGCGCATGCGGAAACGTCCGCGACGGTGCTTGACCCGCCGCCTCCGGTTCCGTTACCCCGGCGTCATAGCCCGACGGAACTGTGGCTGCATCGCACTTCTGTTTTTCTTTTTGTGCTGATCAGCGCGGTCGCGGGCGTATTGCTTGTGATTCTTCCCTGGACTCCGGAGTGGACCGACAATTATCTTCTGCTTTCTTTCCCCTGGCTTCGCACGCTGGTTTCCACCGGCTTTTTTCGCGGCGTCTGCAGCGGCCTGGGATTGCTCGACATCTGGATCGGCTTCTGGGAGGCCCTGCACTATCACGAACACAGCACGTGATTTTATGTAAAGCGTCGGCGTGGGGATGGCCGGCGTCCTGTGACGATCGTTGAAGACTTTGAGACCGCGCACGACTTCAATCCTATTCGATTCGGACCGTGAATCCTAAATGACTGACAAGACCAAACCCGCGCCCCTAGCCTACGAAAACCAACCGTTCCTTAACAGTCCTGACGGACGCATTCTCCGCATCCTGTCCGAGTATCAGGAGCCTCTGGCGCGATTTCGCCGCGAGCAGATCCAGGATACGGTGGTCTTCTTCGGTTCGGCGCGTTTCCAGGGCGGCGATGCGGCGCAAAAAAACCTGACAGCCCTCGAACAAAACAATTCGCAAGCTTCCGATGCCCAACGGCAAGAAACCTTGAAGAGCGCCCGCGCTGCGGTTGAAATGGCGCGTTACTACGAAGACGCGCGCCGTCTGGCTTTTCTGCTGACCGAGTGGTCGATTCAGATTCCCGCGCGGCGCCGGCGCTTCGTCGTCACCACCGGAGGCGGTCCGGGCATCATGGAGGCCGCCAATAAAGGCGCTCACGAGGCCGGAGGTAAAACGATCGGCCTCAACATCAACCTGCCCTTCGAGCAGTATCCCAATCCTTACATCACGCCCGCGCTTAATTTCGAATTTCACTATTTCTTCATGCGCAAGTTCTGGTTCGCCTATCTCGCCAAAGCACTGGTGATTTTTCCCGGCGGCTTCGGCACCATCGACGAACTTTTTGAAATCCTCACGCTCGCTCAAACCGACAAGCTTGCCAAAAAGATTCTGGTCGTCATTTATGGAAGCCAGTACTGGCATCGGATCATGAACTTTCAGGCTTTCGTCGATGCCGGCACAATTTCTCCCGAAGACCTCAACCTGTTCAAATTCGTCGACACGCCCGAGGATGCCTTCGCGTTTCTGCGCGACGGCCTCAACGAACATCATCTGGGAGCGCCGCCCAAGAAGGAAAAGGAACAGGAAGTGCTTCCGGAGATCGCTAAGACCAGGCCCTAACCCCGATTGCCTAAACCCGTTCGCGCGGACGGCTTTGCTCTACACTGATCGCTGGATGGCTGACGGCTGCCTTCTTTACTACATCACCGATCGCACAACCTTTCCGGGAGACGAACGCGACCGCTGTGTCCGTCTTCTTGACAAGATCGCCGAAGCTGCGACCCACGGGGTCGACTATATTCAACTTCGCGAAAAGGACCTTTCCGCGCGCGACCTTGAGGCACTGGCGCGTGCAGCCATGGGCGTCCTCCGAAATTCGGGGGCCGGGAATCGGGAGCTGAAAACTAAGCTGCTGATCAATTCCAGGACTGATGTGGCGCTAACCGTCGGCGCCGACGGCATACACCTTCGCAGCGACGACATTTCTCCGGACGACGTTCGAACCGCCTGGAAGCGCGCCAGCGAACTTGGCGCGGGCGATTCTGCCCGCACTCGAAATCCATCGATCTCTGTCGCGTGCCACTCGGTGCAACAAGTGTCCGAAGCCGCCGCTAACCGCGCTACGCTGGCTGTATTCGCTCCGGTATTCGAAAAGAAAGATGCTCCCGGAACTCCGCCTGCGGGCCTTGAGACTCTGCGCGTGGCCTGCCGTGCGAACATCCCTGTGGTCGCGCTGGGAGGAGTCAATCTGCAGAATGCTGAATCGTGCCTTGAGGCCGGTGCTGCGGGCATTGCCGCCATCCGTCTGTTTCAGGAAAACGACATCGCTGCCATCGTTCACCGCCGGCGTGGTTAATTGGCAGCGATTGCCTCGATGCTAAAAAAGCCACGCCACTTTCGCGGCGTGGCCTCTTGTTAACACAAATTACTGAGCCGGTGTCGTCGCCGTCGCCGGACTTGTCTCCGGCGCGCTCGCCGTCACTTCCTGCACCGGACTGATCTTGACCGTGGCCAGGATCTTCTCCAGGCGCTGGAAGACTTCCTCGCGGTCCACGTGCTTGCCGCCTTCGGGTTCTGTGTTAGTCGTCACAACCTTGAGTCCGAACTCATAGCACGAGCCATTCTCGAAGACGTGATAGTACTTCGATGCTTCCTCGCGTGTCCCTTGACTGGCAAGGTTCTCGCTGGACTGCAGTTCCATGTCGCCGATCATCAGCTTGGTTGGCTGGGTCGCCGACGGGCCTGCCGGGTCGGTGGCTGGAGCAGGAGTCGGATCCGAAAATTGCTCACACTGTTCCGCCGTGAGGGCATTGTTCACGCTGACATTGAAGTATGCAGCGTCCAAGTTCGACTTGGGATAAGCCGAATCGGGCAACGCTACCGCCGCCAGTGCGACTCCGCCGGGCTGCACGTAGTTCATGGGCACGACCTCGGAGGAAATCAACTGGTCCGCGGCGTCGCCGGTCTTGAGCGTGTACTTGCGCGGATACTGGAACGAAACGCCGGAGGTCTTATCCGCGTACAGTACCGTCGCAGGCGCCTTGTGTACGACTTTCTTGTGTGCGGGTTTGGCGGCAGCCTGCAATACCGGCTGCGTGCTTGGAGTGGTCACAGCCGGTGGCAATGGCTGACTCATTGCAGGCTGATTGGTGGAGCTTGCCGGTTTCGGATTGTCGCTGGAACATCCGACTGCGATCGAACAAACGATCAAGAGCGCGGCAAACACCAGCGTGCCGGCGGTTTTCTCACAGTTAATCTTTCCCCAGGCAACGAATTCACGTTTTGCCGGAGTGTCTCGAAACAAATTGATACGGGTCATGGTTGGTCACCTCCTGCTGCTGAGCAGCACCCGTGAAATTGCACGGGGGAGGCCAACTGGCGAGGCGTTGATTTTACAGTGAGTTATTGAAGCGAGAGGGGTTCAATGCCGTGGCGAGCTAGACACTGTGTGCGGCGCGGGACACGGCGCACTGACAAACAGGTTTCGAGCTATCCTTGAAACGTGCTTGCTGACTTGACGACCCTCTATCGGCCCGTGGGCCAAAAGGAACTTGAACTCGTGAGGGCAAGCGGATATCGCAAGTTTCCTCCGCGGCTGCCGGAGCAGCCGTTTTTCTATCCTGTCCTCAATGAGGCCTACGCGACGCAGATAGCACGCGAGTGGAATACGAAAGACGAGGGTTCGGGTTTTGCAGGATACGTGCTGCGCTTCAATGTTCGAACCGAGTTCCTGGATCGGTACGAAACTCACGTAGTTGGCAATTCCACTCATCGTGAGTATTGGATTCCTGCAGCCGAACTCGAAAGCTTGAATGCAAATATCTTCGGAGCAATCGAGATTGTCTCTGAATTTCGTCGCATGCAATAAACCGCGTCTCGTCCGTGTCCTGTATGTGGAGAGGTCCTACTCGAACTGCTGGCGAAACTTCTCCAGCTGCTCCCGCATTTCTGCAACTTCTCTTTTGAGCTGCGCCACTTCGTTTTCCAGGAGCGCCATCCGGTCGTCATCCGCCGCGGGACCAGCCACTGTTCGCGCCGCAGCAACGTCCACCGGGGGCGCGTCTACCGATAACAGGTGCATATAACGCGACTCCTTTGTACCAGGCTGGCGCGGCAGGACGGCCACCAGCGCGGGTTCACGCTGGCTCAATTTATCTAGGGTCGCGTGCACGTCCGCCAGTTCTTCGAAGCGATACATGCGCTCGGCTCGTCCGCGCAACTCCCCCGGGGTTTGCGCTCCACGCAAGAGCAGCACGCACAAAATCGCGGTCTCCCGCCGATCGAAGTTGAAAACTTCCTGCAGCCGGTGCTCGTACTTCGTCACCCGGCTATCGGCGCCGCTGGCCGGGCCAGCCAGCCGTTGACCTTGCAGCGACTCCAGCGCCGCGCGCACCGAATCCTCATCGAGCGCCATCACTGGATCGCGGTTGTTCTTCTGATTGCAGGCGTTCACCAGCGCGTTCAACGACAGAGGATAGTAATCCGGCGTGGTGATATCTTTTTCAACCAGCGCCCCCAACACCCGCACTTCAACATCGCTAAGGAAATCCACGTTCTCACCGTCGGGAAATTTGTTGTATGAATTTTACTGCAGATGCGGAGCCTCTCCGGCCTCCGTTCTTGATATAGTTCTCAAGCGGGTTGAGTTTCGCCTGGCAGAGGAAGCGAAGGAGCGAGAATGCGCCTGCTGTTGAATTGGGTCTTGAGCGCTCTGGCGGTTTGGATCGTCGCCCATCTGAACATCGGCATTTCCGTCAGCGGCCTCATGGAGGCTTTGATCGCCGCGCTCGTGATCGGCTTCATCAACGCCACGATCGGGGCGTTGCTGAAAATTATTACCTTCCCGCTGACTCTGCTGACCCTGGGAGTCTTCTGGCTGCTGATTAACGCGCTCATGCTCAAACTGGCCTCGGCATTGCTGGCGCCGGGGTTTCAGGTCAACGGATTCAAGGCGGCTTTTCTCGGCGCGATCCTGCTTAGCCTGGTAAACATGATCCTGAAATGGCTGGTCAAGCCTCCGCGGGACGTGCGCTAGGCTCGCCCTGTCCATTTCGCACCGCTTTCCAAAATTCCTACGATCTTCGCCAATCGCCGTTCCCGCGTCTCTTCCTGCTTCGCTCCCGTGATGGCCAGCGCCATTTCTTTCTTATGCGTGAATGCGAGTTTTCCCCACCGTGCCAGCGCCGCTTTGTTTTTCGCCAGCGCCTTCTTCAAGGTTGGCGGGGCTTCTACAATCCTTTCCTCTTCATCCCGCTCCATCACGACTTCCACCGTATCGCCGGGCTCGACGCCTGCGCCATCCAGTAGTTTTCGATTCACTGGCATCATGTGACAACCGCCGCAGGGCATCAGGGACGAACGGAACGGATATCCGTTGATCGTGCCGCGTATAGGCACACGCGCCCGCGTCCCAAAAAACTCGGGCACATCCACCGGAGGATCGATCGCCGCCACCACTCCCGCTTCTTTGCCTTTGATCTTCGTGGTGAATTTCAATTTCTGTTTTGTCATCGAATCCTCCGCGGCGGGCGTGCTGCTAAACTTTAACTCGGCAATCAATTAGGGGCAACTTTCGACTCAAACATCATGGCGACAGCCCATTCCCACTCACAACTTGGCGGAGCACCATCCATCGAGCCCTTATTGATTCGCATACCAGGGGCCTGGTTTCTGATGGGCTCGGCCTCAGGCCAGGATTGCGAACGGCCGGTGCACCGCGTCTGGACTGAGGCTTTCCAACTCGCCGCCACTCAAGTTACAAACGCAGAATACGCGCGCTTTCTGCAATCGACTGCGCTGGATCTTCCGCCCTTCTGGAACGATGAGAATTTCAATCACCCGCAGCAGCCCGTGACTGGCGTCTCCTGGTTCGATGCCGACCGTTACTGCCGTTGGCTCGCGTCACAAACCGGACGCGGCTACCGCCTTCCCACCGAAGCCGAGTGGGAGCGCGCCGCCCGTGGCGACCTTGAGCAAAACAATTTCCCCTGGGGCAACGAGCCACCGCAAACGCTCCCGGACTATGCCACCCGCTGGCAAACTGGTCCCGAGCCCGTCGCGCGCTACGCCCCGAACGCCTTCGGCCTTTACAACATGTGCGACAACGTTCATGAATGGTGCAGCGATTGGTACGATCCCAATTTCTACGCCATCTCGCCCGACCGCAATCCGCGCGGCCCGGAGCACGGCGCGCGCAAAGCCTCCCGCGGCGGATCGTGGCGGCATCACGTCAAAGTTTCCCGTTGCTCCGCGCGCTCCAGCATTCCACCAGACTTTCATTACGCGGACTACGGATTCCGCGTCGCCATGGAGTAATTGTGTGATTTGGTAATTGTGTAAATTGAAAAATCGGAAGCCTTGCGGGATCCGGTTCTTAAATTACCCAATTACTAAATTACAAAATTACTCAATCGAGGTAAGCACTCATGTTCACGCCCGATCTTCTCCAGTCCAAGCGCATCCTCATCACCGGCGGCGGTACCGGTCTCGGCAAAGCCATGGCCCACCGCTTTCTATCGCTCGGCGCAACCGTCTACATCTGCGGCCGCCGGGTAGAAGTCATCGAGCAGACTGCCGCTGAACTCTCGGCAGCCACTAAAGGCGCCATTCACGCCATTCCGTGCGACGTTCGCAGTCTCGACGCCGTGGAAGCCATGATCGACGAAATCTGGAGGACCGCTCCGCTGGATATTCTGGTCAACAACGCCGCAGGAAATTTCATCTCCCGCACCGAAGACCTTTCCCCGCGCGCTTTCGACGCCGTGATCGGCATTGTGCTCATGGGCACGCTGCATGCCACCATGGCTTGCGGACGCCGCTGGCTCAAATCCTCGCAGCCCGGCACCGTGCTCAGTATCTCGGCCACCTACGCTCCCGTCGGTTCTGCGTATGTCGTGCCCTCCGCCATTTCCAAGGCCGGAGTCGAAGCCCTTACTCGCAGCCTCGCGGTGGAATGGGGTAATCGAGGAATCCGCATGAACGCTATCGCTCCCGGCCCCATCCCCACGCAAGGCGCCTTCTCGCGCGTCCTGCCTCTGCCCCAACTCGAACCCGTTGCGCTGGACCGCAATCCCATGCACCGCTTCGGCACCACCGAAGAGCTGGCAAATCTCGCCGCGTTTCTGGTGAGTGACGGTTCCAGCTACATCAACGGAGAAGTCATTCGCATGGACGGCGGCGAATTCTTGCAAGGCGCCGGCGAATTCAGCAGCCTCGGCCGCATGCTGGGTGATAAAGACTGGGAGTCGCTAAAGCCACGAAAAAAATAACGGCGCGAATTCTTCAGGAATACTTCAGAGATGAAGTTCCTCGGAGTCCAAATTCTGCTTGCCGCATCCAAACCAACATTGGAGGTCCCTATGTACGTTGTACTTGGAGCAAGCGGCAATACCGGACATGTAGTGGCGACAACTCTTCTTGCCCGCCAGCAGAAGGTACGAGTCGTCGGCAGAAACGCAGCTCATTTGCAAATTCTCGCGGGTCGCGGAGCCGAAATCATTGTCGGCGATGTCTGCGACGCAGCCAGCCTGACCAAAGCCTTCCGCCAGGCAGACTCAGCATACGTCATGATTCCACCTGAGCCCACCAGCAACGACTACCGCTCCTTTCAGGATCGGGCCAGCGACGCCATCGTCTCCGCAGTGAAGAACACGGGGATAAAACACGTAGTTTCGCTCAGCAGCGTCGGGGCCGACAGAACTCAAGGTACCGGTCCCGTCGTCGGCCTTCACAATCTCGAACAAAAACTTAACCAGGTTGACGGCGCCAACGTGCTGCATCTGCGGGCCGGTTCCTTCATGGAAAATACTCTGCCGCAGGCGCGCGTGATTCGCATGATGGGTAGTGTCCTCGGTCCAATGCGCCCCGACCTTAAGCTTCCTATGATTGCCTCTCGCGACATCGGGGCGGCCGCCGCCGATGCCCTGCTACGCCTGGGTTTTCAGGGCAAACACACTCGCGAACTGTTGGGAGAACGCGACCTCGACTACACGGAGGCCGCCGGCAGCATCGGTAAGGCGATCGGCGTGCCCAACCTCAAATACAACCAAATTCCCGACGATCAGTTTCGCGCGGCCCTGGTTCAAATGGGAATGTCGAATGACCTCGCCGGCCTGATGATCGAGATGGCAGGCGCGCTGAACTCCGGCGAAATGCGATCGCTGGAACCTCGCAGTGCCAACAATACAACTCCAACTTCATTTGAAGCTTTCGTCGCCGAGGCTTTTGTCCCGGCCTACCGTCAGCAAATAGCTGCCTGAGGTTGTTAAGCAGGTATAAACCAAACACCCCATCCTGGCCGCTTCTTGCGGCAGGGGTGGGGTTTTCTATTGGGCTATGGGGCTACCGAAGTTGACAGGAGGCGTTTTTTGGCCCAAAGTGTCTCCGGACGGGTTTTTGCCCTTGCCTCCATCCCCCATGAAGAAGGGTGTGTTCATCATTTTTGCGGTTGTGCTGGCGCCGGTCCTGCTGGTGGGACTGGTGGCGCTGGCGGCCAACGACTGGCGCGAGATCGGCTCAACCCCGAGCGGAGATCAAATTCTCGTCAGTTCAGTGACTCCTCGGAAGAATGGTCTGCGCAGCGCCTGGATTCGCGTGGAATACAAGGAACCGACCAAACTGCCGCAAGGCGGACCTTTCGTCGAACTTCGCGCCAAGGTGCGCTTCAACTGCGGCGGTAACAATTCCGCGCCAAGCGTAGTGACAAACTTCGAGTGGTTTTATTCTCGCGACCGCAGCGGGAAACTGGTGGTCAGCAAGAAGAGCCGCCGCGACGATCAATTCGGCCAGGTCGCGGAGGGCGGATTCGGTGAGATCGCCAAAGATTTCGTCTGCACGCAAAAATAAACCTGTCATGAATTCGGCCCTGCTGCCACGCCACGGACGGCAATCTGCAAGCACCACAAACGAGCGATATCCGGAGGGAATCCCATGAATCGAACTCACGTCTTGGCCGCCATTTTTCTGTTGACCGCGCTGGCGGCCCCGTATCGAGCCTGGGCGCAAAATCCTTCCTCTCATCCTGCGGAACCTCATGCTGCGGAACCTCGCGCGCGCGATCTTGGCGTTCCCTTCGACGGAACTCCGGGGCCACTGAACGCCATCACTGACGTTGCGGGCGTCGAGGTCGGATATAAGACACTGATCGCCGGCGAAGGACGGCTCGTCGTCGGAAAAGGTCCGGTGAGGACCGGCGTCACTGCGATCCTTCCTCGGGGCAAGGCAGACCGGAGAAGCGCATTCGCCGGATATTTTGCAGGCAACGGCAACGGCGATATGACTGGAACCCATTGGATCGAGGAAAGCGGGCTTTTGGAAACCCCAATCCTGATCACGAACACGGGCAGCGTGGGCGTAGTGCGCGACGCCGCCGTGGCGTGGATGGTGCAGCACAATCAGCCCGGCGACTTCTGGTACCCGGTGACAGCCGAGACGGCCGACGTTCCTCTGAACGACATTAAAGGCCAGCACGTCACTAAGCAGGACGCCTGGGATGCGCTGAACTCGGCCAGCAGCGGCCCGCTTCTCGAAGGCAGTGTCGGCGGCGGGACGGGAATGATCTGTAACGGCTTCAAAGGCGGCACCGGCACTTCGTCGCGCAAGGTTGGAGCCTACATGGTAGCCACGCTGGTCCAGTGTAACTATGGCGGCTCTTATGGCTTGCGCATCGCCGGCATTCCAGTCGCTCGCGAGATGAAGTTGCAGCAGCCCTGCGTGGACAAAAAGCTGGATCCCCCAGTTCTTGATTTTGGAGGCTCGCCCGCTCCAATCTGCGACCCGAAAGTCGCCACCACGGCCGACGGCGTACGAGCGCCAGAAGAGGGATCTATTATCGTCATCGTGGCCACCGACGCGCCCCTCACTCCGGACCAGCTGAAACGGCTTGCCCGGCGGGTTTCGGTCGGACTGGGGCGGGCTGGAGCGATAGAAGGCGACGAGTCGGGCGATATTTTTCTGGCGTTTTCGACGGCCAATGCCGGCGCCGACGAAGGCAACAGCGCCGCGCCCCCGTTTACAACGGGCAACGCGAAGGTGGAGCGCATGCAGAGTTGGAAGATGGACGCCATGTTTGCGGCCGTCGTGCAGTCCACGGAAGAGTCCGTCATCAACGCCATCGTCGCGGCCAAAACCATGGTCGGCGCCGATTATTGGGTGATTCCAGCCCTGCCGCATGATCAACTGCAGGAAGTTCTGCGGAAGCATGGAATGCTGAAGCCTTGAGAAGAGGCTGGTTCCTCGACTCCGTCGAATTCGATTCGCGCCGGGCGGAATGTGAAGGCTGGGCTTGGTCGCTCGGGGAGATTTCCACAGCCCCACCACCTTTGTAACTCCTCACCCCACTTCCGCCGACGGCGTTTCCGTCATATGCTGGATAGCGAAAACGAGTTGACGCAGGCGGTGCGCTTCGCGATCCGTTGGCGTCGTTTCGATCCCAGGTATGGATTCTCTACGTCTGTATTCGTTAGTGGTGGTGGGCGGCTCGATCGCCGCGTTGTCCTATGTGCTTCTGCGGCGCAAGCCCAAGGACGCGGCAGAGCTCGAACGCGAACGCCGCACCTGGCTCGACGGCATCGGACGTATCACCGACGGCACCGTCATCGACGTCCAGGAGATGGCCCCGAGCAACAGCTATCATGCCGCCGTCTTGCTCATCTACAAATACGACGTTGCGGGCGTCTCCTACGAATGCTCACAAGATGTCACCTACCTGCGCCAGTGGATCAACCTGCATTCCTGCCGCCTGGGTCTGCCCACATCGGTGAAGTATGACCCGCACAATCCCGGCAACTCGCTGGTCGTTTCGGAAAGCTGGATGGGTCTGAGGCAGTGAAAAAAGGTTTCAAGGTTCTAAAATCCTAAGGTTTCGAAACTTTGAAACCTCGAAATGTTGAAACCTCGCTTCATATCTGATAGTCGTCCTGAAACAATTCCTGCGGCGAAATATTTGACGACGATGCCTCCTCGTCCATCGACAAGTTAGGCTCTGCGTCCAACGCGTCGTGAGAGTGCTGTTGAAACTTGGTTCGCAGTTCGTGCACTTCCGCCGCCAGCTTGATGATCACATCCGAGAGCGGATCCCGGATGTCTTTGGGATCGGTAATCACCACGCGTTTGCCGTCACGCAGAACAATGTGTCCGGGCACGCCGACGATCGTAGAGTTGGCCGGCACACTGCGCAGCACGACCGAACCCGCGCCGACCCGGCAGTTATCCCCAATCGTAATGTTGCCGAGGACTTTCCCGCCCGACCCAATCGACACATTGTTACCGATCGTAGGATGCCGTTTACCTTTCTCTTTTCCGGTTCCACCGAGCGTCACGCCCTGGTACAGCGTAACGTCGTCCCCGACAATGGCCGTCTCGCCGATCACCACACCCGAACCGTGGTCTATGAACAGCCGCCGCCCGATCTCAGCTCCGGGATGAATCTCGATGCCGGTAAGCAGCCGCGCGACCTGCGAATTGAATCTCGCCGGGAAACGCATGCCGTGAAGCCAGAGCCAGTGGCTTAAATGATGCGACCACACTGCATGCAATCCGGGATAACAGAACAGAACCTCGAAGTAGGAACGAGCAGCGGGGTCCGACTCGAAAACCGCGGCAATGTCTTCGCGCACCGAGCGGAAAAAAGAGGTCATAGCACAGTTCTCAGTTCTCAGTTCTCGGTTCTCAGAAAACATCAAGAACTTCCCACTGAGAATTTTATCTTCCCCATGAACGTAGCTTAGTGAGGACAAACAGGCAAGGTAAGAAACTGAGGACTGGGAGCTGAGGACCGAGAACTTGGGCTTTCTAGCTTCCTGTCCGGAAGCCGCCGCTGTCGGCTACAGTCATACGCAGATACTTGTAGGGATTAACCGGGGTATCGTTGATGCGAACCTCATAGTGAAGATGTGGCCCGGTGGAGCGTCCGCTGAGGCCGACATAGCCGATGGTGTCGCCCCGGTGCACTTGCTGCCCTGAGGTGACCGCAAAGCCGGAAAGGTGGCCATATCGTGTAGAGATGCCATGGCCGTGATCCAGCATGATGGCCTTGCCGTATCCTCCCATGAAGTCGGCGAATGTAACTACGCCGTCAGCCGGAGCAACCACGGGATGCCCGTACGCGCTACTGATATCCACGCCGCTGTGAAACGCACCTTCTCCGTTGAACGGATCGATGCGCTCACCGAAGCTGCCCGTGACCTGCCCTTCAACCGGCCACAGGTTGGGCGAAGAATTGGCGCGGAACCAGTCCGCAGTGGTGGCATTCCGCGTCATACCCAGGCTGATGCCCACAGTGGCGGCGCCGGTAAGGGCGGAAGTGCGCAACGCGCCCAGTTGATCGAGCGAGGAAGTGACGTAAGCGTCTTGAATTTTCTGCTGCGAAGCGGTAACCAGGGCGGGCTGCGACTTCAAGCCGTAGAGCGCCGAAACTTCACTGGCAATCGATCCCAAAGAAGCGACTTGAACGTCGCGTTCCTTGGCCACTTCTTCCAGGCGGGAATACCGATCTTTGAGTTGTTCCTTTTCGGTGCGCAGTTGGTTGAACTGGGCCACTTTGAACAGCATGCGCGTATAAGAGCTGGCAATGCCGGTCAGACTGAGAAATCCAATGGCCGCGCCGACCACAAACACATACAGGTAATGGACTGGAATCGAAATTTTGCGCAGCTGGCCGTCGTCGCTGCGAGCCACGAAAAGTATGTAGAAGCGCTTTCGCAAAATGCCGTACCTCTTCCGCGTTGAAGGTCAGGGCCGGAACTCCAGGCAAAGTTCTGAGGTTGCAGAAAGCCTGTTCGGACCACCTGACTGTTTCGGGCTACGCATCCCCTCTTGGGAATGGAGATTCTTTTACGCGCCCGTTCCCTACCGGAACCAAGGATCAAGCTGGAACCCGACGTTCGCAATTCATTCGGAACGCAGAACTTAGCTTGCCCTCACGTAATAATTCGCCCGGCCAAAGGCTGTGTGAATGACTGGTTAAAGGTAACAAACTGGGTTCCCCCGTGTCAACGACGGGAACGGCCATTAACAGTTACTTAAGGTGGGGTAATCAATCTCGCTGGATGGACAGGTTACGGAACAGGTCTTAAGCCCCGGAAGACCTACAGCATCCTTCACCGCCTCTCGCTTATAGTAGTGGCCGTGGTGATTGCCGAAAAAGCGTTGATCGCCCAGGTTCGCCGCATGGCGAAGCGTAAGCAAAATCCCGCCGTTCCGGTTGGGATTGGAGATGACTGCGCCGTGCTGCGAATTGCAGGACGTCGAGGTCAGGAAAAAGACACTCTCGTCACCACCGATTTCACGCTCGAAGGCATTCACTTCCGGCGCGACTGGCACCCGGCTGAATCCGTGGGACAACGCTGCCTGACGCGAGGTCTCAGCGACATTGCGGCCATGGGCGGTGAGCCGGTGGCCGCATTTCTCTCCCTAGCCCTGCCGCGCGACCTGCCCCAAGGCTGGGTGGACCGCTTCGCGCGCAGCCTCATCGCTCTCGCGGAGCGACACGGCGTGCCCCTTGCCGGGGGCGACACGGCGGAGTCGCCCAACGGAATTCTGGCGGATATCGTCGTTGTGGGCTCTGTCCCCAAAGGCCGTGCCATATTGCGATCGGGAGCGCGTCCCGGCGACCGCATCTACGTCAGCGGAGACCTTGGAGGCTCGGCCGCCGCCGTCTCGCAAATGCGAAAGAACCCAAAGCGAAAGCTGAATCCCCGCGACTACCCTCAGCACTTCTTCCCCGAACCGCGAATCGAGCTTGGCCGCATCCTGCGCGAGAAGGGACTCGCGTCCGCCATGATCGATACCAGCGACGGCCTTTCCACCGATCTCGCCCACATCTGCGAAGAAAGCGGCGTAGGGGCCGAGATTCAGGCAGAGGCGATTCCTCTGGCCAGTGTGGGCAAGCCCTCGCGGGAAGTCGATCTGCAGCTTGCCTTGCACGGCGGCGAGGATTACGAACTCCTATTTACCGCCCCACGCAGCAAGCGAACCCCATCGCGCATTGCCGGAATTCCCATCACGAACATTGGCCACATTACCCGCCAACGCGAGGTCTTCCTGATGAACAGCGCCGGAGTCGGCCTTGAACTCCGGCCACAGGGCTGGGAACACTTCCGGAAGTAGCAGGTACCTTGGTCACCAGTCACCATCTGTGTCTATACCTCGCGCGAGAATTCGGGATTAGAGTAGGAGCATGTCGTCCTCCCAAGTTGCATTCCTCAGAGGTTTTCTGGTTTTGCTGACGATCGCAGCCGCAGCCACAACTTTCGCCGCCGATAAAAAGCCGCTACCTCCGCCGCCGGCCCACGCCCGTAATCCGATGCCTGCAGTCACCGACGAGTATGTCCATAAAGAATTCGGAGAAAACTGCTCTCTGCTGGGCGGCCCTCCTCAGTTCGTGGGCGATCTGGATGGCGACGGTGTTGACGACCTTGTACTGGCTGCCCGCTGCAAGAATCCCATGGCCGACCAGTCTGAATATGGATTCCTGGTGGCCGATCCGTATAACAGCTTCTTGGGCTTTGGCAACGTCAAAGTCACTTCGACGTTCGCCTCCGATTCTCCGGAACGCAAAGGCGTCTGCCTGCTGATCGTTCACGGCGTTGGTCCCGAGGCCTGGCATTCCGACAAGCCCAAGACCAAGTTTGTGCTGATCAATTTGCCCTTCAAGACGCTCACCGTAAAAAGGCTGGCGCTCAAAAAGAAGACCGTCCTCGGCGTTTATATGGAAGAACAGGGCGAAGGCGAAGCGACCGCCTCCGTCATCTTCTGGGATGGCAAGAAATACCGCTACCAGATTCTGGGCGCAGACATGGAATAGCTCATGTGGGGACAGCCGCCCTCGGCTGTCCAGCGGGCAAAGCCCGCAATCCCCGCCATTCCATAATGCCCGGGTTCAGCCGCTCACTAGCGCTGTGATCCACCTCACACACGCCTGCCCGTCCGTCCCGCTATAATTCTTCCCCTATGAACCTCGAGGAAAAAATCGCAGAACTGAAGAAGCGCAACCATCTGGCCGAAGAGGGCGGAGGCGAGAAGCGCCGCGAGCGCCAGCACAAAGAAGGCAAAATGTCGGCGCGGGAACGTATCGAGTTTCTGCTCGACGAAGGCACCTTCGAAGAGACCGACAAGCTGATTACGCATCGCTGCAGCGACTTCGGCATGGCCGAGCAGAAGCCCTACGGCGACGGCTTCGTCACCGGCTATGGCCGCATCGAGGGCCGGTTGGTCTACGTCTTCGCGCAGGATTTCACCGTGTTCGGCGGGTCCTTGTCGGAGACGAATGCGGGCAAGATCGTCAAGATCATGGACCTCGCAGCCAAGATGGGTGCGCCCGTGATCGGACTGAACGATTCCGGAGGGGCGCGAATTCAGGAAGGTGTAGCCTCACTCGCCGGATATGCCGACATTTTTTTGCGCAACACGCTGTACAGCGGCGTGGTGCCGCAGATTTCGGCGATCATGGGACCCTGCGCCGGGGGCGCGGTCTACTCGCCCGCCATCACCGACTTCATCCTCATGGTCGACAAGACCTCCTACATGTTCATCACCGGTCCAGACGTGATCAAGACTGTCACTCACGAGGACGTCTCCAAAGACCAACTCGGCGGAGCCATGACTCACAATGAAACCTCAGGCGTGGCGCATTTTCTGGCTCACGACGACGCCGAGTGCCTGTCGATGGTTCGGGAATTGTTGAGCTTCATGCCGTCGAATAACCTCGAGGACCCACCGCGCAAGCCCTGCACCGATCCCATCGATCGCGCCGATGCTGCGCTCGACAAAATCGTCCCCGCGCAATCGAATCAGCCCTATGACATGAAGGACGTGATCCACTCCGTGGTCGACGATTCCTACTTCTTCGAAGTGCAGGAGCACTACGCGAAAAATATCGTCGTCGGATTCGCCCGGCTCGACGGCCGCTCCGTCGGCATCGTCGCCAACCAGCCAGCGATGCTGGCGGGCACGCTCGACATTAACGCCTCGATCAAAGGAGCGCGCTTCGTCCGCTTCTGCGACTGCTTCAATATTCCGCTGGTCACCTTTGAAGATGTTCCGGGATTTCTTCCCGGAACCGCACAGGAATACGGCGGCATCATCAAGCACGGCGCGAAACTTTTATTTGCGTTTGCTGAGGCGACGGTGCCGAAGGTCACGGTAATCACGCGCAAAGCCTACGGAGGCGCCTATTGCGTCATGGCTTCAAAGCACATTCGCACGGATGTGAACTACGCCTGGCCCAGCGCCGAGATCGCCGTAATGGGCCCGGAAGGCGCGGTTGATATTGTCTACAAGCGGGAACTGGAGGCGGCGAAAACGCCCGCTGAGCGCGAGGAAATCAGGCAGGGCAAGATCGAAGAATTCCGCGACCGCTTCGCCAGCCCCTACGTAGCCGCCGACCGCGGCTTCGTAGACGCGATCATCCAGCCGCGCGAGACGCGGAAGAAGCTGATCCAGGCACTAGCCATGCTGGAGAATAAGCGGGATAAGAACCCGCCGAAGAAGCATGGGAACATACCGCTGTAACTCGCTTGCTATTGCCTGGCAACCTTTGGCATGTCATAATTCGTAAACTGCTTCTTGGCGAATAAAAGGCGAATATTATTCTTTGTCCGCATTTGCTGAGTTCGATGAAATTGGCTACTGGTCGGAGATCAAACTGGAGATCGTCCGCGATTATGCATCCGCATACTCTAGAATTCTCAACGCCAATAAGCTGCCCCACATTTACGTCGATGCATTTGCTGGCGCAGGTCAGCATATTTCAAGAGGCACTGGCGACTTTATCCAGGGTAGTCCGCTCAATGCTCTGAAGATTCAGCCACCTTTTCGCGAATATCATTTCATTGATCTGAATGCGGCTAAGGTCGAGCATTTACAAAGCCTAGTCGGCGACAGACCGGATGTTCACGTTTACGAGGGCGACTGCAATGAGGTTCTGATCCAGAAAATCTTTCCGACCCTTAAATTTGAAAGCTACCGTCGAGCGCTTTCCTTGCTGGATCCATACGGTCTGGATTTGAAATGGGAAGTGATCTTTGAAGCAGGGCGACAGGAATCGGTCGATATGTTCCTGAACTTTCCGGTGCTCTATCGGACATGAATCGGACATTCGTCCTTTGCCTCCGCGAAACCCGAGAGAATGTTTCAGCCGAACGTCGAGCTCCGATTAATCTGCATTCTGGGGTCGATCGCTAATCCAGGACTCAGGCGTGCTTACTCAACCACAGGAAATCTCTTTGGCTTTCCTGAGAAAGAGTACAAACGATGCTGTTGCGTTTGCCTTTCGGCAACGATTGTTGAAGGTCGACCGAATTCAAGAGCGTACCCAATCCCTTGCCGATGCGCAATTCGGCCGGAGCCATTGTGTACCATTTATTCTTCGCATCCCAGGTAGGGGTTGCAGAAAACATCGGTTTGGAGAACGACATTTTCGGACAAAGTACCGAGAACGAGGTCAGAATCGATGATGTCGCTGAATTCCCATATCGAGTGGACCGATGCCACATGGAACCCCGTGCGCGGCTGCACGAAGATCAGTCCTGGCTGCAAACACTGCTATGCCGAGACGTTCGCGGAGCGGTTTCGTGGCGTCAAGGGGCATCCGTACGAGCAGGGGTTTGAGCTGCGTCTGGTTCCAGAGAAGTTAACCGAGCCGTTCCTCTGGCGTGCGCCGAAGCTTGTGTTTGTGAACTCGATGAGCGATCTGTTTCAGGATGGAGTGCCTGACGATTACATCGAGGCGGTTTGCAGAGTGATGGTCACAGCAAACTGGCACACGTTCCAGGTCCTCACGAAACGGTCGGTACGGTTGAGAGAATTGCTGAGTGGACGCTTGCGTTTCGCTGCCGAGCAGGATCACATCTGGTGGGGAGTCAGCGTCGAGGATCAGAAGTACGGCTTGCCCCGAATCAGCGATCTGCAGAAAGCGCCGGCAAGGGTTCGCTTCCTATCCATCGAGCCGCTGCTCGAACATTTAGGCGCGTTCAATCTCTCAGGCATCAGTTGGGCGATCGTGGGTGGCGAAAGCGGGCCGGGCGCTCGTCCGATGCGCGAGCAGTGGGTGGTCTCGGTGCGCGATCAATGTAGAGAATCCCACGTGCCGTTTTTCTTCAAGCAGTGGGGCGGAGTGAGGAAGGCAAAACACGGCAGGCTGCTCGAGGGCCGAACTTATGACGAATATCCAGCGCGGGTTGCCTCATCAGTTCCGGCGAAAGCCAACTGTCTCGCTTACGCTCGGGATATTCTGAATTCGTTTCGAACGATCATTCCGGTGAGTGCTCTGGCGCAAGCGTCAGTGTGAATATCGCACCTGGTCTTCTCGCTCCAACTCATCGAATACATCGTCCACCGGTTGCCCTTCTCCTCTTCGAGCCTGCGCGAGACCTCTGCGAATGCTCGCCAGGGTATCGACGTTAGTGGAGTTCTTTCTTTGCGATTCCGTTTTGCTAGGCACGACGCGGCTCGATTGCGGCTTTTTGGCCTTCACTCGTGGCATTGTTCCATGATAATTCGCGGAAGGGTGGTAGGGGCTAAGCGGGAGGGGTTTACGCTAAAAATTTAAGAGTTCCGAGGTGGTGTTGTGTCCATTCGTCTCGGCCAGTAGCTCGCTTGTAGACCCTTGCTTGACCTGCTATCGCAGCCTCCCTTGCGGGGTGCCGCACGCGATCTTCGCTCGGGCTCCGGGCTTACCGCCAACCGGAAAAACCTACTCAACGCCTCGGAACTCTATCCTGCCTTTAACATGTCTTCTTGTTCTCCTCGACCAGCGCTTTGCTATAGACCCTTGCTCGCCCTCCCTCACCACTTTCGTGGGAAGGTGACTGCGCTTGAGTCCCGGACGCGGCACCAACCGGAAAAACTTTAGAAGTTGTCAAAGAACGAGATTGTTTTTACTCCTTCTATTTTCAGAGTCAACAAAAACTTCGCCTTTTTAACCCGCGCATTTTCAGTCGAGTGCAGGCAGTCCACAGGCAGGTGACCGGAATTGGTGCAGCCGCGAAAGCTGAAATCATCGAAGAGCCTGGTGGGACGCGGATTTTCGCGACGAAGAGTCAGTCACACGCGAGCGCCCCTGCGCACGCGGGCAATCGCGCTTGTGAAAATCTCGCAAAGTCCCCACGCAGCGGGTGAATTCGTTCGAGCCAGTCGCAGTCGTTTCCCGCCTCAGTGACCCCGTAACGTCCTTAGCCGCGAAGCGACCACGGAGTATAGACGATTGCGACGCCGCGAGATCCCCAGCAGGCGCCTTAAGGAAAAACTTCAGCCTACGTCGATTTGCTCGTCAACGAACTGCTTATCCGCCTCGTCCGTCCCGGAGAGATCGAACGAATGAGTGGTCCCAGCCTTCCCCTTTTCCACGCTGGTGATGACATACGAGCAACCGATCCAGTGAGCTTCGGCAAGGTCAGTGGATGACCAGCGCGCAGGATGATCCGGGTGGGAGTGGTAGAAGCCGACAATCTCCTCGCCGCGCTCGCGCCCTTCGCGCTGAATGCGCACCAATTCCCGCGGATCGATGCTGTAACGGTTCTGCGGCGAGTCGGTGCGCGTGTTGGTGCAACGAGCAGTTGAGGTCACGATACGATTGCCATCGTCTTCCGTGCGACCGAGCAGTATCCCGCAGCATTCGTGCGGATACGCTTCTTCCCCGTGTCGGCGGAGGGCAGCAAAGTCTGTGGTTGCGATCTTAAGCATGAAGTGAATGCAGAAGTCAAAAGTCAGAATGCATACGTAAAAACTGCCCGCGCCCAAAGGCTTTTAATTCTGACTTCTGCCCTCTGACTTCTGACTTTCTTCATTTCTCCGTCCAGAACCTCTCGCTCAAATACTTGTCGCCAGAATCGCAAAGAATGGTGACGACTACGGCCTGCTGATCTTTTCGCAACCGAAGTTGCTCGCAGACTCTGAGGCTGCCAACAATTCCCGCAGCCGCCGAAATTCCCACCAGCAATCCGCATTCGCGGGCGAGACGTCGGGCCATGGCGTGGGCCTCTTCGGTCCCGACCTCAAGATTCTCATCGGCCAGCGCTGGGTCGTAAATCGCCGGCACCAGAGCACTGGCCATGTGCTTGGCCCCTTCGATGCCGTGAAAGGCGGAATCCGGTTGCAGCGAGACGCAGCGGATCGCGGGATTCAATTCCTTCAAACGCCGCGTCGTTCCCATGAAAGTTCCGCTGGTGCCGAGCATGGCGATAAAGTGAGTGACCCGCCCTTCTGTCTGTTGCCAGATTTCATTCGCCGTTCCGTGATAGTGCGCCAGCCAGTTCGCTTCGTTGGAATACTGATCGGCATAGAAATATAAGTTCGGATCGCCGGCGGCGAGTTCGCGGGCCATGCGGATCGCTCCATCGGAACCCTCATCCGAATTGGTATAAACAATGTTCGCGCCATACGCGCTCAGAATTTTCTTGCGCTCCTCCGACACATTGGCGGGCATGCACAGCGTAACGGGGAATCCCTCGGCCGCGCCCAGCATAGCGTAAGCAATGCCGGTGTTGCCGCTGGTGGCGTCGAGCAGAATCTTGCCCGGAGTGAACTGACCTTTCCGCCGGCCTTCCGCCACAATATTCGCCGCGGCACGATCCTTCACCGAGCCGCCTGGGTTATACCATTCTGCTTTGCCCAAAAGCGTCACCCCGGGCAGGTGGGCCGTGAGCCGGTCGAAACGCAGCAGTGGCGTGTTACCGATGCGTTCGTGCAGACTCTGTCCCGGCCGCCGAACATCGTCCTCGCGCACACGCTGCGCGGAAGCACTTGCCGCCATTCGAGTTGAAGCCTGACCCATGTTTTGAACTATCTCCAGGTGACCAACGTAATTATGCAAAGAACGGTGAAACGCGCTATGTAGTATGGTGTGTTTAGATGAGAAACGTGGCGAGTCCGATGCAGTCTTGAATAAACAACGGACAACCGACGCGAACACTGCATCTAAGAGATTGGAATCATAGAAAATGCCGAAAGCAATAGAAGCTCGAACTTATGATGAGGCGCTTAGCTGGCTGCGCGATCACGGTTTTGACATCACCGAAGCGCCGGGCACCAACGGACGCGTCTTCCTCAGAAAATACAACGTATCGGCGGCCATTCAAAAGACGCCCGAAGATGGCGTAAAGATTTTCGCTTATCCCGGATATCTGATCGGCAGCGAGATCTCGAAACTGGTCAACCGTGGCTACCAGCAGTTCTTGAAAAACTCAAAAACAGAAGTGCCTGCCACCGCCGAGCACCTCAAGGCCCTGCAGTCATTCGCTGAAGAACTCAAGGTCGCTCTCGGATTGCCCAGCCTCTACAACGAGTCTCTGGGAACGGTGAGCGAGTCTTACCACTACGACCGCATCAAGGATAACGACAAAGCGCCCGTGGATCGCCCCAAGCGTCCCTGGGAAGTTGCCGGCAAGACGGCCGTCGCCGCGGTCGCCGCGAAGAAGGGCCGGGCATAGTCCGGTCCCCGGCTGCGCGCCGCCCTTCAAAATTCCTGCACAACTCCATCCTGCCGTGAGAAACTGATGCGCCTGCTTAGGCCGCCCTGGAGGCCGCTATGCGCTTTGTATTTCTCCTCTACGTTTTCTTTTTTGTCGGATTGCCGCTGACTTTCCTTACCTCCGGTCGCGCCATTGCGCAAGATATCGGCGATGATGGCAACGACGCAAGGGCCATAGAGCGCGTGCTGCACAAGCAGCAGGAAGCCTGGAATAAGCACGACCTGGAAGGCTTCATGGCCGGCTACTGGAACTCACAGGATCTGACGTTTTTTTCTGGCGCCAAAGAACAAAACGGCTGGCAGGCCACCATGGACCGATATCTCGCGACGTACGCGAGCCCCGGTCACGAGATGGGCAAACTGGACTTCTCCAATTTGCGCATCGAAGTGCTTGGCCAACAGGGAGCGTTCGTTCGCGGAGCGTGGAAGTTAACCATGTCCACCGGCAAGACGCCGCATGGATTGTTCACGCTGGTGTTTCGCAAATTTCCCGATGGATGGAAGATTGTGCACGACCACACTTCGGCGGCGGAGTGAAACAGCTTCTAGCTTCTAGCTTTTGCCCGCACCTGCACTCGAGTGCCTTCGGGGAGTTTCCCATTGGTTAGCTCGACGACGCCATTGCGGATGATACCTTCCAGTTCCTTGCCGGGATCGGTATTCGCGCCCGAGAGCCCACCCTCAGCTTGTCGAAGGGGCGCCTGCGCCACGCTTCGCCCCATGCCTTTGTCCATGGCTTCGTTCGCCAGTCGGTCGGCGTCGCGATTGTGTTCGCGCAGCGCATGCCCGATCGAGAACCAGTCGAGTTGCGCGATCAATTCTTTCGCCCGGCCGTGAAGATCCTGCAGCGTCGCATTTTTCACTTTGTAAATGCCTTTGATCTGGCGTACCAGCAACTCCGAATCGCTGATCAACTTGAGCGCCTTCGGCCCATGCTCCAGCGCGTATTCGAGGGCGGCAATCAGTCCCTGATATTCGGCGAAATTGTTGGTCTGGTGGCCGAGGTACTCACTGAGCTGCGCAACTTTCTTTCCCGCTTGATCCTGAATCACCACACCGTACCCCGCCGGCCCGGGATTGCCACGCGCGCCGCCGTCGCTGTGGGCAATCAGGTATTGCTCGGGCGCTGTCGTGAAGTGGGAATCTTCGCGATGAGGGAAAAGAGGTTTGGTTCCAGAGGTGCGCGGGTAAGGCATGTGAGTCAGTTTACAACGAGGCTTGTGATCCCACATTCGTCTCTCCAAGCGTCATCCCGAGTTTACGAACTGTCATCCCGAGCAACGCGAGGGACCTTGGTCTTTGCTGGCAACGGCAGCGACCGTCATTAGAAGCAAGAACCAAGATCCCTCGCGTTGCTCGGGATGACAAAGTCCGGTTGCTCCGGTTGACAACTCCGTTGGAGAACGCAATGTTCCCTACCTACGTCACCGGCCTGCCGCCAACCGCGTCGCCAGCCGTGGTGGCAGGTTCGCGGCCAGAATCCGATCCTGCGCACCCTTCAGATTGTAGGGAGCGCGATGGAAGTGAACTACTTGAGCTTCGGTATCGAACAGCGCATACGCGGCGCGCCAATCTCCATCGCGCGGCTGTCCCACCGACCCGGGATTAATCATGTAGCGCGTGTCCGCCTTCAGATGCAATGAAACCGACTCCGCCTGGCCTACCGTGCGGTATTCCGGACGGAAGCCATCCGCGCTGCCGCCATTGGCGAAGAATCCGCCCTGCAGGTGGGTGTGGCCGAAGAAGGTCAGCGGCGTGCTGAGCGCGAGCAGCGGAACCAGCGCATCTCCGATGGAAACAATGTAAGCATCTTCGTCGCCCGGCGATCCGTGAACCAACTGCGCTTGCGGAACACCCTCCACAGGAAGCGGACCGTGCGGCAAAGCCTGCAGCCACTCGAGATTCTCCGGAGTCAGCTGGTCGCGGGTCCACATTGCGGAGGCGGCAGCCAGGGGATTGAAATCGTTCAGCTCAATTAATCCGGTTGCGGCCTTGTCATGATTGCCGCGAACAAAAATCTGCCCGAGAGCGCGAGAGCGGTCGACCACTTCGTTCGGGCTGCCGCCGTAGCCGACAATATCGCCGAGGTTCGCCACGGAATCGAAAGGCGGAGCCACCGCCAGGCAGGCCTCCAGCGCTTCGAGGTTGGCGTGAATGTCGCTAAGCAACAATATGCGCAATAGGCACCAGACGGGCGATTATAGACGAGCGCGAATGAAAGAGCATACACAGCCAGAGCTTATTCCGCCATGGTTATTTCGCATTCACCACCGGACACCGCGCCCAGTGCCCGGCAGCAACCTCGACCAGCGCGGGCACCGCGCGGGCGCACTGAGCCACCCTGAACTCGCAGCGAGGCTCGAAAGCGCAGCCCCGCGGCATCGCATGCAGCGGCGGAACGGTGCCTTCGATCGTTTCCAGCGGACGCCTGCGATCGGTCTTCAGGTCGGGAACGGCGTGCAGCAGGCCGCGAGTATAAGGGTGCGCCGGAACCTCAAAGATTTGTGTCTTAGTTCCGAGTTCCACAATGCTGCCGGCGTACATCACGGCGACGCGGTCCGCAACCTGCGAAACCACGGCAAGATCATGCGAAATAAATAGCATGGCCAGACCAAATTTGGCTCGCAGTTGCGCGAGCAACTCGAGAATCTGCGCCTGGATAGTGACATCGAGCGCCGTGGTTGGCTCGTCAGCAATCAGTAACTGCGGCCGGTTCACGATGGCCATGGCGATCATCACCCGCTGGCGCATTCCGCCAGAAAGCTGATGCGGATAATCGCGGGCACGGCGTTCGGGCTCGGGGATGGCAACATCGGTCATTGCCTGAACGGCTAACTGCGCGGCCTCACGTTTTGGGTGCGCCCCGTGCGCCAGCACAGCCTCTGCAATCTGGTCTCCCACACGCATCACCGGATTGAGCGCCGTCATCGGCTCCTGAAAGATCATGGCGATCCGCGAACCGCGCAGTTGCCGCATGTCGTCATCGGACAGCGAAGGAAGATTGCGCCTTGTCCCATTTTCCGAAAATGCAATCTCGCCGGAAACCCTGGCCTGCGGCGGAAGAAGCCGCATGACGGCGAGAGAAGTAATGGATTTGCCGGAGCCCGATTCCCCGACCAGCCCCAGGACTTCACCGGCGCCAATGCTGAAGCTGACATCGCGCACGGCAGACAGAGATTGGGTGGCAGGCAGAGATTGTGTAGGTACAGCCGCCCCAGTGAGTGTGGGGACAGCCGCCCCTCCGGCTTCGCTCAGGGCAGGCCCCGGCTGTCGTGCCCGCCGGGCACCAGAGAATTCGATGTTTAAGTTGCGGACGTCGAGAAGCGAAGCCACGGCTTCATGGTAGCAGCGTCACAGCAACGTCGCCTGCGCGACGGGACAGCCGAAGCCTGCCCCCGATGCGGCGTAGCGCCGCCGTCCCGGCGGCTGTCCGGCGGGCGTCTCGCCCGCCGCGTCGAAAGCGTCCGAAAAGCCGGCGAGTCCCCGCCACCGCGATCCCTACTGCCCCAGAATCAGCGGCAGCCCATTCTTGTTGTTCCCGATCACCACCACTTTCGAATTGGCGCTCTTGGCAAGGTTCTCCGTGGCTTCGATGCCCTTCCATTCCAGCAATGACGGCGTGATGCCTTGCGCCACAATCTGCTGGAAGTCGCGCACGCCGGCGGCTTCGATGCGCTTGCGCTGCGCCTCCTGCGTTTCTTTCTGCAAGCGGAAGTTCATGGCCAGTGATTCCTGCTCGGCCTGCTGTTTGGCTTCGATAGCGGCTTTCAGCGTGGCTGGCAGTTGAATGTCGCGCAGCAGGACGTTTTCGACAGTGATGCCGCGCTTGTTGAGCTCAGTCGTGATCTGGTCGAGAATCTGCTTGGCCACCATTTCGCGCTCGCCTGTATAGAGCGCGTTGGCGGTATGAGAGGCAGTCGATTCGCGTATGGCGGACCGCAGCGTCGGCTCGACCACAACATTTTCGTAATCGGCGCCAATTTTCTGGAACACTTCCGCAGCACGATCAGGATTGAGGTGATAGATCAGCGAAGTATCGAGGCTCATCATCAGCCCCTCGCTGGAAGGCACACTGGCGGACTCCTTCAGTGTTTGCGTCTGGATGGAAAGTTCGTTATTGGTCTTCAGCGGGCTAATGAGGTGAATGCCTTCGCCGAGCGTGTCGCCCGATTGCACTTTCCCAAACAGCGTGAGCACGCCGACATGGCCCGTGCCCACCTTGGTCACGGAACTAAACAGCAGAATTACAAGTAAGAATGCGGCCAGTCCAAATCCGATCAGTCGCAACAAACCACCGCTATGACCGCCACCACCATCAATTACTCTGCCCCGAGCCGGATCAAAAATCGTCATCATTGGTCTCCTTACGTCGCACTCATTCTACGGCAGCGTGATACTCACGTGGGGACAGCCACCCCTTCGGCTTTGCGCAGGGCAGGCCGCGCCTGTGTCGCTCCTGAATCTTCCCGCCAGCACCCAGCATCTTTTATCCATAGACCCCATGAGCAAGATTCACATTCCAACGCCCTTGCGGCAGTACGTAGATAAACAGTCCACCGTGGAGGTTCAAGGTGCAACCGTGGGCGAGGCCATGAATGCGCTGGTGGCGCGGCATCCCGAGGTTCGCCGGCATCTTTACACTGAGGATGGCAAGCTGCGCGCCTTCGTCAATCTGTACGTGAACGACGAAGACATCCGCTACCTGCAGAAAGAGGCGACTGCTGTGCACGAGGGTGATAGCATTTCCATCGTGCCGTCCATCGCCGGAGGTGCGGATCGCTCAGGTACGAACAGTGCACGTACGAACCGCCCATGTCCGGACTGTTGGTGTCCGGATAGTTCACGCCTGGAATGTTTATGTCATCCCGAGCGAAGCGAGGGATCTTGGTTTCTGCCTGCGCAATCTGACTAGTTAAACTTTATGGCCACCATCACAGAACTTCCCGAAACCCTAAGCAAAGACGAAATCCTGCGCTACTCGCGCCATCTCATCATGCCCGAGGTCGGCATGGAGGGTCAGCAGAAGCTGAAGGCCGCGCGTGTGCTCTGCATCGGCACCGGGGGCTTGGGTTCGCCTCTTGCCCTGTATCTGACGGCTGCGGGCGTGGGCACGCTCGGTCTGGTCGATTTCGATGTGGTGGATTACACGAACCTGCAGCGGCAGATCATTCACTCCACCGCCGATGTCGGACGAAAGAAGCTTGATTCTGCCGCCGACAAGCTGAAAGGGATCAACCCGTTTCTGAACCTGCGCACCTTCGACATGCGCCTGAGCAGCGAGAACGCGCTCGATCTCTTTCGCGACTTCGACATCGTCGCCGACGGCACCGATAATTTCCCCACCCGCTATCTAGTAAATGACGCTTGCGTTCTTACCGGAAAGCCCAACGTCTACGGATCGATTTTTCGCTTTGAGGGCCAGGCCAGCGTGTTCGCCACCAAAGACGGGCCCTGCTATCGCTGCCTGTATCCCGAGCCACCACCGCCGGGGCTGGTGCCATCGTGCGCGGAAGGCGGCGTGCTTGGCATTCTGCCCGGCTTGGTGGGCGTGATGCAGGCCACCGAGGTCATCAAATTGATTCTCGGCATAGGCGACCCGCTCATCGGACGACTGCTGCTGATCGACGCGCTGGGCATGAAGTTTCGTGAACTCAAGCTGCGCAAAAATCCCGAGTGCCCGGTGTGCGGCGCGCATCCCACGGTGACGAAACTGATAGACTACAACGAGTTTTGCGGCATTCGCGGGGAGGAAAAACCGGTGGCCAATGGAGTTCCCGAAATTCAGGTGGAGGAATTAAAGCGCCGTCTCGATTCGAAGGAAGACGTTTTCGTGCTCGACGTGCGCGAGCCGCACGAATATCAGATCTGCAACATCGGTGGACACCTGATCCCGCTGAACGATCTGCCCAAGCGCGTAAATGAACTCGACTCCAGCCGCGACATCGTCGTCCATTGCAAAATGGGTGGTCGCAGCGCCAAGGCCGTCGCCTTCCTGCAGCAAGCCGGCTTCAGCAAAGTCCATAATCTCGCCGGTGGAATTAACGCCTGGGCAGAGCGCGTCGATCCGAAGGTGCCGAAGTACTGAGTGCTCTAATTGTGTCCGCTCCCCATGGAGTCATCCCGAGCGCAGGCGCTTTTCAGCCGGAGCGATGGATCTCTATCTCCACAGGTCCGTGGGCGTGAGATTCCTCGCCCCGCTGGTGAAAACGCGGGGCTTCGGAAATGACGCAAAGAGTCGTGGAGCGTCTTATTTCTTGGGCTCGGCCGGCTTCGGTGCAGGCATCGCTCCCTGCTCCTCACTGGTCGGAGGCACGATGCCCTTCATCCGCATGTAGGTGACCAGGTTTCCGTAGTGTTCCATGTTGTGGCCAACGTTGATCTGCAGCAAGGCATTCTTCGGCATATCGTTTCCGAAGAACTTCACCAGCTTAAGCGACTCGGCATCGGTCATAGAGTCATACACCTTATCGCAATATGCCAAACCCTCTTTGAGCGCGGCGATGAGATCGGCTTTCGACGTCTTGGTCTTTTCGATGTTCAGCCCAGGGTTCTTCTCTCCCGACACGATGGAGCAGAACAGATACTGCGCATCGGCGAGATGCCCAATGATCTGGCCATAGGTACGCACTGAATCCACCGGCTTGAAACTGTAGTTTTCCTCGGGCATTTTTTCCGCCGAACGCAGCAGGATTCCCTTGGTTCTCTCAAAGCCGTGCTCGTTGATGGTGCTGAAAAGATTCGCAGAGGACTGCTTCTCCTGAGTAAGAGCGGGCAGTGCTAAAAGGCACAACAGAATTGTGGGCCAAAATTTTCGCATAGGTTTCTCCTTTGGGGTTGGAATAAAAGGGTACCAGAAAAACGGAGGAAGGTTGTTAACAGCGAGGTGTTGACTTTACATCGCCCGAATACGAGCGGGACATTCTGATTGAACATCCTTTCCATCAAGAGGATAATGGCTGTTCCCCGTTTGGGCCAGCCGCCTTTCCCAGATCACGGAGGTTCAACTTTGAAACACTCACTGCGCAATTTGATGGCCTGCACCTTTCTGTTTCTGGGCTTATACTCTGCCCTCGTGAGAGACAAATCGCATGCTGCCCCGGCTGTGGAGAAACCCAGGGTCTTCATCACCGACAGCCAGTCGTGGTCGATCGCCGGAACAAGCGGCGGCGGCGGTGGAGCGTACGGAGGGACAATGGCGGGAGGCGCCCGCCCGCAGACTGCGGAGATCATCAAGACCTTCGGTGAGCGTTGCCCCGGAGTGATGGTGAACAATATCCAGGGGAAAGCCGATTACATCGTGCTGCTGGACCACGAAGGCGGCAAAGGCGTATTGCGGCACAAGAACAAAGTGGCGGTCTTTGCTCGCGTCTCGGGGGATTCCGTGGTTAGCACATCCACACTTTCGCTTGGAGGCTCCGTCCAAGATGCGTGCCAAGCAATCATGATCGACTGGTCGCAGCGTGGGGATGCGATTCGCGCGGCGTCGGAGCCCGCCGCTATGAAAGCGGATAAGTCGGTGGTTACGCCGCAGCCGGTCTCGGTTACAACAGCAGCCGCGCCGCCACCGCTGGTCACCACGGGCAAACTATCGGTGATTTCTGTCCCCGATGGCGCCGACATTGAAGTTGACGGCAGTTTCGTCGGCAACACACCTTCCGATGTTCAGGTTGAAGAGGGCGATCACACCATCTCGGTGAAAAAATCAGGATTCAAGGACTGGGAGCGCAAGCTGAAAGTGAGTGCCGGCAGCAACGTGCGCCTGAACGCTGAACTGGAGAAACTGGCCGCTCCTGTTCAGTAGTCAGTTCTGTGCGCAACCTCTGTTCGGAAAACCTAAGGCCCCTCCCTGCTAACATTCCCCTGTACCCACTGCCATGCTTGAACTGACCACGCCGGTGCAGTACGTCAAGGGGATTGGTCCGCGCCTGGCGGAAATTCTCGCCGCCAAGGGCATTGCCACCGTCGGCGACCTGCTCAACTATTTACCGTTTCGCTATGAAGACCGGCTGAATCCGCGCGGCATCGCGGAATTGCGCGCCGGCGAGATGGCCACCGTCATCGGTGAGGTGCGCAACTCCGGACTGTTTCGCACCCGCAAGATGCCCATCTTCCAGCTCACCGTAGGCCAGGGACGCTCCAAGCTGCGCTGCCTGTGGTTCAACGCGACTTATCTGCAGGACAAGTTCAAGCCCGGTCAGTTGATCGCGCTCTACGGCAAAGTCGAGCAGGATTCGCGCAGCGGTGAGCTGCAAATCATGCAGCCGCAGTTTGAGATGCTAGGTGATGCCGGCTCCGAGACCGCGGATGACAAGGCGGCATCGTCGCTCGAAGTGGGACGAATCGTTCCGATTTACGAATCGGCAGGCCAGGGCAAAGTAACGGCGCGCTGGTTTCGCCGCGTCATTCGCACCGCTCTCGACGATCTCACTCCTGAAATCGCTGAAACCATTCCAGCCGCAGTGCGCGACCGCCTGGCGCTGGTTTCGCCGCGCGAGGCTTTGTGGAAAGTGCATTGGCCGGAAGCTGGGGAAAGCCTCGCCGACCTGCAATCTTCGCGCACGCCGGCGCACGTGCGGCTGATTTTTGAAGAATTGTTTTTCATCGAACTGGGTCTGGAGCTCAAGCGCCGCCAGCTCAAGGCGGAAACTGGAATCGCCTTCCGCCTGGATGACGGCGTGCGCCAGGCGATCAAGAAAATTCTCCCGTTCCATCCCACAGCGGCGCAGAAGCGCGTCTTGAAAGAGATTGCCGGCGACATGCAGAAGCCGCATCCCATGCGGCGTTTGCTGCAGGGAGATGTCGGCTCCGGGAAAACCATCATCGGTTTTCAGGCCGCCATCATCGCCATTGAAAACGGTTGCCAGGTCGCGTTGATGGCGCCCACGGAAATTCTGGCGCAGCAGCACTATTTTTCCGCGCGCAGAATTCTGGAGAATGCGGGATATCGCATCGTCCTGCTCACCGGCTCTCTGGAATCCGACCGCAAGCGCGAAATCCGCCGCCACATTGCGCAAGGCAACGCACAACTGGTCATCGGCACTCATGCTCTACTGGAAGAAAAAGTCGAGTTCGCCAAGCCCGGCCTCGTGATCGTCAACGAACAGCACCGCTTCGGCGTTTTGCAGCGCCTGAAGTTGATGAAGAAATCGGGCGAAGGGGTGGGCGGCAAAGGGCGGGGGCAAGATGCCCCCGCGACAGCCGGCGGGACGCCGGCGCTACAGAAACCGGCGCTGGAGGAGCCTGACGTCCTGGTCATGACCGCCACACCGATCCCTCGCACCCTGGCCCTCACCCTCTACGGCGACCTCGATCTCAGCGTGCTCGATGAACTTCCTCCCGGCCGCACTCCCATCGTCACGCGGCGAGTCAGCGACGAACGCTCGCCCGAAGTCTGGGACTTCGTCCGCAAGCAGGTCGCCAAGGGACATCAGGTCTACGTGGTCTACCCCGTGATCGCGGAAAACGAAGAGAGCGAACTCAAAGCTGCGATCAAGATGTACCGCGAACTGAGCGGCAAAGTCTTCGCCGATCTTAAGGTCGGACTGCTGCATGGCCGCCTCGATTCCGAGTTAAAAGATCAGGTCATGCGCATGTTCCAGAAAGGCGAGTTGCAGATTCTGGTGGCAACCACAGTGATCGAAGTCGGCGTGGATGTGCCCAACGCGACCGTGATGGTGATCGAACACGCTGAGCGCTTCGGCCTGGCGCAGCTTCACCAGTTGCGTGGGCGCATCGGGCGCGGCGCCGCGAAGTCCTTTTGCATTCTGATGACCGGCGGCAAAGTGACAGAAGAAGGCGAGCGCCGGCTCGATGCCATGGTCCGCACCAACGACGGTTTCCAGATCGCCGAACTCGATCTCGAACTGCGCGGTCCCGGAGAATTCTTTGGTACGAAACAGGCCGGAATGCCCGATTTCCACGTCGCCAACCTGATTCGCGACCGCCAGTTGCTCGAGCTAGCTAAGCGCGAAGCCGCCGCCGTCATGGCCGGGCCGAATTCCGAAATCACGCAAGTGGAAATCAGCCGCGCCCTGGTCGCCCTGCGCACGAAATGGCAGCGCACCTATGGACTGGTGGAAGTAGGGTAAAGGGGTGGGCTGAAGCTGAGTAGCGCCGGCGTCCCGCCGGCTGTCGAGAGGGCGTCTCGCCACCGGCATCGGCAGGCACCACTCATGTCGCCGGTTCTCGTCGTCCGTCTCAGTAAGCTGAACTGGTAGAATCGAACCGATGGCCGGTACTTCTCAACTGATCCAGATCGACCTTGCGCCCCCGCTCCGCGTGCCCAAGCCGGACTGGCTGCGGGCCAAGGCTCCCGTTGGCGACAATTTCCACAATTTGAAAAAATTGGCGCGCGGCCTCGGGCTCCATACCGTATGCGAATCGGCGCAGTGTCCCAACATCGGCGAGTGCTGGAACCACAAGACCGCGACCTTCATGTTGCTGGGCGATATCTGCACTCGCCGCTGCGGTTTCTGCGCCGTGCCCAAGGGACGCCCCGAACCGATCGATTGGGATGAACCGCGCCGCGTAGCAGAAGCAGTGGCTACCCTTGGCCTGAAACATGCGGTCGTGACCAGCGTGAATCGTGATGACGACAACGTTGGCGGCGCCAGAATTTTCGCCGAAACCATTCGCGAGATTCGCGAACGCACTCCGGATTGCCGCATCGAAGTTCTCATCCCCGATTTTCAAGGCCTGGAAGAGCCGTTGAAAATCGTCCTCGACGCGCAACCCGACGTCCTCAATCACAATACCGAAACTGTGCCGCGTCTCTATCGTGCCGTGCGCTCGGGCGCACGTTACCAGCGCACCCTTGACCTGCTGGAGAATGCTAAGAAATTTTCTCCCGGCATGGTGACGAAGAGTGGCGTGATGGTCGGCTTGGGCGAATCCACCGAAGAACTGGTCGAAGTATTCCACGACCTCGGCGGCCGCGGTGTCGACATTCTTACCGTGGGACAGTATCTGCGCCCCTCGCGCGATCACCTGCCCATCGCCCGCTTCTACACGCCGGAGGAATTTCGCGACCTGCGCGACCAAGCCCTGCGCTTCGGTTTCCGCCATGTCGAGTCCGGGCCCATGGTGCGCTCCAGCTACCATGCGCACGAGCAGGCCGAATCTACCGCCCCGCGGGTAATTTCTTAAACGCAACGATGCTAAGCGTCCTTCTAGTGGTGCTGGGATTTTTCGCCGGACTGCTGGGCGCGCTGACCGGCATCGGCGGCGGCGTTTTGCTGACGCCCATTCTTGCTCTGCACTTCGGAATTCCTATCCGGGAAGCCATCGGCACCAGCCTGATCGCTGTCATCACCACCTCGGCAGCGAGTTCTTCCGTGCACCTGCAGCGTCACACAACAGACATTCGCCTGGGCATGACGCTCGAACTGGCAACGTCGCTAGGCGCAGCCGTGACTGCGTATCTGGTTGGATACTTCAATCGCAACTGGCTCGAAGGGATATTCGCCGGTTTCCTGCTTTACAGCTCGATCACGATTCTAGTGCGCCGCGGCAAGGTCAAGAACGAAGACATTCCCGCCCCGAGCAACGGCGTGACCGTGATTCCGCCCTACGAACCGCAGCATTTTCCCCTCGGCTTGGGGGCATCGCTGATCGCCGGAGGGCTTTCCGGCCTGCTCGGCATCGGCGGAGGTCCCATCAAAGTTCCCGTGATGTTCATCTTTATGAACGTACCGCTGATGGTGGCGACGGCAACTTCGAACTTCATGATCGGCGTCACCGCTGCCGCCAGCGCCATCGTGTATTACCGGCGCGGAGACATCCTCGTCGAGATCGCCGCCCCACTCGCCGTCGGCGTATTCGTGGGTTCGTTGCTGGGTGCGCGCCTGGCGCCGCGCATTCACACCAAATACGTTGTCTACCTGTTGGTTGGCATCATGCTTTATCTCGCCGGACACCTGATCGTGCACCTGTTGAGTGGAGGCGCAGCATGAGCCAACTTCGCGAACCGGCCTTCGATCGTGTGGTTGCCCTGGTGTTGCGCATCGGCGCCTTCGGCTGTTTCTTTGTCATGCTGACCGGATTGCTTGTTGGCTTCTTCGTTCACGGCCGCATTCCAGCAGGCATTGAACGCGCAGGAGTATTGCTGATGCTGGCTACCCCAGTGGTGCGAGTGCTGGTAGCAGGAATTTTGTTTCTTCGCGAAAAAGATTGGAAATACGGCGCGATTTCGTTTGGAGTGCTCGCAATCCTGCTGCTGGGCGCAGTCTTCGGCATCGGGGAACACTGAGCTCAACCTGTCATTCCGAGCGCAGCGAGGAATCTGGGTGTTTGCCGGCAGCGGCAACAAGAACCGAGATCCCTCACTTCGCTCGGGATGACAAGAGTGTCTTAGTCCTCCAGCACCGCTAGAAGATGTGCAGCTTGATGCTGAGATATTTCTTGGGATTCTCGCGGATCGCCTTGATCAGACCCTGCGTCTCTTCCAGCATCTGGTTGGCATTGTTGTAGAGCGTTTCATCCTTCAGCAGTTTTCCCACCGACCCCTTACCCGCATCGAGATCGCTGGTTAGGGCCGCGAGCTTCGTCATCGTGGTGTCAATCTTTTTGGCCAGTTCTTCATCCTTGAGTAGTCTTCCCGCCGTTCCCTTGCCCGCGTTGAGGTCCGCGCTTACCTGCTTCAGGTTGGCAATGGTCTCGTTGGCATTGTCGTAGAGAGCTGGATCCTTGAGGAATTTTCCCGCCGTGCCTTTGCCTTGTTGCAGGTCGTCGATTACGCCATTCATCTTGTCGAGCGTGGCAACGAACTTGTTATAGGCATCGTTGCTGCTGATCAACTGGCCCAGACTGCCTTGCCCCTTGGCGATCTGATCGACAACCTGCTTAAACTCCGTAACCGTCTGCGACAACCGGTCATACAGCGTGGGATCGTAAATCAGTTTGCCCAGGGATCCCTTGCCACTCTCCGCGAAGGCAAGGATGCGGTCGGCGCGCTGCAGCAACGCGTCCATGTTCTGCAGCGTGCTCTGGCTGGAGCGCACCACTTCGTTGAAATCGGGGTGCACGTGGGTGGGCAGCGTGTCCCCATCCTGTGCGGGCGGGCCGACGGCTTGCGCGCTGTCGATATCGAGGTAAGTTTCGCCCAGCACTCCAGCTGTATCCAGCGAAGTGACCGAATCCTTCCGCAGGTTGAAGGCGTATTTCGTGTTCACCTTCATCGTCATTTGCACGGGAGTGAGCGGCTTGTCTTTCACAATACCGATGTGGGTTACATTGCCGATATCGACGCCACTGAGCCGCACCGGTGCGCCCTCACGCAGTCCCTGCGCATTATCAAAATACGAAGTGAGGACGATTCGATGCGAGAAGAAGCCGCCGGTGCCCGACATGAGAAACAAAAGCAGCGCCAACACCACGCTGGCGATCACTACCGTGAGCCCGACTCGAAGCTCCGACCATTTGAGCTGTTTTTCGCTCGGCAAAGGATTCCCTCACCCTGCAATACGCCGTCTTCATGTCCGCCGGCGTACGGGACGGCCCCACTCCCCTGCCGTCCCTCGGAGCATCATAACAAAACCGGCAAGTCTCTACGTGCGCTGGCCTCGAAGGGCGGGTAGCAGCAATAAGGCAAAGAAATATGCTGCCACTCCGCAGGCCAGTGTCACATTCAAGCCATACTGGATCGCGATCACCATGGCTAGCACGGAACCAAGCACACTGGCAGCCGCATTCATTGCCCAGGCCCATTCCACAATGTTGCCCTCGTCGTCGTTTCTTCCATCGCCGCCTAAACCGCTGGGGACGGAGAGAAGAGCATTCGCCGCCAGCGCGCGCAAGCCCGTCGGAAAAGGCATCCCCATCATCAGGCCGAGCGGCGCCAGTAGCAGTGCGCTGAGCACAAGGCGGTAGCTGAATCCGAGACCCACCCAGGCCGCAAGAGCGTGCGGAAGAAGAAAGACGTTCGCGGACAGTGCCGCGATTATGAGCGCGAGCGGCATCCAAACCAGTTCCGCGCGCGGAAGCCAGCGCCGCGAAAGCAGGCTACCCGCCCCACTCGAGAGCATGAGCAGGAAGATGACGACCGTCAGCGCGTAGGTTGGATGCCCCAAAAAAAGCACGAAGCGCTGAATAAAAGCGATCTCCACCAAAATGTAACCCAAGCCAACGGCCACGAAATAAAGCAGCGGCAGAGGCGAACGCCGGCTTCTCAATTTCACCTCGATTGCCAGCGGCAGAATCAGAAAGACCAGCACGGCGACCAGTGAAATGATAAGCACCAGAAGCAGGACCAGCACGCCCAGATTCACTTTCCAGTCGATTCCCCGCCGCAGCCCCTGCGGGCCGAGAATCTGCCCGGCTTTCAGAGTAAAGAAAAAGAATGGAGCGTTGTCGTTGACCGGCGACACATTGTACGCATAACTCTGCGCGAAGCCGTAAGGATCATTGCTTGCGATCAGATCCGCAAACGGATTCTGGCCTGCCATTTTGATCGCCGGCTCAGAAGGCAGATAGATAGGGTCGAGTTTGTCATAGTGCACGAAGTGCGCCCGCACCACCGATTCTTCCTCCGGCGTAAACGCAGTCTTTTTGGCCAACACAACCACGGGAATTCCGTCTTCATTCAGCGGCCCTTGCGAGGCAACAATGAAGTTGCGCGCCGGCTCGGCCACGCCAAGATGATGGAGCGCCTCCATGGCCACGGCCACCACGCGCAAGGCTTCCCGCGGCTGGCGAAACTCCCAGCGTGTAATCGCGATCATTCCATCGGGTTTGAGATGCTGAAAATATTCCTGAAAGGCCTCCATCGTGTAGAGATTGTTTTCGCTCAAAGCAAACGCGCCAGCCGCGGTCGAAGCCCACGTGTCCACCAGGGTCATCTGCACCACGTCGAACTGCTGCGGTGTCGAACGCAAATAAGAACGCCCGTCGGTGACGTGAATGTGCACTTCCGGACGGTCATAGAGATGCAGCGCGTAATCGGAATAGCGCCCGCGCATGATCGTGTTGGCAATGATGGGATTGATCTCAATTCCCGTCACGCTCGGACTTCCGTTGGCCACCGCGCGCAGCACATCGACGCCCCCGCCGGGTCCGATGATTGCGAACTCCCCGTGCGGCCGCAGAACATTCGCCAGCGCCGGCGGAGCGGACATGAGATTGCGCTCCCACTCCGAACCATGCCAGTGCGCCAGATCGCAGTTCATGATGTAAGTAGACGCATCGGCGTCAATGACGATCGCCTTGCCCTGGCCCTGACGATCCACTTCCACCCGCGATAGTGCGTTCCAGCGCGCGAATTCCACCCATGCAGGGTCGCGAAACATTCCTTTGGCGTAAACCACGTCAATCAACTTACCGGAGTGATTCGCGGCGATGAGCAACACAAATGCAGCCACCAGACCACCGGCCACTTTGCGTGCATTGGCGCTATCAGCCCACACCATGGCTGCCGCAGCCATAACAACCGAGGCGGCCAGAATCGTATTCGGTCCACCGATCCAGTTGAGCAATGGAACCACGGCCAGGCACGCCAGCGCACCGCCGCTCAGATCGGCCCCGTAGAGCCGGGGGACGCGCCACGTCTCGCGCGCAAAGACTACCGAGAACAAGAGTCCAGTCAGGAAGAAAGGCACCGCCGCGGCCATGTAGAGGATGGTCAAGTGCAAGAAATTCTTGCCGGTGACGGTGAGCGCTACCGGCACGTGCAGCACAACCTCCAACACGATCAAGACCAAAATTGAGTTGGCCATACACAAACCGGCAGCCAGCGTGCGCGTGCCTACTTTAGCGAGACGCTTCTTGAGCAGGTAGGCGAAAACTCCGCCCGCTCCCAGCCCAAGCAGCGCAATCGATATCGCAAGAAAAGCGAAATGGTAGAAAAGGACCACGGAGAACAATCGCGTGAGCGCCAACTCCAGCAACAAGGCGGCGAAGCTTGTGAATCCCAATCCCGCGAGAAGAGTTCGTTCAGGAATTGCGGTGGAAGAAGAAACCGGCGGAGAAGCTTGCATGATCGCAGACATGATGGATGGGATGCGCCAGTCTAGCAGAACGGCAGTAGTGGTAGAGCAGTGATTAGTGATTAGTGGATAGTGGTGGTGGCTGAATTTGGCGCGCACTACCCACTAACCACTGTTCTTTCACCCTTCGAGAATCACTTGCGCGAAGGCCTGATCGACAGTGTGCGAAAGCGAGAGCGCCGCATTTTTCACCCCAAGCCGGGCAGCAACCTCGCCGGCTCTTCCATGAAAAACGATGCTGGGACGTCCGCCTGGGAGCCGGACGACTTCACAATCCCGCCAGCGAACTCCATGGTTCCAGCCCGTGCCCAGCGCCTTCATGGCGGCCTCTTTAGCGGCGAAGCGCGCGGCATAGCGCTCTACACGGTTCGCTTTGGAATCACAATAGCGAATTTCGCCCACGGTATAAATTCGGTGCAAAAATCGCTCGCCGAAACGCTCGATCGATTGCGCAATGCGCGGGACCTCCGCGATGTCAATGCCTGTACCGACGATCATAAGTTCGAAACCCTATAGCAACCGGTCGCCGCGGTAGACCAACTCTCCATCAATCATGCGCGCTTCCAAAGTGAGCGTGTGCGGTTTGGCTGGGCCAGTACCGTCGATGTGCAACACCTCATGCCCATGTGCCACCAGCCAATCAGAGACGAGCATACGATGGCAGCGAAAGTATACGCGCTCGGCGCACATGTAGGCGGTGCGCGAGTTCTCGGCCAGCGCAACCAGTTCGGCCAGCGCGCTCTCAAATTCTGGAGTCAGCATGTAGTCCGCATAGTTGCGAAAGCTGGCATTCCGCAGACCCAGGTTTGGAGATTCTTCGCGACTCTTCTTTCGATAGCCGCCCAGAGCTTTCATCCAGAGATAACGAATGCCGGCCGCCGGCAGGGTTTTCTCGAGAGCGTCGCGATTGAAATGAGGCAGCCGCCGCGACATCGGAAAAGCGCGTATATCCACCAGCGTTTGAATCTCGTGCGCTTGAAGAGTCTCGATCAGATCTTCGAGCGTTCGAGTTGAGTGTCCGATTGTGTAAATCGTGGCCAATACAGTTTCGATGCGCGAATGTCAGGCAGAGATGCGATTGAGGGCTGCAGCCACTGCGGCATCCTGCTCGGGAAACACAGTTCGAGGATCCAGCAGCACCCGGCCTTCCTCAACGCGGGCAATGATTGCAGGCTCGGAGGCGCGCAATCGTGCCGCCAGTTCGTCAGCGCTGAGACCTTCACAAGCCACCGCCAGCACACGCGTTGGCAAGACGGAAGATGGCGCCGCTCCGCCGCCCAAAAGGGATTCCCCATCCACGACTTCGCACTTCAAATTCGGAGCCGCAATCCGCGCCGCCAGCGCTTCGGCCCGTGCTCCGATTTCTTTCTTCGTAAGCCGCATCATGCGGAGCGCAGGAATCGCATCGTGATCGCGTCGCACGTAGGCAAGAAGGGTCGCCTCCAGCGCGGCGTAGGTCAGTTTGTCCACGCGTAAAGCGCGGAAGAGCGAGTTGGATCGCATTCGCGCAACTAACTCCGCACGCCCGCTGATCAAGCCTGCCTGTGGCCCGCCCAGCAGTTTATCTCCGCTGTAAGTCACGATATCCACACCATGGCGCAGGCTGTCGATCACGCCCGGCTCGCCGCCGATTCCAACCGCATTCAAATCACAGAGAGCGCCACTGCCAAGATCTTCCATGAGTGGAATGTTTCGCTCGCGGGCCAGCGCCACCAGTTCCGCGGTTGACGCCTGCCCGGTGAAGCCCGTGATCTCAAAATTCGAACGGTGCACTCGCAACAGAAGCCGCGTTCGTTCGGTGATCGCCTTTTCATAGTCGGCAGTGCGAGTGCGGTTGGTCGTTCCCACCTCACGCAAGATCGCTCCTGATTTCGCCATTACATCAGGGATGCGAAACGAGCCGCCGATCTCCACCAGTTCGCCGCGCGAAACAATCACCTCTCCACCATCGGCAAAAGTATTCAGCGCCAGAAGGACGGCAGCGGCATTGTTGTTGACGACGATGGTGGCTGTTTCGGCTCGCGTAGAGGCAGTCGCCTCGGCTGTCCCGGCGGGCCGAATCTCGCCGACGTCTTCATGCAGCAAGCGCTGAAACAGGCGATCCACATGCACATCGCGTTTACCGCGCTCACCGGCCGCCAGATTATATTCCAGGTTCGAGTAAGTTCCGGCGGTCTCACGGATATGCTCAATCGCCACATCGGCCAGCGGAGCACGGCCCAGGTTGGTATGCAAAATTACGCCGGTGGCGTTGATGACCGGCTGCAAAGAATATTTCATCGCGCGGCGAAGCTGGTTCTCCACAGCCCCTGCCAGACCGGCAAGCGCAAGATCCAATTCATGAGCACCCACCAGGCCTGAGCTGATCTCTAGCCGCAGGCGCGCCAGCACAACCCGCACCGCGTCCACTACCGGCTCATGGCCGTTCGCGGCCAGCGAACGCACGCCCGCTTCGCGCAAGACATCATCAATCGACGGCAGCTTGCGAAAAAGCTCCGATGGCGCGGCATTTTTCACGGAAGGATTATCCCACGAAGCGAACGGACTACGCACTTACGCAAACCGCGGCTACAACGTGTGCAGGTATGCCAGTAGATCCTGCAGGTCCTGTGCGCTCAGAACCTGGCTGTAGCCGGTCATATCGGGCCGGCCGTTGCGAATAATGTCGCTCACGCGATCGTCATTCGCAGGCAGTCCGGTCTGCGAAAGATATTTGTGCTGAAACATGCCCTTCAATCCCGGGCCCTTTTTCCCTTTGGTGGAGTCAGGCCGGTGACAGCGGTCGCAGTAATTATCATAAATCTTGCGTCCGGCTGCCTGTTGCGCGGTGAGGCCGAGTTCAGCATCCGACTTGCGGCGTTCTACATCGCAGCCGGTAAGCGCAACCAATGCAAGACACACGGCCAACGCTGTTCCAATCCAGCACCGCAGATGTCGAGTGAGACGCTCGCTCCGCCCGTCGATTTCTTCTGTCATTCGCATTCCGTTGAGCACGCGCATAATTTGCGCCCGATTTCCCACAACCGTCGCCATCCTGTTCGACTTACAATAATAGAGGAAAGGGGCAACGCTTCAAAGCCATGCCAGTCGTCGTAAAGCGAGTCTACGAACCGGCGTCGCGTTCGGATGGAGCGCGGGTTCTTGTTCAACCGTTTGTGGCCACGTGGCCTGCGCAAGACTGAGGTTGCCCTGCACGAGTGGCTGCGCGATCTTGCTCCTTCCAACGAATTGCGGAAGTGGTATCACGCCCGGCCGGATCGCTGGCTGCTGTTCCGCAAGCGCTATCTGAAAGAGTTGAAGCATCCGGAAGCGATCAAGGATTTGCAGGAACTTTATCGCCTGGCGCACAAGAGGAAGCGCGTGACGCTGCTGTATGCCTCGAAGAACGAAACTCACAACAACGCCGTCGTGCTGAAAGAACTGCTGGAAGGAAGGCGCAAACCACCCACCGGCACCGGCCCCGGCGCCCTTCGCTCCGCCGATAAGTTTCACGATGCGGCCGTGCGCCGCCGGTAGGTGCTTCATGCGGGGTCAGCCGCCGTCGGCTGTCCCCGCCCACCTTGTTCCAAGAAACACCCTCCGTATCATTTAGAATCTGCCGCATGAGAGCCGTCTTCCAGTGGAACACCGGCAAGCGCACCTTGGAACTGGGAAAACGAACGTTGATCATGGGCATCGTCAACGTGACTCCCGATTCTTTTTCCGATGGCGGCCTCTACCTCGATTCCGAAAAGGCCGCTGCGCACGCCCTCCAACTACTCGACGATGGCGCCGACATCATTGACGTTGGCGGAGAATCCACGCGCCCCGGCTCCAGCGCTTCCGCCGTCAGTGCCGAAGAAGAGTTGCGGCGCGTTTTACCGGTCATCACTGAAATCAAAAAGCAACGGCCGGATTCGCTGATCTCCGTCGACACCTACAAAGCCAGTGTGGCGCGCGCCGCAATCAATGCCGGCGCCGAAATCGTCAACGACGTCAGCGGGCTGCGCTGGGATCCGCAAATGAAAAAGACGATTGCCGAATTAAAGTGCGGCGCAGTTCTGATGCACATGCGTGGCCGCCCCGAGGAATGGCGCACGTTACCGCCGCCTGGGGATATTGTGTTGCAGGTTAAGCGCGAACTTCGCGACTGGGTGGAAGGCGCCGTCCTGGCCGGCGTGCGCCGGGAACGAATCGCAGTCGATCCCGGCTTCGGCTTCGGCAAGAACTTCGAGCAGAATTATCCGCTGCTGGCTCGCTTTCAGGAAATGCAGTCTCTGGGCCTTCCATTGCTGGTGGGAACATCGCGAAAATCATTTCTCGGACGCGCTCTGGCGAAAGACGGCAAAGACGCCGCCCCCGCCGAGCGGCTGTACGGAAACTTGGCTGCACATACTGCCCTGATTCTCAAAGGCGCACACATTCTGCGCACCCACGACGTAAAGCCTGCGGTGGATGCGGCTCGCGTGACCGACGCCATCCTCGCCGCTCATTGAGAAAAATTCATTCGATCCAATGCCCTCTCTAGACAAGCTTATGGAAGACTCCCGCGTGACGGTGCGGCGCAAGGGCGCGCCAGACCCGGAAGGCGCTTGCGTTGTTTACTGGATGCAACGGGCCCAACGCGGGATCGATAATCCGGCGCTCGATGTGGCTGTGGCCGCCGCCGATGAACTGGGCAAGCCCGTGGTCGTATTTTTCGCGCCTGTCCCTTTCTATCCGCATGCCAATCTGCGCCACTACCGTTTTCTGGCCGAGGGCATTCCCGACATCGCTCAGGCCCTGACAAAGAGAAAGGTTGGCTTCGTGCTTCGCCGCTTTCCCGAATACAGCCTGCTGCGATTCTGCGACGAGGTGAAGGCCGCTCTGGTGGTGGGGGATGAGAATCCGATGCGCGAAGCCGAATCCTGGCGCCGTAAAGCTGCGAAGAAACTGCGGGTGCCGCTGTGGACCGTCGATGCCGACGTGATCGTTCCATCGCAACTCCTGGAGAAAGCGCAGTACGCCGCTCGTATCATCCGACCACGCCTGCAGGCGCATCTGACGCGGTTTCTCGTCGCCCCAAAGAATCCTGTGGCGCGCGTTCCCTGGAAAACGCCGAAGCGGCTACCCTCACTCGCTCCCCACTTTGACGTTACGCAAGACTGGCATCTCGACCGCTCCGTTGCGCCCTGTCCACAGTGGCGCGGTGGAAGCAAAGAAGCGCGGCGATTGCTCGACGATTTCCTCATCCGCAAGTTGCCGGGTTATGCTACTGGCCGCAACCGGCCTGAAATCGACCACACCAGCCGGCTTTCTCCGTACCTGCACTTTGGGCATATTAGCCCCCTCACCATCGCGCTCGCGGTCGAGAGATGCGACGCGCCACAGCCCGACAAGAAAGCTTTTCTGGATCAGCTCATTACCTGGCGTGAGCTTTCCATCAACCTCGTGCGCTTCAACCCTGACTATGACAACTTCGAGTGTGCAGAACCGTGGGCGCACCGCACGCTTGCCCGGCACGCCAAAGATCGCCGCCCCGTGCTCTACACAGAGGCCCAACTGGAGAGTGCGGAGACCCACGATCCGCTGTGGAACGCGGCTCAAATGCAAATGGTCAACACTGGCTGGATGCACAACTACATGCGCATGTACTGGGCCAAGAAAATTCTGGAGTGGACCCAGTCTCCCGCTGAGGCCTACCGCATCGCCGTGCAACTCAACGACAAGTACGAGCTTGACGGCCGCGATCCCAACGGCTACGCGGGCATTGCGTGGGCCATCGTGGGCAAGTTCGATCGTCCCTGGTTCGACCGTCCCATCTTCGGCCTGATTCGCTACATGTCGGCCGCCAGCACCGGCAAGAAGTTCGACAGCAAAAAGTACATTCAACTGAATCTGCCGGCGATAAGCCGCTGAGATAACTATCCCTGCTACGGCTTCGCCGCGGTCGGATAAATGCCCTCCAATGGCTTCGTCATCTGCTCTTCCAGTTCGGGGTGCGGCAGCGGCTTGCGCGGAAGCATGGCCTCGCGTTGGGCCGTGTTGTAGACGAAGATCGCCATCACGACTGCAGCTTGCTTCAAGTCCGACTCCGACAGTCGCTCGTAGGTGTCCATGTTCGTATGAGCGCTGCGCGTATCGTAGTCGCGAGGATCCTGAATAAATTGAAAGCCCGGAAGCCCGACTTGATCGAAGGAGACGTGATCCGTAGAACCGGTGTTGCGCATCGTCACCGTGGTAAAACCCAGATCGCTGATGGGCGCAACCCACTGCTGAAAAATGGACGCCACTGCGGAATTGCCCTCGGTGAAAATCCCCAGAAATTTTCCACCGCCATTGTCAGTGTTGAAATAGGCATCGAGCTTCGCGTGTTCGAGCTTAATCGTCACCGGCCCTGTCTGCTGGCGTAGAAACTCCGGCACAACCAGCTCCTCCGGCTTCGTGGAGTAAGAAACCGTTCCGAAATGTTTACCGACATAGCCGGCTGAACCGAACAATCCCTGCTCTTCTCCGCCCCACAGGCCGATGCGGATCGTGCGTCGCGGCTGCAGGTTCAGCGCGCGCAGGATGCGCATGGCCTCGAGCGCGATGATGGCTCCAGCGCCATCGTCGGTCGCTCCTGTGCCGGCAATCCAGCTATCCAAATGCCCACCCACCATCACGACTTGATCCTTCAACGCCGGGTCGGTGCCGGGAATTTCGGCGATCACATCATTGCCGATTTCATGATCGCCTGTGAATCGCGTGGCGATGTTGACCCGCAGAGAAACCGGCACGTTATGCGAAACCAGCCGGTGGATGCGCCCGAAGTTCTCATTCGCAATCACCGCCGAAGGAATCGCCTGCTTGTGATCCGGGCTGTACACGAACCAGCCCAGCGAAGAACCGGTGTCATCGTGAATGATTCCGCTGGAACCGCTCGGCCGCAGCACCGCGACGGCGTGTTCGTCCGCAAAGAAATGGCCAACCTTTTCCAGAAACGCCATCTCTCCGAAAACACTCTCCCACAGGTGAGGATCCGCCGGAAGTACGTGGCTGTCGTTCTGATCGCCGTCCAGCGGATAAGAACGGAAATGATCGAGCTTCGCCTGATCGTAGTGCTCGACAGCAATTGCTCGGTCAGGATTGATCTTGGGCGCATCGCCATAGAGAATGATCTTTCCCGCCAGCTTGCCTTTCCACGCTTCGAAATCTTTCTCGCTCTTCAGTGTGGGCACCGCGAGCACATCGCCAGTCACTTCCCCCGCTGTAGCCGGGGACCAAGGCGTCGCCTGCGCCAGCACTGTCGCCGTCCCCGGCGCGGTCATCAACACCGAGGTTCCAATCTGCTGCCACCCCATCCCAAAGTCGCCCCAGGATTCGAGGTGCGCGTTGCTCGCCCCCATGAGGCGTAGTTGATCCAGCGACCACTGCCCGGCCTTCACAAACTCCGGCGAGGCGGTTAAGCGTGGCCCAATGCCATCGAAAAGACCGCTGGCGTATTCCATGATGTGCGAGTGATTAAACCCTTCCTCCCGAATGCGCGCGATCGCGTTCAGGTCGAGGGTCTCGACCGCGGACGGCGCGGCAGGAGCAGAAGCGGGAACCGCTTTCGGTTTCTCCGCGGCAAACGCGGAGAGGCACACGGCAAGAACAGCAACGATAGGGATTTTCATAACGGATAGGATGATACGTACATTTAGACGTACCTCACAAGCAAAGGTCGTCAACGCGGGCCATGAGAATCCGACGTCCTCGCCGCTCAAGACTGAGCCCTCAGGATATCGAAAGACGCCAGTGACCACGGTAACGGCCTCTACCCTTATCCTCGGCTGATTAGACGCGGGGCGTTGTACGATCAACCCACCGCAAACAATAGTGGGGATTCCTCAAAATGTCTTCGACCGCGACTCCGACAACCGTCGTTCCCGCAGCCGTGCGCGCCGCGGCTGCACCTGCGCCCGCCGCTGCACCGCTTTCGACTCCTGAGCTGTTGGCGTCGATGCTGAGAACCTCGGCCAAGGTGAGCGATCTCTTCTTTTCTCCGGGCAAGCCACCGCTGGTGGAAATCAATGGCAAACTGGCGCCTGTCGGCGCGGCACGAATCCTCACCAGTGAGGATACCCGGCGCATTGCCGCCGATTTGATCGGAAAAAACCTGCATGCCATCGAGAAGTTGAAGCAGCACGGATCCTGTGATGTCTCCTACAGCTTGCCTGGCGCAAATCGCTTTCGAGTGAACATCTTCATGCAGCGTGGCACCTGCGCGATCGTGATGAGGGTCATCCCCGGCAGGGCCCCCGACTTCGAATCCTTGAACTTGCCGGCCGAACTGGCCAAAGTAGTCGACCTGCGCAATGGCATCGTGCTGGTGACTGGGCCGACGGGTTCCGGCAAATCGTCCACTCTCGCGGCAATCATCGATAAGATCAACAAAGAATGCTCCTATCACGTCCTCACCATCGAGGATCCCATCGAGTTTCTGCACCTCCACAAGAACTGCATTGTTCATCAACGCGAGTTGCACTCCGACACGCCCAGTTTCGCTCTGGCGTTGAGAGCGGCGCTTCGCCAGGCTCCGAAAGTGATTCTTGTGGGCGAGATGCGAGACCGCGAAACCATCGAGATTGCCATGGAAGCGGCGGAAACAGGCCACCTGGTGCTCTCCACGCTTCACACGATTGACGCTTCCAAGACGGTGGAGAGAATTCTGGGCGCTTTCCCTCTGGCCGAGCAGCACACCGTACGCAATCGTCTAGCCAAGAGTTTTCGCTACATCGTTTCCCAGAGGCTGATCCCGCGCAAGGACGGAACTGGCCGGGTTGCCGCCATTGAAATCTTGAAGTCCACGCTGCGCACCCGCGAGTACGTGGAAAAAGGCGAAGGCGAAGGCAAAACTCTGCTGGATGCCATGCGCGTCGGCAGCCAGGACGGCATGCAGCACTTCGACGGCGAGATCGACCGGCTCGTCCGCGAAGGCGTGCTGGATATGGAAACCGGACTGGCTTACGCCACCAACGCTGGAAATCTTCAGCTGGAACTTGCCGATGTGAAGGAACAGGAAACGGCCGATCCGCTGCTGGAAACAAAGTAGAGGTCGCTTGCGGGTAGCATTCACCGCCTAGACTTTCCTCGAATCCAACAGAATCGTGACCGGCCCTTCGTTCACCAACTCCACTTGCATCATTGCCTGAAAGCGCCCGGTCTCACAGCGCAACCCGGCGGTGCGAATCCGCTCTACGAAGAATTCATACAACTGCCGCGCTTTCTCCGGCGGCGCCGCTTCATCGAAGGATGGCCGCTTCCCGCGCCTGACGTCCGCATACAACGTGAACTGTGAAACCGCGAGCACGCTGCCGCCCACATCGGATAAGCCAAGATTCATTTTCCCCGCGTCATCTTCAAATATCCGCAGCCCGCAAATTTTCGTGGCCAGATAATCGGCGTCGGCCTCGCTGTCGTCGCGGCCCACGCCGAGCAAAACCAGCAGTCCGAGGCCGATCTCTCCTGTGATTTCGCCGTTCACCGTCACTTTGGCGCGGCTTACGCGCTGCACCACTGCTCGCATAGGTTTGACCGCCATGCGCGGCCACGTTTAGGATGCAGAAGGTTACCACAGGCGCCGGTCTCATAAAGTTCGACGCTTCCTTTACAGCCATTTACCGAGACCGTTACACTACACGTTCGCCTTTTTCCGTATTGGTGGCACCTGCAATAACGAACATATGGAATTCGCGGCTTGATACGGATGGCAATCTTGCATCGGGTACATCGAATTTCAAATCAAATCGAGTTAAGCGAGGAGAATCATGGCAGCTGTTGACGAGAAGGTAAAGCAGATCATCGTGGAACAATTGGGCGTGGACGAAGGCGAGGTCACCTCCAGCGCTTCGTTTGTGGACGACCTGGGCGCGGATTCGCTCGACACCGTCGAACTGGTCATGGCCTTTGAAGAAGGCTTCGACATCGAAATCCCCGACGAGGACGCGGAAAAAATCCGCACCGTGCAAGACGCCATCGATTACATCGGCAAGCATTCGAAAGGCGGCAAGTAGACTTGGGACGCAGGGTTGTAGTTACCGGCATCGGCCTGATCTGCGGCGTGGGCAACACCACTGGAGAAGTGTGGCAATCGGTGCTCGCCGGCAAGAGCGGCGTGGCCCGCATTACCCAGTTCGATGCCAGCAATTTCGCCTGCCAGATCGCCGCCGAGGTCAAGAACTTCGATCCGCTCAACTTCATCGAAAAAAAAGAAGTAAAGAAAATGGGACGCTTCATTCACCTGGCCATCGCCGCCTCGGATGAAGCGTTCAAGATGTCGGGCCTCGAGATCACGCCGGAAAACGCCGAGCGCGTGGGCGTGCATATCGGTTCCGGCATCGGCGGTTTCGACATCATCGAGCGCGAACACATTGCTCTTTTCGAAGGCGGCCCGCGCAAGATTTCGCCTTTCTTTATTCCCGCAGCCATTATCAATCTTGCCGCTGGCCACGTTTCCATGCGCGTCGGAGCCAAAGGGCCGAACGAGGCCACGGCGACGGCCTGCACCACCAGCGCTCACTCCATTGGCGACTCCATGCGCATCATTCAGCATAACGATGCGGACGTGATGATCGCGGGCGGCTCCGAGGCCGCCGTCACCCGCATGGGCGTTGGCGGATTTGCCGCCATGCGCGCGCTTTCCGTTCGCAATGACGATCCCGAAAAAGCCAGCCGTCCGTGGGATAAAGATCGCGACGGCTTTGTCATGGGCGAGGGCGCCGGAATTCTGGTGCTCGAAGAACTGGAGCACGCCAAGCGGCGAGGCGCAACGATTCTCGCCGAAGTGGCTGGGTACGGGATGTCCGGCGACGCCTATCACATGACCCAGCCGGCCCCGGAGCACGAAGGCGGATTCCGCGTCATGCGCAATGCGGCACGCGACGCAGGAATTACACCCGACAAAGTCGATTACGTCAACGCACACGGAACTTCGACGCCGATTGGCGACACACTAGAGGCGCACGCCATCCGCAACTTTTTTGGCGAGCGCAAAATTCCCGTCAGCTCAACCAAGTCCATGACCGGCCATCTTCTCGGAGGCGCCGGCGGCCTTGAAGCCGGCATTACGGTGCTGGCGCTGCGCGATCAGATCCTGCCGCCGACCATCAACCTCGAGAATCAGGACCCCGAAACCGCCGGCATGGATTTCGTCCCCAACCACGCCCGCAAAGCGAAACTCGAATACGCCATGTCGAACTCATTCGGCTTCGGCGGCACCAACGGCGCGCTGCTGTTCCGGAGATGGTCCGAATAGGCGGGTCCAGCCGCTTAAAAACTTAGCCACGGATTTTCGCGGATTCTCACGGATAGTTCTTTTTTGTTTCTTGGGTTTGCTCCGTGAAAATCCGTGTGAATCCGTGGCCGACCTTCGATCTGGATCAAGAAAAAAACACAGATCAAAGCGGTAAAATATCTGGAATCAGCGAGTTGCAGAACCTCGATCTGAGCGAATCTGGCTAAAATCTTGAAAGCAAATAACTTATCCGCAAAATCTTCCATCTAAAGGATTTACGGGCGCGACAGGCCGAAAATCTGCCCGGTGCGCAGATTGGAACTCTCAAAACCCCCATCCAGCGCGGGTTTTACGAAATCGAATCCGCCAAAATATTGATTTCAAAGAGCTAACGATCATAGAACTCTCGCCGCGTGGAGGGGGAGATCCCTCTCTCCGCCTGAAAAGCGGCTTCGCTCGGGATGACGCCAACGAAATTCGATGGCGAAAGCACGAAGCAGCCCGGGACGGTTGGACTCTGGGTTCCTGCAGCGTTACCTGGCTCCGATCATCATTGCCGGTTGAAATTCTGAATGCAAGGTCAGATGTCACAGTGAGGTTGTGGATATCTCCCGCAGCCCGGTTCGGCCCGCCTTTTGGTGTGGCGCTTTGCCGATTCGAAACTGTGAGTGCATTGGTGATGGCGGCGAGATCAAAAGCCTGGGGAGGCACCTTAGAGATCAAAACCCCGCCCAAGGGTATCGGCGTCCGTGGAATCCCACCCTTTCGGCAAGCTCAGGGCGGGCTCTTGCCGCAAGACCGCTTTGGAGATGCCTCTCGCCGCACAAAACGCGGCAAGGATGGGGCAGCCTCATTCGTGGTTGTGCACGTGTGGGCCAGCCCCCTCACAGCACCCGCACTGGGGCGCGGCTAGGGATCCTTCGAGACTGCGCCGGGACTCCCTTCGGTTCGTCCCGACTCCGCTCAGGACGACAGAGCGTCCTAGTGTGCAAGTTTCTTCGTCCTGTCCACCAGGCCATTTGCGGAGATGGCCTTTTGGCGGCTCGGCGGCTTGTCCCTTTAGGTCCTTTCGTGCTTCTTGCTTCGGCGGGACAATCGGCTTTCGTACTGGAGCCGTCCCCGACTATGCAAACAGCTTTCGGTACTACCATGGCGCCCAGCGCCTCCAGCAAGAAAACGGCAGCTCGCGCTGCGCTCGTCGACCTTAAAGAATCTTCACGATTCCTGCTGACCGAATGTTTCCGGCAGTTTGGCATCGAGGCCGTGGTGACCTCCTCAGGAGCGGCGGAGCGCCTGCGCCAGGAGAAGTTTGCAGCGTGCGTGGTGAATCTGGGCCCGGGCGCCGCGGCGGTCATGGAGGCTGCGCGCACCTCTCCGTCAAACAGCCGGCTGGTGCTTTACGGCCTCGGGGGCAGCGCGCAGGAGGCGATGCGGTATTCCAAGTTTGGCATCAATGCCATGTTTCACGAGCCGCTGGAGCGGCCCGCCGCGCTCAAGCTGGTACGCGCGACGCACATGCTCGTGCTCCACGAACTTCGCCGTTACGCGCGCATCCCAATCATGACCGACGTTGCCATTGTCAGTTCAAATGGCGAGCGCGTCAGTGCCTCGAGCCTCGATCTGAGCGCTGGCGGCATGTCGCTGAAAAGCCCGGAGCAAATCCAGGTGGGAGCCAACGTTGAGATCTCTTTCTCGCTGCTCACACTGCCGCGCGTCTGTGTCCGCTCGGTCGTGACCTGGAGCAAGAGCAAGTCTCTGGGAGTGCGCTTCGATCCTTCTGACGAACGCCGCCAGAAGGTCAAAGAGTGGATTGACAGCTATCTGGAAAACTAGTGTCGTGCGCCGAAAATGGCGATCGTCATGTTGCGCTTCGATCCGGCGTAAGGGTTGGTGTCCGAGTCCACGGCTTTAAACACAGAGGGCACAGAGGATCACAGGGGAAACCGACGACCAATAAGCGTCGCTCTGTTTGACCACTCCCGCAAAATCAAAAGCAACTTCAAAAGCAGCGGGCAAGAGTGCCCGCTCCACGTAAGCTCCGCTCCACACTAGCTTCATTTTTCCTTCTGATAAGCGCGATAAGAAATATGAATTGGACTCGGCGCGGGCATCCCTTTATTGTCTTGCAGCAATAGGGGAGATGCTACCGATTGAATGCAATGGCGCCCGGTGACGATTCAGTTTTCCGGGTCGGCCCTTGCCTTCAGGAATGGACAGGAGCGGTCGTTTCAGCATTCGCAGGCCGCCCTGTTCCAGCCCAACTCCCGGTTCACAAACGATCAGCGAGATTCGCACTGCCCGCGAACTACCCTCCCGTTGCGAACCATCTCATTCACAACAAAATTATTGGAATCTGGAGCACTCCAAATGATGAACATGGGCCGCAGGTCTTCTCTGCGCGTGTGGTTTCGGTCGATGGGAGCTGTCATCTTACTCGCCGTGGGATTGCTGGCAGGAGCGTCCGCGCCCTGCTTTGCCGAAGATAATCCCAAGCCGGATCCCGCAGGCACGACCACCGGCGACAAGACTGCTGTGCAGGATGCGGCGGGCAATTCGTTTGTGGTCGCCGAACCCGCGGACAAGGCGTCTCCGGACTACGCTGCCAACAAAAAGGCGTTCGACGACTATCAGGCGCAAGCGGTGAAAGAGCCGCTGGCGGTAAAACTGGCAGACAGCGTCGGCCACGTTCGAGTGGCGACGAACTTCGCCTGGACCTTGAACACCGGCTACCTGGTTCTATTCATGCAGGCGGGTTTCGCATTGCTGACCTGCGGCCTGGTGCGAAAGAAGAATGCCGGTCATCTGATGATGCTCAACTTCGCCGCCTACGTATTCGCCTTCCTCGCGTATTACGCGGTGGGATATGCATTTCAATTCGGAGCCGTGGCCATCAATGCGGCTCCGGCGAACCTGGGCGGCGCTCCTACGTTGAACCACTTCTTAATCGGGAGCGGGCAATGGGGATTCCTGGGAGGAAAAGGTTTTTTCTTTGTTGGTCCCGCTTACGACGCCGGAAGCAACTGTCTGGCGCTGTTTGAAGTCGTATTCATGGAAACCGCGGGCTACATTATTGTTGGCGCCATCTGCGAACGGATCACCTTCTGGGCCTTCTTGCTCTGCGAATTGTTTATCGGTGCGATCCTTTATCCGATCGCGGGTTGCTGGACGTGGGGCGGAGGCTGGCTTTCGCAAGTGGGTTCCACACTGAACCTGGGACACGGCTATGTTGATTTTGCCGGATCGAGTGTGGTGCACGCGGTAGGCGGTTTCTGCGCCATGGCGCTGGCAATCATTCTGGGCCCGCGTTTGGGCAAGTATGGCCCGAGGGGAGAGGTCCGCGTGTTTCCCGCGCATAACATTGTTTATGTCGTCACCGGCACGTTCCTGCTGCTGTTTGGATGGATGGGATTCAACCCCGGTTCCACGCTGGGAGCGACGGATCTGCGCATCTCGGTGGTGGCCGTGAATACCAACCTTGCGGCGGTCGCGGGATCGGCGGCGGCCATGCTGCTGTGGTATTTCCTCTTCGGCAAGCCTGACATCACGATGGCTTGCAATGGAATGCTGGCGGGATTGGTCGCCATCACCGCACCGTGCGCGTTTGTAGGCCCGACGGAGTCGGTGGCCATCGGCATGCTGGCGGGATGCCTCGTCTGCGGCGGCGTGCTCTTCAACGATCGAGTGCTGAAGATCGACGATCCCTGCGGCGCGATTTCGGTGCACGGATATTGTGGCTGGCTGGGCGCAGTCAGCGTGGGGATTTTTGCCGATGGCGCTTACGGTACGGGATGGAATGGCGTGGGAGCGCTTTCGTATTTGGGACATGCGGGGCAGGGCGTGACGGGATTGATCCACGGAGACACGCGGCAGTTCTGGTGTCAGTTGATGGGAGCGACGTTGTATGCGGCGTGGGCGTTTGGCGCGACCTATGGTGTTTTCTGGGTGGTCAACACAGTGAAATGCATGCGCGTAGCGCCGGAGGCGGAGGAAGAAGGTCTGGATGTCCCAGAGTTTGGCACGGTGGGATATCCCGAGGATGAGGAGGTTCCGGAGCCGTATTCTGGCCTTGAGGCGGCGTGAGGGTTGTTTTCTTTCACCCCTTTCAGGGGCTTGCTGGCCTCGCGCCTTGCCCTCCCACGGCTTGCGCCGTGGGCTGCATTCTTCCGCCGCGTCGCGGCTAGGAGCGGATCGTTCGATCCACTTCCCAAACGCGAAATCCAGTTGCGTCAGAGACCCTGATGGATTTGATGCATCGCGGCGATCCCCCCGCGCCGGGCGGCTGGGCTCTTTTCAGACACCATTTCAGGGGCGCACTTTTCTTGCAGATCGATTAAGATGCTAAGGCTCCCACTGTGGGGTGGGCCATGGATACTCCCTCTTCACCGCGAAAATTAGCAGGCCGCTACGAGGTCCGGCAGGTGCTCGGGCAGGGCGGTATGGGCCTGGTGTACCGCGCCTACGACACCGTGGTGCGCCGCGAAGTCGCGGTCAAGACCATCCTCGATATTCCCGATCCCGCATCGCTGCAGCTATTCCACAAAGAGTGCGATGTGCTGGCATCGATGAGCCATCCCAACATCGTGGAGATCTTCGACATTGGAGAATTCGAGGAAGACGGCAAGAAGAAACCTTACTTTGTGATGCCGCTGCTGCCCGGAACCACGCTGGACCAGTTCATCAAGAAAGCCAGCCACCGGCTGACGGTCGAGCGCGTGATCGACATTATGGGGCAGGCCTGCCGCGGACTGCAGGCAGCGCACGAACGCGGCCTGATCCATCGCGATCTGAAGCCGAGCAACATCTTCGTGATGGAAGACGACTCGGTGAAGATCATCGACTTCGGCGTGGCTCACATGGCCGACGCCCACACCACGCGGGCGCAGAAGGGGACGCTGCTTTACATGTCCCCGGAGCAGATCGAACTGAAACCGCTGTCGCCGGCCTCCGATATTTTTTCGCTCAGCGTCGTGGCCTACGAGGCCATGACCGGCAGAAATCCGTTTCAGCGGGCCCGCGCCGATGAAGTGGTCGAGGCCATTCTGCGGCAGATTCCGCCGCTGGCGTCGGAGTTGAATTCGACGATCAGCCAGCCTGTGAGCCGCGTGCTGCACAAGGCCATGGCCAAGCAAGCGTGGCATCGTTTTGCCAGCGCCCGCGATTTCGGAGATACGCTCGGCAAAGCGCTGCGCAACGAGCCGATCGAGTTCTTCGATCCCGAGCGCACGCGTCCACGGCTGCAGCGTGCGACCAAGGCTCTGGAGGAAGGCGACTTCCAATTCGCGGGCGAGATTCTTGGCGAGATGGAAGCCGAGGGACACATGGATACGTCCATCGGATCGCTGCGACGCCAGTTGGATGGCGCGGTCCGGCGCAAAACGCTTTCGCAGTTGCTCGACGCTGCCCGGGCACGCTTTGAGGAAGAAGAAGATCCGCTGGCCCTGCAAAAATTGCAGGAAGCTCTGCAAATCGAGCCGGATAACGCCACCGCGCTAAGCCTGAAGAGCCGCATCGAGAACCGGCGCAGCGAGCGCCAGATCGATAACTGGTATCGACTGGCGCGGCAGCACATCGACAATCACGCCTACGGACATGCGCGCGAGGCGCTGCAAAATGTGCTGCAACTTCGTCCCCAGGAAGGGCGCGCGTTGCAGTTGCTGGCCGAGGTCGACCGCCAGGAACAGGAATACAAGAAGCTCCGGCAGGAAAAAGAACAACTCCATCGCGCCGCCATGGATGCGTGGCATAAGGGCGATGTGAGCAATGCTCTGGCCAAGCTCGGGGTGGTGCTCGATTTGGACCGGCGGGCGCCTGATTCGATCAATCGCGAGAGCGGCGCCAACTACCAGAGCTTTTACAACGAGGTGCGCTCCGAACACGACGCCATGAACACGGCGTACGCCGACGCGAAGAGGCATCTTGCGGAGCACAATTTCCGCAAAGCCACGGATGCGTGCGAGACGTACCTGGCCAAATATCCGAGCAACGCCATCTTCCAGGCGTTGAAGTATGACATCGAGGAGCAGCAGCGCCAGAATTTGTCGGCCTTCATCGCGACCGTCGATCGCCAGGTGGAAGCGGAGCCCGATCTTGAAAAGCGCGTGAATATTTTGCGCGAGGCGCTCGATCAGCATCCGGGAGAATCGCATTTTGAACGGGCGCTGCGCCTGGTGCAGGACAAACGCGATCTGGTCAACTCCATCGTTGCACGGGCGCACCTGCACGAAGAGCAAGGCGCCTACAACGATGCGCTTAACGACTGGGAGGTGCTGCGCACCATCTACAGCCAGTATCCGGGATTGACGTTCGAGGTCGAGCGCTTGCAGAAGAGGCGCGACCAGCAGGTGCGGATCGAATCCAAGACGCGCCTGGTCGAACAGATTGACGCCTGTTTACACTCCAGCGATTACGCCCGCGCCCTCGACCTGTTGCAAGGCGCGGCCGTCGAATTTCCCAACGACGCGGAATTGACGGAACTCGAAAAGCACGCGCAGGACGGCGTCAAGCGCAAGACCGAAGCCCATCGCCTGATGACCGATGGCCAAGCGCTGTGCGCGCAGCAGAAATCCGCCGATGGAATCAAGTTGCTGCGCGAAGCGTATGAGCTCGATGAAAACAATTCTCTGGCCCGCGCAGTTCTGGCCAATGCTCTGGTCGAAGAAGCCCGCTCCAAAGTGGAAAGCGATTGGCGACAGGCCGAGAAACTGGCTCGCGAAGCTCTCGACTTAAATCCTGAACATCCCATGGGCAAGACGATTCGCACCCTGATTCACGATCAGAAGCGCGAGACTTTCGTCGAGGAATGTGTTTCGCACGCGCGCAAGCTGCAAACCGGCGCCGACCTTGCCGGCGCTTCCGTGCGCATTGAAGAGGGATTGTCCGTCTATCCGCGCGAACCGCGCTTGCTGCAGATTCAGGAGACGGTGCAGCGCGACCTGCAGACGCAGCGCCGCCAGACGCGCCGCCGCGACCTGGAAGAACTGCGCCGTATGGAGACTGAAGTCGAAGCTGCGACCGATGCAACGTCGAAGCAGGTCCTGGGAGATCGGGTAAAGGCCATCGCGGAAAAGTATCCCAGCGACGGAGAAGTGTTGGTCGTAGCCAATGGGCTTCTGCACCGAATGGGGCTGTTGGAAGTTGCGCAGAACAGTGCAAGCGTTTCTCCGGATAGCGACAGTGCGACCTTGACGTACCATACTCCGCCGCCGGCTGAGGCTACGCTGGCTGGGCCGCCGGTTGAACCGGCGCTGACGATGACACTGGGCAGCAAGGCTTCCGCGCCCGAGCCGGTGGTGGAAGCGAAGGTTGAGCCACCCGCGATACCGCCTGCGGACCCGCCACCTGCGCCGGTTGCGCCTGCGCCGCCACAAGCCAAGGCTCTGGCACCAACTCCGGCTCCGGCTCCCAAGCCCACTCCTGTTCCCGCGCCCAAGGCTGCGTCTCCGGCGGTTCGCAAGCAGCCGGCGGTATCAGGACTAACGAAGAGTTACACGACCACCATCGTGGCCGCCGGCGCAGTACTCATTCTGATCGTGGCCATTTTCTTTTTTGTACGACGGCATCAGGCTGCACCAGTCGCGCAAGGCCCAGAATCGGCGCCAGCTGTCTCCGCTCCCGCGCCTGCCGCAGCGCCAACTCCGCCGCCCGTCGAGGCCGAGTTGCCCGTGCTGAAATTGTCGTCCGACACCGGCACAGGCAAAGTGATCTTCGACGAGCAACCGCCCGCAGAATTTCAGGATGGACAGTGGACTCTTGAGAAAGTACCCGCGGGGGATCACAAACTGCAAATCGAGAACTCGAAAGGAGAAGCGTCGTTCACCTTCTCCGGGGCGGCGGGCGCCGTGCCGACGCTGAGCGGTCCCGTGGTCTCAAAGGGCGTGATGGCGGTTGTAATCGGCAGCGCTGCCGGACATGTGCGCGTGTATGCCAGCGATTCCGCGGTCAAAGTGAGTGTCGACGGGCAGCCTTCCGTCGATCTACCCGCTGACGGTCTCGATCTGCCCTCGATCTCGCCCGGCGCGCACGAACTCATCGTGACCCGTGGCGGCGACGAGTACAAACTTGATGTGGATGCGGGCGCAACGCCCGCGCTGAGCGCCTTCATTGAATCCGGCCAGAACCTGGCCACGCTGGTGGTCGTGACCGGTCAGGATAAAGCCAAGGTCTTTCTCAACGGAAAGCTTCTGCCCCAACTTACCCAGGATGGCCAGTTGCGCATTCCGAATCTTGAACCCAAGGAATACGCCGTGCGCGTCTCCAAGAGCGGGTTCCAAGACGTGGCGGAGCAAAAAATCCGGCTGCGCAAGGGCCAGGGTACCGTGACCTTCAACCTGCAACCGACACCGCACTTGGCCACGCTGACGATCGAGGGCGGAGTCCCGGGAGCCACGGTTCTCGTCGATCAGTCCGCGGTGGGAACGGTGCAGTCTGATGGAACGCTGACGGTCGCCACTGTCAATCCCGGGGATCATGTCATCGAGTTGCGCAAAGACAAGTTCAAACCAAAGCAGATCAAAAAACATTTTGTGATCGGATCCGCCGTGACTCTTACCGCCGCAGATGCCGCTATGGACCAGGCGCCCGGCGAATTGAAAATTACCTTCACTCCCGCCGACGCTCAGGTCACTTTATCCAGAGCAGGCGAAACTCCGACGAAGGTAAGCAACGGTGGCTCTCTGAGCCTGCCTGCCGGATCCTATACCCTGACGGCAAAAACGGTTGACGCCTTCACGCGATCGTCGAGTGTGGAAGTGATCGCGGGTCAGTCGAAGTCTTTGGATTTATCCCTTGCTGCCAGTGGCATGTCTAAGTGGGATGACCCCGCAGGCTGGAAACCAGATAAAGGTGGTTCGTCTCGAAAGGGCGGCGACTTCGTCACTTACAGCGTCTCTCCGACGACGGGCACATTCGTATTTTCCGCGATGCTCGCCAAAGGACATCGCCTGCAGTGGTTCGTCAACTACACCGACGCGAATAATTACATCCTCTTCCAGATGGACGACAACAATTTTTACCGCACCGTCGTCCGCAACGGCCAAAAGGGGGACGAGACAAAGAGTCCCCACAAGGGTGGAAAAAAGAATTTCCAAACTTTACAGGTTCGGGTCAGCCCGGGCGAAATCTCTCACCTTATTAGACAGGGTGACAGCTGGATTCCCCTCGATCGCTGGACGGGAAGCAATTTGAACCTGGGCAAGTTTGGCTTCTACATCCCCGGCAACGACCAGGTCGTGCTCTCCAGTTTTGGCCACTACACGGACCTCAGCCCTCGCTAACTCATTCTTTCTAAGGAATATAAGACTAACCCACCTTCCGCGACGGAATGACCAATTCCATCGTGACTGCTATCACCTTCTGCTGTGACCCTAGGCATTGTTGCTTTATTCATCACTTTATAGACTCGAACCGTTGGCAGTGGGCGCAATTGAGCCAACGGGATATTCGCAAGTCAATATTCGCGCTCTGAAGCAGCAAGCAAGACAGGTCAGAAGGTGCTGCGGGATTTCCGCAGCGGCGCGGGAGTGTGCCTGCGCCGGAACTGAAGCACTGCCAGATGGTAGGCAGATCTTGAATCGAAGCGGCGGCGAGAGAATTTCCATGGCTGAAGCCAAGATTACGCGCAGGCGACGAAACATCCGCAGGGCGCTTCGCGCCGTGCAACTCGCGTTCCCGCTCTTGCTGTTGCTGGCAGGCGTCCGCGGGGCATGGGGAGCGCATCCCCCTGGCCAACCGGGCGAGGAATGCCTCGCCTGCCACGGCGATAAGGACATGACGACGACACGGGCAGGCAAAACCGTATCGTTGTTCGTGGACGTTAAGAAGTTCTCTTCGTCGGTACACGCCGGCTTTGGCTGCACTGGCTGCCACGCCGACCTCGAAGGCAAGGACTTTCCCCACGACAAACCTGCGAGGGTGAACTGCGGCACCTGCCACACCACCGAGAAAGAACAACACGATAAATCGCTACACGGCAAAGCCATCGCACGCGGGGATTCCATGGCCCCCCATTGCGTGGACTGTCACGGTAATCACGACATCGTTCCGGTAAAAGACAAGCATTCGGCGGTGGCCCCGCTGAAAGTGCCGTTCGTGTGCGGCCGCTGCCATCAGGAAGGTTCTCCGGTCAGCCGCAGCCACGCCATTCCGCAGGACAACATCCTGGGGAATTATTCGGAAAGCATCCACGGCGAAGCCCTGTTGAAGAAGGGACTGTCGGTCGCCCCGAACTGCGCCACTTGTCACACTCCGCACCTGATTTTGCCGCACACCGATCCGGCTTCCTCGATTGCGCGAAAAAATATTGCCGCAACCTGCACCAAATGCCACTCGCAGATCGAGACCGTGCATCGCAAGATCATCAACGGCGCGCTCTGGGAAAAGGAAGCCAACGTTTTGCCCGCGTGCGTCGACTGCCACCAGCCGCACAAAATCCGCAACGTCTTTTATAGCCAGGGCATGGCCGATGCCGACTGCATGCGCTGCCACTCTGACCAGAAACTGAAGCGCGCTCGCGATGGCAAATCGCTTTTTGTGAATGCCGATGAACTCGGCCACTCCGTGCACACCGTGAACGGGCGCAACACCAAGATCGCCTGCAGCCAGTGTCACTCCGAGGTGAACACTTCCCACGTCCGGCCCTGCGAAACCATTACCAAGCAGGTGGACTGCACCTCATGCCACGATGAAGTGGGAAAAGTGTTCGCCACCAGCACTCACGGTCAACTGCAGAGCAAGCAGGACCAGAATTCTCCCAGCTGCAAAGAGTGCCATGGCACGCACGGGGTGTTGAGCAAGCATGACCCGCAGTCCCGGACTTTCCCTACGAATGTTCCGGAGCTCTGCGGAGGTTGCCATCGCGAAGGACACAAGGCTGCCATGCGCTACACCGGAAGGCAGCACGAGATCGTTGAAAATTACAGCGAGAGCATCCACGGCAAAGGTCTGCTCAAGAGCGGGCTGACGGTAACCGCGACCTGCACTAGTTGCCACACGGCCCATCACGTCCTGCCGCGCACCGATCCTAATTCCAGCGTCAACCCCAACAACGTGCCTTCCACGTGCGGCCAGTGCCACCGCGGGATTCAGGAACAATTAGCCAGCAGCATTCACGCCCAGAAGGCGGCGTTCCCCGACAAACAGCTTCCGGTGTGCAACGACTGCCACACCGCCCACACCATCAGCCGCACCGATGAAAATGCCTTCCAGTTGGACATTATGGACCGGTGCGGGCACTGCCACACCGAGATCGCCAAGACCTATTTTGATACGTATCACGGCAAAGTATCGAAGCTTGGCTATACCAAGACTGCCAAGTGCTATGACTGCCATGGCGCGCACGATGTGCAGGGCGTAGCAGATCCACGCTCGCATCTGAGCCGCGCCAACGTGGCCGCGACCTGCGGAAAATGTCATGCCGGTGCGACCCGGCGCTTCGCCGGATACCTCACTCATGCTACGCACCACGATCCGCGCAAGTATCCGTTCCTCTTCTATACCTTCTGGGCAATGACCGCGCTGCTGTTGGGCACGTTTGTGATCGGGGGAATTCATACCCTGCTCTGGCTGCCTCGCGCCTTCCAGATGCGCCGGGAACATCGCGCCGCTGAGGCGGAAGAAGCCCGCAGTTCCGGCGAATCCTCGAATGGGTCGGGAACGGCTTCAGAAAAGCAGGACCCCAATGGCTAAGCACAACGGCAACGGGCGCCAGTTCGTTCGCTTCACCCGGCTGCAGCGCATTTTGCACGTCTGCATGATCGTGAGCTTCATGAGTCTGGCGCTCACCGGGTTGACGCTGAAATTCTCCTACACAAAATGGTCGGTGGTGGTGTCGCACCTGCTCGGCGGATTCGAAACCGCGGGCTACATTCACCGCACCGCCGCGGTGGTGATGTTTTTTATCTTCGTCACCCACCTGGTGGATTTGTTTCAAATGAAGCGGAGAGAGTTCGGCTCATGGCGCGCAATGCTGTTCGGACCGAACACCATGATCCCGAACGGCAAAGACCTGCGCGAGTTTATCGCCACGCTGAAGTGGTTTGTGGGCCGGGGGAAACGGCCGGGCTACGGGCGCTGGACGTACTGGGAAAAATTCGATTATTTCGCCGTGTTCTGGGGAATCGCCGTGATCGGCTCGACCGGCCTGAGCTTGTGGTTTCCGGTGTTCTTCACCCGGTTTCTGCCGGGATGGTTCATCAACGTTGCAACCATTATTCACAGCGATGAAGCGCTGTTAGCGACTGGGTTCATTTTCACGGTTCATTTTTTCAATACCCATTTGCGTCCGGAAAAATTCCCCATGGACATTGTCGTGTTCACGGGCCGGCTACCCGTCGAGGAATTGCAGCGGGACAAGCCGCAGGAATATCAAGCGCTGGTCGACAGCGGAAAGCTTGAAGAGCACCTGGATGTGGCTTATCCGCCAATTGTCATTCGCGCGATTCGAACCTTCGCCTGGACGGCCCTGGCGGTGGGATTCAGCATGGTGATCTGGATCATCTACGCGATGTTGTTCGCGTACCGGTAGAGGTTGAACCGCTTCGTGCGGAGGAAGGTGTAAATATGCTCGCAACATTGGCAGCCGCGCTCCTATTGCTCGTGCCCGCCGCGCCGCAGGCCGCGGATCAGGAATGCCTGGCCTGCCATGGCGAGGCCGGGATGAAGTCGGATTCCGGCAAGTCGCTTTCCATCAATCCCGCCAAGCATGCTGCCAGCGCACACTCTGTCCTCAGCTGCAAGGATTGCCATACGGCGATTAAAGAGTTCCCGCATCCCACAAAAATGGCCAAAGTGCAGTGCGCAACCTGCCATGCGGATGAGGTCAAAGCCTTCACCACCAGCGCTCACTCAGCCCTCGGCGAGACCGCCTGCGCGTCCTGCCACGGCAGCGTCCATGAAGTGACGACGGCGGAAAAGCTGATGCCCGCCAAGTGCGCGGAATGTCATGAATCGGAAGTAAAGGAACTCAGCGGCAGCATTCACGGCCAGGCCGCGAAAACTGGCGACCCCGATGCGCCCCGATGCGTGTCCTGCCATGGTTCGATTCACGCGGTAAAAGCCTCCACCGAAGCGGATTCGAAGATCGCCCGCAAGAATCTACCCGAGACTTGCGCACAGTGCCATAGCGATTCCGGATTTCTGTCACGCCACAAAATTCCGGTGGCGCATCCCGTAGCTTCCTACAAGCAGAGCGTGCACGGCCGCGCGGTAGAAATGGGCAAGGATGCGGCCACTTGTTCCAGTTGCCACGGCAGTCACGATATCTATCCCGCCACCGATGCGCGGTCGAGAGTCAACCACTGGAAGGTTCCCGAGACCTGCGCGCAATGCCATAAGGAAATCGCGCGCGAGTATGGCGAAAGCGTCCACGGCGAGGCGGTCAAGAACGGCGTGCACGATGCGCCAGTTTGCGTCGACTGCCACGGCGAACACCTGATCATGGACCCGAAAAATCCGGCGTCTCCATTAAGCGCCGGAAGGGTTTCCGCGGAAACCTGCGGGCGGTGCCATGGCGATAACCGCCTGGCATTGCGCTACGATCTGCCCACCGATCGCATGCCTTCCTACGCCGACAGCTATCACGGTCTCGCTCTCAAAGGCGGCAAAGTGACGGCGGCCAATTGCGCTTCCTGCCATGGCGTACATTCCATTCTGCGATCGAGCGACCCACGCTCGACCATCAATCCGGCCAACCTGCGCAAGACCTGCGGGGAGTGCCACAAAGGCGTAGTTGACGCCAGGTTCACCGTGGGCCCGGTCCACGTGCAAACCGGCGCGGGACCGAATCATCCGGTGGTGGAGTGGATTCGGTGGACGTACTGGGTCCTGATTCCGATGACGCTCGGGTTCATGATTCTGCACAACCTCATCGATTTTGTGGCCAAGCTGCTGCGCAGGCACCCACGTCACGAAACCGGAGCGCAAGTTACCCGAATGAACCGGAACTTCCGCATCGCCCACTTTGGTATCGTCCTCAGCTTCCCGACGCTGGTGATGACGGGATTCGCGTTGAAGTATCCGGATGCGTGGTGGGCGCGTCCGCTATTGTTTGGCGAGGGCCACTTCGGATTCCGCGGCGCGGTGCATCGTGGCGCAGCAGTCATCATTACTTGCGCGACGATCTACCATGTGATTCACCTCGCCATGGTTCGACGCGATCGCACCTTCCTGAAAGCCATGTTGCCCGATATCAAAGACGCCATGGATCTGGTTCAGGTCTTTGCCTACAATCTGGGTCTCACCAAAGTCGAGCCCAAATTTGCGAAGTTCAACTACGCGGAGAAGATGGAATACTGGGCATTCATGTGGGGCACGCTGGTGATGACGGTGTCGGGCCTCCTGCTGTGGTTCAATAATTTCTCGCTGCGCCACTTTCCGAAGTGGGTCTCGGACGCGGCCACCGCAGTGCACTTTTACGAGGCGGTGCTGGCGACTTTCTCGATCCTGATCTGGCACTTCTACATGGTGATCTTCGATCCGTCGGTGTATCCGATGGATACGGCGTGGATCAACGGCAAAGTCCCGGCGGATCATTACCGCCATTCGCGTCCCGCGTACCTGCGCGCACTGGAACGAGCCCACCTCGTCGAGTTGCCGGATGATCCTGTGAATGCCGAGGCGGGTGCGAATGTGGAGGAAGAAGCCCCGGCAAAGAGTTAGGGACTGACTTGCCGCTGATCGACCGCGAGAGCATCGAGTGAACACAGTGGTGCCAGTCCCGTCTGTCCCCGCATTTTGATGCGACGGGCGAGGTCGAGGGCGGGAACCGGAGAGCCGAAAGAGCCGTCTCAGAGGTTGCAAAATCCTGCACGTTGTTCAGTTCCTGTCTACGTTGTAGACTCCATCCACCTGGCCTCGCGCCAAGGCCGCTCACTCCCTGAGCCACAGAGCGCTGAGGAAGCGGTCGTGCGCGGCCTTCCCATTTTTCACGTCGTGACGTTCGCTTCGCTGACCATGCTGGGGCAGCGCTGTGGTCATACGGGGCCACGCTGGATTGAGTGTAAGGGGGTTGTCTTTGTCTCTGCGGAACCGTTTTCTATGCATCGCATTGTTCTTGATCGTGGCCCAGGCCGCGGTCGCCGGCAATGAATTCGTAGCGTCCAGGATCTATCCCTTATCGGAAGCGCAAGTGCGCACCGTGGCAGTGGGCGACTTTAATGGCGACGGCAAACCTGACCTCGTGGTCCCTTACTATGCCAACCCCGGTCAGGTGGCAGTGCTCTTGGGCAACGGAGACGGCACATTCAAGTCGCCCACAATTAGCGGCAATGCGGGCGCTTTGCCCGATGCGATCGCCGTCGGAGATTTTAACGGCGACGGCAAGCTGGATATAGTCGTCGCAGATTTCGGCCGCGGGTACGACGGATCGGTAACCTTGATGCTCGGCAACGGAGATGGAACGTTCCAGCCCGGCGTGAGCTACTCCGCCGGGTTGAATCCTCTGGCGGTCGTTGTTGGCGATTTCAATAATGACGGCAAACTCGACGTGGCTGTGCTCGATTCCTCCAATGCAAGCGGCGTTGCCAACGTGATCATCTACCTGGGTAATGGAAAGGGATCGCTCACGCTCGCGCCGAGCCTTACTTCCAGCGAGTTTCCCAGCGCAATCGCCGCCGGAGATTTCAATGGCGATGGCAACCTCGACCTGATCGTCGCCAACAACAGAAGCGACAACGTCACCGTGTTTCTGGGCAATGGCAATGGAACATTTCAGGCAGGGAAGAACACGTATGTGGGTTCGATCCAAAGCATGGCCGTGGCCGATGTGAATCAAGATGGCAAGCTGGACCTGATTGCCTCCGGTTATGGCGGAACCTCGGTTTCGGTGTTGCTGGGTAATGGCGACGGCACCTTCCAGTCGCCTTCGATCGTCGCGACCGATGTCGGCATTATCGAAGGCGTGACTATCGCAGACGTGAATGGCGACGGCAGCCCCGACTTGCTGATAGCGGGTGGAGATGGCAGTCCTCTTTCTGCAACTCCAAGCATGACGGTGCTGTTCGGCAATGGCAACGGCACCTTTCAGACCCCGGTTGGATACAACGTCGCATGGGGCTTGCAACAGATCGTGGTCGCAGATTTCAACGGAGACGGCTATCCGGATGTAGCCGCCCTGAATTATGCCAGTTCCTCCATCAGCGTGGCGCTGGGCAAGGGTGAAGGGACGTTTGTTGCCGCTCCCACTTACGCCGTTGGCCAGGGTCCGGCCTTGGGCCTTGCCGCCGACTTTAATAACGACGGCATCCCAGATCTGGCAATCCCCATCGACTATGGCGCTTCGGTTGCCTTGCTGTTGGGCAAAGGGGATGGAACGTTTCCGTCGAATGGCAGCGGGAGCACGACCGGTGCGGTAGGTCCCGGGTCGATCGCCGTGGGAGATTTCAACCATGACGGGAACCTGGATGTAGCTTCGACCAACATCAATGTCGGCAACCTGCTGGTGGAGCTCGGGAATGGAAAAGGCGGCTTTGGCGCGCCCGCATATTATTTTGCCGACGATGGCTCGCAATCGATGACCACGGGGGATGTCAACGGCGACGGCATTCTGGATCTCATCGCGGTGAACGGTGGCAGCAATGACGTCAGCGTGCTGTTGGGCAATGGTGACGGCACCTTTCGCAGCGCGGTGAATTACAGCACTGGCGGCCTCGAGTCCTACTCGATCGTGCTTGCGGATTTCAATGGCGACAAGAAACTCGACATCGCCGTAGCCAATAGCGGCGACGGCGGCACCAGTAACATCAGCATTCTGCTGGGCAACGGCGACGGCACGTTCGGAGCGCCAACGATAATCGCGCAGGCCGCCGACTTTATCACCGCTGGAGATGTGAATGGAGACGGCTTCGCCGACCTGGTGATCACCGGCTACGACGCAACCACTGGCCTGGACAGAGTGGCCGTGCTGCTCGGCAACGGCGATGGCACATTCAAACCCGCGGTGTATTACACGGCCGGATACTCGCCCTGGTATCCGCTGCTGGCGGATTTTAACGGCGACGGCAAACTCGATATAGCCACCGGCGATTACTCGGGCGGCGTCAACGTATTGCTCGGCAACGGGGACGGTACTTTCCAGTCGGCGAGTGTTTATGGCGCAGCGGTGGCTCCGGCTTTTCTGATTACCGGCGACTTCAATCTGGATGGCGCCATCGACATTGCGGCGGTCAACGCGCGAGACGGAAATGTCAGCGTAATGCTCAATACCGGCGGCACGTTCATCACGACTACGAGCTCGCTGAATCCTTCCGGCGTCGGTCAGCCGGTCACTTTCACCGCCAAGGTTTCCGCTAGCATGGCCTCAGCAATTCCCACCGGATCGGTCACTTTCCGTGACGGTAGTAAGAAGATCGGGACCGTAACTCTGACCGCAGGCTCCGCGAGTTTGACGACGTCCACTCTCGCCGCCGGCAGCCATACCATTACGGCGGCGTATTCGGGCGACACGAACTTTAATCCTCACACCGGCTCTGCTCTCGCTCAGACTGTGATCAGCGGACCGCTGGTGATTCTGAATCCGACGAGCATCAACTTCGGGAATGAGACGGTCGGCGGGATCAGGCAAAGCACTCTGGTGAACCTTACCAACACCGGAGTTGCCACGCTAACCATTTCTTCCATCGACATCACCGGCGCAGACAGCTCTGACTATTCTCAGCACAACTTTTGTGGATCGTCTCTCGCACCCGGTGGCGTGTGCACAATCACGGTGACATTCTCGCCAACGACGACCGGCATTCGGACCGCATCTCTGAGCGTCACCGATAATGCTCCCGGCAGTCCGCAAAACGTCAGCTTGAGCGGGACGGGTGTTGCTCCGTCCGTTCAGCTTTCACCTGCCAGCCTCACGTTCGCGACCCAGTTGGTCGGGTCCGCGAGCCCGTCGCAAGCCGTAACCCTGACCAACACCGGCACAGCGACGCTGAATGTATCGACGATCAGCTTCACCGGCAACGATCCTGCGGATTTCCTCGAGACCAACACTTGCGGCGCAACTCTCGCGGCCGGAGCCAGTTGCTCGATCAGCGTGGTCTTTCACCCGCTGACCAGAGGATCGCGCAGTGCCGCGCTGAGCGTCTCCGACAACGCCGCCGGTAGCCCGCAAACCGCGGCCGTTTCAGGGACGGCGACAGTGGTTTCGCTCTCGGCTACCAGCATCAATTTCGGAAGTGAGCCTGTGGGCAAGACGAGCGGCGCCAATACACTGACTCTGACCAATAATGGACAAGTCACACTGACCTTTCAGTCGATCACGATCACCGGAGCGAACCCTGGAGACTTTGCCCAGACCAACACCTGCGGCAGCGCCATCGCAGCGGGAGCGAGTTGCGACATCAGCGTGACGTTCACCCCAACGAAGAAAGGCAGTCGCAGCGCGACCGTTTCTATGGCGGATTCCGGCGGCGGCAGCCCGCAGACTGTGAGCGTAGCTGGAACGGGGGATTGATTGGGCGTTCTCTTGTCATACTGCCTTTCCGCTTTGTCTTCCTGAGCGGAGTGAGCGCGGCAGCGCTCGCGTAGTCGAAGGATCCCTACCCTCACCCAACTGTCGCCGTAGACGGGCACCCGTGGCGCTTATAGGGATGCTTCGACTCCGGCGGAACTCCCTCCGGTCGTCCCGCCTCCGCTCAGCAAGACAGGGGATCTGTGATCTTTCCCCGAGCATCAGGGGGGCAACCGTGTGATGACAGAACGGTGAGGAAGAAGAAGAATTTGGGGGGAAGGGCCGAGCCGGTGGGGGATTCCGGCTCGGACCGAGCTTTTTGGTTAAACCGTAATTAAAGACTCCAGGGCAAGACGATTCGGGATCACCAGCGTTGCGCCGTTTTGCTGGATCAGGCGTTGCTTCTTGAATCCCGCGAAGAGACGGCTGACGGTCTCGCGCGAGGTCCCGATCATCTGGCCGATTTCTTCATGAGTCAGAGCCATCTTCAGGTGGCTGGGTTGTTTCGATTCGGTGTTGTTGTCGAGCCATCCGACGAGCAGGCGAGCGAGCTTTTCGCTGGCGGAGTCGGAAAGCATCAGGTCGCGAATTTCGCGGCAGGTGCAATTGTAGTCCGCACTGATGTGCTGCGTCACCCAGAAAGCGATTTCGCCATGTTGCCGCATGAGGCGGAGAAGGTCACTTTGGCGCAGGAAGCTCACTTCGGAGGGTTCCTGGGTCTCGGCAGTGGCTTCATACTCGCGGCTGGCAATTACGGAGGCGACACCCAACAGGTCACCGGGTTCGGCGATGCGCAGAATCAAGGTTCGGCCGTCGCTGCCGCAAACCGAGAGCTTCACGCGGCCGCGGCGCACGACGAACACTCCTCGCGGGGCCTGTGCTTCGGCAAACAATACGGCACCGGTGGGATAAGTGGTGGTGAGCGCAGCCTGCTCCAGCGCTTCGGCGATAGCGGGAGGTAGATTACCCAGGGTCTTATCTGCGTCTCTGCGATCAAGAACCGGTGTGGCCATATTGCCTCCTCTGACGGATTGACTATGGCAGGTGCCATGCCAATCTTGCGGGACCCGAGGACACCGAAGATAACGCGCCGTAACACCATACAAACAAGGCGGTTAACGGGATGAAGCGAATTAAGCGTGGGCGGAATATGATCGAAACCGGGACCCGCGGTGGGTGTTTTAACACCGTCGCTGTGTGATCGTCATCACCAATTGGGTGTGACCGGCCAACACTCGGGACGTGATCAGCCCAGAAGTTTGTGCAACGTGGCTAGCAAAGATGTCCGGGTGAAGGGCTTTTCGAGGAGCAGTCCATGCTTCAGCCCCTTGCTGGCCTCCATGAGTTCACCGGTGTAGCCCGACATGTAGACAACTTTCAAAGCGGGGCTAGAGTTGATGAGGCGGTCGGCCAGTTCAGCCCCACTCATGCCCGGCATCATGACGTCGGTTAAGAGGACGTCGAACTGGCCGGGATGCGATTCGACCCACTCCAGTGCAGCTTTGCCGTCACCAGCCTCAATGACGGTGTAGCCCTGCTCCTTGAGGAGTTGGCGAGTCAAACTGCGCATGATCTCGTCATCTTCCACCAGCAGGATGGTTGTTCCCTGGCGTTTGGGAACCGCGGGTTCGGCCACTGCCGACGAGGCGGCCGCGATCTTGTGCTCGGCGGAGGGCAAGTACACTTTGAACGTGGTACCGCGTCCGGGCTCACTATAGACCCAGACGTGGCCTCCGCTTTGTTTGGCGATGCCGTAGACCGTGGCCAGCCCAAGGCCAGTTCCCTTTCCGGGTTCTTTGGTGGTAAAGAAAGGCTCGAAGATGCGGGAGAGCGTAGTACGGTCCATGCCGCTGCCGGTGTCACTGACGGCCAGCATGATGTATTTTCCAGGAAACAAGGGGGGATGCTGATCGGCAAAGTGCTGGTCAAATTCCACGCTATCGGTTTCGAGGATGAACCTTCCGCCCTGCGGCATGGCATCGCGGGCATTGACGGCGAGGTTGACGACAATTTGGTCGAGCTGGCCGGGGTCGGCCTCGACCACGGCAGACTTGCACCGCGGCGAGATGAGGATTTCAACGTCGTCCCCCATGAGCGGTCGCAGCAGCCTGCTGATTTCTTTCAAGCGATCATTCAAATCGAGGAGGACGGGCTTGACGACTTGCTTTCTGCTGAAGGCGAGCAGTTGCCGGGTCAGCGCGGCGGCGCGCTCGGATGCTTTCTTGATGTTTTCGATATAGATCGCAGGTTCTGAGGTGGGATCAATGCGGTCGCGCAGGAATTCAGTGCAAGCATTGATAATGCCGAGGACATTGTTGAAGTCGTGGGCAACGCCTCCCGCCAGGCGGCCGATGGCCTCCATCTTTTGCGATTGCTGAAGCTGGTCTTCGGTCTTGCGTTGGGCTGTGATGTCGCGGGCAATGGCGGAAGCGCCCACGATTTTGCCAGCCGCGTCGCGCAAGGGTGAAACCGTGATGGAGACGTTCAGGCGCCGGCCGTCTTTGGCCACGCGTATCGATTCGAAGTGTTCGGTGCTTTCACCGCGCGCAATTTTTCGAAGGATCCCGGGAATCTCGTCGGGGCGGTCGCTGGGCGCGAGAATCGAGATAGGTTTCCCCACAACTTCGTCCGGAGAATATCCATAGATGCGCTCGGCACCTTTGTTCCAACTGGTGATGGTGCCGTCGAGGCTTTTGCCGATAATGGCGTCTTCTGACGAGTCAATGATCGAAGCCAGTTGGGCGCGGTATTCTCCGATTTGCTCGGCGGTTTTGCGGTGCAACTCTTCATGGGCATGACGGAGGTCTTCTTCGATGCGCTTGCGATCGCTGATGTCGCGGATGGCGCTGAGAACAACAGTCTTGCCATCGACTGAAACCGGACTCAGGCTGATTTCCACGGGAAATTCCGAGCCATTGCGGCGGCGTCCGTAGAGGTCCAGACCCGGGCCCATGCGCCGTATCTTGGGGGCAGCGGCAAAGCTCTCGCGGTGATGGTGATGGCCGGAGCGAAAGCGGTCGGGTACCAGCATTTCGATCTTCTTGCCAATCAACTCGTTGCGGGTATAGCCGAAGAGCTCTTGCACCTGGGAATTGACTTGGAGGATCGTTCCCTCGCGATCGACGGCAACGATAGCGTCCGGAATGCCCTCCAGTAGGTCGCGGGAAAGAAGAGAACCCGATGCGATCTGAGAAGAGGCTGCTGGCGAAGTTTCGCCGCTACCGGAAGGTGGCTTGGACATACGGACTCCACGACTTAAAGCTGGGTCTTAATCTATTGTGGAACTGCTTGAAAGTAAAGTCGGTAGCATGTTGTAGAGGGAGGGTCGAGATCGCGCGGCGAGTGCAGGTCGCGGAGTTATCCACATTTTCCGGAAATTTAAGTGATTTGCCGCACTTGGACGAGACTCATTCATCACTGCATTCGCAAAACGGCATCTATAAAATTTCACTCGGCCCGAGTTTTCGGCGTTTGGTGTACACATCGCGAACCTTTGGCCGGGAACTCCCGCCAACGTCTGTCTAAAGAAAGTAAGGAAAGGAGCACTCCCATGTTTGCCCGTATTCTCGAAGCGGAAATGAAGTGGGACAAGAAAGACGAGGCCGTAAAGGTCTTCAAGAATCAAGTCCTCCCGATCCTCAAAAAACAGAATGGCTTCCTGGAAGTTCTGCCCTTTTTCCCCGAAAGAATGAAGAAAGAGGAGAAAGCGCGCATTATCAGCCTGTGGGCGACCAAGCAGGATGCAGAGCGCTATGAGAGAGAAGCCTATGCCAAGGTACACGACATCCTGAAACCTTTCCTGGCCACACCGGTCGAGGTGAATAACTTCAACCTCGAGACCACACTCTGCGAGCACTTTGCGGAAACGCTTGCCGCCTAAAGGCAGCCTGACGCCAGGATACGATCTGAGAATTTTGGAGCCCCGGAGCCGATGCTTCGGGGCTCTTTCGCCCCTTTGGGGCTTGCTTCCCTTCCACTTCTCACCCACGGCTCGCGCCGTGGGCTGCATTCTGACGCCACTTCGCGGCTAATACGTGCGGCAAAGTTAACGGCTTCTAGTATTACGTCGCAGTTGACGGGAAAGACGCCTTCGCCAATCGGTGTTGTTGGTCACCAACTTCTGTGACGTTCATCACGTCGCGCCCAACGACAGCGGGTAGAATTCAAGGTCGAAGCAAATCGCATTCGCAGCAGCGCGATTTTTGGACCAGGCGAACGCAAGAGTCAGCAGGAACGGAGTCAACATGACAGAGGAATCGCAAGGCAATACACCAACCCCGGCGGGTTGGAGCGCCACCCAGGTCTACACCATGGCAGCGGTTTGCCTGTTACTCGGATTGGCGCTGGGATACCTGTTCCGCGGTTCACAATCTCGATCGGCCACCGTGCCCGCTGCGGCCGCCAATGCAGAAGCTGCAACGCAGCCGGCTGGCATGGGCGGCGGCGCTCATCCGATGCCCACGCTGGAACAGATGAAACAGATGGCCGACGCCAAAGCCGCTCCTCTGCTGGCCCAACTCAAGACCGATCCGAATAACGCCGGCAATTTGATCCAGGTAGCCAAGATTTATCAGTCCACGCATCAATTCAAGGAAGCTGTTGTCTACTTCAACAAGGCTTTGCAAATCAATCCCAAGGATGTACCCACGCGCACCCAGTTGGCGGGATGTCTGTACTACGATGGCGATATCGATGGAGCGATCACGCAGTTGCAGCAAGTGTTGAAAGATGATCCCAAGGACGCGAATTCTTTATTCAATCTGGGAGTCATCGAATGGAAGGGAAAGAACGACGCTAAGGGCGCGGTCGCGACATGGCGGCAACTGCTCAAGTCGAATCCCAAGCTTGAGGATGACAAGAAGGCTCAAGTGCAAAAGATGATTGCCGAAGCCAGCAAACCTGGAACTGGGACTCTCAACTAAGAGGGATCGCCGGGCAAGTTTGTGAATCTGCCCGGTGCGGGCAACGATGTTACAACCATTCTGATTTTACCGTGGCGAGAATCTGGGTCGAAACCATTACATTCGTAATGGCGAGGGCGCGTCCTAAAGTTTCGCACGAATGTGCCGATGAGTACGGTAACCCATGCCTCATCGCCACAGTTGGATTTTTGCGCTCGTGCTTCTCGCCTTGCCTCGCATTGCCTTTGCCGGCAGTCCGGAGGAAGGACCGAGAGTCACTTACCGCAGTGCTACGTCGGAAGTGCGGGTCGTGTTCTTTACCACCGACGACCGCAACCGTCCTGTTCAACGCGGTGAATCCGGACGACTTCGTGATTGTCGATGGCGAGCGCGTGGTGAGGGATTTCCGGAGCCTCTCGCACTCCGATGAGACCACGCTCGATGTGCTGGTGATGGTCGACGCCAGCGAATCGGTCGCCAACCGCTTTCAACCTGTAATCCACGACGTTCTGCAACTGGTTGCTCAAAAACAGGTGGCCGAGGACGATAACCTTTCCGTAGCGTCATTCGCCAATTTGCGAACCGAACTGCTTTGCACGCGCGATTGCCGCAGCGCCGGCGCCGGCAAAAAACTGCTCTCGGTAAAAGCTCTGGGTGCGACCCCGCTGTACGACGCGTTAGCCTATAGCGCAGACTTTATTTCGAACCGTCATGTTGCCGGGGTGCGGCCCATCGTGGTTTTGTTTTCCGATGGCGACGACAACGTCAGCAGGACCTCCGGAACAGCCGCGGTGCAGGCGGTGATTGCCAGCGGCGCGTTGCTTTACACCATCGATGTGAACCCGCGGGGAAATGGCGGGCGCGGCAGTTCCAATCTGCGACGCCTGGCCGAGGCCACCGGGGGCAGATATTTTTCCAGCCGCGAAGACGCCGCCAACGTGCTGGCCTCCGCGCTGGAGGACTTGCGCAACTCCTACGTCGTCACCTACAAACTTCCCGCCCAAGAGGGCGGCTTTCACTCGCTCCGCATTCTCCCGAAACACAACCCGAACCTGCGATTTCACTGCCGCAGTGGTTACTACTACGGGAACAATATTCCCTGACCGGAGATGGAATGAAACGCATATTGTGGCTGATGCTGGTTTCCTGCAGCCTGCACGCTGCGGGAGCCGACCACCTCGGAATCTATCAACACGGAACGGTGGTAAGAATGCGAATGGCGGACTGCATGGCCTCGCATCATGGATTTCTGGTGGCCATGGGCGGCAGCCCGGCGGCGCAAGTGGCTGCGGATGCTTGCCCCGAATACACCCTGATTTCCGACAAGGTTGTCTTTGTGATCGTGGGACGATCGTCGAATCAACTCATTCCCCTCGCCGATACGATCGATTTCCGCTTCCATGACGGAGAGGTCGCCGTACGGGTTGACGATGCCAAGCACGAAAGCAAATTCAGCATCCGGGAAATGGTGCTGCGCACAGAATGGGACCGCATGCAGCGCCACGTGGATGAACAATTGAAGGCCGCCGAAGTACGCGAGGCTCAACGATAAGCCGGCGCTCGACTGTCGTCTTATTTCTGAGGCTTTCCGACGCGCGCAGCGGTGGCAAACATCTTGGCGACGCTATCCATGTCTTTGGGCTTCACCTTGCCCGGGGGGATGCGCTGGTGAGTTGCGTCTCAGGCGTCTAGTCGAGCTTGAATTCGCTCCGCCAATCGCCGTGTTCTTCCAGCTTCGGCTGCTCTTTCTTGTCGAGCAGATAATTTCCCATAACCAGGTAATCCATCTCAGTCCTCATAAAACATCGGTACGCGTCGTCAGGCGTACAGACAATCGGCTCCCCGCGAACGTTGAAGCTTGTATTAACGATCACACCGTAGCCGGTCAGTTTCTTGAACTCGTTGATCAGATTCCAATAGCGGGGATTCGTGTCTTTGCTGACGCTTTGTATGCGCGCCGAATAGTCGATATGAGTAATCGCCGGCAGATCGGACCGCAGGAAGTACAGCCGGTCGTAGAGGGGCCACTCGCAGTAGCCTTCGGGGAGCGGGATTTTCCGGCCCTCGCGGATGGGCGCCACCAAGAGCATATAAGGAGATGGCCGGTCGAGATCAAAATATTCTCCGATGTCCTCCTCCAGGACCGAGGGTGCGAACGGCCGGAAACCTTCACGGTACTTTATTTTGAGGTTTAGTTTCCTCTGCATTTCGGGATTTCTTGCATCCCCCAGGATGCTCCGGCCTCCCAAGGCGCGAGGCCCGAACTCCATCCGCCCCTGGAACCAGCCGACTACGTTGCCTTCCGCGAGTTTCGCGGCGACATCGGTCGCGAGGTTCTGGAAGTCTTCCCAGTAGTGAGCCTTAGCCTCGTATTTGTGCAGGGAGCGGAGAATCTGACCGTCCGAAAACTCCGGCCCCAGAAAAGAACCTCTGGTTGCGTCCCCGCGTGCGTTCATCTCTCTCTCGACACCGTCGCGGATGTGCCAGACCGTATAAGCTGCTCCAACGGCTCCGCCCGCATCTCCGGCCGCAGGCTGAATCCAGATGTCGTCAAAGATTTTCGCCCGCAAGAGCTTTCCGTTGGCTACGCAATTCAGCGCCACTCCGCCGGCAAGTACAAGGTTCTTGCATCCACTTAGCTTTCGCGCCGTACACGCGAGGCGGAGAACGATGTCTTCCGTCACCTGCTGAATCGCCAACGCCAAATCCATATAGATCTGGGAAACATCGGATTCCGGTTCGCGGCGTGCGAGTCCGAAAAGCCGCTCCCACCGGGCTTCGTTGGCCATCTTCAATCCGGTCGCGTATTCGAAATAATCCATATTGAGCACAATGGACCCGTCGTCTCGAATGTCGACCAGTTCTTTTGTGATTTTCTCTTTAAATTCTACGGTCTGCGGAGACTGAGGATTGCCGTATGGGGCAAGACCCATGAGTTTGTACTCACCGCTGTTGACTGCAAAGCCAGCGTAATACGTGAAAGCGGAGTAAAGTAGGCCAACGGAATGGGGAAACTGCAGCTCGCGCAGAATCTCAATGTCTTTTCCGCGACCCCGCCCGATGGTGGTCGTAGCCCATTCTCCAACTCCATCAATGGTCAGAATGGCCGCTTCCGAGAAAGGCGATGGATAGAAGGCGCTGGCGGCGTGCGACAGGTGGTGCTCCGGATAGTAGATCGGCACCACGCCCTCGCCGAGCTTGGCGAGTTCTTCTCCCAGTAGTCGCCGCATAAACAATTTCTCTTTAATCCAAACCGGCATGGCCGAGAGAAAGCTCCGGAAACCGCTGGGCGCAAAGGCATGATAAGTTTCGAGCAGCCGTTCGAACTTGAGAAACGGCTTGTCATAGAACGCCACTGCCGCGAGATTCTTGTAGGGTATTCCGCACTCCTCGAGCGCGTAGCGGCAGGCATGAACGGGGAACGACGAGTCGTGCTTTTTTCGAGTGAATCGTTCCTCCTGCGCCGCGGCCACAATCTGTCCGTCAACGAGTATCGCCGCGGCGCTGTCGTGGTAGTAAGCTGAGATTCCGAGGATTGCTTTCTTCATTGTGTTCTTTTTTATCGCGCTTCAGTTCTCGTGCCCAGCCATGTCAAAATAACGTGTAGATGAAGGGCGCGATCGCCGATCCGCTGGCCAGGACGATAAGTAGGCCGAAGGCCAACAGAATCATGATCAGCGGCAACAACCAGAATTTTTTCCGATTCTTAAGAAATCCCCACAAATCTTTTAAGAAATCCATACTCGCCCCCTCGTCCTAATAAGGCCTTTCGAGGTCCTGCCCGACAAAAACGTGATTTCGTTCTACCATGACCGACTCCCGGCTCGCCTTGAAGGCAAGCAATTTTAGAGAGTCCTTTCCGAGCAAACGGCGCAGATACGCGATAGGGGTCACGACGGCGAAAAAGACGATTGACAGCAAAATCCTCGAGACCACGGCCCCCATCAAATCCGCTAGCCCGAGCCACACGACGGCAATTGGCCTGTAAATCTGGGGCACGATCATATTCGTCACGTGCATCGCAATCGCCACGAATAAGTATCCTTCCCGCTTTCGGAAGACTGCCAGGATCAGAAGCAGAAGAACCATGGCCATGCCCGTGTCTCGGCTCTGGGCCGTCGTAACGTTCCTTCTGAGCAATTGAAGTTTCATAAAGAACCCACGTACGCAGGGCAGTGCTGCCAATGTAATTTGGCGCAACCTGGGGCGACTGTGATCTTAATCACCAGAGACTGTGATAATAGGCACTGTCCGGAGGGTCTACCCTGACTATCTTCAACACTGGATTGGCCGCTTGATGAGGCAGGGGGAGCTCAACGGCTATGCGCTGGAGTGGCAGCGGCAAGTTGGCAGCACCCCTGAGCGTCCCCGGTGGAATCCTAACAGCCAATAATCCAATCGGCGGCCGCGAATCTATTGCCAGAAACCGAATGCCGAGTCAACGATGACTGCATCGCCAAGCGCGCAAATCATGGGGGTAGTAGCGAAGGGTCCCAGCCGTCTGCGGAATTGCGGGCTAAGAGTGTCCGCGACTGCAGCCATGGTCCTGGTCGCGGTCTTGCTGCTCGCGGTCGCAGAAGTGGCGCTGCGTATTTGCGGAATTGGAGCGCCGACCGACGCGACCCGCTCCTGCACAGACCAGGGCCGCCCAGCGCACTGCGACAACGAATTTTTCACCACGCCGTTCTTTCCTGTGGGCATGCTTCGTCAACCACGCCCTTACGTAATTCCAGCAAGTAAGGCACCAGGAACGTACAGGATATTCATCTTGGGCGAGTCGGCGGCTTGGGGTGATCCCGATCCAACCTACGGATTCGGCCGATACCTTGAGGTAATGCTTCGAGAACGCTTTCCCCAAGTAAAGTTCGAGGTCATCAACACCAGCATTACCGCCATCAACTCGCATGTGCTGCTGCCCATGGTCGAGGACCTGGTGAATTACCAGCCTGACCTTTTTCTTATCTATGCTGGCAACAACGAGGTTGTGGGTCCTTTTGGGCCAGGAACGGTGTTGATGGACGGGGGTTCAAGCCGGCTCGCCATCCGAAGCAGAATTGCGGTCAATTCCACCAGGCTCAGTCAGCTTGTCAGGAAGGCTGTTCAGTCGAACCAGAAGAACGCACCCCAGTGGCGCGGCATGGAAATGTTTCTAGGGCACCAGGTGCGCACCGATTCCGCGCAGATGAAACCGGTCTACGACAATTTCTCTGCCAATCTGCGCGATATTATCTCAATCGCCCGCCGCGCGGGAGCACAGGTCGTGATCAGCACCGTTGCCACTAACCTGAAGGATTGCGCTCCGTTTGCTTCCCTACATCGCACTGGAATCCGACCGGAGGAGCTGAAATCGTGGGAAGGGTTAGTCCAACAGGGAGCATCTCAGGAAATTGCCGGCTCTTACGCAGACGCCATGAGACTCTATCTGGCGGCGGCAGAGATTGATCCGCAGTACGCTGAATTGCAATTTCGCATCGCTCGCTGTCTCTGGGCGCTTGGCGATTTCCCTGCAGCTAAAGAGCGCTTCGTGCGTGCTCAGGACCTGGACACCCTGCGATTTCGCGCCGACAGCAGAATCAACGAAATTATCCGCGCCCTACCCGGAGCAGATCCGGGCGTCGGGTTGGTTGACGCGGCCGCCATTTTTGCCAGCGAAAGCGTGCACGGTGTTCCGGGCAGCGAACTCTTCTACGAACATGTACACATGAGCCCCCGCGGCAACTACCTCATCGGGCGCGCTTTATTTACTCAGATTGCCGGCAGGCTGCCTTCCGAATTAAGAGGCAGCCCTGCGAACGTTGATCCGATCTCTGAGGAAGAATGCGAGCGTCTGCTGGCGTTTACGCCGTATGATCGCCGGCGCGTTGCCGGACTGGTGGTGAGCAAACTGGAACGGCCTCCGTTTACCAACCAGCTCAACCATGAGGAGCAGCTCCAGAAGGCCAAAGGCGAGACCGACGGACCAACGTTGGAATATGGCGAGATCGTTGCCGAATATCAATGGGCCATTCTGCAAAATCCGCAGGATCGGCTGTTGCATCTGAACTACGGCTTCTTGCTGCATCGCTACGAACCTGCGGCCGCCGACAAGGAACTGCGCGCGGCCCTGCCGTACGATAATGCTCCGGTGCTGTGCAACTGGCGGAAGTTCGACTGATCTGGATGTGACCGAGATCACAATCGCGAGTGACGTGGAATGCTGCCCTTCCCACCCTTCCCCTCTAGAGTTAGGCAAGAACAAAGGCGCTTGGCACCAACATAAAGCGGGGCCGGGCATGATCCAAAGGGCTGGGGACATCAAAATTATGGAAGCTGAAGACATTCCGCAATCAGGCGCAGGATCGGGAGCGGCATCCGCGTCCTCGTCCTGGAAAGCAACGCAGGTCTACGTGATGGCGGGAATTTGTCTCGTGGTCGGGCTGGCGATCGGCTATCTTTTCCGCGGATCGCAGTCTCTTGCCGCATCGCCGGCGGCCAAAGCACAAGCCGCCGCGCCTGCCGGGATGGGCAAGCAGATGCCCAATCTTGATCAGATGAAGAAGATGGCCGATACGCAGGCCGCGCCGCTGATCGAAAAACTGAAGAGCGATCCGGCCAACCGCGATCTTCTGGTACAGGTTGGAAAGATCTACCAGTTGACCCACCAGTTCAAGGAAGCGGCGGAATACTATGACAAGGCGGTGCAGGCCGATCCCAAGAACGTAGCGGTCCGCACCAATCTGGCGGCGAGTCTGTATTACAACGGCGATGTGGACGGGGCGATCGTACAACTGCAGAAGGCGCTGGAATACGATCCCAAAGATGCGAACTCGCTGTTTAATCTCGGCATGATCAAGTGGCAGGGCAAGCAGGACGCTAAAGGCGCGCTGGCTGCGTGGCAGCAGTTGTTGAAATCGAATCCGCAGTTGCAGGCGGACCGTAAAGCCACAGTGCAGAAGCTGATGGCCGATGTCCGGACGCAGGTCAAGGGCTAGGGGCGGGCCGCAAGATCGATAGAAGACTTTGGAAGTAAGAAGCATCCACAAGACATAACTAAACGAAACCAGAGGGAGCATTGAAATCATGACGAATACAAACAAAGCAACATCCAGTTCCACCGAATGGACAAGCATGCAGGCCTACATCCTGGCGGTGATTTGCCTGCTCGTGGGAGTCGCTGCGGGGTGGTTTGTCCGCGGGTCGGCGAGTCCAGCGCCGGTTGCGGCGGAGACCTCGAGCCCGGCCGCTCCGGCAATGGGAGGGGCGAATGGAGCCACGCAGACGCCAACTCCGGCCGAGATGCAGAAGATGGCTGACACGCAGGCTGCGCCTTTGATCGAGAAGTTGAAAGCTACCCCGAACGATGCCGCGCTTCTGGAAAGCATCGGGAATGTTTATTACGACACACAGTTGTATCCGTCGGCGATCGATTACTACCAGCGCGCTTTGAAGGTCGAGCCCTCGAACACCGGCGTTCGCACCGACATGGCGACGGCGATCTGGTATACGGGCGACGCCGATGGCGCCATCGCCGAATTCCAGAAATCGCTTTCTTACGATCCGAACAAGGCCAACACACTGTTCAATCTTGGCGTGGTCGAATGGCAGGGCAAGATGGATATCGACAAGGCTACGGCGATCTGGCAAAAGTTGCTCGCCACCAATCCGAACTATGAAGGCAAAGATAAAGTTCTGGAACTGATGGCACAGGCGAAGAAACATGCCGGCGTGAAACCCGGGACGCAGGCAAAGCCGTTGCAATAGTTGTTGGTCGTGTGGCCGGCTGAGCGGGGTCTTGGGCGGCTTTCTCCTCACCTGGGCGCGTTTTGCCGCTGCGGCAAAGCGCGCCAGGTGCCGAATCGATCGCGAAAGAGCTTGTGAATCCGGTAGTTAAGTCCATAATGCTGGCTGGCAACGCAATTGCCTAACCGGCTCAGGGGCCGCGATTATCTCATCCTTCGAGAGTGGTACTCCAGGCCAAACGCGTGAAAAGAAGGTAGGGTTCTATGAAGTACAGCAATCTCCGTTTCGGCAAGTGGCTGCTGGTGGCCATTCTGTTCACACTGCACGTGCAGGTTGCGCTGGCCGGCAATGCTCCGGTGGTTTCCGGCTCCTATCAAGTTTTGGAAAAACAGACGCGGGGGTCTGAGGCGCAGATCCAGTTGCGCATTCATCTGGTGAACCACGGCTCATCGGAGTTCTCGATTCAGAGAATGACGCTCTGGGATTTCTCCCATGGGGATAAACGTGGGACGGCCGCGTGCTCGATTACGCTGCCTGCCCACGCGTCGGCGGAGACGACCCAGCAATTCACGATTCGGCGTTCGGACTACCAGTCGTGGCAAAAAGGATTTCGGCCTCGCCTCGTCCTGCAAATCGCAGGTCCGGGCCACACGAAGAACAAAGCGGTCGTTCGGCTGGACCGTATTTCTGGCCAGGAGGCGAAGTGATCATGCGTTCCCCCAATCAGAAAACGGCTATCCTCGTCGCGCTTGTATTTCTTCTGATCGCACCCTCGGTTCTGTTTGGCCAATATGCGATCAACACGGTGGCCGGTGGCGGTCCCAATAATTTGCCGGAGCTGAGCGCGAGCATCGGCTTTCCGGGCAGCATCGCGTTCGACACTGCAGGGAACACCTACATTGCAGATTCAGAATCGAGTCACATTTTCAAAGTCGATACGGCGGGCAATCTTACGGTGGTGGCGGGCAACGGCACACTGGGATACTCGGGCGACGGAGGGCCGGCAGCCAGCGCAGCACTCAATGGGCCGGAAGGCGTGTTCGTCGATGGCTCAGGGAACATCTTTATCGCGGATACGGATAACTGCCTGATCCGCGAAGTCAGCGGCGGGAATATTTCGACCGTAGCGGGCAACGCATCGATACCTCAGCCCTGCGGTTATTCGGGGGATGGCGGGCCGGCTACCAGCGCGCAACTGTTCGATCCTTTCGGAATTTTTGTTGACGGCGCGGGAAACATTTTCATTGCCGACACCGACAACTGCCTGGTTCGCGAAGTCAGCGGCGGCAATATTTCTACCGTTGCAGGCAATCCTAATGCTAATCCACTGCCCTGCGGTTATTCGGGGGACGGCAGCGCCGCCACCAGCGCGCAGCTCGACGAACCGTTCGGCGTTTTCGTCGATGGTTCGGGAAACATCTTTATCGCGGACTCGGGCAACAACCTGATTCGGGTGGTGAATCCGGGGAATGCGCCGGTTACGATCGCTGGAATCACCATCGCGGCGGGCGACATTCAATTCGTCGCGGGCGCCAGCTACGATTCGCAGGGAGGCACGGCCTGCCAGCTTACCGGTGACGGCGGCGCGGCCACCAGCGCATTTCTCTGCTCGCCGTACGGAGTTTTCGTTGACGGCTCGCAAAACATTTTCATCACCGACACTAATAATTTTGCGGTCCGCGAAGTTGCGGCTTCGACCGTCAATGTCATTACGACTCCGGCCGGAACCCTGGGCGTGGAAGGATACTCGCCCAATGGCACGCCCGCCACGAGTGCGGACCTGAACTATCCCAGCAACGTGGTGGTGGATGGCTCGGGAAATATTTTCATCGCGGATACCGACAATTTTGTGATTCGCGAGGTGACCGCGTCGAACGGCCAGATTCAAACCACCATCGGGAACAACACCCTGGCTTACTCCGGCGACGGCGGATCGGCGGTGAATGCGGAACTGTCCGCCCCGGGAAGCGTGGCCGTGGATGCGGCGGGAAATATCTACATTGCCGACTCAGGCAATTCGGTCATCCGTGCTGTGAATACCGGAGCCTCGGCGGTCACGATCGCCGGAGTTACGATTCAGCCGGGCGACATGCAAACCATCGTTGGCTCTTATTACCAGCCGCTCGGCGACGCTCTCTGCGATGATTCCGGCGACGGCGGTCCCGCTCTCAGCGCACAACTGTGCGCTCCAAGCAGCGTGTTTCTCGACAGTGCAGGCAACATCTTTATTGCGGATACGCAGAACAATGCCATTCGCGTGGTCAACACCGGTACGCAGGCGCTGACGACCTGGGGCGTGACGATCCAGCCGGGAGATATCGCGACCGTGGCCGGAAATGGCACGATTTGTTCGGGCTCCGCGGCTGCCTGCGGCGACGGCGGAGCGGCCACCAGCGCCGCGCTCGCCAATCCTTACGGCGTCTTCGTGGACAGCGCCGAAAATATTTTTATTGCCGACACCGACGACTATGTCGTTCGCGAGGTGGTGGCTTCCTCTGGCATCATCAGCACGGTGGCGGGCAATTATGCGGAGTGCACGCAAGCCGCCGCACCCTCCTGCGGCGATGGAGCAACGGCGACGAGCGCGCAACTCACCTTTGTCTTCGGCGTATTTGTCGATCTCGCGGAAAACATTTATATCGCGGACACCTTCGATAACCGCATTCGCGTGGCGGCCAGTCCGAGTGCAAGCCAGCCGGTCACGATTGCGGGAGTTACGATCTCGCCAGGAAACATTGCAACAGTGGCGGGAAATGGCACGCGCGGTTTCGGCGGCGACGGCGCTACCGCGACCGCTGCGAATCTGGATACTCCTTTCGGAGTGTTCACCGATCTCTCGGGAGATATTTTCATCGCAGACACGGAGAATGCGGCGATCCGCGAAGTTGTGGCCGCAACCGGCTTCATCCAGACGGTAGCGGGAACACCTTTGACACCGGGATTCTCGGGTGATGGCGGGCCGGCAACCAGCGCGGAACTGAATGCGCCTCTGGCCGTATTTGGCACGCCTGCGGGCGATCTGTTTGTCGCCGATACGGACAACGCGCGCATCCGCAGCCTGGTTTCCGCAATTTTCGTCACGGTCACGCCGAACCCGGTCAATGTGGTGATTGGCACGCAACAGCAATTCACAGCAACCGTTACCGGAGCCGGGAGTACCGCGGTTACGTGGCAGGTGAACGGCATGGCTGGGGGCGATTCCACGGTGGGAACGATTTCTACCGATGGGATTTATCTGGCGCCAATGACGGTTCCAAATCCGGCCGTGGTTACGATCACTGCAATTCTGGTTGCCGATGGCACGACCTCGGGGTCAGCTCAGGCGACAGTTGTCACGGCGAACGACAATATTACGGTTGCCGTAAGCGACGGCGGCGCCACTCAGGTTTACACCACGACCACGCAGCAATTCACTGCGACAGTAACCGGCACCAGCAATCAGGCCGTCAACTGGTATGTCGAGGGATCGGAAGGTGGCAACGCGACCTATGGAACCATCGACGGAACGGGCCTCTACACTGGTCCAGCTGCTGTGCCGACGCCGGCAACCATCACTATCACAGCATTCTCACAGGCGGCGTCTAATGCCTTTGGCACCGCGACGATCACGATCGTGGCGGCTCCGTCAGCCGCTGACCCAGCGCCTCAAACAGTTTCTCCCGGAGGTTCGGCGAACTACTCTCTTGTGCTGAATGCAAACACGGGCGCTGCGGGACAGACGCTCACGCTCTCTTGCTCGCAAAGCACGTTGCCAGCGGGCGCTACCTGCAGCTTTACGCCCACGACGGTTACGCCGGGGCCGCAGGCCGTGCCGTTCGCGCTGACCATCACCGTGCCCACGGGGGCGGCATCTTTGAGTCAGCCGAAGACGATGCGACTGGCACTCTACTGCGCACTGTTGCCGCTGGCCGGTATTGTGTTTGCCGGCGCCGGCTTGCGAAATAAGCGCCGCCGTCTGCTGTACCTGCCGGGGCTGATCATTTTCCTGACCCTGTTGAATGCATGCGGGGGCGCCAGTTCGAGCACGACGCCCACGGGTCCGCAATCTCAGACGTACAACGTCAAGGTTCAAGGCACGACGGCGACGCAGCCGAATCCGGTGACCATCGCCATTGCGGGCCTGACCGTGCAATGAACACGGCACAGGAATTTCGCGGACTCTTGCAGCGACGGCCGCTCCAGTTGCTGGCATTGCTGGGACTGCTTTCGGCTGCCGCCGCTCGCGCCATGATGTTGAAGTTTTCCGTGCTCGATCTCGATATCTGGTGGCACATCAAGGTCGGCGACTGGATCGTCGAGCATCGTGGTTTCCCTCACACTGGAATCCTCTCCCGCGTGGCGGCCAACCGGCCTTGGGCGGCTTACAGCTGGGGCTATGAACTGCTGCTGTCGCGCTCGTATGCGTGGTTTGGTCTGGTGGGCGTGGGAATGTTCGGCACGCTGCTCACCGTCGCGGTTGCCTATGCCGTGTATTGGATGGTCCGGCGCCTTTCAGGATCGTTCTGGTTCGCGTGCCTGCTGGCCACCGTGACTTGCGCGACATTTCTGTTCAGCCTGATGCCGCGTCCGGTTTTCCTGTCGATGATCCTGTATGCGGTGACGCTCACGCTGCTTTTGGAAGCACAGCGCTCCGGGCGCGCCAACATTCTTTACTGGCTGCCGCTGGTCTTTCTGATTTGGGCGAACTGCCACATTCAGTTTGTTTATGGCCTCTTCGTCGTCGGCTTGTTCATGGGAGTGCAGTGGTTGCAGCAACTGGGCGCGCATTTTGGAGTCGCTCCAGAGTCTGTGCAGCCCGCTTCCCTGCCCGCACGCAAACTGGCTCTGATCTTCGCGGCTTGCCTGCTGGCTAGCTGCGTGGGGCCGTACTCCTATCATCTTTATTTCATCGTTTTCAGTTACGCGAATTCCAAGTTTCCCTACACGTACATCCGCGAGTTTCAGGCACTTACGTTTCGAGCCATCACTCATTATGTGGAGCTTTTGCTGGCGGGCGCGGCCTTCTTCGCTCTGGGACGGCAGAAGCGCATTGACCTCTTCAAGCTGGTGCTCCTGACAGTCGCCAGCATCGTGGCCTTTCGCACTATGCGGGACTCCTGGTTCCTGTGCATTGCGGCGGCGGCTTGCATCGCGGATGCTTGGTATGGGCGACCCCGGGATGCAGCAAGCCCAGAAGAAGAAGTGGCGAGCGCGCCGCCTGAGACTCTTCCCGAGAAGGCCGGACTGGCGGTTGCGTTAGCACTGATTATGTTTCTAATCGCCGGTAACACCGACTTCAACACCCGCGGTCTCGACGACGCCATGAGCAGCATGTTTCCGGTGAGGGCGGTCAACTTCCTCCGCAAGAATCCACCTGCCGGCCCGCTCTACAACACCTTCGACTGGGGCGGATTTCTTACCTGGTACATGCCTGACTATCCCGTGGCGATTGATGGCCGCACCGATCTTTACGGCGATGAGCTTGACATGCTGTTCTGCGAATCGGAACGAGGCGCGGATTCTTACATCAGCGATCCCTATCTGAACGAGGCGGGGGTAGTCCTGCTGCAGAAGGAAAAACCGCTTGCCGCCGTGTTGGGCGCCGATCAACGCTTTCAGAAGGTCTATGAGGACCGTCTGGCGGTGGTGTTCGTGCGGCGGCCATCGCAACCGTGAGCGAATCTCCTGAAAGGTCAAAGCGTGCCTCTGCCCAGACTCGATCCACTTCCTCCATCTCAGGTTCTGGGGGAGGCTCTTAGCGGTGGCACCAACAAACCACGGCGAGGCCCGCGGTGGGATCTCCTTTTCCTTGTCATTGTGATGCTGCTGGTTGCCGGGATCCGCTGGCGCTTGCGCGACATGCCCCTCGAGCGTGATGAAGGCGAGTACGCCTACGCAGGGCAACTGATGCTGCAAGGTATCGCGCCATACCAAATCGCCTACAACATGAAGTTGCCCGGAACGTATGCCGCATATGCGGCGATCATGGAGATTTTCGGTCAGACGGCGGCGGGCATTCGCATCGGATTGCTGTTAGCCAATGCCCTCACAATTGTTTTGGTATACGTCCTAGGCAAGCGTCTCTACGGAAGACTCGCAGGCGCAGTAGCAGGAGCAAGCTACGCGTTGCTGTCGGTTGGGCCGTGGGTCAACGGCTTTGCCGGGCACGCCACCCACTTTGTGGTGCTGGCTGCGATGGCCGGACTTTTGCTTTTGCTGGAGGGGATCGACGGAAACTTAGGTTGGAAATTCTTCTTGAGCGGCGTTCTCCTCGGTTTTGGGTTTCTCATGAAGCAACCCGGCATCGGCTTTGCCGTGTTCGGCGCCCTCTACATGCTGTGGGCTGGACTGCGCACCAAACAAGGACTGCGTTTATCGATCCGCCATTTTTTGTGCTACAGCGCGGGTGCGATCTTGCCTTTTGCAACCACATGTCTGCTGCTGTGGCGCGCAGGAGTTTTTCGAAAATTCTGGTTCTGGACTTTTTCTTACGCCTGCCAGTACGGAACGAATGTTGGCGTGGGGGAAGGTTGGCGGTTCTTTGTCGAGAATTTTTCCAAGGCTTCGCTTTCCGCCATCGCTTTATGGATGCTGGCTGGGGCGGGCCTCAGTAGTTTTCTATGGAGCCGCAAGGCACGCATTCACGGGGGTTTCCTTTTGGGGCTTCTGTTTTTTTCATGCCTGGCCGTGTCGGCCGGCCTCTATTTTCGCGCGCACTATTTCATCCTGATGTTGCCGGTGATTGCCCTGCTTGCCGGGCTCGCAATCAGTTCCACCGTGGACCTGGTGGACCGCAGCAAACTGACCGTTATGCGTGATATTCCGACGGCCATTTTCGTCCTGCTCTTAGCGACGTCATTGATGCAGGAGGCATGGTTCTTTTTCCGGGCGGACGACATTTCAGCGAGCCGGTACGTTTATGAAAGAAGCGACTTTCCGGAAGCCGCCGAAATCGGACGTTACATCCAACAACATTCTTCCCCGTCCGCACGCATCGTCGTGCTTGGCTCCGAACCACAAATTATGTTCTATTCGCGACGCCGCTCCGCCACCGGCTACTTGTATGCCTATAGCCTGACGGAAGAACAAAAGTATGCGGCCACGATGCAACGAGAGCTGGAATCTGAGGTCGAAGCTGCCAATCCAGAGTACCTAATCTTTGTTCAAGACTGGGTGATTGGACCACGATCCGATACTCGCATCCTTGCTTGGTTTAGGACTTACGTTGGAAGGAACTATGAACTGGTGGGTGTAATGAGAGTTCGCGATGGATTCATTCTTCGGTCGGAGGCTGAGATCAAGAGAGACCCCGGTGATATGGTGGGAGCCCTTCTCCTATTCCGGCGCACGACGCTCTGACGGTGATGAACGCTCTGTTGCCGCGTCTGCAAAGCAATGCCAGGCCACATGGTAGTCAATGGACCCGGAGGCAAACGAGAAGCGACGTGCTAGCGCTTGGTCAGTTCCATCCGCCAGCCAGTTAATTGGAATGACGATTTTGGTTCCGGAGGAAACGTGCTCGAACCTGACGGCGTACTCGTCAAAATGAAGATTCCCGAACTGCGGATAGTGCCAGTCTTGATAGATGCCGATGGGCAGCAGGAGCAGCAGCGCAACGGCAAATCCGCGTAAGGACCGGAGAGCGGATGCGGAGCCTGCGCGACTGGCGACCCAAAACAAAGAAGCGAAGAACGCCAGCATCGCCAGGAAATAGTAGCGATTGCCGCACCCCGGGGTGCACAACCAGTACCATTGTGGGCGATCCGGCGGGCCTGCGAGTGGGGTCACAAGGCCGAGTGCAAGCACTGCAAGGGCAAACAGGTTGAAGAGTTTTAATTCAATGGGGCCAGCGCAAAGCGCATACAGCAAGAATGCCAACCCTATAGCGGTGGCGACCACCTCGATGGAATGCAGGTCATTCAAATGGAGGAGCCAGTTCTGCGTATTCAACCCCAGCAACGCAGAGGCAAATACCTGTCTTCCAAGAATGGCTGTAAAGCGCGAAAAGTCGACACCGTTGACGCCATAATTCAGAATCACGTTGCCGGCAAGGTCGCTGTGCGGCGTCTGGCGGTTTTGTCAATGAAGCAGCACGCTGAGAACTTGAATGACTGCGCCGGGGCAGAGAAGCCCCAGCGTGATTGCCGATCACAGGTTCCGCCGCTTCCACCATAACGCCGCAGCTACGGGAACCAGCAGTATGCCCATCGGGCTGCTCAGGGAAATCAGCCCGAGCACGGCCACGTCGAACGCCTTCCATCTTCTACAGTTCGCCGGTTGAGCCAACAGGACAATGCAAGCCAGCAAAGCCAGGTGCCATTGAACGTTGGTCAAGTTGGCGTCAATCTCGAAGGAGTTGGGAAGAGCCAAGTATGTAAAACCCGCGAGCAAGCGAAGAGGGAGTACTACTTGGGAGAACCGCGACGAAAGGAACACATTCACCGGCAGCACTTGAAACGTAATGCCGCTCAAATTCATGATCAGCGGGGCCCACGAGAACGGGAAGAGCTGCGCAAGAAGTGCGACCAGTCTGAGAAGCGTATGAAAATAGCCGCTATAGGTGAGCAGCAGAGAATGCAGTCCATACTGGTATGCGTCGCGATAGAAAACCGCCCCATCTTCCGCATAGAACTGCGCATGGAGTACGGCGTCAGGACGGCGGGAGCAGACGACCACGAAGGCGACCGCGAAGATCACTGCATGGAAAGCGATACTACCTCGCAGACCAGGTGCAGTGGGGTGCGCAACTGCCTCTGCCGAGGGTTGCGGCATTAGTGCCCTCCTGCGATGGGCCGAAATTCGACGACGATCGTCTGGTCGAACTCACCGAGCATCCGATTGGTGAAGCCGTCGCCGGTGTAATCGAGCAGCCACTTGACGGTCGGGTACGAAGTGGGAGGCGCTACTATCAGAAATCTCTGACCGCGCTGCGCTGCAGCCAGAACTGCCTGGCTGGCGACCCGGGTCGTCTGGTCGTCAAAATCCATTGGAAGCATCACGACCGGGGCGTGGAGGGGGTAATAGGAGATTTGTGAGAACAGGGCATTTTCGGCGCCGCGGTCGGTGGGCATGGGCTCGTAATCAGACTCGATGAACGCGCTGCAGACCAGCACTGGAACGTTACCTTTGCCTCCATCCTGAGCAATATTTGCATTTACGATTGCGTGCGCCCGCTTGAAATTGATTTCATGCAGTCGAGATAACGGCGAACTGTAAGTTTCATACACTGTGAGTGCGACCAGACCCACGCAGAAGAGCCTTCGCAATACGGGAGAATCAATCTGAATCACCAGGAGGGCCCAGGTCAGAGCGCTGCCGGGCGCGATCACCGTGAGATACCGGGGAATGAGGAGATGCACGGGAGTAGCAGCTCCAACCGCGAAGAAAACGGCAATCGGAACCAGGGCGAGAAGAGGGCCGAGCAGGATCGCAGGATAGTCTTCGCGATCTGGAAGCTTAATTTTTCGAACCAAGGCGGCGAGAAAGACCGTGATCACGAAGCCGACCAGAAGTTGTAGGGGTGCGAGTGTGTTGAGCGCGATCAAGAGCGGGTGGCGCATCGCCTGGACGACGTGCGATTCCCGCGTGTGGTACAGGCTCGCAACCCGGTAAATCAGCGGAATGGAAAACAGCGTGAACGATGCCAGCACGGCCAGCAGTTGGCGCAAATCTTGCTTAATGAAACGCCCACGCGCCACGAAATAATAAATCGCAAACGCGGGCAGCATCGCTCCGAACAAATAATGGAAGTAGAGAATTCCCGCGGCGGCGGCGCCGAACAGGATTGCTTGCCGCATCTGGTGTCCCGTCATCCACCGAACAAAGGCGAATGTCGCGATGTTGGCGGCGAGTAAAGAGAATGCATACGGACGGGCGTCGGTCGCGGCGAATACAACGTTGTCGGTCAGCGCAAAAAAGATGCAGGCGAGGAACGCGGTTTCCCGATCATAAAGCTCGCTGGCGATTCGAAACAGAAAATAAACCGCGCCCAGCAGCGCCAAGGTGGAAGGAATCTTGAGCGCGATCTCGCTGCTGCCGAAAATCGATTTCGCCAGCCACAGCGTATAGAGATATCCGATCGAGGAAGGCATGAGCGCAGATCGGGTCCAGACCTTGGCGAAGCCGCCGCTCACCTGCCAGTAGGCCAGCGTCTCGTCTAACCAGAGAGGCGCCCGGATCGCCAGAAACCATATCGATAAAGACGCTAGCAACGCGATCGGGTAAACAACTTTGGAGAGAATCGATGCTGGTTTGTCGAGGCCGGTCGCCACTCAGGGCCTCTTCGTTGTGTTGCCAGCGCGGGCGGGAGCTACCGTGCCGTTCGGATAATGCTCGGTTCCGTGGCAAGCCAGCACGCAAGTGTTGGTGGCGCGATAGTAGGAGATGGGAGTGGCGCCGTTCTGGGCAACCACGTTGACATCAAAATTCACCAGGCGCTGGCCACTGATCGTGGGAGTAGTGCCTCCGATGCCGTGGGCGGTATGGCAGGTGGAACAGCTAAAGCCAGCGTTGATGTGGCTCTGATGCTGGGTGAAGCTGGTGTTCGTCATCAGAGTGCTCAGACTGTGGCACTTGCCGCACAGCGCATAGGGGCCGTTCACGCTCAGATCTGGGTTCCGATAGAGATTCGTGATCAACTGGCCGGGCGCGATCGCCTGACTGAATTCGTAACGGCGCTCGAGAATGTGAGTCCACTTGGAACCGTGCGGGCCATTCGGGCCGGGGCCTCCGAACTCGCGATTGTCGTCGCTGTTATGACAGTCGGTGCATAAAATTTGCACTCCCATCGGCCGACCGGCCGTTGCGCCATCAAGATTCAGCATGTTCGTGAGCAGGCTGGGCTGCGCCAACGCACTATTGCTCGGATGCGTCACGGGATGGCTCGAAGTAGAGTTGATACTGAATTGCGGAACCAGATTTAACGGGTCGCCCCCTGAAGCCGACCGCGCCGGAAGGTATCCAAATATCGGGCGGACGGTTTTGCCCACGCTCGTCGAGTGACAGCGGAAACAGGTCTCATACTGATTGACGGCGGGATTGACGGCGGTGCGTCCATCGGTGGCGCTGATTCCGGCGACATCCTTCTGCGAAACACGAATCTGCGGCGGCGGCGGGAACGACAATACCTGGCCCGATCCGTGCCCGTTGTGGCAATCGACGCAGGTAGCGTGCCGGTTGTTGTTCAGCAAGTCAGCCTCGGCGGCGTCGTGAGGATTTGTCTGGGTCGGGAACGGATGCCCCACCTTGGGGGCGCCGAACTCGGCAAAGACGTTGGGAGGCGCGGGCGTTATGTTCGCAGCTCCGTTATGGCAGGCAATACAATCCTGCTCGTTGGCTCCGCGCAGCAGGCGCGCCGGCCCCTGGGCATTGTGCGGCGTGTGGCAGGAAATGCAGGCATCCTGCGCCACGGTGGTATAGCTTCCCAAGCCCGTCTGGGGAGTAATTTTGTTGGTGACCAGGGCATGCGCGCTGGTGGCCCAATCCGCGATGGGATTCACTTTGCCGGCCATCTGCCGCGTCGGATCGTGGCAGGCCAGGCACATTTTTCCGGCAGAGCTGTCGCGAACCAGGAAATTCTGCGAGACCAGATCTTTCGCCTGCACATGCGGTTCATGGCAGGACGTGCATTCGATGTTGCCATTGATCAGGCGCACGGAGCCCAGAGGATCCGCGGTCTTGCCTTTCGCGGCGAGCGAGGCAACCAGGTCGACATTATCTTTCAGCGGCAAGGCCAGCGAAAACGGATGCGACGGCTGCAGGTTGGTGCCGAAGACATCGTAGGCATACATCGACCCTTGCATCGTGACTTGGCCATAGGCCACGGTGGTTCCCGGCGCGACGGTTCCGTCGTGACATGAGAGGCAGAGATTGCTGTCGGATCCCATGACCGGCTGCGTCGGCCGGTTCTTCTCAGTAGTGCTGCTGTACAGGCTGTAGGTCTGGGTGCTGAGCTTCTGATTCCAGAGCGGCGTACGGCCTCCAACGCCGGAGTGCGGAGCGTGGCAATAGAGGCAAAAATCAGGGCGCGCTCCGGTAATCGGAGACTTGCTTCCCGGGCCCAGATCGTGCACGCCGATGACGTCGCCGGTAAACTGCGCGAGAGCAGTTCCCGCCGTCAGCAGCATCGTCATCAGGCACGCCGATAAAAATCTGAACTTCACTACATTCCTTCCTTCGGTTTTTTCAAACCAAAATAGTGGAATACCTGGACTCTGCGGTTATAGGAATCGACGACGAAAATCCGGTCGTCGTGATCGATGAACAAACCTGTTGGCAATTGGAACTCGCCCGCGTGGGTGCCACGGTTGCCGAAGTAATAGAGCAGTTGGCCCTGGCGGTCAAAGACCTGGACGACGCCCCACAGCCCATCGACGACGTAGAGATCGCCTTCGGAGTCGACGCCGATCCCTTTGGGGCGGAACACATCTCCGCTGCTGTCGCCGAGCTTGCCGATGGCATAGTGGAACGCTCCATCGCGGCTGAGCACCTGCACGCGGAAATTCATGGCATCGACTGCGATCAGGTCCTGGCCGTCGAGGTGCAGTTCGGTCGGAAAATTGAATTCGAGATCGCCGTCGCCTCTTTTCCCGATTGCCTGCAGCACGTTGCCCGACATATCCATCATGTAAATCTTGTCGCGCAGCGTATCGGTCACATAGATTCTTTGGGCGACGGAATCGACCGCGATTCCCGTGGGACGCTTGAAATAACCTTCTCCACCTTTCAGGCTGCCGATGACGCGCTCGAACTTTCCGGTGGAGTTGAAGACGAAGATCTTGCCCGTCTCCGAATCGGTGACGTAGATGTTGTCCTGAGCGTCGACGGCGACACACTGCGGGCCGAGCATGGCGTCTTTGTCTTTGTCGCGGCGCTCGATGAACTTGTATTTCTGTTGCGCGAAATCGAAGATGTGAACGCCCGCGGCTCCCGGATCGGTGACGATGATGCGTCCCTTGGAGTCGGTGACAATGCTGTAGGGCCGAACCAGGAACTTGAACTCGGGCTCACCGGCGACGACATCGACCAGGCGATTCCAGAAGCCGCGTTTCGGTTTCACTTCGCGTTCCGAGCCGAAACTGCGCTCGTAGGTCAGCCTGCGGCCGCCTTCCAGCTCCAGTTCGGGAACCGCCTGCTCATCCGGCTTCGGCTTCTGCTTCGACGCCCAGCTGGGAATTGCGAGCAGCAGCACGAGCGCAACAATGCCCGCCGAGTTCAACCGTTGTGCGCTCCGCATCCGCATGCTTATATCCGGTTCCTGCGATTCCTAAAGCTGAATTCTTGATCGTTCTACAAACGCAATCCGCCGACGCTAGAAGAAATTGAACCAGCGGCTGACTCCGATGTAGAACGCCGATACCTTTGCCGGAGCCGTGCCCGACGCACTGAACCCCTGATCTAATCTACTGTACCCGCCCGTGAGGTACATCTTACGGAATTGATACTGAAAAAGTGTGTTGATCTGCTCCATGTTGTTGGAGGAGAGGACGCCCAAAACGTTGGTGTCGCCGATTGCCTTGGCAAAGCTGGCGGAGATGGTGAGCTTGCGCTTGGGATTGCTGCTCAGGCCGGCCGAATAACTTTTGCCGCCAAAAATAATCAGGTCGGTCGGATTCAGCACCGGCTGCGGCGTGGGTGTGGCTGTCAATCCAGCGCCGGTCTCGATTCCATTGCCGTCCGACTTCGAGTAGGTGGCATTGAGGGTGACCCAGTTCGAATAGCCAGCTGACGTATTGAAACTCTCGCCGCTGCTGGTGGTTCCCGCCTGCTCGGTCAAACCGGTTTTATTGATGCTGCCGCCAGCCGTCCAGGAAAACTTGCCCCAACGGTGGCGGATGTTGCCGCCGTAACCATAGAAAGAGGACATATAGGTCACCAGGAGCGTCTGCACATTCTGCGCGTAGTTGGCGAACACTCCGGCCGTCCAGCCGTCAAATCGCTTGGTATAGTTGACCGTGCCATTGAATCCGAGCACATTCTCATTCGACGTGCTGGTGGTGTTGTCGGAGAGAGAGAAGGCGGCATTGAAGTTGCCACCGAACAGATTCCGCCAGTAAGTGACGCCGCCGCCGTAAGAATCCGCTCCGTAGGATTCTCCCAGGAAGGTCTGCTGGCGATGGTCCGCCGAAGCCAGCACTTGCATGTTCGACATCACCGCATAGCTGGCGCTGCCCACCAGATCGAGAGAGTTCGAAGTCTGCCCCGGCGTCGGGGGAACGATCAGCCCTCCGGAACCGGCAATCGCCTGATAGAGAGAGCCCGAGAGATTGTCGGAGTAATCGGTGCTGATGGAAAAGTGAAATTTATTGGTCGGCTGAAAGGATGCGACCGCGTTGTAGGTGTCGATGGAAGCGTTGTAGCTGTAGCCATCAAAGTTGGCATCGACATCGGAACGGTTCACCGTCGCCGAAAATCCACCGTGAAGCGGCAGTTGATGGCCGACGGCGAAACCAAAGCCGCGATTGTTCGAGGTCGCGGTCTCCGATTGCGACGAGCCCTGAAGAAGTTCCGGCACATCCGAGTGCGAATCGCCATCGGTGAAGTACGCGCTCATGTTAAAGCCCTTGAGCAGGTAGGACGAGCGCAGGCTGAACGAGCGCGAGTCGCTGCTTCCGGTGTCGTTGGAGCCGTAAATGGAATACTGGTTGCTTCCCGTCTGGAAGCTGGCGGAGAGGGTAGGTACGCCGGGCAGGATCTCGGACCAGTTGATGCCGAACGTTTCGCTATTACCATGAGTGGTGTAGTTTGCCACCCCCGGAATCGCGTAGTTGCCTTCGCTGTTGTAGGCCTTGGCGAAGCTGACGGAGCCGGGAAACTTGCTTCCCGAGAAAATGTTGCTGTCGAAAGTGACGCCGCTGGCGTCGGAGATGGATTGAAAAGACGAGTTGTCTCGCGCCTGATTGAGGTAAGGCGAAATCGTGTAGGAGAGGAAGTTGGGATTGTAGTAAAAGCCGGAGAGCGTTCCGTTGCCCCCGACGGAAAGGCTGTGATCGGAGGGAATCAGGTTGCCGAAATCTCCGTTGTATCCCGCGGAGACGGTGCCGTTCAGGTTGTTGCTGCTTTCTCCCAGCTTCATCTGCCCGGCCGCAGGCAGGATCAGCAGGAGTGCAACCACCAGGATTGGAGCGGCATGTCGCAAAGTGACCCTCACATTCACCCATTTCCTGCTGTCCACGACAGCAGCGCTGCTTTTCTGCTCTTGCTTGGCTTCCCCACAGCGACGCAACTGCGGCCTTCTGCTAAAGGAAAAGCACGTTCCCGGCCAGAGCGGCTGGCAGCTAACGCATTGCTACATAGGGAGTTAGGCGGGGCCAAAGAGGGCACAGAAAGGGTTTCTGGGGGATATAACGCAGCTAAGGCGAAGGGGGCAAGGTATTTGGCGCAAGGTAGAGCCGCGCTTCGAGCTGCGAGTCGCGAGCCGGGCCCTGCTCCAGTCAGGGCGGCGGGTGGAAGAGCGGCCCTTTAGTCGTCGGTTTGGCCGTGGAAGAGCGGCCCTTTAGGGCCGCGTCAGGTTGGTGGTGGAAGAGCGGCCCTTTAGGGCCGCGTCAGTCTTCGAAGATGCGTCGGGCTTTAGCCCCCGTGGTCGTCGCTTTTTCCTGGCTCGGAAAAACGACCACGGGGGCTAAAGCCCGCTTTTCTTGCATGCGCTAACGCGGCCCAAGACAGGCTCGCGGCAAGCTCTTTTGTCATTCTGAGCGGAGTGAGCGCGAGCGAAGCGAAAGCGCTCACGTAGTCGAAGAATCCCTACCCCGACCCTCAACGCATCCGGGATACATGGCACTGGTAGGGATGCTTCGACTGCGCCGGGACTCCCTCCGGTCGTCCGGGCTCCGCTCAGCACGACAAGGGCCTATGAAGAAAGACCTGCGCTATGCGCAGGTCGTGGAGAGAACAGAGCGATTGCGGTCGCCGCCGGGACGCCGGTTCTTCGTCTTAAGTCCTACAGCACTTCCACTTTTGCGGTCTTGTGCAGCCTTTGATCGAGGGCTGCGCGTACGTGGTCGAGCTTTTTCTTTTGTAGCTCTTTCACCAGCGAGTCCTTCACATCGGCGAATTTCGCTTTTCCGGCGGGAATATGCTGGTTCAGCCGGATGATGGTAAAGGCCTGCTCGATCTGGATAATGCCGGTGATTTCGCCGTCTTTCAGGGCCAGCAGGGCTTTCACGATCTCGGGCGACAACTTGTCCCGGTCAACTTTTTTGTGGTCGCCCATCATCACGCGATAATCGTCTTCGGAGACTTTTTCGGCGAGCACGCCGAACTGCTCGTAGCTGGTGGTCGCTTTGGCCTGCTTCAGAGCATCCTCAGCGCGCTTGCGTTCTTCCTTCAAATTGTCCGGGGTGGGCTTCTCCGGAGGCAAGAAGGAGATGGTCTGGAAGGCAAAGGCCTCGGCATACTCGAAGCGGGCCGGATTCTTATCGTAAAAGGTTCTCGCCTCGGCTGCGGAAACCGCCGACTTGGCATCCACTTCGGATTTCAGCATGGCATCGATCAGCAGCGAGCGCTTGATCTTCTCATCCAATGCTTTCTCGGAGCCTTTGAATTCGGAAGCCAGGAATTGCTGATATTCAGCCGAACTCTTGAACTGGCCATGGAAGTCTTTTTCGGCGCTCTTCAGCTTCGCCGGGGCAACAGTCAGCTGGCGGCGCACCGCTTCCTGGTACACCAATTCTTCGAATACCAGCATTTGCAGGGCGCCCTTGCGGATCTGCGGCTCCATCTCGGGAGGAACCTGGCCATTGTGCTGCGCGGCGTAGGGGAACAGGGAGTACTCCTCGCGCAGCAGGTCCCGATCCGTCAGTACAGTTCCATTGACCCGAGCCACTGGTTTGCCGGTCGGTTCAGATAGCGTGGCCGACTTGGGCTGCGCCGCAGCCGTCGGGGTGTGAGAAACCGCGAGCTGTTGCGCGGCCACCGGCAGAAGCCCTGCCAGAACCAGTCCCGTCAGGCTTAGCGCTGCCAGAACCAGGTTGCGTATTGAGAGTTGGCGATTCATAAATTTGTCCTCTGTCTGCTGTCTGCAAAAAACAGAGGGGAGAGTTTGTTTCCTCTCCCCTCGTTGTAACGACCATCAATTAGAAGGTCGTCGGAATGCTGTAGGTTCCATTCGACTCGTTGGCTTCGCCACCATGGCACTGGCGGCAGAATTGCGCGGTCTGGTTGGATCCGGCGGTGCCGCTGCCCGGATTGTAGGGGCCGACCATGAAGAACATGGTCTTGTAGTATCCAGGGGTCAGGCCACTCTTCGTTGCAGTGACGTTGACGACGTTCATGATGTGCTGATTGTGGCAGGTCGTGCAAGTAACCACAGCGGTGTTGTTGTAAGCCGAAGTGGACACGAAGAAGCCGTAGTTCTTCACGAATGCGGCAGAATTCGGGCCGGTCATCGAGATTTTGCCGTTGGTCTCGCTGCAATCCCAGTTCCACGGTCCGCCGCAACCAACGGTGGCGTTCAAGCCCACCGGGTGGGTTGCGAGGTAGCTGCCGGCGCCGTCGCCGTTGTTGCCGATCAAGGTGGGAATCTTGTTGAAGGTGCCGTAAGTGGGAGGCAGCGTCTCAAAGACCTGGTTCGCCATCATTGCGCCGGTGGCATAGTTGCCGTCATGGCAGCTAAGGCAAGTCAGCAGGCCGTTGACATCAGGGGTCCCAGCGGCCATGTTGGCTGGCAGAACTTCGGTGTAGCCAGTCGAGCCGTTGGTGCTGCCGGTGATGATGGTCTTGCCGAACAGAGCGCCCACATCCTGGCCCCAGAGGATCGACTCTCCGGCGGTGGTGTCGCCAGACTTGTTGGCGCCGTTGCCCCATGCGCCGCTGTGAGGTGCGTGGCAGCCTGCGCAGCCACGGCCGTAGTTAAGGTGAGCGCCCAGGACGTCTGACGTCGGGGCGCCGATCTGGGCGACGGCGAAACTCGCCAGGGCCAGAACCATCAGCGTAATTACCAGACTCTTCTTCATTGTGTTTCTCCTTAAGGATTTATTAATGCTTTCGAAACCTTACTTCTACTGCTTGCTTTTACCGCGTTTCCGGAAATCTTGATGTATCGCTTTCCGAGCCCTACTTGAATCTCCACTGGTGGTGATGCACGAGGGTCACCGAAGTGCGTAGTCTGCCCCAGCCCCTTTGGCGATTTTGCAAGTAGCTGCAAAATAAGTACTTACTAATGAGCTGCGGCACGCACCCAAGGTTACGAATGGCATAGACCGTGTCCAGTTGGGCCTTCTGCCACAATGGGGTTGGTGAAAAGACCCATGAAAAGTTGAACGATCGGTATGGCGTTTTTCAACACTGCTCAAGTTCGGTTTCATGTGGCCTCCCATCTCGGGCAAGTTGACATTTTTTGGCGATCCGGTCAGTGACGGCCATCGCAACCGGATGTGACCGGGGTCAACTTCGAGGCTTGGATGGGGGCTTTGTCATTCTGAGCGGAGTGAGCGCGGAGCGAAGCGGAAGCGCTCACGGAGTCGAAGAATCCCTACCTTCACCCGTGGCGCTGCTAGGGATGCCCTTCGGCTCTGCTCAGGGCAGGTTTCGACTCCACCGGAACTCCCTCCGGTCGTCCCGCCTCCGCTCTGCATGACAGGAATATGTACCCCGGCACGTCAGGCTTAATTTCTAGCTTGGAGGTGCTGCGGCCGGTTTCGGTGCGGGAGCGGTTGCATCGGGTTTTGTGGCTGGCGCGTCGGGCTTCGGCGCCGCACTCGAAGATGACGCTGGCTGCCGGGCATCGACGGTCTTCTGCAAGTCCGCGGCACGCTTGGCCTTTTCCTTCCCTGCCTCATCTTCGGTGATGTAGCGGAACATCTGCATCCGGCCGGGATATTGCTCGGTGGTGAAGACGCGATTCTGCTTGTCGATGGCGACCCCTACCAGAGCCTTAAACTGACCGGGGCCGTTGGCGTGGGTGTCTCCGATGTAAGTAAGCAGTTGGCCTTCGCGGTTGAAGACCTGGACGCGATCCTGATATTCATCGGCCACCCAGATGTGGCCATCGCAATCGACGGCGATGCCTTTGGGACGGAAGAGGTATCCGGGACCATCGCCGGCTTTGCCGAAGGTGGTGATGAAGTTTCCATCGGCATCGAAGATTTCCACGCGGCTGTTGAGCGTGTCGGTCACGTAGACGGTACCATCCCCGTCCACCGCAACGTTGGTGGGTGCGGAGAAGTCGCCCGGCGTGATCAGACTGTGCTTCTTGGCCGGGGGCACGGCGGTTCCGATCTTGCGCAGCAGCTTAAGAGTGTCGGCATCGTAGACGAAGACCTGGTCGAGTTGCTCGTTGACGACATAGAGAAAACGGTTGTCGTTGTCGATCGCCAGTCCGACGGGATCCACCAATCCTTCGGCAATCTGGCCTTCGATTTCACGTTTGGGATTGAAGATGAGAATGCGATGCATCTTGCCGTCGGAGACAAAAAGGCGGTCGGCATCGTCAATGGCGAGGCCGTTGATCCAGCCAAAATGGGCATCGGCGCCGTTTTTGATCAACTCGGCGTCGTGGGTTTCTGTATTAAAGATGAAGATGGCTCCGACTTTCTGGTCAGCCACATAGACGAGTCCCTTGGAGTCGATGGCGATGCCGTAGGGGCCGAGAAGCTGCCAGGGAAAAGTCTTGAGCTTATCTTCATTGTCTTCCTGCTTGGCGCCGGCCACGCGATCCATCCAACCCTGCTTTTTCTTGGTGACGACGGGAGCGCTGCGGTCGATCTTCATGCCCGCGTAGTAGTCGAGCCAGCGGACGCGCGCGATGTTTGGCGGATTGGGCCAAACCAGCTTGGACTTGTCGATGTCAAGCTTGGGCGTCTCGGCGGGCGGAGGGGTATCGGTCTTCTTTTTCTTGTCTCCGTGAGCGGCGGGCGAAGCGACGCCGAGAGCGAGCAGGATCACGAGCGCCACCGGCGCCAGCGCCTTGCGATTCGTATTGTGTAGGAATGCGAACATAATTCTTGTCTCCTGTACTAGTTCCCCGATGTAGTTTCCCGCATATTCGTCCGATTCTTGTGGCAGGTATCGCAGAAGGCCATGTTGTTCTGCTGGTCTTTCACCAGAAGGTCAGGCAGCGCCGAAGAGTGCGGCTGATGGCAGCTCAGACACGCCAGGTGCGTCTTGACCTTGGTGATATCCGTCAGACTCATCACGTCACCGACCGGATGGCCGGCCACGGGATGCCCCAGTCCAAAGCGCAGGGGGAGGATTGCGACCTTATTCTTCTGGTAGTAGTCCTCCGGCAATTTCACCTTGCCGTCGAAAATTGTGAGCACATGCTCGGCTTCGAGCTTTTGCGGAGTCGAATCGGGCCCGTGGCACTCGAGGCAGAGCGAATTCCCCTTGGCTCGCAGCAGATGGTCGTTGTCACCGCCGTGGGGCGTGTGGCAGGTGGCGCATCCCTGAACGAATGCAGGCTGGTGGAGATAATGCTTTTTCGACTGCTCGGCCTGGTCGCTGTGGCATCCCAGGCAGATATCGACGGCGTTCGTCTTGGGCAGTCCTGGTTGATTGCTGGCATGGGGACTGTGGCAGTCGGTGCAATCGCCGGCCGCGCCGGGATGCTGGACTTTCGCCTTCTCGATCAGCTCGGCTTTGTCGGAGTGGCAGACCACGCACAGCGATTTTGCGTCGGGCTGCGTCAGCACGACCTTGCCATCCTTGGCGGGAGCGTGGCAGGTGTCGCACTGTTTGTCCGCGAAAGGCGGATGCAGGAATTTTGCCATCAGCTTGGGACTGGCCGACTGATGGGGGTCATGGCAGCTGATGCAGTTGGCCGCGGCGAAGGGCTGATTCTGGTGCGCCTTCTGCAGGTCGGCACTCTTGGCATCGTGGCAATCCAGACAAAGCGCGGGCGGCGCTTTGGTGAGATGGAAGTCGAACTCGACTTTGCCGATCTCTCCGGTCTTGTGGGTGGTATGGCAGGTGTCGCAACCCATGTCGAGGGCGGCGTGGCGGCTGCCTTTGGCCGGAACGTCCACTCCAATTTTGTGGCAACTGAGGCAGAGGTTGTCTTTTGCGTCTCCCGACGCGGGCTTCAATAACTGATTCTTGTTGTCCGAAACGTGCGGATCGTGGCACTTCAGGCAGTCGCGTACCGCCGGAGGATGAACTTTACCTTTTATTTCGGCGGCGTTTTTGTCGGCATGGCAGGTAATGCAGAGCGCGGCGGGCGTGGGTGTGATCAGCTTGATGTGGGTTACATCTTTGACGGTGCGAATCTCGTGGCAAGCGGTGCAGCCCATCGCAATGGCCGAATGGACCGACTTTCCTTTTGTTTTATCCTCGTGGCAAGCGATGCAAGTGGAGGGGTCCGCCTTCGGGTCAAGTGTGACCGGATGTTTGGCAGCGGAAGCCCGACCGACCAGCATCATGGCCGCGGTGAAACAAATGAGCGCATTCAGCCTGTACGTTTTCCCTGGGATGGATTTCAACATTTGCGCGGCCACTCCGAATTCCTTTCGAAAGACTTGTGCACGAATCTTGCCTTTTGTCCCAAATCAGAAATTTGCCTGGCGATCGATTGCAAAAGATTGCAACAAAATAAGTTGGGAACGCAGGCCGGCCCTCACAGGAAGGCAAACCTGTTGAAAAAATCATCACTATGGCGGGTTTCTCCCCCATGGCGATGTTCAAAATGACGCAAGGTAACCCATAGCCTGCGCCAAGAATTGGGAAAAGTCCAAGAGAATCTGTGATGCGCGAAATCCCCGAAGAACCCGACGTTGCTGTGTGATATGGCTCACACTTGGCTTGTGTCATTGGACGGACCGCATAGCACATCCCCATTAGTTTCAATCGTTTGGCTCAACTCACTCTGTTGGTCGAAAACGTGCTTTTCTCCATTCCGTGGAAGGGGAAAGACATGGCTGCGAAAACCCAGTCTGTAACTCATAAAATCTGGCAAACGCTGGCGGCGATCAAAACCGGCGTCATACTCCTTATTCTGGTCGTGATCCTGTCGGCGGCAGGGACGGTGATTCTGCAGCGCCCCGCGACCGATCCGGATGAAATGGTGCGGGCCTATTCGCCGCAGATGCTTCACCTGCTCGACGGAGTGGGACTGACCGACGTCTTTCATGCCTGGTGGTTCGTACTGTTGTTGAGCCTGGTAAGCCTTAGCATCATCGCGGCCTCGATCCAGCGCTTCCCCAATGCATGGCGATACTATTCGCGTCCTTATAAGAGTCCTGATGAGAATTTTCGCAAGGCCCTCCCCCTTCATGCCTTAATCCCGATCAACGATACGGATGAAGAGAAAGCCTTGAGTACGGCGGAACGCGCGCTGCACAAGGCGGGCTTTCATCCTGAGCACATCGTGCGCGAGAACAGCTTCTCTTTATTCGGAGAGCGCAATCGTTTTTCTGAAATGGCCGTATACATCGTTCACGCCAGCCTGCTCCTCATTTTTCTAGGCGCTAATATCGATGCCCTTTATGGTTGGCGCGGGTTCGTGACCCTCAGCCGCGGACAACAGTCGAGCCAGGTCGTGCCGCAAACTGGCAAAGCCCGCAATCTTTCTTTTGCGGTGCGCTGCGACGGGGCGGGTCAGGAAAACTACGCCGACGGCTCTCCGAAACGCTGGTGGTCCGATCTCTCCGTCCTCGAGAACGAAAAAGTAGTCCTGCGCAAACAAATCATGGTCAACGAGCCCCTGGTTTATAACGGCGTGCGTTTTTATCAGGCGAGCTACGGAAAGACCGGGAAACTCGACACCATGCTGCTGACCGCGACTCCACGCAATGGCGAAGGGACCAAGGAAATTACCATCGCTCTGGGCGAGACTCTACCCCTGGATCCAGACACCTCGGTGCAACTGGCGGAGTTCATTCCCGACTATGTAGTGAGCGATGGTCACGTCGTGGCTCGATCGAACGAACTGGAAAATCCGGCGGCGCATCTGGTGGTCGAATCGAAAAAGACCGGCAAGGCGATCAACGTGTGGCTGCCTTCCATTCCCGGAGTCGATGAGGATGCAGCCTCACCTTACGGATTCGGAGGCAAGGATTTGCAGATGGCATACTTCACCGGCCTCGAAGTTTCGCACGAGCCGGGACAGTGGTCGGTTTGGGCCGGCGTTATTCTTCTCGGCCTGGGCCTGGCGGTGGTGTTCTATCTGGTCCACTCACGCATCTGGGTGGTGCCGGTGCGCGATGAGCGCGGCCAGCTGGCCCTGTGGATCGGCGGAACCGCCAACAAAAATAAAGACATGTTCGAGCAGCGTTTCTTGAAGCTAGTGGAACAGATTCAGGCGGAAGTCAAAGTTTCCAAATCAGAGGCGGGCGCGGAAACGCCTGTTATGTTCGCCGGAAAATAAGGCCCGGCAAGAGAGGATTTCTTTTATGGCGCGAGTAGCAAGAGCCGAACACCAACCAGCCGCAACTGGTACAGCTCTGGTCGTGATGGTGGGACTGGGAGTCGCTTTCCTGCTGTTGATAGCATTTCTCAACGTAGTCAAGAGCGGCAACCTGCTCAACGACTCCAACCTGCTGTACGCGGCGCTCATCTTTTACTCGGGCGCTGGAACTCTGTATCTGGGATTCGGCATCACCGGCACTCCAGCGTACATTCGGTATGCCTCACTGGCAACGTGGGCGGGATTGCTGGCCAACACGGGAGCAGTGGCGTATCGCTGGTATGAATCCGGCCATCCGCCATTTTCGAGCATCTACGAGATGCTGCTCATGTTCGTGTGGGCGATCGCAGTGCTCACCCTGATCGCAGAAAAGAAATATGGAGTGAAGGTGATCGGCACCGTGACCATGCCGGTGGCGATTGTCGGCGTCGTGCTGATGCAACTGCTGCGCACTGAAGTCCATCCGCTGGTGCCTGCGCTGCAATCGACGTGGCTGCATGTGCACGTCACACTGGCCATGCTGGCGTATGCGGCCTGCGCGTTGAGTTTCGCATTGGCCATGATGTTCCTGATTCAGGACGACACAAAAACGGAAGTATTTCTGGGCGCGACCAGCCTGTTTGTCATCGCCATCTATGCCGGAATCCTGACCCGCTTTGAAAAATGGGGAGGACTCAGTGTGGTGGCGTGGAATCCGGAAAGCAAGTCGGAAGTATTTGTGGCCAAGGGTGTGCGGCTCTTTGTGGTGATTCCCGATCTCGGTTGGCTGCTGGTGCTGGTGCTCGCTGCCGTGGCCGCGCCGCTGGTTCTTTACGCAATCTGGCGCCGGACGCAAGATCAAACCTTCATCAACCTGGCGAATCGGGCGGTATTTCTTAGTATCCTGCTGCAGGTGCTGGCGCTGGCGTTCTTCGTTCTGCGCGCCCGCGACGGACACTACGGTTCCCTCGACGCTGAAGGTCTGTTCCCCACTACGCTGGCGGCCAGCCCATTCATTCTCGCGGGCCTGGTAGGCGGGATTTTCGCATCGCTGCTTTACCTGCTGCTGTTGTGGCGGCGCAAGGACCTGGAGCGCATGCTGCCCAGCGCCGACGAACTCGACCGGATTACGTACAAGACCATCGCGATCGCCTTCCCCCTACTCACCCTGATGATCGCGGCGGGCGCTTACTGGGCTAATCGCACCTGGGGTTCTTACTGGAGCTGGGATCCAAAAGAAACCTGGGCCGCGATTACCTGGTTGGTGTATGCCGGCTACCTGCATATGCGGATTACCCGCGGATGGCGCGGACGACGGGCCGCCTACTTTGCTATTCTCGGATTTGCGGTCGTCATGTTCACATTTTTCGGAGTGACTTATCTGCTCCCCGGATTGCACTCGTATGCCTGAGCTTATCCAAATGGAAACTGAACCTGAAGTGACGCCAGACGACCGAGTGCCTGCGAGCACCGCTTGGGATTCCAAACCGAGTTCGGTGCGCGTGAACTGGCAACTCAAGATGGTAGGCCCCGTCGCTCTGGTGTTGCTGATCGGTTTGATGTTGTTCGTTCTGGCAACGGTTTCCTTCCGCGATCCGGAGCGCCATGCCGTACTCGTGGTTGCAGGGGCCGGCGCTATCGCCATCTGTGCAGTCCTGATCGCTGTGCTGGCCTGGTTTGTACAACGGCCCATGGTTGAATTGCAGGAGAAAATTGCCCGGCTGGGCGAAGGGGATTTAAACGTAGCAGTCAGTTTTTCCCGGCGCAACGACGAGATCGGAGACCTGGGCCGCAACTTCAATCACATGGTGGCGCAGTTGCGCGAAAGCCGCGAAGAAATCGAGCGTCTGCATCACACTCAGATGTCCCGCGCGGAACATCTTGCCACGCTGGGCGAACTGGCGACCGGCCTAGCCCATGAGATTCGCAATCCTCTGGCGGGAATTGCCGGGGTGGTGGAAATCATCAGCCGCGATCTGCCGGCGACCAGTCCTGCGCGCGCCGTAGTCAAAGATGTCCGCCTTGAGATCGCGCAGATTAACCACATCCTCACCGACTTGCTGCAGACAGCGCGACCGCATCCCCCAGAAATCCGCCGCAGCGACCTCAACACAACCGTCGAACATGCGGTGATGCTGGCGCGCCAGCAGGCCCTGTCGAAACCCATCGAGATCGTGCTCAACAAGAATGCGGAATTGCCAGAAACTGAACACGACAGCGATCAAATCCACCAGATGCTTCTGAACCTGCTGCTCAACGCGATTCAGGCGATTGATGGACCGGGGCGAGTCACGATAGAAATCGAGGCTCGCGATCAGGCTGCGGCGATCGTAGTTTCAGACACCGGGCGCGGCATTTTGCCCGAGCACCTGCCCAATATTTTCCGGCCGTTCTACACCACTAAGGGCAACGGCACCGGGCTCGGCCTGTCGCTGGCTCGCCGCATCGTGGAAGAGCATCACGGGCGCATCGACGTCACCAGCGTTGTGGGCAAGGGGAGCAAGTTTGTAGTCGTGCTGCCGTTTGGCCGTCAAACCGCCCAGGCAGCCTCCTAAAAAAACACCGCTCGTATCCCACCCGAGAGTGATCCCCATCACTGCAAGCGGCGTCCTCTTGGTGGATTCTTTATGCAGGAGAACTGTGTCATGGCGAAGACTATCATCGAGCCTTTTCGAATCAAGAGCGTCGAACCCATCCGCTGGACCACGCGGGAGGAGCGCGAAGAGCTGTTGCGGGCCGCGCATTACAATCTGTTCCTGCTGCCCGCCGACGATGTGCTGATCGACTTGCTCACCGACTCCGGCACCGGCGCCATGTCCACGCACCAATGGGCAGCAATCATGGAAGGCGATGAGAGCTACGCCGGCAGCCGCAGTTTCGATCACTTTCGCGAATCCATTCGCGAGATTTTCGGTTATCGTCACGTGATCCCCACGCACCAGGGCCGCGCGGCGGAACGCATTTTATTCGGAGTGATGTGCAAGAGCGGCGATGTCGTCCCCAACAATACGCACTTCGACACGACGCGCGCCAACGTGGAATTCGTGAAGGCGGAAGCAGTCGATCTGGTGATTGCGGAAGGCAAGCAACCGGACGTGATCCATCCGTTCAAAGGAAATATGGACGTCCCCGCGCTGGAAGCGTTGATCAAACGCGTCGGGCGCGAACGGATTCCACTGGTGATGCTCACGGTGACCAACAATTCCGGAGGCGGCCAGCCCGTATCGATGCAGAACGCCCGCGAAGTGAGCCAGGTCTGCCGGCGCAACAAGATTCCACTTTACTTCGATGCCTGCCGCTTCGCCGAGAATGCTTACTTCATCAAGTTGCGTGAGCCCGGTTATGAGAGCAAAACTCCGCTGCAGATCGCCCAGGAAATGTTCAGTTACGGCGATGGCTGCACCATGTCGGCGAAGAAGGACGGCATGGCCAACATTGGCGGCTTCCTCTGCACCAACGACGACTTGCTGGCGCAACAGGAAAAAGATCTGCTGATTTTGACCGAGGGCTATCCCACTTATGGAGGCCTCGCAGGCCGCGACCTCGAAGCAATTGCGGTGGGCCTGCAGGAAGCTCTGCAAGAGGACTACCTGCGCTATCGCATCGTGTTGACGGCCTACCTCGGCAACCACATTGCAGAACAAGGCGTTCCCATCGTCCAGCCACCCGGCGGGCATGCTGTCTATTTGGACGCGCGGGCGTTTCTGCCTCACATTCCGCCTGACCAATTTCCCGGCGTCGCGCTGGCGGCGGAACTGTATCTGGCAGGCGGAATTCGATCGGTGGAGATCGGTTCGCTGATGTTCGGCGCTGCGGCAAAAATGGATTTGGTACGCTTGGCGATTCCACGCCGCGTCTATACCCAGAGCCACATCGATTATGTGGTCGAGATCATTCTCGAAGTGTGGAAAAAGCGCAAGCAGATCCAGGGAATGAAGCTCACGTACGAAGCACCGTTCCTGCGCCACTTCACGGCGCGGCTGGAACCGGTGGAGCAACCCGTCGCACAGACTGTGTAACGGCGCGGCCCCCCCCGCTTGGGATCGCGGCTTTGCGAACGAGTGTGCGGCCTTACTTGCGCCTTGCCTCAGCCTCTGCCACCCATCCCCGGCGTAGCTTTTCAGCCGGGATGCTCGACAGATAAGGCTTGATATCGAGGATCGGCGTCTCATCCAGCATGTCGACTCCCCGTACGCGCAAGGTCGCGCCTTCGCGGCCTAGCAGTTCGACCACCGTCAGCCCAATCGGGTTCGGACGCCGCGGGGATCGCGTCGCAAATACCCCATGCGGCCGGTCATCGATGGGCGGCGTCCCTAACAATTCAAAATCCGATGACCGGTCGAACTCCCATAGAACAAAGAGGTGCGAAAAGCCCTCGATATCCGTAAGACCCGCCTCAAACTCCGGCAGAATCCTCAGCACTCCCTCGGCTTCGTGCTTGGCGCCGAAGCCTTTGGGGATCTCCCCCGTCTTCTTATATGGACTGCTCACAAATCCGATGGCCCGCGAACTAAACATACAAAAATGATACTATCCTTGACGCGCGGGGTCTGCCCAGACAAGGCCCCGGCGCGCGTATCCAATCGCATTTCGTAGTAATCTAACCAAGCATGCCCGCAGCCAAAATCCTCATCGTGGACGACGAACGCCTGGTGCGCTGGTCGCTTCGCCAGAAGTGCGAGGAGTGGGGCTATCACGTGATCGAGGCGGAGGCCGGCGAGCCTGGCCTCAAGTTGGCGCAGCGTGACTCTCCCGATCTGCTGTTGCTCGACGTGCGCATGCCCGATCTGACCGGTCTGGAAGTGCTCGATCAGTTGAAGAAAAATGGCGAGGCTCCTCCCGTCATCATGATTACGGCCGATCCGCAACTGGACGATGTGAAGGCCGCACTCAAGCTTGGAGCCTACGACTTCATCGGCAAGCCGCTTGATTTCGAGGAGTTGCACGTCACCATCAAGAACGCGCTCGAGACCACGAGCCTGCGCACCGAAGTTCAAACCCTGCGTGGCGAGGTGAGGCGCGGCTCCGGCTACAGCAATGTGGTGAGCGTGTCATCGAAGATGATCGAGCTGATGAACTTCGTGCGCAAGGTTGCAGCCAGCGAAGCGACCACCATCCTGATTCAGGGTGAGAGCGGCACGGGCAAAGATCTCATTGCGAAATCCATTCACTACGAGAGCACGCGCCAGGAAAAACCGTTTGTCGCCATCAACTGTTCGGCAATTCCCGAAACGCTGATGGAGGCCGAACTCTTCGGCCACGAAAAGGGCGCATTCACCGACGCCAAGCAGATGAAGAAAGGCCTGTTCGAGGCTGCCGACGGGGGCACGCTGTTTCTCGACGAGATCGGCGAACTGTCTCCTCTGCTGCAGGCCAAGCTGCTGCGCGTTCTGGAAGACCAGTTGATTCGCCGCATCGGCGGCATTCGCGACATGCAGGTGAACGTGCGGGTGATCGCGGCCTCGAACCGCGATCTGGAAAAAGCGGTGCGTGAGAATGAATTTCGCCAGGACTTGTACTACCGCCTGGCCATCATCGCAATTTTTATTCCTCCGCTGCGAGAGCGCAAAGACGACATCATGCCGCTGGTGGATTTCTTCATCGATCGCTACAACCGCCAGTTCAAGAAATCGATTCGCGGCATCACCGACGCCACCCGCCGCCTGCTCCTCAGCCACAACTGGCCGGGCAACGTGCGCGAATTGAAAAACACCATCGAGCGCGGCATGATTCTGGAAGACGAGCCCATGTTGCGGCCCGTGTACCTGCCGTTTTCAGTTGGCGAATCGGGTGGCCCGACACTATTCGAACGAACCTCTCCCGGCGCTGACGGAGGCCAGACCTTGCCTGACGGCCGCATGCTTCCCAGACTCTATATTCCTGAAGGCGGCACTTCTTTGGAAGAGGTTGAGCACGTGATGGTCGAGTTGGCGATGCGCCAGGCCAATGGAAATCAGACCCACGCCGCGAAACTGCTCGACATCAGCCGCGATGCGCTGCGCTACAAGCTGAAGAAGTTCGGGCTGATTCGCGGGGATGAAGAGACGGCGAATGCGGGCGCGGCTGAGGAAAGCTGATCCGCTCCACGCTGCGAATTCCTATACCCAAAAACTATCCCGTTACAGCCGTTCGATAGATGTTTATCTGCCTAGGCACGCAGGTGCTCAATCGAGAGTTGAGAATTTGCCGAGGTGCGCAGCACCAGCGTGACGGCTTCCTGGCGGAGGCGCTCGAGGCGAACCCAAAGGTGATCTCCGCAGCCGGCGATGCGCACTTCGATTGCTCGTACCTTCGCGCTGTAGTTGCCGATGATGCGGGCGCATTCGGCGACGTCCTGCACGCAATCAAAAATGACGTCAGTGGCTTCGCGGCGCCGCTCCAGCGAATGCAGGCTTTTTTGCAGGGTGCTGGGGCAAACCAGACAGGCTTCGGTGTGATAGCCCAGCATCTGCTCGATGGCGTAAAGCACCGTGAAATCGATGCGCTCGCTGAAGGCCATGAGCAGAGTCCGGGTGGATTCGACCACTTCGACCGGGATCATGTGAAAAGACTCAAGCAACAGCGAGGGAATCGACGGAAGGCGGTTGACCGCGATAGCGGTGGGAGTGCTGCGCAGCACGGGGCAAGACCACTGTCGCGCCAGCGCGGCGGTGATTTGCTGTTCGGTGACGAAGCCGAGTTGCTGCAGCCAGGCTCCGATTTTTCTTGTGTCTGAGCCGGCATCGGCGGCCGAAGCGTGGGCAGCGGCGTCGCGCTGAGCCGCAAGAGCCGTGCGCAACTGATCGGCGGTGAGTTGCTGCCTCGAGAGCAGAATGAGGCCGAGCGGAATTCTGTGAGGGGCAAGAGCAGTTTTTGGCTGGCTGGGACGAAGTCGTCGCAAGGCTTCTTTAAGGCCCATTTCCATGCATGCAGGCTGGCAATAGAGCGCACCTTGCATTCGAACTGCGGAGTGCTGCCGCATGCGCCGCCACGCACTGCGAGTGTGGGGACATCCGCTGTAGGCACAGCACGGCGCCAGTTGGTTCCAAAAACTACGCCACGCCGATAGCGAGGAATGCCAGGCGGCGCTTAGCGCACTCTGCTTGATTTTGCGCGTCGCAAGGCCGTTCGCCATTTCGGGGAGGATCATCGCGCTGGTAGAGTTCGTGGCCATCGCTATCCCGCCAGCCGAGCCGGTGCGAGTGGCGAGACGTCGGTGACGCGCAGGCCGTAATTGCCGTCGATGACGACCAGTTCTCCGCGAGCGACGAGCCTGCCGTCGAGCAGAAGTTCGACGGTCTCCTGCACTTTTCGGTCGAGTTCGACGACGGCGCCGGGACTGAGGTCGAGCACTTCGCGCAATAGCAGGACACGGGCTCCGAAGCGCAAAGTCATGGCCAGATGCACATCCATCAACATGTCGAGCGCGCCGGGGGCTTGCGCCGAGTCCGGCGACGCAGCGGAGAGTGGAGCGGACGGGGAAATGTCGGTCGAATTTGCGGCAGGCCCAGCGGAAGCCGGGAGAGGTTCGGCTTTCCCCGTTTTCAGTTCGGCCGTCTTCAGCTCCGCCGTCTTCAGCTCTGCGATCAACGCTGCGCTCAAGCTGAATTCGAGTGTCATCCGAGCAGGGCCAGACTCGCCAGCTTGCAGAAGGAATGTTGCCGCCGCAGGCCAGGAGGGCGTCGCGGCAACCTGCTCCACGCGTAATTGCACTTCACCCCAGCGCGCCTTGGAGGCGGTGGAAACGATGCCGGAAACCTGGCGCAAAAGCTCGATCACGGCTTCGCGATGGTCGGCGGTTGGATCGATACCCGGCGTCGGTGCCTCACTCATAAAAATCTGCGCAAGGCCAAGCGTGGTTGCCGGGGCCAGGCGCACGGTCATTTCCCCGCGCAAGGATCCGGAGAGCGTGACCACGATCCACAGATCGCTTTCGGCAGCGGGTGCAGCATCGGAGGTTGGCTGAACTTCGACGGCGCACGCGACGGGGGAGCCGGCAATTTGTCCCAGCACTTGAGAAAAGCTGTCGCTCCAAAGCTGGAGAAGTTCGGAGGACTCGGTTTGTGGGGCGGGAGCGGCTGCATCCGTCATGACTTCGCCTCCTGAAGTGGAATCCCTTGAATTGGCGCCTGAGCTTGCACCGGTACCGCGAGAACCTGGGCAGCGCGCGCGTCTCCACAGCGGGCGGGAGCGGCACGAAACATTTCTACTCCCGCCACCAGCAGCGAGGCTGGCTGGGCTGCGCTGCGATGGAGCGAGAGCAACTGGCCGGGCTCGAGGTGGCGCAGTTCGGCGACCGGAGCGCGCAACTCATTGACTCCCAACTCGAGAGGGAAAGGACATTCCAGCAGAAGGCGCTTGATCTGTTCGCGCCACTCGCCGTGACCCTGGGGACGGCGCTCGTTGCGCTTCCCGGAAATCTTGCGCAGCAGGGCATTCGAAACTGAAACCGGAAGTGCGAAATTCAATCCTCCACGCACTTCGAGCATGGCAATTTCAAAACTCAGCGAAAGCATTTTTTCGTCGGGCAGCAACAGACGTTGAGCTTCCGCGGCCTCGATGCGCTGCTCGAATCCCACTTCAAGATTCACTGCCTGCCAGGCCGTGCCTAACTCGCGGCACACGATGCGGGCAACGGTTTCGACAATCTGCTCTTCGATCTCGGTGATCTCGCGCGTGGCGGCCAGACCGTTGCCCTCGCCGCCCAGCAGCAGATCGAGGATAGGAAAAATTACCTTCAAATCGAGCTGCAGCGCGCCACTGACACCCATGGGCTCGAGTTTGCAGGAGGCGAGGTAGGTGGTTTCCGGAATCCGCTGCAGAAATTCGCGGTAGGTCAGGTGTTCGGCGGAAACCAGGGTGGCGGCAAAGACCACGCGCAAGTAGGCTCCGAGCGCGTGGGTGAGGCTGCGGGCAAAACCTTCGTGAAGCTGGGTGATGGACTGCAATTGTTCGCGGCCGATCTGGCCGGCGCGGCGCGGGTCCCAGAGTTCGACCTTGGGTTCTTTCGCCAAGCTCGCCTCGACTGCTCCGCCGGTGCGCGCAGCTCGCACCATGGCATCGATTTGTTCCTGATTTAATTCGTTCTGCAACATGTTTGCTGCCTCGCGCAGTTAGGAAGTTGTCTAGAGTTTGGCCAATGCCGGGGTTGTAAGGATGGTCTCGTTCAGGGCGCGCCCGCCTGTGCTGCCCGCGCCGCGGGCTTTTCCGTGTCCATCAGCTCTTTCAAACGCACCCGCAAACGCACCACGGCAAGGGAATGAATCTGCGAGACGCGAGACTCGCCAATTCCTAAAACCGCACCCACCTCTTTCATGGTGAGTTCCTCGAAGTAGTACAAGGCCAGCACCTGCTGCTCTTTCTCCGGCAGATCGGCGACGGCGCGCGCCAGCAACTCTTTCATCTCGGAACGCATGCAGCGGAAAAATGGAGTATCTTCCGGCGCGCTGGGAAGGTAGTCGCAGAGATCTTCATCCTTGCCATCCCAGGGCGACTCGAGGTGAAGGCTGCCCACCTCCAGACCGTCGAGTTCGGTCAGGAGTTGCTGAAATTCGCGCAACTCGAGGTTGAGCTCCGCCGCAACTTCGAGTTCCGTGGGAGCCCGGCTCAAAGTCAGACTGAGTTTGCGCTGCGCTTCTTCGACCCGGCGCGCCTTGCGGCGCAACTCGCGCGGTCCCCAATCCATTTCACGCAGGCTGTCGAGAATCGCCCCCCGGATGCGGAACTTGGCGTAGGAGCCAAACTGCACGTGTTTGGAATGGTCAAACTTGTTGAGCGCATCGATCAGTCCAATGACGCCGGCATGGACCATGTCCTCCAGCGGCACGTGCCGCGGCAGACGCTCGTGTATGCGGCGCGCCAGATAGCGCACCTGGGGCAACTGTTCGAGCAGGATGCGATCCCGCTCTTCTTTGTCTTGCCAACTGGTATAGGCTTCCGCCGTATTTTTGTTCATAATGCGTTCTCATTTCTCTCTTCGACTGCCCGCTTCACCACTCCTTCGTCTTCCGGTTGCCGGCTCACCGGCGTAAAGACTTCATCAACGCAAAACTCCGAGCGATTGCACCTCGACCACCGGAGGCACCTCCAGCGGAGAAAGCACAACCACCTTGGGCAAAAAAGGTTCGAGCAGCCGCTTCAAGTGGTAACGCGCCGGCGTGGAACAGAGCAGCACCGGGCTCGCCACCGCAACCTGATCGCCGGCCAGACGGCGCAAGCCATCGAGGATGCGGCGCGCAAACGGAGGCTGCAGCCCCGTCGTCCCAGGCGCGATCGGCCCGCCAAAGGCCCGGCCCAGCTCTTCCTCCAAGGTGCGGTCGAGCGTGACCACGCGCAAGCCTCCGGTATCGGTGAGTAGGGGGTGGACCAGAGCGCGGGCCAGAGCCTGGCGCGCAGCCTCAACCAGCAGCACGGGATTCTTGCTGACGGGCGCAAGGTCGAGCAGGGTTTCGAGGATGGTGGATAGATCGCGAATCGAGACCTGCTCGCGCAAGAGTTGTTGCAGAGTCTTCTGCACCTCGCCGAGGCTCATCACTTTCGGAACCAGCTCTTCGACCAGCTTGGGATGGCTGTCGCCCAGACGGTCGAGCAGGCGCTTGGTTTCCTGGCGAGTGAGCAATTCGTGAGCGTGCTGCTTTACCACTTCCGCAAGATGCGTGGCTAACACAGAAGTCTGATCAACCACGGCGTAGCCGGAAGCCAGGGCCTGATTCTGCAGCGCGGCCGGAATCCACAGCGCGGCGACGCCGAAGGCGGGCTCTTTGGTGGGCACGCCCGCGAGCGGGCGGGGCGTACCTTCCGAGCTGATGGCCAGCAGGTTGTCCTGATAAAGTTCCCAGCGCGTGATCTCGACGCCCCGTAAAGCGATCGCATACTCTTTCGGCTTCAGGCGCACGTTGTCGGTGATGTGTACCGGCGGAACGATGAAGCCCAGTTGCTGGGCCAGATTTTGCCGCAGCGCGCGCACCCGGGCAAGAAGCTGGCCACCCTGGTTCTTGTCGACCAGCGCCACCAGGCCATAGCCCACCTCGAGACTCAACTCGTCGAGCTTGAGCAGGTCTTCGACAGAATCCTGTGCCGGCTTCTTTTCTCCTGCAGCAGCGGCCGCAGCCGCGGCGGTTGGAGGTTCTTCGCTGAACTTCGGTGCGCGCCAGGCGAGAAATGCGGTTCCGGCAGCCAGCAGAAAAAAAGAGAACTTGGGCAGGCCAGGGATCGCAGCCAGCGTCAGCATCACGCCCGCGGCAATCAGGAGCGGACGGCGGCGTGAAAGAACTTGTTTTCCCACGTCCACCGAAAGCGATGTGTCGGAAGATGCGCGGGTCACCACGATGCCGCCGGCCATTGAGACCAGAAGCGAGGGGATCATGGTGACCAGCCCATCGCCGACGGTGAGCACGGTGTAGGTTTTCAGAGCCTCGCGGAAGGGAATATCGAGTTGGAAGACGCCGATCAGGAATCCGGCGATGATGTTGATGGCGGTGATCAGGATGGTGGCAATGGCGTCTCGCTGATTGAAGCGGGCCGCGCCATCCATCGCGCCGTAGAATTCGGCGTCGTGGGCAATCTGTTCGCGGCGGATGCGGGCCTGAGATTCATTGATCAGCCCGGCATTCAGGTCGGCATCGATCGCCATCTGCTTGCCGGGCATGGCATCGAGGGTGAAGCGCGCTGTGACCTCCGCCGTACGCACCGCGCCATGCGCGACCACCAGATATTGAATCGCGATCAAGGCCACGAAGAGCACGAAGCCAACCACGTAGTTGCCGCCAACCACGAACTGGCCAAACGCCTCGATGACATGTCCCGCAGCCCCGGCGCCCTCGTTGCCGTGTAGCAGAATGCGGCGGCTGGAGGCCAGGTTCAGCGACAGTCGAAACAACGTCAGCAAAAGCAAAAGGCTGGGGAAGACGGAGAACTGCGAGGGGCGCAGGATCTGAATGGCGGAGAGCAGCACCAGCACGCTGACGGTCAGGCTGAGCGCCAGAAAAATATCGAGCAGCAGGCTCGGCAGCGGCACCAGCATGACAAAGATCAGGCCGACGGCTGCGATCGGCATGATCCACTCCGCGATGGAGTTTTTCGGCTGCGAAGCGGAGGCGGGAAGCGCGAGCGTGGAATTCGAGGCCATTCAGTCAGTTCCTGCGCGCCGCGGTGGCGGCGGGTTCGGTTTGCCGGGCGCGCGCTGTGGCTTGAGCCATCGCCAGGGTTTGGGCGCGCCAGATTGCCGCCAGAATTTCGGCGACTACGGCGTAGAGCTTGGGCGGAATGGCCTGGCCCACTTCGGTCGCGCGATACAGGGCGTGCGCCAGAGGCACATTCTCTACCAGGGGAATATTTTTCCAGCGGGCGATTTCCTTGATCTGTGCTGCCAGCAGGTTGCGTCCTTTGGCGACTACGACGGGCGCATCCATTTCCATGCGGTATTCCAGGGCGATGGCGAACTCGGTGGGATTGGTGATTACGACTGCGGCCCGCTCCACGTCCTTCAACATGCGGCGGCGCCGGGTCTGGCGCTGCAAGCGGCGAATGCGCTGCTTGACCGCGGGATGCCCTTCCATCTCCTTGAACTCATCTTTCTGATCCTGGCGGCTCATCTTCAACTGGTTTTCGTGGCGCTGGCGCTCGAGAAAATAATCCGCCGCCGACCACGCCAGAAGAACCAGAGAACCTTTCCACGCCACTTCGTACATCCGGCCGGTAGCGAACGCCGCCAGCGCCGTACGGCCGGCATGCAGCAAGGCAGGAAGATGCGGCCAATCCCGAGCCATCACGGCCACAGCGAAATAGACAATCACGGCGGTCGGCAACAGCGACTTCAGCAGGCGGCTCAAGGCGGCGAGTGAAAACAGCTGTTCGAAATGGCTGGCGGGATCGAGACGCTTCCAGTTGGGCGCCAGCGCCGAGGGAGCGAACACCAACCCGCCTTGTGCGAGCCCACCGGCAGTTGCCACCAGCCAACTCAGTCCGGCCGCGAGGGCCACGCCGCGAAACACCGGCCAGGCGTTGCGCCATACGGGAACCAGTTGATCGGGGTGCGTCGCCGCCGCTTCGAGTTCCTGGCGCAGCAGGCCTTTCCATTGCGCGGCGAAGGCAGGCATTTGCCAGGCGCAAAAAACTACGGCGGTCATCGCTCCCAGGCCGGCGGTGAGATCGCGGCTGCGCGCGACTTGTCCCTGCTCGCGCGCTTTTTGGCGGCGGCGCGGAGAAGCTTTCTCGGTCTTGTTCTGGTCGGCCATGATTGTTCTTGAGCTGCGAGCCTGAAGCTTCGCGGCTTAATTCCGAGTTCCGAGTTCCTTGCTTTCACCTTTCTCACTGGCACGAGAGTCAGGAGTCTCTGGTTCGCGACTCGCAGCGGACGGCTCCGAACTCACCGCGCCAAATGCAGCAGCCGCTCGGCGGTCTGCATGGCTTGAGCAAACTGCTGGTTGAAAACGCGCGGCCAGTAAGCCATGGCCGCAATCAATACCGTGAGGCCCACCAGGTTCTTCACCGCAAGACCGATGAACAGAACAGGTAGCTGGGGGGAAGCTTTGCCCAGAAATCCCAATGCCATGTCGGCGACCAGCGTGGCTCCCAGCGAGGGTGCGGCGATCTGCACGCCGACCAGAAAAATTCCTCCAGCAGCGTGGAGAAGTCCGCCAACCGCAGCCAGCGTCATCGTGCCGCCGCCGGGCGGAAGGTAGGCAAAGCTGCGCGCCAGAGCCCGCAGCAGCCAGTGGTGAACATCGAGTTGCAGAAAAATCAGCAGCACGGCCAGCTGATGAAACTGCGAGAGCACGGGCGTATCCGCGTTGGTGTCGGGGTTAAACACGTTGGCGAGTGAGTAGCCGATCTGCACTCCAAGAACCTGGCCCGCCATTAAGGCCGCTTCAAAAAGAAAGTTCGCCACCAGCCCGAGTACCAGCCCAATCATGGCTTCGCCGAGCGCGACTTGCGCCCATTGCCACGGTTCGGGCATCAGCATTGCGGAACCGTGCAGCGGGTGCAGAACCACCGTAAGCAGCAGGGTCAACCCGGCCTTCACCGGCATGGGAACCGCGTCGCTGCCGAGAAAAGGACAGAACACCATCAGTCCGGAAACCCGTGCGCCGGTAAATACCGCGCCCGCCAGCAATGCGTCGAGATGGAATTCGGCGATCATGTTTTCGAACCGCTTAGTGCCCGTTAGGCGGACGAAGGCGTCCACCGCTACGTATCTCTCTTCAACGCACGAAGGGATGGAAGTCGGAAAAAAGCTGCAGCGTAAACATCGAGATGCGGCGCACCATCCAGGGCATCAGCACCAGCACCGCCGCAGCCACGGCAGCCAGCCGGGGCACGGTCGAGACCGTCATGTCCTGCAAAGAGGTCAGCACCTGCACCACATTGATGAGTAAGCCCACGACCACCGCTGCGATGAGCAAAGGCGCACCCATCCATAAAGCGGTCTCGATGGTGTGCCGCAACAACGCTACGATCTGATCCGATCCCATGAGTCATTCCTCCAGATGTCTTTCACGTAAAACTTTTCATCAGCGACCCCACCAGCAGGTTCCAGCCATCGACCATCACGAACAGCAGAATCTTGAGCGGGGTCGAAATAATGACCGGCGGCAACTGCATCATGCCGATCGAAGTGGTGACCGCAGCCACGACCAGATCGATCACTAGAAAGGGAAGAAACAGCGCCACGCCAATCTGGAATCCGGTTTTTAGTTCGGAGACGATATAGGCCGGCAAGACCACGCGCATGGGGACATCGTCGGGGCGGGCGGGACGGGGGGCCTGCGCCAGTTCGAGAAACAGCGCCAGATCTTTTTCGCGGGCATACTTGAGCATGAAGTGGCGCAGAGGCGGCGCGCCCAGTTCGACGGCGGCCAAAGCATCCACTTGCCCGCGCTGAAACGGCACCACCGCCGCCTGGTAAATCGCGGTGCCCACCGGTTGCATCAGAAAATAAGTCAGCACCAGCGACAGCCCGATGAGGGTCTGGTTGCTGGGCGCAGTCTGCGTGCCCAGGGCCTGGCGCAGGAAGTGAAATACGATCAGCAAGCGCGTGAACGGAGTCACTGCCACCAGCAGCGCGGGCAGCAGCGTCAGCAGGCTGAGCAAAACGACGATATTCCACGGCACCGAGCCGCCGGCGCCTCCGGGAGCGGCCCAATTGAGGCCAGCGGCGCGATGCTGCGGCCGCAAGATCCAGGCCGCCAGAGTGGCGGCGTGCGGAAAAAGTGCGCGCGGGAAAACGGATTGCGTCAACGCGTGGGCCAGTGGGTTGGCGGTCAACATGTTCGCGACTCTCCCGCGAGCTTTCTGGCGGCTGTGTCGTTTTCTTGTTCATCGATATTGGAGAGCCTCGACAAAAGCACGAGCGACGAAGGCGTTCCCCCGACGAGGAAGCGTGTGGATTCGAACTCGACCACAGCGACGAAACGGCGTTCGCCGAGCGCCAGACTCTCACACAGGCGCAGCCTCTTGGGAGCACGGCGGCTGAGCCGGAGCACACGCTCCCAGAAACCGATCATGCGCGTCCAAAACGGGCTCGCCGAAATTTGCATTGTGTGAGTTGTCATGAGATTTCGCCGTGTCCCCGCATCAAGCCAGCTCCGTCAGACGCACAGCCAGACGGTTGCCCATCACCTCAAGGTCACTCCAGCCGATCAGCGTTCCGTTCAAACGCAGGGGAATATCGTGACCCACGCGCCAGTGCGCATTTACAAGTGAGCCTGCGTGCAATTGCAAAAGATCGGCAATCTTGAAACCGGGCACGGCGAGGTCAACGAGAAGTTCGCAAGGCAGTCCGAGGACGGGAGCCCAGCGCGCATCCTGCTCTGCACGTTCCGGCCCCGCTTGCGCATTGGGATGAGCCGCCGTCAACGTTCCGGCGGACGCCTGCAAGGCCTGGGCTGGACTGGCTTGTGCTGCCATGGTTTCGCTCCTGTTCGATTCACCGCCTCAGCGCTGAATCAGAAATTCGGTGAAATAAACTTCCTCAACCTCGAGCGCCGGCACGCGTTCCTGCAGCGCATGCAGCAAGTCATCCTTCAGCTTGGCTTTGCCGTTGGTGGTGAGCAGTTCGTCGACTCGCGCCTGGGCGAGCACGCCGAGGATGACGTCCCGCACCTCGCCGAGGGGCGGTGCGTCTTCTGCTTTACCCATCTCCCGTCCCAGCCCGAGGTCGATGCCCACTCGCAAATAAGACCGCTGGTCGCGGTCAGCGAGGTTCAGAACGAACGTCTCAAGGTGCAGAGAACTTTTCACCCGGCCGCCAACCGCAGAAACAGCAGTTCCGGTGCGCTGCGCGCTCCAGAACCACACTGCCAGCGCCAGCAACACTGCCGCCAGCACGAAGAGTGCGGTCCCCATTCGACTGGACGATCCTGCCTTTGCGTTGGGTGCGATGGACATGCGCTAACGAAAAAGCAATCTTGAGTCCGAAGAGGCGCACGAAAGGGAGGGCTTGACATAGAGCCTTGCGACACAGCACCAACTGTCTGCACGTCAACAGATAGGCAATTTTCGCCGACGTTATCCGAGGGATGGTGGAGGATTGCCTGTGGAGAATCTGGAGATTGGCAAGAGACTTTTCATGAGAATTCTCTTGCCAAAAAATGACTTCGTCTCCGGCGGCAAGGTGCGTCGCCGGAGACAAAGCCAACCCACAGAGTGGCGAATCATTTACTGTTTGAGCGCGATCGTATCCTGCGTGATCTGATCAAAGGTGGTGACAGCTTTGGCATCGGCTTCGAACCCGCGTTGCGCGACGATAAGGCTGGCGAATTCGGTGGCGATGTCCACATTCGACAATTCCAGCGATCCTCCGGAAAGGGTGCCGAGGCCTCCCGCTCCCGGAACCCCAACCACGGCTGGGCCGGACGCCAAGGTGGGTGTGAAATCGGTGCTGCCGTTGAGTTGGAGCCCATTCTGGTTGGCGAAGTTAGCTAGCGCCAATTGTCCCAGGGCTTGCGTCTTGCCGTTGGTGAACGAGCCGGTGATAGTTCCGTCGGAACCGATGGTGAAATTGGCCAGCGAGCCGCTGCTGCTACCGTCCTGCCCAATCGAGGAGGTGGTGCTGGACGCGGCAACCTGGGTGAGTACAGCGGAACTTCCGCTGAGCACATTCCAGTTGAAGGTTTGATTGGTGGCTCCATCGGCGAAGCCGGTGACGGGAATCGCGGTAAGGTTGCCGAGAGTGAGGGGAGTCGTGGGGACGGTGATTGTATCTCCGGTCGCGAAATCCTTCGATCCTGGCGCAATCGTGAAGTCGAGTTGGCCCGAGGTGAAGGGAGTACCCACGGTGGCCGTTCCCAGCGCTCCGGAAACGGAGCCCACTACGGAAAAAGTAGTTGCGCTGGTGGCCGTGATGGTGATGGTCTGGGCGACGGTGGCTGCATTGGTTCCCAATCCCGAGATGGTTCCGTTTCCTGCGTTCGTCGCACCGTAGGCCGCAGTTCCTGCGCCTCCGGCGGTGCCAATCAACGCTCCACTTCCATCGAAGGTCAGCGTGCCGCTGGCAAGAACCCCGGTGGGCGCGACACCGTTCACCGCGTTGAGATCCGCGGGAGGGATGTTGAGGCTGTAGCTCCACGTGTTGGGACCGGTGTTGGTGAAGTCATAGGTCAAAGTGTGAGCCCCTCCGAGCGAGTCGTAGATGGTGACGGGCGTGGAGTATGTGGCTCCGACGCCAGCCGCGGCGTCGAGATTGGTGGTCAACTCGACATTGCCGGTGGCCGATGGCGGACTGATCGTGCCCGCGCCAAGTTGCAGAGGCGCGATGCCGGCTCCGGTCTGGACGACTCCATTGACCGCGGGATAGCCGAGAACCTGCTGGCCTTCGCTGGTGACGAGGTAGTTATTTTTGTCGACGGAAAAATCGCCTGCCCGGGTGTAATCGATGACGCCGTTGGCGTTTTGTACGGCGAAAAATCCGGTGCCCTGGATGGCCACGTCTGTGGGCACTCCGGTGGCGCTCACACTGCCCTGGGTGAATAACGAGGGCATCGAACCAACCTGCGTGCCGGCGCCGACCTGGATTGGATCGCCCGAACCGGTCGTCCCCAGGCTCTGATAGAACAAGTCAGTGAACAACACGCTGGTGTCTTTATATCCGGTGGTGTTCTGGTTGGAGAGGTTGTTGGCGATGGCGGAGAGTGCTGTGGATTCAGCGGTCAATCCGGAAAGTGGAATTGAAAAATCAGGCATTAGAATGCTCCTTTAATTTTGCCGGCAAGGGCGGATAAGGACGGACTGGTAAAGTCTGGCAAGCTCGTTATGGGAGAAGAAGCCGCCGCAGGCAAGGCGGAAACAGCAGAAGCCGCCGCTGGCAGGGCAGAGTTCGCGGCAGACGAAGCAGCGGCATTCTGCGGAGTGGCAGTTCCCCCTGCGGCTGCACCGGTCTTCGTTGGAACGACTCCCTGCAGCAAGGTGTAGATGGAAGTCACTTCGCTGAGTTCGCTAAACTGGGCTAGCTGTCCGACGAACTGCGAGGGATCGAGCGGACTGGTCGGATCCTGATTCTGCAATTGCGCGACTAGCAGTTGCAGAAACATGTTGTTCAGAGTCTGTCCGCTAGGCAGCCCGCTGGTCGATGCCGGCGGCGTGCTGGCGGCGGGAGTTGTGGCGGCAATCGGAGTGGAGTTCATGAAAGTGTTCTCCTTCATCAAGCAAGAATGCTGAGACTTCCGCCGTCGAAATTTTCGGCCGGCGGCGGCTCTGTGAAATCGTTCGTTGGCGCCTCAGGTAATGCAGAACTTGAGGAAGCGCGCGCTGAAGTGAAAGGACGCGGTTGCGAATCTCCTCCACCGGAAGCGTTGTTCGAAAAGGCAAACCCCTGCATAAAGTTCACGGTGTGCAGCCGCAGGTTTTGTTCTTGCAGAGTGTTGGCGATGGCCGGCAGATCGTTTTGCAAGAGAGTGCGCAAATCTCCCTTTTCGCTTCCGATCACCAGTCCTACATCGTTGGCGTGAATGATGGTGTGAACCTCGACGCTGCCGAAAGCGGCAGTGTTCATTCCAATCCGCATTTCTGAAAGGTCAACGCGATTGATCAGTTGCGCCATTTGCACCGGGCCAGCAATTGCCTTTGGCAGGATTTCGGGAGAGGTTGGGAACGCGGTGGCCGGGTCAGGCCCAGGGAGCGTATTTGCTTTGGGCAACGCATCGGGAACGGGAGGCGTGCTCAGCGGGAGCGTGGTTGCGACCGGTGGCGCGGAGGTTGGCGCGCTGACATTTTGCGCCGCCGCTTGTACGGCCGCAGCGGACGTATCCGGATCGTGGCGGGAAGGCGCGCCCGCCTGCGGGCTCCCAGATTCAGTTGCGATGGAGGCGCCTCGAGTAGTCTGCGGAGGGACATTGTGCGTGGCATTGTTCCCCGCTGGCGACGGGGTGGTCTGCGAAATTGCGCCGGTTGGGTCGGAGCCGACCGAGTGCGTGTCGCGAATCGCCGAACTGGTAACCGGCAGAATCAACTTCGGCAAAGTGGAAGCTGCGGCTTCGGTGCCGGGCCCGGGAGCGGAAAAGAAAACTGAAAATGGCGTCTGGTTCGATGGTGGCTGGATTGTGCCTAGGTCCGATGCCGTTGAGGCAGAAGTCGATTCGGACGCCGGGGTGCTGCTCGATCCGCGAGTTTGTGGAGAGGCGATGGAAGACTGATTTTTCGACGAGTAGAATCGCGACGATGTCTTTGCCGCTTCTGCCGGGGCTAATGCATTCAAATCGATGGCCGCGGAGATTGGGTTGGCATTCACTTGTCCGTTGTTGTTGGGCATTGCAGGAAGCGGATTCACGCTCTCGGCCTGCACTGAGGGATCAGCGGGGAGCACACTATGGGATTCCACCGCGCTTGAAGCGTCGGCTTGAGCGACGCGGAGATTCGCAGCAGAGAATGTCGCGTCGCGGCTGTTTGCGGCGCCAGGTTCCTCACCACCGGAGTCGGGAACATTTTGCTGTTGATCGCTAATTGCGCTCCCCCAATGCGCTGCGGTCGTTGTAGGGTCGGGCGTGAAAGTTGTGGAGGAGAAAGTTGCAGCAGAAAGAGTCGAAGCAGCAACAGCGCCAGTCTGGGCGCCGATATTGGAATCTTGCTGACCGTTAACCGAGCCGGTGATGTTTGCCGGCACGGTGGAAGGGAATGGATCGGGAGTTGCAAAACCGGTTATCGATTGTGCGGATGTTGTGGCTCCGTTCTGGTTCGATGCCGCAGGGGTCGGTTGGTTCATTAAGCTCGCCGACAAACTCGCGGGTGAACTGATGACTGCTGTACTGCTGCTCGAGAAGGGGTGAGCGCCGCCGGCGCTTTGCGGGGCCACGTTTGAATCAGCCTGCAACACGGCAAATGCGTTTGCGGTTGAGAAGCTGGAAGTTTGGGGAAGGGCTGTCAGAGCTGAAGTCATTAGAGAGTTCGTTTGCGACAGAGGTGGCTGAACTGGAACCGCCGGTGCAGAATTCTGCGGAACAGGATTTGCCGCACCCGCCGCACACACACCCAGGGCGGAGCTGTTGGTTGGCGTTTTCTTTGCGGGTGGATTCCCCGAAGCTGCGAGTCGCCCGTTGAGCTGATTCGCGGCTTCGGGGCTCTCCGCTGCCGAACCGCTAGCTGGCGCGATCACCGCTGCGGTTTCGGGCGTAGCGGATAGAGCTTGCGCGGCCGTCAAGGCCGATTCAAATCCGCCGGATCCACGTGTGCTTGAAGTCGTTGGAACAACCGAGGCCCTTGCGGGCATCGCGACAACGGGATTCGAAATGGATTCGAGGTTCAGATTCACGGAGACCGCCTTCAATCATGTGCAGAAGGCTCGGATCACCCTTATGCATTCTGATCGCCAGCCGCAGTGCCGCCTCCTGCAGAAATGGAAGCGCGAGCAAGCGCTGTCGATTCAAGTGAATCCAGATTTTGCCGAAGAAGAGGGAGAAGCTGGAAAGACCGAGCTGGGCAAAGTGTAACTACGCGCCTCGGCAAACTTTAGCCACGCCGCAAATATTCCCGCCGCAAAAGATACAGGTCGTCCAGATTTCGCTGCTCGCGCCGCAACGCTTCTTTCCGATAGAGCAGGAGTTGCCGATCGCGGACGCCTTCGAGCGTCTCCCGCGCTTGCTTGGCTTGCTGAAAGATTTCGCGTTGCTGCCGGCAGGCTTGCTGAGCGGCGGCGAGTTGCTGCTCGAGTTCGTGGCGGTGACGCTGCAGTTCCGCCAGACACTGCGATCCGAAGCGCAGTTCGGCGGCGGTGGTTCCCGCTCCTAATTCTTGGAGTTGGGCACATTGGAGTTCCTGCCGACGCTGTTCCGCTCCGTCGATCAGATGCCGCACGCGCAATACCAGCTGATTGGCGGCGCGCAGACGCAACTCCTGCTGGTGCTCGATGCTTTCACGAAAATGGAGCAGGGCTTGAAGCGGAAAATGGAAGGCCATGATTCGGGATGTGGTACTCAGCCGGGAAGAGTGAGCAGGCGCTGAATGGTTTCCGCCAGCGGAGCTGCATCGCCGGGTTTCTGCATCAGGAATTGATCGAGTTCGGGAATCAGAGCGAGAGCTTTGTCGAGAGTCGAGTCGCTGCCTTTCTGGTATGCGCCGATGCGCACCAGATCTTCCGAAGCGGAGTAGGCAGCCAGCAGGCGGCGTAAAGTTTGCGCTTTTTGCAGGTGAGGCGCCGCGCAGACGGCGGACATGAGCCGGCTTACGCTGTCGAGCACGGCGATCGGAGGATAGTGGCTGCGCACGGCGAGGCGGCGATCAAGCATGACGTGGCCATCGAGCAGGGCGCGCGCTCCATCCACCAGCGGGTCTTGCTCGTCGTCGCCTTCCATCAGGACGGTATAAAACGCGGTGATGCTGCCCGCGCCGAAGCGCCCTGCGCGTTCGATCAAACGCGCCAGCATGGTGAAGCACGAGGGAGTGTAGCCTTTTGCGGTGGGGGGCTCACCAGCAGCGAGTCCGATCTCGCGTTGTGCCATGGCGAGACGGGTCAGCGAATCGACGACGAGAAGAACCTGTTTGCCCTGGGCACAGAAATATTCCGCCACGGCAGTGGCCGCCAGCGCCGCGCGAATGCGCTGCAGCGGAGATTGGTCCGAGGTGGAAACCACGACGCAGGCGCGCCTGCATCCGGCCTCGCCTAAAGCGTTTTCCAGAAAATCGCGGACCTCGCGGCCGCGCTCGCCGACCAGGCCAAGCACGGTCAGATCGGCGCCGGTGTTGCGCGCCATCATGCCGATGAGCGTGCTCTTGCCCACACCGCTGCCTCCGAAAATGCCCACCCGCTGTCCCCGGCCGCAAGTCAGGAATGCATCGATAGCACGGATGCCGCAGCCGAGAGGCTCGCGAATCGGAACCCGAGCGAGCGGCAACGGAGGCGCAGCATCGAGGGCGCGGTATTCGAACCCGCGATAGGGCGCCAGAGAATCGAGTGGCTGGCCGCTGCCGTCGATTACGCGCCCAAGCAATCCGTCGCCGACACGAATCGTCGGCCGCTCGCCCCATGCGGAGACAAGATTTCCGTAGCAGATTCCCCGCGGCGATTCCACCGGCATCGAAAGCACGGTAGAGTCGCGGAATCCGACGATCTCACCCGCCAGCACCCGGCCAGTCGAGTCGGTGATCTGGCAGACTTCTCCCACAGAACAGAACGGCCCTTGCGATTCGACCAGCGGGCCAACCACCTGAGTGACGCGGCCCTGCCAGCGCAATGCCGGAAAAGAATCAAGCCGGGCGAAGTAAGGCCCCAGGGAGGGATTTCGTGCGTTGGGCGCGGCGGTCATCGTGTGGCTCCGGGGATGGCTGCCGGCCGGGCCGCCAATAGATCCATGAGGCCGTGCTCAATTTCCGCGAGCTGTATTTCGAGGCCCAGATCCGCGGTTCCCATGGAAGTTCGCAGCTGGCATTGATCAGGCGCGAGCGCGGCATCTTCGACGATCTGCGGTGACTGGCTCGCTCTAAGTTGGGTGGAGACGTAACTGCGCCACGCCGCCGCCTTCTCCGGATGCACCGCCAGCGCCACGCCGGTCGCGCCTTCGATTCGATCGAGCGCCACGCGCAGTATTCCCATGAGGGCTGTGGGATCGACTTGCGCTTCGCGGTGCAACACTTTGCGCGCAATACTCAGCGCCAGGCGCACCGCCTCCTCTTCGATCTTCTGATAGTAGGCGGCGCGCTCATGGGCAAAATCGGTGAGAGCCTGCGCGATGGCGGAGCGGTCGCGGGCGAGTTGCTCTTCGAACTTGGCGCGCAGTTCGATTTCTGCCTGCTGGCGACTGGACTCGCGCACCTGCGCCTCGCGTTCTTTTGCCTGGGAATCAGGTGCGGACGACCCCATGCCCGCGGACGAATAGGAAGGCCGCACAAAGTTGCGCGCGCCCGCCGCCGCTGCGGCTTCGGCATACGGGAAAGGAAAAGCTTCAAGAACCGGTTTCGACGCTGGGGCCGGGGATTGTGGAGGTAGGGGCGCGGGTCTAGGCGACGAACTCATCTTCTCCTCCCTCAGGAGCAAGGCTCAATTTCCCTTCGGCTTCCAGCTTGCGCGCCACCGCAACCGCTTCCAGTTGAGCCTTGTTGATTTCTTTTGATTTCACCGGGCCCAGCACTTCCATATCCTCTTTCAACATCTCGACCGCGCGCGATGACATGGACTTGAAGATATAATTCTTCAGTTCTTCCGAGGCGCCGCGCAGGGCCGTGGCCAGCGTCTTTTTATCCATCTGGCCGAGGATTTCTCGGATACCGGTTTCGGGCACGGTCAGCAGATCTTCGAAGGTGAACATCAGGTTGCGAATGGAAAGCGCCAGCTTGGGATCTTCGCCTTCGATGCTTTCGAGGATGGTTTTGCCGACGGCCACATCGAGACAATTCATCAGATCGGCTACTCCGCGCAATCCGGCATAGGCGCGCCGGCTTTGCTCTCCCAAGGCTTCGAGACGCTTGTGCAGTACGAGTGCGACCCTCTGCGCCATCTCGGGAGAAAACTGCTTCAACTGCGCCAGACGCTTGATGGGTTCAGCTCTCAACTCCGGAGGCAACTTCATCAGCACCGTCGAAGCCTGTTTGGCCTCGAGATGAGCCAGAATCAGCGCAATGGTCTGAGGATGCTCGCCCTCGATAAACTTCGCCAGTTGCTGCGGATCGGACTTGCGCAGGGAATCGAGCCGGGTGCCGCTGCCTTCGGCGGCCTGCGACACCTGGCGCAACAGCTCGCTGGCGCCTTCTTTGCCGAAGGCTTTTACCAGCAACTTGTTGGCATACTCAGTTCCGCCCTGGCTGATGTAGTCGCCGGTCAGCACCAGACGGTGAAACTCCTCAAGCACCAGCAACGCGGTTGCGGGATTGAAGTGATCGAGAGCGGCGATGGCATGCGTGATCTGCTCCACTTCGGTGGGAGGCAGATGGCGATAAATTTCGCAGGCCGCATCTTCTCCGAGCAGCACCATCAGGATGGCGGCCTTGTGCAACCCGGTGGAGGGTGCGGAGGTCACGTGGCTTTCTCCTCGCGCACCCAGGATTCGACCAGGCGGCTCGCCGCCGCAGGTTCCGCCCGGACCTTATCGGTCAGCATGCGTTTGAGCTGGTTGGCGCGCTGCCCTTCCGCCTGCGGCTGTCCAGCGGCATCGAGCGGGCTGAGGACGACCCCGCCACCGGATTGCGCAAGATTGCGCTGGGCGGCTTTTCCCGGCAACTCACGGAAAGCTTCTAGCGCTTGCTTCTTCACCGGGCGCAAAATGAACACATAGACTACGGCGAACAGGGCTGCCAGTGCGGCGAAGCGCAATAACCATGACCAGGGCTCGATCATACGCCGCCAGTGCTCGGCTTTGCCCGGGGGCGCGGGAGCTTCGATCGGCAGTTCCTGAAAAGACAGATTCTCAACCGCCAGCACGTCGCCGCGATTGGCATCCACACCAATGGCGGCGCGGGCCAGTTGTTCGATTTCTTTCATCTCGTCGGCGGTCCGCTTGCGCCGAGTCGTGGTCCGCTTGCCGGCCTGTTCGGTCACGTCCATTGCATCATCCACCAGCACGGCGGCCGCGATCCGCCGCACTCGTCCGGCGGGTTCCACGCTGCGGTGCAGGCTCTTGCTGATGGCGTACGTAGTCGAATCGGAACGCGAGCTGGAATGTTCGGCTGAGGAAGCCGCGAGCGAGGACGCATTCGCGGTGCCGGGAGCGGGCGCGGTCGGCGCCGTCGGGGCGGCAACGTTGCTGGCCGTGCCCGGAACTCCCGCGGGAGCTTCGCCGGTCGAACTTTCTTCGGAATGTTCCTGGGTCAGGGCTGTGGGAGTTTTGGGGTCGTAGGTTTCCTGTGTCTCCTCGCTGGTGCCGAGATCGTATTCCACATGCACGCTGGCCCGCACGTGATCGGCGCCCACCACGGGTTCGAGGGTATGAACCAGAGTCTTGGCCAGTTCTTCATCGGGAGCGAAGGCATTGGCTCCGCCACGCGCGTGCACCAGCGGTGTGTTGCTGTCGGCGTTGACGACGGTAACATTTTCCGGGCGCAGGCGGTCGACCGCGCTGGCTACCAACTGCGGAATGGCCTGCTGCGCCTGCTCCGACAAGCGGCCGCTTCGCGTCTTTAGAATCACCGCAGCTTTGGCGGCGTGTTCCTGCTCGGTAAACAGCGATTCCTGGGGCAGCACCAGATGCACGCGGACCGCGTCGACTTCGCTCAGAGTTGCGAGGGTGCGCTCCAGTTCGCCTTCGAGCGCGCGCTGGTAGTTCACTTTCTCCGTGAAATCCGAGCCCGCCCAGTTGGGAGTGTCGAACAGTTCAAATCCCATGCGCGCGCTGCGCGGCAGGCCGCCCGCGGCGGTTTCGAGACGGCTGGCATCGAGCTTGTCTTCGGGGACGAGCACACTGCCCCCGTCGGGCGAAATCTGGTGAACAATATTTTTTGCCGCCAGTTTCGCGCCCAGCGCTTGCGCTTCTTCGGGCCGCAGTCCGGAATAGAGCGTCACGTATTTCGGCTGGCCCAGGAGCGCGACGAAGGCCCACAGGGTTCCACCCACCAGGACCACGCCCGCCACCAGCAACAATTGCTGTTGGAAGCTCAAACCCCGGGCGAACTCTCCCACGCGGTGCAGCACGTCATCGAAGGATTGAGGTTTATTGTCGGCCATTGCTTTTTATGAATTTACGGAAAGATCCAATCGGCGCTCAGAACTGCATGCGCGAAATCTCCTGATAGGCGGAAACGATCTTGTTGCGCACCTGCATCATGAGTTGGAAGGAGAGGTCGGCTTTTTCCACCGCAATCAGCGCGCTGTGCACATCGGCGCCGTTGCCGGCAAGCACGTCCGCCACGCGGGTTTCCGCCTGCGAACCCAGGCCGCCGATTTCCTCCATCGCGCCTTTTAACGTGTCGGCAAACCCGCCTTCGGGGCTGGAGGGAAATTTCCCCGCGCCGATTTCGATTTCGGCGGGCAGAATACGCAAGGAAGAAACCGGGCTGCTCATCGCGCTGGACCTTGTCCTTTCCTAACTCAGAATCTGCAGCGACTGCTGGATCATGCCTTTGGCCGCCTGCACCGCCGCGGCATTGAGCTGGTAGGCGCGCACGGCGCTCAGCAAGTCCGCCATTTCCATCACCGGATTCACATTGGGATAGGTGACGTAACCGGCGGCATCGGCATCGGGATGTCCGGGCTGGTAGCGGCTCGGCATCGGCGAAGCGTCGCCCACCACCCGCTCGACCCGGACACCGCCATCGGGAGTCGATTTCCGCAAGCCGGCCAGCAGCGCTGGAAATCGCGGCATGGGTTGGGCGCGAAACACCAGCATTTGCCGGCGGTAGGCGCCGCCATGCAGGGTGTGCGTGGTCTCGGCATTGGCCATGTTGGCGGCGACCACTTCGGCGCGCCAGCGCTCCGCCGTAAGCGCCGAACCGCTGAGTTCGAGCATGCCAAACAAGTTCATGACGATGTGCCTCCAGAATTGATGGCTTGCGAAATCATGTGAAATTGGTCTTTCAAAAGCTGCACGCCCAGGCTGAACTTCATTTGGGTATCGGCGAGCAGCAGGCTTTCGCGTTCCACGCTGACGTCGTTGCCGTCGGGACGCTCGACCAGCCCGCGCACCGGGCGAGAGACAGGCGTATAGGAAGCGTAGTGAAGGCTTCCGGCTGGAGAAGTTCCCTCTTCGCCTTCGGCTGCTGCGCCGGCGCGCTGCAATTCGGCGCGGAAGTCGAGGTCGCGGGTGCGGTAGCCGGGTGTATCGATGTTGGCGAGATTGGAACCGATCAGCTTGAGCCGGGCCGCGTTTACATCGAGAAAGCGGCCGAGCGCATCGGTCATTGCGGTATCAATCATGGACATAGCTGCTCCAACTCGGAAGGCCGTAGTCGCGAATCTTGTTGCGTACGGTGCGGAGGCTTACGCCGAGCAGACCTGCGGCCCGCGAGCGGTTTCCTCCGGTGGCTTCGAGCGTCACCTCGACCAGGCGGCGCTCCATGTCTTCGAGCGAAACCCCGGCGCGCAAACTGTCTTTCTGATTCCGATTCCGATTCTTGTCCGGGTCCCCGGTGGCATCCCGATCGCCGGCAGGGAGCGCGCCTGCATCCCACGGAGAATCCGCCAGCGCTTCCCGCCCGATTTCGGAAGTCGTAGCCAAAGCCACAGCACGGCGCAAGCAGTTCGCCAACTCACGCACGTTGCCGGGCCAGGAGTGAGTTTCGAGCCCCTCGACAAATTCCGCAGCCAGGCGCATAGGCCGGCCCGGCCTTGCGTAGAGCCGGAGAAAATGCTCGGCGAGTTCGCGGATATCTTCGCGGCGCTCGCGCAGCGGCGGCAGGGACAACGGAATCACATTCAACCGGTAATAGAGGTCGGCGCGAAATCCTTTTTCGCGCACCATCTCCGCCAAACTGCGGTTGGTGGTGGCAATGACACGCACGTTGACCTGCACGCTGCGGGTATCGCCGAGGCGCTCAAACTCGCGCTCCTGCAGCACGCGCAACAGCTTCGGCTGCAGCCCGAGCGGCATCTCGCCGACTTCATCGAGCAGCAAAGTGCCGCGATGCGCCAACTCGAAGCGGCCGGGCTTGGCCGCAATCGCTCCGGTAAAAGCTCCACGGGCATAGCCGAACAATTCGCTTTCGAGCAGGGTTTCGGGAAATGCGGCGCAGTTGACGGCGATGAAGGGATGGTCGCGGCGCGGGCTCAGGCGATGAATCAGGCGCGCGACCAGCTCTTTTCCCGTGCCGCTCTCGGCTTCGATCATGACGTCGGCGCCGCTGGCAGCCGCCTGGCGGGCCCGGTCGAGCGCGCGCAGCCATGCCGGAGCGTGTCCGGCGAGACCTTCGGTAGCTTCCGCCTGGGCTCGTGCCTGCGCCAGGATGCGTTCTGCGGCCTGCTCGAGTTGTTCAAACGATACCGGCTTGACCAGATAATCGCAGGCTCCGCCTTTCATGGCGGCAACCGCTTCCGGCACACTGGCGAATGCGGTTAACAGGATCACCGCCGTATGTGGCGCCATCAGGCGCGCTTCGCGCATCACTGTAAAGCCATCGTCTCCGGGCATGCGGATGTCGGTTACCACCAGCGCATGCTTCATGCGGCGGAATTTTTCGAGGGCCTCGTTCGCGTTGGCCGCCGTGTCTACACTCCAGCCGCGCCGCAGGAAGTGCGCCTCGAGCGCCGCCCGCATACCGGCTTCGTCATCGACTACTAAAACTCGTGTCATCCTGCGACCTCCGGTGGCAGAGCCTCGCCACGCAAATTGTGTGGTTGCAGCGATTCTTCCGGCAAAGGCAGCGACAACGTGAAGCACGCCCCTGGGCCTGCGCGGTTGGCGGCGGTGAGCGCTCCGCCATGCTGTTCGACGATCTTGCGGCACACGGCAAGACCGAGCCCCGGGCTGCCGGGATGCGTGCTGAAGCCGGCATCGAAGATCTTCGCCGCATCTGCGGTCGCGATTCCCGCACCGGTGTCGCTAACCCGGATGGTGGCGGCGTCGCCGTCGCGGTTTCCTGAAATTTCGACCCAGCCTCCGCCCGGCATGGCCCGTAGCGCATTCAACACCAGGTTTAGCAGCACCTGCTCGAGCCGATGCCTGTCGGCGGCGAACCACGTTCCATGAAGTTGGTTGCGCAGACATAACTGGACGCGCCTCTGCCGCGCCATCGGCACCAGAAACCCGCCCGCCCAGTCCAGCAACTGGCCGAGATCGGTCGGCATGCGTTCGGGGGCGGGCAGGCTGTGAAAGTGCAAAACATTGTTGACGGTGGCGGCCAGGGTGCGCAGTCCAGCTTGCACATGTTCGACCCAGGCGCGGCATTCGGACGGAAGTTGTGCTCCGGCGAGCAGTCCGGCAAACAATTCGAGACTGCCGAGCGGGTTGCGAATTTCGTGCGCCAGCAGCGCCGACATTTCCGCCAGAGCCTGTTCCCGGCGCAGTTTGTCGCGATCCTCGACCAGTCGCTTGGCTTCACTCACATCGCGCAGAATGAAAATCGACTCATGATTGCCGGCAGCCCGATTGAGATCATGATTCTCGCTGCCCGTGGGCTTTGATATCTTTGCGGGCTGTGGCCGGAACCGCGGCGTGCCGTACCGCGAGCCATCGTTCCTCGCCGTGCTGGTCCTCAAAGCGCTGTTCCTGCTCGCCACGCATCGCGCGTGCGCGCAGGAAAAGATCGCGCCAGTTCTTGGGCAGCGACAATAAAGATGGGGATGCTCCGGCATTTTCAGCCGCAGCTGCGCCGAGAAGGCGACGGCCTTCGGGATTCAGCAGCGAAATCATGCCGCTGGCTTCGGCCACCAGCACGCCGCAGGGAAGCCCATCGAGAATGCGGTCGAGATGCTGGCGCATGCGGCGATTTTCTTCGAGACTGCGCTGCAGCCCGGCATTGCTTTGTTCCAACTCGCCGCGCAGCCGCCCCACTTCCGCGCGCAGCATGCCATAGGAACGCTCCAGCGATTCGGCGGCTTCGGCGAACGAGCGAAAAGCCTGCAGCAAGAATTGCTTGCTCTCACCCGGCGAGATTTCTGCAGGAAATTCCGCACTCGCCAGCGAAACAGCGTTGCTGGATGAGCCTACCGGGATGGGCAAAGAAGTCATAGACGCAGGCAATATCTGCACGGTGACTGCCATGGCAAGGGATAAAAAGCTAAGATTTGTCTTAGCTTGCCCGCGCCGCGCACGAAAGCAGTGGGGCGGGGACGGAGGCGAGCGCAGCTTGGAAAGGGAAATAAAGATGTTCGTGCAGCACCGTGTCCGCCGTTTCGACCAGGATGGAAGCCCGCTCCATGACATGCTGCAACTCACGCACGTTGCCCTTCCACGGATGTTCTTCAAGAATGCGCATGGCCTCCGCGCTCAGATGTGGACAGGGCGACCCCATCGCCGCCGCCATGCAAGCCAGAAAGTGTTCCGCCAGAGGAATAATATCGGCGCGGCGGTCGGCGAGCGGCGGCAGTTCCAGGGGAAAGGCCGACAGGCGGTAGAAAAGGTCCTCGCGGAATTCTCCCCGCGCCGCGCGCGCCGCCAAATCGACATTACTGGCCGCGATTACGCGCACATCCACGCGCGTCAACTCCGCAGTGCCCAGCCGCTGCACTTCCTTCTGCTCGAGAAAGCGCAAAAGCTTGGCCTGCATCCCCAGCGGCAATTCGCTGACCTCGTCGAGAAAGAGCGTTCCACCATGCGCCGCGGGGATGCGCCCCACCTGCGCCTGCACCGCTCCGGTGAACGCGCCGCGAGTGTGGCCAAACAATTCTGATTCGAGCAAGGCTTCGGGAATGGCAGCACAATTCACCGCGATGAAGGGCTTCGCGGCCCGCGGACTCAAAGTGTGCAGCGCCCGCGCCACCAGTTCTTTGCCTGTCCCAGTGGGACCCATGACGAGGACGGTGGTGGTGCGGGGAGCAACGAGTTGGGCGAGGCGATAGATGCGTTGCATGGAAGCGCTTCGGCCAATCATGCCCGGCAGGGGAGCGTACACATTTTCTGAATCTGGATTTCTTCTTTCTTCCGTGGTCGTGAGCGCACCTTCTTCAGCGATTTCTGCGCCAGTCGCTCGCTCGGCCAAATCTGCAGGGCTTTTCAGAGGATGATCACTGTTCGACAGCGATGGGGAATCGGAATCGAGCAGCACCAGTTGCATGGCAGGAAACCTTTGCCGGATGATGGCGATCAGTTCTTCGCTGTCGAGGTCGGGAAGATGGCGATCGAGAAAGAGAATCCGCCAGTCGCCTGTGTTCAGCTTGGCCAGAGCTTCGGCGCCGCCCAGCGCCTGTTGAACCGGGCGCCAGCGGCCGGGAAGAGTTTGCAGAACCTGCTGGCGCAGAGCGCTGCTGGGGCTCACAATCAGCGCGCCGCCCGCGGTGATGGTTGAGCCGACGATGGCGGGGGGGATGGCGATTGGAAAATTGGTCGTTGCGCTCATCTCGAGTCTCCTGGGTTAAGGTCGTTTCGTTCGTGAAGTGGCGGAGATTCCATGCCTGTAATTCCGCGAATGGAGTTCATGGCCGAGGCAGGCGGATCGCGATGCTCTCCTGGTTTTCGGCTCGCTCCCGCCGCCAGTCTGCACCCATGCGTTCCCATCCAGCCTGCGCTATCAGGAAGCCCAATTCCGGCCGGGAAAAGGCGCTAGCGGGGCATTCTGCTTGCCATCGAATGCGAAGCCAGGCGGCGGTTTCCGCAGAGCCAACCTCAGTCTCGACCCGGAGCAATGTCTGCGGCGCAGCCAGGCTCAACACCGATTCGAGAGACTGAAACAATAAAGTTGCCAGACGGCGCTGCCCTACTCTCACCGCCAACTGGGAGACCGCGGAGCAGTCGAGCACGATTCGAATTCCCTTCTCGACAGCCACCGGGTTCAAATCGTCCACCGCTTCCTGCAGCAGCGCTTGCCACTCCACCGTCTGCCATTGCTCATTTTCTTCTGCCTGCAAATCCGTGACTTCGCGAATCGCATGCACAAGTTCGCGCATGCGTCCGGTCAATTCAAGCCCTTCGCGCAGTCCCTGAAGGTACTGCTGAGGCGTGCGCGGTCCGGCCAGCGCAACCTCCATCGAGCATTGCAACCCGGTCAGCGGCTGGTTGAGCGCATGCAGCAATTGTGCCAGGGGACGCCGGGACTCAACGGCACGTGCGTTGCTGAGCGCGCAAGGCTGCGGACTCGGACTCATCTTTGGACTCACGCCGGTAATCGCACCGGAACTGGTGCCGGAACTCATGCCACCGTCCCCGGCAAGCCGTTCAGCGCATAACCGACTCCACGCACCGTGTGGATGAGCTTTCGCGGATGTCCGTCGTCGATTTTTCGGCGCAGGTAGTTAATGTAGACATCGACGACGTTGGTGGTGGTGTCACAGGACAGGTTCCAGACGTGTTCGATAATCATGGTGCGAGAAACTTGGCGTCCGGCATTGCGCATCAGGTATTCCAGAAGAGAAAACTCCTTCGAAGTCAGCTCGATGCGGCGGCCGGCGCGTTCGGCGCGGTGTTCGACACGATCCAGTTTCAGGTCTTCCACCACCAGTACGGACTCGGAGGGCAGGTGGCTGCGGCGCAGCAAGGCGCGGATGCGGGCCGACAATTCGCTGAACGAAAACGGCTTGGGCAGGTAATCGTCCGCGCCGGTGTCGAGACATTGCACCCGATCTTCCACCTTCACTCGCTGCGTGAGCACCAGTACCGGCAGGCTCGGACGCTTTAGCCGCAGATGCCGCAACACGCTCACGCCGTCGAGTTTGGGCAGATTCAGATCGAGGATCACAAGGTCGTAGTCGAACTCGCTGCCCATGGCGCGGGCCTGTTCGCCATCCTCAACCACATCGACTGCATAGTGTTCACCTTGCAGCCCCTGGCGCACAAACCCGGCGAGCGCCGCATCGTCTTCTGCAATCAAAATTCTCATAAGGAAGCCTTAATTACAGTCCGATTCTAATTAGAGGAAGTTCAAACGCAGCCGAAACCAGCGCGCACGAAGGTGCGGGACTGCAGAAATGGAGCTCGATTCCAAAGCGGGATTTGCGACCTCTTAGGCGATCCGGCGATAAACGCCATTCTGCTGGCAGTTTTTCGATTGACCTGGAAAACGTCCTGCGGTAACTTCGTTTCGCGAGGTGGCGAATGTTCAGCCGCGATCGGCGTGGTTTTCTACAGTGGTTTTGGCAGTTCGGTTCAGTTGCCGCACTGGCTTGCCTGGCGAAGGGGTTGGGCGCGCAAGCGGCATCCAATCCGAAGGACAAGAGCGGCAACAAAACCGAAACTCTTGAGGAAAAAGTGCGGAGAATCACCCTCAACACGTTGCGCGCAGACCCGAAGAAAGTCACTCCCACAGCGCGTTTCTGCGAAGATCTGGGAGCTGACTCGCTCGACCAGGTGGAATTGTGCATGGCGTTCGAAGAGGCGTTTGGCATAGAAATCCCGGACAGCGACTGCCAGCGCATCGACTCCTTGAACGACGCCGTGCACTACATCAAAACGCACCCGAAGAAAGACGCGGCAACTCCAAAAAGCAAGTGATTCATCCTCGATAGACTTCCTTTGCTACCGGGTGCCGGCGGTCCTGCCGAACCCTTCCGGTCAATTCCTGTTGGTCCATCTTGGGGAGATAATTGGAGGAAGACGCTCTGCCGGAGTTCTGCCGGCGAACGGACTGAACGTTACGCAGATTTCCAACTGAACGCCCGAGCCCAACTGCGATGAAGTCCCTGCTCACACCCGGCGTTTGTTTGTTGGCCGTTGCCATATTTGTGCACACGAGCCTGCTGTCGCCGAGCATCGCGCTGGTGACGTTCGCTTTTTACGGATTGCTGATTGTAGGGCTGCTGGTGGCTTGGCGATTTCATTCCAGCCGAATCTTCTCCGCGCTATTGGTTCTATTCCTGGCGCAACAGGCGATCTCTTACTTCTCATCGGGACATGTTCCCGTCAGCGGGCCGGGACGAACCGCACTGGCTGCGGTTGGCTTACTTCTGCCGCTGAATTTCGTTCTGCTCTCGGTGCGCCAGGAAAGAGGATTCGTCTTCTCCAGTTTTGCGCCCGCAGGCCTGCTTCTGTTTGTGGAGTCAGTGATCGTGGCCGTGCTTTGCCGTCCGGACCCGGCCGCGGCCGCGCCGCGAGCTCTGCATCATGCACTGGCTGCGCCTCCGCTGCAGTTCGCCACATCGCTCGCGTTCGCGGCGGCAGCGGTGGTCCTGCTCACGCGCTTTCTGCTGTTTCACCGGCCGCTGGAGAGCGGATTTCTGTGGTCATTGGCCGCATCATTATTAGCGCTCAATTTTGGTGGCGTGGGACGAATCCCCATGGCATATTTCGCGACCGCAGCGTTCATCCTGGCTGGGACTGTGGTCGAGACCTCCTACCTGCTGGCCTATCACGATGAGCTGACGACGTTGCCTTCGCGGCGTGCCTTTCACGATGCCTTGTTGCGCCTCGAGGCTCCGTATTCCATCGCGATGGCCGACATCGACCACTTCAAGCGCTGCAATGACACGTACGGGCATGACGCTGGGGACCAGGTATTGCGGATGGTGGCGTCGCGGTTGGCGCGCGTGTCGGGCGGAGGCCAAGCGTACCGCTGCGGCGGAGAGGAATTTGCAATTTTATTTCCCGGCAAAAACACTGCCGATGTTGTGGAGCATCTGGAAAAATTGCGCGCTGATATTGAAGCCAGCAGCCTGCGGTTGCGCGGCCCCGATCGCAGGCAGGAGGCACGCGGCCCCGATCGCCGCAGCCAGCGCACGCGCGGGCGCGCGCAAGCCGGCCATGCGATCCGGCAACTGGCTCACGCCAGTACGCCGGGGGAAATCTCAGTCACGGTCAGCATCGGAGTGGCAACGGCGAAAGGAATCAGTTCGTCGACGGAAGAGGTCATCCGGGCGGCCGACAAAGCTCTCTATCGCGCGAAAGCCGGGGGACGCAATCGCGTCGAAAATGCATCTTCTCCTCGAAGGCGCGCCCGCAGCAAAGCCGCCGGCATCGCCTAATCGGAAAATACATTGAGAGAAACGTCTGGCCCGGATCGTCACTTGTCTCGGCGGGAGGAATGACGCGCCGGGCCCATACGTTTTTCGCAAGCACCACAGGCCGTGCGGTCAGCCCGCGGTTGATGGGGGCATGGAGTTTTTCCGTCCGCTGCCAGCGCAGGCAGGACACTTGATGCGGATGAATGCCACGCCCTCGGACTTACCGCTGACGTCCACGGGCCGGGAAACGTATCCGGTACCGCCGCAGCGCTGGCAGTTTTGCGGATTCACTCTTCCCCCTCAGTTGCAAGGAGTTTTTCACCAATTCGTCGCCGTCCCCGGCAGAAAGTTATTCCTGTTACGAAACACGAACAGTGGCCGAGGGAGGTGGTTTGGCTGCGGCGGCGATCAAGAACTCGCCCACGAAAAAACCCGGACCATGAAGGTCCGGGTTGGTAGAGGCCTGCTGCCGTGGCAGCAGGCCGCGAGTGTTGTGGTCTAGCTGATGACCAGCGTGATGGTTGTAGTCTGCGTGACTCCGCCACCCGTGCCGGTAATCGTGATGGTGTAGGTTCCCGGCGCAGCCTTCGGAGACGATTGAATGCGCACGGCCGCGGATCCAGCGCCCGAGATGGAAGCAGGATGGAATGTTACCTTCACATTGGCCGGCGCGCCGGAGGCGGACAACGCAATTGTCGAATTAAACCCACCCGAAACGGAGGATGAGATTTTGGCGCGTCCGTTACCGCCCGGAGCGAAGGTAATCGTTCCAGGAGTAGCTGACAAATTGAAGCTACCCGCCGAAACCGGGGCGAGCACATCGATCAATGCCGCCTGCGGGCTGCCGATGCCCGTAGACAAGTCGTAACCGACGGTCGCCTTATCTTTATTGCCGCCGCTGGTGATGTCGTGGAAGTCCGAGTTATAACCGGAGCTGGCATAGGCATCATAGAGAGCGGGGTTGATGAAGCCGAGAACGGGCTGTCCGTTACCCACGGCCTGTTGATTGACAAGAGCCAGGAAGCCGGCCCACATGGGAGCGGCGAAGCTGGTTCCACCATATTCGTTGGCGGTGCAAGAGGTTTGATCGGCGCAAACGTAGAAGGTGTAGTTCGCGTTGGCCGAAACGTCCGGACCATTGCGGAAGCTCTGCGAGCAAAGGGCACAGCCCGCCGCTGCTGCAACCTGCCATGAGGGAATCGCGAAGTCATCGACAGAAGTGCCGCCGCCCGAATCAGCCCAGCCGGTTTCCGATGACCATGGGCCACCCGCGCTGGCAGTCTCCAGATCGGTACCACCTACGACGGTGACATAATCATCTTCCGATGGGAAAGGATATCCACCCTTAGCCCATTTGCCGCTGTCGCCAGAGGCAACAAAGAAGTTCTGACCCTGTGCCCCCATTTCCTGGAAGAAGGGGTCGTCGGTGGTTTCGTCAGCGGGCCTCCAGCCCCACGAGCAGCTCAACTGAGCCTGCAGCGGGCTGGCGGTGACCATACCGTTGAGGATGCCGGGATCGTCGAGGGTCTGGCCGGAGAGGCCGCCGGTGCCGATCCACATGGTCAGGCCGGCCATGTTGGGAGCCATTCCGAGAGCCTGGGTCATGTCGAGAGTCTGTTCGGTATCGTCGCAGCTCGACTCTTTGCAGAGCGTGCTCTGGGTGTCGACGGAAGTGAGAGTGATGGGAACGTTATTGGTTTGGCCGACGTTGGTGTAGTAGGTGGTCAGGTCGACAAGATCGGTGCCCAGGAACTCGAACAGACCAACAGATTGGCCGGTGCCGTCAAGAGCGGTGCCCCCGTAGTAAGCCGGGCGCATATCGCTGCCGCAGAAAGATGCCGAGGGGCAGGAGCCGGTGGTCGCGTTGGAGTGAACGCCATCCGCTCCAGCGTTGGGATCACGATGCATCAGCATCCGGTGGGGAGTGGAATAAGTGTCGAGGCCGGCGATTGCCCAGAGCTGGAAAGGCAGATCCAGCGAGGGTTCACGATCGGGAGCAAAGAAAGTGCGATTCTCGGTGGGATGCTGATAGATGCTCATGTTGACGTGCAGAGCATTCTCCACATTGCGGACGGAACCGCTGACCTGGACCGTCATGCGATTGCGAGAGACTGAGTCCACATGCAGGCCATTCTGACGCGCGAAGGCTTTGACAGTTTCGTAATCCTCGCGGCTCGGACCAAACTTCTCGGTGAATTGTTCTACTGTGAGGAACTGGCGATAGGCAGGATTCGAGCGATCGGTAACATCCTTTAGGAATTGATCGAGTTCGCCCTGATTGCGGTGTGCGAGGACAAGCGTAAGGTGCATGGACTGGTTTGCAGGAAGGTGGCCTACCATAGGCACCTTCCCGGTTCGGACTTCTTCCCGCGTGTGACGGGTCAATAGGGTCTGCGACTCCGCGAGGCAGACAATATTCACCGCTGAGACGAGCACGATGAATGTCAGAAAAGATGTAGCAAGTCGTCGAATCATTGTTTCTCCTTCATGGATTTGGTGTCCTAAACGATTTGGTTTCCCCACCCCAGGTCGCCGAAGGCTTTTGGTGGAAGGCGACGCTCCGCGTGCAGGAGCGGGAATGAGTGTATAACGATTCCGATCACGCGGAACAAGATAACGCTATTATTTTCAATAATTTAACAACTATGTGAAATAGTATTCACTTATTGGAAACCTTTTTTCTGGCAGAATAGTCGGCTATGGCAGTTCAGCCCTTATTGGTCCTCGATTTTCTCTATGGAACCGCCTGGAAGGAAGAGCGTACCGCCGGACTGGTGGAACTTGCGTTGCGTTCCGGGTTTCGTGGAATCGACACGGCGAACCAGCGGCGGCATTATTTTGAGGAAGGAGTTGGGCAAGGGCTGGCAGCGGCGTACGGCGCCGGAGTGGTGGCCCGCGATGAGATTTTTCTGCAAACGAAGTTTACTTACCGTCCGGGACAGGACGAGCGGCTACCCTACGATCCGGCCGCGAAGCTTGCGCTGCAGGTGGAGCAATCGCTGGCCAGTTCGCTCGAACATCTCCGCACCGACTACGTGGATAGTTTTGTGCTGCACGGGCCCTCGTCGGGTCACGTGTGGACGGAGGCCGATGCCGAAGTGTGGGAGGCGATGAGGAAAGAGCGCGATGCCGGGCGCACACGACTGCTGGGCGTGAGCAATGTTTCGCTGGGTCATCTGCAACAGATGGCGGAGGTTCATGCCGAGACTCCGGCATTCGTGCAAAACCGTTGCTACGCACGTTTTGGTTGGGATCGGGACGTGCGGCGGTTTTGTAACCAGCGACAAATTGTTTACCAGGGATTCTCGTTGCTGACGGCGAATGTGGATGTGGTGAGAAGCGCGATGGTCGCCGAGATTGCGAGGCGAGTGAATGCCAGCCCGGTGCAGGTGGTGTTTGCCTGCGCGAGGGCGCTGGGGATGGTCGCGCTGACAGGGACAAGTTCCGCCGAGCACATGAAGTTGGATTTAGCGAGCCGAAGTTTGGAGTTGGATGCGGACGCGGTGCAAGCGATTGAAGGAATCGCAGGATGAAGTTCCTTCGCAGGAGCGAAGGCCCAGTTTTTCGCGGGAGCGGTGGGAACGGCTGAAACCGCGCCCCGAAATCAATACGAACCTTATTTTGTCGTTACCCCTGGTATCGTCAAGCGCAAGAATCGCGGAATGTAATCGTTGGCGCAGACGAGGTCAGTCGATGTGTTGGCGTTGACGTTATAGGTGAGAAGAATCCCATCCGCGTCAGTAAATTCAGGATGGGCTTTGGGGTTGTAGGTGACCAGCGTGCCGGTTTTGCATCCATTCGCCCCGGCTTCGGGCGTGGTGTAGACCGTGGTCTTATGCGTCCACGGGCCTTGCGGATTGCACGAATACCAAGTGACGACGTGATCCCACAGCGGATAGGGCGGGTGCTGCGGGTCCATGCCGGTCAGCATGTAAAAGGTGCTGGTTCCATTGGTCAACTGGTCGACGGAGTACTCGGGTGTCACCGACGCAACGCCGGTCATCGGAGTGGCATTGGCTTGTCCCGCCAGCCACGCATTCTTCTTCGAATTCCAGTAGAGCCATGCCGCAGGATTGGTCAGATCGGCTAGTGAACTGGTTTGCGCCACGTAGGGAGTTTTCGTGTCGGTACCGGGATCTTTCAATCCGTAAATGTAATAGGTGGATCCGACCTGCATGAGACGCGCGCCCCAGGTGATGGTGGTGTTAGGCAAGGCAACTGGAACAACAGAAACGATCGCCATGCTGGGCCAGGAAAGAGTCGCGACCGAATTGCCGACGAATTTGAACGAGCCCGTCCACTCGGTGAGCATGATTTCGATCTGGTAGACGCCGGGCGACGGCTGCGTGACCAGACCGTCTCCCTGCCAGAACCAGTCAGTCTTTTTTGCCGGGACGAAATAGGAACTGGTTTGCGGCGGATAGCCAACTGTGGTTAGCGTATCGGCGGCCTGGTTCTGAATGGTAAGCGAGTTGTGCGCAGTGAAGAGGTAGTTGCTGCGCAGGCGCGTTGTCGGATTGACGGTGCCGATGTAGGAGTCAGACCACATCCACAGATCGGTGCCGTCTGGAAGCAGAAGTGAGTAGGAGCCATCGCCGCCGGTCCAGCCCGGGCCGTTTTGCATGAAGAAGCTGTCGAAGGTGGTATCCATGGTGGCGGGGTTGGGCGCGGCGGGAAGAGTGCATTGCGCGTTTGCGGGGAGGAACAGGAAGAGAGCGAGGCACGGGATTAAGAGGTTTTTGATGAGGGACATTGGATCCTCCGGGCGAGACTGCTTCTCAATTATCTTCGATTCGGTTGGGGCGGGATAGGGTCGAAGGTCTCATCAGAAAGGCAATTTCTCATGCCGGGGATGGTGAGTCCGTCCAATGCCGGACGCTATTTCGAAGCGTCCAGCAATTCGAGCGCCTGGTTCGTGGTAATAAATTTTGCGCCCAGGGACTCGAGTTCAGCTTTGGTCCGCTGGCCGTCTTCTGGTTTCAACGTTTCGATTGCGTCATCGACGACGAACACACGGTGGCTGCGAGCCAGCAATCCTTTGGCGGCCAGGCGGACGCAGTATTCGGTGACCACTCCGAAGACAACGAATTCTGCATCGGGGCCGAGGCGATTTACGAGGTCGGCGGCGTGGCGGGTTTCGAAGATATCCAGCGTTTGTTTTTCCAGATGAATTTGCTGGTAGCGCGAGAAATCCTGCGGAATGGTCGCGGCGGGCTCGTTGGGGATGGTGAGGACTCTGTCGGTGAGAGCTTCGGGAACATAAGCGGAGCCGGCGGAGCCCTTGATGCAGTGCGGGGGGAAAGTTCTGAACTCGGGATCGTCCGGCGTGTGATAGCACCCGTGAGAGACCAGCAGGACGCGCCCCTGGCGTGCGGCATCAGTGAGGCGGCGTATGTTCGGCAACAAGCGCTCGGCGCCCGGAACATAGAGCTTGCCGCCGGGGAGCATGAAATCGGCCTGAGTGTCGACTTCCCAGAAAATCAGGTTGCGGAGCATTGCGCGGTCGTCCTCAGCGATGTGACATTCAGTTTATAACAGTGGCCGGTGCGGACGAGAGCGAACCGAGCTTCGCTCAGCAATGTTTCATCATCCATCACGACACGAGTCGCGGAGTTCTAGGAAAGTGGTTCAGGGGGGCGCTGCACGAATTGCAGGAGGCACTTTTCCAGACCTTGCTTGCTGGTCGGGGACAGATCGACGAAGCGGAAGGGTTGAAGCCATCCCTGCGTGGCCCACATCGGAAACATCATCTGCGCTTTTTCGCGGATGGTGGTATTGCCAAGATGGAAAATGATTTCGACCTGGAGTTTTTCGTCGAGCGGCTTCTCCAGATTCATGAGGCCGCCGGTGGTCGAAAGTTGATGCAGTTTGCCGCGGACCTCCCGGCGGTTGGGCAGCCGCATCAGGATCAATACCGATCCGCGCAGCTTGACGCGAAACGGCCGGTCTTTGTGGCCAATGCGTTTTGGCGGCATTGCCGGTCCGGCCAACTCGAGCGAGTCCGGAGCAGAGGCGAGCGATTCTGGCGTCTGCGACATCGTTTTGAGAGTATGGCACCCGCGCGGAACCGGAGCGAGGTTACGAAAGAACCATGGGTGGTGCTAGTGGCGAGCGGCGGTTCGTACAGTCCAAAAGTGAGTCGTGGTCGTCCGTGAGCGGCGGCTATTTTCGACCGGAATGAGCTTCGCCTTGAACCGGGAACAGATTGTAAGGCAGAACACGCCTGGTTTTGAACGTGGAGGCGGGGACGATCGGATATGGATCCGGATTAGACGCATGATTCCAGTCGGGAGGTGGATCGGCAATGCCCCAGACATTGCCGGGATTGTAGAAAGCCACTCCGGTAAGAAAATATTTTCCGTCAGCGCCCTGAGGGTGGCAATTTGCAACGCGAGCGGAAATACTTTCACCGCCGGGCAAATCAGCCAACAGCAGCGGAGTTTCGAGAGGCAATGGCTGAGCAGTGCGAAATCCGCAACCGTGCGGAGTCACGACCAGCGCCACGCAAGTGGCGGCAAACGGATGCATTCGGTCGAGGCTGGTGACGTTCACAGGAATCTCGACTTGCAATCGCGTACTGCGTCGAGTTGGCTGGGATGATGCCATGTGCGCTAACTCCGCCTTCAATAGTTTGACAGAATAGAGGCCGGATGCAGACCCTATAAAGCGGATGTGATGGTGACGGAAGTAACCTTGAGACGCGGCGCGGATCGGGCGTGAAACGGGGTATGCGGATGCAGCGCGGCAAGTTCTGGGCGGATAAGTTTCGGACTGGTAAGATGGCTCAACATCGGTGGGATCATTTCGTTTCGTGAAATCACAGTGGTGAAATCAGAATCCACGACAGCTTTCGGTCTTCCAGTGGGCGCGGTGGCGCGCGAATGGGAACTGGTGCGGGCTGCCAGTTCTGCCGATGCGGAGGGCGTGCAGCGGTTGTTGGAGGCTCCGCTGGATTGGAACACAGCGCTGCGGTTGGCGGAGGAACACGGCACTTCGATGCTGCTGCACCAGAATCTGGCCGGCAAGAGTGGCGTTCCACCAGCAACGCTGGCGACGCTGCACGAACGGTCGCAGGAAAACATTCACAAGTCGCTCTTGCTAGCGCGGGAGTTGATCCGCATTCTGGATTGCCTTAAAGCGCACGATATCGAGGCGGTTCCTTATAAGGGTATTGTGCTGGCGGAAATTTGTTACGGCGACATGGCGCTGCGGCAGGCGGGAGATATGGATTTATTTGTCCGCAGGCGGGATGCGGCGCGAGTCAAAGATGCGGTACGGGAATTGGCTTACACACCGCGCGTGGCGATTCGTGAAGAAGCCGAGAGAGCTTACATCGCGGCGGGATACGAGTGTACGTTCGACAGCCCGTTGGGAAAGAATCTGCTGGAATTGCAATGGGCGCCCCAGCCACGCTTCTACGCGGTTGACTACGACATGGATGGATTGTTCGAGCGGGCGGTAAGCGTGACGGTTGCGGGACGAGGTATGAAGACTCCTGCTGCGGAAGATTTGCTGCTGGTGCTCTCCCTGCATGCGGCGAAACATGTTTGGGCGCGCTTGATTTGGCTGTGCGACATCGCGCAGATTTTGAAGCGGGAGTTGGATTGGGACTGGGTGCAGGCGCAGGCGCAGGAACTGGGCATCGAACGGATTGTGCAGGTAACGCTGCTGCTGGCGAAAAGACTGGTGGGTGCGGAGATTCCAGCGACGGCTTTTGCAGACCGGCTGGCGCAGAGGCTCGCGGATGAGGTCGCAGCGGAAATTTCAGATGGAGTTGTGTGGGAGACGGAGAACGTCTCGTACTTCCGGCTGATGATGCGACTGCGCGAACGGCAGCGAGACCGGCTACGATTCTTGGCGAGGCTGGCTTTCACTCCGGGGCCGGGGGAGTGGGAAGTGGCGGAGCTTCCGCGGGCCTTGTTTCCGTTGTATCGGGTGGTCCGGTTGGGGAGGCTGGCGGCGAGATTTGCGCGGGGATAGAGGCTCAAGGGCAAATCTCCCTCAGAATTCACATTCCGCAACTCGCTTTAAGAGGCGAAGAAGCGTCTCGCGCTCCTCCAAGGTCAATTGCTGCCGGACACTCTCATCGGCGCTCTTCCGAGCTTCGATCAGCCGTTCTCGATACTTCCGTCCTTTGGCAGTCAGCTGGACCTGAATTGCTCTGCCCGATTTTGCCTTGTGCTCCGATACCAACCCCTCCCGCGCCATCGACTTGATGGCCCGGTGAACGACGGTGCGGTCGAGACCTAGGAGCGTGGCAATCTGATTCGAATTCAGAGCCGCTCCGTCACGCAATGTTGACAGGATAAAGCCGCGTGTCGCCGAGCACTGGGTCTTTTGCTCCAGCCTCTTTCCCACCGAGAAGTACGCCGCCGCGACATGGGCGAGCACCGAGTCTTTCAGAATGTTATCGGGAACCTCTTTCCTGGGGAGGATGTTCATAGGACGGCCACCGTTGCATCGAGAGGTCTTCGCCACTGCGGTGCCTCGTTGTAGGCACACGATTTCTTCCCGATCGCAATCACCATCACAATCTCGTGGTGCCGGCCGGACAACCCCAGATATCGCGAGAGCCTGCGGCCATCAAAGCCTTCCATCGGACAAGTGTTCATTCCCAGCGCTTCGGCAGCGATCATCAGATTCTCGCAAGCCAACGATGTGCTCTTCGTCGCCCACTTAAACAAGTCCTGCCGGGAGAGGGGCGGCATCCCGATCACCATCCGCAGATTCAGCAGACGGAAGAGGGCCCGTTTGATCGCAGCAAAAATCCCGAATGGCCCCGGCATAAAGAGGATGCGGCCGATCTTCGCTTTCCGCTCGTAGTCGCGAATTTTTTCTTCGGTGAAGTTGCTGCTGCGCATCCACTCCAACTGCCCTTGCGATGTGGCAGAGAGCGAGCCGAGGTCGGCAACGGCCACGACGAGTGCCGAGGCGGTTTCCGCGGGCTTCTGTCCGAGGCACAGTTTCGCCACCTCGGCCTTCTTGACCGCGGATCGCACCCAATAAAACTTGTAAGGCTGGCTGTTAAAGCTGGAGGGGGCATAACGGGCTGCATTGAGAATTCGCTCGCGCAGTTCTTCGGGAATTTCTACGGCCTCAAAGACCTTCACTGCCCGCCTTTGGAATATCGCGTCCAGGGCCTGGTTCATGACTTGATCACCTCATGTTGTCATTACAACATATCGATGTTGTTAGTGCAACATAAAAATATATAACCATGAAATTGCCTGCGTATCGCTGCGCTGGAAGCGCTACGGGATCCCAAAACGCGGGAAAGACGCCTAGCGGCTGGCCAGGCCGCCGGTGGTTTCGCCGCCGTCCATGGTATAGACGTGGCCGGTGGCGAAGGCTGCATCGTCGGAGGCGAGGAAGGCGAAGAGGGCCGCGATTTCTTCCGGTTTGGCGTGGCGCCGGAGAGGGATTTTGTTGTTGACGTCGTCGAGCATGGCGTCAGTGTACTCGGCGCGCTGCATGGGCGTGAGCACGTATCCGGGAGCGACTGCGCACACGCGTATTTTGGGCGCGAGTTCGAGGGCCATCGATCGAGTCAACTCAATCACTGCGGCTTTGGTCGCGTTGTAATCGGCATAGAACGGATATCCCATCACGCCGTTGGTGGAGGCGGTTTGCAGAATCACACCGCTGCCGGATTCAACCTTATAACGCTCCATCATGTGGCGGGCGGCGGTTTGGGCGACGTAGAAGACTCCAGTGAGATTTACGGCGAGCACCTTATCCCATTCCTCGGGAGTGATGTCGAGGAAGTTGTGGCGGATGCTGATGCCGGCATTGTTGATGAGAACGTTGACGCCGTCCATGACGCGAATGGCGTCGGCGAGAGCGGCTTCGACCTGCATCAGGTTGGTGACATCGGCGATGATGGCCTCGGAGATTTGCGGCAGCTCGCGACGAATCTTCTCGCATGCCTGGGCATCGCGGTCAAGGATGCAGACGCGTGAGCCTTCGTCGAGAAAGCGAGCGGCAGTGGCGGCGCCGATGCCGCTCGCGCCTCCGGTGATGAGAATGCGTTTGTCTTTCAGGCCGCGCATGGGTTATGGGATCTTTCTACTCGCTCAGGATAACAGGCGCAAGCGGGACAACTAAAGTTATGCGCTTCACATTTGTTCTGCGTGCGGGGTAGCGGTGGCGCGGGCAAACAGCAGGTTCCTCGTCGCTTTCGCTCCTCGGAATGACAAGGCTCGTTGGGGGGCCGGCGTAATAGTCCGGCTGAAGCCGCGCCCTTTCAACACAACTTTAGATCGGCTTTCCACGGAAGAAGTAGATCAATTCGATGATCAGGATGATCACGACCATTAATTCCAGAACAAAGGCGCGGCTTTGGTTGAATTCGTTGACCATGAAGCGGTAAAGCTCTTCGGACGTTTGGAGTTTCTGCTGCACGAGATTTTTGTAGTCGGGCACGCCGACTCGGGAGGCGCACAGCTTGTAGAGGCGGGCGGAAAACATGTCGCTGAGAAATTTGATGGCGTTGTCGGCGCGCTCGGTCAACTCGCCCACATCCAGCAGGACGGTGTGCAGCTTGGAAGCGGCGCGCGCGGTGCGCCAGCGCGACCAAGGGCCGCGGCCTCCGTCAAGGAACGCATAAACCTGCTCCAGTTGGCGGGTGAGCAGTTCGTCGTAATGGCGGAACTCGAGCAACTGCGAGTTGGCGTATTGCAGGAGCTGGATGGCGGTCTCGGCGCCGGCCGGACTGTCATAGATAAAAGCGGCGTTCCATCCGATGACGGCGAGGTCGTTGGGATAGTAGGAAATGCGCGACTGCAGAATCTCCTGGCGCTCGCCGTCGGAAAGCTGCTGGTTTTCGCCGCGCACCACCTGGGCGATGCACGGGCCTTGGGCGGCGAGCAGATCGGCAGCGTTGGGTGAGCCGGCAATTTCGCGCAGGTGGAAGATGAAATAGTCCTCTTTCAACCACTCGGCGGTGTACGGCTTGACCAGCGCGGGGGCGGCGCGCTCGAGCTTTTGTTTGACGATGCGGGCGGCGAGACTTTCGAAGTTCGTGTCCCAAACCCAGCGGCTGGAGAGCTGGACGAGCTTGTCCCAGTCGCCGGAAAAAGGGAGTTCGAAGATCACGCTCACCACGCCGTAATCGAAATATTTGATGTCGCCCTGCAGGCGCTCGCCGCTCTCGAGAGTCAGCGGCTCAAGAGCTTCTTCGACTGGAGGGCGCTGGAAGCGGACGTAGCCGGGAGCGACGTGTTTGAAGCTGGTGTCGGCGGTGCGTGCGCCGAGAATCTCGCGGAGCTGGTCGAGACGAATTTCTTCGCAGACATCGAACTGAATCAGAACCAGGACCGAGCCGCAGAGTGGCGCGTCGGAGGGCTTCGCTGCGACGAGCGTGGGCAGCGCCTCAGGGGGAACTTTGCCGATGGTTGGCTGTTGTGATGCGAGCAGAGTGCGGTTTTCGGTTTCCATAACACTCAATTTTTCGAGCAGCGCCAGCAGGCCCAAAGAGTTCTACGAGAGTTCGCGGCGGGCAAACTCCGCGCGTACCGTCTATTGTCCCAGAAAACGAAGAGGATGGGCAGAAGAAGCGGGCGACATTCGCTTTCGAGACAACCCTCTCCGGTCGGGGTTATATTGCCTGGCTCCGAAAACTCAGGAAGCAGGGCTACAAGATCCATGTCTTCTTCCTGCGGGTTAAGACTGTGGATTCGGCTATCTCGCGTGTTCGAGAGCGGGTTTCGCGAGGCGGTCACAACATCCCGGAGCCCGGTTATTCGTCGGCGATTTGATCGGTCGATGGGAACTTTTCTGACCCGCTACCGGCACCTTGCAGATAGCTGGATTCTATTTGACAACTCAGGACCTACCCCAACGGTGGTCGCGTTGGAGAGCAATAAGAAGATCCGTATAATAGGTAAGGAGTTCTACAGCGCGCTGCTTAAGCGTTATGACCGTACATGAGCAAGCCCACAAAAGCCGTATTGCGGTTGCCTCTCGAGAAGCGCGCGGAAATCGCCTTCAAGGTAGCCGTGGCGAAAGCCATTGACGAACACGCGCGCCTCGGATTGCCGATATTTATTTGGCGGGATGGCAAAGTGGTTAAGCTGTCGCCGGATGAAGTGCGCGGCGACGCATAAGGCTTGAGGGGAAAATAAAAATAGAAAGTAACATCCCAACGCCGACCAGCGACAGCAGCGATTTTACCGAGCGTGTCACTCGAAATATCCTCCGATCCTACAGCACCAGCTATCTTCTTCGAGATAATCCCCACAGTAGTGCTGCGCCCGCTGCTACGGCCGCCACGCCAAAGCCGGCGCGCTGCATCGACTCGCGAACTGCCGTCTCGTGACAATGGACGCTGACCGCCTCGGGATAGGGATGCTGCTCTGCCCCGCCATGAGGATTCAGCGCCATGTGCAGGACTTCCGCAAGATGCAGCGCATGGCGGCGCGAGCCCTGGGCAATCTGCTCGCGGCAACTGAAGCCGTCGGCGATGATCAGCCATTCGGGCGGGGCCTGGCGCACAGCAGGCATGAGTTCGAGTTCACCGATGGCGATCGAGATGTCGTATTTATCGGGCTCGAATCCGAAAGAACCCGCCATGCCACAGCAGCCGGGAGCGGGGCTGGTGAAGTCGACACCAAGGCGGCGCAAGACGGACTCTTCCGCCGTCATCTTCATGATGGATTTGTGGTGGCAGTGGCCATGGAGAAGTGCCTTGCGGGCGAAGCGCGGGTAAGCGAAATCGCCGGCGTGGGTTTCAAGAAATTCGCTCAGCAAAAAAGTCTGGCGGGAGAGGGCTTGCGCGCGTTCGTCGTGGGGAAAAAGATTTATCAGTTCGTCGCGGAACACAGCGACGCAACTGGGCTCAAGGCCCACGATCGGGATGCCGGCTTCGATTTCGGGCGAAAGTTCGTCGAGAATCTGTAGCAGGAGCGACTGGGCGCGGTCGAGCATGCCGTGATCGTAGAGCGGGCGCCCGCAGCAGAGGTGTGCGCGGGGGACGACGACGCGGAATCCGGCGGCTTCGAGAACTCCGACGGCGGCTTTCGCAGTGTCAGGGCGGAAGTAGTTATTGAAGGTATCGGGCCAGAGGAGCACCGGCGGAGCGTCGGGGGCTAAAGCCCCGCCTGAAGGAGGAGGCTCGATCGCAGCGCTGGAAGCGCTGCGCCACACAAAACCATTTCTCGGATTGTCAGGTGTCTGGTTGTCAGGTGTCCGGGTGTTAGGTGGGCGGGCATGTGTCCGGGTGCGATAAAACCAACTCTTAAAAGTTTCGGGTGCAAAGGCGGGGATCGAGCGCTGTTGCGGCATTCCCGCAAGGAACTTTGAAATGTCGCGCAGGATTGGAAGTTGGGTGGAGAGGTTCACCACACCGGGGATGTGGGATGCGACGCGCGCCCAGAGGTCGATGTTGCCGAAGGCATAGGCGCTGCGCGGGCGCACGCGGCCTTCGTAATAGTGAGAAAGAAATTCGGATTTGTAAGTGGCCACATCGACGCTGACGGGGCAATCGCTTTTGCAGCCTTTGCAGGCGAGGCAAAGGTCGAGCGAGTTTTTCACTTCTTCACTGCGCCAGCCGTCGCGAATGATCCCATCTTCTCGACCATGGCCTTGCGTCATTTCCCAGAGCAGGTGAGCGCGGCCGCGGGTGGAGTGTTCTTCTTCGTGCGTGGCACGATAGCTGGGGCACATCAGGCCGCCCTCTTCGCGGCGGCATTTGCCGACGCCCACGCAGCGCAGCGTTGCATTGGCGAGGCTGCCGTGGTCGGCGAGAAATTGAAAATGAGTTTCGGGTTCCCACGGCGCGTAGTTGGCGCCGAGGCGGAGATTTTCGTCGAGCCTGTAGGGCTCAATCAGCTTCCCGGGATTCATCTTCCAAGCGGGATCCCATGCGGCTTTGAACTCGCGGAAGGCCTGCACCAATTCGGGCCCGAACATTTTGGGCAGTAGTTCGGCGCGGGATTGACCATCGCCATGCTCGCCCGAGAGCGAACCGCCATAGCTCACGACGAGGTCGGCGGCAGATTCCATGAAGCGGCGGAACTTCGCGATCCCTTCTTTCGATTGCAGATCGAAATTAATACGGGTGTGCACGCAGCCATGACCGAAGTGTCCGTAGAGCGAACCTTTGTAGCCGAAGTCGGCAAACATTTTGCGCAGATCGCGCAGGTAGCCACCAAGTTTTTCGGGAGCGACAGCGGCGTCTTCCCAGCCTTCCCAATTGAGAGATTCTCCGGGGACGTGAGAAGTGGCTCCCAGTGCGGATTCACGGACTTCCCACACGCGCTTGATGTGTCGCTGCTCGGAGAACAGTCGCATCCCCGGAGAATTGCCGCCGCGGGCGAGCGCTTCCATCAGACCGCGGGCCTGCGATTCAGCTTCCAGCGCGGTCTCGCCGCCAAACTCCACCATCAGCCATCCGCCGCCTTCAGGCAGCAATGCGACGCCTTCGGGGTTGATGCCTTTTTTGCGCGTGTAGCCGACGAGGAGGTCGTCGAAACCTTCGAGGCCGATGGGTTTGTAGCCCATGATCTCAGGCACATGATCGGCGCACTGATAAATGTCAGGATAGGCGATGACGAGCAGCACGCGTGCGGGCGGACTCTGGACCAGGCGGCAGGTTGCTTCGAGAATCGTGGCGCAGGTGCCTTCAGAGCCGACGAGAGCGCGGGCAACGTGGAAGCCGTTTTCCGGCAGGAGGTAGTTCAGGTTGTAGCCGGAGACGCGGCGGGGGATGTTGGGAAAGCGCTGGCGGACTAGATCGCCGTAGCGCTCCCCGATTTGCTTCAGAGAATTGTAGATTTGATCTGCGCGGTCGCTGCGGGGCGGAGACGGCCCAGCAACAGCCGGCGGGACGCCGGCGCTACGATCCTGAATGAGATTTTGGCCTACGGTCAGACGCGCGCCGTCGTAGGTGAGGATTTCCAGTTCGTCGATGTTGTCATCGGTCTTGCCGGCCATAACGGAGTGCGCGCCGCAGGAGTTGTTGCCGATCATGCCGCCGAGCGTGCAGCGGTCGTGCGCGGCGGGATCGGGCCCGAAGGTGAGGTGATGTTTTTCGGCGGCGGCGCGGAGATGGTCGAGCACGACTCCGGGCTGCACGCGCGCGATGCGGCGGTCGGGATCGATTTCGAGAATCTTCGACATGTACTTGGAAAAATCGAGAATGACGGCGACGTTGCAGCATTGTCCGGCAAGAGACGTGCCGCCGCCGCGGCAAAGCAGCGGCGCGCCAAACTCCCGGCAAAGCGCGATCGCGGCGATGACATCTTCGGTATCGCGCGGGACGACGACACCGATGGGAATCTGGCGGTAGTTCGAGCCGTCGGTCGCGTAGAGAGCGCGTGCGCCGCGATCGAATCGGACGTCGCCGCGGACGTTTGCGCGCAGGGATTGCTCCAGGGCGGGAGCATCCACCTGTGGAGATTTTGCGGCCTGGGCGAGTTCGGTGAATCGGTCGGACATGCGGGCGGCTTTCTGGTGATGGTGGCCTAGTGTCGTGGAATCGGAGTTATTCCGTCATGGGCGCGACTTCCCCTGGGCCTGATGGAAGTCGTTTCATGAGCGGACGGCGGCGCTGAACTCGTTCCCTGCCCCAAAATCCGCACATAAATACCCTAGCTCGATCCGCCGGCCTTGGTCACGTGCGTGATCACGATTCTGGTCTTGCTGCCCTCGGCCTTGACGTTGATGGTGATTGTGTTTTTCTGATCGTTGGCGACGATGGTGCATTGATTCTCGTCGCTGCTCATCACCATCGCGTTGGGAAACTTGGGCTTGTAGAACGCGCAGACCTTGTCCGTGGAATCGGAAGTTTCAGAGTTCAGGGTTGCGGTGTGAACATCGCCGAAGCTCATCGAACTGGAGCCATTTTTCAGCACTTCGGCGCCGGGATAGAGATCGACTCCGAGATTGCGGGCGGCCTCTGCCGGATCTTTGGTAGTTTCGACGCTTCCGAAGGGAGTCTCGACTTTCACATTGTCGCCATCCTGCCGAATGTGGGTGCGGTGCGCGACCCGCCAGGCGAAGAATCCAGCCGAAGCGACGGCGAGAATTCCCATGACAACGATGGCGCCAACCACGATCAGAACGATCTTCAATGCGCTGTTGCCGGAAGCGGGCGGCGCTGCAGACACAGGCGGGGGAGTGGCTCCGCCAGTTGACGGTGTGACAGCCGGGGGCAGCGTAGAAGCGAGCACGGCGGCGCCACATTTGTCACAGAACCGGTTCCCCGGAGTGATGTTTGCGCCACAAGAATTGCAGAATGCCATAAATCACCTCATGAAAATGTAGTGATAAAGGGTCGGCGCGAGTATACCGCAGATGGGAGGGCAAACTGAACTGGATACCCGATGGCCTTCGACACCTCTAGCTCCAGGAGCGCGTGGCGAAGTCGGTCATCGTGAGTCCCAACAGGAGGAACAGGAAGAAAACGGCTGTGATTACTACCAGCTTGGTGAGTTTTTCGCTGGCATGCCAGACGTGCATGAAGAAAAGCGCCACCAGGGTGGCTTTCACGGTAGCGATGGTGAGCGCGACGGCAGCGTTGAATTGGCCGAGTTCGATGAAGGCAGCCTTGTAGGTAATGTAGGTACCCAGCAACAGCGTGGCCCAGATCGCGAAATACATTTTCAACGGCGACGATTTTTCGGATGCGGATGAATGTCCAGTCATGCAAGCCTCACGGATGCCGGTCGATCAGATACAGCAAAGGAAACAGGTAGATCCATATGATGTCAACGAAGTGCCAGTAGAGACCGCCGATTTCCACTGGAGTGTGGTACTCCGGCGTGAACCGGCCCTTCCAAGCCATGACCAGCAGCCAGGTAAAAATTCCCAAACCCACGATCATGTGCAGCGCGTGCAGGCCGGTCATCACGAAATAAAGAGAGAAGAACAGTTGCGCGTGGCTCGGATTGGCGTACTCGCCGGGATGTCCGGGGATGGGCACGTGGTCGAAACTGAAATGGACGCCCGGAACGTGATGCTCTTCGAACTTGTCCTTGTATTCAACGCCCTTAATCCCAAGAAAGACAAGGCCCAGCAGCATGGTGATCGCGAGCATCGTCACCAGCAAAGTTTTACGGGCCGTCTGCGCAGCCCAGACGGCGAGAACCACAGTTAAGCTGCTGCAGATCAGCACGGCGGTGTTGGTGGCTCCGAGCGTGGCGTCGATGGACTTGCTGGCCGCGCCGAAGTCTCCGAAATATTTCATGCGGTAAACCAGATAGGCGCAGAACAGTCCGCCGAAAAACATGACCTCGGTGGCGAGAAAGACCCACATGCCCAGGTTGGAGGCGTCGCGCTGCTGCTGCTCGTCGGCGAAGTGGTGCAGGAGAGCGGGATTGTGCTCCTCTTCGTGTTGAAGTCCGACTACGGTGCTATCGGGCAACGGGGACCTCCTGCGTGTGGGGAGGCGCGTCCAACTCCTCGTAGTTGTAGGCCTCCCAAGTCACAACGGGCTCTTCATCGAAGTTGAAAGTTGGCGGAGGAGAAGCGGTTTTCCATTCCAGTCCCGCGGCGTTCCACGGATTGTCGGAGGCCGGCTTGCCGTAGCGCATCGACCAGAGGAAATACAGCATCGGCAGCAGGTATCCAACACCGAGAACGGTCGCTCCCGCCGTAGAGAGAACGTTCAGCACCTGAAATTCCGGCATGTGGCTGTAATCGTAATAGCGGCGCGGCATGCCCATGTAGCCGAGCAGAAACTGCGGAAAGAAAGTGAGGTTGAATCCGATGAATACGATGAGTGCTGCCAGGCGCGCCCAGCCTTCGGGATAGAGGCGTCCGGAGATCTTCGGCCACCAGAAATGCATGCCGCCGAGATAGCCCATCACCGCCCCTCCGACCATGATGTAGTGGAAGTGGGCGACGACGAAGTAGGTGTCGGTAACGTGGACGTTGATGCCGAGGGCGGCCAGGAATAATCCAGTGAGTCCACCCACGGTGAACAGGCCAAGGAATCCGAAGGCGTAGAGCATGGGCGCGTCGTATCGGATAGAGCCCTTGTAGAGAGTGGCCGTCCAGTTGAAGACTTTGATGGCGGAAGGCAACGCCACGGCATAGCTCAGGAAGGAAAAGACCAGTGCCGAGTAGACCGAAATTCCCGCCACAAACATGTGATGGGCCCAAACGAGAAATCCAAAGACCGCGATCGCGATCGAGGAAAACGCGACGAAACCGTAGCCGAAGATACGCTTTCGCGAAAAGCAGGCGATGATTTCGGTAACCACGCCCATCGACGGCAGAATCATGATGTACACGGCCGGATGGGAGTAGAACCAGAACAAGTGCTGGAACAGCAGCGGATCGCCGCCCAGTTTAGGATCGAAAATGCCGAGGTGCAGAGCGCGTTCGGCGGCAACCAGCACGATGGTGACGGCGACGACTGGCGTGCCTAGAAGCTGAATGATGCTGGTGGCATAGTGCGCCCAGATGAACAGCGGCAGGCGCGACCAGGTCATGCCGGGGGCGCGCATGCGGTGAATGGTGACCACGAAGTTGAGGCCGGTGAGGATGGATGAGAATCCCGCGATGAAGATTCCGAGCCCAGCTTCTACGATCTTTGTGTTGGTGAAGTTTGTGCTGAAGGGCGCGTAGAAGGTCCAACCGGTGTCAACGCCGCCGGTCAACATGCAGTGCATCATCAGCACTCCGCCGATGATGTAGAGGTACCAGCTCAGCAGGTTGATGCGGGGGAAGGCAAGGTCTTTCGCGCCGATCATCATGGGCACGAGGAAGTTGCCGAGCACGGCCGGAATCGACGGAATCAGGAAGAAGAACACCATGACCATGCCGTGCATGGTGAAGATCTTGTTGTAGGTATCGGCCTGAACCAGGTCTCCCGCGGGCGTGAGCAGTTCGAGGCGAATCAGGAGCGCGAAGAATCCGCCGATAAAAAAGAAGAACGTGATCGACAGAAGATAAAGCAGGGCGATGCGTTTGTGGTCCGTGGTGAGCAACCAGGACCACACTCCGTACTTCGCGTTCAGATAGTTTTCACGCTCGACGGGTTGCGGAATCGCGGGTTGAGGGATCGACGTCGGCATACTTATTGCACCTGACTTCCGTTGATTTGCGTCCTGGCCTGCACGTTGCCCTCGATGGGACCGCGGGGAGCCGCGCTGGCATTGGTTTTGGGAGCCTCGCCGGGCTTGGCCGCCGCTGAAATCGATTTGATATAGGCGACCAGCGCGTTGACTTGTTCTTCGCTGACCAGTCCCTGAAACGTAGGCATGATCGGCTGAAATCCTTTGACCCGTTTCGCGCCGGGGTCGAGGATGCACTCACGAACATAATTTTCGTCGGCGGTCACGGTCCGGCCGTCTTCGAGTTGCACCGGTTTGCCGAATACGCCGTGAAGATTGGGCCCGCGGCCCTGCACGTCGCTGCGATGACAGGTGACGCAGCCGAGTTCGGCGAAAATTTTCTCGCCGGTCGCCGAGAGCGGCCCGGTCGAGCCGCCATTGATCCACGCCTCATACTGGGCGGGTTCAAGGACGACGATATCGCCAACCATCCCGGAGTGCTGGGTGCCGCAATATTCGGCGCAGAACAGGTGATAGACGCCGGGCTTGGTGGCGCGGAACCATTCGACTGTGTAGCGGCCGGGCAATACGTCCTGCTTGATGCGGAACGCGGGAATGTAGAAGCTGTGAATCACGTCCTGCGAAGTCATGATGAGTTTGACGTCGCGCCCAACAGGAACGTGCAACTCGTTAATTTCGCGCTGCCCTTCCGCGTGCTCGACCTTCCACATCCATTGTTTGGCGACCACGTAAACTTCGGTGGCGTCGGTGGGCGGGGTTCGCTCCTGGAAATACACAACCGCGCCCCAGACGAAGATGACCATGAACACTGCGAGGGGGATGGCGCTCCACGTAATTTCGAGGGCCATCGAGCCTTCGATCTGCTCGGCGGGAACTCCCTGACGATGGCGGAAGCGGGCCGCGAAATAAATCACGAGGACAAAGACCAGCAGAGCCATCATCCCGGTGACGATGAGCAGGAAGATATAAAGAGCATCCACGCGGTGCGCCATGGTGGAAGCCTGCTCCGGCCATAATGGAAAATTATTGAGCATACCGTGCCTTCGTTGCTGCGTTCCTCGCCAAAGCCTTGCGGGTGGCGGCGCGGTCGAGCCGCCACAAAATGAAAATTAAGCCGCCGAGAAGAAGGATCGTCGCGACTGCGGCCAGCCGCAGAATGTTGGCGACCATGGCGCCGTACTTTCCAGTCTCGGGATCGTAGTGATAGCAGTAGAGCAGAACGGCGTCTACCGCGTTTCCGATCTTGCCTTGCGAAGCTTCCACCAGGCCCATGCGCAAATCTTTCGGCGGAAAATCGACGCCGTAGAAATAGCGTGAAATGCGGCCCTGCGGCGTCAGCACCATGATGGCCGTCGCGTGCGCATACTGATTGCGTTTGGGATCGTATTGATAATGGAAGCCGACGGCTTTGGTGAGCGCGTTGATCGACTCCGGCTGTCCGGTGAGAAAATGCCAACCCGCAGCGGCGTTGGCGCGGCCATAGCGGCCAACGTAATCCTTCTTCTTGGCCGCCGCCATCTCAGGCGTTTCGCGTGGATCGAAGCTCACGGTCACCACATCGAACTCATTGCCGACATCGAACTTGATCAGGCGCATGGCGCTGGAAAGCCCTGCCAGAGCCTCTCCGCACAGCATGGTGCAGTTGTAATAAACCAGGTTCATGATGAGCGGCTTGTGGCCGAAGTAATCGCCGAGCTTCACGCTCTTGCCGGTATCGTCAACGAAGGCGAGATCGGGCGGCACCTGGGAATCAAGATGCTGCTCAATGCCCACATTCTCAAGGCTCGGCGGCAGAGTATTCGCTGGCGGGGACATCACGCCGTTGTTCATCTGGGCAGAAGCCGAAACGGCGAGCAGCGCAATGCCCAGAGCCATGTCCAGCACGATGCGCAGAACGGACATCGAATTGTGTTTGGTACTCACTGCTTTTTATCCTTCTTGCCGGTCGCGGGCTTTGTCGAAGCGACTTCGTTGGCCGCACCTTGCGGGCGCACCGAAAGTCCGCGCTGCGCGACCAGATCCATGGCACGCTCGATCGGTATGTGAACCGTGCCGGCTTTTTCATCGACCCAGCCGTAGCTGTAAAGTCGCTTCTGTTCGTCTGTGAGGATTCCGTCCAACCACTCGCCCTCATCCTTTTCCAGCCTCGGATTTGGGAATGCCGACTGCGGATATCCGGGCGCGATGTGGCGCGTGTCGGCGGGGATGTTGGTCACCAGCGGATTCACCTCCGGTTGCAAGGCCCTTCCCCGGTGATCGAGGTAGGCATAGAAGCCTTTGAGACCGACCAGAGAGAGTATGGTTGCGACGGCGAGCGCGAGCAAGAAATAAAGAATGCCGGATGGCTTGAGATCCTCGTGCTCGAAGCCGTTTCCGTTGCCCGCGTCATTCCCGTTTTGGAGGTCGTTGCTCATCGTTTCTTAGTCGTGCTGTTCTTAGTCGTGCGTTAGTCGTGCCCGTGCGCTGGCTGCAGCACTTCGTGAGCGTCCACGTCGTAGGCCGGCAGCAGGGGCAGCGAAGCCAGGTTACGGAAAAAATACCAAAGCCAGATTCCGCCGATGGCGATGGGGACCACAATGTCGGCAATCGTTATGGTGAAAGTCTTCGAAAAATTCGGTTCGATGATCCAGAACAGGTCGAGGTAACGCATCAGCATGAGCCAGATGGCGAGCCAAACCAGCTTGCGAATGTTGCGCTTGAACGGGCGCGAGAGCAGGATTGCGAATGGGATTGCGAAGTGGCCGAGCACCAGGATCAATCCAATCGAACCCCATCCTCCACTCAGCCGCGTCAGATAAAAAGTGATTTCCGCAGGCAGATTGCCCGCCCAGATGATGAGCCACTGCGAGAAACTGAAATAAGCCCACACCATGATGAAGGTGAGCATCCACTTGCCGTGGTCGTGGACGAAATCTGGAGTCAACATTTCCGACATCGGCTTGTAGTTGAACAGAATGCGCTCGACAACGACGGCGAAGCACATCGCCGACAGCACTTCACCGATGAGGATGAGCAGACCAAAGATGGTAGAGATCCAGCTGGGGTCGAGGGACATGACCCAGTCGATGGCGGCGAAGGAGATGGTGAATCCGTAAAGGATGAGGCCGGGGCCAGCGACGGCTTTGAAGCGGCTGCTGTTGTCAGGAGCAGTAGGGCTGTCGCTTTGTTTCGACCACTTCGAGAGCAGAAACGAGAGCAGGTTCCAGATCGCGAAATAGATTATGGCACGAACGATGAAGCCGTTGGTCGTGAGATACGTTTGGGTGATCTGTTCGAGGTGCTCGCGGAGATGCTTATCGGCAATGTTATCGAGCGGCTGCGCCCAGATGTAAACGCGATGAATTCCGAGAATCACTGGGATGAATAGAATCGCGAGCAGCGGCAGCGTGCGCATGGCCGCGCCAAGGATGCGGCGAATGACCGTTCCCCAGCCGCCACCGGTGAGGTGGCGGATCATCAGAATCGCCATGGAGCCGAGCGCGACACCCAGCCAGCACATGAAACCGAGTAAGTAGGCGCGGTGGAACTCCTCGGGCTGCTTCAGCCCCAGCACGATCGCGATCGCGGAGAACACGACGCCGATCACGAGCGAGCGCTGCGAGATTTTCTTAACAATCTCTGGCGGCGCCAAATCGAGATGTGGAGTGGCGGCGCTCATTTGTGCTCCTCAGGGGTCGATTGCGCCTGGGGCGCGATCACGGGTAAGGTCGCGCCCGAACCCAACTGGCGGAACGGCGGCGGTTCCGACGGGAAAGTCTGTCCTGAAGGAACGTCCGCCTTGGTTGCATTCTGGCTGAGTTGCAAAGCGCGGATGTAGGCCACGATATTCCAGCGATCTTGAGGCGTAATTTGCGAAGCGTAATCTGGCATGATGCCGAAGCCATTGCTGATCACATCGTAGAAATATCCCACCGGAGCCTTCTGCAGACGCTCGATGTGATAAGACGGCGGCTTGCGTGAGAAACCGCGAGATGGAACGAAGCCATTGCCGTCTCCCACCAGCGAGTGGCAGGGCGAGCAATAAATGTTGTAACGCTCGCGGCCGCGCTGGAGAACCTCCATGGTCACGGGAAAGGGCATGAAATCGCCGGGCTTGTTGGCGATTTTTCCGCTGTAGAGGTAGCTGTCTTCGCGCAGTTCGCCACGAGCAACGGTGCCTTCGATCGGCGGGCGCTCGGAGCGCTGGTCCGAGAAAAAATCGCTGCGCGAGAGTGGATTTTGTTTCGGCTGGACGTGCATGTCGAGGCGGCAGCCGCTGAGGACGATGAACGACACCAGCGCTGCAATTAAAACGCCCGTCGAGCGTAGCTCGACATGGACGGGCGAGGCGCCCCCCACATGGTCCTTGCCGGTTCCCGGCGCGAACTTTTCACGGAGATGCAGCATTTAGCTGGGCACCTCCGAGATTGAACGCGGCTGCAAAGTTTCCAGAAAAGCGCGCGTGCCCGCGGGATCGTATTTCTTGTCAACCGAAAACACGATCAGAAAAAAGCGGTCCTTCGAGGCCAGAGCAAAGCGCGGAACGTTAAAGACCGGGTGATAGGGCATGGGCAGGCCATTCAGGGCCAACATGCCGAAGACGGCGGAAATTCCGGCGAATAGAATCGTCATCTCGAAAGTGATAACGATGAATGCGGGCCAGGAATGAGGCGGCTTGCCACCGATGTTGAGCGGGTAGTTAACGGCCGACATCCAGTACTGCATCAGGTAGCCGGTGAGGCCGCCGATGATGCCACCGATGAGCACGACGAGCGGAACTTCGTCGTGATGAAATCCAATTTCTTCCGCCAGTCCTTCGATGGGGAACGGGCTGTAGGCGTCGATCTTCCTGTAGCCCGCTTCGTGAGTGCGGTGGGCCGCATCCACCAGCGCTTGCGCCGAATCGAACTCCGCCATGATGCCGTAGATGGGGGCGCGCTTCATTCTTTCACCTCCGCCTCGGGCAGGAGGGTGCGCATTTCAAAGATCGAGATCGCGGGCAGAATCCGCAGGAACAGGAACATGAGCATCAGGAACATGCCGATGGTTCCGATATAGGTCATCCAATCCCAACGCGTAGGGTGGTACATTCCCCAGGATGAAGTAAGGAAGTCGCGGTGCAGGCTGACCACGACGATGATGAAACGCTCGAGCCACATTCCGACGAGAATGACGCCGGAGATGAAGAACAGCGCGAGTGGACTGGTGCGCAGCTTCTTAATCCAGAGAACCTGCGGGATGAAGATGTTGCAGATCAGCAGCGCCCAGTAGGGGCCGGCATAAGGCCCGTGAAGCCGGTTCCACATCGTGAAGGCGTCGTAGCGGTCGCCGCTGTACCAACCCATGAAGGCCTCGATGCCGTATCCGTAGGCGACGATCAATCCTGTGGCCAGCATGACTTTCGCCGAGTTCTGCAAGTGCCGCTCGGTGATGAAATCTTCGAGTCCGTAAATTTTGCGGATGGGAATCGCCAGCATGAGGACCATGGCGAATCCGGAATAGATTGCCCCCGCCACGAAGTAGGGCGGAAAAATTGTCGTGTGCCAGCCCGGGACGATACCGACGGCGAAGTCAAAACTCACCACGGTGTGGACGGAGAGGACTAGAGGTGTGGCCAATCCGGCGAGGAGGAGATACATGGTTTCGTAGCGGTGCCAGTGCTTGGCCGATCCACGCCAGCCCATGGAAAGCATCCCGTAGATGATTCGGGTCGCGGGGTGCGTGGCGCGATCACGCAGGGTAGCAAGGTCGGGGATGAGGCCAACAAACCAGAACAGAGCCGAGATGGTCGCGTAGGTGGAGACGGCAAAGACATCCCACATCAGCGGGCTGCGAAATTGCGGCCACACTCCCATGGTGCTGGGATATGGAAACAGCCAGTAGGCGAGCCACGGACGGCCGACGTGGATGGCCGGAAAAATTCCGGCACAGGCCACGGCGAACAGCGTCATGGCCTCGGCAAAGCGGTTGATGGAGTTGCGCCACGATTGCCGCAGCAGAAGAAGGATGGCGGAGATGAGCGTGCCGGCGTGGCCGATACCGATCCACCACACGAAGTTAACGATGGCAAAGCCCCAGCCAATCGGAATCGTGTCTCCCCAAATCCCGATGCCTTTCAGGAAGAGGTAGCCGATGGCGTACAGCATCATCATCGTTACCAAAAAGGCGATGCCGAAGCCGACGAACCATCCATTGGAAGCGGGACGGGTGAGGACGATCGCGCTGATTTTTTCCGTGACCGTGGCAAACGTGTGGCCGGGTTCGATCACCGGAGCTTGTTGCGCGTTCAGCGTTATTTTGGCTTGCTCGTCCATGAATGGCGTCAGGGGCTAAAGCCCCACATCTAAATTTCGACCGCTACGGCGCGGCTAAAGCCGCGCCCTGATACGAATCTCAAAATCCCGTATGCCGTTGCATTACCCTGTGATACCCCGTGGTTAAAGCTTTTCACGACTTCAACTCCGGGTTCGGATTGCTAACCTCGGCCAGGTACGTGGTCCGCGGGCGGGTGTTTAGCTCGCCCAGCAGGCTGTAGTTGCGCGTCTGTGCCTTCAATTTCGAAACTTTGCTGTTCGGATCGTTGATGTTGCCAAAAATAATCGCGCCCGCGGGACACGACTGCTGGCACGCCGTCTGCAACTCGTCCGCGACCTTGATTTGTTTGCCTTCGCGCACCGATGCAGTTTCCGCGTCGATCTTGTGCTCCGTGATGCGCTGCACGCAGTAGGTGCACTTTTCCATCACACCGCGGCTGCGCACGCTGACGTCAGGATTGCGCATCATCTTGTACTGCGGCGTCTCCCAATCCTGGAAGAGCAAGAAGTTAAAACGCCGCACTTTGTACGGACAGTTGTTCGAGCAGTAGCGCGTGCCCACGCAGCGGTTGTAGACCATATCGTTCAGGCCTTCGCTACTGTGGTTGGTTGCGCCCACGGGGCACACCACTTCGCAGGGCGCGTCTTCGCACTGCTGGCAAGGCACAGGCTGGAAGAACGCTTTCGGATTGTCGCGGTCGCGCGCCGCTTCATCTGGATATTGATAGTAAGTATCGACGCGAATCCAGTGCATGTGGCGGCCGATGGCGCACTGCTCTTTGCCGACGACCGCAATATTGTTTTCCGACTGGCAGGCAATCATGCAGTTGTTGCAGCCCACGCAGGAGTTCAGGTCGATCGCCATGCCCCAGGCATAATCCTCTTCTTTGTAGGGATAGGGCTTGTAAAGCGTGAGGCCGGGCGCGGGCTCTTCGCCTTGCTCTTTTGCGAAGTCGGGATTTTTGCGGTATTCCTCGAGCGCGGTTTCGCGGACAAGCGGACGATGGCCGCCATCGGGCGTATCCATCGACTGGTAGCCCTGGGTCGAGGCGAGCACATACCTGTCGCCGGTTTTGCGGATTTGCAGGCCGCTGGCGAACCACGGCGCGGCGGAAGTGCGCATGGGATATGCGTCGAAGCCCTGCGCCGTGCCGACGCGGCCGGCACGCCTGCGTCCATAGCCGAGCGTTACCGTGACCGAATTGTCCGGAACTCCTGGCTGCACCCAAACCGGGCCAGTGACTTTCTTGCCGTTCAGCTCGAGTTCGACGACATCGCAAGTCGTGATTTGCAGCCGCTCCGCCATCTTGGGACCGATGAGCACGGCGTTGTCCCAAGTGAGCTTGTTCATCGGCTTGGGACATTCCTGCAGCCAGCCGTTGTTGGAGAATTGGCCGTCGTAGACGGTGGGGTCGCGGCGGATGTTGAGTTCGATTTCGCCCTTATTGATCGGCAGACCAAATGGATATGCTTGGGCGTTAAGGTGATTAGAAACCGTTTTTGGAGCGAACGCCGTCCCTTCAATCCATCCGTCATGCAGCGACTTGCGCCAGAATTGCTCGAAATCGGCACCGGTGTGTTGCTTCTGCCAGTAGCTGCGCGTCAGATCGTAGCCAGTCGCGTCCGCTTGGCCGGAAAGAAGCGCAACGAATTCGAGCGGGCTCTTGCCCGCGTAGAGTGGAGCAATCAACGGCTGAATGACCGTGACCGTGCCGTCGTAGGCGCGAGCATCGCCCCAGGCTTCGAGTTCGTGCGCTTGATTAATGTGCCACTGACAGAGCTCTGCCGTTTCGTTCTGGTAAAGGCCAAGATGAACGCGTAGCGGAACCTTGCCGTCCTTGAGAACATTAGCGAAATTTAGATCGGCGGGCGCGTCGTACGCGGGATTACCGCCGAGAATGACAAGGAGGTCAACCTTACCAGCATGTATGTCGGCGACTAGGTCCTTGATCGACTCGCCTTGATTGCCCGGATTGGCGTCGACTGGTTCGGTATAGAACACTGTTTTGCCAACATTGCCAAGAGATTCATTGAGAAGGTGCGCAAGCCCGTGAGCTTCAGCGGATTGGTGCTCGCCCGCAATCACGATGCTCGCTCCGCGATGATTCTTGAGGTCCTCCGCGATCGCCAAAACGTCTCGCAACGACTCTCGGGCGGCTGAATCCGTGGGAGGATTGAGGAACGTCCGCGCGACATACGGAACGCCAGTCGAATTGCTTGCGATCCGGTGATCCGCCTTCGCTCCCGTCGTCGTCGGCGTACTCTCGATCACGTACAGCCGGTTCATCTTGCCATCGGGATTGCGGCGCTTGGCGAAGTCGCGGATGTAGCGGACGTTTCCAGGAAAACCCGCATACAGAAAGTCGGCGTCGAGCGAGACGATTACGTCGGCCTTTTCAAAATCGTAGCGCGTCTCGACCGGCTGTCCGAAGGCCAGCTTCGCGCCTTCGAGCACGTTGTCCCGATTGACCGGCTCATACACATGCCACTTGGCCGAGGGATAAATCTTGAGGAAGTTGCGCAACTGGTCGGCGAGCGTGGGCGAAGAAATTGTCGGCGTAAGAATGCGGATGCCCGCACCTTTCAATGCCTTCTGCGCGGTGAGCGGACCACGAATCGCGGTGAGGAACGACTGCCAGGAGCGCTGGTCGCCCATCGACATCACGCTCTGCGAGCGGTCGGGATCGTACATGCCAAGGATATGCGCCTGCGCGAAAATGTCCGTCCCGCCGAGCGACGCGGGATGTTTGTCATTGCCTTCGATTTTTGTGGGACGCCCAAGATGGCTCTCGACCAGAATCGGGCTGGCATAGCCACCGAGCGTCATCGCGGTCGCGAAGAACTGCGGACGGCCGGGGATTACATCTTCAGGTTGGCGGACGTAGGGGACGATGGGTTCGAGGGGCAGGCGCACGCATCCGGTCATGCCGGCTAGGGCCATCGACGCGCCCATGACTTTCAGAAATCCGCGGCGCGAAACGGTATCAACCCATTCGGAAGCGCCTTTGGGAAATTCGCGGTGTAGCGCTTCCTGGAACGCAGGGCTGCCGGCGAGTTCTTCGAGGCTCCGCCAGTATTCCGGCCCGCTCTTCGGATCCGCGCCGGGTGCCGTGATTTCATCGAGGCGCGCGCGCACCGAGTCGAGATCAAGTTTGCCCTTCTTGCTGGGGCAAACATCTTCGGCCTTCGTCGCGCGCGGCGCGCGGCTGTTTTGTTCTTCCATCTTCATTGGTTCCACATCACACACTCTGTCATCCTGAGCGGAGCGAGAGTTCGCGAAGCGAAGTCTCGCGCAGTCGAAGGATCCCTATGACCACAAAGCAGACGCGCCGCTAGGGATCCTTCGACTCCGTGTTTGCTGCGCTTCGCGCAGCAAACACTCCGCTCAGGATGACAAGTTCTCATAAGCTCATCACTACCGATGACACGTGTCGCAACTCGTAATGTCTTTCACGCTGCGGACGTTGTACTTTTTTACCAGCGCAGCGCCCAGTTCTTCCTGATCGGTGTAGTTCTGGCCGTCTAACGCGACCGGTTTCGCGCTGGTCGGCTGCTCGTAGCGCATGTTGAATACCTGGTCGCGCGGGCGCAGATTCTTTTCCGGCGCGCGGTGGCAGCTCAGGCACCACTCCATCTGCAAACTTTCCTGCTGGTACATCAGCGGCATCTGGTCAACCGGACCGTGGCAGGTATTGCAGCCGACTCCTTTGGCGACATGAATGCTGTGATTAAAAAAGACGAAGTCGGGGAGCTGGTTCACCCGCGTCCACTGCAGGCTTTCGCCGCTGCGATAGCTGGCGCGGACCGGCTCCAGCAATTGCGCATTGGTCCAGATCTGCGAGTGGCAGTTCATGCACGTCTTGGTCGGCGGAACGCCGGCGAAACTCGAGGTCTCGACCGACGTGTGGCAGTACCGGCAATCGATGCCGAGTCCCGAGACGTGATGCTGATGGCTGAAGGGCACGGGCTGCGGCTTGCGCACGCCGGCATAAGTAATGTAGGGCGAACGCTGCACTTCCATCGCCACCCATCCGAGCGCGGCAATTACGAAGACCGCGCCAAAAATCGTGGCCCGCGACAGGGTATTTGTGCTGCGATGAAAAATCTGCGACATGCTAACTTACGGCTTCAGAAAGTATCGAACGAGACTCAGGTGTCTCTACTAAATTTGAAGCGTGAAAGGTTACGACGCAAAAGCAAACCCACAAGTTTTTTCGCGTCAGTTTGAGAGAACTGCAAATTATAAATATTTCGTGCCTCGTTGTCGCGTTCTTTTCCGGTTGAACCAAAAAACTTTTTACCCCGACTCTACCGCAAGTTCATCACCAAAAGTTTAGGCTCGGTCATTTCTTCGATCGCGTAACGCAGCCCTTCGCGGCCGAGTCCGGAATCTTTCACGCCGCCGTAGGGCATCTGATCGATGCGGAAGGAAGGAATATCGCCGGCAATCAGCGCGCCGACCTCCAACTCCTCGTAAGCCTGAAAAAGCAATTTTACGTCGCGAGTAAAAACTCCCGCCTGCAGTCCGTAGTTGGAGTGGTTGATGCGCCGCAGGGCCTCGTCAAAAGTTTGATAGGGCTCGACGGTCACGACTGGGCCGAAAATTTCCTGGCAGTTCACTTTCATGTCGGCTTTGGTTCCAGTCAACACGGTGGGCTCGACGATGGAACCGTGGCGGACGCCGCCGCAGAGCAGGCGCGCGCCGGAACGGACCGCCTCTTCGATCCAGTGGGTGACGCGAATGGCATCCGTCTCGCGGATCAGAGGGCCAAGGTCCGTCGATTCCTCCATGGGATCGCCGGTTTTCAACAGCTTGACGCCTGCGACCAGCAGGTCGGTGAATTTGCCGTAGACCGATTGCTCGACCAGAATGCGTTGCACGGAAATGCAGGTCTGGCCGGCGTAAGCGAAGCCTCCGGTAATGCAGCGCTCGGCGGCATAGTTCACATCGGCGTCGCTGTGCACGATGGCGCCGCCGTTGCCGCCCATTTCGAGGGCGACCTTCTTCTTTCCGGCGCGGCGCTTAATGTCCCAACCAACGGGCACGCTGCCGGTGAAACTGATCAGCTTGATGCGCTCGTCGGTGACCAGCAGGCTGGCATCCTCGTTGGCCAGCGGCAGCACGTTGAATCCTCCATCGGGCCAGCCCGCCTGCTGCACACACTCAGCCAGAAGCAGCGCGGAGAGCGGAGTTTGTGGCGCCGGCTTCAACACCATGGGACAACCTGCGGCGATGGCGGGCGCCACTTTGTGCGCGACCAGGTGCAGCGGAAAATTGAAAGGCGTGATGCCGGCAATCGGTCCAAGGGGAAATCGCTTCACGATTCCCCAACGTCCGGCGGTAAATTCCTGCCAGTCGAGGGGAAGATATTCTCCGTAAATGCGGGTCGCTTCTTCAGCGGCGACGGTGAAAATGAAGACGGCGCGATCAACTTCAGTGCGCGCCATTTTGATGGGCTTGCCGGCTTCCTGCGCAATGGTACGTGCGAATTCCTCGCGCCGCGCAACAATGGCCTCGGCGATGCGGCGCAACACGCGCTGGCGCTCGAATGCAGGCAGCCGGCGAGTGGTGCCAAAAGCCTTGACGGCGGCGGCAATGGCGGCCTCGGCATGTTCGCGCCGGGCCTGCACCACGCGTCCAATGACGCTGCCATCGAAGGGGGAACGCACCTCCACGGGGTCGCCGGCATCCATCCAACGGCCATCAACAAAAAAACCGTGGGTTGCGACCGGGGTGAGCGTCATTTCTGGCATGGGAATCTCCCGTCGGCGAACAGTTTTTGATTATAGGCCTTAAGCTGGGGTTGCTTTTCAAATCTTCGCGGGCGGGCGGATTACAATGAGGCCTCTGCGACTATGAATCCTTTGGAAGCGATCACTGAGGTCGGACCGCGGCTGCGGCGCGGAGAAATTTCTCCCGTAGAACTGACCCGCGATTGCCTGCAGCGCATCGAACAGCTCAATCCAGCATTGAATGCTTTTGTCACCGTGACGGCAGAGTCGGCGATGGAAGAGGCGCGAGTGGCCGAAGGGGAAATTGCGCGCGGGGAGTGGCGCGGGCCGCTGCACGGGATTCCAATTGCGCTCAAAGATTTAATCGACACCGCAGGCACCAGAACGACGGCGGCCAGCCAGCTTTATGAGCACCGCGTTCCTGCTGAAGATGCGGAGGTGGTGCGGCGACTGCGGCGGGCCGGTGCGGTCATCCTGGGCAAAAATAACCTGCACGAGTTCGCGTATGGCGGGAGTTCGCTGATTAGCTTCTTCGGCGACGTTCGCAATCCCCGGAACATGGCGCACATTGCTGGAGGGTCCTCGGGAGGCTCGGCGGCGGCGGTCGCGGCGGGGCTTTGCTATGCGGCGATTGGGACCGACACAGCGGGCTCGATCCGCGAACCGGCGGCTCTGTGCGGGTGCGTGGGACTCAAGCCGACGTACGGGCTAGTCTCGGCGCGGGGCGTGGTTCCGCTTTCGTGGTCCCTCGATCATGTAGGCCCACTGGCTGCGACTGTCGAGGACGCGGCCGTCGTGCTGCAGGCGATTGCAGTATACGATGGGCTCGGCGTTGGCCGCGCGGAGGATCCGGTACCCGATTATCTTTCTGCTTTGGGCCAGGAGACGAAGAGTCTGCGGGTGGGAATTCCGCGAGAGTATTTCTACGACGATTTGGATGAAGAAGTGCGCGCCGCAGTGGAGCAGGCGCTTGCCCTGATCGGAACGCTGGTGCAGGAGATGCGGGAGGTGAAGATCGATGTTTCATCGGACCGCACCGTGCAAGCCGCCGAGTCTTATGCATTTCACGCTGAGAGCATTGCCCGATCCCCGGAGTTGTATCAGCCGGAGACCTTGCGGCGGATTCGGTCGGGAGAGAAGATTTCTGCCGTGGACTATATTCTGAGGCGCCGTGAGTTGGAGCAAGAACGGCGGCGGGCAGGCAAGATCTTCGCCGACGTGGACTTGCTGGTCACTCCCACGATGCCCATCCCGGCGCCGCGCATTGACGATTTGAAAAAGGATCCTGCGGCGCTCAGGCCGGCGGAATTGCTGCTGCTGAGAAACACGCGTCCATTCAATGTTTGGGGACTGCCGGCAATCTCGCTGCCTTGCGGATTCACTGCAGTCGGCTTACCGATTGGCCTGCAGATCGCAGCCGCACATGGCCGGGAGGATTTGGTTCTGTGCCTGGCGCGGGCTTACGAGCAGGCGCAGAAGCGGCATAAGCATAACCCAGTCGGCTAGACGCGTTTGTTTGATCTTGGGAGGCAACCGTGCTGGTCGTAGTGCCCTCGAAGGGGTTCCGTCTCCATCACAGTGGAAAGAGCCGCAGTTCGCCGATCATGCGCACCGACATTTCGCTTCCGAAGGCCTTCCTTCCAACGCTCCGGACCTTTGTCCGATGGCTGATCATCGGAATCGCAGCGCTTTGGTTGCTGGCAGCTCTGACTCTTTTTACCGCCAAGTGGATCGATCCACCGACCACCGCAGTGCATATGCAGCGCCGCATGCAGGCCTGGGTCCGACACACGCCGTATCGAGAACGTTATAAATTCATTCCGCTTAGCCAAATTTCACCCGATCTGCAGCACGCCGTCATCGCTGCCGAGGATGGACGCTTCTATCAGCACCATGGGTTCGATTGGCACGAGATCCAAATCGCCGCCGAAGACGATTTGGACGGCGGCCGCTCTCGCGGGGCGTCCACCATCACGCAGCAACTGGTAAAAAATCTATTTTTTGGAACCGGCCGCTCTGTCCTTCGCAAAGGAGCGGAGGCGACGCTAGTACCGGTGGCAGAATTCGTTCTCGGGAAGCGGCGCATTCTCGAAATCTACCTCAGCGTTGTCGAATGGGGGCCGGGCATTTATGGCGCAGAGTCCGCGTCCCGCAATTACTACGGAACCTCAGCCCGGAATACCGGCCGGGAACAGGCGGCGCGGCTCGCGGCGATTCTGCCGGCTCCTCTGAAGCGGCGGCCCGAACGCATGAATTCTTACAGCGCGCTCATCCTTGAGCGCATGCGGCTGATGGGTTGGTAGGCCTGAGAGCCGAATCCGACCCTTGCAATTTGACTTCGCCTCCGCAGTTCCCCCCCCAGTGAATTCGGGCGTTTTCCAGCCCTGTATCGCGACACCAGAAAGGCCCAATACTAAAGGAATGACCGCAAGTGATGTCCATCACTGCCTGCGCGGACGAGATCGTGCATGATCATAAGTACCGCAGTACACACAGGAGCCGCTGATGTCTGGAGCATGCCTGACGCACGAAGAACTCGCAATCCAGGAGCGCCGCAAGTATCCCCGCTTAAGAAAACGGTTGCCGATCGATGTTCTTCCAGAAGGCGCAGCGGAGCTTGTCCACACCTCAACGTGCGATATAAGTTGCAGCGGCTGTTACATTCCTGCGAAGTTTACTCTTTCCGTCGGAACCAGGGTTGCGATGACGCTTTCGTTGGCTGGGGAAAAAATTGTGACGAGGGCGGTCGCGACCATCCATCACTCGGACTTTGGAACGGGTTTTCGGTTCACGGACATGACGGTTGAGGATCTGAACAAACTGAACCTCTTCTTGAATTCAACGCTGGGCAAGCGATACTAACCCTCAACCTGGCCAGCCGTCTGGCCAAAGTCCGGTTTCGCAAGCACAAGTGCCCATAGAGCCGGAAAGGCAGGGAGCTGTAGCTCCCTGCCTTCTGTCCACATGGAGACAACAGTTTTTCACCGAGCTCAGGCGAGGTCGTAGCGATCGAGGTTCATGACCTTGCTCCACGCTGCTACGAAGTCCTTCACGAAGGTCTCCTTCGAGTCGTCACTGGCATAGACTTCCGCGAGTGCCCGGAGTTGGGAGTTCGAACCGAAGACGAGATCGGCGCGCGTGCCGGTCCACTTGAGTTTGTCTGTCTTGCGGTCGCGCCCTTCGTACACGCCTTCGCCAGTAGAGGAGGCCTGCCACTTGGTGTTCATGTCGAGCAGGTTGACGAAGAAATCATTCGTCAGCGTCTCCGGCCGGTGGGTGAGCACGCCATGCTTAGTGTGCCCATAGTTCGCGTTCAAGGCACGCATGCCGCCGACGAGAACGGTCATCTCGGGAGCAGTCAGTTTGAGCATCTGTGCCCGATCGACCAGGAACTCTTCAGCCGACAGGATCTGCCCGCCGCGGAGGTAGTTGCGGAAACCGTCTGCGACGGGCTCCAGCACGGCGAATGAATGCACGTCGGTTTGTTCCTGCGAAGCATCCGTGCGTCCCGGAGAAAATGGAACCTTCACGTCGTACCCGGCCTTTTTCGCAGCTTCCTTAACGGCCGCGCAGCCGCCCAGGACGATCAGGTCAGCCAGCGAAACCTTCTTCTTCCGCTTATTGCCGTTGGAGTGCGGACCGTTGAACTCCTGTTGGATCGCCTCCAGCTTGTGCAGGACCTTGGCGAGTTCTGCCGGCTGATTCGCTTCCCAATCCTTTTGCGGTGCGAGGCGAATCCGCGCGCCATTGGCCCCGCCGCGCTTGTCGGTGCCGCGGAACGATGCTGCCGATGCCCATGCCGTCGTGACCAATTGAGAAATCGAAAGTCCGGAGGCGAGAATCTTGGCCGCGAGAGCAGCCATGTCCTTCTCTCCGATCATTGGATGGTCCGCCGCGGGGACGGGATCCTGCCACTCCAGTTGCTCTTTCGGAACAAGTGGACCGAGGTAGCGCGAGATTGGTCCCATGTCGCGGTGTGTCAGTTTGAACCACGCCTTGGCGAACGCATCGGCGAATTGATCAGGATGCTCGAAAAAGCGCCGTGAGATTTTTCCGTACTCAGGGTCGAAGCGCAGCGAGAGGTCCGTGGTCAGCATGGCAGGCGCGTGATGCTTTGAGGGATTGTGCGCATCCGGTACCGTACCCGCACCTGCGCCATTCTTCGGAGTCCACTGTTGCGCGCCGGCCGGACTCTTTGTCAGCTCCCATTCGTAGTTGAAGAGATTTTCGAAGAAATTGTTGCTCCACTTCGTGGGCGTGGTGGTCCATGTGACTTCCAGACCGCTGGAAATCGTCTGATCGCCATTGCCTTTGCCGAAGCTGTTCTTCCAGCCGAGGCCTTGCTGCTCGATCGAGGCGCCCTCGGGCTCGCGGTCCACATATTTCTTGGGATCGGCAGCGCCGTGGGTTTTGCCGAAAGTGTGTCCGCCGGCAATGAGAGCGACCGTTTCTTCGTCATTCATTGCCATGCGGGCGAAGGTCTCCCGGATATCACGCGCCGCGGCAACTGGATCAGGATTTCCATTGGGACCTTCCGGATTCACGTAAATCAGTCCCATCTGCACCGCGCCGAGAGGATTCTCAAGTTCGCGATCGCCTTTATACCGCTTGTCTCCGAGCCACTCGGTTTCAGGGCCCCAGTAGACAAACTCCTCCGGCTCCCAGACATCCGCGCGTCCACCGCCAAAACCGAAGGTCTTGAAGCCCATCGATTCAAGCGCGACATTGCCGGCGAGAACCATCAAGTCGGCCCAGGAAATCTTACGGCCATATTTTTGTTTGATCGGCCACAGCAACCGGCGCGCCTTGTCGAGGTTCACGTTGTCCGGCCAACTGTTGAGGGGCGCAAAACGCTGTTGGCCAGAGCCTGCCCCGCCGCGGCCGTCGTGGATGCGGTAAGTGCCCGCGCTATGCCATGCCATACGAATGAAAAGGCCGCCGTAGTGGCCGAAGTCAGCGGGCCACCACTCCTGTGAGTCGGTCATCAAGGCCCGCAGGTCGTTGATCACAGCATTCAGGTCGAGGCTGTTGAATTCCTTGGCATAGTTGAATTTCTTGTCCATGGGATCGGACAGAGGGGAGTTCTGGCGAAGCATTTTCAGATTCAGCTGATTGGGCCACCACTGCTCATTGCTCAGCGCCCCGGCAATTGTGTGTTCGTGAGCGCCATGCATCACGGGGCACTTGGATTCGGTGGATCCCTCTGGCTCTGTATTTCCGGGGCCGGGCACTCCGGCCAATACTTGTTTCTCTTCAGACATAATTTCCTCGTTTCCTTTTTTTCGTTTATGAAGTGGTTGCTGAGTTCTTGGCGCTGCACCGCGAACAGAGGCCAAATACCTCGATCAGCGGCTGCGTTAAATCAAAGCCGCCCGGCGCCTGCCGAGCCAGCCGTTTGAAGTCGATGAAATCACCTTTAATGTCGTGCACGGTCTTGCAGCGTGTGCAGACCAGGTGATGATGCGATTCGAGATTGCCGTCGACGCGCAAGGTCGCGGCGTGAGGGGTGACCTCTCGCAGCATCCCGCACTCGATGAAAAGCCGCAGGTTGTTGTAGATGGTGGCAAGAGAAATAGATGGAATACGGCGCCGGACCGCGGCATAGATGGTTTCTGGGGAATGATGCCCGTGCGAAGCGATGACCGCCTCGTAGACCACCTGACGCTGGTGTGTGACCGCCAACCCGTGCCTGGCAGCCAGCTTACGGAACTGCTCATGGGAGAGACGCATGATTATCGGATAAGAATAATTATAAACGATAACCAAGCGTGTCAACCCGGAATCTTCCCCTGCCGTACCGCGATTCCGCGGCTCCCTCACCTGCATGTCTTTAGTTGATCGTGAACGTCTTTGCCGCGCTTGTCCCTCCGCCTGGAGTCGGGGTAGTGACGGTGACATTCGCCGTTCCCGCGCTCTTGATGTCCGTTGAGGGCACCGTAGCCGTAAGCGACGTGCTGCTGACAAACGTGGTCGTCAGGTTGACGCCGTTCCACTGAATCTTCGAGGTGGAGACATATCCCGTGCCGGTCGCGGTCAGAGTGAACGAAGCTCCGCCATGAGTGGCCGAACTCGGAGAAATCGAAATCAGCGTCGGGGCCGGATTATTCACCGTGAAATTCGAGGACGCCGAGGTCCCGCCGCCCGGCGTCGGATTGGTCACGGTGACGTGGAACGTTCCGGCGGTGGCGATGTCCGCGGCATTGATGATGGCGGTAATCTTCGTGGCGCTCACATAGGTTGTGGTGCGCGAAGATCCGGCCCACTTCACCACCGAAGTGGTGACGAAGTTCGTTCCATTCACTGTCAACGTGAATTGCGGGCCCCCTGCCGTTGCGCTGGAGGGCGAAAGCGAAGTGATGGTCGGTTTCGGATTATTGATGGTGAACGTCTTCGACGTGCTCGTGCCTCCGCCCGGCGCCGGATTCGTAACCGTCACGCTCGCCGTGCCCGCGAGCGCAATGTCGCCGGCGGTGACCGTGGCTGTGATCTTGGTGCTGCCCACGAAGGTCGTGGCCAGCGCGCCGCCGTTCCAGTTCACGACCGATGTGGTCACAAAGTTCGTGCCGTTCACCGTCATCGTAAGCTGCGCCCCACCCGCGGTTGCGCTTGAGGGTGAAATTGAGGTGATGGTTGGCACGCCATTATTGATGCTGATGGTCTTCGAACCGGAAGTGCCGCCGCCGGGAGTTGGATTGTTCACCGTCACCGTTGCCGAGCCCGCGGTTGCGATGTCGCTGGCCGGCACCGTGGCCGTGAGCGAGGTGCTGCTGACAAAAGTGGTGGTCAGGTTGGCGCCATTCCACTGAATGTGCGACCCGGCAACATACTTCGTACCAGTTGCGGTCAGGGTGAAGGACGTGCCTCCGGTGGTCACCGTGGTAGGCGAGATCGAAGTCAGCGTCGGCACGGGGTTATTGACGGTGAAGTTCGACGACGTTGACGTTCCGCCGCCTGGGGCCGGATTGGTCACGGTGACCTTAAATGTGCCGGCAGCGGCGACATCCGCGGAATTAATCGTGGCCGTGATCTTGGTCTTGCTGACGAAGACGGTAGTGCGGGGCGATCCAGCCCAGTTGACTACCGAAGTGCTGACATAGTTTGTGCCGTTCACCGTCAGGGTAAATCCGGCTGCGCCCGCAGTTGTGCTCGAAGGCGAAAGCGACGAAATCGTCGGCTTGGGATTGTTCACTGTAAAGGTGAGCGACGACGAGGTGCCGCCTCCCGGCGCGGGATTGGTTACTGTGACCGGAAACGTTCCGGCGGCAGCAAGGTCCGCCGACGGTACCGTGGCAGTCAGCTTGATGTTGCTCTTGAAAGAAGTGGTGAGCGGCGTTCCGTTCCAGTTGATGGTAGCTCCACTGACGAAATTTGCTCCGTTCACAGTGAGGGCAACGCTGGACGCACCCTCGGTCGCGCTCGCTGGCGACAGCGATGTCAGACTCGGAAGCGGGTTGTCGATGGTGAAGGTGAGCGGATTGGAAGTTCCGCCCCCGGGTGCGGGGTTGGATACGGTTACGCTGGCGGTTCCTCCATTGGCGATGTCGCCGGCATTGATGGTGGCAGTCAATTGCGTCGAACTGACAAACGTCGTGGTGCGGCTGGAGCCGTTCCACAACACCGTAGAACCGTTCACGAGATTGGTTCCGTTCACCGTCAGCGTAAAGCTGGCGCCTCCGGCGGTCGCGCTCGAAGGTAAAAGCGAAGTTGCCGCCGGCACAGGATTGTTGATGGTGAAGGTGAATGGGTTCGACGTTACGCCGCCGCTGAGCACGGTCACGGAAGCGGTACCGGCGGTGGTCAGATCAGTCGCGGGCACTATGGCGGTGAGGGATGTGCTTCCGACAAAGGTTGTGGCAAGGCCGGTGCCGTTCCACTGAACCACGGCACCGCTCACAAAGGCGCTGCCGGTTACGGTGAGATTGAACTGCGCCGCTCCCGCGGTCGCACTGCTGGGGGAGAGCCCCGTGATCTCCGGAGCTCCTGTGATCGAGCTGACATCGAGCGACCACGCGCTGCGTCCGTGAGTGACCGCCCACAAGATGTGCGAGGCAGACTGATAAGTCAGTCCGTAGATCGCCACGCGCGGCAGGCCAGCGCCGAGGGTAGCCCACGATCCTCCGGAGTTCGAGGTATAGAACGCGCCGATATCGGTGCCGACATAGATATAACCGGTCTGTGACGGATCCACCACGATCGCGTTCACCGGAATATTGGGCAGGTCGCTGCTGATGTCGGTCCAGGTCGAGCCCGCGTTGGCGGTCATGAAAACGTGGCCGAGATTGTCTCCAAAGCCAGAGAAGCCGGAGAACGTGACATAAGCCGTGCTCGAGGCATGCGGATCGCCCGCAATCGAAGTGATGGAGCGGTTGGGCAGGCTGGTGGAATTGCTGATGTCGGTCCAGGTTGCAGCCGAACCGGCAAGTGCGTTGCGGGTGACGTGCAGATGAACGTCATCCGAGCCGGCATACACCGTATTGGAATCCGTGGGCGCAACCGCCAGCGCCACCAGGTTGGCGCCGTTGCCTCCGGTCAGGTCGGGAGAAATTGACGTCCACAGACTGGCGCTGTTGTTCGTCTGGTACACCTGATTGGTGCCGAAATACAGCCGCTGGGAATTGCTGGGATCGATGATGAGCGGTGGCACCCAGTTCACCGGATCGCTGGTGTTGATGCCGTTCAGTGCGGAACTGAAGCTGGCGCCACCGTTGGTCGATTTGTCGAGCGACATCTGGATGCAGTTCACATAAACATTGTTGGGGTTGGTGAAATCGATGACAGTGTTGCCGCCATCGCCGCAATCCACATCGGTCCAGCCCAGGGCATCGTTGTATTCGTTAGTCAGATTGTCCTGCGTACCGCCGAAGCCCATGTTGGCGTTGTTGGGATTGATGGAAGCCCCAGAGTAAAACTGCAGAGTTGCCAACTCCGCGTTTAAGTTGCTGAATGTCAGATTGGTGGTCGTGGTGTTGGTGGCGCTGTACATGCCGCCATCGTTGCCGATGTAGAGCTTTGTGCCGTCGGGGGTGAATTCCAGTGCGTGCAGATCGGGGTGAATACTGTTGTAGACCGTCCAGGTGTTGCCGCCATCGAGGGATTGGGCGAGGTGCGTGCCGCCGTCTCCACCGGCATAGATGACGTTGGAGTTTCCCGGAGCCACCGCGATCACATTGTCATACCAGCACTGCCCGCCGCAGTAGTTTGGCGCGTTGGTGAGCTGTGTCCAACTGGACCCGCCGTTGGTGCTCTTGTAGAGCCCATAGAGTGAGTTGGTGTTGTTGTCGGTAATACCGGCGTAGAGCGTGCTGGAGTTGTTGGGGTCCATGGCGAGCGCGACGCGGCCCGTTCCGGATGTAGGCAGCGATGTGCTGCCGGAGCCGTTGTTAACATTCCACGTTTGACCGCCATCGGTGGATTTATACACTCCGTTGCCGTCGATGGATGCGTAGGCGTTGTTCGAGTTGGTGAAGTCGAAAATTACGTTGTAGGCCTGGTTGAAGTTGACGTTGAGAACCTGAGCCCAGGTGCTGCCTCCGTTGGCTGAGCGGTAAACGCCGGAATTATTGGGAGCGCAGCAGCCGATCGCCGCGAGAATAACTTGTGAGTTGGTGGGCTGCACGGCAAGGCCGCCGATACGCGCGCCGCCTCCCCCGCCTCCGCAGAATGGGCCACAGGTTTGCGTCCAGGTGCTGCCGCCGTCGGTGGACTTCAACATGCCCGCGCCATAATAACTGTCACCGGAGTTATTCTCCTCGCCCGTGCCCACATAGATAATGAGGTGATTGTTTGGATCGAGCACCATGGAACCGGTCGCGAGGGATGCCTGCGTATCGGTCAGCGGAGTCCAGGTGGTGCCACCGTCGGTAGTTTTCCAGATGCCGCCCTGCGCCGCGCCTGCATAAACGATATTCGTATTGGTGGGGTCAACAGCCACAGCCGCAATCCGTCCCGAGTTCGGTCCCCAGAAAACATTGTTCTCCGGTTGCGGCCCGATCATGATCCAGCTTGTGCTGGGCGGGAGCGCCGACTTCGATTTGGCGCGAGCTGCGGCTTCCGTGGCTTGTTTGGCGTCCAGTTCTTTGAGCGCGTTCAGACGGGCCCCGGCGGGAACGCGCTTGTGGGGATAGGCGCGCTGCTTATATTCCCAGTCCATGCGCTTGCGCATGAAGCTTCCGCCCTCGCCTTTTTCGAAGTCCTTTGGCCCCGAGCTCAAATCCCTGCCCGCCTCCAACTCTTGCGCGTGCGCGGAAAAGACGGAAAAACCTGCTGCGATGAAAATGACGGTGAGGCAGGCAAACAGACGAGTGGCACGGGCCATCGATTCCTCCAAAAATTGATTGCGGGGGAAAGTGCTCTGTGGGCGTCTTACCCAGCACACAGTCGGGAGATCCGCTACGCCGGGCGGCGAGTCAGATCGCCTCTTCTTATAACAGAACTTGGTAAGCGCTACAAATACCTAATGGGGCAAGCAGTCGCCGCCAAACCTCAGCTATAACGTGGCGCCCTTGGACCCGGAATTTGGGCAGACAGGACGGCTCGGTTGCGCAAAGGGAGATTGTTCCTCTTCCTGCAGAGCTTCAGTGATGTACTGGAATCTCCGTTTTTGCTTTGAGGATCTGATCGACGGTCTGAATGTCGACTAATCCGTTGCATCCGTAAATCGCCGGAAGCACTTGACTCGCGGGAAACGCTCGCCGCAGTTCCGCGACCTTCTCGGTGCCCGCGCGATAGGCGGGGAGATACATGCGTCCAAGCAGCGGGTGCCGTCCCCAGGCGCCGGACAACTTGTCGGCGCGTTCTTCGGTGACCAGGAAATCGCGCCGCAGCGTGGCCGCCACTTCCGGCTGCTGCCGGCCTTCGCCCCACGTCAGATAGGACGACTGGTTCTTGGCATCATCCTGCAGCAGGGCAAGGAGCACGCCGATCTGCAGATCTTCGTCCGGCAAATGCTCGATTTCGGTGACGCCGTGGGCGATCAGAATTGCATTGTTGGCGATTCCTTCAAACAAAGTAGCGGCGCGCGTGTTCATGGTAAGAACCGTGGCTTCAAAGCCGGCTTTTCCGCGCACGTACAGATCCTGAAGGTAGGCAAACGTGGTGACGTGCCCGGGCACCACCTCATGGCTCACGAGCTGCTGAAATTCTGGAAACGAAATCTGCAAGGAAGCGTTGATCTCGTAGCCGGCCTCATATTGCGGAGAGCCATCGGCATTGCGTGCGCGTCCGATGTAGTTCATGGAGCCCGAAAACCAGGCTTCTTTGATCGGAAGGAAATCGATATTAGCGCGCGGCACCCGTGCCAGTTCCGGTGGAAGATAAGGCAGCAGGTTTTTCGCGCTGAGATTATCGAACTGTGCGATCACGGCCGCGCCCAACGCGCGCACCGATGCCATGGGGACGGCGCGCTCGCGGCGCCAGGCATCCACGGATTGCAACAGCGCTGGCGAATTCGCCGTGGTATATCCGGCGCGGCCCAGCAATTCGGCCACGAGTTGCCGCTTGGCTTCCGGCCGGGAGGGCTCGGGAGCCTTGCCTGTGGCCGCTTCCACGCAAACGCGATACGGCACCGGGTCGCCCTTGCCCAGCACTTCCAGAGCGAGGTCCCACATCGTCTCGAGACTGAGTGCCAGGCCAATCAGATAAGGCTGGCGCAGCCCACCGACTTTGGCCGCTTCTGCGCGGATGCCTTCGATCGCGTTGGGAACGTTTACGTCGCGCAGGTACTGTTCGACTGCTTCACGATCGACATTCTTGCCCGCAACGCCGCCGGATTGCCGCAGACGAGCGGCCGCCGGATGATGGTAGGCCAGAGGCAGCGGTTCATCGGAGAACCAGGAATCAGCGATGAAACGCCCCGTCCCAGACGGGCACATGACGTCGCCGCCCCACAATGTGTCAATTGCGAGAACAGCGTCAGCTACGTATTTTCCTGCTCGGTCCATTGGATCTCCTTCTTTCTTAAATCTGTTTCTCTTTCTTCACGGAACCAAACCAGATATACAAACATAAGCCAATAAAAAACAAAGCGGAAACGGATTGCGAAATCGGGTCGTAGGAATAAAAAGGCGTCTTGATCAAGCTCTCGCGGTACCAGGGGAAAAGGCGCAGAGCCGCGCCCAGAACGCCGCCGAGCGCTCCGCCCGCCATCAATCCCGAAGCAATGATGACGCCACGCTCGCGAATCCGTCTACCCTGCTCGCGCCCAGTCCGTTCCGAACGCTTGTTCAGGAAGTGAGATAAAAATCCTCCAACCAGAGCGGGCGTATTCAATTCCAGGGGCAGATACATACCCAGTGCAAAGATCAAGGAAGGCTGGCCGAGCATCTCCAACATCAGCGCGATCATCGCCCCTGCGCCGAACAAGAGATACGCGACGGGCTGGTGACTCATGAATCCCTCGACCAGCGCTTTCATGATCGAGGCCTGAGGCGAGGCCAACACCGGGCGGACGTCTCCCATGGCCGCTTCGCCAAACTGAAAGGTTCGGGCCAGCATCACGATGGTGAGGCCGACAGCAATTGCGGATGCGATGACGCCCAGAAACTTGACCTTCTCCTGCGCTGCCGGCGTAGAGCCAAGCCAGTAGCCCGCCTTCAGGTCGGTGATGGTTTGCCCCGAGATGGAGAGCGCCGTACAAACCATCCCGGCGATCGCCATTACGAAGAACATGCCGGCGGTCCCGGACAGTCCAAATCGCAATAGCACGACCGAAGAGATGATGATCGTCAGCATCGTCATTCCTGAAACTGGATTGCGCGCCGTAGTAGCAATGGCGTTCGCGGCCACCGAGGTGAAAAAAAATGAGAACATCAGCGTCAATACCAGCCCTACGGTCACGATGGTCCAGGAAACCGGAAGGTGTCCCAGGAAGGCGGCCACACCGATGGCGCCAATCACGACGCCGAGAAAAATCGAAATCATCGGCACATCGCGGTCAGTCCGTTCCGGTTGTGCGACCTCGCCGCCGCGGAACGTTCGCAGCGCGATCCAGAAAGATCCTGCAACCACCTTCAGCGATCGGATGATGCCGAAGATGCCGGCGGTTGCGATGGCGCCCACTCCGATGAAGCGCACGTAGTTCCGATAAATCTGCACCGCCGTCATTTTCGAAATCGGGATTACCGCGGGATACACCGAACTGTCGAGATGGCTGCCGATGAACCAGATCAACGGCACCAGAACGAAATTGGAAAGAACCCCGCCGGCGCAGAGGATCATCGAACTGCGCAAGCCCATCACATAGCCCAGACCGAGAATGAAACCGATCGCGTCGAAGCTGAAAACCATCCGGGCCCGGTCTGCCAGAGAACGCATCACCGGTACAAATTGGAAATCCACGTACTCTTTCCAAACTTGAAATGTGGTGACGAAAAGGTCGTATACGCCGGCAATCGCGGTTGCCTGGAGCAGCAATTTGGCCTGGGAACCGCCTCTTTCTCCGGTGACCAGCACTTCGGTGATGGCGGTTGCCTCGGGATACGGCAACTTGCCATGCATCTCGCGCACGAAATACCGCCGCAGCGGAATCAGAAAAAGAACTCCGAGACAGCCTCCGGCCAGACAAATGAAGATGGTCTGCACCGGGTGCGGGTCGAGATGGAGGATATAGAGGGCAGGCAGGGTGAAGATGGCGCCCGCTACTACGCCTCCCGCCGCGCCGCCGATTCCCGTGATGATGACGTTCTCCAGCAAGGTCGAGCGGCGGCCGTAAGCGCGTGCCAGCCCGATCGCAAGAATGGAGATGGGTATCGCGGCCTCCATCACCTGCCCAACCTTCAAGCCTGAATAGGCTGAAGCGATGGTGAAGACCACGCAAAGTGCCACGCCCCAAAGCACCGATCTCCAGGTGAGTTCTGGCACGCGGGCTTTTGCGGGCACAATGGGCAGATACAACTCGCCGGGTTCCAGCGACTGGTAGGCATTCTCGGGAAGAGACTTGGTTTCGATCTCGGGCATTCGGGCACCTTTAGCGGACGCACCCCAGGCCGGGTTTCGGGTTCGCTTCCACGGGCGAACCCTGTAGTTCATCATTGCCTTCAAGTCCAAACAAGGACGCAGGTCACATCGGCGAGTGGCAATTTACCCCATGACGAATGTTATGAAGCTGGCCCTTGCGAGGCTGCTTTCGTTCCCGCCGCCGGGCGTTCCCTAATGAAGTTGTCGAAAAAGACGATAAGGATTGAAGGGACCGTATTGCCCAGTCTCCGTGACGACGACCTTCAGTTCACCCCAAGAAGCGAGATTCCGGGATGAAGGGGTCATGGCGCCACCGACTGGCAATTTGGAAAAGGAACGGCAACGATGAGCGACAGCGATATCGTGAAAGATTTTCTAGCCGAAAGCAGGGAAAACCTGGATCGGCTGGACCGGGATTTGGTGGAGCTGGAGAAAAATCCGCACGACCGGAACGCTCTGGCTGGCGTGTTTCGCACCATCCACACCATCAAAGGCACCTGCGGGTTTCTGGGATTCAACCAGCTCGAGAAGGTCGCCCATGTGGGAGAGAATTTGCTCAGCCGGCTGCGCGACGGGCAACTCCTGCTCAATCCCGAACGGACGACCGCATTGCTCGGCATGGTTGACGCGGTGCGGCAGATGCTGAAGGAAATCGAATCCACCGAGAAGGATGGCGAGAACGATTATCCCGAGATTCGGGAGACGCTGACGCGGCTGCTGAGTCCGGTTGCGGGAGACGGCGGCGGCGTTTCTGAAACCAGCGCGCAACCTGCGCCTCCGGCCAAAGTTGAAGAAAAAGCGGAAGCGAAAGTCGAGGACCATTCCGTGTCTGCGGAACAGCCCGCCGCGGTTCCGGCAAAAGAGCCGGCGCCGACGCTCGCCGAAGAGCCGGTCAAGCCTCGCAAGAAGGCTGAGGAACCGCAGCGCAAACCTTCCCGAGGAAAGATTGGCGGAGTGCTGGTGGAACGCGGGTTGGTGCAAGTGTCGGATCTGGCCGTGGCTTTGCAGGCGCAGGAACGGGGGGATCGCCGGCGGCTGGGCGAAATTCTTGTGGCCCTGGGACTGGCCAAGCCCGAAGACGTAATTGCGGCGCAGCAGATTCTGGAAACGAAATCCCATGAGGCCACCCAGGACACGATTCGGGTGGGAGTGAACCTGCTCGACCGGTTGATGACGCTGGTGGGGGAACTCGTGCTGGCCCGCAACCAGCTTCTGCAAGTTTCCAACACAATGGAAGATGCCAGCCTGCTGGCCGTCTCGCAGCGCATGAACCTCATCGCCACCGAACTGCAGGAAGAAGTGATGAAGACCCGCATGCAACCCATCGGAAACATCTGGAACCAGTTTCCGCGAACGGTGCGCGATGTCGCACTGGGCTGCGGCAAAGAAGTCAGCATCGAGATGGAGGGCAAGGAGACCGAACTGGATAAGACCATCATCGAAGCGATCAAAGATCCGCTTACGCATCTGGTGCGGAACTCCGTCGACCATGGCATCGAACTTCCCGCCGACCGCCTAAAGAGCGGCAAGGATCGGACCGGCCGCCTGATTCTGCGCGCCTTTCATGAAGGCGGCCAGGTGAACATCGAGATCAGCGACGATGGCGCGGGCTTGAACGCGGAACGCATTCGCAAGAAGGCTGTCGAGCGCGGCGTAATCACCGCCGAGCAGGCCACTCGCATGACTGAGCGGGAGATTTTTAATCTCATTTTTCTGCCCGGATTTTCCACTGCGGAAAAAGTCACCAACGTCTCCGGTCGCGGCGTAGGCATGGATGTGGTGAAAACCAATGTCGAGAGAATCGGCGGCAACGTGGACGTTCAGTCCACGATGGGCAAAGGCACTACGGTGCGGGTAAAGATTCCGTTGACCCTGGCGATCATTCCTGCGCTGGTGGTCACTTGTGCGGGAGAACGTTATGCCATCCCACAAGTGAGCCTGCTCGAGTTGGTCCGTTTCGACGCGAACGAGGTGGCTAAAAGCATTGAACTGGTGCATGGCGCGCCCGTCTGCCGGCTACGCGGGCGGTTGCTGCCGCTGGTGTATCTAAGCCGGGAGCTGCAACTCGACGAGAAGGTCACGCCGGCAGGCGATGGCGCCGTCAACATCGTGGTCTTGCAGGCCGATGACCGCCAATTCGGCCTAGTGGTCGATGAAATCATCGATACCGAAGAAATCGTGGTGAAGCCTCTGCGCAAGCAGATCAAGACAGCCAAAGTCTTCGCCGGAGCCAGCGTAATGGGCGACGGCAAAGTGGCCCTGATTCTGGATGTGCTGGGCCTGGCGCAACACGCCAGCGTGATTGGCGAAGCGCGCGAGCGCAGTATGGCGGAAAAACTCGCGGAAACCGCCGCCAGCGCGGCCGAGAAGCAGACGTTTCTACTGTTTGCCGGCCCCGGCGACTCGCGCATGGCGATCCCGCTCAATGCCCTGGCGCGGTTGGAGGAGTTTCCGGTGTCGGAGGTGGAAGTGTCGGGCAACCAGTGGGTCACGCAATATCGCGGCCAGATCCTGCCGCTGGTTCGTCTCAGCATCGCTCTCGAAGAACGGCGGGTGCGGTTGAAAGCTTTGCAGGCTTTGCCCGCCATCAATTCCGGCCCCATCCAAGTGCTGGTGCTGAATCACGAGGGCCGCTCTTTCGGTTTGGTCGTGGATCAGATTCTCGACATTGTGGAGGATCGAGCCGATGTGAAAACGGCGGCGACGCGGGCCGCGGTTCTTTACTCCGTCGTGATCGGTGACCGGGTGACGGAGTTGCTCGATATCCCGGCGATCCTGCGCGGTGCGGAGTTACGCGTCACGCCGCCCAACCCATCGCCAAAGTCGGCGGAGATCACAAACTAGACCGAAAGACAATTTCGCAGTCGGAGGAATAATTCAGTGAAACTCACATTGGGGAAGAAATTAGGGTTCGGCTTTGGCGTCATCCTCGTACTGATGGTGGTCAGCGCCATCATCAGCTACCAGAAATCCAGCGCCATCCAGATCACTCAGGAGGGCGTGATGGAACTGCGGGTTCCGACGGTGGTGACGTCGAGGGAACTGCAAAGAGACCTGAACCAGGCCCAGAGCAAGGGCCGCCAGGCGATTCTCGCAGGCTCCGAGCCGGAGCGCAGAGATGCTGCCAGGAAGCTCTTCGTCAGCGACTGGGATGAGATCACAAAGGATGTCGCGCGCATGGACGAACTGGCGCCGCACTGGGTCGTTCAGGCAAACCGCGACCGGTTCGCAGAGATCAAGAAACAAATTCCCGCACTTCGCCAGGTCCAGGAGGAGGCGATGGATCTCGCAGCCAGTAGCGGACACGATGCCGTGATAAAGGCGGGCAACGACTTTGCGGATAACGCCACAACCATTACCGAGGCCATCAAGAAACCCCTCGGAGAGTTAGTGGAGTCCAACGCCGTGCTGCTCAAGGAAAACCGGGAGGAGATGGATTCGCAGAACCGCTCGATGCACTGGACTCTGGTGCTCACCACGCTTGCGGCCCTCGGTATCGGTATCTTCGTCGCGGTATTCCTGAGCCGCGGCATTGCCGGGGCGACGCAGGCCGTTTTGGCTCAGGCGGAGGCCATCGCAGCTGGAGATCTGACTCGGGACGACATGAAAATCCGCAGCCGCGACGAACTCGGCGATCTCACCCTCGCCATCAACAAGATGAGCGGCAGCCTGAAGCGCATGATTCGGGCGATTGCAGAGAATGCCATGCACGTGGCCAGCGCCAGCGAGGAGCTGTCGAGCACCAGCCAGCATATCGGGGCGAATTCCGAGGAAACATCGGCGCAAGCCAAAGTTGTGTCAGATTCCACCGAGCAGGTTAGCCACAACCTTCAAACCGTTGCTACGGGCGCCGAAGAAATGGCGGCGAGCATCAAGGAAATCGCGAAGAACGCCACCGAAGCCGCCAAGGTTGCGACCTCGGCGGTGAAAGTGGCGGAAACCACAACCATGACCGTCTCCAAACTCGGCGACTCTTCGAACGAAATCGGGCAAGTGATCAAGGTCATCACCTCGATTGCACAGCAAACCAACCTTCTGGCGCTCAATGCCACCATCGAGGCGGCCCGCGCTGGAGAAGCGGGCAAGGGCTTCGCCGTGGTAGCGAATGAGGTGAAGGAACTGGCGAAGGAAACTGCGAAAGCCACCAAAGACATCAGCCGCAAAATCGAAGCCATCCAGGTCGATACCAAAGCTGCAGTCGAGGCGATTGCCACGATCAGCGGAGTCATCAACCAGATCAACGACATTTCCAGCACCATTGCGACGGCCGTGGAAGAGCAGAATGCGACCACCAACGAGATGGCGCGCAACGTGAGCGAGGCGGCTCATGGCAGCGGCGAGATCACCAACAATATCGGGGGTGTGGCCCAGGCGGCGGAAGGAACCTCGCGTGGCGCCGGCGACATCCAGAAAGCTGCGCAGCAGTTGGTGGAAACTTCCGCCGAACTGCGCCGCCTGATCGAACAATTCAAGGTCAGCGCCAGCGGCGGCGAGCCAGAGGCCACCCGCACAGCCAAGACGATGGCAGCACACGCGGGCCTATAGCTCGCAAACGAGGGCGAAACAATATGTTCAAGCGAATGAGATTAACGGGAAAAATTATCGGATCGATCGTGGCCACGCTGATCGTGACTTCGGCGATCAGTTTCTGGGTCACGCAACGGCGGATCAACCAGCAAGCCGAAGAAGCCTTTCGCGACAAGGTGCGTCAGATTACCGGAATGGCGGGCGCAACCCGCAGTCTGGTTTTCCGAAAACATCGAGACGATGGTTCCCGGCAGGAACTTTAAAACGCTCCATCAGGTTCCGGTGGTGGTTGCCTGGAGCGTTGCGCAGGAATACGCCAGCGCGCAAGGCATGGAGTTCCGCACGCCTTCGCTGACCCCTCGCGATCCTAAGAATGAGCCGGACGATTTCGAACGGCGCGCGCTGCAGGCGTTTCAGAAGGATCCGGCGCTCAAGGAATTTTCCGAACGGGATGTCGAAAGCGGCAAAGACTTTATGCGCTACGCGCAAGCGGTGCGCCTTACTCAGGATTGCCTGCAGTGCCATGGCGATCCGGCGGGCACGAAGGATCCGTTTGGCTTCGCGAAGGAAGGCATGAAAGCCGGCGATTTGCGCGGCGCCTTCGTGGTCAAGGCTTCTACGGAGAAGCTGGTTGAAACTGCCAGCTCGAATTCGATCGTACTTTTCCTTGCCAGCTTTCTCACCTTGCTGGCCGCCGCGGGCGTGGTGTCGGTCCTGGTGCGAAAGCTGGTGGTGAAGCCGCTGTCTGCATCCGTGCACCTGGCAAACAGAATCGCGGCCAACGATCTGTCGGAGCGCGATCTGCTCGTGGGAGCGGACGACGAGATTGGAGAAACCACTCTGGCCCTGAACCGCATGAAGAACAATTTGCGGAGTGTGATTCAAAGCATCGCCAGCACAGCGATGCACGTGGCCAGCGCCAGCGCCGAGCTCTCGAGTACCAGCCAGCACATCAGCGCCAACTCCGAAGAAACATCTGCGCAGGCCAGAGTCGTCTCCGACGCAACCCTGCAGGTCAGTCACAACCTGCAGACTGTCGCCGTGGGCGCGGAAGAAATGGGCAAAAGCATCAAGGAGATCGCCAAGAACGCCACCGAAGCCGCGCGGATTACAACGGCTGCCGTAAAGGTAGCCGAGACCACAACCGTTACCGTCTCCAAGTTGGGCGATTCCTCCTCCGAGATCGGCCAAGTGATCAAGGTCATCACATCGATCGCGCAACAGACCAACCTGCTGGCCTTGAATGCCAACATCGAAGCCGCGCGCGCTGGAGAAGCAGGCAAGGGCTTCGCCGTGGTCGCCGACGAGGTGAAGGAACTGGCTAAGGAAACCGGCAAAGCCACCAAGGAAATCAGCCGCAAGATCGAAGCCATTCAAACCGATACCAGGGCTGCGGTCGATGCCATAGCATCCATCAGCGGGGTAATCCATCAGATCAACGACATCTCGAGCACAATCGCCAGCGCTGTTGAGGAACAGAATGCGACCACCAATGAGATGTCGCGCAACGTGAACGAAGCCGCGCAAGGCAGCGGCGAGATTACCAGCAACATCTCCGGGGTGGCGCAGGCGGCGGAGAGCACTTCGCGAGGCGCGGGAGATACGGAAAAGGCCGCGCAGCAATTAGTAGAGACTTCCGCCGAACTGCGGCGGCTGGTGGAACAATTCAAAATTGGCGACGAGAGTGCGGCAGACTCCGCACCTTCGCTTAGCCGGGCTGCCGGAGCCGGTGGCGGGGGAGATTAGCGCATCGTTGTGGCCGAGCACGCCGCGCAGTTCTCCGAGCCACGAAAACGTCTTCATCGATGACTTTGGTCACTGCTCCGGAATTCATCCCTCCGCCGTAGTCAACTCTCCGGCGGAGAGATTCTTCCCAAATCCCGTCAAATTCGGCCATCTGCAGCAATCCCTCACTCTCAATCCGACCACTTCGCGGGATGTGACCAAAGCAGGAGACCGGCCCGAACTTAGGTTTCTTGCGCTATCGCAAGCGACCCGTCAAGCTATTTTCAGACTCAATCCCATATCCCTCCCTATCCCGGAAGGCCGGGATTCTCGCCGTTGAAGAGTCGAACCAGAACAGTTTTAGCAAATGAATAAAGAAGCATCATCCGCGAGTATCAGTGACCCAATTCCACGCCTGCGCCAGGTCGAAGGCCGGGAGTGGTGGCTGTGGGGATTTGCGGTTGCGGTCACCCTGGTTCTCACGTTGGGCATTCTTTCGCTAACTTTCCCCGGATTTCATTTGCCGACCGATCGGGTCTATGCGCTCAGTTTGAAAGAGTGGGTGCGGGGACTGGCCGCGCTGGTGCTGCTGTTCGATGTCTATACGATCTACCAACATCTGCAACTGCAGCGCATGCGGCGGCGCTTGGCCGACCGCGACCGGTTGTTTCAACTCATCAGCGAGAACGCCGCCGACATGATTGCCCTGGTCGATGCCAACGGCCACCGGGTCTACAACAGTCCGGCATACTCCAAAATTCTTGGCTACACCTCGGAAGAATTAAAGGCCACGACTCCCTTCGAACAGATTCATCCCGACGATCGTGCCCGCGTGCTCGGAGCCGCGGAAAAGGCGCGATTGACGGGCCGCGGAGAGCGCCTCGAATATCGCATCCGGCACAAGGATGGCTCCTGGCGCGTTCTGGAATCCACAGCCAGCGCCATTATCGGAGACAAGGGTGAGAATCAGGGGCTGGTGATCGTCAACCGCGACATCACCGACCGCAAGCGCGCGCAGGATTTGCTGGCGCACAATACCTTTCATGACGGCCTGACCAACCTTCCCAACCGCGTTTTGTTTCTGGATCGAGTGGGTCGTGCCATCGCTCTCTCGCGGCGCCACGCCAACTTTAATTTCGCCGTTCTGTTTATCGACATTGACGGATTCAAGGTCTTCAACGACAGCCTGGGTCACACCGCCGGTGACGCTCTTCTCGTGCAGATTGCCGAGCGCCTCACCACTGGCCTGCGCCGTCTCGACACGATTTCCCGCCCGCGCAAAGGCCAGAAGGACGAGTTCGTGATTGCCGACAGCACCCTCGCCCGGCCCGGCGGCGACGAGTTTTCGGTGCTGGCGGAAGAACTTCGCGGCCCGAGTGATGCGGTTCGTGTGGCCGATCGCATTCAGGAAAAATTAGCCGCGCCCTTCCAGATGGACGGTCACGAGATTGTGGTTACGGCCAGCATCGGGATCGCCTTTGGAAACAGCACCAGCGAAGCTCAGGATTTGCTTCGTGACGCCGAAATCGCCATGTACCGCGCCAAGCAGACCGGTAAAGCCCGCTGCGAAGTGTTCGACAGCGCCATGCACTCCGCTGCCCGCAAGCGTTTGCAACTCGAAACTGACCTGCGCAAGGCTCTCGACCAGAACGAGTTTCATATTTATTACCAACCCATCGTTTCGTTGGGCACGGGGCGGATCGTGGGCTTCGAGGCGCTTAGCCGCTGGCATCGGCCTCAGGGCATCGTCATGCCGAACGATTTCATTCCCGTGGCGGATGAAACTGGTTTGATCCTCACCATTAACCGTCAACTTCTTACCGCCGCCTGCCAGCAGGTTCGGGAGTGGCAAGAACTTTATCCATCCGATCCGCCGCTCTATCTGAGCGTGAATGTCAGCCCGAAACAATTCGCGCAAGCGGATCTGGCCGCTCAGATTGGCCAATTGATCGAGCAAGCTGGCATGGACCCGCACTGCGTCGATCTTGAGATCACGGAAACCATCGCCATGGCTGATCCCGAGCGATCGGGAGTGATGCTCGAGCAATTGAGAGCGCTGGGTGTCCGGCTCGGCATCGATGATTTTGGCACTGGATATTCCTCGCTCAGCCGCCTGCAGCGTTTTCCCGTCGATACTCTCAAGATCGATCGCCAGTTTGTTTCCAGCATGGATACCGACCACGATACGCACGAAATCGTACGTATCATCGTCATGCTGGCCCATAATCTGGGAATGAACGTGGTCGCCGAAGGAGTTGAAACCGAGGCGCAGCTTGATTTGCTGCGGGAACTTGGTTGCGAACGGGCACAAGGCTATCTGTTCTCCCAGCCCTTGGACCACGAGGCCAGCCAGAAGCTCCTGGAAGCAAATCGCGGGTGCACGCCCGAGCTGCGCGCCAGTGCCGCCCATTCCTCGATTTAACGACGCTCTCCGTGCATACATTCTCAGTCGTGGCATGTTGGGGAGCCGTCCTGCCGTTTCCGGTTTACGCCAACTATCATCAGAGCGTAAGTTAAGGACTCGTGCCGTGTGGAATCGTCCGGGGAGCCGTCGTCTGCCATGAAGAAAAGTATCTGGAGAGCGGTGATTGAGGCAGGGTTCATCATCTTTCTGTTTTATTCCAATCTACTCATGGGGGAATACGAGCGTTCAGGCGCGGGCCAGAGAAAGGGTTTCGCCTGGGCGATCGCTGACGTTTTTACTGTGGCGAATTTTGAAATTGCCCTGGTCGCCGCGCTCGTCGGCTACTTTGTTTTTGAATTTCTGCGCAAGAAATTCTAGGCGACCGCAAGGCGGGCAAACCAATGAATGCACGGAGGTTCGCTGTTCCGCACGCCTTCCCGTGACCGCCATCACTGCGGCCAGAGACGATCCCCTTCATGTTAATAAAGGATGCATTCGCCTTGCGTAGCGCCGAGAGTCAGCCTGGACGCGTTCGCCGCCCTTTTGCCCGATTTTCTTCAAACGGCAAAGATGAACCTGAACCTACTGGCGGAGCGGTACGGCGTTCCCTTGACTTTCGTGTTGCTGGTAGTGATGTTCATCGTGTGGCGGCTGCAACGCCGGGAGTGGGAACGAACCTGCGACGCTCTGCGGCACGCGAACGAACGGGAGCGGCAGCTGGAACTCGAGCGCAATCTGGCGCAGGAAGAAATCTTTCGCTGCCTCTGTGAAGATCGCGAGTTGAATAAAGAGAAATTCCAGTTCCAGGCACAGCTCGCGGAGTACGAGAAATACTCTACGTTGGCGCAACTGGCTCTGGGTGCGGCCCACGGAATTAACAATCCGCTGCTCGGTATTCTGTCGCATCTGGAGCTCGAGTTGAAGAGCACCAGCGATCCCGACCAGCGTTGGGAAATCGAGCAGTGTATTGCGGGCACCAAGCGCATTGCCGCCACCCTGCGCGGGCTGGTGAACTACGCCCGCCCCGGTCCGCTGGTCTTGAGCAATCTCAATCTGCATCGTCTGGTCGCCGACACCCTCAGCTTTCTGGAAGGGCAGCCGGCGCTGCGCGGCAAACGCGCCGAGAACCGGGTGCCCGACGATCTGCCCAATATCGTGGTCGATTCCAATCAGCTTTCGCAAGTGCTGATGAACCTGCTGATCAATGCCGCCCAGGCTACGCCTGACGGCGGTTGCATCACGGTTTCCGCCAGCAAGCTGGCAGTCGCGGAGAGCATCGAAATCCGCGTCAGCGATACCGGTTGCGGCATTCCGCCGGATGTGCTGCCGCATGTCTTCGAGCCATTTTTCACCACGAAGCAGGGCAAAGGTACCGGCCTCGGCCTCAGCATTAGCTCAACTTATGTGCGCAGAAATAAGGGCGAAATTCGGATCGAAAGCGTGCTGAAGCAGGGCACCACGGTCACCATCACGTTGCCGATCCGCCGCGAGGAGTCATACAAAGCGCAGCAGGAATCCGAACTCGTAGTGTAAGTTGACATGCCCTACACGGCACTCATTATCGATGACGAAGAGTTGACGCTGCGCACCATCTCGCGCGGCCTGCGCCAGGATGGTTTTGAGGTGTTCACCGCTCTTTCCGGCGAGGAGGGATTGAAACTCTTTCACGAGGAGCGGCCCGACCTCATTCTGCTCGACATCGTGCTTCCCGGCATCGACGGAATCGAAGTGCTGCGCCAGATCAAAGAAGCCAATGCGACCGCGATTGTCATCGTGATGAGCGCCTATCACTTTGTGGAGCGCGCGGTCGAAGCCATGAAGTTGGGTGCTTTCGATTATCTGGTGAAGCCGTTCGCGCTGTCGGACATGTCCGCCACCCTGCATCGCGCGGGAGAAGTGCTGGCCCTGCGAGTGCGTGTACGGGATTCAGTCGAGTCGGAAAAGGGGCGGTATGATTTTGGCCACATCGTTACCCACAATCCATCCACCACGAAGATGCTGGAGGTGGCCCGCAAAGCCGCGGAAAGCGACCACACCACTCTTTTGATCCAGGGCGAAAGCGGCACCGGAAAAGGCGTGCTGGCCAAGGCGATTCACTATGCCAGCCCCCGCACCTCGATGCCCCTGCTGGAAATCAATTGCGCGGCCCTGCCCGATACTTTGCTGGAAAGCGAACTGTTCGGGTACGAACCCGGCGCATTCACCGACGCGCGCCGCCGCAAGGAAGGCTTGCTGGAGCGCGCCAGCGGAGGCACGGTCTTTCTGGACGAGATCGGCAATATGTCCCTCAGCGTGCAAGCCAAGATTCTGCGCGTCTTGGAAGAAGGGACATTTATGCGGCTGGGCGGGACCAGCACGATCAAAGTCAACATCCGGTTGATCGCCGCGACCAATGACAATATCAAGAATGCCGTGGCGCAGGGCCGTTTTCGCGAAGATCTTTATTACCGGATTAATGTGGTGCAGCTCTATATCCCTCCACTGCGTGAACGCAGGGAAGATATTGTGCCGCTGGCGCTCGAAATCCTGCAGCACCTGAATCGCGAGTTGAAGAAAAACTTCACCGGATTCAGCCCGGCCGCCGCCGACCTGCTGGAACAGTATCCCTGGCCGGGAAACATTCGCGAATTAAGAAACGTCATCGAACGCACCATGATTCTTAGCGCGCAGGGCGAGATCGACTCCGTTCATCTGCCGGAAGAAATTCGCGACCAGCATCTCGATCGAAGCATGCTCGAAGCCTTTTCCGAGGACGATATTTCTCCTACTGGAGATCAGTTCCTCACTCTGCATGCGCTGGAAGATCACTACATTGATCAGGTGCTATCCGCCACCGGCAACAACAAGACGCAAGCCGCCAGGATTCTCGGCATTCACCCAACCTCGTTGCTGCGGCGACTGAAGCGAAAGGCGCTGGAGTAGGTTGTGTGGCGCGGGCGCCCTCGCCCGCGAAATGCCGGTAGCGTGAAAGAAACGATGGGTATGTTTTTAGTTTCACCTTCAGAGGTTTTTTACAGCACAATTCTGATCGGGAATTGCAGTCCTTGCTCGTGGTTAGGTCTCGCGGGCAGGCTTGCCCGCGCCACACAAAGAAGACCACACCAAAAAAGCCCCGGGCTTTCGCCCGGGGCATCAATCCAAACACTGATGTTTACGCTCGGCCAGGAGCACCGAGAATCATCATTCGCGGTTGCGGTGAGTTCTTGGGCAAAATGTCCAGATAAATTACGGCGTAGCGGAAGGCCACGACCGCAGCGGCAATGGTCGCCAGCGTCGCCGCGAACTCGGTCCACATCGGCGTGTAGTAGGTTCCGGAACTGGTTTGCAATCCGGTGATGGAGACGTTCAAGCGATTGGTCATAAACCCGGCCACGACCACGGCACAGGCAAAGTACAGGTTCTGCGGGACATTCCGGACTTTATCCATGCTCAGCAGGATCAGCGGTGCGATTACGAGCAGCGCGATTTCCACCCAGAACAATAGCGTTTCTTCCCGCCACATCCATAAATATTGGGTTGCATCGCGGTTGATCAAATCCACCGCCCGGAACACACCGTAGATGGCCAGCAGGGGCGTGATCACCCGGCTTACATCGCTCAGAATTGTCATATCCACGCGAGCATTGAGCGAGCGCACGCACAGGTAAATCGCCATGATGGTGACGGCCAATCCGGCTGGAATTGCCGAAAGGTAAAACATGGTGGTGATGTAAGGGGAGTACCAGAGTGGATCGAGCTTGCCTTTGGTGATCAGGTAAAGTCCGCCCAGGAATGACTGGTGCATCGACGAGAGCAGAGTGCCCGCCAGTACCAGCGCAATCAGAATGCTGTGGTGCCAGCGCAGATAAAGCTGTCGCAGTCCGGTCCAAGGAATCTTTTCCACGAGCGCCGGCGAAAATTCCAGCGCCAGCACAGTGGTGTAGAGCATCACGCACCACGAGACCTCGAACAGAACCGAGTGCCGGTTCCACATGAAGATGGGGTGCCAGATTCTCCAGGGCAGCCCGAGTTCATACATCATGCCCACGATCACGGTGCTGTATCCCAGGAATGAAATGAGCACCGCGGTACGCAGGATCGGGCGGTACCGTTCCAGGCCAATCAAGTAGACTGCGGCCGCGATGGCGAACCCGCCGGCCGACAGTCCAACTCCACACAGCGTTCCCAGCCCAACCCACAAACCCCACGGTTGCGGATCGGTGAGGTGAGTGGAAGCTTTAAATCCAAGTGCGAAGCGGGCATACATCGAGTAGCAGCCGGCGGCGAAGATCAACGCCACCACGGTACGCCAGAAACTGATCTTTGGAAATCCTCGGGTAGTCATGGCTAACTCCTCTCTTTCGCGGTTTTCTCGCGGGCTTCGGCCAGAGCGACTGCAGTCCGCCGTTGCGTGATCCAGTACAAGCCGGCGAGCAGAGATCCACCGACCACGATCACGGTTGGTCCATCGCCCAGCGCGTTCGCCGTCAATACCGGCAGCGGCTGTTTGGGAGGCGCGGCAAAGCCCAGCTTTTCAAATGGCACATCGGAGATGAAGAACACCGACGTTCCGCCTGCTTCCTCGCTGCCGTAAATGTGTTTCACATATTTCGAATCGTTGAGGATGCGGCGCTCCGCTTCTTCCAGAAGCGCCTCGCGAGTGCCGACGATTGACGCTTGCACGGGGCAAGCTTCCACGCAAGCCGGCGGTTTGCCTTTCGCCTGGCGCTCAGCGCACATGTCGCACTTCTTGACGAACGGCACCAGCTTGCTCCACTCGTAACGCGGCACGCTGAACGGGCACGCCACCAGGCAGTAGCGGCAGCCGATGCATTTCGACGCGTCGTAAGTAACCGGGCCGGCGGAGGTCTTCTTCAGCGCTCCTACCAGGCATGCCGACGCGCAGGCCGGATCTTCGCAGTGCATGCACATTCGCCGTACGTAGTGATCGCCGTGCTCTTCTACGACTGTGAGCGCCGTGGGCGAGAGCTTGGCCTCGGAATCCATAGGAAATCCGTGGATTTGTTTGCAAGCCTGTTCGCAGCTCTTGCAGCCGATACATTTCGTGATGTCGATCAGGATTGCTTTGGTGGTTGCCATGACTTTTCTCCTCTCCGTGACAGAGTCCGTTTATAGAAAGAACTCTTTCACTACCTTGCGGCGCAAATCCACAGGAAGCTGCGGCAGCAGGCCATTGATCGGGCTTCCCCCGTCCTGAGCCAGCGCGGGTGACGGCGCCAACATCCCATTCAGCCGGGTGAGGTTGTTTTGCATCCAGGGAGCGACCATCGAACCCTGAATCAGATTTCTCTGATTGACTTTGAGGTCGGGCGATTTCACGACCGCGATCCAACCATTCGAGTAAGGATCGTCAGTGATAAGGCTCGGGTTCTCGATGGCATCGCTGTTGATTGCCGTGACCACGCCCTCCACCGGAGAGACCAGATCGATGGTGGTGCCATTGGTGGTGAGTGTGATGAGCTTCTGCCCCTGGCGTACCCAGCGATCGGCTCCACAAACGTCGACGTGATCGATTTTTCCGATCAGATTGGCGACAAATTTATCCACGCCTACACGCGCGTCATCTGTGCCTTCCTTCATGACCCAGGTGTGTCCCAGATGAAAGCAATAACCCTGCGGAATTTCAAATCCGAATTCTCGTTTTACGACCGGCGGTTGGGGCTTCGCCATGATCTCGACTTCCATCACAGGTTCCCTTTTGGGTTCGATAAGATAGCGGACGCTGACAATCAGCAGAAACATCAGTAGAACAAACAGGATTGACATAAACCCTCCTCGTGCCTTCCGGCTTGGCGACTTCTCATGCCGGCTTGCGCATTGACTCATGCACGCGGAAGGCAAAATTAGAGGATGAAGCGATTTGTTGCAGGGCAAAGACTTGGAAGAAAAATTAGAGAAGACATGACCTTTGGAATCACTGCACTTTGCAGTAGCGTCGCATTTTGCAGGAGCGGTGACGAAAACAACCGAGCTATGTTACTGAACTCACGAGGGAAAGTGATTTTGCCGCTCTACCTCGCTCTGCCAGCCACATCAGCCATTCATCGAACCCGTCGCGGGTTAGGCTGGATACTCTTACAACCTCCATGCCGGGATGTACGCGGCGCGCATTCTCGGCGGCAGCCTCGATGTCAAAGGGCACGTACGGAAGCAGATCCGTTTTAGTCAGGAGGAGCAGATCCGACTTGAAAAATATCGATGGATATTTTAATGGTTTGTCTTCACCTTCGGTGACGCTGAGCAAAACGATCTTGGCGGCCTCGCCCAAATCGTAGCTCGACGGGCACACGAGGTTGCCGACATTTTCAATCAGCAGCAGATCGAGATCTTCGATGCGCCAATCCGCGAGGTGACGTTCGATCATGCGTGCGTCCAAATGGCAGGTGCCGCCGGTGGTAATTTGTTTCACTGGAAAATGGAAGCGGCGCAGGCGCGCGGCATCGTTGTCGGTTTGAATGTCCCCGGTCAGAACGGCAACCCTCGCGGTGCGCGGCAGGCTTTCCAGAGTTCGCTCCAGCAGCGCGGTCTTGCCCGATCCCGGCGAACTGATGATGTTCAGGCACAATACACCGTGCTCGTTAAACTTGGCGCGCAGTTCCGCCGCGATGCGGTCGTTTTCACTGAGTACTTTTCGTTCCAAGGGAAGCCGTTCCATATTCCTCTACCTCCAAATAAGCTAATTCGAGTTCGTCGCCACTGATGCATGTCGTGACCAGGCTCGTGCATTGCGGACAGCGGGAATCGTAGTCATGCACGATGAACTCATGCCTGCAGTCGTGGCAGCGATGACGCCGCGGACAGAACTCAATTCCCAACTCCAGGGACTCCAGATCGGTTTCGTGAACCATCGCTTCGAAACAGAAGCGCAACGCTTCCTGATCGATCGCAGCCAGTTCGCCAATGCGGAGGCCAACCCGGCACGGATATGTCCCGGGATAGCGGCGCATCTCGGTTTTCACCGCTTCCAGCACCGAATTGGCGATTCCCATCTCGTGCATGTCTTTTCAGCAAATGCGCGGCAATTGGTCGCCAGCGAGCATATCGACGACGCGGGTCGTGCCCAACGGCGTTCTCATCGTCACCATCCTGGGATTGCTATCTTTCACCGTGCCGATGATCTGCGCGTCCGCTCCGAGAGGATGCCGCTGCATCGCTTGCAGCATTCTTTCGGCTGCTTCCGGCGCAACAATCGCGATCAGCTTGCCTTCATTCGCTACATATAAAGGATCGAGGCCCAGTAATTCGCAAGCTCCGCGTACTTCCTCCCGCACGGGGATGGAACGTTCTTCCAACTCGATTCCAACGCGCGACTGCTGGGCAATTTCGTTCAATGTGCTCGAAACGCCTCCGCGCGTAGGATCGCGCATGCAGCGAATCTCGTGACTGGCTTGAAGCATTCCGGCAACCAGGGAATGAAGCGGAGCGCTATCGCTCTCAATTCTGGTTTCGAACTCCAGGCCTTCGCGCTGCGCGAGAATAGCGATGCCGTGGTCGCCGATAAAGCCGCTGAGCAGCACTTTGTCGCCCGGGCGGGCGCGGTCTGCCGAAAGATCGACACCTTCGGGAACCGTGCCAATTCCCGTGGTGGTGATAAACAGGCCGTCCCCTTTGCCTTTTTCTACAACCTTGGTATCGCCTGTAACCACCTCAACGCTGGCTGCGGCTGCGGCTCGGCGCATCGATTCCGCCACGCGCCGAAGTTGCTCGATCGAAAAACCCTCTTCAATGATGAAAGCGGCGCTCAGGTAAAGTGGGGTTGCGCCCCCCATCGCAAGGTCGTTGACGGTCCCGTGTACCGCCAGAGAACCGATATCCCCGCCGGGGAAGAACAAGGGCTTGACGACAAACGAATCCGTAGTGAACGCCAGCCGTTGCCCTTGAATGTTGATGATTGCCTGATCGTCGAGACGCGCCAGCACCGGGTTATTCAGAGACGGAAGGAAGACGTCGCGAACCAGCGCGGCGCTCAATTTTCCGCCGCTGCCATGACCCAGCAGGACAGTATCTTTCGCGGGCAGCGGCGCCGGGCAGCTAAAGTCGGCAATCGTCTTGGTGGGCATCGTCTTCTCCTAACTGACAACCGCGTGGCGCCGGTAGTGGTAATAAGCGGCGCACGCTCCTTCGGTGGAAACCATCGGCGCACCCAGCGGATTCTCCGGAGTGCACCGCATACCAAACGCCGGACAATCCGTTGGCTTTTTCAATCCCTGCAAGACTTGCGCGCTGATGCACTCGGCGGGTTCGTCCACGGCAATTTCGCCCACGTCAAAAATCAGGTCCGCATCATAGGCCGCATATTCTTCCCGCAAACGCAATCCGCTCCGCGGAATCTCGCCAATGCCGCGCCACTTCTGGTCGGCGATTTCGAACACCTCGGCCACAATCTGCTGGGCCCGCGGATTTCCCGTGTAGCTCACCGACCGCACATATTGGTTCTCCAGCTTCGCTTCGCCTGCTTCCAGTTGCTTCACCAGCATCAGAATCGCTTCGAGCAGATCGACGGGCTCAAACCCACCAACGACAATGGGAATGCGAAAATCGCGAACCAGAGACTCGTATTCACCGCAACCCACTACCGTGCAGACGTGCCCGGGAGCGATGAATCCTTGCACGCGATTTTTCTCGGAAGTCATTAAAGCCCGAATGGCCGGCGGAACGAGCACGTGCGAAACCAGCAGGGAAAAATTGGTCAGGCCTTCGCGCTTGGCCTGCCATGCCGCCATGGCATTCGCGGGGGCAGTGGTCTCGAAACCAATCGCGAGGAACACGACCTTGCGGTCCGGATTCGTCCGAGCGATCTTCACCGCCTCGATGGGCGAGTATGCGATGCGCACGTCCGCTCCCTCGGCCTTGGCGCGAAACAGATCGGAGCGCGAACCGGGCACGCGCAACATGTCTCCGTAGGAGACCAGCGTCACGTCGCGGCGTGCCGCCAGCGCGATTGCCTTATCGATCGTCTGCAAGGGCGTGACGCACACGGGGCAACCCGGGCCATGTACCAGCTCTACGTTGCGCGGCAGCAACTCATCAAACCCGTAACGCATGATGGTGTGGGTTTGCCCGCCACAAATCTCCATCAGTACCCACGGCTGCGTCGTGCGCTGGACAATCTCGGCGGCCAATGCCAGAGCAATGCGCGAGTCGCGATATTCATCCAGATATTTCATGCCGAGCGAGTTCCACTCCTTGATCGAAAGACAAAAGCTACCTGCAAGAACTCTAATGACTGGATGAACCCCCATCGGTGATCTACATCACAGCGGGACGTGCGCTCACGCAGGAAACACGCTAACAGCCTGAGTTTTGACGCCCTATTGGCAGGAAATATTGGCAGGAAATTCTGAGGAAATAGGCGGGTTGGGTCTAGGAGGGGTCGGAGTCGGAGGCGAGTTCGCCCTCGAGCATTCCCAACTCTTCCAGAAGCTTGTAGGTGCGCTCAGCTTCCGGAGCATCGACGCGGCTGATGGCAAAGCCGACGTGAACCATCACATAATCGCCGACCACGGCCTCGGGAACGAAGTCGAGCGAAACCTGGCGCACGATGCCGCCGAACTGCACGCGCGCCGAGCGCAGCGGTGGCACTTCTTGAACTTCAAGAATCTTCCCTGGAATCGCGAGGCACACGCTGGCATCTCTCCTGGCAGCCAGTACAACATCGGCTGTAACCAGCGGTCTGTGATGCACGACACAGGTCCAAGTGACCGGATATTGGCGGTCTGTCGGAGCAGTTGCGCTAGCGCCGGAAAGTTTTCTGTGCCGCGACAAAACTATTACGTAATAGTTTCGTAATTTGTAACCGGCATCACCGCGAGAATCCCCTGCCGGGCACTACGCTGGCAACATGGAAACCCATCCCAAGCAAAGTAACGCTCGCGTCCTGTTAAGTTCGGTGTTCGGCCCGTATGCGCAGGACGATGAATTCGGCAGCCGCGCCATCAATCCCATGGAGCTGTACCACAATCAGGTGACCCGCGCGCAAGGCAGTTTTTCCCTGCGCATGTTTCACCGCTCCTGGGGCCTCATGATGATCCAGGAGAACATTTCGGCACCGTGCACGCTGCTCGATTTTCCCACGCGTGACGCTTTCGCCCGCGAATTGACTACCCAGCAGTACGACGTTGTGGGGATCTCTTCGATCATCTCGAATGTTGGCAAGGTGCGCGAGATGTGCCGCATGGTGCGCGAGCTATCGCCGAATTCGGTGATCGTGATCGGCGGACACGTGGCCGCGATTCCAGCCATCGACGCGCTGATTGATGCCGACCACATCGTGCGCGGAGAGGGCATTTCGTGGATGCGCCAATATCTCGGCGAGGATGAAAATGCGCCCATCCGCCATCCCAACATCGTTTCGGGATGGGGCACTCGCATCATGGGCATTCGCCTGCCGCAACGCAAGGGCGGGACCGCAGCCACCATTATTCCTTCCGTCGGCTGCCCCATGGGATGCAATTTCTGCACGACCTCGGCTTTCTTCGGCGGTAAAGGTAAGTTCATCAATTTCTACGAGACTGGCGACGAACTTTTCGAAGTCATGTGCCACGCCGAATCCGAGCTGAAAGTGCACTCCTTCTTTGTGATGGACGAAAACTTCCTGCTTCACCGCAAGCGCGCCCTGCGCCTGCTCGAACTGATGAAGGAGGGAGGCAAGAGCTGGGAACTTTCAATTTTTGCCTCCGCCAATGCGATTCAAAAATATTCCATGCAGGAACTGGTCGAACTCGGCGTCTCCTGGGTGTGGATGGGACTGGAATCTCCGCAGTCCAGCTACAGCAAGCTGAACGACACAGATATTGGAAAATTGACGCGCGAACTTCGCGAGCATGGAATTCGAGTGCAGGGCTCTACGATTATTGGATTGGAGCACCACACGCCCGACAACATCGTCTCGGAAATTGAATCGGCGGTCGATTACCAGACCGACTTCCACCAGTTCATGCTCTACACGCCGGTTCCGGGCACGCCGCTGTATCAGGACATCGCCAGCCAGGGGCGCCTGTTGAGCGACATTGACCTTGCCGACATTCATGGGCAATACAAATTCAACTTCCAGCACAACGCCATTTCCCGCGACGATTCCAAGAGATTTCTGGACTGGGCATTCTGGCGCGATTTCGAGCGAAACGGCCCCAGCCTCTATCGCATGTGCCGCACCATGCTGCTGGGTTGGAAGCGCTACAAGAACTATCCGGATCCGCGCGTGCGCGAGCGCTTTGCCCGGGAAGTGAAGAAGCTTCGAACCGCATACAATGTCGCGCTCTGGGTGATGGAGAAGGAATTCAAGAACGTCAATCCCAGCGAAAGCGAACAGATCCACAAACTGCGCCGCGAGGTGGAGAAGGAATTTCCCGTGGTCGCCCGGCTTTCCGCGGCGCTGATGGGGCCGGCACTGTTGTGGTTGGCACGACGCGAGGAAAAGCGGTTGGCCGCAGGCCGAACCTACGAACCGCCCACGTTTATCGACCGCCGCAATTGGGTGGGGGCCGCTTAGCCGCCGGAAAATCTAAGCCGCGCTCGCAATCAGGATGCCGCTGGGCCCCGGAACCCGCACCCGGCTCGCTTCCGGGAAGCCGGCATCGCGCAACCACGCGGTGTACTCCGGCTCACTGTAGCTCGCGCCGTTTTGCGTTCCCACCAGCATGTTGAGCGAAAACAGCGCCGCGAAGCGCGGAGCGGTCTTGTCCGCCTCCAGAATGAAGTCCTTTATCACCAAACGTCCTTTCGGCGAAAGAGCTTTGCGCGCCCGTTGGAACAGGGCACGATTCTCTTCCGGCGAGAACATGTGGCAGATCGCCGAGAGCAGGATCAAGTCATAATTCTCGCCCAGCGAATCGCTAAGCATGTTTCCGGGTCGCACCGTGACGCGATTCTCCAGCCCCATCTTGCGTATGTATTCGGCGGTCAAAGGCGCGACTTCAGGAAGGTCCATCACTTCGGCACGCAATCCCGGATCGGCTTGCGCGAACGCGATCGCGTAAGCGCCGGAGCCCCCGCCCAAGTCCAGCACGCGATGTACGCCTTCGGTTCCCGCCGCTTTCAGCACGGCTTGGGATCCTTCGCGGGCATTTCTGTCCATCGCCGCGATGAAGGCCCGCCGCGATTTCTCGCAACGGATTTCACGGTCGGCAGGCTTTCCGGTGCGCACGCACTCGGTCAGTTCGGACCAGCGCGGCCACAAGTTCGCGGTATGGGTCATCGCTTCCCGCGCACTGTCGCGGGCCCCATCGGCCAGGAACCGCGCACTGCGCGGCGTGTTCAGGAAGACTTGATCTTTCTTCTCGAGCAACCGAAGGCTGACCAGCGTGTTCAGCAGCATCTCCGTTGCTCTCGGATCTGTGCCCGCCCGCTCGGCCACGCCGCTGGCGGTAGAACCGCTGTCAACCGCGGTAAACAGATTCAGCTCGATCGCGCTAAGAACGGCTCGGCTCGGCATAAAGCCACGAATCAGGTCGTTGATGTCGTCAGGCAGAGTGCCAGCCTCGTCTTTGGCTTTGACCATCGCGTGATAACGCTGGGTATGCTCCTGCGCCGCCGCTTTCATTGCAGGCGCGTCGGCCCACTCCAGGCGCGAGAGCGCTTTGCCGGCCACGAAATGCGACTTCACAATCTCCTGCACATCCGCCGGCTTCACCTTGCGGTACCAGGTGCCTTCCGGATAGGCAATCATCAGAGGGGCGTCGTCGCATAATCCCAGGCACCCGCTGGTGGTTACCTGGACCTCGTTGCCCATCCCCTGCGCGTGCAATTGCTGGTAGAGCGAACCGAGCACCTGCTGCGAGCCGCAACTGGAACAGCTTTGCACTCCCTCTGGTTTTTCTTGCGTGCAGACGAATACGTGATAACGAAACGGCTCCATGAGTCTCCTATGCGCACCGAAGCGGCAGATGCGGCTTGCGGGAAGTAAACCGATCCAATCCTCCTTGTTATCAATTCCGAATCAGAGTCGATAGGACGGGCAGCACATGCGTTTGTGATGTCAGGCGGGCAGTAGCAGCAAGGCGCACGGTGAGGCTACGATGCGCGCCCTTGGATCGGCCAGTATATTTCGGCGGGCTTCGACCGGCTGAGTCCTTTCTCCTCCCGGAACTCAGTTACTCACCGTCAACACCGGGCACCTGGCTTGGCATACCACTTCGTGGATCAGACTCCACGGCATGTGAGCTGCCCTCCGCGGGGCAGATGTGCGGGACGCCCCCATGACGATCAAATCGGCTCCGTTTGCCATATCCAGAATTCCTTCTGGAATAAAATCCATTCCAGTTTTGAATTCTGGCTCGCTGGCCAGTTTCGCATGCTCAGGAATCAGTGCACGCAACTTGTTTTGGCTTTCCTCCCGCACGGTATGTTGCCAGCGGACGAACTCCCCGGCGGCGCATGAAGATGGTCCATAGGGAGACGCGACATCTGTCGCTGGCATGGGCGATATCATGTGCAGAAGAACGAGTTTCGCCTGATAACCTTCCGCCAGGGACAGGGCGTAGGGAAACGCTTTCGCGGCGGTCGGCCCGAAATCGGTCGCGAACAGGATCCGCTTCAACTCAGCGTTCCCGGAGCCCAGCGGCGGAACGTGCGGGCCGACGGTGAGGACCGGGTGCGAGGTCAGGCGCAGGACTTCTTCCGCCACCGACCCCAATGCCAGCTTCTTGAGACCTCCCCGTCCGTGCGTGCCCAGAACCAGCAGATCGACCTTCTCGCGTTGCATCGCCGTCTCGAGAACCTCAGACACCCGGCCCTGTTCCACCACCAGGTGGTGGTTGAGGGCGTGAAGTTGCACGGTTTCGCCGAGGTGTTTCATCTGCTGTTCCGCTTCCAAACGGCGGCGTTCGCGCGATCCCGGAGGAATAGCATGCAGGACAGAGAGCGTCGCGCTATAACGGCACGCGATCGCGACCGCGTAGGAGAGTGCCCGCTCAGAGGCCTCCGAAAAGTCGGTGGCGATCAGGATTTGCTGAAACGTAATGCTCTGCTTTTGTTTTTCTAGCTCTGCAATCGCTGACATAAATGCCTCCTTCACTCCTCATTCGCAAGGCTGTGGTACGAAAATCCGTGGTGATTGCCGGCATGGTCTGACGCCCGCGCTCTTTTTCTTGGTTGGATTGGTCTTCCAGAGAAACGGCCACGGCATATGCACGCAAGGGAACGTGGCACAATCGGCGGGATTCGCGCACCATAACCGCCTCCAAAGCTGCGCCCGCAAAGGTGATGCAGGGGGCGCAATCAAGACGCGCGCTCAATTCCTACACTACTACCTGGCCTCCGCCGAAGAAGTGATCGGAAACACGCTTGAAGGTGACTTCTTCCGGCCATCGCCAAATAGGGAATGCGCCTGTGACGCCGGTCACAAGCAGTCGTGCCGCTCGTCATGGCCGGGCCCGTGGTTTAGATCGAGAATCAGTATGAAGAACTGGGAATTGCCCCGGTGCGACAGACCGCGTCCGGTTACCGCAAGTGATTACCGGGCAAGGGTCCGATCGTACCGCTGAGACCCAAAGGGGATGTGTCCATGAAAGGCACAATCGAAATTCACGAGCCGGAATCGAAAACAACCCAGCAGTTGCCATCGCGCGCTGTGCAGGATTCCACCCTGGAGCGCCTGATCAGCGCCCCGGCGCAGGCTCGGCCGATCTTTTCCGACAGCCTGCTGAGGTATGAGGGACAGCGGGGCCGCCAGACTTGGGCGACGCTGCTCTCGTTTCTGGTGCAGTGCCTCATGCTTGGCGTGCTGCTCCTGTTGCCGTTGTATTTCTATCAGGAGCTGCCGAAATCGCAGCTGCTAACGTTTCTGATCGCGCCGCCTCCACCTCCGCCCCCGCCCCCAGCGGAGCAACAGATTGCCAAGGTGATGAAGCAGATTCAGAGCGACCTGCTGGCCGGCGGCCAGCTCCGCACGCCTACGAGAATTCCGCAGAAAGTGCAGATGATCAAAGAAGAGGACGCGCCCCCTCCGATGCCCGCAACCGGCGGCGTTGTCGGCGGCGTACCCGGTGGCATTCCTGGCGGCCAACTGGGAGGGGTAATCGGCGGCATTGTGAACTCCTCCGGTCTTGCCTATGTGCCCAAGTTGCAGCCGGTGGTGCCGCAGCGAATCCGTATTTCTCAGGGAGTAACGGCTGGTCTTCTGATCCACAGAGTAGAACCCCCATATCCAGCGATCGCCCGGTCGGCGCGGATTCAGGGCAGTGTGATGCTGAAGGCCGTCATCGATCGGGAAGGGTCCATTCAGGATCTGGAACTGGTAAGCGGACATCCCATGCTGGTACCGGCAGCGATTGGAGCGGTTCGACAATGGCGATACCGCCCCTACCTGCTCAATGGACAACCGGTCGAAGTCGAGACCACGATCACGGTGATCTTCACCCTGAATTAATCGCTTGCGATTGACGTTGTGCAAGCGGGAGGGTGAATCGGAGAATCAGGGAAGAAGGCGATTATGATGTTTTCCTACAGATTGGTTCGTCTGATTGAAACCCATGCCGACGCGCTGGCCTCCGGCTTGGAGAAGAAAGTAATGAGCGCTCCAGAGGTCAGTGCCTTCCGCGCGATTCCGGCGCATGAATTGCGCGAACGAGTGTACGAGGTCTATCGCCATCTCGGCGATTGGCTGCTCGGAGAAAGCAAAACGCAAACCGAAGAGCGCTATCGCGAAATCGGTTCGCGGCGGGCTTTGCAGAACGTCCCCCTCGCCGAGGTCATCCAGGTGATCGTGCTCACCAAGGAGAATCTCTGGGAATTCCTGAAAAGTGAAGCCGTCGCCGATCGCGCTATAGAAATCATGGGAGAACTGGAGCTGCTGCAAATGTTGGAGCGCTTCTTCGACCATGCCATCTATTTCGCGGCAGTTGGTTACCAGGAACAGTTGGATCGTGGCAAAGCACAAGAAATACTAGCGAGCTGAAAAGCTCAGGCAAGGTAGGGAGGTGTCCTATGTCAGTCTTGGAATTCAAGCCAGACACACCCGAAACCAAAATTCGGCCAACCGCAATCTCCATCAAAAATGTTCTGTACGCGACGGACTTCTCGGCTACATCCGAGTCAGCCATGCCGTACGCAAGTGCGATCTGCCGCCGCTTCGGAAGCACTCTTCACATCGCACATGTGCTCTCCGACGCGAATCTGCTGCTGATGACCAGCGGCGTCAACTATGTGTGCGTCGGCACCGTTTACGAGGATGCTCACAACGAAGCGCTGGGAAAAATTAAGCAAGTCACGGACCGCCTCGGGGCTCTTCCGCTGCGGACCTACGTCCGTCACGGACAGGTGTGGAAGAACCTGGCGGAAATCGTCGCAGAAAACCGGATCGATCTGATCGTCGTCGGAACCCACGGTCGCACCGGAGTGGGCAAGTTGCTGCTCGGTTCGGTGGCTGAGGACATTTTGCGGCATTCCCCCTGCCCGGTTCTGACCGTTGGACCGAAGGTTCGTGGGCGAGCCAGGTTGCCGGAGTATCACGGCACGAGCCAGGAAATTGCGCCCGCCGAACTGGAACTGCAAACCATTGTTTTCGCCACGGACCTCACGCCGGCTTCAACAGCGGTTGCTCCGGTTGTATTTGGACTGAGCCGGGAATTTGAGTCGCGCTTGATCCTGATGCACGTCATCGAGGAGTACTCGAAGCTGGAAGACCATTCCAGGCCGATCGAGAACGGGATCCAGCAACTGCAGGCCATGGTGCCGAAGGATGCCGGTCTGGCCTACACGCCGGAAACTGTGATGGAGTTCGGCTCGGCCTGGCAGTGCATCGTGAATACCGCGGCGGAACACGATGCCGACATGATTGTGCTGGGTGCGCGCCCCTCTGAGGGCACCACCCGCGTGCCCTGGTCCACCGTGCATCGCGTCGTGGCCAACGCGAACTGCCCGGTCTTAACCGTGCGAACCTAGGGTTCGCACCGTTGTTTGACCGCGCGAAAAAATCCGCCGGACAAGGGGATTCCCTGTTCTTAGCTGAAGAAGTCCTGTCCGTGCCCAAAAATCGCCGAACCATCCCCCGCACCGTATTGCTCACAGCGTCTTGTGATCTCCATCACTGCCCGTCGGGCCATCTCCGGCCACAATCAATGTGCTGATTCGATAAACGGAGCGCCTGTGTTCAAAATCATTCATGCACAATTTATCGCCCCAGGCATCAAACGGTTCGTCCTGGATGCTCCCCGCATCGCCCGCAAGCAGAAACCCGGCCAGTTCGTGATTCTGCGCATTTACGAGGAAGGCGAGCGCATCCCGGTGACCATTGAGAATTCCGATCCAGAGCGCGGCACGGTCAGCATCGTCGTGCAGTCGGCCGGGAAAACCACGCAGTTGCTGAATTCCCTCGAGACCGGCGAGAGCATTCTGGATGTCGTCGGCCCTCTCGGAAAGCCCTCCGAAATCGAGAAATTCGGCACCGTTGTGGTGATTGGCGGCGGCGTGGGAACGGCCATGGCCTATCCCTCCGCGGCAGCCTTCAAGCGCGCCGGCAACCGCGTAATTTCCATCGTCGGTGCGCGCAACAAGGAGTTGGTGATCCTTGAAAAAGAACTGCGCGAGGTCAGCGACGCGTTGCTGATCACGACTGACGACGGCAGCTATGCCGACAAGGGTTTTGTCACCGACAAACTTCGCCAACTCATCGAGAACGGGACGCAAATCAACCTGGTGCTGGCCATCGGCCCGATCGTCATGATGAGAGCCGTAGCCGAGATGACCCGCAAAGAGAACATCCGCACCGTGGTCAGCCTCAATCCGATCATGATCGATGGCACGGGAATGTGTGGAGGCTGCCGCGTTCTGATCGACAGCAAGAGCGAATTCGCCTGCGTGGACGGCCCTGAATTCGATGCACATCGAGTGAATTTTGAAGTACTGGTGCAGCGCAACGCGATGTATCGTGACGCCGAGCAACGGTCGCTGGCCGATTACAAGCGCTCGAACGAAGAGCAGTGCAAAGTTCATCACAATCCAGAACATGAAACCGACGAATCCTGCGCGATTGCGCAAGGAGGCAAGAAGTGAGCCCGACCCCGACCAAGTCTCTCAACCCCCTTTTGCCGAAAGAGCGCATCAAAGTTCCGCGGCAGTTGATGCCGGAACAGCCGGCGGACGAGCGCAACAAGAATTTCAGCGAGGTCAACCTCGGCTACAGCGAGGAACTCGCGCGGCAGGAAGCGCTGCGCTGCCTCGAGTGCGCCCATCCCACGTGCACGGACAATTGCCCGGTAGGCGTGGATGTGAAGGCGTTTGTCACGCTGATCGTGGCCGGCGACTATCTGGGCGCGGCCGCGAACATCCGCAAGAATAACGTCCTGCCGGCGGTCACCGGACGCGTCTGCCCGCAAGAAGATCAGTGTGAAGGCAAGTGCTTGCTTTCGAAAAAAGTGAAGCCGCTCGGCATCGGCTATCTGGAGCGCTTTGTCGCGGATTACGAACAGCGCATGGGCACGCATGTGCTCCCCAATGTGACGCCGACCGGAAAGAAGGTCGCAGTCGTCGGGAGCGGGCCTTCGGGGCTTACCGTGGCCGGCGATCTGATTCAGAAGGGCCACAAAGTGCGCGTGTTTGAAGCGCTGCACGAAGTGGGCGGAGTGCTCGTTTATGGCATTCCTGAGTTTCGCCTGCCCAAGCAGATCGTCCGTGAGCAGCTCGACTACATGCGCGAAATGGGAGTTGAGTTCGAGACCGACGTTGTCGTCGGCCGCACGGTCACCATCGACGAACTCATGCAGGAAGAAGGCTATGATGCCGTCTATATCGGCACCGGCGCCGGCCTGCCGCAATTCATGGGCATCCCGGGCGAACATCTCAATGGCGTGTATTCGGCGAATGAGTTCCTGACGCGCATCAATCTGATGAAGGCCTACAAGTTCCCCAACTATGATGAGCCGATGGTCAACCTGCATGGCAAAGATGTCGCCGTAATCGGCGGCGGCAACACGGCGCTGGATGCGATCCGCTCCGCGCTGCGCCTGGGCGCCCGCAAGGCTTATGTGATCTACCGCCGCAGCGATGCGGAAATGCCGGCTCGCGCCGAGGAAGTTCATCACGCCAGGCAGGAAGGAATCGATTTCCAGATGCTGACCGCGCCGGTGGAATTTCTCTCCGACGGCAAAGGCTGGCTGACCGGAGCGCGTTGCGTGCGCATGGAACTGGGCGAACCCGATGCTTCAGGACGCCGCCGGCCAGTTACGATCAAAGGCTCGGAATTCGATCTGCCACTATCGGTCGCCATCATGGCGATCGGCACTACCGCGAACCCCATCGTGCAAAGCACTACACCGGGGCTGGGCACTGACAAGCGCGGCTACATTCAAGCGGGCGCTGAGAACCAGCGCACGACGCGCAAAGGAGTCTTCGCCGGCGGCGATATCGTGACCGGAGCCGCCACCGTGATTCTGGCCATGGGCGCCGGCCGCCGCGCCGCCGCTTCCATGCACGAGTACCTGACGACCGGCGAGTGGTAGAGGCTGAATCCGCCTGCCAGCTTGCAAACGACACGGATGCGGCTGGTAAGCTCGAAGGCGGAAAGATGTCGAAGGCAGAAAGATAACGTGGAAGAGCGGCCCTTCAGGGCCGCGTAAGCTGCCAAACTCTATCAGGCTTTAGCCCCCGTGTTCCCTGCCTCAAAGCCGCAAAGTCGCCGTAATCGAATCCGAATTCTGGTGCGTGCGGAAATTGAAACCCAGCCGCTTGAAAACTTTCTCCATCGCCACGTTGTCGCGCAAGATCTCCGCCACCAGCCCCGTCAGTTTTTCTTCCCGTGCGATCTGAACGCAGCGGCGCAGCAGCTCCGTGCCTACCCCGTGATTCTGATACGGATCGGAAACCAGCGCGGCGACTTCCGCCTCGTTGTTGTCGGTACGCAGTTTGTTGAGCCTGCCAACGCCCAGGATTCGGCGTCCCCCTGTCTCCGGGTCCTTGGCATCGGCCACCAGCACCATCTCGCGGTCATAGCCGCCAAAGCAAATGCGAAGCAGGCGCTCATGGTCAACTCGGCGGCGCAGGCTCAGCGACGAGAAATAGCGCAGGTACACGGTCCGCTCCGAGAGCGTGCTGTGAAATTTCACCATGAGAGGCTCATCTTCTGGGCGGATGGGCCGGATGATGACCTCCTCTCCATCTCTCATCGTCCAGGGCCATACGTACTGCGATGGATAGGGCCGAATCGCGGGCTGCGATAGTTGATCCAGACTCGTTGACGAGCTGTACAGCACGATGCGCGCGTCCAGAGCCAGCAGACGCTCCGCGGAGGCAACAAGCGGATTGATGTCAATCTCCGCGATCCACGGTTGTTCCACAACCAGTTGGCTGAAGCGGACCAGCAAGCTTTCCAGCGCCATCAGGTCCACCGGCTTGCGTCCGCGCACGCCTTTGAAAGCCCGGAAGATGTTGGTCTGCTCCATCATTCGGTGCGCCAGAGTGGTGTTGAGCGGCGGCAACGCCAGAGCGTAATCTTTGTAAACCTCGACCAGTTGGCCGCCGGAGCCGAACAGCAGCACCGGCCCAAACTGCGGATCTACGCTGCTGCCGAGAATCAGCTCATAACCCTCCGCGCGGACCATGGGTTGAACCGTCACTCCCGCGAAATGACTGCTGCCGGCCTTTTCCGCGACTGAGGCTTCGATTGCCTGGTAGGCGGCCCGAACCGCGCGTCCATCTTTCAAATTCAGCTTCACGCCACCCACGTCCGTCTTGTGGGTGATCGTTTCCGAAAAAACTTTGAGCACCGCGGGATAGCCGATCTCGCGAGCGTGTTTTACGGCTTCCTCTTCGCTCCGCGCGATGCGAGTTTCAACGGTGGGAATCCCATACAACGAGAGCAGTTGCTTGGACTCGAACTCGTTGAGCAGCGTGTGACCCTTTGCCCGCGCATTCTCGATGATCTGGCGAACCTGAGTCCGCGCCGTATCGCCGAGTTCCGGCCCTTCGGCGACGCTCGGGGTCTCGTAAAGACCGCGCAGATTGTAGGTGTAGCGCCACATATAAGTGAAGGCGCGCGCCGCCGTGTCGGGATAGCGAAACGTAGGCACTCCCGCACTGTTCAGAATGTCTTCGCCTTCCGCCGTGCTCGTTCCGCCCATCCAGCTCGCCAGCACAGGCTTGCCGGTGGAGTTCGCATAGTTCTTAAGACGCCTGGCGGTTTCGGTCGCTTCCGCCATCCCCTGCGGCGCAATAATGGCCAGCAGGCCGTCGCTGTTGGAATCTTGCGACGCGATTTCGATGGCTTTGCCGTATTGTTCAGAATCGGTGTCGGCCAGAACGTCGATGGGATTGCTGTGGCTCCAGTGCGAAGGCAGGAATTCATTCAACGCTTGCAGCGTTTCGGAGGAAAGCACCGCCAGTTCGCCGCCATTGGCGACCAGCGAATCCGTTGCCAGAACACCCGGCCCCCCCGCATTGGTCAGGATGGTGAGCCGCGGCCCTTTGGGGCGCGGTTGCTTGCTGAGTGTCTCCGCCATGTAGAACAGATCCGCGAGATTATGCACGCGCAACACGCCACTGCGACGGAACGCGGCATCGAGAACGTCGTCGCTGCCGGTCAAGGCCCCGGTATGCGAAGCGGCAGCCTGCGAGGCCGCCGGAGACCTTCCCGCTTTGATCACGATGATCGGCTTGGTGAGCGCGACTTCGCGCGCGGCCGAAAGAAACGCGCGCGCATCTCCTACCGATTCCATGTAGATCAGAATGCTCTTGGTGCGCGGATCGTCTCCGAATTGATAGATCAAGTCGCCCCAGCCGACGTCCAGCATCGATCCGGTCGAAACGATGGCGCTGAATCCCACCTCTTCGCGGTGGCTCCAGTCGAGGATAGCGGTCAGCAGCGCTCCACTCTGGCTGAGAAACGCGACATTGCCCGGCTTGGGATGACCTTTGGTGAAGGTCGCATTCAGACCGGCGGAGGGATTCATAATGCCCAGACAGTTGGGCCCAATCAGGCGCATGGAGCTCTGCGCCAACAGAGCTTGAATCTGCCGCTCCAGGTCGGCTCCTTCGGCGCCGCGTTCGCGGAAGCCGGCGGAAATCACGATCGCATTCTTCGCTTCTGCCTCGATACACTCAGCGATCAGCGAGGGAATCGTCAGCGCTGGAGTCACGAGCATGACCAGGTCCACCGGTCCCGGCACTTCCTTGATGGTCGGATAAGCCTTGAGGCCGAGAACCTCGGAACGCTTGGAATTTACGGGATAAAGTTTTCCTTGATAACCCGGCAGCATCAGGTTCTGCATCAGATTTCGGCCCACGGTGCCCGCCCGGTCGGTGGCCCCGATGACCGCGATCGAACGCGGATCGAAGAGGGCATCGAGGCCGTATCGTTCGCCGGCCACCGGCGGCCTTGCGGGATATTCTTTCCGGGCGGGAGCCTCTAGCGTGTTTGTCGAGTTCAAGAAAATCCTCCTGCTCTTACCGCTGACCAAGAAGAACTCAAACCGAGTTACGCCAGGCCTGCGTCAACAGACAGGGATGAATCGTGCCGGGAAGGCCGGACCGTCACATCCACCTGTCTCCAAAAAAAATCCTTATGATATTTTGCTCTGTAAATGTGTGGCCGGGCTGTGCCCTCAGGCGCGGCCTTCTGTGATTCTAGTCACAAATCGGGAAGCGCCGGAAAGAAAAGCCCGATCTACACCGCGTCTTCTTGCCCATGCCTCTTCCCTTCTGTGCGATACTGTGGGCGCTATGAAAGGTAATCCTAAAGTTATCGCAGAGTTAAACAAGGCACTGCGCGAAGAGTTGACCGCGATTAACCAGTATTTTCTGCACGCTGAGATGTGCGAAAACTGGGGATATCATAAGCTCTCCGACTTCATCAAGAAACAATCCATCGGCGAAATGAAACATGCCGAAGTGCTGATCGAACGGATCCTGTTTCTCGATGGTAGCCCGTCCATGCAACCGCTGGAACTCACGGTTGGCGGGTCGGTGAAAGCCATGCTCGAAAGCGACCTGGCCCTGGAAGTTGGAGCCGTGAAGCAGTACAACGAATCCGTCGCCATTGCCACCAAAGAGGGCGACAATGGATCACGCGATCTGTTCGTTCAGTTGTTGAAGGACGAGGAAAGCCATGTGGACTTTCTCGAAGCTCAAATGCACTTGATCAAGGAACTCGGCTACGAGCGCTACCTGACGCAGCAGATGGGCGGGGACGAAGAAGAGTAAGCACTCCGCGGGACAGGGCGGCTCTTCCACTCTTCTGAGCCGCCTTACCCTAATTCCACCGGGCATTGCAGCTCCAGGTCAGCATTGCCAACGCTGGGCGAAGCGGTAGAGCCGCGTTCAAATCCCTTGTCGAATGCCTTCAGGTTCAAGTCGCGGAAGGCGGCTGGGACGGAATCTGCAACCGACTTGCGTACCGCATCCGGTTCGAGCAGGTGTGTAATCGCGGTGAAGAACCCCACCATCACGGAATTCAGCACCATTTTCTTGCCCAGTTCCTCGGCGATGCGCGTAGCCGGGATGCTGTAGATTTGGATCTCTTTCTTCTTGTCGAGATCGGAAACGCGCACCAGATCCTGCTCCACGATCAGCGTGCCGCCATCCTTGAGCTCTGGGCCAAAGCGCACGTATGCTTCCTGTGACATCACCACCAGGATCTCAGGCTGCGCCACATAAGGGTATGCGACCGGTGAATCGGAAACGATGAGCTGCGCGCTGCACGCGCCGCCTCGCGCTTCCGGTCCGAAATTCTGCGTCACCGTGGCGAAGCCTCCCTGGAAAATCGAGGCGGCTTTCCCCAACACCATGGCAGAGAGAATCACTCCCTGTCCTCCGAAGCCTGCGATACGAATCTCAGTTAGCTGCATGACATCTCCGGTTGTTCCACAAATCTCTCGCCTAAAGAGTCGGCGTATTGTGCGCGCATCATCGTCTGGTAGTCGGGCCTGTCGATATCCACGAACTTGCCCACTACGATTTCTCCTGTCATGGTCAGCCCGACCTCATTGGTCGGAGCGCCGTGACGGACTTTGCTCTTGTCTTTGTAGTACTTCATGGTGTCGAGGGCGTCGCCGAGCTTGTTGCGCCGCTGGTAGAGCGTGGGACAGGGCGAGATCACTTCGATGAATGAGAATCCCTTTTTCGCGAACGCTTCCGCCATCGAGCGAGCCATTTGCCGCACGTGGAAAGTGGTCCAGCGCGCAATGTACGAGGCGCCTGCCGCCTCGAGCAGGTGCGGCAGATTGAACGAAGGTTCAAACGTGCCGTAAGGATGCGTCGAGGTTGTCGAGTGCGCCGGCGTAGTGTCCGAGGTTTGGCCGCCCGTCATGGCGTAAGTCAGGTTGTTTACGCAGATGACCTTGAGATCGATATTGCGGCGCGCGGCGTGAATCAGGTGATTGCCTCCGATCGCCGCCAGATCGCCATCCCCGGAATAAACCACAACATTAAGCTTGGGGTTCGCCAACTTGAGGCCGGTGGCAAACGGTATCGCGCGTCCATGCGTGGTGTGGAACGAATCCAGCTCGACATAGCCGGCGACGCGGCCGGTGCAGCCGATTCCGGAAACCACCGCCAGCGTTTTCAAGTCGATCTTCGACTCGATCAGCGCATGAGCGAAGGAGTTTACCGTGGTCCCGATACCGCATCCGGGACACCAGATGTGCGGCATGCGGTCGGTGCGCAAGAAGCGCTCGACGGGGTTCTCCGGGTCGATCGCCAGCAGGTCGGTATTGAGTTCGTTGTTGGGTCCGTCGCAGTTCATCGGCTTGCCTCCACGATCACCTTAAGGATGTCTTCGGGGTGGTGTACTCCGCCGCCCGCGTGAGTTAGACAGAATGTTTTGGCCTGACCGTTGGCTGCGCGCTCCACTTCCAGGGCCATCTGGCCGAGGTTGAGTTCAGGAACCACGAAAGCCTTGATCTTGGGCGCCAGTTCGCGAATCTTTCTTTCCGGAAAAGGCCACGCTGTGATCAACCGCAACTTGCCCACTCGCAACCCTTGCTCACGCGCCAGGTCAATCGCCCGCTGGGCTACACGGGATGTGATCCCGTAAGAGATGACAACCACATCCGCGCCCTCAATGTTGTCTTCCTCGAACATCGCGATGCGGTCGGTGGCGTTCTTGATTTTGTTTTGCAGGCGCCGAACCAGCTTGTCCTGGACTGGCGGCGTCATATTGGGATATCCACGCTCGTCATGGGTCAAGCCAGTCACGTGGAACTTGTAGCCATCGCCGGCGTGCGCCATTTCCGGAACCATGTCGCCGTTGGTTGCGTAAGGCAGGTACTCCTCCACCGACTTTTTAGTATGTTTCCGCGGGACCACTTCGATCTGGTCGGCGGGCGGAATGACCACCTTCTCCGTCATGTGGCCAACCACTTCGTCCATCATGAACATGACTGGGACGCGGTATTCCTCGGCCAGATTGAAGGCTTTAATGGTCAAGTCAAAACATTCCTGCGGAGAATTGGGGCAAAGCGCAATCACGGCATAATCGCCATGCGAGCCCCAGCGCGCCTGCATCATGTCAGCCTGGGCGGGCAGGGTTGGCAATCCAGTGGACGGCCCTCCGCGTTGCACATCCACGAACACGCACGGAGTTTCCGTCATGGCCGCGTAGCCGATGTGTTCCATCATCAGCGAGAAGCCAGGGCCGGAGGTCACGGTGAACGCTTTGGCTCCGCCCCAAACCGCGCCCTGCAACGTAATCGAGGCGGCGAGTTCGTCTTCCATCTGGATGAAGGTTCCTCCTACCGTGGGTACGCGGGCGGCGAAGCGCTCGACGACTTCGGTGGAAGGGGTAATGGGATACCCCGCGGCGAAGCGGGCTCCGGCGGCCAATGCACCTTCGCAGCAGGCATGATCGCCATCGATGAAGTGCTCGCCGGTCAGTACGCCTTGAGGATCGGCCTTCATTTCTCACCTCCGTTGGCAGTTTTCGTGCCGTTAATGGCAAAGTCGGGGCAGTACATGCCACACAGGTCGCACCCGCTGCATTTCTCCGGATGGACTACGTGCGGCAAGTGATAGCCCTTGGCATTGAAAGCGGAAGAAAACGCCAGCACATGCGTCGGACAAAACTCAATGCAGAAGCCGCAAGACTTACAACGTTCGGCAACAATTGAAACGCGTCCTTTTGCCACGATTCCCCCACATTTGAGGAGTGATTGGATACTCCCGAAAGTCGAGAGTAATTATGTCCGTTAGGGCGGGCAGAGGGCTGTGATGTTAATCACCGGTCTGGGTGAGGCCGCGCACACCGCCATTCCCATTCTGGAATGCCTGTTCGTCAAATTTTGCTGCATCTTGCCTGAAATAACGTGGAGTTGTCGCCGTCATCTGACACAATCTTTTGTGCCTTAGATCACAGCGATAAGGGAGCTCGCTGGGCTAAAAATTAAGAGTAAGCCCGAACACATTCAGGAATGCTCTCCAGTCGGAGTTGTGCGGAACCGGATGGCGCTCGGGACAAATCGTTGAATAACACAACAATATCGCTGTCTCCGAACCCGTTTAGTGTATTCTTTGGCCATTCGGAAGGCGGCTTTGGAAAAGGAATACTATGCCTATCAAAAAACTAACTTGGATTCTCGCTGCGCTGTTCGTTTTTGCCTGTGTGGCCGTTGCGCAGGATTCGCAGGACCAGGGCAAAGTCATTAAGCATGTGCCCGTCAAAAACACATCGGCAGCGTCCGGTAAAGAGATGTATACGTCCTACTGCGCCGTTTGTCACGGAGCGGACGGCAAAGGCGGCGGCCCCGCGGCCGGCGCGTTGAAAGTTCCACCCACCGACCTTTCCTCTTTGAGCAAGGCCAATGGAGGCAAGTATCCCGCGCTGAAAGTCGCATCCGCCATCCGTGGCGATTCGGCGATTTCCGCGCACGGCTCGAAAGACATGCCGGTTTGGGGACGCTTGTTCTGGGGCATCAGCCAGGGACACGAGAGCGAGGTTCAGCAACGCGTAGCCAACCTCACCAAGTACATCGAGTCTCTGCAAGCGAAGTAGGCTGGTAAAGAAGTTGATCGGTTCTTGAGGGGGCGCGGCTCAGGCCGCGCCGCAAGAACTTTCGCCGAACGCCGACTCCCAAAGCTCGCGGGGTGGATGATCTTTCTGCCCGCCGGGCAATTCCCGTCCCACTAGTCGCCGTTGAGAATCTTCCAGGCTTCCCGGCCGGATAGCATGACGTGCTGGATACTCTTGACCGCCTTCATGTATTGCGCGCGCTCGAAGGCTCCAGGGTTCGGACAGCGTATCTGGCTCATGCTGCCCTTCATCTGCTGCACGGATTCGTACTCGTGCTCTTCCATCCACTTTACCAGCCCTTTTTCAATCTGCTTGAGATGGCTGATGCCGTTGCGCAACAGGGTGGAGCAAAGCATGGTGACGTCGGCGCCTGCCATCAGCAGCTTGAGAACGTCCTCCGGGCCGTGCACGCCACTGGTCGCCGCCAGGTTGGCGCCGATGCGGCCGTATAAGATTCCAATCCAGGTCAGCGGCAGCCGTAGATCCTGCCGAGTGCTGAGCAGGACATTCGGTTCGACTTCGAGATCTTCAAGGTTGATGTCGGGCTGGTAGAAACGATTGAACAGAACCAGCGCGTTGGCCCCGGCCTCGTCCAGCCGTTTCGCCATATTGGCCATATTGCTGAAATACGGACTCACCTTCACCGCGACGGGGATGCTCACCGCCGACTTCACGGCCTCGACGATATCCAGATAGCGCTGCTCGATGTCGTGTGAGGAGACTTCCGGATCGGTGGCCAGAAAATAGATATTGCATTCCAGCGCGTCCGCGCCCGCCTGATCGATCAGTTTTGCATACTCGGTCCAGCCGCCCACGGTCGTGCCGTTCAGGCTGGCGATAATCGGGATCGATGTCGCTTTCTTGGCGCGGCGAATGTGATTTAAATATCCCTCGGGGCCCAGGTGGAATTCGGCTGGCTCAGGAAAGAATGAGGAGGCTTCGGCGAAACTTTCCGTGCCGGACGCAAGATGGTGTTCCAGCTCGAACCGCTCCTGCCGCAACTGCTCTTCGAACAACGAATACAGCACGACCGCAGAGGCTCCGGCGTCTTCCAGTCGGCGAATATTATCGATCTCGTTGGATAGCGGCGATGCCGATGCCACCAATGGCGTACGCAGGTTCAATCCCAGATACCGGGTGCTGAGGTCAATCATGTTTTCTCTTCCTGATCTGGAGACGTTACCGTCAGTCTCCGCGATTGTTTCTCTATAGAGATGTACGTGCTGCGTATCCTTGCTGCGTCTTTCCCATCACGACGCGCTAGGCCTTTACGGGTTCCTTCTCGCTCTTGCGCTGCGCCAGGTACTCGTACAGCCGGAAGCGGGTTTCGGCATCATGCTGCGCTTCCTGCCACAATTTCTTGGCGTCGTCCGGATGGCTCTTGGTCAGCATTTTGAAGCGCGTTTCCATCTGCATAAAGTCCTGAACTTTGCGGGTGGGCGTGCGCGAATCCAGAATCAGCGGATTCTCGCCCTCGGCAGCGCGCTCCGGATGGTAACGGTAGAGCAGCCACTGGCCCGACTCGACCGCAACTTTCTGGTCCGTCATACCCGTCGTCATGTTGATGCCGTGGGCGATGCAGTGGGAGTACGCGATGATAAGGCTGGGGCCGTCATAAGCTTCCGCCTCAAGGAATGCCTTGAGCGTGTGCTCATCTTTGGCTCCCATGGCGACGCTCGCCACATAGACATTGCCGTAGCTCATGGCGATGAGTCCCGAGGTCCTTCTTGCCGCCGGGCTTGCCACTGGCCGCAAATTTCGCCACTGCGCCGCGAGGAGTCGATTTCGACGCCTGCCCGCCGGTGTTGGAGTAAACCTCGGTATCGAGCACGAGCACGTTGACGTTGCGTCCGCTGGCCAGAACATGATCGAGGCCGCCGTAGCCAATGTCGTAAGCCCATCCGTCACCGCCCACGATCCAAACGCTTTTCTTCACGAGAAGATCTGCGACTGAGAGCAGTTGACGGGCTTCCACGGAATCGATGTGCTGGAGCTTTTCTTTCAGCAGGTTGACGCGCTGCCGCTGTTCGTGGATATCGGCCTCGTCTTTTTGCGGGGAATTGACCAGCGCCGCGGCCAGTTCATCACCGAGCGAGCCCGATACTCGCTTTACCAGTTCGCGGGCGAACTCTGTCTGCTTGTCGATGGAGAGGCGGAATCCCAATCCGAACTCAGCGTTGTCTTCAAACAGAGAGTTCGACCAGGCAGGCCCGCGCCCGTCGGCATTTTTGCTCCACGGCGTGGTCGGAAGATTTCCGCCGTAGATGGAAGAACATCCAGTGGCGTTGGCGATGACCGCCCGGTCGCCAAACAGTTGCGACATCAGCTTGAGATAAGGGGTTTCGCCGCATCCCGCGCAGGCGCCGGAAAATTCGAACAAAGGCTCCTGAATCTGCTGTTGCCGTATCGTCCCGACCTTGATATTGCGGCGATCGAGTTCCGGAATCTTCAGGAAAAAGTCCCAGTTGTCACGCTCGGGCACGCGCAGCGGGGGCTGCGGCACCATGTTGATTGCCTTCAGCCGCGCTTCGGCCTTGTTCTTGGCCGGGCAAATCTCGACGCAGATTCCACAACCGGTGCAGTCTTCCGGCGCGACCTGAATCGTATATTTCAGACCCTTCCATTCTTTATCTTTCGAATCGGTGGATTTGAAAGTAGCCGGCGCGCCTTCCAACTGCTTCGGCTCGTAAACCTTCATGCGGATGACCGCGTGCGGGCAAACCATGGCGCACTTGCCGCACTGGATGCAGATCTTCTCGTCCCACGCCGGAATCTCCAATGCGAGATTTCTTTTCTCCCACTTCGCCGTTCCGGTGGGAAAGGTGCCGTCTATGGGGAATGCGCTGACTGGCAGTTCATCGCCGCGTCCGGCGTAGATCATGCCTAACACATCCCGCTCGAACTCAGGGGCGGAAGGCGGAAACGGCGGCGGCATTTCAATCGTGCTGGTGAGCTCGGCTGGAACCTTTACTTCGAACAAATGCGCCAGCGTCTCATCCACTGCCAGCATATTTTTCTGCACGATCTCTTCGCCCTTGCGGCCGTAGGTATCACGAATCGATTTACGAATGGCCTCAATCGCCTGATCTCCAGGCAGGATTTTGGAAATCGCGAAGAAGCAAACTTGCAGAATCGTGTTCATGCGGCTGCCCATGCCAGTATCGCGCGCGACCTGGTAGGCATCGATCACGTAGAACTTTATTTTCTTGGTGACGATTTGCTCCTGCACGGCACGAGGCAGGCGGTCCCAAATTTCATCTTTGCTGAACGGACTGTTGAGCAGGAACGTGCCGCCCGGTACCAGCGCACTGAGCATGTCGTAGCGCTCCAGGAAAATCCACTGGTGGCAGGCGACGAAATTCGCTCTCGACACCAGATAACTCGAACGAATCGGTTCCGGCCCAAAACGCAGGTGGGAAACGGTCATCGCGCCCGACTTTTTCGAGTCGTAAACAAAGTATCCCTGCGCATAGTTGCCGGTGTTCTCGCCGATAATTTTGATCGAGTTCTTGTTGGCGCCCACCGTGCCGTCGGCCCCCAGGCCATAGAACATGGCGCGCACAACGCTTTCGGGTTCGGTCGAAAACTCCGGATCAAACGATAGGCTGGTGTGACTGACATCGTCCTGAATGCCGATGGTGAAATGCTCCTTCGGCAGGTTGGCTTTCAAGTTGTCGTAGACCGCTTTCACCATTGCGGGAGTGAATTCCTTCGACGACAAGCCATAGCGCCCGCCAACCACCAAAGGAGCCGTATTCAGCGTGCCATAGCCCTGTTTCAGGCCTTCTTGCAACCCGTTGACCACGTCGAGATAGAGCGGTTCGCCGATCGCCCCCGGTTCTTTGGTGCGATCCAGAACTGCGATCTTCTTCACGCTCGCCGGCAGGGCCTCCAGGAAGTGCTTCACCGAGAATGGGCGGTAAAGGCGAACTTTGAGCAATCCCAGCTTCTCGCCCTTGGTATTCAGCGCCGCGACGGTTTCGTGAGCCACTTCCGCGCCCGATCCCATCATGACGATCACGTTTTCGGCATCCGGAGCGCCGACATAGTCGAAGAGGTGATAAGAACGGCCGACCACCTGCTCGAACTTCGCCATGGCAAGTTGGACCTTATCGGGGCACTCATCGTAATAAGAGTTAGCCCGCTCGCGCATCTGGAAAAAGACGTCAGGATTCTGTGCCGTGCCGCGCAAAACCGGATGGTCGGGAGAAAGCGCCCGCCGCCGGTGCTCGAAGACGCGATCCATGTTGATGAGCGCGCGCATATCGTCTTCGGCGAGCATTTCGATTTTGTTTACTTCATGGGAGGTGCGAAAACCATCGAAAAAATGCAGGAAGGGAATGCGCGACTCCAGCGTGGCCGTGTGCGCGATCAGCGCCATGTCCATGGCCTCTTGCACTGAATTCGAGCAGAGCATGGCCCAACCCGTGGTGCGGCAGAACATGACGTCGCTGTGGTCTCCGAAAATCGAGAGCGCATGCGTGGCCACGGTGCGCGCCGAAACGTGAAATGCCGCCGGCGTCAGTTCCCCGGCAATCTTGTTCATGTTGGGAATCATCAGCAGCAGACCCTGCGATGCCGTGAATGTAGTCGAAAGCGACCCCGTCTGCAGCGCTCCGTGCACCGCTCCAGACGCTCCGCCCTCGCTCTGCATCTCGATGACGTGGGGCACCGTGCCCCAGATGTTCTGCACTCCCTGCGACGCCCACTCGTCCGCCCATTCCCCCATATTGGAAGAAGGCGTGATGGGATAGATGGCAATCACTTCGTTTACGCGGTAAGCGACATATGCCACCGCCTCGTTTGCATCCATAGTCTTGACTTTGCGTTTTGCCATCGGTACCCCCAACTGAAATAGGTGGCCGGCTCCCCAGGGTCAGCCGGACTAGATAAGCATGGGGGATGAAGGGCTTAGCCGTCTGCCAACTACGTCACAGGAGGACGTGACGTTCATCACACGAAGATGGTATTTGGGAATTTTCCCCATGCGGCAAAGATCCGCCCTGAAACAGAATAGGGACCGATTCAATCTGTGACGGCGGTCACGTTTGCCTGTGCCATGAGACACAGCCAATAGTTCTCTGCGGATCGACACTAACTTCAGCGAAATAGGAAGGTGGTCCCATGATTTCACCATATGGAATGGAAATCGTCGAAAGTTGCCTCACATGCAAGTTGCGGGCCGACCGCCTCTTCTGTGATCTGCCGGCTCCCGCTCTGCAGGCGTTCGAGGACATCAAGTACACGACGGCTTATCCCGAAGGCGCTGTATTGTTTGTCGAGCACCAGGCGCCGCGCGGCATCTTCTTGATTTGCAAAGGCAGTGTCAAGCTTTCAGTGAGCGCCCCCAATGGCAAGACCATGATCGTGAAGATCGCCGAGGCCGGCGAAGTTCTGGGCCTCAGCGCCACGGTTTCCGGCAAACCTTACGAAGTGACGGCCGCGACCATCGACCCCTGCCAGATCAATTTCGTGAAGCGCGAAGATTTCCTGCGTTTCCTGAAAAACGACGTAACCGTGTGCTTCAAGGTGGCCGAGCAGTTGAGCGAAAAATATCACACGGTTTGCAATGAGGTCCGCTCTTTGGGACTGTCGCACTCCGCCGCCGAGAAGCTGGCCAAACTCCTGCTGGAATGGAGTTCCAAGAACGGCGAATCGTCGAAACCGGAACCGCGTGTGAAGCTCCGCCTCACGCATGAAGAAATCGCGCAAATGATCGGCACGTCGCGCGAAACCGTGACCCGGCTGTTGGCCGACCTGAAAAAGCATCAGATCCTGAATACTCGCGGCTCAACTCTGGTGATTCGAAACCAGGCCGCGCTGCGCGATCTGGCGAATCACAACTAGAAGCTCTTCGCAAACTACCGGTTGCCCCTGCACCTTCGAGGCGAAGACTTCGCCACGATTGGGGCAGCCCCGCCTTCCTCACCAACTCCACACCCGCGGCTGTCCGTACGCCTTCCATTCCTTATCCTCTTGCGAACCTACGTTTGCCCCATATGCAAAGACCGAACACACGTGGGATCAGGCCGCAAACGCAAGCCCAGGGCAGACCATCGACCAATTGCCATTAGAACCGGATGAGGAACTTCGATTGCATAGAAGGCTCGGGGTCCCCTTGCCAGGGCAGACTGTTCCCTAATGCCGGGCATTCCGAGGAGAAACGATGCAGACCGCAGACGAACTTCGAAAGCTGTATCTGGACATGGTGCAGAAGTGCATCATCAACACCATCTACGAAGATCCGAATCAAGGATTCTGGTCGCCGCAAGTGTTCGACGGCCAGCTCCGCGACCTTGGCCGGGACTGGCCTTCGAAGGCGCACAGCATGATCGGGAACCGCCGCATGACGAACCTCAGGCAGATCACGGAATTCGCCGTGGCCAACAATATTCCCGGCGACTTTATCGAAACCGGCGTGTGGAGAGGCGGCGCCTGCATCATGGCGCGCGCGGTGTTCAAGGCCTACGGAGTCACCGATCGCCGCGTCTGGGTTGCGGATTCGTTCTGCGGCCTGCCCGCGCCCAACCCTAAATATGCCGCCGATGCCAACGACCAGCACCACACTTTCTCGGAGCTCGCGATTTCCCTCGAGGAAGTCAAAGCAAACTTCGCCAAGTATGACCTGCTCGACGAACAGGTCGTCTTCCTCAAGGGCTGGTTCTCTCAGACATTGCCGCAGGCGCCCATCAACGCGCTCGCGGTTTTGCGCCTCGACGGCGACATGTATGAATCCACCATGGACGGCTTAACCAACCTGTACCACAAAGTCTCACCCGGAGGCTTCGTCATTGTCGATGACTTCGGCGCGGTGCAGGCGTGCCAGAAGGCGATTCTTGAATTTCGCGGCGATCACAAGATCGAAGACGCGATTCACAACATCGACGGCATCGGAGTGTTCTGGCAAAAGTCAGCCGGTCAGCGCATCGAATTGCGCGAGTCAGTTCCTCAGGCGGCATGTGCCGCGGCAGGGTCGTAGATTCTATACTGGAGTCGCATTCTGAACGTAGCCGTCTTTCATCGCAGCGAAGGAGTCTTCGCGCCCACAAATCTCGCCCAGATCGCACCTAACATGCACATTCTGCACGCCTTACTGCTGGTGACGTAGATCACAATTTTGAGTGATAACAGTCACGGCTCGCTGTGCGACGTTTCTCTATCTTTACTCCTGTGGGGACGCCAAATCCCCGGGGTTCAAGTGGGAAGGGGAACGTATATGCATTCATCCAACGGTCACGAGCATTCACACTCCGGCAACCAAAATAAACCGCGGCTGATTTTTTGGGAGTTGACCAAGGGCTGCAATCTCCGCTGTATCCATTGCCGCGCCAGTGCAACCGAACTGAGTTCTCCCGACGATCTTTCGACCTCGGCGGCAAAAGCAATCATCGATCAGATCGCCGAAGTATCGAATCCGATCCTCGTGCTCAGCGGCGGAGAGCCGCTATTTCGCAAAGACATTTTCGAGCTTGCTCAATACGGCACGGACAAGGGCCTGCGCGTGGCGCTGGCCACGAATGGCACGCTGGTGACCAAAGAAATTGCGCGCAAGGTCGCCGCTGCCGGCGTGAAGCGCGTCGCCATCAGCCTCGATGGCGCCGATGCCGCCACGCACGATACCTTCCGCGGCATTCCCGGAGCGTTCGATGCGGCCCTCACCGGCTTTCGCAATCTCAAGGAAGTCGGCCTCTCGGTGCAGATCAACACCACTATCGCGCGCCACAATGCACATCAGTTGCCGTTTGTGCTGGAGCTGGCGAAGTCCATTGGCGCCGACGCGCTGCACACCTTCCTGCTGGTTCCCGTGGGTTGCGGAGTCGATATCGCCGCCGAGCAGATGGTTGCACCGGAAGAATACGAGAAGATGCTGAACTGGTTCTACGATCAATCTCTCGATGGCGGAATCGAACTCAAAGCCACCTGCGCCCCTCACTACTTCCGCGTCGTGCGCCAACGCCGCGCAGCGGAAGGCCGTTCGGCCGCAGCTGCGGCTCAGGCCGCGCATCCCGTAAGCGCGCCCACGGCTCCGAGTCACGGCTCGCACATCGGACCCACGGAAATGACCATGCCCGGCTCGACCGGCATCGAACTGAAGCCCAAAGGCGTTGGCCAACCTGTTGGCCATCCCGGAGCGCATCCTTCCGACATGAACGCCATGACCAAGGGATGCCTCGCCGGAACCGCGGTCTGCTTTATCTCGCATCAGGGCGAGGTCTATCCCTGCGGATATCTGCCCGCCCTGGCCGGCGATCTGAAGAAGCAGCAATTCTCTGATATCTGGGAAAATTCATTTGTCTTCAACCAGCTGCGCGACGTCAACAACCTGAACGGCAAGTGCGGATGCTGCGAGTTCCGCAATGTCTGTATGGGTTGCCGCGCCCGCGCCTTTGCTGCCACCGGAAATTATCTCGATGAGGAACCCTTCTGCGTCTATCAGCCCGGTACCAAGCCTGGCGAGAAGAAGACCGAGCTTCACAATATCCCCACGCCTGCGGGTGTGGGCCACTAGGACAGTCTCGTGGCAGAGATCATCGCTTATCCGGGAACCCTACCGACTCGTCCGCTGGCGACGCTGATCGCGCCGCGCGAACACGGCGCCTGGGGACTACTGCTGGTCCCACTGGTGACCGGAGGAGCGATCGGACTCTTCGCCGGCGGCAACCCATTCGCGCTGATTGCATTCTCCATTGCGGCTCTCGATCTTTTCTGGCTACGATCGCCGCTCGAGACCTGGCTGGGTGTCGGCCCCCTTCGAGCTCAGACTCCTCAGGAACGCCGCGGCGTCGGCGCCACAATTTTTATTCTCGCCACCGCTGCTGTATTGGCGCTGGCTGTGCTCTTCTGGCAACGCCGCAATGAAAGCAAGGAATTGCTGCTGCTGGGTCTGATCGCGGTCTCCGCATTCGTCGCGCAAGGCGTTCTCCGCAAATTATCCCGCCGGACCCGCATGCTGTCTCAACTGGTCGGCACCATTGGACTCACGGTCACCGCCCCTGCCGCCTATTTCGTTGTCACCGGCACATTGAACCGTGAGGCATGGGCGCTGTGGATGGTGAACTTTCTATTTGCCGGCAACCAGATTCATTTTGTGCAGCTGCGCATCCACTCCGCGCGGCTCAGCGGATGGACGCAGAAATTTGAACACGGCCGCAGTTTTCTCTTAGGAGAAGTGCTGCTGGCCGTGGCTCTGTTCTTTGCCTGGCATTTTCATTTCTTACCCGCCCTCGCTGTTCTGGCATTCCTGCCTTTGCTGGTGCGCGGCGCGGCCTGGTTTTTCGAAGGCCAGAAGCCTCTGGCGGTACGCCGGCTCGGCTGGACCGAACTCGCTCACGCCATCGTCTTCGGCGTCCTGTTGATTGCCGGATTCCACCTCGCACGCTAAATCTCCGCCCAACCATCCTTCATGCAGCCACCGGCTCTGTGCGGAAGTGAGCAAGAACCATGTGGGGACAGCCGCCTCGGCTGTCCAGGCGGGCTTAGCCCGGAAATCTCTGCCCAGTGCGAGATAGGCACCTTTTGCCCACTTGCCTTGCCATCGTAAGTTATGCCAGTTAAGTCTTTCCGAATCTACATGTTGCCTCGGCATCGCCGTGGCCATCTTTGGCATCAGCGTTGCTGTAATTTGTTGTGTTTAGCCACTAAAGTTCGGGCCGAGAAATGCCGATTAAAGTCGTGCAAGAACGGATTCTGCCCGGAGGAGATTTCGCTATGTCAGTTTCAGGTATTTCCACCACCACCTGGCCCATTTTGAGCACGAATAATTTTCAAAAGATTCAGCAAGGGTTTCAGCAACTTGGCCAGGATCTGCAGTCCGGAAATTTGTCTGCCGCACAATCGGACTACGCCACCTTAACCAAACTTGTACCCAAACTCGCTTCTGACTCATCCCAGACCACCGGTACCACCAGCAGCAACCCGCTGGTTCAGGGTTTCGCCCAGCTTTCGCAGGATTTGCAGGCGGGAAACCTCACGGCCGCGCAGCAGGACTACACCAACATTCAACAGGCCTTCCAGCATTTCTCGCCACAGAGTGGCGGAGTGCACGGCCATCACGGCCATCACCGCCATCACACCAGCGGAGCCACAGAGGGCAAGCTTGCCACGTCGAGCGAAGGCACTGGATCTTCTCAGGCGTTGCCATCGACCGGGACCAGCACCATTTCGGTGAAAGCGTAACCGGCTGGTACTTCTCCATTGCACGTCTTCGATCAATCGATTAGCGGAGCTCATCTTATGAGCTCCGCGAAATTTTTTATGTGGAATGCCTGCCTGTCCACGTCTCACAACCATCGGTGACTCGACTCACTGCCCTCAGCCCCTTCCACGCCTATCCTAAAATCGGGTTGGAAGGCGGTTTCCATGGCCGTTTCCCGATGGCAGTTGAATCGCTTTGAACGGGTTCTGTTCAGCCTGGCGCTCGCGCTGGCAGCGCTGATCGTCGTCGTCCGCCTGGGATCTGTAGCCTTCATCTGGTACTTCCACCACTACCGCTAGCGCGCACCGCCTGTCCCTTTCCTGAATTCCTAAACCCTATTACTCCGCGTCGCCTTCCGCTCTCATTGCGACTACAATGCTGACGTTCATCTCCCACACCTGAAACACGCACTGCACTTTCTTACGAGAAGGAGTCGCGCATGTCTTTTCGATCCGTTTTCATCGCGGTGGTGATTGCGTTTGCTTTGATCCTGGCGGGCTTTCTGATCAATCGCGCCCGGCCGAGTGTGGAAACCGCGCAGCCCAGCGCCGATCTAGTGCGGGCCACCGGCAAATGCGCCGAGTGCCATGCGCGCACGCAATACTCCGTAGTTCACGAATACGAGATGAGCATGCACGCCAAAAAAGGCGTGAATTGCCTGGACTGCCACCAGCCTGCAACCGGCCAGGAAAAGAAAGACCATCACGGCTTTGTGATTTCCACCAAGCTGACCGCGGGGAATTGCCGCAGTTGCCATGAGAGCATCTACCAGCAGTTTCTGCACAGCCGCCATGCCGCTCCCGCATGGGCCGCCATTTATGGCGAAAAAGGCCTGACGCCCGAACAGGTGAATTTTTCCGAAACCTACCAGCCCGGAGGAACTCGCCGTCCAGCGCATCCGTTTGTGCTCTCCGAAGGAACGTCGGCGATGACCAGCGGATGTGAGCAGTGCCACAGCGTGGGCAGACCGAACAGCGATGGCACCATCGGCAGTTGCACCGCCTGCCATACTCGCCACACCAGTTCGGTGCGCATCGCACGCCTGCCCAGCACATGTGCTCAGTGCCACATGGGCCCTGACCACTCGCAGATCGAGATCTATGAAGAATCCAAACACGGCATCATGTTCCAGGCACAGGAGGCGTTGCTCAATCTGGATGCATCGCCAAAAACACTGACCACGCGCGACATGTTTGTGCCCACCTGCGCCACTTGTCACATGAGCGGCCTCAATGGCGTGGGCATCACGCATGATCCCTCCGAGCGCCTGTCCTACTATCTGGCGAACGCCATTACGGATAAGCGTCCCAACTACGCCGCGGCCCAGGCCAAGATGAAGCAGGTCTGCTCCCAGTGCCACACGCCGGCTTTGATTGATCGCGTCTATGCGCAGGCGGAACAGGCGGTCGAGAATACCAATGGCCGGGTTCGCGTGGCGCAGGACATCGTCAATGGCCTCCACAAAGATGGAGTGCTCAATGGTCCGCCATTCTCCCAGCCCATTGATTTTGTCTACTTCGATCTGTGGCACTATGACGGACGCACCAGCAAACACGGCGCTTTCATGGGCGGCGCCGATTTTGTGCAGTGGCACGGCAACTATCCCATGATGCAGAAGACCGTCCAGCTTCAATCCATGGCCGTCGAGCTCAGGAGAGAGCATGGCAAAGCCAAGTGAACGCTGGTGGGCTCGGCCGCAGATCTGGGTGGAAGTGTTCGCAATCTTGAATGTCGGCTCCCTCACTTTCGACATTTTTCTGGCGCACTCCGTCAACCAGTTTCGCAACGCGGCAGAGTACATTCCGCTCATCTTCTCTGCCACCGCGCCGGTCGTGTTGATTTTTGCGCTTGCAGTCCGCTACCGCTGGCCCGCGGTTTGGAAGGATCTCGGCTATTTCGTTGGATGGGTGGCAATCCTGGTTGGGCTCACCGGCGTGATTCTCCACCTCGAAAGCCATTTCTTTTATGAACGGACTTTGCGCAGCCTGACGTACTCCGCCCCCTTTGCCGCTCCCCTGGCCTACACCGGCATTGGATTTCTGCTCATCATGAACCGCATGGTGGATCCGGAGTCTTTGGAATGGGCGCAATGGGTGCTCCTTCTCACGCTGGGCGGATTCGTCGGAAATTTTATCTTCAGCCTTGCCGACCATGCCGGCAACGGTTTTTTCAATCCCTTCGAGTGGGTGCCCGTGGTTGCGAGTGCGCTCGCGATCGGATTCCTGGCGGTGCCTCTGATCGTTCGCGTTTCGCGTCCGTACATCGATCTGTGTGCCGCAGTGCTTCTGCTCGAAGCGGGAGTCGGCCTCTGGGGCTTTGTGTTGCATGCTTCCGCGAACCTCCGCGGGCCTTCCGTTCACGCCTTCGATAATTTCATTTACGGCGCTCCTCCCATGGCTCCGCTTCTGTTCCCCAACCTCATGGTGCTTGGCATCATCGCTCTCTGGCAGCTTCGAACGAACGAAGTTTGAGCCCTGAGAGAGCTTGTCCCGCTTCGGAACTCGCCGGGGCAATTCCCGCGAGTCGCGGGTCATATGCCGCTATAGATGCCAATAAAATCCAACGTTTCAATATTAAACAGCTGCTAACGCACTGACAATACAAGACATATCGGGCTATTGGGACAGCGCGCTTTTGGCCCCAGAGGTGCTTTTCCAACAGGGTAGCAGTCTCGGAGGCGAAGACTTTGGAACCCACTCTGATGGTCATCGGCGTGAATCACCGTACCGCTCCGGTGGCCGTGCGTGAGCGCTTCTGGATCCCCGAAGACCGCCGTTACGAAGCTCTGGTGCACTTATCCCAGTCAGAAGGGATTGAGGAAGTCGTCGTTCTCGCCACTTGTAACCGCACCGAATTCCTGCTGTGGACCAGCGACGTAACCCTCGCGGCCAACTCGGCGATGCGTTTGCTCGCCACCGAGTATGGGCTCAAGCTCTGCGAGTGGAAAAACTTCTACCGGTTGCTGGACGAACCAGCCCTGCTTCACATTTTCCGCGTCGCCTCCAGCCTGGATTCGATGGTGATCGGCGAGCCCCAGATCGTTTCCCAGATGAAAGAAGCCTGGACGCAGGCGCAGAAGGTGGGGGCGACCGGACGGTGTCTCGACGCCGTCATCGAGAAGGCGCTCGTGGTTTCCGAACGCGTGCGCAATGAAACCGCAATTGGGGATTTGGCGATCTCGATTCCCTCCGCTGCGCTGGAACTGGTGCGCCGGAATTTCGACACCCTGGAAGGCAAGCAGGTGCTGCTGTTGGGCGACGGAAAGATGAGCGAACTTTCCGCCCGCGGATTGCTCAAAAACGGCGCCGCCTCGGTGAAAGTACTCAACCGCACTCTCGATCATGCCGCCGAACTGGCTGCCAAGCTGGGCGGAACTGCGGTTTCATTCGAAGAGCGTGCGCAACACATTTCGCAGGCCGACATTCTTATCAGCTCCACGTCGTGTCCGCATACGATCCTCAGCCGCGACGAAGCCGAAACAATAGTGCGCGATCGCGCCGATCGTCCGCTGATCATCCTCGACATTGCCATGCCCCGCGACATCGACCCCGAAGTTCGCCAGGTCAAGGGCGTCTTCCTCTACAACCTGGATGAACTAGAGAGCGTCGCCAACAAGAATTCTGTCGAACGGGAATCCGTCGTCGCCGCGGCCGGCAAAATATTGCAGGCCGAAGTGCAGGATTTCTGCCGCACCCTGCGGACCCAGCGCGTGGTGCCCACCATCGTGGCCTTGCGCCAGCGCCTCGACGAGATTTGCCGGCAAGAACTGGACTCCTTTAAACAAGAGAACGGGCCGTTTACCAAAGACCAGGACGAAATGCTGATCGCAGTCATGTCCCGTATGACGCAGAGGATCACAGGATCCCTGGCCCGCGAACTCAAGGAGCTTCCAGAAAAGATGGAACAGGACCGTATGACTACAGCAGTGCAGCGGCTGTTCCACCTGCAATCGCCGCCATCGGCGCTTGCCGGCGCCAGATCCCACGCAGACTAGCCACTCAGAGTGTGTGGAAGCTCTGCCAAGGACCCGGGAGTTATAGCCGGGCCGTGGAAGCTCTAATAGGAAGCTGTAACAACAACCGTGGAAGAGCGGCGCTTCAGCGCCGCGTAAGTCCTCCAGCACCTCTCGCGCTTTAGCGCCCGAGGTCGTCTTGTTGCTTCACTTCTTCCCTTTTAGCAGATCAGCAAACATGCGCGCGGAGACAATCCGCGCGCCCTTGTGGCGTTTGAGCGAGAGTAATTCCCTTAGGTCGCCCGTCACCAGATAATCTGGCATATCCTTCCGACAATGCGAGCAGAAAATCGTCGATGGGATCGACCGACCGGCGAACCTGCGGCAAATCTCCCCCCTTTCGGCAATTTCCCGGATTTGGTTCACCAGGCCACCAGCGGCGTAGCGTTTGATGCAGGCGGGCGATCGAGCACTTGCGCAGAGTGGCGCTCAATGACCCGCGCTAAAGCTCCCATCTTCCTCCGCCGATAACTTCTTCAGTTGGTCATCATCAACCTATAGCGCGGATTTCTTCCCACGGAACATTTTGCCGAGGGCAATTTTTCCACTCGGCAACTTCTTCTCAGTGCCAGTTCCAACCTTAAAATTTTCTTCGCATCGGCTCCCGCGTCTCGCCTTCTTTCCATCGACTTACGCCGGACAATTTTATTTGCGAGTGGAAGCCGGAGTGCTTCTTCGATGACGAGGAGCAACACCATGGACAGTGGCTACTACGCAGCGTGCGCCGGACTCGCGGCTCAGACCCAGGCTCTCGAACTGGTTGCTCACAATCTCGCCAACCTGTCGACTACCGGCTACCGCGGTGAGCAATCCACGTTTCGTTCTTTGTTGGCGGGACACGGTTCGCTGAGACTGGGCGCGGTGAGCGCCAACCCGGTGAACGCCGCGCTCAATAATTTTGGCGTGTTAAGTGGCAGCCGCCTCGACCTGACTTCGGGCAGCCTGGCGCCCACCGGCAATCCGATGGATGTCGCCATTTCCGGGAGCGGTTTCTTTGCCGTCGGCTCCGCGAAAGCTCCGCTCTATACGCGCGATGGCAGCTTCCACCTCACATCCGCCGGACAACTGGTCACCAGCCAGGGGAACGCCGTGCTGGGCGAGCAAGGCCCGGTAACTTTGCCGAATGGAAATGTGACGATCAGCGCGGACGGAACAGTTTCGGTGGATGGCAATGTAGTTGACAAACTGCAACTGGCGGAGTTTTCGCCGGGAACGAATTTAACCGCACTGGGCAATGCCACTTATGCAGCGCCAGCGGGATCGGCGCTGGCGGCCGTGGAATCGTCGGTGAGCCAGGGCATGCTCGAAGGTTCGAACGTAAGTGCGACAGAAAGTGTGGTGGAGTTGATCACTGTGCAACGCAATGCCGAAATGCTTTCCCGCACTCTGAGCGCAATTGATGGGCAAATCAATCAGACTGCGGTGCAGGATTTGCCCAAGGTATGACTTAACGTGCCGCCTGGAAAATCTTAACCACGGGTCACTGAAGCGTCACAGAGCACTACGAGGAGATCAGTATGATGCGCGCACTCTACACCGCAGCCAGCGGCATGACCGCTCAGGAACTCAACCTGGACAATATTGCAAACAATCTGGCGAACTCGAGTACGGCAGGTTTTCGCAGTCGGCGCCTGCAGTTTGAAGATCTCATTTACCAGAACCTGATCATGCCGGGAGCGGCATCCACGCAGCAGACCACGGTGGCCGCCGGACTGCAGGTGGGACTGGGCACACGCTCGGCCGCATCGGAAGTGATTCAGTTGCAGGGCGACTTCAGCCAAACCGGCAATCCGCTGGATTTGACCATTCAAGGCCAGGGCTTCTTTCAGGTTCTGATGCCCGATGGCCAGACGGCCTACACGCGCGCGGGAAGTTTTCATCTCGACGCGCAAGGCAGCCTGGTCGATCAGAATGGCAATGCGGTGCAGCCAGCCATCACCATTCCCTCGGGCGCAACTTCAGTCACCATCGGTTCCGATGGCACGGTCAGCGTCACGCTCGCCGGACAAACCGCGGCGCAGCAGGTGGGATCTCTGCAATTGGCGTTGTTCAACAATCCGGAAGGTCTCAATAGCACAGGCAGCAACTTGTTCCTGCAGACGACCGCCTCGGGCGCGCCGATCGTCGGAGCCCCTGGAGGCAGCGAAGGCCTGGGGAGTATGGTGCAGGGCATGATCGAACAGTCGAACGTCAGCGTCGTCAGCGAATTCGTGAACATGATCGTCGCCCAGCGCTCCTACGAAGCCAGTTCGCGAGTGGTCAATGCTGCCGACCAGATGTTGCAGACCATCAACAATCTCGGCCGGTAACCACAGCCGGCGGCGAGGAGGAACTTTGGTGCAGCGTTTTGGCATCTTCTGGGTAAGTGCATTCTTCCTGGCTTCGGCGTTTCCTTGCGTGGCCGAAGCAGGGTGTCCGCTGGCGGAGGTCCAAGCCCGCGTCGAAACTGCCAATGCAGAGTTGACCCTCGCAGACCTGTTGCCTCACAACGCCTGCGTTCCATTGCAACAGGCGGCCGCACAGGTGCGTCTTGGAGCGCTACCGCGCTCCGGCCGGGCCCGCGTGCTCGATGGGCGCGAAGTGCGCAGCCAACTCGAAAGTGTCACTTCGAACCTTGGCATGAAAGAAATTGCCAGCCTGAAAATTCCTGAGCGTATTGTGGTCGGGCGCGCGGGAGCATCCAGGTCCTGCGAGGGAATTGCGCAGTTCCTTGCCGGCGCCGCGCCCGCGGGATCGTTGAGCGGCGCTCCGACCTCATCTTGGGACTCTTTGAATTGCGCTGCCGCTCGCGACCTTCCGCAAGACACGCCACTGCAACTTGCCAAGACATCATGGAATGCATCGCTGCATCGCTGGGAGTTCACGCTGCGCTGTGTCCGTCCCCGGGAGTGCGTTCCGTTTTTGGTTTGGCTTCCCGGCGAAAACGCCTTTCCGAAGCGCCTGGTTGCGGCATTCCGAAAATATGCAGTTCCAGTCGAGCACGTGATCAAGGCCGGCCAAACCGCAACGCTTGCCTGGGACGAAGTCGGCATTCGCATCGTGTTGCCCGTGACTTGCCTCGACGCCGGCGGAATCGGAGAGTTTGTGCGCATCCGTTTCAAGAACAGTGCGGCGATTCTGCGCGCCGAAGTTCTGCCGGATGGAACTTTACGGGCTAGCTTGTAGTCGTAAGAAGAGGACGACGATGATGACCTCAACAGCGATAACGGCAACGACAAAAACGAATCGGCTTTCGCTTCCTCGCAACGCTGCACACCGCAATACTTGGAAAACTTTTGGGCCGACATCCCTGATCCTGGCGGCGCTGGTCTTGCTTGCGGTTGCGGCCGAAGCTCGGACGAAAGAGAAACCTGTCGCCCCCAAACGCGATGCGCTGGCCGACTATGTAAAGCGCATGGCGGGCACGGTTCCCGGTCCCGCGCCCGGCACACCCGGCAGTTTGTGGATCGACAACGGTTGACTCGCCAACCTGGTCGCCGATTACAAGGCTTCGCGCGTCGGCGATCTGGTCACGATCAGCGTGTCGCAGAATCTTTCGTCCACTAACACGGGCAACGTGGCGACGAACCGCAGTTTTTCGGCGAGTTCAGGCATCAGCGCGCTGGGCGGACATATCAAGACCAGCGGCGTGCAAAATCTTTTTTCACCCTCGTCCACCGAAGCCCTGACGGGAAAGGCGCAAGCCACCTCGACCACCGCGCTCACCACGACCCTGACCGGGCGCGTGGCCGCGCTGTTGCCAAGCGGAACCCTGGTAGTCGAGGCCGAACGCCAGGTGGTGATGAACGACCAGCGCGAGACCGTGATTCTGCGCGGACTGGTACGCCCCGGCGATCTCGATGCCACCAACACGGTGGCCTCGAACAGCGTCGGCAATCTCGAAGTTGAGGTCAAGGGCAAAGGCGTGATCAGCGAAGGCGTTCGTTCCCCCAACCCGGTGATGAAGTGGATCTTGCGCGTGGTCGGTTTCTAATGGCATTTGCGAGGATAACGTCATGAGTTCAGTCTGGCATCGATCCACCATAGCGGGCGCGATCGCTGGGTTTGCGATCGCTGTTTTGCTCACGGCACTGGCGACCGCTCAGGCCGGAGATCACAAAGTGTTGATCCGCGATGTGGCTACGGTCGAGGGAATTCGGAACAACTCCCTCGTTGGCTATGGGCTGGTCGTAGGGCTGAAGGGCACGGGCGACAAGCAGCAAACTTATTTCACGATTCAGACTCTGGCCAGCATCCTGCAACGCATGGGCGTCGAAATTCCTTCAGCAGTGTTGCAATCGACGGTGCAGGTGAAAAATGTGGCTGCAGTTTTTGTGACCGCCGATCTGCCTCCATTCTCCCGGCCCGGCATGCCGCTCGACGTCATCGTCTCTTCTGCTGGAGATGCGCGCAGCCTCGAAGGCGGATTGCTACTACTTACCCCTTTGTATGCCGCCGACGGCCAGGTGTATGCCGCTGCCCAGGGCCCGCTGGTGGTTGGCGGATTCTCGGTGGGATCCTCGGCCAACTCCAAGCAAGTCAATCATCCCACGGTCGGCCGCATTCCCAACGGTGCCCTGATCGAGCGCGACAGTTCGCTCGATCTCACAAAGCTCCCGCACCTTTCTCTTCTGCTGAACGATGCCAGCTTCTCGACAGTCGAGGAGGTCGCCTCGGTCATCAACCTTGAACTGGGTTCTCCGGCGGCCACCGTCGTCGACAGCCGCCGCGTCGATATTCAGACCCCGGCTCCCGGCAACGCAAGCTTGCCTGCCTTGCTCGCCCGGTTGGAGAATCTCGAAATCCGCGTGCGCCGCAAAGCCAAAGTTGTAGTCAACGAGCGCACCGGCACTGTGGTGATGGGACGCGACGTGCGCCTGGGCGCGGTTTCGATTTTGCATGGCAGCTTTTCGATTGAGGTCACCACGACTTACTCAGCCTCGCAGCCGAATGTTTTGGCCGGCGGACAGACCGAAGTGCTGCCTGAGACTAGGGTCAAGGCTACGGAAAGTCCGGCGCGCAATGTGGAATTGAACGAAGGTGCGAGTGTCGAAGAATTGGTCACACGCCTGCAGGCCATCGGAGCGACAGCGCGCGACGTGGTATCGATCCTGCAAGCCATCAAAGCGGCGGGCGCTCTCGAAGCTGAACTGGAGATCCTCTGATGAGTGTGATTTCTGGAGTGCCGTCTTCTGCCCTGGCATCGGCAGCAACGCTTCCCGCAGCCGCCTCCGCGCTCGGCAAAGGCGCGAAAGCCGCCCGCGAATTCGAAGCGCAGCTGATTGGCACGGTGCTCGAATCCTTAGAGAAAACTTTTGCCGCGGTTCCGGGAGACGATGCCATGGCAGGGCAAGATGATTACAACTATCTCGGAACCCAGGCGCTGGCATCAGCCGTGGCGGCGGGAGGCGGATTCGGAATCGCAAAGCTGATTTCTGCGCAACTTCTCCACACCAATGTAGCGCTCGAAAGGCTTGGCTCCTCCCCGCCCAAGTCCGCACCTTAGCCGCGAAAGCTGCTCTAACAACTGCCGATAGAGCAACATAACGAAGCTTTGGAGCCGGATCACAGAATGACCGCGGCACGGAATTAAAGCTTTCTAACGCCCTGCCGATACCTGAATTGCAAGGCAATTCCGGGAGGAAAGCACTTATGAGAATCGATACCAATCAACCCGCGCCACAGCTTGCCGAGAATGAACGCACCAGCAACTCAAAATCGGCAAATCGGGAAGGCAGCTCTGCGGCCAGCAGCCCTCTGGGCGAAGATCAGGCCCAGCTTTCCGGCATCCATGCTCACGTGCAGGCGTTGGCAGCGCAACTGTCGCAACTTCCCGAAATTCGTCAGGAAAAAGTAAACGCCTTGCGGCAGGCAGTATTGGGCGGCACGTATCAGCCGGCCCCCCAGCAGGTCGCTGACGCCGTGTTTGCGCACATGGTGGCAACTCCGGCGGCCTAGTCGGGAAAGTAGGCCGAATCCTGATGCAGAAAGCGATGCACGAAATCGATGTCAACTGACCTTCTTGCCGACGAAGTTGTTCCGCCCGTCTTTGCCGAGCAGTGCACGGCCAAGCGCCCGCGTGCTGACCTGGCGCTCTTGACCCAGCTGGAAGCCAGTTTGCAGCGCAGTCGCGAGGCTTTGCTGGCAATGGATCTCTCCGGCATCGAACGCGGAACGTTCGAACAGGCAACCCTGGCCCGCGAGGTTGCCGCTTCCCTCAGGACTCGTGTGCCGCTGCCGGCAAGCGGAAGTCTGTTGCGACAAAAGGCAAGGCCCGGCCCGGCTTTCTGCGAGACCGCGTTGGATGCTGGACTCGAAGAAGGTCGGCTGCAAGGCGAACTCTTCCGCAGCGCCCACCGAATCCTGCAAGCTTCGCGGCTGCAAGCCGCGCTACTGGCGCGGGCGCGCGGCAAGCTGCGGGTGCTCGCAAATGTGCTCGCGGGCCCGAGCGCGCTTTACGGTCCTCCGCTATCCCAGCCGGGCGCGCTAGTAACCGACTTTCGAACTCGCCGGAGAATCTGAACTATGTCAAGCCTGAACGCCAGCCTCGCGACCGCCCTCAGTGGCCTGATTACCGAGCAGGCTGCTCTGGCAACCAGCACCAACAACGTTGCCAATGTGAACACTCCTGGCTATTCGCGCGAACAGCCGGTGCTGGTCGAGAGCGATCCAGTCGTCGAAGATCCGCTGACCTTCGGGACGGGCGTGACTCTGCAGAGTGTGGAGAGCATTCGCGATCCCATCCTCGAATCGCAAATTCAGCAGCAGACCCAAACCGGGGGCCAGTACGACGCGCTGACTTCGGCTCTGCAGCAGGCTCAGGTCAACTTCACTTCCACCGCCGGCGATATCGGCACTCAGATTTCCAATTTCTTTGACAGTCTGAACCAGCTCTCCACCAATCCCTCGGATTTGTCCCTGCGCCAGGGCGTGCTGACCGCGGCGGGAAACCTGGCCACCAGCTTCAACACCGCCGCCAACAACCTCACGCAGCAGCAGACCAGCCTCGACCTTAACGTCGTACAAACCGTCGGCCAGATCAATCAGCTGACCACCCAGATCGCGCAGCTTAACGGACAAATCAGCAGCCTGCAGAATGTGGGAGAAAGCGCCGGAAGCTTCATCGACCAGCGCACCACTGCCATCGACCAGCTTTCGGCTCTGGTTGACGTATCCGTCATTCCGAGCGACAACACCATCACGCTCACCACCGCCAATGGCGCCTCGCTGGTAACCGGAACCCAAAGTTTTCAGCTGCAGACCCAGACCAACTCCTCGGGATTACATGACGTTTATTCCCAGGGTGCGAACATCACGAACGCGATCACCTCCGGCCAGTTGGGCGGAACCCTGGCGGCCCGCAACCAGAAGATTCCGGCCATCCAAGGACAGCTCGACACTCTAGCCGCAGGCCTGGCCACCGCCGTGAATGGAGTCCAACTCAAGGGCTTCGATCTTAACGGCGCGAAAGGGACCAACCTTTTCAATGCCCCTCCCGCATCCGGCGTTGGCGCGGCCGCCAGTCTTTCCGTCTCCCTCACCGATCCCGCGCTAATTGCCGCCAGCTCCGATGGCACCGCGGGCAGCAACGGGAACATCGAAGCGATGTATGGCCTCGGCAGCCAAGGCATCATCAATGGCGAAGACCCCACCAACTATTACTCCGGAATCGTGTTCAACGTCGGCAACGACGTATCGAATGCATCGGCCGAACAGAGCGCCTCGAGCCTCACACTTCAGCAACTCACCGACCAGCGCAACTCTGTTTCCGGAGTTTCGCTCGACGAGGAAGCGGCCAACATGGTGCGCTACCAGAGCGCCTATTCCGCTTCCGCGCAAGTGATTACCACCATCAATGACATGATGCACACCGTGATCAACATGACCACGTTAACGGGATAATTCCATGCGTATAAACCCAAACCCGTATCCCGACTTGCTGGCAGCCGTTGCCCAGACAGAGCAACAGATCAACACGGACGAGGAGCAGATTGCTTCCGGACAGAGCGTCAACGTCCCGTCCGACAATCCCGCCGCGGCTGCGGCCCTGATCCAGAATGCAGGTGGCACCGCACAAGCCGATCAGTTCCAACGCAGCATTGGCAGCATTCAGGGGGAAGTACAGAATGCCGATTCCGCCCTCAGTTCGGTGATCACCTCACTGCAGCAGGCCATCGACCTCGGAGTGGAAGGCGCCAACGGCACCGTAAACAGCGACGATCGTGCCGCCCTGGCCACCCAGGTTCAAGGCATTCAAAGCCAGCTGCTCAGTCTGGCCAACCTCACCTACCAGGGCAATTACGTTTTTGGCGGAACCGCGACTCAAACTCCGCCCTACGTGCTCGATGCCAGCTCTTCTTCCGGCGTCACGTATAAAGGAAACTCCGGAGCGAATCAGGTGACTCTCGGCAGCCACTTCTCCCTGCAAACCAACTTGCCGGGTTCGCAATTATTTTCCGCTCCGGGAACGGACATGTTCCAGAGTATTCAGGATCTCATCACCAGCCTGCAGACCGGGAGCGGAGCCAGCATCAGCGCCGCGGTCACGGAGGTCAGCGCCTCGTACAACTCCGTTGACGCCCGGCGCGTCTTTTACGGAAATGCCCTGAACCAGCTCAACTCGCAGCAAACCTATCTCAGCACCGAAACCACGCAGCTGGCGCAGCAGCAAAACACTCTGGGAGGCGCGAACCTGCCGTCGGTGATCAGTAACCTGACCACCGCCCAAACGTCGCTGCAAGCGACGCTCGAAGCGATCGGCCAGACCGCGCAAACGAATCTGTTTCAGTATCTGAAATAGCGGGAAGCCCCGACTCCGCCCGCAGCACCCGGCTCAGAGCGTTTGCCGCGACGCGCGCGCCCACTGGGCTGCGCTTCGCACTCGGGCGCGTTGCTTTTCCAACCTCGCCTGCTCCGACAGCAGTTGGCGATGAATCCATGGCATCAACTGATGCAGGCGTTCGACGTGGCGGCGATACTCGTCGAGTTGCAAATCGAGTTCCGGATTGCTGCCCTTCACTGGAACGGTCTCGGCGCGCAGCGCAGCGCCAGCGCTGAGCAGCGCCGAAAGCAGCGCCGCCATTTGTTCGGGCATTACGATTCCCGGTTGCCCGGAGGTGCGCAGCAGACCATTCAGGGAACTCCCGAGCCGGCAGTTCGTGTCGCGCAAGGTTTGGCACAGGGATGGCATCAGGCTTTCCAATCCGCAGCGGAAATTTTTGTTTCGGCAATCTCGACGGGACTGGCCGCAGGCTCTGCAGGTGCCAGAACTGCCCCCGCCGTAGCCCGTTCCACTTCCAGCCACGCTTCATGTACGGAAGCCATCTGGAAAATCTGCCGTTCCAGCATTTTGGCGGATTGGACCACCTGGGCCTCGACCAGCCCCGCGCGCAGTGTGTTGTAGAAGCGCTGCAGATTTCTGGCCACGTCTCCGCCGCGCTCCATGTCGAGCGAGCCCTGCAATTGTGAGATCACCATCAGCGCGTGATTGATTTTGCCGGTACGCTCCGCGATGTCTCCTTTTTCGAGAGCGATCACCGCCCGCCGCAAATCCTCGATGGCTTGTTCATACAGGCAGATGACGAGCCGCACCGGGCTTGCGCCCCGCACCGCCGCTTCCCGGTATGACGATCTGGCATCCATGGTGTCGCTCCTAGAGCCCTGCGGTGAGCGTGGGCGCGCTCGAAATCGACGCACCCGAGCCGGAAGTACCCGCGCCCAGCGTGCCCAGCGCCTGCGTGATTTCCTGCAGCAGCAGCGGATACTGCTGCAGCGAGGCGTTGACCGCATCGTATTGCGACGTCAGCTGCGCGGTTTGCGCAGCGATCTGCGTATCGAAGGTATTGATCGAATTTGTCAGGTCCTGCTGCTCTGCCTGATTCTGGGTCAAATCGACATTCAGCGGGCCCTCGGTCGGAGAAGTCAGATTGGAAAGATCGGTGTTGAAATTATTCGCGAAACCTGTTGCCGAAGCATTCTGAAAGAAATTCACCACTGCCGAGGGGTTCGCTGCCAGCACCTGCCCAAACGTGAGGCCGCCCGTGGTCTGGCCGGTGGCATCGACGGGAGTGAGCCCCATGCTCAGGGTCCCATCGTTGTTCATGTTGATGCCCATCGACGCCAAGTTGACCAGCCCGCTGTTGCCGCCGATGGCAAAACCCGCGTCGGTCAGAAGGCTCGACTGCAGCGAGCGCAACGAAAGGTCACCTTCGAGCGGGGGAGCCGGAATCGATCCCGTCGGATCTACTACATACTGCGTATTGATCGTGCTGATCACTGTGTTGTAAGCGGAAACGAAATTGTTGACCGCTGACGTGATCTGGCCTGTATCCGGGCCCACGGTGAGCGACACCGGATTGCCAGGCGATTGGCTCGCCAGGCTTAACGTCACGCCCTGAATCGCTCCAGTGACGGTGTTGGTCGTGCTGCTGAAAGGAACGCCATCGATGGTCAAGGCCGCATTGGTGCCGCCCAGAGGCGTGTCGAAATTCAGCGTGGTGTTGGTGTTGGACACTTCCGCCAGCGCTCCGCTGGTGCCGGTGTTTTCGCTCTGCAGCGCCAGCCGCGACCCGTTGGCGTCGCTGACTACGCTGGCGGTAACTCCCCAGTTGTTGGCCGTGCTCTGGGTGTTGATGTAGCTTGCGAGCGTGGCAAGCGTGTCATTGCTGCCCTGGGTGATCGCGATATCGTGGGTAGCGCCGCTGGCCCCTCCCACCTGCAACTGGAAATCGCCGCTTGTCTGTCCGCTGGCCAGAAACGATGCATTCGGCCCGGCCGACAACGAATCGGTATAAAGGGTGCCCGCAGTAGCGAGGCTGGATACTACGATCTGGTGTGTGCCCGCGATCGCCGAGCTCTGCGCGGTTGCGGTCAGCACACCCGGCTGGGAAGAATTTGCCGCCTGCGCCGTCAGCGCGCCCGTGGGATCGGCCAGCGCGGCTACCGCGGTCTGCAGGTTGGTGAGATTGTTTTCCATGCCCTCGAGCAAGCCATCCTGAGTCGCCAGCGCGCTTGCCTGGCCCTGCCATACGGTTAGCTCCCCACTCTGTTCGGTGACAATCGCCTCCACAAGGGAATGCACGTCGATGCCTTGTCCGGAAAGGATTGCAGAGGGATTGAGGCTGATGCCCATGGCTTTTTCCTCCTTCGCCCAAGACCGTTTCGTTCGGCCTGCCGTGTCGCGACGCGAGTTCTAACATCGCGCGTAGAGGAACGGAAAGACCCTGATCCGGTCTGCGGTAAATGCCCTGCACGTGGAGTGCAGCCGGTGGAGCGCTTGCTACCGAAGGACGATTTCTCGTATAACTCGGGCATTCCCGCTTTCGCCGTGTTCCGATACGGGATTGCCGCTGGAGATAAAAAGCCGGAAGGAGGCGGCCAGGTTGGACCGCCTCCTATCCGGCCTGAGCTTATTGCAACAGTTTCAGAACAAGTTGCTGTTGCTGGTTTGCCTGGGCCAGAGCGGAGATGCCGGTCTGTTCCAGAATCGAGTACTTGGTCAGGTTCGCCACTGCCGCCGGAATGTCGGCTGCCGTGATCGTATTTTCCGCAGACGTCAGGTTCTGCACCTGGCTGTTGATGACGTTGCTGGCTGCGGTCAGCCGGTTGACGCTTGCACCCAAGGTGCCACGCGTGCTGGCAACGTTGGAGATGGCTTGATTGATCAGAACCAAGGCAGTCTGCGCGTCGGTCTGAGTGTTGAGGTCCGAGGTCAACAGATTGACGGCTTGGCCGCCGCTGCCGTTGGTGATCCCGGTGGTTGCCAGGCCGCCAATGTTCACCGCGATCTGGCTCGATCCGATGGCGGTCGAGTCACTCAGGAAGATGTTGGTGGTAGTGGAGGCGGTTGTCGTTGGGTTGCTATAGGTCCCGAGCGCCGTCTCCGTATTGGTGGAGCCGATTGCGAGGTTGCCGTCATTGTTGGGATCGTTAATCACCAGGCTGCCGCTTGAGTTGAGGTAAGCCGTCAGGCCGGCCGGGTCTGTCGACGGTGTGTTAATCGCATTGATCAGGGAGCCAACCGTCGAAGTAGCGCCGGCAGTAAAGCTGAAGACCTTGCTGCCCACGGTGAAGCTGGTGACGGCGCCGTTGGTGAGCGCTGAAATTAAGCTCAGCCCTGCGGTGTTGCCGACCAACTGGTTGGTGTTGGGGAGCGCCGTTCCAACAGTGTTTGGAGTCACGAAATTGGCAGAGACGCCGGAAGCCCCAGCCCCCAGCACGGTATCCGTGGTGGTGACGGAGAGGTTGCCCCGGTTCAACGGGTCGGTGATCTGGAGAACGCCACTGACCAGTGCGGCTTTCGCGCCGATCGTCGTGTTCTGGTTGATGGCATTGATTAAGTCCTGCACGGTGGAGGTGGCTGCGGCAGGCACGGTAAACGCACCTAATACTGCGCCCACAGTTTCAGCCGCGGAGACGCTGTCGTTGTGTTGCAGATCGACGATTTCCAGCTTTCCGGTGGACGAGAGTGCGCCCTGGAAGCTGGCGTGACCGCCGGTACCGGAAACAGCGACTCCGTTTGCCGCGGTGCCCTGGCTTACACCAGTGTTGATAGCGGCCAGCAATTGTCCTACGGTCCCGTTGGTAGAACCTGCCGTGTAGATGGTAGTACCGTCGGGCCTGGTCACCGTAATGACGTCACCCGCAGTCAGCACGGTGTTGGCGGTGAGGTTGCCGGTGTTGCTGGTGATTTCGTTCTTGTTAACGCCTGTCGTTGTGCCCGCCGTGTAAGTGAATGGAGTAATGCCTCCGGCGGAGATCGTAATCGAGTTGCCCACGGTCAGCACGTCGTTCGCGTTGAGCGTACCGGCAGTGCCGCCGCCGGAGGTGGCTGGACTATTCTGCTGGTTGAGGTTCGGAGCCGAGCCGCTTTGAAACACCGCTTGCCCGTTGTAGGTGGTCGCGGTGCCGATGCGGTTGATTTCCGCCAGGATCGACGCATACTGCGCCTGAATGGCGGTGCGTTGCCCGTTTGAAACCGTGCCCGTGGCCGATTCAGTGGCCAGTGTGACTGCCGTGTTCAGCAGGGTGGTGACCTGGGCGAGCGCGCCATCGGCGAGCTGCAGCTGTCCGACGCCATTGTTCGCGTTTGACACCGACTGGGTCAGAGCGCTGATGTTGGCTTGCAATCCGTTGGCGATCGACAGGCCTGCGGGATCGTCGGCCCCGCTGTTGATCCGTGAACCGGAAGACAACTGTTGCAGCGTGTTGCTCAACGCTGTGCTGGTTAAAGTCAGTTGATTTTCCGCCGCGAGAGACGGAATGTTATTAAGGATTCCAAGAGGCATTTTATTTTCTCCTTTGTTGAGTTGGTCCCGCCTACTTGGAACCGTCTCCTCAGGATCGCTGCGGAGTTTCCGTTCCACTTCGTCTCACGGAACCCGAATTGTCTGTTTTCTCCATCGGCAGACTCCTTTTCCGCTTTAGTAACTTCTTCCCGGCACTCGCGCTGCAAGGTTTAGACCCTCGGTAATCACGCCTCTGCGCCCACTCCCATCACCCTCTACCTCCGTTCGCCGATAACCCTCCCTAGGGGCCTGTGCATTCCCCGCAACGACAGGCCCGGCCGCGGAAAGGGCACCATGATTCGGCTCACACGTCTCAACAACCAGCCCTTAACCGTTAACTCCGACCTCATTAAATTTGTCGAACAATCTCCCGACACGCTCCTCACCCTCGTTACCGGAGAAAAAATTGTTGTGCGCGAAAGTGTCGACGATGTTCTCGCCCGCATCATCGACTTTCGCCGCTCAGTGCTGCAGGGCATTCCTTTTCCCTGGGATCCCTCTTCTTCTCACACTCTGCCTCCTGAGCCCTCCGAACCCGGCAAAAGGGAGCCACCCAGGTGAAGATCGACAAAGCCAGTCTCTTGGGCATCGTTCTGGCTCTTGGAGGAGTCCTCGCCGGACTCTTGCTCGAAGGCGGCAACCTCGGCCAGATCCTGCAGCCCACCGCCGCCATGATCGTTTTCGGGGGAACCCTGGGTGCTGTCATGCTTCAGTTTCCCCTCGATACCATCCTTCTCGCTTTCCGGCAGCTGGGATCTGTCTTTATTAATCCTCATCGCGATCCTCAGGCGATCATCCACCAGCTCGTGCAATATGCGCAGAAAGCGCGGCGCGAGGGCATCATCGCCCTCGACGCCGAATTGCCCAACATCGATGACTCTTTTCTGAAGCGCTCCTTGATGCTCGCCGTCGACGGCACTGAACCCCAGGAGCTGCGCAAGATGATGGAACTCGAACTCGACAATCAGGCCGAATACGAAGAGCAGGTTCCGCAGGTCTTCGAGTCTGCAGGCGGCTTCGCGCCCACTGTCGGCATCATCGGCGCAGTGCTCGGCCTCATTCAGGTCATGCAGCATCTCGACAAGATTGACGAAGTCGGACGCGGCATCGCGGTCGCATTCGTCGCCACCATCTACGGCGTCGGCTCCGCCAACCTTCTCTATCTTCCGATGGCCGGAAAAATGAAGCTTCGCATTCGCGAGGAACAAATCATGCGTGAGATGACCCTCGAGGGGGTCGCTTCCATTCTCGAAGGAATGAATCCCCGCATGCTGGAAACGAAACTTCTCGGGTTCCTGGTGGACGCCAATCAGATCGCCGACCGCGCCGAGCGTGCCCAATGAGACGCCGTGAGCGCCCGCGCTCCCGCACCAATCACGAACGTTGGCTGGTTTCCTATGCCGATTTCATCACCCTGTTGTTTGCGTTCTTCGTGGTGCTTTATGCCTCGGCGCAGGTCGATCAGCGAAAAGTCGGCAAGCTCGCTCTCGCCATTCAGGTCGCTTTTCAGGAGCTCGGCGTCTTTCCCGCTTCCACCACGCAGATTCCTTTGGATAACAACGAGCCCATGCCGTTCAGCACCGTACAGGCCATTCAAAATGCACGCCGCAATGCGGAACTAGGACGCATCGCGCCTTCGGCGGACGGCGCTCTGGCGGCTGCATCCGAGCAGACTGACATCGTGACCCTGCAGAGCGAATTGCAGGAAGCGCTCCACGGGGAAATTGCGCTGCGTGAAGTCTCGCTGCACCACGAGACCGAGGGCCTGGTGATCAGCCTGCGCGAGTTCGGATTTTTCGCCAGCGGTTCGGCGGAGATCAAGCCCGAGTCTCGCGCCGCCCTGGATCGCATCGCCTCGATCCTCTCCGTCCGCACCTACAATCTGCGCATCGAAGGCCATACCGACAACGTCCCGATTCATACCGCCCTGATGGCTTCGAATTGGGAGCTTTCCACCGCCCGCGCCACCGAACTGATTCGCGTGCTTATCATTGACCACCGCTTCGCTCCCGAGCGCCTTTCCGCCGCTGGATATGCCGAATTTCATCCTGTAGCCAGCAACCTCACTCCGCAGGGGCGCGCCCAAAACCGCCGAGTCGATATTGTGATTCTGACCTCACAGCGTACAAATACCGCGGCGGGCAATTAGCCATTAGCTGTTGGCAGTTAGCAATTAGCAGTTAGCAATTAGTAATGAGAACCCTCTCACGCGACCACGAGCGCGCTGGCTTTTGCCCCTGAGAGAGCCTGGCTTAATGAGTGCTGAGTGCTCAACACTCCGGTCGTGCCAATGGCTAATTGCTGATTGCTGATTGCTAATTGCTAGCCGCCCCTAATGCTTCCCCGCCCCTTGCCGATGGACATCATTGCAGATCAAGCCGAGGCACCCGTGTGACTACAGCGCTTTTGCCCCAAACGATTTCCAGCGCGGATCCTCCCGAACCTGACCTGGTTCGCGTTCGCGACCTGATCTATCGAGCCGCCGGAATCTTTCATCCCGACAGTAAGTTGGGCTGGCTGAAAGAACGCTGTGGCCGCCGCATGACCCAACTCGATGTGCCGTCCCTGCGCGAGTACTTCGAGTGCCTCACCCAGCGCCCGAACCGGCAAGCCGAACGCATCGCTTTGCTCAATGAAATCACCATCGGAGAAACCTGTTTCTTTCGCAACCGCTCTCAACTCGAGGCTCTGCGCCGCATCGTGATTCCGAAAATTCTCGAGTCTAAGTTGGGATTCCCACGCCACCGCCTGCGTATCTGGAGCGCCGGCTGCTCCACCGGAGAAGAACCCTACAGCCTCCGGATGATCCTTCTGGAAGAGTGCGATGGCTTGCTGGGGAACTGGCCGGTCGAGATTCTGGCCACCGACATCAACCAGCGCTCTCTCGCCGACGCTGAAGCCGCCGTCTACGGCAGCCGCTCCACTCGCAACCTTGAGGCCGCTTTTCTGGAAAAATATTTTCTTCCCGCGGGCGATCAACTTCAGGTCGCCCCCCTTGCCCGCTCCAGCGTCTCTTTCAGCCGCCTCAATCTGGCCGACGACGCACACATGGCCCTTATGCAGAGCCTCGACGCGATTTTCTGCTGCAACGTGCTCATCTATTTCGATCTCGCCTCGAAGCGCCGCGTTCTCCAGCACTTCTTCAACAGCCTTTTGCCTCACGGATATTTATTTCTTGGCCACTCGGAATCTCTTTACGGGCTGAATGACGATTTCCGCCTGGTTCATTTGCCCGGCGCGACCGCTTACGTTAAAGGTGACCCCAAGCCCGCAGGAGGTTCCCCGCTATGATTACTGCTCCCATAGGCAAAGAACTTTTACTCCAGCGTCTGGATGGATTGCGCCAAATTCCCACCGTGCCCGCCGTTCTGGTGCCATTGCTGCGTTACCTCGACCAGCCGGTCGAAAATCTCGAAGTGCAAACCATCACCGGATTTCTCGCGCAGGACAAATCCCTCGCCGCCCAGTGCCTGCAGATGGCCAACTCGCCGTTGTTTGGACGCTGGCAAAAAATCGAATCCCTGCGCGCGGCCGTGCTCAGCCTCGGCATTCATCGCATCAGCGATATCGCCATGTCCTGCGGCGTGCTCAACATGCTTCCTCGCGGCAAGAACATTTTCGATCCCACGGTTTTTTGGGAGCACTCTTTGGGCTGCGCTCTTGTCTGCCGCCACCTCGCCCGCAGCCTCAACGTTGCCGACCCGGGCAAAGCTTATCTGGCCGGTCTTCTCCATGATCTCGGAATCATCGTCAATCTTTGGCTTTTGCCGCAGGAATTCCGCGCCGCTTTCACAATCGCCAGCAGCGAAGGCATTCCCCTCCACGAATCCGAACAAACCTCCATGGGATTCAATCATTGCGATAGCGGACGTCTACTCGCCGAAAACTGGGGCCTCGCTCCGGCCTTGATCGAGGTCGTGGCCTATCACCACTCTCCCGAGAAATCACCACAGGCTTCCGAACTCGTCGCCCTCGTGCACATCGCCGACCTGCTTTGCCGCATGAGCGCTCTCAATCACGGTTACGTCGAACAGCGGCAATTCAATCTTTTCGAGGACACGGGCTTCGCCATGCTCGCGGGAACCTGCCCCTCTCTCACGGAGTTCGACTGGGCACGTCTCACCTTCGAACTCGATTCCTACATGGACGAAGTTCGCAACCTCGTTCGCACCATCTATCGCCCATGAATCCCTCTCCGCCGCAAATCCGGGTGCTCATCGTTGACGACAGCGCCTTCATGCGGACCGCGCTTTCCCGCCTTCTCGACGGAGATCACGATCTCCGGGTCGTCGGCACTGCAGCTTCCGGAGCCGAGGCCCTGCTGCGCATCAAGGCCCTCAATCCCGATGTCATTACCCTCGATGTTCAAATGCCCGGCCTCAACGGCCTGCAAACGCTACGCCGCATCATGGTCCAGTTTCCTCGGCCCGTCATTATGGTGAGTTCGCTCACTCTGCAGGATGCAGAAATCACTTTCGACGCCCTTGCTGCCGGAGCGTTCGATTACGTCCCCAAGCAACTCGCTTCCGACTCGCTCGACATTTTTCACATTCGCGGCGAGTTGATTGCCAAGATCAAGGCAGCCGCGGAATCATGCCGTTCCCACGCTCTCCTCACCTCGCTCAGAAAACCTCCCCGTACCGCGGACCAACCCAGGCGGCAACTGTCGCCTTTTACCCCCGCGGTCATCGCTCTCGGAACCTCTACCGGAGGTCCCCACGCTTTGCAGGAAATTTTCTCTGCGCTGCCCGCCGATCTTCCAGTTCCGATTCTGGTTGTGCAACACATGCCTCCAGCGTTCCCCTTCACCGCCGCTTTCGCTGAGCGCTTGAACAGCCTCTGCCCGCTCTCTGTATCCCACGCTTCGCAAGGAGAACTGCTCCGCCCCGGCGTCGCTTATCTCGCCCCCGCGGGTTCTCACATGAGCGTCATCCACTCCCCTGATTCCTGCAACGCAATCCACCTGGAGGAGAAATCCGCAACCGATCAGTACGCGCCTTCGGTCGACATCCTGATGCAGTCGGTGGCCTCTGCGTTTCATTCCCACGCCATGGGAATCATCCTCACCGGCATGGGATCGGACGGCGCTAAAGGAATGAACGCGATCTACCGCGAGGGTGGATTCACCATAGGCCAGGATGCCGCCAGTTGCACGGTCTATGGCATGCCCCGCGTATGCGCCGAAATGGGCATCCTCGACAGAGTCGCGCCACTCTCCCAAATCTCCCACGAAATTCTGCAAGCGACGCACTACCGTAAGACCACCGCGAGCTGACGGCCCGCCTGTCGCCGCATTGGACTCATGCAGGACTTGTTGATGCAGAACAGACTTGAAGTCCTTGCCGAATGACCCTCATCAATTTCCGTCCAACGTCTCGCGCACTTTCTCTAGCAGAGTCCCCGCAGAAAAAGGTTTCGCCAGGCACGTTCCCCAGTAGCCACGGCGCGCCACCTGTTCCGCATGCCCGCTCATCAGCAGCACCTTAGCTCGGGGGTGCACATCTCCAAATTCCGCCGCCAGCTCGCGCCCACTCATTCCCGGCATCACCACATCGGCCAGCAGCAGATCGACCGCTCCGCAGTCATCGCGGCAAGCCCGCAATGCATCCCTGGCACTGTTCGCAATCACGAGACGGTATCCGGCGGATGCCAGCACTTCGGCCGTCACTTTTCTAACAAACGCCTCGTCTTCCACTAGTAAGATCGTCGCCGGTCCGCAGCGCTTGTCCGACTCGATGACCTCAGCCCTGATCATCTTGGTTGCCGCACTATTCGCAACCGCAGCCACAACTCCGGCCGGACACGCCATCTCGCTCTCGTCGATGACTTCCGCAACTCCGCCCCACGAATTCATTTTCGATTCCCTCAGTCGCAATCCAGCACCTCAGCTGCCATTCACCTCCGCCCTGCAAATACATCGCAAGTGGAAGCCTTCCGGTCACTTAGCTTCTTCCGGCAGATGCAGAACCAGCCAGGCGCTCAAGATACCTAGGTCCATTCCGGCACTGGGAAACTCCACCATTCCCAAAACAGAATGAAGGCCAGGAGAGAAAGCACGGAAAAAATCAGAGGAGAAACATCCGGAGGAGTACTTCAATTTCCACCGCAACCATAACCGAAACGAGTCTTCGCAAAATCCGCCGTCAGTTCGGCGCCGTCAAGATTGTTCCTTCCGCATCGATGACAACCTTGCGCGTGCCCAAAGGGGCCGACAGCCGAAACGCGGTTTCCGGCCCATCGGCAAATACTCGACCCACCAGCTTTGGCGCCACTTTGCCCGCGGCCACGGCGTAAATCGGAACCGACGTCACCAAATCCTCCGGCGCATCCTTCTGCCGGATCACTCCCGTCACCACCGTCGTGTTCCCCTTCGCGGCGAACTTCACGTTCTGCAATTGGAGCCGCGGCAGGGATGTTCCATTCACCCAGCCATCGAGGAACCAGTCCAGCGAAGCTTTGTCTTCATAGCGCACCGGCGCGGGCAGGTCCTCCGCAAACACTTCCAGCAGTTCCCGCGTCGTGATGGCTTTACCTTCGTAGCGCTCGCGCACTTTGCGCAGCGATCGCATGAAGGGTTCTTCCCCGGCAGCGCGGCCCCCGCCTTTTTTATTCTCCTCCTCCGCCCCATCCCTCATCATCGTGCGCAACATATGGAACAGCCACATTCCGCGTCCATAGCTGATGGCTTCGTAACCCTCGGGAAAATGCGACGACAGCAGTCGGTTCCCCAACGTCACCGGTCCCGCATCTTTGGGAAAGTTTCCATCTTTGTTTTTGTCCGCCAATTGTCTTCGCGCCCGCTCCATGGACTGCCGGAAACCCGCTGGATCTTTTTCTTCCTCCATCATGAGCGCGCAATAATTCGCCAACCCTTCGGAAAACCACTGATCCCGGTATGTGCTCCATGTAATCAGGTCTCCCCACCACTGATGCGCGGTCTCATGAGCCGGAGTCAACTTGGCAACCTCCGCCCCCTCAGCCGTTACGTGCAGATCGGTCAACTCCTCATGGGTGAGAAAAGCGAATGAAGACAGAAAAATAAGCCCCGGCCATCCCTGGCTCTCGCGTCCCGGCATCTGCGTCAACTCCAGTTGACTATAGGGGAACGGACCGAAGCGCTCCGCATAGTAGCGAATCGCCGCAGCTGTAACCTCCGCCACGGACGTTGCATGGCGCGCGGGCGAAGGAGCCTCGACCATCACGACCGGCGGAACTACGGTTGTTGGCGGCGTCTGCCCTACCTGCGGATTTCCACCAACCTGGAGTGTGGGCAGCGGCACGTGCGGGAAGTCGCGTTCCACTCCAGCCGTGGCATAGGCTTCCACCACCACGTTTCCCGCTTGCGCCCCTCCGCGAACATATCTCCCCAGATTGAACCCCGCGACCGGCAACGGCCGCTCTGAGACCCATCGCCCTACCTGCTCATCGCCTGGCGTCGCGTCTGGCTTGTTAGCCGGCACCGCCGCCGGCTTGCCCGTCGCCAGCAAAGTCCACCCTCGGGGATAGTGAAACGTAAGATCGAAATCTGCCATCGCCAGCCCGCGATTGGGATACCAATTTCCCCGCGCGCCGACATATAGCAGTCCGTTGCCCGCCTCGGCCAAAACCTCGCCGCCATAGACAAATCGCAGGCTGATCTTCTGGCCCTTGCGCGCCGGCTCCGGCAAGATCACCGCTACCAGATCGTTGCCGCTACGCGCCAGCCGCGTTCCTTCCACCGGTGGGTTGTGGATGAACTCCACTTCCTTCCCGTCGGCCTCGACCGTCTGAATCTTCAGCGCGCTCGATAATTCGAAAGCCAGAAAGCGCGATCCGCCACGCGCAACGTCGAGTTGCAGGTTCACCTCGGCATCCAAACTCTTCGGAGGCTTCACATGCGCATCGATCGCATAGTTACGCACCACGATGGGAGCCTCGCGCGATTGTGTCTCCGAGGGCAGCGTCGCGGAAAATTCTTTTTGTGTGACTCGGGTTCGCCTCCGGTCCTCTGTCGAAAACGAAGTCCACACGTCGTAGTAAACATTCCCATCTGTTGCCGTCTTGCTCTGGCCCGCGCCCACCTGTTCCCCGGCCGTCGAATCGAAAAACAGATCGAAGACACCCAACTTGTCTCCCTGCAGCCGTATGTGCAACATGCGATCGTCAGGGTCCACGGCCTTCGGAGCTACATTTTCCCCGCTATCTCCGGCGCGGGGCAGGGTTTCGCTGAACGTCGCCAGCAGCCGCATCGCGTCCACCTGCGCCAGGTTGCGCGCGGTCTGGTCCCAGCGCTTAATAAATTCCTCGGGCTGATCCGGAGCCCTGAGTCCCGGCTGCAATTCCGCCGCGGTATTGTCGTTGAAGCGAAAGTAGGCGGTTGAGAAGCGCTCCTCCAGAATTGCCATGCCCGTGAAAAGGCTCATCGATCGCCGCTCGACATCGTTGGGCGGAGTCAGCAGCACTTCGCCGTAGCCCTCAAAAAACGCGCCCGTAATTCTGCCCAGCACATCTTTCGTGAACGCAATGGTGCCGTCTTCCAGCGTAATGTGAATCGCCGACCGGTCGAGCGCCGCCTCGCGCACCTTGAATACCCGACCCGAATCCAGCCCAACGCTGCCTAGTTGTTCATAGAGCGATTCCGCCGGTCCAAGCCGCTGCGCCTGTGCCGGCGCCATCTTCGCCGCCAATACTGCCAGCCATACCCCCAGCATCACCCTCGCTACGCGCATGTTTCGCGGTACTTTCGTCACGTAGGTTCGCGTCTCCTCAGTTGTTAGGATGCACATGAATGCGTTCCCGTGTCACCACGCTGTTATTTGCCTGCCTGGCCGCGTCAATCGCGCTCGTTTCCGCGCCCGTCTGGGCCGACACCATCCATCTCAAGAATGGACGCACCATTCTCGCCGACCACGTCCGCGAAAATGGTACCCGCTATGAATATGACATCGGCGACGATACTTACGCCATTCCTAAGAAATCCGTAGAACGCATCGAAGCCGGCGGCATGCCCGCCAGCATTCACTCCGCCAGCGCCAAGGCGAACGACCTTCCCGCGTTCATCCCGTCCGATAGTCTGGCCAACGAGGGCGATCTTCCCCAGACCATTGTCAAGGACGGGAAGGTCGATTCCGATGCTCTGGCGAAACTGGAATCCAAAGGCAATGCCGAACTCAGCGCCACCGCCGATTTCATCGCCGGAAAATTTGAATTCGAACATGGCGCTGTCGATCAGGCCCGGCGCTACTTCGAGAGCGCCTTGCGCTTCCAGCCCCAGAATTCAACCGTCCTTATTTATTACGCTGCCCTGCTGGTTCGCACCGGCAACGCTTCGCAGGCAATCGCATACGCGCAGCGCGCCGTCAGCGCAGCGCCCCAATCGCCCGACGCCTATACGGTTCTCGGCTACGCGCAGCAGGCGTCCGATCACACCAAAGAAGCCGTCGCCTCCTGGAAGCATTCTCTCGAACTCCGTCCCGATCCCGCGGTTCAGCAATATCTCGACAAAGCGCAGCGCGAGGCGGCTGCTGAAACCGATTTCACCCAGCGCGAGAGCACCCATTTCGTCCTGCACTACGAGGGCCGGCAGACTTCCGAAGCCTTCCGCGGACAAATTCTCGATGCCCTAGAATCTGACTACGACGACCTCGCCCGCGATCTGGGCACGCCGCCTCGCGACGACATTCTCGTCACCCTTTACACCGAACGCGCTTTTTTTGATGTGACCCGTGCTCCCTCCTGGACCGGGGCCCTCAACGACGGCAAGCTCCGCATCCCGGTCAGCGGCCTCACTTCCATGACCTCGGAACTGGCGCGCGTTCTGAAGCATGAACTCGCACACTCGTTCATCAATCAACTTTCCGCCAACCGCTGCCCGCCCTGGTTGCATGAGGGTATTGCCCAGCTTCTCGAACCCAAATCCCTCGGCACGGCCGATGGACGCCAGCTCGCCCAGCTCTTCCAATCGCAACGCCACATCCCTCTGAACGTTCTCGAAGGCGGCTTCATGCGCTTTTCCGGCGGAGAAGCTTACCTCGCCTACGCCGAATCCCTGGCCGCAGTCACCTATATCAATGACTCGTACGGCATGGGCGACATCCAGCGAATTCTGCAGCGCCTGGCCGAGGGCAGTTCCACCGAAGCCGCCCTGCGTTCCACCATTCACTCCGACTACGGCCAACTCGAATCCGAACTCACCAAATATTTAACCAATAAATACGGGGAGTAACCCCGCGCCTCCAGCTCCGAAACCCCCTATTTGCCCGCCCCTCGGACTTGTGCTAGCTTCGCCAGCATGTGTTCCATCTTCCGTCCCCGCGTAACCGAGCCTATACCCGCTGTCGAACCCGTGGACGGCCAGTTTCCCAAGATCGCCGGCGCCGAAATTGCTGCCACCACCCTCGGAGCCCGCGTCGCCGGAGATTTCTACGACTCGCTCCGCGTCAGCCCCGAGCGCATCCTGTTCGGCCTGCTCGACGTCGCCGGACGTCGCGAAAATAACCAACTCATCCTCTCCGCCGCACAAAAGGTTTTCCGCACGCTCGGAGCCGAACTCTTTGCCGCGCCAGACATCAACGAATCCGACGCCATGGCAACCCTCTGCCTGCGCCTCAACCGCAGCATCATGGAAGCCGCCGCCGGCGTGCACTCCTGCCCCGCCTTCATCGGCTGCTATCACGAAAAATTCGGCACCCTCTGCTATACCAATGCCGGGCACACTCCCGGCCTGCTTCGGGATAGCTCCGGCGTCACCGAACTCGCCTCCACCGGACTGCCTCTCGGACTTTTTTCCCACGCTACTTGCGAAGCGCCCACCGTCGGCGTCGAGAAAGGATCGGTCCTGCTCCTGGTATCTCGCGGCGTAGTCGAGGGCAGTTGTAAAAACGACAAGACAGAAGATCTGGAATACGGCCTGCAACGCGTCAAGGAACGATTTCTCGCCGACCCTTGCCCCAACGCCGAAGCGCTTTGTGCCTCTACCCTGAACGGGGTCGGCGACTTCGCCTGCGAACCCGTCCAGCCCGAAGATATGACCGCCCTTTGCCTGCGGCGCACCGCATGACTTACCTGTGTCCGTTTGGCGGAACCTGAGCGCGGTCGAAGGGCCCGCCCTGAGCGCGGTCGAAGGGTTGCCCCGGCGGTAAAGATTTTGCCCTTGATTCCGCGCGCAGCCAACCCCACTACCCCGCCCACTAGTAGTAAAATATCTCAAATGCATTCGCCCGCAAGCCAGGCTGTGGGCACGCAATTCCTATGAAAAAGCTCCTTCTGATATTCGCTGTTGTCGCATCTTTGCCCGCCCTCGCCGCGGCCCAGGCGGCCGCTGCTCCGAAACCGACCGCTGCTGCTCCGGCTGCCGTTTCGGCCGCCGCTACCACCCCGCCGGCTATTCCCGGGCAGGTGGTGGAAGAAATTATCACCCGAGTCAACGGCCAGATCATCACCCTTTCGGAGTTCCTCCGTAGCAAAGACCAGCTCCGCGATGACGTCAAACAGCAGGATCCCAACAACGCCGATAAGGTCTACGCCGAGCGCGAGAAAGACGTACTGCGCGATCTCGTCGACCAGCAACTTCTTCTGGAAAAAGGAAAAGACCTCGGCATCACCGGCGACACCGACCTCATCAAGCGCCTCGACCAGATGCGCAAGGAAATGAAACTGGATTCCATGGAAGAGTTGGAGAAGGCCGCCACCGCCCAGGGAATCTCCTACGAAGACTTCAAACAGAACATGCGGAACCAGATCATCACTCAAAAAGTGATCGGTGAAGAAGTCGGCTCCCACCTCAGCATCACCAAAGACGAAGAACAGCAGTTTTACAACGACCACAAGGCCGAGATGGAGCAGCCTGAGTCGATCAAGCTCAGCGAGATCCTGATTGCTCCGAAAAAACCGGCCGCTCCCGCTGCCGATGCCTCGGCCACAGCTCCCGCCCCGGAAGACCCCGAAGCCAAGAAGCAGGCCGATGCCGCCGCTCTCGCCGAAGCTGAAGCCAGGGCGAACGATGTGCTCAAACAGATTCGTGCCGGAGCCAGTTTTGAAGATATTGCCAAGAAATATTCTGACGGCCCCTCGGCCGCGCAGGGCGGCGATCTCGGCGTATTCAAGCGTGGCACCCTCGCCAAGGAACTCGAAGACAAGACCTTCGCCATGAAAGCCGGCGAGATCACCGACGTCAGTCGCACCAAGCAGGGCTTCATCATCCTGAAGGTCACTGGGCACCAGGTGGCGGGGATTCCAGCCTTCAAAGACGTCGAGCCTAAGGTTCAGGATGCTCTCTACTACCAGAAGCTGCAGCCCGCGCTGCGCACCTATCTCACCAAGCTCCGAGAAGAAGCCTACATCGATTACAAGTCTGGCTATGTCGATTCCGGCGCCAGCGCCAACCAGACCAAGCCCATCGAAACCGCCAGCGCCAAAGAGTCCGACGCGAAAAAGCTGAAGAAAAAGAAAAAGAAAGTGCTGGGCGTTCCTCTCTAAATTCCGCCGCAGCAAGACCGGCAGCAGACCGCACGAGGAATAAACGTCGGGAGACGATGCCGGCTCCATCCGTGGAGCCATGCCCAAAGCGGCGAAAAATGACCTACAACGCCGCCTCGGATCCCCACGCCACTCCAATCCCACCCCTTCTGATTTACACTGATCTAACCAAAATGAAGGATTTCTATATCTGCGACTGCCTCCGCCACGAAAACAAAATCGTCACCTCCAATTTTGTCGTGGTCAGCAAGCAGATCAAACCTAAGAAAACTGGCGAACCCTACCTCGCCCTCACCCTCGGCGACCGCAGCGGCCAACTCGAAGCCAAGATGTGGGACAACGTAGAGGAAGTCCTCAACGGCTTCGAGCAGGACGATTTCCTCAAGATCAAAGGCCTCGTCAATAAATACAAAAATCGCTTCCAGCTCACCATCCACAAGCTGCGCAAACTCGGCGAATCGGAGATCGAGTTTTCCGACTATCTCCCTACCGCCGCCAAAAATATCGACGAACTCTGGCAGACTCTCGCCACCTTCGTCGCCACGTTTCAGAATCCTCATCTCAGGAATCTGGTTCAGGCCTTCATGTCGGACCCCGAAATCGCCGCCGCCTACCGCAACGCTCCCGCGGCCAAGACCCTTCACCACGCCTACATCGGAGGCCTGCTCGATCACGTCGTCTCGCTATTTCGCTCCTGCGATCTCGTCTCCCGCAATTATCCCCAGATCAATCGCGATCTGCTGCTCACCGGAGCATTCCTGCACGACATCGGCAAGATCCACGAACTCACCTACAACCGCTCATTTTCCTACAGCACGCGCGGCCAGCTGCTCGGCCACATGATCATCGAACTGGAAATGCTGCAGGCCAAACTCGCGCTCTTCCCCGATTTTCCACCCGAACTCAAGACGCTCATAGAGCACCTCATCATCAGCCATCACGGCGAGTACGAGTTCGGATCGCCCAAGTTGCCCATGTTCCCAGAAGCGCTGCTGCTCCACTACATGGACGACCTCGATTCCAAGATGGAATCCATGCGCGCCCACTTCGAACGCGAAGCCGATATGCCGGGCCCCTGGACCAGTTACAACGCCTCCCTTGGCCGCCCGCTGCTGAACAGCGCGAAATTCCTCGCGCCAAAGCCGGCGGTCGAGAAGGATGCCGCCGCCGAGGCTGAACCGGAACCTGAGCCCGAGCCGGTCACCGAAGAAGCCCCGACCTTACCCGGCTTCAAATCTTAAGAGACTCGGGTGACTACCTTGTGATCTCCGCGACCTCTGCGTGAAAGATTTTTCAAACACTTTGAATCGGAGCTTCGCCCCCATGCTCGACTTCGCCCGCTTCGAACTTCTCACCTTCGATTGCTACGGCACCCTCATCAACTGGGAAGAAGGAATCCTTCCCTGCCTGCGCCACATTCTCGGCGCTCACGGCAAGCAAGTGGACGACGCCACGATCCTGAAATTTTATGGAGATTTCGAAGCCCGCGCCGAGCAAGGAGAGTATCGCCGTTATCGCGAAGTCCTGCAGTCCGTCGTCCGCCAGTTCGCCGACGAATTCAAGTTCACGCCCACCGCGGAGGAGATCGATTCCCTGCCCGAGTCACTGCCCGCGTGGAAACCCTGGCCAGACACCGTCGCCGCACTTCGCCGGCTGCGCACCCGTTTCCGCCTGGCCATCATTTCCAACATCGACGACGATCTATTTGCTGCCACGCTCCCTCAACTGGAAGTGGAGTTTGATCCCATCGTCACTGCCCAGCAGGCTGGCGCCTACAAGCCCTCGTTGAAAATCTTCGAGCTTGCCCTGAGCCGCATTCCGGTTCCCGCCCACCGCATTCTGCACGTGGGCCAAAGCATCTACCACGACGTAATCCCAGCCCAGCAACTGGGCCTGGCCACGGTCTGGGTAAAGCGTCCGAGCCCGCGCGCCGGCGTAGGAGCAGTCAAAGCCGCCGCTGGAACTCCCGACCTGGAAGTAACCAGCCTGTCCGAACTAGCCGCAAAAATCTAGAAACTGGAAACCAGAGACTCGAAGCGCCCCTAGAAGTTCACCGGAATCTTAACCACCCTCCGCTGGATCGCCCACATCACCAGCTCCGCCTTATTGTGGATGCCCAGCTTCCGCATGAGATTAAACTTGTGCGCGTCCACCGTCTTGCTGCTCACCCCGAGCACGGTTGCCGCTCCACGTACAGTTTTCCCTTCTGCCAGAAGTTTCAGCACTTCGCGTTCGCGGGCGGTCAATTCCCGCTGTGGCGGAGGCATGGTTGCCGTCGAGCTTAACGATTCGCGCCGCAACATCCCGTCTTGACGGCCTGCCTGCATGTAGCTCGACGAAACGTATACCGAATCCGGCCCGACGCCGTCATACTCCGCGGCATTTCCTCCGGCCATCCGCACCATTTCCACTAATTCCGCGCCCGAGGTCTGTCGCACCGCGAAATTTCTGCCCGCTGAGGTCTCGCCGTGCGGCGCAGCAGAGTTTTCTTCCATGCTCAGGAACACGATCTTCGTCCCGGAACACTCCTTCGCGACCAGCAACTCAACGTCGGACGCAGTCAGACCGAATGTCGAAGAATCCGCTACCAGCACGTCCGGACGCAGCTCAAATACCTTTCGCAGGCATTCCGCCGCATTGTCCGCCTCGCCAACGACTTGCATATCAGGTTCGTCCTGCAACAGGCGTTGCAAGCCGTGCCGCAACAGGACGTGATCATGGGCAAGTACGCAGCGAATCTTTCTGCCAGAGAAAACTACTTCGTTCAAATCTGTGTGTGGGGGCACACTATTCTCCTTGCTTTGGCCAGAAAGTCTGCGAATGACGCGCGAGGCGGCTGGTAGAACTCAAACCTATGAATATGAACGCTTCGCTATTGTAGCAACTCCAGGAAGCCTCCGCATCAGGTAAAATCGACCGTTCATGCTGCGCTACTTCACTGCCGGAGAATCGCACGGCGAGGCCCTGGTCGCTTTCCTGTCAGGACTGCCTGCCGGACTCAAAGTAGACCAGGCTTTTCTGGACCGCGAACTCTGGCGCCGCCAGCAGGGCTATGGCCGCGGCGGGCGCATGAAGATCGAGCGCGACACGGCCCACATCCTCTCCGGCGTTCGCCACGGCATCACCATCGGCTCGCCCATCTCCATCCAGCTCGAAAATCGTGACTGGAAAAACTGGCAGGAATCCCTCCCTGTCGCCGAGGGAAATCCGGCCCTCCACAAGCGCGTCGCCTCGCCGCGTCCCGGACACGCCGACCTCGCCGGCGCTCTCAAATACAATTTTCCCGAGGCCCGCTACGTTCTCGAGCGTGCCTCCGCCCGCGAATCTGCGGCCCGGGTCGCCATCGGCGCTCTCACCAAACTTTTTCTGCACGAACTCGGTATCGAAATTCTCAGCCATGTCGTCGCCGTCGGCAGCGTTTCCGTGCAACGGGAAATTCCCTGGGAAGAGATTCAGGCCCTTTACGCGAGGGACGAAATCCTGTTGAATTGTGCCGACGCGGAAATCCAGCAGTGCATGAAAGACGAAGTTGACAAGGTTCTCAAAAACGGCGATTCTCTTGGCGGAGTTTTCGAAGTAGTCGCCCACGGCGCCCCGCCTGGTCTCGGAACCTACGCCCAGTGGGACGAGCGTCTCGACGCCCTGCTCGCCGCCGCCGTCATGTCTCTGCAAGCCGTGAAAGCCGTCGAGATCGGCTCCGGCATCGCCGCCGCCGCTTCTCCCGGTTCCGCCGTGCACGATGAAATCGGCTACGCCAAGCCCGAAACTCTCAGCGGCTTCACGCGCACTCGCAACAACGCCGGCGGCATCGAAGGTGGCGTCTCTAACGGAGAAGAAATTCGCGTGCGCGGTTATCTGAAACCGATTTCCACCTTGCGCCGCCCCCTGCAGTCTGTCGATTTCGCCACTCGCCAGCCGGTCAGTGCCGCCTACGAGCGCTCCGACGTTTGTGTTGTCCCCGCCGCCGGAGTCGCCGCCGAGGCCATGGTCGCGCTTACTCTCGCCCGCTGCGCCCTCGAAAAATTTGGCGGCGATTCCATGCCAGAAACGTTACGCAACTTCCAGGCCTACTGCCTGCAGCTGAAAAACTACTGATGATCTAAACTAGCAGGTCGAAAGTTGACCGATCACAATTACGCGAATGATCTATCCCATCGTAAAATTCGGAAACTCCGTCCTCGAGAAGCCCGCCGAGAAAGTGACCGTCTTCGACGAAGAACTGAAAACTTTGATCGACGACATGTTCGAATCCATGTACGCGGCCCGTGGCGTTGGACTCGCGGCCCCGCAGATCGGCATCGCGCGCCGCATCGCCGTCGTCGACGTCACTTTCAAGGAAGACCCCGACGCCAAAATCGTTCTGATCAATCCCGAAATCATCCACAAGGAAGGCCGCCACGCCCAGAGCGAGGGCTGCCTCAGCATCCCCGATTTCCGTGAAAACGTGACCCGCGCCCAACTCGTCACCGTCCGCGCTCAGGATGTCACCGGAAAAGTCTTCGAGCACACAGGCGAAGACCTGCTTGCCCGCGCCTTCCAGCACGAAACCGATCACCTCAACGGCAAGCTCTACATCAGCCACATCAGTGCGCTGAAACGTGACCTGATAAAACGCAAAATTCGCAAACTGGTCAAAGCCGGAGAATGGTAGAAGAATCAGATCATCGGGCGATCTGGTAATCGGGCGAATGAAGCAATCACCAGATGACCACATGACCCGATCACCCGATCACCAGATGACCCGATCACCCGACGTTACTCTCGTCTTCTGCGGCACGCCCCGATTCGCCGTGCCCACGCTCGACAAACTTGTCGAAGCCGGATTCCGCGTCGATCTGGTCGTCACTCAGCCCGACCGTCCTCGCGGACGCGGCCTCGCGCTCGTCGCCTCCCACGTCAAACAGCGCGCGCTGGAATTGAATCTTCCCATCACGCAGCCCGAACGCATCAAGAACAACGAAGATTTCCGCGCCCAACTCACCGCCCTCAAACCCGACGCCATCATCGTCGTCGGCTACGGCCGCATCATTCCGCAGTGGATGCTCGATCTACCGCCGCTCGGCAACCTCAATCTGCACGCCTCGCTCCTGCCGAAATATCGCGGCGCAGCGCCCATCCAGTGGGCGATCGCGCGCGGTGAAACCGCCACTGGCGTGACCACCATGAAAATCGACGCCGGACTCGATACTGGCGACATCCTACTGCAACAAGAGCTTCCCATCGCACCCGAAGACACCGCTGAAACCCTCGCTCCCAGGCTCGCAGCCATTGGTGCGGATCTCATGGTTGCGACCCTGCGCGGATTGCAGTCGGGCACAATCCACGCCCAGCCGCAGGATCACGCCCACGCGACGCTCGCGCCCATTCTCAAGAAAGAAGATGGCCAGATCGATTTCTCCCGTCCGGCCGACGAAATCATCAACCGCCTCCGCGGCTTTCAACCATGGCCCGGCGCACACACAAAATTCCGTGGCAAAAACCTCCAAGTCTGGAGGGCCACTGCCCTCGATCGCACCCTGCCAATCTCCGAACTGAAATCCGAAGGCGAGCGCCTGTTTGTAGGCTGCGGCCAGCACACCGCGCTCGAACTTCTCGACCTTCAACTGGAAGGCAAGAAGCGCACAACCGCCCCCGACTTCCTCCGCGGCTACCACCTCCAACACGGCGAAAAGCTAGGCCCATAGCTCCGTTTGAGAGCGAGCAATCGCTCAAAGAATTTGTCATTCCAACCGAAGCGGGCGACAACTGAAAAGATTGTCATTCCGACCGAAGCGAGCGATAGCCCAAAAAGACTTGTCATTCCGACCGAAGCGAGCGATAGCCCAAAAAGACTTGTCATTCCGACCGAAGCGAGCGATAGCGAGCGCAGTGGAGGAACCTGCTTTTGCTCCCGCGCTGCACGAAACCGCCCCATCCGTCATACTGTCCCCAGTGAAATCCCAACCGCACCCCGTCTCGCCCGCCCGCGCCGCTGCCTTCGACATCCTTCTGCGCATCGACCGCGAATCTTCTTACGCCCCCGAACTCCTCCACTCCGTAACCTCGAACCGCCTCAGCACAATCGACCACTCGCTTTTAACCGAACTCGTCATGGGAGTCCTCCGCTGGAGATCTCTTCTCGATTCCGAAATCGCCAAAGCTTCTGCGCAGCCCCTCGCCAAACTCGATTCTGAAATTCTCACCGCCCTCCGCCTCGCACTCTATCAACTTCGCTGGCTCACTCGCGTTCCGTCCCGCGCTGCCATCCACGAGAGTGTGGAACTGGTTAAGCGCGCCCGCAAGCGTTCCGCCGCTCCCTTCGTCAACGCGGTTCTACGCAAGCTCTCCGCTACGCCAGCCGCGCCCCACACACTCGATGGCACATCGCTCGAAACTCTCGCCGCCAGCAGCGCCCATCCCCAATGGCTCGTCGAGCGCTGGACCGCGTCCTACGGCCTCGACGCCACTCTCCGCATCTGCCAACACGACCAGACAATTCCCGCGACTACAATCCGTCTCCGCCGTCCCGAAGCCGCAGCCCAACTCGAAGCGGAAGGCATCGAACTAGCCCCCGGCGCATTCCTCGCGTCCGCATGCCGCGTTCTCCACGGAGAAATTACCGCCACCACCTCTTTCCGTTCCGGACTCTGCGCCATTCAAGATGAAGCCTCCCAACTAGTCGCCGCCCTCGTCGGCCACGGCACACGCGTTCTCGATTGTTGCGCCGCGCCCGGAGGAAAAACCGCGGCCCTCGCCGACGCTAATCCCCAGGCCGAGATCGTCGCCCTCGATCTTCATCCTCATCGCGCCCGCCTGCTGCGCAAGCTGATCGGTCACGATTCGACAGCGAACATTTCCGTCATCGCCGCCGACGCACGCACCCTTCCCTTCACACACAATTCGACCGCATCCTCGCCGACGCCCCCTGCTCCGGCACCGGCACTCTCGCTCGCAATCCGGAAATCAAATGGCGTCTCGCTCTCGCCGATCTCGGCGACCTGCAAGCGCGCCAAATCGCAATCCTCCGCTCCGCCATGGCGCAACTCGCCGCCAACGGCCGCCTCATCTACTCAACTTGTTCTCTGGAAAAAGAGGAAAACGAAGACGTCATCGAAGGCGCGCTGGAAAAGAACTCATCATTTCGAATCCTCGACTGCCGCACCGAACTGGGTCGACTGAAACAAGAAGGAAAACTACTCTGGCCGGACCCATCATCGTTGACCCGCGGCCCCTATCTTCGCACTCTGCCCGGCGTCCACCCCTGCGACGGTTTCTTTGCCGCCATTCTCGAAAAATTCTGATCTCAGCACGTAGAGCGGACTTACTATCCATGCGACCACCGGGGCTGAAGCCAGACAAATTTCTAGACAGCTAACGCGGCCCTGAAGGGCCGCTCTTCCACGGAGGAGCAGACTGGTAGCCGCTTCTCACCCTCACAGCTCCTCTCTCCCCGATTCCTTCTCACCGAACCTCAAAATTCACCACCGCCCCCGCGACCACTTTCCCTCCCGCTGCCGGCGTCTGCACGACGATCACGCTCGCCGGGGAAGGCTGCGTCGGAGCCCCTACAGGCACAATCGCGGCCATACTCACAGTCCCCAACTTGAACCCCGCGTCCTGTACCGCACGACTCGCGTTGCCCAAACTCTGTCCCACAAAATTCGGCATCACATAAGCCGGCGGATCGGCCGCCACCGTCACCAGCAAACTCGTCCGCGGCGCCGCCACCTGGCTCGCATTTGCCGGAGGACTCTGCGCCAACACCTGGTCCGCAGCCGTTCCCGGCATCTGCATCTCCGCCGTTGACGCCACTTCCAGCCCCCGCCGACGGATATTTAACTCCGCCGCGCGCTCGCTCTGCTTCGTCACATCCGGAATTGCAACTCGCTGCGGCCCCATGCTCTCGGCCACGCGCACCTGCCAGCCGCGCCGCACCTTCGCCCCCGGCAGCGGCAACTGCGTCATGATCCGCCCCTCCGGAATCTGCGGGCTGTAATACTGCCGCTGCACTTCCATCTGCAATCCCAGCGCGGCCACCGTGCGTTCCGCTTCCGCAGGGGTCATGCCCACAATCGCCGGCACCTGAACCTCCTGCCCGTGGATCGCAAACCGCATCGCCGTCAACGCCGACACCAAAGCCACCACCACCAGCACCAGCGCCAGCATCGCAAATTTGAACAAAGACTTCATATACGTAGCGCGGGCGCCTCGCCCGCGTCTCACCACCTCGGAAAAACCTTGCGTTCCGGCGAACTAATGCGTCTCATCCGCTCCCACCACCGTATCCGGAGTATCCACCTTCTGCACCACGGTCACCGGAACCTCCGGCGCCGCCTCAAATTGTCCCGGATCCTTGCCCGCCATCGCCGCATTCATAAAATTCATCCAGATCGGCAAAGCTGCATGCGCCCCGGTTTCCTTCGCTCCCAACGACCTCTTCTCGTCGAACCCAATCCACACTCCGCAAGTCATCGTCGGCGAAAATCCCACGAACCACGCATCGGTAAAATCGTTGGTCGTGCCCGTCTTCCCCGCCACGGGGAAAGGCATCTTCGCCGCCGCCACTCCCGTCCCGTGCAGCACCACCTCGCGCAGCATCGCCGTCATCACTCGCGCAGTGCGCATGCTGATCACATCTTTCACATCGGGATAATCTTCCTCCAGCACCCGCCCTTCATAATCCGTCACTTTGGTGATGTAGCGCGGCGTCACTCGAACGCCATCGTTTGGAAACACGCTGTATGCCGAGGTCTGTTCCATCAACGTGATCTCGGCCGCGCCCAGCGCCACCGGCAGGTACGGCGGCAGCTTCGCGGTGATTCCAAAACGCTCCGCGGTATCGATCACGCTCTTGATGCCGACCTTCGCCGCCAGCTTCAGCGCGGGAATATTCCGCGACTGCGCCAGCGCCCGTCGCAACGTAATGATCCCCTCAAATTTTTCGTCATAGTTATGAGGCGAGTACGGTCCCGATCCCGTCTCAAACGTCACCGGCTCATCCAGAATCGTGTCGTCCGGACTTCCTCCCTTATCGATCACCGTCGTATAAACGTAAGGTTTGAAGGACGATCCCACCTGCCGCAACGCCTGCGTCGCACGATCGAATTTCGATTCGCTGAAGTCCCGCCCGCCCACCATCGCCTTGATTCCGCCAGTCGCATTGTCAATTGCAATCAACGACCCTTGCGCGCCCGAATCCTGCTCCAGGCTCACGCGCGCCGCCCCATTCGCGGTCAAAGATAGAATCTTCACGTAGCAAATGTCGCCCGTCCGCAGCAGGTTCTGTATTTTACCCTGCGTCCACGCCACATCCGCCTGACTAAGCGCCGCCGCGTAACGTCCGAACTTCACCGTCGCAATCCCCACGCCCGCCGAGGTCACCAGCGCATGCACGTAGCCGCCAACTTCTGGCTCGTCATCCCAATCAGGGTGCGCGTACTTATCAATCGCGATTCCTTCCGCCACCACGTTTTCCAGATTTGCCTTCCACCCATGCCGCCGCTCATACGCCGCCAGACCATCCAGCACCGCCTGGTTCGCGGCCTTTTGCAGATCGACGTCCAGCGATGTGTAGACCTTCAACCCGCCCTCATGCACCTGGTCGGCCCCATATTTGTTCTCCAGGTACCGCCGGATTTCTTCCACGAAATAGGGCGCCAGCGAATTCGGATCGTGCGCGAGATGCAACACGAGCGGTGCCGACCGCGCGTCCGCCGCCTGTGCCGCGGTGATCTTGCCATCTTCAAGCAGGGCATTGATCACCAGGTTCCGCCGCTTCAAAGCGCGGTCGGGATGGTTGATGGGAGAATAAATCCCCGGCCCCTTGGGCAGACCCGCCAGCAGCGCGGCTTCCGCCAGCGTAAGCTTTTTGGCCGGCTTGCTGAAATAAAATTCCGAGGCAGCCTCGAAGCCGTACACTCCATGCCCTAGAAAAATCTGGTTGGCATACAGCGTGAAGATCTGCGGCTTGGTGAAGCGCCGCTCGATCTGGATCGCCAGCATCGCCTCCTGCACCTTGCGATGGAATGACCGGTCCGGCGACAAGAACAGATTCCGCGCCAGTTGCATGGTCAATGTCGACGCGCCCTGCACCTTTCCGCCCGACTGTATGTCGCGGTAGGCCGCACCCACAATCCGCCAGAAGTTGATCCCCGAATGTTTGTAGAAATCCTTGTCTTCAATCGAGACCAGCGCGTCCCGCAGCACCGGAGCGAAATCGTCGTAGCCCGCCACCACGCGCCGTTGCAGCGCGAACGATCCAATCACCCGCCCATGGTCGTCATACAATTCGGTGATTGAACTCGGACGGTAGGTCTCCAGCGCCTCTACTTGCGGCAGGTCAGTGGTGTACACCAGCAACAGCCCTGCAACCGCTCCCACCAACGCGGAGACCAGCACCAGCAGGCCAAACAATACCCGGCCCACCAACTTCCGCCCGGCAATCTCGACCGGCGGAAGATCTTCATAGAGCGACTTCATGGCGGATGAATTCAGGATAGCAGGACGGCTGCAGAGCCGCTAACCGGCATGGTTCGCGGTACGCGGCTGCCACTTCAGGAAAATCGCAGAGCCCAGATACAGAATTGCCGCAAGAATCGCCAACGAGCGCAGGCCGAACCACAACGAGAGCGATTCCATCAGGCCCCCGAGCAACGCTCCGAACAGGTTCGCCCCCAGCGCGCTTCCCCGGAAATTCGCTCGGGCAAAACTGGAGACAAAAATAATTCCCGCGAAGAATACCGGAGTGCAAAGCACCAGCGTCGCCACCAGCACACGGGCCACCAGCGAGGAAAAGAAGAGGCACTCTCTTGGGATCGCAAACATCACCAGCAGCGAAAGGACCAAACCCCCATAAGCCGCCGGCAAAGGAATTCCGCGGAACCTGTCGTAAATCAGATTCGCCGCCACAATCAGACACAGAATCCCCGCCACCACGATCGAATTCACGACCCACGTGGTGCCAAACAGAAGTGCCATCTTGCTGACGATCTGCACCTCAAGCAGCATGAACCCTGCGCCCAGCAGCAAAAAATGGAGATCGATTGACGCCCCTTCCATGCTGGTTCGCCGCAGCAACCATCCAAACACAGCCAGCACTGCAACCGACACCAGAATCACGCTCAACGGCAAGCCCGGTTCATGCTGGTAGAAATAAGGCCAATCGTCGGTGGTCAGGGGCGCCCGCTCTCTGGGCATTTTGGCGTGGTCTTTCACATAGGTGGCCAGCGCTGGATCCGCCATCGCCCTCTCGATCCGTTCCGGCGAGCCCGCTATGAAAAAGCGCCCGGAAGTATCGAAGCGTCCTTCGCTGCCCTGGAACTGAATCGGATCCCGGCCAAACGCGTCTTGCATCAGTCCGAACAGCCGCCCCGAAATCCACGGAACGTCCACCTGAAATTTCACGACGAACAACCCGTCGGGTTTCAGCAGTTCCCGCGCTTTTCGCAACGCTTCACGCGTATACACGTAATTGTCGATGCGGATGTTGGTGAAGTGCGAAGCCGTGGTGTGCGAGTCGAGCAACGAAAAAACAATGAGATCGAATTTTTCGTGGCTGTTCTCCACATAGCTGCGCGCATCGTCGAGCACCACTTCGGTTTTTGGCGACTGGTAAGGATGCTCGAAATGAAGCTGGCGCCCGAGTTTCAGGATGAGCGGATCGATCTCGACAGCCACCACGCGGCCTGCGCCATTTCGCAACGCGGAAGCAACATCGTTGCCCATGCCCGAGCCCAACACCAGCACCGATGGCGGAGACTGATAAAAGTGGTAAGGCAGGTTATAGGAATTCCATTCCACCGGGTGCGCGCCGAACTCCTTCGGATGGCGCTTCACAAACTCCGGCGACAAGTCCACAATTTTTTGATACCACGCGTCGTTGGTAAGCAGGCTGTAACTTGTGATCTCGCCGTCTTTCTCGCTCACCGGAATCATCGTCAGCTTCTGGTACGGCGACCAATAGGTCTGCTCTCCGCGATCCTCCGGAAGCGCCAGCAAGATCACGCACACCAGGAACGTCGCGCCCAGGCTGATGCACGCTTTTCGGTTACGACGGAACAGCGCGACGGCCAGGATCCCTGCCATGAGAAACCAGACCCATGGCGGTTGATAGAGAAAGCACAGCAAGGTATAGATGGCGATTCCCGCGAGACTCGCAACCACGTTCACGCTGTACGCGGCCACGCCGTTGGGCGCATTTTCCAAGTACCAGCCCACGCGCTGGCCGAACGGAACAAACGTCGTGGCCACCACCGTAAACAACGCCACGATGATCAGGATCGGAAACAAAATGCGCCATGTTGTGGGCAGCGCATTTCCTCCCCAGATATGAACCTCATTACCGTCGCCGATCAACGCGGGCAGTCCCGCCAGCACTCCGCGCAGTGGGGAAACGGGAGCGTTCAAGATGACCGTAAGCAGCAACAACGGTGCGATCAGCGCCATCACTTGCACCCCCCGCCGGCAGCGATAGTAGCCCAGGCCAAATCCCAGAAAGCAGGCGACCAGCACGAGGTTCTTGAAATAAGCGAAGATTCTCACTTCGGAGGAAACCCAACGGATCATCAGCATTTCGACGAACAAACTCAGCGCGCTGATGAGCGCCAGTCCCCAATAGCTGAAACCGCCGAGTTCCTGCGGCGGCACATCCCATTTGGCGGGCTGCCCGGCGGCAGCCTCTGGCTTTCTGAAAACTTGATGCAGAGTCTGGACGGCAAACACCGACACCAGGGATAGCGCTGCCAGCGAAGTCAGCCAATACGTGATCACAGTTCTCCCGTGACTATTCGCGCACGTTGCATGTATCAGGAATTGTAGATGAAGCCGCTGAAATAAACGGATGGCTAAAAGAAATCGCGCACCTCACGGTGCGCGATCAAATTCGTAACTCTGGAAGCCCTTAACTCGCCCGGCTCTTCAACACCTCAACCGCTTTCTTCAACTGATCGTCTTCCGTGTTCTTGGGCTTGGCGTCTGGCTCTTTTGCAGCCGGTTCCTCGCTATCGTCGAAGACCGCATTGTCGCTATCGTCGGCCACCAGCACGTTCGGAGTCACAGCGGTGTCCTGGATCGCTTTCCCGCTGGGCGAATAATACTTCGCCACCGAAAGAATCAGCGCTCCGCCATCGGGCAGGTCGATGGTTTTCTGGATCGAGCCGTCGCCGAATGTCTTGTCGCCGACCACGTCGCCGCGCGCATTTTCGAGCAGCGCCGACGCAACAATCTCGGCTGCTCCCGCCGTCCCTTTATTCACCAGCACGGCCACCGGAAGCGCGGTAATTGCCTTCGCCGGATCGGCATTGAATGCCTGCCGCGGAAATTTCTGCCCCTGCAGATAAGTAATCGTCCCGTGATTCAGGAAAAGATTCGCTGTGGCCACGCCTTCGCTCACTTCACCATCCGACGTGTTCCGTAAATCGAGCACCAACTTCTTCGCACCCGATTTCTCCAGCGACTTGATCTTCGCCGCAATCTCCTGCGACTTGCCCTTGGTCAGCGCGTCCACTTTCACATAGCCGATGCCTTCTTCCAGCATCTTGTCCGAAATCGGCGGGATCGTCACCAGGTCCCGCGTGATCGTCATCTTCTGCGGCTCCGCTCTCCGCGCCCGCACCACCGATACATTCAGCGTCGTCCCTGGCGCTCCTGCCAGCGCGGCGTGAATCTCCGGCAGCGACATGTCGCGCGTGCTCTGCCCTTCAATCGACTCAAAAATGTCCGTCGCCTCGATCCCCGCCTTTTCTGCCGGCGAACCTGGCAGCACCGACACCACGTCCGCGTATCCAAACCGCTTTGAAACCGTTGCCCCAATCTCGCCCTTCGCCTCGGCCTTGTGAGCCTTATACGCCTTGTAGGCTGCCGGAGTCAGATAGCTCGAGTTCGCGTCCAGCGATTCGACCAACCCGTGCAGCGCCCCGTCCGTCACCTTCGGAATGTTGGGGTCTTCCACGTACTCGCTCTGTACGCGCGACAATACCTCGCTATACACCTGCATCTGCCGGTACGAGCCGTCGTTCGACGAGGCATGCACCCCGCCCATCGATCCCACCACCATAAACAACAGCATCGCAAAGGACGCAACCAGAACCGCCGCTTTAATTTTCATGGACATCCGTGTCTTCATTTTCCGGGAAAGGCCTTATTTTCCCTGAGGAGCTTTTCTTCATTATATCGTGTAGATGCTGTTTCCGACCCCGTGGCTGCTCGTATTCCAGTGGTTACCAGTGATCCGTCAAGCCGTTGCGGTCCACTCAACAAGTAGGACGCTTTAACCCTCGATTCGTCACCACTACGCCGGGGGCTTGAAATTCAATGTAATCACGCTCTGCACCGTTACCGCCCTGCCATTCATGGAATACGGCTTGAACCGCCATTGCTTCACGGCATCGATGGCAGCCCGCGCAAACACCAGCGATCCCTGCAAAAATTTCGCGTCCTGCACCGCTCCATCCCTGCCGATCAGTACCTGCAGCACCACATTTCCCGCGCTGTTTGGTGGCCATCGCTGCCGCCGGATACTGCGCCTCCACCGGCTCCGTCAGCAGTTCCAGCACTGCCGATTCCGGCAAGTTCACGGGCTCAATCGACGACATCGCCGCTTCGGGAGGCATCGCCCCGCCCGCCGCCGGCGCCGCTGGAGCCATCTGCGATTTCAAGCTCGACGGAATTCCACCATTCGCTCCGATCGTACGCAAGGCCCCAGACCCAAGCGTACCTCCCGCAGCCACCTGCAGCGGAACCACCGCCGGCCTTGCCGGAGGGGGCGCAGCTTGCGGCGCTGGCGAGCTAACCTGCGCTGCCGGCGGCTCAGAAGCAGCAACCGGAACCGCAGGCGCCACTGCCGGAACCCCAGCCGCACTCCCCGAACCTGCATCCTTCACCTGACCATCGGGATTCTCCCCCGACTGCCCGCCACTGCCGTCCGCGGTCTTGTCCGGCTTTGCCGTCGGATCCACTACCGGGACCACTTGAATCTGCGATGGATCCGTCGTCGCATCCGGAATATTTGCCGTCGCCGGCAACTTGTATTCGTCCCCTGACTGCCCAAAGCTGTCATGCAGCACTTCAGCCTTCGGCAACGGCGCTGGCGGAGGATTCAACCACGTCCCGCCTGCCCGCACCGCCAAGGCCCCGAGCATCCGTATGTTCTGCCGGGTCTGCGGTACCGCAGCCAGCACCACACCCGCCGCCACGATTCCCGCCAGCACGATCCGGCTCCGTTTCGATCGCGGCCGCTGGGGCTTCACAATTTCTTGTTCTGGCTCGTCCGCCGCTTCTTCAACCGCGCTCACCGCTTCCGGCGGCGGCGGTTGCCACGCGTTTATTGTCGGAGCCGGCGCCTCGTGGGTGAACGCTCCCTCTTCGATCTTCGGAGCGGCCCCCGAATAAGACGGCGTGTCTCCGTACGAGAGCAACGCGTTCCCGGAATCCTGCTCCACTGGCTTGGATGGCGCAGCTTTCTCCAGCCGTTCCTGCAAGGATGCCCATCCCGTCAGCGGCTTCCGAACTTCCGTATCTTCCATTGGCTCAGCGGCCGCGGAACTCACCACCGCTTCCTGCACTGCCGCCGCCGTAGGCTCGAGGTCGGTAAGCGCGTCCACTTCCGCCAGTTGCGCCTGGTCGAGCGATTTTTGCACGTCCGACCCTGATTCTGTGTCGAATTGCAAGCCCGGCGGGGAATTCGCCGACTGCAGAAACTCTCCTGCCCGGAAGGTATTTTCCGGCATTTGCCCCACTGAACGTGCCGCCAAGGCCGGTGACATCGACCCGCCCGCCGCTGCCGCTGCCGCCGCCCTCGCTTCTGGCGCCGCCGTCGTTTGCCCCGCACTCGGTTGCGCCGCTGTCGCTCGCTGCTTCGCCTTCAGTAGCTGGCAAGCCGTGGTCATCGTGTCCCGCACCTGCTTGGCGCGAATCGGCTTTATCAGGACTGAGTTTGCTCCCGCCTGCAACGCCTCCGGCAACCGCGCATCCTCGCCCACCATCGCCAGGATCAGCGGACGCTGCGCCGCCTTCAAGTCCCTTGCCGCCTTCAGCAAATACGCCGCCTCGGGCTGATCATCCCAGTCCGTAATCACGATCTGGTACAACTGCGTGGAAACTTTCCCCACCGCATCCACCGCGCTCTCGCAGAACTCTCCCTCGATCTCGAGCTCGGTGAGGACCTCCCAGATCGGTTCCACCATCTCTTTATTGGACGAAAACAGCAGGCAGCGCAAAGACATACATATTCAGACTAAGAGAGCCTAGTAACCCCAGCAAGTTACCGAGGTGGAGTGCGCCCGTACGGCGCGCCCGCCAGTACAATGACCTTCCGCGCAGCGAAGATTTGCCCTCCCTCAGCGCCAGATCGCAGGGGAAGAATGCGGAACACGGTCCCATCGCGGCGGCGAATTTCCACCGCCCCGTCCCGCTCGGCTTCGTCGAGCACGGTCGCAAAATTTCCTCGCGCTTCAGAATAACTGTAGGACTTCATCGGCTTCCGGCCTCCAGCACATCCAGTTTCAATTCACCCGCCCGCTCTCTCAATGCGCCGTCCAGCGTGAGGAGCGGAGCCTCGTGGCGGGGAAAAGCAGGTTCCTCCACTCCGCCGTCGCATTCGCTCCGGCTCCGGTCGGAATGACAAGTGTGTGTGGGCCCGGGGGGTACGGAGATCCCTTCGGCAAGCTCAGGGCAGTGGAGACCGAGATCCTTCAGCCCGCAAAGTGCGCGGGCTTCAGGATGACAAATTTCTGGATGACATCGGTTTCAGGATGACAACGGCTTCAGGATGACATCGCTTTGTGAGTGTGTGCTATTGCGCGCGCGAGAGGTACACGCCCTCGGCCGTATCCACCTTGATCTTCTCGCCTTCGTTGATGAACGGAGGCACCTGCACCACCAGCCCCGTCTCGGTCTTCGCAGCTTTGGTTACGCTCGATGCGGTGGCGCTCTTTAGCCCCGGCTCGGTCTCGGTCACCGTCAGGATCACGGTCTGCGGCAGCTCAATGCCCACGGCCTTGCCGTCGAAGAACTCTACTTTGATTTCTAGGTTGGCGATCAGGTAATCCACGGCGCCGCCCAGAATTTCTCTGGTCAGGTGGGTCTGCTCGTAGTTCGAGGTGTCCATGAAGTAGAAGTTGTCGCCATCGGCATAGAGAAACTGCATGTCGACTTCGTCCACGTTGACCTTCTCGATGGGATCGGGCGAGCGGAAGCGGTGCTCGAACATGGCGCCGGTACGCAGGTTGCGCAGCTTTGCCTGGATGAAGGCCCGCAGGTTGCCGGGCGTGCGGTGTTCGACGCTGAATACGGAGTGCAGATCATTGTTGTGCTTGATGATCATGCCGGGACGCATTTGGGTGGCAGGGATCGACATCGCTGGGAAAAATCTCCTTAGAAAATATCCGGGTCTGCTGAACCGGCGAAAGACCCGACTAGAGCAACCCCACGGCACCGAGGGGGCGCCACAGGACCGACAGGCTTTCCGCCGCACAAGAGCTAACTATTTATTTTACACGCGGCTGCAGCGAAAGGAAACCTTCCCGAACCTGCATTCATCGTAAGTAGACTTGTTTCCGCTGCCCGGGAATCGATTCCCGATGCCCCCGGCAGAGGACTAGAATTGGGTTGGCGAGGTCACGGCCGGAGCGGAACTAGCCCGGCCCGTTTCCAAGTTTCCGCTTCCCGTGCTCGTGCTCGGCATCGCCGGAAACGCGAAACTGACCTTTCCGCCACGAAATGAGGCAAAAATATGGTCTTTGGACGTTATGAATCTTCCGACCGCAATACCGTTGGAACCGCCGTCACCTTTTTCCTGATTGGACTCGGCGCCGGAGCGCTCGCCGCGCTTGCCCTCGCCCCAAAAACCGGCAAGCAATTCCGCCGCGATCTGAAACGCGGCTACGAAGATGCCCGCGACACCGTGCAGGATTGGACCGAAGAAGCGCGCGACCGCGTGAAGGATGCCAAAGAGCGCGTGCGCGACGCAGCCGAGCGCGGCGCCGATCTGGCCGACAACCTGCGCGAGAAAGTTGAACCGCTGCGCAAGGTCATCCATCGCGGTTAAGCAACTCACCCCCGCTCAGCCGTCGCCGGCGAGAGCGCGAGGCGGCTTAGCGGAAGATGGAAGTGAAGAATCCCTTCACCCGCCGGAAGAATCCCCGTGGCGGAGATTTCGGCTGCGCCGGAGTTTGTGCGGGCGGCGGAGGCGGCTGTACCTGCGTCTCCACCGGAACCGGCCGCGCTGCCGGTTCCGTCGCCGTCGTCGGCGGGACAGGCGCTGCCGTTGCCAGAGCCGCACCCGCCGGCTGTTCCCCGGCACGGAAAACCAGCGGAGCTTCCACCTTAATGTGAACGTCATCCGGCTTTGAAGGCGGCAGCGGATCGGTTTCGTGTCCGCCCCCAACCGGCTTGCCTCCCGGGTCTGACGTTGCCGGCGGCTCAATGGTCGGCGCCGCTGGCGCTGCATCCGTTCGCGTCACCGGAACCACCGGGACCGGCGCCGGGCAAGAGCAGTCTGCGGGAATATCGCCATCCACTTTATCCAGCCGCCCCGACCGAAATACCACCTGCTCCCGGGGTTTGACCTGATAGATGCGGTCGCCGATCAACTCCGAGACAATCGCCGATGACGTGTTCCCTTTGAGGCCGCGCACGCAAGTATTTCCCCGGGAGTCGGTGCTGATCGCGTAGTGAAATTCGCCCGGCCCCGCGAACAGGATCCGGAAATCCGGAGTCACGACCTGGTCCGCCGCCACCCCCAGCGTGTAATGGGTTTCGAGCGCGCCCGTACTCATCCCAATCATCAGGTCTTTCGCGCTCTTCGAAGGCGTCACCGAAACTGTGCTTCCCGGGCAGACGCGAACTTCCCCTCCACGGGTCAGCCGCAACACGAGCGTCTCGTTGCCCGCGGTCAGAGACGTTCCGTTGGCGACGCCGTTGCTCCCCAATGCCACTTCCCCAATACCGTTGCTCACGGGCACAAACGCCAGTTTGGCCGCGGGTATCAACGCCAGCTCTTTGGCTGCAGGCTCGGCAGGCTCCTTGTTGGCGGCCGTCGAATCTTCCGCAGGTTTCAGCCGGACCATCAGCCGGTTCCCCGCTGTGTCCCACGAAAAGCCCAGCGGCACCAGCAGGTTGACGACAATCCTCATCAGCGGAGGCTCAATCTGGTATTGTTCGGCGCGGACGGTGAGAATGTTCCCCTGCTGCACTGGGATTCGCTTGCGCTGGATTCCCATCTCCGCGTTCGCCAGGTCGATCACCAGCCGCGGAGGCGAATCCAGCATCTGAATCGTCGGCACAACCGGCTGCGTCGATACAATTTCAATCGCCGGAAGATTGTGCTCGCGGACCACTTTCACGCTGGTCACCACGGCCCCCGCCTTGGCAGAGCCTGCTTTTGGATCGCGCGCTTTTTGCGTTTGCGAAGCAGCCCCGGTGGCCACCAGCGCCGCCAGCACTACAACCCCAAGAATTTGAACACCCAATCGCGGCAAAGAATCCCCTATCGACGATGAAAGAAGACCGGCTGGCCTCTGAAAGGAACATTATCACTTGTCGGCCATTGAAAGAAATGGCAGCCTGACCGCCCTCTGTCCATTTCAGGCTGAACCAACACGCACCCACTGCCCACTAACCACTACCCAGTTTTCGACCCCGAATGGCCGCCCTTCCGCTTTTCCCTAGCGCAATCCCTCCACCAAATACAGTTGGCTCAGCCCGCTGTAGTAGGAATAGGCATAGTACTGGCCGTCGGGACTGAACAGCACATCCACCATCAGAACCCCTGCTGGATCGGATGGTCCTATTTTCTTGAACAACTCGCGGCGGCCGCTGGCCAGATCCACCCGCATCACATCTACGGCGGAGCCAAAGAGCGCCCCAACCAGGGCAGTGCGTCCATCAGGTGACACAGAAAAGATTGTCTCGCGAGGATGGATGCCCGGAACCGGGCGTTCCGCGCCCTGACCATCCACGGGATACAGCGCTACAGAATCCGAGAAGCCGAATACAAATTTGCCGTCCGGCGTGGGGACGTATCCGCTCACTCCCTCGGGAGAAATCGGACGCGCTGTGCCCGAGTCAATAGCCTTGCACGTAGATGCGCGACTTGTGGCCGATGGACCAGTTTCGGTTCGAACCCTCGCTTCGCGCGCGCTCACTGCCGAGGCCGGCGCCACAGCCGGGCTTGGTTGCCTCGAACGCTGGGGCGTCGTTGCGCTGCAGCCCGGAAAGCGCCCCGGCTTCGGCAGCGGTCGAGGCATTCACGCCGATTGGCCGGTTCGGCTCACGCCCAGCGGTGAAACCGCCGTCAGAATCTGGCCCGGCCTGATCACGGAAATCGACGCTCGCTGGTCGAAGCGCTTCGGCGACGACGCGACCAGGTTGCGCCGCTCCCTGGAAGCAATCGAGCGCCAGATCGACCTCGAATTGCCGCAAGGCCTGCCCGTTGCGCTTCTGAAGTTGCCTGAGTTCGGGCCCCGGAAATCGCCTGCCGAAGATGGCCTGCCGCTGCCCGTGCTGCTTTCCCGAGTGCTGCTCGCCTTCGCGCTCGATTTCGAACGCGAGTCCGCAACGCCGATTTCGCTATCCGCCAATGCGATCCGCGTTCTCAGTGACGAGCCCATCCCTGAAACGGAGATTCCCAAACGCACCGGCTGTTCCGAAGAGACCGCCGGCATTGGCTGGCAGCACAAGCCCTACATCGTCGTCGAAAAAGATCCTGCACGCGGCCGTGGAAAGTTCGTGCGCCTGTCCGAAGCGGGCATCAAGGCGCAGCATGAGTATTTCAGTCGCACGCGCGACATTGAGGAAAGATGGAAGAAGCGCTTTGGCGCCTCAACCAAAGAACTTCGGGAATCGCTGACGACTTTGCTGAAAAGAGCCGAGCTGTCTGACGGACTGAAACCGCCTCCCGGAACCACCCGCGCCGGTGCCCAGACTCCGGCCCTCGGCCGCCTCGACATTGGATCTGCGGCCCGCCAGCGCAAGCGGGATCTGGTAATTCAGACGGAAGCCTTCGTCCACGATCCGGCCGGCACTCTGCCGCATTATCCCCTCTGGGACATGAACCGCGGCTTCGGCCCGCAGCGGAAGTCAGTGGCTAGTGTTCAGTGGTTCGTGGATAGCAAAACCTGTTTTGCCTTAACGAAGTCAGAAGCCGTCTCATCGAAAGCGTCCTGAAGGTTCGGCTGCGCCAAACACTAACCACTATCCACTAACCACTGCTTGCAACAGCGCCCCCCGCCTGCTACCATCTAACTAACTGGTTAATTAGGAAATGACTCCAGCTCGACCAACCCGCCGCAACGTTCCTCGCATGGGTTCCCGCGGCAAGCCCGAAGAGAGCCGCGCCGCCATCCTGCGGGCTGCGGCCAAGGAGTTCGCCGAACTGGGCACCGCCGGAGCGCGCACCGATGCCATTGCACGCCAGGCCAGGGTCAACAAGGCGCTCCTCTATTACTACTTCAAAGATAAGGAAACTCTTTACGGCGCCGTCCTCGACCACGCATTTTCCGATATGAAGGCAAAAGTCTTCCATGCGCTCGACAGCGACCTGCCGCCGCGCGACAAAATTATGGCCTACGCCGGCGCCTATTTCGATTTCATCGCTTCCAACCAGATCTATCCCAAGCTCATGCAGCGCGAAATGATGCGCGCCCGCGAAGGCCAGTCCGTACATATCGACCGCCTCGTCAAAACTTACTTCCGCCCCGTCTACCAGCGTGTCGGCGGACTTTTGCATCAGGGAATTGCGGACGGGGCCTTCCGCAAAGTAGACCCGGTACACTTCGTCCCATCCATGGTGGCGATGATCGTCTTTTATTTCAGCGGCGCGCCGGTGATGCAGCGCATCGTCGGCTTCAATCCTCTCACGCCGCAACGCATTGCCGAGCGGCGGGCGGCGGTTCTCGATTTCATTTCCGCCGCGCTGTTTCAGCCCTTAACCATCTCAGGCGTCGCGGGCAAGCGTGCCCGCGCCACACCGGCCTCAGGAGCACGTAAATGAGCGCTCGTAACCGTTTCTTCATTCTTCTCTCCATCATCTTCGTGATTGCCGCGGTCTACTATTTTTTCTCGACCGACCACTCCAAAGACCTGGTGCTCATCGGCACCGTCGACGCGAATCAGGTGATTGTCAGCGCGCAGGTGGAAGGCCGCATTCAGAAACTGCTCGTCGACGAAGGCACGCCGGTCAAGGCCGGAGACCTGATCGCGGTCCTCGATCCTTCGGAATTGCAGACGCAGGAAGCCGCCGCTGCCGCCAACATCTCCAGCCTGCAGAACAAAGTTACCGAGATGCAGCACACCGAAGAATCCACTTCCGGTTCCACTTCCGGCGACGTGGCCAATGCCAAGGCCATGCTTGCATCCGCCAAGGCGCAACTCTTGCAGGCCCAGGCCGCGCTCGACCGCACCAAAAGCGACAGCCGCCGCATGATTGAACTGGCCAAGGCCGGAGTGCAATCCGAGCAGGATCGCGTGCAAGCGGAAACCAACCTGCAAGCGGCGGAAGCCACCGTGCAGGCCCAGCAGGAACTGGTGAAGGCCGCGCAGGCGAGTTTGAATGCAGCCATCGCCCGCACCAACCAGGCCAGTGCCGCCAAGAGCACGGTGCAATCCACCGAGGCCGATCTCAAAAATGCCATCGCGCAGAAAAATCAGGCGGCGGTGCGTCTCGGCTACACCAACGTCTACGCGCCGGTCACCGGCACGGTTTCTGTGCGCGCGGCGCGGCAAGGGGAAGTCGTCAACATCGGCGCGCCCATCGTGACCATTGTCGATTTGACCGACACCTGGGCCCGCGCCGCGATCCCGGAAACTTACGCCGATCACATCGGTTACGGAGATGTGCTGCGCGTTCGCATGCCAGGAGGAACCATCATCAGCGGCAAAGTGTTCTTCAAAGGCGTCGAAGGCGATTTTGCCACGCAGCGCGATGTCGGCCGAATGAAGCGCGATATCCGCACCATCGTTCTGAAAGTCCGGTTGGATAATCCCAAAGGCGCATGGGTGCCGGGAATGACCGCCGAGGTGCTGGTTTCGCCCACGCAACTGAAGGGCGAGAACACTCCGCAGAGCGCGGCCAAAGCGGAGCAGCGATAATAATGACAGCCGACACAAAAACCAAAACGAACGGCACGCCCTCACCGGGCATCGGCGCTGCAACGCCCCTCGCCATCGAGGTTGACCACATCGTCAAAAAGTACGGCGACTTCACCGCCGTCGACGATGTTTCGTTCAGCGTCACCGACGGAGAGATCTTCGGCCTGCTCGGCCCCAACGGCGCCGGCAAATCGACTTTGATCCGCATGATGACCACGCTGATCCCAATCACCTCGGGCCACGCTCGCATTGCGGGCCACGATGTTGCCCGCGATCCCGACGCCGTCCGCCGTACCATTGGCGTGATCCCGCAGGCCCTCACCAGCGACCTCGACCTCACCGTCGAAGAAAATCTCAACATTTACGCCAAGCTCTACGACGTTCCTGCAAAAGAGAGAAAGCGTTCGATCGAAGAATTGCTCGGCCTCGTGGACCTCACCAAGTGGCGCGATGCCCAGACCAAGACGCTCTCCGGAGGCATGCGGCGGCGGCTCGAGATCGCGCGCGGCCTGGTGCATCATCCCAAAATATTTTTTCTCGATGAGCCCACCACGGGCCTCGACCCCGTCTCCCGCGTGGCCGTGTGGGAGATGCTCGGCAACATCAAAAGTCAGCGCCAACTGACCATCCTGATCACCACCCATTACATGGACGAGGCCGACCGCCTCTGCGATCGCATCGCCATTGTCGATCACGGCAAACTGGTCGCGCTCGATGCGCCCATGGCGCTGAAGGCCAGCGTGCCCGGATCGAACGTGATTGAAGCCCAGTTCGACAATTATCCCGACGATTGGGAGCAGCGCCTGCACACCATGGATGATGTCACTTCCGTGCAGCACGAGGGTGCCGGAATGTATCGCATCCTCACCGGCAACGGTTCGCGCACCACCACTGAACTGGTCGAGATGGCCGTCGCAGCCGGGGTTTCGGTCAAGTCCCTCTCGGTGCAAAACACCACGCTGGACGACGTTTTCGTCCACTATACCGGACGCCAGTTGCGCGACGAACTGCAGAAAGCGTACGCCTTCGTGATGCCGCAGCGGCCATTGCAGTCGTAAGTCCAGAGGCTTGTTCCGAGGGGCGGGATCGAGTGAAACGATATGAGCCAAACTAGCTACAAAGACTTGATTGCTTGGCGGGCGCTGGGCCCGAAGCTCGCGACTCGCGACTCAGGACTCGCGACTCGGGACTCGCGACTCAGGACTAAATCATGAACAGGATCATGGCCATTGTCGAGCGCGAGATGCGCAAGTTCTTCCGTTCGCCGGCGCTGATGCTGGCGTCGATGATCTTCCCGCTGGTGCAGCTCATCATTCTGGGCAACGCGTTCGGCGGAAAAATTCGCGACGCCCGCATCGCCATCGTCGATCAGGACGGCGGCACTCAAGCCCTGAAAGTGCGTGAGGCCTTCGACTCGGTCCGCGCCAACATTCGCACCTTCGTCCCGATTCCTTACGACGACGAAAAAAAGGCCGTCGAAGATGTGCGCAACGGCAAAATCGAAGGCGCCGTCATCATCCCCCCACAATTTTCCCGGCGCGTTTATGAGGACAATCATCCCCAAATCGCCCTCGTCGTCGATAACAGCGACAACTTCATGAGTTCCGCGCTCGAGTCCGAACTCACCGACCTGACCAACGCCCTCAACCAGCCCACCGTCGAGCCGCGCATTTTGCAGCAGACCGCGCTATCGATTGTCGAACTCTACCCCTACATCGAATACATGAAATATCTTCTGCCCGGCTCGCTCACGCTGGCGATGTTCGTCTCCGTCATGATCGGCGGAGGCATGCTCTACATCGACGACAAGGCGCGCGGCGTGCACGAAGGCTACCTGGTCACGCCCATCACCAAGCTGGAACTCGTGCTCGGGCTGAACCTCGCGGGCGCGATCAAAGCGGTGATGACGGGCGTGATCATTTGCGTCATCGGAGCGTTGATTTCGGGCGTGAGCACCATTTTTAATCCGGTCACGATGTTCGGCCTGCTGATCATGATCGTGCTGACCTCGCTGGCCTTCAACACCATGATGTTCTTGCTGATGGTGCGCATCGAAGATCCACTGGTGCCGCGGGCCATGTTCGGCATTCTGAACACGCTGCTGTTTTTTCCCAGCGGCTCGATCTATCCCATCCAGGCCTTCCCCCCGTGGCTGCGCGGCATCGCGAAAGTCGATCCCTTCACCTACGCCGTCGACGGCTTCAAATGCCTGCTCCTCAAACAGACCACTCTCTCCGCAGTCTGGGGCGACATGCTGTTTCTCTCCATCTTCGCCGCCGTAACGCTAGGCATCGCCATTCCGCTATTCAAGCGAACGCTCTAGAGCAATCGGGCGATCGGGTGATCTGGCCAACGGGTGATCAAAGATCAAAATCTCTGCGTTCTTGTCTTTCAATTACCCGATCACCCGATTACCCAATCACCCAATTCTTCCTGTTATTCTAGAAACGTATGACCCTGCTCGACGCCAAGGAGTACCACCCCGAAAAAGAGCGCAAGAAGCGCGCGCGCATGATTGCGGCCATCGTTCTGATCCTGTTTCTGGCCGGCCTGGGCTGGTGGAACCGCTTCTGGCCCGAAAAGCATATTGCGGACAAATTCTTTTCCGCCCTTCAGAAGCAGGATTTCGATACCGCCTACGGCGTCTACTACAACGATCCCTCATGGAAGCAGCACCCGCAGAAGCACGCGCAATATCCTCTGAACGAGTTTCGCCAGGATTGGGGGCCAGGCGGCGAGTGGGGCATCATCAAGAGCTATCGAGTCTATGGCGAGAGCAACTGTCCCGGCGGAGGAAGTGGCGTGGTTGTCGATGTAGTCGTGAACGATCGCGCCCAACACGCCCAACTCTACGTCAACAAAACCGACAAGACCGTAAGCACCCCACCCTGCGACCTTGAATTTCACTAAAAATTCAGAAGTCAGAAGTAAAAATGCAGAAGTAAAAACCAAATCGGTTTTACTTCTGCATTTTTACTTCTGACTTCTGACTTTACGCGAACTGCCCCAGCGTTTTCGCCAGCGATGCATCATCGCTCACATTCACGCATGTTTTCGACCGGTCAATCTGCCGCATCAGCCCGCACAAAACTTTCCCCGGCCCGATCTCGACAAACGTCTGCACGCCCTCGCCAATCAGCAGGCGCATGCACTGCTCCCACTTCACCGAGCCCGTTACCTGGCCCACCAGGGTAGTGCGGGCGCGTAAGTCGTCGGTGACCAACGTTGCTTCCAGATTGCAGGCCACGGGATAGACCGGCTTCTGCATCTTCAGCGCATTCAAATCCGGCTCCAGACGATCTTGCGCGGGCTTCATCAGCGAGCAATGAAAGGGCGCGCTAACCGGCAGCAATTTTGCCCGCTTGGCGCCACGCTCGTCGGCCAGTTTCGCGCCTCGTTCCACCGCCGCGGTATTGCCTGAGATGACGATCTGCTCCGGCGAATTAATGTTCGCGGGAGAACAAACTTCGCCCTGCGCCGCATCCCGGCACACCGAAGCAACCACCGCCGCATCCATCCCCAAAATCGCGGCCATGGCGCCCACGCCCACCGGCACTGCCTCCTGCATATATTTTCCGCGATTGCGCACCGTCCGCACCGCATCGCAAAACGATATCGTCCCTGAACTCACGTGTGCGGCATATTCCCCCAGGCTGTGCCCCGCGACAAAACTCGGCTTCGGAACCCGGCCCTCAAGCACTCTCAGCGCCGCGATCGATGCCGTCAGAATCGCCGGCTGCGTGATCTCGGTCAGCCGCAGCTGTTCTTCCGGCCCCTCAAAACAGAGTTGCGACAATTTGTAGCCCAGCGCCTCGTCGGCTTCTTCAAAAGTTTGCCGCGCGATAGGATAGCGCTCCGCCAGCTCTTTCCCCATGCCAACAGCCTGCGACCCCTGGCCGGGGAAGATGAATGCGACCTTGTGTCCGTTGCCTGATTCCATGGTGTTGATTGCGCGAAACGTCACTGCGAAAAGGTCACTGCGCTGGAGCGGCCACTACATCAGCCGTCGCCGCCTGCAGCGCGGCCAATCCCTGCTCGATTGCCTGGTTAATGTTCCTCTCGGAAAACTCCGCCGCCACCCGCACCGCGTTCTTGATCGCGTTCGCGTTCGACGATCCGTGGGTGATGATGCACACGCCCTTCACCCCCAACAGCGGCGCGCCGCCGTATTCGGTGTGGTCGATACGCTTCTTGAAATCGGAAAACGCGCTGCGCGACAGCATGTATCCCACCTGCCGCGTGATCGTGGACTTCAGCGACTCCTTCAAAACCGTGCGCACCAGGTTGGCCACGCCTTCAGAAATCTTCAGCGCCACATTCCCCACAAATCCATCCGCCACAATCACGTCAACGTGGCCGTTGAACAGGTCGCGGCCTTCCACATTGCCCACAAAATTCAGTGGCAGCCGCTTCAGCAACTGAAAGGCCTCGCGCGTCAGCTCGTTGCCCTTGGTTTCCTCTTCGCCGATCGAAAGCAATCCTACCCGCGGAGTCCGCGCCGCCGCAAAAATGCTTCTTCCGAACGCCGGGTCGCCCAGCCTCGTGCTGCCAAACATCGAGCGGAAATAAATCTCTCCCATCACCGCGAACTGTTCCAGATTATGCGGCTTGCAATCGACGTTGGCGCCCACATCCAGCAATATCGCCGCCGTCCCGGGAGCCGTCGGGAAAACCGCCGCCAGCGCCGGACGATCCACGCCGTGCAGCGCTCCCAGCACCATCTTCGCAGTAGCCATCGCTGCGCCAGTGTTGCCCGCAGTCACGAAACCCGCAGCCTGCCCTTCGCGCACCAGCCGCAGCCCGACGCGGATCGACGAGTCGCGCTTGGCGCGCACCGCCTGCACCGCCTTGTCTTCCATGGTGATGACTTCGCTGGCGTGGACAATCTCGATCGGCAGCCGGAACGCCGCCGGATGGCGGTCGAGTTCCGCTTTCACTGTGGCTTCGGGACCGACCAGCAGCACGCGCACCCCGTAGCTGCGCGCGGCATGAATCGCACCTTCGATTTCAGGCTTGGGAGCCCGGTCCGAACCCATCGCATCCAGCGCGATCACGCTAGGCATGGTGGCAGGAGTCTAGCTGGCTTCCTTCACTTCCACTACTTCGCGGCCCTTGTAATAGCCGCACTTGACGCACGCGCGATGCGGCATCTTCTTCTCGTGGCAGTTCGGACACTCCGAAAGCGAGTGGCTCTTCAGAGCATCGTGCGCCCTGCGGGTCGAGGTCCGCTTCTGCGAATGTCTACGTTTTGGATTTGGCATGGTCTAAGATTCCTCTGAAAAATTTAGTAATTGTGTAATTTGGTAATTGAGTAAACTAAAATCAAACTCTGCGCTTCGGCGTCTTTAAATTACTCAATTACCAAATTGCTCAATTACTCAATTTTCTTACCCGATTACCAAATTCCTCAATGACTCAATTTTTCCCGGATGTCTTTCAGCGCCGCCCAGCGCGGCTCTTCCACTTCCACCGCGCACGAGCACTTTTCCTGATTCAAATTCTTGCCGCAGTGCGGGCACAGTCCCTTGCAATCTTCGCGGCAGGTCACCTTCAACGGGACTGACAACAATACCTGCTCCCGCACCACATCGTCGAGCAAAATTCCTTCGCCCTGATAATAGCTGATCTCGGCTTCCGCGTCGGTCACCGACATCTCATCCCGCCCGGCATCCGTTCCCAGCGGACGGTACAGCAGATCAAACTCCCGCTTCACATCCTGCGTCACCGCTTCCAGGCAGCGCGCGCAACTCATTTCCAGGCTAGTCGCCAGCCGCCCCTTGATGCGGATGTCCTGAATTATCTTATTCTTGCCGTGATGCTCTTCCACCAGGTCGGCGCGCCCGCTGCTCTCGATCGGCGTGATCTGGCGGTAGTCCGCCCCCAGGTCAATCGCCCCCGGCTCAAACTTCTCCGCAAACTCTACCGGATGAAGTTCTAGATCTTTGATCTCGAAGAACATCGGAAACCTCCGCGCCCCGTCGTCGCCCCAGGCCCGCGGAAGCGCGCCTCGCAGCCAAAGAGGAGACAGCGCAAGTACCGCAAGGAGCAAGAGTTAAGGATAAAGGCCGCAGAAAATGAAGTCAAGTTTCAGCGGCTGAAGGTTGGCCCACCCCCGGCGACGTTTGTGTACGCCATTCCCAAAGAGGGTTCTACAAAACGGGATGTCAGCGAGATCAAGAGCCCGGGCCACCCGCCAGAACAGATCGCGCAGGAGGGTCCGCCAACTCCGCCGACGATGTCGCCAGTATCGTCGATAGCGTGCTCGCCGATCTTCGCCCCAAGCTCATGGCCGAGATCGCCCGCAAAATGGCGAAGAACAAGTAACGGATACTCCATCTCCCGGCCTATCCGCGCGTAATCCCGTACCGGCCCAGCCATTCATTCAGGGATTCATAGTCTGTCAGTCCCACCATCATGGCTGCTCTGCTCTTATCTCCGTTGCAGGCGTCAAGCGCCGTTTTCAGGTAACGCCTCGCCACCTCGGATAGCACGTCTTTCAGATCGAGTTTGACCGGCGGACCGGACGTGCCCGGCAAAACAGCCCCTGGCGCCGGCGCTGAGAGTGCCTCCACTCTCCGGGCTTCCGCCACGAACCGGTATCCGCGGCACGGCACGGTCTGGATAAAGTGCTGCCGGATGGAACTATCCCGCAGCGCGAAGCGCAACTTGCTGATGGCTTTATTCAGCCGATGATCGAAGTCTCCATGAGACTCCCCGGGCCACAGCAGTTTAACCAGGTGTTCCCGGCCCACGACTAGGCCAGCGTTTTCGAGCAAGCAAGCCAGTGCATTGCCAGGCTTGGCCTCCAGTCGCAACCGAACGCCATTTTTCTTTAACTCCAGGGCGGCCAGATCAAACTCGAACGATGCGAATACCACCAGACGTTTCCCAAGCACTGCAAAGCTCATGGGCGAGCGTCCACCCCCAAGACGAAGTAATTTTGAGCGCCATCCTAAACTGGTTCGCAAAAAAGGCCAATAGCACTATAGAGCCATCGCGTCCCTGCAGCATGGTGTTTCCCACGCACTTTGTCGGGAGGCGAACCCTGCTCGATCTGCTTTCTTCTTTCAGGCCAATTACTTGGCGCGGGAGGAAAAGGGGATGAGTTCGGAACTTGCGAATCCAGGAACGGACTCGCAGAATGTCGAGACTCGGGGCAGTCGCTTCTTCGCATGCGCCAGCCCCCGCCGCCAAAGACACAAAGTCAAAAGGAGAGGTCATGAAATCTGCTGGATGTCGTATTACTCCAGAACTGTTCGCCGTTCGGCTGAATCGCACACTCCGCCGGGCCCGCCAGGCCGGAGTACTTTCCCTGTCTCTCGCCCTATTTGCGGCGGTTTCCGGCTGCAACATCGGTCAAAAAACCACGGAATTGAGTCTGGACACAACTCCGACCACGATTACCGTGGGAACCCAAACCGTTTTCACCGCCGGCATTAGCCACAACAACGGACAGTTCGAGGGAGCGAACTGGACTTTAACCACCGGCGGAAGCGCCTGCACGGCGGCCTGCGGCACGCTGAGCAACTACACCAACACCGGCAGTTCTGGCAACGGCGATACCACGACGATCACCTACACGGCCCCGGCCACAATCCCGACTCCGAACTCCATCACCATCACCGCGACTTCGATCGAGAATCCGAATTCGTCCCAGTCCGATACCTTTACGCTCACCACAGACTGAATGGGCTCGCCGAACGCCGCCCGATCTGCTTTCTTCTTGGGGAAAGAAATCCGGGGACAGACGGGACGTTACACTAGTTTTTCGGCTGGCCGATCCGTGCGTCGCAAAGAATTAAGGATGCTGATGGTGTCGGGTTTGCTTGAACTGAAAGCTGACAGCTGAAAGCTGACAGGGCCGGCCCACCTTTGCCGAAGCAACCACAACTGAGGATGCCCCACCTTTGCTTCTTTTGCGAAAGCCCGCCCTGAGCTTGTCGAAGGAGTGGGCGGCGATCCTGCCGACGCTATGTGACTTGTGTTGGCGGCACGAAGCGAACCCCACACGGCCCCCGACATTCCCGATTCCCGCCTTTCGCAAAGTGCGCGAAGGTCGTGGTGATGCCAGCGAGATCAAAAGACCAGGCTATCCGCCCATATAATGCCTACCCATGGATGCAATTCGTATCGAGCATAAGGGCGAGCAAGTTGCCGCAGATCTTGTCCCGGTAGGAAGCATGGTCGGCGATGACGAACATGACACCGTTTTGCTCCGCAAAATGGCGGACGACGCTGAGCGATACATCTCCTCGTTCCCATGGTGCGGTGCCGTTTTTGAATCGTACTTTGGCGGCGGCGTGGGGGGTATCTTCGCCGTTTTCTTCTTCCATGATTCGCCCGAGCCGCCCTGACGTGGAACCGTGGATTTGGATCATGGTTGGCGACATCCCACCCGCGGATCTTCCACTCACCGATTGGAAATCACCCGCCGAAGTCTTTAGGACCTACTTTCGCGGATTGAGTAACTGGGTCGAGTTCGCCCGGAAAGGACGGACGGGTACGACAGAACAGGGAGTTCCGCCAGTGAATGTACCCGCCACACCGGAGTGGGCTGAAAAAATCAGCCAGAAGCTCCATGGACTAACACTCGCTGTCAAACCATTCTTTGAGTGACGGGTCCAGCACAGTGAGCTAAGAAGGGTGGCCCAGGCTCTTGACCTCGCCGCCATCTCCAACAAAGCGCGCCCAACGAACGCTTGCGGCTCCGAAGCTGCGCGCACTCGCGTTTCGCTGAGCTGTCGGCGCAAGATATAATGTTGCGCCAATGCCTCTCGCCTCCGGCGCTAAACTCGGCCCCTATGAAATTCTCTCGCCGCTCGGGGCCGGAGGTATGGGCGAAGTCTACCGCGCCTTTGACACGCGCCTTCATCGCGACGTCGCTATCAAGATCCTGCCCGCGTCTTTCTCGAATGATGCGGAGCGTTTGCAGCGCTTCACCCAGGAATCCCGCGCTACGGCCGCACTCAACCATCCCAATATCCTTGCCATCTACGACGTGGGCGACGAAAAGGGTACACCTTACGTAGTCTGCGAATTGCTCGAAGGCGAAACCATGCGCGACCGCCTGCGCTCGGGGCCCTTCAGTTCGCGCAAGGCCATCGATTACGCGCAGCAGATCGCGCGCGGACTGGCCGCGGCCCATGACAAGGGCATCGTCCATCGCGATCTCAAACCGGAGAATATTTTCCTTACCAATGACGGCCGCGCGAAGATTCTCGACTTCGGGCTGGCCAAGTTCATCAAACACGAAGCCGACGCCTCCGGCGATGCACCCACGATGCAAGTCGCGACCGAGGCGGGAACGGTGCTCGGCAGTGTGGGTTACATGGCGCCGGAGCAGGTGCGAGGAAAAACGGCGGACCAGCGATCTGACCTCTTCGCGTTTGGCGCCATTCTCTATGAAATGCTGTCGGGCAAGCGCGCCTTCCAGGGAGACTCTCCGGCCGACACCATGAGCGCCATTCTGAAGGAAGAGCCGCCGGAGCTTTGCGAGGCCAATCGCGGCGTTTCACCGGCGCTGGAACGTATTGTGCGCCATTGCCTCGAGAAGAGTCCCGGGGAGCGCTTTCAATCGGCTCGCGATGCCGGCTTCGCCCTTGAGGCCATCAGTGATACATCGCCGTCAAGCAGCGTCGCGGTGAATGCCGTGCCTCCGGCGAAGCCTGCCCGCAGCCGAGTTCTACCAGTGCTCGGTGGAGTATTACTACTTGCAGCCGCGGCTGTGCTCGGTCACTATGCCGGGCGCGCGGCAACCACCAATCCCGCGTTCCACGAAATCACTTTTCGCAACGGCACGATCTGGGACGCCCGCTTTGCCCCAGACGGCCAAACCATTGTCTACGGTGCGGCCTGGGAAGGGCGGGCGCAGGAGTTGTTCTCCACACGCTCCGACAGCACCGATTCTCGCAGTCTCGGGATGCCGCCTGCGCAAATCCTGTCGATCTCGTCCTCGGGCGAGATGGCAATCTGCCTGCACCCGGCACCGTACAACCACTTCATTCAGTCGGGAACGCTGGCCAGGGTTGCCTTAGCGGGGGGCGCGCCTCGCGAAGTCGCGGAAAACGTTGCCTGGGCCGACTGGGCGCCCGACGGCCATTCTCTGGCCATCGTTCGCCGCGGCAAGAGTCAATTGAACCATCAGGCCTCTCTGGAATATCCCATCGGCCATGTGATCTACGAGCCGGAGGGTTGGGTAAGCCATGTGCGCTTCTCCCCCTCGGGCGAGTTCCTTGCCATTGCCGATCATATTCTCGGAGGTGACGACGGCCGCATCGTCATCCTCGACCGGCAGGGGAATCGCAAGGTCAGTTCTTCTTTCTATCCCACGTTGCAGGGATTGGCGTGGAGCCCCAGCGGGAAAGAAGTATGGTTTTCGGCGTCGCATGGCGAGTCGGCGCGTGCCATCTATGCACTTGACTCCTCCGGCAAGGAACGCCTCATCTATGGCGCCCCCGGCGGGCTCGATATTCACGACATCAGCCGCAGCGGCCAGGTTCTGCTCACGGCCGATAAATCTCGCGCTGCAATCTACGCGCTGACGCCCGGCGAAAAACGCGAACGCAATCTCTCGTGGCTCGACTGGTCGTTCGTGATCGACATTTCCTCCGACGGCAAAACCATCCTATTCTCGGAATCGGGGGAAGCCGTTGGCGGAGCTGCCGCGCTCTTCCTGCGTCAGACTGACGGCTCCGCAGCGGTGCGTCTGGGCGAGGGCCGCGGTGGCGCGCTTTCTCCCGATGGCAAATGGGCTATCACCGCACTCGGCAAGCCGGCCAAGTTGATGCTGCTACCCACCGGAGTGGGAGAAGCCCGGCAATTGACCGACGACAAGATCGATCATTTTGACGCCGTGTGGTTGCCCGATGGAAAGTCGATTATCTACGGCGCCGCGGAACCGGGCCACGGCCGGCGCAGCTACCTGCTTGATCTCGATAGCGGCCAATCGCGACCCATCACAAAGGAGGACACGGTAGGCTTTCTGGTTACACCCGATGGCAAATCTCTGATCGCCGTCGATAATCAACGCCAGCGTTGGATTTATCCGATCGCGGGTGGCGAGCCGCAGAAATTCAATCCGAACGTCACCCCTGACGAAGGTGTGCGTCTGTTTTTGCCCGACCACAAGAGCGTTCTGGCCATGAAGTATGACCTGCCTGTCAAAGTCACCCGCGTGGACCTCGCCACCGGCCGCCGCGATCCCTGGATGGAATTGATGCCTGCCGATCCAGCCGGCGTGCAGAGCATTCCCGACGTCCGATTCAGCCCGGATGGCAAGTCCTATGCCTACTCCGTCGTCCGACTCGTGTCAGATCTGTTCGTAGTCGACGGCCTGAAGTAAAGTGGCTGGCCCACCTTTGCCGGAGCAACCAGACTGAGGATGCCCCACCTTTTCTTCTTTTGCAAAAGCCTGCCCTGAGCTTGTCGAAGGGGTGGGCGGCGATCCTGGGCTCGCTACTTGATTTGTGTGGCGGCGCGATCAAACCCACTCGCGCATGCATTCCCGACTCCCGCCCTTGCAAAGAACGCAAGCGCAAGGCGACCGCTGTGTTGCGCATGCCAGCAACATCAAACCTCGGGCCACCTGCCGGCGCATTGAACACTGAAGGTCCCAAAAACCAAAATCCCCGCCCATTCGCGCAAACCGCGCGCGATAAGGACGGGGTACCTGGTCTCTTGAGCTTTACTTCTTGGGTCGCGACTCCGGCGGCACAAGACCTGCGAGGCGGTAGTACACAACGAGCTGGCCGTAGTGTTCGCCGCTATGTTCGATGAGGCCGTAGGCTATGTCGAGAACGCGCGCTTTCTGGCCAGGGAAATAAACAACCTCCGTGGTCATGCCTTTTTCGCCTTTCGACTGGATGGCGGCTGCGCCGTCGGCGAAGGCTTTCTTGACGAACGCAACGATGTCGGCCTTGGACTTGTATTGGTCGCGCTTCGGATCTTCTGCCGCGGGAGGCTTCTGCCCCGTCGCAGTATTGGTGAAGTAGTAGGTTGAACCCGCCGCGTGCAGCAACTGCTCGGCGAAGCTCCGCTCCGCGGGTACCGGCTTGAAGTCATATTTGTCCGCGGGAAAGTCTTCGGCCATCTCCGTCAGCTTGCGGCCAATCTCATTCCAGGAATCGAGCACGACCTTCAATTCCGGATCGGCAGGTTTGACGGCTGCATCTTTCTTCATCGCGTCCTGGGCATGCGCGGGAAATGCGCATGCCAGCAGGACGATAGCGAGAAACGGTATTCTTTTCATTTTTTTCTCCACGATTGAGTTTCGCGAATCAAGACTTCAGCTTCTTATTTCGCCTGCGCTAGCTTCGCAACCACTGCGGCAACTTTATCGAGTGTCTCGATCCAGCCTTCCAGTTGACCGCTATTTTTCGCGCTCTCCATGGGTTCATTTCCAATGTGGGTGAGTTTCGTCTGGCCGTTTCCGAGATCCTCAAAGATGGTCACGTCGTACGCGCCGTCGATAGCCTCATCTTCTATTCCTAATTCCGCAGGCTCAATCTTGTTTCCCTTCGAGTCGGAAAAGTACATGGAGGAAACGATCTTCTCGTAGGGGAACAATCTCGTGGTATTCCACCGCATTCCAGCCCTCCTGCCCATCCGGCGCTCTCATGCAGAGGAGGGATTTTCCTCCCACGCGAACATCCATCTTGCAAGCCGGCGAAGTAAAACCCTTCGGCCCCCACCACTGCATCACATATTTCGGGTCTGTCCACGCCTTCCAAACCAATTCGCGTGGGGCATCAAAAACTCTTGTGACAACCATCCGCTCGATCTCGTTCACCGTGTTTTTTGTCATCTCTGGCCTCCGATTTTTTCATTTCGTTCACAACTACCTCCAGCTTGTCGAAACTCTCTTCCCAGAATCGGCGATAATACGCCGCCCAGTCGCTGATCGTCTTGATCGCCGCTGGCTTAAGCGTGCACACACTCTCTCGTCCACGCTTCGTCTTGATCACAATCCGCGCCCGCACCAAATAGGCAATATGTTTTGAAATCATCTGCTGCGAAAGTGCAAACGGTTCCGTCAATCCATGCACAGAGGCAGGCCCACGGGAGAGTCGTTCGACCATTGCCCGCCGGGTCGGATCCGACAAAGCGGCAAATGTTGTGCCTAATCTATCCACAACCATATGGTAGTGGATTATCTGGGAATGTCAAGTGTGGGGAACACACCTTTTTGGGAAACCCGCTTCTAAGGTTGGGTTTTACAAACATAATGATCGGTCGAATTTGAAGACCGATTGACGCAAGATCGCTCGAATGGTAGCGATATACATTATCGCTAGTATGTGATAATCTGTATCGCATAGGGAGGTAGGATCATGCCCTCTGGCGCTTTCGCAACCCCGAATCGGCATCAGCATTGGGACGTTCAACAAGGTGAGGCACAGGAACTTGCCCCTGGCCTTGAGAACTCCGAGGCCCAGGCGCTTGTCTTTGTCTCTCGCGCCCGTGGCGACGACGAGTGGACGAAAACATTCTTTCAGACCCTTAAGCGAGCGTCCGAGTTGATCGAAGTCCTAATCGACAAGAGACAACAAGACAATTGGGGGGCCCTCATTGAGGCGCTGACACCCGATGTACCCTTAACCTCGAATCGGTTGATTGAGGCCAAAATGTTCGCTCAAGCGATGCAAGGGATATTGGAGAGTGACGATTTTGCGAGAGCAGCGGAGATTGCTGAAGTCGGACATTTCAGCAAGACCAATCCAAGCTCGCAGCCAAATCGATGGAAAAAGGCTGGACTCATCTTTGCTGTTTCTTATAAGGGAGCGGATCTATATCCGTTGTACGCCCTGGACCTCACAGAAGGAGCGAAGCCGCTTCCGATCATGGAAAGTATTTTGAACGTTCTTCGAGAGAAGGATGAGTGGCAAAAAGCATTCTGGTTTTCAAGCGTAAATACATACCTCAAGAACAAAATGCCCAAAGAACTCCTGAAGTCGAAACCTCAGGAAGTCCTAAAGGCTGCTGAGATTGAGGCTGCAGGAGTACAGCATGGATAGGAGAGGCGTATATCAAAGCTCCCTCGGGCCAACTCGAAGCGACCATCCTCCCATGGGGTAACGGCGAGACACTCTTCCGTGTCCACCCGGGTACCTATGGCAGTATTCAGTTCAATCCCTCGGCCGGCGGCAATGCGAGATTCAGTCCCCTCGTCGACGTGTCGGGTAATGTTATCCCGACAATCTACGCGGGCACTACCCTTGATTGCGCCTTGATGGAGACGGTATTCCACGACGTTCCTTTTGCTGCCGGGCCAAAGGTTTGGTCCAAGGCAAGCCATGTAGCCGGTAAGGTGTATTCGAAACTGACTCTCAGCCGCGACTTGGCTCTCATCAACCTGTCGGCAGTTCCTTTGCATAGGCTCGGAATCTCCCGGAAGGAACTGATCGAGTGCGACGGCTCGCAATATCCTGAAACCCGCGCCTGGGCCCTGGCTTTGCACGATCAATATCCGGATGCGGAAGGGCTGCTCTGGACTTCGCGTCAGGCCGACCCCGCACGAGCACTCGTGCTGTTTGAAGACCGTCGAAAAGGGGCTGCAATGATCGTCCGCGGAATGCCTGACAGTCTGCTGCTCCCAGACGGGAGTGCAATATCTGAGGTTCTGCAGCTTGCACTCCGGTTGAATGTACTTTTGATACCTTAACTTTCAAAATGATCTCTTTCTCAAACATCAATAAGCAGTATGGCAAGCAGTTGCTCTTCGTGGATGCTTCGTTTCAGTTGAATCCCGGCGAAAAAGTCGGACTGGTCGGCCCCAATGGGTTGGGCAAGACAACGCTCTTCCGTATGGTGGTCGGCGAAGAAACTCCCGATGAGGGCGCGGTCTCAGTCCCCAAGAAGTTGACGATCGGCTACTTTCGCCAGGACGTCGAGGAAATGCAGGGCCGTTCGGTTCTGGATGATGCGTTCGCCGCAGCGGATGCCTCAGCGTCCGCTCCGCAAGAAGTACACTTGCTTGCTCCAGTCCATTCCCCCGGCCTCGTTCATCAGCGAAACAAGGGCACGCACCAGCCCTCCAATGTCCGCCGACGAGATCGTCTTTTCATCGACAAATATCACACCGCCATGAGGTCGCTCATCCTCTGCCCAGAGCTTTAACAATGGAGGAATCGTCCTGCGATCATAAGTAACCAGGGTCAAGCGTTGCTTCGCTGCTTCCAACAGGCACACCGAATCTTCCTTCCCAAATCCGGGGACAGACGGGACTGGCACCATTGTTTTCTCCCGATGTGGGAACGCGATCGCTCACCACTAGGAATTCCCTGCGCTGCCGCGCCGCGCGGATATCCAGCTTTTCTCCTGTAATTGAAATTGAGCCCCATTCCAGCCCTGACTTTATGCTTCACTGAGATTGACCCGATAAAGTAGTATGCGATCACGATCACGCGTACTTAGGGAGAATGCTGCCGTGCCGAAAACAGCTCGAAGACAGGTTCCCAGAATTGGTCTGGCGATTACCGCTGGCATGCTGATGATCGCGCTGCCGTGTTTATCCCAACAACTTCTGGCCCAGCAACTGACGAACGACCAGCTGTCTGTAACGGTCAACGCGCAAGAGGGCTCCTACCAACTGTCCTTGCATGACGGCCAGCATGACTCAGCCCGTCCTCAAGTCCCAGGTGGCGGCACAAGTTGACCACCGGTGGCTGCGCTCCAGCGATTATCCGCGGCATCAGGCTTCGGAGCTCAGCTTCCAGGACGATCTCGGCTCCGGCCAGGAAGTGACAGTCCTCTGCAGCGGATTGAACGGCAAACCTGATCTTGCTTACGTGCTGCGGCTCTACAAACAGCGTCCCTACGGCACCGTGCAGGTGAAGGTGCAAAACCGCACGGGAAAAGAAACAACCGTACAAGCCATTCGGAGTGTAGAAACCATCGGCGAGCCGATCCTTAGTCTGGGCGGCGATCAATCGGCCGACCGCGTTCTCTCCGATAGTTTCAGCGAAGACTGGCCCGATCTGGTTCTCTACGACCTCGGGCAAGCACCCGGCGGGGTGCATCGCGGTGCAGGGAGCCAACTCATCTACAACCGGGAAAGCAAGCAGAGTTTATTTTTTGGCGCGCTCACCTCAGGCCGATTTCTGACCCTGATGCATCTGAAAGCTGACGGCGCGGGAGCAAAGGCCAGGGTCGCATCCTTCACCGTTGAATCCACCGGAACCACCGAAATCCAGAAAGATTTCGATCTTAAAAATTCTCCTGCGGACAATCAGATCGAATTAAGCCTTCCCCTGAAACCCGGCGAAGAAATGTCTTCAGAACAATTGATGTTCGAGGCCGGACCCGGCTACCACGATCAACTGCTGGCCTACGGTGAAGCGGTTCGCCGTTGGCGCCATGCGCGCGTCTCCAGCGAGACGCCCATCGGTTGGTGGAGTTGGACTGTCTACTACGGCGCCATCAACGAAGGCGAAGTTTTGGCTAACGGAGACTGGCAGGCGGAACATCTGAAGTCGCTCGGGTACAAGTATTTTCAAATTGATGAAGGTTATCAATATGCTCGCGGAGAATTTGCAACTCCGAATGCCACGCAATTTCCCGATGGCATGCGCTTCGTGGGACATCACCTGACCGGAGAGGGCCTGACTTTTGGCATATGGACGGCTCCGTTTGAGGTCACAACCCGGGCCTGGATCTACGAGCACCACCGCGACTGGCTGGTGCACAACGCCAAGGGCGAGCCGATTCCGATTGGCAACGTCTGGGATCAGAAGTCGGATGTGCTCTACGCGCTCGACACCACCCATCCCGGAGCCCAGCAGTATATGCGGGACACTTACCGAACACTCGTCCGCGAATGGGGCGTCCGCTTCATCAAACTCGATTTTATGGATACCACTGCGATCGAAGGTTACCGCTACCGGCCCAACACCACAGCTCTCGAGGCCCAACGCATTGGCCTCCAGGTAATCCGCGATGCCGTGGGCGATGAGGTAATCCTGGATAAAGATGGAAGTCCCATGCTCAATCCGGTGGGCCTCGTAGATACCGGCCGAATCTCCGCGGACACGGGCCACAGTTTTGAAAGAACCAGGAATGCAGCCTCTGGCATCGCAGCCCGCTTCTATATGCACCGGAATTTTTTCGTCAACGATCCCGACGCCTTTAATGTCACGGCAACGCACCTCATGGAGAATGCGGGCGAACGCTCTTCGATTTCGCTGGCCGCGGCACAGGCGTCGATCGCACTCTCCGCAGTGTCTGGTGGCATGTATGAGATTGGCGATGACATGCTGATCCTCGGCTCAGAGAAGGATCGGCTGGCGCTGGTTGAAAACCGTGACTTGCTGAATATCGCCAAAGTGGGCCGCGCCTCCACGCCGTTAGACCTGATGACCTACGAGCGGGAAGATGAACAGCCGAGCATTTTCTTTCTCCGCGAAGATCAACGACAGGCCATACTCACAGTCTTCAATTGGACGAACACGGTCCGCTCGCACACGCTACGACTGGCAGACCTCGGCCTGCCCGCCGGTCACACGTTTGCCGCCACCGATGTACTAAACCAGAATGAAACCGTGACGCTCGCCGGTGATGCTCTGCAACTGGAGAACCAGCCGGCCCAGTCGGTGAGGGTGATCAAGCTGATCGACACCGGTATTGCCGAGGCTGCTCCAACGGTGACGGCGCAGGTGCCCGCAGCGGCAAGTGCGGGTGAGACGATCACTCTCTCGGCGCTCTCGGCGCCGGCTGAAGCTGGCGGAGTGCCCGCAGTCGCCTATCACTGGGATCTCGGCGACGGCACGAGCGCGGATAGCCCCAAGGTATCTCATGCCTACACCAGAGCGGGCGATTTCACGATCCACCTCACCGTTGACGGAGTGGACGGCATACCGGCCCACAAGAATTTCTCCGTCAAGGTCACCGGCAAATTAAAGGCGCACTCAAAGCTCACCGACAATCGACGCTTCGCAGAACCAACCGACCACTGAACGTCCGCGGAGGCAATGCCTTCATGAACGTCTGGACCAGAAGAAATGCAGCGCCGTCTGGTCGATGCGCTCGAGACGGTCTGAAAAATACAGGACGACAACGAACAGCAGATAGACCATCGCAATGGCTACCAGTTGCACTGGCGAGAGCGGCCAGATGGAGCCACATATCACGACGGCGACGCCAACAGCCATCAGGCCGCGCCGGCACGGGAAAGATTGTCGCCATCGTATCCGGCGGAAATATCGATCTGGACAAGTTCTCCCACCTTGTAGCTCAGCCATAATCGAGGCGTAGTCGAGCTGCAGCTTTCGCGCAAATGATCGCAAAAACGCGGCCCAGGTTGCCCTGGGCCGCGAATCGATGCTTGCTACAACTACATTTTGATAGCCGCGATCTTAGTGAGGGTTCACCGTGATCGTGACTGCCGGGCTCTGGCTCGAGTTGTCGCTGCCCGTATGATTGGCGTCGCCGCTATACACGGCTGCGATCGTCCTCGCTCCCATGTTCGCGAACGTCAGCTTGCAAGACCCGTTTCCAGTCGCGGCTGTCACCGTTCCCGAACAAGTCTCCCCCGAGCTCGCCGTCAACGTCACCGTTCCCAGCGGCTTGTACGAGCCGATGTTGTACGTCACCGTGACCTTCACCGGCGTGTTGCCCACTCCCAGGATTACCGATTCACTGCCCGTCGTCACCGTCGTGGTCGTCGGAGCCGGGAGCACCTGCAGCGTGACCTGCTTCGTGGTGACGCCGTAGTTCAGGTTGCTCGGATGCACGCTGACCGACAGAGTGTTGTTGCCGGCCACATCGATGTGTCCCACACCCGGCGTGTACGTCATGGTTCCGGTCGGGTTCGCCGTCGCATCCAGTTGAGTTGCGCTCAGCGCCGTGCCGTAAGCGATGGGTGCCGGCGTCGGCCACGTGATGTTCACGATGCCCTTCACCGCGCTCGCCGTCTGCATCAGAGTGGCCGACGTGTAGTTCGCGTCCGCCGCCCAGTTGGCTGTCACCTTGCATGCGCCGCCATCTTTGATGATCGTCACCGTCGTGCCCGCCAGCGTGCACACCGTCGGAGTCGAATCCGTCAGCATCGCCGTCGAACTCGAGTTGGTGGTCGCCGTCAGTGTATAGACCATGTTGTAAGGGGCGTTTCCGGGCAGGCCTGTGAACGTCACCGTCGGCGTGGCCTTATTCACCACTTGGCCGCCGGCAAGCGTTCCCGCACTGCCGCTGTGGCTGCTGTCGCCCGAGTAGGTTGCCGTAATCGTGTCGGTCCCGGCTCCCAGGCTCGTTGTCGTACAACTCGCCGTTCCCGGATTTCCCGTCACCGCACTCGCACTGCACCCCGTATTGGCGCTCCAGGTCACAGACCCGCTCACGTTGCGCTTCACCCATCCCCCGCGACCCTTAACTTGGCCGTACTGGCCGTTGATGGTCGCCGTGAACGTGACCGACTGCCCGTAGGTTGTAGGCGAGCCGCTGGTGCCCACCGACGTCATCGTGGTCGCCGTAGTGATCGCGAAGTTGTTGGTCTGCGAACTGCTCGAGGGGGCGTAATTGCTGTCTCCCGAGAAGGACGCCGCTTCGGTGTAGTTGCCCGCTCCATCGCTGCCGCATGGCGAATACGTGGCCGTGCAAGTCATGGTGTCGCCACTCGGCGATCCGCAACTCGTGGCTCCGTAGATGCCGCTCCCGTTGCCGCTGATGGTCACATTGCTTGCCGTCGGCGGCGTACCGGCGCCCGACCACGTCAGAACTGCCGTGATCATCACCGGCGCATCCTGTCCGTAAACTTCCGCGGACGGATTCACGCTTGTCACATTGATTGACGTCGCTGCCCCGCCCTGAATCGTCTGGCCGCCGGGCAAGGTTCCCGCGCTCCCGGTGTGCTCGCTATCGCCTGCGTAGGTCGCCATGATCGTGTCGGTGCCTACAGGCAGGGTGGACGTAGTGCAGGTCGCGGTTCCAGGATCGCCGACCGTTACCGTTGACGGGCTGCAACCGGTATTGGGGCTCCAGGTTACGGTGCCACTTACCTGCTGCGGCTTCACACGTTCCTTGCGGCCCTTCACCAGCCCGTACTGAGCGGTGATGGTCGCGGTGAATGTGACCGGCTGCCCGAAGAACGTCGGAGTGCCGCTGGTACCAACCGACGTGGTCGTGCTCGCCGAAGCGATGCTGAAGTTGTTGCTCTGCGAACTGCTCGAACTGGTGTAGTTGGTATCGCCCGAGAACGAGGCCGACTCGGTATAGGAGCCGGGCACATCCGAGGCGTTTGGCGTATAGGTGGCCGAGCAACTCATGGTGTCGCCGCTAGGCGCGCCGCAAGTTGTCAATCCATAGGCGCCGTTGCCGTTGCCGCCGATGGCTACATTGCTCGCCGTCGGCGCCGCGCCGTTATCGGACCACGCCACGACTGCCGTGATCGTGGCCGCTGTATCCTGCCCGAACCCTTCCGAGGACGGGCTCACGCTGGTCACGCTGATTGAGGTTGAGGCTTGGCTCACGGTCTGTCCGCCAGCCAGTGTGCCGGAGCTTCCAGTGTGATCGCTGTCGCCAGAGTAGGTTGCGGTGACTGTATCGTTCCCTCCTGGCAGCACCGACGTGACGCACGTCGCTGTTCCCGGATTGCCCGACACTGGGCTCGAGCTGCAGCCCGTGTTTGCGCTCCAGGTCACGGATCCGCTCACGTTGGATTTCGCGCGTCCGCCGCGGCCCAATACCTGGCCAAACTGGCCGTTGATGATTGCGGTGAGCGTTACGGACTGCCCGTAGGTTGAGGGCGTCCCGCTGGTGCCGACCGTGGTGGTCGAGCTGGCAGCCGTGATCGCGAAGTTATTGGTTTGGCTGCTGCTCGAGCCGGAGTAGTTGCTGTCTCCCGGGAATACTGCTGTCTCGGTGAACGTGCCCGGCATATCCGACGCACTGGGCGTGTAGGTTGCCGAGCAAGTGATGGTGGTGCCGACCGCAGCTCCGCAGCTGGTGGTGCCGTAGGTTCCGGCGCCGTTGCCGCTGATGATTACTCCGCTTGACGTGGGTGCGACACCGACGCCAGACCACGACAGAACGGCCGTGATCATCGCCGGTGCATCCTGAGCAAACGCTTCCGAGGCCGGACTCACAGCCGTCACGTTGATCGAGGTTGCGCCCTTATTCACTGCCAGAGTCACACCGGTAGTTTGCGGACCAAAGTCCGAGTAGTCGGCCGGGGTGAAGGTCACCGACAGGGGTTGATTGCCCGGGGGCAGCACCGCGCCCGCCGCCGGTGTATAGACGAACGTTCCAGGGATGTTGTTCGTGGCGTTCAACTGGGTTGCGCTCAACGCGGTTCCATAGGCAATCGCCGATGGCGTTGTCCAGGAAAGCGTCGGCGTGCCGCCGGCAAACACCGTCTGTGCGGCGGAAGTTGTCGCCGGGTAGTTGGCGTCGCCAATGTAGGTCGCGGTGATGGTGTGAGTTCCTACCGGCAGCGAATTGGTTGACAGGTTCGCCGCGTAGAGGGCGTACCCGCCGTTACCGGAGGAAATGCTGTAGAGCGGCGCGCTGCCGAGCGAGGTCGCTCCGTAAGAAGGAGAGCAATTCGCGCAAGCATCGAAGAACTGCACGTTCGCCGTCGGCTGGAAGGCCGTGCTGGAAGAGCTGGGCGTGATGACCGAGGTGAAGTAGTAGTTCTGCGTTGCCTTGCCAACCGTTTTGGCGCTCAGAATATTGGTTACTGTTCCCTGCGTTACCGTCTCCAACAAATCCCGCCGATGTGCTGGGGGCAAAGGTGCTTGTGACGCCGCCATACGTCGCAGAGATGGTGTGAGTTCCTCCACCCATCGCTAGCGATGCTGCCGGCCTGAAGGTGGCGGTGTGGGCACTGCCAACCGTCCCGGTGCCGAGGACATAAGTTCCAGCCGGCAGACTGCTTAAATTGGCGGTGGTCGTGGTGTCGTAGAACGTCACTGTGCCGCTGGTCGGCCCGGTTCCGCCTGCAACTGTTGCTGTGAACGTTGGACGGCACCAAGGCGCTCGGGTTTTAGCGTCCAGGTCAGATTCGTACGTCGTGGCATCTGGTCATGAGGTACCTACCGTAACCGTGGCCGCGGTGGAAGTTACTCCGGCCCAATTTGTATCGCCGCTGTAGGCTCGCCGTGATCGAATTGGCCCCGGTCGGGGTGATGCCAGTCGCGCTGAATCGGCCCGGCGATCGCAGTGAATGCGGTGCTCTGAGCGTTAATTGTGGTGACAGCCGTTGATACGACCGGCGCAGTTCCGAGCACCGTGCTGGTTGTCGTGTCCGTAAAGGTGACCGTTCCGGTCGGCGGCAAAGTTCCAGTCGAACCGCCACTTAGTCCGGTAAGGCCGCCAAATGTGGCAGTAAGCGGAGTGCTAAAGCCAGAATTGATCAGCGTGGCACCGGGCCACAGCCAGCGTCGGGGTCAGCTTCGTGACCGTGATCACGACTGGCCCCACAGTCGTCGTACCCAGGCTGGAATCACCCGAGTAAGTCGCCGTCAAGCTGTGCGTACCCACTCCCAGAGTCGCCACATTGGCGAAGGAATACTCATAGAGGCAGTTGCTGCTCGAGAAGGGGCCGGACAGAATGTATGCATCCCCATTTGGATCCAGAGTCTGATTGCTTGCGATGGGAGTTCCGTTGTCGCTGATGGTGACCGTACCGGTCGCGGAACCCGCACCCGAAACACCGGCCACATTCACGTTGACCAGGATGTCAGAGGCGTACGCAAATGAACTGCCCGTGGTGATTGTGCAAGCAGTACCGTTCATGGAGTAAGGAGTCAGCGTCATGGCACTGCTCTCCGAACTCACGGTAACCGGAACGGGCGTGGAATAGCTCGAGCCGTAGGTATCGTCGCCGGCATAGCGTGCGGTGACGTTGTAGGTTCCGCCAGGCAAGTTGTTCAAGGTGGCGGAATAAGATCCGCCGCTCAGAGTGGCAAAGGCAACCGGGCCATTCATGGCGCCGGTGTTCTGGTTGACCGTATCGCCAATCGCTCCCTGGCTGACGATGAAAGCCACGTCGCCGGTCGGAGTTCCCGAGCCGCTCACAGTGCCGCTCAACATAATCGGCGTGCCATGGGCAAACGTGGTTTGCGAGAGACCCAGCGTCGTCGTGGAGCTATTGAAGGTAACGCTGCTCCATTGACTGGAAAGGTTGGCCGCGTTCACCGAACCCAGACCGGTGGAAAAATCGTAACCGACGCCGGCGTTAAATCCGATCTTCGACGTCGTGCCCGAACAGGCCGACGTGCCGCAAATCAAGTTGTTGCCGGTCGTAATGTCCTGGAAAGCGCAGCCGGCGTTGGCTGCGGGTGGACCTGAAGAATTGCACGTGGCAGGATTGTTTACATACTGATTGTTCGCCAGCGTGTAATAAATGTAGCCTGGCATTCCTTGCCGTCCGCCGTTCGCCTGGTTAATGAGAGCCTGAATGCCCGCCATGCTGGGAGCGGCTACAGACGTACCGCCGACCAAACCAGCATCCAGCAGGACGCCTGCCGGGCTGATTTCGCAGACACCTTCGCTGCAGAAGAAGGTCGCATCGTGACCGGAAGCCGCGTTCAATGAAAGGTCCGGCGTGAAGCGGTGTGGAACGCCCGGGATCAGCGGCTGAATGTTCAGCATCGGCGCCAAGGACACAGTGCCGGTTGCAGTGGTTCCTCCAGCGGGCGCAGCTGTGAATGCCACAGTGCCAGGGACCGTGCAGTTAAAGCCCTCCCCGTTGCGAACCGTCCCGCCCTGCGTACCGAAGTTGTAGACGATTGAGGCGACCGCGCCGCCCGATATGGTGGTCGCCGCCGAGACCGGGTTCGACGTGCAGGTTTCACCCGAGAACGTCACTGAAGGAGCAGCGAGGTAACCGCTGCCCGGGTTCGTGATGGTGACCACGAGCCAGTCTCCGCCCTGGGTTAATACAGGATCGGAAGAAGGCACACCCGATCCATGCTGCCAGGCAGGCTGCAGATAATAGGCGCTGATGCCGCCGCTGCCCGACCATATACCGGACAGGCCTGAAGACGGAGTGGAGGTCGGGCTGGCACTCTTCGCTTCATTCCACGGATACTCGGGAATGTAGGAAAGAGCGGAACTCTGGTTCAGGGGATTGTTGCTGTTGCTCCAGTACAGGGCCGTGTTGCTGCCTTCGTTGAACTGGGTGCCGCCGACGGAAACGTTGTATGGGGTGGAACCTTCGGCGCTGGCCGCATAACCCAGAGCTTCGAAGGTGTCGTTGGAATCGTCGCACTCGGCCGGGCCGTTATCGCCATCGGCAACAAAAACGCTGATACCCTGCGCGGCCGCCTGCTCGAAAATCTGCAGGTTGAAAGCGTTGCCGCCCGCGCCTTCATTCGATTCGCAATCGCCGTAGCTGCTGCTCATAATGTCGGCGATATTGTTTTCCACGATGTACTCTTCCGAATTGGTGATGCCGTCCACCAGGAACGTCGGTGTTCCGATGACGAAGTCCACCGTCGCGCTGGGAGCGACGCCGCCGGAAATTTCCACATCCAGGTCGGATTCGCCATCGTCACCCGCCTGAATGCCATTGTCCTGGCCGGCGTGAATGAAATTCGGATCGTTGACCGGGAGATTGAAAAGCTGCCGGTAGGTCTGCACATCGCTCATCAAAATATCGGACCGGCCCACGATTCCGATGGTGACGCCGGTTCCGTTGATGCCTGAGGCCAGCAATGGCGCAGTGTTGTAAATCGTAGCGAAGTCCGCCGGTGCCACATAACAGTCGCTATTGGCGACCGTGCCGCAGTTCGTTCCGTTGCTGTACTTGGGGCCGAGTTTCATCCGGCTGTAGCGGCCGGCGTCAACTTTGTGCGACTTGCGAAAGAAATCGTTCAGCGTGGGCACGCCGGCAATCACCGATTTCAGCGCTTCCGGCACGCTGATTTCGCGCGTGTTGGAAACGTGCATCTCGCCGTTGGGGGTCATCACATAGTGCATCTCGGTCTGAAATGCGCTCTCAATCTGACCGATGGTTCCGCTGAAACGGAGCGACCGTTTGCTCTTGCTGACGCTCTCCACAGTGAGGCCCTGGGACGCCAGCCAGGCTTTTACTTGCCCAATGTCGCTGTCGTGCACGCCAAAATAGCCGCCGAATTCCTCTGGAGTCACCCACTGATGGAAGTTCGCCGTCTTCTTGTCCTGCTGCTCGTCGATCACCTTGCGGAGTTCGCGCTTCTGGTCTTCATCGGACTTCAACAGCAGGATCATGTGCTCGGAGAAGGTCGATGCATCGACGCGTCCCATATCCGAAGCCCGGCGCACAGCGCCCGGAACATGGCCATAAAGAGTGGTGCGTTTGCCGTTATCAACCGGCGAGGTGACTCGCATTTTCGGCGCGGCCTTGGTGTGAACCGTGGCAAATACTGTGGTTGAAATACCGGTTAAGAAGGAGAGAACAACCAGAAACGACAGAACGCGCACACTTATCCGCATACACCCCTCCAAACAAATTTGTGGATCACGTCCCAACAGAATCGTGGGGACGCCACCGCACGGCGCAGCACTCCGCTCGAAATTGATTGACTGGGATTGCGCGGCCTGCCGCGCTGCACTCCGCTTTAAGCTTTCTTTTTATTTACCGCGCGGCACTTCACCGCTTGCCGCTTGAAGCTTTTTCTTGCTGAGATTTCCCCTGGGGGGATCCGTCGCGGAAATCTCTGGAGGGCCTTGGCAGGAATTAGAGATGAGAGCAAACATGCCAGAACTCTTCGGCGGAACACTACGCGGGGGGCTTAGAACTTGTCAACAGAAAAGTCGAAAACTAAAGAACAAAATCTCGCGAAGCGCCTGTTGCACGGCCTCTCTGGTCATACCACCTGTCCAATTTCCGCACAACACCGGCGAACCACTGTGCTCTCTGAAACCCCGAAATAGCCAAGCCGACGCGAAAGACACTTCCCGAATTCTCAATCTTTTCTAGGAAGTCACATTCTCAAAGCGTCGCACTACTGCCAGAATTTCCGGTTCCTGCAGAATGCGGTTGGATTCCTTGGCAGCACGCAGGACGGATTGTATGAGCCCATGGCTGGCCACGATTCCCCGTTGCGATAAATAGAAGATGACGTTCGAACTTCCCGACATGGGCCGATCTCAATTTCCTGAGTCCGTCCGATCGAGCTTGCTGGGACACCTGAATAAACGTAGTCGATCAGCCCGCGATCTCCCTTTTTCTGGGCTTTGATGATGGCTGCGGCATGAACGCCGGTAGCGGCGCGGAAAGCATCGCGGGGGCACCGGAGTATTCGGTGGAACTGGAACGAAGGTCGCCGTGCTCCGGGCAAGCCGAAGCTCTGTGCCACTGACTCGGCATGCGGTATTAACCAGTTGTGTCTTCGCGTTATCGCTCCTTCAAATAGCCAGCGGCAGTGCCGGCTTGAGGATTACGCCCGCCAGCGAAATCGAGGCGGCGATGTAATGCTCGGTAATTCCCTCGAACCCTCGGTACAGGTCTGAAACCCCGCAAGAGCCGACGTCTCCGTAAGTTACACGGAGTCAGAAGCTTAAAGAATTCTCTGCGACTGCCTGCTAGCCGGGCAGTCGTCTCTCTGGTTTGGTGGCCCAGATCAAGAGCAATGTTCTGCATTTTGCACAGATTTCTGCCCGTGCTTTTTCTCAGGCCAGACTGTTTCCTGAAGACGCTTTTGTCAGTGTTTCTGTCCTCGTGCCAACGACCTCCGCGGTCGGAGGGCGGCGACTTTCCAGGAAGCTAACCAGCGCAGGTAGGGCGGGACGATTCGGACCTACCCTTGGAAGACATTTTGGTTTAGGAATTGATTGCGAAACTTTCCCAGCGGATCAAATCGTTAACTGAGTTCAACAAATTCTGGCATTTTCGTATAGATGCGCCTGAGCTGGTTCGGCGAAATCGTGAATAGCTTGCCCCAATGCGGGCGCGCATTGAATGGAAGCAATTCTTTTTCGATCACCGGCAGCAGTCTGCTGACCGCGGGCCAATCAGGCTTCCAGGTGAAATGAATCGTCACGCAGTCTTGCTGAAAGCACGGGCTCATCCACAGCCGGTCGGCGGCGATGGTGCGGATTTCGGTAATCAGTAGCGCGGGACCTCACTTGGTCGCGCAACCGCTCGACTGCCAGAATAGCTTCGATCGCGTGTTGCCGCGGCACAAAATATTCGGACTGCAGTTCCTTGCCTGCGCTTGGCGTAAAACCCATGCGAAAGTGGGGCAACCGCTCGTACCATGGGCCAGGGACGCCCATCTGCTCGGTACAATTCTCCGCCGACAGTTCTTTGATTGGGTGGAGCTTGCGGGTTGCGGCTCTCGCTCCGAAGAATTCTGCAGCTGGGATGAAACGCTTGTCCTTCCTCGTCACGGCTTTTGATCCACACTTCGTTAATGCGCTGCTTTTGCCAATCCGTAAACAGGCTGACGCTATAACCACTGCATTCGATCGCATCGAAATGCTCTTTCAACTCCGCCAGCGGCAGGTCTTCATAAACATATTGGCGCATCTTATAGGCAGGTTGAAGATCCAGCGTAACCTTGCTGATCACGCCCAGCGCGCCGAGTCCAACAACTGCCCCATGAAATATGTCCGCCGTCTCGCTCGCGTGAGATGTTGATTATTTTTCCGTCCGCACAAACCATTTCCAGTCCAGACACTGCCGTTGCCAGGTTCCCGTTCTTCTCACCCGAACCATGAGTCGCAGTGCTGCAGGCGCCCGCGACGGAGATGTGGGGCAAGGATGCGAGGTTATGCAGCGCAAATCCCTTCTCGTCCAGATAGGGGCACAGTTGGCCATACGTGATGCCCGCCTCTACAGTGACGGTCCGTTTGACGGGATCAAGCTCAATCACTTTGTCCATCGGCTTCAACGACACGAACGCATCTTTGCTGTCGGCAATGTTGTTGAAGCAATGGCGCGTGCCCAGGACCTTGAGCCTGCCGTTTGTTCTTACGCACTCCTTCACCTGGTCGATCGAAGAGGAAGTGAAAACGCGGTCGGTGCTGTACTCAACATTGCCCGCCCAGTTTCGGAGTCTTTCCTGACCGGCCCAGGCCAGCAAGCGTCCGAGTGTGGGAGATGCGATTACGGCGGCGCATAGCTTGATAAAGGTTCGCTTGTTCATAGGGTGCAGAATCCGTCAGTGTGCTTATGCCACGATCTCGACGATCTTGCCGGGGTTCATACGGTTGTCGGGATCAAGCGCTTTCTTGATGGCGCGCATTGCGTCAAGAGCTTCGCCGTGTTCCTCCTGCATAAATCTCATCTTTCCGTAGCCGATGCCATGTTCGCCAGTGCAAGTGCCGCCCATTCTGAGTGCACGTGTGACAGTTTGTTCGGCGAAACGGTTCACTTCCTCGATCTGGGAGGGCTGGTTGGGATCGAGAACGCAAAGCACATGGAAATTTCCATCGCCAACATGACCGACAATGGTCGCGGGGAACGAGGCACTAGCAAGAAGATCCTTGGTTTCGGTAATGCATTCCGCCAGACGGGAGATGGGAACGCAAACGTCGGTCACCAACACTTTGGCGCCGGGAATCAGGGCATGGGTCGCGAAGTAGGCGTTATGGCGTGCGCCCCAGAGTTGATCCATATCTTCCAGGTTGGTTCTCCATTTGAATCCCTGGCCGCCATGTTCAGCCGCAAGCGATTGAAGCATTTCAGTCCGGTCCGCCACATCGCGGTCGTTCATGCCGTGAAATTCGAAAAATAGAGTCGGAAGAACAGGCAGATCGATTTTTGAAAAGCGATTGATCGCCTCGACCTGTTTGTCGTCGAGAAATTCCACGCGAGCCAGGCCGATCCCGAGTTGAATCGCCTCAATCACGGTTTCAACGGCGCCCTGCACCGTTCCGAACGAGCAGACTGCGACCGAGACTTTTTCCGGCAGCGGATGCAAGCGCAGAGTGACCTCTGTGATCACACCGAGAGTTCCCTCGGCGCCCACGAATAAATGGGTCAAGTCATATCCAGCAGCAGATTTACGGGCGCGGCTGCCGGTCTTGATAATGCGTCCATCGGCGAGAACGACCGTGAGGCCGAGCACATTTTCACGCATGGTGCCATAGCGGACGGCAGTGGTGCCGGAAGCGCGGGTGCTTGCCATCCCCCCAATGGTCGCGTCGGCTCCGGGGTCGATAAAAAAAGTCAGCCCGGTATTATTCAACGCCTTAATGAGTTGCATGCGGGTCAAGCCCGCTTCCACGGTGGCGTCGCAATCTTCCGCGCTCACGCGAACCAGTTTGTTCATCTCGCGCAGGTCGATCGAGATGCCTCCCCGAATCGCATGCACCTGGCCCTCGACAGAAGTTCCTGCGCCGAATGGCACGACTGGAAGCTGGTGGCGAGCACTGACTTTGACGATTTCGCTGACTTCAAGCGTTGTCTTCGGAAAGCAAACGATGTCAGGCAACGACGGTTCGTGGTACGACTCGCCATGACTGTGATGTTCGCGTTGCGCAGAAGCAGTCGTCACCCGCGACGCCAGCAGGGACTGAAGTTCGGCCATCGCCGCTTCAATATCCGCAGTGCGCGCCGAGGATGACGGATTCATGGACATAATCAACCAGGCGGGGAGCTCGACGTGAGGCTTCAACCCATCGAGAGCCCCCCCCTCAAAACGTGAACTTGGCACTCAATTGAATTTGCCGGGACGTGGTGGCCGTGCTTGTGATCTGTCCTGCCGATGGATTCGGCGTGACATTTCCGGAGGCATCCTGCGATGCATAGAGCTGCGCATTGGGAAACCCAAAATTGGTGTGATTCGCCAGGTTAAAAATGTCGAGACGCAGTTGCACCGCCGAGTTTTCGGTAAGTTTTGTAATCTTAGCGAGCGAGTAATCCAGATCTCGTACGCCCGATGCAGTCAGGGTGTTCCGGCCCAGATTCCCAAAGACCCCGATGGACTGAGGCTGAAACGCCGCGGGGTCAAAACCGAGCGGATACGGCGACATCCTCTGAACACCGGTAGGATTGCTGCTTCTCCCCGGAACCAGGTCGGGCCTTTCCGCGTTCGCCGCCGCCCCATTGTCGCCCACGTCGGCCCGGTCGATTCCTTCGTAGACACTATACGGAGTGCCCGAATGCACGCTGGCAATCAGGCTCATCTGCCAGCCGTCTTTCAGCCGATTTCCCTGAAAAGGCAGTTGCCAGATCACATTGCTGGTCCAGTTGTGCCGCAGATCAAAATCGCAAGGGCCATAGTCGACGTTACGCTGCGAATTCGCAAGATTTCCGGCCTGCAAACCAGCGGTCTGTCCGTTCGGTCCGATGGAGTCATTCCCCGTGTAGTAGGAGCCGTAATCCAGGCACTTGGAGTACGTGTATGCCGTGCGGAACTGTATGCTTTTCCCAACTGCCCGATCAAGAGCAAGCTGCAGCGAATTGTAATTCGATGTGCCGACTGCGAATCGATCGACGATACTGCTGAGGTTTGGATTGACCGTTGGACAGGTTGACGGGTTGGTTCCGTAGTCCCGAACGATCGTTCGGCCGGGAAGAGTGGAGGTCGGAAGGCATGGATTGGTTTCCTGGCCGATGAATAGGTGGTTCGCTTTCGAACCAACGTAGCCCACCGTCAGTACGGTGTGAGAAAACACCTGCTGCTGCACGTTCAGGTTGTACTCCATGATGTAATCGTTCATTTTCGGGTTGTACTGCGTCTGCTGACCGCCGCCGGGAAGAAGATTGACATTGACTCCGCTGCCAAATGGATTCGGAATCGTGGGGAACAAAATTTCGGCCACATTGTAAATCGGCGGGTTGAACAGGTAGGCGATGATGACCTGCATTTCGAGTGGCATATCGGCGAATGCTCCGAAGCCGCCACGAACCGCTGTCTTCTGATTTCCAAAGACGTCCCAGGCAAATCCAACCCGGGGTTCAAAATTCCACTTTGTGACATTGTGCTCGAAGGCATGCGGCACATGGGTGAATCCCGCGTCAGTGGCGGGATTGATCAGGTTGTAAAGCTGGTTGTTCTTTTCGACCGGGTTGGTTTCGAAATCGTAACGCAGTCCAAGATTGAGCACAAAACGGGGACTCACCTGAAATTTGTCCTGGATGTAAGGCGAAAGGTTGGTGTGCCGCATGTCGCGAGTGGCGTTATTCGCGTTGGTCGGAACCCCCACAAACGCTAAGGGCTGATCTTGCAGAAATGCCTGGAATGGACTCTCGATCGCCTCTCCGCCAGCGCCGAGATAGATGCCGTTGTACACGACGTTTCCGCCGTTGACGATGGGAATCGTAGCGTCGATGTAATGCCTCACGACTTCCAGACCAGCCTCCACGGTGTGGCGCCCCTTGGTCCATGACAGCTGGTCGCGGAAGGTAAAACGATTGACCAATTCCTTTGCAATATCGTTTCCGCCGATCGAGTTCAACCCGGCTACCCCGATCGTTCCCTGGATCCCCGATCCCGGGACCACCAGCAGATTCGGGTTATATTGCGTCTGCACATCGATATTCGATCGCACAAAGGCAAAATGGCCGACGTTAAGTATGGTGGGGGAGATTACCTTTCTCTCTTCGAAAGTCAGATACTGATTCCGCTGCGTGTCGTCGTCTGTGATAACCGGGTTGGGGAGCGCCGTCAATTTCGCATCGTCGAACTCGTAGCTGAAGAATAAAGAATCGGCAGAAGAGATGTTGTGGTCCACTCGGGCGATCCCATAGTTCTCATGAAGCGGCTGGGACAAATCCGAGATGTTATAGGCACTGCCCGTTCCTCCCGGCGCTTCGCCGCCGTTCGGCATTGGGAAAGTGCTGAGATAGCTGGCTATGCCCGGATTGATTCCCACATTCGCCAGTCCCGTACCTGTGTCGCAGGTCACGCCCATGGCCTGGGCACAGGGCAAGAACCCATTGCGAAAATTCATGTCAGGGACCACGGTCGTTGCCGGCGTAGTCAGCGACTGCCACAACCCCTCGTAGTTGCCAAAGATGAAGGTCTTATTTTTCTTGATCGGACCGCCGAGGGTAGCGCCGAACTGATTGCGGCTGAAGGGCAGCGTCCCGGAGAGAGGATCGAAGTAATTGCGCGCATCCATCGCGTTGTTGCGGGCAAATTCGTAGGCCGATCCGTGAATGTTGTTGGTTCCCGATCGGATTGCGGCGTTGACCACCGCCCCATTTCCGCCATATTGCGCGGTGTAAGTGTTGGTGAGCACTTCAAATTCGGCGATTCCGTCAACTCCCAGCGTGGTTCCCACGAGATTGGCTCCCGTTCCATTTCCCCACACCCCCGCCGTATCGGTCCCGTCGATCAAGAACAGCTCCCCTTGCGGTCTGCCGCCCGCCACCGAGAATCTTTGTGGCGATCCAAATCCGAATGGAACCAGGGTCGCCGCACCCTCCGTGCTTTCCTGCGGAACCGGCTGCACGCCCGGAGTCAACAGAGTCAATTGCACGAAGTTACGTCCATTCAAGGGAAGATCGCGAACCTGCCCCTCGCCTACCAGCCAGCCGACCTGACTGGTGTTGGTATCGACGGTGGAAACCTCCGCCATCACTTCAACGTTTTCTGAGATCTGCCCAACGGTCAACACCAAGTGGACCGTTGCTTCCTGGCCTACGGTCAAAACAATCGGTCCGCGAATGCTGGTCTTGAAGCCGTCATGCTGCGCTTCAACCCGGTAGCTGCCAATCGGCAGGCTGGCAACGGTATAGGCTCCATCTGTATTTGTCGCCGACGTGGTGGAAACCCCGGTCTCGGTGTTCGTGACGATAATCTTGGTGTTGGACAGTCTTGCGCCCGAGGCTGTCCGAAACGGTGCCGGAAATCGTCGCCGTGCTGTTTTGCGCTTGCAGGACGATTCCTGCATTCAGAATCAAGCACGCACCCACGAGCATGTGCAGTAACCAAGAGCCTTTGTTAATTTTCTTCATGCTGTCCCCCAGCGGGATTGACGCTTTGCCCCAAGGATTGCGCGCCGTCGGTGAAAATCGCATCTTCCGCTGCGCGCAGTCAATGCCGCGCTCAATTAGTTGAGTCGCCTGATAATTTTCAATTTTCCTTCAAGCCAATGTTATTGACGCGCTCAACCTATTGAGCGAAGAATTGACAACATGTGGGGTGAGGAATGTAGCTTGCGTTCAGGCAGCGACGGTGGGGATGCGCCTGCAAGATCAATCATCAGCGGTCTCGTTCGATCACGGATACCGCGCTTGCCGCGGCCGTCAGAATTTCCCATTCGCGGTAAACACGCAGGCATCGCGCAGGGAAAGGTGGGAATATGCACCTGGCTCGGATGGAGAGAACGCGTATCGCAGGAACACTGCCGCCGTTGCGCGCCTGCGCCATCCCTTCGCCAGAAACGGGAGGTCGCTTGAAATCAGATCGCTTCACGAATTCGTTGGAGCGCGCTCTGGCGATTCTCGAGTTCGTTGCCCACAAGTCTGGAGGTCTAACCAACGCCGAGATCAGCGAACGCTTCAAAATGGCGACAAGCACATCCTCCTACATTCTCCATCGCCTCGAACGCGAAGGCTATCTTCGACGCGACCGCGAGAACGGGAGATACGAAATGGGCTTAAAGATTGTGGCGCTGAGTCATGGCGCGCTACGAGACATGGGCCTTCGCCGGGCTGCCGAGCCTATTCTGCATCGGCTCTCCGCCGAAAGCAGGACGTCGGCGTTAATCGCCGTGCTCGAACGAGGGATGGTGATGATCGTGGACAAAGTGGAGAAGCCAGACTTGGCAAGAATCGATATGGATATCGGGGTTCGATATCCCGCCCACTCCACGGCATTGGGCAAGGTCTTGCTGGCTCATCTGCCCCAACATCAACTTTTGAGTTTGTTCGATCACTATGGCCTGACCAAGACCTCACCAAAAACAATCGATTCCAAGAGCCGCTTGCTGGACGAGTTACAGGTTGTTCAGAAGCAAGGCTACGCGATCAGTGACGGAGAGCTTTTCCTGGGTATTAAGGCTGTAGCCGCCCCGATATTCGATGCGGGGGGAGACGTATCCGCGGCCGTCAGCGTGACCGGTATCACGGTCTCGATAGACGAAGGAGCGGTAATCAATACCGTTAAAGAGGCGGCCCGCGAAATTTCGCGTTGCTTTAGCAATGCGCCAGAGGACAGAAAAACGCGATGGTGAAAAAGATGATGAGAACCTTGAGCTGTACAGATGGCAGTCGAACACGATTGCCGTTCGCCGCAATCGGATATTCGCTGCTGATTCTATCGATGGCAGCAACAGCGTCCACTGCGCTTCAGGCCCAACAGGCTTGCGAAAAGCTGAAGGATCTGCACTTACCCGACACTGCCGTGGTTTCCGCCGAAAGCGTCCCCGCCGGACCTTTTGCGCTTCCGCCGGGGCTTCCCGCCAAATCGGTCGATATGCCGGCATTCTGCCGCGTTCAGGGGGAACTCAAACCCACTCCCGATTCACTCATCAAATTTGAAGTGTGGATGCCGGCGCAATGGAATGGAAAATTTGAACAGCAGGGAAATGGCGGGCTGGCGGGATCCATCAACCAGTTCTCCCTGGCCAAGGACATGAAAAGCGGATACGCCACCGCTGCAACCGACGACGGACATCAAGGCATACCCGTTGAACAGATCGTGGGCCCTTGGACATCCCGAAAGGCTAAAGGACTTCGCGTATCGAGCGGTCCACGTCACCAACGAGACGGCGAAAAAAATCATCACCGCGTTTTATCAGAAGCCGCCAAAATATTCCTACTTCAACGGTTGCTCGGAGGGAGGCCGCGAAGCTTTGATGGAGGCCCAGCGCTTTCCTGACGATTTCAATGGGATTCTGGTCGGAGCCCCAGCCCACGAATGGACGAAATTGATGGCGGCTTTCGCGTGGAATGCGCAGGCGCTGAATAGTGCCGCGAGTTTTATTCCGCAACCAAAGCGCAACGCCATCCGGGAGGCAGCCCTGGCCGCCTGTGGCACGCAAGACGGCGTCAAGGACAACTTCATCAAAGATCCTCTGCACTGCCATTTTGATCCATCGGTTCTTACCTGCAAGGGCGCGGAGTCTGACAGTTGTCTTACGGCAGAGCAGGTCGAAGCCTTGAAGAAGATTTACTCGGGCGCGCGAAATCCGCGCACCGGGAAGCAGATCTCCCCCGGCTATGAGCCAGGCGCCGAGGGCGTACCCGGCATTCCAGGCATCGCCTTCGACAGCTACGTCCTCGGGGCCGCTCCGGGGGCCAGTCTCGACGTCATGTTTGCCAACGCAACTTATGGCGACTTTGTTTTCGAGAATTCCGCGTGGAAGTTCAGCGATCTCAACTTTGACAAGGACATGGCAACGACCGAAGAGAAAATCGGCTCCTTGATGAATGCGGTCAACCCTGACCTCAGCGCTTTTCGTGCGCACGGCGGAAAGATGATCCAGTATCACGGTTGGAACGATGGCTCGCCAGCCCCTCGCGGTTCCGTCGAGTATTACGAGAGCGCAACCGCAAAGATGGGCGGGGAAAAACGCATCGAAGAATTTTATCGACTGTTCATGGTCCCGGGCATGATGCACTGCGGCAGCGGACCTGGGCCCAACCTCTTTGGGAACCTCATGGATTTCAGCCCGCCGAGCGATCCCGACCACAACATCTTCGCTGCCCTAGAAACGTGGACCGAAAAGGGAGCAGCCCCAGACAAAATCATCGCGACCAAGTATGCAGGGGATGATCCCACAAAAAGCGTTGAGATGACCCGCCCGCTTTGTCCCTACCCACAAGTGGCCAAGTGGACGGGTAAGGGCGAGACTTCCGAGGCGAAGAACTGGGTTTGCCGCGCAGCCGGGGAGAAATAGGATAAACAGAGACTCGTTTCTTGCCGAGCGGCCCCCGTGCGGCTAGATTTTGTGCCCATTCAAAGAGGTGACCGGTGACAGAAAAGAGCAGACGCGAGTTTCTTCGCAACACCTTGGCGTCGGGAATTGCCCTTCGCTTTGCTCCCACGATGTCGGCGCAATCGACCAGTCGCTCATCCGCGACTGCAATTGCAGATCCCTACGCGGTGGTAGATCCCGAGCTTGTACCTCTTCTCAAAGGTCTGCCCAAGCTGAAGTTGAATCAGGAGACTCTAGCTGGCATACGTCGTCAAGAAATCGCCCCGCCGCCGCTTCCCTTACCCGCGCCGCAACCCGTCGAGCGTCACATTCCAGGCCCTGCCGGGGCGCCCGATCTACATTTGATCATCGTCGACCCATCGCCCGGCGCCAAAGGGCGGTCCAGCATTTCTGCACACGCATGGCGGAGGGTACGTGGCTCGCAGTGCGAGTCTTGCCATGACGTTTTTGCAAACCGCAGCCCAGACCTGCAACTGCGTCGTCGTTTCCGTCGATTATCGTCTGGCTCCGGAGACGCACTTTCCGGGCTCGCTGGAAGATAATTACGCCGCCTTGCGCTGGCTTTACACGAATGCCGACGCTTTGGGTGTTGATCGCAAACGAATCGCGACCGGTGGCGAGAGCGCCGGCGGAGGCCACGCCGCAGCGCTGGCCATCGCAGCGCGAGACCGCAAAGAAATTCCCATCGCTTTCCAGCTGCTCATCTATCCCATGCTCGACGATCGAACCGGCAGCACTCGTCCTGTTCCGCCCAACATCGGAAACTTTATATGGACCGCTGAGTCGAATGTTTTCGGCTGGACGTCCCTCCTTGGCGTACCTGCGGGCTCGCCGAACATTCCAGCCGGCTCAGCGCCCGCACGCGTCGCGAACCTGGCCGGGCTGCCCCCAGCATGCATCATCGTGGGCGCAATCGACTTGTTCGTGGATGAGGATATTGAGTACGCGCGACGACTGATCGCCGCGGGAGTGCCTGCTGAGCTGCACGTGATTCCGGGCGCCTATCATGGCTTCGACCTATTGGCACCGAATGCTCGGGCTTCGGCTCGCTTCAAAGATTACTGGACCGGCGCGCTTCGCCGAGCTCTAGCCTGAGCATTGTCCGAGGTCAGAAATTATTGCGCGAGGGCTTTCAGCACGTTGTCTGTTGAGTCGCTTTCTCCATTCGGCGAAAAATCATCTTCCTGGCGCCCACAGAGAGATTTTTAAGGGCGGGCATCTTCATTTGTTCTTACCCACCACGTCTTCGAGGGCCATGAATTACCGAGCACCTTCACGGCTGCCGTCTTCGGGTCGCCATAGAAAATCGGATCGACGTGCTCCACGATGTCGGCGCTCACATCCAGGAAGTTCCGCTTGTTCTCGATAGGAATGAGCGCGCGCTTCGCGCCATTTCCTATAGCCCCGTTTCCCGGGCAACCTGCTCGGCAATGATTGCGTGGTTAGCGAGCAGTCAAAGCGAACTTCTCTCTTGGCTTGGTGGACGTAAGATCGGGAGCGACTTCCTGCGTTTTTCACAGATTCCTGTTTATATTCCTACCGTCAGTATCAAGAGATCGGCACGGGACAAACCGCCCCCATGCCCCAGAATGCCCGCTCGCCGTCCGATTTCAAATATCGGCGAAAGTCTCTAGCCCGAGTTGCTAAAGTGCCTTTGCTAACGTGCGCTTCGCCTCAGTTTTGTCATTTCGCCGCACAGATGTGTCCTGCGCCTGCGGGTAGATTCACACGCTAAAGTCCTTCAACAGCGATGTGACGGCAAGCCGGATACTGACGGAGACCGAGGTCTTCTTCCAGCATCCCGCTGCGCGGCGACTACGACAAGTGCGGAAGGATAGCTCCACACCAGAGTCGAAAAGAAGTCCAACATGAGTGAGTTGCGCTTCTTTGTTTGGTCTTTACATATTTGGTTTTGGTGAAACGGAACGCTTGATTCTGCTCAGACGAGTCATCTGGGAAAGTTCAGTTTCTGTTCCAAGGCAACAAAACGTGGGTCTGAACGAAGATCGTCGAGGGCTGGCTCTACCTTCAAAAACACCAGACCGTTGGATCGGTCGGCAAAAGCCTTTTCCAGCAAATCCACTGCTTTATCCCTCCGACCAAGACCAACGTAGACGAGGGCGAAGTAGTACGGAGAAACGTACTGCCGTTTCGACTCCACCGTTAAACCCGCCAGAAGTTTCTCGGCTTCCTCTTTGTTTCCGGAGCGCGCAGAGGCATTTGCCAGCGCGGATATCATCAACGGGGTTCCGCGCGACAGCTCAACGGCTTTGCGCAATTCTGGAAGAGCGCGGCTGAAATCGCCCTTCTGGGCGTAGGACAAACCGAGGACCAGGTGGGGCAGTTCGTAAGACGGATCCATTTCCAGAGTATCGCGAAGCTGCTGGATGGCTCGATCATACTGACGCGACATATAGAACCGCCATCCGAGGCTAAAATTAATGCTGATCGAAAGCGGATCGAGTTCCCGGGCTTTGTTGATCTGTTCGACGCTGTCCTCAGGCCGGCCCATCGCCATCAGATAAAGGGAGTATCTCTGATAAGCGGTCGCATAGGCGGGGTTGTCCTTGACAGCTTTAGCAAAGCCCGCAGCGGCGCCGCTCCAATCCCAATCGTAGTTAAACCTGACGGTAGCCAATGAAGTTTCCGCCTCCGCCAGGGTGGGATCGAGCTCAAGCGCGTGCACAGCGGCCGCTTTGGCCTTCGGTGCAGCCTCTGAGGGGGACATCGTCCCGAAAATTTCGGCGCTGATGATGGCATAGCAATCGGCCAGCCCGGCATAGGCGAGCGAATAGTCGGGAGCCTGATGCGTAGCCTCCTCGAAGTATCCTATGGCTCGGGTCAGGTTCTCATCGGATCTCTTATTCCAGTAGTAGCGGCCTTTGAGATAGTTTTCGTATGCTTCGGGCGCGACAGCGGGGTTCTTGGCGAGGCGCTCCACATCCGCCGGCGTCAGGTTGATTCGGATCTCGTTGACGATCGCGGAAGAAACACGGTTTTGGAGCGCGAGGATGTCCCCCATCTGGCTTTCATAGGTGTCGGCCCAGAGGTGCCGATCGGTTGAACACTTGCACCAACTCGGCCGTGATCCGGACGCGATCCCCAACCCGGAGAACTGTGCCTTCGACCACCGCGTCCACGTTGAGTTCACTCGCGATCTGCGACAAAGGCTTATGAGTGCCCTTGTAGCTCATCGCCGTTGAGCGGGAAATCACACGCAAAGACTGAATCTTTGCCAGGTTGGCAATCAGGTCGTCGGTCATGCCGTCGGCGAAGTATTCCTGGTCCTTATCTCCGGATAGATTTTCCAGGGGCAAAACGATCAGCGATTTGGTTTGCGCCGGGGCCATGCTGGCGGCGCCGGTGCGGTGGTAACGGTAGAAGGCGGCCGTGGCGAGAATGCACACGAGTAAAATCGCGGCGCTGACAACAGCTAGTCGCCGCGTCCTCGGCCATCGGCGACGCGCCGGTTTGGAGCCGACTTCTGCAGCCAGTTCTTCCGCTGGCTCACGGTTTGCCCCCTGGACGGCGCCGTGACTGTTTTCTCCCTCAGGCTGAACTACGGAATTCGCCTGGAGAACGATGCCACCAACCGGCGCGATGAAACGATAGCCGCGCCGAGGTATGGTTTCCACGAAGCGAGGGTTTTCGGAAGAATCGCCCAGGACTTCCCTCAGCCGCATCACGGCATTGTTCAGTCCGTGATCAAAATCGACAAACGTGTCGCTGGGCCACAGCCGCCTGCGCAATTCGTCTCGTGTAACAATCTCACCCGGGTTTTCGAGAAGGACGGAGAGGACTTGAAAAGGTTGTTCGGGGAGCTTGAGCCGAACGCCATGCTTGCGGATTTCGCAAGCCTTGAGGTCCACCTCGAAAACTCCGAAATGAAGAATCCTGACGACGGTTGCAGGAGTACCCATGATTCCCCAGAGCGCCGTAACGGAGTATAGACCGGAACGAACCCAACATCAAAGCCGGAGAGGAGAGGCCGTATCTTCTTTATTTTCAGATGCAAGCTCAGGGATGCGGAAATGTCTAGTATCGGACGGCACAAGGATTGCCTCGAAGGCCGATCCCTGTGCAAAGTAGCGCGGTTCGCTTGGGGACCTTCTTGCGGATGGTCGAAGCTGGGGTTTCCAGGCCGCACGGTGACAGAACTCCAAGGAACAGTTTGCAGAGCCGGCGGCAAAAAAATAATTTCCTAGCCACGAAGCGAGGACACCATGACAATCCATGAACGATTGAGAGCTACATTCGGTTTCGAGACATCACTGGTGCTGATGATCGTTTTGAGCCTGCTCTTGACCGCGCGATCCGGAGCGCAGGTGGCGGGCGCTACTCTTTCCGGTTCGGTGATCGACCCGTCGGGTGCGACGATCCCCAACGCCACGGTCTCTATAAAGAACGTAGGCAACGGAGAGGTTCGCGAGGCGGCATCAAATACCGACGGCTTCTATTCAGCTCCCAATCTGCTGCCGGGGGCCTACGAGGTTTCCGTCTCCGCTAAGGGGTTTTCCAAGGCCGTGCAGAGCGGAATCACCCTGACGGTCGGCGCGCAACAGACTCTCAATATAACTCTACGACCCGGAGCAGCAACTGAAATCGTTCAGGTGATGAGCACTCCTCCGGATGTGCAAAGCTCGTCGTCGGCTATCAGTTCCACGGTGGATTCCAGGACCGTCCGCGAACTGCCGTTGAATGGCCGCGACTGGACGAGCCTCGCGACCCTTGAGCCCGGCGTGGTGAACATTCCTAACCAGGCCACGACTTCGTTCAATGCGAACAAAGGCAATCGAGGTTTCGGAAACCAGCTCAGCGACTCTGGACACCGGCCTAACGAAAACAGCTATCGTCTCAACGGAGTTTCAATTAATGACTACACCAACGCGGCTCCAGGCGGCGCCACTGGATTGAACCTTGGAGTTGATGCGGTCCAGGAATTCTCGGTAATCACCACCGGGTACACGGCGGAATACGGCAGAACATCGGGCGCGATTATCAATGCCATCACGAAATCCGGCACCAACAAAGTACACGGAACCGGATTCTTCTTCGACCGCGACAGCATTTTCGACGCGCGAAACTATTTTGACGGACCAACGATCGCTCCCTTCCGCCGTATCCAGTTTGGAGGCTCCGCCGGAGCCCCGATCGTGAAAGACCGAACCTTCATCTTCGTTTCCTACGAGGGCTTCCGCCAGAGCCAGGAATCTTCCGGCACCATTAATGTGCCGGACGCCACCGAACGCGCCTTGGCCGTCCCGGCGATTCAGCCCTATCTTGCGTTGTGGCCGGTTGCGCCGGCAACCGCGCCAGACCTGAACGGAATTCAGACCTTCAATGTGAATGTCGCAACCATCGCCAACGAGAACAACTTCATCACCCGGTTTGATCATCGCATCTCAGTTTCGGACAGTGTCACGGCCAGCTACTTTTTCGACTCCGGACCGCAGTCCCAAGCGGATCCTTTGGGGAACACGGTCCATCGAGTTTACTCACGCAGGCAGATGGGCAGCTTCGAAGAGACTCACATCTTCAGCCCGCAATTGGTTAACACGGTTCGCCTGGGCGTGAGCCGTGCTTTGGGCAAAATCAACGATCCAGTCTCGGGCGATGCCGTGGCCAAAGACGCCGCGCTTGCGATCGCGCCGGGTGCCGGCGGGCCTCCCGAGATTCCAGTTCCCGGGTTGACGACAGCTTATGGATTGGGCGGATTCAACCGCTTCACGCATGCCTGGAACTCTCTCCAAGCATCCGACGACGCCTTCCTGACCCGAGGAAAGCACTCCATCAAGTTCGGCTTTAATTTCGAATACATGCAATACAACGTTCTCGAGCAGTTGAGCCCAAATGGCAGGATGAACACTTACGGCAGCCTCGCCCTCTTTCTCAACAACACCGCCGATCAGTTGAACGCTCTTGCGCCCGGTGGATCTCACGAAGTGGGATTGCGAGAGAAGCTGTTCGCCGGATACGTCCAGGACGACTGGCGGGCCAAATCCAATCTTACCTTCAATATAGGTTTGCGCTATGAAGCCACGACCAACCCTACCGACGCGAATACCGTTCCGGGCTATACGGTGAATGGCTACACGGTAGCTTCGGCAGGGTTCCAAGAGATCATCAGCCTGGCGAACTGCGGTGCGAGCCCCACAGCCTGCGGACCAGTTGGGGTAAACAGCCCTCTGCTGCAGAATCCTACTACCAAGGATTTCGAGCCCCGCCTGGGACTGGAATGGGATCCATTCAAAGATGGGAAGACATCGGTGCGTGCAGGTTTTGGAATGTTCGACGTGTTGCCCCTTCCCTACGAGTTCGGTCTGAACACGGCTGCCACCGCTCCCTTTCAGATTATTGGCGCTGATCCCGCCTCTACTCTGGGCAGCGGCATCGACCCCAACATCAACTTCAATGAGCAGAAAATCCGCAATCGCTTCATTGACGCCTATCCGAAGCGTCCTTATGTGATGAATTGGAACGCGAACGTCCAACGTCAACTGGGGACCGGTTACCTGTTGCAGGTGGGATATGTAGGATCGCGCTCCCTCCACACCTCCGCTGCCGCCGACGACATCAACCTGGTGCAGCCATCCGCAGTCAGTGGCGTGGGATTGGTTTTTCCATGCAATCCTGCGCTCCTGGGCGCAGGTAATACCTGCGCTAATCAGCAAACCGGTACCCGCATCGACCCCAATTGGGGTGGCGGAGCCGGCATTCGTCCCGTGTTGTATGACGGAGCAGCTTCCTATAATTCGCTGCAAGCGCAACTCAAGAAGAACTTTAGCCAGGGAGTTCAGGGTCAGATTTCCTACACGTTGGGGAAATGTCAGGACTTGAGTTCTGCCCCGGTAACGGGTGATACCTTCCTGAATTCCGTTGCCGTGCCCTTGTTGCTGATTAAATCCGCGAGACTGGGAGCGTGCGATTTTGATATTCGGGACGTCCTTTCCGCCACTCTTATTTGGGACCTTCCATCAATGAAGGGCGGTTCCAGAGTCCTGTCGACCTTGACCGGGGGCTGGGAACTGGGAACCATCGTTTCCGCATACAGCGGCGCGCCATTCACCGCCACTGTCGGCGACGGCAACGATCCGCTCGGCACAGGTTTCAACGGCGATTTCTCCATGGATTTCGCCAGCGTGGTTCCGGGCTGCGATCCGATTCACGGTGGTCTGAACTATTTGAATACGAATTGCTTCACGCCCCCAACGGCCCCTGCCTCGTTGGCAACCGCAACGGCTGCCAACCCTTATGGTTGCGCGCCGAACTCTTTCCCGTCGTCGCCCGTAGCAGCGCCTGCGGGCACGCAGTTCTGTTCCAATGTTCTGGGTAATACTCATCGCAATCAGTTCTACGGACCTGGCCTTACCACCGTAGATTTCTCGATTTTCAAGAACACGCGTATCCCCAGCATTTCCGAGAACTTCAATATTCAGTTCCGAGCAGAATTTTTTAACCTTCTGAATCACACCAACTTCCTCTCGCCGGGCTTCCTGAACACGTTCGGCCAGAACAACTCGCTCTACGACTTCAACGGCACTGCGCTCCCAACGGCTCTGAATCAGACTTCTACCACGTCACGACAGATTCAACTGGGATTGAAGCTAATTTTTTAGCAGCCGAACAACGGGAGGCTCTATGGGGGTGGGCGTCTCCCGTTTCCAATTGCGGCGTTTCTCTTCTACAGTGTCGGCTTATGTCTGAAGACCGTAAACCGGCAAGTTCCGTTTTTGCAAGGAGCGGTCTCAATCCCTAGAAATCGTACAGAGCTAAAGTCGCCATCGGATATCATGAACCGCTTGGACGAGCAGCGCAGTGAAACCAACGGCTTAGTCGAAGCCGCGCGGGCCACGCATGTCCGCTGGGTAGTCATGGGCATCGTCATGGCCATCATGGCGGTCACCACGCTGAATCGCCTGAACCTGAGCGTTGCTGGAAAGTACATTGAAGAAGAATTTTCTTTCAGTACGATTTCCATGGGGCGGGTGTTCAGCGCGTTTCTCTGGGGATACGGATTGTTTCAGATCCCTTGGGGATATGTTTGTGATCGCATCGGCCCACGCCGGACCTTGACCGCATCCATTTTCTGCTTTGCCGTCGGATCCGCGGCAATGGTCTTTGCGCCGAGATTTGCGGCCGCAACTGGAATCAGCACACTCGCCATTTTTCGAATCGTGCGCTTTCTAACAGGGGTTGGGGAAGCTGCGGTTTCCTCGAACGTAACTCGAGTCATAGCATCCTGGACGGCGCTGCGAGAGAGAGGTTTTGCCAGCGGATTGCAAGTTTGTGGCCTGGGATTGGGTGGAACGATGACCCCCGTCGCCATCGCCTGGACAATGGTCCATCGGGGCTGGCGAGTGTCGTTCGCGATTTCCGCGACGCTGGCCTTCGTGGTGGTTGCGCTCTGGCACTGGTACGCGACTGACTGGCCGGAAGAAAATCCACGCGTGAACCAGCAAGAGTTGCGGATCATTCACCCCGGATGGGATACGGCCAGTGCCCGGCCGCAGCGTATGCCAAAAAGGGTCCCCTGGATGAGAATGTTCTCCAGTTTGTCGGTGTGGGCCTTGATTTTGGGCTACGGCTTTCAAGGTTACGCGTTTTACGTTTATTACAACTGGTTCTATTTCTATGCCGTCAAAATGCGTGGACTGGACCTGATGCACGCTGCGGCATGGACTTCGGCGCCATTTCTCGCAATGGCGGTATTGTCTCCGGTTGGCGGATGGTTTTCCGACCGCGTAGCCCGCGTCTCAGATCGCCGCACGGGACGGATGGTGGCCGTATGCACCGGCATGGGGGTCGCAGCCTTGTTGTTGTATACCGGCAACCATCTCGCCCTGACGGTAGTTGCGCTGCCAATGATTGCGCTAGCGGCGGGTTTCACCATGTTCGGTGCGGCGAATTTCTGGGCATCCTGTATCGATCTGGCTCCCGGGCACTCCGCTTCCCTATCCGCGCTGATGAACACCGTAGGGAGTATCGGAGGCGTCATTTCTTCCACCGTCACCGCCTCAATTGCGGTTCATCGAGGCTGGGCGCCTGCGCTGGATGTTGCGGTGTGGGTTACGATCGGGTCCGGGCTGCTTTTTACGATGGTGAATGCGAATCACAGTATTGAAGACACAGGGACTACTCGCGACGTAGCGTGAGAAGAACTTTCGCAATTCTCGCTGTCGAGTTCACTTGTTGGATTGCCACTCCCATGAAATCGGGGGCCACAAGACAGGGAATCCTAGCGGTTCGTTCAGGCGATTCCGCTGCCGAACGTGAGGGGCCGCCTCGTCGAAGGGGCCCCAGCGGAAACCCTCAATATCACGTTCTGGACCTGCACCGCCTAGCTGCGGGCTGACGCAGCCACCAGCGCAAACGCGACAAGCATCCCGGTAATGCCCATTGTTTGTTTCGCTGGTGGATTTTCCGCGACTGTTGAAGATCTCGGCTTTGTCATTAGGAGGGCTGACAAGTTCCTTTCATCGGAATCAGCTCTGCATAATCTGATTCTGTCGATTCTGCACTCCCGCGTCGCTCAGGGCGACCCAGGTCGGTCTTGGATCGCATTGCACGTAGAGGAAGCCGTTGGCGTGGTCGTTCAGTCACCTCTGGAATATCCAGCACGCTATTGCCATTCAGCGCCAAATGCTGGATGGATATTCCATTGCAGTCATAATTTCCACTGCTGGGGTCGTTGCAATAATTGTATCCGTTGGGTACCTCCGGAGGATCTCCCATATAGATCATCGCGTTTCCGCTAAACCCTGTAGCGGCCTTGATTGTCGTCGGCGCTTGAGAAGAAGATGACTGTCCAATGAGACGCGTGTTAGGCGGTAAGTACCAGGCCGGTCCGGTGCGGGTGAATGAAGGCTGGACGAAGATCTCGTTCCGGGACCGGGTGGCGTAGCTTCGCAGCCGCAAGCGTTCGTGGTACCCGCCATTCGCAAAGTGCGCGAAGAGCGGGGAACGCACTGCATTGGTGAGGGCAGCGAAATCAAAAGCCTGGGCCACCCGCCCCGGTGCGCTCGTGTTGTTGTCAGAGGCACTCCCGGCCGGGTTGCTACTGATCCTCTACCGGAAGAGAAAGTTGTCCGCTGATGGGTCGTGAACATGTCGGCCAGGGGGGCTCCCGCACGATGGCCGTTGAACTGCTCTGGATCACCTAAGATTGTGACGGGCGATATATACTGGGGCTTCTTCATCTGGACCCAATTTATCGTTGGCGTCCCGGCAGGCGAAATATGCAGAACCAGAATCCGCGGTTTGGTTCTCAGGCTCAACCGCGGTCAACAGACCAGCCCGGAGGGAGCGGTCCATCGAAGGTTGAGAGTTCTGACTCTAACGCTCCGGTGGATCCCGAGGCTACGTTAATCGAGTTTCCTCGCAGGCCTTCTTCCAATCCGCAAGCTGTCTCAGTTGATCCCGATGCGACCCTGGCGGGCTCCGATGTAACGATTGGCGACGCAAACTGGAGGCCGCCGTCCACCGGGCCGAAGCCGCTCCGTCAAGCCAGCGTTCCATTGCTCGAAACCGGCGATGTAATGGCGAACCGCTACGAAATCCTGCAGTTGCTGGGCGAAGGGGGCATGGGAGCGGTCTACAAAGCGCACGATCGTGAGCTTGACCGCTTTGTGGCTTTGAAGCTGATTCGGCGCGAGTTGTCTTCGAATCCGGCAATCGTCGCGCGATTTAAGCAGGAACTTCTTCTTTCTCACCAGGTCACCCATAAGAACGTCATCCGCATTTACGACATGGGAGATTCCGACGGCATTAAGTTCATCACCATGGAGTTTGTCGAGGGCGAAGACCTGCGCTCTCTCATTCTCGAGAAAAAGAAGTTCCCCGCGAAGGAAGCGGTCGAAATCATTCAACAGGTGTGCTGCGCCCTGGAAGCGGCGCATGGCGTCGGCGTCATCCACCGCGATCTGAAGCCGCAGAACGTCATGCGGGATAAGACCGGCCGCATTCTGGTGATGGACTTCGGCATGGCTCGCACCCTCGAAGGGGATGGGATGACGCAAAGTGGCGCCCTGGTTGGGACCATGGAATATATGTCCCCCGAGCAGGCGTTGGCGAAAGATTTAGACCAGCGTTCCGACCTGTTCGCGTTGGGCTTGATTTTTTACGAACTGCTGACCGGAAAGATGCCGTACAAGGCCGAGAGCGCCGTGGCCAGCCTGATTAAACGCAATCAGGAACGGGCCATTCCGGTCACCGATCATGATGGAACGATTCCACTTCAGCTCAGCAACATCGTGAGCAAATGTCTGGAGCGCGACCCCGCCTCGCGTTATCAGAGCGCATCCGAAATGCTTCAGGATCTCGACGACTGGCAGGGCAATCGCGCCGCCGCGAACTTGAGTTTTCAACCTGCGGTCGAGCCTTGGGGCCGGACCTTTCACTGGCCGCTTGTAATCGGCGTTGTGACCGTGCTATTGCTCGCCACTGTCGGATTCTTGTTGCGCGGCAAGCTCTTTTCGCCGTCGGCAAAGAAGACTGCTTCAGCGCCTGCTCTCTCCCTGGCGATCTTGCCGTTTCACAACGCCTCGGGCGATCCCAGCGTCGACTGGCTCGGGGCCAGCCTCGCGGACATGCTGAGCACGGACGTCGGGCAGTCTGCGCATTTGCGAACCATTTCTCCTGAGCGGCTGCACCAGATCCTTTCCGATTTACGCATCGCTCCCGGAAGTTCGATCGATCCCAGCACGATTAGCCGCATCGGACAATTCAGCAACGCCGATACACTGGTTTGGGGACAATACGCAAGATTCGGTGGCCAAATTCGCATTGACGCCACCCTGCAAGACCTCAAACACGACCGGACTCTTCCCATCAAAATCGAGGCAGTCGACGAGAAAGACATCCCTGGGGCAGTCGACCGCCTGGCTGCCGAGATCCGCAGCAATCTTGCCTTCTCGCAGGACATCGTAAGTGAACTGAAGGCCAGTTCTTTTCAGCCAAGTTCCCGTTCGGCGCCTGCCCTGCGCGATTACAACCAGGGAGTTCAATGGCTGCGCGCGGGCAAAAACCTGAGCGCGGTGAAATCTCTCGAATCAGCGACTCAGGAAGATCCGGAATTCGCCCTCGCCTATTCCCGTCTCTCGGACGCAGATTCCGCTCTTGGCTACGACTCCAATGCCGAGCAGGCTTCGCGCAAAGCTGTCGAATTGAGTCAGCCTCTGCCCGCCGCGGAAAAATACTTGATTCAGGCCACCCACGCCCGGGTGATGAAAGACAACAAGAAGGCGATCGAAGCTTACGAGAATCTCGACAAGACTTTTCCCGATAACTCCGACGTCGAATACACGCTTGGGCAGCTTGTATGCGGATAACGGCGATTTCGACAAAGCTCGCGCTCAGTTTGCCAGAATCCTGCAAGCGGATCCTAAGAACATCCAGGCTCTTTGGAAAAGCGGCATTGTCGAGTATCAGCAGGGCAATCCCGACGCAGCTCTCGATCCCCTTAATAAAGGATTAAGCCTCGCGGTGCAACTCGATAATCCTGAGCAGAAGGCGCTGATCCTGCAGGCTCTGGGAATTTCCTATCGCCTGATGAACAAGCCGGAGGAAGCGATCAAGAGCGTTCAGGATTCGATGGAAATCACCCGCAAACTGGGGATGAAACGGCTGCTGGCCAACAGCTTCTCCGAACTGGCTCAGGATCAGATCACCATCGGCAAGCCGGCTGCAGCCATGGCCAGCTACGGTCAGGCGCTCGGGACGCTGCAGGAGATCGGCGTGAAGAAGGACTACGGAGATATCCTGATCAACCGCGGCGTGCTCTACCAGAATCTGGGCCAGTACGATAAGGCCCTTCAGGACTATAAAGACGCGTTGCAGGTACAACGCGATGCCGGCGATCTGAACTATCAGGCAGTGTGCCTCAGCAACATCGCCGACGTCTATTCCGCGAAATACGACACCGACAACGCGCTCATTTATTATCAGCAGTCCCTTCAGCTGCGGCAGAAGCTGAATCAACCGGTTTATCTTGCGGAAACTCTCAGCGCGCTCGGCGATGTGCATGCGGCGATGGGCGAATACGATCAGGCGCTCTCCATACAGATGAATGCGCTGGATGTCGCGCGCAAATCCAATAACAGCAAAGCGGCGGCGGGCGTTTCCCAATCCATCGGACAGGTGCTGATCTATCAGGGCCGGTTGGGAGCGGCGGTAAGCGCCATGCAGGATTCCGTAAACGGTTTCCGCGCCACCAACAATAAGAGTTTCGAGTTGGCGGAGTCATTGAATAATCTGGCGGACGCCCTGGCGCTGTCAGGCCGGGGCGATGACTCGATCAAGCCTCTGGATGAGGCCACCAGCCTTGCGGACGAACTCAAGAATGAAAGCCTTCGCAGCGAACTCTTGAACACTCGCGGAGACGCGGCCTTCTACCGCGGAGACTATAAGTCTGCGGGCAGTGCCTACTTACAAGCCGCCCAATCCGCCGCCAAAGTGAAGGATCGCGAAAAGGCTTTGGTTGCGAAGACAAATCTCGCGCGCGTCGCCATCGCCGGAGGGCGGTCTCCTGCTGCAATCGGCGAACTGCGATCCGCCATCAGAGAGGCGGAAAGCCTGCATCTGAAATATTATTGGTTGCGCAGTTCGGTTGATCTGAGCGAGGCGATGATCAAAGCGAAAGATTATGCCCATGCGCGGCAACAACTGGAGACGATTCTGAGCGCCAGCGAGAAGCTGGGAGTTCGCCTGGAGACCGCACGCATACATAGCCTGCTCGGCGACGCCTTACAAGCTGCCGGCAATAACAGCGATGCGACCCGCCAATACCAGTCTGCCCTCGGAATTCTTGACGAGTTGAAGAAAGATCCCGGAACGGAGCACATCCTGGAACGTTCGGATCTTCGCCCGATGTATGCCGAAGCAACCCGCTTTGCCTCGGCCAAGTAGTTTGCCCATCTTCCTTTACCCAACTTCGTGAACTTGGTGGTTCCAGATACAAGAGTCCTCTTCAGAAATAGAAGCCCGGCAACGCTTCTTTCGAAAGTCGCGTTGCCGGGCTATTCAATTCTGGATCAACTCAGATCACTTGGTCACAATATAAGTTTCCGTGACCGAATTGTTTCTCGAATTCGGATCGTTATCCGAAGTCACAGCCGTCACCGAACTGAATGTAGCGTTCACGGCGGCGGTGGAAAGGATCGGAATATTCACCCCGATTATCGCGCCTTGTAGTTTGGAGATGCTTATCAGTGATCCAATGTTGCAGGTGGCGACCGCGACCGTGGTGCTGGTCCCAACTGTCGTGCTCACGGAGCAACTGATTCCACCCTTCATGTTCGTGGTGCAGCCAGCGGCACTGCACTTAACCACCGCGTAGTTGCCGGTAATACTGCCATTCAGAACATTGTTCGGCACCGTGAAAGTCGAGGTCACAACCACATTGTTGGCCGTGTTGGAACTCAGATCAATCGCCCAGGGATAGTAAATCCCAGTCTTCCCTCGACCGATGCTCAATCGGATTGGAATGTCGCCGACGGCCACATCCGCCGACGGCGCCACCGAAACCGTATAAGGCACCGACGCTGTCGTCTTGTTCCCAACATTATCGATTGCGGTCGCGGTAAAGCTGAAATTTCCCGCAGCCGAAGTGTTGAGCGTGCCGCCACTGATGGAAGGACCGCTGCCGGTGCAGCTCGCGATTCCAGAGCCCACGCCATCCGAGCACGAGAACGTAACTGTGACCGGCGGACCATTCACATAGTAAGGGCCCGGCGAACTCAGCGTCGGTCCCGTGATCGTCGGCGGCTGCAGGTCGAAGTTGTATGGTCCTGTGGAAACTGCCACGCAGTTTCCCGCGAGATCACATCCCGGAGTCGGACTCGCCGAAGCTGGGGTGGCGAAAGCCCCTACACTCACAGCGTTCGCCGTCGCATTCGTATTCACCGTAACGGTTTCGCTTGGGCTGCCCTGGATACTATTCGCTACGAGCGGCAAGAAACCCGATCCCGATACGCCCGCGGTGTACTGGTCGGTCACGGTGCAGGATTGCGAAAAATTCGCGCCGTACCAGCCGTTGTAAATTGGCGAGGGTGCGGCTGTGCACGAACTCACCTGCGGAGCAACGTTATCGATACCAACCGTTACATAGGGGAACGATGCCCAATTCGAAGTCGGAGTCGTGAGCGCCGCACCCGTCGGATTAAAGATCAGTCCTTCCGCGAAAGCGCAGTCGGTCGTGAAGTAGTGAAGGTTATACATTCCATCGCTCAACCCGCTGAAGCTGCCGGCCGAAGCAAACGTTGCGGGAGTAACGCCTCCCGTGTTGCAGAATGGCGTGGTCAGGCTGGTGTTGCTGTTCGGGTTGGTTAGATCTCCCGTCAGCGGATAAGTCGTATCGGGCAGCGTCGGCCAAGTCGAGATGCCATAAGTCAGGCTCATCGGCGGAGCCGCGGTGGCCGTAGCGAACCCGTTCGCGGCGGGAATATTGCCGGTCGTGGGATACACAGCTTCGTTGGAATTAAACGTCGCACTGATCGATGAAGACCCGCGTATCCAGCCGTTAGCATTCTGGCTGGCGACGACAGCCGTTGCGGTGGGCAACGGCATATTCGCCACCGGAATCAAAATGGAGTTCGAACCAGTAGTCGTGCTGCCGCCTTTAAGGTCGGCCGCTCCCTCGAATTCCGTGAGCAGGTCGAGCGGGCACAATGCCCCCGTCAAACTTCCGGTCAACGTGCAGTTCGAGACCGCATAAGTCGGCGGATTCACCGGCGTTTGCGTCGTCGCCACGGCCGGACAAGGCGATCCCGAAGCGGCGCACAGCCAGTCGTCGCCTCCCATCAACATCCCCGGTCCCGTGCCGGCAGCGCAACTGCCGCCTGGCACCACGTTGCTGCACGCATCCGCTGGAGGAGTCCCTACTGGACCGTAGAGGTAGTTGAATCCGTTCACCGGACCATCGGGCGAACTGAACTGTGCGGCGTAATAGAGGTTTCTCACCTCGTTCACCGACGTCGGGTCGCAATTATCCCCCGTGGTGGTTCCGTCAGCCGGGTTGAAGCACTGAATCAGGAAGCCCTTGCACATCGGAGCCGGAGGCATCACCGAGTAATCCAGTTCGCTCGCCATTCGGAAGCAAACGGCCGGAGCGGCGGAAGTATTCTGCACCAGCTGCGAGAAGAGCTGTTGCGGCACCGCAATATCGGTAACGATGGGCACGATTCCGGCATTAAAAGTCGCTCCGCTGGCCCCGGCGACGCTGTTTTCCAGAGTTATGGTCTGGTTCGGCGCGCTGTCGAAGGTGTAGGTCTGTGTCGGACTGGTGGAGATGGGGTTTCCAGTAATGCTGCCCCCGGGTGTAATTCCGGCGATGCTGCAGTTGGTTACCAGATGAAGAGTGCCCGCACCCAGGAAGCCACCCGCGTCTGATAGTTGCACGCTCAGAGCCTGCGCACCTGGCGACAATACTGGCGGGTACAGCGAACCTGCGTTTTGCAGGTTCATGGGTGAAACGCCGTAACTGGCAATGAGTCCGGCCGCTAATTCTGGATCCTGGCCGAGGAATCCAGTGGAGGCGCTCTCGTAACTAGCCTGGAAACAGTTGGATGTCCCGGCAGGAAAGCCGGTGAATCCTTGAAAATTCGGGTCGCCACCATAACAGACGTTGCTGGTTGTCGTGGTCACGCTGTTAATCGTGTTTGCAACCTGGAGTGTGTTGTCCTGAAAAACGTTGCTTAACCCGTCGGGCGTTGACGACAAAGTCGCAGTCACTCCAGACGAGGGGCAGGTCAAATTAACGGTCGCGGTCTGAACCGCGTAACCAGCGGAAGGAGGGCTCTGCGTCCAGGTGATGTAGTTAATCAGCGAAGGATTGATATCGATCGACGAAAAAAGTTCGATGGCGCCATACGCGCCGTTCAACGGAACCGTCACCAGGGCCGTTTGCGTGGACGAAGTAAAGCTCAGCGTCGCCGTCTCGAGAATTCCAGCCGATTGCGTGGATGTGAACTGCACGCTGATTTGGCAGGTCGTCGGCGCAGTTTGGGCCGTAAGGCAGGTGTTGCCCGAAATCGCAAAGTCGCCCGCATAAGCGCCGCCCGTGATGGCAAAGCCGCTTAGTGTCGCTCCTCCTGAGCCGGTCACGCTCACGGTGACCGTCTGCGTGCTGGTCAGCGGAGCCGGAGTTCCAGTCGGAATGCCGAAGGAAAGCTCTCCCGGTGAAACCGAAACCGACGTCCCGGGATCCGGTGCCGGAATCGCCAATGCTGTTTTTGAACCAGAGCTTGCAAGCAGGAAAGCGATAGCGATGACTGTCGAAGAACAGATGCTTTTTTTTCTTAAATTCATTGTGCACCTTTCAGATCAAGAAGCAATTTTGACCTAGGCCCAAACGCAAAATAGGGCCACGCACCCACTAAGGGTCCATTAACTTTCAGGTCCCAAACTTCGAGCCGGTGAGGAGCGAGGAAAGCTGACTGAAGACTTGTCAATCTCGAGCTGGAGCATTCTACTACACGCGCTACTTGGAAGCCGGACTGCGGCGATGCCCTCCAGAGAAAAGCCAGGGCCACGCCCGCTTTGCTGTCAGGCAAGTCCATTCTCTGCAGTCCGCTTTGTGTGCGAATAATCGCGAAATGCGTCGCGGGCGCAAACGGCTGGTTAAGTTGTTAAACCGGACAGATCATGTGCTACAAAAAACCGGACATTTTAACTTGCTACGGACAGGATGCGCCAATCAGGTGGCACTCTTGCGCGAGGGGTGCTAAACTTGGCGCCGATTTGCATCTTCTTCCCAGCGAGCGAAGCGTGAGCGATCCGACAGCAAAGTCAACCCATCACGACTCCGGCGCCATTTCCGATCCCGCAGCTACCCTCGACTCAGCCGGTCCTCTGCCGGGCGTGTCGGCGCCGGACTTAGGCTCGATCGGGCCCTACCGGCTGCAGCGAAGACTCGGCGAAGGCGGCATGGGAACGGTATGGCTGGCCGAACAGTCTGCGCCCGTCAAGCGACGGGTTGCGCTGAAAATCATCAAAGCGGGGCGCTACGACCATTCCGCTCTGCTGCGCTTCGATCTGGAACGGCAGACGCTGGCGATCATGGATCACCCCGCCATCGCCAAGGTCTTCGATGCCGGCTCGACCCCCGAAGGTCAGCCCTATTTCGTCATGGAGCATGTGCCGGGGCTGCCAATCACAACATATTGCGATCAGAAGCACCTCTCGGTGCAACAGCGATTGTCCTTGTTCATTCAGGTTTGTGAAGGCGTGCAACATGCGCATCAGAAAGCGGTGATACATCGCGATCTGAAGCCCTCCAACATTCTGGTGGTGGAAGTGGATGGAAAGCCGATGCCCCGCATTATTGACTTCGGCATCGCCAAGGCCATCTCGGAGCGAGGCGGGGACGAGACGCTGGTGACACGCGCTGGAGGGATGGTGGGCACGCCGGGCTATATGAGCCCGGAGCAGGCAGACGCCACCGTGCCCGATGTCGATACTCGCACCGACGTGTATTCGCTCGGCGTGGTGCTCTATGAAATTCTCACGGGCGTATTGCCCTTCGACGCCCAGCAGTGGCAGACCAAGCCTTTCCATGTGATGGTGCGGCAACTGCACGAAGAAGATCCGCCAAACCCGAGCACCAGAATTAGCGGGGACGCGAACTCCTCGACGGCGGCGCAGCGCCGGAACACGGACCCAAGGCAACTGGCAAGCCTGCTGCGCGGGGACCTGGACTGGATCACGCTAAAAGCTCTGGAAAAAGATCGTGCCCGCCGCTATGGCACGGCCTCGGAACTGGGCGCCGATGTCGGCCGCTATCTGCGGAACGAGCCGGTGGTGGCGCGCCCGGCAAGCGCAGCCTACCGTGCGAAAAAATACATCCAGCGCCACACTTTCGGAATGGCGGTGGCCACCGCCATGGTGCTGCTGCTCATCGCGTTCGCGGTGATGCAAACCATACAGTTGCGGAGGATTACGCGGGAGCGCGATCGCGCCGATCGCGTCACCGCGTTTATGACCGGCATGTTCAAGGTGTCGGACCCGAGCGAAGCCCGCGGCAACGACATCCGTGCACGCGAGATTCTGGACAAGTCGGCGAAAGACATCGAGACGGGACTGGCGAACGATCCGGAGCTGCAGGCGCAGATGATGAACGTCATGGGCACCGTGTATCAGAGCCTGGGGCTCACTTCAAAGAGCGCGCCGCTGCTCCGGCGCGCCTGGGAAATTCGGCAGCGAACTCTCGGGCCCAACAACTCCGCTACGCTGCAATCGCAGCAGAACCTCGCCGTCGCATTGCTGGCGGAAAGTCACTATCCAGAGGCCGAGAAGTTATGCCGCGAGACCATGGAGGCTCGCCGCAAAGTGCTTGGTCCCGAGCATCATGACACCGTGGATTCCATGGTGCAATTGGCCAGGATTCTTGGCTTCGAATCGCGATATGACGAAGCGGAACAGCTGAATCGTGACGCGCTCGAAGTGGCGAGGCGAAAGTGGCCGCAAGACGGGCTGACGGCAACCGCACTGTCGCTTCTCGCCGACACTCTCACTCATGAAGGCAAGTACCCGGAAGCGGAGAATGCAGCGCGAGGTTCGCTCGACATGGATCGACAGACGCTTGGCTCCGACCATCCCTCAGTGTTGAGAGACATGTTCAACCTGGTCGGCATTCTGACCCAAGAGGGCCACTACGCCGATGCGGAAGAAATAAACCAGGAGTTGATTAAGTCTGCCCGCCAAGTGCTCGGGCCTCAGCACCCCGGCACACTGGTCGCGATGAATACGCTGGCGATGATTCTGGACAGGGAAAAGCGATTCGCCGAAGCCGAGAAGTTATACCGCGACGTGTTCGAAGTGCAACGGCAAACCCTCGGCCCTGAAAATGCCAGCACATTGCTCACCCTGGGCAATTTGGGTTCACTCTTGATCGAGGAAAAGAATTACCCGGAAGCGGAAAAAGTCCTGCGGCAGGCCCTCGCTGGCCTGCGCCGTGTTCTCGGCCCTTTGCATGAGGTCACGCAAACCGCGCTCGAGAACCTGGCTCGCGTTCTTGCGCTCGAGGGCAAGCGCGATGAAGCCTTCACCGACTTGCGCGCGTATGCGGATGTTCTGGATTCTGTCGACGACATAGATCAGCTGAAAAAAGATGACAGTTTTCAATTCCTGCATGCAGACCCACGCTTCGACTCCCTCGTGGCTGCCACACGACAGCGTATCGCCGCGGCGCAAAAGCAGCCGGCGACAAAATAGAGCTTCCATGCGACGGCTTTGAATCCGAACTCTCCACTGACCTGCTACACCATGTTCACCTGCATACAAAACCTGCATACACCATGTCCATTCACTGGAATCTTAAAACAAATTACTTTCAAACCCGGAATCAAAGCGGTAGGTCCTTCACAAGGTCACAAAGCAGCGCAGGCTCCAAAGTCGGGACGGTTAACGGCACTTCTGAACAGTAACCTCCCCTTTCCGTCTCTTTGCGTTAAGGCGAGCGGAATGGTTGACGAAAAATCCCCATTACACTGCCCCCCCCCCGAAAAGCAGACGGGGCGAACAGATGTTGCCTTTTAGTGGGAAGCATCTGAAGGGCGCGAATGTTCTCCGCCTGTGCTCCACTCGCTTTGAGGCTTTAGCGTTCAACGACTTGCGGTGTATGGAAGGTGTGACAAACCGTTCGCGGAGTTGAAACTTGGGGTTGTCGTATACGCGGCGGATCGACATGCTAAAGCAAGAGGAAATCCAAAGCGGTGAACAGTACCAATCGGGTGGAGGAACGACCAGTCAAAGACTTTCACCTTCCACTAGGTACAGAAGCCCAAAACAATGTGTAATTTGAGGCGCATACGTGACAGACTCCGTATGTGAGCCGAGCGTCTCACGTGTCTCCCGTGAACGATTTAACCTAAAAGGATCCTTGGCGAGGATTCCGCGGCATCGCGCAGCTGCTCGTTAGTGAAGGTTGGTCGCTGAATGGTTCGCCAAGTGCCGCCGGGTTGGGTCGCATCCGAAGGGCAAACCGACCGAACCCACTCCATTCGATTCGTAAGATCCCCACCAGTGGGATCACGCCGTGTGTAGTGAATGATCTCGCCCGATGCGATCGCAGCGATGAAGCAGTTCTCCGAAGCCTTATTGTGCTCCACTTGCGCTCCAGGTGAATCACTCGAGGCCAAGGGTTCCGTGCAGTAGGAGTTGTTAAGTGCCTACCTATGAGTGAGCTGGCGGAGAGGCAGGGATTCGAACCCTGGGTACAGGTGTTAGCCCGTACAACGGTTTAGCAAACCGCCGCATTCGGCCACTCTGCCACCTCTCCGGCGTGCGGAGTTATATTCTACCACGTCGAGGTGAGGGCTCTTGCCGCTTCAGTCACATACATTTACACACCCTTTGCTTTACTGTACCCATTCGATCGATGTGGTCTTTTGAGCCGTGCTCGGACTTTCTGGGGAGCACGTGGGGTGCAATCTCGGCTTCTCAATTGCCGAAAATGACTCAGATAGTCGCCGCATGGCAGCGACCGCTTCGAGTGTGGGCGGCTTAATGTAGTGCTTACGCGTAACCCGATCATTTGCGTGCCTGAGGATCATGGCAGCGATTGACTCCCTCACCCCGATGCGTTCGAGGTTCGTCGCCAGTCCGCGTCGGAAGCCATGCCATCCTTCCCATTCGATCTTGGCCTGCTTCAATGGCTCCCGCATCTGCCGCCGGCACAAGGAATCAAGGTCGAGCCCCTTGCCGGCCCCGTTCATGAATATTGGGCCGGCAACGGGATTGCCGCTCTCGCGACGATGTCGCTCAAGAATGACTTCGAGTTGGGGGATGAGGGGAACCGGAGCCTTCGAGCGTGAGTTTTTGGCTCGCCAATACGTCCGCGCCCTACGCTGTGCATCACACGAACGATCCCAAGTTCATTTTCCCCTCCGGGGTAGTAGGTTTCCCAGGTCAAGCCCCGAATTTCGCCCGCCCGAAGCCCGGTGAACGCTGCAAGTTCGTGAGGGTTCCGGCAGAACCGTGAGCATCAGGGCAATCTCCTCAAGCGAACAGGCTCGCCCGTCGAAGTCTGGAACAGTTTGAATTTCGCAAGATACAACAGGGTTCATCGCGCCTCGCGGCAGGTGTCCTTGTGCAATCGCAAACGTAAACACGCCACCGATGAAGTGTTTGGTATGCTGCATTGTCTGCGGAGCGAGTTTGTCTTCGAGAGCGACGGCGTAGCAACTGCTGAATCCTGCGCGGCTCGACATCGTACATGAGGACAGACCCGCGGTTTCAAGTAACGAAGCCACATTTGACGGTACCCGCGATAGGTTGAAGGCCTCCGTTTGGACTCAACCTGCGGTAGATACACGTCAGGGAGCTTTATTGAGCGGTTCGAGGATTGGTTCGGCAAGTAAGGCAACACTCTTGCGTGTCTTGTGCGTGGCATCAACCGGAGCGAGCCGCTTAGATCTCTGTATGCTGCGGATCGTTTCACCTTCGCGAATGCGCTCACGGAAACGAAGTACCCACCACCCTCGGTGGCGGCAGATCGTACCTCTAACTGTTCGACTCATGATTTTTTCTCCTTTGAAGTCCGCCCAGTCTTGGGCTTACCCTTGGAAGCCTTACCCCCGAGCGCAGCAATCCGCCCGAAAATGGTGTCGTCGATTGGGTGGAGCTTGTACGACTCGCCCGTGAGCGTAAGGCATGCGCTTGATCGCGACTCATCGGACTCTGCCGATCACGATTTTTTCCTCCGACAAATATCCTGTAGGTCCCTATCGCGACAGCAGATTAAAGATCATTGCAAGAGGATCGTCGGCTTCACGAGTTGGGCATGGGGCGGAGTTGTCTTCAGGTTCCACCCCGGTGCAGACGGCAGTTGTCCGGCTGGGGTGATTGCTAGTGGCTGTTGGCGGCGGTGCGCCGTTTGGCGTCTTCGACGATGGCGATAAAGCGCGGATCGTTGTGCAGCGACTTCGTATCCTCATCCGTTCTCATTGTTTCCGGGGACATGGGAGCAACCGCGTTGGCCCTCTTCAAATACTCGATCGCAAGATCGCTCTTTCCCATCACCGCCTCTGCGCAGGCGATGTTGTACCACGAATATGCCACCGATTTGTCTTGGTCTTTTGCCTTGCCTGTTCTCTGAATCAGGTCTTGCAGGATCTTCTCTGCCTGGGCAAAGTGTTTTTCATGCGCGACCGTGACCGCCAATGTGCCCTCGGTTACAAGGGTATCCAGGTTATCGGGGCCAAGCACGCGCTGCTTTTGCTCGTGGACTGCGCTCTCTAGTTTTCCGCCTGTGCGTATTTGTGCTCCGATTGGTAAACAAGGACCAATTGGACCTCGGTCGCGAGCGTATCCGTCGCCGCGTGCTCGGACCCGAGCATCCCGAGACGCTCGGTACGATGGATAGTATCGCCAGTCTCTACCCATGCGGCTTTGATTACTTTGAGAGCGACGCGTCGCCGGGGAAGACCCTGCTCGGCTTCATAGACCGCGCCCATGCCTCCCTCGCCCAGCAGACGAAGAATGCGATAACGGCCGATTACCGATGGCGTTTTGGCGGCAGGTAGTTTCGCAGTGGGCGAATTGGCGGCGGGAGTCGCATCGGGAGGCAGTTCGGGCGAAGCAAGCGTGGCGTCAGGGTCGTGGGGTACATGGAGCGGCCCATTCGTGACATCCACATCGTCGGGCATGCCAGGCTCCTGAACGGAGGATGCGAAAGTATACCGCCGGACGAGTCTTTTTGCGGCGACCTCGGCGCTCAATTATGGCGCACGCGTATCGGAATCGCGTTCCACTGATCGGCGAGTTCACATCAGAGGCCTGCATTGCACTGGCCGGAACCGCGATGCGGTTCCGGCCAGCTAAGCCCTCTTATTGACAGTTCCTCGAGCAACTACTGCTTCGCGTTTTCTTTTGCTTCGGCGACTTTCGCCTGTTGGCCTGCCTCTGATACAGCCTTGATGAATGCGTCGGCGCTGCGCGGAGTCGCCGCCTTCCCCGAAAGGAGGTTGCGGAACATCATGTGCTTGCCATAGATGGCGCGCGTCGAGTCGTTGTCCTGCTCGACTACTGCACCTTCCAAGGTCAGACCCGCGAACACGCCCTTCGAGCGCGAGTAGGTCAGCATTTCAGTGTTCATCTTCCAATCCGTTCCAGCCGAAGCATGACGGCCGACTGGCCCTGCTGCAACCGATCCTTCACCCGTAAGCTCGAACTTGCTGGAGAGGAGATGTTGGAAGCCCTGGTCGTTCATGACCAGCATGACCAGGTCTACATCTTCGATTCCGATCTGCAATCCCCAGCTTCCGCCGCCAACGGAAACGAATGCGGGAGCGCTCCAACCCTCCGCCGTACGGCACGTGGCCACACCGCGTCCATGCTTGCCGCCGAAGACGAAGCCCCCTTTAATCAGGTCGGGCACGACCAGAATGCACTTCGCGCCACTCAATACCTCTTCCGGGATCCCCTTGTCCGGAGTCGACATGATCGCGTGCAGAACCGCTACAGATCTTTCCATGCGGTTCACGGTATCTTCGCGTGCCGAGCCCGCCCACGCGTACGTTCCAACCATGCCTAGGACGCTCATCAACAGCAGTGACATTGTTTTCTTCATGAAAGTTTTCCTTTTAGGACGACCGAGCTAAGAGGAGAGAGCTTCAGATAGCTGACTTAGTTCAGAGGACCTGAAAGAGAGAGAAGAAGTGCTCGTCTCTGCAATCATGATCGCTCACGCAGAAAAGAATAGCTGGTCTGAATTGCTCAGTTCTCAAACAGCACACACCGGCTCCGCAAGGCTGATTCACGAAATGGCAGGAATGTGAGCAATCCTGCACAGATTGGCGAGCCATACCGTGTCATCGTTAGGTTGTCGGAGATTGGTCCATCGGGCCGAGTCACTCCGCAAGGGCGAAATCGAATGGAACCGTATCATCCGTCTGTGGATCGACGTCTCGCTTCAGCACGGAAATTCCTTGGAACATTGCTGGCGAGTTTTAAGCCGCGGGCCAAGGAGGTTCGATCACAGAGGATGTGCCCCTTCTGTGGATTGATCACGCCAAAAGCCAAACGGTGTTGTTTGGAATGCGGCAAGGTGCTTCAAGCCATTCCAGCGGAGCCGAAGCCGGCTCGACAAGGATAGTAATGAAAGATAGTCAAAGGAGTCTTCCATGCTCTGGACCATTGTTGCTGTGCTTCTGATTCTGTGGCTGTTGGGATTTAGCTTGCACGTGGCCGGAGGTTTGATTCACCTGTTGCTGGTCGTGGCTCTGGTGGTCGTGGTCATTAATTTGTTAAGTGGCCGCCGCGCGAGTTGAAGGCTGTCCTGTGATCTCAACCGGCCTCAAAGCGGGGATCCATTTGGGCAGATCATCGAACCCCGGAATTCGTGCAGGCACTCAGTCGTGCAAAACGACATTGAGCAGCGAACTATGCACTTGCAGCGCGCCTTCGGAGCCGCCGGCGTAGTGAATGAAACCCAGTTTCCGAAATCGGTTCATAAAGAAACTCACCCGCGAGCGAGTCGTTCCAACCATATCCGCCAGTGTTTCCTGGCTGATCCTGGGGACGACAGTCTCGGGAATGCCCTCTTTGCCAAAATGAGCAAGCAAAAGCAGCACGCGGGCCAGGCGTTTCTCACTGGAATTGAAAAGTTGATCGACCAGATCCTCTTCGTAGCGGATATTCCGCCCCAGCAAATAGGCGACGAACATCTCAGAAAGCGCGGGCTCGCGATGAAGAGCATCCATCATCGTCTTCTTCTCGATGCGGAGAATTTCGCAATCTGTCATGGCCGCGGCGGAGCCCATTCGCAATAGCTGGCCCGCCAGCGAACCCTCTCCGAAGAAGTTCCCCTGGTTGACGATCGCGATGGTTGCTTCCTTGCCGATCTTGGATACCACCGTGAGCCTGACTTTGCCTCTTTGCACATAGAAGACAGCGTCTGCCTCATCCCCTTGCGCAAATATCGCTTGTTTTTTTGGAACTACCAGGATCTTTCTGCCGACGCCGATGGTCGCAAGAAACACATCGGGGTTGAATCCGCCGTTTTTGCGGGCCGCTATGGTGAGAGACATCTCGAACGAGTATAGTCCGTGAACGGACAGTAGCCGCATAAATCGCCCCTAACCAGAGTTCTGAGACGATTCGTACTCGTGTCGCGAGCCGGGCAAGAGTAGTCACTTCTGAGTAGTGATTACAGCACTACGGTGGGGGCAACTGGATTTCAGCGTCCAACTTCCAGGGCGTTGTCGCCTGAACTTCTCTGGGCAGTTACTTTTCCGAGGCCTCAAGCCGCCGGTCTCTGTGCGGTTCTGTCCGAGGCAACCCGGTGCTCAACTCACACTTTTCACCCGGCTTCGCGCCACATGTAGGACAGCGAACTGCCAGCGCTTCTTTCGGTTTAACTTTCATGGCTACACCATGCACCGAACCGCTCGAACAAGATGGTCAATAGTGACCAGTTTGTTCGACCCAGTGTCGTTATTCTTGACTTACATGGCAAACATCAAATTTGTTGTGAAAGTAAATCGTGGCGGCGCGCGCCCCACAGGCTACGTGCGACGGATTGATCGCACTCCTTTGGAGATGACAACCAACCGAAAGCTGGCATTGAAGATGGGGAAGTTCACGGCTGAAGACACGGCCAAATTACTGCAAAACTCCCGGTGCGTCTCGGAATTAGTACAGGTCTCCGCGTAGCCCCCGGGACAGGCTGCGTGGCTCTGCCCATCCCCCCATTCCCCGGAGTGAGAACAATGTCGTTACCAAACACCGCGCTGCCCGAAGCCCCATTGGAAGTTTTGGGCCCGAGGTCGGTAGATGGAGTCGGGAGCGCAGTGCCGCGGGCTCGGCTTCAATCGAAGCCGTCCCTGCCCAGTCGCATCGCGGTGATCGGGAACTATCTTCCCCGGCATTGTGGAATCGCCACGTTCACCACCGACCTGTGCAGCGCCATTTCCGCAGAATACGGCAACGCTCGACTGCTGGCGCTCCCGGTCAACGACACCGAAGAGGGATACAACTATCCCGATCGAGTGAGATGGTCGCTCGCCCAAGACGATGTGAGGTCATATCGGGAGGCGGCCGAATTCCTGAACTTCAACAACATCGACATGGTGTGCCTGCAGCACGAGTACGGAATCTTCGGCGGTCCGGCCGGAAGCCATATCCTGCATCTGTTGCGCGCTCTGAAAATGCCCGCGGTGACGACGCTGCATACGGTTCTTCGAGAGCCCGATGCCAACCAGTTGATAGTCATGGAAGAGATTGCTGAACTCTCTGACCGCCTCATTGTCATGAGCCAGCTGTCGTCTCAGTTCCTTCAGGAAATCTTCAAGGTGCCCGGCAGCAAGATCGACATGGTGCCGCACGGAGTCCCAGACCTACCGTTTCTGGATCCGAATTTCTACAAAGACCGCTTTGGCGTGGAAGGCAAGGCAGTGCTCCTCACATTCGGCCTGCTCTCGCCGAACAAAGGAATCGAAAACGTAATTCAAGCTTTGCCGCATATTCTGTCCAAACACAAGAATGTTGTCTACATGGTTGCTGGCGCCACTCACCCTCACATTCTTCGTCGCGAGGGCGACAAATATCGTGATAGCTTGCAAGCTCTGGCGAAGGAAGTGGGAGTGGAATCGCAGGTGATCTTCCACAATCGCTTCGTCAGTCCCGAAGAAATGGTCGAATTCATCGGCGCGGCGGACATCTACATCACTCCGTACCGCTTTGAGGCGCAGGTTGTCTCCGGTACGCTCGCCTATGCGTTAGGCGCGGGCAAGGCGATCATTTCGACGCCCTATTGGCACGCGATTGAACTATTGGACGACCGCAGAGGCGCGCTGGTCCCGTTCCAGAATCCAGACGCGATTGCGAAAAAGGCAATCGAGCTGCTGGACACTCCGGCGATACGCCACGCCATGCGCAAACGCGCTTACCTGTTCGCGCGGGAAATGGTCTGGAAGCGGGCAGCGCAAGGTTACATGGAAAGCTTCGCGCGCGTCCGAAGCGATCGTACGGAAAGCCCAAGAGTCCAGTTCTCGGCGCGCATCATTCAAAAATCGCTGGATCAGTTGCCGGCATTGAAGCTGGATCACATAGATCGCATGACCGATGACACGGGAATGCTACAGCACTCGATCTTCACGATCCCGAACCGTAAAGAGGGATATACCACAGACGACAATGCGCGCGCGCTCATCTTTTCCGTGCTGCTGGAGCACAAGGATGATCAACCGGAAAAGGCCGATTCACTTTCTAAAGATTCCTCTGTCTTGTATCTGTCATTTCTGGAGCATGCCTTCAATCCCGCGAAGGGCAGATTTAAGAACTTTCTCGGCTACGATCGCCAGTGGAACGAACTGGTGGGATCCGAAGACTGTCATGGACGCGCACTGTGGGCTCTTGGAACGGTTCTAGGCCGGTCCCAAGATCAGGGGTTGCGCGGCGCGGCGGGGCGCCTGTTCGAGTTCTGTCTGCCCGCAGTTCTGGAATTCCATAGTCCGCGGGCGTGGGCTTACGCCCTGCTCGGAATTCAGGAATATCTCACTTCTTATCCCGGAGATCGCGATGCGCAGAAACTGCGATCCGCTCTCAGCCTGCGACTGCTCGAAATGTATGAATCCATCCGCCGCCCGGACTGGAGATGGTTCGAGAGTGTTCTGGCCTACGGAAACGCGAGATTGCCCCAGGCCTTGCTGATGGTTGGTTCCGCTTGCTCGGACGATCGTATGATCTCCGCCGGTCTGGAATCGCTCGATTGGCTCTTGCAAACGCAACACTGCGAAATCAACCGCCATTTCGCACCCATCGGTTCGCAAGGCTTCTACCCCCAGGATGGGGAAAAGGCCCGCTTCGATCAGCAACCGCTCGAAGCCGCCGGCGCGGTCTCTGCGTGCCTGCAGGCGCACCGCATCACTGGCGACGGCCGCTGGCGGCGCGAGGCGTGGTCCGCTTTTAACTGGTTCCTCGGCGACAACGATCTGCAACTGCCTCTCTATGACTCCGTCACCGGCGGCTGCCGCGACGGCCTGCATCCCGATCGCGCCAATGAGAACCAGGGAGCAGAGTCAACGCTCTCGTTCCTGATGGCGCTCCTTGAAATGCGAACTCTACAAGAGCACGAACAAAAGGAAATCCTTTCATGACTGTACCCGCAGAAAAGCAGGTGATGCCGCCGAGCACTCGCTTCGAGCCGCTTCTTCTTCGCCATCCTACGAACCCGATCCTGACCAGCAGAGACTGGCCCTATCCGATCAATAGTGTTTTCAATGCGGGTGCGACAATGCTGGCGGATGGCACGACGCTGCTGCTCTGCCGAGTGGAAGATCGACGCGGCCTGTCTCATCTTTGCGCCGCACGTTCTCGAAATGGCGTCGACGGATGGCAAATCGATCGTGAACCCACACTGATGCCCGATCCCAAGAATTATCCGGAAGAGATCTGGGGCATTGAAGATCCCCGCATCACGTTCGTTCCCGAACTGCAGCAATACGTGGTCACCTACACTTCCTATTCGCGCGGCGGTCCCGGTGTGTCGCTGGCGCTGACCAAGGACTTCCACACCTTCGAACGATACGGCGTAATCATGCCGCCGGACGACAAAGACTCCGCCCTTCTGCCTCGCAGAATCGACGGATGCTGGGCCCTGATTCATCGTCCCATGACGACCCTCGGGGCACACATGTGGATTTCCTATTCGCCCGACCTGCGCTATTGGGGCAGGCACAGACTTATGTTAGAAGCCCGTCGCGGAGCGTGGTGGGATGCCAACAAGATCGGCCTTTCGCCGCCGCCCATCGAGACTTCCCGAGGATGGCTCGTGTTCTACCACGGCGTACGGCACACGCCTTCCGGCTGTTTGTATCGCCTGGGCTTGGCCTTGTTCGACCTTGAAAATCCCGCGAAGTGTCTGCTCCGGGGAGACTCCTGGATCTTTGGGCCGGAAGCCGAGTACGAGCGTCACGGCGACGTTGACGATGTCGTGTTTCCTTGCGGATACACCCTGGACGCCGATGGCGACACGCTCAATATTTATTACGGAGCCGCCGATTGCGCGATTGCCCTGGCTCGGGCTAGTGTTCGCTCTCTGCTGGAGTGGCTTGACGCCAATGGAAATAGCGACCGGCGCCAGCGGGCGCTGGATTGATGAAATCGCTGCGTTGGATTTTCCAATTCGCCTTCGGATGCCGGCATCGTCACCTGAGCCGCACCTTTACCATCAAACAGAGAACCTACAAAGTCTGTTTCGACTGTGCGCGGGAATTCGATTTGCCAGATCCACACCTGCCCCGTCCGCTCTCAGGCCACGGCTTAGAAACCGATCCTGACTCCGTGCGCCGGACTCCCGCCTAGAGTCAGGGTTGGCATCACGGAGTCGAATCTTTGCGATGTGAGCTATCTTGCTCAGACGCGCCCGCACACACCTGTCATTCTTAATTATCTTCTGAGTGTGTAGACGGAGCCGCGAGGCTGAATCGCAGCTCTTACTTCAGGTCGCCGTCGTCTTTTCCTGATAACGACATGCAAGCGGCCACATCCAGCGAATCAGCACTCTTCATCGTGCCTGCCGCCAAACCTTGCGGCGGAACACGATTCGCCTCTAAGACTCTCGAACATCGGAATGGGCAACTCCTGCAGACGGATGAGGGGTTAGCTCGCGAAACTTGCTTTCGAAAAAGGAAGGTCAAAGATTATGCCTTTAATTCAACTCCTGGAAGTTCTGATCGTAGTGGGTGTGCTCCTGTGGCTGGTGAATCGTTTCATCCCAATGCAGGGGTCCATCAAATCAATCCTGAACGGCGTCGTCGTGATCGCCGTGGTCCTCTGGCTGCTGAATGTTTTCGGCCTGTTTCACTCGCTGTCGAGGATCCACGTTGGCATGCTCTTGTTCCCGTAGCAACTCGATCCAAGATTTCTTACGTCGCAATATGGCAGACATCTGCCACAAGGAGACACTCTGAAAACGAAACTGTTGTTGGCAGCAGGCATCACCCTCAGTTTGAGCGCATTCGCTCAAACCAATTCTCAAAACCTAACCGTCGAGCCGATGAGCGCGACTCCCACGTTCCGGGTGACTGTGATCAGCCGCAGCGTGCAGGCGGTCAATTATCAGCATCGCAGCGGGAGTTCGAAGCTCGACTTCGCCGGCACCGACCTGATGCCCTCAGCCAACGGCGTCGCCGAGGTCAACAGCAAACGAGGATCCATTGCGATCGAAGCGGAATTCGGCGATCTGCAGAAGCCGACAACTTTCGGCAATGAATACCTGACCTACGTCTTATGGGCCATCTCGCCCGAAGGCCGGGCTGTGAACCTGGGCGAAGTTCTGCTCGGCGGCAACCATCGCAGCAAGCTGAGCGTAACCACCGACCTGCAGGCATTCGCGCTCATCGTGACGGCGGAGCCTTACTATGCGGTCCGGCAGCCCAGCAACGCAGTCATTCTCGAGAATGTGGTGCGCGAAGGCACCAAGGGAAGCACAGAAGCGGTCAACGCGAAGTACGAACTGATGGAGCGCGGTGGCTACATTCCCACGGGCTACAAGTTCGATCCTGTGGTCCTGAACGCCAAGTTGCCACTGGAGTTCTTCGAAGCACGGAACGCGCTGCGCATCGCTCAATCCGAGGGAGCCGAGCAGTACGCCAGTGATAGTTACCAGCATGCGGTTCAACTGATGAACAATGCCGATGGCTATGCCACCAGCAAGCACATCCCCCGAAAGCCGCTGATCGCAGTTTCCCGCGAAGCAGTGCAGACCGCCGAAGATGCGCGCGCGATCGCGGTCAAGAAAATGGATGATGTGCGTCTCGCGAACGAGCGTCAGGATTCAGCCGATGCGCAGGCAAAGTCGCAAACTCAGGCAGACGACGCCAGGCGTCAGAAAGAGCAAGCGGAGTCTGATAACGCCAAAGCCCAAGCGGCCAGGACTCAGGCGGAATCTGACAACGCGAATGCCCAAGCAGCCAAGACTCAGGCGGAATCTGATACTGCAAAGGCTCGCAATGACGCTGCCGATGCGCAGGCCGCGGCGGCAAAGGCCAAGTCCGATGCAGCGGATAGCCAGGCCGCCTCGGCAGCTGCACTCACAGCAGCGCAAGCGGAGACGCTCCGAGCCCAACAGGCTGCGCAGCAGGCGGAAACCGACAAGGCCGCCATGCGCGCGAAGTTGTCCGAGCAATTGAATTCGATTCTTCAGACTCGCGACAGCGCGCGCGGCCTCATCGTCAGCATGTCCGATGTTTTGTTCGACACCGGAAAGTATTCGTTGAAGCCCGGCGCGAGAGAGAAGCTGGCGAAGGTTGCCGGCATTTTGCTGGCTTACCCAGGACTCAACATTGAAGTCGGCGGCTACACCGACAATGTCGGCGGCGATGCCATGAACCAAACGCTGTCTGAGAATCGTGCTGGATCGGTGCGCGACTACCTTGTGCAGCAAGGCGTATCGACGAATTCGGTTTCTTCCAAAGGCTTCGGGAACACGCTGCCGGTAGCCTCCAACGATAATTCCGCCGGCCGTCAGCAGAACCGGCGCGTCGAACTGCTCGTTTCCGGCGATGCCATCGGCAGCCCGGCTAACGCGACGACAGGACAATTGCAGTAGACAAACGCACTTGACGACTTGATTCGACAGTGGAGGCAAACACTTATGAAGCTAGCAGGAATGATCGGCACCGCAGTTCTCACTTTATCCCTCGGAATCGGTATTCCGGCATACGCACAACAAGAGCAGCACGACCAGCAGGAAGAAAAGGCTAAGCCATCTCAGGAGCAGAACAAAGAGAAAAAGGCGCAACCCGAGAAACAGGCGAAGCCTGCAGACAAAAACGCGCGACCGCAAGAAACAAATGCCAGCCCCAAAGAAAGGAACGCTCCGAAAGAGAAGAGCCAGAACGAAGGAAAATCTTCTCAGCAGCGAAGCGCGCCAGAAACCAAGCCTGCAAAGAACCAGCATACGGCTGGTAATGGCCGCATTCCCGACGACCGTTTCAAGGCTAATTTCGGACGAGAACATAGCTTCCGCGTCAGCGAAGGCGACTACCGGAATCGTCGCTTCCAATACGGAGGCTACTGGTTTGGATTCAACTCCGCCTGGCCCAGCAACTGGCTCTACACGCAGGATGTTTATGTGATCGAAATAGACGGCGTCTACTACCTGTGCAACGCGAACTATCCAGGAGTAAACCTCGTCCTCAGCGTCACCCTGTAAAGCCGTCAACGATCAACGAATCGGCGCGGGCGCTTCGAGCCCGCGCCTTTTCCTTACCAAAAGAATATGAGGAGTGAAGATGCTGGGAACCGTATTGATCGTAATCTTGATTCTGGCCCTGGTGGGCGCTCTGCCACGCTGGTCGCACAGCCGGGAGTGGGGCTACGCCCCGACCGGGGGCCTGGGTCTCGCTCTATTTGTTGTTGTGATTTTGCTCATTCTCGGCCGGATTTGAGCCCTGCCTGCGCAATAATCGCACAAGCGCGGACGCCATTCCCTCGTCGCGATTCGCGAGCTAGACCTTACCGTGCGCCGCAAGACTCTGGATGCGATCCTGGCTCTACGCAATGAACCACGCAGCTTGCGGAACTGAATGCGGCCTTAGGCTGGCCAAACCCGCCATTCGAATCGACGCGATGACTGCCCCGCCCGGCAACGCAATCAGAGCGACAGAAATTCTGTAGCGACGCATTGACGGTGCAAGTTAGGATCATACGAGTTTAGACCTTCGACGTCGGAGTGCTGGCCGAATTGATTTTCGCAATCATTGCCCTTCTTTCTGTGGCCGGTGCCTGGACGACATGGCGCCGCAATCCTCTCTATTCCACTCGGTCGGCGCTTCATTCCCTCGCGATCATCCTGCTGGCGATCGTCGGGCTGGTTGCAACCATCATAGCGGCGGTCAACTTCATTGAGGGCAAGTCGGAACTGGTAGCCGGAATCACTTTGGGAGCGGTCATCCTTTTCGGCGCGTTCGGGTTGATCTTCGTCATTCAGACGTTTGCGACGCCGAAGGAGGCGCAGTTGCATACGGCCCTGCCTTCCTCCGCAAAGCTGGTGAACGTTTACCGGCGGAAGGTCTACAAAGCAGCGAAGATCACGGCGATGGTTGCAGCATGCTTCGGACTGCTCGGATGGATCCTTCCCGGCAATTTTGGATTTACGGCGTTGGGGTTCGGTGGTTTCACGCTTGTGATGGGCGCGTTCATGTTGTCCATCTGGTACGTAACGTCCAGGAATTTTGACCGCTCACTCACCGCGATGACTTCGAATTATTGGATTCGTTGGCAATACCCGCAGGAGCAGTGGAACCAATGGATCGAAATACAGGCGCAACGTGCGCAGGCATCGCCCCTTCCGGTTTTCGTCTTTCGCCGGGATTGGCGAAAACTCATCTTGCCGTTTGGCATCATCGCCGGAGGAACTTTGATTTTTGGTCCGGGCTCTTTTGTGTACCGGGCGCTCTACGCTCTGGGAATCTGTGGACTCATATTCGTGTTGGGTCTGTGGTCGTCGCGGGACAGCCGCAATATTCCCGACAGAATCCGCAGCAAGATGCGAGCAGCCGCGCCCGAGACCTACTTCGGCCAGGATGGCATGTTTTGCGACGGTGAATTTACCACTTGGCTCAGCATGAACGTCTACCTGCTGTCGGCCTCGCTTGATGAGCGTCCGCCGCACAGTCTGCTATTTATGTTTGAGAAGGTCTTGCCCAACCCTTACACGGGAAATCAGCTCGTTGAGATCCGTCTGAGTGTCTTGATCCCTCCGAATGCGGAGGGCGATATTTCACGCTTGGGGGAGCAACTCGCCGTCCGCTGCCCGAAAGCGCGGATCAGTTTCGGGAGCGCACCGTAAAGTGTTGCTGTTTTCGCACGCAGACCGTTCCATGAACCATGGTGATCCCAATCTTCGAATATCCATTGCGGCCGTTTCCATGCGCCCCCCTACTGCTTGGTCCATGTCCCTTGCAAAATGCCGTTCGGATTTGCGTTCGGATCGTTCGTCTGATAGCCGACCTCGGCGGTGCTCTCCAGAACGGGACATTTAAGAGAGCTTACCTCTTCCGTGACGATGGCGATATTGACGCCACGCTCTCGGAAGTCCTCACGTTATTGGGGATGGACCTGCGCGATCACCTGCTGGACACCGAGATCACGACAGACCCTGATAACTCTGGTGTGGTGCGGTTTCCACGGGCGTTAGCGGATTTATCCGCCACGGTACCTCGGGAACTGAAGCTAGCACGGCATCCTCAAAGCTCTACTTTCTTGCGGCGGAGTGGATGTAATCGCTTATAAAAGTCGTCGTGGAGCCGGAATCTCTACCATAGGAATTTACCCTCCAAAAATACACGGTTTACGGTATAGGAACGTTCGGCCTGTTTCATTAAGGTGGACTTCTACACGACAAACGCCCCATGGCGGGCGCCGGTTCACTGGGAGAACCGGCGCCCGCTCCTTTTTTCGGGTGCCGTTTTATGGCGGCTAATCTCTACAGCGCTCTGCATTGCGAAATACAGATTCAGAGGGATTCGTATGCGGATGGTGGGCGGTTATGGTTGTCCTCGGCGTTTCTGAGAGGAGGACATCATGCTTTATTGGGCGCTCATGTTTCTGGTGATCGCGTTGATCGCAGGAGTCCTGGGATTCACCGGGATGGCGATTGCTGCGGCGGGGATTGCGAAGATTTTGTTCGTGGTCTTTCTAGTGCTGTTTCTGATTTCGCTTCTGACCCATTTCTCGCGTCGAGGCAGCGGCGTCTAGGCAAGATGCTCCAGCCCTCCCCAGGGATTAGTAGACGCGGCGTGTTGCGTTGCGTCGCTCCTCGGCGTGCATATCGTACCGACGATTCCGCCCGAGAATAAAAACTAGTTGCTGCCAAGGGCCGTCCTTCTGCGGGAGACAACTTCCACGGCGGGACGGTCCTTCTATTCACTATTCACGACACGGTTTCGCGAATGGCGATTCACTTCGATTCTCTGGGCGGGGAATTTATCCAACCTCTGCAATGATTTGCCGCAACTAAGTTTACGATTGGCGACAAATCTCGAAGGCCGGGAAGCCGCGCCTTCACAGGAGGAAAACTTCATGGCGGATGATATGGAGAAGAAAGGCCAGCAAGGCGGTCAAAGCGGCCAGGGACAGCAGGGTGGTCAGTCCGGGCAGCATAGCGGTCAACAGGGACAAGGCCAACAGGGTGGTCAACCGGGCCAATCCCAGAAAAAGGGTGGTCAAAATGAGAGCGATGAGGAAGATCAGAACCGCGACCGCCAGCGCCGCGCTTCCTAGTTCTTTCTTGTTCGACGCAATGATGACCTGATACTGGGAGTCCCGGCTGTTACGGCCGGGACTTCGTTTTATAGAAGTGGATGCGGTGCGAATGCGGGCGGAAACGAATTGGCACTCGCTCACAGGATTCAAGAAAGAAGTATTTAGTAAAGCTACAGGCTGAGAGATTCCAGGAATATTCAGATGAAAAGGGAAACACTGCGGGCGCTGTACATCGATGAACTTCGGGATCTTTACAGCGCCGAGATGCAGTTGGCTAGAACTTTGCCGAAAATGGCCAAGGCATCGTCGAGCGACCGGCTGCGGGAAGCTTTCGAAGAACATTTGCGCCAGACCTCGGAGCATGTTTCTCGTCTCGAACAAATCTTCGAACGGTTGCAGGAAAAACCCGGCGGCAAGAAGTGCGAGGGCATGCGGGGATTGATCAAAGAAGGCGCGAAAGCGATGCAGGGGGAGGATCCGGAAGCGGTGAAAGATGCCGCGATCGTTGGCGCAGCCCAGAGGGTCGAGCATTATGAAATTGCGGCTTATGGCACGGCCCGCGCCTTCTCCGGGATCCTCGGCGAGAATGGCCATTTCTCGCTGCTGGAACAGACACTGGAAGAGGAAAGAGAGATGGACCAGAAGTTGACGGAACTGGCACAGGAAATTAATTTACAAGCCGTTCGCGATGGAGATAGTGAGGCAGGCGTGCCTGCAACGCTCCGCGTCGGACGCAATTCCAAATCTCGAAGAGTTGCCTAGCGTGAGCGGCGGCGAAGGGGTGGTGGAGGGCTCTTCGACTTTCCTTATTCGCTCACGAAACAGGATCCGTTCTGTCGCTTCTGCTTTGAGAACTTTGGCCACGCGCTTTCAATCGCGCCACCTTGCCTGGGGATTTGCTCTCTTATTGTTTGTCACGTCGTTCTCGGGGCTGGGTTCAGGATATTCGGTCCTCACTCACGAACAGATTGTGGACCTGATGTGGAATGACAAGCTGCAACCGCTGCTGTTGAAACGCTTCCCCAATGCGAGCGAAGAAGATCTGCAAAAGGCCCACGCCTATGCTTATGGCGGTTCTCTATTGCAGGACATGGGCTACTATCCGTTTGGCAGCAAGATGTTCAGCGATCTGACGCACTATGTGCGGAGTGGCGACTTTGTCGAAGCGCTGCTGCGCGACGCGTCCGATCTGAACGAATACGCTTTCGCGCTGGGAGCGCTGTCCCACTATGCCGCGGATAACAGTGGTCATCCGACGATCAATCGTGTGGTCGCGATTGAGTTTCCCAAACTGCGGGAAAAATATGGCGATGAGGTGACCTACGCCGAAAACCCCAAGGATCACATCCGGACGGAATTCGGCTTCGACATGGAACAGGTTGCGAAGAACCGATACACCTCGGATAGCTATCACAATATGATCGGCTTCGAGGTGGCGAAGCCCCTTGTGCAGCGGGCCTTTCAGGAAACCTACGGACTAAAAATAGAAGACGTGTTTGGCAACATTGACCTGGCCATCGGCAGTTACCGGCGCAGCGTCAGCATTCTGATTCCGGAGATGACGCGGGTGGCTTTGCTCTCGCGCCGCAATACGATCGTGAAAGACACTCCGAACTTTAACAAGAAGAAGTTTCTCTACAATCTTTCCCGAAGCAACTATGAGCACGAGTGGGGGACGGTGTACCGGAAGCCGGGACTGGGCGCCAGAATCCTTGCGCTGTTTCTGAGGGTGGTGCCGAAGATCGGGCCGTTCAAGGCAGTCGATTTCAAAATTCCAACGACGCAAACCGAGGACATGTACATCAAGAGCGTGAATGCGACAGTGCAGAACTATACGGCGCTGCTGGGCGAGGCCGGCGGCGGAAACCTGAACCTGCCAAACCGCGATTGCGATACTGGCCGTGAGACCCGCGCGGGAGAATATTTTCTGGCCGACAAAACCTATGCGCAACTGGTGGATAAACTGACGGCGAAAGAGAACGCGTCCGTGAGTCCCGCCATACGCGAAAACGTGCTGCAGTTTTACTCCGATCCCAACGCGCCGGTTGCCACCAAAAAGAATGCAAAAGCGTGGCGAAAACTTCAGGATGAGCTGGCCAGACTCAAGCAAAACGCTAACGTCGATTCCGTCCAGCAAAGCACCACGAAACAGTAACCACCGGCCCGCAGGTGTTGAACTCGGCGAAAGAATCTAGAGTGACCTGCGTATCCTGTAGGGAACATATGGATGAAGAACGGGGAGTGCACAGTATTTGCCGGGGCTGGAAGACATCGTACAGTGCCTGAAGTAACGGAAGGTTGAATCTCATGGCACACAGAATTTTGGGACACAATGCGGAAGGCACGCAAGCGCCTTCTCCGGAAAATCTGAAGCGAGCGTTCGAGACCGCGGTGTGCGAGATTCGGCAAGCCGACCGCGCCGCAAAGAAAAGCGACTGGTATCACATTCCGATCGTGCGTCGAGCCAGGATTCCGGGATTTTCGCGCGCCGACGCCGAAAAGCGCGCCTTGTCTGACGCCGCGCGAGCTTTGGCGCAGTTGTGGAAAGTCTGAGGTCTTGAGGAATTGCTCTTGCTCAAGGCGGACCCGCGTTCGCAATTTTCCGATGCCGCAGCGCTGGCGCGGATCTCAGGTTTTCACTGTAGCGCGCTGCGTCGAAACGCGGCCTTCCAACCGCATAAGAATGGCATCTAAGAAGCGCATGGGAGGGATGTCGATGCGTACAGCCACTTCTTCGTGGATGGGGTCGGCGCGGCCTTTGATGGTGGCGGCGATTTTTGGGATGGCGGTTTTTGTCTCGGGAGCATGGGCTCAATCTGCTGCTCCGGGAAATCCACCGGTGGCGGACGCCACTCACGAAGCCCCGGCGATTCAGGAAATAACTCCAAATGCGGGAGCGGATGCGCAAGCCCCGGCTTCCCAAGCCCCGGCCTCCGATGAGCCGTCGACAGGCCAGCAGCCCGGCACACAAGCGCCCAGCGCGAACGACCAGGGCAGCATGTTCGTTTTCAAAAAGCAGGTGGAAGAAGTGGTTCTGCACGCGACCGTGGTCGATCAGGAGCGGCGTCCCGTTCCGAACCTGGATCGTGGCGCATTCGTGGTGGTGGAGCGGGGAGTGCAGCAGACGATCACATCGTTTCGCCGCGAAGATGTTCCGGTGGCGATGGGGATTGTGGTGGACAACTCCGGATCGATGCGCGACAAGCGGGAGAAGATTATTCAGGCGGTCATGAACCTGATTCGCGCCAGCAATCCGCGAGATGAAGTTTTCGTAGTGAATTTCAGCCAGGACCCGTATCTGGACCAGGACTTCACTTCCGATCCAAACCTGCTGCGCGCGGCGTTGCACCAATCTTCCGCGAGAGGGAGCACCGCGCTTTATGATGCGATCGTTGCCTCGGCGATTCATTTGAACAGCTCCCGCCTCGAAAAGAAGGTGCTGCTGGTGATCACGGACGGCGAGGACAACATGAGCCAACAAACGCTGCAAGAGGCGGCGCGGCGCTTGCAACAGGCGAACGGTCCGACGCTGTATGCAATTGGCCTGCTGGGCGGCGGAATGCAAGCCGCGGGCCGCGATGCATTGCAAGATCTGGCGCAGAGGTCGGGCGGAGTGGCTTACTTTCCACGGACGCTCGATGACGTGGACGGCATTACGCGAACGGTCGCGCACGATATTCGCAGCCAGTACATGATTGCCTACAGGCCGCAAAATCAGAATGCCGCACCGGGATACCAGTCTGTGCAGCTCGAAGCGCATGCTGCGGGATATGGGCCGCTGACGGTGCGCACCAAGACGGGCTACTATTCGCCGCAATCTGCGCATTGAAGTCGCGAGGACGGGCGACGTTCTTCTCGCGTGAGAGGCGTTAGCGTCTAGCGCCATCGAGGACGGGGGCTGGTTCCCGCAACACGGAATTGCAAGGCATCGTGAGTTCTACGAGCGTTCCGGGTTGAGTATTGGTCAGGCGCAATTCTCCGCCGAATTCCCGGGCGCGCTGTCTCATGCCTCCAATACCAACTCCGAGAGAACCGGGTTGCAGTTCGGCAACGCTTTTAGCGATCCCCTTGCCATCGTCGCGCACCGCAACCACGATGTGGCCATTCTTCTGAACCAACTTAATTTCGACCTTGCTGGCCTCGGAGTGCCGGAAGACGTTGGTGAGAGCCTCCTGAACAATGCGGAAGACGGCGGTCTCCATATCGGGGGCAAGGCGGGGGAATTCTCCGGGCTGCACGTCGAGAGAAGTTACAATGCCGCTGCGCTTGGTAAGCCCCTCGACGTACCAGGAAAGCGCCGAGAGCAGGCCGACCTCATCGAGCAGGGGCGGATGGAGAAGGTGAGACATGGTGCGGACCTGCTGAATGGCGCGATCGACAATGCTGCTGGCCTCAGTCCATGCTTCCTGGGGATGCGCGGCCTTCTGCAAGATCACCCGGTCCAGCACCATTTTGGCTACGGCGAGTTCCTGTCCTAAGCCGTCGTGCAGATCGCGCGCCAGACGGCGGCGCTCCTGATCCTGCATGGTCATGAGGCGGATGGAAAGGCGGCGCAATTCGTCGGTCCTACGATCGACCATCTTTTCGAGTTCGGCGGCATTGTCGCGGATGGATTGCTCCAGCACCTTGCTGTCGTGAATATCGGAACAGGTGCCGTACCACTTTACGATGTTGCCCGACTCATCGCGGATGGGAACGGCGCGAGCCCGGAACCAGCGATAGATTCCGGTCTGAGAGCGGAGGCGATATTCGGCTTCGTAGTTGATGCCCGATTCCACGCAGCGCATCCAGCTTGTCATCGCCTCGCCCTTGTCTTCTGGATGCACATAATCCAGCCAGCCAAAGCCCTTGGCGGAGTTCTGCGGAGCGCCGGTGTAGTCGTAGAAGCGGTCGCTGATGTAGTCTCTGGAGCCATCCGCCTGGCGGCTGAAAATAATGTCGGGCGCGGTGTGCACGATGGCGTCGAGCTCCTGATTTTTGTTCACCAGCTCCACATTCAGTTGCAAAAGCAATTCAGCTTTGCGGGCCAGTTGTTCGGTGCGCTCGGAGACGCGCTGCTCCAATTCGCGATTCAAGGTTTCGAGCTGCCGCGTTTTGCGGTGGAGATCGGCGAACACTCTTACCTTCGCGCGCAGGAGTTCCTGAACCACAGGAACGGAAATGTAATCGACGGCTCCGTGCTCGTAGCCTTTGAGTTGATCGAGGTCGGTGAGGTGGACCGCGGAAATAAAAATGATGGCGGTTCTCTGGAAGCGTGGATGCTGGCGAATCATCGCAGCCAGTTGAAAACCATCGAGTTCGGGCATGCTGACATCCATCAACACGACGGCGACGTCGGTCTTCAACAGGATCTCGAGAGCCTGTTTGGCGGAGGTTGCCTTGATCAGGTTCTCGCCCAACGCCCCGAGCATAACCTCATAGCTGAGCAGTTTGCCGGGCTGGTCGTCCACCATCAGTATGTTGACTTTTTCGTTGGTCACCAATTGTTTCTCCACACCCGATTCGAAAACCCGGCGAGCACTCGCGCCCACCGGCTAGCGATGCAGCCACATGCGGAGCGACGAAAGCAGTTGCTCGGTATTGACGGGTTTGGCGAGGTACTCGGAGGCTCCCGCCTCGAGGCACTTCTCGCGGTCGCCCTTCATCGCTTTGGCCGTCAGGGCAATGATCGGCAAACGCCGGAAAGAAGCGTTTTGCCGAATCACCTGCATGGTTTCGTAGCCATCCATTTCGGGCATCATGATATCCATGAGCACGATCGCAATTTCCGGAGTCGATTCGAGCTTGGCGATGGCTTCGCGCCCGGTTCCGGCCGTGATCACGGTCATGCCTCTACGTTCGATAACACTGCTGAGGGCGAAGATGTTGCGCACGTCATCATCCACCACCAGCACTTTCTTGCCAACGAGGGCATCGTCGGAGTGATGCAAGCGGTCGAGCAACCGCTGCTTTTCGGCAGGGAGGTCGGCGACAACGCGATGCAGGAACAAGGCAGTCTCATCCAGCAGACGCTCCGGTGATTCCACGCCCTTGACCACGACGCTGCGCGCAAGGGAATGAAGGCGGGCATCTTCCTCGGGAGAAAGCTCCTTGCCGGTGAAGACGACGACCGGAAGGTCGCTCAACGCCGGGGTATCGCGGAAGCGCTCCAACACTTCGAAGCCGGAAATATCAGGCAGGCGCAAGTCGAGAACAACGCAGTCAAAGCTGTGCTGAGTTACGGTTTCAATGGCCTCTGCGCCAGTGGCCACGACGCTGACGTCAATGTCGTCATAGCCGAGGAGTTCCTTGATGCTGAGTTGCTCGGCAGGATTGTCTTCCACGACCAGCAATCGCTTGCGGCGTGGGGCGGAATATTCCTTGATGCGGGACAAGGCCGTTTCCAGTCCCTCTGGCGTGGTGGGTTTGGTTACGAAGGCGAAGGCGCCACGGGCCAGGCCGTGATGACGATCTTCGTCGAGGGTCAGCATCTGAACCGGAATGTGCCGCGTTGCGGGATCCTGTTTCAGATGATTGAGCACAGTCCATCCCAGCATGTCGGGCAGGAAAACGTCGAGCGATACCGCGGTGGGGTGATACTCCTGCGCAAGGGCGAGTGCCTCTGCGCCACGAGTAGCGACGAGAACTTTGAAGCCCTTGTCGCGGGCGAGATCGCACAACACGCGCGCGTAGTGGGTGTCGTCCTCAACGATCATGAGGATGGCGTCGTCGGGAAGCAGATGGTCGCGATCGTCCGCAATTTTCTCGATGGGATGATCGGCAATGCCGACGACGGACATCTGCACGGGAGACGCGGAGGATCGAGACCCGCGCTCCGCCAGTGGAGCGAGCGAGGTCGAAGGTCCGACATAAGTTTGCGGCAGGTAGAGAGTGAAAGTGCTGCCGCGGCCGGGAGCGCTACGCAGTTGGATTTCTCCACCGAGCAGGCTGGCGAGTTCACGGCTGATGGCGAGGCCAAGGCCGGTGCCGCCGTACTTGCGGCTCGTGCCGGCGTCGGCCTGCTGGAAGGCCTCGAAGATGATGCGCTGTTTTTCGAACGGAATACCGATGCCGGTGTCGGAGACCTCGAAAGCCACGACGGACGCGGCATTTCCGAGGATGGGATGATCTTCACTCCATCCGCTCTTGGCCGGAGAAACCGACAACCGCACTCCTCCAACTTCGGTGAACTTAAAGGCGTTGGAGAGCAGGTTCTTTAACACCTGCTGGAGGCGCTTCGAATCCGTCACCACACTGCGGGCCAGGTAGGGATCGGTCTGCACCTCGAAACTGAGGTGCCGGTTTTCCGCTTCGTGCCGGAACGGACGTTCGACCGCGTCGAGCAGGCTGGCGAAGAAGACTTCTTCGGCTTCCACGGAAACCGTTCCGGATTCAATCTTCGACAAGTCGAGAATGTCGGTGATCAGGTTGAGCAGATCGGTGCCCGCGCCGTGAATCGTGCGGGAGAACTCAACCTGCTTGGGAGTGAGATTGCCATCAGGATTGTCGCTGAGTTGCTGCCCGAGCACCAGGATGCTGTTGAGCGGCGTGCGCAGTTCGTGGGACATGTTCGCCAGGAATTCGGATTTGTATTTCGAAGTCAGGGCGAGTTCCTTGGCCTTCTCTTCGAGGGCACGGCGGGCCTGCTCGATTTCCTGGTTCTTGCGTTCGACTTCGACGTTCTGCTCGGCGAGCTGCTGTGCTTTCTGGGCAAGCTGCTCGTTGGTTTGCTGCAACTCTTTTTGCTGCATCTGAAGTTCGGTGGCCAATTGCTGGGACTGTTTCAACAAACCTTCGGTCTGCATGGTGGCTTCGATACTGTTGAGCACAATTCCGATGCTGGCCGTCAATTGTTCAAGGAATGCCAGTTGAGAAGTGGTGAAGCTGCTCAACGAAGCCAGCTCGATCACGGCTTTGACGCGGTCTTCGAAGAGGACGGGAAGCACGATTACGTTTCGCGGAACAGCTTCAAACAAACCGGAGCGAATGGCAATCGTGTTTGGCGGCAGATCGGAAATCAACATGCGGCGTTTCTCGGAGGCGCACTGTCCGACGAGCCCTTCTCCAAGTTTCAACCGCCTCAAATGCCCGTCTTCGCCGTCGCCTGCAAAGGCGGAGAGCAGGACCATCTCCGACGAGTCTTCGGCACCCATCTGGTAGATGACGCCTTGTTGCGCGCTCACCAGTGGCGCCAATTCCGAAAGCAACATGCGTCCTACGGTCGTCAGATCGCGCTGCCCCTGCAACATGCCGGTGAAGCGGGCCAGGTTCGTCTTGAGCCAGTCCTGCTCGGTGTTGCGATCGGTGGTGAGACGGAGATTGTCGATCATGGTGTTGATGTTGTCTTTCAACTCGGCGACTTCGCCGCTGGCTTCCACTTGAATGGAACGGGTGAGGTCGCCCTTGGTAACGGCAGTCGCGACTTCCGCGATGGCGCGCACCTGGTTGGTCAAATTGTCGGCCAGAAGGTTCACGTTGCCGGTGAGATCTTTCCAGGTTCCGGCGGCGCCGGGTACATTGGCCTGGCCGCCGAGTCGGCCTTCCACGCCCACTTCGCGGGCGACGGTCGTAACCTGATCGGCAAACGTGGCCAGCGTGTCGGTCATGTTGTTGATGGTTTCCGCGAGGGCCGCGACTTCGCCCTTGGCGTTGACCGTTAGTTTCTGAGTGAGTTCGCCGTTGGCGACCGCAGTCACCACTTTCACGATGCCGCGCACTTGTTCGGTGAGGTTGGCGGCCATCACGTTGACGTTGTCGGTGAGATCTTTCCAGGTTCCAGCCACGCCCGGCACTTGCGCCTGACCGCCGAGCTTGCCTTCGGTGCCGACTTCGCGGGCGACGCGCGTGACTTCAGCGGCGAAAGCGTTGAGCTGATCGACCATGGTGTTGATGGTGTTTTTGAGTTCGAGGATTTCGCCTTTGACGTCAACGGTGATTTTGCGCGATAAGTCGCCGCGGGCCACAGCCGTGGTCACCTCGGCGATGTTTCTGACCTGGCCGGTGAGGTTGCCGGCCATGGCGTTGACCGAGTCCGTAAGATCCTTCCAGGTTCCGGCCACACCGGATACGTTCGCCTGTCCGCCGAGCCGGCCTTCGCTGCCGACCTCGCGGGCCACGCGCGTGACTTCAGCGGCGAAGGAGCGCAGCTGCTCGACCATGGTGTTCAGTGTTTCTTTCAGCTGCAGGATTTCGCCGCGGACGTCTACCGTGATTTTCTTGGAAAGATCGCCATTCGCGATGGCGGTCGCAACTTCGGCGATGTTACGCACCTGGCCGGTAAGGTTGCTGGCCATGAAGTTGACGTTGTCGGTGAGATCCTTCCAGGTTCCGGCGACGCCAGGCACCTGCGCCTGTCCGCCGAGTTTGCCGTCGGTGCCGACTTCGCGGGCGACGCGGGTCACTTCTCCGGCGAACGCGTTGAGCTGGTCAACCATGGTGTTGATGGTGTTCTTGAGTTCGAGAATTTCGCCTTTGACGTCTACCGTGATTTTGCGTGACAAATCGCCGCGGGCCACGGCCGTGGTAACTTCGGCAATGTTTCGAACCTGACCGGTAAGGTTTCCTGCCATCGAGTTGACGGAGTCGGTGAGATCTTTCCATGTTCCGGCGACGCCCGGGACGTTGGCCTGTCCGCCAAGACGCCCTTCAGTGCCGACTTCGCGGGCCACGCGGGTGACTTCTCCGGCGAAGGCGTTGAGCTGATCGACCATGGTGTTGATGGTTTCTTTGAGCAGCAGAATTTCGCCGCTGACGTTGACCGTGATTTTCTTGGAAAGATCGCCGCTCGCGATAGCGGTCGCGACCTCGGCGATGTTACGCACCTGTCCGGTCAAGTTGCTGGCCATGGAGTTGACGGAGTCGGTGAGATCTTTCCACGTGCCGGCAACGCCGGGCACCTGAGCTTGTCCGCCGAGTTTGCCGTCGGTGCCCACTTCGCGGGCCACGCGGGTGACTTCGGAAGCGAACGAGCGCAACTGATCGACCATCGTGTTGATGGTGTCTTTCAACTCGAGAATTTCGCCGCGTACATCGACCGTGATTTTGCGTGACAAATCGCCGCGAGCGACGGCGGTGGTCACTTCGGCAATATTTCGCACCTGGCCAGTGAGGTTGCTGGCCAGGAAGTTGACGTTATCGGTGAGATCCTTCCACGTACCGGCGACGCCGGGAACCTGGGCCTGCCCGCCGAGCTTGCCTTCGGTGCCGACTTCGCGGGCCACACGGGTGACTTCTCCCGCGAAGGCGTTGAGCTGGTCAACCATGGTGTTGATGGTGTTTTTGAGTTCGAGAATTTCGCCTTTGACGTCGACGGTGATTTTGCGCGACAGATCGCCGCGAGCCACGGCCGTCGTAACTTCGGCAATGTTTCGTACCTGACCGGTGAGGTTGCCGGCCATCGAGTTGACGGAGTCCGTCAGATCTTTCCATGTTCCGGCGACGCCCGGGACGTTGGCCTGTCCGCCAAGACGCCCTTCGGTGCCGACTTCGCGGGCCACGCGGGTGACTTCTCCGGCAAAGCGGTTGAGCTGGTCAACCATGGTGTTGAGTGTTTCTTTGAGCTGGAGGATTTCGCCGCGAACGTCGACCGTGATTTTGCGGGACAAATCGCCGGTCGCGATGGCGGTTGCGACCTCGGCGATGTTGCGCACCTGGCCGGTAAGATTACTGGCCATGAAATTCACGTTGTCGGTGAGATCTTTCCAGGTGCCACCGACACCGGGCACTTGCGCCTGTCCGCCGAGCTTGCCTTCGGTGCCGACTTCGCGGGCGACGCGGGTGACTTCTCCGGCAAAAGCGTTGAGCTGATCGACCATCGTGTTGATGGTGTCTTTGAGTTCGAGAATTTCGCCCTTCACATCGACGGTGATTTTGCGGGACAAATCGCCGCGGGCGACAGCGGTGGTGACTTCGGCGATGTTGCGCACCTGAGCGGTCAAGTTGCCGGCCATGGCGTTGACAGAGTCGGTGAGATCTTTCCAGGTTCCGGCGACGCCGACGACCACGGCCTGTCCGCCAAGTTTGCCGTCGGTGCCGACTTCGCGGGCGACGCGGGTTACTTCGGAGGCGAAGGAGCGCAGCTGATCGACCATGGTGTTGATGGCCTCTTTCAACTGCAGAATTTCGCCGCGAACATCGACGGTGATTTTGCGGGAAAGATCACCGCTTGCGACCGCAGTCGCGACTTCGGCGATATTGCGGACCTGGCCGGTGAGGTTGCTGGCCATCGAGTTGACCGAGTCGGTGAGATCTTTCCAAGTGCCGGCGACGCCAGGCACGAGCGCCTGTCCGCCGAGTTTGCCGTCGGTGCCGACTTCGCGGGCGACGCGGGTCACTTCGGCGGTGAAGACGCCGAGCTGCTGAATCATGGTATTGACGATGTTGGCGGAGCGCAGGAACTCGCCTTCCAGCGGGCGTCCGTCGACGTCGAGACGAACGGTCTGCGTCAGATTTCCCTGAGCGACGGCGGCGATGGCGCGCGTCACACCTTCGGTGGGGCGTAGCAAATCTTCCACCAGTGTGTTGATCGAGACTTCCATCTCGCCCCAAGCACCGCGGGATTCATGAAAGCGAGTGCGCTCACGGGTTCTGCCTTCCTTGCCGACGACCTGACCGACGCGCTTCAGTTCCTGCGACATCTGCTGATTGGCGGCGACGATGGAGTTGAAGGTGTCGGCAATTTTTCCGGCCAGTCCGGTCCAGGAACCGGGAAGGCGCACGGAAAAATCTCCATCCCGCACAGTTTGCAGACTGGCCAGAATTACGCTCAGATCGGCGACTGCAGGCTCGGCCACGAGAACGGAATTTCCGTTGCTCTTGTGACTTTCCTCGGGGGGGAGGCTGGCCACGGCAGTCGCAGCCTGTTGATTGCTTCTCTTCATGATGATGTGCTCCTGAACTTGGGGAATCGCTGGAGTGGCGAAAACATTTCAATCGGAGGATTGCAGAAGTCGCTATATGCCGGCAGCGGTGACGGGTGCGAGACTCCGCCGTTGCGGCGGAGATCGAAGTCGATGAGTTCGCGCAGGGCGCTAAGAGCGCTGGAGGCGCACTTGCTACCAGTCATGTTCAACCCAAACATCTTTCGGATTAAGAAACGGGGGATCCGGGCAACCGCAAGGCTTATTCGTATCAGGAAAAAGCAGGCATAGCCCTAGGGTATTTCCTGTAGAAAAGAAGCGGAGTGCGGAAGAAAACCGAATCCCTGACGAGTTTCGGAAGCCGCCCTAATCCCGTGCTGGGCGCTGGTTGCGCTCTTATTTAGGATTCGCCTTCCATACGTAGAAGTTCCCCTTGTCGGCGACGGTCTCGATGTTGAGACCGTTGGAAGTAGCGGCGCGGTGAACGGCGGAACGAAGATTCGCCAAACCCACACCACCGATCTCAGAGAGCGGAATCTCCAGGGCGGAGCCCGCCTTTAGCGTGGTCAACTCCTGAACGATTCCCTCCACCAGCGAATGGTGCTTGCCATGCCGTCCGGTTTTGAGGCCGCGAACCAGCACCTGACGGTATTTACTTACAGCGGGCTTATTTTTTTGTTCATTGGCCATGATTCGGCCCCCCCTCCCCAGTTGCCGGTAGAATACCAAACTAATTGTATAGGTCAAGTATATTTGTGTATTGTACTGCGTATATTTATCTATACAAGTTTGTACTATTTGGTGCGATTATTATACGATAGTAGTATGATAGTAGTACGATTGACGTGCAATGCTGCTTTCCGTGGACTGGCTTAATGCGCGATGGACTGGCCGTGCGTCGCAGCTAGGACACACGAAATCAAATATTCCACCTTTTTTTAGTGGCGGCGGTATGCTCAAAAACATTGAGCCATGAGCGCGCCTATTCACAATCTTCGAACGGTGCGGGTGGAATGCCGAGCCTGCGAGCCAGCAGGCCCGCAGGATATGGCGTGCAACGGAGGGACGAATCTATGAAGCGGAGCTGCCACGTATTAGCCTCTTCAACCTGGCGGGCACGGCAACAGGCCGTCGCGGAATTGCTTCATCGCGCCACCGTGGTCACCGATCCGAAGCGGCTGGCATATTTGAACGCTCGAGTGGCCCAACGCGCAACGCCCGCGGAGGACGCACTTCCCCGCAGAAAGCAACACCGAACGGAGAAGCTCCAGAGCTGGATGCTTCTTGATTTGTATCGCTGACATAATAGATCCCCCATGCAGATTGGTGACATGCCCGAAACGCGACGCGACTACGGCGACGTACGGTCGTACGTTCTAGCCATCGCGGCTGCGGTTATTGCTCTTTTGTTGCGACGGCTACTCTCCCCCTTTCTGGGCGAGAACAATCCTTATCACACGGTTTGGGCGGCAGTTGTTTTCTCGGCCTGGTATTGCGGACTGGGCCCTTCGATTCTCACGACGTTGCTTTCGTTGCTGGGCACGTGGTACTGGTTTCTACCGAAGTCCGGTTCCTTCGGGATGGAGGATCCCAGGGCGGCAGTTTCTGGGATGATTGGGTTTCTGATGTTTTCGGGATTGATCATCGCGCTGGGCGAAGCGAATCGCCGTTCTTTTGCCCGCAGCAAATACGCGGAGGAACAAGCTCGAATCGCGCATGACGAACTCGAGCAGAAGGTGCAAGAGCGAACTGAGGCCCTGAATCTGGCGAACGAAAGCTTGCGTGAACTGTCGGGCCGGCTGCAGCAACTGCGGGACGAAGAGAGGCGGCAACTGGCCCGTGAGCTGCACGACAGCGTTGGGCAACTGGTGGCGGCGCTCAGCATGAACCTTGCGATCGTGCAGCGGCAGACCAATAAACTCGACGCGGCGGGAGCGCGGGCGGTTTCGGAAAATGTGGCATTGACGGAGCAGATCAGCAGCGAGATCCGCACCATCTCGCACCTGTTGCATCCTCCGCTGCTCGATGTCGCCGGACTGGCTTCGGCGCTGCGCTGGTATGTGGATGGGTTCTCGGAACGCAGCAAGATTAAGGTCGATCTGCTGGTTCCGGAGGAGTTCGGGCGGCTGTCAAACGAAATCGAGATCGCGATTTTCCGCATGATCCAGGAATGTCTCACCAATATTCATCGCCATGCTGCATGCGACGCTGCGACCGTCCGGGTACTCGAAGAGGATCACCAGGTGTTCGTCGAAGTTCGGGATGGTGGTAAGGGCATACCTTTGGACAAACAGCTGGAACTCAGCGCGTCGGGACGGAGTGGAGTGGGCTTTCGCGGCATGCGAGAGCGGGTGAGACAGCTGGGTGGAAGGCTCGAGATTCGATCGGATGGATCGGGCACAGTGGTGACTGCCAAGGTGCCGCTGCAAAATACCGTTCCGGTTACGTCCGAGGGTGCGCCGCAATCAGGAATGCGTGGAACTTTGGATGCGGCGTAATGGGCGCCCGGGTTGTGAGGTCTTCGCTTTCATGCTTTAGCGGATAACGGATATTCGGCGGCGCGATCGAAAAGTATTGTGACAAGAAGTAAAAACGGCCGGGTGCGGTGCACGCGGCCGTTGAGTGGAAGAGAAACCACGGAGCCAGCGCCTTACTTTTTAGGCTTTGGCGGAGCCTGCCGTGATTGAATTTTTTGCTGCTGAGCCTGGTGCCTTTGCTGCATCTGTTGCGTCTGCTGCTGGTGTTTCTGCTCGACTTGCTGCGTTCTTTCCGGGCTGGCATGTTGTTGCGTCATGCGCTGGTGCTCCTGGTCCTGCTTCTTCTGCAGGTTCTGCCGTTCTTTCTCCTGCTGGGCATTCATCTTTTCCTGCTGTTGCTGGTATTTCTTGTCCTGCTTCGCATTCCCGGTGTTCGCAGGCGCCGGATGTTCCATCGGCGGAAGTTCCTTGGGATGAACGGCGGTGTTTGGATGCTCGTTGCCCCGAGGCTCCTCTGCTCGCCCTGGCTCTGCCGCTCGACCCGGAGCTGCTGCTCGTCCCGGTGCTGCGCCACCACGATTGGCCGGCGGATGATAAGGTGCTCCGGCTTCCTTGGCGTGGACCACTGAGCCTCCGCTAAATTCTCCGGGCTTTGCAGTGGCCGCGATCGACGGCCTGCCCTGGTTTACAGAGGCTCGGAGTTCGCGGTTGCCGCGCGCCTCCTGCACATGTGAAACTTGCGAAGCCACCGGCGGAATATGGCGCTGGTGCTCCGCAGCCTCTTCCTGAGCCGTCGGCCGACGGTCGATGCCACCGTTTCCGCCGTTGTAACTGACGTGGTTTTCGGTGTTGACGTTGACCCTGGTGTTATAGACGTTGTGAATTTCCGTGACGTTCACATTCATGACGGCACGGTTATAAAAGAAGTGGCCACCTTCCCAACGGCCGCCGGCGAAGCCGTCTCCGAAGTAGCCGAAACCGTAGTTGATGCCGCCATAGAAACCTACTTCCGGTCCCCAATATCCCGCATGGAAGAAAAAGGCGCTGCCACCCCAGCCCCACCATCCGGGGGTCCAGAGAAAACCTGCCTCGGGAGCCAACACCCAGGTGCCCGGCACCCAGTAATAATCGGCGGCGTCATCGTCCCAAGCCCAGTAACCGGGGGTCCAGAGGTAGCCATCGCCGGGGCAAACCGGTTGCTCATACACGGGAAGGGCAGGGGGCCCAAAGGAAACCGATATCCCGACTTGGCCGAATGATGCCGCCGATAGGGCCAGCACCACCAGCGCGAAGAATAGCGAACGACGCGACAGTGAGCGGATTGTTGAGTTCATATGCATCTTCTTCTTTCCTCTTGCCGCATCGTCCTTCGCTTGCCCGGTACAGATCTACGGCTGCGGGTTGCGCGGACAGAAGGGCTTGATAGTGAAATCCTAATCCAAAACCAAACAAGCCATCCATTGGAACGGCTGACTCGTTCGCGCGACAGACCGAATTACATTGTGCTGATCCTGATATAGCGGCGCAGGTCGGGGATCGACGTGAGCAACACGTATCCGGCGAGCAATAGAGACGCTGCGCCTACCACCGTGGTGATCGTATTAACTGCTTTTTTCATGAAACCTCCCTCTCGGAACAAATTGGATGCTATTCCGGCAAAAGAGGTAGCCGAAGAGCCCCCGAAAAGGGCCTGAATTACGGGATTGGTGAATGATCGGGAGCAGGCTCAAGCCACGGCGGCGACGCTCATATTGCGATCCTGCAGCGTTGCCGACACCTGAGCTCCGGTATGCCGAAGAACCTCTCGCGCCCACAGAGTTTTCGCGCCTTCGCCCTCCGCGCAAGCGACATAGACCAGGACGCCAAGATGTTCGAGTTCATCTTCGAAGCGTTCCGCCTCGTCTTCCGAAAATCCGAGCCCCACCAGCGTTTTGGCGTTGCCGCACAGAGCTGTGGTTTCGCGGACAACCATGAGGGCATGAAAGAAGGCCTGGGATCGAATGAAGAAACCGACCGTCGGAATCACCACGGCGCCGAACTCCGAAAGCCAGCCAATCAAGCCGGCAGTGGCCGCACTGGCTTCCTTCTCGGTGTTGAAAAAACTCGCGTCGCGGACGACCGAGGCAATTGGATGGGCGGGAGAGAGCATCATACAAATATGCTCGTTGTCGAAACCGGCCTGATTAAGGTTGCGGACGACGTCGGTCAGGGCGGCATCTCGAGAATAAATGCCGTAGGCTGCGGGGGCGTTCATTGGCATGGTGACGGCTCCAGATCCAGTTGGTCGTTTCCACGTACAGAGCCGACCGTATTTACCGCAGGGTACGCCCTGCGGGGCGGTGGTGGCACTCGGGTAAATCGTGTAGTTTCCGGGGTATTTATTTACGGAAAACTAGAGAGAGCAGACTTGAAAGCTAAGTCCAAATACGCATCTGGACGTTCGATCAATGTGCGACCAAGGGGGTAGAGAACAGGTTCCCTGCGGATGTGGGCGCGGTTTTCAATTTACAATGTTGCTGGGGCGGGCGAAACGCAGCAAGGAGAGCGGCGAGAACGGAGGCGCGATGGGCGCTTTGAAAAGAAGTTGATCGCGCACTCATGCGTCGCACTAGGAAGTCGGCATTTTTACTCAATATTTATGCGCTTTTCGATGGTCGCCGTAGTAGCGACGCTCTTCCTGCTGCTGGGGACGGCAGTTGGCCAAAACCCGACGCTGATCAGTTTGGACCAGGCCATCGATCTGGCGCTGGCGCATAACCATTCGATCAAGGCGAACCGGACGCTGATTCTGCAGAATCAGGACCAGGAGATTACCGCGAACCTGCGCCCGAATCCGACGCTCGGGGCAGACAGCCAGTTCATTCCATTTTTCAGTCCGCAGGATTTTTCTGGGACGAATCTTGACCAGACACAGCAATTCGACGTTGGGCTCGGCTATCTTTTTGAGCGCGGCCACAAACGCCAACGCCGCCTGCAGGCGGCCCGAGACCAGACTGCGGTTACGCGCGCCCAGGTTGCCGATGCCGAGCGAACGCTGACCTTTAATGTGGGGCAGCAGTTCGTCAGCGTGTTGCTGGCGGAATCGACTTTGCGGTTCGCGCTCGACGATCTGAAAGGTTTTCAGCAGACCGTCGATATCAGCGAGGCGCAACTGAAAGCCGGCTTTATCGGGGAAGGCGACTATCTCAAGATCAAGCTCCAGTTGCTGCAGTTTCAGACCGACGTGTCGTCGGCGCGCCTGGCAAAAGTGCAGGCGCTGGTGGCGTTGCGTGAATTGCTGGGATACGATGCGGTGCCGGCCGACTACGATGTGATTGGCGACTTGGCGTACCAGCCTCTCAAAGGGAATCTAGAGGATTTTCAGTCGCGGGCAATGAGTGAGCGTCCGGATTTTCGCGCGGCTGAATTGGGCGTGACCGCCGCGCAGAGTCAGATCCTGCTGGCCAAAGCGAACGCTAAAGTGGACGTGAATGGCACGTACGATTTTACTCACGTCTCCGGCGAGAATACCGCTTCGATCTTCGCCAATTTCGAATTGCCCATTTTCAATCGCAATCAAGGCGAGATCGCCCGCACCAATCACGCGCTCACACAGGCGCAGGAGCAAAAAGAGTCGGCCAGCGACACTGTGCTCTCCGATGTGGCCAACGCTTACGAGGCGGTCAAGAGCAACGATGAAGTGGTGCAACTTTATACGTCCGGGTATCTCAAGCAGGCGCAGGATTCGCGTGACATCAGCGAGTATGCCTACAAACGCGGCGCGGCCAGCCTGCTGGATTTTCTCGACGCCGAGCGCAGCTACCGGGCCACGCAATTAGCCTATCGCCAGGCCCTCGCCTCATATATGACCGCACTGGAGCAGTTGAAGGAAGCACTGGGATCGAGGAACCTGCCATGAACTGGCGTAAAGATAGCGGGCGAAGAAAGTGGCGCCGAGAATGGGCTGGGCTGGTCGCCGTTTTGGCGATCGCGCTCGCCTTTGCCGGATGCGAGGGAGCCGGCCCGGGCGCTGCGACCTATGCCAATAACGCAAACAATGCGGAACTGTTCACCATTCCGCCCGAGCAGATGTCGCACGTGCAGATTTTGAAAGTCCAGCCGACCACTCTGACGCGGACGCTGCGACTTACGGGCGCGGTGGCGTATAACGGCTTCCGCACTACGCCGGTGATCACGCAAGTGAGCGGACCGGTCAGCAGGGTTGTGGTTGTTCCCGGGCAGCGGGTCGAGCGGGGCCAGCCGATGTTGTACGTGTCGAGTCCTGATTACTCGCAGCTTCGCACCAATTATCTGAAGGCGAAAGACGCATATGCATTGGCGCAGAAGGCTTTTGCGCGCGCCAAGGATTTGTACGAGCACAAAGCAATTGCCGAACAGACGCTGGAGCAAGCGGAATCGGCCGAGGTGCAGGCCAGCGGCGATCTGGCGGCATCGCAGGCTGCGCTGAAGGTGCTGGGAATTACCGATCCCGATGAGTTGGTGAAAGCTCCGCCATCGTTTGAAGTGCCGGTAAAGGCGCCGATCGCTGGACTGGTCGTCGAGCAGGACATAGCTGCGGGACAACTGATTCAGCCCGGGACGACGCAGTGCTTCATGATTTCCGACACGAGCAATGTGTGGGTGCTGGTGAACATCTATCAAAAAGATATGCCCTACGTGCACGTCGGAGATGTGGTGACGATTCAGACGGATGCTTATCCGGACGTCTTCCACGGGCGCATCGCTTACGTGGCAGCTTCGCTCGACCCGAGCACGCGCACCCTGCAGGCGCGCATCGGCACCAACAATCCTGGCGAGAAGCTGAAGAAGGATATGTACGTGGTGGCCACGGTGAATGCAGGCACAATTGCGAATGCGATTGCGCTGCCGGATGCGGCGGTGCTCCGCGACAACGAGAATCAACCTTTTGTTTATGCAGCGACATCGGCGAACCAGTTTGGCCGGCGCGCGGTGACGCTGGGAGAGAGTTTGGACGGAAAAACCGAGATCACCAGCGGACTGAAACCGGGAGACCAGGTTGTCGGAGACGGCAGTTTATTCTTGCAGTTCGCCAACTCGCTGCAGCGTTGAGCGCGGCGGATCGGAATTGGAAAGTATTCCACACGCAGAGATAACGATGAGGATAGTGTCCACGGCATCGGAATGATCCATCGAATCGTCCAAGCGGCGCTGCGGCAAAGGTTTCTCGTGCTGATGCTGACCGCTTTCATCACGGTCGGCGGGGTTATCTCGTTTCAGCGGATGCCGGTGGACGCGTATCCCGACCTCGCGCCGCCACAGGTTGAAATCATCACGCAGTGGCCCGATCACGCCGCCGAAGAAGTGGAACGGCTGGTGTCGCTTCCGCTGGAAATTGAGATGAACGGCGTCCCTCACCTGGTGGTGATGCGTTCGATCTCGCTCTATGGACTCTCTGACATCATCCTGACCTTCGAAGACAGCACCGACGATTATTTTGCGCGGCAAATTGTTTTTGAACGGCTGGCACAAGCCACGCTGCCGACGGGTGTGAGCCCAAGCCTGGCTCCTCTTTTCAGTCCCAGCGGACTGGTGTATCGGTACGTGCTGGAGAGTCCCGATCGCACGCCGCAGGAATTAAAGACGATTGAAGATTGGGTGATCGAACGCGCGTACCGTTCTGTGCACGGTGTGGCCGACGATTCCGGCTTCGGCGGAACGGTGATGCAGTATCAGGTGCTGCTCGATCCGGCGCGCATTTACGGCTATCACCTGACGGTTCCGCAAGTCACGGCCGCGCTGGCGGCGAACAACGCCAATGCCGGCGGTGGTTTCTACTCGCAGGGTGGGCAGTTTTATTACGTGCGCGGCATCGGCCTGGTGCGCAATACCGATGACATTGGGAACGTTGTGGTGGGCGCGAACAAAGGCGTGCCCATCCGCGTGCGCGATGTGGGAGAAGTCACGATCGGGCACGCGCCGCGGCTGGGCGAATTCGGCTTTCAGAAAAATGACGATGCGGTGGAAGGCGTCATCCTCATGCTGCGCGGCGAGCAGACGCAGAATGTTCTGAAGGGAGTTGAGGCCAAGACCGAGGAGTTGAACCATCAGATCCTGCCGCCCGACGTCAAGATTCATCCTTATTACGACCGCAGCGAGCTGGTGGATTTGACCACGGACACGGTGGAGGCCAACCTGCTGCGCGGCATGGTGCTGGTACTGATCGTGCTGATCTTTTTTCTGGTCAGCTTCCGAGCCGCCATTATTGTCGCGATCACGATTCCGCTGTCGCTGCTGTTTGCGTTCATCGTGCTGCATGCGCACGACGTGGCGGCGAACCTGCTTTCCATTGGCGCCATCGATTTCGGCATCGTCATCGACGGCACGGTGGTGATGATGGAGAACATTTACCGCGAATTGGCGCTGCGCGAAGGGCAGGAATATCAACTCAACGATGTGATTCTGGCGGCCGCGAAAGATGTGGACCGGCCCATTTTTTATTCGGTCGCGGTCATCCTGGCCGGGTATCTGCCGATTTATGCGCTGAGCGGGCCGGCCGGGAAGTTGTTTCATCCCATGGCCGAAACCATGTCGTTTGCGCTGGTGGGCGCGCTGATTCTGACGCTAACCCTGATTCCAGTGCTGGCCTCGTACTGGTTCAAGAGCGGCGTCAAGGAGAAACCGAACCGGCCTTATGAGTGGATGAAGCGCAAGTATGCGACCCAGTTGGATTGGGCGTTGGCCCGTCCCAAGACGACGCTGGTGATTGCAACCGTTATTTTTGGCGCGACGCTGTTGCTGATTCCAATGATCGGTGGGGAGTTCATGCCTCACCTCGATGAAGGAGCGCTCTGGGTGCGGGCTACGATGCCGTACACGATTTCGTTCGAGGAGGCGAGCAAGATCGCGCCGCAGGTCCGCGACATTCTGATGTCGTACCCGCAGGTTACGGTGGTGGGATCGGAATTAGGACGCCCTGACGATGGCACCGATCCGACCGGATTTTTCAACTGCGAATTTTATGTAGGCCTGAAATCGTACAAAGACAAATCGTGGAGCGGTGGGATCAGCGAGAAAAAACAGCTGATCGAATCCATCGACAAAAAGCTCAGCGCTTTCCCGGGAATTATTTTCAACTACACGCAGCCGGCGGAAGACGCCGTGGACGAGGCGCTCACCGGCCTCAAGAGCTCTCTGGCGGTGAAGATCTACGGCGACGACCTGAATGTGCTGCAGGATAAAGCTATCCAGATCAAGAACACGCTGGAAAAGGTTCCCGGCTTTACCGATCTCACGGTGGTGCGCGAACTGGGCCAGCCTAGTTTGCTGGTGGATGTGGATCGGGCCAAGATTGCGCGCTATGGCATCAACGTGTCAGATGTGGAGGCTGTGATTTCAGCGGCTGTGGGCGGGCAGGCGGTCACGCAGGTCATTCAGGGAGAAAAGTTGTTTGATCTGGTTGTGCGCATGCAACCACAGTTCCGCAGCAGCGCGCACGAGATCGGCAACCTGCTGGTAGGCACGCCCGATGGACAACAGATTCCGCTCAGCCAGCTTGCCAATATCAGCCAGGGAAATGGCGCGTCGTTTATTTATCGGGAAAACAATTCGCGCTACATCGGGGTGCAGTACAGCATCGAAGGCCGCGATCTGGAAGGCGCGGTTCGAACCGGACAGGCGGCGGTGAGCAAAGCTGTGAGCCTGCCGCAGGGTTACCGGCTGGCATGGGGCGGCGAATACAGCCAATTTCTCGAAGCCCGATCGCAGATGTATTTCATCGGGCCGCTTGCTGTGGTGTTGATTTTCATGATCCTGTTCGCGCTGTACGGGAACTTCAAGTTTCCGGTCACGATTGCGCTGGGCGTGATCATGACGGAACCTGTGGGTGCGCTGATTGCGCTGAAGCTGACGCACGTTCCCTTCAGCGTATCTTCTGTGTTGGGGCTTCTGGCGCTGCTTGGCGTTTCGGTGGAAACCGCGGTGATTCTGGTTTCCTACATCAATAAACTGCGGCAAGAAGGGTTGGACATTCGCACCGCGACGCGCGAAGCTTCGCTGCTGCGTCTTCGTCCCATCATGATGACGGCGCTCGTCGCGTGTCTCGGTTTGCTTCCGGCTGCACTCTCCACAGGAATCGGCTCGGATACACAGAAGCCTTTCGCTATTGTCATTGTGGCCGGATTGATTTCCCGGCTGTTCATCGGTTTCTTCGTCAATCCGGTGTTGTACGAACTGGTTGCTAGAGAGGGCGACGTTCTTCAGGTGTAGAAAGCGCCTGCATCGATGAAGATGTTGTCGGAGCGCGAGACGACGGAGAGCAAGAAAGAATAGCGCCGCCCGTGAGCCACGAGCGGCGCCAGTTGTGAAACAAATCTGCAGAGAACGCGGAGCCTGTTTGTCTCCTCTTACATTCCCGGCCCATCGGGATACGCCGGAAGATCGGGTGGCCGCGGAGGCAGCTTCTTGGGATTGGCCTCGATCTTCTTCATGACTTCCTCAATGGCGCGGTCGAGCTGCGCATCCTTGCCGCGGACCACATCGTCGGGACGGTCGTCAACTTCGATGTCGGGAGCGACACCGTGGTTTTCGACCACCCACTTGCTGTCGAGGCCGTAATCGGCGAATTCGGGCCGGGTGATATAACCGCCATCCATGAGCCCGATCTCGCCGCGGATGCCGCGGACTCCACCCCAGGTGCGTTCACCGATGAGCGGGCCGAGCTTGTAGATCTTAAAAAACTCGCTGAAAATGTCGCCGTCGGAGGCGGCATACTGGTTGGTGATTGCCGCCATGTATCCGTTGAAAACAACCGGAGGCGTGGTGCCGCTTTCCCAGTTGCGAGCGGCGCCCATCCCGGAAAGAATACGGCGCAAGCGCTCGAAGATGAGTTGATCGACGAAGCCGCCGCCGTTGTAGCGCACGTCGATGATGAGTCCTTCTTTGCGAATCTGCGGGAAGAACTGCTTGACGAACGCGTTGAGCCCGGCATCGCCCATGTCGGGGATGTAGATGTATCCGACCTTGCCGTGGGTGGCGGCGTCGACTTTCTTGCGATTGGTTTCCACCATGTTGAATTCGCGCAGCGGATATTCGTCGGCGATGGGCTTCACAGGAATGGTGCGGGCGCCATCGGCGTCAGGCTTGGAGTTCACCGTGATCGCGGTGGTTTCGTTCGCGGTGTTGACGAAGAGCTCGTAGGGATTTTGCGGGCCGCGCAGGGAGTGGCCGTTGACCGCAAGCAGGAAGTCGCCTTCTTTCACGTTGACTCCGGGTTCGGTGAGCGGCGAGCGCATCTGCGGGTTCCAGTTTTCCCCGGTATAGATTTTCTTGAAGCGATAGAGGCCGCTGGCGGAGTCGAGCTCAAAATCCACGCCCAGCAGGCCAACGTTGACGGTGTGCAATTCAGGCTCGTCGCCGCCGCCCACGTAAGTGTGGGAGTTGGAGAGCTCGCCGATGACTTCTCCCATAATGTAGGTGAGGTCATAACGACTGGCGGCGTAGGGGACGAGGGGTGCGTACTTGTCGCGAACTGCCTCCCAGTTGACGCCGTTCATGCTGGCCTCGAAGAAGTAGTCGCGCTCCTGCCGCCAGACTTCGTTGAAGATCTGCTTATATTCGGCGGGAGGGTCGATCTCAGCACGCAGGCCGCCAAGATTGAGCGCGCCCTCACCGGGCTTTTTGTTTTCGGCTTTGGCATCCAGGATGCCGTAGGTGTCTTTTGCCTGGTAGAGAATCTTGCTGCCGTCGAAGGAGATGGTCCAGCGATCGATGCCTTCGATGACGGTCTTTTCTTTGCGCTCCTTGAGGTCGTAGGCGTGAATCGCCGATTCCTCTCCCGGAAGCGGGCCGGAAAGGCCGCCGATCGGCTGGGTGGAATAATAGATAAAACCCTTCGCGGCGCCGAAACCAGAGATCACCGCCGGAGGAACGGGCAGACCGACGATGCGGCTCTGGATGCCCTCCAGATCGATGTGGAAGTTCTTCGCAGCTGCTTCCTGGTCTGGCCTTGCATCTTCTTTCTTGGCGTCTTCCTTTTTCTGATCTCCGGATTTTTTCTTTGCTTCCGCCTTCTTGTCTTTGTCTTTGTCGTGCTCCGGTTCGGTCGCCTCGGACGAGGCTTCGCGGGGCTTGATGGCGGTCTCATCACTCAGGGCTGGAAACGGAGAAGGCGTGTCGGCGTGCAGGGTGATCAGGTAAGGGCGCGTCGTTTTAGGGTTGGCGAACTCGAAATCGTAGTTGCCGAGTACCTCGTTGTAATCGCGGTCGGAGAGGAAATACAGGTAATTTCCTTCGGGATCGAAGATTCCCGAATTGCTGTTAATCAGCTCATCGGTCACGGCCGTGGATTTCTTGTCGGCGGTCGAATAGAGATAGACGATGCCGAGTCCGGTCTGTTGTGCCTTGTCGTAAACCAGCCATTTGCTGTCGGGCGACCAGGAGTAGTTGGTGATCTCGGCATATTTGCCGCGATCCACTTCGACGGGCTTTTTGTCGTTGATGTCAACATACCAGAGCCGGAGGTCTTTGTCGGACCAGGCTAGGCGCTTGCTGTCAGGGGACCAGGCAGGGGCAAACTTGAAGCCCTTGTAGCCGCTAGTGATCTGTTGCTCTTTATCTTTTCCGCGCTCTTTTTCTTTGGCGGCCTCTTTGGCAGCGGCTTCTTTGTCCTTCTCTTTGTCTTTTTCTTTGTCTTTATCCTTGTCTTTATCTTTGGATTCGCTTTGTTTGCCGAGTTCGACGTTGCCCATGCCGTCCTGGGGAGTGATATAAATTTCGTCCTCGCCGGTACGATCGGAGACAAAGGCGATCCAGCGGCCGTCGGGCGACCAGGCCACTTCTTTTTCCCGAATACCGGGCGTGTGGCTGAGATTGCGGGTTGCGCCATCTTTCGCGGGGACAGTAAAGACGTCGCCGCGCGCGGCAAAAACTGCTCGCTTGCCGTCGGGGGCGATATCCATCTCGGTGATCAGCTTGTTCACGCTGGCCCAATGCTTCATGGTCAGGTCGCGCTCGCCGGGGAGAGTGATGGATAGCTTGGTTGGCCGGCGCGAGGCGAGATCCAACACATCAAGATAGCCTCCGTTCTCAAAGATGATGGAGGCATCGCCCAGGCTCGGCCACATCACATCGAAGTCGGTGAAGTGCGTGACCTGCTCGACCTGCTTGCTACCGAGGTCATAGGAGTAAATGTTGAGGCGGTGCTCGGCGCCGCGGTCGGAAGTGAAGTAAACGGTGTTGCCGTGCCACATGGGAAAAGAGTCGGTGTAATCGGTGTGCGGAATCTGCAGCTCGAACTTGTTGTTCTTCAGATCGTAGATGTAGATATCCTGCGCGAGGCCGCCGGTGTAGCGCTTCCAGGTGCGGAAATTGCGGAAGATGCGGTTATACGCGATTTTGGTGCCGTCGGCGTTGAACGAAGTCAGGCCACCCTGGTCCATGGGAAGAGGTTCCGGGATCCCGCCATCGATCGAAACTGTGAAGGGGCGCTTGATCCAGCCATTGGAGGCGTCGCGGCGCGTGAGAAAGAGGATGCGCTTGCTATCGGGCGTCCAGGTGACGACTTCGTTGTGAACGCCCATGCGGTCGTTGAGCTGTTGGGGGGCGCCCTGGTAGAAGGTGAGTTGGCGGGGCTGGCCACCCTCGGAGCTCATTACGTAGACATTGAAGTTGCCGTCATACTGGCCGGTGAAGGCGATCCATTTGCCGTCGGGCGAGAATTTAGGGAATAGCTCGCGCCCGGGATGCGTGGTGACGCGGTGGGCAGGGCCGCCGGTGGCGGAGGCCAGCCAGATATCGCCGCCATAGACGAAGGCGATTTTATCCCCATGGATGTCGGGGAAACGCATCAAGCGGCCTTCAGGTTCCTGGGAAAAAGCAATGATGGAAGCAAATAAGACCGCGACGACAGCCCAACTGCGAGCAACTGACATTCAGCGTCCTCCTTGGGAAGAACCGGCAGTAAAATAATGGGTTCTGAACAAACAGAGAATTGTAACAAGACATTAGACTCGGCGCAGCGTGGAGTGTCACCGGGGATGGTGCCGTTAGATTTCGGATGGGCGGGGTGCCAGTCGTCTGTCCGTGGTGCTGGAGTTTCGGATTTCGTAACACGGTCCAATAAAAATAGCGGCACCGGCTCGAATCTCTGGCATACTGAAGGTCTTCGGGCCCATAAAATCAAACTGACCACTTCAAGACACTATCGGCTTAGTTCTGTCCAGAGGATGATTCGATTCGCCAATGGCTGACACCACTCCAAAACTGCTAGGCACGGTCCTGCTGATTTCGCCAGACGCGATTGCGAGCCGCCAGATTACCGAGGCTATGGAGCAACTGGCGTTGTCGGTCGAAACTTGCTTCTCGGTCTCGGTGGCAGTGAGCCAGATCAACCGGCTGAAGTTTGATGCGGTGGTGGTGGATCTGGGTCTGGCCGAGGCTGCCACCTGCCTGGAACAAGTGCGCGCATCCGCAGCGAATCGGACGGCGGTGATTTTCGCGCTGACCAGCAGCAGCCAGGAAACGGCACGCGCGCTGAAACAGGGCTCCAGCTTTGTGCTGCAGCGGCCACTGACGCCCGACGCTATCCGGCACACGCTCAAAGTCGCCTACGGACTGATTCTGCGCGAACGCCGGCGTTATTTCCGCTTTGCGGTGGATGTTCCGGCGGTTCTCATCCGGAAGTCGGAGCCGGAAGTTTTCGGCAGGACGGTTGACGTGAGCGAGCGCGGCATGGCCATCAGCACTTTGACCGCATTGCCACGCGGCTCAGAGGGAACGGCCCAATTTACGCTGCTGAACCCGCTTCTGCAGATTACGGCGGAAACCAGGGTCTGCTGGCAAAATGAGAAGGGAGAGGCGGGCTTGTCGTTTCTCTTCCTGCCCTTCGATCTGGCGTCTGGGCTGCAGTCCTGGCTGGCGCAGAAATTGGAAGCGCAGCTACCGCATGCCGTAACTCAGAAATTCAACCTGTAGCAGGGTGCAGAAAGACTCGGCTGACCAGCGAAAGGGCGTGCCCCCGGCGCTGAAGCGCAGACGATTTGTCAGCGACTTAGCGGCACGAGTGGAACTCGTGCCCTTCCCAAACCACCTCTAAGAGGAGTTTCTCCAAGGCCTGCTAGGCTTTTGGCAGACGCAGGTTAAGAGTGCGAGTTCGCTGGATTTGAGCTGGGGAAGCGGATTGAGACCGCGTCTTGTCCCTGGAAGTCGATAGTGACGTTGGTTTCGGCTTCAATGGCGCGGCCATCCTGCTCGTGATGGTTGTATCGCCATTGCCGCACGGCTTCGATGGCCGCCTGGGCCAATTCGCGATTTCCACTCAGAACCCAGATTTCTTTCACGCGGCCGGCCATTCCGATCACAACCTTTAAATTTACCTTCCCGGAAAGATTCGTTGGCGGTGGATCGGGATAAACGATGCGGCCTTGCGGCACTTCAGCGACGCGGACACGGGCGCTGGTGTCGGATGTTTTGGAGGCGGACTTTTCCTGGCCGAAGATCACCCGTACCGTGTCTTTGAATTTCGTGACCGCGGCGGGTGCAGATACAGGCTTCATGATCGGCGGGGGCAGCGGCGCGGAGGCTGTCTCGACGCTTTGCGGAGAGAGCCACTGCAGCAGCGCGACTGAGCCCACGATGATCAGGCATGCGACTGCCAACATCCATCGCATGCGCAGGACTTTCGGTGACAAACGGAATCGCACGCCGGACAGCAAGTTGGATTTCGGAATCCGAGCGACTTTGGATTTGGGTGCGGAACTTCGGGAGCCGGTTGGCAGGCTCTCTGACCCGGCATTCCTTGATCCCGCCGGTGCGTTGGTGGAGTTTTCAGAAATCGGCTCGTCCGGCAGGTTGATATCCCAGATTTTCTTGCCCGGTTCAAGCGCTTCGATGCCGGCGCGAATTTCATTGCCGCCAATTTGCTTCGTCCAGACCACGCGAAATTTATTTCGATTTTTGCCGCGCTGCAGCGTGATCACTTGCCCGGATTGGAGGGGCTTGGGCAAACCGCCGAGGCGCGCTCCGATCGGGCTGATGTTGACGGTGTGCGCGAGTTGCGGCGTTTCGGTCTGGCCGTCTTCCTCGTCGGTCCAGAGGCGAAGCGGCAGCACCATTTTCGTGCGCTTGTAGCACTGTTGTCCGGGCGGCATCGCTTCCAGATTATGTTTCTTGCAGAACCCAAACAAGTTACGAGGGTAAGTTTGCCGCAGCCTGCGCGACGCGAAAGCCCAGCAACGAATGAGGAGAATTCATCACGCTTGCGCTGCGCTGTGAGCGCCCGCGGCTGCCGCTGCCGACAACAAAGCCGGGCGAGCGTTCCCCGATTTCCGAACGTACATGTCCTGGTCGGCTGCCCGGATGAGATCATCCGCGGTCGAGCCGGGAGCAAGTTCGGTGAGCCCGCAGCTCAGACCCAGGCTGTAGCCGCAGCTTTGATTATTGCTGTTCCAGGTTTCGATGAGCCGGTTCAGGCGCTCGACTGCGGCCTTTGCCCGGTCCATGGCGGTATCGGGCATCACCACGACAAACTCATCGCCACCGTAACGGACGATGGTGTCGCCGGCGCGGAAGTTTCTCCGCAACAGCGAAGCGACATCCATCAAAACGCGATCCCCGGTAAGATGACCGAAACGCGTGTTGAAGGACTTGAAATTGTCCACATCAGAGACCATCACCGATAGCGGAAGCTTGCTGCGCTGGGCGCGGCTGATGTCGGCTTCGAGAGATTCTCTCAGAGCGCGGCGGTTTGGGACTCCGGTCAAGGGATCGATTCGCGCCATCTGCTCGGCGCGCCGAAGCTGCTGAATGAGCCGGCGGCGGGCTTTCTGCAGCCTGCGTTTCTGGTCGAATAAGTAAACATTCAGCAGGATCAGCAACACAACCAGGCCTAAGAACATGGAAGCGAATGCCGAGCGATTGCTGAGCTGTGCTTGAGCCCTGCGGACAAGCTGTGGCATCAGGACGGCGAAAAATCCGGCGGTGATTACCAGCAGAATTACACCTGCAAGGCCCAACAGTTGAAAGTCGCGCCCTTCCAGTGCGTGTATATCTTTTTCGACCTGCTCAGGAGATGACGCCGGCGAAAAATCGACCAAGCTCGCAATATCGGACATGATTGCTCTGACCCTCTCATAATTACAGTCTTGAATTTGGTGAATCGGGGTCCCAACAGATTTCTAATCTTGAAGCGGCAGATCACTTCCGGCCGCTTCGCAATACAGGGAATTATTTGAATCAGCTTAGAGTTTTCTACGAAGCGGCTAATTTTGAAAGTTACGGCGGTAATTATGGGGCGCGACGAACCTCCGGTTCCCTGACTACGATGAGGCAGCGGTTAGACGCAGTGGGGTTAATACAGATGTGGAGTGAATGTCGCGAGAATTGGCGAACGAGGATTAGGAAACCAGGACGGTGGGATTAATAAGTCCTGGCGCGGGAAACGGGCAGGCGCGGGAGGCAATGCAGAAGGGTTTTGTGCTCAGGGGAAGAGCGTACGGGCCAGCGATCCGGCCTGGCTTACCGGTGGGAGAAGCCGTAGCCCACGGCCAAGCTGGATGCGCTGAGGTTGACGACGGAGGTGATTCGTTCCAGTTTGTGATGTCCGGTTTTGTGCAGGAAGTAGGTGACGCCGATGACTCCCGCGGTTTCGCCGGCAAAGTTGAGCGCCAAGGCCGGAGTGGAGCGGCCCAGCATGCGCACAACCGGATTCAGTTCAGTGCCGCCATTCTGCAGGTTGGCGCGAGTCGCAGTAAAATCCGCCACGTTCATGGCAGCGGTGGCGGCGAAGAGGATCTCGTTCTCGCGGTCCCAAAACTTATGCGGGACGGGAGCGACCGACGGAGTGACACTCACGAAAGGCGAGGCTGAAGGCACCGAAGGTTGCGGTTGCGGCGCGTCCATGAGCGGCCCTTGGGCCAGGGCGGATTGACAAAAAATGGCACACAGGCAGATGACGATGCCGATCGCGAAAGGGCTGCGAATGCTCAATTTTTGCTCAATCCTGATTTGGTTGGACATGCATTCTTCAGGGCAATTGTTCTGCCACGCCACTGCGAGCGATGTATCGGCAAGGCATTCATAATAAGCGGGTTGCTATGGATATGGGCGTGCCGCGACGGCGTGTGTGCATTTTGTTGCAGTTATAGCCGAGGCAAGAGTTTACCCATTGGGGTACGCAGGATTGGAAACGCTCAACCGCGCGCTTGAAGGTCATTTAGGCGATGCCATTGAGAGATCGTCATCCAGAGAGCGCCACTGGAGGGAAAAGACGAGCCGGTAATGTCCTGGCGGAGGCCATGACACTACCGGCGTGTAGAACAGAACTACTTGACTTCGTTCGCCGATGCGCGACGCGACCGGAATACCACCGCGCCAAGGCAAGTCAGGCCGGCGAGCACGAGATAGGTCAAGGTGTTGCCCCCTTCGGGAACCTGCTGACCACAGCCGCCGCCACCGCCGCCGTTGCCGCCGCCACCACCCCAGCCGCCACCACCGCCCCAGCCGCCACCACCGCCCCAGCCGCCGCCGTCGTCATTGCCGCAGCTGCCTCCCCCGCCTCCTCCGTCGTGGTTGGCGTTTTGGGAGAACAACAATACGGCTAGTGGCGCTTGTACCGTAGCTACGCCGTTCGAGCGATCAACCGTCCTCTGGCCAAAGACGCAAGGAGCTAGAAACAAGAGCGCGGCTAAAACTGCCCACGCTGACAATTTGGTGGCTGAATTCATCATACTTCTCCTTTTTCGGGGTTAAGGCTAGGGGAGGGCTTTCTCAACTAATCACTACAATTCACACTTTACTGCCGCTTTCAAAACTGTCAAGACTGATAATTTCTGCGACTTTTGCAGGGTATTGCAACGTGGAATTTATTTGCAGAAAGACGAACCACATTGTCCATTTAGTGGCGAAAATGGCTCCGAATTCAGCGTTCCGGAGGCCCTGCGATGCAAGTAAATGCAGTGTCAACCGCTTAGATTCACCATTGTTTTCGGGGCGGTGGAACTGGGGTTCTAGGCCTAAAAGAACCCGAGGTTGCTGTACCTACGGAACCTACTGCTTTCGTCCCGACATCTGGAGAATAGGGGCATGAAACTCCCCCGTGCAGTGCTCCAGCCTGTTTCTGTCCGTTTCGTCCACTTTCTAACCCTTGGTTTGGCGGTCCTGTTTATCGCCTCGATACCAATGAGCGCCAGTGCAGCAGACCAGCAACTCGCCTGCTCACCTACGAGCCTGAGATTCGGCTCGGTCGATCGGGGCCATGCCGAGGTGTTGCTAGTGACGGTGACGAACACGGGAGCGACGAGTGTAACGCTTTCGAGTGTCTCGATCAGCAATTCCGCGTTTTCGACGTCGTCTCTCAGCCTGCCCTACAAATTATCCGCCGGGGAAAGTGTAGATGTGAATGTGACCTTCACGCCCGGCACGACGGGATGGGCAGGTGGAACCATCGCCTTCATCAGCAACGGTTCGAATCCTACGCTGGTCCTGCAAGTCTCGGGTGGGGGAGTGACCAGCACAGCGCTGACCGCCAGTCCATCGCTGCTGTCGTTCGGATCCATTGCGACGGGATCACAATCAACTTTGCCGGTAGTGATTACAAACGATCGTTCCTGGAACTTGACTCTTTCCTCCGCGACGACCTCGGTCACTCAATTCACCATGAGCGGAGCCACATTCCCTCTGACCCTGGAGGCCGGGCAAAGCGTCACGTTGAACGTTACGTTCGCTCCACAATCGGCGGGCGAAATCGGGGGCAGTCTATTTGTTTACGGCGCGGGCTTGAACATACCGCTAACCGGTACCGGAACGGCGGCAGACCAGTACAGCGTGAGCCTCACATGGAACTACAGCGCGGGTGCCGACGGCTATAACGTTTATCGCAGCACCAGCGCCAACGGTAAGTTTTCCAAGATCAATTCCACGCTGGACGCGAACACAGCCTATACCGACAGCACGGCGGCCTCGGGACAGACTTACTACTACGAGGCGACGGCAGTGAATTCCAGCGGTCAGGAAAGTGCGCTCTCGACTCCCGCAGTCCAGGTCACAATTCCGTAGGCTGTGGAGAAACTCGAGCGAAGAGTTTACCTCAAGCGCTGAAGCGCGGTTCCATTTTCAGCGACTTAGTGGCACGAGTGGAACTCGTACCGTTCCCGCTTCGAACCGGAGTTTTTCGCCATGGCGCAAAATCCAGAGCAGTAAAAACGTCGCCGCCAGAGCGATTGCGAGGAAAACTACGCCGCCATCGTGGTGCAGCCAACCGTGGAGGAAGCTGCGATCGACGCGGGTGGCAAGCGCTCCGAGAGTAAAGATCCGAAGCCCGTTCTTGGCGACCGAGAGCGGGATTGCCACGGCGACCAGCAGCACCTTCCTCCAAGTGGAGTGCAACAGCAAGTGGGCAAGAACCATGGTCGCGACCACCAGCATCAAGCTGGAACGGATGCTGCTGCATTCGGGAGCGACCAGCAGCGTCAATCCTGGAATGTGCACGGCCAGACCGGTTTGCGTTACGGGGATTCCGACGGCTGCGAAAAGCAAGTGAGCGGCCGAGGCGGACCCTTTCTGTAGCTCGCTGACGATGAAGTTCAACGCGAACTCCGGTAGAGGAACCATCCAAAGCAGGAAGCCGAGAGGGAATAATGCTCGCCACCAGGCGCGCGCGCCGAAGCACAGAAGAAATGCCGCGATCCACCAGCCTGCGAGTGCCAGCATGTTCGCTGCGAGCCGGATATCTGGCGAAAGAATCGTTGTCTCTCGCAGGAGGATGTTCACCAGAATCGCGGCGATCAGGAAGCCGGAAGCGAGGATCGCACTTGGTCTCGGCAGCGTTTCGCGGCTTTGCCAGATCGATTTTCGCTCAATGAAAATCAATGCTGCGCTGATTGGCAGGATGAGCAGGATGTGGGTATAGCGGTCGTCTCGCGACGCCAATGCCAGCGTAAACGTCAACGGAGCCCACCAAAGCACGAGCGAAATCGCCAGCAGAATGGAAAAGGCCAGAGGCGGCGATGACGCCACAATCGATTTTTGGCTGGTTGTTCTCAATGCGATATCTTTCTCATTGGTGGCTGCGCTGTGCGGCTATTTTGTGCCGGCAGGCTGGCGGCAGGACGGTGTCGAATCTGCAGAAACATCCGTCTTGCTCGGGGGGAGATTTGGAATTTGCGCCTGTACCAGCTTCGCATTGGGCGTGATGACGCTTTGGGCGCTAATGGCACGCACGGAATAAAAGTACTTCTTGCCATTCTCCACTAAGTCGTCAATGCACCGGGAGCCTGGCACGGGCTGAGAATTCAGCAGCTCAGTGATGGAATCGGGTCTAGTCCCGCGATAGATGCAGTAACCGACAGCCGCACTATGTTTGGAGTCAGCCGGAGCGCTGGCTTTCCACGAAAGAACCACTCTGTGGCCGCCTTTGGTCTGAGGCGCCGACATTGCAGATAAATCAACTGGAGGGCAGACCACGCGCGCGACCGATGAGTGCGCCGCTGGTGGCCGCGATTGCGCAAGCTCCTGCGGCTGCGAGATTGATGGGCTGGGCTCTACCGGCGGCCTCGAACATCCAGTCTGCAGTGTGCTGACGACGGCCAGGCAGCCGACAACTTGAATGAAGCGAATGTTTAGCCGCGCAAGCCGAACCGCGAGCCCTGGTTTCATGATTTATTTCGCTTCGAAATAATACCGCTAATGGACCCCGGACAGCTGAGCACTTGGGATGAGCTTCATTTCCTCCAAGATGTGGCGAACCGCACCTGACTGAATCAGCGCTGCGCCCAGGGCAGCACCCAGAGTGTTGGTGATGATATCCGTCGTTCCGGAACCCCGTGAAGGGATGTAAAACTGCAGGACTTCAATCACAAAGCTCAGGATTCCGCAGGCGGCCGTGGCAAGCAGAATTGCGGCCGGACGGCTTCTTGTCCAAATAAGGTATGCGCAGATGATCAAGCCCAAGGGAATGAATCCGGCGATGTTCATCAGTATGTCAATGGCATACATCGCATTGGCTTTGAATTCCTTCGCCACGGACCGCAACATGTCTTTATGTGGAACGGAGAAGGCTGCCGGTATTTCCAGGTTGGGCCCAGAAGGCACCTCGTTGTGAACTTCACGTCCGGCACCTTCGGCAAAGGTGAAACGCGCGAGCGCGCCATTGAGATCGGCCGGTTGGCTCGGGTCGATCCATGCTTGGTAGTGCCGCATAGCGACTGCGGGCGTTAATTCATTCGAATAGATGGCAAGGCCGCGCAGTTCGCCCGGCCACGGATGATAGATTACCGGCGAACTGCCGAGAACAATCTGGCCCGACAGTTCACTTCGCGAGATTTTGAAGGGGAAGGACTGTTTGAGTTGTCCATCCAGAAATACCGCAGTGCCGTTCGGGCCCGACGAAATCGCGACGAGCACGACGGTTCCCGGATGGAAAATGTGGTCAACGTCAAATTTGATTGTCCTGGTTCTGTCGTTATCGACAGCTGAATTGTGGGTCACCAGCAAGCTGTCCTTCCACTGGCGCACTAACAGCTGGTTCGGACGATCCGGCACGTAAACACCGAATATCGTGTATACGGATTTCGTGCTGGCGGGCCGAAGCAGGAGTTCGAGGGTAAAGGATTCCGGGCTCTGGTTTTTCGCCGGTGTTAACGGTGCATCGCTGACGACCAGGCCAGCTTTCCCGAACTTCAGCCCGTGTGCTCCTTGCAACCACGTCACCTGGTTGCGCGGACGCGGATTGAAGGGCGAAAGTGTGGCGATTAAAACAGCAACCACAGCCACCACGCAGAGAGTTTTCGCTCTCTGCCGTTTTTCTGGAGTTGCTGCGAATTGTTCCATTACTCGCGAAGTCTGCAATTAACAGCGCTCGATCTTATCGCTGACGATGCCTTTCGTGGCATTGCGTGTGTCGACCACCAACTGCGCTTCCTTCACCACGCGGGCGTAGTCATAGTCGGAATGGTCGGTGACAATCAGCACGCAGTCATATTGACCGAGGTTCTCCATGGGCGAGGATTTCATTTGCAGATCGTATTTGCGTCCCTTGCCAACCATTGGAATGTAGGGATCGTTGTAGCTGACCTCTACACCCTTGTTCTTCAGCAGTTCGATAATCGTCAGTGCCGGAGACTCCCGCAGATCGTCGATATCTTTTTTATATGCCACGCCGAGAATCAGGACTCGCGCTCCGTTCAGCGCTTTCTTGTGCCGGTTCAAGGCAGACGCAACGGAGGTTACAACGTGATATGGCATGCTCACGTTGATCTCGCCGGCCAGTTCAATAAAGCGAGTGTTGAAATCGAACTCCTTGGCCTTCCAGGAAAGATAGAAAGGATCGACAGGGATGCAATGCCCGCCGAGCCCCGGCCCGGGATAAAAAGGCTGGAAGCCGAAGGGTTTGGTGGACGCCGCGGCAATCACCTCCCAGATGTCGATGCCCATCCGCAAACAGAGAAGTTTCAGTTCATTGACCATCGCAATGTTTACGCAACGATAGATATTTTCCAAAAGTTTGGTCATCTCCGCGACTGCAGGCGAGGAGACCGGAACGACTCGACGGAAGATCGATCCGTACAAAGCGCCGGCCAGTTCCGCGGCGTTGGAGTCCAATCCTCCGATGACTTTGGGAATATCGTGACGCGCGACTTCGGTATTGCCTGGATCTTCCCGTTCCGGGGAGAACGCAAGAAAGTATTCGTCGCGTTCCGCAGCGGCCGCATTTCGGTGGGCAGCTTTTAGACCCTTCCGGTTTTCTTTGTCGAGAATCGGCAGCAGCACTTCCTCGGTTGTCCCCGGGTAGGTCGTGCTTTCCAGAATCACTAGTTGCCCCGCCTGCAGGTGAGGCGCGATGGCGTGGCCGGTGTTGGTGATGAAACTGAGGTCGGGTTCCATATATTCATTCAAGGGAGTAGGCACGCAGATGATAATTGCGTCCATCTCCTCCAGTTGGGAGAAGTCGGAGGTCGCTGTCAGTCCTTTGACGGAAGCCTCTTGGATGTCTGCGGCTGGAATGCGGTGAATATACGACTTCCCGTCATTCAACGCGTCCACTTTGCGCTGGTCAATGTCGAAGCCGGTGACGAGGAATCTTTGCCCCACATAGAGCAGGGCCAGTGGCAGCCCGACATAACCGAGTCCAATGATGCCGACTCGCGCTTCACGGGCCAATATCCTAGATTTCAGTTCGGAGACAAGGCTGGACGAAACAGCGGAAGTAGTCATGATTATTCCTTTCGAAAATCGTGCGATCTGCGCCTCCGGTACGGACGACGCGATTCAAGCAAAGTGGCAAAAGGGGATGAAGCAGGGGAGGGCGGTCGATGTCAGAAACCTCTTTTGATCACCAGATACGGGAGGAGCATTAACTCGGCAATACCGGGGAGGAGGTCTTCGCGGCTGAAAACCGCATCCACATTGCAGTTTCGCAACGAGCGCACATAACTTTTCACATCGAGATCGCCGCCACGAAAAGCCATCAACGCCGCGGGAATATCGGTGGCCATGCGCACCCAACCCACCCCGGCATGACCTTTGCAGGCTGAAACCGGCAAGCCAAGCTGATCGGCAAAAAGCATGTAACTGAAATCCACGCCGGCTTGGCGCCCAAGACTCAGATGGCCCCAGGTTCGAGCGTTGACATCGAGCAGCTTGTACTGGCCATCCCGCGGATCCAATTTGTACTCCACCTCGGCCAGCCCGTAGTAATTGATGGCACGCAGAAAGCGCTCCGAGAATTCCTCGACCTGTGGAGCATCGATGGTCTCGACATAGGTGCTGGCACGGCCAAACTGGAGAGGATGCTGACGGCGGCGGCGCACGACGATTTTTCCTACCGGTTCGCCATCGCGAAAAAACGCGCAATAGGAAACCTGTTGGTTGCCTCCGCCTGGAATCACCTCTTGCACCATGGCCTCGCCCGCGCCGACCAGGCCCGATGCTTTTTGAAACATTGTCTTCAATTCCGCATGGCTATTGGCGCACCACGCTTTTGCTTTGGTGGCATAAATAAAGTGCTCCTTAATTGCGGGCTTGATTGCAAAAGGAGGCTCGAGACCGTCAAGTTCAGAGAGTTGATCAACGTGCTCGATGTAGTAAGTGCGAGGGGCCGGGATTCCAAGTTCCTTGGCGAGCCGGTATGTGTTGCGCTTGTCCCAAGCCCATTGCACGCTCTCGAAATCGGGCGTTGGAACACGAAATATCTGGCCCAATTCCGCGCGGCGTTGCGAGAACGCGGCGACGTGTTCATCCCGCGTGGGATACAGGACCCATCCGCGCAGATTTAAGCGCTCACCGATTTCGAGCAGACTGCTTACTGTGACATCTCCATCGCGGAGGCTCGGCAGCTTCACGAACCTGGTTGAGTATCGCGAATATCGAGCGATGGAATACTCGTCATCTACGACGCAGGTGGGGATGCCTCGACGGCCGAGACTACGCACGATTTCCAGACCCTGGTAATCGCCACCGACGACAACCGCACCCACGCTGCCGTTTGCGGGATGCACGGCTGCGGGCGCGGGCACAGGTTTGATCAGGGTAGCAGCCATAAAAGGGGTTAGTGTTTCCCGCTGCGAGTGATGGCGTGAACCAGTTCCGTGGAAGCAAACTCGGCTCCGGAAACAAAACCGAGTAGCGGACCGAAGCTCCAAGCCGCGGGCTTGCCAAGAAAGTGCAGTCCTGGAATGGAGCACTCCAGGCCGCGCTTGAGCACGGGATAGCCTTCGACAGTCTGCAGATTTTTCAGCAACGACTGAGACAGGAACTTGTATTGCGACACGTCGACGCGGAATCCAGTGGCCAGCAGCGCGTGATCGACGAGCCGCTCGGTATTGTCGTCGAGTTTGAGGCGAAGCTGGCCGCCCGCCACTGTGGCAGAGAGTACTCTGCGCCCTAACGTGATGGAGACATCCTGCAGGCGCGGTTGCAGCCAGTGTGCGCCCGCCGGCCGGATCGCGCGGTAAGCGGTGCGACTTTGGAATTGCCTCGGAAAACGACGAAACACATTCGGCATCGCCACCAGTCGGCTGATTCCAGCCGGGCCGACATCCCGCGTCGAATACAACAGCGAGGAAATAGCGCCGAGATGATGCAGCTTGGCGTGCAGTCCCACCCAATTCAAAGTTGCGTTCCTTGCGATGACTTCGACTTCAATGCCGGCTTCGCGCAGCAGTGCCGCCGATTCAAGAGCGCTCTGGCCTCCGCCGATGACGGCCATTCGCTGGCCTTTGAATTTTCCAAGGTCGGTGTGCTCACTCGAATGGGAAGCCATGGTGGGCGGAATCGCGGCGAATTCCGCGGGGCGGCTCACGAACGGGCCGATTCCCGCAGCGACAGCCACGCGACGGGAGATGAACTCCTCGCCATCTTGCAAGGTCACCTTAAAGCCGCGCGCATCGAGGTCAATGTTGTGAACTTGCCGCTTCTCCAAGTTCGGGACGGCCTGCCGCTGGAACCAGCGGCCGTAATCGAGAAACCGATCGAGCGGAATGGGCTTGGAGACGTGATTACCGTTTTGCCGGGTGTAGACGTCGAGCGTCAATTTCTGCTTAGGGTCGGCGATGTGCGAGGCTCCCCAATTCGAGCGAAGGCACATCCCCGCTGGCATTTGTTTCTCCCAGAAGGACATTGGCTCGCCGAACACACGTGCTTCAACGCCAGCTTCGCGGAGATACGCGGCCGAGGAAAGTCCATAAGGACCCGCCCCGATAATGGTCACATTGCAATCCTGGCTATGGCCGTTCATAAGATTTGTTGCCTGACGATTCTTCTATCGATGGACATCGATGTGCGAAGATTCGTTGGAGCTAATAGCGATACCCGTATGTGGGCAAAGTCACGCCCGTGAGCGTGGTCACCAGCGATTGGTGCATGGGCTTCATCGCGGTGCGCCATTTGTCGTCGAGTTTTAGATGGACCGTTCCAGTGTCAAGCCGCACAGCGTTCCCTGACACGCCGTGCGTGGGCGCCAGAGAAACAGAGTGGTCCGATACAAATGGAAGATCGATTGCGGGTTGTCCGACAAAATGCAGAATGCGGCGCAAGCTCTGCGCCGGCTGAGCGATAAAGTCTTCGTAACGTAAGACGAAATAGCGGTCTGCTGAAGAACTCCAGAGTTTTTTTACGGCGGAGTTGATGTAAATCCAGTCCAGCGAGGTTCTGGTGGGACTCCACCTGGGGAACTCGCCAATGGTTGGGTCGGGATGGCGTTTGCCTCGGAGCCAGGAGTAGGCACAGCCCCGCGGATCGCGTACGAGATGCAAAATGTAGACATCGAATGCGCCAGTGAGCTCCAGTATGTAAGCGTGCGAAGGCAGCTTCGACGAATCGACCGCGACTTGCGAGCCGGAAACCTTGCTGATCGCCCGATAGAATTTCTTCGTCAGATCGAGATAGGCGCCGAGCGCGGTGGGGGCAAAATTTCTGGTGAGCGAATTCGTGAGCAGCAGCAAGTGGCGGGATCGAGCGCAGCGATTCCGCAAGGCTGCGATGCCGGCAAAATCAACGCGGTCCGGCGTGTCATGAAAGGCTTCGATAAAAACCTGCCGCCAAAAATCACAATCTTTGAGCACCCGGCCGCAGCCGCATATCTGTTGCGGGCCGCGATCCCAAAAATCCACCAGCTCCCCGACCGTAAACCAGTTCGGAATCTGTCCCAGGATCTGATCGAGGACAGTGCTGCCGCTGCGGTCGCAGCCGGCGATGTAAAGGATTTTTGGCTTCGTACAATCCATGGTCGGATTCGTGAGTCGATGATTCGTGAGGGGAGGACTGATCGGCCGTCTCGCGCTATTTTGCGGCGGACGGTTCTGCTGCTATCGGGGCGCTTGGGGAAGGTGCTTCTCCATCTCCGCGGTCAGACGCTCTGCAAGGACCTCAACAAATGGATCGTTGAGCGATCCTCTGGGATAATGCGGCAATTCCACAACGTCAACTCCCTGGCGGGCGATGTGTCCCCAACCGAAGTCAAAGTCCTTCAAGCCGTGGTAGTAGGTTTTCGTGCGGAAAACCGCGATCTTGCCGTCATAGGGAACAGGGTTGTAGTTGGTCTGCGCCTGATCGTTGACCGATCCGATTTGCAGATGCTGATACTGCAAGCCGTCTTTGTGATGAAGCTTCTCGAGCATGGTCGACCAGAAAATATGCCAGCTCGTTTTCATCCGGCCGATTTCTACTTTTGTCTTTTCGAGAAAAAAGTCCAAGCCTCCGCGGGACAGGCTCAAAAATAAGTTCGTAAGGTTAAAGTACAAATTCTGCGTCTTGTAAATCAGCGTTAATGGAAAGGACGCTTCGGGAATCCCGCCCATATTGTAGGTTTCGAGCATGGCCAGCAGAGCGACCGACTCTCCCGCTCTCCTAAGCTGTTGCGCGATTTCGAGGGCGATGGCTCCGCCCAGGCAATAGCCTCCGAGAAAATAGGGGCCTTTCGGCTGCAGTCCCTGAATTTCTTCGACGTAGTGTGCCGCCATCTCTTCTATTTTTGTGTCAATCTTTTCGCTTCCATCCAAGCCACGGGATTGCAGTCCATAGATCGGCTGGTTGTTTCCCAGCTTGCGGGCCAGATTCTTGTAGAGAAGGACGTTGCCTTCAGCGCCGTGGACGAGGAAGAGCGGCGGTCGATCGCCCCGCGTCTGGATCGCGACCAGGGATTTCCAGCTGCACGATTTTTCCTGAACGCGCGCGGCCAGTTGCCGAATGGTGGGAGCCTGAAACAAAATGCCGAGCGGCAGCTTCACTCCAATTTGCCGATCCATTTGCGCGAACACGTAGGCCGCCAGGAGCGAGTGCCCGCCCAGATCGAAGAAATTATCATTGGCGCCAATGGCCTGTTTCTTGAGAGCCTTCTTCCAGATATCCGCCAACTGCAATTCGAGTTCGCCTTCGGGTTCGACAAACGCCGAGCCGGTTTCTGGAGTGATGCCTTCAGGTTTGGGAAACCGTTTGCGGTCAATCTTGCCATTCGGTGTGACCGGAAACGCTTCCATCTCGACAAACCACGGGGGAACCATGTAATCGGGCAGTTTCTTCTGCAGCAATTCGGTCAGCTCACCGGGTTGCAATCGCGTACCGGCGACGGGAATGTAGTAGGCGACGAGGCGCTTGTTGCCATCCTGCTCTTGCTGGGCCACGACCACCGCGTCTTTGATGGCTTCGTGCTGCAACAGGACCTGCTCGATTTCTCCCAGTTCGATTCTGTACCCTCTCACCTTTACCTGATGATCGAGGCGTCCTAGAATTTCGACGCGGCCATCGGGACAAAATCGTGCCTGATCTCCGGTTCTGTAGGCGCGGGTTCCTGTCTCCAGGAACGGGGTCTGAATAAATCGCTCTGCCGTCAGGTCGGGACGGTTGCGGTAGCCCCTTGATAATCCGTCTCCGGCAATCAGCAACTCTCCAATCGAGCCCAGCGGCACTGGTTCCAATTGCTCATCGACAATGTAGAGCTGCGTGTTGGCGATGGGCCGACCGATCAGAACTGGACCCGATCCGGGTTGAACCCTTTCCGTGGATGACCATATGGTGGTCTCTGTCGGGCCGTACATGTTCCAGAGTTCAGCGCCGCGCTGGAGCATGTTGTTGGCGAGGTCGCGGGGCAGGGACTCTCCGCCGCACAGCATCTTGAGTCGCGGGGTCTTTTCCCATCCCGCCTCCGACATTATCTTCCAGGTCGCCGGAGTTGCCTGCAGGACGGTCGCACCGCTGCTGGAAATTCTTTCCAGCAGGGCTGAACCATCGATCACTTCATTGCGATGAGCGACGACGAGTTTGCCTCCAGAGATCAGCGGAAGGAAAACTTCGAGCGCGGCAATGTCGAATGAGATCGTCGTGACCGCGACCAGCACATCGTTCTCATCGAAGCCGGGCTTCTCCTGCATCGACAGCAGGAAGTTCACCACGGATCGATGCTCGATCATGACTCCCTTCGGTTTTCCCGTGGAGCCGGAGGTGTAGATGATGTAAGCCAGGCTCGACGATGGCAGGGGAACGCAAGGATCGGTGCTGGATTGCTGTTCGATCGCTTCCCAGTCGGCATCCAGACAAACCGTTTTCATTCCGGCTCGAGATACGTCCTTCACCAGAAGGGCGTGAGTGACCAGAAGGGAAATGCCCGCGTCCTCCATCATCCAAGCCAGACGTTCTGCAGGGAAGGACGGATCCATGGGAAGGTAGGAGGCACCGGCTTTCAGAACTCCCAGCAACCCGACAATCAGATCCAGCGAGCGCTCCAGGAAAATTCCGACGCAACTCTGCGGTTGGACACCGGACTGGCGAAGGTGATGGGCCAGCCGGTTGGCTTTCGCATTCAATTCGGCGAAGGTCAGCGACTGGCCGCCGCATTCAACGGCAACGCGGTTGGGCGTGCGTTTTGCGGCAATCTCGAAGAGGCTGTGAACGCACTGCTCTTTCGGATACTCCCGCGAAGTATCGTTCCAGGTATTGAGAAGCTGGTTCCTTTCCGCTTCCGAAAGAATGGGAATCTTCGATATCTTCTGCCGAGGATCGGCAACCACAGCGTGCAACAATCGCGCAAAACTTGAAGAGAAGCGCTCGATGGTTTCCGCCCGAAACAAGTCAGAGCAGTACTCGAAGCGCACAACATAGCCACCGGACTCTTCGGAAAGATGAAGACCCAGGTCGAACTGAGCGACTTTCATATCGAAATGAAAGTTGCTGACCTCAAGGTCTCCGAGGTGCGGGGGGCTTGCCGGCGTGGTCTGCAGCATGACCTGAAACACCGGATTTCGTCCGGGGTTTCTTTCAAGCTTGAAAACCTTCATCAGCGCTTCAAACGGTAGATCGGCGTTGGAGAATGCATTCAGAGCTGTGTCCTGGCTTCTGCGGAGCACTTCGCTGAAATCAGGATTGCCGGAAAGTTCGCATCGCAAAGCCGCCATGTTGAGGAAATTTCCGATTAAAGGCGCGAGGCTCTCAGAGGTCCTGCGGGCAACGGGAGTGCCGATGATGATTTCTTCGGCGCCAGAATAGCGTTGCAGCAATACCTGAAAAGCCGCCAGCACCGTCATGAAGAAAGTGCATCCCTCGCGCGCGCCAACCGTGGTCAAGTCCTGAACCAAACCCGGCGGAAGCTTGAGGAACACGTTGGATCCCTTGAAGGATTGGACCAGGGGCCGGGGAAAATCCGTGGGAAGCTCCAACACGGGAAGCTCTCCGGACAAATGCTTGTGCCAGAACTCCAGTTCGCCGGCATAGGCGTTCTCGTCCATGGCCTGCTTTTGTTCAATGGCAAAATCGGCGTACTGAATGCCGAGGTGGGGCAGACGAGGATCCTGGCCGCCAGTGCGCGCGCGATAAAACGCGTCGACCTCATTCAAAAGCAGCCCTTGGGAGATGCCGTCGCCGACGATGTGGTGAAGATTGACGATCAGAACATGCTCGGCTTCGCCCAGCTTAAATAAGGAAAGACGAATCAACGGAAGCCGGGACAGATCGAAGGAGTGAAGAGACTCCTCCGAGGCCAGAGATTGCAAACGGGATTCTGCAGACTGCGCGCCCAAGTCTACGACCTTGATCTGAATGCTGCATTCGGAGTGGATGACCTGCACGGGCTCGCCGTTTTCAACCGCGAATGTGGTCCTTAATATCTCGTGCCTGCGGATCACCTCATTGAAGCTGGATTCCAAAGCCGCTACGTCCAGGGGCCCACGAAGACGGTAACCGACAGGCACATTGTAGGCGGGGTTGCCGGGTGTGATCCGGTCAATTACCCACATCTGGCGCTGAAAGAACGAAACCGGCGCCGATTCCTTATCGGCGCGTACACGGAGGACAGATTTTGCAGGGGCGGGAGCTGTTTTCATTTCTGCGGCGGCCAAACGCTGTTCCAGTAAGAGTTGTTTTTCCGGTGAGAGGCGTAAGGATATTTTATCTTTTTTTGGCGATGGCTCGATGACATCCTCCCGCGACGATGCCGGAAATCGGCGCAGATCGGCATCCGGCGTCCGTTCCTCAGGATAAGTCGAATTCATCGTGCTGGATGGATCAATTTTCATCGGATGTCCGTTCGGGCGCCCCGGTTCGTTAGTGATTCGAAATCAGCCGGCGCGCCTGTTCATCGCTGAGGCCATCGATTTCCGCGAGAATTCGTTCTTGAATCACCGAACTTAATTGAGCGATCGTGGGGCTCTCGAAGAAGTCCCTGAGAGTGAAGGGGACCTGATACAAAGCGTGAATTCTGGTAACGATCTGCATGGCCATCAGGGAGTGGCCGCCCAACTCGGCGAAATGTTCATGAATGCCGATCCGGTCGAGGCCAAACACGCTGCTCCACACCTGGGCCAGAGCTTTTTCAACCGTATTCGTAGGCTGCCCGTCGGCATCCTCATGCGGGCCAACGTGGCGGGAAACTCTGTTGGTTTCCTCCTGCAAGAGCTTATTCAGGTCCTGGGGGCTGACCACAACCTGCGTCAGATTCGAGTTGAGAGCTCTGTCGAAAGTCTCCAACCCATCTTTCGGTGCGATCGCTTTCTGAAGCTCGGCGTCGCGCTCCCAGCCTTCGGCGCCCTGCAGAGTCTCCAACTCGGCGAACATGCCGACTTCTCTCCAGCCGGAATAATTAATACTGAGTGCGCGTGAGCATCCCCGAGTGCTGGCGAAGTTGGCGAAGGCATCGAGAAAGGAGCTGGCGCCCGCGTAATCGGAGAGGCCATACGGCGTGAGGACCGAGCTGATCGACGACAACACAACTAGAAAATCCAGTTTGACGTGCTGCAGGAGTTCCCACAGAACCATGGTCCCGTCGACTTTGGGAGCTAATACGTCCTCCGCACTCTCCCGCGTCTTGCTATGAATTAGTCCGGCCTGGACAATTCCTGCGGCGTGGACGACTCCATTGATCGCGCCAAACTGCGCTTGCAGTTTCTGCAAGGCTTGGCGCATGCGTTCCCGGTCGGAGACGTCGGCGACCACGACCTCGACCTCGGCTCCCATCGCTTCGATTTCGAGGAGGGTGGCGATCGTTCTGAGAACCGGAACCGGAGTATCTTTCGCAGTCAGCAGTGATTTCCAACGGGACTTCTCCGGGAAAACACTTTTCTTGGTCAGCACAAGTTTGGGCTGGCACGCCTGGGCAAGGTGGCGGGCAATCTCCAGACCGATTCCACCGGTACCGCCTGTGATCAGATACACTCCGCCACGCCTCAAATGTTTGTTGGCCAGAGTTTCGCTCGAGGTAGAAGAAACGGTCGCCGGAAGTTTCACCGGCTCGTAATGTTGTTCCCAGCGATATTTGCCGCGGTAAGCGATGACCCGGCTCTTATGTTCTTCGGCGAATTCGGAAACGATCGCGGCAAGACACGCGTCGGAAAGGCCGTCGGCCGATTCGTTGCCCGGCAAATCGAGGCTGAAGCAATCGATGTTGGGATATTCCCGGGAAATGACGCCACATAATCCGACCACGGTTGCCATCGCCGGCAAGACGTTCTCATCGCCGGTGACGGAATGCAAACGGTTCGAGATAACGCCGATCTTGACGGGAATGGAAGTGCCAAGCTCGCCGATGGCCTGAGCCATATGGAACAGGCTGAAGAATCCAAAATCCAGATTTGTGGAAGAGGCGCGGACTGCATCCTCTTCTGCTTTCATCAAATCTTCTTTCATCAAACATGCAAAGTGTGCGATGTGAATGGGCGCGCCTTTTGCCCGCCGTTCCAGATCGCGGAACAGTTCGCGGTAACCTTCGATGCCGGCGGGATTCAGTTCGTAAGAGCCGTCAGTGTGGCGAATAAACTTTTCGCCAAAGTGAACCAAAGCCGCGGCGACTCCGGCAGACTCCAGTTTCGATTTCATGTGGACGCCGCCGCGATATCGATCCGCAACGATCAGCCAGAAGGCCGCCGGAGCGTGTGAGGCATCGATGGCATCGCCCAGGAGTGAGCTACGTTTCCAGGTCGGCGCATAGAACCAATCGTCCACACCGGCGGGCCCCGGACTCGGGCTTTCCGTGGGGCTTGTAGTAGCTGTGTTCTCGATCCAATAGTTCTGCCTCTCGAACGGATAAGTCGGCAACGATACTCTGCGGCGTCCCTCCGCGGGAGACATGTTCTCCCAACGAATCTCCACTCCAGAGAGCCAAAGCCGGCCGATACTCTGCATTAAGAATTCGACATCGGAGTGGTTCTCATAAGAGTGGCGGATCGAGGAGATGGTCAGCGGGTCGGCGGCATTTTGCCGGTCGGGATGCTGCATGGCCAGCACGCCCAGAGTTCGGCCGGGGCCAGCTTCGAGCAAAATCGGATTCTCCAATCGCCAAAGTTCCTGCAGCGCATCATTGAAGCGGGCGGTGTGATCGGCGTGCAGGCCCCAATAGGATGGGTCCGTGGCGTCGCGGCCGGTGATCCATTTGCCGGTGACGTTTGAAACGTATGGAATTGCCGGCTCGTGCAACCGAACTTTTCTTACTTCCTGCTCAAAGGCTGCGACGATCGGACTCAGCATTCTCGAATGAAATGCATGAGCATTTTGAACATGGCGGGAAATGATCTGCTTGTCATTCAGCCGCCGCTCGAATTCAGCCATTGCGGCGACTGGTCCCGCGACCACGCACAATGCGGGACCATTGATCAACGATATCGACAGATCTTCGGTAAGCAGCGGAAGCAATTCTTTCTCGGGAAGCGTGACGGCAAGCATGGCTCCCGCAGGCAGATCGTTGACCAGCCGGGCCCGGACTGCGATCATCCGCAATGCATCTTCCAGCGACATGGTCCCGGCCAGGCAGGCTGCAACGTATTCGCCCATGCTGTGGCCGATCATGGCCGCGGGAGTGATTCCGAGCGACAACCACAACTGAGCCATCGCATATTCGAGAGTGAATAATGCCGGCTGGGCGAAAAGCGTTTTGTTCAACTCGGCAGCGTGAGGGTCCGCCGGCGCATCGCCACCCCGGCCCAACATCTTTTTCAGATCGATGCCTTTGCTCTTGCCCTGATTCTTCCATCCCTGATCGTCGGGATAAATAATTTTCCGGATATCGATCCCGAGGTGAGGCTGCAGAATCCGGGCGCAGCGATCGACCTCCTGCCGAAATACGTCCCACTCTTCGTAGAGACCGTGGCCCATGCCGACATAGTGATCTCCGATGCCAGGAAAGAGGAAGACCACAGGGCGTTGCGTCGCACCGTCCTGCACGCTGGAGAGAACGCGTCTGGAGTTTTGCTCGGCCAGCATCGTAATCGCGTCTTTCTTGTTGGCAGCGACCAGGCACCGACGATGAGGGAAGGTGCGGCGTCCGACGCGCAGAGTATGAGCCACGTCGTTCATGTTCGGGGAATCATCGCCTTCCAGGAATTCGCGCAGGCGCTGGGTAGCATGGTCAAGAGCGGCTTCCGACTTTGCCGACAGCACGAGCAAGTTTGAAGAATCTTTACGGGTGCTTTTCGTCGGCTCGGGAGCCTCTTCGAACACGACGTGCGCATTCGTTCCACCCATGCCGGTGGACATCACGCCCGCTCTTCTGGGGCCGTCGCTGGTCCACTCCTTGGCTTGCGTGTTGACGTAGAACGGAGTGCTTGCGAAATCGATTTCAGGGTTCGCCTCGCTGAAGTGGAGGCTTGGCGGCAGCGTGCGGTGCTTGAGCGCCAGAATGGTTTTGATCATGCCGGCCACGGCGGCCGCGGCATCAAGATGTCCTACGTTGGTTTTAACCGAACCCAATCCGCAGTAACCGGAACGCCCGGTGAAGGTGCGGAACGCTTTGGTCAACGCCATGACCTCAACCGGGTCTCCGACTGGCGTTCCTGAACCGTGAGCCTCGACGTAGGTGATGCTATCGGCCTCGACGCCGGAATTAGCCAGCGCTTCAACGACAACATCGGCTTGGCCGTTCACACTGGGCGTGGTGTAACCGGCCTTTTCTGCGCCGTCATTATTTACCGCGGAACCCTTAATCACCGCATGGATGTTGTCGCCATCGGCGAGCGCGTCCGCCAGCCGCTTCAATACCAGAATGCCGCCGCCGCTTCCAAATACAGTTCCGTTTGCCTTGGCGTCGAAGGCGCGCACATGACCGTCGGGCGAAACGATTCCTCCACCATCGCACAAGTAACCGGCGCGATGAGGAACGCGGACAGAGATGGCGCCCGCGAGCGCCATATCCGACTCTTCATTCAAGAGGCTTTGCCGGGCCATGTGGACCGCGACCATCGAAGTGGAGCAGGCAGTCTGAATGGTGAGACTGGGCCCGCGCAAGTTGAGCTTGTAGGAGATCCTGGTGCTGAGGAAGTCTTTGTCGGAACCGATGAGAGTCGGAATATACTCCTCGGCAAATCGACCTTTCAGCCCACGATCCATGAAATAAGTGTTGAGCGCACTGCCGGCGAAAACGCCGATGCGCCCAGCGTAGCGATTGGGATCGTATCCCGCATCTTCGATCGCCTCCTGCGCCAACTCCAGCAGAATGCGATGCTGGGGATCCATCATCCGGGCTTCCATCGGCAGGAGTCCAAAGAAATCGGCGTCGAACTCGCCCGGGCCTTCAAGCACCGGGGCGGCCTTCACGTAGCTCGGGTTTCTCAGTTGAGCTTCGGACACTCCCGAGGCGAGCAACTCCTCGTCGGAAAACGGGCGGATCGACTCGACCCCTGAGACGAGGTTGCGCCAAAACTCGTCCAGATTTCGGGCGCCGGGAAAGCGGCCGGCCATGCCGACGACTGCGATATCGAGTTCGTTGTTCATTTCACCAAATAGTGGATGATTCGCGAGCGTGCGGGGAGTTTCAATTGAGATGCCGGAGAGGGGAGGAGTGCTGCCGGCGGCGGGGCTATACCGGCTTCAGTTGAATAACGGGCTCGGGGAGGGCTTTGCGATCGGCTTTGCCACTCGGCGTCAACGGCATCTCGTCGAGAATTTCAAAGTGATTCGGGATCGAGTAATCGGGAAGGTGCTTCTTTAAATGCTCCTTCAGTCCCGCAAGCTCCAGGCTCGGCCGGCATACCAGGTAAGCAATGATCAGAATCACGTTCTCGGAATATTTCCGGACCATGCACGCACAATCGGCAACGCCGGGAAAATCCCTGATCGTATTTTCGATCTCGCCCAGTTCGATGCGCAATCCGCGGATCTTTACCTGATGATCCTCGCGGCCCAGGTACTCGATATTTCCGTCGGGCAACCAGCGGGCAACGTCTCCGGTGCGATAGATTCTTTCGCCGGGGTTGGCCGGGTTGTCGATAAATTTCTCGTTGGTTAACGCCTGATTATTCAGGTAGCCACGGGCGAGTCCGACGCCGGCAATGCACAATTCGCCAGTCTCGCCGATTGCGACCGGCTTGCCTTCCCGCAGAACGTGAAACTTGATGTTATCGATCGGCTTGCCGATTGGGATTTTTTCGAAATCATTATGCGACGGGCAATCGTAGTAGCTAACGTCGACCGTGGCTTCGGTGGGGCCGTAGAGATTGGTCAGCCGCGCCCCGATCTTCTTGCCAAGGATGTTGTTGAACTTGGTGACGTGGCTGGGGGTCAAGGCTTCGCCGCTCACAAAAATCTGGCGAATCGATGACAGGCCTTCGAAAACGCGATCCGGTTTTCCGTCCAGATATTCGAGGAAGACATTCAGCATCGACGGAACAAAGTGCAAAACGGTGGTGCGGTTCTTTCGGACGGTTTCAACGATAGCCAGAGGCATTCTTTCGCCTCCGGGAATGAGGAAGCACAGTTTTGCGCCCTGCAGGGCCCACCAGAAAAGTTCCCACACCGAAACGTCGAAATAATAGGGAGTCTTCTGCAGTATGACATCGCCTTGATCGATTGGATAGGCGGATTGCATCCAGTGCAGGCGGTTCACCGCAGCGCGATGCTCGATCATTACTCCTTTGGGTTTGCCGGTCGAGCCCGAGGTATAGATCACATAGGCAAGATCGCTGGGTTGATTCACGATCGCCGGATTCTGGTCTGGACCTCGATAAGTTGTGGGATCGTCAAGGTTGACGATCAGCCCAGCGAAGTGTGTCCGGCCAGCGGTCGCCGTGTGCACCAGCAGCACTTTGACCCCGGCATCCTGCAACATGTAGTCGGTGCGTGCCGGCGGATTTTCGGGCGACAAAGGCAGATATGCAGCTCCAGCCTTGATAATTCCCAGGATGCCAATCATCATGGCGAACGATCGTTCGACCATCAGGGCAACGATGTCTCCGGGAAGCACGCCCGCGCTTCTCAACGCATGTGCTAGTTGATTGGCTCTTCGATTGAGCTCGTCACAGGTGAGCGAAGATGTATTGAGGATCTTGTCGTGATCACAGATCACGGCAGGCGTAGAAGGAGCCTTAGCAAACTGCGATTCGATCAATTCCTGCAGAGTGGTGCGATCCGGAAAGGGCGCATCGGTGCGGTTGAATGCAGCGATGCGATCGAGATCTGCCTGGCTGGCAAAACGGATAGCGGAAGATTCCATGACCGAACTGTTTGGAGGGTTCATGCGTGCGCCCGGCGCGTCTGGCGGACAAACATCCCCCCGAGAAGATGCTCGTGAATCTGGGTGGTACCCTCAATAATTTCCATGATCTTGCAGTCGCGATAAAAGCGCGAGACGGCGGAAGAGCCGTGGCAACCAGCGGCTCCGTGGATTTGCACTGCGTCGGATGCAGCCTTGACCACGGCTTTGGACGTGAAATATTTGGCGATGACAGCCTTCTCAAACGCTTCGGGAAGATTTTCATCGGCCGCCTGGCAGGCGCCGTGGCAGAGATAGCTGCCCGCCTCAAGATCGGTGCCCATGGCCGCGATCAAAGAGCGCATCATTCCGAGATCTCCCAGAGGACGATTGCCAATCTGCCTTGCGTTGGCCCAGCCGACACTTTCTTCAAAGCAACCACGGAGCAGTCCCAAGGCAGAACAGGCAGTGCTGATTCTGCCAAAGTGCAAGCCAACCGGAGCAACGTGCGACAGCGCAAAGCCGGGTTTGCCGACTACGTTCGAAGTTGGAACTTCCACGTTTCTGAAAACCAGTTTCGCCAACCCGCCGGCTCGGAAGCCCATCAGATCGCAAATGGGTTCGACCTCAAGGCCGGGAGTATCGCGAGGCACCAAACAGGCCAGCGAACGTCCTTCCAGTTTTCCAAATACCAAAAATAGAGAGGCGTGCTGAGCCGCCGTGATCCACTTCTTGACGCCGTTGAGAAGGAGAAAACCGTCGCGCGATGGAGTGAATTCGGTGGTGAGGGCTTGAATGTCGCTTCCGGCCGCAGGCTCGGTCAAGGCAAACGCTCCGACGATCTCGCCTTTGGCCAACGGAGGAATCCACTTCTGTATCTGCTCAGCGCTGCCCCACTTCAACAGCGCCTTGGAAGTCATGGTCTGAACGGTCAGCACGCCGGTCAATGAGCAAGAACCTCTTCCCAGAGCTTCATTCAGCAAGCCAAATGTGACCGTGTCCCATCCCTGTCCTCCATATTGCGATGGAAGACTGCAGCCCAAGTAGCCCGATTTCGCCAGCATCGCGATTGCAGATTGTGGAAGTTTCTGGGCTTGATCCCATTGCTCGGCAAAGGGCTCGACGTTCTCGCGTACGAACGCCTTGAATTCTTCCTGCCTGGTTTTTTGCTGTGCGGTCAACAAATGTTGCATCGAGTACCTGCGGCTTCCTTTGGGAATCGGATTACGGCGTCACGAGAAGATTGTGGGGATGAGAAACACTGACTCACGCGGTGGCGCCATCCGTTTGCATGCCCTTTTTCTTCATGACAAAAGAGGTGGCCGCATTTACGGATTCGAAGTTGGCAATGTCCAGATCGTCCATGCCGATCTCGATGGCAAAGTTTTTTTCCAGAAACGTCATCAACTGAACCGCGAACAGGGAATTCACGATGCCCGATTCGAAAAGGTGATCGTCGGCGTTCAGGTTGGCAATATTAATCGAGCTCAGCAGGAACGCCATAACCGTGTCTCGAATCTTCTTTTCTTCTTCGGTGTGCAGAGTGTTCATCAATGAGTTTTCTCCAAGTAAGCGGCAGTCGATTTCTGAGGGGCAGGGGCGGTCCATCAGCCGGCGAAGTAAGTATAAAATCCCTTTCCAGTCTTGCGCCCCAGATGCCCGGCATGAACCAACTTTCTAAGCAGCGGGCAACAGCGGTACTTCGGGTCTTTGAAGCTGTCAAAGAGCACGTCGAGAGAATGCGCGACGGTATCTAGTCCGATCAGATCGGCAGTCTCCAGAGGACCCATCGTATGCCCGAAGCATTTTTTGAAAATCTGGTCGATTTTTTCCGGCGTGGAAACCTGGTCTTGCAAAACGAAGGCGGCCTCATTCATGAACAAGTGGGAGATCCGGTTGGAGACAAATCCGGGCATATCCTCGACAACGATTGCTTCCTTCTTCAACTGGGAAAGCAATTCCAGCAAAGTGTTGAGCGCGGTCTCCGAAGTATGAAATCCGCGGATCACTTCAACCGCCGGTTTGAGATGAACCGGGTTCATAAAGTGAACCCCAACCACATTCGCCGGACGGCCGGAAGCGGCGCCAATTTGCGTAATTGAAATGCAGGAGGTGTTGGCTCCAAAACAAACACCTGGCCGCGCCAGCTTTCCCAGCTTTTCGTACAGCGGCTTTTTGATCTCCCAATCCTCAGTCACGTTCTCGACAATGAAATCGCATGAGGCCAGTTCGTCCAGATCGGTAGTCAGAGTCATCCGCTGTAACGCCTCCTCGCGAGTGGCGCGGGGAAGAGTCTTAGAGAGCACGGGAGCGAAGCGGACGTTTTTCAACACCTCGGCTTGAGCGCGTTCCAGAGTGTCTTTTGAAATATCGACAACGACGGTCGGGATCCCGTGCAGAACGAGGTCGGTGACCACTCCGACTCCGATGTTGCCCGCGCCCACCACGCCTACTTTCTTCAAGCTCATCGATTCCTCGTCCGCCGAATTGCCTTGGCTCGTCGTTGTTGGCCGCGCAGAGCCGCTCCTGCTGTTCTGGGCTCGCCGGAAGTGCCTTCGGCGCAGGCGCTAAATTTTGCCGCGAGAAGCCGTACTGTCGGACACTCGAACAGGCTGGTGATCGACAGGTTCTGGTTCAATTCTTTTCGGATCATGGCAATCACCTGGACCGCTTTCAAGGAAGTGCCGCCTGCCTCGAAGAAATTGATGTCTAATCCGATTCCGGGCCGGCCCAGAACCTTTCTCCAGATATTCAGGATTGTGCCGTCCAGTCCGGCGGATTGCATTTTGTCCACCGCACCATCCGCGACTGACGTCGGGAGCCGTGATTCATCGATCGCCTTTGTGACCCGGCTGATGTCGTACAGGCCTTCCCCAATCCTTTGCAGGTGCCGCGATTGGACCACGAGGCCGAAACCTGCCGCGCGAGGAAGTGCTGGTGTCCCTCCATCGGGCGTTGCTGGATTGTCGCTGGTCTGTGTCTTTTCATCCGGATCGTATTTAAGGCTGGCCAGGTATTCCGCCGGGAAAAGCCACGACTCGCCGTCAATTCGATACTGGTCGCCGAGGCTGCTTACAAAGTTTCGGGCGGGCAGGTTCCTCTCCGTCGAAAGACAAGCAAGTTCCACAAACGCCTTTGCCGCACTGAGCGCCCTCCGGCCAAGGTTGGAGACGATTGTGTGTTCCACTCCCCTGCCTAAGACGCGGCAGCTCAGAAGAAAAGTATCGAGTTTTAGGCGATCAGATTCCTCACGGTACAAAACGACGCCGACCAGCCCGTAATCTCCAAATCGGTCTGCCACTCGGACCGCAAGGCAGCGTGAATTGGTCTGCTTCAAGAAATCTCTGATTTCAGCAAGTGAGCGCCGTATCGTGGTGGTGTTGAATTGATTGGTTCGAAAGGTTAATTGCGAAACTCGATCGAGCTGATCGTCGGTCGCTTCGCCAACTTCGACGCGGAGGCCAAGTCCAGCGACAAAGTCATGCATGGAATGCGCTTGCTCACGGAAGCGCTCCCGCTGCGCATTGTCCTGATACATCCTGGCGCGGCCCCGATCTTCCTGCGTGGTTGTCTCGGGACGATCGAACGCCCAGATGTTCTCTAAGAACGGAGTGAACGATGCCGGATTTTGCGGCAACCGCAAAGTCAGGACGTCGGGGCAGTTGATCTCTACATCCGCACACTCCACCGGGTTGTCGTCGATGAAGATAAAACTGTCCAGGCCGAGATTCAGTTCGCTTGCGAGAGATTTGATGTTCTCGGACTTGCTGTTCCAGTTGATCCGCCACGAAACCAGGTTGTCGCGTTTGATCAGCATGCCAGCGTGCCGATCGAGAACGTCGAGCACGTCCTGCTCGCTGTTCTTGCTGCAGAGGCACAGCAGCATGCCGGAGTTCATCTGATCGACCATGAACTGCTGCAGGGCGCGGTAGGGCTCGGTCACCGCGACGCCTTTGTACCCATCCTCGCCGCAAACGCCCTTCCAAAGCGTGTTGTCGCAATCCAGCACGATGGCTTTGTACGGCTTTCGCTTCACATTGAAAATGGTTCGAAACAGGGCAGTGCCGATGGCGGCGTAGCCCGCGGGCGTATAAGGAATGTCGCCCAACTGATGGCTGTGCCCATCGTAATACTCGGCGACAGGATAGCGCTGCAGTAGCGCCTGCGAACCGATCGTTGAAACTCCTTTGAGCGCGGCCGCGCTTTCGAGCAATTCGCGCTCGACGTCTGCCAGCGCGGATTTCAATTCGATATTCGTTTCGACGGTCGGGCTCGCTGGACAACAACAAAGGATCAGCGGAGTTGCATTCGTGCTGGTGAATGCCTGCAGAGCAGCGTGAAAATCACGGACGTTACGTTGCAGGCCGCTGGGAAGCGGCGGCGTGTGCACGTCAGCAGGGGCACTGGAACGCATTGTGCCGCCGGCCGTGTCGCGCGTGGCGAAAAGGTTGAAAAGCCCGGAGTGCTCGAGCAGCTTTTCTTCTTCGATGGCGCACCGATATCCTTTGCCGATGAGCAGATCGCTGACCCGGCGAGCTGCCTCGCGGGTGGGATCGTGGATTTCAATCACGACCTGGTCGATCTTCGGCCAGTCGGAATCCGCAATGCCTGCGATGATATCCAATTCGCTCTTTTCCGCGTCAATTTTGAGCAGGTCGATCTTGTCGATGTGATTTTCACGGATGATTTCAGAAACTGTGGTCAGCCGGCACTCGTGAACGCTCTTACGAAGCCGGTCTTTCATGAGTTCATCGACATATTCCTGCGCGAATTCTTCGGCAACCGATCCGGCATCGAGCATGTTGCGAACTACGGCCTCGATGGCCTCGCGGTCTTCGGCTTCATTGGAATGAAAGCTGGAAAACACCGAAGACTTTTCGTAGAAGGTGAAATTCGCCGTGCCTGGGCGGTTCGAGACTCCCAAATTGAATGCGCGGGCATTGGCGTCTCCGTAGACTTCACAATTCGTTTTCAGCAGATCGTAGGCGACGGGGGCAGGTTCGAACGAATAAATCTTTGGCTTCGCGCAGCGGCTCAGCACAAAAAGAGAAAACAAGCCGATATTCGCTCCGATGTTGACCACGGTGGCTCCGTCGGGCAGACGGATTCCGTGCTTCAGGTAGCATTTATCTTCAAAAATTTCCTGATAGACGTAGTCGGTCTCATACTGGTTCAAATGAACAATTTCGAGACCATTGGGCAGCGTGCGCCGCTTGCGTTCTCCGAAAGCCTGCTCGGCCTTCTTTTGGTCGAAGTGCAATAGACCGCCGCGTTCTGCGGCAGCCCACTTTTCCAGTTGCAGCAGGATCACGTTCACGCCGGCCTTGTTGGTGTGGAACGCGGTCCCGGCCTGCAGCAACTGCTGAAAAATCTGGTCGTAGGGCGCGAACTCAATCTTGGACTGAAGATTGAAATGGTCCGCCCAGAACTTCAGCGAATCCTCAACCGGATCCGCAGTGAAATTGGAGGCGACGACAAGAGTCGACGTTGCTTTTTCTTCGGACTCGGCGCGGTCCAGAAGCACGAAGCTGATTCCCGCGAGTTTGAGGCAGGTCTCGCCCGTTGAGCCGAAAACGCGAACATCGCCGGCGATGTGATTGCTCTCGCTGCCGGCTTCAGATCGAAGCTTGGCATGGCACCACAGGGTGTCGGGGAAATTCAGGTCTGCGATCTCAATCCGATCAATCGAGCGAAGTACGAAGGTCCTGCCGCGCGCCATCATGAAGGGCGCCAACATCTGTGTCATCGAATCCAGCAGGATGCACTGGCGATGAGACTGGATCGTCACATGCCGGCCAGAAATCATCCCTAACGACTCGTTCCCCGCGTGCCAAATCGAGGAGGCGCGCTGAAACTGCGGACCGTACTGGTTGCCGTTGTCACGAAGCTTCTTGTAAAAATCTCCCGAGTCGATGACGTTGACAGCTTGCGCCTGAAAGCTTTCGATTGAAAACGATGCGTCAAGAGATTTTGCACGCGATGCCGTTTCACGCTCGATTTCGAGCTGGGCAACTTGCTGGCGGCTGTATGTATCGCCATTTCCGCCGGCCACATCGTAGAACATGTATTCGGAGGACGCAGGCCCATTCCTGCGGACCTCGACTCGGATGATCGTATTTTCTTGCGAGAGGATGACAGGATTCTGAAAGGCAACGTTGCGCACGGCGCTCGCCGCGCCCTTGGCAAGTTCCCGATCAACTGCCAGCGCCATCTCGATGTAGAACGCTCCCGGGAGCACGACCACGTCCTGAAATCCGTGATCGGCGAGAAACGGCAGCGTACGCAGGCTGATGGTGAACTCGGCGCAGGCCTCCAGCGACGCATCGGGCACGAAGGTGATGAGAGGCTTCACGGCGGGTATGGCTTCGTGAGTCGATACGGCCTCGAAACGCACTCGGCTTGGTTCAGATACTTTCATTTGGGATCGTTCATTTGAAATCGGGGAGAGATTCAGCGTAAGTGCTCAACCGGAGTTTCATTGCTCGGGGCCGACGATTGCCCAGCTGAGGATTGGCTAGCTTTCGCCGCCAGGTGCATGCGTTCTTCGCTCGCCACCCTTTGCCCGTTTAGCTGCACCGGCAAGGAAACCGTCAGATCTGGAGAGACAGAATCAAATTGCTCTGTCGAAAGTGAATCGACCAGGTCCAGGTATTCTTTTTTCTTTTGGCCCCAGCCATGCTGTTCCGCATATTCATAGCCACGCTGAATCAGAGAGGCACGCAGTTCCGGATTCTTGACGACATCCAGAATGGCATTCGCCAGAGCCTCGCGATCGCCGGAGGGGAAGAAATGGACCGTGCCTTCCTGAAAATAAAAGCTGTCGATCTTAGTTCTTGAAACTACGACCGGCACGCCCTGGGACATGAACTCCATGATTTTGGTGCTGTAGGCTTCGTTGCCAAACGAGTCTGCGCGCTTGGGGACAACGCCAAGGTCGGCATTGGCGATCACTTGCGCCATCTTGTTCAGCGGCACACCGGCGAATAGTTTTACGCATTCCTCCAGATGAAGCTGTTGTATCAGCTCCTTCAAGGCGCCCAATTTGTCGCCGCCTGCTCCGGTATAGATGTGGAACTCGGCGTTTGGAACCTGAGATCTGACACTAACAAAAGCTTCGATGGCGATATCCAATCCCTGATGCCACTGCAGGCTGCCCGGAAACAACACGATGAATCTATCGTCCGTCCTGGTTTTCGCGTGCCGGGCAAACATTTCCGGATCCACATGATTCAGGAACACCGAGCTTTTCTCTTCCGACACGGAACGGGAAACCACGGTCTTATACCAAAGGTGATTCGATACGATCACGTGGTTGACAAATCCTGCCGAAGCTTTTTCAATCGCCTTGAGGAAGCGGACATAGAGCGATTCATGCGGTACCTGAAATTTGCTGGTAAAGAATTCGGGGACGACATCGTGAAGATCAAGAATCAGTTTGGCTCCGGTAAGCTTCGGATACCACGCTGAAAATACCAGAAAGTCCGGCACATTGTGGACATGAACCACGTCATAGCGGTGTATCTTGTGCAGCCGGGTCAGTTGCCGCGAAGAGCGCCATAGAAAACGCAGGAGCCGCGACGCGTAGGTCCACTTCGAAATTTCGTTATGCTCGCGATGTTGCACGCGATAAACCGTAACGCCATCGATTTCCTCGACGGGAGGCGCGGCGAAACCAGCACCGCTCACGTCGATGACGTCGACATGGTCTCCACGTTTTGCCAGGGTTTCTGCGTACCGCCGGATACGATTATCGGATTCGTAAACGCTGTAGGCTACCATGCAGACTTTTTTGCGCGTGTTGCGGCGTGATGCCGGCGTGGCCTCGCGGCAATAACGAGCGACTTCCCGCGGCAGTGCGGCCCAATACGAGCCTTCATATTTCTCGCGCACGTAGCTCAGAAATTCTTCGTAACGCGAAACTGGGTACTCATCTTTTTCCGGCTTGCCGTTGAAGCACATGTAATCCGGATGGGTGTCGAGCATCACCATGCCGCCATGCTCGGCGACCCAATCGACCTTGCGCTTCCAAATGTCTATGTTCTGCTCACACAGGACTCCAAAGAGGTTGAAATCCTGAACCAACGTATAAGGAAGCTCCATGTAGCCGGTGCCATTGGGGCCGGGCACCCAGAAGGGAAAGATGGTCCCAGCGCCGTCGGGTTCCGGCTCAAAAGGATCGGTATCAAAAGTCGAGGTGTCGTATTCAACCCCAAGCGCATGCTGCCAACCCAACTTGTGCTGCATCAGGGGAGAACGAAACCCAACCGCGTTCCACTTGCGCAGGTATTGCTGGATGCGAGAAGCCTTCGCGGCGAAATCCGCCTTCGAATCGTAGAGCTTGCCGTCGTGGGACAAGCCGTGGACGCCGACTTCGAATCCGGCCTGATCCAGGCTGTCCCGCAAAACGTCAGGAACGCGGTATTCGCCTTCCGGCACAAAGTTGAAGCAGGAATGGAATCCGTGCTTCAGTTCGAGGTCGCGCAATTGCGTGATGCGCGAAAGGCCCTTCGTGCCTTCGACATCGTGAGTGAGGACGAGTGCGAACTGTTTGCCGTTGGGCCAGCCCGGCCATCCGGGCGGAGTGCGTCCGGCTTTCGGATCGATCGGCCACACGTCTGCGAAAATGCGGCGACGGCGTGCGGCCCGCCATCTCCGCAACTGCAAGCGAATACGCCAGGGGGTGATTGGTTTCAGAAGGTAATAAACGCGATTTACAAGCATTTTGTATACCGTTGGCCCATTGAGAGATTTTCTTTTGGAATTACGTCGATGCTGTGGACTGTGTTTGTGGTTAGAGGTTTCACAAAGAATTCGCGTGCGAGCCTGAGTGCTGAGGCTCGAGCACGCTTGAAACCGGGCTCTGGTCGCGTGAAGAGGCAACCAGTTCCCCTACGGCTTCAGCTACTGTCAGGATTCGTGCTCCCCGTTCGGCGGCGAATGATACGGCACTCTCCAACAGCTTCGGAGTGCAACCGAACCGGGAGGGAGACTCGCGCACATCGTGCGAATAAAAGATCAGCCAGCCGCCGCATTGTTCGTTCTCAAGGATCAGGCGCTGCACTTGAGCAGATCGATCGTCGTCGCCGTACAGACTGTTGGCGCGGAGCAAATTTAGATCGGCCTCGGGACCGTTTATGCCTGGCCAAATTCCCCTGCTGCTGGCGGTGCTTCCAGCCAGCACCTTTTTCGCTTTCAGCGTAACCTCGCCAAACGGAAATGCGAAATTCCCCGAATCACTCTGCCCAGCCAGTTCTTCGATCGCCGCGCGACCCTTCTCCACTTCTGTTTTGAACCGATCACTGGTGACGGAGCGGCAGGAAACATGGCTGAAAGTGTGGCTTGCCAATTCGTGGCCTTGGTCGAGCAGCGCGCGCAAATCCTCTTTGAGAAATTGTTCGCCGAGGTCGTTGGTGGTGTTCATCAGGCCTGCGGCTGCATAGTAGGTTCCGCGGGCTCCATAGTGGGCGAGGATGCGTCCACCAACGGTCAGCGCCGTTCGAGGAAAATCGTCGAAAGAAAAAGAAACCATCGGGCCGACATTTTTTAACGGGATGCGGCGCGAGTATGCGGACGACAGCCAGCGCCGGCGGAGCGTTCCGAGTTGGGTTCTGACGGTCATCATTTAGACGGTAGTCATCGAGTTTTCCCGGACGACGATGCGGATGACTTTATCGTCCGGCACCTGCTTATTTCTCGGAAACACTAACGAGGTCACGCCATCCGATACTCCAATCTCTTCCATTCCGAGATCGGCGAATACCTTTCCAGAAGGCGCGTTCCTCGAGGTCTTGCGGTAGTTGGCGTAAAAGTCTTTTCCTGACTTGCCAATGTAGGTGTTCATGACATAGGCAAGGAATGCATGCTCTACGCGCTTGGATTGAATGCGGCAACTGAACATCAGATCCGTCATCCGCGGCTCGCGGCTGTCAACAATGCTGAAGCCGACCACGCCGTAGGAGCCGAACCGATCTTCGCAGCTGAGGACGTAGGTATCCAGGTACGACGATTTCAAAATGCCTTTCAGCACTTCGCGATCGTAGAGATTGCCGGAAAAGTTCATCTGGTTGGTCCGTTGCGTCAATTCGTGCACGCGATCCAGATTTTCTTCCGTCATGGGGTGAATCGACAGCTGGATCTGAGAGTGCCGCAGGAACGCCATGTAATCGTTTCCGAACTCTTCGGCTCGATCCTGCCGCTCCGCCTCGACCTGATAAAGCTTTCGTCTTTGCTGGCTCTCGGCGGTGACCGGAACCTGACACTCCTTCATTTCGGGCAGAGCTTGATACTGAAGCGCATTCAGAACGCGAACTTCCGGGCAGACCGCTTTTACCTGTTCCAATTCAAATTGAGAGTCATCGATGAACAGAAAAGAATCCATGCCCAGGTTGAGCCGCCGCGCGATAGTGCGGATGCTCTCGCTCTTCGGCTGCCATGAAATCTGTGGGCAAAGAAAGTATTCGGCGAGCTGAAATTGCCGGAGAACCTGCATTGCCTCATCCGGATTATTCTTGCTGGCAACGGAATTTAAAATTCCCCTGGAATCGAGCGTCCGAATGACGTCGGCAATCCCGGGCTTCAACTTCAATTTTGCTGGACCATCTTCCACCAGAATTCCGTCCCACATGGTGTTATCGAGGTCCCACACAACGCATTTGATCTTCTTCGCCTTGGCTTCAGCAGGTTGTGCAACCGCGACTTCCTGCACGAACTCCATCAGGCCGAAATAAAGCACCGTGCCATCCTCAATTTCATTGGGGATCACGTCGATGCTGAAGGGACTGCGAATGTTAAGCACTCGGCTGATATCGCTCATCGGAATCCGGATCCGATGAAAACCGGGCGCAATCGGGATCAGCGTCTGGAACGGTATTTTTCGCTCTTGATCGACCGATCGCATGGTAAGCGAAAGTGGAATGCTGTTCGACTGCGGGTTGTAGCACTCGAGAAGAAACGATGTCGGCAGGTCGCTGGCGGGTGCGGTCCGGTTGGCGACCCTCTTTTTGAAACTGTAGCGCTTGCCCGCAGCCATCGCCTTCACGCTGGCTGGCACGGGCAGCTGGTACAAAACGTTTCCGATGCGGTAATCCCGGCGCTCGATCCGCTCTGCCTGCGCCGAAGCATGCAGGCGCACATTGCCCGGCGTCCACAACTTGCCCCAACGCTTGAACCGGATTTTCAGCAGGTACGAATTGATGGCTGCGGGACATTCCACGCGCACCATGCCATCGGCAAATCTCCGGCACTTGCCGTCTTCCCGTGGAGTGTACAAATCGCAAGTCGAGTAACATGTCGGCCACACACACTCAGTGCAGTGCTCGCTCCATGGCAGCACGGTGCGCGCCTCGACTTTCCCCTTGAACTCCGCCAGAGCAGAAATCACCTCTGCAGGAATCTGATCGCTGGATTCGCTTTTATGATTGACTTCAGTTTCGTACATGGAAATCTGCCAATCGAACCGCTACGCCTTCTGCAGGCGGTAAATAAACTCGTTCCCCATCCAGGCATTGCGATTCCGATCCGAAGGCCCGAAAAGAAATCGAGTCATCTTGTACATATCTTCCTGCCCGGCAATCTTGGGAGTGCCCAAAGGCGGCAGCCCGTAGCGGTACAGGCCGTCCAGCTTGAGGTCGTTGTCGCGGCACAGGCGAACTACATTCCGGGCTTTGAGACGGTTCAAGGCGTAGGGCTCCGGCCGCAACAGCTTCAGGAGTTTTTGATACGCGACCACCGGCCATCCCCAGAAGTGATAACTGTCGGTGACTTCGAGGAGGATCGTAGCTCCGGGTTTTGCCAGCCGCGAGATTTCGGCGATGACGGCAGCGGGCGAATCCACGTGCGCCAGCACGCCAACGCACAGAATCAGATCGAAGGATTGCGCTGGGAGGTTCGAGCCGAGAAAGCTTCCCTCGATCACGCGAACGTCGTTGACGCGCTCCGCTGGAATTTTCCTGCGGGCCAGTTCCAGCATCTTGCTGGAAATGTTGACCAGGGTCAGATGGTTACATTTCGAGAGCAGTGGCGCGGAGAGCGATCCATCGCCACAGCCGATATCGAGCACGTTGTCGAGCTTGATGTTCTTCGTGAACTCCTTCACCGTTTCCACCCGAATCCGGATATCAAATCCTCTTGGGCCCAGGTACTTCTCGGGAATATCGAAAAGCGACTGTACGCGCTCGATTTTTGAAGTGGATGCAGCTGTCATTGTGCTTTCTGTCATGTCCGCTCTCGTTATCTCCAAATCGTTTCCCCACCCCACAGCCGCTGTAGTTGCTGGCGGCGAAGGTAGGCAATGGTTTTGGGATCATCCACCTGAGGCACGTTGGTGAGATACCCGGAGACAAATCCGTACATCAAGCCGATCGAACCGAGGAGGTAGGGCTTGCGAACCAGGCGCACCATGCACTTGCTGACCATGAACAAAGGATGGTAGCCGCAAATGTAGTTGGCCCGGCCGTACTTGACCAGCGTCGGCCACGTGCCGTCGGCGGCGCCGGTATCTCTGCCGTGCACCAGATGCAAGCTGGGGAAACTTCTGGTGCTCCAGCCCAGACTGTTGGCTTTCACTTCATCGATCGTGTCCCAACCCGGCGCAGCTAGGAATCCGCCAATCCCCTCCCAGCAGGCCTTTCGATAGATTTTGGTTGCTCCCCGGACGTGGAAGGCTGGAGCTTCTTCAAACCGTTTGCTCCCATCGTCCTCGACGTAGCAGATCACGCCTCCGCCGACGCCGAGCTTTGGGTCACGCTCGAATTCCGCGAAGCACTTTTCAAAATAATCCGCCTCGAAGGTGAGGTCGCCGTCGAACTTGGCAATGAACTCCCAATCGCTCGAGGCCAGCTCGCGGTATCCGTCGTTGAACGCGTCCACCACTCCACCGCCCGCCTTGCGAAAGCCGCGGTCTTTACGGTGTACGGCTCGAATCCACGAAACCCGGCTGGCATAGTCGTCCAAAATCTTCGCTGTGCCATCCTGCGAGCCATCGTTCACGATGACCCACTCTTGCGGCGGGACAGTCTGGTGAATCATGCTCTCGATGGTGGACTGGAGATGCTCTTCCTCATCCCGCACGGGAGTGATGACTACGTATCGCCTGCTTTGCGTCTGAGTTTGCATGCTGGTCATGATCGATTGCCTTGCTGCGGACTACACTTTCACCGAGGCGACGCGAGCCCAGCTTGGCGGCATGTTTCTGGCAACTTCGATGCCTTCGAAAATGCAGCTTTCGCGCGCCCCGTGCTGATGCACCCATGCGGCCATGGCGTTGACGCCGTCAGCCAGAGAGGTCTTGTCTCGTTTGCCAAACGCCTTTTCCGCCTTGGAGTGATCGGAAAATGCGATCTTGACCTCGTTGCGGGGATCGAGATGGTTGACCACGCAGCGCTTCCCCATGGCCCCTGACACCACTTCGGCGAGGTAGTTCACCGTGTGGGGAATGTCGGCGCCCACATTGAAGATCTGGTTGCGCGCCGCTGGGAAATCCACCGAGGCGGCAATGATCGGCGCCACATCGTCGATATGCGTGAATGCTCGCTGCTGCAATCCGTCGCCAAAAATCGTCATGGGCTCGCCGCGAAGCAGTTGGTTCATGAAGATGCCAACCACGTTGCGATAGCGGTCGCCGATATTCTGGCGCTCGCCGTAGACGTTGTGCGGACGAAAGATCACATAGTCCAAACCGAACATTTCGTGGGTAACACGCAATTCCTGCTCCACCGCCAGCTTGGAAATTCCGTAGGAATCTTCGGGGACCGGAATCATCTCCTCCGACATCGGGCTTTGCCCCGCGCCGTAGACCGCAATCGACGAAGTGAAGACAAAGCATTTCACCTTGTGGTTGATGGAGGCGTTGACCAGGTTCACCGAGCCAATCAAGTTGTTGTTGTAATTGAAGCGCTTGATGAAGTGGCTCAATCCCTCGGCGGCATAGGCGGCGAGGTGATAAACGTAGTCGAAGGAATGGCGGTCAAAGAGGCGATTAATCAGATCGTGGTCGGTAATCGATCCCTCGACGAACGTGGCCCCTGCCGGAACGTTCTCGCGAAAGCCTCCACTCAAGTCGTCGAGCACAACTACGTTGTGCCCTTTGGCCAGCAGGTGGTCGGCTACGTGCGATCCCATAAACCCAGCGCCGCCGGTAACCAATGACATCGGTCGATTATTCATAGATGCAATTTCTCCATTCGGAAGCGGCCGCTTTGCAACGGCCATTTAAGAAATTTAGGTAGACTGCGCCGGGACTGCCTCGACAGGCTGCTCGACGCCGTGTTCGACAAACTCAACAGGATCCAGTTGCTGGTTCCAGCGCACGGTGGCGCGATACATTTCCAGGCGGCCCTTCACCACGTCGCTCGGGCGCAACAGGTTGGCGAAGCCATATCCCGCCTGCCGGATGAATAATTTCGTGAGTAGCATTCGCCGATATTGCCGCGCGCCCTGGGGCCCATAGTGCTTGTAAAAATAGCGGTAGCCGTTACGGCATACTTCGATGGCGAAGCGTATCGGGAAGCGGCCGACCGATTGGCCTCCGAGGTGAGTGATGGAAACTTTCGGAGTAAACCGGATCCTCGAACCCGAGGTCCACACTCGGCGGCACAAATCCACTTCCTCAAACTGGTAGAAAAATTGTTCGTCAAATCCACCCAGTTGGGTGAGCAGATCGCGGCGCAGCATGACGCAGCAACCCGACTGCCAGTCCACTTCGCGCTCGGTGTCGCCGTCCCATGCTTCGTATTCGTCCGACAGCACGGGATACGATAAGCGGCCGAGAAAGCGCAGGCCAAACGCGGAAACCAGGCCGCGCGAGATCGTGGGAAACGGCCGCGCCGAACGCTGATAGCTTCCATCCGGATTGTGCACGCGGCAGCCAAATGCTCCGGCCTCGGGATGCTGGTCGGCAAACTCGATCCAACCATCGAGCGATCCCTCGTGGACAATCGTGTCGGGATTCAAAATGAGCACATACTCTCCGCGGGCCTCGCGGATGCCGGCATTGTTTCCCCGGGCAAAACCCAGGTTGGCGCGATTTTCCACCAGGCGTACGGCGGGAAACTGGGCGCGGATCTTCTCCACCGACCCGTCCGTCGAGCCGTTATCGGAGACGATGACCTCAAACTCGGTGCGGCGCGTGCCCTCATAAATCGAGCGCAGGCAGTTTTCAATGACCTTCCAGTCATTCCAGCAAATGATCACGATGGAGAGTTTCATGGTGATAGGAATTCCTTAAGCAGCTAGGGGCTGTTGTTCAGCCGAACATCTGGCGTGAGATAGGAACTGGCCCTGGCGCATTCTCGAATGATCCATCTGCAGGGGCTGGGATCGGGACGACATAGTCAAATTCATCGGATGGAGATTTATTACTTTTTCGCGCAATCGCAGGCACAGCAACGCAAGCGGCAGGAATCATAGCCAGCGTGGCAAACCACCAGTTCTTCATCTGATCGAAATAGCTGATCCCAAAGAACCCGGCGAGATGGGCGCACATGATGCACCCTACCATCCACAGCAGCCATTCCTGGGATCGATTGTGCGTCATCTGCCTCGCGCGACCGAGTCTCCGGAAGCAATAAAAAATCAAAATAAGAAAAAGAATTAAGGTTGCCAAACCTCCCTGTACGGCCTCCGCTACAAACTGATTGCACAAGTCCCAAGTATCGAAACCCCAATTCACGTTGTCCGCGGTGCCAATCAGCCACCAGGAGCCGAAGTGCTTTACGCATTGATCGATCAGGTTGGCACGGTCCCATCCGGTTGATCCGCCCGCAAAGTCAACGCGGGCCAGAATGAACCACACCGGGGCTTTCATCACGCAAGCCAGCCCGACGACTGCTGCGGCGAAGCCCAGAAGTATCTGTCGCGTGTATTTGCGGAACGGCCAGAGGCAGAGCGTTCCAATTCCTATTCCGGCCGCTGCGATCCCAGTGCTGGAAGATGCCGTCACGGTGATCACGGCGGACGAGATCAGGCCTAGAATCACCGCAAGTCGGGCCTTCGACTGACTCCACAACCAGATAAACAGGGGCACAAGGGTTCCGCCAAACGTGCTGGCGATGATTTCCTGCTCAAACACTCCACGGCTGCGGATGTGACCGTTGCGGATGTTGGGGAGCACCGGTCCGCCCATCAGGAGTGCAAAAACATTCTTCACGTGATACTGCTCATAGAGCATGCAGCCTGCCATGAGGATCGCAATAACCACCAAAACCTTGGCCGTGCGGCGAATATCGTCTGCATCGCGAATCAAATACCGAACCAGGAAGTACCCTCCCAGGGTGTCCCAGAGGAAGCCAACCTGGTTTACGACCGCAGCACCCACATGGTACAGAAGCAAGAATGCAGTTACCCGGCAGAGAGCCCACAAGAGGAACACTTTGTCGATGAGGTTGAGGCCCCCGGCAAGCACCTTCTTCACAGAGAAAGATTTGACGAGCAATCGGAGGCAGCCACAGAGGACGACGAGCCTTTGTGCTAAAAAATGGAGCCCGCCAACATTGAACTGCTCCCCTAACGGCACCAAAAACGTAAAAAGAAGGAAGGGAACGATTACCCATTTGCGGGGAAGGACCAGCACTAGGACCATCGCAACCACCATGGCAACCAGCCCGATCGAGCTGATCGTACTGTCCCCGGCACCCCCTCCAAAAGTTACGTTTGCGTGTGGATTCATGAATCTGCTACTTCCCAACCGCAGCGTTCGTTGAACTGCCATCCTTGATCCAGCGTCCGGATTCGGCGTCATACCGTCGGATGACTCTCGCGGGGTTTCCCGCAACAACGCTAAACGGGGGTACGCTCTGGGTCACCACTGCGTTCGCTCCCACGACACTGTTGCGGCCCAGAATGAGCTCACCTCCAGTGCAGACGATGGCTGCGCCGTAACCAAGCCAGCAATTCCTCTCGATTCGGACCGTGCCGCCAGCGGTCAGTCCCTGGGCATGTATCGGAAGATCCAAGTTTGAGAACTCGTGGCTGTGATCGGTAATCAGCACGGACGGACCGAGCATCACGTCGCTCTCCAAGCGTACGCAGTTCTTGGCAGAAATCATGCAACGACGACCGATCTTGCAGCCGTTTTCGAGGATAATCGCGGGCCCTTTGCCATTCGCGGGCTCCGGAATGTTTAACCACGTTCCGGGAGCCACATACACCGAGTCGCCGATCGCAATTCGGTTGGCGCCGGACCTGCGAATGTCACACGAGTGGTGGATCGAAACCCCGCAGCCAAATCTCGCGAAAGGGTAGGTCGCTGCCATCCACACCGTTCTCGCTTTCGTGAGAACGGCCTCTATGAGCGAAAAAGGGTCTTCGGCCAAAGGTCTCTCCTCGGAACTCGGTCCTGAAAACGTCTCAGCACTCTCAAACCACTCCGTCCATTCATATTGTCGCCTTCGGTGTAGGGACAACCATCGTGGCTCTCCGGCGAAAGGCTGACAATACGATGTGCCTCTCAGCGCTGGAAATGGAGTTGGTGAAGACCAAAACCGGCCACGCCACAATCAAGCATCCTAGCGTCATCTCTCCTAGCTTGATCACTGCGGCTAAGCGCTCTGCTGCACTCCATGGAAGTGGAATCATTCCCGCGAGCGCACCGACACCGACGATCATGGCGGTTGCCACTGAGATCCGCAACGCATCCTGCGCGAAAAGCCTCCCGCTGAAGCCATGGAACGTGGTGGCCATGGCGAAGAACATGAAGACGACCCCAACAAATTCTGCGGCCGCCAGCCCAGCGAGAACTCCGTTAAAACCGAGGCTTCGCCCGAACAAGGCGACCGCAAGAATCACCGCAATCCGTAGTACCTGCCGAATATTATCCAGCAAAGCCCTGCCCGAGGCCCGGTAGAGAATTAGCTGAAGAAGGGATATGGCCTTCAAGAAGGCCGCCAGAGCGGTCAGCCAGAGTGCCATGTGAAACCTGGGATCGGACTGCCCGGTCCAGGCGAAAATCATCGTCGTGCCGAATGCAGCTACAAAGGTCAGGGATGGCAACGCCGCGGCGATCGTCACTTTGAACGATTTTGCGAGAAACCGCTTCACTCTTTCAGCAGACCCCGACGTGAACACCATGGTCCCGCCCGACAGGATCGGCAGCACCAGCGCATCTTGAGCGATTAGAGCCGAGGCAACCACCCGGGAAGCCACGGCGTACACCCCAGCCGCCTCGGCGCCGAAGAATCGCAACAGAACAATCGGCAGAATCGCTCCGTAGGCCAGCTCTAGCACGTTTACCAGCTGATAACTTCCCGCGAAGCGGAACAGTTCGGGAAATACGCTCTTCGTAAAATGTCCGGCGCTTATCTGTACTTCAGGCACGATGCGATGCGACGCGCGGTAACAGAAGTAAATGTAAATAAGCTCGGAGATACCCATGACTAACGTCATGGCTAACAAGCCATAACCAAAGTGGAGCAGCAGGACGATCACAACTGCTTCGCAGATCGTCAGTGCCGTAGCGTACTTCCTGGTTAGATCAACGCGGTGTCCGCCCATAACGATCGCTTCGAAAGCGGCCCCAAAGTTAGAGACCACGTAGATCGATGACAGCACGGCGATCGACGACGCCGCCGAAGGAAGGAACTCCGCAGGAACGCCGCTCATTCTCGCCAGCGCTCTGGAACAGAAGGCCACCGGCACTAATCCAATCGCTGACAGAACGAGCATGCTAATGCTGCCGGTGCTGAGCAGCTTATTGGCGGTCGCAAAATCACCGTTGCCCGTTGCTTCGGCCACGTACTTTTGGAACGCGGACTTGATTCCGGCGCTTCCGAATCGCATATACGCGGCAGTCACGATGATGATGGACCAGATTCCATACCCGCCGAGGCCCAAGTGATGGATGACAACTGGAACGGTAATCAATCTGGTGCCGATCTGGGCGCCACTCGAAACCATGCCGAAAATAGTGCTTTTGCCGATTGTCGCTGCGAGCTGACCGTCGGACGAAGGCATCTTGGACGTGTTTAGGGCTGACATTTAGTTTTCTTGAGAGTTGTGGGGCCGGTTACGAGAATCGTCTGGGCAGCTAATCCGTTTTGCGAAAATCAAACGCTAGAGTCCACTCGGACTCGTGTTGGAAATAGGTCGGCGGTATTGCGACGCATGCAACCTTGGAGGAGTCGATCAAAACGCGCCAATCGATTGCGAGACTTTCGATGTCAAGGCTAAGAATGCATGCTGCGGCGTTTCGCGGTGCCCGCCACAGCTACTGTACCTGCGCGCTTAGCCCCGTCGGCGGATTGGGAGCGCTGTTTCCGGCTGCGTACTGATAAGCTCCCGCATCCCAACAACCGGGAACACCATCGGTGCAGGATCCAGAACTGGCACGCGGAACGCCGGCCTTGTCGGTATCGAGAGCGGCCATTCCAAGACTCGTCAGGTTTGCGTCTAGCCCTATGGCGGGCGAGCCCGCTGACAGTGTGTAGGCAGAACTCAGGTTCGGATTGCCAGTTGTCGCATGCGCGTCCTGACCGGACCCGGATTGGTAGCTCGCGAGGCTAGAGTATATCTTTCCACCGATTGTCCAGCCGGAACCGCCCCAGTTGTAGTAGAGATTATGGTCGAGGGTCACGGTTATGTCATCCGTACTGTAAAAGGCGGCTGAACCTGTCATCGCGATATTGTTCTTAACAACCGCGTTTTTCACGCCACCCTGTATGCTGATTAGAGAGCAATATTGGGTCGAGTTTCCGACCACGGTGTTGTTGTAGAGGTACTCCTTGCTACCGCCAAGCCCCTGTCCCGCAATGGCCAACAAGCCCGCCCCGCCTGCACATCCACTGTTTACGACCAGAATATTGTTGTAGGCACCCGTGCTGACCCAGTTTCCCTCGATATAGATCAGGGAGTTCATGTGGGTTCCCCAGTTTCCATATACGTAGTTGTCGTAGAGGGCGACATTGTTGCCGACTGAGCCGTCCCCGTTCACCGCCCAGAGATGGATACCGTCATGGTGATTCGAATTGGCGTTGTCGTCCCAGTTGGACGGATCATAGATCGTATTGCCGTAAATCGCGTTCGTACCAAGCAACGTCGAGCCCGGATCGCCGTCACCGATCACGGCCCCATGATCGCAGTGATACACAGTGTTGCCGAATACATTGATGTTCGAGGTCGACCCGGCAGCGTGGTACGCATTATAGATACACCACTTCCCATCATGGATTGTGTTGTTATCAATCGTAATCCCGTTTCCATCGGCCCAATTCACAGCGAAGGTGTTCTGGCCGCTCTCATCGCTTGGATCGGTGTGGACGTATATGTTCGAAATCGTGAGATTCTTGATTTCACTGCTCGATACGCTATAGAAGTAGACGGCGGCACCGTCCTGCTGGTTCGCGTATCCCCCGCTCGGCGATCCATTCGCGGTTGCTTGGATCAACCCGTTGCTTCCTCCGTCAATTGTTATGTAGCTTAGGCCGCTGGCTTTAATGGCCCCGCTGCCTCCCCAGTACGGAGCCGTCAGGACCGCCCCGCTCTCGAACAGCAATGTGATGGGACTGGACGAAGTTCCAGAAGCCTGGAATGACAGATAGCCGCTGGCACCTGCCGATGCGGTGAACGTTCCGCAGAGATGCACGGTGGTTCCGGGGCCGATCAGTCCTGCCTTCGATCCCCAGTTCGATGAACTGTTGAACCACGAGACGGCGTGAGCATCGGCGCAGTCGGCTCCGGTGTTGCCGCCGGCTGAGTTCTGGGCTATATAAATGTCGCTGGCGCTGGAAAACGCCGCGGTCAAAACCACGAACATGGTGGCGAATGTCAGGCGGCCGAACAGATTGTTGCTAGATAAACAGCGGAGCAAATTCAAAGACCGGTTCACGCTTCCTCCACTAATCGTGTGCTGGGTTCGTCCAAGCGGCGAACCTGCTGGTCAAAACTCTTTCTGCCAGTAGGGGAGTGGCTCACGATCTACTGGATGATCGAGTTTTCATGGTAATTAGTGGCTTCCAAGGCGCACAGATTCCGGTAGTTCATGACCCAAGTACCGGATTTTACTGAACCGCGGGAAAGTCCTTTGAAATGCTGTACTTGGGGCCTGCAGAGCGGTGCAAGCAGGCTTTTCCCGCTTTGGCAATGTACTGAAATTTCGAGATCCAGTCGTAAGCGCCGACCAGCTTGGCTTTGAACAGGGCGGGATCGTCGCAGGAATTTACCGGCAAACGTTCCATAAAAAGCGGCTCGCTGCTGCGGTTCGCTCTGCCCACCGTGGTGCAAACTCCGCTCTGGTAGCCAGCCGAGCGCAAGGTGTCGCGCAACATCTTCTTGAAACCGGCATCGGCTTGCGGGAAGGCATACGGGTAAGCGAACGACTCCACCGCGCTGCCCAGCTTTTGCTCGATGGTTTTCTTCGAGTTCACGACCTCTTCCTGAATCCGCGGAACATCCAATTCCCGAAGTTGGGGATGAGTCACGGTGTGCGATCCAAACAGGATTCCGTGCCGGTTCAGTTCCTTCACTTCCGCCCAGGTCAAACACTCCCCTCCCTTGAACGAGACTGGCTGATCGTCGATGTAAGCCGTGGGCAGGAAAACTGTCGCGGTAAAGCCGTACTGGTTCAACAGCGGAAACGCTTGACGATAAAAATCGCGATAGCCGTCATCGAAAGTGATGACGGCAAGTTTGGCGGCAGCCTGTTTCGAATCTTGCAAGTGGCGCACCGCTTCGGCCGGGCTGCAGGTTGCGTATCCAGCGTCGTGAAGATATTTCAGTTGCGCCGCAAACACCGCCGGAGAAGTTTTGGTTCTGTAGTATGCGGACGAACCTGACTCGTCTTCATCCGCAATGCTGTGATACATCAAGATCGGAACAGACCGCGTCCCGCTCCCCGCCACACGCAATAGCGGGGACACCAGATAAACCGTGGTCAGCCGATCGAGACGAAATGCCATGGGTTTGGAGGAATTGCAGATCAGGCGGAAACTTCTCGAGCACTCTTGTTTGCTTGCAACGACGACATCTCACGCTTTTCGACACTCACGGGTTGTCCGGGCGCAGCATCGATCCTGCCAATGCTGACGTAGCGGAATCCCTTTGCGGATATCTCTTCTGGACTGAAGGTATTTCTGCCGTCGATGACCAGGGGCTGTTCGACGGTGGAAAGGAGCCGTTCCCAGTCCATGTGCTGGAATTCGTCCCACTCGGTGACGATCAAGATGGCGTCTGCACCCTCGGCCGCCTGGTAAGGATCATGGCAATACGTCACTTCGGGAAGGACGGCGCGAGCCTTCTCCATGGCTTCAGGATCGTAGGCACGAACTGCAGCGCCTTCGGCCAGCAATGCTTGCAGCAGTACGATCGATGGCGCGAAACGCACGTCGTCGGTGTTGGGCTTGAATGCGAGACCCCACACCGCGACTTTTTTGCCGCGAAGGACCCAGAGTTCCTTGCGAATCTTGCCGACAAAGTGCTCGACCCGCTTCTGGTTGATCTTCTCGACTTCCTTTAACAACGAGAAATCGCAACCTGATTTCTCGGCGATGCGGATGAATGCCTGCACATCCTTGGGAAAGCAGAAGCCGCCAAACCCGATTCCCGGATTCAGAAACGACGCGCCGATTCGGGGATCGAGTCCCATTCCCTGGGCAACCTTGGTGATATCGGCTCCGACGACCTCGCACAGATTCGCCACCATGTTGATGAACGAAATCTTCATCGCCAGAAACGAGTTGGAGGCGTGTTTGATGAGTTCGGCGGAGTTGGTGTCGGTCGCCAGAAATATGGGCATCTTCGGGTTCGGGCACTGCGCATGCACCGGACAGGTGAACTTCTGACGAATGATCGGCTCGTAAATCTCGCGCAGAAGATCCTCCGCCCGCGGCGAATCGACTCCAATCACGATGCGGTCGGGATGAAGAAAATCCTCCACCGAAGAACCTTCGCGGAGGAATTCAGGATTGGATGCAACGTCATATTGCAAGCCGTTTTTGCTGTGGACCGAAAGATGCTTCTGCAACTGCGCTCCGGTCTGCACCGGAACCGTGCTTTTTTCGATGACCAGCCGGTATCCCGAGGCATGCTTGGCAATCGATCGAGCCACGGCTTCGATGGCGGAAAGGTCGGCATCGCCGTTCGGCAATGGCGGCGTTCCCACACAGATGAAGATTGCGGTTCCCCAAGCAATGGCGTCCTGCGTGGAACCAAAATGCAGCCGTCCCGACTGCCGGCCGACTTTGATTACGTTTTCCAGATGCGGTTCAAAGATCGGCATGACACCGTTCTGGAGCTTGGCGAGTTTGTCGAGATCACTCTCGCTGCAAAACACTTCGTGGCCAACTTGCGCCAGGCAGGCCGCGGTTGTGAGTCCTACATAGCCCGCGCCAATCACTGAAATTTTCATATTGGAAGCTGTCCTTTGTGCTGTTGGCAGGTGCAATGAGAACGTCTACGCTCCGCGAGTGGCTCCGGTGAGCGAGGCCATGCCTTTCTCAATCGGTTTCGGAGCACCCATCGCGCTGAAGTTCACGATCTCTTCCACCACGCGAGCCTGCTGTGCCGCGGTCAGCTGCGGGAACATCGGCAAGGAGACGATCTCCGCAGCGGCTTTCTCGGTGACCGGGAAATCGCCTTTGCAGTAACCCATGCCCGCATAGGCTTTTTGCAGGTGCAGCGGAATGGGATAGTGAATTCCGGTGCCGATCTCCGCTTTCTTGAGATGGTCCATCAAGCCTTCACGATCATCGGTGCGAATCACGTAAAGGTGGTAGACGGCCTTCGACCACGACGGTTCGTAGGGTGGGATCACGACCTCCGCTGCTGCCGCGAACAAGCGTCCGTATTCGGCGGCGTGCTTGCGGCGCTCGCTGTTCCATTTCGCCAGATGGGCCAACTTCACATGCAACAGGCCGGCCTGGATGGCGTCGATGCGGCCGTTATAGCCTTCGATATCGTGGTAATACTTCTTGGCCTGGCCGTGATCGCGCAGCATCTTGATTTTGCTGACCAGACTAGCGTCGGCCACGGTGACGGCTCCGGCTTCGCCGCAGGCGCCGAGATTTTTGCCGGGATAAAAGCTGAACGCAGCCGCCTTGCCCATGGTGCCGGCTTTCATCCAGCGGTTATGCTTTTTCGAAAAATACTCGGCGCCGTGCGCCTGGCAGGCGTCTTCGATCACGATCAGGCCATACCGTTCCGCCAGATCCAGAATCGGATCCATATCCGCTGTCTGCCCGTAGAGATGCACGGGGATCACTGCGGTGACGGGCCGTCCACTCCTGCGGCTGACGCGCCGCCCCGAAGCATCGGACACACACTGATTCTCCAGATAGTCTTTCAGCTTCGCGGGGTCCATGTTGTAGGTGCGCTCGTCGATATCGACGAACTCCGGAGTTGCGCCAGCTTGTGAAATCGCTTCAGTGGTCGCAATAAACGTGTTGGGCACGGTCACCACGACATCGCCGTTTTGCACTCCACAAGCGGTCAGGGCAAAGCGCAAAGCGTCGGTTCCACTGTTAACGCCGATGGCATACTTGGCATCGCAGAAGGCGGCAAAGGCCTTCTCGAAGTCCTCGACCATCGGACCGCCGATGAATCCGGCAGTCTTTAATGCTTTGCGAAATACCTCGGTGAGTTCGGCTTCGAGTTCAGCGTGGGGCGTGACCAGATCAAGAAAAGGAATATTTGCAGGAATGCTCATTTATTTAATCCTCGATTACTTAACCTTCGATTATTTAATCTCGATACGGCGTAAGATTCTGGCCGGGTTTCCGGCGACGATGGTGTTGGCTGGGACGTCTTTGGTGACCACGCTGCCCGCCCCAACAATGGCGTTTTCTCCCACTGAGATATTGGAAAGAATCGTCGATCCGGAACCGATCGACGCTCCTTTCTTAATGACGGTCCTCTCCACTTTCCAGTCGGCTTCGGTTTGCAGGTTGCCGTCCGCCGCGGTGGCTCGAGGATAGCTGTCGTTGATGAAGACCACGCCGTGTCCAATGAAGACGTTGTCTTCGATGGTCACGCCCTCGCAAATAAAGGTGTGGCTGGAAATCTTGCAGCGTTTGCCGACGGTGGCGTTTTTCTGGATCTCCACGAAGGCGCCGATTTTGCTTTCGTCGCCGACTTCACATCCGTAGAGATTGATGAACTTGGAGAGTTTTACGTCCTTGCCGAGCTTCACGTCGGGGGCAATGGAAACGAATTCGTTCATAGATAGACCACGGCTCCGCGCTGGCTGATCGATTTCGAGGCGGCCTCCAGCATTTTCACCACCCGCAGGCCGGCGTGGCCGTCGTTCGTTGGAGTCTCGTTTTTCACGATGCAGTCGACAAAGTAGGCCAGCTCTCCGGAGAGCGCCTCGGCCTGCTCGATTTGCGGCGCCCACATATCGCCGGTACGGTAATTGACCAGCGCTTTGTACACGCCCTCGGGGCTGGTGACGCTGACGCCTTTGTCGTAGATCTTGATTTTTTCGTCGGCCTCAAGATCGTTCCAGACCAGCATTTTCTTTTCTCCACCAATCAGCGTGGTGCGGACTTTCACCGGCGAAAGCCAGTTGACGTTGATGTGCGCGATCACTTTATCGGGAAAATACAGGGTTAGGAACGCGACATCTTCGTGCCCGTTGAGATGGGTTTGACCCGTCGCCGAAACCGCTTCCGGAGTCTTCTCGATCAGGTGATCGATGATCGAGAGGTCGTGCGGAGCAAGATCCCAGACAACATTTACGTCGTGCTGGAATAGACCCAGATTGACGCGCGTGGAATCGTAGTAATAGAGCTCGCCCAGAGCTCCCTCGACCAGCAGCTTCTTGATCTTTTTCACCGCGCCGGTGAACAGGAAGGTGTGGTCGACCATGATTTTCAGGTTCTTGCGTTCGGCCAGTTCGATGAGTTCCTGGGCTTGCGCGGAAGTGGTGGTGAACGGCTTCTCGACGAAAACGTGCTTGCCGTTTTCGAGAGCCGCTTTGGCCAGTTCGTAGTGAGTCCAGACCGGAGTCACCACGGCGATGGCATCGATCTCGGGAGAAAACATCAGCTCGGCGGGATCGTCCGTCACCAGAATGTCGGGATAATTTTTTTCTACCTTGCGGCGGGCGGCAGGGCTTTGATCGCATACCGCGACCAGTTTGGACTCATCCAGGCGGTCGATGTTCCGAGCCACGTTTGGACCCCAATAGCCGTAGCCAATGACTCCGAATCTCACCACGGTTTCACTGCGGGTGACTTGCGTTTTGTCGATGCTGAGCGGTTTGGTAATGAAAGTCGCCATGTTGTAATACCTCGCGGAGGGAGGAAGGTTTGGGATGAGAAGGGATTAAATTATGGAGAGATGAATTACTGCGCGCCTTCACCCAGCAGGACTGCGCCGGGCGTACGAGCAAGAATTTTGATGTCCATCCAAGGCGACCAGGTGCGCGCGTATTGCAGATCGAGGCGAACCATGTCGTCGAACTTGACGCGGCTGCGGCCGCAGATTTGCCACAGCCCGGTAATTCCCGGCTTGGCTTCGAGCAAGCGCCGGCGATGCCAGATATCGTAGGCCTCAACTTCATAGGGAATCGGCGGGCGCGGGCCAACCAATGACATTTCTCCCATTAAGACGTTGAGGAACTGGGGCACCTCATCCAGGCTGGTCTTGCGCAGGAACCCTCCCACGGGACTGATGCGAGGATCATTGGTCAACTTGTAAACGCCCTCGCCGTTTTCGCCGCCGGGATGTTTGTCGGCCTTGCCGGCGATCAACTGTCGGACGTATTCGCGATGGGCTGCGGCGTCGTTATTGACGTACATCGAACGAAATTTCAGGAACACAAACGATTTGCCATATTGCCCCATGCGCTTCTGCCGGAAAAAAACCGGGCCCGCGGACGTCATCTTGATGGCCAGGGCAATGACTAGAAAGAAGGGCGAGAGCAACGCGAGCGCAGCCAAGCTGCCGAGAATATCCATCGCGCGCTTGGTCCGACGCGATGCCTTGTTGGTATGGTCGCGCTGCGACAAATCGGGATAGAGCGTCGAGTTGCTCTGCGGATGGCCATCTTCACGATTCCAGTCTTCCGGAAAAACGTGGACCGAGAAGCTGAGCTGGCTGAATTGTTCCGGCGGCAAGTTCAGGCGCAACGTTGCCGTCACCCTTTCAAAAATGGCGCCGGGAATGGATTTGCTGTCCGTGGTGGTGATTTCGGTAAACACGACACCGAGGACGCTGTCGGTTGCGTACCATCCCGTAAAGTCGGTTTCGCGCGTGGAGAGAGCGAGCGCGGCCAGTATTTTTTCCAGCGTCTGTCCGTTCTTGTCGGAGCAGAGATCCGGGCCCATGTCCAGAAGCAGCAGCATAAAAGGCTTGCGCGAACGCTCGCTGCGCTTTCTTTCGAGGACGATCATCCGCCGAAAAGCTTCGGCACTTAAGATGCCCTGATTCCCGGAGGATTTGGCTCCGGTGATCGGGCTAGGAATGGTGGTGCCACGGCCAGTATGGCTTACAGTCACAAATGCCTCCACTGATTCTGCTTTGGGGGGAGAGTGCAACCAACCGCAGGTTACTGAAGAGCTAGGGGGAGGGACGAAAATTGCGGAGAACGCGCCGCCGCTGCGGCTTGCTTATTTGGGTCGTTCCACAGGGGGAGAACTATACCGCTGGTAATAATCGGTGTGGGCGGCGTTACTGCTGCTGTTCACCAGAGCTCCGAGCAGCTTCGATTTCTCGATCGCTTCCAGCCCACGCTGTAGTTGCTGCTTTTCGGTCGTGCCCGTGCGCGTGACCAGCAGAACTCCGTCGGCCAGGCGGGACCAGATGCTGGTGTCGGCCAGGGGAAGCACGGGCGGAGAATCAATCACAATCCAGTCAAAACTCGCCGCCAGCCGATCGAGCAAGGGAGGCAACTTTCCGTTCTGCATTAATTCCAGCGGATTTTCGGGGGCATCGCCGGCGGGCAAAATCCACAACTGCAAACCTTCGAGACGATAGAGATTCACCTCTTCGCATTCGCCCGAGAGCCATTCGCACAAGCCGGGAATCTTGCCGAAGCCAAACTGTGTCGCCATCGTCGGCCGCCGCAAGTCGCCATCAAGCAGCAAGACTTTGTGCGGCTTTCTTCGCGCCAGGGTGCAGGCGAGATTCGCGGCAACTGTGCTTTTGCCTTCCTGCGGAATCGTGCTGGTGACCAGAACCTTCTTCAGCGGACGGGACTGGCGAATCTGCCGCAACCGCACACCGAGAAAACGAAATTTTTCCGCACCCAGGCTCTGCTCTTTGGCCACTGCGACCAGGTGATTTTCCGGCGGAATGCGAATCGGCAAAACCGGGTAGCGCTCGAGGTCGTCGAATGAGGGGGGAAGCGACGGCTCGGATGCATCCGCGGGAATGGCTTCCGGCTTCCCATTCGTCCCTGCGGCGCGAATCTTTCTTTCCGCGGCTTGCAACAGCTCCGTGGCCACGGAGTAGGCCGGAGTTTCTTTGCCTGAGGTTTCCGACTCCGATCTTTGTAATGCGTCAAATACCCGGCTCATTGTTTTGTGATCCGTTCTGCGACTCGCACTTGCACTGCCGCCTTCAATTCCTCGCCCTGCAGCTGTGCGGCGTGCAGCTGTGCGTAGAGACCCAGCAAGGTCTGCGCCGCTTTCGCCACGTCGAGGTCGTCGGACGTTTCCTTTTTCTTTACCGGACTGGTTTGAACGCCAAGCCGGAAATCTCTGGCGATATCGTCGATGATTTCCGGACTCACGCTCTTCATCTGTTTGCCATAGGCGGCGATCAGCGCATTTTCGCAGATGGTGTTGATCAGCCGGGGCAATCCTTGCGAGTGCTGATAGACGGCGGCAATGGTTTCCGGAGGAAACAGCGCCGTCGCGTAGGGACTGCCCGCGAGTTCCAGCCGCCGGTGCACGTATCCCGCGGTCTCTTCCGAACTCAACGGCGAAAGATGAGAGCGCAGCGCAATGCGCTGCTTCAACTGGCGCAGGTCGGTACAGTCGAGCTTGTCGTCGAGTTCGGGCTGTCCTACCAGAAGAATTTGTAAGAGCTTCCCATCGGCGGTTTCAAGGTTGGTCAAAAGCCTGATCTCTTCGAGAATCTCGGGAGAAAGCTGGTGCGCCTCGTCGACCACGATGACGGTCGTAAGCTTCTTCTTGCTGCGCGCAATGACGTAGCGCGCAATCTCCTGCAGAAGTTCCGCCTTATTTTTGCCGGCTTCCGGAATCCCCAGATCGCCGGCGATGTATTGCAAAAACTCGAGGGCAGACAGAAGCCCGTTAAAGATATACGCGTAAGCGACGTCGCCGCTCTGCTTCAGCGATTGCAACAGGCAGCGCAGCAGCAGAGTCTTTCCGGTGCCTACCTCTCCGGTCAAGACCACAAAACCTTTGTGCCGGCGAACTCCGTAATAGAGAGCCGCCAGCGCTTCGTTATGTCTCCCGGTGGGAAACAAGAATGAAGGGTCGGGCGTAATCTCGAACGGATTGCGCTTCAGGCTGTAAAAAGCTTTGTACATGGGTGTCGCTTAACCGCGGAAATAACTGATGGCGGACCCTAGCAAAATCGTAACAGATACGACAGCCGCGCTCGCCCATCCCAACCACAACCGCCGCCGTTCCCGCTCTTCATCGCTGGCAACTATCAAGACAGGGATTTCCGAGATCACCGGAACCGGCAGCAGCTTCTGCAAAGCCTTTTCGTCATAAACCCGGTCATCCATCATTTCCAATGCCCCGGCGACGACAATGCCGAGCATCAATCCGATCCCCAGACCGATGCCGCAGAATTTCAGGCGGTTGGGAAAGTCGGGCTTCATCGGCAGGCTGGGCGCATCCACGACATGGAAGCGCTCGCCCTGCTGCAGCAATTCCATGCTGGTGGCCATGGCCGACTCGTTTTTCTTTTTCAGCAGTTCGTCGTAATTGGCTTTTGACTGCTCGTAACCGCGCATCAGGTCGGAGAGTTGCTGCTCCCGTACGGGTTCCTGGTTGAGCCGCGCCTGGTAGTCGGTGATCTTGGCTTTCAAATCCGCCACCGAGCGTTCACGGTTCGCGATCTCAACGTGGTTGGCCTGCAGCTGGCTCTGCAACTGCACCAGCGGGGAGTTCGGATCCTTGGTGCTGGCCTCGTCCGTGTCCGGAGTGGTCGCGCCCGGGTCGGCGGCCTTGGCCTTCAGGCGGGCCAGCAGCTGGTCTCGCAGCTTCTCCGTCCTGGCGATCTGTTCTTTGACCTTGCGCACATCGGGATGGCGATCGGTGTAATGCGAGCTCAGATCGGCCAGCTGGGCGCGGAGTTTTTCCAGTTCCTGATCGAGCGCGGGCAAGCCGGCGGGCGCTCCCGTCTCGGTCTTCGCCGAGCCCTGCAGCGAGCGGTACTGATTGGTGAGAGTCTCGAGATAGACGCGCTGCTGTTTTGCCGTATTGAGCGAATCTTCCTCGGCTTGCAGCTGGGACTGCAGTCCCGCCAGAATTTGCAGGTTGCTTCCCACCTGAGCGGGCAGTTCGCCGACGTGCTGGCGCTTGAACTCGCTCATTTTTTCTTCCTGATCCGACAGCGTCTTCCGGGCCGTTTCCAACTGGCCCGCGATAAACTTCGTGGTGTCTTCCGACTGCTGCTGGCGAACTTCCAGGTTCTCATTGATGAACAGATTGGTCAGTTCGCTGGTCACCCTCTGCGCCACCCGCGGATCTTTCGAGGAATAGGAGACGTTGAATGCGGTGATCTGATTGCGCGTATCCCGCACCAGGTCAATGCTGATATCTTTCCGCATGCCATCGACTTTTTCGTCAGGGGTCGGCTGGGAGTGTTGCCCGGCATACAAATTGTATTGGTCGATGATGCGCAGCAGCCGCGTCCGGCTGAGAATCTGTTGGGTGATGCTCTGCATGCGTTCTTGCAGATCGTCGTTGACGTTGGGCGTGACGTAATCTTTCGGCATGGTGGGCTGTTCCACCAGAATCAGCGTGCTCGACTGGTAGCGCGGCGGAAGCACCCAGCTCGCTCCCCACACCAACGCCCAGCCCAGGAAAAGCGGCCCCAGGAAATAGAGGTGGCGGCGGCGAATCACGCCCAGGATCTGCGCGACGTCGATACCTGCCGAACTTTTCTCTTCGAGATCGTCCACCATAATTACCTTCCCAGCGCCCGGGAGAATTGATAAGACACCGAAACGAATTCGCGGTTGGTGTCGGGAGCGGTCGCCAGAATCTGCACTCCGCTGTAGTCCTGATGCAGCCGCGTATAGCCAAGTTGCAGAGTCACATGCTGGCGAAACTGCTGTTGCAGGGCTGCCGTTCCCGAAAGCGTATGCCCGTTGTAGTTAAGCTCAGGCAATGGAGTCAAAAGATCGTTCTGCGCATAGCCGATTGCGACCGTACCATTCAGCGTGCGCGTGAGTTGCTGACGGAAGGACGCGGTTCCGCTGTTCAACTGCACCGCACCGATCAATCCGCCGCCATTGGCGATAAGGCGCGAATAACTGGCGGCAAAAACGCTCAGCCGGCTCTGCCAGTTCACGCTGCCGCCAGCGGCCGGGTTCCAGCTTTTGGAGGCGGGCGTCGGAGTCGGCGATACCCCGGAAAACTGCGGGCTCGCGCTTGCGAATTGTGGTCCGCCAAAAACAGAAAACGAAACCTTCGAGGTCGGATAGAACGAGTAGAAGAAAAGTGCGGCATGCGTCTGCGTCTCGTTCTGACCTCCGACGGGGTACGCCAACAATCGCTGATACTGGTAGGTGACGCCGACGTAATGCTTTCGCGAGATCCGCAACGCGTAGAACGCCAAACCGGCTTGAGAACTTGAATCGGATAGTCCCGGAACCTGAGCCTGGTCCGGATAGTGCAGATTGGTGAATGTTCCGCTCGCTCCGACCATGGCATTGGCGGCAAATTGATAGGTGAGGCCAACGTTGCCGGAGTTGCTGAGACGGTCCGCGATGGGCGCAATCACCGAGAAATTGCCCGATTGCGTGTCGCCGGAAACGACCGTGGACGCCGCCAGGTTGGGCTGGTTAAAAATATTGGAACTCTTCTGGAAACTATCGCGCGCGCTGAAGGTCACATGCGGGCTGAGACGATAGGAGAAATCGATCGCCGCGTTCTGATCCTGCTCGTTCAGCGCGTTTTCGCGCTGATAGAAAGTGAACCCCGGAGCATAACTCAACACCGTGTGCATTCGCGGAGTGGTTTCGTCCAGCGCGATCATCGGCGCCACCGAGTAACCCACATCGCTCACCGGATGTCCGGCGAGTGACCCGATCGCGTTGTCCGTGTAAGCCGTGGTGAATGCCAATCCGCCACGAAGGTAGTTCGAGCGCTCCTCGGAAGTGAATGAAGTTGGGAATGCCTGCCCGCTCACCGGAGGCGGCGCGAGCATCGGCTCGGAAATGGGCTCCGGACCCGAGACGGCGGGCGCAGGCGAGGCCTGCGTGCCACCCTGCGCCCATAGGAACGCGGAAGGCAGCATCAACAAAACCAGGCAAACGGTAATCGGTTTCATGCTCACGGTACGACTATGGTGTCACGAGGTTGCAGCTTAATATTCTGGGCGGGATTGGTTCCCTTGACGACTTCCTTGTAATTGAAGGGAAGGCGCGTCTGAGTTCCGTCCGCATTCTGCCGCAGGATGTAGATCGACTTCTGCTTGGCGAAATCGCGGAAGCCGCCGGCCAGCGCGATCGCGTCCAGCACGGTTAGAGAATTCGTAATGGCGAACGTTCCCGGATGGGCTACCTGGCCAAGAATGTTGAATTTCTGGCTGTTGATCTGCTGCACGATCACGGTCACTTCGGGCTGCGAAATGAAGTTCTGCAGCTTGCTGGCGATTTCCTGTTCGAGCTTCAACGGCGTTCGCCCTGCCGCCTGAACCTCGCCCACCAGGGGCAGCGAAATCTTGCCGTCGGAGCGTACCGGAATCGAGCGCGAAATGTCCGGCTCTTTCCAGACGTTGATCGTCAGCACATCGTCATTGCCGATCACGAACGTGTCGTCGTGTGCCTTGGCGCCGGAATCTGGCGCCGCGGCCGGCGCTGAGGCATTGGCCGGCTTGTCGGCAGAGGCGCTTTGCGCGTAAACCACGCCCGAAAGCAGCGTGCACAACAAAAATGCGGAGAGGCGTGCGCGGAAACTGTAGCGGTTCGCCGTCATGATTTGATTCCTTTCCGCTGCTCTTCCTGCTTGGGCAGCGCGCGTGGCAAGGAAAACTTGACTTTGCGGAACGGCAGAAGAACAGGCTCGGCAGCGGTCATGTTGTACTGATCGATTTTGTACAGCAGGGTTCGATAACTCACCTGAAGCAGCCGCGCGGCCGCCTTGCGGTTCCAGCCGGTTTCCTGCAACGCGGTTCCAATCGCGTTGCGCTCCGCTTCCCATTTGACGCTCTGGATCAACGACTTCAGCGATTGCGGACCTACCGGATCCTCTACGGCGACACCCTCATCTACACTCAGGCGCGAGATTGGATTGTCGCGCGCGGTGGAAGCGCGGCCCTCGTCGTCGCAGGACAGCGTAAGTCCAAAGTCATTCAGAGACATGCCCTTGTCCCCGGCCACGAGATAGCGTTTGGCGAAGGTTTCGAGCTGTTTCAAGTTTCCCGGCCAGGTGTATTGCTCACAAGCGTCGAGCACATTGGCGGAGAACTCGCGCGGCGGAAGTCCAAAGTGCCGCGCCAGTTTATGCATCATGTGGCGCAGCAGGACTTTGATCTCGCTTCTGCGTTGGCGTAACGGAGATACATGAACGGTAAACGCACTGAGGCGATAATACAAATCCTCGCGCAGCTTTCTTTCCGCCAGCAAGCGCTCCACCTCGGAGCCGGTGGCGGCGAGCACGCGCACATCGGCGGAGACGGTTTGGCTTGTGCCGGGCCGGGTCAGCGCTTTCTCCTGCAGAACCTGCATCAGCCGAGCCTGCAGGCTCAGCGGCATTGCCCCAATCTCATCCAGGAAGATCGTGCCCTTGTCGGCCCGCTCGAACTTGCCTGCACTCATCCGGCTGCTGCCGAAGGATGAGCTTCCACCGCTGCCGAACAACTCGCCCTCCAGCAAATCCGCGGGCATGTCCGCGCAATTCACCTTGAGGAACCGAAAGCCGGAGCGAACGGAAAGTTTGTGGATCAGCCGCGCAGTGGTCTCTTTGCCGCTGCCCGGTTCTCCGAGGATCAGCGCTGGAACATCGGCCTCGGCCAGCAGCTCCGCGCGGGCCCGCAGTTTTTGCGTGACCGGGCCGGCACAGACAAAAAAGGAGTCAGGACCGATCTGCTCGATGTCCTGGCTGTCGAGCTCGGCATGAGCATTTTCCGGCGAGACCAGATGCCGGCTGATGGCCGCTTCCAGTCTCATTTCATCGAAGGGCCGGATCAGAACTTCACGCGCTTCCAGCCGGGTCGCTTCCGAATTCCGGGCAGCGTCTTCGGGGTGGCAAATTACGATTACCGGCAGCTCGGGGCGAGTTCTTGCCAGCCAGCGCAGCAGATGCAGGGCGGCAACCTCGCCGCGCGAGAGATCAAGCAAGAGCAGATGCGGAGCTGCGCCCGATTGGGCCCGTTCCATGGCATCCCAAGCACTCACCGCAATTTCCACGTGCCATGCGTGCGCGTCGGCAATCGACCACAGCGAACGAAGAACGGCCGACTCCCGACTTACTACCAGCAAGCGGACTGTTTCGGTCATCTCTTCTTCCACGGTAAAGGCTCCTTCAGGTAAGGAGGAGTTAAGGACTGCTCGAAAGTTTCTAGCGGATATTTTCTGAAGTCTTAGGCGGGTTCGACCAGATATCCCTCGACGCATACCGCCAGCGATCTTTGGATCGCGTCCACGGAGATCACGAGGGTACTGCTTCCATTGCGGGAAACCAGGATTCCTTCCACGCCATCCATGGCGCCGCTGCGAATGCGCACGCGTTGCCCGATCTTCAGGAAAGGATATGACGACCAGGGCAGCGCCCCCGCCACCAGGGTCCTAACAGCATCTATCTGTTCGTTCGGGATTGGGCTACCTTCGCCCTGGCTGCCGATCAGGCTGAGCACTCCATCGACACGCAGCAGCCGCAGCCGCTCCGCGCGATTGGGTACGAACTTAGCGAACACGTAGCAACTGAATAATGGAAGCTGGACAGATTTCTTGCGGTCGCTCCAGCGATGGACTTCAGTCACGACGGGCAGAAACGTTTCCACGCCTCGCTCAGCGAGGCGCTGCACCACAAGTTTTTCGTGCCGGGCGAAGGTATGAATCGCATACCAGCTCTGGGATTCCGCGCCGGGGATGAGTGCCTGTTCAGGAGCCTGGCAGATTGCGGTGTTCATGGCCGTAGCTTCGCCCTCTAGGTCACATCTCTCGAGTGACCCCAAAATAGTGCTATAGATATAGGTTGTTCCAGCGATCTCAAACGCCGAGACCGATGGCCATGAGTAAGCGGGGGATAACCGGGGGGACGGCTAGTGTTGCTAAGAACGCATTACGTCTTACGATCTAGTTGCGATGCGTTCGTTGATCGTTACCTACACAGAGTCAGCGTCTCGAAGGGGAGACATTTAGGAGGGCCCAAACACTATTTAAGGTGAAACCCTGACTTGCAAATAATAGCCCGAGACGGAAAAACCGTCAAGTGATTTGCGTCATATATTGCGGTGACTTGCATAGTCGATATTGCAAACCTTTGCAACATTAAGATTCTGCCGGACAACCGATCTCTTCGGCAAAACCGGCGAGCGGCGCAAGGAAGTCGCCGACTGAAATTCCGACCTTATTTATCACAGCTTTATCACAGCCATAGCGAATTAACGCCAGATTAGACCACTAGCGGGCCTAGTTGCCGTCGAGCAGAGTTCCCGAGAGCCGACCGATCCATTCGTAACCTGTGGAAGAAGGATAAGCGGCCCAGTTACAAGCTCAGCCCGCGATCGCAGTCCAGGTCATGCACTTCCTCCCAAGCTGCAAGCCAGTTCCCTTCAGATACTGTGCAAGAGTTTGCAACTTTTGCTGCGTGCTTGCAACATCGCAACACCCGAACCTCCAGGCGCGCTGGGCGTCGCTTCTATCCGCGGCAACGTACTTTTGGTCGTATCGGCAAGCCGGCAAATCCCGCCGCTGGCGCCGGGACTGACCGGCTGGCCGTTGGCAGTATGTACCTCTGGTATCTATCTGAATTCCCGCCCGGGCATGAGACTAACAAGGTTGAGCCGTCCCCCAATCACAGACACGTAGTTTGGGAGCGGTTTCATGCCAGACTATGTCGAAGAAAGTCGCACGAAAGATTTCCTCGAAACACTTCGGTAAGACGGCGGCAGCTGCGATTCTTTTAGCCAGCCTGATTTTCCTTTCCGGTTGCCAGGGCCTGAGTTCGGGGGGATCCTCTCCATCTTCGACGCAAGATCAATCCAGCACCTTATCTTTAAATACGACGACACTGGATTTCGGCAATGTAGAAGCGGGCGACAATGCGTCTCAGACTGTAACGGCCACCAACTCCGGGCCGGCATCGGTCACCATCAGCGGCATCGCCCTCTCGACCCAGTATTTTTCTTTGAGCGCGCCCAGCCTTCCAGTAACTCTCGCTGCGGGACAAAGCACTCCGATCAGCATTACCTTCAGTCCCAATGCGACTGGCGCTTTCAGCGCGACCGCTACCATCACCAGCGACGCATCCAATGTTCAGACCACGCTTTCTCTTTCCGGAACAGGCACGGTGGGCGCAACCGGACAGCTCACACCCAGTCCGTCCAGCCTCAGCTTCGGCAGTGTGACCGTTGGATCGACCCAGCCCCAGACGGTCACCCTCACCAACACCGGCGGAACGAGCGTCAACATCTCGCAGGCTTCGATCAAGGGCACAGGATTTCAGCTCAGCGGAATCACCACGCCGATCACGCTCAGCCCGTCGCAGACAACAACCTTTGTCGTAACTTTCGCGCCCCAGTCATCGGGCAGCGCCAGCGGAACGGTCACGATCACGTCAGACGGTTCTAATCCTTCACTCACCGTGGCCCTGACGGGCACGGGAGTTGCCGCCGGCGATCTGGCGGCGAACCCAACCAGTCTCAGCTTCGGCAGCGTGACCGTGGGAAGCAATCAATCGCTTTCCGAGACCGTTACCAACACGGGCGGCGAGAGCGTCACCATTTCTGCAGTCGCAACTACTGGAAGCGCATTCAGCTTCAGTGGAATCACAACTCCGGTAACGCTGACCGCAGGGCAGAGCGCGACCTTTAATGTCACGTTCACCCCAAACTCGACGGGCAGCGCGAGCGGCACGCTCACCGTCACGTCCGACGCAACCAATTCCCCGCTGACCGTGGGGTTATCGGGTACGGGAGTTGCCGCCGGCACGCTGGCCGCGAATCCGACGAGCCTTAGCTTCGGCAGTGTGACCGTGGGAGGAAATCAGTCCCTGTCAGAAACGCTGACGAACACTGGTGGCGAGAGCATCACGATTTCTAAGGTTGCGATCAGCGGCGGTGGGTTCAGTTTCAATGGAATCTCGACGCCGCTGAACCTGGCGTCCGGACAGAGCGCCACCTTTAGCGTCACCTTTGCTCCGAACTCAACCGGAAGCGTGAGCGGCAACGTCACGGTCACATCCACCGCATCCGACCCAACACTGACGATTCCAGTGTCGGGAGATGGCACGGCGGCGACGGGGCAACTCAGCGCGTCTCCCTCAACACTTGGTGTGGGCAGCGTGGTCGTAGGCACCAGCGGGACCGCGACCGGAACCCTCACCGCCAGCGGCGCGAGTGTTACCGTCACGGCAGCCAGCACCAACAATTCGGTATTCACCGTGAGTGGGCTTTCGCTGCCGGTGACGATTCCCAACGGCCAGAGCGTTTCGTATACGGTCACTTTCAGCCCGCAAAGCACGGGTGGGGCCTCGGCCACGCTGACCTTTACCAGCAACGCCCAACCTTCCACCACCACAGAAAACCTGACGGGGACTGGATCACCGGCGCCGACTCATTCCGCAAATTTGTCGTGGATCGCCAGCACTTCGCAGGACATTTCCGGCTATAACATTTATCGCGCGCTCTACTCTTCCTCTTCGTGTGGATCTTTCTCCAAGATCAACGCCCAGCTGAATACAGGCACGCTATACACGGACTCTTCGGTCGTGGACGGCAAGTCCTACTGCTACGCCACCACGGCTGTGAATACGAGTAACGAGGAAAGTAGCTACTCGAATATCGTTTCCAACATTCAGATTCCCGCGCCATAGGGCTAGGCGTCGCTCCGAATGTTGAACTGACAATCTCCACTCCAATTCTCGCCTGCAGCCATACTCACGCGCTTCGTCGGACGGAAGTTCAAGCCACCTCGCGCTCGACGTTCCTAATCGGGAAATTTCGGGAAATATTACAGGCAACTTGATTCAGTGCGACAAGAATCACTGCACTCCGAGGCATCTTCGTCCTATAATTCGCCTGCTGCAGGAGGTGCCTATGTCCGTGCCGTCTGTTTTATCCCGAACTGCCTCGTTGTTTTCTCTTTTGATGGTCGCGTCGTTCTTCTTCACTCCCAGACAACTCTCTGCGCAACCGGCAACCACGCCGGCGCAATGCATCGAATGCCACACTAAAATAACGCCGAACATCGTTTCCGACTGGAAACTCAGCAAGCACAGCAGCGTAGAGGTCACGTGCGTAAATTGCCACGGTGACCAGCACAGCTCGGCCGCCGATGTATCAAAGGTGAAGATTCCCACGCCCGAAACCTGCGCGCAGTGTCACGAGACGCAGGTAGCGCAATTTCACAAGGGAAAGCATGCGATCGCGTGGGCTGCCATGAAGGCGATGCCCACGATTCACTGGCAGCCGATGGCGATGACCCAGGGTGAAAAGGGCTGCGGCGCATGCCACAAGATCGGCGACAAGACTCTGATGGAAGTGCTCGAGCTTCGCCAGAACGGCGCAGGCACGGAATTCGGCGCGGCACAATGCGACGCCTGCCACACCCGCCACACGTTCTCGGTCGAAGAAGCGCGCCAGCCGCAGGCTTGCGAGACTTGCCACATGGGCTTCGATCATCCTCAGTGGGAGATGTATTCGTCATCCAAGCACGGGGTGCGGAATGATCTGAAGCAAAAGCACGTGCTCCCCGCCGATGCGGCCGCGCCCACCTGCCAGACCTGCCACATGCAAGACGGAAATCATGAAGTGCGCACCGCCTGGGGGTTCCTCGCCGTCCGGTTGCCGCTGCCCGAAGACAAGCAGTGGGCCGCTGACCGCGCCACCATTTTGCAGGCGCTGGGCGTGCTTGATCCCGAAGGCCAGCCCACCGCGCTGGTCGCCACGGTGAAAGCTGCCGACCTTGCCCGCCTCACGCAGGAAGACTGGCAACGCGAGCGCGACAAAATGCTGAAGACCTGCAATCAGTGCCACTCCGGTAACTTCGCCAAGCAGCAACTGGAATTGGGCGATGACATGATCCGCAACGCCGACCACCTGATGGCTGAGGCGATCCACATCGTTGCCGATCTCTACAAAGACGGCATCGTGCCCAAGCCGGCCAACTATGCGTATCCATTTCCGAACCTGCTCACCTTCCACGACGCGCCCACGGTGGTAGAGCAGAAGCTCTTCGTCATGTATCTCGAACATCGCATGAGAACTTTTCAGGGCACGTTCCATGCGAGTCCCGATTACGCGCTGTGGTACGGCTGGAGCGAGATGCAGCGCGACCTGACCGAAATCAAGGAATTGGCGGCTCAAATGCGCCACGACAAACGCGGCGTGACGCTCAAGCCGGCGTCACAGTAGGCGCGTTAGCATGTGCATCGAGGAACGCGGCAATTGTCCCGGATCGGTGATCCAGTACAATTGCCAACGTGCCCGAGCCGAAGCCCACATCCGCGAAAACGTTGGCGAAAGTCGCCATCTTTTCCGGGCTTACGGAATCCGAACTCGCTTTCCTGACGCAGCGCGCCGTGCCACGTCATTTTTCCGCGGGCGAAAGTGTTTTCACCGAGGGCGAGCCCTGCACGGGGCTCTATGTGGTTGAATCCGGACACATCCGCATCTTCAAAAGCTCGGCCGGCGGACGCGAACAAGTGCTGAGCATCGAGGGGCCGGGCAACTCCGTCGCCGAGCTTCCAGTTTTCGATGGGGGAAATTACCCCGCGTCTGTGACCGCGGTCGACGAGGCAACACTTCTTTTCGTCAGCAAGCAGGACTTCCAGGCTCTCTGCCTGGCGCATCCCCAGGTTGCGCTCAAGGTCTTAGCCGTGGTGGGTGCGCGGTTGCGGCGTTTGGTCGGAATCATCGAGGAACTTTCTTTTACGACGGTGCGTCACCGTCTTGCGTCCTTTCTCTTGCGCTTGGCGCGCATGCAGGGCAAGAACACCGCTGAGGGGATTGAGGTCACACTGCCCGCCAGCAATCAGGAACTGGCATCGCAGATCGGGACCGTTCGCGAGCTAGTTTCCCGCAATTTGTCCCGCTTCCAATCCGAAGGCATGTTGAAAATTGATGGCCGCAGCGTGATGATTCTGGACCGCAAGGCCCTGGAAGCCGAACTTCAATCCTCGGAATAGCTCACTCGGAGCTCTTAACCGCAAAGATCGCCAAGAGACGCCGCGAAGGGCGCAAAGAAGATCACCCGGGACATCCCTCGCACCTCTTTATCTCCTCCGTGACAAAAGTCATCGCCCCGCGTCCGGCATTCCACTAACTTCAGAAACATGCAGAGCGGCGCAAAGAAAATCGAGCCGCCGCGAGGAGAATGCAATGAGCATAACGATCGAGAAAACGGTGCGGGAAGTGGCTCTGGAAAATCTTGCTGCAACCCGGATTTTTGAAAAGATGGGCATCGACTACTGCTGTGGCGGCAATCGCTCGCTCGAAGACGCGTGCCGCGCGGCCAACGTACCCATCGACCAGGTGCTGGATTCGCTGGAAATGGCTGAACAGGAGGCGCGCTCGGCCCAGACCTCCCGCAATTGGCAAATCGAGCCTTTGAGCGATGTGATTGCGCACATCAAGAACACCCATCACAAATACACACGCGAAGAAATTGCCCGCCTCGGCCCTCTCTTCGATAAAGTGTGCTCGGTGCACGGTAAGAACCATCCCGAACTGCTGCCCATGCGTGCCACCTTCGCCGGACTGGGACAGGAATTGACCATGCACCTGATGAAAGAAGAGATGGTGCTATTCCCTTTCATAGTAAGGATGGAGGAAGCTGTGATCCAGAATGAGCCCATTCTGCCTCCGCCCTTTGGCAGCGTGCTGGGCCCGGTTACGATGATGGAAAGCGAGCACGCCTCTGCCGGTGACGCATTGCGGGCATTGCGCGCGGCGAGCAACGGCTACGTTCCGCCCGCCGACGTGTGCGTCAGCTACCAGACTCTCTTTAAAGCGCTGGCCCAATTCGAAGCGGACCTGCACCAGCACATTCACCTCGAAAACAACATCCTGTTCCCGCGCGCGCTGGCCATGGAAAAAGCGCACTAGCCGGAGTTTTGCCTAGCTAAAAGGGCCGCCGCAACTGGCGGCCCAATTGTTTTGTTGGGCCGGATTAACAGGAAAAAACAGTCATCTACGAAGATTTTCGTTGACACTACGAACGTCTTCGTAGTATTGTCCGTTTCATGAAGCAACCTCCGCAAAAACCCACGGCATCGGAGCTTGAAATTCTGCGCGTTCTTTGGAGCCGGGGCCCTTCCACCGTCCGCGAAGTGCACGATGCCCTGCAGGAAAAAAAGGCCATGGGCTACACCAGCGTCCTTAAATTCCTGCAAATTATGACCGCGAAAGGCACGGTTCGCCGAAACGAAACCCAGAGGGCGCACGTCTATGAAGCATGCCTGCCCGCCGAGCAGACCAAGCGCCAGCTCGCCGGAGACATGTTGCAGCGCGTCTTCGAAGGCTCCGCCAGCCAGCTCATGGTGCACGCCCTGGCCGGCCGCAAAGCTTCACCGAAGGAAATTGAAGAATTACGCCACCTGTTGGACGAATACGAAAGGACCCGGCGATGACCACACTTACAAATTGGCTTTCTCCGAGCGCGATGCATTCCCTGGGATGGACCCTTGCTGCATTTTCTCTGGCAGGGAACGGCGGTGGCGGCTCTGGCCGCGGTGCTGATGACGCTTTGCCGTCGCGCGTCGAGCCGCTACGCGCTGGCGGTCGCGGCCTTGGCGCTGATGCTCGCGGCGCCCGTGGCAACGTTCTTCTTTCTGAGTTCGTCCGGCTCGCCCTCTTCGTCGCCGCAAGCTTCCGTTGCACATCCACAGCCAACAATCGTAAGTGCTCCCGCGGCTGGGATTTCCCCAATGCGTTTCTCGCCCTCGCGCGATGTTCTGCCCTGGCTGGTGGAAGCGTGGCTGCTCGGGGTCGCACTCTTCAGCCTGCGATCGGCAGGCGGATTCGTACTCCTCGAGCGCGAGCGCCGTAAGCGCTCGATCACCGCGAGTCCTCGCGTGCTCGAGATTTGCCACGCCCTGCAACGCCGCCTCGGACTCGAGCGGACGATCCGCTACTGCGAATGCCAATGGCTGCAGACACCCGCGGTGATTGGCTGGTTCCGTCCCATTGTGCTGTTGCCGGTGACGGCCCTCACGGGACTTTCTCCCGAGCAACTGCAATTGGTGATCGTTCACGAACTGGCGCATATCCAGCGTCTCGATCCCTTCGTGAATGTTTTCCAGATTGCGGTGGAAACTCTGCTCTTCTATCACCCCGGCGTGTGGTGGCTGAACCAGCGCATCCGCGCCGAACGCGAGCACTGCTGCGACGATGTGGCCATCTCGTTCTGCGGCAATCCCGTCGAATATGCCCGCGCCCTCACCCTTATGGAAGAGTGGAGAAGCGCCCCCACCCTGGCGATGGCGGCCAATCGGGGTCCGCTCTCCGAGCGCATCTTCCGCGTACTGGGCTTGAAGTCGGGAGCCCGCGGCATCGGCCTCACGGGCAGTTTGCTCTGCTTGACGGCCGCGCTATTTGCCGGCAATGCTCTCCTCGGAATCGCGTATCCGAAGCCGATCGTGCACGCTGGCGCAAGATTCGGTTGGGCCACAGCGGCTCCGCAGTCCGCACCCGTCGCCCCGCCTGCTCCGGCGCCCGCTCCGAAGCCTTCTCCCGCGCGCCCGCAGGCTGCCGCACCGCAGCCCGCACCCAGCGGTTCTTATATCGATGGCATGAAGGCTGCCGGACTCGGCGAGCTCACCGTTGACCAACTCATCGAACTGAAGGTCCAGGGCGTCACACCGGATTACGTTCGCGGGCTGCACGAACAGGGATTGCATCCCGATGTCGATACCGTCCTCGCCATGCGCATCCAGGGCGTCACGCCAGAATATATTCGTGAGCTGCGCGGCCTCGGTCTCAACCCGGACGATGACCAGATCATCGCCATGAAGATCCAGGGTGTCAATGAGGCGTACGTCCACGGCCTGAAAGATGCCGGCGTTCACCTTGACATCGATCAAATCGTCGCCATGCGGATTCAGGGCGTGACCCCCGAGTACATTCGCGACCTTCACGACCAGGGTTTGAAGCCCGATGATGACGAGATTGTGTCCATGCGCATACAGGGTGTAACCGTCGATTTCGTTCGCGAGGTTCATGCCCTGGGTTTCAAGCCGACGGTGGATGAATTTGTCTCCATGCAGATTCAGGGCGTGACCATCGACTACATCAAAGAAATGCAGACTGCTGGCTTCAAGTTCAACATTGACGAGATTGTCGATGCCAAAATCCAGGGCGTGACCAAAGAGTTCATCGACCGCGCCATCAAGCACGGATTCAAGAACCTGACCCTGGAGAAGCTCATCCAGCTCAAAGAAGCAGGAGTTCTGGACGAACCCGCCGACTTGTAGCGGCATTGCAAGGAGAAAAGTCATGAGACTGATCCGCACCCTCGCGTTTCTGGTATTCGCTCTCGGCCTACTGTTCGTGGTGGCTAAGGATCGAACGAGCCGCGTCCATGCCGACAATCGCAGCGACGTCCGCAGCGGCGACTGGACCCTCCGCCATTCCGACGAGACCGGCAAAGTCGAGTTCTCGTTGATCGAGCATCACCACGGCGGAAACTCCAGCCACGAATCCGACTGGCCCACGAGTTCGTTTCCCGGCGTCGACTTCTCACGCTCCGGCCGCCAGGACGTTCATTTCACTATCGTCCGCGATGCCGGCAAGATCGAGTGCGAAGGCTTTCTCGATAACGGCGAGGGCGCCGGCATTTTCCACTTCCTGCCCGACGCCAACTACCCGAACGAAATGCGCAAACTCGATTTCTCGATTGACGAAGACAAGCAGTACAGCATGGCGGTGCAGGACGTCAGCCTCGAATTTGCCCGCCAGATGAGGAATGAGCATCTCTCCGATCTCGACGCCGACAAGCTCATCGCCTTCCGCATCTTCGGAGTGAATTCCGCCTTCATCGAAGAGCTTCGCTCCACCGGTCTCAAGATTTCCGATAGCGACAAGCTCGTGGCCTTCCGCATTCACGGCGTCAGCCCGCAGATGATCCGCGAACTCCATCAGGCCGGCTATTCACCCGACGAGGACACCCTGATCGCCATGAGAATTCACGGCGCCACTCCGGAATGGATGGAAGAACTCAGGAAGCGCGGTTACGATCACGTGGATCTCGAACAGCTGATCGCCTTCCGCATCCACGGCGTTTCGCCCGAGTTCATCGATAAATTGCAGGGCCTCGGCTACTCCCACCCCGACCCCGATCAACTGGTAGCCATGCGCATCCACGGGGTAACGCCGGATTACATCAGCGCCCTGCGCTCCCGTGGCCTGCAAAACCTCAGCATCGATCAACTGGTCAGCATGCGCATTCAAGGCATCGACTGAATCGGTTGGAAGCCTTCTCATGAGGATTCGGGAAGGGCACAACGTTCGGGCGTGCCATAAGGTGTTCCATTGAAGGGGCGCGGCTCGCCAGTTCAGCCCCGCAACAAAGTGGACTTTTAGCGCTCGAGGATCTCGATTACGACCCCGGAATGCCTAGTACCTTAGGTATAACTGTCGCAAAAAGATGCATCTTGACATCATTTTGAATGTGTCTTACTATTCCGGGTCTTTCGGGGGGGCTTCCCAGGGTTGCTGTTTTTTTAATTTGCAACGTCTTCAATATAGTTCCTATTGAGTTCGCCCCACCGGATTGCAATCAACACTGACGATTGCCCACGCTGCCGTCCCTTCACCGGCAACGCGATTTCCATTGCGTTTTTCCATGTGGAAATCGGACGAAATACAAAGGGGGAAAATCCGTGTGTCCCAGGGGGGCCTAGTATGTTCCGCAGGTTCAGCGTCATCTCCAGCTTTATCCTCTCAATTTTCCTTTTGGCGAATGTCCTTTGCCAGGCGCAATCACCGTCTCTCTTGACCCGTCACGTGCCTGACGCGGTAGTCAATGGCCAGGCCGCCATCATCGGCGCACTTCCGCCTTCACAGATCATGCGGTTCGATATTGTTCTACCGCTACGCGATCAGGCTGGGCTGGATGAGTTCTTTCAGCAAGTTTACGATCCCACCAGCCCCTACTATCACCAGTTCATCACGCCGCAGGAGTTTACTGCGCGCTTCGGTCCAACCCGGGACGATTGGGATGCCCTGGTTGCCTTTGCCAAGGCCAGCGGCTTTTCTATCACCAGCGGCTCCCTAGAAGAAAGAGATCTCAGGGTTACCGGTTCGGTGGCGAGCATTCAGCGGGCCTTCCATGTGACCATGGGCGTCTACCAGCATCCCACCGAGAAGCGCACTTTCTTTTCGCCGGATCGCGAACCGACCGTGGACTTGCCGTTCCAGCTTACGCACGTCTCCGGTTTGAACAACTACGAACTGCCGCATCCCATGATGGTCAGCAAGTACGATTATGCGAAGACCCACGGGATAAATCCCGATGACATCATCGGCGATGCCACCACCGGCTCCGGCCCCTCGGCTTCATTCTTGGGCAGCGACATGCGCAACGCGTACTACTGCAATGGCACCTGCGGTGGGAGCGCTCTCACCGGTACTGGCCAGAACGTCGCATTGTTCGAGTATTTGGGCACCAATTTGGCCGACCTTACCACCTACTACACGAACGTAGGCCAGACCAGTCCCCTTTCCAAAACTCACGTTTTGTCCACTGACGGATCTTCCACCGGTTGCACTTATCCCAGTTGCGACGATGGCGAACAAAATCTCGACATGACGCAGGCATGGGGTATGGCACCCGGCTTGGATGGCCTGTACATGTATGTGGGCAACACCGATACCGCAATCATCAGCGCTATGGTTTCGACCACGCTGGCGCCGTTATCGAAACAAATCGGCTGTTCGTGGGGCTGGACGGCGGACGTCAGCACCCTCAACTCGTACTTCCAGCAGATGGGAACGCAGGACCAGAATTTCTTTGCCGCCTCGGGCGACTCTGGCTACTGGCATGGCACGGGCTCCGCAGCACCGTGGCCAGCCGATGATGCGTATGTAGTTGGAGTTGGCGGCACGGATCTGGTGACCGCCAGCGCGGCTGGCCCCTGGTCGTCGGAAACCGGCTGGGTCGATAGCGGCGGCGGAATCACGACGAATTCGATCGCGATCCCCTCGTGGCAACAACTGTCGGGCGTAATCAACGCATCGAACGCTGGATCCACGACCTTGCGCAATGGCCCGGACGTCTCGGCCAACGCGAATTTTACCTTTTATACTTGCGGCGACCTGAAGGCTTGCCAGGCCAATGTGTACGGCGGAACCAGCTTCGCCGCTCCCATGTGGGCCGGTTATCTGGCCTTGGCCAATCAACAGGCGGCAGCCAATAGCGAAGTGATTGGGTTCCTCAATCCGATCATCTATCCCGCAAATCTCACCGCTAGCTATGGCACTTATTTCCACGATATCGTCGGCAACTCGAACGGCAAGTACACGGCAGTGACGGGCTTCGATCTGGTCACCGGCTGGGGCAGTCCGAATGGAAGTGGCCTGATCAACTTCCTCGCGCCCACCGGAGGCCTGACCAGCCAGACAATCACGGTCACTACGGCGCCCCCGGCGAACGCGGCTTATAGCTCCACTTTTGGCGTGGCGGCTACGGCGTCCTCAGGACTGGCAGTCGCGATCACGACTTCGGGATCGTGCTCCGGCTCCGGAACCAGTAGCGCTACCATCACGATGAGCAGCGGCACTGGCACCTGCTCGGTGATCTTCAACCAAGCAGGAAATGTCACCTACTCGGCCGCGCCCACGGTGACCGATACAACCACCGCGACTACCGCCAGCCAGACGATCACCTTCACCACGAATGCACCTTCGAGCGCGGTGTACGGCAGCAACTTCACGGTTGCGGCCACGGCCAGCTCCGGCTTGGCGGTTGCCTACACCAGTTCGGGCGGATGCACCAACTCCGGCGCCACCTACACCATGACCAGCGGCACGACCGCGTGCTCGGTAAAAGCGAATCAGGCGGGCAACACAAACTGGGCGGCTGCGACTCAAGTCACACAAACGACCACTGCTACGAAAGCTAGCCAGGCCATCAACTTCACTACAGGCGCACCGTCGAGCGCGGCTTATAACAGCCAGTTCACGGTGGCAGCCACCGCCACCTCGGGCCTGGCAGTAGCTTTCACCAGTTCGGGTCTTGCTCGAACTCAGGCGCGACTTACACCGTGACGAGCGGCACCGGCACTTGCTCGGTGATCGCCAATCAGGCGGGCAGCACCAACTACGCCGCCGCGCCCACAATCACACAGACGACCAGCGCAACTCATGCCACCACATCGATTGCCGTCAGCAGCGTGAGCCCGAACTCGGAAGCTTATGGCCAGGACTCGCCCGCACTGATCACCGCCGTTCTGTCGTGGTCCGGTAGCGGCTCTGCGCCAACCGCGAGCAATGTAACCATTGGCGGCAACGGCCCCGGCAGTTACGGCGTGACAAGTTGTGCGCCACCCAGCGGGACCACGATGAGTTGCACGGCAACCTATACACCCACCACGGACGCACCCGGCTCCTACACTGAGTCAGCTTCATTCTCGGGAGACACCAACTACAGCAGTTCGGCCAGCACGCAGAGCGGCAATTTCAGCATCGCGTCTGCAACCTCAAGCACGTCGGTCGGCACCAGCGGTACGCCGTCGGCTTACGGATCTCAAGTGACGTTCACGGCTACCGTCAGCGGCCAGTACGGCCTGCTGAAGGGCCGCAAGGCACACGTGAAATCGAACGTGAGCGGATCGGTGACCTGGAGTTCGAACACGGGCTGCAGTTCGAGCACGGTTTCGGGCAATCCCGGGACCGCGACCTGCACCACGTCCAGCCTCGCGGTGGGGAACGATGCAGTCACGGCTACCTACTCGGGCGACGCCCAACATGGCGGAAGCTCGGGGACGTTGAGCGGCGGTCAGACTGTGAATCAGTTGACAACCTCGATCAGTGTGAGCAGTGTGAACCCATCCTCTGAAGGCTACGGGCAGGATTCACCCGCGCTGATCACTGCGGTTCTGTCGTGGTCCGGAAGCGGTGCTGCGCCAACGGCGAGTGATGTGGCCATCGGCGGCAACGGCCCCGGCAGCTACAGCACGACAAGTTGCGCGCCGCCCAGCGGAACGACGATGAGTTGCACGGCTACCTACACGCCTACCACGGATACGCCCGGCTCCTACACCGAGTCAGCGTCATTCGCGGGAGACACCAACTACACCAGTTCGAGCAGCTCGCAAAGCAACAACTTCAGCATCGGGCAGGCGAACTCGAACACGGCGGTCGCTTCCAGCCAGAATCCATCGGCTATCGGTCAGTCGGTGACGTTCACAGCAACCGTCAGCGGCCAGTACGGTCTGTTGAAGGGTCGTAACGGACGCGTGAAGTCCAATGTGAGCGGATCGGTTACCTGGAGCGCCAACACGGGCTGCAGTGTAAGCACGGTATCGGGCAATCCGGGGATCGCGACGTGCACCACGTCCAGCCTTCCGCTGGGAACCGACACGATCACGGCAACCTATTCTGGTGACAGCTACCACAACGGAAGCACGGGTACGTTGAGCGGCGGCCAGGTAGTCGCTGCCAGCGCCACGACGATCAGTGTTTCCAGTGTTAGCCCGGCTACGGAAGCTTACGGCCAGGACACGCCAGCCACGATCACGGCGGTTCTGTCTTGGATGGGCAACGGCCCCGCACCCACCGCGGGCAACGTAACCATCGGCGGCAACGGTCCCGGCAGCTATAGCGTGACCAGTTGTATGCCGCCCAGCGGAACCACGATGAGTTGCACGGCCACTTACACGCCTACGACGGACATGCCCGGCTCCTACACCGAGTCAGCGGCATTCTCCGGCGACAGCAACTACGCTGGCTCGAACAGCTCGCAAACTAATAACTTCGCCATTGGCCAGTCGACTTCCAGCACGTCGGTTTCAACCGGCGGAACTCCGTCGACCTACGGCCAGCCGGTCACGTTCACCGCAACCGTCAGCGGCCAGTACGGGCTTTTGAAGGGCCGTAACGGACGCGTGAAATCCAACGTAAGCGGATCGGTAACCTGGAGCGCGAACACGGGCTGCAGTACGAGCACGGTTTCGGGCTATCCGGGAACGGCGACTTGCACAACGTCGAGCCTCACAGCGGGCAACGACGCAGTCACTGCGACGTACGCGGGCGACGCCGATCATAGCGGCAGTTCGGGAACGTTGAGCGGCGGCCAGACCGTCAATCAGGCTGCGGCCGCTATCAGCGTTACCGGCGTGAGTCCGGCCTCGGAAGCCTACGGCCAGGATGCACCGGTTACGATCACGGCAGTACTGTCGTGGACGGGCAACGGCTCGGCACCCACAGCGAATGCCGTATCCATTAACGGCAACGGCACTGGCAGCTACGGAGCAACGAGTTGCGGGGCGGCCAACGGAAGCACCATCACCTGCACGGCCATCTATACGCCAAGCACGGATGCTCCGGGCTCCTATACCGAGTCCGCATCATTCGCTGGCGACAGCAACTACACCGGTGCGACCAGCGCGCAGAGCGGCAACTTCAGCATCGGATCGGCTACCTCAAGCACGACGGTCTCTACCAGCGGCACGCCGTCGTCCTACGGATCACCGGTTACGTTTACGGCAACCGTCAGCGGCCAGTACGGTCTGTTGAAGGGCCGTAATGGACGCGTGAAATCCAACGTAAGCGGATCAGTGACCTGGAGCGCGAACACGGGCTGCAGCCCGAGCACGGTGACCGGAAATCCGGGAACAGCGACCTGTACCACGTCGAGCCTCGCAGTGGGGACCGACGCGATCACGGCCACTTACTCGGGTGACAGCGGCCACAGTGGAAGTTCGGCCACGTTGAGCGGCGGCGAAGTCGTGACTAAGGCTGCACCGACAGTGTCGTTCTCGGGGCTAACCTCACCTGCGCCGTACAACAACACGTACACCTTGACGGCCACCACCAACTCGAGTTCCACGGCAGTGATCACGGGCTCGACTCCGACGGTCTGCTCCCTGTCGGGGACAACGCTAACCATCCTGGCTTCCTCGGGCACGTGCAAAGTAACGGCAACGTGGGCGGCGGATGCAAACTATAATTCCGCCACTCTCACCCAGATCGCAACTGCGGCGAAGGGTGTCACGGTAATCACTTGGCCGACCCCGGCGCCGATCCCCTACGGCACGGCGCTCGGCGCAACCCAACTGGATGCGACCGCAACACCGGCTGGAGGCACATTCACCTACAGTCCGGCGGCCGGGAAGGTTGAGGTTGTGGGCAGCTACACCCTCAAAACCACCTACAAGCCATCCAACATAAAGTACGCCACCGCGACTGATTCGGTGACGCTGCAGGTTACGCAGGCAGCGACTACGACGACGGTCACTTCGCTCGACCAAATAGTCACCTTGGGTACTGGCGGAACGGCAGTCAAAGTGACCCTTTACTTCAACGTCGGCGCCTACAAACCGACGGGAACGGTTACGTTGTTGGCCAGTACAGGTGAGACTTGCACGGGAACGGTTTCGTTGACAACCGGGAGCGGATCTTGCAAGTTAAACTTCACGACCACGGGCACGAGGTCGATTGCGGCCACGTACAACGGCGACACCAACCATGTGGGCAGCAACAACTCGAGCCAGAACCCGGCCGTTACAGTGACGGTGAACCCTCACTGATCGCGGCGGTAAATTTCAGTCATGGCAGTATGATTTGCGGCCCAGGGCAACCTGGGCCGCTTTTTTGATTCGAGCGAATCCCAGGGGCTCCGCTCATCCCCGTTGTGCTCTTCGGAAGATTGTCGGCCCTCAATCCCGTCGCATTTTTTGCCGAGGAGTATTATGTCGGGAGCTTTTGCGCGTACCTTGCATCCACAAAGGATGCGCATCGATCCGGACCGCTCCAGTCCTTAGGAGGAACCCGTGACCTCTGTAAACAAGGATCAACCAAAAACTCCATCCACATCGGCCAACCCGCTGGCTTGGGGAATTGCAGTGATAGCGGCAGCAGTTGCCAGCATCCTGATTTTGAAAATCGTACCGCTGGGACATCCCTGGCCGCAGAACTACGATCCTGTCGGGAACTGGATGCTCTCGACTCTGATTGCTGCTCTGCCAGTTGTGGTGCTGCTGGGAGCGCTAGCGCTGCTGCACATGAAGGCGCATTATGCAGCGCTGCTCGGTCTGGCCACGTCGCTCATTATCTCGATCTGGATTTTTGGCATGCCCGCCAGTGTCGCCGGCAAGACGGCAGTTCTGGGTGCGGCGTATGGCTTGCTGCCGATTGGCTGGATCATCCTTAACGTGATCTTCCTTTACCAACTCACCTGCGAAGCCGGACTCTTCCAGGTCATGCAGGAAAGCCTGACCGGTATCACGCAGGATCGCCGCCTGCAACTTTTGCTGATCGCCTTCTGCTTCGGCGCTTTCTTCGAAGGCGCGGCCGGCTTCGGCACGCCGGTGGCCGTGACCGCGGCGATCCTGATCGGCCTCGGCTTCAAACCACTGGAGGCTTCCGGGCTTTCCCTTATCGCCAACACGGCTCCGGTCGCTTATGGTGCATTGGGAACGCCTCTGATCGCATTGCAGGGAGTCACCGGCCTCGACCTGCTATCGCTCAGCGCACAGGCTGGCCGCATCCTGCCCTTCTTTTCGATTCTCGTACCCTTCTGGCTGATCTGGGCATTCGCAGGCTTCTCCGGCATGATCGAAGTGTGGCCGGCGGTGCTGGTGGCAGGCGTGTTCTTCGCCGTCCCGCAATTTCTCGTGTCGAATTTTCATGGACCCTGGCTCGTGGATGTCGTCGCCTCCGTAGTGTCCATGATCGCTCTCACGCTCTTCCTGTTGAAGTGGCAGCCGAAACGCATCTGGGGATTTGAGCATGAGGGCATGCGCGAAGCTCGCGGCAAGCATAGCCACAGCAGATCGCAGGTGATTAAGGCCTGGGTGCCATGGCTGGTGCTGAGCGTCCTGGTTTTTGCCTGGGGTACAAAAACAGTCAAACCCCAACTGGACAAACTCTCCGCGCCCAAGTTCCCCGTCCCCGGTCTGCATCTGAGCGTGCAGCGCGTGCCCCCGGTCGTGAGCAAGCCGACGCCGGAAGCTGCCGTCTACACTCTGAACTGGTTGTCGGCTACCGGCTCGGGCATCTTGCTCGCTGCTATGATCTCCGGTCTGCTGATGGGCTTTACCCCATGGAAGCTGGCGCATATTTACTGGAAGACCATTGTGCGAGTCCGCTTTTCTCTCCTCACCATCGCTGCCATGCTCTCGCTGGGCTATCTCACGCGCTATTCGGGGCTGGACGCTACCATGGGTCTGGCCTTCGCCCGCACGGGAGTGCTGTATCCATTCTTCGGCACGTTGCTGGGCTGGCTGGGCGTGGCTCTAACGGGGTCAGATACGGCTTCGAATGTATTGTTCGGGAGCCTGCAAAGAATTTCCGCGGAACACCTCGGCGTTTCCGCCAACTTGATGACAGCAGCCAACAGTTGCGGAGGCGTCATGGGCAAGATGGTTGACGCCCAGAGCATCGTCGTGGCCAGCACCGCCACCGAGTGGTACGGGCATGAGGGCGACATTTTGCGCTACGTCTTCTTCCACAGCCTGGCGCTCGCGGCCTTAGTGGGACTTCTCGTGACTGCGCAAGCCTACTTGTTCCCATTCACACGGCTGGTGGTCCGGTAGTTAGGGATTCATCGTGGGCGGCGCCCTTTACGGCTTGGCTGGCGTTAGTGGCACTGCAGGGACTGCAGGAGTTAACGCAGCGTTCACCGCTGCTGGAAGCTTGTTCGCATTGGCCAGCAGCAGCGACACCTGCCACATTTGATCGGTCGAAAGGGATTTCGAAAATCCCGGCATGCCCGTAAGACGAATCCCGTTCGCGATCTTCCAATAGGTCTCACCGGGCTCGTCGTCCGTCACACCCATCCCGCGAAGTAGATGGGGAGGCTTGGGAAACTCACCCAGCGCAATCGCGCCCTGATCCTGCCCCGGGAGCCCATGGCAAACGGCGCAGTCGTCCTTGTAAATCTTCGCGCCAGCCAGAAGGTTTGGTTCAGTCGGTTGCATCGGCGTCTGCTTGGGCATTTCATGCTCGAGGTGAGCGTGGAGCGCCATCCGCGCCAGAGTCTTTTCAAATGGCATCATGGGCGCATTCGTCGCCGCCGGAGCCATTCCCAACGAAAAATACGCCCAAACGCTTCCCACTCCGAGCAATACTGTCACCACCACTCCCAAGACAAAACCTTTCATTGGCCCTCATTCTCCGCAACGATTATTACGACGATGACGATGTAGACTAGCAGGCCGACAACATCCATGCCAAGTTGTCGGCGGATGAAACGGCGATCAGAAAGATGAAAGCATCACACACGAGGTGGTTCCCGCTCTTCAACGGCGCATTTACGGTTGGATCGAGGCCGGTTGGATTTCCTCAACGTCAACGATGCTGGTCGGATACTTTCCGGTGTAGCAGGCGGAGCAGTAGGTATTTGTTTCGCTTTCGCCGCAGGCTTTCTTCAGGCCTTCGAGAGAGAGGTAGGCGAGCGAGTCGGCGCGGATGTACTCGCGAATTTCGTTGACCGATTTGTTGGCGGCGATCAACTGGCTTTTTGAGGGCGTGTTGACGCCGTAGTAGCAGGGCGAAATAGTGGGTGGGCAGGAGATGCGCATGTGCACTTCTTTCGCCCCGGCATTGCGAATCATGCGGACGATTTTCAGGCTGGTGGTGCCGCGCACAATCGAGTCGTCAATCAGCACGACGCGTTTGCCTTCCAGAAGAGAGCGCACGGGATTGAGCTTCAGCTTGACTCCGAAGTCGCGCACGCTCTGGCTGGGCTCGATGAATGTGCGCCCCACATAGTGATTACGGATCAGGCCGAAGCGAAACGGGATGCCGCTTTCGGCGGCGTAGCCCACGGCCGCGGTGACGCCGGAATCGGGCACGGGAACGACGAGATCGGCTTCCACGGGAGCCTCACGGGCGAGTTGGCGTCCAAGTTCTTCGCGGCTGGCCTGCACGGCGCGGCCGAAAACGATGCTATCGGGACGCGAAAAATAAACGTGCTCGAAGATGCAACTCGACTGCGGCGCGCCGGAGGAATAAAAACGCGAGGTGATGCCTTCCGGGCCGACGACGACCATTTCGCCGGGTTTCACGTCGCGCTCGTAAGTGGCGCCGATGAGATCGAAGGCGCAGGTTTCGGAAGCGAAGACAACGGTGTCGCGCTTCTGGCCGGGAAGAGCGGGGATGCGTCCCATGGCGAGAGGGCGAAAACCGCGCGGATCGCGGGCCGCGATGATGCGGTCGGGACTCATCAACACCAGCGAGAATGCGCCCTCGACAGTGCGCAGCGCGTCAACGATGGCCTCAGGCAGAGTGTGTTCGCGGGAAAGAGCGATGAGGTGGACGATGACCTCGGTATCGCTGTTGGTCTGGAAAATCGAGCCCTGGCTTTCAAGGCGCGCGCGAACTTGCTGCGCGTTGACCAGGTTGCCGTTATGGGCGACGGCAATCGATCCCTTGTTGGATTGCACCAGGATCGGTTGCGCATTGAGCAGTGCGGAATCGCCCGCGGTGGAGTAGCGGGTATGTCCGATCGCCAGCGTGCCGCGGATTTGCGCGAGCACGTCTTCGGTAAAGATGTCGGCGACCACGCCCATCGCCTTGTGCACGCGGGACGTGAGGCCGTCGGAGGTGACAATGCCCGCCGATTCCTGCCCGCGATGCTGCAGCGAATGCAGTCCCAGGTATGCCAGCTTTTCCGCCTCGGGATGAGCGAAGATGGCGACTACGCCGCACTCGTCGTGAAATTTGTCGGATATCAGCATTTGGCAATTAGCCTTTAGCAATTCGCAGTTAGCAATCAGTTTCAACCACGGTCCATGTGGGGGCGGCCGCCCTCGGCCGTCCACGGAACGACGCCCGTTCTTCACGCCTTATACTTTCAGTCCGCTGCCACCAACTCTGCATCGGTCCGCAAGGTCGATTGCAACGCCGATTCGTAGGTGCCGCTCAAATCGGAAACCATCGCGGAAATAGCCATCTTCCCGTCCAGCGAAATTTCCAGCCGCTCGGGAATGGTTTCTCCCAGGACGTCGGCGGTGATTCCGTGTTTCTCCGCTATCTGTTTGATTCGCGAAACCCTCTCCGGGTCGCACGAGAGCAGGATGCGGCTGGCATCTTCTCCAAAAAGCACGAATGCCGCGGGAAGTCCGTTGGACGCCAAGTTCACGCGCGCGCCTACACCCTTGGCGAAAGCTTTTTCCGAGACTGCAACCGCCAGGCCGCCCTCGCTGCAATCGTGCACGGACTCCGCCAAGCCTTGCTGAATCATTTCGATGACGGCCTTCTGCAGAGCGGCTTCCTTTTCGAGATCAAGTTCGGGAGGATATCCCCAGACCGAGCCGAGAATCTCCTTGGCGTATTCCGAAGAGCCGAACTCGCTGTGCACATCGGTGATATCGGGTGCTTCACCGGCGCGCAATAGCACGATCGTGCGTCCGGTGGCGGCGAAAGGCATCTTCGCGGTTTTGCTCACGTCGTCGATCATGCCCACCACGCCCAACACTGGTGTGGGATAAATGCCTTCGCCCAGCGTCTCGTTGTAGAAGCTCACGTTGCCGCCGGTGATGGGGATCTCGAGCTCTTCGCAGGCTTTGGTGATGCCGTCGATGGTCTGCGAGAACTGCCACATGATGTGCGGCTTCTCGGGGTTGCCGAAATTAAGGCAGTTGGTCGCACCCACGGGAGTGGCGCCAGCGCAGGCAACTTTGCGGGCGGCTTCGGCGACGGCGTGCATGGCCCCGAGGCGGGGGTCGAGATAACACCAGCGTCCGTTGCCGTCGAGAGCCATTGCCAAGCCGCGCTGCGGGGCTTCCGGATTCGAATTCTTGATGCGAATCACTCCAGCATCGCCCGCGCCGGGGGCCTCGACGGTGTTGGTCTGAACCATGTGATCGTATTGCTGCCAGACCCAGCGCTTGCCGCAGATGTTTGGGCTGGCGAGAAGTTGTTTCAGATTCTGCGTGAGGTCGCCGCTGGTTTCCAGTTGAATGTGCGCGGGCATCTCGCGCGGGACGGGCGGTTCCCAGCGAGCGAGCGGGCGCTTGTAGACGGGCGCTTCGTCGGTGAGGGCGGGATTCGGAATCTCCGCGACGACTTCGCCGTGATGCCGCACGCGCAATTTGTTTTCGTTGATGACCGTGCCGACTTCGACGGCATCGAGTCCCCACTTTTCGAAGACGCGGAAAACTTCCTGCTCGCGTCCTTTCTGGGCAACCAGCAACATGCGCTCCTGCGACTCGCTCAGCATGATCTCGTAAGGAGTCATGCCAGTTTCGCGCTGGGGGACGCGGTCGAGTTCAATCTCGACGCCAACGCCGCCGCGGCCGCCCATTTCGCAGGTGGAGCAGGTGAGGCCGGCGGCGCCCATGTCCTGAATGCCGACGATGGCGCCGGTCCGCATGGCTTCGAGGCAGGCTTCGAGCAAAAGCTTCTCGAGAAAGGGATCGCCGACTTGCACGTTGGGGCGCTTGGCTTCGGAGGCTTCGCTGAATTCTTCGCTGGCCATGGTTGCGCCGTGAATGCCGTCGCGTCCAGTCTTGGCGCCGACGTAGATGACTGGATTGCCTTCACCGGCGGCGCGCGCGTAGAAAATCTCATCCTTGCGGACGAGGCCCATGGCGAAGGCGTTCACCAGAGGATTACCGGAATAGCAGGGTTCGAACTTGGTCTCGCCGCCGAGGTTGGGAACGCCGAAACAGTTGCCGTAGGAGGCGACTCCGGCGACCACGCCTTCGAGGATGGAGTGATTCTTGTGCACTTCGGCTTGTGTAACCGCTCGTGGAGCGGCGGACGCCTCGTCCGCCGAGCCTGAGATGGGCCCGAAGCGCAGCGAATCCATGATCGCTACCGGCCTGGCGCCCATGGTGAAGATATCGCGGAGGATTCCGCCTACGCCGGTGGTCGCGCCCTGAAAGGGCTCGATGAAGCTGGGATGATTGTGCGACTCAATCTTGAAGGCGCAGGCCCAGCCGTCGCCAATGTCGATGATGCCGGCGTTTTCTCCCGGGCCCTGCAGCACGCGCTTGCTGCGGGTGGGCAGGCGCTTGAGGTGCACACGCGAGGACTTGTAGGAACAGTGCTCGCTCCACATCACGCTGAAGATGCCGAGTTCGGTGAGTGTGGGCTCGCGATCGCCGAGAAGTTTTTTGATTTTTTCGAATTCGTCGGCGGTCAAGCCGTGCTGGCGGATGGTTTCCGGAGAAATGGCAGCGCTGGCGGAGGTGGTCATGGGGAAGCTCTATTGTCGCATTTAGCGGGAGAGATGGGTAGAGAGATTCTGTCGAGCTGGTTTGATCTTTGCTGTGTCTCTGGAGCTTTCTTTGCGCACTCGGCGGTTAAGAACTCTTGACCCTTGCCGGCAGTAGGCTAAAGCTTTTAACCGCAGAGGCCGCCATGAAAATCCGCAGAGAACGCAGAGAAGGTCAAACCACGAGATTGCCCACTTTCCATCCGCGTAGCTGTCTCCGGTAATATTCCAACTGGATGAAATCGATCATCATCGGCACGGCGGGGCACATTGACCACGGCAAAACGGCGCTGGTGAAGGCGCTGACCGGGATCGACGCGGATCGCTTGCAGGAAGAGAAGCGGCGCGGCATTACCATTGACTTGGGGTTTGCGCACATGGATTTGGCTGGCGCGGACAGGGAAACGCTGCGGCTGGGATTTGTCGATGTGCCGGGGCACGAGCGTTTTGTCCGCAACATGTTGGCGGGCGTGGGCGGGATTGATCTCGTGTTGCTGGTGATTGCGGCAGACGAGGCGATCAAGCCGCAGACGCGGGAGCATTTCGACATCCTGCAACTGCTCGGGGTGCGGCGCGGGATCGCGGTGCTGACGAAATCCGATACGGTGGATGCGGAGACGCTCGATGTGGCGCGGTTGGAGGTGGAAGAGTTTCTGCGCGGCACGTTCTTAGACAACTCGAAATCGATTATTGCCGTGAGTTCCCTGACTGGCGCCGGGTTAGACGATCTGAAGCGCGCGATGGTGCGCACCGCGGCCGAGGTGCAACCGCGGGATTCTCGTGCGATTGCGCGGTTGCCCATCGACCGCGTGTTCACGATGAAAGGTTTTGGCAAGGTGGTGACGGGAACGCTGGTGGCGGGGACCATTCAGCGCGAGGATGAACTGGAAGTGTTCCCAACGGGGCGCCGGGTGCGGGTGCGTGGTGTGCAGGTGCACGGTGAGGCAGCGGAAGCGGCGGTCGCCGGGCAGCGGACCGCATTGAACCTGGCGGGAGCAAGTTTGGAAGATTTGTCGCGGGGGATGACGCTGGCGCCAGGGTCCACATTCGAAGCGACGCGGCGGGTGGACGTGAAGTTGAGACTATTGGCATCGGCTCCGCGGGCGCTGCGGGACCGGGCGCGGGTGCATTTTCATTCGTACACGATGGAGACCGTGGTGGAGATCGTGCTGTTCGATCACCTGCCGGTGAAACCTGGCGAGGAGGCATTTGCGCGCGTGAAGCTGCCGGAAGCGGCGCTGCTGCTGCCGGGGGATCGGTTCATCATCCGGCAATTTTCGCCGGTGGTGACGATTGGAGGCGGAGTGATACTGGACGCTCTACCGATCCCGCGGATGAAAGGACAAATCGACTTCCTGAAAATTCAGGATGGCGGGAATGCGGAAGCCATTCTTGTAGCGCGAATCGCGCGGGGGAATCAGGCGGGAATCTCGAAAGCTCAATTGGTGTCGGAAACCGGTTGGGCAGCGAGCGTGATCGATGCGCAGTTGTCCCAGGCGCTGCGAACAGGAGCGGTAGTGTGGGCGGGCGAGCGGTTTCTACATTTCCCGTCGCTCGAGGCGTTGAAGTTGAGAGTGATGAACGCGGTTGCGGAGTTTCAAAAGAAGAATCCGCTGGTGGCGGGAATCGGCAAAGAAGAATTGCGAGAGCAGACGGAGGCGCATGCGGGGGTCTTCGAGGCGGTTGCGGCCATGCTGGTCCGAGAAAAGAAGATCGAAGTGGCGGGAGACCTAGTTCGGCTGCCCGGGCATGGCGTGGTGATGAAAGATGAGGAGGCGGAATCGAAGAAGAAAATCGAGGATGCATTCGCGTCGGCGGGATTGACAGTGCCGGCGCTGCAGGAAGTGCTGGCCGGGCTTAAGGTAGATAAGTCGAGGGCGCAGAAGATTGTGACGCTGTTGCTGCGGGACAGAGTACTGATCAAGATTTCCGATGAGCTTGTATTTCATCGCAGCGTGCTGGAAGGGTTGCGTAAGCAGATGGCGGCGTACAAGTTGAAGTCGGCGAAAATCGATGTAGCGGCATTTAAGGAATTGACGGGCGTGACCAGGAAGTATGCGATTCCGCTGCTGGAGTATCTGGATCGGGAGCGGGTGACGAAACGCGTGGGGGATGTTAGGGAAATTCTGTAGGCGAAGGCCGAAGTCAGAAGTGAGAAGTCAGAATGCAGAAGTAAGCACCGAGGCGCGGCTCACGGTTGGATCTCTATCTCACTGCATTACAACTTCTGCATTCTGATTTCTGACTTCTGCATTCGTAGAAAGGGTGACATGGGCGGTCGGGTACGAATCATTGGGGCGGGGCTGGCTGGGGCGGAGGCGGCGTGGCAGTGTGCGCGGCGGGGCGTGGAGGTGGAGTTGTTTGAGATGCGTCCAGTGCGGTCGACGCCGGCACATCAGACGGCGGATTTTGCGGAACTGGTGTGTTCAAATTCGCTGAAGTCAGATTCCGAAAATACCGCTCCGTGGCTGTTGAAGGAAGAAATGAGGCGGGCGGGATCGCTGTTGCTGCAGATTGCACGGGAGTGCGCGGTTCCGGCGGGACATGCGCTGGCGGTGGATCGGGTCGCGTTCGCGGCACGAGTTACGGAAGCGATTTCGCGCGAGGCGCGGATTCAAGTGAGGCGCGAGGAAGTCACTGAGGTTGAGGAGGCAGGGGGCGCGATCACGGTGATCGCTACCGGGCCTTTGACTTCGGATGGGCTGGCGAGGGAGATTGCGCGGTTGAGCGCAGGTACCTCAGCGGCTAAAGCCGGTTCTCTTAATGAGCCGGATACCGCAGCGCTGGAAGCGCTGCGCCACCCAAAAGCCCATCTCGAGGACGAGTCAAAGCCTGAGCGGGCAGGAGTGCCCGCTCCACACAGTCCAGATCCACACAATCCAGATCCACACACTTCCGCGACTCACAATTTAGATCCACGCAATCCTGACCCACATATTTCCGAGACACACAATCCACATTTGTATTTTTATGATTCGATCAGTCCGATTGTGGAGGCGGATTCGATTGATATGTCGCGGGTGTACATGGCGGCGCGTTATGACAAGGGGTCGGCAGATTACATTAACTGTCCGATGACGGCGGAAGATTACAACCGGTTTTGCGATGCGCTGCTGGCGGCGCAATCGGTGGAAGAGCGCGATTGGGAGAAGCTGAATTATTTCGAGAGCTGTCTGCCGATTGAAGAGATCGCGCGGCGGGGACGCGACACGTTGCGCTTTGGTCCGATGAAGCCGGTGGGGTTGAAAGATCCGCGGACGGGGCGGATGCCGTATGCGGTGGTGCAGTTGCGGCAGGAAAATCTGCGGGCGGATTCCTACAATCTGGTGGGTTTTCAGAATCATTTGAAGTTTGGAGAGCAGGCGCGCGTGCTGCGAATGATTCCGGGGCTGGAGAATGCGCGGTTCCTGCGCTACGGTCAGATTCATCGCAACACGTATATCAATGGTCCCGCGCTGCTGCTGGAGACGCTGCAGATGAAGGCGCATCCGCGGGTATTGTTTGCGGGACAGATTTGCGGAGTGGAAGGTTATGTGGAGTCGATTGCGACAGGATTGATGGCGGGGATACACGCGGCGGCCCTGGCGAACGGGGAGAAGCTGTTGCCGCCTCCGAGAGCTTCGGCATTCGGATCTCTGACTCACTATGTCGCGCAGGCGGATTCCAAGAACTTTCAGCCGGCGAACATCACGTTCGATCTTTTGCCGGCGCTGGAGAAGAGGGTGCGCGATCGCAAAGAACGGCATCGGTTGCAGTGCGAGTCGGCGCTGAAGGCGTTCGATGCGTGGATTGAGCCGGTCGCGAGTCCGGCTTCAAAGCCTTAACCGCAGAGTGCGCTGAGGAATGCCGCGAATACGCAGAGCAATGCCTGTGGCAACGCAAATCCAAATTCGCCGCGCTGCTCGCGATGATGCTCCGGCGATTGCCGAGGTCTTGTATCAGTCGTTCGTCGAGTTCCGGCCTCTATACACAGACGGCGGCTTCGCGGCGACCGCTCTTGCGGCAGAGCACGTGCTTGCACGCATGCAGGAAGGTCCGGTTTGGGTCGCGTTGTGCGAGGCTGTAATTCTCGGCACCGTGGCTGCCGTCGTAAGAGGTGGGTCCGTATACGTTCGCGGCATGGCGGTGCTGCCGGTGGCTCGGGGATCGGGGGCGGGCGCCGCATTGCTGCGGCAGGTAGAAGACTGGGCGCTCAGTAACGGCCATACGAGGCTTTTTCTGAGTACGACTCCGTTTCTTGATTCGGCGATCCGGCTCTACGAAAAGTCCGGCTTTCGGCGGACCGACGATGGCGCGCACGATCTGTTTGGAACGCCGCTGTTCACGATGGAGAAAATCGTTTCCCGATAATCAGTCCGGGAGCGGCGCATTTTCCTGCAACAATCTGCTTCTTTCCTGCGTACCCCACACTGTAAGGCAAAACCCGGCGCGGCAGGCTTACGTTCCTCGCCCTTTCGCGTCCAATCCATAGAAGCGCCATGAGCCTGGCAGATCTCTTTCGCGATGTGTTTCGAACGTTATGGGCGCACAAATTGCGCGCGTTTCTGACCATGTTCGGAATCGCATGGGGAATCGTTTCGATTGTGTTGATGACGGCGGCCGGCGAAGGCCTGCGCCGGGGACAGGAAGCGCAACAGAAGAACCTGGGCAAGGACGTGATGATCGTGTTCCACGGACGCACCAGCCTGCAGGCCGGAGGAACGGCTGCGGGGCGGGTGGTTCATTGGGTGGATGAGGACCTGCCGGTCGTGCAGGCGGAAGCTCCGGATTGCCAATACGCCATCCCGGAGTTGGAGCAGAACGACGTGCGTGCGCACAGTGCGTTCAACAATGCGGCGTTCACGGTGACCGGATCGTATCCGCAATTCGCCTACATTCGCACGCTGGACGTGGGCACGGGGCGGTTTTATGACTGGGACGACATGCGCGAGGCCAGGCGCGTGGCATTTCTGGGGTCGGATGCCGCGAAACAGCTGTTTCCCGGCCGCAACCCGGTCGGAGACAACGTTTATCTGGATGACTTTCCCTTCGTTGTGATCGGGGTGATGGCGAAAAAGAAACAGGATTCGAGCTATGACGGGTGGGATGTGAACAAGATATTCGTGCCGTTTTCTGCGATGCGGCGAGATTTCCCCGACAAACCTCCGGGGACCCCGACGACCTTCGATCAATTGCTGGTGACGCCGAAATCGGTGGATCAGCATGAGGCGTGCAAACACGAAGTGCGGGTCGCGCTGGCGCGCATGCACCGCTATGATCCGGCGGATAAAGAGGCGTGTCCCATCTGGGATACGGTGCAGGAAGCGCAAGCGTTTAAGGCGATGACCGATGGCATGAAGTATTTTCTGGGGGCCGTGGGGATTGTGACGCTCCTGCTGGGCGGCATCGGAGTGATGAACGTGATGCTGGTGGCAGTGCGAGAGCGGACACGGGAAATCGGCGTGCGTAAGGCGCTGGGCGCGCCGGCCACGGTCATCTTGCATCAGTTTTTTGTGGAAGCGCTGATCATTGCCTTCGTGAGCGGGGGCATCGGGCTGGGCGTGGCGTTTGGATTTTGCGCGCTGGTAAATCTGCTGCCGATGCCGGATTTTTTGCGGGACTGGTTCCGGACTGGACTTCGGGTTTGGTCGCGACCGGACTGCTGGGCACGATTGCGGTAGCGGCGGCACTGTATCCGGCGCGGAGAGCGGCATCGATCGATCCGATTGAGGCGTTGCGGTATGAGGCGGGAGGGTAGGAAGATCGAGCGATTGAGTGATCGGGTCATTGAGTGATTGAAAACCGCTGGGTGATCGACAACCGCGGCGTGTTTTTCAATCGACAATCGCCCAATCGCCCAATGACTCAATTTTGCTTTTCATGTTATTCGAAATCATTCTCGAAGCCTGGACCGCGCTGAAGCGGAACTTGACGCGCACTTTTCTCACCATGCTCGGCATTGTGTGGGGGATTGCGACAGTGACGCTGCTGATCGCGTATGGCAGCAGTTTTCGCGGCGTGCTGGTGCATGGTTTCGATGCGTTTGGCAAGAGTGTGGTGATTTGCTGGCCGGCGCAAACCAGCGAGCAGCCGGGCGGACAGCGGGCGGGCCAGAAAGTCGTCGTCGAACAGGCCGACGTGGATATGGTAAAAGCCACCGCTCCGCTGGTGCGGCACGTGTGCCGGGAAACTGTGAGGCGGCCGGGGATCGCTTACGGCGACCGCATGGTGGGGACGGCGCCGGTGCGCGGGGTTTGTCCGGAGTACGGCGAGATGCGCAACGAGGTGCCGTCAGAGGGACGATGGCTCGACGCCGGCGACGAACTGGAGCGGCGGCGAGTGATTTTTCTGGGTGGCCGGCTCAAAGAGCAACTGTTCAGCGGACGGCCCGCGGTGGGCGAGACGGTGACGGTGAGCGGCGTGCGGTTTACCGTGATTGGCGTGATGGCGCGCAAGATCCAGCTCAGCAATTATTTTTCGAGCGACGATGAATCTTCGTGGATTCCCTACTCGACGGCCGGCGATTTGTGGAACACGCGCTATGCGGCAGTAATGCTGTTTGAGCCGATCGCGCCGCAGTTTGAGAAAAAGGCCATGGCCCAGGTGCTGGCGGCGGTGGCGACGCGACAGAATTTTTCTCCGACCGATCCCAAGGCTTTCCAGATGTTCGGGCGCGATGAATTCCGTCCGGTGATCGACGCGTTGACCATCGGATTGCAAGTGCTGCTGGCATTTATTGGAACGCTGACGCTCGGCATCGGCGGCGTGGGCGTGATGAATATCATGTTGGTTTCAGTGGATGAGCGCATCCGCGAGATTGGGTTGCGGCGGGCGCTGGGCGCGAGGAAGCGGCACATCAAGCTGCAGTTTCTTGCGGAGACGCTCCTGATCATGCTGCTGGGCGGCCTGATCGGCGTGCTGCTTTCCTATCTGATCGCGTGGGCCGTGGGGACGCTGCCGATGATGGGGCCGCTATTTGAAGACGATTCCGGGCAGGGCGATATTCACCTGAAGATTTCCATGATGACGGTTCTGCTTTCGACCGCAGTGCTGCTGGTGGTGGGCGTGATCAGCGGATTGGTTCCGGCGATGCGGGCTTCGAAGCTGGACCCGGTTGAGGCGTTGCGGTACGAGTGAAGGCAGAAGTGAGAGGTCAGAATGCAGAAGTAAGAAGTCAAAGCAGAAACTATTTCGCTCTTACTTCTGCGTTCTGACTTCTAACTTCTGCCTTGTTCTCCGAATTGATTTGATCCTCGGCAGCATTCGCAGTACCTTTCTGCTAGGTCATTTTGCAGAGCCGAGGTGTGCCTTGCCGATCTCCGCTGTGGATGCGATCAGCCTTGCCGTTGAGCACACGAAGCAGCAACTGTTTCGGCCCTTCCGCGTTGGTCAATGGACGAAACTCGCGATCGTGGGATTGTTGGCCGGCGAACTGGGCGGAGGCGGGTTCAACGGCAACTTCAATTCTTTCCGCCATTCGGGGTCCGGATCCTCCTCTCCATTTCCGGGATTGCACGGGATTGACTTCGCGGTGCTGGGCGGTCTTATCGCAGTGATCGTGATTGCCGGGATCGTGCTCGGGATCGTCCTGATGTATATCAGCAGCGTGATGCGATTCATTCTGTTCGACAGCATCCTGGCGAAAGAGTGCCACATCCGCGAGGGCTGGAGCCGCCGGCAGGATCCGGGATGGAAATTGTTCTTGTGGAAATTGCTCTACACTCTGATTGCTTTCGCGGGAATGGTTGTGCTGCTTGGGATTCCGGCAATTTTTGCCTTCGGAGCGGGATGGTTTCACGTGCCGAAAGAACACCTGGTCGGCCTGATTCTGGGCGGGATTGCCGTGTTCATCGTGTTGATGCTTTTCTTCGTGATCATGGGCGTGATTTTTGTGTTGACCAAAGATTTTGTGGTGCCGCAGATGGCTCTCGAAAACATCAGCGCATTCGAAGGCTGGCGGCGATTGTGGCCGAAGATCGCGGCTGAGAAGGGCGGCTACGCCGGCTACATCGGAATGAAGATTCTGCTGGCCATTGCAACCGGAATTGTCGTCGGACTCGCATCGATTATCTTAGCGGTGATCGTTGCCATACCAACGATCGGGCTCGGAATTCTCGCGGTGTTGACGGGGAAGTCGGCTGGGCTGACCTGGGATGCTTACACGATTACACTGGCGATCGTGGTGGGGTGCGTTCTGTTTGCAGGTTTTTATTATCTGGTGTGTCTAATCTCCGTGCCGGTGATCGTGTTCTTTCCCGCATACTCCATTTATTTCTTTGCGGCGCGTTATCCCGCATTGAGCGCTGCGCTCTATCCTGTGCCGTCGGCACCGCAAATTTCGCCGGGTGCGGCGCCGCCATTTGAGCCACCACCGCCGATGCCTGCGCCCGGCTAGAGGAGTTGTTCAGTGCCCGGGACTCGTCAACTTCGTATCGCGCCCGTGCGGCCATGAGAAGCGGCGTCCGATGATGCACTTCACAATGAGATGATCGGTGGAGCGCGTGGCGCCCACGCCGACGCCGAAATTGAACTCCCATTGTGGTGCGAAGTTCACATCGATCGACGGAAAAAACTGCTGTTGCTGATCCTGGAGCGCGTCAAAGCCCGCGAGGGAACCGTAGGACGCGTAGTATTCGAGTCCGCCGGCAATCTTCTTGGTGAAATCGTAACTGAACTTCACATTGGGCGAGAAGGTGACGCCCTGGTTCACACTCGGACCGTGCCAGGAGCGGTCGAGCGCGGGATTGAAGGCCAGGTACCACGGTCCAATTTTCTTGTCGATGATAGGGCGAATCTCCCACGTCCAGGTATCGGGAGAGAACGCGGCGCGCTGGTAGCCGATCTCGGTGGACAAACTCACGCCTACGGGCCAATGCCACGAGTCGGGTACGCGCACGCGCGGGCGAATGTGATCGCCCACCCATTGCCATCCTCCATCGGATTGAATGCTGGTGAAAACGTAGAAGCCAACTTCCGCCCAGTTGTTGATGCCCTGCGTGATTTCGAGCGTCTCGTGCTCGGCATGATTGGTGGGGAGCATGCCGTCCACGATTGTCTTGCTGCCCTCGGCCGTGAAGTTGGAGTGAAGTTCGACCATGGTGGTGCGGGGAGCGACGGTGTCGGAGCCGTAGACCTGAATCTCATAGTTGTCCTGCGCGCGTGCGGACGTGGTCATTGCGGCGGCCAGAACGAAGAGTGCGGCGAAATGGGCGAGCGCTGCCGTGCGCCGGGGGAATGCCATGATCCAGTTCAGTCTATCTTTCCGAGCCGCGCACATCTACTGCAAGCGTTGTTCGCGGGAACTCTGCGGTTGTCCGAGGTGTCTGATGTTGCAGACACGCGCGTGCCAAAACAGTCGCCGAGGAGCTTTTCATGGCAATGTCAATGGCAGGCGGAGGTGCGCGCGGGCCACAGATGAACGTTACGCCGCTGATCGATGTGCTGCTGACGCTGATTATTGTTTTCATGGTGGTGGTGTCGATGGACAAGGAGGAAGGGGAGACGGCGCAGATTCCACAGCCGGACCAGAAACAGACACAGAATATTTCGCAGCCTCGCACAGTGGTGATTCAAGTCGTGTGGACGAAAAAAGATCAGCCACCAACGGTGAAGATCAATCAGGATGAGGTTCGATGGGAAGATCTGGAAGACCGACTGGCGGAGATTTATCTGAAGCGGGTGGAGAAAGTGGTCTTCGTGCGCGGGGATGATGACGTTGATTTTCAGTACGTGGCGGATGTGATTGACGTGGCGCACCACGCGGGGGTGCAGAGGGTGGGATTGCTGACCATGGGGCGGGAGGTGGCGGGAGAATAGGAATCGCGGTTACGGCGCCTCATGAGGATTGCAGAGCAGTCGGACAGCCGCCCTCGGCTGTCCGGTATTAGCAATTTCCTTTCCCCACATGGAAATGGAGCCTACGAGTTCCTCGCCCGATTCTTTATCCAAATCGGCGTTCCCAAAAATCCAAACGCCTCCCGAATCTGATTCTCCAAAAACCGCTGGTAGGAGAAGTGCAGCTTCACAGCGCGGTTGGTGAAAAGAACGAACGTTGGCGGGGCGACCGAGGCCTGCGTCATGTAAAGAATCTTCACGCGCGAGCGCATGGGGACGGAGGCGCGCTCGAAATCCACGGTCTCGATGAAGCGGTTCATGGCGGACGTGGAGATGCGCTTGCGGCGCTCGGTGGCGACCTGCTCGAGCAGCGGGAAGATTCTCTCCACACCTTTGCCGGTGTTGGCCGAAATGAAGACGATGGGCGCGTAGTTGAGGAATTTGAGATCGTAGCGCAGGCGCTCTTCGTAAGCTTCGCGGTCGCCGGGGCGCTTGCTCTCGCGCATGCGCATGGCCTTCGAGGGCCGGCCAGGTTTTTGCGCGCCGCCGCTGACGAGGTCCCATTTGTTGACCACGATGATGACCGAGCGGCCGCTTTCGTGGGCGTAGCCGGCGATGGCGGCATCGAGTTGGCTCACGCCTTCGGTGGCGTCGATGACCAGCAGCGCGATGTCGGCGCCTTCGAGATGCTTGCGCGCCATCACAACAGAAAGTTTCTCCGCCATCAGGTGAGTTTTGCCTTTGCGGCGAATGCCGGCGGTGTCGATGAAGCGGAAGCGCCGGCCGTTGCGCTCGACAATTTCGTCGACAGCGTCGCGCGTGGTACCGGGGATGGGCGAGACGATGGCGCGGTCGGAGGCGGTGAGCGCATTGAGCAACGTGGATTTGCCGACGTTAGGATGGCCGATGATGGCTACTTTGGTTTCGTAGACAGGCTCATCCTGGGCTGGGGCGGAACCGTCAACATCAGTGTTGGGTAGCTCGGTCCGAGCGCGAGACGCGCTCGGGACAGCCGGCGGGACGCCGGCGCTACTTCTCGCGTCCTCTGCGGGAGCCTCTTGGCGCGGAAGGACCTCGAATATTGCATCCAGCAAGTCGTCGATTCCGCGGCCGTGTTCGGCGGAGACGGGAAACATCTGCTTGATCTTTAGCCGATGGAACTCATCCACGATATGCGCCTGCTTTTCCGTGTCGGCTTTGTTGACCGCGAGAAATAGCGGACGCCCCGTCTTGCGCAGCAAGCGCACGAGTTCAAGATCGGGCGCGGCAACTTCCGTCCGGCCATCGACGACCATGACGATGGCGGCGGCTTCGTCGAAAGCTACGCGCGCCTGACGAAAGATTTCCGACGGAATAAAGTCTTTATCTTCCGGAATGATGCCGCCAGTGTCGATGAGGCGGATGTGGCGGCCGCGCCACTCGGCATCGCCATAAAGGCGGTCGCGTGTAATGCCGGGCTCGTCGCCGACGATGGCGCGGCGCGAGCCGACGATGCGGTTAAACAGCGTGGACTTGCCCACGTTGGGGCGGCCCACGATGGCGACGGTGGGAACTCCGGCTGCGGTGGTGGCGACGGTGCTGGTCGAGTTGTAAGTGGGTTGGGTCAAAGTGAGTCTTTAATGTGGGACAGCCGCCCTCGGCTGTCCTTGGGTCGCAAGACCCATTTCCCCGGATCGCGAACGACTCTTCGAGTCTGGACGGCCGAGGGCGGCCGTCCCCACAAAAGCGGTGAAATACGAAAGAGCTGTGAAATACAAATTGCCCGGAACTCGTATTATAGAGACTCTCGTGGCTTTAAGCTCCCAATCAGCGTCAGCGAATCCTGCTCCGCGCTCCGCGTCCGGCGGCAAAGGCGCTTCGCTTCATCAATTCTTCGCTCCCGGCGGAGTGCTTGCGCGGACGCATCCGGCGTACGAATTTCGGCGCGGGCAGTTGCAGATGGCGCAGGCGGTCGAGCAAGCGCTCGAGGAGAAGCGGCATCTGATTGTGGAAGCTGGTACGGGCACAGGAAAGACGCTGGCGTACCTCATGCCCGTGATCCGCTCGGGAAAGAGGGTCATCATCTCGACGGGGACGAAAAATCTCCAGGAACAACTTTTCTATAAGGACGTTCCTTTTCTGGAGCAGGCGCTGTTTGGAGAAGGAGCATCAGGGCGGCTCTCGGTTTGCTACATGAAGGGGCGCAACAATTATCTGTGCCGCAAGAAGCTTTACGACCTGACCGATCAGCCCGTCCTGAGCGGTTTCGAGGAGATTGAACAATATCGCGCGATTTCCGCGTGGGAGAAGACCACTGCGACGGGAGACCGCGCCGAGCTTGCCGAACTCCCCGAGACCAGCATGCTTTGGCCAAAGCTCGATGCGCGCGCGGAGGCGTGCACTGGGCAGAAATGCAAAGAATTTGAACGCTGCTTCATCACAGAAATGCGCAGGCGGGGAATGGAAAGCGACATTATCATCGTGAACCATCATCTGTTTTTCGCCGATCTTGCCATCAAACTGCAGGCCGAGGGCGCGCCGGATGCGGGGATCCTGCCGGAAGCAGCGGCGGTGATTTTTGATGAGGCGCACGAACTGGAAGATGTGGCAGGCAATTATTTCGGAATCTCGGTGAGCAACCTGCGAGTCGAGGATCTAGCGCGGGATGTGGAAGGTTCGCTGCAGCATCACCACCTCATGTCGGCTGGGCTTTCGGGTGCGCTGGGAAGTTTGCGGGAGAAGTCGCAATTCTTTTTTTCGCTGTTGCCCCCGGGCGAAGGACGTTTTGCCTTCGAAACGCGTCGCGAGTTTCTGGAAGAAAACGGCGACGAATTTATGGCACTCAATCAATCGCTGACTCGGCTGGCGGGCGAATTGGAAGGCCTGGCGCAGAAGCCGGAGGAAGTTTTCAATTTCGTGCGGCGGGCACAGGAGTTGCAGGTGCAACTGGGTTTTGCCATGGAGTCGGAAGATCGGAACACAGTGTTTTGGATCGAGCGGCGAGGCGGCAGGTACTCACCACGGAGGCACGGAGGCGCGGAAAAATCGGAGGATAAACCTCAGAGCCTGAGGCAAAACGTTTTCTTGCAGGCCACTCCGATCGACGTGGGGCCCATCCTGCGCGAATGTTTGTGGTCGAAGCTGGATTGCGCGGTGCTGACTTCGGCGACGCTGGCTGTGGGCGGAGGGTTTGAATATATCCGGCAGAGGTTGGGGCTGGAGCATGCGCGGGAGACGGTGCTGCCTTCGCACTTCGACTATGAAAGTCAGGCGCTGTTTTATGTCCCTCCCGATCTGCCCGATGCGCGGGCGCCGCAGTTTGGGGCGGTGGCGGCGGAGCGCATTCGCAGGCTGCTGGAAATTACGCGCGGGCGCGCATTTGTGCTTTTCACCAGCTACGCGCAGATGAACGACATTTACCAGCGGCTGCTGGGCTTGCTGGAGTTCCCCATGCTGCGGCAGGGCGACGCGCCGAAGAGCGCGCTGCTGGAGGAGTTCCGGCTGACGCCGAATGCCGTGCTGTTTGCGACTTCGTCCTTCTGGCAGGGCGTGGACGTACAGGGGGAGCAGTTGAGTTGCGTAATCATCGATCGGTTGCCGTTTGCGGTGCCGAGCGATCCGGTGGTGGCGGCGCGGGTGAAGGCAATTGACGCCGACGGTGGCAACGCGTTTTTCCAGTATCAAGTGCCGGCGGCGGTGATCACGCTGAAACAGGGCTTCGGAAGGCTGATCCGCTCACTGCACGATCGCGGCCTGCTGGTGCTGCTGGATAACCGCATCCTGAAGAAGCAGTACGGGCGGGTGTTTATCGAGAGCCTGCCGAATTACAAGAAGACTACCGAGATGCGGGTAGTGGAGGAGTTTTTCGGAGCAGGTGAATGAGGAGTCTAGGCGGATTTTTCCGGAAGGAGCCGGGGAGTGAGGAGTGCCAGTGGGTGAAACTTCTTGTTGATCGCCTCCCCTAGACGTTTCCTTTCAGCGCACCTTGGACGATAGCAGCGTTCATCTCCTCAATCGTGACGGGCTTCTTGCGCCTGCCTCGAAGCAGACCATTCAGTTCCCGCACCGAGCGTGTACGAGCAATGATGTAGGCTTCTTCTTGACCTTTTTTCGGGGACTGAGGTCGATTCACAGGCTTCTTCAATGTGTGCGTGCCTCAGAAAAGAGTCTATCAGTGAAGGCTTGTGGCCTTCACACATACTCCCGTTCCGCTTTCCGAATCTCCCGATACCGTTCAAAGACTTTCTTCTCGCTCTCCAGCCCCAGCATGGAGCGGATTGAGCTACCACGGAAGGTGTGGGCCAGCATTTTCCAGCCTGTGGTCAGGACGAATCCTGGGTCGTGCTTGAGCGCGACTGGAACGTGATGAACCTTCATCCAGCGCTCGGCTTTCCAGCGCATGAATTCGACTTCTTCGGCGGGCAAGTGTTCGGTACGAACCACGGCGGTGGTGCCGTCATATTCTTCGAGGCGCTCATTCATGATCAGGCCTTGATCGCGGAAGTCTTTCGTCATGGGCGTGCGCGGGTAGGGCGTGGGATGCTGGATGTAGGGCCAATCGACGTAGCGGCGGGCGAATTCGAGGTTGGCCTGGATGGACTCGCGGGTGTCGCCAGGACTACCGACAATCAATCCGCCGACGACATACATCTGGTTGCGGTGCAGGTAGTCGATGGCGTTGAGCGTGGCATTGCCGACGTTCTGGCCGTTGTCACGCTCGGTGTTTTTTGCGGACGCTTTGAGAAATTGGAGATCGTTTTCCAGAATGTTTTCGATGCCGAGAAAGACGTAGCGGAAGCCGGCGCGCCGCATCAAGGGCGCAAGAGTCTCTCCGTGGTTGGCAATCGCCGAGGTCATGCCCTGCACGAAGTAATCGATCTTGTGGAGCCCAGCGGCGATAATCGCTTCGCACAACGCCTCGAAGCGCTTCACGTTCAGCGTGATGTTGTCATCCACCAGGAAAATAGTTCGCGCTCCGTGAGCGTACGAGTCGCGAATGTCGGCCAGCACACGATCGAAGGAATAGGTGTGAAAGTTGCGGCCGCGCATTTCGATGATGGAGCAAAAACTGCAATCGAAGGTGCAGCCGCGGGAGGTCTCGATTACATCCACCTGGCGGCCGAGCAAGGTGTATCCATGGAGCACGCGGGCGCCGCGATTGGGCAGGCGAATTTCGCTGTCTTCGAGGCGGTGCGGCGGGCGGGCGGGATTGTGTGTCCAGGCGCCACCGTCGCAACAAGAAAGTCCAGCGATCTTATCGCAGCCCGTGCCCTGCTCGATCGCGCGCAATAGTTCGCGGAAAGTTATTTCTCCCTCGCTGCGCACGAGAAAATCCACACCCATGTTTTGGTAGGCTTCGGGGGCTAGGCTGGGATCGTAACCGCCGACCACGATCTTGACTCCAGGCTGGAGAGAGCGCACCAGTTCGATAATGCGGGCGGCGGTGCGGCGTTGAAAGGTCATGATGGAGAGTCCGACAACCTCGGGCTTGAGTTCGCGGACAAGACGGGTGACGGTTTCGCGGACCTGGCGGTGAACCAGAATCAGGTCGGCGACGGCCACGCGGTGATGGGCATCGACATTTCCAGCGAGTGAGGTGAGCGCACCGTTGGGCATCCGGATGGCAACCGGTGGCATGTGCTCGAACGAGTCAGGCATGGAAAGCAATAGGACGTTCATGTGGACCGGTCCTTACTGCCTCGCGATAAATTCCCGCGGGAGCGGATAGAACCCCAGAAGCGAGGCGATTGATTGTCATTGTAACGCGGCGGGGGCGGTGCAGGGGTGATGGCGAGTCTAGGGCGCAGGCCTCCCAAAGCTTTTTCGCGGAGGTCGCCGAGAACGGCCGCGGAGGCCCGCTATTTATGTTCGTCGGTGGCCGGAGTTGGCATCACGCCTACGACGATGCCGGAAAGCTCTCCTTTGGCGTGATAGATACGCTCGGTGGCCTTCACGAAGTCAGAAGGCTTGGCATCGGGAATGTTGACGAAGGTTTGGGGATTGCGGTCGGTGAGCGGGAACCATGAACTCTGGACCTGCACCATGATGCGATGTCCGCGGCGGAAGGTGTGGTTCACATCCTGCATGGTGAAGTTGACTGGCTCGATCTTGCCGGGGGTGAAAGGCTCGGGCTTTTCAAAGCTGTGGCGAAATTTTCCGCGGAAGGGTTCGCCGCGCACCAGTTGCTGGTAACCGGCCATGGTGAACGACGCCGGGGGCACGTCGGCCTGCGGCCTGCCTTTGTCGTCGGGCCGTGCCTCGTCGAACTTGCTGTCGGGGTAGTCGACAGGATACACATCAATCAACTTCACATCCCAATCGGAATCGGTTCCAGTGGTCGAGACGAAAAGGCGCGGCGAGACCGGGCCGGCAATGGTGACGTCCTCCTGCAGGACCGGTGTCTCATAGACGAGCACATCCGTTCTGCTGGCGGCGAAGCGCTGATCGGAAACCATATACTCCTGCGGCACACGCAGCGAGAAATAGTTCACGAAGGGCACGGGGTGAGCCGGGTCGCTGACGTATTCATCGAAGGCGGGCGAATCCGACGCGGGCGGATCGAAGGAGAGTGCGCCGCCGGCGCGGAAGTAGAGAGTCTTCGCCTCAGCCTCTTTTGGAGGCCACGCTGAGTATTGCCTCCACACATTCGTGCCCGTCTCGAAGACATAGGCTTTCGGCAGTTTTGCATCGGCCTTGCCCTTGAGATACTGCTCAAAGAACGGAAACAGAATGTTCTTCCGGTAGTAGTCGCCGGTATTGAAGGCGAACTCCACGCGACCAAGATGCTCACCGTCGTAACGCGCCCAGCCGCCGTGAACCCATGGGCCAATCACGAGAGCGTTGAAGATGCCAGAATTGTTTTGGTCGATGGCGTGGAATGTGCTGAACGGACCTTGCAGGTCTTCGGCGTCGAACCATCCTCCAACGGTGAGCACGGCGCAGTGGATGTTCTTCATGTGCAGCGCCAGGTTGCGCGCCTTCCAATAATCGTCGTAGGTGTCGTGGCGCATCTGGTCGTCGAGCAGCGCGCTCTTGCCGTCCAGGAACTTGGAAAGATTTCCGATCGGTCCCACATTCAGATAAAACTCGTAACCATCTTTCGTGCCGTAGTCGAAGGGGACAAAGACCTTGGGCGGAAGTTGTGGGTTTTCCTGCGGCGTGAACGAGCTATAGAAACCAAAGTTGGCTGCGAGCATGAAAGCGCCACCGTGGTAGGCGTCGTCGCCCATGAAAAGATCGGTCATGGGAGCCTGCGGAGATGCGGCCTTGAGCGCGGGATGGGAATCGATGATGCTGGCGGAGGTAAAAAATCCGGGATAGGAAATGCCCCAGATGCCGGCATTGCCGTTGTTGTTGGGTACGTTCTTGAGCAGCCACTCGATGGTGTCGTAGAGATCGCTGGAGTCGTCAACGTCGGCTTTCGATTTCTTGTTGTCGATGTGCGGGCGCATTTCGATGAAGGTTCCCTCTGACATGTAGCGGCCGCGCACATCCTGATTGACGAAGATGTATCCCGCTTTATCGAAGTCGGGCGAGGGACCCAGATTCTTGCGGTATTGGTCCACTCCATACGGGCCCACGCTATAGGGAGTCCGGTTGATCAGAAATGGGTATGGGTGGGAGGCGTCCTTGGGCACGTAGATTGAGGTGAAAAGGTGAACCCCGTCGCGCATGGGAATTCGATATTCGTACTTCGTGTAGTGTTCTTTGACGTCGTACTCGGGGGCGTCGGGCTTGCTCTGGGCGGCTAGGTTGGTGCATACGGCCAGTGCGAGGACAATCAGGAAAGAAAGTTGGCGACGCGGCATAGTGCTCCTTTTCGGCAGGGGCGCAAATAGGCAAGCTACATTTGGCGGCGGGATGGAGTCAAGCGCAATCGGTGCGGGGCGCATTGGGAGCGGGTACAAGCGGTACAATAGAGGTTCAGTGGGGATGCGGCCCGGCCTGTGTTTATGCGGGGGCCGCTGAGGGATGCATGTTCGAAGTTACGGTGGACGACAGCTTTGCGGCGGGACATTACCTGCGCAATTACAAAGGCAAGTGCGAGAATCCGCACGGGCATAACTACAAGATCCGGGTGACGCTGGCCGGCGCCGAGCTCGATAAGGCCGGGCTGCTGCTCGATTTCAAAGACCTGCGCGAGGTGATGAGGCATGTCATCGAGCGGCTCGATCACCAGATGATCAACGAAATTGAGCCTTTTACCGTGATCAATCCATCGGCGGAGAACCTGGCCAAGTATTTTTACGATGAATCGAACACGCGATTAAAGAATGTGACGAGCGGACGCGTGCGGGTGAAGGATGTAACGGTATTCGAAACCGACAGTACAACCGCGAAATATTCGGAATCGTAGCGCCGTTGTCCCGGCGGCTGTCCAGTGGGCGGTCCGCCCGCGGCCGGGCCGGCGAGACGCCGGCGCTACTTTCAAATGCAGATCACCGAAATCTACAAATCGTTGCAGGGTGAATCCACCTACGCCGGCCTGGCGTGCGTATTTGTGCGGCTGACAGGGTGTAATTTGCGCTGCTCGTGGTGCGACAGTGAGTACACGTTTCAGGGCGGGCGCAAGATGACCGGGGATGAAGTTTGGGACGAGGTGAGGCGGCTCAGCCCCGGTGGCGGATTGGTGGAGATCACCGGCGGCGAGCCGATGCTGCAAGAGCGGGAGTTGCTGCCGCTGATGAGGCGACTGGTGGAATCGGGATATCGCGTGCTGCTTGAAACCAGCGGAGAGCGGCCGCTGGAGCACGTTCCGCCGGAGGTCGTCAAGATTGTGGATGTGAAGTGTCCAGATTCGGGCGAGGCCGGAACCTTTCACGTCGAGAATCTTGAAGCGCTGAACACGCACGACGAGGTCAAGTTTGTGCTGAGTGGACGGGCCGATTATGAATTTGCGCGGGAATTCACGCGGCGGCATCGTCTGGCGGAGCGGGTGAACGCGGTGCTATTTTCGCCGGCGTTTCGCAAAGATGCGACCGGAGCGCGGGATAGTTCGCACTGCCTGGTCGATCCTCGGGAATTGGCGGAGTGGATGCTGGCCGATGACGTTCCGGCGCGCCTGGGATTGCAATTGCACAAGTTTGTTTGGGATCCGGCGATGAAGGGAGTCTAGGAATTGCCGATTTAGCGATTGCTGATTGTTGATTGAGAACCGCGGCCTGCGCCTTCATCAGAAATCAATAGTCAACCGTCGATTGCACTCGAAATGGCTTACGTAAGCAAAACGCGCGCGGTCGTCCTGCTCAGCGGAGGGATGGATTCCTGCGTGTGCGCGGCGTTGGCTGCGCGCGATTATGATGCCGCGGCGCTGCACGTGAGTTATGGGCAGCGGACCGAAGAGCGCGAGCGGGAGTCATTTCTGGCGATTTGCCGGAGCTTGAAGATTCACGACAAGCTCATGGTTCGCAATGAGGCGCTGAGGGCCGTTGGCGGCTCGGCCCTGACCGACGAGAATATTGCGGTGCCGGCGGCGGACGCGGGCGGCCACGGCATCGGCCACGAGGTTCCGGTGACTTATGTTCCTTTCCGCAATGCGCATTTTCTGGCTGCGGCGGTGAGCTGGGCGGAAGTGTTGGGAGCGGACAAGATTTACATTGGAGCGGTGGAACCGGACAGTTCTGGATATCCGGATTGCCGTCCGGCGTATTATGAAGCGTTCAACCAGGTGATCAAGGCAGGAACGAAGGAAGGAACGATTGAAATCGTGACGCCGCTGATCCACCTGCACAAAGCCGAAATTGTGCGGCTGGGCCTTGAACTGGGCGCGCCATTCGATTTAACGTGGTCATGCTACAGTCGCCAGGACCAGGCGTGCGGTGTGTGCGATAGTTGTGTGCTGCGGATGAGAGCGTTCGCTGCCGCTGGCGCCCGGGATCCGATTCCATATGCGATGGTGAGCCAGCATTCCATAATCTAGTTTAGAGAATTTTAGTTTTGAGCCGGGAGGCTGCTATGAAGAACCGTGTTGCCATATTCGTTTTCATTGTTTTATTGGTGGGATTCTGCGTGCCTGCCGGTTTGGCGCAGACTACAACGTCGGTGAAGGGCGTGTGCAAGGACTACGACGGCTCCCCCATTGCGAATGGTGTGCTGCTGTTGACCAACCAGGACACCGGCCAGAAATATACCCTTACCACCAACAAGAAGGGCGAGTATTTTTCGCTGGGCATTACGGCGGGCGTTTATAACGTCAGCCTGTACAAGACCGCGGACGATCTTAAAGCCAACAAGCAGCCCTTCTATTACCAGAATCGAGTCACGTTCGGGATGGATGAAAACACCCTGGACTTCGACATGAAGAAGGAACAGGAACGGAACGCCGCGGGGCAGGGCTTAACGCCGGAACAGCTCAAGCAGAAGCAGGAAGCCTCGGAGAAAGCGAAAAAAGAAAACAGCACAGTCAAGGTTCTGAACGAGAAGATCACGGCGGCAAGCGCATCCATGAAGGCGGGGGATTTCGATGCCGCGGTCGCGACCATGACGGAAGCCACGCAGATCGACGCAACCCGGGATGTAATTTGGGGGATGCTGGGCGATGCCTATCGGGGAGCGGCGGTGAAGCAGACGGACCATGCCGAGAGAGACAAGCGCCTGCAAGAGGCCATGACCGATTATCAGAAGGCCATCGATATTAAGCAGAAGGCGATGGAAACTGGTCCCAAAAAGCCCGAAGACGCTAAGCAACTGGGAGCGTATTACAACAACCTGGCCGATGCCGCCGGCAAGGCGGGCAAGCTCGACGATTCGGTGAAGGCCTATACGCAGGCCGCACAAGTGAATCCCGAGGGCGCGGCCGGCTACTACTTCAATGCTGGAGCGGTGCTGACCAACGCCGGGAAGATCGATGACGCCATCGCGATGTTCGACAAGTGCATCGCCGCCGATCCGACCAAAGCGGATGCCTATTACCAGAAGGGTGTGAACCTGCTGGGCAAGGCTACGCTGCAGGGCGACAAAATGGTGGCTGCACCCGGAACCAAGGAGGCTTTCGAGAAGTACCTTGAACTGGCGCCTACCGGCAACCACGTCGAGGACGCCAAGGCAATGCTGGCAAGCATTGGTTCGCCCGTCGAGACGGGGTTTGGCAAGAAGAAGGCTCCGCCGAAGAAGTAGGCAAATTGGGCTGGAACAGCGAAAAGAGGGCGGCCAAATGGCCGCCCATTTTTGCGGTGTGCGTGCAAGCAGGTTACCAAGGGCTATGTCCTAAACACCCTTATGATTTCTTCCGCCTGCGCGGTAAATTGTAGCTACTGGGCTCACTCTACTGTGGGGTTCGCCGACCCTCCTGGCTGTGGTGCATTGCAATTCCCTAAAGCACGTTCGCACGAGGAATGGAATGGCTGCATCTGGCACCGCTGCAATTTCAGTGTCTTTGGATGGTTCTTCAGCTACAGGCAAGGTGGCGACGGCCGCTCTTCTGGGCGCGATGCTGCGTGCCACGGACAAAGTCAGCGACCTGATTTTTTCTCCGGGAAGGCCTCCGCAGGTTCAGGTGTATGGGCAGTTGATTCCGGTGCAGGTTCCGGGACTGACGATGCTGAGTCCCGATGACACGCGCCACATTGCTGCCGATCTGATTGGCGACAGCAAGCAGGCGGTTGCGACGTTGCGCGAACACGGATCGTGCGACATCTCGTACGGACTGGCGGGCGTGGCGCGGTTCCGCGCCAATATCTTTATCCAACGGGGCAGTTGCGCAGTTGTGATGCGGGTGATTCCCACTGCGATTCCCGACCTCGCTTCGCTGCGGCTGCCGGCTCATCTGGCCGATGTGGCCCATCTGCGCGACGGGATCGTGCTGGTGACCGGGCCGGCGGGATCCGGGAAGTCCTCGACGCTGGCGGTGCTGCTCGACACCATCAACCGGGAGAAGAATTATCACATCATCACCATTGAAGATCCCATCGAGTTTCTGCACAACCACAAGAGTTCGACCATCCACCAACGGGAGTTGCACAGCGACACTCCCAGCTTTGCGCATGCCTTGCGCTGCGCGCTGCGGCAGGCGCCCAAGGTGATTCTGGTGGGCGAGATGCGTGACCGTGAAACCGTGGAGATGTTGCTGGAAGCGGCCGAAACCGGCCATCTGGTATTTTCCAGCCTGAATACAATGGACGCAGCGAAGACGGTGGAGCGCGTGGTCGGAACTTTTCTGCCGGGCGAACAGCAGATTGCGCGGGAGCGCTTCGCGAGAACTTTCCGCTACATTATCTGCCAGCGGCTGCTGCCGAAGGCGGATCGCAGTGGCCGGGTACCGATCGCCGAGATTTTGAAAGCGAATGCGCGCACGCAGGAGTGCATCGAGAAAGGCGAGCGTCCCGGCAAGACGTTGCTCGACGCCATGAAGGCCGGCGCGGCCGAAGGGATGCAATATTTCGACGGCGAGATTGCACAACTGGTGCGCGACCGCGTGGTTGACCTCGAAACCGGACTTGCCTGCGCCAGCAATCCTACTGTGTTGGGGCAGGAGTTGGTGAGATAGGGCTCAAAGTTCAACGACCTCCCCACTTATTGTTCTGGACAGTCGAGGGCGGCTGTCCCCACATGGGTTGGCGTGGTTTCAGGCTTATTGCTTCAGGGTCTTGGTCCAGTTGAGAATGACTTCCTGAGGATGGGACTGGCCGCCGATTAGGGGCTTCAGCGCGGGGAAGCGTTCGCCGGGAGCTACCGGGCCGACTGACGCAAATTCATTGCGGTGCATCGGGAGTTCAGTGGCCGCGCCGAATTCGAAGTTCTCCACGTTCTGGACGGTCACCAGCATCAGCTTATCCCCGTTCTCGTAGTAGAGTTGCTTGCCATCCGCGCTCCACGAAGCTCCAATCCCGCCACCATTTGAGACCTGCCATTTTCCGCCAGCATTCGGGAATGCGGTTACGTAGACTTCGTACCTTCCGGATTCGTCTGACATGTAGGCCAACCATTTGCCGTTCGGAGAAAGAACCGCGCCGGTCTCATTGGCCGGCGAGGTCAGGTAAGGAACTAATTTTTTGTCACCGTCCAGATCGGCGTAGTAGACGTCCTGCCGCGTGGCGTTGTTCTGCACCATGAAGAAAACATAGCGGCCGCTGGGCGACCAGCTCAACACGGACCCCCATGTGCCTGGGTTTTCCAGCTTCTCCTGGGTGCCGGAACCACTTGCAGCCTGAATCCACCATCCGCCCGTGGTGCCACCCGCGATGGTGCCGACCGCGATTCTCTTCGCGTCCGGAGAAAATGCGTACGTAATGTTGGACGCATCCGCGAATGTGCTGCGCGACATCGTGTTGCGCTTGGTGTCGATGATCCAAACGTCCCCCTTGCCAGTATCGGGATCCGGCCTTACCAGGCCAACCAGAGAGCCGTCCGGAGAAGGCTTCGGCGTCTGATACAGGCCAGCCTCGCCAAATTTTTCGATCTCCTTGCCGCTGCGGTCGACCCACATGGGTTGCGTCTTCTGCAACGATGCGTGGCGATAAACCAGCGTGTCGTGCGCAGCGGTAAAGGCGGCGAGGTCGCGGGCGTTCCAATAGTCGAGCTTCTCGGCCACGGGAATTGGATCGCCGCTAAACTTCAGCGATTTGGGATCGAAGTGTTGTGCCACCAGGACGGTTTCACGAAGATAGAGCAGGTATCCTTCGGAATACTGCACGTTCGAGGCGTGATCCAGCAGTTGGTGGGGCTGCTCGCCGGAGAGCGAGGCGCCGTACAACGAACCTGCGGGACCGCGCCCCGTTCCTGTTGAGTCGCGGACAATGAACAGGAAATGGTCGCCGTCGGGCAGGAAGTACGGGTTGCGGTGGGTCCAGCCGGGTTTGATCTCGGTGATCTTTTCGGGCGTTCCCCCGCCCTCCGCAACCTTGAACAGGGGCTCGTAAATATTGGGGGTGAAGATGATTACGCCGCGCGGACTCCACGATCCGCCACGGCCTTCGGGGGCATCGCAGAGCACCTGCACGGGGCCGCCGGCCAGAGCCACCTTCTTCAACTTACCGGCCGAAAAGAATCCGAGGTTTTTCCCATCGGGTGACCAGAACGGAAATGTTGGATGCTCGGCTTCAACTTTATGCACCGCACCTGTCGATATGTCGCGCACCCACAAGTCTGATTCGAAACCGGAACCAGTCAGGAAAGCGAGTTTCGAGCCATCCGGAGAAAGCGCCGGAGCGCCGGCCACAGCGCCATCGAATTCCGCATCGCCGGGCGGCAGCCAGGAAGCGGCAATCGGGCGTCGCGCATCTTCGAGTTGGGTCCGGCTGGAGAAATAAACTGCCAGTGCGGCGATCGCCAGAACCCAGCCTACGGCGGCGGCGATCAGCAGCGTGCGCTTCTGCACCACGCGGCGAGCGCGAACCTGCGCGGGTGTGCCCATGCGGCTGGCGGACGCTTCTGAAATCCAGCGCAGCTGCAGCTTGAGGTCGTGAACGGTCTGGAAGCGATCTTCGGGATCTTTGGCGAGACAGGATTTCACCACTTGCTCAAGCGCGGGCGGGGACATCGGTTGCACGGTCGAGATCGGCGGAGGGTCGGAGGCGAGAATCGCGGCGACCACGCTGGCCTGGTTCTTGCCGGTAAAGGCGCGCTTACCGGTGGCCATTTCATAGAGCACGGCGCCGAGCGCGAAAATGTCAGAGCGCTGGTCGGCCTCGCCGCCTTCCGTCTGCTCCGGCGACATGTATTGGAAAGTCCCAATCACGGTGCCCTGCGCGGTGAGCGGGTTGTCGGCGGATGGCTGGGAAACCGTCATCGTCAGGCTGGAAGCGGGCGAGACGGTGAGCGTAGCTTTGGCCAAGCCGAAATCCATCAGCTTCGCGCCGGTTTTGGTGAGCATGACGTTGCCGGGCTTCAGGTCGCGATGCACCACGCCGCTTTTGTGGGCGCGCTCCAGTCCTTCGCAGATTTCGATGCCGTATTTCAGCACGAGTTCGGTCGAGAGCGGACCTTTGCGCAGACGGTCGGCCAAGGTTTCTCCCTCGAGAAACTCCATGACGAGGAAGTCGATGCCATCCTGATGGCCGACATCGTGCAGAGTGCAGATGTTGGGATGGTTCAGGGAAGAGATGGCGCGGGCTTCGCGATCGAAGCGCTGCTTGGCTTCGGGATTTTCGGAAAGATGGCTGGGCAGAATTTTGACGGCGACGGTGCGGTCAAGGCGAGTGTCTTTGGCGCGATAGACCTCGCCCATGCCGCCAGCGCCGATCTGCGACTGAATCTCGTAAGGGCCAAGCTTGGTGCCGGAAGTCAGGCTCATGGGTGCGGGCAATTATAGACCATGCCGCCTTGGTACGTTCACCTCTGACGCCCCTACGTACTTGCCTGCACCACACGCGGAATGCCCTGCAAATCGGGACGCACTCGCACCCCGCTCCAATCCCGTAATATTTCTTTTACTGCTTCCGCAATCGTCCCGCTGATCTCTATCACCAGCCAGCCGCCGGGCTTGAGTGCCATGCGCGCCTGCGGAACCAGCCGCGCAATCACCTCCACTCCTGTTGGCCCGGCAAACACGGCGTTGCGCGGCTCGAATTTGCGGACTTCGAGTTGGACTTGATCTTCTTCCGATTCGCCGACGTAGGGCGGGTTGGAGACGACGAAGTCGAAGGAATTTTCTTGGAGTCCGGCGAGCAGGTCGGCTTCGTGGAATTGAATTCGCCCTTCGAGTTGATGGCGGGCGGCATTGGCGCGGGCTACTTCGAGCGCCGCTGCAGAAATGTCAGTGGCGTGGATTTCGGCTTGGGGGAGTTCTTTGGCGAGCGCCAGGGCGATGCAACCGGAGCCGGAGCCGATATCGGCGATGCGGGTGGGTGCTTTCTTTCGCTCCTCCGGAGCTTCGCCATCCTCTGCGCTAATCCCACGGCTTACGCCGTGGGCTGCATTCTTCCGCCGCTCCGCGGCTCGGGCGGCGGCGAGCTCCAGCACCGTCTCAACCACATGCTCCGTCTCCGGCCTCGGAATCAGAACTGCGGGCGTAACAATTAAATCCATCCCCCAGAATTCCTGGTGTCCAGTGATGTATTGCGCTGGGACTCCGCGGGCGCGCTCGGTGAGAGCGGCGTCGTAGCGGGTTTCTTCGTCCGATGTGAGTTCGCGCTCTGGATGGGCATAAAGATACGCGCGATCGCAGGAGAGTGTGAACATCAACAGCAGCTCGGCATTCAGGCGCGGCGAGGGAACGTGCTCCGCGGTGAGGCGGGCGATGGCGGCGGTGAGGGCAGGCCTTAGCTGCACAGGATCATTTCACCACAGAGACGCAGAGTCACAGAGAAAACAAATTCAAGGAATGAATTTCATCTTGATCAGCTCTGGGCTTGCCGCTGCCACTCATAATTCAGGTAGATCATCTGGCCGATGTGATGCTGCATGTGCGCCTCGCACTGCAGAAACATGGTCAGTCGATCCTCGGCATCGGTCCCCACGCCGGAATATTCTGCAACCCAATCTTCGGTTGATTGCGTACGAAGCGTTTTGAGTACCATCTCGACGGCCTCATCGAAACGCCGCAAGGCTTCATCTTTCGTCGGGGGATTCGGATCGTTGAACTCCCGGGGGCGATCGCGCACGTACCCCGTCCCCGCGATCTGTGCGCCGATGTAGTAATTCAGATTCCCCGTCAGGTGCAGCACGAGGTGTCCGAAGCTGTTGCCGTACGGAAAAGGCTTCTGCCAGAACTGGGCGTTGCTGAGGGATGCGGAGAGTTCGCGGACACGGGCGGCATTCTTGGTGTAACGCTCACCTAGAACCGAGGACAGCCTCGACGGCAAATCTGTCATGGGATTTTCTTCAAAGCATTGTCCGGCAGGCGCCCTGCTAAACCACTCCGGCGGCTTCCTGCTTTAGTTTCTCGGCCTGGAAATAAGTGGTGAGCGCCTCGATCAGCGGCTGCAGCTTGCCATCCATTACCGCTTCCAGTTGGTGGATGGTAAATCCGATCCGATGATCGGTCAGCCGATTCTGCGGAAAATTATAAGTTCGAATCTTCTCGCTGCGGTCACCGGAACCCACCATCGCCCTGCGTTCCTTCGCCAGCGCCTGTTGCTGCTTCTCCATTTCGATTTCGTACAGCCGCGAGCGCAGCACGCGCATGCCCTTCTCGCGATTCTTGATCTGCGACTTCTCGTCCTGGCAACTCACGACCGTGTTCGTGGGAATGTGGGTGATGCGCACCGCGGAATATGTCGTATTTACCGACTGGCCGCCGGGGCCGGACGAGCAAAAAGTGTCGATGCGCAAATCTTTGGCTTCAATTTTAATGTCCACATCTTCGGCTTCGGGCAACACGGCCACGGTGACCGCCGAAGTGTGTACGCGCCCCTGCTGCTCGGTGGCGGGAACGCGCTGCACGCGGTGCACGCCGCTCTCGTATTTGAGCTGGGAGAAAACGCGATTGCCTTCGATGATGGCGATCACTTCCTTCAATCCGCCCGCCGACGACTCCGACGACGACAGCACTTCGACCTTCCAGCGCTGAGTTTCTGCATAGCGCGTGTACATCCGGAAAATTTCTGCGGCGAACAGCGTGGCCTCGTCCCCGCCGGTCCCGGCGCGGATTTCCAGAATGATGTTTTTCTCGTCGTTGGGATCTTTGGGGAGGAGCAGTACTTTCAATTCTTCTTCAATGCCGCTTACGCGGGGCTCCAGCTTGTTGAGCTCTTCCTGTGCATAAGCGCGCATCTCCGGATCTTTTTCCTCGGCGAGCATCGCTTTGCTCTCGGCGATGCCGCGCGTCAGGTCCTTATACTCGCGATACTTCTCCACCATGGGCGCAATTTCGCTGTGCGCCTTCGCAGTCTTCTGGTATTTCGCCGAATCGTTGACAATATCCGGCGAAGCCAGCGCGTTGGTCAGCTCTTCGTAGCGAGCCTCGATTTGGTCTAAGCGTTCAAACATGAAATGGTCGTTGGTCGTTCGTCGTTGGCCCTTCGCTTCAGGCTGCGTTTTCGTTTATCGCATTGATCAGGCTATTCAAGCTTCGGCCTGTGGCGTTTGCCGACGCCATCAGACCGTTCGCGTCTTCACTCCCCATGTATTGTAAATCCTGCGCGATCATAACTTGCGTTTGCACTTCCAACAACGACCCTCGGGCATGAAGAAGGAGCTGGCCGAATTCTCGGTCAGAGCGGTGGCCCTTGCCTTCCGCGATATTGCTTGGTACTGAAACTGCAGCGCGTCGCAGTTGTTGGCTCTGGCCGTACAACTCATGCCGTGGAAACTGAGCCGTTACTCGATAGACCTCGACCGTGAATTTCATGGCTTCCTGCCAAACCCGCAAATCCTTGAATGATCCTGACATCGCACACCTCTGAGTGAAACTGTAACTCGCTTGAGGTGAGGGGCCAACGACTAACGACCAAGGACTAACGACGTTGTCCAGAGTGGGAATGCTAACCCATCACCAGTTCCCGGGACAGTTCTTACCGCATTTGGGCAGGTGTGGATTCCGGCGAAACGACCAAGGACGAACGACCAACGACGGCGTTTCTACGCTATGACCAGCTCGCCGCCATTCTCTTTCTCCAGCACCATGGCATGGTCAAGGGCGACAATGGCGCACTGCGCCTGTTCATCGGTCGGAGGCTTCGTCGTGATGCGTTGCAGCCACAGTCCCGGAGCGGTCATCAGCGCAAACAGCGATCCTCGGTGCCTGGCCGCGAAGCGGATGATTTCATAGGACACGCCGGCAATCACCGGAAGCAGCGCGATGCGCGATGCGAACCGCGCCCAGAACGTGGTGAACGGAATCAACATATAGAAGCCGATCGAAATCAGCATCACCGTCATCAGAAAACTGGTTCCGCAGCGCGGATGGAACGTCGAGTACTTCTGCACCGCCGCCGTCTCGAGCGGATCGCCATTTTCAAACGCGAACACCGTCTTGTGTTCCGCGCCGTGATATTCGTACACGCGCCGGATATCCGGAAACAGGGAAACGCCCCAGATGAAGAGCAGGAACAGAATCAACCGCACCGCTCCATCCACCAGGTTGAACATGATCTGTCCGCCCAGCGCCGGATCCATCTTCTTCAACTCCGTCGCCGCCAGCAGCGGCAGGTACTTGTACATGAAGATGAAAAACGCCAGCGAGATCACCACATTCCCTGCGGCCAGCCAGCCGCTGATCGACGCGGCTTTCTCCCGGGACTTCGCCTTCGAGGCTTCAACAGAAGATGTGGCGACAGCCACCTCGGCTGTAGCGCCAAGCGGAAGCGAGACGGAACCTACAGCTGAATCCTTCTTGGCCGTTTCGCTCTGCATCACATCTTCAATGGCCACATTCGCCGAAAACCGCAGAGCGCGATAGCCCAGCGACATCGCGTATCCCAGCGTCATCACTCCGCGGACGATCGGCCATGCCATCCACTTATGCTTTTCTGACGGACGCTCCAGCGGTTCACTCATGGTGACCACTTCGCCGGAAGGCTTGCGGCACGCGATCGCCCACGCATGGGGCGAACGCATCATCACGCCTTCGAGCACAGCCTGCCCGCCCACGAGGGTTTCTTCCCCGCTTTCAAGCGCAGGCAGAAGCTGCACGGCCACCAGAAAACGCACGAGATTTCGGAGAGAACGCACGAGAATTAGATGCCCCCGGTGCGGAAACGCACCAAACATTAGGGTACCACAGCGTACCGTGAGCTTTATCCGCCGCTGCCGGGGCCGGACGGGACTGGCGCTTATAGCACAGCGGTTTCGTGAATTAAGCGATTTTCGGCGAAGCGCTGAAAATTCAGGAGGCGGGCGTCGATCAGGTTGGTTTTGCCGGTGAGGATCAGGTCGGCGAGAATTTTTCCGGTAGCGGGGGCGTGCATCACGCCGTGCCCGCTGAAGCCATTGGCCAGGTAGAAGCCGGGTGCGCCGGGGGCTTCGCCGAGGATGGGGTGGTGGTCGGGCGTCATTTCGTAGAGTCCGGCCCATGCGCGCTTGGGGTTGACCGCGAGATTGGCGAAGCAGGGGACGCGGTCGGCGGCGCGAGTGAGAATCTTTTCGACGAAGCCGGGATCGAAATCCGTTTTGAAGCCGGGAGTTTCTTCGGGATCGTTCCACGCGAGAAGAAATCCGCGGGCTTCGGGGCGGAAGTGGAATCCATTGGACATGTCGATGATCATGGGTGCGGTGTGGGGGAATTCGTCGAAGGGTTCGCTGGGAACCAACATGCGGCGGAGCGGCTGAACGGGCAAGTCGATGCCGGCGAGAGCGGCCACGGACGCGGCCCACGGTCCGGCACAATTGACCACTTTTCTGGTGGCGACCGGTCCGCGCGTGGTCTCAACGGCCGCGATGCCGGCACCGTCGCGGGTGATTGCGGTGGCGGATGTGTTCTTCCAGAGCGTTGCGCCGTGGTCGGTGGCCCAGGCCATAAATCCGTTCATGGCGCTGTAAGGGTCAACGAAGCCGTCGGTGGAGCAGAAGGCGCCGCCGAGAATGTCGTCGGCGCGCAGCAACGGAAACATGCTGCGGATCTCGTCGCCGGGGACGAGGCGGACATTCTTGAGTCCCATTTTTACTTGCTGTGCATAGTTGGTGCGCAGGTAGTTGAGTTGATTATCGTTCGTGGCGCAGAACAAGTAGCCCTGTGGGCGGTAGTCGCAAGGAAAGCCGAGGCGCTCTTCGAACGTGGCGTAGAAGGGGATCGAATAAAGCGACATCTGGATGCTGACAGGAGTGGAGAATTGGGCGCGGACGCCGCCCATGCTTTTGCCGGTGGATCCCTTACCGGTGGCGGATTCGCGCTCGAGGACGAGAACGTTGGGGCATCCGTTGGAAGTGAGGTGGTAGGCGAGGCTGGAGCCGACGATGCCTCCGCCAATAATCAGGACGTCTGCTGTCTGCATGGGCTTGTCCGGAGAACCTTGCATTTTAGCGCAATGGCGGGGTTCGATACTGTGACGGAAAAAGGCTTCACCGCAGAGCGTCGCCACTCGATGTGACGGGTGTGAAGCTGAAAGAGTCGGCCGGCGATCTGATGGCCACCGTGCGCGAAGGCCGCCATCGCGGATAGATCGTTGTCGATCTTGGATGGGGAAGGCCCGTCTTTCCATTGATTTCCGAACTTACAGCTTTTGACCGTAAAGTGCGCAAAGAAATGCCGCTAAGGGCGCAAAGAAGAACCAACGCTTTTAGCATCAGGTGCCGAAAAGACCTATTCCCGCCACAGTTGAGAGTTCGAAATCAAAGCCCCGTCCCTGTTCGCAAAGAACGCAGAGACAAGGACGGGGCAGTCACAGTAACCTTCGCGGTGACTGTCAGTCGTCGGCAACGTTCTGGGCGTTGTGAGAAATGCTGCGGGCTGGTATTTTTGATGGTGCCCCATGACAGATGAAGCGCAAGCGCGGCGGTTCCTGGTTCGCGGACGTGTGCAGGGCGTTGGATTCCGCTGGTTTGTGGAGCGCGAGGCGCACATTCTTGGCGTTGCGGGCTGGGTGCGCAACAACTCCGATGGGAGCGTCGAGGTGCTGGCGCAGGGTACCCGCGATCAACTATCCGGGTTGCGATCGCGGTTGCGCGAAGGGCCGCGTGCGGCTCGTGTCGATGATGTCGAAGAATCCGAGGCGCAGGCTGCTGCGATGAGTTCATTTCGCATTGAAGGGGCGTGGTAGAAAAGTTTCAGAGTTTCAAAGTTTCAAGGTTTCAATGTGTCAGGGTTTCGAAGTTACCTTGCAACTTTGAAACCTTGAAACATTGAAACCTTGCACAGGAGCTTATTCGATTGTCCCCTAATTCACGATTCGATAACGAGCAACTTAAGCAGATGATTCGGGAAGTCCCCGATTTTCCTAAGAAGGGGATTCTGTTCTACGACATCACGACCCTGCTCAAGAATAAAGTCGGACTGGCCACGCTGGTCGACCGGCTCTCGGAGCATTATGTCGATCAGAAAGTCGATCTGGTGCTCGGCATGGAGGCGCGGGGGTTTATCTTTGCGCCGGCACTGGCTTACCGTTTGAATGCCGGATTTGTCCCGGTGAGGAAGGTGGGCAAGCTTCCTGCCGAGACCGTGAAGTTCGACTACGCGCTCGAATACGGCACCAACTCTCTGGAGATGCACAAGGACGCCATCCAAAAAGGCCAGCGCGTGCTCATCGTGGACGACCTGCTGGCTACGGGAGGCACCGCCGAAGCTACGGCCAAACTGGCGTCTCTACTGGGAGCGGAGATTGCTGGCCTCGGTTTTATCGTCGAGTTGGACTTTCTGCACGGGCGGGACAAGCTTAAAGGCTACGAAGTGATGTCGTTGCTGCACTACGATAAGTGAGCAGAGGAAAGGTTTTAAGGTTTCAGGGTTTCAAGGTTAACTCACCCTTAGGCTCTTTCCTCTTCTGCGGCCTGCCTCCATTTGGCGGACTCGGCGATTGGCTGATTCCTTATTTCCAGAACTGGACAGCCGTCCAGACGATGCCGGCCCAGATTCCGGCGCTGACCAGCGCGGCCAGTCCGATGCCGAGAATTGAACTCCACTTCACGCGGTTGGGAGCGAGCACGGGCCTGAGGTTGTAGTTGGGGCCGGACTCGTAGACCAGGCGGCAGCGGAAGAAGCGTACGTCCTGCCATTTCTCGAGTGAAGAAACGGACGGTTCGAACGGGGACTCAACTTGCGGATCGAGAACGACAACGGATATGGGGGAGAGCTGCGATCTATGCATAATCCGAACCTCGGCTCGAGACTTTGCAAATACCGTGCCAAAAACAGCGAGTCGCGTAAGCCTCAGAAAATAAGATGCCTCTGAGATATACGGGGGTTTACAGAGATGTCTCCACTATGTCAAAGGTGCGTCAAAATCCCGTAATGGGAACGCGATTTCCCGCAATGGTCCTTCACCCCCGTAGTTTCTGCCTGGCCTTAAGTCTCTGAAAGTGACAACTTCGAGTCCGGCGGGAGGTAGGATTTGCGGCGAAACCAATCCTGCATGGCTTCGCGGAGTTGATCGAGGGGGACGTTCGTACCGATTTCCATGTATCCGTCAGCCACCGGGACTGTATCGTCGAAGACGCTGGCGTTGGTGAAGTTGCGCATGGAGAAGCTGTCGAGCCATTTCAACGGGCAAGGCAGGGTCTGGCCGTGATCGTCATAATCGACGCGAATTTTGCGGGCGAACATGCCTTGATTTAACCACAGACGGCCGTGTGGGTAAGGGCCGGCTTGACAGGCGGGCTGGCAGTGACTAGAACTGTTGCACGTTGTTCGGGAAGAGCGAAATCGTGCTCTCGCATCTTGCAGAATTCAGGAGGGAGATCGCATGAATTTCATCTATTGGATCATTGTGGGTTTGATTGCGGGTTGGGCCGCGGGCAAGATCATGAAGGGCGGCGGCTACGGCGCCATCGTGGATATTATCCTCGGCATCGTGGGCGCAGTGGTCGGCGGATGGATTTTTGGGGCGCTGGGCATCTATCCCGGAGGCGGAATTATCGGGAGCATCGTGGTGGCGATTATTGGGGCGATGGTTTTGATATGGATTACGCGGCTGATTAAGAAAGCGTAGCGAGCTACGAGCTTCGAGCAAACTATGCTCTTGTGCTCGTGGCTCACAGCTCGCAACTGCGTTAACCGTCTCTGGGCATTTGAAAATCGGGCATCTCTAGATCAGGCATCTCAAAATACGGTAAGTCGCATCCACGGCTCCAGACATCTGCGCAGCGGTGTCTAACTCGATGGGACCGTTTCGTCGCGCAAGAGTGACTGCGCTGTGCGTTCTTTCAATGACGAGCGGCCCCCAGCTCGATGGAGGAGCCATGCGTCTGAACGTCGCTGTAGTGTGCCTGCTGTTCGCCTCAATTTCCTTCACCCCATCATCACTCAGTCAATCATCCGGTTCGGCGTCTGATGCAGCCGCGCGCCTGCCGGTGACTCGCGTCGTCCTATACAAGAATGGAGTCGGGTACTTTGAGCATTCTGGAAAAGTGCGGGATAGCCAGGAGGTGAATGTCGATTTCACTACTGCGCAATTGAATGACGTGCTGAAATCGCTGACCGTGCTCGATTTGGGCAAGGGACGCATCACCGGAGTGAGCTACAACTCGAATGCGCCGCTGGAACGGCGCCTTGGATCTCTGCATCTGGCGGTCGGCGAGAACCCAACCACGGCGCAGTTTCTCGATGCGTTACGCGGGGCGCGCCTGGAAGTGCGCAGCGGGTCGGAGACGGCCAGCGGGCGGCTGCTCAGCATTGACGAACGCGAAATTCCCATCAAAGGCGACCAGAAGATTACGGTCGATCAGGTGTCGATCGTCAGCGATAGTGGCGAGGTTCGGGTGTTCGACCTCAACGCCTCGACCAGCGTGCGCGTCGCTGAAAAAGAGGTGAATGAGGAAGTTGGGAAGTATCTGGGCCTGGTGGCCTCGACCCGCGACCAGGACGTGCGGCGTATGACGATCTCCACCGCGGGCAGCGGCGAGCGCGATTTGCTGGTCAGCTACATCAGTGAGGTTCCGGTGTGGAAGAGCACGTACAGGATCGTGATTCCGAATGACGGCAAGCCGCTGCTGCAGGGCTGGGCCATCGTCAACAATACGGTGGGCGAAGACTGGAAAAACGTGGAGCTGTCACTAGTGGCGGGGGCACCGCAATCGTTTGTGCAGGCGCTTTCGCAGCCTTATTATGCGCGGCGTCCGGTGGTGCCGCTGCCAGAAAATGCCATGATCACACCGCAGACGCATGAGGCCACGATGGAGGAGGCTCCGCCGCCACCGCCGCCACCGAGCCCGAATGCGCAGATGGGGGGCGTCATCGGGGGGATTGTCAACGGGGCTCCAAGAGTGGCAGCGCCGCAAAGGGGTCTGGCCCCCGGCAGTGGCGGAGGCGTTGGAGGCGGCGTGTTTCGCTCCAGCAAAAGCGATAAGAAACAGTGGGTCAGTGAAAACGACGCCGCTCTCGAAGCCGAAACCACCACCGCGCAGACTCGCGACCTCGGCGATTTGTTCGAATACCGATTGCCGGATCGCGTTTCCATTCGCAAGAACCAGTCTGCATTGGTGCCGATTCTGCAGTCACGGATTGACGCGGAAAAAGTCTCGGTGTGGAATCCTTCGCAAAGCGCCGTGCTGCGGGCGCTCTGGCTGGACAACACGAGCGCCCTCACGCTCGACGGCGGCAGTTTCAACGTGCTCGAGGGCGACGCCTTCGCCGGCGAGGGTTTGATGGACGCGATCAAGCCGGGGGAGAAGCGGTTGCTGTCGTACGCGGCCGATCTCGGAGTGCTGGTGGACGCCAAAGAGAGAGCCGAAAACCAGCATGTCACCAAAGTGATTATCGCCCACGGCTTAATGACGCAATCGACGCAGGAGCGCAGCGAAAATACTTACACGATCCGCAATCGCGATAGCATGCCGCGAACGGTGGTGATCGAACATCCGGCGCGCGCCGGATGGAAGCTAACGGACGACGATGCCAAACCCTCGGAGAGTTCCTCCTCGTTCCATCGATTCCGCCTCTCCGTGGACCCGAAGAAGACGGAAACGCTGGTGGTGAAGGAATACCGTCCGGTGATGAACAGTTTCCAGCTATCGAGTGTGAGCGACGATCAGATCAAGTTTTTTCTGGCGCAGAAAATGATCAATCCCGCAATCGAGCAGGTTTTGCGGAAGGTGATGGCGCAGAAGAACAGCGTGGCCGCAATCGAGGCGGAGACGGCGGCACGCAAGTCGAAGATTACGGGAATTTCGGAAGATCAGCAGCGGGTACGCGAGAATATGAAAGCGCTGAAAGGGAGCGTGGAAGAAAAGGCGCTGGTGGCTCGTTACGTCCGCGAACTTAATGAGCAGGAGGACCGGGTGCAGGCGCTGCAACACGAGGTGGCCGAATTGCAACTCAAGCGCGAGGCCGCACAGAAAACGCTGAGTGAGATGATTGAGAGCTTGCAGATGGAGGCGACGCTGTAGATACGTCGTCGCTGGCGACGGGTAGAATCCTAAGACGAGACTGGCGCCAGCATGGCGTGGACCGCGGCTTCGAGGTGGTTCAGGGTTTCATCGATGGTGAGCGAGTACATGTCGCAGCCCAGGCCTTCGCCGGCTTCCAGCGCGGACTTCAGGTAGTGGCCGGCAATCTCGATCGCCAATGAATCGGTGATGGCCTTGCCGGTGCGCTTTTTGTACTCGACCCACGCCGGATGCGGCAGGGCGATGGTCACGGTTCGTCCGTCAACCAGAAACTTCACGTCAACGGCATCGGCATGACGGGTGGCAATGGCGACGATCAGCGCCTGATAGTGGCAGTGAACCGGCTTCCTGGTCCAGCGGTCGGTGGCAGTGAAATCTTCAAACATGGCTAAGAAAACTATAGCGGAGGGATGCAGTGTGAGCAAATGGATCAGGCACGGAAAAACCTCATGTCGGACCAGAAAAGCCGGCGGTGCTCCGAGCATCGGCCCATTCATTGCTCAGGCCCAGTAGATCGATCCATTTCTCCAGATAAGAATGGTCCAACGATTCGTCGCGCATTCTTAGAATCGCTGCCACGTCTTCGATCTGCCGCCGCGACTGAGCCAGCTTTGACCACTCGAGCTTCGCGATGATTACGTCCTCGGCAGTCGCGACAAAGAGAGGCGTGCCCTCCAGATCAACCAGCCGGCGGCGGCTGAATTCCTCCTCGCTGAATGGCCGAGACTTGCGGATGATGAAGTTGACCTTCCAGCCGGTGGCGAAATCAATCACATTGAATAGGGATTGCCGTTTGTGCGCTTCCAGGGCGGCGTCCAACTCGACGTAGTATTGATCACTCGGCAGGGATTGAACGAGTGCACGCAACTGGGAGGGCGTCGCTGCGATTACAAAATCAATATCCTGGGTGGAACGTGGAGATCCGTAAGAAGCGCTGGCGAAGGAACCGGTGAGCATGTAGGCAACCCCGGCAGAGTCGAGCGCAGATTTGATCCTTGCGAAAACTTCAGAGACGCTCATCGCAACTTATTGGGCAGCGGTTGCGGAAGGAATGCCAGCCTCAGCAGTTCTCGCGCGACCTGGCGCTCCGTCCACTCGGGATGTTCTTGCCGTATCCCGGCTCTGGCAAGTTGGCGGGCGAACAAGCTCATCTCCAATGCCAACAGGAGGCGCTGTTGCTCGGACATTGCCCGATGGATCTGGAGCTGGATGGCCTGAGCCGAGGGGCTTGTGTCGGTGGTAGGCACGAGCAAAATGTTACCACGAAGGGTTGGACGTCAGCCGCCGGCGATGGCTCCGATGATGAGCAGCGGTTCTTTTCCGGAGAGGACGGCATCGGGCAGCGGGGCGTCGGGCGACTCGTGCGACAGATCCTGCTCGCAGGCGAAGAAGCGCAGAAACGGGCGGCGCTGTTGCGTGACCTGGTCGCGGATAGTGCCGCGCAGCATGGGATAGCGGGCTTCGAGCGCGTCGAGCACGGAGCGCACCGTGACCGGGCTATCGACTTGCAGAGTCAGCTCAGTGCCGACCTGAGCCATGTTGCGCAGGTGAAAGGGCAAAGCGACGCGGATGGGGTGAGAGCTCATGAGATTTTATACCGGGTCCGAGCCCAGGCGGAGCACGTTGCCGTCAGGATCTTCGAGATGCAACTCCAGCGCCCAGGGGAAGTTGGTCGGCGGCATGCGTACCGCTACGCCGCGCGCCTGAACTTCTTCATGCAGTTGAGCGGCGTCTTCCACGCCGATCCAGACCCAGGCTTTGCCCAGGCCTTGGCCGCCGCGGCACAAATAGATTTGGGCTCGGCCGCGATCGATACGGGTGAAATCATCGTTGCCCCAGTGAACATTCTTAAAGCCGAGCAGATCGACGTAGAAGTGGAGCGCTGCGGCCATGTTCTCCACGCGCAGAATGGGCGCGCTGCCTTCGAAGTGAACCGGATGATTGTCATTCTCCATGCGGCGCCCCTTGTTATTGGAACTGGGTTGAAAGTCCGGCGAGGAATCTGACTAGGATTTCTTCGTCGGTTTTGGTTTCAGCGTCTTGGCGTACTGTAACTGAACTCGAGATATTTGTTTAGCTCTTTGGTGTTCTTCAGCAGCGCGTCGGGAACGGTTACGTATTCTTTCATCACCGTGCCGTAGGCCTCGTATAGGCTGGTTTTGTATTTCTTCAGAAACTCCTCGCGCATGTCCTCGGGAAGCCGGATCGCCAGGACGGACTCATGCAGAAGCGTGAACATGTTGCCGTTCGTCGAGGTGTAGGGATTGGCGGCGCCTTTGCGCTCCAGCCCAGGGATGGTGGCGATCAGCCTGTCGTAGAGGGCTTCGTTGGGGTTCGGGGCTGAGGGGTTCTTCTTTTTTGTTGGCAAGCTTCATCCTCGCTGGCGAGATCGAGTTACAAGACGTTTAATCGACGCAGAACAGAGTGGCGGACGCCTTCCTCCGCCTGTTTGCCCCTCGCAGTTTCTCGACGAATTTTCTTCGTCCCGCCGGCTCCATGGCGTCCGGCTCCATGATTATTACTTCAGCGTCTGCACCTCGACGCTCAGCACGCCCGGCAAATCCCGCACAATCGGATTCCAGCTATCGCCGGCATCGGCTGAGCAATAGACTTGGCCGCCGCTGGTGCCGAAATAGATGCCGCATTTGTCCAGCGAATCGACGGCCATGGCGTCGCGCAGCACATTGACGTAGCAGTTGCTCTGCGGCAGGCCTTTGGTGAGGGCTTCCCACTCGTTGCCGCCGGTGCGGCTGCGGAAGACGCGCAGCTTGCCGTCCATGACAAAATGCTCGGAGTCGCTCTTGATCGGGACGACGTAAATCGTCTCCGGCTCGTGGGCGTGCACGTCGATGACGAATCCGAAATCGGTGGGCAGGTTGCCGCTGACTTCTTTCCACTCATCTCCCGCGTTGTCGCTGCGCATCACGTCCCAATGCTTCTGCATAAAAAGCACGCCGGGGCGCTTCGGGTTCATGGCGATGTGGTGCACGCAGTGGCCGACCTCGGCATTGGGGTCAGGAATGAATTGCGAACGCAGGCCGCGGTTGATGGGCTTCCAGCTCTTGCCGCCATCGTCGGTGCGGAATGCGCCGGCAGCGGAGATCGCGATGTAGATTCGATCGGGGTTGCTGGGATCGAGAATGATGGTGTGCAGGCACATGCCGCCCGCACCCGGCTGCCACTCGGGGCCGGTACCGTGGCCGCGCAGGCCGGAGAGTTCTTTCCAATTCTGGCCGCCATCGGTCGAGCGGAATAAAGCGGCGTCTTCAATACCGGCGTAAACCGTGTCGGCGTCGGTGAGTGACGGCTCGAGATGCCACACGCGCTTAAACTCCCAGGGACGTTGCGTGCCGTCGTAGAACTGGTGCGTGGTGAGCGGCTTGCCCGACTCGGAAGATGTGTCGTAAGCGAATTTGTTGCTCTCGCTTTTGGGCGGACCGGGCGCTGCGGGTTGACCGGCGGGCGTTCCGGGCTGGTGCCAGGTCTTGCCGCCGTCATCGGAGCGCTGGATGATTTGCCCGAACCATCCGCTGGTCTGCGACGCATAAATTCGATTGGGATCGACGGGCGATCCTTTGATGTGATACATCTCCCACCCGGCGAAATGTGGGCCGCTGACGTCCCACTTATCGCGTTTGCCGTCGGCCGAAAGAATGAACGCGCCTTTGCGCGTGCCGACTAAAACTCTTACGCTGCTCATGCAGGGCTCCTTATTCAGTGATTAGTGATTAGTGGTTAGTGGGTAGAAAATCGGCTTCAGGGCTGTCACTAACCACTAGCCTACTATCCACTAACCACTTCACACTTGCATTTCAATGCCAGTCAAGTTTTATGCCGCTTTTTGCGTTTGGCTGCGCATTTGCTTCATCATTTGCCGCATCGCCGCGACGTGGCCGGGGGAGCGTTTTTCGATCCAGGCTTCGTAGCGTTGCGCGGCTTTTTCCAGGTTGCTGAGAAAATGCTGGTTCTGGAATTTGTCGCGCATTTGCGGGATTACCGCCTTGGCATTCTCCCAGACGCCAAAGAACTCGCCGGTGGTCTCAAAGAACAGATCTTCGTGGAGCAAGCCGTAGTTGAGCATGGCGCAAGCCTGCTCCCAGTAGCTGAACACCATCATCGCGTTGGTTCCACCCTCGGATCCGGGAGCTGCGATTCGCATGGCGTCCTCAACATTTTCGACGGCATAGTTCTTCCAGAACCAATCGCGGGCTTGGCGAAGCCTCGTCTCGCGGCGCTCTTCAAAGAGTTGCAATTGCAGTTGTGCTTGTTCGTGCGTAGGTTTTGTCGACATTTCTCTTTTCTCCTCTGGTTTCATTTGCCGGTTATGAATTGGCCGCTGAGAGGCGGCGATACGTTGCGTCACGCGTTATTGGTACAGAATGACGAGTCGCGATTTCAACCACTCTGCGTAGGATCTCTTCAGTTCTTATTTTTTACATCGGTTTGCTGCAATTCACCATCCACGGAATGCCGTATTGATCGATGAGCATACCAAAACGGAGGGCCCAAAATGTCTCCTGCACCGGCATCTGGACGGTGCCGTTTTTGGCCAGGGCGTGGAAGACACCCTCCGCCTCCGCGGGGTCCTTTGTGTCGATGGCTACGTGAAAGCCTTGCGGCTTCTGGTAGCGGTCGGGAGGAGCGTCGGCGGCAGAGATGATGTTTTCCCCAACCGCGAGGCTGAGGTGAAGAATCTTATTTCCCCAGGCCGCGGGCACCTGGTTTGCCATCGGCGAACCCGCGTAGGTCATGCTGAATGTGATTTTACCGCCGAGACATTGCTCGTAGAACTTACACGCGGCTTCACATTCGCCATTGAAATTGAGATGAGGATCTATCCGCATTGCGCACTCCTTTGGTACGAAGATTTTCCGCCTGGGAAGATTACCCCGTTGGAATTATTTATGAACGATGGGCGTTTTCAATTCTTGAAAGCGTCCGCAGTGTGTGAGATTATTGCAAAGATGACTTGCAAACTGCAAGTGACATTCTGGGATGACTAATAAAAGTTTCAGGGCGCCCAAGGCTCGTAACAAAACAGGCAAACAGCGCCATGTTAAGCGGCGGTCGGGATGTCCGCTGAATGCTTCGGTGGAGATGCTCGGAGACCGATGGTCGCTGCTGATCATTCGCGACATGATGCTCGGGGGAGCGCACACTTTCACGCAATTCCTGGAGTGCTACGAGGGCATTGCGAGCAATATTCTGAGCGATCGACTGCGCAGGCTGGCGGAGTGCGGCATCATCGCAGTCGAAACCGATCGGGCCGATGGACGCAAACGGAATTACCGGCTCACCCGGAAGGGGATCGATCTCGCTCCCGTGCTCACGGAGATGGTGCTGTGGGCGGCCGCGCACGAGGAGACGGGTAATCGGCCGCTGATCAAGGTGATGCGCGAGGACAAAGAGAAATTCATAGCTGAGGCGCGAAAGCGGTGGGCTGGCGGGGCTTTGGGGCGGGTATGAGTCCGAAGACAATGCAGTGGGCCGCGGAAACGCTTGGGGAGCAGCGAAGTGCTTACCTCCGGCGCTCGTTCGTTCGGTTTTGTGGGTGAAGAGGCATGGGGCACAAGGCACCATGTTCCGGGGAGGCCAATCTAGCCCCAGGAGAACCCCATGCACGACCGCTTTTGCTGCGCTTCGCGCTCACGCCGCTCAGGAGGGCAGAGCGAAACTTTCGGCGAATCATGGGCTGACAAAGTTCAGATTGAGGTACTACCGATTTGAACCATGGCTTCTGCCAGGGAGGCTTAGATTCTTGCATATTCGGCTTTGGCCTGCTTGAGGAGCGGAAGGTCGGGATCGGAATTTTTCCACTCGGCGAAAAAGGCCTCGTATATGATGCTTGAGCGTGAGGCCCTGCAGGAACTCCATGGCAATGAACTGGCGATCTTCGTGACGGCCGATTTCATAAATGGTGCAGATATTGGGATGGTTCAGCGCAGAGGCGGCACGGGCTTCGCGGCGGAAGCGCTCCAGGGCTTGTGGGTTCTGGGCGATGTCGTCGGGAAGGAATTTCAGAGCGACGAAGCGCCCCAGATCGATGTCTTCGGCTTTATATACGACACCCATCCCGCCACCGCCGAACTTCTCGACGATGCGGTAATGCGAGATGGTCAGCCCGATCATTGGGCTGAAATCTTAGGACTACGAATGAGTTAAGTCAACGAAGGCTGCCGGGATTGCGTAATCGCTGACCGCATCGTTACGTGCGGTATGGGCAAGGCGGAAGATCGAATCGGGATCACCGGCTGTACTGATTCTTCTTCTTATCCTCGTGCCGTTCGATCCCGAGCTGAATCAGACGGTCGATCAGATCGGCATACTCCAGCCCCGATGCCGCCCACAGCTTGGGATACATGCTGATCGCGGTGAATCCTGGCATGGTGTTGATCTCGTTGACATAAATTTTGCGGGACTTCCCGCCGACGGGCTCCATCAGAAAATCGACGCGGGCCAGGCCCGAGCAATCCACCGCCTGGAAAGCGCTTACTGCCAGTTCCTGAACTTTTTTTGTCTCGGCCTTGCTGAGCTTCGCAGGAATGATCAGCTCAGAGCCTTCGTCGAGATATTTCGCGTTGTAGTCGTAGAACTCTTTCATCGGCACAATCTCGCCGGGTACGGACGCGACGGGCTCGTCATTGCCCAGCACCGAGCACTCAATCTCGCGCGCCTTGTTCTTTTTTCCGCCTACGCCTTCTTCGATGACGATCTTGCGATCGAACTTTGCCGCCTCTTCAATCGCCGGACCAAGTTCCATGCGGTCATGCGCCTTGCTGATTCCGACGGACGAGCCCAGGTTCGCGGGCTTCACGAAAACGGGATACTTCAGTTTGCCTGCAACCAGCTTCTGCACTGCCTTCGGATCCTTCTCCCAGGCGCTGCGCAGAATGGTGACATGCTTCACGATGGGCAATCCGGCTGCGATGAACAGGGACTTCATGATGTCCTTATCCATGCCGGCGGCGGAGCCGAGCACTCCTGCGCCGACATAGGCGATGTCGGCCAGTTCGAGCAGTCCCTGAATGGTGCCGTCTTCGCCGAAGGTGCCGTGCAGCACCGGGAAGATGACGTCGACGTTGATGGCGCGATCGCTGGCGCGGCGGGTGAGCGCCGCATCGGTTTGAAACGGAACCAGGCCCTCCTGCCGGTGCACGGGTTCGGGCGGCACCACCACGGCTTCGCCGCGGGCAAGCACGGCAGCAGCTTGCGTGGTTTCAGGATCGCCGGCGCGCAGTTGCCGCGGCTCGATCATCAGCTTGCCCTGCAGCAGATTTTCGGCGTCCGCCGCCGTCAGCCAGTGGCCGTCTTTGGTGATGCCGATGGGCACCACGTCATATTTTTCTTTATCGATTGCGTTCAGAACCGACGCGGCCGAGAGCAGAGAAACTTCATGCTCACCGCTGCGTCCACCAAAGAGAATTCCGACTCGAAGCTTTGCCATGACGTTCCAGTGTGAAGGAAGGGGCCATCCGCGTCAATCGTGGGCACGGCGCGGGCCGTCTGGAGTATACTTCGGGCGCAAATGGATTGCGCGTTCCCCGCACGCTGATTCATTTTGATCGCAACATTTTCCTCAGGAGGCTCTTGATGCGCACTCATACTGTTCGCCGAATCGGTGTTGGTATCGTCGCGGTGCTGGCCTGCTCTGCGGCTTTTTCGCAAAGCTCCGCACCCGTCTCGCTGCAGGAGCAACTTAGCAACTTATACAAGGTGGCCAAAGTCGGCCGTGCCGCGGGCACGTTGGAGGTCACTGAACCGGGGACCGTCCTGAAAATTCAAAAAGGCGGAATCGCCGGCGTGGCTCCAAACATTCTCGTGGTCTGCCCGGCCAAGTTTGAAGGCGGCAATCTCAAGGGCCCGAGCGGCATGTGCACGGCGATGCTGGGAGCTCAGAATCTCCGCTACTTGCCGGTGGGTGACAAAGTTTATGCGACCAAGATCGACGTGAATCTTGGGAAAGATAAAGTCACGCTTTCGATTTTCGAGTGCGACTCCTGCAACGGCGTGACCGACCCATCGTCCTACAGGTCGGAAGTAATTTTCCAATTTCCTAAGGGATCACTAGCGTCTGCCGGCGCAGGGCAGGTGGAAGATACCATTGGACAAGTCTTTTCCATCAGCACTGCCGAGCCCGCGCAAAAGGCCGCCGATAGCGGGGATCAGGGGCAGCAGCAGGGCGACGAAGCGCAACCCGAACCGCAGACCATTCATATCGGGCAGACGATCGATCAAGTGGTGGCGGCTATGGGCAAGCCGGAGAAAATTGTCGACCTCGGCGCCAAGCAGATCTATCTCTACAAAGATCTCAAAGTCACGTTTCTGAACGGAAAAGTCACCGACGTGCAATGATGCGGCGCAGCTCTTACTTGGCGAGGAAGTCGAGCACCGCTTGCGTGAACTCGGCGGGTTTTTCCATCGGGGGAACGTGGCCGCACTGATCTAACACCACCATTTTGGACCCCGGAAGGGCATCGCGCAGCTTCTCTCCGTAACCGACGGGGAGCAATTCGTCGTCGCGTCCCCACACCAGCAGCGTGGGCGTGTGAAATGAGGCGAGCTTCGCATCCTCAAACTGATTTTCGATGCCAAAGCCTTCCATGGTGCGGCGAATGGTGTAGCCGTCGTTGTTCTTCATATGATCCGCGAAGACCTGCTGCACCAGTGCGTCGGTCACAATCTTCTTGTTATAGAAAAGTGTCTCCAGCAGTTTGCGGGTTGCGGCCAGCGTCGCCGGATTTAGATTGACGGGCGAGACCCTGCCTGGCCAGGTGATACCCGCTGAATTCACGAGCACGAGTTTGTCCAACATTTCCGGATGCTGCGTGGCGAAATCGAGCGCAACCCAGCCGCCCAGCGAGTTCCCGACAAGAGTTGCCTTGGTGAGATGTTGCGACTGCATGAAGCCGTAGAGGAACTCGGAGAAGGTCGCAACCTTGTAATCGAGCAGCGGCTTATCCGAGTGGCCGAAGCCAACCTGATCGATCGCGTACACGTGATACTTGGCCGAGAGGCCGTCGATATCGCCAAGCCAGATTTCCTTGACGGCGCCCAACCCATGCAGCAGGATCACGGCCGATCCCTGACCGGCTTCGAAATAATGAATGTTCTGGCCGAATACCGGAACCACTTTTTCTTCCGGCAGACTGGCTTGCGCGAAGGTAAACGGGGCGATGAGGAATGCTGCGACCAGCAGCAGTGCCCGGAAGCGGAGGTTCATAGTCTGCCTCACTCGATTTTCTCCACTCGATGTTCTATAGGATTTTCTTTCCAAACGCCGATAGCGCTAACTCCACCGCTAGATCTGCGGTCTGGTTGTGTTCGTCGATCACCGGATTCACTTCGACAATTTCGAAGCTCAACATGCGGCCGTGATCGGCGATGATTTCCATTGCGAGGTGAGCCTCGCGGTAAGTCGCGCCGCCGCGCACCGGAGTGCCGACGCCGGGAGCGTCTTCGGGATCGATCCAATCCATGTCGAGCGAGATGTGGTAGCCGGCGGTGCCGCGTCCGGCCATGCGCAGGGCTTCTTCCATCACCGTACGCATGCCGCGCTCGTCGATGTCGCGCATGGTGAAGACGCCGATTCCAGCGCGCTTCACGTTTTCTTTTTCGATCGAGTCAATGTCGCGCACCCCGACCAGCACGCAGTTCTCGGGCTTCACCTTGGGGGAAAAGTCGAAGATGTTGCCCAGCTCCGGCGGCCCCAGCCCCATCAGCGCGGCCAGCGGCATCCCGTGCACGTTGCCGCTGGGAGAGCTGTCGGGAGTGTTGATGTCGGTGTGGGCATCGATCCAGATGAGCCCGATGCGCTGGTTTTGCTGGCGATAGTAGGCCGCCACTCCTGACACGGTGCCCGCAGCCATGGAGTGATCGCCGCCGAGGGCCAGCGGAATTTTCCCGGCTTCGAGCGTTTTGACGACAAGCTCCGCGGTCTTGGTGCAGGTCGCCGTGATCTCCTTCAAATACTTGGCGTGAGGATCGCCTTCCTTTTTCTGTTCGGGGATCGCGACGGCAACGTTGCCGCCATCTTCCACTTGATGTCCCAGCGCTTCCAGGCGCGCTTCGAGACCGGCGACGCGGACGGCCGAAGGGCCCATGTCGACTCCGCGGCGCGATTGCCCGAGATCGAGCGGCACACCGATCACGCGGATTTTTTTGGGAGCGATGCTGGTGGTGCTCATGTTGGTAGTCATAAGAGATTTAGAGATTTAGAGATTTAGAAATTTAGAAATTTGGTAATTGGGTAATTTAGTAATCGTCGAAGATCCACGACGCATCGGTTTCAACTTTCCCAATCACTCAATTTCCCAATTACTCAATTCCCGTCAGGGGTAGAGCCTGTGCAGCATTCTGGGGAACGGAATCGTCTCGCGCACGTGCTCGAGGCCGCAAATCCAGGCCACGGCGCGCTCGATGCCCATGCCAAAGCCGCTGTGCGGCACGCTGCCATATTTGCGCAAATCGAGATACCACTTGAAGGCTTCTTCGGGCAGGCCGTGCTCGTGGATGCGCTGCACCAGCAAATCGTGCGACGCCATACGCTGCGAGCCGCCGATGATTTCGCCGTAGCCCTCGGGAGCGAGCACATCCACGCACAAGGCGAGGTCTGGGCGCTGCGGGTCGGGCTCCATGTAAAACGCTTTCACTTTAGCCGGATAGCGATGGACCATGACGGGCTTGTCAAACTGCGCCGAGAGATAAGTCTCATCGGGAGAGCCGAGATCGCCTCCCCATTCGAATTTGGTTTCTAGCTCGCCCTTGGCGTGGCCTTCCTGCAGATTTTTTACCGCATCGTCGTAGCTGATGCGGGGGAACGGCGCCTCGATTTTGTCGAGCTTCGAAATATCGCGGCCGATGGCCTGCAAGTCAGCGCGGCGGCGCTCGAGGCAACGCTTCACCACAAAAGTGATTAACCCCTCGGCCAGGTCCATGATGTCGTCGAGTTGGCCGTAGGCGATTTCTGGCTCGACCATCCAGAACTCGGTGAGGTGACGGCGCGTCTTCGATTTTTCCGCGCGAAACGTGGGGCCGAACGAATACACCTTGCCCAGCGCCATGGCCGTCGCTTCGATGTAAAGCTGGCCGGACTGCGTGAGGTAAGCCTGTTCGTCGAAATAGTCGACGGGGAAAAGCGTGCTTGTGCCTTCGCAGGCCGCCGGAGTTAGAATCGGCGGATCGGTTAGCGTGAAGCCGCGCTCGTCGAAGAAATCGCGGACGGCTTTCACAATTTCCGCGCGCACGCGCAAAATCGACGCTTGCCGCTGCGAGCGCACCCAGAGATGGCGATGCTCCATCAGGAATTCGGTGCCATGCTCTTTGGGCGTGATGGGATAGGGGTCGGATTCCGGCACGCGCTGCACGATCTCAACGTTCTGCACATCGAGTTCGTAGCCGCCGGGGGCGCGCTTATCGGCGCGAACCTTGCCCTCGACAATCACGCTCGATTCCTGGGTGAGCGTCTTGATGGCGTCAAACACTTCCGGCGCGACGGCGTTTTTCGGCACCACGCCCTGAATCACTCCCGAGCCATCGCGAAATTGAGGGAACAAAAGCTTCCCGCTCTCGCGCAGGTTGTAGAGCCAGCCGCGAAGCGTGACCGACTGCCCGTCGTGTTTGCCGATTTCTGCGATCGTGGTAGTAGGAGACATAGGATTTAGTAAGGCTAATTTAGTAATTTGGTAATTGAGTAATTGGATAATTTTAAGAGCCGACAGGCTTAGGCCTTTTAAATTACTCAATTACTAAATTACCCAATTACCAAATTCTTTAGGCTTGCTCCAGCTTCTCGAACGCTTCCCCTAATTTCTCCAGCGGGTTCACTTTCTCATTCTCTGCCAGTTCCAGGGTCAATGCCGGCTTCTGTGGAGCGGAGCGCAGTAGTTCCATCGCTGCCTTCCAGTCGATTGTGCCTTCTCCTGGCCACAGGTGCGAATCCAGAACTTTGGCATTGTCATGAACATGCGTCGAGCACACTTGCTTGCGGAGAATCTCAAAGGCTTCGCCGACCGAACTCATGATGTGGGCGTGCCCGAAATCGAAGCAGATTCCCACGTCATCAAAGTGCGCGGTGTGGATGATCTCCAGCAACCTCTCGGGCGTGGAAAGTTCATTGGGAATGTTTTCCAGCAAAATCCGCACTCCGAGCGGCTTGGCGAAGGCGCGCAGGTGCTCGATGGAGGTCATCGCCGATTCGAACTTCTTCTCGCTGAAGCTTTCATTGGGCAGGCCCAAATGCTGAATCAGAAAACGAAACGGAATCTGTTCCGCAATCTCGAGAGCGCGCTTCACTTCGTCCATGGCTTCGACCAGGCCGGCGCGGTCGGTCGAGGCAAGATTCACCGGCGGCGCTCCAGCGCGGCCCCACTCGTAATCGGCATAAAGCGGAGAATGCACCGAATTCAGCGGAACGCTGTTCCCGCGAAACCATTCGGCAATCTCTTTCACGTGAGCCTTGCGGTTGGCATAGTCAAGGTGCTGCCGCGCCGCGAAAATCTCGATGGCCTGCACGCCGTTCCGCGCCAAGCCATCCAGGATTCCCGGATGCAGCCGCTCCTGCACGTATAAATAGGTTGATACCGCTTTCAACATACGCAATCCTTACCTAGTATCCCACGGCTTTCCCATTATTCCTGCCATCGCTGGCGCCCAGCCGTTCGCCGGTCTTTCCGTCGATGGCGATGCACTCGGCGTCGCTCCAATACGGAACTGCGTTCCCTTCTTCATCTACACCCACGGCGACGTTGTACCCCATCTTCTGCAGGAGTTGCACGGTGTCGGGGGAAAACCACTTCTCGAGATACAACCAGTCTGGCATCCATTGATGGTGAAATCGCGGAGCGTTCACCGCCTCCTGAATATTCATTCCGTAATCCACAACTCCCAGCAGAACGTTGGCCACGGTGGTAGGGATTCTCGAACCGCCCGGCGAACCCAGCACCAGCACTGCCTTGCCGTCACGCACCACGATGGTCGGAGTCATGGACGACAGGGGACGCTTGCCCGGCCCGATGGCATTGGCCGGCCCCTGAATCAGTCCATAGAGATTCGGGACGCCGGGTTTGGAGGAGAAATCATCCATCTCGTTGTTCATCAAAAATCCCAAACCTTGCGCCGTTACCCGCGAACCGAACGAGTCATTCAGCGTGGTCGTTACGGCAACCGCGTTGCCCTCGGCGTCGACCACGGAATAGTGCGTGGTGTGCGGACCCTCGTACGCGGCCTCCGGCTGGGGATGGCTCGCGGCATATTGCTCAAGCTCGTTGAAAATTGCGGGCCGCTTCAAGTCTTTGTTTAGCGTGGCATGCGCCGCATCGATCGAATCGCGCCACGCGGCCGCGTATTTTTTGTCGATGAGTTGCGAGACCGGAATCTTGGCGAAGTCCGGATCGCCCATAAACTCGGCGCGATCGAAATACGCGCGCCGAAAAGCCTCGGTGGTGAAATGAATCGACTGGGCCGAGCGGTCTCCCATGCTGGCCAGATCGTAGCCTTCCAGAATATTCAGCAACTCAACCAGAAAAGTCCCACCGGCCGATGGCGGCGGAGAGCTGATGATCTCATATCCTCGATAAGTACCGCGAATGGGCTCGCGTTCTTTCACTTCATAATGCGCGAGATCGTCGGCGGTGATCAGGCCTCCGCCCTTCTGCATCGCCGTTGCCAATTCCCGGGCCAAAGCTCCGTGATAAAAATCGTCGGGCTTGGCGGCAATGCGCTCCAGAGTGCGCGCCAGGTCGGGCTGGCGAAACAATTCGCCGGTCTGGTAGTAGTTGCCATCGCGCTGGAAGATTCGTCGCGATTCGGGAAACTCGGCCAGATATTTATCCTGGAGTTGGGCGGCTTCTGACCAGGTCAGCGCAAAACCCTCGCGCGCCAGGCGAATCGCCGGCTCGATCACGCGCTTCAGGCCCAGCTTGCCGTACTTCTGCTCGGCGTAAACCATGCCCGCAACCGATCCGGGCACGCCGCTCGCTTTGTATCCAATCACGCTTGCGCCTTCGATCACATTTCCGTGAGCGTCGAGATACATGCCGGCGGTTGCGGCCGCGGGCGCTTTTTCGCGGTAGTCGATAAAATGCGTTTTGCCATCGGCCATGCGGATTAGCATGAAACCGCCGCCGCCCAGATTTCCGGCTTCCGGATGCACCACGGACAGCGCGAACCCCGTGGCCACAGCGGCGTCTACCGCATTGCCGCCAGCCTGCATGACCTCGACTCCGGCGCGCGAGGCCAGTTCGTGAATGCTGACCACGATTCCATGCTCGGCATGCACCGGCTGGGTCGAGGCGGAGGCGGGAGCTGCACCGAACGCCGCCAACACCACGGTCAGCAGCAAAATCAATGATTTATGCCGGAATCGCATGAAAGAATTGAGAGTGTCCGGAACCGGCGGACTCTTGAGGCTAGCCGACCGCAGCAAGCAGAGTCAAATGTGTGAAAGTTCAAGGTTTCAGAGTTTCAAGGTTTCAGGGTTTCGGTTTCAATGTCTAGCCGCCGGTTTTACTTTGAAACTCTGAAACTTTGAAACATGATTCGACGATTCAGGGTGTCAAGCCCTCTTGCGAGGCCGCTTCACCGTGGCTCTCTTCTTTTTCGACTTCTTCTCTCCCCATTTCTTCCCTGGCGCCTTCGCCGCCACCATCTCATATGACTGCCGGATCAGCTCCCGCAACTCATCCCAGCGTACGGCATCGAGCCGATCCAGCATCACCCACTTGTAGCGTCCTACATACGGGGCCGGGTGAATATCTTCACGCTCAATCAGCTCGGCAAAAGTATCGGGCGCGCACTTGAAACACAATTGCGGATTCTCGAGACCGACGATGGTAAAAATCTTGCCTCCAATTTTGAAGCACAGGTCGTCGCCCCACTGCACATTTTCCGTAGCCCGCGGGAAGGCCATACAAAACTCGCGGATGGTGTCGACATTCATTGCGTACTCCTGAATCGGATGGTCACGCCCCACAATCCAACTTCACAGGAGATTTAATATGCAAACCCGCACTCTTGGCAATTCCGATCTGAAAATCACTCCGGTAGGTTACGGAGCCTGGGCGGTGGGCGGCTCGGGCTGGCAATTCGCGTGGGGATCGCAGGACGACAACGACTCGATCGCCGCCATTCATCGGGCTCTCAGCCTCGGCGTCAACTGGATCGACACGGCCGCAGTGTATGGCCTGGGACACTCCGAAGAAGTGGTTGCCCGCGCATTAAAAAGCTGGTCGGGTGCGAAGCCTTATGTCTTCACCAAGTGCGGCCTGCGCTGGGATGCTCAGGGCAACGTGCAGAAAGTTCTGAGCGCCGATTCCATTCGTCGGGAAGTCGAAGACAGTCTTCGCCGGCTGGCTATCGATGTGATCGACCTTTACCAGATCCACTGGCCGCCCGATCCCGATTCGCCCGCGCTCGAAGAAGGATGGTCCACGCTGGCCAACCTGAAGCGCGAGGGCAAGGTGCGCTGGATTGGCGTTTCCAACTTTAATGTGCAGCAGTTGCAGCGCGCCCAGGCCATCGCTCCGGTAGCGTCTTTACAGCCTCCGTATTCGCTGGTGCATCGCGAAATTGAGAATGAGATTCTTCCCTACTGCCGGCGCCAGGGCATTGGAGTGATTGTGTATTCTCCGATGGCGTCGGGGCTGCTGACCGGCGCGATGACCCGCGAACGCGCCGCCACGTTGCCGAAAAACGACTGGCGGCGGGGGCATGCCGACTTTACCGAACCGAATCTTTCGCGCAATCTGGCACTGGTCGAGCGCTTGCGGAAGATTGCAGAACGCCGCAACTGTTCGATTGGCGAAGTCGCGATCGCGTGGACGTTGTACCATCCGGCGGTGACTGGAGCCATCGTGGGAGCGCGCAACGCCAAGCAGGCGGAAGGAGTCATGCGAGCCGGCGACCTCCGGTTGAGCGAGGATGAGGTCAGCGAAATCGAACAATTCCAGACTAGCGCTGCCTGAAACAGAACACATCCAGTCCTTCGTCCCTCCACCCTTGCGAAAAAAATTCTGGGTCGCGTCAATATTCGCGCGACCCAGAATGTCCCGCAAAGACTCACAGCTTGCGCCTTCGCGCAGCATGGCAGGAATGCATGGTGCGGAGGCTCAGAACATGCCTTTATCGTGGATTGCGCAGTGGGCTGACCTTGGCGAAAGCTGCTTGCCAACATTCGCTGCGGGCAAAGTGATTTCCGGATGCGTATGTACGACGTCTGCAACCGACTTGCCCTGGTCTTCGTCTACCGGGGTTGCCAGAAAGGCGTGGACAATAATCTCCCCGTGCGATTCGGACATATCCACCGCCATACCCGCGATCTGCCCGCTCTCGTTGATGTTGCTAGCCGACACTACGTAGAGGTTGGAACTTGCAGGGAATACAGAGTTAAGGTCGATCATCTTGCCGTCCTGCCAGAGGAGGCCGTGGGACCAGTTGCCTCTGGAGTCAAAGGAGCTTCCCACTGCCTGGCCCCGGTTGTTGATGCTGGTGGCAAAGGAGGAAACATCTCCCGGCAGAAGGCCGCCGAGCGCTGCAGCAGTGCGGTTCTGCCAGATAGTGGCCAAGGCTGTGCCGTCAGAGTTCACGGCTTGCCCAACCACCTGGTTGTGGTTGTTAATGGCGAAGGCGATGGCGCCCGGATCTCCGAGGTCCGGAAGCTTGGTGGCAATGCCGTTTTGCCATACTACGGCGTAATTCGCTGAGGTGCAGGTTCCCGAGTAGCCTACGGCTTGGCCTCGATCATTGATGCCGAATGCGACCCCGTCTGGATCGCCATTGATCGTAGGAAGAGCCGTGGCGATGCCGTTGTCCCACATCACTGGCAGGTCAACCATAAAATTCACAAAGCCCTGCGGGCAGGTAGAGTCCGCGACGCCATTTTCCGCATAGCCTGCGACTTGTCCGCTGTTATTGATGGCGCTGGCCTGCCCGTTATTCCCGCCCACGGTTGGGAGAGCGATCATGCTGCCGTTTTGCCAAAGAAACGGACTACAGGTAAGGTGCGTGCCGAAACCGCAGACATCTTCGCCATTCGGATCTGAAACAGATGTTTCCGACATACCGACGGCTGCCCCGGGGTCGTTGATTCCGTTCCAATTAATCGAACTGTTCGTTCCACCAAGCGTGCCGAGTTCGAGGTTGAGATCGCCGGTGCTGACCGTCACGGTGCCTTGCAGGGGCGGGTAGAGGGTGGAAACGGTGAAATGATCCAGGAGCTGCTCCATGTTCTCCGTCCAGCCGTGATTATTGAGGCCCATGGCCATGCCCAGGTTGTCAGGGTTCTGAACGCCCAAATCCTGAACCTTGTAGCGCGTTTGCGCGCCCGCAGTGCTGAAGCAAGCCAGAACCATCGTCGTAACGCACAGTATCCAGAAAGTCCGCTGCTGCCTAGCCGTCCTTACATCCTGCGTCCTCATATCCTATTTTCCTCTCGTAAATCGTGGTGCCGAGGTGACTGACGATTTCCGCCATATTCCTTTCGGCGCTCTGCCAGTTCATTTGCGATTGAGAGCAGAGGCTCACAAATTCACAAATTCCTGCCGAGTGACAGTTGAGGGAGCACGTTATGTTCCACGAATCACGAGGATGACTGGGGCAACAGTTCGGGCACTTCGAACTACGCAAAATAGGAACGGACTAACAGTATTCCGGAACGATCTGGAAACGACCACGCGGCTTCTTTCTCCACATTTCCATACATACACTGGGGAGATGTTATGGTTCCATACATACTGGTTGGTATGTTTGCAGGCCGGGGTGCCTCAGGCTTTGATCTTGTCGCCATCGCCAACAGAGTGGGTGCTCCGCTATTCGCGTTCTTTGCGAAGGAGAACCACGAACGCTTGCGCAATGGGATTTTGTGCAGACGGACAAAGTTGCGTCGGCAGCATCGCCCCCACCCCTTCGACGGGCTCTCCAGAAGCTTAACGCGTACGTCGCTCAAGTTCTGTCAGTACTAAAGATCCACAAGACCGTCCTGCTCCGGGCAGGCTTTGACTGAACGTCTTGTCATTCTGAGCGGAATGAGCGCGTAGCGAAGCGAAAGCGCTCACGGAGTCGAAGAATCCCTACCCTAACCGCATCCAAAGACAGCATCCCACTTTCGTTTTTGGAACCGGCACCAGTACGCAGGTAGGGATGCTTCGACTCCGCCGGAACTCCCTCCGGTCGTTCCGACTCCGCTCAGCACGACAAGATTCGTCATCCTTCCTTCGTTTAGCTTCTGTCAGTACTGACGGTCCGAATGACCGTCCTTTGCTCAGGGCAGGCTCTTGCAAAAAGCGCAAGGATGGGCAACCTCGGTGGAAATGGTGCAGGCAAAGCTCGCTAAAGGTGCGCCAGCCGCCTATTCCTTATCAATCGTCACATGAACCTCATTCATCTCCCTAATCTCTGCGATGACGATGGCGTGCGTCCCGTTGCGCTCGAAGGCGACTCCGTGGACTCGCACATATTTGCCCACGAAGGGCATCAGCTTTTTCATCTGACTGGTATCGGGCATTTTGTCGGAGATAGCTTGATAGAGGTCGCCATCCCTGGTCAGAATGGCGATTGGGGAACCGGCCCTCACGCATGCCCGTGCGCACTTGAGACTCAAGCTGGTCGCGTTGCCATCGAGGTTCTGAATTGGACATGCCATATCCCGCACCAACCCCTCAATCGTGACTTCCGATCGGTTTGCGCGAGAACCTTCCATCGACGTTTTCTGTGAAGGTTGAGCGACCGCCAGGATGATCTCGCAGCATGCCAGCAGGCAAATAGTAAAAGGTCGTATCATCGCTCCTCCCCACGGGGGCTAAAGCCCACAGTGATTTTAAGCGTTACGCGGCGCTGAAGCGCCGCTCTTCCACGTCACTGGACGCGTTGGGGGTTTTGTCACTCGACGCGTTCCGTGTTTTTCCGGGCCTCCGGCAGTTCTGTTTTGAGCGTGCGGCTGCACCCTGGTTGGAAAGCTCGGCGGACCAGCGAGGAGCTTTCCCCAGGCGCTGAAGCGCGCTCCCGTTTTCAGCGACGTAACGGCACGAGTGAAACTCGTGCCCTTCCCAAACCCGCTCGAGATGGACTTTTTCGTGCCTCCGACAGTTCCCGTGTGAGCGTGCGTCCTAGGTTTTCTCGAGCTCCTTGATCACGGTCACCTTGCTGTAGGCTACGCGAAAGCCCAGGCGCTCGCAGTTTCGTTGGGAGGTGCTGCCTCCCTGGGTCACTACTACGGCGAACTCGCATCCGGCTTCGGCTGCGGCCGCCAGGCGGGAGTGCAGCAGCGTGGTCTGCAAACCACGGCCGCGATACTCCACTGCCGTTCCCGCGCCACACATGGCGAAGACGCGATGCTGGGGAATCACCAGCCCCGCACCGCAGGCGACGGCTTTGCCATCGACGATGGCCGCGACCGTGACAGCACCTTCCATCTGATACAGCGGCGTCATCAGATCCTGGAAGGCTCTCGGCGCGCCCTCGGGGAAGAAGGCACGCTCCACCACGGAGCCTAACTCGCGAGCTTCTTCCGGACGCCCGCGGCGAATCGCGCACCCCGCCGGAGGGCCAGGAAAGTCTTCCCCGCGACGCAGCCTGCGATAAAGTACGTTGTTCAGTTCGGCGATGCCGTAGCCGCGCTGCTTGCACATTTCAAAAACAGCGGGATCGTGCAGCGGACACAAATCCACCTGCGAGGGAGCGCCATAGGAGCGATAGAACTGCTCCACTCGATCGAGATCGTCCGCCGTGAATGGGCAATCCAGACCGGCTGCCGTCGCCCGGCCGATGGGCGATCCCACGCCGGCAAATATCATGTGGCCGCCGCAGATTTCCTGTTCCGCGGCGCCGATTTCCGGACGCATTTTCTGAAACACTCGAGCGAACAACACCTGCGGCATTTCTTCGCAGGCCTCGAAACGGCGTGCCAGTGCCTTGTCCACGAATTGCATTTTGGAATTCCTTTCTAGCGTGAAACCACAATATGGCGGGAACGAAGCGCGCACACGTATGCGCATGCTCGTTCAAGGTTGCACTCGCGAATTTAGCGGACGGCAGTCATAGGCAGGGGAGCAGCATAATTCGAGACCGGGAAAAATTCAAGGCCCAGGGGAAGTGAATGTAGTGCCTCAGTTTGAATTTATTCTCCTCTGAAGGCGTCATCCCGAAACGCGGCGCACTTCAGCCGCGTGAGGGATCTCCCTCAGATACGGCCGGTGGGAGATCACTTCGCCATCCGGCTCAGTGCAGGCTCTTCGTTCCGCCTGAAAAACGGCTGCACTCAGGATGACTCAAAGCGGACAGCCGAGGGCGGCTGTCCCCACATAGGCCTGTACATCCTCACACCTGCTCTCGCGCTTCGGCCAGCGTCACGCTGACATCCATCTTCTTCTTGTTGCGAAAAATCGTGACCTTCACGGTGTCGCCGGCGCGGTGGTTGTTCATGATCTGGGAAAGATCCTGCTCGTCCTGCACTTGTTCGCCGTCGATGGCGACAATCAGATCGCCGCCCAGCATGATGGGGACGTTGCCCAGATAGGCGCGCTCGGTGCCACCTTTCAGTCCGGCCACTTCGGCTGACCCGCCGGGAGTGACCTGCACAATCAGCAAGCCGTAATCGGCGGCGAGGCCAATTTCGTCGGCCAGTTCCGGGCTGATCGGAATGGTGCGCACGCCCAGCGCAGGACGCCGCACGCGCCCCAGCGTCATGAGATCGTTCAAAACCGCCTTCGCCGTGTTGATGGGAATGGCGAAGCCAATACCGGCGTTCTGGTTCACGCTGGAAAGAATCATGGTATTGATGCCGATCACTTCCCCATGCCAGTTCATCAGCGGGCCGCCGGAGTTGCCGGGGTTGATGGCGGCGTCGGTCTGAATGGCGTCTTCGATGGTCGCGCCGCTGGGTTCGCGCACCGGGCGAATCGAACTCACGATCCCGCGGGTCATGGTCCCGGCCAGCCCAAACGGGTTGCCGATGGCGTAAACTTTCTGCCCCACCTGCAGATTGCGCGAATCGCCGAGCACGGCGGGAACCAGGTTCTCGGCCTTGATCTGGATCACCGCCAGGTCATGCGCCTGATCGGTGCCCACGATAGTCGCTTTGTATTTCTTGCGATTGTGCATGGTCACTTCGACCTGGCGCGCGTTCTCGATGACGTGGTAGTTGGTGAGAATGTGGCCTTCCTTGTCGATGACGAAGCCCGATCCCTGGCCCTCCTGCGGCACCAGTCCGTAGAAGAAATCGAAGGTCATGGCGCGCGAGGTGACGTTGACCACCGACGGAATATTCTTGCGATAGACCAGAATATTGTTCTGCTCTTCGCTGTCGAGGCCTTCGTTGCTGGCAGCTTCCGTGATCTCAACCTGCTCGGGATGGCTCAACCAGTTGACCGGATTCGCGCCCGCCAGCTTGGCGTTGGAACGCCAGGTGGTGAAGTAAAAGAACGCGCCAGCCATCAACAGCGCCAAAATTGCGGGACGTACGAGCTTCATAGGAGGGCACCTTTAGGACGCACTTTATTCTACGTAGATTCTAGAACAATGTTCCGGAGGCGTGCGTGTGGGTTTCGACTGGGCATCTTGTCATTCTGAGCGGAGTGGGCGCGTAGCGAAGCGAAGGCGCTCACGCAGTCGAAGAATCCCTACCTTCACCTGTGGCGCCCATAGGGATGCTTCGACTCCGCGGGACTCCCTCCGGTCGTCCCGTCTCCGCTCAGCACGACAGGGATTCGTAACATCAGGGAATTACTTCAAATACTGTTCCCTGATGGCCGCCGCCGCTGGCTGATGTGGTGGTGAAGATGTCTCCGGCGGAGTTTCGGATTACGCCTGCGAGCGGCGCGGATCGGAAATTCTTCGGACTCGTCATTTCAGTCACTTCAGCAAAGGATGGTCTTTCTACCATGGCGGCGCGAGGCCGCAAGTCGTGCGCGGAAGATCGGCGGCCAGAGAATCTCCGGATGGGGGAACCGGTGAGTTCGACGCTGCTTGCGTCAAGACTTCCCTGCCGAAGAAGTCGATCTTCGTCGCGGGCCGGAGGGCTGTCAAGATGAAGGAATTTGCATAAGGTGCTGCGCCGTCGAGGCCGAAGAATCCCCAGGCCCTCGTTGAACATCCAAACTCTTTCCGAACGGAGACACCCATGTCCATACGACCGGTAAAACGCGTGATCAAATCCAAGCCAACGTTGGAGGGCGCCGGAGTGCATCTGCGCCGCGCCTTCGGCTTCGGCAACACCAAGGAAACCGATCCCTTCCTGCTGCTCGACGATTTCCGCAACGATGTGCCTGAGGATTACCTGGCGGGCTTCCCGTGGCATCCGCATCGCGGCATTGAAACCATCACGTATGTTCTGGCAGGAACCGTCGAGCACGGCGACAGCATGGGCAACCGCGGCGCCATTGCCGCCGGCGATGTGCAGTGGATGACGGCGGGTAGCGGCATCATCCATCAGGAGATGCCGAAGGGCGATCCCGCGGGCCGCATGCACGGCTTTCAGTTGTGGGCCAATCTGCCCTCCGCGCTGAAGATGACCACGCCGCGCTATCAGGAGGTGAAGGCGCTCGACATTCCCGAGATTAAAGACGACGATGGCACCCACGTCCGTGTGGTCTGCGGAAATTTCTGGGGAAAGAAAGGGCCGGTGGATGGCATCGCGGCCGATCCGATTTATCTGGACGTATCGGTGGCTCCGGGCAAACGGAAAACGTTGCCCGTAGAGACCACGCGGCATGCCTTTGCCTATGTGTTCGGCGGCGGGGGAAAGTTCTGCAACGCATCAGGCCCGCTCGCCGTGCCCACCGAGGCCGTGAAATGGCTGGACACAACGCCTCCCGTGGAAGCGGACAATCGCTCGCTCATTCTTTTCGATCGCGGCGACGAAGTCAGCGTGCAAGCCGGGCCCGACGGAATTCGGTTCCTGCTGGTCTCGGGAAAGCCGCTGGAGGAGCCGGTGGCGTGGTACGGTCCGATCGTCATGAACACGCAGGAACAGTTGCGGCAGGCGTTCGAGGAACTGGAGCAGGGGAAGTTTTTGAAGAAGGGTTGAGGGGCGAAGAGTCTGAGGTTTCAAGGTTGCAAAGTTTCAAAGTTTCAAGGTTTCAGAACTAACCTGAACTTTGAGGCCTGGAAACTTCGAAACATTGATTTCTTTGCGGCCTCCGCGGCATTTCTTCGCGTGCTCTGCGGTCAGAGGCTGTTGCGTTTCCCTAAGGAAGCAAACAAGCTCTTAACCGCAAAGGTCGCAAAGAGAGTCCGCGAAGGGCGCAAAGAGAATCAGATTTGCGACACTTCTGAGGAATACAAACCGTCATCATCTGATGCTATAACTGATGCCTATGAGGATAACTCTTGCGCTGGATGACGACCTGGTACGCACCGCCCAGGAGTTTACTGGCCTAGCCGAGAAGACGGCGCTGATTCGTGAGGCTCTCAAAGGTCTGATCGAGCGGGAAAGTGCCCGGAGGTTGGCATCTCTCGGCGGCACGATGCCGGGGTTGAAAGCCATTCCGCTCCGCTAGGTGAAGCACCTCAAGTCGGTATTCACGCAAACCTAGCTTGACTGTGCACCATCCGGGTGCAGCTTTTCCCAGACTTGCAGCACCTGCTCCCGCGTCTGATCGAGCGAGGCCTGAATTGTCGATCACGTAGTCGGCGGCCTTGATTTTCGCTGCTTCCGGCAGTTGCGCGGCCATGCGGCGGGCGACTTCTTTACCGGCCACATCGAGCGGAAGCTTCTGGCGAGCGGCGAAACGTGCGATGCGTTGTTCGTCGCTGCAGGTAACCACGATCAGGTGGTCAAATCGTTTCGCTGCGCCCGGCTTCGAGGATGAGCGCGGCTTCCACGATGGCAACGGCCCGGGGATCCTGGCGTCCCATTTCTTCCATCCATTCTTCCTGGGCGCGAATGACCGCGGGATGAACAATGTGGTTGAGTTCTTCGACGCGCGAGGCCGCGGGATTAAAGGCAGCCTCGGCCAGCCTGGCGCGGTTCACGCTGAGGTCGGGGTTCAGAATGCCAGCGCCGAAATGGCGGACCACTTCGTTGTAGACGGCCTCGCCGGGCTCCATGAGCTGGTGAGAGATGCGGTCGGCCTGGACAAGATGCGCGCCGAGCGCAACAAACATCTCGCCGACCACGGATTTGCCGGAAGCGATACCGCCGGTGAGGCCAACTTTAAGCATAGTCAGTTGCCAGTACCTAGTACCCAGTACCCTGCTGTTGCTGGGGCGTTTACTGGGTACTGGGTACTGGGTACTGAATCCCAGCAACTTGCCGCTGGCCACTGCCTCTCCGCATCTTCGCGGCTTTTACTGTGTTGTACATCAGCATAGCGATGGTCAGCGGTCCGACTCCTCCGGGTACTGGCGTGAGGGCTCCGGCGACTTGCGCGACTTCGGGGTGAACATCTCCCACCAGCGTCGATCCTCTGGTGCGGAAAGTTTCTTCGCGTTTTGGATTGCCGGCGAAGAGCCGCTGAAATTCCACGGGATCGGTGACCTTGTTCATGCCGACGTCGATCACGGTGGCGCCGGGTTTCACGAAATCGCGTGTAATCATGCCGGCGCGTGCGATGGCGGCGACCAGAATATCGGCCCGGCGGCACACTCCCGGCAGGTCGCGAGTCTTCGAATGGCAGACGGTGACGGTGGCATTGGCGTTCAACAGCAGCATGGCAGCGGGCTTGCCGACGATGTCGCTGCGTCCGACGACCACGGCGTCCTGCCCAGTGATGGGGATGTTGCTACGCTGCAGAATCTCGATGACCCCGGCGGGCGTGCACGGCACCAGGCCGGGGCGCTGGGTCGAAAGGAAGCCGACGTTCACGGGATGGAAGCCGTCAACATCTTTCGCGGGATCGACCGCCAGCAGGATTTTCTTCGAATCCACCTGCGGAGGCAGGGGCAGCTGCACCAGGATGCCGTCAATCTCGCTGCGGCGGTTCAGATCTTCGACGAGCGCGAGCAGTTCGGCGGTGGTCGCGCTTTCGGGCGGAGTGTGCTGCTCGCTGTAGACTCCAACTTCTTCGCAAGCTTTCACTTTGCCGCGCACGTAGATTTCCGACGCCGGGTTGTGCCCGACCAGGACGACGGCAAGGCCGGGACGCACTCCGGCGGCGGCCATGGCCTGCACCTCTGCAGCCACCTCGCGGCGGATGTCGTTCGCGATTTTTGTACCGTCTAGGATTCGGGCGGGCATTCGGACTCCGGGCTTCGGCAAGAAAATCTTACACTGCCGAGGACGCACCGTGCCTTGAGGAAATTGTTTCATCACGGAGCGAGGAGGGTCGCAAGTTGCCATCATCTTCTGCTTTTTCGGTATCTCCGTGGTGAATCGGTCTTATGCGCAGGCTGCGGAAAAACTCGGGGTAGTAGCGAAGAGCCTACCCCACGCGCTGAAGCGCGGACCTATCTTCGGCGGCTTAGCGGCACCCTTCGGCTTCGCTCAGGGCAGGCTGGAACTCGTGCCCTTCCCGAATCGCCCTCGAACCGGAGTTTTCCGCAGCCTGCTAAAATGCTGTACATGATTGCCAAGGCGCTACTGGAAATGCTGGTCTGTCCCGCGTGCAAACAGGCGCTTGAGTACCGGCAGAATCCGGAGAGCCTGAAGTGCACGCAGTGCCACCGTGTGTATGCGGTGAAGGACGACATCCCCATCATGCTGATCGACGAGGCCACGATCGAGGCCTAGCGGCACCCTTCTGCGGCGGCATATTTGTTTACAATTTTTTACCTTGGTTTGACATCCCTGAAACGCTTTCCGCCGTATCTTCAAATAGGAGTTTAGGATCGGGACGAATGGCGACGTGGTCGCGTCCTAAAACGACACCCTGTGTCATTTTTCGGAACTGCCACGTACCGATGGGCGGGAGGCGGAAGCAGGATCGCCTCTCCGGGTTGCCCGCAACTTCCGATATCCAGAGGTGTTAATAGAACTAGAGCGATATGGCTTCCGTATAGGAAACCAGAGAATGAATACGGCAGCTAAATTGCATGCAACTTGCACAGCTGCCCAGGAGTCTAATAGCTGCAAGGGGTTCAAGGTCGGAGTCGGAGGTGATGACGGCCATGTTTGAACAAATGGGAATGACGGATCGAGCCAACAACGATCGAGCCAATAACGATAAGGACCGGTTCACCGCAACCGAGCTGGCGGCATTGCGAAGCGATCTGCTGCAGGGCGGCATGATCGATTCCTACGAAGCTGCCGAACTGTTGCAGGTCTTCCTGATGGGCCGGGGGTATGGGGTGTCTCCCAAGGCAGCGCTCGATGCGGCTGGCCGGGTGGAGATGGCGGGTTGTGCCATGCCGGTTCTGCAGTTTGAACTGGAGAATCTGGCAATGGTGATGTGAGAGTTTGCGACGCGGGCCGGTGAACCCGCGGGCGCAATGTGAGATTGAGATTTTTGACATTCTGGGACGGCGATCGAAACAAGATTGGCCGGACCAGTTCCACGAGAAGAAAGCCGGGCCAACCAGCCCGGCTTTGTGGTGTTTGGGGGCGCTTTGTGTAGCCTGCCTCTACAGAGTCTGCAGGAAGTTGACCAGATCCTCCATCTGCTGTGACGTTAATCCAATCAGGAAGCGCTGATTGTAGAAATTCACCAGCTCGGTAAGGTTGCCTGCGGCTCCGTTGTGGAAATACGGCGCGCGGGAGGCAAGCCCTCGCAAGATCGGGCCTTTGATGCGGCCGATATCCGTACATTGTCCCGAAATCAGTCCTTTGCCAGGATCGGTTGTATAGAAGGTCTCTCCGGCTTCCGTACCTTGCGTGCAGACCAACTCGAAAACCGGCAGCGTGGGCTGGTGCAATTGCTTGAGGCCAGCAACGATGTTGGGGTCGGTTTCATAGAGCAACGAGTGGGCCGTGCCGATGTCGAGAGGCAAAGGGAACGAGTGGTCTCCGACGTTCGGGGTGTCATGACAGGTTGTACACGTCCCAACAAGCTGCTCGGTGCCGGTGGTCAAGCCGGGCACATTGCTGATGGTAAGCGCCTGGGTGTTGAAAAGCGTCTCGCCGCGGGCAATCGATGCCTGTCGCGGATTGCGTGAGTTCTGCCATGCGGTGTAGATCGTGAAGACATCCGGATTAAACTGCTGGCCATTGGGATCGCCGCCCAGCGAATCGTTAATGCCGGGGTAATACTCCTGCGTGGGCAGGAATTGCGGACCACCCTGCGACCCTTTCTGCCCGTAGAGATTTCCAGCGAAGAAGTCCTTCGACTGGGCGGAGTTGAGCTCCATCTCGAGAGCCACAATCTCGCTGAGCTGCGTCGCGGTAGGAGGTGCGGTGGCCTGCGCATGGGTGAGTGTGGCGTCAATGGCCTGCTGCGTGAGGTCGGTGTTCAGATTGGCGGCAAAGGTCGACTCATCGTTGAGCGGATAGAAAAACGACTCCCGGCCATCGAACATGATCGCGCTCAGGAATCCCAGGTTCGTCGCCGGTAGTGGTCGCCGGTACATGGAGGCGGTCTGCACACCGTTCGAGTCGGTAGTCAGCGCGCATCCATAAGGATCCTGCGCCGCGGTGATGGTGAATTGCGCCGCGCTCGGATCGGTAAGGTTCGGAGGCACCTGGAGGCCAATGCGAATCAGGCCATTGTTGACCACCAGGCTGTTGTTGACCGTGCCGGTTGGGCACGTCGAACCATCGATCTGATCAAATAGCGGATCCTTCCCGTGACTGCCAAGAAAACGCTGTTTCGCGTCCGCCGCACTCAGACCGAAGCCAGTGCCGGGCGTGTGACAGGTTCCACAACTGCGCCCGTTGGTTCCGAGGCTCTGAAAGAAAGGGCCGTTCAAATCGATGGAACCGGTCGTACTGTTGGTCGCCGAGAAGCCGGAGTGGTCGAGAAATGGGAAGAGGTTTGGAAGGTAAATGTCCGCAATCGCAGAACCTCCGCTGAGGACCACGAGAGCAACAATGCTATTGAGAATTCGTCTGCGCGGGGGTTTAGGCCAGAACCATGCGCTCAGGCGCTGCAACTTTGGAAGAGAAAATCCTTTTAGCGTTTCGTTCGACATGCCTTCTCCTTGGAATTCAGCTAGATTTTTGCCCGTTTAGTCAGCCAAGAGCCTAAGCTCGTAGATTCTTGTTGGCGCGGAATCAGCGCCGGCTGGGAACAGTCGTGGTAAAATTTCGGCCAACTTCTGGCATACGCCCGCCCCATCATCGGCAAAGGCTAATCGCGTGACCGTCGCATGTCCTAAAATCGGCGCTCAAAAGTTCTCAAAAGTGCTCAAGGCCGAGTTATGTCCAGTCTGATCAGCCACTTGTACGAGTTCGGCGAATTCAGTCTCGATCCGCAAAGCCGGGTATTGCGGAGGGCCGGAACCACCGTGCCCCTGACCCCGAAGGCCTTCGATGTTCTGCTTCTGCTGGTCCAAAACTCAGGTCGGATCGTGACCAAAGACGAATTGATGAAAGGGGTATGGCGGGACAGCTTCGTGGAAGAGTCAAACCTGACGCAGACCATCTTCATGGTCCGCAAAGCGTTGGAGGAGACCACCGATCGCCGCTACATCCTCAACGTGCAAGGCCAGGGTTACCGGTTTCTGCTTCCAATCACAGAAACCACCAACCGCGAGCGGGAGATTGAAGCGCCCGTGAACGTTCCGGTTGCGGAAGGCGTCCCCGAGGTTTCATTGCGCTCGCCGCCGCCACCCGCAAAGAATTGGAGACTCGCCGTCATTGCGACAGCGGTGGTGGCAGTCCTGATAGCGGCCTCGATTATTTGGCTATGGCGTTCCCGGCAAAATCCGGCTGAGCCGGCAGGCAAAATCATGCTGGCGGTGCTGCCGTTTGATAATTTTACCGGCGATCCCGGGCAGGATTATTTCAGCGATGGGCTGACCGAGGAAATGATCAGCCATCTCGGAAACCTCGATCCTGCCCACCTTGGTGTAATTGCCCGGACTTCGGTGATGCATTACAAGCACTCGCAGGCCTCGATCCCTCAGATCGGACAGGAACTGGGGGTGCAATATGTGATCGAGGGCAGCGTTCGCCGGGATTCGGAGCGGGTTCGGATCACGGCGCAGCTGATCCAGGTAAAGGACCAGAGCCATTTGTGGGCGCGGGAATACGATCGCGACTTGAAACACCTGCTGGAACTGCAGGAAGAGATCGCGCGCGAAGTCGCCAACGAAATCGAATTCAGCCTGAGCGGACGGCGGCCGATCGAGGCGGCCCGGCAGGGCGCTGCGCCTCCGGCGGAAGCGGCCTCCTACGAGGCTTACGACCTGTATCTCAAGGGGCGGTATTTCTGGAACAAGCGGTCCGGGGAGGGATTTCGGCAAGCCGCCGATTACTTCCAGCAGGCCATTGAGAAGGATCCGAATTACGGCCGGGCCTACGCCGGGCTGGCGGATACTTTCAGCCTGATGAGCACATGGTACGTTGGACCGCAAAGCGAACTCATGCCGAAAGCGCGGACCGCGGCCCTGCGCGCGCTGCAACTCGACGACCGTCTCGCAGAGGCCCATGCCTCGCTCGCCTTGATCAAAGAAAATTACGATTACGACTTCACGGAGTCGGAGAAGGAATTTCAGCGGGCGATTCAACTGGATCCGCAATATGCAACTGCGCACCAGTGGTATGCCGAGTTCCTCTCCTGGCAGGGACGCTTCCCGGAAGCGTTTGCCGAAAGCGAGCGGGCGCGGCAACTGGATCCGTTATCGCTGATTATTGCCGCCGATCACGCATCGATTTTGTATGATTCACACCAATATGAGAACGCGCTCAAGCAAAACCTCTCAATACTCGAACTGGATCCGGATTTTGATCACGCGCGGACCGCGTTGATTCCTTGCTATTTCCATCTGGGCAGATATGACGATGCCATCGACGCCATCCATCGCCTTGAGGGCCGCGGGGGTGGGGCATGGATGTTGGCATGGAAGGCGGCCGTTTATCAGCGCTGGGGCCGGGAGGAAGAGGCTCGCGAGACGGTGGCGAAACTTGAGCAGCTTGCCGGCTCGCGGCTGGATCGAACCCCAGCGTTGCTGATCGTGTATTCGAGCGCAGGCCAGAAAGACCGGACCCTGGAACTGCTCGAGACCGCGTATTTGCAACACTCGAACGTTGTAGCGCAGATAAAAGTAGATCCGATGTATGACCCATTTCGCAGCGATCCGCGTTTCATAGATTTGCTGCGGCGGGTTGGCTTGCAAAAATAAGAACTGCTTTGGCGTTCATGCCCCCATCGGAAAAATGGGGCGATCCTTAGGTCAAACCGGATCGCCCCGTTCTCGCCTGACTCAATCGAACCTCAGTCTTCTTCTTCGCAACTGTCGCATACCGGCTTGGTATTCACCGGATGGTTCGAGTGTGCGTTGGGCATTCGAGGTCCTTTCACGACGCTGAACACGTCCGGGCCGTCGGTCAACGGCGTGGACGGCACATCCATCGTGACGTTGTAGGGTTGTCCCTGCGTTCTCGAGGTCGCCACGCCAAGGACCGGAATCGCGCCGCCGTTCACGAAGGCCAGCGACTCGTAGTCTCCCGGCATGAATCCCTGATTGGTGTCGGGGAACCATTTGTTGTTCATCATCCCGGAGAGGGTGGTTAACGCACTCCAGGTAGCGCCGCCATCATGCGATGAAACGTAGCCTTCTTCAAGCTGGCAGGTCGCCGCCTTGCAACTGGCATCGGCGTAGAAGTAGAAGGTCAGTCCCAGATGGGCGGTTGCGCCGGAGGTCCCCGCCTCGACCGCCAAACCAGGCAGGAAAACGTCGGTGGTGCCGCTGGTGCCGATCGGAATGGCGACCACGGCTGACCACGTCACGCCATCGGTGGTAGTCGACATCACCAGGTTGTTGGCGGTGCAACCGGCGACAAAGCTGCAGTCTTGCCAGACGGTATAAACGGTGCCGCCTGCATCCACGGCGGAAGTCGGCAACACCAGGTCGCGCAATTGTCCGTCGGCGGTATGGTGAGTGATTGCCGAAACGGTCACGTTTTTGGTGAACGTCCCGCCGCCATTGGTGGAGGTTACGGCGACAACGTTGGCATCCGCGGCATCCGCACCGACGGCGACGACCGTGCCGTTGGGTTGCGAGAGCGGCTGAATGGCGAAATCCGCAGGCTTGCCGGAGGGCTGCACCGGAGTTCCGAAGGTGACTCCGCCGTCGCTGGAAACGGCGAAATACAGAATGTCGCCCGCGCCGTTGTTGTCCCACTCGGCATAGCAGTTGCCGTAGAAGGGGCTGGTCGCACTATTGTCGCAGCTGAGCCAGGTCTTATCGGGCTTGCTGTAGGTGGCGGTCAACGCGACTGGCAGGTGCCAGCTCAGGCCTCCATCGGTGGAGCGGCTGACGAGCATGGAGCTGACTTTCTTGCTTTTGTAGAAGACCGGCAAACTGGAAATCAGCCATACGTTGTGCTTGGCGTCGTAGGCAACCGCAGGGTCGCTGATCCGCTGCGCCGTGCCGCCGGAGTTTACGGTGAGCCCGGGCAAGGAGCCGGTGGTCCACGTCGATCCGCCATCGGTGGAGGTGGCGAAGCCGTTGTCGCTCGAGCCGCCGCCATTAAAATACCGGCCTTGCTGGAAAGCGGTCACGATGGTGTTGCCATTGGAGAAGGTGGACGCCTCGACCTCGGTCGAATGCTGGCTATCCGGATTGGTGAAAGGGTCGCTGCTGATCTGGGTGAGCGGCACCTGCGCCTGCGCGCAGACGCAGAGTGCAACGACACCAAGCAGGAGAAAAGAATTGGACAGGTATCGACGACGGGAGAGAGCTGACGAAAACAACATTTTCGGCCTCCACGGGGGATTAGTTAGGGTCTTGATGAGACCGCTAAGTACGGGAATACTATCGTGCCTAGTAATCGTGGAATGATTACCGGGTGTCGGGGCAAAAGTCAATCGAGACGAAAGACTCCTAGGGATTTACCGGAAGGCGCGAGAACGGAACTCTGGCGCGGAGTTTCGGGGAATGCTCAAGTCGATTTGCAGTTGTCGGGAAACTTAGTTGAAGCTCACGGGCGAGCTTCGGGCGCGGCTGTCTCGGCTGGGCGTAATCGGATCTTGACCTCAACTCGGGAGCCGAGCCGGTTGAGGATGGACATGAGGCGATCGACGGTGAAGCGTCCGAGGTTCGCGTTACGGATCCTCGAGAAATCGGCTGCAGCAATTCGCGTACGGTCGTGAGCGGCGCGAACGGTTAGGTTGTCACGGTCGAGTGCCTTTATGATTTCAGCCGCGAGAATTGCCTTAAACTGTTCTGCATCGGCGTTCGCATACCTCAGATCGCGAAACACATTGCCGCTACCCCGCACCAGTTCCAACTTCTCAGTTTTCATCGCAGTATCTTCCTAAGCCTCTTCATACGATCCTTGATCAGGTCAATTTCATGTTGCGGGGTCTTCATGCCTTGCGTCGATTTCTTCTGGAAACTATGGATCGCCCAGATTTCGTCAGCGACCTGGACCGCGTAGATCACGCGGAATGCTTCTCCTCGGAAACGTAGCGCTATCTCAAACACGCCTGACCCAAGGCCGAGCATGGGTTTTGCGACGTCGGCTTTACCGCCTTCCGCCGCGATCGTTAACGCCGCTAGACCAACTGACCGGGCTCCTTCTGGAAAGGTCTGGAATTCCTTCAGCGCTGCCTTGATCCACGAAACGGGTCGAGTCTTCCGTAATCCCGCCCATTATCGAACTCGGTCAATGTTGTCATATTTGACAACACATGTCAAGAAATGAATCCCCCCGGCTCTCGATTGCTCAATTCCAGTGATGCGAGTGCCACCAGATTTTTTGGATGTCGAATTTGACGCCGCGGCATAAATAAAATGGCGTGTTCTCTTCTCCCATGCCGAAGCGGTTGTAATGGTCAAAGGCCTGGAAGGAAGTGCAGTTGTCCTTCACGTCTTCGAGGCTCCACTGGATCACGATCAGGTTCTTGTAGACCTGCGGCGGAGGGCCCCAGTACCAGTGATTCTGATGGCGGGAGTAGGCGGTGGGCAGTCCGTACTGCGGGCCCCACAAGTTGATGGCGCCGGCTTCGCCGTAGTTGCCGGCCCAGATGCCGGTCTGGGCGCGCTCTTCGGGCGGCAGCGAGTTGTAGACCGTGGCGACTTGCTGAACCAGCTCGCGCCATCCAAACTGGTCGGAGACGGGTTGCTGCAGGAGAGAGTCGTGGCTGTTTTCGGCTTTGGAGGGTTTCAAGCCGAGGGCGCTCTGATACGCCATGAGATGCTCAGGCGAGAGCATGAACGTGGCCAGCGGGATGGCGGGAAGCGTGCCAAGAAAAATGACGGCGACGATCAGCCCACGGGTCCAGGCGGCGCGCCCTGAAAGCCATTTTTCAATTACGACTCCGCCCCCGGCGAGGACCATGGGATAAATCGGAAAAACGTAATAATTCTTGGCGTGAAAGACTTCCATCAATACGAAGAAGATGACAAAGGTCCAGCCCAGAACGCGCCAGCGGCGGTCGCGCAGAAACCAGACCAAGCCGGCCAGCCACACTGGGAACAGGATCGGGTGGATATCGACGATCTGCTCTTTGACGAAGGCGAGCGGGCTGAGAATCACGTTCTTGTGTTCGCGGGCAACGTTTTGCAGGTCTTCGACTGTGGGGAAGTGATGGCGAATCTGCCAGATCAGGTTCGGCAGAAACAGCGCGAGGGCAATGGCTCCGGCGATCCAGATCCAACGCCGGGTGAACTCGCGGCGATGATGTGTGAGAAGCAGTGCGACGGTAACGGCGAATCCGAATGAGAGCGTGGAGTGTTTGTTCTCGAGGCCGAGCCCGGCCAGCAGGCCGAACCACAGCCAAAGCCGCGAATCGCCGGTGCGCAAGATGCGAGCCACGACCAGGATGCAGCCCATCCAGAACAGCGGCTCCCAGGCATTCATGGTCATCAGGCTGTCGCTCAACAGCACGGCCGGGCAGAGCAGAATGCAGAAGCCGGCGAGGAATTGGGCGAAGCGTCCGCCGCCGAGTTCGCGGGCGATAAGAATGGAAAGCGCTACCAGGGCCGTACCGGCGAGCGCCGGCAGAATACGGAGCGCAGCCAGCGAGCCGCCCATCCAGAGCGCGATTTTCGCGTAAACGGCGCCCAGCGGCGCGGCGTCCACGTAGCCCCAATCAAGATGCCGCGCCATGTCGAGATAGTAGAGCTCGTCGCGGAAGTATCCGTAATGACGAACGCTGGTGAAGATGTGGAGAAGGAGTTTGGCGGCACAAAGGGTGAGCAGGACCGGAGCGGCTAAAGGCGGAAGTGCGAAATTGTCGGATTGCTCGCGCGAGTGATCTGAGACCGCAGTTATGCCTGCCATGATACGAGTAGCTACGTTACCACCCGTCCATCGGTTCCAAATGGCTGCGGGGGCAGGCTCGCCCCAATGGTATAATATCTATACCTTTACTATACCGCTGGTCGGCGGCTTCAAGATTATGAAGTTCGAGCACGACCCCGAGAAGAGCATTGAGAACAAGCGCAAGCACGGCATCGATTTTGAGCAGGCACAGGCGCTTTGGGTGGATTCCGCACTGATCGAGATTCCGGCGCGCACCAGCGATGAACGGAGATGGCTGCTGATCGGGAAGATCGACGAAAAGCATTGGTCCACGGTGGTCACTCGGCGTGAAGAGAACATCCGGCTGATCTCCGTGCGGCGGTCTCGAAACGAGGAGGTGCGAATTTATGAAAGCGAAGACATTTGATCGCAAGTTTGATGCGGGCGAGGAAGTCGCAGGTCAACTCGATCTGAGTCAGGCTCGGCGTGTCGGTACCGATCCAAAGCGAGTGAACGTTGATTTTCCGGCTTGGATGGTGGATTCACTGGATCGGGAAGCGCGCCGGCTCGGTGTAACGCGACAGTCGCTCATCAAACTGTGGCTCGCAGACAGGTTGGCAGAGCCGGCTCCCAGCGGGAAGCGCTAGCGGGTGACTGATTGGCTGAGTCCCTTCCGTGCAGACAGAATCCTTGCGGGTGAATGGGATCAAGGGGGTTAGGGAAAGATCAAAGACCCACTACCCAGGGCTACTTCTTCTTCGCTGCTGCCGCAGCCATCCTCGCAGCCCGCTCCTGCAGCTGCACGCGATTGTTGTAACGGAACACCTGCTCATCGACGTAGCGCTCCAAGTGGAACGGCTCAACACAAACGTAAGTCCCCGCGAGATTCCGTTTGAACAGGCTCCAGAAGTTCTCAAGGCCATTGGTGTGAACGCGGCCACGGACGTAGGTTTCGGCGTGGTTCACGATCTCGTGCACATAGGTCTTGTTCAAGCGCTGGTACGCGGGAGCCTGATCGGTATAGACGTTGGTTCCGTGCTCCACGTTTTGCAGAACCGCGTTCTGCAAGGTGAGCCGCGAAACGTCAGGGACAACGCTGGCGCGAATCTGGCGTGCGGTGCGGTCAAGCATTCCCATAACCACGGTTTTTCCGATGGTTCCCGCTGCGGTGCCGTAGACGTTGAGTGCGCGGTAGCGAGCCTGTTTTTCCTTGTGCATGTTCTTGAGTTTTCCGCCGACGAAGGTCTCATCGACTTCGACTTCGCTTCCCTCGCCGCCGATCTTGCGAAAGCTGCCAGTGCGGAGAGCCACAATCTTGACGAACCGGCCCCGGCGCAGGAGTATGCCCCAGGGGGATTGAAAACGAGGGCGCGAAAAAGCGCTCTATCGCTTTCGATTGAGTGAGTTTCCGCCAACATAGCGGCTCACCTCCAAGAGCCGTGAGCGCCCAGGAGATTGTTATGCGACTTTACCGATTTCTTGTGGTGACGTTTGTCTCATTATTTCTCGCCATGGCCAGTCCGGCGCAAACCGTCACGACGATCTTGAACTTCAAGGGAACGAACGGCGCATACCCGTTATATGTAACGCTCGTGCAGGGCCGGGATGGCAGACTCTATGGCACTACTTATGGCGGAGGGGCCAATAGCCTAGGTGCTATCGTCAGGGTCAACCTGGCTGACAATCAGAGCGTTGTTCTGCACAGCTTCGACGGCACCGACGGCAGCAATCCCGGGGCGGGTCTGACCCTAGGAACCGACGGTGATTTCTACGGTACAACCGTAAATGGAGGCAGCGCGAACTCGGGCGTACTCTACAAGATCACCACCGCCGGAACCTACACCGTCCTCCACAATTTCGGCGGGGGCAGCGACGGCGAGTATCCTTACGGGCCTCCTGTTCAGCAGCACCACCTGCATCATGTCATCCTGCGGCGCGGGCTTGCCGGTCCAGATTTCGAACTGGCGGGCGGCCTGGTGGACGAACATTTCAATCCCCGGAATGATCTGCGCACCGCGCTCCTTCGCCAGCTTCAGCAGGCGGGTTTCGGCGGGATCGTAAATCATGTCGAACACGTAGCGCGCGTTGATTTCTTTTTCCTGCAGCGGAGTCTCGCGCGTGTTGCCCATGCCCACCGGAGTGGCGTTGATGATCACGTCGAAGGCGTATTTTTTCAAGTCGGCGCGCTTGATGGAGCGGGCGTGGGCGCGGCGCGCCAGTTTCTGCCCGGCGGCGACGTTACGATTCAGAATATAGACTTCGGCCCCGCGCTCACGCAGGCCGAACACGGCGGCCCGCGCCGCTCCTCCCGCGCCGAGCACCAGGATTTTCGCATCCTGCAAAGTGCTGAGCCGGCGTTCCAGCGGGCGCACCACCCCTGACGTATCGGTATTGAAGCCGTAAAGCTTGCCATCCTGAGCGCGAACCACGGTGTTGCAGGCGCCGATTTTCGTGGTATGCGAATCGGTGTTATCCAGATACGGCAGGATCGCTTCTTTATACGGCATCGTGATGCTGAGGCCGTGGATCGGAATCTCGCGCACGCAGTTCAGCAGATCCTTGAGAGTCTTGGCGTGCAGCGCGAGGTAGACGCCATTCACGTTCTCGCGCCGGAAGGCCGCATTCATGATCGCGGGCGAGAGCGAGTGCGAGACCGGATCTCCGGCCACTCCATACACCCGCGTGGCGACATCGACCGCTTCGATGCGGTAGACGCTGCGCAGTTCCTGCGCGGTGGCCTGCCCCGGAGCGGTTTCCTCTCCGGGACCGACAGCGGCAAAGGTAAAGACGCTGCCGGCGCGCACTCCGAGCACACGGCTGATGATGCCTTGCTCGCCCATGCACAGGCCGACCAGCGAGTTCCGGTCCGCTTCGCGGCTGAGGAACTGGATCATCGAAACATTGTCGGAAAGAGTGGCGGCGGTGCTGACGAGTTTGTAGTAGTCCGCGGGGAAGGCGCGCATCTTTTCCAGAGTTTCGTCGAGCTTTTTGGTCCCGCGAAAATCGTGAAAGGAAAGAATCAACGCCGATCGCGCGCGCAGCTTCTGCAGCTGTGCCGGTTTGCACTTTTGCGCGGTTTGCAGTTCGACATCGACCAGCTGGCAACCCAGGCCCGAAGCCTTTGAGAGAACGTCGAGCTGGGAGGCGATCGAGCCCCGGAATTTGCCCCCGTTGGCCGCCCGGCGGCAGGTGGCGATGATCACGATGCCGGGATGAGATTCGATAAACTGCCTGATCTTGGGCAGCGCCAGGGTGGGCTTTGAAATGTAGTCCAACCTGAACTCCAGAAAGGAGTTATCGCGCACCAAGGCTTCGGCCTTCTCGACCAGTTCGCTGGCGTCGGAGGCCGCTACCGCAACGCACACCCGCGGCATGCGCAGGGGCAGGCGGGGCGGATAGTTTTTAACTTCAGAAATCATCCTGAATCAATGGCTTGAATGAATTAGGTTTCGGCGCGAATCTTACAGGGGCTGCATACCAGATGCAACAGAGTATTCACAATTTATACGAAAAAACCTGTTTCGAGCCATGGGCTTGACACCCTCGTAACCTTGACCCCCTCTTACCCCCTTGTTACCGTCCTATCTGACGCCTGACTTCCGTGGGATTGGGGGAGGGGCGGCGCCTGTCTTTCGTCGGAGGTAACATGAAGAAAATAGGACTTTTAGCGTTGTTGATCGCGACCGCAGCCTGGGCCCAATCAGGCACCGATGGGGCCGCGCCGGACTCCAACAGCCCGCAGGGAACGGTTTTGACCTCAGCCAACTATCCCACGCAGCGGGTGCAGATGCCCACTTACGCGGATGTTTACTGCGCTGGTTTCATCAACAAGCAAACCCTGCCCGACGCCAGTTTTGTAGCGGGCGGACTGCAAACTCCGTTGACCACCAAGTTCGTCACGGGAGACATCGTTTATCTGCAGGGCACGAACTACAGCCTGGGGGCGGAGTACGAAGTGGTGCGCGCCTTACGCGACATCAACGAGTATGAGATGTTTCCCGGCCAGCGCAAGCTGCTGAAAGCCACCGGACAGCCTTACGCCGAAGTGGCCCGCGTTCGCATCGTCGATATGCGCAGCAAGACAGCCATCGCGCAGATCGAATATTCCTGCGATCCGGTTAATCCCGGAGACACGTTGATTCCTTATGCCGAGAAGCAGATGGTGCCGTTTCATTCGCCGCTGCGTTTTGACCGCTTCCTGCCGACTGGCAGCAAAGTCTCGGGCCGCATCGTCATGGGACGCGATTTCGATTCCGAACTCGGCACCGGCCAGAAAGTTTACTTCAACGTGGGAGCGAACCAGGGCGTGAAGGTAGGCGACTACTTCCGCGCGGTGCGGAATTATGAAGCGGATCTGAGCGATCCCGTAGACTCGCTCTCGTTCAAGGCCGCAATCAGCGAAGACACGCAGCTCAAACAGCCGTCCGTCGATCCGCACATGTTCACCAAGTCGAACGGCCCGGTGATTCACGTTCGCGATCTGCCGCGGCGCGCCGTCGGAGAACTCGTCGTTATCGGAGTTACTCCCACCACGGCAACCGGAATGATCGTGTTCGCCATGGAAGATGTGCACGCCGGAGACGGTGTGGAGTTGGACGATCAGCAGTAGTGCAGTGGTTAGTGGTTAGTGATTAGCAATTAGCGATTAGCAGTGCGAATGTTCAGCCGGGAACGGGTCACCGTTCCCGGCTTTTGCTTTTGTGGAAACTGAACTCGTAGCGGCCACGCTTCGGGGGCTAAAGCCCAAATCTCCTCTGCGATCTGACGCGGCCCCTTCGGCAAGCTCAGGGCAGGCTCTGAAAGGGCCGCTCTTCCACGGTCGCACCAGCGTGCGGAGCCCAGTGGCTACTGGCTAGCGACGGCTAGCGGCTCGTAGCTAGTGGTCAGTGGGCTGATCACTGATCACTAACCACTAATCACTAATCACCGTTCCCCGAACTGTCTCCAAACACTTCGGCGGTGAATCCCTCAATCGTCGCACCTTTTTGCCAGGCATCATCCGGCAATCCGGCTTTGCGGCAGGTTTGCTCGAGGAACGTCGTGCGGTCCCAATTGTGCTCGATGGGAACTTGCGGCAGCAGGAGGCCGCGGCGGCCGTGCCAACCGACTAGCAGGCCGTGGCGTCCGATTTCGATTTCTTCGGCGTGAATCGGCTGCGGTGGCGATAGAATGCTCAACTCGATTTCCAGATGCGGAGCCTCTTCCGCGGTAACGGGCGGGAAGCGGTTGTCTGAGAAAGCCGCGGCGCGGGCAGTTTCGGCCACGGCGCGATACACCGAGCAGGCTGGCAACACATAGCCAACGCAGCCACGCAATTCGCCGTGCAGATGCAGCGACGTGAAGGCGCCGCGAAGTTCTGCCAGATGGGGCGTGGGAGGATCAGTCCCGATCTCGCGACGCTCCAGCGCCGCCAAAATGGAATCGTGCGCCAACTGCAACAGCAACCGGCGCTCTTTACCGGAGAATGCCTGATCGGAAGCCAGTGCTGAAGGCGAATTAGGCTGTAGGGGCGACATCGGCATCGGCGCGGCGCGGCGCGGGTTGCGCCTTTCGCCGGCTCAGGATAAAGGCGCGGCGCCGGCGCTTGGAAACGCGCGTATCAATCTTCGACCAGAATGCGGCGAAATAATCGACGGCCGAAATCAGCGAAACGCAGACCACGAACCAGATCGCGGTGTAGGCGATCCAATGCACGGGGAAAATATAGTTGCCGTAAACCGGCCACTCTTTCCAGCGATGGTCGAGAATCACCGCGACCACCGAAACAATCTGCACCACCATCTTGAACTTGCCCAGTTCGCTGGCTTCAATGGTGAAGCCCTCCGAAGCGGCGATGGAGCGCAGGCCGCTCACCAGAAACTCGCGGCCGATCACGATCACCGCGATCCATGCGGGAACCAGGCTGGGGTTGAACTGCACCAGCACGACAAACGCGGCAGCGATCAGAAGCTTGTCGGCCATGGGATCGAGCAGAATTCCCATGGTTGTAATCTGGCCGCGCTTGCGAGCCAGGTAACCGTCAATGCCGTCGGTCATCGAGGCCGCGATGAAAATGGCCGAAGCCAGCAGTTCTTTGGCGCCGTGTTCGCTGCTGAAATGATTGGAAGACAGAATCCAGATCAGCAGGGGAATGCTGCAGATGCGAATCAGCGTGATGGAGTTAGGCAGGTTCACTGCAAGCCGTTTACCGCGAAGTGTCTCCGGAGGGCGCGCCGAAGACAGTTTTGATTATGCTCCACAGGGATGGGGAACGCAATCATCCTTAGTGCAGGTGGCATGGCGCAATTTGGAGCGAGGTTTGCTCCAACCAAGTGCCGATTGCAAATGCGTCCGCAGGCTTTGGCTGAACATTTTGTCATTCTGAGCGGAGTGAGCGCGTAGCGATGCGAAAGCGCTCACGCAGTCGCAGAATCCCTACCGTCACCCAACTCTCGCGGCAGATGAGCACCCGTGGCGCTCATAGGAATGCTTCGACTCCGCTCTGCATGACAGAGTCTCGCTCTAGTTCGGTCCCGCCTGCAGGGTTTTCACCAGCCAGGGAATAATCACTTCTTTGAAGATTCGCGGATCGGGCCACACGCCTACCTGGCGGCCGAGATGTCCGCCATGAGGATTGACCCACGCTTCCTTGGGCACGTCGCCTTTGCTGAGCAGCAAATATTCGTCTTCGATCGGCACCTGGGTATCGAGCACGCCGGCCAGAATCAGCATGGGCGCCATTGGCTTGCCCAACAGTCCCTGATGCACCAGCGACATTTTCGGAAGGTACTCGGCCATTTCATCGAGGGTATGCACGCCTTCCAGAATGTTCATCAGAGCCGGCACCTGATCGAATAGATATTCGCGATTGCCCAGGAGCGAGTTCATCAGGAAATCTTTCTGAAAAAACTTATCTACCGGCGGAGACTGCGCGCTCGCCCCGCGCAGGCGCGCGCGCTCGACGATCGCCATCTTCGTGGCCCAGTACGCTCCCCAACTCACGCCGTGCATGGCAATGCGGTTCTTGTCGATCTCGGGCCGCGATTGCGCATAGTCGAGCACGCGCGACAGCATGCGGTCCGCCGTCTCGCTGACCTTGATTGGATTCTGTCCGGTGCCGGGGCCATCGACTGCGAGATAGCCAACTCCGAACGGAAGAATCGCGCCGAAACTCTCGGCCAGATCTTCCTTGCGGCTATCCAGGCCATTGACCGCAATCACCAGCGGCACCGGACCTTTCGCGTTTTTCGGCAGCCGCAGGTAGCCGATGATTTCCTTGCCTTCGAACGGAATGTGTACCACCTCCAGTGGCGGATCGAAGAAGCGCGCGTGCGCCAGAAACGCTTCCATCGCCTTCTCGTACGAACGCTGCTTGCCCGGAGACGCCGGAATCGGCCAGCGCCCGAACGAGTAGAGCCGCCAGGCGCGAATGTAATCCGCATTCGCCCTGGCGGGATCGGATTTCTCCAGCCCCTTCGCCTCGGTGAAGTAGCGGTCGGCCACGCGCATGAATCCCGCAGCCCACTCATCTTTATCGCTGCTATGGATGCTCTCGAAAGCCTCTTTCACGTCGCCGGGATCAAGACCGATCAGCGGATACTGACCGACTTCGGCGCGATGAATCGCTTCCACTTTGATCTCGTCGATGGTGCGCTCGCGCCGTTCTTCCTTCTGAGCGCGTGCGTTGTTCGAAATCATGGCGCAGAAAACCAGCAGGAAACATGCGATTGAAAACTGCATTTTCGTTTTCATAAATCCATCCAGAAAAAAGGCCGGACGGAACTTCGTCCGGCCTCGGCTTCACCCCACAGCGACCCCATTCGCTGGTAAGCTGCTGAAAAACTCGCCGGGTTATCGAGAACCGTGCCGCAGGCGCTAAAGCGCGGTCCATTTTCGACGACTTTGCGGCACCCTTCGACTGCGCTCAGGGCAGGCTCAAAACCTGAACTCGTGCCCTTCCCGAACTTCCCCGAACCGCAGTTTTTCCGCAACCTGTTAGAACGTAACCTTCAGCCCCAATTGAATCGAGCGCGGTCCTCCGGAGCCCACGGCAGGATTCGCGGCCGACACATCGGGCGTGGCGCATCCGCAGCCGAATGAACCGGCTCCGGGATCGTTCAATCCGTAACCGTTCTGACCGCCGTATGGATTGGAGAAATTGGGGTGGTTCAAAATGTTAAAGAACTCCGCCCGGAACTGAGCGTGCACCTGTTCTCCGAAATGCCAATTTTTCGCCAGCGAGAAATCCAGATTCTTGAAGCCCGAGTCCGGAAAAATATTGCGGCCCATGGTTCCAAAGGTTCCAAACGCGGGAGGAATCATTACCGAATTTCCCTTTACATAGCAGCCCCAGGTCGCAAGCGAGGCCAGCAAGTCCGGCGTATTGGCGTCCGCCACGCAGGCCGGATTGCTGGTGCCGGGAAAGAATGGAATCGGCGTCGGGCCCGACTTGAAATCCGATGGATTGCCAAAGAAATCCCAGCGCATCGGCGTCGATTGCGGCGGGCTCACCGGCAGGCCGCCGAGGCCGGTGAGGTCCGTGCTCAAATCAATCGGGCCCCAGGGCTGCGAACTCTCGATAGTTGCGATGGTGTTGATCTCCCAACCTTCCAGCATCTGCGCGTGGCCTTCCTTGCCGGGAATGGCGTAGGTCAGAGAAATTGTCAGGCGATGGCGGATATCGAAATCGCTATTGCCGTATTCCGCGCCGACGTTATTGGAGTTCTGCGGCAGGCCGTATCCCGCGCCAAAATCCCAGTTCGCGCCCACATCGTCCAGCGCATGCGAATAGGTGTAGCCCATCACCATGCTGAGGCCGTGATAGTTGCGCGCGTTCAGCGTGGCTTGCAGGCCGTTGTAATTCGAGCGGTAGAAGTTCCCCATCTGGAAAATGTTGCTGAGATAGGGGAACTGCGCGTTGTAAGGCCGCGTCGCCTGCCCGTTGCCGGCATCCGCACCCAGCGTTTCCTGATTGACGTCCCGAATGCCGGTCAGGTTGGAGCCGTGATTGCCGACGTAGGCAAGCTCGGCCGACAGGTTCGGCGTAATCGAATGTTGCACGTTCAAGTTCCAGGCCCAGACGTAGGGCGTTGTCAGATTCTTTGCCACGCTCATGATCGGGCACGGATTGGCGAAGTTCGGATCGCAATTAATTTGACTGCTGCTGAGGTCGCCGTAGAGCGGCAGGCCGCTATCCCACTGCGGCAGAAGCGGCGGAATCGCCAGGTTGCCCGCGGTGATGTTGCCTCCCGCTGTTTTTTGATCGGGAGTGCCGGTGCCCGAAATAATCGCGCCAGTAGGAATGTTCGTGAGTCCGTAGCTGTTGTTGAATGCGAGAAACGACTCCCAATTCACCGTCTCGTAGATCAGGCCGACTCCGCCACGCAGAACGGTGTTGCCTTTGCCGGTGACGTCCCAGGCAAATCCCAGGCGTGGTCCAAAGTTTTTGGGATCGGAATTGTAAGGACGGCTGACGCCGTTCACGCCATCCTGAATTAATCCAGTCGGCGAACTGGGATCGAAATTTCCCAGCCGGTTTTGCGCTTCGCTGAGCACCGAACTGAACTCATAGCGCAGGCCATAGTTGACGGTCAGCGTCTTGGTGACCCGCCAGTCATCCTGAAAGAACAATCCGTAGGCCCAGTTGTGAAGCTGCCGCGTGGGATCGCCGACCTGCACCGAAGCCTTAAACGGATCTCCCGCCATAAAATCTTCCAGCGCGGTCGAGTTCGCCAGCGCCACGCCGCCGAGAACCGTGATGCTTCCCCTCGCGTTGCCAAAGGCGCCGCCGCTGACTCCATTGCGATGCAGTTCACCGCCGAACTTAAAAGAGTGCTTGCCCATGGTGTAGGAGACGTTGTCGATCACCTGAGTGATCGTATCGGGCCCCTGGAACTTGGGCCACTTGAAGGCGCCCAGGCCGGGAACGAACGCTCCGGCAAATCCAATGCGAGGCAAGCCTCCGGTGAACGGGCCACTGACGCCGGTATTCAGACCGTACGCCGACGCCGGCGTATTGAGATCTCCGGGCAGCGTTGGCTGGTACAAGCGGCTGTAGCCGACGCGAGCTTCGTTAACCCACGTTGCATTCGGAGTCCAAATCCAGTTCCCGCCCAAAACCTGCGCGCGGGTATGAATGATGGACCTCCATTGCGTTTGCAACTCAGGAAAATCTTCCGCGGTTCCGGAATTGTTTCCAAAAAAATACGTCGCGCTGATCGTATTCACCGGGTTCAGGTTGTAATCGAATTTGGCCACCACATCGTCCGTCAACGCCTGATTGGGAAATCCCTGCACGAAGTTGATGCTGGAATTGTTGTTGATGGGAAATCCGGTGCCGTTGCACGTGATGGTCGCGGTGATCCCCGATCCGGTAACGCCGCAGCCGGAAAGCTTCTCGCTCTCGGGACTGATGGCGACACCGTTCAAGAGAAGATCGTGCACCGCATTGGGGATGCTGCCATTGCAATCGGAGGTCGCGAGCAGCGGTGATGTGCAATTTGGCGCCGCGCCGCCGGCCAGCGGGAACGCCACCATCGAAGGCGTGGTGACGGTGTAGGTGTTGCCGATGTTGTAGCGCTGCCCTTCGTAGGATCCGAAGAAGAAGGCTTTGTCCTTGACGATGGCGCCGCCAAAACTTGCGCCAAATTGCTCCAACGTTCTGCCCGTCTGCGGTGCGGGAGCTTGATTGAAGTAATTGCGCGCGTCCATGGCTCCATCGCGCCCTAAGCCAAACACCGCGCCGTGCAGGTTGTTCGTGCCCGACTTCAATCCGACGTTTACGATGGCGCCTGGCTTCCAGCCATACTCCGCTGGAGGATTCTGCAGCAGATTGAATTCCTGAATGGAGTCGATGGGCAAAATCGTGGCCGAGTCGCCGACAATTCCGGATCCATTAATAATGCCCTGACCGGAGAAAGGCTCGGTGTTGTAGAGTCCGTCAATCAGGTAGGCGTTGTCTTCGGCGCGCAGGCCGTTGGCGCTGGTCGTCGAAAATCCGCCGCCCGGATATCGCATCACGCCCGGCCGCAGTTGCAGCAGGTTCTGGTAGTTGCGTCCGTTCAATGGCAGGTCGTTAATTTCCTGGTTGCTCAACGTGCCGCCCAGCGTAGAGGAGGTGGTGTTGACCAGAGGAACCTCGCTGCTCACGGTAACCGTTTCTGAAACATCGCCGGGCTGCAGGGAAAAATCCGCGCGCACGTCGCTGGCGACTTCAATATTGACGCCGGTCCGCTCGACCGACTTGAAGCCCTTAGCCTCGACACGAATCTTGTAGGTTCCGGGAATCAGGTCGGGAGCGACATACGCTCCGGCGGCATCGGTGGTAAGAGTTCGCGAGGTGCCGCGCTGTGTGTCGGTGACAATCACCGTGGCCCCGGCCACGGACGCGCCGCTCTGGTCAGACACGCTACCCAGCACGCGTCCCGAAGTGGACTGTGCCAGCGCAGGCAGGCACAGCAGAATTGTGGCCGTCACAACAAGAATGATCCGCGTAACGAATGCCGCCTGGTGAGCCGCGGGCGCGGTGCTGCGTCGGGATGTCATCGAACCCTCCGTCTTCTGGTCCGACAGCCATACCATTGCTGCAGGAATGAAGTCAAGCAAATTCGCCAAAGACCCGGCTTCGCTCCTCCCATTTCAGCACCGATCCAAGGTGGCCAAAGTCTGATTTCCTTGGCAAGGCCGATAAAAACTGGTTTCTCCAGAAGGACTTGCATTTGGCGGCGGCGCGATGCTATTGTTCTAGCTGTCATACCACCATACCGACAGACCGCTCATGCCCGCTCTTCACTCCAAACCCGCAGATTCCATCCCACTGGTTCTGGACCTGCGGTATAGTAGTCGGACCATCGCCAGTTCCCCAAAACTGGCCCGTGCGGGAGTGAACCCTGTGTACAAAGTCGTCCGCACCTCGCGGCTTTATGAACAGATCGTTCAACAGATTGAAGAGTCTGTTCTCAACGGCACGCTGAAACCTGGCGACCAGCTCCCTGCCGAGCGGGATCTGGCGCAGCGTCTCGGCGTCAGCCGCACCGCCGTGCGCGAAGCCGTGAAAACACTCCGCGAAAAAGGACTCGTCGAAGCCTACTCCGGCCGCGGCACATTCATCACGGATGGAACTTCGCAGGCCGCGCGCCAGTCCTTCGACCTGATGGTGAAGATCGGCCAGCAGGAGGGCTCTCCGCATTTGGCCGAGCTGCGCTTGATCCTCGAACCTGGAATCGCCGCCCTGGCCGCGTCTCGCATGCAGGAGGAATTTCTGGTGGCGATGCGCGAAGCCTTCGCCGTGATGGAGCGCTCGCAAAAAGATCCCGCCGCCTTCATTGAGGCCGATCTCGATTTCCACCTGGCCATGGCGGAAGCCGCCGGCAATCCATTAATTCTTTCGCTGATCGATTCCATCGTCGGACTGCTGCGCGAGCAGCGCACGAAGATTTTCACCGTGGCCGGCGGCCCGCAGCGCGGCCAGATGCACCACAAGCGAATTCTGGAGGCCGTGGAAAAACGCGATCCTGAAATGGCGCGCGCAGCCATGCGTGAACACCTGGAGCAGGTGCGCGAAGATTCCAAGGCGAGCTCGGGACGCAAGTCTTCGGGAAAGCACACGCCGCACGGTTCCAAGGCTCCGTGAACGGTTTGAAAGTGTTCTAGAACGGGCGCGGCGTCAGCCTCGCAGCAATCGCTCAAAAGTATTTTGGAGGGTCGTTAGCAGATGGCGAAACTCGGCTTCATTGGACTGGGAGTCATGGGCAGCCAGATGGTCAACCGGCTGCTCAGCAAGGGCCACTCCGTCACTGGCTACAACCGCACGCGCGGCAAAGCGCAGTGGCTGGTGGAAAAAGGCATGCAGTGGGCTGACTCTCCGCGCGCCGTCGCCGCCGCCTCCGATTTCGTTTTTGCCATGGTGACCAACGCCGCCGCCATCGCCGCCATCACCGAAGGTCCAGAAGGAATGCTGGCCGGCATGAGCGCCGGGAAAATTTTTATCGACATGAGTACGGTGAGTCCTACGGTGAGCCGCGCCTTGGCTGCGAAGGTGCGGGAAAAAGGCGCGGACATGGTCGATTCCCCCGTCTCCGGCAGCGTCATCACCTTGCAGGAAGGCAAGCTTTCGGTGATGGTCGGCGGACGGAGCGCTACCTTCGACAAAGTAAAACCGCTGCTGCTTGATATCGGGCCGAAAGTCACGCACGTGGGCGACAACGGCCTGGCGCTGGCGATGAAGATCGCGGTGAATTTAAGTCTTGCCGTGCAGATGCTTGCCTTTTCCGAAGGCGTGTTGCTGGCGGAAAAAAGTGGCATCTCGCGCGAAACCGCCGTCGACGTTCTCACCCATAGCGCGGTCGCCTCCCCCATGATTCAGTACCGCGGGCCGTTCGTGCTGCAACAGCCGCCAGAGGCCTGGTTCGACGTAAACATGATGCAGAAGGATATGGTCCTCGCCATGGAATTAGGCCGGCAGCTCGACGTTCCTCTGCCATCCACCGCGGTGAGCAATGAGATTCTCACGGCCGCGCGCGGAATGGGCTGGACCAAGTACGATTTCGCCTGCATGTTCGATGTGCTCGCCGCTATGTCTGGAGTGGCCACGCCTGTGACCACGGGAGGTCCCAAGAAATAAATGATGGCTGCGGCTTCCAATCCCGAGGTCCACAATGTTGCGGCGGAAAAAGAAAAATGGCTCCGCGCTTATCGCGAGATGGTGGGCATCCGCCTGTTCGAGGAGCAGGTGAACGAACTCTACACCCGCGCACTCATGCCCGGACTCGCCCACCTCTATAGCGGCGAGGAAGCAGTCGCCGTGGGCATCTGCCTGGCGCTGCGCATCGACGACTACATCACCAGCACCCACCGCGGCCACGGACACTGCCTCGCCAAAGGCGCCTCGCCCGACCGGATGTTCGCCGAATTGCTCGGCAAAGAACCCGGCTACTGCCGCGGCAAGGGCGGATCGATGCATATTGCCGATCCCGCAACCGGCAACCTCGGCGCCAACGCGATCGTGGGCGGCAGCGTGGGCATCGCCACCGGCGCGGCCTTTGCCGCTAAAACGCTCGACACCGATCGCGTCGCTATTTGCTTTTTTGGCGAAGGCGCGCTCGGCCAGGGTTCGCTCTACGAAGTGATGAACCTGGCGCAACTGTGGAAGCTGCCGGTGATTTACGTCTGCGAAAACAATCTGTACAACGAGTACACGCACTTCCAGGAGACCACGGCGGGAACCATCCTCGGCCGCGCCGCCGCTTTCGGGATTGAAGCCGCCAGCGCCGATGGACAGGACGTGCGCGCGGTGAATGAAGTTGCAACCCGCCTGGTGCAGCGTGCCCGTTGCGGCGGCGGACCCGCCTTTCTGCAGTGCGATACTTACCGCTACAGCGGGCATCACGTCGGCGACATCAATCGCGAATACTACCGCTCCAAACAGGAAGAACAGCACTGGAAGACGGATCGCGATCCCATCAAAGTTCTGGCGAAATGGCTGCTCGAACAAGGCTACGCGGATGCCGCTGCCCTCGGGCACATCACCTCGGAAGTGCGCGCGGCCATGGAAGCCGCGGTGAAGTTCGCCATTGCCGCGCCCTATCCAAACGTGGACGAGGTCGGGAAACACGTCTATGCCTGAACGCGAAATCACATTTGCGCAGGCGGTGCGCGAGGCTCTGGCTCAGGAAATGCGCCGCGACTCGAACGTGTGCATCTTCGGAGAAGATGTCGCCGAAGCCGGCACGCCCTTCAAAGTGCTCTCCGGACTGGTGGAAGAATTTGGTGCGAAGCGTGTGGTCGATACTCCCATCTCCGAGGCGGGATTCACCGGTGTAGCCGTGGGCGCGGCCATGACCGGACTGCGTCCGGTGGTTGACATCATGTTCGGTGATTTCATCACCCTCACCATGGACCAGATGGTGAACCAGGCCGCCAAAGCTCACTACATGTCCGGTGGACATTGGAAAGTTCCCATGGTGATGCGCACCACGCTGGGCGCGACCCGGCGATCGGCAGCACAGCATTCCCAGTCGTTGCACGCCTGGTTCAGCCACGTGCCGGGATTGAAAGTGGTTTTGCCCTCGACTCCTTATGACGCGAAAGGCTTGCTGAAAGCGGCTATCCGCGACGACAACCCGGTTGTCTTTTTCGAAGACAAAATGATGTACAAGATGAAAGGCCCGGTTCCCGAGGCCGATTACATCATTCCTCTGGGCGTGGCCGATGTGAAGCGCGCCGGCGACGACATCACGCTCATCGCCACCAGCAGCATGGTGCAGGTCGCGCTGGCCGCCGCCGGTTTGCTCGCGCAGGAAGGCATCAGCGCGGAAGTGGTCGATCCGCGCACGACGTGGCCGCTCGACGAGAAAACGCTGATCGATTCCGCGAAGAAGACATCGCGGGTGATCGTTCTCGATGAAGGCTACGGCCGTTACGGAGTTGCCGCCGAACTTGCCGCCGTGATCGCCGAAGGCGCATTCTACGATCTGGACGCGCCGGTGAAAAGAATGGGAGCGATGCACGTGCCCATCCCGTTCTCGCCGCCGCTGGAAGATGTAACGGTGCCGACGGAGCAGATGGTATTTGAAGCCGCGCGGGGCATGTGCGGCCGCGCTTGAATGTCATCCTGAGCGGAGTGAGCGCGTAGCGAAGCGAAAGCGCTCACGGAGTCGAAGGATCCCTACCCGCGCCGTGCGCTCGCGTTGTAGGGATTCTTCGCTTCGCTCAGAATGACAGTAAGAAAACAGGAGGCGCCTTATGGCATTAAAAACTCACGGAACCATGGCCGTCGATTGGGAAAACCGAATCGACTTCGACCGCCTCCGCCGCGAGCGTCTGCAGAAAGCGAAAGATCTTCTGAAGAAATCCGAGATGGGCGCGCTGCTCTGCTTCGACATGAACAACGTGCGCTACCTGACCTCGACGCACATCGGCACCTGGGCGCAAGACAAAGCCAATCGCTTCACCCTGCTGCCGCAGAATGACGAGCCGATCCTGTGGGATTTCGGTTCCGCCGCCAAGCATCATCAACTGAATTGTCCATGGCTCGGCGAGCGCTCGCGTCCGGGTATTTCCATGTTGCGCGGAACCATGTCGCCGGAGCACGGACGCGCCGAAGACGTCGCCAAAAAAATTCGCATCGAGCTCGAAATGCGCGGCCTGCACAAAGAACCGGTGGGCATCGACATCATCGAGCTTCCAGTACTTTTTGCGCTGCAACGCGAAGGCATCGCCGTTGTCGATGGCCAGGAACTGATGTCGAACGCTCGCGTGATCAAGACGCAGGATGAAATTTCTCTGCTCAACACTTCGGCCATGATGGTCGACGCCGCCTACGACGAACTCTATCGCGCCATGAAGCCGGGCATGCGCGAGAACGAGGCAGTGGGCCTGGTCAGTAAAGTTCTCTACGATCTCGGCTCGGAATACGTCGAAGCCGTGAATGCAATTTCCGGCGAGCGCTGCAATCCGCATCCTCACGTTTTTTCTGATCGCGTGCTGCGCCCCGGCGACCCCGTCTACTACGACATCCTGCATTCCTACATGGGCTACCGCACCTGCTACTACCGCTGTTTCACCGTGGGCTACGCGTCGCACGCCATGGTGGATGCTTACAAGCGCTGTCGCGATTATCTCGATGCCGCCATCGAACTGATTCGCCCCGGACGCAGCACCGCGGAAGTCGCCGCTGTCTGGCCCAAGGCAACCGACTTCGGATTTCCCAACGAAGAAGCCGCATTCGCGCTGCAATACGGCCACGGCATCGGGCTTGCCATTTGGGAAAAGCCTGTGATCTCGCGCCTGGTTTCGCTTGATCATCCGCAGACCATCGAACCCGGCATGGTGTTCGCGCTCGAAACTTTCTGGCCTTCCACCGACGGCTGGAGCGCGGCGCGCATCGAGGAAGAAATCGTCGTCACTCCGACGGGACACGAAGTCATCACCCGTTTCCCCGCCGAAGAATTGCTGGTGGCGGGCGCGCACTACTTCACGGTCAACGGGCCGCTGCCCACGATCCGCGAAACCGAAGCGGCGCCCAGCGCGCGCGTCATCGACATGATCGAAGCCAGCGCGAAAACCGAGCGGGTAGGAGTGTCGGACTGACCCTTTCCGTTAGTTTTCTCTGCGACCTCCGCGGAATTTCTCCGCGAGCTTTGCGGTCAAAAGCTTTTAACCGCGGAGGACGCGAAGAACTTCCGCGGATCACGCAAAGAAATCAATTTTGACAAGAACACGAACGCCGCAACTAGAACCCTATGGCCTTCAGCGTAGTCATGCCCGCCCTTGAGATGGCGCAGGAAACCGGCAAGCTCATTGCCTGGCGTAAGAAGGAAGGCGACCTTGTGATCAAAGGCGAGCCTCTTCTCGAAATCGAAACCGACAAGGCTGTGATGGAAGTCGAAGCGCCTGCCGACGGAGTGCTTGCCGGCATCACGGGCACGGTAGGAGCTGACATCCCGGTCGGCCAGACCATTGCGTGGATCGTTGCGCCCGGTGAGCAAGCTCCTGTAGCAACAGAATCCGCAGCCGCGCCCGGCGCGCGAGCAACTTCGCATGGAAATCACGTCGCGCCATCCGCCGCGGCCACTTCCGAATCTGCTGCGGCTACCGGCCTGAAACTTTCGCCGAAAGCCAGACGCCTCGCGAAGGAACTTGGAGTCGATATCGCGACCGTGCGCGGCACCGGTCCCGGCGGCGAAATTCTCGCGTCCGACGTGCAGGCGGCGGCCGCTGCGCCAGCGTCATCCACTGCGAAATCAGACCACTTGGAAGTGCCCACCACTCTCGGCCGCCTGATGGCCGAGCGCACCACACAAAGCTGGACCACCGTTCCTCACTTCTTCGTCACGCGCGAGATCGAAGCCGGCGCCCTCAACCAACACCGCGCGAAACTGGCGGCAGAGATCGAACGCACGCACTCGATCCGCATCACCCACACCGATCTCCTGGTCGCGCTCGTGGCCCGCGCGCTGCTCAAACATCCGCGCCTCAACGCAAGCTGGACTCCGGCGGGCATTCGCCTTCACGATCACGTCAACATGGGCATCGCCATCGCGGTTAGCGACGGCGTGGTCGCGGCGGTGATTCCGAACGCGCATACCGCGGGCATTCCGGAAATCGCACAGCAGCGTCGCGACATAGCCGAGCGCGCTCGCGCCGGCAAGCTTCGCCCCGCCGACATTGCCGATGCCACGTTCACCATCAGCAATCTGGGCATGTATCACGTGGACCAATTCAGCGCGATCATCACGCCGCCGCAGGCCGCCATCCTGGCTGTCGGCAGCATCGCAGACCGAGTCGTCGCCGTCGCAGGCCAGCCCGCTGTCCGCCCCATGATCACGCTCACGCTTTCCTGCGATCACCGCGTGGTCGACGGCGCGCGCGCCGCCATGTTCCTGGACGACCTGGCGTCATCCCTCCTGCAACAGCCCATGTAGAGACAGGCCATGTGGGGACAGCCGCCTTCAGCTGTCCGCCGAGCGAAGCGAGGCACGCGGCACTCACCCTCTACGCCACCACCTCCGGCGTAGCCTCAATCAGACTCCGAGTATAAGGATGCTGCGGGCTCCCAGTGATCTGCTCCGCATCCCCAATCTCGACGATCTTGCCGCGATACATCACCGCAATGCGGGTCGAGAGATAACGCACCACCGGCATCGAGTGCGAAATAAAAAGATAGGTCAGTCCGAAGTCGCGCTGTAATTGCGCGAGCAGGTTGACGATCTGTGCGCCCACGCTGACGTCGAGCGCCGACACCGGCTCGTCCGCAACAATGAATTTAGGACGCAGCGCCAACGCCCTCGCGATCCCAATCCGCTGCCGCTGCCCTCCGCTGAATTCGTGGGGAAACCGCCGGAGGATCGATTCGTCCAGTCCCACCGCGCGCAGCAGTTCGGAGACCCGCAGTCGAATCCCATGTTTTCCACCCGCGGCGCCATGAATGATCAGCGGTTCGGCGATGATATCTTCGACGCGAAAGCGGGGATCGAGCGACGCGAAGGGATCCTGAAAAACAATCTGCATCTCCCGCCGCATCCGCCGCAATTCGCCGGAGCTGGCCGCCAGCAGGTCGCGGCCCTCGAAGCGCACGCTCCCGGAAGTCGGCTCGATCAGCCGCAGAATCAATCGCCCCAGCGTGCTTTTTCCGGAGCCCGATTCGCCCACCAGCCCCAGCGTTTCGCCGGCATGAATGTCGAGGGAAACATCGTCGACGGCGCGGACTTCGCTTCCGCCGTGCGCGTAAATCTTGGTGAGGTTGCGGATTTCGACCAGGGACATCGAGATTAACCTTCCAAAATCAATTGTTTCATTCGTCGCAGCACAAGACCGGCGCGTTGTTGACTGGCCATGTCGAATAACAGATGCCCAGGCAGTGCGTCCAGAAAGTCGCGAGTCGATAATAAAGATTGAAACTCACTGCTCAGATATTTCTGCAAATCAGTCGGAGAGAGATGGACTTCGTCAGCGAGCTCGGGACGGCCATCGATAACGGTGACTACGTCTTCCAGATCGTGGCTGCTGAAATCGTTGTTGCCACGCCCGTGAAAGGCTTCCACCTTAGTGGCCAGAAAATAAGGTGCGGTAATCACGCGGATTTCATGTTTGCCGGTTTTGAGTTTTTTCGCGTGATCGAAAGCGGGAGTGTACCAGCGATTGGTGAAGCCGAGAATCGAAGGGTCAGTCGGCATCAAGTCGAGAAGCAGGTCCCCGCTCGTCCATCGGCAAATCGGTGCATTTTCCGCGTGAGAGTTGTCGAAGCCAGGATCGCGTAGACGGTTTCCGAAGGCACTGAACTCGGAATAGGAAGCGATCTCGATGATGGCATCCACGTCGAGCGTTGGCCGGACAGGTGCGGCGGCGGGATCGGTAATAAGCAATCCCGTTATGCAGCCGACGAAGACAATCTGCTCTAACAGTGGCTCCAGTTTGGCGGCTGCGGCGAGGAGTTGCGCGAGATTCGGATTTTGATGAGGATCGCTCATTGAGCGTCGATTCTTGCGGTCAACTCACGAATGGCAATTTCGCGTTCGCGCGCGCGACCTTCGCGAATCGCATCGACCAGTGCGAGAAGTTCATAGAGCTTGGAATCTTGCGCCGCGGCTTGCGGAACATTTTTATACAACGGAGAAAATGCAATCCCGCGAAGCGGGCCTTCCGCCGAGGGCCAGACTGGCGGAAGCTGGAAATCAAGAGGAAAATGCTGAACAAGCGGAGGAGCGGCTTCTGCGGTCGGGACACCGCGAGTCGGCCCGCCGCGCTCGGCGGGAAACGCGTACTTCACGCCATGAATCAGGAATTCCTTCAAGTAGTTCTTGTTGGGGCACAGGATTCCGCCAGGGGATTGCCCGCCGGTGTTCGATGGGGCGGGAATTGCGGGCGCAACTAGAAGCCGCGCCATTTCAGCCCTATCCACTGCACGGAAGACCTGCGACGCGCTCATAAACAGCGTTCCGCCTAGTTCGGCGAAAGTCCAGCGCTTCCTCGCATCGCGGTTGGCGACGAGCTTAAGGAGCAAGACAACGTCTTGAGGATGCAGCGCCATACCAATATTCCATATTCCAGAATAAGGAATAGTATATCAGATATGCATAATAATTGAATATAAGCGTTGCATGCCATATTCTGGAATATGGAATGCAGCCTATCCCCCCGCGATCATGGGCACCGCCGCCAGCGCCGCGACCAGCCCGACGAATCTCCACAATGTGAAATGTTCTTTCAGAAAAATGCGGGCTAAAAGCACGGTGACCGCGGGGTAGAGCGATGAGATGACGACGGCCTCATCGAGGCGCCCGGTTTGGCTGGCGCGAACAAACAGCAGGGTGCCCATGGAGTCGATACAGCCGGTGACGAGGGCCAGGCGCACACCGCCGGCAGTGATGTCGCGAAATTTTACGCCGAGGAGCACGATCAAGCCGGTGACAATCAGGCCGCCGGTTCGAGTGAGCGCGGCGATCCACAAAGCGGAGGCATCGCCCGCCTGGCGCACGCACAGATAAAAACTGGCGAAGCCGATGCCGGCCAGCACAGCCTGCCCGATGCCTTCCGGCCTGCTGCCATCTTCGGTGCGCGTGATCAGCCAGAGTCCAAGGACGGCCACCAAAAAGCCAAGCCGGGGAATGCGGCCGGGCAGGCCTTCAGTGAAGATGGAAAATAGCGCCGGGATGCCGGCCCCGAGCACGGCGCCGACGGGCGCAGTCAATCCCATTTTTCCTGAGGAGAGCGCGCGATAAAAAATGGCCAGGGCCGCGCCTCCCGAAAGGCCGCCCGCCAGAACCCAGGCAACGCTTCGTCCCGAAGGGAAGGGCGCGTGATTGGAGAAGGCCAGCATGCCCATCAGCAGCAGCCCGCCAACATTGACGAACATGGTGAACAGAAAGGCGTTGGCGCGGCGAGTGGCATAGCCGCCGAGAAAGTCACTCGTGCCCCAGAACACGAAGGAGGCCACGGCGAAGGCGGCGGTCGATTGAGGCGTGGCAATCATGCCTGAGGAACGAGGGTACCACGCGGCGATCGGGATTTTTGGCGTGGATCGGGTCGGGACCCGCTGCTGCCAGCCGAGGGCGGCTGTCGCCACATGTGCGAAGTTGCCTTCGCCACTCTCAGAAATTGCCGCTCACTGCATGAATCTAAGCTTCTTCATCAGCGCGATGTAGCGCGGCTCGGCGTGGAGTGGAACGAAGATGCGGTCCTCTTTGAGCCAACACAGCCATTGCGAATCGGCGGCGTAGGCTTGCTCCAGATAATCCAAAGCGTGCTGGCGATCGCCCAGGCCGAGATATACGATCGCCAGATTGAACGCCGGAACGTAGCCATGCAGCGAATGTTTTTTCATGTCCTCAATTTCGACCAGAGCGCGAGTGCGGTCGCCCGAAGCGGCAAGAGCGTATCCCAGCCACGCGCTCACGAAGGCGGGCGCATCCATGGCCCTGGATTTCTGTAACTCCGGAATGGCATCGCTGACTTTGCCGGCCTGAAGATCGACCCATCCGTGTTGCCAGGAAGGCATGAAGTAGCTCGGATCGAGATTGGAAGACTTTCTCAACTGCTCCAAGGCGGCCTGGTATTCGCCGTGCCAGGAAAGCGCGATGGCATTGTCCAACGGAATTTGCGGGGAGAGGGGGTCGAGTTCAGAGGCGTGATTGCCCTCGGCAATCGCTTCGTCCAAGCGTCCTTGAAAAGCAAGAGCCAATCCGAATTGATCGTGGGCGAAGGCATAATTTGGATTGAGTTCGAGCGCCCGATGAAATTCGCGCTCGCAGCCCGCCCAGTCGTAGTCATAGAAGAGCTTGAATACAGCCATGGAAGTATGGCCTTCGGCGGAGGCATCGTCCAACTGGATCGCCTTTTCCGCCGCCGCCTTGGCTTTGGACTTCGCGTCCGTGGCGCTAAGAACTCCTTCGTTGTATCCGGCCCACAGGTAGGCGTCAGACAGTCCCGAGTAAGCGGGAGCGAAGTTTGGACTCAACTTCACGGCCAGTTCGAATTGCTCAATCGCCGTCTTCAGATTTTCATCGCTGGGGCGGTTGAAAAAGTACCGGCCCTTCAAATAAGCGTCGTGGGCCTCGGGATTCACGCTGGGAGCGCTCGCCAACCTTGACTGCTCGCTGGGAGTGAGTTGCACATTGATCTCTGCGGCGATGGCCGACGCCAGTTCATCCTGAAGCGCCAGCACGTCGCGCGAGTTGCGCTCGAAGCTTTTGGCCCACAGATGTTTGTCGGCGCGCGCGTCAATCAATTGCGCGGTGATCCGAACTTTGTCGCCCGACCGAATCACCGAGCCTTCCAGGATCGCATCCACATTGAGCGACTTGGCGATTTCCGGAGCCGGCGGTCGGTGCTCGCCTTTGAACTGCATCACCGAGCCGCGCGAAATCACGCGGAGTTGGCTGATGGTCGCGAGGTCTGTGGTCAATTCGTCGGTCATGCCCTCGGCGAAATAATCCTGAGTGGGATCGCCGGAGTAATTGTCGAGTGGAAGCACGGCAATGGAATGGATCACCTGCGGGCCGATCGCAGCGTCGGGCGGGCGAGATTCCGTGTGCACTCCGATATGCATGGCCGCATATATCAAAGCTGCGAGCAGGGTTACGGCAGCGACGGCCAGGGTTGGCCACTTCCCCGAGTATGTTCCCGAACTCACCTTTTCCACCGGGAGAGATCCGGAGGGAGCGGACAATCCGCTCAAGTGGGCGCGCACTTCTGCTGCCGACGCGTAGCGGTCGCCAGGGGACTTGGCGAGCAGACGTTGCAAGAGCGCGGCCATGCCTGGCGGCAGGTCGCTGCTGAGATCGGGCGGATCGCGAAGAACTGCGGAGAATGTCTCGACGGTGGTTGATTTGCGAAACGGATGCCGCCCGCTCACCATCTGCGCCAAAATCACGCCGAAGGAAAACAGGTCGGAACGCGCATCGAGCGGCTGTCCCTTCACTTGTTCGGGCGACATGTAGTCGGGCGTGCCCAGGATCGTTCCCGGCGCGGTGAATTGCGGCGACGGGGCGTCGAGGGTGGCGCTGTCTGGAGTCGGCAAATCCACCAGGCGCTTGGCCAGCCCGAAGTCCATGATTTTCACGTGGCCCTGCTGGGTAAGCATGATATTGGAGGGCTTGAGGTCGCGGTGCAGAATGCCGCGGGCGTGGGCCTCCTGCAAGGCTTCGGCGATCTCGCCAGACAAGCGCAGCGTTTCGGGAAGAGGCATCGGGCCCGAGCGCAGGCGATAATCGAGGGTTTCTCCGGCAATGAATTCCAGCACCAGAAACACGGCGTCCTCGTGCTCGCCGATCTCGAAGACTTTGCAAATGTAGGGATGATCGAGAGCGGCCGCCGCCATCGCTTCGAGGCGGAGACGCTGCCGCGCATCTGGATCGGCAGCCAGGCGCGCAGGCAGGACCTTGATGGCGACTTGACGATCGAGGCGCGGGTCGCGCGCGCGGTACACCACGCCCATGCCGCCCTCGCCGATCGGGCCGAGAATTTCGTAGGGACCAAAGCGAGTTCCAGCAGCTAGGACCATGGATGTCGCACGATTCTACCCTAGTCGAATGCGGTCGCCGGGGGAGGGATGCAATGGTTGGGCAACCGCAGCTCCACAACCTGGAGCCGCAGAGGTAAATTGCCTAGCTCCAAGACCCGGTGTAAGCTGTTGGCGATTCGCCGGAGGTCCTCCATGAGAGCATTTCTTGTCGCTGCCCTGTGTCTCGCTTTTAGCGCGCCCGCCTTCACTCAAACCGCTGACACCGATCCCGCCACGAAAGACGACGTCATCCTCTACTTCCGCACCATGCACTCCTATGACATGATGCGGAAAATGATGGAGGTGCAATCCCAATCCATGCAGCAATTGTTTCGCGATCAACTGGCGAAAACAAAGGGCGGCGTTCCCGCCGAGTTCGATGCGCGCTTGAAAAAAGAGATGGACGAGTTCCTCAAGAATATGCCCCTTGACGAGATGACCCAGGCCGCCATCCCCGCCTACCAGAAGCATTTCACTCGCGGCGACATTCAAGCATTGAATACCTTCTATTCGTCACCGGTCGGGCAGAAAGTTCTGCAAGAGCTCCCGGTCGTCACCCAGGAATCCATGGCAGAGATGAGGCCAATCCTCAGCAAGTATATCGGCGAGTTTAAAGACCGGGTGCGACAGGATTTCAAAGACACGGACGCAGACAAGAGCACCCCAAAAACCGATCCCGCTCCAGCCCAGAACTAACGGACCACGAGCCGATCCGTCAGCCATGCACTGGGTACGAGGTACTCGGTACTAGGTACCCAGTACTGGGTACGAGATACTGGCCTCTGGAAGCCACTGGGTACCAGCTACCATGTTAAAATCTGCGCAGGCTATTTCCCAACGAAAGCTCAGGTTCTAAGACTATTTTGATCGAACTCGCACCCTCGATTCTTTCGGCGGACTTTGCCCGTCTCGGCGAACAGGTGCGCGCCGCGGCCGACGGTGGCGGCAGTGTCGTTCACGTCGACATTATGGACGGACACTTCGTCCCTAACCTCACCATCGGACCGCCAGTGGTCAAGTCGCTGCGTCAGGTCACGAAGCTTCCTCTAGACTGCCACCTGATGATCGAGAATCCCGATGAATTCATCCCGGCGTTTGCCGAAGCTGGCGCCGACTGGATCTCCGTGCATCAGGAAGCTTGCCGCCACCTGAATCGTACTCTGCATCTCATTAAGAGCCACGATTGCCTGGCCGGCGTCGTGATTAATCCGGCAACGCCTGTCAGCACGCTTGAAGAGGTCCTCGATATTGTCGATTACGTGCTCGTCATGTCGGTCAACCCGGGCTTCGGAGGGCAGAAATTTATTCCCTCTACCCTGCACAAAATGCGCCGATTAACCGAAATTCGCAGCCAGCGCAATCTCGCTTTCCGCATTGAAGTGGATGGCGGAGTGGCCCTCGACACCGTGGGCGATGTGGTGCGCGCCGGAGCCGAAATTCTGGTGGCAGGCAACGCCGTCTTCGGCAAAGGCGATCCAACAAGGAATGCCGAAGCCCTGCTGAAGGCCGCCACCGAAGCCGCATTGCTGAGAGTCTGAGACCGGCTTTGAGATGCCGTCAACAGCGTGAATAGATTCAAAAGTACGAATGGAGTTCGGGAAGGGATTCGCGCCGCTCGTCGAAAATTGATTCGAGGTTTTATGTTTCGCAGAAATTTATACATCCCGCTGCTCACCCTGCTGCTTCTGATCACCGCGGCCTGCACCAACAAAAAGTCGGTCAACCCGCTCGCCAATGTAGGCTCGAAGCAGCCCGACAAGGTCCTGTTCGACCGCGCCATGGACGCCATGAAGCACAACCGCTTCGACGTCGCCCGCATGACCCTGCAGACCCTGATCAACACTTATCCAGACTCCGAATTCGTCGCCCGCGCCAAGCTGGCCGAGGGCGATTCCTGGTATGCGGAAGGCGGGTCCGCCTCCCTCGCCCAGGCCGAGCAGGTGTACCGCGACTTTCAGACCTTTTTCCCGAACATGCCTGAGGCCGCCGAGGCCCAGTTGAAGATCGCCAACATCCAGTATCAGCAAATGGAGAAGGCCGACCGCGATTACACTCACGCCAAGCGCGCCGAAGATGAATACCGCAATCTGATCATGCAGTATCCCGACAATCCGAAACTCGTCGCCGAAGGCAAGCGCCGCCTGCTCGAAGTGCAGGAGGTTCTCGGCGAACGCGAATTCGATATCGGCAAGTTCTACTACCTGCGAATGTCGTATCTGGCGTCGATTGCCCGGCTCAAATCCCTGGTGGAAAAATATCCGCTCTACAGCCGCGCCGATGAAGCTCTCTTTCTCTTAGGGCAGGATTACGAAGGACAAATCGCCAATCTGCGCGCCAAGCCGGTTTGCAAAGCCGTGAACAACCCGCCCGGCTGCGCCGGAAGCGAAGCCAGCAAGGCCAACATGATTGCCGAGTGGACGAAAGAAGCCTCGGCAGCCTATTCCCAGATCATCACTCGCTACCCGGTGATGGAGCGCGAGGATGACGCCAAGAGGCGCCTTGCCGCGCTGCACCAGCCCATTCCGCGTCCTACGAAGGCTGCTGTCGCGCTGAACCGCGCCGAAGAAGAGAGCCGCCGCGAAGCCAGCACCCTTGATCGCGTGATGGGTGTGGTCAGGAAAGGCCCGGACGTAGCGCAAGCTTCCAAGGTGGGCGACCCCACGCTGGTCGATCCCACGCCCATCGCCGCTCGGGACGTGGTGAACACCTCGATGCGCCAGGCCATGGGTCTGCCCGGCGGCGATCGCAGCGTGCAGGTCGAAACCGTGAACGGTGCCGGAACTCCCGGAGCGAACGAGCCGCTGCCGCGCTCCGATGCTCCTCCCGCGGCCAATGCCGATCCTTTTGCTCACGTCAGCACTCCCGCGGATCCGAACGAACTGAAACCCGCAGCCGATGCCAGCGCGCCCAAGCCCACCGGGGCGCCCGATCCGAACGAACTTACGCCTGCTGCCGGGGCCTCTGACGCTCCCGCTGTTGCGCCGGTGCAGGTCAACGAAATTCAGCCCGGACAGGCCGCCGCCAATGGCGCTGCAACCTCCAGTTCCTCCGCCACCGCAATGGCCAGCGATCAAGATATTTCCACCAGCAAGAAGAAGAAAAAGAAGGGACTGAAGAAGGTCTTGGCTTTCTAGCAGACTCCAGAAAACTTTCGGTTGGAAGCGTTCGGGAAGGGCACGAGTTCCCCAGGCCGCGCAAAACCCAGAGCGTGTCTTGTGATTTGAAGCGTGTCTTGTGATTCGAACCGCGTCCAGTGACGTGGAAGAGCGGCGCTTTCAGCGCCGCGTAAAGCCCCTAAAATTAGGACGGGCTTCAGCCCTCGTGGTCGCATTTCTTATCCGCCAGAACTTTTTCCGCAGCGTTTCCAAGCGAAGAGCACCGGCCCGCCGCCGCACCCATAACGTTGGCACCGTGTCCGACTGGGGGATTACACAAAAGTAACCTCAGCGTCGTGTCTGGCCTCCGAACGTAGCGCTCCAGCCCCGTCGGTGCCTGCTCCGCCCCCGTGATCCTTACCCTTTGCCGCACAAGGTGTTGGCCGCTGGTAACCCGACAATGTCCCGTTGGATCATTGACTTACGCTCATCCACAGGTTACCTTCGCGATATCTCGCCGTATCAGAGGACTTTTCTTGGCTCGGAAGATACTGCTCGCCGACGACAGCGTGACCGCCCAGAACATGGGGCGTAAAATCCTTACCGACGCCGGCTATGAAGTGATTGCCGTCAACAACGGCTCGGCGGCGCTCAAGAAGATCGCCGAGCACAAGCCCGACCTCGCCATCCTCGACGTTTACATGCCCGGCTACAGCGGCCTGGAAGTTTGCCAGCGCCTCAAGGAAAACCCGGACTCCGCCCGCATCCCCGTTCTACTTTCCGTCGGCAAGCTCGAACCGTTCAAGCCCGAGGAAGCCCAGCGCGTGCGCGCCGAAGGCTACATCGTCAAACCCTTCGAGGCCAGCGAACTGCTCAGCGCTTTGTCGAAACTGGAAGACAAAGTGGTGCCGCGCTCCGAACCTTCCAAGCCCGGCCGTTTTGCCCGCGCCATTGCGGCGGCGGAACAGTCCGAGCGCAGCAAGAGCAAGGGCAAAGACAATGGCAAGGACAAAGATAAGGACAGCGACGCGCCCGCCGGATGGAAGAGCCGTATCGGCCTCACTCCCGCGAAGCCCGCGCAAGAAGAAAAATTTTCCGACGATCCTTCTTACTACAACCCCATGAATCGGGATCTCCGCACCGTGGTCGAAACGCCTGCGGAGAAAGCTGCCGAAGCCGCTCATCATCGCGCCGAATCGCATCCCGCCGAAACCAGTGTGGACGTCGCCGCTGTGGCCCCCGAAGGTTTGCCGAAAGATGTTACGCCCGAGGAAGTAGCCGCAATCGCCGCCGCTGCGGCGCAGATTCACATGGCCTCCGAAGCTCTTCGGGACGAACCTTCTTCTGCGGAAGCCCAGAGCGTCGAAGCGCAGGCCGCCGCATCCGACGCCGTTGACGCGGCGAGCGCCGATGCGCAGGCCGCCGAAGTTCAGATTTCTGAACCGCAGATTGCCGAATTCCAAGTTTCTGAGCAGCCGATCGATCAATCACAGATTGATGGATCAAAGATCGAAGCATCCGCCACAGCAGAGTCGACAAACTCCGAAACACCCGTCGAAGCGACAGCCCCTGACGCCGCGCCCCTCGAGTCCATTGCCGAAGCTTTGATCGGCGATGCTCCCGCGCCCGAAGCCACGTTCTCCGCAGTCGCAAATGCGGAAAGCTCGATCACGGAAACCTCGACTGAGCTCGCGCCCGAGCCGCCGCCTCAGAGCGAGCCCGTGACCATGGCAGCCGCGTCGGAATCCGCTCCAGCCGCCATCGCTGGTTCATCGCGCTGGGCCGCGGTTGCAGTCGAGCTCGATGGCGAAGAAGCATCGATTTCTCTCGAGCACGAAATGCAGAAGGCCGCGATCGATTCCGCCGCCGCGGATTTCGCCGCCCTCGCCAGCTGGGCCGAAACGCAGGCGCCAAATTCCGCGACCGCTTCTGCCCCCGCGACCGAGGCCGTTGCTGAAGCCAGTGTGGATTCGGTTTCGAATTCCGAGCCCGCGGAACCTGAACCGGTGATTGCTGCGGAAGTTCCCGAAGTCGCGCCCGAGTCGATTGCGCAACCTGAAGCCGTCGCCGAAGCGGCCGCCGAATCCGAAGCCATCGCACAGTCCGAGCCCGAAGCCGCGCCTTCTACATTCGCCGCTGCCGAAGCAGCCAGTGTGGATGAGCCTGTGAACGCCTCGATGCAATCTTCCGAGGCCGAGGCCGCCTCCGAGCCGGTCTCATCGGATGCCGCTCCCTCCGAGGTTCCCGCAGCGGCATACGCGGAAGAAACATCTCCAGCCCTGGTCGCCGAAGAAGCTCAAGCGCCGATTGAAGCTTCGGCGAGTCCGGAATCTTCCAGCCCGGAATTCAGCAGCCCGGCAGCGCAGTCAGAAGTTTCGTCTTACGCCGAGGCCGCGCAAGAATCGCAGGCCGCGCCCGAAGCCGAAGCGGCAATCGCCGCCGAAGCTTCCACAAATTCCTTCGCCCCCATCGTTCGCGACGTCGAACATGCAGCCGAACCCGCGCCCGAACTCGACACAGTGAAGAGCTCGGCAGCCGCATGGGCAAGCTGGCGGCAAATTCGCGACACCAGCAAATACGCCAAGGGTCCCCAAAACGAATCCAGCGAGACCCGCTCCGCCGAGGCTCGAAACAACGAAGCTCGAAACCACGAAGCCCGCTCTCACGAAACCCGCTCCCACGAAGCCAAGCCCGACCAGGTTCGCCCCCGTGAATTCGGAGTGCCTGAGTCCGTGCCCGCCGAGAACGCCGCTCGCGCCGTAGCCGCCGGAGCCGAGCAGATCGCGCAGGAAGTTTCCGCCGCCAATTCCGCCGACGAAGTAGCCAGCATCGTCAACAGCGTCCTCGCCGACCTCCGCCCCAAACTCATGGCAGAAATTTCCCGCAAGATGGCGAAAAAGAAGTAGAGATTCACTTCTCAGTCAGTTCTCGGTTCTCAGTTCTCAGCCCACAGAATTTCGCGATCTACCCCGTGTCCTCCGTGTCCCCCGTGGTTAAGATTTTGCCTTAGCGGATCAGACAACGCGGCCGTGCGCGCGATCATCTGCATGGAGGCGCCCCGTTTGGAAGCCACGGAATGAGTAAAAAGGCCCTAATTCCAGCCCATTTTCGCTACGAGTCGATCCTTAAGGCTTGACAGATTTCAGGACTGACCGCAAGATACTGGAACCCTGCTTGTGCAGAGGTGACGCTTTCCCGGTTTTCCCCCGAACCAAAAGTGTTCGATATGGCCTTCGTGCCGGCGCGGAGTCGCGTTTAGTTGCGCCCTGAAGCCTTATCGCTGCGCTTAGCAATCAGGATTACCCAATGAAATTCGAGGTCACAATGAGGAACATAAGAATTGTTGCCATAGCGATGATACTGACGGGATTGGCGGCGGCGCAGGACATGAGTCAGAACTCGGCGACCGGCCAATCAAGGGACCTTCTAACCGCTGCCCAGGCAAATCACTCTCTGTCCATGTTCGTGGCAGCCGTCCAGACGAGCGGTATGGCAAAAATTCTCCGTGACGAACACCCGCTGACCGTATTTGCGCCCAGCGACCGGGCGTTTGCAAGTCTCCCCAAACACGATCTGGAATATCTCCTCACGAACCACGCCGCCATGCGCATCTTGTTAATGCACTACGTTTCCCGCGAGAGTATTTCTAAAGAGGACACGGCCAGCCTTTCGTCCGCAAGAACCCTGGTGGGAGTAAAGCTGCGCACGGACATCCGCAGCGAAGGTTCCTATGTAAATGGGGCCAAACTCAGCCATCCCGACACGCGATGTGCGAATGGCATGCTGCACGTCCTCGACACTTTTGATCCAGGATTGGTCCGCGACGCGGAAGCTTCAGTCCAAGCGAGCCGGAGGGAAAAGTGAAACGGAACCTTGGTTTTTTCCAGATTTCTGTCAGGCTTCTGGCTCTCCTCGCTGTCATCGCAGCAATTCCCGCGGCGGCCCAGGACACGACCCCGCCGGTGTTGACGGGTTTCACGTACAGTCCAATGGCGGTCAACACCACGACGAGTGCGGCTACAGTCAATGTGACCGCCCAAGTCACCGATGATCTCTCCGGGGTCGGCTACGTGACCATGCTCTTCATCAGCCCCTCTCGCCAATACGCACAAAACGCCTACATGTATTTGAGTTCAGGCAGCGATCTGGATGGGACGTGGACGGGGACTGTCACCATTCCAGCCTATAGCGAAGCTGGCACTTGGACCGTTGAAGGCGTAGAGGTCGGGGACTTCTCGAATAATTATCTGTGGTACTACACCAGTGACCTCCAGGCTCTTGGTTTCCCCACTACCCTCCAAGTCACGTCGAACCAGGATTCGACGCCGCCGGTGTTGACGGGTTTCACGTACAGTCCAATGGCGGTCAACACCACGACGAGTGCGGCTACAGTCAATGTGACCGCCCAAGTCACCGATGATCTCTCCGGGGTCGGCTACGTGACCATGCTCTTCATCAGCCCCTCTCGCCAATACGCACAAAACGCTTACATGTATTTGAGTTCAGGCAGCGATCTGGATGGGACGTGGACGGGGACTGTCACCATTCCAGCCTATAGCGAAGCTGGCACTTGGACCGTTGAAGGCGTAGAGGTCGGGGACTTCGCGAATAATTATCTGTGGTACTACACCAGTGACCTCCAGGCTCTTGGTTTCCCCACTACCCTCCAAGTCACGTCGAACCAGGATTCGACGCCGCCGGTGTTGACGGGTTTCACGTACAGTCCAATGGCGGTCAACACCACGACGAGTGCGGCTACAGTCAATGTGACCGCCCAAGTCACCGATGATCTCTCCGGGGTCGGCTACGTGACCATGCTCTTCATCAGCCCCTCTCGCCAATACGCACAAAACGCTTACATGTATTTGAGTTCAGGCAGCGATCTGGATGGGACGTGGACGGGGACTGTCACCATTCCAGCCTATAGCGAAGCTGGCACTTGGACCGTTGAAGGCGTAGAGGTCGGGGACTTCGCGAATAATTATCTGTGGTACTACACCAGTGACCTCCAGACCCTCGGTTTCCCCACCCAACTCATCAACAATATCCCCAGCACTACGACCGCGGTCACATCCTCGTCGAATCCCTCCATCTACGGCCAGTCTGTGACCTTCACTGCCACGGTAGCGCCCCAAGGCCCGGGCTCGCCAACAGGCTCTGTCACCTTCAGTGATGGGGCAACGACTCTCGGTGTATCTCCCCTCACAGCGGGAATCGCGACAATTTCAACTGCTTCGCTCGCGGTCGGATTCCATACCATCACCGCGGTTTACAGCGGCGACTCGAACTTCCTCGGCAGCACCGGCTCGCTTTATCAGACAGTCAATTCGGGGACCCAAACCATCACCTTCACCACGAACGCACCCGCCAGCGCCGCCTACAACACTAGCTTCACCGTCGCGGCAACCGCCAGTTCGGGGCTCGCAGTAACCTTCACCAGCTCCGGGTCGTGCAGCAATGTGGGCGCTACCTATACGATGACCAGCGGCTCAGCTACCTGCTCCGTGATTGCGAATCAGGCAGGCAACTCCAACTACTCGGCGGCAACCCCGGTCACGCAGACCACGAATGCAACCCAAGCGAGCCAGACGATCACCTTCACCACACCAGCGCCCGCATTGGCCGGCTTCAATAGCAGCTTCACAGTGACAGCAACCGCCAGTTCGGGACTGGCAGTGACGTACACCTCGGCCGGGGCTTGCAGCAACTCGGGGGCGACCTACACGATCACTGCGCCCACGGGAACCTGCACCGTGACGGCCAGCCAGTCCGGCAACAGCAACTATCTGGCGGCCGCCAGCGTAAACGAGTTGACGACCGCGAAGAAGGGGACGCAGACGGTGACCTTCACTGGCGCCCCGCCTACGGCTGTTTACCAGTCCAGCTTCACGGTGGCTACGTCGCAGACCTCTGGCATCACTCCGACCATCACGGCGAGTTCCGCTTGTTCCATCGCGGGCGACATCGTGACCATGCTTACCGGTACCGGAACCTGTACCCTCACCGCAAGGTGGGCCGCGAATACCGATTACAACCAGGCGACCGTCATCCAGAAAACCACGGCTCAGAAGCTGACGCCGAGTGTGACCTTCACCGGCGCGCCAGCGACCGCCGCGTACTTATCAACCTTCACGGTGGCAACGACACAGAACTCCGGGATCACTCCCACCATCTCCTCGACGACAACTAGTGTCTGCTCGGTCAGCGGAGGCGTGGTTACGATGAAGAAGGGCACCGGAACCTGCACCGTGAAAGCGTCGTGGGCGGCAAACAGTTATTACTTGGCCGCGATCGTCACCCAAACGACAACCGCTACACTGCTCGGCACAACTACCACAATCACGAGCACGGTTCCACAAACCAACCCGCTGAAAGTGGAGGTTTATTTCACGGCGACTAACGGAACAAGCACCGCGGTGACTGGTAACGTGACCGTAACCTCCGCACCCGGCGGTGAAACCTGTACGGGATCGGTGACCGGCGGGAAGTGCCTGCTGACGTTCACAGCCGCAGGGTCACAAACGCTGACGGCGGTCTACGCCGGCAACACCAACGACGCAATAAGCACATCCGCCCCATATTCGCTGACAGTGCAATAGTCAGAGCTGAGGATTGCGGCCCAGGGCAACCTGGGCCGCCGCAACTTTACTATCCCCTCCGCCGTTTGACCCATCTTTTCCCCCGCCTGTAAGATCAAGAGCACTCAGCTTTCAGCACTCAGCATCCAGTCAGAAGTTTCCCGAAGAGCCGGGGGCGTTTGACTGGCTAATTGCTAACTGCTAATTGCTCCTGCCTTCTTCCATGCCCCACGAGCTGCCCAAATCCTACGAACCTGGAGCCATCGAAACCCGCTGGGCCGAGTACTGGATCACAGAAAAACTCTTCTCCGTCCCCACGCCTCCGCCCGGTGAAACGCGTCCCGTGTTCACGCTGCTGCTGCCGCCGCCCAACGTCACCGGACGCCTGCACATGGGCCACATGCTCAACCAGACGCAAATGGACATCATCGTGCGCTGGCATCGCATGCGCGGCTTCATCACGCTGTGGCTGCCCGGCACCGACCACGCTGGCATCGCCACGCAGATGATGGTCGAACGCCAGCTCGCCAAAGAAGGCAAGAAGCGCCGCGACCTCGGCCGCGAAAAATTTATCGAGCGCGTCTGGGAGTGGAAAAAACTTTACGGCGGCGCCATCCTCGACCAGATGAAGCGCCTCGGCGCATCCGTTGACTGGGACCGCGAATACTTCACCATGGACGAAAATCTTTCGCACGCCGTGCGCGAAACTTTCGTCCGCCTCTACGAGCAGGGACTGATCTATCGCGGCAAGTACATCGTGAACTGGTGCCCGCGCTGCGAGACGGCCATCTCCGATCTCGAAGTGAAGCACGAAGACGTTGCCGGAAAATTGTGGGAGATTCGCTATCCGGTGGTGGGACAGCCGGGGACGGCTGCTACGGAATTCATCACCGTCGCCACCACGCGCCCCGAAACCATGCTGGGCGATACCGCCATCGCGGTGAATGCGAAAGACGAGCGCTACACGCATCTGCACGGCAAAAAAGTTCTGCTGCCGCTGATGAATCGCGAAATCCCCATCATCACCGACGAACTGGCGCAGCCCGAGTTCGGCACTGGCGCGGTGAAAGTGACGCCCGCTCACGATCCCAACGATTTTCAGGCGGGCAAGCGCCACAATCTTCCCCAGATCGACATCATGGACGAGCACGCCCACATGAACCAGAACGCGGGCGTCTACGCCGGACTCGACCGTTACGAAGCCCGCAAGCGCGTGCTCGCCGATCTGCAGGAGCAGGGATTTCTGGTCGCCGAGAAAGACCACGCCCTCGCTCTCGGCAAGTGCGACCGCTGCGGCACCGTCGTCGAGCCGCGCCTCTCCGAGCAGTGGTTCATCAAAATCAAGCCGCTCGCCGACCGCGCCAAACAAGCCGTCGAAAGCGGCGAGATCACCATCGTCCCAGAAAATTACAAACAGGTTTATCTCAACTGGATGAACAACATCTACGACTGGTGCATCTCGCGCCAGTTGTGGTGGGGCCACCGCATCCCGGCATGGACGTGCGACGATTGCAGGCACGTGATCGTCGCCCGCGAAGCTCCGCTGACCTGCACAAAATGCGGCAGCGTGAAACTCGAGCAGGTTTCCGACGTGCTCGATACCTGGTTCTCCTCGGGCCTGTTACCCTTCACCACCCTCGGCTGGCCGGAGAAAACGCGCGACCTGCAGGTGTTTTATCCCAACACGCTGATGATTACCGGCTTCGACATTCTTTTCTTCTGGCTCGCGCGCATGATCATGTTCGGTTGCCACTTCATGCAGGGCCACGAACAGGATGCGGCCATTAAAAAAGCCAGCGGAGACGGCGACAAGAAAGACGACAGCGTCCCCTTCCGTCATGTCTACATTCACGCCCTGGTGCGCGATGCCGAGCGCCAGAAAATGTCGAAGACCAAAGGCAACGTGCTCGATCCGCTGGAAATCATCGAGCGCTTCGGCACCGATGCGACGCGATTTACGCTCGCCGCCATGGCCGCTCCCGGCACGGACATTGCCTTCAGCGAAAGCCGCACCGACGGCTACCGCGCCTTCGCCAACAAGATTTGGAACGCAGCCAGATTCATGTTCATGAATGTGGATCGCGTAGGCTTTGTGTGGGGACAGCCGCCCTCGGCTGTCCGGCCGGAGCAGAGTCCCAGCAGTGGCGGCCCGGGCCTTGCATCCTTCACCCTAACCACCCTCGAAGACCGCTGGATCCTCTCCCGCTTCAACCGCGTCACCAAAGAAGTGAACGACGCACTCGCCGCCTATCGCTTCCACGAATCCGCCAACACGATTTACGATTTTTTCTGGGGAGAATTCTGCGACTGGTATCTCGAACTCATCAAGCCCCGCCTGAACTTTGAAGAGGGCTCGGATAAGACCCAGGCTCAGATTGCCTGCGCCAATCTGGTCAATTTATTTGACGCTGCTCTGCGGCTGCTGCATCCCGTGATGCCTTTTATCACAGAGGAAATCTGGCATGCGATTCATGAAGGCAAGCCGCCGCTGAAGTCGATTGCCCTGGCGCCGTTTCCGCAAGCCGACGAAAAGCAATTCGATCTCAACGCCGAAACCGAGATGGCCATCCTGCAGGATCTGATTGTGAACGTGCGCAACGTTCGCGCAGAATTAAAGGTCGAGCCCAAGGTGAAGGTTCCGATCGACATATTCGCCCACGAGCCCAGCATCCGCGCCATGATCGAGCAGAATCACGGCGCCGTCGAGCGCCTGGCCAATGTGGAGAAAATCTCGTTTACCGAGGGCTCGCTCGCGAAGCAGGCCGGCGCTCGCAGCACCGCCCGCTTCGATGTTCACGTGATCTATGAACGCAAGATTGATGTTGCTGCCGAATGCGAAAAGCTGAAAAAAGATCTGGATAAAATTGAAAAGGAATTCGCCAATAACCAGCGTCAATTGGGCAACGAACAGTTCCTCGCGAAAGCGCCGGCAAAGGTGGTGGAAGGCCTCCGCACCCGCGCCCAGGAACTGGCCCTGCTGCAGGAAAAAACAAAGAGTAAGCTGAAGGAATTAGGCTGCTAACTAGACACTAATCACTGCCCTATGGACTTTAATTCACGCCGCATCACCGCGATCCTGGAAAACGCGCTGCTCGAAGACCGCGCCACGCGCGACGCCACCAGCTACGCCTGCATCGATCCCAACCAGCGCGCCTCGGCCACCATCCTCGCCAAGCAGGATTGCATTCTCGCCGGCATCGGCTGCGTGGGCCGCATCTTCGATGTCTACGCCGCGCTCGACGGCGCTGTCACTTCGCACTACGAAGTCACCACCCATCCCGAAATTTTCGATGGAGTGCGCCTGCACAAAGGCCAGTCCGTCGCGGTGATTCGCCACAACGCCCGCGTCATTCTTTCCTGCGAGCGCGTGATTCTGAATTTTCTGCAGCGCATGAGCGGCATTGCGACGGTGACGCGCAAGTTCGTCGACGCCGTTTCCGGCACGCGCGCGCGCATTCTCGATACTCGCAAAACCGCGCCCGGCCTGCGCGTCATCGACAAGTACGCCGTCCGCTGCGGCGGCGGACAGAATCACCGCCTCGATCTCTCCGACGGAGTGCTCATCAAGAACAACCACATCGCGCTCGCTGGCGGAGTGGTTCCCGCGCTCGATCGCGCCGTGCGCAACCGCCGGGGCTCGCAGCCCATCGAGATCGAAGTCCGCACCATGGACGAACTGGAAGAGGCCCTCGCCCACGGCGCCGAAGCGATTCTTCTCGACAACATGCCGCCCGAAGAAGTCCGCCGCGCCGTCGACCGCTGCTCCAAACTCGACCGCCGCATTCCCATCGAATGCTCCGGCGGCATCCGTCTGGAAAACGTTCGCGCCTACGCCGAGACCGGCGTCGACTTCATCTCCATCGGCTTCCTCACCCACTCGCCCCAAGCGGTAGACCTGAGCATGCGCGCCGTGCCGGTGTAATTTTCCGGTCTCGAGTCGGAAGTATTCATGTGGGAACAGCGGCCTTGATATTCATGTGGGGACAGCCGCCTTCGTCCGTCCATCGAGCGCAGTGAGATTGCCTCCTCTCTTCGGCCTCACCAGCGCCGTTTGTACTTTTCCCTCCGCTGCCGCATAATTCCCGCATCAAGAAGCCAGCCCCAATTCGCAAGCGTAAACCCTCGCGGCCCGTCGATCTATCGCCCCACGAGCAAGCCACCGACCTTCGCCTCGGCCGCATTGTTCGCCTCTTGATGGAGCACGCCACCGTCGTAGTCAGTGGCACCAAGATCGCCCAGGAAATTTCCTCCAACCGCTCCGAAGTCTGGCGTCTGATTCAACAACTGCGTGGCCTCGGCGTCGATGTCGCCGGCCATCCCGCCACTGGATATCGGCTCAAATCCGTTCCCGATCTTCTGCTTCCAGAAATTCTCGCGCCCTTCCTGCGCGGCACCATCTTCAATAATCAAATCCATCACTTCTACAAAATTGGCTCGACCAACACCGCCGCCATGGCTGCCGCAGCCGAAGGCGCGCCCGAAGGCAGCGTCTTTCTCGCCGAAGAACAGACTGCCGGACGCGGACGCGGCGCGCACACCTGGGAATCCGAGCGATCCACTGGAATTTATTGTTCGATCGTCCTGCGTCCCGAGTTGCCACCCTCCGAAGTGTTGATGTTGACCCTCGCCGCCGGCCTGGCCGTGCGCGCGGCCATCGAGCAAGCGACCCCGCGCGTCACCGTTGACCTCAAGTGGCCCAACGACGTGCTGCTCGCCGGCAAAAAAGTCTGCGGCATTCTCACCGAGATGAACGCCGAGATCACCCGCGTGCGCTACATCGTCGTCGGCATCGGCCTCAATGTGAATCAGACGGTCTTTCCCAAAGAAATCGAACACGAGGCAATTTCTCTTCGCATGGAAACAGGCACGGAATGCTCGCGCGTGGAACTGGCCGCCGTTTTGCTAAAATCGTTCGACCGGGAATATCGGAATTTTCTCGACGATCCCGAAGCGCGCGCGTCGATCCTGCGCCGTTTTGCCGAGCAGTCTTCGTGGGCGCAGGGCAAAGCGGTTCGCATCGACGACAACGGCTCCGGCTACTCCGGAACCACCGAAGGCCTCGATGAACGCGGCTTTCTGCGGTTGCGAACGGCAGCAGGAGTGCGAACGGTTCTGAGTGGAACGGTGAGAGAGAAATGAAGGAAGCAGTTGGCAATTAGCAGTTGGCCAGAAAATTGACAGTGTACTAATTGCTAAATGCCAACTGCTGATTGCTAATTGCCTTAATCCCATGCTTTTCGTACTCGATGTCGGCAACACCAACACGGTCCTCGGCGTCTTCGCCCGGGTTGCGAAGCTGCATCCCGATGGAGATACCGACGCAATCCCGCGCTACGAGCGGCTCGTCGCCCACTGGCGCGTCGCCACCCGCCAGGGCAGCACGGTTGACGAATACGGAGTTCTATTCCGCAACTTATTTTCCATGGCCAGCCTTGAGGCCTCCGGTATTCACGGCATCGTGGTTTCTTCCGTCGTTCCGCCGCTCGATCCCGTGCTGCGCCAGGTTTGCGAGCGCTACTTCCATTCCAAGCCGCTGTTTATCGAGCCCGGAGTCAAAACCGGAATGCCCGTGCATTACGACAATCCCGCCGAAGTGGGTGCCGATCGCATCGTGAATGCCGTCGCCGCCTTCGAAAAGTACGGAGGCCCCTGCGTCATCGTCGACTTCGGCACGGCCACCACCTTCGACTGCGTTTCCGCCAAGGGCGAATATCTTGGCGGAGTGATTTGCCCCGGCATCGGCATCTCTGCCGACGCCCTGTTTCAGCGCACCGCGCGCCTGCCCCGCGTCGAGATTCGCAAGCCCGCCCGCGTCATTGGCGTCAACACCGTCGGCAGCCTGCAGTCCGGCCTTTATTACGGATATCTCGGCCTCGTCGATGGCATTCTCGAACGGCTGCTGGAAGAATTGGGCGACGAAACCAAAGTGCTCGCCACCGGCGGCCTCGGCCCCATGATCGGCACCGGATCGAAATACATCAAGACCGTTGACGACCTTCTCACTCTCGAAGGCTTGCGCATCATCTGGGAGCGAAACGGTGCGACCCATCCCACGCCCAAAGCCGCGACCCAAGCTTCACCTGCGGCGTCCTCCAAAAAACCGTCTGCCGAGCGTGCTCCTACGCGCAGCCGCTAACGCCGTGGAAGATCGCTCCAATTATTTCAACTACTTCACCGAAATCGAGGAGCAGTACCTGCGCCGCCGAAGTGGTGGCCTGTTGCTTACGACGCTTGACTGGGCGCTGATCGAAACCTGGAAGGATGCCGGCATTCCTCTCGAAGCCGCTCTGCGCGGAATCGACGCCGCCTTTGACCGCTACGACCAGCGTCCATCGAAAACGAAAAAGGTGAACAGCCTGGCCTACTGTTCGCAGGAAGTTCTCGCCGCCGCCGAAGATATGAAGGAAGCAGCCGTCGGCGTGGCTGCGCCGTCGGCCAAATCAGGCGCGGGACAAGGCTTTGAGCCCGAGACCATCGCTGCCTTCCTGCGCCGCAATGCCGATCTTCTAGAAGCCGCGAAACTGCCGCAGGCCGCCGGAATCTCCATGAAAGCCGTCGCCGCCGAGGCCGCCGCCACGCTCCGCACGCTGGCGCAGGAAGCCGAGAGCCAGAAACCTCGTCTCGAAGATCTCGAGCGCCACCTTACCGTACTCGAAGAGAAACTCTTTGCCGCGCTGCTCGCCACCACCCCCGACGACGAAATCGTAACCGTGCGCGCCCAAGCCGATCGCGAACTGGCTCCCTACCGCCGCAAAATGGCCGCGCCCCAAATCGAGCAACTGCACAAGCAATACGTCCACAAACGCCTGTTAGAAAAATACGCGCTCCCGCGCCTAAGTTTGTTCTACATGTAAGCAACAGTCAGGTTTCAAAGTTTCGGAGTTACAAGGTTTCAAAGCCCGAAATGGCCAAGCATTTTTTCTGCCTTGAAACCTTGTAACCTTGAAACTCTGCAACGTCGAGTCGCGAGTGATTAACCCATGACCCACACCTTCGACGCCCTGATCCTCGGTGCCGGTGCCGCCGGACTCATGTGCGCGATCGAAGCCGGCAAGCGCGGACGCCGCGTCGCGGTCCTCGAACATGCCGACCGTCCCGGCAAAAAGATTCTGATCTCCGGCGGCGGACGCTGCAATTTCACGAACCTCCACTGCCAGCCGGAAAATTTTCTTTCCGCCAATCCTCACTTCGCAAAATCCGCGCTCTCCCGCTACACGCCGCACGATTTCATCGCCCTAGTCGAGCATCACAAAATTCCCTACCACGAAAAAACTCTCGGCCAGCTTTTCTGCGACCGCTCCGCGCGCGACATCCTCGCCATGCTCGAGTCTGAATGCCGGCAGGCCGGAGTCGAGATTTTTCTGAACACAAAAATCCAGACCGTCGAGCACAACACCCACTTCATCGCGCACTCCGCCACCGGCGATTTCCGCGCCCCGGCTCTCGTCGTCGCCACCGGAGGCCTCTCCATTCCAAAGATCGGAGCGACTTCCTTCGGCTACGACCTGGCCCGCCAGTTCGGCCTCGCCATTCGCGATCCCTGGCCCGCACTCGTGCCGCTTGTCCTCGGCGCCGAAGATTGCTCGCGCCTCTGCGATCTAGCCGGCGTCTCCACCGAGGTCATCGCCTCCTGCGGTCGTGAACAGTTTCGCGAAAAAATGCTGATCACGCATCGCGGTCTCAGCGGTCCCGCCATCCTGCAGATTTCGTCCTACTGGAAAAAGTACGGCGAGAAACCCGACCCCATCCTCATCGACCTCGCGCCCGCAGCGGAACTCACCGCTGCCTTCGGCGACCCAACCATGCCGAGAACTCCCGCAGCACTTCGCGCCGCCTTGCGCAACCACCTCCCGCATCGCCTCGCCGATCGCTGGCTCGAAAGCCACACTCCAACGGAATGGACCAATCGCGCCCTCGCCGATTTTGAAACGCAAATCCATGCCTGGCCAATCTTCCCCGCCGGAACCGAGGGCTACGAAAAAGCCGAAGTCACCGCCGGAGGCGTTGACACCGACGAACTCTCACCCAAAACCTTGGAGAGCCGCAAGGTCCCTGGCCTGTACTTCATCGGCGAAGTAGTCGACGTAACCGGCCATCTCGGCGGCTTCAATTTTCAGTGGGCGTGGGCCTCGGGCGCGGCCGCCGGAAGAGCGTTGTGACATCGCGCAATCTCCCGCACTCCCCTCGATACATGCAAATTCCTTCACCTTGACACGCCTCTGCATTCCCATCACTATGCTCTCTGCACCCGCGGGAACCCCTGCTCCGGCGGCCAAAGCGCGCACCTTCCGGCCCACAAGAAGGAGTCCCAATGAGGTCCCGATACTTTCGCATGCTGCCCCTGTTGCTCATCGCGCTCGCAACTCTCCCGGCCTTCGCCGGCGACACACCCGCTCCCGACGTGCCCAATCTTACCCTCGGCACTGTCACCGTGATCGGTCCCACCACTTGCCTCTCGGGCGCGGCCACCGGAGCCGCTTGCACTACCATCAGCGTCTCCTGCCCCGGATTGCCAGCCCTCGACGCAACTTTGAGCCAAGCCTTTCCTACGGGAGCGGCCCTCGGCACCATCATCCTTATGGCCGGATCGGGCGGCACAAGTTTCCTCAGCGACGGCTTTGCCAACGCCTACCTCGACGACGGATACCGCGTCGTGCAATTCGCCTGGGCTACGGACTGGGAACTCGCCGGCGGCTCCGGTCTGAAGAAGGCTTCATGCCGCAACTCCACCGTCTTCAAATATGTTTTCGATAACGTGCAGGCCGGCGACCGCACCACTGGATTCTGCGCCCAGGGCACCAGCGGCGGCGGCGCAGCCATCACCTACGCGATGTCGGAATACGGACTCGCCAACTATTTCGATTACGTTGTGATCGCCGCCGGCCCCGGCGTGGCCCGCGTGGATTACGGCTGCGACAAGCCTCTCTACAAAGGCCCGCCGGTCAACGTCTGTTCGCAGCTCACCAATGCCCCCATCATCTACACTCAGGGACTCAGAGTTCTGCTGAATGACTGGGAGGGCACGAAGACTTGCGGCACAAACTCGCCGCCGCAAGCTGACATTAATAAATGGGCCGCCGATTCCATCGTCACCACCGGCGCAAATTATTCCTATCCCAAAACCACCATGAGCTGGTTTCTCTGCGTCACGCCTCCGGTCAATCCGAGCGCCGGACAGGGCAAGTTCCTGATCGACAAAGTGGTCCCCAAAAACAATCCTCCGGACGTGAACTGCTACTCCGGAGTCTGCACCGGCGAGGAAGTCTGGCAGGACCCCACCGCCTTCAGCCTCACAGAAAGCGAGATGCTGTCGCAATGCGTCCCCAACCACCAGTAGCGCGGGCACTCTAGCGGCTGTCCGGAGGCGCTCTTTTCAGCGCCTCCGCGAAAGTTCTCCACGACCTCCGCGATGAAAGCCGTGCACGCCGCCTCATGCCGTAGAATCAACTCTTGCTCCTAAACATAGAAAAGCTAATCTACGGCGGCGACGGACTCGCTCGTCTTCCCGCCGCCCCGCCCGCTGACAAAGACCACGCCCGCGGCAAAGCCGTCTTCATCCCCTTCGTTCTCGCCGCCGAAAAAGTCGAAGCCACCCTCACCGAGGAAAAGCCCGGCTTCGCCCGCGCCCACGCCTCCGCCATCGTCGAGCCCTCACCGCACCGCGTTCCGCCGCCCTGCCCATACTTCTCCCGCTGCGGCGGATGCCACTACCAGCACGCCGCCTACGAGCACCAACTCGAAATCAAGAAAGAAATTTTGCAGGAAAACCTGCGCCGCATCGCCCGGCTCGAACTGCAATCGGAAATTCAGTTGCATCCGTCTCCGCCCTGGAACTATCGCAACCGCTCGCGCCTCCAGGTGCGCACGCGTCCCGATTTCGCAGTGGGATATTTCAAACATTCCTCGCACGAACTTCTCCCCGTCGAGCAGTGCCCGATCAGTTCGCCGCTGATCAACCGCGGCATCGCCGCCCTCTGGCAGTCCGGACGCGCCGGCAAAGCCGTCGACGGAGTCCGCGAAGTAGAATTCTTCGCCAACGCCAACGACACAAAATTGCTCATCGAGTTGCGCTGCGCTCCCGAAGCCCGCCGCGCCGCCGTCCGCGCCTGGGCGGAAGACCTCTGCGCCTCCATGCCCGAAATCGACGGTATCGAGGCCCTCCGCGAGGTGCAAAAAGGCGTGCACGAGCCGCTGGTCGCGGTCGCCTCTACCGCGATTGCGTATCAGACGAAAGCCGCCTCCTACCGCGTCAGCGCCGGATCTTTTTCCAGACCAACCGTTTTCTCACTGACGAGCTTGTCGAGATCGTCACCGCTGGCCGCTCCGGCGAACTCGCTCTCGATCTCTACGCCGGCGTCGGACTGTTTTCCACAGCCTTGGCATTCCGTCACATAGTTTCGGTCGAATCGTCACAGACAGCCGCGCGCGATCTTTCCTACAATCTGCCCATTCATGGAAAGGCGGTGCATGCCGAAGTCGGGCAGTACCTGAGCGCGGCCGGGGCAGGGTCCGGCCGCGCGGCCAACAAGCCGGAAACGGGGCAGGCCGCGAAGGGTTCGCTCCACCAGCAATTCATTCATAAGCCCGATCTGGTGGTCGTAGACCCGCCCCGCAACGGCTTGGGAGACCCTGTCGCCCGCGCGCTGACGAATCTTGGCGCTCCTCGGATCACGTATGTCTCCTGCGATCCCGCAACGCTCGCTCGCGACCTGGTCCCCTTGCTGGCCGCCGGCTATCGCGTCAACGAAGTCCACCTGGTAGATCTGTTTCCCCAGACCTACCACCTGGAAACCGTCCTGCACCTCGTGCGCGAATAGCGGCGTTGGATACTGCCTTGGGTGGCCCAGCGTCCTTCAGCGCCGAGGTTTTGGGTGGCGCAGCGCTTCAGCGCTGCGATAGCACCTCCTTCTTATGACCGGCTTTAGCCGCTGAGGTGGGCTCCCATCAATGCCGACTCTGCCCACCATCGACAAGCCTCCTGCAGCCCAGCCCCAATCCGACCTCAAGCCTACCCACCAACCCATGCTCTGGGCGGCCCTAGCCTATTCCTCCGGAATCATCACCGGAGCCCATTCCTGGCGCCCAGCCTCCTGGTGGATTGTTGCTGGAATTTCCTTCCTCTCCGCGGGACTCTACTTCGTCCGCCGCCGCACCCACCTGGCAGCATCTTTAGCCCTCGGAGCATTCTTCCTCGCGGGCGCCCTGCACATACAACTTCGCGGCCCAACTCCCAATCTCGATACCAGCCTCTACCCATTCGCCGACGGCCAGCTTATAAACATCACGGCTCACGTCACCCGCGAAGGCCGCCTCCGCCCATCCGCGGCCAACGAATCCGATCAAACTCTCGATGTCGAAACCGAAGAGATCGCCACCGAAGATGGCGCGCGCTCCGACATCCACTCCGGCATCCGTCTCGGAATCTACAGCGCAGCCCCGCAGCGTCTTTTCCGCTACGGCGAACGCCTGCACTTTCCCGTCAAGCTGAAACTCCCGCGCAACTTTCGCAATCCCGGATCCTTCGACTATCAGTCCTACCTCGCCGCCAATCACATCGCCGCTCTCGGCTCCGCCCACGCCGGCGACGTGCAACTTCTCCCCGGTTTTTCCGGCAGCCGCATCGAACTCTGGCGCACCCGCGCTCACTCCAGCATCATCGCAAAAGTGAACCAGCTCTGGCCCGCGCCCCAGGCCGCGCTCATCGACGCCATGGTCATCGGCGAAGAAGCCTTCATCGACCGCGACACTCGCGTCGACTTCCAGCGCTCCGGCACCTATCACGTTCTCGTCGTCTCCGGCATGAACGTCACCATCCTCGCCTTCGTTGCCTTCTGGACGCTTCGCCGCCTGCGCCTGACCGAAATTTCCGCGACGCTGATGACCATCCTGTTCTGCGTCGCCTACGCCTTCCTCACCCAGGTTGGCGCTCCCGTCTGGCGCGCCACGCTGATGTGCGCCATCTACCTCTGCACGCGCCTGCTTTACCGCGAACGCGCCATGGTCAACGCTCTCGGCGCTGCCGCTCTCGCCGTGCTCTTGTTCGATCCCCGCCAACTCTTCACCGCCAGTTTCCAGATGACGTTTCTTTGCGTCCTGCTCGTAGCCGCCATCGGAATTCCACTCGTCAACCGCACCTCGCGCCCCTACGCCCGTGCCCTCACTCACTGGGACGCCGACGACTTCGGCCCCTCGCTGCCTCCCCGCGTCGCGCAATTTCGTCTCGATCTGCGCCTGATCGCCGATCAGCTCACGCGCTTCATCGGACGCAACTGGTCGCTGCGCCTGGTCCGCGGCCTCACCCTCTTCTGTTTGCACGTCTTCGAATTATTGCTGGTCTCGGCCGTCATGCAGATGGGACTCGCACTCCCCATGGCCTATTACTTTCACCGCGCCACCACCATCGGACTTCCCGCCAACATCGCCGTCGTCCCGCTCACCCAACTCCTCATGCCCGCCGCCGTCTTCACCGTCGCTCTGGGATATCTTTCTCCCGCGCTCGCAAAGCTTCCCGCGCTCGTCACCACCTTTGCTCTGCAGGCGATCACCGGCACCGTTCACGGCCTCGGAGGCTTTCGTCTCGCCGATCTGCGTGTCGCCACTCCTTCTGTCGCGATGATGATTGCCGCTTCCGCCGCGCTGGTCTTTGCCATGCTCTGCGTGCGCCGCCGCGCCATCCTCGCACTCACAGGCCTGCTCGCCCTTTTTCTGGCATCCCTGTCTCTGGCCTTCATTCCGCCCACGCCCCAATCCCGCGCTGGACTTCTCGAAGTCACTTCCATCGACGTAGGCGAAGGCGATTCCATCCTGCTGGTCACGCCCCAGGGCCGCACCCTGCTGGTCGACGCCGGTGGCCCCATCTGGGGCGCTGGTTCGCAACTTGATTTCGGAGAAGATGTCGTCGCTCCCTATCTCTGGGCCCGCGGCATCTCCCGTCTCGACGCCGTCGCCATTTCTCACGGACACTCCGACCACATCGGAGGCATGCCCGCCATCCTCAAAGATTTTCGCCCGCGAGAATTATGGATCGGCCTCGTTCCCCCCAGCCGCGCCCTCGACCGCCTCATCGCCGAAGCCGGCGCACTCGGCATCAAAGTCGTGCGCCATTGGCAGGGAGATGAATTTGATCTCGGCGGCGCGAAAGTAAATGTTTTATTTCCTCCGCAGGACTGGCCCCTCGGCCTCGAGCCCAAGAATAATGACTCCATGGTTCTGCACGTCAGCTACGGCTCTACATCTGTTTTGTTGGAAGGTGACGCCGAAAAGGCGGTCGAGAGACGCATCGCCAGCCTGCAGCATCCTCACGCGGATTTATTAAAGGTAGGTCATCACGGCAGCGCCACTTCCACCACGCAGGAAATTCTGCAATCGCTGCATCCGGCGTTCGCCGTAATCTCGGTAGGATTTCGTACTTCTTACGGATTGCCCAAGCCCGACGTTCTCGAGCGCCTGCAAGACGCCGGGGTCCACGTTTACCGCACCGATCTGAACGGCGCAGTCACGTTTTATCTTGACGGACGCACCGTCACTCCACAGCTGGCATCTCTGCCGTAGCGTCATCGTCGTCCGCCTCGCCGCTTGCCGCGGCCGCCTGCTTGTATTCCTCGATCAGCGCGCGCGCCTTCGCCGCATCTTCTTCGCGCGCCGTAATAATCATTCCCCCCAGCCCGGGAAACGCGTCCTGCAAAAGGCTGGCCGAAGCCAGATCGCTGTCGATCCCCGCCGAATCCAGCAATCCCTTCACCACCAGCGCTTCCGATTCGTCTTCGCTGTCGAAAACCCTCACCAGCTTTTCATTCGGATCGGGCGTTCGTGCTTTCCCCGCAGCTGCATCACTCTGCTCTCCCATGTCGTCTCCAGTTCCCGGAATCCCCGCCCACAACCGGCCGGACCCCGCTCTCCCGTGATTCTAACTCTTCCGCAGCTTCTGAGTTGCTTTCCCCGCGCTTCCGGTTGTTCGCACAATCGCTCCCGCAATCGTTCCCAGACTAACGCGCTCAGCGGTTATCATAGCTCGCACCCGCATCACTGATTCGGACGCCACTGCCGCGGCAGCGTCCCAAGGAAGACCTCGTGAGCATTAACATTGTCGATACGTTGTTCGGACGTCCACTGGCCACCGAAGAGGAGAAGGCCGAACGCATCGGCCCCCTCAAGGGCATTCCGATCTTTGGCCTCGATGCCCTGAGTTCGGCCGCCTATGGCCCCGAAGCCGCGCTCACGCTGCTGATTCCGCTGGGCATGGCCGGCGCGGTCTACGTTTGGCCCATCACCCTCGGCATCGTCGTCCTGCTCGGCATCGTCTACTTCTCCTATCGCCAGACCATCACCGCCTATCCTCAGGGAGGCGGTTCCTACACCGTGGCCAGCGAAAACCTCGGCGAATCCGCCGGACTGCTGGCCGCCGCCGCCCTCATGATCGATTACGTGCTCACCGCCGCCGTCGGCATCTCCGCCGGTGTTGGCGCGCTGGTTTCGGCCGTGCCCGCGCTCCAGAGCAAGACCGTGTTCCTTTGCCTCGGAATCCTGCTTCTGATCACCATCATCAATTTGCGCGGCGTGCAGGAAACTGGCGGAGTTTTTCTTCTGCCCACCTATGTTTTCATCGCCTGCATTTTGGGACTCATCGCGGTCGGCTTGTTCAAGGCCCTCGCCGCCGGAGGCCACCCCGTCCCCGTCATCGCTCCTCCGAAACTGACGGCCCTCACCAGTTCCGTCAGCGCGTGGCTTCTGTTGCGCACTTTTTCCAGCGGTTGCACCGCCATGACCGGCGTCGAAGCCGTCAGCAACGGCGTCATGGCTTTTCGCGACCCGACGGACCAGTACGCCAAGCGCACTCTCACCATCATCATCGCCCTGCTCATGGCCATGCTGCTGGGCATCGCCTACCTGGTTCCGGCCTATGGCATTGCAGCCACCGATCCCGGATCGCCGGGATACGCCAGCGTGCTCTCACAGTTGCTCGCGGCCGTGACCGGGCGCGGCGCTTTCTACTGGCTCAGCATCGTCTCCATCCTCGTCGTGCTCTCGCTTTCGGCCAACACCGCCTTTGCCGATTTCCCACGCCTCGCTCGCGCCATTGCGCAAAATGGATACCTTCCCCACGCCTTTGTCCTCCGGGGCCGCCGCCTCGTTTTTGCCCAGGGCGTTTACGCTCTCGCCCTGCTCACCGGACTTCTGCTCGTGATTTTCCGCGGAGTGACCGATCGCCTGATTCCGCTCTACGCCGTCGGCGCGTTTCTCGCGTTCACACTCTCCCAGGCCGGCATGGTCATTCATTGGAAGCGCCATCGTGGTCCCGGCGCAGCTCGCAGCATGTTCATCAACGCCCTTGGAGCGGTCGCCACCGGCGCTACTACCGCCGTCGTGCTCGTCGCCAAATTTGTCGACGGCGCGTGGATCACCGTTCTCCTGATTCCTTCTCTTATCGTGATGATGCACTCCGTGCGCCGCCATTACTCCCGCGTCGCCGAGGAGATCCGTATCGTTACCCCGATCCGCACCGATCATCTGGACGAACCCGTGGTTCTGCTTCCCATCGATCGCTGGAGCCTGGTTTCGGAACGTGCGGTGCGCTACGCCTGGACCCTGTCGAAAGATATCCACGTTCTGCACGTGCAATGCCCAGAGAAAACCGACGAACTGCGCCGCGTATGGAACGACGTTGTAGAAAAACCCGCCCGCGCCGCCAACCTTCCCTTGCCCCAATTGGTGGTGCTCGACTCACCCTATCGCTTCATCGTGAAGCCCATTGTCGAGTACGCCATCCAGCAGCAGATCGCCCACCCCATGCGCAACATCACCGTGCTGATTCCAGAACTCGTCGAAAGTCACTGGTACCACTATCTCCTGCACAACAACCGCCCCGAAGCCATTCGAGCCCTGCTCCTGTTCGGCGGCAACGAACGAATCACGGTGGTCTCGCTGCCGTATCAATTGCGCACCTGAAATCTCACCCTTTACCCCGCGACGGAACCCGCAGTCCCAGCACTTTCGGGCCGTTGTTTTCTGCCTTGATTAGAGGAAAATGCTCAAACGGCAGCAACCTACCCCCTGCCGCGACAGTCCAATCTGTAGGTGTAAAGGGGACCGCATGAACATTGGGGAACCAGCCAACGAACACAACGCGCCTCGACCGGCAGAGAACTCCCCTGAAGCCCAAGCCCAAGCGGATGACGAAGCCCGTCGCCTCCGCCGCCTTCAAATCATGATGAGCATGGTCACGTCGGTCATCAGCCAGGACCCCGGCCTCACCATCGAAGAGGCCTCCCAACTAGCCGCCGGCGCCAAGCGCGCCGCCCTCGCCATGTTCCCCGACAAAGAACTAGCCTTCGATCTGATCTACAGACCCCGCCTCCAGCGCCTGCTCCACGAACGCTTTAGACTGCAGTAGCCCGGCTCTCTTGGCATGTGATTTTCTTTGCGACCTTTGCGGATTTTTCTTTGCGACCTTTGCGGTCAAAAGCTCTGCTGGACCGCAGCACAGGTCAAGTCGGGTGGAACTCAAAATCCTTTTTTTGAATCACCCGATGGCCCGATCACCAGATCGCCCGATGCCCTCACTCGTCGACCACCGAATTCCTCAACACCCCGACTCCCTCCACACTGACCTCGATCACATCCCCAGCCACCACCGGCCCCACGCCCTCCGGAGTTCCCGTCGCAATCAAATCCCCGGGAAACAGAGTCATCGCTTGCGCAATATGCCGAATGATCACATCCAGCGGGAAAATAAAATCGCGCGTATTTCCCGACTGCCGCACCGCCCCATTCACCCTCGTCTCCACGCCCACTCCCGCCCACGGATCGAGCCCGTCCACCACCACCGGCCCCACCGGACAGAACGTATCGAACCCCTTCGCCCGCGACCACTGATCGTCTTTTTTCTGCAGATCGCGCGCCGTCACGTCATTCACGCACGTATATCCCAGAATAAATTCCCGCACATCCTGGTCGGCCGGCGGCTGGTAGCAGGTCTTCCCAATCACCACGCCCAACTCACCTTCATAATCGACGCGCTGCGAAATCTTCGGACGCCGCACCACTCCTCCCGGCGCCAGCAACGCCGAGTTCGGCTTGAAAAACAGCAGTGGCTCCGCGGGCACGTCATGTCCCTAACTCCGCCGCGTGCGCCCGGTAATTCCTCCCGATGCACACAATTTTCGACGGACGCACCGGCGCCAGCAACTCCGCCTCCTCCAGCGCAACCGCATCGATGCGCCGCGTGCGCAATCCTTCCACGTCGCCATCAGCCTCTTCCGGCGCAGTCAGCAAAATCCGCTGGATCAAATCCCGCCCCGCCACCGACTCCACCAGCCCATACTGCGCCTGCCCATTCATCCGAAACCGGCAATATTTCATAGCCACCTATCTAACCACGACTGACCAATTTGTAATCGTGTAATTTTGTAAATCGAGACCAAAAAAGGATTGTCATTCCGAACCGGGCCGAGGCCCGGTGAGGAACCTGCTGTTTGCCTGCGCCACACAGCCCCCCTCACTCCGGCACCTTCTCCCCCGCCGCCTCCGACTTCCCACTCTCATTCCCCCGCTCATCCACCGCCGTCACCGCATAAACATAACTCTTCCCCGCCACCACCGCCGCATCCCGATACGCCGGAGTCTTCACCAACTCCGAGTTCACCCTCACCTCCGGCCCACCCTCTTCATGCCGGTAAACGTTGTACCCCGCCAAATCCGCATCCGTCACCGGAGCCCATATCAGATCGATGAATGTCTCCTGCCCCGGCCCGGAATACACCGCCTGCAATCCCGCAGGCACCGCCGGAGGAAACACATCGTGCGCGAATACCTTCACCTCCGGTGAATCGTCGCCCTCAACTTCCACAAGTTTTCCCGCAGCCTCGGCCACGCTCACCACCGTGCCCCGATAAAAATAAGTCTTCTCCCATTCAATCGTCGGATCCACAAATGTCGTATCGCTCCGCCCGCCCGTAGCGCAGTCCGTCGCGTCCAAATCCGCAACCTTGGTGTCGGCCGCGCTGCCCTCCGGATGCCGGTAGATCCGAAACAAATATTTTCCGCCCGACGCTTTACCGCGCGCCGCCGGACACTGCCATGAAATCTCCACCCCCGCACCCACGGCCCGCGCCGCAAAGCCGCCAAAAGGAGCCACCGTCGGCGTCAGCGGCACGCGCGCCTGGTTCGAAAGCCCCGCGCCCCGCTTCGCTTCGTTCATGACTTCCACGGCATAATTTGCGAATCCCGCCGGCGTAGCCTGCTGCATCGCCGCATCCACCGTGTCAACAAATTTCATCGCAATCTTTTTCCCCGACGCTGCCTTCCTCTCCTCGACAAAATTTGCCGGCGCCGCCGCTTCGCCCACCGCTTTCCCGCATTCCTTCAGCGCGGACTCGCCCGCCGCATTTTCCACGCTGCGGCAGATCTCGGTCTTCCCCAGATACCGCAGGCTCTGCCGGTCCGTTGTCCGCGCCGGGATCGTCCACGTCAGCGTGACCTTGTCGCCCTTCCGCGCAGCCTTCAAATCATCCGGCGGCTTGGGCAACTCCAGCGACGGCGTCTGCGGAGGCCCCAGCGACGCGCACCCGCTCAATCCGCCCACCACCACCGCCAGCAACACCTGTCCCCACACAATCTTCATTGGATATAAGCCCCGAAGCGGTTTTAAATGCGGGGACAGACGGGACTGACCCCCATTCTTTTCCCGAATTCATCCAACTCGAAGATCAAAGCCCGTAGCTCGAAGCCACTCTACTCAAGCTTCCCGTACTCCGCCCGCGCTTCTTTCAAAATCGGAATCCCCGCATCCGCATCTTTCCATAACTCAAGAAACTCTTTATACGCTGCCAGCGCCCGCACTCGCGCTGCATCGCCATCCGCCCCCTGCAACGTCCGAGCCTGCAATGCATTCGCCCGCGCCACTCCCAGATGCGCCAGCGCTCCTGTCCAGCAATTCCAGACGATGCCACTGTGATCGATAATTTTCTGAAACTCCCCTGCGGCGGCGTTGCCATCTCCCGCAGCGAGGTACGCCTCACCGCGAATATACGTCGGATAGAGACACGAAATATTGTTGACGAACTGAATCTCCCCAAACTCAATCGGCGCCGCCGCCGCTTGCAGCGCATGCAGCGCCTCGGCGGGATTTTTCCGGTCAATCGCCAGTTGCGCCCGGATCGCCGGCAGCCACAGCGACTGCATCTGCGTATCCAGCGGAAAGCGTTTGTCGAGATCCTGCGCCAGCGCTTCGGCCCGCGCCGTCTCGCCCGCCATGGCAAAGGCCAGCGCCGCTTCCACGTCCACTCCTTGGCTCGTCGGGACCAGCTTCAAAGCCTCGGCCGCCGCCAGCTTTGCTTCCGCAGCCTTGCCAAACGCGGCTTCCCGCAGGGCCGCATTCTCCTGCCAGAATGCTCCACTTTCCTTGTTGTCTGCGCGGATCGCAGACTCGATCGCCCGCTTGGTCAATTCCCGCGCCTTCTCCAGATGGCCGGAGTATGCTTCGCTATCGGAGCCGAGCGAAAGCCCAAAGTTCTCCGCTTCGTGCTGCCCCCCAAACCACCGCTGTTGTTCCCCCATCACCGACGAATCCTTGCCGAAAAATGCCAGCGCATAAAGAACATTGTGCAGGATGTAATCATCCAGCTTTAGCGCCTCGGCTTGCTGCACGATCTGCCGCGCCTCGTCGAACCGTTGCAACGCGAGCTGGCTGTTGCCCAGATTTTCATACGGACCGACATCGCCCGGCGCCAGTCGCAGGCTGTCGCGATAGGCCGCCGCCGCCTTCTCGTACCAACCCTGCGAGCTGTACACAATGCCCAGACTCAGATGGGGAGCTGTGTCCCGTGGGTAGCTCTCGATCTGTTGCAGGTAGGTCTGTGCCGCCTTCTCCAGTTCGCCGGTCACGTTCTCGTAGTAGCTGGCTGTGATGCGAAGTCTTTCGCGCTCACTGGCGTGTTCCCTCAACTCGAACGCTTTGGTGAAGTACTCGCTGGCCCGCCCGACTTCGCCAAGATCGTGGTAATCCTGCGCGATCGACCAATACGCCATGGCGAAATTCGGATCGAGCTGGATCGCCCGCTGGTTATACGGGAGGTTTGTGCCCGCGATGCCCCCTCCACTTGAGTGGCTGTACGCTTTCAGCGCCTCCAGCGACGATGTCGTAGCCTCTGCCAGCGGAACGTCAAATTTCTTCACCGTTGCCAGCGACTCACCCAATTCGCTCCGCAACTTCGACGCGGCCTGCCCCACTGCGTCCAACACTTTCTCTTTCGCCGGAGCCGTCACCTGCTCCTGCGCCAGCGCATCGCCACTCTGGCAATTTACCGCCTGCAAACCCAGCACGTACTGGCTGCCCAGATTGGCAATCGATCCCGCGATGTAAGCTTTGCTGCCCGCCCGTTCGCAAAGCTCGCGCGCCACCTCGGCCGTAAGTCTCGTGCCCGCCGGACGTGACATCAGCTTCAACGCCGCCGCCACTTTGCTGTCAGAAAGCACATTCAGAAACGGAGACTGGCTCAGCGCCACGCTGAGCGCCTGCTTGAGCGTGTCGTCAAAAACCGGATCGCCCGTGCTGTTGGCAAAATCCGCCAGCACGATCGTGTCTTTCTCGGTGAGTGGTTTGGACCGGTGTGCGCGATAATAAAGTCCGCCCGCAATCAGCAACCCGATCACCACGACGGCCGCCACAGCTTTTCGCGGGATGCCCGCCTTCGCTTTTTCGCTGGAGTGCGGCGACCTGTCGTGCACCGTTGCCGACACTTGCGTTTTCGTCTTTTGCAGCGCCTCTGCGCCGCGATTCTGGCGTTCCGATGCCCGTGTCGGGACACCCGCCTCCGCCACTCCTGCCGATACTCTCCCCGACTCCAGATCCCGCTTCAGTCGCTGCAACTCCGCCCGCATCTCCGAGGCATGCTGGTACCTCAGTTCGCGATCTTTCTCCAATGCCCGGTTGATGATCCGCTCCAACTCCGCCGGGACTGCATGATTCAAGCGCACCACCGCGACCGGCGCCCGGTTCACAATCGCCTCACAAATCATCGCCGAACTTTCCCCATGAAACGGCAAGTCCCCCGTCGCCATCTCATAAAGGACCGCGCCGAACGAGAACAAATCCGAACGGGAATCGAGTTCGCGCGCCCGCACCTGCTCCGGCGACATATAAGCGACCGTCCCCAACATCGTTCCCGGACTGGTCAAATGCTCCGCATCCATCGACCGCGTCTGCGTCTTCAACGCCTCCACCGCGCTCGATGCGCCGCTCGCAGCCGCCACCTTCGCCAGCCCGAAGTCGAGAACCTTTGCATGCCCCCGCTCCGTCACGAAAACATTCGCCGGTTTAATGTCGCGATGCACGATCCCCTTGGCATGGGCCGCATCCAGCGCATCCGCAATCTCGATGGCCAGCGCGAGGATTTCCGCAGTCTCCATCGGACGCCCGCCGATGCGATGCTTCAGCGTCACGCCCTCCAGGAACTCCATGGCAATAAACGCCGGCCCATGCTGGTCGTCAATTTCGTAAATGGTGCAGATGTTGGGATGGTTCAACGCCGACGCCGCCTGGGCCTCGCGCTCAAATCGCGCCAGCACCTGGGCATCCTTGGCAACTTCGTCCGGCAGGAACTTCAAAGCCACAAACCGGTGCAGCTTCACATCCTCGGCCTTGTACACGACGCCCATCCCCCCGCCGCCAACCTTTTCGACAACGCGGTAGTGCGATATGTTCTGGCCGATCATGGCACGATGACGTAGCCTGCCAATGTTAGGTGCCGTACGTCGGCAAGTCAACGTGCGGCGCAAAAGGCCGGAGGCGCTCCAAACTTCTATGAACCAAATGCATCGGAACTGAAATTTCGCTCAACCGCTCGATCGCTGCTCTCGCAGTCTGCATCTTTCTACTGAGTGGGTTGAGCCGTTTGTACAGTTTGCAGTCAAGGGGGCTGGCCCACCTTTCGTGGTTTTCGAAAGGTGGGCACCACCGCCTCGACTTCTCCTTTATTCCTTTATTCCTCACTACCACCGCATGGAATCCGCATGAAAGTTGAGGCCTGCCCCGCCAGGCCCTAATATCATCGTCCGTGGTACCCACCCTTCGAAAACCACGAAGGGTGGGGCAGCCTCAGTTATTATGGTGCCGACAAAAACGCAAAGGTGGGCCAGCCCGCAACAGTCCGGTCTACGAGACCGTCATGAATCAGCCAATGTTTTCCCCCAGCGCAATTTCCGGCGCCAAGCGGACCGGAGGACTGATCGAGGTAGATGATGAAAACTCTCTTGCTTGCTCTCATATTGACCACTCCACAACTTGCTTGGCCTCAGCAACCTCCCGCGGAGATCGATATCTGCAAGTTGGTAGCAGCACCTTCTGAATACAACGGGAAGATGTTGTCGGTGGAAGGGATCCTCCTTCCCAGCGATCACTCTGTGCTGCTGTACAGACCATCATGCAAACCCAGAGAGAGCTTCGATGTGGGTATCGAAGCCGTGTTTCCGCCAGACTGGGTATCCTCGCCCGCCGGGAAGAAGCTCCGTAAGCTCTTTAGTCATAGGACCAATGCAAGCGTGAAACTGATCGGCACGTTCGAGAGCGGAGCCGGTCGCTATGGGCCGGATGCAGCTAGGTTCCGATTCACCATTACTGAAATCTCTTCGGTGAGAAAAGCGCCGGCGGACGGAGCGGGGGCTGGCCCACCTTTCGTGGTTTTCGAAAGGTGGGCACCACCGGCCTCGACTTCTCCTTTATTCCTCTATTCCTCACTACCACCGCATGGAAGCCGCATGAAAGTTGAGGCCTGCCCCGCCAGGCCCTAATATCATCGTCCGCGGTACCCACCCTTCGAAAACCACGAAGGGTGGGGCAGCCTCAGTTATTATGGTGCCGACAAGACGCAAAGGTGGGCCAGCCCCCTTTTGTTCTCCGAACGATCGAAGCGTGCCGCAGGTCGTTCCCGAAGACGCGGCTGTGGTCCGGTTCAGCTAACGCTGAAAGAGCCAAGACGCTAGCGTCCTGGCGGTTGTGCGTGAGGGAAGACGTGGGTTACTTCCGGCTAGCCGACCAACGACTCAGTGGCGAGCCGATTCCAGGTTCGTGAGTGCCTATGGCGATTTCTCGCCAACAACTGCACACTTTCCTGTTTTCCGACGAGTGCGAGGGCGTCTCAAAGCCGCCGGAATTGAAAATGCCGGGGGGTGTTTCCGCCAGGTGCGAAGTCGCACTATTCGTGAACCCGCTTAATCTCAATTGCCCCCACCGCGAGAACGGCGTCAGTTATGGCCTTCTTATCCAGCGTGTCTGGTATCCGGGCAGCCGGCATGACGAAGGTGATAGTGTCTTCGGCAGCCACATCTTTAACCACGGTATTCTCATCCGTCCTCGTAACTACCTGTCCGACAACCCTTGTAACCATTCGGTCTTGCACGACGTCATAGTGACCATATTCATAGTGGTATTCGATTCCCGCGCGGGATGTTTTCGCCGTGTCGAGGACTGGCACCGTCGCTGCGTGGGAGCACACAACGACGATCATTTTGATTTCCGGGAATCCGGCGATGATGCGGCGAACACGTGCGAGAACCTCGGCGACCCCGTTCTCCAGCGCCACCTGACCCATTTTGTGTTGACGCTCCTCGCCTGCGGGCGCATTGCTCGCCAGCCGAAGTGCTGATCCCCCAAACGAACGGTCTAGCCGCAGAACCACCCCGAGATCAACGTTCCCCGTTTCTTTGTTCTTCACCAAGTGGAAGAAAGAAAGGTCGAACGGCGCGCAGCGAAACGCCTCCGGATCGCTGAGGAGTGTCTTCTCAAACGCGTTCATCAGTGCCTCGTTCAGCTTTATGAAATCGGCTGGGGCATCGCTCGCAAACATAAAAGACGAAGACCAACCGCTTGATAGTTCTAATGCGCCACCAACTTCGCTATCTGTGACTTTTACGTCGAGGTTCAGGGGAGAGTAGCCAAACCTTCTCACCTGGAGCCTCTGGACATCGTTGTCGCCATGGAACGCCAGCGCGACCGTACCTGGAGTCTGGGTGCTCGTACAGGTGTAGTCCATGCCATCCTTCTTCCATACCATCGCCCCTGAAGGATCAGACTTTACGGTAACCGCGTGCGACTGTGTCGCTCCATTCTGACCCTCGACCTGGACAAGGCCCGCGAATCCGAGCAGGCAAAGGCCGAGTGTTAGAGCACGAAGCGGAACTGCGGGACCAGTTCGTCCCCTTCTTTCGCAAAGCATAGGCATAAACCTCCCTGGCGGATACTACTGCCGACCCCTCGACCCTTCTTGGGTCTCTATCTGCGCAGAAGGGGCTAGTTAATACGTGGACAACACTTTCTGTATATCTACCAAGAACCGGTCGATCCAATCTCTCTGAGCCTGTTCCAAAGCCTTAGACTGTTTTACTTTGTTGCGATACGACCATTTGCATTGGAAGGTCACCCTTGTCTCAGGTTTAGTGTTGAGGGCTTCCACGTGTATGTTGAAAGATGTTGTTGTCTTGTCGGCCGAGGTTCCGCTGACAATTCCCTTGTCCTTGTCCGAGGCGGTTACAAACATCCCCCTCCGCTCGATGGCCTGCTGAGAAGCCTGGAAAACCTCGCCGTATGTGTGTTGGTAAGTCTGGGACCTCTCCCACTGATTTATTTCCTTTTCGTCTCCTGGAGCCGACGATGCAGCTGTGAGCACCGCCAGCACTATTAGAGCCAGCTTGGCGACGAGCACACGAGATCGACGTCGTCAATCTTGGTTTTGACTCATATCAACGTCTCCTGTATGACTTTTGCGGATTCTGCCAATCGCACCGGGTCGTTTAATGGCCTGCTATCGATGCGGTCAGGATCCTAGTTAATACGTGGACAACACTTTCTGTAACTCCGACAGGAACGAGTTGACAACATTGCTAAAACTCTCCTTGTCCACTCCACCCAGCCACGTCTTCTTGAAATGCCATTTGCTCTGGATGGTCACCCTTGTCTCAGGTTTAGTGTTCAGGGCTTCTACGTGAATGTTGAAAGAGTTCTTGGTGTTGCCCATAGTTCCGCTGATAATTCCCTTGTCCTTGTCCGAGGCGGTTATAAACCAACCCTTCCGCTCGACGGTCTTCTGAGAAGCCTGGAAAACCTCGTCGTATGTGTGTTGGTAAATCTGGGAGCCCTCTCTGATTCATTTCCTGTTCGGATGCTGGAGCCGACGATGTAGCTGTGAGAACCGCCAGCACTATTAGAGCCAGGTTACTGACGACTACACGGGATCGACATCGTCGATCTTGGTTTTGACTCATATCAACGTCTCCTGTATGACTTTTGCGGATTCTGCCAATCGTACCGCGACCGTTTAATGACCCACTATCGATGCGGTCAGGATCCCTGTTAATACGTGGACAACACTTTCTGTAACTCCGACAAGAACGAGACGATCCGAGGCCTCCCTCTTTGTTCCCAATCCTTGGCGGACACCAACCCTAGGTGCTTGTGATACCACTTGCATTGGAAGGTCACCTTTGTCTCAGGATTAGTGTTGAGGGCCTCTACGTGAATGGTGAAAACATTGGGTGTGTTGCTCCGCACGTCGATGGGTTGCATAGTTCCGCTGATAATTCCCTTGTCCTTGTCCGAGGCGGTTATAAACCAACCCTTCCGCTCGACGGTCTTCTGAGAAGCCTGGAAAACCTCGTCGTATGTGTGTTGGTAAGTCTGGGAGCCCTCCTGATTCATTTCCTGTTCGGATGCTGGAGCCGACGATGTAGCTGTGAGAACCGCCAGCACTATTAGAGCCAGGTTACTGACGACTACACGGGATCGACATTGTCGATCTTGGTTTTGACTCATATCAACGTCTCCTGTATGACTTTTGCGGATTCTGCCAATCGTACCGCGACCGTTTAATGACCCACTATCGATGCGGTCAGGATCCCTGTTAATACGTGGACAACACTTTCTGTAACTCCGACAAGAACGAGTTGATCCCGCTCCTCCCAGGCTGTTCCATCACCTTATAAGACACCCCCCATTGCTTCTTGTAGTAATATTTGACCTGGAGGGTCACCCTCGTCTCAGGTTTAGTGTTGAGGGCTTCAACGTGAATGTTGAAAGAGTCCTTGCCGATGGCGGTGCCCATAGTCATAGTTCCGCTGATAATTCCCTTGTCCTTGTCCGAGGCGGTTATAAACCAACCCTTCCGCTCGATGGTCTTCTTAGAAGCCTGGAAAACCTCGTCGTATGTGTGTTGGTAAGTCTGGGAGCCCTCCTGATTCATTTCCTGTTCGGATGCTGTCGCCGACGATGCAGCTGTGAGCACCGCCAGGACTATTAGAACCAGCTTGCTGACGGCTGCACCGCCTCGGTATCGAGATCGTCCGCACTCGGTTCGACTCATGTGACCCCCTCCGCTTCGAATCTTCGCCGCCTGTTGGCCTGAGCCTTGCTTTCGACAAATCGTAGGGCCGCCGCAGGGTTTGGCCTTTGTGGATTCCCTGCCAACATAAGCCCACGCCCATTGGTGGGTTTCGTCAATGCGCCTAGTCACCTAGTGCTGTGACTAGGAGTAGGGGCTACTGTACGAGGTTCAGCCCGATCAGTGCGCATGACGGGCAAACCGGGCGATTCCAATAGGAATTCGGCCTGGACGAAAACAAGCTGGATGCGGTCAGTTGCTGAGATCAGGCCGTAGCGCTCACGACCTGGACGGTTTCGGATTCTTGGCAGATGACGAGCAGCCCGGAAGTAATTCATGGGAGTCCCGCGCCAGAAATGGCTCTCCTCCATTCAAGCAACAAAAAGCGGAGTGCAAATTAGCGCTCCGCCACAGATCAAGGAAATGGGCCGACTCAGTTTGCCGTCTTGCGAACCTTCTGCTTGATTGCTTTCTGGTCTCGTTTCGCGGCGAACTCTTTGGCCACGGCTTTCTGCAGTTTTTCAGCATCCACTCTGTAGCGTTTGGCGGCGTCCATGAGAACGTCGTCGCGGCTTGCGGTGGATCGCTGATAAGCCGAATCCAGCAGACTGATTTCCAGAAGCAGCTTGCAGAGTTCGGACTCATCGTAGGTTCTATAAAAGGGGACGTCAAGAGAAAACACTTTCCCTTTTTTCTTAGAGGAGTGTTTTTTCTGACGTCCAGCCCCTCTGCGACGGCAAGGCTTCGTGGTCGAGCGAGAATCGGTTGCGGAGCGCGAAATCGAAATCCTTCCCCAACCACCATCCCCGCGCACTCTTCCAAAGCTCTAAAATGAAGACAGGGCCATGCAGGAACAACCGCCCAATCACGTGCTCCGGACGCCAACTGACCCCGACGGAGCCCCCGCCAATCCCACCGGCGCAGTCTCGGGACAGTTTGTCACCGACCTGTTCGAGTACGACGGTGGCAGGCGGGTCACCGTCTACGTTCCACCGGAGCCGCCCCAGGCAATCGTCTTCGCCGGTGATGGTCAGCGAATCTCGAAGTGGGGCCGGCTGCTCGAGAAGGCCGGCGTACCCTCCACGCTGATCGTTGGTGTACACGGGCTAACCGATGAGATGCTGCGGCTCCACGAATACTCGCCGGGCTTTGAGCCGGAGCGCTTCGCGGCACACGAGAAGTTCTTCGTCGAGGACGTTCGCCGATGGACGGAGTCGCGGTTTGGCGTGGCGCTGCCCGCCGAACGTACCGCAATTTTCGGCGTCTCGGCGGGTGGAGAGTTGGCCCTCGCTCTTGGGCTTCGGCATCCACAGATCTACGGCGCCGTCTTCTGCGCCTCACCTGGCGGCGGTTACAAGCCGCCTGCCGTTATGCCGAGTCCGCTTCCGCGCACATACCTTGTCGCTGGCACACAGGAGCCGTTCTTCCTCGAGAACGCAAAGAGGTGGGCGGACGCGCTGCGCGATGCCGACGCAGATGTCGTCATGAACGAGCGACCTGGGTCCCACGGTGGCGCATTCTGGCGAGAAGAGTTCCCGCTGATGGTGGCGTGGGCATTCCGACGATGATGGCCGATGGCCCACCTTTCGTTCACGAATGCGGCGCACAAATGCGGGGACTGGCCCTATTGTTTCCTCGATGTCACCCGACTCGAAGCTGAGAGCTGAGAGCTGAAAGCTAGTCTAATAATCGTCGCCGTCGATCTCTGGCTCCTTGTTGTCGATGAAGTAGTCGGCGCCGTATTTAGCGGAGATGGTTTGAAATACCCGCGGAACCTGGCTGAGGTTGAAGAACTCGCTCAGATCGGTACTGGAGCGCGCATCGGCAAAGTTCAGCGCTCCTTCCGCGATGCCGTAGTTTTTCTCAATGAAGCGCAGGATCGTGCCAAAGTCCATGCGCGTGTTGTCCACATATTGCACCGGCGTGTAGGCGGAGACCACGATGAACGGAACCCGAAATCCGTACTGGTAGTCGCCCTGCGCTCCGGGCAGAATGGTCGGAATCTCGTGATCGTACCAGCCGCCCCAATCGTCCCAGGTAACCAGGATCGCGGTGTCATCCCAGTAGATTTCGTTAGTGCCCGCGCACTTGGGGTGGTTCCCGATCGCATTAATGATGGACGCAACCCACGATGGTCCGCCTCCAGTATTGCTGCTCGGATGATCGGAATACTTACCGCCCGGATTGATCCAGGTCACCTGCGGCAACGCGCAGTTCTTGATGTCGGTCAGCACCTGGGTGGGTTTGAGAATGACGTTGTTGATGTACTCCGTTCCGGTGCAGTCTCCGCCGGTTGGTTTGCTCGGCACACAAATATGGCTGATCACGGTGGGCGCCGTCTGGATGGAGCCCGCGCTCGGCGTGTAAAACTTCCAGCTCACGCCGATGCCATCGAGCAGGTCCGACAGCGTCGTGTGATCAAAGCAGGGAAACATGGTCCCGGTCTCATTCAGGGTCGTAAGAATTTTCACGGTAGTGCCGGCGGTGGCGATGCAGCCTGAAATCGCGGTGGCAGAATTCAGATTCTCGGCGGCAAATGTGCCGATGGCGTCGTCATCGGCGCTGGGCGCGGACGTTCCTCCGAAAAGAAACAGGTGCGCGGGAAGAGTCGGGCCCTGGTTGGTCTGGAACATGTAATTCGCCCAGGCGTAAGACGTCGCCATAGTGAGATAAGGATTCAACACCGAGCCCAAGTTGGTGACGTAGTGGAACGCGGGCTTGGTCGGACATGTGCCCGTGCAATCGTCGCCCGCGGCTCCGTCCATGCGGCAGATTCCGGTGCTGGTATTGATGTCGCACGTGGTCGTGAACGCACCGTGCCGGTGGCTGGGATCGTAATTGTTGTCGAGCGACACCGGGATGGGAACGGTCGTTCCCGTGGGCGACGTGTTATCCAGCCAGTTCGAGGTTTGAATATTGTATTGCGAGCCGGTCGGCGAAGTGCTGCAGGAAGTCTTGTTGCCGAACGGCGGAGTGCACAATCCCTGAAAGAGATTGTCCGGCGAACGGTTTTCCTGAATGATCACGATGACGTGCTTGAAAGCTGGAAATCTGGGCGTTCGCGACCATTGCCCCACAGAAACACAGCAGAAATAGAACCCTGGCACCTGACTTCATAGCTCTCTTCTCCGTCAGGCAGTTTAACCAGTTCCCGAGGCCCATACAATATGAAGGATTTTGCACAGTGGGCCGGAATGGCAGGCGGAGAGCCTCTCTCCCGCAGCTAGAGGAGGGCCGGTTATGGGGAAATTTCGTACACCGCCCCTGCCACAGACAAGCCGCCCGATGTAGCCAGACCGTAAAGTTTCTGGTTCAGCGTCAGCGCCCCTTCCGGATAAATGCCGTCCTCACCAGAGCCTCGAAACGCGTGAATCACATCCTCGGTCCAGCTGTTGCCGGATGGAGTTAGCTTGAAAATCGTGCCGCATCCTTCTAACCCCTGCTCATCACAGTTCCCTCCACCGCCAAACATCGTTTCGCCGTAGAGATTTCCCTTGGCATCGATGGTAAGACTCGCCAACTCCGGAAGGGCTCCATCGGTGCCGCCCTGAAAACTGTGAATGATGCTTTCCGTCCATGAGGTCCCCGCACGAGCTAACTCAAAGGCGGCGCCACAACCGTGTTCTCCGTGGCAGATTCCGGCTCCGCCCACGACGGTCAAGCCAAAAAAGTTCCCGTCTTTGTCGAGCAGGAGCCGGCCGCTGGGCGAGATCCCATCGTTCCCTCCTGTGAAGGTATAGATGTTATGAAATGTCCAATCCCCGCCCGAGCCAACCAGCTCAAAGACGGTTCCGTGGTTATAGTTTCCTCCCAGACTTGTTACGCCCCAAAGGTTGCCTTGCTTGTCCTGGATAAGTCCACCCACAGGAAGGGCGCCGTCTGGCCCGCTGAACTCGTGAAGCACAACAACGTTCCATCCTCGAGCTTCGCGTTTAAGCTCGTAGACTGTGCCGTCGTCACTGCTGCCACCGCCGCTCGCCACTCCATAAAGGTTGTCCGTGGCGTCGAGGATTACTCCGCCCAGCGGAATCGCACCGTGGGAATAATCAAAGGTGTAAAGTACCGTTTCTGTCCACTCTCCGTCCGCTTGCGGAGAAAGCTCAAAGACGGTGCCGCACTGGCCGTTGCGGCAGACTTTCGTGCCTCCAATTGAGGTCGTGCCATAAAGATTTCCCGAGGAATCGAAGCTTAGCTGTCCCGACGGATAAACGCCGTCATCTGCGGCTCCGAACGAATGCAGCACCGTTTCCGCCCATGTTCCATCCGCACCGGGAGACAATTCGAAGGCAATTCCCCCATCGTAGGCACCGCCAGCCTGAGCAACGCCATAAGCGTTTCCTTTGTCATCGAAGACCAGGCGGTCAATCGGAGAAGCTCCTCCCGCATAACCGTCAAAACTAAAAATCAACTCCTCAGAACTGCTTGCGAAGCTCCCGATCGCTGAGAAGGCTAGAACGGAAAGGGTAAGACTGAAGACGGCGCGCTGGAACTTAGACGAAGCCATGGCTGGACCTCGACGCTTTGAGATGCCTCCATCGAAGTTGAAGGTTGTAATCGAATGCACCATGGCGCGGCAAGCGACCGTCTCTCGCCGTGTGCCGCAATGGTGACCATCACTAATTCCGCCACTGCCACTACCGCAAGGAAACGGATCTCACTTATAGAGAGTAATAACTCGGGCCGGAAGGTCTGGGGCCTTTTTCGTTGACATGCAGACAGCCTGACCTTAAAGTTGGTCGCACCTTTGCGCTGCAGAGGGTGACGGGGTGCGCTATTCCGGGGGTTGGGACACTCCATTGCCGCTGCCGACAGATATGGAAACGGTGTTAGCGGCCATGAAGTTTTGAGTGTTACATAGATTGCGTTTCGAGTGCGAGGAGATCTCAATGGTCAAGAGGATGTTGAGTGTCTTAGCAACAGTCGCGGTTCTGGGCGTTGCCTCCATGGCGCAGGGAGCGCCTCCAGGCGGAGGCGAGTCCAGCGACTCGTGCTTCACGCCGCCTTCGGGTTTCGGGTCTGCGATGAAACTCCAGGCGTATGCCAGCACCACTCCGAACGGAAACAATCGCCGTCAGGTCGACAAACGCTGCTTCGGCCCCGAGTTTGAGTTGTCAGGCGAAAACACCATGGATTCAACTGGCGACCACGCCAGCGCCACAACTTCGTACTCTTATCACGTGGATCACGGCAGTGTCGGTCTCCAAGAAGAAGTAAAAGCCTCCGGTCACACAATCTCGAATGCGAAGGGAAGCGGATGGGGGAATGGCCTCCTGAACCTGTTTGCATGGTGGACGGACTCGTTCACCGTCCAATCCTCAACCACCAAACCAATTCCTCCGCAACAGGCCAGGGAAAAGGGTGTAAAAGAAACGCCGATCGATCCCTCGCAGGTGGTGGACATTAGCGTAAGGCTGCTGAACGACGGGAAAAACCAATGCAGTGGAGCGGGTGGCAAGTTTTACTATAAAACGTTCGTGACCCTGATCGCCGATGGCGCTGCCAATCGGATGATGGTGGGCGGCCAGCAGCAATACTCAGACACATCCTGGAGTTGCCAGGATCAGATGGACCGGGGTACGGTTCAAGTCCTGCTCGCGCATGGCAAGTTTCGCGTCGAGCTTGCGGTGATGTCAGTGCTGGGCGGTGCGGCACAACATGAAGTCGGGCAAGGCGCGGCGGGCGAGGAAGGTGACGTGAAGGTGAAGCTCGGCGATTATCACTTCTGCATCCTTCCCATTAAGGGCCCTGCCGACTTGAAGATCACATCAGCCAGCGGGATCGATTACACCTGCAAGAAAAAGTGACCGCAGGAGTGCAATCGAGATTTTTCACCAATAGGACGTAAGAGAGCGCCCTGCACCGTCAGGGTTTCGCGAGAAGATTCCGGTAAGAATTCGCAATCCACCCGACCCCCCAAAGCAAAACGCCACTAATGATGAAGACATCGCCAACACTGAAGTAGTTCAGCGAGCGCTGATCCGTGAGAAGCAGCAGGTGGTGAACGGAGGTTTCTGGGGACCAACTCGGGAGCCACGGCCGGAAACTCGCGGGCAGACCCGCCACTGGCATCGTGCCGCCATTCGCGACCGTCACCGTTGCATTGCAAAGCATGCCGAAGAAGACGGAGAACCACGCGACCACCTGCGTCTTCAGGCGCGACGGCAAACTACCCATGTAAAGGAACGAGAGAATCCACATGGCACACGCGAGCGCGAGGCCGCCGTGCGATCTCCAAAGAAGCGAAGCCAGGATCAGTGCAACCGTGAGTGCGGTAAAAGCCATTACTCTTTAAATATCTGACTCCGGCTCAATCGGCAAAGGTTACGACCGTAATGAGTCTGGTTCGCCGTCCTCGAAACCGACAGCGGCACCATCGTCTCAGGAACCTTGATGGAGTTCTCCGCGCCTCCGCGGCAGTTCTCCGCGCCCTCCGCGATAAGGTTTTGATGCGACTCCGTTCCAAAAAAAGCCCGGACCAGGAAGGTCCGGGCTCAATTGTTGACAGAAACAGTCAGCGCTGAAGCTACTGAATCACGTCAAGAGTGAAGGTTGTCGTGTGGGTCTGGCCTCCGCCCGTGCCGGTGATGGTCATCTTCTTGTTTCCGGTTGTGGAGCTCGAACCAACTTTGATGGTCATGGTCGAGGTACCTGCGCCCGGAGCCGCGATCGGGTTGGGGCTGAAGGTCACAGTTTGTTTGCCGCCCTGTCCCGTCGCCGACAGAGTAATCGCCGAGTTGAAGCCGCCGGAGACGGTGGTGGTGATCGTCGCCGTGCCAGTGGCTCCTTTGGCAACCGTAATCTTCGTCGGTGACACGCTGATGGTGAAGCTCGGATTCCCCGTTCCCGTCACGGTCAGAGTAACCGTGGTGGTTGAGGTCGTGCTGCCCGAAGTTCCCTTCACCGTGATCGTGTAAGTGCCGGTGGCAACGGTTGAGCCCACCGTCATCGTCATGGTCGAAGTACCGTTGCCGGTAATCGACGTAGGATTGAAGCCCACGGTCACGCCGCTGGGCTGGCCGCTGGCAGAGAGCGTAACGGCCGAGTTAAATCCGCCCGTCACCGTGCTGGTGATGGTGGAAGTTCCCGCCGATCCTTGCGCCACCGAGACCGAAGTCGGGTTGGCCGAAAGCGTGAAGCCGGACGAGGTCGTGCCGAGAAGGCCGGTGATCAGCGCCGTCCCGTTCGGACTGCCCCAGCCCGTCGCCAGGTCGTAGCCGACCGTCGCCGAGTAGCCGTTGCTGCCGCTGGTGATGTCGTGGAACTCGCTGGTATAGCTCGAACCGCCGCCAATGCTGTAAAGAGTCGGGTTGATGAAGCCGAGCACGGATTGGCCATTCAACAATGCCTGCTGATTGACCAGAGCCAGAAAGCCGGCCCACATCGGCGCGGCAAAGCTGGTTCCACCGTACAGGTTGGCCGTGCACGCCTTCTGGTCGGCGCAAACGTAGAAGGTGTAGTTCGCGTTGGCCGAAACATCCGGCGCGTTGCGATAGACTTGCGAGCACTTGGAACAGCCCGCCGCCGCCGCTACCTGCCACGAGGGAATGGCGTAATTGTGCGGCGAAATTCCGCCGCCGCCATCTGCCCACGCTGTTTCTGAACTCCACGGCCCACCCGCGCTGCTGGTCGAGAGGTCCGTGCCGCCGACCGCCGTCAGATATACATCATCCGCTGGCCAGACATAGGTCTGGGGCCACTTGCCGCTGTCGCCCGTCGCCTGAAACAGGTTTTGTCCCTGGGCTGCGAAAGTTTGGAAGTACGGGTCGTCGGTGGTGGGGTCCGCCGGATTCCACGCCCACGACGAACTCAACTGCGCGTTCAGCGGCTTGGCTGTCGACATCGAACCAAAAATCGCCGCATCCGTCGATCCCACATACATCACCAGGCTCGACATATTCGGAGCCATGCCCAGCGCCTGCGTCATGTCCAGCGTCTGTTCGGTGTCATCGCAGCCCGGCGCCTTGCAGCTCGTGCTGGTTCCGTCGGTTGACAACAGTGTGACCGGGACATTGTCAGTCTGTCCGGTGTTGGTGTAGTAGGTCGTGAGGTCGGCCAGATCGGTGCCCACATATTCGAACAATCCGAGCGACTGGCCGCTGCCGTTCAGAGCCGTTCCGCCGTAGTAAGCCGCGCGCATATCGCTGCCGCAGAAAGATTTCGACGGGCACGAACCGGTCGTCGCGTTCGAGTGCACTATCTCTTCCGTGGCGTCTTTACGCACGTACAGTGGATGGGGAAGCGAATAGTTTTCCAGGCCGGCGATGCTCCACAACTGTACCGACATATCCGTCGTGGGTTCCCGGTCGGGAGAGTAGTAGGTACGGTTTTCCGTGGGATGCTGGTAGATGCCCATGGTCACATGCAGGGCCTTCTCAATGTTAGCCACCGAGCCGGCAACCTGCAGGTTCACCCGGTTGGGCGAAGTCGATACCACCCGCAAGCCGTTGTCGCGGGCAAACTGTTTCACGGTTTCATAATCCGACTGCGTGGGACCAAATCTCTCGGTGAACTGTTCCACGGTGAGGAATTGCCGGTAATTGGGGCTCGACGGATCGTAGACGTCCCTCAAGAAGTTATCCAGGCCCTCCTGGTCGCGCAGCGGCAGCACAAGTACCAGCCGCATGGATTGATTGGCGGGAAGATGCCCCACCATAGGAGCCTGCCCGTTGAGCGTCACATCGCGTGTATGACGCGTCATCACGGCCTGCGACTGCGCCTGGCTCGCAATGCTCATGGCCGCTAGAACCGCGACCAATGCCAGCAAAGATACACCTGATCTTCGAATCATGAATCTCTCCCTGTTGTTTTTGATTGTTTCGGCTTAGGTTAATAACGAAGTGTTAACTGAGACCCACTCCCAGTTCTGCGACCCAAATTGTACCTCGATTTCACTCTGTTTCTGACATGTCAAGCCCGATTTTTTACTCGAAAGGCACGTCCGGCGCGCAATTCCAATGGTAATGTGTGCAGAACTTTGCACGTTCCCCGCTGGAAGCAGGGAGCACGCCTCGTTGACTCTCGCCTCGTAGAGCCTGCCCTGAGCTAGCGAAGGGGGCGTCCGATCATAGCCCAGCGCTTCAGCGCTGGGTAACGTGGAAGATTTGAACAAGTCCCGTAGGGACGACACGGCTTCTCACCGGCAAGCTCTTCTCCCACATGCTATTTGAATTCAACCAGCAAAAGACTGCTCTTGGGAACCTGCAGGATCAGTTCGTTGTTCTTGACGGCGTAGGCCCGGGGACTCGGAAGCTCCGCCGCTTTCCGCAGTTTCCCCAGCTGCGCCGCCGTGGGATATTGCGGCGACCCCATTTGTGCATAAGCGCGAACCGCGTTCCCATGTTCTTCATCCATCTCCCAGACCGTGGCCCGGTGCACTGCGAGATTCTTCAACTTGATCGTCAGTCGATCCGAACCGCTCCCCGGTGATTGCGCATATTTCCAAATCGCCAGGACCAGAGATCCATCGCGCTTGCGCGTAAGCAGGGCAGAGTTCGAATCGAGAGTCAGCCGCTGCCCTCCCAAACGATGCAGCATCTCGAACGCGTCGAAGGACGGCTTCGGAATCCCTCCCGCGGCGATCAATCCATATCCGCCATAGAAGGGCTTCTTCACCACGCCTTGTTCTTCGAAAACATCCGAAAACGTCCAGTACGACATCATGTCCACCATTCCATCGCACTGTCGCACGGTGTCGGCCAGCCACGGCCCCATGTAGGTTGCATCGGTGATCTCCGGTTCATTCTTATAGCTGGCGTTATATTCGCTCCAGATCAATGGCAGCTTGGGCATACTCGACGCGCCAATCTGGTCGTGAACCTTCTTCACCGCCCGGCAAACCATTTGCTCGCGCGGAATATTTTCGTCGGTGCCGAAAACATCCTTGGCCGTGTCGTTGGCATAAACATGGGTGGAAACAAAATCCAGCGGAACGTTGTTCGCGGCACAATGCTTGATGAACGCATCCACCCACGCCGCCTGCGCCGTGGCCGGACCTCCCACGCGCAACCGGCTGTCGACTTTCTTCACCGCCCGCGAGGTGTGATCGTAAAGTTGCCAATAAGTTTCCTGCTTCGGCTCCCCCGTCCAGAAGTCAATATTCGGTTCGTTCCAAACCTCGAAGTACCACGACGCAACCTCCTCCACGCCGTAACGATCAACCAGGTGCGCAACGAATGCGGCAATCAGATCGTCCCATTTCGTCCAGTCTTTAGGAGGAGAAACATCGGGCTTGTACCAGAACGCGTGCGGGCTATGCTTCGCCGCAAGGTCGTTGGGCATGAAGCTGATTTCGATAAACGGCTTGACGTGGTTGGCAAGCAGGCCGTCATAAATCTGATCCACGTAAGAAAAATTGTAGCTGGGGCGGCCTTGCGCATCTTCGGAATAGACGCCGACCTCGTCGTGAAGAATCGCGTGAAAGCGAACGTATTCGAAGCCGGTGATCTTCTTCACCTGGCGTAAATCGTCGCGATAGCTTTCCCGCAAGCTCAAAATCGCGCGCCCGGATCCGAACATCTGTTCCCAAAAATGCGGAAAAGGATGCGCCGGCGCTTTCGCATCGACCGTGAGCACATCCGCCGACCCCGCGGATTGCGCCCGCGCAAAAGACGCGCCCCATCCCAGGGACGCTACCACCACCAGCAGCAGAGTGCGTTTGAGCAATCGTGGCATCTTGTAAATTGAGTCCCGGTTGTTTACGCCGCGGCCGGCCTGCCCGGGTATTTCCGTGCATGCGCCACCGGCTTTTCATGCAGCAGAAGTTCCGTGGCCAGCACGCGCCGTTCCGCATGGAACCATCGTTGAACGATATCTTCATTCAGGAAATTCGCCAGCGCCAGCAGGCTCATCCCCTGGTGGTGCACCATCCAGCAGCGCGCCAGTTGATATCGGCTCTTCCAGAACTTCCTGCCATCGCCCGTAAAGTCGGCGGCCTCATAAAAGCCGTAATCTCCGAACCATCCCATCGCCGACATTCGCCGCAAATTCCGCAACGCCTCTACCGGATCCACGTCGAGAGCAAGGAACGTTGAATAGGGCGACACTACCAACCGGTTGATCTCGGGCTTGCGCAGCGCAAGGTCGGGCAGCCCAAAAGCGTAGTACTGATAATTTCCGCAATCATCCACTTTGGAGTACGCCGACTCCGAAATTCCCCACGGAACATCCTTCCGCATCCCATAAGCCTGTTGCGAGCGCACCGCCGCCACGCACGACCGTTCCAGCAAAGTGTTCGGGAAAGAGCGCATCCACAGCGAGGGCATGAGGTATTCGAAAATCGTTCCGGTCCACGACAGCAGCACAGACCGCCCGCGATCGAGCGTATGCGCCCGGCCCAGCAAGAACCAACTCTCCTGCGGGATGTCTTCTTTCGCAATCGCGATAAATATCGCCGTGCGAGACTCCGTGGCCAGCAAGTCATAGCAGGCGGGATTCAGGGTATCGGAATCCAGATCGAAACCTACCGACAGCAGTTTGCGATGATCGTTGAACAGGAATTCAAAGTCCATCGCCTCGGCGGCCTTCTTCGCTTCGGTAGTGATGAAGCGCAGGCTGGCGATCAGATCGATCGCGTTTTCTTTTGCGTTCAACAACTCGCGTCGAAACTGCTCCCGGCAAGCTTGCTGTTCGTGCGGCGCCGACTGCAGACCCCCGTCCAGACGCACGATCAGCTTATCGATATATTGCGGCAGCTGTTCCAGTGGAGCGCTCTCCATCAGCTTGAGATTGAGAGTTGGATCATTCGCCAGAACCGCATACTCCGGCGAGAACCAGGGCGCATACCCGCGCACCAGCAGCCTCACATTTTGCACCCGCGCGGCCGCTTCATTCACCAGCCACTGCAATCCCGCGGCGGATTTTGACTTGGCAACGGTCTCATTCGCTTTCTCGAATGCGTCGTTCGGAAACTCGAGCACGGGCAGCAACCAGTGCTGGCTCCGATTCTGGCGTTCGCACGCCGCCATCGCTTTTCGCGGCAGCGCCCGCGCATCCGTGAGGGCGCGCAGGTAATCGAGGCAGCCCTCCACCAGGCTCGGTTGCACCAACGGACGGTGCAACGTGTCTACACATCCCTGTTGCAGCGTCCACAGCGACGCCATCAAATTTCCGCTATCCACCGAAGAAACGAATCGAGGCTCGAGCGCCTCCAGCGTGCGCGTGTCGTACCAGTTCAGCACGTGCCCATGATGCTTTTTCAGAGACGACACCGTCGCCAGCGTTCGCTGCGTCAGCCGCGCAAACTCAGGAATGGTGAGGTATCCAAACTCGCACGCCACCTGCCTCGCGTTCAACAGGAAGCCGATGTTCGTGGGCGAGACGCGTGCCGCCACGCCTGCAGGCTCTTCCTGCACATTGTCTGGAACCAGCCAGTTGTGCTCCGCCGTGCAGAACTCGGCAAAATATCGCCACGTGCACAGAGCGCTGTGCCGCAAAAATCTCACATCTTTCAAGGATGTCTGATTGCGCACCTTCGGCGCGCGGTTCAGCCACGACGAGATCGATTTGCTGCAAGCCCATAGCACAAGGATCGGCAGCGCCGCGGGCAGCGAATGCCGGCGCACGGCCGCGATTAAAATTCCCAGCGCCAGAGAGAACACCGGCATCCACGTCAGGTACATATCGACCGGCGCGGGCCCTCTCGTTCCCAACTCCGCTTCGGCCGCTGTCTCCCACTCCAACAGTCGTTGCTTGGTCACGAGGCGCCGCACCAGCGCGCGCACCACCGCGTCCAGTGACAACAGCGTCTGGTGCGGCAGAAACGTTAAAGTGAAAAACAGATTCACCTGGGCCGCGGAAGAACTGCTCAACGCCTCCCGCGCCGCCACTGCCACTTCGGTCTTGAACAGCGCGCGCACCAGATTCGCGGCGAGTTCGATCCACGCTGGCAGAAACAAAATGCCCAGCGCCACCAAAGTCCACTCCCAGGCTGGCCGGGCCACCACCAGCCATCCCACCATGAACAGCAGAAACGTCGCCGGCTCGACCAGGCTGCGCCGCAGGTTGTCCAAAATCTTCCAGCGGGAAATCACCGACATCGGATTGACGACACGACGCCCCGATTCCTCCGGCACACGCGCGCGCAGCCATCCCGCAATCTGCCAGTCTCCGCGCAACCACCGGTGCTTGCGCCGGTTGTGCGCGCTGTAGTGCGACGGATAATCCTCAATGACTTCGATATCGCTGACCAGTCCCGCGCGCGCGTAAGCGCCTTCAATCAAATCGTGGCTCAGCAGCGAATTTCGCGGGAAGCGTCGGTCCAGCACGCGGTGCAGCGTTTGCACTTCATAAATCCCTTTGCCCGTGAAACTGCCTTCCGAATAGAGATCCTGATACGCATCCGAAACCGTCCGCGTATAAATATCGAAGCCGGTTTCACCCGCATAAATCGCGGCCAGCCGCGAACGCGCGGAACTCTGCACGCTCACTCCGACTCGCGGCTGCAGAATGCCGTAGCCCGCCACCACGATATTTTTTTCCGGATCGATCACCGCCTGGTTCAGCGGATGCGCCAGCGTCCCGATCAGCCGCTGCGCCGTTCCTCGCGGAAGTTCGGTATCGGAGTCGAGCGTGATCACGAAACGCACCCGCGGAAATATCGACGTGTCCCCAACCTTCACCGGAAAACTGTCGTACTTGCCGCGCAACATCTGATTAAGATCGAGCAACTTTCCGCGCTTGCGCTCCCACCCCATCCATGACTTCTCGCGCGGGTTGTACACGCGATGGCGGTGCAGCAGCAGAAACGATCCCATCCCCTCGCTCGCATATTTCTGGTTGAGCCCCTGGATCAGTTCGGCGCACAGCGTGATTAACGCGCTGTCTTCACGCGCTGGCTCCCGCGTATCCGGCAAGTCGGTCAGCAGAACGAAGTGAATATTTGGATCGTGATTCCCCAGAAACCTCACTTCGAGATCTTCCACCAGCCCGCGCACCTGCTTCTCGTTCAACAACAGGCTGGGCACTGCAACCAGGGTCAGGCAATTCGCCGGCACTGCCTTGCTGAAATCCAGCTTCGGCAGCATTTGCGCCTTCAACACCGAAGTCACCAGATAATTCATCAGCTGCACCGCGCTCTGCGAACTCGGCAACAGCAGCACCAGCAGCGTGAACGCGATGAAGGCGAGAGAGTTCGACGGATCGGTAAGCAGAAGCACCGCTGAGGATGCGATGGCCAGCGTCAGAATCCCAATTCCCGGCAAAAAGAATTCGTCGGGATAACGGCGCAGCAGGTTCTGAATCTTTTGCCAAAAAGGCGCGTGAAAGCTAATCCGCTCGCCCAGCAAGTCTTTGCCTTTATCGATCAGATAAAAGCCGACGTGCGACTCCCTTCGCCCGATGCGCGCATCGTCATACTTCCTTCGGCTCGCCTCTTTCGCCAATGCCAGCGCCGCTTCCGCAGTCGCCGTCTCGGTGGCGTCGGAATGTTCCGCAAAGTTCGCGACCTGGCTGCGATAAAGGTCGCGGCTTTCAAAATCCATTCGCGCATAAGCCTCTGCCGGATCCTGGCGCAAGATCTGGTCGATCACGATGAGCGGCTCCAGCAGATCTTTCCACGGGGTCTCCGTAATATCGCGCAAACTCTTTACGCAAACCCCGATCCCGAGCGAGCCCACGTCGCGATTGCGGACAAACGCCGCGCCACGCGCCGCAATCTGTTCCAGCAATACCAGCTTCAGCGCAGCAGGCATGACCCGCAGTTCACGCAGTTGCAGCGACGTGATGCGCTCGAAGCCTCCCACAAACAATGCGAAGTCCTGCTCGTTGAACTGGTAGGAGACTGCCTCAAAAAACCGTTCCGCAATCGCCAGCACACGCGGGACGGCATCGTCTTCTCCGCAGCGCACGTGCGGCACCTTGGTCGCGGTTTTCACAGCGCCGGCATTCTGCAGCTCGACGTACAAAAGATGCTCGTTGTCATAAAGCCAGCGCGCGTCATCCGACATCGGAGATCGCGGCGACGTCAGGCGCGAGGCCGCGAAAATTGGCTTGAAAGCCCGCATCACCGCATGGGCTCGCTGCGTGAAGGTATGGGACGCTGGCGTGTTCGGCAGCCACTTCAGCGTTCGCGCCAGCTCTTCCGCTTTCTGCCGCAGGCTTTGGGGGTCGTGCACTTCGGAGGCCGGCTCTGGCGTGCGTTCCGCCTCCGCGCTGATTCTTTCGAGATGTGCATTCTGCGGCATCAGAGTTTTTCCATTTGCTCAGCGATAGCTGGCGGCCTGCAATTCAAACATTTCCGCGTAACGTCCCCCAAGATGGAATAGCTCTTCGTGACTGCCATCCTCGGCAATTCTTCCGTTCTCCAGCACCACAATGCGGTCCGCCATGCGGACCGTCGAAAATCGATGCGAAATAAAGAGCGCGGACTTTCCCGCGGTCAATTCCGCAAAGCGGCGAAACACGTCGTACTCGCTGCGGGCGTCGAGCGCCGCCGTCGGTTCATCGAGAATCAGCACCTGCGCGTTGCGAAGATAGGCGCGCGCCAGCGCAACTTTTTGCCACTCTCCGCCGGAGAGGTCGACTCCGTTTTCAAACCGGCGTCCCAGCATCTGCTCGTAGCCGTGCGGCAATCGTTCAATCACTTCGTTGGCCATGCTCCTGCCGGCTGCATTCTCGAGCGACGCCGTATCCTTCAGCGCTTCAATCTGTCCCACCGCAATATTTTCCCGCGCGGTCATTTCATAGCGCATGAAATCCTGAAAAATTACTCCGATCTCGCGGTAAAGATCGTCGAGATCGTATTCGCGAAGATCGATTCCATCCAGCAAAATCTGGCCTTCGACCGGATCGTAGAGCCGCGTCATCAGCTTCACCAGAGTGGTCTTGCCTTCGCCGTTTTCCCCGATCAGCGCCACTCGCTCTCCGGCATGAAGGTGAAAATTCAAACCGTTCAGCACCATCCGCGAATTTCCCGGATAGCGAAAGCTGACGTTGCGGAATTCAAATCCACTACGGATCGGCCGCGGCGCCGGCAGCGCATTCGGTTTGCTCCGGATCGTCGGCTTCATCGCAAAAAACGCCAGCAGGTCGGTCAGGAAAAGAGCCTGGTCCGCGATCCCCGACAGCGTCGAGAAAATCTGCTGGATGTTGCTGCTCGCCTGCACGATCGCCCCGGTCAGAAACGTCAACGTGCCGATGCTCAGCGCCCCGGCCACCGTCCGCCAGATCACGTAGGCGTATGCCGAGTAATATCCCAGCATTCCAATCGTCGAAAGCATCGATCCCGCAATCAGCCGTCGCCGCGCCAGGTTGACGTTCTTGTCATAAATTTCGTCGGAGAGACGGGTGAAGCGGCCAATCAAAAAATCTTTGAGCCCGAAAAGCTTGAGTTCTTTGGCTGCTTCGCGGCTGCCGCCGAGCACCCGCAAATAATCCAGTTCTCTGCGGATGGGGGTCTGGCGAAAATTCAGTGCGTATCCCAGAAACGCGAAATGACTTTCGCCCAGAAATGCCGGAATCAGGCCCGCAACCAGCAACAGCAGCAACCACGGCGAAAACAGCAGTATCGAAATCGATAGAGAAGCCGCCGTAATCACCTGCTGGATCAGCCGGCCGATCGATTGGATCATGCCCAGCCGATCCGTCGCCTGCACCCGCGCCCGCTCCAGCCGGTCGTAGAAAACCGGATCCTCGTACGCCATCAGGTCCAGCGCCGACGCGTGCTTCATCACCCGAATGCTGACGTGGCGCGTGTACTTATCGGCAAGCAGGGCGTCCAGGTAATCGGTGCCGCGCGCGATCAGGCTGCCAAAAATTGCGACGCCAAACTCCGCCGCGACCAGCCACCACAGAGAACGCGGCACCGCCTGATGGCCGCTCACGATGCGCACAATGCTGTCGATGATGAGCTTGGTGATCCACAGAACCGCGATCGGCAGCAGCGACGAAATCAGGCGGAAAAACAGCCCCAAAGATACAACCGTCGAACCCGACTCCCAGACGATCTTCAGCACGGGTGGGATATTGCGGAGCGCCGAAAGCCGCTCCTGCCATCCGCTCCGGAAGTCTTTCGCTTCATCCATTTCGCTTTGAATCCTGGAAAGTGCCTATCAGATGCCGAAATTCGCTCGTAAGGTTTGAGCAAACCGCCGCCATGCCAGTGCTTTGGGCTCGGCACCTGCGCAAAACCGCTTCACTTTGAGTTCCATTTCGCAGCGCGGTGACACCCGCTGCGCGACTGAACCTGCAGATGCCGAGCAGAGTCGATTATCTGCTGTGGAATCTGTCGCTTATGAAAAGCTGGTCTTTTCTGGACGCGCCGCCTCAGCGACCCAGGCGGTTCCATACATTTTAACTTGCCGCAGCACTCTGGAAATAAATTCTTGCCGCGAATGCAAGAAAGTCATGGCCCACGCAGCACTTGTTGCAACAATCATTCAGTACTTCTTGAATCCTGCTCGCGCCATTCCGCGCCGCGCTTCCTCATTCTTCATGAAGGTGTTCCACACAAAATTCGTGCGGGCATTCTCCGCCATCAGCATGCTGATCCCGGTATCGATTCCGACCACGTCGTTGTCGTACCAGTTCGTGAGCGGATTAAAGGCATTGACGAAGCCATATTTCGTCCAGGCATTTGGATAGCGGTTTTTGATGTTGCGCAGAACCTGCATCACCGGCTGCGGCAGAAATGGAAGCGACCCCGCCGACGCGCTGGGCACCACCGTGCCGTCGATCGGTCCTTGTGCAGGCGGCCCTCCCCAGATCACATACCCGTTCGCGGAATCCGAAGCCGTGATGCCCCACAGGTCTGCGCTGTAGTCCGGGAACTGCCGCGCCAGCTCGATGCAGAACTTCCGGTGGACCTCCGTGGCGACCGTCGAATTCTTGAAATAGTCCGCATACTTATCGCGCTTGCCCCGAAAATCAAACCAGGCTTGCGAGTATTGATGCACAAACAATGGCGCGAACGACCCGATATAACGCTGCCCATCATACTCAAACGTCAGCCGCTTCCACGCATTCCACGTATCCTCGCGCAGCGGATACGATGTTGACCCCAGCCCCAGCAGGTACATCATCATCAGTTCGCTGTAGTAATCCCAGCGGCTGGGCAGAAATCCGATTTCAGGCGTCCAGCCGTGCGGCAGCAGCGAAGTATCTTCCGAAAGCCACGTCCAGTCCACGCGGTCAAAAATTTCCTCCGCCAGGGCCTGCACTTCAGCCGATCCGAAATGTTGGCGGCAGGTCAGCACTCCGCACAGCAGAATTGCCGTATCCACCGAAGACACTTCCGAATCCCACACTCGCTCCCCGGTATTGATGTTGGCCCAGTGATAAAAAAATCCGCGATGGTTCGGCAGCTTGTCCCACAAGCTGTGCAGCGTCGCCATCACCCGCTCTAGCGCCGCCGCCCACGGAATAAATCCGCGCGCCTGCCCGATGCAGATTGCGGTCAGCCCAAAGCCGGTGGCCGCGATGCTGGCCACGATCCCGTTATCGACGATATGAGTATTGCAGCGGTCTTTCACCAAACCGGTTTTTGGATTCGCTTGCTCCCAAAAATACTGGAAATTCGCCTTCTCCATGTCATTGAGAAAGGCATCGTCTTCGTCTGAAACGAGGCTTTGGCTTGCGCCCCGGGCGACCGCAGCGGGGCGCGCCTTGTCGCTCGCCGCCATCAATGCCAGATCGGCCAAAGGCACGCACCCCAGCAGGCCAACCAAGCCTCTGGCAAAATCCCGGCGCGATATGCTCTTAAGGAATTCGTCCATCCGTACTCAGATCTCGGTACTCAGATGAAATAATAGACGATCTGGGAGGCTACATTCTGCCCTGCCCTCCCGTAAAATATCCTTAGTCCTCTGTGGCCACGAAGAGAAATACGCTTTGGATCACCGCGGCGGCCCTGCTGGCTCTGATCGCCGCCGCCTTCCTCTATTATCGTCACCTTCAGAAGCCCCTGACCATCTCCGGCGCCGTCGTCGTGCAGGATTCGGATTTCCGCAAGCAGTTGCCCATCGCCGACGTCGAAGTCCGCCTCCTCAGCGGCTTGACCAAAGGCCCCGTAAAGTCCGATGCCTCCGGTTTTTTTTCCCTGCGCTTGTACAAGCAGGTCAGAAAGGGCCAGCCCATCACTTTGGAATTTCGCCATCCCAACTACAAGCCTCTCGATCTCACCAAGCCCGCCAGCGACCAGCTCGACGTCGTCCGCATGATTCCCGTCGCACGCACCGCGCCGGCAACACCCTCGCACCCCGCCATAGCCATCACCAATGTGCGCGTTCGCTATTCCACCAAAACGCAATCCTCGGTCAATATTGGCAGCGCGGTGAAAACTTTTGATGTCGCCAACGTCGGCAATGTTCCCTGCCGCCGTCATCCTCCCTGTTCTCCCGACGGTAAATGGAAGGCGGCGACCGGTTCGGTCACGCTGGATGCGGGACCGGGCAACCAATTTCATAATCCTCGGCTTTCCTGCATCGCCGGCCCGTGCCCTTTCACGCAGGTTGATTCGGACGACTTCTCCCATGGCGGAGAGAAAATCGCGGCCACCGTTCGCGACTGGTCCGACACCACCACCTTCCTGCTCGAAGCCGAAGTCTTTCACACCATGGCCAGCCAGCTTGACTATCAGTCTTACCCGGTAATCTTCGGCACCGCGCTCAGCTTTACCCTGCCATCCCAAGCCGAAGGCGTAAGCCTCGAAGCCGACGTCTCCGGACAGACAATCATTTTCCCCCTTGGGCCGGACCTGTTATTGAGTTGGGCCAACTGCAACGCCGCCACCCGCAAGGATCAATCCAGGGTCTATCGCTGTGAAGTCAAACCCGGCTATCGCCTGCCGTAAGCCGCCTACGCATCCACGTGGAAGAGCGCAGGTGCATCCACGTGGAAGAGCGCAGGTGCATTACGTGGAAGAGCGCAGGCGCATTACGTGGAAGAGCGCAGGCGCATTACGTGGAAGAGCGGCCCTTTAGGGCCGTGTAAGCGCACCGAATTGGCGCGGGCTTTAGCCCCTGTGGAGAACTAACTTTCGACATCTCCAGTGGAATTCCGCCGCGCGGCCAGCCGCGAAGCGGCGTCAGAATGCAGCCCACAGCGCAAGCTGTGGGTGACCGGTCGAGAGGAATGAACAAGCCCCGGAGGGGCGAAAGAGGAAGTTCTCACGCAGACACCGTAGCCTCGGTTGCAAGTATGAATCTCCCACACTCGCCCCCCCGCCAATCACCGCCCCTTCAACTTCCGCAACATCCCCGCCCCGTTACCATTCTTCGGATTGAGCTCCAGCGATTTCTCATAGTTGAAGATGGCCCGCTCCTTGTCGCCGTCGTTCATGTAAGCCTCGCCCAGACTGTCATAAGCGTTGCTCGATTGCGGATAGGCCTCTACGTTGAGCTGAAAAATCCTAATCGCTTCTTTCAACCTACGGGCATGCAGCATTTCGTAGCCCAGCGTATTGAGTTCGGTTTCATCGAAGTTGTAAGTGGCCGATCCTGCGGCCTTCAACTCGTGGTATTGCTGGACCGCCGCGTCCACACCGCTCGCCGCAATGGTCGCCGAAAGTGTTTGGCTGATCGACTTCCGAGCGTCAAAGGCGGCCTTCACTTCCGGAGTCCACACGCCAAAGGTGACCGCAAGAATTCCCGCACACAGCCCCAAAGCCAATACCGCAAGACCCGCAGCCATCGCGAACCTGCCCGGCGCGCGGCCTCGATCCTGCGTGCGGAAATAGATTTCCAGAACCGCCAGCGGCACCAGGTATTGCGCAAATGACATGAACGTCAGAAATGGACCGCTGAACGTGCTCGGATCAAATCCGAACGGTCCGCGATTCACCAGCAGCGAAAGAAATATTCCAGCGCGAATGAACAGCGACGCGCTGACCACCAGGTACAGGCGTAAAGCCCATCGCCGATGCGTCCCGAAGTCGCGGGCCATCGCATAGCGCAATGCCATGGCCGCGCAAACCATGATCAGTACCGCCATCAGCACGCTTCCCACGTGTTGAGAAAAATCGCCCACACTGCCGCGCACCAACAACATGTAGAGACCCGCAAGGCTGATCGAGAAAGCGCTCACGACGTAGAGCCGTCCATTCCAGCGATGAACTGCAGGAAAGCGCTTGCGGATTTGCGGAGCAAGTTGCAGCAGTCCCGCCAGGATGATCGTGACCGCCGAAACCAGATGCGTCACGATGGCGAGATTGCCCGCAATATCGCCGGCAACGTAGCCCTTGGTGAAGTGTCCACTCCACGCGGCCGCCGTATTCCCCCGCAGCGCCGCCATCCCATAAAAAGAAGCCACGGTAAATGCGAAGATCAGCTGGCCCGCAACCACCACCGCAAAGAAAAATCGCACCGCCGCCTTCAATGCGGTCTCCGATGCCGAACTGAGCTCGATACGGTTTGTCCATACTGCTGTGCTCATAAGTTTCCTCCTCGCGAGGTTCTCCCCGCGCACAACTGCTTCAGTCCTTGTGTCGATTTAAATCGGCCTGCGAGTTAAATCGGTCCTTGCTGGCGTCTCAGCCGAATCGCCGCCAGCAGAAATATCCCCGCGATTGCCAGCCCGATCCACAGTCCCGGGCTCAGCAGAAATTGATCCGGCGTGATGTGTGTCATCGGACTGGTGGGGAACACATCGGTGGAGGCCGCAGACGCCGTGCTGCCGATCAACCGCATCCCCACCAGAGTGGCGAAATGCGATGTGTGAAACGCCAGCTTCTCTAGACCGCCGATGGCGAGTATGGGTAACGCTGCCCAGAGAAATGTCGCCCGCCGCGCCCACCCCGAGACCAGCAGCAGCCAGCAATACACCGGCGCAGGCCAGAACGCATGAGCCGTCAAAAGGTGATAGAGCAAGAGCCACGACATCTTCAGGAACGGCACCTGCGTCCAAAGCTGCGTGACGCTGCCCCCGGTCGCCATCAGCACAACGCTGCTCAACAACAGCATCAGAAACTGCAGAACCACGGCGATTGCGGAAATCAGAACTGGAAGAATCAGCAGCGGGGTGCTCGCCTTCACCAAAACCGTGGTCGCGTCCGAAACCGGCATCGACTTCCAGAACAGAATGCTGCGGTCCCGCCGCTCGCCATGCAGCGCCTCGGTGCAATAAAACACACTCATCAGAATGCAGACGCCCATCATCAAAGCCGCCGCAATGTCGAACGGCCCCGATACGCCCTCTTCATGATGGTGGCCGGGGTCCAGCGCCAGCAGCGCGCGAAAGTCGCCCGGCGAATGAATCGCGCTGATCAGGTATCCGAACAAAAATACGGCAGCCACTCCCAGCGGAGCGATGTAGAGGTATCGGTTCTCCCAGAATTCCCGCCGTATCGACCAGTAGATCGGCCGCGTCGCCGACATCGCGGCGGGAGCGGCTGTCCTCGCCTCCAACGGTTCTGACGCCGAGTTTGATCGAGTATTCACTTGGCTGCTCCTTGTAACTTGCCCGCCGGATCGCCCATCACCGCGACGAACAAGTCGGCGATGCTGGGCGTGCGCACGTCGCCGAGCGCCCCCAGTTGCTGGCGATCGCCGTGATCGAACAGCAGAACGCTGCGCCCCAGAAGTTGCCGCTCGTGCATCGGCTTCAGCGCTCGTGCCATGTCCAGCCGCGCCGGGTGCACCGCAACTTCCACATACCTCGACTCCAATTCCTCCATGCTGCATCCCAGCACGATGCGCCCGCGATGAATGAACATCAGGTCGGTGATCACGTTCTGGATGTCTTCCACCTGGTGCGTTGTCACCACGATGGTGCGGTTGCCATCGTAGTAATCGTTCAGCAGCGAATCGTAGAACTGCTTGCGATACAAAATGTCGAGGCCCAGAGTCGGCTCATCGAGCACCAGCAATCGCGCGTCGATGGCCATGACCAGGGCAAGATGCAGTTGCGTCACCATGCCCTTCGACAATTCGCGAACCTTGCTGCGCTGCCGGATGCTGGTCTTTGCCAGAAAACTTTCCGCTTTGGTGCGGTCGAAGCGCGGATGCACCCCCGCCACATAATCAATCGCCTGCGAAACCCTGATCCAGCGCGGCAACACCGCGACATCGGCGATAAAGCACACATCCCGCATCAGCCTGTTGCGCTCCCTCCACGGGTCGCGCCCCAGCACCTTCAGGTCTCCCTCGTACGCGGTGAGACCGAGAATCGCATTCAGCGCCGTACTCTTTCCCGCGCCATTGGGCCCGATCAAGCCCAGGATGCGGCCCTCCTCGACATGCAAATTCACGTTGTCCAGCGCGATAGTTGTGCCGAACGTCTTGCGCAGCCCGCGTGCTTCGATCACCGTCATGGCTTCGGCTCCTTGTCTCCGGGCTTCGGCCCAGCCTCATCCGATCGGGCGGCATCCGATTCTTGATTTTCGGATTTTGCCTTGCCTGTTGCGCCGCGATTCAACAACTCTTCCGCCGTCAGCCCCAGCCGCTGAATCGTCGCGAACACCCGCGGCCATTCTTCCCCCAGAAATTTCTGCCGCTCGCCCTGCAGCAGCAGATTGCGCGCGCCCGCATTCACGAACATGCCGCGCCCCCTCCTGCTCTCCACCAGTTGCTCGTCCACCAGTTGCTGGTATCCCTTCAACACCGTCAGCGGATTCACCCGGTACTCGGCGGCGACCGTGCGCACGGAGGGCAACGGATCGCCCTCCTTAAGCACGCCGTCGAGAATCATCGCCACCACCCGGTCGCGAAGCTGGCGATAAATCGGCTGACTGTCGTTGAACTCGAGATCCATCGTGAATTCCCTACTCAGTACTCAGTGCCAGTACCCAGTTGCGAGAGAGCATTTTCCGGTGTTGCTCGGTTACTGGGTACTGGGTACTGCCTTCCTCACTTGCTGCGCTTCAAATCCAGCACTCCCCCCATCGGCTTGCCGTCAGCCATCGCGAATTCCCATTGCTCGGTGTGATGATCGGCGTCGATGAAGTTGAAGATGGCCCGCTGCATATGTCCTCCCTGCGAGGGCAAGATGTTGGTGCCATCGATGAAAGTGAAAGTGACGGTCTTGCCATCGGCAGAAACCGTTCCCACCATCCGCGGCTGATTTCCCGCGTCGCAATAATGAGTCAGGAGCAGCCGATCGCCATCCACCGTAATCATGCTGATCGGATCTTCCGGCCCGCTTCCCCTCATCTCGTGCATGATCGTGTTCCCCATCGAAGTCACGCGAAACGATACGTGCATCGTCGTGTTTTCGGCGGGCCCGTTTCCCATATGCGCGGTCCCTTCCCACGAGCCCGCCAGAGTTTTAAGTTTGTCGAACGACTTTTGTGCGTCGGATTGTGCTGCCGCCGATAGCGACAGTGCCAGTACTAGCCCCAGGCTAAAGATGTGTCTGAATTTCATGTTTGCGGTCTCCTTTGGATGGCGGGTATTAAATTCAAGGGCCGCGCCATCTAGTGATGTAGTTAACTACAACACTAAGAATTACGCAAGCTTTTTCTTTGGATTTTTTCGTCCCTATGTAAGTTATTGGTTTTAATCGGTATTTTCAGCCCGGTCTAAATATCCCTGTCATGTTGAGCGCAGCCGGGACGACCGAAGGGAGTCCCGGCGGAGTCGAAACATCCCTACCTCCGCCACAATGGCGGGGGGTACTCGTAGCGATCAAATCTCCCCCCTGTCATCAGACGGGGTGAAGCGAAAGCGCTCCCCAGTCTAAATATCCCTGTCATGTTGAGCGCAGCCGGGACGACCGAAGGGAGTTCCGGCGGAGTCAAACATCCCTACCTCCGCCACAGATGCCTTCTCATAACGATTCACCGACCACTTAGCTAACTCCCCGTCTTGCCCAGCGAAGCCAGCAGGCTCTCGCCCATCTGCATCAAGTTCGACTGATTCGGCACCGCACCATTGGGCGTGAGCTTGTCGATCACCGTCGGCAGCAACTGCGCCAGCGTCGAACTCGCTGCCTCCGGAGAAACTCCAAGCTTCTGCGCGAACGCCTGCACTTTCTCCGATCCCAACACCTGCTGGATCTGCGCCGCCGACACCGGCTGGTTGGCTCCGTTGCTGGTCCAGGAATTAATCAGCCCGCCCAGCCCATTGCTGTGAAACGACTGCACCAGCCCGTCCACACCGCCAGGATGGCTCTGAATCATCTGCAAAACCGCCGCTGCCTCAGGATTCGAACCCGCAACTTTCGACATTGCCATGCCTTCGAGATTGTCCAACAAACCCATAAATCCTCCTCAAGTTTTTAGAACGAACCGCCGCAACAGAAATCAGAACCGTTAAGAAATCAGAAGTCAAGAAAAGGGCTGGCCCCATCGGCGCCGCTCAGGGCAATCTCTTCTGTCATCCTGAGCGAAGGCGGGACGACCGAAGGGAGTCCCGGCGCAGTCGAAGAGCCTGCCCCGAGCTTGTCGAGGGGATCCCTACCCTGACCCAACTCTCACCACATTGCGCCTATTCCCGCAGCCAGCCCTCAAAACGTCTTACCCCTGCTTCGCGATAATTTTGTCTTTGATCTTGTCGTAAGTCGCCTGAGGAATGATCTTCTTTTTCACCAGGTCGGTCTTGGCCTTGTACGGACGGCCCGCAATGATCTTTTGCGCGTAAGCGTCGCCGATGCCGGGAAGCGCATCGAGTTGGTCCTTGGTCGCGCTGTTAATGTCGAGCAGGTCGGTCTTGGCCGCCGCGGCCGTTGTGGCTTTTGCGCCCGCCTGCGCCGCACTCTGGCCTGCTCCCGCACTGAGCACCAGCGCGAGTACAAACAGAGCAACCAAACTACGTACAATCAGATTTTTACGCATGATTTTCTCCTCTAAGTCGTGCCGTTAAATTTTCATTCTGTCATCCTGAGCGGAGTGAGCGCGTAGCGAAGCGAAAGCGCTCACGCAGTCGAAGGATCCCTTTTGCGACGCGCATACCTGGTGCACATAGGGATGCTTCGACTCCGCGCAGCACGACATGGATACTTCTACTCTTTCTTGGCTTCGTTATAGCCCGCCTTCTTGGCTTCGTCTTCGGTCATGAACTGACCCTTCTTCGTCTTGCCGTACCACTGGCCACCCTTGTGGTAGACCTTGGTTTCGGTGTTGACCCAGACTTTTCCCGAGGACTTGGCCGCCGCAATGTCCGCGTCAGAAGCGTTATTCGCCGGAGATTTTGCCGAAGCTTTCTTTGCCGGAGCCGCACTGGCAGCAGGCGCCGCTTTTGCAGCCGGAGCCGGAGCCGCTGCAGGCTCAGCCTTTGCGGCAGGAGCAGGAGCAGCCGCTGGTGCTGGTTTTGCCTCCGCAGCCGGAGCGGCTTCAGTCGCTTCCGCCTTCTTGCTCTTCCTGGATTTCTTAGTCGAAGTCGTGTCCGCCGCCGCATCCGACTTTGCCGCCGGAGCAGCTTCAGCCGCTTCTGCCTTCTTGCTCTTCCTGGATTTCTTGGTCGAAGTCGTATCCGCCGCCGCATCCGACTTTGCCGGAGCAGCGCTCGTCGAAGCGGCAGCATCCGCTTCCGCCTTTTTCGCTTTCTTCGATTTCTTCTTGCTGGTGCTGTCGGAGGCTTTATCGTCAGTGGTTCCGGCCTGGGCCTGCGCCCAACCCGTACCCACGCACAGGGCCAGCATTAAACACAAAGATGCGCCCCAAATAAATGCTGTATGTTTTTTCAAAGAATTTCTCCTGAGTGTTGTTCGCAAGCTTCAGCAGGCTGCGGAAAATTCGCGTTCGAAGCGGTTCGGGAAGGGCACGAGTTCACTCGTGCCGCTGAGTCGCTAAAAAATCCACGCTTCAGCGCCTGAGGTAAGCTCTTCGCCGCTCCCCCGAATTTTCCCGTAGCCAGTCAGATAGCGTTGCGTGATTTGATATGTCGACAAAAAACGAACTCCGCTTTGCGAAGTGAACAGGGTGTGCAGAGTTCGGCAACGAATGATTGCAGCCTCAGCCCTGGGAGTCAAGTCGAAAAATCACGCCGCAAACGCAAACTGGAGAAAGGGAAGTGAAAGAGGCCTGCGCCACCGCAGGCCTCCCATCATTCCTAAGCGTAAATTCCGCGCTGCCGGATCGTATAGGCCACGCGATCGATCGCCAGCATGTAAGCGGCGATGCGGTTGTTGACGTGATGCGTCTCGGCGTAGCGAACCACATCGTCAAAGGACGACACCATGATCTCTTCCAGTTGGTCGTTGACCACCGACTCTTTCCAGAAGTAGCCCTGGCGATCCTGCACCCACTCAAAGTAAGAAGTGGTAACGCCGCCGGCGTTCGCCAGAATGTCGGGGATCACGAAAACTCCCTTGTCGGTCAAGACATCGTCGGCGGCCGCGGTGGTCGGGCCGTTCGCGCCTTCCGCCAGAATGCGGCACTTCACCCGATCGACGTTGCGCGAGGTGATCACATTTTCGGTCGCGGCGGGAATCAGAATTTCGCATTCCGTCGTGATCAACTCTGCAGCATCGTGTTTTTCCGCGCCGGGGAAGCCGTGCACCGTGCCGTTCTTCTGCCGGAACTCGACCAGCGCATTCAAATCGATTCCATTCTTGTTGTAGAGCCCGCCACCCACTTCGGCGATGCCCACAATTTTGTATCCGCCCTGATGCATCAACTGCGCCGCATTCGAGCCCACGTTGCCGAAGCCCTGCACAATCACCCGCGTGCTCTCCCGCGCCAGGCCAAGCTTCTTGATCGCCTGGTCGCAGACCACCATCACGCCCCGCCCGGTAGCTTCGCGGCGTCCGCGCGACCCGCCAATATTGATCGGCTTTCCGGTCACCACCGCCGTGACCGTTCGGCGCTTGTGCATGGAATAGGTATCCATCATCCACGCCATGATTTGTTCGTTGGTGTTGACGTCGGGAGCGGGCACGTCTTTTTCCGGACCGATGAACTCGATCAGCTCCGAGGTGTAGCGCCGCGTCATGCGCTCGATTTCGCCCATCGACATCTTATGCGGATCGCAAATCACGCCGCCCTTGGCCCCGCCGAAAGGAATGTTCACCACGGCGCACTTCCACGTCATCCAGCTGGCCAGCGCGCGCACTTCGTCCAGCGTGACGTCGGGCGCATAGCGGATGCCGCCCTTCGCCGGACCGCGCGCAATCGAGTGCTGCACCCGAAACCCTGTAAACACCTCGAGATGGCCGTCATCCATCTGCACCGGGATGTAGACCGTCAGCTCGCGGTTGGGATACCGCAGAACCCGCCACAGTCCGTCGTCGAGGTTGAGCTTCTGCGCAGCCAGGTCAAAACGCGCCCGCTGCGATTCCCACGGATTGCTTTCTTTATCGACATGCGGTGCGGTGGTCATGGTGGTCATAGGGTCCTCCAGATGATGGCAATTCTAATGAAGGGCAAACGTTCAGAGTATATGAGGCAATACGGTCGAGAAGCAAGGCCGGGAGGTCGAAGGTGGTGTCTTAAATGACGTGTTGCGCGGCAAACCTAGTGGACCGGCGGCCGCGCCTTGATGCTCTCCACCATGCCCCGGCCCAGTTCCGTCGGCCATCGCCTTCCGGTCGGATGAGGTCAAGGAGTCGTTCGGGGAACTTGCCTTCTTGCTGGAGGCGTTCGGCGTGGGCGAGTTGTTCGTCTCGGACTTCATTATTTAAGACAGTACCAGGTCGAACCGCGTGAACTAAGTTCCAGCCACTATTTTCCCTGCGAATCCTGAATCAGCACCAGGTCTGACGGCGAATCTCCCCGCACCAGGGCCAGGCTTTTGCCGTCAGGCGACCATTGGTACGAGTAGATCTTCAACGCCGTGAAGTTCGTCAACTGCCGGCCGGGACCGCCGTCGAGCGGTTGCATCCACAGGTTGTCCACCCCCTTCTCGCGGATGGGATAAACGATCCCCTTGCCATCCGGGCTGAAACGCAGTATCCCACGATGGCGCGGATCATACTCGAAAGTGCGCAGTTCCTTGTCCGATTCGAGCGATACCAGGGAGATGCTCGGCTTCTGACTCTTGAAATCGTAGGTGCCCAGTACCGCCGTCTTCCCATCGCGCGCAATGTCGTAGCTCTCGGAATTCGCTGCATACAGGGTCGAAACGCGCTCCGCCTTGCCGCCGTCGATGGAGACCTTCATGTAGACCGCAGCCGCCGTGTCCACGTAGAAGACCGTCTTTCCATCCGGCGAGCACATGGGAAATAGGTCTCGCTTGCCTTCGCTTATGCGGCGCAGGCCGGTGCCGTCGGCTTCGCTGCGCCAGATGCTCATGCCCTGAGTTCTCATCATTCCTCGCGCGAAAACCACGTGACCGTCTCTGCACCCGCTCGGCTGCATTGCCGTTGAGTCTTTTTCGTTGGCGATTTCGCCTTTGACTTCACCATTCGTGTCCAGCACCCGAATGGACGGGTACTGTTCGGCCAGCAGACGACCGTCACTCGCCCACGAGAGCGTGGGCACGGGATCTCCGGACGGAATCTGCCTGACGTCAGAGTAGTCTGCCTTCTGACCGGGACTCACGTACAGGTCGCGCAATGATTGCTGCATCACGGTTGCAATGGTTTTTCCGTCGGACGACACGCTCAACATCGCATAGTCGTTGGTGTCGGCGGTGATGGGACGGAACTTGCCTTCTGGATAAGTGATCAATCCAACCTGTTGGCGGGTGAAATTAGTTTCTGCACCTTGCACGATGACTGCCAGCGCCCTCCCATCGGGCAGCCAAGCCACTTTGCTGATGAAAGTGAACGGAAACTTGGAGATCGTCTTCTGCTTGCCCGTCTCCGGATCGATCGTAACCATGGGGGAAGTCACGCTACTGCCCATCTCGAGAATCGCGCCGGCAACCGCCTTCCCGTCTGGCGACCAGGCTACATCGGTCATTACATCGGTCATGGGTGCGCTGAAAATGCTCTTCTCGTCGCTACCATCGGCATTCGCGATAATCAGGTAGTACTTGCCCGGATCCGGGTCGTTGGCGCGCAGAAAAAGAAAACGCTGTCCATCCCGCGAGAAACTGGGATTGCTATCAACATCCTTGACCAGCAACTGCGGCGTTCCGCCCAGCACCGGAATGCGGTACAGATCGTACTCCTGAGAAGCCTGGCCGCTGGCCAATAAAGTGTGCGAATAATAAATGTGGCCGCCATCGGGCGAGAATCGCAGCGCGGAGTAGGCCACCCGCTGCGGCGGAACAACTTGTACGTTGCTCTCGCTGGAAAGATGCCGCAGCCACAGCGATTGATTGCCCTCGATATTCAGTACGTAGGCAAGATAGTTTCCGTCGGGAGACATGGCGCCGATGATCGCATTGTGGGTGCCGCTGACCTTGGTGATCTTGATGCTCTGAAAAGGCTGACTCCGCGCGCCGAAAAATAAACTGTAAACGCCGAACCCAGCCGCCGACACCAGCAACAGCACGACCAGCGCGATCACCCCTAAGCCGGTTTTATGCTGCCGCGCCGCCGCCAGCACCGAACCGCTGGAAGGTGCCTCGCTTGGCGTGACCTGCACGCTGGCACTCGAGAGCTGGACCACGCCAGACGAATGCGCCGCTTCCCGCCCCGATTCCGTATCGCGCCGCAAGCGCTTCAGATCGCTGACCACTTCCGTTGCCGATTGATAGCGCAAGTCGCGGTCTTTTTCCTGCAGCTTGCCGATGATGTCTTCCAGCTTGGGCGGCAGTGCAGGATTCAAGCGCAGCGGCGGCACCGGCGCTCGATTCAGTATGCCGTCGAAGACCGTCGCTGCCGTGTCGCCGGCAAACGGCAAGGTCCCGGTCGCCATTTCGTACAGCACCGTCCCGAACGAAAACAGGTCGGTGCGGGCATCGAGGTCTTTCCCCTTCGCCTGCTCCGGCGACATATACGCGACCGTGCCCACCGCCGTCCCAGGGCTGGTAAGAAATTCATGGCTGTCAGAGAGCGTCGCCGCTGTCGGACCAGCGGAAAGTTCTTTCGCCGACGGCGCCACCTTGGCCAATCCAAAATCCAGGATTTTCGCGTGTCCCCGCTTCGTAACAAAAATGTTCGCAGGCTTGATGTCGCGATGAACAATGCCCCCGGCGTGGGCGGCATCCAGCGCGTCTGCGACCTCGATGGCCAACGCAAGCAGGGGTTCAGTTTCCAGAGGCCGGCCGCCGATGCGGTTCCTCAGCGTCAGGCCGTCCAGATACTCCATGACGATGAAAGCGCGGCCATCCTCCTCGTCAATCTCATGAATCGTGCAAATGTTGGGATGATTGAGCGCCGAAGCTGCCTTCGCCTCGCGCCGGAAACGGGCGAGGGCCTGCGGATCCTTGGCAACGTCGTCCGGCAGGAATTTCAACGCCACAAAGCGATCGAGCTTCGTGTCCTCAGCTTTGTACACAACACCCATGCCGCCCCCGCCCAACTTCTCTACGATGCGGTAGTGCGATATGGTTTGGCCGATCATCGGAAAATGCTCAGGGGCGGGATTAATCTTAAGGAGGCGGGGAAGGCGAGTCAAACGGCGGTAAACGGATTCCCGCCGGGTGGTGGCGCAGTTTGGAAAAAGATTCGTATCAGGGCATCGCTTCAGCGATGCCGCCAAAAGACGACAATTCTGAACGGCTTTAGCCGCTGCGGCTTGCCCGTCTCACCGCACAGCGGCTAAAGCCCGCGCACTCAACTTGCTTTGGCGGCATGCCTGAAGGCCTGCCCCGATACGAGCCTGCGCCTCAAACTGCTCCACTATCTCCCGCCGTTTTCCTTGTATATATGATTGCAGAATGTATATAATTGAATCATGCCGCTCAGCATCCGCAACTCCGAGGTCGAACGCCTCGCACGGGCACTCTCCCGCTTAACGGGCGAAGGTCTGACGCAGACGATCCTGCAGGCTCTCCGCGAGCGCCACCAGCGTGTGCGGGCCGCGCGCCAGCAGGAACGGCTGTTGGAGGACCTCACCGCGATTGCCCGCCGCGCCGCAAAACTTCCCCAACTTGATCGCCGCACCCCGGATGAGATTATTGGCTATGACGAGCACGGGCTGCCGAAATAAATGGTCATCGACACTTCAGCCATCGTAGCTATTCTGCGCCAGGAGTCCGGGGCCGACGCCTTATTGCGCCGCTTGACCGCCGCCGGCTCCCGGCGAATGTCTGCCGCCAGCCTTCTGGAGGCGGCCATCGTGCTCGAAGGTAAGTCGGGAGAAAGAGGCGGGGAGCAACTGGACTTGTTTTTGGCGCGCGCTCAAATCGAGGTTGCGCCCGTGACCGCCGATCAGGTGCGAATCGCACGCAAGGCGTTCCGGCGCTATAGCAAGGGCCGCGGTCATGCCGCCGCGCTCAATTTCGGGGACTGTTTCAGCTACGCGCTCGCTTCCAGCCTGGGAGAGGAATTACTCTACACTGGAGCGGACTTCGTTCACACGGATGTCGCCCGTGCGGTGGATTAGCGTTTCCCGCCGCTCAAATTGATCTCTGTCCCCTCCGACGCGCGCGCTCAACTCGCTCCCGCCATTCCACAAGTGCATCGCCGCATAAGCGCGCCACGGCCGCCAGACCTCGGCACGCCTTTCCAACTCCCGCGCAGTCTCCAGATGCAACGCTCGCATCAGTCCAAGATCGGTGTAGGGAAAAGCGTCAGGCTCGCCCAGCGCGCGCATCGCAACGTATTGCGCCGTCCACGGACCGATGCCGGGAATCTCACACAACCGCTCGACGAATTCGCCCGAATCCACGACATTTTCGAAACTGATTCGTCCACCGTAAACCGCACGCGCCAGTGCCCGGATGGTTTGCGCTCGCGCTCCCGTCAGTCCGATACCCGCGAGAGTGGAATCGGCCAGCACCCGAGCCGTCGGAAAAATGTGCGTCACCGCGCCACCCGCGGCCATGCGCTTGCCAAACGTCGCCGCCAGCCTCCCCGCCAGCGTCGACGCCCCCTTCACGCTCACCTGCTGCCCCAGGATCGCCCGAATCGCCAGTTCGAATCCGTTCCAGCATCCCGGCACCCGCAACCCAGGGTTGGCTCTGATCCGCGCCGCCAGCTCCGGATCGCCTCTCAAATGTTGCCGAATCGACGACCAGTCGGCATTCAGATCGAACATGAACCGAACACGCTCCGTAATAAAAAATAGCGAGCGCGCATCGTCGAACTCCACCCGGGCAACCAGCGCGTTCTTTCCCTCGGCCAGCGAAATCTCAATCAGGCCGTCATGGCCGTTCATTGAAATTGACCGCCGGTAGCATCCGTCCTCCACCGCCTCAACCCCCGGAATCGCGCGCGCCGACAAAAATCGCAACATCCCATTCCAGTCATAAGGCGGCCGAAAGGGAAGCCGGAACAAGTATTGATTTTCCCCCTCGCGCTCCTTCTGCCGCGCCAGCCGCCGTATTTGCGTGGGCGTTCGATGGTAGACCTTATCAATGCCCGCATTGAATCGCCGCACCGATCCAAAGCCGGAAGCCAGCGCAATCTCTCCCATCGGCAAACTGGTTTCGTCGATCAATTTCTTGGCAAAGTGCAGACGCCGCGTATGCGCCACCGCAATCGGCGTCGCGCCAAGGTGTTTCAAAAACAACCGCCGCAGGTGCCGCGAGCCCACTCCCAGCCGTTCCGCAAGAACCTCGACTCCTCCATCTTCCAATCCACTCTCGCCGATCAGCCGCAACGCCCGCGATACTGTGCTCGACGTTCCAAGCCACGCCGGAGTTCCCGGCGAACTCTCCGGACGGCAGCGCAGACACGGACGAAATCCCGCCTCCGCCGCCGCAGCCGCCGTTGCATAGTAACGAACGTTGCTCTCGTTGCAGGTGCGCGCCGGACAAATCGACCGGCAGTAAATCTTGGTACTGAGCACGGCAATAAAAAACTTGCCGTCAAAGCGCGCATCGCGCGACAGCCGCGCCCGCGAACACACCCGCAGATCCAGATCCATATTTCTAGTCGAACCCCTGTTCATCCTGAACCCCATAATAGCCGCTTCCAGCGGCCACTCTAGACGTTTTCGGACCTTAATCCCGCACTCGCCGGTTTACCCCGTGATACCCCGTGCCCCCCCCGTAGTTAAAGCCTTTGATGTCGTCCGACACAAAAATCAAAATGCTTGCCCCGCCGCCGATTGCCTGCGATAGATTTCCCGGACACTCTCCATCGTATCCGCATCCTCCGCTTTCTTATCGAGTCGCAGCCGCACGATGCGCGGGAAGCGCAGCGCATACCCGCTCTCGTGCCGCTCGGACTGCATCATATTGTTGAACGCGACTTCCAGCACAATCTTCGGTTCGACGGTGCGCCGAAAGCCCTGGTCCTCGATCGTGTGATCCAGAAACCACTGCGTCATCTCCGCGATCTCAACGTCCGTGAGTCCGGAGTACGCCTTGCCGATGTTCACCAGCCGGTCGCCATTCCACACGGCGAAGGTGTAATCGCTGAGCACGCCGATGCGTCTGCCGTGTCCGTACTCAACCGCCGTCACGACCACGTCGAGCGTGGCCAGCTCGCGCTTCATCTTCAGCCACGACTTCCCCCGTTTGCCCGGCGTGTAAGGCGAAGTCAGATCTTTAATCATCAGTCCTTCGTTGCCTCGAGCCTGCGCCGCGGCAAAAAGTTCCTCTAGCTCTGCCGCCGATGCCGCGCGAAACATCGGTGCACGGATGATGTCCGCTCCGTCCGCCGTTTGCTGCGGCTCTTCCTCGAAGACAAGTTTCCCCTGCCCTTTCCCTCGCTGTGTCCCTGTGTCTCCGTGGCGAACGATTTTTCTCTCCGCCGCCAGCAGTTCATCGAGGATTCGCGCCCGCTCGCGCAGAGGACGATCAATCAGCACTTCGCCATCCGCGTACAGAACATCGAACACCAGGTAGGCGATCGGAATCTCGCGCAACATTCGCTCGCTGACTTTCTTGCGTCCCAACCGCTGCTGCAAAACGCTGAACGGACGCGCGCGGCCAGTGCTTTCCCAGGCGACAATTTCCCCGTCGAGAATCGCCTCCCCCGCTAAGCCCGCAAGCGCGTCGGGAAGTTCCGGAAACGATCCCGTGATCTCATCGCGCGTGCGCGAAAACAATTTCACCTCGCCGCCGGAAATATGCGCCTGCGCCCGGATGCCGTCATATTTGTCTTCGACAGCCGCCTCCGAAAAATAACTCAGCCCTTCTTCGGCAGATTCGATCGGACTCGCCAGCATGAATCCCAGCGGATGAAACAGGCGCATCTTTGCTTCAGCCAGTTTGCCGTTCGCCGCCAGCCGCACGGTTTCGCCGATGTCGCCGAGCAGCATGTTGGCGCGCTGCACCGCCGCGACCGTGGCCCCGTACGCTTTCGCGATCGCTTCCTCGACCAGGCTTTCTTTCAGCCCAATGCGCAGATCGCCAGTGATAATTTTCACGATGTATTTGGCTTCCAGCGGAGTTGCCCGCCCCAGCAATTCGCGGACAAGCGCCGTCTTCGCCGCCGGTCCGCGCGCCGCCGCGATCTGCCGGAAGATGCGGTCGACTTCGAGCACGCCCACGCCCTGACCAGCATGGACGGTCAAAAGTTCGCCAGCGGCCGCACCCAAGTCTCCATGCCGCCGGTAGGACGCCGTCACCTCCGCTTCGCTTTTTCCGGATAGCTCAGCCACCACGCGCCACAACAGCGTCCCCCCAACCTGCAGAGTGGTTTCCTCCCACGCGGGAAACGTCCGTCCAGAAAGAAACACCGCCGCGACCGCCGCCTCGTCGATGGCCGCTTTATCGACAGCCGCTTTATCGACAGAAAGACACTTGAGGTAGTCCCCAACGATCGCCGTTTTCACCAGCTTCTTCGTGGTAGCAGCAACCGCCTCGCAGATTTCCGCAAATTTTTCCATGACTCAAAGTGTGGCGCGGGCGCCCTCGCCCGCGAAGCAGCGCCGAGAATTTCAAAGCTTCGTGATTCCGAACCTGCGCCCCGAATTCTAAAGCCTTGTCATTCCTCACCTGCCCGAAGGGCAGGTGAGGAACCTGCTGTTCCCAGCGTAAAGCAAAGTGTGGCGCGGGCACTCATGCCCGCGAGCCCCACTGCCCCATAGCGCTTCCACCCAAACTCATTTATCCTCCCACCAACTCACCCATGCCTGCACAAGAACGAAACTACTGGCTCACCACCACCACCTTCCCCAACCCGAAACCCCACCCACTCCCCGCCCGCGCCGACGTAGCCATCCTCGGCGCCGGATTCACCGGACTCTCCGCCGCCCGCACCCTCGCCAAACGCGGCGCAAAAGTCGCCGTCCTCGAATCCGAAACCATCGGCTGGGGAGCCAGTTCCCGCAACGGCGGCATGGTCCTCACCGGCATGAAGCTGGGCGTGAACCAGCTCATCTCCACGTACGGACGCGATCTCACGCAGCGCATGTACGCCGCGTCGCTAGAAACCATCGATTGCGTCGAGAAAATCGTCCGCGAAGAAAACATCGACTGCGCCTTCTCCCGCTGCGGCCACCTCGAAGTAGCCTGCAAGCAAAAGCATTTTGACGACTACGCCCGCCAGGCCGAAGTGATCGCCCGCGAGTTCAATCACACGTTGCGCGTCGTGCAGAAAAATGAACTATCCGCCGAGATCGGATCGCAAATTTATTACGGCGGCATGGTCGATGAAATCAGCGCCGGAGCCAATCCCGCCAGCTACGTCGCCGGCCTCGCCCGCGCCGCTATCCAATCCGGCGCAGAAATTTTCGAACACACGAGAGTAGAAGCCCTGCAGCGCGAATCTAACCAAGGCGATTCCGGATGGAAAGTCTCGACCTCGCAAGGCCCGCTCTGGGCCCGCGAAGTCTTCGTCGCCACCAGCGGCTACACCGGACCCGCCACTCCCGCGCTGCAGAAAAAAATCATCCCCATCGGGTCGTTCATTATTACAACCCAACCCCTGCCCGAAGCCCTCGCCCGCGAACTCAGTCCGCGCAACCGCATGATCTACGACTCGAAAAACTATCTCTATTACTACCGCCTCACGCCCGACCGCCGCATGTTGTTCGGAGGCCGCGCCGCCTTCTTCCCCGAGACCGCCGATACCATTCGCCGCAGCGCCGAAATTCTCCGCCGCGGCATGATCGACGTCTACCCCCAACTCCGCGACGCCAAAATCGACTACGTCTGGGGAGGCACCCTCGACTTCGCCTTCGACATCATGCCCCACGCCGGCCAGATCGATGGCCTCTACTACGCGCTGGGCTACGCCGGCCACGGAGTAGCCATGGCCACGTATCAAGGCCAGAAAATGGCGGAACTGATCGCCGGCGACAAGCCCGAGAATCCATTCCTAGGCATTCCATTCCCTGGCGCTCCGCTCGGGCTGTACAACGGCAAACCATGGTTCCTGCCGTTCGCAGGAGTGTGGTACAAGTTTCTGGATTGGGTGAACTGAAGAGTGTGTAGCGCGGGCGCCCTCGCCCGCGTGCCGGCCCGGCGGCCCTTGAGGATGGGATCAAGGAATGAAAACAAAAGAACGTCATCCTGACTGGTATTATCCGGTTCCGGGGATGCGAACCCTCATCCTCGGCACCTTCCCCCCGCATCCCGACAAACGCCACTATGAGTTTTATTACCCTAACAGGCAGAATCGCTTTTGGGGTGTCATGGCCAAAATTGCGAAGACCAAATTGTTCCACACTGAAGGGGCACGAGCTGTTGAGGAACGAAAAAGGCTGATGATACAGCTCAAGGTAGGAGTACAAAATATGGGCAAAACAATATTGCGCGGCGGTGTGAGCTCAGCAGATAAGGACATTGAAATTATAGAATTTCAAGACATTCGTGTGATCGTCAACGAAAACGACTCACTTCGAACAATTCTCCTGACTGGGTATTCCGCCCGAACAAGTACGTACCGCTCGTTTGTCAAATACCTTGCAGAAAATCAAGTTAAGCATGGCCCGCTGCCTGTAAAAGTAAGGGCCAATTGTAAATTCACCGCAGAGTTCAAAAGACCCATTACCTGCATTATTGGAAATTCTACTTCGATGGCTGCCGCCAGAGGGGTTAGTTTTGGCAGTCTTCTTCAGCAGTTTGAGAGTGCAATTATCTAATATTGAGCGGCCTGCGGTTGAGCGGAAGTCGAGAACACGTTCCCTAGAACGGATTTCGAATCGTCAACCGGTTGTCGATGACCTGTCCGTCCTGCATATCCTCGGAGTAAAGTACCGTGCATCGCGCTTCCAAGGCGGAAGCGACGATGAGAGCATCATAGATTTTGTAGCCGTATCGTTCTGCGATGGCTAATGCCTTCCCTTGAGTATCAAGCGTGATAGGGAGAGGATCGGGACAGAGCGCCTTGATGTTCTCTATCGCGAACCGTATCGCCTCCCAAGGCATTTTGGACTTCCGCCGTGCGACCGCTGCAAACTCGTACAGGACCTGCACGCTTACCGTGCCGCCTTCGGCAATCAAATCCTCTGCCTGCTGGGAGCGCGGATCATCCTGAACTACCGTATACACAAATACATTGGTATCGAAGAACGCATCAGCGCTCATAGATGTCGTCGCGGTCGAAGACGAATCCCGGAGGGAAGGGACGACGGAGCTTGCGCAGGTTCTCCAGAGCGCGTCGGCGACTTTCATCGCGGCTCACTTCAAAGGCTTTCTTTCCGGCGACCCGAATCTCGATGTCGTCGCCCTCCTTCAATTCAAGCGCTTGCACGACTGCGGCGGGAAGTCGAACCGCCAAGCTGTTTCCCCACTTTGAAACCTGCATAGGTGACTCCTTGGATATACATTGTGATTGTATATCCAATCGGTCCGAAAGGCAATCGCGGATTCGATTCTTACGCCGCCAGCGTCCCGCTCAACGCCCCCTCCAGCTCCAGCAACTTCCGCTTCACCTCAAGCCCTCCGCCGTACCCGCACAACGTCCCATCCGACGCAATCACCCGATGGCACGGCACTACAATCGCAATCGGATTCCGGTTATTGGCCATCCCCACCGCTCGAAACGCATTCGGCTTACCCACCGCCCGCGCAATGTCCGCATAAGTGCGCGTCTCGCCGTAAGGAATCGCCAGCAGCGCCCGCCAGCACGCCACCTGAAAATCCGTCCCCCGTAGATCGAGCGCAAACCCAAACTCCCGTCGCTTCCCCGCAAAATATTCTTCCAGTTCCTTCACGTAGCTCCTCATTCGCCGCCCCGCATCCTCAAACCGCACACCTCTTTTTTCCCCGCGAAGATCCCGCGGGTTCGGCCGGATCGTCTGCTGTCCCGCCAACCGGACGTCGAATTCCAGCGCCACCAATCCCTCGCCCGACGCCGCCATGAACAACGGCCCCACCGCCGAATCCATCGTTGATGTGTAAAGTGTCTCCATCCCATTCACCTCCTGCAGCAAATCCCACAATAGCACCACCCCCAAAAACCGAAGGCGAGTTTCTTCTCAGCGCACTCCGCGGCCGTTCTCAGCGCACTCCGCGAGTAAGCGTTGTCATGCTGAGCGCAGGCGGGACGACCGAAGGGAGTTCCGCCGGAGTCGAAGCATCCCTATAAGCGCCACGGGCGCCCATTTCCCAACCCGGCCTTTGTTATACTTCTCAATCGCCACCGAACCCTGCTGCAGGAGCCCCCTCCATGACCGAGTATTCGCACCACCGAGCCGACGAGCGGGTCAAGCTCAAGGTGCCGGTTGAGCTCTATGTCGACGGCAAGCCTATGCCCTACCGCTGCGCCACCACCGACATCAGCTCCCAGGGATGCTACATCGAGACCATGTTCCCCTTTCCCATCGGTTCCTCGCTCGAAATCAAGCTCGAGGCCGGCAGCACGCTGCTCATCCTCGCTTCCGTCGTCACCTGCGATCCGCAAGTCGGCAACGGAATTAAATTCACCAAGATGCTTCCCGAAGATGCCGAAATTCTGCGCACCTTCCTAGCCGCCGCCAAAGAAGCCGCCGAGAAGGAATCAGGAAGTTCTGAGGATCAGGATCAAGCCAAGAAGGAATTTCTGTGAAGAAGCACCTTAAAGCAAGGTAACGAATGTCGTGCTGAGCGGAGGCGGGACGACCGGAGGGAGTTCCGGCAGAGTCGAAGCATCCCTACCGTGCAACCGGCGCCCGTCCCGAAAACGAAGGCGGATGGTATCTCCGGATGCAGTGGGCGTACGGACTTCCACGATGGCTGGGTTCATGGCTCAGTGGACGAGGAAGACACGCAAAGCAAAAACCCGCCGTCGATAAGTTTCAACAACCACATTGAAACCCTGAAACTTTGAAACCTCGTTCTACCCCGCTTCCGCCTGCCGCATACTTCTCACCACCGTATGTGCCAGACTCTCCACCACGGCCACATCGCCTTCATCAAAATTAAACGGATCGCTCGCCAGCACCATCAGCAGCCCCACCGTATCGCGCTCGTAGCGCACCGGCGCCGCCACAATCGACCGCACCCCCAGCCGGCGGCAACTCTCCAAATCCACTCGCGGATCGAGTTCCGCATCGTCGCACCGCAACGCCTTGCCCGCGCGAAAGCACTCGCCCGCCAACCCTGAATTCACATCCAGCCGCGTGCCCAGCGGCGGAGCGCTCTCTCCCACACTGGCCCGGCACATCACCGCGCCCTGATGCGCCAGCGCAATCGCCGCGCTCGTGCCCCGCGTCAGCGACCGCGCCCGCTCTCCAATCAACCGCAATGCCGCCGCCAGATCCGTGCCCAGCGGACTGAACTCATACTGCACCGTCCCTGAAACCGGAGCGTGCTCCACCACCGCCGTATTCTTCGCCGCAAACATCGCTTTCAGCTGCGCCCACGGCGTAGCCGCGGCCGCAGCCTCGTCTCCGCTATCCTCCGCTTCCAGACTGATTGCAACATGAACGTCCGCCACATGATCGCCCGCCAGATCGCCCGCCATACGCGAACCCGCCGGCGATCTCCCGCCCCCATCCCGCATTCCCGCAGCCGCCCCGCGCGGCCACTCCAGCGCCACCTTAGGAGCGGTCCGGCTCGGCGCTCCCGCATTCACCGCCAGCCACTCATTCAACCGGCGCCGCGAATCCTCCGGCAAATCCGAGAATCGCACCCCCGCGCGCCCCAGCGCATCCGCCCACGCAATGTATCCCGTCGTCTCCAGCTTCGACGGAGTCACCTGCGCCGCCCCCGCCAACTCCAACTCCATGCGCACCTTCCGTCCCCGTTCCAGAGGATGCTTGCGCGCTCGTTTTTCCGGAACCTGGCTGTCCACAAAATATTTGTCGAACCCTCCACCCATCTGCATCGACAATCCTTCTTCGCTCAAATCCAGAATCATGCCACCGCTGACGCCATCAAAACTGGCAAACGCCGGCGCATGCACCTTCTGCCGCAAACATCGCCGCCGCTCCGCGCCGATTTCCAGATTCCTCTCCATCATTCTCAGGAGCACACGTCCTCGAACACAGTCCTCCAAGATGATGAGTTCGCCCCGCCCCAGAAAAAAGTGCCACCGCAGATTCCCCCGCCCTAGCTCCCGTCGTCCACGTTGTCATCCTGAAGGACGGGTTATCGTCCACGTTATCATCCTGAAGGACGGCTTTATCGTCCTGAAGGATCTCCATCTCCACCGACCCGTCCCGCCGTGACAAAAACACAAAACCCCCTCCGACCACCGGTCGGAAGGGGCCCTGACTCACCTCGCGGGTATCACCGTCGAGCAGCGCCAGACAAGTCCCACAGACATGCTGAACGCTGTCCCATCGCTGTCGGTTCCGCCAAAGTACGTTGTCCCGTAAAACATCCCGCTAGCGGCCTGAAAAACTCCGACAAACGGATTCTTCCCGTTCGTCCCGTCAAATCCCAGCAACGTCGTAAATCCCCCCGCAGGCGTGACTTTGAAGATGGTGCCGTAGTTGAACACAGGGCCGCCATATGCAGTCGTCCCGTAGAAGTTTCCGTCGGACCCTTTTATCAGCCCATACGGATTCGATCCGTCCGGCCCGCTGAAAGTGTGCAGCACCGTGACCGCGCCGGTTCTCGTCATCTGAAATACCGTACCCCAGTTCGCCGGACCGCCGCCCCCGGTTGTTCCATAAAACATTCCTTTGGCCCCCTCGACAATCCCTCCATACGGATAAGCGCCGTCAATGCTGTCAAATGTATGCAACGTCGTCAGCGTTCCGCCGGGCGTAATTCTAAAAATCGTGCCGCAGCCATCCGGACTGCACGCCGTAAAGTTCCCTCCCGCATGCGTCGTCCCGTAGATGTTGCCATCGCTCGCCTGAATCAGCGCCCCAACCGAATATTCCCCATCCGCACACGCGCCCGAACAAAAAACGTGAAGCGTAGTCACCGTGCCCCCAGGCGTCATTCTGAAAACGGTCCCCGCGTTGAAGTCGCCGCCTCCGTTGGTCGTCCCGTAAAAGTCTCCGTTGCTGGCCAGCACCAGCGTCCCATAAGGCGCAGCCCCGTCGGTAAACACGAAGCTATGCACCGTGGTCAGCCTGCCATCAGGAGTGATCCGGAACACCGTGCCCCAACCCTCGCTGCCTCCCGATTGCGTTGTCCCCACAAAATCCCCTTCGCCGCTCTGGATCAGCGTGGTCACCGGATATTGCCCGTCCGCACAATTGGCCAGCGAACAAAAATTATAGAGAGAAGTCATGCCTCCACTCGGCGCAATGCGGAACACCGTACCACCGCCATACAGCCCGCCATCGATCGTAGTTCCGTACAGACTTCCATCGCTCCCCTCAACCAGCCCGCCATACGGATTGTTCCCGTTCAGCCCGCTGAAACTTTCCAAAGTAGTCAAAGTTTGCGCCGAAAGCGAAATCGCCATCGCAGCACACAACACAAAAACGAAACACGCCTGCTTCCAGCCATAAAGCTTCCACCCATAAAGTCCGGTCATCAGAAGTCCTCCACGGTGTGAATTTACCAATCGCTTTGCCCGCGCCCACTCACGGGAAGAAAGACAGAAAGCCCGGCCTGGTTGCGAACCGCAGAAAGGCAGGATGCGGTGATCCAAGCGAACGGATTATCCTCCCGCAATCCAGCAGTGTCAAGCTGCAAAGCCGCATGGAACGTGGGCCACCCAACCCTTGTCATTCCGACGCACGAGCGAAGCGAGACAGGAGGAATCTGCTGTTAACCGGAGCGGATCAGCGCCGGGCGGGGACATATGCGGAAAGCGCACAGCCTCGGTCCTGCCGCAACCGCCGCCCAACCCTTGTCATTCCGACGCACGAGCGAAGCGAGACAGGAGGAATCTGCTGTTTAGCCGGAAGCGGATCAGCGCCGGCGGGGACATATGCGGAAAGCGCACAGCCTCGGTCCTGCCGCAACCGCCGCCCAACCCTTGTCATTCCGACGCGCGAGCGAAGCGAGACAGGAGGAATCCGCTTTTCGCCGCGAGCGAATAAGCCGCCACTGCCCCATCTTGAGCCGCATTTCCGCAGCGAGCGCTAGAACGGAACCAGCAGCCTGTCCGGGCCTTCGATCTCGTCCTTGGCCTCGAGAAATTCTTCACTCCAGGGTTTGCCCACACACTCGGGGCATTCGTCGATCGCATTGCCAACCGCGAAGCAGTGATAGCACGTTCCTTCGGTGCTGGCGCCGGGGAACTTATTGCATTCCTTGCACGGCTTGAAGAATTCCCGTTCGAGCGCTCGGTGCTCGCCCCATAACTCTCGCTCGCAAATGATGCACATATTCTTTTCCTGCCTCAAGCACTGTCATCTCGACCGGAGCGTTCGCTTCGGCCTTGCGGAAGGGAACGCGGAGTGGAGAGACCTGCTGTTTGCCGGTGTCTACAACAACTCAGAAGTTGCTGTAGCCGCAAATATAATCCCGCCGCCTTGTCTTAGGTTCTGAGAATGCGAGTCAATGCGGCTTTATTTCAGCCTTCTGTCCCAAAAAAGGAAAAGGCCGTCGAGATTTCTCTCAACAGCCTTTTCGATACCGGTCACGACAGCAGGGCCCGAAAGAAAACCGCAATGCACCCGCGCCCAACTACTTTGCCGAAATCTTCGCCGGCGCGCCACTGGGAATTGTCACCGTGTCATTCGTATCCTCGAACCATAAAATTAGCTCGGCCGTATTTGCTTGGGAAGTTGAAGTTGTCCGCGCCGAGTAGGGCCCACCGGCGTCTATCGACTCGAGCTTCCAGGAAAAGTCTTCTGGGGATCCAGCGCTGAAGAGTCTGATGTTAGCAGCGCGGACCGGGAGGTGTTGCAGGCCTTGGAATGAGAACTTGAATCCAGGGCCTACCTCGCGGCCCGTGCTCTCCTCGCGGTAGGGCCCGAGATAAACGCCATCGAACGTGACTCTTTGGAGGTAGCCTCGGATTCGGGCATCCCATTCCTGCTGGCTTAACTCGTAGCTGCTGCGAACGACTCCCGACCCGGTGACGGCGATTATCTCGACAGAAGTGGGGTTTTCCGGAACCTGGCTATTCACATAGTCGCTTTGTCCATACCGATACTGGGCCGTCAAGGTCGTTCCGCGGGCCCAGCCATCCGCATAGTGCAGGTGGGTCAACGTCGCGCCGCTTTTGTCCCGCATGGTCACGAATATCAGGGCTTCTCCGAAGTCCTGTTCAGAAATATTCAGGAGTTCGAGAGACTCTGCGGAAAATGCGCCGTGCCAGGCTGGATAGTAGGTTATCTTCACCACTCCCGCGTCGGGCAGCGATAAATCACCGACTGTGGCCGCCAGTTGACCGATCGATTGATTGAGGCTGGTTTCGACTTCTCGGAACTGGCTGCGCAGCGTGTTCTTGTCCACTTCGGTGCCAACCGCCCGCCACCAGGCATCGCTTTTACTGTCCTGCCTGAGTGAGTCAAGCACCTGCCAACCAGAAGGCTCTGCGGAGTCAAGCTGGTCAATGCGGTTCAGGATGATCAGACCTTGCGATGCATAACTTCGGATGTCCGACCAAATGCCGGCCACGCGGCTATCGTGGAAATTGCTTGTGTCGGCGCGGTAGATCTTGATCAGACGATCTTTTTGCAATCCAAAATCAATCGCATCCACCGTCTTTTTCGGCGAAGACCAAACATGCCCAAATGCGGCCTGCGACACCAGCGCCACATAAGCGCGTCTCCTTTCCTCGATCTGACGCAGCCTCTCTTGACGCGCTTCCTCCTCTCGATGGCCGAGTGGATTGCAGGAGTTGCAGGACGGCAGCATCAACATAGCCGCCAGAACCGGAATCATGCAGTAACGCAAAAGTACCCTGGAACCGCCAAGAGATCCTGTCGGCATTTACCTACCTCAGAGACGGAAGCTGCTGACTTGGTCCTACCCCGGGGAGTTAGCACGTAGCGGAATGCACTCACCAAGTTGTCGAAGCGTCCTCTTATAGCAGATTCGCGTTCAAAGGAAAAGGCCAATCTAGATTTCTCTTAGACTGGCCTTTATTTAATGCCGGCAACGACCTACGCTCCCACACACTTGGCGCGTGCAGTACCATCGGCCCAGCGGGGCTTAACTTCCGTGTTCGGGATGGGAACGGGTGGATCCCCCGCGGTATGATTACCGACAAGTCGTAGCAGCTTTCAGCTACTAGCCTCTAGCTAATAGCTCGAATCTCCCGGCGCAAAATCGCACTCACGGAAGGTTCCTCGCCGCAAACTTGATTTGTCGGCTTCCGCCGCAAAGCTCGAGCCCGTTGGACTGAGCTAGAAGCTAGCAGCTAGAAGCTGATTTCTCAAAGATCTCGAGGACAATGCCTCACAACTGAATAGATTGGGTGTGGCTTACTTTCTTCTGGTTTACTTCCGATTTCAACCACGATACTTCGGCTCTGCTTTCTTACTCGTTAAAGCTCAAAAGCGTCGGCGCAACAGCTGTCAGTGTTGTTTCGAATTCGCCCAGTTTCTGACGATCAATTACAACATCACTGTACCTTGTCCAGTTTCGGACTGGGTACTAGCAACTGGGTACTAACAACTGTTTCTGCACCGAGTAAATCTTATGGTCAAGCCGAACGGGCGATTAGTACTGGTAAGCTACATGCATTACTGCACTTCCACCTCCAGCCTATCAACCAGGTAGTCTTCCTGGGCCCTTCTTTACCCTTATGGGTTGGGAGATCTCATCTTGAGGAGTGCTTCCCGCTTATATGCATTCAGCGGTTATCACTACCGAACTTCGCTACCGAGCGGTGCCATTGGCATGACAGCTCGAACACAAGAGGTTCGTCCATCCCGGTCCTCTCGTACTAAGGACAGGTCCTCTCAAATCTCCTGCGCCCACAACAGATAGGGACCGAACTGTCTCGCGACGTTCTGAACCCAGCTCACGTACCGCTTTAATAGGCGAACAGCCTAACCCTTGGAACCTTCTACAGCTCCAGGATGCGATGAGCCGACATCGAGGTGCCAAACCGGAGCGTCGATATGAACTCTTGGCTCCGATCAGCCTGTTATCCCCGGCGTACCTTTTATCCGTTGAGCGATGGCCCTTCCATGCAGAACCACCGGATCACTAAAGCCTACTTTCGTACCTGCTCGACTTGTTGGTCTCGCAGTCAACCACGCTTATACTTTTGCATTCAACGCCTGATTTCCAAACAGGCTGAGCGTAGCTTCGCGCGCCTCCGTTACCGTTTAGGAGGCGACCGCCCCAGTCAAACTACCCGCCTAACTATGTCCTTGTCCCGGATTACGGGACTAAGTTAGAACCACAGATCTCGCAGGGTGGTATCTCACCGTTGGCTCCTCCAAGCCCGAGAGCCTGGAATCAAAGCCTCCCACCTATCCTGCGCAGCAAGGGCCATAGTTCATAGTTAAGGTATAGTAAAGGTGCACGGGGTCTTTCCGTCTAGTTGCGGGCAACCGGCATCTTCACCGGCACTACAAGTTCGCCGTGTCAGTCGGCAAGACAGTCGCACTTTCGTTACGCCATTCGTGCAGGTCGGAACTTACCCGACAAGGAATTTCGCTCACCCTGTTACACCTTCACTCGCCATCAATTGTTTTGGGAAGGGCACGACTTCCAGTCGTGCCGTTGGACGTGCCCTCGATCGCGGCTTTAGCCGCTGAGGGTCGCCTTCTTAGCTTCATCGATGATGCGTGAAGTGGAGTGGCCATTTCTGCCACTCTCTGCATGTCGCCATGCAGTTCGGACTATATCTTTTCCAAATCGTCGCCTGTCATTCTGAGCGAGGCGAAGAATCCCATGTCCGCCAGTATCACTACCGGCTTCGCAAGGAGTTTCCACCTCGTCATGATTTGGAATCTGGCATATAGTCTCTGAGGATTCCGATAGAAAAACTCTCTACCGATCTTTCCTGCTGATTATCTGCACCCATCGCATTGTCACTTAGTTTCAAGTAGCGTGGGATTCTCAGACCTTCCAGCATATAGCCAGATTTTACTAAGGCTAGCGAATACTAACCTTAGGACCGTTATAGTTACGGCCGCCGTTCACCGGGGCTTCAGTTCAAAGCTTCACCTTGCGGTTGACCTCTCCCTTTAACCTTCCGGCACCGGGCAGGCGTCAGCCCCTATACGTCGTTTTCGACTTTGCAGAGACCTGTGTTTTTGTTAAACAGTCGCAGTGCGCATTTCGCTGCGGCCCCCTCGAGCTCTAAACTCTACCGGGGCACCCCTTCTCCCGAAGTTACGGGGTTATATTGCCGAGTTCCTTACCAACTGTTCTCACGAGCGCCTTTGGATATTCTCCTCGTCTACCTGTGTCGGTTTGAGGTACGGTTCCCTTGCGTTCTCCTTAGAGGTTTTTCTTGGCAGCGTGGAATCGGCAGCTTTCACCCATACGGGTTACTGCTTTGCGTCTCAGTGATAACTCTCCAACGGATTTGCCTATCGGAGACACCTTACACGCATCGACCGTCATAGCCATAGGACGGCCTGCTTATCCTCCTGCGTCACCCCATCGTGATAACGAAAACAAGGGAGGTCCGGAATATTAACCGGATGTCCATCGGCTACGCCTTTCGGCCTCGCCTTAGGGACCGCCTGACCCTGAGCGGATTAACCTTTCTCAGGAAACCTTAGACTTTCGGCGCGGAGGGTTCCCACCTCCGTTATCGCTACTTATGCCGGCAGGGTCTCTTCTCAACCGTCCAGCAGTCCTTTCGGTCTACCTTCAAACTGTTGAGAATGCTCTCCTACCACGCACACCCGTAAGGTGTGCATTCGCTGCTTCGGTAATCAGCTTAAGCCCCGTTAAATTGTCGGCACCGGACCGCTTGACCAGTGAGCTATTACGCTTTCTTTAAAGGATGGCTGCTTCTAAGCCAACCTCCTGGCTGTCTGGGCGTTCCGACTTCCTTTCCCACTTAGCTGATATTTTGGGACCTTAGCAGGCGATCTGGACTGTTTTCCTCTCGACGACGAAGCTTAGCCCCCGCCGTCTGACTCCCGTATTGGTTGTTCTATGGCATTCGAAGTTTGATTGGATTCAGTAAGCTGGAAAGCCCCCTAGTCCATTCAGTTCTCTACCACCACGACAAA